>CAWDRU010000002.1:2762500-7921682 GCA_963804815.1 Blastocatellia bacterium | reverse complement strand
TTCACGACAGCCGAGCGCGATCAGCGTGAGCTGTGGCGCGACTATGGAGTATTCCAGCCGAAGATGCAGGCTGGCTCTTACTCGATATCGGTCGATTCTCCCATTCACTTCGAGCCGTTCAACATTGCCGATACTGACAACTTCAAAGTGGTCAGGCGGCTCAACGGCGAAGCAATAGGGACTTTCGACGCGCCGGAGGTGACGCCTGAAAAGCTGCGCGTAAGACTCAGCTCGAAGCAATGCAAAATCTTTCTGGTGCCGCAGCTCTGGAAGTTCGTCATCAACTATACCCAGCGCTGCTTCGACCGCTGGAGCGATCACCAGCCGGTCGAAGGGGTTGTCATAGTCGAATTCAGCAACGAGGTGACTGATTCGGGCTACATGCCTGCCATGAGTTCGCCTTTCGTCGTTTCGGGCTGGGAGACTCCTATAAACGCCGGGACGTTCCTGTTTCCGAATCATCCGGCATACCTGCATGCGGTCTCAGACACGGCCTACAACCCGCAGGATTTGACGGACGCGAGCTTTCTGCGCTTCATGATGCAGTTGTCATTGTTTCAGCGCGAAGCATTTCTATTTTCGCCTCATCTGGTTTTTGATGAGCCACACACCGATCAGCCGCCGTCGGATCCGTTCTTTATGTTTTATTCGACGAGCGGCATTCTCGCTCACACGAACGCGACGGCAACGGTGACGCAGGAAGGCACGCCCGCAAAGGCCCTGGTTGGCGCGGTCGAGTTCTCAGACGATGATCAGGCCCGCTACTTCATCTATCGCAAGACGCCGCGCGTGGTTTCGCCGGTGACGATCTATTCAGGCCCCTACGATGATCCGGGCTACAACAACGTCGTGCTGGGCAGCCTGTTCACCCCCTTCAACTGCCATCTCCGCGTGGTGAGTGCCGACTGGACCGGCGCACACCCTGACAACAGGTGGACTTGGAGCGAGGGCGGACTGTGCGAGTCGGATTCTTTGTGGACCTACCTCATGCAGCCGCGCTGGTGCGTAACATGATCACTAATTTGACCGGAGAACAGATCCGATTTGTTGCCTATGATCTGACAGCGGGCGAGACGAGCGAAGCGGTCACTGTGCGCGTCACAGCACAGCCTAGCGCGATGCTGCTCAGTGAGCAATCGGACTCGATTGCATTAAAAGGACGCGAAGCAGGAACCCTTGATGCGTTCGTCGATCTTGCTGAAGGAATTGATCTTTCCGAATACACGCCCGGAGAGCCTGTTGATTTTGAGATAGTATGCGAAGCCTCCGGTGAACTGACCGGACTGATAAGAGTCGCGTTGTTTTTGGGAGTGGTGAATTCTGGCGGCGCGGCTTGGGCGGAATAATGACTATTGAAATCATCGTCGTCAGCGTTGCGGTTGTAGCGAACTTCGGTGCCGTGGTGTTGGCGAATCGTGTAAGCCTTGCCCTTATCAAACGTGACATAGAAGCCCTCAAAGAAAACGACAAAGACAAAGAGACTCGTCTGCGCGTGTGTGAGCATCACGTCGCAGCCGTGGAAGGGAGATAGATATGAATTTCAACTGGAAGAAATTGCTTGGAAGCGTCGGCGCGCTTACGTCGGCTGCATTCTTTGGCACGCTTCAGGTGACTGGCAATGTCAAGGTGGCAGCGGCGGCGGCAGGATCAGCGGCTGTGAGCGGCGCGGTGAACTTCGTGCTCAATCCAAAAAAGGAAGTAGCGGAGTAGATTTAAGGATGGGCCAAGCCGCGAGTCTTTTGGCTAAATAATGCACGAATCAGTGAAAGGGGAGGCCCGATGCCTCCCCTGTTTTATTTTGCATCTCCGGCATCAGGATTCCCCTAAAAGTTTCGCCTTGGCCGACATAGCCAGATTTATCTACGGGCGATCACTCGTGACGCGCCAGGCTATCATCACCCGCGAATAGTCACACTCTTTGCGCAGATGGATCTGACTACACGCGCGCCTGTAGCCGATTCCATCTACACTCGATCAACCGTGACGCGCCGGTTGAATGAACGCGCATTAGCGACCACGGTCGCGCCGTCACGTCGACCGCAGCCGGTTTCGTCTACATCGTCGAACATCATTTGAAGCAGTCGGAATTGGCTGCGCGGGATCTCCCGATGTGTGACCGCACGTTCGATTGATAATGTCCGGATCGTCACGCTGGAGCGTAGTCATTTCTGGCTACAACACTAGGTCCCGAAGCCTCGCCCGGCGCGTTTATTTGACCGTAGAGCGTTTTACTTGTCAGGCATCTTTCAGCCCGGATCAACTCATCAGGGCTTGAAATAGCTCTGTCAACGCTTCGCGGCTTTTTGCTGTAGCAATCGGCTCGCACATTCGACCGCTGGGAATATCTGATAGCAATAAAAAGAAGCCAGCCCGCGCACGTAGGCTGTGGCTGGCTTGAGTTCATCACCACGATGAAAAGTTATGATTGCTGATTGGTGCATGAAGGCACCGGTGGAACGATAAACATCTCGCTTCGCGCGCTCCGGTTTACGCGATGTTAGACGTTTCTTTGAAAGACCGTGGACATTTATCACCAAACCTTCCACCATCGCCTGACCTCACCTTTGTTTTCATACCTCTTTGTCAATTGTTCTCTGTAATGTTCTTTTTCTTCTTCTGTTAGCGGCTTGCCTTTCAGTTCTCTATAATATGGCGTATTCGGAAAGTCCCGCATTAAGTCGCTGGTTGATGTTCCGCCGTCCCTTATTTCCATGTTAGATATTTCTGCAACTTGATCGAGGTAAGGTTTGGGATATATTCCGGCCTTTTCAGTTGATAAACATAAGTCTCCAAGGCAAATCAAGGTGTCCCTGTAGTCTGATCTGTTGTCCTCAATCGAAATGGCTGCCAGCCCTAACAGCAATAAATGCGAATCTTTCATAGCAACAATCTTAGCCGCTACTCTCCTGGCGTACTCTTGAAGGTATAAGTGAGTATCCCCAAGTCTGAATAGCTTTCTGATAGCCTCGCGCTGTTCAGACGTTGAGTCGAGATAAGCGGATGAAAGGCCATCCATAAGATTATCAACTTGAATAATGTCCACAGACTCAGCCTTATTCCAGTATCTTATCAAGTTCTTAATGAATTCGTCGTAGTGAGAGTTGATCTCCACTTGATACCTCCTTACGCGGTAGCACTTAGCTAGAAGTAGATCTCGTAAAAGACGTAGAATTCTACGTCTTTTACGAGGTGTAAACAGCTTCCTTCTTTCAAAACCACTTGGATTAAAGGATTTATTACCTCGCTGCTGTTCATACGCCTGCAACCCGATCTGTTATCTGTCTCTTTGAACATCTCAATGAAGGCGCAAGATATATCACACTCATCTTGCGATTAAAAGCCGGGTCCATGGTTGATTTATTGAAAGGGTCAGAGCCGAAGCTGCCCTTGACTGTAGCCGCGCTGACTGTTTGCAAACGTGTTCGCGCCTGGCTTGCTCGATTGATTCATCTGTCGCGCGATAGATCGAAAAGATCAATTCATCTTCGCAGCTCCGGCACTGTGAGCATCGGCGCTGCGCTTGAATGATGTTTGATTACTCCTGAAGCATCTTTCGGCTTCATCTCGCAGCATTAGCGCGAGGATCAATATTCCAGCAGCGCCGTCCGTGTCTGTTCGCCCGGCGCTCGCTATCGCTTCATCCCCTGAGCGACGTTGCTTACGAATCACACGTGTGCGATACTGCCCTGAATCGAGGTGGCTGTATGGCTAATGAAGAACATCTAAAGATACTCAAGCAAGGGGTAGGGGTGTGGGACCTGTGGAAGAAGCGTATGATGTCAGCAAGAGATCCCTTTCCTGTTAGCTTGATTATTTCCGGTTTCAGCTTAAGGGAGTCCAAGCGAACTCTAAATTAAAAACTAGTCAGGTATTCATAGCATAAGCTCAGTGTTATGAACGATTATAAATCTATACTCGAATTTCAGATGTACTTTGATTGCTGAAATGCGGGATCGCTGTGCTTCCATTAAAATACCCAAATCACCGGGCTATCGCGGCGGACGTAAAATCATGCGTCTTTCAGGATGTCTGCTCAGCAGTTATGCCGACCGACGCGCGTCACCGCCGATATCGACGCCCCGTGTTGCCCATACTCGAACCCCAGGAGGAACACCATGATCGTTGAAGCACAGGTAACCATAAACGGATCCAAGGCGGCGATCTGGGCCGCAATCACCAACATCGAGAACGCCTCGGAAACCATCAGCGGGATCAAAAACATTGAGGTTCTCGAAAAACCGGCAAACGGACTCGTAGGACTAAAGTGGCGAGAAACCCGAATGCTATTCGGCAAACCAGCTACAGCGGAAAAGTGGATCACTGATGCTGCTGAGAACGAGTTCTACAAAACCAGAGCAGAAAGTGATGGATTTGTATTCTTGTCCACCATTAGTATTTCAGAGAGCAGTGGCGGCATTACGTTGACTAGTTCTCATGATTCCAGACCTCAAGGTATCGTTGCAAGATTAATGTCGATCCCAATGGGGTTTCTGTTCAAGGGCGTGGCGAAAAAGGCCCTCCTGCAAGACCTAAATGATATTAAGTCCGCAGTTGAACAGGAATGATCCATTGCGGCATAACGCTCGGCATGCCGACCGATTGAGGTTGCTCGAATTCATCATTACAGATAATGTCTGCCCCGAAGTTTATTGCCCGACCCATCAACAGAGAGTCGTTACAGTGACGAGCAGCTTTATGCGCTTGCTGAGCACAATGGCTCAGTAGCGACGCTTGAAGACTGGTTCGATAGGCGACGGCTTAGAGATGATTATGTACCGACAGGATTTCGAGGATAGCGATGATAAAATTTCTAAAGACGCTGTGAGCAAAGAGGTCGGCCTGACAGAGGTGTAGGCCCGGCTTTCAATCACGAGATGAGTGTGATATAAGTTGCACCCTGACAAGGCGATGGATACAAGCCTGAAGAGTTGATCTGGAGGATCCGGTCGAAGGATAGCTATCAGGTATCTGGAACTTCAGGATCAAGCGCCAAGATGTCATCAGCGCGACCTATGCGCGCTTCGTTTATATGCAGCCAGCCCGGAAGGTGTGCCATGACTCTGAACGCATCCAGAAACGCAAAAAAGCGCGTGCTCGTCGTGAACGGCTACATGCCCGAATCGCGCGAGCCCGTACGGTTGACGCGGGAGATCCCAAACACCCTCGCGCCGATCCTGCTTGCTGGCGCATTCGCGCCGGATAGGTGCGATGTCCGCATCTACAATGAAGTTTCGAGCGGCTTTCTCGAACTCTTCGAGCCCGATCTGATTCAGTGGCCCGATATGGTCGTCATGACGGGACTGATCGCGTCATTTGATCGCCTGAAGCATCTCGCCGCCTATCTACGCACTGCGAATCCGCGCGTCGTGCTGGTTGCGGGGGGCCAGGCCATCCGTGCCTTTCCTCGCTATGCGCGTCAGTTCTTCGACTACGTCTGCGTCGGCGACGTTGAGCAACTGCGCGATGTGGTGCGAGACGTTCTGGGGACCGGCGTGCGTCGCCGAAGACATGCCTCCGCGGTACGACCTCGCCGACTGGATCGGATCGATTGGCTACGCAGAGTCGAGCCGGAACTGCAACTTCCGCTGTAGCTTCTGTTCGCTCACAGGTGAAGGTGGTCGCTATCAGAAGCAGCCAATCGCGGCGCTGCGCCGACAGCTCGAAGCGCTCGGCAAACGTCGTGCAGTGCTCTTTCTCGACAACCAGTTCTATGGACCCGATCGCGAGTTCTTCGTCGAGCGCATGGCGCTATTCCGCGAGTTGCGCGCGAGCGGACGGATGGGCGCGTGGAGCGCCATCTGCACGAATACACTTCTGTGGGACGAGGCGAATCTGACGCTCGCGCGCGAAGCAGGCTGCATCTCGCTCTTCGTCGGCGTTGAATCGTTCGACACCGCATGGCTGCGCAAGGTCAACAAGACGCAGAACGACTACAGCCGGTTATCGCAGACGGAACTCATCGCCCGCTGCCTGCGTGCAGGCATCCTCTTTCAGTACGGCATCGTCTTCGATCCGAGTGAGCGCCGCCTCGCGGATCTCGATCGCGAGATTCGCCTGATTTGCGACTCGCCTGAGGTTCCGCCGCCGAATTTCATCTTCCTCTCCATCCCGTTCCCCGCCACTCCGTTTTTTCACGAACGTCTGGTGCAGGGACGAATCCTGCCGAACACCAAGGCGCGTGATCTTGAGGGCTCGACGCTGTCGCTCCAACCGCTGGATGGCATAGAGGAAGTCGGTGATGCCATCCGCAACATGAAGTACTTCCGGGGCCTTCGCCTCGCGCTGACTCGTCACCAGACGCGGTTTCTGTGGCACTACCGGCACAGCCTCACGGCGACGCAGAAGCTCTTTTCCACCGCATCGATGTTGAGCCTGTTTTCGCCGAGCACAATTTCCGATCCGCGTAATCTCTTCGTGCGCAAGCAATACCGCACGCATGTCAGTACAACAGATCGCCTCGATTGCGTGTACACGCCTCGGTTGCCAGTCGGCGCGCCGTATTCGCACTACTTCGAGCCAACGCTCATTACGAACGCAGCCGGTGATCTGAACGAAGAAATGATTGACGATCTGATGGACACGCGCTATAAGCCTCTCGTCGCACAGAGATGACGGGATGACGACACGGCACCTTCCACAGTTTCCGCCGCGAGGCAGCCGCGCGAGCCTCAGGTTTGGCCTGAGAGAAACGAGCTTTGCTCCTACCCTGCAATAAACAAAATGTGAAAGACGCGGCTATCGCTTAAGACCGTCTACCGGGCCGTGAGAGGCTCAAAGGCTTGTCGGAGATTGCCGCACGCCCGATAATGCCGGGAGCGTTAATCGACTGGCAGTCTACGAGTGAGGCTCAAGGTCTATAGAGGAGAGCAAGTATGAAGGTGGTTACAAGTGATGACGACTATCTGCTCCGAGATGCCATTCAGGGACTCAAAGCCGGAGACTTTTCGCGCCTTGAGCCGTTGTTTAACGACGACTCACCAGTTGATGGCCACCGCTGTCGGATCATCGAATGGTATGAAGCAGGTCTGTTTGCCGATGAGCCAACGGCGCTTGCGGAAGCCTTGACCTGTGCTTGCTTTCTGGGGCGCACCAGCGTCACGGACTATCTCCTGGAGCAGGGCCTGGATCCTTCAGCCGGAACAAACACAGGACTCGACGGCTTCCACTGGGCCGCGAACCGTGGGGAACTGAATATCGTGATGTTGCTCATTAGTCGCAAGGCCCCGCTCGAAACGCGGAGCATGTATGGAGGCACGGTTCTCGGTACGGCTATATGGGCAGCTATCAACGAACCCAGAGGGGAACAAATTCGCATCATCGAGGCGTTGATCAAGGCGGGTGCGCGCCTCGATGACGTGAGTTATCCCACCGGAGACGCGCGCGTTGATGAAGTGCTCAGTCGCAATGGGGCAGCAGGATGAAGCAGCAGCCTAACCAGCATTTGCATCGAAGGCCGCGAACCGAGTTTTCACCGCTTCTCTGTGGCGGCACGGTGAACGCGGCGTTAGGCGGCAGCATACGGCATAACTGCATGTCATAACTTGATGATAGCGACCTACGAGCCAGCACTGGGCGGTGCCGCTTAACACTATATTGAAAAGGCGCCCCTATATGGTAGCTTGGAATCGCTAAACACCAACTACCTTAGAAAGGAGCGCCAATGACTGACATCAAGTATGTCGCTTTTGATGTTCACCAAGCAACCATTTCTGCTGCCGTTCTCAATCTCGAAGGCAAGCTGTTGACTCAGGCCGTTATGCAAACTGATGCCACTGCCATCTGTGATTTCCTTCGTGGTCTCAGCGGTGTCGTTCATCTCACTTTTGAAGAAGGCACTCAGGCCCAGTGGCTCTTTGACCTCACACGTCCTTTAGTCTCTGAGTTGCTCGTCTGCAACCCGCGCCTGAATCATTCTAAAAAGCGCGATAACAAAAGTGACCGGTTGGATGCTTTCAATCTCGTCAGGGATTTGCGTGCCGGGCTTCTCAAGTCGGTCTATCACGGCTCGCCACAGACACAGACTTTGAAGCAACTGGTCCACAACTATGAGAGCGTGACCGAAGATACCACTCGCACGATGAATCGATTGAAAGCGGTATTTCGCTCGCAAGGGGTCAAGTGTGCGGGGCGGGATGTGTACTACTCACGCAATCGAGCCGCATGGCTTGCGAAACTCCACAAAGAGGGTTGGCGAATGCGGGCGGAGTTTCTCTATAAGCAACTCGATCACCTGCGCGAGCTGCGGCGCGAGGCCAGGAAATCGCTATTGAAAGAAGCTCGCCAACAGGTGGCCTTCACCCGACTATGTGCAGTGCCGGGGCTTGGGCCGGTCCGCGTGGCGCAATTTATCTCGGTCATTGGCTCGCCACATCGGTTTCGCACGAAGCGACAGTTGTGGACATACTGCGGGTTTGCAGTGGTTACGCGATCAAGCGCCGATTATAAAGTGGTCGGCGATAAACTGGAGCGCCGCCACAAGAGCACGCAGAGGCGCGGGTTGAACCCGAATCATAGCCGGAGGCTGAAACTGGTCTTCAAGAGTGCGGCAGTAGAGGCACTCAAAGAAGAGTTCTTTAAGAAGATGTATGAGCGGCTCCAGGCAGGAGGAGTGCGAGCGGAGATGGCGAGGCTGACCATAGCGCGAAAGCTAGCGGCAGTTGCACTGGCGATCTGGAAGAGCGGAGAGGAATATGATGAAACGAAGTTGAGCAAGCTGGCAGCATAAGCGAAGGAGTTTCATCGAGTGCTGAGTTAGAATCGAAAGCAACCGGCAAGCGAAGAGGAAGCTGCTTATGCGAGAGAGGTCGCGGGAGAGTATCAAATGCGTTTGTGGACAAACAAGTCCCTGGCCTAACTATATGCCCCCGCAAAAGACCTGAAGAAGCCGTAGTCTAAGAGACTCAAATAGAACCATGGTCAGAAAAACCAGGAGCCAGGCTTGCAAAGCGGAGCAGCAGACTCAAAGAATCGTAGGTCGGAGAAGATGAAGAAGACTCAGTCGAAAGGTTCCGAGCCGAAACGGGGCTGGCCGTCAAAGAAAGTGATGGCGGGCCGGTCAGGGAAAGTGTTTTCTCTTGACTTCCTTTTCATAGAACAACGCATCCGGCAGAGGTCGCGAATAAACAGATACCAATGCGCGCTACGAGCATCAGCCCATCGCCTGATCTAATCCACGACGTTGCTTACGAATCACACGTGTGCGATACTGCCCTGAATCGAGGTGGCCGTATGGCTAATGAAGAACATCTAAAGATACTCGATGTACTTTGATTGCTGAAATGCGGGATCGCTGTGCTTCCATTAAAACACTCAAATCACTGGGCTATCGCGGCGGCGCGCGGAGCCCTGCGCGTGATAAGAAGGCTGAATTGAAGAAAGGCAAGGTGAAATAGAGTTGGCTAATCAGAGACGATTTATACGCATAGGTGATCGGATTATAAACCTGGATAGCATTGCCTTTGTTGAATACGGCAAACCCGAAGGGGGAGAGGCGAAAGAAGCTCTGACTATCTGGTTAAACAATGGTAACGATATAGAGCTATACGGCGACGAGGCGATAGCTTTTTGGACACTCATGCAGGATTCCACGCTCGAAGTTTCAAAGCAGGATTACTGAATTTATGTGAGAGGTGATGGAGTGATTAGGTTCGGCCTGTTGATCGTTATCGTCTGGATGCTGCTTGTTCCACGACTCGGCCTTTCGGCCCAGATTGCAGATAGCGCCACGCCACTAATCATTGGTGACACACTCACGATTCATTCCAAGGCTCTCGGAGAAACACGCCGCATCAATGTTTACATGCCGCCCGGCTATAAGGAATCGCCTGATTCGCGCATTCCTGTGCTTTACATGCCTGATGGTGGGATGGCCGAGGATTTTCTGCATGTAGCTGGTTTGGTACAGATCTCCGTGACCAATGCGACAATGCGGCCATTCCTTCTGGTAGGGATCGAAAATACGCAGCGTCGTCGCGATATGACAGGCCCGACACAGAACGAGGACGACAGGAAAATCGCCCCGCAGGTGGGGGGATCGTTCGAGTTCCGAAAGTTTATTCGCAATGAACTAATGCCTGTGATACAGGGGCGCTATCGCACGACCGGTGAAACTGCAATCGTGGGTGAATCGCTTGCAGGTCTGTTTGTGGTGGAGACCTTTCTACTGGAACCCGATTTGTTTGATACTTATATCGCCATTGACCCCAGTCTTTGGTGGAACAACGAGAAGCTGGTAAACGGAGCGCCTGAGCAACTTCGCACTCGGACTAAGCTGGAGAAGACACTATATCTGGCCAGCAGTGACGAAAAGGTAATCGCGGCAATTACGCAACGATTTGCGGGAATACTTACTACGAATGCGCCATCAACGATTCATTGGCATTACGAAAGTATGCCTGATGAGAAGCATTCTACGATCTATCAGCCTGCGGCGCTCAGGGCCTTTCGTGTTGTGTTCAAGCCTGCAAACAGCAAGTCAAAATAACGGAGGATTGCATGTCATACCTTATACCCCTTCCGTCACGCTCGTCATCACATGGTTTGTGGCGCAGGACAGCGGCACTTGCCTGTCTCACGATACTGTTGACGGGGATGGCGGCTGCGGAACGCTCAGCGGCGACATCTCTCCCACGCAGCAGCCCTGAGGCGCAGGGCATCAGTTCATCAGACATTCTTGCCTTCATACAGGAAGCAGATAAGCAGGTGGACACGATGAACAGCTTCATGCTGGTCCGTCACGGGCATGTTGTTGCGGAGGGGTGGTGGGGTCCCTACGATGCACAGACTCCGCACATCCTCTATTCTCTGAGCAAGAGTTTCACCTCAACAGCCGTTGGGCTTGCGATTGCGGAAGGCAAGCTCAGCCTTGATGACGAAGTGCTGAAGTTCTTCCCGGAGGATGCTCCGGCACAGGTTTCCGCCAACCTGAGGTCGATGCGGGTGCGCGACCTGCTGCGCATGGCCACGGGGCATCAGACAGAAGCCCCGCTCCGGCAGAACGCGCCTGAAGCAACGAATGAATCGTGGACGAAGAAGTTTCTCGCACACCCTGTCCCATTCAAGCCGGGCACGCATTTCCTTTACAACTCGCCCGGTACATACATGCTCTCGGCTATCGTGCAGAAAGTGACGGGCATGACTGTGCTGGATTATCTGCGACCGCGATTGTTCGAGCCGTTGGGCTTTGAAAATCCCAGTTGGGTGACCAGTCCGCAGGGAATCTCTGCGGGCGCTTACGGTCTATCCGTTCGCACGGAGGAGATCGCCCGCTTCGGGCAGTTGTACATGCAGAAAGGCTTATGGAAAGGGCGACAGCTTATTCCCAAATCGTGGGTCGAAGAGGCGACCTCGTTGCAGACCGCTAACGGCTCCTCGCCTAAGAGCGACTGGGATCAGGGCTACGGCTACCAGTTCTGGCGCTGCCGTCACAACGCCTACCGAGGCGACGGCGCATTCGGGCAGTATTGCATCGTCCTTCCTGAGCTTGATGCGGTGGTGGCGATCACGAGCGGTGTGCGCGACATGCAGTCTGTAATGAACCTCGTCTGGGAGAAACTCCTGCCTGCGATGAAAGCGAACTCCTTACCGGAGGATGCCGCTGCCCGGCGCAAGCTGGAGGCGAAGCTCGCAGGACTGGCCGTCCGGCTACCATCCGGTCAGCCCGCTGCTCCACTCGCCGCGAAGGTATCGGGGCGGCGATATGAGTTTCCCGAAAACGAGCGCGGCATCCAGTCAATGGCGCTCGACTTAAATTTGGAATCGCCTGCGCTCATTGTCCGCACAGCCATTGGAGAGACGCGGACCCCAATCGGACTCGGCTTCTGGACGAAGAGTCGTCACGCTTTCGCCAACGGTCTCGATCAATTCCTGAGCGTACCGGCTCACCCTCTGATTGCCGCGAGCGGTGCCTGGACGGCGGATGACATCTTCACAGTCAAGATCATCGCTTACGAGACGCCGTTTTATTCTACGCTGGCATTCCGATTCGACGGCGACCGGCTTCTGCTTGACGCGGAGCACAACGTCGCGTTCGGCCCCACGAAGCTGCCGCAGCTGGTCGGTCAGGCTACCTCGACCAGATGAACGATTTAGTCGGCTTCTTATCGCGCTTCATCTGCCCTGCGCAGCCGGTCGTTAGCGCCTCGGACTGTTGACACGCACCGGATAATGTCGAAGAGGGCTTAATCGACAAATGATTGCTGCACAACAACGGGCACATCTGTATTCCAAAGAATTCCTGTTTACAATACTGGCTGGCTCATACTTCCTCTGGTGCGCATGGGATCCCTATCAGTGGCATTTAATAGACGGGGCCAATCTCCTTATACATGAGGCAGGCCACTTCGTCTTCATGCCCTTTGGAGAGTACCTGATGATCGCCGGAGGCTCGTTACTGCAAGTAATTATGCCCTCGCTGTTTGTTTTCTACTTCTACCGAAACGAGAAATTTTACTCGGCAGCGCTGGTGATGTTATGGGTAGGAGAAAGCCTGTTGAATGTATCGGTCTATGCAGGGGATTCCGTCAGGATGCAACTGCCGCTGTTGGGAGGGCAGGACTCAGTGCATGACTGGAATTACCTGCTCGACAGGGCGGGATTACTATCAGCCACGCCGAAGATAGCAGGGTTAATACGACTGGGAGGCACTCTGGTTATCGTGTGCGGATTGTATCTGGCAGTAAAGAGTTCCGCAAAGAACAATCACATCTAACAAAATGCTGTACCGGGTTGAGGTTTATCGTTAAAATCGGTCTCGCCGATTGTTACGCCATTGATGTTTGCGGTGATTCTGGGATAATGAGCGAGGGCTTCTGAACAGAACGGCCCCGGTCTTAACGGGAGGCTTTTATGTCGCGCTCACAAATCGTTTCATTATTGCTGTTGTCCGGGGCACTGCTCTTCCCCTTCTCCAGCGTGTGGTCTTTCAAAGGCTCAACGGTTCAAGGCTCAACAATTCGCGGCCTTCTGCTCGTAGCCAATAAAGGAGATCAAAGCCTGAGCATCGTTGATCCTGCATCGGGCCAGCAACTGGCTACGGTTGCAGAAGGCGGCGTCACAGGTCACGAAGTCATAGCTTCGCCGGACGGGCGTATGGCCTATGTTCCGATCTACGGCAATTCCGGCGTCGGCAGGCCGGGAACTGACGGCAGCAATCTGGTGGTCATTGACATCGCAGCGCGCAAGGTAGTCGGCAATATAGATTTCGGGCAAGGCGTGCGACCACATTGCCCGATGTTCGGCCCGAAAGACGGATTGCTCTACGTCACGACTGAAATAACAAACTCGGTCACAGTGATTGATCCGGGCACGCTCAAAATCGTGGGCACCATTCCCACTGGGCAGGCCGAGTCGCACATGCTGGCGATTACACGAAATGGGCAGCGCGGTTATACAGCCAATGTCGGGCCGGGCACGGTCTCTGTCCTTGACCTCAAAACGCGAAAGACCATCACCATCATCCCGGTCGCGCCTGTCATCCAGCGCATAGCGCTTTCCATTGATGACCGGCTGGCGTTCACAGCGGACCAGACCAAACCTCAGCTTGCGGTGATTGACACGGCCACGAATAAGATCAAGCGTTTGGTAGCGCTGCCGGACATCGGATACGGGGCCGCTCCGACGCCGGATGGACGATGGCTGGTCATCGCCGTACCGAAGGCCAACAAGGTAGCGGCCATCGATCTGCGGACGATGAAAGTCGCGCACACCTTTGAAGTTCCGAGCGCGCCGCAGGAAGTCGTAATGCGACCGGACGGGCGCGAGGCCTATGTTTCCTGTGATGCAAGCGGCAAGATAGCTGTGCTCAATTTATCGGAATGGAAAATTGACAAGTTGATCGACGCCGGAAAAGGTGCCGACGGGCTGGCGTGGGCGGCTGTGAAATAAGAAGTAAACCGATTTCCAGAGTGTTACGCCACGACATTAAATAGTCGAACCGGGGTTGAGCCACACACGTTTTTTCGAGTGATTCCGAGCCCTCTCCTTACTACATATCCGCTCTTGAGCAGTCGCATTCCCACCTGTCTATAAATCTGTCCATAGTTGTTAACCTCAGAGTCCTGTAAAACGTTATACAGGCGTTGCAGATCATTTGAGAGGAGGGAGTATGCATAATAAGGGCAGGTCTTTCTGGTTTCTTTCGATAATGGCGCTCCTGGTGTTTTGTATTATTTCGCAGGAGGCTGGCGCGCAGGAGTCTCAAGCGAAGGCTTTTCGGGATGCATTGAGTCGCGCACAGGCAAAAACCCTGTCGCGAGAATGGGCCGAGGCCGCGTCCGCCTGGGAGGTGATCGTTCAGATGAATCCCGTCGAAGGCGAATTCTGGAATCAACTGGCCGAAGCCCGTTATCAAAACAGCGAGTACCACAAGGCCGCACAGGCGTATGAAAAGGCTCTCGAACTGGGTGATGGATTCCCTTCCGACGCCAGCTATAACATTGCGCGCTGCTACGCGCTGCTTGGTGATAAAGTCGAGGCGATGAAATGGCTTGAGAAGTCAATCGATCTCGGTCTTCGTTCGCTGACAAAGGCTCAGACAGACCCTGCCCTGCAAGCCCTTCGCGATGATGCGCGCTTCCGCAAGCTGACCTTCATGGAAGATGTCAGCAAATTGTCACGCGATGCGGGCTGGCGATACGATCTGCAACTGCTCGCCCGCGAAGTGAAGCGGCGGCGGTATCATCCGTTTTTGAATATCTCCGAAGAAGAATTTGACTTATCTGTCAAACGGATTCACGATTCGATTCCACGTCTCACCGATATTCAAGTGATAATTGAAATGATGAAGCTCATGCGCAAGGTCGGAGACGCGCACACAATGCTATATGCCTTCCGGGAACGGCCAGAATTTCTTAAAAACATTTCGGTGGATTTGCAGTTCTTTCGCGAGGGTTTGTTTATCATCTCGGCAGATTCCCGGTACACAGACCTGCTGGGCGCGCAGGTGCTCCGTTTCGATGATCACACAGTAGAAGAAGTCATGCAGGGGCTTGATCCTGTAATCAGTCGCGATAGCAAAACGGCGTCGTCCGTCATGGGAGTGATGCGTATACGCAATCTGCCGCTGTTGCATGGGCTGGGGCTGATTCGCCGCCCTAAACTGGTGTCGCTGACAATTCGCGACGTACAGGGAAAGACGCGCACGGTGACGCTGCCCGCAGATTCAGCCGTGCCGTCGCGCGCGCTCTGGGACGCGCTGCCCAAAGGCTGGAAGACATTTCATGAAGGTCTGGCGGGTCAGCTTCCAGTCTACTTGAAAAACAACTTTGCGGATTACTGGTTCGAGTATATGGCGGAGTCCAAAACGGTCTACTTTCAATTCAACCGCGTGCATAACGACCCGCAGGAACCGTTGACCAGATTCTGTGATCGGCTTTTCAAATTCGTCAACGAGCACGAAATCGACCGGCTGGTCATCGATTTGCGCTGGAATCCCGGCGGCGATACGACTATATCTTTGCCACTCATCCGGGGCCTTGTCCGTTCTGATAAGATCAACGAGCGCAATAAGCTTTTTGTCATCATCGGGCGACGGACTTTCTCTGCGGCGCAAAACGTGGCTACATTTATCGAGCGCAACACGAAGGCGATCTTTGTCGGAGAGCCAACCGGCTCCAGCCCGAATTTCATCGGCGAAGACAACCCTTTCGAGTTGCCTTACAGCAAGATCATGGCGAATGTTTCAGAGTTTTATTGGCAGAGTTCATGGCCCTTCGATCACCGGACATGGATTGCTCCACTGCTTTACACGCCGCCTTCATTTGAAGCCTATAGCAAAAACCGCGACCCGGCCCTGGAAGCCATTCTGGCTTACTGAAGGAGCATATGAATTTAATCAGTGATACTTTTATGCCGTTTCACGTACTGGGGCAGATGCCCGCCCCGCACGTAGACTTCAGCGATCTGGTGGCGGTTATCATCATCCCCGCAATATGCCTGTTGATCGGATGGCTCGTCTGGGTGATGAACCGAGCGTCTCATCTGAAGGTCAAAGCTCAGATCGAGCTTCAGACCCGGCTGCTGGAAAAGATTCGTTCCGCTCAGGATGTCGCCGAGCTTATAAAATCGGAAGAGGGCAGACAATTCATTAACGCGTTATCCGCAAAGCAGCCGGATATGATGGAAGAGATTCTTGCTTCGGTTCGCAGAGGGATAATTTTCACCACAGCGGGAGCGGGCGGATTTTTTCTGCGGTTGATATTTCCCACGGGCTTTGGAGTTTTCATCATTGCCAGCATACTGATGGGCGCTATCGGAGTTGGATTTTTGATCTCTTCGGCAGTCACATATCGCCTGTCGAAATCGTGGGGCTTGATTGCTAAAGCCGGGCATGAAAATCCTGATGACCGCAGATGATCCAGCACGATGGATGAAACGACATTCGATCTATTTTATCGAAGCACAGCGCGGCCTTTGTGGGCTTACATCCACAGGGTTTCCGGTGATACGGCTCTGGCTGACGACATCCTGCAAGAGAGTTATTACAGGTTGCTTCGCGCGTCGCTTGAGAAAATGGATGAGGCTCAGATGAAGTCATATCTATACAAGATTGCGACCAATCTTTTGAACGATCACTGGCGCAGCAGAAAACGCGAGCGTCAGCAAATTCCTGAAGTTAATAATGAGAGAGCTACGGCAGAATCGGCGGCCCAAAGTCACGATCTGGCGCATGCCTTCGAGCAGCTTAATGCTCAACAACGCTCCCTGCTCTGGCTGGCCTACGTCGAAGGAAACGAACACAGCGAGATCGCGCAGATTCTCGGCTTGAGGGAAAAGAGCATCCGGGTGTTGTTGTTTCGCGCCCGTCACAAACTGGCCAGCATTCTGAAGCAAAAGGACTTTAGCTTGAAGGGATGATTATGAAGGAAATCACCTGCGCTTTTGAAACCGAGGTTGAGCGGGCTGTCACATCAGGCAATTGGGATGAGCGCATCGGGTCTCATATCGCAAGCTGCTCGATCTGCCGGGAATCTGTCATCGTGCGGGATTATGTGCAGGCGCTTGCCAAAGAATCAGCTATTGTGCCGGACCTGCCTGATGCCGCTTATATCCTGTGGAAAGCCGGTTTGATTCAGAAGCAGGAGGCAGGAAAAAAGATAATGCGATCAATAATCTTTACACGAATACTGGCTTACACAGTTTTTACCTGTGGACTGGCAGGATGTTTTTTTTATCGATGGCAGCAAACGCGCGAAGAGCTTGATCGCTTTTCGCGATGGCTCTTCGTGCAGACCGATACAAACTTTGCCTCCGGCATTCAACCTCTTATCGTGCTGGCTATTGTATTGCTGGCGCTTAACATCGCCTTAACGCTTCGGGCGGTCAGGCATGAAGGCAGTTTGAAAAAGTCTAAACGCGATTAGCAATGCAGGCTCTCTCAATCCGCAATGGTGAAAAGAGATTTCATGCAAATGATTTACTCTGCGGGCGTCTGGTATAATCACGTCGCCAGCGCGTGCGCTACACAGGCAGCGCAAGGCAAAAATTGACCGTCAATTTAAAATACTTTAGTGAATGATTCTAACAATCTTTCCCTGCTGATACTCCGAAAACTCGAAGAGCAGATCGAGCGCGCCGATCATCTGATCGCGCTCGTACCAATTGACCATCTCGAATGGCAACCCCTGCCCGAATCGTTTCGCGTATGCGACCTGCTGGGCCACCTGCTCGAATGCCTCGCCGGGTTCTGCGCCGCGCTCTACGCGATAGACCCGCAAGGTCTGGCGCACTTCACGCGTCTGCGCGAACTGAGAGTGAATCATTGCTGCGGCGTCGAAGAAGCGCGCGAAAGAATTCAACATTATCGCGCCTGCATAAAAGAAGGCTTCGCAGGTTTAACTGACGCGGATCTCGCACGCCGCCTGCCTACAGTCTTTATCGCGGAAGGCGAAGCGGCGCTGACAATTCTGCTGGGCAATCTTGAGCATTTCATCAATCACAAGCACCAGCTCTTTTTTTACCTCAAGATGCTCGGCGTTCCGGTTGCGACCGCCGATCTCTATCAATTCAGAAGCGACAGTTGATTCGACGGATCAAAGTGAGCGGAAAAAACAGGTGCGCTCGCCCGTATGACAGGCGGGGCCAGCAGGCTTGACGCGAACAAGCAAGGTGTCACAATCGCAATCAATCGAAACCGAAATGACGCGCTGCGTGTTGCCGGAAGTCTCGCCCTTATGCCAGAGCACGCGCCGCGAACGACTCCAGAACCATGTCTCGCCCGACTCGATGGTCTTCGCCAACGATTCAGCGTTCATGTAAGCGAGCATCAACACCTCGCCCGTGGCGGCATCCTGCACAATCGCAGGCACAATCCCGCGCTCGTCATATTTCACGGCATCTATCAATGAATCAGTCATGAGCAATTCGTCTATTCCTTCTCATCTCATAGGCAGGCCGCGCTCTCGAAGAAACTGTTTCGCCTGTCCGATAGTGAATTCGCCGAAGTGAAAAATTGATGCGGCAAGCACGGCTGACGCTTTCCCCTCGCTCAATGCTTCTGCGAGGTGGTTGAGCGTTCCCGCGCCGCCCGATGCAATCACAGGAATCGAGACTGCTTCGGCCACCGCGCGCGTAAGCTGTATGTCATATCCGTCGCGCGTGCCGTCCGAATCCATGCTCGTCAGCAGTATCTCGCCCGCTCCGAGTTCTTCGGCGCGTATGGCCCATTCGACCGCGTCAATCCCGGTCGGCGTGCGCCCGCCGTGAGTGTAAACTTCCCATCCCTGTCCCGCGCGCCTTGCGTCAATCGCAATGACTATGGCCTGCGAGCCGAAAGCGCGCGCGCCTTCCGTGATGATCGAAGACTGCTTGATCGCGGCTGTGTTGACGGACACTTTATCCGCGCCTGATAAGAGCATCAATCGCATGTCTTCGACCGTGCGGATGCCGCCGCCGACTGTGAATGGGATGAAGACCGAATCAGCCACCTGCCGCGCCATATCGCGCACCGTGTCGCGGCTGTCGCTCGACGCTGTGATGTCTAAAAACACAAGCTCATCCGCGCCCTCGCGGTCGTAACGCCGCGCCTGTTCTACCGGATCGCCCGCATCGACCAGATCGACGAAGCGAATGCCTTTGACTACGCGGCCTCGGTCAACATCGAGGCATGGAATTATTCTCTTTGCCAGCATCTCAGGAATCCCGGCTCGACGTGGAAGCGGCTTCCAGAGCCTCTTTCAAGGTAAAACGGTTTTCGTAAAGCGCCTTGCCGACGATCACGGAATCGATCCCTTCGGCCTCGACAGCGCAAAGCTTTCGTATGTCTTTAAGCGAAGAGACTCCGCCCGATGCGGTCACACGCACGCCGGAAGTAAGCGCCACTTCGCGCGTCATATCCAGGTTCGGCCCCGCAAGACGCCCGTCTCGCGCGATGTCCGTATAAATTATGCGCCGCACGCCGAGCGAAGCGACTTGTCTGGCAAACGCGAGCGCGTCCACTTCGGTGGTCTCTGTCCAGCCGCGCGTCGCCACCTGAGAGCCGCGAGCGTCAATGCCGACGATTACGCGATCATCAAACCGGTTTATGGATTGTTCGAGCGCGCGCGGGTTTTCTATCGCGAGAGTCCCGATGATGGCGTATTGCGCGCCGACGGATTCGAGCAGGTTTCGTATATCGTCAACCGAGCGGACACCGCCGCCGATTTCAAGCGGTATACGCACCTCGTCTGCGATGCGGCGAATTATCTTTTGATTTGCGGAAGCGGCTCCGAGAAAAGCTCCATCGAGATCAACCACGTGAATGATCTGCGCGCCCGCGCGTTCGTATTCAAGCGCGACTTCCACAGGGTCGCCGTCATAGACCCGCGCGCTATCTGCGCGCCCTTCGGTCAGCCGCACGCACCGGCCCGCTTTCAAATCTATTGCTGGAATTACGAGCATAAAATCGCTCTCGCCTGAATCAATCGTATCCCGCTCAGTATAACTCATTGAATGGCTTCAAGGCATGAAGCTCGATCTTTATCGAGGTACCGGGCTTGCTTATAACTGGTTTCGGGCCGTTGTGGATGATTACTCGTTTTCTTTCTATACGAGTTGAAGGTTCGCCCGCTCGTTATCAGTACACTTTATCGGATTGGGTGCCGCTATGTCGAAAATGATCTTAAGGGCTTCGCGATTGGTTGTGCCGCTTGCGCTGATACTTTGCATCGCGCAGGCGTCGTTCAGTTATTCCGTTCTCACTCATCAGGCGATTATCGATTCCGTGTGGGATGACTCGTTCAAGCCACTTCTGCTGAAACGCTTTCCTGCCGCTACGGCAGAACAACTGCGAGAAGCGCATGCGCACGCTTACGGCGGAGCAATCATTCAGGACATGGGATATTACCCTCTCAGCAGCAAATTCTTCACAGACCTCGCCCATTACGTCCGCAGCGGAGATTTTATCGAAGCCCTGATCGCAGAGTCTCAGGACTTGAACGAGTATGCGTTTGCGCTTGGCGCATTAGCCCATTACTCGGCAGACAACAACGGCCACTCAAAGGGCACGAATCGTGCCGTCCCGGTTATTTATCCAAAGCTGCGCGCGAAGTTCGGAAATGAAGTCACCTACGCAGAGGACCCGACTTCGCACATCAAAGTAGAGTTCGGCTTCGATGTTGTGCAGGTGGCGCGAGGCCGTTATGCGCCTGACAATTATCACGACTTCATCGGGTTCAAGGTATCAAAGGACGTGATTCAGCGCGCATTCGCAAAGACCTACGGCGTCGAGATGAAAGATATATTCACGAGCCTTGATCTGGCTATCGGCACTTATCGGCGCACTGTCAGCGGGTTGATTCCTGAAATGACACAGGTCGCATGGGAGTTAAAAAAAGACGAAATTGAAAAGAACACTCCTGGCATCACGCGCGACAAATTCATCTATAACCTCTCGCGCGCCGATTATGAAAAGGAATACGGCAGGGATTATGAAAAGCCGGGGTTTGGCACAAAGATGACCGCGTGGTTCATCCGCGTAGTTCCGAAAGTCGGCCCCTTCAAAGCTCTCGCAATCAAGGTGCCCACGCCTGAGGCAGAGCGTATGTTTATGGAGAGCTTCAACGCAACGCTTGATCTTTATCGCGCAACGCTCGCTCAGGTGCAAGGCGGAAAGTTGGATTTGCAAAACACCGATTTCGACACGGGCAGGCCGACGCGCGCGGGCGAATACAAGCTCGCGGATGAAACGTATGCAAAGCTTTTGGAGAAACTGGCAAAGAATGATTTCAAAACGGCAAGCCCGGAACTGCGCCGGGAAATACTTGCTTTCTATAACGACCTGAGCGCCCCCATTGCCACAAAGCAGGACAAAGATGACTGGAAGGACACAATGCGCGCGCTCGATAAATTGAAAGCGGCGCAGGCCGGTGCCAGCGCGAGCAACCAGTAGCAGTGGGGGTCACAGCGCGGCAAAATTCGCCAGTAATCGCAGCCCTGCGTCCTGGCTCTTTTCAGGATGGAACTGAGCGCCGCAGATCGAAGCTCGCGCGCAAATCGACGGATAGCGAATGCCGTATTCGGTTTCGGCAATCACGTCCGGCGCGTCCGAGGCTTCGATGTGATAAGAATGTACGAAGTAAAAATAGGTTCCGTCCGCGAGTCCTTCAAGCAGCGGATGTGGACGGAGGTTTTCGATCTGATTCCAGCCGATCTGCGGAACGCGAGGCCCTGATTCGGGAAAGCGGACGACGCGCCCGCGCATCAATCCCAGCCCTTTATGCACCCCGAACTCATGCCCTTCGTCAAACATCAATTGCAGGCCGACGCACAATCCGAGCACAGGCTTGTCTGCCTGTGCCGCTTCCAGCACCAGTTCATCCAACCCCGATTCACGCAACCGGCGCGCGCATTCGCCGAACGCGCCAACGCCCGGCAGCACGATTCTATCTGCTTCGCCTATAGCGCCCCGATCATTTGTGACAACAGCCTGCGCGCCGACGGCTTCAAACGCTTTCTCGACGCTTCGCAGGTTTCCCACGCCGTAATTCAGGATTGCGATCATACGTGTTTGCTAAAGCGTTCCTTTTGTCGAGAGCACGCCTTCGATGCGCTCTGAAGTGCGCGTTGCCGCAGACAGGCTGCGCGCGGCTGATTTGAAGACCGCTTCGATGATGTGATGCTGGTTCGCGCCGTACAATAGTTCGATGTGAAGATTGCACCGGACCTCGCCCGCAAACGAACGCCAGAAATGTTCGACCATTTCAACGTCAAGCTCGCCTATGCGGGCGCGCACGTTTGCGACGCGGTAGACAAGATATGCGCGCCCGCTGAGGTCAACGACTGCGCGCGCGAGCGTTTCATCCATCGGCACATAAGCCGCGCCAAATCGAATGATGCCGCTCTTGTCGCCCAGAGCTTCGGCGAACGCCTGCCCTATTGTTAATGCGATGTCTTCGACCGAATGGTGGCCGTCGATATGCAGGTCGCCCGCGCAATGGACTTCGAGGTCAAATAATCCGTGGCGCGCAAACAGGTCCAGCATATGATCGAGGAACCCTATGCCCGTCGATATTTTCGATGTGCCGCGCCCGTCCAGATCAATCTTCACCTGCACGTCTGTCTCTCGCGTCGTGCGTCGTTTCTCTGCGACTCTCGCCATAGGTTTATCCTCAGTTCAGCACTTCTTCGAGGGCTGCAAGCAACCGGTCGTTCTCTTCCGGTGATCCGACCGACAGTCGAAAATACTCTGAAAGCATCGGGTATTTGCTCACGTCGCGAACAAGTATATCGCGCGCGACCAGCTCTTCAAAAATTTTTCGCGGCGACAACCGGGCGCGCGCAATCATGAAGTTTGCAGACGATGGCACAGGCGTTAAGCCCTGAATTCCGGCGAGTCTTTTCAAAAGTCGGTCGCGCTCGCTTACGATCAACTCGATTTGCGGTCTGAGCAGATCGTATCTTTCACACGCGACTTCGGCAGCAGTGGCCGAAAAGAAGTTGAGGTTGTAGGGAAGCGTGGCCTTGTGCACTTCGCGCGCGAGATCGGGCGACGCAAGCAGGTAGCCGACGCGCAGTCCGGCCATCGCCATCGCTTTTGAAAACGTTCTCAAGACGATCAGATTCGGCAGTTCTTTGAGCAGCGGCACGACAGTCCGCCCTGAAAATTCGTGATAGGCTTCGTCAACGACTATCAATCCATCGAAGGCGCGCGCAAGTCCGAGCAGGTCATCGTTCGCTATGCGGCAACCCGTTGGATTATTCGGCGAACAAAGAATAATCACATCAGCGCGTTCTTTTATCGCCCGCCCGGTGATGCCGTCAACATCGAACTGCAAGTCGGCAGTGAGAGGAACGCCGAGGGCTTCGCCTCCAAGCACTGTGACGATCTGGCGATAGAGCGTGAACGTAGGCTCGGAAATCAAAACTCGCGTGCCCGCGCTGACAGTCACCATCAGCGTGGCCTGAATCAATTCATTCGAGCCGTTGCCCGCAAGCGTCCCTTCCGACTTCCAGCCTGCGAACGAGGCGAGCGCGTCGAGAAGACCCGATGGAACGAAGTCAGGATAACGCGCCCACGCGCGACCCGCGAGGCGGCGCTCGACCTCCTGCTTGATCTCGTCAGGAATGTCGAACGGGTTTTCATTCTGATTGATCTTGACCGAGGCGTGATACGGCGCAAGCGTGTATGCGGTAATTGCGCGCACAGCCGGTTTGATTTTTTCCAGTGGATCACTCATTTTCCAACCTGATCAGCACTGCGCGCTTGTGCGCTGTCAGCCCTTCGGCATCGGCCATCGCAGCAATCGCGTCCGCGTTCTTTTCAATAGCGTTTCGCGTATAGCGAATCACAGACTGGCGCTTTAGAAAATCGTAAACGCCGAGCGGCGACGAGAACCGCGCCGTTCCGACCGTCGGCAACACGTGATTGGGGCCAGCAAGATAATCGCCCACAGGCTCGCTCGACCATGAGCCGAAGAAGATCGCGCCTGCGTTCTCGATCATCTGATATGCGCGCTCGTCGTCTTCGGTCATCAATTCAAGATGCTCAGGCGCAATCAGGTTCGCAAGCTCGCAGGCGGCTTCGATTGATTCGACGACGAAGACTGCGCCGTAGGCTTCAATCGAAGCTTCTGCGATCTCGCGCCGCTCAAGCGATTCCACCTGTCGAGCGACTTCGCGCGCAACTTCGCGGGCAAATTCGTCGCTTGTCGTGATGCAGATGGACGAAGCTTCCCTGTCGTGTTCGGCCTGCGCAAGCAGGTCTGCCGCGACGAACCGCGCGTCGGCGCTTTCATCGGCAATCACGACCACTTCCGTAGGCCCTGCGATTGAATCGATGCCGACTGAGCCGTATACCAGTTTCTTTGCAATCGCAACATAAATATTTCCCGGCCCGACTATCTTATCCACGCGCGGAATTGTCTCGGTTCCGAATGCGAGCGCGGCAATTGCCTGTGCGCCGCCAACGCGATAGACCTCCGTAATTGCAAGTTCATCAATTACAGCAGCAATTGCCCAGGCGGTCGAGAGCGTGCCGGGCGGCGTTGTGAGTGCGATGCGGCGAACGCCTGCCACCTGCGCGGGCACGGCGTTCATTATCAACGATGACGGATAAGCCGCCCGCCCGCCCGGAACGTACAGGCCAGCCGAAGCTACAGGCAGCATTCGCTGTCCGACAATGGCTCCGTCTTCGGTCGTTATCTGCCAGTCGGATTCACGTTGTTGCTCGTGAAATGCGCGAATATTTTTGATAGCCCTGCGAAACGCTTCAACGGTGCGAGGCTCAGCGCGCGAGGCTGCATTATGAATAAAATCGGCGTCAACACGAATGTCGTTCAGTTTGAGCGTAATGCCGTCGAATTTTTCGGTGTAGTGAATTATTGCTTCATCGCCGCCCGCGCGAACCCCATCTACGATTTCGGCTACGCGCGCGACCAGTTCGGCGTTCATCTGAATCGAGCGCGAGCGAATGCGTGCGAGCGCCGCATTCGTAGTACCGGGTTTGTAAGTCGCTATTTCCATCGGCAATTTCAGAATACTCAACAACCTAGCACATGGAGCGCACGGGCGGCAAAGAGTACAATGTCGATGAATCTTCTGCGGTTGCTGTCGCCGTAGTAACGATTGATCGGCCCTATTCAAATCGAAATTCGGAGGAAGAAAAATCAGATGCCGTCCAATGATTATCATTTCATCACAGACTGGCGGGTGGAAGGCGCTATCAACGAAGTCGCCGACATATTGAAAGACGCTGCGAAGTTGCCGCGCTGGTGGCCTTCGGTTTATCTCGACGTGAAAGTGCTGGAGCCGGGCGATAAGGACGGTATCGGAAAAGTCGTCAGCCTCTACACGAAAGGCTGGCTGCCCTACACATTGCGGTGGGATTTCCGCGTCACAGAATCGCGCTATCCTTATGGCTTCAGCCTCGAAGCCTGGGGCGATTTCGACGGGCGCGGCATCTGGACGCTCGCGCAGGACGGAAGCTTTGTCAACATCACCTACGACTGGAAACTGCGCGCCGATAAGCCGCTGCTCAAGGCGTTCTCTTTTCTGCTCAAGCCGATCTTTTCCGCCAATCATCGCTGGGCTATGGCAAAGGGCGAAGAGAGCTTGAGGCTTGAACTGGCGCGCCGCCGCGCTCGAACGCCCGAAGAGGCCGCGCGCATCCCTCAGCCGCCACCGCCCACATTTGCGAAACGGTAAACAATGAACGGTTGACCCGCAATGAGCGATGTGATAAACCGGAATTTGAATCAGGCCAGCTTATGATGCACGACAGCGATTTAACAATACGCCCCGAAGCGCTCGCTAAACTTGCGCAGCCTATTTTTCCGACGAACTCGGTTGAGTTCGTTAATTCACTGGCCCATTACTATCGCGGCGAACTGGCGCGAATGATGAGCTGGCGCGACCGGATGGACCGCACTACAAACTGGGCTATAACCGGAGTCGGCGCGATGCTGTCGGTTTCGCTGTCGTCGCCGCAATCGCATCACGGCGTTCTGCTGTTTGCGATGATACTGATCTTTCTGCTCCTGCACATCGAAACGCGCCGCTATCGTTTCTTTCACGTCTATCGCAGCCGCGTCCGCCTGATCGAGCGCAATTATTACGCTCGCATCTTCGCCCCGCGCGAGATAATCGATCCCGCGCACTGGATGAATCAGCTTGGCGAAGACCTTCGCCTGCCGCGATTTTCGCTCACACGCAATCAGGCGATGGCAAGGCGGCTGCGGCGAAATTACATCTGGCTGTTTCTCATCCTTTTGCTCGCCTGGCTGCTCAAGACGACAACCAGCGCGCTTCAGCCCGGCACGGACAAAGCTCACATAATTCATTCCGCAACCGAACTTTCCGATAACGCAGCCATAGGCTACGTTCCCGGCTGGATCATCCTGATAAGCATACTGGCCTTCTACGGCTGGATGCTCTTCATCATGTTGAAGCATAGAGAAACAACCGGAGAACTGGCATATGGCGAAGTCCACGTTTGAAAAATAACCTAACATGGCGCTGATGACAGCTTGATGCCGGATTTGTTTACGTAAAAACCCATCTGAAACAAAAGGTTGAGCATCGTCCGGCAGGATTATCCTGACTACTATGATCGATGCGTGTGATTGTCTGAATTCTCTCTTTGCCTTTTGCCTTTTGCAGTCATTTCGTCATACTGTTAATAGTCGGGCTGTAGGTTGCAGCCCGCACTTATTATGACTGGCGACCTCGTACTTCATTACAGACTCGGAGAACGTCTCGGCGCAGGCGGCATGGGCGAAGTGTATGTGGCGGAAGATACCCGGCTCGGTCGCCAGGTCGCGCTGAAATTCCTGCCCGCCTCTTACCAGTATGACCCGGATCGACGCGAGAGATTCTTCAAGGAAGCCCGCGCCGCATCGTCTTTGCGTTCGCCTTACGTAGCCTCTATTTACGATATAGGCGAGCACGAAGGCGCTGCCTTCATCGTGATGGAGTATGTCGAAGGCGAAGTGCTTTCATCGAAACTCGCGCGCGGGCCGCTGCCCGTCTGCGACGCAATAGACACGGCCATGCAGGTAGCCGATGCGCTCGACGAAGCGCACTCGATGGGCATCATCCACCGCGACGTAAAAAGCGCCAACCTGATAATTACAGATCGCGGGCTTGTGAAGGTGCTCGATTTCGGGCTTGCCAAAATCACAGGCCCGCTCAGATCGAACTTTGAAACAAACAGCGGCGATGATACTGCGCAACTCGGGCAGGAGACGGTCGTGGGCGTCGTGATGGGCACAGTCTCTTATATGTCGCCTGAGCAGGCGCTTGGCCGCGACGTAGATCAGCGCTCGGATATATTCTCGCTCGGCATAGTCGCCTACGAGATGCTGACCGGGCGATTGCCTTTCACGGGCGCAAGCTCTACGGAAGTGATAGACCAGATAGTTCACGTCGAGCCGCCCGCCGTCGCGCGTTTCAATTACAGCGTGCCGCACGAGCTTGAGCGCATAATTCGCAAGACGCTTGAAAAAGATCCGAGCTATCGCTATCAGGCCGTGCGCGAAGTTTATATAGATCTGCGAAACCTCCGCCGCGACCTTGAGACCAACAGGCAAACCGGCAACATGACTGCGCACCCGACGGAGCATCAGCCTACGGCGATGCTCTCTGACAGCAAGATGCTCGCAAACGCCACAGAGGGCGCGAGGCTGGAAAACGCTGTTGCCGTCATGACGTTTTCCAACATCACAAAAGAAGCGGCGGACGAGTGGATCGGTTCGGGCATAGCCGAAACGGTAACGGCTGATCTGAAAAAGATTCGGGGCCTTTCCGTCATCGGGCGCGAGCGGATATTCGAGACGCTCAAGAATTTGACCTCAGGCCAGCTTGCAGAGGTCGATGGGAAATTTGCCATAGACATTGGCCGCACGCTCGGCGCGGCGTGGGTGCTGGGCGGCGGATACCAGAAGATAGGCGAGATGATTCGCATAACGGCTCGCGTCATCGATGTCAGCACGGGCGAAATCATCAAGACGGTAAAGATTGACGGAAATATTGCAGAGATATTCGACCTCCAGGACAAGATCGTTTACGAGTTGAGTCAGGGGCTTAATCTAAAGTTAGGGCATTCCGAAATCTCCGAGATAGAGCGCGACGAGACCAGATCGGTCGAAGCTTATGAACATTTTTCGCGCGGCATGATCAACCTGCGCACGGGCAGCCGCGATTCGCTCGACCGCGCGATTCACTTCTTTGAAAAAGCCACCGAACTTGACCCAAGCTATGCGAGCGCGTGGATGGGGCTTGGCGCGATATACGATTTGAAAGGCTCGTTTCTGGGCATTACGGAACTCTCGCATAAAGCGATTGAGTTTGAAAAGAAGGCCATCCTGCTCAACCCGAAACTTTCGCGCGCGCACCAGTTTTTAGGCGGCGCATACAACAGCATAGGCCGCTATGACGAGGCGATTGAAGCCATAAAGGAAGCGATGCGCCTTGAGCCTGACAACGCGGGGGCGCATGCGGCGCTGGCTCGCGTTTACTGGATCGGCAAAGGGATGGTGGATGAAAGCATCACGGAGCTTGAGCGCGCCATAGCCATCAATCCTCAGGGAGGCTACGCCTATCTCCAACTCGTATTTCTTCACACGCTCAGAGGCAATTATGCGCGGGCAGAAACAGTAGCGCGACAGGCAATCGAATTGCAGGAACGGTTTATATCCGGCAAAGAAGGGCTTCAGATCGTGGGCGCGCACACAAGGCTCGGATACGTCTATTACTGTCAGGGGCGCTATGAAGAAGCGCTGCGCGAATATAATTACGAGATGGCTTTCCTGCTATCGAGCGACCATGCGTTGCGCGACCGCGCGATGATCGAACTGGATCAGAAGATGGGCGCGGCATATTTGAGAAGAGACATGAAAGACGAGTCCGAGCGTCATTTCAAGAGCGCGGTGAAGAGGTTCGAGGCGCTGGTAGCAAAAGGCTCGGACGACCCGTTCACAAAATATTACATTGCCGAACTCTACGCGCTGAGAAATGATGCCGATCAGGCCATCAAATGCCTCGAAGAATCATTCGAGCAACTGCGCGCAATCAACACGCAGCGCGCAAAGGTCGATCCCGATTTTGAATCGCTCAGAGACGACCCTCGATTTCAAAAGCTGATCGGGCAGTGAACCACGGATGCCGTGCGATTCAGCGCGTTGTAGAAGCTATAGGCCCACTAATCAGTCTTCCAGTTCAATGAGGAGCAATCCGGCTCGATCATCTTCCGGATTGAGGTTCGCGGCTCGATTCAATAAAAACTTCGCTCTTTCGATCTCTCCGGAATCCTTTAGAAATACTCCATAACGGTAGTTGGCTGTTGCATTGTCTGGCTCTATCTGTAGTGCTTTCTCATAAAAGAAATCGGCCTCAGATGCTCGCTCCTGGCACTCATATAAGTGAGCAAGAGACCAATATGGGATGCTACTATGCGGCCAGATATCAATAGCTGTTTTAAAATTCTCTTCGGCAGACAAAAGATTTTGCTTTGCCCAATGTAAGTTTCCAAGGTAAATGTAAGCCCATCCGTCTTTGTCATCCAATTCGATAGATTTACGTAAATTTATTTCCGCTTCGTCATACTGCTTCAAAAGCTTAAGCGTCCACCCCAGTTCACGATAAGCTGCCTGATACTTAGTATCAAGTTCAAGAGCTTTCCTGAAAAGAGAAATAGCTTTGGCAGGGTTTTCCTCTCGATAAGTTACGCCCAAATTATAATAGGCTTCGTCGTAATCAGGATCGATAGCCAGAGCTTCATTATAGCTCTCCCTCGCTTTTATCCTGTTACCCAATCGCTCTTGTGTTACACCTAATAAGGTATAAGCATGCGGACTCTTCTCCAATTCCAGGCACATTTTCAAATATTTTTCCGCTAATTCCAGATCCCCGGCAGCATGGCGATGCATATACAAAATACTCAGGGCTTCGTATGGACCAGCCCATTCCGGTTCCAGCCGTATTGCCGACAAATAGGCATCTTCTGCTTCGGCCCATTCTTCCAGTAGCTCAGCCAGATCACCATATTCGCAAAGCATATCCGGATCTGTTATATGCCCAATTACAGTGCGCCAATGCTCAAGAGCTTCTCTTGTATGGCCCGCCTCCGCCAGTTCTTCAGCTTGTTTGACCAGTTCTTCTATTGCCGGATCAAGCTCCCCCATAAGCATCCTCAGCTATTTTATTGCTTCTTTTGTTCTGCATCTTTCAATGTCTTTGTCCGCTTGCGAGCAGTGCTTGCATTTTGATCGCTTTTGCCCGTACGCTCAATTGATTTTTTACCAGCCGCTCTGTCAAGTCCCTGATTAATCCGTATATCTTCCTGGTGGTCTTGCGTTCCCTGAAGCGATCTATCCCTTCCGGAACGCTTACCGCGATTATTCTTTGTAGCAAGCGCATCTTTCTCTTGCTGCTCGGTCTTGTCTGCCATTCTATCACGCTTCGTTGTCCGGGGTCCCGAACTGCTCTTCAGCCAATTCTGTGGCAGTTCCGGAGCCTTAAACGGAGTCGCAGGAGTAACCTGAGTCGCCTTAGGAAAAAAAGCTTCCGTCATAATGCGGGCATACTCAAGCTGAGGATCTCGGTAGTTCTCGATTCCTGATTTGATCGCACCCCCAACTGCTTTTGCGTCCTCCTTTGCGTAATGCCCCATCTCTTCAAAAATGTTGACAATGTCTTCAGTCTGTTGTGGTGTAAGCCTCGTCAGATCAATCGGGCCGGGTATCCCACGCCCGCGCGAACTGGATCGTTGCTGGTGCCCATCAGGATCAACATAGCGATATGGACTGTTATAGCAGTATTGATACTTATTCAGTGATTGTGGCTCGCCCAGGTCAGCGTAGAAAGTCGGATTGTCTGCCGCATCATCCGCGAAGTAATACAACTCATCAGGCCCGCCTGTGAACTCGTCAGGACTCGTGAATCTCCCCTGCGCCGATGAATAGTATCTCGCTCCGAAATAATCTAGCCCGCTCTCGGTGTCGCGTTCTTTCGAGGTGAATTTCTGCTTCGTCGAATCCGCGCCTCCATACCCCTGACTCCCAGGCCGCCTGTCTGTTCCCACCTCTTCTCCGAACGGCAAATAGTCATATCTGGCCTTCACCGTCGCATCCGCCGCAGTCACCACCCGCGTGCTTCCCAACGTGTCCGTCGTCACATAACTCGTCCCGCTTCCGCTCGTTGTTGCTGTCGCGTACTCGGCTATCAACTGCCCTCCGGCGTTGTATACATACAGGGTCGTCCCGCTGCTGGCTGCCTTCTTCACCCTCCTTCCATCTCCGTCATAGCTGTATAACGTCGTCGCGCCTGCCTTCGTATAGCTCACCTGCCGGTTCTCCGCGTCATAAAGCATCGCGTTGGCCGATGTCGTCGGGTCGCTCTTCACATTCCCTGATGAGTCGTAGCTGTACCCGGCTACCGCTATTCGATTGTTGCTCGCATTGAAGGCTGACATGTCCCCCGCGAAGGCTGACTGAGGCGTCAGTTGCGCGTTCGGCATGTAGGAGCCTGTACGCACCGCGCGATTGCCCCACCGGTCATAATCATAGGTCTGCTGCCAGTTTTGAATCGGGTTGGTCTCGCTGATCAGACTCAACCGATTCAGATGGTCATACTGATAGCTCTGGGTTGCTATCGTGCTTGTCCCTGCGCGGATTGTCTGGCTTGTGATGTTGCCGTTGTTTTGACTCGTAGCCCCATATAAAGAGTCCATGGATTGTTCTGCCAGTTATACGGGTCGCTGTCGTGCTCTATATCGAGCCGCAGATATGAACCGTCCGTGCTGTAGTAGGTCAACGTATTTGTAACAATCGTATCAACGGGGACCGTTTGCTGGCAGGTCGTAATAACGCCTCCCGGAGTGATATTGTAAAGGCCCGTGTTACCGAATTCCGTATACGCCTGCGGTCGGAATTCGTGTGAACTGCCGTCGGGGAAGATCATGCTCAACTTGTATAGATATACGGCAAATGGGTCGGGGCAGATCGAGCCGACAGAGTCGTTTGAAGATAGCTGTAGCTGAAACTGCAATCCATACGGGACGGTGCGAAGCCACCCACCCTGCGGGCTTCCGATCAACCGGCTGCGGGTGAAAGGCTCATTATTCATGTTGAGCGCCTCTTCCGTGCGCGTATCCCAGAGCTTGCTGTTATAAAGCAAGTCCACCTTTGGGCCAGGACTGCCTCCGCGCCCCGGCGGCAAAGCGGCAATCGGAATGCGAAGCATCAGGTTTCCATTGGTCGTGTTTATAGTCTCTACGTCGCTGATGGCGTATGATCCGGCGGGATTAAAACCGCGCTGCGGGGTTTGGCTCTCCTGAGCATTTACGCTGGCAGCGCCGCAAAAAAGCGCAAGAAGCGTTAAGGAAGTAAGTATGAGACTGTTCGCTGACATAATTATGCGTCTGTTCATTTCTGCGCTCCTGTGTCGGCGATCTTGTTTATGAGTTCCGATTACGGTCTGTCAAAAATTCCGTCCTGTGCTCGCGGCATAACCAGAACCGATGTGAAATCAAAGCTCAGGACTACCTGCTCGTTCTCCAATCGCAGAATGCGCGAAGGCAAGGTCTGCGACTCCACCTTTGTCCAGTCGCTGAATTGAATCTCGACATTCGTTTTGCTCTCGGTCTGGTAACGCACTCGCTCCATCAACTGCGAATCGGAATTGAAGTAATAGAGCTTGTCCTGTGCTCGCGCCGACGCACCGGACTGAACCTGATCGGCAACCTGATAGATGTCATAAAAAGGGCCTTTATAACCTGCGTCCTCGCCGTCATCGAGCCTGAATCGAGTTCCCAAAAACCGTGTAGCCCGTGCCTTCATCTGGCCGATGAAGTAGTTGTCAACAGAGTCATAAACTAAAGTTTCAATCAAATCTTCATCCTGCTGGCTAACGGCTCCGCCAGTCGTAAGCTCGTTGAGGCCGTTAAAGACCTCTACGCGCACCTGACTCGCGTTCTGCTCTTCAAAGCGCAATCGGCCAGGGTATTCCAGAAATAATCGAAAAGGGGATTTAGTGCCGGACGAGCGGCTTAATGTGCCCGTTAACACGAGACGTTCCTTCCCCGGTTTTTCAAGACGGTCGCCAAGCGCGATAAGCGCCTCGCGAAGTTGTGGGCGCAACCGCGAAAGCCGCACATAATCCGCATTGCCGGAAGGAGCAATTTCCTGAACAGGCCGCGCGCGCATTTCTTTCGGCTTCGATGTATTGGTGAAACTATAGGCAGCCGCAGCGACCAGCGCTGCGCAGCTTGCTATCATCGCCGCAATCAGCAGCCCTGTTCTTATGGTGAAAGGGTGATTCGCAGGCTTTTTGTTCAGATCTCTTTTTGCCACTGCTTTGCTTTTCATAGTTTGTATTACTCCTGTCTGCTCACGTTGTCGCGCCGCTTTCTCTCAGGCACACCAGGGCCCGCTCTTCTCATCAGGAAGAGTTCCAGGGATCGTGCTGTTATGATTTCGCGCGCAAAATTAGCGCAGAAACAAAGGAAGGTCAATCACTATTTTCTTAACGCTTGTCACACTCTGTCACACTCTGTCGCACTCTGTCGCATAAATATAACAATTTCACCTGCTCGTCTGTTTTAATACCGCCTCCGCCGTCGGTCAGGAGTTGCGAGGACTGAGAATTTGCTCTCAGTCCTCACAGCCATTAATACTTCACGCCATAAATCCGATGTCTTGCGGAGAGAAGCTCGCGATGTTCGGGAACACAGTGCCTATGTCCGCAACCGGAAGCCCGAACCATTTCGCAAGCGTCCAGCCGTACTGGTCAAGCGCGAGCTTTGGAATCCAGCGACCCTGACTTCCCGTATCGTCCGGCCCTCCGGGCGTCAGCGTCGGGTATGTGCCATAGAAGTTCCCGCCGTTCACCGCCCCGCCCATAACAAACTGGTGGCTTCCCCACGCATGGTCCGAGCCGCTGCTTGTAGGCACAAGCGTACGCCCGAAATCCGACAAAGTGAAACTTGTCACAGATGAAGCGACTCCCAGTTCGACCGTCGAATCATAGAACGATTTCATGGCCGGGCCGAGTTGCGCGAGAAGATTTGCCTGCTGCGACAACTGGTTTTCGTGCGTGTCGAATCCTCCGAGCGAGCAGAAGAAGATCTGCCTCTGCATCCCGAACAGCGTCGAACGCTTGGCAATGATTCTCGCCACCTGCTTCAACTGATTGCCCAGATTCGTGTTCGGGAACACAGTTGTAACCGACATAGTATTATTGAGCGCCTGATTCAGCAGGTCCGTGTTAGCAACAGCTCGCTGCATATTGTCGCTTGCGGCATCGACAAGCTCTGACTGGCGATCAAGGGTCATTAAAAACTGCATGGCGTTGAATCGCGCATCACCAGTGAGAGGGTTCGCAAATCCCGACAGCCCGCCGCTTGGGACCAGCGGGCGCGTTTGATCGCTTGTGGCAAACAGCGGCGCGCCCGACATGGAGACTATCATCGGAAAGGTCGCCGTGCCGTTGAGCATGCCGGTTTTATCCGCCATGCGAGCGCCCCATCCTGTAGGCGGGACTAACAGGGTATTGGCTATGATGGCCGACTGGCCCTGGCTCGTCTGGTCTTCGTGCGAAAACAGGTTATCGGGACGGGGCGACCCGGCCAGATATTGCGCTCTTGTGATCGGTTGAACGAGCGTGCCCACGTTGCAGATGACGGCAAGCTTGTTTTGATTCCACACGGGCAAAAGTCCTGCCGCCTGCGTCGGAGTCGCCACCTCCGGCGAAAGACTGGGATGCAGACCATACTTCACGCCGCTCTGGCTCGGAGGCGAAATCTGCAACAGGTTCGCCTGCGGAAGGGCGAGCGAGCCGCGACGGCTCGCATAATTCGCATACCCGTCATAAGGTATGATCGTGTTATTGCAATCATTGCCGCCGAACATGAAAATGCAGACGAGCGCCTTGTAATCGGGCGCTGCGGCTCCGATTTTATTGTCGCTTTTAGCGAGCGCGCTGACGAGGCCAAGGCTGCGAACGCTCGACGCGAATACTGCTCCGCCGAGCGCCAGCCCTGATCTGCGCAAAAAAACTCTTCGTGACTTTTTCATCTCTATTACCTCTCTATCTGGTATTGCGAAGACGTTGCCACCAGGTACAAGGCCCAACGTGCGCGCTTCAGTTGATCTGCCGCTGTTGCATTAGGGAGAGCCTGTATGGTCTGCAACACTTTTGTTCGCATCCCTGTAGACATGCTGCCGTGCATCAGCAATTTGTTCAGATAATCGACGACAGTCGCCCCTGTCGAATCAGTTGCGGCCATCGCCTGCAATCCTGAAAGGTCCATCGCAGTGCCGTCGGGCGGCGTCCCTATGCGCGAGAAGACCATCGTGTTTAAGAAATTGGCGCGGTTGATTGCCGCAGATGATGTTTGAATAGTGAATTCCGGCCCCAGCAATGTCGTGCCGGGAATTATGTAACCCGGACGATAATAATTGAACACGGACGGCGAATTGTGTACGTCCTGTCCCATAGCTTTTGTGCGGTCTGCAAGGCCCACGCCGTCGCTCGTCGCGCCAAAGGCGCGCAGGATGTTTGTGACGAATAACACAGGCTCGCGCAGGTGGCCGTAATTTACGTTTATCGTCGAACTACAGGTCGAGGGATTCGTGCATCGTGCTTCCGCGTCGAGCAGTATCGCAGTGATAACTGCCTTCAGGTCTCCGCGCACGCCCGCGCCATTGTTATTAAAGACTGCCGAAATGCGCGAGACATACCCCGGGCTTGGATTGCTCGTGACCAGATGCTGAATCAGTTGTTTCGAGATGAACGGCGCAACGTTCGGATGGTTGAAGATGTTGTTGATCGCAAAGACCAGCTCTTTTTTTGCCGTCAGTCCCGCGCGCACGGTCGCGCCGTTCAGCAAAGTCTTGGCCGTCGTGTCGTGGTGATTTTCAAAAGCAACCATCGGAACAAGGTAATACTCAGGATTCACCCATTGCGACGCAACGCCCGGTTTTGGCGCGTAGGTCCACCCCGTGAATACTTTCGCAAAGTTCAGGATGGTGTTCTGATCGTAAGTCAGTACGGGGTGATTCTGTGCGTCAAGTTGCAGCGTGCCGTCCTGATTCAGCTTGTACAATCCGATGCTGAAGAGTTGAAGAACCTCGCGCGCGTAATTTTCATTGGGCGACGCGCCGCCCGTCGTCTTGTTGTTGTTGACCATGTTCAGATAATTGCCCATCACAGGGCTTAGCGTTACGTCATACAACAACTCGCGGAAGTTGCCGAACGCGCTGCGGAGAAGCAGGTTCTGATACGGAGCCATCGAACTGGGCTGTTGAATGCCTATCCCCGACGTGACCAGTATCTGGTGGAGCGCGAAGGCGACGCGCTGGCGCAATTGATCTTCTCCGTATAATGCATTCAGGAAGAACCTCAATTGAAGCGGGTACATCGTATAGTTGTCGCGGAAGCAATTCGGGTCGCTGCCTGACGGACACCCTATCGAAGAGTTCGACGGGAACGGCGGCAGATCCGGATAAAACGACATCCGCGCGTTGAACTCTTCTTCGAGGTAAGATGCCAGCCCTATGCTCTGCACGCGGTTGATGAGCGACGGAGTTGGACCGAAAGACGACTGTTCCAGAAACCGCACAGCGTCATTATCAGGGACCAGCACCTGCGCCGTCGCACCGTTCATCGCAAATAGCGCGCAAAACATCAGCAGCAACAGACGTTTGGAGTCACGCTGAATTATTTTTCTCATGTTAAACCTTGTCATTGATAAAACCTCTCAGGCCAGTGATAGCGACAGCGAGACCAGAGCCAAAGCAACTTCAAAGCAAAAGTAACTTCAGCAAGGCTCGCGCGCATTGCGTTTTTCAAAAAGTGAAAAGTGAGTAGGGGCCAATTGTCGAGCGAGCGCGCAGAGATTCGCTCGCTAAAATATACAAAAGCAAAAGTGAGGTTGGGTCTGAGCCAAGAAGGAAGTCCTATTGAAAACCTTCGTTTTGTAAAACCAGATTCTTTTGATCTGTGAGGCTGCAAAAAATATCACGATGCGGCGAGCGCGGTCAATAGGAGGTTACGATTTCGCTTTCGAGATCATCTCATTCGACTCCTCCTGCTGTTTTTTGCAGATCATGATAATGACAGACCGGCGGCGGTACAGCGAGCGTTATGGTCAGTCATTTTTATGCGCGAGCCTACCCGTGTGGGGAATTGACTCCTTATTTTTTTGAGATATAGTCAACGCTCAGGACACGCGATTTTTACAAATCGAGAATCGAGGGACTCATGGATTCAACCGTTTTTTATCTGTTACTGCTAATGTTGTGGCTGGGCTTACTTGCGATGCTCATCTTCGATAAAGTCTTTGCCCCACGCGAGACAAACAAACAGGAAAAGCTCTGATCTGACCTCGCACATCAAATGCCGGACGGCTCGTCCAGGCGCATATCAATCAGCACGATATGGTCGCTATCGAGCAAGCCAACGCGATACAGATTATGGCCGAGCATCTGTGGCGCGCCTTTAAGTACGATCCGCGCAACGCGCGCGCGCAACCAGTTGATAAAGGTCGCAAGCGCGACTCCATCTTCTATGTCGAGCCCGTAAAGATCGAGCGTGATCTCGCACTGAGGCTTTTGAACAAGCTCATTCATTCGTCGCGCGAACTCTTCTGCGTTCGCTTCGGTCAATTCGCCTTCGATCATCATGACAGCGCCCGCGATCTGCTCGGTCACCTGTATGTCGGATTTATCAATCGCTCTGCTCATTGAGACTTAGAAACTGTTTTAACGAAGCTCTGTAAGAGCGACCTGTTGATTCACAGGTCGCTCTTACGGAGTTGCTAAAACAGCTTCAGGCCGCGTCTTTCTTTCTATATTTATCGAACCAGCCGCGAAGGTAGAGTATCTGGTTCAGCCTGTTCGACGGATGGCGCGGCGTAGCGTTGAACGGATGATATTCATCCTGCACGCGCACCATCATCGTATCAACCTTGCGCAACTTGAGCGCGCGATAAAACTGCTCTGTCTGCTCCATCGGCGTTCTCAGATCGAGTTCGCCCGTCATCAGCATTGTCGGCGTCTTCACGTTGCCGACGTAAGTGATCGGCGAACGGCGAAGGTGTTCTTCCGGGTCTTCCCACGGCAGCCGCTTGAAGTTGTAGTACCACGAGGAGCCGTCTGTCGTGCCGACGAAGCTGTACCAGTTGATGACAGGCTTCATCACAACTGCCGCGGCAAAGCGATTTGTATGACCGACTATCCACGAAGTCAAAACGCCGCCGCCTGAACCGCCGCACACAAAAAGACTCTTTTCATCTATGTAGCCTTTCCTGATCACAGCGTCCACGCCGTTCATCAGGTCGTCATAGTCCTGACCCGGATAGTTGAACTTGATGGCGTTGCCGAACTCCTGGCCGTAGCCGGTCGAACCGCGAGGGTTGGTGTAGAGCACGACGTAGCCTTCGGCTGCGTGATTCTGAAACTCGAAGTTGAACCCGACGCCGTACATTGAATGTGGGCCGCCGTGAATGTAGAGCATCAGCGGATACTTCTTCGACTGGTCGAAATCGGGCGGCTTGACTATCCAGCCCTGAACCTTCTTACCGCCTACGGAGTCGTACCAGATCTCTTCGACGGCTCCGAGCGTGCGGCCTTCCAGCAGATCGCCGTTAACGTCCGTCAGTTTCTTAGGAGCCGCCTGCCTGAGGTTGAACACGACAATATCGCCCGGCTCTTTCGGGTTTGTCAGCACGCCTGCCGCAAGTCCGTTTTTCGCAATCGAAGTGACCGTCAGTTGCTGGACTCCCTGCGTGACGGACTGCGGAGCGCCGCCTTTGAGAGGCTCGAAGTAAAGATTGTCCGAGCCGCGATCTTCGGTCGTAAAGTAGATGCCGTTATTGTCCGCAGCCCAGATCAGGCTCCCCGGCGAGCGATCAAAACTTTCTGTGAGCGTTCGTTTATTTTTGCCGTCAATGTCCATCACATAGAGTTTCGAGACCGTGTAAGTGTCGTCCGTCTGATCGAACCCCGTGTAAGCGATCAGGCGGCCATCGTGCGAGACGGTCGGGTTCCCATCGGGGCCTGTGCGATCTGTGAGTTGGGTGATGCGGCCATCGCTTACAGAGAGCGAGTAAATGTCCGAGCCGCCGCGAAGGTATTCAGCATCAGCTTTTCGCACGCCGCTGAAGATGATCTTCTGAGAATCGGGAGTCCATTCGGGCGCTCCGTGATTGTAGTCGCCGTCTGTTAACTGTCGCGGAGTGCCGCCCGCATCAGGAATGACGAAGATGTGCGAAAACCCTTCGGGGCGATACCCCACGCCGTCAGAGCGATAATCCAGCCTGTCAATGATGCGCGGCGGATCGATCCATTTTGCGCCGGAGGGGCGCGGCGGCATCTTGACTGAAAATTCAGGCTTCGACGGCACGTTCATGGTGAAAGCTATTCGGCGGCCATCGGGCGACCACTCCAGATTGCTCGGCGAGCGTTCGAGGTGCGTCAGTTGAGTCTCTTCGCCTGTGTCCATCCACTTGACGAAGATTTGCGCGCCTGATGGCTGGCCGTTTGTGACGTAAAGAATTCGGCGGCCATCGGGTGACCATTCGGGCGAGCCTCCCTTGACGAGAAACCTGTTTTTCGACCCGTCCGAATTCATAATCCAGATGTCGCCTTCATATTTGTCGTTGATTTTATCGGTCCAGCGCCGCGTGTAGATGATCTGACTGCCATCGGGCGAAATCTGCGGCGACTGAACAGTCTCCCAATCGAGCCAGAGATCGAGCGTCAGTTTGCCGCGCGAATTTGCCCCCGCGCTCGCAGACAAAGTGATGACGAGAGCGAGCGCCATGAAAATCTTTCGTTGTCGCATGATGAGACTCCTGTTTACCGGTTTAAATATCAATCCACTGGCATCGCTTTGATAATCGAAGAGTGCTTCTCTGTGACGGCATTCTATGACCGGCTGCAATCCGTGGTCAAGTTGATCTGAAATTGCGACCACCGCCGCGCATCGCTATCATAACAATTGTTCGATCATTTCTCAGGAGGCGGATGTGGATCACTCAGAAGGATTTTTAAAGCTCGTAAACGAGGCCAAAAGCCGCGTACGCGAGACCACCCCCGAACAGGTGCGACGCAAACAGGAAGCGGGCGAGAAGTTTCACTTTGTTGACGTGCGCGAAGATAACGAATGGCAGGCGGCCCACGCAGAGGGCGCAACACACCTCGGCAAAGGCATCATCGAGCGGGATATTGAAAAAGCCATCCCCGATCACGATGATGAAATAATACTCTACTGCGGCGGCGGCTATCGCAGCGCGCTGGCTGCCGACGCGCTTCAACGAATGGGCTATCGAAACGTCATCTCGATGGACGGCGGCTGGAAGCGATGGCACGAGCTTGGCTATCCGACCGAGAGCGAGTGATTTTCAAAGTCGCGGTGTGTCATGCCAAAGCGCAAGCGCATAAACGAAGACGAATTAGAAAGTGACGGCTATGCGGACGGCGAATGCCCCGAATGCGGCGCGATCATCAATGCGCGCTTTCAGCAGGGGCGACGCACCCGCCGTCTTCGATGCCCTGTATGCCAGGCCACGGTCACTATTTCGCTTGAGGCCGACGAGCCGGAACGCGAGCTTATTCAAATTCGCAGACCGGGCGAGGAATGACCTCCAATCCAGCCTTCGTATGGAAAACCCAGGGCCAGTGCGTATAATCAAATTTTGACCGAACGAGCGATTGAGAATTCATGAGAAGAGCAGACAGTTACAGAAAATCGGGAGCCAGACAGATCGAGACTGCTCAGACCGACAGGCCAAACGTCGAGCTGTCACATCGCCGCCGCTGGGCCGTTACGGCAGGCGTGATGCTGGGGATGTTTCTGGCGGCGCTCGAAGCCACGGTTGTCGGCACTGCTATGCCGACCGTGATAGCTTCGCTCGGCGGGCTTGATCGGTATAGCTGGGTCTTTTCGGCTTACCTGCTGACTTCAACAGTGACCGTGCCGGTTTGGGGTCGGTTGTCTGATCTCTACGGTCGAAGACCGCTTTACCTGATGGCAGTTGTTTTCTTCCTCGTAGGTTCCGCGCTTTCCGGCGCATCGCAATCGATAACTCAACTGATTGTCTTTCGCGCGATTCAGGGATTCGGAGCGGGCGGATTGATCCCGCTCAGCATGACGATCACGGGCGACATCTACACGCTGAAAGAGCGGGCCAGGATGCAGGGGCTGTTCAGCGGCGCGTGGGGGCTGGCATCAATACTCGGCCCGCTCGCGGGCGGATTCATCACAGATCACTGGTCGTGGCGCTGGGTTTTTTATATCAACATTCCTTTCGGGCTGGCGGCAGCAGCGGTGGTCGGGGCGGCGCTGGTCGAACCTAAGCGAGCCGAGCGCCCTGTAATCGATTATGCGGGCGCTGCGTCGCTGACGATTGCAGTCACGTTATTGCTCATCGCACTGGTCGAAAGCGGCGAGCCTGCTGTCTGGTCAAACCCGCTGATGCTGATGGTCGTCGCAGGCGTTGTGATCTTCGGGTTTATGTTCATCTGGGCCGAACGGAGGGCGAAAGAGCCGATCGTGCCCTTCTCGCTTTTCCGCAATCGAGTTGTAGCCGTAGGCTCGATCACGGCTTTCATGATCGGCGCAGCGATGTTCGGAGCCATCACCTTCATACCGCTCTTCGTTCAAGGCACGCTCGGCGGCACTGCGACGCAGGCGGGCGTACTGCTGACGCCGTTTTTGCTGGGATGGGTAGTGCTGGCGGTTGTGGGCGGGCGGTTGATGTTCGCAATAGGTTATCGCACGACGATTCTTTCGGGGCTGATCGTTCTGGTAATCAGCTTCGGGATACTTTCGACGTTCGGACAGGGGACACCGCGCGCGTTGCTGCTGGCAAACATGGCGTTGATGGGTTCAGGCATGGGGCTTGTGATGTTCGCGCTGCTCATCACCATGCAGAACTCTGTTGACCGCAGCCGTCTCGGCATCGCCACATCTCTGAACCAGTTCTCGCGCTCGATTGGCCAGACGCTCGGCGTGGCGGTGATGGGCGCTGTGATGACCTTCAGCCTCACGTCGCATCTTGAAGACATTCAGCGCACAAGCGGTCGGTCGGAAGCCGAAGTCGCGAGCGTAGTCCATAATTCGAGCGCGCTGATCGATCCGATTGCACGCTCGACTCTTCCGCCTGAACTGCTCAACGCGATGGCACTGGCGCTGGGCGGCGCTTTGCGCAATGTCTTTCTGGTCGGCACGGGTTTTGCCGCGCTGGCGCTGCTTTCGGGATTCTGGCTCCCGACCGAAGCCGTCGAGCGCGCGGTAGAGTCCGCCGAGCTTCCGGCTTCACCAGCCGATTGTGAGCGGCTGCTGATGGCAGAGATGACGACCATCGACCCTGAACACGAACCGGTAGTAGTTGAACGGGAAGGCTAGTCGGCAGGCATGGGCGGCGCGGACGTGTCGCTACATTTTGAACAGGTCAATCAGCATAGTCGGCTTGTCCGTCTTGATCGCATCGACGCCGAGCAGTCGCATCGCCTGAGCAATCTCAGGCGAATCCACAGTCCACACCCACACCTCTACGCCCGCCTTGTGCGCCAGTTCTACGATTTCGTGCGAAAGTTTTTTGTACGAAACAGAGATCGAATGCGGCCTGAACTTCAGCACACGCTCAAGCGATTCCGAGTAAGGAATGGTTCCATCATAGCCGGGATTTATGTGAAGTTTGACTCGCGCGCCAAGGGTCCTGCGCAGTTTCTCAGCCGTTTTCAGGTCGGGCGCTTCGAGCACTACGCGGTCGAGTTCAGCAAAATTTTTTAGAATCGCTATCGTCTTATCGACCAGATCATCGAACCGCGCGCAGCGTTTAAGCTCGATGTTGAGCAGTCCCGATCTTACCCGCGCAAGCAGGTCGGCGAGAGTCGGGACTCTGCGCCCGCCCGTGTCTTCGCCTACTGCCATAAGCGGCTGCGCGGAAAGGTCCGCGTAATTCATATCAGAGATCAGCCGCGTGCGCTGCGCCGCCGGAAGCCCTTCGACGCGACCGAAATAATCGTCGTGATAAACGACGACTACGCCATCGCGCGTCAATCGAATATCGGTTTCGATTCCAGCCGCGCCTATGCGGGCCGCGCGCTCGAATGCGGCGATGGTGTTTTCAGTAGATTCCATCGCGCCGCCCCGATGCGCGATCACCAAAGGCTTGCCGGTTCTGCCTTGAATTTGCGCAACGCCGGTAAGAGCAACCGCCATAAGCACAAACGGGAGCAATCGCAGATAGAAATTTCGATTTTGTTTGATCTGATTCGACATTATGTTCTCGCCCGGCAGTCATCGAAATGCTTCTTCAGTTTTGTGTAAGTTATTGACATTTCTTCGGGCAGCACTCGCGTTTCGCCCACTATCGAAACGAAATTTGCATCACCCGTCCATCGCGGAACCACGTGCAGGTGAAGATGATCTGCAACACCCGCACCCGCGCTGCGGCCAAGATTCATGCCTATGTTGAAGCCGTCGGGGTGATATTCCGCTTCGAGCGCCACCTGCGATTGCTTTGCCAGATTCATCATCTCGGTCGTCGTGGCTTCACTTGTTGAGGCAAGCGAGGCAGTATGCTCGTAGGGCACTATCATCAGGTGACCGCTCGTGTAAGGGAACAGATTGAGAATCACGAAATTCAAACTGCCGCGATGAAGGATGTAGTTCTCGTCATCCTGTTGCGATTGCAGCAATCGACAAAAGACGCAGCCCTTTTCACCGCCAGCCGTCGAAATGTATTTATATCGCCAGGGGCTCCATATGTGTTCCATATCTGTTTGATAAAAGAAAGGCGCGGCCCGAATCTATTCCGGGTCGCGCCACTTTTGAAGCGATGCACAGGCTAAAGAGTAGCCTGCTTATTCTTCGCTTTCCTTGTTTTCTGACGTGTTGGTCTGCAAGTTCTTGAACATCTCGCCGAGGGTCGCCATCCCGCCGCCTGTTTCGTGATAAGTGCGAACGTCTTCCGGGTCGTTCTCCTTACCGACGGCGCGCGCCGACAGCCCGATCTTCTTTTGCGAGGGATCAAGTTTGAGTATCTTGAACGGCAGGACCTGCCCGATCTTTACTGCGTCTTCGGGTTTTTCGACCCGCTCGTCGCTCAACTCAGATACGTGACACAGACCTTCGATGCCCTCTTCGATCTCAACGAACGCTCCGAAGTTGGCAAAGCGCACCACGCGCCCCTGCACCACGTCGCCCAGCCGATGCGTCTCAAAGAAGCGATCCCAGGCGTTCGGTTCGAGGTCTTTGATCGAAAGCGAAAGCCTGCGGCCTTCCACGTCGATGTTTGTGATGACCGCGTCCACCTGCTGGCCCTTTTTCAAAACATCCGAAGGGTGCTTGATTCGTTTGGTCCAGGAGATGTCCGACACGTGAACGAGCCCGTCTATTCCGTCCTCTATCTCGACGAATGCGCCGAAATCGGTAAGCGAACGGACTTTGCCGGTCACACGCGACCCGATGTGATAGCGCGCAGGCAGGGTCTCCCACGGATCTTCCGTGACCTGTTTGAGTCCGAGGCTGATGCGGCGATTATGAGAATCGACCTCAAGCACTACGGCTTCGACTTCCTGCCCGATTGACAGCAGTTTCGACGGGTGCTTGAGACGCTTCGACCAGGTCATCTCCGTGACATGGACAAGACCTTCGACGCCCGGTTCGATTTCGATGAACGCGCCGTAATCGGTAAGGCTGACTACTTTGCCGGAAACATGCGCGCCTTTGGGGAATCGCTCGGCAACCGATTGCCACGGGTCGGGCATCAGTTGCTTGTAGCCGAGCGAGATTCGCTCCTTGTCGCGGTCGAACTTCAGAACCTTGACCTGAACGCTGTCGCCGATTTTGATTATGTCGGCGGGCGATTGAATGCGGCCCCAGCTCATATCGATTATGTGCAGAAGGCCATCGATTCCGCCAAGGTCGATGAATGCGCCATAGTCTGTTATGTTTTTGACCACGCCTTCAAGCACCACGCCTTCTTCGATATTGCCGAGCGTTTCGCCCTTCTTCTTGTTGGTGCTCTCTTCGAGAACGGCCTTGCGCGAGACGACTACATTGCCGCGCTTGCGGTTAATCTTGATGACGCGGACCTCGATATCCTGGTTCATGAATGTTTCGAGGTTGCGCACGGGGCGGACGTCAATCTGCGAGCCGGGCAAAAATGCCGCCACGCCTTCGAGATCGATTTTAAGCCCGCCTTTGATCCGCTCGACGACGCGGCCCGTTATCGTTTCGTGTATCTGGTGCGCGCGGCGCAATCTGTCCCAGGATTGCTGCTGCATTGCAGCCGCACGCGACAGTATCGCGTAGCCCTCCTGGTTTTCGAGGCTCTTGATGAGCACATCAACTTCATCGCCGCGTTTGACCGTGATATTGCCCTGGCGATCAACAAACTCTTCGCGCGCAACGACTCCTTCGGATTTATAGCCGATGTCTACGAGCACATACTGATCGGATATGCCAACGACTGTGCCCCGAACGATCTCGCCTTCCTGTTTGGAAGCAGCAGCCTCTTTCTCGTACTTGTCAAGCAGGGCGCTGAAATCGCCGCCGCCCGATTCGGCATCGTTTGCTTGCTCGGCTGTCGTATCATCGCTTGATTGAGTCTCGCTACTCTGAGCCGGGGAATTCGCATCGGTCGCAGCGCTCGTCTCTTCGGCTGCGGTGTTTGGGCCGGTGGCCTGATCGAGCGAAGCGGTCTCTTCTTTGGCGCTATCGGCCACCGCGCTCGCACCGGACTGGTTTACATTATCTGTCGCCATTAATCGCTACTCCTCCTCAACTGCCGTATTCAAATGTCGTGGAACTGTTTTATCTCATAAGTATGCGTCATCGGCTTCTATCCTTCAAGCCTCTGGAGTCAATATCAGGGATTGAGGATTGACGCAGCCACATAACAGACCTTCGATGTCAGGCTGCGCTTTGGTTGCGCACAACCGCAAAAGCGAGCACGACATTAGCTCAGGGTGTCGCTGATGCGGCGGAACTCTCTTCTCTCAACGAGAGCGTGGGAGGACACTGGGTGTACGCGCTTTTTTATACGTCGCTTCATACTAATGAGGCAAGGCAGAACTCTACACTTTCGCGACAGGCGTGTCAAGCAATCGCAAGGCCCCTGATTGAGCAATTAATTTCCTTGCGCAATCAGGGCGTAACTATAGTAGAATCCCAACCGATGAGATGGTGAAAATCACTTGTCGCCACTATTGAGAAGTCACATTGACAAATCGCGTGCCGGATAATCCAGTACCGGCCATAAACATAACCGCAAAAATCGATACCGGCAGAAGTTTGCCAGTGGAATAAGCCGGAAGCACCAGTACAGAAGATACCAGTACAGAAGATACCAGTACGAAGATACCAGTATGAAGATAGATGCCGAGAATAATTTTGCCCTGCTGGATTCTTCTTCATTCAGGCAAGTGGCTAAACTCAAAAGCCAGAGTGGATCTTACAGTCAGGTCCTTTCGGAATTCATAAAAGGTCTTAAAACAAAGCAGGAGATAATCGAATTAGCCACACGCCTTGTGACCTTAGTCGAGCATAACTATCTGCATCGCCGAGCAGCGGTCGTCGAATCAATCAGTCAGGCATTGATAAACCTGCCCCTGCCCGCATCCTACAGGCAGGTTGGGCAATATCACCTGACTATGTGCATAAAAAATCAGGGCAGGCCGGATGAAGCGAAAAAGCAACTTGAGGCACTGGCCTCAGACATCCCGCATCGCTATAAGAGCCGCGCAATCATATCTCTGGCCGGTATGGCTTCCGAAAAAGGTGATTTCCAATCCGGGTTGCCGCTTTATGTCGAGGCCAGCCGGGTTGCGGGAACTCAAAGGTTCAGCGATCCCGTCGTAAAGATCGTTGCTCAACGAATGATTGCCGTCATCAAGAGTATAGACGGCGATCATAAAGGCGCGCTGGCCGATTTAGACAGATTGTTTCCCTTTGTCCGCGCAGTCAGCAGATGGGAGCCTTATCTGTTTTATGAACATCTCAACAGCCTTGCAGTGGAGTTTGCAGAAGCAGGCAGACTGGAAGAGGCCATACGCGCATCCGAAACCACCATTCGAAGCCCTTATGCTCACGCTTATCCTCAGTGGCGAGAAACGCGTGATGAGATTGCGATGAAATCGCAACGCGCATCCCGGTCGTTTGTTGTAAACCTTCGATTGCCGATTGCGGCAGAGATAGTTATGGCAGACACAGTTGTGGCGAACAACGTCGTGCGCCTGCCAGTTGGCAACGCCGACTCGCCGCAATCACCCGGTCCGCGCTCACAGCAGGCCCGTGTAATCAACTTTAAAGAGTGGACCAAGATGTCTAAAGAAAATTATGATACTCCCCGACACAAACCCGCTCGCTCTCAAATGCATCAGATGACGCTATCGGAAAAACAGGCGAAGCTACTGAGACTGATCTATGATGACACTGTGACAGAAGAATTTCTGGACAAGCTCTTGAAAACCGCCGAAGATATGGCATTGAGCAGACAGGCAAATAACTGATCGATTTGGCTTCCGACCGGCGGGGTGCAGGTTTTTATTCATCAGATTTTTTTTTCACGCAGGCCGTCAATTATCGCCCGACGCTTAACGGCCTTAACACAATGAAATTGCAACCTGTTTTCTGCTTGCGACGGGTCAATCGTTAAGGTATACTCGCCTCCTTATGAATCGGTCAGTAAGGTTTTGAATCTTTGAGCCTTAACTATAGAGTCCGGCGCTTATCTTGCGCGAAATAATGCGAAACATTTTTATTTTGCCGATTGAACTTATAAACGAATGCGCATATTCGGCAACCGATGAAGGTGCCGCGCCAACAGGTCAGGATAATAGCTAATCTGCCTCCCTCAGGTTACTTAATCCTGAAAACGTTTCCATCTGGCCCTCCCACAGCCTCCAGGCAGGCCCGTGGGCTTCTAGCATTTCGAGGTTCTCTACTGATGTATCGTGTGGTGTTTCGCTGTACCCTGCTCTTGCTTATTGCAATCATCGCCATACCTGTCTATGCGCACCCTGCGATTGAGGCGCGTTCACCCGTCGAGTGGATGAAAGGTTATACGCTCGTACTTGTTGACGCGCGTTCAAAGAGCGAGCTTGCCGATGCGCGTGATTTCATAGTCGCTCAAGGCGGCACTGTGGCCATCGTCCTTCCGCCTCACGCGATACTCGGATGGATCACGCCCGAAGTCAGCTCCAAGATAGTTGGCCGTCACGGTATACGCTCAATTCATCGCTCGGTACTGGATGCAAGGTCTACAGGTTTCACGGACCGCGAGACGCAGATTGCCGTCAACCTGTTCAACGACATCGCTTCGGGGCGCAGCGCGCGTCGCTTGCTGCGCGAAGCAAAGCAAAAGGCGGGGCCGGATAAGGGTCGCCCCGGAATGGTTGAATGCGCAGAACCGCGCCCGAAGATCAATCGCGATGACTTCGTGCGCAATCTCCGACTGCTTGGCGCGGAACAATCGGCCAAAGGGTTTCAGACGCAGTTCATGGGCAACAGCGATGTGATGAGCGGCACCATCGCCGTCGCCCTCTTTCTTATGGAGAGCAATGGCGGCCTTGACCCCAACATCTACACCTGGACGCAGGACGATCAGAACTTCGCGATTGCGCAGGTACTAGACGGATTGAACTGGTGGGTAGATCAATCGAGAGCTTTCGGGCTTGCCAAACCTTTGCAGTTCACTCTTGTACCGTATCTGCCGAACGATCCGGCCTGCCAGATACCTTACGAGCCTATACTGCATCCCGGAAGCGACGCTAATTTATGGATGGGCCGGGTGATGAGCAACCTCGGCGCAAGTCAGGGCGATGTAGCCTCGCGGGTCGGAGCATTCGATCAGACGCTCAGAGATCAATATCATTCGGATTGGGCCTATTCGATCTTCATGGTCTATAACCCGCTGCCTGCGCCTTCGGCCTACACGGACGGGCGCGCATCGTGGGCATTCATAGGCGGGCCTCACGCGAGCGTCTTATTCCGCAGCTTCGGCTGGCAGCTTTCGCGGATAATCAGCCACGAAACGGGCCATATTTTTTATGCCTGCGACGAATACTTTCAGCCGGGTTATGCGACCTGCAACTGCCAGTGCGCGCCCGAAGTCAGACCCGAAGCGTTAAACGGTAACTGTCAGGACGCCAGTTGCGTGGCCAATTCAACAGAGTGCATGATGCGGCTCAATGAATTCGCATTGTGCGCGCACACGGTCGCGCAAATCGGCTGGACTTCGGCAGTGCCAAAACCGATTCCAACCGCGCCGCAAGGGCTTGTCGCCACAGCATCGTCGCCTACGCAGGTGAATCTGTTATGGCAGGATACGTCAACGATTGAAGACGGGTTTCTGATAGAGCGGCGCGGCGGGTCAAGCGCAGATTTCAGCCAGATCGCCGTCGTCACGGCCAACGCAACTACCTATAGCGATCCGAGCGCGCTTGCCAACACCGCTTATGCTTATCGTGTGCGCGCTTTCAACAGCACAGGCACATCTTCTTTTACAGCCGAAGCTTCCGTCATCACACCGAGCGTCGCGCCCAATCTATCGGTCGGAACGAGCGATATGGCGGAAGCTACGGTCGGGGTGGCCTACAGCCGCACGCTGGTCGCAAATGGAGGCAGGCCCGATTACACATGGATTCTTCAGAGCGGGTCTCTTCCGCCGGGGCTTTCGCTCTCACAATCAGGAACCGTCTCCGGCACGCCGTCAACTGCGGGAACCAACAACTTCGTCGTGCGCGTGACCGATAGCAGTGACAGTTCGGCCACAAAAGCTCTCTCGCTGGTCGTCAAGCCCTCAGCGCCACTTACAATCACAACAGCGCAACTGCCGCGCGGTTCCGTAGATACGACCTACAGTCAGCAGATCGGCTCATCGGGCGGGCAGACGCCTTACAACTGGTCGAGAGAGTCGGGCAACCTCCCCGCAGGGCTGACGCTCAATCAATCGACAGGATTTATATCAGGCACGCCGGAGCGCGCGGGCACTTCGAGCTTCGTCATCAAGCTTACGGATGCAACGGGCGAAAGCGTAAACTCTACGCTTTCGATAATCATCAATCCCGCGACAGATGTGCTTGCTTTCGAGACTCTTTCATTGCCCGACGGTCAGGTGGGCGAAGACTATACAGAGACGCTCAAGGCCATCGGCGGCAGCAGTCCATACCGCTGGATACTGACGGGCGGGAAATTGCCCGACGGGTTACAGATGACCGAAGCGGGCGTAATATCTGGTAAGCCGACTACGCCCGGCGAAGATATTTCATTCGACGTGCGACTGCTTGATCAGAGCGGGCAAAACTTAACAAAGACATTTTCCATCGATATAGACCCTGCGCCACAGTTGACCATCTTGAGCCAGAACCCGCTCCCGCTTGCGGCTGTCGGGGTGCCTTATAGAAACGAGCTTAAGGCGACATCAGGCACAGCGCCATACGAATGGGACAAGAAGAAAAAGAAGAAGACCGGACAGTATCCGGACGGTGTAACGCTTTCGCCGGACGGAGTGCTATCCGGCACGCCGACCGCTCAGGGCGTTTCCAATTTCACGATTCGCGTGACGGATTCAAACGGCAAGAAGGCGACCAAAGCCTTAGCAATCGAAGTTGGTCCGCCGCCGCCGCCTCTGGAAATAAAGACACAATCGCTGCCATCGGGGACGCAGAGCCTTCTCTACAGCACGAAGCTCGAAGCCGCAGGCGGCATAGGGCCATACACGTGGGCGCTCGAAACTGGTCTGCTGCCTGACGGTCTGGTCTTTGGCGCGGACGGCTCTATTTCAGGTCGCGCGAATCAGGCGGGGACTACGGCTTTCACAGTTCGCGTGAAGGATTCGCTCGGCACTGCGAGCGTGAAATCGTTCTTCATCACAGTGGTTCTGCCGCCGCCGCCACTTGTAATTCAAACCATTCAGCTGCCCGAAACAAGCGCAGAGCGATCATACTCTCAAACGCTTCAGGCTTCGGGGGGCGTGCCGCCTTACACCTGGACCATAGCGAGCGGAAGTCTTGGGCAGGGACTGAACCTGTCGGCTGACGGCGTTTTATCAGGCACGCCAGCTTTGCCCGGTACAAGCGTCTTCGTCGTACGTGTAACGGATTCCGCGCAGCAGTCTGTCACGCGCACGCTTGCCATATTAATCAAGCCCGCAGACAAGCTCGCGCCGTTTGGCAACCTCGAAACGCCTGACTTCCGCGCGACTCTCAATAGCATTACCACCGGCAGCGGATGGGCGCTCGATAACGTCGCCATTACGACAGTCGAAGTTATAGTTGACGGTCATAAAGTGAGCGAAGCCATCTACGGCTTGAATCGCCCGGACATCGGAGCAATCTGGGGCAGCTTCCCGAACGCTGCACGTTCGGGCTTCAGCTTCACACTCGATACAACGACGCTTAACAACGGCGAGCACGTTTTGTCCGTGCGGCTGCTCGACGCGGCAGGCAATGCGACGGTGGTTGGCACGCGACCGATAGTTACGCAAAACAGTGTATTATCAATCACCACTTCGGCTCTCGGTCGAGGCAGGAAAGGAGAGCCTTTCAGCCAGCTGTTCCAGGCAGTACATGGAAGGCCGCCATATACCTGGTCTCTGGCTTCCGGGGCGCTTCCGGCAGGCGTATCATTAAACGCATCGGGATTGATGTCCGGGACTCCGACCGTATTTGGCAATTTCACGTTCGGCATCCGCGTAACCGATTCTTCAAATGTGTCGGCAATAGCCACCTACGTACTTTTAATTCTGCCTGACGTTGACCCGCTGAGAGTCCTCAGCAACGGAGAACTGACGCCGGGGCTGACGGGCATAACTTACTCGACGCAGTTGTTCTTTTTGGGCGGGCGGCCTCCCGTTCAGTGGTCGCTTGCAAGCGGGGCGCTTCCGCCGGGGCTGACCCTGAATCAGTTTTCGGGCATAGTCTCCGGCAGGCCAACAGCAGCCGGGACATTCACGTTCACCGCGCGAGTGACGGATTCCGAAACGACCAGCGCAGTATCCAGCCCGCTCAGCATTGTCGTTACGCTTGGGCCGCTCGGAGTAATAAACGCAGGCGATCTGACATCGGGTCAGACGGGCGTAAACTATTCGCAGCCTCTGCTTGGAACAGGCGGGACAGGGCCTTACACATGGAGCGTGAATGGCGGCACGCTGCCGCCCGGTCTGACGATCAGCGCAACCACAGGGCTGATCTCCGGCAAGCCGACAGCGCCCGGCACTTATCCGTTCGTAGTTCGATTAACGGATTCGACATCTGCATCTGCTTTGTCCGACACGCTGAAGATAACGATTACATCGGGGCCTTTGACTGTAACGAGCGCGGGTGATTTGACCGCAGGTCATGTCAATGTCGATTACACGCATCAGCTTCTGTTAAACGGCGGCAGCCCGCCATATACCTGGAACCTGAACGGAACACTTCCGGCAGGGCTTACGCTCAATGCCAGCACAGGGGAAATTTCGGGCAAGCCGACGGCTGCCGGAACATTCACTTTCACTGTGAGCGTGAAAGATTCATTGAACACAATTGCAACAAGCGGTCAGCTGAGAATTATAATCTCGCCTTGAGAGAAGACCACCGTCCGCAGGCAGAAGGCGGAAAGCAGCAAATGATTTCACTGTCTGCTGCTTTCCGCCTTCTGTTTTTCGCTGCGCCCTGTCATTTCTGCAAGCATCACAACAATCGCATCGATGTCGCCGCGAGGCGAAGAGTTCTGATCCGTGTTGTAATAATTGTTGAGCATGATGGAAAAAGCCAAGCGCTCGCCCGCAGCAGATGTGACGTAGCCGGAAAGCGTATAGACGTAGCGGAGCGAACCCGTCTTTGCGCGCGCATTGCCAGCCGCCGCCGTGCCCTTCATTCGATTCTGCAAAGTCCCATCGATTCCGGCAACAGGCAGCCCCGACTGATAGGCTTCGCTGTAGCGATGGCGGCTCATAAAGGTAAGCAGCGCGATTGTCGCATTCGGAGTGATTATATCTTTGCGCGAAAGACCTGAGCCTTCTTCGAGCAGCACATCGCCCTTCTTCACGCCGACCTCGGCAAGAAAACTGTTCAACGCCTGAACACCCATCTGCTCTGTCGTCAGCTGGAGGTCAGGAGTCGCAGGGTTCTGTGATCGGGCAACCGCGTCGCCCGTTTGTTGCGCATCCGGCCCCTTGACCCCTGCCCGCTGCCCCTGATTTGCGCCAGCCTGCAACAACAACATTTGAGCGTAAAGGTTCTGCGATGGCTTGAGCGTTTCGCGCACGATCTCTTTGAGCGGCAATGATTCAATAAAGCCCAATTCTATAAACTTCGCAAAATCCATCGGCGTGACTTCACGATATTTCCAATCGATCGTGCGTGCGCGGCCTGTCACTGTGATGCCGCGACGCTCAAGCGCGTCTTTGAAAAGGCGCGCAAAAAGCCCCGCTGGATTGTGCACGGAGACCGAGCCTTTATAGCCTTTGTGATCGACCGGCAATCGGCCTGATACATAGATTACGTTTTCGCCGACCGGGCGATAAACGACCACGCGAGCCTCTATCCCTTTAGGCGCGGTCTGAGTTCTATTCATCAACGTGACAAACGATGTAACGGGCCCGGTCGTCACGCGGCACGGAAGCCCTGCGCGTTCGGCAGGCTTGACGAACAGGTCGAGCGCGTTGTCGTTTATGGTGAGCGCAGAGACTTCAGCGCCGTAGTATTCCTGCAGGTCGTCCCACTCCCACCCTGAGCCAATCGGCGGCGTGGCGAAATAACTTTCATCGCCCACAAGATCGCCTTCGATGCGCCGCACGCCCGCGTTTGCCAGTTGCTGTGCGAGCGGCTCGAACGGCTTATAATAATCGCCGTCATTCAGGCTCGCGGTCATAACCGGATCGCCTCGCCCGTAGACTATTAGATCGCCTTTGAGCGTGCCCGCAGCATCGGGCCTCGTCGTCGAGTAAAGCGAAGTCCGTATGCGGTAATCAGCGCCGAGCCGGTCGAGCGCGAGCGCAGCGCTGTAGAGTTTGGCGTTCGACGCAGGATTGAAATATTTACCGGCATTGTGCTCGAAGATGATTTTGCCTGAATCGAGCGAGACTATTTTTACGCCCCAGGCGGCGGGGGCAAATCGCGGCTGCGCGATGTGAGCCGCAATTCGCGAGCTTAACGACTCAACCGTTTCTGTCTGTTGTTGCGGCGAGGGTGTCGGGGTTTGCGCAAAGACGGCAGGCGCGTTTGATTGAGCCAGCACAATCAGCGCAACAAGAATATGTTTGAAGATTGATTGAGCGATCATCATTTAAGGTTCGGCCTCGTAGTCAGTTGACAGACTGAGAGAAGGTACAGCGACGGCAGGGTAAAAAGCAACCGGCTGTAAAAACCGATTCAAGTGCGGGCAGCTTCACAGGTATTGGCGTTGACTCGGAACAAAGCCGACATCTATGATTGATGATAGTAGTCAGCGAGGAGCGTCACGGTGCGACGATTAAAAATTTCAAGCTCGGTTTTATCCATCATCATTCTTATAACGACAGTTTTACCCAATCCGGCAAACTCGCAGAGCGGGCGGGGGCGACCCAGAGTCGCAACTCCCTCTAATACTGCGCCTCCCGAACCGGTGAACGTGCCCACGGCAGCGGCTGTGGTCAAACAGGAGCAGGCGGGAACAACATCGCGCTTCGTGCTGCAAAACGGAATGACCGTCATCATCAACGAACAGCATGCTACCCCGATAGCGGCTCTGGTGGCCTGTTTCAAGGTGGGCGCTCTGGACGAACCGGAAGGATTGACCGGCGTCGCGCGACTGGCTCAGAACATGATTTTCAAAGGCACGACGACCAGACCCGCTGGCAAAGCCTTGAATGACTTGCGCGCGGTTGGCGGATTGATTGACGCAGATACGTTTTATGACCGCACGATCTATTCCGCAATCGCTCCGGCAGATCAGGTCAAAGAAGCGCTCGCCATCCAGGCTGATATGCTGGAAAACCCATCTCTTGACGGGGACGCGATAAAGCGCGAGATTCCGATTGTAATCGAAGAGGAAAAGATGAACGTGAATCGCCTGCTCGACGCTCGCGATTCACGGATTCGTGACGAACAATCCGCTTACTCGCTTGCGCGGCTCTACAACATCGCTTTCGCAGGAAGTCCCGTCGGAAGGTGGAGACCGGCAAGCGCGGAAGCGTTGCGCTCGATTACGCGCGATCAACTGACGGAGTTTTACCGAGCCAACTACCGGCCTGACAAGCTCGTCATCACAGTCGTCGGCGATGTTTCCACATTCAGCACGCTCGTACAGATTCAACAACTCTACGGCGATTTCGGAGCCGTAGCAGTACAGAAGCCTGAGACGCCGCCGTCAAAAATCGATAGTAAGCCTCAAAAGACCAATGCTGCCAGCGCGACGATAACCCGACCTCAGCCCTCCGCTCCCCGACCTCCGGACACAGCCGCTCAGCCTCCGGCTGAAGAACAACCCAAGCTTCGTTACGGCGCAGATCGCAGCGACATCAGTCAATCAATCGTAACCGCAGGCTTTCGCGTGCCGGGATTTGAATCGAAAGACTGGGCGGCAATCGAAGTGCTCGCAACTCTGATCGGTCAGGGCCGAGCGGCGCGATTGAATCGTTCCCTGCTCAACGGCCAGATGGTCGCCAATCGTGTCGAAGCCAATTACTTGCCGATGGCCGCTTCGAGCGCGATAGTCGTTCAGATATGGATAGCGACGGACGCGCAGGGCGGTTCGTTGATCGATAAGGCGGAATCAGCATTCTTTAACGAGATAGACGAGTCGCGGCGCGAGATACCGACCGAAGGCGAGATGGCGCGGGCAAAATCGCTGATCGAAAAACGCATGGTCGATAAAGCGGGGACTTACATCGGTCGCGCGCGGGATATGGCGCGGGCGGAAATTGTGCGAGGCGGAATTAATGAGGCGCTCGATTATCGGAATCAGATTCGCGCCGTTCGAGCGGAAGATGTGCAGCGCGTAGCTCTGAAATACTTTACGCTTGAAAACGCCTCCGTGCATGAATACGAGCCTCTCACGGCACCTGCGCGCACTTTCGATGCTGAAAGTTTCGCAAAGACGGTCGCCGCATGGTCGCCGGGGCTGGTTCAGGCTGCCGAGCAGATCAAAGCGCGCGCGGCTAATCCGAAGTCTTCTATCGAAGCAGTGCCTCAGGGACAGGAACGCTCCTTTGACCAGATGGCGGCTATGGAATCGATTCAGCCGCTGCCGGTCAAGGATTTTTCGACGCTCAACGGCCCGCAGGCTTATGTGCGCGAAGACCACTCGCAACCGAAGATCACCGTCACGCTTTTCTTTCAGGGCGGTCGTCTGGTCGAAGATGACAGCACGGGCGGAATTACTGAACTGATGCTTCGCTCGATGCTTTATGGCACGGTGCGGCGCGCGCCCGAACCGCTGGCGCAGGAGTTGGACCAGCTCGGCGCAGAAGTCGAGATCGTAGTCGAGCCTGACTTTTTCGGATTCGTCCTCAGCGTGCTTTCGCGCAACGCCGACCGCGCGCTGAAGATTTTGCACGATGTCACGGAAGACCCGGCCTTCCGAGATAATGATATTCTGCGAGCGCGGCTCGCGCAGATTGCGGCTATTCGCAGCGAGCGCGACTCTGATATTGCGCGCGCAAAAATGCTGCTCGATCAAACGATGTGGCAGGGTCACAGCTACGGAATCAGTTCGCATGGCCGCGAAGAGGTGATAACAAAAATAACCAGCGATCAATTGAAAGAATGGCACGCGCACGCAGTCAAACGCCAGCTTCCGCTTGCGGTCATCGTCGGCGACACCAACGGCTCGGCTCTCGTGTCATCACAACTGGCCGAGGGGTTCAAGCGACGCGACCTCGATAAGACGCTTCAAGTCAAAGTCCCGCAGCCGAAAGTCGGAGAGAAGATAGATTCGCGCAAACGCGAACAGACGACTGCGGCCATCGGACTGGCAGGCCCAAAGAGCGAAAGCGCGGATCTGGTTGCTATTGAATTGATCGAAGCGGTGATGAATGGGCGAGGGGGGCGTTTGCTTCAGGAGTTGCGCGATAAACAGGGGCTCGTATCATGGGCAAGGCTCGATAACGAATCTCTGTTCGTTGGAGGAACACTATACGCGCAAATCACAATGGCTCCCGAAAACGAACAGCGGGCGCGAGCAGCTTTGCTTGCAGAGCTTGAGCGAATTGCGCGCGCGAGTGTGAGCGCAGACGAATTGAAAGGCGCGCGCGCCGTTGCCGCAACATCCCGGCTTGCGCTGCTGCAATCTGCGCGCGAGCGCACTCTGGAATACGCTCGCGCAGTCGTTTACCAGCGCAAGGCTGCCGACGTTGATGCTTTTGCAGAGAGTTCATCGAAGATAACAGCAGATGAGATAAAACGCGTCGCATCGACGTATTTCAAAACGTCCGCCGCCGCTGTTGGCATCGTGCGGGGCAGCGCTCAGCCGCAGCAAAAACAAAACTGATCAATTCTGCACCTGGTAAGCAGGTGACAATCGTGATTAATATTGTGCGTTCCAGACGAAGGCGCATGACGGCGGCTTGCGCTATATCAACATCTCGGAGGCTCAATGATTATACGAAACTCACTTACTCGACACACACTTGCGCGCAGGGTATTGATCGTTTTGCTGCTGGCCGTGGTTCCGGCAGCGGCTCAAACAACGGCAAATCTGCCGACAGACAGGATTGAAAAGATCGAGAAGGCGATAACAGCAGCCATGTCTCGGCAAAACATTCCGGGGTTGTCGGTCGCTGTTGTCACGGATCAAAAGCTGCGATGGTCGAACGGCTATGGGCTGGCCGACCTTGAAAACTACATCCCGGCGAAGACTGCCACGGTCTATCGGCTCGGTTCTATTTCAAAAACAATCACAGCGATAGCCGTGATGCAGCTGGTTGAACGCGGCAAGCTCGATTTAGACGCTCCCGTTCAAAAGTATTGCCCGGCTTTTCCGCAAAAGCAGTGGCCGGTCACCACGCGCCAGTTGCTCGGCCATCTGGCAGGCGTTCGTCATTACAAAAGCGATGCTGAATTCCTGAGCACACGACATTACAACAGTGTGGCCGAGGGGCTTGAGATGTTCAAGGATGATCCGCTGCTGCACGAGCCCGGCACGAAATATCAATACACCACGCACGGCTATACAATACTGGGCTGTGCGGTTGAAGGCGCATCGGGGATGAAGTTCGCCGACTATGTTCAGGAAAATATCTTTAAGCCAGCCGGGATGAATCGCATGCGCGTGGACGATGTATTCGAGATAATACCCAATCGCGCGCAAGGGTATTTCAAAACATCGAGCGGCGAGCTTCGCAACTCTACGCTGGCCGACACGAGCTACAAGATTCCCGGCGGCGGGTTCTGCTCGACCGTAGAGGATCTGGCCCGATTTGCCATCGCAGTCCAGACCGGAATGCTCGTCAGGAAAGAGACTCTCGCACAGATGTGGACGGCACAGAAAACGCGCGAAGGCAAAGCGACTTCGTATGGGCTGGGATGGGGGCTGAGCGAGCGAAACAGTCTGAAGGAAGTCGCGCACGGCGGCGCGCAGCAACGCGTGAGCACGAACCTTTATATGATTCCCGAAAAGGGACTGGCGGTGGTTTTGATGGTCAATCTGGAAAATGCGGGAGGAAGTCTGGGCGCGCTTTCAAAAGAGATTGCCGACATATTGCTCGCGCAGTAAAAAAACGGGGTGACCCGAAGATCACCCCGCATCATTTCTTTGGCAGAGGATCAGTGATTTGCGCCTGCCGCGATGGGGCCTTCGCTGATTACGATCACGAGTGACGACCCGTCGCGCATTACCCTGTATCGCAAGGCCGACTTAAGGTCGAGCACTATTCGCACGACCCCCGGCCCGGGCTCGCCGACTCTCACGCGATCAACCAGCCCTGAAACAACCGGCAGCGTCTTGCTTCCCGATGCGCTGCGCACGCCTGAAATATCGATAACGATGCGCGACGGATTCGTGAGCGTGAAGTCTTTGAATTGAGCGATGCCATCCAGGTCCACGTAAACATGAATCGCGCCGTCTAATATGCGCGTGCTTACAGAGCGAACAACGGTCGCAGCGCCAATCCCCGCCGGTCTTGCCTGAGATGCGGAGTTGCCTGTGTTCACGACGCGCTCGTCGCCTCTATCCTGCTCATCTTCCTGCTCTTCAAGATCAGCGGACGGCTCAGGTCTGCGCGTGCGGCGCGCAGGGCGTCGCTCGGTTGGAGAGGCGGGCAGTTCGTTCGTGACGACTCGCGGTGTTACGCCGCCCGCACACCTCTTCATTTTATTGATGTCCGATATGGTCGCGCCTTCGGGAACGATCCAGAATTCGACTCTGGAGTTGAGCTTTGAATCGGCGTGCTCTTCCGGACAAGTATCGCTGAAATTGCGAATCGTTATGCGAGCCGAATCAATGTTCTTTGAGTCAACAAGGTAATCACGCGCGTTGTTGGCTCTGGTAAGCGAGATGCCCGCGCGCTCTGACGAATCGCGATGGCCGTCAATCACGAGCGTCGTGCGCGAGTCCTGCTGTAAGGTTATAGCTATATCATCAAGGCACGCCTTGTGCTCGTTGTTGATTCTCGCCGAATTGAACGGGAAGAATATCGGCCCGCACGGTTTGATGATGTCAGGCCGTCGCGGAGGCGGAGGCAGTTCGCGCACTGTTATGCTCGTAGAACAACTGCCGCCCGGGCACGGCTCTCCGCATCGCGTACGATCTGTATTAACCCTAACACTGATGGTTACCGAGCCTGTTATGCCCGTGGTGTTGAGCGTGACTTCACGCCCGGTCGTGGACGAAAACCTTCCGCCCGTTGCAGACCATGTGTAAGTAAGATTTTCCGCGCCCGAACCCGAAGCTCGTAATACGACACGATCACCTTCGGTCACAGTCGTAGATGAAGCGATGATGTTGCAGGTGATGTTGGGGCAAGGAGGCTCTGTCACCTCAAACGAAGCCACACAGGTTGAATCGGCTGTGTTGTCAGGGCAATCAGGATGGCTTGCGCCTTTGGCTGAAGCGGTGACGATTGCCGTCGCAGTATAGGTGCCGCAGGGCAGATGTGCCGTCGGGACTTCAACATTGGGACCGCTGCCGCTGACACTGACCGCGCGGCCCTGCGAGTCACGAACTTCCCAGCGATACTCATAGCTGACTTGCGCGTCTGTATAGCCGGGCGTAGTGGGCTTGACGTTGAGCGTCAGGCGGTCGCCTGCCGTGATGGAATGCGAAGAAGCTTCGAGCACGCAGGTTGGAACAGGAGGCGGCGGGCAGCCATTGCGCCTGCCTATCGAGAAGAAACCGACGAAGCCATTTTTATCTCCGCCGCCAAATTCTCTCTGTTTGGGCTTGCACTCAATGACGGGCGGCGGCGGGGGCTTTGGCGTGCAGTGGGGAGGGCCGCCGTAACCACCATAACCATGTTTATCTTTCTCGCAATCATCCGGCGGGGTCGGCGGAATTATGGTCTCGCATTCCAGAACCGAAAGGCTTTGCCTGCCCAGCCCGTTCAACTGTCTTCGATACGCGCCGCCAAACGAGATCGCTCCGTTGTTGAAAAAGAAGCGTGCCCCCAGATTCAAATCAATCGGGTTCACTCGCTGAAGGCTCTGAGTGCCGCTGCCCACGTAGACAGTTCCGGCAAGCTCTGCCAGCAGTTCTATATGCTTGTTTATCGAGACTGCGCCGCCCAGGTTCAATAACATTTTGTCTCGAAGGTCGAGCACCTTCACGCCGCCTCTGTCTATGTCGCCTGTGTGAATATATCCGATGTTTTCGTAGAAGCGGAGGCGATGATTGCCCGTCTCCTGCCCCAGCATCAGGATCGGCCCGTACTCATACTCGCCGCTCGTGCGGCCTCGCGCGCGCGCCTGATCGTCTCGCGAAACAGGTATCTTCACATAACCGCCAAGCGCCATGCTGAACCAATGTCTGTTGGCATCAATCAGATTGACCTTCGTGCCTATGGTGACATCGCCTGAGCCGTTGGCTGACTCGCGAGGACCGAGCACAGGGCGACCCAGTCCGTCGAAGCCAAGAAAATCGACCACGCCGAAGAATGGCAGATCGTTGAAATAATTTGGTCGGTCAGTAATGATTGCGGGGCCGAGTCCGACTGCGGGCAAACCGCCCGGGCCTGCGGGTGAATTGAGACCGGATAAGCCGTCGCCGCCCACAGGTATGGCGAATCGTCCGAGCACTGGAAGGATTCCGCCGACAGATGATCCGGTTCCGGGAAATGATGCCGCGCCTCCGTTTCCGCCTGACGCGGGGCCAAGAATCTGAAACGGATCGCCGAACGCGCGAACAGCATTGTACTGGTAGCCGCTCAACAGAAAGGGCTGGCGCGATGTCGTCTGTTGCCACGTCACCCAGTCAACCCACATCTCCCAGCGATTGGTAAGACCGATTGTGAAATTGAACGGAACCTGATTGATATCTATTGCGCCCGGGTCACGGTCGAAGTTGTTCCAGAAGATCGCAAAGTTGAACTCGCCCTTGTAGAGGGTGCGCGTCGAAAATGTATTGAACATTCCCGTTCCGCCGAGCACGGTCGAGACCCGTTGTCGTTCAGCAATATTACCGAACTGACTGCTCTGCTGCGCCAGAGCAGTTCCTACAATCATGATTAACATCAGGGCGAGAGCGGGGATTCTTAAAGCGGTTCTCATTTTAATCTCCTGCAACGATTCACCTGTGACTTATGGCTCGCTATTGGCTCCGGCAAGAAACGTCTCCTTGCTCCGTAAAAAAAGTGTCTCGAACGCAGACTTATCCTCTGAGCGTCTCTCGTCAGAGACACGTCACCCTACAAGTAAACTTCGAGGTATTTGCGAGCGAAACCGCTATCAGGAATCTGCCTTCTCACTTCGGCAACCGCCCTGTGCTGCATCAAGCGGCTTTGCATCCTGAGCGCGCGGCTGCAGGTAGCCTTTTCGGTGAGTGCTAAAAAGCGATGGAAGCTCCTGCATCGCCGCGTGTGGACACATGCCACATACAGCGATGCCAAGCTGACTATACATCAAAAATTTATTGAGTCAATTACCCAAGCAGGTAATGAATTGAAGATTGAGTTGTGGTTGATTGGACAAAAACAAAAGCGGGGCGATCCGAAGACCGTCCCGCTTTCGCGGCTGAGTTGAATAACTCAGGTATTGGTTAGTTGCTGGTGGTTGTCGTGTTCAGAGCTTCCGGTTGCACCATCATGATGACTGGTTCACCCGGTCTGCGAGCACGACGACGCGGCGTGCGACGAGTCGGACGACGACGCGGTTCCACGTTTGGCGCGGCCTCTTCGGTCGTGATGACCTGAGGTGACGCACCGCTTGCGCACTTCTTCTCTATCTCTTCAGCGGTTCGGCCATCAGGAACGATCCAGAACTCAACTCTGCGATTGAGGTTCGGGTCGCCTGATTCGTGACCGCACGTATCGCCGTAGTTGCGAACCGTGATACGTGCCGAGTCAATGGCCTTCTCGTTGACGAGGTAATCGCGCGCGTTGTTGGCTCGCGTGAGCGAGATGCCTACGCGCTCTGATGAATCGCGATGACCGTCAATAACAAGCGTCTGTCGTGAATCTTGCTGCAATCTGAGAGCGATTTCATCAAGACACGCCTTGTGCTCGTTGTTGATTCTCGCCGAATTGAACGGGAAGAATATCGGCCCGCACGGTGTTACGATCGGCGGCTTCACCTTCTCTTCAGGCGGCGTCACAGTTACGGATGTCGAGCAGCTACCACCCGGACACGGCTGATCGCAGCGTGTACGGCTCGTGCTGACGTTCACCGATACGGTGATCGTTCCAGCCGATGCGTTCGTAGTGTCGAGCGTGACTTCACTGCCGGTCGTGGACGAGAGTGTTCCGCCCGTTGCCGACCATGTGAAGGTCGCGCCGTCTGCGCCGGTTGCATTCGCGCGCAGCGTTATTCGATCACCAGTTCCACCAACAACCGATGTGGGTGTTGCGCTGATGTCGCAGGTGACGGTCGGGCACGGCGGCTCTGTGACTTCAAAGCTCGTCGTGCAGGTCGTCTGACCTGTGGTCACGCAATCGCTCGGGCAATCAACCGCAGGAACCGACGCCGTAACGGTCGTTGTCACGGTGTAGCGCCCGCAGGGGATTCCAGTGGTCGGAACTTCAACACCAGCGCCCGTGCCGCTTACAGTGACGGGTCGGCCTGATGCGTCTTTCACTTCCCAGCGATAGTCGTATGTGACTACTGCATTATCATAGCCGGGCGTGGTCGGCGTGGTCGTCAAAGAGAGACGCTCGCCACGATTGACCGTGCCGGAGCTTGCCGCAAGCACGCAGGTCGGAGCAGGCGGCGGCGGGCAGCGGCGGCGACCGCCTATTGAAAAGTAGCCGACGAATCCATTCACGCCGCCAGATTCAAAGGTTCGATTTTGCGTGGTGAACAGCGGGTCTACTCTGAAAAACGGCGGGATGAATATGGTTCGCGCTTCGAAGACCGGCAGAGTGATGTCGTCTTCGTTGTTGAGATATCTTCTATACGCGCCGCCGAACGAGATCGCTCCATTCTTGAAGAAGAAGCGCATTCCCAGATTCAAATCCGACGGGTTGTTCTCTATCAGGCTCGGCGTGTCGTTGCCGACGAAATGGGTGTGATTGAACTCGGCCACAAATTCAGCGTGCGAGCCCAGACCAATGCCCATGCCTGCATTGAGAAGAAGTTTGTTGGGAAGGTCGAGCGCTTTCACTCCGCCCTTCTCAATATCTCCTGTGTGAATGTATCCGATGTTTTCGTAGAGACGGAATCGTTTCCCGCCGCTTTCCTGTCCGAATATCAGCATCGGGCCGTATTCGTACTCACCGCTCGTGCGGCCTCGCGCGCGGGCGTGATCGTCGCGCGAAATAGGTATTTTCAAATAGCCTGCGAGCGCCATGCTGAACCAGTGTTTGTTGGCATCAATCAGATTGACCTTCGTGCCTACGGTAATATCGCCTGAGCCGTTGGACGACTCGCGCGGCCCGAAGAACGGGCGGCCAAGGCTGTCGAAGCCAAGGAAGTCAACCTCGCCGAAGAACGGCAGTTCAGGATAGAAGCTAGGCAGGTCTGTTTGAATCAGTGGGCCGAGACCAGCAACCTGTCGCCCGCCGGGACCGCCCGGTGAGACGACGCTGGTCGGGAAGTTTATCGGCGTGCCGAAACGGCCAAGCGCCGGAAGGATTCCGCCGAATATGGCTCCGCCTCCGGGATAAAACGCCGCTGCCGCATCGTTGCCCCCAACCGCCGGTCCGAGCAGAACCGAGGGTTCGCCGAATAGACGGGAGGCGTTGTACTGATAGCCGCTCAACAGAAAGGGCTGGCGTGATGTGGTGTTCTGCCAGGTCACCCAGTTTACCCATAACTCCCATCTGTTGGTCAGTCCGATAGTGAAGTTGAAAGGAACCTGGTTAATATCGATGTCGCCGGGATCGCGATCATAGTTGTTCCAGAATAGGGCGAAGTTAAATTCGCCTTTGCACAGGGTTCGTGTCGAGAATGTGTTGAACAACCCGGTGCCGCCGAGCACAGTTGGCGCTTTCTGCCGCTCGGCGAGATTGCCGTCATGATGCTCTTGTGCGAAGACTGCCGTCGCAAAAACAAAAAGCATTAAGACAAGCGTGCTTATTTTTCTAGCCGCTTTCATTTTTTGCCTCCTGAAGTATTCATCCACGGAATGCAGTTCGTATTTGGGATCGCCTCCAAAACTACGAGAGGTGATTTAGCCTCCCCTAAGAATCAAGGGGACAGGGGATGAAGATCTATGTGAGCGTCCAGTTCAGGCTCTTCCTGCCGAACCTGATCTTAAACTAACTAATAAGAGCGTGAGTCTATGTTGCCGACTCGGATTACTTTTTTATTACAAGTTATATCTATACCCGCAAATAGGCTGTGGGTCAACATAAAAATGTAAATTTCGAGCCGGGGCGAATTGCCAATACTCAAGGCGAATTAAGTGCTTGACAATTCTTCAAAAAATTCCATAGTCAAGACCGTTGGCGTTTGTAAAGAACACAGGGTGTAGCGGATAGAAACCGCCTTCCTGAAATGTCTCAATACTGCCGTCATCGGAATAGGGCATAGCTCTGACACCAATGCCACGATGTATCCTGCTGCTCATTTTGAGGGGCACTGCGCGAGCCTGATTAAGGATGACAGGAAAGCCGCAGGATTCGTCTATCCGCTCGGAACGCCTTGCAACTAACGCTCATGTAAATTCGGCGTGAGAATACAGACTGTACTCTCACGCCGAACCTCGGTTTCGCGCATTCAGGAAAGACCTGCGCGCTTCGGAAGTAAATTCGGCTCAAGCGTAAATTCCGCGCAGCCGCGTATCGTAAGCCACACGATCTATCGCAAGCATATAAGCCGCAAGCCTTGTATTGACCTTGTACTTCTCTGCCACGCGGACTACGTCGTTGAAGCTCTCGACCATTATATCGTGCAGCCGTGTGTTGACCGTCTGCTCGTTCCAGAAAAACCCCATGCGGTCCTGCACCCATTCAAAGTAACTGACGGTCACACCGCCCGCATTTGCAAGAATGTCCGGGATGACAAAGATATTCTTTGCGGAAATTATTTCGTCCGCATCGGCAGTGGTCGGGCCGTTCGCGCCTTCTGCAAGGATGCGACATTTTATGCGGTCGGCGTTATGGCTGGTGATCTGGTTTTCGGTCGCGGCAGGTACCAGTATCTCGCATTCGACCTCAAGCAGTTCCGCCGCCGTGATATGTTCGGCTTCGCTGTATCCTTCGACCGTCTTGTTCTCTTTGAGGTAACGGAGCACGCCCTGTATATCAAGTCCATTGGGGTTGTAGAGCGCGCCCGTGATGTCCGCGAGGCCTACAATCTTGTATCCTTCCGCCTGCATCAACTGCGCAGCCGTGCCGCCCACGTTGCCCGCGCCTTGAACGACCACGCGCGTATCATTGATGTTGAGGTTGAATTTCTTGCACGCCTCGTTGCAAACGAAGAGCAGTCCCCGCCCTGTGGCTTCGCGCCGCCCGCGAGAGCCGCCTATCTCTATAGGCTTGCCGGTAACGACAGCCGTAACCGTGTGGCGCACGTGCATGGAATAAGTATCCATCATCCATGCCATGATCTGTTCGTTGGTATTCATATCAGGCGCGGGCACGTCCTTCTCAGGCCCTATGAAATCCATCAGGTCAGACGTGTAACGGCGAGTCATTCGCTCAAGCTCCCGCTGGCTCATTTCGCGCGGGTCGCAGACGATGCCGCCTTTGCCGCCGCCGAACGGGATATTGACGACAGCGCATTTCCAGGTCATCCACGCCGCAAGCGCGCGCACTTCATCAAGCGACACGTCGGGCGAATAACGTATGCCGCCTTTGGCGGGGCCGCGCGCGAAATTGTGCTGCACGCGATAACCTGTAAACACCTGATAGTTTCCGTCGTCCATCAACACTGGGATATAGAGAGTGATCTCTCTGTTCGGCCAGCGAAGGATCTTGTAGATGTTCGGGTCGAGGTCGAGCCGCTTTGCAGCTTCGTCGAACCGTTGCATCATGGATTCAAACGGGTTCTCTTCTTTTATTTCTTTGGCGTCATCAACATAAGCACTAGGCATTGAATTTCCTCCGGGTGTGGCGTGTTAATAATGCAGAAGGTGCGCGCGATTATCATAATATCAGCTTGATTTGCTCAGTGACTGGCGATTATACCTAACGCGGAAATCATAGGCAACGAAAGGGACGGTAATTTTGAGCGCAGTAAACCGGGAGCGGATAAACAAAGCTATAGAACAGATCGCATCTGACAATAGATCGGGGGCCGCTGAAATGCTTGGCCGCGCCGCCGAAATCTTTCCCCTTCTCGATTCCACGGCGGCAAAACAGTTCGGCGATGTCTGCTTCCCGCGCTCTACAGGTGGACAAAGCGCGTGTTCAGCACATAAAATTTTTTATTATGCATCACGGCAGTGGACACGCCGGGTGTTCGAAATACTTTCACCTAAGGGGTGTTCTAATGAAATTCACCAAGCCGATTAGCAGAGAAGTGGATATTGACGGCAATACTTTCATCGTGTCGTTTGATCAAAACGGGATTGACTTTCGCGTGAAGGGCAAGCGAAAGACCGCGCATACCGACTGGAACGGGGTGCTCGAAATAGCCAGAGGCGAGGACGGCACAAGCGCGCACGAGATATTTGGCGTAAGCGCGAGCAGGCCAACCGGGCAACACGAGACGGAGCGCCAGGAGCAGATATCGGAGCCTCAGACGTTCGGCTTCAACCCTACTCAGGAAGCCACCAGCCCTCAATTACAGGAGCATGAGAACGCGCCGCCTCAAACGGGCAAGATGGCTGATACGAATGTCAGTGAACACAGTCAGGAAGAACGCGCTCATCAGGCGACCGCAACGACTGCGCCCGAAACCGACACGGATGACGACACCCGTGAAGAGTTTGGCCGTGCCGTTACGGCAGGCGAAACGAAACGCGAATACTAGAGCGGCAAACTCGCGTCGTTGATCACAAAACACAGAAAGGGCAAGCTCTCGGAGCCTGCCCTTTTTCGCTTCCTGCCTCTGACCGCTCTTTCGACCCGCATTTTATTGGTTTGCCATTGACTACGGGCGGCAAAACTCATAACCTTGACGCCTGCAAAGCGATTTCCGGTCAAGAGAGAGAGAAAAATGGCTGACGAACGAGATAAATCTGCGGCAGATCCGAATCTTTACGAGCGCGAAGAGACGACAGACCTCAAAGACGAAACCCCGGATCGGCCCAAGGGCTGGCCGCTGCATACGCGCATCCTGATAGGGTTGCTTGTGGGCGTCGTCGGGGGAGTCGCCGTCAATATGCTGGTCGGTGGCAACAATCCGCGCGTTATATGGACGATCACCAACATCACGGAGCCGGTCGGCCAACTCTTTCTTCGCCTGCTTTTGATGATCGTAGTGCCGCTGGTCTTCTCGTCTCTGGTGGTCGGAGTGGCTGGCATAGGCGACGCACGCAAGCTGGGGCGCGTCGGATTGAAAACATTCGCTTACACGCTGATCATTTCGGGTATCTCGGTCGTCATCGGATTGACGCTCGCCAACACGATCAAGCCGGGCAACCGCATAGCTGCCGGGACCGCTGCCGCGCTACAGGAGCGTTACGGGACGGATGCCGCAAAACAGGTCGAAGACGCGCAGAAGCCCGCCGGAACCGACTCGGTGATGATGCAGGTGATAAAGACTATCGTTCCCACCAACCCCATTGCAGCCATAGCGGGCGTGCCGGATAATCCGAGCAAAGCCGCATCAGGCGGAACGCCTAACATGCTGCACCTGATGTTTTTCGCGCTCATCGTAGGCATCGCCATAACGCTCATCTCTCCGACCGTGACCGCGCCCTTCGTTCGAGGGCTTGAGGCGCTTTACGAGATTTCGGCTAAAATCATAGACATAATCATGAAGTTTGCGCCTTTTGCCGTGGCCTGTCTGCTCTTCAACAACACGGCGCGCTTCGGGCTGGACCTGCTCGGAGCGCTGGCGTGGTTTGTAGTCACAGTGCTTGCGGGGCTGGCCATTCACATGTTCGGCGTCTATTCGCTTTCAGTCTATTTTCTCTCGCGAATCTCGCCCGTCGAATTCTTCCGCCGCGTCAAGACAGTTATGTTGACGGCTTTTTCAACCTCTTCGTCAAACGCGACGCTGCCGACTGCGCTGCGCGTATCGGAAGAGAATCTCGGCGTGCCGCGCGAAATAAACAGTTTCGTTCTGACCATAGGCGCGACGGCCAATCAGAACGGAACCGCGCTTTATGAAGGCGTGACGGTTCTGTTTCTGGCGCAGCTTGCCGGGGTTGACCTCTCGCTCGGCCAGCAGATCATGGTCGCGTATCTGGCGATACTGGGCGGCATAGGAACGGCGGGCGTGCCTTCGGGTTCGATTCCGTTCATAGTCCTCGTGCTTACGACGGTCGGCGTAAATCCGGCGCTCATCGCGATCATTTTAGGCGTAGATCGCATACTCGACATGTGCCGCACAACGCTGAATGTGACGGGCGATATCACCGCCGCAACATACGTCGCGCGCTCGGAAGGCTACGAATTATTGAAACCGCACGCGCATTCGCATCTGGCTACGGATGCGGCGAAATAAAAGCGGTCCCGTAGTGTACGGGAATGATTCTTTGAGTGATTTGCCTGCTATGCGCAAAACTTCAATAAGCCTTGCAAATAGCGGGCGCTCGTCCGTACAGACGCTTAGGAATAGTAGATGCTGATTGACTGACGGCTTGATCGGTTTGCAGGTATCTGTCCGGGGCGCTAAAGAAAAAAAGCCGACAGCGAGTTCTTTGATCCGAAGGAGCAGAGAAAATGTTATTCCCCATAGGCGACGACAATTCTGACCGCTCAGCAACTCCCATCGTCAATTACATTCTGATAGCTGTTAACGTTCTGGTCTTCGTTTTTTTTCAAGGCATGGGCGCAAACGACAGCTTCACTTACGCTTTTTCGACCGTGCCGAAAGAGATAGTGACGGGCCAGGATCAGGTGACCGCGCCTCGCACTATCGAAGACCCTGTGAGCGGCGGTAAATTTCAAGCGCCGGGCCTGCAACCTACGCCTTTTACCGTCTACATCACTTTGTTGACATCGATGTTTATGCACGGCGGATGGGCGCACCTGTTTGGAAACATGTTGTTTCTCTGGATCTTCGGCGACAACCTTGAAAACGTGATGGGGCGCGGGAGGTATCTGATCTTTTATCTTCTTTGCGGGTTAATAGCCTCGCTCGCGCACGTCTTCACTACGGTTGCGTTCGGCGGCAATCAACTGGTGCCGAGCCTCGGCGCTTCGGGCGCGATTTCAGGAGTGCTTGGCGGCTACATACTGCTTTTCCCGAAGCGGCGCGTCAAAGTGATAATGTTCAGTATGTTGACGGAAGTGCCCGCGCTGGTCGCCTTAGGGTTATGGTTCGCATTCCAGTTGATCAGCGGGCTTGGCGTGCTGGGCAGCGGGTCGCAGGAGGGCGGCGTAGCTTATGCGGCGCACATCGGCGGATTCATCGCGGGACTCGTGCTCGTAAAACTTTTTGTCGCGGGACGAAACGTAGGCGCGATGCGCACTGCGTGAAAATCTCTATTTCCGGTTTCTGATTGTTCGCCTATCAAGGCTTTCAACCAGAAACCGGAAATCACAAACTGGAAATCTTCGGTCAGCGAGTCTCGCGCGTTCGGCGACGGGTTTCGTGCATACCGTTGCCGTAATTGCGCCCGCCCCAGGTGACTCCCGGAATCACGCGACCGGTCACACCTATTAAAGTATCTTTGCTCGGCACGCCGTATTTTTCCGTAGCGACCCACAAAGTGCCTGTGCCATCATCTATTTCATACACGCCTTGTCCAAGCGCGCCGTACGAGCGAACAACCCGTCCGGCCACAGTAACTTCCTTGTTGTAGTACCGACCAGGATCGTGCTGTATATCCCCTATGCGTATGCGCTCAGGACAGCCCGTCAAGGCAAGCGCAAAAAGCGTGATGGAGACACCCAGAAAGATGCTTTTTCTTTTCATTCTTCTCATCCTCCGAACAGGTGCGAAATGGTTTGGTAGGGCAGATCGGACTTCCAGGCCGCACGAACCGAATCAGCCGAACGCCCGGCCCTACCATAACTTTGAGACTTGAAACGGCTTAAAAGATGCCCGCATTCGGCAAAGAAGGATCAAGGGTGAACAGGAAGAAGTTAATTTGTTCATCCCTCATCCTTCATCCTTCATCCCTGTAGTATAATCCGCTCGTGGTAAATATCGAGATAGTGACTATCGGAAACGAAATTCTGCTTGGCCTCGTTCAGGACACCAACTCCAACTATCTGTGCCGGGTCGTTCGCGGGATGGGCGGGCGCGTGCGCCATATCGCGATAGTGCGTGACGAGATCAATTCGATAGCCGAAGAGGTGCGCGCTTCGCTCTCGCGCAGCCCCGATCTGATCTTCACCTGCGGAGGGCTTGGCCCGACCGATGACGATCTGACGCTGGCCGCTGTCGCTCAGGCCACGGGTCGAAGCCTTGAGCTTAACCAGCAGGCGCGCGATCTGATAGAGCGCCGTTATCGCGAGCTTGCGCGGGCAGGATACGTGGCGAGCGCCGATATGAGCGAGACGCGATTGAAGATGGCGCGCCTGCCTGCCAGTTGCCGCGTGATTGAAAATCCAATCGGGGCTGCGCCTGCCATAACGATGGAGGTGAACGCGAGCCGCATCGTTAGCCTGCCCGGCGTCCCTGCCGAGGTGAAAGGGATAATCGAAGGCCCGCTTGCATCCCTGCTGAACGAAATATTCGGGCGCGGCAGTTATCGCGAGCGCGAGATGACGGTCGATTGCGGCGATGAATCGGTGCTCGCGCCTGCGCTCAGACAGGTCGCGGCAGCGCACCCGGAAGTATACATAAAATCGCGCGCCAGCCGCTTTGGCCGCGACGTGATGTTTCGTATAAACATTTCGGCGTCGGCCTCAAGCGCCGACGAAGCCAACCGCATGATCGAGTGCGCTTCGGATGATCTCACCATCGCTTTTGAAAATGCAGGCATCCACCAGACAAAAGAGACCCACTCGTAGGTGATAAATTTCATGTCCAGACTCAAGCTCATAATGAAATGGCTGCTCTCGTTATTCCTTATAGCAGCAGGCGTGATGCACTTTACCAATACGGCTTTCTATCTCTCCATCATGCCTCCGCTTATCCCGTGGCATCCTGCGATGGTTTACACGAGCGGCGTCTTCGAGATCGTGCTTGGCCTGACGTTACTTGCGCCAAAGCTCACACGCGTATCGGCATGGGGCATCATCGCGCTGCTGATTGCCGTCTTTCCCGCAAATCTTCATATGGCGCTTCACCCGGAGCTTTATCCTTACATCAGCCCCACGGCTTTATGGATCAGGCTTCCGCTGCAAGGCGTATTTATAGCCTGGGCTTACTGGTTCACTCGCCCTGAAAAAGCTTGACTGAGCCGCCGCGCGCTCTGCCCCAGCATTATCCCCAAAACATAAAGAGCCACAGCCGCAAGCGCGAAAAGAAAATAATGGATTGCGACAATATATCTGTATTCGGTATGAAACGCCGATTGCACGGACATGTAGTAAGCAGGCACCGCGAGCAGAACAACGAGCACTCGCCACTGTCTTGTAAGCGCGAGCAGAAGGATTCCCATTGCGACGAGCGGCAGCACGTGAGTTGTGGTGTAGACGTTTCTCTGAACGCCTCGCACAGCAGAGCGCACAAAGCGCGTCCATTGATGCGGCGTAGCCCCCAGTTTGAACAGGCTGGCTTCGCCTAACTGAATCGCCGGGCGAGCAGCTGATTTCCCGTTGTTGCTGATTACAAGTCGCACATCAACACGGTCGCCGCTCGCAAAAGGCATCTCTATAATGCGCAATCTAGCTTTATCGCTTTTATCATCATCTGCAATCGTGACACTCGGCGATTGTTCAGATGCAGCTTCCCGCAGAGCTTTTTTCTTCGCCTTCTTCTTCGCTTTATTATCAGCTCTCTTCTCCGTTCTATAACGCTGCTTCGTTAACAGGTCAGCGGCCAGCGTAATGCTGCGGTCTTCGCTCGTTATCTTTGAAGCAATCGGTTTCTGTTCAACCTTCACGCCGATGCGCAGCAGGTAATCCGTGTTCTTTTCGACAGCGATTTCTGCGGAGGCGAATTGATCGCCGAAGCTTGAATCATCACCCGTAACTCGCAATCTTTGCTCATCCTCGGCGAGCGCAACCTGAGCAGTCTCGGATACGAGCGTGCCCTGCGTCATCATCTCCACGGGAGATTTTATCCACACAGGCTGGCTCTCGTCCGCAGACGAAAGCATATGGCCGAAGCCGGGTTCTGCTGATACGAGCGGCACGAACGGGCTGTAAAAAGACGGACCCGGCGCAAAAGAATCGTTAGACCTGAGCATAGAGGCTGCCCGGTGAGCCATCACTTTTAGAAACCATCCGGGATTGGATTTAATCACCGAGAGGCCGCGCGAAAAACGCGCGCGATCACGATCTATGCCGTCCGGCGTCCAGATGTTGCGCGCATAGTCGGGGCGATTGTGCCACTCGGCATCCTTGTCTTTGACGATTCCATCCGAAGGCGGCATTCCAAACCTTCCCTCGCCGTCGTAATCGGCAATGCCTTCGACCATCGTTATCCCGGCCCCAAGCGACAGGGGCACGAATCTGTGATAGGCCGCCCAGTTGCGTATAGTGATCGGAGAAATAACGATGAGCGCCGAGGCGATGAGCGCAGCCGGGTAGCGCCATCTTTTTTTGCCTTCAAGCACTATAAAGACAGTTAGGGCAAGAAACGGAGCCAGCAGCAAACCATTCGACCTGAGCCAGCAGGAAATCCCGACAAGCGCGCCAGCCGCAATCATCATCCAGAGCCGGGGCCGCCTCATGCAGTGAATGATCAGGTAGATTGCAAGCAGCACTGGCATAATGGCAAACGTTTCAGGCGTGAGCCAGAGCGAGTAGTGTGCAAGGTGCGGCGAAACCGCGACGAGCATTCCGGCAATCAGGGCGAGAGTTGTCGCAAAGAACTGAGCGGCTATTAAAAAGATCATCACGGCTGCTGCCGAATCGCAAACGACTTGCAGCCACCTCAACAGCGCAAAGGAACTGTCGGACTGCCAGTCTTCCCGAATCAATGACATCAGTATCGAATAGCCCGGCGGATGCAGGATCATTCTCGCGTCCTGCCGGTCGAGCGGCCTCACAGGAAAGAGTATGCTTCCGTCATCGCGCATACGATTTACTTCCTGCACGTAGGGCCTGGCGAGATCCGTGATCATAGTCTCTTCTCGTTGCATTTCCGTTTGACTGTCCTGCCAGTGCAGCAGTCTGATGCCGAGCGCAACAAGGAAAATAACCGAGCAGATGATCAGGAGCTGAACTCGTTGCGATTTCGTTCGCGAAGTCCCGGCGTGGATTACGAGTCTCTCGCGCAGCCACGAAGATATTTGACCGAACAGGCGCAAGAGCGAGGACTTATTTTCCATAATAAATCTGGTGATTACACTAGCGGATGACAGGCGACATCTCAAGCAACGCTCGAAATCAGATGATGAGCGGGCGGGTCTTTTCTTCGGGCCAGGGGAAATACAAAGAGATATGGCGAAGATAGCTGTCATCGTCTTCGCCGCGACGGATGTGATAATCGACCGCCGCGCGCGTAACATCAAGCATCTGGAGCATATCGCTGCGCTGCGGGCGATACTCGTCAGGAGCATTCTTAGAAAACTCGTCGAGCGCCTTGCGTATGCGGCGGCTCACCTCTTCGGCGCGCGCAGACCCTGCGTGATGCTCATAGATCAGGCCGCTATCTTCTGTCTTGAGATTCCTGATCGCGTTTTCAACCGATTCGAGGATCTCCGCATTTTTGAGGTCGCGCACCTCATCGCCTTCAGCGCCCCTGTGAGCGTTGACCACAGCGGCTTCGATTATAAGCAGCAGCGGCAGCGTGCGCTGTGTGATTGGCTGACTGGCTTTCATGTAAGCCTCGTCTTTGGCACGCAGCGCGGCTTCGCGCTCGGCAGACTGCGCGCGGGCGTCCTGAAGATACTGACAGGATTCAGGGCACGCGAGAAGGATCATCCGCTCGCGCGCGCAGCAGACCGCGCATATCTTCGTCCTGAGCGCAGGGCAACTGCGTTTCGCAGGTCGCTTGTTGCATCTGGGGCACATTGGCATACGTTTACTCAGTTATATTCGCGACGCGATTGAATTTTCAATCGCTCGGCAATCCGACTTTGTCATAGATTTCAGAGAGCGCGAGATGGCAATTTACCGAAGCCAGTTCAATTGTGTCTTGCAGATTATTCGTCTCTGAAAACATCCAGCGGTTATCCGGCTGCCGGATGAAATCCTCAACGTGTGGTTTATCCTGCGCTATCAGCACGTATTCTTTGAATGATTCAATCTTCCGGTAATGCTCGAACTTGCCTCCCCGGTCGTAATCTTTCGTAGAGTCGGAAAGCACTTCGATAATCAGCGTCGGATTTAGCAGCGTGTCATTCTGATCGTCGGCAAATATCGGCTCGCCGCACATCACGATCACGTCCGGGTATGTGTAAAGCCCCGTCGGGCTGACTCTAAGCCGCATATCGGTCGAGTAGACTTCGCACGGTCGTTTTTTGCATTGCGCCCCCAATTGTATTACGAGGTTGGTGATGATGAGTATATGGCGACGGCTTGCGCCCGCCATCGCGAATATCTCGCCGTTGAAATATTCGCTCCTCACATGGTCAGCCTTGCGCTCAAGCTCCAGGTACTGTTCAGGCGTGATGTAACTTTGAGGTTGTGAAGCCATAGTGCATTCTCCGCGCTGAAAAATCAGCATGAAAATGTAGCACGAAGCAGATGATTTCCCCAGACCGTCAGCCCGGTTTCAGGTTCAGCGGATCTCCAGCTTGTAGGTCGCAGCCAGTGTGCGCGCGCCTGCGCCCTGTTTCACTTTCACAGGCACGCTGATGCGCGCTTCTTTGAAATAGCAGAGACTTTCCTTTTCCGTTTCGCAATAGTAAATCACGAACTCGGCTTTAACGGTCGCTTCGCCTTCGCTGACCTTGATCGGAACGGTTACGGGAAACTGCGGATTACGAAACGCCGATTCGCCGCTGACTGAAATCACGCTGCTTTCGGATGTGACCTTGAGCGCAGACGGCGCGAGCGCGTTCAGCTTGTAGCCTTTCGGCAATTCGAGTTGCAAAGTAAGCTGTGTGTCGCCCGGCTCTATCGTCTGCTCCGGCAGCGTTATAGTATCGCCCGCAAACTGCGCGGCTTTCGCGCGCAGGCGAAGCTTTTCCAGCCCTTTGATTTCAAGCGTCTCGACTTTTTTAGTCTTCAAATCAGCGACGCGAATTGCGTGATTATTCGTGTCCGCAATGTAGAGCTTGCCAAAGGCCACGCTCACGCCGGACGGTTCGTCAAACGTCGCGCGCGCGCCGTCGCGCAACCCGCTTTCGCCTGTGCCGACGAAAGTTTCGGACGTTTTATCTTTCGGCGACACGCGCTTGATCTTGTTGTTGTAAGTGTCCGCGACATAGAGCGTGCCTTCGTGATAGACGACTCCGAGCGGGTGTTGCAGGCGCACCTGTGCGCCCTTGCCGTCACGGTCGCCAAACTCGAAGAGGTCTTCGCCAACTATGGTTTCGACTCTGCCGTTCGGGTCGAGATCAGCCGAGCGGATGGAACTGACTTCGCTGTCGGCGAAATAAAGTTTGCGGCCATCGCTTGTGATGCCCGAAGGCTGAGCAAGCGCGGCTTCGGCCAGCGGCCCGTCAATTCGGTTCTCCCTTCCCGTTCCCGCGTAAGGGGCGATGCCGCCCGTCTTCGGGTTCATTCGCCACAACTGATGCGGCCCGGCCATCGCGATGTAAAGCAGTCCGTCGTGCAGCGTGATGTCCCACGGCGAATTGAGCGCGATCTGGCGACCCTGCCCGCCAAAGGTGACATAGGTGCGCGACTGCTGGCCCGTTCCGGCAATCAAAGTGACTGCGCGCTTGTTGAAATCAATTGCGCGAAGCGCGTGATTTTCCGTGTCTGCGACGTAAAGCGTGTTGTTTGCGCCATCGTATGCCATGCCTTGCGGGTGATTGAAAGTCGCCGTCTCGAAATTGCCGTCAAGTATGCCGATCTCGCCTGTGCCGATTGTCTCTTTGACGGAATTGTCCTCTAAAGAAACAACGACTATGCGATTGTGATTCGAGTCCGAGATGAACAACTGCCCGGATTTTTCGTCGGCCAGCACCTTGCCCGGAAATGCGAGCATCGAAGTCGGAGCGCGGTGGCGTTCGAGCCTGAGTTTGAGCGGGCTGCGATCAAGCTTGCCTTCGGCGTCGAACGTTTTGATCAGTTTCGCAATGGCCTGATCGAACAGATCATAACTCCCTTCGCCCGATTGACTGCCGACGACTTTGCCCGCCGGGTCTATCAGCATCAACGTGGGCCAGCCGCGCACCGCGTACTGTTGCCAGACCGTCATGTCTTTATCATTGACTACAGGGTGCTCGATCTCATAACGCAGTATGGCCTGCCGAATATTATCGGTGTCGCGTTCCGTAGTGAATTTGGCCGAGTGAACGCCGATGACGACCAGTTCGCTGGGATACTTATGTTCCAGCTTTTTTAAATCGGGAATGATGTGCATGCAGTTGATACAGCAATAAGTCCAGAAATCCAGCAGCACGACCTTGCCGCGAAGCTCGCGCAATGATAGAGGGCGGTCTGTATTGAGCCACTCGATTCCTGCGGGGAAATCGGGGGCGTTGACTTTTCCTGCGTACTCTGGCATCTGAGATAATCCTTCCTTAAAAGTCGCACGCGGCGACGAAAAACTCTGCACAGCCAATATCAAGAAGATTACAGGCAACGACATTTTCTTCATATATTCCATTATAGCAAATTGAATGTTCGGGGTGATTCACAACCGTGAGGAATCCGAAATTTCAACTCTCAACCTCATGATTTTTTTTTGCGATCAGGCGATCAGCGATTCGATCAGGCGGCATTTTTCTACTGTTGTTCCTTCGGCTGGAATCGGAATGAGGGGAAGCCCTGCGCCGTGTGAATAGATCTCATCTATTCGCGCGCGGGCCTGTTCTAAAGTGCCGCAGATGGCAATTCGATCAACCATCTCGTCGGTCACTGCGCGGATTGCCTGTTTGGGGCGACCCGTCTGCCACAAGCCACGAATCCGGTCTGCCTCAGCAGTGAACCCGAGCCGACTGAGCGAGGCATGATAATAATCGCCCATGCCGCCGATATAATAAGCCAGCGGCAACCGCGCGCGGTCGCGGGCTTTCGCACGGTCATCTGAGATTACAACATTCACAAAGGGCGCGATCTCTATTTCAGCCGCCTCGCGACCCACGGACTCTGCGCCCGCGCGAATTCGAGTTATGCCGTCCCGGAGGCGTTCGCTCGGCCAGTGAGTCGGAAGCCAGCCGTCAGCCAGTTCGCCCACCTGATATAGACTTTCAGCACTGAGCGCCGCGACATAGACCGGAACGCGGGCGCGAACAGGTTTGAAGCCGAGCTTGAACCGCGAGAGATGAAAACACCGGCCCTCGAAATCCACTCGTTCGCCCGCCAGCAGCAACCGGATGATTTGAATCGTCTCTCGGAGCCGTGTGAGCGGATGGCTGAACCTGAGGCCGTGAAAATCTTCGATGACTCGCGCGCCGCTCGTTCCGAGACCGAGGTGAAATCGCCCGCCCGATATTTCATCGAGCGTAGCCGCGCTCATGGCTATAAGCGCAGGGCTGCGCGAAAAGACGTTCGTAATTCCTGTTGCGAGATGAATCCGGGAAGTATGAACAGCAAGTTCTGTCAAAACAGTGAACGCATCGCGCTCCCACGCTTCGGGCATCCAGAACGAGTCATAGCCCGAAGCGTCCGCCGCGCGAACGCAGGAGATCAACTCGCGGCGATCAAATCCACCTTTGTCGAATCCGGGCAGGCGACCGAGATAAAGGCCGAGTCGTTTCATTACCTCTTCACGATTTCATAAAGCGTCGTGCGCTCGGCAGGCGTGCGATCAAGCTCGCGTATGCGCTCGTGAAATTCTTCGGGCGATAGATGCTGACCGGATTTCGACCCGGCTTCGCGCGAGATGTTCTCGTTTATCAACGTGCCGCCGTAATCGTTCGCGCCCGCACGCAAACAGGCCTGCGTCACTTCGCGCGACATCTTCACCCACGAGACTTGAATGTTGTCTATCCAGCCTTGCAGCATCAGCCGCGCGAGCGCGTGCACTTTCAAATGTTCCGCGACCGTAGGGCCGGGCCGCGCGTCGCCTGAGCGATAAAGCTGTGTGAATTCGTGAACGAAGCCGAGCGGAACGAACTCCGTAAATCCCCCCGTCTCTTTCTGCACATCGCGCAGCAACATCAGGTGTCGAACCCAGTGCTCCTCGGTCTCCATGTGTCCGTACATCATCGTTGACGTTGTGCGTATCCCCAGCCTGTGCGCCGTCTTTATCACGTCGAGCCACTCGGAAACCCTCAGCTTGATGCGCTCGATCTGATGACGCACGTCATCGTCTAAAATTTCAGCCGCCGTGCCCGGCAGCGTCCCAAGCCCTGCTTCTTTTAACATCGCCAGATAATCGGCAAGCGCCATTTTGGTCAACTCGACGCCGTAGACGACCTCCATCGGCGAAAAGGCGTGTATGTGCATTTCGGGCGTTGCCTGCTTGATGGCGCGCAAAAGGTCGCGATAGTAGTAGGGGTCGAGGTCGCGCGGCAGCCCGCCCTGCACGCAGACTTCGCGCGCGCCCATCTCCCACGCTTCGCTTGCGCGGCGGCCCATCTCTTCAAACGAATGAAAGTAAGCGTCCCGCTCGCGCGGCGCGCGGCTGAAGGCGCAGAATCGACAGCCGACAAAGCAGATGTTTGTGAAATTGATGTTGCGATTAATCACATAAGTAATCACGTCGCCCACGCGCTCGCGCCTGACGCGGTCTGCCGCAAGCACCAACGCTTCCATCTCCGCCCCCGTGGTTCGGGCAAGGAGCATTCCCGCTTCAAAGCCAAGTTCGCGGCCCGAAAGAGCAGTCTCGATTGTCCGCGCAACACCGGGATCGATCTCCCGCAGCAGCGCGTCCAGCCTGCCCGCAACGTCCCACTGAATCTCGTTGAGCGCGCTCATAACAGTTGTTTCCATCTCAATATTCCCACGAAAAAACGCCTTCCGGCCTCAGTCGCAGATAACCGTTCTGCGCACTGTCAACCTCGCCATATATCTGTTTGAAGGCCGGGTCATCCGTCGTGCCGAAGTATTTCTTTCCAAGCTCGTTGTAAACCAAAACGGCCTGCTTTCCTGTTATCTCTTCGGCGTTGCCATAGACTGACACGCCCTTGTATTTTGGATTCTGGCCTGCGTCTATCACCCAGCCCACGCGTGGATTCTGCAATATGGATTTCCACTTCTCGGAATTCCTGTAGGTCCCCATATAATAATCGCCTTCGATTATGACGTACCAGACAGGCACGGCGCGCGCGTAACCGCGACTATCCGTATAAGCCAGGCGCATCAGTTCCTGTTTCTCGCAAAATTCTTTCATTTCCTGAGAAAGTTCTTTCATGGTTGGTCTCTCCTTTTAAGGATTGCAGTTGTTGTCATCAAATTTACCACGCCCGCGCTTTGGTAGCCATTCGGCTGCGCTAAACAAACAGTTCATCAAAAGTGCTGATCGCAGTATGCGATGAATCAGGCTGCGCGTGATTGCCGGGTCGGTTGCAAAGCACGGTCTGAAATTCGGAAGACCTCGCGGCGTCCAGTTCAGCGACCACATCGGAAATAAAAACGATCTCAGACGGCACACGCGCAAGCGCGAGCGCGATACGTCGATAACTTTCCGCCTCGCGCTTTGCCCCAATGCGTGTATCGAAGTAATCGCGGATAAGCGGGGTCAGATCGCCCGCTTCGGTGTGCGCGAAAAGAAGTCTCTGAGCCAGCACGCTCCCCGAAGAATAGATGCAAATCTCTTTCTGCTCCGCGCGCCATCGCGAGAATGCACGCGGCACATCATCGAAAACCTGCGCTTGCAATTCGCCTGCGAGGTATCCTGCTTCCCAGATTCTGCCTTGAAGCGATTTCAGCGGCGTGGACTTTCTGTCCTGATCCATCAGCCAGTGAACGTAACCTGTGATCGATTCAAGCAGCGTCGTCTCGGATTGAGCGTGAAGCGGCGGAGGCTCAAGCTTCTGCTTTACGTCTTCTGCGTGTTCATCGCGAAGCGCAGCGATACGCGCTTGCGCCTGTTCGTCCGACAGATGCTCTGCCAGATAGCTCTTAACGCGAGCGCGGGCATAGGGAAACAGCGTCCGATAGACAAAATCAATCGGCGTGGTCGTGCCTTCTATGTCGAGCAGGATGATGCTGACCGGAGATTTGATGAACGATGCCGTCACAACTGCCTACAACGCAGGAAGATACGAAGGCCCGAGGCAGAGTGGCTGATAGCCAGCATCGGCTCCGCTCTCTGTGTAGTTCGGTGCCCACCCTGCGGGGTCTTGAAACAGACGGATGGCTCTGATCTCGCGGTCCGAGCAGAGATTGAACCAGTGGTGTGTGCCGCGCGGCACGCGGATCAAATCGCCCGCCTCGACTTCGATGGCGGTGACCTGTCCGGCGTGTGGGCGGATGTGAAACAGGCCGCGCCCGTGAATGATGAAGCGCACTTCGTCTTCGTCGTGCCAGTGCTCGCGATTGAACCGCGCAAGCATCACTTCAAGCCCCGGCGTTTGCGGATTCACATCGATCACATCGGCTGTCACATAGCCGCCGCGCGCTTTGAGCTTCTCTATCTCATCCGCGTAAGCGGCGAGCACTTCTTCGGCTGCCGCATCAGGCGCGGTCTCTCCGGACGGGTTCCATCGCTCGTAATCAATCCCCAGTCCCGCAAGATAATCTGTGATCTCCTGCACGTCTCGGATGGTTCGATCCTCGTCGGGTATGTGTACGATAGCCATAAATCACCCTTTCGCCTTCAATGATGTGCGGCCCAGCACTTCCAGCAGGAATTCAAAAATCTCCACGTGCCGCTTTGCTTCCGCAAGACTGCTGCCCCATGTGTAAAGCCCGTGACGGCGCAGCAGAAATCCGTGCGCGTCTGTATGCTCGCCAAGCATCGCTTCGACTGAGCGCGCGAGCGAGCGCATGTCCTGAGAGTTTTCAAGCACGGGCAGCCATTCGCTGTGCTCGTGGGTTGAAACGCCTTCAAGCCCTTTCAGCATCTCGTAGCCTTCGATAATGACTCCGCCTTCGTCCGCGTGAGCGTCGGACAAAATATTGCTCCAAACCGAATGAGTGTGCAACACAGCGCCCGCGCCTCTGAGTTTGGCGACCGCGATGTGCAGCAGCGTCTCAGCCGAAGGGCGGCCTTCGCCTTCAATCACCTTCGCGTCGGCGTCAATTTCGAGAAAGTCTGTTACAGAAAGCTCTCCTTTATCCAGCCCGCTTGAAGTGATGGCAATCCTCAGCGGCTCGCGGCTGACGACGGCGCTGAGGTTGCCGCTCGTCCCAAGCACCCAGCCGCGCCCGTAAAACTCTCGCCCGATCTCGGCAAGTTGAGCGGCGAGTTCTGGAAAACTATTTTTCGCTTCTCTCACCAATCGGCCCTCTCGTTTCTATGAAGCAATCTGGTAAATAATCGGACGGTATTTAGGCTCAGGAACTGGTTTGCCTTCGGCGCGCGCGGCTTCAAGCCAGACAGCTTTAGCTATTTGTAACTGATCGAGCGCCTCTTCGGGCGTATCGCCAAATGCGGAGCAAGCTTCGAGGTCGGGAATATCTGCGATATATCCTTCATCCTCTTCGCTGTAAAATATGTTGATATGATAATCCTTCATTTTTCATCTCCAAGTGTAAGATTATATCGCTCAACAATTCCGGTATGTCAGGGTGAGCGAAGATATGGTGGCTTCCGCTGGTTCGGGATAAATAAAATCCAAATGCTTCAACAAGCGATACCATATCAGCGAATCGAATATTTTTCGATCCTGTCAAAGCCTTCTCCAGCAGCTTCCGTTTGTTCATCGCCCTCTTTATCAGCAAACGAATCAGTCTGTTTTCGCATAGCCGCCCGCGTCGGCCATTGCGCGCATCTGCAAAGCGAGTTTCGGATCAAAAAACTCGTCTCGATATACGTACTCAGGATAGACGTTCAGACGCTCTGTCAGCGCGAAGCCTTCGCGGGCCGTCTGCCGGGCAAGTTGCTCGATGTGCGGCCAGGGCTTTTCAGGGTTGATGAAATCCTTAGTCAGCGGCGAGATGCCGCCCCAGTCGTTTACGCCCGCTCTCAGCAAAAACGGATAATTATCGTCAGACAGGTTCGGCGGGACCTGCACGTTCATGTCTTGAAGCACGAGGCGTGCGACCGCTATCGTTCGCGCGTGATCCATCAAACCGGGTTCAGGATGAAGCCGCATCGGGATATCGGGTTTGGCGCGAAAGTTTTGAATGATGACCTCCTGAATGTGGCCGTAGCGATCCTGCATTTCGCGCAATGCAAAGAGCGTATCGACTCGTTCATCGAGCGTTTCGCCTATGCCGATCAGCATCCCCGTGGTGAAAGGAATTCGTAGACGGCCCGCTTCTTCGATTGTGCGAAGCCGAAGCTGAGGCGGTTTGTCGGGCGCGTTGTCGTGCGCCATACCCGCAAGCGTCAGCCGCTCGCTCGTGCTTTCAAGCATCAACCCCATGCTCGGACTCGACCTGCGCAGCGTCTCCAGATCCTTTCGCCCCATCAAACCCGGATTCGCGTGCGGCAGTAGCGATGTTTCATTGAGCACGCGTTTGCACATTTCGGCAAGATATGAAAGCGTCGTTCGATGTCCCAGCCGGGCAAGCGTTTCGCGCATCTCAGGAAAGATCGCTTCGGGGCGGTCGCCTAAACTGAATAACGCTTCTTTGCAGCCCAGTCGCGCGCCCGCTTCGGCGACGCTGAGCACTTCGTCGGGCGTCATCGTGTGCGCGCCCGGCTGCCCCGGGTCTTTGCGAAACGTGCAATAGCCGCAGTAGTCGCGGCAAAGGTTGGTCAGAGGGATGAAGACTTTTTTTGAATACGTGACGAGGCGGCCTTTTAGCTGATCGCGCAACAACGCCGCCGCCGCGAGCAATGAGTCAAACTCGTCGCCTTTGCCTGCGCCGATGAGCGCACAGGCTGATGCGCGCGTGATGCGCCCTTCGCGCGCATCAGCAAGCGCTTCATCAAAGGTGATCGAACGTGCGGAAGTTATAACATTCATCTGCGAATGATTAATCCTTACTTGAACCCGGGGATCACGTCTTCGGCAAAGCGGCGAATCGAGGCGTGGTTGAACGGCGCGTTTACTATCGGGATGAAATGAGTCACGCCCGCATCAATGAACTGCGCGATCCGGTCGCGCACTTCCGAAGCCGAGCCGATGAGCGCGCCCATCGCGTACTGTTCAGGGGTAATGCCGAAAGCTGCGGCCCAGCGCGTGAGCAATTCGTCTTTCTCTTCGCGCGAATCCGTCACCATGGACGCGCCCGCCCACGATATTTCTATTTCGTCAAAGTTGCGGCCCACGGCTGAACAATGTTCTTTCAGCACTTCGATCTTATGGCGGAACAGATCGGGCGAGCCGAAAGTGTTCCAGATATCGGCGTGTTTCGCTATGACTTTAAGCATCAGTTTTTCGCCCGCCCCGCCAATCATCAACGGCGGTTGTCTTAAAGGCTTAGGCTCGCAGTATGCGTCTTTCAATTGATAATAGCGACCTTCAAACGTGACCGATTTTTCAGTCCACAAACGCTTGATGATCTCTGCTGCCTCGTCAACACGGCGTATTCGTTCAGACACTGTGCCGAAGGGAATTCCAAAAGCCGCGTGTTCAAGCTCGTACCAGCCTGCGCCTATGCCCATTATCAAACGGCCCCCGCTCGTGTGATCGAGCGTCGCGCCCATCTTTGCGAGCACAGCCGGGTTGCGATAGGTGTTGCCCGTGACAAGTATGCCCACCTCTGTAAGCGAAGTCTCTGCGGCAAGCGCCGTAAGCAAGGTCCACCCTTCGTAACAGGGCCCCGACGGGTCGTCGCTCAGGATCGGGAAGAAATGATCGAACACCCACGCGGTGTCATAGCCCAGCGAATCTATCAGCTTCCATGTCTCTTTCAGCCCCTCGAATGTGACGTGCTGCTGCGGAGTCTGCACGCCAAATCTAATCTGTTTTGCCATATGTTTATCTCCCGGCGCTCCAACGCTTGATTCGTGTTGGTGTGATCTTAATCATCATTCGCTCGTCAAGAGCCATCTGAATGTACTGCGGATACTTATCGCGCAAAAGCGCGACAGCCCGTTTGTGCTCGTCACACGGTAACATGATCTCTGCCAAACCGCTGACGATTGCATAGGCAAGGTTACTCCAGTCTTCCGTGTAATCGTCAATGACGAGCGAGACATGCGGGTTGGATTCTATGTTTCTGACGCGCTTCAGCCCGCGCGGTGACACAGTTTTCGGCTTCTCGTCTATGGGCGAATAAAAACAGTCGCCCTCGAAGACATAGCAGATGGGGACGACCGTCGGGCGACCGTCGCCATCTGCGGTCGCAAGGCGCGCGACTCTATGCCCGCAAATAAAATCCCGCGTGTTGTCGTCAATATCGAACGCCATAATAAGTAAATGATGAATTCATGATTTTCTGCCGTTCATCATTCATCTCGAAATCTCTATCAGTCGCTCCATAAGGCTGAGACCTTCATCAATGTTCGGCGACATCGTAAATCCGATTGCGGGCGGCGAGTGAATCAGATGTGTGACGCCCATTTCGCGCAATCGCGCTATATCGTCTTTCAACTCTGTGAGCGTGCCCATCATCGGCTTGCGCTCGCTGCCAATTGAATGATCGAAGACCATATCGAATACGCGCAGCACAACTTCCATAGGTGCGCGCCCGGCGCGTGCGGCGGTCTCGTGAAACTGTTTTATCATTCCTTCGAGCCACTCGAAGCTCGGCACGCCTGACGGGTTCCAGCCATCGCCGAACTTCGCAGCGCGATCAAAAGTGTACTGCCCGAATCCCGCGACGTAGACGGGTGGATGCGGTTTCTGCACAGGCTTGGGGCCGATCATCGATTCCGGTATGTGATAGAACCTGCCGTCGAATCCAACAGGGTCTTTAGTCCAGAGCGCGATCATCGCTTCTAAAAACTCGTCCGAACGCGCGCCTCGTCGCTCGAACGGCGTCCCGGCGGCTTCAAACTCATCGCGCGACCAGCCTGCGCCAACGCCAACAACTACTCGCCCGCCCGAAAGCGCGTCAACAGTGCTGATGCGGCGCGCAAGCTGGATGGGCGTGTGATAAGGAAGCACGAGGACGCTTGTGCCAAGCTGCACGCGGGTTGTGTGAGCGGCGACGAAAGCAAGCGTCTCAAGCGGGTCGAAGACTATCTGATAAGTTTCCGGCAGCCTTCCATCGGGCGATGCCGGGTAAGGCTCTTGCGGATTGATCGGCCAGAGCAATCGTTCGAGCACCCACACGGAGTCGTAGCCAAGCTCTTCGGCGCGGCGCGCGACGCGGATTAAATTTTCGGGCGACGCCTGCGGGCCAATCTGCGGAAGTGACATTCCAATTTTCATCGCGCTCATCTCCTGGTGAGTCGTTATTACCCTAAACTTTAACGAAGGAAGCCGGGCCACGCAATCGAAGCGAGGTTCAACCAGGCATCGAAAATAAGAAAATCGCAACAGGGTTTATCTTGACGCGCAGTGTGGTGGTCGGTTTAAATAGTCGGTCGGAAGACGTAGGCTCCTTCCTCCCCCGGAATTACAACGAAATAAAACAATGTAAGGTTGAATATGGCAGTTTATAGTTACCTTTTGATGGCAAGCGACCTGCTGCTGATACTGTGCGGCGCAACGATGTTCTGGTTCTCTCCGCGACTCAGGCGCAACTGGATTCTGGGCTACGGGTCGCCCCGCTCGATGGTAAACGACGCGACATGGCAGGCGGCAAACCGCTTTGCAGGAATCGTGCTTTCATTGCTGGCGTTGATAGCGATGTCGCTGCACGTGACGCTGTTGCCGGTGATCGCAAGCGATGACCGTGCGCAGGCGCTCGCCGTTGGGGCAGTCCTTTCGCTCCCGTTCGCGGTCATGTATCTGACTGAAAAGTATCTCGTCCGCGTCTTTAAGAATTAACGTCCGCCTCTGGAAAAACCGAAACCGCCCGGTGATTTATTGCGCAAGCTTTCCTGCTTCGCCCGATCATTAATCTGGTATAGATTGCCATCATTTGAATTAGCATCGAAGTTTGTGCTAAAAAGTTCATTAACCAGTTAATCGCGTAGAGAGTTGATATGATCAAGAAGTCTCTGTTATCAGCGTTTTTCATCCTTCTCTTCGCAGCCGGAGCGACCGCGCAGGTACGCGGCGTTACCCCAAAGAGAGTTGATACAGTAAAACCCGATCTCGGCGACCAGAGGTCGAAGGATTCGGAGCAGAACGTCAACTTCCCTGAAGATATGCGAAGCAGAATGGAGCGCGAACGGACCGACAGCGAGTACCGCAGATCCATCGAGGACGCCGACAAGCTGAACGACCTGTCTTCGGAAATCGCGAAGAGCTATCGCGATCACGGGCGACTGAGTGCCGAGGAGTTGAAAAAAATCGGTACGATAGAGAAGCTCGCAAAGCGCATACTCAACCAGTCAGGCGGCGATGAAGTGGATGACAAAAACAACCCCGGTCAGCGTTCCCTGCCGGAAGCCATCGAGCAGTTGAGCGAAGCCGCCGCCAACATTCAAAAGACTCTGAAGGTACAGACTAAATTCGTGGTTTCGGCAATCGTCATATCCAACTCGAACGATGTGATAAACCTGGCTCAATTCATACGCCACTCGATCAAAGCAGATTGATGTCTAACCGCCAGCAGATTGTATTCAGCAGATCGCTCGTCGCCTGCATCGCGATTATGATGAGCCTGACTTTAATCGGTCAGGCTTTTTCGTCGCAGGAGAAAAAGGTGCGCCCCGTTGAGCGCGATAAACAGGTTGAGCGCGACAACGAGCCGCCTCAGGATCAGGATGAGCCTGTGCACCTGCGCGCCGAACTTGTAGTCGTCAGCGTAACCGTCACAGATCAATCGGGGCAATTCGCGCATGGGCTTAGCGCAAAAGATTTCACTCTGCTTGAAGACGAAGCCCCGCAAACGATCAACTCTTTCGCCGCCGAAGAATCGCCTTTTGCCGCGGCGATACTGATTGACATGAGCGGCAGCATGGAATACAAGTTCGGGCAGGTTCGCGGCGCGGCTGCATCTTTCATCGATCACATCCGGGAGAATGATCAGGTAGCAGTTTACGGCTTCAACAACAAAGTGCGCCAGTTTCAGGATTTTTCAAACGTGCGCGACATCAGCGATTACGTCTGGGACGCAAAGGCCGAAAACGTTACAAGGCTTTACGACTGCATGGGCGAAGCGCTTGAGGCGCTTGGCCAAAGGGAGGAAAAGCGCCGCTCGGCTCTGCTTATATCTGACGGCTGGGACAGTTCCAGCAGCAAATCATCGCTCGATTCGGTGATGAAAAAAGCGCTCTCGTCAGGCGTGACGATCTATACGATTGATCTGATTGATGACGACACGATGAGAGGGTCAAGCACGCAGGCCCTCTTTCTGCAACGCGGGCGAAACGACATGAAGGAGTTTGCCGACAAGACGGGCGGGCTTTATGTGCACTCGCCGCGAGGCGAAAGGCTCGAAGAATCGTTTACAAACATCGTTGACGAGCTTCGCAACCAGTACACGCTGACCTACTACTCCAGGAACACAAAAAGAGACGGGCGCTGGCGCAAATTGAGCGTCGGCATTCGCAAGCAGGGGTTGATCGCGCGCGCGCGCCGGGGGTACTGGGCAGCGAAAGGCGACGGCAAAAAGTAACGGATTTAACCTGCACGCCGAACATCGAAAGTCCGACCTCTTACACAGCAACCCATAATACAGACCAATTTCAAGGGCTTCCGTTAAAGACGGATTTTCGGGCGCTCCGAATATTGATATGTCTGCGTCAGCCGTTTGTCGCTGCGATTGCTTCTATCTCTATCTTAAATCCATAGTGCAATTCCTTAGTCGGAACGATTGCCCGCGCGGGTCTCGCCTCGCCCATTATTCTTGCGTAGACGGGGTTGACAGCTTCCCAGAGGCTGATGTCCGAAATATAAACGGTCATCTTCAGGAGTCGATTCAGGTCGCTCCCGGCGGCCTTCAAAATCTCGCTTATGTTTGTGAGCACCTGCTCGGTCTGCGACTCAATCGAGCCTAGATTTTTCTCTCCCGTCCGAGGGTCAATCGGAAGCTGGCCGGAGATGTAAATCAGCCCGTTGTAGATAACAGCCTGCGAGTAATGCCCGCCCGGCGCAGGCGCGTTTTCAGTCAGCACTTGTTTGATTTCCATAATTTTTCACCTACCTCAATCGCGCCATTCTACATCAGACGACTGCCGCTTGTTTAGTTCAACCGAGCTATCCCGGCATAGCCCCCGCGTCAGAATTTGATAGATTACTTACAAAGCTGGCACAAACGTTGCAACTGTGTGAAAGCTTACCCGTGCGGACACTTGCGAGTTTCCTTACTTTTCAACAAAAACCGGCCTGGAATAGAGTGGTAGAAAATCCGGCGACGATCCATAAGTGGCGGTTTTCCTGCTTTATACAGATTCCAAGTGGAACGAAATAAGACAGGGAGATCACTCAGGAGACAGAAGAAGGAGAGTTGGGAGATGGAAAAAAATACACGCTCAAGTCGCAAGATCAGTGAAAAAAAGAGATGGTTTGCCGCGCATGTCGGGCGATTCACATTGGCGGCCCTGCTGGTTTCAGCAGTCGTCTTTGTAGCGCTGCCCGATCTTATGCGCGCAGGCATCGCATCACAGCTCAATTACAGGACTGCCTCTTTCAGTGCTGGGGCCAGCCCAACAGCCGCAAAGATCGGAGACCTGGATGGCGATGGGCTGAACGACATCGCTGTCGTCAATATTCAAGGAAACCTGCAACTATTCTTCAACAACGGCGCAGGCTCGTTTAATCGGGTTTCAATAAACGGGCTGTGGTCGTCAAGCTCCAACACGCTGGACGTAGACATTGGCGATCTGAACCGCGACGGGCGCAACGACATAGCGGTTGCCTTCTCGACTCAAAGAGGAGCCGTCTCGGTCCTGTTCAATCAAGGCAACCGCACATTTACCGCTCCGGTAAATTACGATTTGTGCAATTCATCGAAAGGAGTTGCAATCGGCGATCTCGATCAGGACGGCGATAACGATCTGGCCGATATAAGCCAGTGTTCAAGGTCCGGCATACTGGTCAACAACGGGCACGGCGGCTTCACTCTCAATGGCACGTATGGAAGCGGCACGGCTTCAAGATCAATCGGACTCGGAGACTTTAACCGGGACGGCTTCAAAGACATTGCTTATATCAACGGCAATGTCAACGGCAGTGTTACAGTAGTTCTCAACAACAGAAACGCAACCTTTGGCTCTCCCTCGTTGTATTACGCGGGCGATTTACCTGATGCTCTGACGGTCGGCGATTTCGACGGCGACGGCGCTGACGATGTAGCAATTGCGAATTCGTACTACTCTCAGGTGATCTTCCTGCTCGGTGACGGCCACGGGTCTTTTTACTCCTATTCGGAGCTTACCGCAGGGGACACGCCCACCGGCATAGCTTCGGCGGATTTCAACGGTGATGGACTTCTTGATGTTGCCGTCACCAGCTTTGTAACAAACACGCTTACTATTGCGATCAATCGAGGCAATTACAATTTCGACCGCCCGGTCAGTTTCAGCGTCGGGCAATCTCCGATAGACATAGAGGCAGGGAAGCTGGACGGCGATTCATTGCCCGATCTGGTCTCGGTTAATCAAAGCAGTGGGAGCATAACGGTTCTTTTCAGCGCGGTCGGCACGCCGCCTACAACGCCGCCCACAACACCGCCTGCGACGATTACTGTTTCAACGCGCAAAACGAATCTGGCGCGATTCGTTGATCTGAGATGGAGCGGGGCCACGGCGCAAAGCCTAGAGATATATCGCAACGGCTCGCGCATAGCCACAGTATCGAACAACGGCAGCTATACGGATCAGATGAACAGGCGCGCGACAGGGACTTTCAGATACAAGGTTTGTGTTGCGGGCAGTCAAACATGCTCGAACGAAGCATCGGTCAGTTTCTAGATTGCTGAATCAAAGGTAACGGCGACCTGCAAAACAGGTCGCCGTCACCGAGCCTTTCAAACAATCTCCATACAGCAGACATTCATCGCGTGAACGGAAACGCAGGCGAGCGCTTGCCGTCAGAATTCACTACGGTGAGCGTCACCTGCTCGCCGGGCTTGATCTTTTTGCCTCCCTTTTTGGCCGTCAGAATCTGCGAAAACATGCTGTTCTGAAAAGTGGTTTTCTGCGATTCGCCATCTATTTCAATGACGGAATTCGCCTCGAAATCGTTACCTGACAAGATGAGCTTTTTGCCTTCGATTCGAGCAGAGAGGATTCTCGGCCCTAAGGGCTGAATCACTATGCTGAAGGTGACAGAATTATTCGACGGATCGGGATCAGGCACATTGCTCTTAACAGTTATCGTGGAGGTGACCGTAGAGCCAACAGGCGCGTTGAGAAAACGCAGGCCGGTTATACTTATCTGGCTGCCCGGAGAGATGGGGTTGAAGAAGTTGAAATCGAATGGCGAAAGCGAATCCTTGAATACCGCGTCACCAACGATGTCAGGCCCGTGGTTTGTCAGGATGACCATATAGTTCACAGAGCCGCCTGATCCCTGACCGGGCGTGCCTGAAAACGTGACCGAGAGATCTGCCGAGATTGGCGCAAAGCTGAAATAAGCAATCGGCACGTCATGATCTGACACGCGCTGAGGCCGCGTCTCATCGTTTCGGACTGATTCAGCAATATCCGCATTCAAGTGCGAGTATGTGACGAACGACAGGAGCGGAGACATGTTCGGGCTGGCCAGTATGTGGTCTAGCGCCTGCGCATTGCCCTCTGAAATAACCGAGTAATGATTAGCCGCCGAAACTCTATCGGTTATGTTTACGAAATCGGGATTCACCAGATCATTGCTCGCAAGCACCACCTGATCGGCGGGCGTTGGATGGCCTGTCACAGTACCCATCACATCGACATAGCCGTCATTGAATTGAAACGAATTGAAATCGCCGATAGCTATTACGTGCGCGTCTGTATCGACCTGCTCCACCTGTAAGAGGTTAGCCAGAAACTCTGCCTGCGCGCGACGCTTTGCGCGAACGCGAGCGCCGTCAGTTTCGTCATCAATCCCCAGGCGCGAGAGCAGATTACTAACGATGACAGTTACGGGAAAGCTCGCGCCCGCAGGCGAAGTGAAGGCGGCGCGAAGGCGCAGGGGCGGGCGGTCATTCAGAGTCTCCGGCTGACCGCTGATCGGACTTATGAAAGTCGCTTCTTTGCCAATCTGCGTCGCGCTGACAAACGCGGCCCGCGAGCTTTTAAACAGAAAGCCGACATCAAGACCTTCCGAGTCGCTGCCTTCGACGAGGTGCGCCGTGTAGCGCGGATTTGGACTGCCCTGCTCGACCTGATCGTCGTTTATCTTGTCGGCCAGTTCCTGAAGCGTCGCGAGGTTTTCTACTTCCTGAACCCCGATTATGTCAGGCAGAGCCAGCGATATGCGGATGGCGAGCGAGGCTTTGTTCAAACGATTTCGGAAAGCCTTTTTCTTCAACACCACATCGTTTTTGCTCCCGTCATCCGTCGCGTCAAAGAATCGGCCAAGATTGAACGATGCGACCGAGAATCCGTTCGGCGACTGCGGCAGAAAACCAGGGATCAGGAAAGTGTTTATTGAATCGAAGCCATTACGGTCGAGCAGGATCGTGTAAGCGCGCGAAGAGAAATCGAGCACGCCTGTAAGATCAAGCAGGTTCGCGAACGCGGAGAGTACAACCGCAGAAACGCCGCGCTGGCCGCCGCTGTCAACGCGCAGCAATTCGGGGTTCGAGTCGAAGCGCGGCACGTTCGGCGGCGCAGGGGCGGGAACGGTTTTAGAGATTTCGATTCCTGCTTCGCGAAACGGGCGGGGCGTCCCGCTGATTACACCGTAGAAGATTCCGTTCGGTGAAGACCGGGCCTCGCTCTCGTCCACCTCTCCTCCTGTGGGCGCAACGACATTAAAGCGATGAACAACCACGCGCATGCCTTCAAATTTCTCAAGCTGATTGAGCGGGCCTGCCGGATCCAGATCATCTGCCGTAAGTGCGACGGGCGCGGGCAGGGCGTTGTTTTTAGAAAGCACAGTCACGTTCGAGGGGTTGGAAATCTCTGTGAGCGGCTGGCCGAGCGGGTCTGATTGAGGTCTGAATTCGACAACAGCGCCCGTAACATCTACGGAATCGCCAGCAGCAAGACTTAACGGCGGAGCGTTTTGCGTAAAGACGAATATGCCTTCCGATGTCTCCGAGTTGCTGTCGATACCGGCGTTCGGCTCCTGTATAAAGAAGCCATCGTTTTTGATCGCTGTGATGATGCCTGACGTGGTAACTGTCTGGCTCGCAAGGGGTGAAACAGCGCCGCTGCCTTGAATATTGTGAATCTTGATCTTTGCGGCTTGCATTGCAATCGTCGTGTCAGACAGAAGCGACGGCGCGGCTGACAGGACAAGCAGCAAAAATATAACAAACAAACTGGAGCGTGAGAACCCCACAGGCAAAATTCCATTAGATGTTTTCATACTTGAATCACTCCGCAATTATTCCTTGCTCCATGCAGAGCACAAAAGAGCAAGGCAAGTAACGGCGCTCACAAGATAGCGAGCTTGTGGCTAGAGGATGGCACTGCCGAGGTCACATTGCAAGTTTTTTTTCTACATCTGATCGAGCGCGTCGAGCACCTGGCGGCTGTGCTCTGCGGGGCTGACTTTATCGAAGACGCGCGCTATGCGGCCCTGTTCATCGATGATAAAAGTCGAGCGGCGGATGCCCCACATTTTGCGGCCATACATATTCTTCTCCTGCCACACGCCGTAACTTTCAGCCGTCTCGTGATCGGCGTCTGAAAGCAGCGTAAACTGCAAGCCATACTTTTCGCGAAACTTCGCGTGCGAGCGCGCGTCGTCGGTTGACACTCCGATGACGACCGTATTTCGCGCTTCATACTCCGACAGATCGGCCTGAAACGCGCAGGCTTCTTTCGTGCAGCCGGGCGTCAGGTCGCGCGGGTAGAAATAGAGTACAATCCTTTTGCCGCGATAATCCGCAAGCTTTACTGCGCGGCCATTTTCATCCGTCAACTTAAAAGCAGGAGCTTTCTTTCCTTCACTCACCATCATCGTTCTCCTTCGACGCTCGCGCGTGCGCTGTGATAGAATCGTTGTTGCCTGAGGCCGTCATTATACTTTCAAGAAATTCATTGTTCAAAGCAGCGGTCGGTATCTGATCGCTGCTGCGTGTGAGGCTTACAGATGAAGAAGCAATACGTGAGTTACGGAATCCTTGGCATAGTGCTTGGACTCATAATCGGTTTCCTCGTGGCGAACTGGACTTATAAAGCTCCGAGCGCGAATCAGCAGGCCGCCACTGGCAACGCAGGGGCAGCCTCGGTCAATGCGGGCGGCCCGACGGGAGAGCTTCCGCCCGGTCATCCGCCGGTTGATACGGCAAATCCGACCTCCGCGCCGCCTCTTCCCAACGAGTCGGCTTCTGAAACGGGAGCAGGCGCATCGGCCAGCGGACCAGTCGAGCTTCCTTCGCTCGACCCTCTGCCTACCGGTAATAAAGAAAAGCGCGCGGAACAGGAGTACAAAAACATTCAACTGCTGAAGGGGCTGCCCGCCGACCGGTTGACGCCGATCATGTTTGCTTTCAAGGCCTCGCTCGGAGTTGACTGCACTTACTGCCACGTCAAAGACCAGTTCGAGAAAGACGACAAATCCGCAAAGCAGATGGCGCGCAAGATGATAAAACTCGTGCGCGACACAAATGCGAATCTCGGCGCGGCGCGCGTCAATTGTTTCACCTGTCATCGCGGCCAGCCGCGACCGCCACAGTGAATTGCCGATTGCGTTACGTCAATTCGCATTTCGCAAAACCTAAGGAGGCGCTATGCGACCGAACAACAAGCTCTCGCTTCGCAGTTCATCTATGCCTTTCGCGATTGCGGTCCTTATGCTGATAGCAAACGCATCGCCTCTTTTGGACAACAGGCGGTGGTCAGAGACGGTCGTGTCGGGCCGCTCTATCGTGCGCTCTGAACATGGCATGGTTGCATCGAGCCAGCCTCTCGCATCGCAAGTCGGCCTCGACGTTTTGAAGCGCGGAGGCAACGCCGTAGACGCCGCGATAGCGATGGCCGCAATGCTCAATGTCACAGAGCCTATGATGACAGGCATAGGCGGCGATGCGTTCATGCTGGTCCACTGGTCGAAGACGAAAGAGCTTAAGGGGCTGAACGCAAGCGGTCGCGCGCCCCGCGCATTAAATCTGGATTACTTCAAAAAGAAGGGCATCAAATCCATGCCCGCCGACGGCATGGAACCGATCACGGTTCCCGGCGCATTCGACGGATGGGTGACGCTGCTGGAAAAATACGGCTCGATGAAGCTCGCGGACCTTCTCGCGCCAGCCATCGAATATGCGGAAAACGGATTCCCCGTGATGGAAAAGACCGCGACGGATTGGGAGAGCGAAGTCGCGAAGCTCAAGAAGACCAGTGCCGCAGCGACAACCTATCTTGTGGACGGAAGAGCGCCGCGCGCGGGTGAAATCTTTCGCCAGAAAAATCTCGCGCGCACTCTTCGCGTGCTCGCGCGCGGCGGGCGCGATGCGTTTTACAAAGGCGAGATCGCGCGCGCGATAGTCGATTACTGTCAGAAGAACGGCGGCTTTCTTACGATGGATGATTTCGCCGCGCATCGCTCCGAATGGGTCGAGCCTATATCGACCAGCTATCGAGGTTATTCTGTATACGAATGCCCGCCGAACGGGCAGGGGCTGACGGCGCTGCTCACGCTCAACATACTCGAAGGTTTCGACCTTAAAGCGATGAATGCGCAGCCCGATCTTTACTATCACACGCTCATAGAAGCGACGAAGCTCGCTTTTGCAGACCGGAACAAGTACATCGCCGATCCCGCATTCGCAAAAGTGCCTGTCTCGCAGCTTCTGTCTAAGGAGTATGCCGCCCAGCGCCGCGCTTTGATCGCGCCCGATAAGGTCATCGAGACGCCCGTGCCGGGACAGATTGTCAACGACAGCGATACGACCTACTTCACGGTCGTTGACAAAGACCGCAACGCGGTTTCGTTCATCAACAGCCTGTACGAGATATTCGGGTCGGGAATAGTTGCGGGCGATACGGGTATAATGCTTCATGATCGCGGCGCAGGATTTTCGCTCGATCCCGCACATGCGAATCGCATAGAACCGGGCAAGCGCCCGTTTCACACGATCATACCCGCGATGGTCTTCAAAGATGGCCGGTTTTTCTGTTCGTTCGGCGTGATGGGCGGAGGCGTACAGCCGCAGGGGCACGTGCAGGTGCTGACGAATTTTATTGATCTCGGTATGAATTTGCAGCAGGCGATAGAAGCGCCGCGATTCCGCTACATGAGCGGCGCGCGCGTACTGATGGAAGACCAGATGACCGACAGCGTAATCAAACGACTGATCGAACGAGGCCACCAGCGCGCAACAGAGCGCGGAGTCTCGATGGGCGGCGGACAGGCTATTATGATCGACCCGGCAAGCGGGTCTTTGATGGGCGCGTCCGACCCGCGCAAAGATGGGATGGCGCTTGGGTATTAACGATGAGTGAAAAGATTCAAACAAAACAGACGCGACCCGTGGTTGTTCTGGACACAGGCATAGGACGCATGCCGTTTGGCCGCCAGGAGCAGTTGACCGAAGAAGAAGAAGCGGCAAAACGCGCGGCGCTTCTCCACTTCCAGCAAGCCTATGAAGCGCAGATGCGCGGCGAACTCGATGAGGCAGCCGACCTCTATAAACAATCGATTGCCGCTTACCCGACCGCCGAAGCGCATACTTTTCTCGGCTGGACTTACTCATTCATGGGTATGAGCGACGAAGCGATTGAGCAGTGCCACAGAGCGATTGAGGTTGACCCGGACTTTGGAAACCCGTATAACGACATCGGCGCGTATTTGATAGAGAAAGGCGATCATAACGGAGCGATTTGCTGGCTTGAGCGCGCGATTGATGCTCCGAGATACGAGGCTTACTTTTACCCTCATTTCAATCTCGGTCGCGTCTACGAGGCAAAAGGGCGGCTCTTCGATGCGCTCAACCAGTATAAGGCGGCGATTGATCTGAATCCCGATTACACGCTCGCCGTTCGCGCTTTCAGAAAATTGCAGAGCAAGTTGAATTGAAGGAGATGGAATTAATGGACGGTGTGAATCCGAGAGGCGGATGGATAGAAGTAATTACGGGCGGAATGTTCAGCGGCAAAAGCGAAGAGCTTATCCGGCGCATACGACGCGCAGAGATAGCGCGACAGCGCGCGCAGATTTTCAAGCCTGTGATAGATAACCGCTTCGATGTAAAGCGAATCATCTCGCGCGATAATCGCGGGCTTGATGCGATTGCCGTAAGCAATGCGGCAGAGCTTCGCTCCAACCTCCTGTTCGGCGTCAAAGTCGTAGGCATTGACGAAGTGCAGTTTTTCGACGATCCGATTGTCGATCTCTCGATGGAGCTTGCGGACGCTGGAGTCAGGGTGATCGCGGCGGGGCTTGATCAGGATTATATGCGTCGCCCGTTCGGCCCTATGCCGCAGTTACTGGCCGTGGCCGAATACGTCTCGAAGATGCACGCCGTATGCGTGCGCTGCGGCGGGCCTGCGCACTACACGCAGAGGGTGGCTGGCGGCAATTCTCAGATAGAGATCGGCGACAATACCTACGAAGCGCGCTGCCGCATGTGCTATGAGCCTTACGTGGCACAGGCCACGGATGAGAAGAAAGAAGATGCTTTCTCACAGGACAACGTGACGGCCATTCGATAATTCCTGTAGGGGCGACCGGCATTAAACTAATTCCACACTGGGGCGACCAGAAACGGTCGCCCCTACAAGTTAAATCTCAGACATGAACGTATTCGACCTGACAAAGCGGTTGATTGAGATTCCATCAATCAGCGGAGATGAAAAAGCGGTTGCAGGCTTTCTTGCCGACTATCTGAGCGCGGCGGGATTTGAAGTCGAGTTGCAGGAAACAGACGGCGGTCGGCCCAACGTTTACGCGCGACGGGGCGAGCCTGACGTTGTCTTTTCATCGCACACGGACACGGTTCCGCCTTATGTGGGATTGAGCGAAGATGACGAATTCATATACGGGCGCGGCGCTTGCGACGCCAAAGGCATCATTGCCGCGATGGTCAAAGCTGCGGAAGCGTTGATCGAAGCAAACATTACAGACATCGGCCTGCTCTTCGTCGTTGGCGAAGAGGCCGGAAGCCCCGGCGCGCGCGCCGCAAACGAAATCCCCAACTGTTCGCGTTTCCTCATCAACGGCGAGCCTACTCAGTCGCGCCTCGCGCTCGGCTCGAAAGGGGCTCTGAGAGCCGTTTTCAAGGCGACGGGCCGCGCGGCGCATTCGGCATATCCTGAGATGGGCGAGTCTGCGATTGATAAACTGCTGGACATTCTGGCAGACCTCCGCCGCGTCCGGTTTCCCATAGACGAAACGCTCGGAGCGGTCACCATGAACATCGGAGTCATTAAAGGCGGGCTTGCGGCCAATGTCATCCCGCCGGAAGCCGAAGCGGAATTGATGTTTCGCATAGTCACGAACGCCGATTCGATCAAACAGATCGTCGAACAGACCGTAGGCGCGCGCGCCGAGATCGAATACACTTTCGCCTGCGATGCAGTCTTTACCGAACCGCTCGAAGGATTTGAAACAGCAGTCGTCTCGTTCACAACAGACATACCGCTGCTGGCGAATTGGGGAAAGCCTTTGCTGTTCGGCCCCGGTTCTATACTTGACGCACACACTGCGCATGAGAAAATTTCCAAACCGGAGCTTTTGCGCGCGGTGGACGTTTACGCAGAAATGGTTATGCAATTGAAAGAGGTAATTAAATAATGAAGATACCAGTTGGGGTGCTCGGCGCAACGGGCGCGGTCGGGCAGAAATTCGTCAGGCTGCTTGAAAACCACCCGTGGTTCGAGTTGACAGAGCTTGCCGCGTCCGACCGCTCTGCGGGAAAGCTATACGGGCAGGCGACGACCTGGCGGCAACGCACGCCCGTGCCTGATGCGATCAGGGACAGGCTCGTAAAACCGTGCGAGCCGACGCTCGATTGCCGCGTGGTCTTCTCAGGTCTGGATTCGTCTGTTGCGGGCGAAGTCGAAGAGAATTTCGCGCGCGCGGGCTACATCGTCCTGAGCAATTCAAAGAACCATCGTATGGACGATGATGTGCCGCTGCTGGTGCCAGAGATAAATCACGAGCATCTGGGTTTGATAAAGACACAACGCGAGCGGCGCGGCTGGTCGGGCGCGATTGTGACTGATCCCAACTGTTCAACTATTGGTCTTGTTTTACCGCTCGCCCCGCTTCATCGAGCGTTCGGCGTGAAGCGCGTGATAGTGACGACGATGCAGGCATTGTCGGGCGCGGGCTACCCCGGACATTCAGCGGTTGACATCATAGACAACGTCATCCCGTTCATCGGCGGCGAAGAAGATAAGCTTGAAACCGAACCGTGCAAAATTCTGGGCACGCTCGATGGCGACCACATACGCTTTGCCGAATGCAGGATCAGCGCGCACACGAATCGCGTCTTCGTCGAAGACGGCCACACGGAATGCGTATCGGTCGAGCTGGACAAAAAGGCTTCGATTGATGAGGTCACGCGCGTGCTCGGCAGTTTCACATCGCTGCCGCAGGAGTTGAAACTGCCTTTTGCGCCTGAGCGACCTGTCATAGTGATGAGCGAGCGTGACCGACCGCAGCCTCGGTTCGACCGCGACGCGGGAAACGGAATGAGCGCGGTTGTTGGCCGATTGCGGGAATGCCCTGTTTTTGACATTCGTTTTGTAGTGCTGTCGCATAACACGATTCGCGGCGCGGCGGGCGCGGCGATTCTAAACGCAGAGTTGATGAAGGTGCAGGGATATCTGGATTAGCCTGCGGTCTGCAAATGATCAACACGTTTCGCGTGCGCACTTCACAGATTATTGCCTCGCTTATAATCATTTATCTTGCGACGCTCACATGGGATTACTATTGGGACGGCATCACGTTCGCGTTGCAGATTGAAAAAGTAGCAAACGACGGGCGCGCGCAGTCGCTTCTGTTTCACCAAAATCACCTGCTCTATAACGCCCTTGGCTACGTGTTCTACAAATCGGCGCACGCTTTGGGACTGGGCCTTCGCGCGCTGAACATCCTGCAACTCGCAAACGCATGTGCGGGCGCTTTAGCAGTTGGCGTTTTTTTCCGCATAGCGCAGCGCGCGCTTCGCAGCCCTTATGCGGCGGTTATATGTTCAGCGGCGCTCGCATCTTCAGCGGCGTGGTGGAAGATTTCAACCGATGTGAACGCTTACATTCTGACGCTGCTGTTGATTCTGGTCTGTGCGGACAATCTGCTGGGAGCGAAGCCTCGCTGGTTTATAGCCGGGCTGGCGCTTTCGGGCGCAATGCTGTTTCACGAACTGGCGGCGGTCTTTTACCCGGCTGCGCTCACAGCCGTTTTTTCAAATAGAATCATCGAGCGCAAAATGAGATTTGCCGTCGGGATGAGCGCGCTTTCCGGCGCACTGGTCATCTCGGTTTATTACCTGTGCGCTGCAACGATGCACGGCATCACGCACCCGTTTGAGCTTATAAAATGGGCAGCCTCGAATCCGAGTGAGATGGCCTTTTCGCACGGTCGCACAGGCGGAATGCTCACCTTTCTTCGATCAAACATCGATGCCATAGTCGGGCATAATTTCGGACTCTTTCGCCGCCAGAGCCAGTTGCTTGAATTAACCATCGCGCTTGCGGCTCTGACATCCGGAATCATCTTTGTGATCATAATCGCGCGCAAGGTAAATATCATGCGCGCCATCAGGACTTTGCCTCAGGCGCGAAACCAGATCGTCCCCGTGCTCGTCGCGTGGATCGGGGCATACATGTTGTTTCTGCTTTTCTGGGGACCGTTGATTTACTTTCGAGCATTCTATGCGCCTGCGCTTGCGCTCGCGGTTGGACTCGCGCTGAGCAATTATCACAACGCTACCGGAACCAGACCAACGGGAGCGGCTGTCTTTGCAGTCGCCGCGTTCGCGTTGTTCAATCTGGCTTTCTACATCGGCCCGAACATGCGGGCCGATTCAAACGCGATGGTGGCAGCGGCTCGAAATGCGAACAAGGTCTGGAACGAGCGCACAGTGATCTATTTCGCAGACCGCAAGGAGGTCGATACGGCGTTTGAATACTTCAATCAATCGTCAGCGTGGCGAAGACTCCCGCCGGAAGGTTTGACAGATCAGGAGAGCGAGAGTGATGAGGGAGGCAGCATCTGGCTCAACAAAGGCGCTGCCGAATCTGTCGGTCAGAAATGGCTTGCGACACACGCAAGCGGTCAGGTGATTGAAGTCGAATTATCGAATGGGACAGCGCGCTATGTGGAATTATCGCCGCGCCGTTGATAGCTGCCGGGTGAAAATAATAACGCGCGGCGACGTATCATAATAATAAAACTTTCCGTCGCCGCGCATTGACCGCAAGCCTTAACAATTCATTCTATTTCTGCTTGATAGTAAAGGTCTTTCCGGCAATGGTGATCGTCGTCTTGCGCCCTGACGGACCGGCATTCGGCGCGACCGAATAAGCCACTGTCCCGTTGCCTATGCCGATGTTCGTCGATGTAAAGGTGAGCCAGTTTGCGCTGCTCGCGGCTGTCCACGCGCAACTGGCTTCTGTTGAGATTGTCAGCATTCCGCTGCCGCCGTTCGATGCGTAAGATTTGCGCGAGTTATCTATCGCATACTGGCAATCGGCTGAAGTCTTGCTGTCTTGAATTACGGCGAGCGTCTGCCCTCCGACTGTGATGCTGCCCTGTCGCGGATTGCCTGTGAAGTTCTCGCGCGCAGTGTAATTCACGACGCCGTTCCCGCTGCCGCTCTCTGATGAAGTAATGACTATCCAGCTGTCACTGCTCGCAGCCGTCCAGTTGCAGCCCGCTGGCGCGGCAACAGCTATCTGCCCGTCGCCGCCATTGAGCGTGAAAAACTGATTTGCGGGAGAGATACCCGCAGGGCACGCAGCGGACGCCAGCGAAATAACAGTCGCCGAATACGGTGCGACGGTGTAGACAAAACTCGTCCCCGCGCCTGCGAAAGCCGAGGTGGCTATATCGGGCGAGCCTGCGCCTGTGCGCGCTGCTTCGTCCTGCGGTATGCCGTATGTATGCACGGTCGCGTTCGATTGCGGCTGAAATCCTGCCAGATTGATGCTTGCGTTGAGAGAAGTGGTCGCGCTCTTGTTAATCAACAGCAGCGACACGCTGCCGTCGCTTCGCTTCGCCCCGTAAGCGGCCATCAGGTTGTAGTTGCTCGTCGTTGCGACGACCTGATCTCCACCAGCCGCAAACCGGGATACGAGTTTGCTCATGTAATAAGTCGGGTAAGGGCTGCTTTGCCCGGAGACCATTCCATAGTCTCCGTATAATCGCCAGCCGTACAGCGACGGACTGTTGTTATTGCCCGCGTCCTGCCCGTTGCGCAGAATCCACCACATCAACGTGTTGAACTCTGTCTGAATAATCTGCCCGAAGCTGTCGGCATAAAACAGCCCGTTCACCAGGCTCGTCGTCTGTTTGCCCGGCCCGCTGCTGACCGAATTGTTCTCTGTGCAGACAAGCTCGACGTTCGCCGCTTGAGCGCCGAGATAATCGTTCAACTGCTGGCGCAGATTCGCCGCGTCGTTCGTCCAGCTTTTCGCCGATTGCAAAAGCCCTGCATCGTCTTCTGCTCCCGGCCCCTGATCGTACTTGTGATAGATGACGAAATCGGGCGTGACGCCGAGCGTTTTAAGAGTAGCCAGCATCACGGGAGTCCACCCATTATGCGATTGCCCCGTGCGGGGATTCACAACCGTGTGATCTGTGTAGTTGGCATAAGAGTCTTCGCCCGTCACGACAACCACGCCAACTTTGATCGTCGGATCAACCGCTTTCATGGCGTTGATGTAGTCTCGCGCGGCAAACGCATAGGTGAACGGGTCGTGAGGTCGGGCGTGTGTATCGCTCTCCCAGCCTCCGTAATTTTCGTTGCCGATTTCCCAGTACTTGAAACCATACTGCTTCGTTATGTTCGAGTAACGCACCCAGTCAGCCGATTCCTGTGCGTTGCCGCTGCCGTAGTTGGTCGTGATGAACGCCTGAGCGTTAACAGTCCGAATCACACCCGCGAACGCATCAAAGCTGGTCGCCCATTGAAAAGTGTTACCGTCAGTCGTATTCGTTTGCCAGTGATAGCTGTTCGAGAGCGAACCGCCGGGAAACCGCGAGACACGTGTGCCATTCGCGTTCAACAGCGAAACCGTAGCCGCCGTGTTGAACGACGAATCCCACACGGCTCCCGCAACGCCGAACAATCGCGAATCAATTACGCGCCTGACATTGTTTGCATCGACATTAATTAAAACCTGCGAAGGCGGAGCCACTGCCGTAAGGCTTATATCATCGACATAAAAAGCAGGCTGCGCGGCTCCGCTCGCGTCCTGAAGCCAGAAGCCGTTGAAGTTTGCATTGTTCGCAACGTGAAGCGCCGAAAGCGGGATGGTTACTTTGCGCCAGATGTTCGCACCTACAGCGCCACCCGCGATGTAGGTGTTGAGCGGCACGCTCGATTGCGATACGTCATTGATGTGAGCCGCGACCGTGACGTTACGATTACTGGTTGCGCCGCCGTTGACCCAGAAGACAAGGTCCGTATAGCCTGAGTTATCAAAGTTCGAGTGGCGCAGGTAAAAGCCCTGCCACGCTCCCGTGTAAGTTACTTTTATGCTCTTGCTGCCGCCGTGAACGTAATCGGTTGAGTTGAAATCGCGCGCGCTCCATGACCAGTCCTGCCAGCCTGCGCCAAGCGAGTCGCTATAGATTATCTGATCTGCCTGTGCACGGGCATCCTGCGACAACAGACAGAGCAGAGATAAAAGACCTAAGCAGTAAAATAATCTTCGGCCCACGGACCCCCTCCTTGATTATGGATAGTTCGCGCCGTATCTATCCGGGAAATAAAATCGCTCAGTTACCCTTTTGCTTCAACGAAAAAACACGCCCGGCAATGATGATCTTTCCTTTGCGCTTGTTGCTCCCATCGTTTGGCGCTACCTGATAATTCACGGTGCCGGAGCCTACGCCGATACCGGCTGACGTGATCGTTATCCAGTTTACATTGCTCACGGCTTGCCACGCACAGGTTGCTCCGGCTGTGACGGTTATCTGGCCGCTTCCTCCGCCGGAAGACATAGTCCCGCCGGTTGGAGAGATAATGTAAGCGCAATTGCCCGCCGCATCGCTGTTTTGTATCACGGTCAGCACACGGCCCGCGATAGAGATGGTCCCTGTGCGCGGGCTGCCGGTGAAGTTCTCTCTCACCTCGTAGGTCACTGTGGCGCTGCCGCTGACGTTTGCTGCCGAGGTAATAACTATCCAATCCACGTTGCTCGTGACAGACCAGTTGCACGCGCCCGCCGCCGTCACATCAACGCCGCCGCTGCCGCCCGATGTGGGAAAGAACTGGCTGTTTGAAGAGATCGAAGCGCATAAGGCTGCCGTCTGCCTGTAGGTGCGAATAATAAGCGTAGTGTGTCCGGCCATGTCTCGAATCTGCAAAGTCGCGGTGACGCTTGCAGATGACAGGTCAATCGGAGTTGCAAGGGTGATACTCACTGTCCCGCCTTCAGCGATAACCAACCCTGAAGCCAGATTGGTATTCGGCGGGATCGAGCCAACTGCGCGATCAAGTTTGAGCGAGAGCATTGCGGGGTTAAGGCCGCTGTCCAGATCATAAGCGCCTATGACGAATCGAGAGACGCTGCCCACAGTCGCCGCCTGCGACACGGAAGGCACAAGCGAGAGAGTCGGGCGAATATCGTCTTCCATAAAACCCGCGAAGCCGCCTCCGCCATGCGCGTTTATGATCCCGCTCAAATCTATCGGCGCGCCCAGATCGACCCATCGCGCAATCTTCATCCTTTCGTCCCAAGTCAGCGTTGCGCCTGATGAAACGGGCGGCATCTGCGCGCCGGTATAATCAAGATCACATTCCGACCAGTCCTTATTCGGCGGAATCGTCGCAGGATTTCCCGGTGTGCTTTCGGTCGGGCGGTCTGAGTTTGCGCGGCCATCCAGTCGCCGCCCGAAGATTTTCCAGATCAACAAACTCTGCCGCGCCTGCCCCGCTCGGACGTAGCGAGTCACCTGAGGCCAATACCAGCCGCCGTCCGGCGTGACCGAGCGCGGAGTTGGATTCGACGCGCTGCGCGACCGTGCGAGCCACGAATAGGTCGCGGGATAGATGCCATCAATCAGCCGGTCATCGGCGTCAAGATCGAGTCCAGCCGCAGGGGTCTGCCCGTTGCGCGATGTATGACAGGACGCGCATTTCGCTTGAAAGATCGGGCGAATGTCGCGCAGGTATTCGACCGTTGTCGAATGAGTGTTCGAGGTCGTGACAGTGGGAGCAGTCGAGCCGTCAACGGCAAGCATCGGGGTTGTCAAAGCGAGGTCGCGCGCGATGTAGGCAGGCCCAGCCGCCGCAGTCGTGTTGAAATCAAGCGCCGGTCGGCTGTGCGCGTGGCAGCCGCCGCAATCAAAGCGCCTTTCACCCGGTCGCGTTTGATGCCATGTCTGCGCGGTGTTGAGCACAAGCCCGTTGCGATCAAGCGTCTGAAATGTGAATGGAATATCTGCGGGAATCTTCGCAAGAAATGATGTATCGGTGTTTCCCTGCGCGTCTATGACCCCTTCTTTGCGAACGGGTATCTCGCCCAGTATACGAACGCGCTCAGAGAAATTCGAGTCGAACGCGCGGCCATTATTCGGATACGTTCTATCAGTCACAGGCTGAAGCGCGAGTATGCGAATCGCATAGATGTCCGAATCTGTGTAAAGCCCCGCGTCAGCGCCTTGTCTGGTCCAGTTGCGGTCGCCGAAGTTTTCGTGTTGATAGAAACGGTCGCCTTTGAAAGGCCGCGTGTCGCGCGAGATCATGCTCGATGTTCCGATCAGCGCGAGCGGCGTTCCTTCGGGCAAGCGCGAATCAAGCTGCCCGTCGTTTGCAATATCAGGCAAATTAACAGGAGCAGCGACGCCGTAGATTTGCTGATAGGGCACGACGGCGCGCGGCCACATCTCGTTATAGTTGGGGCTGTTTTTTACAAGCACAAGGTCTTCGGGGCGGCTGAGTATCTGGTTGCCGCGCATTCGATATATGCCGCCATCGTAAAACGGCTGCGTCAGCCCTTCGTTGACAAAGATGCCGTTGTGATTGGCGGCCCCCCGCGTATAGACGACAAGCATCTCGTTGTTAGGCGCAGCAGTTGGTAATGTAAATTTCCCGACTCGCGTGTTGTTGCCGCCCTGACAGGCGACGGGCGGGTAAGGTAGATCGCCAACGCGACACGGCGCGGGAACATCTTCAGCCGTCGTAAAAGGCGTGATGCGAGTGTAGCCGACGCGCTTCAATGGGATTTCATCCCCGGAAGCGGTGTCGGGCGGGATGGGTTGAAAGAGCGGAGCGGCGGGGTTGCCCGTGCCGTTTACGGGGAAGCGATACAACTCGCCGAAGCCGTTGTTGTTGAGATTGTAGTACCGGCACACGACTATTGAGCCATCAGAAATTTGCGTCATGAAATGATGCGCGAACGGGCCATCGCCGAACCCTGAAAACGGCTCGAAGCGCGTGCCGTCGGGCCAGATGGCCCAGAGCGGAAAGACGCGGTCATCGCGCGCGCCCATGTTCTCCCACGAAGTGAAAACGATTCGCCCGTCTTTCAATACGAACGGATGCATTGCTGACGACACATTGAGAAACCCAATAGGGTTGACGTTTTTGCCGTCGCCGTCCATCACGTAAAGCTGCATCGCGCGCTGGCCGCCGTTGGTCATCTTGTTCGGGATGAAGTTGTCGCGCGTCGAGGTGAAGACGATGCGGCCATCGGGCAGGAATGCCGGACCTGTATTGAACACGCCGACATTCGGGCAATTAGTGAATGAACGCGCGCAATCGAAGTCTGCATTGTTGCCTGCGTTCGGCGTAAACTCCTGAAACGTCAAACGAGTCACTGCGCGCGACTGTAAGTCTACGCGATAAATGTCCGCGCCGTCATAAGAGAGAGCCTTTTCTGAATTCAGCCCGCGCTGCGGGTTCACGTTGCGAACGTTCGGATAAAAAGCGAAGACGACCGACAGCGCGTCATAAGCAACGTAAGGATCAACAACCGCGCCGTTAGCTCCTGCGCTGAACAGAGTCTCTTCGCTCCCGTCCGGGTGCAGTAAAACAAGATCAGCGCCGGGGTCTGGCATCAGCGGCGTAATAGCGTCGGGCCAGAAGCTGTTCGTGTTGTTCGCAGGGCGCGGCGAGCGCACATAGACTATGTCGTAATTGATGGGCGGCAGCGATTGCGCCGTGACTGATAGTGGGATTGATACCGACAAAGCGTAAAAGAAAACAGACAAGGCAGAGCAAGTGATGAGGAAGGTCTTTTTAATCATAGTTGCCTTTCAGCCAGGAGCAAGGCGCGTCGCTAATTCAGGCTTATAGAGATTATCTGATAAACACTCGCTGGGGGCAGGAGCTTCGATCTTGCATCATCAGAGATGATTTTATTGTGAGGTAAGAGTTACCGACCGTATCTTAGCAAAAGAAGCGGAAAGCGGGAAGAGAATATATGCGGTAGACAGGGCTGTAACAAAGTAACTGTAGGGGCAGGGCTTGTCCCTGCCCGGATCGCCGATAGGCGATGATCTGTCATGGCTTTCAGCCATTCGGGCAGGGACAAGCCCTGCCCCTACATTGATTGTCAACCGACTTTGTTACAGCCCTGATACGGTAGAAGTAGGGGCGATGGCGCAGTAGGCGCTACGCGCGGCGCGTAGCACCTACCCAGTCAGCTATTGATCATCGCCCGTGCCCGCAGCCGGTTGAGGGCGAGGCGCTGGCTCAGGGCGACCCACACCGAGGTTATCGTAATTTAACGCGGCGTTAAAGAGCAGGAAGAATGCTCCCTGCGTTTGATGCCGCCACATCGGGTTGGTCGCAAACATTACGACATGGCCTTTGCCTACGGGAACGTCAACAACAGCAGGTTTGCCTGCAAGCTCGTTTCCGCCTGCCAGCATTCCGCTGACGAGTAAATCTTTTTCGCTCGAATTGAAACGCAGCACAACGCGCGGCCTCATGTTTGGCGGCGGAATCATCGACCCTAACGCCTGCCGCAACTCTTCGGGAATGCCTTCTTCGCCGGGCCGCGACGGTTGCTGAGGTCGCTGTCCTGCCTGAGGCATGCCTTGAATTATGTCGGGATCACCGAGACTGCCGCGACCCGAAGGGCGCGGGCCTGCCGCTCCCCCTCCGCCTCCGCCGCCGAAACCTCCCGGTATCGCGTTCACATTAAACAACGGTGCCTGATTGAAATAGATGGCAAGCGAATCGCCATAGCCATAAGCTATTGGGCTTTTGCGATCCGCAAAGCTCGCGTTGTAAATAGACCCGCGCGCCATCAGCTTGTCCGCCTGCTGAATGCTTACGCCCGTCGTGATGCCGTAGTCAATCGGTATCTGCGACATGGTCGTGATCGTGACAAAAAGCCCGCCGTCTTCTATGAACTTTTGCAGGTTCACCACGCCGCGAAGCCCCATGCCGCCGCGCATATCATCGGTCTGATCGGGCGTCATACCGAAATTCGGCGTCAATTCGGATTGCCTCCACGGAATAGGCTCGCCGCGCATGGGCGTTCCGTTAACAATCGTCTGCGCAGAGCCTCCGACGGGCGGAAATATCAATACATCGTACTTTTCGCGCAGGTTCAGAGTGTTGCGTATCTCGTGGTCCGAAATATACGCGTAAGGAATCTTATAGCGATCAAACTCTATTCTGAACCAGCCTTCGTTTTGCGTATTCGTCCACGTGTGAACAATCGCTATGCGCGGCACGGCCAGATCATGGGTCTTTACGTCAGGCAGCTTATCGACCGCAAGCGCAGTCACTCCAAGTTCCGTCACAGCCGATTCGAGCCGCTGCCGCACGTCTGCCGGGTTCCCTTCGGCCTTGATGATAAACGAGCCTGTGTTGAACTGCTGGTCGCCAACTTTGAACGAGTCTTCGGCGGCAAGCATCTTTACGTCTTTGAGCCGGAAACGAAGCGTCGCCAGCGTGTTGTCGGTGTTGTGGTTGATGATAAATGCGGCTGTCGAGGCCGAGCCTGTGATGCGGCCAGTAACCTTTGCATCGCTCGTAAGCAGCACCATACCTGCGTCGAGCACGCTCTTGTCAGTCACGCGAACCGTTTTTACGTTGCGGAGCGCGCCCAGCGTCCAGCCCGTGTCGTCATACGGTCGCGGATCGTTCACGTTGTAATACTGCGTGTCCATCAGCATATCGGCCATGCGCGAATAGGGCTGATCCATGCGAATGATGTAAGAGTCGGTCGGGTATTTCTGCGAGCCGACCGAAAATTCTTTCGTCGCCTTATGAACTTCGACTCCCATCATGCGGAGCAGGTTTACGGTGTCCGCCGCTTCGACAGGGCGCGTCGTATCGCCCGGTATGACGTAAGCCGTGGGGCCTTCGTTCGCGGCTTTGAGCACGGAGCGTTTGCTCTTGATGTAAAAGTTATTCAGGAAGCGATCTTTCTGATTTGCGACATAGTTCATCGCAAACAGAATCGCCGACTGCTGCATATTGATGTTGTTTCTTATCGACCACTTCACCCACGGCAGCGGCGGGTTCGGGCGAAACCAGTCGCGCTGCGATTGCGCGCCGACTGTGCGTGTGCTGGTGTCCGCGCCCGTTCCGCCATAGGTTTCATAAAATCGCCCGATAGAGTTATGGCCGTTTGCGACGTAGAACATGTAGTTCGGTGCCCATCCGTCGTAGAAACCATGCGTCCATACTCCGGGCACGCCGCGTTTGGTCATCTCTTCGATTTCGTGATAAGCCAAAACGTGCCATTCGTCGATGACGAGCGGATCAAGCCATGAGTTATATGGCCCTGTGCCTGTAGAGGTGTAGAGGAACGGGACCGATTCGTGCAGGTCGTGGAGGATCGTCGGATGATATTCGAGAAACGACTTCATCTGATTGCGCGTGAGCGCCAGAGCCATTCCCAGCCCATCGCGATTGTTGTCATGTGCGACGTATTTGCCCCAGTAGAGCAGCGGCGGCGCTTGCTTGTTCGGATTCGCTTTGCGGTAATTGTACTGATCAACCGCGTTGTCCCGGCCATCGACTTCGAGCGCGGGCGTTATCATCACGATGACGTTTTTGCGAATCGCTTCGATGAAGGGCGAGTCTTCGACCGCAAGCCTGTAAGCAAGCTCCATCAGCATCTCCGGCGAGCCTGTTTCGGGCGAATGAATCGAGCCTGACGCCCAATAGATGGCCTTCCCTTCTCCGATCAACGCCTGCGCGGCAGCATCAGTGATTTTGCGCGGGTCTGCCAGCTTTGCCGTGATCTCTTTGTAACGGTCGAGCTTTGCCAGATTCGCTTCATCGCTGACGACGACGAGCATCTGCTCTTTGCCGAACTCGCTGCGTTCGGCGGCAGTGAACGTGCGCACGCGGGGCGTGGCCTTTTCAAGCTCGCGATAATAGCGATACATGTCTTTCGTGTAAGTGAGTTTGTTTGGCGTGCCAACTGCGTAGCCGAGAACCTTGTCGGGCGAAGGCACTTTGTCCGACGCCGGAAGGTGGTCAACAAGCTCTGTCAGGAAGTATTTTTCCGTCGTGTACTCTTTTATCTTTGCCGTGTAATCTTCGTTGTTGCGCGAGGCGGCGGCTTTGGCCTTTTCCTTTTTCTGCGGGTCGGCGGCGTGGCCCGCCGTGGCAAATGTACCAAAAATCAGTGCGCAGGCAAATGCCAGCGCGCACGTCTGCCTGATTGCAAACAAGCGTCCTCGGTTCATATCATCCTCCATAATCGGTAGCCTGCGCGGAAACAAAGGCAGAAATATTCGCCCGCGCTTCCATACAGGCCCACCACACGAATCAAAATGACGAGTTATAAACGGTGAATGATGAATTATTAAGAACCGAAGGCAGGAATTAGTTCATAATTCAGCCTTCATAATTCATCGTTTTGAAGAAGCTGGCAGAGCGTGCTCGCGTCCGCGCCAGTGGAAGCACGGTCACGAGCGCGCCCGCCTGACGGCCAATACCGAATAACTCATCAGTCGGTTACGAAATTTATGCGATTTTTTTTTCGAGCGAACATACTGGCAGCACAAACCGTTTTTCGCAAGCGGCTTCGAGCACAGCAGTTGACTAATGCTTTCAAAAATCATAATCTCGCGCGGGCGTGACTGTGTGATTAAAAATGAACTGAATGGAAACCACGCTTCCGGGAGAAATGACAGATGATAAAGCTCAAAATATTATCGCTGGCTGTAATGTTGATGATTTCGACGTGTCTGCCCGCGCAGTCTCAATCCGGGCCGAAACTCGAAGACCTGAAACGCGAAGCAATCAACGAAGTAACCGGGCTTCAAACGCTCACGCAACAGATGGTTGACCAGATATTCAGTTTCAGCGAGCTTGGATTTCACGAATACGAGACTTCGGGCTATATCACGGGCGTGCTGGAAAAGAACGGGTTCAGGGTCGAGCGCGGAGTGGCCGATATGCCGACCGCCTGGGTCGCAAGCTACGGCACGGGCAAACCCGTCATCGGCTTTATGACGGACATCGATTGCATCCCGAAGGCGTCGCAAAAACCCGGCGTCGCTTATCACGATCCGCTGGTCGAAGGCGCGCCCGGACACGGCGAAGGGCATAATTCAGGCCAGGCCGTGAACGTGACCGCTGCAATCGTCCTGAAAAAGTTGATGGAGAAGTACAAATTCGCAGGCACGATCAGGCTCTATCCGGGCGTTGCCGAAGAACTGGTCGGAGCGAAAGCGTTCTTCGTTCGCGCAGGTCTGTTCAAAGATGTGGACATAATGCTGGGCTGTCATGTAAGCGATGAATTTTCGACTAACTATGGCCAGCCTGCAAACAACAGCGGCCTTGTATCGGTTCAATATTTCTTTCATGGCAAAGCGGCTCACGCGGCGGGCGCTCCGTGGTCGGGCCGCAGCGCGCTCGATGCGGTAGAACTGATGAACGTCGGGTGGAATTATCGCCGCGAGCACTTGCGACTGAATCAGCGTTCGCATTACGTCGTTTTCGACGGCGGCGATCAGCCGAACGTCGTGCCTTCGGAAGCCGCCGTGTGGTACTACTTCCGCGAACTGGAGTACCCGCGCATAAAAGAACTCTACGAGCTTGGCAACAGGATGGCTCAGGCGGCAACGATGATGACGGATACGACCGTGACCCAGCGAGTCGTCGGCTCTGCGTGGCCCAATCACTTCAACAAGGTTGTCGCAGAGATACAGCAGAAGAATATCGAGGCGGTCGGCGTGCCTGTATGGAGCGAGGCCGACCAAACGCTGGCCAAGGCGTTGCAGAAAGAGATTGGCGCGAAGGTCGAAGGTATGAAGATGAAAGTCAAACCGCTTGAGCCGCCGAAAGAACCCGCGGGCGGAGGCTCGGATGATGTCGGCGACATCTCGTGGAATGTGCCGATGGTCTATTTGAGGTTTCCCGCAAACATTCCGAACCTGCCCGGCCATGCGTGGCCGAACGCCGTCGCAATGGCGACGCCCATCGCGCATAAAGGTTCGACCGCAGGCGCGAAGGTTCAGGCGATGACCGCACTCGATTTCCTACTGTCGCCCGAAATGGTCAGGCAGGCGTGGGCTTACTTCACAGACGTTCAAACGAAAGATATAAAGTACACGCCGCTGATCAATCCGGGCGATAAACCTGCGATTGATCTGAACCGTGACAAGATGGCGAAGTTCGCGCCGGAACTGAAAAAGTATTATTACGATTCGACGAAGTACAAGACATATCTTGAACAACTCGGCATCGAGTACCCGACTGTAAAGAAGTGAAAGACCTATGTCTTCAGGAGAGTTAATGATGAAACTTAAATATGCCCGTTTGCTCACCATCGTTGCGATTGCGACACTCGCGGTCGGATCAATCGCACAGGCAAAGATCGCGCAGACCGGAGCGCCACACGACATGGACGCCTACGCCGCCCGCGTCCTGAAAGAATTTGAAGTGCCCGGCCTCGCCATAGCCATAGTCAAAGACGGCAAGGTCGTTTTGGCAAAAGGCTACGGCGTGCGCAAGCTCGGCGAGCCGACACCCGTGGACGAAAACACGCTATTTGGAATCGCATCAAACACGAAAGCGTTCACAGCGGCGGCGCTCGCGATGCTTGTAGATGAAGGAAAGCTCAGTTGGGACGACGCGGTAGTCAAGCACCTGCCCGGCTTTCAGCTCTATGATCCTTATGTGACGCGCGAGATGACGATTCGCGATTTGCTGACTCATCGAAGCGGGCTGGGACTGGGTGCAGGCGATCTGTTGTGGTGGCCTCCGACAGATTTTTCACGCGATGAACTGGTGCGCAGGCTTCGATTCATCAAACCGGCTTCGAGCTTTCGCAGCCGTTACGCGTATGACAACGTGCTTTACATGGTCGCGGGGCAGGTCATCACTGCCGTCACGGGCAAAAGCTGGGACGACTTTATCAAAGAGCGAATCTTTGCGCCGCTCGGCATGACGACAAGCAATACGAGCGTAGCGGCTTTTTCATCAAGCTCGAACGTGGCTACTCCGCATGCCAGATTCGACGGGCGCGTGCAGGCGACCGCGCCTCAGCCTTTGGACAACGTGGCCCCTTGCGGGGCGATAAATTCAAGCGTGGCTGAAATGGCCCGATGGCTGATCGCTCAACTGAATCGCGGCGCGATAGGCGAGGGCCATCGATTGTTCAGCGAGCGGCAGAGTCGAGAGATGTGGTCGGCGCAAACCATACTTCCGCTCAACGACCCGCCGCCGCATCTTGCGCCGCTTCGGTCCAACTTTGCGGCATACGGTCTGGGCTGGGGGCTGACGGAATATCGCGGATTGAAGACCGTGTCACACACGGGCGGGCTGTTGGGGTATGTGTCGAGAGTAACGCTCGTGCCCGACCTGAATCTCGGCGTTGTCGTGCTGACAAATCAGCAATCGGGCGGAGCGTTTCAATCGCTGACCTATCGCGTGCTCGATCACTACATGAACGCGCCTGCCACTGACTGGATAGCCGCGTACAGAAAATCGGAAGAGATGGCCGAATCGCGCGCGGCTGAGGTTGCTAAAGGTCAGGCTGCGAAGCGCGCGGCTGACTCAAAGCCTTCGCTTGAGCTTGCGAAGTACGCCGGGCGCTACACAGATGCGTGGTATGGAGAGATGGCGATAAGTATTGAAAATAACAGACTGGTTTTGCGGTTCGCGCATACGCCGCTGCTTGTTGGTGATCTGGAACACTGGCAGTACGATACGTTCATAGCCCGATGGCGTGATCGCAGTCTTGAGGCCGATGCATTCGTCAGCTTCGCGCTCAAGCCGGACGGCAGCATCGAGCAGATAAAGATGGTCGCCGCCTCGCCGCTGACAGACTTCAGTTTTGATTTTCACGATCTGTTATTCACTCCTGCTTCCGCAAAGAGCAACTGATGGCGACCGTACAGAAGTAGCGCAAGACGCATATTGCGCTACTTCTGTATGAGGCTCACCCGACCGGGTAAGTTGCCTGCCTGCCGATCAGGTTAAATCTGAAATCCGTATAACAACACTGCAAGAACTCTGACTCGCCTGCGTTCAATCAAGCGTAGTAAGGAAAATCGGAGCGCGCCGAAAGAAAGGATGAAGGATGAAGGCAGAAGGATGAATCAGCATTTCGAGTCTTAAATTGAAATCATCGAATTCATCCCTCATCCTTCATCCCTCATCCCTTCAGAATCGGCGCGCTCTTTTATGGAGATAAAAAATAATGAGAGATTCTAAGAATGTGCTTAGGAGAATCGCTGTAACAGGCGTGCTGATTTCGTCGCTGATGCTTGGGTCGGGTGCCTCTTCGTTTGCAAACGCGAGCAGCAATGAGTTGACCAGCACGCCCGAAGAACAGAAGTCGGTGGCCATCACTATCTACAACGTCAATCTCGGACTGGTGCGAGATCGTCGAGACCTGACGGTTCCGCGCGGCGAATCGGCTCTGAAATTTGAAGGCGTCGCGCAGCAGATCAACCCCGCGACCGTTCACATCAAATCGCTTACTGCGCCCGGTGATCTTTCCGTAGTCGAGCAAAACTATGAATACGATCTGCTGTCGCCTCAAAAGCTGCTGGACAAATACGTCGGAAAGAAAATAACGCTCGTCCTGCGCAGCTACGAGAATCAGACCGAGAAGCTGACGCCGACAGAGGCCACTCTGCTTGCCAACAACAGCGGCGCGGTCTGGCAGATAGGAGATCATATCGTAATCAATCCGTCGAACATTGCCGAGATACGTTTTCCGCAATTGCCCGAAAGCCTGATCGCTAATCCCACGCTCGTGTGGCTACTTGCCAATGAAAGGGCTACCGCGCAATCGGTCGAAGCCTCCTATCTGACGGGCGGCATCAACTGGCGCTCGGATTATGTCGTGCTGGTCAATTCAGACGAGACGCGCGCGGATGTTACCGGATGGGTGACGATTGAAAACAACAGCGGCGCTGAGTATCGCAACGCCGAATTGAAGCTTGTCGCAGGCGACGTGCATCGCGCGGAGAATCGTCAGATGTACGAATCGAAGATGCGCGCCGATGTCGCGCGCAACGCGGCGCGCGAAGAGCAGTTCAAAGAAGAATCGTTCTTCGAGTATCACCTTTACACGTTGCAGCGGCGCACGACGATCAAGAACGCGCAGACGAAACAGATCAGCCTGCTCGATGCTAAAGGCGCAGGCGCGAACAAACAGTTCATCATCTACGGGCAGCCTTATTACTATCACGGCTATAACAATCCCGGTGAACCCATCAAAGAAAAGATAGGCGTTTATATAGAGCTTCTGAATTCTGCGAAGAACGGATTGGGTCAGCCCCTGCCCGCCGGTATAGTTCGCCTCTACAAGGCCGATTCCGCCGGAGGTCAGCAGTTCATCGGCGAAGACCGCATCGACCACACGCCGAAAGATGAAACGGTGAAGGTCAAAGTGGGCGACGCTTTCGACATAGTTGGCGAGCGAAAGATGATGGATTATAAAGTCATCGGTTCAAACGTCTACGAGTATTCTTATCAGATCGTGATACGCAATCACAAAAAAGAGCCTGTAAACATAGTCGTAAATGAACCGATAGGCGGCGACTGGGAGATGCTCACGTCGAATCATAAGTGGGAAAAGACCGCAGCTTTTGCCGCGCGATTCAACGTCCCCGTGGCAGCAGACGGCTCGGTCACGCTCTCTTACCGTGTGCGGGTCCGGTGGTAGAAAACTGGTTTAACGTGAATTCGACATAGTAATCAGCCCTGAAAGGGCGAAATTCAATAGCACAGGGCATCGCCCTGTGTCGCGCATCAAGATAAACTACAAGCCCTGTAAGGGCGAAATAAACCAAGTGATTTATTTCGCCCTTACAGGGCTTGTGTGGTAGTGGCGTTGCATACCGTGGGTTTCACCCACGGCTATTGAATTTCGCCCTTTCAGGGCTTTTACTTCGATCATTATGTCGAATTCACGTTGGTTTAAAAGACGGTTGGGCTAAGGATTAGGGGCAGGGCTTGTCACTGCCTCTACTTTCACTTTGCTATAATCCTGCTTTTTATAGCGTTGACAGTCGGCGAGCGCGTTGTGTAAGCTAATCAGCTTGGAGACGAGTCATATTTTGACCAGATCGTTTCCTATGAATGGCCGATAAGCTGATGGAGGTTTTGAGTGGCAAGAGTACAGGTTCACGATAATGAAAGCATTGAAAGCGCAATACGACGCTTCAAACGACAGGTCGCCCGCGAAGGCATAATCACAGATACGAAAAAGCACGCATTCTATTTGAAACCAGGTGAGCGTCGCCGCCTTAAGTCTCAAGTCGCGCGCCGTCGCGCCCGCAAGAGCCTGCGCAAACGCAATACCCACGACGAGTAGATCAGAGATTCGATGTCAGAGGCCAGAGGTAACCTCTGCTTTTACTGACCTCTGGCCTCTGACATCGATCTTTACTGATCCGGCGCTGCCATCAGCCGATGAAGCGCCTCTTTCATCTGTGATCGAGTCTCCTCGTCCTTTTCATTCGCCACGGCTTCGTTGAGCGGAGCAACAGCCCGCTTGTCGCCGATGTCTGCCAGCGCAAGCGCGGATGATAACTTCACAGTCGTAGATTCATCCCTGAGCAGGTTAATAAGCACTTCGACCGCGTGCTTGTCGCGCAGATCGCCGAGCGCGGCGGCGGCGGCGGCGCGTATGTCGGGAGATGGCTCTCTGATCAATGACATCAACGCTGGCAATGCTCGCGCATCTTTGAGCGAGCCAAGTCCCATCGCAGCAGCCGCACACACACTTGAATTTGAATCTTTCAACGAAGAGATGAGCGGCGTGACCGCGCGCGGGTCATTCAATTGACCCAGCACGCGCGCCGCTGCGCTGCGAACAAAAGCTACGTCATCTTTCAACAACGCAATCAGGGGTTCGACCGCACGGTTATCGCCCAATACGCCGAGCGCGTTGGCAGCCGTGGCTCGCACCTCTGAATCCGTATCTTTGAGCAAAGCGATCAAGGGTTCGACCGCGCGAGCATCTTCCATGTCGGCGAGTTTGTCTATGGCATCGCGCCGCTCGGCAGACGACTGGCTTTTCAATCGCTCTAACTGGTCGGCGGTGGTGGTCTTCTTCTGATCATCGAATGATGCAGCGCGCGAAAACTGCGCGCCGCTCGTCAAAGCGATGCAGAAAATCAAAACCGTTATGTCTACTCGCAACTTCATAAAAGATGTCACCAGCCAGCGCCCCCTTGCTGAGGCGCTGGCTATTGAATGTTCACTATCCCAACAGCCCGCCGAGTTTGTCGCCAAGCCCGCCCGGCAGTTTGCCTAACAACGAAGAGACCTGATCGGGATGTTCCTTGAAAAAATTCAAAACGGTGTCAACAGCTTGATCGGCTTTCTCCTGATCAAGTCCCACCTTCGACACCAGAAGTGCTACCAGTTGCTCTTTCATATAATTTCTCCTTTGCAGAATTTAGTCCGGGTTTGCGTCATTCAATATCTCGAAGAAAACTGCGGCCAGACTGCAACTCAATGCCAAAGTTTTCCGCTACGGTCTGCCCAATGTCGGCAAGCGACGAGCGAATGCCCAGATCAACTCCCGCGCGCGCGCGGCGTCCCCACGCAAGCACCGGCACATACTCGCGCGTGTGATCCGTAGAAACATCGCCGGGGTCGCAGCCATGATCCGCTGTAATTATCATCAGATCATCATCGCTCATCGCCTCTTGAATCTCAGGCAACCGCGCGTCGAACGCTTCAAGCGCGCGGGCATAGCCTTCAACGTCATTGCGATGACCGTAGAGCATATCGAAGTCAACGAGGTTCGTAAATATCAGCCCGCGCGGCGTACTGCGAAGCGCCTGCAACGTCTGGTCTACGCTGGCGTTATTGTTTCCGGCTTTGAGTTCTTCGGTTGTGCCGCGATGGCAGAATATCGAGCCGATTTTGCCGACCGCTGTTACGGCAAGCCCCGCTGATTTCACATAATCGAGCAGCGTTTCTTCGGGCGGATCAATCGCATAATCCTGTCGCGCTTCCGTGCGGCGAAAGTTGCCCGGCTCGCCGATAAAGGGCCGAGCTATAACGCGGCCAACTTCGTCTTCGCCTCTAAGCAACTCGCGAGCGATAAGACACCACTCGTAAAGCTGTTCGAGCGGCACGACCGTTTCGTGCGTGGCGATTTGAAAAACGCTGTCGGCTGATGTGTAAACAATCGGGCGGCCTGTTCGCACATGCTCTTCGCCAAGTTCTTTGATGATCTCTGTGCCCGAAGCAGGTTTATTGCCGAGAACTTTGCGACCGATTGCGCGCTCGAACGGCTCGATTATTCGCGGTGGAAAACCCTGTGGATAAGTCGGAAAAGGTCGAGCGGTGATGATGCCGCTCATCTCCCAGTGGCCTGTCGTCGTATCCTTGCCGCGCGAACTGGTGGCCGCGCGTCCGAATATGCCTGCGGGACTATCGACAGGCGCGACAGGCAACGGTCGAATGTTGGCGAGTCCCATCGCGCGGAGATTCGGTATCTCGACCTCGCGCGACGAGAGAGTGTGGCCGAGCGTATCTGCGCCTGCGTCGCCGTAATCAGCCGCATCGGGCATCTCACCGATGCCGACGCTGTCGAGCACGATCAGCACGATGCGATTGAAGGCGCTTTTGTGAATCATCAATCAATCTCCCGAAGCGATTCTAAAGCGACATATCTCGAAGTTACAAGTAAAAGACCGATAGTCATTACCTGCCGCCCGTCACTTGACGCTTGTCGCTATTTTTATCGAGTCGCGCGCGCACCAGTTTCGTCATCGCTTGATATAACTGATCGAGCGCGTTTTTGCGCTCCGTTTTATCGGTGAACCCCATTGCCGCAAGCGTCAATTCGTCGAGCCGTCGCCGGTCGGCGCGATTCACTTCTTCAAAGATCGAAAGAACAGGTCTGACCGCGATAGCCCTGACGGCAGATTCAAGATTTCTCTTCAGTGTCGCCGATAGCTCGCGCGGGTCTGGAATCATTATTCGTTCAGCGACTGCCACATCTATATCGGCGATAGCCTGCGCGCCTGTCATCTGACGGCAGGTTATCTCTGTGTAGTAGCGCGCCCACGTTGAATTGAGCAGCGCCGCAAGCACAAGCTTTGGCACTCGCTGTCGCGGGAAGATGCCATAGAGTTTTTTGTCTTCAAATACAAGGGCGCGATTCAAAGCCACAAGCCATCGCTCGCCTACCTTTGATGGAAAGATCAGAGGCGCAGGCTTCATTCCGCGCGCAACCCAGTACCATTCCTTACGCGCCGCGCAGGTAGGTCGCCGGTCGTAACCAGCGCGCTCGCCGCTCAGAATGTAATCGAGCGCCTTTGTGCCCCTCAGCTCTTTTCGCGCAACCGGGCAATTGAAAAAAAGTTTTCCGGTTTTCTTGCGCTCAAGCAAAATGCATGGAATTTCTTTCAGCGAGAAGATCACGGGCGACAGGTATTTTGATTCGATTTCGCGCTCGGCACCCGTGGCGCTTTCTACGACGGTTATGTTGGACGGGCGTTCTTTCACACGGTTGAGATAAAAGAAATCATTTGCGCCGGTCGTAAGACCGCGCCGCACCCTGGCTATTTTGCTCAATGTCAGAAGCCTGCCTTTTGGCCCTTCGCCTTTCACATAAAAGAAATCATTCGCGCCCGTCTTGACGCCGAATCGAACGCGCGCCAGATCCGAAAGATGGCGCAGGCGACTGCCGCCGCGCTCCAGCACGCGAAAAAAAATATCGTCTGCGCGCAGGTATTTGCCCCAACTCGCTCCCGTAAAGTTGCGGGCCGAGTCCTGCGCGCCCCTCAGTTCGTTCAACAACTCAGCCTGATTGATCGCCCGGATTCGATAGGCGCTGGTCGTGCCGGAAGAATCAAGATGCTCGATTGTTTGCGCAAGATCTATAGCGGCATCCGGGCCGATCCGCTTGCGATTAAAAATCTCGTTCAACGGCTCGATCAACTGCACGAATCTTACGAGGTTCGCTTCGCGCGCGCGCTTGTTGGCTTCGCGTGCCAGCACTGTGATGCTCGTGTTGATTGAAGCATCTGTAAAGAAGCTTTCTGCCGCAGACTCGATGACAGCGATCACGCGAAAGTTGTTGAGCAGAAACTCTCGAAGGGCTGCGCCGTATCCGGCATCCAGCCAGCTGCTCGCGGTCAGGAAAACCAGCCGCCCATCCGCTTTCAGGAATCGAATCGAACGGGCGAAGAAATAAACATAGATGTCCGACCTGCCGGACCATCGCGGCCAATGAATATCCGGCGAATTCGCGCGGTCGCTTTCGAGCCGTTTCTCTATGCGCCGCTTATCGCCTGCGCCCATCACTTCCTGGCGGATGTAGGGAGGATTGCCGATTACCGCGTCAAATTCGGCAGGCATCCTCAGCTCTGCGTTAAGGCTGGCGAGCGGCTCAAGGTTGAAGAAATCAGCCGTCGCTACGTTGGCAGTTATGCGGGAAGCAAGACGGACAGCCGGGGCTGATCGGTCTATGCCGAAAACGTCTTGAGCCAGCAAAACATTCCGGCCTCTGTTCTGCCCGGAAAGGTGACGTTTGATCTGAAGCGATTGTTCGAGAAGACGTCCATCGCCGCAACTCGGATCGAAAATCTTAGCCCCTGTCGAACGCACCGCGAACGCCGCAAGCAGTCTCGCTACTTCGTGTGGAGTGTAGTGTTGACCGTAACGGTGACGGTCGTCTTTCGTTTCAGCCATCTCGCAATAGGCGCTATTATTGGAACGCGCTCATCAACCTTGCTTCGCCCTCAGTTTGCCGACTAAAATTTATACGTGTTCGCTTGTGAAACCGAGCAGCACACTGGCAGAGTGTAGCAACCAAACAGATGATGTCAAAAGAAGAGATTATAAACCACCTGTCGCAGCTGCCTTTCACGCCGCACCCTGCGATCAGAAACGCGCATTCGCAGACGCTTGCGGGCACGCTGCTGAGGCGGCGATTCAAATTCATCACTGAGCTGAGCGAGCCTCGCATATTCGACGCGGCTCCGGGCGTAAAAGTGCTTGCGCATTGCTCGTGGCAAAAAGATCGCGCATCAACCCCTACGCTTCTTATCGTACACGGAATGGAAGGCTCGACCGAATCGCGCTATATGCTTGGAACCGCAGAAAAGGCTCTGGAAGCCGGTTTCAACGTGGTGCGCATCAATTTTCGCAACTGCGGAGGGACGGAACATCTGACGCCAACGCTTTATCACGCGGGGTTGACGGATGACATTCGACAGATAATTGCCGAGTTGATAGAGCGCGACGGCCTCGGTGAAATTTACCTTGCGGGCTTTTCGCTTGGTGGGAACGTAGTGCTGAAGCTTGCGGGCGAATACGGGCAAAGCGTGCCACGGCAGTTGTGGGGCGTGGCGGCTGTCTCGCCCTCAATCGATCTGGAATCCTGCGCCGATGCAATCGAGATGAGGTCGAACATCATCTATCATATGAGATTCATCCTGAGTCTCAAGAGCCGCCTGCGCCGTAAGGCAAGACTGTTTCCGGATCGATACGACCCGTCACGGCTGCGCGGCATCTGGACGATTCGCAAGTTTGACGATCTTATTACCGCGCCGCATATGGGGTTTCGCAACGTAGCACACTATTACGAGCGGGCAAGCGCCCTTCCGTTCATTAAACACATCACCGCTCCAACCCTCATCATCCAGGCCAAAGACGACCCGTTCATTCCATTCGCGCCTTTCGAGCGGCCTGAGCTGACGACGAATCCAAACGTGGCGCTGCTGGCCACAGATCACGGCGGACACGTCGGATTCATCGATGGCGAGAAACGCTACTGGGCTGAAGCGATGATCGTTGAATTTGTCAGACTGATGACACAACGAAACTGAAGAAGTCCGTTCGGGTGGCGAGGCGATTTACTTTCCAGACCTGAATTTACTTTCCGGACTTGGCGGCTGATTCGCCTGTAGATGATGTGAATCGGATGATCTGGTTATAGGTAGGAAGATTTTCTTTCGGCTGTTCTGCGGGCTTAGCCACTTCAGCCGCGACCGTACCGGGCGCAGCAGTCAGATGAATGCCGCTGTAACGCGTGTAGATTGTCCGTACGTAGTTTTGAGTCTCCTGAAACGGTGGTATGCGAAGTCCATAGAACTCGACCGCGCCTTCTCCCGCGTTATAACCGGCAAGCGCAAGCCGCACATCTCCTTGAAATCGATTGAGAAGCCATCTGAGGTATTTGGCTCCTGCAAAGATGTTCTCGCGCGGATCAAATATATTCTTGACGCCAAATCGCGCAGCCGTCTCCGGCATCAACTGCATCAGCCCCGATGCGCCTTTCGGCGATACGGCCAGGCGATTGAATGCCGATTCGGCCCTCATCACGGAAAAGATCAGACACGGATCGAGGCCGTGTTGAGCGGCAGCATCGGTAACCATAGCGTCGAGCGCCGCATTGCCTGACGAGATGTGATGACGGCTCGCCGGAACTGGAACTTTGATCTGAGTCGTCTGTTCAGCGGGCGCAGGTTGTTGCGAGTTCTTTTTTAACTCTTCGAGGCGCGCGCGCTCCTGATCGGAATCTGTAAGAGGAATCGGCGGGCGGGCGGGCGGAGACAATGGCCCCTGCGCATTCACCCCGACGGCGATGATTAATAATACGAAAGCTGCTGCCAGATACTTGAACATGCCCGTTGATTCTATCACGATCATTGAATAGTTACATGAGTTATTTCCACGTTGTCGTCGCCGCGCACATATAAGATGAGTTTATCCCTGGACGTAACCTGCTTCGGATCATAGGCAATGATGCCCGTAAGCGATTCGCCTGAGGCAAGCTTGTTGTCGTCTTTGGTCTGCTTGATCTGTATCGTAAGCGGATGGGCCTCTGCGCCTTCGCCCATTTCAAGCGTGATGCTGTTGAAGGTGAAGTCCAGCTCACCCGCGTTTTGAATTGTGTAGCGCAGGTACGCCTTCTCGTCGAATACCAGCACGCGCGGGTCAAGCACAATTATGATCTTTTTCTTGGTGGACGCGCGCGGATTATTGATCCGGGTTTCGCGCAATCCCAGTATCATAGCCTGCATAAAGCGATGGTCGGGTTCCTGATTTGCGATATCTGAGGTCTTGCGTGTAGCTTCGGCAAGTTTATTATTGGCTTCTCCGGTTATTCGCTCAGCCTGCTGGTTCGCATTGCGAATAATCTCGTCGGCTTTCACGCGCGCGGACTGCTCGGCTTCCGATTTAATGCGGTCGGCATCAGGGCAAGGAACGGTTTTTACAATCTCAGGCGCGGGGTCTGCGGGCTGGGGGGTGGTTTTTTCGCTCGGCGGATTTACCGGCGCAACCGGCAGTACGTCAGTGACATTGACGACGCGATGCGCCTGCTCAGGGGCAACAATCTTCAGATCGAAATTATAAGTGTGTCTTCCATCGCCCGTTCTGACGAACATATTACTCTGCCCTTTGGATACAACAGGCTTGATAAAGACATCATTGCCGGGCTTTTCGGCGGTGCCGCTACGTTGAACTACAAAAGTGCCTTTGCCGCTGCCCGCATCATACAGGTCGCCGCATATAATTTCCGCGACAGGCTCGGCGAAAGAGACTCTGGTTGTGATCTGCACGGCTGTTCTTACCAGTCCAATCTGGTCCGAATTGAGCGGTAGCGTGACAACGGGAGACTGGGAAACCGGAGACTGCACGGATGACGACTGCGCGCGCGCAATATTACTTGTTACGACCAGCGATATTAAGAAAACTGCGATTAATGATTTGAGCTTCAATCTAGCCTCCTGGGCCTGGTTATTATCAAACACACGGGAGAAAATTCACCTCAAAGAAGTGTCTTGTGGTTAAGTATTGTTGCAAAACAAGCACTGGCTATCAAGCCCAAACCCGCCTCGCCTGTCTTCATCGGGATGCAGATCCGCAGCTACGTTATGGCGCGTGTTGTTGTTTAATATCAATGGGTGATATGTCAGGGCTGAGTTTATCGACGATGTATAGAGCAAGTAGCGTCGTTACCAGCAGAGTCAACAACAGGCTGATGACCACGCGCAGCGCACTTTTGCGTATGAGCAGATTGCCCTTGCCGAACCAGCCTCGCCACCCGCATTCGTGGCAACGATAAGCTCTATGAGAGGTGACGACTTTGATGAGTTTTTCTTTGAAGCCGCGAGTATGAGAGCGATAAACATGCGCCCCGCACTCAGGACACAAATTATCAGACAAGGTAACCTCCGGCGGTTTACTTTGATCTCATAATTATCAAAGCCTCGACAGTTCAGACTGCCGAGGCTTGATGATTGAAATTCGGAATTCCTGATTTAACAGCAGTCTAGGGAACTGCCGGGCTGACTGGTATGTCACCTGAGCCGCCTGTATCGCCTTCGCCTATTGCGATGCCTGTAGCAACCGCTGCTCCGACGCCGATCAACGCGAGAAGCCCAAGCAGTCCGGGGCCGACCAGAAGCGCTCCGCCTGCTTTGCGCCCTTCGCATTCGACTTCAATACTTGCGCCCGCGCTAAGAGTGCCTTCGACCTGACCGCCAAACTCTTTTTCCTTGCCCGCTTCAATTGTTTCAGTGTTAGGCGTAGTAACGCTGACCGAACCGCTCTTGACATCGATTTCGGTCTTCGAGCAGTTGGTTCTTATCTGAATCGCACCGCCCACGCAGGTAATGGTGACCGTCGTGCTGCCCTTAACTTCAACGCGGCCAGCCGCGCCAAGGTCAATTACGGCATTGCCGTTTCCGCTTGTGGCGATCACGCTGCCAGTCATAATGGTCGCGCCGGTCTGAGATGCATTGCCGTTGACGGTGACCGAACCGCTTTTTAGTGTAAGTGTGCCCGTGCAATCCTGAGCAAGCGCTTCACTCTTTGTATCAATCGCCGCATAAGTGCGCAAAGTGAACAACGTGGTAACTGTCATGGCAAGCACGAGACTGAGCAATGCTCTAAGATGTCTTTGTGGCAGCTTCATAATTCCTCCATTAAAAGTAACAGTGCGGGGAAGTATTACTGCGTGCGTCCGCGCGCCCCTGTAAGGGTAGCCCCAGAATATGAGATAACCGCTTAAAAGTCAACATACTTTTTGACATTTCCGAGAATAGAACATCAGGCTTCATTCATAGCGGGGCAATTCGTCCGAAAGTATTTTAGATAGCTCAGGATGCGCGCTGTCTTTGGCCGACAATATCGGAGTTTGAATGCCCCACGCAATACCGATTTCCGCATCGTTCCATATGACTCCGCGCTCGTACTCCGGGAAATAAAAATCGCTGCATTTGTAAAGAAATTCCGCCGTTTCAGACAAGACCAGATAGCCATGAGCAAATCCGGCAGGGATATATATCTGCCGCATGTTTTCGGCAGACAGCAAAACGCTTACGTGTTGCCCGAACCACAGCGAGCCGCACCTGATGTCTACGACTACGTCCAGCACTGCGCCCTGAATGACGCGGCAGAGTTTCGACTGCGGGCGTGTGATCTGATAGTGCAGCCCGCGCAACGTCCCAGCGGTTGACTTTGAATGATTGTCCTGAACAAAGCGGTCAGGGATACCCAGTTCGGCAAATTTCCGCTCCTGATAGCTCTCGAAAAAGAAGCCGCGCTCGTCTTTGAAAACGACAGGCTCTATTACGATCACGCCAGGAAGCTCTGTTTCTATTCTTTTCATGCTTAAAATCTCGCAGCGAGTTTCTCTACTATCAGCCTGCCTATGCTCAATGAAGAGGTAGCGCCGGGAGACGGGGCATTCAGCACGCTGATGACACGCCGCCGCTCCCCGAAAGCGAAATCATCAAGCATAGCTCCATCGCGTGCAATCGCCTGAGCGCGAATACCTGCGGGAGCCGTCACCAGTTGCTCGCTTTTTATCTCAGGCATTAGACGGCCAAGCGCGCTGACGAAAGCCGTTTTGTTCAATGACCGCCACATCTCGCCCGCGCCCATTCGCCAGTATTTCCGCGCAAGTTTGATGAAGCCTCGATATGTGAGCGATTCCAGCAGATCGCGAGCGTTTATGTCCGACCTCGCGTAACCTTCGCGCGCAAAAGCGAGCACGGCGTTCGGGCCGCACTCGACGCCGCCCCGTATCATCCGCGTAAAATGAACGCCGAGAAACGGGAACTGAGGGTCAGGCACGGGGTAAATCAGATTGCGACATAAATATTCGGCTTCGGGTTTGAGCTTATAATACTCGCCTCGAAACGGAACGATCTTCACAGTTGAAGGCTCGCCCGCAAAGGCGGCCACACGGTCCGAGTAAAGCCCTGCGCAATTGATTACGTAGGGGGCCGAAAAATCGCCAGCCTCGCTTTTGACTATTGCCTCCGTCGAGGTTTCCATCAAGCCAACGACCCGGGCACGGGTTATGATCTCCTGTCCCCGCTCCTCGAAACGCGCAGCCAGTCGCGCGCAGATCTGTTTGTAATCAACGATCCCCGTTTCAGAAACGTGTATGGCTTTGATGCCTGCCGCGTGCGGTTCAAGCTCAGCGAGTTCGGCGCGCTCGATTATACGGCAGTTGACACGGTTGGCTATGCCTCGCTCATAAAGCGCGTTCAGACGGTCAAGCTCGCTTTCATCGACGGCGACGATTACCTTGCCGCAAATTTCGTAGCCGATTCCTTCTGCCGCGCAGAACTCCTGCATCGCCTGCTTGCCCTCGCGGCAGGTCGCAGCTTTCGTAGAGCCGGGTTTGTAGTAGATGCCCGAATGCAAAACGCCTGAATTATGGCCCGATTGATGAAGCGCGATGCGGTTCTCTTTTTCGAGTATCAGAATCCTTTTGCCGGGATAGCGATGAATAAGATTGTAAGCCGTAGCCAGCCCGATTATGCCGCCTCCGATGATAATGACATCAGCCGTTTTCATGAGGCAGTTTTCATGAGGGAGTGCCAGACGGTCTGGCTTGCGTTATTCTCCGGCCACGAGCGCGACTTCCGAAGATGATTCGTTTATCAAGTCGTGCGCCCAGCGATTCTGGCGGCGTATAAGTCTTGATGTGCCTTCATCGCTGAGAAATTTAACGTTGCTGTATTTTGCGTCCTGATAATCGGCGACCCTGCCGCTTGCGACGGCGTCGATCACCTGACGGACGCCTTCTTCGACGCTCCACCGAGGCTTGAATCCCAGCGTGTTTTTGATCTTGTCGAAACTGACTTTATAGTTGCGCGTGTCTGTGTCTGAGCCCATGCTGATCACTTCGGATGCGGGCACGAGTCGCTGAATCATTTCGCCCACCTGTTGAATCGTGTGATTCTGCTCGTCGCAGCCTACGTTGAAGACCTCTTTGCCGACGAGCGCGAGCGGGGCCTCAAGCGAATTCAACACGGCAAGCGCCGCATCGTCTACGTGAACGAAAGGCCGCCACTGGTCGCCGCCAAAGACTGTGATCTTGCCTTCGACGAGCGCTTTGGCCGTCAGCAGATTGATTACAAGGTCGAACCGGGTGCGGCCCGATAATCCGTAGATAGTGCCGAAGCGGAGCAGGGTCGGACCAAAATCCGAGCTTGCCATACTCATCAGCACGCGCTCCGAGGCTATCTTGCTTCGAGCGTAAATCGAGACGGGATTCAGCGCAGACCGCTCGTCAAGCAGCGCGTCGTTTGCGCCGTAAACAGAGCAGGTGCTGGCAAAGATGAACCGGCTGACGCCGCTTCCCTTCGCCACTTCGGCAATCATGCGCGTTGCCATCAGGTTGACTTCGATGGTCAGTTCTTCGTCGAGCGCGCAGGCCGGGTCGCCAACGATTGCCCCAAGGTGAATGACCGCATCTATGTTGCGCATGGCCTCTACGACTTTATCCACCTGTCGAAAGTCGGCCTGCATGATTTCGAGATTGGGATGCAGGATCGCGTCTTCGATAGGCTCTGTGCCGTAGATGAGCAGATCGAGCAGGCGCACGTGATAGCCCTTATCCAGAAGCTTTGGCAACAACGCGGAGCCTATGTATCCAGCGCCGCCGATTACCAGCACTTTATGCACTTCGCGCTTTTCGGGCTGTTCGCGATCAATCTCTGCCCGCACGACGTTTGACCACAGCAACGCCCATATTCGAGACAGCACCAGCACGATGACGCTGACAATCCACGCGAAGATCAGAGCCGCGCGCGGCATATTGAGCGCGCCGCCGATGAAGTATGAAATGAAACCATATAGCAGATACCCGAGGCTGACGGCCTGCGTGACGATCAATGCTTTGTACGGCCCTTTGTAAGCGCGCCCGTAAGTGTAAAAGCCGCTCATCGCAAAGACCGCAAGACAGATACCTGTCAGCAGCCAGCCGCTGTTGCGATATTGAATCACGTAATTCCAGAAGACTGTGTTATACGTAAAATCGACAAGAGGCTGCCCGAAGACTACGAGATAAAAGAACCGTACCACCAGCGCAGTGATGACCGAGAGATTCAGCAGTAAAATGTCCGCAAAGATGCGAACAAGAACTTCCGGCTTTATATGAATAGAGCGTGCTACAGACATTTTTCCTTTTCCGTATGGTGCTCACTAGACTGCGGAAATAGTTGTTGACTGATTAAGCGTCCGCGTCACTTCTCCTGCAAACTCGTGAATGCGTCGTATGGCTCGACAGATATTCAGCGCAGTCTCGTCATCCATATGCGACCACATCGGCAAACTGAGACTGCGGGATGCAAGCAGTTCCGTATTATCCAACAACTCGCCGTCTGTGGCAAATGATGCATATGCAGTCTGGCGATGAACGGGCGGTTCGTAATATTTGCGAGTGTCAATGTTTTCGGCTTCGAGCGCCAGAGCCAGATCGTCGCGGCTCATGCCGAAAGCGTCCGGATCAACGGCGATGGAAAAATCCTTGTAGGAATTCCGGTTGCCGGGCCGCACCTGCTGAAAGCTTATGCCGGGCAATTCGCCCAGTTCTTCTCTGTAAATCGCAACCACTTCGTTTCGACGACGCGCAGCCGCTTCCAGATTTCGCAAACTGTGCAGTCCCATCAAAGCGTTGAATTCAGGCATCCGCGCGTTGATGCCCGCAAACGCGCTATCGTAATTTCCGCTGTTGCCGTATTCGCGGCCCAGTCGAATACGGTCGGCCAGTTCGTCGTTGTCCGTAGCCACGATTCCGCCTTCGCCCGTGATGAGCAGTTTCGTCGGGCTGAGACTATAGACATGAGCATCGCCTTGAGGGCCGACAGGTTTGCCCTGATAAAGAGCGCCGAATCCATGCGCGGCATCGAAGATAAGCTTCAGGCCGTGACTATCGGCCACCGTCTGCAAAGCATCAATGTCCGCAGGGTTGCCGAAGTTGTGAATCGCCACGATAGCAGTCGTGTCGGGCGTGATCCGAGCTTCTGCGGCGGCTGGGTCAAGATTGGTCGTGTGGAAATCCACGTCCGCAAACACCGGCCTGAGCCCCGCCCAGACGAGCGCGCTGACCGTCGCCATGAAAGTGAAGCTTGGGACTACGACATCACCGGTCAGGCCCAGACATTTATAAGTGAGCATAAGCCCCGTGGTGCAGCTTGAGACTGCGACCGCATTACGCACGCCCAGATGAGCCGCTACGGCCTCTTCAAAAGCGCGAAGATGACGCCCCTTTGTCACCATGCCGCCTGTAAGAATCTCTTCCGTATCCTGGGCGACATCCGAAAATGAAGGCAGTACGGGTCGCACAATGTTTATTTTGCTCGCGAATATAGGATCGTTTCCCAGCAAAGCCGGATTATTGTTCATTCCCTCTATTCTCTTCTCTTAATGATTTCAGCAGGAACACCTACGGCGGTGACGCCACAGGGCAGATCGCGAATAACGACAGCGCCTGCGCCTATGACCGACCACGCGCCGACCGTTCGCCCTTGAATTACGCTTGCGCCCATCCCTACGTAACAGCCTTCGCCGATTGTCACGTTGCCAGCCAGATGAGCGCCGGGATTGATGTTGCTGTAGCGTCCGACCATCGCGTCGTGGCTCACCGTTGAGGCGACATTCAGGATACTATAATTGTCAATAAACGCGCCCGTGTTAACAATCACATTGGGGAATATCGTTACGCCCTGGCCGAGCCGCGCGAAAGATGAAATATGCGCGAGCGGAGAGATTACGCTTGCGAAGCTCAAACCGAGCGCGTTTGCGCGTTCGACCAGATGACAGCAAATCTGCGGAGAACCGACTGCGCAAACAACGTCTGTGGTTTCGCGGTCCGCGCGGTCAAACCATGACCAGTCGCCAAGGACCGGCAAGCCGTCCAGGCTCTGCCCACGCAAATCGCGATTGTCGTCAATAAAGCCGAGCACTTCCATCTCCCCATTCACCTGAGCCTGATGCCGCGCGATGTCGGCAACCTCTCGACCGTGACTGCCTGCGCCGATGATGACGATCCGTTTCAACCGATTTGCGCTCCTTTGATTCAGACTCCTCTTTGATTCAGGCTCCTTTGCCTTTGAACTCTTCAGCAGTCGCGTGTCCCGGCTGGCTTATGCCTTCCCGCCTGATTATTTTCAGAAACGTGAGCGCGAGGATTCGCACATCCAGTCGGAAAGAACGGTGTTCGACGTACCAGATGTCCATCTCGAACTTCTGCGCCCACGACAGCGCGTTACGACCGTTGATCTGCGCCCAGCCGGTTATGCCGGGCAGCACGTCGTGGCGGCGAAACTGTTCCGGCGTGTAAAGCTCCAGATATTTCAACAGCAGAGGGCGCGGGCCTACAAGACTCATATCGCGCTTGACCACGTTGAGCAACTCAGGCAATTCATCCAGGCTGCTGCTTCGTAAAAACTGACCGAATCGCGTCAGGCGTTCGCCGTCGGGCAGCAGATGACCCTGCCCGTCTCGCGCATCGTTCATAGTGCGAAACTTGAAAAGGGTAAAAGGCTCGCCGCCAAGTCCGGGCCGTCGTTGCTGAAAAAAGACCGGGGAACCTAATTTTATCCGCACCAGCAGCGCCACGAGAATGAAAACAGGAGAAAGCAGCAAGAGCGCCGGAACTGCAAGAGAGAGATCAAGCAATCGTTTTCCAAACGAGTTGTACATCTGTCTGTTCTCGAAGCTCGCTTCGCCTCGTTTAAGGCGAAGCGTGACGGCTTACCACCTGCTCGAAGACTGAAAGCAGCCGGGCCGCGAGTTTATTCCGGTCGAACGACTCTTCAGCCAGACGGCGAGCATTGTGCCCGTATGTTTTGACAAGCTCCGGGTTGTCACGCAAAAAGACTACGCGATCTGCAAGATGCTCGGCGTCATCAGGACGCACGTACAAACCGGCTTCGTTCTGCTCGACCAGATCCTTCAACCAGCCCGGAGAATTGACTATCGCGGGACGGCCTGCCGCAAAAGTGTCGAAGAGCTTGTTGGGCGAGCAGGTATAAAGTATCGGAACATTTTTGTAAATCGTCATGCAGGCGTCGGAAGCCGCAGCCAGTCGCGCGATGGCCTGTTTATCCGGTATCGGGTCAGAGAATATAACGTTCGTCAGATTGTGACTCCGGCAAAACGATTCCAGTTCGTCGCGACGCTTGCCCTTACCGTGCAGCACAAAGGCTATCCCCTTCTCTCCGCGCTCGCCAAGCAGACGCGCGGCTTCAACTACCGGTCGCAGGTCATTAGCCTCGCCCATCGCGCCGAAGTAGGTGCAGACGAATTGCCCGTTCAAATTCAACCGCGCCCGAAAATCGGCCCCACTCATATCAGGCGAGAAAAGCTCAAGGTCCGAAGCGTTTGGAATTACGGTCACACGCTCAGGCGGAACCCCTGCCGCCGTTACGCCGTCGCGCATACCGGGCGACAGAGCTATCACGTGTTCAGAACGACGATAGATGCTGCGTTCCAATCTGCGCGCAACGGCTATGACCGCAGGGTTACGCAATGCCTGCATCTGTATCGCCGCTTCCGGCCACAGGTCGCGCACTTCAAATACCATAGGCGCTTTATGATAATGGCTTGCCACCATCGCAGGGATTCCTATGGTCAGTGGGGGCGAAGTTGCAAAGACAATATCCGGGCGTGCGAGTTTGCGAACCGCCCGGCTGCACGCAAAAGCGAATTGAAAGAACGACCGTATGCGCGAAACGTACCCCATTGAGGTCGCACGCATGTAATCCAGATGACCCGCTTGAACTTCAACCACTTCGATGCCGTCTATTCGGCGGTGATTTACAGTACCAGTGCCGCGCGCAGAGGGCGAGTCAGACGGACCGGCGGAGGTTACCATGATTACCTCATGACCCTGCCTGACCATGTAACGGGCAAACTCGTATGAGCGCGTGCCGCCGACCCCCGCGCGCGTTATGAAATACTGATGCAGATACATGATGCGCATACGTTTACCAGTGCAACCCTTCGTAGCCGGGATGGCCTGTGCGTGTTTGCCTGCCTACAAGGTCGAGCACTTTTTTTCCCTCTTCAAGCCAGCGGTCAAGCAGGGATTCTTCTTTCAAAGGATGGCCCATCACTATAACATCACATCGGCTCAGATCATCGAGAGATAAAACGAGCAGCCCCGATAGATGAGGCAATCGCTGTTCGACATAAGTGAGATTGCCGCCGACCAGTCGCGCGGCCTGCACGTCTGCATCGCAAATCGAAAGCTTATGCCCTCGGCCCAATAATCGTTCGGCCAGAGTTACAAGCGGGCTTTCGCGCAGATCATCCGTGCCCGGCTTGAAGGCCAGCCCCACAAAGCCAATCTCGGAAGGGCGACAGGATTCGATGCGTCGAAAAACCCGCTCGACCTGTTCGTTATTGCTGGGCATCACGCCTTCAAGCATTGGCAGATTGATGTCGCTGTGCCGAGCCTGATACAACAGGGCCTGCACATCTTTGGGCAGGCACGAGCCGCCAAAAGCAAAGCCGGGTCGAAGATATGCGGGCGATATGTTCAACTGCCTGTCGGCGCAGAATACCTCCATCACCTCTCGGCCATCTATGTCGTGCGAGCGACAAAAACGGCCAATTTCGTTGGCAAAAGCGATTTTGACCGCGTGGAAAGAGTTGTCGGCGTACTTGATCATTTCGGCAACTTCAAGCCCCATGACGAAGCGCGGCGCTTGAAAACATTCGTAAAGTTGCTGCAACGGCTGGCTTGTTCCGGCAGATCTTTCGCCTATGACGATCTTTGGAGGATGATGAAAGTCTTCGACAGAAGAGCCTTCGCGCAGGAACTCAGGATGAAAAACCACGTCGTAGCCCTCGCCCGCAGCGCGACCTGTGGTCTGCTCTAAAACGGGCAGCACTATCTTTCGAGTAGTGCCCGGCAAAACTGTGCTGCGCAGCACAAACAGGAAATCCTTTTTTCGATCCCTGCAAAGGGCCAAACCGATTTGCGCAGTGACGCGCTCGACGTATTCGGTATTGAGGCTGCCGTTTTCAGCAGAAGGCGTGCCCACGCAAACAATCGCCAGATCAGATTCGGCAATTGCATCTTCGGTTTCGTGTGTGGCGCGCAGGTGACCGCTCTCGACCGTCTGTGCGATGATCAGATCAATGCCCCGCTCGACAATCGGGGAGCGCCCGCTGTTTATACTCTCGACTTTATCGGAGGCGATGTCTACGCCGATAACCCCGTGCCCGCCCACGGCCAGACACGCAGCCGTCACAGTGCCGACATAACCCAGCCCGAATACGCTTATACGCATACTTGTTACGATTGCCTCACATTGCATTGGAGCATTTCGACGCGCTCGCCTTGTGTAAGCTTTACTTCTTTAACTGACAGACGGCTCGATGATGCGAGTGATGACAAGATTACAGAAAGCTCGGTGTTATCGCTGTGTCGCACCGTTGCCGTTTCATCATCGATAGAGACGTGCGCCTGCGGATCTCCTAAAACAAATGCCGATACTATGCGGCAGGGCATCTCTGCCTGACCGGCCACTTTAAATGACAACGCGGGTTCGCGAGTCCCGTAATAGCGAGAGCGCCATCCGCGCGGCGCTTCGCTTTCATCCCCGCATGAAACGTCAACGCGAACACCACTGACCATTACAGTCTTCCAGTAAAGTTGCAGGTCGCCTGCATACAGGCTCAATCGAAGCCGTTGCCGTGTTTCATCAATGTTATGCTCGCCTGTGGCAAGAAGCCATTGGCAGGCGACTTCGTGCGAGCCGGAACCCAGAAGATCATCTATGACCAGCCAGATGCTATCTCCCGCGCGAACGATTGCGCGCCGATGAAGGGCTGGCGCGCTCAGCCGTTCGTAGCCGCTGTGCTGCCCTTCAAACCATTCAAGTCTTCCCGCCGCCGACCGCTCGAAACAGAGCGCTTCTGATTTCGTCCAGTCAAACCACATGAAGCGCGGGCCTCTCGGCATCTGATCCTCGCGGTCTACTGTGACAGTGTTATGCACTTGAGTGCCGACCAGTCCGTTATCCCAGGGCGGCTCGGCGTAATAGAGATAACTGCCGGGGTCGCAGGCCACATTCACGCCGCGCCACCACAAATCCATATGCAGCATATCGGCCTGCGCAGGGCGATAGCGATAATCTGTGCAGCGAGTGACAGCAAAAGCCCGTTCGCCTCTGAGCGTGTAATATCCGCCTTCACGCGCTGCAAGGCTGACTTGCCCGACTCGTTGAATGGGCGCTTTGATTGAAGTTTCTCCGAAGAGCCACAGCATGTCTTCTTCCCATGGCCCCGCCTCGTACAAACGGCTGCGACGTGTCAGGTAGTGGCCTGCTGCGGTAACCGGTCGAAAGTCGGAATAATCGCACGTGTTGAGCGGCATAATCAGCGCCCCGTCATTGTGGCCGTAAGCAGGCATCTGCCCGCTTTCCGCGTCCTGCAACTGGTAAAGAAATTCGACCGCCCGTTCAACTCGTTGAACCACACGATCAGGCAGCGGATCACCGGTTACGTCTCCCAGTCGTATGGCCCAGAGATAATCCTGTAGCATCAGCCGATGATAGTTAGTGGAATTTTGAATGTATGAACCGTCGCCTGCTATCTGGCGCTCGGCTTCATCTATCAATATCTCTCGCCCTTGCGTGCGCCACGCTGCGGCGTGTTGCAGTTCGGGAAAGAGCAATCCGACGGTCCAAAGTCCCGCGCCTTCGCTGATCGAGTGGTTGTTGCGTTGCAAACGCGCGTAGATGTGATCGCCCGATACGCGGTCAGCCTGCGCAGCGATCATGCCGACCAGCCGCGTCAGCCGCTCAGGCGTCGTAGACGGCGAATCGGCAAAAGCGTAAAGCGCAAAACACCATGCCATGATTCGCAGCGATGTTTCCTGACCGCACTTCCAGTGCGCGCCGTGATTGGGCGGATTCGCCCGATTCCAGCTTTCGATCAACTGCCAGAACGTCTCGGCGTAAGATTCATCATTCGTAGCCCAGTAAGCGCGAGCAAGCTTATAAGCAGATGCGAAACGGCCCGGCTCCCAGATGAATTTCAGGTCGCCCGAAACATGCGAAAACATCGGGATACGGCTCCAGTGAAGCGTCGGAGAAGCGCGCTGCCCCGTAAAAGGGTTGAGGTGCCAGTCGGGCGGAAACCCCAACTGGCCCGGCTGGGAAAAGAAATAACTGAATGTGCCCTGCTCGATTTGCCGCGCTTCGTCTGTAAGCGTCTGAAGCCCGGTCTGACCTAATGTCTCGCGCAGCGCGCAAGCCAGGCGCGCGCGGTCGGAAGACTGAAAAAAGAAGGGCGGTTGATGCTCGCGTCGGTAATGAGCATAATCCTCAGGGTCGGAAGATACGCCCGCCCTGAGCCAGCGCGACAACTCATTTTCATCCCACGAACGCTGCCCGAAGCGCAGAGTTTGAAAGCCGCTGCGCACTTGCATCTCGTAGACTAAGCGCGATGCCATCCACCCGAAACCATATTCGTTGACTGTTCGCCAAAGCCTGACGTGCCTGTTCATCATTTCCGTGAAACTTGCGGCCCTTATAAGGCTATGGGCGCTTCTACTCTGGACTGATTTTCACTCTTTAATACCAGATATGGGCCGATTGCCAGCGCGTCCATCTTCGTGCGGCGGAAACAATCGATGGCCTCTTCGGGTGTGCAGACGATAGGCTCGTTTTCATTGAAGCTCGTGTTCAAGATAATCGGCAATCCTGTTCTGCGCTGAAATGCTCTTATCAAATCGTAGTATAGCGGGTTCTCGTCGCGCGAGACGGTTTGCAAACGACCCGTGTCATCAACGTGATTAACGGCGCAAAGCTTTTCGCGTTTGTCCGCGCGAATCTTATACACATGCGTCATGAAAGGCGAAGGGTGATCGTGTTCAAAGTATTCGCTCTGATGCTCGACGATTGTCGAAGGCGCGAAAGGCCGGAACCATTCTCTGAGTTTGATGCGCGCGTTGAGCGTGTCTTTCATATCCGGCAATCCGGGATGCGCAAGTATCGAGCGATTGCCGAGCGCGCGCGGCCCCCATTCCATTCTCCCTTGAAACCAGCCCACGATTTCGCCCGCCGCAATCTGTCCGGCGACCTCTTCAAGCAAAGCCTCGCGTTCCAGATGGCGATATTCCAGACTCACCGATTCGAGCGCCGCGCGAATCCGCGACTGTGAAAATTCAGGCCCAAGGTACGCGTTTTTCATCTCGTGTTTGCGCGGCTGTTTGAGCGTCGAGTGATAAGCATAGAGCGCAGCGCCGACGGCAAGGCCCTCGTCGCCCGCCGCCGGTTGAATCCATGTCCGGCGAAACGGCGTCTCTGAAAAGATCTTTCCATTGGCCACGCTGTTCAGAGCGCAGCCGCCCGCCATCACAAGGTTGTCGGAAGGCGCTTGTCGGTGAAGCTGGCGCAGAAGGTGAAAAAATATGTCTTCAAAGCGTTGCTGCATGGCGTAAGCGATGTCACGGTCTCGCGTGGTTATATCGCTTTGAGGCTTGCGAGGCTCGCCGAATACTTCGACCATCTTCTCGGCGTAATGGCGCGCCACCTTTATCGTGCCGTCGTCGCCAATCTTCAACCCGCTGTTGCTGCCAAGCGGAACGAAGTAATCCATGTTCAGCTTGAAAGCGTTTCCGGACGGCGATACGATGTCGCAGACGCGGTCGTAATAAGTGCCTTCGCCGTATGCGGCAAGCCCCATGACTTTGCCTTCGTCTCCGTATTTTCGATAGCCGAGAAATTCGCACAGCATAGTGTAGAAGCTGCCCATCGAATGAGGCAGAAAGACGCGCTCCAGGACTTCGATATCGGTTCCCGCGCAACGCGCCTGCATCGCAGAGACGAAATCGCCTGAGCCGTCATAGCTGAATCCTGCGGCTTCATCGAAACCTGAACAGTAGAAGGCGCTTGCTATGTGAGCGATATGGTGTTCGACGTTGTGCTCCTGAAATCTCATGCGCGCAGGCGGCGTGTCCATCGCGCCAGCCAGTAGAGTTTTTAAATCATCCATCGCTTCCCTGCGTTTGCGTATCTGGATGAAGTTGAGCAGTTTCGCCGGATTTGAAAGAGCATACTGGACTTTCTTTTTAAGATTCGCGGCCTTGTCGCGGCCTACTGCAACGTGATCGATGTCTGCGATGTCGGCTCCGACATAGTCCAGGCAGGCGCGAATAGAAAGTGACGGCATGCCGCCATAGTGTTTGACGCGATTGAGCCGCTCTTCGGCGATGGCAAAGACGACCTCGCCGTCTTGAATTATCGCGGCGGAAGCGTCTCCGTGAAACATATTCAGACCGAGTACCAACATCTTGTTCGACTCTCCTGTTTAAAAACCTATGAGCAATTCCTAACGATTCACTTGCGCGGTTTTCCGGCGCGCGCGGCTGTTGCAAACATCAATTGCACGGTGTCCATATCTTTAGGCTGCACTTTGCCAGCCGGTATTCGCAAACCGGTTACGTCTTCCAGTTTCATCAGGATATCGACCAGCGCCAATGAATCAATCAATCCGGATGAAACCAGCGCAGTATCTTCGTCAATATGGATGCCGGGGCGGCGAATTATTTCGCGCTCGATATATTCGATTATCTGCTGAGTTTGTTCATTCACTATACGATCTCCCACTGAATTTATTTTTCGACCAGTTCAGGATGCTCGCCAAATAATTTGTCGCGCGTTGTTGCGCGCGCGTTCTTGCCAGCCGTGCTCTTTACAATCCACCGGGGCGGCTTGAGATAGACAGCGCGCACGGCAACGCCCAGTTCAGCCGTTATGCGGCTGCGAACCGCGCGCTCGATGGCTATTGCATCGGTCAAATCTTCTTCTCTGCCCACTTCAGCCACGACGATTATCTCTTCCGTGCCCAGATCGGCGTTATACAAACCGAACGACACGGCGCGCCCATCGTGAATCGCCGGATGGCTGAACGCGATCTCTTCGACATCCTGCGGGTAGATGTTTTTGCCCGCGACGATCATCAAATCTTTTTTGCGCCCGATGACGTAAAGCTCGCCGTCTCTGCAAAAGCCCAGATCGCCCGACCAGTACCAGCCTTCCTGTAATGCAGCTTCGGTCAAATCCGGGCGATTGTAGTAACCGTCGAACAAAGAATCGCTGCGAATCAGAATCTCGCCCACCACCCCGTCAGGCAGGTTTTTCGACTCAGAAAAGTTCTTCGACTCAGGCGATGCTATACGAACTTCGTTGCCCGGCAGGCAACGGCCTGACGACACGAAACAGAGGCCGTCATCGGTTCCTTCATCAACCGGCACGGCCCTGTGCTCGCGCCTGAGCATCTCGCCGGAAATCCATAAACGTCGCGGCTGCCCGTTTATTGACGACTGCGTGACTGCAAATACGTTTTCAGCCATCGCATAAGAGCTTTGCAGAACACAGGGCTGCAAACCGGACGAAGAATACGCGTTTAGAAATTCATCCATGCTCTGGGCGCGCACAGGCTCCGAGCAGTTGATCAAAGCGCGCAGTGATGAGAGCAGATATTCGCTTCTGTCATCCTTATGGACTCTGCGCGCCAGAAATTGCAAAGTGAAATTCGGTGCCCAGGCCAGCGTGCATTTATACTGCGCGATCAATTGCAGCATCGTACCGGGCTGCATAACCCAGTCTGTCGGAGACTGCATTACAACAGGCAGATGCAGCACAAGCGGCAGCATAAAACACGCGATCAGGCCCATATCGTGATAAAGCGGCAGCCAGCTGTAGATCGAATCCTGCTCGGTTATTTCGAGCGCAGAAGCCAAATGATCGAGTTGCAAAAGCACTGCTCGATTTGAGAGAGCTACGCCTTTCTGCAACCCCGTAGTCCCTGCCGAATGCTGAATGAAGGCGAGGCTGTCGGCAGAAAGCGATGTCCTGAACAACTCGATCCCGGCAGGCGGCTCCTGACCGGCGGCGCTGCGCAAAACCAGCGTGTCGCTGCCCACGGTCACATAATCCATCAACTCTTCCGGGAACTTATCGTCGAGCACGACCATTCGAGCTTTCAAATTTGCAGTGACACCCACAAGCCCCGCCCGATACTTTGCCGGTTCCACTTTGAAATTCGGATAAGCCAGAATCGCAGGGACTGCGCCTGAAAGCATCACACCCGCAAAGGCAGCCATCAACTCTATGCCCTGCGGCATAATCAACACGACCGCATCGCCCGCGCCGAGACCGTGCGATTGAAAATAAACGGCCAACGCCTCGGCCTGTCGTTTGAACTGGCCGAAGGTCACGCTCTCTGAGTCGTCTTCCGTATTCCACATCGTAACGAACGGGCGATCAGGCGGCGCTGTTTCGAGCGCTTCTATTAAAGTCCGAAAGGCGACCGGACGTTCGAGTTCAGAACTGGAAATAGACAAAGACCGTCTCCTGCCTGCTCCAGACTATGATTAAAAAGATCGCTGTTGCGTAATAAACAGGTGACAGCAACCTGAAAGCGCGCCTCGCCCAGAGATTGTCACCAATGCGCGACATCAGAGATTCCAGACCGACATAAGCGAAGTAACCGCAGACGATCATTGACGTGACTATGTAGAAGTTAGGGCGCAGGGCCAGTTGAAAATAGCTTGCAGGCCAAACAACTGCTTTCAGCATGAGCAATGCCTGACCGAGATCATTCGCGCGAAAGAATATCCAGCCCAGCGAGATCAACGCAAACGTCAACGCCCATGACAGGAATCCGCCAACGTAACGAGGCGAGGCGAAGTTGAGCGTTCGTTTCAGCTGTTGCCCTCTGCGATGCGCCACGAGCAGAAAGCCCTGATAGGTTCCCCAGATCAGAAACAACAGCGTTGCTTCGTGCCATAATCCGAATAAAGCCATCGCAAAGACCAGCGCGAACGAGCGCCACCACTTCTCGCGCCGCGCCATCACCAGAGGCAAAAAAACGTAATCGCGAATCCAGAATGACAATGACATATGCCAGCGAGTCCAGAACGCGGAAGGTGTGACGGAAAAGTATGGGCGATTGAAATTCTCTTCCAATCGAATGCCGAACAATCGAGCCGTGCCTATTACAATATGCGAATAACCCGCGAAGTCGAAGAAGAGTTGAAAGCCGAACCCGACGGCCAGCATCCACACGTCAATCCCGCCCCAGCCTCGCGCGATTTGATCGAACCCGGCTGCTACGCCTTCGCCAGCGTTGAATCCGGTCGCGAGCAGTTGGGCCAGCACTACTTTCATGAAAAGCCCTATGACTATTCTGCGTGTGCCTTGCGCAACATCGTCCCACGCGGGTCGAGCGGTTTGACGAAACTGCGGCAACATCTCAGGCAACCGGCACACAGGCCCCGAAAGCACTGTTGGCCAGAAGGCCATGTACAGACAGAACTCCATCAATGACGGATCGAGTTCTTCTTCGCGATAAAGGTCAAACAGATAACTGAGCGCCTGAAACGTCCAGAAGGAGACGCCGACCGGCATTATTATTTTGGGCAGCAGGCTCGAAGCCGGTCCGACCGGAAGCCCCATTGCCGTCTGAGGCAAATACTTGAAGACCAGCAAAAGCAGCACGTTTAGCGCAACGGAAATCCATAATCGTTCGGCTGTCGGACGGCGGCGCATCATCGCGCCCAGTGCATAATTCATGATCGAACTGGCAACCAGCACTCCCAGAAAGCCAATCCCCAGAGTCGCATAGAAAAGATAGCTCGCAACAAGCAGGAGCGCCTGCCGCGACCGCGCAGAACGCAATGGCCAGATCGCGATCCACACCAGAACGACGAAGAGCAGATAACTTAAACTCTGAATCGTCATTCGCTCTTTTCCCGAATCAGTTGCGGGATGATGTCTGAAGCCAGTTGTTCGGCCAGTCGCTTATGCGCAGCGCCTGTGAAGTGGGCAAAGTCGCGTTGTCCGATCTCTGCTCCTTCGGGATAATTTGTCCAGAGATTTTCAGGTATCAAATCAACATAATCCAGACAGGTCGCATTGTAGCGCCTACACAAAGACGGCACATCCTGTCGAAAGCGCGCCACGTCCGAAGGCAGGTTGGGATTCGGCTGAACGCTCAGCCGCATCGGCGCGAGATAGAGAACAATTTGTATCCCTCTTGACCGGGCATAACGCAAAGTCAGTTCGATCAACTCGATAGCTGCCTGATATGAAGGGGGCGGGACTGGCCGAGGAGTCGAAGAGTTGATCCTCAGTAAGCGATCACGCCAATAATTGTATGTAAGATTTATCGCTGCCTGCAAATCCTGCCGTCTGGCAAAAACCGGCATTCTTTCAGCCACAGATTGCAAATGATTTTCGAGTCTCTCTGTAACCGAATCGCTCCGCGTCTGCTTATCGGCGGCGACCGTTTGCGGTTCGGATTTAAGCCATGGTTAGAGCGCCGTGCGCGCAGCATGCAGATCAGGGTTGTTTTCTACAAGCGCGATCAATTCGTCTTTAGCGGCTGGCGCAGTCAACTCGGCGGCAACCTCGCGCCTGACGCCCAGCCCGCGAAACTCTTCCAGTACGACTGCGGCAATCATTGCGTTTGTTTGACGCGGCGATTGCTCTCCGGCGACGATGAGCCTGATTAACACTTCGGTCATCGTGATATTGGGCAATGAGCCGAGGCGAACATCAAACTGTTGCGCGGTCGAGTCGTGTTGTCGCGCCAGAAGGATTTGCAGCCATTGCGGCGTTATAATGTCGCCCGGCTGTTGATCCATTATGGCGAGCGATTGCGAGTTGCCTACATAAAGCAAGCCGAAATGCTTATTACCATTCGCCCCGGTCGCACCGAGCGCGGTTGAGTCGAGCACAGATTCGGCGAGCCTCGATTCTTCGGCTGTCAGGTGGTTCGACGATGAGAGGTCGCCGCCCTGTTGAAAACGTATCCGCTGGTTCTGCGCCGCCGTCAGCGGATCGAAGGCATACGACTTCGCCAGCCAGTTGCCGATCACCAATGCTAAAACGACAGAGACGACCGGCACATAGCTTCTACTTATAAACAAAGCCATGCGTTGTCTCAGCGAATCACTCATCAATTCGCGCGCTCTTCGGTTTGCCTGCATTAATCAATAGAGCCAGCCCATAGCGGTCGCCCATCAAACGCACCAGCCAGCGCGGATAAATCTTCCAGATCGTTTTAAAGAATGTCGAGTCGTATTTTTTGCTCGGTTTGATCGTGAGCAAATCGCCGGGTCCCAGCCTTGTTGACAACTCAATATCAGAGAACCCGATTTCGCTCAGGAATTGCCTGGCTTCGCCAACCCTGTAGGTTTTCGTGCCCGGACTTTCCAGATGTTGAAAAACGACCTCTCTAATTTTCGTATTCAGATGGCCGCGAATCAGCGCGTGCTGAACATAGAGCATAAGCCCCGTCCACGAAGGGTCATGGTAGATCATCGCTTTGATGGAACCGCCCGGTTTTAAGACCCGAAAGACCTCTTGGAAAGCGCGGTAAGTATCAGGAGTGTGGTGCAGCACTCCCCACGAATAAACGATGTCGAAACTGTTGCTGTCGAAAGGCAGATTCTCGGCATCAGTAGAAAGCAGCTTATAGCTTTCCGGCGGCACTGAATTGAGTTTCAAACGCTCATCGGTAAGCGATATCGCTTTTTCGGTCAGATCAACGCCTGTAGCATGGGCAGCGTACCTGCACCAGTTTTGAAAGTCGGCCCCTGCGCCGACGCCGATCTCCAGCACGGTCTTTCCGGTTGCGCTTTGAAAATCGGCGAAAGAATGAATATAGGGTTCAAGCTCGTAACGCGCTATGGAAATTTCATCGAAATACAATTTGCGATCCGCCTCGTTGCCGTAACGAGTCCCGCAGGTCTCTCTCTCCCAATGCTCTTTTACGTTTGCTTTAAGTCCGATTTTGCTGCCCGAAGTCATAGCTTTTCAAACCTTAATTCACACTGATCTGTCTTCACGGTCAAGGCTACAGAGGCTTTTGCGCCTCGATGTGCAGAGAATCTTCCGGTCGATTATCAAGAATGTCGCAATCCGGCATCCGGCCCTGTTTATGCTCGCAAACAACCACTTCGGTAAACCCGGATTCGATCAGCATTGCGCTCAAAGATGGCACATCGTACATCCAGAGATGCGGATCACGAACTCCCGGTCTGCTTAACTGCATCCAGTCCAGAAAAACTGCCGCAGCCTTTGAATTATCAGGATTCGCGCGCAATGCCTCAAGGTAAAGACGCGCGCCTATTGCCAGGTCTGGAACGACTACGCGCAGGACGCCGCCGGATTTCAGGATTCTGAAAATATCCGTCATTAACCTCTGCGCATCGTCGAGAGAGTTATGCTCCAGAAAATGCGATGTGTATACATAGTCTATTGATGAACCTGCGAACGGGAGCATTTTTTTCACATCGTGAATCAAAATGGACTGAGGCCATTCGACTCGATAATGCCGATCAGACAGAACTCCAAGTTTCCATAACGTCCAGCGCAGCAGAGGGTACTTTGCCAGCCGCGCGTTGGGAGAGTTATCTATATTTATCCATCCCGGCGCAATAGTAAGACCGCATCCTATGTTGACGGCCTTAATGCCGCGTGGGAGCGCCATCGTTTACCCGCTTAATGAGAATCTATAAACGCCTGCATCCACAGTTCAAGCGTCAGGAATTGCCAGATCTGCAACGACCAGTCTTCCCGCCCCGCGCGTTGTTCTTCGATCAAACGCCGCACAGCCATCGCATTGAACAAGCCGCGCTCTTTTATCCTGCTTTCGCTTAGAAGGTCGTCAACCATCTCTCGCAGATCATTCGCCAGCCAGTAATCGGCGGGAGCACCGAAACCTGCTTTCTTCTGAGCAAGAACTTCCGGCGGAAGCAATGGACGCATAGCTTCGCGCAAAATGTGCTTGGTCGTTTTCTTATGCAGCTTCAAATTCGGAGGTATGTTCCAGGCCACCCATTCGGCAAGCTCCCAGTCCAGAAACGGAACGCGCACCTCGACAGAACTGGCCATGCTCATCTTGTCGTTATAATTAAGATTCAGGCTGACCATAAAAGCCTTCGTATCCAGATAAAGCATCTGGTTCAGAAAATCCGCCCCTTCGACCTGATCGAAATAATGTTTATGACGAGACCACGGATGATCGCCGTTGATCCGCTTGCGCGTGGCCGTTTGATAGAGCGCAATTTTCTGGTTCTCTGTGATGTAGGTGCTGTCCATCAGAAAACGGTCCTGCGGCGAAAGCGAGCCGCTGCGCGCCATCTTTTTCGCAAGCCTCACATAGCCCTTCATTGAAGTTCCGCGCATCGCGGGCAGGGCAAGGATTAACGGCTCTATAAGACTGCGACGCAAAACGGCGGGAATGCGCTGATATTGCTGCGCCAGATCATGCGCCAGATGCTTGCGATATCCTGCGAACAATTCGTCGCCGCCCACGCCCGACAAAAGCACAGTCACAGTCTTGCGCGCTTCGCGGTTGACCAGATAAGCCGTAATCGCAGCCGGATCAGCTACAGGCTCATCCATATGCCATACCAGTTTCGGCAGCAGGTCTACCACGTCCGGCTCGACGACGATCTCCGTATGCTCGCATCCGAAATGATTCGCCGTGCGCCGGGCTACGTCTGTGTCGTCGAGCGTCAATTCGCCTTTGCGATATTTGTCAGGGAAAGCAATCGTGTAGGTGCGAATAGGGCTTGCGCCGCTCTCAGCCATGGCGGCTACGATGCTGCTTGAATCAAGCCCCGCGCTCAGGAAAGCGCCCAGCGGAACATCGCTGAGCAGTTGTGATTTCACACTCCCGATAAAGCGATCTCGCAATCCAGTTGCGAGGTCTTCCTCGCTCGCTTTGAACTCGTAATCATCATCGGGGAATTTCAAATCCCAGTATTGCTTTATCTCGAACTGGCCGTCTCGATAAAGCCCGTAGTGCCCGGCTGGGATTTTCAGAATCTCGTCGAACATCGTCAGCGGATCGGGCACCCACAGAAAAGTCAGGTACTGATTAAGCGCTTGCAGATTGACCCTGCGCGGCATGTCGGGGATTTCCAGAAGCGATTTTATCTCCGACGCAAAGGCGAAACGGTCGCCTCGGTAGCAATAATACAGAGGCTTGATCCCGAAATGATCGCGCGCAAGAAAAAGCTGCCGTCTGTCGTCATCCCAGATGGCAAAGGCAAACATCCCGTTAAGGCGACGGACGCTCTCAGGGCCGTACTCTTTGTAGAGGTAAAGGACGGCTTCCGTGTCGCTGTTTGAGTGGAATTTATAGCCTTTGCTTTCAAGCTCTCGCCGCAGTTGCGGATAGTTATAAACCTCACCGTTATAGACTATGGTCAGACGCCCGTCGGGCGCGTGCATCGGCATATGACCGGCTGCGGATAGATCGAGAATTGCCAGTCGCCGCGACCCCAAACCGATACGTCTGCCGTCAGCCGTAGTGGTTTCCCACATGCCGTGATCGTCCGGCCCGCGATGGGCCTGGATATTATTCATTCGTGAAAGTGTTTCGCTATCCGCCCAGTTGACAGCGCCATTAATTCCGCACATTAATCAGACCTGAACCGACCGCGCTGACGTTTGCGCGACCCGATGATAAAACTCTTCGGCTTTCGTCATTACGTTTTCGTATTCTGCGTGCTCTGTGACCAGCGACAGGTTAAAGACTTTTGCCTTGTCTCGAAGCTCCCGGTCTTCGAGCGCGCGCAGGATGGCACGGGCTACGGATTCTTTGTCTGTCGGGTCGCACAGCAGCCCGTTCTCTCCATCAGTAATCCATTCGCGCACAGATTCGATATTGCCTGCCACGGGAAAGCAGCCGCAGGCCATCGCTTCAAGCAAAGAGTTAGGCGTTCCGTCGTGCAGGCTGGGCGAAACCGTGATCTCAGACGCGCGAAACAGGTTAGCCATTTCGTCGTGCGATGCGACTGGCAGCAATCGCACATTATCTTTGATCCCCAACCCGCTCACCCATTTATCTGCGACAGGGCTGCCCTGCATACCCATGCAGATGAAAACGGCTTCGGGTCGCTGTTTGAGGACGAGCGGAATCGCCTGAAAAAAAACGTCGTTGCGAATATAGGTGCGAAAGCCGCGCGGATTGATAATGACAGACGCACCGGGAGCAATATTCATCTGAGCGCGAATTCCCGGTTCAGGCTCAGGATAAAACAACGAAGTCCGAACGCCGCCCGAACCGGGCAGCACCGTTGATGGCTTCTTCAAATCAAATCCCCAGTCCTGAATTGCAAGGCGCATATCGCGATTACAATCGCTGTGCAAAGCATCTGCGCGCTGCATGGCTTTTACAGTCTGTCTGGCCATTAACGGGTTGCTCGCGGCAACCAGTGTGAAATCGTTGCCCCAGACCGAAATTAAAAGAGGCAGACCGACAGGCATAGATTTCGCAGCCATTATGCCTTCAAAAGGGATACGCATGGCATGAACGATGTCAGGAGCTATTTCAGTTATCAGTTCGCGCAATCTGCCGACGTGCCGATTCAATTCCAGAGGGCCTAACCAGAAACGCATAGTCGTGGATAGTTGCGATAGAGCGCCGCTTCGCAAATTGGCCAGCCCTCGCGTAAGCAGAGATCTGCGTCTTGCCGCGCCAAAAGTTCCATTATGATCTATGCGGGAGAGGCCCGAAAAAGCGATTGGGAGTTGATAAATTTGTCCGGTGCCTGATATCACATCCTGCGCGCAGGGGTAAGATGAAATCACGTGAACCTGGTGCCCGCGCTCAACGAAATGCCTGATCCAGTTGCGAGAAATCGCGCTGCGGGCGTCAACGAGATAAAGTATTTTCATTTAAACAGGTTATCGCCCACGGCGGGACTGGTCGTTCGCCCAAAGTGCCCATCATGTGCTTTACGCAATTAATAAGATAAGGCGCTGCCGCTTCAATCGAAATGTCTTTGCCGGTCGCGGCGGCATTGGCTCGAAAGTCCGGCCACTCGCTCTGCCTGCTCAGGAAATCGCTCAGGCAGTTGCGCAGGTCTGACACGTCCTCGCTGCGGAACACATAGCCGTTGACGCCGTTGCGAATAATGTCGGCTGCCCCGCAACGGTCTGACGCAATGGCGGGCACTCCGACAGAAAGCGCCTCATTGACAACTATCCCCCAGCCATCCCAGCGAGAAGGCAAAACTAAAATGTCTGCCGCTGCCACGCGCGCCTGAATCTTATCCGAAGCCATTATTCCTTCAAAAATAAGACGGTCCGTTACGCCAAGCGCCGATGCCTGTTGTTGAATAGAATCAAGCAACTCGCCTCCGCCTATCAAGACCAGAAACAGATTCGAGTATTGCTTGAACAGCGGCTGCAATGCTTCGAGCAGGATGTCTACGCCTTTACGATGCTCGAACCGTCCTACGAAAACTATCTCGATTCGATTGTCATTTCTCAAATTGAGAAAGTTCTCTGCGCGCCGCGCGGTTCGGAAATATCCGAACGGGTATATCCGGCGGTCGCGCACATTGAGGCTTTTATAAAACTGAGTTGCAAAGCGAGAGATGGACAGCGCGCCCACGGCTTTCGGAGCCAGCGATTTTCCGAATATGCGCTGCAATAGTCTCTTGAATATCGAACGCGGCTCGTTGGGGTCGGGCGCTTCAGAATAGATGGCGTATTGGCTTTGTGACATTGCAAGTGTGACAAGCGCAGCCGCAAACGCCTGCTCGGTCCACAGGCCATTAATTATATGAAACCTTTCGCGCTGCAATCGCGCCAGTCGTATGGCATCGGCCAGTCGGTTTCGCTCATCCAGAAACCGGTAAGAAAAACCCGTCAGATCGTCATGCCAGCCAAGCTCAAGTCGATCCGATGTCAGGCCCTTTGCAAAAACAACATGCAAATCAACATCTTCAAGGGCAGCTAAAGCTCTGAAGAGCGCGCCCTGATGAAGCGAAGGCATGTTCATCCATATGGTAAGGTGAAGCATATATTTCAACCTCAGCCAGCCGACAGCCGGGATTGATTTTCGCCTTCGCGCAGTGAAGCTTCAATGGCTGGCAGCAGCATATTCTGAAACCTTACTCTGTCTTTTCACAGGCAGAATGAAATGCAACACCACAATGAGCATCAACGGCATCATATTGACACATGTGAAAACCACCAGGGATACTATGCCGTCTCTATAGATCTGAATCAGGTTGCAGGCTACAAGCAAATAAGCAAACCGGGCCACTGAAAAATAATTGTTCCTGTAAGCCCGAAAATGAGCGCGCGCCAGCCAGTAAGCAACCAGATAAGGTATGATTATTATTCCCAGAAAACCGAAATTGATATATGACTCGCCTAAATAAGTAACAATCATTCCCATTTCAGCCATAGGACGCCAGGGCCGGGATATGTCTTTGAGGTAATCTCCAAGAGTAGGTTTATCGGGCCACCACTGGCGAGGTATCGGCAAGGTTAATAAATTGAGATATGTGCTTCCGTAGTAGAATTTTTCATTCTCATCAGTCAGCGTCAGCGTGCAGGCAAATAGATCGAGAAACGTCTGATCGGGGGCTTCGGCTACCAACGCGTTATTAATGGACTCCCTTGAGGTGTCAACGATCTGCGTTACAGCTTCTCCCTCCTGAGCCATTCGCCCGATGTCCTTCAGCGGGAAGAACAACAGCGCCAAAACAGCCATTACCCCCATTATGTAAACCGACGGCCATTTCATCTTATGCCTGTCGAGATAAATCTGCGTTAACAAAATTGCAGGTATGATTATGCGGAAACGGTGAAAGCCCTGATATGCCATGATGAGCAGGTAAAGCGACATCAGCGTCGAAAGCCACCATCGAAACCCATACCAATAAATCAGAGCCAGAAGAACAAGCCCCAGCCAGGCTTGCGTGATAAATAGCCAGCTCGAAGACTGCCATTCACCCAGTTCGAGGCGCTCCCCTTCAAACCCCGGCAGTATGGAATAGGCATAAAAGCCAAAGACGCCGAACGGAAGAACAATCGCGATTATTGTCCAGATGTGACGCAATGAAAGATTGGGCGGAGTTTCTCTGACAGGATTAGGCGACCTGAGCATATTTCGTCTATCGACAACGGATGCTCTTATCCACGCAACCGTCATACTTAAAAGCGCGATGTCACCATAGACGGCGGCTCTTATTATCTCTTCCATCCTTACGGGTTCAAACAACCAGGGAAGCGAGCTAAACAGCGTTGCAGCCCCAAACAGAAGCCCTAACATGCGAATAGTGAAGGTGTAGACATGAAAGAAAAGATAGATTGTTCCGGGATGAGAATGCGAAAGGCGGGCGTAACGCAGAAGGAGAATTATACACGTCACCAGCACCGCAAAATCTATGAATACAGTAATCGGCAAATCTATATATGAAGCTATATCACTCAAATCCCGTGCACCTCCTCTATCTCATTCTTGAAATCATTTCTCGCCCGCATCCTTGAGCATGGCTTCGGCCTTCGCTCCGTCGCGCAGGAACATCTGCACTGTCTCTTTGCTGTAAGGATGCACAAGCATGCCTTCGATCAGGCTCGGAAGCGCCGTGACGATGTGCGCGCCCGCTTCGAGCCATTCGATTATGTTCAGGACTTCGCGCGTAGAGCCGACGATTATCTGCGATCTCAGATTGAACTGATCGAGCAGTTTGCGAAGCCTCGCGATTTCATCGCAGGCGTTGTAGCCCATGTTGTTGACGCGGCCACCGAATATCGAAACATAAGTCGCGCCAGCCATGGCGGCAAGAAAGCACTGCTGCGCGCTCATCATCGCCGTCACATTCACTCGCACGTCATGACGGGTTTCCAGATCATGGATTATCTCCATGTTTTCAAGCTCGCCTTCGGGTCCGTGAATGGTCACCTTGACCACGATGTTTTCGGCCCAGCCTGCGAATGTCCGAGCCTGATCGAGCACCTGACGAGGATCGTTTGTCGTGACTTCGACCGAAAGCGGGAGCGGCGCTATCAGACTCGCTATCTCTTTCGAGCGCGATTCCAGCCCGCGCAGCCCGCCCACTACACCCTGCTTCAGCATTATGGTGGGATTGGTCGTGACTCCGCGAACTATACCCATTCGATGAAACCGCTTGATCTCGCTCAAGTCGGCTGTGTCGAGAAAGATTGCCATGACGAGTATTCCTTTTTCGTTGAATCTAACGCGAAGATTCCCACTTCATCTCGGAAAACCTCAGCTTCGGATGCGACACCATCAGGTGCCAGACCACGGCCTGAAACGCTTCGGTGTGCGGAGTTATCGCGGAAGGATTTACGACCGGTATCAGCACACATTCATCTGCCACCTGCGCCGTATAGCCTCCGTTGCGACCGACGATGCCGCAGATGGTCGCTTTGACTCTTTTGGCTTCTTCAAGCGCCCGCACAAGATTCGCGCTGATGTTGCGCTCTAAGTCGCCGCCGCCTACTGAAAACACAAAGACCATGTCGCGTTCACAGAGGCGGCTGCCGCGCAGCCAGTTCGCAAACGAAGTCTCCCATCCGTCGTCGTTTATTCGCGCGGTCAGTTCGCTGACGTTGTCGGTCGGAGCGTAGGATTCGATGCCGCATATTTTGCGAAAGTCGTTGACGGCGTGCGAAGCGTGGCCCGCGCCTCCGCCTACACCGAGAACGAACAGTCGTCCTCCTCTTTCGCGCAGCGCGACCAGCAGATCGACGGCGCGTTCAATCGCTTCCGAATCGATCCGCTTTAAAATCTCTGCGGCCTCTTCGATGTACTGGCGAACGTAATCCAACGAACTCTCCTTTAACGAGCGCAGTTCAAACTAAACCGGCGAGCCGAATCCGTGTCTCCCGCTTCAAGGCTGCGAATCACGACTGCGGCTTCGCCCAGATCGCTCACAATATAATCCGGCCATACGTTGCGCTCAATCAGGCTATCACAGTTGTAACATTTGCGACTGCTCGCAAACAGCGTAGTCACGCCCGCCGCGCGCCCAGCGATGATGTCTGTCACGCCGTCGCCTATCATGTACGAGCCGGGCAGATCAATATTCCACTCGCGCGCCGCATTTACAAGCAGACCCGGCTCAGGCTTGCGACAATCGCAGCGGACGCGATATTCGTCAAGCCGGGCTTCCGGGTGATGCAGGCAATTATAGACGGCATCGAGCCGCCCGCCTCCGGCTTTTATACCGGCGATCATCTTGCTTTCCATCGCGTAAAGCAACGCGGGCGTGAATTTCCCTTTGGCGATTCCCGGCTGGTTCGATACAACGATCACAAGCAAACCTGAGCGATTGAACTCTGCGATGGCGCGGGCTGCGCCGGGCAGCAACTCGAACTGATCGGGGTTGGCGGGCGAGTCCGTGATGCCGAACTCCGCGTGAAAAAACATTCTATTGATCACGCCGTCCCGGTCAACGAAGACTGCGCGGCGAGCCTGTTGGTTTGCGATTGGCGAGCGATCATTCATGGCGTTTTAGAAATGGCGCATTAGAAATTGACCATTACTTTCGCGCCTTCGTAATCGAAATCATATGGCATTTCTCGAAGGCCCGCTTCGGCGAGCGCCTTGCGAATCCTGGCTTTGCTCTGGTTCGGGCAGAAGAACATGAAGAAGCCGCCGCCGCCCGCGCCCATGATCTTTCCGCCCAGCCCGCCGCAGCTTTTCACCGTTTCGTACCAGCGGTCGAGCCTCGCATCGCTGATTTTAGCCGAGCGCCGCTTCTTGTTCTGCCAATGCTCGTCGAGCATCACTCCGAAGCGTTCGAGGTCGCCCTGCTCCAGCGCTTCCTTGATTCTATATCCCAGTTCTTTCGTATGATGAAGACTCTCTACGACCGCCGAATCCTTCCGCTCGGTGTCCTGTCTTTGCGCTTCGAGTATATCGCTGCTGCTGCGCGTAAGGCCCGTGTAAAACAGCAACACGTTATTGCGAAACTCTTCGACCGTCGTGATCGAGATGTCGAGCGGGGTAACCTTCACGCGCCCGTCCGTGTCTATGTCGAGACAGGTGAATCCGCCGAACGCTGCCAGATACGGGTCGTGTTTGCCAGCCGGATGGCCTGCTATCTCCATCTCGATATGACAGGCCCGCTCGGCCATAGCCTGAGTCGGAACCTTCTCGCGCTTCAGTTCATACAACGCCGTTAGCAGCGCGACCAGATAAGTGCCCGACGAGCCGAGTCCTGTGCCTGCGGGCACGTCCGCCATCGAAGCGATCTCAAGAGAGCCGCCCAAGTTGAGCAGTTTCAAGGCCGGTCTGACTAAATCATGTTCGATTTCATCGGGCGAGACGGCCTGTTCGTATCGAGAATATTTCAAGCGAATGAAATCATCAGCCGCAGGGCGATTGACATAGATGTACAGATATTTATTGACAGCCGCGCTGAGGATAAACCCGCCGTGCTCGCGGTAGTAAGACGGCAAATCCGTTCCGCCGCCGCCGAGCGATATTCGATAAGGCGCTCTCGCCAAAATCATGATTTTTTCAACTTAAATGGTTTTCTTAATTTCTGATCGCACATAACAGAACATGGCTTGAAGTCAGGGTAGGATTAGCCATGTGGTGACGTGTTCGCCTGTTTTGAGATGTCGGGATCACGATGACGAGATCTGCCCATTCCGCAAGTTGCTTATAGTTGTCAAACACAGAATAGCTATAAGCCACCCCGTCACCCTCCGATATTGTATAGCCCTTCCCGCGCGTCCGAATGAAATTCATCATAGGCCACAATCCCATTTGCCAAACGCCGTATTTTATTAAGCGTGTCGGTAACGAACCACCGCCGAACCGGTTGGAATCAGAAATAAATACTGCTTTGCGCGCCACTCTCGTCAGCGCATCAATAAAAGTTGATATGTGCAGCAAAGCGCGCCCGTGCTCGTCATCACTACGCACTACTGATTGATGGTAAGTCTTAGCCCGCGCAGTGAAGTATTCGCTCTGCAACTTTTCCGCAGTACGCGATGATCGTCTCATTACCGTGTTCTCTCGATATAATGCAGTAGGGTATGAATAGCAATTAACTCCGAGACAACATATTTATCGCCCGCACTCTTTGCAAGTCAGCCTCTGTATCAATCCACCAGAGTCCTTCATCTTCCGACATTCGATAACCATAGAGCGAAGCGCCGCTTTCGAGCAAAGCCGGAAAAACATCGCGCCCGAAATCCACGGCTCTATCGGCGGCAATCGCTTCCATCGCGCAAGGATCAAGCGCAAGTATGCCCGCGCTGACCCAGTGCGAAAAGATTTGATCGGCGCACGGCTTTTCCAGAAAGCGGACTATTCGGTCATTGTCATCAAGCCCGACTATGCCGCTTTGAGTCGGGTCATCGCGATGATGCAGCGCGATGCTGGCAACGCCGCCTTTCGCTTCATGAAGTTCGCGCAATCGATCCAGACGGCAGGTGCTGAGATTATCGCCGTACCAGACGAAAAACGGCGCATCGAAAAACGGCGCGACTTTTTTCACCGCGCCCGCCGTCCCTAATAATTCAGGTTCGTGCGAATAGCGAATGCGTATTCCGAACCGGCTGCCGTTGCCGAAATGATTCATCACTGCTTCGGGCAGGTAATGCAGGTTGATAACAATGTCGGTGACGCCGAATTCGCGCAACCGTTCGACGTTATGCTCAAGAACAGGTTTGCCCGCGATTTCGATCATGCATTTCGAGACGGTTTCCGTCATCGGGCGCAATCGCGTGCCGCGACCTGCGGCGAGCAGCATCGCTTTGGTAAAGCGCGCGCCTGATTTGCTCATGCGCGAGCTTCCACGCGCTGCACTACGCCCTGCTCGCGCATCACTCGTTCGGCTTCTTCCAGATATTCGGCGGTCCCCTTCTGCTCCTGCATCCACCGGACGTACTCGCGCACGTTCTGTTCGACCGGCGTTTGAGGCTGCCAGCCAAGCGCGTTCAATCTTGAATTATCCGAAACAGTATGGCGAGTGTCGCCCACTCGGAACTCGCCCGGAACGAATGGTTCAAGTCGGCTCCCGAATTCGCCAATCATGATATTCGCGAATTCAAGCACAGTGACTGCGCGCCCGCCTCCAGCGTTAAAGACCTGAAAGTTAGCTCTTTCGTCTTCCATCACAAGGACGTTGGCGCGCGCTATGTCTTTGACGTTCACGTAATCGCGCAACTGCCTGCCGTCTTCATAACACACGGGCGGCAAACCGTGGAGCAATCTCAATGCAAAGCGGCGAGCGATTCCCGAATAAGCGTTGTAAAAAGAGTTCCGCGTGCCCTGCACATACGTGTAGCGCATGCAGGCGGTCGGGATTTCGTACCGCTGACCGAGATTTTTAGCCAGCAACTCGATGGCGTATTTCGAGATGGCGTAAGTGGTATGAGGATGAACCGTGCTCTCATCAATCAGCAGTGGCTTCATCTCGGCAGCGCAGACAGGGCATTTAACCTCCCAGTCTGCCTTGCGCAACTGCTCGACCGTGCGCGATTCGGGATGGATAATTCCGTGTTCATCGCATTCATATCGCCCTTCGCCCGAAACGGATTGCGATGAGGCGAAGACTATCTTTTCAACCGAAAGTTTCTTCTCGACAATCAGCTCGAACATCAAAGCCGTGCTTTCCGTGTTCGTATGAATGAATGTGGAGAAGTCGGGCAGGTAATCCTGATAAGCTGCCAGATGAATGACACGGCTTATGCCTTGCAGAGCAAGGTCCAGACAGTCACGGTCTGCAACATCGCCTTCGATAAATTCGGCTTCGGCGGGCAGATAATCAGGCTTGCCTCGCGGATGAACGCGCGGTTGAAGGCTGTCGAGTATGCGAACTTCATAGCCTTTCTGAAGCAGCAGGTCCACCGTATGCGAGCCGATGAAACCGGCTCCGCCTGTCACAAGAACTTTTTCCACTCTCTCTCCAAATCCGATTTAACTGCGAGATTGCGACGATTGCCACACTCCGTTGATGCGGTCAGCGAAGCGGCGACGATAATCCGCCTGAGTGAGAGTTGACGCCCGCTCGCGCGCCCGCTCGCCCATCTCTACGGCTTCCTGCGGGTGATCGTGAATCCATGCGAGTTTTTCGCAGATCGCGTCAACATCGCGTATGGGGATTAGGAATCCCGTAACACCATCTTCTATCAGATCGGGACCGGCGCAGTTTGCTGTAGTAATGACGGGCAGCCCCGATGCCATCGCTTCGATTATGTTGCGGCCAAATCCCTCTACGATTGTTGGGAAGACATGCGCGTGACAACGGCCCATAACCTGACCAAGCTCCTGTCGAGATATGTGGCCCAGTCGCCGCACCCGCACGCGGTCTTCGTACAAAGCCACGGCGTCCGTTCCGTATGGATAACCGGCCAGAACCAGTTCGATGCCCGGCACAGGCTGGCGCGCAAGAGCTTCGAGCAGATACCCGATGCCTTTGGTCTGCGTGTAAGAGCTTGCCCAGACCACAGAGAAATTTGGAAACTTCTCTTTTGAAGGAGAGAAGACCGTCTGATCCACGCCGTATGGCTCCACAAATATCTTCTCTGCCTCTACGCCCATTTCGATCAACGATTGCTTTGTGAATGTGCTGGCGCAGAGGATCGCATCGGCCAGCCGTCGCTCTTCGCGCCGCCCTTCCAGTTCGCTCTCAGGGAACCAGTTATAGCGCAGCGTATCGGCAAGCGCAGGAAAAAGCTGCTTCTCTTCTTCAAGCAAAGCTACAGCCTTTTCCGCGCAGGCAATCGGTTGATAAAGCACTCGCGGGATGCCCATCTCGCTTGCGCGGCGAAAGGTGTAGAGGCTCGCGCTCTCGTATCCGAATGCGAGGTTTCCGAATTTGTGAAGACGCGACGCAACCCATGCGTCAAACTGCGCGTTCTGCCAGAACACCCAACGGATGCGCGCCTGCGAGCTTCGCGCCCTGCTTGTGGCGATCTTTGTTATCACAGCCGGGAGTAGGTTCGTGCGCACGCGCGCGGAATTCAAAGCCGGGTAATATCGCTTGCGCAGATATTTTTTGATTCGCCCTTCGGGTATCCAGCGCAGTCTGCGGCTGGCAAGGTCGCAGTAATAATCAATAGCCATGGTTTGAAGCCAGCCGCGCTCTTCAAGAGCAAGGCTCTGCTCGAATATGCCCATCGGGCCGGGGCAAAAGACCAAAGCCCGTAATCGGTTTTTATGGTTAACAGTTTTTGCGGAACTCATTTTCGATCAAGAGAAACATTAAGATGCCGCGCCAGCTTTTGCCGCACATCCTCTGTCAGCCGCACAACGCCTAAAGAGGTTCCTTGTAGTATCCCCACCCCCGTATCGGCTATCTCGTGCAAAAACTGCGTAACGCCCCAGGCATCTTGGGGGTCGGCCATGAAATCGTTGCGGCCATAGTCGTGCCATAGCATCAGGCTATCGTTTGCCATCAACGGGAGTGATCTGGCCGTATCATTTCGCACGTACTCGTAAGAATGCGCGGCATCAATTAAACAGAGATCTACGCCGCCGCCGATCTCTTCATAGTCGAAATTCGCGGTGTCGCCATAGTGCTGATGGATGCGCGCCGCTTCATGGCGACCATCGTAATAATAAAAGCCGCGCGATTTGATTATACTCGTATCATTATTCTCAAATTTCGTATCAACCGGATCGAAATCAGGAGGGAGGTCGAGCGTATGTATCTCGGCCTCCGGCGCGTTCATCGCGATGTTCAACGTCGTCAGACCTCTGAACGAGCCGATTTCCAAAACCTTGTGCGGGTGGCGTGCTGCGACCAGATGACACAGGGAACTGATTTCAGTTATGGTCATCGAGCCTCCCCAATCAGGCGGGCGCGAAACTTTGAATTCGGTCGCAAACGGAGCTATCTCTTCAAGCGTAACCACAGGCAGGTACAAACCTGCATCCGTCTTGCTACACCGATAGATTTCAGCCAGGTATTTTTTCGTAGCACCCGGCCCGCGTCGTATCGCCACAGCAAGTGCCGCCGGGTGTGCGTAGTTAAGCGTCAATAGCAGGTTACGAATGGTGTGGCGCATCTTTTTTTAATCAGACTATTCTCGTGTTCCCGCCGACATTCAGTTATCCCGTTTTCCGGTTGCGCCATTTTTTCTGCTCTTCAATGACTTTTCAAACTGATTCAGAGTCTCTTCCGAGAGCATGTTTTTTCCGTGATCTTTTATTGCTCGAATCAGGGCGAATTTCATATCCTCGTAGAAGACCTCTCTGCCTTTGTCGTAACCATATCGGCTTGCCATTCTTTTCCAGGAACGCTGGGCCGCGTATCTGGCGTAAATACTGAATACTATCTTCCATAAAGGAAAGACTCCCGGCGGCAGATACTTCTCCTGAAAGATAAGCTTGTTTCTGTAGCCGTTATAAACAAATTTCGGGTCCCAGTTCCAATGGCTGCCGTCTCCCCTGTGATAAGCAACAAAGCCCGGCACATAAAGCAACTTGTAGCCAGACCGTTGCACGTTGAATGAATAATCCTGCTCTTCCGTACCAAAGAAGTATTCTTCGGGCAGCAGACCGATTTTTTCCAGCACGGATCTCCTGATCAGCATGAATGCGCCGGTAATAAAGCCTACTTCATCCGCCTGATCATATTGACCGCGATCAGGTTCATTGAACCCGCGAATGATGACCTGACCGCGCCAGCGTGTGATGAAACCGCCTGCATAGGCAATTACCTTCGATTCAGGCGAATGTAGTATTTTGCCGCCAACAAGTCCGACTCGTTCGTCCCTTTCGGCGTGATCTATGGCCGCTTCCAAAAACCCCGGCTCGACTTTTGAATCATTATTCAGCAAGAGAACATAGGCGCACTCTTTATCATCCAGTGCCGCGCTTATCCCGGCATTGCACCCTTTAGAGAATCCCAGATTTTTCCCGTTGAATATAAACCGAAGATCGGGGAAATCAGCCTGTAGCAGTTGACCGGATTGGTCAGCGCTGCCGTTATCGACCACAAGGATCTTGAGTGCCGGATAAGTTGCGGCCTGCAACGACGCGATGCAGTTTCGCGTGTCTTCGTAATTATTCCAGTTCAGCACGATCACATAAACGACCGGCCTGTTTACATCAACCATTTGTGTACTGCTCCTTCGTCAATCCGAATCGCCTCTTTTCACATCAGCGGTCTGCAAATTTCAACAGAGTCTCTTCCGTGATGGTCTCTTTATCGCAATCTTGTATGGCCCGAATCATTGCACGTTGCATATCGCTGAATGAATACTGGCGCGAGCCTTCGTATCCGTGCCTCATTGCCAATGACTGCCAGCGTTTTGGGGCTACGAACAGAGCGTAGATTAAAAGTATAAGTCGATAGACCTGATAGAACCCAAAAGGCAGATGGCGGCGCAGCAGTGTGAGCTTGTTGCGATAAAAGTTATATGTCCACCGTGGCTCCCATGACCAGAAACTGCTGCCGCCAAGATGGTATGCCGCAAGGGTCGGAATATAAAAAAGCTTAAAACCAGCCTTCTGCACGGACAGGCAATAATCAATATCTTCCGTGCCGAAAAAGTAATCTTCCGGAAGTAGTCCGACCGAATCAAGCGCGCTTCTTTTTATGAGCATCATTCCGCCCGTAACATAATTGGTTTCGCATACGCGGTCATACTCCCCGTGGTCTTCCTTGCCGAGTCCGTATGCGACAGCGCCGCCAGTCCAGATGCGGACATACCCGCCCGCGTAAGAGATCTTTTTCGATCTCTTGTTCTGATAAGTTTTACCGCCAACAACAGCTATCAGCGGGGCTGATTCTGCCGTTTCAACGGCTTTGCTTATATAGTCGGGCAGCATTATGGCATCGTTGTTAAAAAGAAGCGCATAGGCGCAGGAGGGGTCCTGCAAGGCGCGCCGGATGCCGACATTGGCACCTTTTGCAAACCCTAAGTTTTTATCGTTGAAGAGAAAGGTGGCTGATGGGAAGTCGCGTTGCAGGCGTTGCTGCGAGCCATCCTTTGAGCCGTTATCAACTACGATGGTTCTAAGATTCGTGTATGAAACTTCTTCTAATGACTCAAGGCATCTTTTTGTGTCTTCGTAGTTATTCCAGTTCAATACGATCACATAGACTCGCGGATTTGCTGCTTGCATCTATTCGACTCCCAGGACCTCAACCTTGATCTGATAGTAATCGCCCGCTCCGTCCTCTAATCAAATCGGATATATTCAGGACCGCGCTCAGGTCCTTGATATTGATACGGAAAAGTTCTGTCGGTGAAATATGGTGAGTGCTGTAAAGGCCATAAATAATAACGATCAGTTGCGTCGCATATGCCACGGTCGAAGCAATAGCAGCGCCAATAATTCCAATCACGGGCAACAGGAGGTAAAGCAGTATGACCGTGACTATCAGCGCCCACAGTTGAGCTTTGCTTACCAGCCACGGATTACCAAGGGCTGACGCCCCGCTGGCCAGCACCCCCTGCGCGCCAAGAAAGAGGCTTCCAACAAGTAAGATTTCAGCAGGCAGGACCGAACCTTTGAACCCGCTGCCGAATACGATAGGGATTACGAAAGGCAGCAATCCTGCGATGACCAGTGTTATCAAAATGCTGAATAACCAGTAGCGGCGAAATATCGACTGCAATGCAGCTGCACGCTCCGAGGCAGATTCTCGCTGCGTAATGCTGGGAGCCGAAACCATCTGCACCGCCTGTGAGAATACCTGCGAAACGGTGGCCGCGCTTACGGCAACAACATAAAGGCCCAGAGTCGCAGGCGGAAGCATCGCGGCCATCAGGACCTGATCCAGACTGTTGTTGGCCAGCCCCGATATATTTCCTATGTGGGCTTTAGCCCCAAACTTAAGTATCCGCTTTGCCAGATGGCCATCGGTCTTAAAACCAAAATTCTCGCCTGCCCTGTAAAGGGCGATCAAAGTGCCAGCGAAAGCAACTACGCTCAGAAACAGGTGCAGGAAAATGATATTGCGCAGCGTAAGCTCTCCTTTGGCCGCGAGAACGATTGTCCCTGACAGGTAGCCGACAGGCACAACCATGCGCAGCCAGTTAAAAGATGCGATACGCATGCGCCCCTGTAGAATGCCTACTCCGTATTGAGTAATCAGCGAAATCGGTATGACGAGCAGGTACAGTCTCCCGGCGCTGACCACGCCTGAATTTTGACTGCTCAGAAGCCAGGGCAGGGCTATGAAGCCGAACGCGACCGCCGCTATGCCCTGCAAAATCCCCATCACTGTCAGGTTGGCAAAAAGCGGCTGCGATCTGGATTCCGGCAGCGCCGCAAAATACAAGGTAGCGCCGATCAGGCCCATGCTGCTCAGATATATAAGCAGGGTCGGCCAGAGCATTGCCGCGGCTACTTCTCCGCGCCCGGTCGGACCAAGCCAGCGGGATAAAAGCACAGAGTTCACCAATCCCAGAAAGGTGATTCCGAAATTAGTGATGAGAGTTTTAAAAATCAGTGGGCGGAGCATGCAGCGCCTCTCTGAGCGGCGGAAGATTGAGCGACCTGTAATAGATTCTCTTCAAGATTATCTATGCTTGCCGACCATATCCATTTTTGCTGAACGTGGTCAGAAGCGCGCTCACCCATAAGTCGAGCCAGCGCCGGGTCGCGCAAGAGTTTTGCCACGGCTTCTGCCAAACTATCAGGCTCAGGGGCGACCAGCATCCCGTTCACTTCGTCTTTGATCGTTTCGCGTACGCCGCCTTCGGCCACTGCAACGACGGGCGTGCCGCAGGCGTTCGCTTCAAGAGGCGCAAGCCCAAACGGCTCCAGTTGCGGTGTATAAAGCATCAATGCAGCCCTGTTCAGGATGTCCACCAATTCCGAATCGGGAATCGTATTCTTTGCCTCAAACTCTACTCCCAGCGACAGGGCCAGCGATTTCATCTCTTCGAGATACCCCATCACGCCGCCATTGCCTATCCATACGAGCTTCGGCCTCGGCTCTTTGAGATGCGCAATCGCTTTGATCGCCAGATCTATTCTCTTCGGGGGGCAGAATGCGCCAAGCCCTACGATGAAGCCTTCGCGCGGCTTGCGCAGATTGCGAAACAACGACGTGTCAACTCCCAGATAGCAGACTTTGGCGGAGCGACCGTAAGCACGCAAAAGGCTTTCGCGGCTATAGTAAGAATTCACCAGTATCCGGTCGCACGAGTGCGCGGCTGACCATTCTCTTCTAGCCTGAATACGAAATGACTGTCCCTGCAACTGATCGAATACGAACCGACCGGTGCGAGTCAGTAAAGAAACATTTTTACCCTCGACCCTGCCCACCCACGGCAATACCGGGCGGGCTTCATAAAGTAATCGGCAAGGCTCCTGCAGGTAAACGACCTTCGGCCCCCGCGCATAGCGCATTACCTGCGGCATATTATATAAGAGGCAGCTACTGGCAAAGAGGATATCGAAGCCGCCTGCCTCGATCTCTTTTGCGGATTGTTTGCAGGCTTTGTCCATCGCGCGCAACCGGTTTATGGCGTTCAGATAACGGCTGACCGCTTTGCCCGCATGTCCGGGCAAAGTCCTGGGCTTATAATCGAACGGGACGACATGCTCCGGGGCAAATTCCTTCAGAGGCAGGTAAGAGAGATCGGCCATATCCGGAGACCAGCATTCGACTGAGTGCCCGCGCTCGACCAATCCTTTGATCTGATAGTAAAGCGCGCGCTTGCCGCCGCCGCTCGGTAAGTTATGCCATACTGCAATTCTCATTATTAAGTCTATGCGCGGCTGGAAGAGAGGGCGCTCAGGTCTGCCTGCACCATTTCGCTGACCAGATCGGGGAATTTGCGCGTGGGACGCCAGCCAAGCACCTCTCTCGCTCTGGTGGCATCGCCGACGAGCACGTCTACTTCGGCGGGGCGATAAAAGCGCTCGTCAATTTTCACGTACTCTCTATAATCAAGGCCGACCTCGGCAAATGCCAGTTCGCAGAACTGGCGAACGGTGTGCGATTCTCCCGTTGCCACAACATAATCATCCGGCTCATCCTGTTGCAGCATCAAATGCATGGCGCGAACGTAATCAAAAGCGTGTCCCCAGTCACGTTGGGCATCGAGGTTTCCTATCCGAAGCTCTGAGGCGAACCCCATCTTTATTCGCGCCACGGTGCTTGTAATCTTTCGGGTGACGAACTCAAACCCGCGACGCGGCCCTTCGTGGTTGAAGAGCAACCCGCTCGAACAGAACATCCCATAGGCTTCTCGATAGTTTCTGGTCAGCTCGAATCCTGCGACCTTGCTGATGCCGTATGGGCTGCGAGGGTGAAATCGGGTCGATTCCCGCTGCGGCGTCTCGCTCACTTTTCCAAACATCTCGCTTGAGCCTGCAAAATAAAACTTGCAGTTCGGGCGTAACTCCCGAAGCGCCGCAAGCATGTAGTGCGTGCCGTTGATGTTTGTGCTCATAGTCGAAAACCCGTCGGCAAAGCTTTCGGCAACGAAGCTCTGCGCCGCCAGATGATAGCATTCGTCGAAGTCATGCTGGCTGATAATGCGAAAGATGCTGGCGTAACTTTCAAGCGTAGCGGTATGCAGTTTCAGGTCATCGAATATGTGAATTATCCTGCCAAATCTCCGCTCAGGGTCTTCGAGCGCCACTCGACGCACAAGGCCATGCACTTCGTATCCCAGTTCAAGCAGATGTTCGGCCAGATAACTGCCATCCTGCCCGGTTATGCCTGTAATAAGCGCTCGCTTGCTCATGTCGTGACTGTTAATTTACGCCGCCCGCACCCGCATCAGCCAGCGATGGGCAAAGAACCCGGCAAAGATTCCCATTGTAAACCTGTTTGGAATTGAATAGCGGCGGCCATTGAAGCCCGGCATCATGCTTTGAACTGAATACCCTGTTTCAGAGAATAGCCGGGCAGCAGTCCTGCGCGTAAAGAAGCGCAAATGCGTGATATCCAGAACTCCGGATTCAGCGTATTTCCAGTCATCATGAAATATCAGGTCTGAAATCACCGACCAGTGTTTCACATTGGGAATGCTGGCTACCGCGATGCCGTCATCAGCAAGAAAGGGTCTTAATCGTTTAAGCAGGCTCCACGGATCGCTTAAATGTTCAAGCACGTCGCCGAATACAAAACAATCAAAATGTTTTGCATTCCAGGAAAACATCATATCTTCGATATTACCGATATGCACTTCACTGAGAACAGATCGAGCGACTTCGCCATATTCAGGCACGTATTCAATGCCGGTTACCCATTTCGCTTTCCCCGTTTCCAGCAGCATCCTGCCGGTGCCCCCCGCTGCGCATCCGACTTCCAGCACTTTTAGATTGTCGCCATTGATTAATTGCGCCAGATCATTGCCGGTATTATTAAAGTAGGATGCTTCCTTCTGCTCATAAAGAGTAATCAGTTCACGCATTGCACCACACAGCCAAAGTTAGATTAAGCGTCCGGACGTTTTGCTATATTTATCACTTTTGCTGATTTATGCAAGTCAGGTCCGACAGCCCGTAATTTATCAACGGGTGGCTTTGACCATAAATGACCGCACGGCTTCAACGACTCGCGCAGCGTCTTCGTTCGACAGGTGCGGCCCTATAGGCAGGCTCAGGACTTCGCGGTGAATCGTTTCTGTGATCGGATAGGTTCCTTCACCAAGCCCCATCTCGATGTAAGCCTTCTGCAAATGAGGCGCGACCGGATAGTGAACCAGCGTGCTCACGCCAGCCGATTTCAGATACGACTGAAACCTGTCTCTTTGTCGGCTCCTGATCACAAACAGGTGCCACACAGGCTGCGAGCCATCGGCAACGGCGGGCAGCAGTAGATCCGTGTCGCTCAGTTCCTGAAGATACATCGCTGCGATGCGTGCGCGGCGCGCGTTCCATTCATCCAGGTATCTCAATCTTACGCGCAGATGCGCCGCGTGCAGTTCATCCAACCGGCTGTTGACGCCCTTCACTTCGTTGTAATACTTCTGCTTCGAGCCGTAGTTGCGAAGCAATCGCACACGTTCGGCCAGTTGCGTATCATCGGTCGTAATCGCGCCCGCGTCGCCGTAGGCTCCCAGATTCTTGGTCGGGTAAAAGCTCCACCCGGCGGCATCGCCGAGCGCCCCCGCGCGGCGGCCTCTATACCGTGCGCCATGCGATTGCGCCGCGTCTTCTATGACTTTCAATCCGGCCTGCCCTGCAATCTCGTTGATCGCGTCCATCTCCGCTGGCTGGCCGTAGAGGTGGACCGGCAAAATAGCTTTCGTCTTCGACGTGATCGCAGCAGCGACCAGACGGGCGTCAAGATTAAACGTCCCTTCGACAGGCTCGACAGGGACCGGCACGGCTCCCGCGCCCGACACCGCAAGCCACGTTGCGACATAGGTGTTTGCAGGCACTATAACTTCGTCGCCTGCGCCTATCTGGTACCCGCGCAGAATCAACTGCAACGCTTCAAGCCCGTTGCCGACGCCGATGCAGTGTTTCACGCCGACAAACGACGCAAACTCTTCTTCAAAGGCGCTCACCTCGCCGCCGAGTATGTACCAGCCGGAATCCATCGCCCGCAGGTATGCGGCATCCAGTTCGTCCTTGATCTCCAGATACGAGGCTTTCAAATCCAGAAATGGAACTTCTACTTTCGCCTTCGTCATGCTCATCTATGTTCCACCATTCTCATGAATTCATCATAGTCTCTGATGTACTCGTCAGGGTCGTAGCCTTCCGAGGAAAGAACCATAAGCACAGCGTCGCCTGAAAACTTCTGCTGCGTCGCCCAGACGAGCGGCGGGATAAAAACGCCTGCGTCGGGGCGGTCTAAAACCACGCGGTCGCGGTTTCGTCCATCGTCAATCGTAATCACGCACGACCCCTTCACACAGATGAGCGTCTGGCTCACGCTTTTGTGCGCGTGGTTGCCGCGCACTTCCGTGTCAGGCACGTCAAAAACTATGAAATAGCGGAAGGGAATAAAAGGGAGTTGCTCGTCATACTGGCCGTAGGAGAGGCTCCCGCGCGGCTCGGCAATCAGTGGGAAGCGAAGAAGCCGAACCGCTGGCAAGTTTGTAGCTTCAGAGTTTGTAGCTTCGGCCAGCCAGACTTCTTCCGACATCTCGATCAGGCTCTCTTATGAAGACCGTATTACTGCGACTTCGCTTCCGCGTTGTCCTGCACGCCGTCCTGTCCGTAGCCGGAGTAGTAGCGGTAGTAATAGTAGCTGTCGTAGCCTTCGCGGCGAAGGTCCACATTGTTTAAGACGACGCCGAATATCTTCGCGCCCACGGTTGAAAGCTCCTGGCGGGCGCGGCGAACGATGTCGCGCGTGCTCTTGCCGCCGTGAACCACCAGTATCACTCCGTCAACCATCGTAGAAAGTATCACAGGGTCTGTCACGTTTATCAGCGGCGGCGAGTCTATAATTATGTGGTCGTAGCGGTCGGTCAATTCCTTGAGCATCTCTTTCATCCTGTCGGATATTATCAACTCGGCAGGGTTGGGGGGAATCGGCCCGCAGGGCAGCAGCGAGAGGTTTTCTATGGGCAGCTTTTGAATAACTTCGTCCAGCGTAACATCGCTGCGCGAAAGATATGTCGAAAGCCCCTGAATGTGATCGACGCCTAAGACCTTGTGCGTTGTGGGTCGTCTCAGGTCGCAATCGATTATCAACACGCTTGCGCCAAGCTGCGACAGGCTGATAGCCGTGTTGATTGCGGTCGTGGTCTTTCCTTCGCCCGGCTGTCCGCTGGTAACAAGTATGGTTTTAGGCGGCTGGCCCGCCGCAGACAGCAGCACAGATGTTCTGAGCACGCGGTAAGCTTCTGCGGCTGACGAACGCGTGTCGAGCGAAACCAGTTGCGAGTTCATTATTTCCTGATTCGTGCCTCCGGCGGTTGCGCCAAGGGCTCGTTTGCCCTTTGCTCCGAGCCTGCGCGCCGCAGACCCTGCTGTAGCCGGTATGACGCTCAGCGCGGGCAGTTGCGCGTAGCGGCTCACGTCCTCGACCGTCTTGATGGTGTTGTCGAGGTATTCAAGGAAGAAGGCAAGTCCGAAGCCTACGCCAGTGCTCAACATAAACGCCACCATGATGGTAAACATTCGGCGCGGGCTTACAGGAGAGCCGGGAACCTCGGCGGCTTCGATTATTCGCAAGTTATTCTGCTGCTCGACCTTCTGGGCTTCCGCCTGATTCGTCTTGTTCAGATAATCCTGATAGATCTGCTTGCTCATTTCGACTTCCTGCTTGAGCATGTTGTATTGAATGCCCGCCTGATTCTGCGTTATGGCTTCGCCTTTTGCCTGAGCAAGCAGTTTTTGCAGTTCCCTTTCATCCCGGACGGCGCGTTCGTACTCCGTCTTGAGCTTCTGTTCAAGCCCGCCCTGACTCTCTTTGATCTGCGTTTGTATCGCGACTATCTTCAGGTTGACTTCCCTCAGTTTCGGATTCTCTTCTCCGTACTTATCGCTCAACTCCGCTTTTTGCGTTTCAAGGTCGCCGAGTTGCTTTTGAAGATCAACCATTTTGGGCGAAGATTTGTAGAGAAGGTCTGCGTACGCTTCCGCGTTCTCTTTGACGCGGCCCTCTTTGACCTCCTGGTAGAGCGATTCCTTAAGCACACGCTCATACTCTGCCTTCATGGCCTGCTCGTGCAGGCGTTGCAGTTTTGTAGAGGTCAGGGTGCCGTCTTTGTCAACGAAGATAATGCCGTGCTCGCGCGTGTAGGCTTCGAGTTTTTCTTCCGACTCCCGCATCTTCGCCTTCAGCTGGTTAGCCGTTTCCGAAAGCCAGCGAGCCGCTTCGGTGAACTTCTGAGTCTTGTTTTCAAAGTTCTGAGTCAGAAATTTGCTCGCGACGGCGTTGGTCACATCGGCAGCGATTTCGCGGTCTGCGTGCGAAAAATAGATCCTCAGCGCGCGCGTTTCCTTGACCGGCTCGACTCCCAACCCGCCGCTCAGCATACCGATGCAGCGCTCTATCTTTTCCTTCTCTTCCGGCGTTTTAAGGTTGCCGCTCTCGTTAGAGGTAATGACAGCCGCCGCGTCATTGATCGCCGGTTCTTCGGCGATTGGCCTGTCGGTTATTCCGACCTTAGCGCCCATCAGTTTGAGCGCTTCCCAGACCGATTTTTTCCCTCCGGCTCCGAGGAAACGCGGGTTTTGATCGAGCCTGTTCTCCAAAACGACGCTTTCGAGCAAGGCATGGCTTTTAACCATCAGCATCTTCGTCTTCATGTTGACCATGTAGAACGGGTCATAGTCGTCGCCGTAGATGTTGCCGCCGGGGCTTCCAATGCGAGAACTGTCTTTGCCTATTTCGATCATCGTCGAGGCTTGAAAAACATCTTTCGTGCGATACATCTCGATAGTGACGAGCGTGGTGATGACGAAGATCAGGGTGACGATCAGCCATTTGCGTTTGCGCACGGTGCGCCATAACTCGCGCAGGTGAATCTTCTGTTCGCCGGAGCCGTAGCCATCTCCGTAGCCATAAGATGAGGGATAATGAGAACGAATCCCCGCCGTATCGCGCGCTATTATGTCGATCGGCGTCGCGTGCAGGACCTTCTCTAATTCGTGTTTCTCGTCTGCCATCGGTGAATCTCCAACAATCGGATTTCTGCCGTCTGCTTAAATCCGAAATCTTAATATCTATAAGGCCCGCGCTGCGCCGCGCCCATGCCGAACGCTTTCAATATTGCGTTGCCTATGGTCTTGCCTTTACTGTTCGGGACCATAACGATGTCATTGGCCTGAAGCGTGAGGTCGGACTTTTTATTCTTCATCACTTCGCCGATGTTGACCTTTATTTCGTCCCGCCTGCCCGTGGCAAGGTCCGTGCGAAATATGACGCCTTCGCCCATCGCGGCATTGAAGGTCGTGCCCTGCGCAAGCGCCATGGCCTGTCTGAGGGTGGTGCCTTCGCTGAGCGGGAACTGACCCGGCGCGTTGACTTCGCCCGCCACATAAAAGACATCGGCAGGCGGAATGTTTACGGAATCGCCCGGCTCAAGGCGCATATTTGGAGGGTCCAGCCCGCGCAGTATTCCGCTTATGTTGACCGTCTGCACTATATATTCGTCATTATCTGCGCCAGCCGGGTTCGCGCTTTTGTCAACGGTTGCCGAGACCTGTTTCGCCTCGGAAGCATCGGTCTTTTTCTCGCGCATCACAAAAGCCGTCGAGCCGTAATTCTCTCTTAACCCGCCTGCTACGGTGATCAGTTTAAACAGCGACGGGTGGCCTTCGATCTGATATACGCCGGGGCGCTGGACGGCTCCGCTGATATAAAACGAGCGGCTGTAGAACTGTTTCACTGTGACATGAACCTGCGGATTTTTCAGGTATCTGCCGCGAAGCCCTGTGGCTATCTCCTGGCCCAGATCTTCCGGCGTTTTATCCTGCGCTTTGAGGCGACCAAGATAATTCATCAGAAAAGTGCCGTCAGCGTTCACGGGGATAGTGACAGACAGTTCGGGCGCGTCTTCGATGCGAACCTCGATAACATCGCGCGGGCCGATGCGATAATCTTCACCGGGCGAAACTATTATGGTCGGCGTAGTATTGAATTCGCCGGTCGATTGCGTTGGCGTCTTGATCTGTGGTTGTTGCCGTGTCTGTGCGAAAAGCGCAGAGGATGCCAGAATCAAAATCGAAACCGCGACGATTGCTCCTCGAACAAAGGTTTGTATTTTGGTCATCACTAAACTCCTGTTGCGTAGCCGCTTGCTTTCGTATTAACGAGGCCTTCTGCTTTGCTTTCATCCACGCCTGCGGCAATGCGGGAGAGCACCGCCGAGAGAAAAAGAAATAGTAAAGCATTAGATGGTATTTGTAGGTTGAAGTCAAACATACTGTGCACAAGAATCGAAAAAACACCCGCGCCACACCCAAGCGCAAGCCCCGCAAGCAACGGGTCCTCGCTCTTGAGACTGCGCGCGACTGTGCGAAACAACAACACGATGAACAACAGCGCAAGCCCGAAGCCGATGATGCCGCCGTCGCTCAAAGCCTGAAGATAATCGTTGTGCGCATAGTTGACTACAAACAATCCGTCGTGGCGGGCGTAAATAGGAAAGACCGTTTCGTATGCTCCAAGCCCCGCGCCCACAACCGGGTTTGCTTTGAACAGTTTCAAAGTGTCTTTCCAGATCTCCTGCCGATAAAAGAGCGAAGCCTTATCATTGCTGGCCTTCATCTGGTCAATTGACTGGGCGGCGCGGTTGACGAGTCCTTCGGCACCAATCCAGAAAATGCCTGCGGCGATTACAATGGCGCAGACGACAACTGCGCCTGTTCTTTTCAGCCCCGAACCTGAACGCTCAACGATCAGTCTGGATTCGCCCTTCACCCTCGTTCTTCTTCCAAACCTTGCGCTCATTACGAGGACGAATGCCATGCCTGCCATCAGCCCGACCATGCCGCCGCGCGACAACGATATGAATATGCTCAGGCTCATAATGGAGGCGGCGAATCCGTAAAAGACCCAGGACGCTTTGCGCACCCCGCGCGCAAGTATGAGCGCGAGCGGCAAAAGCGCGAGCATCTCCATGTAACCTGCATAGTGATTGCGATTGGCGAACGGACCGAATGCCACAACCCAGGGCGTCGGCCTGGTCCAGTAAATCCGTCCATCCCATGTGAAATACTGCATAAGCGCGAATACAGACATCGCCAGCCCGTAGACGATCAAGACATTTGCCATCGCCCCCAGTCGCTCGCGAGTTACAAAGAAGTTCCGAGCAATTATAAACGAAGCCAGCAAAAAGAACAGCATCAGCGTAGCGCCGCGCGTTGCTTCAACGTCCATCGAGAGGCTGCGAATTCGCCCGTCGCTTCCAATGTATGCGATGCTCTGCGCAAGTCCGAGCGCAAAAAGTCCAAGGATCGGAAGCGCGAGCGCAGGCAGAGTGATTTTGACGCGCTTGTCTGCCACGCACTTGACGACCCACATCAGCAGCAGCACGCCGATCATAAGCTGGAACAGCCCGACAGACCACGGCTCGTTCGATCCGAACGCGAGCGCGGTGAATATGACCACCACGAGAAGTCCAACCGCTATGGCTTTATCGAGAATTCTGCTCATATAGAAGAGTCGGGAGTCATGCGTCAGGAGTCGGAATTTCAGACTGTAAACGTGTTATTCCGACTTCTGACTTCTGACTTCTGATTTCTGCTCTTTCATCGTGAAATCGTCGAGCCAGATAGCTCCGCGCGTTGGCTCGTCATAACCGTATTTCGATTTCCGCTTTATCGACACGTAAACGGCGCTTGAAGCGTCCGCGACTTTGGGCGCGACGAATTCAACCGACAATAGTGTCCAGTCATTTGAACCGGCAGCAACGGGGTCGGATTGAGCTATCCATGTTCCCCCTTTATCCGTCACCACAAGGCGCGGGCCGTCGGGCGTGGTTAGATTCTCGCTTTTGACGTAGCATTCGACCCTGTAACGCGCGCCGGGCCGCACGATGACCAGTTGCCTGAGTTCGTCTTTCAACTCTGTCGTATCGCGGCCCAGAAACTCTATCTTCAGCGCCCGCGAGCCTGAATGCGGGCGGCTGGTGTCAATCGTCAATCGCGCGTAATCGCTGCGGCCCAGCGGCCAGTCGAACTGCGAGAAGTTCTTCAGTATGTCGGACTCGAACCCGCCGTTCCATATAAGCGAGGCCGGGTTGCCGCCTTCCGCAATCAGATTCGCCCAGAGTTCATGCGCAAGCGCGAGGCTGTCAGCCGCGACAAGCGAATTCAGGAATCCCGCGCTCTCAATCGAAGCCAGCCGCGCCGACCGGTCGATGCTGCGAAAGACATTTGCCGCTTCCGCAAATTTCGACTGCCTGACGAGAAACTGCGCAAGTTGCAGGCGTGCGCCTGTGCCGGTGCCCGTGATCGCCTCGACCGCTTCGACGCTGCCGCGCGACGCCCGCCAGATCAGATCCAGCGTCACAGGCAGGAAATGTATGTCTGCGTCAACGACTATGTGGAATTCTTCGACCGAGGCCGCAAGCTTCCCCTGTCTCAGGAGCGCGTTTGCCAGTCGCCAGTGAACGTTCCTGTCATTAGGCGCAAGCGCAAGCGCTGCTCTGAGCGCGTCTTCGGCTCGCGCGCGGTCGCCCTGCGCCTCCTTGATCGAAGCCATCGTCAATTGATAGCGATAATCGAAAGGCGAAAGACTGATTGCGCGCAGCGCGAGTTGTTCGGCATGTGCGAGATCGCGGTCTGATTCGAGCAATTCGGCTTCGGCAAATCGCCCGTTGAGCCGGGCCGAGTTCGGGAAATATTTATAAGGAGTTTCAAGCGTTTCGCGCCCGTAAACGAAACGCTCATCGGAAAGCGTGCCCACGATGAATCTGGAGACGATAAGGACAACGAGCAAGGCGAATGCCCCCAGCGCCAGAGCGATGACAAACAGCCTTACGGCTATGTTTTTCAGATTGAATTCAATAATCATGCAGGTTGGCTCGCAGGCTACGCCCTTCGCATGTTAAACCCGTAAGGGAAGCCGCACAATGCGGCAGTTCAGCTATTAACCAGGCTCCCAGCGCGTGATGTTTAGGGGGATCAAACTACGCTAAGACTTTACCAGAAACTCCCAGTCCAGACTATCGGCACAAAAGCGCATTGAAGGCTCGATTTAAGAGTTATGATTTTCTGCGCGCTGAGTTTTCCAGGTAGGACGGCTCGCATAACCCAGTCATTAATTCACCCTGGATAAAACATCTAAAGCATACCGTTAGCGATCAAAAGAATACTGTGGCGTTTGCAGGCTTGTCAACACTCAGCGTTCTCTCTTTTTAACGCATCTTTAAGCCCTGCCCTGTACGTAATGCTAATCTGGGCGCGAGCGCTTTTGATTTGAGTTTTCGAGATAGGCTCACTAAAATAATCTGGCTCGCCAAGGTTCCACGGAGGACCCGTATTTGACCGCATTTATACCGCGACCGGGCAACCAGAGTTTATTTGTGCCCTTCAGCCAATAGTTTTCTGTTTCATTGTGGACATATTTTTTAAGGCTATATTTGTAAGGACGATTGTGATGTTCGAGCACGGGCGGAGACATAGAGGATGCGGACAGTAAAAGACCTGGAAGTAAGTTTTGAGCCACCAAGGGTAAAAACCCGAATCGGGCTGTTTGACAGGCTCGAACGCAGGAAACTGCTGGTCATAATATTCACCGTCGCAATGGCTTTCGGCGCACGCGCTTACCAGTTAGGCGCACAGAGTCTGGCCGAAGACGAAGCGAATAAGATATTCGCGCTCCGCGCATACGAGCAGGGCGATTTTACAGTAAACGCAGAGCACCCGATGGTGATGAAGATGCTCTGTTACGTCTCTGTTCACGCCGTAGCCGAATATAACAAGGCGATTGGCCGCCCCGTAGGACTTGCGATATCCGAAGAAGCGGCGTTGAGGCTTCCCAACGCCTTGTTTGGCGCGCTGACGGTAATTCCTCTGCTTCTGCTGACGACTGCGCTGCTGGGATTCCGCACGGGGGTGATTACTTCCCTGCTATGGGCTACAGGGATGGACGCCATCTGGTTCAGCCGAATAGTGAAGGAAGATTCGCTGCTGGTCTTCTTCATGTTCAGCGGTTTTTATCTTTATCACCGCGCGAAATCGCTTCCGGCCACAGACATTGCAGGGCAGGAAAGGCTCTATGCGCTTGCCGGAGCCGCGTTCGGGTTGATGATGGCATCGAAATATTTCCCGCACTATTTCGGCTTGAATGCGCTCTTTTATACGATCATCGGATATGACAGCCGCAACAACCGGCCTCTGACGCGCCGTATGTGGGGCCGGTATTTCGGCGGGCTTGTGGCGGCTTTCGTACTCTTCAACTCGGCGACCTTCGTGCCGCAGACATTGCGTTATCTGTCGAAGTGGGCGAACGAAGACCTACAGACGCATCACGGTTATGTAGTGATGGGGCAGATGTTCATCAACGATATGTCGCAAACGCCGGGCGGCAATCCATGGTATTTTTATTATCTGTTCATGCTGGTCAAACTACCGCTGCCGATTCTCCTGGCGTTTATAGTCGGGCTGGTCGAGATATTCCGGCGGCGCGGCTCTTATCCTAAATCGCGCGGTTATCTTTTTCTGCGACTGATGCTTGTGTTCTGGCTCTTTCCGATGGCCTTTATCGGCGCGAAGTTTTTGCGCTATACGGTCTCGCTGATGCCGTTGCTCTACATGACTTCGGCCATTGGAATGCTTGTAATGTGGCGCGCGCTGCGGTCTGCGATCAGGCGGCAATGGTCGTTAAAGAAACGACCGGCGCGATATCTGGCAGCAATAGCGGTCGCCGCGCTCTTTTTGATTGCGCCTGCGGTAACGATGATTCGAGAAATGCCTTATCCGAGCCTCTACGTGAACGCTCTGGGAAGAGGTCGCATGGGGTACTACTTCCCGCACGACGAGTTCTACGATCTGGGAGCGCGCGAAAGCATCAGGTACATAGCCGATACGGCCCCTTACGGCGCGCGAATGGCGAGCGAGATTCCCGGCGTGGTCGAATACTACCTACAGCTATACAATCGGCCCGACATTCAATCCGAGATCATGTCGCAGCCGGGTTTCACCCTGAGCGAAGGCCGACCCGACTTTGTGCTGCTCCAGCCGGGTCGCCTCTATTTTGAAAACGAAAAGAACTACAGGTTTATAGAGAATCATTTTCCGGTCGTGCAATCGAGCACGTATAACGGCGCAACCGCGTCTCAGGTCTACTCGGTTGGAGACCGCGCGCCGGTCGCCGAAGGCCCATAGTCCGAAGCTCCATAGTCCGAAGGTTTCGAGTTTAAGATTTCAGAGCGCCTGTTCATGAGAAAGCTGATTGTCAACGCAGATGATTTCGGATTCACTCGCGGAGTCAACACAGGAATAATGCGCGCTTTCGAGGAAGGCATACTGACGAGCGCGACCATCATGGCCAACGGCGATGCCTTTGAGGATGCAGTCAGGCTTGCGCGCGCAAATCCCAGTCTCGGCATCGGCTGTCACCTCGCAATCATCGGCGGTCGCCCTGTTGCGCCGGTCGATGACGTGAGTTCGCTCGTTGATGATGACGGGCGGCTGCCCGGCACGCTCACGGATTTGATGAAGATGCTTTTGCGCAAAAGGGTGCAAATAAAAGCGGTCGAGCGCGAATTCAGCGCGCAGGTCGAACGCTGCGTTCGAGCAGGCATAACCCCGACTCATCTTGATTCGCACAAGCATTCGCACACGCACCCGCTGGTTATGAAAGCGCTGGCGCGCGTGGCCGTCCAGTTCGGCATTGCGTGCGTGCGAAATCCGTTTGAGCGCGTATTTGCGCCCGCGCGCACGGGCATGGTCGCCCGCGCACGCAGGCCGGTTTACCTGAAGCAATACGCGATGTCTGCCGCAATCGCGCCGCGCGCGCTTTCTTTCAAACGGCTCGCGCGCGCGCACGGGTTAAAAGCGCCGGATTATCTTTGCGGCGTCAGGCTGACCGGACTGCTCGATTCGGAAGCTGTGCGATGCGTGATCGAATCTCTAAAAGAAGGCACGACCGAACTGATGTGCCATCCCGGCCTTCATGATGAAGAGCTTGAACGGGCGCACACGCGATTGAAGCGCGAGCGACAGCAGGAGCTTGAAGCCCTGATTGATCCGGCGACACAAAAATGCGCTGACGAGCAGGGAGTGAAACTGATCAATTATCGGGAGTTTGCAGAAAGTTATGTTTGAAGCCGATGTCGAAAACCCCACGTATTCCGTAGTGATTCCGTTTCACAACGAGCAGGAGAGCGTGCGCGAACTGCACGATCAGTTATCCAAAGTTATGACCGGGCGCTACGACCCTGTCGAATTCATATTCATAGACGACCACAGCACGGACGCGACGCTTGCCACGCTAAAAGAGATCGCCGAGCTTGACCCGCGCGTCGTGGTCATTCGACTGAAGCGAAATTATGGCCAGACCGTGGCTCTTGCGGCGGGGTTCGATTACGCAGAAGGCGACGTTATTATTTCGATGGACGGCGACCTGCAACACGACCCGGCGGACATACCCGTTCTGCTCTCGACTTTTGAAGAGACGGATGCCGACATCGTCAGCGGATGGCGCAAGAAGCGCGTAGATAATTTCCTGCTGCGGCGTGCGCCCTCGCGCATTGCCAACTGGCTGATGTCAAGGCTGTCGGGCGTAAACATTCATGATTTCGGCACGACGTTCAAGGTCTATCGCAAAGACACGATCAAGCAGATAAAACTATACGGCGAGATGCACCGGTTCATCCCCGCGCTCGCCTCATGGAACGGCGCAACGATAGTCGAAGTGCCGATCAAAAACATAGAGCGTCCGGGCGGGCGGTCGCATTACGGGCTGTCGCGCACCATTCGAGTCTTATTCGACCTGCTGACGATTCGCTTCCTGCTCAAATACGTGACGCGCCCGCTCCATTTTTTCGGCCCCATCGGTCTGTTGAGCACGATGGCGGGGGCTGCAATCATGATCTGGATGCTGGCAAAGAAAGCTATTTACGGCATAGATCTGTTCGAGGTGCATGGCCCGTTGATGCTGCTGGGCGCGGTGCTGATACTGGCGGGCGTGCAGTTGATTTCGTCGGGCCTGATCGGAGAGATGTTGAGCCGAACCTACTTTGAATCGCAGGGCAAGCCGATCTACGCGATTGAAAAAATTATCACAGGAAAGCAGAAAGCAATAAGGAGTAAGCCGTAAGGCAATTAACAGTACCGCGAGCAGGTTGACTTTGGCAGGCAACCCGCTCGCGATACTGTTTAGTCTTCGATGATGAAATAATCGGCGTGGCGAAGCTCTGAGTCCTGCCGCGCCGGTTTTTTCAATCGAACAGTGTCGCGGTGAATTCGCTCTGACACGACGACGCGATCTTCTTCCCCGAAATCGAGCAGGGCATGAACGGGCCTGTTATCGAACCGCTCCGATTTTTCGGCGTGCTCAAGAACACTTGCGCCGTGCGAGCCGCGAATCCTTTTGAACAATTCGACGCTGCGCATCTCGCCTTCGCGGTCAACAACTATCACAGGAACCATTCCGGCATTCTTCGATTCCGCCTCGGCAAGTTGCTTACGCTGCTCGCTCAACAGATTTGAAAGCTTCGCGAGCAACTCCTGCCCGATTGCATCGCTTGTGGCTTTCGGTTTGGCAAAGCTGCTCTCTTCCCATTCGCGAATCATCTCCCAGGCCCGTGCGGGCATTTCGCCTCGAACAGCGTTCGAGTGCGAGGCTGCCCTTTCGGCCCTTGAGTATTCGGCTATCTCGGTTGCGCAGCTTCGACACAGCGCGACGTGGGCAGCCACCTGTGAATCGCGCGCGCGCGGCGTTTTAGCGTAGAAAAACGATGCGAGCGCGCTCACGTCCGGATGCTCCCGCGAGATTTCAGATTTTGTATTTGAATTTTCAGCGGATTCACTGACCGCAGACCTCAGCGCGCGCACCAGATCAGCTACCAAAGCGCAGTCGGCGCAATCTGCCAGATGCTGTTCGACCATCTGGATCGGATCACCTTTCAGATAATCGAACAACTCTTTGTCTGGATGTGCTGACCTTTTTGCCATTGTCCGTTTCACTTCCCTGAACTCTTCATCCCTTTTCCGCCAAGCAATGATTCGGCTGAAGTAATCCCGCGCTCACGCAGCCATTTTTCCAGTCGCACACGCAATCGCCGTGCGCGTTGATAAACCAGATCTTCCGTAATCTCGTACTTCACGGCAATCTCTTTAGCATTCTGATTACCTATGATGTATTCGTTTACGATAACGCTGTCTTTCCAGTCGCGACATACGTCAGCAAGCAATTTATCAATAACCGCGCGCTGCTCGCGGCTGATGGCTTCCGCTTCCGGCGAAGGCGCTTTCGACGGCGCAAGCTCGACCGCAGACGGCTCGTCGGAGTCCGGGTCAGCCGCCGCTCGCGGAGTCCACGACTTGTCGCGCCCGACGCGGCGAATCGTGTCGATCATTTCGCTTGAAGCGATGCGGGCGATGAAGCTCGAAAGCTTGCCCTGCCTGCGCCATTGCACCAGCCCGCGATAAACTTTAAAGATCACGCGCGAGATCACGTCGTCTGCGGAATCCCACGCCGGGAAACGAAACCGCGAATTGCGCACAACGTGATTGATCAGCCATTGATAACGAGCAATGATCAATTCAAAGCAGAGATGCGCGCTCGCGCGGTCGTTACCTGAGCGGGCGAGGAACCGGTCAACCAGTTCCTCGTCGCTCAAATTATCGAGCTTGTCACGTTCAGGCTCGGCTCCCGCTGTTGAACTCTTCGACATGCGCTCACTCTTGACTATCGTATATGACCGATTGCCCGGCGTGCGCATTCTAACATTGAGTCCGACTCGCTCCGCAAGTCCATCCAGCTAGACGGACGCCCGGCCAACAGTCTGACAGGGCAGGTGGAAAGCAGAAGACAAAATGCAAAAGCAGGTTGCTGTCAATCAAACAATTCTCATGGCCCGCTGCTTACTGCCTGCTGCCTTCTGTTTTTTGGAATGCCGATCAATACCGCAATCGGCCCTGCCATCAACAGCCACATAATCGCGCTGAGTCCGTAATGCTCGGCAAGCGATCCCAAAGCGAGTGGAATAAACCCGCCGATGAACTCAAATATGCTGCTGATAGACATCACCGCGCCGCTACGGCCAGGCATGGATGAATACAACTGTGCTTTGAGAATCGAATACCATCCCGCGTTCATCAGCCCCAGCAAGCCGACCAGCACTATCTTCGCGGAAAAACCCGGCGCTAACAAAAACGCGGGATATAGAAATGCCACGATGAGGGCGCTCAGGCGCAGGTAGCTTAAACCGCGAACTCGTTCAAGCAGCGGGATGATCAAAAAGTCGCTCGACAAACCCACGCCCGTCCACACCGCCACAGCAAGCGCGGCTTTCGATTCGCTCACACCGACCGCGTCAACGAAGTACAGCGCCAGAAAACCGTTCGGCACGTCAAGCATCAGATCGGTAAACTGAAGCAGCAATAACCATCTCAGCACATCGCGTCGCCGAAAAGCTGTCAGAGCATTTCGCGCGCTCTCGGCAATACCCATCTGCCTGTCTTCGGGGGAGTCTGTTTGAAAAGAGAAGCGCCACACCAGCCTGAGAAGCAGCAACGCAAGCAGAGTCAGCGCAAAGAAAACGCTTCGCCAGCTTGCGCCCAGCACGACCGAAAGGCTTAAGACAAGCGGGCCTGCGACCATCCCAAGCGAACCGGCCAGCGCCCACCGCGCCATGTTATGAGTGTGGCGCGCCGGGTCCGCATCCATCAGCGATGCCTGCGAGAGGCTGACAAACGCGCCCGACGCCGGGTTGAATAATATGAAAGCCGCGAGCAATACCGGAAAACTATAGCTTCCGGCTGTCAGCGCCAGAGCAGAGACGAAGGCCACGCCTCCACCCAGTATAAGCACGCGCCTGCCGCCTGAATCCGCGACGATGCCCAGAAAGGTTTCAGCGATGCTGCCGATGGCGTGAGGCACTGCCAGCAGCAGTCCGACCTCGACGTAAGAGAGTTCGAGATCGTTGCGGATGAGAGGCCAGGCCGCTCCGATAGCGCCGCACACTATTTCATCCAGAAACTCGATCAGCAATAATGTGAGAGTAAATGACAACAAGCTTCGCCCGGTCTTGCTCGACGGCAAGAAGGAGCGAACGGCTTTGTGACGCAACATAAGTATGATTCCCCTTTCCTGTGTAGTGATAAAAACGCAGATTTAATAGGCGCTTTATCGAGGCAAAGGGATCATTGAGCGCGCCAGACAAAACCATCGGCGGCGTGATACCAGTAGCGGTGAGTTATGGCGTTCGACTTACCAGGGCGGATGTTTCATAAAACACCTTTCTTTCAATTCGCGCGGGCAGATTGTTGCGCGCCGACTGCGTTCTCGTAGATCACGCGCGAAATATCTGCGATCAGTTTATGCGCGCGCTTTTCATCCTGAATGCCGCGCGTCAGCACGACCAGAACGAAAGGTTTGCGATTCGGCAGATAAATTATGGCTGCATCATGATTGACCTTCGTGATAGAGCCGGTTTTGTGCGCGACTCGCGCCGTCCGGGGCAGACCCGCCGGGATGCCTTCGTTGAACTGTTGATCGAGCATCACCTTGACCATTTCATCCGAAGCTTTTTCCGACACGGCGCGGCGTTCGGCTATGCGACGAAGTATTATCATAAGATCGCGCGCGGTGGTCGTGTTGTTCATCCCGCGTTCATAAGCCTTGCTGTCTTCGACGCCGCGCAGCACGCGAATCCGGTTCGCTCCAATGCTCTCCATCAAATCCATCACTCGCGGGGCCGTTACACGTTCGATCAGGATGTTGGTTGCAAGGTTGCTGCTCAGGATAATCATCAGCCGCATAAGCTCGCGAACGGTTTCAGTCTGGCCGATTTTTTTGTAGAGCGACGGCTCGGAATCATCATCGACAGAGACTGAATAATGACTGCCATCGGCGATGCTCAGAAAATCGTTTTTGACCGGTATCGAGTCGTCGAGCGAGAACCTGCCCGCATCAGCCTGGCGATAGATTTCCATCATCACAGGCACTTTCATGGTGGAGGCCGCGTGAAAGTTTTCGTCCGGGTTGATCAGGACTTCCCTGCCCGCCGCAAGGTCGTAAAAAGCTACGCCGACCGTTTCTGCGCCGCTCGCGCGTGTCAGCTCTTCGATCTTCTTTTTCACATCATTGACGCGCGAGCTGGAATGATCGAAGGCTGACGCCTGCGGCAGGGGCAAGATCACCGAAAGCAGCAGGGCGATCAACAGTGTGCGAGTGAGAGCATTGCTTTTCATCATTCAAAAACGTTTGAGCGCGCGGGCCATCAATCCAAGTCCCGCCGCAAAAAGCACCAGCATGATAATCACATTGAACAGAGTCGTCTGCCGGAAATATATCTCCAGATTCGTCAGTATGCCAACGAAGATGATGACTGCGCTAGCGCCAGCAAGCAGCCAGCCCGCTATCGACTTGCCGTTGAAAAACAGCAGCCCTATCCCGATGACAAGCGGCAGCAGTGTAAACCCGAACGTGTTTTCGCCCCACCAGCGCCAGTAACCGCTCGTCACATTCACCTGATTCATAATCAGGTAGCCGCCCGCTACTGCCAAAGCCAGCCCGAACAGAAACAACCCCAGCCCGCCCGGTGTGCCGCCCGGCGAAAACCTGTGATCCTTTGATTCTTCCTCAGTTTTGCGGTTACTTTCCAAAGCTCTGTCCTTTCCTGCTATAAATCACCGATCAACATCCCCTTCCAGCCACGGGTTCGCATAATCATACATGAAGACCGGGTTGCGCGGCTACAGTCGCAGATGACGTTGCGATGGAAAAAGATTGTAACCTTATCCTGCCGTGCGCCACTAACCAGCCGGATAAGTTTATTTTTCAGGAGGCGACCCGTGGAAACTCTTTGGCAGGACCTGCGTTACGGGGTTCGGATGTTGCTCAAAAACCCCGGATTTACGGCTGTGGCGGCAATCACGCTGGCGCTCGGCGTTGGCGCAAACAGCGCTATATTCAGCGTAGTAAACGGCGTCCTGCTTAAGCCCTTACCATATAAAGCGCCTGAGCAACTGGTCCGTGTCTTTGAGACCTGCGCAGAGTTTCCAAAGTTCCCCATCTCTCCGGCAAACTTTCTAGACTACCGCGAGCAAAATCAGGTCTTTGATGACTTCGCGACCTTTACCCGGTCGGATTTGCAACTTGCAGAGGGCGACCGCCCCGCGCGATTGACCGCGATGATGGTTTCCGAAGGCTACTTTCGGCTTCTGGGGTTCGAGCCAATTCTGGGCCGTGATTTTTTGCCGAGCGATGAACAGCAGGGTAACGGCCAGGTCGTCGTACTCAGCAATCGTTTATGGCAAAGCCGCTTTGACAGCGACCCTCAGATTATCGGTAAGAGCATCAAGCTCAACGGTGACCTGTTTACTATCATCGGCGTCATGCCGTCGGGACTACAGCATGTCGGAGGCGATTATCATTCTCTGCCACACGCAGAGAATATAGACCTGTGGTGGCCCCTGCCGCTTGATCGAATGCGAAATCGCAGAGGGTCTCATTTTCTAAATGCCATCGCGAGGCTCAAACCGGGCGTCACCGAACAACAGGCCGCCGCACAGATGAACGAGATCGCCCTGCGGCTTGAGCAGCAATATCCCAACTCGAATAAAGACTGGCGGATCAAGCTCATCGCGTTGCGCGAAGAGATCGTCGGCCAGGTGCAGCCGATGTTGCTGGTCGTGCTGGGCGCTGTCGGCTTTGTGCTGCTGATTGCCTGTGTCAACGTGGCCAACCTGCTGCTCGCGCGAGCCACTGCAAGAGAAAAAGAGATCGCGGTGCGTGTGGCGCTCGGAGCAGGCCGCTGGAGAATCACCCGGCAGATATTGACCGAGAGCCTTTTAATCGCCTTCCTCGGCGGCTTACTCGGATTGGCGCTCGGCGTCCTCGGAGTTCAGGGGCTGACCGCCTTCAGCCCTGATAAGCTCCCACGGTTACAGATGATCGGCATTGACGGGCGGATGTTCGCCTTCACGCTCGCGATAGCTTTGCTGACCGGCATCATCTTCGGCCTCGTCCCGGCGTTGAACATCTCGAAGGCGAATCTCAACGAGGTACTGAAAGACAGCAGCCGTGGAGCAACCGGAGGCTTGCGCCATCGCCGATTGCGTGGGCTGCTGGTGGTGGCAGAGGTCGCTCTGGCCTTCGTCTTATTGATCGGCGCGGGCCTGCTCATGCGAAGTTTTATCTTCCTGCAACGAGTTGATCCGGGCTTCAACCCTCATCAGGTGCTGACGGCAAGCATAGATTTAGCCTACAAGCGTTATGAGGATCGCCTTGTGAGGGAGAGCTTTATTCAACGCCTGATCGGGCAGGTTCAAACTCTGCCCGGCGTGCGTGCGGTCGGGGCTTCGACCGATCTGCCGTGGACAGGATACGATGAAAATACATCTATCATCATCGAACACCGAACTTTATCTAAAGACGACGACCCGCACGCAAGGTATCATTCCGTCTCGCCCGATTACTTTCCCGCTATCGGCGTTCCGCTCGTGGCCGGACGTTTTTTTACCGAGCGGGACAGCGCGGACGCGCCGCGAACGCTGCTCATTAACCAGAGCATGGCCCGCCGTTACTGGCCGGGCGAAGAGGCCACAGGAAAACGTCTCTCCTTTACCGACCCTCCGACCGAGAAAGACTGGATGACCGTTGTCGGCGTTGTCGGAGACGTGAAGGACACGCCTGAGGCGGCTGCGGCGGAACCGGCTTTCTACTGGCCGGTCGCGCAGAATATCTGGCAGCGCGAGTTGTTTTTAGCCATTCGCGCTGACGTAGATCCTTTCACGCTGGTCGAGTCCGTGCGTCGCGAGGTGCTTGCGATTGATAAGGACCTGGCGATTGCCGATGTGAATACTTTGGAACAGATCGCGGGCGGGGCGCTTAACGAGCCGAGGTTTGCTTTTTTGCTTGTTGGCATCTTTGCGGCAGTGGCGCTTGCGCTGGCAACGGTAGGGATTTACGGAGTGATCTCATATTCCGTCAGCCAGCGAACACATGAAATCGGCTTGCGAATCGCGCTGGGGGCGCAACAGCGCGATGTAGTAAAGCTCGTTGTCAGGCAAGGCGTCGTGCTTGCTTTGACCGGAGTAGTTATCGGCGTGGGTTCGGCGCTTGCCCTCACGCGCCTGATGGCGAGTCTGCTGTTCGGAGTCGGTTCGGCAGACCCTTTGACCTTTACATCAATCGCGCTGCTGATAACGATTGTGTCGCTTGTGGCGTGTTATATCCCCGCGCATCGAGCGATGAAAGTAGACCCGATGATCGCGCTGCGATCCGAGTGATTGCCGCTTATCTTGCGCTCAGAAGAGATTAATAACTGCGAAATCTCAATCGCATCACAGAAACGCTGTTTGTCAGACCGCTTGATGGCTGGAAAAATTGGAACTAACCTGCTCCAGTCGGCTTTCAATCAATTAAACGGCAACTCTGGAGGATTGTGATGCGATTAAAGTTGAATACCGTCTTTTCAATCGTGCTGTCAGCGATGGCGCTCGCAACAGCGGGCTTTGCACAGGAGCCAGCCCGGCAAACTCGGCAGACGCAAAAATCCGTAAGCGAGCCTCAGGAGAAGACCGATGTCGAGCGCGCGCCTTCAAGCCCGGAAGAGACGATGCGCCACGCCCTGTCGAGCTTCTCGATTCAAATGGATTCGCTCACAAAAGAGATGCGGTTGTTGCGCAAAGCGACCGAGCGCAATTCCATGCTCATAGAGCTGCTGCTTTATGAAGAGCGGCTGGCGAAAATCGAAGAGAAACTTGATGCCGCGATAGTGCTCAAAGCAGATCTCGATGCGCGCGAAGCAGACCTCCAACGGCGAATGAGAAATGTTCAGCAGGAAGTCATGCTGCGAGGCGGATTGCGCCGCGATGAACTCGAAACAGCGCTGAAGGCAGAGATCCAACGCTCCATCGAAGACGTTAAAAGTCGCCAGTCTCTTCAGCAGGAGCGCATTTCCGAGCTTCAGGCGCAAGCCTCGCGGCTCCGCGCGCGCGTCGAGGCTTTGCGCAAAAAACTTGACCGCGAGGACGAAAAGAGCGAGCAAAAACAGCAGTAGTGGTTAAAGCAGTAGTGGTTAAAACAGTACCGCGAGCGGGTCAGGCATGTTCACAAGCCTGACCCGCTCGCGGTACTGTTTTGCAAGGCTTACTCTTTTACGATCACCTTGACAGGCACTTCGACTCGCGGTGTTAAGGGGTCGTCCGTTTCTATCCTCAAAACCCCTGTGTAGGTGGCCGCTTTTGGAAGCTTAGTCTCGTCTAATCTCACACGAATTACGTAATTGCTCCCCTCGATAATCACGCGTTGCTCCAGCTTCAAAAAGTCCAGCGTTGAAGTGAGCGATTTGATGTGAAAGGTGCCTACAATCTTTCTGATCCCCATCCGTCCGCTTGCCGTCGCTCCGCCCCGCAGATTCGCAAGCGAGACTTCACCGAGATCAAGCTGGCGGGGTGAGGGAACAAGGTTTTCCGCCTGAACATTGACCGTCAGTTGCAGAGCAAGCTCGCCCGACGTGCCGTCGTTGATCTGGAGAACTGCGGGCAGAACGCGCTGCGTCAAATCGTTCGACGGTTCGATTGCCATATCCAGCAGGTAACCTTCTCCGTTCGCCTCGCGCCTGAGCTTAAAAATTTCGGAAGCATTAGCCAGTTTCAGGTTGCCGCCTGTGGATTCGACCGGCCTGATTCTGAGCGTGAGAGCGACCCGTTCGCCGCGCTCTATTGTGACAATCGGGCGGGCGATGGGCCACACGTTGAACGCGCCTACGCGTTCGCCATGCGCGATGTCCGCGTTGCTGATGCGCGCGAGGAATGCCGGGAGAGGTTTAACGTTGGCAGTGACTGTCACCTTCACGATGCTATGTCGCGGATCGTTGGTCTGTAGCTCGAAGCTGCGCTCAACGGGTCCGGCTTCTACGTTCGCGGTTTTGATAGTTACTCGAATGATGCCAGCCTGACCAGGCTGTATGACTTTCTCGAAATAAAAGTCAGTTGGCGCACATCAACTCGGAGCCGCGCGGTTTGCGGCTACAACAACCGGCAGCAATTGATTGTTTGGTTTAAACGAAACCGTTTTGCGCAAGACAGACAGGCTTGACCGCGTCGTGAGCGATTTATCGGCAAGTTCGAGCGGAGCAGAACCCACGTTGCGAATCGAAAAGACGTACTGAAGCTCTTCTCCAACGAACGCCTCACCGAAGTCATGCCGCGTGCTGTCCAGAACCAGCTCAGGTCCGCGCGCCTGCGCCTTGATGGTCGGAGTCGGAATAAAAAAGGGCGCGAGCATCACAAAAAGCAGTGACCACGTGCGCGCTATTTCGTATATGTGCGTTTGAATTTTTATCACAATATGAAGAGAAAATAGTAATCGCCGGTCAGCGATAATTCAAGCGGCGGCTTTTCAAGCCGTTACTTTTCAGGCCGCTACTTTTCAGGCCGTTACTTTTCGCTTTCGTCCCGCGAGAAGGAAAACGGCTGCGCCAATCAGGTTGGCCGCAATGATGACAGTTGCGATCTTCGCGGCAAAAGCGAGAGGGCTTTCCACCTGCACTATTGGAAAGACCGACAGCCCGACATAGAGAAGCGTCATCAGAAACCCGGAAAGCGACGCGGCTTTCAGCCACACAGGCAGTCGCACGCCCACGGCTTTCAATCCGAAAAGCGGTATGGCGAACATCACAAGATAAGTCAGCGCGTAAAAGACGCCGCTCGCATTCCACAAAAGTTGAAAAGCTTCCTGCTGACCGACGCCTATCATTCCGACCAGTCCTATGACAAGCGTTATCGCGCCGATGAAGAGGATAGAGTTGACCGGCGTTTTGTATTTCGAGTGCAGGCGGGTAAACCATTCGGGCAGCAGGTGATCCCAGCCCGCAACCATCGGCAGCCGCGTATTGCCCGTGAACTGCACGCTCGACTGCGCTATGCGAATCCACAGAAAAGCCAGTATCGTAACAGGCACGATATAAGAAACCGCGCCGAATGCGCGAAAGCCTATGCTCAGAACCTGCGGAATCGGCCCGATCAGATCGATGTCGGCAGGCGGAATCAAAGCGAGCACAGAGCTTGTGCCAAGTATGAACATCACCGCGATTATGGGCGCGGCCACCAGTACAGAGCGGCTGATCGCCCGCACGGGATCGCGGCATTCGCCAGCGTGAATTGCTACGTACTCGAACCCGCCGAGCGCGCCGAACCCCAGCTTGCCGAGTATGTTCAGGCTGAACAAAGAGATGGTCGGCACGGCAGTCGCAAGCGGTCTGTATTCGCTGATCTGCCCGCGCGCGTAGTTCAGGATCGGGAGCAATAAAATCGTTGCGAATATTATGAGCATCATCACAGCGCCCGCCTTGTGAACCCATTTGCCAACGCCGAGCCCGAGCGTTGCAATCAGGACGAGCAGGCCGATGACCGCCGTGCTCAGAAGCGAGATGAACCATTTGCTTCCGGCCATCCAGGCGGCGCGCGGGCCGAGCGCGTAGGAGAGACTCGTCGCCGCCTGTATTCCGATCTCCGAAGTGTTCAGAATTACAAAGAGCCAGAGATTCCACGCGACCATAAACCCCATCAACTCGTTGAAGCCGAGCTTGGCCCATTGATACAGCCCGCCTTCAAGCGGCATCAACCGGTTGAGGTAGATGACCACGCCAGCCGACGGCAGATAAAAGAGCAGGATTGCCAGCAGCCAGAAGATGATATGCGAAGGGCCGAGCTTGCCTGCCGTGCCGACCCACGGCAACCCTACGATGAACAGTATCTGTGTCAGCGCGAGGTCTGTCAGTCCAAGCTCTTTTTTGAAGACGGCGCTGCGCTGCTCGACTTGCCGTTCGGCGCTCAGTAACCTTGCCTGTTCGTCTGCCATCTATTTGCCGCCTGCAAATTCAGGGTTCGATTTCAGCTTGTCCGCCTTCGCACCGCCGCCGCGCGCGAGCAGGAACTCGAACACGCGCTCAGGCAGCCAGCGCTTGGCGGCAATGGCCAGTTTCGCATGGCGCGGCGCGGCATAACGATTTCGCGGTCGGTCGAGCGCAATGGCTTTCACAACCAGTTCGGCAATATCATTCGGGCGGCCCGCCATCTTGCGGATGCGTTTGTAGCCCGCCTCAAAGTCTTCAAACAGAGGTTTGTACGGGCTGTCCTGCTCTATCACGTCTTTCGAGACTTCGTTGGCGACGCCCAGAAATTCCGTGATGATGAACCCCGGCTCGATCACCACGACCTTGATCCCGAACAACGCGAGTTCGCCGCGCAATCCGTCGGAAATGGCTTCCAGAGCGTGTTTCGTGGCATCGTAGACCGAAGAGAGACGCCGAGCAATGCGCCCCGCGACCGAGCTGATGTTGACTATGCGCCCGCTCTGTTGATTCCGCATGATGGGAATGACCAGTTGCGTCAGCGCGATGAGCGAAAACAGGTTGGTCTCGAAATTCTGGCGAATCGCCTCGATGGGAACAATTTCGATGGGGCCGCGCTGGCCGTATCCCGCGTTGTTGACAAGCGCGTCAATGCGGCCAAACTCATTCATCGTATCCCGGACGATGCGCTCGCGGTCTTCCTGCGAGGTGACATCAGCGACAATCGCAAACGCCCGCCCGCCTGCCCGTTCGATTTCACTTTTCAGCGCGTCGAGCCTTTCTTTGCGCCGCGCGACCAGCACGACCGCAGCGCCTTCTAGCGCAAGCATTCGAGCGCTGGCTTCGCCTATGCCTGCCGAAGCGCCTGTAATAATCACTACCTGCCCTTTGAGCTTTGCCATCGCGACTCCTTGCAGATTACAAATACTCGGATTACAAATACTCGCGAATCATCCTGCGCCACGTGGGCCAGTCGTGAATCAGGTTGCCGCCCCAGTCATCCATCCTGTGCTCAACGCCTCGTTCGTCGAGCACTCGCGACATATCATACGTGCGCTCGCGACAGATCCCAATGTCGAGATCGCTTGTGACCAGAAATATTTCCATGCGCCGGATGGAATCGAGCATCCGCTCGTCGTTCGTCTTAGCCATGTAAGAGACAGGGCAATTTAAATAAGCATCTTCCTCATAGTAACCGTCGAGCAATCGCTGTACGCGATACGACCCGCTGATTCCCACGGTCTTGCCCACGATCTCCGGGTGCTTGAATGCGAAGTTGACCGCCAGATACGCGCCGAAGCTCACGCCCGCTGTGATTAGAAACGGATTCGGATTAGTGGAACGGATGAAGGGAAGCACTTCATCGAGAACGTAAGACTCCCAGATGTTATGACGGCGAACGCGCTCGCGCGGCTCTATCCGATCGTTATACCAGGACTCGGAGCAAAGACTGTCTATGCCGAAAAGCTGTATGTGCCCCGCGTCTATCTTGTCGGCCAGTTCGTCGATCATCAGATAATCTTTCCATTCGTGGAATCGCCCCCACGAACTGGGAAAGACAAGGACCGGCGCGCCCGCGTGCCCGTGGACCAATACGTCCATCTCGCGCTCCAGACGCGGGCTGAACCATCTGGAATGATTTTCGTGTGGCATGGCGTGTAAGCTAACGGGGTTGGCCAATAATATCAACCGCAGATCCACACTGCGGTCAAAACTTTTCTGCCAGATAATACTTCATCATGTCTCGCCAGGTCGGCCAGTCGTGCGGCATATCGTATCCCCATAAGTCCAGTTCAAAAGGAATGCCCTTCTGGCTCAGGATCCCTGCGAGCCTTCGCGAAGCATCGGGGTTTTCGTAAGAGCCTTGCCCCGTGACGATGTGAATATGTTTCTTCTGCCGAAGCGCGCTGACGGCGTTGTCATCCATGTTCGGCACGTAGTCAACAGGGTTGTTGAAGTATACATTGTCGTCGTAGTAATCGCCTTTATAGTAGCCGCGAATGTCGAACGCGCCGCTCATTGCGATCATTCCATCAAACATGTCCGGGCGGCGGAAAAGTTGATTCGCGCAGTGAAATGCGCCGAGGCTCGCGCCTGCCGTGATGATGCCGTACCGCCCCTGACAGCTGTTCCAGATATAAGGCACGACCTCGCGCGTGATGTAGTCGTTGTACTGCACCTGACGAATGGCTTTATCTCGCGGGTGCAGTTTCGAGTTGAGCCAGCCTTCGCGGTTGATGCTGTTTATGGAAAATACTTTGACTTTTCCCGCCTCTATAGCATCTTTGATCGCATCGATCACGTAGAATCGCTCATATTCGAGGTAGTCCGCCGCCGCCGTCGGGAACATTAGCAGAGGAAAGCCATAATCCCCGTACGTTACAATCTCCATGGGGCGGTTCAGGCTGGGGCTATGCCATGACTCAATGACTCTTTGCATCAAAGTTTTCCTTTCATCTCCAATATTATCTGTGAGCCTTTCAGGATCAGCTCGCATTTGGCAAGCGTGTAAGCTAACCATATCCGGCAGTAATTTCAAGCTCAGGCGGAGAATATAAAGAAATGAAAGGGTGATTATGTGATGAGGTGATGAGGTGATGAGGTGAAAAAGCAAACCCGGCTTCACCCCATCACACTTTAATACTACTGCTTGCTCACTCGATTGAAGTGAACGAGCGTCGATTTGTTTGTTCGGCTTTCAAGCTCAAAGCTTGCATCCTTGCTCGATTGATTCTCGGCCAGTCTGTACAGGCCCGGCTTGTCATCTGTCGCGCTCTCTCCCTGAACTCGCGATAAAAACGCTTCCGCCTCGCTTCGACTGATCTCCTGTCTGCTCTGTTGGTCAGAGCCAATCGCTTCGAGCGCATAAGACCTCAGCATCTTCGGCCAGTAGGCTTGAAACAGCGAATGGTTTGCGAATACGTCCGTCGAGATGATGCGATCCCCCACGGCTACGATAACGCCGACTACGTTGGCTGCTGAAAGTTTGTTTTTGAAAGCGCCCTCATAGGCGCTGACCTTGCCCGTCACCCGCTTGTCTCGATAGACGCTCTTGAGATCGCCTGTCGCCGTCACAACAGCATTGCTCGTTTGCGCTTTTGCGACTTCGTTCCAGACTTCGGACTGGCTCTTTTCCGCCTGAGCCTTAGCGCGCATCTTGGGCATGGCCATTGGCGGGACGGGTTGAACCGATCCGCCGCCGGTGCCGCTGCTGCCGCCGCCGCTTCCAGCGCCAGCACCAGCGCCGCCTGCTACATTCCGGCTCTGACCGAAGGCCGCTTCTTCGGACCAGCGGCCATGCTCTACGCAGAAGACTTCAATCGGCACGGGTTTGCCGGTCGAGGCGACGATGCAATCCTGACCTACGATGCGGTCCTGTTTGCCGCCGACAAGCAACTCACCGGCTATCAGCACAAGCTTCCTGCCTGACCTGTTAGTCACCGCGAGTTTGTTGACATCCGCACTGTCGCCTGATCGCTGGTTGCGCCGAATCCTGCGCGAGCGGCCATTTGCGCCAAGCTCTGTGACAATAACTTTGCCTGAGCGCAGCCCTTCATCGAGCGTGATGAATTCGGCAGTGCTGGTCGGCTCATCCGATACAACTGGAAATACAGTCAGATTGTTAAAACTGACAGGCGCGCCTACTCGCCATGCGGGATGCAGAGGGTTGGCTGTTGCCTTGATGGTGATCCTGTTTTGGGTCGCTGGTTTTTCCGCTTTCGCTTCGACTATGCGGCTAGAGAAAGAGCAGGCGAGCGATAGCCCGGCCAGAAGAACGCCCGCCACGAGACCTTTCATAGTTCTCATGCGAATCTCCTTTTTGATAAGGCTTAGGAGCAGGGCTGACTAATATCTTCTGAAATTGAGAACGCGGCACAGGTGCGCGTCTTGCAAATTCAGCAGCCTTGCTTATGGCACTCTGTTGTGATTAGACGCGCGAGTCGGGTGTTTGTTCCAATGATAAGGAGTCAGAAGTCAGAAGTCAGAATTATGATGCGGATGTGACCAAAGAACGCAGAATAGATACTGCGTGATATTCTCGCGCTTCCGCATTCTGACTTCTGACTTCATCTGATCGGACGGCACTTCCAGTAATAGTTCGTGAAGCCTTCCGCTTCATACATTCGGCGGAAAGTCATCTCCACTTCCTGGTCGATCTTCACGGTTGAGGGGTCGCGATCTGTCATCATCAGGTAAGCTCGCCCGCCGCCATCGAAATCAATCACAGTCATCACGGTCGGCGGGTCGGGGTCGGCGTTCAGAAAATCGACCGTGTAAGTAAACAGCTTTGCCCGCTTGTCGGCCAGACGGATGCTTTCAAAATTGTCCTTCGACTGGCAGCCGATGCAGATGCGCTGTTGCGGATATTGAATTTTGCCGCAGTCCGTACAGCGCGAGCCGCGAAACTTGTATATCTCGTCGCGCCTGCGAAGGATTTGCGGAGCGGATGCCGAAGGCGACTGGCGGCGCGGCGCTTCCGTCTCGATCAATTCGCGGAACTTCGCATATCGCTCGTAGCTGGCAAGGCTGGCTTTCGATGCGAGGTGTCCTTTGACTCCTCTGCCCGATTTCTTTTCAATCTCGTCCGTCACTTCAAACAACAACACGTCGCAGCCTGAGCCGTAGCCCGTGACTAGAAGTTTTTCGCCTGCCCGCGCTTCTTCGAGCGCGCTTGAAAGCACAAGCATAGGCATGGCCGCGCCCGTGTTGCCCACTTGCGAGAAGAGGTGATCGGGAATCTGCTCAGGCGTAAGCTTCAGGCTTTTGGCAACGCCTGCAAGCGCGCCTTTATCGGGCGCATAAAATATGGCCTTCGAGATTTCGGACGGGCCGATGCCTGTGCGCTCGAATAATTCGCTGACCGCCTGAACGACGACGCGCTGATACCCCTGCGTCACAGAGAACCGTTCCTCCCAGCCGGAAACGAACTGGTCATCGTTTTTGCGCCACAGGTCTGTCATCTCGTCTACGGTCGAATGGCTTGCGATCAGGCTTGCGATTACTTTGTCGCGCCCCACTTCGAGGGCCGACGCCGCATCGCCGAATAATCGCTCTGCCGAAGAGCGCGGCGCGCCCATCCGCGTGTCTGCGGCTGTGATGATGATGCGGGAAGCCGAGCCTGCTTCGACCGAGTCGAGCGCCGCACGAATGGCTGTGGTGGCCGATCTCAGGGAGTTCGTGTAATCGGCAGTCCTCACGTCGTGACGCAGGTCAGCGACCGTGGCGATGAGCGCAGAAGCCTGCTTCTCGCTGTATGGCGAGGTCGTAGTGGCGAACACAAGGCCGTCGATTTCGCTGCCGTCGCGGTCAGACAGAAGATCGCGCACGGCTTCGACGGCCATGGTGATTGAATCTTCGTCAACGTTGGCGACAGCGCGTTCGTCTTCCGAAGCCCTGCCGCCCCATGCCCGCGCGATGTCTTTGTGCGCGAGACGGTAATAAGGGATGTATGCGCCGAATGATGTTATGCCAGTCATGATTTTTCTCTGCGCGTGGTATATCAGAGCCGTTTTGCGCGAGTCAAGGATCAGGTTCACTCAACTTTATTTTCAAAACGCGCTATTAGAGCTTGAGCGCGACAGACTATATCAATCATAATGCGTGCTGTTTGAGAAGCAAATGAATCGCAGGTTGCTTCTCGCAAGGCTCTCAGGGTTTGCGACGTTAAGCATTCCAGTAAATCCAATTCGAGTCGCTGCGAAGCTACTTTCTGACTGAGGCAGGTTTTAAGCCCTATCTCTGAGTGTGTATGTCTGTTTGCGGCTTGTCCTTAAGACTTTGCCGGTAACTACAAGCGAGGTAACTGGATACTGATGAGATTGTTTGCTGAACCGACATCAGATGAGTTTACGCCGAGCGCAAAAGAGTATTTTTTACTACACCAGTTTTTTCAAAGATCCGCGCGTCTTTGGCCCCGGCGCGCAGCTCTGGATATTCCGCCGGGAATCAATCGACCAGATCGGCGCGTAATCACCTACGCAGAGCTTGAACAACAATCTGATGCGCTGGCCTGTTTGCTTCGCGCATTCGTGACGAAAGAATGCGTGGTGGCGATACTCCTGTCGCGACACACGGAGCATCTTTACAGCAGTCAACTGGGAGTTTTGAAAGCGGGCGCAGCTTATACCTGTATAGATGTGGCTTTCCCGGACGAACAGGTGCGCAACATCCTCGAAGACGCAAAACCTGTAGCATTACTTACGGACAGCGCAGGGCTTGCTCGCGCAGAAAATTTCGGAATTGCTCGCGAGCTGGTGTTCGACGTTGCAGACTTTGTGGCTCAAACTCAGGCTCTCGCGCCTGCGCCGCCCGATTGGCTCGCGCCCGACAGCCTGGCCTACATCATCTACACTTCGGGAACGACAGGGCGACCCAAAGGCGTAATGATCGAGCACAAAAGCATCGCGAATCTTGTCGGCTCGGACATCGAAGAGTTCAGGCTTTCGCCCGATGACCGGATCGGCCAGAGTTCATCTGCGGCCTACGATTCATCGCTCGAAGAGATATGGCTTGGGTTCGCCGCCGGGGCAACGGTTGTGGTCATCGACGACGACACGGCGCGGCTCGGACCGGATTTGATTCCCTGGCTTCAGGGTGAACGCATAACGGTTCTATGTCCGCCTCCAACATTGCTTCGCACAACGTCGTGCGAAGACCCGGAAACGGCGCTGCCCGATTTATCGCTGCTGTATGTCGGAGGCGAGGCGCTGCCAACAGATGTGGCCGACCGATGGTCTGCGGGTCGTCGAATGGTCAACGGATACGGCCCGACCGAATGCACTGTGACCGCGTTGCGAGGCCCGATCAGACCGGGAGAGCCTATCACGATAGGCAGCCCTGTTCGAGGGCTTGAGTCATGGGTGTTGAACGAATCGCTCGAAGAGGTCAGTGACGGCGAGCAGGGCGAACTTTGTCTGGGAGGCATCGGGCTTGCGCGCGGCTATCATAATCAGCCCGACCTGACGGCTCAGAAATTTCTCACGCATCCCGTGTTCGGGCGCATCTATCGAACGGGCGATCTGGTTCATCGCGATGGCGCGGGCCTGTTCTTCTATCATGGCCGGATCGATTCGCAGGTGAAGTTGCGCGGTTATCGCATAGAACTCGAAGCGATTGAATCGCGGCTCGCTGAAGCGGATGGCGTGCGAGAGGCCATCTGTAGCGTTCAGGTAAACGGCTCGCAACAGACCCTCGTGGCCTTCATCGTGCCCGACGAAGGGCGCGAGGGGCTGTCCTTTGATGATCTGAAAACGGCTTTGCGAAAAGTGCTGCCGGGCTACATGATTCCGAGCCGCTTCGCCCTGCTCACAGAGTTGCCGAAGACTGTGGGCGGAAAGCTGAATCGCAAAGCGCTCCCGATTGTCGAAACTCAGGAGCGAGCGTGCGACAATCAGGCAGTTGTGCCGCGAACCGAGATGGAGAAAAAAATAGAGACAGCCTTTCGCAAAATCCTACGCGCGCAAACCGAGGTCTCTATTCGCGATGACTTCTTCAATGATCTGGGCGGAGATTCGTTGAATGCGGCTCAGTTGATCTCGCTGCTGCGCAACGAGCCATCCACTAAATCCATCACCGTCCGCGACCTCTACGAATCGCGCACAGTCGAGGTACTGGCCAAACGCGCGCACACGGAGGCTGGCCCGAAAGCAATCGCTAGAGAGCAGACCGCCGGAGAGAAGCCTGCCCGCCCGCTTCTGGTAATAACTCTTCAAAACATCTGCCTGCTTATTGGCGTGATTTTTGTGTCATCAATCGCTTATTCGACAGCCTTTCATGTCACACCCTTCCTCATTCGCAGGCTGGGTTTAATCGAGCTCTTTCTTCTGGGGCCGCTTATTCTGTTACTGGCTCTGACCATCTATACGCCTGTGGCAGTGCTGCTGGCCGTCGGCATCAAAAGGGTTCTCATAGGTCGCTACCGTGCGCTGCGAGCGCCTGTCTGGGGAAACTTCTACGTGCGCAACTGGATAGTGCAGCAGGCCGTGCGAATCGTGCCCTGGCGACTGTTTGAGGGGACTCTGTTTCAGATCCTTGCGCTGCGCGCTCTGGGAGCGCGAATCGGAGAGCGCGTTCACATTCATCGCGGCGTCAATCTTCTACACGGGGGATGGGATCTGCTCGACATAGGCGATGATGTGACTATCAGTCAGGATGCCTCGCTGAGGCTTGTAGACCTCGACGGCGGGCAGGTGGTTGTCGGCTCGGTCACTTTGGGCAACGGGAGCACGTTAGAGGTGCGCGCGGGTGTCGGCAGCAACACAGTGCTTGAGCCGGAAGCCAGTCTCAGCGCATTGTCGTCTTTGCCCGATGGTGGCCGCATACCTCGCGGCGAACACTGGCACGGCATTCCGGCAGAACCCGACCGGTATGCGCCTCCCGTACCGGAGTTGACAGAGCAGGAGCGAATCAGTTCACCTTTCGGGCATGCGGTCGCGCTCAGTTTGTCGCGATTCGGGCTTGAGCTGTTTTTAGCCCTGTCGCTCGCTTTGCCCTTAATCGCCATCGCTTTCATTTATGGAATTGATCGAGAGCGCGCGTTGAACTGGTTCAACGCGCCGAAACTCGATATTTCGTTTTTGGTTACGGCAGTTCTAATCCTGACGCTCTCAGTGCCGATCAAGCTGATGCTCGAAGCCCTTGCCATGCGGGCGATGGGAAGAGTTCGCGCGGGCGTCATCAGTCACTGGAGCATGGGGTATGTGCGAGTCTGGTTAAAAACGCGGATTGTCAATCTGGCGGGCCGCTGGCTGAGCGGCACGTTGATGTGGCCTGTCTGGTTGAGGCTGGCCGGAATGAAGATAGGGCGGGGGTGCGAAATCAGCACCATCATCGATGTCGTGCCTGAACTGATTGAGATCGGAGGCGAAAGCTTTTTCGCCGACGGCATCTATCTTGGCGGGCCTCAAATTCATCGCGGCACAGTGACGCTCGCGCAGACTGTGCTTGGCCGAAACGCCTTTCTGGGCAATCACGTAGTCATAGAGTGCGGGCAGCGGCTGCCTGAAAGTGTTCTGCTCGGCGTCTGCACAGTCGCAGATGACAAGATCATGCGCGGCGGCACGTCGTGGTTCGGCCATCCTCCGTTCGAGCTTCCGCGCCGCGAGATTGTCGAATGTGACCGCAGTCTTACACACGCGCCGTCATTGATTCGCTACCTTGACCGTCTGTTCTGGGAGTTGCTGCGTTTCGGGCTGCCGGTAATTCCGCTGCTTGCGCTGCCCGTGTTGTACAAACTGATGGCAATAGGCGGGGCGACCTATTCAACGCCGGTGTTTATGTTTGCCATCATACCTCTGTTGACGCTCGGAGCCGCCGTCTTTTTCTGCCTGCTGGTTCTGGCGCTCAAGTGGGGTTTGCTCGGACGTGTGCGACCGGGCATACACCCTTTGTGGTCCTGCTGGTGCAGCCGCTGGGACTTTCTTTATGTGGCATGGTCGTTTTATGCGGGACGCGCGCTCGCCTTTCTTGAAGGGACCTTACTGCTTGTGTGGTATCTGCGAGCGATGGGAGCGCAGATCGGTCGAGGGGTGATACTTGGTAGCGGGTTCGCTCAGGTGGTTGACCCGGATATGCTGCACTTTGAGGACGGAGCGACCGTGAGCTGTCAGTTTCAGGCTCACACTTTTGAAGACCGTGTGCTCAAGATCGATCACGTAAGGATTCGCGGCGGCGCGACAGTGGGAAGCGCGGCGGTGCTGCTTTACGGCGCTGACATCGGCGACAGGTCGCGCGTCGCTCCGCACAGCGTAGTGATGAAACGCGAAACCCTGCTTCCGGGCCATTCATATGCCGGTTGCCCGACGCGCCCGGTTCAGACGTGAATGCGATTTTATGGATTTTCCCGCTCGAATCTATTAGAGCAGTTTGCGAGTCTCGTTGCGTTGCATCGTTGCGCCGCCTGCCAATACACCTAAACAGGAAACCTTCACTTCAAGTTGTTCATATCCCATAGCTTTATTGTCTTATCCTTGCTGCCGCTCGCTAAGGTCTTGCCATCAGGCGAAAAGGCGACCGCCCACACCTCATCTCGGTGCCCGGTCAGCGTCTGTTTCAACTGCCCTGTATTCATATCCCACAGCATTACGGTTTTGTCATCGCTGGCGCTGACCAGGGTTTTCCCATCAGGCGAATAGGCAATCAGGTCTACAGGGCTTTTGTGTCCGGTCAGGGTCTGTTTCAATTGTCCTGTTTCTACATCCCATAGTTTTATAGTCTTGTCCTGGCTGCCGCTGGCCAATGTTTTCCCATCAAGCGAGAAAGCAACCGAAAGGACATAATGGCGGTGTCCGGTCAGCGTATGTTTTAACTGCCCTGTTTCTATATCCCATATTTTCACAGCCTTGTCCTGGCCGCTGCTCGCCAGTGTTTTCTCATCGGGTGAAAAGGCAACCGAAAGTGCTGCATCATGATGCCCGGCCAGCGTCTGTTTCAATTGCCCTGTTTCTACATCCCATAGTTTTATAGTTTCGTCCCAACTAGCGCTGGCCAGGGTCTTCCCATCAAACGAAAAAGCAACCGAAATCACCGAATCGCGGTGTCCGTTTATTGTTTTCTTCAATTGTGCTGTCTCTGCATCCCATAGCTTTATCGCCTTGTCCTTGCTGCCGCTCGCTAAGATTTTACCGTCGGGAGAAAAGGCGACTGTGTATACCTCATTGCGGTGTCCGGTCAGCGTATGTTTTAACTGCCCTGTTTCTACATCCCAAAGTTTCACTGTTTTGTCATCGCTGCTGCTGACCAGGGTCTTGCTATCAGGCGAAAAATCAATCTCTGCTATACCACCGCCATGTCCGGTCAGCGATTGCCTGAGTTGCGCTTTCTGTGTCGATTCGGATTCCACAGGCGCAGGTTTGGGTTCCGCTGGCGTAGCTGTCAGGTTGGATACAACAGGCGGCGGCTCTTCTGTGCGATTCTTTGTTACGTTATTAATGATCAAAATCAGCGCCGCTCCAATCAGCAATGCTACAACCAGACCGACCCAGAGTAGTCGCTTCGTTTGTCGTTCGGGCCGCGCGGGTAAAGTTGCCGTCAACGGGGATGGCAACAGCAGAGTTTTTGAATCGTCGTCAGTTTCAACCAATGTTTTGTTTTTATCTTGCAAGACAGATGGCGCGAGCGGTGCTGGTTCCGGGGCCGGAGGTACGACCGTCGGCTCATCTGCTCTTGAGGCTTTTCGTAAATCGGCGCGCATCTCAGCAGCACTCTCATATCGCGCTTCGCGGTTCAAGGCCAGTCCCTTGTGTAACAGATCAGCGATGGCGCGCGTGACTCGCGGGTTAATCTCATCGGCGCGGCGCAGCGGGTCTGGTAGTCTATCGGCGGCGGCCATCAGACGAGTCATCGCATCAACTGGCGCTTTGCCTATAAGCAGGTGATACATTGTTGCCGCAAGCGAATAGATATCCGAACGCGCGTCCGTGCCTTCGTTTTTAATCTGTTCAAGCGACGCATATCTCAGCGTAAAGCCGGGAGTGCTGCGACCCGCGCTCCATTCTGACAAACCCGCTGCCTTGCCTTTCGCCAGCCCGAAATCGAGCAACACGATCTCGCCGCGCGCTGTCAGTTTCATATTCTGCGGCTTAATATCGCGGTGAATGATCGGCGGCTGTTGCGTGTGCAGGTAATCGAGCGCGTCAAGCAATTGACCGGCCCACAGCAACACTTCATTGGACAAAAACGGATGGCCCCTGCGCTCCAGTAGCGCCGCCAGATCATCGCCAGGAATGAATTGCATGACGAGAAACTGCCCGGCGTCTTCCGTGAAATGATCGCTTACCATAGGCAACGCAGAGTGGCGCAATCCGGCAAGAAGTCGCGCTTCACGCTCGAAGGCTTTACGCAGATTCGTTTCGCTGAAAAACGTCTCTTTCAAGGCGACTGTGTGGCCAAGTCGCTCATCAATCGCTTCATAGACCGCTCCCATACCGCCATCTGCGATGAGTCGCACGATACGGTAGCGGGCCTGCAATAATATACCGGGAGCAAGCATTTACATCTCTTCTCGATAATCTAAGGATGAGCGATCAGTGATTCACTCGAAAGTAATTTGTATAGCCGTTCTCCGCGTGTGTATACCAGAGCGGTTTCGCGCGAGTCAAGGAGGATAGAAGCCGTTAATCGTAAACAGAGCGAGCAAATTCAGATTAACCGGCTCCCTCAATTGCTCGGCATGTTAAAGATCGAATCGTTTATCGGGGCGTTCTGGTTGATCTCTTTAAACTTGATAACCACATCTATCATGCCGTTCGACTGGCGCAATCTGACAGGCAGGTTGATGCCGTCCACAACTTTGTATTGTTCAAAATATGTTTCGATGTCGGACTGACCTTGCGCGGATTCGCGTTCCGAATCGTTGCGAATCAACTGCCCTGATTTCGCATCGAAGTACCATTTCTCAGAGCCGCCATCTGATGGGATGGCTGTCAGCACATAAGCATCGCGTCCGTTCACAGAGCTTTTGCCGTTGAAAGTGATAGCGGGGTAGAGTTCCTTGAACCTGATCTCTTTATAGAAATCCGCGTCCCGTTTCATCACCGAAAGTTCCGCGCCCTCCAGCTTTCGCACCTCGGAACCGGCCTCCTGCGCCCAGCCGATCCTGCCGTTGTAGCCCGTGCGAACAATGCCTCCAGCCACCTTCATTACGAGCAAATATCTGTCAGGGGCTTTTGCGTAGAGTTCCACAGTTCCGACTTCAAGATCGGCCATCTCAACCGTGCCCTTCATTACACGGCTCGTCACACTCTCTATAGCGTCGCTGCCGCCCAGCGACTCAGCATAGTGCGTGAGCGTTTCATCAATGCGCGCATCCGTAGAAGACGGGCTTGATGAAATAGAGTCGTCATCGGGTTTGTCGGGCGTGGCGGTGTTCGAGTTAAGGCCGGGAGTAGTTGTGGAACCGGAATTTTTTGAAGCCGCGATATTGTTTGAGCCTGAGTCCGTGCGGCGTCCTTTATCGTTATATGCGTTTATGATCAGGATTACAGCGACTATGACAATTGCTGCGGCGAGCGCACTGCTGATTATCCACACTCCCTTATTCGATTTTTTCGCGGGCTGCGCGGGCCGGTACTGTGTTTGCGTCACGGCCATCTGCGGTTGAGGCCACGACGATTGAGGCGACGACGATTGAGACGACTGTTGTGACCAGTTTTGATTAAGTTGCGGCTGACTTGTATTCGGATGAACAGGCTGAGGCGGCCAGCTTGATTGAGGCGACGGCTGCGAATTTGACGGTTGCGAATTTGACGGTTGCGAATTTGACGGCAGCGGGTTTGACGACTGCGCATTTGACACCTGCGTCGCCGGGTAGCTGATAACCGGAGGCGAGCTATTAACTGCCCTGTCCGTACTGGCATCCTTGAACGCCTTGCGCAATGCGGATGCGTTTGACGGTCGTTCACTGCTCTTTAGAGACATTGACCACGAAAGTACCGAAGCGACCGCAGGGCTGACATTCGGGTTCAGCGCATTTGCCGGAATGAGCGGGTCCGTCTGATTGTTCATTACGGCAACGAATCGCTTCATCGCATCAGGAGGCGTTTGACCTGTGATCAGATGATACAGCGTAGCGCCCAGACTGTAGAGATCGCTGCGCGGGTCAGTTCCGGAGCCTTGCATCTGCTCGATGGGCGCGTAGGTGGGCGTGTATCCGAAAATGCTTTTGCCCGAAGTCAGCTGCGCGGTCTGCGTCGCCGCGCCCTTCGCCAGCCCGAAATCCAGAAGTATGACGTGATCGCGCTCGGTTATCTTCAGATTCTGCGGCTTGATGTCGCGATGGATGATCGGCGGCTGGTGCGAATGCAGATAGTCGAGCGCGTCGAGCAGCTGGTCGGCCCACTTCAGCGCTTCATCCTGCGTGAAGGGTTTAGGCTCGCCCTGCGGCGGTATGCGGTCTCTGCGTTTCTCAAGCACGGCGGCCAGGTCATCGCCTGAGATGAAATCCATGACGAGATACTGGCTGCCGCCTTCCGTGAAATGATCGCTGACCTTGGTCAACGCGGGATGGCGCAATCCGGCAAGAAGTCGCGCTTCACGCTCAAAGGCTCTGAGCAGATTCTCATCCGTAAACAGGGTCTGCTTCAAAGCGACTGTGCTCTCCAGTCGCAGGTCTTTTGCGAGATATACAGCGCCCATGCCGCCTTCGCCGATCTTGCGCACGATAGCGTAGCGGCCCTGTAAAACATGATCTGCTTCAGGCATTGGTTCCAGCTCTCCAGTTTATAGCTTTTCAGGCTTTAGCTTAACCGATTGAGAGCCGATGATGAAACGAAATCTGATCGCCGGATTATCATTTCGGTTTTGAGAATTAAAATAACGCGAGTTCGACATAATAATCGAAGTAAAAGCCCTGAAAGGGCGAAATTCAATAGCCCGGCGCATCGCGCCGGGTAACATCCGCAAACAATCAACAAGCCCTGTAAGGGCGAAATAAACCGAGTGACTTATTTCGCCCTTACAGGGCTTGTAGTTTATCTTGATGCAAGACACAGGGCGATGCCCTGTGCTATTGAATTTCGCCCTTTCAGGGCTGATTCTTATGTCGAATTCACGTTAAAATAGGGAGTTCATCGCAGAGGCACCGCAGGGCACAGAGATTTCTCTGCGCCTCTGCGGTAAATCTTCAGAGAATCGAGTATCAGTTTTTTGCGCGCGGGCGATAGATGGCCGTGTGGCGCACCTGTTGAACGATGCGGCTGTTGTCTGCCACAAGCAGCAGGTCAATCGTGACGAACTCGTGGCCCTTGCGCTCGTATCGATCCCTGATGCGACCGCGCACCCGTATCTCTTCACCGTCGAACGCCGAGCTGTGATTGATCAGATCGCTCGCCGCATGAATCCACGGACCAAGCACAAAATTGCGCATCATTATCTGATTTGCGAGCGAAAGCAATATCACGGGATGCGCGAGCGGTTCAGCGCCGTAGTAGATCGGCAATCGCTCGCCCATGCTTTCAATCAATCGTGTGTCTTTCAAATCCAGCTTCTCTCTGAGCGTGCCGAGCATGCTGCCCGGAACAATCGATTCGCGCGAAGCAAACGGTCGCCGGTCGATAGCGGGCGGCTCTCTCTCCGCGTAATCCTCAAGCCGCGCTTCACCAAGCCATGCGCTGTCATCGTTTATGGTCGCAAGCCCTGTGGCGCACGCCGTCCGGTCTTCGCGCTCGGCCTTTACGGCTACTTTTATCGGCTCGGCATCACCGTCCACTTCCGCATGGACTAAAACCTGTTCATCTTCATAAAAGGGCTGGTGAAATTTAACCTGCATCGAGCCGCGTTCGAGCCACGCGCGACCGAACCGCTCGACTATCGGAGCCGTCATATAACCGTAAACCGTGACGCCCGGCACCAGCCCTCCGCGAAAGCCATAGCTTGCAGCCACCCGGTCGTCGTGAATTTTGTTCTCGGATTCGACGGCAGTGTTTCGCGCGCGAACGATGTAAGCGGGAAGCGTCTCTCTCATTTCTTTTCGCCTTCTTCTTTTGGCACCAGCTTTATAAATTCGGGCAACCGGCTGAGCGGTTTCAGGTCTTGCTCTTCGCTGATATCGCTGGCCAGATCTTCGTCAAGCTCGATTGCCCGCTTCAGCGCGATAATCGCGTCGGCCTTGCGATTCATCTGAGCAAGCGCGCATGCCATATTATAATGCGCTTCTGCGCTGTCCGAATCTATGTCGAGCGCGGCATTGGCCGTCGCAAGCGCAGCCGTCCAGTTGCGCAACAGGCGATAGGCTTCGGCCATGGCAACGTGCGCTTCAATATGTTTTTTATTGATCTCTACAGCTCGCTTCAACAACGGCAGTGCTTCAATCGGTCGCCCGTCATTAATACGCATCCTGGCCAGATAAAAATTTGCATCCGCGCTTTTCGCCAGTCTTTCGGGGTGCGCCGCGACCAAGCCTTCGGTCACGTCGCCCAGTTCGTTGGCATTCATATAGAGCCGAATAAAGAGCGCATCAAACAGATCGATTTCCGTTAAGTGCGCGTGCGCGCCTTCGTCTATGACTGAAAGCGCTTCATCATAGCGCCGCAGCCTGACCAGCATCTCTGCCAGTTCGACGCGGCGATTGAGGCTGCGCGGGTCCTGCTCGATTGCCGTTCGGTATTCGGATATTGCGCGCTCGAATTCGCTCGTCTCCCGATACATATTTCCAAGCACGCTATGCGTTCGCGGGTCGTTCGGCTCAAGCGTAATGTATCGGGCGAGCAATTCGACAGCCTTCTTTTTATTAGCCGCGTCTTCGGATACTGCGTAATTAGAGGCGAGAGCAAACAGCGCGGCTGCAAGCGGAGGCTCTTCGCTGCTCAACTGCGTCCACAGTTTCACGGCTTCGTCCTTTTTTTCGGTTGCCAGCAGGCAGGTCGCTTTCAAACTGCGCCACGCGCGGCTATCAGGCTCCTGCCTGAGCGATTGCTCCACAATTTCGAGAGCGCGCGCCGTCTCGCCGTTATTGATCGTCATCAACGCGCGCTCAAGGTCCGAGTAGGCTGATCGAATTTTTTGCCTGCCTCCGCGCGACGCAACTATCGCCCGCAGTCGTTCGCTCGCGATATGAAGCTCTGTCTGCGGGTCGATCACATCCACGAGCACCCACATATCGCCTTTGCGAGCCATCTCGATTTTCAGGAGCGATTCGTCGATAAAATCATCCATCAGCAGAATCGCTTCGGCATGATCTGCCGTCTTGTTGACCTTCAACACGCGCGCTTCTTCTCCGAATCGCTCGAAAGCGTTTGACAGATGCGTGACAAGCTTTGGCCCGGCCAGCATCAACTGCTCTCGCTCAGGCTCGCTCATCTTTGACCACGCGCCCGCGCCGATTGCGGCGTCGGTAAGCGTTTGGATATCAATCGCATCCGTAAGCGCCGTGTACTGGTCCGAACTGATCTCTTCACAGATTTTTTCCGCCAGCAGTTTAGGGTCGCGCTGGTAATCCATCACGCCGCGCACGGCTTCCATCACTTCGATTGAGACTAAATTCAGCGAGGCATAAGCCAGCAACTCGCCCGACGCGCTTCTGACATGAGTCGCATCGACAAAGTCCGTGCCCCAGGTCGGGTCAAGCTCGATCCAGCGACCGGCGTAGACTTCGACCCATGCGTGCCCGCCGAACGAGCCGTCGCCGTAAGCCATGCCCGTAACTATTCGCGCGGGCAGTCCGAGCGCGCGCGACATGGCGACGAACACCTGGCTGAATTCCAGGCAATCAGCCTCGCGCGTGGCCAGCGTATCGACCGAATCCGCATTATCTACGCGCTTCCATTTGAGGTTCTTGAAAGTCCAGTCCGAAAGTTTGCGCGCTACGCTCCAGGCATCGCGGTCTTCGCCAACTATCTCGCGCGCCTTTTCAATCACGCGCTTGTCGTCGGAGCGAATCAAAGATGTCGGTTTGAGGTAAGGGGCAAGCTCTGCATTCGAGATGGGCAGCTCGAACCTGCCGACCGAAGCAGGGCGGCGCGGGCGCACGCTCAGGATCATCTCTTCTTCCGTCCGCTTCTCGACGTTTTGATTTTCGACCGAAAGGTCTTCTTTGATGCGATCTATTTCGCCCACGGCTTTCGCGCGGATCTTCATCTTTAGAGTTTCAATCCTTCGTTGATTGGCAATCGGAACGCCGCGCGGTTCTATCATTGCAAGCGCAAGGCGATAATCCTTTGCAAGCGACGAAAGCTCCTGTACGGAGTAGCGGCCTTCGCGGTCGAGCGCAACCGACATCTTTGCGCTCAGGCTGTCGGGCGTCGTCGTGGCGTAAAAGCTCTGGCTGTGAAATGCGCGCGCAAGAGATGTGAGAACGCTGACGATCTGGCTTGTTTCCGGGTCAGGCGGAAGGCTGAGGACTTCCGCGACAGCCGCTTCGAGGTTGTAGCCGCCGAATGCGATGACATCGTCAGGCGCTCGCTTTGCCGCTCGCGCAAAATCGCGCGACTGGTCGAGCTTTTCCTTCGAGTTCAGTCGTTCAAACGTGGATTGACTCCCTGCCAGAATCAGGAAGCCATCCCTGATCGTCATAAACATCTCGACTGAGCCTAACTTGAGGCGCGGCGGACGATCAGAGGCCGAGGTGTCTTTGAGCAGACGGCCTTCGGCGAACGCGCGCGCGAGCTTATCGGATTTGAGCTTGAAGAATAAGACTGCGGGCACGCTCCACCCCGCGTCTTTGGTCTCTGGAAAACCCAGAAGCGCGACGCCCGATTCAGGGCCGAGTTCTGACATCACCTCTTTCTCGAAATCGATTGCCCACGCAGAAGCGAATGCCTTCGTGTCGCCCTCGCCGAACAGCGGTGCGCCGAACAAGTCGTTCGCCCATTCCTCTATGGCCGTCTTCACATCCAGCTGTATAAAAAAGTAAGCCAGAGTCGAGCGCGGCAACAGATTACGCGGCGCTGCGAGCGCGCCGGGATGAAACCGCATGAACGGGCGCGACCACGCGCTCTCTTTGAACGAAAGATGATAAGAATTTTCCCACGACTGATTTGAAATCTTCAGAGCACCGCTTTCGGTCAACCTTTCGTCCGTCTTATTCTGCGAAGAGATAGAGAGCAGATCAATCAGATTGCTCATATAAATCGCATCGCCGCCCGTAGCCGCTGCGCGCTTGAAATCCGCATTGTCGGCAAGCGGCGAACGGTTGTTTGACAGTCGCGCGAGCGCGTCACGCAGCGAATGCATGTCGGGCGCAAGCAATGCCGAGTCTCCGACATAAACCAGATAGATCGGGTCGTTCGTCGTAATCCCCTTTTTGATTTCAAGCCGGTGGATGATCTTTACAGGGTGGCCCAGACACTGGTCGTGGCCAATAAAACCGATGCCAAAACCCGAAAATTCTCTCTCCGGTCGCTCTTTCGGCGATGCGACTCCGCTCTTTAGAAAAGTGTAGGCGCTGTAAGGAAGTATTGCGGGCACAAGACCGAGGAAGCGCGCGCCTATCGAAACATAATCTGTGAGACCCTCGAAGCTTCCGAGTTGTTTTTGATAAAGCGTAAGCACACGCTCGAACCGCTCGCGGTCGCTCACGCGCAGAACAATCGCTTTGCGCGTCGCAGAATCGGTGCCGCGCGGCGCGGCTTCGGCCCTCCAGCTTGCAAACGCCACAGGAGAGTCCATCTTTATTCCGAGATAGTCGAGCGTGGAGTTATCGGGCGGCACGCCAAGAAACTCATCTATCCGCGCTTTGAAAACGCTCGTCATCAAAGTAAGGTCGGCTTGACTGCGTGCCGTCTCCATTTGAAGCCCCGCAAGAGCCTCGCTCAGTTTATTGAAGGCCGATGCAGGGTCGGGCAGCGCCGCGTACAGCGTGAGATCAGCCGGAAATATGTTTTCGCCCAGCGGCGCGATCTCTGGCAGTTTCGCGTTTTGTTTAGAATCCGTCGCCGTCATTTCAAACTCGTCGCGCGCGAACCGATTCCACGCCCAGTCGGCAAGTTGTTTATCATCAAGCGCCTGCCGGATGATCTGCCTGCGCGCGTCACCGGCCACGGCGGCGGCGAGTTGTTCGCGCACGCGAATCTTTTTGATCGTCTTGCGTAGTTCTTCGGCCACCAGCTTGTCAACGCCTTCGATTTTAGGTTGAGAACTCGAAGATGTTTTTTGCGCCCCTGATCGCTGAGGCTGGCGCGGGTTGACAGTTTCAGCAGAAAGCTTCTGCGCGCGAGATTCCAGACGCGCGATGTCCGCCGTCGCAGCCGATTCGGCGAGATTCATCGCAGCAAGCCCCTGCACGCCTGCGCTCGTTGAATCGAGCAGCTTCATCAAAGACGGAACAGGCAGGCGTTCGCGGCGGTCGAGCGCGACCTGCAAGGCTGTGAAAATCGCAATGTCGATGTGCGAGGCGATTATATCGTCAATCGGTATCTTGAATTCAGCAGCCGGGATGCCGCGCAGCAGCAGTGTGGCAAGCAGCGGGCTGTTAAGGCCCGTGACCATTATAAAAGCATTCGGATTAATGACAGACATTCTGACTGCTTTTGGTAATCTGTTTCTGCGCGGCGGCGGCGGCGCAACGGGAAGTCTGCCCGGCTTTGATTGCCTGAAGAGTTCGGCGACAATCTCGACTCGCGCCTTCTGATCAAGAAGCGAAGCGGCGCGTAATGTCTTTTCAAAGTCGAACTTGTGCGCCGCGCTCAATTGATCGTGAAGCCACACGGTCAGATCGAGCTTCAAAGCAAGCAACGCTTTTGCGGCGCGTTCAACGACGAAAGCATCCGGGTCTCTCAACGCTTCAAACAGAAAATCCTTGAGAGAGAGATTGCCGCTGATGCCGATAGCTTCGACGGCTGCGGCGCGAACCATAGGTCGCGGGTCTTCGGTAAAATCCAGAGCTGCGTCGGGCGATTCGGCAAACAACTTCGCAAGGCTCGACACGGCCTTTTGGCGCAGTCCGGCATCAACGCCGTCAAGCGCGGGGGCGAGCAGAAGCGCCTCGTCGATTCTTCCCGGCTTGCTGGTTTTCAATACGGACGTGCGCAGCTGATCGAGTTTTTCCATGTCGCCAAAAATAATCGCCGACTGCACCACGGCCTTAAAGTGCGGTTCGACTGCGCTCACATGATCGGGCGGCGCAAGTAACATAAACGACACGGCGCGCGGTCCTTCGACCACAGTCCAGACGACCGCCTGAAGCAGATCGCCGCGCGGACCAGTCATCTCGAACATGATTTCGCGCGCTTCCTTGCCCGACATCTGAGTGCGGCGCACGGTAACTTCGTCAGAGCTGGTTGAAAATTTGCGAATGCTTTGCAAAAACGACGCGACATAGCCTCTTAAGGGAACCCCTTCGGGAATCTCGTCAATGGCAACTTTCAACTCGACCTGATCTTCGCTTTTGAAGATCAGTTGACCTCCCTGCTGCTTCCATTCGACGGGGACGCGAAACACAATCACTTTGTTAGCGTCCGTGTAGCGCGCGAAATCCGATGAGGGTAATTTATAGTTTTGCCATTCTGCTTCACGAGAGCTTTGCGCGCGGCTCTCGGCAGTAAAGCAACATAGAATAAAAGCCAACACGATAGAGTGCTTAAAAATAGACTTCGTCATAATTTCAATCCATTTAAGAGGGGCGTTGAGAGGTATCGCATTCAAACGCGAGAGGGTGCGGTTAAAGCATGCCGATTGAATGCGATACTTCTGGTTCTTTCTTCAGCTTTATTCTTTGCGCCATCACTGACGCACTCGCGCAAAACAACCCGATAGCCGGACAATAGGGAGCGTCTGTTTCAGTAAAGATTAATAAAGGCAAACAGGTTTGCCGTCAAGCATAGTACCTGACGAGCCATTCGGCTGCGAGCGCGGGTTTTGCGCCGCCTTCCGTTTCAACCGTCACGGCCCACGTAAGCTGCGCGCCGCCCGCAATGTCTTCTACGGCTTGCAGCGTAAAGCGTGCGCGAACGCGCGAGCCGGATTTTACGGGCGAGATGAATCGCAGCCGATTCAAGCCGTAGTTGATTCCCATCTTGAAATTGCCGCTCACCGTATAGGTCTGCGCGGCCAGATGCGGCAACAGCGAAAGCGTCAAAAAGCCATGAGCTATGGTCGAACCAAAGGGCGAATCGGTCTTCGCTCTATCGGCGTCAATATGAATCCACTGGTGGTCTTCGGTCGCGTCGGCAAAATCGTTTATGCGCGATTGCGTCACCTCAACGAAATCGCTTGCGCCGACCTCTTCGCCAATCAGGCTCTTGAGTTCTTCGATTCCTTCAATAACACGTTGTGGCATGAAATCTCCTTTTCATCGAAACCAGATTAGACCGCGCCTTCATTATGAAACTTTATTATTTCGTCGGCAGTAAAGCCAAGCTCGCTTAATACTTCATCCGTGTGTTCGCCAAGAGTCGGCGCGCGGCGGCGCACTTCGCCCGGCGTTTCGCTGAGTCGCACGGGCGTATTTGCGACAGGAACGGCCTTTGCGCCGCCGGGGTACTCTCTATATTCGAGCAGATTTCGAGCGCGCACCTGCGCGTCGCTTAACACTTCGTCCAGTTCATAAACAGGGCCGCAGGGGATTCGAGCGCGTTCGAGTTCCGCTATCGCTTCATCGCGCGTGCGAAGAGCGCACCACCCGTTCATCACCTCGTTTATAAGCTCGAAATTGTTGCCGCGCGTAATGTCGTCTTTGCAGCGCGGGTCGTCGAGCAGGTCTTCTCTGCCGACCAGTCGCGCCCAGCGCTTGAACATGTGATCGCCAATGGTCGGCACCATGATCCAGCCGTCGCGCGTTCGATAAGAATCGCTCGGCGCTGTGTAGTATGCCGTATTGCCCTGACGTGCGCGGTGAATATCCGTCACAGCCCGTTCCATCAAAAGCGGCGTCATAAACATTACGCCCGTCGCAAGCAACGACACATCTATCAACTGGCCCTGCCCTGTGCGCGCGCGGTGATAGAGCGCCATCATGCAGCCGAACGCTGCGTGAAGCGCGGTGCCGTAATCGGCCCACGACACGATAGAGCGCACGGGTGATTCCGGAAACCCGGTCAGGCTCATCGCGCCGCTCATAGCCTGCGCTATGCTGTCGAATCCGACGCGGTCGCGATATGGCCCGTCAGGCCCGAAGGTCGAGGCCATCACAAGTATGATGTCGTCTTTTACGGCGCGAAGCGAGCCGTAATCGAGCCGCAGTTTCTTCATCACCTCTATCGGCAGATTCACTATCACTATGTCCGCGCTTTTGACCAGACGGTCGATTATCTCTGACGAGCGTGCGTGCGCGAGATCGAGCGTGATGCCACGTTTGTTGCGATTGATGTTGATGAACAGACCGCCTTCGCCGCTTTCGGTCACGGGGCCTACCGAGCGGTCTTCGCCGCCCTCGCGCCGCTCTACTCGTATTACGTCAGCGCCGAAATCCGCCAGCAGCATCGCCGAGTATGGCGCGGCGATGAAGCGGCCAAAATCGATCACGCGAATTCCTTCAAGCAGTCTTGTCATATCGCGAGTTTAGCGAGTCGGGAAATCATGTCAGACTCGCTAGACTAACTCTTCGCAGCGCTTTTATTCAACCGTGTAGCGCAAGCTCTACGGATTGCGCTAATTTTGTGAATCGGGTTTTAAGAGCGACGAGATGAATAAAGAAATCGAGCTTTCCCTGCGCACGCGCGCGGCCAATCTGAATCGAATGGAGCGCGAAGCATTCGATGTCGCGGTCATCGGCGGCGGCATCACAGGCGCTGGCATCGCGCTTGACGCCGCATCGCGCGGGATGACGGTTGCGCTCATCGAAAAGCGCGACTTCGCAAGCGGGACAAGTTCGCGCTCGTCAAAACTGATTCACGGCGGGCTCAGGTATCTGGAACAGTTTCAATTCTCGCTCGTTCGCGAAGCGCTCGACGAGCGCGCGACGCTCAAAGAGATGGCCCCGCATCTGAGCAGACCGCTCGCCTTTCTCGTCCCTCTTTATCGAGCGGGCACGCGCTCGCCGCTGGGAAACAGCAAACTGAAGCTGCGCGCGGGATTGTGGCTTTATGATCTGCTCGCGGGCCGAAAAAATATCGCGCGCCACAGATGGCTCACGCGCGACGACGCAATCAAAATTGCGCCACAGCTGGAGCCTGAAAATCTCAGAGGCGGCTTTCTATATTATGACTGTTTGACCGACGACGCGCGGCTGGTGATCGAAGTGGTCAAAGCGGCTGCTCGTCGCGGCGCTGTTGTCGCGAATTACGCGCGCGCGTGCGGGCTGGCAAAAAGCGACAACCGGATCACAGGCGTCGAGGTTGAAGATGCGCTCGATAACAACAGATTCAATTTAACTGCGCGCGTGGTGGTGAACGCGACAGGCGTATGGTCGGACGAAATCGCGCGGCTTGCGGACCCGCAGGTCCGCGCTCACGTGCGCCCCTCGAAAGGCATTCACATCGTTCTGCCGTCTGAAAAATTCGGCAATAGTGCGGCTGTCCTGATTCCTTCGCTCGGCGAGCAGAGATTCCTGTTCGTCATTCCGTGGCAGGGCCGCACAGTGATCGGAACGACAGACACAGATTACGCGGGCGACCTGGACGAACCGCGCGCCGAAAGCGAAGAGATCGCGCGCGTCGTGGAATCTGCGGCGCGTTACTTTCCCGGCGCAGAGATTTCGCGTAACGACGTGATCAGCTCTTATGCGGGGCTGCGCCCGCTTGCGGGCGGCGGCGGTAATTCGACGAAAGAGCTTTCGCGCAGGGAAGAGATTTTTGAAGACGAACGGGGGTTGATCTCGATCATCGGCGGAAAGCTGACCACGTGGCGGCGCATGGCCGAGCGCGTCGTCGATCTGGTCGCGCGCAGGCTTGAGCGCAATGGTCAAAGCATCACCGCAAGCCTCCGCCTTGCAAACAGCAGTGACCTGAAAGAAGAAGCGGCGCAAGCGGCAGCCGAATTCGATCTGCCGGTTGCCACCGTTGAGCACTTGATGCAAAGCTATGGCGGCAACGTCCGGGCGGTTCTTGAAATCACGCGCGAGTCCGGGAATTTGAAGCGCGCTTTGATCCGAGGCTTGCCGCACATCGAAGCCGAAATCATATACGCGGCCCGCTCGGAGATGACCGCGACCGCAGAAGATTTCTTATCGCGCCGCACACGCATCGCGCTGCTTGCACCTGACGGCGGTCGAGAGTGCGCGGCGCGCGTCGAAACTTTGATGAGAGAATTATGATCAACACACCATTTATCGAGGGTCGGCATACGGAGCTTGCCCAACGAGTTGACAGTCTGAACCGCGAGCAGATTCGCTCGCGCTCGCTCGGTGAAACCGAAGATGAGCAGGCGCAAAATCTGGTGCGCCTGCTCGCGCGTTCAGGGTTGCTCGATCACACGGTTCCTGCCGATTTCACCGGCAGCATGCTCGACGTGCGCGCGCTGTGCGTGATACGCGAGCATCTTTCGTATGAATCGTCGCTTTCGGATTTGATGTTCGCCATGCAGGGACTTGGCAGCTTCCCAATCACGCTTGCCGGAACCGACAGGGTCAGGCAAAGGCTTATCCCGCTGGTTAAATCCGGGGAAGCGATTGCCGCATTCGCCATCACAGAACCCGAAGCCGGGTCCGACGTATCGGCGATTCAGACCACTGCGCGGCGCGACGGCAATCAGTATGTGATTGACGGCGCGAAATCTTTCATCTCGAACGCAGGGATAGCAGACTTTTACACAGTCTTTGCGAAGACAGACAAGGAGCAGCGAGGCAGCAAAGGGATATCGGCGTTCGTAGTCGAGCGCGACCGTCCGGGGTTTTCATTTGTAGAAAAGATAGAGTTGATCGCGCCGCACCCGATTGGAAAAATTCGGTTCGACGGCTGTCGCGTGCCTGCCGAAAACCTTATAGGCGAAGAAGGCGCAGGGTTCAAGATAGCCATGCAGACGCTCGATACTTTTCGCCCGACGGTCGGAGCCGCAGCCCTTGGGCTTGCGTGGCGCGCGATGGATGAAGCCGTCAGTTACGCAAAGCGGCGAGTACAGTTCGGGCGGCCCATTGCCGAATATCAGGCAACACAGATGAAGCTGGCAGAGATGGCAACAGAGCTTGGCGCAGCGCGACTGCTGGTTTACCGAGCCGCGTGGAAGAAAGACACCACCACGGATCGCATTACTATGGAATCAGCGATGGCGAAACTCTACGCCACGGAATCGGCGCAGCGGATCATCGACGCGGCGGTGCAGATACACGGCGGCGTGGGCGTGATGCGCGGTGCTGTGGTCGAGCATCTTTACCGTGACGTGCGCGCGCTCAGGATTTACGAAGGCACATCCGAAATTCAAAAACTGGTTATTGCAAACCAGCTTCTAAAATAGACAACATTACATATCTGAGACCAGATGTTTTTCCAAGGCTTGTAGACGAGACGCCTGCACTCTCAGCAAAACCCTGAGTGCCGCAGTAGGATTTACTACTTGCCCGGCTGTCCTGCTTATGGCAAAGTTGCAGAGCAAAACCGAGATATATTAAGACCCAGGAAGAAGCTCACGCGGGGATAGAGCCATTGGGATTGCCCTTAATCTAAGCTCGCGCCCTTATTTCGCAGAGAGGAATATGAGAAGAATATGAAGCATATCGGTCAATATGTAATTCTGACTGCTTGTCTGACACTTGGTCTTGCCTTATCCACCCAGGTAATGGCTTCACAACAAAAAACTGGGGCACGTACAGCGTTGGTTATAGGAAATACTAACTACGATACGGGATTTTTGCCCAATCCTGTAAATGACGCTGAGGATATGGAAAAAAATCTGGTTAAATTTGGCTTCGATGTGACTCGCCGCGTTAATCTTACTCAAAATGAAATGAAAAACGAGATCAGAATATTCGGAAAAAAGCTTAGAGAATCGGGAGGCGTTGGATTGTTTTATTTCGCGGGTCACGGTGTTCAGGTGCAAGGGAAGAACTATTTAATTCCTATAGGAGCGAAGGTTGAGGCTGAAGAAGATATAGAGCTTGATGGAATTGATGTACAGCTCGTTATGTCTATGATGAAAGGTGCGAACACTCAAATTAATATCATTATTCTAGATGCCTGTCGAGATAATCCTTTTGCTCGAAGTGTCCGCTCAACTCAACGAGGGCTTGCAGTTATTGATGCACCAAGTCAAACGTTAATTGCTTATGCGACCGCGCCGGGTTTTACTGCCCAGGATGGTAAAGGGCGTAATGGCGTCTACACCGAAGCGTTAATTAAGTATATGCAAATCCCAAATCTCAAAATAGAAGATGTATTCAAGCGAGTACGTACATCTGTTAGAGAACAGACAAGGGGTAAACAGATTCCTTGGGAATCTATGTCTTTAGAGGATGATTTTTATTTCAATATTAAAGACCCTTGTTCAGAAAACTCTTTGAGTTTAACAGTAGGGTCGAGGCGATTAGATGTCGTGCTTCCAAAAGGATGGAAAACACCTTCTGAGGTTGAGCTAAAAGATATCATAGCTCAAGGAACGGCAATGTTTGATACCAGCTTAGTCCCAAATGTTCAAGTCGCAGTTGCCGAATCTTGCCAAAACGACTCTAATTTTGTGATCTTATATAACCTTCCTATAGAAACACAGGGTAAAAAAACACCTTCTGAACTCGTTGAATCTATTATTACCAAAGAAGCCCCTGATGCGCTCAACTATATTTTTTCTTCTGTGCGTGAAAAAAGCGCACAGCTCGGAGTTCAGATGAAATTACTTAGTAAGCCTCAAGCGCTGAAAAATACAGGATTAGCCGGAGGGCGAATGATAGTAGAAGCAAGCCACAATGGAGATAAAATACATATAGTTTGGCTGATAACTCGCAATCTCTTGAGCGATAAAAGCATTCTGATGATTTTAGGAGCGGCTGAACCAGGTTACCTTAACAGTGTGGAGCTAGTCATCGAATCAATTATACATAGATGAATTCATCAAACTGGAAATTCTTGAAGTTACTCTCATCGAGGAACTTTCTTATTTTTGCTGTGAAGCTTTTCAATCACTAGCAACCTTTATCTTCCACCTTGACTTAATCGTTCATCAAAGCAACAATGTTTGCGAGAAAGGACAGGTTCCCCACTTTTTAGCCCCAAGGCCCTGTGCTTAGCCCGGCCATCAGTCTCTTCCGTCGAGGTGTTTTATCATGCCTTCAACTACTAAGACGTTAATGTGCATTGTCACACTTGTCGTCGCAATCCTGATATTGGCGCAGCTTGCGCCAGCCGATACTCAATCGCTTGAGACGCTGCTCGCTTACCTGAAAAGCCCTAATACAGAGACGCGACGCGACGCTGCGCGCAGACTGGGCGAGCGACGCGAGCGCAATCAACTGGCAGTCGAAGCCCTTGCAGTCGCCGCGCGCAAGGATGAGGACGCCGATGTGCGCGAAGAAGCAGTCCTTGCGCTCGGAAAGATCAAAGACTTCTCGGCTCTGCTCGATATAACCGGCGCGCTCAAAGATTCGCGCACAAACGTCAGAAACACCGCCGTGCGCTCGCTCGTCATGCTCTACACAGAGCACGATATCGATTTCATCACCAACCGTCGCGCAGGCTGGAACTGGTTCAATCCCTTCCTCGATACGAGCGATCACGAGATTATCGAACCCTATATAATGGTTGACCCGTCAATCATCAACGTGCTGGGCGAAACGGCGCGCGGCGACCGCGACCGCGATGTTCGCGTCTCTGCCATTCGCGCGCTGGGCGTGCTTCGCGGGCAGGCGGCAACAGGGCAGCTGGCCGACGCGCTCAACGCGGATCAGGACGTTCGCATTGACGTAATCAGAACTTTCATCAAGATAGGCGACCCGTCGGCTGGCTCATATCTTTCAGTCTTCTTTCGCGACTCGGATCAAAAAGTGCGAACGCAGGCTATGGTCGCAGCCGGGTTGCTGAGGTACAAACCTGCCGTCGAGCCGCTGCTTTCGGTCTACGGGCTTGGGCCTGAAAAGAAGGGCACGATGTCGAAGGTCGTAGGCAAGGTCAAAGGGCGTTTGACCTATCTGCCGCCGCGCGATGAGGCCGCGCTGTGGGCGCTCTCGCTCATAGGCGACGACCGCGCCGAGCAGGTGTTCGTCGAAAACATGACGGACAATGACGCAGACCGCCGCCAGTACGCCTTCGAGGGACTTGCGCGCATAGGCGATTCTCGTTATCTCGATCAAATATCCCGGCTCGTTTTGACTGAAAAGAACGGCGATGTGAAGATGTCCGAGCATTGGGCGCTCTATCGCATGGGCAGTCGCCCGAATATTCAAAACATCGTGCGCAAGCTCGACACGGATCAGCAGCAGCAGGCGCGCACATATCTGCTTGAAACCAGCAGCCCGGCGGACCTTTATCCTTACATTCGTTCAAGCTCGAAAGAGGTGCGCCAACAGGTCATCGAGATACTTGGCCGCATAGGCGACACGGAGACTATCAAAGAACTGCAACCCGTGGCGCAGACCTCAGGCGCAGAGACTGCCGATCTTGCGACCCTTGCGATCAAGCGCATAGAGTGGCGACTTTCAGGCCGCCCGCGCGCAACAGATACGGTGCTGCGCAGCGAGCGCCCGCGCCGCGCCGCCAACCCGTAATCGCAAGAAGTCAGAAGTCAGAAGTCAGAATAAAGAAAGCGGCATTCGCTCATTACCTACAGATACGATTCTGACTCCTGACTCCTGACCTTCCCCCTTCACATTGCACGCGCTCAATCTCGCCTTTAGAATAAGCGTTCGTCATTTTCAATCAATCAGCGGGGAGCCAGCATGAAAAAAATATTGGCGGCCATTGCCGTTGCCGCCTTGATGATCGGCGCATCGGCAGGGGCGCAGGACCTGAACGCGGAAGCGAAACGAATTATGGAGCGCGCGGATGTGAAGCGCGCATTCGATTACATAGAAACGCATCGCGACGAAATACTCGCGGAGTGGAAGACCATCACCGAAATCAATGCGCCTTCGGGCAAAGAGCGCGAGCGCGCAGAGTACGTAAAGAAGCTGCTTGAATCCTACAAACTCGATAAAGTCTACACGGATGCTAAAGGCAACGTCATCGCCGTCAGAAAAGGCACAGGCGCGGCCAAATCTGTCGTATTCGACGCGCATCTGGACACGGTCTTTCAGGAGGGGCTGAAGATCAAGGCTGAAATACGCGATGGGAAGATTTTCGCCCCCGGCGTCGGAGACGATACGCGCAATGTCGTCGCGCTGCTTGCTACGATTCGCGCGCTCAATCACGCGGGTATAAAAACGAAAGCCGATTTGATATTCACCTTCACGGTCGAAGAAGAGACTTCATTTGGCGGCGCGACCCATTTCATAAACGAGAACAAAGACCGCATAGGTCAGTACGTTGCGCTTGACGGGGGGTATGAAAGCTTGACCTACGGCGGCATCGGCATCAACTGGTACAAACATCATTTCATAGGGCAGGGCGGGCATACTCGCTCGAAGACGCCGCCCTATTCGGCTGCGCTCCCCGTAGCGCGCGCCATCGAGCGCATTTACGCGCTCGAACTTCCAAAAGAGCCTGAGGTGAATATAAACATAGGCATGCTGGGCGGCGCTGACGTGGTAAACGCGAAAGCTTCGGACGCGTGGTTCACGGTCGATCTGCGCTCGACGGATCAGAAAGCGATTGACGAATACGAGCGGCGCATCAGCGATATTTTGCGCGAAGAGGCCGACCGCTACGGCATGACCGTAAAGACGGAGTTGCCCGAAGCCAAGCTTCCGGCGGCGCAACTGGCGGGCAATCGCGAATCTTACACTGTGCGGATGACCGAGGCCGTGCATCGGGCCATGGGGTTTCAGAACGTGACCGTAAACCCGACCGCGTCGAACCACGCAAACGTCGCTTTGCTTGCGGGGCTGAATGCAATCTCGACGGGCGCAGGGCCATGCGGCAGCGAGCACTCGCTCGCGGAATGGTGCGAAATCGAGCCCTTTTATCGCGGCATCAAAAAGACCATACTGCTTGAGGCCGCGCTGACGGAAAAGTAGCCGGTCGTAAAAAGGAGGCGATGATGAAAGTCTCAAGGTTGTTGTTTTTTGCAAGCTGGATCATTCTGGTGGTGGTCATAGCGGCGATTGCGCTCCTCTCACTTCAATCGCTCCGGATAGCTTACACGGGCAATCAGGACAGTCTGATTACAGGATTTACGCTCGAACAGTTGCGCGCTGCGGGCGACCAGATCAGAGAGCACGGCGGCGAAGATGCGATAAAGGCATTCAAGGGGCGGCGCGCGACTGCCGCCACGTGGGCGCTCGCTTATTCGTTGCTTGCTTTGATTGTGGTGCTTGGGCCTTATCGTCGCGGCGAGCGGTGGGCGTGGTGGGCGCTGTTGGTCCCGCTGGGCGTGTCGCAGTTGCTCTCCATTATGCGCGCGCCGATGCTCGGCACGACTCTCGGAGCCGGAGCGCCGGGAATCATTCTGGCCTTTGTGCTGATAGGATTGCTCGCGGGCGCGCCGAAATTTTTCAGCCGATCTGATGCAGTGATTGATGACGAACTGAGATAAGCCGAAGTTGCCTGATCTTTACGATCAGGCAGCTTCGGCTTTTCGTCATTACTGGCACGAGCAGTTATTGTTCGTTGTATTCTTATCGTTGATGGTGAAGGTCTGCCGTTGCGCAGAGACCTGAACAGACGCGCTGCCGTTATGAACACAGGTATTGGCCGAAGCCGTGACGGTGTGACCGGGCGCGCTCGCTCTTAACTCGACCTTACAGAATTTCGTGGTCACGGTGCCTCTTCCGGTCAGGGTGAATCTCTTTCTGCAATTAGAGAATTTGTATTCGCCCGTATTCGAGTTGATCTCAAGCAGGTTGCCGTTTACATCATCCTGAAGGCAGATGTCAAAGGTCGAAATCTTGCTGATGAAGGCATCGGATTGCTGGCCGTTCCGGGCAATCTGAAATGCGCCGGGAGTCGTGGGAAACGTGGACGAAAAGGTCTCTCCCGTCACATAGGCATTGCCGCCCGCATCTACCGCTATGTCGTTGCCTAAATCCGGCCCCTGAATGCTGTCGGGAGGGCTGCTACCTCCAAAATATGTCGAGTAAACAAACGCAGTCCCGGTCGCATTCAGCTTTGTTACAAACGCATCGCCGTTAATATCGCTGAGCGATGATTGCAAAGCCGCCTCTGTCGGAAAATCCATTGAATTAGTAAAGCCCAGCACGTGAGCGTTGCCGCTTGAGTCAATCGCAATTCCGCTCGCAGCTTCATCGTCAGAGCCGCCGAGATAGGTCGAGTATATGAGCGCCGTGCCCGCGCCGTTCAGCTTAAAGACAAACGCATCGCTAAAGCCGCTGTATGTCCGCAAGGGGTTCGCCGTGGGGAAGTTGAGCGAAGCGGTCGAGCCTGCTACGTAGGCGTTGCCGGAACCATCCACCGCTATGGCCGAACAACTGTCATTGTTATCGCCGCCAATATAGGTCGAATAAACGAGCGCGGAACCATTCTGATTCAGCTTCAACGCAAAACCGTCGGCAGCCGGGAGGTCGCCCACGTAGAGTGTAGACGTGTTGACGGGATCGATTGCGAGCGCATTGGCCAACAGGTTTCCCATCCCGTTATTCATACTGACCCATGTATTGCCGCCATTCGCGCTTTTGAATACGCCTTCACCTAAGACGGCCACATAGAGCGTGGAGGTCGTAACCGGATCAATGACTATAACGCGAACGGGACCAAGGGAGATCGGAGTGCGGGTCCAGTTCCCTCCTCCATTCGTGCTTTTGAAAACAGCCAGAGAAGACCCCGCGTAAATCGTCTGTGTATTGGCAGGATCAATAGCCAGTGTGTTGACTGATTGAAAAGGCACGCCGCTGCTTGCAAACTGCCACGTAGCGCCGCTGTCAACGCTCTTGAAAACTACCAGATCTCCGCCAGCATAAATCGTTGACGGCGCGGACGGGTCAACGGCCAGAGAATGAATAAGGTTAAAGGTGCCTTGAATTGGAACTGAGCCCCATGTCTCTCCGCCGTCTGTGCTCCTGCCTATACTTCCTCTGTGACCTGCGTAGACCTTCGCCGGGTTCACAGGGTCAACGGCGATAGCTTCGGCATTGACAGCGTTGACGTTGCGCCAGTTCGTTCCGCCATCCGTAGTTTTAAAAATACCTACAACGGAAGTGGCATACACTGTGGCGGGATTTAACGGATTGATCGCCAGCGCATTAATAACAGTTGTAATGGTTATTCCGTTATTGACCGAATTCCAGGAATTGCCGCCATTTGTGCTTTTGAAGACTCCGCCGCCTGCGGTCGCGGCATAGAGCGTAGCGGAATTTATCGGATCGACCACCAGAGAATTGACTCCTAAATGCACGGGCAGTCCGTTATTTATCTCTGCCCAACTGGCTGCTCCATTCACGCTCTTAAAAGCCGTTTTTCCTTTGAACGCGGGCTGCAAGGCATTGAAGGTCGGAAAATCAGGTGAACTTGTCGAACCGGCTACATAAGCATTTCCGGCAGAGTCCACGGCGATTCCTGCCCCGGAGTCGCGGCCAATGCCGCCGATGTATGTGGAATAAACAAAGGCCGTGCCCGCCGAATTCAGTTTTGTGACAAAGCCGTCCCGCGTTCCTCCGAAATTCGGCTGCAAGGCGTTTGCTGTTGGAAATGTGGTTGAATTGGTATCCCCCGTGACACAGGCATTGCCGCCCGCATCGACGGCTATTCTCTGCCCCACATCATTTCTGTTGCCGCCCAGCAGCGTCGAATAAATAATGGCTGAACCTGTTGAATTCAGCTTTGTTATAAATGCATCGTCAGCGCCCGCATTGGTTGATTGTATCGGGTTCACCGTCGGGAAATCGTCGGAAAACGTGTCGCCCGTTACGTAAGCATTCCCCATGGCGTCTACGGCGATGTCAAACCCGAACTCGGCATCGTTGCCGCCAAGGTAGGTCGAGTAGACGAGCGCCGTGCCTGTGGCATTCAATTTCGTAACGAATGCATTAAAGCTGTCGCCGGGGACAGGTTGCAGGGAAGCCGTTATCGGGAAGTTGAAGGAGGCCGTGAATCCTGTGATGTAAGCGTTGCCCGAAGCGTCAACGGCAATGCCGTGGCCGTCGTCCTGTTCGCTGCCGCCTAGAAATGTCGAATAGCTCAACGAAGGATCGATCACAAGCGGCTTGCTCGTGTTATACGGGGCTATTTCAAAGCCGACCTGCCGCGCTCCCTTCATAACGAAACGCGCGGAGACTTCTTTTCTCGCCCCATTCGTTTCCTGATAAGCCACGGGTTTGCGCTGGCGAATCTCGCCCGCCGCTGTGCTCAACACAAGGTCGCCCTGCTTGTCTATATGAATCGCGCGCGCGCCCTCAAAAGCAAGCCTGACGGCTCTGGGATTGGCTCCCGGAGCCACTTTCAGGTCATATTCAAGTTCTCTCTGGTTGCCGTAATAGACCAGATCAACGCCCGGATACACGTGTTTGAAAAGCGCCTTTTCGTAAGTGGCAATACCCGTGCGCCATTTTTCCGAATCGTTCCCGACAAAGTAATTGACCCGGCCCGGCAACTCGTTCACTCCCTGCGCGACCGGCGCGTTACTTGCGCCGACAAACTTCATTTTCAGAGTTGCGAGTTGCGAATCAACGGTTGCAGGCTTCGGATTCTCAGTCCCAATCACATGTGAGACGGGTTTGTCGGCTGGCGCTTTGACCTGCAATTGAAATACGGCTTCGTTCGCAGTCAGAAACATAGTACAGCCGTTGCCGCGCGATACGAATTTCACGCGCGAATCGAACTGGCCCTGATTGAGTTCAAATCTGACCGGCAGATTGCCATACGCTTCGCTCAGGCGTCTGCGAGTCGCTTTATCTACAGGTTGCGGCGCGGACGAAACCCGTGTCGCCGAGTTATCTGAACAGGAACCGGGAAGAGTTGCCCAATTCGCAAAAACCATAAGTGCAAGGATGAAAACCGTCAGACGGTTGACTGTATTGCGCACATTACTCATGAAAAAATGTCTCCTAAATAAACTAAACGATCCGTAATTCCAAAGAGGCGCTCATTGTATGAATGCGGGCCAAACGATTCGGCTTTAATTGAAACCGACAAGAAAGTATACTGGCGGACCGTGATTGGGAACAAGAAATTTATATAACTGAATCGAGCCGGTCGTTAGTGACTCACAATTGACACTCATTCGCGCCGCTCGATATGATTTGATCTTATCAAGATTCCGCGTTAATGCGATTGAATCCGACAGAAGAGAGGACGCTTTAATGTTAACAAGAAAAACTCAGTTGCTCGTTTTAGCTCTGACGCTATCGGCTTCGCTTTCAATCAGCCTCGCAAGCGCCGCACAAAGCGAGCAGGTTTCTGCCGAGCGCATCAAGCGCCATGTTGAGTTTCTGGCTTCTGATAAATTGCAGGGCCGCCGCGCGGGCACGCCCGCAGCCGACGAAGCCGGTCGCTATATAGCAAAAGAATTTCGCAGTTATGGGCTTAAGCCCGTATCTGGGTCCGATTTTCTTCAGCCGTTTACTTTCGTCGCGGGCGTGAAGCTTGGGTCGCAGAATATTTTCGAGATAAAAAGCGCGGGCGGGGCGCGCCAACTCAAAGTGGGTCAGGATTTCATGCCGCTCGGATTCTCTTCTTCTGAAACAGCCGCAGGCGAGATTGTATTCGCAGGGTACGGCATCAGCGCGCCCGCGCTTCAGTATGATAACTACGCGGGCATTGATGCGAAGGGCAGGATCGTGATGATCATTCGCGGCAGCCCGGATGGCGACAACCCGCACGGGCGCTTCGCCGAATACACTCAGCCGGGGCTTGAGATTCAAAACAAGACGCTCAAGGCGCGCGAGAAAGGGGCGCGCGGAGTGATCTTCGTCAGCGAAGAGAAGATATTTCAGCACGACAGGCTCGCGCGCCTGCACCACGATTTAAACTTTCTGGATGCGGGCATACCCACGGTCGTCATCAATCGCGAAGTCGCAAACGCGATACTCAATCTAAGAAAGACAACATCATCTGAAACATCTGCGGACGCTGTTGATCGCGCGAAAACGGAAATCGCGCCTTTCGTAATCGAAGGCGTTACGATCTCTTTCAAAGCCGATGTCACGAAGATCAACGGCAATGCCGCAAACGTCGTGGGCATCCTTCGAGGCAGCGACCCTCAACTCGCTTCCGAATACGTAGTCATCGGCGCGCATTATGATCATCTGGGACTGGGCGGGCCTGAATCATTGGCGGCTGTGCCGGAAGGAGAGATTCATCACGGCGCTGACGACAACGCATCGGGAACGACAGGTTTGCTGGAGCTTGCGCGCGTAATGGCTTCGAGCCGCGAGAAGCCGAAGCGCAGTGTCATGTTTATCGCATTTTCAGGCGAAGAACTCGGACTGCTCGGATCAGGCGCGTATACAAAGACGCCGCTTGTGCCTTTGGCTTCAACTGTCGCCATGCTGAACATGGATATGATCGGTCGATTGCGAAACGGTTCCCTGTTCGTAGGCGGGGTCGGCACTTCGCCCGTGTGGAAGCCGCTGCTGGAAAAGCTGAACTCTGCAAAAGCGGGCAGCCCTGAAACCGGCCCTGGGAGCCGGTTTCAGATGGGGTATGGCGAAGACGGATTCGGGCCGAGCGATCATCAGTCTTTTTATGTGAAAGATATTCCCGTATTGTTTTTCTTCACAGGCTCGCACGACGATTATCACAAGCCTTCCGACACGGCTGACAAAATAAACGTCGAGGGCTTGAAGCAGATCGCCACTTTCGTAGGCCAGGTGGCGATGGACGTGGCGAACGAGCCTGCGCGAATCGCCTTCAATCGTGTGAAGGTACAATCAAAGCCGACGGGCGGCGGGTTTCGAGTTTATCTTGGAACAGTGCCTAATTACTCGGATCAAAGTGACGGCATGAAACTCGACGGCGTGCGGCCCGGCTCGCCGGGCGAACGCGCGGGCCTGAAGGCTGGCGATCTGGTTATCAGGCTCGGCAAGACGCCGATCAAAAACGTCTACGATTATACTTATGCGCTCGGCGAACTGCGGCCCAACGAAGAAGTCGAGATAGTCGTTCGACGCGAGGGCCGCGAGATGATTTTGAAGATCACACCCGAAAAGAGACAATAAGCAGGATTTGAGATCATACTGGAGAACAGCGAATATGCTATTAGAGGGAAAGACCGGCGTCGTTTTCGGAGTCGCAAACAAACGCAGCCTCGCGTGGGCCATCGCCCGACGCGCGGCTGAAGAGGGCGCGCGAATCGCGCTGACATATCAGGGCGAGCGGCTCGAAGAGAAGGCGCGCGAGCTTGCAGCCTCGCTCAAAGACCCGATTGTTCTGCCGTGCGATGTGACCAGAGACGAAGATATAGAAGCAGTCTTCGCGCGCACGCGAGAAGAATTCGGAGGGCTGGATTTCGTGGTTCACGGCGTAGCATACGCGCTTAAAGAAGAACTCGAAGGCGATTATGTTAACACCTCGCGCTCAGGCTTCTCTCTGGCGCAGGACATCAGCGTCTATTCGCTGACGGCCATCGCCCGCTACGCCGCGCCGCTGATGGAAGGGCGCGCAGGCAGCATACTGACGCTGACTTACCTTGGCGGCGAGCGCGTGATTCCCGGTTACAACGTGATGGGCATAGCAAAAGCCGCGCTCGATATGAGCGTTCGTTATCTGGCTTCCAATCTCGGCCCGAAAGGCATTCGCGTGAACGGACTTTCCGCCGGTCCGATCAAGACGCTGGCCTCGGCGGGCATCGGCGGGTTCTCAAAGATCCTCGAACACATGCGCAACCACGCCCCGCTCAGGCGAAACGTAGATCAAGCGGAAGTGGCCGATGCTGCGCTCTTTCTGCTCTCGAATATGTCGCGCGGCGTCACAGGCGAAATCCTCCACGTAGATAGCGGATACAACATTATGGGGATGTGAAAAAAAGGCAAGAGGCAAAAGCGGAAAGTGTCTTCCTGTTTTTGCCTCTTTACTTTCGCCTTGCATCCGGCGGCCAGATGTATTTATGGAGTTGTAGCTGAAAGCGCGCATTTAGTTTGTCTTCGAGCATCCATTCAACCACCTGCTGCGGCTCTATCATCGCGAATGCGGTCGAGAGCAGAATCTTTACGCGGGCTTCGAGACCGTGCTCGCGTACGATACTGCGAGTCCATTCATAATCCCTGCGGTCGGCTATCACAAACTTTACTTCATCAATTGCGCGCAGATGTTCGAGGTTCGCCCAGAGGTTCTTTTCCGATTCGCCTGATGCCGGGCACTTCAGGTCGAGAATGCGAATCACTCGCGGGTCGAGGCGGGATATGTCGCGGTGCCCGCCCGTTTCAATCAGGACCGTATGCCCGCGATCAGCCAGTCTTGTCGCAAGCTCATAGATGTCGGATTGCAAAAGCGGCTCGCCGCCGGTCAATTCAACCATCGGGCAGTCGAGCTTTTCTACTTCTGACATGATCTCGTCCAGCGTCATCCGTACGCCGCCCGTAAAAGTGAATTCCGAGTCGCACCAACTGCACCGCAGATCGCATCCGGTAGTGCGAACGAATATGCATGGCAAACCCGCGTAACTCGATTCGCCCTGTATGCTCAGATATATCTCTGTGATTCGCATAAATCTTTTTGTCACATCATTCTATCTCGATTCGCTCCGCCCGCAAAACAAGGGATTTTGCTACCGTGTCCCGCCACGTGTGATCGAGGCAGCCGGATCGCATAAGGCGAAATATTCAGGCGGCGCGCGGGTCTGTTCAAGAGAAGATGAAGCGGTTGTATTGAAATGACCGAAGTTAAATAGTCAATATGACCGACATGCGGAAATTACGTTTCGAGCGTGACAGGGTTACAGGCTGACAGGTGATCGATTAGCGTCGCGCGCGCTAAGGCTGATAAGCCACCGTCGTTATTGTAAAAAACCGATCTCGAATTACAACACGCCTCGACATTTGCCCGGACCTGCTCCGGGTTTTTTAAGCTACTGGCACACGTATTGACTAGAATCTGCCAAGCTTCCAGTTCTTAAGTATGCCGGATTTATTGAATATGACGGCTATTCGCAAATCAAAACTGTGAAGTGATATGAAAAAGGGAAAACACCGACGAGCCATGCGATTTGGGTTCGAACGAGCAAGGGAAAAGCGGGGAGCGCCCGGCTTGTCAGTTCCAGCCGGGCAACCCTACGATCACAAGCGCACCACTAATCTCAAAACCACGTAAGATGGGAGATTGAAGCAGCGCTACAGTTTTCTAATAGAGAACTGAAGGGAAAACCCCATGAGAAGAAAGAAGTTTATCGTCCGCCTGCTGATAACCTCACTGTTTCTATTTTTCGGGATGGCAAACATTCAGCTCGGGCAATTCTTTGATACAACCACTCGCGCCGGGGTATTAAATCCAAAGCAACTACCAGTTGAAATAAAAGAGAAACTGTCGGGTGAATTAAAAGCCGTAGTAACCGAGCAGCAGAATGGGCGCGTTCGCGTCCTTATTCAAACCGGCTCGGTTGTGAGCAGAGTTTTTTTGACCGTTCTCAAGCTTTCGGGCGGCAGGATATGCAAAAGCTTTAGAAACCTGCCCGTCTTTGCCGTTGATCTTCCGGCGACTTCGGTCGGAACCATATCTGCGCTCGGTGATGTAAAGTATATTTCGCTCGACAAACTGCTCACAGTGACGGGCCACCTTGAAACGGCAACAGGCACAGATCAGGCAAGAAATTACTCGCCAGGCGACGGCGGTGCAATAGACGGTTCGGGCATAGGCATAGCCATACTCGATTCCGGCATCGATCCTTCTCATCATACTTTCCTCGACCCGAACTCGACATCACGAATCGTCGCAAACGTCGATTTCACAGGCGAAGGGCGTACGGATGACCCTTACGGGCATGGCACTCACGTAGCTGCGATAGCCGCGGGGAACTCTCACGTATCCGAAGGCGCGTACACAGGGATCGCGCCGGGCGCAAACCTGATCAATGTTCGGGTGCTCGGCTCACAAGGTCAGGGGTCGATTTCCGGCGCGCTTGCAGGCATAGACTGGTGCATCTCGAATAAAGACACCTATAACATCCGCGTGCTCAACATGAGTTTCGGGGCGGTGGCGACAGATTCATACGTAAACGACCCGCTCTGCCTTGCCGTAAGACATGCCTTTAATGCCGGGCTGACCGTTTGCGCAGCAGCGGGAAATCTCGGCAAAGACGCAGACGGAAACAAGATATACGGAGCGATTCACACACCGGGCTGTGAGCCTTCTGCTCTTACAGTCGGCGCGACAAACACGCACGGAACGGATGCGCGCGCTGATGACAACGTGGCGTCATACAGTTCTCGCGGGCCGACCAGAGGCTATTACACGGATGAAACCGGGGTAAAGCATTACGACAATCTCGTCAAACCGGACCTTGTAGCGCCGGGCAACAAGATCATAGATGCCAAATCTCCGGGCAATCATATCGTCACAGAAAATCCTGCCCTTGATGCGAACATAAGCTCGTACGCCGCTCACCAGATGATGTATATGAGCGGCACGTCAATGGCGACGCCTGTCGTCGCGGGGGCTGTAGCACTGCTCTTGCAGCGCAATCCCGCGCTCACGCCCAACATGGTCAAGGCTGTACTCGAATACACGGCCCAGCCCATACAGGACGCTAATAACTTCGAGCAGGGAGCGGGGCAACTGAATCTCGAAGGCGCAGTCCGGCTTGCAGGGTTGATCAGAATGGACCTTGCGACTCTCTCGCTCGGCGATTCGCTTCTCAGCGGCGCAGCGCCCGACCAGTTGACCAGCATAGCCGGTGAATCATTCGCATGGGGCGGCGGGATAATCCAGAAATGGAATTTCATCTACGGCAATAATCTGATCCTGCTGTATCAAGGCATATACGGCTCAGGCGTAATGCTGTCGGACGGCACGCTCATATCAGACGGCGTGCTCGTCTCAGACGGCGGTTTAGTGTCGGATGGGGTACTGGTATCAGACGGCGTGCTCGCATCAGACGGGGTAATGCTGTCGGATGGTGTGCTGGTATCAGACGGCGTAATGCTGTCGGATGGCGTGACGTTTTCAGACGGCGTTTTAGTGTCGGATGGGGTGCTGATATCAGACAGCACATTTGCTGATTCCACGCCGACATCATCGATGTTTACTATAGCGCAATCGGCACTCAATGGTGATAATACTTCCGGCATGCCCCCTGCTCCTGATCGCTCAAATGAATGACGGCGGCGTCAAAGGGAATAAATGGAGAGCAATTCTAAAGGCAACGATAGTCCGGCTTCCAAGCTTTTTATCAACATAGTATCTGTTGTAGGGCTATGCGTCTTCGCCTATGCTTTGTACCTCGTTGCCACAAACCGTTTCAACTTCGAGTGGTTATTGCTGGGCCTTGTGACGGTGCTTGTCGTCGCGCGAACAGACATCCAGATACCAAAGATATCGAGCACGGTCACGCTTGAAGACGCATTTATTTACATCTCCGTTCTGCTTTACGGAGTAGGGCCTTCGGTTGTGCTGGCCGGAGTCAACGCTGCCGTCTGTTCGCTTCATTATCCGAACAGGCGAAAAGTCATTCCGTTCAATGCAGGGGTGATGAGCCTCTCGGTCTTCGTTTCGGCGACAGTGGCGACGAAATTGTTTGGCAGCGCCAGAGAGCTGGGGCCTGATCTGGCCAGTTTGATACTGGCGGCTGAAGTGATGGCTCTGATTCATTACGTGTTGAATTCGGGGCTGGTCAGCGTTGTAAGCGCGCTCAGAAACAAAAAAGACATTCTAAAAACCTGGCAGGAATCTTTCCTGTGGACTTCCGTATCCTACTTTGCCGGAGCCGTGGCTGCCTGCCTTGTCATCAAGCTGATCACCCTCATCTCGTTCTACTCCTTCATTATCGCCGTGCCGATATTTGCCATCACCTATCTGACCTATAAGAACTATCTGGACAGAGTGCAGGTCTCGATGAACAACGCGCAGGAGATGGCCGACCTGCATCTCAGAACGATTGAGGCGCTTGCGATAGCTATTGATGCAAAAGACGAAGTGACTCACGATCACGTCCATCGCGTGCAGATTTATGCGACGGAGATGGCGAGGCTTTTCGGGCTTTCGGAGCCTGAGATAGAAGCGCTCAAAGCAGGCGCTCTGCTTCACGACATAGGAAAGCTTGCCGTGCCCGACTACATTCTCAACAAGCCCGGCCCGCTCACGCCTGCCGAGTTTGACCGAATGAAAGTTCACACAGTTGTCGGAGCAGAGATACTTGAGCGAGTCGGCTTCCCTTACCCTGTTATGCCCGTCGTGCGACATCATCACGAAAGATGGGACGGGCATGGTTATCCCGACGGCCTGAAGGGCGAAGAGATTCCTATGACTGCGCGCATATTGATGGTCGTAGACTGCTTTGATGCCGTGCGCGAAGACAGACAGTATCGCAAGGCGATGACCCGTGAAGAGGCTATCGAGCTGCTGAGGGCCAGCAGCGGAACGATGTATGATCCCGAAGTAATTCACGTCTTTCTGGATCACCTGCCTCAGTTCGAGGAAGAGATAAAGCGACAGAAGAGAGAAAGACAGGAAGTCAAAGCGGCCCGTCCCGGCCCCGCCACGCATAAGACCGAAAAAGAAGAGAGCCGCCCAGTAGTCTTTGAACAGATACGCAACGCGCATCGAGAGGTCATAACGCTTTACGACATAGCTCAGACTATCGGCACAAGCCTCGATCTCCGCGATATGTTCGCGGTCTTCTCTTCGAGGCTACAAGATATTGTAAGTTACACGACCTGCGCGCTTTATCTTCAGAAGCCCGACACGATAGAGTTGGAAGCCGTACACGTGACCGGGCGAAATGCGGAACGGCTCAAAGGAAAGAGCATCATACTCGGTTCGGGGATAACCGGCTGGGTCGCGGCCAACCGTCAGCCTATGTACAACAGCGACCCGCATCTGGACTTTGACGCTGTAAAACTGGAGGTCTCTGAAAACTACCGGACGGTGATGTGCGTCCCGCTGATGAAGGATGATGAAGTGCTCGGCGCGCTCACGCTCTACTCCGCAGAGCTGAAGGCATACGAGCCTGACCATCTCAGATTGCTTGAGGCTGTGGCAAAGCTGGCGTCTGATGCCATAGCCAACGCCCTGCACCACGAACAGACGGAGGTCAAAGCGCTGACAGATTCCCTGACAGGGCTGGCGAATGCGCGCGCGCTGAGGCATCAGTTCGAGGAAGCTGCAAACCGCGCGCGGCGATACGGAGACACCTTCTCAGTCCTGATGATGGATCTGGATGGATTCAAAGGCGTCAACGACACGCTCGGCCATCAGGCTGGCGATCAGGTGTTGAGAGAGGTGGCAGAGGTGTTGTCGAGACAGATTCGCTCGACAGATTTTCTCAGCCGATACGCGGGCGATGAGTTCGTCGCGCTTCTACAGGTTCATCCCGACGAGGTGCGCGAACTTGTTCAGCGCCTTCAAATTGCGGTAGACCATCATAACTTCGGTTTCAAGGAAGCGGGCCTGGGTTTTGGAGTGAGCATCGGCTGGGCCTGTTACGGGACTGACGGCGACACGCTCGACGAGCTGTTGATTGCGGCTGATCGCGCGATGTACGGCGACAAATTCAAACGCAAATCGGCTCCTCCCGAATCGAAGTTCACGAATGGATCGGAACCTGTACGCTACACGGTGATGTAAAAATCACTTTTCGGTTTCCGGGTATCAGAGGCCGTAATAGTCGCATCGCGCCGTGCACGTCTCGCGAATGCTTACGCGATAAAGACCGGGCACGCGCCCTTCGAGTCTTTCCCAGACCCAGCGAGCGATGTTTTCGCTCGTCGCATTTTCAAGCCCGTCAATCTCGTTTAGATAATAGTGATCGAGCTTCTGCCTGAGCGGCTCGAAGGCTTCCGTGATCTCGGCGTAATCTATGAACCATCCCGTACGTGGATCAACCTCTCCTCGTACGGCCACCTCGCAGCGAAACGAATGGCCGTGCAGCCGCGCGCATTTGTGCTCTGCTGGCACGTTAGGCAGGCGGTGCGCCGACTCGAAGCCGAATTCTTTAACCAGTTCTACAATCATGCTGGCTCAATCTTAGCTTTCGCAATCCCTGCTGACAACCGCTAAGGGCAATGGCATTGAATTAAGAAAAAACTGATAATAGGGCTTTAATGGTGTCAATGATTTGCCTTGTGCCGAATTTGCGATTCTGATTTGGCAAATCCTTAATTCAATGCCATTGCCGCTAAGGGCTGGCTACTGGCCGTTCGCGAAAGGTAAACTGATTTCGGTTTGCAAGATGACTACGAAAAATGAAAGCCGTATCAGGCAGACGCCAGCGGGATTGCCGTTTGTCACAGTAAAACTCGCGCAATCGCTCGATGGCCGCATTGCGACCGTCACTGGCGACTCGCAGTGGATCAGCAGCCCTGCGTCGCTCAAACTCGCGCATCAGCTCCGAAGCGTTCACGATGCGATAATGGTCGGCATAGGGACTGCGCTTGCCGATGACCCGCGATTGACCGTAAGGCTCGTCAAAGGCCGCGACCCTCTGCGCATAATCGTAGACAGCCGTTTGCGCCTGCCCGCCGACGCGCGAATGCTGACAGAAGGCGATCCCCGCCACACTCTCGTAGCAACAACCGAGAGCGCCGACCCCGTGCGTGCGGGCGAACTTGAGCGACTGGGCGCAGAGGTTTTGATTGTGCCGGGGGCGGCAAACAGTTCACAGGTCGATCTTCGAGCGTTGCTTCAGGAGGTTGGAAAGCGCGGCATAGAGTCTGTGCTTGTTGAAGGGGGTTCAGGCATTGTGACTTCGCTTTTCGCCGCGCGTCTTGTTGACCGCCTCGTCGTCATTATCGCGCCAAAGATCATCGGCAAAGGGATCGAGGCCATAAGCGATCTGGGGATCGATAGACTGCCGGACGCGATAACGTTTTCCGAATTCAAGACAAAACGACTTGGCCCGGACATTCTGTTCGATGGCAGGATCGACTGGAAATGATGAATGATGAATCGACCACCGTCGTTCATCATTCATCATCGGTTTAGAAGAGGCTGACTTTGATGCTCAGGTATTTCTTGGGATTCTGGCGAAAGTCATACAACAGTTTTACCATCTCGGCGGATGTTTGATTCAGGTTGTTGTAGAGCTTATCGTCATGCAGGAGTTTTCCGGCAGCGCCTTCGCCCTTCTCAAGCCCTGAGCTGATGTTTTTAAAGGACGTGAGCGTCGCCTGCAAATCATCGTGCATCTTCTCGTCCTTGATGAGCTTGCCCAGCGTGCCGCGACCGGCTTCTATGTCGGCAGTGATGCGATCAAACTTTTCGGCAGTCGTGTTGAACTTGGCCAGCAGGTCGTTGGCCTGCCGATAAAACTGATCGTCGGTCATAAGCTTGCCCAGCGTTCCTTTTCCCGCCCGCACGTCTGTCATTATGCCTTTAAAATCGTTGGTCAGGCCGCGAAAGTCATCATAAAGCTTCGGGTCATTGAGCAGTTTGGAGATCGTGCCATCGCCTTTGCCCACGCGATTGGCAATATCTTGAAACTCTACGACAGTGCGGTTGAGGTTCACATACAGCGCGTCGTCGTGCAGCAGTTTGCCGACCGTTCCCTGCCCTTTGTTGATGTTGTCCATCAGCTCCTGAAGCTGTTTGCCAACGGTATTGAACTGCACGAGTATATCGCTTGCGCCTTCAAAGACCTTCGAGAGGCCAGCCTGATCAGCGCTTTTGATCTCGCCGCCCGGAGGAATGGGGTCGGCAGTGCGCGTACCCGGCGTTATATCGATGACACGGTCGCCTAAAAAGCCCTGTTGCGCGAGCACTGCCATCGAGTCTGTGCGGATGCGATCCTGGACCTCACCGCTGGTGAGCGACATTGTCACGACAATTGACTTATCATTCAGGCTGACCGGAATTGTTCCGAAATCGACTTTCTCGACTTTGCCGACAAGCTTCCCAGCCAGCCGCACCTCGTCGCCTTTCTTGAGTCCATCGGCTGCGCTCAACCGCGTTGTGTAGGTCAGCCTTTTTTCGAATATCGAGATGTCGCCCGTGACGCTCAGTATGAAGATGATCAGTATGATAATCGTCCCAATCGTCAGTATGCCGACGCGAAGTTCGGCGAACGTGGTCTTCTTTCTAGCCATAACATACTCCTTTAAATCATCAGGCAATCGTTTGCTTAAGGCAGGCGATCAACGGTTGACTACGGATGCTCACCCTTTGCGGAAAAAGTCTATGATGTAGGGTTCGTCCGATTGCCAAAGCTCTTCATCCGTTCCGCTGAAAATCACTTTTCCTTCTTTGAGCATGAGGAACTTGGTATTGACCAGGCAAAAGTTTTCATCTTCGTGTTTGAAGACGACCTCTCCGTCATCATTGATCGTAGCATAGCTTGACGACAGCATCTTTATGTCTTCGAGCCTGTGCGTGACAAAGATTGAGCTTACGCCTTCGAGGTCGCGCAGCTTCATCGTAAGCTCAAGTATGGCGCGGGCCGTGGGCGGGTCAAGCCCTGCCGTGGGCTCGTCAAACAGAATCAATTTGGGGCTGCCGACGAGCGCGCGGGCAATGCCTACGCGGCGGCGCATTCCGCCGGACAATTCCGAAGGCATCATGTTTATCGTGCGCTCAAGATTGACGAAGCGCAGCATTCTGGTGACCGCTTCCTCGATTTCCGATTCCGGCATTCCCTGCTCGAACAATCTGAAGCCGACGTTTTCATAAACCGACAGAGAGTCGAACAGCGCGCCCTCCTGAAAGACCATGCCGATCTTCTGGCGCACCGCCGTCATCTCGCCCTCCGAATAGACAGTGACATCCTCGCCATCAACCAGAATTCTTCCCTCCTGCGGTTTGATCAATCCAAGCACGAGTTTCAGTATGGTTGATTTGCCGGTTCCGGACCCGCCCATGACGATCTTGGTTTCGCCGGGGTTAACGATGAAGCTCACGTCGTCCAAAATCATGCGATCATCGTAAGCCATCGTCACATTCTGGAATTCTATGGCGCTATGAACCTGGGCGCTATGAATCTGGGCGCTTTGAACCTGCTCGCTCATAAATTTGATCATGAAAGGATAAACGGGTTTCCCTGTTTATCCTTCATCGCTTAACTGAACTCCAGTATTATCCTCGCCAGGAAGAAGTCTGATGAGAGAATCAGTATATCCGACAAGACGACGGCCTGCGTAGTCGAGCGGCCAACGCCCACCGTCCCTCCGTAAGTTCTGAGGCCAGCGCGGCAGCTTACGATGGCTATGATTAAGCCGAAGACGGTCGGTTTGATCAGCCCGCCGATGATGTCGTTGTAGGTGAGCGCATCTTTTGCAGAGCTGATATAGACAGAGCTTGCGACATTCATCAGCGCGCTTGAGACAAGCCACCCGCCAAAGGCTCCGACCATGTCGGCTGCGATAGTCAGCGCAGGCGTCATCACCATCAAGGCAAAGACTCTCGGCCAGACGAGCTTCTTTACGGGGTCGGTTCCGAGCGCCCGCATCGCATCCACCTGCTCGGATACGACCATAGAGCCAAGCTCTGCCGCGATGGCCGAGCCGACTCGCCCCGCAAGCATCAGCGACGCAAGCACAGGCCCCATCTCGCGCACCATCGAGGTCATCACGAGTTGGCCGGTCACGCCTGTTGCGCCGAAGGTTTTAAGGGTGCTCGATGTTTGAAGCGCCAGCACGCCGCCCGTAAAAAGCCCCGTCAGCAATATAATCATCACAGACCCGACGCCGATGACATCCATCTGCGTAATGATCTCGCGGAAGTAATAGGGCTTCGAGACAGCGCGGCCAAATGCGCGCCCTGTCATCAAGGCGGCTTCCTGAATTTCGTAGACGGCCTGTAAGAATGGATTCATCACTCAGTCAGTTTCTACCGGCGCGGAGCTTGGTTCTTCCTCTCTTTGAGTAGTTTCGCGCACGCTTCTCAGGCCGAACACGCAAATTGGCTGAGTGCGAGTATGATGAAACTTTAACACACGACAGTCAAGCGAAAGGATGAAGGATGCGGGATGAAGGACGAAAAGAAATAGCGCAAACCTCTTTCATCCCTCGTTCTTCATCCTTCATCCTTAATAAAAGAGGTATTTGCGCCAGGCCTCATCTGCGCGGCCAAGATAACGGATGATTTGACGGTTCACGTGCAGGTTGTAAGCTTGCGGTCGTTTGAGCAATCGCATGCCGACATCTTCAGCCGCCCGATCTCCTTTGCGATTGTTGCAGGTGCGACAGCAGGTGACGAGGTTGTCCCAGCTTGAATCGCCACCGCGCGAGCGGGGATGGATGTGATCGAGCGTGAGTTCCTGCGGTGAAAATATTCGCCCACAGTATTGGCATGTATTATGATCGCGCAGCAGGATGTTTTTGCGCGAGAGGCTCTTTCGCTCGAACGGAATGTGAATGTATTCGACCAGTCGAATCACCGAAGGCATCGGCATGGAAAAGCGCGAGGAGTGAAGCCAGTGAGATGAACTCTCTTCTGCGTAAGCGACGCCTTTGAGTATAAGCACGACTGCGCGCCGCGCCGTGCAGACGTTGATTGGCTCGAAAGAAGCATTGAGAACCAATACACGTGAGTTCATTCTGAAATCGAAATATAACAGTGACGAGTGACGAGTGACAAGTGATGAGCTTAGATCATCCACTCGTCACTCGTCACTTATCAGTTGTCGCTACCTTTAGGCACAGGCGGCGGGCCTTCGGGAATGTAAGGCTTATAGACGTGCCCTTTCGTCTGTGATTTAAATTCCGCCTGAATCGCTTCTCGCGTTTTGGCGTCTTCAAACAGGTCCACCATCGTCGTGGCAAGCGCTTTAGCCGCCTGCGCCAGCCCCTTATGACCAATCGACATGCCGCCGCAGGCGACAACAGGCCATGCGTGCCAGGGCGCGCCTTCGGGCGCAGTGGTGACGGAAAGATGAAGCGTCGGCACTATCCAGCTGACATCGGCCACGTCGGTCGAGCCGCCGGACGGTTCACCTCTCGGTTCTTCAAGCGGCTGGATCGCGCCGTTCAGCCCTCTGGTTTCCACCCCCGTCGCCCGCTGAATGGCCCGCGCGAATTCCTGCTCTTCGTTCGTGTACTGAATAGGCCCAAGCCACGTGAGGTTCGAGTGAATCAACCGTGCGCCCGCCATGTTGACCAGCATCTCGTAATCGCCGCCCGCAATCGAAACTTTCGATTCGACCTCAGCCATCAACGCAGCGCCTTCGGCTATTTTGCGCACGCGGGCTAAAAGCTCTTCGACTCCCGCGCGCTTTGAATCTCTCAGCCACACCAGCACTCTCGCATATTCCGGCACGACGTTGGGAACGTCTCCGCCCTTCTGCACTGTGTAGTGCATGCGGACGGAAGGTCTGACAAATTCGCGCATACGATTCAGGCCGGTCGTAAAGAACTCAAGCCCTGCCAGCGCGCTGCGCCCGTTCCAGGGGTCGGCAGCCGCGTGCGCCGCTTTGCCTTTGAACTCCACGGTAAAGGTGACTATCGCCTGCGAGCTTTGCGTATCGGCTCTGATCCGGTCGTCGGGATGCCACGCCAGACATATGTCGAGGTCGTTGAACATGCCTTCGCGCGCCATGTAGACTTTGCCGCCCACATCTTCTTCGGCTGGCGTGCCGTAGAACCGAATCGTGCCTTTGAGCTTGCCCGCCGCGATCAGTTCTTTGATGGCTGTCGCCGCGCCGAGACTTGCCGCGCCAAACAGATTATGGCCGCAGCCGTGACCCGCCGCGCCCGCCTCAAGCGGCTCTTTGACCGTTGATGCCTTTTGCGAAATGCCGGGCAGGGCGTCGAATTCGCCAAGTATGCCGATGATGGGCCGGTCCTGCCCGTAGGAAGCGACGAAAGCCGTCGGCATCCCGGAAACTCCGCGTTTAACCTCGAAGCCCTGCTTCTCTGCGTAATCGGCGAGAACCGTTGAAGAGCGGGTCTCGCGCAGGGCAGTCTCAGCGAATGCCCATATCTGATCGCTCAACCCCGTAAGTTCGGCTTTGTGTTTTTCGATTGCCGCGACTGCTTCCTCTTTTTTCCTGATGTCGCCGCCAAAGGTCGAAAGCGGATAAGCAGCAAGCAGAATCAGAGCACAATAGACGCGCAGTTTCATAATCACCCTCTTTCAAAGCAGAATTAGCCACAGATAATTTCAAATCTCAAATATTACCTGCGTTCAACCGGTGAATTGCATTCGTCGCACGGGCAAATCGCGCGCAGGTTCTCCCACGTGTAGATGCCGTTATCGTGGCGGTCGCTATAGGTAAATTTCACGCCGTAGCGACCGACATGCTCTGCGTTTATAACAGTGATTTCTTCAGAGATCGTTGCGGGGTCAAGCATGCGCCGCCCTGTTATCTCGTTGACGCACGACGCACAGGTGCATTCGGAGCGAAGGTATTTGATGGGGTATCGGCTGACGTGCCCGTCATCCCATCGGACGGTTATTTCGCGCGCGCCCGTCTTGGTTATCTCAAGCGGTAATGGTGTCGGCATAACTCTATTTATGTTTCCATCGGGGCTGGCGTTTTGCTATGAACGCCTCTATGCCCTCAAGCGGATCTTTGAGCGTCATCAGTTGATTAAGGTAAATGTCTTCCGTGCGCTTTAGCGCCTCGTCAAATCCGGGCCACGAACCCGCAATGAGCGCGCGGCGAGTCAGTTCAAGCGCCGGTACGCTCATCTGTCTCAAATGATCCAGAATCTCCTGAGCCTTCGTCTCAAGCTCAGATTCTGCGACCACGTAATTGATCAATCCGAGCGAGTGCGCAGTTTCGGCTGTCAGCAGTTCGCCCGTCAGTATCATCTCGCGCGCCTTCTTTTCGCCTATGACTCTGGGCAGCATCACGGCTGCGGCTGGAGGAAAGACTCCAAGCTTGATCTCAGGCTGGCCGAAGCGCGCCGACTGCGCGGCGATGACGATGTCTGCGAACGCGACAAGCTCGCACCCGCCGCCGAGCGCTGCGCCGCCCACAAGCGCAATCACGGGCTTCGAGACTATAGTCAGCACGCGGAATATAGAGTGAAAAGCTTCGAGCATCTGATAGACGGTTTCGGGGCGATGCTCTTCGATGGAAACGCCTGCCGAAAAGGTACGCGCGCCGGGCTGCGCGGCAAACACAATCGCGCATATGTTAGGCGTCGCGCTGATGCGGTTGATCGCGTCAATGATCTCTTTCATCATCGCGATGGTGAAGACATTCAGCGGGGGGCGCGCAAATGTTATTCGCGCCACTCTGTCCGTCACTGTGAACTGGATATCTCTGTAGTGCGGTGGCATAGCTTTGCGGGGCCGGACGGCTCAGATTCCCGGCCTCTATAATCGGGCTTCGATCTCTTCGGCAATAACTCGCGATGCATCAATCAATCGAGCGATCTGCTTCTCTACTTTATCGGCGGCTTCCTTATCTGTAAGCGAGCCGAGATTCACGCGAACATTGTAAGATGCGCCTTTGATGGCTGTCTGCGCAAGCTGCGCGCCGACTGCCATATCAGATAATGCGTTCGGGTTGCCGATGTCGGCAAGCTCTCGCAAATGTTTCAACACTTCAAACGAACGCTCAGCAGTATCAAGCGGAACATTGATCGCAAAAAGCGTGGCCGCTTGAACCTGGCTTGCGCGCTCCTGCTTCTGCTCGTCCGTCTCCTTCGGCAACCGGTAAGCCCTGAGCACGGAGTCAAAGCTCGCGGCATCTTCCGCTATCAACTCGCGCAGTTGCATCCCTGATCTCTCAAGCTCGTCTCTGATATCTTTCAATCGCGGCTCGTGGTCAGCAAACCGGGGTTTGCCGATTGTAAGATTGCACACCATCTGACCGAGCGAGGCAGCCATCACCCCGCACAGGGCAGCGACGCTTCCGCCGCCGGGCGTCGGCGTTCCCGCCGCGACCATGTCAGGAAATAAGCCTATCGAATTGGCAAGCCCCATCGCAACGACGCGCACGCCCCCAGACTCGGAATCTGTTTTACCTTTATCTGCCGGAATCAGGTCTGATTCGCTCATTCGTCCACCTCTTCAAGCGCCGCCGCGAGTCGCTCTTCAAGTATTTGATTCTGGCTGAAGTTCTCCAGTTGAAGATAAAAATCCGCGACCGCATTCAAGGCGTGCTGCGGAACCAGTCCGACAATTTCAGAGCCGACCACCTGCACGCCGTAACGCTCGGCTTCGCGCTTTATCATCTCGAACGCGCGAAACAGCGGCGTGCCCTCGTAGTTGACCATGTTCATCGAGACCTGCACGATGCCGCGATCTTTCAACTCAAATCCCAGCGCCTTCACATAGCGCAGCCCGCCCGACATATGGCGAACGGCCCGCGCAATCTTGTTGGCTATCTCTATATCCGATGTTGCCAGATTGACGTTGTAAGCGATAAGCGGAGGTCGCGCGCCAACGGCTGTAATGCCCGCCGTCGGGTGGACGCTCGCTTCGCCGAAATCGGGTCGCCGCGCGTCGATCCGGGCTATTTCGTCGCGTATGCCTTCAAACTGCCCTTTGCGAACCGTCGCAAGGTTCTCGCGCTCCGGCCTCGTCGCGGCCTTTTCGTAAAGATAAACAGGGATGCCAAGCTCGCTCCACATCCGCTCGCCGCACTGGCGGGCAAGCGCGACGCATTCTTCCATGCTCACGCCGGAAATAGGCACGAACGGAATGACATCGGTTGCGCCCATTCGCGGATGCTCGCCCGTGTGTTTGTTCAGGTCAATCAATTCAGATGCGCGCTTCGCCGCCTCGATTGCCGCATCAACGACATTATCTGGCGGGGCAACGAAGGTGACGACTGAACGATTATGGTCTGCGTCCGATTCATAATCGAGCAGTACAGCGCCGGGAACCGTTTTTATCGCCGCGACTATCTGATTAATCACTTCCCCGTTGCGGCCTTCGCTGAAGTTCGGTATGCACTCAACTATTTTTCGCAATCGAATTTCCCTCGTGGTGAATCCTAATCCATTCGCCCGTCGCTTGCAATTGGCTTTTCTTATAGCCCTTGAATCGGCAATGGCACGAGAGTTGAAAGAGATAATAAATGAGCGAGAGAGAGTTCTGAAAAAGGACGAATGGATCTTTCAAAAGCCGCCCGGTGATGTATTTGAATTCACCCGTTCGTGAGGCGCAGCGGTATACAAAGGAGGACTGAATATGAATCGAACAGTAAATGCCTTTACCAAAATGTCTCGGATAGATTATCTAAAGGCCGGATTGATCGCTTTATTGATTGTTTTCGGTTTCGGTCTTCTAAGGTCGTCCCGTCCGACGCCGGATTCAGAGGCCGTAGCAGCGGGAGCCAAAGAGACTGCGCCTTCGCAATTTCCAAACATAAAAATAAAGAACTTCGGGCAGATGGACGAGCACTTCTACAGAGGTGCGCAGCCCGACCCGAATGATTACACGGCAATGGCCACGCTCGGCATCAAGACTATTATTGACCTGCGCGACGACCCTACGAATTATGAAAAGTCGAGCGCAGAGTCGGCGGGCCTGCGATACGTCAATATTCCCATGAGCGACAAGAGAAAGCCCGCTAACGATCAGATCGAAGCCTTTCTGGCAATCGCTAATGATGATTCGAGCCTGCCCGTATATGTTCACTGCGTGGGTGGCCGCCACCGCACAGGATTGATAGGAGCCGTTTACCGTTTCAACCGGTACGGCTGGGATTTCGAGCAGGTTTACAGAGAGATGAAAAATTACGATTACTACTCACGATGGGGGCACGGCGCGATCAAAGATTATGTGCAGGAGTATTACGGCCTGATGAAAACAGCGAAGGCTGCCGTGAAGGTTACGTCTGCGCCTGCTATCGCAGTACCTGCGGACGCCTCTGTGCAGACGAACGCTCAACCTTCGGAGCCTGTCACACAGCCGCCGCCGCCTAAGATTACAGAGTAGTCACAAATCATTTAATGTCGATGAATGCGAGCTGGCGGGCAGCTTGCATTCATCACTACGACTTTTCAAAATCTTTTATCCGCCCATCCAATATTCATTTTCTTTCGGATATATACCATGACTGGCCGCCGAAGAGATGTCATGCGCTGGCCGCCGAAGAGTTTCGCGAGCCTTTGAACCGGGCGGGCGCATTATCATCCACGAGAGCTTTACAACCGCGATAAGATCGGCTCGATTCATAGTGGTCGATTACGGTATTGGTGTGCTCTTGTGAAACGAAAGACCATAAATTTCGGCGGCCAATTGATTACCCGAAATAAGAGATATAGAAAGGATCAAATCATGAGTGAACAGCAAAACAGAAAGGTAGTGCAGCAGGCTTACGATAATTTCAAGAGCGGCGATATCGAGTCTCTGGTCGGCCTGATGTCGGATGATATCAAATGGCAATTGCCCGAAGTAGAGAACATTCCATTCACCGGCAGGCGAAGCGGGCGCGAGTCAGTAATTCAGTTCTTTGCATCCGTAGGCGACAATCAGGAAGCTTTACAGTTTGAGCCGAACGAGTTCATCGAGCAGGGCGACAAGGTTGTGGCTCTGGGTCATTACAGGTGGCGGGTTCTTGCCACTGGCCGAGAGTACGAGAGCGATTTCGTGCATGTCTTCACGGTTCGCGATGGGCAGATCATAGCGTTTAATGAATATCTGGATACAGCCGCCGCTACGCTTGCATATCAGAAAGCAGCGAGCGCCTGATAGTTGGCAGGGCCGTACGCGCGCGGAGCGGGGATTGAAAAGAGCTTCGCGCGCGCGGCATTGAGCCTGACCTTACATCGAACTTGCGCTCACGACCAGTCGTTGCAGGGATTCGGAAAAGACCGCGCCGTCTTCTATTGAAAGCTTCAGTTTCTTTAACTCGTGTTCTATCAGTCGCCGGTTGTCGCTGACAAGCGAATCCGATACTCCGAGCAGTCGCGCTATCTCTAACTGCGACAGGCTCTGCGGGTCGTAGTAGCAATGCCACAGCGTTGTCAGCAGTCGCGTATAACGCCGCTCGTTGTTATTTACCGCGCGGCGCAGGGATGTCAAAAATTCATCGGCCAGTTGCGCCACCTGATCATCTTTTTCACCGCGCAGCAGAGCGTCTTCGGGCGTCTCGCGCGTGTCGGCGGCTTCGCGGCGAACGGTCCCGCCGGAATTGCCCGCGCTCAATTCTTCATCAAGCGATGCGACGTTGTAATCCTGTAGCGGGATTTTCGACAACACGAGTTGGCGAACAGTCCGCACATCGGCGGGCGAGTCTATAGCTTTGAACACTTCGACTATTAATTGTTCGAGGTCAGGGTTCGATAGTATCAACTGCGACGAGCCGCTGCGGCCCACCAGCCGCGTGTCGCGCCGTCTGATCGGGACGCTCTTTATTATATCCGTGAAGTGACCTGAATCGCGTACAGGTTTTGCGGGCGACCATTCGCGCAACCCGAAGACCTGGTTGACCATGCGGCGGCGGCGAGGCTCGCTGTTTTTCTTCACGGGCGAAATATCTTCTTCGCCCGCATCGTCGAGCGATTCAAAGCAATCGTCGTCTTCGATTGGGCTGACCTGCTTGATTTCGCTCGCCTCCGGCTTTGCTTTCTTTGGAGGGCGTCCGCGCCGACGAGGTTTATTCTCAACCTGCTCTCCCGTATCGTTGGCCGATTCGTCACCCGCCCGCACGAAACGTGTGCTTGTCTTGAGCAGTGAGCTGACTCGCCGCGCCATTCGGAAAGATTCAGGGTAACGTTTGCGCAAACGCGCGCCTACAAGGTTGGGCACTTCGATATGAGCAAGCTCGTTTTCGATCTCAGTGCTCGTGTAGCAGTTGCTTGAGTAATGATCGAAGCGCTGTTTTTGAAAAAGCTCCAGGAATAGTTCCTGCGCGAGGTCGGCGTTGATCTCTGCCTGTGAGGTGACGGCAGCCCCATCCGTAGCAAAATGCAATGGACGCACTGCCGGATGGCGCGAAACCAGTTGATACAACCCGTTCCATAGACCTTCGACGTCTTCTTCAACGAGCAGACCGGCCCAGTCAATCTCGGTCATCGGTGATTCTCCCACTATACAAAGCGAGTCCATTTGGCTCGCGTTTCATCTTTACCAGAACAAACGCGATCTATGCGTCGCGTCTTTTATTTTTAATCAAGCCGCGACAACCATACCGGCGTGTTTTTGAGGGCCGTAAGTTGTGCGAGCTTCAAAGCAAATCAACAACAAAATAGGGAGGCAGGGTTAGCGGAATGCGGAAGGAATTACCCCGTCATATATTCAGACCGAGAATTAATACCCGAAGCAACAAAGTCTGTCAATATAGCGGGCCAGTAAGCGTTACTCTACTTTCGCCAGTCCAACTACCGCAACTTTTGGAGGCTGTACGGATTATCCCGTAGCGTTTTATTAGCGTATTGCTGAAAATCAAATTCCGCTTCAACACTCTCCCAATTGCTATCTGTCTACTTAGTCAAGCGGAAAACAAAATCAAAGTTCCTCAAGCAATCGATTTTTTACAAAATTCCTACTTCTCTTAAAAGATCAAAGGTCATCGCTCCAGCACCACACTAATGATCGTCCGGGCATCCTTATACCATCATTTCAGGGTAAAAGGGAATAGTATTTAACTGCCGCTACTTTCATGGAAATCCTGCCGTTTTAAGCATTTCACTGATATGAGAGTCGAGGACGCGCATGATTAAGTCTCTTTTCTGGATTTCCATCGTTGCAATTGTTTATACATACATCGGCTATCCTGTTGTTGTCTGGGCGCTTGGTCGCCTGCGCAATCTGAAGGTCTCGAAATCTGCCGTAACACCGACTGTCTCCGTAGTCGTCGCCTGCCATAACGAAGCAGGCAACATCGAAGCTCGAATCAAAAACCTTCTCGGATGTGATTACCCCGCAAACCTTCTTGAAATCGTCGTCATCTCTGACGGCTCGACCGATTTGACTACAGACATTGCGCGCCGCCATTCGTCAAATCGCGTTCACGTGCTGGCCTACAATGACCAGCGCGGCAAAGCCACCGCGCTCAACATCGGAGCCGGGATCGCTTCGGGCGAAGTGATTATCTTTGCCGATGCGCGCCAGTGGTTCGAGCAGGACACTATCAAAGAACTGGCATCGAACTTCGCAGACGAGCGCGTCGGAGCAGTGTCGGGCGAGCTACTGCTCGACGGCGGCGCGAATGCCACCGTTGGCGAAGGCGTTGGCCTTTACTGGAAATACGAGAAGTGGATTCGCAAAAGCGAGAGCCGGTTCAACTCTGTGATTGGGGCAACGGGCGCTGTTTACGCGATACGCCGCAAGCTCTGGCAGCCGCTCCCGAAAGAGACCATACTCGATGACGTTTACACGCCCATGCAGATCGCGCTTGCCGGAAGTCGAATCGTGTTCGATGAAAAAGCGCGCGCGCACGACCGCGCGACCGATTCAGCAGGCCGCGAGTTCTCGCGCAAAGTCCGCACGCTTACGGGAAATTATCAGCTCTGCCAGCTGATGCCGCGCGTGCTTCTGCCGACAAACGCCCTGCTCTTTCAGTTTTACTCGCACAAGCTGATGCGGCTTGCGGCCCCCATATTCTTTCTGCTTCTGCTCGCATCAAACCTTGCGATAGTCGCCCGAAAGACCACGCTTTTTTATGAAGCGAGTCTGACAGCTCAATTGATCTTCTATGCGAGCGTTCTGCTGGGAGGCTACCTGCTCAAGCGCAAACGCAAAGTGCGACTGTTGAACTTCGCTTATGTCTTCTCGGTAATGAACGCGGCGGCGCTCGTCGGTCTGGTCTATTTCATCCTTGGCAAACGCGATGTCTGGGTAAGAGGTCAGTAAAGAGTGAAAGTATTAATTCTCGACGGCAACGAAAATCAGGCGGTGGCAAGCGCTCGCTCGCTCGCACGAGCCGGTCATGCGGTCGCGGTCGGAGCAAGCACATCGTGGTCAAAAGCTGGATGGTCTCGCTACTGTCGCAGTTCTTTCACATACGCAGCGCCTCAGGAAGACACTTCGGCTTTCGTCCGTTCGATAACAGAAGAGGCCGCGCGCTTTCCGGGCACGCTTATCCTGCCGATGACAGAGCGGACGACGCTTCCTCTCTCTTCTCATCGTGACGCGCTCGCAGCCGCAGGCGCAAAGCTCGTGCTGCCGCCGCACGAAACAATATTACGCGCATTCGATAAGCAACAGACGACTCGACTGGCCGCCTCTTTAGGCATCAATGTGCCGCAAACATTTCCCATCTCTGACCGCACCGAAGCGCGCAATGTCGCAGAGTCAATTCAATACCCGGCGGTGCTCAAGCCGCGCAGTTCGGAAGAGGTGTCAAAGGCAAGCAAAGTCACAGCGACGGGCGCGCCCGCTTACGCGCGCAACCCGCAGGAGTTCATGTCTGCTTACGATGAATTGAGCGGGCGCTGCTCGAATGTGCTCGCGCAGGAATTCGTCGAAGGCACGGGCGCGGGCTATTTCGCTTTGATGCGGGAAGGCCAGTTGCGCGCAGAGTTTGCTCACGCTCGCCTGCGTGATGTTCGCCCGACTGGCTCAGGCAGCGCCCTGCGCGTGAGCGTTCAACCGGACGCGCGGATGCGCGAAGCGGCGCTCGCGATTCTCAAAGCTCTCAACTGGCACGGAGTCGCGATGGTCGAATTCAGACAGCGCGCCGACGGCACGCCGGTCTTTTTAGAAGTCAACGGTCGCTTCTGGAATTCGCTGGCGCTGGCTGTTTATGCGGGCGTCGATTTTCCGGCAATGCTTGCTCGCATGGCCGAACACGGCGATGTCGAGCCGCAGATGAGTTATCGCAGCGGCGTGCGATGCCGCTGGATGCTCGGCGATTTTCGACATCTCGCAGAGGTGATGCGCGGCGCTCCACGCGGGTACACAGGCAGATTCCCGTCGCGGCTTCGGACGCTCGCAAACTTTACTATTCCCGTGCGCGGCACTTGCCACGATAATTTCACGCTGACAGACCCGCTGCCCGAACTGGGCGACTGGATAGATTTTCTGTTTCGACGACTGCCCTCTGGCCTCGCAACCGCACGAAAGGATCTGAATGTTGAAAGGCGCTATTCACATTCATAGCACTTACTCTGACGGAGAGTTTACGCTCGCCCAGTTGCGCGAAGTCTACATGGCGCTCGGCTGCGATTTCGTCTGTATGACAGATCACGCGGAATATTTCGATGCCGCGAAGATTAAATCCTACATCGATGAATGCCGTTCGCTTTCCGATGAAAGCTTCCGCTTTATAACCGGCCTCGAATACACCTGTGATAATCGAATGCACGTTCTCGGATACGGAGTCACGTCGCCTGTCGCGACTACCAACCCGCAAAAGGTCATTCGCCACATAAAAAACGAAGGCGGCATATCCGTGATAGCGCACCCGATGGACAGCGCGTTTGAATGGATCGAATCCTTTGAAGAACTCCCGGACGCAATAGAAGTCTGGAACTCGAAATACGATGGCCGTTATGCGCCGCGCCCCGAAACGTTCCGCCTTCTCGTGCGTTTGCAAACGCGCTCGCCGCAAATGCGCGCCTTCTACGGGCAGGACATGCACTGGAAGAAACAGCATCGCGGACTGTTCAACATCGTCGTGTGCAAAACGGCGACGGGCGAAAAAATAGCAGGCGAAGAAATAGCAGACGAAGAGATACTGGCGGCATTCGCGCGCGGCAATTATTACGCCGTGAAAGAGAATTTTGAATTGCCATCCAGCGGCATGCTGAGTGAAGACCTGCTTGCGCGCTTTGGCAGCGTCAACCGGCGTGACGCTCGCAAGCGGCAGTTGATCAAGCGGGCGAAAAAGATGATTGATCGCGTAGGGTTGACAGTGCCAGCGCCGTTGAAAGCGCAGCTTAGAAGGATATTTTAAATGGATGATCGGATGAGCAACCAGATAGTTTATTTAATGTATCACGAAATCGAGCGCGCGGGCCGCGCGTTGTGCGAGCGCGAACCGGGGTATCTGCGCTATGTTGTCAGCGAATCAGTATTGCGCGATCATATCGCGCAATTGCAGGCGAGCGGATTTAAAGGCGTGAGCGTCAGCGAAGCGCTCCGGTTGCCTGATGAAAACAGAAGCTCGATTGCCGTGACATTCGATGATGGGTGCGAGACGGACCTGCTCATCGCAGCGCCCTTGCTCAAGGCTGCCAATTTTAATGCGACCTTCTATGTAATCGCCGGACGAATAGGCGCGCGCGGTTATCTGTCTCAAGTCCAGCTTCGCCAGTTGAGCGAAGCGGGGTTTGAAATAGGCTGTCATTCGATGACGCACAGGTATCTGGATGACCTGAGCGATCAGGAACTGCGCGTCGAGATCGCAGAAGCGAAAGATCGTTTAGAACAGATAACGGGCCAGCGCATCGCTCACTTTTCCTGCCCCGGAGGGCGATACTCGCGCGCCGTCGCACGCATCGCGCGCGAAGTGGGATATGCTTCCGTGGCGACCAGTCGCATAGGCGTGAACACGAAAGCGACAGATTCGTTTGCGCTCTCTCGCATCGCAGTGTTGCGAGGGCTTGCGGCTGATGATTTCGACCGCATCTGTCGCGCAGAAGGCTTTGCCGCGCGGCGCGCGCGCACAGGGTTGTTGAACGCAGCGAAAGTAATTCTTGGAAACTCGATCTACGAGAAAGTCCGCTCTTCTGTTCTCAATCAAAGCTGACAACCGGTTAGCATCGAATTCAGGACGCGCTGGAGTCGCCTGCCGATTTTCTGTAAGGGCAATGACGACAGCCTGAGTCGCAACAGTACCCGCGCTTCAAATGGTACAGGGCGGTGAAGACCACGTATCCGCCTTCTCGGTAGAAGTCCTCGCCTTCAATCAATACTGCATGAGGCTTTTCGTTTGAACCCATTGCCGCCTCTCAGATCAACCGGCGTTCATGCAATGAGCGAAGAGGGCTTCGGCAAACCGGCGTTTGACCGAAAGCATTTCGCGCAAAGCCTGTTTCGCCTTTTCTTTCGTCTCATCCGTGTCCGCGTATTTTTCAATCAGCTCAAGCGAGCGGCGCGCGTGGTCTTCGTCTTCGCCCACGTGAACGAGCAGATACTCGACCTCCTCGCGCGAAAGGCCGAACTGCGAGCGGAACAACTCTGCAAGCGCGGCGAAAAAGCGCGGCGAGAAATATTCTATGCCAATGCCTATCGCTGTCATCCCTTCGATGAAACTCCCGTTGCGCGTCACCTGTAGGCAATGCGCGATATAGTCTGTGGTTTCAGGCAGAGGGCTGGTCTTATCAAGCTCTTCGACGGTCGCTCCGAGACTGTGCGCCATCGCTTTTATCAGCGCGTAATGATCGCGCGCCTGAATGCCTTTGCCATGTTCTTCCCAGAGGTTTTCCGCGAGCAGTAGCTGGGCGTCACGATGCGGGCAGTTCGCGTGTATCGCGCTGATGAAGCGTGTGAACTCGCGCACGACAAGCGACGCCTGCCCGACCCAGACAATGACCTGTTCGCGCGTCATAAGACGGGCACGAATCGCGTCAAGCGTCGGGTCCCGGAACGGCTCTTCTTTGAGGACCGCCAGTAATTCGCTGCTGAATCGGCTCTCGGTCGCAGTTTTGGCTTGTTCTATTTTCATGCCTGTTGCACCCTCACTAAACCTGAAAGCGAAATACTGAATGAGAATAAAAGATCGAAAGCGCAACAGTAAAGACGTTTATTTCCGTTTATTGCGACATTCAGCGCGCTTATCTAGTCCAGAGTGTCGTTGAGTATTTTTGCCAGCCGGAGTCCGGCTCTCAGCAACTGCTGATTTACAACGACGATATTGTCATTAAAGTATCTCTGGCCAATAGCGCGGCCTCTATTCGGCAATTTCCCGTATGCATTCGCGGTAGCTATTTTGTGAGCTTCATTCGACCAATCAACATCCGATCCGCCATCAGACGCCGAAATCGTTCCCGACGTAAGCCCGCTCTCCAGCATACGGACATAGCGCGCTTCAGTATTTCTACCCGGCTGCAACATGGCTCTATCTATCATGCCCGAATCCCAGACTTTATGTAGATTGCTCGCCTGGCCGAAAAACACGACATCTACAGCGCCGCCGCCACGGTCGCCGTCTCTTTCTGCGCTGTGCAACGGTTGGTGCAGATCGCCTGTCATATGAACAATGAATAACAAGGCTTCAGCGAGCTGAGCCTTAGAGGCTCTGGGGTTGGCGAGAGTGATTCTGGCGCGATCAATTTCAGCAATCACGCAATCACCTTCTCGCGTAGGTAGGCAATCGCGATTTGAATCGTAAGTGTTGTCAGCGCCCGGAGGCGTTACAACCGGTATATCTACAAAGTGCCACTTTCTTGTTTCCGGCCTACTCGGATTTCTTCCCTGAACCAGAGCATCGGCCCTGTTAGCTATGGATGCAAGTGTAGCGTTGTCGAGAATCCGGGCGATCCTTCGACGCGCTCTGGGGGTGAGATGATTCTGGGCTATTTGCGCTACGATGCGGTGTCCCTTTGCCCCCCACGCGGCGGCAGGTTCGGGCAGCAGGCTTATCAAACAAAGCGAGAGGGTAAGGCATGCAAGCAATTTCCTCAGAAATTCATGTTTCATTTGTTTTCTCTCCTTAGGTGTGGTGACGTTTACAACGCGTGTGATAGAGCCAAAACCAGAACTTAACCCATTGGATGGGTACATTTCAGCACGAGAAACTGCTGAGGTCAATGCTTTGGAGAGTTGTTGAGGTGCTGCATATTAATTTTCTGAAAAGCCCCTGTCGCCTGCCGATAAATACAAGTGAACCGCATCGCGTTTGAATAACAGGCCCAAACATCTCGTCTCTGTTTCAGAATACAGGGTCGGCCAGTTTCTGCAATATAACGGCTGATGCCTGCTCAACGTCTGCGTGAAGCGAATTGCCGTGCGCGTCCATCGTCACTATTGCGGGGAAATCTTTCACGCGCAGATGCCACATCGCTTCGGGTATGCCGAACTCCAATAGATTCACGTCCAGCACCCGTTCTATGCATCGCGCGTAATACTGAGCCGCGCCGCCGATGGCGTTCAGATAGACCGCGCCCACTTCCTGCATAGCGTCGAGCGTGCGTTTGCCCATGCCGCCTTTGCCCATGACTGCGCGCACGCCATAACGCTTGATGATATCGCCCTGATAAGGCTCTTCGCGAATGCTCGTGGTCGGCCCCGCTGCCGTGATCGTGTAGTTGCCGTTGTTTTTCATAACGACGGGACCGCAGTGATAGAGCACAGAGCCTCGCAAATCGGCGGGCGGCTCGTGCTTCATCAAATAAGAGTGAACCGCATCGCGCCCCGTGTACATTTCGCCTGAAATCATCACGACGTCACCGACCTTGAGCGCGCGTATCTCTTCTTCGTTGATCGGAGCAGTGAGCAGTTTTTCATTTCCAGTGAGGCGAAAGCCTTCGCCCGCCGACATTGCGCGCGGCGCGGCAGCATCTTTGTAGAGCCAGCGTTTGATCTCGCCCGTCTTCCGGTCGAGCACGACGCCAAGCCTGCGAAACGCCCAGCAATCATAAGCGACCGAGACGAAGAAGCTCGCGGGCAGGCGATTGAGCGCGCCAATCTTGCAGCCGATCAGCGTCACGCCGCCGCCGAATCCCATGGTCCCGATGTTCAAAGTGTTTGCGGCTCTCATCACGTACTCTTCAAGCGCGGCGAGTTGCTCGTCTGTGTTCGTGTCGTCGAGCGTGCGGAAGAGCTGCTCTTTCGCGTGTTGATAGCCTGACGTGCGGTCGCCGCCTATCGACACGCCGATTGCGCCCGCGCTGCACCCCTGCCCCTGCGCCTGCCATACGGCATGGAGTATGCATTTGCGGATGCCATCGAGGTCGCGGCCCGCGCGGCCAAGATGTTCGAGCGTCGCAGGCAGCGAGTATTGAATGTTTTTGTTTTCGCACCCGCCGCCTTTCAGCAGCAGCTTGATCTCAATCTCGTCATCGTTCTCCCATTGATCGAAATGCATGACGGGGGTGCCGGGTCCCAGATTATCGCCGGAATTTGCGCCCGTTATCGAATCGACAGAGTTGGGCCGCAGCTTGCCCAGACGCGTGGCTTTGGCAATGCACTCGCGAATCTCGCGCTTCATCACAAGTTGATTTGCGCCAACGGGGGTCTTGATTTCAAACGTCGGCATCCCTGTGTCCTGGCATATCGGGCCTTCTTTGTCGCATGCCATATCGATGTTTGTTGCGATGACTGAAAGCGCAGTGCCCGCGCTCGTCGCGGGGTTTTCCGCCGCGACCGCCTGAGCCATGGCAGCGCGGACATCGGGCGGGAGATTGGTCGAGGTCTCTGTGATCAGTTTTATGACGCTGTCTTTGAATGATTGCATAACGCTCGCCTCCGAAAATAGTCTATCGCTTATCTCCGAAAAGTAAAAAGGGGAGCCTTGAAGGCTCCCCTTTTGCAAACTGCCCGCGCCGTACTAGCCTTTGAGCAGCACGGTCAAAAACGTGAACAGCACCAGCGTTTCGATCAGCGCCAGACCCAGCAGCAACATCGTGAATATGCGAGGGCCTGCGCCGGGATTGCGCGCCGTTCCTTCGCAGGCTGCGGCAATCGCGCGACCATCGCCGAGCGCGCCGCCGAGCGCCGCTATTCCGACCGCGAACGAGCCAAGCGCGGGGAAAAACCACGAATTGCCCGTGCTGTGATCGGTCGCACCGGCTGCGCCCGGAGCCGTCTGCGCCATCGCTGTGCCGACGACAAACAGTGTGAAGAGCGCCGACATCACAAAAATTTTCATTCTAAGCATCTGTATCCTCCTGAGGTTTGAACGGTTGCGAACAACAAAGCCAGTCGTCAAATACAAAACGCCCGCGACAGGTATTAACAAAGTATGAATCCGGCGTTCTGCGTTTGACATCCTTTTCTGTCGTTCAGGTTATCAACTATGAGGAGGTGTTAAGAGCGGCTCGGAATTATTTCCACGTGCCCGGTATTCGCTTGCCTTCCCCCAAATGCGGCAAGGCTCCGGCAGCAGCGCGCGATCAACTTCTATCAATGAGCCTGCTTCCCTTCCCTCCCCGGTAACATCAACGATGAACTATGAATGATGAATATGAAACGAATGCCTGATCGCAATTCATCTCTCATCCCTCATCCTTCATCCTTATCTTTTTAGTGCGCTTCGGCGACTGCTTCGTGGCCGTGTCCCTGTTCTTCGTGATCGTGGTCGTCGTGCGGGACTGTCTCTGACAGATAGACCATCGAAAGCATGATGAATATGAATGTCTGCACAAAAGCGACGAACACGCCAAGCACTATCGTGAATATGGGAACGAGCGGTGCAACGAGAGTTAAAAATGAATGGCCGATCTGCTCGTCGGCGTACATATTGACGAACAGTCTCAGTGATAATGTTACGGGCCGCACGCTGTTTGATAAAATTTCGACGATGAAGATCAGCCAGCCCATCGCAAAGAGCATCGCGCCCGACAATCCGCCCGTGAAATGTTTCAGGTACCTGAATCCCTGCTGGCGAAAACCGCTTCCGATGTAATAGAGGAACGACGTGATTCCGAGCGCGCCCGTCACGTTGATATTTTCCGTAGGCGCTCCCAGCCCCGGTATCTGCGCCATCAAATTGGCTATCAGGATAAAGAGCGCGAACGAGCCGATTACCGGCACGTAGCGGCGGCCATACGGGCCGATGACCTGATCGAGCAGATCGCGAACCGTTTCAACGGCGACTTCGAGCAACTGCTGCCCTTTCGACGGGCGATCAACCGACAGCTTCCCGCGCAGCAGGAGCGCCAGAACAATGCAGATGATAAACAGCGCAATCGACCATACGACGTGCGCCGGAATAATCAACTCGCCCGGCAGTGGTTCGTGCCACGTCGCGCCGAACAGGCCATATATAGGCGGCATTATCACCCGTTCGATATTCAACACGACGGGGCCGAGATAATGATTCGACGCTTCGACCAGCCACGGTACTTCGTGTTCTGCCGCCGCCGCGTGTTCGGTCGCTTCGGCTGCGTGCTCGACCGCCCCTTCGTGCTGTAGTAGTGCCAGTATTGCAGCTAACATTAGTTATCAATCTCCGTTATGTTGAGCAATTGTTCTATAAGTCGTATACGCGGCTTCCATCATCACAGCCACCGCAGGCGCAAACAGCCCCGCCAGTATCGCAACCGCATCGAAATAGCCGGTCTTGTTGGCAAGCCATGCCAGGCTTGCCACAACCAGCCACCGGACAATAAATTTCAGAGTCGTTCCCGGCGGCGTTTTCTGGCTGCCTACGGCCAGTATCGCTTTCAGCGATGAGTGCAGCCATCTATAGTTTAGCAACGCGAGGCCGCCGCCCAAAATAAGCCCCAGCATGAAACTCAGATCTGCAAAGATTGCTGCGGCGACAACCGCCAGAGCAATGACTATGAATATGTTTCGCCAGATGCGGCGCTCGACTGCGGCAGAATCCGCAAATGCGAGCGAGTCATCGCCTGAGCCATTTCGCAAAGGCGTGCTATCCGAAGCTTTAATCTTACGGTCGCCTTTTTCGCTCATTATCAAAGTGGCTGATTGTATCAACCGAGTTACGGCATTGTCCAGTTTACGGCTGATTATCAGGCTTTTTGTTCTCATCCGGTTTCGTCAGATCGTATTTGCTGTCTATCTGATATTTCTTATAGTCGCTGTAGCTTCGCTTCATGCTGCGATTGAACTTCGCGACAAGCATCACCCTTGCGGAGATGTTCGCTTCGCCGTATGACGGAAGCCACACCTCGTCATCTACTTTATCCTGCTCGAAGACGAACGCCGACGAAGGCGATATTGAAGCCAGCAGCCCGCCGCCCAGTTTGAATGAATCGGTAAGCCTTGCTTCAAGTCGCGCCACCTGGCGAGCCGCTTCATCAACCCAGACCGTACCCGCCAGTTTGCTGACAATGCTTTCGGCTCTCGTTTTAGGCTTGAACGCTTTGCGCGGCTCGAAATCGAAAGCGATCACTTCGTGGCCGCGAAACATTTCGCGGCGAATGCTCGTGACTTCCGAGATGCGCAGGAAATCCAGTATCGTCACATCGTCGTCTTTCTCTTCTTTTTCGCCGCGCGCCTCGGCCCGCTCTTTTTTCTGCTGTTGCTTCTGGCGGTCTTTGACTATCTCTTCGATCTCCTTCTGTACGCGGCGGTCTTCTTTTTCGCGCTCAGAGGCCGTCAACTCTTTGCCGTTGACGCTGATGAGCCGTTCGATCTCCTGACGGCCCACGGGCGTGACTTCGTACACGCGCGTATCCGTCTCTTTCACGCGCCCGGAGCCGTCGTGTTTGCGCTCGACCTGAGTCAGGCGACAGGTATACCGCTCTCTCAATTCTTCTATCTTTTCCTGATTGGCAACAATTGCCTTCATCAGGGTTCCGATGTCGGGCAGAGGCCGCGCGCCTTCGATCTGCGGATAACGAAATGCCTGCGCGTCAATCGCGCGATTGTGCTCAAGGCGATCTATCGTCACAAGAAGCTCGCTTGCGGATTTTTTGATCCTGATCGTGAAAGGTTCCATCACGCCGTCAACCGCGCGATAGTCGCTGTAAAAGATCTCTTCCGCGCCCTCTGCCGTTTCGCGTTCCTGCTTGACGATCAGGCTGCTTGCGGCGTCGAAATAAAATTTCACGCGAACGGTGTCTTTGATGAATTCAACGCCTTGAGCCTCGCGGCCCTCGATGATGGCTTTGCCTGCGGGTTGCGGCACAATGCGGTTGCGCGACAGATCGCTCAGTCGGCTGCCTGCAAGCAGGGCTTCGAGCCTGAGCCGTTTCGCTTCATCGCCCAGAAGCGTACGCAATCCGCGCTCATCCATTTGCCATGCGGACTTGCCGTTATAGCACTGGCTGAGCTTTGCGCTGCCCGCTTCGATGTCCATGCGCAGGCTTTCGGGCGCAGCTATCTGATAAGTGAAGCGCCCCGTCGTTTGATCGGCAGCCTTCACGCTTCCCGTCATCCACGTGTTTTTAATACGACTGGCCGCCTTGCCGCCCACGGCTTTCTTGTAACGGTCTATTATTTTGCCTGCGGAATTGTCGGCGGCAACGGATTCGACGGCAAGCGCGAGAACAAAAATCAACAGCGAGAAACATACTGCTCTTTTCATAATACCTCTATCGCAATGTAGAATACGGCCTGGCTTCAATTCAAGTTTAACGGCAGATTCATTGTAGCAAAGGAGTTGATTATGAGAGCACGTATCGTCGCCATATCCTTGTGCGCTTCGATTATGTTTATCGCGGCTTCCGGTCAGGGAGTCAGCCGCGAGCCTTCGAGCCAGGAGATAGCCGAGACGCGCGAGTTGATGCTTCAGGGCAACTACGATGAGGCCGCTCGCCGCGCAGTCGCGCTCTCAGACAAACACCCGGAAAGCCCCGCAGGCGAGTTCTACAACGCAGTCGCGCTCATCTGGAAATCTTATGTTGACGCGCCAAAACTTGATGCGGGCAGCCGCGCGATGGATCAGGAGATAGAGCGGCTGCTTGCCTCTGCGATCAAAAAAGCCGAAACCATAAAAGCGCGCGATACAGGATCGCAACAAGACGAAATCGAGGCGCTTTATTATCTTGGCTCAGCTTACGCGATTCGTTCGCGGCTGAACTTCTATCAAAATCACGCGATACCGGCTGCGCGATACGCTCGCACATCGCAGGATCACTTTGACGCGCTTTTAAAGCTGGACCGGAATTACTGGGACGCCTATTACGCATCGGGGAGCATCTATTATCGCGTTGGATTGCTTACGGATTCGCCGATGGGTCGTGTCGCGACAACCATGCTCGGCGCAAAGTCTTTGCCTGTGGGCGACCGCGAGCGCGGTATGAATTATTTGAAGACTGCATCGGAAAAAGGCTCATTTACAAGCGTTGACGCAAAGCTGGCTCTGCTTGAAATTTACACGTTTAACGAAAGCCGGTTCAGCGACGGCGTCGCGCTCGCGCGCGAGCTTCAAACGAAATATCCCGGCAATCAGACTTTTGCGCGTTATCTGCTCAAGGCGCATCTGGGGTTAAAAAATCGCGCGGAGATTCAAAAGACCGCGCGGCAGATTCTGGCGCTTGTCAAACAGGGCAAGCCGAATTTTGGCGCGTTCATGAAGGCGGAAGCAGAGCGCGCGCTGGCAGAATCGGGCAGCAGATGATGCTTGCCCTTCGAGCGACAACGCGCTAACATCGGCTCACTGACTAAAACTACTTGAGGTGCAATTGCCATGTATGATGATTTGAAATTCGATTTATGCTGCGGCGCGCGCGTTCTCTATCGCGCGGGGCTGAGCGCGGGCATAGCGGGCCACCTGAGCATCACCGTAGGCGAGAACACGATGATAGCCAATCGTTTCGGCCCGTCGTTTGGAACCGTGAAACCTGAAGATGTTTTAACGCTCGACTTTGACGGCAACATCCGCGAAGGTCGCGGCTTTGTCAACGACACCATCCGGCTGCACGGCGTGATTCACAAGATGAATCCTGAGATCGTAGCCCTCGCACACACGCATCCTCCGACGGTCGTCACCTTCAGTTCGCTGCGCACGGTGCCCGAAGTATTCGATCAGGAAAGTTGTTTTCTTGCCGGAGAAGTATCCCTTGTCGAAGAGGATTACAGCGGACTGGCGTCAACCGAAGATCGGGTCCGCCCGATGGGTGAAGCGCTTCGCGATCATCACGCGATCATTCTGCCAAATCACGGAGCCATCACCAAAGGCCAGAACATACGGCAGGCGATTATTCTGATGCTCGGTCTTGAAGGCATGGTTCAGCGTCACCTCTCAGTTATGGGCGCGGCGCGAACGACGGGGATAACTCCGCGACCTATTGCGCCTGAGGTTGCGCTTGCGACCAAGCGCGAGTTGAGCACTATCCTGGCGGGACATTCTGCGCTCGGCTTCGTCTGGGATGACCTGATGGCGAAACTGCGCCAAAGCGACCCGGAATTATTCGCGAGTCGCGAGCAGGCGGCAACGGCTGCATCATAGAGAGTTGCAAACCCGATTGATTACAGGGGCAGCAGATAACTGCCCCTGCCAGTATTTTAGCGCGCTATGGATAAAAAAGTAGAAGTCAAACAGACTTCCCTTGAGATGCTCAGCCCCGATGAATTGAACTCCTATCATTCGGACGACCCGCTTATACGCATTCAACAGGCAATAAATTGTCCCGCGTCGTTTTTCCGCTACTTTTACGCGGAAGTCGGGCGCGAGTATCACTGGGTTGACAGGCTCTCGTGGACCGATGACGAGATTCGAGCCTATCTGGCTGACCCTGCGATTTCGTTCTGGGTGATCTATTATGATGGCTCGCCTGCGGGTTATTTTGAACTCAAAAAAGAAGAGAACGGGTCTACCGAGCTTGCGTATTTCGGATTGCTCGAAGAGTTCATAGGCCGGGGGCTGGGAAAACATTTACTGAGCTTTGCAATCGAGCGGGCGTGGAGCGAGGGCGCTCGCAGAGTCTGGGTGCACACCTGCACGCTGGATGGCCCGACTGCCCTGCCGAATTATATCAAGCGCGGGTTCAAGCCGTTTGATGAAGAGACCTATTTCGTGACGATTTCAAACGAAGAGTAGGGGCAGGGCTTGTCCCTGCCCGAATCGTGCGAAGCGCGATGAAGAATTTAGCTGTACATAATTCAAATCATCATGGCCTATCGGCCACAAGCCCTGCCCCCACATTGCGCTCTCATATCAGAACAACCTTATCGACATGCAGCTTGTGATCAGGGAAGTATTCCTTGAATGTCCGTTCAAGAAACTCTCTGTATTTGCGCGCTTCATCTTTCGCGTCAAGCGGTTTTTCCGACTTGACCTGATAGCCTGCGATTCGCAACCGTTTATTGTTTAAGAAACCATCAGCTTCGATATAACCACTCGCTTTCCAATGTTCATCTTTTGTTGGCTTGTCCCATACGCGAAGGAATGGGCGAATTGTGAGCGAATCGGTTTCAGGGTTCAGAATCCTGTCTGATACAAGCTCTTCAAATTCACCCCAGGTCAGCAGCATCTCTTCTCGTTGCAGCGCAATGTTTGGCAGTTCGTCTATGCCATAAATAGCCGCGTTTATAGGGGACAGAACCGGCCTCATCATCGGAAAGAACATCACATTATCTATGTTCTCTTCATCGGTGAAGATCATAGTCATTCGCTCGATGCCCGGCCCGATGCCGGTGGTCGGAGGCATGCCATGCTCCAGAACTTCTATAAAGTCGTAGTCGAGCGGATGAAACTCGCCTGACTCCACATCGCTCGGTTTATACGCGCTCTTCCACCGTTCCAGCAGCGCTACGGGGTCGTTTTGCTCAGACCAGTTGTCGCCGCATTCCATGCCCGAAATGAATATTTCAAATCGCTCGGCATAATTCGGGTCCGTATCCATCGCCTTTGCCAGCGGCGATATGTCCATTGGATGGCCGAAGATGAAAGTCGGGCTTATCAGGGTCTGTTCGACTTTGGCCTCGAATGCTTTTGCGAGCGCAAGTCCCGTGCTCTCTTGCGGTTCATTTACGCCAAGCGTCGCTAAATGTGCATTTGCTTCTTCGGTTGAACTGCACTTGCGGAAATCTAGGCCGGTCACCTCTAAGACAGCGTCAGCCATCGAGATCCGCCGCCACCGAGCGCCAAAATCTATCTCGTGCCCACGCACGGTGAATCTGGTTTTGCCGAAGACCGTCTCCGCAATATGTCGAAACATATCTTCGATCAGGTCCATGTTGTATTCATAATTCTGGTACGCGGTCATCGTTTCGACCATCGAAAACTCCGGGTGATGGCTGCGGTCGATGCCTTCGTTGCGGAAATATCGCCCTATCGTATAGACCTTGTCGAACCCCGCCGCAATCAGTCGCTTGAGATATAATTCGTGCGAGATCGCAAGGTACATGTCACAATCGAGCGCGTTGACATGCGTGATAAACGGTTTTGCCGTGCCCCCTCCGTATTGAGGCTGTATTACCGGAGTTTGGAATTCAAGAAACCCTCGCGCTTCGAGAAAAGTACGAATAGCAAAAAGCATGCGAGCGCCCAGCTCGAAATGCTTCTTGTTCTCCGGTTGAATCGTAGTATCGAGATACCTTCGCCTCAAAATAGCTTCTCTATCCTTCAGACCTACCCATTTATCCGGCAGCGGGCGCAGCGATTTTGCGAGCAGTTTCAGCGTATGAGTCAGGATCGATATTTCGCCCCGTTTCGTTTTGGTTACAGTGCCTGTTGCTTCGACAAAATCTCCGATATCGAGCAGGTTGAGATCGGCAAATCCCAGATTGCCCTCCGCCGCGTCTGCCGGTTTGAGATCATCTTTGCGCAGATACAGTTGAATGCGCCCCGTCTGGTCCTGAATATGACCGAATGCCAGCTTGCCATGCTCGCGCACGGACATTAAGCGTCCTGCAACGGTGACACTTTGGCCTTCATGCGCTTCGTAGCCGTTGATGATCGTTTCAGTGTAATGCGTCCGCAGCGAGCGCGAAGGGTAAGGGTTGATACCTCTGGCGCGAAGGGCTTCCACCTTGCTCAATCGAACATTGCGAAGTTCTACAATGGGAAGACTAGACAAACTTAAACCTCCAGTTCATAGAAAGCTATCGAGCGAGTAATCCTAAACTGTTGAGTTTCGCACGAAGAAAGGAGAAATCTCAACTCTCAAAAGAGCATTTCAATATCAAATCAATTCACCGCCGCCGCCGCCGCAGAACTCAGAGGTTACGCAGAGAAAAGTTTCCAACCTCTGCGCCTCCTCCGCATTCTGCGGCGGCGGCGGCAGTGAACATTCTTCGGGTTTCATTTTCGAGATGAGTCGCTTAATATGACTCCGTTAAATTTCAGTCAGTTAAAATCCTTCACAGAAAGTTGACCTGAATGGCTATAAGTGAGCAGCTTGCAACCGAGCATCGAGAGGCACAATCGGGATTGGCTCCATGGACGCGGGCCGAATTGCCTGCGCCTCCCATGCCAAAGGGGCTTGGCTGGATGGGCGTCGTCGGTCCGGGAGTCATAGTGCTCGGTCTGTCGATAGGCAGCGGGGAGTTTCTGCTTGGCCCTGCCGCATTCGTCAATTATGGATTCGGGCTGCTGTGGGTAACTACGGTGGCCGTATTCCTGCAAACCATATTCAATCTGGAACTGATGCGCTACACGATGGCCACTGGCGAACCTGCCTTCACCGGATTTATGCGCACAAAGCCGGGCGCGAGTTTCTGGGGCTGGTTTTACGTAGTGCTCTACTTTTTGCAAACCGGCTGGCCCGCGTGGGCGGGCAGCGCATCGGCAGCGATATTCTTTCTTGTGGCAGGCAGATTGCCCGCCTCGACAGATGCCAACACCATCTACGCGATTGGAGCCGGGACATTCGTCCTCTGCGTGTGTGTGCTGCTGACGGGTCGGCGCATCGAGCGCACATTGGAACTGCTCAACTGGGTATTGATTATTTTCATACTCGGCGGATTTTTAATTCTCGCTCTGATCTTCGTGCGCGCTGAAACGTGGCTGGCTGCGGGCGCTGGTTACATAGGTTTCGACACGCAGGCGGGCCGTTTCAGCTTTCTTCCGGCGGGCGCTGATTATTTCCTGCTGAGCGCGCTTGCTGCATATTCGGGCTGCGGCGGCGTAGGCAATATTACGCTGTCGAACTGGGCGCGGGATAAAGGCTACGGGATGAGCCAGGTGTCGGGTTATATTCCGGCTCTGGTCGGCGGGCAAAAGGTGAATCTCGCGCATACGGGGTCCGACTTCGCGCCGACGCCGGAATCGATGGCGCGGTGGCGAGGCTGGTGGCGAATCATCAAGGCAGATCAATGGGGCGTGTTTTTCATAGGCGCGCTGCTGGGGATGACTCTTCCCGCTCTGTTGTACGTCACGTTTCTGCCGCGCGGCAGCGACATACGAGGGGCAGGCATCGGGGGCACGCTGGCAGAAGTGATGGCGCGCGAGGCCGGAGCAGTTGCCGGAGGGGTTGTCGCCTTTATGGGGGCATGGCTACTGGTCAAGACTCAGCTTGATCTGGTCGAAGGGATGACGCGCGCAATCACGGACATACTATGGACCGGCAGCAGGCAGGTACGAGCGTGGCGCGGCGGTGATGTCAGAATCGTTTATTACTGTGTGCTTCTTGCAGTCGTGGTGTGGGGATTGATTGCGTTGCGGCTGGCGCAGCCAATAGTGTTGCTGCAACTGGGCGCTAACATGGCGGCCATAGTATTGATTATCGCCTCGATACATCTGCTTTACGTAAACACCACGCTGCTGCCGAAAGAGTTGCGGCCTTCGATGTGGCGGCGCGCATGTCTGATCTGTATGTCTTTGTTCTACGGCTTTTTTGTGGCGCTCTGGGTCAGCAAATTGATTTAAGGACTTCAATTCGATGGCTTCGGTTTCCTCAAGCCTCCCTGCTCATCTTATTGACGATTGCAGATGCCTGATCGAAGTCGCCTGCGAGAACGGCTTGCGCGACAGCGTCAACCGTTTGTTTCGCCTCGGCAGGTTTTTCGATTTGTCTTGCAGACGCGGACAGAGGTATTGCGACAAGCAGGATGATACACGCTGCCTTCTTCGGGTCAGGCATATGCGTCTCCTTTCAGGAGCAGCAGAACAGTAATTTAATCGCCGACACCCCGCGACGGCTTGGATTGAGGATTGCTAGACTTTTTGTAAAACATCGCGCCCGTAAGCTTCAACCGTCTCTTCTTCGTCGCCGCTCATCAGGTAGATGTTGAACTGCGTGACGCCGATTTCCTGAAGCTCTTTCAGCTTTCGCACGTGTTCTTCGGCGGGGCCGACGATGCAGAAACGGTCAACTATTTCATCCGTGACAAACTCCGCGTTAGAGCTGCCTACCTCCGCGTGATGAAGATAGTTATAGCCTTTGCGGTCGCTTATGTAGGAAGTCAGTTCTGCGGGCAGCTCTTCGGGCTTGTAGCGCGAGACCAGATCGACAACGTGGTTTGAAACGAGCGCGGGAAACCATCGCACCTGTTCGCGCGCTTTGGCCAGATCGTCAGAGACCCAGACGGGGGCCGCGCTCATAACTCGAATCTTTGAAAAATCGCGACCGGCTTCTTCCGCTCCCTCGCGCACGAACTGCAAGCACCATTTGATTAGATGCGGGTCGGCGAATTGCAGTATCACGCCGTCGCCCACGCGGCCCGCCGAGCGCAAAGCCTTCGGGCCGTAACCTGCGACCCACACGGGCGGCACTCCCGCGTCGGCCCACGGCATTTGAATATCGCGTCCTTCATATTCGATCTTTTTTCCCGCGCACAGGTCGCGCACGACCCCGACAGTCTCTTCGAGCCGTTCAAGCGTCGTCGGCTTTTTACCCATCACGCGGCGCGAACTGTCTCCGCGACCGATGCCTAAATCCATTCTTCCATTTGAGATTCGATTGAGCGTTGCAAGCAGACTGGCCGTAACGGTCGCATCGCGCACTGCCGGATTGGTCACGCACGTACCTATTCGCATGCTTTCAGTGCCCGCCGCAATCAGAGTCATAAGCGGATACGGCTCCTGCCACAATACGTGCGAATCGAATATCCAACTGTAAGCGAAGCCCGCTGTTTCTGCCTGTTTGGCAAGTGAGACGATTCGCGTATAAGGCATATCGGGTTTGAAGGTGATCGCAAATTCGAGCATTGTTTTCCTTAGAGTGCGTATTGAAATGGCGATACAGCCCTGAAAGGGCAATGGCATTGAATTAAGGATTTGCCAAATCAGAATCGCAAATTCGGCACAAGGCAAATCATTGACACCATTAAAGCCCTATTATCAGTTTTTTCTTAATTCAATGCCATTGCCCTGAAAGGGCGAAATTCAATAGCCGTGGGCAACGCCCACGGACATCTCGTCAACTCACATCCTGACTCTGAAAGAGTCATATTCAATACTGATAGTTCGACCCTGACGGGGTCGTTTGCTTCCGGCATCTTTTACCATGGGCGTTGCCCACGGCTATTAAATACATCCCCTTCGGGGATTTTTATAAAACACGCTCTTAATTCAAACTCCAATAAATACATCCGCTTCGGGATTTTTATAAAACACTCTCTTAATTCAAACTCTAACTCTCACATTCGAGTTTCGCTTTCATTCTTTGACTAATTCGTCATAGGTTTCAGGTCTGCGGTCGCGGAAGAACTGCCAGACGTTGCGAACCTCGCGGATTTCATCCAGATTCAAATCGGCGACGACAAGTTCGTCCGAATCGCGCGACGCCTGAGCGATAATCTTGCCGCGCGGATTGCAGAAATAGCTTTTGCCATAGAACTCGCCGATGTCCCACGGTTGTTCGTGACCTACGCGATTGATCGCGCCGACGAAATAGCCGTTTGCGACAGCGTGCGCCGGTTGTTCAAGCTCCCATAAGTATTCCGAAAGCCCCGCGACCGTAGCTGACGGATTAAAAACTATCTCTGCGCCGTTCAGCCCCAGCGCGCGCGCGCCTTCGGGAAAGTGGCGATCATAACAGATGTAGACGCCTATGCGCGCAAAGGCTGTCTCGAATGTAGGGTAACCGAGATTGCCCGGCTTGAAATAGAATTTCTCCCAGAATCCGGGCGCTGTGTGGGGTATATGGTTCTTGCGATACTTGCCCAGATACCTGCCGTCGGCGTCAATCACGGCAGCCGTGTTGTAATAGACGCCCGTTATCTCTTCCTCATAAATGGGCACGATGATGACCATGGAATGTTTGCGGGCGACTTCCTGCATCAATCGCACGGTTGGCCCGTCGGGAATAGCTTCGACCGATTCGTACCAGTGCGTGTTCTGCTCCGCGCAGAAGTAAGGCGTAGTGAAGACCTCCTGCATGCAGATAATCTGCACGCCCTGACTGGCCGCCTCTTCGATATACTTCAAATTTTTTTCGATGTTCGCCTGCTTGATCTTTTCTATAGGCTCGTCGGTCGGGCAGGCGTTCTTCGCTTGAATCAATCCACACTTGACGATTCTTGCCATAGCTGACTCCTGACTTCTTTCTTCTAAAATTTCACTTCCACTTCGATCCATGTTGTCTGCGGCAACCCGCTTTGCATCGCGGTATCGAATTTGTACTGCAATACGGCTTCGATGGCGCGCTGATCTAGCCCGTAACCAAGTCGCCGGACTACATAAGCGCGCGCTGCGCGACCATCCGCCGCAACAAGCACCTGAAGGCCGACCGTGCCTGTTATGCGCGCGCGCGAGGCCCGCTCGGTCGCTGCGGTCTGCACTGATTGACTGATGCGCGCGGTCCGCGTAGTGCTGGAATAGCGATAAGGTTCGGCTACTACTCCCGTCGCGCGGCGCGGTCGAGGCGACGGCGAGGACTGAGCATTCTCTGCCGTGCGAAGGTTCTCCAGCGCGTACTGCACTGTCTGGCGAAACGCTTCACGCGACGAATCGCTGATGCCCGGCAGATCGAGATTCGCCATTGCCACCCGCAGCGGGCCGTCCGCGTCGGGGTCGCCTATCTGGCCGAGCGACCACGCGGCATCATAACGCACATCGAACGAAGGATCGGTGAGCATCTCGATCAACTCGTCAACGGCATCTTCATCCTGCATCAATCCAAGCCCGACAATGGCCGACGAGCGCACCCCCGCGTCCGCATCATCCTGAGCCTTCGAGAGCACCGCTATACTGTGGCGGTCGCCGATCATGCCGAGCGCAAAGGCAGCCGTTGCGCGAACCTCCGGCTCTTTGTCGGCGAGCGCGCGAGTAAGCCTTTCACTCGCTAAGCGGTTAGAGGATCATGCCGAGCGCGAAAGCGGCGGCCTCGCGTACGCCCGCGTCCTTGTCCACGAGCGCATCCATAAGAACGCGCGTTGCGTCGCGCGCCCTCATGCCGCCGAGTTGATTGGCGGCCTCGCGCCGGGTCGCAGCCAACGGGTTTTTCAAATCAGCGAGCACGCGCGCAGGCGGCGGCGCAGGTCTTCCCGTAACCTGACCGAGAGCAGTCACGGCGCAGACGGTAATGATTGTGACAACGAGCAACAGCTTTGTATTTGCGCTTGACTTCATCGCTGAATAACTCCGCATCTTTATTCGCCCACGAATCGGTTTGTAATTTTCACGGGATAGAGTTTCATCAACACCAGATGAATTGTACCTGAAACGAAGAAGCTCACAAACCATCCATAATCATAAAGCGGCATAAGCGAAGGCACGACCAGCCCTCCCCACGCCAGCGCGCAACCCACAATCGTTGCCACAATCGCGCGCCAGTTCCACCCGCCGTTATATCTGTAAACGCCTTGCGTTTTGTAGAGGTCGCCCAGTTCGAGGTGCTTCTTTCTGACTAGCCAGTAATCGGCAATCAACACGCCTGCAATCGCGCCAAGCCCGCCCGCATACCCGCCGAGCCAGTTGAAATATTTTGAAGGGTCTTTCATTAATCGCCACGGCTGCACCAGTATGCCAAGAATGCCCGTAATCAGCCCGCCCAGCCGAAAGGTGATCCAGCGCGGAAAGGCGTTTGCGAAATCGTTGGCGGGCGAAACGACGTTTGCGGCTATGTTGACCGACAGCGTGGCGATTACTACTGTAAACATCGAAACGGCGACGACAAGCGGCTGAGTGAATTGACCGACCAATTGAACAGGGTCCCAGATCGTTTTACCGAATATGACGGTCGATGCGGATGTAATAATCACCCCCATCGCCGCAAAGACTACCATCGTGGTCGGCAAGGCGACGGTTTGACCGAGGGTCTGATCGCGCTGGCTGCGGCTGAAGCGTGTGAAGTCCGGCATGTTGAGCGACAGCGTAGACCAGTATCCGATCATGCCTGTGAGGGCCCGAATGAAGACTTTCCAGAATGCGCCGAAGCTGTCGAACTTGTTTTCGCCGTGCAGGATTGCGCCCGGTCCTTCGGCCTTCCACAACACCCACGCCATCAGCGCAGCGGCCATTATCAGCACAAAAGGCGCGGCCCAGTTCTCGACCTTGCGCAACAGGTCCATGCCGCGATAGATGATGTAGATGTTCAATCCCCAGAAGAGCAGAAACGAGAGATATTCAGTAGGCGTATGCCCCGCGATGACAGCCGGTGACTGAATAGTATCGCCCAACAGGGTCTGCCATCCGGGCCACAGCGCGCGAATAAAAGTCTGCAACGCTTCGCCGCCAATCCACGCCTGTATGCCGAACCATCCGCAGGCGACAAGGGCGCGCATGATGGCGGGCAGGTTCGAGCCTATAGTGCCGTAGCTTGCGCGGGCAAAGACTGGAAAAGGGATGCCGTACTTTGTGCCGGGGTGCGAGTTGAGCAGTATAGGAGCAAGCACGATTGTGTTTCCGAGCAGGATGGTGAAGAGCGATTGCCACCAGTTCATCCCCAGATCAATCAGGCTCGATGCCAGCATGTAGGTCGGGATGCAGTGCGCCATGCTGATCCACAGCGCGGCGTAGTTGTAAGTGGTCCAGTTGCGTTGAGCGATAGGAACGGGCGCAAGGTCTTCGTTCCACAAAGGACTGTTTGAAACATCCTCTTTAAGCTCGACGAAATCGGATTCGCCGGGATGAGCCAGATCGGTTTGCGCGGCCACAGATTCCCCTCCGGCGCGAGATGGTATCAGAGCCTTTCAGTAAACTCAATATACTCTTTCAGAGCGAGGATTTTAGCTGAGATTACAGGGCTGTAACAAAGTAACTGTAGGGGCAGGGCTTGTCCCTGCCCGGATCGCTGATAGGCGATGATCTGTCATGGTCTTACGACCATCCGGGCAGGGACAAGCCCTGCCCCTACATTGATTGTCAACCGACTTTGTTACAGCCCTGGCTGAGATTATCATTACGCAGGTTTTTCGCCCCTCATGAAAAAAAGTGCGAAAAGATGGTCTGCATTTCCGTCTATTACTTGTAGGGTGAATTACTGAATTTCACTCTGTTGCGTCCCCGAACCAAATTCTAAAGAAAAACTGGCTCGCAAAGCATGAAACATGGCTCGCACATCGCGAAACCCCATCTGCGCAGAGGAAAACCTGATCTGCGCACAAGAAAATCAGGTCTGCACATAGAAAAACGTTACCTGCGCAGAGGAAAACTTCGCTTGCGCACGGGAAAACTTTATCTGCACACAGGAAAACTTCCCCTGCACATCGCAAAACCTGCCGCGTGCAGGGGAAAACCTGACCCGCGCATCGCAAAACCGGGCTTGCGCAGAGGAAAACCTGCTCTGCGCAAGCCTTTACCTACAACTAACCGGCTAAATGGTTGCCGCAGCGTGTTAAAACACGCTCAAAAAAGGAGAAAACGAATATGAATAGTTCGGAAATGCGTAGATTCGATATGTTTACCCGCATCCGCGACTTCGGCCTGACGCATGCAAGCATGTTCCCCGCGTCGTCGCTTGGAGGGCGATTGTTTGCTGAAATTAACACAGTGGTCGAGGCATTGAACACGCACGCCGTCGCGCAGTCATCGGGGCTACAGTCCGCGCAGCAGAGCACAGGCGGCAAGGCTGCCGTCCGTGACGCGCTCCACGCTGAAATGGAGATGATAACGCGCACGGCGCGCGTAATGGCGATTGACACGCCGGGGCTTGACGACAAATTCCGCTTGCCGCGCAGAAGAAGCGAGCAGGCATGGTTAACGGTAGCGCGAATGTTTCACACAGACGCGCTGCCGCTCAAAGATGAGTTCATCGCGCACGAGATGCCAGCCGATTTTCTGGACTCGCTTGACGCGCTGATAACAGATTATGAGCGGGCGCTGACATCCAGCCATCAGAGCGCCGAAAAGCACGTTGCCGCGAGCGCAGCCATCGATGCGGAGATCGAGCGCGGGATGACGGCGGCTCGGAAGCTGGATTCCATAGTCCGCAACAAATTCCACAATGACCCGGCGACACTGGCGGCGTGGGCGAGCGCGCGCCACATCGAGCGAGTTCCCCACAAACCGAAGAAGGCGACCACCCCGGCTCCACAGCCTTCTAACGAACCATAGGCTTAACGTGAATTCGACATAATGATCGAAGTAAAAGCCGGTGAACGGGCGTTGCGCGCGTTGCCCTGGCATTGTGAATTCGACATAATGATCGAAGTAAAAGCCCTGAAAGGGCAATGGCATTGAATTAAGGATTTGCCAAATCAGAATCGCAAATTCGGCACAAGGCAAATCATTGACACCATTAAAGCCCTATTATCAGTTTTTTCTTAATTCAATGCCATTGCCCTGAAAGGGCGAAATTCAATAGCCGTGGGTGAAACCCACGGTATGCAACGCCACTACCATACAAGCCCTGTAAGGGCGAAATAAATCACTTGGTTATTTCGCCCTTACAGGGCTTGTAGTTTCTCTTGATGCAAGACACAGGGCGATGCCCTGTGCTATTGAATTTCGCCCTTTCAGGGCTGCGGTGTGCTGCGTCAGTTGAAGTATGGAGGGTATTTCGATTGGTGATGAATTAGATCGGTTTGTTGACATAGCGTTAATCACATTCGCAATAGGCATAATCGCCATTGGTGCGTATGCAATCATCTTGGTATTGAACAGACATAAAGCCATACAAAAACAAGAAAGGCAACGCAAGACTTGTCAAAGCCGCCAATATTTATTGTCTAAAAGGAATACAGGCTACTAAGAAAATAAACCACAATGAATATACTATTGGCAGGTTGAATTATAGAAGTAGAATTGTATGCTTCATTGATGAAAGAGCTACCCCCACCAATCCTGAAGAGTCTTATGGTAGTTTGAGCAGATCGTTTCAACCTCTTCATCCGTGATTCGATCTTTCAATACAGCCTTGAGAATTATGCCAAGTAACTTCAACGGGGTTACCTCTATTTGTTTCTGCCTGTTGCCGTTGTTGGCGTGCGCTTTTTTCTCTTTGTCTTCTTCCATTTGTCCGATAGCTCCAACATGGTAAACTCGCAAACTGAAAGTGAGCAGGTTACGAAGCAACCTTTGGTTAAATTCGGCAGACCTGTTCGCCAAGTCATATATGCCCCATAATAGGGGCAGTGTCAAGGTTTCATTAGGAGATAACTCCTGATGGGACGTGCGCGCAGACACCAACCAGAGCGTTTAGCAGATAAACTTAAAGAGATTCGTATAAGGCTTGATCTCTCACAGACACAGATGGCTGAGAAGCTGAGCAATGCCAATCCTGCCCCGCGTCGGGGTCACATTGCCGAATTTGAATCTGGCAACAGGCAGCCATCGCTATCTGTCTTATTACACTATTCGCGGCTCGCAGGTGTTCACATGGAAGTTTTGGTTGATGATGAATTGGATTTGCCTACTACCCGAAAACGTGTAACACACTGAAAGGACACTACCAGCGCGGCGAGCGAGTTTCTTATCGTTCCTTAGAGTGTTACGCGCGGCCCCGGTCAACCGGAATCGTTGGACCACGGCTGTAACAAAGTCGGTTGACAAGCATGGTAGGGGCAGGGCTTGTCCCTGCCCGAATCGCTGTAAGGCGATGACTGTCATGGCCTGTCGGCCATCCGGGCAGGGACAAGCCCTGCCCCTACTTTTACTTTGTTACAGCCCTGATCGTTGGACGCTATCTCTGGCCTGTGACGCAGTTTCTATGATAAATATTCACGACGGGGAGAATTATGTCGTCACAGTCCAGTTCCAAACATACACCACAGGAATATCTTGCCATTGAACGCGCGACTCAGCAGAAAAACGAGTATTTTAACGGTGAGATATTTGCACGGGGCGGAGCCAGCGAAAGACACAATCTTATTGTGGGTAATGTTTTTGCTTCCCTCCATACTCAGGTCAGGGGTAAGCCATGCAAAGTATATTCGAGCGATATGCGAGTCAGGATCAACGCTACAGGTCTATACACTTACCCTGATGTGGTCGCATTATGTGGCGAAGCAAGCTTTGATGATGAGCAACAGGACACATTGCTCAATCCCGATATCGTAATAGACTTACTTTCTAAATCTACAGAAGGCTACGACAGAGGCGATAAATTTGCCCACTATCGAAAGATCGAATCTCTAAAAGAATATGTATTGATTTCTCAGGATAAAAACCGTATTGAACGTTATTTGCGACAACCAGACAATCAATGGTTAATGTCAGAAGTATCACAATTGCAAGAGACGCTCAATCTACCTTCCATCAATTGCACGCTTCTTATTTCGGATGTTTACGACAAAGTAGATTTAACCGCCGTCCAGCCGCGAACAACCGCTCATATGCTTGCCGGTTCTGCGTGCGGAAACCTCATGATAGTTGAATAGTCTATTGCCGAACCATTCAGGCTTTTATACTCTATAGATTATGAATTTGCCTTTGCAACCTATCTACCTTTTTGCCGATAGCCAGCTTCTATTCTGGTCCGGCAAAGGGACTCCATTCCTTGACTCTATAAGAGGACTAATCGTATCTTCCGCGCCAAAGGCTGCCTATATCGGAGCTTCCAATGGAGATGATCCTGAATTCTACTCGATCTTTGAGGCCGCTATGGAAAACATCGGCATTCGGGATTGTAGAATGATCCTTTCATCCTTTACATCCGTTGATGAAGCATTCCTGAATGAAGCCGATATTATTCTCCTCGCAGGAGGCGATGTCGAGAGGGGTTGGCGGATATTCAAACAGACCGGATTAACAGAACTGCTCATCAAAAGATACTTTGAGGGAGCCGTTTTGATAGGTATCTCTGCCGGAGCCGTACAACTTGGTCTGTATGGATTGGTGCAGGAAGAATCGATTAACAGGCTGATTGATATGTTCCGGTTGGTGCCTTTCATCATAGGAGCACATGAAGAGGGCCATAAATGGAAAAACCTTAGAGAAGCGATTGAATTGCTGGAGGGTTCAGCGAAGGGTATAGGTATACCAAGCGGCGGGGGCTTAATCTATCACCCGGACCAGAGTATTGAAGCAATTCGATACCCCTTGAATGAATTTTCAATAAGAGAGGGACTGATCATCAGTAGTTTACTGCTTCCAATGCAGGAGCCTTAGAAGTGATGATTCATCCTGTGACGTGCGCGGCCCCGGTGAACCTGCTCCTGAGGCGGCTTTCGGTCATTGATCTGTTCCCTTATAGTTTTAGATATATGTTCTATCAAGATGAAATATGAAAATAAAAATATTAGTCGCAACGTTACTGACACTGGCGTTGTTTACCGCAGGTTACGCACAGACGCCGGACAAAGCCAAACTCGATCAGTTTTTTGACCGGCTCGCCGAAAAGAATAAGGCGATGGGGAGCCTGACCATCGCCCGTGACGGCAACGTTTTTTACACACGCGCTATCGGCTACAGCCAGATCAACGGAACCGAAAAGAAACCTTTGACGGCGGCGACCAGATACCGTATCGGTTCGATCACAAAAATGTTCACCGCGTCGATGATCCTGCAACTCGTCGAGGAAGGAAAATTAAAGCTGACCGACACGCTCGACAAATTCTTCCCGCAGATCGCGAACGCCGGAAAGATCACTATCGCCCATATGCTCGCGCATCGCAGCGGTATCCACGACATATTTGAAGATCCCAATTTGCGCCCCTTGAAGACTACTCCCAAGACACAAAATGAATTGCTCGCCATTATCGCCAAAGGCACGCCTGATTTCGAGCCGGACGCCAGATATTCTTACAGCAATTCCGGCTATGTCCTTTTGGGTATTATCATCGAAAAGGTTGGCGGCAAGCCCTACCAGGAAGCCCTGAAGAAAAGAATCACCTCGAAGATCGGGCTTAAGGATACCTACGTTGGCACCGGAAACATCGATGCGAACAAAAACGAAAGTTTTTCCTATAAGTACGTCCGCGATTGGGAACAGCAAACCGAAGTCCATTCAAGCATCCTCTTCGGATCGGGCGCGATTGTTTCGACGCCGACCGACCTGATCAGGTTCATTCAGGCGCTGTTCGACGGGAAGATAGTTTCAAAGGAGAGCCTCGATCAGATGAAAACGATAAGGGACGGCTACGGGTTGGGAATAGCCACCTTCACGTACAACGGCAAAACTTTCTACGGGCACACGGGCGGCATCGACAACTTTGGATCGTGGCTGGCTTATTTGCCGGAAGAGAAGCTGGCGCTCGCCTACAGTTCAAACGCGAAGGTTTACCCGGTAGCCAAAATTGTGGACGGCGTTTTCGACATTTACTACAATAAACCGTTTACAATTCCCGCCTTTGAAACAATCGCCATCAGCTCGGAAGTTCTGGACAAATACGTCGGAGTTTATTCCAGCCCCGGAGTTCCCGTGAAATATACAGTCACCAGAGACGGCGCGACGCTTTACGTGCAGCCGACAGGGCAATCCGCCGCCCCGCTCGAAGCGACCGCCGCAGACAAATTTAAAATCGATCCTCCGGGCATCGTTATGGAATTCGACGCCGCGAAAAACCAGATGACTATAAAACGGAGCGGTCGAGAGAGGGTTTTCACGAAGGAAAAATAAATGAGGTGTGGGTTGAAATACTTAAGACCGCATTTCAACCCACGCTCCTAAATCACTCGATAAATTAGAAAATAATCTTTGCCGCGAGTTGAATGATGCGCGGCTCCGACGTATTGGTCGGCAGCCCGAACGTCAGGTTCCGGGCAAGCGACAGGTTCGGGGCTGTGCCTACAAGATTGTAGAGCGTCGTATTGATGCCTCCGAAGTTCGCGCGGTTGAACACGTTGAACGCTTCGGCTATCAATTGAATCCGCGCTCGCTCGTGCACACGAATGTCGCGCGTGATTCGCGGGTCGAAGCTGAAGAAACGAGGCCCGACAAACGAATCGCGCTCAAAACCCGGCACCCTGTCGCTGAAGCGATTGCCATCATTATTGAGATCGCCGCCAACTTTTGCGCTGTAGGGGCGGCCAGCTTCGGCAGTAAATATTCCGCTCAGACTCCAGCCTGAAAGCAGCGCCCGCACGGCGCGGTCTTCAATCCCCTTAGCGTAATCGCCGATGTTCCAGATGCCGCTCAATACGAACCTGTTTCTCATGTCGTTGACCGACAGCCCGTCGTCAGCGCGAATGTCAAGCGGGTTGTCAACGATCTTTGCATCGTCGCCCGCATTGCCCGGCACCACGGAAGTCGAATCGGGGTTGTTGTCAATCGTGCGCGAATAGGTGTACGCGGCAAGCAGTTGGAAGCTCTTGGCAAACCGTTTGTTTAATTGAATGGTCAGGCCGTTATAGCGGGAATCGGCAGTCGCTTCAAACTGCGAAATGCGACCAAAGCGCGAAAACAACCGGCCCGGAAACCGCCGAAACGTGATCGCCTGCCCCGTATCATCATTGATCGCGGCGGCAACTGCGGGCAGCAGGTTGATGTCTCGCGTGCGTGAAAGGTGCGTGCCTTTGACTCCCAGATACGTAACGTTGAGCGAAAGGTCTTTCGTCAACTGATACTCCGTCCCTAAACTCCATTGCTGGGAGTAGGGCGAAACGTAATCCGGCGCGAAGACATAGATGTTCGGCGCAGGCAGATTCACTCCCGTCGGGATGGAAGAGAACCGTGTGGGGAAGGTCGGTATCTGAGCGCCCGTGAACGTAAGGTTGACAACCTGTACGCCGTTCTGCGAATGCGCCGTGCCGAGCATGATGGCTGGCGTGCGACCGAAAAATATTCCGTAGCCGCCGCGCACTACCATCTTGTCGGACTCAAGCGGGCTGTAGGCGAAGCCCAGACGCGGGCCGAAGTTGTTTTTGTCGGTTGGCACACGGCCCGTATCGATTCCCGCTGCCGTAAGCTGCGAATCAGGATTAGTGAGCGGAGGCTTCTCCATATCCTGAATGTCATATCGCAAACCGGCGTTGATCGTCAGGCGACGAGCCGCACGCCAGTCGTCCTGAACGAAGACTGAAAACTCGTTGTTGTTCGGAGTGGTGGTCGGCCCATCCGTGCCTTCGCCCGCGAACGCCTGAACGAATCGCGCGGGGCGGCGATTGGCAAAGTCCGCAAGCGAGTTGAAAGTGTACTGGCCTCCGAACAGCCCCGGAAAGAAGTTCAGTATTCTTTCGATGTTCACATCAGCGCCGAACTTCATACTGTGTTTGCCCACGGCATAGCTGACGTTGTCGATGTACTGGTAGCGTTTCAGAGTAGTTTCGCGCGGGCTGAAGTTGTTGCGCCCAAGATTGATGACCGTGACTCCGCCTTGAAGTATGACGGTTTCCGGATCATCCGAGTTTGCGGTTCCCGGCTCTTTGTCGCGCGCGTAGTTGAATCGCGCTTCGTTGAGCAGCCGCGACGTGATGATGGTTGAAAACGAGACGGTCAAAGTATCAGTCTTCACGTTCGAGTTGCCCGTGTGCTCGGCTGCGGAGTTGGTGCTGGGCGTGCCCGGAGGCGCAGAGTTTTCGAGCGATCCGCCCGTGAACCCCTGATGGTTGTAGCGCCCCGAAAGACGGTTGTTGTTTGTCAATTGCCAGTCAACTTTGGCCAGATAGACGTTTTGATTGAACGCGCGAGGGTATCCGCCTGCGCGCGGCGCAATCTCTGCAAGCGCGGCCTGCTGCGCGGCGAAGTTCGGATCACCCGGCAGGACGCGCGTGCCCAGCAGCACCACGTCAACCGGGTCGTTACGGCGCTGGCCGTCGTAGTCGAAGAAGAAGAAAAGCTTGTTTTTGATTACAGGGCCGCCGATGTTGCCGCCGAACTGATTGACGTGAAGCGCAGGTCGAGGGCGCTTCGCGGCGTTATTGAAGAACGTATTCGCGTTGAGCGATTTGTCGCGATAGAACTCAAACAGGCTGCCGTGAAAATCGTTCGTGCCCGATTTGGTGACGACGTTTATGACCGCACCCGCCGCGCGACCGAACTCTGCGGAGTAGCCGTTCGAGTTGACCTGAAATTCCTGTACGGCGTCCTGCGAAAACTGGTAAGGCGCGCGGCCTGAGCCTGTGCGACCGAGCGACTGGCCGAAGAAGGTGTTGTTGTTGTCGGCTCCGTCTATCTGAAGAGAGTTGAGCGTGCCGCGCTGTCCGCCGAATGAGATGTCGCCGGTTCTGACATCCCGCGTCACTCCCGGCGTAAGCAATACGAAGTCAATAAAGTTGCGCCCGTTGACAGGCAGGTTGGAAACCGCTTTGTCGTTTACAGTCGAAGAGACCTGCGTGCGCGTGGTTTCCACTATCGGAGCTTCGGAAGATATGCTGACCGACTCAGCCGCGCCCGCCGCGCCCAGTTGAACGTCGAACTGCACTTTCTGGCCCACCTGCACCTTGAGGGCCTGATGTTTTACGATAGCGAATCCCTGCTTCTGAATCGTCAGGTCGTAATCGCCGACCGGCAGGAGCAGCAATCTGTATAATCCTTCGGTATTGGTCATGACTTCGCGTGTGAGCCCCGTTTGCGCGTTAACGGCAGACACCCGCGCATCGGGAACCAGAGCGCCGTTTGAATCCGTCACGCTGCCTTCGATTGAGCCTGTGGTCGCCTGCGATTGCGCGAACACAGACGCATTAAGCTGAACCAGCAGCACAAGCGCCAGACTTGCCGATTTAATGAATGATCTGATTTTCATATGGTGCCTCCTTATTCATGTCTCTAACACTGCTATTAAGCGGGATAATAACCGAGCACATGATCTTCGTTGACTTGAACCTGATCGTAAAAGCGATGCTAAAGGAGCGCACTTGAGCATGTCAAACTCAGTTTGATTAATTAACGCGAGTTCGACATAAGAATCGAAGTAAAAGCCCTGAAAGGGCGAAATTCAATAACCCGGCGCATCGCGCCGGGTATGATTGCCACCACCTCACAAGCCCTGTAAGGGCGAAATAAACCAGGTGATTTATTTCGCCCTTACAGGGCTTGTAGTTTCTCTTGATACACGACACAGGGCGATGCCCTGTGCTATTGAATTTCGCCCTTTCAGGGCTGATTCTTATGTCGAATTCACGTTAATTAATTTTGAACGGGCAGGCCATTCAGTTTTCCGCGTTTGAAAGTCAATTCACCGTCGCAGACGCCGCAGAACAAGGAAACTTTCTTTTGCGCCTCAGGCGCGTGATGTACAATGCTGGGCGCATGAAAAAACGACTCACCGCTGCGCTCTTATCATTAGTCTTCGGTTACGTGGCGCATTCGCCTGCGCAGACTCCAAAGCTCGGAGAAGGGCGAAAGTATACAAGCGTCGAACGCATGCAGATTGATCGCCTGCGCGCCGTCCATCAAGCACGCCTGCGCTATAAGAACGCGAAACGCCCGGTCAAACTTGCGACCGGATACCAAGACTCGCGCGCCATTCTGCACGCGCACGCCGGAGACTCGTCCCACACAGGCGGCACGCGACCTGAATTATTGGCCGCAGCCCTTCGCGCGGGCGTAAAGATCATCATGCTCACAGACCATGTGCGGCCTGAACGCGATTTCATCAATGACAGCTGGCGCGGACTGCGCGACGGAGTGCTTTTCATTCCCGGCGCTGAAAGCGAAGGCTTTCTCGTTTATCCGCAGGCTTCGATCAAAGGTAAAACATGGAAAACGCGCGAGGACTACATAAAACTGGTTAAAGAAAACGGCGGCGATATTTTCCTCTCGCACGTTGAAGAGCGACCAGATTGGGATACAACCGAGTTGGATGGGTTGGAGATTTATAATCATCATTCCGACGTGAAAGATGAAAAGGAGTACAACGCGTGGCTGATCGGCGCATTCACGCAGCCTGCGCGACTCAATGATCTGGTTCGCGCGCTTTCTGAATACCCGGAAGAAGCGTTCGGCGCGCAACAGGATTATCTTTCAGCGATCATTGCCAAGTGGGACAGCGACACGCCGCATCACAGGCTGACAGGCGTTGCCGCCAACGATTGCCATCATAATCAGGTCTTCACTGTTACAGTCGTTGACGAAAACACTATCGAAGTCGGCTATATCACCAGTCGCCCGACGACCACGCGGATCACCACCACGCAGTCTGCCGGTGTGGCGGACCTCACGCGCGGTCACAAGTCAGGCGACCTTGTTGCGAAGCTCGATTTCGATATCTATGAGCGGAGCCTCAATTACGTCAGCACGCACCTATTGACGACTAAGCTTGATGAAGCGTCAACCCGCGCGGCGCTCCGTCAAGGTCACGCTTACGTAGCACACGACTGGCTTTGCGAAGCCACAGGTTTTGCGTTCATTGCCGAACGACAGAAGCGACGAATCGCGGTGATGGGTGATGAAATAAAAGCGGGCGAGGGGATAAAACTCCGCGCGGCCACGCCGGTTGTCTGCGCGCTGAAACTATTTCACAACGGCCAGATCATCAAAACCATTGAGAGCGATCATCTGGAATTCGAGCCGCGAGAAAAGGGCGTTTACCGACTGGAAGCATGGCTTGAACTTGACGGCGAACAGCGCCCGTGGATTTACTCCAATCCGATTTATGTCCGCTGATTTATGTGCGCTAGTATCTGCCGCTGAATGTGCCGCGCCGCAAAAACTCGCCGTCGCCCGCACGGCCCGTGTACTTGCCGTCTTCGATGACAACGCGCCCGCGCGATAGCACGGTTTTGACCGCGCCCTGAATCTTCATCCCTTCATAAGCGGAGTAGTCAACATTCATGTGATGCGTCGCGGCGGATATGGTCTGCTCTTCGTTCGGGTCAAAGATGACAAGGTCGGCGTCACTGCCTACCGCAATCGTTCCTTTGCGCGGGAACAGCCCGAAGAGTTTCGCCGCCGCCGTCGAGGTCAGTTCGACGAAACGGTTCAAACTGATACGCCCCCCCACGACTCCGCCGTTGTAGATCAGGCTCATGCGATGTTCGACTCCGGGGCCGCCGTTGGGAATCTTTGTGAAGTCGTCGCGGCCCAGTTCCTTTTGCTCCTTGAAGCAGAACGGGCAATGGTCGGTCGAGATCACCTGCAGGTCGTTGCCCGCAAGCCCCTGCCACAGCTTATCCTGATTCCACTTCTCTCTGAGCGGCGGCGTCATCACGTATTTTGCGCCCTCGAACCCTTCCTGCTCGTAGAGGCTGTAATCGAGAAATAGATACTGCGGGCACGTTTCTGCATAAGCCGGAAGCCCCGCGTCGCGCGCCTCGCGCACTTCTTCGAGCGCGTCCGAGCAACTGAGGTGAACTATGTAAACCGGAGCGTCGGCCATCTCTGCAATCGCGATGGCGCGATGCACGCCTTCGGCTTCTGCCTTCGTGGGGCGAGTGAGCGCGTGATACTTCGGAGCGGTCTTTCCTTCGGCGAGCGCGTGTTTGATTATCTCGTTTATGACGATTCCGTTTTCGGCGTGCATGCAGACAAGACCGCCCGCCTTCCCCGCATTTTTCATCGCGCGAAAGATCGTCGCATCATCTGCCAGAAACACACCCGGATAAGCCATGAACAATTTGAAGCTCATTACGCCTTCGTTGATCAATTGTTTCATTTCGGGCACGCGTTCGTCGGGCAGGTCTGTCGTGATCAGATGAAAGCCGTAATCAATCGCCGTCTTGCCTTCGGCCTTTTTGTGCCAGTTGTCAACGGCCTGAATCAAAGACTCGCCGTGGTTTTGAACGGCGAAATCTATGATCGTGGTCGTGCCGCCGTGCGCCGCTGCGCGCGTGCCCGTGCGAAAATCGTCGGATGAGGCTGTACCGCCGAAGGGCAGTTCCATGTGCGTGTGCGGGTCAATGCCGCCGGGAATAATCAGTCTGTCCGAAGCATCAATTGTTTTATCGGCTTCCATATCGAGTTTGCGCCCGATGACGGAAACCTTGTCGTCTTCGACGAGAATGTCTGCCGTGTAATCATCGACCGCAGTGACTACCCGTCCGTTTTTTATCAGCGTTTTCATAGGCGGATCCTCTCGCTTTACAAAGCCGCGAACGCGCCGTCGAGCGCCGCGACAAGTTCATCAACATCCGATTTCGTAGCGATAAGCGGCATACCCAGGCGAATCATGTTGCCGTGAAGCCCGCCTTTGCCTATCAGCACGCCGCCGCGACGAGTCTCTTCAAAGACGCGCAGCACGGAATCAGCGTCAGGCTCTTTCGTCGCGCGGTCCTTGACGCATTCGATTCCCTGCATCAATCCCATGCCGCGCACATCGCCAATCACAGGGAATTTGTCTTTCAACTCTTCGAGCCGCGCGCGCAGGTGATCGCCCACGACGCGGGCGTTTCGCGGCAGGTCGTTCTCTTCAATCACGCGGATGGTCGCCAGCGCGGCGGCTGAGGTCACAGGATTGCCGCCGAAAGTCGAAAAAGTCAGGCCCGGATACTTGTCCGCGATTTCAGGGCGCGCGGTCGTACATCCTATGGGCGCGCCGTTGGCCATCCCTTTTGCAAAGGTCATCACCTCCGGCTCGACATCCCAGTGCTCTATGCCGCACCATTTGTCGCCCGTGCGTCCCCAGCCCGTCTGCACTTCGTCACAGATGAAGATGCCGCCATAACGGCGAATGATCTCTGTCACCACTTTGAAATAATCTTTCGGCGGAGTGATAAATCCGCCTACGCCCATGATAGGCTCTGCAATGAACGCGGCTATCTCGCCCGACGTTGATGTTTGAATCAGCTCTTCGACATCGCGCGCGCATTCCATCGCGCACGAATCGGGCGTCGCGCCGAACGGGCAGCGATAACAATAAGGCGCGTGCGCGTGAACAATGCCGGGGACGAAGGTTTGTCCCACTTTCCATGTCGAATGACCCGTCGCCGTCATATTCATCACAGAGCGACCGTGATAGCCGTGACGCAGCGCGATGATCTCTGTGCGCCCCGTATAGATGCGCGCCAGCACCATGGCAGTTTCGTCTGCTTCCGTGCCGCTGTTGGTGAAATAGCTCTTCTTCAAATCGCCCGGCGTAATCTGAGCAACCTTCTCTGCAAGCTCCGCCTGCGGGCGATTGATGTAGAGCGTCGAGGTGTGAGCGATCTGAGCTACCTGACGAGAGACGGCTTCGACGACCTCCGGGCGCGCGTGGCCGACCGAAGTTGTCAACACCCCGCCGAAACAATCCAGATAACGATTGCCTTCCGTGTCCCAGACGTGCATTCCTTCGCCCCGTTCAAGCGCTATCGGGTCTTTGTAGAAAGTGGCGGCGCACGGCCATAGATACTCTTTTTGTTTCGCTATAAGATCGGCAGTCGATATATCCTGAGATTTGTTCTGTGCAGTCATTTGCTCCTCCGAGAGGTCATATTGAAGTGAGATATGCGCGTTTATTTAACAACAGTGTCAATTCCATTTGCAAGAAATTCGACACGCCGCCCGCGCTGTCAGTTAAACTTTATTGGCGCGCAACTCCGCGAGCGAATAGTGCGTGTCGCGCCAGTTGATGCCGTCATTGACGAGCGTACGCAGCATCGAGTTCCACATCAGAAAAACGAACATCAATACGGCAAAAGGAAACAGCACGCCGTGTTCGCGCCGCGCGCCAACCGCAGGCGCGTTCATAGCGTAAAACAGAACCACCAGCAGCACAGCCGCGATATTCAACAGGCGCGTCGTACCATTTGTCAAAAAGATCGCCGCGAACGGCCAGACAAAAAACAATATCTGGACAATCGAAGCGCCGATTATTGCCGGTATGCTGTATTCGATGCCTGAGAAGAAATTCTTCTCCGTTCCGTGAATCAACTCGCCTACGGTTCGGTACCATTCGACGCGAATCATCTCTGTGCCTTGCAGCATCTCCTGGCTGTGACCGCTCTGCTTGATGATCTTGCCGAGTTTCATATCGTCGTCGGGCCGCATACGGATCGCCTCATGAGTTCCGGCTTCGCGATAGGCCGAGGCGCGTATGAGGTTGAATGCGCCGATGCCGACGAAGCGACTGCTTTTCGGGTCTTTGGCTTTTGCGGGCCGCGCGAAGATGAAAAAGAAGAACGCGAACGCGCCAGCAAAAGCGGTCAAAAACACGCCCGGCATGCGGACTTCCGGCGAAAGCGTCAGATGATCGAGATGTTCGTTGATAACGTAGCTCATCGCTTTTGTGATCGTCGCCGGGTGCATGACGATGTCGGCATCGGCAAACAGAAGGTATTCGCCCGTCGCCTGTTGCGCGGCAAAGTAGAGCGCGTGGTTTTTGCCGAGCCAGCCCGCCGGGAGAGCTTTAATATGAACGGGCCGCAGCCGCGCATCGCGTTCGGCTAAGCGATTGAGTATCTCGCCCGTGCGGTCGGTCGAGCGATCATTGACGACGATGATTTCCATCTCCGCGTAGTCCTGATGCAGGATGGACTGCAACGCTTCCGTGATGTTGCGCTCTTCGTTGCGCGCGGCGACGATGACGGAAAGCTTCGGCCATGCGATTTGCAGCGATGGCTCGATCTCTTTTAATTTTTTCGTCTGCCTGTTGGCTATCACAACGTCAAGGCCGAACGTGAGATAAATCAGCAGTGTGACTAAGGCGAGGTAAAACAGGAAATAATACATGCTTGTTCAACGCGCGAACCGCTTTCTCTCATTTGTAATTGATATAGACCGCTTTCGTTTCGGTATAAAAGTTCAACACCTCGTCGCCGACTTCGCGCCCGCCGTAGCCTGACTCTTTGACGCCGCCAAACGGCGCGTGCGAATAGCCGCCCACTCCGGGGCGATTCACGTGGATGATGCCCGCCTGCGCTCGTTCCGCAAACCGGAATACACGCGACACGTCGCGCGTAAAGATCGAAGCGGTCAACCCATAGCGCACGGCGTTGGCTATTTCGATGGCTTCTCTCAGCCCGCGCGCGCGAATGACCGAGAGCACCGGCCCGAATATCTCTTCGCGGGCAATCTCCATTTCGGGCTTTGCTTCGATGACGGTCGGCTGAAAGAAGAAGCCGCGTTCGAGGTTGCTGTCCTTTATGCGGTCGCCGCCCGTGCAGAAGTTCGCGTTCTCTTTGCGACCCGCTTCGATATAACGGGCCACACCCGTCATAGCCGCGGCGTTTACGAGCGGCCCCATCTCGACACCGGGTTGAGCGCCCGGCCCGACCTTCATCGAAGAGGCGCGTTCCACGACGCGGCTCAAAAACTCATCGTAAACTTTACCGACCACGATGGCGCGACTGGTCGCCGTGCAACGCTGGCCGGTTGCGCCGAACGCGCCCGCTATCACGCCGCTCACGGCCTGATCGAGGTCAGCGTCTTCGAGCACCACCTGCGGGTTTTTGCCGCCCAGTTCAAGCTGCAATTTAAGTAATCTTTTCGATGCGGATTGGGCTATCAGCTTTCCGACTTTTGTGGAGCCTGTAAACGACACGCCGCGCACCGATTCATTTGAAACAAGCTCTTCGCCGGGCGCAGAATCGCCGTGAACAAGATTCACAACGCCTGCGGGCAGGCCGATCTCTTCAAGCCCGCGCACAAGCATAGTTGCCGTCATCGGCGTAAGCGGCGATGGTTTGAGCACGCAGGTGTTACCGGCGATGAGCGCAGGCGCGAGTTTCCAGACAGGTATGGCGACGGGGAAATTCCACGGGCTGATGAGGCCGACGACGCCTAACGGGTGCGAGGTCGAGTAGCAAAAAACATTCTCTTCTTCTGCGGGATAGACGTGCCCTTCGAGCCTTCGGCCCATCCCCGCCGTGTATTCGAGTATGTCCATCGAGCGACGGACTTCGCCCATTGATTCGGCGAGCGTCTTGCCCTCTTCTCTTGTCAGGTGGTTTGCCAGCTTCTCTTTGCGGGAGTCAATCCAGGCGAGCCAGTCGAAAAGCAATCGCCCGCGTTTCGGCGCAGGCCACGCGCACCAGCTTTCTGCTGCGCGCTCGGCTGCCTGAATCGCTCGTCGCGCGTCTTCGCGTGTAGAATCAGGCGCACGCCCGACCAGCACCTGTTCATCAGCCGGGTCGAACCGGTCAGCCCATTTGCCCGATTCGGAAGGCTCCCATTGACCATTAACGAAATTCAGAACAGTCTGCCCTGTTTCTTCAACTTTATGCATAACTTGTACGGCTCCTCGTTCAACTCAAATCGCTCGCATTATACTCGCAATCCGGCTTGCGCGTACATCGCCGAGGCAATCCGGCAATTCACCCGGCAACACATTTGCAAAAATAGTAATTATTGACTTGTCAATTAGCCCGTATTAAACTGGCGGCGTTCGTTTAAGCATCACCGATAAAGGCACACCAGGAGTGATCCTGGGTCGCAAAGCCATGGCCTTGAAGAAATGATGAAGGATGAATAAGAGATGATTCGCTGATTCATCCCTCATCCTTATCTTTGAGGATGTCTGGCTGCCGAAGTGAAGTTGAAGACAGCTCCCGCCGGTTTTTCAACTCCACTCACTTGCATTGAAACGTCGCTTTGAATTTTATAAATAACCAGCCCCGCTCGCGAGAATGTAAATGAGATTATCCGCTATAGTAATCCTTGTTGCCTTGTCAGGGTTCTTTGCAATCGAGGCGCGCGCGCAGGAAGCAGGCTTGCCGTTGAGCGTCGAAGCAATCAATTCTCAAATGCCGCAACTTCAGCGCACGCCCACGCTTGTAATAATCAACGAAGCTGTAAAGCCTACGCAAAATCCCGCGACGCCTGCGCCAAAGCCGCAAAGCGCAACGGCGAAAAAAGCGACAGGGCAAGCTGCTACTACCACTGTTTTGCCGCTTGCGCCGCTCGTGATGCAGTCGGTTACGGACACCCCAAAACCAGCCGGTTCTATGGTGACCACGACGGGCAACCCGAAATATGACGAGTTGATAAAACAATCGGCGGCGCGCAACGGCATTGATCCAAATCTAATGGTAGCAGTGATGCGGCAGGAATCCGGTTTCAATTCGAGCGCGCGTTCTTACAAAGGCGCTACGGGGCTGATGCAATTGATGCCCGGCACCGCCCGCAGATTCGGAGTTGCAAACATATACGACCCCGCAGAGAACATAGAAGGCGGCGCGAAGTACCTGCGCTTCCTGCTCGACACTTTCAACGGAGATGTCGAGTTGGTACTTGCGGGTTACAATGCCGGAGAGAACGCCGTCATCAGATCAGGTTATCAGGTGCCGCGATACCGCGAGACGCAAAATTACGTCAAGAGCATCTCGGCCCGCTACGGCAATGCGAAACACAGTTCGGCGCGCGCTGCCAAATCAATCGTTGCTGCCGCGCAGGCGGCTCCGAACGCCGCGACTTTTTCCGGCAGTCGCCTGTCGAATAATTATTAGCAGGCAGCATGATTGAATCGAATGCGCTGCGAACTGTGAATGAATACCTTCTGATTCTGCCTTCTGACTACCCCTGCCCCGGATAGGGAACATATTATCGCCTTGACTTGGCGATGCCGCCTTTATAAAAGTTCTCTTGTAAGCGCAAACCCGTATGCGAAGTTCAGGACATCACAAGTTAATAGCGAACGCACTCGTCTTCGCGGTTATTTTGTGTCTGACAGCGCGTCCCGTACTCAACGCCGCTGACCCTGAAAGCTCGACTTCGACTGGCGCAGGCTCGCTTGCCAAAGAGTTATTCGATTATGCGACCAGTCTGAGCAGTTCATTGCACGAGCGGTCGCCCGAAGAGCGAAGCATAAGCGATTACCGGCGCGCGCTCGACGCATACTGGCAGGTCATGCGGCTCAACACGAGCAACTTTTTTTCAGCCGAATCGCTCGCTCGCCGCGCAGAGCTTCAGCGGGAGATGGCAGACGTAACGGGCGATTCTTTACTTTATCAACAGGCGATTGAAACCTATCGAAGAATCATCAGCGACCATCCGCAGAGCGGTTTCGTGGGTGACGCGCTGACCAGCATCGCTCAGATTTACGAAGAGAACCTGCAAGACCTCGACGGCGCAGCGGGCGCTTATCGAGAACTGATAAATTACTTTCCGAAATCGGTCCTCGCGCGTGAAGCGGGCGCGGTGCTCGCGCGGTTCGAGGCGCAACTGAAGCATCGCCCGGTTGATGTGGCCGTTTCGGGCGACGGGCTTCAAACATCCATAGATGAATTGACGGGGCCGCCGCGACTGACCAACGTGCGCAGTTTCAGCGGGCCGGACTATGCTCGCGTAGTGATCGATCTGTCGGACGCGACCAGCTACACACAGCAGCGCACGGCCAGCAATCGCCTCAGCATACAACTCAACAGCGCGCTCGTCTCGTCGTCGCTTTACGGTCGCCGTTTCATCGTCGGCGACGCGAGCCTGCTCAAGCGAATCACCGTCTCTGAAATTCAACAGGCGACCCCGATCGTGAAGATTGACGTAGAGGTTGATTCTCTTTCAGACTATTCCGCATTTCGGCTTTCGCAGCCTGAACGAATCGTGATCGATCTTCACGCTGCGGGCGCAATCGCAAAACCGATTGCGCGCAACGGGGAGGCCGCGCGACCTGCCGCATCAGCAAGCGAGCGAGTCGATAATGGCAGGACAGATTCCGTAAAACCCGAACCGCGTGATGCGAAGCCTGTCGCTTCAAAGACGACCGCAACCGATAGAAGTCCGATACTTGGGCTGCCTGAAATTCCTGACCCAATTGTTCCGATGAATCACAATCCCGGCACTCAGGACCTCGCGGCAAAGATCGACGCCAAAGCCGCAGAGTCGCCGATCAAGCTCATCGTGATCGATCCGGGCCACGGCGGACACGATACGGGAACGATAAGTCCGGGCGGCATGAGAGAGAAGGATCTGGTGCTTGACGTAGCGCGGCGGCTCAGGGCTTACATCAAACACAGCTACCCGGATGTCGAAGTGATACTGACGCGCGACTCTGACCGCTTCGTCGCTCTCGAAGAGCGAACCGCCATAGCCAATTCGCGGCGAGCGGACCTGTTCATCTCTGTACACGCGAACGCAAGCCAGTCGAAAGCCGCATCAGGTGTGGAGACATATTTTCTTAGCCCCGACCGCGCGCCATCGGAAGACGCGCAGACGGCTGCGCGCGAAAACGCGAGGCTTGCGGCAAGCAAGCCTGCGGAAAAAGCGCAGACCGTGTTTGCGAGCGTGACGGTCGGCAATCGCGTGGCCCAGTCGCGCGAGCTTGCGCGCTACATTCAATCAGGGCTTGTGCGCGGCATAGGAGCCGCATCGCCCAGAACGGCTATGAATCGCGGTGTGAAACACGCGGCGTTCGTGGTTCTGCTTGGCGCGGCGATGCCGAGCGTGCTTGCCGAAGTCTCTTTCCTGTCGAACCCGAAAGACGAAGCCTTACTGCAAACCAGCCAGTTCCGCGAGCGCATCGCGGCATCCTTGTTCGCCGGACTGAATGCGTATCTGAAAAAGAATCGCCCGGCTGAGCCGAAATCGAAATGACGCGCAAGTGTGGTAATGCGTGCTGATTTAACAGGCTAAATCCCGCGTCATTTATTTATGTCGTGCTGGCTCACGTATCCGACTATGAAGCCGTTTGAATCGAGGACGACGGCGCGCCCCAGCCCGTTGCTTGAAAGGACCGTTTGCACCTGAGCTATGGTGGCGCTTGAGTTGACAAACATCGCGTCGTTTACGGGGCGCATCACATCGCGCGCTTCGAGGCGCGGCCAGTCTTCGCGCGGCACGGACTTCAACTCTTCGAGCAGCAGCATGCCATGCAATCTCATGTTATCGACTACGGGAAAGCTGGTGTGATGATTATTATTAAGCACTTTGTTTATAAAATCCGTGACTTTCATGCCGGGCGGAATCTGCACCACATCGCGATTCATCACGTCTTCGACCGTGCCCCGCTTCACGCGCCATACGCCGTAGTTTCGCCCTTCGGTCGTGCCTAACATCAAGGCGATTATCAACCCGACAACCATCATCCACATTCCGTAAACCCAGTCTATCTGCCAGAAAAATATTAAGCCTCCGACGATAAGCGTGATTGCGATCATAAGCCCGCTTCGCACGGCAAGTTGTGTTGCCATGCGGAAATTTTTGTTCATCCGCCAGAGCAGCGCGCGCAGAACTCGCCCGCCGTCGAGCGGAAGTCCGGGCAATATATTGAATCCGGCCAGCAGCAGGTTGATGTTGCCGAGATGGCGCAGGACCTGCCCGATTGCGCGGTGCGATGTGCCGTAAAGAAAGACATCTACGATCAGATAGAAGATGATTCCGGCGATGAAGCTAGCGGCGGGGCCGACGATTGCGATCTTGAATTCCGATGAAGGCTGCGCGGGTTGCCCGTTGAGCGAAGCAAGCCCTCCGAACATGTAGAGCGTGATGCTGCCTGTGCCCAGCCCTTCGGCTCTCGCCATGAGCGAATGCGCAAGCTCGTGGGCAAGGACTGAGACGAACAGCAGAAAGGTCGTAAGAAACCCCAGCGCCCAATACTCATACACGTTCAGGCCGGGCGCTTCGCGCGGCAGCAGTCCGGACGCAATGGCCCAGGCATAAAAAGGGATGACCGGCAGCCAGCTGTAATGCGCGCGAATAGGGATGCCGAAAACACGGCCCAGATAGAAAGGTTTCAGATTGAGTGTCATCGCTTTCAAATGGAATCGAGCAATACCGGCGCTCTCGAAAAAGTTTACTAGCTACAGGCAAAGCCAACAAGCAGTTAGCAACTGACAATTGCTTTGCCGATGCCCTATAATGATTCGCTACTTGAAAAGGAGCCTGCACATGGAGCTTTACGTCATTCGACATGCGATAGCCCAGCCGCTCGGGCAGCAGAACGATTTCACAGATGAAAAGCGCGCGCTCACTTCCGAAGGGCGCGACCGCTGCCGCGAAGCGGCCAAAGGGCTTCGCAAGCTCGAAGTAGAACTGGACCTGATGTTGACCAGCCCGCTTGTGCGCGCAGTCGAAACGGCTGAAATAGTGGCCGCCGCGTTCGGGCTTGGTAAAAAAGAGATGGTGCAGACTGCCAACCTCGCCCCCGGAGCTTCCATAGACAAGCTGTTCGCGGAGATAAAAAAGCACACGGGCGCTGAATCGGTTGCGCTCATAGGCCATCAGCCAGACCTGGGCGAGTTAATCTCGACCATCACAAGCGGTAACGAGGCTCTCGCTATTCAGTTGAAAAAGGGCTGCGTCTGCTCGATCAACGTGACTGAGACTGTGCCGACGATTCGCGGCGAGTTGATGTGGCTGCTGACGCCCAGACAACTGCGACTGTTTGCGAAAACATGATTAGATTTTGGATTCAACAAAAGCTCTCTCTCGCAATCCAAAATCTAAAATCCTTCGGGGGGTCGAAATTGTATTTTGTAATCGGTGTAATAACGCTCGCTATAGGTTTCTGTTTGTGGTTCGTCACGTCGCCCTTTATAGCATCATTTATACTCTGGGCCGAGAGCCGCTACCCTCAGCTGGTCGAATCAAAAAGCATAAAGGTGAGTGAAATCATCCTGTGCGGGCTACAGGTTCTGGGCTGTTTCGCGCTCTCTTTGTGGATTACGCTGCTGATGATTCAGTGACGGCTCAGCTCCCGTTTGAGCAGCTTTCCTGTCGGGCCTTTCGGAATGTCTACGAGAAATTCAATCGTCTTGGGGCATTTGAAATCCGCGAGCCGCGCCCGGCAAAATTCCAGGATCTCTGCTTCCGTCGCCTCGCAATCATCGCGCAGCACGACAAAAGATTTCACCTCTTCGCCATAAAGCGCGTCAGCAACTCCAATCGTCGCCGCGTCTTTGACCAGAGGGTGCTGGTAAAGCACTTCGTCAATCTCGCGCGGGTAGATGTTCTCGCCGCCGCGAATTATCATATCGCTCTTGCGGTCCACGACGTAGAAGAATCCGTCCTCGTCTCGAAACCCCAGATCGCCCGAATGAAACCAGCCTGAGCGAAACGCCTCGCGCGTCGCCGCTTCGTTCTTGTAATAGCCCTTCATGAGATTAGACCCGCGCAGCACTATCTCGCCCACCTGATTCGGGCCAAGCTCGCCGTCCTTGTCGTCAAAGACTCGCATCTGGTTGCCTATTGGAAGACCGATAGACCCCGCGCGGCGTCTATCGTCAACAGGATTGAACGTAGAGCGACAGGTTGATTCGGACAAACCGTAGCCTTCGATAACAGGGCAATCAAACAGCGACTCGAACCGCTTCATCACCTCTACCGGCACGGGCGCAGAACCGCACAGCGCGAATCTGAGTTGGCTCGTGTCAAACTGCTCAGGCACTCCATCAGGGTAGGTGTGATTCAGAAGCGACAGCATCGTCGCCACAGAGCCGAAATAGGTCACGCCGTAACGCGAAATGGTTTCCCAGTGGCGCGAGGCGCTGAAGCGCGGCGCAAGCACAATGCTTGCCCCGGCCCACAGCGCGGCCATGCCTGTGGTCATCAGGGCGTTGACGTGAAACAGCGGCATTATCAGAAGCGAGCGGTCGGCTTCGCTCAGTTGCAGCCACTCGGCTATCTGCTGCGCGTTGGCCAGTATGTTGCCGTGCGTGAGCAGCACCCCCTTTGGTTTGCCCGTCGTGCCGGACGTGTAGATGATTACCGCTTCATCATCGCGCGAAACTGGCGTAGTCTGCGGTTCGGTATCGACCACTGCTCGTTTATTCTTTATAGACCACTGGCCGCTCTCTTCAATCACTATCACGTTACGACTGGTGAGCGTTTCCGAGAGGTTAGGATAGAGGTCCGGTTGAGTGACCAGGGTTCCGGCTTCGGAGTTTGCAACGATGAATTCTATCTCCTGCGGTTTGAGAAGCGCGTTTACCGGCCCTGCCCATGCGCCAAGCTTGAAGCACGCGAAATAGAAGATCAGATATTCAGCCGAATTCGTAAGATAGAGGCTCACGCGCTCGCCTTTTATGACGCCGAGTGAAGCGAGCAATTCGGCTGCGCGATTAACTTCTCCGAAGAACTGGCGGCGGGTAAAGACGCGCCCGTCGGATTCAAGCACGAGGAACTCTTTGTCCGGCGCTTGTTCGACGCGCGATTCAAGTAGCTCGCAGATATTTTCAGCCGTCATGCGATCATCTTATCGAAAAGGGCGACGCTCGAAAAGCGGGTTATCGAGTCCGGCTATTTGACTTTCGAGCGAGGCGGCGGCTACATTTCTCGGCTGATATAAAGGTTCTGGAGGTGGAATGTCAATCAAGTCGGATGTATGGATCAAGCGGATGTGCCGCGAACAGGGGTTGATCGAGCCGTATGAAGAGAAGCTCGTGCGAAATGTCAGTGATCGCCGCATCATAAGCTCCGGGCTATCGAGCTATGGTTATGATTGCAGGCTGGCGCGCGACGAGTTCAAGGTCTTTTCACCCGTGACCGGGACTGAGATTGATCCGAAGAATTTCGACCCGAACAGTTTGTTGGATGTGCCGATTCGTCAAACGAGTGATGGCTCGGAATACTGGTTGCTGCCTCCGCACTCCTACGCGCTCGGCGTGACAATCGAGCGTTTCAAGATGCCGCGCAATGTGACGGCACTGGCGATTGGCAAAAGCACATACGCGCGTTGCGGTCTGATGGCGAACACGACTCCGCTCGAAGCAAACTGGTGTGGAAGGCTCGTAGTCGAACTCTATAACGCGGCGAACCTGCCCGTGCGGCTTTATGCAGAAGAGGGCTTCATCCAGATTCTATTCTTTGAATCGGACGAAGAGTGCGAAACGAGCTACAGCGACCGGGGCGGAAAGTATCAGGACCAGCAAGGTTTGACGCTCGCCAAGCTGTGACAGGCAATATCTTCCATACAAACTGAAAGCCATGTCGAGCCGGGAACCTGACAGTTTTCCCGGCTCAACATCATTCAACCGACAGAGCGTCTCGCGAGAGCTTAAATATCTAGGGGCTACTGAACACTACTCGATCAGGGAATTTGGTTTGTCTTGCTGCCAGTTGTGCCGTAACAAACATAAGGCGGGACAGCCGGTTCACCGCTTTCCGTGCAATCTTTATCCTTTGGCACGAAGTCAAATGAAAGACCGGTGGGGTCTGTAAGAAAATGATCATAGAAGAAATGTATGTCACTTTCGTCGTCAGCGTGCGGTTGATCCTCAGGCTCATTGTTAGAGATCGTGATGGTGTAGTGAATTTCCGGGTCACCCATATTCTCCGCCAAAGTAAAAGGCACGCCTCCTATTTCTACTAACAGCGATCCACTGGAACCCAGATTGATATCTACCCCCATGAACCTGGCAACATGGCCAAAGTCCGTACTTATTTCCTCGTGCTGATATTTCCTGATCAGATATTGTGGGCAATGGTTTACCAGCGCCGTGTAGAAATCGCCGCCTTGAAAGATCAGTCTCGGCCTAAGTACATTAGGGTTCTTAATAAGCGGGTTATTGTAGTGCATATCCAAACCTTCAAAATCAATGACCCAATTAAAGGATCTCGCATTGACATTGGGGATATACCGGTCAATAGGATGGTCATCCCTTGTCACGCGTCTTTCCTCAAACTCATCCTTTTTAATAACGATCCTGTCAAGGAGACGGCTGAGCCTGTGACCGGGATCTGTGAATTCGAGTAGCGGCTTATCTGAACGATTAGATTCAATAACGATCTTCAATGGGTGATTGGGTATTCCGGGAAGAATTCCCACCTGACCTTCTCTCCAGTTGCTTATCGGATTTGATAGCACCCCATCTCGAAAAGCAAAAAAGAATAGACCATCGAAGATAAAGGTAACCTTTGATGCTGAAGGCAATGGTAGTTCAAGTGACATGTTGTTTTTTCTCCTTAAAGTTTAGAATTCGGCGTATCCGCCGATGAGGTTGAAAGATGCCCAATAATACGGATGATGATAACGCTCTACAGAGCCGGAGAGCATGTCTAACTGCGCCTGATGGAGCGCTTCAATCGTTGACAGCCCATCCTGCTTGCGATGTTTATGAAAGCTGGTCATCAGCTTTGCCGTAGCGTCTGAATCGACCGACCAAAGACTTGCCACGACCAGCGGAACTCCTTCAGCTATAAAAGGCCGGGCAAGGCTGACCGCCCCCTCGCCGCGATAAAAACTCTCGATGCCTGTTTGACACGCCGACAGCACCACCAGTTGAGCGGGCGCTAAATTCATCTCGTATATCTCGGAAGCCTGCAAAACCCCATCAGTTCCATAACTATTGCCAGTCGTTTTCGCCCTTCTCGATAGCAACAGCCTGGACTTCATCGGGTTTATTTCATCAATAACAGTATGCGAAGCGAAATGGAGCACATTTGCTTTCTCCATTTCGCTCGTGATTTCAGCGATACTGGCTCTGGTGTCGATTAACACATGCGAGTCCTTGCCAGTGTAAAAGCCTCCAACAGCTTTGGCTTCTTCAACCGCAGAAGGCAGGTCGTCAAGTCGAGAGTATTCGTTGCGGTCAAAATACTGATTGCCGATGGCTAACAACCTGCCCCCGCTCTCATGCTCTTTCCTGCGAGCGGCATCGCAGCAGGCTAGAAACACGTTGGAGCTTGGCGATGTCATCACCGGATAATCTTTTATTAAATATTCGCCCGATGCCGGAGATACGAGAGCATTAAATGGAACGTAATTGAGAATTTTATCGGGAACTATGCAAAGCGATTTATCTTTTTTAAGAGACGCCCCGGCGGGGCTGATTAGAATATCGTACAACCTCTTTGCCATTTGTGATGCTTCTTCGAGTTCGCTTGAATGCTTAATGGTAAGCGAGCGCAAATAGTTCTTTACAAGTTCGCTGAGTTCGTTTGAGCCTATATTGCTCTCAAGAGATTTGAACTCCTCTTTGGAGATGACCCACATCAGCAATTTGTCCTTGAGAACCCCATATTGGAGTATCTGCACTTTGTCAGGCATTTGAGCCTGAGTCTCTGCCAGAAACCGAAGGGCTGAATCAGCCGGACCCGGTGAAAAAGTCAATTCGGAATTAGGCTTTTTATCCTCTATGCGAGTCTTTGTATTTATCGCATCCAGCAAAGATCTGGCCCGGCTCTCTTCGGAATACTCGTATGCCTTCTGATCGTCTTTGATTGTCGAATGCTCGAAATCAATCGCCAGATCGAAGACATCCTGCTCCATGTCAAAGAAGCTGTTTCTGTTGCTCTCTTCCAGTATCTTTGAGCGATAATTCTTATCGAGGTCCAGTGTTATACCCAATTCTTCTTTGGCTGATTGGATGTCGCCGCTCGCAAAATAAGAGAGCAGCATCCCTTTGTGCGCCTGATAGACGAACGTAGGGTCTTGCAATCTGTTATAAAGCTCGATTGATTCATTATAATTTGCAATTGCTTCATCTATTTTCCCCGCCTGCCTGCATATATTGCCGATCTGCAAAGATGAATAAGCCATCATCCGTGTGCCGACTACTTCATTCGCATGATTGCTTGCAAATTCGTATGACTGCCGGGCGATCTTCAGCGCCTCGTCAAACTTTTGCAGCTTCGCCTGCATTACTCCCAGATGCAGATAGGAGACGCAAACCATCGAAATTTCTCCCAGCTTCAACGCCATATCAGAAGCGGCTTTTTGAAAATCAATAGCTGCGACCTGAAAATCGAGCGAGCTGAGCGTCCCGGCAATAACGCTGTAATAGACCCAGACCTGATGGGCTTCAAACGGATTGGAACCAGCCAGCGCCGAAAGTCTCTGAATATACTTTAATGACTGACGGTAGTTGCCAAGGTATCTGTGCTCTTCGATCAGTTGCAACAGGGCGAATACAAGTCCATAGATGTCTTGTATCTGTTCTGCCACCTGCTGAGACTGAAAGCTATAGTTAAGCGCCTTAGAGTATTCATTGAGCGTGAACTGGTGATTAGCCAGCCCGTTGAGCGCACGCACCTGTAACCATTTATAATTTGCCTGCTTGCAGGATTCGACCAATTCCGAAAACAGTGCAAAGCTTTGCTCAAACCGATTCAACTGCAAATCGCATATTGCCAGCCAGTACCGGGCAACGCCTGCTTCGCATTCATCTCCAACCTGATCAAAGACTATCCGGGCATCTTTAAAAGACTGATAAGCCGCTTCATATTTCGGCACATTGAGTAATTCATGGGCCAGCTTCATAGACGCCCGCGCTGTGGCAAGAAGCTCCAGTTGTTTAGGACTTGCTCGCTTGTAAAACGCGGCCAAATCTAACGCAAAACGGTCGCCTACTTTCTTATTCACCTGCCTGCCTGCGAACGACAGCATCTCGATTTCTGAATCACCGCTCTGTGGCGAAGAATTAACATAAGCGTCGAGCAATTTCGTAATAATGTAATTGCCCGCGCGGTCGCTACTCTGGATGATCGCTTTCCACGCCTTTTCATCGTCTTTAGCCGTATATGCGTCGAGGAAATCCTGAAAGATATCTTCTTTGCTCCTCGAAATGTTCTTTCGCTCTTCTTTGATCGATTCAATATGCTGTCTGGCTTCGTCTGCCCATGGAGAGGTGGGGTCTTTGTCGATGTAGGATTGCCAATCGTCCTGCGCCTGCTGCAACAAATGCAGGTATCTGTGGCAGAGGGCGCGGTTAAACAGGGCTTCAAGAAATGAGTCGTTCAGCTCAAGCGCTTTGCTGAAATGAGCGAGGCTCTCTGAAAAACTTTCGATGCTTTTGTCAGGCTGTTGATTCGCCTGATAGCGTTTGCCAATTTCTAACAGAGCTATTCCAAAATCATTATGAAGCTGAGCAGTTGCTCGGCCTGCGCTTAATGCCTCTTGAAATTCATTAAGCGCTTTATCGAACTGCTTCTCGGTAAGATAAAACACGCCCAGCCCGTGATGAGATTCAGACGAGGGACTGTCGAAGACCGCCTCTAGCAAGTATCTCTCTGCAAGCTGCTGTTTCAGATGATCAGTATTTTCCTGACCGCCGCGAGTCTTTGATTCGGCTGCGTAACCGAACTCTGACAGGCGAGCCTCAAGTGGGCGCTCGTTCTGATAAGCCTCCTTGAGCGCGGCCATCCCTTTGTGCACATCGGATTGGGATCGGATTATCCACACAATTACGACCCCCAGCCCGATAGCGAGAATAAGACATAAAGCCGCTGGCAGAGGCCGCGTGAATATTGCCCGCACCCACGCCGGGTATCCGGTCGTCACAGGAGCCTTTGTTGATGTTGAAAAACGCTGTTTCAATTCCATCGCAACTCTTGTTTTCTGACGGCGACTCTCCGCGACCAGAAAGTAGCTTTTAAATCGCTTTCGCTCGGCCTTTGAAAGCTCTTCAAATACATATCTATCTATCAATTCCCGCTCAGCAACCTGTAACTCTTTATATAAATCATCATCAGCGAAATACAGTTCTTCGAGTTCGCGCTTTTTCTGTTCCGACAGGTTTCCCAGCAGGTAGCGGACCCATGTCGCTTCTTTTACAGCTTTACCCTTCAAAATTTGCTCACCCATATCTATTGGCTAAACTTGAAATTCATTTCGGTTGCTTTACAGCTTGCCGAGACATTTAACTATGCACTTTTCGAGTTTTTCCCTTATTCGAAGCACACGAATTCTCAATGCGTTCTGCGGGATTCCCCTCTCCTCTGCCATCTTTTTTCTATTCTTCACTTTAGCGCCTGCTTCTCCCTGATAGTATTCAATAATTAATTCACGCTTTTTATCAGAAAGTTTTTGCAGGCAATCGTCCAGACATTCTTTTTCCTGCTTGATCAAAAGTTTTTCTATTTCTTCGATGTCCTCATATCGGGGGTCGATGAAAGGATGCTTTTGCGACGTCACATCGTCGAGCGGGTCAGGATCCATTTTCATATCTTCCCAATACTCCATAAAGACGTAGCGAGCTACAGTATAAAAATATTTAGAAGGGTCTTCCGTGGTGAACTCAAGCCCTTCATCCAGTTTGCGAGCAACGCGATATATAGTTCTATCGGCGTATTCTTCGGGGCAATGGCAGCGGCGGCTCTCAAAAAACGTCACCAGCTTCTGGTGCAGTCGATTGAGTTTCTGGCCCGCTATCTCTCGATCAGGATGAAAACATGCCAGCAGCTTATTGAGCGATTCTTCGGTTAGTTCCCATTTTTTTCGAGGTCGGGCCATCTTTGTTTTTTGGTTCTATCGCTTTTTGGAGAGTCAACCGGTTTAAGAAGCAGGTAGGGCGTGTTGCTTGTTACGGTAAGGATCTACCGCGCCCTTGCTGCAAGCCAGCCGTATGTAACCACAATTGCCATGCGAGCGCAAGCAACAGCAGGCTGTGCGGGGCGAGTTTTGAAATCTTTCAACCCGCACGTTAATCTGCTACTATCTCGGCTGTTTTTCAAATCCTTTTACAGGCTGTTGCTCTTTCACGCCGCCGAGGCTCGAGCGCCGATATGACTGACGGGACAGACCTTCATACAGACCGCCAGCTTGTTGAAGCATGTTTGAAAGGCGACCGGGCGTCATGGGAGACTTTGATACTCCGCTACCAGCGACTCATCTATTCCATCCCCATGAAACATGGATTCTCGCCCGTCGATGCGGCGGACATCTTTCAATCCGTTTGCGTGAAGATGATCGAACGCCTTTCGACGCTTCGCGACCACGACCGCGTCAGTTCGTGGCTGATCACGACGACAACGCGCGAGTGCTGGCGACTGGTATCCGAACGACGCCGCGAACAACAGGCCGCAATGTATGACGAGGATTATGAAAAAGATATTATGAACAGTCTCGCCTCAGCCGAGCCTCTGGCCGATCAGCAACAACAAGCTTTAGAACACCAGCAGATAGTTCGCCAGGCCGTAGCCTCGCTGCCGGAACGTTGCCGCAGGTTAATCACGCTGCTCTTTTATGACAAAGAAGAGTTGAGCTACTCAGATATTGCGCGAATCCTCAAAGCGCCTGTTAATTCCATCGGCCCGACTCGCGCACGCTGCCTGCAACGGCTCAAAAAGATTCTTGAAAATTATTTTTAGCCCGCCATGTACTTTTTCCCGCGCTCGCCGTTCTATTACACGATTCGCCGGGTTGTTTGAAACGGATCGAATCAAATCTCGAAAAGGAAAGGAGTCGCTCATGCGCAAACTCATTGCGACATTGTTCGCAGCAGCACTGCTCCTTTCTCCCCAACTTTCTGTCAATGCCGATGGCTTCAGCCGAGCCAAAGGCAGTATCCGCGCCTTCGACCTGCGCGCAAATACAGTAACGATAGCCACGCGCAACGACGGGCCGCTTGTCCTGCTGGTAAACAACAGCACACAAATAATTCGCAACGGTGAGCGCGCAACGCTTGCCGATCTGCAATCAGGCGACCGCGCAACCGCGCATTATGATTCGGCAACGCTGCTCGCACAAGACATTGAAGCGAGAGGCGATGTGGCCGCCGCGCTCGCCAGAATCGAAGGCACCATAAGCAATGTTGATACGACTGCAAGAACCTTCACCATAGCCCCGCTCAGGGACGGCAGTCCGGTTACGCTCAACGTCAAACCAGCCACCGAAATCACTCTCGACGGCAGGCCCGCATCATTTACGGACCTCGCTCGCGGATTTACGGCGGCGGCTTCGTATAACACGGACACTCTGAACGCTGTCAGAGTCAACGCCGAATCGTTCGCAGAGGTCAGAGGCACGATCCGCGATGTCGGCTTCGTCGAGCACACGCTCACAATAACCCCCTCGGCGGGCGAGCCTGCAATCACTCTAATCGTATCACCCGGCACGCCTGTATCGTTGAATGACAGACCGGCGACGCTCGATGATCTGAGGCGCGGCTACCGGGTCGTAGCCAGTTTTGTCGAGACCACACACGCAGCCGTGCGCATCGCCGCCAGTTCGACGGGCGAAGTCACGGGTCACATCAGAGCGGTTGACTCCACATCCGCACTGATCGTTATCGCTCCGCTGGTTGACGGCCCGCCCGTAGAACTGCACGTTACACACTCGACCGCGATAACCATTGGCGGCGAGCCTGCAAGCTTTGACCGATTGCAGGTGGGGATGGCGGCAAAGGCGACCTATCACATCACCACATTCGACGCTCTGGCTATCGAAGCGCGGCCTCTCGATGGCGACGCGTGCACGCGGTTGAGAATCAAAGGCGCGATTGCCGACGTAAGCCTTCACGCGAGCAGCGTGACGATTGATCCTGCGTCGGGCGACGAGCGGCTGACATTGAGCGTAGTGCCTCGCACGGAAATCACTATCAATGATCGGCCCGCGCGACTCGATGATCTGCGCGTCGGGATGAGGGTCGTCGCTCATTTCTGCCGCGAGACGCTGGTTGCGGCATCAATCGCGGCTCGCGCCAATCCGTAACGTAATAAAGAGCGGGCGCGAGCCTCACACTCGCGTGCCACTCCCGGCCTTGAAGCAAACAGGAGCGAAGAGGATGAAATGCCCCTCATTCGAACGATTGATAGATTATCTGGACGGGCGGCTCACTGGTGACGCGGACGAGCCGATTCGAACGCATGTGGCTGCGGGCTGCTACCAGTGCGACCGCAGCCGCGCGTTTTACGAAAGCGTTCGAGCGACCGCCGCAAGCGATGACACGATAGAGCCGCCCTTGTGGGTCTTCAAACGCGCGCTCAGGATTTTCGACCGTTCGCAGGATCACAGGGCAATCGGCTATCGCGTCGGTCGGCTGATAGCTTCGCTTGTTTTCGACAGCCTTCGCGCGGCGGCGTTTGCGGGCGCGCGCTCGACCGCAGCCGAAAACCATCAATTGCTTTACCGCGCAGAAGATTATTCGATAGATTTGCAAATAACTCCCGGCAGTCAGAATCGCGCAGACGTGACGGGCCAGTTGTTGCGCGAAGGCGATTTAACGTTCGAGTCTGTTGCGGGCCTCGCGCTCGCGCTCACTGGCGACGGCAGGCGCGCGCATTCGACCGCTACAAACGAAAGGGGCGAGTTTACGATCAATGCAGTTGATTGCGGTTATTATGATTTGCAGATTGCGAACATAACGATAGTCGGACTGCCTGTAACATAGTTCCGGGAGGCGAGCGAGCCGCGAAGGGGCGGCAGAGAAGATGCATCGCTGCGAGGGGAGACGCAGAAATGCATTACGACCTCGGCTGTTTCTGTCGCCCCTTCGCGGCTCGCACGGGTTTTCCCTTCGCGCGTTTCCGGTTGCGTGATTTTAAAATGTGAGTCACTCTCTGGCAGACAATGAGTAGAAGACTGGCAAACAAATTGATCGCGGCTGAAAGCGCCGCTGCCTTTCTCAGTATGCAGAGCGGCAAGGCAGGCTTGCAGTCTTTTGCCGCGCTCAAGTTAGAAGTAGACCGTCTGGCGCACAGCGACTTAAATCAAGCATCACATCTGGCCGACCGCATAGAACAGCTTGCCGCGCTCACGAAAAGCTCTTTCGGCGATGCCTTTGCTCAGGCGAGCCGCGCGCGCGTGCTCCATCTGATGGGCAGGCACGCGGAAGCCAATCGCCTGTATGATTCGGCTGTGCGGTTGATGCGCGCAGCCGGGCTTGCAAAAGAAGCCGCAATCGCGCAGAAGCAGCAGGTCGATGCGCTCACTCACCTCGGCATGTTCGATAAAGCGTTGCGCACGGCGCGCGAGGCTCGCCGAGTGCTCGCGCAAACGGAGCCTGTTCATCTCGCGCAATTGGAGGCCAACGTTGGCAACATTTATTACCTGCTTGACCGTTACAAAAAAGCTCTGACGCATTACGACCTTGCGCGCGCGATGCTGGAAAGATCAGGCGATGCAGGTATGCGCGCTCTCGTTGATATGAGTCGCGCGAATGTATTCACTGAACTTGATCGCCCCGATGAAGCGCTCGCTCTGCTTCGAGGCGCGGCGCGAACGCTCGACCGCGCGGGCCAATCAGTAGTCGCTTCGCTTTGTCGAATTCATATAGCGTACCTTCAGTTTCTGCGCGGCAATTACAACGCGGGGCTTAAAGGCTACTACGAAACGCGCGACCGGCTGACCAGTCTCGGAAGCCTCCATCACGTCGCGTGGTGCGATCTCGAAATAGCCGAAATACTGCTCGCTTTGAACGCATTCGATGACGCCTCGGAAAGCGCGGCAAAAGCCCGTGAAAAATTTGCAGACCTCGCAATGCCCTATGAATCTGCGCGAGCACAGATGACTTCCGCGCTTGCGGCGATGGGGCTGGGACAGTTTGAGCGCGCGTCAGATGATCTTTTGGAAGCGCGCGAGGTATTTGCGGCGAATAGAAACACGACTTTTGCGGCGCTCGCAGACTCTTATCTTGCGGAGCTTGCTATAAAGCGCGGGCACGCCGATGAAGCATTACTCAGAGCGCAGTCCGCGCTTCGCGCCTTCGCCCGTCAGCGCCTCGTGACGAAAGCCGCTTACTCGCGATTGACCGCTGCGCGCGCGCTGTACCTTGCAGGAGATCGCGCGAAGGCAGGCGCGTGGGCGCGCGCGGCACTCGCTTCGGTCGAAGGGCGATATGCCCCGTCCGTTGTTTACATGGGTCATCATTTGATCGGAAAGATAGAGCGCGAGCGCGGGCGAAGCGCGTCGGCGCTTGCGAGCTTTCGCCGCGCCGTTGAAACGGTCGAGCAGATGCGCGGCGGTATCGCAGCCGACGAATTCCGCGCCTCGTTTCTGCGCGACAAGATTGAGGTTTACGAAGACGCCATAAGCGCGTGCCTCGATGGCGATAGCGGTACAATGGTTGAAGAAGCGTTCAAGCTTGTTGAGTCTTCCAAGTCGCGCGCGCTCGCCGATCTGCTTGCGCGATACGTGCGCAACATCCCTGAAACCGGCTCTGGAAGCCAGAAGCAAGGCAGCCGAGCGCGGCTGTTAAAGCTGATCGAAGACCTCAACTGGTACAGTTCGCACGCGAACCGCGAAGACGAGCGCGGCGAACAGCGACGGGCCGCCGCCTCTGACCGTTACAGTTCAGAGGTCGCCCGATGCGAACGGGAAATCGCATCGCTGTTTCACAGAATCGAATCCGACGGCTCGGCTTTTGACGAAATCGGACGGATGCAGGCGGTGACTGCAAACGAGTTTCGCGCGGCGCTCGACGGCGACGAAACAGTTATCGAATATTTCACAACAGGCGATGAGCTTTCAGCCTTCATCATCTCGCGCGACCGAATCACCGTGGCGCGCAGGATAGCGTCGAAGCGCGAAGTCGAACGGATGCTTGCGGCGCTCAGGTTTCAGCTTGAAAAATTCAACTATGGGTCGGGCTACGCAGACGAGCATTTCGAGCAACTCAACGGCGCGGCCAATTACCACCTCGCGCTGATTTATCGAACCGTGTTTGCGCGGCTCGAACAGTTCATCGAAAACCAGCGGCTCATCATCATTCCTCACGGCGCGCTTCATTATGTGCCGTTTCACGCATTGCTCGGTCGAAGAGGTTATCTGGTTGATCGATTCGAGATCTCTTATGCGCCGAGCGCGACCGTGTTGAAATTGTGCAGGGCCAGAGGCAATCAGTCTCGAATCTCAAATTCCGGATTTGAGATTTCAAAAAGCAGGCTGGTCGCCCTCGGCGTCCGAGAGCGCGAGACGCCAAGCATCGGAGCCGAGATTCGCGCGCTCCAGAGCCTGTTTCCCGATTCGGTAACGTTTACGGGTCGTGCGGCTACGCGAGAAAACCTTTTGAAATTTGCCCCCGCAGCCCGTTTTCTTCACCTTGCATCGCACGGTCACTTTCGGCGCGATAATCCGATGTTTTCGTTTTTGAAGCTGGCAGATTCGCCGCTGAATTTTTACAGCCTCATGGATTTAAAACTGAAGGCTGAGATGGTGACGCTGTCGGCCTGTCATACGGGAGTGAACATGGTCTTTCCGGGTGACGAGCTTCACGGGCTGATGCGCGGCTTTCTCTATGCTGGCGCGCCGTCGCTTGTGGCAAGCCTCTGGGCCGCAAACGACATTTCGACAGCGGAGTTCATGAAGGAGATGTATTCACAGATTCGCGCGGGCGCATCGAAGCGGGCGGCGCTTCGGGCGGCGCAGCTTGCCATCAAAGATGCATATGGTCATCCGTATTACTGGGCACCGTTCATCCTGATGGGCAATCCGAATTGAAGGTGCGATTATGAAATTAAGAGATCTGATTCTTTCTGCTTTGCTCGTTGCGCTGATCGCAGGATCGGGTTCTTCGGTTCAGGCTACGGACGACGGCGAAGAGTTTCGCGCGGGCGAAGTCGTCGTCGAGCTTAAACCCGGCGCAACCGTCGAGGCCGTCAACGAGCGCAATCGCACAACCACCATACAACAAATCTACGGCACGAACTTCTACAGGCTCAGAACGCCGAGCGGCAAAAAAGAGAAGAAGTGGCGCAAGCGGCTCGATAAAGACAAGGATGTTTTGAGCGCAGCGCTGAACCCTGTCATCACAAGTCCGAGCCTGCTTGCGCGAGTGACCGTCAGCTTTCCCGACGGATTCGCCAAGCCCGGATTCACGCTCGCCGATTTCGAGTCACAGTCTGCCCTGTTCGATCTGCTGCGGCTCGAAGAGGTGAAGCAGCGCTCTCGCGGGCGCGATGTGGTTGTCGCGGTGATTGACACAGGCGTCGATTACACGCATCCGGCGCTCGCTGTGAACCTGTGGAAAGATGCGCGCAGCGACGCAGAGATCGAGGGCGACCAGATTGACAATGACGGCGACGGGCTTGTCGATGATGCGCGCGGCTGGGATTTTGTAGACAACGATAACGATCCCGTGGAAACGGCAGCCGACCCGGAAACGACTGTCGCCGGTCACGGCACTTTCATCGCAGGCATCATTACGACCATTGCGCCCGAATGCCGCATTCTGCCGGTTCGCGCTTTTCCTGCCGGTGGCACAACCGACGGATTCACGGTAGCCGCAGCCGTCAAGTACGCGGCGGATCACGGCGCAAACGTCATCAATTTAAGTCTCGGCTCTTCCGTCGCGCTCGATTTGCTCAGAGACGCAATCCGTGATGCGCGCGCTCGCGGCATCACGATTGTGGCTGCCGTCGGCAATGACAACACAGACAGCCCGCAATTCCCTTCCGACATGGATGAGGTCGTTGCTGTTGCCGCGATTGATCTGTCGAGCCACAAGGCTACGTTTTCTAACTTCGGCGCGCACATCGACCTGTGCGCGCCCGGCGCAAATCTGGTCAGCGCATATCCCGGCAGTCGCAGCGGCGGCTACGCGGAATGGAGCGGGACATCGTTTGCCGCGCCCTTCGCTGCGGCTGAGGCCGCGCTGGTGATTGCGGCAGACCCGCGAATCGCTGACGCGAAAAAGACGATGGAAGAAACGGCGGTCAATATCGACGACTTAAATCCCGCTTTTGCGGGCAAGCTCGGCAAAGGCCGCATTGATCCGCTCGGCGCGCTTCAAAATCTGAGCACCGGCAGCAATGTCAGACCGCCAACAGATGTTCATTCGCAGGTAGAGTTGTCGGGCGGAGCCTCTTTTGGCAAAGCCACGATCAACGTAGTAGGGACGAAACAGGAATTCACATTCGAGGCTTATCGCCTCAACGTGCGCGCCACATACAAGCTGATCGTTGACGGCAACCTTGTCGCGTCAAACGCAACTGCCAGTCTCGGCAGTCTCAGGTTCGCATTCTCGAACGCGCAGGGGCCGCTTACAGAACCGCTCAATCCCGTGACCCGCATCCGCCGCGTCGAGTTGCGAGACTCGCTCGACAGGCTGGTGCTTCAAGGCGACTTCGACGTAGACGGAGCGACTCCTTTTCCGCGAGCGTTTGAGAAAGAAGCGCGCCTTGCGCCAACGGGCGATTTCAAGCAGGCGGGAGGCCGCGCGACGATCAGAGTCGAGTCCATCCGCGAAGACCTCAGACGCGAATCGCTGATAGTATCGGCAGAAGGGCTGATTTCGGATGTGAGCTATCGGGTCTTAGTCGATGGAATGCTTGTTGAAGTATTGACTGCCCGATTCGGATTCGTGAGGGCGCATTTCACAAGCGACGGCTCAAGCGGGCAACTGCTCCCGCCGCTGCTCAGGCCCGTTTTAAATATCAAGCGATTAGAAGTGCAGGACGCGCGAACCGGCCAGACCGTTCTGGCAGGCAACTTCCCGCTCAATCCCATGTGAGCAGCGAGGAGCTTACTAAGTGCGACCTGTGCTGCCAAACCCGCCTTCGCCGCGCGCGGTTTCGTCCAGATCGTAGACTCGAACGAGCGCAGCCTCTTCGACTTTCTGAATCACCAGTTGCGCGATGCGGTCGCCGCGATGGATGTGAAGCGGCTCGCGCCTGTCTGTGTTGATCATTATGACGGCTATCTCGCCGCGATATCCTGCGTCGATCAGCCCCGGCGAATTCACGCAGGAGATGCCATGTCGCGCAGCCAGCCCGCTGCGTATCAAAACGAACCCCGCATACCCGCGCGGTATCGCTACGGCTATGCCTGTCGGTACGGTCGCGCGCTCGCCTGGTTCGAGCGTGAAGTCTATGCGGCTGGGCAGATCAAGCCCTGCATCGCCTTCGTGCTGATAGCGCGGCATCGCCAATCTTTCGTCGAGCAGTTTGATTTTCAGTTCTATCATCAATAGTCGGCTTTCGGTGCGCGCCCTTATTCTCTTGAAACTCGGAACGCGAGGATTGATTGTAACTTTACAGATCAAGCTTTTGGTTTCTTTTCAAACACTTTGAAGGTAAACGGATACTGATTCTTTTCATCAGCCGCGCGACGGTCGCTTTCCGTCTCTACCCATTCGTCGCCGTTCCACTCCGGAAAGAAAGTGTCCGCGTCGCAATCAGCATGAACCAGAGTCAAATATAAGCGGTCTGCTGCGCCGAGCGTCTGGGCATATATTTCAGCGCCGCCGCAGATGAACAGTTCGCTTTCGCCTCTTTCGCGCGCAAGGCTGACAGCCTCTTCAACCGAGTGCGTGATGAAGCATCCTTCAAACGCTATGCTTTCGCTGCGGGTGACAATAATCATCTCTCTTCCGGGCAGGGGCCTGCCTATAGACTCGAAGGTTTTTCTCCCCACGACTATGTGATGGCCCATGGTCAGCTCGCGAAACCTTTTCATATCCGACGACAAACGCCATGGCAAGCCGCCTGCTTTGCCTATGCCGCGCTTTTCATCCATCGCAACCAGCAGGGAGATGATCACACTGCCACCTCCGCTTTTATATGCGGATGCGGTTCGTAACCTGACAGCTCGAAATCAGAGTAATCGAATTCAAAGATGGATTTGACCGATGGATTGAGCTTCATCTGCGGAAGCGCACGAGGCTCGCGCGTAAGTTGCAGGCGGGCTTGTTCAAGGTGATTCGAGTACAGGTGCGCGTCTCCGAGCGTGTGAATGAACTCGCCCGGCCTGAGGTCGCAGACTTGAGCGATCATCATCGTCAGCAGCGCATAGGACGCGATGTTGAACGGCACGCCCAGAAAGATATCAGCCGACCTTTGATAAAGCTGGCAGGAGAGGTGACCGTCAGCGACATAGAATTGAAAGAGCAGATGACAGGGCGCAAGCCGCATCTTTGAAAGCTCGCCCGCGTTCCACGCGTTGACGATCAGCCGTCTGGAATCGGGGTCGGATTTAATCTGCCCGATAACCCGGCTGATTTGATCTATTGTTTGCCCGTCACTGTTTCGCCATGCCCGCCACTGCGCGCCGTAAACAGGGCCTAAATCGCCGCGCTCGTCCGCCCATTCATTCCAGATATTTACGCCGTGCTCTTTAAGATATTCGATATTTGTGTCGCCTCTGAGAAACCAGAGCAGCTCGTAGATGATCGATTTAGTGTGCAGTTTCTTAGTCGTCAGCAGCGGAAAGCCTTCGCCGAGGTTGAATCGCATTTGATAGCCGAATGTGGATAGAGTGCCTGTGTGCGTTCGATCATCCTTTTTTGTTCCGTTATCGAGAACGTGTTTCATCAAGTCCAGATATTGCTTCATCGTCGATTCCCCTGAGGTCTTAACCGTGAGTGGTATTCTAGGGTAGGGTACGCCGACCGGACAAGGCGGAGGCATCAGCAGAAAATGAAACGAGCCGCGAACGTGACGCTCGCGGCTCAACGGCTTCCGAAATTATTTCGCCCTAGAATCTACCAGTAGCGAATTGCGGGGACCGCTCGCCCGTAGACGGATTGAAGATGGTGAGATTAACGAACTGGCCTGTCGGAAACATCTTCTTGATCGTCTTCTTTCCAGGCTCTGAGCGCAGGCGACTTACTGTCCCGTTCCCAAGATTGTAAGAATCGTCAAACTTGATATCAGAAATTGCCACGCCGTTGACTTCGAGGATCGAAGAACCGTTCAGGAATCCGATCCCGTCAACCGTCACTTTTTTCTTGCTGACGCTCGCGTGCGTGATGACTGGTTTGCCTTTGGCCGCAGGTGTTTCCGTCAAAGCGTTATACGCGCTCACGCGACCCGAAGCCTGCACCCTTGAAGCGAGCGCGGTTGTAGGCTCCGCAGTCGAAACAATAATGTCTCGCACCTGCCTCGGAGTTAGAGAAGGCTTGTTCGATAACATCAGCGCGACGATACCGGCCACGTGCGGCGAGGCCATCGATGTGCCGCTTATAGGCGCGTATTCCCTCACGTCGGGAACCGTACTCCATATACCCACACCGGGCGCGGCGACGCTGATTGAGTTGTGGCCGAAGTTGGAAAAGGACGAAAGATTGTCTCCCGAATCTATCGCGGCGACTGAAATCACGTTGTCCAGAGTGGCCGCATAACCGGCAGGAAAATCCACCGTCTCGTCAACATCGTCTCCAAATCCATCATCCCCGCCGTTGCCTGCCGCGCAGACAAAAACTATCCCGGCGTTGCCCGCCGCGGCTATCGCCTCGCGCAGGGACTGCGAATCACCGCCGCCGCCCCAGCTTGCATTAATCACTCTTACATTGGTGCCACGGTTTTTCTGATCAACGATGTAATTGACGGCTTTGACGGCATTGCCGGTCGTGCCGCTGCCTTTCGAGCCGCCGAGGAACTTGAGCGACATCAACTTCACATGCCACGCCACGCCCGTTGTGCCTATTCCGTTGTTGCCTACTGCCCCTATCGTACCGGCCACATGCGTGCCGTGAAGATCATCACTCGCGCTTTGGAAAACGTCCTTATTTTTATCGTAGAAATTCCAGCCGTTTTTATCGTCCACAAAGCCGTTGCCGTCGTCGTCAATTCCATTGTTGGCCTGCTCGCGCGGGTTCACCCACGCGTTCTGAGCCAGATCCGGGTGCGTGAGCTTTACGCCCGTATCTATTACGGCCACGACAAGATCATCGCTGCCTCTGCTGATGTCCCAGGCTCGCGTCGCAGAGATGTCTGCGGGCGTTTGTGCGCCGCTGAACGGAGAGCCTTGATTCGACAGACCCCACATTGCAGAAAAGAAACTGTCATCGGGTATGGTATTGGCGGCTTCGAGCAGGTAGTTAGGCTCTGCGTACTCGACGCGCGGGTCCTGCTGCGCCTGCCGGACAGCCTGTTCGACCGAGAGTGCCTTGTTGAAGCGAACCAGATTTATGTTGCCGCGACTTCGCTGGGTCAATCGCTCGACGCCTTCGCCGCGCACGTTCAACACCGACTCAGGGATCTCCTGTTCTACAATCGACTCGACATCGGCTTTGAGTTTGACGATGATCTCGCCTTCGACATAATTGTGCTTCGGTTTATCGCTGGCCTGCGAATATACATTCTTGCCCGGTATCAGAATGAAAGAAGCCATTATTAAGCATACACAAACGGCTGCGAATTTCTTCATGTTCATACCTCTATTACAATATCTCTGGCGGCAGGGAATGCTGCTGCGCTGTAAGGGTCAACCTGCTGATTCAATCAATCGCTATTTAGTGCTGGGAGAAGTGGTAATTATAAACTTGATTGATTTGCTAAAGCAATAACTGCAACAAAATTGCAAGAGCCGTGGTAAAAAAGGGAAAGGGCGAATAATCGCCCCTTCCCTCTTACATCTTTACCTCTTTCGAGTCTATCTTTTCACGGGAACCGGAACAGGCGTGCCGTTTGTCTGGTTAACGTCTGCCGGAGCGCCCAGATTCATCTGATTGCGGAACAGGTTCAGCAAGAGCAGCGTGCCGATGCCGCCGCCGCCTTCGCCGGTTCCACCCGTAGCCATTATGTCGGGCGTTATGCGAACGTTCTTTTCGCCGATTACCTTCAATATCTCGACCAGCGCGACGCCTTGCGGGCCAATCGCGTTCACCTGCTCGGCGTAAGCCACGCCCTGCGCTTCACCCATCATGCGAACCCTCTCAGCTTCGGCTTTGCCCGTCGCCAGAATGTAGTGGGCTTCGCCGTCGCCTTCGGCTTTGCGCTGCTCGGCGCGTTTGCCTGAGATCTCCACGCCGACGGTCGCGGCCATCAGATCGCGCTGATTGTCCGCGTGCGCTTTGGTCTTTTCAAGCTGTATGCGCTGCTCTTCGGCCTCGCGTTGAGCGTTGAACATACTCTGCTTCTGCTCTGCCAGTATCTTTTCCGTCTGCGTCTTCATCAACTCTTCGGGCAATCGGATGTGGCATATCAAAACATTCACCACGTCAACGTGATACTTCAACAGGTGCGCACGCACGCGGGCCTCTGCGCGCTCCTGCTCTTCGTGCCGGTTCTGTAGGTAAGCCATCGCCGAAGACTCGCTCGCCTGATTGCGGAAGATGGAGTCAATCAGCGGATGCATGACGTTTTGAATCAGCTTGTCAATCGAGCCGATCTTGGCGACCATAAACGGCGCGTCTTCGGGTTTGACGCGAAAGACTACGCGCACTTCCAGCTGCATCGTGAACCCGTCTTTCGAGATGACTTCAAACGGGTTGAACGTGTTATCGACTTCGCCCGCGGTCCATTCGACTGTCTGGTTCGTCGTCGGTATCACAATTGGCGAGACGGCGAGCGTGTTGACGTAGTAGCGGCCCGGCCCCACGACCGTTTCCTGAATGCCGCGATAACCGGCAGGCACGACATAGGCTTCGTGCGCGCCTTCATCAAGGCGGCTGTCGGCAGGGTCTGTTATCGTAAGATCCTCTTTTATCTCGTCTACTGTGCGGATTTCATCGTCGAGTTTGTCCAGCCGCGCTGCTGCCTGCGAAAGGTGCTCCTGTTCTTCGCGCTGCAATCGCTCGCGAATCTTTCGAGCCATCTCACGGCGCACGTCTTCCGAAGGGTCTTTGCCGACGTTTGAAACGATGACCGCAACCTCGCCCGGCTTCACTTCCTTGGCCGATTCGGGAATCACTTTAAACAGCAGCGGGTTGATGTAGTAAGTACCCGGAAGCAGTATGTCTTTCTGAGGCCCGCGCTGCCCGCCGCTACTGATGAACTCGTTGCCGTCCTGAAAATTGTCGTGGCCTTCGATGGGGGTCGCAACGTAATCGCGCGGATCGAGCGGCGAGCCGTCCAGAGCTTCGACCAGACCGATGCCGTTTTCGCTGATCATGCTCGCATCGTAAAGACGCACGGTGAACAATCCGAGCTTTCTTTCGGCGGTGCCTTCAAGGGCCATCGATTCGGTCAGTATGCGATAGGTTCCCGGTGTGAGTATCTCGACCTGCGGCCCCTTCTGCCCGCCTGACGATATGAACTGCTCTGCGTCCTGAAAGTTGCGATGCCCTTTGATCGCTTTGGCGAGAAGTCGGCCCGCATCGAGCGGCGCGCCGTCTGCCGTGGAGACTATGCCGACCTTGCCCTGCGGAACGACCGTGGCTTTCGCTATCGACACGCGAAACAGGTAAGGGTGAATCGGCCAGAGTCCCGGCGGCACTGTCCTGAGCTGAATGCCTTTGACGCCGCCCTGCTTGATAAAAGCAATCGGGTCCTGAAAATTGTTATGGGCATTTTGCGCGCGGTCGGGCGCAAAGATTCTTCCGGGAGGCATCGGCTCGCCGTCAATCGCTTCGATGATGCCCATCTCGTCCGGGCCGATTTCGATCAGCGGGACTTTGCGCACGATCTTCTCCGTAATCGGATTGATGAAGTGCAGTCCGGGCTTGAGCACGGCTGCCTGAATGCCGACCTCGCCTTCGATTGCGACGACGCGACCGGGCGGCATCTTTCTGCCGAAGTAGCGACGCTCTTTGATGGCGATCTCGCGCGCGCCGACGTTAGTCAAAAAACGTCTCAGGATGAAGATGAACAAGAGAAGCACTGCGACAGCAGCTACAACGTAAGGAACAAAATCAGTTTTCATGGTTAACCTCTATTGCTGGCGATATTACAAAAGGCCGCAGACATCGTCGTCGCCAGCTTATAACGAATGGCTGCAAATATACTTTCAACCTGTTTCCTATGCCGTGGGAGCAAATCAAAATCATCGCTTACTCACTTGACCTCGGCGGCTCCGTTCCCCACTGTGATATTGCCGCTGATCGGAGTCTGAGTTGACGATGGATAGTCGATCTCTTTTTCATTTGTCGCGTCGTTCAATCCCGACACGGTAGATATATCGATCCCGGACTTTTCCAGAATGCCCATAATCAACGGCATCATGCCTGTATTCTTGAGGGCCTGAAAGGACTGGAACAGAACATCCGGGCCGAGTTTCAGCAACCGCGAAACCGACCCGTCGCCATTGCTTCCGTTGGGCGAATCATACACGGTAAGGTTTTGAATCTGCCCAAGCGACGAGGTGATCGAATTGGCAATCGGTTCCATAATCTGTTGTCCGGCAGCGCCCAGTTCTTTGATGATCTCAGGCAGGCGGTCGAGTATGACAGTCGTCACGAACAGACGACGCTGCTCTTCGTCCATATTTGAATAAGCCTGAACCAGTTTCAGACGACCTTCGGCCTGCGCAAGCAATTCAGCCTGAACGCCTGCGGCCTTGGCCAGCGCTTCGGCTTCCGTACCTCTGGCCTCTGCCAGCAGTCGCGCTTCTGTAGCCGCCGCCGCCGCAAGACCGGCTTGTTTCGAGACTTCGGCTTCGGCGAGTCCTGTCTGCCGTGTGACTTCCGCCTTCGCAAGTCCTATGGCTTTTTCTTTCTCCGCCTGTCCCATGCCTTCCGCCTGTAGCGCGGTCCGCTCTGCTTCGGCTTTTGTTATGCGTGCTCTGGCTGCGCCTTCGGCGACGATGATCGCCTGCTGGCGTTCGGCCTCGGCTTTCTTCAAAATCGTAGCTTTATATTCTGCTTCGTTCTTTTCGCCGACCTTTTCCTGCAAGCCTGTTTCGGCTTCGGCACGCGCGACTTCGACGGCGACAGCGGCGGCGACGACGGCCTTCTGAGCTTCGGCGTCTGACAGAGGGCCAGCCTGCGCCGTTATGGCTTTCTGTCGGGCGATTTCGGCGTCGTACTTCGATGTTTGCAGATCGCGATTGCGTTCGGCTTCGGCTATCTGCGTCTGGTTCTGCGCTTTCGTCGTCGCTCCTTCGCGCTCGGCGTTCGTAGTGTCAATCGTCTGCCTGCGAGTCTCTTCGGAAGCCTTGATCGCGGCATTGGCTTTGATCTGAGCAATCTTCGGAGCGCCAAGCGCCTGTATGACGCCGTTCGGATCGGATACTTCCTGAATGTTCAGCACTACGATCTCGACGCCGAGGTTTTGAAGTTCGGTGGCAGACTCGCTCGAAATTCGCGCATTGAACTCGTCGCGCTTTGACAGGATTGTGTCCATATCAATCTGGCCGACGACCACGCGCAGGTGGCCTTCGAGCACGTTCGCGATTTTGCTGTCTACGTCTTCGGATTTCGAGCGACCGAAATTCTCCGCTGCCTTCAGCAGCAGTTCCGGCTTCTTGCTGACCTTGCAGGTAGCCATCGCGATCAGTGTGATGGGGATGCGATCCATGTTGGGCGCGTCTTTCAAATGCAGTTGAACCTGAAAGGCGCGCAGGTCGAGCGGGTAAGAGTCCTGCAAAAACGGCCAGACTATTCTGGCTCCAGCCGTTACGACTTCCGATTTCCCGCCGCCGTAAACTACAAGCGCCTGTTCGGGTGGTATTCGGATATATCGGCTTGTTATCGCCCTCAGTATGAGCACCAGAATAATGATAACGAAAAAGATCATAAGGATCGTTACAAGGTTATCTTTCAGCACATTGGCTCCCATACCTTGTAAAATTATTGATAGAGTCTTCATGATAATTCCCTCCTCCAGGGCAAGCCTGTTAGTTGATCGTCATCGGTGATTTCCACAATCGCCGTCGAGCCAACCATGTCGGTTACGCGGACGACTGAATTAATAGGGATGCTGCTGCCGTCAACAGATTTCGCGAGAAAAGTTTCCCTTTGCTCTCCGACCGTGCATCTGACCTGTCCAACGCCATCGGCATTAATAGATGTAACAACGATGCCTGTCAAACCGATATACTCTTCGGAATAAACATTAGAGTCCCCCTGGCGGCGATAGAATATATTGATTATGAAATAACCGATTGATGCCAGAATCACACCGCCCAGAACCCCGCATAATATGGTGATGGGCGCGCTCAGTCGATAAAGCGATGCGAAATAGCCTCCGACCCCGAAACCACCCGTGAATAGAAAGAGCATTTGAAATGACCAGATGCTCATGTTGTCAGAGTTTGCGCCGTGCCCGTTTGTATGCCCCGCATGGCCGTGTTGCCCTGCGCTGTGACCGTCTCCAACTGAGTGAGCGTGACCTCCCGCGTGACCTCCTGCATGCCCTCCCCCGTGGCCGTGCCCTAAATCATCATCATGTCCCAGCAGCATAGAGACGACGAGAAACAGCATGGCACCCAATGTGAGATAGAAGAAAAACATCGGTTCCATTAAATATTCGCCGTCCTCGTTTTAGTTGGCCTCAATTACCTGCAAAGTTGTCAGAGGGGCCTGACTCGCGCCGTTGCCAGATCGCGGCGAACATCTGCGAGCCTGCTCTTGAGCGCATAGCCCGCGCCCCCGCTTCGCGCCTCGGATGCCAGTTCCCAATACTGGCTTTCGACGAGCGTCATCAATTCTTCCGGCTTGAAATCAGAGAGCTTTCCGTTCTGCCATGCCTGGAGCGCAATCCCGATTGCTTTTCCATAAGTGTCAGCGTCATCTGAAAGCGCGGCAATGTGTATCATCTCAATGGTCGAGCGGCGATCAGGCGCAAGCTTCCACGATTGGATGACCCGCTCGGCCAGCTTCGCGTTTGCTCGCAACTCTTTATTACCTGCAATATGCCTGACGAGGTCATGCAGATTTCCCTGACGTATGTGTCCGTCCGTGAGCGCGTCGAGAACTTCAACATATAACGCAACATCGCCTGTCGCATGCGCATCCGCGAGCGCGGCAGTATCGCCTGCGGCTGCTCGTTCGACGAGCTTCGCACGCCGGTTATCAACCGGCTCTTCGGCTTCAGCATATGACGTAAACAACAGGGCCGGATCGGGAGGCTGTAGAGCATTCGGTTTGCCATCCGGCAGCGCGCGATTGTAGCGATTCACTGTATAAATAAACCCGACCGTCGCAAGCGCAAAAAAGAGTATGATGAGAACGATAATCATTGCCTTTTACAATCTGCGCGCGAGGCGAAGCATTCAGGTCGCTCACAGCATGAGGGCATGTGACGGTTTGGTCAAGTTCAATCTGACGCTCTGACAGGCCCCGTCCGGCAGAAGATTTCGCTCCAATTTCAAGTCACATCGCGAGCTTTGGAAGGGTTGACTTTGTTTCTTGATTGTTCATAGAATGCGCCAACAGTTTTCACCTGCAAGATTGGAGAAAAGACTATGAAGAAAGCCAGACGGGTAGTCGCGCGTTGCCTGATCGTTATGTTTGCGCTCACATCCGGCGCATTGGCCCAGACACAAATTACTACCGGCGTAATTCGCGGGACAGTGCTCGATGACACGGGCGCGGTCGTTGTCGGAGCCGACATTGAAGCGAAAAACCTTAATACGAATTTCTCAAGAACCGTGACCAGCGATGCGGATGGCCGCTTCGCATTCCTTCAGTTGCCTCCGGGCCGCTACACCGTGACGATTTCAAAACAGGGCTTTGCCACCATCATACAGGAAAACCTTGAACTCACGGTCGGCCAGACCATTCCTTTGAATTTGACGATGAAGGTCTCTCAGGTAGCCGAGCGCATCACCATCACCGCCGCTCCTACTATCGACACGGTAAAGACCGAATCCAGTTCGACCTTAAACGAACTGGCCGTCAGCAAAACGCCTATACTTGGAAGAAAGTTTGAAGACCTGCTCACGCTCACACCCGGCGTCAGCATCACGCAGGGGCCGGACGGCGATGAGATCAACTTCGTCGGGCAGCGCGGCATCTTCAACAACATCAGCCTCGACGGCGGCGACTATAACAACGGTTTCTTCGGCGAGCAGGTGGGCGGCCAGCGCGCCGCGATTGACATCCCGCTCGACGCCGTTCAGGAGTTTCAGGTCGTGGCGACCGGCGCGAGCGCAGAGTTCGGGCGCACGGCGGGCGGCGTAATCAACGTCATTCCAAAATCGGGCACTAATGATGTTCACGGCAGCCTGTTTCACTATCAACGATTTGAAGCTTTGACCGCCAACACCAGCGACGGCAAACCGCTCAGGGATTTTCACCGCGAGCAGTTCGGCGGCAATTTCGGCGGCCCCATAAAGAAAGACAAGCTCTTTTATTTCTTTGCCGTCGAGCAGATTTTCGAGAACCTCACGCGCGACAATCTGAGCGCGGCCCTCGGCGACCCCTGCCCGATCTCAGCGCCGACGGTTCGCAACAACGAAGCATTGATCAACGGCAGCCCCGACTGCCAGCGACTTGCACTGCTCAACTTCTTTCAGGCGAGGCTCAATCAGGATGAAGGATTGCCGGTCAAGCATCCGGTTCGCAACTTTGCCTTACTGGGCAAGATAGACTGGCAGGCATCGTCGGTCAACAAATTCACGGCCTCTTACAACTTCGACCGCTCGAAGAACGAGAATCAGACGTTTGACGTGGCCACCTACGGCACGTCAGCCAACGGCACGGAAGGCCCGTCGAACATCAACAACCTCAACCTCAACCTGTTCAGTTCGATCTCGCCGACTAAACTGAGCGAAGCCCACTTCGGCTATTCGCGCGAATCGCGACCGCGTTCGCCAACGGAGTCAAACCTGCTCGCAGACACGGCGATGGGGTTTGGCCCGACCTTCCGTTTCGGCAACCCGTTTTTTCTACAGCAGAATGTTGATGAACTGATCTGGCGCACGCACGCCAAAGAGAATTTCTCGATCATAACAGGCGGGCACACGATCAAGTTCGGCGGCGAATGGATTCACACGCTCAATGAACAGGTGTTTCGCGGTTTCTTTACCGGTCGCTATCTGTTCGACAGCGTGACGGGATTTTTGCGCTATGCTTCGCCCGCCGCCGCTGGCGGTTTCGGCCCGCAAACGGTCGGCTGCTCGAACGGAACGTATGTCACGCTTCCCGCGACCTGTCCGGCAGGCACGACGACGACAGGCGGCCCGCTGCTGTTTTATTTGCAGGATGGCATTCCGAGCGGTTTAGCTGATGTTCCACCGCCGGGTGCGTCCAGCATCAAGAATGAAGATTTCGCGCTCTTCGCTCAGGACAAATGGCAGTTGCTGCCGAACTTCACTCTCAGCTACGGGCTTCGGTGGGAAGCGCAATATTTTCCAAACCCTGTCGTAGACCCAAGCGAGACAGCATACGGGCAATTCCTCGATGATCCGAGATTTCCGTCCGACGGAACATTGCCCGATCAGAGAAAAGAGTTTCAGCCTCGCGTCGGGTTCGCATGGGATGTTTCCAAAAACGCTAAATCGGTTTTGCGGGCAAGCTGGGGAATCTATTACGCGCGGCAGAATATGTTGTCGCAGGTTGGCTCGATCACGACCAACGGTGCGCAGCAGCGAACGAATTTCGCAAGCACGGATAACATCCGGTTGTTTGGCGCGCCAGCGCCGGTCTGGCCGGGACTTGCGCCAGTGGGAGACGTGCCGCCCGGCACTTTCCCGTTGTTTACGGGCGTGCGGGTCTTCAGCCGGGATTATGCGAACCCGCGCATCTACACAACGAACGTAGCCTTCGAGCAGGAGCTTGCTCCGGGACTTGCGGCCTATGTCGATTTCACGCACTCGAAGGGCGTGCACCTGACGCGCTTCGTCAACATCAACCTCGGCCCGGCTCCGTTCGGCCCGACGCTGGGCGATGTGTTCGTGACATCGAGTTCGGCCAAATCGCTCTATCGAGGGCTGACAGTCGGCGTGCGCAAGCGGTTCAGTCACGGGTTCCAGCTTGAAGGCAACTATGTCTTCTCGAAAGACCTTGACGACGATTCCAACGAGCGCGACCCGTTCACGGATCGCGTCTTCGATCACAACGATTTCTCGAAAGACTATTCGCTGTCAGACCGCGACATCCGCCACAAGTTCAACTTCTATACTTTTGCAGACTTGCGGGGCGGATTCGAGTTGAGCGCGCGCCTTCAGGCACGTTCGGCGCAACCGATCACACCCAACCCGCGCGTAGTCAACGGCGTAGACCTTGGCCGCAACAGCATTCGCAAAGACAACAAGTTCTTCTCCTTCGACTGGCGGCTGGTGCGGTCGTTCAAGTTCGGCGAGAGATTCAGGCTTGAGCCAACGGTTGAAATGTTCAATACATTCAACAATGAAAACAACATCAACCCGCTGGCCACACCGGGATTGTTCAATTTTGATGGCTTCTTAAGGTTTGGTGTCGGCGACCCGCGTCAGGTGCAGTTAGCCGTTAAGTTCATCTTCTAACCGCCGCAGATAGTGGTAGATAAAGACAGTGAGGCGCACAATCTGATTTGTGCGCCTCATTAAGTTTTAGCTGAGTTGTTAGAATTGCTCCGCGCACAGGAAAATCTGATCTGCGCACAGGTAAAACTTATCTGCGCAGAGGAAAACCTGATTCGTTCATAAGTGAAATTTATCCGCGCAGAGGAAAACATAATCTGCGCAAATGAAAACCTGATCTGCACAGAGGAAAACATGGCCTGTACATAAGTAAAATTTATCTGCGCACAGGAAAACTTAATCCGCGCAAATGAAACTTTGCCTGCGCATCGCAAAACCGGGCCTGCGCAGAGGAAAACCGGGCCGTTAAACGCACAGACAAGCAGGGCTGGTTGACAATCAATGTAGGGGCAGGGCTTGTCCCTGCCCGGATGGTCGTAAGACCATGACAGATCATCGCCTATCAGCGATCCGGGCAGGGACAAGCCCTGCCCCTACAGTTACTTTGTTATAGCCCTGCACAGACAAGGTGTGGAACATTAGCTGCATAATGGATAGATTACTTCGTACTTCACAGGCCGATAGAGCCGCAGAAGATTACACAGAGGATCAGGTAATCCTCCCGGAAGATGCGGTAATTGATATAGTTCACGTGGAAAAGGTATCGGACTACCAACTGAAGTTATGCTTTAGCGATGGGGTAGAGCGCGTAATAGATTTCGAGCTTTTCCTGCGAGGGTCACGAAATCCAATGATCCGTCAGTATCTTGACACAAAGAGGTTTGCTAATTTCAGACTGGAGTACGGCGATGTGGTTTGGGACGGCTATGGTCTTTGCTTCCCGATAGCAGATCTATACGAAAATAGAATCTGACACCCTATCAGCAATACACCTGCTCCGGATCGCGTAAATAAGATTGCTTATCGTTATTATGTTCAACTGCTTTGCCTTTGAATACAAATGGGGCATAGTGGTTTTGTGAGACAGAGAATACTCCAAACGCTGAAAACATTTAACTGGCAGCAGTGGTTGGTTGCCATTATGTTTTTGCTGGTCTTAGGGTTCACCGCACTGTACGCTGTCCGCACCACACGCGACGCGATCTACTGGCATTATCATCAGGATGAGCCGATCCACGGCTGGATGACTGTGGGCTATGTCGCGCACTCTTATCGTGTTCCACCTCATATTCTCTATCGAGCGCTGGGATTGCCACACAAGCCGCCCGACAAACGACCTTTGCGTGAAATCGCCAAATCTCAAAATCGTTCAATGGATGAAACCCGATCCATCCTGCAAGATGCAATCACTCATGCGCGCCCGCCGTACCCGCCGCCGCCGCCGCCTGATGAAGGAGCGACGCCGTGATTGATCAGCTTTTGGCGTGGCTGTCACTTTATGGCGTGCCTGCGCTCTTTATTATTCTTGTCGTCACGTCGGCAGGCATTCCATTTCCAGATACGCTGCTGCTGCTCGTAGTCGGTTCGTTTGTCGAGCAGGGTGAGATGAAACTGTGGCAGGTTTTAGTAGTGGGGAGCGCAGGCGCAATCATCGGCGATCAAATCGGCTATTGTCTGGGACGTTGGGGCGGGCGTCGTCTCGTGCGCCGCATCACCCAAAAGATGGGCGGAGCCGATAAGATTAAACGGGCCGAAGCCTTCTCTAAGCGTTGGGGCGGTGCAGGCGTCTTCTTTAGCCGATGGCTGGTGGGTCCGCTCGGTCCCTGGATTAATCTGAGCAGTGGAATCACCGCTTATTCATGGCCTCGCTTTATTTTATGGGACGCGCTGGGAGAAGTGTTGTGGGTTGTTTTATACGTTATGCTGGGCAACATCTTCAGCGACCGCGTGCAGGATTTAGCAGAATTGCTGGGCAATCTGACGTGGGTTATTGTCGGCCTCATAGCGGCAACTATATTGGGCTGGAAGCTGTTCCAATATTTCCGCAACTCTGATGTGACTCAGGCTGAAGAAGCCGACATCGCGGCTGATATATGTATTGAGGACAACATTACATTATCCCCGTGTTGAGGTTCAAAGAGAGAGTCAAAGGGCCTTTTCTTACGTTCACCCACAGCCGAATAGACGCATGCCAAACCTCGGCATCGTCGTTACCTCATCAAACAGTAAGACTCAAGCGTGTTGTTTATTTCGCGTCGAGCATACGCCCGATCATTTCGTAACTTGCCGCAAGCGCCTCGTCCAATTGGTGCCGCCGTTCTATATCTCCAAAGTATGGCGAAGCGCGGCATCGACTAAAGACATTTCGGGCAATGAGCCAATGCGGCGGTCTATTGCTGCATCAAGAATTGTTGCAAGGTTATCCAACATGATAACGGAATCAGTCAGCAAACCTGTTTGCTGCCCTTCGGCAGTCGAAAGCGAAATGCTCACTCGGCTAAGGTGTCCGGCGCGGCTGAGATTGCTAGTAACCATCGCCACAATGGTCTGAGATAGACCTGTCCTTAAATTATCGGCCTGGATTACGAGCGCGGGGCGACGCTTTGCAGTGCGGAGGTTAGAATCAGGGAACAGCACAAGCACAACTTCGCCCCGGCTATAGGGCATCATAAGCCTCCATCTCAGGCGACTCCCAATCTTCGGCAAAAGTTTGCAGTCTGGCGCGAAGCTCGGCAGCTTGATTTTCGTCAATACCGCGAGCGCGCAAATCCACCCGGCCCTCCGGTAGAAACGTCACTATCACCCTCGCTTCACCAATATCGTCCGGCAGCTCCGATAATTCAATTTTGCCATCCCGATATATACCTTCCACAGACTTCAGCATCGTCGTTACCTCACCAAACAGTAATACTCAAGCGTGTTGTTTATTTCGCGTCGAGCATACGCCCGATCATCTCGTAGCTTGCCGCAAGCGCCTCGTCCAGCTTTTCAGGCGCGGTGCCGCCGCCTGTGGCCATGTCGGCTTTGCCGCCGCCTTTGCCGCCAACAATCGCAGATACTTCGCGGATGATCTGCCCTGCGTTCAATCGCTTCGTCAAATCATCCGTCACGCGAGCCACGAGCGACGCTTTACCATTGTTCGCCTGTCCCAGCACGATTACACCTGACCGCAGCTTGCCGGAAAGCGCATCGGCAAGCTGGCGCAGGCCGTTCGCGTCCAGATCCGACACCCGGCGGGCGAGCACACGAATGCCGCCCACTTCGCGCGCGCTTTCAACGGCTTCCGAGGCTTCCGATTGCGCCATCTTCAGTTTCAACTGCTCAAGCTCGCGTTCGTAGCGACGCACCTGCTCGATCAGTTTGTCTACCTGCGCGGGAATCTCTTCGGCTTTTGTCTTCAACCGGTCGCTCAATTGTTTGATGACATGCTCGTCGGACTGTAGCCGCGCGACTGCCGCATCAGCCGTGATGGCCTCAAGCCTGCGCACGCCCGCCGCGATAGATTGATCGCTTGTGATCTTAAACGGGCCTATGTCTCCGGTTGCGTGAACGTGCGTGCCGCCGCATAGCTCTGTTGAAAATCCCGGCACGCTGACGACGCGAACTTCCGAAGCGTATTTCTCTCCGAACAAGGCCATCGCTCCCGAACTTAATGCTTCTTCGAGCGATTTTAGTTCAGTCTCGACAGCACGATTCTGCAACACCTCCGTATTGACCAGCCGCTCTATCTCTGCAATCTCTTCTTCAGACATTGGCGCGTAATGCGTAAAGTCAAATCGCAAACGGTCGGGCGCGACAAGCGACCCCGCCTGTTTGACGTGCGGGCCGAGCACTTCTCTGAGCGCCGCGTGCAAAAGGTGTGTTCCGGTGTGATTGGCCTTGATGCGGCGGCGGCGCTCCGCGTCGATTCGCGCTGTGACACGCTCGCCCACACGGATTTCGCCCCGTTCGGTCTTCGTTTTGTGAAGGCTATAACCGCTGACGACCGTGAAAACGTCTTCAACAGTCGCGAGCGCGCTATCGCTTTCAAGCACCCCGCTGTCGCCGACCTGCCCGCCCGCTTCGGAATAAAACGGTGTGCGATCAAGTATGACTTCGCCCGTTTCGCCTGCTGTCAAGGTGGAGCGTTCTTCATCGCCGACTATGATCGCAAGCACTTCGGCGTTAGCGGTCTCTGTTTCCTGATAGCCGGTGAAGGCCGTGCGTTGCAGGCGCGCGGCTACCTTTGAATAGATCTCACGCGTGCGGCGCGCCGATACGGCTTCGGCCATAGTAGCGCCGGTCTGTTGTTGAATTTCGCGCAGCGCCTCATCGAATTGCTCGTTGAATACCTCTTCGTCAATCTCTGTGCCGTGCTGGCCGAGCACAACGCGAATCAAATCACGCGGCACGCCATAGGTATCGTAAGTCCGGGCAAGCTCGATTATTGGCGGCGCTGCCGGAACGTAACGCTCGAACAGTTCCGCAAGCCGAGGCTCACCCACATTGAGTATGCGGCTGAATCGCTGTTCTTCGCCGCCGACCGTTTGTTCGATTGACGAACGCGACTGGACCAGTTCGGGGTAAGGCTCGCCCATCAACTCTATGACGAAGTTTGTGACTTTGTTGAAGAACGGCGATTGCAGGCCAAGCCCTTTTACGCCGTGATAGATCGCGCGGCGCATGATTTTGCGCAGCACGTAATTTCTTCCGACGTTGCCGGGCGAGATGCCGTCGGCAATCGCAAAAGCGGTTGTACGCGCGTGGTCTGCGATTACACGCATTGACATGCCGTCATTTGAATCGTAGACGTAGTTTTTGCCCGCAAGGTCTGCGATAAAATCGATGATGGGTTTGATAAGGTCCGTATCGTAATTCGATTTCACGCCCTGAAGCACGGCGGCAAGACGTTCAAGCCCCATCCCCGTATCGACGGAAGGCGCAGGCAGCGGATCGAGCTTGTATTCATTGTCGCCTACCTTCGAGCGGTTGAACTGCATGAAGACAAGGTTCCATATCTCCATGGTCGTATCGCCCGGCCCGTTTACAAGCTCTGCGCGGTTGAACTCAGGGTCTTCGGGATGCTCGCCCTGATAGTAGTGAATCTCTGAACAAGGCCCGCACGGCCCGGTCTCGCCCATCTGCCAGAAATTGTCTTTGCGACCGAAACGCAGTATTCGCTCAGGACGAGCGCCCACCTGTTCCCAGTAACGCGCGGCTTCTTCGTCGGCTCCGACTTCGCTGTCGCCTTCAAAAATGCTGAACCACATACGCCGGGGGTCAAGCCCGAATTCGTTGATGAGCAGATCCCACGCGAAATAGATGGCTTCCTTTTTGAAGTAATCGCCGAACGAGAAATTGCCGAGCATCTCAAAGAATGTATGGTGACGAGCCGTTCGGCCAACTTCGTCCAGATCGTTGTGTTTGCCGCCCGCACGCACACATTTCTGAGACGAAACGGCGCGTTTGTAATCGCGTTTTTCGTGCCCCAGGAAAACGTCCTTGAACTGATTCATGCCTGCGTTTGTAAACAGCAGCGTCGGGTCATTGGCAGGCAACAGGGGTGAACTTCGCACCGCGCGATGCTGGCGCGCGGTAAAATAATCTAAAAACTTCTGTCTTATTTCTTGTCCGGTCATAATAGCCATCTTTGTCGTTGATATTTGAAATTAGAATTATAGCAAAACGAGGTAGGCCATATAAGGCAAAAGGCCAAAGTAAAAATGTGAAGGGTAAAAAAGCAGGAACCAGACCGCTACGGCTGCTTTCCTGCTTTTGCCTTCTGCGTTTTTACTTTGGCCTTATTGAAAAGCGGCTTCTTCGTCCTTGACGCGCAGCAGGTCGAGCATCAGGCCCATGTTAGACGATGCTCGAATCGTGCGCTCGTATTCGATCTCTGATCCGTTGAATACGAATGTTCCTTCGGTCACATCCAGAAAGCCTACAAGCGCTTCCTGGCCTATGTTCGGGCCGGACTTTGCCCCGACGATCACTCCTTCGTTGAAGTGAATCTCTCCGCCCGCGGCAGGCGATCTGACGGCGAGCGAGCCGGTCAGCTTGTTATTTTCGATTATTTGAATGATGTCAAACAGGCTCACGATAGCGAAGTTGCCGAGCAGCCCGCTGTCATTTTTTGAAGCAACGGGTTCGGGCTCCTGTGCTTCAACTACCGGCTCTTCGGGCAGGACGAGCGGTTTGCCTTCGACAAAGTGTTCGAGAACAGCGATGTGCTCAGGCTTCAGACTCAAAAACCGAACGCCCATGCCCATCTGCGGCATGCTGTAGCGGACTTCGCAGTCTGTATCTATGAACATCTCTTTGACGCGGAATCTGATCTTTAGAATCGTGCCTTGAGTAAAGCAGGTCATCGAATCGATAAAAGCGCCGGTCGTGCTCAGGTCGGTGATGCGCGTGGCGAGTCGGTTAATGCCGATGCCTTCGCACTCCACTTCGCAGATGTAGCTGATTCGTTTAGCTTCTCGCCTGTCTTTGCCGTCCGTCATCGAAGTCCCACTTCGTGAAGGATGAGGGGTGAAGGATGAAGGATTAAGGATAAAAGACCGTTATTCGATCTGTTTTATCCTTACGCCTTCATCCCTCATCCTTCATCCCTCATCCTTCTCTTCAGTCTCTGCCCTGAGGGCCTGGAGCTTTTTTATTATCAAATCGTAGCCGAAGCCCAGTCGCGCCAGATAGTCGAACAATCGCTTCGCATCGTTTCTGTCTCCGGGGCGACCGTGCGTGCGAATGCGTTTTTCAATCGCTCGATCTATCAGCGTCCCTTCGCCGACCTCTTCAAACACTGTGTCGAGCGCTTTATTTATAGTCTGTCGCTCGACCTTTTTACCAGCCAGTTCGCGCGCCAGTCTCGACCTGCCTACGGGCTTTACGTTCACGCGCGAACTTGCGTAGTTGTGCGCAAACAGGCTGTCGTTTACATATCCTAGTTCTTTCAGCTTCGCTATGCACTCATCGACGAGCGCCGGATCGGCCCAGGGTTTTGCCAGCAATCGCTCGCGCAATTGCCGTTCGCTGCGAGGGCGGGCGGCCAGTATGTTGGCTGCTCTCGCAAAGATGCGAGCGCGCGTTTTTTCGATATTCGGTCTTTGCGCTTCTGGTTGGCCGCCATCTTCATCTTCAATCAATCGATTTCGCCCGCGCGCAGGGCTGCGTTCGCCCGCGCCTTCGGGTTCTATCTCGTTACCTGCTCTGTGCCTTCTAAAAGCCAATTGACAAATTGTTTGGTTTCGGGTCGCGAAGCATCAAGCGGGCCTGTGCGTTTGCGCGACCGCTCCATATCTTCGCGCGCCTGATCCGAAACCGACCTTACTCCGGCAACTCTCAGCTTGAACTCATCAGCGTTCGTCGCACAGTTGAGCGCCTCTTCGTATGTTATCAACCCGCGAGAATACAAATCAAACAGCGACTGGTCGAATGTCTGCATCCCGTACTGCGATGTGCCCTGAGCTATGGCATCGCGTATCAGCGCGGTCTTCTCCGGGTGGATAACGCAGTCCCGAATGTAGGGAGTGACTATCATCACCTCGACGGCAGGAACGCGGCCCTGAATCGATTCTGCCGCGCGCACCAGCCTCATCGAGATTACCGCTCTGAGCACGCTGGCGAGTTGCAGACGGACTGCGCGCTGCTGGTGCGGAGGAAAGACCGAAACTATTCGATTGACAGTTTCAGTCGCGTCGAGCGTGTGGAGCGTTGATAAGACCAGATGACCTGTTTCGGCTGCCGTAAGCGCCGTCTCGATCGTTTCGTAATCGCGCATTTCGCCTACAAGTATAACGTCGGGGTCCTGGCGCAACGCCCCTCGAAGCGCTTCGGAAAAGCTCCGCGTGTCAACATCGACCTCGCGCTGATTGACATAAGATTTTTTGTCGCGGTGAAGAAATTCTATCGGGTCTTCGATAGTTACGATGTGGCCCGTGCGCATGCGATTCATATAATCGATCATCGCTGCGAGCGTGGTTGATTTGCCTGACCCGGTCGAGCCTGTGACCAGCACCAGCCCGCGAGGCTCGTCGGCTATCTTTTCGATCACGGAAGGCAATCGCAATTCTTCTGTCGTACGCACAGTCGTCGGTATCACTCGCAATACCATGCCAACCGTGCCGCGCTGTTGAAATATGTTGCAACGGAAGCGACCCAGTCCCGACACGCCATAAGCGATATCGATTTCGGAACTTTCGCCGAAGCGTTGCTTCTGCCGGTTGTTCATTATCGAGAACGCCATGTTGAGCGTGTCTTCGGCAGATAGTCGCTGCGCTTCAACCATCGGTTGAAGCTCGCCGTTGATGCGCATGAAGGGAAAGCTCCCGGCCTTGATGTGCAAGTCGGATGCGCCCTTGCTACACGCGATGGTCAGCAGTTGATCAATGCTGGGTGACATTAGCTATTGCCTCGCAAAGCTTGACTAATAAAATAACACGGGACCTTCCGTGATTATTCAGTTCAAGATAATTTTCGGAGCGCGCCCGACTTCAAGATGCAAGTCGGGATTGAAGATGAACGAGGAGGGGCATTTGCCGAAAGAGTGGCCGGGTGATTTGCGGGCCTGACCTCCAGCGCCCGTATTATAAGCCTAACCTAAACCATGAGCAACAGTAATGATTTGAAGATAATCGGCCTGGAATTAATATAACCATCCCGAAGCGTGCATGAGCAAAAAAATTGTCAAAAATCGTCAAAACGGTGTTTACTTCAGTAGTGAGGATTTCCAGAAGGATGGCGACCGGCACACCTCGCAGGGAAATCCGCAGTGAAATCATGGTGTGCAATCGCGGTTGAGCCGCTTCCGAGCAGGTCTCGAAGTGTTATTTTCTTCGACCTGTCAGGCATAGAGATCAGCCGTATTGCGCTTTGTTAAGCTCTTACCCTTAACCAAACAGCAAGAATCCAAGCACTGATCTTATAGTTATAACCACCACCAAAGAACATCTGCACAAAGTCAGCTGAATAATAAAGCCAAATCATATGGCGCTTTCCCAACAGCTCGAAGTTCGCCTGTTACACAAGCGCAGGATGGTCAGGTTGCGTAGAGGGCGTTTCATGAGCTTTTGGCTTCTGGAGGTAGCAAGATGAGCACTAAAGCAAAAAGTGTGAGACCGGAAAGCGTTGTCCCGCAAGAACCCATATCTGTTACGGAAGGTCCGACTTTTGATGAGGCAGACTACAGGGCTTTGATAATATATTGCAAATGGCTCCTGCTGAGATATTGTCAGGGGTTACATCAGAATCTTACAGATGCCTATGATCTGGCACAACAAGCGCTCATGCGATGCCTTAAAGGTGGAAGATTTGACAATGCGCCGATTCCTCTTAGTTATGTCAAGGCGGCGGCAAAACACTATTTACTGAATCAAATCAGATATTACAACCGTCATCCGGTAACCAGCCTCACTCAATGGATAGACGAAGAGAAAGAAAACGGTCACGCCGAGAGTAAATTAATTGCCGACCTGAGTTGGAAAACTTACAAAGACAATCAATACCTGGAAGCGCAGAAGGAATTGCTGGATGAATTAATAGCAATTGCAGAAATGGCTTTGAAGAAATTTGATTATACGGATGCTCAACTGCTGGGGTTGTTATTGCAGGGCTATTCAATTACAGAGATCGCTAATAAAAGAGATTGGGTTTTAGAAACCTTCAAAAAGGAACTAGACCCCGAAATAGTAGAAAAACATATCGAGCCTCGCGTCATATTGCTTAGAAAGAAGCTTATTTATCGTGCGAAGCAGATCAGGAAGCAATGGGCTGATAGCGATAATGATGGGGATGATGGCGGCACTACACCCAGACCCCGCCGAAACAGACAAAAGAAGGATCAAGTAAAAAAGTTTCGATACTCTTTGGTTAAGATAGCCCGCCCGGATAAAAAAGGAGGCACAATAGATGAAAGCGATAGAGAATACGCTCTCAGTGTGCCCTGGAGTGATGAAGAGTGCTGGGAGATAATGTGCAAAGTTTATCAAATATATATCGAGAGACGGGTTTGGGAACAAAAGGAACGCCCCTCACAGCCAACCCACACGAAGACTAGTAATATCCACATCGGCATGGATTTTGGAACGTTGGCCAGCATTGGGGTGTATGGTACTCTTCCGGGGTCTGCTCCCGAAATTTATCATGACAGGGCCGGTGAGATACGCAGTGATGTTTCCCGGCCAGATAAGCCGGACGGAGACGGGCTTGATCTTAATTCCATGTATGATCCGGGTGTCGATTGGGAAAAATTGCGTTCAATATCAAAACCCAAAGTGGTGAATATTGAGCAAGCAAGGGCTGTAAACAAACCTACGCTCCTCATTGTTATTGGCGGCACAGGTAGCAGAGCCGCGCAAATGCTGGTGCAACTGCTGAGGCTAGGGATGCTGGCAGCGGAGGTTCCCTTTTCTGACGAGCCATTGAAAACCCAAACGAAAACTGAAGTAAACGAGAAGTGTGACCTTAACAAACTGGCTGATAAAATGGGTCGTGCCACAGCTTTATCTCATGATGGACAAGGCAGTGGTGTGTCTGATCTCATCGCAGCCTGGCGCTCGGATCTGTTAAGAGCCTTAAGCCCGGACTCCAGCCCGGTGCAGGCCCAACTTGGTAAAGCGCCTGATGAGTCGAAAACTACTGCCTATCCGAGCAACTTCGACTCGCTCTCACACATCCCCTTCGACCCTCACAAGCCAGAAACAACTCCTGAACATCTCAGCGCAGACAAGCGAATGTATAATATTATTGACTTCGGAGTTGTAAGGATCAGGGACGGGGATGTACGAACAAGGCCGCCTGAGTATATACGGGCAGAAAGTATTCACCACAGGACTGCCGGTAATACGCCGGACAAGTTCGATACCGAAAGCGACAGCTTCGCCCTGAGAGCAATATTCTACAAGATACTGATGGCCTGCAATCCGCCCGATCAGATTTCCGAGAGGAGCCACATCAAAACCACGGTCATCAGCGCTGCACAGGTGTATGGTGAAATGGGTCCTGTCGCGCCGCACGGCGCAAGAGAGCAGGCAGTCGCTTTGATTCAGGCGCACGGCGTTGAGCCTGTCAGCATCTATGATGATGCCTTCCATACCGGAGATCGTTTTCTGCTAACGGCGCGGGTCGCAATGCATAACGGGGCGGCTCTGCAAACGGAAGCTCCGACGACCCTATCACCCGCCGCGCAAGCGGCGCGCGCTGCCGCGTCCACAGGAAATGTAGTTATCCTGCCCAGCCGCGACCCGGCATACTGGCAGAGATATTTCCCTCAATCACTACCGAGCGGGAACCCAATTTCCACTGTAGCTACTGCTGCCCATGCGCCGAGCAATCTCAACACACCGGAGCGCGAACATTCGTCCGGCGACTACGCGAGATTGTGCGCAGCTGCCTGTTTGAAGAGACAAAACCATCTGCAACGGAAAAACCTGATTTACACGATTGATCTTGCCTGGATAAGCAAATGGCAGAAGAAGGCAAAGGTATGGCAGCTAATCATTGACTATCAGCGCCTGCAAGCACGACTTTTGTTACAGGGAGCCTCTGAGGGCGAGCATTCGGCTCGCCCTTTACTGTTTTCAGGGGTTCGGAAAAGCTGGAAAACTCTCAGTCGGCGCACAGAGTGTGAGCCGATCAGCAATCCGAACGGGCGTGCTCGCGGTACAGGTCACGGCTATCGCAATTACAGGGCAGTGATTGCCGGAGGATGCAGGGCAGAGTCGCACGAGAGCAAGCGCCCTTACGCGACGGACGATCCTTGCCTAAAAGAAGTTCTGTTTGATACACAGGGCTTGCGCCTTGAGATCAGAGACTTCAAAACCGTGTTGGCCGATCATTGCGTTAGACTCAGATTGAAGCGCGCGGAAAACGATAGACAAAGAAGCCTGCCTGAACTCATGGCTTCTTTTCGTTACCCCGCTTTTTGTAATGGATCGGCTTCCTTTCATTCAGCACCCCTACATTGAGGGCCGCTTGATCTCCGCGAAAGTTTTCGCAAGGGTGTTTTCAACTACGCTTAAGTAGTTAAACCCAATAAAAATCCATGATTTCAATTCACCAATTCATATAGGTTATCCGTGTGTCTTGTGAACTCCTTGTTTTGGGGACTGGGATAACCGGAGAGGTGTCGCTTTCAACCACTCGAAGAGACTGCAAGGGTATAACCCTGCCCGGCTTCGAGGAGTCTTACAACTTCAAGCCTTATACAGGACCTTTCAACCCCCTCACCTACGTAGCCTGATCATTGAGTTAGTGCGATGACAAACGATAATACGGCGGCGAATGAAGTAAATAAAAAAGCTGCCCAGTTTCGCGCAGGCCCGTTCGCCAATAACACCATAACTACAGTATGGGCTTCTTGTGAGGTGCGCTCCTTTCATTCGACTGGAGAGATCATTAATTGTTCGGATCTTGGGATAGCCTTATTAATTGAATGGTTGGGGTACGATTTTACGATTGAGTCTTTGCAGCTTAAAGACGAAATCTTCGAGTCTGTATATGGCACGCCGTCACCTGATTTCAATGAGCGGCAGCAGCTACTTGCACAAGTACAATCACACTTTGCCGTATGTCTCTATTGCCAGGCCATAAACCGGCAGGCTATAGAGGAAGATAAACTCCTGGATAACGATATTGGGTCTGTGAAAACATGGCTCAGCCGGAATTCACAGGAGTAGCCTGAATGTTGAAAGTTGAATCGGGCACAGGGGCATACTTACTTTCTCTCCTTAGAATTGTCCTTCCTCCTGTTATTCATTTCCTGTAAATGAATGCCGATGATAATAACTGAAGCAACGATATCTGCGATGAGAAGTGGAACGTGAATTTCCATAATCTTGTTTTCCTTTCTTCAGAAAATCTTTCGTTTCTTTTCCTGATTATAAAAACCCTGAAAAAATCTTTGGCAAAACCTTCTCGTCAGGTGTTTATGGGTGGAAGAGCGTAAGAGCTTCAGACTGGGGAAGAAAGGATAAGAAAAATAAGGAACCCTTTGATCGCTATCTTCATCGTTCAAATTCGCGCGATAGCTTACTGTTCAGTTCTCGCTTTGATCGGTGGTTTTTCTTCATTCAACTCGAATTGCTCCTCGACGACATCTCATAATCCTGCCTCTGGCCACACCACCCAACAGGGTGATTAGAGATGGCTGGCTATCCTGATCTGCTGCGCCTGTGCCCGGCTGTCGGGTGCCAACTCTCGAACACGCTTCTCAGACTGCAATCACCTCTGTCCGGGGCTGGTGTATCTCAATTCCTTGTCGTTGCTCAACAATCGCGTGATCGTGTATTTGATGAATCCCGTCTCGCGGTTGCCATCATACTCGAATTCGTAAACCCCATGCCCGTTTGGAGGTGGCTCAAGCTGATCAGGGGTGATCGGTATTTTGCGTATCTCCGGCGACTCGTTGTTTGCGCGTTCGAGTCTTACCTCTATAGACAGTGCTTCAAGCCTTTCCTTTGAGATGTTATCAACCGTGCCTTTCGCTTTGACCATATTCTTGTTTGTTTCGGGAACGCGCGAAGCAAATATCACGGCCTTTGGTTCGCCCGACAAGGACGAACGGTTCGGGTCAACGCCGCGCACGCGCGCTATCCAATCATTGACCCGCGAATTCACAGACGGCACGAGCAGGTAAACGGCCAAAGCGCCGCCGATGATTAAAATCACAAGCAACAGCGCAATCGTGCCGCCGCGCCCGCCGTCTTTTACAAGTGGCTTGCCGTAGCGGGTCAATTCGCCGATGCCAATCTCATCCTTCGACCTCGCAGGCGTGCCGAGCACCATAGGCCCTTGAGACGCTTCGACGGGCAGACCCAGTATGGCTCCTGCGGGCGCTCTTCGCTCGCGCGCTCGATTTACCGGCACAGGAGTATATGAAGTCTCAACCGATCCAGAGCGGACATCCGAAATAGAAGGCTCAGTTGTAAGCTCGCGTGTGCCGCGCTCCTGCGTGCCGCGCTCTTCGTAAAGCGTTGAGGTCTGCTGTTCTGCCCGCGCATCGCTTTCGGATGGCTGACCGTAGAGACGGGTGTTAGAAACACGTGGTTCGCTCGCAGTCTTCTCATCGGGCGGACTGCTCGCATAAAGATTGCGCGTTGCTCCCTGCTGCTCGCGCGCAATCTCAGATTGTTCGCGCGGCGTTATGGGTTTGATGGTCGGTGGTTCAAACGGCTCGCGCGGCGCGCGATGTTCGACCCGCGCACTGGGTTCCGGCTCAAGTCTTCCGGTTTGTGGTTCGCTCGCCTGTTCGATTAATTGAGAGTGCAACAGCGCCGTTTGATCGCGCGCAACAGGCTGAGCAGGAATTTCCCGTTCTTTTCTTTCAAGCTCTGCCCAGATATCCTCACCAAAAGGCGTCGTTTCGCGTGGCGTTTCCGGCTGCACGGGTGCTTCAATCTGAGCCGGGGGTTCCTGCGCCGGAGCCTCAATTTGAGTCAAAGGACTTACAAGCAAATCGGTCCCGCGCTCTTCGCGCGCCATCTCCGGTTCGGGCGCGTGGGGATGAACTACTTCCGGCTCAGCAGCAATTTCCGATTCAACGATCTCGCGTAATTCCTGGAGGGCCGGTTCGCTTGCAAGGCTTCGCGTCTCGCTTCTTTGAGGAGAGATGTCCACATCTTCCGTCTGAGAAGGCTGCGCGCCCGCCCGATCTGCGCCTGTAAACTTTGATGGAATAGGTGGTTCTATAAGCAGGCTGCTGCGAGACATGTTCCAATCTTCATCGGCCTCTTTTTCGCTCGCTTTGAGGCGGCGAAGGAAATAGATCAGAAGCGAGATGCCCACAATGAAGAAAAGTACCGCGCCTATTATCACGAGTTTGGATAACCTTCGCGGCTCTTGCGATTGGATAAGAGTGAAAAGCGCAAAAAGCATTTTAGTCAAACCCCTCAAATTGCGGATTGCGAATTGAATCAGTAGACCGCCCGTAAGCCATGTCGCAAGTTTTAGCCAGATGCAGTCTATTGATCCGCCATCGTTATACTTCTACTGATGCTGCGCTCTCAGGCACGGGTTGCGCGAGCGCCGCAATTGCTTCGAGAATGATCGGCTCTTCGCCCGGCTCAACCGTGCGCAGGTCGATCAATACACGGTTGTGCTCTGTGCGAGTGATGATCGGCATACGATGATCGCGAAGTCGCTGTTCGATTTGCGACGCGGATAATTCGTCATCCTCAATCGCAACCAGAACGGTCGGCAGTTTCACTTCGGGGGCCGACCCGCCGCCTATGACCGACTGACCGTCTTCAATCGTAAGCCTGATTCTCCCGCCAGTCATTCGATTTATCGATTCGCTGAATCGCCGCGCACGCTCGCCCAGACCCTCGCGCGTCCGAGCCAGGGCGCGAATGACGGGGATTTCCGATTCTGCAACGCCGCGCTCGTAAAGCCTCAACGTAGCTTCGAGCGCAGCATAAATCATCTTGTCCACTCTGAAGGCGCGCATCAAAGGATTTTTTCGCACCAGATCGATTACGGCGCGCGAACCCGCGATGATGCCCGCCTGCGGCCCGCCCAGCATCTTGTCGCCGCTGAATGAAACTACGTTGATGCCTGCATCAAGCGATTCCGATACAACAGGCTCGTCTTTCACTCCGTAAGGCAAAAGATCGATCAGACAGCCCGACCCCAGATCTTCAAACGACAAAATGCCCGCGCGGCGCGCCAGATCGGCTATCTCTTTTACGCCGGGCCGCGCTGTAAATCCGACGATGCGGTAATTCGACGGATGCACGCGAAGGATGAGCCGGGTGTTTTCGTTTATCGCGTGCTCATAATCACTGATGTATGTGCGATTGGTCGTGCCGACTTCGCGCAGTCGCGCGCCGCTTTTCGCCATTACGTCGGGTATGCGAAAACTGCCGCCAATTTCGATCAACTCGCCGCGCGAGACGATCACCTCTCCGCCTTCGGCCAGTGTGTTGAGCACCAGCATGACAGCCGCGGCGTTGTTGTTTGCGACTATTGCAGATTCGCTTCCCGCAAGCCGCGCGAGAAGCTGCTGGCTGTGAGATTCGCGCGCGCCGCGCCGTCCTTCGTTCAGATCGTATTCGAGGTTCGAGTAGTGCGATGCAACATCCGAGAGAGCTTCAATAGCCTGACTGGCAAGAGGCGCGCGACCGAGGTTCGTGTGGATGATAACCCCCGTGGCATTGATGACTCGTCTGAGCGAAGGCTGAACGGCATTGCCTGCTCGCGTCTCAAGCCGTCGCTCGATCTCTTCAATCAGGAAGGCAGAAGGCACGATCTCGCCCGATAATGCTCCATGCGCTTCTGCCTTCTGTCTTCTGCCTTCTAAAAGTTCTTTGCGTATCTCTTCAAGGATTTCTCTGAGCAGATCGCGCACGCGGTCACGGCTTAAGACTTCGGATAGCCGCTCGGCGGCGGGGCGAGCAAGCATCCGCTCGATTGAAGGCAGCGATCTCAATGGTTCCCTTGACATGCGATTTCAGTTGACACCGCGAGGTGCCTGACTTACATTCTATCACAACCCCCACGCCTTACACATAAGTCCCTCCTGAGGAAATGATGGAAGCAAAACAGATCAATCCCATAGACGATTCTCTTGACCGCCTCGAATACGAGATGCGCCGGTTGAAGGTTGAATACGATATATATTTCAACGGCGGGGCGCTTCGTCCGCCAATGGATACGAAGGGCCGCGTGGAAACTTCGATCAAACGCGTATACGACACGCGCGGCATGTCGTTCGGCCAGCGCTTTCGCTACAACAGCCTCGTCGCTCGCTACAACGTGATGCGCGAGTTGTGGCGGCGACAAACACAGGATCGCGAAGAGAGCGGGCGACCGCCCACGCATGAAGCCAGCACGGCTGTACGCGAGCGATCAGCTATCATTCGATGTCGTGACCCGAAAGCGGAGCCTGAGAAAGTGAGCGAGCTTTACGATCACCTGATAGCTGCCAAACGAGAATGCGGGGAAAGAATAGGCGCGCTCACGCTCGAAGTGTTCACTCAGTTTTTGATGTCGCGCGCAGATCAGATAAAAGAACGGCTTGCGACTGACGCCGTAGATTTTGTGATAGGCGTTGACAATGGTCGCGTAAAATTTGCCGCGCGCCCGGCGGGTGATTGACTCAACAATCAGGAAAATCGAAGGTAGATATTTGCGTTCGACGCTATCGGGTTAATGAGACATTACTTACTCGAAAATTAAAATAGCCCTGCTCTTGAGAGCAGGGCTATTTGCATCACCTGAGGTAATCACTAAAGCCTGCGGACAGCTTCGGCTTGAGGTCCTTTCGGTCCCTGGACTATTTGAAACTCGACGGTTTCACCTTGCTTGAGCGACTTATACCCGTCATGCATTATGGCTGAATAGTGCACGAACACGTCTGTGCCGCCCGGCTGCTCGATGAAACCATAGCCTTTTGCGTTGCTGAACCATTTGACCTTGCCTTGTGATGTTGACATCTACTTTCCTCCTCCAAGTCTGTTTCAGGGTGGATGCTTCGCTGGCCTGAGCAGCCATGCGTTTGCTTTAATTCATACAAAACGGTGAAATTTAGAGATACTCGCGCGGCGAATAATGCGCCTGATATCATCCGTCGCGCAAAGCTTAAAAAGAAAACCGCAAAGCGAAGCTCGCCGATTTGCGAGCCTCTCTTTGCGGTTTCTTATCAAGCTTTCCTGATTGTTGCCAAGACTTATAACCGCTCAAGCTAAATCTTCAACGAAGAGGGCCGCATACTAGCTCAACGGATTACCAGAGTCAAGCAAAAAATCCTGATTTTCGGGCCGTACCGCAAGTTGTTAATTATCTTTATTGTTTGCCTGTTGATGAAGGGCGCGCTCGACCGTTTTCACTATTTGCGAAAGATCGAATGGCTTCGCGATGAAATCAATCGCGCTACATCGCTTTACTCCAGGCTCGCCTGCATTCGCTGAGACTATCACCACCAGAGTGTTCGGATGTGCGGCGTTGATATGTTCGCACAATTCGATGCCTGACGCGCCCGGCATTGTTATGTCGGTCAACACCAGATTGAAGGAGGCGGCGGCCAGCAGCTTTATTGCTTCTTCCGCGCTTTCGGCAGTAACACAGGTGTAATTAGTGCTGAGGGTAGAGACCAGAATTCTTCGTATCGGTTCTTCATCATCTACGATCAGGATTGAAACTTCTTCACTCTTCATCAGTTCCACCAGAAGTCCGGGTTACGGGCGAAGCTATCCCTTCACCCTAAATCGGCTGACCCGAGGCTATTGGTGAGACATGGCTGTAAAATCCTGCTGAAGAAGCTCTGCCTTCTGCATTATCAGTTGAGCGCCCGCACAGCAATCACTTTCAGATCGTGAATCGGGCAAAGCGAGTAACTGTCATTGCCTGAAACGACTGACCCGCGACTGTCGCAATAACCGGCGCTACGTCTTCAAGCATATCTATATGCGTATTAGAGTTTAGCACACAAATCCGCCTGCCGTTCAACAAATCAGCGCGGCCTGTTAGTGGCGTGTTCGAGCAGTAAATTTACTTGATGAGCAATTCGTATCGGGCGATGGTGGCGGGTAAAGGGTCAACGCCAAGCTCGCGGCGCAGCATCTTGCGCAACCCGTCGAACTGCTCGATGGCAGCGGCGCGATTGCCTGAGCGGACATGCGCTTCCATAACATTGCAGTGCACATCTTCCTGATAAGGGTCGCGCGTCAGAAACATCTGGCCGTATCTTATTACCTGCTCGTGGTCGTTGCGCTCGCCGTGATAGGCAATCAATTCCTTCAGCGCTTCGAGGTACAGGTCGCGGTAGTAACTTTGAAGCTCTTCTACCCAGTTGTAGTAAAACTCTTCGAGAAAGTCGCCGCGATAAAGCTTTATGGCGGCGGCAAGCAATTGAGCGGCTCCGTCTGCGTCGTCGCTTCGGCGGGCTTCGTGCGCGGCGGCTATCAGGCGCTCGAACTCTTCGGCGTCAATCTGGTACTGGTATTGAGGGTTGAGCAGGTATGCCCCTTCGCGGTAGAGGATGAGATCTTTCTTGACCACCTGCCCCGTATTGAGGGCCTTCCTCAAATGCGAAATCGTCGGGTGAAAATTCTTCGCCACTGTTTCAGGGTCTGCGTCAAACCAGAATGTTTCCACCAGCGTATCTTTTGGCGCGCGATGATTGCGCCGCGATGCGATGTAACAGAGTATGTGCAGCGCCTTTGCCAGCCGCCACGCCTCTTTGAGCGGCTCAGCAGGGTCGCGATATACATCCACAGGGCCGAGCATGTTGATCGCAAGATCGTAACCCGGTCGCTCAATAATCAATTCGACCGTGGGCGCTGTGCCTGCGCGACGCGTGTCCGGCAGTTCGGCTTCGGCCTTAACAGCATCGGCGGGAATGATTTCCGACAGGTAATCAGGGGCAAGGCCCGCGCCGAGCGCAGCGTGAAACAGAGACGGCGCAACGGCGGCCTCGCCCGCGAGCAGGTATGAATAGTCGTATCTGATCGAAAGATCGACGGCACGGCGCAGGTGCGCGAGCGCTTCATCTTTGCGATTGAGGTCCCAAAGCAGGCGGGCAAGCGACACCGAAGCTCGCGCCTCGTTGTAGCGCAGCCGATCATCGCGCGCCAGCGTCGCAGCTTCTATAAAAGAACTCTCGGCCTGCATCGCGCGACCCGCTGCCATCTCGATCCGCCCGCGCGTGATCAGAGCAGTCGAGCGTTCGGATGGCGACCCTGCGGCGCGCGCGCGGAAATATTCCTGAGCCTCGCGCTCGGCTGCCCGCGTGTCGCCCATTCGCAGATAAGCGCTCGCCCGCTCGTCAAACAGTTCTTTATCCGTCAACGCCACGCCCGCGTCGCGATAAGCGCGCGCGGCTTCGTCATAGAAATCGAGCGCGCGCTGATAATCGCCTCGCTCGCGGTAGAGATTGCCGAACGCTTCGAGCGTTTCGGCAGTGGCCGTCTTGAGGTTGAACAACTGGCATCGCTTGAGCGCAAGCTCAAGGTGCGATTCCGCTTCGTCCAATCGTCCCTGCACGGTCTTCAACCGCGCGATGTTGAGATGCGCGATTGCTTCCTGAGGAAACGCAACAGCTTCCGCATCCGAACGATTGAAGCCTGTGGCGCGAGCCTCGATCATCTGGCTGAGCCACCTCAGCGCTTCGTTGAAATCGCCCTCCATCGAATAAGGCAGCCCAAGATTGTGCAGCACTATGCGTGCGAAGCGATCATCAGGAGCTTCTCTTGCTTCTTCGAGCGCAGAGCGCCAGTTTTCAATCGCTCGCTCTCCGTCCTGAAGCGAAGCGAAGTAGGAAAGGCCGATTGTGTTGAAACAGCGCGCGCGCAACGCGTGAAGCCCCGGCGCAAGTTCGATTGCAGAAGAGGCGAGCTTGATGGCTTCTTCGTAATCGCCCCGATGGCGGGCCAGATATGCCTGACCGCGAAAGGCTTCAGCCTGCGCAGTGGTCTCGCCCGTCGCGCGAGCCACCTGCGCGGCCTGCGCATACAGCGAGAGCGCGCGCGAGTAATCGCTTTCAATCAAGGCCACATCCGCGCGCGTGATGAGCGCGCGCGGGTGGACGCTCAGGGCCTCTTCCGGCAACGCGTCAAACGCGCGCTTGATAGCCTCGAATCTTCCAGACTCCACCAGATCAGAGCCGTGGCTTGCAAGCAGTTCCGCAACGTCTGGCGCGCGCCCGGCTTTCGCGAAATGATGCACCGCCAGATCCCACTGCTGCGTGCTGACGAAATAATCCGCGCACCTCTTATGCAGGTCTTTCACCTCACTTGCGCCCAGTTCGCTTGCGAGCCATCGGCTCAGAAAACTGCGAAAGAGCGGGTGAAGCCGGTATTCTTCTTCAGCGCCCGATGCGTATATGTGCGAGATGAAAACATTGCGACGCGCCAGCGCGCGAAGCTGGTCGGGGCAATCCGGTATGCCGAGCGCCGCATCGCAGATCGCAGGATCGATGCGGTCAAGCAGAGAGAGGCGGCCCAGCATCAGGCGCGTTTCGGGCGGCTCGAACTGCAAAACCTCCTCTGCGAAGTAATCGAATATGTCGAGTTCGGATTGCTGAAATGCGGTCGCAAGCCATGAGCGGTTCGCATCCTTGTCAAGCTCCGCGCCGGGGTAGTCGCTGGTGCGGTCAAGAGACTGTTGAATCAACTGGAGCGCGGTGACCCAGCCGTCCGTCTTCTCGTGAAACTGGTTTACAAGATCGGCAGGAAGCGAATGGCCGAAGGTCTCGGCAAACAACTGCTCGACTTCCGCTTGAGTAAACAGCAGGTCCTGACGATTCAACACCCCGACAAGCCCACGGCTTCTGAACCTCATCACTGAAAGATTGGGCATGCTGCGACTCGTGATGACCAGGTGCAAAACGTCGGGCAGGTATTGCACCAGACGATCTATGGCGGCGGCGATTGCTTCGCTCGAATCGACGTGATGATAATCATCCAGCACCACTATGGTCTTCTCTTCCAGCTTCTCGCTCACCTCATTTACAAACACGTCCACCAACTGCTCCACCTTCCCTCCCAGATTCTCCGTCTCCCGAATATACCCCATCACCACCTGCCCGAACTCCTCACACCTTCCCCTTATCCCGTACACCAGATACCCAAAAAATACCGCCAGATCCAGATCCGACGGGTCTATCTGATACCACACCGACGGCAGCGAGCTTGTCCTCACAAAGTCCGTCACCAACGTCGTCTTCCCGCACCCCGCGTTGGCGCACACTATCGTCGCTGGCTGGTCCAGATACCCCCTCATCCGCTCGATCAGTCGCGGGCGCGCCAGCACCCTTCGCCCCAGTCGCGGCGGCAGCAGCTTCGTTTTTAAATAAAACTGTGGCAGCATATTTCTCTTCGATTCCGGATTAAATCGCCGAGGCTTTCTCTTTAATCAAAAATCCAAAATTCGTCACCCTATCAATCTTTTGTACGTCGCTACGGTCTCCGGCAAAGGCGCGACGCCAAGTTCTTCCATTAACAGGTCCTTGAGGTTTTCGTATTGCTCGCGTACGGCTGCGCGATTGCCTGTCAGAGCGTAAGCGTCCATCAACTGGCGATGAACGTCTTCGCGATATGCATCGCGGCTCAAGATCATCTTCGAGTACGCAATGGACTGCTCGTACTCTTCGACGCGATGATGATGATCTGCCAGTTCCTTCAGTGTAGCAAAATATACGTTGCGATAATAAACGCGCGGCTCTTCAACCCATTTATCGTAAGACTCTTCTAAAAATTCGCCGCGATACAAATCTACGGCGCATCGCGCAGCGTTTGTGAATCCTTCGCTGTCTCCACGGCGATTATGCGCGCGGGCGGCGGCTATCAGCCGCTCGAACTCTTCGATGTCGAACAGGTAGACGAATTCTGTGTTCAGATAGTAGGCGCTCTCGCGATAACGAATAAAATTCTTCTTCACCTCCTGCTCGCTGTTTAGCGCGCGGCGTATGTAAGAGATCGTCGGCCAGAAGTTTTTGTCGATGTCTTCGATAGGCGTGTCGGGCCAGAACGTCTCGACAATCGTGTCTTTGGTAGCGCGATGATTCCGGCGCGACGCGATGAAACAGAGTATGCGCAGCGCGCGCGAGAGCGTCCACGCATCGGGCGCGAGTTTTCGCCCCTGTTCGCGCAGGACTTCGACGGAGCCCAGCATCCTGATCGATAGATCAATCTCGCGCGCTGCTGTGGAATCCACCGACGCGACTTCGAGGCCCGCCGCCGCCGGACGTTTCTGCGCCTTTGCGTCTTCTTCCACGCCTGCGTCTTTCAGGTAATCGGTTTCGATCTTGCGAGCCAGCGCAAGCTGAAAGAGGGCAGGCGCGCGCGCGGCTTCCACTTTCACCATGTGCCTGTAGTTGAACTCGCGCGCAAGTTTCACAGCCTCGGCAAGGTGAATCATCGCAACATCCGCGTTGCCCGATTGATGCTCTGCGCGCGCAAGCAGAAACTGCGCGCGCGCAATCCAGAGGCTCGAACGACAGCTGATGAACTGAGCGAGCGCTTTCTGAAACAGATCACGCGGATCGCCCGATTCGCTTTCGAGCATGGCGCGGCCAAGCAGCAGGCGCGAACGCGCAATCGGCACGGCATACCCCAGCGTCAGGCGCTTCTCCAGAAGTTTTTCGGCTGCATCGCGCGCTTTCGAGAAGTTTGCTTCGGCAAGCAACAGGCGCATCTGCTCGTCCGGAAGCTCGCACGCTTCAAGCTTCATGCCTGCATCGCGGTAAAGGTCTTCGGCCCTGTGATAATGCTCGCGCGCGAGACCAAACTGACTTCGCTCGCGGTTAAGATTGCCTATCAATTCCTGCGCCTCCGCGCGTTCAAGCGTGAGGTTGAACAACCGGCACAACTCCATGGCTTTTTCGAGCCGTCGTTCGCAGGCATCGAAGTCGCCCGTCTCAAGATCAGCTCGCGCGAGGTTGCAGTAGGCAAGCGCCTGTTGAGTAAGCGGAACGCGCGCGGCTTCCCCTTCGACCAGTTGCGCGAACCAATCGCGCGCTCGCGCAAGGTCGCCCGTGAAGGCATAAGGCAAGCCGATGTTGTGCGAAATTATCCGGGCTAATCGCTCGCTGCCCGCTCGCCGCGCAAGCTCTACGCCACGCCGCCATGTGGCTACGGCTTCATCGAATTCGCCCGTCGCCACGTTCGACAGAAACTGGCAATTGCCTATCGTCTGCTCCAGCTGCGCCCGAAGCTCCAACTCGTCCGCCGGAGCATTTTCGAGCGCTTTGGTCGCAAGGCTATAGGCCCGGACGTGTTCGCCCCGGCGGATGAGGCAGGCGGCCAGCCCGTGAAGCGCAGAGGCTTCGCATTGCGTGTTGCCTGTGGCGCGCGCACGAGTCACGGCCTTGTTGAACAATCGCTCTGCAATATCAATATCGCCTTCAACTCGCGCGATGTGCGCGCGCTGTCTGAGTATTTCAGGGTGAAGATTTGTGATTGATTCGCTTACGATCTTGTACCCGCGTTTGACTATCTCGAACATTCCGGCATCGAACAACTCGCGCCCGCGCTCGACCATTATCTTTGCTATCGCTTCGGCGTCGCGCGCTTCGGCGTAAAGCAGGCCCGCCCGCTGCCAGTCGCCAAGTTCCATCAACCGGTCGCCGTATAGACTGTTAAGCTCCTGCAACCCTGCCTCTGTCAGTTTCGCTTTCAGTCGGCGGCGAAGGAATCGGCGAAACATCGGATGAAAGTTGTACTCGTCCGCCCCTCCCCCGGTAACGTGCGAGATGAAAAGATTGCGCCGCTGAAGCGAAGCCAGCAGTTGATAAACCTCTTCGCTCGGAAGAACGCAACTGGCCGTCGCCGGGTCAATTCGATTGAACAACGAGAGCCGTAACACTACGTCCTGTGTTTCAGGAGTTTCGTACTGTAATACCTCTTCCGCAAAATAATCGAATATCTCTCCTTCGCTCTGCTTGAGTATTTCAGTGAAAGCAGATTCCGAAATCCCGTTGTCGTCAGGCTGGCCGTTCCGGCTGCGATGCTCCACGGCCTGCGCAATCAACTGAAGCCCTGTGGCCCACCCACGCGTGCGTTTATGAAATTCGTGTATCAACTCGTCGTCCAGTTGATGATTCGTGAATCCCGCGAATAGTTGTTCGACTTCCCCCTCTGTGAACGATAAATCCTGCCGGTCTATGACTCCGATCAGACCTTTGCTCCTGAGCCGCGTGATCGAAAGGTTAGGCATTGATCGAGTCGTAATGATTATGTGCAAAACGTCGGGCAAACATTTTATTAACCAATCAACAGCGGCGGCGATTGCTTCGCTCGAATCGACGTGATGATAATCATCCAGCACCACTATGGTCTTCTCTTCCAGCTTCTCGCTCACCTCATTTACAAACACGTCCACCAACTGCTCCACCTTCCCTCCCAGATTCTCCGTCTCCCTGATATACCCCATCACCACCTGCCCGAACTCCTCACACCTTCCCCTTATCCCGTACACCAGATACCCAAAAAATACCGCCAGATCCAGATCCGACGGGTCTATCTGATACCACACCGACGGCAGCGAGCTTGTCCTCACAAAGTCCGTCACCAACGTCGTCTTCCCGCACCCCGCGTTGGCGCACACTATCGTCGCTGGCTGGTCCAGATACCCCCTCATCCGCTCGATCAGTCGCGGGCGCGCCAGCACCCTTCGCCCCAGTCGCGGCGGCAGCAGCTTCGTCTTTAAATAAAACTGTGGCAGCATATCTCTCTTCGACGCTCACGCCGGAATGGTTGACGCAAGCGCTATGTTGAGCCAGTCGGATTTCACCGAATACAATTGGCACAGATCATTCAGCACGGGGTGAAATGATTCTTCGCAGGCGATAAAGTAACTGTAATCGAACGCCTCGGCGAGCGAGAAGAATTCAATCAGCGCGCGCCTTCCACCTTCCGCATCCCGATCCCGAAGCGCGCAGGCCCTCAAATAACATCCGATTGCAAGGTAATAGTTGCATTGCAACCGGCGAATCAACGGCTCGCTCGCATCTGCCTCCAGTATCGCGCGCGCGTCTTTGCGTTCGACCATCACACGCCCGCGCATCTGTCGCGCAAGCGCGGCCTCTATCTCGCGCCCGCTTTCCTCGCGGTCAGCGACCATCATGCTGATAAGTTCGAGCGCCTGCTCCAGATCGCCCCGGCGCATCTCCAGCAGCGTGCGCTCGTAATAGAGATCGCTCTTCACAGGGTCTGCGTCAACATTCCGATATTCGTTCAGCGCGTTATTATAGAGCCTGTCTGCTTCGTCGAACTGATGGCGTTCGCGCGCGATGTTGGCTCTCCCTTCGTGTATACGCGGCATAAACCCGCGCAGATTGAAGACCGAAGCGAGTTCCGCCGCGCTTGCAAGATCGCGACCGGCCAGTTCCAGTCTCCCCTGCGCGGTATAGATGGCCGAGCGGTTCAGATAAAGAGGTATCGAGTCGGGATGCAGCGCGCTGTCGTTTGTGTCTGAAATCGGGCTGCGCGAAAAGTACCTGAGCGCCGCGTGAAAGTCGCCTTCCATGTAAGCGGGCAGCGCCAGATTGTGCGAGATCGTTCTGACCAACCGCGCATCACCTGCTTCGTGAGCAAGCCTCAGCGCCTCTTCCATCAGTTCGCTCGCTTCATTGTAGCGCCCCTCGAAAACCCGGACTGCGCCGATCACGTTTTTGATTCGGGCGGCAAGAGTCAGGGTGTGCGGAGTCGAGGCAGAGGCAACCGGAGTCGTGTGCGCTGCGGCTTCTTCTGCGTATCGGATTGCGTTTGTGAAATTGTGATCGCGTGCGGCTGTGTGAGCTAATCCGGCAAGCGCAGCCGATTCAGCCGAGCGGTCATTTGCCCTGCGCGCAGTGGCAAGTCCGGTTCTGAACATCGCTTCGGCGCTTGCCGTGTCGCCTTCGATCACCCGCATATCGCCCATCAGGTTATAAAGCTGCGGGCAGGCGTCAAGCGTCTCGCGCCGGAACCTCGGAAAGTATTTGCTGACGGTCGTCGTCAGGCCGCTGTCGAGCATTTGCCATTGAGCGACGAGCAGGACTTCAGCCGCCCGCGCTTCATCACCGGCCTTGAAGAAATGATGAAGCGCAGGCTCCCAGTTCTCTCGCTCCGAATAGTAATCGGCAAGCTGCCTGTGCATCCCTGTGCGCTCTTCGTGCGTAGTCTCCTCTTCGAGTCGCTTGTGGAGAAAATCGCGAAAGAGATGATGATAGATGAACGTGTCGGTGCTGGCTGCGACCCGGCTCAGGAAGATGTTTTCGCGCACAAGGGCTTGAAGCTGCTCGCTCGTCACATCTATCGCGAATGCTCCTTTGAGTATATCGGGCGTAACGCGCTCCGGCAGCGCCGAACGCACCAGCAAGGCGCGCATGCCGGGCGGTTCCGCGCCGTAAACTTTCTTTGCGAAGTAATCGAATATCTCCGTCTCCGATTGCGCGATGATCTCTTCGATCTCCTGCCCGCGCAACGGAGCGTCTGCTTCAAGCGCCCGGCGAATGATCTGAAGCCCCGCGACCCACCCCTGAGTCCGCGCCAGCAGTTTGTCTATGCCGTCTGCGTTGTTGAGCACTCCGGAAAGCAGTTCGGTCGCTTCCGCCCGCGTGAAGGCGAGCGCGCGGTCGTCGATCTGATCCATGCTCTGCTTGCTGCGCATGCGCGAGAATGTGAACATGGGCGCTACGCGCGCCAGCATCAGCAGGTGAATATTTTCCGGAAGCAGCGGCAGCATTCTATAGAGCACTGCGGCGCTCCACTCGGTTGCGAATATGTGATGAAGATTATCGAGCACGATTATCAATTCTTGCTCGACGGCTTCCGACAGTTCATAAAGGAACAGGTCGGCCAGTTGCTCAGGTCGCGTGCCCGCGCCCGATCTCAGCATATCGAGCGTGCTGCGCCCGAAGTCCGGCGCGACCTGGCGTACGGCGCGTACGAGGTACTGAAAAAACAGGGCGATGTCGGCATCCGACGAATCCAGATCGTACCAGACTGCCTGGCGGTCAGTGCCGTTGATAAACTCTGCGGCGACGGTCGTCTTGCCCCATCCCGGCCCCGCGCAAACGAAGCTGGCGCTGAGGTCGAGATTCGAGCGAAGTCGCTCGATCAATCGCTCGCGCTTGATTCTGTTGGGCCTGAGATCAGGCGGGCGGAGCTTTGATTCTGTGAACTTGATCATACTGCTTTTCGCTCTTGGATGGGGTAGAACATTTTAGCATTGCCGCTCTGGCCTGCCAATAATTGCTGCGACTGAGTCACCCGACCGGGGACAAAGGTCGCGCGATGATAATTATGTTTTATGCGACGAGACTTCTGATCTCGAACTCCCGGTTTCCGACTCTCGCTTGTGAGGATCTATGAAACTCTATCACCTTCTTACAGAGTCTACGCTCAGACGACCGGAGCCGCGCGAGGCGATATAGAGGAAGACAAAGCAAAACAACACAGCCAGTTCTCCCTGATTGAGAATCGGGAGGCTGGCTTTCGGCGCATGCTGCATGAAGTAAGCGGCTGCCATCTCGCCGCTGGCGATGAAAGCCGCGTAAGTGGTCAGGAGTCCGAGCGCGATCATCAGGCCACAGACAAGCTCGATCACTCCGGCTGCTCCCGTTAGCGACGCAATCGGCACAGTGGCTGAATTGCCGGGCCAGCCGAACAGTTTCTGGCTGCCGTGCATTGCAAATATCAACCCTGCGACGATTCGCAGAATGGCGTAAAAAAAATCCGAATACTTTCCGAGGAATCGTTGCATCATGCGCCTCCCGTCTTATCAGTTGCAAAGCAGTTTATTACAACCAGCCGGATTTAGCACGCTTCAGATGGCTAAGGACCGCTCCTCTGAAAAGCGTTTGTGAACAATATTGCTGATGATTTGACAGTTATACTTGTGTAGCATATTATGCACCATCTCAAAGACCTGAGCCTTCGGGAAATTTTAACGATTATCTTCATAATCGAAATTGTTTTGGTTTTGAGTATTCTGCGCGTCTTCACAACCGCAGGAGATAAATCCTGCAAACCAACTGTGCCTCTAACAAAAGGAGAATGAAATGGCTAATCCGCTGACCGCGATACTTCCCATCAGTTCATCAGCAAGCATTGAAGATTTGCTTGGAGCGCTGGCAAAAAGTCAATCGGCTATAGACACGGCTCTTACCAATGTTGGTACTGTACATTTTGCCCGCTTTGTTCTTTTCGATGCTTCGGACGCTTGCCTGCAACCTGCTCCTCAACCGCCATGGACTAACACAGGACAGTTCAAAATATCCGTGATAACGGAATATGACGGCGATTTCGCGCCTTACATTCAAGCTTTCGTCAATGAACTCGGAGAGGTGTTCAACGTGCTGCTCAGTTTCACCTCAGACGGGCAGAATCTTATTCCTGTTCAAAACAACGTCGCGGGATTCACCGCTTATGTTCAGTCTCACGACGCAAGCCAGCAATCCCCCAATAAGGAGTTTGGATTGTACAGCGCGTACCCCGATTGCACGGTGCAAAACATACTGACGCTGGAATGCGCTCCATCTTCATAAAGGCTCAACGATAGAGACTCTAAGAGTTAGAGTCTCTATCACACATTTCAAGGAGGAAAGACTTATGGCCGAACTAAACCTCAACGACATTCAGGGATTCATCCTTCGCGGTTACAGAATAGACGTGGCGCGTTTTTTTATCCTCAGGATCAACGACGCGGGCGCGGCCAAAAGCTTCCTCGGAGGGCTGGTATCGGGTGACACTGCATTCCCGCAAATCACCTCAGCCGAAGACTGGGGACTGACAAAACCCGATTATTGCCTGAACATCGGGATTACTTTCGAGGGGCTTACAGTCCTGCAAGTCAATGCATCTGACCTTGCCTCGTTTCCCCAATCATTTAAACTGGGCGCTACTTCGCAGACGACCGCCACAGCCATAGGCGACATCGGCGATAGCGCGCCTGAGAACTGGACGGGAGGGCTGTCGGATGGAGCGCAGGTTCACGTAGTGCTCGTTTTGTACACGCACACGGATCAGGGGCGGGAAGAGTGGTCAACGGTGCTTCGCGCTCTGTTCAATCAATATTCTCTGATCGAGCTGTCGGCGCACGATACAGCGCCGCTGCCCAACGGCAAGATTCATTTCGGGTATACGGACGGCATCTCGCAGCCGCACGTCGATGGCGCTCCAACGAAAGCTGAAATTCCTGACGATCAACCAGTCGCTCCTACGGGAGAATTTCTCATGGGGTACACAAGCCAGAACCCCGGCCAGATCTATAATGTTTCGCCCGCTGATTTGTCGCTCAACAGCAGCTTTGCGGCCTTCCGCATCCTCAAGCAGGACGTGGTCGCGTTCGACGCATTCCTAGATCAGGTTGCGACCGAGTACAATATCGACAAAGAGTTGTTCGCCGCAAAACTCTGCGGCAGATGGCGCAACGGCATCCCTTTGATACTCTCCCCCGATACTCAGTACCCGAATCCGCCGATCCCGCCAAAGCTGATTAATTGCTACGATTACGTAAGCAGCGGCTCGGCTACTGAAGAAGAGTGTCTTCCGGCGGCGGATGACACGTTCGGATTCAGTTGTCCAATCGGGGCGCATATGCGCCGCAACAACCCTCGAAGCGAACTGGTGACAGGCAGCGCGGGTGAAGGCCATCTACATCGCATCATGCGGCGCGCGATTCCTTATGGGCCGGAATACGATCCCGCAAACCCCGACACGGTTGAGCGCGGGCTGATAGGCATGTTCATAAATGTAGACCTCGCCAATCAGTTCGAGTTTCTTATAAGCCAGTGGTGTGATACATCGAGTTTCGTCAAATCCGTTCGCGGGCCGAACGGAGTCAATCCCGTAAACAACATAAGCGGGCAGGATATTTTCCTTGGTGTCAACGATGAAAGCGCGAGCAGTTTCACGCTCTCTACCCCGACGGGAAATCAGAAAATAACCGGCTTCGGGCGCTTTGTCATCACGCGGGGCGGAGCATACTGCTACCTGCCAAGCATTACCGCGATGAAATATTTAGCCGGTCTACCGACTCAATAGGAGGTTCTCCGCCTGAAGACAGTTGCCCCGTATGACCGGGCTGCCAGCTCTGTTGAGGAGTTGCCGAGGCTCAGGTCAGGCGTACGGCTGACTACTGAAATATATCAGGCCCAATGCCAAATTCCTCGTCCCATCCTTCGTACGCTACATCGGTTGCGCCTATTACATAACGCACAACCTTCCATTTGTCCTTCTCTTTTTTTAATATTGCGCATATCCAGTCGTCAAACACTCCGTCATCTATCGCGCTCTGATACTCGGTTCCTTTGTAGTCCATCTTCTTTCCGCCGGGTTGTCTGGGCACGCCTCTCAGAAAAGCCCAATTGCTTTTCACCTTCAGGTGATCCACTTTGAACTCGACCGTTTTTTTCAGCGCGGTTTCAACAGGGACGCGCAACGCATCCATTATCTGTTTACGTTCGGGGCTGCCCGGTTTCGGAGTGTAAACACTGCTTTGAATAAAAGTAAATAAGACGACAGCGAAAAGAGAGTAAAGCTTAAGACAGATCAGCATAGTGTGAATTTATAGCACTCAGAATAAAATGGCCATCGCGCATTTCAGTCGCAAATGTAAACCCGCTACGATGTCACAAGTATTTATTCCTCAGAGTCGGTGGAGGCTGAGTTTACCAATACGATCTCTGATTAATAATAGGCTGGGGCGATAGAATATGCGCTACTCTATCGCCCGCATTCGCTCACGTTGTCAACGGCCCATCACATCGACCAGTTCCTGCACGGCGGCTGCCGAACGCTGGAGCGCCGCCCGCTCGTCGGTCATCAGGTTGATCTGAATGATCTCTTCGATGCCGCGCTCGCCCAGTTTGACGGGCACGCCGACGTACAATCCGTTGATGCCGTATTCGCCTTCCAGATAAGCCGCGCACGGCAGGATCTTCTTCTTGTCCTTCAGGATGGCTTCCGCCATCTCGACCGCCGCCGCGCTCGGCGCATAATAAGCCGAGCCTGTCTTGAGCAGGCTCACTATCTCTGCGCCGCCGTTTGCCGTGCGTTTGACTATCGCGTCAATCTTGTCGGGCGGCAGAAGATCGGGCAGCGGTATGCCCGCCACGGTCGAATAGCGCGGCAGCGGAACCATCGTATCCCCATGCCCGCCCAGCACGAACGCCGTGACGTTTTCGACCGACACGTTCAGGGCTTCGGCTATGAAGCATCGCATGCGCGCGGAATCGAGCACGCCCGCCATGCCGATCACTCGCTCTTTCGGCAGTCCCGAATGCTTCAGCGCAACGTGACACATCGCGTCGAGCGGGTTTGATACGATTATCAAAATCGGGTTCTTTGAATGCTTCATTATCTCGTCCGTGACCGAGCCGACTATTCCGGCATTCGTCTTCAACAGATCGTCGCGGCTCATGCCGGGTTTTCGCGCAAGCCCCGAAGTGATAATCACGATGTCTGAATCAGCCGTCTCCTTGTAGCCGTTCGTTCCGATCAATCGCACGTCGTAGCCTTCGACCGGCGCGGTCTCCGCCAGATCGAGCGCCTTGCCCTGCGGCATTCCTTCGATGATGTCAACCAACACGACATCGCCCAGTTCCTTGTCAGCCAATCGCTGTGCTGCCGTCGCGCCGACGTTGCCCGCGCCGACGACCGTTATCTTTTTCCTTGCCATCTTTCCTCCAATGATTACTAATGTTCGAGGTACTTTCCCCGAATTCAGCAGATCAGAGATTCTATATCAAGCGGTGTTAGTTGTCAGTTGGAATAAGGTGTCTGAAGGCTCGTCAAACAGCTGTTCTTTATCTGTTTGAATTCCCAGGGTTGCGAGACTCAACAGTATGGATTTAAGCATCCCGGCTCACCCTCCGACGTGAAGCGTAGGCCGCCGTTCGGGGTCTTCCTCGGCCTGGCGCAATACTTCGTGCGTGACGGGCGCGGTGTCGCCTTCGCCGAAAGCTATGTACTTGAAGAGGTAGCTGATCGGATTGCCCTCGCTCCATCCGAAGTATGCGTGAGGTATCTTGCCTGTCTTGTCGCGCAGGTGAAGCAGCAAGGCCGCAATCGCGTTAGGCACAGCCGCGCTCTCGGCGCGCAGCACCTTGTAGCCGTCAACTTCGATGCCCTTCACCTTCATCACGTCAGAAAAATCCGATGCGTCGCAGACCTTGACCTCCAGAAAAAGCACAGGGTCGGCTTTCGGGATGTGGTTGTCTTCGCGCTGCTCTTTTTCTTTCAACCTGTACTCAAGCTTGTCACCGGCCTGGCAGCGATTGGCGATGATGCGAATCTCGCCGCGACTCGCTTCTTTGATGAATCGCTCGGCTGCCTCGTCCATCTCGATCTTATCGACGCGAAGCTCTGTTGTGCGATACACCCTCGACACGAGGGATGTGATCACGATTCCGACGATGAACATCGTGGCTATCTTGATCCCCTCGGGCTGTTCGATCACGTTCACGCCGGTCGTATACAAAAAGACCAGCGAGATTAGCACGAACGCCCACTTGAGCATCCCTTTGACCGACAGCGTGACGGCGATGGCCGCCGAAGTCATCAAGGCCAGGACGCCGGTCGCGTATGCGCCACCCTGCGCCTCTACGTCTGCTTTGAAGAGAACCGTGACCAGAAAACATATGGCTGTGAATACCAGCACTAAAGGTCGCGTCGCTTTTGCCCAGTTGGGAGCCATGCCATATCGCGGCAGGTATCGCGGGACGATGTTGAGCAGTCCGGCCATTGCCGACGAGCCTGCGAACCAGAGTATGAGAATCGTGCTTAAGTCATAAACCGTGCCGAACAGGTCGCCGAGATAGAAGTGGGCCAGGTACGCCAGCGCCCGCCCGCTCGCTTTACCGGCTTCCTGAAATTCCGTTTCCGGCCTGAATTCTTCCGCCGGGATCAGGATCGTTGTCACGAGGCTGCTGGAAATCAGCAGCACGCTCATAATCAGCGCAGCCGTCAAAAGCATCTTGCGGGTGTTGCGGATGCGCCCCTCGGGGCTTTCTTCGGTGTCGGTCGGTAGACCTTTGACGAGCGGCATGACGACGACGCCTGTCTCGAATCCCGAAAGCCCCAGCGCGAGTTTCGGAAACACATACAAGGCCATCCCGATCATCAACAGCGGGTTGCCATAACCGCCGACGAGCGTGCGCGTCCAATCCGTGAGTTTGTCCGGGTGCGTTGCGACTTCATATAAGCCGACGCCGACGACGATGAGGTTCAGGAATAGGAATACTGCGACCAGCAGGACCGCAATCCCTATAGCTTCTTTAAAGCCTTTCAAAAAGACGACGCCGAGTGCTGCGATCAGGAATATCGTCACCCCTATGCGGTGTTGCAGGAAGGCGGGCGCGTAAGGGTTTTCAACGATGTGCGCGGTCGCGTCCGCCGCCGAAAGCGTTATGGTGATGATAAAGCTCGTGGCGACAAACCCCAGCAGCACAAGCACAAATAATTTGCCCTGCCAGCGCGGGAGCAAATTTTCGAGCATGGATATTGACCCATCGCCGTGAGGGCTTGCCGCTGCGACGCGGTTATACATGGGGAGCGCGCCGAAAAGTGTCAGCAACACGAGCACTAGCGTTGCGATTGGCGAGAGCGCACCGGCAGCGATATAAGCTATCCCCGGTTGATAGCCGAGCGTCGAGAAGTAATCAACGCCGGTCAGGCACATGACCTGCCACCACGGATGCGTGTGATGGCCTTCTTCTACGTGAGGGGCTTCGCGGTCCTGTGCGTGACCTTTGAGCATCCACCGCTTAAATAGTTTTTTATTCATTGGAAGTAAGAACGGGTAACGGGATTTATGCTCTACTGCATGAAGGACTGAGTTAAGTCGTCCGCCCATCAACTAAATCAAATGATCTGGCATTGGCGCAAGTGGAAAGTGGAGATATGCAGGGTCTATTTATATTTTAAGGAGAGATTGAGAGTTATGCGCCGGGGTCGAAGCGATAGCCTATCCACGGTTCTGTCAGGATGTAACGCGGCGCGGCATGGTCAGGCTCGATCTTTTTTCTTAATTGCCCGATGAAAACGCGCAGGTATTCAGTCTGCTCGACGTAGTTGCCGCCCCAGATTGCGGCAAGCAACGCGCGATGCGTCATCACTTTTCCCGCGTGGCTGAGAAGGTAAGCGAGCAATTCAAATTCTTTGGGCGTGAGATGAATCTCTCTGCCCTTTACGGTGATGCTGCGGCTTTCGAGGTCGAGTCGAAAATCGCCCGCTTCAAGCACTGGTGAAGCCGCAGCATCGGGGCTGCGCCTGAGCGCGGCTCGAACGCGAGCAAGCAATTCGTCCATGCCAAAGGGCTTTGTCACATAATCATCAGCGCCCGCGTCCAGCGCCTGAACCTTTATCTTTTCTTCGCCTTTGACCGACAGCACAATTATCGGAACTTGAGAAATCAGTCGCAGTCGCTTGCAAAGTTCCAGCCCGTCCATGCCGGGCATCGAAAGATCTGTGAGCACAAGATCGGGATGCCAGTCGCTGAACGTATCAAGCGCGCTTTCGCCATCGGCAGCGGTGCGCACCTCGTAGCCGCGCGTGGTCAGCCCCATTCGCAGCACGCGCGTTATCTGCGGCTCGTCGTCTACGATAAGTATGCGTTGCTTCTGGCTCACAGCAATTTTTTATAACGGTTTTGTTGACTGAAGAATCTCGGTTGCCTCGATATCGGCTTCCTCATCATCGCCTATCGGAAGAGTGAAAACAACCCGCGTTCCGCGTCCGTCAGCGCCGCCCTCGATCCAGATGCGCCCGTTGTGCGCTTCGACTATTCCTCGCGCGATGGCCAGCCCCAGCCCTGTCCCGTGCGGCTGATTCCTGCTGGTATCTCCGTCCTGCATAGCGCGAAAGAATTTATCGAAAACGCGTTCGCGCAATTCGACTGCAATGCCTTGCCCGCTGTCTTCCACGCTCATCCGTATCATATCGCCTTCGGCGCGGTTTGCGGCAATGCGAATCGGGGTGCCTGCGGGCGAATACTTTGCGGAATTATCAACAAGCGAATAAACGATCTCGCTCACCGCGCGCGCGTCAACGCGCACAACGGGCAGATTATCTTCAAGCTCGACCGTTATTTCATGCAGGTTTGTGATCTTCCCCGCGCGGTCCAGAGCCGCCGTGATAATTTCATCAACGCTTCCCCATCGGCGGCGTAGCCTGAGTTCGCCCGCTTCTATGCGCGCAAGTTCTACAAGCCCTTCGATGAACCGATTGAGCCGGTCGCATTCCTCGTCTATCACTTCAAGCATATCCCGGCGGCCTTCATCGTTGATCGCCATCGGCTCCGCATCACTCAGGTTTACCTTAAACTCTTCGAGCAAGGTTGTGACCGACGCTTTGATCGAAGTCAGCGGCGTGCGCAAATCGTGAGTAACCGCATCGAGCAGAGCCGATTTCAAGCGTTCGCTTTGCCTGAGCGCTTCCGCGTGACTTGCGCGCTCAAAAGCTGATTGTAGCTCGTCATACAATCGCTTTATCTCGCGCCGCCCTGACTCCGCCTCTTCAGCGCGACGTTTCACGCGGGCCGAAAGCTGTCCGGCAGTTATTGCTGTAACGAGAAAGGCTGCGAGCGCGACCCAGTTGTCAGGGGCGGTTATGGTCAAGGTGCCGAGGGGCGGGAGGAAGAAAAAATTGAAACAGAGCATGCCCAGCACAGAGCCGAAAACAGCCGGGCGCGCTCCCCACACTGTGGCCACGAAAAGCACGACGAGCAACATCGCAAGGGCAACGGTCGTCGCATTGATGTGCTCGCCCATCAACCTGAGCACAGCCGTTACCGTAAGCAGACCCAGCAAAGCAACGACATACCCTCTCCACCGGGATTCGAGTCTCTTTGCCGTCATAGCCGTATTGTACGACAAATGAGAATTGACGCGCACATTATGACAGTTTGAAAAACTATCATAATACGGTAAACGGGGCCTGGCATACTCGCGATACCATCCACAATGGGGTAATTGAACCTGCCGGGCATAAAATAATTGCCGCCCGCGTGACATGGCGCATCTAACAGCTTGCGCTATATCATTGACCGGCGACTTATATCGCAGTTGTAAGTGATTGAAGAGGGCCTATGCAGAACACTTCAGGAACAGCCAGCCAGACAAGCGTTCTTTCTCTCATGCAATTCAAATCAGACCTCTACGGCGACCGGACGGCTTTTCATTTTCGCGAAGATCAGCGGTGGAAAGAGCTTACGTATTCAGAGCTTTCAAAAAAAGTCCGAACACTTTCAGACTACCTTATCGAGCGCGGGCTGGGACAGGGAGACAGGATTGCGATCTTCTCCGAATCGAGGCCGGAGTGGGCAATCGCGTTTTTCGCGGCGATTCGCAGCGGGGCTGTCGTCGTGCCTCTCGACATCAAGCTGACTCAAACAGAGCTTGTTTCCATCCTGACAAACGCCGAGCCGCGTGTGATGTTCGTCTCCTCGCAGATGATTGAAACAGTTTCCGCAATCAAAGACCGTTTGCCTTTCGTTGAAGAGATCTTTCTGCTGGACGAAAAACAGACGCAATGCCAAACCTCGCCGCTCGACGCGCTACAACCGGCGAACGAGCAGGAAGGCAGAGAGCGTGACCTCGAAGAGACGGCTTTGATAGTTTACACCTCCGGCACAACGGGCGCGCCAAAAGGGGTGATGATAAGTTTTCACAATCTCGGCTATCAGGTCATGAATTTCGAGTGCGTGATGAAGCTCACTTCCGAAGATACTCTTCTATCAATGCTGCCTTTGAATCATCTTCTGGAATTAACCTGCGGGTTATTGGGCGTGCTCTACGCCGGAGGCTCGATCTGCTATTGTCAGTCGCTCTTCCCGCAGGAGATCGCTCAGATCATGCGCGAGAAAAAAGTGACGGCCATGATCACCGTTCCGCTTTTTCTCAAGATGCTGAAAGCGGGCATCGAAAAAGAGAGCCAGCGGCGGGGTCGAATAAAACGCCGAATGTTTCAACTTTTGCTTAAGGTTTCTGCCGTCGTGCGACTGCCGTTTGCAAGGCGGCGGCTGTTTTACGAGATTCATAAAAAATTCGGCGGCAGGTTCAGGAATTTCATATCGGGCGGCGCGCCGCTTGAACCGGAGACGGCGCGCTTTTTCGACCTTCTGGGTATGCCGATCTATCAGGGTTACGGGCTGACGGAAACAAGCCCTGTCATATCCGTCAATACGCCTCAACACAACCGTATGGGTTCCGTGGGGCGGCCTCTTCCCGGCGCGCGCGTTCGCATATTCGGTAAAGATGGAGGCGCAGGTGAAATTCTCACCGCAGGGCCTCATGTCATGAAGGGTTACTACAAGAGACGCGATCTGACGGATGAAGTGATAGATGATGAAGGCTGGTTTCATACGGGTGATCTGGGCCATCTCGACCAGGACGGATTTCTTTACGTCACGGGCCGCATCAAAAACCTGATCGTTTTAGGAAGCGGCATGAAGGTCAACCCGGAGGAGGTGGAAGCAATCATCTCCGCAAGCCCTGAGATAAAAGAAGTCTGTGTCTTAGGCAGGCTTTCAAGCGATGGCATACTGCGAGGAACCGAAGAAGTGTGCGCGGTCGTCATCCCCGCCGAATCGATGATTCAGCAGTTCAAAGAAAGAGCATCGCTTCAGGAAGCGATTAAAAAAGAGGTTGATCGCCGCGCGCTTGAACTGGCGACTTATAAGCGGCCCTCGAAAGTGTTCGTTCGTTTTGAAGACCTGCCAAAAACATCCACTCGCAAAATCAAACGCGCAGTCGTTTTAGAAATGCTCGACAGCGAGCAGGCGATTTCAGCGGCGACATGATTTTCCGTGCGCTCGAATCACATATGCAGGAGTCAAACCGTAATGAACGAAGCCGTCTTTTTACTTCTTCTTTTGAATCTTGTTTTTATCGGCCTGCTTCCAAAGATATTCTTCAGAAAGGACGGTCGCTTTAACGCCATGTGGTGGTTGACGGCCTCTCCATTTTTTCTCTGCGTGGGCTTCCTCACAGCCGCTTTCGCCGGGTACGTGCCGCCGTTGGCAGGCTGGAATAAAGCGCGCGCTTTAATCGCCGTCTGTTTGAGCGTGGCTTCGATAGCGCTGATTTTCTTTACGCTCGGCACGCATCGAATTCCCATCGCTTTATGGCACCAGGCCAACGACGCGCCGAAACAGATCGTGACCTATGGCGCATACGGACGGATTCGCCATCCTTTTTATGTCTCCTTTATTCTGGCGCTTCTGTCCGCGCTGGTGTTCTGTCCGCATTGGGTAACGCTCTTCACTCTGGTTCACGGATTCACGATTTTAAATCTCACTGCGGCCAGAGAAGAGAAACGGCTTTGCGCATCCGAGTTCGGTTCTGACTATGAAGATTACATGCGCCGCACGGGTCGATTCTTTCCGAGACTGAGCGCGCGCCTGAATCAACTGTCTGTCAAATGACAGCGAGAGGAAATATGAGAGAGGTCTTTATAGATCACTTCGCGTTCGAGTTGGGCGATCAGGAAACCACCGTCGAAGAGTCAGCCCGAAAGGGGAGGACCATTTCAACCGCTCAGGTTTTGAGGGAATCGGGTTTTTGCCGCCATCACGTCTGCTCTAAAGAGACGACCGTCTATGATCTGGCTCGCCGCGCCGTTCAGGCTATAGAAAAAGAGTTGAGCGAAATCGGAGCAATCGTTTATGCCACGTGCCTTCCCGTAAACGGGAGCATCGGCGATGAATCACTGTTTTGCGAAACCAGAGACGTGAAATACCTGATGGATTTTCCGGCAAGCCATCTGCAATCCGATTTCGGATTGGAAAAAGCAATCGTTTTAGGTCTGAACCAGCAGGCATGCACAGGCATGCTCGGTTCCATTCGTCTCGCGGGTATGCTTTTGAGTTCCGAGCCGGAGATTGAGCGGGTTCTGTGTGTGACTGCGGACCGTTTCCCTGAGGGCGCTTTGTATGAGCAGTCCTATAGCCTCATATCAGACGGCGCGGCTGCCTGCATTGCTTCGACCTCGGCGAAAGGGTTTCGCCTGATAGCCGCTCATCAGATAACGAATGGGGCGCTGGCAAAAGCTTCGGATGATGAGACAGTCGGAAGCTATTTCAGCTACACGCATCGCGTGATTCAGGAGACACTGAGAAAAGCCCGCCTCGATATGAACGCGATTGATTGGGTAGTGCCGCAGAACACCAACCGTAAGGCGTGGCAGATTCTTTCACGATTGCTGAAGTTTGATTTCGAGCGCGTCTATTTCCCGACGCTTGAAGAAGTCGGGCACGTAATCAGCGGCGACAATATAATCAATCTCAAGCGGCTCGCGGATGAAGAGAGGATAAAACCCGGCGAGCGCGCGATGCTGCTCATGGCTGGCTACGGGCTAAACTGGCAGTGTGTCATTCTCGAAAAGGTATAATCGTTAATCGAACGTTGAGTCGAGGACAGCGATGGCTGATTTTGCAAAAACTATCAGGAAGCTTTGTGAGGCTTCCGTCAAAGATTACGTCAATCCGTACTCGTACCTGGACTGGCCGGAAGCTCTGGACCCGGAGCAGTGGTTCACAAGCCCGGAATTGATCTCGCTTTACGGCACACAGATTTACGACGATTTAAGCGACGGTGAAAAGAAGCGGCTGAGTTTTTATGAAGCGGTCAATTTCTTCAGCCTCAATATTCAAGGCGAGAAACCGCTTGTCGCGGGGCTTGCCAAACGGCTCTATATAAAAGGCAACGACGAGATCAATGATTACCTGCACCATTTTCTGGATGAAGAGAACAAGCACATGGTCTACTTCGGCGGCTTCTGCCTGAAGTACGCGGGCAAAGTCTACGCGGAGAAAAAATTCGCCTTTCCGCGCGAGTACGAACGCGGCGAAGAGGATTTTCTCTTCTTCGCAAAGGCGCTCATCTTTGAAGAGATCGTAGACGTTTACAACGTGATAATGTCGCGCGACGAGCGGCTCGCACAGATCGCGCGCCAGATCAACCTGCTGCATCACCGCGACGAAGCGCGCCATCTGGTATTCGGTCGCCAGATCGTCAGGGAACTGTTTTCCCGCTACTTCTGCGTGTGGTCGGATGAAACCCGCAGGCGCGTGCGCGAGTACATAAGCGCCTACCTGACGCAGGCGTGGAAAGAATACTACAACCCGGCAGTCTATCGTGATTGCGGATTTGCCGCCCCTTTCGACGTGCAGGATACGGCCTTCAATCACGCGGACAGCCGAGCGCGGCGCAGGAAAATATCAGAGGGCTGCGTTCGTTATCTTCTGGAGAATGAAATTCTCGACGAGGAACCGGCTTTATGAAATCAGAAGCGGAGATTCGGCAGGCATTGCGAGACTGGATAATCAAAACCAACGGCAGGATTCAGCCCGAAGAGTTAAATGACGAGACGCTCATCATCGAGCAAAGAATCATTTCATCGCTTCAGGTGATGGACCTGATTCTTTTCATCGAGAGGCTGTCGAACCGATCAGTCGAAGTGGATGATCTGAAGGTCGGCGTCTTTAGAAACATCGATGCGCTGTACGACAACTTTTTTTTCACAGCGCGCGGGAGCAATGATTGATGAATTTTGAGAAGCTGGAAGGGTTTCGCTGGCTGAAAAATGGACAGTCTTCGTTCAGCGGCAAAATGCTTGAGCTTTATCGCAATCTCGACCAGTTCTTCCTGAATTGGGCCGGGGACGCGGGCGCGACAGAGTTTCTGTTTCCAACGTTTATACCGGCGCGCGAGCTTGCGCGGCTCGATTACTTTCGCTCATTCCCTCATCTTGTGACCTTTCCGGTAACGCTCGATTCCGACGAAGAGAATTTGAAACGCTTCGCCGAAGGCGAGCCGATGGATTCAAACGAAACGATTCATCTGAGCGCGCAGGCTCCGATAAAAGACGCGTTGACGCCAGCGGCCTGCTATCACTTTTACGTACAGTTTCAGGGCGAATCGCTCGACGCGCCTCGCTATGTGACGACCAGAGCCACCTGTTTCAGAAGGGAGTCGCACTATCTGCCGCTTGAGCGCCAATGGAGTTTTTCCATGCGAGAGATCGTATGCATCGGCACGGCGGACGAGGTGAAAACATTTTTGAAAGAGCATCAGGATAAAGTTGATCGGTTCTTCAAAGAGGTGGCTCTTTCAGTCGAATGGAAAAACGCGACCGACCCTTTTTTCAACCCTTCGAGTAATCCCAGATATCTTCTTCAAAAGCTCGACCCGATCAAAACGGAGATGGTTTACCGGACAGGGCTTGCCATCGGTTCGATCAACTTTCACCGGAATTATTTTGGCGAAGCGTTCAACATATATCGCGACGGCAAAGAGGCATTTTCAGGCTGCGTCGCATTCGGCATCGAAAGATGGATGTATGCGTTTTTGAATCAGTTCGGGATGAATGAAAGCGATTGGCCGAACCTGAATTCAGGCAATAGCAAATGAACACAAAACAGATATTGATAACAGGCGCGGCGGGCTATCTGGGCGCGCGGCTCGCAAAGAAATATCTTGCGGCAACTGAGGATCACATTCTGCTATGGGTTCGAGCGCGCGACGAGCAGGAATTTCAAGCCAGAAGCGACCAACTCAATCGTCAACTGAACGGCCCTACGGATCGCTTGAACTATCACTGGGGAGACCTCAGAAGCGATGATCCTTTTTTGTCCATCGAGCCGGACAAAATCGGCAGGATAATTCACTCGGCGGCGGTCACGCGATTCAATGTTGATGAAGCGACGGCAGAGGGCGTCAACGTCGAAGGCACGGAAAAGATGCTCCGCTTCGCAAGCCGGTGCCGGTCGCTCGAAGCTTTCGGATTACTCAGCACCGTCTACGCGTCGGGGCTGAAGTCGGGGCGCGTAGAAGAGACCGTCAATGACGGCAAAGACGGATTTGCCAATCACTATGAAAGCTCGAAGTGGAAATCCGAGGCCAGTCTGCTCCGCAGTTTCGATCATCTCCCGTGGCGCATTCTTCGAGTCGCCACGGTCATCGCAGATTCCGACGATGGATGCGTGTCGCAATACAACGCTTTTCATAATACGCTCAAGCTCTTTTATTACGGATTGCTGTCGCTGGTTCCCGGCAAACCCGAAACGCCGGTCTATTTTGTCACGGGCGATTTCGTAACCGACGCCGTCTTCACGTTGATGAATACGGATTCGAGCAGGGCTATTTATCACGTGGCTCATACCGCAAAAGAGTCTCTCACTCTGGGTGAACTCATAGACCTCGCGTTTGAAATCTTTGAGCAGGAAAACGACTTCAAATCGCGGCGGATTCTCAAACCGCTTTACGCCGACTCTGAATCTTTCGATCTGCTGGTGGGCGGCCTGAGCGCCTTTGGCGGCCAGATAGTCAATCAGGCGGTTTCAAGTGTCGCGCCTTTCGGCAAACAGCTTTTCATTCGCAAAGAGATTGATAATCGCAACCTTGTTTCAGCACTGGAGAGCTACAGCGCGCCCGACGCGCGGCGACTGATCGGCAATACGTGCCGGTATTTACTTCGGACAAAATGGGGGAGAGATGTCAAGGCTCAGTGAAAATGAACTTTGGATACTCAGCTTTTATCGCACCTCTGAAATCAGCGGCGCGCTTTTTTTCGGCAGGCTGGCAAAGTCCATGAAACCGGGCTCGATTCAGCGCGACATGACAAAGCATTTTTCAGATGAAGCGCTTCATTCGTGGTACTGGACTTCGTGTATCGAGAGGCTGGGCGGCGAACCTCTTAAATTGAGCGAGGCATATCAGGATCAGTATCTGGCGGCGGCTGGCCTGCCTGTCAACCTCATGGAAGTCCTTGCCATTACGCAGGTCTTTGAAAAGCGCGTCATAAATCAATATGCGCGCCACAATCAGGTGCCGGACCTGCACACGGAAGTGCGCGACACGCTGGCAAAGATCATGGTGGATGAAAAATGGCACATCGAATGGATACACGAAGCTTTGAAGAACATGGAGCCTGAGTATGGAAAGGAACTGATAGAAACAACGCTTCGACGATTTCAGGCGGCGGACAGAGAAGTCTACAGCAGAGCCGCGCAGGAGCACGAAGAAAGAATTCAGTTCATTGTGAAATAAAAGGGGGAATGCCGGGATGCTCGACAGGAATAAAGTGAAAGAGAAGATAGCCGATCATTTAAGGCTCCCTTTTTCAAAGGTGGAAGATGACATAGCGTTGACCAGTCTGGTCACAGAATCGTTTGCGCTGGTTGAGATGGTAATAGAGCTTCAGGAGGAATTCGGCATTCGCCTTGTGCAGGAGGATCTGAAGAACGTGAAGACCGTAGGCGATCTGACCGAACTGTTTGAAAGCCGCGCAAATGGATAATGATACTGGCCCGGTATTATCTTATGGCCGTCAGTTTATTTGGTGCGAGCACCGCATCGAGCCTGCGAATGCGCCCCGCGTCGTCAACTTCGATCTGAATCGTGTAGCGGGTTGCGCGTGTAGAGGTTGAAACAACATCCTCGAACAATATCGCGGGCAAACCATTCAGCACACGCAAAGAGACGCGCGGCACGCTGACCGATTTTGCGGAGAGCGCAAGCGTCAGCCGCAGCAATTTATCGCGCCCCGTGATCGGACGCAAAGCGGCCTCCACCACGCCGCCGCCGTCAGAGACGCTCACTACATCCTCGGTCAGCAATCGCTCAAGCCCTTTCACGTCGCGCCGGTCGAGACAGAGCAGGAACTGTTCGAGCGCGTGACGGGTCGCTTCCAGCCGTTCGGGGCTTAAATTTGCGCGATTCCTGTCATACTCCTGCATCCTGCGGCGGGCGCGAAGCAGCAGAACTTTTGCGTTCGCTTCCGTGATGTCGAGCGCCTCGGCGGTTTCAGTGGTCGAATAATCAAACACGTCGCGCAGCAACAGCGCCGCGCGCTGAGACGGGGTGAGCGCTTCGAGCGCAAGCAGAAAAGCGAACGACAGGCTCTCCATCAACTCATATCGCGCAGCGGGAGAATCTTTTGACGGGGCGGGCGGCTCGTATGAGGCAGGATCGTCTTTGTTTTCGGTTGGCACAGGCGAAGGAAGCCAGTTGCCTGTGTAGCTTTGCCTTCGCCTGCGCCGCAACAGATCGCGGCTGAGATTGATCGCAACGCGCACGAGCCAGGGCCGCAGAGGCTCATCCATCCGGCGAGGCGGATGCTCTATCGCGCGCACGAACGTCTCCTGAACAAGATCGTCTGCGTCCGCCGCATTGCCCGTCATCCGATAGCACAACCCCCAGAGCAGCCTGCGGTCAGTCTCAAAAACATCAGCCGGTATTGCCATAGTCACGAGTGATGAAGGATGAGTGATGAATTGACCGGTCATCAGTCATCAGATTAAATATTCAATCAGCCTGCGGCGGCGAGGCTGGCGTAACGCGTGCCCGCTATCAACTGCGCCGCCTGCTTTGCGCTTGCAAGACTTGCATCGACAAGCATGCCTTCCTGACCTACCCAGTCGCCCGCTACAAATAATCCCGGCACGTCGGAAACTTTCGGGCCGGGTCGCACATGCCTGGCCAGCGGAGTCGAGTTCGCTACGATCAGGTCAGGCAGGAAGCGACGTACGGCGAGCGCCGCCCGCCATCCCGGCTGTAGGAGATCAAGCAGACCTTCAAGCTCGCGCTCGATAGCCTCGTTCGAGTCTTCGCCTTCGGGCGCGAGATATTTCGCAACGTGAATCAGCGCGCCGCCTTCGGGCGCGAGCCGCGCCGTTGCCGAGTGAACCGAAAGATAAAGCGGGCGGTCAATGCCGAGCGCAAACGTCGCTTTCGGCTTTGGCAGATAGCGCAGCGCTACGTCGAGCGTTGCGGCTTTAACGGGTATCGCTTCATCAGCCCATCGCGCAAGCTCTGTTTGATGCCCGCGCTCAACAAGCCTTACAGCGACCGCCGGACTTGATGCGATGACAACCGTCGAAGCGATAATCGCGCGGCCATCCGCAAATCGTACGCCGCGCACAGCGCCTGTCAGATCGCGCTCCACGCTATCGACCTTCGCGCTGGTTTCTATGTGAACTCCCGCTCGCTTCGCCGCATCCGCAAGCCCGTCAACAAGAGTCTGCCATCCGCCGTCGAGGTAGAGAACGCTTTTGCCGAAAGCCAGTTTCAACTGTTCGAGGGCCGCGCCCGCGCTCATCAACTCAGGCGCGTTCGAGTATGTAGAGACGCGAAAGACCGCCATCAGAAAATCTTTGACACCGGCGTGCGAAATCTCCGCGTCAACCCATTCGCGCACGCTTATGTTCATCACCTTATTGCCATCAATTTTCGGCAGCGACGCAAGAAGGCGCGCCGTTTCGAGTTTGCCCGAAAGATTGAACAGGCTTGTGGTTAGAAGCGAAACCAAACCAGCCGGAAATGTATGCCTGACGCCGCCTTTGACGGCAAACGCGCCCGACACCGAAGGCACGCGACCTTGAACTTCAACGCCAAGCTCACGGAGGACATCCATGCCGCGCCCTCCGCGATAAAGCGCGTGCGGGCCTATGTTCAGATAAAACCCGTCCTGCTGTCTGGTGCGAGCCCGCCCGCCCAATGCCGGAGATTGTTCAAGCAGGCGCACGCTTTTGCCATGACTGGCCAGAAACGTAGCGGCTGCAAGCCCGGCCACGCCGCCGCCTATGACTGCGACATCGACTGGCACATCATTCGATTGCATAATCTTTCAACTCCTTTCAAACGATTCTACCGACAACACGTTTGACGAAGCCAAAAGGTTACACCGGCTCGCGCTTTTTATTCAGGCTACACACCCGCTGCTGTCTGCTCGTCGCGGAAACGGACTATCTGCTCGAACGTGCGTTTGATGTTGTCGGCAGTGATGACGACAAGGTCGCCTTTGCGCGCGCTGCGCAGCGCATGAGCTACGGCCTCCGTTTCGTTGACTATTACCTCAATCGCCTCAGCCGCAAGCCCTGCCGCAAGCGCGCCGCGCTTCATCAATTCAGCGGTTTCTCCGACTTCTCTTCCCCGCCGGTCGTCATCTTCTTTGATAATCAATCGGTCAAAGGCTTCGCCCGCTATGCGGCCCATCGTATCGATGTCAATGTCCCGGCGGTCGCCCGGCCCTGCGACTACACCTATACGCCGATCGACGCGGAGCTTCTTTATGAACGCGGCTACGTTGCGGTATGCAGCCGTGTTGTGCGCGTAATCGAGCAGAGCGTGAAAGTCGCCGACCTCTTCCAGATTCAATCTGCCGGGCGACAGATAATAGCCCGTCTCAAAGGTTTTCAAGCCCGTGCGAATATCGTGAATGCTTACGCCCGAAAGGTGAGCCGCCATAGCCGCGACCATCGCGTTTGCGACGTTGAACATCGCGCGACCGTTAAAGGTCGCAGGGATCGAGTTAAGGTTGATCGCCGGTAAATCCTGCGCGCCGCGCCTCATGACTATCGAGTTATCGCGCAGGGTCGCGCCCGTGCCTCCCTGCTCGACGTGCCGCTTGAATACTTCATTCTCAGGGTCGAGCGAGAACCAGCAGAGCGTGCCTCTGGCGTTTTTAGCGAGCGGCACAAGATGCGGGTCTTCTGCATTTAGTATCGAAAACCCATCGCGCCGCACGACTTCGATGACAATAGATTTCACATAAGCCAGTTCTTCGAGCGTATCTATGCCGCGCATCCCCAGATGGTCTTCCGAGACGTTTGTGATCGCGCCGATGTTGCATTCGTCAAACCCCAGACCTGAGCGCAGTATGCCGCCTCGCGCAGTCTCCAGCACCGCGAAATCAACGGTCGGATCTCTCAACACCATTCGCGCGGACCACGGGCCTGTCAAATCGCCTTGTAGTATTCGCTTGCCGTCTATGTACAAACCGTCGGTCGTCGTAAGGCCAACTTTTTTGCCCGCCATCTTCAGTATGTGCGCGAGCATTCGCGATGTGGTCGTCTTGCCGTTAGTGCCTGTGATGGCGACCACGGGAACGCGGGCAGGCGCGCCCTGCGGAAAAAGCATATCGAGCACTGCGCCCGCAACATCGCGCGGGCGGCCTACGGTCGGATGAACGTGCATGCGAAAGCCGGGCGCTGCGTTGATTTCGCAGATAGCGCCTTTCGTCTCTTCGAGCGGGCGCGTGATGTCTGTCGTCAGCATATCGACGCCCGCGACATCAAGCCCGATGATGCGCGCGGCCCGTTTTGCCGTTTCGATGTTTTCGTAATGGATGTCATCCGTGCGGTCAACAGCCGTGCCGCCCGTGCTGATGTTGGCCGTGCGCTTGAGCCAGACCTGTTGCGAGGCTTCGGGAACGGATTCGAGAGAGAGGTTCTGCTCGGCCAGGAGCCGCTGAGATTCTTCGTTGATGAAGATTTTAGTCAGGGCCTTTTCGTGCCCTTCGCCGCGCATAGGGTTCCGGTTCTCTTTATCAATCAACTGCTGAATCGTGTGATGGCCATCGCCCGTGACGTGAGCGGGCACACGTTCGGCCACGGCCACGACTTCGCCGTTTATGACGAGCACGCGATGGTCGCGCCCCGCAATAAAGCGTTCGATAATTACGTCCGAGGAATAATCCGTTGCGCGATCAAAAGCCTGCTCGACCTCTTCGCGCGTGTTCAGATTGATGGCGACGCCTTTGCCGTGATTTGCGTTCAAGGGTTTTATGACTACCGGAAATCCAATATCCTCTGCGGCGGTGATTGCGTCTTCGCGGGTATCGACGACGCGACCTTTCGGAATCGGCACGCCCGCCTCGTCAAGCATGGACTTGGTCAGTTCTTTGTCGCACGCGATGTCTGTTGCGATCAGGCTGGTCATCGAAGTGACCGTCGCTTCGATCCGCTTTTGATATTTGCCGTGACCGAGTTGCACAAGGTTGCGGTCGTTCAGGCGGATATACGGGATGTCCCGCTCTCTGGCTTTATCGATCATGCTCTGCGTGCTCGGCCCGTAAGCCACGCGGTCGAGTATGCGGCTGAGCGCGGAAAGCTCTTTTTGATATTCGAGCGCCCCGTCATAAGCCAGATGTTCGATTATTCGCACGGCAGCCAGCCCCGCTTCAAGCCCGACCTTCTCTTCGATGTAAGAGTAAACGACGTTATAAACGCCCGTTTGCTCAGCCGAGCGGGTCTTTCCAAATCCCACTTCCGTACCGACTATGCATTGCAGTTCGAGCGCAACGTGTTCGATGACGTGCCCCGCCCACGTGCCTTCGCGCAATCGCGTGATGAATCCGCCGGGCACGCCTTCAGAACAGCGGTGCTCGTAGAGAGTCGGCATCATCTCGATCAAACGATCCGTGAAGTTTTCGATCAGGTTCGACGGCTTTTCTTCGAGGTCTTCGATATCCAGCTTCATGCGAATCACAGGGTTCAGGCTGTAAACGCTTGGGCCGCGAAAAACCTGCGTCTCCAAAATTTTCATGGCTTTACTCCTTCGAGATGATCTCTCTCCTGTTTATATCGAACCTGCCGCCGTGCACAAGCGTGTGCAGCACCATGCCGGAAAATGCTATAGGGCTTTTATCAGAGATCGTCGCCAGATTGGCAGACCGCGCCTCGCTCGCGTCAACGATCGTTACGGTCCCCCGGCCAATGACAGAGACCTCTCCCTCGGCACTAACCAAAGCGGCTGTGTCTTCGTCAACGCCGAGGCCGAGCATCTGCGGATAAGTGAGCACAGCCGTAAGCAACCGGCCCAGACGTTTGCGCTGTTGAAAGTGCTGGTCAACTATCAGCGAGGTGGTCAGGCCCAGCCCCTGACCGAGCTTTACCAGACGGCTGCGAGCGAGTTGGCCGCCCATGCCGCCCGCTATCATCGGGTCGCTCATCGCCGCTGCTCCGGCGCTGGTCCCGCCGATAGTCGCGCCACCCTCGTATGCCGAAACGATGGCGCGCAATGAAGCCGTGCCGTGAAGGATGCTGACGATTTTGCTCTGATCGCCTCCCGTCATAAAAATGCCGGTCGCTTTTGCCAGTTCTCTGGCGATGTCGGGCAGGTCGGCTTCCTCGCGGCTGAAGAGCGGAAGTATTCTGACCGCGCGCGCGCCGAATTCCGCGAATACCTGTTGATAGATCGCCCCGCTGTCTTCGTACTCGGACGCGCTCGGCAGTATCGTCAGTCGCGCGCGCCGACCGCCGCTTACGTCAAAGAAATTTTTCAGTAGGTACTTCTGTTCAAATTTATCCTCCGCGCCGCCTATCAGCATCAACGTGCCGGGCCGCGCAGCCTTCCGCTTAGTCTTCGCCATGTACACTCACGCTTTTATGTGTGATCGGATTTAAGGTCAGCCATTTTACACAATCTGTCGGATGGCCGTAAGGTCTTTCGGGGGATTTATACGGAGGCGTTGATATGTTGCCTGAGTTCAATTCCGATGGCAATCTTCCGGCTGGGGTTCATCGCGCAAGTTTGACCGAAATCGAAAAACGGTTTGGCGGATTCACGATATCAGATCGTCGCATAAAGCTTTTTTCAAAATTCAAGCAATTGGTGGAGATGACGAAGTTTTCAGGCATTGTGAAACGGGTCATTATTGGAGGCAGTTTTGTTTCAGCCAAGCCTGTGCCAAATGATATTGATGCGGTGATTGTGATCGCAAAGGATGTTGAAATCGAGACGCTTGCTCAAAGTCAGCATGTAGTGGCAGATCGTGATGCGTTACGCCGTGTGCTCAAAGGCAACGATTTCGATGTTATCGTCGTAAGGGAAGAAACGGTGCGAATGCAAACTATTATTGAGTTCTTTCAGAGCAGTAGGGATAATAAACCGGTGGGCGTTGTGGAGGTAGATCTCTATGGCAATTCATAATCACGAGCAGCTGGCGCATACTCAGCAAAAGATTGCAACGTTGGAGTTGGCGCTCGAAGAGATGAAGCGCGAAGAATCTCCTACAGCTTACCCTGTCTTATCAAAGGGCTTTATTGCACAAATCGAGCAGATGCGCCGTGAAATAGATCTATATCTTGGAATCAATCACGAAGCGGAAGAATCCGAACTGGTTTCTACGTAACGGCTACCGTATTCCAGCAGCCTTCAATATCCTCTTGAGTATCTGTAGCCATCCCAAGTCATGCTCTGCCTGAGTCGGGCGATGGTCTCCAGATCGGCTTTAAAGGGGATGTAAGGCTGCGCGGGCAGATCCAGTCGATGGCTTGCGCTGAAAGGCGTGCTCTTCAAATTCATGTTATAGGCCAGAACCATCAACGTTTCGAGGTTCACTACGTCAGCCGTGTTATAGGCCAGCAGAGTTTCAAGCGCCTTCGGATTCTTTCTCCGCTCGAAATCATCCCACAGCAGCACCGCAAAAAACCCATCGATATCGGCCAGGTCTTTGCGCTCTATGCCGAGTTGTCGCTCGCATCCTTTCAGCCCGCCCGAATAGCCGAGGCTCTTCAGAATGTATCTCAGGTCGATGTGAGACTGCGTCATCCTGATATTGAAAAACCGCTCGATGAAAGGCACATCGAAGCATTTGCCGTTGTAGGTGACGATGACCGAATACTCTGTGATGTCGCGCTTGAAATCGTCGAGGTTTTCGCCGTGAACATAGTGGCGAACAGTTTCGCCGTCATAAACGACTATCGTTGTGATTGAGTTCGCGTAGCCCAGCCCCGTCGTTTCGATATCGAGATAAGCAATCGCACGGCGAAAATCGGGAAAGAGCCGCCAGTGCTGGTTCGACGGCAACAGTCCCGCGAAATGATAAGGGTTGCCGCGTTCGAGCATCTCGAACGATTCTTTGATGTGAGAAGGCAGCGCTCTTTGCTGCCTGCGCGGCAATCGAATTCGGTCGGCATCGATTGCCTCTTCCCATGAACGAATCCCTGCCGACCATAGAAGGCGTTCGGCTGCGACGCTGATACCCGGTATGTGGCAGAAGGTGTTCTTTAACATAGCTGATACAAATTCACAGGCGGTCAGCCTTTCCCAATCAATCGAGCAAAGAAACCCGTCTTTGGCGTGTTGGGGTTGTTCTTTGCCTGACGGCTCACGTGCGAGTCCGGGTCTTTGGTCAGGCTTTTGAGAACAGCGGGCGGAGCGTATTCGTTATTGGCAACACCCCAGCGAACATAATTGACCGAGTCCGCAGCAAGTATCTCAAGATGAACGGCGGGCGTGTTCGAGTTGCTGGCCACGGCCATGCGCACTGAAGAGACCGCATCACGGGCTAACGACTCAAGCGACTTCACGGGCGTTTTCGGGTTATCGGCAACGGCTTCTCTGACCTTCTCGTCCATATCCGTGGCGAGAGTTTCGAGCAGGTCCGATGCTTTCGTGGCCGCGGCAATCGCCGGTCTTGAACTCGGACAATTCTTCGCAATGACGAGCAGGTCGGATGAGTCGAGCGATTTTGCCCATGATTTCTCAAGCTGAAGATCGTACAACCCGCGAGCTATTTCTTCTCGATGTTCGTTGACGAACTTAATGCAATCGTCCGCGTCTGCCGGGACGATTTTCTGCTTTTCCGGCTCGCTCATCCAACCTGACCTTTTCCTTACATGTTCTCGATGATCGCCGATGCGAATTCGCTGGTCTTCAATTTTGTCGCGCCTTCCATCTGGCGATGCAGATCGTAAGTCACGCGCTTCTGCTGAATCGTCTGCGTCAGCGCGTCAACTATCTTCTGGCTGACCTCGCGCCAGCCCATGTGATCGAACATCATCACGCCCGACAGTATAACCGACGACGGATTGATCACATCCTGATCCGCGTATTTTGGAGCCGTGCCGTGCGTCGCTTCAAAGACCGCGGCACGGTCCCCGATATTGGCTCCGGGAGCCATCCCAAGGCCGCCGACCTGCGCCGCCGCCGCGTCCGAGATGTAATCGCCGTTGAGGTTCGGCGTCGCTATGACAGAGTATTCGTCCGGGCGAATCAGTATCTGCTGGAACATGGAATCCGCGATGCGATCTTTGACAAGCACTCTCTTTTTCCACGCGCCGCCGCCGTGCGTCGCCCAGATCGAGGCGAGCGTTTGTGTGATCTCTTCGACGAGCGCCACGCGCTGTTTTTCGCTCAACTGATCGAAGCCCGGCTCTATCATCCGCGCGTTCTCTTCGTCGCTGATCGACGCGTTCTTTTCGCGGTTGTCCAGAATCCATGTCTCGCGTTCCGTTACTATCTGATCGCGGAATTCCTCTTTCGCAAGCTCGTAGCCCCAGTCGCGAAACGCCCCCTCGGTGAATTTCATGATGTTGCCTTTGTGAACGAGCGTGACCGAAGGGCGGTTGAAATCTATCGCGTACTGAACGGCGCGGCGTACCAGTCGCTTTGTCCCCGCAGCCGACATGGGTTTGACGCCGATGCCGCTGCCTTCGCGCACTTTATATCCGTACTTGTCATTTAGAAGCGCGATGACCTCGCGCGCGCGTTCGCTTTCGGATTGGAACTCTATCCCCGCGTAAACGTCTTCGGTGTTTTCGCGGAAGATGACCACGTCAACTTTCTCCGGCTGTTTTACGGGCGAAGGCACGCCGTTGAAATAGCGCACGGGGCGCACACAGGCATAGAGGTCAAGCACCTGGCGAAGCGTAACGTTGAGGCTGCGAATGCCTCCGCCCACGGGAGTCGTGAGCGGGCCTTTGATGGCGACGGCGAATTCCGCGATTGCTTTCACGGAATCATCCGTGAGCCATTCGCCGAATTTATTGAACGCTTTTTCGCCCGCGTATATCTCGTACCATGCGACGCGGCGCTCTCCGCCGTAAGCTTTTTCGACCGCCGCGTCGAAAACTCTCTGTGATGCGCGCCAGATGTCGCGGCCCGTTCCATCGCCTTCGATGAAAGGGATTATGGGATTCGGGGGCACGACAAGCCGCCCGGCCTCTACCGTAATCTTTTGACCATCGGCAGGAACTTCTATACCATTGAACGTCGCCATTAGCTTTAAGACCTCCTGTTTTATAAGCGCGAGCAATGTAACAACGGCGCGTGAAGGGTGTCAAGATTGCAGCTTTAGATTTAGAATGGCTCTCTATGGCAGAAAAAAAGATGAAGCTTGATTCCAGCGATGATAATTCGATGGAAGAGATTCATCGTCGCATTCAACATTCCGAAGCGGCGAATCTCACAGCCGATGCTGTCACGCTCACAGTGTGGGAGCGCATCAGGATCGCGCGGCACGACAATCGACCTTACACGCTCGATTACATCAATCTGATGTTCACAGACTTTCTTGAGCTTCACGGAGACCGTCGCTTTGGTGACGATTTGGCCATGGTCGCAGGCATGGCTCGTTTTCACGGCGAGCCGTGCGCCGTCATCGGACACCGGAAAGGGCGCACTACAAAGCAGCGGCAGCAGCGCAATTTCGGGATGCCCAAACCCGAAGGCTATCGTAAAGCGCTGCGCATCATGAAGGTGGCGGAAAAATTCAATCGCCCGATATTCACCTTTATTGATACTCCGGGCGCGTATCCGGGCATCGACGCAGAAGAGCGCGGCCAGGCCGAAGCGATTGCCTACAACCTGCGCGAGATGGCAAAGCTTCGAGTCCCTGTCATCGTCACCGTAACGGGCGAAGGCGGGTCGGGCGGCGCGCTGGCAATAGGCGTAGGCGATAAAGTATTGATGCTTGAAAATTCGATCTACTCGGTTATCTCGCCCGAATCCTGCTCGGCCATACTCTGGCGCGATCAGGAGCACGCCGAAGAGGCGGCAATCGCGTTGCGCCTCACTGCGCCCGATCTGCTCAAGTTCGGATTGATCGATCAGATAATCAAAGAGCCTGCGGGCGGAGCGCACACGGATCACGACGCGATGGCCGAAAGACTGGACGTTGCGCTTTCCGAGGCGCTCGCGTCCGTAGACAGTTTGAGCGATAAAGCCCGCGTCGCGCTGCGCTATGACAAGTTCCGCGCGATGGGCGATTTTGAAGACCGGCTGGCCGAAACAAAACATCAAGCGACATGATTGTGCCCTGATCTGATCGCTTTCATTGCCTCTCAAGTTAGCAGGAGAAATTGAGTCATGAAATCCTCCCTTCGTTTGCATTTATGTATCAGTCGATTTGTAATCGCGCTGCTTGCAATCTCGTTGCCCGCAGTCTCGCTCGTAACTCCCTCGGCTTTAGCCCGACAAGCGGCAGCGAAAACCGCTCCTGCGCTTTCCAAACAGGAGCGCGAGGCGGCAGCGCGAGTAAAAGTGGAAACGCTCAAAGAAGTGACAAACGCGCTCGCTTCAAAAGAGATGGAAGGGCGCGGCACAGGGCAGCCCGGCGCGGACAAAGCAGCGCAATACATAGCAGATCGTTTCGCTAAAATCGGACTTAAACCGGCGGGCGATGCGGGCACATACCGGCAGGCAATCAAATTCAAATCCGAACAGGTTCAATCCGGCTCCTCATTCAAAGCGGGCGACACGACGTTAAAGCTCAAAGACGATTTTGTTTTCGTGCAGCCTTTGCCTGCCGAGCTGAAAGAGGTGAACGCCGGACTGGTCTTTGCAGGCTACGGCGTCATTTCGCCTGAGATCAAACGCGATGACCTTGCAGGCATCAATGTGAAAGGCAAAGTAGTCCTGTTGCTCGGCGGCAAACCGAATGGTGTTAATGACGCTGCGTGGGCAAAGGCGTCAAATCAGCGAGCCGTATTTGGCCGTTTGATTACAAGTGGCGCAGCAGCCATTGTGGTCACTTATGTGGGCAGAGAGACGCAGCCCTTCGGTCTTGCTTCCACATACATGATGCGCCGCCGCGTGTCGTTTGCCGACGATCCGCAGATGCCCTTCAAAACGCCGCCGTTTATTTTTGTGAGCGACGAGGCTGCCGAAAAACTTTTCGCCGGTTCAGGCACCACCTACAAAGAGGCGAAAGCGAAAGCCGAGGCCGGGGAATTCGCTTCGCGCGATCTGGGCAAACAGGCCGCAATCACTATCGGCGTGAAGCGGGAAGAAGCGCCGTCAAGCAACGTCGTCGCCGTGCTCGAAGGCTCGGACGCAAAGCTCAGGGAAGAAGCCGTCGTCTACTCGGCGCACTATGACGCTTATGGCATAGAAACGGACGGAACAATCTATCCCGGCGCAGCCGATAACGCCTTAGGGATCGCCAAGCTGGTTGCGATTGCCGAATCGCTTGCCAAAGCGAAACAGAAGCCGCGCCGCTCGATAATCTTTCTCGCGGTGACGGGCGAAGAATACGGACTGCTGGGCGCGGAGTACTGGGTCAAACATCCGACGTGGCCGATTGAAAAGGTGGCCGCCAACATCAACTATGACGGCATAGGCTCGGAAGTCTGGGGGCCGATGAAAAATCTGATTGACTACGGCTTCAAGCATTCCGACCTCGGCGCTCAGATGGAAGGCGTCGCATCAGCCATGAATATCGCAATCGTGCCCGACCCGTTTCCTGAAGAGGGCGTTTTCTATCGGTCAGACCACTATGCATTTTTTAAGAAAGGCGTGCCGTCGCTGTACCTGATAGGAGCGCCGAGCGATCAGACGGCTATGGGCGCGCGCGCCATGAAGTTTCTCGTGACCGATTATCACATGGCGACAGACACAGTGCAGAAGGACTGGCACTGGGACGGCGCGCGCGATCTGGCCGTGATGGGATTGGTTGTCGGTATGCGCATCGCCGATCAGGAAGCGATGCCTGCGTGGTTGCAGTCTTCGCCTTACAATCGCCCGCGAGGCACGAACCTGCCGCCCCCTGCAAGACAGTAACTGAAGAAGTCAGAAGTCGGAATGATGGTCGCCGTGAAACTGACTCCCAGAGCCAGCTTCACGTCTTTAACAATTCCGGCTTCCGACTTCTGACTTCTGATTTCTATGAATTTGAATTGCTTCATATTCGATTTCGATGGAACGCTGGCGCATTCGGAACCGGCGTATCGCGAGGCGTTCAAGCACACGATACGACTGCACACAGGGCTTGAGATAGACGAGACGGAGTTTCGCGATTTCTGGAATATGTCTCCGCAGGAAGTGCTCAGGCGCTACAGCACAGAGATGCTTGATGAGATGCTGGTGAGTTTCGAGGAACACTATTACGCGAACCACCATCATCATTTGATACCTTATGACGGCATAGCGAAGTTGCTTGAATCCCTGCTCGGTCGCGGCGCACAGATTGGAGTCGTATCGCTCAAGCCGCGCCGGGCGGGCGAGCTTGAACTTGACATCACAGGGCTGCGGTCGCTCGTAAACCTGACCGTATGGGGCGACGATGTGGAGCGCGTAAAGCCCGACCCTGATGGCGTGCTGCGCGCGATGAATCATTTTGGCGCATCTCCCTGTGCGACGCTCGTCATCGGCGACAGCCCGGCGGATATAATGATGGGGCGCGCAGCCGGAACGCGAACGGCTGCGGCGTTGTGGGGCGGCTCAAGCCGCGAGCGATTATTGGCCGAATCGCCTGACCTTGCACTGAAATCACCAGGCGACCTTATCAAAAGGATGAGGGATGAAGGATGAGGGATGAACAAGAAGCCGCAGATTAATGTTTCGCGCAGGTTTAATTCATCCTTCATCCCTCATCCTTCATCCCTTCTTATTGGGGGCTTATGACTGCAAGGTTTGTCAATACCGCCGTGCGTGCGGCAGAGATAGTTTCAATCAATCCGGCAACGCTTGAAGAGCTTGGCCGATTTCCGGTTGCATCAGCCACGGATGTCGATGCAGCAGTCGCGCGCGCGCGGGCGGCGGCTCGCGAATGGGCCGCGCTCTCGTTCCGCAATCGCGCCCGTTACATCTTGAAAGTGCGACGCGCGCTCTACGACCGCAAAGAAGAGATAAGTCGCATAATTTCCGACGAGACGGGGAAACCGGAATTTGAAGCGCTCACGACAGAAGTCTTCATGGTGAGCGACCTGATGAGCCACTTCGCAATGAACGCCGAGCGGATACTGCGCGACAAGCGGTTTACGCTCGCTGTTTTTCGCAACAAGCGTTCTATGATCTGCCACGAGCCGCTCGGAGTCGTCGGCGTCATCAGCCCATGGAATTTCCCTTTCTCAATCCCCGTAGGCGAAATAGTCATGGCGTTGATGGCGGGCAACACTGTTGTACTCAAGCCATCAGAGTTCACGCCGCTCGTGGGCGATGCGATCAAGAGGCTCTTTGCATCGGCGGGTTTTCCCGAAGGCGTTTTTGAAGTCGTGCAGGGCGACGCCTCGACGGGCGCGGCGCTGGTCGAAGCCGCAGTCGATAAAATCTTCTTCACAGGCTCCGTACGCACTGGAAAAAAGATTGCAGAGTCGGCGGCCCGCAGGCTTCTGCCCGTAGTTCTGGAACTGGGCGGCAAAGACCCTATGATTGTCTGCGAAGACGCGCCGTTCGAGCGAACGGTCAAAGGCGCTGTATGGGGCGCGTTCATGAATTGCGGCCAGGTCTGCGCGTCGGTCGAGCGGCTGTATGTCACCGAGCCAATCGCAGAAAAATTTATCAACGCAGTAGTTGACGAAGTAAAAAAGCTCCGCGTCGGCCCGCCCGCGCAGGATTGTTCGACCGACATCGGGTCGCTGACGAATGAAAATCAGTTGAACATTGTGAGCGATCAGGTGGCGGATGCGATTGCCAGAGGCGCGCGCGCGCTTACGGGCGGGCGGCGGCGCGAAGACCTCGGCGGCTATTTTTTCGAGCCTACGGTTCTGGTTGACGTAGACAATACGATGAAGGTGATGACCGAAGAGACGTTCGGGCCTGTGCTGCCGATTAAAGTTGTCAAAGATGAGGACGAAGCCATACGCGAGGCTAACAATTCCAAATACGGGTTGCTTGCGTCGGTTTGGACTTGCGACAACGAAAAAGGGAGGCGGATGGCGCGGCGCATCGAAGCGGGCACAGTGATAATCAACGACGCCATCTTTACTCACGGCGCTGCGCAGACTCCGTGGTTCGGGGTAAAAGAGAGCGGGCTTGGCGTGACGCACGGGCAGGCGGGCTTGTTTGAATTCATCCGCATGAAACACATAAACTGGGATCTGTTTTTGATGAAAAGCGATTGGTGGTGGTTCCCTTATACGCCCAAGTGGGAGAAGCGCTTCAAGACCTTGATGAAAGTGTTATACCGCTGGGGATTGCGAAAAATCTCCTGAACGACTTGCTTTTGTAATATGAGAACGCGCATCAATATATTCATCGCTTTTCTGCTGGCGCTTGCCGTGGTCAGCAGTTCGGCAGGCGCAAACCATGTCGATCAGAATCAAACCGGAAAAGCCGGACAGAGACAGACCGGCTGGTTTCAAAAACCGACTGGCGCGGGTGATTACAAAGACGTGCTCAGCTTCCCGGATATGGAGCGGCCTCCGGTGCTTGCCGATTATCTGCCAGCCGGTAGAGACCTGACGGCTTACTGCAATGCCCTGACACGCGCTTACAATGAACTTATCGCCGAAAGCGCGCTTGAGCTTTCAAAGCTTGAAGCGAGAAAACTGAACGAGCTTGATCCTGAAATCCTGAAACTGCCGCGCCTGCATGAAAAGCTCGGCAATCTGGCTGCCTACAAAGGCGACATGCCTGCGGCCATCAAACAGTTGGAAACCTCGTATCGGCTCTTGAACGACTCTCTGGATTTCTATCCGAATGGCGGGCAGATCAAGCTCTTTCTGGAAGAAGAGATCGGGTTGGCCTATTTGAGGCAGGGCGAATTGCAAAACTGCCAGTTCGATCATAACGCGGAGATGTGCATATTCCCGTTGAGCGTTGCGGCCCGGCACAAACTGACTACGGGTTCCGAAAAGGCTATCGAGTATTTCAGGAAATACCTCGAAGGCGACCCGAAAGATCTGGAGGTGCGATGGCTCTTGAACCTCGCTTATATGACTTTAGGTAAATATCCGAACGAGGTTCCGAAGCAATATCTGATCCCTGCCTCCGCCTTTGAATCAAAGGAAGATATAGGGCGATTCGCAGATGTCGCATCCGGCGCAGGTATAGGCACAATGGGCAGCGCGGGCGGCGCTGTGGTAGACGATTTTGATAACGACGGTTTTTTAGACGTTATGCTGTCGAGCCTCGATCCGTGCGAGTCGCTTCGTTATTACCACAGTAACGGAAACGGCGCTTTCGACGACTGGACGAATCGCGCAAAGCTTGGGACTCAGTTTGGCGGGATAAATATCATTCAGACGGATTACAACAATGACGGGAGGCTCGACCTGTTCGTCATGCGCGGCGGCTGGGATTTTCCCATGCGCAATTCGCTGTTGAGGAATAACAGCGACGGCACGTTCACAGACGTAACCGGCGCGAGCGGGCTGGATTCCGGCCCCTATCGCACGCATTCAGCCGTGTGGGCCGATTTCGATAACGACGGCTTTGTTGATCTCTACATCGGCCATGAATATGACGCGAGCCAGTTGTTCCGCAACAAAGGCGACGGCACGTTCGACGATGTTTCGCGCGCTGCCGGGGTCGATAAAGTGGCCTTCACCAAAGGGGCAACGTGGGGCGATTACGACAATGACGGTTATCCTGATTTATACGTCTCCAACTATGCGGGCGAAAATTTCCTCTTTCACAATAATCGCAATCAGACGTTCACGGATCTGGCTAAACAACTCCACGTTGAAAAGCCGCTGATGAGCTTTCCCTGCTGGTTCTTCGATTACGACAACGATGGGCTGCTCGATATTTTCGTGGCCAGTTTCATCCCTTCTGTGACCGAGGTGGTAAATGGGTTTCTGGGTTTGCCCGCGCAGGCAGAGACGATGAAACTTTACAGGAACACGGGCAAGGGAGCGTTTCAGGACGCGACTAAAGCGGTCGGGCTTGATCGCGTCATTCCGAGCATGGGCGCTAATTTTGGCGACCTCGATAATGACGGCTATCTGGATTTCTATCTTGGCACAGGCTCGCCGTCGTATGCGTCGCTGGTGCCCAATTTCATGTTGAGAAATCATGAAGGCAGGTACTTCACAGACGTAACTACATCAACAGGGACAGGCCATCTGCAAAAAGGGCACGGCGTCTCTTTCAGCGATATAAATAATGACGGGAATCAGGATGTCTTTATCAATATCGGCGGAGCAGCGCCCGGAGATAAATATAACCGCGCGCTTTTTGCGAACCCCGGTCATGAGAACAACTGGCTGGCCATCAAACTGACGGGCGTAAAAACCAATCGCGCAGCCATCGGCGCTAAAATAAGGATCGTACTGGAAGAAGCGTCCGGTAAAACCTCTCTGCGTTACCGCGAAGTGACGAGCGGAGGCTCTTTCGGGTCGTCGTCGCTGGCACAATCAATCGGGCTAGGCAAAGCTTCAAAGGTAAAGACGCTTGAGATATTCTGGCCTGCCAGCAACACCCGGCAGGTGTTGCGCGATGTCGGCGTGAATCAATTCATAGAGATCAAAGAGTTTGAAAAGGATTATGTGAAACGGCAGATTCGTTCTTTCGCTCTGGCGCAGTCTTCGCATCAACACGTACGCAATTGAGATAAAATATCGGGCAAAGGTTTCAGTTGAGGTCACTACGCTTATGTCATTTTTATCCGCTCGCAGGAGTCCGGGAATTCTTATACTGAAATCTTCTTTGATCGTTGTTGTGTTGGGCGCGATGACTACAATCGTTGCCGCGCTCAACCCGCAGGACAAGCCTTCGACCCAACAGCAGGAACCTTCCCTCCGGCTTAAAGCAGAACTGGTCGAAATCCGAGTAGTCGTCACCGACCGAAAAGGAAACATCGTCAGGAATCTCAATAAGGAAGATTTTGAGGTGTTTGAAAACGATCAGGGAGAGGTCGTCAGCTTTTTCTCCGCTGAAAACCTGAGCACCGCAGACAACCAGCCGCCCACAGGAGAAACACGCGCGCCTGCCGCCGCCACGCCGGGCCGAACGATTGTCTTCTTTGTTGATACACTGCACCTTTCGACTACCAGTCTGTTACAGACCAGAGAGACGCTGTCGAAATTCATCAACCAGCAATTGACCGAACATGATGTTGCGGCGGTGGTGACCAGCAGCGGCAGTCTAGGTATATTCGGCCAGTTTACTCAGGACAAACAGGTATTACGCACAGCGATCAGCAGGCTGTCGGCTTCGCCGGAAACAAGGCCGAACACTTTATACTCGCCGTATCTGGCTTCAAAAGTCGAGAATGAATCGACACAGGAGCTTGCCGAAATTCCGCCAGCCCTCGAAGTCGCCATGAGCATTGTGAGGGCCGAAGAGGGATTGTCGGATGATCCGCACGTACAGAACATCGTAAAATCAATCGCCCTTTCGAGGGCCAGAGAAATAATTGGCGAAGCCACTTATCGCAGAAGATCAACATTGCTTACGCTCAAAGCTGTTGCCGAGCGATTGAGTGATATGCCCGGCCAGCGTTTGATAATGATGTTATCCGACGGGTTCACAATGCTCGATAATGCGGGGGCAATAGATTCTACGGATATTCAATCGGCTACCAGCCGGGCATCTCGATCCGGCGTGGTTATTTACACATTCGGAGCAGGCGGATTGCGCGGGCTATCTTTTTTCGACGCCGCAAAAGGCGGAAGACTTAATCCCGATCCGAAGTCTGCCAATAAAATCCTGAGTTACGTTTCGGCAGGCGACAGAGAACTGGAAGGAGGGCTCAGGATACTGGCCAAAGAGACGGGCGGCGAATCGTTTCTTACCACGAACGATTTAAACGGCGCGCTCGAAAAAGCTGTTGACGACAACAGTTTTTATTATGCGCTGTCGTATTACCCCGAAGGCAATGACAATAAAAAAACCTTCCGGCGCATAAAGGTGCGGGTCAAAAATCACCCTGAATATAGAGTGCGGACGCAATCGGGCTACTTGGCCGCAGACATAAACAAGGAGCGGTTGAATGATACCAGTGATCCGCAGAAAAGGTTGTTACAGGCGATGAACTCTCCGTTCGCATATTCACAAATAGGGATTGATCTATCAGCCGACTTTCTGGACCTGCAAGCCGACAGCGCGCAGGTTTCGCTTCATACTTTTACTGATGGTAAAAAGCTCAGGTACGTGGAGGAAAACAACAGCCTCGTCAGCAAGCTTACGATACTGGTGGAAGTGATCAATGCCAGAGGAAAAGCCGAAAGCATCACGCAGGATGCCATACAGATCCGGCTGTCGCCTGAGCAGTACAAAGAGGCGGGGCAGAACGTTTACCGTCAGGTTAAACGATTACAGCTAAGACCGGGGCTGTATCAGATTCGTGTGGGCGTTCGCGATCAGGCGACGGACCTGATCGGTACGTCGATGGCGTGGGTGGAAGTCCCGGACCTGAAATCGAAAAAGCTGGCACTGAGCGGCATCAGTCTCGCGCTGTCTCAGTCCGCCAACGCCCTGCCGCAAGCCGAAATAAAAAAAACGGTGACTCAACCCGTCATCAAACGGGGCATAAGCATTTTCCGCGCTGCGGATTATCTGACTTATTTCTCCAGAGCGTACAGCGATTTCTCGAACGAAAAGAGGTCGAACGATTTGAGAGTTCGAGCGCAAATAGTTCAAGGCGAAAAAGTAGTGCTTGAAGACGACTGGCGGCTTTTATCATCGCTGGTTACAGACCAAGAGAGAAATTCCGTGGAATTCGGCGGTCAGTTCGGCCTGAAAACTCTACCGGCGGGCGTTTACGAATTGCGCATCATGATTTCGGATCAGCAGTCAAAGCAGACGGCTGTGCAGGCGAAGATGTTCGAGATACAACCATGAATTATTTGACGCTCAGGAGAAAACCGAGGTGCTTCATTTCTCTATTCGCGTTGCTGGCGATGGCCTGCGCCGCCGTCGCTCAGAATCGCGAGCCGGATTTCTTTGAATGGAAAACCAACACGGAAAAACGCTCTATCAAGCTCGACGATCTGATATCGCCGGGGATGCCAAAGGACGGCATCCCCGCGATTGACAATCCGCGCTTCGTCACGGTCAGGAGTGCGCGCGAATGGCTGTCGGCAAACGAGCCGGTCATCACGCTTCAAGTCAACGGCGTCAGTCGCGCTTACCCGCTCGAAATACTGATCTGGCATGAAGTCGTCAACGATCAGATAGGCGGCACACCCGTAGTAATTACTTTCTGCTCCGTCTGCAACAGCGCTCTGGTCTTCAAACGCAAACTCGGCGCGCGCGTCTTATCATTCGGCATCGCGGGTTTTGTCCACGCGGCCAACATGGTTTTGTACGACCGCGAGACGGAATCATGGTGGCAGCAGTTCACGGGAGAAGCCGTCGTCGGCGATTTGACAGGCAGGAAGTTGAGCCGGTTGCCCGCGCAGATAATCAGCTTCGCGCAATTCTCGGCTACTTTTCCCAGAGGCGAAGTGCTCTCGCGACAAACCGGCTACAAGCGTGATTATGGCCGCAATCCTTTTATAAGGTACGACGATATCGAAGGCCGCCCCAGCCACTTTCGCGGAAAACCCGACACGCGGTTGATACCGATGGAAAAAGTCATCGGCATAGAGATCGGCGATAAGGCCAAAGGGTATCCTTATCGAATAAGCAAAGCGCGCAGGGTTATCCATGACCGGATCGGCTCGCAGGAGATAGTTATCTTTCATGCGGACGGAGCTCAATCGGCGCTCGATGCCGAAGACATGAAAAAGTCACGCGAGGCCGGGTCTACAGGGGTATTCGACTCTACGGTTGACGGGCGACGGCTCCAGTTCCGTTATGAGGCGGGGCAGTTTGTGGACCGGGAAACCGAAAGCCACTGGGATATAGTCGGCAAAGCCGTGAGCGGTCGCTTGCGCGGGCGCAGCCTCAAACCGCTACTGCATGGAGATTATTTCGCATTCGCATGGCTGGCATTCAAACCCGCGACGGAAATTTTCAGCGAATAATCCGCATTCTCCGCAGTCGTTGCCCCTTAAGAATCGCATAAGATATAATTTCGTCCTGTTTATTCCTCGCGGGAATTTCTTTATGGCAAACACAGGCAAGAAAAATACTCAATATGCAGTCGTTCTGATTTTTCTTGCCACGATGACTGCCGCTGCTTCGCGCCTTCAGCAAACGCCGCCTCATGTAGACACGCCGCCTCATGTAGACTGGCGTCCAAATAAATCTGCAAACGCGGTGCGCTTCGTCGGCTCGCAGGCTTGCGCCGAGTGTCATCGCTCGAAAGTTGCCAGCCAGCAAAAGACTTCGATGGCGCTGGCGCTGGCTATGCCCGCCACCTGCGACATCCTGCGCTCGAACACCAAACTCGCCTTTCGTAACGGCAAGTACGATTACCGGATCACACGCGAAAACAACCGCAGCATGTACACTGTCAGCGATGGAACCGATACGATCTCTGTAGCTATACCCTATTGTTTCGGCAAGGGCGAAGGCGGGCAGACTTACGTGCTGGAATACAAAGGCAGGTTTTACGAAAGCCGCGTGAGCTTTTACACCGACATTAAAGGGCTGGACCTGACGATGGGCCATGTGCCGACGCCGCCCGCGACGCTCGAAGCGGCGATGGGCCGCGAGATGGAGATGTCGGAAACGCGCAGTTGTTTCGGATGCCATACTACGAATTCGCTAAACGGCTCGAACCTGCAACTCGATCAGATGACGGAAGGCGTCACCTGCGAAGCATGTCACGGCCCCGGCGAAAAACATGTGGAAGCAATGAAGGCGGGCGAGGCAGGCCAGAAGCATATCTTTAATCCCAAAAGATTGAGCACCGAAGAATTGTCGGATTTCTGCGGCGCATGTCATCGCACGTGGGAACAGGTTGCGACGATGAACATTCGCGGCGTGTTCAATGTGCGTTTTCAGCCTTACCGTTTGACCAACAGCAAGTGCTACGATCCGGATGACAAGCGAATCAGCTGCACAGCCTGTCACGACCCGCACGAAGGTCGCAAACAGAACGCATCTTTCTACGATTCAAAATGCACCGCCTGTCACAGCGGGACGACGAAAGCCGCGAAAGCCGGATTCGCGCAATCACATCAGAGCACAGCCGTTGCCTGCTCCGTCGGCAAGGCGAATTGCGTCAAGTGCCATATGCCAAAGTACGAAATTCCCGGCTCGCATCTTCACTTCAGCGATCATCACATTCGCATCGTCAAGCCGGGCGAGCAGTATCCGAATTAACCATCTCAATTCGCGGTGATGCCTTTGCCTTCGATTATGGTGATGTATTTATCAACCGGAACGTCGGTAAACTTTTCGACTTTGCCGCTCGGAGCGGGCCATTTGATCTCAAGCCAGTCGAGTTTCGCCGCCTTGCCCAGTCCCAGAATTTCGCGCGGGTCGTGGGATGAAAGATAACTGCCTCCGCCTGTTTTCAACTTTGTCTTTTTCACGCCGCCAGCAGACCACGTGATGATTGCGCCGATGGCGTCGCGGTTGCTCGTCGCGCCCTGCAACCTTAAGCCTGCCCAGTGATTGTCGTTGCGAACGCTGTTGCGCAACAGCAGCGGCGGCTTGCCGTTGTTGACGACGAGCAGGTCAAGGCGACCATCATTATTATAATCTCCGACGGCAAGCCCGCGCGCCGGAAAGTCTTTCCTGAAAACCGGGCCTGATTTGTCGCTGACGTTAATCAGTTTGTTGCCGTCGTGGCGAAACAGCAGCAAAGGCTCGGCATATTTCACCTGCCCCGAATACATCTCTATCATGTCGTCAGGGTGGCCGTTAGCCAGAAACAGGTCTATCTGCCCGTCAATATCGTAATCGAAAAACTTCAGTCCCCAGCCGCTCAACAGGCGCGTCGCTTCGGCTACGCCGTTGGGTCGCGCCGCGTCTGTGAAGCTCTCGTCCCCGTTGTTTTTGTAAAGCGAAAACATCTCCTGATCCACGTTGGCGACGAACAAATCCTGCCACCCGTCGCCGTCGAAATCAGCCGCGTCAACTCCCATCCCGGAACGCGGCTGGCCGTTGGCGCTGAAGCCCACCTCAGAGGCCAGCCCCGATTCATCCCACTTCCCCTTGCCGCGATTGATGAACAGAAAATTCTGCACAGTATCATTCGCTACAAAAAGATCCATCAGGCCGTCGTTGTTGATGTCTGTGGCGACGACGCCCAGCGCCTTGCCGAGCGCGCGTTCGATGTCTGTGCCTTTGCCTGTTTCAGTAAACGTGCCGTCGCCGTTGTTGTGAAAGAGCAGGCTGGATGACGGTTTGAAGATGCGCGGTATGCAGTAGTAATGCCGACCCACTTTGTTGTCGCCGCAAAAGACGTGCTTTCCCAGACCGAACTGCACAAAGCTGCACAAAAAGAGGTCGAGCCGCCCGTCGCCATCGTAATCGAACCAGACGGCGCTGGTCGTCCAGCCGGGCGCGGCGACCCCGGCTTTGTCCGCCATATCGGTAAACGTGCCGTTACGATTATTATGATAGAGCAGGCATTTGCCGTAGGCCGTGACGATCATATCCTGCCAGCCATCGTTGTCATAATCGCCTGCGGCCACGCCCATGCCAAACGTGCCGCCCGCGACGCCTGCTTTTTCGGTCACGTCCGTGAACGTGCCGTCGCGGTTATTGCGATAGAGCGCGTTACGAATAGGCTTTGTGGGTTTGAAGAAATCGCACGGCCCGTAATTGACGAAATAGATGTCCATCCACCCGTCGTTGTCGTAATCGAAGAAGGCCCCGCCCGGCCCCAGTGTTTCCGGCAGGTATCGCTCGTCGCTCATGGCGTTATCGTGCGCCCAGTTGATGCCGCTCGCGGCTGGCAATATCTCTTCAAACGCGGGCGACGGTGTGGTGCCGTTTTGCGCTGTGACGAATGCGCCGGAGGATGAAAATACAAGCATCAATGGAATGATAAATAAAGATAACTTCATATGTGAACCGATGGAATGACGAGCAATTTTCTTGATCATGCGAGACCTGGATGGATGGCGCGAATCATCATTTTTGCTGCGGCAACGGATTCTTATCCGCCTGCTTGATTTCGACTCCGCCCACGGATTGCGCGCCTTCGCGCATCTGGCGCATCTGTTTATCAAGCTGCAAAAACGTTGCGCGTTCGCGCGCCGCATCCTCTTTGCGACCGGCGCGGGCGTAAGCGCGCGCCAGCGCGAAACGCATTTCAGGGCTGTCGGGTGCCTGCTTGACGCCGATCTCTAATTCCTTGATAGACTCGTTGATCTTACCCAGACCCAGCAGCACGCGCCCCAGCGCGTTATGCGTCGCGAAAAGATCCGGCGCGGTTTCAACAGCCTTTTCCGCATAGGGCAAGGCTGGCTCGAAATCGTTGCGCTTGATGTATTCAAAGGCGATCTGCATCAGCGTAGGAACACTGGCGGGCGAAATCTTCAGTTCGTTGCGGAACGCATCGAGCGCGGCATCCGGTGTGTCGATGAGCAGAAAGACGCCATAAGCATAATTGGCGTTGGGCGCTTCCGGGTACCGGGCCAGCAACTCTTTAAAAGCGCGGTCGGCTTCCTGCGGGTGGCGCGCGGCTTGATGAAATGCGGCGCGGCCAGCCAGCAACACCAGTTCGCGTTTGTCCGGCGGCAGTTCAGCGGGCAGCAACGGCATTCGCAAAATATTGATGCCGAGCGCTTCAATCACGCTCATGCTTTCATTGCCCTCGCGCGCGAACGGGCGCAACGAATCATAGCCAAGCTCGAATTGCCCTATGCGCGTCATGAGAATCGCCCCGTGAAACCGGGCCACATCGATAAACGCCTTGTTGCCGCCCAGCCCAAGATCGCGCCCTTTCTGTATGTCTGCCAGCGCTTGAGGGTAATGGCGCAGTTGAAACTCGCACAACCCGAGCAATGCCCAGGCCGGGCCGTTCTGTTGATTTATGCTGAGCAGAATTTTCAGCGCCTCGCCCGCTTCGTTGTAACGGTCGCGATCATAAAAGATCGAGCCGAGATACCACCAGCCTTCAACCCATTGTGGATTGAGTTGCAGCGCCTGATTGTAGAGCCGGATAGCGTCTTCGAGGCGTGCGGCTTCGCGCGCTTCGGTGGCTTGTTTGGCAAGCCTGTCGAACTCGATTTTCTGTTGCCCCGTCGGGCCTTTCTCTGTCGGGCCTTTGGCAACAGGCTGCCGCTTTCGCGAACGCTGCGCCAAAGCAGGCGTTGAAACGGCGATGCCCAGAAATAGAGTAACCAATATAATGATTGCGCGCGGAAAAGTTGATGCCATGCTGGAACCTTTTACTGCCGGGGCTTCCCCTTTACTGCTGAGGCTTTGTGTCAGGCTTTTTGGCAGGCTGTTGCTCGCCGCGATAAGCAGGCCCCAGCCCTTCTTTCGCGCCCGGCGCAGTTGCCTGCCGTTCGGCGTTGAGCTTAAGGATGAGGGCGCGCTCGCGGTCGCCGTCTTCCCTGCGCTTGAGCCTGTAATAAACTGTTGCCAACTTCACATGCGCTTCGACGAAAGCGGGTGATTCCTTCACTACCGCTTCAAGCAGTCGTTGCGCTTCCAGATTCTTGTTGAGCGATATATTGACGTTGGCGATATAGTAAAGCACGTTCAGATCGCGAGGGCGCACGCTCAATGCTTTTTGCATGTACCTGAGCGCCTCTTCGTATTTTTGATCCTCGTTTAAAATCATGCCCGCATAGAGGTTTGCCTGAAAATCATTGGGATTGTTTTCAAGCTCGGCTTGAAAAGCTTTCATCGCATTGTTGCGGTCGCCCGCGCTCAGCAGCGCCTGCCCGTAAAGCGAGCGCACGGTCGGCAGCTTTGGGTTGAGCGACATGGCGCGTTCAAATTCTTTCACAGCGCCCGGATAATCGCGCACCATCAATTGCGCCGAACCCATCATCAAACGCGCTTCGGCAGAATCGCCGTTGCGCAGGATGCGGTCTATCAATATCTGCCCTTTATCCGATTGCTTGTCATTTATATAGGCAGAGCCCAGCAGATAAGCGATTGTCAGATTATCAGGCTCCGTCAGTTCCAGCGGCGCGAGCAGTTCAATGACCTTTTTAAATTCGCCCGTCTGCAAATTGCAATCGGCAAGCAGCAGCAAGGCGTTCTGATTCGCAGAGTCGGCAGCGCGAACTTTGGCGAACTCGTCGGCGGCTTCCGAATAGAGCGCGGCTTTATAGTAAGCGATTGCCAGATTCATCCGCACCTGCGTATTGCGCCCGTCAAGCGCCAGCGCCTGTTTGTACTCTTCGATGGCTTCCGCGTAGCGACCGAGCCGCGAGTAAGCCGCGCCGAGATTGGAGCGCACTTCCATCACTTTCGGGCGCAAGGCGAGAAAGGCTTTGTACTCCCTGATCGCTCCTTCGATATCGCCTGCCTGATACAACTGCACGGCTCGCGCCAGCAAGCGGTCAGCATCGCTTGACTGCGCGGCAGCGCGAGCGCCGGTTGCGCACAGCAACAGCGCGCAGACAAAAACAGCGAGCCTGATTTTCAGATTACTCATAGCGCGAGACCTGTAGTGAAGGCACAAAAAATATACAGTGCTTCAAAGAGCGCGGGCAAGCCCCTTTATCATTATATAGGTTGTCGTTGGCAGCCGTTTTCCATCAGCGAACAGAGGCGACCGCGCGACGCTTGATTCAGGCAATATTAATTTGCCGATATCCACGAGTATCCCTACGTTTCACCGCTCAGGCATTAGCATCTGCCTGCATTCTGGATTAAAATAATTGTGTAGATTTGAAGCGTACCGTAGCCTGCGGACGTTTCTTTCCACTGCATAAAATCGAGTGAGGTACAGATCATGAAGTCTCGCATCGCTTTGCTGCTGGCAGTCGCACTCTTGTCCTGTGTTGTTTCGCCTGCGCAATCACCACAGGATAAGCAGGACAAAGAAGATAGCGTCGTGCTGCGAGCCAGTGAAGTCGTGCTCGATGTAGTCGTGCGCGACAAAAAAGGGCATGCAATCAAAGACCTGAAGCAGGCCGACATTGAAGTGTACGAAGATAATGTGCGACAGGACGTAACATCGTTTCGCCTGGTTTCGCGCGAGCGCGTAGGAGGCGAAACGAAAAGCGCCGCGTCAAATCAGCCGCCAGCCGCGACTGCGCCCGCTCCGGCAGGCCCGCGAGAGCCATTTTCAAACATCAATCTGGTCGCCATGGTCTTCGATCACCTCTCGCCGAACGCCCGCAATCTGGCTAGTAAAGCGGCGACCAGCTTTGTGGACGAAAGCCTTCAGCCCGATGATCAGGTGACGGTCTGTCTGCTTGATAACTCGTTGAAAGTGATGCAGCAGTACACGAACGACGCGCAGCTTCTCAAACAGGCAGTCAGTCGCGCTACTACAATGGCCGTCTCTACGATTGAATCCCGGTCAGCAGAGCGCCGCGCTGGCGAGCTACGCAGCGCGACCATTGAGGACAATACTTCCACTGCGGTAGCTGGAGGGCCGGGCAGTTCCGGCAGCGGCGCTGCCATCGGCGCTGCGGCAACAGAGCAGGCACTGCTTAACATGCAGAATCGGGCGCTTGAAACCTTCGAGACGCTGGAGCGCATACAGTATGGGCGCGCCCAGATCAACGGTTTGCTGGCAATCATCAACTCGATGCGCGACGCGCCGGGCCGCAAAGCCATCGTGCTGTTTTCCGAGGGGCTGTCACTGCCGCCCGATATCAAGATCTATTTTCCGGCTGTCATCAACGCCGCCAACCGCGCCAACGTCAGTATCTACACGATTGAAGCGGGAGGGCTGCGCGTTGAAAGCGGCAATGCCGAAGCGGCACGCGAAATCAAAGCGCTGGGCGAGCGCCGCGCGCGACAACAGGCAAGCGGACGCGAAGACAGATCGGGCCGCCCTATGACCATGCAGCTCGAACGCAATGAAGACATACTGACGCTCAACCCGCAAAGCGGGCTTAGCGAACTGGCCAACAGCACCGGAGGCTTTTTAATCGCGGACACGAATGATCTGAGCGTCGGGCTGCGCCGGGTTGACGAAGACCTGCGGACCCATTATGTAGTGACATACGTGCCGAAGAATTCAAACCTCGATGGCCGTTTCCGCCAAATCAACGTGAAGTTCGCGCGCGGCGGGCTTGAGGCTCAAACACGAAAAGGCTATTACGCTTTGCCGTCAACCGGTTCATCACCCGTGCTTGAGTATGAAGCGGCTGCTCTTGCCGCGATGGGCAAACCGTCGCAAGCCAACGCTTTTTTGCTGCGTTCGATGGCGTTCAATTTCCCTGAGCCGCAGCGCGCGGGGCTTACGTCTGTGCTGGCCGAGGTTCCGGCCAACACCTTCACCTATACGCCGAGCGCCGATAAAAAGACCTACAGCACAGACTATACTATTGTTGCGCTCATCAGGAACGACGCGCAGAAAGTCGTCTCGAAACTGAGCAAACATTACACGCTCACGGGGCCGATTGAAGGCGTGGAAGCAGCAAAGCGCGGCGACATACTGTTTTATAAAGAGGAGAGATTGCCGCCGGGCCGTTACCAGATCGAGACAGCGGCTTATGATGCGCCGAGCGGCAAAGTAAGCGTCCGCCGCGATTCGTTCGATGTGCCGACATCCGACAATGCGAAGCTGCGACTGAGCAGCATCGTGCTTTTGAAGCGCGCTGACAAATTGACGGCGGAAGAGCAGAAACAACCCAATCCGTTCCATTACGGCGAGTTGCTGATCTATCCGAATCTGGGCGAGCCGATACGCAAATCTGCGATGAAGCAGCTTCCCTTCTTCTTTGATGTCTATATGCCGCAGGGCTCGAAGGCCGCGCCGAAACTAGCAATCGAAGTAATGCAGAGCGGTCAGGCCCTTGCCCGCTTGCAATCGGAACTTCCCGCGCCTGATCCGGCGGGTCTCATTCAGTATGCGAGCGCCATCCCGCTCGACAGTTTTCAGCCGGGGAATTATGAATTGAAGATAACGGTAAACGACGGTGTGGCAAGCGCATCTCGCAACATTGCTTTTACGGTCGCACACTAAGAACTCGCCTTAAAAGCCAAAGCGCCGAAGCGACACAGGTTCTCCGGGTCGCTTCGGCGCTTTGCAGTCTCTGCTTTGCAGTCTCTATTTATTTTAACGTGAATTCGACATAATAATCAGCCCTGAAAGGGCAATGGCATTGAATTAAGAAAAAACTGATAATAGGGCTTTAATGGTGTCAATGATTTGCCTTGTGCCGAATTTGCGATTCTGATTTGGCAAATCCTTAATTCAATGCCATTGCCCTGAAAGGGCAATGGTGTTAAGTTAAGGGATATAGAATGGCATACCCCAAAACTGGTAAAATCTTCTATGGTTAAAAAAACGAACTTGCGCTGATTCAACATTTGCGAGATCTATTCAACAACCCTCTTACGATAGAGCGCTTCCGCCTTAGTGAGAAGGATTTCTCTCGCACCAGACTCCTCAGCTTTGCACGCACGGCTTTGCTCATTTTGCGAGGTCACAAATTGTCTCTACAGAATGCTCTCAACAAACTCTTTTCAACTCTGGGCGAACTCTTCTCCGTCCCAACCGCCAGCGCATATTCTCAGGCCCGTCAAAAACTAAAACCGGAACTCTTCGTTCATCTCAATGATCTGGTCTGCCGCGATTTTTATCAACTCTACGAATCGGACAAACTGGTGAGGCGGTGGCGAGGTCATAGACTTTTAGGCTGTGACGGCACTTATTTGAATCTACCCGACACAAAACAGACTCGCTTGGAATTCTCTGTGCAAACCAATCAATACGACGATGGCAGTTGTGTTCAAGCACTGGGTTGTGTGCTTTATGATCTGCTCAACGATTTGAGTCTGGCTGCTGCCTTAGGCAAACGCCAGGGCGAGAAGAAGCTTTTATTCGAGCAGTTGTGGCAAGCCACACAACCGGCAGACGTATTAGTGTTGGACCGTCATTATGCGGATTATGCGGTTTTTGCTTATGCTTTGGCGCAAAATCGACACGTAATAGTGCGATTGCCGACCAGAAGATTCAGTGCGGCACAACCCTTCTGGCAGAGCAAAAGAAGTGAGCAGGTCATAAAGTTGAGTTGTCCGATCTCTGCCCGAGAGCATGTCAAAGAGAAGGGATTGGCAGAAGAAATAAGTGTGAGGTTGATCCGAGTAGAACTCCAGAACGGGACAACAGAAGTGCTGGTGACGACATTGCTCGACAGAAAGAAGTATCCGGTTTATGAGTTCAAAGAGGTCTATTTTTACCGGTGGTGCGAGGAGGGATTTTTTGACCGGATCAAGAATATATTCGAGGTGGAGAGATTCAGCGGGAAGACGCCCATAGCGATCAGGCAGGACTTTTATGGAGTGATGTTTTTAGCGAGTTTGGAGAGCGTCTTGAGCAAGAAGGATGAGAAGGAGTTGAAAGAAGAGTCAAAAGAAAGAGGGGCGATAAGTGAAGCGAGAGTCAATCATGCAGTAAGTTATGTGGCGATGGTCGAAAGGGTAGTACAGTTGTTATTGAGTGAAGAGCAAGCAGAAAAGATACTGGAAGAGATGCATCATCTGTTTCGAATGAAGCCAAGTCGAGCGCGACCCGGAAGACAAGTCGAACGAAGAAAAGAGCTGAGATATGCGCACAAACTTCGATTTTACAAGTACGTCAAAAAGCTTTTGGCTTAACTTAACACCATTGCCCTGAAAGGGCGAAATTCAATAGCACAGGGCATCGCCCTGTGTCTTGCATCAAGATAAACTACAAGCCCTGTAAGGGCGAAATAAATCAGTTGGTTTATTTCGCCCTTACAGGGCTTGTGTGGTAGTGACGATCATACCCGGCGCGATGCGCCGGGCTATTGAATTTCGCCCTTTCAGGGCTTTTACTTCGATCATTATGTCGAATTCACGTTATTTTACGGTCAATTGCTGGAGCAATGCGCGCGCCTGCACGGCCATTTCGCCGGGCTGCGCGGTCTCCAGAAACAGTTTCAGTTCGCGCGCGGCTTCCACACGACGCCCCGTTTTCAGATAGACGTGAGCGAAATAATAGTGGGCATTTGAATATTGCGCGCCGCCAAGCAACAGCGCTTTCACCAACTCTCTTTCCGCAGTCTCCAGGTCGTTTAGATCGAGCGCCGCAATGCCCCAGAACAGATGAGCCGCAGGCTGCGAGCTGTCGAGCGTCACGGCCTGACGCAGTTCCTCAACCGCATCGGTGAAGCGCTTCTGCTCGACCATCACAATGCCCAGATTGAGCCGCGCATTATAATATTTCGGATTCTTTTCGAGGATCGTTTTGAACTGCTCGGCGGCTTCGGCGAGACGTTTGAGCTTGAGATACTGCACGCCGAGGTAGTTTCGCGCGCTTACATAATCAGGATGGATGGCGACTGCTTTGTTGAGTTCAACGATAGCGGCGTCGAAATCTTTTTTTTCAATAAGCTTGCGCGCGTGCTCGAACGTCTTTCTGGCCAGATCGGGAACCGAGCTGTCTTCTTCGGCGATTGATACGACATTACCGCGCGACGCTCTGGCGACAGGGCCTTTTCGCTCCTTCAGATACAGGATCACAAATGCAGGCTCTGCGGGGTTAATTTTGACCTCCTGTTTAAACGCCTCATATAAAGACTGGTCGGCCAGCACTTCTATGTAATAAATTCCTGAATATAAGTCCTTGAATGAGAATTCGCCGTTATCGTTCAAATAAAGGGTCACGAGCGGCGCTTGCCTGTTGCTTAAGATGATTTTGACATGCGAGGCCGTCGTCATCCCAGACGGCAACATAACACGGCCCGTAATCGCGGCAGTTCCCGAATCTCTGGGGAGCGCATTGGGGTTTCTATTATCCTGGCCATACGCTGTCAATGTGATCAATGCCGACAGGCTCGCGAGAAAGATCGTTCGCATTTTCATCTTTGGCCTTCTCCTCACAACTTGGGTGCTGGCTGATTGCGTCCGTTGCCGCTATTTTAGAAATCAATCGATCCTGCATCAAGCTGAAAAGAACTATAGTCGAGCTATCGCATCATCATAGATAAAATGGCGCGAGATGTTTGCACACCTCGCGCCACTAGTTTTGTCGGTAACCTGCCGCGTTTTAGAAGTAATACTTCAACGCGAACTCGATGATGCGGTGACCGTGCTTTCTTGTGACCTTGCCAAAGTTATCAATCGTGTTCTGATCGAAACTGTATCCCTTGGTCGGGTCGCACACGTTGTCGGATGTGCCGCCCGTGCCGTTGGGTACACCATTGACCTTGACGTTACAAACTGTGTTCAGCGTCACGAAAACATCGTTATCGGCCTGGCTGGCACCCTGAGAAAATCGCGGGTACGCCTGATTGAAGATGTTGAACAGCCCCGTACGGAACTGAATCTTCTGGCGCTCCGTGATCTGGAAGTTCTTGAAGAACGATATATCGTGTCCCCAGCGATGCGGCGCTCTGAGATAGAACGGCGCAACATAAGGGCCACTGGTGCCGAATTCAGGGAACGTTATAGCGCTCAGATCAAGGAACTTCTCGCCAAGCGTAGTGCCGCCGCCGGTCTGCGGATTGCGCAGGAACACAGGCGCGATGGCACCCACCGAACTTTGCCCCTGAGCGAATGCATCGCTGCCAATATTGGCTACTGCGACGCCTGCGGTGGCAATGTCGCCGGTAAATCTCAACTTGATCGGCAGACCGCTTGAGAAATTCGTGATGCCTGACATCTGCCAGCCGTTGAATATGCTCTTCGTAAACCCGTTCCTGAACTTGCCGCGCGCAACATCAGGCACGAGGTAGTTGTAGGTTACGTTGAAGACGTGCGTTCTGTCATAAGGCAGCACGCCCCAGTTGCGATTGCGAGTGTCAATCGGGTCAGTGCCGTTGCCATCCGACTCGTTCGTCTGGCTGGTGCCAAGCGCTTTCGAGAAGGTGTAAGTGACAAAGTACTGGAAGCGACTGTTCGTCTGCTGGCTCCACGTCGCCTGCAACGAGTGATAGGTTGAGGTCCCTGTATACTGATTGAGACCTATCCTGCTGTAGGCCGGGAAGGGTCGGAACTGCGACAGGACGCCCGCCTGTCCGCCGACCGCAACGCGCTGAACAGGATCAGAGAGATTAGCATTGCCTACTGTGCCGCTGAACAGCCTTCCGGGTGGAACGTAGTTCATGTCTATATTCAAAGGCAGGTGTCGGCCCTGTGTGCCTACGTAACTGGCTTCAAATATGCTGCCGCCCGGCAATCTTCGTGCGACTGACAAGCTCATGTTGGCGATGCGGGGAATGTTAATCGAATTGACATCCGCCGTCGTCAGGCTGATGCTTCCGACCTGCGTAAAGGGGTTGATCAAAGGCAGCGTACTGTAGGTCAACCCACGTCCGCCGCCAAGCCCCGTGAATCCACCCGCATCATAAGTTGCGGCATAGGTGTTTGGTGCGTTTGTCAGCGAATAGTACTGGTAATTGCCCTGCACACGATTGTAGAACAATCCTGCGCCGCCGCGAACGACCGTATCGCCCTTGCCGTTGATGTCCCAGGCAAAGTTCAGGCGAGGCGCAAATACCGGTCCGGGATTATCCGTTACGCCTTTGGGGATTTCGCCCCTCGACGCAAGCAGTACACCGTTCGGACGAGTCTTGTCGCCGTTGATCAGCACGCCCTGCGACCGATCATAAGAGTTCGGGTCGAAGAGAATGCCCAGCCCGCCCAACTCTCTGTTGGTCGGATAGAAGGCTACGCGCAGGCCGTATTCAAACGTAAAGTTCGGTTTGACCTTCCAGCCATCCTGCCCGTAGAACTCATAGTTCCAGAGGCGGAAGTTACCCGTAGGCACGGCAGTCGAGGTGACTACCTGCGCGGGTCGCCCGACCAGCAGGTCTGCGTAGACGTTGCCGGTTGACTGGTTGCCCCACGGCGCATAGATGAATCGCGTTTCGGGGTCTTGCTGAGCGTTTTGAATCTTGTTGGCGCGCTCGACCAGACCGCCGAACTTCAGCGTATGCACGCCCCAGACTTTCGAGAGGTTGTCGGTAAACGACAGGCTCGAATTATGCGCAAACAGCGGCAGTCCACCCGGCTCCCAGAAATCGCCGGAAGTCTGGCCTGACCAGCTGGTGATAAACGCAACGGGCGCGTAGGCGCTCTGCCTGCCGAACGGGCCTGCGAAGTTTGGAATGCCCAGCGCTTCGAGCGTCAATTTGCTCGGATCGGCATAGTCGTTATCCAGTTTCAATTTGCTGAAGCTGAAAACGAACTCGTTGGTCATCGTCGGGTTGAGTATGTTCGTGAGGTTGGCGACCATCGAACGTCCGAGGTTTGTGCCCTGCACATGCGAAGGAAGCTCGAAGGCTGACGGCTGCCACCAGAGGCCGCGAGCAAAATCGTTCAATTCGTACTCGCGTGCCCAGCGCACGAACAGTTTCGTATCGTCCGAGATGTTGTAGTCAACGCGCAGATTCTGCTGGTTGCGGTTGATCGGCTGCAAAACTGACGAGACGTAATTGTTGCGTCCGCCCGCCGGATCTACGAAATTCGGCAGCGGATAGAGGTTGATAAACGCCTTTCCAATCGGGTCGATGCGGTTGCGCACATCAAGCCCGTTCGGGAAGATTCCCAATCGTTCCTGTTCGGTCGGAACGACATCGAATCTCGATCCCGGATCGACCTGCTGCCGCTGGATTTCAAGGCCGTAGAAGAAGAACAATTTGTCGCGGTTGCGGTTGAACTTCGTCCAGGGCAGGATGACAGGGCCGCCGACGTTGCCGCCCGGATACTTGTAGCTTTCACCCGGTCTGGCGACGTTGTTGATCGTGTTGGAGCGGTCGTTGGCGTTCAACACCGCGTCGCGGATATATGTGTAAAGCGTGCCGTGAAATGCGTTGCCGCCGCCTTTGGTGGTGGCAGAAATCTGCACGCCGCTAGAACCGTGCTCGGCAGCGTAGTTGCTGCTCTGCACTTTGACTTCCTGAATCATGTCAACGTTGGCCGTGATGATGGTGCCGTTGTTGGAGCCGATGTCTATCACGCGCGAGCCGTCAATGCTGACATTGTTGTACTCGCCGCGCAGACCGTTGACGTGGTATGAAGCGTTGGCGTTTGTGCCGCCGCCGAAGCTGACGGACTGCTGCGTGGCTTCATCCGGAGCAGGCGAAGTGACGCCCGGAAGTATGCGCAAAAGTTCCAGCGCGCTGCGGCCAATGATCGACGTGTTGTCGATTTGTTTGGCCGTAATGGTGTTTTCTTTAGAGCCAGTCTCTTTCTGGATGACCTCGGCGCTGGCTTGAACGGTTACTGTCTCGTTTTGCGCGCCGACCTCCATTTCAAAATCCTGACCGCGTGTGTCGCTGGTGCTGAGAGCGACCTCTTTTTGCTCGATAGACTTGAATCCGGACTTTTCCACCTTGACGGTGTAAGTGCCGGGAGATACGGCGCTGAACTGATAAAGTCCTTCGTCGTTGGTTGTGGTTGTTCGTTCTGACTTTGTCGCGTCGTTTATCAGCGTCACTGTGGCCTTCTGGATCAATGCGCCGTTCGGGTCTTTGACCGTCCCGCGTAAGGTCGCACTGCCGGAAGTTTGAGCGAACGTGATCGCAGCGGCAAAGAGCAGAACGAGCGAGCCTCTCGCTACGTGAAGGAGCATTTTCAGCCCTCCGCGCAGGGGAACTCGAAAGTTCCGTTCTTCAGGTGTCCTCATACGTTTTCCTCCAAAGCTTTGAGCGGAAAGTGGAGATACAAGTAACTGCTGAAAAGTCGGGAGCAGAACTGCCTCACGACTGCATTCGACTGCTTTACTGACGCAGCCTATTTCTATCTACTAACAGGATTAAAGCGATGCAGAGAGTATACACCCAAAAGGCTTGCCGCAGGAGTTAATAGGTGTATAATTATTTCGCCTTTTAAAGACGGCATTTAAACCTGATACATATAGTGTTAAATGTAGATGTAACATGCTGGAAACTCTAAATTTACAAAGGAAAGCCAAGCTCGATCAGCTTGAACGCATTCTTCAGAGCCGTACTCTTCACGGGTCCGAAAATCTGAAGTCCTTTCTCAAATACGTCACGCTCAAATCTATTGAAGAATCGAAAGATCACCTCAAGGAATACACCATCGCGACGGAAGTCTTCGGGCGCAACAATGACTTCAGCCCCCGCTCGGATTCCGTAGTGCGAGTACAGGCAAGTCGCCTGCGTCACAAACTGCAAGAGTATTACGCCACCGAAGGGAAATCGGACACCATACTGATCGAGCTTCCGAAAGGGCATTACAACCCTGTCTTCACGCTCATCGAGGGCGCGTCTGCATCCGAATCTGCGCCCGAAGCTTTGCAGATTCAGGAGACAGGTAACATTCAACCGCAGGTTACATCTCTGCCTGCCGTAGAATCAGCCGCGAGCGCGCTTAAAAACCGATCATGGGTGAAGGCATTTGGCGCGGCGTTCGTCCTGCTTGCGGGCGCATGTATATTTCTGGCCATCTCGAATATCAATCTGCGCTCACAGGTTCGCGAGGGCGCTTCAGAAAATAAAGCGGACAGGTTCGGGCCGGTCTGGGAACCTTTTCTTGACAATAGCGACCAGACGCTTTTGATCCTGAGCAATCCGGTCGTTTACAGATTCACAAATCCGAAAGACACGGATGAGGTGCTCAACCATTCAATCACCCTGTCGCCTGATCAGGCCAGATATGTGAGCGAAGCCAGCGGCAACAAGTTCATGATCAGGCACAGCGCAGGGCGGCTGGTTTTAAGCACAGACGAGTATACGGGGATGGGCGAGGCCATAGGACTGGCGCGCATCACGAACCTGTTCCGCTCCGTAGACCGTGGCGCGCTGTTGAAGCAGAGCCGGACTGTCAGCCCCGAAGACCTCAAGAATAACAACATCATACTGCTCGGCAGCGTGTGGGTGAACGAATGGTCGGGCAAGCTGCCGATCAGGGAAGATTTCGCTTATACCTCTGAAGCCTCGATTGAAAACCGCAACCCGCAGCCCGGCGAAGACCGCGAATACAATCCCAGATTCGATGCCAACGGGAAACTGATCGAAGATTACGGGCTGATTACAGTCAAACCGAACTTCCTGTACAGAAACACAGTCATGGTGCTGGCCGGTATTCATAGCGAAGGCACAGAGGCCGCAGCCGAATACGTCACAAACCCGGATTACCTCAAAAATCTCAGCGAACGTTTGCGCCAGTTGTCGGATAATTCGGTCTTGCCGAAGTATTACCAGGCGCTCCTGAAAGTCGCCGTAGACAACGGCATGCCCACGACGATCTCTCTTGTCAGCGTTCACGAGCTGATAGCGCAGAGCAACTGAACCGATTCCACGCTTTTTTCATCACCTTTTTTCCCGCCTCTTGAACACGCCTCCGGATATGCGTATTATGCCACACACCAATCGCTCGATTTGTTAAACAGGAAAGAGAGGAATTATGGCCCAACACGCGCGGCGAGAGTTTATCGCGGGCTGTTTTGCAGCCGCAGCCGGATTTTCATTGCGTTCGCCTTTCGACCGGATGAAGCCATCAGTCTTTGGCCGTATACAGATCGGAGTGCAGAGCTTCACCTTTCGCGAGTTCAGCCTCGAAAAGATGATTGCCGCGATGAAAGATGTCGGGTTGACGAGCATCGAACTCTGGCAGGGGCACCTCGACCCCGCGAAGGCTTCTGATGCCGATTTCAAAGCGACAAAGCGCGCATTCGATCAGGCAGGAATAAAAGTGAGCGCCTACTGCGTCAACTTCCCCGAAGACGCAAGTGACGATCTGCTTGATCGCGGGTTTCGAGGCGCGCTCGCTTTAGGCACGCGCGTCATGACGGCTTCGGTCAAAAAAGAGCAGGTCAAGCGGCTCGATCAGTGGTGCGTGAAATACAAAATCCGGCTCGGCCTTCACAATCACTGGCTCGGCGACAGCTGGTTCAAAGGCGACAAGACGAAAGAGTTTGAATCGCCCACGGATCTCATGAACGCGCTCAAGAATTCATCCCGGTACATGAGCATCAATCTCGACATCGGCCATTTCTATGCCGCAGGCTTTGACCCCGTCGCTTTCTTTCGCGAGCATCACGCGCGAATCGTCAGCCTGCACGTCAAAGACCGCGACCGCGACGCGGAGCATTCAAACAGGCGATTTGGCAAAGGCGCGACTCCGATAGTCGAAACGATGAAGCTCGCACAGCAGCTTCGCTTCCGCTACGCCGCAAACATCGAATACGAAAACGAGCCTGAAAATCCGGTTGACGGCGTTCGCGATGCGCTCGCGTATCTCAAAGGCGTTTTGTCATAAAGGAGACGACAGTGAATTCTGACCTTACTAAAAACCGCTGGCTTTCGGCTTCACTCTTTATTTCGGCTCTGCCCTTTATTTCGGCTCTGCCCTTTATTTCGGCTCTGCTCTTTATCATCGTTTTTTCCGGCCCCGTCACAGTTACGGCGCAGGTGCTCGGCGACCCTGTGGACGTAAGCCGGGATTTCTGGAAGATGGAAAACGTCTACTTCATCGGCAGTAAGGTCGCAAGCTTCAATCCGCAGACGGGACAGGGAACGCTCACCTGGGACAGGTATCTGCGAAACACTACGCTGTCATTCAACAAGGTCGATCTGGTGCTGGGCAAAGGCAAGGCAACAGAGTTTCCCGGCACTGAATACGACGAGAACCCACAGCTGCCTTTCTCGATCACGTTTGTAAGCCCTCGCGCCGTTCGGCTGCGGTTTACGACGCGCGGGCAACCTCTCCGCGATGAGCCGTCGCTTATGCTCGATGGCGCTCCTCGAAAAGACAACTCGTGGAAGGTTGAACAGACCGACAAAGCCGTCATCTACAAAAGCGCATACGGAGAAGTACGCCTGATCAAAGAACCGTGGCACGTTGAAATATACGACAACACGGGACGATTGCTTACGCGCACGCAGAACATAAACGACCCGCACACTTTTTATAATCCGCTTCCCTTCTCTTTCGTGCGTCACGCAAGCGATCTGGCGCGGACGATGGCAGCCACGTTCGAGCTTTCGCACGACGAAAAGATATTCGGGTGCGGCGAATCTTTCACCAGACTCGACAAGCGCGGGCAGAAGGTGAACGTCTGGACGAGAGATGGAATGGGTGTGCAGGCCGAATTGATGTACAAGCCCATTCCGTTTTTCCTGAGCAGTAACGGATACGGCATGTTCGTTCATACGAGCGCGCCCGTGACGTTCGACTTCGGGCAATATTTCGATCAGCATAACGTCATCTACAGCAAGGATGAGAATCTGGATCTCTTCGTCTTTCTCGGCAACCCGAAAGAGATTCTTTCCGAATACACCCAGCTTACGGGGCGCAGCCCTGTTCCGCCGCTCTGGTCGTTCGGCTTCTGGATGAGCCGCATCACGTATAAGTCCGAAGCAGAAGTCCGCGACGTAGCGGCAAAGCTGCGCTCGCATCAGATACCTGCGGATGTCATTCACCTCGACACAGGATGGTTTGAAACAGACTGGCGGAGCAATTACCAGTTTTCCACATCGCGCTTTCGCGACCCCGCGCGCATGATCGCGGATCTGAAGAAGCAGGGCTTTCGCATCAGCCTCTGGCAATACACCTATTTCACCAGCAAGAACGAGATATTCAAAGAGGCGCTCGAAAAGGGATACGTAGTCCGCAACGAAGGCGGGACATTGCCGTTTGAAGATGCGGTTCTGGATTTCAGCAATCCCGAAACCGTGAAGTGGTATCAGGGGTTGCTGGCGAACCTGTTGAAGATGGGCGTCGGCGCGATCAAAGTGGACTTCGGAGAAGGCGCGCCCCTGAACGGGATTTACGCTTCGGGCCGCACGGGTCTTTACGAGCACAATCTTTATCCTCTGCGTTATAACAAAGCCGTAGCAGATATCACTAAACAGATCACGGGTGATTCGATCATCTGGGCCAGAAGCGCGTGGGCCGGAAGTCAGAGGTATCCGCTTCACTGGGGAGGCGACGCCGAAAACACTAACTCTGCGATGGCGGCGGAATTGAGAGGCGGATTATCGTTCGGGCTGTCGGGCTTCACCTACTGGAGCCATGATGCCGGAGGCTTCGTCGAGCGTGCGCCGCGCGATCTTTACCGCCGCTGGATGGCTTTCGGCGTGCTCACCTCGCACACGCGCGCGCATGGCGCGCCGCCGCGCGAGCCCTGGGAGTACGACGAAGCATTGACAGAAGACTTTCGCCGCGCGCTCGGACTCAAGTATTCGCTTATGCCTTACATCTACGCGCAGGCAAAAGAGTCTTCGGCGCGCGGCTATCCGATGGTGCGAACCTTATTCTTCGAGTACCCCGACGACCCCACGTCATGGATGATAGAGGACGAGTATATGTTCGGCTCCGATCTGCTGGTGGCTCCGATGTTCGACTCCGCGACAGAGCGCAAAGTCTATCTCCCGCCGGGTTCGTGGATCGATTATCAAACCGGCAAAGTCTATCGCGGGGCGGCGTGGCACCAGATAGCCGCAGGTCAGATTCCTGTTGTTCTGCTCGTAAAAGATCATTCCCTGATCCCGCACGTAAAAGTTGCTCAAAGCACAAATGAGATAGACTGGAGCGATATCGAGTTGCGCGCTTTCAGCACGGACAACGCGCGGGCATCGGGATTGTTTTCCATGCCGGATGGAAATTTGCAGACGCTCAGCCTCGATGGCGGCGTATTAAAAGACGACCCGTTGAAGGGCAAAGTGAAGTGGCGAATCATGCGCGCCGAGACAAAGTAAACGAGATTGCAATCTTTTTGCGGTTCATTATTTTGAAAAAATAATCAGGGTGTCTCTCATCTTCTGCAAACTGGGCGCGGTGAACGGCTCGCCGTCAAAGATGATTTGTTTTAACGTGAATTCGACATAGTAATCAGCCCTGAAAGGGCGAAATTCAATAGCACAGGGCATCGCCCTGTGTCTTGCATCAGGAGAAACTACAAGCCCTGTAAGGGCGAAATAAATCACCTGGTTTATTTCGCCCTTACAGGGCTTGTGTGGTAGTGGCGTTGCATACCGTGGGTTTCACCCACGGCTATTGAATTTCGCCCTTTCAGGGCTTTTACTTCGATCATTATGTCGAATCCACGTTGTTTTACATTCCTGCCGCCTGTGCTGTGAAGTTTCAAGTATTCAGTGACATTCATCCAGCGAATCTTTCCGTCCGAAGTGCGAATGACCAGCATTACGGGATAGGCTTGCTGCTGCCAGTAATCAGCCCATCGTTCATTTTTAATAGTGAAGACTTCCGCCTCGTCTCTCTTGCGCTTGTTTAGGTAAGAGTTACCCGACTTGAGTTGCAGGTATACGCGCTTACCGCTTGCATTGCCTTTGTGATCTTTGAACTCAATCTCGCCATCAATATTCTATGTAAGCTTTACTTCCAAACCAGCACGTCGGCAGGTTTTAGGGGCTGGCTCCCTAACAAAATCTCAGCGCCTTTCGGTAAAACAATATTGGCCGGGCTTGATGAATAATTAACCGCTACCCAGAAGCCGTCGCGCCAATCCACATACACGCCCTGCGGGTAATCCGCTACGGCAATGCCTGCTCGTTTGTACACTTCGCGCAGCGCGTTCTTTTCCAGTTGCCCGTCTTTTGTGTGAACGCCGATGTAGGTCACGCTGCCTTTGCCGAGGCGGCGATATGTGATCGCGGATTGTCCCGCGTAATACTGGTTTGCATATCGCGCCAGCGTTTCAGTTCCCGCCAGAGGCTTCAACACGTCTGCCCAAACGTTCCAGCCGTAAGTCGCAGAGTTCATACTGATTTCGCCTTTGCCTTCGTCCGGCAGCAGGTCAAAAAAAGGAATCTCTGCGCCTATCAGTGGATAGATAGGCTCGGCCCATCGCGCTTCCCACAACTGGCCGTTGCGCTTCTTCTGCCCCGTGCGACACGTCAACACGAGATGCCCGCCCTGCTCGACATAGCGCATCCATTTGCGAACCAGCGCTTCGTCAATCAACTGATAGGCGGGCGCTATCAACACAGGCCACTCGGAAAAATCATCCTCTTCCGAGATGACTTCGACCGGCGCGCCGAATGATTTCGCGCCCTCCATATAGCGAAACATATGGCCCCACGTGTCCCAAAGCGCGGTCTGTTTCTGGTTATCTATGTTCCACAGGTTTTCGTGATTCCATAAGACCGCCGTCTTGCGCGCAAGATAATCAGCAGGCGGATGCGCCGAACTGTCATACTTAGCTCGCATCGTTTTTATCTCGCGAATGACCTGCTGGTACTCTAAGCCTCCGGGTGAAGGAGTCACGCCGTCCGGCCCGATAATGCCGTAATGATACTGCTCGCTGCCATAGAGCGGCTGACGAAAACGATAGGTGCTTGCGAAAGAACTCCCGCTCGAAAATGCGTGCCAGAGCCACATTCGCACGGCTCCGGGCATCGGCTGCGGGTTGATGCGCGCCCAGTTCACCTGCCCCGGCTGCAATTCCATCACTCCCGTTGCGCCTTTGATGCGTTTGTAAAAAGCTCCCGAAAAAGCCATCCCATCCTGCCAGCCAAGCCGAAAGCCGTCATCGCCGAGGTTGTGCCCTCCGCTGACCGGATAAAGCGTGAATGAAACGAAGTCGAGGTCTTTCGAGCGGCGCGGGTCTGCGCTGCCTATGGTCGTGATGAAGTTCGTCGTTATCCATTGCGACGGGGCTGTAAATTTTCGCAATACAGCGGCTTGCCAGTTCAGGAATTTTTCGGTCTGGTCGGCAGTGAATCTGCGGAAATCTAAAATCGCATGAGGGCTTGGCCCATATAGCATCGTCGGGTTCGGGGCCAGTATCTGCTCGAAGCTGTTGTAGTTCAAGCTCCAGAAGGCCGCGCCCCATTCGCGGTTCAACACGTCAATCGTTTTGTATCGCGCCTTGAGCCATTCGCGGAATGCCTGTTGAGCCGACCGGCTGTAATCAGCCTGAGCCTGCGGTTCATTGTCCAGTTGCCATCCCCAGACCGCCGGGTTACGCCCGTAGCGACGCGCCAGTTCAGTAATAATTCTCTCTGAAAAACGCAGGTAAGTCTTATCGGCCAGAGCGTTGTTGCCGCGCGAACCGTGCTCGCGCCTGCGCCCGTCAGCGCCGATCAAAAAAGTTTCGGGATACTTTTCACCCATCCAGACAGGAGGGCACGGAGTCGGCGTACACAACAGCACTCGCAGGTGATGGCGCGCGGCCAGTTCGACTGCGCGATCAAGCCATGCGAAATCGAAGCGGCCCTCTTCCGGCTCCATCATGGCCCACGCGAATTCTCCCATATGGACGAACTCGAACCCCATCGCCTCCATCTTCGCGAAGTCGCGCTCCCACTGCTCCTGCGGCCAGTGCTCAGGGTAGTAATAAACGCCCACTGTCATCAGGTCTTTGGCGGGAAAGAAACGCGACGCCGATTGAGCGTCTATCCGAGGCGGCAGGATGAAACCGCCAGTCATCGCGAGCATAAGAAGAATCGAGAGCTTGAGCCTGTTCATCAAACACTTCCTCCTGAATTTCTGAAGCCTACCTGATCGGAGTAAGCCGTAACGCGCTTCCGCCGCCGGACGCTAATTTCAGACCGAGACTGTTTGCGCCTTTAAGCGTGCCGCCGGAGATGGCACCCCCGGAGATTGTGCCCGTTATCGTCACGACATCCGCAGGCTTTAATCCATCGGCATAAAGCGTCAGGTTATAATTGCCACGGCCCAGGAAATCGAGCGGCACACGGATCTCTCGCGCCTGTTCGTTAGTCATCGCGCCGACGTACCAGTCTTCGCCGTGCCGTCGCGCCACGACTATGTACTGGCCGATGTCGCCCGAAATCACGCGCGTCTCGTCCCAACTGGCCGGAACGATTTTGATAAATTCCGCGCCCGGTTGTTTTCTATAAGCGACCGGCGCATCAGAGACGCAGGCGAAGGGGCTGTCATAAACCACATACATCGCCAATTGCTGTGCGCGGGTTGTCATCACTTCCGGCCCCGTGTTTTTGATTTTGAAGTCGCGGCGCGCGACGTTGCGAAATCCGCCCGGCGTGTAGTCCATCGGCCCAAGCAGCATCCGCGTGAATGGAAGCGTCAGGTTATGCGTCGCCGTCACACGCACTGACCATTTGTTGTACTCTGCGCCCATCACGCCTTCCTGCGTAATATAGTTCGGGTAAGTGCGAATAAGTCCTGTTGGTTTATAAGCTCCGTGCAGGTCAACAAGCAGATGATGCGCGGCAGCCGTCTTCAAAACGCGATGGAAGAATTCGACCATCTCCTGATCGTCGCTGTCCATGAAATCGACCTTCACGCCTTTGATGCCGAGCTTTTCGTAATAAGGAAACGCCACGTCCATCTGATCGCGCGTAGGAATCCAGTTCAGCCAGACGAATATTCCGACCTTACGCTCTCGCGCGTATTGAACCAGTTCCGGGAGGTTGATTTGCGGAACAGTCTTTGTGATGTCGGCCTTCAAATCCGCTTTCTCGCCCCATGCTATGGGCGTGTACCAACCGGCATCAACCAGCATGTACTCCAGTCCGAACTCGGATGCGAAATCGATATAGTGTTTCATCGTCTCGTCGTTCATACCCGCTTGCTTGACGTTTTCAGCCAGCGGGCCTGACCACCAGTCCCATGCGGATTTGCCGGGCCGAACCCACGATGCATCGCCAATCGCGTTTGGCGGATTGAGGTTCGTAATCAGCGTTGATTCGATCAACCTTCCGGGCGAATCGGCAACCATCACGACTCGCCAGGGCGTGCGAAACCCGTCCGCTTTCACCTGCGCGCGCACGGCCACGCTCTTGTCATCCCGGCGCGGCGACAGGCGGCTGGCAACGCCATAGCCGCTACTCATTCCCGTGAAGTACATCCCCGCATAGTCGTTCAAATCGGCTTCCGATATTGCGAAGGTCACCGCTTCATCGCGCGTCCTGGCGACGAGCGGAAGTCCGATGATCGAGTTCGCGCCGATGCGGCTTGAAGTGATGCGGTCATACTCGCCTTCATAGCTGGTCGTAAAACTGCCGAGTTGCAAAGCCCAGCAATCGAGGTCGGTCGGGAAACGAAACTCGCTGCGCTCTGCCGCGATCTCTACAGCCTGCATCCCGGCTTGCGCGGGCAACAGGTAGCGGAACGCCGCGCCGTCATCGTAAGCGCGAAATATAAGCTCAAGTTTGCGATTCGGCGCTTGCTGTTCTTCGAGCGAGACGACGATTTCATTGTAGCGGTTGCGCGCCTGTCTGGTTTTGCCTACGACAAGCGCGTAAGTTTCATCACGCGCGGCGCGCCGAACTGAGGTGACGCGCAGCCCTTTTGACAGCAACCCGCCCTGCTTGAATTCCAGTCCGAGCGAGGACGCGGCAATCACCGTCTGCCCGCGGTAAGATATGGAATAGACGGGTGCGCTTTCCGCGTCGAGCGCGAATGTAATTTCAAGCTGCTTATCCGGCGACAGCAGTTTGAGCGGCAACGATTCAGTCTGCGCAAAGACCTGTCCGCACAAAAAGAATGCCGAAATCAAAAACAGCATGGCAAAGCGTTGATTTTTCATCACGGGAATTCGTCTCCAAAAATGAAACCTGATTTTCGGTTTGCGTTCATTCCGAAGCCGCTATATTTACCATGATAGTCAGGACCACACCAGCCGCGTCTTTGCAAACCGGCGCGGATGAACGGTTGATCTTCATGCGTCTTGTGGCTTATACATATCTTTCACAATCAAGTAAAACAGTGACCCGGACCTATGGTCATAAATCTCAAGGAGGTGACCGTATGAAGCTTCTGAAGATATTGCTTCCACTCCTGTCAGTCGTATTGGCGGGCGCACACGGACAGGCGCAAGAGGGCGACAAATTAATTTATGCAGACTTTGAGACGGTCAAAGATAATCGGCCAGTCAGCAATCGCGGAGGGGGCGTGCAGATAAACAGTTATCAGGAGCGCGCATCCATTCCGAGCCGCTTCAAAGGAGCGGGTGATACGAACGCGCCTGAACTGGTCAGGCTAAAAAAGGATGACCCGAACAGGGCCATCGCGTTCGACTATGAATTTCAAACACCGAATCAGTGGGCAGGAGTCGGAGTCGAAATACATGGATTACCGGACAAGGACGGAAAGCCTGTTGCCGATGATGTGACCGGGTACAAATACCTGTCGCTACAACTCTATGCTACGGGCGTGACTTCCGTTATGGTCGAGTTCATCAGCCGGGGGCAGGGCATATCGATAGAAAGCGGCAGCCCGCAAAAAATCTTCAAGGTCACGCCGGGATTCAACACATACAGAGTGCCGCTTAATTCTCTGAGCCAGCCTTCTTATGTCGAAGTGAGAGTCAATCCGAAAGACCTTCTGAAAAAGCTGACAGCGGTGAATGTGGCCGTCGCCTGTAGTCAATGTCTGCCGACCAGGGGAACCGTCGTCATCGACAATCTGGTCTTTGAAAAATAGCTCCGAAGTTGCGTGTTATGATCTGGCGCAGGCTCGCGGGCCTGCGCTAGATCTTCTGTCCGACGGCAAGCCGCATGATGGCCTCTTCGCTGCACTCGCTTCGTTCGAGAATTCCTGTGATGGCCCCTTCGTGCATGACGGCCACGCGATCACTTTCTCCGAGAACCTCTTCCATGTCGCTGCTGATCATTATGATCGCAACTCCGCTTTGAGCCAGTTGCCGCATCAGTTGATAGATTTCCGCTTTCGCTCCCACATCAATGCCGCGCGTCGGCTCATCGAATATCAGCGTTCGGGGGTTCAGCGAAAGCCATTTCGCGAGCACAACTTTTTGTTGATTGCCGCCGCTCAGATTTTCGACCTTCGATTCAACCGAAGGCGCTTTGATGTTCAGCTTGCCGCGCATCTGTTCGGCAACACGGCGCTCGGCCTGACGGTCGATCAACCCTGCCGAGGTGTATGCCCGAAGCGACGGCAGAGTGATGTTTTCCCGAATGGTCATTTCAAGCACCAGCCCGGTCCTGCGCCGGTCTTCCGATACCAGATAGACGCCGTTGGCTATCGCGTCTTTCGGCGACGAAATATTGATCGGCTTTTCGTTCAGTAAGACAGTCCCTTCGAGCGCGGTCTCGACGCCAAATATAGCCTGCGCGAGTTCCGATCTTCCCGCCCCGACCAGCCCCGCAAGGCCCAGAATTTCGCCCTCCCCCACATCGAACGAGACGGCGTGTTGGGGATAGCGGCGCGTCCGCAGATTCTGAACTTTGAAATATCCCCTCTTGCCTGTCGGTGCCGTGTGAGCATAAAAGCGGCTCAGATCGCGGCCAACCATCAGTTTGACTATGCGGTCGTGGCTGATCTCGTTTCGAGCAAGCGCGCCCGCGTTGCGGCCATCGCGCAGGACGACCACACGGTCTGCGAGGTTCGAGATTTCACCCAGCCTGTGAGAGATGTAGATTATGCTTACGCCCTGCGCCCGCAATTCCTTTGCGACCGCGAGCAATCGCTCGGTTTCGGTCAAGGTCAGGCTCGAAGTCGGTTCGTCCATAATCAGAACGCGGGCGTTCAGGGAGAGAGCTTTGGCAATCTCGACCATCTGCTGTTGCGCGATGGAAAGATTTTTTAGCGATGTTCGGCTCGACAGGTTCAGGCCCAGTCGTTCGAGATAAATATCGGCCTCCGCGTGAATACGCTTACGGTCAACAAGCCTGAGCGGCCCTGCCCACACAGGCTCGCGGCCTAAGTATACATTCTCGGCTATGTCCAGGTTATCGAGCACATTCAGTTCCTGATGAATGAAGCCGAGCCTGCGGTTGATTGCGTCGGCAACCGAGCGGATGACGACAGGGTGACCGTCGATACGAAGCTGACCTGAATCGGGCTGATGGATGCCGCCGAGAATTTTCATCAGCGTGGATTTGCCCGCGCCATTCTCGCCCGCAAGCGCCACGATCTCGCCCGGATAGACTTCAAGATCAACATTATCGAGCGCGACGACTCCGGGGAATCCTTTGCTGATCCCCTTCATTTCGAGAATTGGACTGGTCATATGTCAGTGATCGATCAGCTTCGACCGCGCAGGCGATTTATCTTTGCGATGAACTCTTCGACGCCGTCGCGTTTGATGATGAGCGTCGGCACGATCTGCTGCTTGCTGGCCGGAATCACGGAGCGGTCGCCGCCCAGTACCTTCGCCAGCATCTGCACCGATTGATAGCCGAATTCAAAGGGCTGTTGAACGACGGTCGCGTAAATGGACCCGTCCTTTACGCCCGCAAGCGTTTCATCTTCTTCGTCAAAGCAGACGACCTTGATCTGGCCTACCTTGCCTGCATCCTTGAGCGCATTGATAATCGCCGGGCCGTTGTAGCTCCACAGGCCCACAAGACACGCCACGTCCGAGTATTTGACCAGCGTGTCCGAGACGTTGGCTTTGGCGCGCACGTGATCCGTGTCGTCCGTGCGCAGGTCTATGATCTCTACTTTTGAACCGGCGAGCGATTCCTTTATGCCCTGATACCGCTCCTGCGCATTGCGCGCGTCAGACTTGCCGACAAACAGCATGATCTTGCCGCCCTGAGGCAGCGCTTCTTTGATCAACTCGCCTGCCTGCCGACCGGCAGCGACATTGTCTGTGCCGAGATAACACGCGCGCGCGCTTTGAGGCGCATCGCTGTCCTGTGTGATGACGAGAATCTGTTTCGATATCTCGTTGATCATCTGCGTCTGATTGACGGGATCGACAGGGCTGATTGCGATGCCCGATACGCCTTTTGCCATCAGGTCGTCAACGATGCGCCGCTGTTCAGCCGCCGTGCCGTCGGGTGGAATCTTGAACTCCACCTCGACATCGGCAAGCTCTGCGTCAGCCTTCTCGCATCCCTTGCGCGCAATCGTCCAGAAGTCGGACGGGTTGTTAGTTATGAAAGCTACTTTGAATTTAGACGAGCCGGAAGTCGGGCCTGCCGGTTGCGAACAGGAAAAACTCAACAGACTAATCAGCACGCATAAGCAGAGGAATAATTTATGAGTTTGCTTCATCAATGCCCTCCTGACGTTTTCAATGATACCGTGGGTTTCACCCACGGCTATTGCATTCATCCCCTTCGGGGATTATTTCAAATCATGTTCTCAGCCGTCCGAGCGGGCCGCTGATTCCGCTTTTGGAATCACGAGCCGGGATTTTGCCGACCGCTGTCTCAGAATCTGATCGCCCATGACGCCAAGCAGAATCACAGCCCCCATCACCGCGAAATTGAGCGAAGACGGAACGCCCAGCAGGTTGACCAGATTCTGCAACACCTGAAGCAGAGCCGTCCCAATCAGAATTCCGATGATCGAGCCTTCGCCGCCGCGCAAACTGCACCCGCCCAGCACAGCCGCAGCGATGCCATACAACTCGAAAAAATTGCCGTGCGACGAGGGCGAAATCGAGTTGGTGTAAAATGCGAAGATGATCCCTGCAAACCCCGCAAGCGCCCCCGAAACAACGTAAGTGGCCGTGATAATCCATCGCGAATTTATGCCCGAATATCGCGCGGCTTCTTCGTTGCGACCGACGGCGAAAAGATAGCGCCCGTACACCGACCGGTGCAGCATAACCCACATCACGAGGCTTATGATTACAAGCAGCACGAACGGCGTTGGAACGCCCAGAAGGCTGCCCGTGGCCAGATCGCGCAGCCCTTCAAACCCGACGGCATCGCCAAAGCCTTTTGTCTCGTCTTTGGCGATGAATCGCGCAAGCCCTCTGTAAAACAGCAACCCGCACAACGTGACTATGAAAGGTTGCAGGCTCAATCGAGTGATCAACAGCCCATGCACCAGCCCCAGACACATGCCTATGCCTATAATGGCGGCGACCGCAAGCGAGGCGGCCCAGCCCCATTCCGTCAGCATTATCGAAAGCAAAACGCCGAGCAACGCGAAGACAGAGCCGACCGAAAGGTCTATGCCGCTTGTGATGATGACCATTCCAAGTCCTATGCTGAAGATGCCGTAAGCGCCGATCAATCGCGCCATGTTCTGCAGGTTGGCGGCGGCCAGAAATCGCGGATTGAGCACGGAAACGACGATGCACAGGATAACCAGCAGAATAAAAGTGCCGAGTTCTTTCTTCATATTTTCATTGCGCGCTGACTTCTGTCGGACTACTTTGCAGAGAACTTATAAACGGTCGCGCTTCGATACACTCGACCCGGCTTTAAGGTAGTTGAGGGGAAGCTCGGTTTGTTGGGCGAGTCCGGAAAATGCTGCGTCTCCAGACAAAAGCCGTAGCGTTTCCTGTAAACCTGTCCGCCTTTGCCTGTGATACTGCCGTCCAGAAAATTGCCCGTGTAAAACTGTAGCCCAGGCTCGGTCGTGTAGACCTCCATCACTCGCCCGCTCGCCGGGTCGTAAGCGCGGGCCGCAAGCGCGAGTTTGCCCGCGCTGTTATTGAGCACCCAGTTGTGATCATACCCCTTGCCTAAAACCAGTTGTTCATTCTGCTCGTCGATCCTTGCGCCGATACGAGCCGCGCGGGTGAAATCCATAGGCCCGCCCTTGACGCTTCGCAATTCGCCCGTGGGTATCAATCCATTGTCTACAGGAGTGAAACGGTTGGCAGCGATCATCATCTCGTGATCGAGTATGCTGCCTTCGCCCGAAAGATTGAAATAAGAGTGATGAGTCAGGTTGACGACGGTGGTCTTGTCCGTGGTTGCGCTGTAATCGATCTTCAACTCGTTTCTGTTCGTCAGCATGTAGACGACCGTCACCGAAAGATTGCCGGGGAAACCCTCTTCGCCGTCTCGGCTCGTGTAGCTGAGTGAGAGGCCGACTCCGGTTTTTGTTTTGACTTCGGTCGCCTTCCACACAACTTTGTCAAAGGTTTTGATCCCGCCGTGCAGTGTGTTTTCGCCATCGTTTTTTGGAAGCGTATACTGATGGCCGTTCAGAGAAAATGCGCCTTTTGCGATGCGGTTGCCGTAACGACCGATGATCGCGCCAAAGTACGGGCTGTTTTTCAGATAGCCTTCAAGAGATTCGTAGCCGAGCACGACATCCGTCAGTTTGCCTGCGCGGTCAGGCACTTTCAAAGAGACCACAGTGCCGCCATAAGTCATGATGCGGGCTTCCACGCCGCTGGCATTCGTCAGGGTGTAGAGGTCCACGGCTTCCTGATCGGCGGTCCTGCCAAAGGGTTGTTTTTTAATATCAGGCTTTGCCATTGCGTTTATGTCGGCGGCGAGAAGAATACCGGTTATCGAAATCAGAAGGAATATTTTCAACTGGCTCACTAAAACGTCCTCCGTTTATGCGGGATGCCTGATCTTATCAGCAGCCTGAGCGTAAGTGAGAACCCGCACTACTGACTTAAAATGGAATTAGTTACTTAACCTTAAGACGCAAACTCAAGTCAAGCTCCTTTGCCCCTGAAACGAGCACAAATCATGCGCTAATAGCCGTATTAAGAGCTTTTTTTTCAAAGTTGTGTCTTTGACAGAGTTTTGCAGAACGAGGATAATCATTCGATTGCGGCGGTCTGATACCGAGCATATACAAACCGGGAGAAACCAAAAACATGGCTAATGACGATTACACACCACGCCCTGAGCATAAATTCACATTCGGATTATGGACGGTCGGCAATCGCGGGCGCGACCCGTTCGGCGAAGCTGTGCGCGAATCGCTTCCGCCCGTTGAGATTGTCAAACTGCTTGCCGAAGTCGGCGCGATGGGAGTCAACCTCCACGACAACGACCTTGTGCCCATAGACGCAACGCCTGACGAACGCGACCGGATCGTGCGCGAGTTCAAGCGAGCGTGCGACGAATCGGGATTGAAAGTTCCGATGGCTACGGTCAATCTCTTTTATGATCCGGTCTTTCGCGACGGCGCTTTTACGGCCAACGACAGGAGCGTGCGCGATTATGCTTTGCAAAAGACCATGCAGTCGATGGACATCGGCGCGGAACTCGGAGCGAAAATCTTTGTGCTCTGGGGCGGGCGCGAAGGCGTGGAGACGGACGCCTGTCGCCGCGCTGATGAAGCCGTCAAAAGATTTCGCGAAGCGGTCAACTACCTCTGCCAATACTCGATTGACCGGGGATACGATTACCGATTCGCGCTCGAAGCGAAACCGAACGAGCCGCGCGCAGATATCTATTTTCCGACGACCGGCGCGTATCTGGCGCTGATAGCCACGCTGGAGCATTCGGAGATGGTCGGCGTCAATCCAGAGGTGGCGCACGAACACATGGCCGGACTCAACATGACGCATTCGGTCGCGCAAGCGTGGGAAGCGGGCAAGCTGTTTCACATAGACTTAAACGATCAGGTGCCGGGCCGCTACGATCAGGACCTGAGATTCGGCTCGGCCAATCCGCGCGCGGCTTTCTGGCTGGTCAAGTTTCTCGAAGACGTAGGGTACGACGGCTCGCGTCACTTCGATGCTCATGCCTATCGCACGGAAGACTACGAAGGAGTCAAAGATTTCGCGCGCGGTTGCATGCGCACGTACCTGATCCTGAAAGATAAAGCCACGCAATGGAACGCGGATGCCGAGATAAAAGCGATGCTTGCTGAGATACAGGAGTCGAACTCCGAAGCGCAAAGCTACAGCAAAGATCACGCGGAGAAACTTCATGCGCGCAACTTTGATCGCGCCAGCATGGCATCAAAAGGGTTGCGCTACGAGCGGCTCGATCAACTGACTATGGATATCCTGCTCGGCGTGCGATAAATCAATCGGGGCTGCCATTACCATCTACTTCAAATGAGTTTATATCTCGGCATAGACGTTTCGACCACGGGGTCGAAGGCGCTTCTCATCAATCAGGACGGCGATGTTACGAGCAGCGCCACGACCGGCCATGCGTTGTCAACGCCGCGACCTTTGTGGTCCGAGCAGGAGCCTGAAGACTGGTGGAAAGCCGTCGCAAAAAGCGTTCGGCAAGCTCTGGCGCAGGCCGGTGTATCGGGCGAAAGCGTTGCCGCAATCGGGCTGACGGGGCAGATGCACGGGCTGGTTCTTCTCGATGAGAACAAAGAACCGCTCAGGCCCGCCATACTCTGGAACGATCAACGCTGCGCTGACGAGTGCGACGAAATACGCGCGCTCGTAGGCAGACAACGCCTCATTCAAATCACAGGCAACGAAGCGTTGACCGGGTTCACTGCGCCCAAAATCGTTTGGGTGAAAAATCACGAGCCTGACGTATTCGCTCGCGTCCGGCACGTTTTGCTGCCGAAGGATTACATCAGGTTCAAGCTGACAGGCCAACTGGCCATGGACAAAGCGGACGGGTCAGGCACGATTCTCTTCGATCTGAAAAACAGAGACTGGTCGCAGGATGTTTTGGCTGCCCTCGGCATTCCCTCTGAATGGCTGCCTCAGACTTTTGAAGGGCCGCAGGTAACAGGAGAAGTGAACGCTCAGGCGGCAGAAGCGACGGGACTCAGGGCGGGCACTCCGGTCGTGGCCGGTGGTGGCGATCAGGCAGCCGGGGCTGTAGGCGTAGGCGCTGTGCAACCGGGCATCGTGGGATTGACCCTCGGCACATCGGGAGTGGTCTTTGCTTCCACCGAATCGTGCCTGATCGAACCCGAAGGGCGACTGCATGCGTTCTGTCATGCTGTCCCGGACCGATGGCATCTCATGGGAGTTATGCTGAGCGCCGCAGGGAGCCTGCAATGGTACAGAGACACGCTTGCGCCCGGAGCAGGCTTTGACGATCTTATGGCAGAAGCGGCAGAGGCGCGGGCGGGAAGCGAAGGTTTGATCTTTTTGCCCTATCTGAGCGGCGAGCGCACTCCATATCCCGACCCGCTGGCGCGTGGCGCGTGGGTGGGACTGACGATCAGGCACAGGCGCATGCATCTTACGCGGGCCGTTCTCGAAGGAGTCGCTTTCGGATTAAAGGATGGCTTTGCGCTGATTCAAGGTGCAGGGCTTGGAGCAATCCAACAGGTCAGGGTTTCGGGCGGCGGCGCGAAAAGCCGTTTATGGAAACAGATACTTGCCGACGTGCTCGGCGTAGAACTTGTGACGATTAATACAACAGAGGGGGCCGCATACGGCGCGGCGATTCTGGCAGGCGCAGGCACGGGAGCATGGCCTGATGCGGAGACCGCCTGCAAAAATCTGATAAAGATCGTCGAGCGCGTATCTCCTGACGAAAAGCGACAGGCGCTTTACCAGTCTATGCACGAACAATACGTGAAGCTCTACCCTGCGCTCAAACCTTCGTTCAACGGTTTGGCTTCGATAGAATCCGCAAACTGATCAGAGTTATTAGAAACCAGATATGCTCTTTCAGAAAGGACACGCAGAAGTCAGGTAAACTCTTCAGCGTGTCCTCTGTGTTCCGCTCACTCGAACAGCTATTTCTTCTTTGCCGGTTTTTTCGCCTTGTAATCGACAAGCCATTCGGGATCGACTGCATCGGCGCTGCGCGTCTCTTTTTCTTTTATCAGCCACTGGCCTCTCGCGTTAAACGGCTCTCCGCCTTCCATGTTGACATGGCAGAAGCGACAATCCTTTGCGCCAAATTTCTTGGCCTTTGCTACGAACGGCGGATAGGCTACGGATTGAATTGCCATCGCGCAAATTATTCCAATGATGAAAACGACTATTGCAAAACCTTTGATCTTATTCAATTCTTCTCTCCTGTATTTTTAAATTATCACCACACAGATTAAGACCGTCAGCCAACCTAACCTTTCAAAACCTTATTCATCTCGGCGACAAGAGCTGCGCCTTCGGCTTCGTCCGGTTGCTCGCCATAGACCGCATCAACGAGCGCTGTATACAGACTGTGCAGAGTTTTAGCAGTGCTCTCCTGTGGCGCAAATCGCGCGTTGAGCTGAACGCGACTGAGGTCAGCGGCAACGCCCAGCATGAGCGGATCAAGCGGTTCCATATGCATATACATCACGCCGCAAAACGAGGTTGGCCCGGTGCTTTCAGTTCGCGGCAAATCACCGGCAGCCGGGCGCGCAGGCTCTTCGGTTTTCTGGCCTTCGCGTTTTTCGTTTTCGCCAGCCATCTGCTGTTTCTGTTGCGCGGTTACGACATTGCCCGTCTGCTGAGCGGTGATTCGGCGGCGCAGGGGAGCCGAGCCGATTCCGCCCTGTATCGCGGCAATGGTCGCCTGCGCAGAATCGACTGAACGCGCGCGGCCTCGCGGGTCGGTTACGGTAAGCCGCCCGTGAAGTCGCAGTTGTTTGTTTGCGACCTCTGCGCGAGAGACAACAAACGCGAGTTTATAACTCGCCCCTGCCAGATCGAAGCCGCCCGCGAAAGCGCGCTGCTCCATCCAGACAGGCACGCTGTAAAGCCGTCTATTGCCAACCGGCGCGCCGCTTCTCTTCTTTGCCTGACTCGACATTATCAATCTCTCCGCAGCAATTTCAGATCTATAGTTCTAAAGATTCCCTCGTTTTAACTCTCCGGCGATGTACTCGCTTGCCCGCATAGTCAGGGCCAGTATCGTGAGCGTCGGGTTCTGACACGCGCTCGAATTAAAACTCGCGCCGTCGGTGACAAATACGTTCTTAACATCCCAGCTTTGATTAAATTTGTTGAGCACGGATGTCTTCGGATCGCTTCCCATGCGCGCTGTGCAAAGCTCATGAATGATGCGGCCCGGCGCTGTCAGGTTGCTGCCGCTCCAGGTCATTTCGGCTCCGGCGGCTTTCAAAATCTCCTGACAGCTTTCAGCGGCGTCTTTTGCCATCTCGCGTTCGTTGTCCGAATGCTGAATGTGAATTTTTAAAACCGGAATGCCCCAAGCATCTACGACTCCGTTCGGGTCTATCTCAGCATAGTTCTCGAACCGCGAAAGCATCTCGGCGCGCGTCGTCATCCAAAACGACGTAGTGTACCAGTGGCGCACGCTCTTTTTGAACTCCGAGCCGAATCCCGCCGTGAACCGCGAGTCTTTGGCCACGCCCGGATACATCCCGATAGCTGCGCCGGTCTCGAACCCATATCCGCGAATGAATCGCGGATGCCGCGTCTTTTTATCAAGGTTTCGGAACCGTGGGATGTAGAGGCCCGACGCCTTGCCGTCTTCGTTTATGACATCGCGCCCCGCGAGCATATTGAAGAAGCCGCCCGCGCCGGGGCCGCCGAAATGATCGACCAGATAGTGGCCCATCACGCCTGACGAATTGCCAAGCCCTGCGGGGTGCTGACGCGATTTCGAGTTCAGCAGTATCCGGGTAGATTCAAGCGTCGAGGCGGCGACTATGACCACGCGAGAAAACGCTTCGTATTCATTGCGCGTCACCCGGTCAACGTATGCGACTCCTTTTGCTTTTCCCGTGTCTGTGTCAACGATGATGTGACGCACAACCGAATTCGGGCGGAGCGTCATCTTTCCGGTCGCGGCGGCGATTGGAAGCGTCGAGACAACCGAGTTGAACATAGCGCCCGTGTCGCAGCCTTCGCCGCAGTTGCCGCAGTAATGACATTTGTGACGCCCTTTCATATGCGGTTTGGGTTGACCGGTCAGCATGGCTACGCGCGAAGTGATAGCTCTTCGGCCCGTCTTTTCAGCGCCTTTTTTGAGCAGTTGCTCGCCGCACGTGAGCGGCATCGGCGGCATGAACTTCCCGTCGGGCAGAAACGATATGCCGTCGCGATTGCCGCTGACGCCGATGAACTCTTCGGCCTTGTCATAATATGGAGCAAGCTCTGCATAACTGATGGGCCAGTCATCGCCGAACCCGTCGTGGCTACCCGATTTCAAATCTATGTCCGACATCCGCCACGAAAATCTTCCCCAGTGCAAAGTCTTCCCGCCGACTATGCGCGCGCGCACCCACATGAATGGCTTGCCGGGGTCTGTCGTGTAAGGGTGCTCTGTGTCTTTAACATAGAAGTGGCGGCTGAATTCGCTCGCAGTGTCCTGCATCCACTGATCGTGATCTTTCCAGCCGGGCGCGCCAAATCCTCTGTACATAGATTGCCAGGGCCATTTATGCGAATTCATGTCGCGTTCAAGATTGACGGGCGGCCCTGCTTCCAGCACAAGCACTGTCATGCCGCGTTCGGTCAGCTCTTTAGCGGCCATTCCGCCCGATGCGCCCGAACCTATGATGATTGCGTCATACACTATCTGCTTTGCCAAGCGTAGTCTCCTTAGCTGACCGTGGAAATTTTCAATACGGGTTCTATTTTATGCTCCGGTAGAATCGCGAAACCGTAGCACAGCCGCAAGCCTGCCTTCAAGCTTGCGGCGTAATTTAATTTTAAGAAGTGAGGCTGTTATGCGATCAATCTGGAACGGGCGGCCTCGCGCCGCTCGCGCGAAACCGCAAGCTGCACGAGGTCGCGCGTGAAGAACAGGTCGAGCGTCCAGTCGAGCATCACTCGCACGCGCTTTTCAAGCTGCGGTATTCGCATCAGGTAATAAGTCCGCCACAGAAACCATGCGAACATCCCTGAAAAGCGATAGCCCATCACATCGGCCACGCCCGTGCGCTCGCCGACAATAGCCATCTGCCCCATCGTGTCATAGGCGAATGGCTCGCGTTTGGCTCTGCCGAAAAGAGACGCGATGTTACGCCCCGTGCGCTTGCCTTCGCGCACGGCATGTTGAGCGGTCGGCGGATGCGGCTTGCCGGTCTTTGGATTGATAATGTGAGCGCAGTCACCGAGCGCCCATACATTTTGAAAGCCTTCGACTTCAAGGTACTCGTTGACAAGGATGCGCCCGCGTTCCTTAGCTACGTCAAGATGGGCTATCAGCGGATTGGGGGCGACGCCTGCGCCCCAGATGATCGTCTGCGTTCTGATGCGCTCCCCGGTTGAAAGCTCAAGGCTGTCGGCTTCGACCCGTACGACGGCAGTATTTGTGCGCACATCTACGCCGCGCTCGCCCAGAACTTTCTGTGCGAAGGCTCCGAGCTTCTCATTCATCTCAGGCATCAAACGCGGGCCAGCTTCGATGAGCATCACGCGAATCTGATTGCGGTCAATCTCAGGGTAATACTCTGCGGCTTCGCGCACGAAATCATTGAGCGCGCCCACCACTTCGACCCCCGTCAGCCCTCCGCCTACGACGGCAAAGGTGAGAAGCTCAGTTGCTCTTTCAGGCTCGACGGCGGCTTCTTCGAGCGCGTCAATCGTGTGGTTGCGAACGTAGATCGCATCTCCCAGCGTTTTGAATGGAATCGAATGTTCATCCGCGCCCGGTATGTTGAAATAGTTGGTCACGCCGCCCATCGTGAGCACAAGATAGTCATAGCCGAACTGGCGCGGGCTGCCCGTCAGGCTGTGCCGCGCTGCTACGCTCTGCGCCCGCAGGTCGATGCTTTCGACATGGGCTTCGGCAAAGCGCGTGCGGCGAAGAAGTTTCCTGAGCGGGCTGACGATGTGGCGGGTGGCGATGCTGCTCGCGCCCGCTTCGGGCAGCATCGGAGTAAAGAGAAAGAAGTTCTCGCTTGAAAGCAGAGTGACCGAAACATTCGCTTCGCGCTTGAGACGCTTTTCAAGTTCGAGCGCCGTGTACAGGCCCGCGAACCCGCCGCCTATTATGACTATTTTCTTTTCCGGCATCTTCCTCCCCCAGCTCGCACAAACGTAGAATCGGCTCCGGGAGCCAGTTTCACGTTTCATTGATGATTTTCAGAAAGGCAGCATCGGCTCTCTGTCTTCGATTGATTCAGGCTCCGCAAGTTCGAGCCTGCGGCCAAGGCCCTGTCTGTCAGCTTCATTGCGAATCAAGCTGGCCTGCGCTTTCGTCGCGGGCGCGTGGCCTTCGCGCGCGAGCCGACGCGCGAGACCTGCGGGCTGGCGCGAGCGATAATTCAGGCCATCGAGTGAAAGAGCGCGAGCGCCGCTTTCGGCTATAGCGCAGATCGCGCCGCGAACGAACAGGTCTGTCATCGGCAGAGGCACAAAAGCCGGGGCCCAGAGCAGGTAAGTTGGAATGCCTGCCTCAGACAATCTTCTGATGACGGAAAGACGCTGGCTTGTAACAGGGGCCCACGGCTCTATCACCTGCGAGAGAGGGTCGTTTAAGACGGAGATACTCATGCCGACAGCGACGCGCGGGAGTCTTGCGAGTATATCGATGTCGCGTTCGACGAGCGATTGTTTTGTGAGTATGAACAGGCTGTGTTTCGGGTGGCGCTCGAATACTTCGAGCATCCGGCGCGTGATCCTGTAGCGCGCTTCGACGGGTTGATAGGGGTCGGTCGCGGACGACATGAAAATTTTTACGGGCTGGCGTTTGCGCGCGAGTTGTTGTTCAAGCAGTTCGGGCGCGCCCTCTTTCACATCGACATAGGTTCCCCATTTTCTGTCTTCAAGCTGTTTGTGCGCCATGTGCGGAACGTAGCAATAGGAACAGCCTACGGTGCAGCCTGCGTAAGGGTTCAGCGTGAAGCCGCCGAGGCTCGATGCGTTCAGCACGGAGCGGGGCTGAATGATATTGAGCTTAACGGTATGCTCTGGTTTGCGCGGGTGACTCACATGAAAATTATAGGTATGAAGAGCGCCGCGAGCAATCGGCTCATAAAGTTCAACATGAGAGGTCGGTATGCTGACATCTCATGTTTCGGTTTAAGAAATCGGAAAGCATTGCGGAAAACAGGGTGTGGAAAATTACAAAGGTACGGTCAGGCTTTCGATTCCGCCGTCGCAAGCTTGAGCGAAAAGACGCGGTTCAAACGGTCACGGTTTTCAATCACAAGTCGGAGATTTTTGCTCGCCGCCTCGACTAAATCATCTTCTCCTATAGCCGCAGCCTTTTTGAGGAGCGTCTCGGCGTCTTCGACTATACGGTCAGCTTCGGTAAGTATCCGACAGAGGGCTTCATTTGAGAACACAGTGGGATCCTTCCTGCTCAAATCTAATGCCAGGGGTCATCATGATGCGTTAATTTGTTGACACCCAGGAGCCGTTAAGAGTATAAAGGTGGTGCGTTTGATCTTATCAATTTCAGGAATATCTCAGCCCCCACAGCATTGATATTCCTCAATCACGCACCACCGAATACTCCCGAGCCGCGGCCCCACCCGTGGCTCGGATGGTTACTTCCCACGAAGCGGACAATATCATATCAATCAATCGGTTGCAATAGGAAACTTAATGTAATCTCTTAGCTGCCTGAATGCAGTCGATTGACCGGGAGCCTCCCCGGGACACTTGGGTTAGCCCCCAAGGAGAGGTTTCATAAGGTGCGACAAACTTTGAAAAAGCGCGTGGCAGAGCTAGAACAACGAATAAAGGAGCGGGCTGAGGTAGTAAAGCGCACGCTCAGGGAGTATCGCGAGACCCAGCGAGCCAGTTCCGCAACGCTCAAGGGAACGCCGCAATCGCGTGAGCGCGCGCGGCTGATGAAGAAGCGGCTCGATGTCGAACGCGCAAACGCCGAGTATATACAACTGCAAAAAGAGCTTGACCTCATTCGCAGCCGAATGCAGGCAAGGAAATCTTGAAATAGTGAACAGGTGGTGAGGTGAACTTCTTCACCCCACCCGATAGTCTTTTCATTACTTCGATTCCGCCAGCGTGAATGCAGGCTCGATGTCTACAGGCACAGTGCCGAGCTTGTCGAGCGATTTCTGCATCTCCGGTCTTATCACACCATACTTGTCGAGCAGGGCCTTTGCTTTCTCATAAGAACCTTCGGCTTGAAGCGTCAGTATCTCAGTCGTCAGCTTGCGCACGGCGTCTTTGATGCGGGCAGTATCTATACTGTACGTCCCTGATTGCGGGTCGTACTTGATTCCGCCTTCATCAAGCAGGTAGTTGAACTGCATCGCCTGCCCTTTGCCGTGAGCTTCGGTTATGCCGAAACGAACGGAGCGGAACGAGCTGGCAAGATAGGTCGTGTAAAGGTCGCTCTCCATCTTTTTGTCAACCGCGCCTTTGTCGATCAGGTACTGCAACCCCCACAGGCCGGTGATGTCGGCTTTCGCTTCTTCAATCGCCGAAGCGAGTTCTTTAAGCTCCAGTCGCACAGTCGTCTGCCTGCCTCCGACTGTGATGCTGTGCGGGCCGATGCCGTGCAGTAACTCGTGCGCGAGGATGTGCGTGAAGAAAGCGTCGAAGGAGATCTGAGATCGCTGCGCCGGATCAATCAGGATGGCCGAGAGGGGTTTCAGCACCTGATTGAATTTCTGCTCCTGCATATTCTTGAGCATTATCTGCGTAGTGCCTCGCTCTTTTACTATCTTCTCGTCGTTAGGCAGGTTGAAAGCCGCTGTCTGCACGCCGCGATTTCCATCGCCCGAAGTGAATACGACATCGACCACGCGAATCGGCGAGCCAGCGCCGATCTTAGGATTACGGAAACGCGCCTCCATCGGCAGATTGTCTTCGAGTTCCTGAAGATAGCTGCTGAACTTCGCGATCTTCGCCGATTCGGCGGTGTCGCGCAGTGTAACAAAAGCCTCGAACGAGGCTTTATAGCCGAACAACTCGTCTTCGTAAGTCTCGTATGGCCCGAACGTCACATCAATCGGCGCGTCCAGATCCATCCAGGCCACATCGCTTGCGTAGTAATCGTCAGACATAAACGCATCGGCGCGCTTCGTCAGAAAATTCTTAAGCGACGGGTTGGTTGTGAGGTCTGCCGCTTCGCGCAGCAGCTTTGCCGCAGGTTCGAGAAACTCGCGGTACTCCTGGCTGTAGGGGACGGCTGTAAGCTTGCGATCAGCGCCGCGACGAATGACGTGGAAAAACCCTTGCGCCTTTTTGCGATCAGCTTCGGAAAGCCCTTCGGCCCAGGTGTTGAATTCGTCTTTGGTCATATCGTCGGGATAAAAGCCCGCCTGCGGAGGTTTCTCGTGCGGCGCGTCCGCGATGAACGGTTCGTTTTTATCGAGACGCGACCACGGCCCTTTGTTTATCACGAAGTAATGAAGCCGCTGCTGCCCAAGCGGACTTTTATCGGCTTCGAGCTTCTCTTTGAGCGCAACGTTGCCGCTCCAGACCTGGCGGTAAAAAATCGGGTCCATCAGCTTTGCCGCCTGGATTATCTTATCGAGCGCCTTGCGGTCTCCGTCTGAAAGGTGCGAAACGTCAGCAGTGACTTCGGTCGGAGCAAAGCGACTAATTTTGGCCGCGAGCGCCGAATCAGCAGACATATTCGCCCCTCCTGTATTTGTATTCTGGGTTTGTGTTGGTTGACACGCATAACCGAGCAGTGTGAGCGCGAGCAAACACGACCGTATCATTATTTTCATCATTCACCATCCTCAAATAGTTTCCACAATTTTACAGCCAATCATATCCGCCGACAAAACCATAGCTGCCGGAATGATGATTTGTTTTCAATGCTCGAAGGGCTGATATGACGACTTTTGAGGACTATTGCTGTAGTTAGACCGCTTAAATCCCTGACCTTGACCACAATCTTATTTCAGTATATACATGGGCTAAACACAATATGATAGGAGTTGTTATATGGTGTCAAAAGTTCAAAGATGGGGCAATAGTCAGGGCTTACGCCTTCCGAAGCACATATTAGAAAGCGCTGATATTTCTGTTGGCGATAATGTCGAGGTTATCCCTCAAGAAGGCCAGATTATTATCAAGAAAGTATCCAAACGAAAATTCAATCTGGCCGAGATGGTCTCCCGAATGCCGCGCAACTATAAAGCGCAGGAGGAGTCATTTGGTAAACCAGTAGGCAAGGAAGAATGGTAAATGGCAAGGTATATTCCTCAAAAAGGAGATTTCATCGCGTTGTCATTTGATCCTCAATCTGGGCACGAACAGAAAGGGCGGCGACCAGCTTTGGTTATCAGCAACTACCTGTTCAATAAACATACGGGGCTGGCAATTGTTTGTGCAATAACGAACACTGACAGAAAGATTCCATTCCATTTACCTGTTCCGGCATTATCATCGCTTACTGGCTTTGTGATGGTAGACCAGGTTAAATCCATTGACTATATGGCGAGAAAAGCCAAGTTTATTGAGAAAGCCCCTGATGAACTTGTGGAAGATGTTCTTGACGTTTTGGATGTGTGTACTAAGTAGCGGTATAACAAACGCATGCAGCGGAGGCCGCCAACAACGGCTCTTATGAAAGCGAGTGTCACACGCGGCCCCGCTGATGCTAGACGTTATGTTTATCCGTCGGCCTTCATTGTCTTCTGTTCGTTTGAGCGCTGGCGTTCGACCATGACGTTCTCAAGCGTTTCGCGGACTTGAGGCAGGTATGCGGCCAGCATACTGAATTCGCGTTTGGGCAGGCTCATCGTATTCATTGGCTCAATGCATCTGACGGTCGCAGTGCGCGGAGATTTTTTCAGCAGCGCCATCTCACCGAAGTATTCGCCTGCGCTTACGGTCGCAAGCTGTACCTCCATTCCATTCAAATCGTGCACTACTTCGGCCTGCCCGCTCACGATTATATAAATGCGGTCGCCGATGTCGCCCTGACGAAAGACAATTTCGCCCGGCTCGAAATGCTCGTTTGTGATTCCCATTGAACCTGTCAGCTTCAGCTCTACAAGCTCTGCGGGCAGAAACAGGTCGAGCGTCCACGACGTTGCCACCTTCAGCCTGCGGCCCCAGCCCGGCAGCTTCATCAGATAAATCGTTCGCCATATCCACCACGCGATGAAGCCTGAGATTTTCATTCCGAATATCTCAGCCACCGCCGAGCGATGGCCGAGCGCACCCATCGTGCCCAGTCCTTCAAAGGCAAACGACTGGCGTTCGCCGCTGCCGCGTATCGCAACGAGTATATTGTTTGCCGCCGTCCGAGCCTGTCTGATGGCGTGCTGCGCCGTCGGCGGGCAAAAGCCCTCGCCTTTAGGCGTTGGCACCTGCGCGCAATCGCCTACGGACCAGATGTTTTCCGCGCCTTCGACTTCAAGATATTTATTGGAGATCAACCGACCATTCTTGCCTTTCGGCAACGCAAGCCCTTCGATGATCGGGTGAGGCGAGCTTGGCACTGTTGAAACGAGCGTGCGCGTCGGGATTCTTTCGCCGCTCTTAAGAACGGCCTCTTCGCCCGTCGCCGCTTCGAGCCGCGCGTTCAGCATTATCTCTACGCCGCGCTTCTTCAAAATATCCTGAGCAAACAGCGCGAGCTTCTCAGACATTTCAGGCAGTATTCGCTCCTGCGAATGAATCAGCACAACGCGCAACTCTTTCGGGTCGAGGCCGCGATAGTTGCGGGCCACCTCGCGCACAAAGTCGTTAAGTTCTGCGATCACTTCGACGCCTGAAAATCCGCCGCCCGCGACGACGAACGTCAGCAACTGGCGGCGCAATTCCATATCATCGGTTTCAATCGCGGCCTCTTCGAGCGCGCGTATGACGTGATTGCGAAGGTACAGAGCGTCCGCCAGATTCTTGAACGGAAGCGCGTGTTCCGGCAGTCCTCTCAAGCCGCGAAAGTCCGTGACGTTGCCGAGCGCGAAGACTAGATAATCATACGAAATGATGTGCGGGTGAGGGCGAAAGCCGGGGCTTGTCGCGATAGTTTTGCTCGCCAGATCGATCGATTCAATATCGCGCACGTGCAGACTGGTTCGGGGAAGCAACCGGCGAATCGGGCTGACCGTATCGAGCAGGCCGATGCAGCCTGAGATGACTTCGGGCAGCATCGGCTGAAAAACGAAATAGTTTTCTTTGTTGATAAGAGTGATTTCAAAATCGTCGCGTCGAGAAAGCGCCTTTTCCAGATACTGCGCCGTGTAGACGCCCGCAAAGCCGCCGCCCAGAATTACAACTCGCTTTTTGCTCATGCTTTTACCCTGATGAAATCCGAGTCGAGGTTTACAAACCGACCGAAAACAATCGAACGCCGGTTGATACGGCTTGAACTGGCGCGGCAGCTTTTTTACTCGCGCCGCCTCGACTCACATATATATCGCAAAAGCCGTCTCGATATATTCCCACCCTCGGCATAAAAGCCAGTCATGCGGTCGTTCTATTGATCGGCGGCCCGGTCGCGTAGAAGTCCCTGTAGAAACGAAGACTGTATTCGTCAAGCAGTTGCTCGACTCGTTCGAGGCTGGGCGAGGCGACGACAAGCCCTGCGTGATAAGGCTTATTCAAACGATAAACTATCTCAGGCTCGTCATAGGCCGACGTGTCCGGATGCTGCTGACGCGCAAGCGATATGATGACGCCCGCGTAATCGTCGCGATGCGGAGGCAACTCGTAAGGCTTGTCTTCGCCTGCTATTTCAATGCGCGCCCACTCGGCCCATAGGTTCAGCCCCGAACTTGCTTCGACGCATTCGGCGATGTTGGCTCCGCCCACGCGCGCAGCCGTTTCCAGAAAATAGAATCGCCCGTCTTCGTGGCCTTTGATGAATTCCGTGTGAGTGACTCCGCGCACAAGGCCGAGCGCTTTTATCACATCGCGGTTGAGTAGTTCCAGAGCCTGCGCGTCGGCTGATTCGTGCGGAATCTTCCGCGTGGTGAAGATGCCGCCCGCAGAAACATCCATCGGCGGATGGCCGTATTTGTGCACGACGGCAAAGACCACTTCCCGCTCAGACACGATTGAATCGACGTGATAGATGTCGCCCGGCACATAATGTTCCAGAACGTAAAAAGACTGGCGGTCGCCCAGTTCTTCAAGCAGCGGCCACAACTCGTCCGAGCGCGAAAGTTTCTTGATTCCGATTGAGGCGGCTTCGCTTCTCGGCTTAAGCACCCAGGGGGGCGGGACCCGCGCCATGTACTCGCGCAGGTGATCGTAGTTCAGAACGTGAACGAAGTCGGGCACGAGTATTCCGGAATTTCGAGCCTTTACGCGCATGGCGAATTTGTCGCGAAAGTAGCGCGCGGTCGTATCGCCCATGCCCGGTATGCGAAGGTGCTCGCGCAAAAGCGCCGCAGTCTCCTGATCGAACTCGTCGAGCGGCACTATGCGATCAATAACCTGCGTGCGCGCCAGATAGCTGATGCCTTTCAATATGTCATCGCGGTTGTAGCCGTCAGGCATATAGTAAAACTCGTCTACGGCCTCGCGCGGCCAGTCGGCATCCCTGAGCTTTTCGACTGTGACGAGGATGACTTTGCAGCCGTCGCGTTTGGACTGGCGCAGAAAGGCTTCGCCTTTGAAGTAAGTAGCGATGCAGATCATGTTGATGGGGTGTTGATCGGACACGGCGCGCTCCTTTGATGTATTGATCTGTTTCGTTTGAAAACCGATTCAAGCAAGCGGGATTATACAGCGACGAAGCCTCAGCGCGCGACCTTGCGCGGCAAAGCTTCGATTGCAGGTTGATGATATGCGACAGTTTTATAATGATCGAATCAGCAGGGACACAGACTTATCGCCGCAAGCGACGCTGATTCGTATGGCAGGACTGATACTCTCCGCTCAATCTACATCAGGCGATCAGCGTTGCAATAGAATCGGCGGAGCATCTCGTCCACTTCTTTCTTGCCGATGACTTCAAAGACGACGCTTGGCGGGATGTCCAGCCCTTCGGCCAGCTTGAGCGCGCTCTCGACATTGAGCGTGCTGACGACCGATGAAAGTATCTTTGACAACAGCCCTTGATCGAACCCTGTCTGGCGGCAGAAATCGACCTGCCTCAACCCCTTCGATTGCAGATGCGTGTTGACCAGTTCTGCCAGCGGGCTGCGGCGGGCAGTGCTGCCTGCGCTGCCGTTGGCTGATTGCGCGGTTGCATCTTTTGAGAAACTATAGTCCGGCTTATACATTTAAATCCCCTCTAATCAATCCGCTTAAATTGTAATTTTTCTTTCTGATCGAGCGACCTTCCCACGCGCGCTCGCTTTAAACCATCAGACTAGCGTCCGCCGGTTGTGAGGAACGTAAAGAGCGTTGTAATTCCCACAACGCTTGTGATCTTCCCCATCTTCTTGAACAGATTGCCGTGAACGATGACCGTGTCGCCTGCGCGCAGAAAAGCGTTCTCTTCGGGGCTGGCTTTGCCTTTCAGTATCTTCTTCAGATCGACCGCCAGCATCTGCACGCGACCGTCTTCGTACTGGCGCAGGATGGAGACATTCTGGCTGCCCGTATCCATTATCCCGCCCGCCATCGTGATGGCATCGAGCACGCGCAGCGGCCTTGTCATAACCTGCACGCCCGGTGTTTTCACATCGCCGAGCACACCTATCTTCGCGCTCTGCGCTTCGAGAAGCGACAATGTCAGGCGCGGCTCTCTGATGTATTCGGCGACTGCCACCGAAAAGTATTCCTGAATCTGCGGCATCGTCTTTCCGACGACTGTAACATTGCCGAGCAGCGGGAAATAGACACGCCCTACGGGCGAGACGGTGACGCGCTCGACGGAGTCTTCCGGGTGCTTGTCAATATATATTCCGATGATGTCGCCGGGGCCCAGCCGATAGGAGTTATAGAAGTTCTGATAGACGGAGTTTATCTGCGCCTGTATCGCCGCTTCTTCATTAGGCGAAACCGTTTCAGCCGGGTTGAGATGGCGCGTATCGGTCGCAGCAGTCACATCGTTCTTTTTGACCATGCGCGGGCGCGTGCCGTCAGCGCCTGACGATGCAGTGCCTGACGATGCAGTTCCTGACGACCCGGAACCCGGTGACACCAACTTCGTCAAATCCTGCGCCGTGGCGCTCGCACACAGAGCGATGAAGGCGGTCATCATTAAGCTGATAATTCTCTTTGCCATAATTAACTCCTCGGATTGCGGAATCGCTTTATCGTCCGCCCCGACCGAACACAACGGTCTTGACTGTCTCGAAAATTATGATCGCATCCAGCAGAAACGATTGATTCTTTATGTAGTAAAGATCATACCTGAGCTTTTCGATTGCGTCCTCTACCGACGCGCCGTATGGATACTTGATCTGCGCCCAGCCGGTCAGTCCCGGCTTGATCAGGTGGCGCTGCGAGTAGTACGGGATGATCTTGTTCAACTGCTCGACGAATACAGAGCGTTCGGGTCGCGGGCCTACGAAATTCATATCGCCTCGAATGACATTTATGAACTGCGGCAACTCGTCAAGCCTCAGTTTGCGAATTATGCGCCCTATGCGCGTGATGCGCGGGTCGTCGGTTTCGGCCCAGACGGGGCCTGATTTTTTTTCCGCTCCTGTGCGCATCGAGCGGAATTTGATTATCTTGAACATGCGACCGTTCTTACCGACCCGTTCCTGCGTGTAGAAGACAGGGCCTGAAGAATCGAGCTTCACCGCAATAGCGGTCAGCAGCATTATCGGCAGCGATGTAATAAAACCGACAGTCGCAAAACTTATGTTCAACACTCTGCGAATGTGATTCGATACGACCGAGTAACGGTTGCCGCGCGAAAAGATCAGCCACGACGGCCTTATCATCTCGCTTGCTATCTTGCCGGTCAGCCGTTCGTAATATTGAGCGCATTCTTCTACTGCGATGCGACCGCTCAAGGTCAGGTTCAGCAGCTCTTCGGTCGGAAACTTTCCGCGACGGTCTTCAACCGCGACGACTATACGATCAACCTGATGCCGCTCGACCAGATTGCTAATATCTGCGGTCAGGCCGATGACAGAGGGGTTGATCAGGCTTCTGCCGACAAGCTCCGGGCGATTGTCCACGAAGCCCACGATGTGAAAGCCCGCGTTGCGGCGTTCAAGCGTTGCGCGCGCAATCTCGATTGCCTGTTCGCCTGAGCCGAGTATGAGCACGCGCTCGCGCACGCCAAGCTGCGGGTGGCCCGCGCTCCACGCTACAAGAAGTCTCCACCCAGGTATGAGCACGGCGATGAAGGCCATCTCCACCAGAAATATTCCGCGCCCAAGCTGCATCATCGGCATTGCGTAAAAAAGAATCGAGAGCAGAACCGTGGCCGCGCAAAGCGATATTGCGAGATTCGTTACAACGCGCCGATAGCTGCGAGTGGCGCGCAGGTCGTAGAGGTCGAAGAGATAAAATGCCAGTTGAATCACGAATGTAACCATCAATAATTTCAGCCACCCTCGCCGCTCGAACAGCTCGTATGAAGTGTCGCTCGTGACGCGAACGTAAGTGGCCAGCAGCCCGACGATCAATAGAAGTGAGGTTTCTATTCCAACCAGTAAAAAGCGTCTCATGTTTTTTTCTTCCCGGTCGCTCTACGCGAACAACCGCAACTCAGGAGAAGGGGCAAGGTTCTCGTTTTGATGCCTTTTTTTCTTCAACTTCTGCGCCCGAACAGTCGCTTGATAAACGAAGCGTTCCCACTGTTGCGCGGCGCAACTTCGGATTCATTCAGCACGATTCCCAGTCTTCGCTCCTGCGGCACAAGTTCTACAGCCCGTGTGATGTGGCCGTGATGAGTATGGCCTGCGCGAGCAACAACGATGGTGCCGTCTGCGATAGATGCAAGCTGCTGGGTTCCGACCGAACCACAGATAGTCGGCCCGTCTATAACTATAAAGTCAAAATACCCTCCAAGCTCCGCAACCATTTTTTCAAATTTCAAGGATGCGAGCGCATCGTCCATCTCGGAACCATTCAAGTCTGACTGTTTGTCATCGGCTTGCTTGTGACCGGCGCTTGCTCTCAGTAGATAAAGCCCGTTCGGGTCGAGCCGAACGATTGAGTCAGTCAGTTCCGATGAAACATTGTTCATTTCGAGCCAGCCGCGACCAGAGGCCATCTTAAGCGCAGTTCCGCGCTGGCTTGCGTCAATCAAAAGCACGCGCCGGTTGTCGCGCCGGGCCATCACCCACGCAAGGTTTAAAGCGACTGTGCTCTTTCCTTCACCGTCCTGGGCGCTGGTGATGAGGATGGTCTTCAGCTTGCGGCGCGCCGCAATGCGAACAGCGAGCGTGCGATAACGCTCCAGTGCAAGCCCGTCGCTGCCAGTCAGCGCCGCGCAGTGCGGGTCAAGCCTGAGGCTTTCGATATTGATGACCTCGCGCGGCTCCGCGAAAATCGGTTTTATGGGCAGAGATACCGAAGACGCAGAGTCACGCGAGGTGCCGCCGCGCGTAACGCGCGGCGACGAAGCGAACTGCTCTACCGTCGGGGGCGTCGTAAACGGTTCGGCAATTCGTTCGTTTATAAATGCATCACTCAGAGAAAAGCCGTTGTCGAAATCGACCGGCGCGGTTTGATTATCATTCTCGAAATCATGTTCAGGAGCGTTTGACGAGACTGCTTCGCGCGCGCTTTCGGTTGCGGCATTCGGGTATCGGTCCTGACTGACGGGGCGGCCTATCGGACGCTGCCGGTCGGTCAATTGGTCTGCTTTTACCAGTGCATTGTAGACTCTTCCCATAACTTGCAAGACCTTCGCGCGCTATGACTGTCGGGTCACGCGCACGCGCGAGAAAAATTTCAACTGCTCTTCCGCCTCGTCTCTCTGTTGAGATTGAATGACAAATCTCGAATCGTCGGAGGCCGCGACAGATTGTCGGCTCGCATTAGCCGGATCATGTCTGATGTAGCGAACATTGGGCGCGGGCTGCGGTTCGGTGGAGCCTTGAGCCTCAGGCATTTTCCGCTCGATGACCGATTCGGCAATCGTAGGCTGAGAAGAGACGATCTCCATGGATTCAAGATCCAGATCTTCAACAACGTCTTTGATAATCGAAGCGGTGATTCGAGGACTGCTCTGGCCGAACCCTGTAAGCAATGCGTTGTCACAGATGTTGTTTATGATTCGCGGAATGCCGCCCGAAAACCGGTGCACGGTTTTAAGCGCGTCCGGCTCGAATAGATTTTCGTCGCGCGCGCCTGCTATGCGCATTCGCCAGCAAATGTATTCGGCGGTCTCTCTTTCGCTCAGCATCCTGATCGAGCATTTAAGGCTGACGCGTTGTTTGAGCTGGCGCAGGTCCCGCTCGGCGAGCAGGTCGTGAAGTTCCGGCTGACCGCACAGGATGATCTGCAACAGCTTGTCGCGGTTCGTCTCGAAGTTCGACAGCAATCGAATCTCTTCGAGCAGGTGACGCGGCAGCAGGTGAGCTTCGTCAACTACGAGCACTGTGCGAAGCCCCTGCGCGTGGCGCGACATCAGGACGTAGCCGAGCATTCTGAGCATCGCGGCTTTCGACTCCTGAGGCTTGAGGCGAAACTCGCCCGCAAGCAGGTCGAAGAACTCGCTGGTCGAAAGCAGAGGATTGAAGATGTAAGCTGCAAGGACTGAGCGGTCGAGCGACTGGAGCATTGAGCGCAGTATGGTAGTCTTTCCTGTTCCAACCTCTCCTGTAACAACGACTATGCCTTTGCCGTTTTCAATGCCGTACTGGAGATTGGCGAAGACTTCCAACAAACTCTCGGTTCGAAACAGATACTTTGGGTCCGGTGCCAGGCTGAAAGGTATGTCGCGCAGTGAGTAGAATTGCTGATACATGAGCTTATCCTGATTCCTCTCACCTGAGTTAAATGACGAATAGGCCGAAGTTTCTATATTTTAGTTTCTAGATTTTACCGATGAAGGTGAAGATATTGGTGATCAGAAAAATCTCTGCGAGCGCGACCGTTGCTACTGCGGCGACAACCGCGCCGATAACCAATCGCAGATTCGCACGTCGCGCGGCGCGTTTGCGCTCGTCGGCGGTCACTGTTTTGGGTATTTCGGCAAGCAGCGGCAGGCGTGTGTAAAAATCAACATCCTTCGCATTCTGAAGCGAAGCCATGCGGCGCGACTCTGCCACGAACGCGAAACAGGCTCCCAGAGCCAATCCCAGGGCTGCCGCCAAAAGCGTTATCGTCCGGCGATCAGGCCCGATTGGTTGCGCGGGCAAGCTCGCCTCATTAAGCACTCGAAAGGGCTTGATGTCGGGCGCGCGACGGGATTCAGCATCACCGAGCTTCGCAGTCACTTCATCGTAATTCCGCCTGAGCCCGAAATACTGTTCGGCAAGCCGCGTCGAAGCCATAGAACGCGGCGCGGCGGTGGCAGGCGGGGGCGGGGGCGATTGAACGGAAGCGGTCGATGAGCGACGTGCGATCTCGCGGCTGTTGATTTCAAGTTCGAGTTTGAACCGATTGCGCTCGGATTCGAGCGACATAAGCTCGCGGGCTTCGGGCGACTGGCTGATTTGAGTTGTGTCCTGCTGCTTCAGCTCATCAATCTGGCGATTGATTGCGGCGATCTGATCAAGGATTGCCGTAACGCGCGGATGCTTATCGGTCAACTCCTGACGATTAATCAGCGTGTCACGCTGGCCCTGAAGCTCTGTGCGTTTGGCGATAAGAACGGCGTAGGTCGGGTTGTCACGCAGCGTGGAATTGTTTTTCTGCTGTTCGACTACCTGCTTTTGAGAAGCGATGCGGCGTTCGATATCGGCCATCTGCTGTTGAATCAGATACTGGCGATCCTTGAGGCTTTCGATAGTCATCTGCTGGTCGGCAGAAGGCTGCGCGCTTCGTGGCGTTTGAATTGCGGGCGCGGCGGGTGCGGCGTCTTTGAGCGTGATGAGCCACGGCGCTTTTTCTTCAAGCTGGCGCAGGCTGGCAGACAGACCAGCGGCCTGTTGTCGAAGCTTGTCGGCTTCACCCTGTGTTGAGGGCGCAGGCGTTGCGTTATCGGCTACAAGTTCACCGGTAATTTTCTGCGCTGCCTGCGGATTGCCTGCGCGATACGAGACTCGGAACTGATTATCTCGATCAGCAATTTCGGCTACGCGAATCCGCGAGCGCATCTGCGTAATCTGATCGTCAACAGTAGCGGTTTGTTCGGTGAAGAGTCCGGATTTCGTGATTATGTTTTCGAGCCGCGCGCGGTTCAGAACCTGTTGCTCGACGGAGGCGAGTCGTCGCGCAGAATCAATCGCCGGGTCGCCCGTTGCGGATTCAACGCTTATGGATACGGAAGATTCGTACTCGCTCGGCAGTCGTTTGACGGCGATAAAAGCAGCAGCGCCGAAGACCAGGGCAACAGCGACAATGACAAATTGGTGGCGGCGCGCGGCGCTAAAGTAATCTGTGAGGGTGCGGGGTCTGGGCGAACTCATTTCCCTTCTCTCCGGCTCATAGATGCGAGCCGATTCTTTTATCAACCGAACGAGCCGGACAGGCTCGCCTTCCTTTGTAGTGAAATAGAGAATTGCGAGAGTATTCCAGTATCGGGTGAAGCGAGCGTAAATCAGGGATTATAAAAGCAGAAAATTAAAACTGTTGACATTGCAAATGGCATATTTTATAACCTGCGCGAAGCTTACAATTTCGCCAGACTGCGATGCTGTCCACTTTATAAGCAGGTCTGTGCGGTCTTAAAAGTCGTCCTGCTCTTGCCAATCGGCAGCCTCCCTGCCCCTAAGATGACAATATCGTTGCCTGATCGTGAGATCGCTGCATGCTCCGACTGGCAAGACAGAAAAAGGAATTCTTTTATGTTAGCTCACGGGTCTTACGCATCCGTCCATATCGAACCGCCCACGCCTGTAGGAAACGAGAGGCTCTATAGTCTCGCGGCTGCGCTGGATGAGATATGCGAAGGTGCGATTTTCCTTAATTCAGAAGGGCAATTGATTTGGCATAATCGGGCATTTGACAAGCTGCTGGTTGAAAACCGTGAAGGGCATATGCTGGTAGCCGCAGTTATAGAATCGGCCACAGACTTTTATCACGAACTGAATATGACGCGCGGAACAAATCCCACAGGCGAAGAAGCTACGGTGCGCGACGTATCGGTCGGTCGCATAGAACACGAAGTCTACTGCACACTGATGCCGGAAGGGATGTTGAGCCAGGAGAGCTATGTGCTGTGTCTGGTAAAGCGTTCGGCTTCCAGGTGGTCAAGTTATGAAGAGCACCTGCGACAGACCTGGGGGCTTACGGAGCGCGAAGCGCAGGTGGCGGTCGAATGTCTCAGAGGCAATAAGAATCTGGAGATTGCAGAACGATTGAGAATAAGCGTCGAAACAGTCAATAAACATCTGGATAAGGTTTATCAGAAAGCCAATGTTCGCGGACGCGCAGAGCTTGCATCACGCCTGCTCGATAGCGGACTGTAAAGCACACATTCAATGATTCGAGCCAGCGGTTTTTTCAACGCCGATCATTTAATAAATAATTTCTGATTCATTGCGAGGATAATTCTTTCGGCCTGGGCGAAACTCGGCGGAACACGAAAACATCAAGACCCCTCCGACACACTTGCGCGCCAGCAACAGCAAAGCTTATTTTTATTGGTGATGCACATCGAGAAATTATCGCAAACCGTATTCACACCATTGGCCGACGGTACTGGTGTGCTGTTAAACCTTGAAACCCTGTTTTACTATAACCTCAATCGCACAGGGTCGATCCTGTGGCAGCAAATCGAAGCGGGCGATCCCTTAACGCTTGATGACCTGCTAAGCTCAACATGCGAGCAATTCGATGTGGATGAAACGAGCGCGCGCCAATTTATCAGCGCCTTTGTTACTCAACTCGAACAACTCAGGATGATTCGGGTCGGTTAAGCCTGCCTCAAGTCAATAGACCGCCTCGCCTCGGATGATACCGTCAATGTGACGGTATTTGTCATAGTCCATGCCCGAAATCTGTTAACCCATTTGGGTAGTTCGATGTTTTTTTACGATTTAATGCGTCTCAGGGGCTGGCATAACCATTGCAGACTCTCATAAGCGTAGCTTAAAAGGCCGCACGGCATCTGAGGTCACGGGGGCGACCGAATCTGCCGTCAAGCCGAGAGAAGCGACTGTAAGCATCTGCCGCAAAAGTCGAGGCTACGGGGGCAGCATCGGCTTTTGCGGCTCGCTTTATTCAGGAAGATATTCATATTGTCTTCGTTTTCTCTTAACGTGTATGTAACCGCTTCCGCATAAAATTCCGCTGTAGAGAAAGTTTGAAAAGCGGGAGGATTCAAGATGTCAGCATTGTTAGCAAACGTAGAATCGTTCAATCTGGGCCAGAAAGTACAAACGAGCTTTGGTCCGGGAATAATATTTGCCATCAGCCGCGTAGACTCGATTATCTATGTCACTTTATCTAAGAAGGCAGACGGTCTTTACCTCTTTCGACCCGAACAGGTCGAGGCTATGAGCGGTAAAGACGAAATGCTCGGTAATTGAAGGTCGTGGAGGCTCGCTATGGAATATATGACCGTCACAGCCCGGACCGAAGGTCGGCGCTACATCGCTATCTATCGCAAATGGTTCAACGAAAAGCTGAGCGCATGGGAAATGGAAATGGTGCCCGGCACTCTGCGATGGATAGATTAGGAGTGCAGATCGAAGAAAGCATCAATGCTTTCAAGCAGTTGCCGCCTTATCTGCTCGCGCGAACCTTCAATCGTATGCATAGTAACCTGCCGCGTCTGACCATCTTCCATCAGAACCTGAGCATGTTCAACCGCCGCAATCTCCTCATCAGCGATCAGCCTCATACCGTAGACTAATGTCAGCTTATCCATACTCTTAGTTTAATGGCTAGTGAGTTTGTAGGGAATAGCCTATGGACAGGAGATTTTTTTATTTTCAGCAGGTATAGATAAACTCTGGAATTAGAATGATTTAGAAGAACAGGGCTGGATCCTTGCGAAGTCTTAATAATTTACTTTAACTTTTTTCTTGCATCTTGTTGGATACTATGATACAAACTGTTCCCGTAAACAAAACCGCTTTAAGTTCCTGCCTTAAAGCGGTACTGTTTCAGCGGTGCGTCGGGATTAGGAACATTCAGCAAGGGGGCTACTGGATGTTCAAGGGGGCTTGTCGATTAGACGACCTGGCGCACCGCATCATCATACTCGTATAACCCGTCTAAGTCAAGAAATACTTGCGTCCAAACTGTAATTTTCTTACACGGTTTCACCTGTCCGAAGTCAGCCACTCAATAATCCGTAAATCTTCTTCTATAAGACTGCAATCGCACAAAAGCAAAGATTTTGGAAATTGCGCTTTTCCACAGGCCTGCCTGCTTTTACTTCCGCGTCATTGCCCGGTCCGGGAGCCTTGTATTTCTTGGCGCTCAGATTGACAATGCTTTGAACCCTGTGCTAAAAGCATCTGCGACAAGTGGTATTGAAGTTTATCGGCAGCATTTCTTTTCCAAGAGCAGTCACAGCCGTCATAAAATAGTTTCAGCGCGCGCAAGAATTCTCTTGGTGCGTGCCGTGTTTCGGATCACATAATGGCAGACGACATCAAAGACAAAAGTGATGATAAGCCGGGCGATATCAAACAAACGGACACAGATCAGGTAAAGACATCGCCAGCTGATGAAGCGAACAAAGAAAAAGAACCTGTTCAGACCGATTCTGCTGAAACCGTAGGGGCCGATGTGCCTGATAAAGCCCAGCCGCTCCCGCCAGAGGCTGGCTCAGTTTCTCCCGCAGCAGAGGTCGAAGCAAAGACTAAACCCGAAATACCTGCCGGAGAAAAACTCAAGACCGAAGCTAAAGTCGAGCAGGCGCTGCCCGGCGTCGAAAAACCTTCAATGACTCCCACGGCAGAAGGCGCATCCGAAAAAGGCGAACCGTCAACTACGCAACCGGCGAAAACAGAGACGGCGAAGCCTGCTCCGCCGCGAGCGGCTGCGGCTCCTCCGAAAGCCGCTCCTCCGAGAGCCGCCCCGGCAGCCGGGCACAAACCTGCGGCTCCTGCCAAAAAGGGGCCTGTCATCACAGTCGATATTACAGACGACCCGTTCATTGATCGAATACGCAAACGCTTCGGCGACGCTATCACGGAAGCAGTAGCGACGCTCGGCCAGCAGATCATACGGGTGAAAAAAGAGTCCTACGTCGAGCTTTGCAGGTTTCTGCACGATGACAAGGAATCCATCTTTGATATGTGCACAGACCTGACGGCGCTTCACTGGCCGGAGCGCGCGGGCCAGGAGTTCGATGTCGTTGTGTTGCTCTATTCGATTCCGAAGAATCGCAAACTGCGCATTAAGGTTGGGCTGGCCGACGGTGAAAATTGCCCAAGTATTACGTCGATCTGGGTAGGGGCAGACTGGATGGAGCGCGAGGTATACGATATGTTCGGAGTCAGGTTCGATGGCCACCCGGATCTCAGGCGCATACTGCTTCCGCCCGACTGGCCCGGTCATCCGCTTCGCAAAGAGTATCCGATTGAGTACCGTGATAACGAATGGACAGATAAACATCTCGAATACCGCGAGATTGATTACGACACAAGTTTGATAGACGTGAAGTACGCAGAGCGCAGATGACTCTATGATTTCAAATCTCGAATCCGGGATTTGAGACGGCAATAAGACATGCAAAATCAGGAAGCAAGCAAACCACAGGAGACTCTTTTTGACGCCGAAGAGATGGTGCTCAACATGGGCCCGCAGCATCCTTCCACGCATGGCGTGCTGCGCGTCATCTTAAAGCTTGACGGCGAAACGGTCAGAGACCTCGATTGCGACATAGGATATCTGCACCGTGGCGTCGAGAAGATCGCAGAGCACGACACATATGCGATGATTACGCCTTACTGGGACAGGCTGGATTACGTCGCCGCCGTGTCGAACGATCTTTGCTACGTCGAGGGCGTAGAGAAACTGTTGCAGGTCGAAGTGCCCAAGCGCGCAGAGTATCTGCGAGTTGCTCTCACAGAGCTTCAGCGCATCGCATCGCATCTGTTATGGCTGGGCACGCACGCCATAGACATCGGCGCGGTGACTGTCCTGCTCTACTGCTTCCGCGAGCGCGAAGAGATACTGAAGATATTTGAAGACTTTATCGGCGCGCGACTGACCGCGCATGCTTTTCGCATCGGCGGACTGTGGTGGGATGCGTATCCTGAATTCGTGAAGGACGTGCGCAGCTTTCTGAAGATGCTGCCGGGCCGCATCGACGAATACGAAACGCTTTTGAACACGAATCGCATCTGGCTCAGTCGCACCGTGGGCATCGGCGTGCTTCCTGCCGAAGAAGCGATAAACCTGAGCCTGACGGGACCGGCCCTGCGAGGCTCCGGCGTCAAATATGACCTGCGCAAGGCGCAGCCTTATTCCGCCTATTCCGATTTCGAGTTCGAGATACCCGTAGGCGAAAACGGCGACACGTATGATCGTTACCTCTGCCGCATGGCCGAGATGAGACAATCTATCTATATAATAGAGCAGGCGCTTGACGGACTGCCCGAAGGGCCCGTGATGGCTAAAGTCCCAAAGGTGATCAAGCCTCCTGTCGGCGAAGTCTATCACGCGATTGAAGCGCCCAAAGGCGAAATAGGCGTCTACCTTGTGAGCGATGGTACGGGCAAGCCATACCGTATGCGCATTCGCCCGCCATCATATATCAACCTGCAATCGCTCAGGCGCATGGCGATTGGGCATCTGGTTGCAGATGTGGTTGCGATTATCGGCACTATCGATATAGTGCTCGGCGAAGTGGATCGCTGACAGGGTCTTTTGAATTATGAATTTTTGAATCAGCCGTTCTGCATCTTTCATCATTGATTCATAACTCAACAGTCAAGACTCGTAACTGATAAAACTATGCCAGCCATTTTAACGATGATAATGCTTGTCGCGCCCAACTGGACAAAAGGGCTCACTCAGTGGGTATTGAAGATATTCACAAAGTTCCCGGACAAACCGACGATCGATTTCTGGGCCGAATACGTTGTATGGCCTGTCATTCAAATACTGATCGTGGTCTTCATAATTCTCACGCTCATAGCATATCTGGTCTATCTTGAGCGCAAGGTTTCGGCCTTCATGCAGGCGCGGCTCGGCCCGATGCGCGTCGGCTGGTGGGGTTTGCTTCAGCCCGCAGCCGACGGTTTGAAGCTGCTGCTCAAAGAAGACATCATCCCGATTAAAGCTGACAAAACGGTCTTCATGATCGCTCCTGTCATTTCGGTCGTAGCCGCGCTGGTCGTGCTGGCCGTGATTCCGTGGGGCCCTGCCTGGGCCACAATTGCAAACATCAACATCGGGCTGTTGTTCATCCTTGCGGTTTCTTCGGTAGGCGTGCTCGGGCTTGTGCTTGCGGGCTGGTCGTCGAACTCGAAGTATTCGCTTCTGGGCGCTCTGCGTTCATCGGCGCAGATGGTGAGCTACGAAATAGGCATGGGGCTTTCGATAATCGGCGCGCTGATGTTCGCAAAAACGCTTTCGATGTCGGGCATTATCGAAGCGCAGCAAACCGACCGAATCTGGTATGTCTTCTTTCAACCTTTAGGGTTTCTGGTCTACATCATCAGCGCGCTCGGCGAAACCAACCGCGCGCCGTTCGATCTGCCCGAAGCGGAATCCGAGTTGGTCGCGGGCTATCACACGGAATATTCAGGCTTTCGATGGGCGCTCTTCTTTATGGCCGAATATGCGGCCATGATTGTGACTTCGGCAGTGGCGGTGACGCTCTTTCTGGGCGGCTGGCATTTTTGGGGACTGAGCAGCCTCATCACAAATCAGTCGCTATTCGTGTTCGTAAGCATCATCGTATTCGCGGCAAAGATCATGGTTTTGATCTATGCCTATATGTGGATCAGGTGGACGTGGCCGCGTTATCGCTACGACCAATTGATGGATATCGGGTGGAAGTGGATGATACCGGCAGGGCTTGCTAATATCGTGCTGACCGGCATCTTCTATGTTATGGCTCTGCCAAAACAGCAGGGCGGGTTGTTCGGATTTTTGCAGGATCAGAACGGACGGTTAGCGCCGACGGGCAAAGGCATTATCTATTTTATCGCTACGGCTTTTGTAATAACCATTCCGCTGGTCTGGATATTACTTGCGACGATCAATCGCCGGTCGCGCGATTTCAATTTGAACGATCAGCGCCAGCTTCAGATTGATCTTCGCCGCGAGCGATTGCAGAAAATCGAATCGCAGCCAATAGAGCAATGATTCGCCTGCTCGTTATAATGATTCAAGGTTTCAATGAATCAACACTTCATAGGTGATATATGTCAGCAGTAACAGCGCCGGTAAGAAAGCGAACCCTGGGCCAGCTGATCAAGCGACTCCTGTTGCTTGATCTGTTCAAAGGGCTTGCGCTCACATTCAAATACAATGCGCGCTCGATGTATGAAAAGCGCGATGGCGGAAACCCGAATCAGGCGATCTACACCGAACAGTACCCGCTTGAGCCAGCGCGCGTCTCTGAACGCTATCGCGGCGCGCCTCGATTGAACCTCGACCCTGAGACGGGCGGGACGCTTTGCATAGCGTGCGATTTGTGCGCGCTGGCCTGCCCGGTTGACTGCATCGAGGTAGGCTCCATTCGCCGCGAAGTTCGTGACGGCGAGAAGGTCAACAAAAAGAAGGTGCTGACGACTTTCACCTTCGACACTTCGCGCTGCATGTTCTGCAATCTTTGCTCGGAAGCCTGCCCGACGGATTGCCTTGAACTGACGCAGAGTTTTGAACTTGCGGTCTATCATCGCTCAGGTTTCCGCTGGGACCGCGAGATGCTTGAAAAAGGGATCAATTACGTTCGATATATGAAATAGGGGCTAAACGTAGGGGGCAGAGGGAATCTGAGGTTCCCTGTTACCGACCCCTGACACCCCTGTCGGAGGCTAATGCAATTACATGGCTGGGAAGGTGTGCTCTTCTACGTGCTGGCGATCATGACGTTGTTTATGGCCGTCTTCGTCGTGACGGCCCGCGTCGCCGTGCATTCGGCCCTGTTTCTAATCTCGACGCTTGTCAACGTAGCGCTGTTGTTCATCCTGCTGCGCGCGGAGTTCGTCGCGGGCGTTCAGATACTGGTCTATGTCGGCGGCGTGATGGTGCTGTTTCTGTTCGTCATCATGCTCGTGCAAACGCGCGCCGAAGAAGAATCCCGCGTGAAGCTCTACACGGGGCAGACCTGGCCTGCGGTCATAATCGCGCTGTTGCTTGCAGTCTCTTTTTACTTTGCCATGAACCCTGCGCAGGCGGCATTCAGACCCGCCGCCGATACGGTCGCGAGCGCGGCTGACGGGGGGGCTCGCAGCACGTCTGGCGCGGGATATGTCTCGCAGGATACTCAGCAGGTCGGCGAGGCGCTTTATCGAAAAGCAGCGCTGCCGTTTGAAATCGCATCGCTGCTGCTGCTTGTGGCGATGGTCGGCGCGGTGCTTCTGGCGCGCGGGACCAAACAGGATAAGTATTACGAAGGGGAATAGCAACGATGAAGGATGAGGGATGAAAAAGAAAGAGACCTCTTTTGATTTCATCTTGTATTCATCCTACATCCTTCATCCCTCATCCTTTAAGACACGGAGGACGCTGTGACAAGTCTTGTCGTAGCCATGCTTGCCTTTATAGCGCCGCTGCTCATACAGGCTCAGCCAACTTTAGCCAAAAGATTCGAGCCTACGCTCATCAATTTTCTGATGTTGAGTTTTCTGCTGTTTGTCGTAGGCGTTGCAGGCGTGCTGTCGCGCCGCAATATAATCATCATCTTCATGTCAATCGAGTTGATATTGAATGCGGTCAATCTGAACCTGATAGCATTCTCGCGTTATCTTCAGATCAATCAGAAAGCGCTTGCCGACCTCAAGCCCGTAGGGTTGATCGTAGACCCGCTTGCAGGGCCCGTGTTCACTATTTTCATCATAGTCGTGGCCGCGGCAGAGGCGGCTGTAGGATTGGGTATAGTCATAGCTATGTTCCGCAACCGCGAAACAGTCGCGATTGATGAAATAGATTTGCTCAAGTGGTAAAACCCAGGTGATTAGTAATGTGTGATGAGTGATGAGTTATAAAAAAGAGCCACTCATCACTCATCACACATTACCCGTCACTCATCACTGTTAATCATATGCTAAAACTCGTCTGGCTCATTCCCATCTTTCCGCTGCTCGGCTTCCTGATCACCTTCCTGCTCGGTCGAAAGCTGCGCTTGAGCGAGCGCGCAGTCTCGGTTATCGCGTGCGGCGTGATACTGCTCTCGATGCTGTTGACCATCGGCGCGTTTATCGATTATGCGTCGAACTACGCGCCCGCGCACGAAAACAAGCCTTATGTCAGCAGCGAGGACGGCGGCTTTCCCCATTCGTTCGAGTGGCTGCCGGGCGGCGCGGCGCGCAAGACTCAGGGCGATGGCGGGCTGGCCGATTTCAAAATCGAGTGGAGCTATCAGATAGACCAGCTCTCGCTCGTGATGATGTTCGTCGTCACGTTCGTCGGCTTCTGGATACACGTTTTCGCTACGGGTTACATGCACGGCGACAAAGGCTTCTACCGGTTCTTCTCTTACCTGAATTTATTCATGTTCATGATGTTGCTGCTGGTGATGGGGTCGAACTTCATGATCATGTTCATCGGGTGGGAAGGCGTGGGGCTGTGCTCTTACCTGCTGATCGGGTATTACTTCGACCGGAAAGAAGCGGGAGACGCATCGAAGAAGGCTTTCGTCGTCAACCGCATCGGCGATTTCGGATTCGCGCTCGCCATCATGGGCGTGTTCGCCACGTTCGGCACTCTGCAATTCAGCGAGCTTCGCACCCTGACAGACGCAGGCGCGTATCCGGTGGAGCAACTGTGGCATTGGGGGTTGATGTCGTGGTTGGCGCTTGGGCTGTTTATAGGCGCGACGGGCAAGAGCGCGCAGATACCGCTCTTTATCTGGCTGCCCGATGCTATGGCCGGGCCGACGCCTGTGAGCGCGCTGATACACGCGGCGACGATGGTCACGGCTGGCGTCTTCATGGTGACGCGCACGAACTTCATCTTCCAGAGATCTGTAACGATGATGATGGTGGTCGCGCTCGTCGGCGCGCTGACGGCCTTCATCGCGGCGACTATAGGCATCACGCAAACGGACATAAAAAAGGTCCTCGCCTATTCGACCGTGTCGCAACTCGGCTATATGTTTCTGGGCGCGGGAGTCGGCGCATTCGTCGGGGCGATCTTTCACGTATTCACGCACGCATTCTTCAAAGCGCTGCTCTTCTTAGGCTCAGGCTCAGTCATTCACGGCATGCACCACGAACAGGAGATGCCGCGCATGGGCGGGCTGAAGAAATATCTGCCCATAACCTATAAGACGATGATGGTGGGGTGGCTTGCCATCTGCGGTATCCCGTTTTTTGCGGGCTTCTTTTCAAAAGACGAAATTCTGTGGAAGACATTTTCATCTCACATATTCGGCGGCGAGAAGATTTTATGGTTCGTAGGACTCGTTACCGCTGGAATGACGGCGTTTTACATGACCCGATTGATGTGGATGACGTTCTATGGCGAAGAGCGATTCCGCAAAGTTCACGCGGGCGGCGAGGCTGATGAAGCGCACGCTTCGGCCCACGACAAAGAGTTGAAGCCGCACGATGCCGTGGTAGCATCGGCGGGCGACAGGCCGCATCATCAACCGGGCGAGCACGTCGGCGCGCACGATGCTTCGGACGCGCACGGCGCGCATGCTCACTTCGAGCCGCACGAATCGCCGCGCAGCATGACGCTGCCGTTAATCGTGCTTGCGGGCTTTTCCGCCCTCGTCGGATTTATCGGCATCCCGGCTGCGCTTTCGGGCGGGGCTAACATTAACGCATTTGAACACTGGCTTGAGCCGGTCATTGTCAACGTGCATCGCGCGCCCGCGCCCGGTCACGCTGGCGCAGAACTGGCTCCGGGAGCCAGTTCCACGGCAGCAGGCGTTGAAGATCATGGACTGGCCGAATCTCAGCATGAAGGGTCAACGCTGCTGGAGATAGCTCTGATGGTGCTTTCGGTCGCAGTAGCAGCGGGTGGCATCTATCTGGGAATATTGTTTTACGGGAAGCGGCCAGAGCTTCCGAAACAATGGGCCGACAGGTTGCGCCCGCTTTACCGTCTCAGTTTCAACAAGTGGTACTGGGATTATCTGCTCGATGTGAAGGGCGTCGAAGCCGTCAAGTCGGCCAACAACGCGCTCTTCCAGCTTGATAAGGAAGTAGTTGACGGCGGCGTGAACGGCGCGGGGTGGATGACACGGTTCTGGGCGGGCGTATCAGGGATGTGGGACAAGTACGCCGTCGATGGCACTGTCAACGCTACCGGCTTGATAACGAGAGCCGGTTCGATCATCCTGCGTACGTTGCAAACGGGGTTCTGGCAAAACTACGCGCTGCTGTTTGTTTTTGGATTGTTCATAATTTTCCTGGTGTACATATATCCGGCAATAACGACGACGATAAGAGGTTTCATCGGCAAATAAAGGAGACGCTTCCGTATGCCTGAGATCAAGTTTTTCGGGATTGGCATCCTCTCGTGGGTAACCTGGCTTCCGGCTTTGGGCTCTATCATTCTGCTCTTTTTCAGCAAAGTGAGAAACGACCGCATCCGCTGGTTTGCGAACCTATGGATAGGTCTCTGCTTTCTGATCTCCATTCCGCTTGTCACAGGGCTTGGATCGGGTCGGCCAGGGTATGATCGCGGCCTCGGCGGTTTGCAATTCATCGAAGATCACGACTGGATACCGATTATCGGCGCGCGCTATCAGCTCGGAGTCGATGGGTTATCGCTGGTGCTTGTGATGCTGACCACGCTGCTCGGCATAATCGCGGTCGTATGTTCGTGGTCTTACATCCGCGAAAAAGGGCGCGAGAAAGAGTACTACGTCATGCTGCTGCTGTTGCAGAGCGGCATGATAGGCGCGTTCGTCGCGGCTGATCTCTTCCTGTTCTTCGTCTTCTGGGAAGTGATGCTGGTGCCGATGTATTTCCTGATCGGCATCTGGGGCGGCAAGAACCGGCTTTATTCGGCAATCAAGTTTTTCCTTTACACGCTGGTCGGCTCGGTAGTGATGCTGCTTGCCATCCTGAAGCTATTCTTCATCTTTCCGACAGTCGCAACAGAACAGCGCCCATTGGTTGAAGCCACAGCGCATCAGATTTCCACCAACATAGCCACGGGCCGACACAATGATGGTATGTACAACCTCATTGAAAACGCATTGCAGCGCACGGCGGGCAAAGACAAGCTGAACAATGACAGGCCGCTTCCGAGCGGGTATTCCCGCAGTTCCTTCAATATCGCGGCGCTGACATCAATCGGCCCGCATATCAAGACCGTCTTCGGTATCAGCCTCGTGATATGGCTTTTCGTGGGGTTTGCGCTCTCTTTTGCGATCAAGGTGCCGATGTTTCCCTTCCATACCTGGCTGCCCGACGCGCACTACGACGCGCCGACCGCCGGGTCTGTCATACTTGCGGGCGTATTGCTGAAGATGGGAACCTACGGGTTTATGCGATTCTCGCTCCCGATATTTCCCGACGCGGCGACTCATCCGACGGTGCGAAAGGTGATGATCGTGCTTTCGATCATCGGCATCATCTACGGCGCGCTGGTGGCGATGGCGCAGAAGGACGTTAAAAAGCTGGTCGCGTATTCATCGGTTTCGCATCTTGGTTTCGTGATGCTGGGCTTGTTCGCGTTGAATCCGAACGGCATCAACGGCGCTGTGTTGCAGATGATAAATCACGGCATCTCGACGGGCGCGCTCTTCATGCTGGCAGGCATACTTTACGAGCGGCGGCACACCTACGAGATCGCAGAGTTCGGCGGGCTGGCTCACGTAACGCCTGTCTTTGCGACTATCTTTTTGATTGTGACGCTTTCATCGCTCGGCCTGCCGCTGATGAACAACTTCATAGGCGAGTTCCTGACCCTGAGCGGCGCATTTCAGGCGCGCATGGTGTGGGGCGCGTTTGCAACGGTCGGAATCATACTTGGCGCGGCATATATGCTCTGGCTGTATCAGCGCGTGTTTTTCGGCCAGGTGACGAATAAAGCGAACGAATCGCTCTCTGACTTAAACGCGCGCGAGTTCTGGCAGTTCGCGCCGCTGCTCTTCCTGATCTTCTGGATAGGCATCTATCCGAAGCCCTTGCTTTCCTACATAGAGCCGCAGACCAATGTAGTAGTCGCGCAGGTGCAGCCTGATTTCTTCAAACCCGCGCCCGCAGCCGAGCGAGTGGCCGAAGAGAAAACAAATACGCAACCCGACGAAACACATACGGAAACGAGATAGCTTTGGTTAGAGGCGGGTCGGTGATTCGCCTCTAACAGATATTCGACGATATAAGAAAAACAATGTTAGCACTACTCCAGGCAACGACCGACTTTCAGGCCATCGTGCAGCAGACGATTCAGTACATCATGCCCGAAGTGATACTGACAGTCTTTGCATGCGGCGCGTTAATACTCGATGTCATGCTGCCGCGCGAGCAAAAGCGCGTGGTCGCGTGGGTGAGTCTTGTAGGCATTGGCTTCTCGCTCGCCTCGCTGGGCGTTCTCTACTTCAACATAGTCAGCAAAGGCACGCCGCGCACGGCATTCTTTGACATGATCGTGCTGGACAATTACAGCGTTGCGTTCAAGTTCATGTTTTTAGTCGGCGCGGCGCTCTCGATACTGCTCGCGATAAAATATCTCGATGTAGAAGGCGAGCAGCAAGGCGAGTATTATGCGCTCATTTTGTTTTCAGTCATCGGCATGATGTTTATGGCGTCGAGCATTGATCTGCTCTCGCTTTTCATCTCGCTCGAATTGATGGCCATACCGGTCTACATACTGGTCGGTTACTTCAGGCGCGACAAGAAATCGAACGAAGCTTCGATAAAGTATTTTCTGCTCGGAGCGTTTTCTTCAGGCGTATTGCTTTATGGCATCTCGATGGTCTACGGGCTGACAGGCTCGACCAATCTTTCAAAAATCGCAACGGCTCTGCCCGTTGTGGCCGTCTCGAACTTCAACCTGTTCGGCACCCCCGCAGACATGCGCTATCTGGTGTTGATGGCGATGATCCTGATGGCAGCGGGGATGTTCTTTAAAGTCGCAGCCGTGCCGTTTCATATGTGGGCACCCGACGCTTACGAAGGCGCGCCCACTTCGGTCACGGCATTCATGTCTGTCGGAGTGAAAGCCGCGAGCTTTGCCATGTTCGGTCGCCTGTTCCTCTACGGACTGCCCGACCTGCGCGGCGCAATCGAAGGCGACCCGACAAACAATATTCCGGGTCTGCCGGGCTGGGCGTTACTGCTGGGCGTGATCTCTGCGATAACGATAGTCTGGGGCAATCTGGGCGCGATGACCCAGCAAAACACCAAACGACTGCTCGCCTACTCTTCGATTTCGCACGCGGGCTACACGCTTCTGGGACTCATCGCGGGCAATCAAACGGGCTACACGGGATTCATCCTTTATCTTTTCATTTACACGCTGATGAATCTCGGCGTATTCGGCTGCATAATCGCGCTTCGCCGTCGAGGCATCGTGGGCGACCGGATGGAAGACCTGAACGGGCTGATGAAAAAAGCGCCGGGGCTGACGATAATGATGACGATCTTTTTGCTCTCGCTCGGCGGCCTGCCTCCGACAGCCGGATTCATCGGCAAGTTCTATCTCTTCGCAGGGCTGATTGAAACAGGCAACCCATGGCTTGTGCGGCTTGCCATACTTGCCGTCGTGATGACCGTTGTATCGTTCTACTATTACCTTCGCTTTATCCGCGCCATGTACATCGAAGGGGAATCCGAACCCCAGCCGGTCAAGCTGGCCGCGCCGCTTAAAGTCGCGCTCGTTTTTTCGGTCCTGCTTGTGATCGGCATAGGCGTGTATCCGCAGCCGGTCATCAGCCTGACTCAAAAGGCAGCCCTCTCGCAGGGGCTCAGGACTTACAATTACGGGCAAAAAGAGAAGACAACCGCACAGCCCGACAGCGGTGTAGAGACCGAGGACGATGAGCCTGCCACGCCGCCTCGTTAATTGCCATGCCTGATGACAACAAGCAACGCGACAACCTCAGCTGGCGTCAGGCGATGGTGACAGTAGGGCTTGCGCTGGCCATACCGTGGATGATCGGCGTGCCTGCGGTCGTCGGCTGGTACATCGACAATCACTACACACATACTTCTCCGTTATTTTTAATCATCGGTCTTTGCCTGGGTCTGCTCACCACAGCCTTCGACATCTACGCTCTGCTCAAACGCTTCGGACAGGTCAAATAGCGGTGGTCAGTCGCAAGCGGCCACTGCTATAGTTTCCACGTTCGATCACAAACAATCAGAGGAAATGAATGCTTGATTTTGCAATTCGCGTGGCTCAGGACGCGGGCCGATTGCTCCGCGACCGCGTCGGCACAAATATAGACATCGGTCACAAAGGAGACATCAATATCGTTACGGACGTTGATCTGGCAAGCGAACAACTGATTCGCGACCAGATAGCGACTCACTATCCGCGCCACCAGATTCTGGCCGAAGAAAGTGGGCTTGCCGACAGCAAATCGGATTATCGCTGGATAGTCGATCCGCTCGACGGCACAACGAATTTCGCGCACGGCTATCCCATGTTCTGCGTTTCAATAGCCCTCGAATACAAGGGCGAAACAACGCTTGGCGTAGTCTATGATCCCATGCGCGACGAGATGTTCACGGCAGAGCGCGGCGGCGGCGCGGCTTTGAATCACCGCCCTATTCGCGTCTCAAAAATCGATGACCTGATGCAGAGTTTGCTTTCGACAGGCTTCCCTTACGACATCAAAACATCCAGCTGGACGAATCTGGATCACTGGGCTAACTTCGCGATGAACGCACAGGCGCTCAGGCGAGACGGCTCAGCGGCGCTTGACCTCTGCTATGTCGCGTGCGGTCGGTTCGATGGTTTCTGGGAGTTGAACCTGAGCGCGTGGGACACTGCCGCCGGAGCGATAATAGTCGAAGAAGCAGGTGGCCGCGTGACAGATTTCACAGGCAATCAATTCTCGAACTACGGGCCCCAGATATTGGCCAGCAACGATCTTATTCATGACCGAATGATTGAAGTCCTCGCGATGGCTAACCGATGAGCAGCACCACAATCACAATCCCTGCTTCGACCTCGAACCTTGGCGCGAGCTTTGACGCCTGCGGCCTTGCGCTTGCGCTTTATTTGAAGGTCGGCGTAGAGGAGCGCGAGAGCGGGTTCGAGATAATCCCAACGGGCGAAGGCGCAGAGCAGGTGCCGCGCGACGAGTCGAACCTGATAGCGCGCGTGGCCCGGTTCGTCGCCGAGCGGCGCGCGCGAAAGATAAGCGGCGCGCGATTGAGCGTTGACAGCCAGATCCCGCTCGCACGCGGGCTGGGCAGCAGCAGTTCCGCAATCGTTGCGGGCATATCGGTCTACGAGGCGCTTTCGGGCGAGCGGCTCAGCGAAGCGGAGTTCTTCGGCTACGCGCTCCAGTTTGAAGAGCACGGCGACAATCTCGCGCCCGGTCTCATGGGCGGGCTGGTCACGTCCTGCGTCGTGCGGCGAGGCGAAAGCCGCTCGCTTGTGACTGTCAAACGAGAATGGCCCGGTGAAGTGAAGATAGTGCTTGCCGTCCCTGAATTCGAGATGAACACGGCGGAGATGCGAAGGGCGCTCCCCAAAGAAGTGCCGCTTGAGGATGCGGTCTTTAACGTTCAGCGCGCGGCGCTTTTGCAAGCGGCGATTTCAGAGCGACGCTTCGATTTATTGAGCGAAGCTCTGCGCGACCGTCTGCACCAGCCGCATCGCGCGCCTTTCGGGCCGGGGCTGAGCGAGGTGCTTCGTTTGAATGACGAAACAGACAGGCATCAGGGATTGCTCGGCGTCGCAGTGAGCGGCGCAGGCTCCACGATGATCGCGTTTGCCAGCGACAACTTCGCAGAGATCGCCGCTTTGATGCGCGACCGTTTCGCCAGTCGCGGCGTTCGAGCGCGAACGTTTGAGGTTGAAATAGATAATCGCGGTCGCAGAATCGAGTGAGGGAATGAACAGGATGCGCAATTATTTTTTCATAGCCGTTATTGCGCTTGCTCTTGCCGGGCGCGAGGGCAAACAGTTTCATCATCATTTCGCAGGCGCTGCCGTATTAAGTCAGAGCGCGCCTGCCATATCGCCGCCGCAAGTGAGCGCAGAGTTTCAGGCCGAAGTCGCGCAGGTCGCCGCAGGCGGCTTGCGCCTGAAAGAGGCTCTGGAAGCCAGTTTGGAGGCGGGATCACGTCACCTTGTGGCCGTCTTCAAGCGCGATGATCCGAAAGAACCGAATCAGGCGTTCGAGTTCCGCATAATCGAAAGCGACGGCAAAGCGGCAAAGACCATCTTTCGCCGCACGGAATTTTACTTTTCGCTTACAGCCGCGGGCAATCTCGGCATATCGAATGCGACGGACTTAAACGGCGACGGCTTGAAAGAGGTGTTCGTGCAGAGTTCGAGCGGCGGCAACTGCTGGAGTTGTAACCCGACCGAAGTTTATCGGGTCAGAAATCACAAAGGCGAATTGATTGCGGCTGGCCCGTTTCAAAAGATTAGCGACCTCGACGGCGATGGCCTTCAGGAATTGCTCGTAACAGACACCAGGTGGGAATCCTACGACGATCTCTCGCACGCGGCTTCGCCTACGGCGGTGATGGTATATGCGTGGCGAAACGGGCGATACGTTTATGCGTCGCGCGATTTCGCCGGGTTTTATCAGGGCGAGACGGCGCGGCTGCGCGCGGCGATAGAAGAAGCGAAGGGGCAGATAACGGCAGACGAATTTTCAGACGAGCTTTATATTGGCAACTCAATCGCGCTGGCAATAACCTATGCTCACATGGGCGAGCCTGAGCGCGGAGTAAAAGAGCTGGAGGCGCTGTTTAAGGCAAACTCCCGCTCCGAAGCGCAATCGAAGCATCGAGCTACGATGCTCGAAGACTTCCGCAACGGCGAGAGCGCAAAGAAAGTTCGCGAGATGAAACCCGGCGACCCGATGCCGATCAGTTAGTCTGGCTGACCTGTTGAAACAGCCCTTTCTTCTCTCAGATTCATATCAAAGGATGGCGTGCCGCTTTCACTTTCAGGCAGGCTGTCGTCATCAAGCGCGCTTGCAACCGTATCGTGCGTTTTGCGGGCAAGCAGGCGAGCCTGGGCTTTCAACTCCACACGGCTTATGTTTTCGGGCGCTCGCTCTACGATGAGGGGCGGGTGATAAGTGATCGTCAGCTTGCCCGGTCGCGGAAACATTTTGCCAACGGGCCAGATTTTCTCTGCTCCGTTGATCGTCACAGCGCAGATCGGAACGCCGTGAGTGAGCGCCAGTCGAAACGCACCCATCTTGAACGGCATCAGCTTGCCTGTTCTCGTCCGCCCGCCTTCGGGAAATATCACAAGCGCCCGACCCGCTCGCAGCAGGTCGTTTGCCGAACGATGCGCCGACGCATCCGCAGAATCGAGGCTTACAGGAAAAGCGCCGAACGACCGCATGAGAAGGCCGAGTCCGGGTATCTCGAACGGTTTGTCCCATGCCATGTAATAAATTCGCCTGCGGATGGGGATCGTTATCCAGATCGGGTCTGCATAGGTGATGTGATTTGGCGTGATGAGACAAGCGCCTTCAGATGGGATATTTTCGACGCCGTGAAACTCGATCTTGAAAAACACACGGCACCACCACCGGGCAAAAGGTCTCAGCACTGCTATGACGAATCGCATAGTCTCAATAGTCCCGTGAGGCGACAAGATGAAAACGGGCCGTGACATTTAACTACGCAGCACAGCGCAAGCGCAAGCGCCGCGCTCGATTTCCGCTCGCCGCGCTCTTCTTGAATGCTGCGGGCGCGCTCTGTAAAATTGAGATCAAAGCCATGATCTACGAAAGAAATTACGAATACCTCGCAGAAATCTTAGCAGACCATCTGAACCACGAAGAGATGGCCTTAGTCGAGCGGGCTTATAAGGTAGCCGAATCGGCGCACGCGGGACAGATGCGGGATGAAGGGACGCCCTACATCGTGCACCCTGTGAGAGTCGCCGTGTCGCTTGCCGACGAGCTTGGCATCTATTCGCCTCGTTTGATATGCGGCGCGCTGATGCACGACGTTATTGAAGACAGCCCCGTAACGCGCGAAGAGATCGCTGAAATGTTCGGCGAACAGATAGCTGAGGTGGTATGGCTGCTGACGAAATTCGATTACGTCAGTCTGCCCGCTTACCTTTCGGCAATCGAAGCCGCCGCTGACACCGGCGCGGCTGTAGTAAAGCTCTGCGACCGGCTCGATAACCTCCGCTTCCTGGCGCACTCGCCTAAAGCTGAAAAGAAACGCCGCTACATTCGCACCACCGAACAACATTATCTGCCTATGGCTGCTCGAACGAACAGCTACATTTACAACGAACTCGAACGCCTGCTCGAAGAGGCTCGCAGTCACGTTCGGACGACTCTGCGCGACTGGTAACGTGCCTGCCACATTTTGCAGCAAAATGGCTGATTTTCCGAGTAATTTTCGACCTTTTGGGTTTGATAAAAACGGGTGAAATGTAGTAAAATTCTACTTGCTCGATAAGAAAAAAGACTTCTCACACAGCCTGACAAACGAGGCAGCAAAAGAGCCGAGCCGCGTGCTCGTCGTGCTCTTGTTGCGCGGATGTGAAGAAGCGCGGATTGAATAATAAATGATGCGTTTTCGTTTCGCGTTCATCATTCATTATTCAAAACAGGATTTATTGCTGGCGCACTTGAGCGAGCGCCATGAGACCTCGTAACTGGCAGGAACATATCAATGAAAGAGTGTAAATAATGGCTGAAGCAGCACACAAAATTCCAGTCAACATAGAAGAAGAGATGAAGCGTAGCTATCTGGACTACGCTATGAGCGTAATCATTGGCCGCGCGCTCCCGGATGCGCGCGACGGGTTGAAGCCTGTTCATCGTCGCATACTTTTTGCGATGCACGAACTGGGGCTGAATCCGGGCAAGCCTTTCAAGAAATCGGCGACCGTGGTGGGAGACGTGCTCGGTAAATATCATCCGCACGGCGACAATGCCGTATACGACTCGCTCGTCAGGATGGCGCAGGACTTTTCGATGCGTTACCCCCTCATCCACGGTCAGGGAAATTTCGGTTCGGTTGACGGCGATTCGGCGGCTGCTTATCGATACACCGAAGCCCGTCTGACTCGCATAGCAACAGAGATGCTGGCAGACATTGATAAAGAGACTGTTGATTTCGTGCCGAACTACGACGAGTCGCGTAAGGAGCCGACCATTCTTCCGACGCGCTATCCTAACCTTCTGGTGAACGGGTCGGGCGGCATCGCCGTCGGCATGGCAACCAACATCCCGCCGCACAACCTGACCGAAGTAATAGAAGCGACCGTCCACCTGATTCAAACCCCAAACGTGTCGCTGAAGACCCTGATGGGAATGCTTCCGGGGCCGGACTTCCCGACGGGCGGATTCATCTATGGCCGCGAGGGCATAAAGCATGCCTACGAGACGGGGCGCGGGAGCATAGTGATGCGCGCGCGGGCTTCGATTGATCGCGCGGGCCGTTCGGGCGAGCGCATGGCCATAGTCGTCACGGAGATTCCTTATCAGGTCAATAAAGCCCGGCTCATCGAGCGCATCGCAGAGCTTACCAACGATAAGAAACTCGAAGGCATATCAGACCTGCGCGACGAATCGGACCGCGAAGGGATGCGCATAGTCATCGAGCTGAAGCGCGACGCGATACCCGACATAGTGTTGAACAACCTCTACAAGCTCACGCCCATGCAGCAGTCGTTCGGCGTAATCAATCTGGCCATCGTCAACGGGCAGCCGCGCGAGTTGAACCTGATAGACACGCTCAATATCTTTATCGAACATCGCCGCGAAGTCGTGGTGCGCCGCACGCAATTCGAGTTGAGAAAAGCCGAAGCCCGCGCACATATCCTCGAAGGGCTGAAGAAGGCGATTGACAATCTCGATCAGGTCATTTCGATCATTCGCAAATCCAAGAGCACAATCGAAGCACGCGAAGCCTTGATGCTGCGATTCAAGTTTTCGGATATTCAGGCGCGGGCGATTCTTGAAATGCAATTGCAGAAGCTCACGGGCCTTGAACGGCAGAAGCTGGTTGACGAGTACAAGGAAGTCATACAGCGCATCGCGGAGCTTCAGGAAATCCTGTCGAACGAAACAGTGCTTCGCAACCTGATAATCAAAGAGTTGCGCGAAGTGCAGCGCGAATACGGAGACGAACGCCGCACGGAGATCATCGAAGCGGGCGCAGAGTTATCGCTCGAAGATTTGATCGCGGACGAAGACATGGCGATCACAGTAACTCATTCGGGCTATATCAAACGCACGCCCGTTTCCGTATATCGCGCGCAGCGGCGCGGCGGGATGGGGCGCAAAGGCGCATCGCTAAAGACCGAAGACGTGGTCGATCATATTTTCGTTGCATCGGCTCACAGTTACCTGATGATCTTCACGAGCAACGGGCAAGTCTATCGCCTGAAGGTGCACGAACTGCCAGATGCGGCTGCCGCGGGAAAGGGTAAAGCCATCGTCAATCTGGTAAACATACCGAAGGGCGAAAAGTTTGCAGGCATCGTCCCCGTGCGCGAGTTCGTCGAAGGCCAGTACGTCGTGATGGCCACGCGCAAAGGTACGATCAAGAAGACCGAGTTGTCGGCGTTCGCAAACATACGCAACAACGGCATTATCGCGATGGGCATCGACGATGACGACGAATTGATCGCTGCCGAGATAACCGACGGCAAAAAGAAGATCTTTCTTGCGACGCACGAAGGCATGGCCATCTGCTTCGACGAATCGGACGTGCGCTCGATGGGTCGTACGGCTTATGGTGTGAACGGCATCAAGCTGAGCAAAGGCGACTATGTCATCAGCGTCGCGGCGGTCCCGGACGATATAGAAATGCTTTCGATCTCCGAAAACGGCTTCGGCAAACGAACGAAGCTCGAAGAGTATCGGTTCCAGTCGCGCGCAGGCAGAGGCGTCATCAACATGAAGACGAGCGACCGTAACGGACTGGTCGTTGCCGTGCTGCCCGTCAACGATGAAAGCCAGGTGCTTATCATCACCAATCAAGGCAAGCTCATACGTGTCGATGCGAAGGGCATCCGCGTGTCGGGCCGGTCTACGCAGGGCGTGAAATTGATAGACACATCGGACGGAGGCGAGGTCTCGTCGGCTTCATTGATCGAACGACAACAGGAAGTGATCGATCTGCCTTCGGTTTAACAATGCGTAAAACGGGGAAAGGGGAAAGAGAGAAAGAGGGGTTAGTCGGTCACTTCCCTCTTCGCATTTTTTCCTCTTTCCCTTTTCGCCTTTGCACATCTTCGCTCCATCTATTTCTCTTCATCGCCCTGTTGTTTGCGTTTACAGTGTCGTGCAGCCGCAGCACCGAGACGACGCTTCAGCAGGCTTCCGACGCATGGGATTCCGGAGATTACAAACTTGCGGCTGAAGAGTACGAGCAATTCATAGAGCGCAATCCATCGGGCGAGCAGTCGCTCGATGCGCGATTCAAGCTGGCCAACATCTATTACTTCAATCTGCGCCGATACGATCAGGCTCGCACGCATTACGCCGCGCTTCTAAATCAGGATTCATCGAACGCCAATGCTCACACGGCGCGCGAGCGGTTAGCCGAAGTGCTTGGCGAGCTTGGCCGCTCATATGAAGCGATAGCCGAGTACGAGAATATGAGTCCGCGCGATGCGACTGAACGTCGCCGCATACGTCTGCGTATCGCAGATCTCTATTTCGATCAGAAAAATTACAGTCAGGCGCTTACTGAATACGACAAGGTGATTGAATCGGCTGACTATGATGAGTTGTCCGAGCAGGCCTACCTGCGCGAAGCCTCCATCTATAACTCGCGCAGCCAGTATCAGCTATCGCTTGCGGTCTATCAAAAACTGGCTTCGGCCAGCCTTGATTCAGAAGTGCAGATGCGGGCGACTTATGGATTGGTGGATTGCTACGGCGGGTTGTATCAGTTTGATGAAGCGATAAAGATTCTGCGGTCGATCAAGGACGAGCGCGAGCGCGAGCATATCGCTCAGCGGATAGCGGAACTGGAGACTCAAAAGCGCGAGGCGGCGCAGGCGAAAAGCGGTTTACAGAGATAAGACGTTTTCATCCTTTCGTTATTGCCTCTTCGTTTTCGACCCAAATCTCGCCGTCCTCGAAATACTCTTTCTTCCAGATGGGCACGATCTTCTTCAAGCGATCAATCCCGTACTGGCAGGCTTCAAATGCCACCCGGCGATGAGCGGAAGTTACGACGATAACGACGCTCGATTCGCTTATATCGATTCGACCGAGGCGATGAATGATCCCCGCGCGATTGATAGACCATTTCTCCCGAATCTCGGTTAAAATCTGCGACATCATCTTCAAAGCCATCTCTGTGTAGCCTTCGTATTCGAGATAGAGCGTGCGGCGGCCTTTAGTGTTATTGCGCGCTACTCCGTCAAATATGACCACCGCGCCCGATTCGCCCGTAAGCAATCGCGCGCGCAGACTCGAAATATCTATAGGCTCGCGCGTGATCTCGAATATATCCTGATCCTCTTCGCCGCCGCTCACAGGAGGCAGTATCGCCAGTCTGTCGCGGTCAGCCAACCCGTCAGAGAGCACGGCGTACTCTTCGTTAACGGCAAAGAGCAAACTGCGCTCCATCTGGGCAAGTCGGGGGTGCTCGGCTTTGAGAATTGCGAACACGCTTTCGACCGTGGCGGGCGCGGCGACTTCCAGGTCGAGGCTCGACGCACCGACAAACTCGCGCGCCTGCCCGAATAAGAGCGCTGTTATTATTATCCTGTTCGTGTCCGACATATAAAAAACCACGCTACTGACCGTTGACTACTGTGACTTCAACATTTTCAACGCGAGAGCTTTCTATCTTGAAAGCGCGCAGATCGATCTGCGGCTCAAGCGATATGATAAAGTAGACGGCTTCGGGGTAGAAAGCCATCTCGACATCCGATGCCGAAGGATAAGCAGGCGAGCGAGGATGAGAGTGATAGATTCCGAGCAGTGATTGATTCGTTTCGCGTATGCGACGCATTGCCGCAAACAGATCCGCAGGCGTCGCAAAGTAGCGCGTTTCGGGTCTGTCAGCGCCGTTCGGCAGCGGGTGGAGGGCAGTGATTAAACTATCTTTACCGCTCAACAGACCGCAGCACTCCGAAGGCCGCGCCCGGACGGCGTGTTCCTCGATTGCCAATCTCACCTGATCAGTGATGCGGATAAATCTACTGCTCACCCGATAGCAACTCCGTTCGGATAGTTCTTGCCCAAAACGCAGAGCCAATTGTACCATGAGCGCAATGCTTGCGAGATGACTTGCGAGAGCGATGCCACAGATCGAAAAACAAGTACAACTTTGATCGCAGAAAAGGGCCGGTAATAGTGGAAAGAAACGATGACGGAGTTCGTCAACAACCAGTCAACATCGCAAAGATAAGCGACCGGGCCTGGCGCTACCTGTCTTACGCTTTATTCCTGAGCGTTTTAATTATCATACTCATCACGTTTCTCGATTATGGTCTTACGGCGGACGAGGAATTTCAGCGCGTCTACGGTGACTATGTCATTTCCTGGTACACTTCATTCTTTCGTGATCGTTCGGCTCTGAGCTATTTCAACCTCAACCTGTACGGCGGCTTCTTTGAGGTCATCGCGCAACTCGCCTCGCGCGTCATACCGTTAGGGGTTTATGAAACTCGCCATCTCATCAACGCTCTCTTTGGACTGCTTGCTATTGTCACGACTTACAAATTAGGGTCACGCCTTTCAAATCCGATGGGCGGGCTGCTGTCAGCCCTTTTCCTTACCGTCACGCCGGTCTTTTACGGTCACATATTCAACAACTCCAAAGATATTCCGTTTCTCGCCCTTGTGCTCGTCTCCTTCTATTTTCTTTTTCAGAGTTACAAGCTGCTGCCCCGATTGCCTAAGAGTCTCATCATCAAGCTTGGAATCAGCATCGGGCTGACTATGGGAATACGAGTGGGGGGCTTAATACTTCTCGGATATACAGCGGTCTTCTGGGCCTGCTGGTTAATCGTTCAATGGCGGTTGAAATTCACCGGCATATCAGAAAGCCTGTCGAAAACGCTGTTGAGGCTGAGCCTGTCGATGGCCTCTGTCGCAATCCTTGCGTGGATAGTGATGACCGTATTCTGGCCGTGGGCGCAGACAAAACCATTAACCAATCCATTCAGGGCCATGGAACAGACAGCGCATTTCGATACGAAAATCGTGGTCCTCTTTGATGGTGACAAAGTTCCGGCAATCGATCTTCCGAGCAGCTATATTCCGACATGGTTTGCCCTGACAATGCCTGAATTTTACTTCGCATCGCTGCTCGTCGGCATATTTTTCGCCTATAGATTCTTTCGCAGGTTTAAAAACGACGAGTTCGATTTTGAACGTCTGGTCAAAGTGGGAATGCTCGTCTTTGCATTCTGTTTTCCGATAGCGGCAGCCATTCTGCTGCGCTCGACGGCATATAATGGATTGCGCCATTTCATATTTCTGATACCAATGCTCGCACTGATTTCAGGAATCTCTGTTGCCGCTTTGCTGACCTCAAACGCCGGTAAGATCATAAAGCTGATTGCAGTGGTATTGATTCTTTTCTCTGTGGGTTTAACGGTTCTCGATATGTTTCAATTGCACCCGTATCAGGTCATCTACTTCAACAGGCTTATCGCGGGCGGTTTGAAGCATGCGTCTCAACGCTACGAAACGGATTACTGGGGGATGACTTACAGAGAAGGGGCCGAGTGGGTCATCAATAATTATCACCCGCCGTCCGAAGAAAAGATTCGCGTAGCCAGTTGCTCGACCCCCTTCATAGCAGGCTACTACTTCGACCAGTCGGAAGAAGCCAAACAGAGATTCGACTATGTCGCCCGGAATGAAAAGCCGCGAATCTTTATTGCCACAACCAAGTGTCAGAGAAAGCGGCCCGGCAATATAATTCACACTGTCGAGCGACAGGGGACTCTGCTTCTTTATGTTCTGGAGACGGAGGATCAGTAATGATCTACGCGTCGCATGATAAGCGGCAGGAAAAGAAAGCACAGCAGGCTTGCGGCAGAAATTAGCCTGCCTGTCAGGCGCGGCCAGGTATCTTCAAAGCTCAACGTCAGATGATGCTCTCCGGGCTCGATCTTCAATTCTATATTGCCTTCATTGCTCGGCCATATCTCCAGAGGTTTGCCATCAACGCGAGCGACCCAGCCGGGAAAGTATAACGGGCGCATTCTCAACAGCGAAGCCGAGCTTGCGCTGATATCATAGCTTTGGTTTATACCCGTTTCATCCACCGCATGAACTACCGCATCGCCTTCATCAACCAGAGCCGGAGTTTGTAAAAGTTTTCTGTTCTGTTTTCCGTCCCACCAGACGGGATGATATTCAGGGACTTCTTTGCTTGTGAGCTTCTCTTCAAGCTCTTCGAGGTCCTGCGGCATCCGCGCGATTGCGATTGCGCTGACTGCGAGGTTGAAGGCCATGATAAGAACGAAGGCAGTAGCGTATATCGCTCGCCGCCTGACCCTCCAGACGGCTGCGGCTGAAATAACGATTGCGCCAGCCGAACAGATCAACAGCCATCGAAATGGAAACTGCACAAACGAAATGCCGGGAATAATGCGCCAGAGCGGCGTTGTCAGTCGCAGGGTCATCAAAAGACTGAGCGCAGTTACGGCAAACAAAGCACGCCACAGTGCGTCATCTGCTTGACTGGCCCGTAATTTTTTCCATATCAGCGGAACGCTCACTGCCAGCAGCAGCAACAGCCCTAAACCTGCCAGATCAACCTGTAACGAATAAGCGTTTTCCTCTGAAGGAACTACTATCGACTTAAAAGCAGGAGCAAGATGCTCGAAAAGAAAATAGTTTTTGTAGTCGTGCCTGAGAGCTCTTTCTATATGAACATATTTTCTCTCAAATATAACGGGAAGCAGGAAAATGGCGCTGAGTCCCGCGCCGAGCACAAGCCCCGCAGCGATGCGAAGCAATCGCCGCCCGTCACGTGTCAGCAAGAGCGTGAAGAGAGGTAATGCCAGCGAGATTAAAAATGTGCTTACGACGTGCGTCTGTATAAGCAGAGCATAACTGACGGCAAGCCCGGCAACAGCGCGCGCACCGGATTCTTCGCTTGTCCGATAGGTGAAATAAAGAATCAGCGGCACCCACGCAAAGCTCCAATACTCAGAGAGCGCCGAGCCTTGATACAGATCAAGTATGTGATAAGGGATTATCATGTAGAAGACAGCCGCTATCAGGCTCATCGCGCGTGAGAGCATCAACCGGCTCATGGCGTACATTGTCAGCCCCGAAAGCGCGAGAGCCAGCCAGCAACTCAACGAAATCGCCGTCAGCATGTTAGCGACAACGCCGTTAAATGCAGCCGCAACATAAAACGGCACAGGCGGGTAGTAAAGCGGTATCGGGCTTCCTGCCCCGTGATTTGCTCCGGAGAACCAGCGCGGGTACCACGCGCCGTCGCCGAGGGATTTGGCAAACTCTGTTGACCACCGATAGTGTTTTACCGCATCGCTGCCTTTTGGAAAGCCGTAGATGAAGAGCGGGAGCGTTGCAATCAATGCGACCGCACAGCAGACGACGACGGCAACCCATGCGCGCTTCGCCAGAATAATCGAGAGCCGCTGCTCCCAGTTAAGCGGGGCGCACGTCGGGTTATGAATGATCGCGCTCATCTCTGTTCAGCCTTGAGCGCGTGGGGCCTCAAAGACTGCTCTATCATTGCGGAAATCCTGCCTCCGCTTTGATTCTACCGATCTGCGCCAGGTGTCGGCGTTCGTGGCCGCCTGCGATCAGAATCCATTGATACAGATTCAGGTCGCCGAGAAGCGGGTGCGGGTATTTCAGTTGAGTAAGATCGTACTCCCCAAGTTGCGAAACCGACTCTAACATTTTTTCGCGCGAGACGTTGAGCCGGGCGAGCGATTCCTGAGCAGGCGCGTGCTCGCGCGGGCGGACGAAATCCGGAGCCTGCGCTCTGGTGTTTCCGAGTGTGTCTGCAAAGTGGTCCAACCCGTTAAGCACCGATTCATCAGGCGTCGGGTCGAGCGGAACACCCGTCGTTTGAGCCTGCTTGAGCGACCTCGTGACCAGTTTCACATTCGCTTCGTCCGACAGCGCAAGATGATGCAGTATGTCGCTTATGGCCCATTCGCCATCTGCCGGTTTATAGTCGAGCTGCGCATCGCTTAACCCTGATACGGCGTCGAGCAGCCCCCGTCTCATATCTGAAATCGCGCTAACCAGTTCCTGAATTTTTTTTGACACTGACAGAAATCCTCCAATCCCGATTTTAATATTTGTGACGCCCGCTTTCAGACTCGATGTTAACGCGCGTGCGCCTTCGCCGCAGCCTTTCCGATTTCGGAAAATGAGATATTTAGAATCGGATACGCCTGCCAGTCTTTGTAATCAAAATGCCACCACTCCGGCTCGTAGACCACAAAGCCTTCGGCCTCCATCGCCGCGCGCAGCATATCGCGCAGGCGGCGCGCTTCATCCGTGCCGCCCTGATAATTGATATGCGAACGCTCGCTCATCTCGTCGTAAGCGGATGGCATCTCGACAATCTTTCCTGTCTTCAAATCGAATATCGACAGATCGACAGCGCAGCCGCGATTGTGCCGCGACCCTTTTGCCGGGTCGGCGACGAACTCTTTCTTGTCCTCAGGCGTCGCGTCCCAGAAGATTTTCGTCACAGACCACGGCCTGTAGCCATCGTGTATGACCAGACCATAGCCTTTCGTGTGGAGCGCACGATTCGCGCGCACGAGCGACTGGGCCGCGGGACGCTGTAGAAAGGCCCGCGCTTCGGTGTAGACCGGGCGACCCAGAAAGTTGTTAGAGGTCGCGTATCGAATATCGAGTCGAATCGAAGAATCAAGCTTTTTCAATTCGACAAGCTCAGGTTTACGAAAAGGGCCTGCTTCTTTTGGCGGCCCCTCTTTCGGCGGTTCCTGCGCGCGGCAAACAACAGAAACCAGCAACAGCGCAAACAGGACGTTTTGCTTCAAACCGTGACGCGTAGTTTTCAATTCTTTGACTCCAGTCAGAAAATTCAATCGCGTCATACTGTATCAAACTCTTCAAAGCATGAGCTACGCGCATGAATGAATATTAGATCGAAGCCTGAAGCCTTCGCAATATCTCCTGTTTTGGCAGCAGACCGACAAGCCGGTCAACCTCGCGGCCATTCTTCAGCACGAGCAGAGTTGGAATGCTGCGCACATTGAAACGCCCGGTCGTTTGCGGGTTTTCGTCTATGTTGAGCTTTGCGACGCGGACGCGGCCAGTAAGTTCGGTGGCCAGTTGCTCGATTACGGGCGCAATCATACGGCAGGGGCCGCACCATTCCGCCCACATATCGAGCAGGACGGGCAGAGCGGATTGCTCGACTTCGACCGCGAAATTTGCATCCGTGACTGTAACAGGATGAATAGAGACCGCAAGCACTGTTTTGCAGCGACCGCATACAGGCTGGTGATTGCCATCGAGTTTGGAAAGCGGCACACGATTATTCGCGCCGCAGGACGGGCATCGAATCAGTTGAGTTTCAGTTGCTGCGCTCATATATCTTCCTCCATTACGCAACCTTTTATCGCGTTGACTTCATGTTCAGGCTACTCTGTCGGCAGTATTTTCGGCAACCTCCCGGCTGGGCCTTTCAAATCATTGCTTTTATTTATTTATTGCCGACGTGTAGAATTGGCCGGGTTTGATTCCGACGCAAAGTGCCTTAAAGGGAAAGAATCTTATTATGCCGGTTTCGACAAACGCCAAACGCATATCACCGTGGCGAAATGAGCTTGATGATTTGATGCGCGGCATAGCAGGAGCCTTTCTTTTCGGCGCACCGTTCCTCTATACGATGGAGGTCTGGTGGAAAGGCAATTTCACTTCCCCTCCGCGTATGCTGCTGCTGCTGGGAATATCTTATGCTGTGCTCGTCCTGCTCAACCTGCGTGGCGGGTTTCGGACAAAGCGTCCGCGCACTAAACTGCGCATATTTACCGATAGCCTCGAAGCGCTGGCGATTGCGCTGTTGACCGCGACGCTCAGTTTGACCCTGATAGGTATCATCAATTTCGACACGGGGGTTGAAGCCGCGTTGGGTCGAATTCTTACTGAGGCGCTGCCGTTCAGCATAGGCGTCGGAATTGCCAACAACGTGCTCCAGCAGAGTGACGAAGATGCTGCCAGCGGTAAGAAGGATTTAGCCGAGCATCAATGGCACGACCATGCGTGGCGCGGCACACTGGCCGATGCAGGCGCGACGACGCTTGGCGCAGTGATAATTGCTTCTTCCATAGCCCCCACGGACGAGATTCCCATGATCGCCAGCGCGCTTTCGCCGCCCCGGTTGCTGGTCATAATTTTCAGCTCGCTTTTGCTGTCATACATAATTGTGTTTGAAGCCGATTTCGGCGCGCAGGCCATGCGAAAGTCACAGCCGGGACTTTTCCAAAGCCCGATCAGCGAAACTCTGGCCTCTTATCTGATCTCGTTGTTCATTTCATTGTTGATGCTCTGGCTGTTTCAATTGATTCGGGTAGAAGACCCTTTCAGCCAGTGGGTCAGCTATACAATTATTCTGGGGCTTCCGGCTACGATTGGCGGGGCGGCGGGGAGACTGGCTTTATGAGCAAAAAGAAGAGCGGAACCGGCATCATCCCTCGCACAAAAGCCGAATGGGTATCGCTGATTATTTCGATAGTATTGCTTGCCGCAGTGGTCGCGGCAGTAATCTTATTATGGGTAAACTCTTCAAATAAGCCCGCAAGATTTCGCATAGATCGAGGAGCGATTCGCAATGAAGCGGGCCATTATTATCTGCCCATCAGCATCACCAACGACGGTGATACGACGGGCGCGCAGGTCACAGTTGAAGGAACGACAGGCGGCGGCGGCAATGAAGAAACGTCTGCCACGACTTTTGATTTCATCCCCGGCCATTCGACTTCGCAAGCAGTGTTAATATTCAGCACTGAGCCGACTTCGGCAGAGATGCGTGTAGTCAGTTATCAACAACCTTAAGCCGCTTCAAATCTCTGTTTCGCGGTTCGTCTCGCGGCTCAAACGGTACCCGATGTAACCGCTTCGGGCTTATCCGATGCGACCGGCTCGCTCACATCTTTGGCAATTGCGTTTATCTCTGCGTCATTGCATTCTTCTTTCTTCTGCTTGTAGTAAGTCGCGAGTTCTTTCAGTTTTTCATCGCTCAAATCTTCAATATCTATCATCTCGTTATGCGCAGCTTTCGTCGTTGCGATCAACTCATCAAGCTTTAAGTGCATAGCCTTCGCATCGCGGTTCTGCGTGTTCTGAATCAAAAAGACCATGAGAAATGTGATTATCGTCGTGCCTGTATTTATGACAAGCTGCCAGGTGTCTGAAAAATTGAATATCGGCCCCGATACGCCCCAGACAACTACGATCAAAAAGGCAAACAGAAACGACCAGTGACTGCCTACCACCTGAGAAGTCTTTGTAGCAAAAGTAGTGAACAGCTTGCTCATAGAACACCTCCTACGCTTCCAAACCGTCATGTTTCTATACAAACGGAAAGCGCTATATGTCTCGCCCTCGTGCAGAGACAGCGTCCAGACTTATCTCATTCGTATAACAGCAAGGCGAATGCCAGCGGGGAGATATCAGGGGAGGGACCCGGTTGTTATTTGATGTCTCAGAACATTATCCGTAAAACAGATATAAATGGCTGACCCGGTATTCAGCAGGGCTGAACTTTCCATTATCAGCCCGACATCATTCGCGCCGCTGTTAAGTTTTTATTTGTGACTTTACTTATCCTGTTGTTTCTTATCGTACTCTTCTTTTGTCAGCACCTTTATCGGGTCGAGTTTTTTGCCCGCAAGTTTTGCGTTGATGCCGTTCAGCTCTTTTCCGATGATCGCGTCAAATTCCGCGTTCTTGCCGTCTATTTCGCGCTCAAGCACGGGTATGCGCGCAAGCTGCGATTCCGTAGGTCGCCCGCCGAACCGACTCACCCAGCCGTATACCTCATCTATGCGTTCGAGCAACTGCTGCTCGCCTGTGATCGGGCCTTCTTTCGTCGCCACGAGTGTTTTGTGTAGTTGATCGAGCTTGTCTGCAAAAGCTTCCAGATCTTTTGCGACCTCATCTTTGCTGTCGAGCTTCTTTGCCCGCTCTTTCGCCTGATCGCGCGCGTCCGTGATTACCGCGTCAACGAATGCCAGTCGCTCCTGCATCTGATAGAGCTTCCAAACGGTCTGCTCCTGAAGCGCGCGATCTGCCGCCGAATGCGGCGACTTTGGATCAGCAATGACTTTAATTTGCCCTGTGAAAGTATCTTTATCTTTGATGAGCTTCACCGTATAGACGCCTTCGGGAATCATCGGGCCGGTCAGTGAGGGGCCTCCGAGGTTCGGTGATGGCGGAGCCTTCGGCGGCTTCTGTCGCATAACCCAGGTGACGCGATTGATGCCGCGACGCTTGCCTGCCGGAAGCGTGGCCATCAGCTTCCCTTCGGCATTGTAGATTTCGAGCTTCAAATCTCCGATCACGTGGCGGTCTTTCAGGTAGTAAGTGATCGTCGCGTTCTCTGTCGGATTCGCTCCGACGAAATCCGCGTCGCCCGGAAAATCCTGCGCCAGCAAAGGAACCAGAATTGGCGAGGGGCGCGATTCAAGAATCGTGACGGCGGACTCCAGCACTTTCGTAGTGATCTGGCGTAGCGGCGTGATGTCGTCAATGATCAGAACGCCTCGCCCGTGCGTCGCAATAATCAGGTCGTGCTCGCGCGGATGAATCGCGATGTCGCGCACGGGAACGGGGGGCAGGTTGCCTGTGAACTGCGCCCATTGCTCGCCGCCGTCAACCGATACGAACAGGCCGAATTCGGTTCCAACGAAAAGCAGGTTCGGGTTCACACGGTCTTCGCGAACGACGTGCGCGAAACCCGTTATAGCGTCCGTCGCAAGCGACTTCCACGTCTTGCCGAAATCCGTAGTCTTGAAGACGTAGACTTTCATATCGCCTGTCTGATGGCCGTCGAATGTAACGTAAGCCGTGCCCTTGTCAAATCGGCTCGGCTCGACCGTCGAGCACCACGTATTTGCAGGCAGCCCCTGAATATTGCTTACGACGTTTGTCCACGACTTGCCGCCGTCGCGCGTAAGCTGAAGATTACCGTCGTCTGTGCCCACCCAGATCATCTTTTCATCGAGCGGCGATTCGGCGATGGTGATAATAGTGCAGTGATTTTCAGCCGAAGAATTGTCTAACGATAGCCCGCCCGATTCGTCCTGCTTCTGCTTGGCCGGGTCGTTGGTCGTCAGGTCGGGCGAAATGCGCTCCCACGATTCGCCTTTGTTCGTGGTGCGGAAAACAAACTGGCCGCCGAGGTACATCGCTTTCGGGTTCAACGGACTCAAAGACACAGCCGCGTTCCAGTTGAAACGGTACTTGGGCTCGCCCTGTTTCGCGTAAGGCTTGATCGATTTCACCTCGCCGGTCGATCTGTGAAAGCGAAGAATCTCGCCGCCTTGAAATTGGCTGTAGACAATATTTTTGTCCGTCGGGTCGGCATAAACGTTAAAGCCGTCGCCAAATCCCACTGTGCGCCAGTCTTTGTTTTCGATCCCATTCACGCTCGAAGACGGTCCGGTCCACGAGCCGTTATCCTGCAAGCCTCCGTAGACGTTATAGGGCTGTTCCATGTCGAAGCTCACGTGATAAAACTGCGCGACTGGCAGACCGCTCACGAAGCGGAACGAGTTTGCCTTGTCGTTTGAAACATACACACCGCCGTCTGTTCCCACCAGAACCTGATAGGGGTCGAGCGGGTTGACCCACACGGCATGAAAATCTCCGTGCGCGCGCCCGCCGCGAGAGATGAACGAACTGCCGCCGTCCGTGCTCACGCCAAGCGAATAATCGGGTTTGTAGAGTCTGTTGTAATCCTTTGGGTCTACAAGTATTCGGGCGAAGTAGAACGGGCGACCTGTCACGATCTGCGAGGTGCTGACTTTAGTCCAGCTTTCGCCCAGATCGTCCGAGCGATAAAGCGCGCTCTTTTTTGCCTCCACGACCGCATAAACGCGGTTTGAGCGAGTCGGCGCGACCGCAATCGCTATTCGGCCAAGCTCGCCTTCGGGCAGATCTTTTGTGAGTCGCTTCCATGTCTTGCCTGCGTCTGTGCTCTTGTAAAGACCGCTGCCCGGCCCGCCCGATGTGAAGAAATATGGCTTGCGGCGGAACTGCCACATCGCGGCATATACGACGTTCGGCTCCTGCGGATCAATCGCCAGATCAGCGCATCCCGTATCTTTGTCAACGAAGAGTGCCCGCTGCCAGGTCTTTCCGCCGTCGGTCGTTTTGTAGACGCCGCGCTCTTCATTGCTGTCCCAGAGGTGGCCTGTCGCTGCTACATAAACCGTATCGGAATTTTTTGGATCGATTACGATTTGCGCGATGCGTTCAGAGTTTTCCAGTCCCACTCTCTTCCACGTGTCGCCGCCGTCTGTGCTCTTATAAAGACCCGTGCCTACGGATGTGCTGTTGCGAGTCCAGGATTCGCCTGTGCCAACCCAAACGGTGTTCGGTTGTGCCTGATCAATCGCAATTGCTCCGATTGATTGAGTGTATTTGTCAAAGACGGGCTTAAAGGTCGTGCCGCCGTTTATCGATTTCCACACGCCGCCCGACGCCGCCCCGGCATAGATGATGCGCGGGTCTGAAGCGACGCCGTCAATAGCCGTGATGCGCCCGCTGGTGACAGCCGGGCCGATGTGGCGCGCTTCAATAGCGCCGAAGGTGTTTGTATCAACTTTGATTTTGTTCTGGGCAAAAGCGATTGACGAGATTGCGATGATCGTTAAACACAGTAAGACCTTATGAGCGCGCATGAGTAGGGTTCCTTTCACTTTCCTCACAAAAAACAGAAAGCGCCCCAGCGGATAAACATTCCGGCGCTTTCTGTTTTTACTGACTTGCCCGTCTGCTCAAAAGATTGAGGGCGGTTTGTCTTTGGGTTTCTCTTCCGTCTTCGGTTTTTCTTCGGGCTTGACGGGCATTCTGAAGATCGAATCATCCATCGGAACGTCCATTTCAACCTTGTCAAAAGTGATCTGGCTGACGGTCTGGCCCTTCACTTTATTGTCAATCGAATGCGCCATCAGGATGCCGTTAACTGGCTTGTAATTGCTCAAATGGTTCTCCAGTTCGGCTTCGCCGCCGGGGGTTTGCCGCCTTGAAGTGATCTTCAGTTCAAGATAGTTTTCCGCGTCGATGTATATATAGCGGATATCGCCGTTCTTCAAGGTGAGCTTGATCTTGTAGACAGGCGTGCCTTCGAGGTCTTCTTTGCCCATCAGTTCTACTGTGTTGCCCTTCTCTTTGTAATCGACCATAGAGCCATCCATATCGGATTGCTCCTGCAGGTCTTTGAGTTCTTCGCCAGCAACTTTTTCAGGGTCAGGCGAGCCCTGAAACGGGTCTGTCTTCCAGCCCGTTGTGCCGTCGTAGGCCTGCGCCTGAGTCTTGCCCTGAAAGGTGATGTCTATGCGGACGAAATTGGGCCGCTTCTGCTGAATAACGATAGGTATATCCTGACCGAGACCTGCCGGTATGACCTTGCCAGTTACTTTCATGCTCTTGACGGCTTTTATCTTTTGAAGCCCGCCGTGCGCGTCAATGTTCTTCTTGATTATGTCGTCAACGGTTTGAGCCGATGCTTCGAGACAGAAGGCAACGGCGAGAGAAAAAACCAGGGCCAGGACTCTTCTAATCATACTATCTCCTCTCTGTGCTCAGAATATATTCATTAAGTCGAACTGTGTGATTTTGTACGCCCGTTATTATGAATTAGTTTCGGGGGTCAACGCCAGAAAGATATGCGCCATCGCCGCATAATGGATCGTGCTTTGCGGGGTGGTCGGGAAGAATTTCGCGCAGGTTGACATGCCTGCTTTGGGTCTGGTAGTTTTTCTTTTCGCCCAAATGAGGCGTTTTTCCTGAGTAGCTCAATGGCAGAGCATCCGGCTGTTAACCGGAGGGTTGTAGGTTCGAGTCCTACCTCAGGAGCCAGTTCTAAAAAATAAGCCGCGTCATTGCAATCACTTGCAGGCGCGGCTCGTTTTTTGTGTCCACGTCGCGCACACGCATGGGGGCTTTTAGCGCGATTTACTCTTCCCTTCCCTGCTATTCCTGTGAGACAATCCGCGCTGACTTTTTGCTTCGTTTTTGTCCTTTGTCAGCCCCCGCTCAGAAGGAAAATCCCCATGAAAAGATTCTGCTTCGTACTCGCGCTCTTTGTCGCGATGCTCGCTGCTACACTTCTGTTTGCAACCGGTTCGATCAACGCTAAAGAAAACAACCCGCTGAAGCTCATAACGGGCGCAGACCTCGATCATTCGTTTGTTCAAGGCGCGACTGTTAAATATCAGCTCACGGATGAAGAGATTCAGGGCGCGCCGCTCTTCTACAGCAACGGCACCATTGTAAGACGCTTCAACGCTGTGATCATCGTCGATTACATTCCGATTGATGCAAGAACAGATGAACGCGGGCGAAGGCTGTTTCGCGTTCGAGTTGACCGGCCTGATTTTCTCGGCGGACCATTCGAGAAAGATGCGGCGTTTGATTCAGGCAGATCGCCGGGAACAATTGATAGCATCCAGCCCGGCGATCTGGTTCACTAGCGATGCCTGTCACAATCGAAGCTCAATTGCTCATCACAATAGGCGGGATCATCGCTGGTGGTCTCGCCACCTATTACGCCGCGATCTACGGCGTAAAGATTGCGCTTGCCGAATTCAAAGCAAAAACGGAAGCTCGTCTTGAATCGCACGACGACGATATTGCAGACCACAACGAGCGACTTAAGTACATCGAGCGCCACCCGCATTTAGCGAAGAGATAACCCGTCGGGTGCCTCGCCGGAAATGGCGAGCCTTGATCGAAACCCATTCTTCGATCAGCTATCGCTCAATCAAGCGATGTCGGCCAGTCTCGCTGTTTCTGGCGATGCGGGATCTTGATTCTTCAATTCTTCCAGCACTGAAAGAAGCGCATATCGTCTGAGCGGCGTCATAGTTGCGAGTTTCGCGCGGTGCCGCTTTTGCTGCCTCGTGATCTGCTCGCGCTCGCGGAAATTCTCTCCAAGATAGCGATAGTCATGCAGTTCAAGTGGCTCTGGAAAATTCATCCATAAATACTCAGTCGCAGGTTTGCCGCTGCGCTTGATTGTTTTGAACGTGATGTGTCGCCAGTGGGCCAGAACCTTCGCGTACAGGTCGGAGTAGTAGCCGCTGATCATGATCTTCACGCGCCAGCTCGATACGTCGAGAATCGTTTGAAGCAGTTCAAAATGCTGCCCGTCTGTCATTTCGTGGCGATAGATTTTAGCCTGCGAGCTGCGGCTGCTCATCACGTATGGAGGGTCGAGATAGATCAACACATCATCACGCCACGGCTCGCGCAGGTGATAGCCTTTCAGGAAAGAAATCGCATCGCCGCATTTAATGACGGAGCATGGGCCCGCATCACCAAAAGCTGCGATAGCCGCGGAGTCCATGTCCAGCCCGATATTCACCTGCGCCGGGCGCTTATGTCTGAGCACTGCGCCGGAGCCTAAGAATGGTTCGATGTAGACGCGATGCGGAGGCATTTGATTGATGATGTGGCGATAGGTACAGTTTTTTCCACCGGGGTAATTCATGCGGTCGAGTATCGCCTAAAACGGCGATACGGTCCATAGCATGAATAAGGGATTTACGTCTTTGCTTTTCGCCCGCGATAGTCAAGCTTTTTCGCGCGACAGATTTCAACGAGCGCCTCAACGTCATAATGAGGACCGAACACACGCTCGCCTTTGTAAAGAAAATGCTCGCGAACGCGATGCTCTGCTGAAGTCATCGCACACTTGAATGCGGTCTGGACGATTTCACTTTTAACCATGTGCTCGGAAAGTAGCCATTTGCGCGTGCGCTGCAATGAATCTTCGCCCGTGATGATATCGGGCTCGATATAGCGCGCCTGCAAGTACATCAAGCCGTTTTTCTCAAAAACTTCAAAAACGTAATCTCGATAGCTAATCAGGCTGAGAATTTCTTGAGCTTCCTTAGCATTCATATTGCGAGTATAACGAGCTGTCGAGTTGCTTCAATTGAATATGTCCGAGATTGACAGGCTGCCGCTGCTCTGCTCTCGCTAATGCTTCATTACCTGCTTGAATCTTTCGAGCACTTTATTTCGCTCGTTAGCTGGCAGGTCGGCTAACCCTTTCAGCTTCGCAAATACTTTTGGTTTGAGTGTTTTCTTTTCTTCCGCTGTGCCAGCGGCGTAAACATCAAGGGCATCTTTCAGCGATAAGCCATTAACTGCATTTTCAAGCTCTGAACTCTTGCCGCTTCTTATCACGTCAATAAATTGCTCGCCAGAAATCGAGCCGTTCTTCAGGTCATCTTTCAAGCCTTGCGGGATTGCGCCCGTTTTTCTGATTTCTTCTTCATACGTCCGGCGCTTCTGGCTACTCTCTCGCTGCGCTACAGGTACGGGGCCAGCGGGCATCTTTGACTTTTGAATATCCTTTGCGAGCTTGAACGCAGAGGATGAATCTGTTTTTGCTTCGCGCTCATCAAAGGCTTTTGTCTGTTTAACAGGCGTAAAGCCCATCGCTCTCATAATCATTTCAAAGCGATTTAATTCCACTTCTTTGCCAGCAGTGTTGATTGTTGAATCGCCCTTTGCGACATTCACCGCCGACTCAACCATGCGAGTGTAAGGCGTGGCCGCGCCGAGTGCGCGCTTGCCAGCTTCAAGCTGATCTTCGAGCGTTCTGGCGTTGTATGCGTTAGCGCCTTCCGTTGCGAGTTTCGCGCCCATGCTTATCGTCGGGCCGCCCAGAAAGTTGACGATTCTTTCATAGGCGTTATTTCCAAACGGCTCATCTAAAATCATGCTGCTTCCGCTCAAATCTTCACCGATCAACGAGGGTGCGCCGTAGTAAAGGGCTTCGGCTGCCTTGTTAGCTTTGTCTTCGCCCATTCCTGCTTTCGTTAAAGCCTTAGCCACAGCGCCTACGATCAACACGCCGCCGAGTTGTTTTACACCCGGAATCGAACGAACGCCGCCTATGAGTAATTGTGCGAGTATTCTTTTCCCCGCCCTTGCCGCGTACCCGCCGAATTTATCGCCCTGATGCAGCTTCAGGTCATTGGTTATGCTTTCTATGTTTTTAATCGTGAAGCCTTTGAACTGGCCTAACACTGATGCAATCGGCCCGCTCAGTATCGGCGGCGCATCCCATTTCGAGCTATCAAATTCAACCCGCTTTGCCCAGTCCATTGCATGCCTGTGCGCGGCGGAGCCTGTCAGCCTCAATCTTGCGGCATCTATTTCACCATGCAAATATCCCATTGCCCGGTTGTAGTTTGAAGCCTTGCCGAAGAAATCAGGAATCATGCTTTTCTTCGGAGTGAAACCGGCCTTATTGCCGCCCTCAAACACGCCGAGGGCTTCAAGCCTTTTCTGCGTAGCTGGCTTTCGGGCTTCGATCTCAAGCTGTACGAATTCCTTTGTACTGACATGCGGCCAGAGTGTGGCGAGCGGTTGCAGTTCATTTACAACTCGACTCTTCGGATTGAAGCGTAGTTTTGTATTGTACTGAATGGACTTCAGCAGCGCCGCCGTATTTTCAAACGGTTGATTTTTCCCGCGCAGGTTTATGATGTGCCTGTCTAACTGTTGGGCGAGTCCCGGTTTGCCGTTCGCCTTAAAGTAATCTCGAATCGGCTTCAGGTCTTTTGCTAATTGCTTCACCGCGTCTTTCTGCGTCATTGCGCCACTCGGAATATCAATCTGAGCCTGCCTTATCAGGTCGCTTGCCTGTCTGCCGATCTGCCCGCCACGCCGCTCGTATGCCCCGACCTGTTCAAGATTTGAAAGCGGTGAGCGAAAGTGATCTATGCCGCCAAAATCGAGCTTATCGCCCGTGCGGATTGTTACAGCGCCTTTTTCGCCGGGCGTAAATCCTTCAGGCACTGTTGCTGCGCTTCCGATTTCATCTGGTGCGACAGCGCGCGTTTTTCCGTCCTCGAATTTGACTTTGACCTTGCCAAACGGCGTTCCTTCGACCGTCGCGGGCTTTCCGTCTACGACGACCTTTTTGCCGATATAGTTACTGGCTTCGCGCTTCGCCGCCCTTGCCTGTTCTTTCGCTGTTAGCTGGTCTGTGATCTGGCGCTTTTCCGCAGCAAAGCGCATGGCCTCGCCTTTAAGCTGTTTTGAAACCAATTCGGGAACTTGGCCGCGCTTGAAGAATTCAACGCGCTGATCATGCCGCCGCTCCGCTTCTCGTAGTTTCTGTTTTTGCTCCGCTGTTAATTCAGGCTTTGGCCCGGATTCACTACCGTTATTGACGATAGTCGGTGACGCGGGCGGGACAGGCCGTAGCTGATGCGAATCAAAAGCGATATACGTCACCCGTCCGGCATTATTGGGGTTTTGGTAGACTATCCCATCAAAGCCGTTGTCTTTAATTACCTGCTTGATTTGTTCAAGCGCCTGATCTTTTGTTGTTTTCCCCTGCGCCTGGTCGGATATAATCGGGTCAAGGTCAAGGTGTGAAATCTCGTGAGAATCGCGCAGAGCGTAATATAGTTTTTCAACATCCCGCCAGTTGCCGATGTCGGATAACTCAAGAGGGTTTTCTATAAACGCATCGCGCCGCTGTTCCCACCGTTCGGGCGTAGTTTCAAAATGAGTTCCAAGCCCCTCTTTTTTGAATTTGCCGAGGTCTGTAATTTTGCTGCTTGCTGGCGCTTCTGCTTTTTCGATGGTCGCCTGCGTTTTTCTTGTTTTTACCTGTTCGAGCGTGGGCGATTCGATAGCCGGTTCTGCCTGTGGTTTCTCAGGGTTTTGCAAATGCGGATAGTCGTCTAATAGTTGTTCCCGCAAATCTACAAACTTTTGTTCGGGGTAATCTTCAAGAATCTGCCTGTGTAGACCGTCAAGCATCGGGTCAGGCGGTTTTGTTTCCTGCGACTGCCTCATACGTTTATTAATTACATCATCTACGGGCGTGATTTTCTGTTCGGGGTTCGACGATACCGCTTTTTCTGGCGATGCTTCAGTGGGTGAAACTTTAGCGGCGGGCGACTTGCCCGCCAAAGCCGATTCAGCAAGTGGCTGAAGATTGTTTTCGACAGCAAGCCGGGCAACATCTTCGCGAGTGAGCTTTGATTCTTGAAAGAAAGTAGATGCGTCTTTATCCGAGCCGTTGCCCGCGAGAATATTTTTGACAGCGCCGACCGCCCGCGCCTCTTCAGCAGTGCGAGCGTTGACGAATTCGACAGGCACACTTTGAACACCGTTGCGCTTGGCAAGGTTTAATCTATTATGACCGTCAACAACATAAAACTTTTTATTAAACGAATCCTGCCATACGAGTAAAGGATTGTCTTTAACCAGATCAGGGGTAAACTTCACATCCTTGCCGAACGTGCCTGATGCGCCCGTTGTTTCGCCGCCCTTTGCTTTGAATTGAAAACGCTCAGGGTCAGCGTGTATTTCGTTTACAGGAAAGTTTTCAGCACGAGAGACGGCATCTGGTCGCGCATCTTTGCCCTTTGTGCCGTGAGGAATCAAACCCATAGCGCCCATCATTCCGGCGCTTCGTGCAACGTCTTCGGGTATCTCGCCAGCAAGCAAAGCCGTCTCCGTGCCAGCTAGAGCGCCATATCCGACGCGGGCGATATAACGCGGGGCTTCTTCTTTAATCAATTGACCAAGCCCACGCCGGACACCTTCAACGCCAGCATTGCCAGCATGCCCGATGAAGCGAAAGCCGGGAATCGGAACCATGTTGATTGCGGCAGACTTCGCAGCGGCTGAAGCGTCGCCGCCTTCGCCAATCGCTTCGACAGCGCCAAGCCCGCCCCAGTATGCAGCTTCAGCCGCGAGCGATTCAGGCCCGACGAGTGCCGCGCCTGCGACGGCAGGGGCCATGCCGGAAAATCCTTCGACCACTTTCCCGGCTTCGTTCTGATGCCCGGAGCGGTTAGAGATTGCCGCGCCTGTCTTCTGTTCAGTCTCGCCTATGTCTGTGAGCGTATCCGAGCCGACCACCCGACCGATGCCAGCCGTTATTCTTCCCGCGCCCTTATTGATTCCAGCAATGATATTTGAGCCATAGCCCGGCGAGCCGAGATCATGTATTTCTCTTTCTTCATCGGTAATGGGCCGTTGTGATGCAATCTCATTCGCCCTTTGCTCTCGAATCTCTTGAATGCCAGCATCACCTGTAGGATTCAATGGCCCGAACTGCCCGATTGAATCGCGCGCCGTTTCCTCTTTACGCATACCATCAAGAGCCGTTTTGTAGTAGGAGTATGCGCCGGAAGAATCGGAGGTTGCAGGGTCAAAGGCCACAAACAGGGAGCCGTCAGGTTTGAGATAGCGGCGCAACTTCTCCTTATCGTCGAGGCCGCGCGTGTTGAAGACAACGCCGCGCTCTTTCAGCTTTTCGATTTCTTCATAGCTCGCACCGAGAGCATTATGAACCAATCGTTCAGTGACGCGCATCGGGTCAAGGTTGCCATCCTGAATCAAATCGCGCACGTCGAGCCACACACCGGCCTGCTGTTGCTGTTCGTGAGGGCTGATATAGAACTTGCTTGCAGGCGCACCGGGTTCAGTCTGTACAGTGTTTCTATTCTCTTCGGAGAGGACAGCAGACGCAGCTTTCATTTCGCGAGTCGGAGCGACGGCAGCAGGAGTGTCTACGGTGAGCGGAATCTGACCTGTCGCAGGTACTGTCGTTGAAAGTCGCACGGTATCTGAGTTATCGAGAAGTTTTTGCAAGCCGGGATATTTCTTGCGTCCCGTTTCTGAGCGGAGCCATTGATCTACATATTCTTTGGTCTGTAGCGAAGCAGGTAAAGCTCTCATAACTTCACTGACAGCCTGCGTATATAAGGGGTCTTCTATCCCGCTTGCTTGAGTGGCGGCTGCCGGACTCGCCATATCTGGCGATAAGCCCGACGGGGCGGGCTGCGCCTGATACCCTGACAGCCTGCGGTTGATTACCATGTCGAGCATAGACTTGCCGCCCACGTCTAAATGCATGTGTGGCCCTGTTCCGCCAATATCTTGCCAGTTGTCGGTATAATCTTTTATATCGAAGCCCAGACCTGCGCCCGTATCCAGTAAAAACTTTCGCTGCTCTGGATTCAGTGTTCTACTGCGGAGATCGCGCGCATATCCATTGTGCAACTTCTGATGCATGGGAGTATCCGCGCCGCCCGTTTCTTCAAAGTCGAAGCCGTACTTATCTCGGAATTGCTTCTGAAGTTCGGCGTAAGAATTAGTAAACACATTGGGCTGTTGAGGCTGCGCGCTCGTCTGTCCTATGCGCCTGTTGATTATGTCGTCTATGCTTTGGGACACTAATTTTTCTCGTCTATAGTGATGTTGCGAATTTTTAACTGCTGGCGGAATCGTTCAGGCGTCATCCCCGCATCCTTCGCGTCCTGCTCGATTGCCGACGCGGGATATGTTTGTGATTTTGGCACGGCCTGTTTTCCCGACGATGAGTTGCGAGTGATCTTCGCGCGGTTCTGTTCGTACCCGTTTATGGACTTGTCAAGAAGCCCCCTGTACATCTCATCGTATTCCGGCGTTTTGGTAATATCAGCGATGTACCGCTTTCCGCCCGTTAGAAGAAATGTTTCTTTATCCTTAGCGGCTGCATATTCAGGCGACTCTATGCCCTGCGGGTATTTCTGGCGCAGTGCCGCGAGGGTATCAAGATGGGCTTTATTTTCATACTTCTTCATTGTCGAGCTTGGTATGCTGCGCTCTAATTCGGAACTGCTTTTGCCTCTGACGCTGCCGGGAATCTGCACAGGCTCCAGCCGTCCCGTTTTCGGGTTGTACGTTGCGGCTGTGACAGTGCCGTCATTATCCGTCCATGATTGAAATGTTTGGTTCGGATGGGCCGCGTTATATTGGGCGATTGCGCTGTCTACCTGCTCTTTGGTAGCTTCTGAAATTTCGCCCCATCCCATCATTTGAGCGAACGCCGGGCTTACTTTGTTCTTTGGCTTTGCCGCATTTCTCGCCGTTTCTTGAGCGCCAGCAATTTGACCGGCTTTCTCAACTTCGCCGGGCTTGAGTAAAGTCTGCTCGTATAGCTTGCCCGCCGCGCCTGCCTGAGCTTTCGCTATCAATTCGCTGAGGGTGCGGGCTTGATTTTCTTTGACTGTTGGCAGGTAGAAATCGCCGACAGTTGTATTGACTTTCATTCGCGGGTCTTCGGACGGGCCGAACGCCTGATCGAGAAGTGAATCAAGTTTTGGGTTCGCGGCCTGCGCGCCTATGTTATTGAGAGTTATTTGAGTATTCGCATCCTCCGTTTTATGGCTGCGCTGGCGATCTGCAATAGAGTTTTCGTAAAGCTCTTGTTCCCTCTGTCGCCTCATTTTTTCATACTCGCGTGCGTCGCGTAGGCGGGCGACGTTATCAATCATCTGAAACATCTGAAGCGCTCTCATTTTTGGCCCTAAAAACGGGCTTTCAAAATCTGCCATGATTAACCTCCCCCCAGATCACCCGGATAGCCGTAATTTCCGCCACCGCCGCCGTAGCCGTACTTCTTCATCAGTTGATCGAAATACAACTGGCTTGCGTAATCACTGCCCGCGCCCGCGATGCCTTGCCCAAGCGCCTGACCGAAGCTCTGGCCCGGAGTTGTGCCCGTGCTGGTGCCTTCGGTGTGCTGGCCGGGACTTGCGAACGCCGGGCCTGTGGCGAGACTGAGCATCTGCAACTGCCGCTGCAAAGCCTTCTCTCGCAGGTCGGCTTCGGACTGCTGCATAGTCTTCGCACGCTCGATCTCAAGCCCCTGATTGTCGAGATTGAACTTGCCCGACTCTCCGAAGCCGCGCGCGGTCGCACCCGCCTGCAATCGCTTAAACAGCGCGTCGAAATTATTGTTTACAGACAGACCTGCGCTGTTGCGCTCCGCCTGCGTCGGCTCGCCGCCCGTTTTGATTCCTTTACGCAGGAATCGCAAAAGCGTCTTTTGCAGGTCATTCTGATACCCGCTGAAGACAGGCATGCTTGTGCTGTTTGTTGTGCTTGTGCTCGTCTCCGCTTTTTTGCGACCGAGTATGCCGCCTATGAGTGAAGAGCCTAAGCCGATAGCTTCTGATGCCACGGTTCACTATCCAGTTTAGGGGCTGGATTGAATTGATTCTCGAAATCGGCTTTCAGTAATCCGAAGATTACTAAATCAACCGGCTGGCCGTTCTGCTTCGTGTAATTGCGCAGTCTGCCTTCCTCCGCTCCGCCCAGCTTCTTTATGAGCGATTTGATTGCAGAATTATGCGCATAAACAGACATGGTGATTCGTTCGATTCCGGCATCGAAGAGTTGCCGGGCGACCATCTGCAACGCGGGCAGGGTAGTAGCAGAGCCGTAGAATTCGCGCTTGAAAATGCAAGAGCATTCGACGACTATCGGGCTTGTCTGGACGGCTTTAACATATCCGCCGATTTCAAAATCGCGATAGATTGCAAACGTGGCGACATTCGCGATGCTCGCACTCTCTCGCTCTATCGCGATGAATTCATCAGGGGTAGCGGTCGAAAAATCATCCGTATAGGCGGAACGCGCCTCTTCTATCCAATTCCACAACAAAGGCAGAGCCATATCAGGAAAAGGCGCTATCGCCTCAATCTTCGCAACGGGTTTAATTGTGCTCAAAGCTGAAGTCCTGGGGGACTCGTAAAACAACCTTTAGGCGGACTCGATACTAGCACGACTTTTCAGCGCGCAAAATAGTTTACATTGCGGTCCACGCGGTCGCGCCGTCTGTATTGCGGTAAATATTGCCGTTGTCTGAATGAAAAGAAGAGCCTATCGGCGCGGTCACTACTCCGTTAGGGCTTCCGCTACCCCACATTATCCAAATCGTACCGAGCACTACTTTATTTGCGACCGAAACAACGCCCGTTTCCGTCTCACTGTCGCCGCCTGCAATCGTGAGCGACGACGCTACCAGCTCCCCTTTGAAATACCCGTGACGCGCTTCCACCTGTCCCACGTCGAGAATATCAGCGCCGAGCGAGCCTGCGCTGATCGCGTGGCACTGAAAGCCGCCGATCCGGGCGCTCCGGATGTTGGCTGCATCGTCTTCGCTGAACGCATCTGCGTAGAAAAACCTTCTATCGCGGACGATGCCGGAGCTGGTTCCGCCCGGATTTGCGAATATGCCGACAAGCACAGCCGGAGATTCCGATACGTTGAAAATGCCAATTCCGCTCGCTGCCGTGCCGGTTAGAAAAGCATAGCCCCCGATGATAAAGATGTGCGTGAAATTTACCCCGCTCGCGGTCGTCGATGCTACTGTCGGCGCTGTCGGGTCATCTACGTTTACCTCGATCAAATCCCCATCTGAATTGCATACGTAAGCGACGGAGTTGTACACGTAGAGGCCGGTTGGAGCGCCGGACAGTGCAACAGAACCAAGCAGGCTCGGCGCTGTCGGGTCAGAGATGTCTATCGCGCGAAAGAGGTTATCCGACTGGCTGATTGCATAGAGAACGGGGCCGACCGGAAACGTAGCCTGATAGTTCGTGCCGCCTCCGCCGCCCCATTGCATTTGCAAGCCGGACAGTCGGGCAGCTCGCTCAAATTCGCGCGCTCGATCCGGCGGGCAGTTGTAGCAGATGCCGCCAACGCCGTCGGGCACGCAATCGAGCTTGCGCGACGCGAACGGTGCGAGTTGCGCGAATCGCCGAAGCTTTGGCGAGCGCGGCGCTGTAAACAGGTGCGCTTCTCTCATGTAAACGTCCCCGCAACGACGGGCACAGCCGGAACGCTCACATCTACGATCTTAATTACCGAATCGCAGGCCACAAAAGCATATCGCCCTTCGACCGATACATGGCGCGTGGCCGCGCCCATGTCTGTGATAGAAACTTCGACCGGCGCGTCGGGCCTGCCTACATCAATGAGAGTAAGATTCTCGCTCGCTGAATTATTTCGGCATACGTAGAGGTATCGCCCCTGCAAAGCCATGCGCTGTGATATTTCAGTAAGCGTCAGATCGGCAATCAGCACGGGATCAAGCTCGCCCCGACGATAGACCTGAAGCCTGCCGTCTGACAGATCGTCGCCCAGCACGTAGATGAATTCATTCAGCACCTGCACGGCATGAATATTCGTCAGGCCGGTATTGGTAGCTTTCTTGTTCGAGATGCCAATAGGCGAACAGGCAGACTCGGACTCAAGCTCATCGTCGAATATGCCTTCATCGTCGCAGCCTTCGAGTATGCGCGTGATGTTCTTGCAGGTGAGTAATCGCTTCAGGTAGCCGAGCGTTACCAGATCCTGCTCGTCTATCGGGTCTGCGGCATTGGCCGCCCGGTTGCCTTCGAGCGTAAGGCCGGGCATATCGACGCCTCGAAGATCTTTCCCCGCCTGCTTTGCTATTCCTACGGGGCCGCGAAGTCCGGCGGTCGATTCGTGCAGCTCGCTTAATACTTTCAGCCGCTCGTTGAGCGTGGTAAAGATAGAGCGCAGCTCCGGCGGCAAGGCGTCTATTTCGTCTCGCGGTATCTCTAAATAAGGTCTGCGCTTGTTCGTCGTCTTCATCTGCTCAATTTTTCGATCATCAATCCATACTGTCCTGCGCGAAGCTCATGCCTGCGCCTGCACTTGTCGCAGTGAGCGCGCCGGGCAGCCCCTTCGTGTAGCCGCTTCAATCTGCGGCAGAAATTAAGTTTCTCCGAGTTGGTCATCGGGCTTCTTTTCGCAGTGTGCCCGGAGCCAGATGAAAGCCCATGCGAGCGTGGTTGCTGTTCGCTCTTCATGCTTGATCCCCTCTTCGCGCATCTCATTTAAGAAGATGTGCATCAGTTCGTGAACGAAAATATATTCGAGGTCCTCATCGCTGAACTCGGCGAGGTAGGGCATATTGAATTCAATACTCGCGCTGAGATATTGCCATAAAACGGGTGTCCGAGCGGCGACTCCCCAGTTTTCGCGGGCGTTGTCTTCTGTAGTAGCAAGTCCTTCGCGCTTGTATGTGAGATCAATCTTCCATTGATTCAGTCCGAGCGGCTTTACCCACTTTTCGGCCAGTGCTCGAATTTTATCTTTCAGCTTGTCGTATTCGGCGTCAGTCATCATCCAACCTCATCAACCGGCACAGGTACATCAACCCATTTCGCGTCTTGAGTTGATTCGACCGGCAGCTCTACCCATACCCAGCCCGAAGCATTCGGCTCGCCCAGCGTTTTAATCTGACAGCGAATTGTTTCCAGTCTGAAATCGTCCGTCGGCGTGATCTTGAATTTGAATAGCCTGCCTTTGACCGTTCCCCTGAGCCTGACCTGCCTTCTCTCTTCGCCGGTCGTGGCGGTGAGAGTGTATGGCGAGCCTAACACCTGCGCGCTCGTACCGGAGGGCAAATCGCTTTCAACTCTGAGGCTCGCGGTTCCCGTTGTCGAATAAACAACTTCCAATTCTTTGATGAGCTTCACGCGCTCAGTATTGAAGTCAATCGGGTCTGATTCCCATCTCTCGCTTTTACCGCCGAGCAGGTAAGTGCCGACAACTTGAATGAGCAGCCGCAGCCCATATAGCCGGAAGCTCGTAGCCGTCAAAATCACGCGCATCAAATAGCCGATATAATCAGCATTAAAAATAACGTGCGCCATACGGCGAGTGGAGCCGCTTGCAATCGTCGGCTGCTGCCTCGTCGTCATCGCTTCGCCGGGATGATCTGTTTTGAGCGTGAGTGTCACTTGCGCTGAATTCTCAAGGTCAAGCACGGCTTCACGAATGATCTTCAGCCTGTGTGTGCCGAGGTCCGTTTCGTCCGTGTCAAAGCTTCTAGCCTGCCGCGCTTCGTAGTAGAAATTAAGCGTGGCTTTATAGATAACAACCGGGCTAGAGACGGAACCGGAAATCGAGATCGAGCAATTGCGGGCAGTCAGACCCAACCCTGAATTCATAGGCAGCACGACGCGCGTTCGCCCGTTCGCCTGAACAGTACCGATAGCGTTCGATGTCCCGTTGTTGGTGTAGGCAACGACAGTCAGGCTTTGATTTGCCGTGTCTATGTCGAGCGTCAGATCTTCATAGGTCTTTTCAGTATCCGGCAATCCCTCATCGTGATAGCCGGATTGATAGGTGATTGTAAAATTGCTGCCCGCGTCGTCGCTGCCTGATTCCAGGATAAGCACAGCGCCGCCGGACGTGCCCGCGAGAAGTGAGCTGTTTTGTCCTTCGTAATTCAGCGCCGTGAAGCCGCGCGAATCTTTCGTCCAGTTGCCGGTGTCGAAATCCAATTCGAGCGTGACGTTGGGGCTAGATTGCCCCTGCTCGGCATAGGAGTATTTGAGCCTGCCATTCACATACTCTAAAACCGACTTGTCGCGGTTGGAGCTTGAAACAGGCTGCACGGTGGTTGACCCGTTGATGACCACCGACAAGCCCTTAAAAATCGGATCAAGCTTCTGCGAAATCTTGCGCGCGCTGTCGCCGTTGAACGCATAGATGCCCTCCATCCCTTGAAAGAAATCGAGATCGCCCGGCCCCGTGCAGACGGCGCTCTTACCGATCAGCCCGATCTTTGCGCCGGTGATGTCCACATTGCCGCTTACGTCGTCCGGGTCGCCGATCAGCCGCCAGATAGTGTTCTCTTTGTAGAATCTGAGCATCTGCGTGCGCATCGTCGCGCCCACAATCTTCTCGTTTGTGTCGCCTATATCGTTGAAATTACCCTTGTCCTTCGCCGCTCCCGGAAATGCATAAGGCTTGTGTTGCTTCGTCCAAAAGAAGCGGTTTTTATTTGCCGAAGTCTGATAGGCAATCAATCGCCCGTAGTAAGGGCCGACAAGCCCCGCTGCTGCTGGCGGTGCGTCGTTGTCGGTCTCCATCTGAAAGCCGAGCCTGCGAATGTCGTCATCGCTCGCGGTGTCCGTGTAGGTAGTCGTCGCGTTTGCAATCGGCTCATCTGTTACGCGATAGACCGCGCCCAGAGTGCCGCCGGTTCTGTAGACGTGTTTACCCGTGACCTGCGGATCGGCGCTCGCGTCGAGGTCTGAAAGTGCCGCCCCGGTGCGATTGAATGCTTTCTTAGCAGACGCGGGCGAAGGGTTAGACTCATGCCCGGAGTCATTCACGTAGGTATAAAAATATTGAATGTCTTCGCCTTCAATTGTGCCGGTGACAGAGCCGAAGACTTCCCAAAGATCAAAGCGCACAGTGCAGGCCGCGCGCGCATCGAGCTTGATTCTGACCGCCGCGACTGTGCTCCAGTCTTTCGCATCGGTCGCGCCTATTCGATTGAAGAAAGGCAGGTCTTTTTTGTCTTCTATCGGCTGCGTGGTAAGCGGATCGACGAGCTGGCGCTTGCGAACTTCAAACCTGAACCATCCTTTTCTGGCTTTCTTTATCAGCTTGCGCGGAATTGTCGCGGTGTAATAATCGGTCGAGAAGTCGCCGCCGTTTACATCGACTTCAAGCGTTATTTCATCAAGCTTTTTGAACTGCTTGCAGAAAACCCAAATGCGGTGAACGTCGTCATCTGACGCATCCTCGCCGCCTATCTCTGAGAGATCGAGGCTCAGGCCGGATAATTCGAGCGTATAGGTCTGGTCGCCGGGGACCGCGATTTCCAGGCAGTCAGAGCCTTCCTGCTGATCGCTTGAATTGAAAGAGTCATCGCCTGACGGGTCAACGTTCCAGCTTTCGCTTGAATCGAACGTGACTACGGTTTCGGTGACTTCGGTCGCGGGCGCAACTGTCGGCGGATCTTCAGGCGCTTCGATGGTCCAATCTCGAAAATCGGTGCCGTCAGATTTTCCCTGCTTCGTCTGGTCCATTACCCAGAGCCACTGTTTCCAGTCAACCAGACCCATTGGCTCGCCGCTGAACCCGCTTTCGTGAGAGCCGCCGTCAAGATAGAGCGTGTCTGAGCCTGCATAGCGATGACCGAGCGCCTTGATGAGCGAGCGCACGTTACCGAGTCCGGTATAAAGCGAAGTGTGGCCGAGACGTGAGCGCAGCGCGCCTTGCTGATCGGCGCGAAAATTAGTCAGCGCGAGCGCGTCCGGCTCGCTTACGAGGTCGCCCGGCGGTAAGTAGCTGAGACTTCCGGCCAGCACTGATTTTGTTTCGCGTTTATAGGCCAACTAACAACTCAGTGGGGGCTGAGTTTTACTTTTGAAAACAATCCTTATGCTTCTTCATTTTTCCGCGTAGCTGAAATTCCAGAGAGTCGAGCGAATCCGAATTCCTGCGGTCCTTGATCTTGCTTACGCGACATGAGGCACAAACCCGTGCGAGGTCGTGAACCTCGCCCGTCGTCATATTGGCGACGAATCGCGGGCCGCGCGTTGGCGGACGTGTGACTGCTTTAATCACTGCGATACTCCGTAAAGCGACTCGAATATCTGCTCGAATAATCTTGCGAGCTGCTTCATTGCTGCCGATGTCTCAGGCAGGCGCGCATCACTCTCTTTTGAATATGATTCGCCCAAAACGACCGCCTCTAAATAATCGCCAGTGCAGGCCGGGACCGGGATCGTCGTATTGCTGTGCGCTTCGTCCAGCTCCGGCGGGAACTGATTAATTATCAACTCCGGATGCTTGCCCGCTGCTGTCGCGTTCGGCACAGGGTAGAAGCCGATTTTGTTCACTCCCTCTTTATCGGCATACCAGTACAAAGGGACACCTTGAGTTGATTTATACGAATCGTCTAAAAGCTCAAGCTCGCTCGATGAGCTGGCGATGAGCGGCACACCATCAAGCGCAATGTATAGCGTGCTTATGTGGCGCGCGGGCGCGTCATAAACCGCCGTTCCCTGAACAAGAGTGATCGAAGTGATATCGCGAACGATAAACACTCCTGCTTTGCGAGCGTGCGATTTGACCGCTTCGTCGAAGAAGCGAGTCAGCTCCGCATCAGTCCAGAAGCACAAATTAGCTGTGCTATCGCTATGCAATGGCCCCAGCAAATTTCCGATTAATGTATTCACGCTGACTGACATGCTTTACTCGACCATCTTCCTTTCAGCCCACCGCGCAATGCGTGGCCAGCCTGCTTTTACCGCGACTATATAAACCGGGCCTAAAGAAATCTTTAATCATCGTCATGGCGCTACTTTTGCCTCTTGCCTTAGCTGGGCTTTTCGCGCCGCTGCGAGCTGTCTGCGCTGCTTCGATGTGGGCTTGTGATAGATGCGACGAAGCGAGCCATCGGGGGCTGTCTCATAAATCAAATCCGGGCGCTTGCTCTTAACTATTCGCGGATTCATGCAGCCTCCTTTTTCAGTGCAATCTGCTTCAATTTGAATGCGAACCTGCTCCGGTCGAACTTGCTAATGTCCGGCGGTACCCTGTCGTATAACTGCCCCTTACTGCGCGTTCTGACAAACTCCGCGTATTTCTGCGCGTTATCTAAAAATCTATTTAGCAACTCATTCGTGCTCTGAAATTCACTGCCTCCCTCTTTAGCCCGCATCCACCACACGGCGAAGTCGATCAAGTCCTGATGATGCTCTTCCGGGATTTCTGGAGCATCGCCGGAATTGACGAGGGGTGCCGGTACCGCCGCATAAGTCAGGGCAAGCACTGTCGTCCCGTTCGCAGGTTGCGGAGTGATAGCAAACAGGTCGTAGCCCTCCTGTGCATACTTGTCGGGCGTGCCTGCTGTTGATCGCCAGCTCGAAGATAAGAAATCCAAATCTGCGATAGTGCATGGGCGAACTCTCGCGCCTGCAACTGTGAGCTTCAGCGGCACTATGAAATCAGTCAGAGAGATGGGCGAACCGCTGATCGTGTAAAAAGCCTGACCTGACGCAAGAGTAAATGTCGTCGTGCGCTCTACTGCGAGACTGATTCGGCAGAACAGGCGCTGCGCGAAGTTCAAGGCATGCTTTTGCTCCGCTGCCGCATAGTAGCTCGAATCGTCGTCAACACGTTCGAGCAGTCTTGTTTGTAAATCGCCAAAATTCATACTTGGATTATTCGCCTGCGGGTGATAGCAACTTTTGGAATATAGATAAGATCAGCGAAAGGCTTGAAACCTTCTTCAGTTCCACGACTGAGAGCCAAAGTTAGTACGCTCTTTGTTTCGGAAACAAAGAAGCCTACCGTCTGACATAAAACGATGGCGGATTCCAGTTCGTCGCTCGACTTCCAGCCGGGATTACTGCAACTATCTACCCAGTCCACGAGAAGTATTTTTGCTGCTTTCTTGCCCATTAGCTCCTTCTCAAAATTTCAAGCTCGTCGTCGTCATCATTGCCCCAAGCTCGCGCGCGCCTGTGCCGTGTGAACCTGCTGGCCATCCGCATCTGCTGAGGTTCCATGCGCTCGATGTCCACTACTTTCTGATCGGCGAGAAGCGATAGGAAATCAACTCTCATCCGGTCGCGCATTCCGACATCGCCAGCCAGCCCGTACAGGTAAGCTTCCACGCCTGTCTTCAGGCATTCCTCGCTCATCCACTCCGGCAGGGTATCGCCGGAAGCAACGAGGCGGGCCTTGGCAGTGCGATAGCGGATCGGCAAACCCTCTGCCGTCTCAGGTATCGGGTAAAGCTCAATCTGAGGCAGGCCGCCCGCTGAGTCGTCGAAAGGCGCATAAACCTCAGGCGGCCCGTAGTCGAGCCGCGCGGGTGCGAACTGGTCCAGTTGCTCGCGTCCTATCTGATCGAGGTCGCGGTTGATCGAAGGGACTTTGATGGACTCAAGCACGCGCAGATCTGAAGGCAGCGTGACGATATTATCGAATATGCGATAGCTGGCCGCGCCGTCGTCTTCGCCTTCGTATGTCCGCTCAGTCGTGCCCGTGCCGTTGCCCGTGCGAGTGAAAGTGTAGAACTCTTCGCGTCCATCGATGCGAAACCTGCGCCCCGTCATGCCGGTCGTCCAAACTGTGCCGGTGCCTGTGATCGCCGTTGAACCCTGCGTCACTGCGACAGTGCCGGTCTCATAGATTGCGACTGTTTGAATTGACGAAGATTTTTCGAGGCGGGTCCACGGGAATTTATCGAGAATCTCCCTGTAGGTAGCGTTTACCGCGTTTTTTAAGATAACCGTATCTACACCCGCGCCGTGTGGGAGTTTTGACAGGTCGAAGAGAAGCTGACCGAAGGTGTACAACGAAGCTCGCAGTTGGGGGACTGATGAGCGGGCTTGATAATATGATTATTCGCAATCGAGATCAATACTAAAAGCGGGGCGCTTAACCCGTAAAGAACAGCCACCCCGCCTTTATCCCCACGTGAAGGACACTTCAGGAATAAAGTGAATATAAGAAAGATTCCAGAACCGCCGCTGCCGAATAGTATTGTTTTCCGTTCAGCACATGGTAGGATGAAGCTCAGCCTGTCCCCATCCTCAAAACTGCAAATAATAAAACAGGTTGGAAATGTCTGCATTCTACGAAGAAGTATCTAAAGGCACGCGCTTCGAGTTCGGCAAGAACTGGAGCCGCTTGCTCGATCTGCTCGATGACGAACGCCTGACGAACGCTGAAAGCTCGCTCAAGAAGATGCTTGGCGTTGAGGACCTGCGAGGTAAAAGCTTCTTAGATATAGGCTCAGGCAGTGGCTTATTTTCTTTGGCAGCGCGCAGGCTTGGCGCTCGCGTTCATTCCTTCGACTATGACCCGCATTCAATCGGCTGCACGATGGAACTAAAACGACGCCACTTCGCGGGTGATCAAGACTGGCAGATTGAAGAAGGCTCCGCGCTCGACAGGGATTATCTTTCAAAGCTTGGAAAGTTCGACATAGTTTATTCATGGGGCGTGCTTCATCACACAGGCGCAATGTGGCGGGCGCTTGATAACGCTCACGAACTTGTAGCACCAGGAGGAAAGTTCTTCGTTTCGATCTATAACGACCAGGGCGTGATAAGCCGCTACTGGCGCATGATCAAGGCTTGCTATAATCGCGCACGTTTCCTGCGGCCTCTACTCGTCGCTATACACTGGCCTTATCTTGTTGGGCTTCGCTGGACTGTCCGCGCACTCACGGGGCGATTAAAAGAAGAGCGGGGGATGTCCCTTTGGATAGACATGCTTGATTGGCTCGGCGGGTATCCATTTGAGGTAGCGGCACCCAGCCGGGTGATAGAGTTCTACGGGCTGAAGGGATTCTCGCTGGCCAGGTCTAAGACATGCGGTCGCAGACACGGCTGCAATGAATTCGTCTTTGAGAAAATCTAAAGAGCCGTCGCCGTCCCGCTGTTGATGTGCACCCGATAATTTATGAGGATTTCACATGATTTCGCCAGAGAATAAGAGGTGGAACTCGGCCACTACGCTTTATATCGCCCGCAAGATTGAAGAGGTAGCGCGGGGTCGAAGCCTGAAGGTGCTCGACATGGGCTGTGGCGACGGTACGGTTATCGCGCAGGTCCTCGACGCAAACCATGACCTCTACGGCTACGACTTGGCTTATCGCAACGACGCGCTGCGCGCAAAGCTCGGCTCGCTTTTCGATGATTTCGGCGAGCGCTTTCGACTTACGCAAAGCGAGCGTGAGATACCTTTCGAGTCTCAGAGCTTTGATCTCGTTTATGCGAATCAGGTCTTCGAGCACGTCAAGTATTTCGATCTAATGATGTCTGAATGCGCGCGAGTGCTAAAGCCTGGCGGCACGTTGATAATGACACTGCCGCTCGTTACATCTCCAATCGAGCCTCATCTGCTAGTGCCCTTCGCGCACAGGCTCAAGCCCGGCAACTTTCGCATGAAATATTTGCAGATGTTCTACTCGCTCAACCTGCGCCCGAAGACGAAGGGCAGAACGTCCAAAGAGATGGCAAGGGAAGCGGAACGATTTCTAGCTGAAGAGACTTACTACAAATCCGCAAGCGAAATTCTGAGCAGGGCACGCGATCACTTCGCAATCTGCGAGATGGACACGGGAGATTACGTCCGCGCGAAGATTGACCTGCTTAAAGGGCGACAGCATACGCGCAATCTGGCCCGCGCCGTTCGATTGATCGAAGGACGCATGCTCGATTCTTTTGTTACGAGGTACATAGGTGCGGCCTTCAGGTTGAAAAGCCCGATAAAAGTTACGCATCCATCTGTCAGCATGGCGGTGAGTTGAACAGGCTGGCACTTTACAAATTTTAATCTCACTACTGATTGATGACGTGAAATCCTACTGAAGTCTCGGCGGTTGCGTTGGCTGTTAGGGTGATAGTGAAGCTGCCGGAAGTTGGAGCTACGTTTTTGATCGTCGCGGTCGCGTCGTTGGTTCTGACTACGGCGAAGACGAGCGAACTGGCCGTTACAAGGTTATTGGTCACAACGAGCGAGGAAGCACCCGCCGCGAAATTTACCGTCCCGGCAGCCTTGTTGATCGTCTGCGCGCCAGTCGTGCCCCCTGCCGTGATCGTTTGATCTACGAAAAGCTGCCGCAGTTTAAAGTCTCGAAAAGTTCCTAGTGTGCCGTTGTTGGCTTCTAGAACTCCCGCCGCGTTTCTGCCGAGAGCAGTGTCTATAGTCGCACCAACATTCCCGTTGTTGAAGCTATAAAGCCCGTCCGAGCGAACCTGTATACCTACTGCATTGACTCGGACTCTGCCTACTGTTCCGGTTACCAAATCAAAAGCATTTGAACCGGTGAATATAATTCCCGTATCAGGATCGCTTGAGGCAGATAAAGAGGGATTAGCCCCGCTTCCGTTAGGGACTAAAAACTGACCGCTGCCCAAAGTTACATTCGTCCCGTTATCGGTAAGCAGCGAATTGCCTATTGCCCCGCTCGCCGTGAACTTGGCTACCGTGTTGGTCGTGCCGCTTCCCGAAATAAAACCTGCTCCGGCAAAGCTCACAGTCACGACGCCGGAAGAATTCGATACTGAGCCGTTAGGGAATTTAATCTGCCTGACGCCGAACACATCGGGCGAGTTATCGGCTTCACTCACGCGCAACGGCGGAAATTGCTGACTCTGTACGGGCCAGCAAAAAGCAACAAGCAGCGCGAACGCTGCCAGTGCAAGAATTGAAGACTTTATAAGTTTCATGCTGCTCCTATGAATCGCGAACGTTGGCAGTTACTTCAACGCCCTCTCCGTTTGTCGTAGCGTCAACGAAGACATGCGAAAGGTCTGTGTACTCTCCGGGCACGCCAAGTCTTACGGCCTGACCGGGAACAAGCCTGCGCCCTGTTGCCGATGCCACATCAGAGCCGCCGACGAAAACATCATTCGTGTTTGCGACCTTCGCGCACACTTCAAATTCGCCGCGCACAACAAAGCTCGCGCTCTTGAGAGCTTCGCGCGTGCCAGCTACTGTTACGGACTTCGCGAATGATGTCGGCTTGTAGTTCATGCTTGCTCCGTCGGCCACATCGCCGATTCAGGCGAGAGAAGATCTACTCGACCCTCGCCCGAAATAACGATGCGAATTCTTACGCCGGGTCTGCCGCAGTCACGCCGCCCGACAGGGAGTTGAAGTTGCCGCCCCATTCGTTGTTGGAGCCTGGCGGGTAAGCTGTCGCGCCATATGTGCCGCTCAGATAATTTTCATAGATGACGTTGTATTCGCCCTGGTTCGCGCTCGGCTGGTCGTCTATGTCTATCGAAAGCGTTGCGGTGAAGCGCCCGAACACGTTGCGGCGAATCGTAGAGTAAGACATCGAAGAGAGAACGTGACTCGCGTTGTTGTGGAAGTGGGAATCTTCGATTATCCACTCAAGAGGCACGGCTACGCTTGTGGAAGTGCATTTGATTCCCGCCGCGCCAGAGCCGGACATCCGGGTAAAGCGACAGTCCTTGACGTGGACGAAACCCGCGCCGCCGTTGTTTTGAATTCCAATCAGACCCGATTCAAAGCGCACTCCGTAAAACGAAGCATGTCCGGCGTCGCGTTCACTATCGCCCGCTGCGGCGTCTCTGAGTAGCTGAATCCCGGCGGCGTCCACCGGGCAATCCATCAGGAAATTGCCAAACTTCCAGCCCTGCTGTCTGGTGATAAGCAGAGGAGTCGCAGCCGTAGGTGAAGCGGGCGGCTTCCATGTCGCTGCCGAGTATCCGCCATTTGTCGTGTGCTGGTCTGCGTGGCGCGGCCTGTTCGATCCGCCTATGATCGTCACGTCGAAAACACCCGCTGGCGTCGAAAGCTCTTCGCGAATGTTTCCACGGAAAATAATATTGTCGCCGCTTCGCAGTTGATTGAACGCCTCGGCCATCGTCGAGAAAGCCTGGTTAGGCGAGCGGCCCGACGAGCTATTGCCCTGGTTGCCGTCCACATAAAAGACGCGACCGAACGGATTTAACAGCGCAGTAAAGCCGCCGATGAATTGATTAGCTTGAATGATGTCGAAGTGTGAAACTCCCATTATCGTGTTCTCCTGAACCTGCGGATTTATTTCCCTCTGCCGAACACGCGCAGAGTCAAAACCGCAGGCGGGCTATGTGAATGTTTGGAGAGTCCAATTACCAAACCTGAGAAGCCAAGAGGAACCGGACTCTCCGTATCGGCCTGTGTAACCGCCCCCTTTGGTCACAGACCGAATCTCAAAAACTTACGCGCCCGGACTGGCGTATGCGCCGAGCCATTGATTCCAACCGACCGAGAATCGCATGCGTCCGGCGGTCTTCACGCTGTCGCTATCGAAGTCTTTCTCGCTTACAGTCGAGAAACGTTTGCGCCAGAAGAACCGCAGTTCAAGATCTTCAGGGGCTGCCAGGACAAGCCACATGTCATCATCGGTCAGATAATTCCAGACCATCCAATCGTCGAACGCTTTCATGCCACTGCGTTTTTTGAAGGCGTTGATCGTGTTGTTGGCCGTGTCGCCCTGCATCGTTCCACCGAGTAGCTTTGCGGCTGTGAATTCAAGTGCGCCTGGCACGACAAGTCTTGTCGGCACGACTCGAACCTTAATACCCCTGTGATCCGTCCAGCCACGAAAAGCCGTTAAAGCGGCTTCAAGCGCGGGCACATCCAAATCCACAGCAACAGTCGGGCGATTGCTCTGCGCGCCTCCGCCTACGTTCGGATGGTCGGTCGCGAACAATACTTTTCCGTCTGGGCCGGTGTAAGAAGAATTAAACCCGCGATTGACAACGAGAGCCGCTTCAATTTCGATTGTCTCGCGTGCGCTCCGACCTAGTGCCTTTGCGAGTCCTTCGATGATCCTGTGCTTATCGTCATCAATGAATTCCTGTGAGACTTTGTAGCCCTTGCCGAACTTGCGATGAGTGTAGGTCTTATCGAATCCCTGAATGGGACCGTCAAAGTGGACCGACTCGCCTTCGCTGATTTCATCCAGAGTGCCAAGCCCGGTTACTTCAGTGAACTGCTCGATACTGCGATTCGAGTCGTCAACGTTAAAAATCTTGTTATATTCGTCCCCGTAACGGTCGAACTGATTCATCGTCACCGCGCGGAGCGCAGGCAGCATGTCAGTCAGGAAGGTATCCGGGAGTTGAGTTCGAGTAGTAAAGCTCATTTGGCTAATGCTCCGGGGGCTTTGCCTTTAATTCGGCTTTATATGCCTGCTATCCCAAGCGTTCTGCGATGCTTGTTAATGAGAACCTCGAAGGAAGCAAGCGCGCCCGGATCGTTATTCTGACGCGGAATCAGTCTGAGGATTTTCGCGTCGAGTATGTTTGTCGTGTTATGGGTCGAACCGTCGAGCTTATGCCCTGAATTCAGAGTAAGCGCCGAGCCTGCGCTGAACACGAAATTGACGTTTTGCCCCTCGTCGGCCACAACCAACCCGTCGCCGTCGTCTTGCGCTTCAAAGATGCAGTAGGGATCGACGACAACAAGATGGTCTGTGAGCGTGCTCACCGGGCCATAATCAAGCGAAACCCCATCGTAAGTCGTTGTGCCCGGAGTGCCGCCAGGTGCGATGAAGCTATCGGCCTCGCGCGCAACAACGTCTCCGCGAAAGACTGCCGTGGCCTGCGCCGCGTCTTTCGTCAATTTCATAATCGACGGCGCGCCGCCGTGAAGTGTGTAAAGCGGCACCAAGCCGAGTCCACGATCAATGTTACTCATTTGAACAAACTCCGAGGGGCTGGTAATTGCTTCCAGCTACGCAGCTACGCGCCGGTTGCCAACAATGCGCTCGTCTTCGTCGGGCAAAATCTCAATGCCTCCATCTGAATCTTTCGCTGCGCGCCGCTGGGCCTCTTTATAAGTGTCTTTTGAAACTGCGAGCGCGCTTGTGGCTCTATCGGCGCGCTCTTTCTCCCGGCGCTCGTATTCCCATCGCGGGATCCAGCCAAGCCAGAGCCGAGCGCATTGGACAAGTCGCCCTTTGGCGTCGTACACGCGCTGATAACCGCGATCCGTGCGGCGTTGACAATGCGGGTCTGAGAGCCAGCGAAAATACTTATCCGGATACTTGTCTATGTAAGGTTTTGCGGCTTCATAGAATGGGTCGCCTGAAGAAATCTGACCGTACCACTCGTCCACTATCTCTCCGACGAGCGCCGCATTAGCCTGCTTCTCTTCGATGGTCTCTTTGCTGTAGTGGCTCGGTAAAGCTTCTGCGTCGTAGTCTGTGTTTGCTGGCACTTTGACTTCTTCTTTTTTATCCTGAGGGACTTTCTTTCTTGCCATGATTACCTTCGGGACCGCATCGCGGCTTTATTCTTTTTGAAATCCTCTTCCGAGATTTTGTAAGTGTGAGCAGCCAACTTTTCACTCTCGGTCAACTCGTCTGACTCTTCGCTGCGATTGCTGCGGTTGCTGGTCGTGACCTGCTGCGCGCCGATCCGCGCGACGCGGGCGCGCTCCTGACCGCTGGACTTTCCGCTGCCTGACAGCTTCGCGTTTGCGAGCGACGCGGCAAGCTTGATTCGCCCGAAATCATCCAAGCCCTTGTAGGCAGTGTCTTTGTTGATCGTTTCGAGCTGGCGGGCTGCTTCCAGTCGCAGTTCCGATTGCGGGTCTGCGAGGTCGGGCAGTTCTTCTACAAGCGCGGCGAGTTGCTGCTGCTGCTGGGATGATGCTTCCACCCGCGAAGAAACAAGCTCTTCAACGTCTTTCTTCGTGGTGACGCCTGATTCGCGCAGCGTCTTTTTGATGATCGTCTGCACGACTTTGGAAAGCCCTTCGACGTTGTTGCCTGAGATAAGATCAACAAGGTCAGTCTTGCTCAAGTCTTCAAGTTCAGGGACTTCTTCTTTCTTCTCTGGCTGCTTCTCGGCGGGCTTTGCTGTCGCGGCCTGCTGCCACCGCTCGCGTTCCTGCTCTGCTGCCTGTCTGAGCTGCTTTTCAGTATCGAGCTGGCGCTGAAGCTCAGCAACGTCAATCTTTTCTTCAGACGCGGGAGCGCCTGGTGCGCCTGATTGGAGGTCTTCTTGATCTTCCATATCTCTCCTGAGGGGACGATGCGTGTATATGGGATACACCGCTACGCCTGATTGATTAGCGATTTGAGCTTCGCTATTGCTCCCGGTTGGATGCGTCGGACTGAAGGGCCTTTCAGTTCTCTAACGCGAGACATGAAAGCGTTGGGTTGCTTTCGGGCGGTAGAATAGCAAAATAAGAAAAACGGTCAATAGTTTATTTTTAGAGGCCCGAATAGGTAGTGACCCTGTGATATTTGGGATTCACAAAAAAGGGCGGAGTGTGGAAAGTGTCTGGTTGCAATGCCTAGACACAAATCCATATTCCCTCCGCCCCGTCTGCGCTGCCCCGTTTGTGGAGCTATCGCGCATCATCTGTTTTACCACAGCACCTACATCACGCGCGATGGCCCTCGCTCCCTCTTTAAATGCAGGCTCTGTGGTAAATGCCTTTCTGAACGTCGCGGCACTGCTTTCTTCAACCTCAAAACCCCAGAATCAGAAGTCACTAGCTGCCTTGACTCTTTGACTCGTGGCGACACTCAGACTTCCATTGCTCAAGCACGCCATCACAAAGCAGACTCCTTGCGCAGATGGCGACGACGCGCCACTGCCAATGCTCAAGCCTTAGACTTCGAACTGCTCGTTGATCTTTGTGTCAAAGACCTCGAACTCGATGAGCAGTGGTCATTCGCCGGTAAGAAGAAAGCTTCATTTGATGAGAGTAACTTCCGAGGCGAAGCCTGGTGGCACAAGGCATTTGCTCGTGAGAGCCGACTGCTTGTAGAACAATTCGTCAGCCCTCGCACATCGGAAGCGGCACGCCGACTCGTCGAAGATAGCTTCGAGCGACTGCGCCTGCATTGTTTACCGCGTGTCTCAAGCGATGGCTATGATCAATACAAGGAGCCGCTTTCAGAGCAGGTACGACCCGTCAAACTGCATCAACTGAAGTTGGCACTCAAGAAGCAGGCTCATTCGGGGCGGCCTCGCAAAGAGAGGGTGATACCGGACCCAAAGCTGGTCTACGGGCAAGTCATAAAGCACGAAGAAGGAGAAACAGTAAGGATAGAAAAGAAGTTAAGGATGGGGGCAGCGACGGAAGATTTAAGATGGTGTTCGACATCGCTGCTAGAGAGACAAAATAGCACGGCACGATCCCGCAACCGGTATCTGGTGAGAAAGACGATAGCCTTCGCAAAGCTGGTCGAGTATATGCAGGATCAGAGCGTGTTGGACAAAGTGTTTTACAACTTCTGTCGCAAGCACAGAGGATTGAAAGGAGAGACACCAGCTCAGAGGCAAGGGATCAGCGATCACGTCTGGTCGATAGCAGAAGTATTGCGCTACAGAGCGGCTGATCCATAATTATTTCTCCAATCTCGTAGGGTCACTACCGCCCGAATAGGGAATGGAGGTTGGATCAATGAAATATAGTGAACTGCTCAAGTCCTACATCGGCAAAAAAGGAATGTTAAGCGGGATGGACGGCTCGATTAGATTTCACATTCCTGATAATAAATATAATAGCTACGAACTGATCGAGGTGGGAGAGGATTATGTTGCCGTCAAGAGTACAGGCCGTGACAAGGTAATTATCTGGTATGTCCCTCTTAATCGCTTTCTAATATTAGAAAATAAACAATAAGCTAAGGATAAATCGGCGCATACCTCTCAAGCTTCATGTAATCAATAACCGAATGAGCGGCTTCTTGCCATGTCCTACAAAGCACGTCTCTGAATCCCTGCGCATGCATGAAGTCTCGATACTTCTTCTGTTCTTCAGAGAGATATCTGCCCGGCAGCTTCATCTCGATTATCAAGCCCGGAGAGTTAATCGCGCCGGTCGAATCTCTCAGCACATAGTCAACGCGAAGATCATGCACGCCCGCCGTCAATCCTTCAGCCCTGAGCTTCACGGCCTGCGCCTTCGTTACGTGCGCGCCGTTCGGTATTGCGTGAACCCACTCTAACGCCTCGCGCAGTCGCGGATCGGCCTGCTGCCGGGCGCTCCATCTACACCAACTTATAAAAGCAACTTGCTCCTGATGCTCTCTGTCGTCGTGCTTCTTTCTGGCGCGCGGCGCTCCGTCGAATAGCTGTGGCTGCCTGACTGCTCTCATTTCTTCTCTAGCTCCCTCATCTTTTTGAGCGCCGCGATTCGCTTTTCGTGAAGAATGATCAGCTCGTCATATATGGCGATACGGTCCAAGGATTTGACATGCTCAGGCGGGTCATCACGCAGTGATTGGAGCAGGCGCGGCCACAGTCCCGATTCAAAGTCGCCTTCGTCTTTAAGCGACTCAACGCACTCATTCCAGTGTTGGTAAATTCTCAACTTCGGATCGGGTATTTGCTGGCCAGCGACGACGAGCGGAAGAGTGAGAAGTGAGAGCATGAGAAAGCGCCTCATTACTTCACCCCCGCATGAATCTTGTTAATGTGACCATACGCCGTGTTTTTGTACAGATGCGTCTTCGGCTCATACTTTCGCGCACATGGCTTACACAGGAGCTGCAAGACTCCATCCTTGAGCTGAACTGTCATCGTCGCATCAGGGTTTTGCTCGGCCAGTTGATCGAAGCTCACGCCGCAATCGTTACAGGCACGTGGGCGGCCCTCGGCCAGCTCGCGCAGGTTGCGATGATGATTGTTGAGACACTGAAAACAGAGATAGCCTCGATCATCGCTGCCTGTGGCGATGTCGGATCTGAGTTTGAATTTATTGCAGTGGTTACAGCGTTTTGTGACGCTGATTAGCAGTGCGCTTTTTGCTAACCTTTGGGGTATTGCGTGCAATTTGTTTACTTCGCCTGGGGGCTAGTAAAAGCAATTCGCGGAATTTCTGAAAAGTCTTCTCTCCGAATTCAAGCACCAGTTCGCCGCCTCCGGCCAGATCGAACAACATCGAATGAAGATCGCCGTCGCTGTCGGACGCAGGACAATCAGCGGTGCGTAATGTGAGGGATTCGGCTATTTGTTTATACTTGTTCGTCCTGAGGATCGTCTTCAATGGCTTTCAAAACCTGATGCAAAAAGTAAACAATGCCAATGATGAGCATGGCCGCTACGGACTGCCAACTCCGGTGAGCGATTACTTCGAGAAACGCAACAAAGAACATGTAAGGACAAAGATCAAAGATATGTTTCTTGCGCTTTGGCTTCATCGCTTTCCTTTCTTCGGCTCTTCGCCTCCAATCTCAGCAACTCGTTGCTCGTAGATTTGTGCGGGCGCATTCAGCGCGAATCTCAGCCCGGCCCAAAATCCGCGATTGAATTGCGTTTCGTGGTCTTCCGTCTGCTGTGTAACGATAGCAATAGCCTTGCGCTTCTGTTCTTCCTCAATATGCTCGCGCACGACATTAAAGCCCTCATGCGTCTTAAGGTCTTCGATATGTTCCAAAAATATATCGTCGTGTTTGTTGGCCATTACACTCCGCCCTGATTAATCATACCCGACAGGTCAAGCCCGCCGTTGTAAGCATAGCCACCTTGGCCAGCATCGCCGTTTCCAGCGTTAGGGTCCGCACCCACGCCTGCAAGCAAGCCCGCTCCAATCAGCGGTGTAAGAGCTTGGCTTATAGCTTGACTTGCCGCCTGCGCCTGCTGCTTCTGTGCAATCTGCTCCTGATGCTCAAGGATATGAGCAACCATGCGCTCTTCGGCTTCGCTATCTCTAAACTCAGGCTTGCGCTTCTGCTCATTTGCGAGCTGCTGTTGGTGAGCCTCGATGTGCGCCTGATCGTCGTCGGCTTCGTTGACGTGGAAGTCTTCGCCCTGAAGAGCAAGCGTCCACTCTTCGGCAGGGTCCATCGGTAAATTAACAGGTCCGGGCTTCGGCATATATTTCGACATGCCGGGCCTGCCAAAGCTCTTTAAGAAATCATCGAGCAAAAGGTATGTCGCAGCCGGGTTCTGCTGGAATAGCAGACTCGCCATCAGGGTTTGAAGTATCAGCGCCGATTCCTGCTTCTTCTGCTCTTTCGATTGCGTAGAAGTGGCGAACTGCAAATCGAAGTCATAGCGCGCGTTTCGCTCAGAGGCTGTCATCTTGCCGAATCCGTTATCAACGGCGAACAGTCCGCCCGCTTCTTCTTCTGTGACTCTGAAAAATATCTCCGGCCCCGCATACATCGAATCGAGCGCCCAGAAGTGCTGAAGGATGATTCGCAAATCTTCTCTGATGCCGCGATGGTTGAGCGCGAGCCTGATATTGCCTTCGCCTAAAAATAACTGTGTTTGTCCCAGCGTGCGCGGTTCGTTTGGCCTGTCCGATTGCCTGCCAAGATTCTGCTCTGTAATTCCCGTGACCTTCTCTGCATATGACGTGAGCTGCTGTTCGCGGACACTTGGAAAGCTCAGATCGGCAGTGAGCTGGACGACATGCACGTCTTCTTTCGGATTATCGCTGGGGTACATCATGCCCGGCTCATATCGCATCTTCTTCGGAGCAACGCCGGACGCGGGCTTATAAAATACCAACGGGCCAACGCTGCGCTCGCCTGCTTCGGTAGCCAGATTATGATTCACGTCCATCTCAAGCTCGATGTCTTCGAGCAGCTCCGGCACTGACGGCCCCCAGTAAGAACCGTCTTTGACGAGCGAGGCTTCGACGATAGGTATCCGGTTCTTCATCTTCGGATAAAGCGCCGCGCGGTCCTGCACTGAGATGATCAGATCGATGTCGGGAATGTAGCGAACAACAAGCTCGCTCTCGCGCATCCGTCGCCGTTTGAAGTTATCTTCGCGCGCGTCCTGTTTGCCTTTGGGCAATCGCCAGCGCCCGTACCACTCCCAGACTTCCAAGCATTCGCGCGGGCTTGTAGCGTTGTCATAGAGTACACCTTCAGCTCTGTCTTTTTCAACTGTCAGCTCGTCAGTCTGAAAGTTGCGCTGAGTCGGATTGAGCGAAGCGGCATGTATCTTTTCCCAGTTCTTTTCGATGTCCTGATAAAGCCCGGCCTCTTCGCCCGCGAGCAGATCATCGGCAGTCACCTTGTAGCGACGGATTACGAAGCTGGCTTTCTGTAGAGATTTGAACTCTTCGGCGGGTAGCAGAATGTTGTCAGGCCAGATCGTCTCGAAGCCCGGTCCCTCGAAATCAACCTGCTCGCCTTCGTCGGGCACGTCAAACGTCTCGCGTTTGTAAGGTGAGTATGCGAACGCTCGCCCGAATATTAATTTATGAAAGATGAAAACGATTAATTCTGACGTGATCTGCATCGAGTCGAAGACTCGCCACGTCATATAGCGCCCGACCTTGCGAACCGTCGCGCCGTCCGTCGGGCCTGTGGGCTTGGCTATTATCTCCGAGTCTTCACCGAGCAAGGCGTCAACTTCTTTGGCCCACTGCGTAAACACCTGCCATTTCGTTAAAGGTACATGGAAATTTGCGGCGTCGTTGCCCGTGTCGTTGTCAGCAGTGCGCTTGCGCCACATCCGGTAGTAGCGCAGAAAGCGATTCATGCGCTTGTGGTGATCTTGCAAGCTATTGCTGAAATCGTCATTGATGCGACAGGCGAGTCTCTTCAGTTCGTTGATGCTCAACTTTAACTGAGAGCCTGAGTCGGGCTGCTGCTGTGGTTGCTCTTCTACTTCAAGAGCTTCGTCTGTTTCTAACATTCACCGCGAGCCTGGGGGACTCATTAGCGGGTTGCACGCAGTAAATTTTCTATGCGGCGGGCAACGCTGCGTGCGCCGTCGCCCTATCGTAGTATATCGGTTATTGCTCCGGAACGCCCTTGCTGCCTTCAGCAGATGAGCCTTGCGAATCCTCATCGCCCGGAGTGAGAGAAGGCTGCTGTTCGCCTGTCTTCTCTTCGGCCTGCTCGCCGCGCTCTATTTCCTCGTCGCCTGTTTCTAACGTCACGTTATCTTCAATGACTACGGCGCTGGGATGAAAGGCATGCACGCGCACGGTCCCATCTTCGTTGAGCTTTGTAACAAAGCCCGGACAATCGACGCCTGCAATATCTATCATTACAGGTTGAAGCAAAGGACGCGGATCGTTTTCGATTATTCTTGCGTTCAAGCTTTACTCTCCTTTGGAGATTGACCTGGCGGGGTTTTCTCCGCCTGCGAAAATATCACGAATCGAGCGCAGAGGGGAATAGATTATTTATACGCGCTTAAAATCCCATTCAACTCTATCAGGCTTTCTCTCACCGAATATTTTCTCAAGTATGATCTCAAGGCAGAGATAAAGACACTCATCGCAAATAATTACTTTTTTATCTTCTGGCATCATACCGGCACGAAAATCTTCTGCCTTACGGTTACAGAAAGAGCAGATTGCTCCTATCTCAGAGGGATAAATTATTTTTCTAGTGGTTGATTTGCGACGACGTAGGGGCTTCTTTTCTGTTAGTCGTCTTAATGACTCAATTACGCACCCTCGACAGATGTAATCCTTTTTGTCGCTTGCAATCATGCAGAGAGTATCGGCTTGACTGCCACCACAAAAAGAACAATCTACAAGATTATCAAACATAGCGCGCGAACATTATCACAGCCTCTTCGCTCTGACAATTTATTTCTCAAGCGGCGGCTTGTCGCTGATGAGCAGGCGCATTGTGAGATGGCATCTCAGGTAATCACCCAGCTCGGTTGTATCTACTACCCCTTGCAGATTCGGTTTTAGACGCCAATACAAAACAGCGGCAGGACTTGCTAACTCGCGCAGCTCCAAGGCTGTATTCCACATTGCCTTGATAGAATTCTGCTTTAGATCGACATATCTATGAACAGGCGCATTTAGGCTAAGGAGAAATCCGATTCCATATTTTTTGTAAGGCTCGCTAGTGACCGCTTGGCTATGATCCGTTGATTCTCCCACTTCAAACAGGCTTTCCATTGCTGCGATAAGCTCTTCGATTGTGCGTGGTGGGATTTGCAGCGCAGGGATAATCTGACCCGGTATTAAGCGCTCAGGCATTTGGATACGCATGCTCGGATCGTAGTAAATCGGCGCGGGCGGCTTCAGCATCAACTTCTGGGCGGCGAGATCCTGTTCAAAGGCTTTCAGTAGATCGTCGCGAGATGAATCATTTTTTCGCCAGCTGAAGTCAACCACTGTCTTTCCGGGCGTGCTGTCGAAAGAATGGACGCCACTCATATAAACCGCAGACTCTACACGCTTGCACTCCGGATGATGTTCGCTCGTTAAATCAACATTGCTCCAATCGAGTTGGGCGCATTCGCACTGTTCGGGCATAGTAATCCTCCTACTGAATCACAGGAGCTGGTTTTGAATATAGAAAACAGAAAGGCAATCCGCGCTCATCAATTTTGATTGCCGCGCCTTCATTATCGCGAACGACTGTCCAGTGTCCATCTTCGCGAATAAGTTCAGGAGGAAAATGAAATGTCCCATCATCATCGCGTTGAAAGATCATGTACCTGTAATGCCTTCCTTCCTGCCTTACTCTTGATAGTGTTTCAGTGAGAACATCGGAATCGCCATACAGGTCTACTTCGACCATTTCTCGCACTTTGCTAATCGTCTGACCATCCGTCATCATCTTGATTTCTCCCTGTGCCGAATCTCTCGCGGGCGAGCTGCTCGCGCTTGGTTGGCTGGTATTGTACGGGCTTCACTATACGCTCGTTCGCGGCAGGAGCAAAGATAGGAGCTTCGAGCAATCCAACTATCACAAGGCCGAGCGAGATGACACAATCATCATGGCAGTCAGTATTGCCTTCTACTTTCCCATTCGGCTTGTGAACAAAAGTTCGAGACTCCTGAAGCGTGACCGCGCACTTCACAATTATATCGTTTGTATTGTAAGCGTTGTCAATTTTCGAGATGAGCTGGTTGCGTGATATTTCACCTGCGAGCCATCCGTATTCATCGGTTTGAGTTTGACCAACCTTCTCACTGCGCCTGCGCCTGTAGAGTCTGTCAGGTGGGTAGCCGAGATAAAGCAAGCGGTCAACTGTCGAGCGCCCGACGCCGTTCGATTCAACGACAAGGAAAGCCCAGTTATACCACTTGCCAAGATCGTAGAGGTAATCACCGAATGCGGCGGGCTGGATGCGCTCGCGTAAACTCGCAACCTGCTCATGCATCTCGCGCTCAAAGACCTGAGCAACAGAGTAATCGGGGTCGGCCTTGCCTTTACCCTCTTTGATGTCTTTGCCCTCTGAAGTATCGCCGCCAATGATGTATTGCTTAAACTTGCTCGGCTTCTTCCAAAGGGTTAGAGCGCCGCCTTTGCGCGGGCCAAACATCAGCTCAACGCGAGTGCCGACTTCAACCTGATCAAGTTCGCCGACCGTCCCATCTTCCGGTTCCTGTCTGTTGATAGCATCGATGTTGAAACGCGGGCGGCCAGAGACGAGAAAAGCATTCTGCCAAGTGTCCGGGTATTCCTGATTGAAAGTCTTTTCGCTGCCATCGCAATTGTTCTCTATGCACCATCGCCGCCAATTCAGTTGTTCAAGCTGAAGATTGAACTGGCGCATCAGCCTGCGCTCTGCTTCGCTCAATGAATTCATGAACTCATCAGCGGGAACATCAAGCGCGCGCCAATTGTCGGAATCATCAAACCATGGGAAGAATATCGGAACCCACTCGCTTTTGTTTTTCGGGTCTACCGCTTTAGTCCAAAGCTCCCAGAACGGGCCACCCATGCCGTTGGCCGTGCTCTCGACAATTACCATAGTGCCGGAGTCAGATGGAACGGTCTGCATCAGTCCGGTCATCAAGGTTCTGGCGTCGTCGTAAAAAGCGAATTCGGATAAGTGGACAAGTCGGAAGCCGAAAGAGCGCGAGCCTTCTGTATTGGCAGCAGTCTGAATACTGATTGATGCTTCATTCTCCCAGTCGAAACCGTCTTTGCGGTCGCTGGTAAGCTTGGGCAGTGCGATAAGATTGCCGAAAGGCTTATAGTTCCGCTGGAAACGGTCATACATCGGGAAGAGTGATTCTTTGAGCGCCTTCCCGTCGTGCGCCACAACGAGCGCCTTTTGACCGGAGCGGAACGGAGTGTGCTTGAAAATCTTCGCGGCAACGCCTGTGCTGAAACCGGCGCGGCGAGATTTCAGGATAACGATTCTTACAGGTCGCCCGCTCTCTTGAATCTCTTTGATCGTCGCTAACAAGAGTTTCTGAGCGTTATTGACTTGCATCGGCACAAGCCCGCCTTGCTTATTAAGAACAGAAAGCGACTTCTCGCAGAACTCCGCGTCGCCTTTGAAGCGGTTGTAAAGCTCGGTAGCTCGGAGTTGCTTCATAGCTCGCCCTTTTCGGAGAGCATCGCTTCGAGTTGTTCGAGAGTTACTGTTGCGACGATGGGAGTATCTTTCTTTGGTTCGGCAGCCTGCATCAGTCTGATAGCATTCCCGATATACTGATTGCGCGCTTTGTGATCGGCCATCACAGTACCATCGGGCAAGGTGAGAGGCATTCCAATCATGTTTAGCAAAGAGGCATCCAAACCGGATTCGATTGTATCCAGTGACTTTTGCAGGATTCGTTCGAGCTGTTCTTTGTGAGGCTGTAGTAATTGCTGAATACGGACTTGGGTTTCGGGTTCAGATTTTATACGCTGAACCTGCGAGCGACTGATCCCTACATCGCGGGCTATCTCGCTATCATTTTTGCCCAGCGCGATGCCTTCAGCTACAGCCTTCTTTCGCGCTTTCGGCCTGCTGATAGGTGTCGCGTTTTGTCGCGTTTTTTTCGCGACGGGTTTCTTCGCGGGAGTTTTCTTCTGAGGCACAAGCGACCAGTGGCGGGGGACTGGTTACGAGTGGGATGATAGCATTAAGATTAAAAAAAGGAAGGACTATTTAAGTATGAGAGCAGTCGAAGATACAATCCAGGCTATCGCGGAAGTCCATCGTAGATACAATGGCCTTATAGTCGCACTAGCACTGGACGTAAATAGCGCAAACGATATCCTTCGAGAGAATCCTTCCCAATTTAACAGACGGCAAGCCGTCAGGACCTCATTTGCCTACATAGAAGCAGGTATCTATAGCCTAAAGCAGATTACGCTAGTCGTCCATGACACATTCGGGGCGACATTTACCGATGCCGAACTGGCCCTTCTAGCAGAGCAATCTTTTGAACTTAATGAGGCGGGAAAAGCAAAAACGCAGGTCAAATTCTTAAAACTTGCAAGCAATCTCAGATTTGCCTTTAGCTGTTATGCCCGTGCGTTTGATTGTAATTACACTCTCAACGTAACGGATGGTGACTGGAATTGTTTTCTTAATTTAATAAATATAAGAAATCGCCTAACACATCCCAAAATTCTGAGTGATATCGATGTAAGTGATGATGATCTGAAAAACATCACAAAAGCCTTTAATTGGTACCAGAAAAGCCTTACCGGTCTAATAGACGAAACGATATTAAAGTTTGCGACCATTTTGCGCAGTCCAAAATAGCCCGAGCAGGCGCAGTCGGAAACCATCTGCTACTATGCCTACATTCTGTAAGTTAGTTTAATCTCTTGTCGTCTTAAGGTGGGATATGAGTCTAATAGAAGCACTTTCAATAATCCTCTCTATAGTTTCATTGATCGTTACAACCGTCGGCTTTTTCGCGTCCCTTAAATTCTATAGAGATGGGGTTCAGCTTCAGCAATCAGCAAACGACGCATTAACCAAGATCGCAGAGAAAACGGCGAACATTCAGACTCAAGTGGGTGGCATGTTTGATAAGACGCTGGAGGCAGCTTTGAAGAATCATAATATGAGCACCAGCTTCGAGGAGTTGGAAGCCCAGGTATCAACGATGAAAGATGCCTTACTTGCAGAAGTACGAGGGCAGATCGGCGAGGCTGGCAATCAGCAACAACAGCAAATCAAAGAAACCGTAGAAAATCAGATTCGGCTGCTTAGCCAAAAAGTTGAATCAACAAGAGAATCTGCTGAAGCGATAACAGACGGCTCCAAAACTGCAATATATAACTCAGATTTAAGATTACAAATTTTGAAAATACTTGCTTCATCGCCAAATGGGTTGTCTCAATTCGGAATTATTAAACTGTTAATTGAAACGAGATTCGCTTTTATGCCAACAGATGTACCCGTTTATTTAAAGCTATTAAGGGACGGCGGTTATGTCCACACAGCGCCTGATATGGATAAATTCAACATAACTATTAAAGGGCGAGACCTACTTGATCGCAGACAAATCACCTCCTCACAAATTTAAATCGCTCGAATTGTTCATCACTCGAAGGGTCGCGCTCGATGCGATATAGGCTCCTGTCATATTCCACAATCGTTTCGCCTTCCCTATCCGAGCGCACCTTGTAGCCATAGCCTTCTACTTCTATCGCATCGGGTGGATCGGAAAACGAGCTTTCCTCTTTGTAGATTTCCTTAACTTTCCAAGTCGTAATTTCCTTTCCTATCGACTGCTCAATTCAACCTCACTCTTGAGCGTTGATCTGCGCGTTTATGATCGGTGAAGAAAAAGTAAAGCCTGCGCGCCCGGTTGAGATTGGTAGCCGCAGCAGAGTACAGGGCTATTTCGCGCTCAAGCTTCAACTTTGCAGCTCGCAGCTTGAACACGTAGCGCACATTGATTGCAACGAAGATTATCAGGATGATTGCGAGCGCGGTTAAAAGTTCGGTCATCGCTTGATCTCCGTGAGGCACAGAATGGCGCAACGGTATCCTTCGCGCTGAAGCTCTTTCTTGAAGTTTTCCTTGTCTTTGCAATAAGGCCTCGCAGCAAGCCAGGATTCACGCCGATTAGTCGCAACGGTGGCGAGCCAGTAATAGTTCTCGCGCTCATTTTTCAGAATATAAACCACGTCACCGGGTCTGGAAATTACGCTCACGGCTAAGCCTCCCTTCAGTCGAACAATCTCCCGCTTATACTCGCCGCCCTTTTTGTTGTCTTCGGCTTCTCTCGCTTTAAGAGTTCCGCCTTTGCGCATGTCGCGAAGTGGGAAATAAATCCGAACTGGATGCGCGGGTGGGTCTTGCCTACCGTACCGTCGTTGAAGACAAGCATCTGCTTGCCGTCGGGCCGGACCAGCTCCGGGTTACACGGCTCCCACTTGGCCGCTACAGTGCGAATGAATTTAAGAAGCTTGCCACAGCCTCTACATCTGCTACCTTGTGCCTGCTTCACGCTTCACCTCCCGCTGCATCTGCTTTCGACCATGCGGCGTCGCGACTGCGAATCGCGGCTTCCACTCGCTTTAGCCTTTCCTCCGACTCCGGATCATCCACCTGATCGTGTTTGGCCGTTTTAATCATCCGCGATAGCCTAGCCTTCCACTCGCTGAGTTCGAGGTCGGATAGACTCAACCAGTTTCGCTTGTGCTTATCGTCAGGCACTAAATAGAACGGGTCCGTTTCGACGACATCGCCGTTTTGAGCGATAGGATCCAAGGCGGGGGCAGCAGGCGAGGCTTTGGGCTTGCTTTTCTTTGGAGGCATCGGCCCCGCCTCGAAATTAGAGAGATTCGTTTTACGGTGGATCAATCCGGCAGTTTCCGCCTCCAAAACAAATTCATATTCATACCCAAACCGCGCGAGTGCTTCGAATGACAGCTTTTTGTTCGCCATGATCTCTTTGACCATCTTCTGCATTCGCTCACGGTTAAACACTTCATGCTCGCCGCTAACTTTGCGATGAATCGCTTCGGCTCGCTCCTTATTAGCTGCTACAAAGGCGGTCCAGTCGCGCTCTGTTTCGATAAGTCCGTCGCGAGTCTCTTCGATCATCTTGCTGATGTATCGAGATTCGTCATCATCTCTGGGATTGCGAGCCTTCTCCTGAAGACCGATCATCTGCATTTTCATTCGGTCATAAGCTCGATACATTTCCTCTGCTTCAGCATCGTCAATTCCAGCGATAGCGGGCTCTGCTTTTGCTGTAGGCTGCGGAATGCCCAGCACTTCGCGCGCTTTCTCGATCAATGCCTTGCCTTCAAGCGTCGGCTTTCCCTGAGCTGAATGCTTGTCGAAGTAGAAAGCAGGCTTCTTGCCGCCCTTGTATGCGATTGACTTCATGTCCGGGCCGCAGCCGCCTCCGCCCAGGCCAAACACATCCCCAATCACGGCTTTTAGTTCGGTGTCGGTCGCGCCACTCTTGCGTAGCTTCTGCCATCCCTCTTCGCCGCCGTGATACCTGTGCAGCGCTCGATACAAACCACCCTCGATAGTGTTGCCGTCGGGCGCTTCCAGATCCTTGCTCGCCAACTCCGGCGATGCGTCAGGGAAGACTTCAAGGTTTTCAATCCGCCGGTTAATCTCGTCCCTCAGCGCGTTGATGCGCTCAAGCCAGTCGGCGCTTCTCGCGTCCGGCTTTATCGATTCAAGCTCGCTTTCCATCTCGACCAGTTCGTCATATGACAGGCTCGAAAGCTCCGGACTGCTCGCCAACTCCAGCGATGAGTGATCACCATTGCCCTTGAAAGCCTCGCTCTCTTGCTTGAACTCTTCGAGCGATAGTTCATGCCTGGCTCGATCCTCGATCTCAGCGAGCGTCATCTGGCGCTTTACCGGCACCTCTTCCTGCTGGGTGATGATCATGCGGCTCAATCGCTCGCACTCTTCTTCGTTCGCTTCGAGCTGCATCTTAAAATCTCGCGCTGAGGCTTTCGCTTTCGCCTTGATCGCTTTGCGCGCTTCGATATGACCGGCGAGCTGCTGCGACCACTCCGCCACTTCTTCCGGTTGCGCCGCGCGTAGATCGGTTTCGATTTCAGGCTTCTTTTTCTTCACTATCATCCTCCTTTGACCAGACGAGCTTGCCACCTACGTAGATTGCAACAGCCTCGGTCTCGTACTGACGGCGAGCGGCTCTAGCCTCCTCATCACTCCCGCCGTAATACTGTTCTTGCTTCATTCGTCGAACCTCTCATCAAACCCCATGCTCAGAAACTGGTATACATCGCCCTTCACAGGGTCTATCTGCTCGATCAACTCGCGCGTGGTCTTTTCGATCATTTGCCGCGACAGGCCGACATTCGCGGGGTGTCGAAACGCGAGCTGCAACTGACCGATTAACGCAATAGTGGCCGTGATGTCGAAGCTGAGAATAATCGGCCTGTCCCATTCCTGAATCAACGCGATAGCTCTTTCGCTGATAGCTGCGCGCGCTGCTTTCTCTTCGTCTGTAAGTTCGATTTGAGGCTTCATACTGTGACTTCCCCCTGAGTCAATTTCTCGTGTTTACATTTTTTGACTGGCCCGATACCAATACCCTGCGGGTAATACACACCACGCCCGCCGCAGTCCGGGCACTTGTTCACGTCCGGCGCTCTCGCAGGATTCAAAAAATCCTCGATCAAAGCATCGGCCTCGCCGCTGCGAAAAATAACCGTCGCATAGCCGCCGGGATTTACAATCCCCCCAGTCACCTTCAGGCTCTCGGCATACTGGCGGCAATCCTGAAAAGAAAATTTTGAACCCACGCGCGCACGCACAGGCGCGCCGGCGCCCTCTGTGTGTGTGTGGTTTTCTTTATTTTCTTTTCTTTCATGATGGGTGTGAGAATTTCTTACTAGTGCTGGTGAGAATTTCTCACTACCTGAGGAGGGAGCCTCTGCAAAATTGTCACCCGTCTCGTCTTCCTCTTCGACGATAAGAAAGTAAAGAAAACCCTGTCCGTCCTTCTCCCGTCCGATGATGCCCCGCTTCATAGCGGCGTTGATCCCGTCCACTACACCCCGCTTGCTGAGTCCTGTTCGCTCGACTAAATCGTTGAGAGATAGCTTTACCTTCTCCCTGTGCCAGCCGAATGTTTCGCGCGCGATTATGATTGCTATTTTTGTCTCAGCTTCGCTCATGGATGGAATTAGGGCTATAAGTGCGTTTGGTAGCTGCGTGTAGTTCGGAGCTTGAAGTTTAGCCACCTGTTAGCACCTTTTCTGCTGCTCCAGCTCATGCCGGGGCAGGTCTTCTGCGCGCCACCTGTACGAGAGCGCGTCCGTGTTCTGCGCATACTTCCAGCGCAGGCACAGAGTGATTAATAGAATTGCGATGATGAGGATCGTGCTTTTGGCACCCCGCACGTCCTTCCGTGCTGCCGCAGCCCACCCTCGCCCGCATCGTGTCCGATAGCACTGAAAGGAAGGATCAACTCAAAGGCGCTACCAGAACGCGACGCGGGCAAGCTCGTTAAATTCCAGTTTCTGAATTCGGATCGATACCTGAAGCGCGGTCGGCCTGCTCTTCTTTGAGCGCCTGAATCTCGCCTTCGAGGATTCCCGCGTATTCGCCCAGATGTTCGACCGACAGATCGGCGAGTGAGTTAAGCTTTTCATAGTCCCAGCCGCGATCGAGCGAGATGCCGCGCACATGTTCAAGAATCTGCTGCTTGAGGTCGCCGTTTTTACGGTTGAGATTCGGATGCTTCATTGAAACGAGCGTGTCGAGACTGACGCCTATCTCACGATTAAGCTTTGTGCGCTCGTCTTCTGGTGGCGTGACGTTCTTCATCGTAGGGTCGGCTACTGGAGCCGATTTCGTGCCAGCAAGCTTTCGCTCTGTAGTTGCCGTCGGGATGTACTCGCCTGTCTGAGTGTCGAGTCCTGCGCCCAACTCCTCCGGATCGTAGACCGGTCCGCCGAATATGTCAGGAGTGAAGAAGCGCGCGCCGTTGCTCATAGCGCGAGCAAACAGCATATTGCGCGGAAACTTCTTCCACGAGTGGGCGTTCTTACCGCTCAGGGATTCGGCCTGCTTTGCGTCTTCAATCGAGAAGCTGCTTTCGCCCAGACTCTCGCCGGATTGAAAGAACTCGATTTTGCAAACCTCATTCGTGTGCTCGCGAATTCTATAATCGTATTTGCCGCTTCGTTTGATCGTTGATGCCATCAGGTTCGCGCTCAGTGAGGGCTTACCCTGTATAACGTAGATTCCGCTCATCGAAGCCATCGGGCCGATGCCCATCTCTCTGCCGGTAAGAATCTTTACGACCGCCTGACTCGCTTCCTTCACGTCCGCGAAGTAGCCGCTCGATGCGAGCAGCGCTCCGAGGTCCTTCGTTTCAAGAAAGGTAAGCTCTTGATTTGTTTCTTCACGCCGCGCTATTGCTAGTGATTTCGACATTACACACTCTCCTTCCTGTGGCAATCAGAACAGACCGCAATGCTGGCGAGCGGGTTTTTCTTATCCCTCAGGCTCGTCAAAAACTCATCCTGTTTGGAGCCGCACAACGCGCAGCCCCCGTGTTTCACCTCAGCCATAAATCACCTCCAAAAGAAAAAATTAAGAAGCCGTATTAACTCGCATGCCTCAACAGGTCGCGCTGAGACTGCATCTTTTTCAGCTCGTCTATAAACCAGCTCGCGGTCTTTTTGTTCAACTGCTCCGGCCTGCACTTGAGCAGTTCGAGACACTTTGCCTCGGCGCCCACGCCCTGAGAATTCGCAATCGCGCGAATTGCGACAAGTTGCTTCGGGGTGACCAGATCGGCCATGCTGCGCGCGATGGGGTTGTCAGGCTTCGGGTTCGCCATCTCTTCGGCGTGCTTGCTGATCGCGGCTGATAGATTGTCGAATGTGCCGCCCCGCTGCTTCATCTCCTCAATGAGTTGAAGTATGTATGCGCGCTCTGCGTTTGCATCCCACATCATGCCGCTACCCTCATCGTGCAGACGTGCTTGCGCTTGTGCTGCTCGATACTCGCCTGACGCTGCTGCTCAAGTTGTGACGTGCAGCAGCTCGCGTTGAAAACCGCCTCACTGCCGCAGCAACGGCAGACGATGTAGACGAAATGCGCGTCACGTGATTGCGTGAATTGATCGTTTCTCATCGCTTCACCTTCCTTCACCGTTTGTCACAACTTGCGCGTTGCCCTCGGATTCGCGCTTGAGCGACAATACGCCCCGGCTCATCAGGAAAATTGCGGAGTCGCGCAGTTGCGAATGGCAATACTCCCGTTGAACTTCAAGCAATGTTGAATGGAGGAAACTCGGAACACGAAAGCGCCCTAAGCTTAACCACCGCTCGCGCTTTCCGGATTCGTTACTTGTGATCATGACAGGACCTCTTGAAACTAAATATCGTGACAGGACCTCTATCCCCTCAGAATTCGGCGCGGGCCGGAGGTCCTGTCAAAGAACTACAGCCCGCGCTTTTTGCCCGTCGGTTATGAGCCGTGGGCAAACTCGATTAACCTGTCGCGCGCATCAATGCCCGGCGGATTTCCACCTGCTGCTTATCGCGCGTGTTGAAGCGATTTTCGATATACCGCTCGATCTCTTTCACATCCCAGACCATGCGCCCGCCGATCATCGCCGGTTTCGGCAAGTCGTCTGTCGGATCTACAGCGCGGCGCTTCAGCGTGCGGACGGAGATGCCCAGCAGCTCGGCGGTCTTGGTTGCGTTGATCGGCCTGCGGTTCATAGAGCTACACAGCCTCCACGTATTCTCGGAGCGATTGATAGACAGGCTCGCGCCCTTCCATCTCGCACCAGTCGAGATATTCGCTGTATGCGCGTCTGTCTTGAACGGAGAAGCGTTGCGGCGGATTGTCGTCTATGCGATGAATCGGCTCTGCCTGCGTCTCGGCTGTTAGAGCTGCGGCGCAGCGAGCAGAGAAGTATTGGCGAAGGGATGATGTGGTTGCGTTCATGCTGTCACCTCGGTTTGCTTGTCTGCTACGTGCTGCTTCAGCACTCGTGTCAGGTAATTGGAGAGAGACCGATCCTCCGATTTAGCCAATATCTCAAGCTCGTCTCGAAGATCGGCATCCATTCTGATTGTGACGATTCTCTCTGTGTTGTTGCTCATGATGTACACAAAATAAATCTTTTGTGTACAAATGTCAACAATAAAAATCGTTGCGATTAAAAATGATTTTATGTGTAATAGTGGCGTGAGCGAAAACGATAACGAAACTCCTGTAACATCACGGATGCCAAACAGTCTCATCGCTGAGATTATGGCCATCGCCAAAGAAACTAGCCGCTCGCGTAGCAAGGTGATAGTTCTGCTTTTGAAGCGAGGCATTGAAGCATACAGGAGCGACGGTGTTCTAGTTGACACGCGGCCAAAATATTCATCAGGTTCTAGTGGCCCGATTATTGACCCGTTCTCAGGTGCGGGTTCATTACCGGTATCTCAAGATGCGCAGGGTGTCAGGCAGCCTCTTGAAACCATAAAGGTTCCATCACTCGGCAAGGCAAACGAAAACGAACCAAAGCAGAAGCACAAAAAGAGGGCATGATTATGCTCGATGCGCAAAACGCTCTCATAGTTCCCGCTTTTAGTAGATTGATTACTATTCCGTTAGTTTCGACAATCGGCGCGGCGCGGCGCTTCGATGAACTTCCAATCGAAGGATTTCTCGACGTGCCAAAACCAAAGGGGGCTCGCAACTCAGATAGGTATTGCTCGGCGGCCATAATGGGCGACTCGCTGATCGAGCGCGGAATAAACGACGGCGACATCGCCGTAATTAGACTCACCTTTGATGCAAATGAATTTCAGCAGGGGCAATTGCTCGCGGTGAGAACTCCGCACGGATTGTTATTGAAATTTGTTTACTGGACTTTGAAAGGGAAAGTCCGCCTGGTGTCTGCCAATCCAAAGTACGAGGACATTCTGCTCGATGCCGAAGATGTGAGCGTGCAAGGTGTCGTCGAATACACCATGCATTACTGGCGATAGAAAACTCTAGATTTATTGAACGGCTAAATTATAATCCGGGGTAAGTATTCTTACCTGCCCCTACGTAGCAATAAGACAGTCGAGAATTCAGAGGCGGTCATTAGATGCGCGAACGCTTGTTGACCAAATCTATTGAATTGCTAAAGGTTGTTGCTTTTCTTTCGATATTATTTCCGCTGCCGCAAATTTACCTCGCTCAAGCAGTGGGCGACTTGATTGGATTGGTCATCGGCAAGGGAGATGTATCGGGGACTTGCACTGCGATTGCGTTCTTTGCCCTTTGGATGGCGACCCCTGTATTGCTCGAAGAGGATCGCCCGCGTCGCTTTAGTAGGAGTGGCAAAATAACCGGATTAGGTTTGCCTGGGGATGGAGTAAAGAAAAGTATGGCGAGTAATGAAATCTTCCAAGCTCATGTAGATGAAGCAAGCCCCGAAAGGAAGCTCGCCGCATTTAAGAGAGCCAGCGCTATTATCGCATCGCTTATTATCATCGCTGCCTGTTTGGGCGGATACTTTGGCTATAAGTCCGAACAGGAAAAACATCAACGCCTTCGCGGACAAATTGCAAAGTTTCAGCAAGAAAACGACACTCTAAAAAAGTTTGCCACAAGCTCTGGCTATGGACTCGTGCTTCTCGAAGATGATTGCAATATGTCCTCATCGAGCTTTGGGCGATTGAAAGCTTCGGTCGTCGGGTTAAAGGATAAGATTAATAAACTGGACGACCTTGATGAGTTTTCAAGCGAGATGGATGTACTGACCGCCAAAGCTGCGGTTGAGGATGCCGCTCACGACCTTGATATCAGAGCGCAGGATTTTGAGGAGAGATTTGATGGTCTCAATAGGAAGATTGCCAGGTTAGGGAAGGAATTAAGTCAGTCGTATTCAGTCAACCCAACTCCAGAACCAGCGCCGGACAAAAAAGAGCAGACTGTTTATGTAACGAATACGGGAAAGAAATATCATCGAGATGGCTGTCAATATTTGAGCAGAAGTCAGATTCCGATTAAGAAGAGCGAAGCGATTAATAAAGGCTATACAGCATGTAGCCGATGTAGCCCATAGTAAGTGGTTGCCCCTACGCTTATTCCATTTCAGGAGGTAGGTTATGCAATATCGCAGGTTGTTGGTAATTATTTCGATCATTTGTATTTCAGGCAATATCTTCGCTCAATCTCCTAAGCCAAGTTTTAACGCGAAGGTTCAGGTTGTTATCAGCGGCGATGAGGTTTATGAGCAGCAGCTCATTAGCTACATGAATAGGAATCTTCGTTCCATCGGCGACGTTGAGATCACGGATGATGATCCATCATATCGAGTGCGCGTCGCCTTTGTAAAAAGCGCCTGCGGTGTTATAGCCGCGTCAGTTGTGTTTACGACAGTTCCCTATTGGGCGTTTAACATTGTGCGAAACGGCAAACTTGACGATATAGAGAAGCTCATTCTTAACAGAGTCTCAGACAGCGAACAGTTAGGGCCGATTTTAGTCATGACGGATTCAGACATTGAAAGGCTGGCAAAAAGGATCGTGGCCGAATTTGATGCTTCGGTGCTTGAAGGCATCCGCAAGAATTGGGCAGCATCTCAAAAAGGAAGAAATCCATGATCAAACCATCTACCCCTATTCCTATTTCGCCCGGACATAATAGGAGGAATTTATGGCGAAAGAATTCAGCAAGCTTTCAGATGGAGAGAAGACCATCCACCTGCTGCAAAAGATTTACGCAGAGATTATGGGTCTTCGCGAGGATCTCAGAATTGAGCGAGATGGCAAGGCCGCTAATCCGAAAAAATAGGCGCTACCTCGTTGAGCTGTTGCGCAATCTGATAGGTAGACCAGTATTGCTCCTGGTCGGTGAAGTTCGCGCGCATGAATTCACGGAGCCTGTGCGTGCGCTCAAGCAAAGCTGCCATTTGCGCTTCGTCAACCCCGCGCTCTACGGGCTGTTGGGTATTAATCGCGGTGACCTGCTCGCACGGGTAAAGCTCAAGCGCAATCTTCACGATGGATTGTGCATGCTGTTGATCGAGTGACTGTTCGCGCAGCAGAGCTACTACCTTTCGAGCGGCTTCCACTGTATGGGTTTCTGTTAAATCACGATTGGCCATACTGCGAAATATAACGAAAGGCATGCCCCATGTCTATCGAGAGAGTAAAATCTAAAAAGTTCGCTTCCGGCTACGGCTACCGGCTCGACTTCCACAGGCGCGGCCATAAGCGCGTCCGTGAAATATTCGAGAGCCGCGCGCTCGCTCAGGCCGTGCGCGACAAGCTTTCAGGCGATGCCGTCAGACGCAAGCATGATCTGCCGATTGAATCCGATGTAAGACTCTCCGACCTGATCGATCATCACCTCGAACGCATAAAACAGCGCGGCAGGCCGAAGACTGCATGGATCGAGACTATACTGACTCGCTTTCGTGACATCTGCGGCGCTGATCGGCTCGTCGAGACTATCAAGACCGCAGACCTTAACCGCTACGTCGAATCCCGGCTCTCAGCGAAGCGCCCGCCAAAGCCCGGCTCGATCAATCGCGAGATGGTCGAGATCAAATCCTGCCTCACTGCTGCGCGGCAATACTTTGGCCCGCTCGAAGGATGGGTAAGCCCGCGCGCTCCGTGGCAGCAGGAGGAAGATTCAGGCCGCCGTCAGACCTGGACTGCTGAAAACACTCGCGCGGTGCTCGCCCAGCTTTACGCGCCCAGACGTGAGCGCGAACAGGAATGGCAACACAGAAGCCGGGTCGCGGTTGGGGATATGTTTTATATTGCTCGCAGGGTCGGACTGCGCGCCGGAGAAGCGCGAACCCTGCGCAGAATAGATGTGGATTTTAAGACGGCAACGCTGACAATCAAATCACGCAAGGGTGTCAGCCGTCGAAAACTCGGCAAGACCCGGTTTGTGCCAGCGCCTGAAGATGTGCTTGAGATACTGAAGCGTCGCGCGAAGGCGAGCGAATCTGAATGGATATTTCCGAACCGCAATGGTTCCGGCCCGGCGTCTGACTACCTGAAGGCATTTCGCACGGCTTGTGAGCGCGCAAAGATCGATTACGGCTTGGCTAAAGAAGGAGCGCTCATCTTTAACGACGCGCGACGCACAGCGGAAAACGAAATGCTAGAGGCCGGGCACAGCCCGCGCGCTATAGGCGACCTGTTCGGGCATTCCCCTGTGACGATGGCCAGGCACTACGCGCGCTCGACTGACGAGCAGCGCCGCCGGGCAATGGAAGCCACGGGATGGGCGGTCCACGAAGTGTCCACGCCTCCGCCTGAAATGCCCGAAATGCCTGATTTGCCGAAGAGGAAAAAGCGCAGCAAGGCTGCGTCTAAAGATTGAGTTGCAGTGGATTCAATAATTACGGATCAGGCGGGTGTCTCTTACCTCAGGAGCCAGTTTTCAGAAAGCCGATGGACGCGCGTCCGTCGGCTTTCTGCTTTTATGGATTGCGTTTGGCGAGTTTCTGAGCGGGCAGCGTCGCTCCATTGCGCGTGCGCGGGCAGCCATAGATAAAGCGCAACGGCTATGCGCGCGAGTAAATCAGGTTGGTGGTCGAGGTTGGTGGTTAAGGCCGGTTTCAATTCGTCATTGCATGTCTTGCTGTCGCCGTCCGTTGCCCGTCAGGGAAGATCGACCTGAAGAGCATTGAACTGCGAATACGGTTGTATAACGCTTCCGGTTTGTTCTCTAAACTTCCCGCGTGCTCTGCTGAGAACTCTTCTTCAAACGCGCTTTTTAGCTCTTCAAGCGCGAGACCTTCGAGCAGGCACTGAAAGACGAATAGATAATAATCATCAAAGTCCTGAATGCCCAAAACATTCGGCTCTGACGATCCTGCGACTTTCGTGTTCGCCAGTTCCTCAACCCAATCCATAATAGTATTGACGGGGTTGTTGTCAGGGAATCGTTCTTTTACCAGCTCAAGCACCTTTATTCTGTCCGGCACATTCAACAGCAGCGCGAGGAAAAAGCGGTGTTCGCTGCCGGTGATCTGCCCACGGCGGTGAATGATGTGATTTTGCCTCTGGACCTCTTCAAAAACGGGTAGGATGAGGTCTACAAATTCGCCGTGCCGGTGGCGGGCTATTTCGAGAAGTCTATCAAACCGCTCCTTGCCGGTCGAAAGGCCGAAGGCCGCTTCCAGTTGATTATTCGGCAGGCGATTGAACAGTATTTCAATCATTTCAAATGCGGTCTGAAAATCCGAGCAGAGGAGCATCTCTGCTATTAGATCATCAGCTTCGGAATGGTTCATGCCCAGCAGAAAGGATACGCTCTGGAGCTTTTTGAACATGATCGGTGACTGGTAAAACGGGTCTACGGCAAAGTAAGGTTTATGATAATCATACTGCGGCTGGGCGCTGGGAGTTGAGCGCGTTCTGATGGTGATCGTGACCGATGGGCGGTCGAGATGAAACAGAGAGTGGATGTGAGGTCTTCCGGGCACTATTTGCCGAACGTCGCCTTCTTTCAGCAACTCGACGCTGTTTAATGCTATCTGGCCGACCGAGAAATGCGCGTTTACCCTGCGCTTCTCCTCAAATTCATAAAGGCTGTGGAGGCTTGAGCCTGAGAAGACCTGAAAGGCTCCGGAAAAACTGTGCTGATGAATAGATGTCGTCCCGTCCAGCCAGTAGTAAACGTCGATGTAAAACCCTGGGCCGTTGTATAAAGTGATTGGAGGGTTGCCGAATGCCCCTCCGACATCCTGCTGCTGAGGCAGTTCGGTGCTCGTGCCGACCCATCGGATTATGTCCCACGGGCTGACCTGTCTGCGCGGAGTCATTTCAAGCAATGCACGTTCAGCAATCTCCGGAAAGATCTCTTCGCAGTAATCCTCATCTCGCCAGCGTCGTTCTATCAGCGAACCGAGGTCTTGAAAAACCTGCATAGGTACACCTCGCGCGGAGCCGTCAGATCATTTCAAAGCACGCGACTCCTTTTCTACAACCCGAACAGACGACACAATATATCGCAGAGAAAATCATCAGCCTGTTGTGTTCATTGATTACAATCGCTTGCAGCCCCGGCTGGCTGGCAGGGGGTTCCTACGCAATCGGAGTTCGAGCTGTTTCCGACGCACAGTTTTTTTTCTCCCGTGCAGCAGGTGTCAGTAAAACATCTCGGATTAGGATGCGGGCCCGGAGGAGAGTCGCACGTGCCGTCAGCGACTTTTTTCGAGGTAACTACAACGGTGACTGAGTGCGCCGCTACAGGAGCAACCAGCGACATAACCGTAGGGATAGCCGCCATTGCTCCGACGCCCAGTCTTTTCATCATTCGCCGTCTCGACAATCCGCTCAGGGCTGGCAGGTTCAATTCGTCTTCGAGCAGGTTGGCCTTCTCCAGTTTGTCGAGCGCGTACAAAACCACCTCTTCATCAACCGGCGACCCGATCTCCTGTTCAAGCAGCGCGGCCATCTCGGCGACGGTCGTTTGTCCATTGCAGTGATTCCAGACTATGGCCGCCGTTGTGTTTAGACAGTGCGCTTTATGCCGTTTCAGGTCATATACCATCAATTCATCCGGCAGTTCCTGAACGACAAGGTCTTTTTGTCGCGCAAGTGCCGATTGATGACTATATTTCGTGTTATCCATTTTTTTCTCCCTATTTGTTATGCGAAAAACCTGTCCGATAAATTATCTTTCAAGAATCATTCTGACTGTCTCTTGGGCTTCACCCCGCGCGCCTTTCAAAACGAGCGCCTGCGATACTATTTTTTCAAGCGTGGCCATGACGGCTTCGGGTTTTCGCCTTGCAGGTATGGTGTTGGCAAGCAACTCCAACATCGCCTGACCCGCCGAAAGTGTGTGAGGCCGCCAACGCTCCCCGGATTTATACTGACTTACAATTACCAAACCAACAGGCAGCGGCTTTACTCCATTGCTTCCGCCCAGTTCTTGCGCATGACAGTTTTTCTGTTTGAAAGAACCGGGTTCTCTCAACGCGAGCGGAGCCGTGTATGGATGCGCCCGCCCGCGCTTGTCCATCACAGCGCATTCGTCGGAATAATAAGTGGCTCCGGCCCTTACCAGTTCCGCAACCAGACTGGTCTTTCCGCTGAAACTGCGACCGGGAATGATTATCATATGTCCCCGCCACCCGACAGCCCCCGCGTGTATGAAGACCCTGCGCCGCGCCATTTCGGCTAGATACGCCTTCAATTGCGTCTGGAGGATTTCAAGAATCGAATCCATGTCGGTCGAGCTTGCTACCAGTTGCCTGTCTTCGTACAGGTGATGCAGCGAGCGCCCGTTTTTTCGCCCCCTCCTTGTGCCGACCATTAAAGAAAACTGTCGCTCGACTCTTGGCGATAAAGACGGTTTCCAAATGGGCGGAGCCAGAGATAAGAGGCGGTCGAGCACCTTAGGCTCGTTGGTCCGGATTCCGACTCGAACTCCGCAGGCTACTATCGAGCGTTGAACTGCCCAATCCGCCTGATCGCTATCCAACGAGATCGCAACGGTACGAAATGCCTGCTCGTTCTCACCCTGATTTGATGCCATAAAAATATCTGCGCTCACCGCTGGCCCGTCATCTGCACTTCTGCTTTTCGGAGGCCAACGAGCGCGCGAACATTCGGGTCTCCGATTGCAAGGCTTGAAGCGACTCTGCCTTCGCCGTCAATTAGAATCGCCGAAGGCGTGTACTTGGTTCCGAACAGCGGGCCGATCTCAAAGGCCGGGTCCAACAAGGTAAGCGATTTGAAATCTTCGTTCAACGTTTTTGTATCTTCCACTTCGCCGGAAGCGATGAGCACCAGTTTGGGCGAGCCAGCGGGAGGACTGGCTTCCCAGACTTTAAGATCGTCAAGCATCGCCGCGCAGAATTCGCAAAGCGGATGCCAGAAGATCAGAAGCATGGGGCTGCCGAACAGATCTGCTACATCAACCACCCTGCCCGACAGATCAGGCAGTGAAAACTTTGGAGCAGGCTCGCCTATGTTCCTTACAGAATACCGAGTCGATATTTGAGGGATTTGACCGCTCGCGCTTTTGCCATTAGCTGAACCGAGCGACAGTTGACCGGAAGCGATAAGGTCTCTGAACCACTCGCGAATCGGGTCGTCGCCGTAGGTGTTCTGGCTCGCGATTCTGCCGTCGGGATGGATCAATACGGCAGCGGGCGTCCACTTGGCCTGATACTCGTCTGCCACCTTTGAACGCTCGTCCATTAACAGGTAGCTGACTTCATACCTCGTCATCTTGTCCTGGCTTTCATCCAGATTGCCATTGCTCAGGATGCAGATCGTCAGGCGGTCAGAGTAATCGCGTTCCCACGCTCTGACCATCGGCAACAGAACTTTGCAGCCCCAGCAGTTTGGCCCCGCAAACAGAAGCAGAACGAACTTGCCCGGTTCAAGCAGGTCGTCGAGCGACATCTTATCGCCGCCCGTCGTAGCCAGAGTAAACTTCGGTGCCATTGCCCCGACCGGCAAACCCTCCTGCGGAAGAGTCGCTTCTTTATGTTCGACCGGTAAAACTTCGCCATCTTCGCTGAGGACGGCTCGGATCGATTCTATATCGCCTATGATCTCTGCCTGCTGTTTGAGCAGGCGGCTGAGCAAGACGCATATCCAGACGAGCAGCCCGCTTATAAAAATGGCTAAGATGAGAGTTATAACTTCTCCGGTCTTCAAATCATTCAACCAGTCGAGCGCGCTGAAACCCGGATCATCTTTCCCCCGGACAATAACGAATCCGGCTACTGCTACCAGCAATAGATTCCGCCCGAAGGTAACCCGGCTGACCGGCTCGGAATGAATCTGTCCGAAGCAGCGGCAATCTGGAGCCTGACCGCGCGCCAGACTCACACCGATACCGATTGTGAAGCTTAACAACAGCGCAAGCGCGCCGCACGCGCCCCACCATGCAGTGCTTTGTGGAATGAGCGCAACCGCGACGAGGATTTCAGCCAGCGGCAGGCACCACGCAACGAGCGTCGCCAGCCGCTTTGGCACACCGAAGTCAATTATCGCGCGGCGCGAACCAGCCTTGTCGGCGGCTTTCGCAATCCCTGCGATACCGAAAACCAGAGCCAGAAAAAGTCTGGCTATAAACAGAGCAACCTGCATATCACTAGATCACTTTCTATGATGAATTAGCCCAACGGGCGAATCTGCCGACTTCCAATAGTACAGCAGCGGTGCGCGAAAAAACATGGCCGACCTGGAAAGGCAGACGCGGCAGATCATTGAACGGGCCGTTCAATGTCATGGTCGCTTCAATCGGGTTCGGCCAGTGCCGGGGCAATTCTTTCAGCAGGTCTTTCAGCAACCGAACGGGATTGCGCATATAGACAGCCAACTGCCCGCGAAACTGAAATGGAAAGCCCCACTCTTCGAGCACAGCAGGCATGAACCAGCGCGGCAGTCTTTCGGCCCTTTCGGCGATTGGCGTCTTTTCGACATCCGCCCCGACTAAATGATGCGCAAGCCCCACGGCACAGGCGACCCGGTCTGCATGCTTAGGCGACCCGTTCAGGCACAGATCCCAATCGAAATTATCGCCGCACGACTCAAGCAACACGGCAATGTCGCACAACCACAGCGGGCGAACCGCGCCGTGACGCAGCAAATGCATGCAGAGAAAGCGCAGGTGATCTTCCGCGCTCAACACCCTTACTTGCAGGTCATCGAGCTTGACCAGTTGCGAGCGCGCGAAAACATCCTTCGTGCGCCCTTCATAGAATTTGCCGAATCCAAGATGCAAATCGACATTGCACGCCTGACTTTCAGGACTCTTCAGAACCAATTGTGCGTTCGCATAATGATCCGGCAACACGCACAGGTCGAGATCGCCGTAAGGGCGCATTCCGATTTCAGCATAAAGCCGCGCGATGGACCAGCCTTTCACCAGCACAGGCTCTACGCCGGAATCGCGCAACAGCGAAATGATCTGTTTTAAACTGCGCTGATGAAGCGCCGCTTGTATCGAGTGCTCGCGATACGCCTGATGAAACTGGTGCGCGACGCCGGAGTCTCGCAATCTCGAATGTCTGATTCTGCACCATGTTAAACCACCGGCACCCGTCGCGAGCAACAGAGCGGCAATCTCTGCCAGCTCTTCTGCCGAGTTGGTCGGCGGTAAAGACTGCCAGGCTCTTGTCATCAGCTGAGCAACAAGCCTGCCGCGCGCCACGCCCGCGCTTTGACGATTTTTCAGAAACGATTTCATCATCCGGGAACTCATTGAATATTCAATCGCGCGACTTCCGCGTTGTTTTTACAGGTCCGACATTAATTATGTTGTGTTCTTCGAGGGATTATTTTTTGATTTCGCGAGCGTGCTCTATACAAAAGAGTTCAGCGCCCGGATCTTCTAATCCTGAGCGCTGAATCTCGGATATCACAGTTTACAGCCTGCCGCCGTTTAAGGCTGAAGCGTGCTGAGAAGCGGCGGCGTCCCCGAAGGGCCAGCCTTGTCAGCTATGGGGATGACCAGCGCGGCGGCTGCGGGTATCAGGATCAAAGCCAGCGGAAGATGATCTTCGTGGCAATAAACGCTGAATACGGCATCGCCTACGGCGCTTACTTCGGTCGCGTTGTCGAACTCTTTATGATCGCCGGAATTCATGGTCCTCTCTTTGCCTTGACCGTACTTCACCAGAACCTCGCCGCGCATGACCTTGACATCAACCTCTTTGCGCTCGGAAAAAACCCCAACGTCGTTCATATGAACGACCTTGACAAGGCCGGAAACCCCGGCTGGCAATGTCAGAGTTATCGAGCCGCATTTGAGCATCGAGGATTCAATCGATTTTTGCGACATCGTCAGCATGCTCTCCGTCAGTCGCCCGTAATCGGCTCGACCGACCGACGAGACTTCGACCGAAGCATGGCTGTCGGTGCCGGTTCTTATGAGATTGCCGCTCATCACGGTCTGCCCGACTTTGGCCTGAGTGTTGTTGATGGCAACATCTCGTTTGGCTATCGTCAGAGTTCCTGTTGGCTCCTGAAAAGTGCTGTCAATCGCTTCGACAGGCTCACCGGCGTCGAGAGACGCAAAGGTGGTGAAGGAGAAGGCCGCCACAATCGAAAGCGACAGCAAAATGCTTAACGGGGCTTTGAAACTGATCTTGTTTATTTTCATATTGGCTCCATCAAATATCCGGAAGCCGCACAGCTTGAAGAGTCGGTGCGTCCTCATGCGTGAGGCTCTCAGAGTACGAAATAACGGTTAGAAAGTCAAACCTGTTTCCATCCAAACTATTGACACTATTACCCATCCGGGTAGGCCGCGAAATCTGCCGCCTGTTTCATTGAGAGTCTTGCGCGTTCAGATTTCTGAGCCGCTCTCGCCTCAGTTCCGGCAACCGCATCAGGAATCTTGTCGTTCGCAAAAGACTCTCGCCAACTTGAAAGGGGAATCTGGGCATTTCATTGAATGGCCCTCGCACGCCAGTCGAGTTGCTGATGTCGCGCAAAGCTCTGAAAGCAGCAAAGCTCATATCGGGAATGCCGAACTGAGGAGCTTTGATGCTCGGTTTCTTTGCAAGCTCAAGCGGCTCATCACCACAGGCAAGCAATTTGAGCGCAGGACCCGGCGCAACAAGTATGCGATGCGCGGTTGCCGCCGGGAATAACTATGGCTTGACCGCGCCAGCCAACCACGCCCGCGTGAAAAAACATTCTGCGCTCGGTCGTCGTAGCCACATACGAATGAAGTTTCACCTCCAACTCCGTCAGCATCTCTTCAAGGTCGAGAGTTCGAGCCAGTCTGGTCGCGCCCGCATATAACAGATTGAACCGGCGAATGCCCGATTGTTCACTGACGCCAGCGACCAGAACCGAGTACAGGCAATCCACAACAGGCGACCGGGCAGGCTTCCAACCGAAAGGAAGGCGCTCAAGTACCTGCTCCAGAACAGTTATGTCGTTTACACGAATCCCGATTCGCAGACCGTAGGCGCGGATGCAGATACCAGCCGCCCAGCCCAACTCATCAAGCTTTTTCATGCATGACGATTCCCGTTTGTAGCCGGGCCACTGTTGATTGATATCAAATGTCATAAAAGATTCAAGGTCAGACTATTCGATCCTTATGCTCATCTTCTTGAGCCCTAGCCCCAGCCCGCGCAGGTTATCGAGCTTGCTTTCGGGAACCTTCAAACTCGATATCAGAATCTCGCTTATGCCGTATGCGTGAATGACTTCATGCAGTTGATGGCTGGCAAAGATGCGATAGCCGTGAATCAGTTTGCCCGTCTTGTGATTATCATCATCAATGAAACCCACAGGAGCGTAACGGTGATCCGGGTTATTGAGAATCTCGCGTATCAAAAGCTCGCCGCCGTCTCCCGCGCCATAGATCAGCACGGGCTTCGCATCAGGATGAAAGCTTGCGCCGCCCGCGATCAATTCGCGCATCAGGCGGAATGACAACCGGCTCACGGTCATCAGGACTATAAGCATCAGCATGTTTAATAAAAAGACGGCTCGCGACGGGCCTTGAAACCGGTACATCACAAACACGACCGCGGCAGACGCAAGCGCGCCCGCCATCACAGATTTCGCTATCACGAGCAGGTCTTCGACTCCCGCGTAACGCCACAGCCCTCTGTACACGCCGCCGAGCAGGAAAAGCATCATCTCTACCATTATCACCAGCGGCAGAGTCTTCATGAATATGGAAAGCTGCTCGCCCGGCAAACTGCCATCCCAGCGCAGCACGTAAGCCGCATAATAAGCCAGCGTCACAAGCACGGCGTCAAGCAATACTTCAAAGACGCGCCGCTTGTAAGAGAAACCCGCAATCGCGTTGATGATGCGAGTGCCTTGTGGCTGCGCGCCTTCTTCGTAGACTCGCACCTTGCCCAGATACAGCCCCAAAAAAAGCACGGCCAGCGCGAAACAGGGAACAAGCGCCAGAATCACCGTCGTCTCAAGCAATCTGACCATCAGTGCAAGCGAGCCTGTCACGGCTGCAAACAGATAAAGCATCAATACCGCGCGGCGCTCCGATACGCCTAACGCTACAAGCCTGTGCGAAGTGTGATCGCGCCCGCCCTGCGAAATCGGGCGGCCCGACAGCTTCCGCGTTACCGTCACCATGCAGGTATCGAATATCGGGATCATCAGTATCAGCACGGGCGTCAGCAGCACGGATGCCAGATTGCGAAATCGCCCCGTCTCGCTCAGAAGCGCTGTGCCGCTCAACATGAAACCGAGAAACATCGAGCCGCAATCGCCCATGAAAATAGAAGCCGGGCTGAAATTGAAGGCCAGAAAGCCAAGCACCGCGCCGCCTAACAGTGCAGGCAGCATCGCTTCTTCGGTCTGTCCGTTGAGCAGAAACGTTATGGTCAGAAACACGCACGAGATGAAAGAGATTCCGCCCGCAAGCCCGTCCATGTTGTCGAGCAGGTTGATGGCGTTCGTAATTCCGATCAGCCAGAAGATGGTCAGGAAATCATTGATCCACTGATAGTTCACCCACGGCAGATGCAGCCCGAAATAGACGGCCATCGCCGCGGCGATCAATTGAATGACCAGCTTCGCGTAAGGCTTGATCGGCGTTATGTCATCAATCAGCCCTGTGAAAAAGAGCAGGCTGCCCCCGGCAATAATCGGATAGGAAGCAGGCAGATTAGGCAGAAAGAAGGAGTAGCCGAGCACGAACGCGGCGTAGATGGCCACCCCGCCCAGCATCGCAGTCGGCTTGCTGTGCCAACGGTCCTGTCTGGGCGCAGCCACAAGTCCCGTGCGGTGCGCGGTTCTGCGGGCAAGAATTGTGAGGATCAATCCAAACAACAGCGTGCAGAGACTGACTAAAACGATTCGCATATTACCACCTGTGAGGAACGAAGGTTCGTTAAAGCTGCATGGCGAATTGGAACGCCGGACTGGCGGCGCTCTTGTTCGCTCTTGATTTTTTATGCTTGAAACACAAGAGAAGCGGCGGGGATTCCCAGTTCGCCGACCATCCTGTCTCGATGGTACTCGATGATGCTGTCAAGCATCGCGTCAAGTTTGATCTTCGGCTCGTAGCCGATCAAGGCGTGTACCTTCGATATGTCGGGAACGCGGCGCATCATGTCCTCGAAGCCTTCTTCGTATGCTTCATCGTATGGCTTGAAGGTTATCCGCGAATCAGACTCGACCATTCGCTTGATCTTTTTCGCAAGCTCCAGCATCGTCACTTCGTGATCGCTGCCTATGTTGTAGACTTCACCGACGGCGCGCGGGTGTTCTGCAATTCGTATGAGCGCATCGACCACGTCCGAAACATGCGTGAAACAGCGCGTCTGCGTTCCATCGCCGAAAATCGTGATGTCCTGCCCCGTCAGCGCCTGCTGAACGAAGCTCGGAATGACCATCCCGTATCGGCCCGTCTGTCGCGGCCCGACCGTGTTGAACAATCGCGCAATAACAGTAGGCACGCGCTTCTCTTTCCAGTAAGCGATTGCCAGAAACTCGTCAATCGCCTTCGAGCAGGCATAGCTCCAGCGACCTTTGTTGGTCGGCCCCATCACCAGATCGTCGTCTTCGCTGAAAGGCACGCGATTGCGCTTGCCGTAGACCTCAGACGTTGACGTGATAACGACGCGCTTGCGCTTCTTGGCGGCAAGGCTCAGGATGATATCCGTCCCGCGAATATTCGTCTCGATTGTGTTGACCGGGCTTTCGACGATCAGACGCACGCCGACCGCAGCCGCAAGGTGATAAACCACATCGCACATATCAACCAGTTCAGCCGTCAATCGATAGTTGCGTATCGTGTCTATGTGATAGGTAAAGCCAGGATGGGTTTTTGCCAACAGCAGGTTCTCTATAGAGCCTGTCGAGAGATCGTCGATGACATGCACATCATCGCCCCGCTGTAGAAGCCGTTCCGCCAGATGCGAGCCTATAAAGCCCGCTCCACCTGTTATCAATACTCTCATTTATTGTTTTTTCCTTACTGAGACTGAATCAATATTTCGGCATCGCGCGAAGCCGCAGCTTCACGGATGCCCGTCATTTCGCGGTAAAGATTTTCGACATCGTTCAACAGCCGAGCCTTTGACAAACGCGCCCTGACAAACGCGCGCCCGCGTTCGCCCATCTCGCGCCTCAACTCAGGCCGCTCGATCAGATACCTGAGCGCGCGCGCAAAGCTTTCCGCGTCGCGCGAAGGCGCACTTACACCGTGATCCCAGACGGTGAACCCGTCTATGTCAGCCCGGCGCTCGCCTAAAACGTCAACGACGCCGCCGACTTCGGTCGCGGCTATCGCCCGCCCGCAGCACATCGCTTCAATCAAGGTGAGCGGCGTTCCTTCGTTAAGCGATGTCAGCGCAACCACATCGAGATCGCCGTATAGCGACACGGCGTCTTCGCGAAAGCCCGTGAATGAAATCTTTTCGCTGATGCCTGACGCACGCGCGCGCGTCTGCAACTCTTCGCGCAACTGGCCGTCGCCGATGACCACAAATCGCGCGCGCTGATCTGATTGGGAAAGCCGCGCCGCCGCATCGAGAAACATTGCGTGATTTTTCACCTCGCACAGCCGCCCGACTATGCCTATAGCAACTTCTCCGTCTCTTATTCCAAACTCTTCACGCAACGAGCCGCGATGCTCGCTTATCTCGTCAAGGTCCAATCCAAGCGGGACCACCCGGAACTGCTCCGGTCGCCCCACGTGAAAAGTTTCGCCGATTTCGCGCCGCTGCTGCTCGCTGATGACAATCACTCTATCGGTGCAGGCGCGAGCCAGCGCGCGCTCGATTGCGACAAACAATTTTGTTTTGGCCGCGCCATAGTAGCTGTGAAAGATGTGGCCGTGATAAGTGTGCGCGATGCGGCACCGACGGGGCTTGAGCCACAAAGCCGACGGCGTAAGCCATTTATAGATCGTCGCTGCGACGCGCCCTGTTGCGCCCGCTTTCGCCTTGTGCGTGTGGATGATCTGCGGCTTCAGCTTCAGGAAACGGCGCACGAGTTTTGCGATGACCAGCACGTCGCGAATGCTCAACTCGCGGCTCATCTCTTTGATCACGACGGGAGTGATGCCTGCGGCGTGCGCGAAATAACTCATGTCGCCTTCGCCGTGCGGGACTGTTCCCGTAATCAGAGTCGTCTCGAACTCATCAGGGTTCAGCCCTGCCGTAAGCCATGTGACGTGCTTTGCCGGGCCGCCGATGTTGAGCCGGTCAATTATGCGAACTACTCGGATGCGCTCTGTCATATCAATCCACAAATTCCCTGTGCCAAAGCTCCAGCATCAGCAGCGTCCAGAGTTGATGCGAGTAATCGCGTCGGCCTCGCGCGTGCTGGTCTACGAGATGACGAATGACTTCGGGTTTGAAGTAGCCGCGCCTGTTCGCCCTGTCGGATAAAATATTCTCTTCGAGAAAGCCTTTCAGTTCGTTGCGGAGCCAGTGGCTGATCGGCACGCCGAATCCCATCTTGCTTCGCGTCAGGTTTTCTTCCGGTACCAGTCCGCCGAGCGCCCGCTTGAGCAGATATTTCGTCGTCAGCCCTCGAAGCTTGTAAGTGGCAGGCAGGCTCGCGGCAAACTCCATCACGCGGTGATCGAGAAACGGCGAGCGCGCTTCGAGCGAGACAGCCATGCTGGCAATGTCAACTTTGACCAGCAGGTCGTTGGGCAGGTAATTGTGAGTGTCGGCTTCGAGCGCGCGGTCAACGATATCCATTTCGCCATTGCCCGCAAACCACGGTTCGACGAATCGAATCGCTTTGGCCGCCGCCGTCCGGTTTAAAAACTCGCGAGTGCACAACTCAGCTTTCAATTCGTCGTTGACGATGCTCGTCCATCTCAAATATCTTTCGGCCACGGGGCGGCCCATCACGCCTAGAAACCGGCGCGCTTTGCCCATACGCGATCTGGTAGCGCCTGCCGCAGGAAAGGCTCCTATGGCCGGTTCCACGACCTGCTTTCTCAGAAATCGCGGCAGATGGTGATAACGCTCTGAGATTCGCATTGCCGCGTATCGCTCGTACCCGGCAAAGCATTCGTCGCCGCCGTCGCCGTTGAGCGCAACAGTTACATAACCGCGCGTCATCTTCGACAGGTAGTAAGTCGGAATCGCCGACGAATCCGCATACGGCTCGCCGTAGTGTCGTACGAGCGTGGGCAAAACCTCGATGGCATCGGGCCGCACGATGAATTCGTGATGGTCCGTGTCGAATTTTTTTGCGATACGGCGGGCGTGTTTGATTTCGCTGAAGTCCTGCTCGTCAAAACCTATTGAAAAGGTCTTGACCCGTTTGCTTGAAAGCTCGCTCATCAGAGCCACGACGGCGCTCGAATCGACGCCGCCCGAAAGGAACGCGCCCAACGGCACATCAGACATCAATCGCGCGCGCACGGCTTCGCCGAGCAACTCGACCGTGCGACGGCCCGCTTCTTCTTCCGTGATGTCGATCTTGTTTTTGAAATCAAGCGACCAGTAACGCTCTAGCTTCGCTTCGCCGTTTTGCCAGACGAGCGTGTGGCCCGGTTCAAGTTTGTGTATAAAGCGAAAGGCTGTCTGCGGCGCAGGCACGCACATAAACGATAGATAATCGGAAAGGGCTTCGTGGTTCACCTCGCACGACACATCGGGGTGTCGCAGCAGGGCTTGAAATTCGGAGGCGAAGATGAGTTTGCCGCTGGTGATCGAATAGAGCAGAGGCTTTTTGCCTACGCGGTCGCGCGCAAGCATAAGCTTTTGCCGTATGTCGTCCCACAGCGCGAAGGCAAACATCCCGTAAAGATATTTGGGCGCATCCGTGCCGTATTCTTCATAAGCGTGAACGATTGCTTCCGTGTCGCTGTGTGTGTAAAAGCGATGGCCTTTCGATTCCAGATCGGCGCGCAGTTCCGGGTAGTTGTAGATTTCGCCGTTCAAGACCACCCACACGGTTTTATCTTCGTTGTGAATCGGCTGGCTGCCCGTGTCGAGATCGACGATTGCGAGCCGCCGCATCCCCAGCCCGACCGAAGCTGTGGCTTCAAATCGGCTTCCAGAGCCTGTTTCACGGCGCGGGTTGAGATAGTAGCCTTCCGCATCCGGGCCGCGATGAATGATCTGGTCGCACATTTGACGCAATACAGCCTTATCTACCGGCTGCGCGTTTGTGCTGGCCACACCGACAATTCCACACATTTTAATTTAATTCTTATGCCTTATCAGTTACTGCCGGATTCGGCGCGTAACGGAGAGAAAGACGCCTGCGTGAAGGCGATCTGGGCGTGTTTCCGCTGTCTGGCTTCGCGTCTGAGTTCCCATCCGATGCTGATGAAAATGATGAAGAATACGTATAGTTGCGCGCGGTGCCTGTAGGCGGTGCCGACATTCGTTTGATACAGCGCGTAGGAGAGCGTCAGACCTACTGTGAATATGCAGATGGCGAACGATTCTTTCAATCGTCGCTTTATGGCGAACCAGTACCCTTTGACCATCATCGGCACCATCAGCCACCAGATCAGCAGTTCAGGCAGCGTTATAAACTGGCGCAGGTTGTTTATCATCCACGGGAACGGCGCGAATAAGACGTAGAGCAATCCGATGGGCAGAAACTCGATGGCTGCCGCAGGGTCCGTAATATCAACGTCACCGCCAAATCCTGAGTTTGCTTCTTTGGCAGACCATACGCGCACGTACTGAAGCCTTTTCAGATCGAAAGTCTCTTGAGGGTTCGCTGCTCCGAAATAGGCCAGCGCGATGCCGATCATTATCACCAGCAATCCGCCCTGCAATACTCTGAGCGGCGTAAATCTTTTCCCCGCAAAAACGAACGCGCCCGCTACGGCTACAAACATGATGTAGAACGCATAGTTGCGCAGCGAGTATAGGCAGAACAGAGAACTGAGCAGGCATAAGAGGTGTTTGACTTTGAATCCGTCTCGAAGCTTCAGCGTGTATAGAGTGCACAAACAGAGGCATAAAACAATCGGGCCGTCTTTCAACATCTGCGACGACCATAAAATCATCGAAGGCGAAAAGGCCGTCAGCACTGCCGCCACGCGCGCGACGCGCTGATTCGGATAAACCAGCATCGCTATCCTGTAAACGGCGATGCAGGCGGCGGCTCCCAGCGCGCAATTGATCAGTTGCACGGCCAGTTGATTCTGCCCGATCACGTAATAGACCGAGCCGACATAATAAAACATTCCCCAGCCCGGTCGGCTTTGCCCGATATAACTCTGCATGTAAATAGTATCGAGTTTGCCAAGCCCCTGCCATGCGTGGCTCAGTGCGTTTCCAACGATATCGAATGTATCGGAATCGCCGCCGAAAAATAATTGCCAGTCGCGGCTTGCGATAAAGAAAGCGACGGCCCACCGCACGATGAGCGCCGCTGAAAAAAGGCGCATCAGAAATTGCCTGTCTGATTTGTCTTTGATGATTATCCAGTAGCAGATCACAGCGGGCACAATTCCTGTCAGAATGGTCAAGCCGATCTCAGGCGACCCGACGACCAGATTGCCCAGATACACAGAGAAGGCGACGAGCGCAACGGCAAATAATACCGCAAGCAATCTTTTACTCATCAATTCAACTCGCCGTGCCCGTTGGCGGCTGCGGCAAACAGGATTTCGCCCAACTTCGCCGCCTGTTCTTCAAACAGATAGCTCTTTAAAGCGAATCGGCGACCGGCGCGGCCCATCTCCACGCGCAAAGCTTTATCCGAAAACAGCCTGTCGAGCGCGTCAAACCATTCCACCGGAGACGAGGCCAGAAAAGCAGCGCCGCTTTCAACAGCGATCTCTTTCACCACGCCGACAGGAGAGGCAACGAATGGAACTCCGCAACAGGCATATTGAACGGCCTTGAACCCCGATTTGCACCGCGACCATTCGTCGTCGTTCAGCGGATATAGACCGATGTCGAAGGAACGAAAATCTTCGACCTCGCGCTCAAGCGACCAGTCCCGCTCCGCGAGATTTATGCCCTGCGCGTTGAGCGCACGTCCCCCGCCTATGACCTTCAATATAAAAGAGCGCTTGTGTGCCAGTTTTTCCAGAGCAGGCATTATCTGTTCAAGATAGGGCAGCGTGGTGTGCGTGCCTATCCAGCCAATTACAACAGGCCCTGTTACAATCGGCGCGCTCGACTGCCCGTTAGCCTTTGGCGTGAACTTGTTTGTGTCAACGATGGTCGGCAGCACAGTTGCGCGCGCTCCGGTTTCGCTGACATGTTGAGCGATAAAGTCATTGCCGCATACGACGTGCGATGAACGCCTGATCAGTTCCGACGTTTTGTTCAGGCAGCGCAGACGCGAACCCAGACGGCCATAGACGGGGCTGGTGTAATCAATCCACAGCGGATCATCAAGGTCGAGCACCAGAGGTTTGCCGAAGATTTTTGAAATAGCCCGCTCGAACAGCGGAGGCCCGACCAGCGCAGCCTCGCGCTGAATAAAGATCACGTCCCACTTCCGGGCGGTCATCAGGTCGCGAACGCGCGCGGCGGCAGACAACGCCATGCCGATTGCATTTCGGCTCAAACTGCTTCTGTTATAGAGCCGCGCAAAAAGGTCATCGCCTATAAAGGGCCGCAACTCGCACTCGATTCCCTGCTCGCGCAGTTGCGGGATGAACTGAGCTATGCGAAACCGCGTCGAAGCCGCTCGCTCAGGATAGGGCGCAAGCGCCAGAACTTTAAGCGCTCTTTTCATAAGGTAATCTGGCCGCTGCCCTGCCCTGCTCGCTCAGCGAATCGTAGACGGCGACATAGCCCGGCTCGCCTACGTCGGCAAGCGAAAACCGTTTTTCAGCCACTTCGCGGCATCTTTCGCGCAGATCGCTCTGTTGAATAAGAGCCGTCACTTCGTCGGATGCATCCTCGTAAACGGTCGCGTCAAATTCGTCAACCAGTATGCCGACCCGCTCCGCCTGAACGATGCCGTCCGTGTCGCCTACGCCCGATGTGCTGACGAGCGGAAGACCCGCTGCAAAATATTCGCCTATCTTGGTAGGCGATGCTGCGGTCAGGGCCGGGCCGGGCTTTATAAAAAATATTCCAACGTCGCAGGAAGCAAGCAGTCCAGCCACTTCGTCAGGCTCGGCGCTTGTGATCGAGTAGGAACCCGCGTCAACGCCTCTGGATTGAAAGGCGCTCGCGACTTCCGCGTGATCGGACTTCGTGATCACAAGGAAGTGCGCGCCCGCGAGCCTGCGCTTGAACGCTTTGAAAAAAGCGATCATTTCGCCGAGCAGATAACGCCCCGTGGCCGAGCCAACGTAAACAAGCCTGACGTTGCCTGAAACCGAATCGCGTTTAACCATCTGCGCGCAGGCATACTTTGACAGATCGACGCAGCACGGGATGACGGAAATTCTGAACGCATCGATCTGCCCGACGAGCGCGGCTTTCATTTTTTCAGTCAGCGTGATAACGCGGTCAGCATGTTTCAGCAGCGCGCGTTCGGCTGCCTTGACGAGGCGAAACGGCAAACTGTCGGTCGCCCACGCTCCGTTGTCAACATACTCTTCGGCCATCAAGCCGCGCAGGTCAAAGATCAGCTTCCGCCTCAGCGCAAGCTTGAGCGGCAGACAGATAATGCCCGGCACATGCGCGCGCGCGTGCAGGATGTTTATTCGATGACGAAAGATCAGCCATGTCGAATAAAGGATGCCCAGCAGCACATCAAAACCTGTTGCCAGAAGCGTCGGGCGCTTGTGATATTTCAACGCATGCCAGCGGATGCCGACGGCCTTGAGTCTTTGCCTCAATTCGCGCCGACGGTTGCGTTCGCCCTTACTCAGTACCGAGCGTTTCTCGTAAGTCAGCAGGTCTATCTTTATGCCTGATTCGCAGAGCGCGCGAAGATAAGGCAATACCTGCGTATGAACCAGAGGCTCTTCTGTGTTGAAATAGCAAACGTAAAGTGATCGCATTGAGCTTCGGTAATTAACTCTTTGAGTGATTAACTCTTTGTCGCTATGCGCGACCGGTGAAAAAGTTTGAGCCAGCGCGCCAGTCCCGAAACGCGGGCGGCAAATGCAGGCAGGTCGTCGTCATCCCCGATCAGTATTCGCTTGAGCTTAAACGGATCGTCTTTCATGTCATTTATGCCAACGTCTGTCGTCAAAGCGCAGGCGTAGCCGACCGCGCGCGCCTGTTCGACAATCGAGTCTGAATACTTCCCGCGCGGGTAAGCGAGCGCCACTTCCCGGTTGTTGATGTTCGAGACGATGGCCGCGTAGGAGTCGCGTATCTCGCGCCCTGTCTCCTGCGATGATAAAGACGGCAACTCTGCATGCGAACAGGTGTGAGAGCCGAATTCGATATTCTGTTGTCGCTGCAATGTTTGAGCTTCTGTCCACGAAAGGCTCGATTCATCATCGACGGGCGTCCAGTGACCATTCAATTTCGCATCGCGGCGTTCGCGAATGCGATCAGTGATAAGGAAGACTGACGCAGGCATCTTTCGCTCGGCCAGAGCGGGCGCGATCACTGTAAGAAAATTGCGATAGCCATCATCGAAAGTCAGTATCACAGAATAATCCGGCAACTGCCGCCCCTCTCGCTTTGCCGCCAGATACTGGTTGAGCGAGATGACGCGATAGTGGCGCTGCAAATAATCGAGATGCGCGACAAAGCGGTTATAGCGAACGTGCAATCCATGCGGATTGTGATAGATGCGTTCCGTCCGCCGAGTAACGCCGTGATAGCAAAGTATCCTCACCTGCCTGCGGTTCCACCACGCAGCGAACCACGTCAGGCCAACCGTATGCAATAGGGTGAAAATAATACTCTTCATAACCTGATGTCAGGACAATTCTGCCAGCACAATCATTCGATAGCTGTTGTCGGCTCCGGGCGCAGGCAGCAGGTTGAACAGCGCGCCGAACAACAGATTTGCCGCCGCATAAAGCACGCGGGAACGCGCAGCAGCGGCGCGCACTAACCGGCAGATGATCGCCGGTTCGCAGTAGGAGATGGAAACTTTTGCCGTCCGCCCCGATTCCCGCGCAGCCCGATGCACCTGTTCGACGACCACAGAGGTCGCCGGGTAGCTTTGATCCTGATGTTCTCTGACCCAGTCAGGCACTGGCCGGGAGCGCGACTGGCAGGCGTTCAGGAATTCTTCATCGCACGCGCGCGCGGTCTGTCCGTGCGGGCAGGCGATCAAAAGCGCGCACGAGGCTACGCGTACAAGCTCTTTTATCGCTTTGTCGCGTTCCGCGAGCGAGAGATTTTCCAACACATCGACACAACTAACAAGCGTAAACGAGCGATCAGGAAACGGCAGCGCCGTAACGTCGCCGCGTTGAAGAGCGAAACCGGGCAGCGCGTCTTCGGTCGGAGCGTTCTTATCGACGCCCACAATCTCTACCTCTTTGAGAAACGCCTGAATGCCAAATCTGCCGCATCCGACATCCAGCAGGACAGGGCTGGGTTGCGCGTTTTGCAGAACCGCGCGCAACAGACGGGCGGCAGTAAGATTGCGGCATCGCGTGTCCCATCCGAAACGATAGAGCGCGCGTTTGAATCTCTCTTTCATATCGCGAGTTCGGATAAAATATCCGCCAACTGCTTTGCGCCTGAACGGCGTTCGTATTGCGAAAGGTCGCGCTCGCCTGTCGAACAGGCCGAGGCCGATTTATATTCCATGTAAGAATCGATCAAAGATCGGTCAAGTGTGTCCGCGTCTTCGGCTTCAACGGTTACGCCCGCGCCCGTTTCTCGAATGATGCGCGCGGCTTCAAATTCAGGAGGCATTATCGCAAGTACAGGTCTGCGCGCGCCCAGATATTCATATAGCTTGCCGGGCACGTGACCCGAATTCGTCTTGTCGCCGTGCAGAATCAGAAGCAGCATCGACGAATTAACCTGATGCGCAAGCGATTCGCTATGCGAAACGAATCCTGTGAAGTTTGTGATGTCAGAAAGGCCGAGCTTTGCAGTCATCTCCTGCGCGTACGGGTCAGGCTCGCCCACTACTTTCACCTGCACGTCATCTTTGCGAACCCTGCCGCCTTCGATCACTCGCCTGAGCGATTGAAAAAAGAGTGACGGGTCCTGCTTCGCGCCGTAAAAGTTTCCGATATAGGTTATCGTCCACTTATCGGGGCACCTGCGCCTGAGGCTCGCGAATTCGCCTCGATCAAAACCGTTTCGGATGACTTCGACGCGCTTTCTGCCTCCTGTAAGTCGGCGCAGCGCGTCAGCCCAGGCGTTCGATACGGTTATGAGACAATCGGCTTTTTCGAGCATCTCCGATTCAATTATCTGGTCCAGCCGCTTGCGCATCGCGCTTGAATAATCCGCGTAGTGATTTTCAGTCCAGAGGTCGCGAAAGTCAGCAATCCACGGTCTGTTCGTTTCGAGTTTCAACCTGCAAGCCGCAAGATGCGCCGTCACCGGAAACGAGCTTGAGTAAATAGCCTCTACCTTACGGGTTTCAATCGCGCGACGGCCCGCGCGCACGGCGTAAGGATACCAGCCGATCTGCCCGTCAGGTATGTAAACGCAGGTGCGAATGGCCCGCTTCAACAGATTCATCACGCCGCCTTTTACCTCGGCCTTTCCGTTCCGATGCGATTGGCCCGACTGCGCGGCGCGTTTGAAATTCGCGCTCAGATCAATGTAGCCGGTCCTTACAATTTCGACCCCCTTTGATGCGCCGTCATCGAGCGAATTATCGACCAGATACGCGCCGCGTTTGGGAGTCAAAACCACGGGGTGCCATCCGTAATCGGGCAGGTAGCTGGCAAATTTCTGTGAACGCTGACTGCCGATGCCGCCCAGCGGCGGATAGTAATAACAGAGCATCAATACTGTTGGCACTGCTCAGTTCCTCAACGCGGCCATATAAAATTCGCTCAGGCGGTCGCGAAAAACATTGCGGCTGAAATTCGCGATAAAGCGTTCGCGCCCGCGTCGGCCCATCTCTTCGCGCATATCGCTGCTTTCTGCAAGTCTGCGCATTGCGATAAAGAGCGCCCCCGCGTCACCGGGTTCAATCAGCAAACCCGTCGCGTTATGATCGACTATCTCTGGTATGGCGCTGATGTTTGTGCTGATGACCGGCAGCGCGAAAGACATTGCCTCGGCGTTGGTGAAGCCCCAGCCTTCGGCCTCCGTAGGCATCACAAAAACATCCGCCGCCGGGTAAATTTCCTGATACAGCTTCTCGCGACTCATGAAAGGCAGTACACGTATGCCAGCCGACTCATTCACCTGCTCGCACTCGCGCGTGACGATTGTGAGCGAAACATGCTGGTTCGATTCTCTCAATCGCTCGAACGCGGCGACCACCAGCGGCCCGCCTTTGCGCGCGAACTCTCGTCCGACGAAAAGAAAGTTGACTTGCTCGCCCGGTGTCCTGAGCGGCGCAAGTTCAGGCACATCGAAGCCCGGACAGATAACGTCAACCTTGCCCGGCGGCAGCCCGTGTTGAATGTAAATCTCGCGCGCCCAGTTCGAGAAAGTATAGATGCGCGCCACCGAATCAACATTGAGCAGTTCGTCGCAGATTCCAAGCGGTCGATAGATAAGGCGAGCCAGATTATAGCGGCGGTCTATTTTTCGCTTATTCCATTTCTCGTAATCGCGCACGTAGATGTAATGGCTCGACCCCGCGCTCATCACTATCGGCACTCTTTGTTTTGAATGTATCTTCGTCGGGTGCGAGTGCACATGAACGATATCGACATCCTGGTTGACGCTCAGAACTCGAAAGCCAAAACTATAGCGCAGGAAAGGATAGATCGCGCGGTTGAGCAGCACCTCCTGAATCACATTACAGCGGGCGCGCTCGTTGCCCGAATGAAACTGCTGGCTCAACCAGTAGTTGACCCCCTCAGGCGGATTTTCAGAGACCTCTTTGACATAGACGCCTTCGCCGCCTTCCTGAGGCGGCCCGACAAGCACGCAGTTAATCATTCGATTTTTTCGCAACGACCAGATACTGAAAAGTGAAAAAATGGCGCAAGGCGAGCGGCGCTATGAACCGACAAAAGAACCGGCTGGCAAGCGCGCCCGCGCGCCCGATCCGACTCTGGTCTTCAAACAAACGGTAATTGCTATCGACGCGTTCTATACTGTAGCCCGCGCGCGCGAACATCTCTTTTATCGTGGGCAGCGTGAAGAATCTCAGATGCGTGCTGTCGAGTATGCCGCTTTCTGCGTAGCCCCAGCGATTGAATATCAGCCGAAGGATTACCGCATAGAAACGAAGATTTGGAATGCTTGCTATGATGCGGCCATCGCTTTTCAGATAACGACCGTACGAAGCGAGCACAGACCACGGGTCGATGGTGTGTTCCAGAATGTCCGCAAAAATGATGCGATCAAAGCTCGCTTCATCTAACGGCAGATCACGGTTTTCGACATCGCTCACAATAACCTGATCGAGCCGCTCTGTGGCGAGCGCGGCGGCCTCGACGGAGCGTTCGATGCCTATGACTTCGAGCGCGCCCGCGAGTTTGAGCGCGCGTCCAAGCTCGCCAGCCGCGCAGCCTACGTCGAGAATGCGTTTGCCCCCGGCGCATGCAAGCGCCTGAATATCGGGCCTTGTTTCGAGGTAATACTCAGCCGCTTTTTGCTCTGTGCTGGCGATTGCCACGCCTGTTGCCCTATCCATCATTTTATTTATTCGATGGCAAGCTTGCGCCCGCGTATTGCGCGCAGGTGATATTTGAGTGAGCGGTTGTAAAACTTTGCCTGCGAGTTGAAGTAATCGCTCGCGCCGTTTCCGGCCATCGCGCGCAACCCGAAATAAGAGGCGCGAATCAATGCGCCCACGGTTTTAATCAGCATAAGAATGCCCATCGCCGCCGCGCCCTGTCGCCTGCGGTAAATTTCATACGCCCGCTTGTGACACAGGTCTATGCGCTCGTCGCCGTACTTGATTTCCGCGCTCTTGTGATTGAGATGAACGATGCGGCAATCGTGCGCAAACGATATTCGCCAGCCCGCGTCGCGCACTCGCATGCACCATTCCAGGTCTTCGCCGTACATAAATATTCGTTCGTCGAATCCCGCCGTCTGGTCAAAGACTTTGCGCCGCACAATCATCACAGCTCCCCACACCGCGTCCACATCGCGCGTGCGGTCGTGCGCCCAGTACCCGTTCAGCAACAGTTCCCCCTGCCTGCGACGAGACAAAAACTTGTAGAGCATCAGGTCTTCCACAAGCGCCATTCTGATCGAAGGAAAACGCGAGCACGAGCCTTGCAGCGTCATGTCTTCAAATAAGAGCTTGCAACCCGCGATGCCTATTTCAGAATCGCTCTGCATAAAATTCACGAGCCGCTCGATTGAATCGTCGATTACCAGCGTGTCGCTGTTGAGCAGCAGAAAGTATCGCCCGCGCGCAACGCGCATCGCCTGATTGTTCGCGCGCCCGAATCCCAGATTGCTGTCATTGACTATCAAACGCGCTTCGGGAAATTCCGCGCGAATCATCTCGACGCTACGATCAGAAGACGCGTTATCAACGATGATGACTTCGTACTCTATGCCCGTCACTTTTTCGCGAACGGACCGGAGGCAATTGCGCGTGATATCGCAGGTGTTCCAGTTGACGATGATTATAGAAAGCGTCGCTTCATCCATTTGATCGATCTTCTTTTATACAACGGCCAGCGCAGGTCGAGTGTGCGAACTGGCGGGCGCTCTGTCGATGAACTGCATGTGCCATACTTCAAACGTCAGCAGCATCATTATCCAGTCCGAATAATTGGCGCGGGCTGCGAAATGATCTTCGAGCATACGAGCCACGCGCGACGAGTCGAAATACCCGCGCCTCTTCAACGTGTCAGCCGCGAGATGGTCGCGGACGAAAGTTTCAGACAAGGGAGTTATCCAGTTCGCAAGCGGAACATTGAAGCCCGATTTCGGGCGGCGTGATATTTCCGCAGGCAGCAGCTTTGCAGCCAGTTTTCGTATCGCATACTTGGTCGTAAATCCGCGCATCTTCATGCTCATCGGCATGCGTGCAGCCATCTCCACGACCCGATAATCCAAAAATGGCGTCCTGACTTCGAGCGAATGCGCCATGCTCATCGAATCGGTCGTGCGAAGCAACTCATTCGCAAGATATGCTTTCTGATCGACATACAACACTCGCCCGCGAAAGTCTTTCGAGTTTGCCGCCGCGAACAACTCCATCAAGTATTCGGTCGCAGCAGACTGATTCGCGCTTTCGCGCAGTTCGGGCGACAGCACATCCCTGCGGTCACGCTCGTTTGTCGTGTGCAGGTAACGCGAAGCGAACCGGGTTTCGGGCGTCATCAGCGTCGCGTCGAGAAACCGCTTCGCGCGCGCCGCGCGGCTGCCTTTCGTAACAGCGGCCAGCGCGCGAACCGAGCTAAGCAACCAGCGGGGCAGTCTGTCCGCGTAATGAAACGCCTGCGCGGCCACGTGGTTCGGATAGCCCGTGAACAACTCGTCGCCGCCCAGTCCCGAAAGCGCAACGGTCACACGCTCGCGCGCGGCTTTTGAAACGAAGTAAGTCTGGATGAGCGATTGCGACGGCTCGTCATGATGCCACACCATCGCGGGCAACGCCTGCCACGCCTCGTCACGCCCGATGGTGAACGATTGATGATCCGTCTTGAACCTGTCTGCAACAAGCTTTGCGTAACGCGCTTCGCTGTAACCGGGCGTGAATTCAATCGAACAGGTTTTTATGTTGCCGCTCGCGCGAGCCATCATGGCAACGACGAGGCTCGAATCGATGCCGCCCGACAGGAATGCGCCGAGCGGCACTTCGCTTATCAATCGAATTCGCACGGCGTCTTCGAGCAGGGCTTCGAGTTCTTCGAGCCACGCCTGCTCGCTGCGCGCGGGCGACTGGGTAAAATCGATGTCCCAGTATTTTTCGAGCCGCGCCTCGCCGTTTTCAAATATCAACACGCTCCCTGCGGGAACGCGCTTCACTCCCTCGAACAGAGAATGAGGTTCAGGGATTGCGAAAAACGACAGGTATTGAATCAGCACGTCCGCATCGACGCGGCGAGCAAAGGTCGCGTCTTCGAGCAGCGATTTTATCTCTGACGCGAAGATCAGCTGCGAGCCGCGATGTATGTATACGAGGGGTTTGACGCCCATGCGGTCGCGCGCAAGCAGGAGCCTCTGTCGCCGGTCGTCCCACAGGGCGAACGCGAACATCCCGTTAAATCTTTTAACGCACGTGTCGCCCCATTCTTCGTAAGCGTGAACGATGACTTCCGTATCGCAACGCGTGCGAAAGGCGTGACCTTTCGCCAGCAACTCGTCGCGCAGTTCGTCGAAATTATAGATCTCGCCGTTATAGGCAACCGTAACCGTGCCGTCTTCGTTCGAGATGGGCTGATGGCCCGCGGCGATGTCGATAATGGCGAGCCGCCGCGCACCCAGCTCCGCCTGCCCTCCCTGAAATCGGCTGCCAGAGCCAGTTTCAGGGCCGTTGAAGTAAAAGCCTTCGCCGTCCGGGCCGCGATGTTCGATCACATCGGCCATGCGTTTTACAAGGCCGCGCGTCGCGGGCCTCCCGTCGAAATTAACTACGCCGCAAATTCCGCACATTGCTATTCAAATTCCAATTCGGTTTTTCGCACGGACGATGACCCGTGCGAAAAGGCTTGCAGATAGAACCCTGTAAACCACCCGTAAAGCCGTCTTTGCTCGTCGTAATAATCGTTGTGCCTGATCGCTGCCAGCATTGAATAGACGGCCATGCGAGTCGAACTCCCAAACAGTTTTGCCAGATGATAAATGAAGCCGCGCGCTCGCCCATTCACTTTTGCATAGGCTCGAAGCCCGCCTATGTGACACAATCGCAGCCGCTCTTTTTCTGTCCACTCTACCGCAGAACTGACGCCGCCTATGTGATAGACGCTGCCTATCGGCGTGTAAAAGATTCTTTTTCCCGCGCGCCGGATTCGCATGCACCATTCGCTGTCTTCTCCGTACATAAAGAAGTCTTCTGAAAAGCCTCCGCTCTGTGTGAAGACTTCGCGGCGCAGCATCATGAATGCGCCTGCCAGCCAGTCAACTTCTTTTTCCGTATCGCTCTTCCAGTATCCGGCAAGCAATATGTCGTCTCGTCTGGAATCGGAAACCAGTTTGTAAAGCCACAGGTCTTCAAACAGGCTGCGACTTATGCTGAGCGAGCGAAAGGCCGAATGCTGAATCCTTCCGTCAGGCCATCTCAACTGACAACTCGCCATCGAAATCTCAGGGCGGCAGTTAAGATAATCGCTCATTCTTGCGATCACATCGTCGCGCACATACGTATCGCTGTTTAATAGCAGGATCAAATCACCGGCAGAAGCCCGCATCCCCTGATTGCATGCTTTCGCGAATCCGACGTTCGAGTCATTAAGGATGACTTTGACCTGCGGGAACCGATTCCTGAGCATCTCAGCAGTGCCATCAGCAGAGGCGTTATCAACTATTATGATTTCAAATTCAATAGCCTGAGTATTTTCAAAGATCGATTCCAAACAATTGCGCAGCATATCGCGAGTGTTCCAGCTGACGATGACTATCGACAGCACATGAGAGGTTCGGCTTGTTTCGATCATTTAAATAATTTCAACGCGGCTTCCGGGCAACGGCCATCATCTCGTCACCGGCAGGCAACCCTGCGGCGCACTCAATGCGCTCTCTGACAGACAGCAGAAGCGACTGCGCTCGACGCGTGAAAGGGTAGCGATGCGTCCCGTCCGCATAGCTTGAATTATCGTCGCCCGCTTTTCGGCTATAACTGAACAGCGATGTTTTATAGCCCATGCGAGGATTAGTCTTCAGGCTTTCGACTTGAAAGCCTGCGCGTTCAAGCGCGACTCGCAGGCTACTGCGCGTGAAATTGACCAGATGGCGCGGAGCATCCAGATGAAACCAGTTCTGACCGAATACTCGCGCTGTAAGGCTTTCAATGTTGGGAACGACGATGGCGAGTCGCGCTCCCCTTTTCATCAATCGATATGCCTCACGCAAAAACCCTACAGGGTCCGAGACGTGTTCAAGCGTGTGCGACAACGAAACGGCATCAAAGCTTTCGTCGTCAAGGCAAACATCTTTCAATTCGCCACAATAAGCCTCAAGCTTTAATTCACTGGCGGCCTGTTCGATGGCCCGGCTGCTGATGTCTATGCCAACCACTCTTTTCCAGCCGAGCGCCCTCATCAAATCCAGATACATACCGGAGCCGCAGCCGACTTCCAGAAGGCTTCCGTCTTTCACGTAAGGATGCATCAGCGCGTCGAGTTCAAAGGTAGCCTGATTACGGATCAGCGGAAGGCGCGCCAACTGCGAGTAGAGCTTATTGCCATCAAAATGTCTGTAGTTGTAATCAAATGCCAGGATGCTTTTTTTGATCGTATACCAGATTGCCGCAAGTGAATCGTCTCGCAGAAACAGCGAGTACGCCACCGGAGGCTTGTAGGCATAATAAGAATCCTGTGGATAATAAAAGCCAATCGAGCGGGCATCGGGTCGCTCTTTCAGATAAACCAGCCCGCACTGGTTGCAACGGGCGACTTTGAATTCTCCCGGCAATTTGCAGAGCCTGTCACAGGCAACAAACAGATCCTGATGATTTCGACTTTCACAGACAGGGCAATGCTTTACCGATTCAAATTGAACAGGTGTGATCTGCTGCTGGCTTACGACCTGTTCGCTTACGCTCATCAGGCTCATGTCTGTTCCTTCACGATCTTTGGCGTCCAGCGATAACGATCCGCCACAAAGGACTTGAATATCTCTTTGTCTTTCAGGTTCAGGGTTATCAGATATGTCAGTGCGGCATAAAAACCGGTTACGGCGGCGGCGACCAGCACGAGCGACAACAGGCCGTGAACTACGGGCTTCAACAAAATTGCCAAAACAATCGTAAAACAGATCGCTACAAAGGGGCGCAGGAGCGAGTCTTTCAGCATCTCGGCGGTGCTGAAAGAAAGCGCATACCGGTTGACCAGCAATACCAGAACCGGAATGCCTATGCAATTGCCCGCAAGCCATGCGAGCGCGGCCCCGAACGCTCCATAATGCGGCACAAGAAGAAGACCGCAGACGATGAGCGCCACCAGATGAATCAACTGAGATACCGCAACCAGAGCCGGTCGCCCCATGCTCTGCCCTACGGTTACAGAGACCCACGCGGGCGCGTTGATCAGTACGGCAACTGCAAGACAGGCCAGTATCGGCCCGCCGTTTTTGCCCATCTCTTCATCTATCCACAGTCGCAACAGGTCGCCGCCGAAAACGATCATCAGCACCGAAATCGGAGCGACCGCGATAAAGATAAATCTGAAGGCCCGCGTGTAGGCTTCCCGGATGACTTCCAGATTATCGGTAACACTCATCGCAGAGAACGCCGGAAACAGGACCGTGAACAGGTTGTTCGGTATAAGCGTCAGCACACGCGAAGCCAGATTGAAAGGCACAGTGTAATAGGTGACCTGCGCGATTGGGGCCAGTCCGCCCAGTATCAATTTCTCTGAGTGGGCCGACGCAACTCCCGTAAAGTTGCTTGCCATGACAAAGCCGCTGAATTTAAACAGCTCGCGAAATTTTTCCGAGTCGAATCGCGGGCGAAGACTTATGGCCGGAAGCAGTCTCTTTGCGATTACGATGTAGGTGGCAAGGCTCAGGATCGAAAGCATCGCGCCCCACAAAACCACATAGAGCAGTCCATATCCGAGCGCGAGCAGCAACACCGTGACAAGAATCTGTAATGTTCCGATGACGACGTTGAGCAGGTTGACCAGATCAAACCGTTGCAGCGCACGGGGGACTGCCGAAAATATGCCCATCACCAGATTGATGCCAAAGCTTACGGCTCCCAATCGCAACGCCAGCACAGCGTCCGATTGCAGCCCGACAGGCACGCTCAGCAATCGCGCGAATATGGTTGACAGGAAAAACAGCGCGGCGGCTGTCAGCGCGGCCATACTCAAAAAGACGAAGAGCGATGTTTCAATCACGCGGATTATTTCAGCGGTCTCGCCTTTCGCGTCGTGTGCGGCGATGAATCGGATGACCGCCACGTTCAGACCGAGGTCGAGGAAGGCCAGATAACCGGCCATTATTGTGACTATGGAAAGAATTCCGTAAGCGTCCACGCCGAGCCTGTGCAGTACGAACGGCGTTGTAAAAACCGTCAGCCCCAGAAACCAGAGCTGTGGTATGAGGTTATAGATTGCGTTTGAAATAACCTTGTGCGCGCGACGCTGTACTGGCATGGATTGGGGAATTATAACGGCACGGGTGACCCGATGATTCGCGGTCACCCGTGCAATTCGTGGTTACTGCCTGATCTACTCTGACAGAGATTCTGCGATGGCCGTCACAACGGTTGTCAGCATATCAGGCGTCAATTCGGGGTAGATTGGAAGAGCGAGCGTCTGGTGTGCGGCAGACTCGCTTGCGGGGAAATCGCCCTGCCTGTAACCAAGATCGGCAAAGCATTCCTGTAAATGCATGGGCACGGGATAGTAAACTTCCGTGCCGATGTTTCTTGCCTTCAAACGCGAGATCAGGTGGTCTCGATGATTGCTCCTGATGACGAATTGATTATAGATATGGCGAACGTCTGCGGACTCGACGGGAAGCATCACGCCGTTTGAGTTTTCAGGCAGCGCCGCTACGCTCAATCCGGCTTCGGCAAACAGGGTGCGATAAGTCGCGGCGTTGCGCTGGCGGGCCGATGTCCATTGATCCAGATAGTTCAGCTTCACGCGCAGCACAGCCGCCTGAATCGCGTCGAGGCGGAAATTCCCGCCCACTACTTTGTTGTAATATTTGGGGCTGTAGCCGTGATTGCGCAGCATGCGAACGCGCGCGGCCAGTTGCGAATCGTTCGTCGTCACCATGCCGCCATCGCCAACTCCGCCGAGGTTTTTCGAGGGAAAGAAACTGAAGCATCCCATCTGCCCGATTGAGCCTGCCCTGCGCCCTTTATACTCCGAGCCGATTGCCTGCGCCGCATCTTCTATCACAATCAGATTGCGCCGCGCGGCAATCTCCATTATCGGGTCCATGTCGGCCATCTGTCCGTAGAGGTGCACAGGAATGATCGCCCGCGTGCGCTCTGTGATGGCCGATTCGATACGGGTCGGGTCGATGTTATAGGTCAGCGGATCGATGTCAACAAAGACGGGCTTTGCGCCAAGCCTCGATATTGCTCCGGCAGTGGCAAAGAAGGTGTAAGGCGTGGTGATGACTTCATCGCCCGGTTTGAGATCGAGCGCCATCAGCACAACCAGCAACGCATCCGTACAGGACGAGACGCCGATGCCGTATTCGCATTCGGAGTAGGCGGCAACCTCACGTTCGAGGGCTTCTACTTCCGGGCCAAGAATGAAATGCTGCGATTCAACTACGCGATCAATCGCTTCACGCACTTCGTCGCGTATGGTTGCGTGCTGCGCTTTTAAGTCCAGCAGAGGAACCTGTGTAGGTTGAAGCTTGGTCATATTCGTATGATTCCACCTTTGAAGTCAGAATAATTTTCCGTTCCGGAAACTCTTTTTCGCAAACGAGTATTCTGATTCATTAACGCATTTATCTCAAATCGAATCTGCATTTTTGTTTATTGCCCGTGCGCTTCCCTGCCATGTTCTCTGTATTCGGAGTAGCTGCTGTAATATTCATCATCGCCCGCCTGCCCGACATCGACATTGTTGAGCACCACTCCGAAAATCTTTGCGCCTGCAAGCGACAACTCCTGCCGCGTACGGCGAACGATGTCACGCGTGCTCTTGCCGCCGTGAACTACGAGTATCACTCCATCGACGAGCGTTGACAAAATCACTGGGTCTGTCACTTTCAAAAGCGGGGGCGAATCTATGATGATGTGATCGAAGCTTTCGCCAAGCAGACGAATCATCTCTTTCATCCTGCCTGAGCTTATCATCTCAGCCGGGTTCGGAGGTATCGGGCCGCAGGGCAGAAGCCACAGGTTAGGTATCGGCAGTTTCTGTATCACGTCAACCAGTTTCACGTTGCGAGTGAGATAAGTTGACAGCCCCTGCCCCTGATCCACGCCGAAAAGCTTGTGCGCAGACGGGCGGCGAAGATCGCAATCTATTATCAATACCGACGAGCCGAGTTGGGCAAGGCTGATTGCCGTGTTGACAGCCGTCGTGGTTTTGCCCTCGCCCGGCTGACCGCTCGTAACCAGAATGGTTCGGGGAGGGTTGTCTACGGATGATAAAAGCACTGATGTCCTGAGCACGCGGTATGCTTCGGCAATTGACGAGCGACCGTCCAGCGCCATGAGCCGTTCGGTCTGCATCCCGTTGCTCGAATTTATCCGCAACCCTTCGGCGTCCCTCTGCTTGCCGTTGTTTGACGACAACATGCGCGCTTTGCGCCCGGTCATCGCGGGAATGATGCTCAGGGCAGGCAACTGCGTGTAGCGCGCGATGTCTTCGACCGTTTTGACCGTGTTGTCCAGGTATTCAAGCACAAAGACCAGCCCGATGCCCGCAACCAGACTCAGAAAAAAGCCTATCGTTATTGTGCGCATCCGGTTCGGGCCAATGGGGGCGACAGGAACCTGCGGAGGGTCAATCATCTTCATCGGGTTCTGCTGCTCGGCTTTTTGAATCTTGGCTTGATTCGTCTTATTCAAAAAGTCCTGATACATCTGCTTGTTGGTTTCAACTTCCTGCTTGAGTATGCTGTATTGAATGGCAGCCTGATTCTGCTGAGCGGCTTCTGACTTGGCCTGTTCGAGCGCGGCTTTGAATGAAGTCTCGTCACGCACCGCGCGCTCGTAATCGGCCCTGAGCCTTCCGTCGAGCGATTTGCGGCTGTCGTTGATCTGTTCTTCGATAGCGGTTATCTGGTCTCTTGCGCTGACTACGTTCGGATTCTTAGGCCCGTAGGTGCTCAGCAGTTGCGCGAGCGAAATTTTAAGATCGCCGAGTTTTCTCTGAAGATCGCCCAGCTTTGTATCTGTAAACGTATCGGGAATTTTGTCTGCGTTGCCCGCTTTTACCTGCTCATACACAGACTGCTTGAGCATGCGCTCGGTCTCGGCCCTCGTCGCTTCGCTGTGAAGACGAGTCAGTTTTTCTATCGCCAGATTATCTTTGCCTTCGAGCGAATAGATATTATGTTTATTGCTGTAATCGGCGAGCGCTTGTTCGGCCTGCTGAACTTTGGATTGCAGTTCGCGCGTCGATTTGTCCAGCCATTCGGAAGTGCTCGTGAATCGTTCAGTCCGGCTCTCAAAACTGCGTTGTATGAAGACCTGCGCGACGTTATCAACCACATCGGCGGCAAGCACAGGGTCTGTATGAGAGAAAGAGACGACGATCATCCTTGTGTCCGTCAACGGCTCTGCGCTCAGGTTGGCGGCAAGCACATCGACATAAGGCGACAGCCGCGCGCTCTCTTCGCGCGAGCGAGCGCCTTCCCCGCTCGATTGCGCTATGGGGGTTTCAGATACGGCCTGCGGCTCCTGACTCAGTACCGGCCTGCGAAACTTCGAGGCGATGCTCCGAAAGGCTTCCCAGAAAGATTTCCTCGTCGTGACATCGAGAAACTGCGGGTTACGGTCCAGTTTAAGATTGACCACCACGTCTTCAAGCAGCGGGCGACTTTGAAGCAGGCGTATCTTGGTCTTCATCGCCAGCGCGACATAGAACATATCGTCTGATTCGTCGGTTTGAACAACTACGTCGCCCGTCCTGACAAGCGTTCGATTCTCTTTGCCGATGTCGATGGTCGATGTTGCCTGATATACGGACTTATTGCGAAACACTTCGACGGTGACAACGCTCGTGACGATGATAGCCATGACGATTATCACCAGCTTGCGCTTTCGTATCGCGCGCCACATCTGGCGCAGATAGACTCTCTCGTCATCGGCGCTGTAGCCGTATCCATATCCGTAGGCTGAGCCGTCCGTGTAAGGGTAGCCGGGCTTTGCTATCTGTCCCTCTTCGGCAGCAGGGATCTTTTCTAATTCAAGCTTTTCTTCTGACATCGAAGTTCTCCATTAATAACTACAGGGGCTGTGTTGCTGAGCATTCAGGTTGCGCTTTCAAACCTTCACGGCACAGGCACGCGGGATATCGTTGAAATGCCGAAGGCTCTCAACAGCGCGCTGCCAATGGTTTTGCTGCGGCTGTTGGGCACGATGATTATGTCGTTAGCCAGTATGGTCAGGTCTTCTTTTTTGCCGCTCATGACTGCGCCGACATCGACCGGCAACTCTTCACGCTTGCCGGTTGTCGGGCTTTCGCGAAAGATTATTCCGCGACCGAGCGCCGCGTTGAACTTCGTGCCCTGCGCAAGCGAGATTGCCTGACGCAGAGTTGTGCCTTCCTTGAGCGGGAACGATCCCGGTTGATTCACTTCGCCTGCGACGAAAAAAACATCCGTAGGCGGGATGTTTATGATGTCGCCCGGCTCTAAAAACATGTCCTGCTCGAAATGGCCTTTGAGCAGCGCATTGATATGAACACTCTTCAATTCATATCTCGGAGCGGTTTCGCCGTCCGGGTCTTTTTCGGTTTCAGCGCCGACGGTCTGACCCGTTTGCGGTTCAGTCACGGGCGCAGATTTGAGCTTGCGTATGATGAAAGCGGTCGCCCCATGATTTTCAACCAGCCCGCCTGCAAGCGTAATCAACTCCAGAAGCGATGGCTTGCCTTCTATCTGATAGACGTTCGGGCTGCGCACGGAACCCTGTATAAAGAATGACCGGCTGTTGTATTCCTTCACTCTCACAATAACCTTGGGGTCTTTGAGGTAATCGCCGCGCAGATGCTCTGTAATGTACTCCGCTAATTCTTCGGGCGTCTTCTGGTGCGCGGTAATGCGCCCCAGATAAGGCATGAGAAAAGTGCCTGCGGCGGTAACGCGAACTTCGCGCGACAGTTCCGGCGCATTCTCGATCTGAAGCTCCAGCACATCGTTAGCCCCTATGCGATAATCTTCCCCGCCGGAAACTAAAACTTTCGTCGCGGAGTTTCCTCCGCCCGGCGATTTAGAAGGGGCGGAAGCAGTTTGCGGCTTGTCCTGCTTTGCGCCGCCCGATGCGCCAGCGGCCAGCGGGCCGATCACGAGCATCGCCACTGCCAGCAATTGTATTCTTATCGTTTCAGTTTCTCGTTTCATGATGCACCTCTTACAAGACCGATGGTCGAAGCTTTTTCGGTTTCAAGCCCGTGACTGGAGATTAAAGCGAAAGTCTTCTCTTCATCGGAAACAGTCGCGCTGACATACGACACCACTGCCGAAAGAACAAGAAACAGCAGCGCATTGGCTGGCAACTGAAGGTTGAAATCGAAGACGCTGTGAACAAGCATCGCAAAAATGCCTGCTCCCGCGCCCAGCGCCAGCCCTGCCAGCCACGGGTCGCGTGATTTCATACCGCGCAGCACAGCGCGAAAGATCAGCGCGATAAACCACAAACCGATCAACCCGCCCACGATGCCGCAATCGGCGACGATTTGCAGGTAATCGTTATGCGCCTGCGGCACTCTGAGCGAGCCATCGCTTTGTGTATAGACCGGGAACGCCGTGCCATAAGCTCCGAGTCCGACCCCGAAAAACGGGTTCGCGCGTATCATCGTCAGCGTGTCTCTCCACACCCATCCGCGACTCGAAAAGAAGCTTTCCGTCTGCAACTGTGCGCTCGCAGGCTGCCCCTGAGCGACTCGATTGATGACCGGCTCGGCCCCGATCCAGAATATTCCTGCCATTATGACCGCAACCAGAGCTGCGACGATCACGGCCTGCGACGCGATTTGAGGAAGCCGCCGCCCGCCAGAAGTTTTTCCGACTGGTTTTCGCAGCCGCGTGCTCATCAGCAGGATGAAGCTCATCGCGGCGACAAGGCCGATCATGCCGCCGCGCGACAGCGACACAACCGTCGCAACTCCCATCATCATTGCGGCGAATCCATAAAGCCATTTGGTCTCTGCGCGTACCGCGCCCGCAATGATCAACCCTACAGGCACGGGTATCAACATCTCCATATAGCCTGCGAAATGGTTATGATTTGCGAAAGGGCCGAATGGAGACGGGCTTTCAGTAGGTCTGAGCCAGTAGAAACGTCCGTCCCACGCGAAGTTCTGCACAAGCGCAAAGATTGCCATCGCAAGGCCGAAGATGATCAGAAAATTTGCAAGCGCTTTTAACTGTGGGCGGCTCGAAAAAAAATTCGATGTAATGATGAACGAAACGAGCAGGAAGATCAGTACCGTTACGGTTGCGCGTGTTGCGCCGACGTTCATCGAAAGGCTCGACACGCGCCCGTTCCTGCCCGCGAACCCGAGGCTTTGCAACAGGCCGAACGCCAGGAGCGCGACTACAGGAAAAGCCGTTTCCGGTATTGCGATCTTTAACACGCCCTCGGCTATTGCCTTCGCGGCCCACAACAAAACAAGCGCAAGCACGATTGTTTCAAAAACAAAGACCGACCAGGGCTCGACCGCACCGTGGGCCAGCGCAGTGAAAGCGACCGCGAGCAGCAATCCCACGGCTATGGTCTTATTCAAATGCCTGCCTGACGCCCGGCTGTGACTTTTCGCGCTCATTTTCCTGTGTCTTGTTCTGTCAAAGTGAAGTCGTCAAACCAGACGGTGCCTTTTGTCGGTTCGTCGTAGCTGAAGCGCGGAACTCGCTTGATCCTGATAAGGATGGATTGAGCCGATTGAGGCGCAACGAATTCAATTGAGATGCGACGCCAATCGTTTGTCCCGGCGGCAATCGCGTCAGATGCAGCTATTTCCGATTGCAATGTGATGTTAGCAACAACAACGCGCGGGCCTTCGGGCGTCTGGAACGCATCGGTCTTTGCGTAACACTCCAGCCGATACCGCGCGCCCGGTCGCACCACCGCCAACTGTTTGATCTCGCCGTCGAGCCGTGTTGTATCGCGGCCAGCAAAGTCCAGGCGCAGCGAGCGCAACCCGTTGTGAAAGGTGCCGCTATCAATCGCGGGGCGCACGTAATCGTTTCGAGAGATCGTCCAGTCGAACTGGGCGAATCCTTTAACAACATCCGACTCGAAGCCGCCGTTCCAGATCGATTGCGTCGTATCATTCGCGCTCAAGGTAGATGCCCACAGGTAGCGAGCAAGAGTTATGTCGCCTTTAACGATGAGCGAATCAATAAACGCGCTGCTTTCAGGAATGGCGAGCCGCGCTTTAACGTCAATGCTGTTGAACACGCTACCGGCTTCTGCGACGCGCGACTGGTTGAGCAGAAACCGCGCAAGCAGAAGTTTGGATTCGGGCCTGTCGCCAGCAAGAGCGTTCACGGCGTCAAGCCGTCCGCCGGAAACCCGCCAGATCAATTCAAGCGTCGAAGGCAGATATGCCGCATCAGTAGAGATGGCTTTTCTAAACTCTTCAAGCGAGCCTGCCATCTTACCTTGCCTGAGCAGCAGGTTTGCGAGTCGCCAATGAACGTCCGTGTTGTTGGGCGCAAGCGAGAGCGCAGTGCGTAACGCTTTTTCAGCCTCTGCGCGATCTCCCCTTGTCTCCTTGATTGATGCCAGCAGCAACTGATAGTTGTAGTCCCACGGGGATAGATTAATGGCGCGAATCGCGCGCGCTTCGATGTTCGGCAAATCGCGCTCGGCTTCGGCCATCTCGGCTTCGGCAAGTCTGGCCTGTAACGGCGCGGAATTTGGAACATATCTTACGCCGCTGGCAAGCAGTTCGCGGCTCACAGTTACCCGCTCATCGGTAAGTATGCCTGTTATGACCTGCGTCAGCATGGCGACGGCCAGCACTGCGCACAAGAATAGAGTTGCAACGGCTATTGACAGTTTCGCCCACAGCCTGTTTGCCTGAATTTCAATAATCACTGGGTTTTGCTTTTAATACCGGGCTTTTATGAACATTTCGCAATCATCCGGCAGACACACTTACGGCCTGATAGTTAAACCCATAGGGAAATCGCACATGGCGATACTTGGTAAAATTGCTCATTAATCACCCGATTATTCGTTCGTCACTGATAAGGCAGCGACAACCTGGGACGGGACCATACGTTCGATTCGATACTGCGTGCAGATTGCCATCACTAATGACTGGCAGCACTTTATTATTGAGAGCGTTTTTTGCTTCTCAGAAGGAATTTTCGGTCTAAGTATGCTGGAGCCAGCGAGGTGAGAGCATGCGATTTTGAGTGGCTATACTTAGAAAAATCTTTCAATAACCGATAATACATAAACAACTCCGTCTTGTTCTTCGAGGTAAACTGCTGTTCGAGACCTCTCGTTTCTTACTTCTTCATCCCATAAAGATAAAACCGAAATATCTCTTATCTTTCGAGACAAGCCCCCTTCACTTTTTATTTTTGGTTTAGCTCTTGGAATCGGGCCGCGTCGGTAGGTGTGAGGGGGCAGCCCGCGAAGCCTGATGCTGGCTTCGGCTTTAAAATTTATCCATTATCAATAATCTTCCAGTTCTACTCCTCTTTGACCTGACGATCTCAGTTAAATCAAAGTAATGCTAGTTTGAGAGGATATTTCATGTCCTAAGTATTGTCAATCCCCTGGATTAGGGCGAGAGCATCTTAACCGTATAGAACCTTAAGCAGATAGCTTTCATCCCAGCCTGCTTTCAACCGCTTCGATTTTATTCCTACTTTCGTTGTCTTCTCTTGCTTTAGCAGATTCAAGGCTATGTGTCTCAATGTCGCCACGTTCTCCGGCGCATGATCTTTTCTTATCCGGCTCTCATCTTCTCGAAATGCTATATCCAATACCCAGTGCAAGGAGTTCTCTATTGACCAGTGCCCTCGTATCGCTTTGCCTATCTGCTTTGCATCTGCTTCGAGACTGCTTATGTAGTATCTTCGCTCTCGGCTCGTTTCTTCTCCCTGAACTGTTCTTTCACTCTCGACCATCGCTATCGTTTGCAGCCCCTTCCAATTTGCTTTCTTTCTCAGCCACTCACAGTCACTCGTCGCATAGTATCGTCGCACTTCTACTCGCCCGTGATCACCGTCTACGGTTTCTTCCGTCGTATAAGCGGTCTGGTTGAACTTATCACCAAGCGCCCAATCAAAGTATTGAATTAAATCCTCATACAGGGTTACTTGATTGCCTTTTACCGAAAGGACATAGTCTGCCTCTTTGCTGATAATCTTTGCAGCAATATCGGTTTGGCACCCCATAGCATCTATAGTGACGATGCAGCCCGCTACTTCCAGCATATCGAGTAATTCAGGAATTGCTGTTATTTCATTGGATTTCTCATCAACTTTCACCTGGCCCAAAACCATTTCATTTTCGCTAGCCCAAGCCGAGACCATGCTGATAGCAGCCTTTCCCGTTGGTCGGTCGAAAGACCTGCGTGAGAGTTTGCCGTCAATAGCTACGACCTGACCTTCAGTGAGTTGATAAACTGAACGAACCCACTCAAGAAAGCATTGCTGGAACTGCCGAGGATCAATACGGGCAAAAACACGGCGAAAAGTGTCATCGGAAGGGATGCCGTTTGGCAGTTCAAGAAAAGACTTGAACCAATCCTGTTTAGAGTTGCCGAAAAGTTCGAACTCTTCCCAGCCCTCAGCGCCGCAGATAGTAGCGCAGATGGAGATGGCTAAAATATCAATGAGCTTGTGACGTTTAGTGCGATCAATTCTAGGATCAGTGATAGAGCTGAAATGCTCGACAAGAGTTCTGGGCGATTGATTATCCATTGTAGACCTCCTTTAGAAATACGGAAGGTCTACATCCTACAAGATTTAAGATGCTCTTGCCCTATCCCCTGGATAGGTATTTTCCGCACTTCAGATTCCCCAAATCCGTTATCAAACAGCAGTCACTTACTACAAGCGACATTTTTAGCTTTTTTCCCTCAATTGCGTTTCTGCCGCTCATTTCTATTTAGCAAGATGCAAAACAGCCTTATATTTCCACACCTGCACGAGCGAGGGGAAAAGTCTCCAGAGTGTAACCTCAGGGCACACCGGAACTGAGTGCTGGCAGGTTATGCAATGGATGGAAATTCGCGGGAATTGAAGCCTTTTCACATCACACGCCGTTTTGATATGGCTACAACAGGGCATACAGTGCTCGAAAAATCAGGAAACCTCCGAAACACTCATCCCTGCTCGATAAATGGCACGGGCTTTGCCGATAGGGCATAAGGAGGCAGCTTCGATTTGCCTCCTGCAATCTTTCAGTTCGAGATAAACCCGCTGCAACAGATGCCCCTGTGGAGCCTCCCCCACCTGCGTAAATAGGAGTCGGAAGAATGGTGTCCAAACGAGCGGTATTACTATTACTCGCCTTGCCCCTCGTCTTCTGTGTCAGTGCAGCCAACGCTCAGGCTGATTTCAAATTTCTCGGCAACCCTGTCGAGGTGCCGGATCAGTTTTCACCCAGATATCACATCCGGTACAACTCTCAGGGCTTTGATCAGCCCAAACCGAACTGGAAAAAGAAGCTCAGCAAGTTGCAGAAGAAGAAAGTGCCTGATTATGCCATCAACGAAATCCAGCAGTTCCCCGGCTCGCCCGACGCCATAGGCGAGTGGATTGATGAAGCATTCGAGGATACTCAAAAAGAGTTCACCGAATGCGGCGGACCCTTAGCCGGGCGCGCCAGTCGCGTCTCGACGCGCGGGCTTTATGTGGTGATAATGCCTTCTGCTTTTTTCGAGCCTTACTACAAAGTAAACGTGGCCGGAGTCTATTATCCGGACAAGCGCGAAATCAGGGTGCTGAACATTTATTACACCTGGAGCGGAGAGAACAAAGGCTGGCTTCGTCACGCGCGCGATCTGTTGAAATGGGAGATGGGAAATTTCATAGGCACGGAATCAGGCGTGATGGCGGAACCCAGAGCGCAGGGATGGCCCTGTAACGCTCCTGCGCTGAAATAGAAATGATGAATGCGGAATGATGAATCAGGCAGTAGCTCATCATTCCGCATTCATAGATTATCGTTTCTCTACAGACAGAATAGCTTTCTTCTCGCGTCTGCTATAAAGAAAAAGAAGTGCCGTTGCCGCAGGACAGGCTTACAGTAACGGCGCTTCTTTATTCGCGCTTCGGATCAACTATATTTCTTCAACTCGATCTTCCCAATGGCCGCGCGATGCACTTCATCCGGCCCGTCGGCCAGGCGCAGGGTGCGCGAGTGCGCCCACGCCATGGCCAGCCCGAAATCGTTGCTTACTCCGCCGCCGCCGTGAGCCTGTATGGCGCGGTCTATGACTCTGAGCGCCATGTTCGGAGCTATCACTTTAATCATGGCGATTTCGGCGCGCGCTTCTTTGTTGCCGACAGTGTCCATCATCGAAGCCGCTTTCAAAGTCAGCAATCGCGCCTGCTCTATCTCCATCCGCGAATCTGCGATGTCGGCTACGATAGTTCCCTGCTCCGCAATCGGTTTGCCGAACGCGACGCGCGATTTGACGCGCCTGCACATGGCTTCGAGCGATCTTTCGGCCACCCCGATCAAACGCATGCAGTGATGTATGCGACCCGGCCCCAGCCGCCCCTGCGCGATTTCAAATCCCCGCCCTTCACCCAGCAACATATTCGAGGCCGGAACTCTTACGTCTTCATAAACGACTTCGGCGTGGCCGTGCGGTGCATCGTCGTAGCCGAATACCGGCAGCATTCGCACAATCCTGACGCCCGGCGCGTCCATCGGCACCAGTATCATTGACTGCTGTTTGTGTCTTGGGGCAGAGGGGTCGTTTTTGCCCATAAAGATAGATATTTTGCAGCGAGGGTCGCCCGCGCCCGATGTCCACCACTTATGGCCGTTGATGATGTAATGATCGCCGTCACGCACGATGCTCGATTGAATGTTGGTCGCATCCGAAGATGCCACTTCCGGCTCGGTCATCGCAAAGCACGAACGAATATGCCCCGCAAGCAGAGGCTTGAGCCACTCTTCTTTCTGCTCGGCGCTCCCGTACCGCGTCAGCACTTCCATGTTGCCCGTGTCCGGAGCCGAGCAGTTGAACGATTCCGGCGCGATGATGGATCGCCCCATTATTTCACAAAGCGGAGCGTATTCCAGATTCGTCAACCCTGCGCCGTCTTCGCTTTCAGGCAGAAAGAGATTCCACAGCCCTTCGGCCCTCGCCCGCTCTTTCAACTCTTCGACGATCTGCGTCGGCTGCCAACGGTCACCATCATTGACCTGCTCGCGATATTTTTCTTCGTTCGGATAAATGTATTTATCCATGAAAGCCGTCAGCCGTTCCTGTAGCTTTCTGACCTTGTCAGAGTAGACAAATTCCATAACTCAGTTCTCCTGTCACATGTGATAATTTCGAGGGTTAGCCATCCCGATCAAGAGTAATCCGGCAAGTTGCGACTTGCAATGCTTCACACGCTTTTCAGGTTCCATATCTCATCCGCGTACTCTCTGATCGCCCGGTCGCTTGAGAATTTTCCTATCCTCGCCACGTTCAGTATGGCCTTGCGAGTCCACAATCCCTGATTGCGAAACTGTCTTGCGACCGTCACCTTCGTATCCGTGTAAGAAGCCAGATCGGCCAGATGAAAATACTCGTCGTTTGAAACGAGACTGTCGAATATCCACGTGAACAGCCCCGGCTCGTCCGCGCAGAACATATTCGATTGCAGCGAATCAAGCACGCGGCGGATATTCGCGGAGCTTTCGTAATACTCTCGCGGGTTGTAGGTGCGGCTGTCGCGCAAAACCTGAATATCTTCGGCCTTCATGCCGAAAATGAATATGTTTTCCGGGCCGACTTCTTCCCTGATCTCTATGTTCGCGCCGTCCAGTGTGCCGATAGTCAGCGCGCCGTTCATCGCAAACTTCATGTTGCCTGTCCCCGATGCCTCTTTGCCTGCCGTAGATATCTGCTCGCTGAGGTCTGCGCCGGGAATGATTCTTTCTGCAAGCGAGACCTTGTAGTCGGGAATAAAGACTACCTTCATCTGCTCGTGCACTCTTTCGTCATTATTGATGACCCGCCCGACGTTATTTATAAGTTTGATTATCTGTTTCGCGGCCCAATAGCCGGGCGCGGACTTGCCAGCAAATATGTAGGTTTTCGGCACCGGCAGAGTCAGTCCATCGCGGGTGACCACCAGATATTCATGGATGATATGCAGGACGTTCAGCAACTGGCGCTTGTACTCGTGTATGCGTTTAACCTGAACATCGAAAAGCGTATCGGGATCGACTGCAAGACCGGTCGTCTCTTTGATGACGTTCGTCAATCGCTCTTTGTTCGCGCGTTTGATCCTGCGAAACTCGTCTTGAAAGCTTTCGTCATCAACATACCGCTCAAGCCCGCGCAGATGGTTGAGGTTCGTGATCCATTCGTCACCGATAGAGCGCGTGATCAGAGCTGCAAGAAGCGGATTGGCTTTCAGCAGCCAGCGGCGTTGCGTTACGCCGTTCGTCTTGTTGTTGAATTTCTCAGGCCAGAGTTGATAAAAGTCAGGCACCAGATTCGTCTTCACAAGCTCTGAATGAAGCTCGGCCACTCCGTTTACGGAATGACTTCCGACAATCGCAAGATGGCCCATGCGAACCTGCTTTCGCTCGCCGTCTTCGATGATCGACATGCGCCTGAGCCGCTCGTAATCGCCCGGCCAGATACCCGCCACAAGCGCCGCAAACCTTGCGTTTATCTCCCAGATGATCTGCAAGTGACGTGGCAGCACCCGCTCGAAAAGCGACACGGACCACTTCTCCAGAGCTTCGGGCATCAAGGTGTGATTCGTAAACCCAAGCGTCGCCTGTGTAATCTCCCATGCCTTGTCCCACGCGATTTCGTTTTCGTCAACGAGGACTCGCATCAACTCGGCCACGGTCAGGGCTGGATGCGTGTCGTTCATCTGGATTGCAACTTTCGACGGGAACTGCTCGAAGCCTTCGTGGTTCTTTCTGTAGCGGCGAATGATGTCGCGCACAGCGCAGGCTACCAGAAAATATTCCTGAACCAGTCGCAACTCGCGGCCAGCTTCAATCGAATCTGACGGGTAGAGCACTTTCGAGACTTTCTCTGCTTCGATGTTGTGTTCGACCGCCTTGATGTAATCGCCCTGATTGAATATCTGCATATCGAATTCTTCCGACGATGCAGCCGTATAAAGCCTCAGAAAATTGATCGCGCGCCCCTTGTATCCAACGACAGGCATATCCGACGGAACGCCTATCATCACTTTCCAGCCTGTCCACACCGGAGCGTGATCGCCGTTTTGTTTCGCCCCGTTTTCGACCGTGCCGTAGACGGGGATGATGCAGGCTTCGTCGGGTCGCTCTATCAGCCACGGAGTTCCGTGCGCGCGCCAGTGGTCGGGTTTCTCCTTTTGATAGCCGTTTTCAATCTCCTGCTTGAACAATCCGTACTGATAATTGATGCCGTAACCGAAACCGGGCATACCGAGGGTCGCAAGCGAATCGAGAAAACATGCGGCCAGGCGGCCAAGTCCGCCGTTGCCGAGCGCTGCATCGGCTTCTGAAGCGCGCACTTCTTCGAGGTCTATGCCAAGCTCTTCGAGAGCTGTTTTGCAGGCATCGAACACGCCCAGATTGATGAGGTTGTTTCCGAGCGAGCGACCCACGAGAAATTCCATCGAAAGATAGTACAGGCACTTGGCATCAGCTTTTTGATAGCGCTCTTCGGTGTCGAGCATTCCGTCGATAAGCGAGTCGCGAACTGCAAGCGAAGCGGCCAGAAACACGTCGCGCTTCGTTAAATCTTCCCACCGCTTCGCGAGCGTATGTTTGGCGTGCAGCAGTATCGCTTCGCGTATTGTATGCACGTGGTTCAACTCAGGCCTTTGCACATCATGCAACAGCATAATAAATATTCTCCCGTTCTCGATTGATTAATCTTCAGGGCTATCAAAAACTAGTGTGGCTTTTTTGGATCCCCAACCCGTTTCCGCTTCAAGCGAATCATACTACCCCCGGACTCCTCTTTAATCCAGCTTCAGTTGCCCATCATGCCAAGCCTTTCGCGCCTGTACTTGCCAGCCTGCACCTCTGCGCACCACCGGCGATTGTTGACATACCATCGAACTGTGTTTGCGATTCCGCTCTCGAAATCATAACGGGGATGCCATCCAAGCTCTGTGCGAATCTTTGTCGCATCAATGGCATAGCGGCGGTCGTGGCCGGGCCTGTCGGTAACGAAGGTTTTAAGATCGCTGTAACGATTAACGCCTCGCTCGCTGAGCCTGCTGTTCTGTTCGACCGGAAGAAGCTCTTCAAGCACGGCGCAGATCGTGTCCACGACTTGAAGATTAGTCCGCTCGTTTTCTCCACCGATGTTATATTTTTCACCCGTCTGACCGCGCCTGAGCGCTTCGAGAATGCCTGAGCAGTGGTCTTCGACGTGGAGCCAGTCCCGGATGTTTCCGCCGTCACCGTATATGGGAAGCTGATTGCCTTCGATGGCATTGAGCAGTGTGAGCGGTATAAGCTTTTCCGGGAACTGGTAAGGGCCATAGTTGTTCGAGCAGTTCGTGATGATGGTCGGCAATCGGTAGGTTTCATAGTAAGCGCGAACCAGATGATCAGCCGCCGCCTTCGATGCCGAGTAAGGCGAATTGGGCGCGTAAGGGGTCTGTTCGGAAAACAGACCCGAAGGCCCAAGCGTGCCGTAAACTTCGTCCGTTGAAACATGCAGAAACCGGAATTTTTCTCGCGCCGTCGCGTCGAGCGATGCAAAGTATTTGCGCGTCGCTTCGAGCAGGTCAAACGTGCCGACTATGTTTGTGTCGATAAACGGACGAGGGTCATCTATCGAGCGATCTACATGAGTTTCAGCCGCGAGGTTCAAAACTGCTGAGGGCCTGTGCTCGCGAAATATTGAATCGACAGACGCGCGGTCGGCTATGTCGCCTTCGACAAAGACGAAGCGAGGGTCTTCTGCCAGGTCTTCGAGCGTGCAGAGATTTCCCGCATAGGTCAGTTTATCGAGCACAACAATGCGCGCCTGTGTGTGCGCCAAAGCGTAGCGGACAAGGTTTGCTCCGATGAACCCCGCGCCGCCCGTCACAATCATTGATTCCATACAGGTTCAAATCTCCGTCAGTTCAAATCTCGGTCACTTAAATCGCGCGAATATGCTTTCGATATCGCCGAACCGGTCTTTGTAATCCTGCTTGCTCGCGCGAATCACATTGTAGGCTTCCTCTCGCCCGTAGATTTCGGTTATTTCGGTCTTGCTTTTCTTCGCGCCGGGAGCGTTCTTGTAAGTCAGAAAGTAATGTTGAAGCCGTTCGATGAGCGCGGGCGGACACTCGGAAATGTCTTTCAAATCGCCATAGGCCGCATCGTCTTTCATCACGGCAATGATCTTATCGTCGGCTTCATCCCTGTCAACCATGCTCAGCCCGCCTATGGGAACCGCTCGCAAAAGCAGGTCGCTGTGCGAGAGGGTCTTTTCAGTCAGCACACAGATGTCGAGCGGGTCGCCGTCGCCAACTATGTTCGCGCGACCCGCTCGCTTCTCGAACAGGTCGCCGACCTTCGCCCCGCAGTACGTCTGCGGCACCAGCCCATAAGGAGCGGGGCAGATATTGGAGAACTGCTGAGGGCGGTCAATCTTGAGGATGCCTGATGCCTTGTCCACCTCGTACTTGACCGTATCGGTCGGCACTATTTCGATATAGGCAGTCACGACTTCGGGCGCGTCTTCTCCGATTGAAACTCCGTGCCACGGGTGCGCTTTGAACAGAAGCCTCAGCAGCTTCCATTCGGATTCCTGTTTATCGTTGCTCATGCTTGTTACCTCGTTTGATCAGAGCGTGCGCGTCACTTTCGACAGCGACCGGGGCGTATCCGGGTTCAGCCCCTTCGCATCGGCAAGCAATGCCGCGAACAATTGGCCGGGGATGATATAAGGAATCGGCGCGAGGAATTCTCCGGTCTCCGCAGGCATCCGTATGCTGCGCGTGCTTATGCGAGCCAGTTCTTCATCATCCGTGATGACGAGCGTGTCTGCGCGCAGTTCGCGAAGCCTCTCCATCAACTCTCTGACTCCGACCCGTGTGACGCCGGGCGGCGCAAACAGGATGATCGGGAAATGGCGCTCGACTATGGCAAGCGGGCCGTGCAGAAAATCCGCAGACGAAAATCTTTCTGCCACGATATAGCAGGTCTCCATCAGTTTCAGCGCCATCTCGTAAGCGTTCGCATAGATCAATCCGCGCCCGACGACCACGCAGTTTTCCATGAAGACGTAACGTTCGACCAGCTCACGGATTCGGGCGCGTTCGCCCAAAGCGCGCGCCACATAATCGGGTATCCTGGCGTATTGCAAAGCGGATTGGCCGTTTGAAAGCGCCTCTGCCAGCATATAAAAGAGCATCATCTGGCCGGTATAAGTTTTCGTCGCCGCAACAGACTGCTCGCGCCCCCCGTGCATCAGCAACGTTTCGTCTACCAGATCGATCATTGACGAAGCAGGCTCGTTGGTTATTCCGACCGTGTAAGCGCCGCGCCCGCGCGCCTGTTCCAGCACGCGATTGATGTCTTCGCCTTCGCCCGATTGCGATACGCCGATCACCAGCGCGCGATTGAATTTCAGCTTCGCGCCATATAGCGTGTGCACGCTCGGCGCAGAGAGCGAAACAGGGATGCCCGTCGTAAGCTCAAGCAGGTAACGGCCAAACAGCGCGGCGTTGTCGGAACTGCCTCGCGCGACAAGCACTATCAAATCAATATCGCGCGATTTCAAAAACCCGCCGAGACGATTTACCTTTGCGCGCTCTTCCTGAATCGTCCTTGCGAGCGCCGCCGGTTGTTCGGCGATTTCATCAAGCATCAATGACATTCGATCAGCCCCTTTTCAGCAATGCGATCTGCCCCGCGTGATAAAGCGTGTGCTGAATTACGCCGTGAAGGGCGAAGTAAGCCGAAGGCTTTCCTTCGGCCATCGGTTCGTTCAACCGTTCGTCTTCGAGTCGCGCAACCGCGTCTCTCAATTTCATGTGCCTGCTCTCTAACACCGCAAGCGCCTCTTGCCATGCCTCGTCGCTCGTCTCTGTTACGGCGGGCCAGTCGCCTTCGTCAGGCGCTTCGACGTACTGGCCTTCTAACATTTTAAGCACCGCGCTTTCCCACGCCGAGATGTGAAGCACGAGTTCCCAGATGCTGTGCGCCTGAGCGAGCGGCTTTCTGACGGCCTGCTCTGCCGTCACGCCATTAAGCAGTTCTCGAAGCGAAGGGCCGTGCCACGCCTGACCTTCATAAGCCCGTCTCAGCAGGCTCTTTATTCTTCGGGCTTCCGACATAGACCTCCCCCTGGAAAAGGCCAATAGCCCTGAAAGGGCTAAATTCAGTAGCCGGGGGCAATCGCCCCCGGAATTCACGCCAGCCGATATGCTGACCCTGAAAGGGTCATATTCAACGCTGCGAATTCGATCCTTTCAGGGTCAGCCCCTTGCAGCAATCCTGCATACCGAGGGCGATGCCCCCGGCTATTGCATCTGTCCCATTCGGGGACCATCTATAAAGCTCCTCTTACTGACTTGCAAACTTTCCGAAGCGCGCGATGAATTCCGGTGTGGCGAGACCGGCGGCTTCGGAAAGTTTCTCAACCCACGCAGGGTCCGTGAAATCTTTTGGGCCGAGCCGGACCATATAATCGCGCGCCACCTGATAGCTTTCCGTATCGACATCAACCGCTCGACGCCTGCCGCGTCCCGTTGCCGGATCGATGACTTCGCTGAAAGGAATGGCCTGCGCCTCGCCGCCCTGAATCGTGATCATCGCGCTCGTCTGCTGCCTGAGCAGATGATTTACCGCCGCGTAGCCCAGATCGCGGGCATATTCGGCGTCGTAAGGAATCGGCGGCGCGCATCGCAGTTCATACCCGATAGTTTTGTCAACGATGGTGACTTTGATTTTGCGCTGCTCCAGTCTCACCTGGACTTCGTTTTTGACTTTGCGGCCCAGATCGATTTCGGTGACGCGGACATTGCCCTGCTCATCGCGGTCAACATCCTGCAATTCGGCCACTTCTTCGGTGCTGAAATGCTCGTTGAGCGCTTCGGCCATCAGCACGACGCCGAAGTCGCGGCCCATGGCTTTGCGCTTGATGATCGTTCCTTCCACGATATCGCAGATCTCGGCGAGCGGTATTTTCTCTTTGCGAAACTCTTCGGGAACGATGGTGCAGGTGGCGCTTGCGGCCTTGCCGATTCCAAGCGTCAGATGGCCGGTTGGGCGGCCCATCGTCACGCCGAAATACCAACGCCCGGTTGTGCGCGCGTCTTCCATCAGGCTCTTTATCAGTTTTACGCCAAAGTGCCGCGCGGTCTCGTGGCCGAGCGTCGGCACCGGAAGCGGCATCCACAGATCGTTATCGATGCTCTTTGGAACCAGCACGACCTTGATTGCTCCATTAGTCTCCTGCTCGATGGCTGCGGCGCTTCGCACCAGATCATCGCCGCCGATGGCGATCAATGCGTCTATGCCGAGCTTGTTAAGAGCCGCGACCGCATTTTCGAGGCTTCGCCTGTCGCGCGTGATGTCTGTGCGCGAAGTGCCGAGGATCACCCCGCCGTCAAGGTGTATGCGCGAGACTTCGTTGATCGTCAGCTCGTGTTGTTCGTCCGTGTAACGCTGGGCAAGCCATTCAAACCCGTCGTGAAATCCGATGGGCGCGCAGTCCAGCTTTATAGCTTCGATGGTGACGGCGGCAATCACGCCGTTGGTTCCGGGTGCGGGGCCGCCTCCGACCAGTACGCCTATTCTCTTAATCGCCATATTCATCCGCCTGTCAGTTGCCGAGATAACCGAATTTGTCCTGAAACTCGTCAACCGTCATGCTGGCTGCGAGGGCCAGTTTCTCAATCCACGCGGGGTCTTTGAAATCATCCCCGGCAAGCCGGATCATGTACTCGCGCGCCACGCGATAGCCTTCACTTTCGATGTCAATCAGTCGCACGCGAGTTTTGCCGGTGCCCGGCTCGCGTATGTCCTGAAAAGAGAGAGGAACCAACCGCCCGCCCTGTATGCTGACCATCGCCCCGCTTCCGCCGCTCAACAAAAATCTTATCGCGCTGTATCCGAGGTCGCGGCAGTAAGCTGCGTCAAACGGGATGGGTTCGGCGCAGCGCAGTTCGTAGCCTATGTTCTTATTGGTGATCGTCACGCGAATGCCGCGCTGGCTGAAACGCCCCTGCACTTCCGCCTTGACCTTGCGACCGAGGTCTACTTCGGCAAAGCGGATATGGCCGTGTTCGTCGCGCTCCACATCTTCGAGATCGGAGAGTTCCTGAGGATCGAGCTTCTCTATCAATCCTTCGGCCAGCACGGCGACACCGTGATGGCGATTCATCGCGCGGCGCTTGATGATCGCGCCTTCTACTATGTTACAGATGTCTGCGAAGGCTATAGTCTCGCGCTCGAACTCTTCGCCTATGATGGTGAGCGTCGCGCCTGCGGCTTTGCCTATCCCTAAAGCGAGATGCCCGGCTTTGCGACCCATCGCAACCACAAAGTACCACCGCTTTGTCGAGCGCGCATCTTCCATTAAATTGCGCACAAGCTCGACGCCGACGTGCCGCGCCGTCTGATAGCCGAAGGTCGGAATGTGCGAAGGGAGCGGCAGATCGTTATCGATAGTCTTTGGCACATGGACTGTGCGGATCTTTCGGCCTGAGCGTTCATCGACAAAGCTTGAAGAGAGAGCCGTATCGTCGCCGCCTATGGTAACCAGATGCGTGACCCCAAGCGATTGCAGGGTTTCGACCACCGCGCGAATACCCTTCTCGGATTTCGTAGGATTATCGCGCGCAGTGCCGAGCACAGACCCGCCGTCAAGGTGTATGCGCGAAACATCTTCGACCCTGAGCGGTCGAACGTGTGACGTGTCTTCGCGCATCAGCCACTTGAATCCGTCCTGAACGCCGAGCACCTCGAAACCTTCGTTGATCGCTTCAATCGTGGCAGCCGAAATGACCGCGTTGATTCCGGGCGCTGGCCCGCCCCCAACTAAGATCGCCAGTTTGCCGGGTGACGACATTTCGTTAATCTCCTTGTCCGGGACTTCGCCGTTTGACGAAAGAAAGAGTTTATCCGAGCAACAGCCATTTGAGTAGTTCGCATCAACCCGTGTTGCGCAGTCCCGCCGATATTCCGTTGATCGTCGCGGCCAGCGCATAATTCAACTCCTCGCTCTCTTCGCCTCCACGCTTGCGGCGAAGCAGGTCAACCTGAATCAGGCTCATTGGGTCAACATATGGATTGCGAAGACGTATCGACCGCGCCAGCACCAGATTGTTTTCAAGCAGGCGCGACTGGCGGCTTACGCGCAGGACCTGGCCCCGCGTTCGCTCGAACTCTTCGACTATCATCTGAAAGACTCGCTCGCGCACGCCCGTGTCATCAACCAGTTCCGCATACAACCGCGCAATGTCGAGGTCGGCTTTCGCCATGCCTATCTCGATGTTTCCGATCAAATCGGTGAAGAGCGGAAAGCTTTGCATCATCGTTTCAAGCGCGCGCGCTTCTGCCGCTCCGCGATTGCTGAATCTTTCCATGGCCCATCCGACTCCGAACCACGCGGGCAGAACGTGGCGGCTCTGCATCCATCCGAACACCCACGGAATGGCGCGCAGGTCCGAGATGCCGCGACTATCCGTGCGGCGTGCAGGGCGCGAGCCGATCTTTGCCTGCTCGAACTCAAGCACAGGCGTCGCCTGCTCGAAATAAGGTAATATGTCAGGGTTTTCAACTATATGCTCGCGATAGAAAGTGAACGCATCTTCGGACATCTCAGTCATTGCCGCTTCCCATTCCGATTCATCAACCTCCGTTTTGCCGGGCCGTGCGAGAGCTTCGAGCGATGCGGCGATCATCAATTCAAGATTGCGTTCGGCAAGCACCACGTCAGAGTATTTCCAGTTCAGGACCTCGCCCTGTTCTGTAATTTTCATCTCGCCGCTAAACGCTCCCGGCGGCTGCGCGACAATCGCCCGATGAGTAGGCCCGCCGCCGCGACCGACCGTGCCGCCCCGGCCATGAAAGAGCCGCAGCCGTACATTGCATTCATCGGCCACACGATGCAAAGCGCGATGAGCCTTGTAAATCTCCCACGTGCTTGTCAGCATCCCGCCGTCTTTGTTCGAGTCCGAATATCCGAGCATCACTTCCTGACGCCGCCCCCACGAATCCATCAGCTTCGCGTAATCTTTCGAGCTCCAGAGCAGGCGGCAAATCTCAGGGCAGTTGCGCAGGTCTTCGATTGATTCAAACAGAGGCACGGGCATCAGCCCCGATTCCCTGCCGTCATCCGTGGCGGCGACTCGCACGCCGCAGGTTTCTGCAAGCCAGACGGTAGACAATATGTCATCAACCGAGCGCGCGCCGCTGATGACATAGCTTTGAATCGCCTGCTCCGGGTAAGCGCGTTTCAACTCGGCCACCTGTCGCATAGTATCGAGCAGCGCAGCCGTCTCTTTGGAAGGCGCGGCGGGAAGGATCGCGCTTTTGATTTCGGCTCCGCGCGAAAGCTCGCTGATTGCGCGCTGGTGAACGCGCGCGTGCTGGCGCAGGTCTAAAGTGTGCAGATGAAACCCGAACGTTTCGACCTGCCTGAGCAGCGGGTCGAGCAGAAGCCGGGCCAGCCGCTCTCCATTATTTTCAGACAGGCTTTCGCGCATCAGGCAGAGGTCTGCCAGAAAATCCCGCGCCTCTTTGTAGACATCCTTATGATCGTGTTCGTCGCGCGTCAGGAGCAGGCGATGCAGAATGAAGACCAGAAAGCGCCGATAAGCTTCATCTTTCGCGCGAAGCTCTGCGCTCGGATCATTCGGAGAATAGATTTCCGCATAACGATCAATCGCTGACCGCAACCGGGAAGAAACCCGCGATTGATGCGCAGAAGGGCTGAGTTGCCTGATTAATTCTCTGACAGCTTCGACATAATGATCAAAGATGACGCGGCGCGCCATATTGAGCGCGGCGCTCGTGGCTTCCGCCGTGACGTAAGGGTTGCCGTCGCGGTCGCCGCCTATCCACGAGCCGAACTGAACGACCACGGGCATGTCGCGCTCGCCGATCCGGCAATCGTAAGCGAATCGAAACGCCTGAGCAATCTCGTCGTAAAGGTTCGGCACGGTCGAGATCAGAGAACTGGAAAAATAATCAAGCCCCATCTTGATCTCGTCGCGCACGGTCGGCTTGCGTCGGCGCACTTCGTCGGATTGCCACAGCGCGGTGATCTCGGCCATTATGACCTTCTGCGCTCTTTCGGCTTCGGCGCGGGCGAGCGGCAACTGGTCGAGCTTTTCCAGTTCAGCGGCGATGCGCTGCCGTTTGAAAAGCGCCGTCCGACGCGCGACTTCCGTGGGATGAGCAGTAAAAACCGGAATGACTTTGACCTTGCGCAGGTATTCGAGCGCGGCGGCCTGCGGTATGCCTGCGTCGCGCATTCTGAGCAAGGTGCCGCGAAGCGAACCCGCCTGCGGCGCACGATCAGATATGAACTCTGCCGCGCGGCGACGGCGTTTGCGATGATTCGTCTCGGCAAGGTTCGTCAGCTCGAAATAGATTGCGAATGCCTTGGTCAGTTGATGAGCATCGGTGACGCTCATCTGGCCTACGAACTCTCTGGCCTGATTCATCAATCGATAGGGGTCCGTTTCGCCCTTCTGCCCGGATTGCAAATCGCGATGCTCGATGGCAAGAACGCGCAGATGCTCCACGCGGTCAAACAAACTGGTCCCGGCCTGCTCCTTGAGCACCTCGCCCAGCAATCGACCAAGGCTTCGCACATCGCGGCGCAGCGGAGCCTCTTTCAACTCGGCTGTGTTGCTGGTCATCTCAACAAGCCGCGCCGCCTGATCGTCGGCATCCCATAGAATTTCTGTAATACTCATGCTCGATTCCCCTAAACAGAATCGCACACAGAGAGATCCTTATCCAACTGCCAGCAAGCTGAACGGCCTGCTTCTGTCGTCACCTGTTTCAACCTCGCTCGCGCGCGATTTCAATGTTATTGTTTTCCGGTCTGCGCATCATTCGAGGACCACTTATGAGCCATAACACCAGAAGCAAAATTGTTACTCAGGGGATCGAGCGCGCGCCCAATCGCGCGATGCTGCGAGCCACAGGATTCGGCGATGACGATTTCACCAAACCGATCATCGGCGTAGCAAACGGCTATAGCACGATAACGCCATGCAATCTGGGATTGAACACGCTCGCAGAACGGGCCACCGCTGCGCTAAAAAACGCGGGCACAATGCCGCAGGTATTCGGCACCATCACCATCAGCGACGGCATTTCGATGGGAACCGAAGGCATGAAGTATTCGCTCGTATCGCGCGAAGTCATAGCCGACTCTATTGAAACCGTCTCCAACGGCCAGAGCATGGACGGAGTCTGCGTCATCGGCGGCTGCGATAAGAACATGCCCGGCGCGATGATCGCAATCGCGCGGCTCGATATTCCGGCAATCTTCGTCTACGGCGGCACGATCAAAGCCGGGCATTACAACGGCCAGGATTTGACCATAGTCAGCGCGTTTGAAGCCGTGGGCGGCTACAGCGCGCACAAAATCACCGAAGCGGAAGTGATAGAGGTCGAACGCCACGCCTGTCCCGGAGCAGGCTCCTGCGGCGGTATGTACACGGCCAACACTATGTCGAGCGCAATCGAAGCTATGGGCATGAGCCTGCCCTACTCTTCGACGATGGCGGCTGAGGACCCGGAGAAGGCCGAAAGCGCGTATCAATCGGGCGAAACGCTCGCAGCAGCGGTTCGCAGCGAATTGCGCCCAAGTCAGATTCTTACGCGCAAGGCTTTTGAAAACGCCATCGCAGTCGTGATGGCCGTGGGCGGCTCGACCAACGCGGTGCTCCATCTTTTAGCCATAGCTCATGCGGCGCGCGTGCCGTTGACCCTCGATGACTTTGAAGAGATTCGCGCGCGCGTGCCGGTGTTGTGCGACTTGAAACCTTCGGGCCGCTACGTTGCAACCGACCTGCATAGCGCCGGAGGCATACCGCAGGTGATGAAGATGCTGCTTGCCAACGGCCAGCTCGACGGCGACCAGCTTACCATCACGGGTCGCACGATTGCCGAAACGCTCTCTGGCGTGCCCGATACGCCGCGCGCCGATCAGGACGTGATTCGCCCGTGGAACGCGCCCGTCTATGCACAGGGCCATCTGGCAATCCTCAGGGGCAACCTTGCCGAAGAAGGCGCTGTAGCAAAAATCACAGGAATCAAAAGCGCCAGAATCACTGGCATCGCGCGCGTGTTCGACTGCGAAGAAGATTGCATGAAAACGATCTTTGCAGGCCGTATACGTCCGGGCGATGTCGTTGTCATACGTTACGAAGGCCCGAAGGGCGGCCCCGGCATGCGCGAGATGCTTGCGCCGACATCGGCCATCATCGGCGCGGGCCTCGGCGATTCGGTCGGGCTTATAACCGATGGCCGCTTCTCCGGCGCGACCTACGGCATGGTGGTCGGGCACGTCGCGCCCGAAGCCGCCACGGGCGGTACGATTGCGCTCGTAGAAGAAGGCGATTCGATAACGATTGACGCCGAAGCGCGCCTTTTACAACTAAACGTACCGGACGAAGAGATAGCTCGCCGCCGCGCAAACTGGCAAGCGCCCGCCCCGCGCTACACGCGCGGCGTACTGGCAAAATACGCCAGGCTCGTTTCGTCGAGCAGCACGGGCGCAGTGACGGACTGAAATATAAGGATGAAGGATGAAAAAGATTCATCCTCCATACTACTCTATCCTCATGCCTTCATCCCTCATCCCTCATCCCTCATCCTTAGTTTTAGATGTCGTAGTAGAGCGCGAACTCCATCGGATGCGGGCGCATTCGCACGGGGTTGATCTCGCGCTCGCGTTTATAATCAATCCAGCGTTTTATGAGTCCTTCGGTAAAGACATCGCCTTTGAGCAGGAAAGAGTGATCCAGTTCAAGCGCCGCAAGCGATGCGTCCAATGAACCGGGCAGGCTCGCAATCTCTGCCAGTTCTTCCGGCGGCAGGTCGTAGATGTCTTTGTCGAGCGGCTCGCCTGGGTCAATGCGATTCTGAACTCCATCAAGCCCGGCCATCAACATCGCTGAAAACGTCAGATACGCATTGCAGGTCGCGTCGGGAAACCTGACTTCTAATCGCTTGGCTTTCGGGCTGGGCGAAAACATCGGGATTCGCACGGCTGCCGAACGATTGCGCGCCGAATAAGCCAGATTCACGGGCGCTTCAAATCCCGGCACCAGTCGCTTGTAGCTGTTCGTGGTCGGCGCGGCAAAGGCCGCCAGCGCCGCCGCGTGTTTCAAAATCCCGCCGATGTAGAAACGCGCAATCTCGCTGATGCCTGCGTACCCGTCGCCTGCAAACAGCGGCTGTTCGCCTTTCCACAACGATTGATGGCAGTGCATGCCGTTGCCGTTGTCGCCATAGAGCGGTTTCGGCATGAAGGTAGCCGACTTGCCGAATTGGCGAGCGACGTTCTTAACAGTGTATTTGAAGACCATCAGGTTATCGGCTGTTCCGAGCAGGGTCGAGTAGCGAAAATCGATTTCGCATTGCCCCGCGGTTGCGACTTCGTGATGATGGCATTCGACCGTCAGCCCGCAGGCTTTCAGCACGGCGGCGATTTCAGATCGGATGTTGTGAATCGAATCGACCGGCGGCAGTGGCACGTAGCCTTCTTTGCTGCGAACCGCGTAGCCGCTCCTGTTGGCTTCTTTGCCCGTGTTCCACCAGCCTTCGCTGCTGTCAACGGTCGCGCCCGACGAGTGATTCTCGTTGTGATAGCTGACGCTGTCGAATATGAAGAATTCGGCTTCCGGCCCGAAGTATGCGATGTCGGCAATGCCTGTGAATTTCAGATAGCTTTCGGCGCGCTTGGCCAATGCTCGCGGGTCGAGCCAGTAACTTTCGCGCGTTATCGGGTCTACCACGTCCGCAATCAAACAGAGCGTCTTGCGATCCATGAAAGGGTCCATCCAGTAACGCGTCGGGTCCGGGATCAAAAGCATGTCGCTTTCGTTGATCGCAGCCCATCCGCGCAGACTGCTTGCGTCAAACCCGAATCCTCCTTCAAAAGAATCTGCTGACAACTCCTCAACAGGGAATGTCAGGTGATGCCATGCTCCTATCAGGTCTGTGAAGCGCAGGTCTAAGAATTCCGCCTTTTCATCATTGGCGAATTTCAAAACGTTTTTCGGATTCATGTTCTCTCCTGTGATATTAAGTCTATGGTTTTCACTCCCAATTTCAGCGCGTGCGATGCTTGCAAATCCAGAGTGAGTTCATTTCACGCTAATTCAATTCAGGCTAAGTCAAATCATGCTATGGCTCTTCGGCTATAGCGGGCACGTTTGCATATGAAGCTTCGCTTCTGATACTCATCTTGCTGATGCCGCTCATCCCCGGCTCTAAGAAGTTGTACGCAACTTCTCCGTGAAGCGCGCGGTCGAGGCCCGCGATCTCTTCTTCTTCCGTGACGCGAAGCGGCGTCACCAGGCTAACCAGTTTTAAAATGACGAATGTCCCAACTGCCGCTATAACCCAGCCCGCTCCTACTCCGATCAGTTGGTTGAGTAACTGGCCGGGATTTCCATAAAGCAATCCATCGGCTCCCGCCGGGTTAACGGATTTCGTAGCAAATATTCCAGTCGCTATCGCTCCCCACGTTCCGCCAAGCCCGTGCACGCCGAAAACATCGAGCGTATCGTCATAGCCGAACCGGGGCTTGAGCGTGTTGACGCCCGCGTAACAGATAATGCCAGCGCCAATCCCTATGGCCAGCGCCGCGAGCGTGGTCACGTACCCTGCGGCAGGCGTGATGGCGACAAGTCCCGCCACCGCTCCGGTTGCAGCGCCCAGAATGGTCGGCTTGCCGCGATGCACCCATTCGACAAATACCCATGCAAGCCCGCCCGCCGCCGCTGCCATGTGAGTCACGGCGAAGGCTACTGCCGCAAGCCCGTTTGCGCCCATCGCGCTGCCTGCGTTGAAGCCGAACCAGCCGAACCACAACAGCCCCGCGCCGATTACGGTATAGGATACGTTGTGTGGCGGAAGGGCGCGGCGAGGATAACCCGTGCGGCGACCGATGACGAGCGCGGCGACGAGCGCAGAGACTCCCGAACTGATATGCACGACCGTGCCGCCTGCGAAATCAAGCGTTCCCTGTTTCATCAGCCACCCGCCGCCCCAGACCCAGTGCGCCAGCGGATCATAAATGAAGGTCGCCCACAACAGGCTGAAGAGCACGAATGCTGAAAAGTTTATTCGCTCGGCGAACGCTCCCGTGATCAGCGCGACCGTGATGACCGCAAACATCGCCTGATACATGGCAAAGATCAGATGCGGGACGGGCGCAACGCTTGCAGCTTCGGGGCCAACGCCGTGAAAACCCAGATAATCGAGTCCGCCTATTATGCCAAAGCGGTCTGCGCCAAAAGAGAGGCTGTATCCAATCACCATCCATTGAACGCTGATCAGACAGAGCAGAAAGAAGCTGTGCATAAGCGTCGATAGAATGTTGCGCTGGCTGACCAGTCCGCCATAAAAAAGCGCAAGCCCCGGCGCTGTCATCATCATCACAAGCGCTGCACAGATCAACAGCCATGCCGTATCGCCGCTGTTGATCGCAGTCGTCGCGGAATCATCCGCGCGAACCAGTGCCGAACCCGCAAGAATGACCGTTGACAATCCGAACCAGACCAGCGTTCGCAAAAGATTTTTCCTGCTCATCAATCCCCTCTCTTTTTGAAACAGCAGCCCGCGTGTGTCAGGTCGAGCACCCACGCCCTCGTATGCGCGGCCTGACTTACGCGCGGGCTACTGATACGGAAGTTTTCAAAGCGCCTGCTCGCCGCGCTCGCCCGTGCGAATGCGAATGACTTCTTCGACCAGAGTCACAAAGATTTTCCCGTCGCCGAATTTGCCCGTCCTTGCAGTCTTCATGATCGCGTCGATGGCCAGATCAACCATCTCGACAGGCAGCACGACTTCGATCTTCACCTTCGGCAGAAAATCGATCTTGTACTCGCTGCCGCGATAAGTTTCCGTATGCCCTTTCTGGCGACCGAACCCTTTGACTTCGGTGATCGTAAGCCCCGCGACGCCGACTTCCTGCAAGGCGTTCTTTACTGCATCGAGCAGGTGCGGCCTGATGACAGCTTCTATCTTCCTCATACAACCTCCTTCATCGGCTTCACGTCAGGCTTTCGGACAAGCGCTTCCAGCAGCGCCTGCTCGACCGCTTGCAGATCAGTCGTATTGAGTTTTTGCCCGCGAGCGTCAGTGATATAAAACACATCGAGCGCATGGCTCTTTTCGGTCGTGATCTTTGCAAAGGTGATGCTGAACGAAAGCGCGGCTATCGTGCTGGCGATCCTGTAGGCAAGGCCCGGCTCGTCTTCCGCGCGAACTTCGACAACAGTGCCCGATATGGAAGTTTCAGAGTCGAATTTTACCGCCGTCTGAACAGGCTTGCGCGCACTGCGTCGCCAGGTGCGGCGCGGCGATTTTTCGCGCCATCGCTCGACTGCTGCGGCCACGTCGTAGCGGTCTTCGATAGCCGCCTTGAGATTCTGCTCGACTTTCGCATAAAGCTCACTTCTTACGGGCTGCTGAGAGTTGACCTCCGAAACCTTGAACGTGTCTATGATCAGCCCGTCTTCGCGCGTGTTCAGATCCGCGCTCAAAATATTTATGCCGTGCGCGGTAAGCGTGCCTGCTATGCGCGCGAAAAGACCCGCACGGTCGCGCGTCGAAACCGTCAGGTCCGTGCAATGACCGCCCGGCGTCATGTACCAGTCACAGGCGAGCTGCTCACCCTCAAGGCGATTGATCAATCGAATGTGCCGCACGATTTGAGTCGGCTTGTTCGCGCGCTGATAACGCTCAGGCATCATCGCGAAATGGCGCTCGACTTCGCTCGGCAAAAACTCCGGCAGCAATTCGCGAATGACCTGCTGTTTGAACAGTACGCGACGATTTGTGCCAGCTCTCACAGATTTATCATCGACAAAATATGAACGCGTCCGAGTGTAAAGCTCCCACAGCAACGAGCTTTTCCAATCGTTCCACACTCCCGGCCCTATACCGCTCGTGTCGGCGTAAGTCAGAAGCAACAACATATTGAGGCAGTCAAGACTTCCGATCTTTCGAGCGAGGCTTTCGATAAGCCCTTCTTCGGACAGATCTCTGCGCTCGGACGTGTGCGACATCAAAAGATGTTCTCTGATCAGCAAAAGGACCTTCTCGCTGTCAAATCCCATCCGCGCGCAAACGCGCTCTGCTATGCGAACTCCGCGAGCGACGTGGCCGCCGCCGTATCCTTTGCCTATGTCGTGCAGCAGCATCGCCAGATAAAGCGGAGCGGCGTCGGTTATCGCTTCAAAAACTTTTACGAATCGCAGCAGTCGCGGGTCTGCCGCTTCGGCCAGACGGTCAAGGGCTTCGACGGCTTTCAGGGTGTGTTCGTCAATCGTGTACTTGTGATAGAAATCGTGCTGGACGAGAAAAGTTATCCGCGCAAATTCGGGCAGCAATCGAGCGAGAAAACCTGTCTCGTGCATCTCGCGCAGCGCGGCAGAAACTCTTCCTCTGCGGCGCAAAATCTCTCGAAAGGCGCGCGCGGCTTCCTTCGATGCGCGAAAACTGCGCGTCACCAGATGCAACTGGCCGCGAACAGCCGATTTCAACTCGTCGCTCAGCGTGACGCGCTCGCTTTGAGCGACGGAAAAGATCTCCATCAGCCGCATCGGGTTGCTGCGAAAATCGTCCGGCTCATCTTTCAGGTAAAGCCTGCCCTGCTTGATTTCAAAATCGGTTCGGGACGTGTCTGCCCTCTGCCCTCCACGCTTTATCGTCAGGTACAACTTGCCCTGACGCGATTCAAAGCTTGCGGTTACCCGTTTGACGAGACTTCGCTTTTCGGCGTCGGGCGCAAGCGCGCGCGCAACAAAGCTTTCGCTGAAACGATGAAGCTCGCTTGCGCGCTGGTAATAATCGCGCATGAAAATTTCAGAAGCCTCAAGGCCGCGTTTCGATTCGTAACCCAGACCTGCGGCAACCTGCGGCTGAAGATCGAGCGTCAGCAGGTCCGTTCTGCGCCCCGTCGAGAAATGCGCTTCGTTGCGCACGCGGAAGATAAAGTCGTATGCCTTGCGCACGGCAGCGTACTCTGCGCCCGATATATAATCTGCTGCGCGCAGGTCGTCCAGCCCCCGCGCGCCGTAGCGCGAGTGCCCAACCCAGAGCGCCGTGTGCAGGTCGCGCAGGCCGCCCGCGCTCTCCTTCACGTTCGGCTCCTGCATGCATACGACCTGTCCGAATTTTTCGTATCGCGCGCGAAGCTCGCTTGTCATCGATTCAAAAAACAGATCGGTCTCTCGCCGCATCCTGAAGACGGAATCGTCCAGTTGCTTGATAAAGCGGCGGAACAGGTGAGCGTTGCCCGTGATGAAACGCGCTTCGGCCATCGCATTGCGCGAGTGCAGGTCGCTTCGGGCAATCGCCACAGACTCTTTCAACGACCGGAAGCTGTGCCCGACATTCAGCCCCATATCCCACAACAGGTAAAGAACCCGCTCGACGAACTGCTTCGCTCCGCCACTCGCCCTGCCCGCATATAGAAACAGCAGATCAACGTCCGAAAAAGGCGCAAGCTCTCTGCGCCCGTACCCGCCCAGAGCGATGACAGCGCAGCCGCTTTCGGCATCCGCAGGATAGAGGTCGAAATCCGCAAGCTGGCAGGCGCGGCAGATCACCATGTCAACCAGATAGCTTCTGCCTCTGGCTATCTCGCCGCCGCTCAGCCCGAAGCGATGGCGGATTCTCAACCGCTCCGTCTCGATCTTCAAAAACTTCCTGAACGCTTCGACCTGCTCTTCACGTCCGGTCGTCGCGCTGATTACAGCCAGCTTTTCGTTGGCGTGATCGAGCATCTTTTCGAGATTGATTCGCATATGTTGAGACAATCGTTTTGCCGTATATGTCTGTGCAAAGCCCGTACCATCTGCCCGCCTGCGCAATTCGCAAGCTCACATCTCTATGTCAGGGCGATAGTTCTCAGCTTTACCCGAAAACGATCCGGGTTTGAGCCGGGAGCGCGATTATTACAATTTTGTATGTTTTACAGGGCCGATCTTACAAAGCTGTAGGTTGCTGGCGGGGTTCGCTTAATTTACCGGCTTTTAATTTACCGTATCTGAAATCGGCTTTTCGGAATCAGGTGAAGGAGAGGGTTGAGGGCGCAACAGTTTCTCTGCCAGGGCATTGATGACCTGCATAAACGCCTGCGCAGCGTGCGAATGCGCGTCCGTGCGGCGGCGCACTGCCCAAAGCGTCCGCTCGTAGCGGAATCCTTCGACCGGAATAACGAGCAGTTCGCCGCGTTCGACCTCTTCCTGCACGCACATTTGCGGCACGAAGGCCAGTCCCAGATTCATAGCCACGAATCGCTTCACTGTTTCGATTGTGGCTATTTCAATCGTGATATTGAGCGGAGTCTGGAATCGGCGAAAGGCTTCGATGACTTTTTCGCGCGAAGGCGACCGCGCGTTGTGCGCGATAAAATTCGCCGAGCCGAGATCGCGTATGTGAACCCGTTCGCTGCCTGCGATTGCGTGTTGCGGGCTTGCGATCAGGACCAGTTCGTCGCGCATCACGGGCGTTGCTTCCAGATCGTTTGAATCGGGCAGAAAGGACAGTATGGCGAAGTCCAGATTACGCTGGCGCAACTCCTGCGGGAGTCGCGCCGAAAGCTGGCGAAACACCTCTATTTTTATCTTTGGATACTGCTCGCGGAATGCCAGTATCAGCCTCGGCAGAAGGTACAGGCCCGTGCTTTCGTTCGCGCCGATTCTTATGCGCCCGCTTTGAAGGTTGTGCAGTTGTTGTAGAGTGATGAGCGCCTCGTCGCGCAGATTCAGCAATTCTTTTGCAAAACCATAAAGCACCTCGCCCGTGTCCGTAAGCACGCAGGCGTTGCGATTTGCGCGGTCAAAGAGTTGACACCCCAGTTCCTGTTCGAGCTTGCGAATCGCAATGCTGACTGCGGGCTGAGTGCGAAAGACGCGCTCGGCTGCCTTGTGAAAGCTGCCTTCTTCAACCATCGCCACGAACATTTCCAGTTGCATCAACTCCATTTGAGCCTCCTCACCCGGCCTTAAACATCTGCCTGATGCCGCGCGCCGCCTGACGTATGCGATGCTCGTTTTCGATCAGCGCAAACCGCACATGGCCGTCACCCGATTCTCCGAATCCTACGCCAGGAGAGACTCCCACGCGGGCCTCGCTCAGCAGCAGCTTCGCAAATTCGAGCGAGCCGAGCGAGCGATACCGGTCAGGGATCTTTGCCCAAACAAACATCGTGCCTCTAGGCTTTTCAATCTGCCAGCCCGCGCGCATCATCGCCTCGATCAACACATTGCGCCGCCTGGCGTAGGTTTCTGCGATCTCCGTGACGCTCTCTTCGCATTCGTTCAAAGCGATGATCGAAGCTATTTGAATCGGCTGAAAGATGCCGTAATCCAGATAGCTCTTGACTCTGGTCAGGGCCGTCACCACTTCGCGGTTGCCGACGACAAAGCCCACGCGCCAACCCGCCATGCTGTAACTTTTCGACAGCGAGAAGATTTCGACAGCCACATCTTTCGCTCCTTCGACCTGTAGAATGCTCGGCGCGACGTAGCCATCAAAAACCAGATCCGCATACGCGAAGTCATGTATGACTATCGTGTTATGCTCGCGCGCAAGCCTGACCACCTCTTCAAAAAACTGTAGATCGACGCATTGGCAGGTCGGGTTGTTCGGAAAAGAGAGCATCACGAATTTGGGGCGCTCGGCCTTGATCGCACGCCCAAGACGGTCGAGCAGATCATCGGTATTTTCAGAGGGGATCTCTATCAGCCTGCCTCCGGCGATGATGACCGAATGAGTATGAATCGGGTAAGCAGGCACCGGAACTATAGCCGCCTCACCCGGCGCGAGCATCGTCATGACGAGATGAGAAAGCCCTTCTTTAGCTCCGATAGTCGTGACGACTTCCGAGTCGGGATCGAGCCGGACGCCCCATTTGCGCGCGTATCGATTTGCGATTGCCTCGCGGAGTTTCGGTATGCCGCGCGAAGCCGAATAGCGGTGATTGCGCGGGTTGCGCGCCGACTCTACAAGCTTTTGCACAATGGGTTTAGGCGTGGGCAAATCGGGATTGCCCATTCCCAGATCGACTATGTCTTCGCCTCTCGCCCTTGCCGCCGCCTTCAACTCGTTAGTGATGCTGAAGACGTAGGGTGGAAGTTTGCTGCTCAACAAAAAACGCTCGCTCACCGTTTCTCCCTTGCTACGGATGAAAATCTCGCGCAATGCGATAACGAGCAGGATAGAAGATTGACCCACGGGCGGTCAACGTACCGGACGGGATAGATTTGCAGGGACAAGCCCGCGCCACGCGAAGCGTATCATGCGCCATCACCCCTACAAGGCGACCGCGACGGGTTGTCGAGCGACGTAATGAAGCCAGTCGCCGTAGCGCGACTCTCGGCCCCGTACGACTGCGAAAAAAGCCTGTTGAAGTTTTTCGGTCACCGGTCCGCGCGCGCCTCCTCCTATCGGTGTCCCGTTAAGCTCGCGTATGGGGGTGACTTCGGCGGCTGTGCCTGTAAAGAACGCTTCGTCCGCACTGTACAGATCGCCAAGTCTGATCATCCCGATGTTCACCCTGTAACCCAGATCTCGCGCCAGCTTTATCACCGCATCGCGCGTGATGCCCGGAAGAATCGAGGATCGCTCGTCGTTGGTCAGCAGTTGATCGCCGGTCACCAGAAATAAATTTTCGCCGGACCCTTCGGCGACATTGCCGTGTTCGTCAAGCAGCAACGCTTCGTCATAACCGGCGGCCATCGCCTCGCGCACGGCCAGCATGGAATTGACGTATGTGCCGCAGGCTTTCGCCGTCGTCGGCATCATCCGCGAATGAAATTTCGTAATCGAAGAGACTCTTACGCGCACGCCTTTCTCCAGCCCCTCATCGCCAAGATAGGCGGCCCAGGGCCACGCAAGTATCGCAACCTCCAGCGGACAGTTGCGCGGATGCAGGCCGAGGCCCGCGCTGCCGTAGTAACAGATTGGCCGCACGTAACAACTGGTGAAACCGTTAAGCGCGATTGTTTCGCAGATGGCTTCTTCCATCTCTTCGAGCGTATAAGGAATCTCGATGCCGTACATTTCAGCCGAATCCAGAAACCTGTCAAGGTGCGCTTTCAGGCGAAATACAGCCGGGCCGTCTGCGGTTTCATAACATCGAATCCCTTCAAACACTCCTGTGCCGTAATGCAATGCGTGCGAAGAGACGTGCAGCGTGGCATTCGGCCAGTCAACCATGCGGCCATTCATCCATACCCATTTCGTTTGATCAAACGACACGATTCACCCCCGGTAGAAGTAAAAAAGCAAAAGGCAAAAGTTAAACATCAGGTTCTCAAGCAAGCGCTTCTGCGCTCTCATAATTTTGAATTTTCACTTTTACCTTCTGCATTTCCTTATACAGTTTGTAGTTGATTGCGTCGGCGAGCGCCTGCCAGCTGGCTTCGAGAATGTTGTCCGACAACCCAACTGTGCTCCACCATTCTTCGTTATCGCGTGTGCGGATCAGCACGCGCACTTTTGCCGCCGTCGCTTTGTCCGCATCAAGCACGCGCACTTTGTAATCGGTCAGATGAACTTCATTCAGGCACTGGAAGCTGTCGCTCAAGGCGAGGCGCAGCGCGCAATCCAGCGCGTGAACAGGGCCGCGCCCTTCCGATGAGGCTTCTTTGATCTCGCCGTCGAAGCTGACTCTGACATTGGCTTTCGATGTGAGTCCGTCGCTCGGACTCCGTCTGGTCGCCACCTCGTAACTTTCGAGCTTGAAAAACGGCGCATAGTTTCCGACCGCTTCTTCAAGCAGCAGACAAAACGACGCTTCGGCTGCCTCGAATTGAAAGCCCTGATGCTCAAGCTCCTTGATGCGGCTGACCACGGGCTGGAGGCTTGCTCTGCTCGCGCTCAGGTCGATGCCCATCTCCGCAGCTTTATAAAGCACGTTGCTTTTGCCCGACAGGTCGGACACCAGCACGCGACGGCTGTTGCCGATCAGTTCAGGGTCAAGGTGCTCGTAAGTCGCAGGGTCGCGCATCACCGCGCTGACGTGAACTCCGCCCTTGTGAGCGAACGCGCTGCGACCAACAAAAGGCAGGTCATTGCGATGCGGCAGATTCGCAAGCTCTGCCGCGTAACGCGACATCTGCGTGAGCGTTCGCAGCCGCTCGCGGCCTATCGTTTCATAACCCAGCTTCAATTCAAGCGTAGCCATTACCGAACAAAGATTTGCGTTGCCGCACCGCTCGCCATAGCCGTTGATGGTTCCCTGAACCTGTCGCGCGCCCGATTCGACTGCCGCCAGAGAGTTCGCCACAGCGAGGTCGGAATCGTTATGTGTGTGAATGCCGAACTGGGTTGCGATTGATCTTTTGACTTCCTCGATAACCTGTGTGAGACGGCTCGTCAGCGTGCCGCCGTTCGTGTCGCACAGCACTATCCAGTCAGCGCCGCCGCGTTCTGCCGCCTTCAGCGTTTCAATCGCGTAATCTGGATTTTTTGCGTACCCGTCGAAGAAATGCTCCGCGTCATAAACTACTTCGCGGTCATTCGATTTCAGATAAGCAACGGAAGCCGCAATCAGTTCGAGGTTCTCTTCAAGCGTTATGCCCAGCGCTTTCGTGACATGAAGGTCCCAGGTCTTGCCGAATATCGTCACGACAGGCGTTTCGGCTTCGATCAGTGCCCTGAGATTCGGGTCGTCTTCCGCGTGATTGCGCGGGTGACACGTGCTGCCGAATGCCGCAAGCCGCGCGTGACGAAGGTCGAGCGAGCGAGCGCGCTCAAAGAACTCCTCGTCTTTGACATTCGAGCCGGGCCAGCCGCCTTCTATGTAATCGACGCCAAGCTCGTCGAGCCTGCGCGCGATCATCAGCTTGTCTTCAACCGAAAACGAAACGCCTTCGCCCTGCGTCCCGTCTCTTAAAGTCGTATCGTATATCTTCACTTTCATAATCAACTGTTGCCTTTCAAATCAGAGGCGATTAATGAGACGCGGAAATGCGTCGTGGAGTAGCAATGGCAATCGGCTCGCTCGAATCGGTTGCCGTGGTGTCAGTCCTTGTCGTTTGCGCTCCCTGCGTGATGACCTGCCAGAAGCGCGGTTTGAATTTCGCCCAGTTCCACAGCACTTCGCGCGCTCTGAGGCTTCCCGTCAATTCAGAGTGCTGCCCGATCAATCGACGCAGCGTCTGCTCGTCCTGATCGCTGGTAACGCGCTCAAGCCTCACCAGCTCGTGATTGCAGTTGCGCTCAAATTCTCTATTAACATCGAGCACGTAAGCGACGCCGCCCGTCATGCCTGCCGCAAAATTGCGGCCCGCTCCGCCAAGCACAACGACAGCGCCCGCCGTCATGTACTCGCAACCGTGATCGCCAACGCCTTCGACTACGGCAAAGCCTCCGCTGTTGCGAACACAGAATCGCTCGCCCGCGCGGCCCGCGACATACAGCGCGCCGCCTGTCGCTCCGTACATGACAGTGTTTCCCGCTATCACGTTATCGGCCCAATCGAAGCGCGCGCCGTTAGGCGGGCGAATGATGATCTCGCCGCCGCTCATCCCTTTGCCGACATAATCATTGGCTTCGCCGATAAGCGTCAGCCTCATGCCTGAAATATTGAACGCGCCAAAGCTCTGCCCGGCTGTGCCCGTAAACGTCGCGTCAACGCTGCCCTCCCGCAGTCCCGCGTTTCCACGATTGCGCGCAATCTCGCCCGCGACCTTTGCGCCGACAGCACGGTGAATATTGCGGATTTTATAAACCAGAGCAACGCGCGCTCGGTTTGCGATTGCCGGTTGCGCATCGCGCAGGAATCGGTCGCCGAGCGATGGCTCAGGCGCGTGATTTCGCCGCTCGGTCGAGCGCACAGGCCGCGTGCCGGTTATGTCTGCGCGCGCGATGATCGGAGCGATGTTGAGCTTTGTATTTCGCGGCAACTGCGCGTCCGTCTTTTCAATCAGCAGGTCGCTGCGACCGATGATCTCTTCAAGCGAGCGAAACCCGATTGATGCGAGCATCACGCGCACTTCTTCGGCCAATGAGAGGAAAAATTCCGCGACCATTTCCGGTTTGCCCGCGAATCGCTCGCGCAGGTTCTTCAGTTGCGTTGCGATGCCGACCGGGCAGGTGTTCAGATGGCACTGTCGCGCCATCACGCAGCCGAGCGCAACGACCGTAGCAGTCCCGAACCCGAACTCTTCCGCGCCGAGCATCGCGGCCACAACCACATCGCGCGCAGTCTTCAAACCGCCGTCAACGCGCACACGCACGCGGCCTCTCAGGTTGTTCAGAACAAGCGTCTGCTGCGTTTCCGCAAGGCCAAGCTCCCACGGCGTGCCCACGTGTTTGATCGAGCCGAGCGGCGATGCGCCCGTGCCTCCGTCGTGGCCTGCGATGTGAATCACGTCTGCGAAAGCTTTTGCGACTCCGGCGGCGACCGTTCCGACTCCGGCTTCGGAAACCAGCTTGACCGCTATCGAAGCGCGAGGATTGACCTGCTTTAAGTCATAGATAAGTTCCGACAGGTCTTCTATCGAATAGATGTCGTGATGCGGCGGCGGCGAGATCAAAGTCACGCCCGGCACCGAATGCCGAATCCGCGCAATTTCAGCCGTGACCTTGTGGCCGGGCAGTTGCCCGCCTTCGCCCGGCTTTGCGCCCTGAGCGATCTTTATCTCCAGTTCGTCAGCCGATGTCAGGTATTCGGGCGTGACGCCGAACCGTGCGGAAGCGACCTGCTTGATTCGGCTGTTGGCCCAGTCGCCCTTTGCGCGCGGGTGAAATCGCGAGGGGTCTTCGCCGCCTTCGCCGCTGTTGCTGCGCGCGCCGATTCGGTTCATCGCGATGGCGATTGTTTCGTGCGCCTCGCGCGATAGCGCGCCGTGCGACATCGCCGAAGCCGAAAACCGGCGGACGATTTCAGATGCCTGCTCGACTTCATCAATCGCAACCGGAGCGCCTGCGCGAAATTCCAGCAGGTCGCGCAGTGCCGTAACAGGTCGCGCGCCTACCTGATCGCGATAAGATTTAAATTCCGCGACGTTTCCGGTCTTCGCGAATTTGTGCAGCGCGCGAAAGACCGCAGGGTTATAGGCGTGATATTCGCCGCCCGCGCGATAACGATAGTAGCCCGCGTCTTCAAGATGAGCGGGGCCGATTGCGCCATAGGCCGCTTCCTGAAAGCGAAGCATGTCGCGCGCGATCTCCTTCAAGCCTGCGCCGCCAAAGCGCGACGGCGTGCCCGTGAAATACTTCTCGATCAATCTGTCATCAAGTCCGAGAGCCTCGAATACCTGCGCGCCGCAGTAGCTCGCAACCGTAGCGATGCCCATCTTCGCCATGATCTTGAGCAATCCGCTCTCGACCGCTGCCTTGTAATTCCTGAGCGCGCCCGGCACGCTCATGCCTCGCCTGTGAATTTCGTTTGCGACGATATCGAATGCCAGATACGGGTTCACAGCGTTCGCGCCGTAACCTATCAGGCAGGCGAAGTGATGATCTTCGCGCGCCTCGCCCGTCTCGACAACGAGGCTTGCTTTCATTCGCAAGCCAACGCCGAGCAGGCGATGATGCACGGCGGCGACTGCCAAAAGCATCGGCATCGGCGCTTGAAAGCAGCTTGCTCCACGGTCGCTCAAAATCAGAATCGAGCTTCCGTCTTCGACCGCCGCGACCGCCTGTTCGCACAGCGCGTCTAAAACTTTTTCAAGAGATCGCTCGCCCCCGCGCCTGCCGTAAAGCGTCGCTATGGTCGTTGAAGGAAAGCCGCGCTTTTTGCTCTCTCTGAGCCACTCGATATCCGAGTCCGTCAGCACGGGGCTGCGGAGTTTTATCAGGCGCGCGCGCGATTGCTCGTCTTCGAGCAGGCTGCCGCGCGGGCCAATCAGCGTTTCGAGCGACATCACCATCCGCTCGCGAATCGGGTCAATCGCAGGATTGGTGACCTGCGCGAATCGCTGTTTGAAGTAGGTGTAAAGCACGCGCGGTTTGCTTGAAAGCACCGCAAGCGGCGTGTCATCGCCCATCGAGCCTACGGGCTCGCGGCTCTCTTCAAACATCGGTTCGATTATTCGCTCAACGTCTTCGAGCGTGTATCCAAAGCTCTTCATTCGAGCGGCGAGTTCCGCCTCGTCCGAAGAGAACGAATAGCCCGTATCGAGCGTCGTCGGACAGGCGATCATCGAATTGCGGACCCATTCGCCGTAAGGCTTGCGCGCGGCGCGTTCGAGTTTGATCTCGCGGTCTTTGAGCAGTAATCCGCGCTCCGTATCGACGGCCAGCATGCGACCGGGGCCGAGCCTTCCTTTTTCGATTATCGTTTCAGGGTCAAGCTCGACCACACCGGCTTCGCTCGACATGATGACCAGCCCGTCGCGTGTGACCGCGTAGCGCGCAGGCCGAAGCCCGTTGCGGTCGAGCGCCGCGCCAACAAACCTGCCATCGCTGAAGGTCAAAGCGGCGGGGCCGTCCCACGCTTCCATCAAACACGCAGCGTATTCGTAAAAGCCGCGCAGATCAGCGTCCATGTGCGGAGCGTTCTCGTGCGCTTCGGGCACCAGCATCATCATCGCCTGCAACGGATCGCGCCCGCTCATCGTCAGCAGTTCGAGCGCGTTATCGAGGCTCGCGGAATCCGAACCCGCTTCCCAGATGACGGGCTTCAATCGTTCGCGCGCGTGGCCCCAGACTTCCGAGCGCAACTCAGGCTCGCGCGCCCGCATCCAGTTGCGATTGCCCGCCAGCGTGTTTATCTCGCCGTTGTGAGCAAGCAGGCGAAAAGGTTGAGCCAGCGACCAGTTCGGAAAAGTGTTGGTCGAGTAACGTTGATGAAAGACGGCAAGCGCGGTCTCGAAATCCGTGTCCCGCAGATCGAGATAAAAGGATGCGAGTTGTGTGGCGACCAACAGCCCTTTGTAAACAATCGTGCGGCTCGAAAGCGAGGGCACATAGAAGCCTTCGATGTGAGACGCGCGCTTTTCAATCTCTTTGCGCGCGAGATACAACGCGCGCTCGAATTCAAAAGCTTCGGCGTAGCCTTTGCCTATCAGTACCTGTTCGATGAGCGGCGCGGTTTCGGCGGCCTTCGCGCCGAGCGCGCTTTCATCCACAGGCACACATCGCCAGCCGAACGAGCGCAGGCCGTAATGTGCAATTGAGCTTTCGACTATTTCGCGGCAAACGGCTATCCGGGATTTATCCCCGCGAGGAAAAAAGATCATCCCTGCGGCGACACCTGAGTCAGGCAGACAGGCGTGCCCTAGTTTTTCGATCTCCCTCACGATCAGCCTGCGCGGCAGTTGCGTAAGCACGCCTGCGCCATCTCCCGTCTTGCCGTCCGCATCAACGGCTCCGCGATGCGACAGGTTGCCGAGCGCGCAGATCGCAGTTTCGACAATCGCGTGGCTCGCGCGACCCGAAGTGTTAGCGACGAACCCGACTCCGCAGGCGTCGTGCTCGAAGCTCTTATCGTAAAGCAGGCGTTGAGGGACATCGTCTTTCATACTTCACGTCTTTCGTAATTCACACAGCCCAGAGATATTGATCCGGGTCTTCGTGCAGAAACCGGTCTTCACCCGTGACCCAGTCGGGACGCACGGGCGCGCAGATGTCGAGCGCAACGGTGTCTTCCAGAACTTCCGATGAATGCTCGACGCCCGACGGGATCGACAGCATCTGGTTATCGCGCAAAAGCACATCGCCCGTCGGCAGATGAAACAACCACGCGCCTTTAAGCACGGTGATTATCTCTTCGCTGTCGTGACGATGCGTCTGCGTGACCGCTCCCTGTTTGACTTCGACGCGAGCGACCATGATGTTTTCGCCCAGCGCGAGCTTTCGTTTATAAAGCTCTGAAATTTCTTCCGTCTCCATCTTGTCCCAATCGTAAAACCCCATACTTCTCCCTACTTTCGTTTAGTTTTTGGCCTTATCGACCAATCGTTTCTCTGCAAGCCAGGGCATCATCGAGCGCAAACGCTTGCCGACTTCTTCAATCTTGTGAGACTCGGCAGCCGCTTCAAGTTCGCGGAACTTCGGCTTGCCCGCTTCGTGTTCGGCCATCCATTCATCCGCGAACGCGCCGGATTGAATCTCGGAAAGCAACCGCTTCATCTCTTCTCTGGTCGAGGAGTTGACGATTCGCGGGCCGCGCGTCAGGTCGCCGTACTCGGCGGTGTTCGACACCGAATAACGCATATTCGCGATGCCGCCTTCGTACATCAGATCGACTATCAGTTTCACTTCGTGCAGGCATTCAAAGTAGGCCATCTCCGGCGCATAGCCCGCTTCGACCAATGTTTCAAATCCCGCCTGAATAAGCGAAGTCAAACCTCCGCACAAGACCGCCTGCTCGCCGAACAGATCGGTTTCCGTCTCTTCCCGAAAACTGGTTTCAAGCACGCCCGCGCGCCCGCCGCCGATTGCCGAAGCATACGCCAGCCCGACTTCGCGCGTGTTGCCCGACGGGTCCTGATGCACCGCAAGCAGGCAGGGCACGCCGCGCCCCTGCGTGTATTCGTGGCGCACAAGATGGCCCGGCGCTTTTGGCGCGACCATAAAAACGTTGACTTCCGCAGGCTGCACGACTTTTTTGAAATGAATCGAGAAGCCGTGCGCGAATGCCAGATAATTGCCCGGCAGAAGATTGGGCGCGATATCCTCTCGATAGATCTTCGGCGCAAGCTCGTCCGGGACCAACATCATCACGATGTCGCCGTTAAAGGCGGCTTCCGCAGTGTCCTGCACCACAAGACCGGCTTTTTCGGCCTTCGCGCGCGACGGGCTTTCGGGTTTGAGTCCTACGATCACATCGCAGCCCGAATCTTTCAGATTGTTCGCGTGTGCGAAGCCCTGCGCGCCGTAGCCGATGACGGCGATCTTTCGGCCCCGCAGGATATCCATATCGGCATCTTTGTCGTAATAAATTTCCATGACTTCTCCGGGTTTAGTTATCAGGGGCAAGGCCAGTCCCTGTCGGCAGCGGTTTTCAACCTGCGCATCACAAATTAAGTATCCGCCTTTAAGCTAATCCGACAGGGACTAGCTTTGCCCCCTGATCAGTAATTAAAGAACTATCTCTTCTTCGACGAGTTCATCATTTATCGTCTGCTCGGACAGCCTTGCGACTGCGACCGTACCGGTTCGCACGATTTCGCGTATTCCAATCGGTTTGAGCAGGTCAACGAGCGCGCTCACCTTGTTCCAGTCGCCAGTCGCTTCGACGATGATTCCCTCTTCGGAAACGTCAACCACTTTCGCGCGAAAGATGTGAGCAAGACTTAATACTTCCTGACGCGCCGCGCCCGCTTCGGCTTTCACGTTGATGAGCGCCATCTCGCGCTCGATATGTTTGAAGCCCGTCATGTCTACGACCTTCAGCACACGCACCTGTTTATCGAGTTGATGTGTGATCTGCTCTATTGTCTTGTCGTCGCCTCTGGTCACGAGCGTCATGCGCGAGACATTCGGGTCGAGCGTTTCGGCTACCGACAGACTTTCGATGTTATAGCCGCGCGCGCTGAACATGCCGACGATGCGCGACAATTCGCCGAAACGGTTTTCGACCAGTATCGAAAGCGTATGTCTCATCGGAGCACCATCTCTTTCAGCCCTGCGCCTGCGGGAACCATCGGATAAACGTTCGCTTCTTCGGCGACGAGTATGTCCATCAATACAACGCCCGGAGTCGCAAGTCCGCGTTCGAGCACGCTGCTGAGCTGATCCGGTCTGGTGGCGCGAAGCCCTGTTGCGCCGTAGGCTTCGGCCAGTTTCACGAAATCCGGAAGCCACTGCATGTTGACGTGCGAATAGGCCCGGTCGTAGAAGATTTCCTGCCACTGCCGAACCATGCCCAGATAGTTGTTATTCATCACCACTATCTTGATGTTCGCTTTGTACTGCACGGCGGTGGCCAGTTCCTGCGCGGTCATCTGAAATCCGCCGTCGCCGACGAACGCGATTACCTGCCGTTCAGGAAAAGCTATCTGCGCGCCGAGTGCCGACGGGAATCCAAAACCCATCGTGCCGAGGCCGCCTGAGGTCAGCGACTGGCGCGGGCCGTTGAACGGGTAATACTGCGCAAGCCACATCTGATGCTGGCCCACGTCTGTCGAGATGATTGCATCGCCTTTCGTCAGCCTGTAAAGCTCTTCGATCAGATATTGCGGCATTATCACTTCGTTCGATTTTGTGTAGGTGAGCGGCGCGTACTCTTTCCACTCCTCGATCTGCTCCCACCATTCGGCCAGATGTGAGTCAGTCAGATGTGCGTCAGTCGGATGTTCGCGTTCTTCTTCGTCACTCAGGCAGTTGAGCATCTGACGGATCACGCTCTTTGCATCGCCGACTATGGGAACTTCGACGCGACGATTCTTGTTTATCGAGCTTGGGTCTACGTCCACGTGAACGATTTCGGCGTGAGGCGCGAATTTGTCGAGCGCGCCTGTTACGCGATCATCGAAGCGGACGCCGATTGCGACAATCAGATCGGCTTCCGAGATAGCCATATTCGCCCAGTAAGTGCCGTGCATTCCGAGCATTCCGAGCGAAAGTTTGTGCCCCGACGGGAAACATCCAAGCCCCATCAATGTCGGCGTTACGGGGATCGAAAACTTCTCAGCCAGCTCAAGCAATTCGTCCGAAGCGTTCGCGTGGATGATGCCGCCGCCGACATAAAGAATTGGCCGTCGAGCTTTGCGCATCATTTCGACGGCTCGCTTCACCTGCCCTCGGTCGCCGCGCCTGTATGGGCGATAGCCGGGCAGAAAGACGCGCTCAGGGTAAACGAACTCCGCGACTTCCGCCGTCACGTCTTTCGGAATGTCTATCAGAACGGGGCCGGGTCGCCCTGTGCCTGCGATGTAGAAAGCCTCTTTGACAATGTCTGCAAGATCGTGAACGTCTTTGACTAGATAGTTGTACTTTGTGCAGGGTCGAGTGATGCCGACCGTGTCTGCTTCCTGAAATGCGTCGCTGCCGATAAGCTTTCTCGGAACCTGCCCCGATATGACGACGAGCGGGGTCGAATCGAGAAAAGCGTTTGCGATGCCCGTGACGGCGTTGGTGGCTCCCGGCCCCGACGTGACGAGCGCGCAGCCTACTTTGCCCGTCGCTTTACTGTAGCCTTCGGCCATATGAATCGCGCCCTGTTCGTGACGAGAGAGAACGTGTGTCAGCTGGCCGCGCATTCGGCACAACTCGTCGTAGATATGAAGCACAGCGCCGCCCGGATAGCCGAAGATCGTATCTACGCCTTCTCTGATAAGCGATTCGCACAGTATTCGCGCGCCGCGCATAAGAGCAGGCGGGGATTGTTCTTCAAAGGCGGCAGGGGAAGGTGAGTTCGAGTTATCGTCCACGGTCGCTGACATTCCTGGTTTCTCCTTTAATCAAAAGCGTCGTCTGATTTACTTCCTGCGATTGAAGAGGTGTTTAAATCAAAAGGCCATCATCGCTTGCTCTGGATGATGGCCTTTTGGAGAACTTGTCTGGTGTTCACCATCATCCGCTGCTGTTGAGCAGAATAATGCTGACTACAATAACATTGACGAGAGAGGTGCGCTCTGACTCCGTTCGGAGTATTTCATGCGAATGCAAATTCATAACTCTCAATCCGCAGCCTCGTGAAATTCATCGCTTCCGCAACTAATGGCCTCGTCTTACGGAAGCGGCTCTAGTGATTTCGTTGTAAAACGTGATCTTCAGGAATTCTGAAGACTTATAGTGGATACCACGATTCCCGAAGGCGGGCAAATAATTAATCTTTATCAGTTGATAAACGGGCAGCCGTCATTATGACGTAAGGGTATGGCGCTAAGGAGGTTAGACAAAAAAATCGGCTTCGCCACCCAATGGCGAAGCCGAAGGAGAGAGACCAATGGATGAATCCTTTTGACAGTATTTCAACTACAGAGATTACTCGATTTGGCTTGCCCGTGCGCTGTCCGGGCGTCGTTTACAGCTAAAGGCGGAGTCAGATACGCGACCAATTCCTCGTTGCTGTGACGCAGACAGTATTCTTGAAATGTCTCTTCGGCGATATGGTCATCTTTGTATCGCGCAAACAATCGCGCAAGCGATTCGGCAAGCTCATCAGAAGGTATGCGCGCGCCTACGCGGCGGCCAAAGCTCTCATGCGCGCCTACGCCGCCGCCTAAAAACACCTGAAAAGTCTCGCGCTTCACACCATTGATCGTCGTTAGCGAGCCTTCAAGCCCCACGTCGCAGATGTGATGCTGGCCGCAGGCATTCGGGCATCCGGTGACGCTGATGCGAACGCTGTCGTCTAAAGCTGCGGTCTTTGCGAGATGTTCATCCAGCTCGACCGCGCGATTTTTCGTTTCGGCAAGCGCCAGCTTGCAGAATTGAACGCCAGTGCAGGCGATTATCCCTCGCCGCGCCCAGTTCGGCTTGTAATCGAAATGGCTGCGGTCAAGTTCGCGCGTGAGCGAACTGAGATTCCGCTCAGGCACATCGAGCAGGATTATGTTTTGTGTGTTCGTAGTTCGCACGCGACCGCTGCCATACTCTTCTGCGAGCGCGGCCAGCCGTTTCAGATCATCGCCCGATGTTCGCCCGCCGAGAATCGAAATGCCGACGTAATTAAGGCCCGGATCGCGCTGCCTGTGTATACCGAGATGTGTGCGGTCGCGCTCCGTTATGGGTTCGGCATCACTGCTCTCGGCGCGACGAAGTTTGCGCCCCAGTCGCGCTTCGACCTCTTCGCGGAATCGAGGTATCTCCCATTGTTCAACGAGGAATTTCAATCTTGCGCGTTTGCGGTTTTCGCGGTTGCCTTCGTCGCGAAAGACCGACGCGACTGCGGCGCACAATTCGACTACCTCTTCCGGCCCGACCAGCACGCCCAGGTCTTTCGAGAATCGCGGCGTGGTCGAAAGTCCGCCTCCGATGCGCGCGCGAAATGCGACGCCGCCTGCGCCATCGCGCACGGCGAATATGCCCACGTCGTTGATCTCAGGATAAACGCATCGAACGTGGCAACCTGTGACCGCGATCTTGAATTTGCGCGGCAGGTTTGAAAAGTCGCGGTTGCCGACGAAGTAATCATTGATCTCGCGCAGAAGCTGCGTCGTGTCGTAAAGCTCATGCGCATCCGCGCCTGATACCGGGCAGTTAATTATGTTGCGCACGCAGTCGCCGCAGGCTTCGGTCGTTGAAAGCCCCACAAGGCGCAAGCGATCAAGTATGTCAGGCAGGCTTTCGATTCTCACCCAGTGAAGCTGAATGTTTTGCCGCACTGTGATGTCAGCAAGCCCGCGCCCGTGTTCGATGGATAGATCAGCCACCTGGCGCAGCTGATCGGGCGTCAGGTCGCCGCCCGGTATGCGGAGGCGAACCATGAAAAATCCATCCTCGGCGGGCCTTTGCGTATATATGCCATGCCAGCGAAACAGCGCCTCGTCATCAGGCGATACGGCCTTGTGACCAAGCTCGGCATAGCGGTATATATCGTGAATTACATCAAGCCCGTCCTTGCGTTTCTTCACCTCTTCGATATTCATGCTTCACCTGCCTTATCAATACGCCGCTTCAACGGATTCGACCGCCGGTTGAATCCGTCGGTTGGCGAGCGCGCCGCTTTCAATCAATCGCTCCAGTATCAGAGCGGCGCTTTCTTCGACCGATTCAGTGGAACTGTCGATGACGACATCAGGCGCGAGCGGCGCTTCATAAGGATCGCTGATGCCTGTGAAATTTTCGATCTCGCCCGCCAGTGCTTTTTTGTAAAGCCCTTTCACGTCGCGCTCGATCAATACCGGAATCGGACAGCGAACAAAGACTTCTATGAATTGCGCGCCGTCGCTTTCAACCGAGCGGCGAACATCGTCGCGGGACTGCCGGTACGGCGAGATGGCTGAGGCGAGCACTATTACGCCATTGCGCGCCAGCAGTCGCGCGACGAAACCTATGCGACGGACGTTGGTGTCGCGGTCTTCTTTCGAGAAAGAAAGCCCTCGGCTCAGATTCTCGCGCACCTCGTCCCCGTCGAGCGTTTCAACGCGATGCCCCAAAGCTGTAAGCTCACTGCGAAGCGCGCGCCACCGTTGTTTTGCCCGCGCCCGAAAGCCCCGTGAGCCAGATTACCTGTCCTTTGCCCTTCATGTTGCGATTGTCTCCTCGTTATCGAATTTAAAATTTCAAAGCCGAACATTTAGCCGAACAGGCTTCGGCCCTTCACTGTGAAGCCCGCATTCTGTTTTGGCCTGACCGGACCAGCGACCCGCGCGCTCGTCTTCGCCTTCGCCGACGGCGCGCGTGCAGTGCGTGCAGCCGATGCTCGGGTATCCCGCATCGTGCAGCGGGTTATAGGGCACATCGTTCTTCAGCAGGTAATTCCAGACATCGCGCTTGCTCCAGCCGACGAGCGGATTGACTTTCACAAGCTGCCATCGCGCGTCCCATTCAATCGGGCGGGCGCTTGCTCGCGCAGAGGTCTGATCGCGCCTGATCGCCGTTATCCACGCGCCGAGTTTGCTCAACTCGTCTTTCAGCGGCTCAAGTTTCCTGATTCGGCAGCAGAGGTCGGGGTCGCGCGACCAGAGCTTTTCGCCGAACATCTCTTCCTGCGCGGCTGGCGTGACGGCAGTTTGAACGGCGCGAATCTCTATCCCGTAACGGTCTTCGAGCCGTCGGCGCAGTTCGTATGTCTCAGGGAAAAGAAAGCCCGTGTCGAGAAAGAATATGTTCGGATGCGGATTGATCTCGACCGCCATGTGCAGGAGCGCCATGCCTTCCGCGCCAAACCCTGTGGCAATTCCTGCGCGATCACCGAACTCGTCAAACGCCCATGCGAGCGTCTCTGCGGGTGATCGCGATTCGAGGCGCACGGCTGCGGTTTCTATTCTGTCCGAGGGATTGTATGCGAGCCTGACGAGTTCACTTTCAATCTGCATCACGTGTTTCCTCCAGTTAAACCTTCACTGTGCGATGGGCCAGTTCTTCGAGCGAATATTCAAGCGCCGGATTGCCGAACCAGCGCAACTTATCTTTGAGCGACACAACGTCGCCGACAATCGCGATGGCTGGCGGCTCGATGCGCACCTGCTCAATTTCGCCCGCTGCGATATCTTCGAGCGAGCCTGAATATAGTTCCTGATGTTCGTAGGTTCCCCATCGGATGATGGCAACGGGTGTTTGCGGCGCGCGGCCACCATTTATGAGTTCGCGCGCGATCTTTGCGATGGTTTCAGCGCACATGAAAATCACAAGCGTGTCGGCGGCGTTTCCGGCAATCGACCAGTTGACTGCCTGCCTGCTTTTGTTTGGATTATCGTGGCCTGTGAAAAACGCGACGCTCGAAGCGTAATTGCGGTGCGTCAGCGGGATTCCTGCGTAAGCGGCGGCGGCTACGCCCGAAGAGATGCCCGGAATGATTTCCCAGGTGATGCCTGCCTCGACAAGCGCTTCGGCCTCTTCACCGCCGCGACCGAAGATGAACGGGTCGCCGCCTTTGAGCCGCGCGACTACGCGGCCCGCCTGCGCCTGTTCGATAAGTATGCGATTGATATCGGATTGCGAAACAGAAGGCTCGCCCGCGCGCTTGCCCGCATAGATCAACTCTGCGCCGCGCCGCGCGTATGCTAAGACTTCCGGGTTGACGAGATAGTCGTAAACTATCACGTCGGCAGCGGCTATGCACTCGGCTGCCTTGATCGTGAGCAGTTTCGGGTCGCCCGGCCCTGCGCCGATCAGATATATCTTTCCGATTTTTTCCGCCCCGTTATTCATAGCATCTGCAACCGGCTAAAAACGAAAAACCCACCAGAGGCGCGGTGCCTGTGGTGGGTTATCCGAGAACTCTAAATTTGATTCAGCGTTTACGTATTACACTGATGGATCTCCACATTAGGCTCCGCGCTGCGCGCCACTGGCGCGCTACTACAGATGCAACATATACAACACATCACGCGGCTCATAAACATTTTAGAGATCCTTCGACGCTCATGGTATAACACTCGGCCTGTCGCTCAGTCAATCACTTTTTTGTAAAAACTATGTTTGTAAATGTAATTTATTTGCTGATAAGCCAGTTGAGTCCTACGGTAATTCATCTTGCAAAGTTCTTTTGTTAACGTGAATTCGACATAAGAATCAGCCCTGAAAGGGCGAAATTCAATAGCACAGGGCATCGCCCTGTGTCTTGCATCAAGATAAACTACAAGCCCTGTAAGGGCGAAATAAATCACTTGGTTTATTTCGCCCTTACAGGGCTTGTGTGGTAGTGGCGTTGCATACCGTGGGTTTCACCCACGGCTATTGAATTTCGCCCTTTCAGGGCTTTTACTTCGATTATTATGTCGAACTCGCGTTTTGTTATAAAATCAGCGGGTTGTAGTCTAGCTCTCTATGACCCGGCCTGCGCGCATCGCCCGAATGGTTTCAAATTCGCCACTCCCTGATCTGTAAACATAGTCACTTTGCGTTGATGCAAGCGCGCGCAGATCCAGTCCTTCGATCTGCTCTAAAGTGTGCTCGAATTCATGCCCGACCACTTCTACGAGGTGTATGTTCGGAACTATGATCTGTATCCTGATAATCACAAAGCTGGTATCGTACCGCTTTATCAAAGATAAGGCGCGACACTGGCAATCCGACAATCCGGGTACGAGTTCTATTGTGATTCGCAGGTTAATAAGGAGATGAATTAATTCAAGCTTTCTGCAAAAAGGATCAGGGTTTTGCCAGTTAAGGGTTGACTGCCCTTTCAATTGCCTGCATACAATTATGTCGAATAAACAAGAGCACAGTACCATTTTTGTAGGAAAGCCCGCGCAGCCTCTAACCGGGATTGCGCTATCTAAATCAGGATTGCAGATGACAGACAAGACAGGCGAAATAAGGAAGCTGACCACATTGCTCGATGTGAGTCAGGCGCTTTCCACCACGCTCAACCTCAGGGCGGCGCTCCATCGCGTGTTGGAGATACTTGAGCAGCATCATGGAATGATCCGCAGCGCTGTGACCCTGCTCCACGATGGTTCGGACGAGCTTCACATAGAGGCGGCCAACGGAATCACCGCCGATGGGCAGCGCGCGCGCTATAAGATTGGCGAAGGAATAACAGGCCGCGTTGTCGAAAGCGGCAAATATATAGTCGTGCCGCAGGTCAGCCGCGAGCCTTTGTTTCTGAATCGCGCGGCGCAGCGCAAAGAACTTGGCAAACAGGAACTGACTTTCGTATGCGTGCCGATCATTTTGAATCGCAAATCGGTAGGAGCTATTGGAATAGACCTGCGTTTCAAGAAAGACCGCGATTATGACCGCACAGTCCGATTCCTGCGCGTGATAGCTTCGATGATCGCTCAGGCGGTTAAGGTTCAGCGTTCGGTCGAAGCCGAGCGGCAACGATTGCTGGACGAAAATATTCACCTGCGTCAGGAACTCAAGGAACGCTATGATTTCACGAACATTGTAGGCAACAGCGGCCCCATGCGGCTGGTCTACGAGCAGGTCGCGCAGGTCGCGCGCACCAACACGACCGTGTTGATACGCGGCGATTCGGGAACGGGCAAAGAGTTGATCGCTCATTCGATTCACTACAACTCGCCGAGGGCCAACAAGCCGTTCATCAAGGTGAGCTGCGCCGCGCTGCCCGAAACTTTGATCGAATCGGAACTGTTCGGCTACGAGAAGGGCGCGTTCACCGGAGCGCAGGCTCGCAAAAAAGGGCGCTTCGATCTGGCCGAAGGCGGCACGCTGTTTTTAGATGAGATAGGCGACTTGAACCTTTCGACTCAGGTGAAGTTGCTGCGCGTGTTGCAGGAACGCGAGTTCGAGCGGCTGGGCGGCATCGAAACCGTGAAGATCAACGTCCGACTGATTGCAGCTACAAACAAGGAACTGGAAAAGGCAATCGCCGAGGGCGCGTTCCGCGAAGACCTCTATTACAGGCTCAACGTTTTTACCATCTTCGTGCCGCCGCTCAGAGAGCGAAAGCCCGATGTGTTGCTGCTGGCAGATCATTTCCTCGAAAAATACGGACACGAGCACGGCAAGAACATCAAACGCATCTCGACTCCCGCCATCGACATGCTGACGGCTTATCACTGGCCGGGCAACGTGCGCGAGCTTGAAAACTGCATCGAGCGCGCGGCGCTCGTCTGCGACGGGAACGTAATACACGGCCATCACCTGCCGCCGACTCTGCAAACGGCATCATCGAGCGGCACGGTAACCAGACTGTCGCTCACGGCGGCGGTCGAGGCTTACGAAAAAGATTTGATTCAGGATGCGCTCAAGACTGCGCGAGGCAACCGCGCGCGCGCGGCGAAATTGCTGGATACGACCGAGCGAATACTCGGCTACAAAGTAAAAAAATACGCCATAGACTGCACACGCTTCCGTTAATCGGTTTCTGCGATCAATTTCAAAATACAGATTTGTCTGTACTCTGACTTTTTCCGACAAATTTGTCAGATCGTCTTTTTGCGACAAAAAGATGGCCGAGCCGGAAAGTATTTGTTCACGCGCTTTAATCCGTTCAGATGATTCGCGGGCCGCCTGGCATAAAGCTTGCCGTAATGCGGAGGCGAAATAACCCACTGGGCCTGGGTTGCGAACGAATAACCATCTTCGACGCGGCTCACGATTATCAATAGCACAGCCTGTCAGCAAAGGAGCGACATAATGAAGAAAGAATATGGAGACTTGATGGCTCATCTACTACGCTACAAGGGGCGTTATTCAAGCGAACAGGAGTTCCACGCATTCGTGACGGATTCGGTGCGCGCTTTCGCTCGCGACCTGCGCGACTTTGATTCGAGCATCTCTTTCAACCCCGAAACAATAAACCTTGAGCAGGCCAGCAAAGATCGGAAACATCTGAAGATCGGGTGCGAATGAGATCAACGATAAACGCTGACCGAAGCTCGATGAATACAGATTAGAGATTTCGCAGATAAAAACAGGTCTCAAATTCAAATCTCTAATCTGTGTTCATCGGTGGTTTCACTTTTCAATTGACACCAGAGGCACATCGGATGTACCTTGAAGCATCCGAAACCGGACGTGGTAATTTAAGGCAACTTGCTCCACGTTAAATATGTGCTAAATCGCGAAAGGATTTTCAAAACCCTGCGTCGATTTGGCGCGGGGTTTTTGTTTTGCTCTTTCAACATCTGATGCGTGGCGATTTAAGCAACTTGCTCCACGTTAAAAACTGCTAAACAGCCCGGAAGGATTTGACAGGCCCCGCGCTAGTTGGCGCGGGGCCTTTTCTTTTCCCTGCTGCCCGTGGCTGTATCCGATTAACCATGAACCCGGAGGCGAACAAATGAGTCATGTAAAAGGATTGAAATGCCGCGAGTGCGGACGGCTTTATCCCAAAAGCCTTATAGCCGGTTGCGAAGACTGCTTCGCGCCGCTTGAGGTCGATTACGATTACGAAGCAATCGCGCGCGCGTTGTCGCGCAAAGTGATCGAGTCGCGCGAAAAAACTCTGTGGCGATACCGCGAACTTCTACCGCTCGACACTGAGCCGACCGTAGGCCGAGCGAGCGGAGCGACTCCGCTCACGCGCGCGGACCGGCTCGCGCGCGCGATTGGCGCGGGCAATCTCTACATAAAAAACGACAGCGTCAACGCCCCGACGCTTTCATTCAAAGATCGCGTGACGGCTGTCGCGATCAATAAAGCAATCGAGTTCAAGCTCGAAGCCGTAGGCTGCGCATCGACCGGCAACCTGGCAAACTCTGTCGCGGCAAATGCGGCGGCGGCGGGACTGCCTGCTTACATCTTGATCCCCGAAAATCTGGAGCGCAGCAAGATCAACGCCACTTCCGTCTACGGCGCGCGAGTCATCGCCGTGCGCGGCAACTATGACGATGTGAACCGGCTGTGCAGCGAGATAGCTGACCGGTTCCCCTGGGGATTCGTCAACGTGAATCTCAGACCGTTTTACGGTGAAGGCTCGAAGACTTTCGGTTATGAAATAGCCGAACAACTCGGATGGCGCGCGCCCGATGCGGTAGTAGTGCCGATGGCTGGCGGCTCGCTGATTACAAAGATTCACAAAGGGCTGAAAGAACTCGAACAACTCGGTCTGCTTGAAGATCAGGTTCACACGCGTGTCTACGGTGCGCAGGCCGCAGGGTGCAATCCGATAGTCGATGCAGTGAAGCGCAAAGCGCGCGACATTCGCCCGGTCAAACCCGCAACGATTGCAAAGTCGCTCGCCATAGGCAATCCGGCTGACGGCTATCTTGCGGCTGGTGTGATCAAAGAGAGCGGCGGCTGGGCCGAAGATGTAACAGATGAAGAGATCGTCGCAGGCATCCGTCTGCTGGCCGAGACCGAAGGCATCTTCACAGAGACGGCGGGCGGCGTGACCGTCGCCGTGACCAGAAAGCTCATCGAGCAGGGCCGCATCAGGCCGGACGATTTAACTGTTATTGCCATCACTGGAAACGGGTTGAAGACTCAGGAAGCCATAGAGCTTGCGCCGCCCGTCGCAATCGAGCCGCGATTTGCGCAGTTCGAGCAGGCGATCAGGGGGCTTGCAGCTACCGCATAGAGGCTTGAGTCAGACGATATAGATTGAAAGGAGAGACGAGATGTCACACAAAGTAATCATTCCAACGCTGCTGCGCAGATTGACAGACAACGCCGATGCGGTAGAGGTCGAGGCCGAAACCGTGAAAGATATTTTAGACCGGCTCGACGAGCGATATCCCGGATTTCGCGCGCGCGTATGCGAAGACGGCGGCCAGCTTCGTCGGTTCATCAACATCTACATTGACGGCGAAGATGTGCGCTTTCTGGATAACCTCTCAACGCGAGTGCCTGAGCGCGCAGAGATTTCGATAGTCCCTGCCATCGCAGGCGGCTAGTTTGGAGTACAGGTGATTAGTTTGGAGTGCCGCCAGAAGGCGGTACTCCAAACTTCGCGTTCTATTACGATTATTATAGACTGCTGGTTTCGCAGACAGCAGACACGCGGCGCGGGCGCTCAACCAGCTTGCCCTGGCAGTTCGGGCAGACGGTGTCCATCTTTTGCGTGCAAGTGCGGCAGAACGTGCACTCGTAAGAGCAGATGTATGCTTCGCCATCCATTGCGAGCGTCTTCAAACACCTTTCACAAACGCACCTCATCTCTAACGACATCCGATTGCGCCTCCTTTCGATCATCTGCGGGCCTGCGATACTGGCGCACATAATCCGGCAGTCCGATTCCTGACCGCAAACGCTCGTCCCTGATCGCATCATCGGCTACAAGTCGAAGCGGAAGCACGCCCGCCCACACATCGATCTCGTGATCTTCTTCGTCATCAATCGGCGGGCCTGTACGAATCTTTGCCGACGCTTCCGCGAGCAGCAAAGATAAGACGGTCGTCGCTTTCATCTCGCTTTCGTTGGGCCAGCGAACTTCGGCCCACCTTCCGGGTACGACGTGCTCTGTGAATGCGCGCAGCGCCTCCATCTTTTCTTCCGCCGCTTCAACGACAGTTGCTCGCCCAAAGACCACGACTGAGCGGTAATTGACCGAATGATGAAACGCCGAGCGCGCCAGCACCAGCCCGTCAAGCAAGGTTACAGTCACGCAAACCTCTATGCCCTGACCGATGGCGCGAAGCATACGGCTTGCCGCCGAACCGTGAATGTACAGACGATCTCCCATTCGCGCATAACCTGTAGGGATAACGAAAGGCTGGCCGTCAACGACAAAGCCGACGTGACAGATGAAGGCTTCGTCGAGAATTTCGTAAACGCGCGCGCGGTCGTACTCTGCACGCGCAGGCAATCGTTTCAGCGTCGTTCGCTCGGTTTGTGCGAGTCTTTCCATTGAACATAACTCCCGATAACAGTATCTATTCCAGTCTGACTCTAACAGGAATTGGCATGGAAACAAGTTCCATTAAGGCGTATATTGATAGGGCCAATTTTCATGAGGGCAAAGATGTCTAAACACTCGATAGCCGTTTCGTTCACCACAGTCTCGCTCGATAGCTCTTCTCCTGAACCGCTCTATCATCAGCTTTACGACTGGTTGCGCAGCGCCATTTTGACTGGGCAGCTGAGACCCGGCACGCGGCTTCAATCTACGCGCGAGCTTGCCGCTGAGCTTAATGTTTCGCGAAACACGGTGATGAACGCCTTCGAGCAATTATTGGCCGAAGGCTATCTTGAAGGGCAGGTCGGGTCAGGCACTTACGTTTCGCGCGCGTTGCCCGACGATATGCTTTACATCCCTGCTTCACGCTCGCGCACGACACGTCTTTCTCGAAAGGGGCGCGTACTTTCAGAGCGCGGCGCGGCGCTGGCCACGGCTGCGGTCAATGCTTCACAAAGCTCGATAGCGGTGCGCGCGTTTCGCCCCGGCACCCCCGCGCTCGATGCTTTCCCGTCAGAGGTGTGGTCGCGGCTGCTTGCCCGGCGCTGGCGTAATCCGCCGCGCGAGCTTCTGGGTTACAGCACGTCAGCCGGGTACAAAGCGCTGCGCGAAGCAATCGCTTCATATCTCGGCGCAGCGCGAGCCGTCAATTGCGAACCCGATCAGGTGATCATAGTCGCGGGCGCGCAGCAGGCGCTCGATCTGGTTGCGCGATTGTTGCTCGGCACGGACGACGCTGTCTGGATAGAAGATCCCGGCTATCTCGGCGCGCGCGCCGCGTTCATCGGGGCAGGGGCGCGGCTGATTCCGGTGCCTGTGGATGAAGAAGGGCTTGACGTAGCAGCAGGAGAAGCGCGCGCGCCCTCGGCCCGACTGGTTTATGTTTCGCCTTCGCATCAATACCCGCTCGGCGTAACGATGAGCCTTGCCCGCAGGCTCGCGCTGCTGGAATGGGCCAACCGTTCGGGCGCGTGGATAATCGAAGACGATTACGACAGCGAGTATCGCTACGCGGGCCGCCCGCTTGCGGCGCTTCAGGGGCTGGATCAGGAAGGCCGCGTGATTTATCTCGGCACCTTCAGCAAAGTTCTCTTCCCTTCGCTTCGCATGGGTTACATGGTAGTGCCGCCCGATATGGTGGATGCGTTCGCAGCGGCGCGCGGCGTGCTCAGCCGCTTCACGCCTTCGATAGATCAGGCAGTGCTCGCCGATTTCATCAACGAAGGCCACTTCGCGCGACACATCCGTCGAATGCGAACGCTGTATGCAGAGCGGCAAGCCGTGCTGGTTGAAACCGCGCGGCGCGAGATGGATGACCTGATCGAAGTCAATCCGCACGAAGCGGGAATCCATCTTGTCGGATGGCTTGCCGATGGCTTAGATGATCGCAAAGCATCAAAAGCGGCGGCAGACGAGGGCGTCGAAGCGCAGGCCCTCTCTTCATTCAGCATCAAATATCGAACGCGCAGCGGGTTGTTGCTGGGCTATGCTGGATACGACGAGCGACAGATTCGCGTCGGCGTCAGAAAGCTCTCAACGGCATTGCGCGCCGTAGTGCGCGGCAGAAAATAGACTACAGCCTTAAACCGAAATGATGAGCAATTATGCTCATTCTTTTGTTCAGGTAGAACCTGTGAGCATCATACCTCTGCACGGCAGAGTCTAAATGAAATTGATCACACTTCTCCTGCCTTGCATAATCGACCAGCCAGTCGAACAAGGCTCCGCCATAGCCTTTAGACCTGTCATCGCTTTTAGCGACGATGTCATCCACCCATAGAAATTTACCCCACGCAAGACATTCGGAAATTCTGAATCCGGCAACCGCTTTGACCTCTTCATACGTGAGACAAGCTAATTTATAACCTGCGATTTCGGCCTGACGTTTGACTCTTAAAAGGAATTCATCCGGCTGCACGTGAGGGCGCAATTCGGCCATCACCTGATAACAACTTTTTATTTCGTGATCTGCTTCAGCCAGCATTATTTTATGGCTCATCTCTCCTCGCGTTTCCATAGCTGCTGTGATGGCACGCGCAGAGCGCGGTTGAATTTGCTCGAAGCGTTCTCCCACGCAATGATCGCGGTCAGTTCAACAAGCTCGTCGTCATTGTAAACCTCTCGCAGTCGGGCGAACATTTCATCGCTTACTTCCCGACCTGTGATCGTCATAGCGTCTGCGTAACCAAGCGCGATTCGCTCGGCTTCGCTGTAGAGCGGGCTTGTAGCATATTCCGGCAACGCCTCAATCTTTTCGTCCGAGACTCCAAGCTCGCTGCCGACGGCAGCATTGATGTCCTGTCAGAAAACGCAGCCGTTGATTGAGGCGACGCGCCGGTTGATCAGGGCTTGAAGCCGCTCGTCAATCAACCCGGAAGCGCCGATGCCTGTCCACATTCCGCGCGCGCCGCGAAATATCGAAGGCCGCCGCGCATAGACCAGATGATTCAGCAGGGGCGCTCCCCACTTGCGTGTTTGCGCCTCAAGAACCTGCCTGACATAGGGTTCGACCTCTTCCGGGTTCACGCCTTCAATTCGAGCCATTGTCTTTCGCTCCTCCACCGCACATCCTAACTCAGAGCAATCGATAGACAAGTGCCACTTCAATCTCTGCGGCGCGTGCCAATTCGAGCGAGGGTCGATTACGTATAATGTAGGGACAAGCCCTGCCCGGATTGCCGAAGGCAATGATTGATTTGAAATTTGCTGGTTCATAATTCCGTCACCGCTTTGCGGTCCGGGCAGGGACAAGCCCTGCCCCTACAATACATTCAGAAGTTGTTCCAGAAAACGAACCGCAGAAGCGCAGTAAGCAATTCGAGGTGTAGGCCCTTGCCCGGCTGCGCCCTGCGGCTTTCTCGAAGAGTTGAAAAGCGATTCGGACTCGATTCGCAATCCGCAATCCGCCATCTTGATTCGTTGAGCCATACTATTAAGCATGAGCGGCGCAAGTCATCAACAGGTTGTCAAATCCTGTAAAAAGATGTCTTTCCAAGGATTACAATTTTTTTACAACCCACGGCATATTTAGACGGGGTTTTCCGTGTATACTTCGTTGATATGCTCAGGTGGTGGAAAATCAGTCTGTCGTCGAGAACAAAGCTGATCGTGCTGGCAGTCGTGGCTTTGATGCTGCCCACGACGATTCTCTCGATCATCCAGTATCGCTCGCTCGTCGATCTTGAAGGCAAGACCAAAGTTGCCGTGCAGGATAACCTGCGACAAACCTTACAGACGATCAATCACAAGGTCGAAGACAACCTCAAGTATCTTGCGAGGGTGACTTTAGGCACGATATCGAGAGCCGATCTCGAACCTGAGAACTTTGAAAAACTCGACCGCTACTTTGCGGCGGTCAGGCTCAAGCATCCCGAAATCGAAAACATCTTCGTCTTTTCGCTCTGCGAGCCGATGGATAAGCGTTACGCGCTTTTTCATACGTCCGAAGGGTTAAAGCGAATCGGATGGCCTCAGCTCAAAGAGAACGCCGACGCCAACATGGCGTTTTGGGCTTTTGAAAACGCGCACGCTTCGCGCATCTCCACGGATGTTAAAAGCGAGTATCTATTCTGGCAAACCTCCAGCCAGGAAACCATGAACAAAAGCGGCCCCAGATGTCAGGAACTGATCTTTCACACGCTGCCCTGCTCCGACGGCAAAGAGACGGTCGCATGCGCAGGGCTTAGCCTGAAGCCGAGTTATATTCAGGAGACGTTCCTGCCGAAAATCATCCCCGAACTGCTGCGCAGTTGCGACATAGACGACCGCGACTCCGCTCTGGCTCTGGGCATATTCGATGAGACTAACAACGAGGTATACACGAATAGTACGAGGTGGGGCGATTACGAATTGAAATCGAGTTTCGCCCCTGCGTTTCCGAGATGGAAGATTGCCGTGGGCTACAAGGACACGACTATCGAGGCGCTGGCCAAAGACAATTTCCAGAAGAACCTGATGCTGACGTTGTTCGTGCTGTCGCTTCTTGTGCTCGGCATCATTCTGACTTTGCGCGCAACATCGCGCGAGATGAAACTGGCGCAGGCGAAATCGACTTTCGTATCGAATGTATCGCACGAATTGAAGACTCCGCTCGCGCTGATTCGTCTGTTTGCTGAAACGCTCGAACTCGGACGAGTCAAATCCACGGAAAAAGCGCAGGAGTATTACCGCATCATAAACAACGAGAGCCGCAGGCTTACGCAGCTCATCAACAACATTCTCGATTTTTCAAAGATCGAAGCGGGCCGCAAGGAGTACGAGTTTCAAGAGATGGATGTGGCCGAAGTGGTCGAAGAAGTGGTCCGCAGTTACGAATACCAGATCGTAAACGCCGGTTTCGAGCTTGACGCAGACATCGGGCACGATCTGCCGGTTGCCTCGATAGACCGCGATGCTATTTCGCAGGCCGTGCTCAATCTGGTCAACAACGCCGTCAAATACTCTGATGAAGACAAAAAGATCAGCGTCCGTGTGCGCGCTCGCGATAACTTCGTAGCCATAGAGGTCACAGACACGGGCATCGGCATACCGCGTTCAGAGCAGGAAAAGATTTTCGAGAAGTTCTATCGCGTGAGCACCGGCCTTGTTCACGACACAAAAGGGAGCGGGTTGGGGCTGGCTCTGGTCAAACACATCGTCGAGGCTCACAAAGGACAGATAACCGTAGAGAGCGCGGCAGGCAAAGGGAGCAAGTTCACGATTCTTTTACCCGCGAGCACCGCAAGCGTCAAATCTAAAGAAGTGAAGTTCGATGGAGGGTACAAAGTTGCAGAGAGTTCTAATAATTGAAGACGAGCCGGATATGGTGCTCGGCCTCAGAGACAATTTCGAGTATGAAGGATACGATGTGCTTGTTGCGCGCGACGGGCGCGAAGGTCTTGACCGCGCCATGGCAGATCATCCTGATCTCATACTGCTCGATATAATGCTGCCAAAGATGAGCGGGCTTGACGTGTGCCGCCAGCTGAGAAGCAACGGCGTAGACACGCCCGTAATAATGCTTACGGCGCGCGGTCAGGAGATAGATAAAGTCATCGGGCTTGAGATGGGCGCTGACGATTACGTGACGAAGCCCTTCAGCATCAAGGAACTGCTTGCGCGCGCGCGGGCGCACCTGCGCCGGGCGGCCAGACAGGTTGCCGAAGTCGAGTCCTACACGATTGGCGATGTCAATCTGAACTTCAAGAAGTACGAAGCCATAAAAGACGGGCGAGAGATCGAACTGTCGCCGCGCGAGTTCGAGTTGTTGAAATATTTCATACAGCATCGCGGCGAGACGATCACGCGCGATCAACTGCTTGACGACGTGTGGGGATATGATAATTACCCTTTCACGCGCACGGTCGATAACCACATCGCAAAACTGCGACAGAAGATCGAAGCTACGCCTGCCGAACCGAAATACATAATCACTGTCCACCGTGTCGGGTACAAGTTTCTGGGCTGAGATGAAGCGCAGGATAAAATCCCGCGCTTCATCCGGTCCTTCAATCACATCACCGCCTCGAAGGAGGCGGAGGGCACGGATTGAAGGCATCCAACACGACTTTCCAGTTGCCCTCTGATTGTCGCTTCCAGATTCTCACGTAGTTGAAATACTCTGTTTTAGACGCGCCCTGCGCTGTGAATTCCGCGATGCCGTAGGTGTAGCCCAGATCTCCGGCTCTGGCCACGTCCGCTTTCGCGGGCTGCCATTTGAGCAGGCCCGCCTGTTCCGTCAGCGCCGCTCGGACGGCCTGCTTTCCGATGAAGGGGAATTTCTCTTCTCGAAAAACTCTCACGTCGTCCGTTGTATAGGCGAGATAGGATGAGAGAGCGCCCGTATGTTCAGAAGCGCGCGAGAACTCAAGGTCTCGGTTCAACAGCGCGGCCTGTAAAGATGCGGGATTCGTTTTCCTGATTTTGAGAGGCGCGCTGGCAGCGGGTGCAAGCTGGACGCCTTCGGGCTTTGTCGCGGGCGGCGGGTTGCTGATTCCTGTATCGACGACGACCTTCCATGTTCCGTCCGCCTGCTTCTTCCACAGCGAGACGAAGTTGCCATGCGCGACTTCTTTATCATCCGGCCCGTTTCGCCTGAACTCCCACGGGCCTGTCGTGTAGCCGAGTTCGCCCGATGCCGATACGTCTGCGTAGATCGGCTGCCAGGTCAGCAATCCCGGTCGCGCGGGTTGTTGGGTCATCCACTGCTTGCCCGCTACGGCGTGCGGGCGAAAAAGCGTGCTCTCATCAGCCAGATTCATGATAAAAGCTTCGCGCGTGCCTTTTGCGACTGACGCGCTGGCAAATCCGCGCTCGGCTTCGACAAGCGAATTGAGCGTCGCATTGCTATTCATCTTTTGCGCGAGCGCGATTTGCACAATCGCAAAGATGAAGATACAGATAAGAATCTTTCCTTTCATCGTTACTCCTTACTTCGATCAGGGCATAATCACACTTAAATAGGCTGATGAGAAATAGTTCCCGAAGGGAACAGATTTAATAGCCGTGGGCATCGCCCACGGTTGTTGCGCGTACATATTCCGACCCTGAAAGGGCAATGGCATTGAATTAAGAAAAAACTGATAATAGGGCTTTAATGGTGTCAATGATTTGCCTTGTGCCGAATTTGCGATTCTGATTTGGCAAATCCTTAATTCAATGCCATTGCCCTGAAAGGGCAATGGTGTTAAGTTAAGCCAAAAGCTTTTTGACGTACTTGTAAAATCGAAGTTTGTGCGCATATCTCAGCTCTTTTCTTCGTTCGACTTGTCTTCCGGGTCGCGCTCGACTTGGCTTCATTCGAAACAGATGATGCATCTCTTCCAGTATCTTTTCTGCTTGCTCTTCACTCAATAACAACTGTACTACCCTTTCGACCATCGCCACATAACTTACTGCATGATTGACTCTCGCTTCACTTATCGCCCCTCTTTCTTTTGACTCTTCTTTCAACTCCTTCTCATCCTTCTTGCTCAAGACGCTCTCCAAACTCGCTAAAAACATCACTCCATAAAAGTCTTGCCTGATCGCTATGGGCGTCTTCCCGCTGAATCTCTCCACCTCGAATATATTCTTGATCCGGTCAAAAAATCCCTCCTCGCACCACCGGTAAAAATAGACCTCTTTGAACTCATAAACCGGATACTTCTTTCTGTCGAGCAATGTCGTCACCAGCACTTCTGTTGTCCCGTTCTGGAGTTCTACTCGGATCAACCTCACACTTATTTCTTCTGCCAATCCCTTCTCTTTGACATGCTCTCGGGCAGAGATCGGACAACTCAACTTTATGACCTGCTCACTTCTTTTGCTCTGCCAGAAGGGTTGTGCCGCACTGAATCTTCTGGTCGGCAATCGCACTATTACGTGTCGATTTTGCGCCAAAGCATAAGCAAAAACCGCATAATCCGCATAATGACGGTCCAACACTAATACGTCTGCCGGTTGTGTGGCTTGCCACAACTGCTCGAATAAAAGCTTCTTCTCGCCCTGGCGTTTGCCTAAGGCAGCAGCCAGACTCAAATCGTTGAGCAGATCATAAAGCACACAACCCAGTGCTTGAACACAACTGCCATCGTCGTATTGATTGGTTTGCACAGAGAATTCCAAGCGAGTCTGTTTTGTGTCGGGTAGATTCAAATAAGTGCCGTCACAGCCTAAAAGTCTATGACCTCGCCACCGCCTCACCAGTTTGTCCGATTCGTAGAGTTGATAAAAATCGCGGCAGACCAGATCATTGAGATGAACGAAGAGTTCCGGTTTTAGTTTTTGACGGGCCTGAGAATATGCGCTGGCGGTTGGGACGGAGAAGAGTTCGCCCAGAGTTGAAAAGAGTTTGTTGAGAGCATTCTGTAGAGACAATTTGTGACCTCGCAAAATGAGCAAAGCCGTGCGTGCAAAGCTGAGGAGTCTGGTGCGAGAGAAATCCTTCTCACTAAGGCGGAAGCGCTCTATCGTAAGAGGGTTGTTGAATAGATCTCGCAAATGTTGAATCAGCGCAAGTTCGTTTTTTTAACCATAGAAGATTTTACCAGTTTTGGGGTATGCCATTCTATATCCCTTAACTTAACACCATTGCCCTGAAAGGGTCGAACTCACTTCCGCAAATAGTTCAACCCTTTCAGGGTCGGTTGCTTCCAGCATCTGATACCGTGGGCGATGCCCACGGCTATTGAATAAAACCCTTTCAGGGTTTTGCGATTGCTTACCGTGAGCGATGCCCACGGTTGTTGCTTCTGCAAATAGCTCGATCATTTCAGGGTTTTACGATTGCGTTGCTGTTTCATAGTTATCTATTAACCAACAATGCATAGCCTCTTGATTCGACTTTGATTACTTTCCGAGAATCTGGCGCAGCTTCTCCCAGTAATTGCGACTGAGCGGCAGTTCTTTTCCGTTTCTGAGGATCACGCAATAATCTCCCTGAAACCAGGGGCGCAACTCCTGCACGCGATCTATGTTGACGATTGCGGAACGATGAATGCGCGGGAAATGTGTCGGATCGAGCTTCGCTTCCATGCCGCCGATGGTGTCTCGCTGCAGGTACGAATCTTTGCCGATGTGAAGGCGCACGTAATTGCCTTCGGCTTCTATCCAGTCGATCTCGTCGGCTCTCAAAAAGATCACGCGCCCGTTGGTTTTGATTATCAGCCGCTCGACGAAGTCATGTTTTTTCCTCATCTGTCGCAGCAATGCATCGAGCTTGTCGCTAAGGTCGCTCTCGCGGCGGATCTGCGATTTAGCCCGCAGCAAGGCGTCAGCGAATCTCTCCCAGTCGAACGGTTTCAGGATGTAATCGAGCGCGTGCACTTTGAAAGCATTCACAGCGTATTGATCGTAAGCCGTGACAAAGATCACTAAGGGCATGGACTGCGCGCCGACGGCTTCAATCACCGCGAAGCCGTCCATTTCTGGCATCTGTATATCGAGAAAGACCATGTCCGGGCGCTCGGTTTCGATCATCGTTACGGCATCCATGCCGTTACCGCATTCGCCAAGGATTTCGATCTCGGCGTCGCGGCGAATCATCTCGCGGATGATTTCGCGTGCGAGCGGCTCGTCATCTACGACAAGGGCGCGTATCGGTTTTACATCTTTCATGCGCCCTCTCCATTTGACTGTGCGCCTCTGGCGACATCCTTCAAAGGGATCTCCATAGTCACGCGCAGTCCGCCTTCTGAAACGTTCACGAAATCGAGGCGATAGCCTGAGCCGTAGAGCTGGTCCAATCGCGCTCGCGTGTTTGACAGGCCCAGTCCTTCTTTTATTTTCCTGTCCGTTTTTTGCATCCCGCGCCCGTTGTCTTCGACCTCGATTTCGAGCAGGCTGCCTGCGCGGCGGACTCTGATGCTGAGGCGACCGGGCGCGGCGCGCGGCGCGATGCCGTGTTTGATTGCGTTTTCTACAATCGGTTGCAGAATGAGGTTCGGCACTCGCGCGTCGAGCGTCTGCGGCTCGATCTCCATGTTGACCGAAAGTCTATCCTGAAACCGTATGCTTTCGATTTCGAGATAGCACTTCAGGAACTCAAGCTCTTTTTGAAGCGTCACTTCCTGCGCGCCTGAGTTGTCCAGAGTGAGCCGCAGAAAATCGCCCAGCCGCGCGATCATCCGGTTCGCCGCTTCGATGTCTTTAAGCTGAAGCGCGGATATCGAGTGCAGCGTGTTGAATAAAAAGTGTGGATGTAGTTGCATCTTCAGCGCCTGAAGTTCAGCGCGAGCAAGCTGCGCCTGAAGCTGCGAGGCGCGAAGCTCGCCTTCGCGATAGCGCGTGTAGTAATAGAGCGCGTGGCTTATCATCACGATCAGCCAGTAGATCAACATGTAATAATCGAAGAAGGTATAAACCGACGCGAGCACGCGCGAAAACGAGAAGTATCTTTCAGATTCGGGCGCGAATAGAAAAGTGTTTATCGTGCTGAATCCCACCATCGTGATGATAGAGAGCAGCAGGCTCATCGAAAGGTGTACGAGCGTGTTTTGAAGCAGTCGCCCTCGCTCTATAGGAAAGCGCCGCGAGAGCCTGAGCAGCAACGGCGTAAACAATGCCCACAGATACGCGAAGGGCAATTCGACCATAAACAGCATCTTTTGCCAGTCGGGGCTGCGACCCGCGCGAATCTGGCGGACGTAGTCCTGACTTGTCATAAGCAGGCCGACCAGCGTCCACGCGCCAAAGATAATCGCCCATCTCAGTGCACGTTGACGCGAATCTTTCCCGTTTTCAGAATCGACTAAGGCCATGTTGACTGAATCAGGTTTCATGAGCGTTTAACGATAAAGCTGCGCAAGCCGTCACATTCATTCGCGCTCGTTAGCCAGAAGCTAAGCAGACGAGCTTATAACGTAATCACGCCTGCGCTAAAGCTAACCGTGCGAGGTTATGATCTAACCACGCGAGAGTTAAAGCTAACCGTGCGAGATTATGATCTAACCACGCGAGAGTTAAAGCTACTCACGCCTGCGCTAAAACTGAGCTTACAATCCTAAAACATCGTATTTGCTACAATTAAAGTAGCTTTCGACTACATTCAACTGGCCGCTACACGGCTGAATCAAGCTGAAGTACACGGCTATATTCAACCCGCCGCTATTCGGCTGTTTAATTACTTTGCAAAAAGAGATGAGCGGCTAAGACTTCTTCTTCAGGTCTTCGACTATGCGCTTGTAGTCCGCATCTTCGCGGAGCAACTCCAAATCCTTGTCTGTCTCAAGGGCAGCCCGGTCGTTGAATCCTTTTTCGACAGACTTCTTCAATGCTTCGATTGCGCGACCCTTGTCTTTGTTGAGCGCGTAAGCGCAGGCAAGGTTGTAATGCACTTGCGGGTTGTCAGGCACTATCAGCGCGGCTATCGAGAGATTCTGCGCCGCCTGATCGTACTGCCTGCGACCGGTCAGTTCGCGCGCTCCTTCAAACAGAGAGACGAGCAATTGATTGAGCACGCGGCGGGCGACTATTCTTTCGGGGCTGATCTCTTTCTCGGTTAATTTCTTTCTGAGACCCGCGATATTTCTTTTCAGGTTTGCCAGCGCGATCACGCTCGATTCTGTGTCCTGCAAAGAGTTTTTGAGCGTGAATAATTCATTCGTCCGTTTAATCTGCTCTTTCTCCATCTCCGCTTCCTGCCTGATCGCCTGCTTTACTTCTTTCTGCTCTTTCAACTCAGCGGCGCGCTTTTCAAACTCCGCTACGTCCTTCAGCCCTTTGAAGTCGCGCGCAATCGCGTCGATTGAAACAAAAGCATCGTAGAGCTTACCGGCTGTCTCGTGCGCGCGCGCGCGGTCGGCGTTCTTATTGAACAACTCTTCGATCAGCCGTTCGTCTTTCGCCCGCCTGCCTGATTTCATCGCCTGCAATTCCATCCACTCGACGGCCTCGATGCAGACGGACGAAGGCGGCCAGTCGTGAGCGCCTTCAAAGACCGCGACCCGGCTTGCGATACCATAGCTATCGAGAGCGCGCGCGAGTTGTTTCACTTCCGGGAAGTTGAAATCTTCAATGCCTGCCGTGCCGAACAGAGGGAACGGAGTAGAACGCGACGGACTCAAGCCTTGCGGGAAACCCGCGCCGCAGGCGATGACTCCCGCGATTGTTCCCGTAAGCGCATACCCCACGCTTGAAGCGACTCGCGCGCCGCCGGAAAAGCCTGCCGTATAGACGCGGCGTTCGTCTATCGAGAACCTCGCCTGCGTGTCTGTGAGCATCGCTTTGACTGCTGCAAGGGGCGCTTCGGTCGAGCCGTTGCGCGAGTTGTTCGAGCCGACGACGATGTAGCCATACTTTTCGGCAGCGTCTTTGAAACGCTCGACGGGCATCTGGCCGCGCGCGCCGGGGTCGAAGCAGTAGATTATCGGCCATCGTTTGTCGTGCGTATAACCGGACGGCAAAAACAGCGCATAGCTTTGCTGCGCGTCTGACCGACAGACGACTTTGGCAATCAGCTTGCCTTTGATAATCTCCTGCGCCTGCGCGGGCACAATAGCGCAGAGCATAATCGTAGCCAGCAGGACTGATTTGAAGCACGCTGTAAAACTCATCTCTTCAACACTCACTCATCTATAATTCAGGCGCGGGGCGCTCTCCGCGTGAGGCGTGAAAGCCACAAGCGAACGATTGAAGTCTATCGTGATGCGAAAGTTCTTCATAAAATCGCCGCCCAGTATCCCGCTCTGCTCAAATCCCGATGTTTCGTTTATCGCGCCAAAGTCCAGCACCAGCGCGCGAATGTTTTCACGCTGAAGGTTGGCGACTTTGCACTGGCGAATGAAGAGCAGGGCGACGTTATCGGCTATGCCTGCCGCGCCGAATACGCGCGTAGTCTCGCCTTTGATTATCTGTTCGCTCATGTTCAAACGCTCTACGGCAGCGGCGGAGATGACCGACGAGCTTGCGCCCGAATCGAGTATCGCATTTATACGCCGGTCGCCTTCAAACTCTGTCTCGATGCTGATCAACCCATTGTGAGTCCTGCGGAACGGAACTACTGTCGCAGTCGGCGAGGCTGTCAAAGTGGCGCTATCGTTGCGGTCGAGTCGTAAGACGTGCTCTTTATAATCAAGCTCCATCAAAAAGTGCGACAGGACCGATAAGCCGATATAGCCGTCGGCCTGCTCGCCTTTCTCTGTGCCGTCGGCAACATGAAAGTGTCGGATGTAACACGGAACCGATTTCACTTTCACATCGCCCAACTCAAGCGATTTGACAAGGCCGTAGACTATCTTGAATTTCCCGTCGCCGCCGAACGCCTGAGATTTGCCGCCGCGCGATACTTCGGAAACGCCAAGCCGTTTTGCGGCCTCTTCAGAGAGGACCGTAAATCCTGAGCCTGTGTCTATCACAAAAGTCGCCTCGCGCCCGTTGATCTTCAATCGCAGATAGGGGCGGCGATCCGAGCGTAACTGGAAAGCGACATTAGAGACTTTCGGCCCGCTCAATTCGTGAACTTTCAATCCGGCAAGCCTGTGATAGAACTGAATCAATCCCTTTATTGAATCGCGGCGGTCAATGTCGTTTTTAGGCGCAAGCTCCAGAAAAAGCTTGAGCGCCTCGGCTGCGTCCTTGAACATTTCGAGCCGCGATGAGGCGTGAGCAAACGTCAACACGTAATCAGGCTCTAACGGGTCAAGCAGGTGCGCCTGATAAGCGCGCGAGCGGGCATCGAGAGAACGGCCATCGTAGTAATCAATCTCTGCGGCAGCCCAGAAGGCCAGCGGCTCTTTTGTATCGGACTTGAAAGCCAGACGCAGTTCTTCGGTTGCTTTATTAATATAACCGGAGCGAAGCAGGGACGAGGCCAGAAGCGCGTGCGCGCGCGCGTTGCCTGCGTCGAGCGCCAAAGCCTGCGTGGCTTCGTCAAAGCAGAGGCGATAATTTTGATTCTTGAGGTATGCATGAGAAGTCAGCAGGCGAGCCTGTATATCGCGGTCATCGCGGCCAAGAATTTCGCGATAGCTTTTTATGGCGTCTTCATAACGGCCCTCGCGCATCGCTTTCAACCCTTCGCGGTAAATTTTGTTGTTCGGGTCTTTTGCCTTCTGCGCTTCGGGCTTCTGCGCTTCGGGCTTCTGCGGTTCCGGCGCAGCGGCCAGGGCTTGCGAAACTGCTAAGGTGGCGAGCAATGCGAAGAAAATCGCAAACTGAATTGCCCGGCTGGGCGTGCGCCCGCATTCAATGCTAAAAACATGCATTTCAAAACCTCCCTGTCTATGCACGGCGCAAACGAAAACCTGTATTTATTGAATAGTAATACTATCGTGTACATTAGAAAAGGAGAAGATGTTTGGGATAAAGGTCTCGGCTTTGGTGACGAACCGATAAATATGCGGGATCAGCAACCCGCATCTGTCAGCAGCCCGACCGTTTCCTTAACGTGAATTCGACATAATAATCGAAGTAAAAGCCCTGAAAGGGCGAAATTCAATAGCCCGGCGCATCGCGCCGGGTATGATTGCTACTACCACACAAGCCCTGTAAGGGCGAAATAAATAATTCAATTTATCTCGCCCTTACAGGGCTTGTTGGCTTGTTTGACGACTACACAGGGCGATGCCCTGTGCTATTGAATTTCGCCCTTTCAGGGCTGATTATTATGTCGAATTCACGTTTTCCTTAGATTACGCGCGGGCTGCTGACAGACGCAGAGCTACTGATTCGCATTCTCCGGCTGACCCGATATCAACCGGCGAATGAACGGAGTCAGCACGGCAAGCATCACCGCGCCCGCAAGCAGCGCCAGACCGAGCGCCCCGAACAGACGGAACAGAGCGCCTGCATCGTCGCGATAAAAACCCGCCGCCCATCCTGCCAGCTTGTTGCCAATCGCAATCGAAAGAAACCACACGCCCATCATCAGCCCGACCATCCTTGCTGGCGCAAGCTTTGTCACGGTGCTCAGACCGACGGGACTGAGGCAGAGTTCGCCGATAGTGTGAATAAAATAAAGCGCGACGAGCCAGAGCGGGCTGACTTTTCCCGTGCTTGTCAGCGATGAAGCAAGGGCCATTACGAATAGCCCCGCGCCTGCGCACAGCAGAGCGAACGAAAACTTTGAAGGGCTCGAAGGCTGACGCTTGCCCCATCGCGCCCACAGCCACGCGAAGACAGGGGCGAGCGCCAGAATGAAGAACGAGTTGACGGATTGAAACCAGCTCGAAGGAAATTCGTAGCCGAATATCTGATTGCGTGTTTGTCTGTCGGCGAAAAGATTGAAGCTCGATCCCGTCTGCTCGAACCCCATCCAGAATAGAATCGAAAACAGAAACAGAAAGCCTATGACCATCAACCGCTTCTTTTCCACTGTGGTCAGGGGCTGTTTGATGATGGCCGTCTTTTCTTCGCTCTGACGCCTGTTTCGCGCGCCAACGCCTGCCAGTCGCTTGCGATGTGCCACGTATTGAACAAGGCCGAGCAGCATGCCTATGCCTGCGGCGGCAAATCCTACGTGATAATTGACTCGCTGTCCGAGATAGCCGCATACGAGGGCGGCGACCATGCCTCCGAGATTGATTCCCATGTAAAAGATCGAGAAGCCGCCATCGCGGCGCGGGTCGTCTTCGCTATAGAGGCCGCCGACCATCGTGCTGATGTTAGGCTTGAGCAGGCCCGTGCCTATCGCTATCAAGATCATGCCGCCGTAAAAAAACGACATCGAATCGACCGCCATGGAGAAGTGGCCGAGCGCGATTGCGATGCCGCCTAACAGCACGGCAAACCGCGCGCCCAGAAAACGATCCGCAAGCCAGCCGCCCGGCAGAGATGTCAGGTAGACAGACATCGTGTATGTGCCATAGATGCTTGTGGCTGTCGCCGTATCGAATTCAAGCCCGCCCTGAGCCGCAGGCGCAGCCATGTAGAGCACCAGTATCGCGCGCATGCCGTAATAGCTGAATCGCTCCCAGAACTCTGTAAAGAATAGAGTGGTCAACCCTCGCGGGTGCCCGCCGATGCCTGATGTATCGCGCGGGCTTGCGGTTTCGACAGCTTTCAATTGAGTAACGGTAGCCATAAATGATCGGCCCTCTTTGAAAAAACTTTGGACGTTCAAGGCGCGAGACGCATCCGGATCAAGGACAATTGCGTCAGCCATTCACCTGTGTGTTTTTGCGCTCGCGCCTCGTTGACCATAAGCCGCGCGATGAAGGAAGGCAACGATTTTGGTATGAAGGCTCTGTATTGTGGAACGAAAGCAACAGAATCAGGTACAAACAGATTGCCGCAGGTTTTCAGCAGCTCAGCCGAGTAACACTCTTATCAGAATGCTTATGATGAAAAAGATGACGAAGATCAGAATTATCAGCGGGACTTTCCAGCGCATCTCGCTTTTGAACTTCGCGCCGCAGTTCCAGCAGAACAGGCTGCTGGTCGCGACCATTCGTTTACAGTCAGGGCAGGGCCGACGCGGCGCTGTCGTGTCCAGTCCACACGTCGGGCATTGCAGTTCGGGTGACGGAGCGCCGCAAAACGGGCAGACTCGACCGTACCCCGGATTTGTCGGTTCTTGTCTCATAATCACTTTATGGGTCTTTGATTACCAAGCCTGATGAGCAGATTGCGTTAAATCTGCTCATCAGCCTGTTACACAATCGCTATTGACCTGTCCCTCTCATCTGTCTGCCTGTCAAAACAGCTTCCATGGCTTGAGAGTGAGTGCGGTTATTAGGCATTCCCAGACGATGGAACTTGGCGATAAAGGGGCGCGCAGGGTCTTTGATCTTTATGTGTGTGAATAACGCTCCCGTAGAAGCCTCTACCGGAGGCAGATTGTTGAGCCTGTACTCCATCATCTCCTTGACTGTCAGATTGCCCATAGAGGCTACCTGAAGCACGATGAAGCGGCGGTCGGTCAGCGCCACAATGTAATTCTTCGTCAATATCTGCGTGGCTATCACGCCCGGCAGCACGCCGAGAATGAAGAGTGGAATCATAGCCATAATATTCGGCTGTTTGACGCCGAATGCCCAGTGATAGAGTTGCTCGCCCGGTTCCAGATAAGGTTGAAAAGCCATTGTGACTTTTTCGTCAGTGAGTTTTGCCATGAACAGAAATCCTCCCGTTGAATTTTTCTGCTCTCTTATACTATCCATTTAACAGAGAGGCAAGCCGAGAAGCAGCAATCTGATTTATTAGTTGTGACGATGCCGACTGTTTCATATAATGCGATCAGCATAGCCCTGGAGTTGCAAAATCATAATTATGAAATATTCATTCCACAAGACAGGTTTTCTCAATGGATGGTCGAACGGATTGCTCGCCTTCGCGCTTTCGTGCGCGCTGGTTTTTGCTTCCGGCACTGCGACGAACGGCGAGCGACGAACGCCGTTTCCGACGCGAGATGACGGCAGATTCGATTGCGGCTATGCCCCGCGCGGCGCTGATGAGGCGGTCTATAATCATCATCTCAATACGCTTCGCCTGAGCAACTACGAGTCTGCCAGGTCACTGCATAGAATAACGCCTCAAGCTCAGGACGAAGGCGACATCGCCGTAATCGAAGACGACGGCACGATGATAATTTCACCGGGCAAGTTCGATTTAAAGAAGCGCTCGCTCGCGTTCACCCCCGAAGGCGGAGGCTATAGGATTACCGACGCCGACATCGAGTTCAACGATGACCGTGGTTTGAAACTGGATTCCTTTCTTGGAATCGATAATCAGGTTTTGGACAATGCCGACAACGGCTACAGAGGCGTTCATCTCGACGGCGCTCAGTTCACCTTCTATGGCGTCTCTTACGATACGATCTTCATAGGCACGAACGGCTATATAACATTCAATCAGGGCGACAGCAGCGGGCGTGTGTCTATCGCGGCGCTTGCCGCAGGAGCGCCGCGCATTGCGCCGCTGTGGGCAGACCTCAACGCGACAAAAAAAGGGAGTATTTATTACAACAGGCTCGCTGATCGCCACGTCATCACATGGAACGCAATCGCGGATGTCACTTCCGGCGACGCAAGCACTTTTCAGGCAGTGCTCTACGACGACGGTCGCATAGCCTTCGTCTATAAAAAGATCAAAGCTAAAGCATCGCTTGTCGGCCTTTCGCCGGGCAATCCCGAACTGGCTCCGCAGGCTGTCGATCTGTCACGGCCCCCGGCGGAACCGCTGACCGGCCCGCTTTTTGAAACGTTTTCGGGGCAGAAGCGTTTAGACCTGCCCGCGCTCACGCAGGCTTTCTATCGCACGCACGGAGATGTCGTTGACACGATTTTCGTGTGGGCAGATTTTTCTTATGACAACGGGGCTGGCGTCGCGCATTCTTTCAACGTGCGAAATGATATTGAAGGGATAGGGCTGCCGATCTTTGATCGCAGTTCAACATACGGAAGCCAGTCCCGGCTCTCTACGATAATAACGATGGGCAACCAGAGCGACTGGCCGTCGGACCCGCAGCAACACGCCGTCAGTCTAAACACCGCGATAAGCATAGTCTGTCACGAACTGGGCCATCGCTGGCTTTCTTATATCCGCTTCGGCAACAAGGATAATCTGCTGGGGCGTGATGAATCTCACTGGAGTTTTCTCGTAGACACGCGAACGAATTCCGAAGGCAGTTATTCGTCCTTGATGGAAGGCAATGCGTGGCGCGATTTCGGCACAGGCGCTTTTACTACTACGGAATCTGCGGTCAACTATTTCTCTGCGCTCGATGAATATCTGATGGGGCTTCGTTCGGCAGACACGGTCGGCTCGTTTTTTTATCTCGACACAGACGAGCAGTTCAAATCCCTGCTGCGCGGGAAATCTCCGATCACGGGATTTTCGATGAATGCGACTCGCAAAAATGTGTCGATAGAGCAGATCATCGAACGCGTTGGGCCGCGCGTGCCCGACGCAGCCGATGCGCCCAAAGAGTTTCGCGTGGCCTTCATCCTGCTGACCGAACAGGGAGCCGAGGCGTCAGGCTCGACTATAAAAAAGATGGATAGATACAGAGACGCGCTCGTCGATTACTTTTCAACGGCCACAAACCGGCGCGGTACGCTCGACACCTCGCTTATCAGAAACTAGATTCTAAAAGCCAAAAGCCCGCGACTATATTCTTCATAGTCGCGGGCTTTCTGTTAATGCGTTCGGCCCCACTAGCCTGATGGTCCTGGCGAGTCTCTATTTGATGTCTGCCAGCACAGTGCTGCTGTGCGATGAATTGTTGCCGCGCTTTGCGCGACCGATCACTCTGATCTTCACCTGCCGCCTGCCAAACTGTTTTGCTTCCTTGTAGGTCGGCACGTAGACATCAACGATGTGTCCTTTGATTCGGCTTCCAGTGTCCGTGACGGTGTAGGTTCCTGTATATTGACCTGCGCGTATGTGGACTACTGTGCCGAGGGGCAATACTCTGGGATCAGCCGCTATCATTCCCTGTTGTGTTGTTGCGCCTGAAGCCGTGCGGCCTTTCAGGCAATACGCAGTCGCATGAAATTCCCGGAAGTCGGCCCTGTCGCCTTCACCTGATGCAGTGACGATGCCGCTTTTGTTGGGATTGACGGGGGCGTTTTTGTTTGGAATGCTCGTTACGCCTTTCTTTTCATCAATCACCAGTTCCGTTCTGGTTGACGGATTGATCGAAGCCGGTTGAAACTCTTCGACCGATTGCTTGGATGTGACTGCGTCTTTTGCGCCGGGCAGGTTTTTGAAAGTGCCCGGTATCTCTATTGAATTATCTTCAGAAGCTTTGGAAGCGGCGGGTGGGTTGTCGTCCGTATCAGCCAGAACGACGTTGCCGCTAAAACAGTACCCAATTGCAAAGATCGCCAAGATATACAAGCCTGAGGAGAGGCCTTTGGTGAATCCACTTTGGGGGTATTGATTCATTCTTGCCTCCTGCTATTTGGTTAACAATTTGCACTGAACCGAAGCCGACGGCAACCATTGTTGCTCGCCAATTTATTACTTCAATACTTCGATCAGCACGCTTCAAAAAGAGCGCCAGTATACCATGCGAAGTCGAGATTGCCAGTCCTAAAGCTCCACCATTTCCCACGGCTAGAGGCTCAGGGCTTGATTAATCACCACGTCGTAAGAGCTTATGCAGATTCTTGCAAATTTCTTGCGCACGCAACAATTCCCGTAACTGTTGATAATCGCTCGAAACTGCATCGTAACCATCGGAAACGAACAGCTATGACCGCGCATTAAATCATTAGTCATCCGGTTTGACACGCGGCATAATAAACACAGGTGAAACGATGAATATAAAAGTCAACGACATCAATATAGATTATCGCGATGAAGGTGAAGGCGAGCCGGTCATCTTCATTCATGCATTTCCGCTAAATCAAACGATGTGGGACGAGCAGGTTTCAGCGGTTAAGAATCATTGTCGCGCAATCACGCTCGACCTGCGCGGGTTTGGAAATTCAGACGTTGCTGAGGGGCCATACCTTATGGATCAGATGGCGTCAGATGTGCGCTCGATGATGTCGGCGCTCGACATTGAACGCGCAACGATTGTAGGGCTTTCGATGGGCGGATATATATCGCTCGCGCTTTATCGAAATTATCCCGAAGCCGTGCGGGCGATGGTGCTGGCAGACACTCGCGCAAGCGCGGACACTCACGAAGGGCGCGAGCGGCGAAAGCAGTCTGCCGAAAAAGCGGAACGCTTTGGGGCCGCGAGCATAGCCGATGATGTGATTCCGAATCTGCTCGCTCGCGCAAGCGTCGAAAGTCGGCCTGACATTGTCGAGCGAGTCCGAATGATGATCGAAGCCAATTCGCCTGACGCCATCGCTGCCGCGCAACGCGGCATGGCCGAACGTCGTGATTCAACTTACATACTTGCCGCAATAGATTTCCCCACCTTGATAATCGTCGGTTCAGAAGATGCGCTTACGCCCGTGGCTGAAGCAGAAGCCATGCGCGACGGCATACACCACTCTGATCTGCGCGTGATCGAAGGCGCGGGCCACCTGTCAAATCTGGAGCGACCGCACGAGTTCAACACCATTCTCGTCGAGTTCATAGAAAAGCTGAACGCAGCGGCGGCGACTGACCGCTCGCCGCTTTGAGGATATAATTATGGCTGACAGATCGCTTATGTTCGTGTTCGCCCATCCTGATGATGAAACCTTCGGGCCGGGAGGCACGATTGCAAAGTACGCACGCGAGGGAGTGCGAATCTCTGTTGTCATAGCGACGAGCGGGCAGGCTGGCCGCGCGGGCGGATTCGCGGCTACTCCGGAAGAACTTGGCCGCGTGCGCGAAGATGAAGCGCGCGCTGCGGGCCGGTATCTGGGCGTTTCAGCCGTTCACTTCTTCGGCTATATGGATGGCAAGCTCGATGAAGCGGATGAACTGGAAGTCGAAGAAAAAGTCGTGCGCCTGTTGCGAGAAGAAAAACCCGATGTCGTTGTGACCTTTGGCCCCGAAGGCGCAGGCAACGAGCATCGCGATCATAAAAGAATCTCGCGCATAGCAACTGCGGCTGTCGCGGCGGCAGCAGACCCGGATGGATTTCCGGATCAGATAGAAAGCGGGCTTGCCCTGCATCTCGTCAAAAAATTTTATTACCAGAGCGGGCGCGAAACACCCTGGCGCGAGATGAGCACGCCGTTTATGCCAATCACCACCATAATAGACATATCAGACCTCGTTGACACAAAACTCGAAGCCTTTAAGCTGCACCGCAGCCAGCAGGAATGGACTGAACGACTGAAAGAATGGATACAGGCCAACCGCAACACGGAGCCTTACCATCGCGCGGCGTCAACCGTGACAGGCTTGCCGGAAATCGAGACCGATTTATTTACGGGACTCGATTGATGCGGCAATTTTCTAAAAATACTTGTAGACATTAACAACGCGCAGGCGTAGAATCCGGTCGCACCTTTCGCGACCCTGAAAGGTTGTGCCGCGACAGTCACTGAGGCGATACAACCCGGCCTCAACGACCGAACTAAAACAGAAGTAACTTCTCGTCGGTATTGTTTCACGACTCATCGAGACAGGAGGACTCTCAACATGAAGAGAATTGTATCCGGTTTATTTACGATAGCCTTAACGTTTGTCTTTGCCTGCAACTCACACTCGATCAAGCATCCCGGTATTGTTCCTGCTGATCCAACCTTAAAGACGATAGCGATCATAGTCGCGGACGGCTCGGACACGGACCCTGTCATATCCGTGGTCCCGGACCCTATCAAGATAAAGATCAACGACAAGATCAAATGGGTTGTCTACAATAATCGCGGCGATGGAAGTTTGAACGTTAAGATAGATACTTTCATCATCGATGGGTCTACTACTCCTGAAAGCCCGTTCAGAAGCGGCAAGACCGCTTTTGATTTGACGAGTGTTGCATCCGGCAGCACGGCTTCATATCCGGCTGGAGACGAAACCACGGCAGCCAAACGAAACACATACAAGTACACGATTCACGCGACCGTCACATCGCCCGGCGGAGCCGTAACTAAATTGAGAGACCTGGACCCTCGAATTGTAGTGAGCGAATAAGCGGCTGCAACGTTTTACGAAACAAGCGATTTGGGGGCTGGCACTTACTTCTGAAATTTTATAAAAGATATAAAGAGCTGAAAAAGCACATCGAATTAATCTTTGAGTTCTTCAGCCCTTTGCTCTCTTTTTGACGGGCATCGTTATCCCTGCAACGTTGTTGACGCGTTTGTAGCAGAACCGGGGGCCTGATTCGGAGATATTCGTCCGAGTTGACCGGAATTATCTACGGCGCGTTTTGGGTTATTGGCCTGATGGATGACCAGACCGCTACCGCTAGTGAAAACTAAAAACACAAAGATCAGATAGATCTTGCGATGGACGTTGCGATAAATACCGATAAATTTCATAGCTACCTCCTCAAATCTAACGATCAGGCTGAGAGACTCAACAGGATCGTAAGGTTTCACCAATGGTGAGCAGAGCTTCCGAAGTCTCTTTTAAGTACCGAAAGATCATTGGCTGAGGAAATCGCTAAACCGGGCCTATATCAGGTGAATCACACGTTCAACCTCAAAGGCTGTGACAATGACTAAGACACCCAGAATAGTGATAACTCCTACAGCCTTAATCATGGTCAGAGACAGCTCTTCAAAGAAATCCTGAATTTTGGCCCACACACTTAGCGAAGTTTTGATTTCCCGAACCTGAGTCCTTCGGCTTAAGATCTCCGAACTTTTGGACGTCGATGGAAACGGCGTAGAGTGCCCGGACGTTTTACGGTCGCCAGCAGGCGAGTCCTTGAGCCTCGTAATCTTTCTGTTTGACATGATCTATCCTCCATTGATATTTTGCGAGGCGTAATGTATATCATTAAATCAATTCGGGAGCGAGTCCGAATATTCGGACGACTGTCCGATTAATTTAAGATCCTTAACTCTTGCTAAACATAAAAAGATCGCTTGCAAAAAGAGGCCTTGCCCGTGAATGAAACCCCTCACGCAACACAGCAGACAAGCAATGCAGTAAAGGAATTATCGCTCTGGTTTAAGAGGGCGCACATTGGATACCTGCGCGCTCAGATAGATGAGGATTTCAAAGACAATCTTCTTCCCCGTTTAAGACGAGCGCTTGATAATTATGAAAGTGTGGAGAGTAGCATCTATGACAGGAGCCTGGAAGAGAACCTGCAAAACCTGCTTTTACGATTAAGGGGAATAAACGTCATGCTTGAAGGGTACTTCTGGATTGGTGCCATCAAAGCAGGTTCCGAGCTGGCGAAAAAATACTCCGATCTGGAGACATGGATCAAGAGTCTTGATAGAGAGATCAAGCAGGGGCGGCATAAAAGCTTACAGGAAATATTAAGCAGCCTGTCGATGCTCTCTTGTTTTCAACAAGCGGAGCCGATGATTTTGCGGTGCGCAGGCAGTAAGCGCAAGCTGGAATCGAAAGACAAAAGGCGAATCATATCAGAGGTGATCCGCATAGGCGTCAATCTGGCTACCATAAACTATTACCCGCGATATTATTATAAAGAAGCGATAGAGCTGCTGGATGCATGCGCGACATTACTGGATTACGTTATCAACGAACCGGAATTACCTCATTCGGATAGAGGAAAACAGTATGGGCTTAAAGCCCAGATTTCATATTTTTCCGGTTGCTGTTATCGACAAATGAACTATCTGCTTAAAGCAGAAGAACTGTTCACCCAGTGTCTGTCTCTGTACGTAAAACGAATCGAGCAGAAGTATGCTCAATATATAGAAGACTGCAAAAAACCGAATTGGGTTAAGTTCCATATATCGGCAGGCATATCAAGATACCGAACTGCAATCATTCTGGCAGCGCGCGCCGATTTGAATTACCGCAAAGGGCTGCGCTCGGTTGCTCTGAATCAAAACCTTGGAGTGGCTCAGATCATTCTCGGAGAGAGCGCAGATGTGATCAATCGCGCTTATGTCAGGATGCAATCCGCAATTATTTCGCGTGAGTTGGCAACAGAAGAAGAGAGCCTCAAAAACGCCTTGCGAGACATCGGGCAATCGCAAGGCGAATTTGAAAGGATGGAACATCAGAAATATATCCAGCGAGCGATCTATGAGCAGGCATACAGCTGGTTCTATCTGGCACGGTTCTATCATCGAAATAATGAAGATGGCAAAACACAGCAGGCCATCTATGAGGCATTGAAAATTCTTGAGAACCTGAAAAAATCAGAAGACCGAAGATGGAAAGCGCAGTACCTGATTCTGGAAAGCAGGCTTTTAGTTCTACAGAAAGATCCGCAATATAAAACTACGCGTTATAGAGAAGCTGAGAAGAGCGCCGAGGATGCGATTGATTTATTGAGAGGGCGTCCAAACCATGTGACTTATCTGATTGAGGCGCTCATTGCCAAAAGTCGCGCAATGATGGAAGGATTCACACAGTCGGAAAGCAAGAGCACGCGCCTTCATCTACTTGAATCTGCGGATAAGTTGCTGTACGAAGCCTGGCTCTTCAATCAAAATCGGGCCAATCCCGGACCATCCAACTATAAGATTGAGACAATCATTCATTTCGTGCGGGCGCGTATAAAAGTCAGGATGGGGCAATTACTAGAGGCAAAAAAGGAGTTGGAAGACGGGAAGAAATTTTCGCCGAATATAGAAAGCGAAGGTGTAAAACAACTGGGGATACACGCAGACCGAGAGGTTCATGGTTCGGGGGCAGTCTTCATTCTTCAACATGGCTTGGATTTAGAAGCCAACAAAAAAGCACTGGAAACCTATTTGATCGAGCAGGCATACATAAAAGTAAAAGAGTCTGAAGAGAAAAAGAAGCCGTGGGACCTGCTCGGTATCTCAAAATCATCCTATTTCGAGAAAAGGCCGGAAGATATAACCAAACCCAGGAAATCACGGACCAAAAAAAATGTCTCGCCCACTTCATCAACTAAGACACAGTTATCGCAAACAAAACCGAGACAGAAGAAATCGCAATAACCTGTGCAGGGCTTGTTCTGGCGCGATACGTCGGCTCATCCCCAATTTATCGAGCCTAATCCTTAAGAACAAGCAGAGATTTATAGTCTGCTCTGTTTCGGAGAGTTTCCAGATCAGGGTCGCGCTCGGCTTCTGAACGACTATAACCATGAGTCAGAGCAATGCTCAGGCTTTCCATAGCCTTATCAGCATGCCCTGTAAGCGCATAAACCACGGCTTTTTCATACATGAGATTTGTATTGCGCGGTTCGAGCACAATAGCTCGTTCTATGCTCAATAAAGCATCCGGCTGTTGCCCAATCTTGGCATAGCAAATTGCCAGATCTCCCAAACGTCGCGCATCATCAGGGTTGATGCTTAGATACTCGTTTAAAAGTCCTATTGCAGTCGTAAACTGTTGCTTTGCTTCTTCTGCTCTTCCAACACGCAGATAGGCGTCACCCAGATTGCGGTAAAGTATATCGTTACGCGAATCCAACTCAATAGCAGCTTTGTAGACTGCTATTGCTTCTTCGTACTGTTCAAGATAAAAATAGGCCGTTCCAAGATTGGTATAAGAATCTCCGTTCGGATAAATCCTGATGGCTCGTAAAGACATCGCCACGGCATCTTCATAAAGCCCAAGAAGGTAGTACATCGAACCGAGATTACTATAGCCATGAAAATTATCCGGCTGGATCGTGATTATTCGGCGAAATTGTTCAGCTGCATCACGATAGCTGCCAAAAGTATAGTAACAAAATCCCAGCGCGTTATAGTTATCCCAATAGCCGGGGCGAATTTCGATAGCCTTCTCGAAATATTTGACCGCCTCCTGCATATATCCCTGGTGCTGGAGGCAGCGACCGAGCCATCTATAGGCATCGTCATTTCTGGGTTGCAGGCTCACGGCCCGCTCAAATTCCTCGATGGCTGTTTCGATCTTTCCTGTACCATGATAGATGATGCCGAGCGATATGTGCACCTGCGCCTGGAGCGGGTCCAACGCAAGCGCATGATCGCTCGCTGTTATGGCACGCTCTACTAAAGCGTTTTCGTGCGTGGCCTGATATTTCTGCCAGTATGCTTCGCCCAGACCGGCATAAGCCAGCGCGAAATCCTGATCGAGTTTGAGCGCTTCGTCGAACATCTGTATGGCGAAATCCAGATTCGCTTTCACGTCGCGTCGCTCAAGAAAGGCCCGCCCTTTTGAATAAAACTCGAATGCGTCTATGTTGGTCGTCGCAGGTCTGGCTATCTGATCTCTGATCCTGCCGGAAACATTTAACTGCAAGGCCGCAGCCACGCTTTCGCATACGGCATCCTGAATGCTGAACAGGTCTGCCGCATCGCCTCGATACTGCGATCCCCAGATGACTCGCGCCGTTTCGACATCGGTCAATCGCGCCATCACGCCTATCACCTGACCCGCGCGTATCACTTCGCCTTCAAGCAGTATCGTCGCTCCAAGCTCGCGCGCAAGCTCGCGAGCTCCCAGTCCCGCTTCCCGCATCCGGTCCGCCCCCGCCGATTTGGAGAGCACGGATAAGCCGCTGATCTTCGCAAGATCGGTCGTTATCGCGTGCGCAAGACCTATGCCTATGTACGAGCTTTCATCGTTTGATGTCACAGGCTCAAGCGGCAGGACGAGAATCGTGGGCGGCGAAAAGAATTTTAACGACCGCTGCTCGGACGGGCTCATCGAAGAGGTGCTCTTTAATCCGGCAGGTTTTCGATTGATTACATCTGACGATTCAATCTCTACGGTTATCTGATGATCGCCCGGCGCAATCTGAGGCGTCTTCTGTTTCACATCCTCCAGCGCCCGCTTCACTTCCGTAAAAGACGAATAGCGGTTGCCGCGCGGCTTTGCAAGCAGGCGCATCACTATCTCGCTCATGCCCGCAGGCATATCGGCGGGCAGTTGCGATATTCGCCTCGCCTCGTCCTTCAATATAGAAGCTGCGACCTCAAACGCGTTTGCGCCCTGAAACGGCAGGTCCCCGGTTATCATCTCGTATAGCACTATCCCGAAAGAGAATATATCGGTCCGCTCATCAAGCAGTTCGCCTCGAAGCTGTTCGGGCGACATGTAAGAGAGCGTGCCGACGACGACGCCCGATTCCGTGAGCCGCTCGATGGCCGTCTCGTTGCCCTGCGCGGGATCAAGCCCCATGATCGTTTTCGCCAGGCCGAAATCGAGCACCTTTACCTGCTCGCGCTCGGTCAGCAATATGTTTTCCGGTTTGATGTCGCGGTGAATGATCTTTCGGGAATGAGCTTCGGCGAGCGCGTCACATATCTGAATGGCGATGCTCAGTATCGCGCCTGACGAAAGCGAGCGCGCAGAGATCAGATCGCGTATGCTGCGGCCTCGAACATACTCCATCACGATGTAGGCGTGCTCGTCGGTTTCGCCTATCTCGTAAATCGTTACGATGTTCGGGTGATTGATCGAAGATGCGGCCTGCGCTTCACGCACGAACCGTGATTTTGAAACGACCGCGTCGCGGCTCTGTTTCGACATCACCTTTATGGCGACGATTCTCAGCAGCGCGGGGTCTTCGGCCTTGTAGACTTCGCCCATGCCGCCTGCGCCGAGCTTTTCTATGATCCTGTATTTCGACAGCGCTTCGATCACTTCTTAATTTCCGAGCAGCGAAAAGCGTGAAGCAGCCAAAACCGGCTGCCAGAGCCAGTTTCAGGGATTGTTATCTGGTCGCCGTTTCCCCGCGCCCGTCCTTGCCCGGGCCGTAGAGAGCGCGGCCCGGCGTGGCGCGTGTGTGCCTGCCGTCCTCGATCACGAGTTTGCCGTTTACAATCACGCAGGCGAACCCTGTCGCGTACTGGTGAGGTTTATCAAAAGTCGCAAGGTCTGCGACCTTGTTTTCATCGAAGATGACGATGTCGGCAGCCATGCCGGGACGAATAAGCCCGCGATCCCAGAGTCGGAAAGTCGCCGCCGGAAGCGAGGTCATCTTGCGGATGGCGTCTTCGAGCTTTATCAATTTCTTATCGCGCACGTAGCTGGCAAGCACGCGCGCATTGTTGCCGTATCCGCGCGGGTGCGGCGCGCCGTTGTTCATACGAATCACGCCGCTGTCTGAGGCTATCATTGTGTAAGGCTGCGCGATTATGCGTTCGACGTCCGCCTCGCTCATCTTGTGATAAATCATGCCTGCCGAACCGGCCAGATACATAGTGATGATCTGTTCGGCTTCTTCATCAGGGCCTGACTTGCCCCGCGCAATCTTTGTAATCTCTGTGATGGTTTTGCCTTCGTAAGAGCGGTCGGCACTGTAGCCCGATACGACCGCGTAAGAAAAATCCTTGAAGCCGCTCTTGCGAATCGAATCTATCATCTCGCGTTTGATCTTCGCGTGTGTTTGAAGATCCGCGAGTCGCTGTCTGGCTTTCTCGCGTCCGCCTTCGAGCGCCCACGAAGGCAAAAGCACGCTCAACGATGTGGAAGATGCGGTGTAAACGTACTGGTCAACCGTGACCTGCTGGCCGCGTGAGCGCGCATCTGCGACCATCTGGCAGGTCAGGAGGCTCGCCCCCCATTGCTTTTTCGATGACACTTTGAAATGCGAGATGTCTACGGGAAGCCCCGCCTGCTCGCCTATGGCGAGAGTCTCTTTTATCGAGTCCGTGACCTTGTTGCCTTCGTCGCGCATGTGCGTGGCGTAGATGCCGCCGTGTCGCGCGATGACTTTCGCAAGCTCTACGACTTCCGAGGTCTTGGCATAAGTGCCCGGCACATAGATGAGACCTGTAGACATGCCGACAGCGCCTTCGCGCATCGCACGATCAACGATCTCGCGCATGCGGTCCAGTTCTTCGGGGCGCGGGTCGCGATCTTCTTCATTCATCACCTCGCGGCGCACAGAGCCGTGCCCGACCAGCGTCGCTACGTTGACCGATATTCCTTTCGATTCAAGCTTCGATAAAAAATCGCCGACCTGCGTATCAGACGAGCCGCAGTTGCCCGTAACCATCGAGGTTACGCCCATGTATGCAAAATTGTCCGCCGTCGGATTATCGGCAAGGCTGCCTTCGACGTGCGTGTGAACATCGATGAAACCGGGAGCGACGATCATCCCTTTCGCATCGATTATGCGAGCGCCGCGCCGCGCATCGACAGCGCCGACTCTGATTATGCGGTCGTCTTTTATCGCAACCGAGCCATACAGCCAGGGGTTTCCTGTTCCGTCAACTATGCGGCCATTGATTATCACAATGTCATATTCCGGCTCCGTGGCGTGGGAATCCGAAACAAAGAAAGGCAGAACCGGAAGCAAAGCGATGAATAGAAAGGCAAAGGCTGGTTTCTTCATCATTATTTCCTCTGAAGCTGTGTCATGCGCCGGAAAGCATATCACAGTGGATGAAGGTGTGGAATGTGCGCGGGTTGGCGGGCCGGTTTGACCGAAAGCGAAACGGGTAATGTTGCTCACGGTCAAGCCGGTTCAGGCAAGCTGGACGTAGCCTCCGCGAAAGTAGGCCAGAGGCTTGCCGTCGTTTACATCAAGTCTTTCGACCTCGCCAACTATGATTGTGTGATCGCCGCCCGGATACGCATGCACGACGCGGCATTCTATGGAGGCGAGTGCGCCTGTGAGAATAGGCGCGCCTGTTTCGCCTTCCGTGTAGCCAGTGCCGCTGAAACGATCCGGTTCTTTTGAGGCGAAGCGGCGAGAGAGTATCTCCTGATCTTCGGCCAGTATGTTCACCGCAAAGTGATGGCCTTTTTCAAACAGGTCGTGAACAGACGCGCGTTTGTCTATGCAGACTAAGATCAAAGGAGGCTCAAGCGAAACAGACGAGAACGCGCTGACGGTGATGCCGCTCGGTTTATCGTCTTTAGATGTGGTGGTGACAACCGTCACGCCGCTGGCAAATCGCCCCAGTGCGCTGCGAAACTCGTCCTTGCTGACTGACATTGCATCCCTCTCTCAGATCAGCAGGCAGAAGGCAGCGATTTGAAGATTTCAGACCTGTGATTTCAAATCGCCTGCCTGCTGCGTGCCGTCAGGTTTTTGCCTACTGCTTTTTGTATTTTGCTATTAACTCGTCCAACCCTTTAGTCGAGCCTGAGTGGCGATAGCTGTAATAGGACTTGAGGTCATCTAAAACCTGATCGTGAAGTTGCTTGTAGGGTTCGCTTCCCTCTGATAGAGCAACTGCGTGGGCATACAGATCAATCACCTGATCCATCTTCTTATGCGCCTGACTAAGCAGTTCGTCTTTGAGCGGTCCCGCAGATTGCGCTTTGTGTTTCTCGGCAAACTCCTGATACTCGTTATTGGCAAGCGTGCCGAGCAGCACATAAGCGAAGGGGTTGTCAGCTTTGAGCGAGATGGATTTTTCGAGCCGCGTCTTCGCTTCGTCTTTCTTGCCGGTCATCATCGAGACTATGCCCGCGGCCTGATAAAGCTCCGGCAGCAGACGGGTCTGAAAATCGCTCCACCGCGCGTCGTCCATGCTTTCCGGTTTCTTGCCCGCCTCGATTAATTCTATGGCTTTCACCGCGTATTGCTGACTCTGCTCTGCGTATTTCGGATTCTGCTTTTTGGCCTGTTCTATGCCGATGAGCGCCATGTTCGTCAGGGTGACAAGATCATTCGGGTTTTTGGCAACAGCCGCTGCCCCTGTGCGGAATGCGTCGTCCAGGCGATTGGCATTGATGTATGCGTCTATGAGAATCGGGTTGATAATATCCAGATCGCCCTGTTCCTTGAACACAGTCAGCGAATTCTCCAGAAGCGAAATTTTCTGCGTCGCGTCAGGCGTTTTATTTATCTCCTGCACGACGTAACCGACGGTGCTCGCTCGCTGCGCGCTTTTGGGATATTTCTTGACGAACTCGCCTGCGGCCTTCAACTTGGTCGCAGCGTCCGGAGCCGCTTCTACTTTCATCCCTGCCTCTTGTTCGGCTTTCGACGCCTGTGGCGCTTTATCCTGCGCTGCTTTGTCTTGCCCGGAGGCTAATACGGACATAGCCATAATTGCGCACACCGGTAACAATTTCGTCATGGCGAACAGTCTTAATTTCATCATTGACCTCATTCTTCTTTGGAATTAAGCAACACGGTTGCGAGCGCAACGGCCCCAACGCTTTACCTATTGTGCTTTATGGCTGCATTCATTGGCAAGTGGCATCCTGCCTGTTATATCGCCCGAAACGATTCTCCCTGTCATCTTGTTTCATTCTGTACTAAAAGCTACAACCGGTGTAGAATGACTCCTGCTTTCGGCCATCTCAACGCTTGACTATAGAGTCGTTGTTGATGCAATGATCTAGCTGACAATCAAAATTAGAAACAAGATAGTTGATCGAATTGCAAAGAGTGAGCGAGAAAAAAAATGTCGATATAAGGACGCGCTTTGAAACATTGCGTGGGGCATGGTGGCCGTCGATTCGCGCCGTTATGGATGAAGTAATCCACGAATCAAGCACGGAGGGGTCTCTGCTCAGGCGGATGGCCGACTATCACCTGCAGTCGGAAGGCAAGCGGCTGCGAGCAATTCTCCCCCTGCTTATAGCTGAGGCTCTTGGCGTCGATCCCGGTCGAATGGTGCCTTTCGGAGCCGCCTGCGAAATGCTGCATAATGCGTCTCTGGTTCATGACGATCTTCAGGATGGCGATAGCGTTCGTCGCGGGCAACCTGCCGTCTGGAGAAAATTCGGCACGCCTCAGGCAATAAATCTGGGAGACGCCATGATCGCTTATACGATACTGCTCATGCACCGGCTGGATGTGCCTGCCGCATTACGCGAGCGAGCCACGGGCCGCCTGCTGCTGGAAATGCTGCGGGTGATCGAAGGACAGGTTCAGGATCTGGAACTCAAGGTGCAATCCGATGTCACCCTTGCAGATTATATGCAGATGGTTGAAGGCAAGACATCGAGGCTGTTTGCGCTTCCAATGGGCGGCGCAGCGCTGTTATGCGGCGCTTCCGAAGAGGTTGAACGCGGACTTGTGGAGGCCGCCTGTCATATCGGCGTACTCTTTCAGATTCAGGATGACATTTTAGACATCTATGGTGATAAAAGACGCGATCTGTCCGGCAATGACATTCGCGAGGGCAAGCGCAGCGTGCTTGTCGTGCATTGCCTCGAATCGGTTTCGGCGCAGGAATCCGCGTGGCTCAAGCAAGTGCTTGATAAACCCCGCAGGCGTACTACCGCGCAAGACATAGCCGAGGTAAAGGCTATGTTCGAGCACTCTGATTCATTAGCCTTCGCTCTTAATGAACTCGCTCGGCGCAGAGAAGCGTCTCTGCACGTGGAAGCTCTCGCCGCTTACCCGGCTCTGAGTAAAGTTCTCGACGAAGCATGCCGCCTCTTCTTACAGCCTATCGTTTCAGTTATCCCGGATTTCTCATGGACGCCTCAAGCATAACCCGACACCGGAGATGCGTAATGACTTGCACGAAAGTTTTGTAACATGGTATACTGTCGCCCTCATCAACATATCCCTAAGAGAAGGAGAGAAAACAATGGAAAGCAAACAGATGTATGAATCAGAACTTACAGAGGTCATGGAAAACGAATTGACCGATGAGCAACTCCAGCAGCTGGCAGAAGGTTCCTGCACATGGGGAGCTAACTGCGGTTCGTAGTCGCGGGAGAGCTACGTTGAACATACTCGCGACGTGACGTGCAGTTGTCGCGTCGCGAGCTTTCTCAGAGCGTCCCCGAGTTTCCAGAGATCCAGATCTGTTTTTCCTCAGCCTCAAGCAGTCGAGGCCTCTCACATATTATAATTTTTGTAGCAATCAGCTATTATAAAATCATCTACATGCACGACGAGACAACGCGAAGACTCGACACATCCCTGGATATGGTCAAGGACCATATGGATTCCGTTCTGATGTCTCCGGAAAGCTTTGCTCACATACGGAAAGTGGCGAAGATGCTGCCCATCTTCGCCGTCGATTTTTTCGGGTTTGAATGCCGTCTGGGAGCGGGCATCGGACCGACCGACTGCGCACTGAACCTCACGCCGGACGGGGCCAGAATGCTGGCGGGCAGGCATCAGACGCCTCCGCCGAAGCAGTTACAAAACGGGGCGTGGGAAAAGATACATAACTTCTATAAAGAATGGGGCGATACGCGCCAGCCTCCATATGCTGATGCCGGAGCAACGTGGCTTGAGTTCGATATGTCAACGGAACTGCCTGCGCCAAATCTTTTGTTTGGATACTGGCCACGGGACGTTGAGATTAAGCGCCCCCCGAATGGCTCGCGGGCACTATCATCCCAATGTTACTGGGAAATTCAGTCTCCGAGTCTTTGCGGCAAAACTTTCTAAAATGCTTGCAGGCGTGCCCTGTGGAGACGAACGATTTTCAAGTCGGAGTGATGCTGGCGCGCGCGATTCAGGTTATTCGACTCTGCATTTTCGACCTCCCAAAAGATAAGCTGTTTCCATACCTTGAGAAGATCGGATGGGAAGGCCCTGCCGAAGAGTTGCAAAAATATCTGGACGCATTTCGCCCGCATGCTGACTTCATCGGCCTGCATCTGGATATTGGAGAACGAGTCTATCCGCACATCGGCGTAGAGCCCAATTTCGTGGCAGGGTGCTGGTCTCGCCAGCCGCGCAGGGAGCCGCGATGGCATGGTCAGTTCGATCAGCTTTCGGAGTTCGGGTTACTGGCACCTGAAAAAAGAGAGGCGCTGATGGCCTGGATCGGCCATCAGAACATCTCTTTAAACGGGCGCGAAAGTCTTCTGCTTCGCGGTTTGAGTCATATCAAAATCGTACTTCGCCCCGGCATGCCTGCGGCGGCAAAAGCATATTTCGGGATTGCCCATCGCACCCTGGAGAAATCCGTATCAGGGAAATCTGAATGACAGCCGATACCGGAATCAACATTTCAGAAACAGTGCGCGTGGCGCTCGATTTTCTCTTGAAATCTCAAGACGATCAGGGAGCGTGGAAGGACTTTCTGCTTCCTGCCGGAAACAGCAACGTCTGGATTACTGCCTACGTCGGCGACGTTTTGTCTCTCAGCGCGGAAGAAGATGCGCGCAAGGCCGCCCGCGCCGGTTGGCGATTCCTCGAAAATGTTATGACGACGGACGGTGGCTGGAGTTACAACCCTCAAGTGCCGGGCGATGCCGACAGCACGCTCTGGGGGCTTCGGCTTGCCGAAAGCCTCGACCTGAGTGAATCGGACTCTGCGCGCAAGGCCGAGGCGTTCCTTGAGCGGCATATTCGCGATGAAGGCGGCCTGACTACTTATGCGTCAGCGGCTCCCGTGCGTAATTACATAGGGCTTCCCCCCTTTGTCCCATTCACAGGCTGGACCGAACCGCACGTTTGCGTCACGGCGGCCTGCGCGAACCTGAACAGCTACCGCGAGCGATTTCGTCAATACCTTTTGCAGAAACAAGCTGACGATGGAAAGTGGATCGCCTATTGGTGGTTCGATGATGAGTATGCGACGGCTGAGGCTGTCGCGGCTCTGGCCGGAAAAGGTCGCACGGCTATGGACTGCGATGCGGAAACCGCTTCCCGTATCGAACGAGCCGCGCTCTGGGCGCTCAGTCGCGTTGATATTCTGATTGCAGCCGAAGGCCGGTTTCCGCCCGCCTTCGCCCTCGCACATGCTCTTCGCATTCTGGCCCGTACAACTCATCTTGCACATGTGCGCAACAGTCTTTCCAGAGGAGTGGCCCGGCTCGTCGAATGGCAAAAGCCCGACGGCTCGTGGCCTGCGTCGGCCAGGCTTCGCGTCCCGCGCCCTGACGTTCTCAACCCGGACCCGAAAGCGGACTGGACCATGTGGGCTGGCATACCTGCCGGGCCGATTTCGATGGAGGGTGTTTTGAAGCACACCTTCAATAATTATTCTCCGGATCATTTCGGTGTCTATACGACGGCCACAGTCTTGAAAGCTCTACAGGAAATTTCCGTGTTCGCCTGAACGGTGGATACGGCCCGGCAGTTTTCCGATAAAATAATTCTGTCATTGAACTACGGTATTCGGACAATCGTCGAAGGCGATGATGAAAGTAAAACAAGTTGCATTCAAGTCCGTGTTGGACTATCCTGATTTCCGCGCTTCGATCCGGGTATTGTTATTTTTAATACGAAAGCTGGCTCATCAGGATACAAGGCTCGGCTGACCCCTTGATCAATTTCGTCTCTGCCAGGAGGTAGCGATGGCTCAACAGATTGAACGGACGGTGATTGATGGCAGTTATCGACTGGCAGATGATCAGGTAGCGGAAATCCGACGGCGCGGCTGCGGAGTGCTTCGCGGCGTTTTATCTGGCGAAGAGATGGATGGTCACCGTCCGGTTCTACGCGATTATGTCATGGCGAAACGCGAAGCCATGAGTGCTATCGAACAGGCGGTCGGCGCAAGTCCCACCGAGACTATATTCAGCCTTGAGACGGCTCCGAGATCGGTCGTCGATTTAGTGACATCGCCGCGTCTTGGCGAGATAGCCGCGCGCGTTCTGGGCGTTGAAGCGGTCAGGCTTCTGCATTTTTCCGGGTTTTTCAAACCCTCCGGCGGCCCCGGCACCCCCTGGCATCAAGACCTCACCTATATGCCGCTCAATACCGACAAGGTGGTTTCCATCTGGATTCCACTCACGGATATTACTCAGGATATGGGAGGCTTGTTATTTGCCGAAGGCTCGCACCTGCAGGGCGAGTTGATGCCGTTCAAAGATGTGGAGAGATTTCAAATCGTACAACATGGACCGATGCAGGCAGGCGACGCTTCGCTGCACATGGGCTGGACGATTCATTCATCTCTGCCCAATTCGAGCGCGCGCATGCGAGAGGTTATTACAATCGGCTACTATGCCGACGGCACGCGCATCCAGAAGCGCGGAGAAGTGCCTATCGTTCAAAGCTTTTTAGACACTTACTTCGCCGGTCTTAAGGCCGGAGACCTTGCGGAAGGGCCACTTAACCCGGTGGTCTTTCGATTCCCCGCTTGAGCGATACGGCTTGAGCGATAAAGTCCGAAGGGATAAAGAAAAATGTCAACAACACACGCGGGAGAAGAAACATCCATGAATGCACAAACCGCAGCCGGGCAGCTTCCGGAAATTTCCGGCACCTATACGATCACGAGCGGGCAGGTAGAAAGCTTTCTTCGTGACGGCCACATAAAGCTCAGCCGGGTCTTCACGCCCGAAGAGATCGAAGCCTATCGCCACCATCTGGGACGGGTCGTCGATGACAACAGCGGAGAAGGTCATGCGATGGAGCAGAAGGTTGCGGGGGCGGGAAAGAACTGGAAGTTTGTAAACAATCTGTGGACGCTGGACGAGGCTGCGCGCAGGTTCGTGTTGAGCAGGCGTCTTGGCCGGATAGCGGCTGATCTGATGCAGGTGGAAGCCGTGCGACTGTTTCGCGACCAGTCTTATTTCAAAGGGCCTGATGGAGCCAATACGCCATGGCATCAGGACGCATACTTCATGCCGCTCGACAGCGAAAAGATACTGACCATGTGGATTCCGCTGACGGACATCACGCCCGACCTTGCGCCCATGAATTATGTCACGGGATCAAACAGAGCGGGCTATATGGGAACTTCTAACGGCGACGACGCTTCGATGGATCGTTTTGAAGACGAGGTACGCCGAAAAGGCTTCGAGGTTTTCAACTATGGAGCCTTTGATGTCGGAGATGTGGCAGTACATTCCGCGTGGACTCTGCACAGTTCCCGTACAAACACATCCCCTCGCATGCGGGAGGCTATGGTAATAGTATATTTCGCGGATGGCGCGCGGCTGGCCGAAGATGCGCCGCTGACGGCTGGCGCGCAGCCTCAGGAGTTTTACGCAAGATTGATCCGCCAGCAAAACCGCACGACCTCGTTGCCGGGGCTTCGAGCCGGAGATCGAGCGGAAGGCCCCATGACGCCGCTGGTTTACAGCCGCTCAGAGGACGCCGAGTGACGATTCAGGAGGCAGCAGGGAAAAGATGACAGCCGAAAAGAAAGAGATCGTTCAAGTCGGCATGAAGCGAGCCGAAGATATCAGGTTTGAAGACATAATAGCTCCGCTGACGCAGGAGGAATTTTTCGCTGACTACTGGGAGAAGCGCCCGCTGGTAAGCACGGGAAGACCGGAGGAATTCTTCACGCCGCTTTTCTCCATAAATGATATAGATCGGGCGATCTGCTATTTCAAACCAAAACCGGGTCGCCTCGATCTTGTCACCGAAGAAGGCTTTGTCCGCGACAACTTTCTGAGCGGCGACGGCACAGCCAATGTCAATCTGGTGATCGAAAGCTATCTGAAAGGCAGCACCGTAATCCTGAGCGGGCTTGAGCAGACATGGGAACCGCTCACTCTCTTTTCGCGCGCATTGGAAGGCCGCCTGAATCATCCCATCGCTATGGCTGTTTACTTATCGCCGCCGAACTTTCACGGCGTCAAACCTCACTATGATACGCAGGAAAATTTCCTGCTTCAGGTCGAAGGCTCAAAGCAGTGGACTGTATATAAGCCTTTGCACGAGTTTCCGCCGGTCGAAGGCTCCTATGCCCCTGTGCCCAGAGAGAAGCTGTCAGAGCCGATCTGCGAAACGGTTCTAAATCCCGGCGACGCGCTCTATATACCCAGAGGTTTCGTGCACGAAGGCATGGCGGGCGACAAACCTTCGCTTCACATCACGGTCGATGTGCACGTTCGCACATGGTTCGACTTTCTGCATGACGCGCTGGCCGCAATAGCTGAACGTGATCCTCGATTTCGCCGCTCGCTACCTGCGGGCTTCCTGAACGATGAAGCGGTAATGCAATCTCTCGCAGACGAGTTCGGCCAGTTTATGGACATCTTCCACAGTCAGGCGAATCATAAAGACGCCGTGGGCAAGCATACCGAGGTACTCGCCGTCAGAAATCCGCCGCCCGCCGACGGTCACTTCTCCGTGTTGAACGCGGCGATAGGCCCCGACACGCTTTTGAGAAAGCGCCGCACCACGCTGGCCAGAGTGTTTCAGGAAAACGGGGTGGCAGGGATTCAATTCTCCGGCAATCAGTTGCTCGGCCCTGCGAAAATAATTGATGCCCTGCGGCATATAGCTGACGCTGAAACCATCACACCGGCTTCTTTGCCGGGTTCGCTCAACGACAACGAAAAGTTGATACTTGTCCGAAGGCTGGTGCGCACAGGACTGCTGACGCTGGCTTGAAAAGGCACACGAAACGGACGCAATCAATGAGCCTGGCAGAACTGATTTATCCAATCACACAATCGCAGTTTTCAGATCAATACTGGGAGAAGCGCCCGCTTACGGTTGCGGGCGACAGCAAGCGATTCTCTCATCTGTTTTCGTCTGCGGACATCGGGCGACTTTTGCATTACCTGCGGCCCGGCCCTCCCGAAGATCTGGTGCTGATTAAAGGGAGCCGTCATAACGACAGCAACTGGACTAATCCGGACGGATCGCCGCGTCTGGAAAAGGTGAGCGCAGCATTCAGGGATGGTTACAGCATCGTTGTCAACGATCTGGGCAAACTGTGGGAGCCTGTCGCGCTGTTTGCAGCCGCTCTTCAGGAAGACCTGCACCATCCGCTCAATGTCAACATGTATTACACGCCGCCCGGCACGCAGGCATTCAATCCTCATTTCGACATCATGGATGTTTTCGTTCTGCAACTGGAAGGAAGCAAAATCTGGGAGGTGCGAGAGCCTGCGAAAGAATTGCCGCTCAAGGATGAACACTCAGACCTGCCTCAGGACCACCTTCCGAAAATCATTTTAGAGGAAGAACTGAAAGAGGGCGGAGTTCTCTATCTCCCTCGCGGCTACATCCATGCGGCCCGCACGACGGGCGCTCGATCACTGCATCTGACCATAGGCGTGAACGTCGTCACGTGGATAGACCTTTTTTCTGCGGCAGTCTCTGCGGCCAGAAACGACAAGCGATTCAGGAGAGCTTTGCCGCCGGGATTTCTCGACAACGCGGATGGATTGCATGAAGGGTTTTCCGAGTTGCTCGCCGCGTTGCCGCAATACCTGAGCCTTGATGACGGCTTAGGTCGCCTTGCGGAAAAACTGATCGTTCAAAGTCCGCCTCCGCCCGGCAACGACCTGCTCAGAGAAGAGGTCGAACTCGAAATAGATACCGTGCTCGTTCGACGCCGTGGAGTGATCTGCCGCGCGCTTGAAGGACCGGGCTATGCGGGCATTCAATATTCCGGCGGGAAGATTCTTGGCCCTGAAAAGATCGCGCCCGCTCTCCGTTATATAGCACGGCATCGCTCGTTCGCTGTTCGGGCAATAGCAGGCGACCTTACTGAACGAGAAAAACTCGTGCTGGCGCGGCGGCTGGTTCGCGATGGTCTGCTGGAGGTGAGGTGAACGACAACCTCCCCGGCCAGCTAAGGGTGCGCCAGATAGCTATGCGCCAGATAGTGGCTGATGCCTCGACTCTCTGGGAACGCCTCGAAGGTCCTTACACACCAGAAACGGATGCCGACAGCGCGAAACTGGCAGAAGGCCGGTTTGAAAAATGGAGAGAACGGGCTGCGCGAAATGATTCCGATCTCTTCAAAAAACGGCTCTCCTGGCTCGGTACCACGCCGGAAAAAGCTCTCAACATACTTGGGAACGCTCACCTCGATGGCCCGCTTCCGCAATGGGCCGAACTCTTCATCGAAACGATGACGGCTGCGCAATCGACACCCGAACACTCGAAATCATTCAGCCATCCGTTTAGTGAAATCCTCTTCCCCTTCGCCCATGCGGGGCTTGGCAGACTTGCGCCCGCCTGTCACTCGCTATTTTCGCGGGAGATTCTCGATAACCTGACGGGTGATCTGCTGCGAGAATTGAGTTACATCGCGGCCCCGACTTTATATCTGGAGTTTTCGGTCTTTCGTTCAGAGCAGAAAGAAGCGCCTCGCGATGGAACCGGGATTTACGAAAAATTTGCGACCCTATTGCTTGAAGGTCGGCTCTGGGATTTTTTTTCCGAATACCCTGTGCTGGCTCGATTGCTTTCCATCACCGTGCAGCTCTGGGCGCGAAACGTCTCTGAGATGGCCGCAGCGCTTGAGGCCGATTTGCCAGCCCTTCAAAAAGTATTCAATGATGATCAGGAGATCGGAAGAGTTGTTGCTGTGCGCTCGTCGCTTTCCGACAGACACAACGAAGGGCGTACGGTCACTATCCTCGAATTTGAAAACGGATTGAAGCTGGTCCATAAACCGCGCGCCCTCGGTATCGAGCAATCATGGTTTGCCCTGCTTGAGCATCTCAACAAACGCGGCGGCGATTTCCAGCTTTTGAAAGTGCTCGACAGACAGCGTCACGGCTGGGTGGAAGTCGCGCGGCACGCCGACTGTATCGATAACGACGAAGCGAAAAAATTTTATTCCCGCGCAGGCATGCTGCTTTGCCTGCTTTATGCTCTGGAAGCTTCAGACTGTTTCTACGAGAACATCATCGCCTGCGGAGGCTACCCGGTTCTCATAGATATGGAGACCCTCATGCGCCCTGCGCTTCGACGCGGCGCGCTGCTCTCGCCTGCTGATGAGATGGCCGATAACATAATGTTTGCGTCTGTATTCCGCGCGGGCTTTCTGCCATTCTGGGAAGCCGGTCCGGATGGGATATGCGTGGACATAAGCGGGCTGGGCGCAAAAGCCGGTCAGATTACGCCTTATCAAAAACGGCTTTGGGAAAACGTCAACACTGACTGTATGTCGCTCAAGCACGAGCCGATTTTTGTAGACTCTGAAAAACACCTCCCACACATAAAGGGCGTCTCTCTGACAGCCGCTCAGTACACGGAAGAGATAGTCGCAGGGTTTCGTCACATATACGAGTTACTGATGGAACTCAGAGAAGAGTTGACGGCCCTCGGCGGATTTATAGATGCGCTCGGAAGCCAGGAGATACGAATACTCTTTCACGCAACGCGCATATCAGGATTGCTTCTGAAGAAACTGTATGCCCCGCGCTTTATGAGAGGCGGCGTGGAGCGCAGTATTGAAACGGATGTCTTCAGCCGTTTCTATCTGGAGTCTTCCGATAAGTCGCGGCTGTGGCCGCTGCTGAAGGTGGAAGTAGACGCGATGGAGCGGCTCGACATTCCGCGTTTCACAGTGCTTGCCAACAGCCGTTCTCTCTTTCTGAATGCGGGCAATAGTTTGGAAAATGTTTTTGAAGATACGGCGCTCGACAGGGTGCGACAACGGCTCGCTGCGTTTGACCGAAATGATATGGAGATGCAGACAGGATTCATCCGAGCCGCGTTGCGCGTGTCGTCGATTTCCGTCAGACATGAGTCTGTTTCAAATGAAACAGTTCAGACATGGAATCCGAACGAAATTTCGTTGCTTACATCAGACGAATTGATCGCAGAGGCAACTGCCATAGCCGCAGAGATTGACAGTCACGCCATCTTCTTTCGCGACGAAGTCACATGGATTGCACCCCAGCTTCTGCCGCGCGCCACTCATCACGAACTGCGCCCTCTGCGGATGGACTTATACAATGGCGTTGCCGGTGTCGCGTTGTTTTTTGCCGCTCTGGAACGTGTGCGGGGCGAGGGTCGCCGCACATCGCTTTCCGCCCTCAGGTCGTTGCGAAGATTTGTTTCTACGGCGGATGCTTCTCGAATGGTTCGCGAAGGCTATAATCTCGGCATAGCGACAGGGGTCGGCTCTTTCATCTACGCTCTAAGCCGGTGCGCGATGTTGCTCGAAGAACCCGCGCTATTTGCAGATGCGATGGCGGCATCCGAACGAATCACGCCCGAATGGATAATTGCCGACAGTAATTTCGACGTTTTATCAGGGGCAGCAGGCGCGATTCTTGGACTGCTGGCATTACACGAAGAGACGAGAGATCCTGAGATTGTAAAGAAGGCCGTGCTTTGCGGAGAGCACCTGCTCAGCAGACAGGAGCCTGCCGGGCAGGGGGCAGCGTGGCGCGCGATAAACGGCAGGTTCATGACGGGATTTTCTCATGGGGCTGCGGGCATCGCTCTTGCGTTGCTGCGGCTGTCTAAAGCGTCGGGCGAAGAACGATTCCACCTGTCGGCTCGTCGAGCCATAGAGTTTGAGCATTCAGTATTCGATTCAACCGAAAACAACTGGCCCGATTTTCGTTATTCATCCAGTGATCGCTCAGTCTTTATGAATGCATGGTGTCACGGTGCGGCAGGGATAGGTTTCGCCCGGCTTTCCGGCCTGCCGCTCTTCGATTCGCCTGAAGTCAGACAGGACATTGACGCGGCCCTCGGAAAGGTCACAGGGTCACTCATTGGAGAGAAAGACGGCTTGTGCTGCGGCAATCTTGGCAGAGGAGATATGATGCTTGCCGCAGCGGTACAGCGCGCGGATGAGCAGTTGCAGCGCCGCGTCGTTCAACTGGCTTCCGTTGTTGTCAATAGAGCGCGCAGGTCGGGGGGGTACCGGTTGTCGGGTCAGCCGGGACAGGATTTTTTCGACCCATCGTTTTTTCAGGGGCTTTCAGGGATAGGATTTGAGCTTTTGAGAATCGCTCGTCCGCAAAGCCTGCCCTGCGTTCTGGCGTGGGAGTGATCTATGGACCCTACAGAACCGCTCACAGCGCTGAAGCAATGGGACGAAGCGCCGCGCGAAAACAGATGCGAGGCTATCATCGCACAGGCGAGAGCTTTGCTGGATCAGGCATGCGTGCATCTGCCATATATGCGAGCGCGGGGCATTGATCCGATCATAAGGTTGGATCAACTGCGCTCTCGTCTCCCTGAAACCAGATCGCAATTCTATCGGGCGCTGCTGTCGATTTTTGCAGAGATCGGAGATCGGCACACTCAATGTTTTCTGCCGAAGCCGTTGGCTGACAAGACGGCATTCCTTCCTTTCCTTGTGAAGGAATATTTTGAAAACGGCAGGCGGCGACTTGCTGTCGCGGGTTCCGGTATAGATGACCTCGAACGAGGCGATACTTTAATTTCCTGGAACGGCCTCCCTGTGGCAACTGCGCTCGAACGTCACATGGCGCTTCAATTAGGGGCCAACACGGAAGCAAGACTCGCAAAGGCCGTGCAGACTTTGACCTTTCGCCCGCTGGCGTTTCTGCCTGCGCCCGAAGAGGACGTGATTCTGGAAAGCATCAGCGCTGACGGGCGACGGCGAAAGATCCGTCTGGAATGGCGGCTGGCCGGGATGCCTTATCTCGTGCGCCGGTTTTCTTCAATCTTCGAGGTGAAAAAAGAAGAGAACAATTTTTCGGGCGAAGGCTTTCATACGCGAATTGTAAAGACCTCCTTCGGCGTCTTCGGTTATATTCGAGTCGCTTCTTTCCACACGCACCCCGATGTTTTTTTGAAATCCTTTATCGAAGCTCTCGAAACCCTCCCCGAAGAAGGCTTGATTCTGGATTTGCGCGCCTGTGAAGACGGCATTATTTCTACGGCAGAGCAACTGCTCCAGCTTTTCACCCCGGCAAAGATCGAGCCTCAGTCGTTTCAGTTCAGGATGACAGACCTCATCCGGCAAATCGTCAACACCAGTCACGCGCTTCGCGAATGGCGCGATACAATCGAAAGCCCCGCGCCTTTTGGCGATAGGTATTCGAGATGGCTCCCTTTGACCTCTTCGGAAAAAGCAAACACAGTCGGCCAGAAATATCGCGGACCCGTCGTAGTGATAGTAGATGCGCTGACCTACAGCAGCGCAGAGATGTTTGCCGCAGGCTTTCAGGATCACCGTATAGGGCGCGTGCTGGGGACTGCCCGTCGCACGGGCGGAGGCGGCGCATCGCCCTGGCAACAATCTACGATCTTCAGTCTGTCAGGAAACGAGTTGTTCCAGCCCTTGCCTGATGCTCCGATCTTTCGAGTAGCGGTACGCCGGTGTCGGAGGGTGCGCAGGCAGCAAAATCGACATTTGGAGAGCATCGGAGTGGTGCCCGACCTTCTGCATCTGCCTACGCGCAACGATCTTCTCAATGATGACGCGGAACTGCTGGAAAAAGCCGGGAGCATGCTTGCAGAAAAATGCGATCAAGTATAAACTGGGGAACATCGTATGTTATTTGCGTCACGGTTTCAGTAAGCAGCATAACACACCATGCGCAATCGATTCAGATGTCACCACTAATCCTAAGGAGGCAAAAAGATGAGTTCAAAAGCCAATCACCCTCAAGAATCTAATTCTCAAGCTCTAAAAACAGGAGTTGAGTTTGCCAGCGAGCTTGTAGTCCCGGGCGGAAGCAACCTTGTGGAAGGCAATTATGTGCAAGGCGCAATTCATGTTGTGCTGGGTATAGTAGCCAGATCGGTGTTCGGTCTTCCCGGCCTGATTGCGGTCTCTGCCAATTCATTCACGAAAGCCACTACGGGTCGCCATATCTACGAACATCTCGGCTTTGGGGGCGACACGCATAAGAAAGAGTAGGCTTGATTTCGGCAGGCCGCACAGGAGATAAAAAATGAAGAGCGAAGCGGAGGAGCAGGATCCTCTGAAAAGTGGTATGAAGCTCGCCAGCGAGTATATCGTGCCGGGCGGAAGCAATCTGCTCGAAGGCGATCTGGCGCAGGGCGCGATTCATGCCGTGCTGGGTATAGTAGCCAGATCGGTGTTCGGTCTTCCCGGCCTGATTGCGGTCTCTGCCAATTCATTCACGAAAGCCACTACGGGTCGCCATATCCACGAACATCTCGGTCTGGGAATCGGCCAACAGAAGAAAGAGCAGACGAGTTATCAAGATGCCAGGGCCGAGATAGAAGCATCCAGTAGCTCTCAGTCTGCTCTCATTCCTCAACCGCCTCCGGTTTCCCAGACTTCTGCTCCGGCGCTCGCTCAGAAAAAGCAGCCCTCGTCCAAAAAGAGGCCCTCGTCTTCAAAGACAAGCAAGGAAAGTTGATTCTCGCAATCGGTCAGAAATCATATGAATGAGAACAAAAGCAATAAACTGCCTTTTTTCGGAGGGCTTTTGGCTGGTGTCGTTTCAGGAGTCGTCCTTGCGCGGCACTGGAGAGAGCTGACCAAAGGAGGGATCAAGGCAGGGATTCGCACCGGGCGTAAACTCAAGGAGATTTCACAGCAGGCCATGGAGGATTTGGAAGATGTAGCAGCAGAAGCCACTGAGGAACTTTCAGAGGAAGATCAGAAGCAAGGTCAATAAACGATAAGAAAGGTGCCTCAATGACTGACCCATGTCAGATGCGCCTCCGGTCTGCAATACGCGGGCGAGAACGCTGGGAGGTGAAGGCTTTACGAAGGAGGCCAGAGATTGCGCAGGAGTTGGAAGCAGCAATCCTGCAACATCCGGGCGTTTCAGGCGTTCGCGCCAATCCTGTATCAGGCAGAGTCCTTGTTATTTACTCTCCGGAATATCCCGACCTCAACATAGAATCGCTTCTCCGCGATAACGTGCAAAGGCTTTCGCAGATCAGGTTTTCCGAAATCAGAGTCGCAAAAAAATCGAATGCTCTCACACGCATACTTAAATCCACCCTTCCGAAACGCGAAGAGCTAATCGCCCCGCCCATACTATCCGTGCTTGGCCATTCGCTTCACATACTTCAGGGGCTCTCTTTCATCGGGACAGTGAACACGGCCAGAGGCGAAGGGCCGGGCTTTTTGCGATCCCTTGGTCTGGTCAAAGCGGGGGCACGCCTGGCCTTCATGAGCGGGCTGACTGTGTTTTTAACCTGCGGCGATTTATGGGTTCAATATCAGCGGAGAAAGGCGTGGCGAAAACTTGCGCGCGCGACAGAGCACAGGCTTCGCGCCAGAATGGTTGCGCGGATTCAAGGCCAGGACCTTTCGTTTTTTAATGACCATAGTACGGGTGATTTAATCAGGCGCGTCACCGAAGACACGGCGCAGATCGAGCGGTTTGTTGAGCGGGCGGGTGATGAAGTCATCGAAAAGTCGCTGACCATAGCAGTTGCCAGCAGCGTTTTAATCAGCTCATCGTGGCGGCTCGCATTACTGGCATCTCTGCCGATGCCTTTCATTATGATCTCCTCACGTTTTTTTGGACGAATGGCCGCCGAGCGATACGCTCATCTCGGAGAGACTGCCAGCCAGTATAATCAGAAGCTCGAAAACAATCTTGCAGGCATTGCCGATGTCAAAAGCTTTACAGGCGAGCGACGGGAAGCGCGCAGGCTGCACGATAGCAACCTGCGTATGGAAAAAGCCGCGATGGAAGCCGAAGTCGTGGCATCCATCCAGACACATCTCGCTCAGGGCATCTTTGCCACCGGATTTACTTTGACGGCCTGGTACGGAGGCCGCCTGCTTGCCTCGGAAAGAATGTCGCCTAGCGAGTACCTTCGGGTCGTTTACTGGTTTCCGCAATTGCTCGGCGCTCTGACAGGGATTGAGCAACTGACCAGAATGTATTATGGCGCAACTCATTCAGCGGAGCGGCTGGCTGAGGTTCTCGATTCTCGTCCGAAAATCCGCAGCGGGCCGATCAATATTCCTGCCAGAACAGTGCGCGGAGAGATAATCTTCGAGGATGTCACTTTCGGCTATTCTTCCTCGGTTAAAGTTTTGCAAAACGTCTCCTTCCATCTGCGACCCGGCGAAACGCTGGCCATCGTAGGCCCGACAGGCTCCGGCAAAAGCACGCTGCTGCGGCTACTCATGCGTTTTTACGATGTTGATTCGGGGCGAATACTGCTGGACGGGAAAGACATACGGCAGTTGAATCTCAAAGACCTGCGAGCCGCCATAAGCTGGGTCAGTCAGGATGTATATTTGTTTCAGGGAACCGTGCAGGGAAACGTGACCTACGGCAAGCCCCATGCATCCGAAGAACAAATCATTGAAGCGATGCGCGACGCCAGCGCCCTGAACCTGCTCACGGCTTTGCCCGATGGCCTTGAGTCCGAGGTTGGAGAGCGCGGGCGACATCTGTCGGGCGGAGAGCGACAGCGCGTAGCCATTGCGAGGGCGCTTTTGAAAGGAGCGCCGATTCTGGCCCTTGATGAAGCGACTTCACACCTCGACTATGAAACCGAGTCCGCGATCAAAAGATCGCTCCGAAATGTTGCGACGGGAAGGAGCGTGCTGATGATCGCGCACAGGTTATCGACGATTCGCAACGCCGATAACATTCTCGTTTTGGAAAGAGGGAAGATTCGCGAGCAGGGAAATCACGAAGAGCTTCTCGCGCAGGAAGGGCTTTACGCTTCCCTATGGCAGCTTCAAAACGGCGAAGGCCCTTTCGGCAGCGGGTTGGAAGTGCGTATCACAGACGACTGATTCAAAGGCGACAAAAGCGGACATTCCAGACTCGCTCGGCATTGAGTATAAATCCTGTGATCCGGCCCTCTTCGTCTCGCGCAAAGTGGATGTGCAATCCTTCGTCGTTGGCAGAAAATTCATCTTTGGCAAATAAGTCAAGGCGGCTCGGCTCGAATTTAGCGCGCCGCAACATAATCTCTTCGCCTGCCGGTTCGATAACATATCGGACATCGAGTTCTTCGCTCTGGTAAGTCCCCGCGTACTGGTCGGCTCTGAAATCAGGCGCTACTTCTTCGTCAGGAATCTGAACGCATTGAGCCGTCTCCTGCCCCGCGTACAGGACAGTCATCCGCACGGGTTGATCCGGGGTCGCAGGCGTGAAGAGGCACTCCGCATCAGCGTTGAGAAATTGAAAGCGGTTCTCTTCGACCGGCACTAACTCATAATCTCCGCCCGCGCTTGCGGCAAGAAAGACACGGCCCCCGCGAGCTTCGATCCGGCAAGTCATACTGCTGAGATCGTCTCTGTATAAACCGCCTTTGCCGTCCAGATCGATAGACACGGGCGTTCGAATGCCTGCGGCCCGACCAGCCCACGCTTGCAGTTTCTGCCTGTCTGAACTGTCGGCTTTGAAGCGCTCGGCCAGACAGATGTCTGCAACCTCGTGCGCAAGTTGCCCCGGATTTACTTTAGAAAAGTTGGCAAAGATCGCGACCGCAAATCGCTCCTGAGGGAATCGAAGATAGTAAGCGCGATACCCCGCGTCTCCGCCCGCGTGTTCGGCGGTCTCCAATCCCCGATAATCACCTGTGATAAATCCGAATCCGTAGTTTACGGGCTGACCGCTATCAAGCGTGCCGGGCGTGAGCAGTTGTTTGATAAACTCCTCGTCGCCTACGGTCGGCGAGAGTAGATTTCGTTCCCAGTGCCCGAAGTCCTCTACCGTAGAAAACAGATTTGTCGGCCCAACTGTCTCATACGCAGGCATGTCTACTACGAGTTGGCCGTTTCTGTTGCGAGAGTATGCCTGCGCTCGATTCTTTATAATCTGTCCGTAGTTGTCGTGAAAGAAGGTGCTTCGCATTCCCAGAGGCTCGAACATATTTTCATCCGTATATTCGCGAAGCGATCTCCCGGTAATCCGTTTTATGGCTATGCCCATCAGCGTATAGCCCGTGTTGATATACTGGAAGCGCGTGCCGGGAGCGAAGTTCATTTCCTTCTGTGAGGCTGCCAGTCTCAGAATGTCACCGTTCGTCTTGATGTCTGCATCGCGCCATCCGCCGAGACGCAGCATATCCCACTGGTCTCTGAGTCCGCTGGTGTGATGAATTATCTGGCGAAAAGTGATGGCAGAGTTTATCTGAAGTTCGGGGATGTAGTTTCGCAAGTCGTCATCAAGCGAAATGTGGCCCGAACGAGCGAGCAGCCCCATGGCCATCGCCGTGAACTGTTTGGAAAGCGATGCTATATGAAAGACGGTCGAGGGAGTTATGGCAATATCGTGTTCGAGATGCGCGATGCCGTAACCGCGCTTGTAAATGATTTCGCCTTCCCTGTACACGCCAAGCGCGCAGCCGGGGCTATCGTCTGTATTCCAGTCTGCAAATAGATGATCCACCTGCTCTTCCCATGAAGCACTCATTGAGGTTCTCCAGTCATTATGAGTTTTGGACAGCTTTCACCACGGCCTTTTCATGTCGAATAGCCGTTCGGCCAGCACAATCACTTCATCATCGAATAGCGCGCGCCACGATGCGTCGTCTACAAAACGCGCATAACGCGCAAGCACTGCCATAGCCTGCGCTTGATCGGCAAGCCGCTCGCCATCAAACGAGCTGCCGCCGCCTCTACCGGGCACATGCGTCCATGCCTGCCCATCGCGGTGCTGGCGGAAGGCGAAGCGCTCGGCCAGTTCACACCTGTAATTCACGTCGCTGAACCATCGGTTATAGTTGAGATAAGACGCGCCATTCAGACAATGGCGGGCGTAATCTTTCCACATATCGAGAGGCGACGCGGGCCGCCATGCGATGGCGCGAGAATTTATTCCCTGCTGTAAAGAGGAGAGCCAGTTATACGGGTCGCGGAGTTGAACCCAGGCTTCCGCGCCAATCTTCTCGCAATGCGCAAGGCCCTCTCGCACCTTCTCGATTGACAGCGCTTCAATGGTAATGAAGTGAGACGTTCGGTCATCTCTGTCCGCATAGATGTCTTTGGAGCCTCCGCCGATTTGATGCTGGCAGGCTTCTTTAATGGCGTCTATATACCACTCTGCGACGGCGTACAATCCGCTGCGCGGCAGTCCGAATTGATAGACCGATTTATCAATGAAACGGTCAAAGGCCATTCTGTTTTTGATTGCTCGCAGGTTGTTCGTTTGCCGCAACGCCAGCAATTGTCGCCAGATTCAATTTGCCCAAAGCTATTTTCAGCCAGTATGTAAACCTGTCCGGCTGCGCGTCTATTCCGACTTTCAACTCATCAATATCAACCCACTGCCAGTCTTCGGCTTCTGCTTTATCCGGGTCAGGGTCGTCGTCGTAGACTCCGGCAAAAACATGATCAAGCTCCCATTCAATCAGGTTATGATCCAGTTCCGCCCTGTATATAAAGCTGGAACAAAACTGTAGCGGGCAATCGAAATTCATCTCTTCTTTCAGCCTTCGATGCGCAGCCGTCTCGACTTTTTCGCCGGGCCTTGGATGGCCGCAACAGGTATTCGACCACAGGCCGCCGGAATGGTATTTCGACGTAGATCTTTTTTGCATCAGGAGCCGCCCGGCAGAATCGAAAACAAAGATCGAAAAAGCTCTATGTAATTTCCCTTCCCTGTGGGTCTGGAGTTTCTCTCCGACTCCAATTTCTTCATCGTTTTCGTTTACCAGTATCAGATGTTCCATAATTCAGACCTTTCGTCGGCTCAACAGGGCGGGCGCGTCTCAGCTAAAGTAATACAAAGTGTCGTTGTCAAAAGCGTTGGCTACAAAGCCGCCGACAGTGTGTCGCGTGCGTGGGCCGATTGACTGCGTCACTCGGTGATAGACGCGGCCTCCCGCATGAAGTATCAGATCGCCGGGCTCTGGTTTTACCGAAAAATATTCGTAATCTTCGACCATCGAGTCGTCTTTTCTCATCTCATACTGGTTGAGCGCGTCGTCATCGGCAGACCATTGCCGCCGGTAGATAACCAACTCTCCCCCCTCGTCCGGCGCGCTTATCGTCACGAAATAGCTCAATTGATTATTCACATCACACAGCGTTCTCAAGTGATCATAGTTGGGATGGTGACTGAGATTATTATCACAATGCAGATCTATGGTCGAGCCTTCCGGCAGAATGCGAATAGTCGCGGGCATATAGATTTGTTCGTTTTTCGATTGCGGAAGAACGACCGGGCGGCCTCCCGAAAGTACGGAAAAGATGTAGCGCATGCGCTCCTCAAAGTCGTGGCCCTCGCCGAAGAGTTCGCGCAGGTGATCGTGGAAACTCTTCGCCACGCTGAAGTACTCCGTCAGGTTCGGGTTGGCAGCCACCAGAGTTATACCGTAAAGATGCTTGTATCTCCTCACTTCGTCGGAAGAACCCAAGCGGGGAAAGATGTAAAAAGGCGGATCATGCGATTCAATCCGCCTGCTGATCTCCTGCATGTAATCCTTAGGGTATACATTCCGAATCACTAATGCATCAATAGCGCGCCGCGCGAAGTCATCAAGAGTTTCTGTAAGTTCGTCCAGTTGAGCGATGTCAACAGTGCGGAGTCGAAACCAATCTGTTTGGGCAAAATCCGTTGCCATCACATAACCTCGTACTCGGCAGTTGTGTAGGCCTTAGCATAAAGGCTGAGATCGGGTCGGCTCACCACTTTCATGTGATGAAACATGCGGTCTACGCGCATCGCCTGATGGTCTGGCAGTTGAAAGGTTTCAGAGCCGGGCCATTTGACGAGCGCATCGCGAATTTCCGGCAGGCAAAGCGATTGCTCTACGGCCAGATCAAGCAATGGCGCGCAATCTCCGCCGCGCCCTTTATACATTGCCGGTTCATCAACGTAGATCTCCATGCCGACCTGCGGCTCTACGCCTTCGGGGTGAACGTCAAAGTGCAGGGACACTTGATCGTGAAAGCGAAAAAATTTTTCAAACCGCTTATTCAGATCAACGACAGATCCAGGCCAATGAATGCGTTCGAGATAACGGAAGGCTTCATCCGGCGTCATGATCAAAATAAAGCGAATCGCTTCTGTGGGCCGCGAATATAGTATGCCAGCAGTGCGATAATGGCACGTGTCAGGAATGGCTTCCCAGCAACGGCGAAAGCTTGCAAGCTGAGGTGAAGCGAAAGATTGGCTCTGCAAAAGCTCAAGCGCCGGGGCGGGTGATAGATGCGGTTCAATCGTGAAAAAGATCAGCGGCACGGGAATCCCATCGGGCACGCCGCGAATGTCAAACTCAAGCCAAAACGAACGCACATCATGCAAAGATGAAGATTCGTCCATCCATTCGAGTGCAAAATCGCGAATGTGCCGCCAGGAGTTGTGAGCGTAAAAAGCATCCGGTATGCCTTCGCTGACTCCGGCCAGAATATCGCGTCGGCCATTGCCGGGAATCCAAAGAAAAAAATCTACGGGGTGGCTCTCTACATTTATAGGACGTTCAAACATATGGCTGAGCGATAGAGCCGCCGGAAGCGTTTCGGCTCTTTTCAAAACGTTTGCAAAGCTGTCGCCGGAAAAAAATGGCGGCACACAGTGCGGCGCAAGATACTTTGCGGCATCGGCTGATGTCTGTATATACGCAGGAAACCGGCTGGGAGTGCGGGATGACATTGCTATATTTTCATCTCCTATGATGAGTTGTCTACTCCGAGGTTGATATTTCAGCCCTCGACGAGGACAAAATTAGGGAAATCCTCAAACACCCAATCATTCTTTAATGTCCGATAGATTATTCCCAGAAACTTCCGCGCGGTGGCTATTATTGCTTTGCCTCCGCCTTTCTTTCCTTTTATCCGTTCATAGAACCGGCTCAGGTACGGGCTGTACTTCTTCGCAACCAAAGTGCATTGCACCAGCGTCGTCCGTCCAAGCTTTGATCCCCTCTTCGTTATCCGCCCGTGCCGTTCTGTTTCATTCGAGTTCGACACCCTCGGCACTATCCCGAAATAGCTCCCCAACTTCTCCGCGCTCTCGAAGTCTGCGACATCTCCTATCACTCCCAGCAAGATCGCTGCACCTCTCGGCCCTATCCCTTTGATCGACACCAGATTCTTCTGCCCTCGCATCTGCTCCCCGCTTTCGACTAACTGCTCGTCGAGTCGATGGATGCCTTCGTTGAGCGATTGGATCTGACTGGCTATGACTTCCACTTCAACTCGCTGCGTCGCGCTCCACTCCTGCTCAAGCACTCCTCGCAACCCCTTCCTGCTCAGGAACTGGCTCTTGCGACTCGCTACGCCTCGCCCTCGCATAAGCGCGTGCAACTTGTTAACGAGCGTCGTGCGAAGCTTCACCAACTTGTCGCGCGTAGTCGCAAGCGAGTTGATCTCCGATGCCTGCTCTGACTTCATCCTCGCCTCCGGTAACATCTCCTTGCTTAAAAACAAGGCCAGTGCTCTCGCGTCGTTCTGGTCGGTCTTCTTGACGCTCTTGCGAATCACTTCGAACTGATTCGTGTTTACGACGACCACCTGCTCTACAAGCCCTTTGACTTGAGCGACGAACCAGCGAGTGTTGCCGGTGGCTTCTACAGCCAGTCGATCCGTGCGCCTCAAGCCCTTTTGAAATTCTGCGAGCTTGCTGAGGGCAAAAGTTGCGAGTTTCTCCTTGCCTTGTTTAGTCAAATAACAAACCGTGATCTGGTTGCTGTGCAGGTCTACTCCGATAAATCGCATGTTTAGTTTCCTCCTGAAAGATATTCTGGAGTAGACTTCGTGTTGCGGCGGTCACCAGCCTCCTATACAGGGTCTAGTAGCCCTATGGTGGCGCTTCGGATAGAAGGTTGAGTAGTCTCCTTAACGTGGTCACAAGCCACAGGCAAATATTCAGCCTCTAACCTATCTACTCCAGATACACATAGCTGCGTAGCCGGAGTATACCGCCGCTTCACTTTCTCATCATGCCGTCTCCTTAAATATGTATTGTTTTCCACAAAGCAGTTGCAAGACCACTCTTATAATTATACTAATCGTCGAAACATGATTTTACTAACTCTCAGAGATGACAAACCACCAAAGCGTAGTTATAATAACACACCGCCAGAGCGGAATCCATCTTGACCGTACGGCAAGGGTCAAAGCGAGAAACCGGAAAATGAAGCTCTTGATGGCGAGCCGCTCGGTCCGTCTGATACCAGAATCGTTCGGGGCGTAATTGCAGACTTGCTTGTCCCTCTATAGGAGAGAATATGCCTGACAAATCCGAGAACGGTGTGTTGGAAACGTCTGATGTGTGTCTGCTGTCTATGCCCTTTCCTCCTCTCAATCAGCCGTCGATGGCATTGGGCCTGCTCAAGGCCGCCGTGCGCGAGGCAGATATTTCCGTATCAAATCTCTACCCATGCGTATGGTTTGCCGAGGAAATAGGGCTGGACGTTTACGTCTTCATCAGCGACAGCAAGCAGGAGTTTCTTGCGGGCGAATGGGCTTTCGCCGGAGCGGCTTTCCCTGACTTTCATCCCGATCATGAGGCTTATCTGGACGCAGTGCTTTCGGCTGCGGTCTCGCGTGGGCTGTTGCGCAGAAGCGGCTTCGGTTCTGACCCGCGCGATGCTTTGTGGAAAGCCCGAGATGCTGCGCCCGCGTTCATCGAACAAGTGGCCCATCGCGTGTTGGAGAAACAGCCAAAAATCGTCGGCTGCACCTCCACATTCATGCAACATTGCGCATCGCTCGCGGTGCTCAGAAAAATTCGCGAGTTGGCCCCTGAAGTCGTAACGGTGATAGGCGGGGCGAACTGCGAAGGAGCCATGGGCATAGCGGTAAGGAAATGTTTTCCATGGCTGGATTTCGTCGTTTCCGGAGAAGCAGATCATCTCTTCCCTGATCTCTGCCGAAGGATTCTCGCATCAGGCAAAAACATCCCTGCTCAGGAGTTGCCTCTTGGGGTCATCAGCGGCAAACATCCCGGTTTGATCTTCAACGCAGAAGCGCCGCGCGCCTCGATCCAGCAGATGGATAAGACGCCCATGCCTGATTTTGACGACTACTTCATGGCGCTGCGTCTCTCTTCGTTACGAGATTTTATCTCGCCGGGGCTTGCCATGGAGACATCTCGCGGCTGCTGGTGGGGCAAGGTGCATCATTGTACTTTTTGCGGGCTTAACGGCGGCAACATGGCTTTTCGCTCGAAGAGTTCAGACCGCGTGGTCTCTGAGTTGGAAGGATTGTCCGAGCGCTACGGCATACGAAAATTCAATATCGTGGATAACATTCTGGATCTGTCTTATATCCAGACGGTGCTTCCGCGCCTTGCCGCAGGCAAACCTTATACACTCTTTTTTGAGACCAAGGCGAATCTGAAAAGAGATCAGCTGGAACGGATTGCAGAGGCCGGAATCCGCAGGCTCCAACCCGGCATCGAGAGCATGCATGACGAGATTCTCAAGCTGATAGACAAGGGCACAACGGCGCTGCAAAACGTCAGGCTTCTCAAGTGGGCCAGAGAGATCGGTGTCTTCATCACCTGGAATTTTCTTTGGGACGTGCCCGGCGAACAGGACGACTGGTACAGAGAGATGGCTGAATGGATGCCGATGGTTTCGCACCTTCAGCCGCCCGGCGTGGATCGCATACAATTTCACCGCTTCAGTCCTTATCATCAGAGGCCGGAGAGTTTCGGCCTCTCGCTGACGCCCTATCCTCTCTACAATTATGTATATCCGGTCGCAGACGCGCAGATGCGAGACCTGGCTTACTATTTCCACGATCATGAAAGGCTATCTGCGAAAGAAGAACTCGAAAGACGGCCCCATCTCAAAAAGGTTATGAAGACTCTCGCCGTCTGGAACATGCTCTGGGGGCAGGGAGGCTTGGAAACAACAAGAGAAAAACCGGTGCTTGTGATGCGGGAAGAAGGAGACCGAATACATATCAAAGACACGCGACCCTGCGCCGTGTCGCCCTCGCATATGCTTGAGGGTCTCGCTTGCGAGGTCTATAAAGTGTGCGACGATATACACACCAGCAGCGGCATCTTGAGCGCGCTGGCAAAAGGCGGGCATTCAAATCTCTCCGTTGAAAAAGTTCAAAACGTGCTCGATGAATTGCAAAAGCGCAGACTTCTTCTGGGGCTTAACGATAGATATATGCGTCTGGCATTGCGCGAAGTCGGTCATATTCCCGACTCGCTCGAAGAGTTTCCCGGTGGCTACACGGATGTCGCGGGATGGCAAAGCGAATTTTCAAATACAGGAACCGCCCTGTAAAAGCAGGGATGCCTGTTGTCAGTTTTATTCCTGAATTTGTACCCGTACTTCCTTGTACGGTTTGGTTAGATATGATACATTGTGACCCGCATGACACACTATTTAGTGAAGGAGAAAAATATGGAGACCAAAGAAATTCTCGAATCGCAACTGACACAGTCCATGGAAAATGAGTTGACCGATGAGCAGCTTCAGCAACTGGCCGAAGGGTCCTGCTCATGGGGCGCCAATTGCCACGGATAAAAACCACTCACGTTGTATAACAGAAGAAGCGGTGACAGGCTGACTCCCCAAATCCTGTCACCGCTTCCTGTTTCGATTCTCAACACACCTCAACACACACCACCCCTCAAACAGATATAGCAGCCATCTGAAGCCTTTTCCTGATCCGCAGGAAGAAGTATTTAACAGTCAGAGCTGATTTCGAGAGCTACTGCGGAAATGATTATTTTCAAAGGTGAAGTTTGCAGGCAACGCGGGCCGCGACCCAAAGAGTCTCAGTTTCTGGGTTGGTCTTGTGTTGCCTGCGCGCAGGCGATTAAAATTGCTGATGGGAGTTATCGGGCCACCCGTATGGCCCGGCCATCAGAAAATTAGGAGCAGCGAAATGATTAAAAAACTTTCTGCAATCTTAGCCGTGTTGACGCTTGTCGCCACGTCTGCGTTTGCGCAGGACTGGGACCGCGCCGTTTCATCGTTCAATCAGAAGCAGTACCGCCAGGCGGCGGCAGAGTTCCACGCCGTGCTCAAAGCCAATCCCGCCGCATGGCAGTCATGGTATTACATAGGCTTCAGCCACTATCAGCTTCAAAGTTACGAAGACACGATTGATGCTTTTCAGAACTACATCAAGGCAGGCGAAAAAGACGACAAAGCCCAGATAACCGGATACTATTTCATCGGCTTCTCTCAATTTCAATTGAAACAGTACGATAAAGCCATACCATCGCTGGCAAAATATATCGCCCTCTCGGAAAAGGGCCAGCAGAAAATAGAACCTTCGACGCACGCCGCTCTGGGCCGCGCCTACATCTACACCAATCGTTATAGCGAGGCCGTTCCCGCGCTGACCGCAGCTGCGGCTGAGATGAAAACGAATGCGTCGAACTATTATCTGCTCGGATATGCACAGTACAAGCTTGGAAAAACAGACCCGGCCATCGCTGCGCTTAATCAGGCGCTGGCGATTGACGCCAAAGACGCCGATTCGCTCACACTGCTCGGCGAGATCTATTTCGCGCAGATAAAGCAAAATCCCGCGATGACCAGACAGGTCATTTCAGTGGGCGAGCGACTAGTGCAGGTTCGCAACGATGAGCGCACATGGGTGTTGCTCGGACAGGCTTATCTGTATGACAAGCAGTACGCGAAGGCTGCACCCTTCCTCGATAAGTATGCCCGCGCTCACACGGATTTGAGCGCAGCGTGGTATAACCTCGGCATCTCGTATTCGCGTTCGTCGCAATGGAAACCGGCAGCCGAAGCTCTCGAACAGACGCTCAAGCTTGCTCCTACGAACGTCGCCGCAGGGTTAGAGCTGGGCTACGTCTACGAAAGCGACAAGCAATTCGACAAAGCGCTTGCCACCTACGAGCGTGTGTATGAAGCCTCAGGCCGCCGCGATGAAACCGCCCGCACAAGCATTGACCGGCTGAAGCAGGCCAAACCGCAAGCGAGTAAATAGTAATGAGTGATGAGTGATGAGTGACGAGTTGGAGAAGCCCGAAATATAGCTTTCTGGCTTTCAACTTGTCACTCATCGCTACTGTTTCACTTCTCCTTCGGCGCTCACATCGCCGACTCGTTCCAATCCCTCGAATGCAACGGCAAGCAATTCGATTTCGCGGCTTTCGCCTGCGCTGAGTCGAAGCGCTTCGCCGCGCTCGACCGCTCGCTCAAGTACGGGTAGAGTGGCGCAGGGTTCAAGCGCGATATTATAGGTGGCGCTCCACCAGGGGTAATCGCGCCCGCCTCTGTAGACTTGCCAGTACCACAACTGCTTAAAGACTTCAGCCGGGTATCGCATCGCGAAACCTACGCGTTTAGCGGTGTTGTTTATCGCATACCATCCATTGCTCACACCCTGAAGAAATACCATGTCCTGCGCCGCCACCTCAGGGCCGGGAATGCGCGCGAGGTCAACCGGTGCGCCATCGCGCCCTTCGGCAATCGGCCAATCACTCTCCTGCTCAGCCTTCAGTCGAGAATTTGCGGGCGTATATTCTTCAAACGTGCGGATTCGGCAATCAGGCAAATACACGCGACAGTTTTCATCGATGAACGGCCAGCCGAACGCGGGATGATGCCCCCACGCGAAATCGACTTCCTGTCCGCTTTCGTTCGTCACGCGCTCGCGAATGCGCAGCACCGCTTCATTGCGGCGGAGGCTTACGGTCTTCACCAGATGAAAGGGTGTGCGGATGGTGCGAACATCGAAGCGCACTTCGATTTCGTCCGGCTCATCTTTCGTGATTGAGTAACGCCAGGGAAGCAGTAATACCTCTCCGTGCTGGCCTATCTCGGCATCCTGATGCAGCGACAGATTGCCGCAGTTTGGAAACAACTCCTGCCATCCGCCTTCGTAGTAGTCATTATGCGGCCCTGCGGCGCGCGGGCTTGAAGCGAGTATGTGAGCGCGCTGCCGAAGGCCAACCCGCGTGCGCCACATGAAATCCACGTCACGAGGCTTGAATAAAAACTCGTAGATGTCGGTCCCTTTGTCAGCGATGATCGTGATGCGCAGCTTTTCGTTTTCGAGCGCGACCGAGCGATGGCCTTCGTAAATGAATTCGGTGATGCGGCAGCCGTAGTTGCGATTATGTTGATATGTCTGATAGCTCATCGTTTTGTCCGAAGATTATCACGGGTGCGCGCACTTGTCAGGTTGAATCAACTATGCGATAACTCGAACGGATGAGCGAAAAGAAGAAAGCAGTAGCACTGCTGAGCGGCGGGCTTGATTCAACGACCTCTGTTTGGATTGCCCGGGCCGAAGGTTATGGGATTTATGCTCTGTCGTTTCGCTACGGGCAGCGCCATCTTGTCGAGCTTGAAAGCGCGCGCCGCGTGGCCAGTTCAGTCGGCGTTGAAAGGCATCTGATCGTGGATATTGATCTTCGCGCAATCGGCGGCTCCGCGCTGACGGACGAGATAGAAGTTCCCAAAGAGCGTTCGGCTGATGAGATGTCGTCGGGCATACCTGTGACCTATGTGCCCGCGCGCAATACCATATTTTTGTCATTCGCGCTGGCGTGGGCCGAGTCGCTTGGCGCTCCGGACATCTTCATCGGTGTCAATGCGCTCGACTACAGCGGCTACCCTGATTGTCGCCCGGAATATATTGAGGCATTCGAGCGAATGGCGAATCTGGCGACGAAAGCTGGCGTCGAAGGCACGATGCGATTAAGGATTCACACGCCGCTCGTTGCGATGACGAAGGCAGAGATCATAAAGAAGGGGTTAGAGCTTGGCGTTGATTACTCGATCACGCACAGTTGCTATGACCCGACGCCCGGCGGCCTTGCGTGTGGCAGATGCGATAGCTGTCTGCTCAGGCTGAAAGGATTCGCGGAAGCCGGGGCGCATGATCCGCTGCGATACGCGCGGCTCACTTCCCTTCCTGCGCCGCCTTCTCGCCCCATATCCACTGGCTGAACCACTCGTAGTTGTGCTCCATCACTGCGCGGTGCTGGCGGGGCTTGTCGATGCCGTGCCCGAAACCTTTATAGACGATCATCTTTACGGGCACGCCTTTGTCTTCGAGCGCCTGCCTGAGTTCGTAAGCGTTTGGAATCGGCACGCGGCGGTCCAGTTCGCCGTGCTGAATCAACGTCGGCGTCTTTGCGGTCTTTACGTAAGAGATCGGTGAAGTCTTCTGATAAATTTCAGGGTCGTCCCACGGCGTTGCTTTCAAATACTGCCGCGTGAACGGATGAATGTCCGTGTTCACATAATAGGTCATCCAGTTTGAAATGCCTGCGCCGACCGACACGGCTTTGAAGCGGTCGCTCGTCGTCGTGATGAATGCAGAGATATATCCGCCCTGGCTCCAGCCCATCGCGCCGACGCGGTCTCGATCAACTAAGCCTTTTGCGATCAAATGATCGACGCCTGAAATTACATCCCAGTAATCGCCCACGCCCAGATTGCGCACGTTCAGGGAACGAAACTTTTCGCCGTATCCGGCTGACCCTCTGTAATTGGGCCGCAGGATCAAAGCGCCTTTCGCCGCGAACATCTCTACAGGGTAGTAGCGGTCGCCTCTGAGTACGGGCGTATCGACCCCCGTCGGCCCGCCATGAATTACGACAAGCAGCGGGTACTTTTTCGACGGATCAAAATCGGCGGGCTTGACCAAGACCCCTTCAATCGAGGCTCCGTCCGTTGATTTCCATTCAATCACTTCGCGGGTAGCCAGACGAAAATCTTTCAGCTGATCGCTCATCGACGTGAGCCGCCGAGGCGAGAACTGCTTCACATCGGAAACTGCTACTTCCGGGTAGCTATTCGCACCGGCTGCGACAAAGGCCATCTGTTTGAAATCCTGCGTGAATGAAAACTGCGAAACGGCGATGTCAGCCGGATTGCTTATCCGCTCAACAGCCTTTGTCAACGGGTTCAATCTGAACAGGTGAGAAGTTGTTTTTTGCTGGCTGGCGAAATAGATGCCATCTGTCGCCCAGTCGAGCAGTCCGGGCGATTCATCGAAGCTTTCAGTCAGCACGCGCGGCGCGCCGCCTTCCGCCGGAACTGCTGCGATGTAAGAGTTCGCATAGTAGAAAAATTCGCGCGCGTTCGACGTTTGATACGCTATCTGCTTTCCATCCGGCGACCACGCGGGGCTGGTGTCCGGCCCTTTCGTATCAACTATCTTTTTGATCGTCTTATCGCTGATATTCAAAACATATATGTCGCTCGTGTCGGATGAGCCGAGATCGGGGTCTTTCGCCGCGCTGAAAGCGATGCGCGTCGAATCAGGCGACCACGCGAAGCCGCCGACGGTGAAACTGGTGCCTTCGGTGAGCCGCACAGGCTCAGCTTTTTTTTCTTTAATGTCGGCAGAAACCCCTATCGTCCAGAGGTGAGTCATCGTGTATTCGCCGCTGACGATCTCATAGTCGCCGTATTTTTCTTTTCGATCTTTTTTGGCTTTGCTGTCAGCCTCGGCTGCCGTAAAAGCGATGCGACTGCCATCACGCGACCAGTCGAATCCGTTCACGCCGGTTTCGACATTCGTCAATTGCGTCGCCTCGCCGCCCGCGGGGGCTATGAGGTAAAGCTGGCGCTTGCCGTCGCGGTCCGAGATGAAAGCGATTCGCTTTGAATCGGGCGACCATGTGGGAGCGAAGCTCGACTTTTTGGCGTTCGTGAGCGGGTAGCGTTCGCCTGTTCGGACAACGACTATCCATATCTCATTTTCAAACGCGTTATCTTCCCAGTTCGTCTCCTGAACCTGATAGGCGATATAACGACCGTCCGGCGAGATGCGCGGGTTTGCGGCGCTTTTAAGATTGAGCGATTGTTCAATCGTGGGGGTCTTATTCGATTGAGCGAAGGCAACCGAGGCAAGAGCCAGAATTAAAGACGCGGCGAAAGCTATTTTCTTCATAGCTGCAATCCTCTCAGGTTTAAGATTTATATGCGGGTTGAACTGTCGAAACGGAAATATAGCATATTGCGCGCGACCGGACATACGTCTATTTGACCGCGCGCAACAAAGAGTGAGACCATGATTGATATTGAATTGATAAAATATTTTTGCAAAGGGAGGGCAGATGAGCATAGACCCGGACAAGGTAAGAACACAGGAAGATGAAAATGAGCCTGCGCCGATTGATAAGATCGAAGAGCGCGTTCAGGCTGAAATGAAACGCATTGAAGGCAGCGCTCAGGAGCGCGCAGGACAGGGAATGCAGGATGAAGAACTGGAGAATGAAGGTCGCAAGCTCAAAGAAGAGGGCGAGAAAGAGTTAGAGGAACAGAGAGGCGATCATTAGCAGAAAGCGCAACGGGCTGTCATCATTCAAGCATATCGAGCGCTTCTTGAATTTCGTTTCGAGTTTTCTGATCGCCTGCCGCTGCGGCAACATCAAGCCCCTGGCGATAAGCTACGCGAGCGTCTTCGGTTTGTCCGAGATGGGCAAGCATACGACCCAGTTGGTAATAGGCCGCGACATAAGCCGGATCGCGGCCTATCACTTCCTGAAGCTGCGGGATGGCCTCAAGCTCGCGCTTCTCCTTTTCAAGCTCAAGAGCCAGAGCATAGCGCGAGAACGAGTCTGCCGGGTCTGCAACGACAAACTCTTCCAACATCTCCCTGCGAGTTTTCATCAGCCATCCTGTGGTAAAACTGTCCGGCCAGGCTACAGGGCAGAGCCTGAGCCAGTCAGCTGTATCAGTCGCGGTATAGGCGAGTGGTGTGCCGATAGAATGCGCCGATCAAAATGAAAAGCGCGATCACATAGAGAGTGGCTAAAAAAGAGGTTATCGCCACGCCCGGCCCTCCGATTCCCTCTGAGCAATTACCCGACAAGCGCGCGACCGGACCAATCACTCGGCGCTTTTTGGCTCTACCTCTGCGGGCTTGGCGGCAGCAGATGCTTCCAAAGCGCGCGCCGCTGCTCTTGCCCGTTCGCCGCGCGTGTCGCGCTCGCGGATGCGCGCTGCTTTGCCGCGCAGTTTGCGCAGGTAGTAGAGCTTCGCGCGGCGGACGCGGCCACGGCGCACAAGATCTATGTGATCAATGACGCTTGCGTGAAGCGGAAAGATGCGTTCGACTCCGACGCCGAAGCTGGTCTTGCGCACAGTGATGGTCTCGCGCACGCCGCTGTGTTTGCGCGCGATGACTATGCCTTCAAAAGCCTGTATGCGTTCCTTATCGCCTTCTTTGATTCGCACGTGAACCCGAACCGTATCGCCCGGCTGAAATGCAGGAATACCATTGCGGAGCTGACGATCTTCGACAGCCTGTACTACTTGATTCATGACACTTACCTCGTTCTCTATGTGAATGATGAGCGATGAATTAATTAATCATTCATCATTCATCGTTGCTTTATCAATCTCTCTTAAAATTTCTTCAATCTCTCGCCGCTCGCCGTCATCAGGCGTGCGACTTTCGATCAGATCGGGCCTGCGCTGCAAAGTCTTTCTAATGCTGCACCGCCGCCTGAAGCGCTCGATCTGCGCGTGATTGCCGCCCAGAAGCACGTCCGGTGCCTTCATCCCGCGATACTCGGCTGGCCGTGTGTAATGCGGGTAATCGAGCAAACCTGCCGAAAACGATTCGCGCTCGGCTGATTGTTCGCACCCTAAAGCGCCCGGTATCAAACGCGTCACTGCGTCCACTACGACCATCGCCGCTATCTCGCCGCCCGACAGCACGTAATCGCCAATCGAAACTTCATCGTTTGCCAGATGCTCGACGACTCGTTCGTCAACGCCTTCATAGCGCCCGCAGATCAAAACCACACGGTCACGGATGGCGAACTCTTCCGCCACGCGCTGGTCAAAGAGTCTCCCCTGCGGTGACAGCAACACCGTGCTGACATCGGTCGCAGAATGCGTGATGGCTTCAACGGCGCGAAACAGCGGCTCTGGCTTCATCACCATGCCAGCGCCACCGCCAAACGGGCGATCATCAACCTGCCGATGCCGGTCGTGCGTGTAGTCGCGCAGGTCATGAATACTTATTTCGATCAAGCCTGCTTCGACCGCGCGGCGAATTATTCCAAACTCAAAGACCCCGCGGAATATCTCCGGGAAAATCGTTATGATGTCGAACCGCATTATAAGAATCGATTCATTGATACGTTGAATCATTGATTCATTCTTCAATGATTCAATGCATCAATGATTCAATTCCAGTAGTCCTTCCGGCGGATTGATCGTGATGCGTCTGGCATCGACGTCAACCTCTGTGCAAATATCATCGACGAATGGCACTAGAATCTCGCGTCCGCCTTCGCCTTCAATAACCAGCAGGTCTGTTCCGCCCGTTCGCATCAATCGCGTCACGATTCCAACTTTTTCTCCGGTAATCGCGACGACCTGAGCACCCACTACCTGGTATTCATAGAACTGATCTTTTTCAAGCTCTAAGCCGTCGGCTTCCGAAATTACCAGCAGACCGCCGACTAACGCTTCAGCCGCCGTCATCGTGTCGTAGCCCTCGAATTTCAAAATCACCCGGTCTTTATGAAACCAGTGATCCTCAAGCGCGAGCGCGAGCCTTCGTTCATCAGGCATCCGAATCGTGATCAGATCAAGCGATTGAAAGCGTTCGGGGAAATCGGTTTCAATATCGCAAGCCACCTCTCCGCGTATGCCGCGAGCTTTGACGATGCGCGCGATCACTACGTCGTCGGCTTGCGGTTGGTTGTCGCCTGCTTCCGTCACCTATTCCAGAATCTCAAGCACGAATCGCTTCTTCAATTTCATGCCTGCTGCGCGCAGCAAAGTGCGCATCGCGCGAGCGGTGCGCCCCTGCTTGCCGATTATTTTGCCTAGGTCTGGCTGAGCGACTCTCAGTTCAAGGACGACGGTTGCCTCTCCGTCAATCTCTTTAACCGCTACCTCGTCAGGAAAATCTACGAGAGCCTTTGCTATGGCTTCGATGACATCCTTCAATGAACCTTCGTTCATCTGTCACCTCCTTCAAGACTTGGAGAAGGAAGGACGCGCGGCGCGGCCAATTCGGCATGTAACAGCGCTGCCAGATCAAACACAGGGACGGGGCTACTCGCTTGCTTCAGCGTTTGCAGCAGGCTCGGCCTTGCGTTTTAGAAGGCTGCGCACTGTGTCGCTCGGCTGCGCTCCGCGTTCTATCCAGTAATTAATCCGCTCAAGGTTGATTTTAACATCAGCCGGGTTGCGGCAAGGGTTATAATAACCAACTATCTCAACGAAGCTACCATCGCGTTTCGTCCGCTTCTCCGTCACATTGATTCTATAGAAGGGCTTTTTCTTCGCGCCCATTCTCATTAACCTGATCGAAAGCAAATTGCACCTCCATGCTTGCTGAAACCAACCGGCTTTCGGTTGATCTCGATACTGATAAATAAGACCGAAAGACTGAATACGTTATTTAGTGAACCGATCCTGAATCCCATTCCCGGATTTGAATGAGAATATTATAACTGAAAACCAGCCTCACCGTTTCTTTTTCTTCTTCTTTCTCTTCGTCGCCTTGCGGCGATTGCCCGCGCCGAAACCCGGCAGGCCTCCCCCCACAAGTCCTCCCGCGAGCTTGCCGCCAAGCCCGCCCATCATCCCGCCGAGTCCACCCGATGTCATCATGCGCATCATTTTGCGCATCTCTGTGTACTCGTTAATCATCTGATTGACTTCCTGCACGCTGGTGCCGCTGCCGCGCGCGATGCGCTTGCGGCGCGACGCGTTGAGCAGCGCGTGATTGCGGCGCTCTTCGGGCGTCATCGAATTGATGATTGCTTCCGTAAGCTTCAGCTTTTGCTCCATCTCAGAGGTTTGCTCAGGCGTCATGCGCATACCCCCAAGAAGCCCTGTGGGCAGCATATCCAGAAGCTTATCAAGCGACCCCATTCGCTTCATTTGTCGAAGCTGGTCGCGGAAGTCTTCGAGCGAAAACTTATCGCGCGCGAGTTTATCCTGTAACTCAAGCGCTTTCTCTTCATCGACCTCGGCTTGAACCTTTTCAATCAACGAAAGCACATCGCCCATGCCGAGAATGCGTTGCGCGATTCGATCAGGATAGAACTGCTCAATGGCGTCATACTTCTCGCCGACGCCGACGAACTTGATAGGCTGGCCCGTGACTTCCTTGATCGAGAGCGCCGCGCCGCCGCGCGTGTCGCCTTCCATCTTCGTCAGTATCACGCCAGTCAGTCCCACCTGATCGTGAAACTGTTGAGCGGAGCGCACGGCGTCCTGCCCCGTCATGGCATCAGCAATGAAGAGAGTCTCGATGGGTGCCGTCTCCTGCTTGATCCGCTTCAACTCCACCATCAACTCTTCATCAACGTGCAGTCGACCCGCTGTATCAACCAACAACGTGTCATAGCCTGTAAGCTGGCATTCGCGTAGGGCCTGACGGCACAATTCGACAGGGTCATTGATCTCTGGCGCTTCAAAAACAGCCTGCCCGATTGCTTTTGCAATAATCGAAAGCTGCTGGCGCGCAGCCGGGCGATAAACGTCAACCGAAAGCAGGAGCGGTCGGCGCTTCTGGGTTTCGGCGAGAAGTTTTGCAATCTTGCCCGTAGTCGTAGTCTTGCCAGAGCCTTGAAGTCCGACGATCATTACGACGTTCGGCACGCGCTTGGTGAAAAGCAGTTGAGTCGATGTGCCGCCAAGCATCTCGACCATCTCATCATAGACTACCTTGACCACTTGCTGAGCAGGTGACAGCGATCCCATCACCTCTTGTCCTAAAGCCTTAGCCTTCACGCGGTCAATGAAGGTTTTGACAACTTTGAAGTTCACGTCGGCTTCAAGCAAAGCTATACGAATCTCGCGCATCGCCGCTTCGATGTGAGCTTCGCCCAAGCGACCTTGCCCTCGCAGATCCTTGAGCACTTTTCTAAGCTTGTCTGAAAGTGCTTCGAACATGATTTGCTACCAGTCAAAAGACAGAAACTAATAAGTTATATGCCGTCAGGCAATATGTCAAGCTTGATGAAAATACGGGTATGATCGGTAGTGACCCTACGAGATTGGAGAAATAATTATGGATCAGCCGCTCTGTAGCGCAATACTTCTGCTATCGACCAGACGTGATCGCTGATCCCTTGCCTCTGAGCTGGTGTCTCTCCTTTCAATCCTCTGTGCTTCCGGCAGAAGTTGTAGAACACTTTGTCCAACATACATTGATCTTGCATATACTCGACCAGCTTTGCGAAGGCTATCGTCTTTCTCACCAGATACCGGTTGCGTGATCGGGCCGTGCTATTTTGTCTCTCTAGCAGCGATGTCGAACACCACCTTAAATCTTCCGTCGCTGCCCCCATCCTTAACTTCTTTTCTATCCTTACTGTTTCTCCTTCTTCGTGCTTTATGACTTGCCCGTAGACCAGCTTTGGGTCCGGTATCACCCTCTCTTTGCGAGGCCGCCCCGAATGAGCCTGCTTCTTGAGTGCCAACTTCAGTTGATGCAGTTTGACGGGTCGTACCTGCTCTGAAAGCGGCTCCTTGTATTGATCATAGCCATCGCTTGAGACACGCGGTAAACAATGCAGGCGCAGTCGCTCGAAGCTATCTTCGACGAGTCGGCGTGCCGCTTCCGATGTGCGAGGGCTGACGAATTGTTCTACAAGCAGTCGGCTCTCACGAGCAAATGCCTTGTGCCACCAGGCTTCGCCTCGGAAGTTACTCTCATCAAATGAAGCTTTCTTCTTACCGGCGAATGACCACTGCTCATCGAGTTCGAGGTCTTTGACACAAAGATCAACGAGCAGTTCGAAGTCTAAGGCTTGAGCATTGGCAGTGGCGCGTCGTCGCCATCTGCGCAAGGAGTCTGCTTTGTGATGGCGTGCTTGAGCAATGGAAGTCTGAGTGTCGCCACGAGTCAAAGAGTCAAGGCAGCTAGTGACTTCTGATTCTGGGGTTTTGAGGTTGAAGAAAGCAGTGCCGCGACGTTCAGAAAGGCATTTACCACAGAGCCTGCATTTAAAGAGGGAGCGAGGGCCATCGCGCGTGAAGTAGGTGCTGTGGTAAAACAGATGATGCGCGATAGCTCCACAAACGGGGCAGCGCAGACGGGGCGGAGGGAATATGGATTTGTGTCTAGGCATTGCAACCAGACACTTTCCACACTCCGCCCTTTTTTGTGAATCCCAAATATCACAGGGTCACTACCGGTATGATCCCCTTGTCAAAAACCCTCTGAGCAAATAAAAAGGAGGGCCACAGTGTGACCCTCCTCAGGTTTCGGCAAGCAAGGCAAGAGAATAAATCTCCTGCCTTACCTACGGGTTACAAGGCTTAGTTACAAGTTGCCGCGCACTGGAACGGAGCCGAAGCCGCAACTCCGGGATTCGTTACCAGTATCATGCCCGGTATCATCTTACAGACTTGCTTCTTCACCTTGATTCTGGTGAAGGTGCCTGACGATCCGGCTTCAAGATCCTTGAACTGGAGCTTCTTGGGCGTCTTTCCGGCGATGGAAACTGTCGCGCCCTGTTTGATGCCAGTACCAAAGATATTGACGAACTTGGAACCATCCGCATCTCTGCCGAACTGGCAGCTGGTGATTACGGCAACACCCGGAGGTGTTCCACCCGGAGGCGTCGTTGTATTAGACGCGTTACAGGTGAATGTCACCTGGATGCCTTGCTCGTTGCCGAGTGCGCATCCTGCCGGTGCACCAGCCACTGCTGTTGTGATGTTACGGCTTATTCCTCCCGGTCCCTGTACGAAGATCAGGAACGTCTTTCCTGCATTCGCGCTGCCGAAGTTGAAGAACGCGTCTATCAGGTTGGCGTTCACCAGGAAGAAGGCGGTCGCGTTGATTCTGGTCGCTGCGTTCGCTCGATCAATTGCGAATACCGATGTTACGCTCGGGACTCCGTTGATGATGAAGCACGCGCCGCTGATCAACAGATCCTGTGGTATCGCGCAATTGCCGCTCGACTGCACAGAGATCACGATCGGAGCTCTCGTACCCAACGCTATCGCGCAGGTCACGGTTCTCGTGAACGGCCCGAATACGTTGTTGTCTCCGTCTGTGAACGTCGTCGTTATCGTTATCGTTCCGGCTCCGCCGCAGCATGCTGACGGGAATCCGGAGGTTGACGTTGTTCCGAACGCCGCCGACACTGGGATTGTCGCTCTCACCAGATTGCAGCTTACTGGTGTCACGTTTACCAATGCCACTACCGACTCTGCTATTCCGTCTCCGTTCGTGTCGCACGCCAGCGTCGCTGCCGTCGTCACTGTCTTTCCGGGTCTCTGGATCGGGATGCCTGTCTCTCCCTGGAAGCCCTGACAGATTGTCGTTACTTCGTTCGGGAAGAATCCGCATCCGACCAGGTTCAACTGTACCGCGCACAACGCGTTGACCAGTCCGGTTGTTCCGGGGGTCGTCGCAAATGTTGCCGGTACTACGGTCTGACAGATTGCGTTAGCCGGTGGCGCACAACCTACGCCTCGGAATCCGACTTTGCCACGATTCGGATCAAGCTGCCTTACGGACTGGCAGAGCGCCGGATCGTTGCCTTCAAATCTCAGATCGAAGTCTGGCGTCGCCAGTGTGACTTCGCCGCCTGCTCCAACGTTTGCGGCCAGGCCTTCGTTGAACAATTCGAAGATGGTCGGTTCGGTGCCTTCACCAATCAGACAGTTGCAATTGATAGAAGCGGTCTGATTGCCGTCAAGCACGCCGAAGACAGTTTCAGCGTCAAGTGCTGCCTCTGAAAGGTTGGTCTCGCACAATCCCGGAGGATTGAGTGGGTCGAGGCCGCCAATCGAGTAGCCAGTTATCACGCTGTGGGTTTCTGTCGCACGACCTAACAGATCCATGCGGCAGAATTCGAACACGAATATTCCGCTACCCTCCGGACGAGGCGGACACGGAACCAGCAGGTTCGTGTTGGGTTCGCGAGTGAATCGAAGGTCGGTCGGACCTTCCTGCAAGTCGAACGGTACAGAGTTGTTGCCTATCGGGTTTGCCGGATTCAACGGCTGGCTTGCATTCTCGTCTATGCCTGTGCCGTCGTCATACAGCGTCACAGAGAAGGTATTTGAGAAGCTTCCGCCATCACCCGTGCAGATTTCGTTGCCGAACTCTGGCACGTTGATCCAGCGAATCTTGAATGCGTTGACATTTACAAAGCCCAGTGCTTGAACCGGGAAGTCTCTTAAATCGACATCACATGCAGTGGGGTTAAGGTCAACCCATGCCGGAGCGATTCTGGGTGGTCCTTCTCGGAAAGCGGGTACGTTCGCGTTGTTGCTGGTGTCTCCCTCTCCGAACGTGATGTTACCGTTGGAGTTCAGGAAGAATTCGTTCCACACGCAGCCTGCCGTGCCCACAGGGCCTCCGAATACGAATTCAAAGCCGCCTGACAGTGCTCCCACTAAAGGAGAGGTGCCGGCTCCATCATTATCATCACCGCGGAACGGCGTGTTCTGATCGTCGCCGCCTGCCACCTGATGACCAGGATCGAGGTTCTCGAAGATGATCGGTCCATCTGTATCATCATCGCCCTGTCGGGTCTTGGTCACACCAAGTGTAACCCCAGGACCGAGCGGGCTAGGCGCTAAGCGCCATGCATAACGCAGGTGGCCTTTCGCCAGCCCTGCCAATCCACCCGGCGTGAAGTGCACTGTATCAAGCGGTGATACATAGAAGAGGTGATCGAACCTGTCGGAGTCACCATCTCCAACATTTCCGCCTGATGCTGGCGGGTTGGGAAGTACATCGGCTCGCAGATCAACGGGATCTGCTCGACGATCCATCGGGCACGCATCTTCAAAGCACAGTATCTCGCCCAACAGATTCGAGGGGCTTGTACCGATGCCTGCCGGTGTGCCGCCGGATATGACAAACACAGTTCCTTCGCCGCTCACCACGATGCCCGAATGGGCTGTGTAGTCAACCTGAAAACCGACTATTCGGAGCAGGCCTGCCGGTGTGCCCGGAACTATGGCTGTTCCGCCTACTGCCGGTGCGATGTCAGGACCGTCGCCCTGTACGAATATGCGGAAGTTGTTGACTCCAACTGTGCGAGCCGCGCTCGCTGTCGGTCCGTCTGCAAATCCATCCGCAACCGGTAGCGTGCCACCGACGTTGGTCTGAACTGCGCCTTCCGTCTCGCCCGAGCACACATCAAATGCGCCTGAGCAATCGGCAAAGCTGATGATCATCGAAGGCGTGCCGAGCGTGAATGCGCCTGGCGCTCCGAATCGACCTTCAGTATTTTGGATGAATCCGTCATCGGCTGCCCTGAAGGAGCGAGACACGGCTGCGTACAACACATTGCACGGTCCCGTTGCGATGCTCGCAATGTTGCCGAATAACGGCGTAATCGTTCCAGCAGCTCCCGGGTTGCCGCTCGAATAATTCGTCAGTCTTACTGATGCACTCGATAAAGGAGTGACCGAGGTCAAACCTACGGTAGGTATGCTCGGCACTACGCGCGTGCTGCGAAGTGCGCAATCGACTGTCGGTACGTGCGGAATCGGCGTTGCTTTAAAGATCGCGCCGCCCGTGAACTGGATCAGGTCAACGAGGTGGAAGTAGAGGCTGCCGTCATCGTCAACCGCTACACCGGCCAGATTGCCCACTTGCGCGCTGAATATCTGAAGCACGCCAGCCGGAGTCATCGCGCTTGCGCCGACTCCATCCGTGAATGCAAATGCGAATATTCTGGTGCGAATCGGCTGGTTGGCAGCATTCGACGAGCAGCCTTCCGGATCGAAGATCGAAACGTAGACTACTTCACCGATCGTGCCGCAAAGTCCAAAATCAGAAAGGTCTGCCACAGGCTGAACAGCAATGCCCGTGACTCCAACCTGATCGTCCGTGCAACCAAGTCCCGCCTGCGTGAGCGTGAATCCGCCGCTCGTGCCACTGTTGACGAGCGCCGGGATGTTCACCACATTAAGAGCGTCAACGCCGCCATTTGGCGAAACGTTGATGCCAGGGTTTGTGTCGGTTCCGATCCAGAAGTTTCCAAGCGAATCACCGTAGTAGTAAACGTTTTCAGCGAATCCGTTCGCTACTGTGTGCTCGGATATGCCTGTGCGAGTCAGCGACGTATCGATGTCAGGTTCAACGAATGAAAAATCGTCAACCTTCTGCTCGCGGTCGGCCACGCAATCTTCGCGGCCATCCCAGTCTGCAATCAGAGCCACTTCTGAAAATTGATTATCACGACCGCCAATGGTCGTCATCAAAGCCGCCGACAGAGCGCTTCGAGCATTGAGGACGGTCGGCTGTCCGGACTGAGTGACAAAATCACCTCCGCCGGGCTTCTGCTTCTTTTTCGTCAACGCTTTGGCAATCTTTGCCGAAGCATCGGGATCTTTCGAGCGCTGATAACCTATGGCTTTAAGTGTCTCAGCAGATATCTTGCCTGCCGGTTCGTCCTGAGAGGAACCACCGACAGGGATAACATTCGGCTGAGTAGCAGCCGCTGTTTTTGTAACAGCTGCAGCATTCGCCCTCGTTGCAGTCAAAGCTGCGCGAGCGTCAACTGCAGAGCCAGCAGCGCGGGCATTAAAGCCCACCAAAGGCACTGCCAGCGCAGCTACAGCCACGGCTAGCACAGCCATCAAAACTGCTCTCTTTATTTTCATCATCTATCCCTCTCCATATTATTTAGTTGGAAGTCTTAACTTGATTCCTCAATTCGACCTCCGCCGGACAGTAACTTCAAACTACCTGCTATTTGGACATTCCCCAATATGAAACCTGAGGACTCTCGCGATCGGCCTAAAGCACATAGAGGCTCAATCCTCAACCCGCGCTCCAACCGGAACTAAATTTCCGCGAACCATCTGTCCGACAGCATATGTTCGAATCCATCTTACTTAATACTTCTTGGATTTACGCCTTTCGATATCATCCCGGTTAACGTTTTCCGTTTCTGAGGCTCGATCGAAGACGCGTAAGGCCAGACCTTACAAAAAGAATGCGTATAATATATCGCAACCACGATAAAAGCAACTATAAAGTTTCAATTAGATAGTCCAGATTTCTTAAACAGAAAATTCCTACAGGGTCATCTACCCGCCTCCCGCAATTGCACATAACGTGCCATAGTCAAGCGTAGTAAAATTACTATTAAGCTTGAATTTACAACTCGACTATTTCAAGGAAAAGTGCAAGTTTATGGGGATAGCATCAGAGTTGGGCATCATCGTCCCCTGATTCCCAAATTGGATACTATGTTTACGCCCAGTGCAGCCAAGTACCCATTTCGGCTGTCTGGTATTCACTATACAGTCAAAGAGTTACAGATCAATTGAGTTGAAAAACCAAAACATACACCTGAATCGGCAATGCTTGAGCCTGCCCGTATAGTTTTAGATTTGCCAGCTCACGAGATCATCAATAATTTCAGCTATGCTTGCTTCGTATTCGCTCAAAAGCGATGTCTTGGGTTCTAAGCTTGTTTCATTCAGGTTCAAGTAATAGAATATCGACTACTCATTGGACGCTTTCAAATAAGGATTAATAGATGCCTGTCGAGCCAAGTGTTACGCCCAGTCGCTTTATCATCATTATCAACAATTCTGCTGAAGATGATTACGCTCCGGCTGAGTCCGGTTTCAGACAAACGACATATGGCTGGAGGAGATGATTGATGCATTTCGGCTTCATAAATATTAGAGCCAGATGGGCAGCCCTGCCGTTAGAACTTGTTGGCGGCGTTATCTTTTTTGCTCACGGGCTACAGAAGCTCAGCGACCCTGCCGGGTATGCTGAAAGGATGCTTGGAGGCATTCCGCTGTTTTTAACCTATGTTGTGATAGCCGCTGAATTCGGAGGCGGGCTATTGCTTCTGTCGGGTTTTCTTGTCCGGTTTGGGGCATTCGGGCAACTTTGCGTAATGGCTGTTGCAGTTACGCAGGTTCACTGGGGCAACGGACTGACGGGACAGGGCGGCTTTGAATTTCCATTACTGCTGCTTGCAACATCAATCGCTCTTATAATTTTAGGGCCAGATCCGCTTTCGATAGACGACAACATAGGCGTATCAATCTATCGTTCGAGCGACGCGGCTTATCGCAGAGAAAGTACGGACGTGGGAAGCCCTGTGGTAAAAGCGGCAGGATTGCTTCTGATACTGGCTGGCATACTGGTGCCGATTGCTCGCCAGTATACGGGGCTGCCGGATTCAATGGTGTGGCTTGTAATTGCAATAGCCATCGGCTTGATTTCCGTAGCAAGCGGCGCGGCCCTTGTAGGCGGAAAACCCTGGGCGTATATACCTGCCTTCGTTATGGCGAGGCTATGGCTTGTGTCGGGCACGCTGATGCTTTTTTATCTCAATTACAGGCTGCGCGGAATGGGATGCGTGATCGTAAGCCTTGCCATGCTTGCCGCGCTTCGCAGCGCACGCCGTGGCGTATAAAGCAACAAAGAATTGCTTATAGAAACCTGTCGCCGCTATAATTCAAGGTTCAGTGAAGCAATTTACAGAAGACATGCGCGAGTTGAATATTGCGAAGCGGGCGATACTGTTTGATCTGGATGGCACGCTCGTTGACACAACAGATCTGATATTGCGATGCTTCAGCCACTGCTGGCAAACGGTGTACGGGCTTGAGCATTCGCGCGAAGCACTTATCGCGACGTTCGGCATTCCGCTCAGCGAGGCAATGCGGCGATTGACGCGAGAGCCAGCTATTGCCGAGCTTGCAGTAAGCGACGAGATGATTGAGCGGCTGCTTCTGGAGTATCGTTCTTTCAACAGTGTGCATCACGACAGGCTTGCGCAACCATTCAACGGCACGTCAAAGGTGCTTGAAGAGCTTCGCGCGCGCGGTTATCTGATCGGCGTGGTGACATCAAAAGGCCGCGAGCTTGCGACTCGCGGTTTGAAATTATGCTCGCTCGACGGGCTTATTGACGCGGCAGTTTTTCTGGAAGACACTTCGATACACAAGCCGAATCCTGAGCCGATTCTTGCCGCGCTTGAAAAGCTCGACACGCGAGCAGATTGCGCGGCGTATGTCGGGGATAGTTGTCACGACATGATTGCAGGCCGTCGTGCAGATGTGCGAACCATCGCGGCGCTGTGGGGGCCATATCCGCGAACGGAACTTGAACGCGAGCGACCGGATCATCTCGCTGAGTCAATCAATTCATTGCTGGAGATTTTCGTCTGAACCTTATTATCAAATGCAGAAAATAAAAGATCGTTATCGCAAAATACTCAGTGAAGAGACGGGGCTTATTCATCATAAGCCGCGCGGACTTGGCTTAGACATCGCGCTCGCCTATCCGAACACTTACTACATCGGGATGAGTAATCTGGGATTCCAGTCAGTCTATCAACTTTTCAACTCCTATAACGGCGTGAACTGCGAGCGGGTCTTTGTGCCCGACGCCGATATCGAACGCGAGCTTGAGCGCACGCGCTCGCCTCTGCTCTCGCTCGAATCGGAAACGCCTCTTTCTGAATTCGATGTGCTCGCGATTTCGGTTTCATTCGAGACAGACTATCTCAACATCCCCAAACTGCTCAGGCTTGCGAAGATTCCGGTAATGGCCACGGAGCGAAACGAGTGGCATCCGCTCATCGTGATGGGGGGCGCGGCTGCGTTTTTAAACCCGGAGCCGGTCGCAGATTTTGTTGACGTTGTATCTGTGGGCGAAGGCGAAGTGCTCGTTCCCGCGCTGCTCAGGGTGATGAACGAAGCCGAATCGCGCGAAGACCTCCTCTTGCGCCTGACGCGCGAGCCGGGATTTTATGTGCCAAAATTTTATGAAGTCCATTATCACGAAGACGGGAGCCTCGGACGCATAGAGCCGACTCGCGGCGCGCCACGGCGCGTCTTCACCATGCGCAATCCCATGCGCAAGCAGGAAGGCAACGGCAAATTCGAGGATGCGTTCATTCCCGCAAGCGAAATACTGACAGACAACACAGAGATGAGCGGTCGCTATCTGATGGAGATTTCGCGCGGGTGCTCGATGGGTTGCCGCTTCTGCTGGGCAGGTTATTCATATCTTGCGCCGCGCGTCTTTTCGGCGGAAAAGCTGCTGGCTCGCGCAGCTGATATGCGAACGCATACGGACAAAATCGGACTCGTTGCCACCGCCGTCTGCGATCACCCGGAGATTCACCAGCTGCTCGACGGACTGGAGAAGCTCGATTATCAAGTCTCGGTTTCGTCGTTGCGCCTCGATCAGATCACGCCCGAACTGCTCGACGCGCTTGTTCGCCGAAACGATCAGCAGCTTGCGATTGCGCCCGAAACAGGCTCGGATCGATTGCGCCGCGTCATAAACAAAAACCTCACCAACGACGAAGTAGTCCGTATAGCCGAGATGATCTTTGAGCGGGGCATACTCAATCTGAAACTTTACATGATGATCGGATTGCCGACCGAAGAAGACGAAGACCTGGACGCGATTGTCGAACTCACCGGCAGAATTCGCGAGCGGATGATCGAGATAGCGCGACCGCGCGGTCGCGTCGGGTCCATCATCGTCTCGCTCAACGCATTCGTGCCCAAGCCTCAGACCCCTTTTCAGTGGGAGCCGATTCAACCGGAGCGCGAGCTTGATCGAAAGATCAAATACCTGACGCGCGCCTTCAAGGCGATGCCGAATGTTGAGATGCGCGCCATGAGTTCGCGCATTGCCACTTTGCAGGCGTTGATCTCGCTTGGCGACCGCAGGCTCTCGAAATTCATTCTCGAAGTAGACCGCACAGGCAACTGGCGACAGGCGATGCGCGGATGGACCGATTACGCCCTGCGTCGAAGATCGCTCGACGAACCGCTGCCGTGGGACGTGGTTGACATAGGACTCACGACCGAGTTCATGAAGAAAGAATACGAGCGCGCCATGGCCGACCGCATCACAAAGCCGTGTCCCGCGATTGACCCCTGCATTCGCTGCGGCGTATGCGACCCTCGAAACGTTCCTGAAAACGCACTCGTGCAACTGGAGTGGATGAAGCCTGCATTGAATCCTGCTCAACAACTGATTTTAGTTGACCGCGCGATCAACGCGGCTGCCTCTGGCGATTAGTCATAGCGGTGATTAGTCATAGCGGCGCTTGATCACAGCTTGAAGTTAAAGCTGATGGTGCTCATTGATGTCACAGGCTTCCCATCGCGCGTCGAAGGCTTGAACTTCCAGCGTCTTGCCGCAGATACTGCCGCATCTCTCAGCAATGCTGGCCCAGACAGCGCCCGCGCCGAAACAACATCGCCTTTCTCGCTGATGGTCACTTCTACTGCGACCATGCCGCTTTGACCCGTAGACTTGGCAAGCTGCGGGTAAGCTGGCTGCGCTCGACTGACCGGCTCGCCCCTCACAGTCGTCGCGCTCGGTTTGCGAGCAGCAGCAGCAGCAGGCGGAGGCGGAAGGTCAGACGGAGTTGAAGCATTGCCGGGCATAGAGTTCGGCATGCCTTTTGGCGCTGCATTATCGATGCTGCCCGGCGCAGATTGCAGCACCGGAAGCGAGGGCGATGACGCAGGGGTCGCTTTAGGCGGCTCGCTTGCGGCAACGATTCCAGATGATGGCTGAGGCGTCGCCGCTGGTTCTGCGTTCACAGGATGATTCTCGTCTTCGGGTCGAGCCGGTTTGGTTGGTTGAGTCGCTGGCGAATCGCTTGCGCGCACTTCGACCTGCTCGACAGGCTCGTTCTCTTCAACCGGCGCGGAGTCGGGCAGTTGAGGCAAAGCGGGAAGCGGAGCAACCTGCGCAAGCGATTGATAGTCCTTATCAAGTCCGGATTCATACGTAGGTACGACTTTCAATATCGCCACCGCAATCAATGCCAGAATTGCAAATGCTGTAACAGCAGCATAAAGCCATCGCTTTGTCTGCTTTTTAGCCTCCGTTTTGCCGACAGGTCGAGCGGTCAATATACTTAATGTAGTGACCGAAAAATTGTCCGATGTTACCGCAAGGCTGTGAGCATCTTTAGTCGCAAGCACCAGCGCCGTATCGTTGACTTGTAGATTGAACCCGCCCGGCTCTGCCACATCTGTTTTCTCGACTACCATTTTCAACTGCACTGCTACTGCCGGGACGCTGACGGCTTTTTGCGGGGCCTGCTGTATGGTTGATTCGAGGATATTTGTTTTTGGTTCTTCGTGACTGTTGTTCAGGATTGATGTTTGAGGCTCATCCTTCCTGATCGCTTCCTGTGCAAGCGAGCCGCTGTCCTTAAACGCTTGAGCGAGGCGTTCGGCCCTGACCCTGTAGTCTCTTGCGCGTGCCTTGTCGCCGCGAGTTTCATAAATGTGCGCTATCTCGAAACACTCCCGGCTGGCCTCCTCCATCATCTCTGATCTCAGGTAAATGTCCTTCAGCTTTACACGCACGTCTATGTAATCGGACCTGTGCACGAGTATCTCTTTAAGCATCGCGATGGCCTGTTCGACTTTGCCGTACCCGACAAGCAACTCGGCCATTGAAAGCTGCTGAACGACTACTGCATCATCGTAGCCATGCGTTCGCTCGCCCGTCTTTTTCCATTCGGGTTTTTCGTTGTCGGATGAGCTGGCCGTCGCGGCTGGGGCAGACTGGTTCTGCAAAGCCGCAATCGCTGCCGTCGCCTGTTGATCGTCCGGCTTGATGGCAAGCGCCTTCTCATTTGCCTTGAGCGATTCGACCACATCACCCTGTTTCTTAAACACGACTCCTGCCGTCAGAAACATATCGTAGGCTTTATCGCTCATCCCTTCGTGCTGATAGATTTCGCCCAATCTCATATGCGCGCGAGCGTTGGACGGGTCGAGTTCGAGAATTTTCTTCAGGATGTAGGCAGACTTGATCGGAGAGCCTTTATCGAGGTAGCTGTCGGCAATGCGCGAAAAATCCTCTATCCCGTCCTGAACCCGTCCCGTTTTGACATACAGATTGCTGAGTGCGCCGATGGTAGTGAGGTCGAAAGGGTCAGCTTCCAGAAGCTGTCGGTAGATGGCTATTGCCTCGGATGTCTGGCCTTGATAGATAAATCGTTCCGCGCTTTGCAGAGCTTCGGATTTATTGAATGACATATTCCTCCCCCCGATGAATACACCTTCAACGACTTTGCCTCAATCAACAGCAAAGACAATGCGCCTGGGTAAGCTTCGATTGTAATGAATCACGGAGATCACTATCTTGTCACAACTTGAATGAGATGGCTGACTTGCAGCCTTTTTGCAAAGAACCGCCTTCAGGGTGGAGTCCGGCTACTGATTGTTTTACGGCCAGATTCTAATGCCTGGACGCTCTGCGTGATGGCGATATACAGACAATTATTCCCGGTCGGGTTGACGGGCAGGGGCAGTTGGGGGGTCAAACTTTGAGTCAGCTTCGGATTAAAGCATACCCTGTGAACGGTTGCAATACTCTTCTTTGTCGTATTGCGCTGAGGATGCTTGAGTCTTCCTGCGCCCGATGGTAGTATCCCGCCCGTTCATCACACATTCTGAAACGTTGAAAGGCCATACGAGTGCAAGCTGCTTCTGATCGCGCAGAGGTTTCCGAAGTTGCAGACAAAGCGCCGCGCCGCAATTGGGTAATCCGCTGGGGCCTGGTATTGCTGGTAGGACTATCGATTGTGCTCATCCCTGCGCCAGAGGGAATCACGCCTCAAGCCTGGCGACTGCTGGCAATATTTGCCGCAACAATCGTAGGACTGATCGCGCAGCCGCTGCCGGGCGGCGCAATGGTCCTGCTCGGCGTGGCGGCGACAGCGCTTCTCGGAGTTCTGCCCATCAATCAGGCGCTGTCCGGGTACGCGGACCCTGTTGTGTGGCTCGTGCTCGCGGCTTTCTTCATGTCGCGCGGAATGATCAAGACAGGGCTCGGAAGGCGAATCGCTTTCCTGTTCATACGCGCAATCGGCCATCGCTCGCTGGGCCTTGGGTACGCGCTGGTTCTGACAGACGTGCTGCTTGGCACGTTCATCCCTTCGACGGGCGCACGATCAGGCGGCATCATCTTTCCAATCAGCAAGAGTCTGGCCGAAGCATACGATTCGTATCCCGGAAAAAGCGCCCAGCGGTTGGGCGCGTTTCTGATGGTTCTGCTCTATCAGTGCGAAGTCATCATCTGCGCGATGTTTTTGACGGGTCAGGCATCGAACCCGCTGATCGCGAAATTCGCCGAACAGATTACGGGCATAAATTTAAGCTACAGTCGCTGGGCGCTGGGCGCAATAATTCCCGGCATCGTTTCGCTCGTAGTTGTGCCGCTGTTGCTTTATAAAATCTTCCCGCCGGAGATCAAACACACTCCCGAAGCATCCGAATTCGCCTCAAAAGAGCTTGCAGAGATGGGGCCGATGAAGAAGTCTGAGAGGTTGATGCTGCTGGTCTTTGCGTTGACCGCAACGCTCTGGATGACAACCGCGCTGCATGGAATTCACTATGCAGCGGTCGCTCTGCTCGGCATCTGCGTGTTGTTGTTGACAGGCGTCCTCGACTGGGATGATGTGTTAAGAGAGCGCGGCGCGTGGGATGTCTTCATCTGGTACGGCGGGCTTGTGCTTATGGCCGGAGCGTTAGGCGAAACAGGAATCATAAATCGCTTCGCAGATACCGTGGCAGGATTTACCTCCGGGTGGACGTGGTGGGCCGCGCTCGCCGTATTGTTGTTGATCTATTTCTACGCGCATTACGGGTTCGCAAGCATCACAGCGCACGCGACGGCAATGTATACGCCGTTTCTCGTCGTCATCCTCGCCGCGGGCGCGCCCGCCTACGTAGCCGTGCTGCTGCTTGCTTACTGCTCTAATCTCATGGCCTCGCTCACGCATTACGGCACAACGCCCGGCCCCATCTATTTCGGCGCGGGCTATGTCAGGCAGCAAACATGGTGGAAGCTCGGCCTGATTGCATCCGTGCCGAATATACTGGTATGGGCGAGTGTCGGGCTGCTCTGGTGGAAGCTGCTCGGCTGGTGGTGAAGCGCCGCAAACAATTTACAATCACAGAAGAAGGCAACGCGCGCGCGGTGTCGGGTTATCCAAACGACGACACGAGCCGGTACAGGAGCATCTCTCGAAGGAGAAACCTCAGGTGAAAACAGAAAGAGTTTCAAGTTTCGCGCGCCTTGCCTGTGCGCTCACGTTATGCGCGATTGTTTTTCAGTCGAGCGCCCCCGCGCAAAACAGAAGAAGCGCGAGCCGTTACGGCGAAAAACTGATCAGGTTCAACGTCAGCGAGATCACGCTCGAATCCATAGACTTTCGCAATCAAACGGCACACCTTGAACTGGAGCTTGAGATATCGAACCCGCTGCCGGTCAAGCTGAAAGACTTCGATTACAGTCTGCGGCTCTACGGGCTTGAGACCGTCGCTGGCAACTATGACGGCGAGATGCGGATTGGCGGAAAAGATGTTTCGCGCATCAGTCTGCCCGTCGAGCTGAACCTCCGTTCGATACCGGGCGCAATATGGTCTGCGTTTAAAAACAGAGGCCGCTTGAAATTCGATCTCGATACGGCATTCACATTGCCGCTGTTCATTTTCGAGAAGCGCTTTGACAAAAGCTTTTCAGGCGAGGTCCCGCTGAAGAGTTTAGTTGACGCCGCAACACTGCTGAGAGCCAGCCGATTAGGCTTCTGATTTTTCATCGAACGAAGTCAATTGATATATGATAGAGGCAGGGCTTGTCCCTGCCCCTGCTTCTACCTGGCATCAGCCTTTATTGTCAATTGACTATTATGAGCAGATCAGGAATAGTTAATCGATAAGCATAGGTGGATACAGCAAGAACGTTTGGCTTTGATAGTGGTTGCAGCGCAGTGCCCCGAGCATCTCATTATTCATCCATAGCACGTTTCAGATCTGCCAAATTTATTTTCCGATAGGGAGGATATGATGACTCTTCCAGTTCGTCGTCTTGGTGCCTGTATTTCGATGTTGCTCATGATTATCGTCAGTCTGCCTCTGGCTTCGTTCGGAGCAGACAAACGGATGATCACAGAGATGGATTTATTCAAATTTGTCTGGATCGCCGATCCACAGATTTCGCCCGACGGCTCGCGCGTGGCATTCGTCCGGGTGTGGGTGAATCAGAAGACCGACCGTTACGAGACAGCGTTGTGGCTTGTCTCGACAACGGGCGGTGCGCCCAGACAACTGACCGCAGGGCCGCGCGATTCGGGGCCACGCTGGTCGCCCGATGGCAGGACGCTGGCATTCTCTCGCTCTCCGGAAAAAGAGGGCCGCCCGCAGCCGCCGCAGATTTATCTGATGTCGTTTGACGGCGGCGAAGCGCAGCCGCTTACGGAGATGCCGATGGGAGCTGGCGGGGCTGAATGGTCGCCCGACGGCAGGACGATTGCCTTTCAAAGCTCAGAAGACATCAAGAAAGAGAAACCCTCTTTTGAAGGCAGCGAGCCGAAAGAAAAACCCTCCACTGAAACCGCAGACGCAAAAGAAAAGCCGCCTGAGCACAAAAGCGATGTGCGCGTGATTACCAAGGCAATCTATCGCTTCAACGGGCCGGGCTATTTACAATCGCAAATCAAATCACACATCTGGACAGTAAATGTGCCTGCCGTTATGAGCGAGTTGCCTAAACCGAAACAGATCACCAAAGGCAATTTCGACGAAGGCGGATTCTCATGGTCACCTGACGGCTCGCGGATTTACTTCGTCGCAAATCGCGTGCTCGAACCATATTACGAAGAGCCGCGCACGGAGCTTTATTCGGTAGCGCGCGATGGCGGCGATGAAAAGAAAGCTCTGAGCTTCGACGGCGGTTTGGGCAGCTACAGTTTCAACAGTGACGGCAAGCGCATAGCTTTCGGCGGCGTCCTGATTGAAAAGCCAGTGCTGTCATACAAACAGCCGGATCTGTTCGTAACTGATAATGCGCCCGAAGCAAAGCCGAAAAACCTTACCGCCAGTTATGATTTCGACATCGGCGGCGGCATCGGCGGAGATCAGCACTCACCGCGCGGCGGCAATCCGGGCGACGTGATATGGAGCAGAGATGGCCGTTATCTTTACGTCAATGTTGCCGAGCAGGGACGGGCGAACCTCAAGCGCGTCGAAGCAGCGACAGGCAAAGTCGAGCCTCTGACGACGGGCGATCAGGAAGTCGTCAGCTATACGGCAACGCCCGACGCCTCGAAGATGGCGCTGGTTATTTCGACCTCCGTAAACATCGGCGACCTGTTCGTGCTCGATACGGCATCGGGCAAACTGACGCAGCTTACAAAAGTCAACGATGAGCTTTTTTCGCAACTCAACCTGACGCAGCCGGAAGAGATATGGTACACGAGCTTTGACGGCAAAAAGGTTCAGGGATGGATTCAGAAGCCGCCGAACTTTGACCCGTCAAAGAAGTATCCTTTCATACTGGAAATTCACGGCGGCCCGCACGCGGCTTACGGCTTCACCTTTACGCACGAGTTTCAATGGATGGCGGCAAAAGGTTATGTCGTGCTCTACACCAACCCGCGCGGCAGCACGTCCTACGGGCAGGACTTTGGAAACGTCATTCAGTACAACTACCCCGGCGACGATTACAAAGATCTGATGGCGGGCGTGGATGAAGTTTTAAAGCGCGGCTACATCGACGAAAAGAAGATGGGCGTGACGGGCGGCAGCGGCGGCGGCGTGCTGACGAACTGGACTGTCGGTCACACGCAGCGTTTTGCCGCAGCCGTATCGCAGCGTTCGATAGCCGACTGGGCAGGCTTCTGGTACACGGCGGATTTCACGCTGTTTACGCCGACCTGGTTTCGCGGCGCGCCGTGGGAGGACCCCGAAGATTTCGCAAAACGTTCGCCGATAACGTATGTAAAGAACATCACTACGCCGATGATGTTCATCGAAGGCGAAGCCGACTGGCGCACGCCGCCCAACGAGGGGGGCGAGATAATGTTTCGCGCCTTGAAGTACCGAAAGATTCCGACGGCGATGGTCCGCTTTCCGAACGAGTCGCACGAGTTGTCGCGTTCAGGCGCGCCGTGGCATCGCACGGAACGATTGCAGCACATCGTGAACTGGTTCGATAAATACCTTCAGGAAAAACCGATCAAGATTTACGATGTGGATTGATAACAAAACAGGGGGCGAGATGTTTCTCGCCCCCTGTTTAAAATCCTCTCGATCTGATTGCTATTTTACGGCTTCGATTATTTCGGGATTCAGCCCTTCCCACTTCTGCATATACTCGCGCCGCTCCGACTTCAATCGCTCGACCATTTTATCGTACTCCTGCAAGCGGCCCTGTCGCTCGTATAGCCTGCGCGGTTGAAGAATCTCCAGGTCTTCGCCTTCCATGCCGGGAACGCTCTTTGCCACTTCATAGCCGAAGTCCGGGTCTGCTTCCCACAAAATCGTGCCTTCGGCGATTCCCTTCACCATCGCCGACGAGTGCTGTATGCGTACCTTCTTTGATCGCTCATCGCCGTCGCCGCCGCCGACGCGGCCCGTGTTCATCAAATAGACTTCCATCGGCGATGATTCAAGCAGTTCCCAGAAGCGATTGCCCTGATGAGCATGCTTGAGCGGGAAGAACGGATTCGTGCCGGGCACGCGCAAAAACTTACCCGCTTCCGCAGCGCCGCCCGCCGAAGTGCCGCGCGTTTCGCCCAGCATGAAATAGGCCGCCGCTCTGTGGCGGTCAAGACGGGCTACGCCGGGAATAATATTGTCGTTGCGATTTAAGATCAGCAGGAAATCGGCTGACTTGATTTCGCGCGCGTCGAGGCTTCCGGCAATGTCGGCCATGCGCACGACTGCCCGCCCGTTTTGTGTGTAGCTGGTGTCGTAAAAATCGAGTTCGCCCGCTTCCGATTGCGAAACGTTTTCGAGATAAGCGTGCGGGCTGGTAACGGCGCGATAGATAGAAGGCTCGTCTTTTTCATTCAAACCGAACGTCTTTGCAAAGCAGCCGTTCTCGGTCGCGTAAACTTTTCCGCCCGGCATCAGCGCCAGAAAATCGTCCTGAACCGGAGACGAATCGTTCTGCTTGGTGAAGGTCGTCGTCGTCTTGCCCGTGCCGGATAACCCGATAATCAGGCCCACGCGATTGCCGCTTTCTACCGGTATGACCTTGCAGCCTGCGTGAAGCGCCAGCCCGCCGCGATCATAAACTATCTGGTTCCACATCCGCAGGCCGCCCTTCTTCGATTCGCCGAAGTAATCGCTGTTGAAAACGCGCGTGACGCCGCCGTCAAGATCGACCGCTATCAGGCGATCTGCCGGATAGCCTTTCATCTCAAGATTCGGCGTGTAGATGACCGTCAGTCGCGGCTCGAAACCGGCAAGCTCGTCTTCCCGCGCGGGATAATAAAGGTGTTGCTGCATGCCTGCGACGTTTGCGTTCGACTGCTCGATAATCAGTCGCGCGGGGACGCGAAACTCAGGGTCATTGCCGATGAAGCCGTCAACGACGATCATTTCACAATTGCGAATGTACTCGTTTTGAATCCCGGCAACGCGATCATACTCTTCGCGAGTTATCGTTTGCGAGTCGTGGCGCTCAGGCGTATCGCTGACAACATAGGTCGAGAGCTTCGACCGCGAATCAACTCTTGTTTGAGTGTTGGTGTTCAGATAGTGAGTCGTGCGCGTGTTAGGCATCTCTTTGGCAAGCTCGCGCAATCGCTCAGGCGACGGGTTCCAGATGATCTCTTTCGGTTCGACCGGCAACATGGGCCTGGCAGAAGGTTTGCTCATTTATTCCTCCAGTATAAATATAAGTTATAGGGCTATAGCAAATAAGAATGATAACCGAGCGAAAACATTTCAGGCAACTGAGATGATCAACCGAGAATCTCGCGAGCGCCGAGCCTGAGAACAGGAAGAGTTTCGAGCGTCAACATCTCGCCGCGTTTCGCTTCGCCGACTTTCTGATACGCGCCCTCAACAGGCTGCGCGTAGATTTCGATCAGGTCTCTTTGCAAATCAACGAGCCACACGACGGGAACACCGGCCCGCCCGTAAAGCGGCACCTTCACCGCTCGATCTGAATTGGCTGTAGTATCGGCGACTTCGACAATCAACAATATGTCAGAGGGCGCAGGGTGCGCCTGAGCGTAAAAGTCATCGCGCGGCTTGAGCAAAGCTACGTCAGGCTGCGGCCTGGAAAAATCATTAAGATGAACAGGGTCCTGCACGCTGACGATTACATCTCGACCGACCAGACGATAAAAGTGAGAAGTTATTCTTTTCACGCACGCGGCATGAAGTTCTCCTATCGGACTCATCTTTACGATTTCTCCTTCGATAAGCTCTATGCGCTCGTCTTCGGCGAGAATGCCTGAACGGATCATGCAATCGTACTCCTGAACGCTGAACCATCTTCGCTCGATTTGAACTGACATAGATCCCTCTGATGAGTCGCGATGCTCGAATGAGATTCACGAGCATAATACCATAAAAAGATAATAGCGCCGCACGTCAGGTGGTTGAATTTTCACCCGCCGCGCGGCGCTATTATCTTCTGCGTGTCACGGTCTGATTACGAGCCGGAGCCGAGATATTTATTGAACCATTCGACGTTGGTCTGCATAACCTTCAGCAGCATCTTCGGCTCGTTCGGGCCGTGCGGCTGGCGCGGCAGCACCAGCATGCGAACGGGCACGCCCTGCGCTTTCAGCGCGTTGTACAATTCGTAGCCCTGCGAAATCGGGACGCGAACGTCTGCTTCGCCGTGCTGGATGAGCGACGGTGTGCTCGCGCCTTTGATATTGAACATCGCGGAGTGCGCGCGATAGATGTCCAGATTTTCCCAGGGCTGCCCGCCGAAATAATCGGGCACGAAACCGGGGATGTCAGCCGTGCCCGTAAAGCTCATCAGATTGGTCACAGGCGCGCCGATTGAGGCGACCTTGAAGCGCTTGGTTTGCGTGATGATCCACGAGGTCATAAATCCGCCGTAGCTCCATCCCATTACGCCCAGTCGGCTCTCGTCGGCTATGCCGTCGGCAATCAATTTATCTACGCCTGTCATCAGGTCCTGATAATCAGCGCCGCCCCAGTCTTTGTAATTTGCCATTCGGAATTTCTTTCCGTATCCGGACGAGCCGCGCGGGTTGACGCGCAGAACGGCATAGCCCTGCGCGTTGAAAGTCGCAATCGGATATGCGCCCGTCCCACCTGTGAACGACTGCACGAAAACGCCTGCCGGTCCGCCGTGAATCACAAGCAGCAGAGGCACACGCTTGCCCGCTTCGTAGCCCACGGGGTAGCTCAGCAATCCTTCCACGTCCATCCCGTCCTTGCTCTTCCACCTGATGACTTCCGTTTTGCCGACCGGCGGTCTGGGCATCTCCGCGTTGGCGCGGCTCACCTGCACGGACGCGAATCCGTCCGTTCGGCTCACGTAAGCTTCGACGGGTTTACCGGGCGTCTGCATTGCAAAGCCGAACATCGTGCCCGCGCGATTGAGTTCGATGGCGGCGTATGCGCCATCGGCTTTGTTGACTTCGCTGATGGCGCTGGTTTCCGTGTTGATCGCGTAAATGCGCGTCGTCGTGCCGCGCGTTTCGCTGAAATAAATCCGCTTGCCATCGGCGGCCCAGCCGATCAGCCCGGGTTGTTCATCAAAACTTGCCGAGAGCGCTTTTGGCGCGCCTCCGTTTGCAGGCAATATGTTGATAATGCCGCCGCCGCCCCAGCGCGGGGGATTATCGCTGATTATGAGCGCGATTGATTTGCCGTCGGGTGAATAGATCGGGTCGGTTTCGGCTGCGGGTGATGAAAGCCATGCTCTCTCTTTACCGCTCGCCACATCGACGGCTGACAAATCCGCCGTCGTCCAGTCGTTTGCTCCGGGCGTTTTCACATGCGAAAACACAATCGTCTTCCCGTCGGGCGACCAGTCGAAATCCGTGATGTTGCCATCCATCTCTGTCAGCTTGCGCGGTTCGCGTTTGCCCAGCGCATTTTTCGCCACAGGAATCACGTACAGGCGAGTCTGCTTGACGTTTTCATCAATCCATCGCCAGTCGTCTTTGCCTTTGCTCTCTTTTTCTTCGGACTCGCCCGGCGCGTCTGTTTGCAGAAACGCGATCCACTGTCCGTCAGCCGACCACTGAAAGGCGTTAACGCCGGACTTCACATCCGTGAGTTGCTCGGCCTCGCCGCCCCCGGCGCGCAACAGGTAAACATTGTTTTTGCCAGCGCGCAAAGAGGTGAACGCGAGCCATTTGCCGTCGGGCGACCATTGCGGATTGGCGGATGATTTGTCTGCGTAGGTCAACTGCACAGCGTCCGTGCCATCGGTGTTCGCCAGATAAATCTGCGACAGGAACTCGCTTTTGTCCGCCGTCATCACCGCCTGATTGACGACGTAGGCGACGCGCCTGCCGTCGGGCGAGACGCGAACTGCGGCGATCGTTTTAAGCTTCATGGATAGCTCCGGCGTCCATGCTTTCGGTTCATCTACGAATGATAGAGCCTGAATCGGAAGCGAGAAAACAGACCAGAGCAATAGCAGTTTTAATGTGAGATTTCGTAATCGCATGTTTTAGTCCTCCGAGTGTGCAGCCGTCTCTTTTATCCGGCGCTTGAGGTGAATTGAGATTGAGAGTCCGCCTAAGGTGTCCCGCCCGATTATAAACGCAAAGCATAGCCTGCGAAAGCCGCTTCGGTCATAAATCTGCGGGTGGTTAGAGTTGAGTTATCGGGCTTAATCCGAGCCAGTCGCTTATTGATTGAACCGCGCATTCTCCCGTTCGCGGTTCGCAGCCTCAACGTAAGCGTTAGCCTTTGGGTCTGACGGCACGGCGCTATCCAGATCTGTCGATATGTACCTGAACGTCGCGCGGCCATCTTTATTGAGGTAGATGCGAAGATCGCCCTGCTGTACATTGCCGGGCGAAGCGCATATGACCATCGTGTTTCCGACCTGTCGCGGCTTCAGAAATCCTTCCGCATTGCCCACAATCACAATATCGGCTTCGGGGTTTTCGCGCGCCAGTTGCATCGCGCCTTCCATCTCCGTATGCGCTACTATCACAAGCACGTCACATTTTTTGCGCGCAAGCGGCACAACGCGACGCGCGGCTTCGGCGGCGCTCGTCACAGTCCCGTCTATCATGCCAGCGCCCGGTTTTGTCGGCTGGGCCAGTCCGACGAACCCTATCTTCAGCTTGTTTTTCCCGCCTTTGATTCGCGGGCCTGTGACTTCTTTGATTATGTAAGGAGCGGGCGCATCCACGTCGCCCGTGAAGACGCCGTTGGCGGAAATCAGGCTCTTGATGACGGGCCAGCGCGCAGTGCGTTCGGCCATCCCTTCGCGCGCCAGCAGCCTGTGCGCGTAGGGCAGATCGTAGCGGCCCAGATTTATCACGTCCACAGGCCAGCGATTATAAGCTTCTGTGACCTGATCGTTTTGCAGCAAGGTACGGCGGTTGGAGTTGTAGGTGTTGTGCCACAACAGACCGGCTTCAACCTGAAGCACAGGGGTATCTTTGAACTTCTGCCTGAACGCCTCCAGATAGCCTATGCGCCGCGCCAGACCTCCGCGCGGGTGGTTGCAGTCACAGAGGTTGAGATTGCCGCGCTCGTTTGCGCTAATCAGGATAGCGAGCGCCGCTCCATCATCAGGGCCCAATCGCTCGTCGAGCGTTGCGGGCTGTTCATTCGCCTTCGATTGTCCCTGCGGCGACTGTGCTATCGCGCCAACGAACAAACAAACAATCGCCAGTAATGTGCAGATCGCTTTCTTCAACACCTGTTTTCCTCTCACGCAAAATGATTCATCCAAAGATTTTTTATCACGTCGGATCAGGCACGGCAACTGCGGCGGCTATTTCAGGACCTGCGCGCGTCGGGATTGTAACCGAGTTGCCGCGAGATTTTCCGAGCCGCTTCTTTCACCATCTCCACGATCTTCGGCAGCCTCGAATTGTCCACCTGGTTCGTAGCTCCGCTCAGGCCCACAGCCGCGACGACTCTGCCGAAGCTGTCAAAAACGGGCGCGGCCACGCATCGCGCGCCAGAGTTGTTCTCTTCGTCGTCAATTGCATACCCTCGCTCGCGGACTTTTTCGAGGTCGCGCAAAAATTTCGAGTAAACGGTTATGGTCTTTGGAGTTCGCTTCTTCAGATCGTGCTCTTTTACGATTGACTCAACTTCCGAAGCCGGGAGATGAGCAACCAGCGCTTTGCCGACACTGGTCGAATGAATCATCATGCGGCGGCCAATCCAGGTGTCCATCTTGATGAAGCCGGGAGACTCGATTTTCTCTATATACACGGCTTCGCCGTGATCCAGAACCGCGAGGTGCGTCGTCAGTTCGCTGCGCTCGACCAGTTGCCTCATCACGGGCAATGCCGCTGCTTTTATATCGCTCCCGGCCTGCACTCCGCGACCGAGGCTCAAGACTTTGAGGCCGACAACATACTTGCCAGTGCCTCGCTCTCTGCGCAGGTAGCCGCGCTGTTCGAGCGTGCGCAGGATGTAGCTGGCAGAGCTTTTCGGTATCTCCAGTTTCCGACTGATCTCGGAATTCGTCATGCCTGCGCTGCGCTGCGCCACGGCTTCAAGTATGGCCAGCGCGCGCTCGACTGCTGTTGACGAAACATCTCCGATGCTCTTCATAACCTCGCTCGATTCTACACCCGGTCATCTTCGCGCAGCAAAGCCTTCGGCCCGGATTTTGCCCTTTTGTTCAAAATACCGAACAGGGTCCAATTTCAGCCGGACATATTTTCATTGCGCCTTACGGAAAAGGCGCAATCTGAAATCAGCGCCGCGCTTGCCTGATACGCGGCTTTGAAATACTATCCTCATCAGTTCGCGCATAGGCGACCAATTACAAAAAAGAAGGAGAATTCACGATGAACATACTGCTTTTATCCATGCCGGATTCGTTCGAGCATATGCCTTCGGTTGCCGTGCGAATGCCGAACGGCGCTCTCACTTCGCTTGCGGGAAACGTTGATTCGCATCACCGTGTCGCGGTCGCCGATCTGATTCTCGCTCAACAGGAAGTGCGCGAAACCGTTGAGCGGCTCGTGCGCGAAACCTCGCCCGACATCGTCGGATTGTCGGTGATGACGTTTCAGCGCAAGACCGCTAAAAAAGTCATAGACCTTGTTCGCTCGCTTAAACCCGGCGTGCGCGTAGTGGTGGGCGGCTATGATCCGAGCCTTGCTGCCGAAAGCTATACGGACAACGATTCCGGGGTCGTCGATTTCATAGTGCGCGGCGAAGGCGAAATAACGTTTCGTGATCTGCTGCGCGCGATTGAAAACGAGAGCGGCTATGACAATATCGCGGGGCTTTCTTATCGAAGCGGCGACCGTTTCTATCACAATTCCGACCGCGCGGTGAACGGCCTCGATGGCGGCGAGATACGCCCGCCGAATCGCGATGCGCGAGTGCTTAAAGGTTACACGATGCTTGGCCGACAGGCGGATGTGATAGAAACTTCGCGCGGCTGCACATTCGATTGCAGCTTCTGTTCGATCATCGAGATGCGCGGGCGCAATTTTCACACATACACGTTTGATCGCGTCATCGCGGACATTCGCGACGCCGCAGATCACGGCGCGCGCTCGATATTCATAGTTGACGACAACATCTCGCTCAACGTCAGGCGTTTTGAAGCGCTCTGTCAGGCGATCATAGACGCGGGGCTGAACAAGATCGATTACACGGTTCAGGCGATGACCTCTTCGATTGCCAATCACGGCGATACGCTTGCGCCGCTTATGCGCAAGGCGGGATTCCGCTATGTGTTTCTGGGAATCGAAAATATTCTGGAAGACGATTTAAAATTCCTGCGCGCGAGTTCCAAAAACACAAAGCGCGAAGACGGCAAAAAAGCGGGCAATGCGACCATCAAGGCCATTGATTACATTCACCAGAACAAGATGTATGTCGTCGGCGGCCTGATAGTCGGAAACCCGGACGATACGCGCGAGTCAATCGAGATGAATCTGGAATTCGCGCGGCAGTATATCGACTGGCCTTACATCCAGCACCCGACGCCTTACCCGCGCACGCCGATGACAAAAGATTTCCGCGAGCGCGGATTGATAATCATCGAGCGACTGGAAGAATACGACGGCACGACCGCCGTCGTGAAGACAGAGCATATGTCAGCAGAAGAGGCCGAGTTTTTGAGATGGCGTGCAGACCGCTGGATGAAGCTCCGGCACATGCCCGCCGCGCTCGCGCACAACCCGCTGTTTGTCATAAAGAACGCGCCAAAGATGTTCGCGCACACATTTCGCGGAAGCACGATCAAATCCATGTTGGGGCTTGAAGACGAGCGCAAAGCATTCGAGCGATACCGGGCCATCAGAAGCGCCGAACGGGCTTATATTTAATTATTTCCCATCCGGGCTTTTACTCAATTGAGCAAGGTCGAATGGTGAACAAGAGATGAGCGAAAGTTCCCCGTATCAGTATGACGTGTTCATCAGCCATAGCTCTAAAGACAAGCCCGTGGCGCGCGAACTGGCCGAGCGGCTCAAGGCAGACGGCCTGCGCGTATGGTTCGATGAATGGGTGATTCAGCCCGGCGACATTGAATCAGGATTAGAGCAATCCAGTGATCTTTTGAGATGACAGATTCAACCAGACCAAAATCGCCCGGCTACCGCTTTGATGATGTAGTCGTTGATTGCGAGAATTTTCGCGTCGAAAAAAAAGGGCGAACCATAACGCTCACGCCACGCGCATTCGACCTGCTGGTTTTCCTGATAGAGCGGCGCGGGCGGGCGGTCGAAAAGCAGGAACTGTTCGAGCAGATCTGGAAAGGAATGTTTGTTACCGACAATGCGTTGACGCGAGCGATCAAAGAGATACGTCGCGCAATAGGCGATGATGCGGATAAGCCGCGTTATATTGAAACCATTCCAAAACGCGGCTACCGATTTATCGCGGAACTCACAAACGTTTCCAGTGCGGCTCGTCCTGCGATAGCGATTCCGGTACTGGCCGTCCTGCCGTTCAAGCTCTTTGCCTCCGACAGCGACGATGAATATCTGGGACTGGGAATGGCCGATGCGCTGATAACCCGCTTGACGAACGTCAGGCAGATAATTGTGCGCCCGACGAGCGCCGTCTTAAGGTATGCGGCATTCGATCAGGACCCTGTGGCAATCGGGCGAGAGCTTCAGGTCGAGTCCGTGCTCGAAGGCAGCATACGCAAATCGGGTGAGCGGATGCGAGCCACAGTGCAGCTTGTCAGCGTCAAAGATGGACGCGCTTTGTGGGCCGATAAATTCGACGAGAAGTTTACAGACATATTCGCGGTCGAAGACTCGATTGCCGAAAAAGTGGCCGACGCGCTGGCGTTGAGACTTACAGGCGAAGAAAGACTGCTGCTCAAAAAACGCTACACGGTTGTGGTCGAAGCGCACGAGTTTTATCTCAAAGGGCGTTATTACGCTAATAAATTCACGCTGGAAAATTTCAATAAAGCCATAGAATCGTTCAATCGCGCGCTCGACCTCGATCCCGATTACGCGCTTGTCTATGCCGGGATAGCCGAAGCTTACTGGATTGCCGCCGACCTGTATCTAAACCCTGAAGAGGCCGTAAAGCAGACGAAAGAGGCTTCGATCAAAGCGGTAGAGATAGATGACGATCTGGCCGAAGGCCACGCTTTTCTGGCCATCTCAAGGATGAGTTATGACTGGGACTGGATTGAAGCGGATAAAAGATTCAAACGGGCAATCGAGCTGAACCCGGTCTTTGCGCCCACTCATCAGTGGTATGGCTGGTATTTGAGTTTGACAGGTCAGCACGACGAAGCGATCAGGGCAAGCGAGCGGGCGAAACAACTTGATCCCTTTTCGCTCGGCATTAACTGGTTCGTGTCGGTCTCTTACTGTCTGGCGCGCCGGTATGATGAAGGGATAGAGAAAGCGATGGATCTGGTCGAGTTGGAACCGAACTTCTGGGGCGGGCATCTGAGTTTAGGAATATCTCACGCATACAGAGGCGATTATCCCGAATCAATCGCGGCCCATCTGAAAGCCAGAGCGTTAGACTCTTCGCCTCTGATAAAAGGCTCGCTCGCCTATGTCTACGCATTGGCCGGGATGAAAATCGAAGCCCGCGCGGGACTCGATGAGTTGAAGAGACTGGATTTCGCATCCCCTTTTTACCTCGCGCTGATTCATATGGCGTTAGGGGAAAACGATGAAGCGTTCGAGTATCTGGAAAAGGCTTACGAGATGCGCGACAGCAGTTTGCCGCTGTTAAAAGTCGATGCCCGGCTCGACCGGCTTCGCTCTGATCCCAGACTGACGGAGTTGATGTTGCGAATCGGCCTGATATAACGACTCGCCGTTAATCATTCCACAGTTCGATCTTCTGACCGAGGCCGCGTTCGCGCGCCAGATTATAGACCCGCAGTGCCGTCGAGATGTCTTCGAGCGCGATGCCGTTTGATTTAAAAATCGTGATGTCGTCATCGCTCGTGCGACCCGGATCGCGGCCCGCAAGGATGCGCCCAAGCTCGGTCACCGATTCCCAGCTTATCACTCCGCGTTCTACGGCGGGCATCAGATCGCCCGCTTCCAGTCGCGACTGCTCTATCGAATCGACCGCGATAACCTTAGCGCGGCGAATCGCTTCAACGTCAATCTCGGCCTTGGACAAAAAATTAGATCCTGCGGCGTTGATATGTGTGCCCGGCTCCACCCATTCGCCTTTCAGCACAGGCTCGCGCGCCGTAGTCGCCGTCACGATTATCGAGCACGCGCGCGCGGCTTCTTCCGGCGAATCAACCGGCACAACATCACATCTGAGCAGCGTGCTCATTCGTCGGGCGAACGCTTCGCGCCGTTCAGCGTTGCGGCTGTAGACTCTGGCCGTTTTGATCTGCCGCACGGCGCAGATGGCCATCATCTGGCTTTCGGCCTGCCATCCGCTGCCGTAGACTCCGAGCGTGTCAGCCGACTTGCGCGACATATACTTTGTCGCAACGCCGGAAGCCGCGCCCGTTCTCATCTGGCCTAAACGATCAGCTTCGATCATCGCCAGCATGTCGCCGCTTTCGCCGTCGTAAAGCAGAACTAAAAAGCGCGCGCCTTTGCGCGATACCGTATAAATTTTCGAGCCCATGACGGCGAGCCGTTTATCGCCAGCCGCCATGACATGCAACTGCGAAGCGGGCATCGCCACGCGATAACGTGGCCGGTTTGTCGCCTGTCCTTCGGCCTGATCTCGCAACGCCTCCTCGACTGCATCGTTGGCCATCTCGATGTCGAGCAGTTCGGTCACATCTTTTTCTCTAAGTAGTAAAGTCATAAGCGGTGAGTGATTATCGGCAACCTTTCTTTATCGCCCCGGCGCTCTGTAGCCTGATCGCGCGCGAACTGTTGCGCCTGCCGAGCGGGCTTCGACTTTGATCGCGCGCCAGCGGCCATCGTGCGCAGTGTTATTCGGATAATAACTTATCGAATACTGCGAGCGCAGATCATCGGCTATCTGCTTGTAAACTTCCGCCAGATCCGCGAGCGTGCGGACAGGGTAATCGCGCCCGCCTGTGCGCTCAGACATCTCGCGCAGTTCGCGTCGCGCCATCTTGTACAGTCCCGCATTTATCTCGCGCCGGGTATCGGGCATCATCAATTCGCGCGGGCGATGACGCTCTATCGACTCTTTGTCGTTTGCATCGTAGTAACGGTCGATCTGGCTCTGCGAAAAATTCAAATAGCCCGCGTCCGTTCGGGGCTTGAGCAACCCTGTAAGCGTAGCCGCCTCTGTGTTGAGTTCGAGAAAGTAGATCGAAGCCTGAGATTTTTCGACCAGCGCCGCGATATCTTTGTAAGCTTTCAGGCTGGTCGAATCGACGCCGTCCGACATGCAGACGATGGCCTTGCGCCCTTCTGTATCTTTGAGCGGGCTGTCTTCGACGGCCAGATACAGCGCGTCGTAAAACGAGGTTCCGGTCTTTGAAGTGAACTGGTAAGAGTCGCCGCCTTCGGCAGCGGCTATTCGATCAATCTCACTTTCGACTCTTTCGCGTTTGTCTGCGAACTCGGCAATCATTTCAATATCACGGCTGAAGACTATCACGCCCACGCGATCATCAGCGCGCAGTTCCGCGAGAAAGTTTTTCGCAGCCCTCTTCATCAGCGCAATGTCGTCGCGCGTCGAGCCTGATATGTCGAGCATCAGCATCAGGGTGAAAGGCTCTTCGGTCGCAGCAAAGTGTGTGATCTTCTGCCTCGCGCCGTCTTCATAGATGATGAAGTCATCGGCCTTGAGCGATTTGATCGCCCGCCCGCTGCGATCAGTGACCGACGCGGTGATTGATACGAGGTCGGCTTTGAGACGAATCGGTTCATCCTGATCCGATTCCGGGTCCTGCGCGCGCGCCGCAAGGGGCGCAAACAGCGTGATTGCCAGCAGGGATAAAAAGAGTCTCACGGCTTTTGTCATTGCTCAGCTTCACTTTCGGCCTGATATATAAATCCTAGCCCAGAACAAGGCAAAAGGAAAAAGGCAAAATGCAAAGTTGTGAAGCCGAAGACGGATCAGGCCAGGAACGACATTTTGCCTTTTTCCTTTTGCCTTCCCTGTATGTTATGTTTTTCTTCAGCCGTATTCATCTTTGAAATCGAAAGCCGTAGAGATTCATCCGGCGCGCGCAGCTAGCATTCACACCCGGCAAGCATTTTTTTAAATCACCAGCGATTTTCAAATCGCCCATCACCAGTGACAGTAGCCTTGAATCATTTCCGTAACGGGCCGCTTCACTTTTGGAGAAGACATGAGCAAAGTTAAAGAAGGAGACAACGTATCGCTCCACTATACGGGCACTCTCGACGACGGCACGGTGTTCGATTCATCCGAGGGAAACGAGCCGCTCAATTTCACCATCGGCTCAAGCCAGGTCATACCGGGGTTTGAAAATGGAGTGATGGGCATGGAGTTAGGCGAGTCTAAAGAAATCAGCATTCATCCGGATCAGGCCTACGGCGATTATCACGAAGAACTCGTGAAGGTGGTGCCGCGCGACGCCTTTCCACCGGATGTCCCGCCCACCATCGGAATGGCTTTCGAGATGGAGTTGCCAACCGGTCAGGCCATGCCCGTCAGGATAATCGATGTCGAAGGCGAGGACGTGACGCTTGACGCAAACCACCTGCTTGCAGGCGAAACGCTCAACTTCAAAGTGCGCGTGGTAGCCATCAACGAAGAGACGTTGCCGAATTGATTTCAGGAGCAACCACTTTGTCTGATGCCATCAGGGTCGGGATAGATACAGGCGGAACATTCACGGATTTTGTGGTAGCGAAAGGCTCGGCGCTGACATCTTTCAAGCTGCCTTCGACTCCGCACAATCCTGCTCGCGCAATACTGGAGGGGCTGGCGCGCATAATCCGAGAGACCGCCATTCACCCATCGGATATAGTTCACGGTACAACGGTCGCCACTAATGCATTGCTTGAACGCAAAGGCGCGCGCACGGCGCTCGTCACAACTGAAGGATTCGAGGATGTAATCGAAATAGGCCGTCAGGCGAGACCGGAAATCTATAACCTGATGGTCACTCGCCCCGCCCCGCTTGTGCCGCGCGAGCTTCGATTCGGCGTCGTCGAACGCACAGGCCCGGACGGCTCGGTGCTCACGCCGCTTGACGAATCAAGCCTCGAAGAGACGGTCAATCGAATTAGAAACTCTGACCCCGGAATCGAATCGGTCGCAGTCTGCCTGCTCTTCTCGTTTGCAAATCCCGCGCACGAAGAGCTGATCGCGCGCGCGCTCGAACCGCTCGGCAAGCCTGTATCGCTTTCTCACAAAATATTGCCTGAGTACCGCGAGTACGAACGCACATCAACAGTAGTCATCAACGCCTATCTTGTTCCGATCATGTCGCGCTATCTGCGCTCGCTTGGCGAAGGGCTAGAATCAGTAAGCGGAAGGCCGCAGGCCGCAGGCAGTAAACAGAAGTTATCGCGTTCTTCTATCCCGCTTCGAGTTATGCAATCAAACGGCGGGTCGGTGTCGGCTGTGACTGCGGCCTCAGAGCCTGTGCGCGCGATACTGTCAGGCCCGGCGGGCGGGGTCGTCGGCGCGCTGAGGGTCTGTGGCGCTGCCGGAATCCGGGACATTATCACGTTCGATATGGGCGGGACTTCAACCGACGTTGCGCTTTGTAGCAATGAAGCGCGCACTACGAACGAGGCGCTGATAGCGGGGCTCCCCGTTGCTGTCCCAATCATTGACATTCACACGGTCGGCGCGGGCGGCGGCTCAATCGCGCGCGTTGACGAGGCGGGCGCGCTGCGTGTGGGGCCGGAATCGGCGGGCGCAGTGCCCGGCCCTGCCTGTTACGGTCGCGGCGAAGAGGTGACGGTTACGGATGCCAATCTCGTGCTCGGTCGTTTCGGCGGCGCTGACCTGCTCGGCGGCGAGATGCGGCTCGATACCGGGCGCGCGCGCGCGGCTCTCACAAAACTTGCCGCAGAGATGTCCCGTTACAGCGATAAGCGAGTCACAGCGGAACGCGCAGCGCTCGGAGTCGTTCGAGTAGCGAACGCGAATATGGAATCGGCGCTGCGCGTCGTGTCCGTCGAGCGGGGCCGCGACCCGCGACTGTTCACACTTGTGAGCTTCGGCGGCGCGGGCGGTCTGCATGTGTGCGAGCTTGCGGCTGCGCTCAGAATTCCCCGCATCATCGTGCCGAACTCGCCGGGCACCCTTTCGGCGCTGGGCGTGCTGTTGGGCGATGTGGTGAAAGATCACTCGCGCACAGTGATGATGAAGACTGCAACTACAGACCCGCGCGCAATTGAAAAACCCTTCGCCGCGCTCGAACGCTACGCGGCGCGCGATCTTGCGGGCGAGGGGTTTGCTAAAGATAAAATGAAAATGGCGCGTTCAGTAGCCATGCGCTACATCGGCCAGTCGTTCGAGATCGATGTCAAATGGAGTCAAAAATTTGAAGCGGCTTTTCACCGCGCGCACCGCGAGCGATACGGTTACGCGGACCCGTCTCGCCCGACCGAGATCGTGCACATTCGCGTACGAGCCACGGGCCTGACCGATAAGCCGCGACAATCGCGCTCGTCTTCAAACAGGTCACGCAAGGTCGAGCCTTCTCACACGGCGCGCGTCTATCTCACAGAGCGTGCCGTAAGCGTGCCGGTTTTCGCTCGCGCGGATTTGAGCGCGGGCGCAAAGATTTACGGCCCGGCCATAATCACTGAATACAGTTCGACTACTCTGGTGCCCGCAAACCGAAAGATTGAAGTCGATTCGTGGATGAACCTGATCATCGACTGACCAGATCGCTATCGAATCGGCATAAGGGATGCGCCCGGATAGTTTAATTCAAAGAGGCTGTCGGCGATCTCTTCGGACTGCTTTATATTGGAAAGCGCGATTATCCTCGTTATCTCTTTCTGGACTATCTCGAACTTCACAGGAAAGTAATTCCCATTCACTTTGGTCACGGAAATGATAGCGTACTCGGTGTCGCCCGGCTCTCTGGGCACGGCTTTGATTACCGTAAGCCCGGCTTTTTTAGGGAGCAATTTTAAATCATAATTGCCGGTGAGCATCTCCGTAGGGTCAAAAAAATACATGGGGTATTTATCCATCACAGTCTGGAGACTGGTCTCAATAATCCTGTTGAGCTTTGGCACATAGACTTTGACATCGATGCCTTTGACGAGAATGTCCGGGCCTGAATCTTTGAACTTGATGCGAAACCACCTGTCGTCATCTTCGCTGCGTTTCCAATAAAAGATGCCTGACCAGACCGTACTCTGCTTTACATTTTTTCGCTGAGTCGTGGTCAGGGTTATGTTGGATTGCAAAGTGTCGAAGCTCAGATCGGAAATAGCGATGGCTATCTGTTCGGCAAGACCGGCTGATTTTTGAGTCGCCCGAAAGCGCACAATCGAGCGCGCTTTCGGGCTGTTGAAGGCTTTAACCAAACCAGTCTCGCCGAGCGCAAAGACTGTTACCAGCAGGGCGCTAAATAGCCATGCGCATCTGTTTTCTGTTATCACGTGACCCTCCGATTTGTCTTGAATGGCAAACGGAGAGTTTACCGCTTATGACGCTAATACTGCCAGTTGACGGTTACGAATCCCGTGCCGCTTGCGGGCACTGTATAGCTGTGATTGCTGCCCGCCTCCCACGTCACAGCGCCGCCAGAGGCGATCTTGATGAATTTGAACTGAATCGTCCGCCCTGCCGGAAGGCTGACGTTTAGAAACCAGTTCGGATAGTTCGGCGCATTCATCGGCCCAATCGAGCCGTCCCAGGTCGTGCTCCAGTTGCTCAGCTCCACCGTGTCGCCCGTCAAAAATATATAATCGCCGACCACTGTTGGCGATGCATTGTTGACCGTGAACGTCACGGGGATTAGCTTTGCCGCAAGCGCCGTGAACTGGATGCTGTTTGAAACCTGCGCGCTGGTGTTGGTCACTGTCACCGTGTAATTTCCGTTCGACACGGCGGGCACATTCACGACTATCTTTGTCGGAGACCACGAAACGACTGTGGCCGTCGTCGTTCCGAACTTCACGGTGCCGGTTGCCGCGCCGAAGTTATTTCCGCCTATCGTTACTTTCACGCCGGGTTGCGCCGAGGTCGGGCCAATCGAGCCGATTTCGGGCGGGGCCGCGCCTTCAATAAAGCTCCAAACGGCTATGGCATGCGCGCCCAGAGTAAAATTAGTTACAGGGTTATTTCCGCCCGTGCCTGAACTGACCGTGATCGAATTGCCGCCGAATGAACCGCCCAGATAATCCGCGCGCGCACCGGCAGGAAGCGACGTGAACAACCCGCTGATCGGATAAGAGGTCGCGTCGTTTTTGTTGATCGCCACGAGCACGACGTTGTTAAAAAACTTTCGCTCATAGATATACACATCGTTGTTGATCCATCGCTGGGTCATCGAGCCATAGGCAATCGCAGGGTTGTTCTTACGCAAAGACGACAACTGACTTGTGAGCGAATACGCGGTCGTGGCGGTCGAAAAACTGTTCATCATCGGGCGATTGTAAGGGTCGCCGCCGCCGCTCGTGTCATCGTGCAGGTATTGCTCTGTGCCGTAGTAGATGCACGGGATGCCGCGACTGGTCAGGATGAACGCCATCGCCTCGCGCAGCCGGTTTTGATTGTTGTTGAGCGAGAGGAAGCGCGTCATGTCGTGGTTATCGATGAACGTGACAAGGTCTTCTTTCCATGTGAAGTTGCTCGCCTCTGCCGTCAGCACGGAATCTATTTCAGAAAAGTTCGCGTTGCTGCCGAAGACATTGCGAATGGCCGTGTTGAGCGGAAAGTCGAGAAGCGAGATGCCGCTACGGTTGGCGAACTTGTACGAATCACGATAGAGCGGGTCTGCGGTGTTGCCCTGATACCATTCCCCGAATAAAAAGCTGTCGCCGAATGTATAGATCGAATTGGCCAGACTGTATTGCCAGCCCCAGGTCACGTGCTTGACCGCATCTATGCGAAAACCGTCAACGCCGTGTTGTTGAAACAGCTGCGCCGCCGCTTTCATGTACGCATCCATCGTCGCGTGTTCCTGATTGATGTCGGCAAGGTCGAACAGCGTGTAATACTGCACCTGATACCGGTCATCCCAGTTGGCGATGTTCGGGTTGTGATGAAAGTAACCGTTGCTGTCGCTCGTAAAGTTGCCGAGAAACGTACCGTTGTCGTAAATCGCGCCGAACTCGCCCGCGTTGTCCTGATTCGAGTGATTGGGCGCGAAATCGACTATCACTTTGATGTTGTTGCTATGAGCGGCTGTCACCAGATTATCGAACGCCGTCCATGCATTGCTCGTGTCGCCTGAATGCTCTTCGACCTTTTTGAAGTCGCGCCCCTGATAGCCGTGATAAGGCGCGGTCGGGTTGCCGCCGCCGTCCGGTATGTTGATGTTAAGGTTGTCAACGGGCGGCGAAATCCATATGGCCGTAACGCCCATGCCCGCCAGATAGGCGATCTTCGCCTGAATGCCCGCCAGATCGCCGCCCCAGTAAGCGCGCCAGTTCGTCTTTGTAGAGTCGTACATGCCTGAGCTTTGCGCGGGGTTGTTATTCGTCGAGCTGCCGTCAAAGAAACGGTCTGTGATGATCTGATAGATGGTTTCGCGCTTGAAGTCCGCTGCGCGCGAGACTATAGGCGCAAGCGATAAAACCAGTGCGAAACATGAAGCGATAAAAGTGTTCTTCAATATCTTTCTCATGGGAGGTTCTCCTGTTGCAGAAATCGAATGCCCAATCCGTAAAAAGAGGAACAGTTCGGGCGGGACTATTCGGGGCCGCACGGCGTGACGTTTCCCACATTCACGCGGCTGGCGAAATAATACCCCAAAGCTGCCGCGCAGTAAATGTGGCGGGGACTACAGATCGAGAAAAAGCAAACCGGCCAGCAAATCACGTGTGACTTGCTGGCCGGTTCCTGTTGCCGATTATTGATCTTTACTGATTTACGAAAAAGACATCCCACGCCCATCGGCCCATCTGCGCGCCCTCGGTGTCTCTGACTTGCGCTCTATACCGGAACTGGTTGCCGTACTGATCGACTCGGCGCGACTCGCGGTAATCCAGATCCATCCGCGCCAGCCCAACCGCCGTCAGCCTCCGTACTTCGTTCGCCTCCGATCTGCCGTTGTGATTCGCGTCCTGCCACAGTCTCAGTGATGTGAAGATCGCGTCTCTGCGATCAATCACTGAGTCGCCGTTGCCGCCCTTTGCTGGCTTGTCGAACTCAGCAAGCGCGATGAACCCGTTGGGACTTGTCGAGGTGGGCTGTGTGGTGAAGTTGCCGAATAGCTCCTGCCCGTTATCAACACGACCGTTGCCGTTTCTATCCAGAGCAAGAAACGCATCATCCGAATTGACAGCGGTCCATCCCATTCGTTCAGCAACACCATTGGAGTTAAGGTCGAACTCGACGCCGTGCTGAGGGTCGGTTAAGTCGAACCCATTGCCCGATATGTCTATGAGGATGGGGCTGGAGTTGCAAACGCATGCGCACCACATACTGCTCCAATGACCGCCGATGTCGCATGATGTATCAGGAGGGTCACAGAAATATCCGGGCGGCTCACCAGTAGGGATAATACAGGCTAGCCCACCGCCGCCGCCGCCGCTAGTCCTACAAATATGTTGTTTATTAACCGTATTATCAGCGGCTCCTCGACTGCACTCCCCTTCATCTCTCTCATCTCCACTGAGCACGCTACACGGTATTGCTACTGCGCGTGCTAGTTTATTGAAGACTTGTTGTCGGTAACGTCCGTCTAAAATACTCCGGCTCAAAGAAATCAGGCCAACACTCGTAATAGACCCTATAACAATAGCTTCTTGAGTCGATCCATTTAGCTGGTGAACAAAATCCCAGATCGACATTCCAATGGCAATTTTTATAAATTAGCCTGCACTCCCCTGTAGAGTTTGCTCTGACCGTCATAGAAAAGTTATCAGGCCAACGAATAACTCTTTCCTCCGTTTTATTCACAGTTACCAATTCAGAAGCATTCGTCGCTCCCGGAAATCCACATCCGGGACTGAATGGCTCTACACCTCTTGGGCCATCCTCTGTATGAGGTTTGCAGTTCGCAATAGGCATGCGATAACCTAAAACTTTGTAACTAGAGATTAATAAACAAATCATAAATATCAACATTATACTCAGACTTCTTTTCATTTTAGACCTCATGCAATGATGGAAATTATTTTACTGCGGCACTCACTTCCAAAACACTAAGATGAACAAGGGAGTGTTGTCTCAAAGCCTGCGCTCTAAGCTCTTGAAATCATTTTCAACTCTTGCAGAATGCCTTTTGAAGTTCTCAATGGCTGTATAGTCAAAAGTTATGGATTGTTTTCCGTTAGAAGATGTTTCGACTCTTTCTTTCCCAAGTTTGGTTTCTATTTCCGAGATATATTTAAGGATTAAATTTCTTCCATCTCTGAGACCATGCTCAAGTCCCTCGGACATATCGTCTTTTTCAAGGGGTAAGCTTTCTGCAAACTGTTTTATTCTTTGAAGCTCTGCTTGTATCATCGGATTAGTTACCCTGCTAAGACTTTCCAATTGAGGGTTGATGCAAGATAACTGGATTCTCACTCCCGATCGTGTATCTAACACAGTTTTGATTTCTTGGCGGTTTCCTTCGACCGTCATATCGCTGAACAATACAGACCTAATAACAATTTCTTCTCCAGGCTGAGGATTAAACAAAAACTTATCACTGCCCCCGGCAGAAAGCTTTTGGTTCGGCTCCAATTCAGCATAGATATAATCCCTCTGGACAGTTGTATCTTTACCGACTGCGGTAACTATGGCTGTAATATCCTTCTTGTAGCCATTTCTCATTATGACTTGTACAGTTCCAAGGCCAAGGAGATTTGCTTGAATGATTTCAAGTTCAGGGAAAGGGCTTTTCACCGAGAACTCAAGCTGGGTTTTAGAAGCATTAACTCGAAAGTCGCTAAGGTTAAAAGATGCTAGCGCTATTCCTATACATACACAGAAAAATGCATGTAAACGATAGTTTGTGGCTGTTGCTTTAAGTTTTTTCATGGACTTCCTCTTTAGTTAATTGGCCTACGACCATAAAAGTTAAGTGATTAAAATCGAACTATACTGAAACCGCATGTTCCAGCCAGTTAAATTTCTACATATCACCTTTAACCGCAGAAAGCGCGTCCGTTTCTGTGCGTAAGATATACCTCAAAAGATTTTAAGGCAATACCATTTGTCCCGTTTTGTCACTATTTTTTTACTGATCGAAGTTTTTTCAACCGCGCGTATCGGGTCGCAGCAGACATCCGCTGCAAACCCGATATGACTTGCCTGCCACCTTGATCCCATACACTCTGCCTTCTTCGACATATCGCCGTATTGTGCGCGTATGCACATCCACGAGTTTCGCGGCATTTTGAAGCTTCTATTACTGATTTACGAAAAAGACATCCCACGCCCATCGGCCAAGCTGCGCGCCCTCGGTGTCTCTGACTTGCGCTCGATACCGGAACTGGTTGCCGTACTGATCGACTCGGCGCGACTCGCGGTAATCCAAATCCATCCGTGCCAGCCTAACCGCCGAAAGCCTCCTTACTTCGTTCGCCTCTGATATGCCGTTATGATTCGCGTCCTGCCATAGTCTCAATGATGTAAAGATCGCGTCTCTGCCATCAATCACCGCGTCGCCGTTGCCGCCCGTTACTGGCTTGTCGAACTCGGCAAGCGCGATGAAGCCGTTTGGGTTTTCAGATTGAGTCTGTTGCGTGTAGTTGCCGAAAAGCTCTTTGCCGTTATCAATACTGCCGTTGCCGTTACGGTCGAGCGCGAGGAAAGCATCATCAGAGCCGTTGGCGGTCCATGCGGTTTGTTCTGCCGAGCCGTCGCTATCGAGGTCAAACAGGACGCCGTGTTGTTGATCTGTGAGGTCGAAGCCGTTGCCGCGCGTATCTATAAGTATCGGGCTGTCGTCACAGCCATCTATAACATTGGTGTCGAATTCTGGAGTCTTGTAGCCTACAAAGTTAGGGTTGGCTCCGACACACGGATCAACCCACGGCCCCCCGCCACTGAACGGTGAGCAAATGAACTCTGACATACAGACATACTGAAAACAAAGTGAATAATGTGGCGTACCGGGGCCAGGGTCAGGGTCCTTACATCGCCCTCTACGAAGAGAACAACGGCAAGGGGGAGGCTCGCATCCACTACAAGCACTACTACAAAAAGGATCTTCCGTTATGTAATTAACGTGAATTCGACATAATAATCGAAGTAAAAGCCCTGTAAGGGCGAAATTCAATAGCCCGGCGCATCGCGCCGGGTATGATTGCTACTACCACACAAGCCCTGTAAGGGCGAAATAAATAATTCAATTTATCTCGCCCTTACAGGGCTTGTTGGCTTGTTTGACGACTACACAGGGCGATGCCCTGTGCTATTGAATTTCGCCCTTTCAGGGCTGATTATTATGTCGAATTCACGTTAATTACAGTCGTTTCCGATACCGTAACAAAACTTGCTTGGGTAACAAACAGCAAAAGCATCCACCTGCGAGAGTCTTACGGCCTGAAAGATGAGAACCGCTCCTCCTATCAGGAGTAAAAGAAAAATGAGATTGATGGCCTTATTTTTGAGTATTTTTCTGGAGAACATATACTATCTCCTACATACTAGGTGATGTTATCTCTATAAAATGCTAAGCCAGTAAAACTGGATCGGTTCCAACGTCTGGTTATGCAGCAGCTTTGAAAGATATTTTTAATTCTGGCGCTGTTTCTGCATTTTTTCTTCCATATTGCTAATCTGAAGGTTCTTCAGATCATCGTTCAAATCGTCCGGCACTTCCGTAAACTGGACGCTTAAGACTTCCGATATCACTTCAGAGCCGTCACGAAAGTGCATTATTGATCGTAGAGAGTTAAGTCTAATTTTAGGAGAGTAGCTGTCTTCTACCCATTCAATTTCACTTTCAGGTTCGGAAACTTCCTGTCTCAACGCATAAACCTTCAGTTCAGCAACTGTGTCTGTGCGAACAAAATCTCGATTATTTATATAGTATTTGTGCGACCTGAAGTAATTTTCCTGCTGCTTGTCTGCAGGTAATCCCATGTAGAAAAGGGTGTTTAACCCGTATCCTCTGACATAAACCCCATCAGCCAACCCTACATAGATGATAGTATCGTTGGAGTATTTAGACATCAGGTTGTTGTTTTTAGGGCCGGTCGGGCCATAGGATATTTTTCTGAATTCGCCGTTAGCCTTGTGATAGGTTGTGTAGTGCGTCATAACCTGTTTGGAGCCATCCCGATTGACGCGGTATTGGATAGATTTCATTATATAAGATAGAGCAGGTTCTATATCGTCAAAGTCGTTATTGACGCTGGCTGCCTGTTTAGTATTTTGCGCCTGAGAAAATACCAAAAGCCCGACAAGGAAAACCGCCGCGCATACGGCTCTCGCTAGATTTTTCATATCACTCTCCTCCACACGCAGACTTCTTATTCGATTGCCGCCGATTATCTACAAAAACTTTATGCAATGCAAGAAAAAAAGTGACTAATACTACTATACTTAGTGTTAGTTTATTTTCCCTGTTCGCCTTAGCAATTCCAATATACGTTTAACGTCCTGTTCGGCCCATTGTGAGCCATCTTTGACAGTCTTCTGTCGCTCGCCTATCATCGTCGGCATGAAACTGAGAACCAATCTCTTGCTAGCGGTCGCGTCCCTGCTCATCCTTACGACGAGCGCAAACGCGAAGGTCACGCGCGTCGAAGTGCTTTCGCGCTCGGACGTTTTGGCAGGCCGCGCGTTCGGCTCAAGCGGGGCTTACGAAAAAGTGATCGCAAGAGTCTACTTTGAAATTGATCCGCGTGACGCGCACAATCGACAGATTGTTGATATTGATAAAGCGCCCCGCAACGCTCGCGGCCAGGTCGAGTTCTCAGCCGATCTCTACCTGCTGAAACCGAAAGAGATGAATCGCGGCAACAAGGCTGTCCTGCTTGAGATTCCGAATCGCGGCGGCAAAGCCATGCTTCGTTTCTTCAACCGCGCTCGCAGTTCACCAGACCCTTCTGCCGAAGCGGAGTTTGGCGACGGCTTTCTGATGAATCAGGGGTTCACGCTCTGCTGGCTCGGATGGCAGTTCGATGTCCCGGACACAGGCGGCGCGATGCGGCTCTACCCGCCCATTGCCACAGAAAACGGCAAAACCATCACGGGGCTTGTTCGCGCAGATTTCGTCTTCGGCTCGAAGGTCTACGACGCATCGCTCGGACATCGCGGCCAGAATGCTTATCCTGTGATGGACCCTGACAATCGGGATTACGTCCTGACCGTGCGCGACACAGTGCTGGGCGAGCGCCAGCGGATCGCGCGCGACGAATGGCAATTTGCGCGAATGACAAACGGCAAACTGGTGCCCGACCCGACTTACATTTATCTGAAGAGCGGGTTCGAGCCGGGCAGGATTTACGAGATCGTATACCGCGCTCAAAACCCTGTGGTAGTCGGAACAGGGCTTGCCGCCGCGCGTGACCTGATTTCGTTTTTCAAGTATCAGCCCGATGCTCTGGTCTCTGTTCGTCGCGCTTACGGCTTCGGCATTTCACAGACCGGAAGATTCCTGAGACACTTTCTCTACGAAGGCTTCAACGCGGACGAGCGCAACCGCAAAGTCTTTGACGGCATTGATGCGCACGTTGCGGGAGGCGGGCGCGGCAGCTTCAATTATCGCTTCGCGGAAGCCTCGCGCGATGCAAGCGCGTTTTCGACTTTTCTCTATCCGACAGACACTTTCCCTTTCACGGATGTTGAGCAGACAGACCCCGAAACCGGAGAGCGGGACGGGTTGCTCTCTCACGCAAAGAATCAGCCGCTTCCGAAACTCTTTTATACGTTCTCGTCTTATGAATACTGGGGCCGCGCCGCGTCGCTCGTTCACACGAATCCGGATGGCAAATCGGACGCGAAGATGATGAACGACACTCGCGTATACTTTTTTGCGGGAGGCCAGCACGGGCCAGCCGCGTTTCCGCCGACTAAGCCCGCGAGTCGGCAACTGGCAAGCCCTAACGATTATCTATGGTCAATGCGCGCGATGATCGTGGCGCTTGATCGCTGGGTTAAAGACGGCACGCCGCCGCCGCCGAGCCGTTACCCGCGCTTAAGCGACGGCACGCTCGTTCGGCCTGTTGCGGTCAGGTTTCCCGCGATACCCGGCGTAGAGTTCCCTCAACTGATTCACGAAGCGTATCGCGTCAATTACGGCCCACAGTTTAAGCGCGAAGGCATTGCAAGCCTTGAGCCGCCGCGCGTGGGCCGGGCATTTCCAATTTTCGTGCCTCAGGTCGATGGCGATGGAATTGATCTGGGCGGGATCAGAATGCCGGAAGTCGCCGTGCCGCTTGCGACCTATACAGGCTGGAACCTGCGCGACCCGAAGACCGGCGCGCCGAAAGAGATAGTTGACTTCACAGGCTCTTATATTCCGTTTGCTCGCACGCGGGCAGAACGATTGCAGGCAAACGATCCGCGCGCTTCGATTGCAGAAAGATACCAGAGCCGCGAGCATTATCTGGCGTTGTACAAAGAAGCTGCGCTCAGGCTGATAGCGGACGGCTACCTGCTGGAGCAGGATATGGCGGCGCTGCTCAAACGCGCAAACGATTACTGGGATTATGCGATGAAATAATTATTGCAAGCTGCCGGAGACTTGTGACTGACAGGGTTTTGACAGCCCGTCACCAGTCGCCTATCATCGCCGTATGAAAGTATTAACGGCAGCCGAGATGCGCGAAGTTGATCGACTGACGACCGAAAAGTATGGCGTGCCTGGTCTGCTGTTGATGGAAAACGCGGCGGCGCGTTCGGCGGAGGCAATCGAAAAGAGGTTCGGTCTCATAAAGGGCAAGCGTGCGCTGATTATCTGCGGCAAAGGAAACAACGGCGGCGACGGCGCAGCTCTTGCGCGACTGCTTCATACGCGAGGCGCTTTAGTTTGCGCGCTGCTGCTTGGGCGAGTGAGTGATGCACGCAGCGATGCGCGAACCAACTTTGAAATCGCCCGCGCGCGCGCTTCCGACTCCAACGGATTTCAATTTATCGAGATTGAAAACTTTGACCAGCTGAACCACCACGCTACGGCAACTACTCACGACATACTCATAGATGCAATATTCGGCACGGGGCTGACGCGGGCGGCTGCCGGGTTGTTTGCAGAAGCGATTGAATTTATCAATGCGCAGCGCAATGAAATGTCTGTGATAGCGGTTGATGTACCATCGGGCATCGCTTCCGATTCGCAGGAATTGATCGGCCCAGCCGTGCGCGCGCACCTGACAGTCACATTCACCGCGCCAAAGGCGGCAAACGTTCTGCCTCCTGCCTGCGATTTGAGCGGCGAGCTTGTCATCGGAAATATCGGCTCGCCTGATGAATTGATCAACTCTTCGGGCGCTCAACTCAATTTCGTCACGCCGGACGAGGTTGCCCTGTGGCTTGCGGATTCGCGCCGCAGTCAGCAAGCGAATAAAGGCGACGCGGGCAAAGTGTTTGTCATCGCAGGCTCGCGCGGCAAAACCGGCGCTGCCTGTCTGGTGGGTTGTGGCGCAATGCGCGCGGGCGCGGGGCTTGTGACGGTCGCGACGGCTGAATCTGCACAGCCCGTCCTCGCTTCTCGAATCATCGTCGAATGCATGACAGAGCCGTTGGCTGAAACCGATTCCGGCACTGTGGCCCGCGAAGCCGCAGACCACGCGCTTGAGCTTGCTGCCGCGCGCGATGTCGTGGCTATTGGCCCTGGGCTTGGCTCCGCAGAAGAGTCAACACGCGCCTTTGTTCGCGCGCTTGCCATGCAAAGAGAACGGCCAATGGTGATTGATGCCGACGGATTGAACGCGCTTGCGCCGTGGGCCGAAAACCTTCGCGGCAGTTCGCAGCTTCCCTTGATTCTGACTCCGCATCCGGGCGAGATGGCGCGGCTCACAGGCAGATCAATCGCAGAGGTTGTCGGAAATCGAGTGGAGATTGCGCGCCAGTTCGCCGTCGCCCACAGCGTCATCTTAATTCTGAAAGGCAGCCGCACCTTGATTGCCGCACCTGACGGAGAAGTCTACGTCAACCCGACAGGCAACGCAGGGATGGCAACGGGCGGAACGGGCGACGTGCTGACAGGAATAATCGCAGGACTTGTCGCGCAGAAGCCCGAACTGCCGCTGGCCGCGACTGTCTCGGCTGTCTACCTGCACGGACTGGCGGGCGACATCGCGGCATCGCAACTGGGAACCCGCGCGATGATCGCATCAGACATCGCGGCGCATCTGGGCGATGCGTTCATCGAAACGGGCGGCAGCATTGAAGCGTTAATAAGGCAATAATTGTGATCGAAAAGAAAACCGCCAGCGATAATTCGACCATAACTACAGAACACGTCACCCGTTCGGCTGAAGAGACTTTCGAGTTGGCGCGCGCGATGGCAGAGCAACTCGATCATCGAACGGTATTTCTACTGAGCGGTGATCTGGGTGCGGGCAAGAGCGTGTTCGCGAAAGGACTGGCCGCCGGACTGGAGATTGATCCTGCGGATGTGACAAGCCCGACATTTGCGCTCATCAACGTTCACGAAGGCCGTTTGCGGCTTTATCATGTCGATCTCTATCGGCTCGACGAGGGAGCCTGTTTCGAGCTTGGGCTTGAAGAGATGCTGGACGAAGAGAAAGCCGTTACTGTAATCGAGTGGGCCGAGCGATTAGGCTATACGCCCGCTGGCGCGATTCAAATCGAAATCCTTTACGCTTCTGACACCGAGCGTAGAATCAGCGTTCGGCATCCCGGTTAAATCAGGATTCGGTGGAAGCCAACGCATCTGTCATCCGACGGGCGGGCGGCAGAGGGACGAACCACGCGCTCAGTCCAAGCACTACTACGACAGAAGCCATCAGGTAAAAGACCACCGCATAAGAACCGGTTCGCGCAACACATTCGGCCAGAACCAGAGGCCCGACTGCCGATGCAAGCACCGTAAAGGTCTGGGCTGCGCCCTGAATTTTGCCCAGATGCGCGCGGCCATAACTGATGCTCCAGAACGAGAAAAAAATCACCATCACGAAGCCGCCCGCCAGTCCCATCACAATCGCATACATCACAATATGCGTTTGCGTCTTCAACCTGAGGCAGCGCCAGCAGCGATATTGCCAGCAGCCACATGGCAAGCGCCATTAAACGTCTCATCGACCACTTAACGGTCAGCCAGCCGCCGAGAAAATTGCCGACCAGCGCGGTCAGCGCGCTGATCACAAGACTGCGGTGATAGGTGAACGCATCGAAACCTCGCTCGGCCAGAATTGATTCATTAAATAACGCGATGCCCGAAGCAATCAGACCGTAGACGGAACTCGACAGCGCAAAAACCCAGAATGCAGGCGTAGACACGGCCTCCCGGAGCGTATATCCGGTCTTCACATCTTCAGGCTCAGCTTTCGTTTGCATCTCGCCGTCAGTTGACAGGCCGATTGCTTCGGGCGTGCGCCGCACCAGCAGCCACGCTGCCGGAACCAGCACGAGCAGCAGTGCGCCGCCAATTGCGGCCCAGGCCGTTCGCCAGCCGCTGCTTACCACTACCGCACCCACGACCGGAAACGCCACCATAAAGCCTACGCTCAAAAGAACCGTGTAGACTGCCATCGCGAGGTTGACTCGTCGCACAAACCATTGACCGACAATCGTAATACTGACTACGGAGAGCGCGCTCTGACCCAGCCCGCGTGTGAGCGTAATCATCAAGGCGAGCAGGAATATTCCTTTTGCTCCGCTCATCAACAGAACGACTACCCCAAGCATAAACGATATTACGGTCAGCACAGCCCGACTGCCGAATCGATCAATGAGGCGTCCGACGCCGAGGCAGAAGAGCGCGCCAATCAGGGTCGCCCAGAGGTTGATTTGAGCAAAAAGTACGCGATCAATCTGCAGGTCTTTGAGCAGCGGTTCGGTTATCAATCCAAGCCCCTGCGTGCGACCCGGCAGGGTTCCGACCATAGCCGCCGCAACCGCTACGTTTATCCATCCGTAATAGAAGGGCAGGCGCGCGGGGCGAATCACGAGGCGGCCTGAATCAGCGGTTCCTGAATCAGTGCTTATTGAATCCATTACTTTAACCTTTCAGATTGCGCGTTGAAATTCATCGTCAGCATTATACCCTCAGGCCAACAGGTAAGGGATAGGACTTGTACAGAATTCAATTTTGATTCAACCGCCGACACGCAGAAAATTCAGGTAGCATCGTTACAAAGCCGCTTGACAAAACGGGATGCTTGCTCGCATTTTAGAGTATGAGGAGATGCCACGTTGATGAGCGATCAGGGTTCTATAAATTCCTGGATTCAATCACATCACCTGCAGAGCGAGGCCATAAAGAATCATCATCGGCTTTTCACATCTCATCCGGCTCGCATGCTGGTTATCAAACAGTTCCTGCTCGACGAGACGGCTGAACGCCTGAGCCGCTTTCTGACCGATGAAGCGGTCTTCACAATTTCATACGGCCTTTATTCAGACGCGAACAGGCACGGCAATATCGCCGACATCAACGAGCGCGTATGGCTCGATGCAGACCCGCAAAGCAGATTTTACAGATTTAGTGAGATCACGGGCGCGCTGGCCAAATATCGCGATAGCGCGAACCTGACGATCTTCAGACAGTTTGTCGCCGCTCTCAAAGGAGATGATTTCAAATCATACTTTGAAGAGATCACAGGCATCGACCTTGGCCCGACTCCACTTGTGAATGCATATTCGTACAGGGCGGGAGATTTTCTGAGCCTGCACACCGACGACGTAAAAGATAAGCGCCTCAGTTTTGTGTTCTATCTCTCGCCCGAATGGGAGCCTGAGTTCGGAGGCACGCTTCACTTGATCGACCCGGCGGGGCAGGTCCTCGAAGTCAGCCCCGAGCATAATAGTCTGGTTATATTCGACGTTACGGCAAAGACGGAGCATTTCATCAGCCCCGTCGAGGCGCGCGCGGGAGATAAGCTCAGGATGACAATCAGCGGCTGGTTTCTCAAGCCTCATACGGATGATTCATAGCGCGAAATCTGGTTATCAGCGGCACAAAAGCGGGCAGGAATCTTTTGTGATCTTGACTCCCGGTCATATGTTGGATTATCGTTCATAAACGATTGCCGTTTGTTCTTTGCACCTTAGTTATGATTCGGGTGTTAAGGGATTAAAGGCTCTCTTCCCATGCGTATCGATTTAATGCAAACAACCCTTCACCTAATTCAAGTAGGCAAATAATACGAGTTTTCTCTGAAAGCTCGTCCCATCACGAGGAGGAAAAATAGATGAAAGAAATCAACCAATCTCAAGCATCTTCTGGAACGACTTTCCCGGATGTGCGTCCCGAAATCATCTTCGACTCTGCGCGCGAAGTCTATCTCTCGGACAAATCAAAAATACGCCCCGAAGTTGTGACCGAGGTTGCGCCCGAAACCACGCCTTCAAAAAAACCAAGACCCGAAGTCATAACAGAGGTTGCGCCTGAGATTAAACCTGAGATCAAACCCGAAGTCGTAACGGAGATCGCCCCGGAGATCAGACCGGAAATCAAACCCGAAGTCGTGACCGAGGTTGCGCCCGAAACTACGCCTTACAGAAAACCAAAACCGGAAGTCGTGACCGAAATCGCGCCTGAAATCAAACCGGAAGTCGTGACTGAGATTGCGCCTGAAATCAAACCGGAAGTTGTGACCGAAATCGCGCCCGATGTTATAAAAAAGCCGAAGCCGGAGGTTATAACCGAAGTTGCTCCTGAGATCAGGCCTGAGATCAAACCCGAAGTCATAACGGAAGTTGCGCCGGAGACTCAGCCAAAGAAACCGCGACCCGAAGTAATAACAGAGGTTGCGCCGGAGACTCAGCCAACGAAACCACGACCCGAAGTGATAACGGAGGTTGCGCCGGAGACTCATCCCCAAAAATAGATAAGTGGATGGACGGTGCTGCGGGCGCAGTATCCGGTTCAACTCTAAGTCCGTCTGGCCTGAGATGCGATCCGAATACTGATGCGATCCGAATAATTCCGAGTGCTTTCAATCAGGAATAATTCTGCTCGATCGAGCAGAATTATTCCTGAGATGGCTAAACGGCTGACCGTTATCAGAGGTTTCTCTCATGCGTAACAATCTCAAACCCGTCGCTTTGGTAAGCATGCCAACGCTTTCAGCGCGCTTCCCTTCCTTTCAACTCGGCCTGCTGAAGCCAACGCTGGAGCGCGCAGGAATACCCGCTCAGGCGTTCTCGCTGTTCATGTATTTCGGCACGCATATCGGGTGGCGAATCAATGAAGCCATTGCCGATGTGTGGCCGAGCATGGTCGGCGAATGGATATGGACAAAAGCCGCATTCGGCGACGAACTCGATGCTGACAGGGGCGAATATTTCGAGCGGTACGAACGAGTCTTTCAAGCCATCTGCGACAGGGCGGGCTGCACGATTGATGACATAAAGCGTATACGCAGTGACGCGGCCATGTCGTTTATTGACTTCTGCGTGAATTCGATAGACTGGAGCCGCTTTGGATTGATAGGTTTTTCTGTGGTCTTCCAGCAGATGCTTGCGAGCGTGGGGCTGGCGCGCGCGCTCAAGGAACGTTACCCCGACATCCCCATCATCATGGGCGGCGCGGGATTTGAAGACGACATTGCCGACGAAATCATTCGCAACTGCCCGCAGATAGATTATGTCCACTGCGGCGATGCCGAGTTGAGTTTTCCTGAGATGATTCGCCGACTGTACAAGGGCGAATCCATGAGCGGACTGCGCGGCATCATGTGGCGAGATCAAAATCAGGTCACCTATGCAGGGCGCGCGCCTAATTTCAGTGACATGAATGCGACGCCGGTTCCTGATTTCGATGAATACTTTTATGCGCGACAGGAAGGCGGCTACGAAAACTTTGAAGACGCCAGAGAAGTGCTGCTCCCGCTTGAGACCGCGCGCGGTTGCTGGTGGGGAATGAAAAACCACTGCACCTTCTGCGGTCTGAACAGGTCGGGGATGGAGTTCAGAGCGAAGGACGCCGATAATGTGGTCGGTCAGCTTGAAGCCCTGTCAAAGCGGTACAAAATATTTCACTTCAACGCGATTGATAATATTCTGGCCCCAGAATACACGGCAGAACTGTTCGGGCGGCTTGCCGAAGCGAAGACCGATTTTCGACTTCACTATGAAATTCGCCCGAGCCTTTCGCGTTCGCAACTGCGCGAGATGCGCAAAGGTGGATTGTTCTCTGTGCAGCCGGGCGTAGAGAGTTTTTCGACCAACATCCTGAAGATCATGCGAAAGCACACGACCGGCCTCAGAAATCTTGAGCTGATCAAGTGGACCACGTATTATGACATCCATAATTTTTATAACATACTGGTCCGCTTCCCCGGCGAAACGCCCGAAGACTATGACCTGCAAAGCATGATCGTCTCGAAAATAACTCACTTGCAGCCGCCTTATGCAATCGTCAAAGCGCGCGCTGATCGCGGCTCTCCGATGTTTGAAGAACCCGGTACGCAATCGATCAGTCGATTGCGCCCTGCCGCCTGCTACGAATTCATCTTTCCGAAAGACCGCTTCGATTTGCGGCGAGTCTCTTACTATTTCGATCACAAGATGGATAACACCGTTGAAGACGCGCAATATGAAGAGCTTTTCAGCCGGGTCGCTTACTGGCAGGAAAGCTGGCGGCAGTCTTATCGGCCCTATCTTCGATATCGAAAAGCGTGGGCAAGCATACTGATACAGGATGGGCGAAAGCGACCCGCGCGCGCTTTCCAGTTTGCTGACGGCGCTGCGGCCCTGTACGAATATTGCGCGGACGGGAGAACCAGAAACGACATCGACAATCAGTTCAACGCCGAGCCGTGGATTGAGGGCGCGCTTGATGAGTTTGTGGACAAAGACCTGATAATACATCTCGACAATCGCTATCTCAGTCTGGCGTTGCCAGAGAATCAATATCTGTAACAACCAGAGTCCGGGCGCAACAATATTTCAAATCGCTCAGGCGAATAAATATCTGCGCTCGGCTCATCTTTTCAGGGGGGTCGATTGCGCGAAGCATTATCCACCGTTTTATCTTCATTGCCCGATCAATTTCAGTCCGACAGAAGAGAGCTTCTGGACCTTCTAATCAAGCGCGGAATTCTTTATCGCACGCCGACCCAGCCCGTGCTGTCTCGCGACGGCTCATCGGCCCGCTGGATGCTCGACTCCTTATCCGTGACCCTTACGCCGAGGGGAGCAGAGCTTGCCGGTCGATGTATGCTTGAGCTTCTCAAACGTTTTGACGGAAAGCAGATTGCGACCTATGGCCTGACGGCGGTTCCCATCATTCAGTCGTGCATACTGCAATCAAAAGGGCGCTATCGCGGGTTGCTTGTTCGCAAGGAGCGAAAAAAACATGGCTCGCTGAAACTGATCGAAGGGCAGATCGACCCAAACGAGCCTACGATCCTGATTGACGATTCCATCAGTTCCGGCATGTCTATGGAAGAAGGCTGCAAGACGCTCGAAGAGGCGGGACTCAGAGTCGAAGGCGGTCTCTGCCTTGTGCGGTTCGGCTGGTATGGCGGCTATGCCTCGATGCAGGAGCGAGGCTATCACGTCGAGGCCGTTTATGACATCTGGGAAGATTTCATGACCCGGATGGAGGGCGAGCAGGTTCCGCTTCGCAATCCTTCAAAGTGGTTCCCGGAATTTGAGTGGAGCCAGAAGCGAGCGCCCGAAAGAATGCACCCCGCCGCGCTCGCTCGAACTGTGCTGCTTGAGTATCTGGAATCGGGCCAACTGCTGCTCCCGCCTGAGAAGCTCGATGCCGAGTACGATTCGGCAGGAGGCGCGTGGGTAAGTATTCGCTCTAAAAGCGATATTCATCAAAGGCACTCGCGCGATGGCTTCTGGCATTTTCCCGGAGAAGAAAGATGGTCGGCTGCGGAAGACGTTGTCCGGGCATGTTTGAGAACTGCTTATCCCTTGCCGAAATCAACCGAAGGCATTGAGCTTTTAGAGAACAGCCATCTGGCTGTTACTTTTTTCTCGGCCCTCGAAGCCTGCACTGTCGGACAGCTTGATAATGATCGCTACGGAATCGTGGTTTGCAGTCAGGAACGCCCGGCGCGCATGGGAGGCGCTTTGCCTAAAATGCCGGGCATAGCAAACGAGTGGGAGCAGTTTCAGCACGCGCGCAAAAAAAACGGCGAACTGCTTTCATTCGAGCCTTACATTATCTATCGCCACGAGGTCGTCAAGGCAGTCGAGCCTGAGGCCGTCTGGCAGCCATCAGGCGTTCCGGTCGCAACTCAAAAAGCATGGCATCAGGATACGGCCATTTGCGGGCGAGTGGCAGAGCGAGCGCGAGATATTGTCATAGCCTACTTGTTTGGAGCCGAAGAAACTACGCCTGCGCTTGCCGGTGATCTGATTTCAAAAGAACTGGATTCCATATACATTTCAGTCTATTTTCACGGCCAGCTTCGCGGCTGCGTAGGCTCGGTCGTTCGCAATCTTGATGAGGATGTCAGAAAGCTTGCTTTGGCCGCTCTCAGCGATGACAGATTTGTGGTCGAGTCTTCTCCGAAAGAATCCGGTCGCGTGGCTGTCTCCGTGTCGTTTCTCTATAATCCGCTGACGCTGGGGCCATACTCGCCGGATGAAGTAATGCGACCCGTGCGTCACGGCCAGCAGGCTCTCATGGTCTATCAGGGCAAGCGCGTAGGCTTGCTGCTGCCTTTCGTAGCCGTGACGCACAACCTTAATCCCGCAGAGTTCGTAGCAGAGCTTATAGACAAAGCGGGTATCACGAGGCCGCCTTACAACTGGTGCCGATTCGATTGCGCGACATGGCTTGCCGATGCGGAAGGGGCAAAAAAACTTGAATACGGGTTTCCACCAGCGCCGGAATCATCCTCTCTCGAAGAGATGACACGTCGCCTCGCGCAACTGCACGCGGACTATCTGGCAAGGCAGCAGGAGGAAGACGGCTCGTTGTATTTGCAGTATGAGCCTTTTCAAAACAGGCTCTATCGCGGAATCTCTGCGCCGAGGCTCGCACACGCGGCATGGGTTATGGCCCGCGCTCACGCTATATTGGGAGAGCCTGCTCTCAAGGATGCGTCAAGCCGGATAATTGATCGCCTCCTGCAATCCGTTCAGGAGGGAGAGCATGGATGCTGGATCGAATCGGGCAAGGACGAGCCGACTGTGGCGGAAGTCTCATTCCTGTTGCTTGCGCTTTGTCAGCTTCCGGAATCCGACGGCAGGCGGCGGCTTGCCGGAAAGTTGTCTGAAACGCTCTGGTCGAGCATAAACGCGCACGGGCGCATCTCTACTCACAGGCCACCGGCAGCCGACTCGGACCCGTTTCAGGACTATTTTCCGGGGCAGGTGCTTTTAGCTCTTGGCGTGGCTCGTCAGGCCGGAATCGGTCGTTTTGACGAGGGGAAACTATACAGAGCTTTTTCTTATTACAGACATCGCTTTCGCCACAAACGGGATTTCGGACAGGTCTCGTGGCTGATGCAGGCGTTCGGCGAGTGGTGGCGCGCGACGGGCGAGCCTGCTTTTGCCGAGTTCGTTTTTGAGATAGCCGATTGGGTGATGCAGTATCAGCAGGAAAAGACAGGAGCCTTCATCAACGGTCATCAATCGGACACGCCGGGATACACGACAGCGCTTTATCTGGAAGGCATCGGGGCTGCGATGAGAATCCAGGTGGATGAGGCGCGCCATAAACTTTATGTTGATTCGTTCACGCGGGGGCTGCGATTTCTGGATCGGCTCGTGATCGAGCGGCGGGATGCCTCAATACTTCCGAATATAGAGTTCGCGCTGGGCGGGCTGCGCCAGAGCTTAACGAGCAGCCAGATCAGAATAGACTTTGTCCAGCATTCACTTTCCGCGATTCTGGAAGCATCGGAGCAGTCTCAAAAAGCGACATCGGGGTGAGAAAACCTAAAGCACAATTTATTTGCAATGATTTTTTTTGAAAACCTGTTGTATATTGATTCCAGTGTAATTGTGAGTAAAAGGTGGGGGGAAAGTGGACGCTCCCCCTCAGCCTCTTGGCCGAATTAAAAATAATATAATCAGAACTTGAGCCTCCCCGGCTCTTTTCTTTTTTTTCAGGGCTTTTTACTTCATGGTCTTTTATTTTGCCGGTCAGGGGGTTTGCTCCCTGACCGGCAAAACGCCTTAAACGGTCATAACTTCCTTCTCTCTGTGCTCGGAAGCTTCGTTTATCTTCGCGATATGCTGATCTGTGAGTTTCTGTATCTGGTCGAGGCCGTCTTTTTCCGCATCTTCGGAGATGGTTTTGTCTTTGAGCAGTTTCTTCAGATGATCGTTTGCGTCGCGGCGTACGTTACGAATGGCCGTGCGATGTTCTTCGGCCACTTCGTGGACGACTTTCACCATCTGTTTGCGACGCTCTTCGGTGAGCGGCGGGATGGGGACGCGTATGAGTTTGCCGTCGTTTGAAGGGTTAAGCCCGAGTTCCGATGCGCGGATGGCTTTTTCGATAGGGCCAAGTTGCGTGGGATCAAACGGCTGCACGGTGAGCATAGTCGATTCAGGCGCGTGAATCGTAGCGACCTGATTGAGCGGCATACTCGTGCCGTAATACTCGACCGTCACGTTATCCAACAGGCTGACGCTTGCGCGTCCGGTTCGCACAGCCGCCAGTTTTTTTCGCGCGTCATCAACCGCACTGTCCATGCAACGTTGCGCATCATTGATAATATCTTTAATCTCCATTCGTTCCCCTTTCCGGTTTCGGATTTTAGATTTTAGATTTTAGATTTTGGATAGAGGATTAGTAAAGTAGTTGATTGCTTTTAATCGAGGGGTCAGATTCGCCACGCGTTCGTCGTTTGGCCGCAATCCAAAATCTAAAATCTAAAATCTCAGGAGCCTGACTGGCCCAGCGATTCCTTTTCGGAGAGTTTGTCGCGCACAACGCTGCCGACTTTCTCGCCGCGCACGACGCGCGCTATATTGCCCAGCTTATACAGATTGAATACGTGTATGGGCACGTTGCGCGTACGGCACAGGCTGATGGCTGATGTGTCCATCACTTTCAGGTCGCGCTGAATCACGTCGAGATATGTTATCTCGTCGAACATGGTAGCGGTCGCGTCCACAGCAGGGTCAGCCGTGTAAATGCCTTCGACCTTGGTGGCTTTCAATATCGCATCGGCGCGGATTTCAAGCGCGCGCAGAGCGGCGGCGGAGTCGGTCGTAAAGTAAGGATTGCCCGTACCCGCGGCAAATATCACAACGCGCCCCTTTTCGATGTGCCGAATCGCGCGACGGCGAATAAACGGCTCGGCTATCTTGTTCATCTCTATGGCCGACATCACTCGCGTAAAGACGCCCTGCTTTTCGAGCGCGTCCTGAAGCGCCAGGGCGTTGATGGCGGTCGCAAGCATCCCCATGTAATCGGCAGAGGCGCGATCCATCCCTTTTGCCGAAAGAGCCACGCCGCGAAAGATGTTCCCGCCGCCTACGACTATAGCTATCTGGACATCGAGATCGTGAACGTCTTTGATCTCTTCGGCTATGCGCGTGATCGTCACAGGGTCAATGCCAAATCCCTGTTCGCCCATCAAAGCCTCGCCCGACAGTTTCAGCAAAATGCGTTTGTAGATAGCCTTGGAATTCCCAGTCATAATTCGATTCATTCCCGGATCACTGAGTTGTTGAAATTAAAACAAATCGGTGATTAAATCAAACAATTCTCAATAAAAAAGCCTCTCGTGATGAGAGGCTTTTTTGCCGTCTACTGGTTTCCACCAAGTAATTCCTGAACCTCAGCCCCAAGGTCTGAGCTTCGTTTTTCTAATCCCTCGCCCATCTTGAAGCGGATGAAGCGGCGCACTTTGACGTTTTCGCCAGTCTTCGCAGTCATCGAGGAAACAAGCGAGCCGACCGTCGTGTTCTGGTCTTTGACGAAAGGCTGTTCCATCAAACAGACATCCTGATAGAACTTGCTCAACCGGCCTTCGACTATTTTATCAAGCACCTGCTGAGGCTTATTGGCATTTTTCGGGTCCTGCTTCGCCTGTTCGAGCGCGATTTCGCGCTCTTTGTCCAGTAACGCTGCGGGCACTTCTTCTTTGGTGACGTAGCGAGGCTCGGCGGCGGCGATGTGCATCGCCAGATCGTGCGTGAACGTGCGAAACTCTTCGCCGCGCGCGACGAAATCGGTTTCGCAATTGACTTCGACGAGCACGCCTATCTTTCCGCCCGCGTGGATATAGGAATCAACGACTCCTTCGGCTGCGATGCGGCCCGATTTTTTAGCCGCGCTCGCAAGTCCTCGCTTGCGCAGAAACTCGATAGCTTTATCTTCGTCGCCCTGGCTTTCGGCAAGCGCGGCTTTACATTCCATCATGCCCGCGCCTGTTTTCTCTCTCAGGGCTTTGATCGCTGCTGGTGTTATAGCGTTTGACATTACTACCTGACTCTCCCTCCTGAAAAGAACGAAGGATGAGCGATGAGGGATGAATAAGAGTTCCTGTTCATCCCTCATCGCTCATCGCTCATCCTTCATTAGTTATTCCGATTCGGCTTTTTCGACCTTCGGAGCATCGGCGGGCGCAGTCTCATCCGACTGACCGCCTTCACGTCCGAAAGCGCCCGGCACATGCGACGCGGACGGAACCGTTCGCGCGGGCACGCTCTCTTGCGGGCCGTCGATTGATTCGTGATGGCCGCGATGCCCTTCGTTGGACATCTGAATATCGTTCTGCATCACCGTTGCAGCCACGCCTGCGCCCGAAGGAGCAGCACTGGCCATATCAGACGAAACGGGCGAAAGCGATTCCGGCAGCGGCGGCGCTCCGGGCGGCACGTAAGTCGTGCGACGCCCTCCGCGACGATCTCCTCCCCGGCCTCGACCGCCACGATCACGACGATCTCCGCGATCCTGCCGCTCGCCGCGAGGCGCTTCCGGGCCTGCCGCAACCGTCTCAGCCGACTCACCGGCTTCTCCCATTTCTGCTCCGCCTTCTTTGAGCATCTGCTGGCCTTCGACTATGGCATCGGCCATCTTCGCCGCAAAGAGTCGGACTGCGCGCAACGCGTCATCGTTGCCCGGCACTATGTAATCGATCCCGTCCGGGTTGCAGTTGGTATCGACTATGGCGACCGTGGTGATGCCGAGTTTATTGGCTTCTTTGACGGCGATCTCCTCTTTGTTGGAATCGATGATAAAGATCACGTCCGGCAGTCCGCGCATATCGCGTATGCCCGCGAGGTTCTTTTCCAATGACGTATGCTCGCGTTCGAGTTGGAGCCGCTCTTTTTTTGTAAGCGCGTCGAAGCGACCGTCCGTGCGCATCGCTTCAATGTCTTTCATTCGCTGAATAGATTTCTGAACGGTCTGAAAATTCGTGAGCAATCCGCCCAGCCATCGCTGATTCACATAATACTGGTTGCAGCGCTTTGCTTCTTCCGCGACGGCATCCTGCGCCTGGCGCTTGGTGCCGACGAACAGAAACGATCTGCCGTCCATTGCCGCTTGAGTTACATATTTGACTGCTTCTTTGAAAAGCCGTTGAGTTTTCTGAAGGTCAATGATGTAGATTCCGTTGCGCTCGCCAAAGATGTATTCCTTCATCTTCGGATTCCACCGCCTGACCTGATGCCCGAAATGGACGCCAGCTTCAAGCAGTTCTTTCATCGTTACTGTAGCCAATCGTTCCTCCTAAAGTTGTATTGGTTTATGTACTCATCGGCCTGCGTCCCAATGGTCTCCTGCTGGAACAACCAACCGCCAGACCGACAATGGAATTAGAGGTCAGAGGTTAGATGCCAGAGGTTAGTGTATCGTCTTTCACTAACCTCTGGCATCCAGCCTCCAGCCCCTGCGCGTTAGCGTTTAGAGAACTGGAAGCGCTTGCGCGCGCCCTTCTGGCCGTACTTCTTTCGCTCTTTCGCTCGCGGGTCGCGCGTAACGAAACCGGCCTTCTTCAATCGGGTGCGAAAATCGGGATTAAGTTCTATGAGCGCGCGCGTCAAACCGTGACGGACTGCGCCTGCCTGCCCCGCAGGCCCGCCGCCATCAACATTGACCAGAATGTCGAACTTGCCGACGGAATCGGTCAGATGAAGCGGCTGGCGTATGACCATGCGATGCACTTCGTTTTGAAAGTAATCTTCAAATTTGCGCTTATTGACGACGATCTCTCCGGTGCCGGGCTTGATGAAGACTCGCGCGGTCGCGCTCTTGCGGCGGCCCGTACCATAATTTTGAATCATTTCTGCCACTATCAATTCTCCTTCAAATCACGCAGCTCGTTTATTTCCTGCCCAGTTCGTAGACTTCCGGCTGCTGCGCTTTGTGCGGATGGTCAGTGCCTGCATAGACCTTCAGCTTTTTGCCCATGTGACGACCGATTGTGTTTTTCGGGAGCATCCCGCGAATCGCGGATTCAAGTATGCGCTCCGGGTGTTTCTGCAACTGCTTTTGAGCAGTGACTTCTTTGAGGCCGCCGGGCCAGCCCGTGTGATGGCGATAAACCTTGTCCTGCAATTTATTGCCCGTGAAAACCACCTTCTCGGCATTAATGACTATGACGTGATCGCCAACATCGATATAAGGCGTATAGGTCGTCTTGTTTTTTCCCATCAAAATACGCGCGGCTTCGGTGGCCAGTCGGCCAACGGTCTTGCCGTCCGCGTCAATGATGAACCATTTACGGTTCTGCTCAAGGTTCTTCCCGCTCGGAATGAATGTGCTCATGATGCGAATCTCCAAATTTTTCGTAAAGAAGACGAACAAAAAGAATACGAAATGGGCTTTTTATTGTCAAGCCGCGTTCAAAACTCTTGTTATGTAATCTTTTTGGCCCGCTTCACTGAGAAAAAAGTTGACATGTAATCGATACAGGTTTATCTTCAATCATCCGCTGCACGGGTTGTGGCTTTTTGCGAAAAAAAATTGAACCTGCAAAGCTGCTGCGCACGTAAGGATTTTTGGTCAGGCGGAGAAAGATTTAATGAGAAACGAATTCACACAATACATAATTGATCGGGTCAGCGTTACAGGCGGCGCAACCTTCGCGCTTCGCTTCCGTTGCGCCAAACTCGCGCCGTCGAGCCAGATGGATTGGACCACGCTCAAAAAGACATAACCAGTAAAAGAGTCAAATGCGACAGCCGCCAGCGTCACTTTGACGTTGGCGGCTTTTGATTTTTACGGACGCTTTCACAGATTCCGACAATCGCTTTCGTGCCCGGCGATCTGTCCCGGGAGCAAGTCATGAACTCAGAGAAAGTCATGAATTCGGAGCAGGCAATGAATTCTGTAACGTACAGAGAGCTGCTCAGCAAAAACAAATTTTTTCGCAATCTGTGGGCGGGCCAGATAATCAGCGAACTCGGCACCTGGTTTTCCTTCATTGCGGAGCTTGGACTCGTGCGAATGTTTTCAGGCTCGCCGCTGGCCACGACTGCGCTGCTGGTTGCGCGACTTCTGCCGTTTTTGCTCGTCGCGCCGATTGCGGGCGTGTTCGTAGACCGCCGCTCGCGCAAGCGGATACTGATAGCGACAGATCTGTTGCGCGCGGTGGTCGCGGTGCTCTATGTGGTGGCAGGAGCGACGGGTTCTGTGAAACTGGTCATCTGTTGCAGCGTGCTGATGTCATCGCTCACGATGTTTTTCGAGGCGGCAAAAAACGCCGTGATACCGAACATCGTGACGCCGCGCGAGTTGTTGTCGGCAAACGTGCTGATGTTTTCGACGCGGTTTTTGCAGTACACGCTCGGCTCGGCGCTTGGAGGACTGACTGCCGCGCAGTTCGGCTACGATGTTGCCTTTATTGTCAACTCGGTGTCGTTCGTAGCGTCTGCTTTATTCATCGCTTTGATACCGGCAGGCGCTATGAAAAAAGAGCGAGCAGTGAGCGTCGAACAGAAGCAGGCGATTTCTGAACCCATGTCGGCTGAATCGGCTGTGAGTGACCCGATTGCCGGAAGCGAACAGCCTGCGCAGGTGACGCAGGGGCGATTCTTCAACGATCTGCGCGAGGGATTTCGCTACATCTGGGCGACGCCGTTTGTGCGGGCAGTGATACTTGTGAACATCGGTTGGGCGACAGGCGGCGGGATGACAAACATATTGTTCGACCAGATAGGCGCGCACGTCTTCAATGCGGGCGCTGAAGATCGCGGCGACTGGACCGTCGCGGCGCTATTTACGGCAGGCGGCGCAGGGGTATTTCTCGGCATGATGCTGTCGCGCAGAGCAGGCGCGTGGGCGAGCAAGGAGCATCGCGCGGGCCAGTTCATAGGATGGATGCTGCTGGTTCACGGATTGTTCTTTGCCGTGTCGGGACTTATGCCGTCGCTTGCGCTGATGGCCGTTTGGATAACGGCAAGCCGGGTCGTTTTGGGCGCAGAGTTCGGCGTGCAGGAGACAATGATGATGAGAGTCATACCGGACGAGTATCGCGGTCGAGTATTCACGACCGATCGTTCGCTGGAACTGGCGATGATGGCCGCTTCGACAATCGTGACGGGATGGCTGCTGACATGGTTCAGCCCGCGAACGATGATGATCGTGTCGGGATTGCTGGCGGCAAGTCCGGGACTATTCTGGCTGATGGCGATGTGGGCTTCACGTATCAGCGTGCCTCCGCGCGCAGTGCGTGAAAGCTACGGTGACTAGTTGCGATGCGTGAAAGGTAGCGTGACTGGTCCCGAATATGAAAGAAAGGAGGTGCAGCGATGAATCTGATCGAATTGCTTTTGCTTGCAATATTGAGTTGCGGCATAGTCGTCGTGTCGCTGCGCCTCTGCGCCGCGGCATCGTCGAACGGCGGATCTGAAGAGCGGGAATACTGACCGTAAAGAGGCACAAACTACAGAAAGATACCCTCAGACGGCTGCCTCTTTGCGGTCACTCCCGCTCGATTTATGGCGTTGCAACGAACGAGGCTTTCGAGTACCATTTTAACAGGTCTTAAAGCTGGTCTTTCAAATTCAAAAGGAGGGCAAAGCCCATGAGTTTAGCTGAAACCGAAGCGCTAAAGCAGCACCTCTTAGCCAACGATACGCACTTTGCAGAGCTTGTAAGCACGCACAAAGAGTACGAGGAGCGGTTGAGCCAGTTGGCTGCGCTGCACTATCCGAGCGCTGAGGAACAGATGGAGGAAGCCACTTTAAAGAAGAAAAAGCTTTTTTTGAAGGACGAGATGGAAGTGATTCTGCGCAGCTATAAAGAGCAGCAGGCAGCAGGACACTAATACTGAGCAGGCCGTTAAACGTGCCGAGCAATAAAATATAGCAATCGTTGGTTACTCACGAGCGAATAGTATTCGCGCACCCAATCGCGCCCGATGCGTTCGTTTCCGGGTAACCATTTTTATTTTGGATTTTAGATTGATGGCACGCTTCCATCTACTTGTCCGAAAATGCAAAACCTGATACCGCATGGCTAAAGAAGGCATACCCTACATTATATTGTTTATCGTCCCGGCTGCGCTGTTCGCTCTGCTGGGCTGGTGGGTGGCTGCCGTGGGCTGCGTGCTGCTTGCGGCCTTTATGGCGTTCTTCTTCCGCGACCCTGAGCGCGCCTGCCCGACGGATGATCGTATAATCATCTCGCCTGCCGACGGACGCGTCGTAGCCGTTACCCCGGTCGAGCCCAGTCGAAAAGATTCACCGACGCAGATTTCCATATTTCTTTCGCCTATGAATGTCCACATCAATCGCGCGCCGATTGCAGGCGAGATAGTCGAGGCAGTCTACAAGCCGGGCGCGTTTCACGTCGCATCGCGCGACATCGCTTCGGTCGAAAACGAACAGAACATCGTGACCATTCGCGGGCGACTGGTCACAATCGTATTCCGCCAGATCGCAGGATTGCTGGCGCGGCGCGTGGTGTTATGGAAAAAGCAGGGCGACAGGGTAAACTTAGGTGAGCGCGTCGGGCTGATGAAATTCAGCTCGCGCATGGACGTGATCGTTCCGAGCGAGGTCGAAATCCTCGTGCGCAAAGGCGACCATGTTATTGGCGGCGTAACGGTGCTTGGCCGAGTCCTGTGCGATTAGGTTGAGTTATAGGAGAACCCGATGACTGACAAACCATCAGATATGGCAGCCCCTCAGGCTCCGCGACCCATGCGCCGCTCGCGCAAAGCCGTCTACGTAATTCCGAGCCTGCTGACTACCGCAAATATCTTCTGCGGCTTCTATTCCATTATGGAGTCGCTACGGGGGGTGAGCCTGCTCGGGGCTGAAACCTACTTCCGCAACGCAGGCATTGATTTCATTACGGACCCTGTGATTCCGATGGCGACAGAGCATTTTGACCGCGCGGCAATCACAATCGGATTTGCCGCCCTGTTCGACCTGCTCGACGGGCGCGTCGCGCGAATGACAAACACCACTTCGGAATTCGGAATAGAGCTAGACTCAATTGCTGACGTAGTTTCATTCGGGCTTGCGCCCGCAGTGCTTGCGTTCGCGTGGGGCTATGGGCAGGTGCCCGACCTCAAAAACATAGGATGGGCCGCGTCGTTTCTGTTTTTGATTTGCGGCGCGCTGCGTCTCGCCCGGTTCAACGTGCAGGCTCGGCAGCACAACCCGAATCTCCCGCCGAAAAATCCGAAGGTGGACAAGAAAGCATTCGTAGGGCTTCCAATACCTTTCGGCGCAGCAATGATAGCTTCGCTCGCGCACTTCTCGCCCGCGCCCGTGGCATATATTGATGACATACATGCGTCATTGGCCGGGCAGACGATTACGATAAGCTCACAGGTATTCGCGACAGGGCTTGCAGTAATAGTAATACTACTGGCATTTCTAATGGTATCTACCCTGCGCTATTCGAGTTTCAAAAACGTCGGGGTCGGAAACAGGAACCCGCGAATCGTAATACTCGCAATCGCACTGGTGGTGCTGGCCATCTGGTTCCAGTCGCGATGGGCTTTGCTTATCATCTCGACCATCTACGTCGCGCACGGAATAATAGGCAAGCTATGGTCGCTCGTTAAACCGCGCCGCGCCGCCGCAGAACTGGAACTCGACAGAAAGCCTCAAGGATGAGTTCAACTCCCGCTTCAAATGGGGGCGTAATCGTTGAGCGCGGCGAATAATTTATCGAGCGCGAGCGGTTTGGTGAGAAAAGCGTTTGCGCCGGACCCCAAAGCCTCCTGGCGTTCGTCTTCGTTAGCCGAACCCGACACAAAAACGATGGGCAGTTGCTTATCGAACTTGCGCACCTGGCGGCACAACTCGACGCCGTTTCCGTCCGGCAGCATATTATCCAGCAATACGAGAGCTATATCCTTCTGTTGTATAAGGCGCAGCGCATCGGCGCTGGTCCCTGCGACCTCAAAGCCGTAGCCTCGCTCGCAAAGCAGTATTCGCAGCATCTCCTGCGTATCGAAATCATCCTCTACACAGAGAACCACTGAAGATCGATCAACCATCTAAGCCAATCCTTAGCCCACGTAGATTCTTTAGTTTCTTGACAATCCGAGGGGGGAATTCCTAGTTTAGCAAGCTTACCCTGATGCAGCAAGAAATCGTTTTCACTTTTCGATATTTCAAATCCTTCTTATTCTCTGGCGGCCCTTTCAGCAACAATGATGTAATTGCGCAAGCCGCCAACCACTTCCGTCAGGTCTTTAGAATAAGTCGCGCGCACCGGGCGATGCTCTTTAATCAGTTCGGCGATCTCTGCCGCCGTCGCAAGCCCCGTCTCCTGATACTCGATTGCCCATATACGGATGTTCGACGCTGCTCGAAACAGATTGTCGATCAGGCTGAGATAAGCATTTTTCGATTGTGGCGCTGTCGTAAGATCCGCCACGTCATCCGACTGAGCGGGCGCTGCGCCGCGAACCCAGGACTCGCGCCATTCGTATCTCGCCTCTGCTCCCGCCTGCGCCGTATGAATCGCGGGCAGATTCAAATAAAGCAGGTCTGCGCGCACGCGCTTGACGAAATCTTCGGCTGGGAGATTGTAGCTGCGATTGTGCGGATGGCCCGTCGGTCCGGTGAAAGCGCGTCCGGCCAATCGCCAGAAGACAGTCGTTAACGGTCTCCTCAACTCGCGAGTCTCGTCATTGAAGGATAAAGCGTAGTCGCCCGTCATCAGGCCAAGCATCATAGCCTGCGCGCGCAACGCCTCATCGCTTAAGGCTTCGAGGTTGTGGCGCAGATTGTCCATCCACCAGGCGTCGGTTTCGCTGAACCAGCGGCGAAGGTCGGGGTTCATCAATCTCGCGCCCGGCACGTAAACGTCTTCGAGCACGCGCGCGATATTTTCTTCGTTAAGCAAAACCTTTGCTTCGACGGTCGCGCGCGCGACCGTTTCTGCCCACGCGCGCGGGTCGTTGGCCAGGATGATCTTGCCCCAGGTCTTCATATATAAATCGAGCCGCGTCCAGCCGCAAAAAGGTATGGCAATTGATCGAAATTCGAGTTGCCGCAACACGCTCGCCTCGAAGCCGAGCAGCAGTTTTTTGTTATAGAGGCTTCCCTTCCACCCGCGCCATCCTGATCTGTGCTCGTCAACAAAATCGCTTGATCGCGCTCGTAACCTATGCGGGTCGTCTGCCGAAGGCGATGCTGGTTGCGGCAGGCTTACAACCTCGCGCGGCGTTGATTCTTCGGGTAAGCCTGTCAAAGTTGCAGGTTCAGTCTGTCGGCTCTCCTCACTGCCTGCATCACGAACGGGTGGCGCAGTCGTCGGGTCTTCCTGCCGCGCGAAGGCCATATCGCGCACTTCGTTTATGGAATCAATAGTCGGCTCGCTCGCCGTATCAGAAGCAACAATAGTTAATTGATCGTTCGTTGATTGATCGTTTGATGAAAGAGCTTCGATTTCGGCAGCAGGTTGATCGCTTGATAAAGTATGAACGCTCTCAATCGCAGAAGATGATTCAGCAGGCAGGGCTTCGACATTCTCTATGGGCTGATGTTCTGCGATGGGTTGAGGCTCGTTTGCTCGCATGTCTTCGATCAGCGAGACGAGGGCCTTGACTACATAAGGATCGCACTCGACTCCCGCAGACGCCTTAAGAGTATCAATCGCCTGCTCGTGACTGAGCGCTGCGCGATACGGGCGATCAGCAATCAGCGCCGAGTAGAGTTCGACCGCGCGTAACAGGCGCGCGCCGATTGGAATGTCCTCAAATGAAAGTTGATCGGGATACCCGGTCCCATTCCACCACTCGTGATGCCAGCGAACCAGCAATTGCGCGTGGCGCATCGCGTCGCGTTTGGCCATCTGCTGTTCGCCTATGATGGGATGCCGCCACAAATCCATGCGCTCTTCAAAACTGAGCGGGCCTGCTGCTGCCTGATATGCGGGCATCATCGCGTGAAGGCCGATGTCGTGCAGAAACGCAGCTTCGGCCACAGCATGAATATCTGGCTGCGTGAGACCGAGCCTGCGGGCGAGATGCGTGGCCAGATCAGCCATCAATCTCGAATGCGGGCTGGAATAATTCTTGAATCTGTCTATGCGGTCAGCGAGTCCGGTGATTGCTTCTTCGCGCGTCTTGCCCTTAGCCGTCTCCACGCTTCCTCCTGATAATCAGGCTGTAAGTTACAGCCTGCGCGCGCGCGCGTCAAGATAGAGCGCGATTTCCAATTCTAAAGCGGGTTTTGTGAAGCAATACGATCAGGCGGCAAGTTCAGCGGTTTTGCCTGCAAGATGGCGATTACCAAAGCAGATTTCGCACCAGCCGTAAAGTATTCTATCGACGAGGTGAAGGGCAACCGTCTCCTGCTCGGCAATCAACTCATGACAATCTTTGCATTCCCACGTGCGACCATTGATGTTTTTTACTTGTTCGATAGCTACAGCCATTTTTCTTTAATTAAGGACTTGCTTGTCCCCTTCTCCCTTTGATAAATCTCGCTGCTTTAATAGAGCAACCAAACTGTCGTTTGATACATTCAAACGCCCCGTGCCCGCGCCGGTTCCATAATCACGATCCGTCACGGGCATTGGATTCGATGCGCAGGCTGTAGGGTTGCAACAGATCGTCAATTAATCAGGCGGGGCGTATCATCCGGGCCTGCCTCAAGCGATTCTTCTTCGATTGACCAGACCTCGAACAACTCGCGCGGGACTTCTGTGATGAACCGCGAAGGCTTTTGAATCACCGTCTGCCGCATATAATCTGTCACCACAAGCGGGTAACAGACATACAATTCATCTTTCGCGCGCGTCACAGCCACGTAAAACAAGCGCCGCTCTTCTTCTTCGCTTTCAGGGTCGCGCAACGAACGCGCCGACGGGAACTTCCCGTCCGCCGCCCAGATCAAAAAGACCGCGCGCCACTCAAGCCCTTTCGCCTGATGTATCGAACTCAAAACGAGCTTTTCATCTTCGTCGCCGCCCGAAATAACGTCTTCGCCCGTCGTGCCCTGCGGCGCGCCGAATCGCTCGGTATTGACTAGCGCAAGCTCTGACAGAAACTCCTCCGTGGAATCGAACCGCGTGGCGTAGTTCGACAACTGCCGCAAATCTTCCGCGCGCAGGTCCGAGTTTTCATAAGTGTTTTCGAGATGCGCTTCGTAGCCGTTTGCCAGTATCAAGGCGATCTGCGCCGCCGGGCGGTCGATGTTTTCAGGGCTGATCAGTTGTTCAATCAGCCTTACGAAGTCCTGCCAGCCTTCGCCCGCGCGAGGCCGCCCGTCAAAGTCCGCCCGTCTTATCAATGCCAGCGGTTCGGGCGTATAGGCTATGCGTTCCCAGATTCTGTTGGCCGTCGCGTTTCCGACTTTCGGAATCAGCTTCAACACGCGCTTCCACGCAAGCTCGTCGTGCGGGTTTACGATGACGCGCAGGTACGAGATGACATCCTTGATGTGCGCCTGCTCGAAGAAACGCACGCCCGAACGTATCACGTAAGGGATGTCTCTGCGCACGAGTTCGAGTTGCAGTTCGAGCGCGTGCCAGTGGCTTCGATACAAAATGGCGATCTCTGAAAGCTGCACGCCTTCTTCGCGCAGTTCCAGTATGCGGCCTGCGACGAAAGCGGCCTGCTGGTCGCCGTCGCTCGTCGGCACAAGCGCGGGCGATTGACCTGCCGATTCGCGAACGGCGTGCAGGTTCTTTGGAAACTGCTTTCTGTTATTGCTGATTGCCGCGTTGGCAAGAAAAACGATCTCTGGCCGCGAGCGGTAGTTGGTTTCGAGATGAAACTCCTGCGCGTCCGAGTATCGCTCTTTGAAAGTATAGATGTTTGCGAAATGCGCCCCGCGCCATCCGAAGATCGACTGCGCATCGTCGCCTACGACCATGACATTGCGATGGCGCACGGCAAGCAGGTCAACTATCTCGGCTTGAACACGATTCGTATCCTGATACTCATCGACGAGTATGTGCTCGAAGTTGTTTGCCCAGTAGTCGCCTATCTCAGCCTTTTCCGTAAGCAGCCGCTTCCAGTTGATCAACAGATCGTCGTAATCCATCGCGTTGCGTTCGAGCTTGCGCGCCTGATAAATGCGGTCAACGCGCTCTATCTGTGTGGTGAGCGGCTCGAAGTGCGGATAGTTTTGAACTATCGTGTCGCGCAACAACTGGTCGCGGTTGTTTGCGAAGCTGATGATGTCGCCTATGACTTCGGCTTTCGGAAAGCGGCGGGCTTTCGGGTCTATGCCTGATTCCTGAATCGAAGCGTCTATGAGGTCTTTGGCGTCCTCTGCATCGAGTATGGTGAAATTCTGCCCGTAGCCGATAGATTCGGCGTGGCGGCGAAGCAGGCGATTGGCGATTGAATGAAACGTGCCGCCCCATACTTTTCGCACATCCGTCTGCATCAGCCCTTCGACGCGCGAAAGCATCTCGCGCGCGGCTTTGTTTGTGAACGTCACAAGCAGTATGCGCGCGGGCGCTATCCCCAGTTCGATCAATCGCGCGACGCGATAAGTCACGGCGCGAGTCTTGCCCGACCCTGCACCCGCTATGACAAGCATTGGGCCGCTGCCCGCTGTCACCACATCGTACTGCTCCGCGTTGAGGTCGGCTTTGTAGTTGACCAGAAAGCGGCGCGGCACATCGCGTTTTATAACGTATCGCTTCGACATAAGATCAGCCAGTCGATTATAAAGCATCGGGGCGCGGCGAGTCTCTATTTCTGAAACCGTTTGATACAATTATTCGAGCTATGAAAATTATTTTTCGTTTTCTTCTTCCAGCCTGCTATAGGAATTTGTTAGGATATATACTTTGTAGGAGAGATAATGCTAGAAATAAAATCTGCGCCGCCGTCCACTTTACCGAAACCATCACATTCAACTTTTGCGACAGCAGCAAAGCTCGCACCCAGCAAGCCGGTTAAACCTGAGTCGGATTATGTTGAAGACCTCAGCGGCACGTTTTCGCCAAAAACCGTTCCCTTCATATTAATGCATGTAGCATGCCTGACCGTCATCTTTGTAGGAGTCAGTCTTCCTGCGGTGCTGCTGTGCGTCGGGCTTTATGCCGTGCGAATGTTTGGATTGACCGCCGGGTTTCATCGCTATTTTTCACATCGCACTTTCAAGACGAGCCGATTCGTTCAGTTTCTGTTCGCCCTGCTCGGCACGATGGCCGTTCAGAAAGGCCCGCTGTGGTGGGCTGCGCATCATCGCCGCCATCACAAATACACGGATCAGGAAGGCGACGTTCACTCGCCCGTTAAAGACGGCTTCTGGTGGTCGCACGTCGGCTGGGTAATCAGCCGCAGATTCGATGCCACGGACTGGAACGCGATCAAAGATTTCGCGCGCTTTCGCGAGTTGAGATGGCTGAACACTTATCACGTGATACCGGGCATCGCGCTGGCAGTCGCCTGTTTTTTTGGCGGCGTTCTGTTTGGTGAAAGCGGATGGCAATGGCTTGTCTGGGGATTCGTCATCAGCACTGTGCTGCTTTATCACGGGACGTTTACGGTAAACTCGCTCGCGCATATGTGGGGCAGCCGACGGTATAAGACTACGGACGACAGTCGCAATAATTTCTGGATTGCGCTATGGACAGGCGGCGAAGGCTGGCACAACAATCATCATCACTATATGGCATCGGTGAAGCAGGGATTCTTCTGGTGGGAAATTGATTTCAGCTACTACACATTGCGCGTGATGTCGTGGTTTCGACTGGTCTGGGACCTGCGCATGCCTCCTGAGCACCTGCTAAACGCGGCACAAAACAACTGAATCTATCCTTCAAACTCCAATTCAACTTTTGCAGGTGGCGTGGCTTATGCTACGCCACCTGTTATCGTTTTCATTTGGGGATGATTTTCAGGAGCTTCTCTGCCAGAGCCGGATCGAGCGACTTTAGAATCTCGTACTCCCTGAGCGATTGTTCTCTGTCTTTGAGATAAACATACGCGGCTCCCAGATTGAAATGAGCGTCGGCAGAATCGGCATTGAATTGAATTGCATGCCTGAAAGCCTCCACAGCTTCCTGCGTCCGGTCCAGATGCATGTAAGAGACGCCCATACTGAAATACGCCCTGTCGGATGAGGGCTTGAACCGCAGAGCCTGCTTATACGCATCTACGGCTTCCTGATAACGGCCCAGTTCGTTATACGCGAACCCCATGCCGATATACGTTTCGATATTATCCGGCCTGATCAGAAGCGCCTGCTTATATGAATTTATCGCCTCCTGATAGCGACCCAGTTCTGAATAAGCCAGACCCAGATTATGATGAGCATCGCCGTAGTTGGGATTTATGCGTATCGCCTGTTTCAGTTCATCCACTTCCTGCTCGCGATTGCCGAGTTTGCCATACATCAGAGCCAGATCATGGTGAGTCCGCGCGTCAACCGGGCGAATACGGATTGCGCGCTTGAATGCCTCTATCGCGTCACCGGTCTGGTCGAGCTTATCGTGCGCCAGACCCAGATTATAGTAGGCGTCGGCAGATTCAGGATTCATCTCGACCGATTGCCTGTAAGCTTTCAAGGCTTCCTGATGGCGACCGAGATTGCTATAGGCCACGCCGAGATTGTTATAGGTGAATGAATCAGCGGCCTTGAGTTGGACTGCCTGATTTAAAGCGTCAATCGCATCTTGATACCTTTTCAGATTGCCGTATCCAAGCCCGATGCCGTTGTAAGCTTTCGCAGCATCAGGCTTGACCGTGAGCGCCTGTTTGAAAGCTATGATTGCCTCAGCCCAGCGACCGAGCTTTCCATAAGCATCACCCAGATTATAGATCGAATCGGCGTAGCCGGGTTTGATGCGGATCGCTTCTTTGTATGCTTCGGTCGCCTGTTCATATCGGTTCAACTCGCCGTATGCAAGGCCAAGATTATTGAACGCTTCGGCAAAGTCCGGCTTCAACTGCGATGCCGTGCCGTAGACGCCAATCGCTTCCTGATACCGCTTCTGTTTGAGGTAAACGTTGCCGAGATTATAATACGCTTCGGCAAAGTCCGGCTTGATCCGAATCGCCTGATTGTAAGCGGCTATGGCTTCTGTGTCATTGCCCAGTTTTCCATAAGCATTGCCCAGATTACTGTAGGCGTCGGCAAAATTCGAGCTGATTTGAATCGCCTTCTTATAGGCTTCAACAGCCTCCTGCCATCGCTCTTTGCTGCCAAGCTCTATGCCGAGATTATACTGCTTTACGGCGCTCTCTTTTATCTTGTTCTTCTGAGCAAAAGACGGACAGGCAACCGCCGTAAGAAAAATAACGCATAAAATTAAATCGAGTTTCAAACGTGATTTCACCCCATTACCCTCAACTACAGATCGATATCACTTTGCTATGGATTATATCAGTTAACGTTGGTTGATTTTAACCCAGCGCTTCTCGCGCAAGCATCGCAGCCCCGATCACGCCCGCGTCGTCGCCAAGTTCGGCGCGGACTATCTTCAAATCCTTCGTGGCAAAATCCAGAGCCACGCGCCGGGTCGAGCGATCTATTCGAGCAAGGAAATCATCCGTCATCGCCTCGATGACTCCGCCACCCAGCACAACTATCTCCGGCGCGAGCAGGTTGACGAGGCTTCCTATGCCGATGCCTATGAATTTCGCCGCGCGATGAAGCGTCTTTATCACAAGCTCGTCGCCTGCGTCGTATGCTTTCCTGAGATCATTGCCACTAAGCGAATCCGTGTCCTTCTTCAGCAAATCTCTGACCGAGGTATTTTCCCCGCGCTCAATGCTGCGCCTTATGTCGCGCGTCATCGCCGTGCGGCTGGCAACCGATTCAAGGCATCCGCGCGCGCCGCAGCCGCACCGAGGCCCGTTCGCCTTGACGACGATGTGGCCCACCTCGCCCGCGTTCTTGCTCGCTCCGTGATAAAGCGCGCCGTTTATGATCAGGCCGCCGCCGATGCCTGTACCCACAAACATGGCCACCACTTCGCTTGCGCCGCGCGCTGCGCCTCTTCTGAATTCCCCGTAAGCGCCTGCGTTCACATCATTGTCAACGATGGCCCGACATTTGAACACTTCGGCAAGGCGAGGGCCGAGCGGGAAGTTCTTGAACTTCATGTTTGAGGATTCGATTATGTAGCCCGTGTCGGGGTCGAGCGGGCCGGGCGCGCCTATGCCCACCGCACGCAGGCGGGATGATTCGATGCCCGCCTGCTCGACGGCCAGTCGCCCGGTTTGAGCGATAGTTTGAAATACGCCTTCGTCATCGCGCCACGCTTTGGTCTTAGCTCGTGCGCGGCTCATGACCTGACCGTCGCCGTCAATTACGGCGGCCATGACTTTGGTTCCGCCAAGATCGATGCCAAGAATATGTTGTCGCATTTCGCGGTTTATTAAACCACAAAACGGTATTCCGGGTCGATTTGTTGTTGCTCGACCAAAATATCACGCACAGCATAAGGGTGTGTTTGGTTGCCCGTAAGCTTGTGCTCAAGCACCTGAAACAGGTGTTCAAGTCCAGCCGCAGGGTCAATGTCTATGTCTACAAGGCAGTCATTGCCGTTCAGGAAATATGTCAGTTGCAGGTTCCCATACATGTCCAGAGTCTTGACGCTCCCGGCGCGCGCGAATCCCTGCGGCGGAGTGTGAAGCTTGTCGGGCGCAGATTTAAAGAGTCCGACGATCTCGCTGTTTTTAGTCTCTTTTCGCAACTCTATCGGCGCGACTACAAAGAAACGGTCGCCTCGAATCTCGATTATCTTTTCGATGAAAGGCAATACGGTCTTCCCGTTACTCAAGGGGGTCGCGGCGCATTTCGCGGTCAGGTTCAACACGTTTGCTTTATGAACGTCACTCAGCGCATCGTAGAGTTCTTTGCCTTTCCTGCCTTCAAATGACAACACGCCATCGCTGTTCTCTAACAGCCTGCGCGTATCGGCAGGCAGATCGGCAAATTCCGGCGGTGTGATGCGCTTGACCTTTCCGGGATCGATGGCGCAGGTAATCTTCAGATCCGTGAAGCCGCTGGCTTTGATCGTGACGAAGCGGCTCGTGGGCAGATAAACCGACGGGTCAATTTCGATTCGATAAAGCCCCTGCGGAATGCCAAAGAGGTTAGAGATAATAATCCTCTTCGACGCATCGAGGTCGTTCAGCACTTGCGAATCGCTAAGAACCTGATGGCGCAGCCGCACGCTCACCCTGCCTCCGATGTTGTTGCCTAAAACATCGACCAGACTCAATCTCAGTTTCCCCTCTTTGTTATTTGCGCTCATAAGCCGATCTCCTTCATGCTGTTTTCTCTCTCATCTCAATAGACGGATTTGGCTCGAACAATGATGCGCTTTCTTATCGTGTAGCGCGATGAATGATCCGAGATTTGTGCATTACATAAAGCAGATTTCCCGTCTATAAATAGTGAGAGGTAGTCATTATGAGCGCAGACATTATTTTCCAGCCGTTGAAATTCAAGAATCTCATGGTTAAAAACCGATTCTTCCGCTCGAACATCTCTGGGCGGTTTGATAATTACGACGGCTCAGGCAACCAGGCGCGAATCAACTGGGAGTTGAAGTTTGCGCGCGGCGGCGTCGGGGCCATCATCTCTTCGTTTGTGCCGGTTCAGATGCGCGGGCGCATCGTTCCCAACTACGCGACGATTGACAGCGATAAAAGAATTCCGTTCTGGAAAGAACTGGGCAGGCGCGTACACGAACACGATTGCAAATTCATACTCCAGCTCAGTCATGGCGGGCGACAGCGCGACATTCAAGGGATAGAGTACGCAAAAGGATTAAGCTCTACGGATAAATCGGAACCGATGCACGGGTTTGAATGCGAGCGCATGACGGTCGCGCAGATTCAGGAGACCGTAAGTGCGTTCGCCGAAGGCGCGCGGCGCGCCCGCGAAGCCGGTCTTGACGGGGTCGAGCTTCACGGCGCAAACGGCTATCTGATAACTCAATTCCTCAGTTCGGCAATCAATGATCGAAAGGATGAATACGGCGGCTCGCTTGAGAACCGCGCGCGATTTGTCCGCGAAATCGTTCGAGCGATTCGCGCGAAAGTAGGGCCGGATTTTCACCTGCAGATGAAGATCAGCGCAACCGAATATAACAATGCCATGCTTCCGTTTGAAGAAAAGGGCAATACAATTGATGATTCGATAAAAGTCTGCAAGTGGCTCGAAGCGGATGGCGTGGACGCGATACACGTTTCGTCGGGCAGTTCTTTTCCTCACCCGCGCAACCCCGCTGGGCCGTTCCCGCTCGATGAACTTATCAAAAGCTATGACACAATGCTGTCAAGCGGAACGCACACGTTCAGAAATTACATGCTGTTTCGTACATGGCCTGCGAATAAGTTCTTCCAGCAGAGATGGGACAAGGCAACAGGCGATCAGATAGAAGGCATCAACCTGCCTGACTCGCGCGCCATCAAGCAAGCCGTCAGCATCCCTGTAATCTGTACAGGAGGCTTTCAAACTGCCTCTGTCATCAGAAAGGCGATTACGGACGACTCGTGTGACGCGGTCTCAATCGCGCGCCCGCTTGTGGCAAACAATGATCTGGTGAAGATTTTCGCACGAGGGCTTGACCGCGCCGAGAAGCCTTGCACTTACTGCAACAAGTGCCTCGTGAACGTAGTCGAAAATCCGCTTGGCTGCTACGAAGAATCGCGCTTCAAGTCCAGAGAAGAGATGGTCGCGCAAATTATGTCTGTCTTCGACCCGCCGCCATTTGCGTAAAGGCGGATTTGCCCTCTCGACGCTCTGCCTATCCGGCAGGGGGTTGAGGTATCTCCAGATGATAGCCCGGATCATTCGGCGGAAGCAGGAATTTCGATACGCGCTTCTCTTTCGATACTGCGAGTTCAAACGCCTTCTTGTCGCCGATTGATGACGGAGCCACATCGAACACGTTCAGCACTTTCGGGTCTGCGGCGTGATGAGAAACGCGGCCCGGGCCTATCTCTATTATCTTCGCTTCCATATCCGCCTTTATCTGATTGGGCGATTTTTTGGCAGCCTTTGATTTCACATAAACATCGATCACCGCATCGCCAGCCGCGGCATACAATTTCTTTTGCGCCGCAACTCCCTGAGCCACGATGTTGTTGTACATAACGCGAGCCTGTTGAGCGGGCGAGCGCGCCGTGCTTGAAATGAGCGCGCTTCCAAGCCCCGCAGTTCGCAGAATGTCTTTAAGCACTGCAAGCGAGAATTCTGTTACATCTTTGGCATTGGCGTTGGTTCCGTACTTGATGGTGATTTCGTTCGGCATGAGATGGCTCCTTTTTTAAGTCTGATATACCTGTTTACTATGCTGTGCGATCTGCTGTTCGACTGCTTTGATCTGCTCACAGTTATTTTTTCGGCCACGGCGCGAAGGCGTTATCGACGCGGCTCACAAACTGGCCGAGGTCCGGGTAATGTCTCTGTAGAATAGTTCGCAGGTTGTTGTTCTCTATCCAGTCGAGGCCCGTCTTCGTGTAAACCTTTTCGGTGTAATCGGTGGTAAAGAAGCGGTCGCTTTGCAATCGCCGGGTGGCCATCAAAACGAATATGCGAAACGCGGTCTCTGAGAAACCGAATCCTTCGGGCAGGTCTTCTGCATACAGGCCCGTCATCAGGTCAACTCGATTTATGTCATTGCCGTAAACCCGTTTGATCTCTTCGGCCCATTCTTTGTTAGAAGTCAGGTCTTCAAACTTTTCTACCGGCGGCTTATCAATCAGCTTGAGGAACTCGTTATAACGAGGCACACCGCGCTCGCGGTCTCTGAGCACGTCTACGGCGGCAAGGTCTATAAGCGGGCCGTCGCTGCGTTCGAGGCGCTGGAAAAATCGCGGATAGTTATGCAGCCTGATTGCACCCGGATGCGAGACGCCGAACGAGTAGAAAAGATCCGTCAGTGTCACCTCTTTCATTATCTCTCGCGACTGGTTGCCGACGACTTTCGACAGTGTTCGCTCCTGAAGCACATTGCCGGTCGAGTGCGAGCGAAAAACATAGTCATCAGGCATCAACGGATGCATGCGATAGACGGCGACGAACTCTTCGGTTAGACAGTATGGAGCGCCCGTGTGATCCTGATCCGATCTTCGTATCGTCGTCCAGTTGCCGTTGAGCGCGAGCTTGGCCGTCGGATGAGGGACTATCGCAGGCGTCCATTCAATCGTGTGAATCTTTGCCATCAGCGCGGCATTCACCAGCCGGGCATGGTTGAAAAGCTCTTCATCAGACCACGTTTTGTGCTCGGCGCGCAGGCGATCACATATGGCGTTATGTTCGAGCGTAAACAGCGTATGCAGCAGGCTCAGCCCGATCCACCAGTTGCCCGTTACGCCCGATATTTCAATCCCCGTGTGCGGATCAAGTGGCAACAACCCGTCAACGCCTATGCGCAGCTTGCCGTTTTCTCCTGACCGCACACGGTTGAGCGTCGCCTGATCGCTGCCGTAAAGCTGCGACCCGTCCCACCAGTGCGTTTCAGTGTTAGTGAAGGTCGAGCGCTTGTCGGTATCGCCGGGCGGGCGCGTCGGGTCGCGTCGGGTGCGCCGAACTGCCATAGGCGGCTCAGGCCAGTCATCGCCCTCTCTGAGAGGCACTATGATGGGGTTTTCTTTCTCGTTGTTTCCGTGGCTGAGCCAGTCGTGAAGCATGAACTGAATCCACGCGGCGGCCAGCAGGTTCAGTATCGTGGCGGGCTGAAACTGATTGCGAGTCATCAACTCTACGCTTACGGTTCGCGGGCTTGGGGTAAGGAGCGCAGGCCCTTCTTCGGGGGTGATATGATCGAGCGGCACGTTACGACCGAAACGCGCGCCGCTGCACCCCATCTTCGGGTCTTTCAGATCGTTGTAGGTCCCGTCCACCGTGCGCGACATACGCTGGCGCTCGTCGGGTTTGCCGAGCGTGGGAGTCGGTATGGACGCTATCTTCCCCGTGTCGCGGAGATTCTCTTTTCGCATCTTTTCGCGTATCCGAAACAGTTTTGGAATTCCAAGTAAGGTCGGCAGCTTGTACCAGGGAGTGCTCCCGGTTACAAGATTGGTCAGGCGGCCAAATGTTCTGGAGAAGATTGAATCAGCCATTGTGATTATCCTTTCAGCGCGATCCGGTTAATAAATCGGAGCCTCGTTTGAGAGGCCATTCTCAGAGCTTGTAACTGGCTATAGCGGCAAAATGGCGCTCTCTTTATTGTTATATCCATGAATCAGAAGAAGTAATTTCTTTCCCGTGATGGCAATCTTAAAATCCGCGTCGCTCATTTCAGCGCCCGGGTCCGCCGCGTTGTTGAGATCAATATTTCTGATAACTTCTCTGGTTGAAAAGGCGATTGGCTCCCAGAAATTCTTTCTCGAACTTATGACGATCATCTCTTCGCTCCTTTGAGTTTGTGCGTTCGACTGGTCTGTAGAGCGGGTGAGGCGCTGAACTTTAACAAAGGGCCTGTCAATCAGCAACATCACGCCCGAATTCAATGTCTGCTGGTCGCCCAACATGAACAGACGAAATTCGCGCGCGACATAATGCAATATTTGTAGCTCGGATGTGATTATCGAAGTCTTTATGAATTTTCGGATCGCGCACGGCCTAAAGCCTCTCTTAAATGTTCGAGCGAGGTGTTGCCGCCTGAACATACAAGGCCGACTTTCTGTCCTCGAAACTGTTCGCGCATATTGTAGAGCGCGGCAAGCGGCGCGGCCCCCGCGCCTTCAACCAAAGTGTGCGCGTACTCGATCATCCAGACCATCGCCCGCATTATTTCGTCTTCCGCAACCAGCGCGAACTCCTTGAGATGTTCCCATAGTATTGATTGGGGCAGCGAAAATGCAGAGCCTGTTGCAAGCCCTTCGGCAAAAGTACGATTCATTGCTTCGACCAATCGCTTTTGCCGCCACGATTCATATGCGGCTGGCGAGTTTTCAGCCTGCACGCCTATGACACGTATCGAAGGGTTGATTGCTGTCGCGGCTATCGATACGCCCGCGGCCCCGCTTCCGCCGCCAACCGGAACGAAGATGGCGGAAAGCTCAGGCTCGTCTTCCAGCATCTCAAGGGCTTCGGTTGCGACGCCTGCGATCAATAATGGCTCGTCGCCTGAATGGATGTAACGCAGTCCTTCTTCACGCGCGAGCGATTCGCAATGAACCCGCGCTTCATCGAACTTCTCGCCGTGGAATATGACTTCGGCTCCGAAGCCCTGCATCGCGGCGACCTTGCCGGGATTGGCGGCTTCGGGCACAACGATTCGCGCTCGCACGCCGAACAGTCGCGCGGCATAAGCGACCGACTGACCGTGATTGCCTGTCGAGGCTGCAATGACTCCGCGCTCTTTTTCTTCCGCGCTAAGTTGAGAGATGAGGTTCACGCCTCCTCGCACTTTGAAAGCTCCAACGGGTTGATAGTTTTCGTGCTTGATGAATACCTCTGTTCCTATCAACTGGTTAATCGCCGGGTAGCTGTGCAGGGGCGTGGGCCGAAGGTAAGGCCGTATGCGTCTTTTAGCCGACAATACATCTTTAAAGGTTACCGTATTCATAATTCAAGCTCCCTTGCTGCGATGCGGGTTCGCCTGCATTGTAGCATTGCCGCTGCGCCTGACAAGCAGGCTTTTCTTACCGCTCAGCCTGTGAATTTTTTACACAGGAATTAAATGGTATATCGTCAAAACCGCACTGAACGAAGACGAATTTGATGAAATTCCAGTCTGCCTGCCCGAATTGAGTACCAAATCAAACTGGCTCAGGGCTTGCAAAGAATGTTTCAGTGCTGTTCAGAGGTGATTATGAATGATAAAGACGTATCGATGCTCATCGTTGACGACGACGAACCGACGCGCAACGGCATGATAGCGCTGCTCGGACTCGCCTACTCCTGTATTGCTGCCGCAAACGCTGAAGAAGCCATGCGACTGCTCGCGGCAAGATCGTTCAAGCTTGTGGTTACAGACATACACATGCCGGGAGCTTCGGGGCTTGAGCTTTGCCGCTTCGTTCATAAGCTGTGTCCGAACACGGTCGTCATCGTCGTATCAGGCATGACAGACATCCGGTATCAGATCGAAGCGCTGCGGCAAGGCTCGCTTTACTACATTGAAAAGCCGATTGAGCCAGAGAAACTTTTTGCCCTGGTCGAAAGCGCGCTGAAATGTCAGGCGCTGTCTGAGGCGAAACATCACAATGCCCGGTCAACGAATTCGCTCAGAGCCAGAGCGAGCTGAACCCGGCTATCTCATCGTATAAAAAATCCCATCTGCTGTGGCGTCGGCAAAGTTGATTGCTCGCGATACTGAGCTTTCGCCTCCTGCACAGATTGAATCTTCGATTGAAACATGCTCGCCAGATTGTCATATCGCACAACCACATTGCCTAGCCAGTAGGGGCGATTTTCCCTTAGCCACAAATCAGAATACATCCCGCGCAGTCTGGTCGTCGCGTCGCGCAAATCCTGAAGCCGCGCGTTGACGCCCGCTATCTCGTTCAGGTTGCGCGAGACCAGACTGCGATTGCTCATATTCAGATATGCTTCCCAGTAGTACCTGCTCATCTCGCTTGCAAACTGAATCTTCATTCCAAGCAGGTCCAGTCGCAAGGCCGCAAAAATCAGATAATCGACCGTGTCGCGATTCTCTCTCGCTTTCGAGTGATTGCGATAAAGCGAAGCAAGCGCGCGCTCCGCTTCAAGCCTGACATCCTTCGCCGCAACAATCGCTTTCTGATTGTAGATTGCGCCGACTTCTGAAAAAGGGCTGGTCCAGAAAGCTTCATTATTCGCCTCCCCGGCCCCCGCCGTGCGAAGCAGCGAGTGTGCGCGCGTCAGGCTTTGTATCGCATCACGAAACGTGTTGTCCGTGTTGCGATAAAACGCCCAGTCATATTTCGATTTGAAGCTCTCGATGGCCGCTTCGCCTTCCTGCCACGAGCACGCGGCTCCGAAAACAATCGCAGGCCACGTCATAGCAAACAGCGCCTCGCCGTCATCGTCCCAGGTTGTGTTCAGCATTCCGAGCGCGCCATACTTCTGGCCATCGCGGACAAAGTTCTTGATGTTGATGAACGCCGTGTCGAAGTTCGGAAAGATGCGATTCCAGTTGTTTGCGCCGGGCGAAACAAATATATCGATCCCCGCATCTTTGTAAGGCTTCAACAGGTCGTCGAACTGCGCGCCTGCATTGTAATTCCATGCCACGGCGATAACGTCTTTCGGCATGACGGCAAGCAGTTCCGGGTATTTAATGGCTATATCGCCCCAGAACATCAGCCGCTTGTTGTAAGGCTTCACTATCTCGGCTATGCGCTTGATGTGTTGGATATAGATCGGACCAATTCCGACTTCATCGACTCGCTCTTTCGTTTGCCCTCGGCCAAGCTCGAATGTCTCGTCCGCGCCTATGTGAAAGAGCGGGCCGGGAAACAGAGGCACGATCTCCGCGTAAATATCTCTGATAAAATCGTAGGATTTCGGATTGACCGGCGCAAGCACGTGGCCGTGCGGAGTTTCGGCTATCTCGTTATAAAATTCGTTTTTCAGCACGTGATGGAGATGCCCGAACGCCTGCTGCTCTGGAACTATCGTCACATAGTAACGCCTGCCGTATTCGACGAGTTGTCTGATCTCGTCGGCAGTCAGCGCGCCCTCTTTCGGCGCAATGAGCGGGTGCTTTTGATAATCGAAGGTGTGTTCGATATAGAGCGAAAACATGTTCAGCTTGAAGGCCGCGCAGGTGCGAATCTGTCTCTTCATGTAATCGAGCGTCGGGACAGGGCCGCGACTGATGTCGTCGTGCACGCCGCGCCAGCGCATAGTCGGCCAGTCTTTTATCGCAACCGCAGGGCAGGTGGCCCGCGCGTGCTCGCCTCGATCAATCAATTGCCTGAGCGTCTGCGCGCCGTAGAAAAGCCCCTGAGCGGTTCGCGCCGCGCAGATGACGCGCTCGCCCGTTGCGTAGAGCGCATAACCTTCTTCACCGAGCTTGTCATCAAGGCTGAGGCTTGCGGCTTCAAGCAAGGATGCAAGCCTGCGGTCGTCATCTGCGCGGGCAAGATATATGGCGTTTGATTCAGGTGCAGAGCGCGCGATAGTGATTTTGATTTTCTGTCCGGTCGCAGACTCGATCTCTTCGGCAATGGTGTTGGCGGCTGTGCGGTCTTCTTCCGCGTGCGCAGCGTTGATGACTATGCGCGTCTTCGAGTTGATGTTGAACACGCCATTTTGTTTTTGCACCTGCTTTGGCTCAGGGATGAGTTTCAATTCCTGACCGCTTGTGCGTACCGGTAGAAAGAGAAATAAAATCGCGCATGCCGGGATGATTAAACCTGTTCGTTTCATAATCGGTTTAGTGCCCCATAACCTTTAGCCCGTATGAGTATAAAACCCGTTCACGGCAGAGTCGCCGCAGGACGCAGAGATTGTGCAGAGAAATTATCAACCTCTGCGCCCCGTCTGTGTCCTGCGGCGACTCTACGGTGAATCACTTTCTTTAGCTACGCGCGCGTAGCTTCAATTACGCTGAACGTTGAAGTCAGATTTTCAAAGGTCTTCTATGCGAAGCTGAGTGTCGGCATTCTTCCAGGCCGCCTGAAACTCTCTTTGAACGAACTGAGCGGCGGATTTTTTCCCCTGCGCTTTCAGGCTTTCATTCAGCCCGAAAAGCGAGCGCCCGTTTCGCGGATTCTTTTCCAGATCTGCTCGAAATACTCTTTCCGCTTCCTGAGGATTTCCGTTCAAAACGAGCACGCTGCCGAGCGTTTCCCTGACAGGCATATTCCAATCGGCTGGCTCTGTATAACTCAAAGCGTCTTCCACTTCCACGGCTTTCTTCAGAAGCTCGATGGCTGAACTCTTATCGTTTTTCGCAAGAGCAATCTTTGCGCTCAAAACATTCTCGGCAATCTTCAATACGTTGCTCACGGTGTTAATGCCGTACCGGGCATCTGCCGGAATGTTTTTTGCGGCGGTCACTAAAATGTTTCGCTCGTCTTCGGCGCTGTCAATCTTTCCAGTGCTCGCGTAAGCCATCCCGCGAGCGAAGTGCCACAGCGCATTCGTCGCTGCCAGCCTCTTATCAGCGGCAGCAGTCTTCAAAACATCATCCCATCTGCGGAAGCGAACCAGCGTCAAAGCAGGAAGAGACAGAAATCCATCGAGCATTCCTATCATATCAGGCATGCTGGTGAGATACGGATTGAGATGAGTCTCAAGCTGATCAGCCGCCCGCTTCGCATCGCGGAAATTTCCCTGCATACTGTGAGCTATGGATAAGAAGTGCAGGTTGTGCGTGTAGTACATCATCGGGTAGACGCCCTGCCCGCCGTTGTTCCTGATATGTTCGCGGTCAGCTTCAGCCGCGTAGGCGTTTGCCCGCGCTGCGGCTTCATAGTTGCCCGTTCGCATATCAATGTGCGCAGGCATATGAACCAGATGACCTGCCGCAGGGGTCAGCACCTTGAGGCGCTGCGCGCTGGGCAGCGCCCATTCAGGGTGACGCGATGCTTCGACCGCATGAATATAGTAGTGATTCGCGCCTATGTGATCGGGGTCGCGCTTGAGAACCGATTCAAGCACAGCGACTATCTCTTCGGTGCCTTCGGCTGGCTGGCCTGCCGCGCTCCAGAATTGCCAGGGCCGCAAATCCATCGCGCTTTCGGCGTAGAGCGTCGCCGCATCCAGATCATCCGGGTAGCGCCGCGCCATCTCGCCCATCGCGTTCTTGTAGGCTAAATCGAGCTTTTTCCTGTCGGCTTTCGGGTCGTTTGAATATCTGGTCCGAAGCGCTTCGATGTAGGCGCGCTCCTGCTCAGGCGCTTTTGCGGCGAGCGCAACAGCCTTCTGAACAGCTTCATAGGCAAGCTTGCCTCGCTCGGCATCCATGTCGAGATTGATGTTGGGGCCAAGCGCAAGCGCAACGCCCCAATAAGCCATCGCAAGGTCAGGGTCAAGCTCTGCCGCGCGCTTGAACGAGCGAATGGCTTCATCGTGATTGAATGCGTAGACGAGCGTAAGCCCCTGATCGAAGAACCGCTGCGCTTCGGCGTTAGAGGTTGAAACCGGATGATGGTGTTCGCCCAGTCCCTCTATCAACGAGGCAGGCTTCCCGTCGGCAGGAGACGAATGTTGATGTTGAGAGAATCCGGTAGTGGAAATTAAAGACAACACAAGAGCCAAAGCGACTCGCTTCATGGTATGCCTCCCGGCTTTGTAGCTTATGTGTTCCCGCGCCGGGTCCTAGCTCTGATGCTCAGGATGTGTGCAGCCCGTGAACTCTTTCAGGTAGCTGTTCCCCTTGTAGTGCAACTCTTTATGAATGCCTATCTCCGACGTGTAGTACCCGTCAACGGTTGCGTACTTGACCGTGCGGAAGAATCGCTCTTCGAGTGTGGTCGGAGACTTCTCGTTCCGGCTGATCTCTTTGAGCAGTTCGACCTGTTTTTCTGCGCCCGCATCGGCAAATGCAGCGCTGTACTTATCGCGGCTCATCTTATTGATCGCGGCAAGCCCTTCGCGCCAGTTCTGTTTCGTCATGTCAGGCGACTCGCTCACTATCAGATCGATGTACTCGCTGACGCGCGCCTCTTTCGCGCCCGGCGAAGAATCGTCGGCAGGAATGATGCGCTCGCTCATCTCGATCACCGTTCGATTCTCTTCCTCTGTGAAGAAGCGAAGCTTGGCGGGCTTTGTCTGCGGGGCAGGCTTCGCCGCCATATGCGAGTGATTATGCGCCCCGTCCTGAGCCGCAACCGGGTTGCCGAGAACCGGCAGCGTGGCAATCACGCCGACTCCAACGCCGATGCCCTTGATTGCTTCTCTTCGCGTCATATCATCTTTTTTGTCTTCCATCACGCTCTCCCATTTTGGATTTTAGATTTTGGATTTTGGATTCGCAGAGATGGAAGTTGCAAATTTGTGCAGATGCTTTCCACATAGATCTAAAATCCAAAATCGTTATAATCGCCAGGCACACTAGGGTACCTCTGAACCGATTCATCAGGCAAGTTCCGGGCGCGCGTCTTTATGATTCCGATTGCCTTAATCTCTGTCGCGTCGCGGTATGATCGAAGTCAGCCAGCGGCGGCGCTGCGGAGAGTCGGGCGCGCGCGTAATAGTGCAAAAAGTCGCTGCCGCCACTCGTTCGAGATCAATGAGCCACGCCGCTTCGGCAAGAAAATAACTCTCGCTCGAAGGCGCAAGGGTTCTGTCCGGGTACTGATGCCCCCACTCGACATGAAAAGCGCGTGCCCAGAATTCGTCCTTGCCTTTGATTTCGATTCTGACCTTCTGCTCCACTTCTTTGTTGCCCCCGTTTGAAAAATCAGCCGGAGATGCCAAACCTATATCACAAAAAGAGGGCTTGTCAAACTGAGCCGCTCAGTCAACCTGAGCCGCTGCATCGGCTTCCGCTCGCATGCCCGCTCAATTATAATACTGGCGGGGGGGGCGTCATGAAACGAACACTGGTTATTGGATTTTCCATATTGACTCTTCTGTCTCTCGTTGCAGTCGCTCAAACAACGGGCAGTAAAACAAAAGAGATTCAGGCGAGCGGCGCGCCTCCGAGCGTCACGCTGAATCCCTTGAGTTTAGATTTCAAGGATCAGGTAGTTAAAAGCGCCAGTAAACCTCAAAGGATCACATTGACCAACGGGGGAGGCAAACCGCTTTATATCAACAGCGCCACGATTATCAATGACGACAGCAATGATTTCTCGTTCAGCGGCGATACGTGCACCGGAAGCACAATCAGTCCCGGCAAGAGTTGCGTCATTGATGTGAGTTTCAATCCGTCGGCGACCGGAAGCCGCAAATCAACTTTGACGATTACAGATAACGCTGTTGACAGTCCGCAGCGCGTGCCTTTATACGGCAACGGCATCAACTCTGCCGCCGTGCCTCCGTCGGGCAAGCCGTCTTTTTAATTTAAACTGAGCAGCAGACCATAGCTTTGATTTCATGACGCGACCGTGTGTTCGTGTTAAAATCGAGGTATGCTACTGACCCGAATTGAAGCCTCCGGTTTTCGCAACCTCGAAGGCTTCACCGAATTCGGGTCCGGACTCAACATCTTCTACGGCGACAACGCGCAGGGAAAGACCAACTGGCTCGAAGCCGTCTATGTGCTCGGCAACACGAAATCGTTTCGCACAAGTCAGGTGCGCGAGTGCATCGCCTTTGACTGCGAGCAATGTCTGCTTCGAGGCGAAACGCTTCGCGGGACGGTCACAAAGCAGATTCAACTTCTGCTCACAGAAAACTCGAAAGAGCTATTCGTCAACGGAAAGCGCGAAGCCGTCACGCGCTATATAGGCAACCTCGACGTATTCGCCTTCTCGCTCGAAGAGTTGGAAGTGATTCGCGGCGAGCCTTCCCATCGCCGCCGCTTTCTGGATAAAGGCGTAGTCACTTCTTCGCCGTCTTATCTGAACACGCTTGCCGAATATAACCACATCGTGAAACAGAAGAACCGGCTGCTCAGCGATGCGAGCAAGAGCGATAACCCGGCCAGCTTCTACGATCAGGTAGAAGCGTGGAACGAGCAGATGGCCGAGTTTGGCGCGGCTATTCACAACGCTCGCGTCAGATACGTCGAGCGATTAAACCAGGTGCTTGACGCAAACGATCATGGCCGCGCGATTTTCGGAGCCGAGCGCATCACTGTGCGCTATCGCTCGCAGCAGGAAGGCAAAGGCGATCTTGAAGATTTTGCCGCCCTTTTCCGCGAGCGGCTGACGCTTCGCCTGCCTGCGGAAACAGCCTCCGGGCATTCGTTGATAGGGCCTCACAGAGACGATCTGGAGATACTGGCAGACACGCGCGAAGTGGCCCGTTTCGGAAGCGCCGGACAGCAGCGAAGTGCCTTATTACTCCTTGATTTAGCGCAAGTTTCCATCTATAATTCTATTTACGAAGAAAGCCCCGTTTTGCTCATAGATGACATTGACGCAGAACTTGATCGCAGTCGTATCGAAGCGCTGCTCGGAGAGCTTGAAGGACGCACTCAAACCTTCGTCAGCACATCGCGTCGCTCGATAGCAGATCGCTATCGGAATCGCGCTTCGGTCTTCTGCGTTGAGCGAGGTCGAGCCATCGTCAAAGGAGTCACTGCCGCAGGAAATACGCCTGTAAGCGAAATGACAATTGAACCGGCAGGAGACAAACAAGATTATGAGCAGAGCATTGAAGCAAGTTTCAAATAAGGAGAAACGAGTGACTACAAGTGTACAGGATTACGGCGCGGCTTCGATTACAGTCCTTGAAGGGCGAGAAGCCGTTCGCAAACGCCCCGCAATGTATATCGGCTCTACAAGCGAAATTGGATTGCATCATCTGGTTTACGAGGTGGTTGACAATTCAATCGATGAAGCGCTCGCGGGTCACTGCGACCGCGTCGAAGTCTTCATTCACATAGACAACTCGATTACGGTAATTGACAACGGTCGCGGCATCCCTGTCGATATTCACCAGCAGGAGAAAATCTCTGCCGCCGAAGTCGTGCTTACAAAACTGCACGCGGGCGGCAAGTTCGACACAAACGCTTACAAAGTGTCGGGCGGACTGCACGGCGTAGGCGTGTCTGTAGTGAACTTTTTGTCCGAGTGGCTGCGCCTGGAGGTCTGGCGCGAGGGCAACACCTACGAACAGGAATACGTGCGCGGCATCGCGCAGAGCCGGTTGCAGCAGACGGGCAAGACCCGCAGGCGCGGGACGAAAATCTCCTTTAAACCCGACACTCAGATATTCGACGTTACGGAGTTCAACTTCGACACGCTTTCGCAGCGACTGCGCGAGAAGGCGTTCCTTAATTCCGGCATCCGCATCACCATACTGGACGAGCGAACAGAGAAGGCGCATGACTTTTTCTATCGCGGCGGCATCGCGGAATTCGTCAAACACCTGAACAAGAGCAAGAACGTGCTCCACACGCAGCCGGTTCACTTTTCTAGAGAAGGAACGGACACGGACCCTGTTGGCATCGAAGTGGCGATTCAATACAACGACAGCTATAACGAGATCGTCCATTCGTTTGCCAACAACATCAACACGGTTGACGGCGGCACGCACCTGACGGGATTTCGCGCGGCGCTCACTCGCACGATCAACAACTATGCGAGGTCATCGGGGCTGTTCAAGAAAGACGACGAGAAGCTTGCGCCCGAAGATGTGCGCGAAGGGCTCGTTGCCGTGATAAGCGTCAAACTGCCTCAGCCTCAGTTCGAGGGGCAGACCAAGGGCAGGCTCAACTCGGATGTTAAAGGCAACGTCGAAGCGTTCGTCAATGAAAATCTGGGACGCCACTTTGAAGAGAACCCCACGGTCGCCCGCAAGATCATTGCGAAAGCGATTGAAGCGGCGCGCGCGCGCGAGGCTGCTCGAAAGGCGCGCGATCTGACTCGACGCAAAGGGGCGCTCGACGGCGCATCGCTTCCGGGCAAGCTTGCCGATTGCGCCGAAAAAGACCCCGCGCTGTGCGAGCTGTTTCTTGTCGAGGGAGACTCGGCAGGCGGCTCGGCAAAACAGGGGCGTGATCGCGCCACTCAGGCTATACTGCCGCTCAAGGGTAAAATCCTGAACGTCGAGAAAGCGCGCTATGACAAGATGCTGTCGCATTCGGAGATTCGCGCATTGATAACGGCGCTCGGCACAGGCATCGGCAAAAACGATTTCGATCTGGCGAAGCTGCGCTATGGCCGCATCATTCTGCTGTGCGACGCAGACGTTGACGGCTCGCACATCCGCACGCTGCTGCTGACGTTCTTTTATCGCCAGATGCCCGAATTGATCGATCACGGCCACGTCTACATCGCGCAGCCGCCACTGTTTAAAATCAAGAAGGGCCGTAGCGAACAGTACCTGCGCGACGAGAAAGAACTACAGAAACACCTCATGAACAAAGCGACTGAAAACGTCACGGTGACCGTGAAGGCGACGGGCACGCAGTTCAAAGGAGCCCCGCTCAGAAAGATGCTCGAAAAACTCAGCGAGTTGGTCACCTATGTGGACAAGCTCGAACGACGTGTGCACGACCGGCAGATAGTCAACACTGTGATCGACGCGCTGGCCGGGCCTGACGGTTTGCTGGCTCAGAAGGATGGATTGAAGCTGCACGAAGTCTTCGTCAAAGAGAAGCTCCTGCAAAAGGTCGCCGCTGCGCTCGAAACTGTCGGTTACGAGACGACAATCGAACAGGACGAAGAGCATGGCACGTTTGAAATAGCGATAACCCGTTCGCGCGGCAATGGTCGCATCACGATTGATTGGGAGCTTGCGACTCACGTCGAGTTCCAGAACGCAGTGAAATTATATGGTGAGCTTCAGGACCTGAGCCGTCCGCCTTTCATCATTGCAGAAAACGACAATCAGACGATTGTCGATTCGCGCGTGGCATTGCTTGATCACGTGATGACAGCCGCCAAAAAAGACATCACCATCCAGCGATACAAAGGGCTGGGCGAGATGAACCCTGAGCAGTTGTGGCAGACGACGCTCAATCCCGATCTGCGCACGATACTCAATGTGCAGGTGAACGATGCGGTCGAGACCGACGAGATGTTCACGGTATTGATGGGCGATGCGGTCGAGCCTCGCCGCAGGTTCATCGAAGAGAACGCGCTCGATGTCAAGAACCTCGACATCTGATCGAAGAGTTCTTTAGAAGCCGAGGAGGCGCAGAGTGATAAGTGTATTCCTCTGCGTCTCCAGGATTATGGCTCCGGGTAAAATGAGGTTTATGGTTCGCCTAAGCCAGAATCATCACCATCAGATGGGTATTTATCAGTTTCGTCTATATCGGATGGGTATTTCTGACTTACCCCGGCTTTTACGCTCGTCTTAATTTCAGGAAAATTCTGTCCCTCTAAGAATCTCGCAAAGAATGGTTGTTCGTTATTCGTTTTCATCGTAACCTCCCTGGCGCAAAGATACGCCTGTTGCTGATGCAATGTCAATTACTTACCCACAAGTCGAGAATGGCTGTCTCTGTAGACAGCTTTACGGCGGCAAGCTGATTTGTGAATTATCTGTGTGGCATAATAAGCGCGCTGATGAAACGGACTCGAAAACGAAACATTGTCATCTGTCTGTGTTTGTGCGCAACGCTCTACATTGCGTTCAGCCGGACGGGCCTTGCCCTCGATTCGGATAAAGAGCTTGGGCAATATAGCCACAATGTATGGCGCACGGAAAGCGGTTTGCCGCAAAACACTGTGCGCGCTATTGCACAGACGCGCGACGGATATATATGGCTTGCGACCGATGGGGGGCTGGTGCGTTTTGACGGCGCGCGTTTTGTCGTCTTCGACCGCCACATTGACGAAGCGATTAAAAGTGACTCGATTCAAAATCTGCTCGAAGATCGTCAGGGCAATTTATGGGTCGGAACCGATACGGGACTGCTCGAATACAGCGACGGTAAAATCGTCGGCTACTCGACCAAAGACGGGCTGGCAAGCGACCGCGTCAATTCCATCTACGAAGACCGCGCGGGCGCGCTCTGGATCGGCACGCCCAATGGCCTGAGCCGGTTTCGAGATGGTCGATTCACTTCCTACACAACAAACGAGGGATTACCGAGCAACAGCGTCGGCGCGATTTATGAAGATCGTCGAGGCAATCTGTGGGTCAGCACGCTCGGCGGGCTCGCGCGATTCAACGGCGAGCAAATAGATGCGGTCTACGCAATGAAAGACGGGTTACCGGCAAACAACGTCTCGGCGATTTATGAAAGCCGCGAAGGCAGTTTGTGGTTTGGCACGCCCGGCGGGCTGGTTCGATTCGCGACCGATAGCTTCACCGTTTACACCACGCGCGACGGATTGGCGAACAACCTTGTGTGGTCTATTCACGAAGACCGCGCGGGCACGCTCTGGATCGGCACGGACGGCGGCCTGAGCCGATTGACGAATGGGAAATTCGCTACGCTCACAGTTCAGGACGGACTTGCCGATAACAGCGTGTATTCGATCTATGAAGACAGCGCGGGCAGCCTGTGGCTCGCAACAGGTGCGGGCCTGACCAGATGGCGCGCAGGCAGGCTCGCGTCTTACACGACGCGAGAAGGGCTGTCGGGCAACGTAGTGCTTTCGGTGCTCGAAGACCGCGAAGGCAATCTGTGGGTGGGAACAGAATCGGGCGGGCTTGACCTGTTCAAAGATAAAAAGTTCACGACCTTCACAGCCAGCGAAGGGCTTGCAGGCGATCTCGTATGGGCGGCGTACGAAACACGCGACGGCGCGATGTGGATGGGTACGCAATCGGGGCTTACTCGAATAAAAGGCGATAAGCCCAGAACCTTTACTACAAAAGACGGGCTGGCAAGCAACATCGTCCGCGCGCTGAGAGAAGATCGCGCGGGCGTGCTCTGGATTGGCACACCTGCCGGGCTTTGCCGCCTGCAAAACGAAACTTTTACTACATACACGGTGCTCGATGGGCTGTCGAGCAATGCCGTGTGGGCCATCTACGAAGACCGCGCGGGCGCGCTCTGGATCGGCACGCTCGGCGGGTTGACTCGATTGAAAGACGGAAAGTTCACTGTTTACACTACGGAAGACGGGCTCAGCGATGACGCGATTCTGGCGCTCAGCCAATCCGCCGACGGCACGCTCTGGATTGGCACGCGCAGCGGCGGGCTGAACAGATTCAAAGACGGCAAATTCACAAGCCAACAGCAGTTTTCCGACAACAGCATTCATGCCATCTACGAAGATGCGGACGGCGCGCTATGGATAGGTACGCGCAACGGCGGGCTGAACAGGTTCAAGGACGGCAGGCTCACGGCTTACACAACTAAAAACGGTTTGTTTGACGATTGCGTCTTTCAAATACTCGACGACGGCAAAGACAACCTCTGGATGAGCTCGACGAAGGGCGTGTTTCGAGCAAGCCGCCAGCAGCTCAACGATTTCGCCGACGGTAAGATTTCATATGTCAATTCCACCTCTTATGGAACGGCAGACGGATTGGAGAGCCGCGAATGCACGGGCGGAGGGCAGCCCGCAGGATGGCGCAGCCGCGATGGCAGGCTCTGGTTTCCGACTGTAAAAGGCGTAGCGATGATTGACCCGCAGCACCTGAAGTTCAACGATCAGAAGCCTCCTGTCGTGATTGAACAGGTTATCGCGGATGATAAACCTGTTGACAGGCGGGCGGGCGCGGAACTGGCGGCAGGCGTCTATCGCCTTGAATTTCAATACACGGGTCTGAGCTTCGTCGCGCCGGAAAAAGTCCGATTCAAATACAAGCTCGAAGGCTTCGACAGAGACTGGATTGATGCGGGCACGCGTCGCGTCGCGTATTTCACAAGCGTTCCGCCGGGCCATTACACGTTTCGCGTTATGGCTTCAAACAACGACGGCGTATGGAACGAGGAGGGCGCGGCATTTCGGTTTTACATAGAGCCGCGTTTCTATCAGACCTACTGGTTTTACATGCTGCTGCTTCTGGCTGCGGGGCTGGCAGGCTGGGCGATCTATCACCTGCGCATCAAACGGATAAAAGCGCAGTTTGCCGCCGTGCTGGTCGAGCGTTCCCGTCTGGCTCGCGACATTCACGACACGCTGGCGCAGGGGTTCGTCGGCATATCGCTACAGATCGAAGCCGTCGGCAAGATGATGGACAAATCGCCGACCGCGGCAAAACAACACCTTGAGCTTGCGCAAAGCCTGATCACACACAGCCTTTCCGAAGCGCGTCGCTCGGTCTGGGATCTGCGCGCGCAGGCTCTGGAGAGCGCAGACCTGGCAACCGCGTTGTCGGACGAGGCAAAGCGATTGACGGCAGGCACCAGCGTGCGAGCGGAGTTTCAGGTCACAGGCGCGGCGCGACCGCTTCCGGCAACGGTGGAGAGCAATCTGTTGCGCATCGGGCAGGAAGCGATGACCAATGTGATGAAGCACGCGAAAGCCGAAAAGATTCTGGTTGAGCTTGAGTTCGAGCCTAAGCAGGTCGGTCTGCGCGTAAAGGATGACGGCTGTGGTTTCGATGCGCAGGGCGGCACGGCTTCCGTGGACGGCCATTTCGGTTTGATCGGAATGCGCGAACGGGCCGAGCGTTTGCGGGGCAAGCTCGCCGTGGAGAGTCGTCCGGGCGTGGGCACCGAAATTCGTGTGACGGCCCCCGCAGATTGAGAGAGGGCTATCGCAGATTGAGTTTCAACCGCAGACGGTTGGCGATAAGATGTAGAAGCTATGAGCGATGATAAACCGATTCGCATACTGATTGCCGACGATCATTTCGTTGTGCGTATGGGGCTATCCGCAGTCATCCACACGCAGCCGGATATGACGGTTGTGGCCGAGGCGACAACAGGCAGTCAGGCTGTCGAGTTCTTTCGCCAGCACCGACCAGACATCACGCTCATGGATTTGCGCATGCCGGAGATGGACGGCATCGAAGCCATCGCCACGATTCGCAAAGAATTTCCCGAAGGGCGTTTTATCGTGTTGACGACCTACGATGGGGATGAAGACATCTATCGCGCGCTACAGGCAGGCGCGCGCGCTTACCTGCTGAAAGACATGATGCGCGATGGTCTGGTCGAAGCAATTCGCGCAGTACACGCAGGACAGCGCCGCATTCCAGCCGAAGTGGCGAATCGGCTGGCCGAGCGGATGAACCGCACGGAGTTGACTGCTCGCGAGCTTGAAGTGTTGAGGCTCATCGTTGAAGGCAGGAGCAATAAAGAGATCGCCGCCAAATTGTTCATCGCCGAAGGCACGGTCAAGATCCATATCAACAACATACTGAGCAAACTCGGCGTCAGCGACCGCACGCAGGCCGCAACCTTCGCGCTCCAGCGCGGCATCGTGCACATGGATTAGCCGCCCGGTCTATAACTAAAGTTATAGTTAAAATTTATACCCTGGTTTAATGACAGGAATTCCCAATCAGGGTATTCTCTGCTCGTACTAAGGTAACCTCAAAGTTTAATGAGCGGATTTTGTGGGTGTAAAGGCGACAGTCTTTACACCCCATTTCTTGTTTACGACTCAAACCGCGAAATCCAAAGGATGTGCCAGTGCCTGATAAAAGCGTTTTGCCGCGCGCAATCTTTTTCGCTGTCTGCCTTCATTGTCCGGATGCTAAGATTGCGCGCGGTGGAGCGAAAAAATTTCATGAAAAACATCTTGAGCGCACCGATTCTTATTTGCTCACTGATTCTTATTTGCTCGGCTTCGGTTTTCGCAATCTGGCGGCAGGCGACCGAGAAGGAGTTGAGGTCGGTCATTCCAGCCAGAGCCGTTGTTGAAAAGGAGCGCATCGAAACGGAATTCCGCACGGCTTCGGGGGTGACTGACGGTCAGGGTAAATTCATCGCGGGCGCTGTGCTGATCACGGCAGGGTATGCTGCCGAAGGCAAATATTCGCATTTCCTGATCGCGCAGGTACAGGTTTCTGTAGGCGAGGTGGCGCTACAGCCGGGCGAGTATGTGTTCGGCTACAAGCGTGTGGATGATGATACGGTCGAGGTCAGGTTTTACGAAGCGGCCAGCGGGAAAATGCTTGGCGCAATCAAGGCGCAAAGAGATGCGAGGCGTGGCCCAATTCGCTCTTTTTTAATCACCCCTGCGGCCAGCGGCAGCAAAGGCACAATGCAAATCGGGCGATTCATGTTCGAGTACAGGTTGTCTTAATCTGCGAATGCACCGGAAAACGCGACCCTGCGGCTGCGAAGTGATCGCAGCGGGGTATCTGTGTGACCCTATACAAACGATAGTCGGGGAGGAATAAAGTGAAACGCAACGCGGCAGTTTTCGTCATCCTATTATTGACCTGTTATTTGATTCCGCAAGCGGGCGCTCAGCAGGTTGCGACAGCAACTCTCAACGGTCGCATCACAGACCCGCAAGGCGCGGTCATTGGCGGGGCCGAAATCACAGCAACGCAAAAAGCGACCGGACTTCACCGCACGGTCAAAACTAACGACGAAGGACTTTTTACGATCACCGGCCTGCCTCCCGGCGAATACGAAGTCAAGATGCGGGTGAGCGGATTCAGAGACCGGAATTACGCCCCCTTCGCGCTGGAAGTCGGGCAAATACTATCTCTCAACACAACACTTGATGTCAGAGCCCTCGATGTCGTCGATCAGGTTGTGTCTGCGATTGAATTGGTTAACAAGACTACATCCATCGTTGACGGCGTAGTGAGCAGGCGCGCGATTGACAGCCTGCCGCTCAACGGCAGAAACTTTCTCGAACTGGCGCTGCTGATTCCCGGCAACTCGCCCGCGCCGAATTTCGACCCGACGAAAGTCAATACCGTGTTGATCTCGTCGGCGGGACAGCTTGGGCGCGGCGGTAACGTCACGGTTGACGGCGCGGACAACAATGATGATGTTGTCGGCGGTTCGCTCATCAATATCTCGCAGGAAGCCGTGCAGGAGTTTCAAATCGCCACGAATCGCTTCTCGGCAGAGCTTGGCCGTTCGGGTTCTTCCGTCATCAACATAGTGACCAAAACCGGGACGAACGAACTGCACGGATCGACTTCGTTCTTCTTCCGCGACCGCAATCTGCAAGGGCTGCCCGCGACCTTTGATCGCAGCAACCCTGACCCGCCCTTCGACCACCAGCAGGTCGCGGTTGGCGTCGGCGGGCCTGTCATAAAAGATAAAATATTCTGGTTCGGTTCTTTCGAGTATCGCAATCAGGACGGCGCAACTCTCGTAGCGGAGCGCGACACGGCGACGCGCACTATCAAGCGCGGCTTTGCGCTTGCGCCGCTAAACGATCTGCTCGCTACAGGGCGCGGCGACTGGGTCATCTCGCCCAAAGATCGCATAAGCGCACGTTATTCAATCGAGCGCGCCGATGATATATCGGCAAGCACATTGATTCGCGCCCTCGGCACTGCCTCGCAGCGGCAATCGGGCAGGAATAATTTCCAGTCATTTCTGACCAACTGGACGCACCTGCTTTCACCGCGCGCTATCAACAACTTCAACTTCAGCGTGACTAACTTCATCAATAAAACCGACCCGGTAATTGTCGGCCCGCAGCTTACGTTTCCGAGCATACAGGACGGCGCTTCATTCCGCGTGCCGCAGCAGACCAGAATGAATCGTCTACAGTTCGCCGACACCTTCTCGATTGTGAAAGGCGCGCACAGCGTCAATTTCGGCGGCGAGTGGCAGCGCATTGATTCGGACTTCGATCTGAGAGTCTTTCAGCAGGGTCGCATCGAACTGGTCGAAGATTTCGCGAGCTTCGATCACAACGGCGATGGCCGCATTGATGACAACGACCTGTTGTTTGCAGTCACGCTTCGCAGCGCGACCCCTGAACGCGCGCTGATCATTCCTGACGCGGACAACAACTATTTCGCTTTCTTCGTTCAGGACAACTGGCGAATTCACCCGCGCTTCACATTGAATGTCGGCTTGCGTTACGAACTCGACACAGACGTGAAGAACGTCAGCCGCACAGACGAACTCAATCCTCTGATACTGCCGTTTCTGAGCGGCAAACGCGAGCGCGATAAAGATAATTTTGGCCCGCGTCTGGGCTTCAACTGGGCAAGCGCGGACGGGCGCACAAGCGTTCACGGCGGCTACGGCATCTACTATGATCGCGTGACGCTTGAGGTCGAATCGCTCGAACGCGGGCTTGACGGGCGCGCGCTCGCTATCGAAGTGCGCGCGGGCAATGTTTTCTTTCTCGACCCCAACACGGGCCAGTTCCCGCCGGTCGCGCCCACGATCAGCAACCCGTTCACAGGGTTCATACTGCCGGGCGCAGGCGCAGGTGGAATCAACATCATAGACAACGGCCTGCAAAATCCGATGGTGCAGCAGACTAACATCGGCGTGCAGCGAGAGTTTGGCGGAGACTTTCTGGTGCGCGCGGACTATCTGCACAACTTCGGCACGCACTTCATCATCGGTCGCACGATTGGAACGGTCTTCAATCCTGTGGTCGGCGGGCCGGACAGGGTGGTCAATATCGAATCGAGCGTCAAGACGAAATACGACGGGTTGCTGGTGAGTGTAGAAAAACGCTTCTCCCGTCGCACGCAACTGCGCGCCTCCTACACGCTGTCGAAATCATTCAACTATGCGAACGACGATCAGATTCCTTTCGCGAGCGGGCCGTTGGATTCAAACAATCTCAGACTGGATTACGGGCCGACCCCGAACGACCAGCGCCATCGCTTCGCGCTTTCCGGCGCGTTCGATCTGCCCGGCGGGTTTCAACTCGCGCCCATATGGACGATTGCTTCCGGCGTGCCGATGGACATAATTCTGCCAGATGGCAGCACGCGCATTCCCGTCCTGCAACGCAACGCGGGCGGGCGCGTATTTCATACGGGAGCGGAGTTGAACGATTTTCTGCGACAGGTGAACGCGGGCGGCGGCATAAACAGCCAGTTGCTTCCGCTCGTGCGCGACGACGCTCGATTCAACGACAGTTTCAATTCCTTCGATCTGCGGGTAACGAAATCGTTCCGGCTCGGCGAGCGTTTCCGGCTCGACCCCATAGTCGAGGTATTCAATCTCTTCAACGTGACGAACGTTTTAGGCGTGTCGAATGTAAATTATTCGGGATTTGCAAACGTGCTCGTACGCGACAGCAACGACACAAACAGCGCGGGTTTTCTGAAATCGTCAAGCTTCGGGCGGGCCGTGACGACGGCGGGCGGCGTGTTCGGATCGGGCGGCCCGCGCGCATTTCAACTCGCCGCGCGCTTCTCGTTTTAAAGGCTTCTCTGTTTTAAGGGCTACTCTACTGACGTGTTGAATGTGACACAGAAAGCGCAACCCGAAAGCGGCTTAAGGCGGCAACTCGGTCTCCTGTCGGCAACGGCAATGGTCGCGGGCGAAGTCATAGCGGTTGGCATTTTTCTGACTCCGGCTGATATGGCGAAATCGCTCGGCTCGCCGATGTGGGTGATGGTCGTGTGGCTGGTGATGGGCGGGATGGCTATAAGCGGCGCGCTCTGTTACGGCGGGCTGGCCGCGCGCTTTCCCGAAGCGGGCGGTGGATACGTTTACCTGCGCGAAGCCTATGGGCCGCGCCTTGCCTTTCTTTATGGCTGGAAGTGCTTTCTCGTGATGGACCCCGGCATCACGGCTGCGCTGGCCACAGGGGCGGCCAGTTATGTCGGCTACATAATCAAACTTTCAACGACTGGGACGAAGGCTGTTGCGATTGCGGCGATCTGCCTGATGGCAGCCGCAAACATCCTGGGCGTTCAACTCGGCGCGTGGCTCATGAGGTGGCTCACGATACTCAAACTCGGGCTGCTTGCGCTGATAGTTTTATGGGGATTCTGCCTTGGGCTGGGCGACTGGTCCAACTTCACTCCATTCGTTGCGCAACGCGCGGGGTCTGCGCCGCTGGCTGGCGCGTTGGCAGGTGGAATGGTCGCGGCGTTCTTTTCATTCGGCGGGTGGTGGGACGCAAGCAAGCTTGCGGGCGAAGTGCGCGACCCCGTTCGCACAATGCCGCGCGCGCTCGTATTCGGAGTCGGCATCGTCACGCTCGTCTATATCATAACGAGCGCGGCATTCATTTATCTTGTGCCGATTGATCGCGCGACTTCGGGCGAAACGTTCGCCGCGCAGGCCGGAGAAATTCTTTTTGGCCGCGCGGGCGGGCAGGTTTTTTCAGGCATAGTAATAGTCTCTGTGCTGGGCAGTCTGCTTGCGGTAATCATCACAGCGCCGCGCGTATATTATGCGATGGCGCGCGACGGCGTGTTCCTGAATATGGCTGCAAAACTACACCCTCGATTCAACACGCCCGCCCGCGCCTGCGTTCTGCAAGCCGCCCTCGCGTCGCTGCTGGTGGCCGTCGGCACGTTCAATCAGATCGTGGCGTACTTTGTATTCGTGACGGTCGTGTTTGTCGGATTGACGGTCGCGGCTGTGTTCGTGATGAGAAAAAATCCGCAATCAGCCGAGGCGTTTCACACGCCCGGTTATCCTATGGCCCCTGTGATATTTCTCGCGCTCGTAATTATGCTGTTAGTTATGCTGGCAGCAAATAACCCTGAGCAGGCGGCGCTGGGCTGTGCGGTTGTGGCGCTCGGCGCTCCGGTTTATCATCTCGTCTTCCGTAAAAAGCAGGAGAAATAATAATGACGTGGATCAAAACTATTCCGTTGTCAGAAGCAAACGAGCAGTTGCGGCACGCCGTCGAAGATCAACGCCATCTTTACCCGCAGGAGTATGCGTCGCCAGTTCATACGGTTCCCGAAGGCGAAGCCGCCGGAATCGTCGCATCGCACAGTCTCATTCCCGACGCTCTCTATCATGCGTTTTCGACGTTCGGCGTGTTGATGTCGCCAGAGCTACAGCTCACCAGACGCCAGCACGAAATGATAACCACGATGGTTTCGGTCACGAATCGCTGCCATTACTGAATCGAATCGCACGCAGAGTTTCTGCGTCGAGTCACATTGGATGACGAATTGGTTCAGTCGCTGCGCGAGGATTACACAAAAGCCAATATCTCTGAGCAGGATCGCGTGATGCTCGATTTCGTGGTGAAACTGACGAAGGATGCTACAAAGATCACAAAGCAGGATCACGAGCTTTTGCACGGCGCAGGCTTTGACGACCAGACGATTTTGCAGATCACACTGATCGCAGCATGGTTCAATTACATCAACCGCGTTGCCGACGCGCTTGGTGTTGGGCGCGATTGAGATATAAACTCTTTTGCGAGTTAAAACTTCAGGGAGAAAATAAACTTATGCCGAAACGCCTATGGATGCCGGTGATAATGATGCTTTTGTCGTTCACTACAGCAATCGCGCAGGAGCCTGCCGCGATCCTCAGCGGCGCAGAATTAAAGCGCGTGGTGCCGGAGAGTTTTTATTACGAAGGCCAGAGCGCGCCTACACAGATGCGCAATGCGGCGGCAGTTCGCTTTGGGGTCAAACGATTCGTCATCGCGGCGCTTGTGGATACGTCCGGTTACTCAACCGAGATTCAGGCAAAATATCAGGGCTTTTTTATTACAGATTCGCGCATCACGGTCGGCGGCTCGGAGCTTGCGCCGGGGGCATACGGCTTCGGCTTCTCTGAAGACAAGCTGAACATCTTTGATATTGGCGGCGGAGCTTTGCTTTCGGCCAGCATCACCAAAGACAGCGCGCTCAAACGCCCGCGCCCGCTTACGATGACGAAAGCGGCAGAGGGCATTCGGCTATACAGCGGGCGCAGTTACGCGGTAATTGCTGCGAAGTGAAGCTGCATCAGATTCCGTACAGTACCTTTATGGTTACAGACTGACCATAAAGTGCTCTCTTTACAACTTTGCTAGAATTATTATGAGGCATGTGAAAAGCAGCCCGGCTCCGGTTGAGTCGGGTTGTTTTTTATTCTTCATTTCAGGTTTAGAGAGGAAACAATGATTAAAACGATCAGAGCAGATGAGAGATATTTTTCGGATTTCGGATGGCTGAAGACCTACTGGCTGTTTTCGTTCGACAACTACTACGACCCGGCAAACGTTCAGTTCGGCTCGCTGCGCGTCTTTAACGACGATGTGTTGAAAGCGAACTCAGGGTTTCCGACTCACCCGCATCGCGAGATGGAGATCATCACCATCATGCTGAACGGCGAGATCACGCACGAAGACAGCATGGGCAATCGCACGACGATCAAGGCGGGCGAGGTGCAGCGAATGTCCGCAGGCACAGGCATCACGCATTCCGAACACAATCTGAGCAGCGAGCCGCTTCATCTCTATCAAATCTGGATTCTCCCCGGCGAGCGGAGATTGCAACCCAGTTACGACCAGAAGAGTTTTTCGCTCGATTCCAGAAAGAATCAATTGCTGCCGGTAGCTTCGGGGCAGGGACTGAATGACGTTGTTACGATTCACACGGATTCGACGATCTATATGGCCGATTTAGACGCGGGCCAGAGCGTGGAGTTCGAGGTAAAGAACTCGCGCGGCGCGTTTGTTTACGTCACAAAAGGCGATCTGGGAATAAACGATGAAAGGCTGACGACGAAAGATCAGGCGCGCATCGCACAGGAAGGCGTGCTGCGATTGGAAGCCTACGATGACACGAGCTTCATCCTGATAGATGTGCCTATGAACCAGTAAATATAAGCATTGGCATCTACACATGTCGAGTACGCTAATATTATAAAATGTGTTTGCAACACCCAATCTTGAACTGCGCCTGCAACGGCGCTATCAGCAACTCGTGACCGAGCAGATGAACCCAACACAGGCCGTCGCCGCAGGGCTTCGGGCTTTGCCCGCTGCCGGTACTGCTTTCGCCAGCACTCAGGCCGCCTGGCGTTTTTATAGCAATCCGGCTGTTTCGCTTCCTCAATTAGCCGAGCCGCTGATCGCCGCTGCCAAACGAGTGCTTACAGACGAAACCGGCGACTTTGCTCTGATTATTCACGACTGGTCTGAACTCAATTACGATCTGCATACCCGTAAAGCCGACCGCAAGGCCATCTGTCATAAGCGTTCGCTCGGTTACAGCTTGCAAACTGCCTTATTGATATCTGATCGTGACGGCACACCCATCTCTCCGCTGTCGTTTAGCTTGTGGGCCAATGATGGTTTATACACGACGCGCCAGTCGCCGGTATTGGCCGATTGCTCGCACCTTGATGAAATCACCGACACCCTGGCGACCATCAGCAAGATGCAGTTGTCCAAGCCCGTCGTGCATCTTATTGATCGCGCCGCCGACTCGGTTGGTCATTACCGACAGTGGGATGATCAAGGAGAAGCTTTTATTGTGCGGGCGCGGGCAGTACCGCAGGTGGAGTTTGAAGGAGAGAGGCGGCGACTGGGCCGTGTGGCAGCAGGCTTGTCATTGCGGCTGGGCCAGGCAATTGCTGTTGCGCCCGGACTTGTCGGGCAGCAACTGCTGGCTGAAACGAAGGTGACGATTACCCGACCGGCCTTCCCACATCGACAAAAGGGCGGCATCAAGCAGCCCCGTGAGCGAGTCTATGGCAAAGCTTTGCAGTTGAGGCTTGTCGTGAGCCGGATCGTTTTACCAGATGAATCGTTGTATGCGGAGTGGCTGCTACTGACGAACTTGCCTGAAACGGTGACGGCAGAGCAGATCGCGCAGTGGTATGTGTGGCGGTGGAAAATAGAGAGTTACTTTAAGCTGTTGAAATCCAGCGGCCATAATTTGGAGCATTGGCAACAGGAGAGCGCCGAAGCAATAGCTAAACGGTTATTGGTGACAGCAATGGCGGCAGTGGTTGTCTGGCAGTTGGCGCGCGGTCAGACACCTGAGAGCGAGCAGGCGCGTAATCTCCTGGTGCGATTGAGTGGCAGACAGATGCGTCGTGACCGCCGAGTGACCGACTCAGCGATGCTGGCTGGATTATGGACGCTGCTAGCAGTGCTGAATGCGCTTGAGCGATACAGTGTCGATGAACTCAGACAAGTAGCGTGTCTCAGTCTACCGGGATTTTCTCGCTATGATACGGGCTGATCCGGCCAACATGTGTAGATGCCAATGAAATATAAGACCGGTTCACCGCAGGGCCGCCCAGGGCGCTGCGGTGAATCCACATTCAAACCCAAACAAGTGTAAATCTTCACTTGTGATTCGAGATTATGCCTGCGAACAGATCGAGGCTGATGTTGCGGCCAGTGATTACCGCAACGGTACGCTGACCTTTAAGTCGCTCGTCTGCGAGCGCGGCGATGGCGACCGCCGCCGAGCCTTCGATCATTATGTGATCTTCGCGCGCTACGCGCCTGATTGCATCGCGCATCGACTCTTCGCTGACAAGAATAATTCCGTCGGCCAGATGCGCGACGAGCGGAAACGTGATCGAGCCCGCTTCGATGTTTCCGGCCAGCCCGTCGGCTATCGTCGCTTCTTCTTTTATCTCAAGGATGCGGCCCGCGCGAAGCGCTTCGTACATCGTGGGCGAAGAGAGCGGCTCCACGCCGTAGACTTCGATGTGCGGATAGTTGGCTTTCACGGCTACTGAAACTCCCGCCAGCAACCCTCCGCCTCCGACCGGCACAAGGATGGCGTCAACATCAGGCGCGTCTTCCAGAATTTCAAGCGCGATGGTTCCCTGCCCCGCTATCACATCGGCGTCGTTATATGGTGAAACGAACGTCGCACCCGTTTCGCGCTCCATTTCGCGCGCCGCCAGTTCGGCTTCGTCATAGTCTGCGCCGCGCTCGATGAGCGTGACCGGATAACGACGAATAGCAGCGACCTTCGTGGGCGAGGCCGAGCGCGGCACGATTATCGTGGCATCAAGCGAGAGCGCGCTGGCGCAGTGAGCAACGGCCAGTCCATGATTGCCAGCCGAAACAGTCAATATGCCGCGCGCGCTCTCAGCTTCGGTCAATCGAGAAAGCTTCGCCATCGCGCCGCGAAGTTTGAACGAGCCTGTCACCTGAAAGCATTCGAGTTTTAGCCGTACATCGCGCTCTAACTCGGTTGAAAGCCATGCGGAATGTTCGAGCGGCGTGCGGCGAACGATTGAAGCTATGCGCCCCTTTGCCTGTTGAATATCGTTGATCGTCACATCGCTTTTCATAATAGAACCTCTGCGCTAATAAATATCGAGGTCGCGACCCGATACTACCTTTCCGTGATAGGTCTGTTGCACCTCTTTGATCAAATCCGCATCGGTCGCGCCCCAGAACAGTTGGTGATAAAGAATGAGCAATCCGGGTCTGGCTTTTGTCGCAATCTCTGCAAGCTCGCGCGTGGACGTATGAAAACGCGAGTGATACTTTTGCCATTCAGGAGTTCTGCGGGCAAACCCTGCGGTCGAGTAGACTTCGTGAATCAGCACATCGCAGCCGTTGCAATTATCGATCACGCTCGCGCTCGGCGTGGTATCGCCTGAGATGACTATAGTACGGTCCGATGTTTCAAATCTGTAACCGAACGCTTGAGGCCACGAGCCGTGTTTTACGAGAAAAGCTTTGACCGTGACATTCGCATCTTTGTAGATAAGGCCGGGCTTTATCTCGTGCGCGATGACTTTGAAGCCCGTGTGGTTGGACGGCTCAAGCCCCCTCGTTCGTATGCGGATGTCATCTTTGTATGCCGCGAGCAGATGCGCAGTCATCGCACGGATGCCTCTGGGGCCGTAGACTGCAAGCGGCTCTTTCCGATCCAGCGTCCACGGGGTAAAGATCAAATCGGCGTATCCGACCGTGTGATCGGAGTGCAGGTGAGTTACAAAAGCAGTCTTTAGCCGACTGACCGCAAGCCCTTCGACGCCTTTCTGGAAAGCCGCAGCCGCGCGGCGAACAACGCCCGGCCCGAAGTCAATTATGTACGGCGTATCATTTACTACAATGGCGACCGACGGGCCGGACCGCTCAGGGTCGGCGTTCGGAGTCCCTGTTCCGAGAATTATTATCTGAGTCTTTTTCTGAACGGTACTGTCCGCGTTCATCATCGAAACCGAGAAAACAACCATCAACAGGCTCAGGATTACTCGTCTCATAAAACCTACTTTCGCTTTCGCGCTCAACCGGTTTTTTCAAGCACGGCGGCGAAGAAACCATCCGCGCCGTGACGGTGTGGAAATGTTCTCACAAAGCCTTCGGCAGTGATGAGGTCAAAATGAGCGTCCGGGCGCAGCAATCTGTAAGGCGCGCCGCTTTCGATGAACCGCCCGATCACCTCTTCATTCTCTTCGCGCTCGATTGAACAGGTTGAGTAAACCAGTCGCCCGCCTCGCTTGAGCACATCGGTCGCGCGCTCAAGCAATCGCAATTGAACGCGAGCGAGGCGCTCAATCGTATCAGCCTCAAGTCGCCACTTGATCTCAGGGTTTCGACGGAGCGTGCCCGTGCCCGTGCATGGCGCATCAATCAACACGCGGTCGAACCCGACGGCGCTATCGGCAAAAGGCAACGCAGTAGTCGCGTCCAGAGCAACGCGATCAATCGAATCGATGCCGAGCTTTCGACACGTCGCGCCAAGCGTCGCGAGCCTGTGCGGATGAATGTCACATGCTACGATCCATGCTTTTCCTTCGGCGAGCGCCGCTATATGAGACGACTTGGAGCCGGGCGCTGCGCACAGGTCAAGCACGCGGCTGCCGCTTTCAGGGTCGAGCAGCCGCGATACCAGTTGCGACGCTTCATCCTGAATATAGATGATGCCGCGCTCTGCGGCTTCGGCCAGTAGTGACGCCGCGCCGCTTTCAACGATAAACGCGCCGGGCGTTAAAGTCGACGGGCGCAGGCCGAGGCCCGCATCTTTAAGATGTGCGAGCGTTTCATCAACAGTGGCGCGGAGCGTGTTGACGCGAAAAGCTGTCGTTGGCGGTTCGTTATTGGCAAGCGCGAGCGCACGCGCTTCTGCATCGCCCAGTGATTTCATCCAGCGTTCAAGCATCCATCGCGGATGAGAAAGTTCGATTGAGAGTCTTTCAAGCGGGTCTGAAATTTCTTCGGCGAAGCCTTCATCCATATGGCGCGCCGCGTTGCGCAGGACGGCGTTGACCATTCCGGCAGCGCTGTGGACGCGCGCCAGTTTCACAAGATTCACAGATTCGTTGACTGCCGCGCGCTGCGGAATGCGTGTCAGGTAGCGCAACTGATAAAGCCCCATGCGAAGCGCTATCAAAACAGAGAGGTCGAGGCGGGATGTGGCGCGGCGCGAGTAGCGTTCTATGAAATAATCGAGCAGTCGCCTTCGGCGCAACACGCCGAGCGCTATCTCTTGCGCGAGCGAGCGGTCTTCGCGCGACAGGTTCGATTCGGGAAGCCGAGAGATGAGAACCGAAGCATACGCGCCTTCGGCCTCTACGCGGCGCAGAATGTCGAACGCGGCGCGGCGCGCGGGGCTGACCTGTTTCGGCTTTATCAACGCAATGCCTTACTCGCCTAAGCGTTATTTTCTCAGCCTGATTGACGGCTGATTATTCATGCCGAGGGAATAAATTCTTCATCGCCCTGGCGGCGGCGCTCCGAAGCGAGAAAGTCGTAATAGCCGCATCGCAGGCTGTCCGGGTACTCGCGGCAGACGGCGGGCCGTGCATGATAGATCGTGCAGCGTCGCTCTTTGGTATCGAGAAACTGGCAGACTCGTTTAAAGATGTGATCTTTTTGATGGCGAAGCACACGGTCGCCGAAAGCGATCTTTGTATAACGCTTTTCGGCTTCCTTGTAAGATAGGCCGAAGTGCTTGGCGATGCGAAGCAAATCTGTCTTAGTGACCTCTACTCGATCATAGCTACAGCAATAAGCAGGGCACTTAGAACAGTTGAATAACACGCGCAATGTTCGACCGTTCTTCTTCGTCTTGTTATTGTCAATAATAGTTGTCATCATCCGGCCTTTAGGATTGAGAGTTAGCGCGCCTTTATCAGGCAATCCGCCTTCAACGCACTCACAATATAGAAGCCACCTGTGCAAGGTGGCCTCTACATTCAAATCCATGGTTATGCTGATTGCTGCATGATCGCGGCGCGGCTTGCGCTAAGTCTCAGTCCAATCTTCTTCTTCTTCTTCCACTGCCACATCAAGCTCGATTGGGTCAAGGCCAACGACTTCCAGTTGCGTACCGCAAGCTTCACATTCGACGACATCGCCCTTATCGGTATCTTCATCGACCTGGACGTCCTCGTCGCATTCGGGACACGTTCCTCTTGGCATGTTCCTCTATTCCTCCGTCATCGTAAGACGTTTTCTACCGCCATACTGTGGATATCGCACGAAAATATCTAAACTGAAACTGACAGGATTTGCAAGAAGCAGAAAGCGTTTAACTGAAAGATTGCAGAGGGCTTTGAGAATGAAAAGAAACGATGAATGATGAGTGATGAAAGACAGCGCCCGCTTTATTCTCAATGCGCGTTCATCATTCATCGTTTCCTGCGGGCTGCTCTATTTCTGTCGGGCCAGTCGCCCGCCCGCGCGGTCAAGTCGCGCGCGAGCAATCTGCGCCTCTTTGCTGTCGGGAAAACGTCGTATGATTTCGCGATACGACTTGCCGTCATAGCTGTATTCGGCTGTTGAATCTTTGAAGTCAAAGGCGACTTGCAGTTTGCTGTAACGATCCAGTCCCGGGTCATTCAGGTAATAATCGCGAAGGCTTGCGTTGCCGTTTTTCTCATCGAGTTCTTTGAGTCTCTTGCGCGCGTAACGAGTGAGCGCCGCTGCTGCCTGATCGGCTTCTTCTCCGATTGCAAGCAACGCGCGCGGAGCGAGAGCAGAGCGATTGAAGTGTTCGAGAAAGAGCCGACACAGCATTATTCGATCTATGCCGTCGCCGGTATTTTGAATGAGTTTCATGAAACGATCATCTTCGCCCGCTCGCCCCACCACAGCAAGCGCGGCTGCGTGAATCCATCCGCGAGTCCTGCGCGACACAGCAACGCGATAAAATCCTGCGGGGTTGGAGCCATCGGTCTTTGATGCAAAAATGAAGACAGGTCGTCCGATGCGAAGCCTGTGAATAACTGGCGATTTCACATCGGCGTTGTGCCTGAGCGCAGATAATCTGTCATCGACTACGAAAGCTTTTGTAAACCGTGGGCGGCTCTGCTGCGCAAGTGCAGTCGAAGCAGCCGATAGTAGAAGGGGGGCGATGAGAGCACAGAGCAGTGCTCTATTGAAAGGCATGAAACGATGCATGCTTTTCTCCTTATAATTTTGTTATTGGATTTCCCCCATTTGGATAAGACGGAAAAGATTTCTAAAACCATGCAGAAAACTTAAATGTTTCTATTCGACAACGATTCAGATTCAAAAACGAATACGGTTCCAACATCAGGGCTGTAACAAAGTAGGTTGACAATTAAAAAGAAGGACCTAACCCGGTTAATCTGTAAGTTGCAAGACTAAACAGAACCGGAGGAAGGTCTCAATGAAGTATACCACTGCTGCCTTTTTGCCTGAGGATATTGATGAAGCTTTCTTCTTTGATGTCGGCAGTCTCTATGAGCATCTCGATAAGCTCAATGACCGCCGTGACCCACACGGGATTCGCTACCCCCTCGCTTTAGCTTTGGTCTTCGTCATTCTAGCTAAACTCGCTGGCGAGCAGGAACCTCGCGGCATTGTTCAGTGGATAGAGTTGCGCAAAGAACTTCTACGTGAAACTCTCGGCTTTGATCGCGACACCGTGCCCCATCCGATTACCTATTCTAGAATACTGGGAAAGGCAGTTGATGTTGAGCAACTACAACAGGCCGTCAGCCGTTTCCTGCTCTCTGATCCTGATGCGGGGCAAGCCGTAGAGATCAACCTGGATGGGAAGGCGCTCAGAGGCACGATAAGGGCTGGCCAAAAGCAAGGCTTGCACTTACTCGCAGCCCACTTACCGGATAAAGGAATCGTGCTGATGCAGGATGCAGATGGAGGTAGGCTCTAAAGAGAATGAAGTGGTGGTCGCCCCCCGCCTGCTCAAAAGCATAGATTTGCAGGGAAAAGTCGTTACCGGCGACGCTATGTTTGCGCAACGTAAGCTCTCTCGACTGGTCGTAGAAGCTGGTGGAGATTACCTCTGGACAGTGAAAGGTAACCAGGCCAGCCTGCGTTCAGATATAGCCGCGCTGTTTGAGATAGAAGGAGGCTATACGCGCCTCAAGGTCATCGGTAATGATTTCGAGCGAGCCGAGAGTCTAGACAAGCAGCACGGACGTTTTGAGCAGGATAGTGCAATGTTATTTCTGTAAATTCACTCCTCACAAGAAACCAATTCAAGTCATCGTCAAGTAGCGAGCACCACTCTGCCAGTCCTCACTTATCTCCATCAACACTGCCGTCACCAGCCTCTCTAGTGATCGCGCATTCGGGAATATGCTCACCACTCTCGTCCGCCGCTTTATCTCTCGATTTACTCGCTCGCACAGGTTCGTCGTTCTCAGCTGCTTCTGATGCTCGGCAGGGAAACTCATTACTGTTAGCCCCTGCTCCAGATTTTCTTCCATCCACACGCTCAGTCGCGGCGCGCTCTGGCTATACTTCTTCACCGCCGCTGCCAGCAACCGCTCTGCCTCATTGCGATTAGGCGCGTTGAAGATTGCTCTTATATCCGCCGCCACCTCTTTTCGCTGCTCTACTCTCACCACATACTGGGTAGCATTCTGTTGCAGATGAAATTGACACCGCTGCCAGGGCACGCTCGGCAACACTGCCTTGCGCGTGGCCTCAAGTCCTGAGTGCGCGTCACTCGTTATTAACTCCAATCCGCTCAACCCGCGCCCGACAAGCCTCTGTAGAAACTCTCGCCAATGGACTTCCGCCTCACTTCGGCTGATGCTCGTGCCTATCACTTCACGGCGGCCTTCAAGATCAATGCCAATAGCAGTGAAAACGGCTTCGTCTATGACCAGCCCGCCCTCACGAACATGTTCGTAGCGGGCATCGACTTGCCGGTAAGGCATAGGCCCCAGCCGACGCTCTCGCCATTGCTTGAAATGTTCATTCAACTCGGCAGTTGCTCGTGAGACCTGGGCGGATGTGACTTCAAAGCCGCACAGCTTCTCAGTGATGGCTTTGACCTTGCGAGTCGAAACTCCCTGCACCTACATCTCGGCCAGTGAGAGTTTCAAAGCGCGCTCTGAGCGAGTGCCGCGTTCAAGAGCTTGGGGATAGAAGTCTGAGTTGCGCACTTGTGGAATGCGCAAGTCGAGGTCGCCGACTCTCGTGCGCAGCCGCTTTGCCTTGAAGCCGTTAGAGTAGTCGCGACGGTCCTGGGTGCGCTCATAAGGAGCAGCGTTCAAGAAACGCTCGCGTTCAAACAGCATTGCGGCATTCAGGAGACTGCCAATGGCCTCAGCCATCCCGCAAGGTCTATTCATTGTCTGCGAGAAAGAGGCGTTCCTCTGTAGAATGAGGTTGACACATCAATTTCTTAGGAGGAACGCCTATGAGCACTTCTGTGCCTTCTCTTGCTCAAGCTTTATCACTTCTTCCCGATTTTAGACAAGCTAAAGGTAAACCCTATAACCTGTTGCCTATTCTCCTGCTTTGCTGCATCGCTATGATGTGCGGCTGCACTAAATCAGGCCGCGTGAGATTGGGACACTCAAGCGGCAGCCTTTAACCTTTCATCAGCAGCCATCTTTTCAACCGCTGCTGTGACTTCTACTATGTAGTAGATTTCAGACAGCTTGTATTTCCACGGGCCATTGACTCGCAAATGCTTGATCACATCTCCAACCAAATCCCGCAGTCGCTTTCGCTTGTGATTGCGCGTGCATTTATCATGCACATCTCCAAAGGCTCGCTCTATAGGATTGGCTTTCGGGCAGTAGGTCGGCTAGATATATCAACTCTATTCGTGGATGCCTCAGAAGCCATTGCTCGACCGCCTTAGCTTTGTGGATTTTGTAATTGTCCACAACCACGAAGATATTCGTATACTGATAGGCCGAGTAGGTTCGGTCAATGACCTTGAGCAGATCAATGAACAGGCCGCTGGTTTTGCGAAACCAGACGCAGTGCAACATACGGCCTGTGACTATATCAAGAGCTCCGGCCAGATAGTCCTTCTCATTTGTACCCGGCGTGCAGACTTCAAGTTGGCTGCCTTTCTCCATCCACTGATAGCCAACTTTTGGCAACAAGTGGATGTCGAGTTCATCAGCAAACAGTAGGAGTTGTTTCGCGCTTATATGCTCAAAGATCCAGCGAATTCGTGCCAACTTCTCGACCCGTTGCGGATCATCATCTTTAGTGATGAGCTTGGCCCGCTTCCAAACCCAGCCGAGTTGATGCAACCAGCGACGGGTGGTATCGGCAGAGGCGGTGATGCCACGATTGACTTTGAGTTGTGCAGCCAGAGTTGCGCAACTCCAGCGCGTGCGACACCAACCGAAGGCGTGAGGCGCGGCTTTGAGCAATGCCAGTAAGGAGCGTCGCAAGGAAGGCGACAGACAAGAGGTTGGCACAGGAGGTTGAGGTTGGCCATCCTCAGTGAAGGCAAAGCCGAGCGACTGACAGTGATAAGCCGAGACGATGCGATAGACCGAAGAAGGCGAGCAGAACAAGAAGGCAGCGATCTCGGTAGGCGTGCGGCCAGGGGCACAAAGCAGAAGGACGTGCAGCGCGAGCAAGTAACCGTAACGGGCTTGACGGATTTGAGAAAGCATCTGTTCTTGCTGAGGTTGCGGAAGGTCAAGTATGGTCGAGTTGGGCACAGCTTGTTCTCCGAGACAAATCGAGTGTGTAGCAACAATCGATTTATCAGAGAGAACCTGATCTGTGCCAATCTCATAGGTTTCGATTTAGACCGAAGCAACCGCCTGGAAAAATAGCAAAAAAATAAATATGCCCAGTAATCTCTATTTGACGCTGTATGTTATCCACAGGGACAGCCAAACTGGATTTGCTATAAGTGATTGACACTGCATCAATGCAAAGAGTATCTTTTCTGCCCAAGAGGTAACTATGGATACTAAAAACGAAGTACCATTCTTTGTGAGATACATTGAAGACCAAAACTTTCCTGAAGTTAAGACGAACGTAAAAGCTGGTCAGACTCTTAAGTACCCTTCTGATCGAGACGAAGACATAGAACCCTGATAACGACGAGAGCGGTGTCTAAAGAGTAGCGTGGAGTTATCCCCAGCTTAACTATTTGCAGATTCTGTCAGTTTGCTATACTTGCTCTGTAAGGAAACTTACGGCGTGAGAAGTCATAGTACCCTTTGGGTGTGGCTCCGAGAGAAAGAAATCTGGCAACAGAAAGTATTCCCCTCGGACTCACGCCAAAGGGGTATTTTTTTACCAAGCTCTAGATGCATTGGCATCTACACATGTCGAGTACGCTAATATTATAAAATGTGTTTGCAACACCCAATCTTGAACTGCGCCTGCAACGGCGCTATCAGCAACTCGTGACCGAGCAGATGAACCCAACACAGGCCGTCGCCGCAGGGCTTCGGGCTTTGCCCGCTGCCGGTACTGCTTTCGCCAGCACTCAGGCCGCCTGGCGTTTTTATAGCAATCCGGCTGTTTCGCTTCCTCAATTAGCCGAGCCGCTGATCGCCGCTGCCAAACGAGTGCTTACAGACGAAACCGGCGACTTTGCTCTGATTATTCACGACTGGTCTGAACTCAATTACGATCTGCATACCCGTAAAGCCGACCGCAAGGCCATCTGTCATAAGCGTTCGCTCGGTTACAGCTTGCAAACTGCCTTATTGATATCTGATCGTGACGGCACACCCATCTCTCCGCTGTCGTTTAGCTTGTGGGCCAATGATGGTTTATACACGACGCGCCAGTCGCCGGTATTGGCCGATTGCTCGCACCTTGATGAAATCACCGACACCCTGGCGACCATCAGCAAGATGCAGTTGTCCAAGCCCGTCGTGCATCTTATTGATCGCGCCGCCGACTCGGTTGGTCATTACCGACAGTGGGATGATCAAGGAGAAGCTTTTATTGTGCGGGCGCGGGCAGTACCGCAGGTGGAGTTTGAAGGAGAGAGGCGGCGACTGGGCCGTGTGGCAGCAGGCTTGTCATTGCGGCTGGGCCAGGCAATTGCTGTTGCGCCCGGACTTGTCGGGCAGCAACTGCTGGCTGAAACGAAGGTGACGATTACCCGACCGGCCTTCCCACATCGACAAAAGGGCGGCATCAAGCAGCCCCGTGAGCGAGTCTATGGCAAAGCTTTGCAGTTGAGGCTTGTCGTGAGCCGGATCGTTTTACCAGATGAATCGTTGTATGCGGAGTGGCTGCTACTGACGAACTTGCCTGAAACGGTGACGGCAGAGCAGATCGCGCAGTGGTATGTGTGGCGGTGGAAAATAGAGAGTTACTTTAAGCTGTTGAAATCCAGCGGCCATAATTTGGAGCATTGGCAACAGGAGAGCGCCGAAGCAATAGCTAAACGGTTATTGGTGACAGCAATGGCGGCAGTGGTTGTCTGGCAGTTGGCGCGCGGTCAGACACCTGAGAGCGAGCAGGCGCGTAATCTCCTGGTGCGATTGAGTGGCAGACAGATGCGTCGTGACCGCCGAGTGACCGACTCAGCGATGCTGGCTGGATTATGGACGCTGCTAGCAGTGCTGAATGCGCTTGAGCGATACAGTGTCGATGAACTCAGACAAGTAGCGTGTCTCAGTCTACCGGGATTTTCTCGCTATGATACGGGCTGATCCGGCCAACATGTGTAGATGCCAATGCTCTAGATGGACGGCACACCAAAATGCCGACTCATGATAATTGAGGCAGCGGGTGGATACGTCCCCTCTTCCAGACATAACCGAACCGCTCCAGAAAGTTCACCTTATGTCGTCTGACCGACTGATAAAAGCAATCTATCGCTTCCGACAGACTCTTTTTCGTCGGATGCCAGCCCTGCACACTCGCTTCCTGCTTAAGCGTCTTCCACGTCGCTTCTTTTGGATTCTCCTCCGGTGTGTAGTGTGGGAAGCGTTTCACTCGAATTCTTTGTTGCCTCTCAAGCCACTCGTCGACCTCTTCGTGCACCAGATGCGGTGCAGAGTCCAGCCACACCAATATCTTCCCTCGTGGATTCTCTTCAATCACCATCTCAAACCACCGGATCGTCGCATCTGCATCCTGAAAATCTATCGAGAAGGGAGCTACCTCCTCGCCTGTTGCCACGTGCACCGCTCCCTAGATGTTCTCGGCGTATTTGCGGCGCGACGCCGAGGGCACTTTCGGTTGGTGGCCGCGCCGACTCCATCGCTTGCCGACCGTGCCTTCCAGATAGACTCGTGTCTGATCGCCCGCCAGTGGAATCAAACGCTTGCCCGAATCGGCGAATTCTTCGAGAACTTCAAGGGTTTCTTTCTCGAAACGCTGTTGATCTGCGGGCGTCCGCCGGTTGTAGAACGGGCGACCGCGCTGGCTACTGAAGTTCAGGGTGCGCAGAATCTTGCGCATACCGCGCTGAGAGTAGCTGATCGAGAAACGCTCCTGAACCAGATTGATGATAGCGCGAACGGTCCAACCAGTGCCCACCTCCGTGCCCGGCATGCCTTCCTGGTCGAGCAACGTACCGAGTTGGGTCAACTGCTCATTGTTGAGCCAGCGCTGTCCCCGCTCCCCGCCCCACAGTGGGTTATTCTTCAAGCCATCGAGCCCGTCACGTTGATAGATTTGGATCCAACGCGAGATCGATTCAGGATCAACAAAGAGCAGATCAGCGATCTGCTGGAAAGAGTAGTCATCGGTGACGAGCAGCAGGGCGTGGTAGCGCAAGCGCTCATGAGATTTAGTTTTCTTGTGCTTGAAGCGGCGCATGGCTTCAAGACGATCCTGTTTAGAGAGCACCGGACCTCCTTACAAAATAAGTGTTTTGAGTATCCGGTAATTATACCATTTGCTGATGGCTCACCTCCTTATCTTGGTGTGCCGTCCATCTAGGGAGTTAAAACAGGAGAGAGCATAAACCAGCCTGTAGCCAGTAACCGTGCCGAAAGCGGAGAAACTTCGGTCATGAACTCAAAAGCATGTTTCTCGTTAAAACCAAATAAGAGGGGGGAGGCACGGCTGTAACAAAGTCTGATTCAGCGCCGTAGGATGAGCTTCAGCCCTTCAAGTGGATGGGGGGGGGGTCAGATAGATTGTGTAAATCCCTTTGGCCTCATTCGACTATCAAGCCACTCAACGTCGGCAAAGTCCGTAAGGATAGCATTTACACACACACACAATATTTCCATCAGATTGTCGAAAAGCCGATTTACACAAAATTTCGGACACCCTCGATTGTAGAGGCTCATCAAAAACAGAAGCAGTGTTATACTTCATCAAAGACCTTCCTCCGGTTCTGCATAGTCTTGCAACTTACAGATTACCGAGTTAGGTCCTTTCTTTTCTATTGTCAAGCTACTTTGTTACAGCCCTGATACTCCACCACAAACCAAAGGAATTCTATGAATGAGCGTTTATATGCTCTTGCGTGTCTTTTGATTGATACCGGCTGTCGAATTGAAGAGGTCTTGACGCTTAAAACCAATGGACTCGCCTTGATAACCAGCTTCTCAGGGTGAAAGGCAAAGGCGGTAAAGAGCGTATCGTACCCTTCAGTTCTGACCTTAAAAAGCTACTGTTTCTGTATTTCAAAAAGCGACTCGATAAGAGGAGTGACTATATCTTCTGCACCTCTACTGAAAACCGGCTCTCGTATAGAAACATTCTTCGAGACTGGGAACGGCTTTGTAGACGGCTTGGTGTTCCGTACCGTCTGTTTCATCAGCTTAGACATAACTTCGGTCTAAATTTTATTCGTGAAGGAGGCGACATCTCAGAGATTCGCTGCTTACTTGGTCATAGCTCAATCAACACAACTCAAATCTATGTTCAGCTACAAACTGAGGATCTAAAACGAGCGCATCAGAAGACCTCAATTCTAAGCAGATTGAAGTAGCCACTTATATCTGTTTAGCTGTTTTGCTGTTCGTCTCATAGGGCAGTTGAAACAGCGCACATCGCATTATTCCAAACAGAAGGGCGCAAAACGTCCCCTGGGGCCATTTTTGACCCGTATGAACCCACCTTCAGCGGCCATTGGGGTGACCTGTCCCCGTTCTTCGGGCCAACTAAGATGAGATAGCTTCCAAGCCAGTCTGTTCAGCGCGAAACTGCGCTGGTGTTTTATACCCTAAACTCGAATGCGGTCGCTTCTCGTTATAATGCTTCCGCCACTGCTCGATTACTACCTTTGCCTCTGCTCGGTTTCTGAACCATTCCAAGTTCAAGCATTCATCTCGCAGTTTTCCATTAAAGCTCTCATTTAACCCATTCTGCCACGGCTTGCCTCCTTCTATATAGGCTGTCTTCACTCCGTTGCTGCTCAACCACTGTTTTACCGCTTTCGATACGAACTCCGGCCCGTTATCACTTCTTAGATATTCGGGCTGTCCGTGCACGCTCATCAGTCTTATCAGCACACCTATCACTGCCTGTGAATTAATCCTGCCTCCTACTTCTATCGCCAAACTCTCTCTGGTTGATTCATCCACTACTGTAAGAAGTTTCAACTTCTGCCCGTTGGCGCAGGAGTCAAACACAAAATCATAGGCCCACACCTGGTTGACCCGTGTCGCCGCAAAAGGGCGCAGGCAAATTGTGCGAACTCGCTTGCGCGGTCTGCGCCTGGGTAAACAGAGTCCTTCTTTGCGCCAAAGCCTATAGACCCGCTTCGAATTTATGGCCATACCCTCTTGCTTTATCAAAGCAGTTGCTCGTCTATATCCGTAGCGAGTATGAGTTCTGGCGATAAGCCGCAGCTTATCGCCCAATTCAGCATCCTTCTTCTTCATGCGACTGGCGTAGCCCCGCGCCGACCTCGCAACTCGAACAAGCGCACACGCCCTCCTTACAGACAATCCTTTTCCAACAGCAAAGCCAACCATATCTCTGCGGACGAGTGCGCTCACCATTTTTTTGAGTTGATCTCCTTAAGGACAGAGATATCGAGCGCCTGGTCAGCAACAATCTTCTTGAGGCGTTGATTCTCACGTTCAAGCTCTTTGAGCCTGGTAGCGTCTTTGACTTCCAGCCCACCGAACTTGTTACGCCAGCGGTAGAAAGTGTGAGCGGAGATAGAATGTTTTCGGCAAACAGTCTCTACGGTATCTGTGCTGGTTTCTGCTTCCCGAAGTATTGCAACGATCTGTTGATCAGTGAATCGGCTTTTCTTCATCGATTGTTCCTCCGTCGCATGGGAGCGATTGTCTCACAATCGATGGCTCGAATTTAGGGAAGCAGGTCAGGGGATGAGCAGAAAAGGGACGTTGTGATCCGCGAAAGTCTCAAGTGGTTTGGCAAAGACCGAGAGTTTATCCTTAAAAAGATAGACGAAGAACTGAGAAACCAGCGTTGAAACTACCGTTGAAACGGCTTCAACCATTCATCGCTCAGAACTCTATGATTATCAAGCTGGTTAGTGTTTTGGAAAGGCAGGGTAATATACTGCATATGTCCTCTTCCCTTCTCTATTGCGCAGCGACTCAGAGCGCACCCCCTACCACCCCCTGCCAAACGGCAAAGGGGCAAGTCTACTGCTTTCTCCTGGCTCTCTCGTTTTGCCAGATAGCCACAGGCACACAGCATAAGGCAAATGCTATTTCAAAGATCATCGAGAAGAATTTACGCATAGTGTTTTAACGATCTCCTCAGCCACAGCATCAAGATCGTATAATCCTATCTCCCAGATCAAAGAGCCTGGTCTTTCAGCAGGCACAGCGTACCTGGTGATTATCTCTATTACGGTTGCTTCCTTTTCCCTGTCACAGGAAGAGAAGGAAACGGTCAGTCGAAACGGGCGTCTAGGGTACCGTTTATGGGACGACCTTGACAGGGAAAAGGAAGAGTATTCTTTCGTCAGTCCGTAGTCTGCCTGAATCTTCTATTGAGAGTCCGCCCAGCCTATGGTACAAGACTTCCCTAAGGGGACTGACCACACTATATCCTTTCCTAATTAGCTATAGGACATCTATGGTCACTGACAGGATCGACAGAAATAAGAAAATCGAAACACTTAGCCAGTACGTCAAACGCATTCTCGAAGAAAAACAACTCACTCATCTGAATGTTGAGGAACGTAGTCTTAAAGGAATAACTGACGCTTATATCGGTAGTATCGTCAACGGTAAGGCGTGGAACCCTTCCGTTAGTAAGCTCAAGGCTCTGGCCGTCGGTATTGACGAGCCGGAAGATGATGTTTTCAATGTCGCACGAGGGCTTCCACTCGATTATAAATCAGCCTGTAGACGCGATCCCTGGCCGGGAACCATTCTTGCAAAAGCAATTGGGAAAATTGTATCGAGTCCTGAGTTGACGAAGATACTAAAGACGTTGTTGCAAATGTCACTCAAGCAATTGCAAGAAGTGTTGAACTACATAGAAACTATGAAATCGCAAAGCAAAGGCTAATCGGTTTCAGGAGTGAGCTGCGCCTCGACTCGTTTGCGCCAGAAAGATTCGCCTTGCATACGTTCCTGTGTGAAGCGAAATATGTAAGTAATCATCTCGTTGATGATGTTTTTGAAGCGGAGATTATTGTCGCAATCCCTGAGAGCAGACAACACCGCAACGTGGTCGTTAGGGTCCAGATCGCCGCTGGTCCAGAGGCTCATCAACGTTTCGAGAGTGCCTTTCTCTTCAAGATCAATCTGTCTTGGCCTGCGAGATTGCGGTTCGTCAAGCTCCATGGCCAAAGCAAAGAGGCGATCTAAAGAGACTTCATTAAGGTGGGAAACGATGTCAACGATGAGTGATCGTTTTTGACCTGTCGTGTATTGATTACCCGTAGTCTCAAGGTGACTGTAGAGCGGGATTTGAGGGTGGATAGGTTGCCGTCGTCTGAACGGAAGCAAATTACTGTCCAGTTCGATTTTCTGCTCGTAGGTTGCAAGAGATTGTTGGTTTGATGTTTCTTTAATTTTTCGCTGAATAATCTTCTTACTGACTGCCACAACTGAACGAGATGCACGGCGGGATTTTTGTTCTATCTCCTGCCCGGTTTCGCGCCACTCAGGGTATGCAAACGCAAAAGGTGAGGCAAGTGTAATCTGACAGACATTTCGGGCTTCTTCCACTCTTCCAACCTTTGCTAATTCTATTGCAAGAGAGTTTAAATACTGGAGTCGCTCAATAGGTGGACTATATCGCACTAAAGGCGCAATCCGTTTCAAATCTTTAAGAGCTTTTATATGGTACCCTTCAACTCCTTTGGCGGCAGCGATGCTTCTTTCTGCTTGTACGATTGTATAGGTATTCTGAGAATACTTAAGAGCCTCAGTATAGTAAGGAATGCTGGAACTAAAGTATCCCTTTCTTGCTTGCCTGCTTCCTAAATCTATTAATGCCCTTGCTCGATAGGTGTTTGATTCCTCGACAACCTTTTCAAATAATTCCTGTGCATCGTGACCCTTCCGATTAATAGACCATCCGATATAGAATTGGCCTGCTAACCGGTATTCTTTTATTGGGAAGTTGGATAGTATCAAGCCTAATTCTTCTAACTTTTCAGTCTGCCGGAAAGCTTGTATAGTCTCAGCCTCATGAATAAGTCTTTCACCCAATGCTTGAAAACTTGAAAGATGATATGTGAGATACCCGTACAACCCCTTTAAGGAGGAAGTGATGAAACGATTACTGGCAACCGTTATGCTCATTTTGTGTCTGTCCTTTCCCGCTCTGGGAGGTCATGTTTTTGGTAGTGGGTATGCCTGTGAATGTGGGACAGCAGGATGTATTGAGGACTACCCAGGAGAGTGTAGTGGTCAAGCAAATCAACAAAGCACCCCTTCTGACTTAGGCTCTGGGACATTGTTGATTCTTGCTGCGTTACTGCTAGGGCTGAAATTTAGAGCCTAAAGTTGTGTAATCAATTTAACTAAACTTCACCGCCTGATCTCTTGGCGGCATAGGATAAGTGTGGCCGCAGCATTGTACTACAGATTACGGGATAACGCGCAATGATTTCAGGAGTGTGGACAAGTAAAATTATTGCCAAAGTTATCGACTCTTGTACTGTAAAGGTATGCCCAACCTTTCATCATTCAAGAACCGCGAGGAGTATAACGCCTGCTTCCGCGAGTACCGAAAGAAAAACCAGTGGAGATATTAAAAGCGACACCGCAGCAGAGCGAGTTTGGCAGTCCACAGAAGATTGAAAAGCTACTCTCCGCGATTAAATCCTGAATGTAGGTAATGAGGGGAGAGGCGAGGAGAAATAGCAGTGTATAGAGTCTTATTCATTCTTCTTTTCGAGGACCCTCTTAACTTCCGTTACATCAAGTTCTTTGACATCACATTCTTCATTTATAGGTACATATCCATCTTTAGTAATTTGTATTCGGTATTGGCCGCCAACAAGCCAAAAAGAAATATTGGTGGTTTCAGGGCGATCTATATTATCAATCTTCACTCTTGCTCCAGCCGGATCGGTTAAAATTTTAAGCAATCCTAATTTCTTTGCAAAAGATACAAAAACTTTTCTCTCAAGCTTTTCCTCCGGGTTTAAAATGTCGCCCCGCAGTGTAGCCCAACTAAAAAATATCGCAGATCGAATATTGGAATTATCGAAGCCTTTTTTCTCATACTTACTTTCAATCTCCCTCAAAGATTCAGCGATTGTGTCTTTATCATTCCGAATCATGGTGGCAGGAACATGCGGCTGTAAGTCACTTATTTTTTTAGAGGAAAGCTCTAAGAACGATTTTTCATCACTTGTTAGTATTTCAGAGGTGGCTTGAGTTGAATTTATCCCTCTATATACCCTTTGATCTCGATCCTTATTGCGCACGACAGGCGGTCCAGGAGGGTCTTTCTTCTTATCATCACTCTTCTTTTTTTCCTGAGCCTCTATATGCTTTATAGGTATCTGATTTGAAAAAACTATTAAGCTTAAAATGATTAAGAATAGTAAAACAACATGCCTTTTCATTGTGTTTTCTCCGGTTTGAACTTGTAAGCACTAACGAAGGCTAGTAACGCAATCCCAACCCCAGAAATCAGGAATAAACTTTGGGAGACAAACATATAGTTTATATTTGGCGCAAACACATCTGGAATAGACATTGGTTGTTTGTCATTGGGGTTTACTTGTATTTGTTTGCCTATTACTTCTCCGGCGTCAGAATAGATATCAGAAATCCTGGTTATATAAACTGTATGAAAGAAAAATGATGCAATGAGAAATATAGTTGCACACACAATCATAATTACTTCAGGATAGTCTTTGAACATCAGGGCTGCCTCACCTCTTTTTGCAATAAGCAATCCCCATAATCCACCTAAAATGAGTATACCAACTTGAAATAAGCTCCTTGATTGATCCAGCCTTATGTCGATGCCTGCTTTAGTTAACTCGTTGAATGGCTTATCACGATAAAGAAACCGTGGCCCAGATGCAGCTATTACACTAATCACGGCATAAGTAGAAATTGCGAACAATAAAAATAATGAAAAGCCAGCTAAGAACTTGCGGGATCTTTGTCTGTTAATGTGCGCTGCTATATTCACAAAAAACTCACATAGTTTTTTACCGACAACGCGGCTTTTTTTTGGCTTGATTATTTTAGGAGAGTTATCTCCTTTACTTGTAATGTCTGGATTCTCCATTGTTACTCCAATGAATCAAGACAAGACTTGATAAGTCATATAGGGGCAGTAGTATACATCACGATTGATTAAAGTCAACCGGCATCAGTGATTGACTTTCCACGAAGGCGAGAAGCATCTTTGCGCGCGTGGCTAAAGGTACTGCTACACAAAAGACAAAACAAAAAAAGAAACTTAAGCTACTTTGTTGTTTGGTCTTACTTAAAAATAAGATATGAGATAGATTCAGCTGGGTACTTACGCAGAAAAGCTTATTGAAAAATATGGATTAGAAGAGTTCTACGCGCTTAATAATTGCAGGCGATCAGCAGGATGAAGGCCATCGCTACGACCGCATAGAGTTTTCAGCTTGAGTTAAAGACTGCTTTGGTTTGTTCCCAGAGCTTCATTTTCTGCCTCACTTTCCATGCTCGCCGAAAGAGACTATAACGACTTCTCTTTTCAAAAGTTGAATTTCAGCGCGAACTGAATTACTCGCGGATCGCCTGCTGCTGTTATTGAACCAAAGCCAGGAGTACCGAGCACAACATTCGGAGCAGACAGCGGCGGCGTGTTTGTCAGGTTGAATGCCTCGGCTCTGAACTCAACATTCATTCGCTCGTTGATGTATGTCCGCTTGATTAGCGCCACATCCGTGTTGCGGTAGTTCGGCCCGCGCACAGGATTTCGGGAACTACTACCGATGGTGAACTGCGGCGCGATCTGGAAGGCATCCGTGTTGAAAAACTTTACGGTGCTTTGTTGAGCGCCAGGCAGATCGGGCTTGGCTATACGGTTCGGTCGTTGTGTGCCGAATCCCGCGAATGCATTGAAGTTCGTCGCCTGTGTGACGGCAAGCGGTAATCCTGATTGAACTGTTACGACTCCTGCAACTTCCCATCCGCGCAGGAACTTTCCTGCAACTCCTCGCGGGTCAAACTTGCGGCCTGCCCCGAACGGAAGCTCATAAGTGAAACTCGCGACGAACACGTTCGGGATGTCGCCGCTCGATACGTCGCGTTCGAGTTTGCGGTTGAAACTGTCGGCTACGGGAAAATTCGCCACAGGCCCTGTCAGTATACTTGCGTCAAAGACAGACGACGCTTCGTCTATAAGCTTTGATCGGGTGTAGCTTGCGAGGAAAGAAAATCCTTGTGAAAGTCGCTTCTCTACTTTCATCTGCAACGCATTGTAGTTTGTATTGCCGACATTGTTACGAAACAGGCTGACCGTGGTGAATCGTGGGAACGGCTTCAGGAGTTGCGCTAACGGTATGGTCGGGTCACCTAAACTGGATGAGCGCGGTATCTGCCCGAAGAACGGGTTGGGCACGCGTTGAAGCAGTGCCGCGCCCATCTGGAGTTGTTCGGCTGTGAGTTGGTTGATGTTCGTGTCAGGTATGCCGACGTGGGTGATCTTCGACCCTGCGTAAGCTATCTCGAAATACAGGTTGTTTGTGATCTCCTGCTGAATTGCCAGATTCCACTGCTGCGCGTAGCCGGAGCCGAGTCCGCGATCAACCGAAAAAACTCCCTGCCCCAGCCCCGCATCAGGCGTGAGCGGGATCGGCGCGACGCTCGGCCCGCCCTTCAGCACAAAAGCAGGATTAACATTGTCCAGCGTCCTTTGCGAAACGGTCTGGATGAATGGGAATTGTGGGTTGATGAATGGAGTTGTAATGCCCGCCATCTCTATCCAGATCAAGCCATAACCTGAGCGCACTACTGTTTTGTCCGTCAACCGATACGCAACGCCCAGACGCGGCCCGAAGTTGGCCTTATGTAGCTCGCGGCCAGATCGTGGGAATCCGTCTTCGCCAAAGAAATCAAACTGCTGAGTTTGCAGGTTGAAAATCGCTCCTTGATTATCAACTTCTGTTGAGGGGAAGTTGAGCGTATATCTCAGCCCCGCATTGATCGTAAGCCGCGGCGTGACCTTCCAATCGTCCTGAATGAAGTATTCCTGTATGTGAGCGCGGGGACGAATAGCGTTCTGCTGCAGGTCGATTGAAAAGGTCTGCACCTGCCCCAGCAGAAAACTCGCAAACGGATTGCCCGCTCCGGTCGTGCCCGGCAAATCAGTAAACAGAGTGCTGAAGCGGAAAGACCCTGTCGGCGACGGCGGCTGAATAATGTCGAGCCGCTCCCATCGAAAATCCAGACCGGCCTTAATCGAATGTCTGCCGCGCTGAAAAGCCACCGTGTCAACGATCTCCGTCACATCCGTGCGAAAGTCGGAATCGGTGTTCGCGGCAGGGCCGAGTTGCTGAAACCCATCAATTAAGAAGGTAGGAAGTTCGTTCTGAAAAGCGGCGTTCGACGGGATGCCCGGCAGCCTCAGACTCTCGGAAGGCGGCGAGTCCAGAAGTAATGCTTTGCGGTCAATCACGCGGCGTGTGTAACCGAAGCGAAGCTCGTTGCTCAGCCTCGGACTGAAGAGGTGAATGTAGTTTGAAGCGAAAGAATGGCCGCGAGTGTCTGTTAAACCCGTAGCCCCCGATGTGATGTTGCCGCTCCCTTCCGGCAGCGGGGTGACGGGGTCGAGCAAATCTTTTGCAAATGAGTAACGCGCGAAAACCTGATCTTTGTCCGAAAACCTGTGATCTATACGAATGTCGAATTGGTCTTGCTCGTCGCTCTCATTAGCGACCCTGCGAAAGTTGTTGGCTGTCGCGCTTGAAGTGGGCAGCGGGTAACGGTTGAGTAAGGCCAAAGCTACAGGGTCAATTCTGGACGTGGGGATTTGATTGCCTGCGAACTGATCGCGCGTGAATCCGCCGCCCTGCCGGGGCCTTGTCGTCGCGGGGTCGAATATCCTGGGCGCGACCCCACCAACCAGTTCTGTGAAGATGCCCTGTCGCTGCAAAAGCGTTGGCACGGTCGAGATGCGAACCCGCCCGATCAGTTGCCGGGTGCCTTGATAGTCGCCGAAGAAGAACGTCTTGTCTTTGATGATCGGGCCGCCCAATACAAACCCATACTGGTTGCGACGGAACACAGGTTTGTTAGGGTCGTTTGCCGTCGCGGGCGCAAACAGGTTGCGAGCATTCAGAACTTCATTTCTGAAGAATTCAAATGCGGAGCCGTGAAATTCGTTCGCCCCCGATTTTGTCGTCAGATTGATGACGCCGCCGTTGAAGCGCCCGAACTCGGCGGGCGGGCTGTTGGTTTCAACCTTGAACTCTTGAATCGCATCAATGATCGGGAAGAAAGCGACCTGCCCCGGCTCTGGCTGCAAGACCGAGATGCCGTCAAACAGGTATTCATTAGTCCTAGGGCGACCGCCGTTGATGCGCGGGAAGAACGAGGCAGGCGGCAGCGCGACTCCCGAAGCCAGAGCCACAAGCTGGACGAACGTGCGGCCATTGAGCGGCAGGTCAACGATCTTGCGATTGCTGATGACCTGGCCGAGGCTGCCCGTTTCACTCCTGAGCAGCGGCGCGTCGGATTTGATCGTGATACTTTCGCTAACCGCCCCTGCTTCCAGCTGAACGTCGAGTCTTACCTTCTCGCCCGTCGCAAGTTGGACGCCTTCGCGGACGTAGCGTTTGAACCCCGCAACTTCAGCGGCTACCGTATACAACCCCGGCTTGAGCCCCGTGAAAGTGTAGACGCCGCTCGACCTCACCATTGTGAGATAAGATTGATTAGAGTTGGTTTCAGTCACAGTGATCTTAGTGTCGGGGACTACAGCACCCGATTGATCTCGCACTTCGCCTGTAAGCTCGGCTTGCCCAGCTTGCGCTGCTGCGGTGTGGATTGAAATGTGAACTGAACTGACGAGAAGCAAAAGGACAAAAAGAGACTTAAGTAGCGGGACTTTCATGTATGCTCCTTTCCAAAGTAGGGAGGCCAGACTGTTTCCCGTCTGACCCTATCGGCCATCGTCCATTGGCAGGTGCTATGGCCTGACCTTTAGGCGCGAAGGCTCGGAGTCTTGTTTTACTGCTGTTTAGAGATCATCACCTCGGTCGCTTTAACGACCGCCGTGACTGTGTCGCCCTTCTTGATGTTCAATTCTTCGGCGCTCTGACGAGTGATTACTGACTCGATGATATTCCGGCCCACCTTTATACGTGTTTAGCTGTTTAACGTCAAGTAGAGATTAAAATTGTTATACGATTTTATACAATTTAATAGCATTTTGATACATCCCTCTTGCTTTGAAAGGGTTTAGCCTATAAGGTCTGCAAATCAAACATTCCAGTGAGGCTTAGAAGATGGCTCATATTCTCGCACTGTGTCTGATTCTGTTTTCCTATTCTCCTGCAATCTGTTCGCAGGAGAAACAGGCGACTGGTATTAACTCAAGGGTTGCGCTAAGCGTCGGCGGAGAAGTAGAGCGACCGCTGAAACTGAGCGCCGCAGATCTGGCAAAGCTCCCGCGTCGAACGGTCCGGGCAAAAGATCATGGCGGAAAAGAAAACGCTTATGAAGGCGTAGCGATTGCAGAGATTCTGCGCCTCGCTGGTGTACCGCTCGGAGATGGTCTGCGTGGTAAAAATCTCTCGCTATACCTGATAGTAGAAGCTTCAGACGGTTACCGGGCAGTTTTCGCGCTACCTGAACTCGACCCCGCTTATACCGACAAAGTGATATTGCTTGTGGACCGCAAGGACGGGAATCCTCTGTCGGCAACAGAAGGGCCGTTGCGGATCGTTGTTCCTGATGAAAAGCGCCAGGCACGATGGGTGCGCCAGGTTATCTCTCTTACTATTCGTCGCGCTTAGTCACCTTACTCAATCACATTAGTAGCCCGGTGATTTGGTGATTTTTTGGGTAACGACACTAACATCCGCTGACCCCTGTCTTGTTCCTACGTTAGCTTGCAGGCCATAGGCGACCCACGAGGTTGCTTACGTATTTTAAGCCTTCGGAGATCACAGATCCCCACAAGAATGCTTTAAGATAATCGGCTGGTGCCCCCCAGGTCGGGCTGGCGTAGTATAGCGTCAAAAAGCCTGAACCGACCGTCAGCAATCCTGTAATCAGAGTCATCTTCTGTTCGGCGAATTTGAAAGCGGAAAGGGCTCTCTCCCAACGGCCCATGCCTAAACTGACCATCGCCTGCCAACGGCCCCGCGAATTACCGCTCTCATCTAAAAGCGTGACATTGTACTTTCCTCCGGCCCCGAAACGGTGGCTTATTTTCAAATCCACGTTTCCGACTGTCCCCGCAGGTATCGTATGCGTTACCGGAGCCGAACTATCATCGAAGTCCCATCGATAGCTCTTTTCGCTGACGAGCGGCTTTTTGAATTGGACCAAAGCTGTGAAGGTAAAGAGGTCATCTGAATCGCCGGAACAATCGGTCTTTTCCCCGTCAAAGCTCATTACATTACAGAGCCAGGATTTCGGCAGCGCTTCCGGTTCCGGCGCTGATAATGCGGGCGCTGCAAAGATAAGATGGGCCTTCTCTTTCGGTATCAATATGTCGCCGAATCCTTTTTCAACTTCTTCCTGTAAGTTTCTAATCACGAGGTATGCATCCTGGGTTTCGGTCCTGCAAGTCACCAGATCAGTCTGTTCTCTTGTCAGCGCTTTAAAGCCCGCCTTCTCTATTTTATCAATCTGCTCTGCAAGCTTGTCCTTCTGCGGCTGTGTCCAGTTCGAGGTGCTGGCATCTTCTAACTCCCTTGCCCATTTTAAAGTTTTGGCGATCAGGATGTGAGTATCTCTCAACTCTCGAAGCCAGCTTACAAGGGGTGGTACCTGCGTTTGGATCGCTTTAAGCTTATCGGCCTGTTCGGTCTCGGCCCCATTGGGCGAAAATCTGAATGGATTGCTGTTCAATAAAATGAATAAATCTTTTACCTTATTGAGCGAGTTTACAGAGCCAATCTTCAGGTCAAAATCCTGTTCTTGAATTCTGCCCTTAACTTCCTGCTCAAGATTAAAAAGATCGTCTACGTCTACTCGCAGACGCGCGAACAAATTGGCGTACGTTTCAAGGCGATCTAATCTGTTTTTAGCATCGTCGGTCTTACTGGCGCTCAGGTCTGCTTGTACGAGCGCTATCCATTCCTGTGCCAGCTCTACCATACGAGCCACGGCGTATGGTCGGCTGTTGTGATCGTGTTGATAATAGCTCTCGTCATCAATGATCTTCTTCCACAGCTTAGTGGCCCGTACGTTTTGCTCGTCTATGCCACGCCTGAGCTTGTAGTAATTAACAACCCCGTAACCCAATAAGACACCGAGTCCAATCGTTAGAATTGCATAAGGCCACCAATCGGCGACGTTCACTATAACCGCGAAGTCCTTATTAGTCCCAAAAGGCATCGAGCCTTCATACTTTCCTGCATGTTCGATGCCCTTCACCACTAACTGATCATTTTCCCTCGCGAGTTTTCCGAGGTCGCCATCAGAGGCGGCCACAATGCCTAGAGTAGCGTCGCCGGTTTGCGAGAGCAGAGGGATGGACTGTATCTCCACCTTATGAAAGCCCGGAGGCTCTATGATCTTGCCCCATTCAAGAAAGATCAATACGAACCAGACCATAGCCAACAGTGAGCCAACTTCGCGGAGTGCGCGGATTTGCCCGTTACGGTCGGTTTTCCTTATTCCTTTCAAAACAGCCCAGAGTAGAATCAGCGTCACCCCTACAAAGAAAAACGCCGGAGTGAGTTGGCTGATCAGGGAGGGTAAGAAATTCGTCCCGGATAAAGTCAGGGACTTTAATCGTTCAGGCAGAAGAGCGATGCGAGACGGGTCCTCCGGCTTGACGGCAGGCGTTTGGGTTGAAGAGGTAGAAGTTACTTCTTTAATCTGTAGGATGAGCTTTCGCCTTGCGAGTTCCCCACTCTCTCCCATTGCGACGAGAACGCCTTCATAAGTTCCCGACGTGGGTCGCGCGCCCTCTTTAAAGGTCAGATCAAAATCTGCTGCCTGCCCGGAGGCTAACTCTTTAACGACCGAGTCGGGCACCACCTTGATCAGTTTGCTATCAGGATCACCGACCTGAGGCACTATGCCGACTAGGCGTAGTTCCACCTTCTGCGCGCCTTTGGAATCGTTATTGCGAATGCCTACTGTGAGCCGCCTTTCCTGTTGCAGGATGCGGTCGAAATCGACGGTTAAATCTCTCTCGTCCAGAAAGACGACTGACCGTGAAGGCTGCACCTGAGCCGCTTCGGGTTGAACGAAAACGCAGGCGGCGATAAACACAACAGCCGTAATTTTATTTACAAAGCGAAATATACTCTTAACCATGCCGGACTCTCCGCGCCTCAGACCGTCGCGCCCGGTTAAGTTATCGAGCGGCGGCAGCCCCCACATCTGACAACTCATAGTTTTCTGCCCTCTCCGAAGCGAATGGTAAGCGTTCCCGCGAAGGTGTTGCCATATGAGCAGAACTTCCCTTTTTATATTGAAGCCCAACTCCAAAGTTAGAGGTTAAAATGCCTGATTGATGTTTACGTTGAGTAACAGATCAACCCTTATGCGAGGGGCCAATCTCAACACATCGTCCTTCTATTACGATGTCCGATACTTCATTCCTCGTTAAGGTGCAGGCCATAACTATTCTCCTTTTCTGGTATCTATTCCTAAATGACCATAATCGAAAAACATTTCACCCGGTTATACTGTCGCAGGCAATTAACCGGCACATGAAATGAAAAACCAGGTTTCACCATTTATAGTGAAGCAAGTCCTGTATGGAACAAAAGTTCGGGAATGAACAAAAGCTCCATAAGGGGCGATTGAAACGCGCGAGAAACATAGACAACTACCTTAGAAGCTAGGGAAACAACGGTGAACTTGCAGATTTTTGGGCTTTAGGAGCTTGCATGGGCCTCCGGAGTAAGATTCGTACTGCGAACGTCCGACAGATAGCTATCTGCTTACTGATTCTGTTTGCGGCGGGCTTCGGTTTTATATACACGTTCATTCCGCAAACAGATGTCGAGCGCGGAGTCCGCGCGCTGCGTGACGCCTACAGGCAGCAACGGCCATTTGAAGCGCGGCTTACATTATTATCCTATGCCGCCTTTCTCAATACGCGGGATGGTGAGGCAAACTCACTTGAGCGAGTAACTCGTGACCGCGCGGCATTGCTACTTCTGTATGATGACAAGGCTAACCGGAGCGCAAAATCACGACACGCTCTCGGCATATATTATTTAACCGAGAGGCAGTTCGATCAAGCGATTACCCAATTTGAAGAAGCGCTCGAAACAGAGTCGAATAACGCGCAGTTTCATAGCGACTACGGGGCGGCTCTGCTCGAACTTGGGAAAGCTGATCGAATGAAAGGCGAGTCGGGGAGAGGGCTGGAATATTTCGCGAAAAGCCTTGAGCAACTCAACCGGGCATTGGGATTGGAACCTGCGCTTCCTGAAGCCCTTTTCAATTGCGCTTTATGTTTGCAGCACATGAACCTGCAACAACAGGCCGCTGAGGCATGGAAGAATTATCTGAAAAAAGACTCTGATTCAAAATGGGCAGAAGAAGCGCGCCAGAATCTCAGTTTGCCTGGAGAACATGAGGAGCAGCCTTCGCAAAACAGAGAGCAGCTTTTTCAAAATTTCCTCAATGCCTACAAGTCTAAAGATGATGTGCAGGCATGGAAGCTACTTAACCAGAACCCTGATATGACCGGGAATTTCATCGAGAATCGGCTGATGGACGAGCATCTCGCTCTGGTCACCGAACGACGCCTTATCGAAGCCGACGAAAGACTCGATGCGCTGGCCTACGCAGCTGATCTGGAGTACAGGCAGGCGCGCGACCGGTTCCTGCTCGATCTGGTTCGTTTTTACAGGACCATAACCCCGGCTCAACGAAAGAACATGTTGCAGGCGCGCAGCCTGGTGAAAAAAGGTCGGGAAATCGCTTCTAAAAACAATTTTGAGGAAGCCAGAAGATTATACGATGACGCTGAAAAGAGCTTTGAACGCGCTGGCGATATTTATGAAGCAATCTACACGAAGTACGCGATAGGACAAACTTATTTACGCCAGTTGAACCCCGGCCCGGGGCTTGCCATCTTTCAAAGCATCGCTCGAAGCTGCGAGGAGTCTCAGTATAAAAAATTACTGGCGCAGATTCTCACCGCCACGGCTCATGGAAATCAGAGCCTTAGAGACTTTTCGACGGCTATAAGTCATACCACGCGCTCTTTGAAGCTTTCAGAAGATATGGGCGATACATCGGGTTTTGAAGGGAGCACTTTTCAACTGGCAGACGAATATCGTTTTATAAACAATTACCAGAAAGCCCTCGATCTGCATGCGCAGGCATTGTCGCTCGCCCTAACCTGTTTGCCACAGCGGGTGCAGAGATGGCGGCACTATTTTTCCATATCGTTAACCCTGGACCAGTTCGGTCTGCCTGCGGCTGCAATCGCATTTCAAAAGGAAGCTTTGCAAATAGCATTGGATGGGGAAAGGCCGTGGTTCGCAAGTCGCTCCTACAATCATCTGGGGGAGATGCTGGCCAGAAGGGGCGATTATGTCGAAGCGGCTAACAGTATAAAGCGCGCCCTTGAGATAGGAAATTCTTTCCCTGACAAGAGCGTCCAGACAGACACCATCGCATACTGCTACCTGCATCTGGGCTATGTTTACAGGAAAGCGGGAGATTTCGATAAGGCTCTGGAAAACTACGACCGGGCGATTCAACTTTACCATGATGTAGGCTCGATTTTCTTTAATTACATGGCTTGGAAAGACAAACTGCTTTGCTGCATGGAGCAGGGCATCTGCCCTTCGTTCGAGGAGGAGTTGGACCGGCTCCTTAATCTTTTTGAGCAGCACAGGTCTAAGATATTGGAAGAGAGCAACCGCAACACCTTCTTCGATGGCGAACAGAGCATCTATGACATCGCAATCGAGTTTGAGTATGCGAAGAAGGGCAATGAGCAAAAGGCTTTTGATTTTTCAGAAAGAAGCCGTGCCCGGTCGCTGCGCGATATGATAAGCACAAACGTTAAGCTCATCGAGGACCGCGAAAGCCCTGACATACGCTTTAGCGAGGTCACGCAGCCGCTGGGCATCGAAGATATTCGACAGCAGATGCCGACGCAGACGCAGATACTGCAATACGCCGTATTGAAAGACAGTCTGGTGATCTGGGTAGTATCAAAAGACGGCTTTTTCAGCAAACTGCTGCGCCTACCAGTTGAAGAGTTGAATCAGATGGTTCGCGACTATCTTCAGTTGATCTCCGCGCAGGATGGGAATAGCGAGGAGGCGGCTTCGCACAAGGCCGCGGCGCTGTATGACTTGCTTATCAAGCCCGTCGAGGGCGCTCTCGATAAAGAGAAGCAACTCTATATCGTCCCCGACAAGATTCTGAATTATCTTCCGTTCGGCGCTCTGAAAGTTTCCGGGGCTTCGGGTCCATACTTTATCGAGGAGCATACGTTTGCGCTTTCTCCCAGCTCAAACGTTTTCATTCTTTGTTCAGAAGCTGCCGATCAAAAAGGCAAATTGAAAAACGAAAAGCTATTGAGCGTCGGCAACCCGCTCTTTGATACCGACAAGTTTCCGGGACTTGCCGATTTGCATTCGGCTGCCAGAGAGGCAGAGGCCATAACCGGCTATTACGGCTCGCCCGCCCCGCTCATCGGGAAGTCAGCCACAAAGAGACGAGTTAAAAGTGAAATAGAGAAAGCGGATGTTATTCACCTCGCCATGCATGCGATAGCAGACGAGTGGAATTCGATGCGCTCGAAGCTCGTGCTGGCGAAAGATTTGACAGGCGAGTCAAGCGGGGTTCTTCAAGCCAATGAAATATACAGTTTGAATCTTGAACGGGCGCGGCTGGTGGTGCTCTCGGCTTGCCGGACTGGAGTTGAACGCTATTACGGCGGGGAAGGCATGATCGGGCTCGCACGGCCTTTCATAGCGAAGCGGATTCCGCTTGTCGTGGCAAGTCTATGGCCGGTCGATACGGATTCCACCGCTAAGCTGATGATACGCTTTCACCGTAACCGCATGATCGGAAAGATGACTACAGTCGAAGCCCTGAGTGAAGCGCAAAGGGAGATGCTCAGGGAAGACGACCACCGTAGTCGCCTGCCCTACAACTGGGCGTCATTTGTAACCATCGGCGGACATGCTGATTTTTGAATCGCCGATGTCTGCATGAAATCGGAATTAGTTACTTCAAGCTTTGAGGAGAAAGATATGGCTATAGCAAGTGATCCGACTATCCAAATAGTGTTCAAGGGCCTCGTGCTGGCAGCAATCACTGAGGGCAATCCGTTCGCTGAAGTAGGAGCCCTGATCGACTCTCCGTGTCACAAAGCCAAGCTCACAGTCACAAAGAAAACTCCGGGCGCGGCTGATGAAAAGATACAGGTCCCTGATGGGAGTTCCAGAATTTCACTGGAGGTCAAGAAGACATCCAGGAAAAAAATCGAAACCTATAAGGGCTTGGCGAAGTTTTACAGAGCCGGGAGCACAGGCGACCCCAATGATTTCCGCTGGTTTGTAGATGTAGAAACCGACCTGCACCCGGACCGGCAGTATAAGACAAAGAAAGGTAGGATCAAGCCCATTTTTCGCGTCAACAACGCTCTCTTCTATACCAGGAAGCGCTTCGAGGATACTGCGGAGCTCAGGTTGGGAGAGGCAAATAAGAAAAACTTTGGAAAACTGGCAGATGAAATCGCTGCCAATATATACCTCGATACTCCGGAAAGCGTAGCTGTCTTGACAATTGACGGCGTAATTAAAATGAGGGCTGATGCTTCCGATGTTAAAAAAGGCATCAGGTACGTAATCGACTTCGATTGTCACTGCGGCCCACCCCCGCCTCACAGCACCATTAGCGACTTCAACACATTTTACAAGGCGCTAACACCTGATACTCCTCAGAATAAACAGGTCCGCCTCACAAAGAAGCCCCGCCCGGTGCAGCCGGGGGAGATTGTTCATCCCTTTAACGATCAGGTCGGGTGCCATGGTGCAAGACTCTCAAGATTGTCGAAACTTTAATCTCGCGGCTTTCAAGCGTCCTACAGGCCGGGGCGAACCCCGGCCATACTAAAGGAGGTAATAGCATTGGCTGTTTTTCACCCACAAACAGTAAGGTGTGTATGCGGCAACAGTCTAGTTGTCCAACTGGCCGATAGTATTAACGTCAAGCGTTCGCCGGAATCGCGCGACCGTATATTGCGCGGCGAACTGCACAAGGCCGCCTGCCCGGTCTGTGGCCGACACATGACGGTCGAAAAGCCGTTTTACTACACGGATTTGACCCGCAACACATTTTTCAAAGTGCTACCGCGAGGGGAACGTCACATGTGGAAAAAAGCCTCTAGGGAACTGGACGCCGCAATCAGCCTGATTCCCGATGCGGTAACCCCTGCAAAAGGCCGAACCCTGCGAGTCATATTCGGCATGGATGAGCTGCGCGAAAAGCTGATTGCCCAGGATATCGAGCTTGATGATCGCTTCTTAGAATTATTCAAGGTCTTACTCGTTTACGAGCATCCGATCCTTCTGCGCTGGTCACGTCTGCGGCTCGCCCTTGAAGCGGTCACGGACGACGGCCTGGAGTTCTCGGCCAGTTATGAGCACAACCAGCGCCAGTTCCGTCTGGTACTGCCAGGACGGCTTATCCGTGAACTCGCCGAAAGGCCTGATGAGGTCAGGGGCTGGGTAAAGAACGCACACCGGAACAGCGACATCTTTGAAGCGCCCGACCACTGGGTGAATATGTGGAGGTGGTCGCCACAGCCGTCAGCTCTCGACCGTCTCAAATCTTATGCCGAGCATCTGCGCGCGGGGGAAGATATTGATACAAAGGCTACCGCCTTTAAACAAATGCTGAGCGGACTTCCGCACGGCAATCACCTGCCGGGCTGGGCCAAGCGCGACCTTCGGTCGTTGTTCGTATACGCAAAAGCGAAGGGCTTGCAGACGCTGGAAGACACATTGTTTGAGATACGCTTCGGGTTTGAACTGGAGAATGACTGGTCTGTAAATGAAGACGTTAACGATATAGACACACTGTGGATGCTCTTGAAAGATCTTCCCGACACGAACGTGGAAGGAAACACAAAAATTCGCGAAATCCTACTCGACGAAGGAGTCAACGGAGGGTTCTATAGACCTCTCTCTAATGACATTCACATCGGGTCTGACACACTTGAGAATCAGGAGAGATTCGAGGATATTGTGCGGCACGAGGTAGGACATGCGGTACATGAGCAGTGGGGTGATCTGGTGAATGACTGGCTCACGTCCCGATTCGGGTGGCGCATATTCGGGACGACCGATGATGAGATCAACCAATGGATAAGCCTGATGGGCGGATGGGGTAATTTGACAACTGCGCAGCAAGCCGATGTGCGAGATGCGCTTCGGACGGTTCTGGGTAGCGGCAATAGCTGGGATCCGGGTCCAACGCCCGGCCTATCCTCCGGCCACCCCTGGTATCAGGAACACTTCGGCCCGCGACTGGCGGTCAGGAAGACAGGCGCTTACTGGTACCAGAATTACAGGACATGGCACCGCGCTAACGGAAAGGCCTTCTTTCTGAACTACTGGTATCGGACTTTTATGGCTGTGGACGCGGCCACACTTGACTTGGTGGCAAACATGCCGGACGAATACGCTTCGATGTCTCACTACGAGTTCTTCGCTGAGCTATACGCTCTGAATTACGACCTGGACGATCCGCAGCGGGCTGTAATTCCGGATGACGTTTCGCAGTGGCTAGCTAATAACATTGGAGCCCAGCTTTCGGATGAGCCAATGCTTGCAGCGCCGCGCACGCCGCGCGAGTGGGAGACTATAGATCGACCGGATAAGAAGTCAGAAAAGTGATTCACCTCCAATAAAGTAAAAGACAAATCCTTAAGTTATTCGCCAGTCCTGGGCAGTCGGCACAGTCTCCCCTGGATCACTATCCTCCAGTTTGCCGAATGTCTATCAGATCGTCAGGCAGCAGAGGCGGTGCGTTCTCGCATTGATTGGTTGCTGAGTATCTACTGTTTGACCTACTGTTAACGTGAATTCGACATAAGAATCAGCCCTGAAAGGGCGAAATTCAATAGCACAGGGCATCGCCCTGTGTCGTACATGGTGAAATAAACCAAGTGATTTATATCGCCCTTTCAGGGCTTGTGAGGTGGTGGCAATCATACCCGGCGCGATGCGCCGGGCTATTGAATTTCGCCCTTTCAGGGCTTTTACTTCGATTATTATGTCGAACTCGCGTTACTGTTAGATCAGCTTCGGGAGGCGGGGCTGTTGAAAGCACGCACGAAAGCCACTGTTCAGAAATGAGGCGATCAGCATTTGCCGCGCTGGCTTCTAAAGCTGCCTGAGTAAATGAATTTACAGATTTCGCTGGCAGTATCAATAAAGCTCTACGCTTATTTCGATCTGCTTTTCGGATTGAGCGGCGCAGCAGAGGAACAGTGTGGCAAGGGAATCCTCTGGATCACATCGGAAATTTTTCACGATGCGTAGTCACTACCCTTGCCACACAGTTCTTCCAAGGTTGCTGGTGAAAACTTCTCCAGACAACCTTTCAGCCTGCTTATCAGGTTGATGGCTTGAACAACCTGAATCGGCTGAAACTTCGCCGTATAAGCCTCAAAGCAAAGCGGTACCTCTTTGCCGGGCTATGCTCATTCATAAAGTGATTGCGAACCGGAAATTATTACAGGGAAATAAAAAAAAATTCAGCACGCCGCAATTTCTATCATCAAATCGCCGAATTCGAGGTGATTTCAGCGGGTCTTATTGATTGTAAAAGGATAATTGCCAACGTCTTCACTACCGCCCTCTTTTTTTATGCCCTTAACTATCAAGGAATAGCTGCCGGGCCGGAAGCGCCCCGGTTTGAAAAAGATAGAAAGTGAGTTTAATTTCCGGTCTGGTGGCGATCTGCGGATCCTGAAAACAACCCGATTCCGATCATCAAAAATCGTTATTTGATAGTTCTCAAACTGTAGCTCTTCTTCAAGCGACATAGAGAAACTGACCATTGTAGATGAGCGTGGGATGGTAATTTGATTAATCGCATCCGGCTCACCGCGTGTGGCGGTGTTCAAAGCGAATAGGGTCAGATTGCCTTCGGAAGGCACCCGCTGATCGAATTCTGCCGCCATCTTTGCGCGTTGCGCCTGTTCATCCTTAAGCCTTGCCTCAAGCGCGGCCCGTTGCGACTCTGTCTCCTGATACTTAGTGTCGGCTGTTTGTCGCTCGTTCTCATAGCTTTGCTCCAATTGCCTTGAGAGACTTTCTGCCTGATTTAACTCAGCCCTCAAACGTTGCGTGTAACCTGCTACAAAAAAAGCGCCGACGGCAGCCGCGATCAGGAGACAGATCATCGCCCATCGCAAAAGCGGTTGCAGAAATTGCCGGGACGGACGATGACGATCTATTTGCAAAGCATACTCGGACGCGACGACTCGCAGGTCCTGCATGAAGTTTTTCGTCGTTTGTAACTGGGCTATGCATTGCGGGCAATCAATAAAATGCTCCTCGAAGCTGATGCTCTCTTCTGTCAGCAGTTTCCCCATCAAATAGCGATCAACGAGGTTTAATTTGTCTATTCGCTCATGATCCATTTTACTAATGTAACCCCTAAACTGAAAGTGTTCATAAATATGTAATTATGACATCACATTTGGAAATCTTTTGTCAGTTTTTGCCGATAAGCTTCATATAAAGCTCCTTATAGCGCTTAAGCGCCCTGAAGTTGATGCTATTGAACTGGCGACTGGACAGACCGAGATCTGCGCATATCCTGTCTTTATCTTCTTCGGCTATGTAGTAACGGTAAAGCACCTCTCTGTCGCGTTTAACTCTTATTTCGCTGAGCACCTGTAGCACAATATCAGCTCTTTCCTTGCGCAGGAGATGTTCAAGCGGATCGGGCTGCGGATCGCGTATATGTTCAGCGTTACCTATCTCTTCCTGATACGCCAATCGCCGCCTTTTGCGGACGTATTCAATGGCGATATTTCGCGCCACGCTACAGATAAACCCTGATAGTTTTTCCGGTTCGCGCACATCGCCGCGCCTGATCTTCTCAAGCGATATTCTAAAGGTATCCTGAGAGAGATCTTCTGTGACAAACTCGCTATGAACGATAGCTCGGATGATGATGGCAACGCCGTCTTTGTACCGGCGAAAGAGTTCCGCTTCAGCGTCCGCATGGCCAAGCGTGATTCGCCGCACCCAATCAGCCCAATCGGTTTCTTTGCTCGCCTTAACCACGTTGATGCCCTGTCAGGTTGATAGACCCATACCGCCTAAGGCTTGCCAGTCAGGATAAAAGACGACCAGTAGTAGGGATGACGCGCCTCTTTGCCGCTGCCAAGCATCTGGAGTTTCGCCTTGCGCAAAGCCGCCACGTTGCTCAGACCGCCGGTCAGATTTTGATAAAAATCCTTCATCAGATGGCTGGTTGAAATATCGCTGACGTTCCATAAACTGACGACGACCGACCGCGCGCCAGCCCGGAGAAAGGCCCAACTCAATCCGACAATTCCTTCTCCTGCCAGCAGTTGCCCGCGTCCCGTTTGACAGGCGCTCACAACTACAAGATCACAATCGAGGTTCAGTGTGGAAATCTCTCTTACATCGAGAAGTCCATCCTCTTCCGCATTAGCATCGCGTGTCAGCACGACGGCTGAACGCAGGGGCGATTTCTCGTCGATCAGGCTGTGCGTTGCAAAATGCAGGCGTCGGTAACGGCGCAGCGGTTCGTGTTTGAAAGCCTCTTCCGTGCTATCTTTTCCCATAAGCAGTCTTCGCCGATCAGATGGAAAGAGGTTGGTTATATACTGAACTTCATCCCGCGTCTTTGGCAGCGGCGACAATCGACGGAAACCACGAGCAGCAGGCGTCCTTCGCTCCGAATTATTCGATCCGGTTGTCGCTCTCTTACCGCTAAGGACAGGCTCGCCCGCGACATGAGCGCCCGCGACAGGCTCGAAGTCCGAGGCACCTATAGCCAGAAGCTCCATCTTATCTTCGCCATCAACTCTGCTCTTTGCGTTCTGCCATAAACCCATCATACTCGCGGATGGACTGTAGCTGATCTCATGATCTTCGATTAAATAATGTCCGTTATGAATCAACGCCTCGAAAGGCAAATAATGAAGCAAGCCGCCCGGCACCACGATTAACCGCTGACCCGGCTCAATCTTCTCGGCCAGACTGCCGAACAGGGTGGTGAAAAGCGCTTCGGCCTGCTTTCTCAGTTTTGCGATATCTTTTTCCATGCGCAGGAAAATTGGTGGAGCGGCGAGAACTTCTAAATACGCGCCGACCGAGTCCTCAATATCTTTGCGGGCCGGGAGAGTCGCTACAAAGACCTCGCCATGCGCGAAGAGCCAGGCGAAGGACCGTGTCTCGCCTAAATGAAATTGCACAAGCTGCGTTTGATCCTGCGCCAGTTGTTTTTGCAACTGCTCGACCGTGGCACGATTCGTCCAGATCTGAACCTCTTTGGAACGCGCCAGTTCAGACTTCAACTGTTCCTCCCGCATCTGGCGTTCTGCGGCGCTTATATCTTTTTGCAGATTCGCCTGTTGCTCCGGGCTGAGGTTTGAAGAGAGCAGTTCAGCGCGCTTGCGGGTAATTGATCGAGACAGGGCATTCAGGGGCGATGATTGATTATTATTTTCGGATGGCGGCGATGCCTGTTGCGCAGCGGTCAGGTTCAGTATCGTCCGAGCTTTTGCGCGCTCGGAATAGGCATAAGCCTTTTCAACTTCTCCCAGTTCCATGAAAAGATCCACGAGTTCGCGATAAACAATCTGCGTTTCTTCTCTCGAAGCAATCGAACTGGCTTCTGTGAGTATATAGCGAGCCAACCACGCTCCCTCGAATTGAGAAATCGCCATCTCATAAGATCTGCTCGCCTTCGCTTTTTGCCCCGTCGCACACTGAGCGCGTGCAAAATTGAGCCAGGCGCGCCATCGCAAATCTCTGACGCTCGTTTTATCGTTGGCGCTCTCATATGTTTTGCCCAGAGCGTCCCCCAGTCTTCTGGCCTCTGTTGCCTGTTCGAGCGCTAATTCCTTCTGCGAAGATAGCAAAGAGATAGATGAAAGCGAACATAAAGTTTTAACTTTTCCCTCGGCGTTGCCCTGTTTGTCATATATAGCCATTGCCTCTGCGAAAGCGGCTTTTGCCTCCGCGATCAATCCATCTTCCTGATGAACCTGACCAAGCAGATATAGCAGAGCCGGGTCAGCATCAGCACCTCTTTGCTTATTTAAATCCTGCGCTTGCGTGATACAGGTCAGGGTGTGCGTTTTATCATTCTGCCGATGATAAAGCCCGGCCATATCGGTCAGGGCCATCACCTGCGCCGGAAGATCGTTCAGGGCGCGGGCCTGATCCAGAGATTCGGTGAAAGCAGACAACGCCAGATCATCTTGATACAGTTGAGCATAAAACAGAGCAATAATATTCAAGGCGCTCAGTTTGACTGAGTCGGGGAGCGATTTCACGTCTAACGCCCGCTTGTAATAATACAGAGCATCATGATATTCCCTGATCTGTTTATAGCTGTCTCCCAATTGCAGAGCCGCCTGCGCCGCCTTTTCCGGTTTACCAGCCTCAATCCATAAACGCATGGCTTCCAGCAGTCGCAGGCGTGCGGATTTGCTGTCACGGATGCTGGCCAGATGCAAAGCGTCCTGAAACAACTCTTCCGCTTTTGCTGCAATCTCGGATGACTGGTCGGCGCTGCCGCTTTGCCTGAAAGCAAGCGAGTCAGAAGCGATAAGCAGAAGGGCCGAAAGAAAGAGCGCTGTAAAGGATATTGAGGGGATTTTATATATCAAGACTTACCTAACCTGGTTTTGATCTGGAATTAAAACAACGGGAAGAACTCAGCGAGAATACAACACCATAATCTCTGTGTAAATCTCAAAATGCTTAGAAATCAAAGTCCCCCGGATGACAGAGTTATCCGGGGGACTTTGATTTAAGGGGCTTTAGTTTAATGTGCGGTCTGCCTGGAGAGCGTTTCCGGTCTAAAGTAATTTGAAGCAAGCCGTGGGTTGAGGGCTATTCTGGTGAAGATCAACTCCTGAACTAACTGGCCGCCAATCGACATCCGCTGAATGAACGGCAGTCGAACGCCGTCAACCGAGCGATAGCTCGCATACTCTATGGCGCGCTCGCCTGCCTCTATCCGGCTTATGAGATGCTCCATATCAGTATAGAGCGTCCATCTGTCTGTAGCCGTCCGGACATCGAACTTGTCCTGCCTGTAAATGGTGCGTCCCAGATAGACCACTTCCGTTGTCGGATTCGAGAGCTGTTTGAGAATCGGAACGAGGCCAAATGTTTTGACGCCGAACTCAACGCCCTTTGACTGCCAGTCATTCATTGGATTGGCTTCTTCGGCCACTACTCCTCCTTCGGTCACGGCATGGTAGGGCGTGCTGCCATCAAACAGATCGATCTGCTCTCTCAGCTTCAAGGGGTCCGCCGTATAGCGTTTGTAAGCGTTACCGGCCCGTATAACCGACACCTGGCGCTCAAAAAAACCGGGTAGCTCGCGGTCAGTCGCGCGAGGCCGTGAAGTCAGTCTCACAGCTTCGCCGATTGATGCCGACAACAGATCAGGGTTCTGCAAGGCGTTGTGAGCGCGCAGTACCTCATTTATGGATACAGGAGAGGCAGACTGATCTGCTTTTCCAATTGCAATAGCGTGGACGGGCTGAGCCGGTTTTTCAGAGGACGATGCTAACAGTCCCGTGGAAAACAGACTGCCCAGAATCAATATGCTGATCAAAGTTTTCATGGTATTTTCCTTCTCACTTTTGCCAGATTACAGAGGCCGCCGGTCGCAAGATTACATGCAACCGACCAGACAGTCGTCATAACGGTCGTCGCAAAGGGCCGGGTTTGGCGGTGACGACTGTACACACTGAAGGTATGTTTGCTGGCATTGCTCGAAACAGGTTTGGGCAGAAGCCGTCTGTTTAAGGCTTGTCAGGCTGAGGGTCAGCAACAACGCCAGAAAACAGAGACGCCCGGTCCATCGCTGTCGGTTCGGAATTATGTGTGTGACTGGTGAATTTTTAAGCATAAGTTTATCCTTTCTAAAGCCAGCTTTTGGTTAAGCAGGCTTCCCTACGTTTTTCTAATGAGCAAAAATCGGTTTCAGGTGGACAGAGAGAAGAAACTTTTTTTTATTTTTTTGCCGATAGCGAAATCGCTGACTTGAAGAATCACGAGCAATGTGGGTAACTTAAAGCCGACTGGAGGGGCCATCCCGCCAGCATTATCTTCACGGTAGTTTCTTAACTGTAGTTTCTTAACTGATCGCAACCAAGCGCGTTCCCTATTTACTCTCGGTGAAGTTTTGCGCACTGGAGCAGACCATCATGACAGAAAACGAACTCATCTTGTGGAAACGCTTTGGCCAGGGAGACGAGACTGCGCGAAAAGAATTGATCCTGGCTTATTTGCCTCTGGTCGATGTGTGGGCAAAACGAATATCGAGAGCCGCAGGCTGGGCTGACTGGGAAGACTTGAGGCAAAATGGAGTAATGGGACTGATGAAAGCCATTGAGCGGTTTGATTTCAGCCGTGGTGTAGAGTTCATATACTTTGCGCGCCCCTTTATTCGCGGGTCAATTCTCGACAGCCCTGAACTGACGCGCGATCTGGCTCGCCAGCAGGAAGAGATCTGCCGTAAGATCAAACGAGCGGAATCTGAGCTGACAGAAAGGCTCCAACGTATTCCATCGGTTGAAGATATTGCGGATAAAACCGGATTTACTCCCGAACAGATGAGAAACGCCATTGATGCGATGGGCATTGCTTTCGCCGGGGCATTTCCCGATTCCGAAGATCCCGCGTCGGCAAACCTGATTGAAACCGCGCACCCGGATACGGCATTAATGGTTCAGGACGCGCTTTCGCTGCTCAGCGAAAGGGAATCATTCGTTATAATCTATTATTATCTGGAGGATCAGTCGCCACAAGAGATCGCCGAAAAGCTCGAACTGACCGTAAGCAATGTCACGAAGATCCGCCAGCGTGCAATAATAAAGCTTCGCGGGCTGCTTGATATATAAGAAGGGAAGGTGAGCGCTATGAAGAAAAAAGATATAGAAACTGAACTGCGTAACCTGAAGTTCACTCACTTGACCGAAAGCGAGATGGTCGAATATTGCGATGAAGGGCACGACCAGATCCGTCACGCTCGTATGGAAGCGCACCTGAAACAGTGCTTCATCTGCGAAAGGCAACTGGAGATGCTGCGAGAAGAGCGCGCGGCGCTAAAAAATCGGCAGATTACGGATGAGGATGTTGCGCTCGTAGATCGACTGATTGAAATAACCGTGGCCAGACCAAAAGAGAATTCATTAGAGGACCGGCTTGCTGAGTATCTGGGAGAGATGGTCGAAAGCTGGCGCATCTATTTCATGAAAAAAGCGATGCGGGGAGACCGTGTCGAAGAGGTCTGGCAGTGGCAGAGCAAGGATGGCAGGTTGCAAGTGCGCGCGACCCTGGAAAAGAATGCCGAAATGACAATCCATTTCTCTTCAAACGAGATTGATCTGGATGGCGCGCGCCTGAACGTCCATCTGGGCAAGATGAGTCAGGAGATCACTCTGCAACGGATTTCCGAATCGGAGGTTTACGGGAAAGTCGATCTGCCACGGCAGCATCGGCGAAACAAGATTGCGTATATATCTATCAAAGCCGTAAGCGGGCACTAACCCCAGTAGAAAGTAATTCACAGTAATCGAGCCTGGCATGCAGGATTGAGGATCGCTTATGAATATTCTCGTACTCAATTGCGGCAGTTCTTCAGTCAAGTTCCAGTTGATAGCCACGGACCTGGAACAGATTGCCAATAATACGGATCAGCGACTGGCGCGCGGCACAATCGAACGCATCGGCGGTCAGGCAATCATCACATTGCAGAAAGAAGGCAGCGCACCCGACCGATCTACGGCTCCTCTGCGCGACTTTCGCTCGGCGCTTGAACTCGTCTTGAAATGGGTATGCTCTGAAGATTCAGGGATTGATGGCATCACCAGCCTTGCCGACATTCACGCAATCGGGCATCGCGTCGTGCATGGAGGCGAAAGCTTTACTCATTCCGTTATCGTCACGGATGAAGTCCAGCGCGGCATCGAAGACTGCATCGAGCTTGCTCCGCTGCACAACCCCGCAAACATAAAAGGCATTGCGGCGGCGCGCGAAGTCTTTGGCGCAGGCGTGCCGCAGGCAGCCGTCTTCGACACGGCATTCCACCAGACGATGCCCGACCGCGCCTTCCTTTACGCACTTCCCTATCAGCTCTATCGCCGTCACCGCATCCGGCGATATGGGTTTCATGGCACGTCGCATCGCTATGTTGCGTACAGGTATCGTCAGATACTGAACCTCAAGCGCGAACAGACTAACATCATCACGCTGCATCTGGGCAATGGTTGTTCGGCGGCGGCAATTCGCGAGGGGGAATCGATTGACACTTCGATGGGCCTGACGCCGCTCGAAGGGCTGGTGATGGGCACGCGTTCGGGCGATGTTGATCCGGCGATTGTTGATTTCGTCGCCGCAAAAGAAGGGCTTTCGGCGCATGAAATTGAAACCATGCTGAACAAGCAATCGGGGCTGATCGGCATCTCCGGCATGACCAATGATATGCGCGAGTTAATTGCGGAAGCGCATGAAAACAATGATCGCCGGGCGCGGCTCGCGATTGAAATCTTCTGCTATCGCGCACGCAAATATATCGGATCGTATCTGGCGGCAATGAACGGCGCAGACGCAATCGTATTTACGGGAGGCATTGGCGAAAACTCCTCAGAGGTGCGCACTTCGATCTGTGACGGGTTACAATGGATGGGGCTTGATCTGGACGCGGAGCGCAATCGGGCAATGACAGGCGGACTTGAAGGCGTAATCAGCCGCACAGGCTCGCGCCTCGCAGCCTACGTCATTCCTACAAACGAAGAGTTGTTGATCGCCCGCGACACATTACGAGCAATTCGCGGCGCGGCGTAACGCTATTAAAAGAAAGGTCGTCATCAAAATGAACGATGTTGAAACGGATGGCTCACCGCTCGCGGCTGATGATGTTCGCCGCATCAACACTTATTGGAGAGCGGCAAACTATCTTTCGGTCGGGCAGATATATCTTTACGATAATCCGTTGCTGCGCGAGCCGCTCACGCTCGAACACGTCAAACCGAGACTGCTCGGCCATTGGGGAACCACGCCGGGGTTGAATTTTATATACGTTCACCTCAATCGATTGATCAAAGAGCATGATCTGAATGTAATATATATCGCGGGACCGGGGCACGGCGGGCCGGGGCTGGTCGCAAACACATATCTTGAAGGGACCTACAGCGAGGTCTACCCGAATATCTCTCAGGATGCGGAAGGGATGAAAAGACTGTTCAAGCAGTTCTCTTTTCCCGGCGGCATCCCCAGCCACGTAGCGCCTGAAACGCCCGGCTCAATTCACGAAGGCGGAGAACTCGGTTACGCATTGCTGCACGCCTATGGCGCGGTTTTTGATAATCCGGACCTGATCGCCTGCTGCGTCATCGGCGATGGCGAGGCGGAAACCGGCCCGCTTGCCGCCAGCTGGCACTCGAACAAGTTTTTAAACCCTGCGCGAGACGGGGCGGTGCTTCCCGTACTGCACCTCAACGGCTATAAGATAGCCAACCCGACCGTGCTGGCGCGCATCAGCAAAGAAGAATTGACAAACCTGATGACGGGCTACGGTTATCACCCGTATTTCGTCGAGGGGAGCGAGCCGGAACAGATGCACCATCAAATGGCAGCGACTTTCGAGCGCGCTCTCTCAGAGATCAAAGCCATACAGAAAGAAGCGCGCGAAAACGGTTTCCATAATCGCCCGCCGTGGCCGATGATCGTGCTCAGAACTCCTAAGGGGTGGACAGGGCCAAAGACCGTGGACGGACTGCAAACGGAAGGCTCTTTTCGCTCGCATCAGGTGCCGCTCGCAGAACTGGCCAGCAAGCCTGAGCATTTACGGATGCTCGAAGAATGGATGTTGAGCTATAAACCCGAAGAACTCTTCGACGAGAATGGGCGTCTGCGCGCGGAGTTCGCAGAGCTGGCTCCGACGGGCGACCGCCGCATGGGAGCAAACCCTCATGCCAACGGCGGGCTCCTGCTCAAAGACCTGAGGATGCCTGACTTCAGCGACTACGCCGTAGATGTGCCCGAACCGGGAACGGTCGAGGCCGAAGCTACACGTGTGATGGGGCAGTTCCTGCGCGACGTGATGAGGCTTAACGCCGACAGCAAAAACTTTCGCGTGATGGGGCCGGACGAGACTGCTTCAAATCGCCTCAGCGCGCTCTTTGAAGCGACCAACAGAGCCTGGGTGGCCACAACTATAGAGGGCGACGATCACCTCTCTGCGGACGGGCGTGTGATGGAAGTGCTGAGCGAGCATATGTGTCAGGGCTGGCTGGAAGGGTATCTGCTGACAGGGCGACACGGACTTTTCTCATGCTACGAGGCTTTTATTCACATCGTGGATTCGATGTTCAATCAGCACGCCAAGTGGTTGAAGACTACGCGCCATATCGCGTGGCGTCGGCCTGTTGCGTCGCTCAACTACCTGCTCACGTCTCATGTCTGGCGTCAGGATCACAACGGTTTCAGCCATCAGGACCCCGGCTTTATCGATCATGTGGTGAATAAGAAATCAGAGGTCATCCGGGTTTATCTTCCGCCGGATGCCAACACGCTGCTTTCAGTAACAGACCACTGCCTGCGAAGTCGCAATTACGTCAACGTCATCGTTGCCGGAAAGCAACCCGCTTTGCAGTACCTCGATATGGACGCCGCCATAAAGCACTGCACAGCCGGAATCGGCATCTGGGAATGGGCAAGCAACGATCAGGGCGCGGAACCGGATGTCGTAATGGCCTGCGCCGGAGACACGCCAACGCTTGAGACACTGGCCGCAGTAACCATGCTCCGCCAGTTCTTTCCGGACCTGAAGGTGCGCGTGGTAAACGTAGTCGATCTGATGAAGCTGCAACCTGCTACGGAACACCCGCACGGACTGCCTGATAAGGAGTTCGATTCGCTCTTCACCACGGATAAACCGCTGATCTTTGCTTTTCATGGCTACCCGTGGCTGATTCACCGTCTGACCTACAGGCGAACCAATCACAGAAACATACACGTGCGAGGCTACAAGGAAGAAGGAAGCACCACAACCCCGTTTGATATGGTAGTGCTCAACGACCTCGATCGGTTTCATCTTGTGATAGATACAATCGAACGTGTGCCGCGCCTTGGGCGCACTGCCGCGCATGTGAAACAGAGAATGCGCGACAAGCTGATCGAGCATAAAGAATATATAAGAAAGCACGGAGATGACCTGCCCGAAGTCCGTGACTGGAAATGGAAATAGATAGGACGGGCAGTTATCAATGCGTGAACTCTTTGGAGGCGAATGCCTATGAAGCATGTCCTGTCAGTTTGTCTCGTACTGCTGGCCTGTCAGATGGCCGCAGCGCAACATACCCCGGTGAAGGTCAATCAGAGGTGGGGCTATGCCGATAACAAAGGCAGACTTGTGATCCCGCCACAGTTCGATATTGCGCTCCCCTTCATCGAAGGGCTGGCGCGCGTGGCCGTAACGGACAAAGCATCATCCAAAGATAAAACTCCCGGCTACAGGTGGGGATACATCGATACGAGCGGCCATATAGTCGTTGAATTGCAGTACTCGGTTCTGCGCGATTTTTCCGAGGGGCTGGCGGCAGCCGCAGTACCAAACATGGATAAAGAGGAGAACAGGTCTTATAGAGACTCGTTGACTCATAACCTCAAATGGGGCTACGTTGACAGAAACGGTCAGGTAGTCATTCCGATAAGGTTTCTATACGCCGGAGATTTCTCGGAAAACCTTGCTCCGGTCGATGTGGGAATGGATAGTAAATCCATGTGCGCAAGGCCAAGTAAGTTTGGCTACATAGACAAAACAGGCGCGTTTGTCATCGAACCGGCGTTCGCGCACGCCGCGCCTTTTCAAAACGGTCAGGCGCGAGTCTCGATAGGCCGGGTCTGCTATGTAGGGAGATGTCTTTGCTGCGCTCCTCGTTTTTTCGGAAGCTACGGTCACATAGACAGGAAAGGCATATTTACAAGTGACGACCCGACCCGTGGCGAGCTTACTGAAAAAGGCCCCTGTTTCGACAACTGATAGAAAGGTTTGTAATCCGTTCTCAGGCTTGCTCCATCTTTTGTGAAACGGTCAGGCTGGTCGTTGACAATGAAAGCCTAGTCAGTGTAAAAACACTTGTTCATTCAACCCCTCAAGGAGCATAAATGAGAAGAGGACCTGTCAGTCCATCAGATATCGAACTATCTAAAATACAACTTGATGCTATCAAACTCATCGCTTCGGGTTGCACAGCCAGATATGCCGCGCTTGTGTTGAAAATAAAATTCTCGGAACTCAACAAATGGCTGACCCAGAACAAACAATTTAAGGCTGCGGTTGCAGAACAGACGAAGGAACTGCAAAGCATTGACAGCCCTGAGATGGCCAGGCTTAAACCTACCCGAAAAAGCGCACGAGTAGCCAGCAATACAAAAAGATCGCCGAGTTGAACATCTCGCGCCAGAGGGTGCCTCATGGCTTCCGTTGCCTGATCACTTATTCAAGATCTACGCGATGCGGCAGCGCTGAAAGCCCTTGGGCTACAGGCGGAAGCAAATTTAGCATCAAGCTCAACCGATCTTTCTTCGCCAATTTTCGATTTAGTCTTAGACGTTGTAACCATCTCGGACCTGAGGGCCGCCAACCGGCTGCCGAGCACAGAGTTGAGGTGAATGAATTCAGCAACGCTCAGCGGCAAACTTCGTATCAGCTCATCGAATATGCCGCGATAGTGGCTCACCAGAGAATCCGATATCCCCATAAGCCTGGCTATCTTAGTTTGCGATGGTGATGCGGGGTTGAAGTAGCAGTGCCACGCCACATCAATCAGCTTAGAGTATCTGATTGCCTTGTACCTGACGGCTTCGCGCATACTGTTTAACAGAGATTCGACAACGTATTCAATCTGCTGTTTCATCTCTTTGTCCAGAAGCGAATCCAGAGGCGTAGGCCGCTTGTCGGGCAAATCTACTCGCTGTGGCTCTGTGACGTGGTCGGATGCAGAGGTCAGTTCGGCATCTAAAGAGATAAACCAGCAGTCTTCGATCATCAGCTTCGACATAACGAATCCCCGGATCATCCGTATTGTTAACGGAGTATCTACGGCAGTGAATATATCGATTATCAGCTGCGTCAACTCTTCATTAGAGATGATTATCTGCGAGCCGCTTCCCCGTCCCGTTCGTCTGGTATCGCGATTCCTGACGGCAACCTCTCTGACCAGATGTTCCGGGTTGGCGTTGCGCTTTATCTCTTTACCAGCGGGCCAGCACGATAATCCATAAACTTTCAGTACCATTTTGTTTGTGACGCGAGGCAGTTCCGATCTCTTTGCCTCGGTCGAGCAACAGGGTTGATAATATTGAAACTCCGGTCGCGTCTTGATCAGGTCGCTGATGCGACGAGCCAGTCGATATGATTCAGGGTATCGCTCACGTTGAAGCTCTGAGACGAAGTTGGGCACTTCGATGCGAAACAACTCCTGCTCTACCCTGTCGTTTGAATAACCGGCATCAAGATAATGATGCCACCGATCTTTCTCAAGCAGGCGCAGGAAAAGCCCCTGAGTCAGATCACTGTAGATGTCCCATTTGTTATCGCTTGAGAGTTCTCTTCGCGGGTATAGCAATTTAACGGCTGAGTGTCTTGAAAGCAGATTGAATAATTTGCTCCATAACGTCTCTGTGTCATTGCTCAAAAGTAAATCCAGCCAGCTACGATCTTTTATTGACAACTTTCTATCCCCCCACTTGCCCGAATGACTTGATGAGACAAAACCCTATGAGGTGTCTCATATATTGTTTAATCTTTAATTTTATGTCCGACTATTTTGCTGAAAATTTCACCCCATTACAACGCTCGGCTCTTTTTTTCACCAGTTCGTGTGGCAGCCAGATATGATGCAAATGGGTAGCCTTAACCTCGAATTTTTATTTTTTTCTTTATTCAGAGGGGATATTTCAGACCCTGCTCGCGCATTGTCTGTGTAAAGTGTAGAAAAACTTTATGATTTATTAATACTTTGGGAAGAAAAACAGGGGATCGATTGTCAATCGATAGTGCTCAGGCAGGAAAATGACTGCTTTATGTTCGCATAACCAACCCATGGACAGGTCAATTTTGCGAGCCATCAATGGCCGTGCGGTGGAGTGGAGTCCCCCACATATTAAAATCCGCCGGGTCTGCCGTCGTAGTTTCATTCGGCGTAATGTCGAGCGCGACGATCACTTCTTCTATAATGTCGCTCGTAATTGTTTTATGCCCGTCTGCGTATCCCATAAGCAGCGCGTTATCGCAAATGTTATTGATTACGCGAGGTATACCAAGCGATATTCGGCCAATCAAATCAAGCGCGCTCGTATCAAATATATCCATCCTGTCGGCTCCCGCTGTTTTCAGGCGGAACCGAATATACTTTATCACTTCGATCATAGTCAGCGGTTTTATCGAGCAGCGCAACGAAATCCTCTGTTTCAACTGTCTCAGATTTGGTTGATTCAACGTTTCGCGCAGTTCGGGCTGGCCGCAGAGGATTACCTGAAGAAGTTTCTCTGTGTTCGTTTCCAGATTTGCAAGCAGTCGAATCTCTTCAAGCACCATAGGTGAAAGCCCATGCGCTTCGTCAGCGATCAGAACCGTCCGAAGCCCCCTTGAATGACGATGTGAAAGAAACGAAGCCAGCGCCGACAGTACCTGCGTCTTTGACGCGGCAGGCGAAAGGCCAAGCCTTAAATCAGAGATCAATAATTCGTAGAATTCCGATGTGGAAAGAAAAGGATTTACCATATAGACGGTAAGAATTTCATGCCCCAGATGCTGCATCATTGCCCGCAGCGTGGTTGTCTTTCCCGTCCCTACTTCGCCCGTCACCACTACAAGTCCCTTGTAATGAGAGATGCAGTATTTCAGATTTGCTGTGACTTCAAGATAGCTGTCCGTCTTGTAAATATATTTGGGATTCGGTGTCAGGCCAAAAGGTATCTCGTTGAATCCATAGAAATCTTTGTACATTCAATTATCTCCGTAATCGACTTTCAGTTAGAACGCCCGCGTATTCGCGAACGCTTTGCAGAACGCGCTGCCGTATTGCTTTTGACCTTCCGAACCTGCCTCGAAGAACGCAATGTAGCGCCTGCCTTAATCCCTCGAACGCCCCTCGAAGGTCTTGTCTTCGCCGAAGGAAGACTGTTAAACGGCGTGCGGGCTTCAATATCATTTGAATCCGGCTTTGCCGGTAATACTGGGGAGGCTGGTAATACTGGCGTTGCAGGTAAAGCTGCCTTTGCGGGTTGCACTGCGTCCGCCGAGCCTGCGGTTGTTACTTCATCGGGTGGCTTCTGGCTGCGGCGCGATATTAATGGGCCATACAGGGTTAGCGCCATCGCTGCGACGATGACAACTGATAAGATGAGAAACAATTTCGTCCTTATCTCTGTTGGAGCGACCGTGGCTGGACTCTTTGGCGCGGCTGGTTTTTTTTGCTGGCCGGTAATTACCCTGGCCGTGGTTTCAATCAAAGGTGGAGGCTCAACCAGCACATACGGCGGCGGCTCGATGACGGTTATCGTTGGCGGTTCAAATCGTTCACGTCTTGATTCAATCTGCCGGTCCGCAACGGGTTTTAACATCAAGCCGTCTTCGGCAGGCGCAAAATCGTCCCAATCGACCAGAGGCTCACTTTCTTCGGAGGATGATTCACCTCTCTCTGTCCCGGCTTCATCTATTACAGAGCCGGAAATTATTCCGTCATCAATTTCCAGATCTAATAAAGGCTCATTCAGGTTGATTCCCGCCGTCTCCTGTTTCCGGGCGATTCCATTTAACGCAGCTTGCAGATGCGCGGGGGTTTGAGGGCGTTTAAGGGGCTGCTTTTCAAGCAGGCTCATCACAATTGCTGATATAGAAGCGGGCAAGTCTGAGCGGAATACATCGGGAGGCTCAGGAATTTGAGTTCTATGCTTATGCAGGACAACGTCGGGATTTTGATGATCGAAAGGCACACGATCCGTCAGCATTTCATATAAAATGATGCCCAGAGAATAAAGATCACTGTGCGCGTCAACATCCTGACCGTTGGCCTGTTCAGGGCTGCAATAAAACGCAGAACTGCTCTTTGCTCGCGCCTCGTGCGCCCATCTGAGTTCATCGCCCTTTTCGATGCCGAAATCCGTGATAAGCGCAGTGCCTTCCGGATCAATAAGTATGCGCTCAGGCTGCAACTTCAAATGCATCACGCCTTGCCTGTAGGCATAATCCAGAGCCTCGGCGATCTGCATAGCTATTGCGGCAGCAAGCTGCGTATCAAGCCAGGCCCTGATCGCAAGCAGGCTGCGCAGGCTTTCGCAATTCGGCCTGTGTTCAATGACGCAGAAATGAAGGTTTCCAATATGCTCCGCTTCCGAGGTCTTTATAATATTCTTATGCGACAGTTTTGCCGCTGCGCGGGTTTCCAGATAAAACAACTCCAGCCGCTTTCGATCAAGTCGCGCAGGCTCGGACAAAACCTTCAGCTTGACGAAAAGATCAAGCCCCTCAGACTCTGCTCGGTGGTCCTGAGCCAGAAAAATCGCGCTATCGGCTGACTCATCAAGTAGCTCTAATATAGTAAATTTCGGATAGAGGAGGCTTGAGATTGACTGCAAGTCCCATAGATTCGATCTCTCTTTTGCAAAAGCCGAAGCCATCGCTGATCCTTTTGATTCAGTCAAAGACATGTTGTTCATTGCAAAATTTGCGAGCGCGACTTCCTGTTCGTCGAATCAAACTGCTGTCGGTTTAAGTATGTTGACCTCATAATTTCGACCCCGGCAGCAACCCTCTCTATTTCCCATACTCAGAAGTCATTTGATATTTCAACAATTTCATCTGCCTGATCTTTTTATTCCCTCAATTGCGAGCATCAGTGCTTCAACCTGTCTCTTTCGACATACGGCGATAATCTTTCTTTGAAATAAGCGACCGGACGAACGCGAAAATTTCATGCAGAGTGCCGTGCCGCGCATTGGAAAGGAAATCCTGCTTTCGCTTGTGAAAGAATCCTCCAAAAAACCGCAAGCCGATTTCGTGAGCGAATGCGCGCTCGCGTTTGCCGGACAGGATGCATTTAAACCACGCGGCAGCCTCTGCGACGGCCTGCCTGTAAAGATGCGCGGGAACATCAAACAACCGGCTGGAAGATTGTTCCATCGCTTCTGACCGCATGATCGCAAAGAAGTAGCCGTGTCCTGTGTGCCATATGCGATGATAGCTCTTTGTCATTCGCTCGACCGGCACATCCGTGATGACTATCAGGTCAGGAACATACAGAGACCGCCGCCCGGTTGCCCAGAAACGCTCTAACAGTTCCGCATCTTCCATCGAGCCAATGCCGTTTTTGACCCGCTGCAATTCAGGCTCAAATAGTCCCGTCTCCTGAAACGCCTCCGAGCGAAATGCCAGATTGGCGCTCACCAGACAGAGCTTGTTATCTGTATTTATCGAAACCTTTTCGTCACCGTAATCCTGAAGCGCAAGCGGCATCCAATGATCGCGGGTCAGCCACAGAGGCGGCTCGCTCTCCCATCGCGGCAGGACTTTTCCACCGATGCAATCAATATCAGGATGAGAGTCAAAGGCTCGCTTGATCTTCGCCACCCAATCCCTTGCCACTCGCACATCGTCATCCGCAAACGCGATGATCGCGGCTCTTGCTTCCTCTATCCCTCGATTTCGCGCATACGACACTCCCTGCCTGCCCTCAAACACGTAGCGCAGATTCCCGTGCCCTCCGGCTATGTAGCCCTCAACCACCTCTCTCGTCTCATCCGTCGAGTTGTTGTCTACGATTATCACCTCATAGCCCACGGCTCCGCTTTCCTGCTCAAGCACGCTTTCGAGCGCTCCGGCCAGCATCTCGCTCCTATTGTATGTGCTGATTATTACTGTTATTTCGTATTCCTTTGCCATACGGCGTTCTTCCTTATCAGACAGCCCTGCAATTGACGCTTGCCCCGCAGTCGGATCATCGCGCAGGCTTGTAAAAGTGCCTGCCGTAAAAGAAGCCTGCCAGATCCCAGATCGTAAGTTCGTCCGAAAAATGTTCGGCTGGTTCTATGGTTCTTTTGATCGCCCGCTTCGATATGCGAAGCGCACTGCGCGCGGCTTCTCCATAAAGCCAGCGCGGCACTCCTGCCAGATGGACCTCAGGCGAAGGCTTCTCTTTATCCAGCACTCCGCGCGAGACGCCTCGCCAGAAACACCACTTGCGGAAATAACGCTTGGTCAATCTTTCAGGCGGGATATAGTGATGAATAATCAGGTCGGGCAGGTAGAACCCGCGCGCGCGCGCTGCGCGCAATCGCTGATACATGTCTTCATCTTCGCCAGCAAGCAGCCGCGTCCCCGTGCGACTGAGCGAAGTCTTATACAGTCCGACTTTTTGAAATATAGAGCGTGTAAGGACGGCATTGCCTCCCATCAGCATCCCCGGATAATTTTCATCGAAAGGAACAACGCTGTTTCCGCCATCAATCCACCCGATCACGCCCACATAATTCATCGGCAGCCAGTCGGGCGGGCTGGCCCCCCATTTAGGCACGTATGGGCCGCCGATGAAATCCACATCGGTCTGGCTGAACGCGGATTGAACGCGAGCATACCATCGCTCATCAATCTCTTCGTCATCATCTATCATGCCTATCAAATCGCCCTCGGTTGACATAATGCCAGCGTTCAGGGCAGCCGATCTCCCCTGCCTGCGTTCAAACACGTAGTTGAGACGCCCTTTGAATTTTCGCGCCCATTCTTCGACAACCTGTCTGGTGGTGTCGGTCGAGTTGTTATCAACGACGGTGACTTTGACATCAAGCGTTGATGGCACGTGACCTCGAAGCAGACTGCTGAGCGTCTGCTTGAGCAGTTGGTGGCGATTATAGGTCGGAACAATCACATCAAGTCTCATCGCCTGATTCCATGACCCTTCTTCTTTAATATTGTAGTCTTGATAAGCATGGTCTTTTGCAGAAGAGAACTCTTCTGCCTCCGGCATCAATGGGAAAAATGGAAAGGTTATTTATTATTATCAATCCCTGCTTTGATTCAATTATGTTGATCTCATAATTTCGCCACAACTATCCACATTTCAGTCTTCAATATATTAAATACGCAAAACTGGCGGAGGCTTGCAAAAACCCTCTATCCGGGAAGCGCCCTATTTACATCTATGCGAGGCGTAAATCCGGCTGATTTCTTAAAATCCCTTCAACTATATTGCGAAACTCTTACAAGAAAGAATGAATTCTTGACCCGTCAGAAAGCGCGTGGTATAACCTTACTTCCTCAACAAACGGTTTGGCAGAATTGTTTGTCAAAAACATAAAAGTGCTATGAAGCTCTTACTGAAAGGGCTTTAACACAGTTTGACTTCCTCACAATACCGGTCTTTCAGGCCCCTGAGTTTTATTTGAGATAGACGCTAGCCGGAAGCAACTGATTTGCAGCCTCGCCTCAACGCAGATCAATGCTCAGTCATCTGGCCGCCAAGGGTGTGGTTGTGCCCTTGTCATTGAAAAAACGCCCTCAGTCGTAACCGGCAAATCCTGAATCACCAGTCACAGACGATTCAGGATTTGGAGTTCTGCTTGAACCTTACCTCCTGAGGATATTCGTGTTTCTTCAGAGCAACGCCGTAATGACTGAAGGTGTATCAGGGTTGACCAAGTTCTTTTTGATGGAGATATATGAAAAAAGATCTGAGGATTGTGAAGTTCAAGCCATTATTTTTGATTCTCTCTTTCGTCTGCCTGTCGCTCGGACTGGCAACCGCGCAATCAGGCGCGACTAACGTTGTTCTGTATGCATCGGAGGCTTCGGTCAAAGTAGGCAACTGGCAAGTCGTTTCCGATTCAACCGCCGCAGGTGGCGCGCGCCTCGCCAATTCCGATCTGGGAGGAGCAAAGCTGACGGATGCCGTGGCCAACCCTTCAAGTTATTTCGAGATGAGTTTCACGGCTCAGGCTGGCACTCCTTATCGCCTCTGGATCAGAGGCAAGGCTCAAAGCGACTCGCCTTACAACGATTCAGTCTTCGTCCAGTTTTCAGGCTCCACCGATGCCACCGGCTCGGCGCTCTATCGCATCGGCACCACCAGTTCCACATGCATCAATCTGGAAGAGAATTCAGGCTTCGGTCTCAGCGGCTGGGGTTGGCAGGACAACGGCTGGGGCGTCAATGTCTTTGGCCCGCTCGTTTATTTTCAATCCACAGGCACTCAGACTCTTCGCATTCAGGCCAGAGAAGACGGTCTTTCCATCGACCAGATCGTCCTTTCTCCTTCTTCTTATCTGACTGTTTCTCCCGGTTCGCTTAAAAACGACACTACAATTTTATCCAAGACTGTTCCGCCAGCTGCAAGCGCGTCGGATGTTGTGATCTGGGCATCTGATGTGCCGAACAATAAAGTCATCGGCAACTGGTCTAAAGTTTTCGACAGCACGGCAGCGGGAACGACTTCTCTGCGCAATCTCGATCTGGGAGGGGCAAAGCTGACGGATGCCGTGGCCAACCCTTCAAGTTATTTCGAGATGAGTTTCACGGCTCAGGCTGGCACTCCTTATCGCCTCTGGATCAGAGGCAAGGCTCAAAGCGACTCGCCTTACAACGATTCAGTCTTCGTCCAGTTTTCAGGCTCCACCGATGCCACCGGCTCGGCGCTCTATCGCATCGGCACCACCAGTTCCACATGCATCAATCTGGAAGAGAATTCAGGCTTCGGTCTCAGCGGCTGGGGTTGGCAGGACAACGGCTGGGGCGTCAATGTCTTTGGCCCGCTCGTTTATTTTCAATCCACAGGCACTCAGACTCTTCGCATTCAGGCCAGAGAAGACGGTCTTTCCATCGACCAGATCGTCCTTTCTCCTTCTTCTTATCTGACTGTTTCTCCCGGCTCCCTTAAAAACGACTCCAACATTCTGCCGAGCACAATTGGAGGAGGATCGACGCCGCCTGCAAACCAGCCTCCAACGGTCACGGTTTCAGCAACCCCGACCTCAGGACTGGCTCCGCTCCCTGTGAGCTTCAGTTCCAGCGCGAACGATCCTGACGGCAGTATCGTTTCCTATAGCTGGACTTTTGGAGACGGTCAGACTGCAACGCAGCCATTCACATCAAACACATACACCTCTGCGGGCACCTATACCGCGAGGCTGACCGTGACCGATAATCAGGGCGCATCTGCCAGCGCATCGGTCATTGTCACCGTGACGACGCCTCCGGCTACGGGCGCGGTGACGTTGAAGGTAATGACATGGAACAGCCAGTTCGGCAACGGGACTGACAACCTTCACAATCTTGATCGTCAGGCAACGTGGATCGCCAACATGAATGCAGACGTTGTCGCTATGTACGAAGTCAATCGCAATGCGAGCGAAGATCAAGCCCAGATACTGCGCAACCTGCTGACATCGAAGACGGGCCAGAACTGGTCTTTCTTCTGGATCGGCAAGTACGCGGGCTGCTCGGAAGGCAATCTGATATTGACCCGGTGGACTATCGTCAGCACAGGCTCTTTGTACCTGAGCTATCAAAGGTCAGTCGCGCAGGCGACGATCAATGCCAACGGCAAGATCATCAATTTCTTTGCAACACATATTGATCCCGATTCCGCTTTTGCCAGAACTCAGGAGATGAACGAGATCAAAAACTTTGCCGCGAACTTCGCCGAGCCGCGCATCATCGCTGGCGATTTCAATGCAAGCCCTGACTGGCCTGAGATGGGCAATATGTTCGCAAGCTATTTCGATTCCTGGAACGACGCATTTCACAGCGGCACTGCCGTAGCCTATCCCGATAACCCTGTGGAGTGGCAGACCAGAACGCGCAGGGGCCGAATAGATTATATTTTCTATTCCAGAGGCGCGAGTAATCTGACTTTAAGAGGCGCTCAGATACCCGATCAACGCAACCTTGCCATCTGGGCAACGGAAACAATCGGCACACTTGATGACAGAGGCGTAAGACCGTCAGATCATAACTTCATGATCGCGACCATAGATGTCAGATAGCCCTTGATTTAATTTGGCCGCCTTTCAATTCTGGAAGTGAAAGGCGGCCAATTCATCTCTCTACTCCTGCACTCGCGCCCGGAACAATCAGGGCTTAGCGAGCTTGAAGTTATCAAATATCACCTTCCCTCCCCCGTTCGCCTCCGCCTGCCACGTTCCCGCTTTCAGTTCCATCTGCACCCCTCCCAACGGCACTCCGCTCGTGCTCCACACCTCGCTGTACATCTGCGTCCAGCTTCCCGCCGCTCCTCCGCTGTCCGCCGCCGCCTCAAACACCACCCGGTTTGTACTCTGCTCGTGCCTTATCCTCCAGTACCGGTGGTTCACACTGCTGTAGCTCATTGTCATCATCGTCGCCTTCGTTCCTCCGATCTTCCGCGCTATCACCAGTGTTCCGCTCTCCACAAATATCCGGTAGTAATTGTCCACGTCTCTTCCCACCGTCAGCATCGCGTCTGCCGCCGTGTTCGCCCCTGCTGCCTGCACCACCTCCACCGCGCAGTAGGCATTCGTGAAGTTGTAGCTCGCCGCGCTCCTCAGCCCGTTGTAATGCGACCCTCCCGCCTGTTGCAGCATCGGCCCTATCTCCAGTCGCTGATTCGTCTCAAGCGTCGGCAGACCAGCGTCCGTGAAGCCTGAAAACAGGTTCGAGATCGCCCACTTTATGCTGTTCAGCGCGTTGTCGTTGAAGTCATCTGCTAACAGAACCGTTTCAGTCGGCGGGGCCGTCGTGTATGTGTAGCCTCCGCTCAGCGTGCTTCGCAAACCATTTGTATTTGTGACCGCCACATTAACTATGCCTGCTGCGTGGGCAGGCGTAGTTGCGGTGATTGAAGCGCCGTTTGTCACGTTTATATTAGTAGCAGGCGATCCGCCAAAGCTCACCGTTGCGCCGGTAGTGAACCCGCTGCCGCTGATCGTCGCGGATGTTCCACCGTTCGTCGTGCCAGAGTTCGGTGATATGGATGAAATCGCTGGCGCAGGGCTTGTAGACGTGTCGAACAGGTCCAGCATATTTGGCGCGGTTGCAGCCGCTCCCGGAAAACTTGTCAGCCCTAAAGCCTCTGCCGTCATCCTCAGCACGCTTTGATGCTGATAGAACGTTGTTGACCTGTACCCTGGCTTCGCTCTGGGGCTGATGACGAGGGCTGCCACCTGTCCCCCGCCCCCGGCTGTGTCAGCATCAATCGATTCATCAAAGACAATCACAAGCAGCCCGTCTTGTTGAAAGGCAGGACTCGCAATCAAGGGCGCTATGTTCGTACTGAGCCAATTGTCAGCCGCCGCGAGTTTATCCGCATCTGTGCACGAAGGCAGGTTCTGAGGACAATCATGCGCGTTATTATATTGGTTGGGGATGATGAAGGAATAGTCGGGCAACTGGTTATTTGTCAGATCGGTTCCGAATTGCGAGAACGGCACCAGCTTACCAGCCTGCGCAGGGCTGTTGATCACGTCAGTGAAATATGCGAATGGGTTGTGACGCTTGACGTAAGGATACTGATCCGTGCCCGTATAGCCAACTGCGGGCAAGCTCTCTGCGTATGATTTCCATGTCTTTCCGGCGGCTACCAACTGGCGAACGATGTTATCTTCGGACACGGTGCCCGCGAAGTTGCTGTTGTTTGTAATTACCTGCCCAGTAGTCAACCAGAAATAATCACCAATCGAAGGATGCGTATTCGCAAAATAATTAGCAGCCAATCCGTATCTCGCTGCCAGACTGTTCAGATAGGGCATCATGGAACTGCCAATCACACTGGAATAGCTATGATTCTCTTCTACAAGAATGAATACGTGACCCAGTTGCGGCACGACAGCATTAGCGACAAATGTATATCCATTGACAAGCGTGGCAGACTGCCCGTCGCTGTTTGTTACAACAACGTTTGCCGCCCCCATTGCGTGCGCGCCCGTTACAGCTGTTATCGTGCTGCCGCTCACTACATTCACGCTCGTCGCCGTTACGCCTCCTATCACCACACTCGCTCCCGCCGCGTAATTGCTCCCGCTTATCGTTACGCTCGTGCCTCCGCTCACGCTTCCGCTCACTGGACTTATCCCGCTTATCGTCGGCGCAGGACTGCCGCCCGGCTTCGGAATTATAGTAGCGTCGTTTTTGGCTGGCCCCGGCGGCGTGCTCAAATAAGTGGCTGGCGACAGGACGATCTGATCTATTGATATTCCGTCCTCTCTGACTTGCACTCTCATCGTGTGCTGCCCGCTCGTCTGAAAATATATCGCAGGCCCCAGCACTCCTACTCCTCCCCATCCGTTGTCCTGCCATCCCCAGCCCGATAGCCCGCACCCGCTGCACTCTTCCAGATTCATCTCTGTTGACGTGGTCGTCCCTATCCTGTAGACCGCCGCCCCGTTCTGGTCCACGCTGTCTGAATACTGTATATGCACTGAGTCGTTGAACGGATTATCATTGAGCGCCTTGCTTCTGAACCACATGTGATAAGGCGTGCCTGCCTGTGCCGTGAATGTCATCTCGAAGTAGCTGGTCGGATTTGCGGATGGTGTGACTACTTTCGCCTGCCCCGCATCCGGGTTAAATATGCGATTGCCGCCTGCCGCAGTCGGGTCTGCCACCACCTGCCAGTTTCCTGCTTTTACGCTCGCCTCTGACGCATACAAAACGATCTCACTTGCGGCGGGCGAAGCTGGAGCAAGCGCCAGTCGCCCCCACCATGTTCCCCACCGGTCAATTCCTCCCGACGGCGAAGCGGCATACGCTTGAATCGTCCACATATCAAGGTCATTGAGCGGGTCTACAATGGTGCTGCTATAATCGCCCCACTTGTTGCGCGTGCCGCCATTGGTTTTTACGTAAGGAGCCTGCCCGTCTTTCAAAACGGCAGGGTCTCTGAGCGTATTCACAGGGTCAGATGAAGCGCGAAAAGAGTAGCTTGCGCCTGCGTACTGGCTCGCTGAAAAGCGCGAATAGCCGATCAGCACATCATTGTTTTTATTAACGGCGATGCTCGGAAAGCCATAAAAAACATTGCCGCTCGGATCATCAACACGGCCTCGTTGTTGTATGGCTCCGCTCGTGCTCAGCTGCCACCATTGAACAGCGCTTCGTGTTGCCGCTCCTCCGGCGGGCAAAAACACTGTTTGCGCGCACCACAAAGAGCCATTTCGATATACAAGATTCTGCGCTACGGCGTCTCCATCATTTATGTTTTGAGATGAACCGAGTTGCGGAGCGAAGTTTCCGCTTCCGGGGGGCGCGTTGTCCCATGGATTTGGCGTCGAGGGAAACGCGATGCCGAGCGACAGCGATTCTGAACCGACCGCGCCTGTTATTTTGCTGAGCCGCAAAGCGCCTGTCCCTCCGGCATTCCCATTCCAGTTTTCAATTATGTATATGGTCGAAAGCGTATTGTCATACGTGATCGCCGGAACCTGCGAAGTCCCTGAAGAATCCTGAAAAAGAGTGAACGGGCTTCCGCTTCCGGCATACAGAGCCGTCTTATTGAATACATAGATATTTGAAGTGACAAACTCCTTATCGCTTATTCGGTAGGCGTTCGCAGTTGCCACAATCCAGTCTTTATTAAAGCCAACATTCGGATAATCAACAAAGACGAGGTCGGCTGCATCTGCGTCGATATTGAAGAGGTTCCAATTGCCGGTCGGATCGCCGGTCTGGGACACGCCAATCAGCAACGCGGACGTAGCGGCGCGAAAATCGGCGAGCGAGATAAAGATCCATCGCGCGGCAAAAGAGTCATAATAGATTCTCGTGTCGAATACGTTCGGGTGTCCAAATGCGGCCCAGAAGCCGTTAAGCGAAACGGTGTTTATCGTTCCTCCATTTCTCGTTTGAACACGAACCTGACTGTTCAGCGCAACCATCAGATGATTGGGGCCTGCGGCTCCGTGCGTATCCGAAGGGATGCGTGTGTTGTCATCATCCAGAGCCGGAAAGCTTGACGCCAGAGCAGGCGATACGGCTGTTATACCTGAAGGAGTCGATGCACGATTTTCATCACCTGGCGTATTCGCGCCCGTGGGTATCGCTTTATTCTCGAACTCTTCAGAATCTTCCAACGGCTCATGAATGGCTAAGGGTTTTCGGGTTATCGGAGAAAGCCGCTCTCTGTTTGCAAGTTCAGTAAAATTCATTACTGAACTTCGACTGGCGTTACCTCTCGCAGCAGGCTCTTCGCTTTTTTGCGCAGGGCTTGAGGCTCGGCTTCCATCAGGCAGCATGAAGGCTGCCGTCAAAAGCGCGATTATAAAAACAGGCAATAATGCGGATCGCCAGCGCCTTGTTTTGGTATAGGCTGAAGGCGGCGGGTTATCTCGATAAGCGTTCAACATTATCCTCTTGATTCGCGCAGAGTGGGACTGATCATAAACCGCAGGCGCAACGACACCTGAAGGCGTATCGTGAGGCAGTTCTCAAAATATAACGCTGACTTTTTCGCGCTCGGCATAATCAGGGCTTAGCGAGCTTGAAGTTATCAAATATCACCTTCCCTCCTCCGTTCGCCTCTGCCTGCCATGTTCCCGCTTTCAACTCCATTTGTACCGTCGCCAGCGGCACTCCGCTCGTGCTCCACACCTCGCTGTACATCTGCGTCCAGCTTCCCGGCGCTCCTCCGCTGTCTGCCGCCGCCTCAAACACCACTCTGTTTGTACTCTGCTCGTGCCTTATTCTCCAGTACCGGTGGTTCACACTGCTGTAGCTCATCGTCATCATCGTCGCCTTCGCTCCTCCGATCTTCCGCGCTATCACCAGCGTTCCGCTCTCCACAAATATCCGGTAATAGTTGTCCACGTCTCTTCCCACCGTCAGCATCGCGTCTGCCGCTGTGTTCGCCCCTGCCGCCTGCACCACCTCCACCGCGCAGTAGGCATTCGTGAAGTTGTAGCTCGCCGCGCTCCTCAGCCCGTTGTAATGCGACCCTCCCGCCTGTTGCAGCATCGGCCCTATCTCCAGTCGCTGATTCGTCTCAAGCGTCGGCAGACCAGCGTCCGTGAAGCCTGAAAACAGGTTCGAGATCGCCCACTTTGTGCTGTTCAGCGCGTTGTCGTTGAAGTCATCCGCTAACAAGATAGTTTCAGTCATTATAGGCAAAGCATAAGAAAAACCATTCGATGAAGTGCCGCTCTGCCCATCGGGGTTTGTCACAACAACGTCTACGGACCCTATGTCATGTGCAGGCGAAGTTGCGGTGATTGAAGTGCTGCTCGTCACATTAACGCTTGTAGCCGCTACGCCGCCAAAGCGCACCGTCGCGCCAGTCACAAATCCGGTTCCGCTGATAGTCACAACAGTGCCGCCTTCGTTTGAGCCGGAATTCGGTGAAACGGTTGTGACAGCAGGAGCAGGCGGCGTTGGGTTTGTTACATACGTGAAACCACTGGGAAGCGTGGCCGATTGACCGTCAGAGTTCGCAACGACTACATCAACAACTCCTGCCGCGTGCGCGCCCGTTATGGCTGTGATTGTACTGCTGTTGACTACATTCACACTTGTCGCCGTTACGCCTCCTATGCTCACACTTGCGCCGCTCGCGTAATTGCTCCCGCTTATCGTTACGCTCGTACCTCCGCTCACGCTCCCGCTCGCCGGGCTTATCCCGCTTATCATCGGCGCTGCGGCTGGCCCTCCTTCGCTCTTGCCTAGTATCGTCGTGTCGTTTTTTGCCGCACCGGGTGACGCGCTCAAATATGTTCCCTTAGATAGCACGATCTGATCTATTGATATACCGTCCTCTCTGACCTGTACTCTTATCGTGTGCTGCCCGCTCGTCTGAAAATATATCGGCAATCCCAGCACTCCTACTCCTCCCCATCCGTTGTCCTGCCATCCCCACCCCGACAGCCCGCACCCGCTGCACTCTTCCAGATTCATCTCTGTTGACGTGGTCGTCCCTATCCGGTACGTCGCCGCTCCGTTCTGGTCCACGCTGTCTGAATACTGTATGTGCACAGAGTCGTTGAACGGATTATCATTGAGCGCCTTGCTTCTGAACCACATGTGGTAAGGCGTCCCTGCCTGTGCCGTGAATGTCATCTCGAAGTAACTGGTCGGGTTTGCGGCTGGTATCGCGACTTTCGCCTGCCCGGCATCGGGGTTGAACAGTCGGCTGCCGCCCGCTGCCGTCGGGTCTGCCACCACCTGCCAGCTTCCTACTTTTACGCTCGCCTCTGACGCATACAACACTACGTCACCCGGTCCCGGCGGTGTTGTAGAAGGCGCTACGAAGGTGAACCCGTTTGCAAGCGTGGCTGTCTGATTATCAGCGTTTCTTACAACCACATCCACAGTCCCTTCCGTATGCGAAGGAGTCGTTGCCGTGATCGAAGTGCCGCTCGCCACATTCACTGATGTTGCTGCGGCTCCGCCTATGGTCACGGTAGCTCCCGTGGCGAAGTTCGTGCCTGTGATCGTCACGTTTGTTCCGCCGAGTGTCGTTCCGGAATTAGGAGTTATGCCGGTGACGGTCGGAGGCGCGCCCGGTATGCCCGCCGTTGTGAAGTTGCGGATGGGGCCGCTTGCGGTGACGTTCGCCATAGTCTTGCTGACTATTCGCCAGAAATATTTCGTGCCCGGCTGGAGCGCCTGCACTTTGTAGGTTTCCGGAACTCCGTTGTCTACTTTGCCGATAAACTGGTCTGCCGCAAGCAGCGGCGGGTTCGGGTCTGTCCCAAAATAGATGTCGAATTTATGCGCCCAGTTCCCGCCCTCCCATGTCAGATTTAAAGTAGTCTGCTGACCCGTCGCATTATTGGCTGGCGATTGATAAGCGGGCTGGTCGGGCGGGAGCGGAACGAACGGCTGAGTCTCTGATGTTGAATTCCATTTCCGATCAAAGTGGCTGACGAACCAGTTAAAGAACCATGGCTTTGTGGTGAAATAGTTATTCTCCTGCTGGCAGTTCGATGACGGGCCTGTCCAGTTTGATGACCCAAAGATCGTCATCCCCTGACCGTATAGCATCAACACTTTTTCGTGATTCAATCCTTGATGAGCGCGAATCTTTATCTGGACTCCCGCGTTGTAAAGCAGATCGACATTGTAGGCATCCCATTGGCGCGCAGGGTTTCTATATTCGTCCTGTTCGGTGATCAGCCGAACCGGCACGCCGCGATTCGCAGCATTGACCGTGTCGTTCGTGTATCGATCATTTGTGATGCGATACATTATTATGTCTATCTTCTGCGACTCGTGATTGAGGTGAAATGCCGTGCGGCCATAATAATCCTGCGAGCCATCGGCAGTCGGCGGGAAATTCAGCGCAGGGTCAATCGGAGAGGTCGGGTATACGCGAGTCAATGGCCCCGTTATATTTCCATAGTTTCCATAGTTGACCGTATCTGTCCACAGATTATCCATCTGTGTTTTAAAACTGTTGATCACCGACGGGTCATCCGTGAAATAGATCGCTTCATCTATATAATCCTGATACGGGATGTTGGGCACGAAGAAGAAAGGACCATAATTCGCTCCGCTGAATTCAAGCTTGTTCTGACCGGCGAAGAGCATGAATTTCATGTGCAGAATGCAATCGGCAACCTTGTAGCGCATCGGGATGCCTGCCGCGCGAAGCTGATCAAGTATCTGCTGGTTGCCAGCGTAGGTGGCGCTTGCTCGCGGATCGCATAGTATGCGAACCGGCACACCGGCTTGAAACCTCGCAATAAGTTTGTTTGATAGCGAGGTGTCCTGTATGAACCAGAACGAGACATCAATGCGGACGGTTTCATGATCTATCAGATCCCACAACGGTTGACGACAATCCTCAAAGGCTGTGTCACAAAGCCGCTCCTGCGCCTGCGCCTGCTGAACGTTGAGCGCGAACAATCCGAAGACTAAACAGATGATAGGGGCTATTTTTTTTATGGTGTACATATTCTTCTTTCTTGATCGACGGTAAAACCATGCTTTCGGCTGGTGTCCATTTTCATTGCAGATTACTGAAAACAGCGTCTACCCAAGCGAACGCTATGCCAACCTTGACACAACTATGTTGAAAGGCGTTTGCCCGAAACAACTCAGGCAAACCGGTTGAGAAAGAGTGCATAAAATTCAGGTCAATACATATAAATTCAGTACGGCGGTATGTAAATCAATACGGCGGAAGGCAATGCTCCTTTGAGTTTGCGAACTGATTTCTCATTCTTTCACCAGAGCAAGAAGCGTCCGACATCAGTCCCTGATGATTTCAATACTGTGAATTGAAATTATTCTCCAATAAACGAAGACGCAAAAACAGATACCCTATGATGCATAATAAATGTCGAATAACTCCTTGAATTTCGATACCTTTTAGAGGCAATCAAAGTTATCCGTAAATTATGTACACATAATTCATCTAACATTTTACTACAGCGTCTATACACTGTTTCAGAACCTGTGCCGTCTCGGAAGCGTGCTTTGTAATACAGGTCAAATGTCCGCCCATCACTGTGTGTACGTCTGTCTCTGCTGCCACATCACGCCAGCCCCAGGTCGGATCATCCGACTTGCCGAACGGGGATTCATCGGGCCAAAAGAGCGTGACCCGCCCCGCGTATCGTCTGGGCACATAACTCGTCATGGCCTTTACATAAACGTCTGCGAGCTTTTGACGGCGTGCATCTTCTGCGGGCGTGTCCGGTCTTTTGGCAGTCGATGGCTCTGGAAACTGTTTTCGATAAGAGAATGAAGCCGCAAACGTTTTAAGCCGCTTCAACCCTTTATCACGAGCCAGCCTAATCTGTTCGCGCTCGCTCAATCGAAACAACTCAGCGAAGCGGGCTGTATAGCGATTCTTCGCCTGCTCCAGCCGAATGGCCCGGTCGCGCAGATTCAGAAAATAATTCTGCGCCTCGCTTATCCCCAGCCCTCTAAGCAGGCAGAAGCGATTGACCAGATCCTGCAACTGCCTGTAGCGCGCGTTGGTCGCTGCCGCGCAAATCATGACGAGCAATTCCACTTTGGCCCCTGCCGCTTCAAGTTGTCGGGCCATCTCAAAAGCGATAAGCCCGCCGTTGCAGTGGCCGCCCAGCAGGTAGGGGCCTTCGGGTTGAAAATTGCGCAGCGTCTTGAGATGGTATTTTGCCATCTCTTCGATGGTTTCCGGCATTGACTCGTCATCCATACCGTGAGGCTGAAGCGCGTAAAACGGTTGATCGCTGCCCAGATGACGCGCCAGGCTCAGGCAGTAAAGCCCCCCCCCGTTAAAGTCGCCGTGCAGATAAAAGAAAGGTTTCTTCGCCCCTCCGGCCTGCACGCGAATAAGCGAAGACCGGGCTGATTCCGCTTTTTGTTTGAGCAGGACTTTGGCCAGATTTTCAATCGTTGCGCCGGAAAACAGCGTTGCTAAAGGAAGCTGTTTGCCAAGCACCTGCTCTATTCGATCCATCATGCGGACCGACAGCAAAGAGTGTCCGCCCAGATCAAAGAAATTATCTCTGATGCCTATGGGTCGTATGTCGAACAGCTCTTCCCATATTTGCGCTAACTGACATTCCAGCGGGTCTCTGGGCTTGACGTATGCGCCGCTCATGTCTGTTCGCTCATGATCGGGCGCGGGAAGCGACTGACGATCAATCTTGCCGTTGCGATTGATCGGAAATTCGTCGAGCGCGATAAAAACAGAAGGCAACATTTGCGCGGGGAGTTTTCTTCTCAAAAAATCTCTTACCTCCTGCGCCACATCTGCCTGATTCCCGCCAGACGCGGGAACCATGTATGCCACAAGGCGCTTGTCTCCCGGCGTGTCTTCTCTTGCCATAACGACCAGCCCCCGAATAGCCGGGCAACCCGTGGCCGCCGATTCGATCTCTCCCAGTTCGATTCTGTAGCCGTGTATCTTGACCTGATCGTCAAAGCGTCCGCAGAATGCGATATTGCCATCGCTCAGATACCTTGCCTGATCGCCCGACTTGTAAAGCCGGTCTCCGTCAAAAGGATTGACGATAAATTTCTGCGACGTTATATCAGGCTTGTTCAGATAACCTCTGGCAACACCTGCCCCCTGAATATGCAACTCGCCGGGAACGCCAATCGGGACTGGCCGCAACCTGCGATCAAGTATGTATGTCCGGGTATTATTTATTGCTCGCCCGATAGGCGCTTCCCGGATTTCACAACCAGAGTGGGTCAGGTCATACGAGGTAGCAACTATGGTCGCTTCTGTCGGGCCATAGGTGTTCACAAGTCGCACGCGTGAACCAACACGCTTTGCCCAGATGCTCAATCGCTCGGGCATCGCGCGTTCTCCGCCAATGATCATCAGGCGCAGGGATTCGGGAAGCTCCACTTCGCTGTCATTCAGTCTTTCCACCAGCCCGTGCCAGTAGGCAGTCGGAAGATCAAGGATCGTGATCCCCCACTCCTGACACTTTTCGAGAAAAGCGGAGATCGAAGCGAGCATCAAATCGTTTCTGAGCACAAGCGCCGCGCCGCGCGTCAGGCAGGGGTATATCTCTTCCGCGCTTGCATCGAAGTTTATTGATGCAAATTGTAGAACGCGGTCTGCGGGTTTGATCTCATAGTCTGTCGCGGCGGACTCCGAGAAATTCACCAGAGACCTGTGCTCGATCATCACTCCCTTTGGCGTTCCTGTAGAGCCGGAAGTGTAAATTACATAAGCCAGGTTTTCGGGCACGACCTGCACGTCAGGATTATCCTCGCTTTGTCGCGCGATCAATTCCCAATCCCTGTCTATCGATATCACGTGAGCGTGGTGCGCGGGCAGGCGGTCGAGATGGCGATGTTGTGTCAGCAGGACTCCGGGCCTCGCGTCAGAAAGCACGCTTGCCAGTCGTTCTTTCGGATATGCGGGGTCAAGCGGCACATATGCTCCCCCGGCTTTCAGTATCGCCAATACGGCGACCACCATCTCAAGCGAGCGTTCCATGCAGATTCCCACAAGCGATTCCCGCCCTACGCCTGAGGCTTGCAGATGACGTGCGAGCTGATTCGCTTTTGCGTTCAACTCGCGGTAGCTCAGCTTCTCGCCTTCAAAAATTACGGCAGGCGCTTCGGGCGTCCGGTTCACCTGCGCTTCAAACAGTTGATGAATGCAGACATCCTTGAAATATTTCCGATGACCGTCAGTCCAGTCAAAGAGCAGTTGCCGCTGCTCGCAGTCGGTTAACATAGGAAGCCATGCAAGACGGGCGTCGGGATTTTGAGCCATACCTTCCAATAAAGTCTTCACGTGCCCAAGCATTCTTTCGATAGCGTCGTCATCGAAATTCCGCCGGTCGTAGGCAAGCTTTAAAAGAAGTTCCGGCCCGGCCCATGCTGAAAGCGCAAGCGGATAATTTGTCTGCTCCAGCAGCTTGAACTCGCGATGCTCCCATCTCCCGCCCTGCGCTTTTAAGAAAGTGTCCAGCTCGTAATTTTCAAAGACCAGCAGGCTATCGAATAATGATCTTCCGTTAGAAACTTCGCTCCACTCCTGAATCTTCATCAGCGGATCGTGTTCATACTCTCTGAGCGCGATGTGTTTTGCCCGAATCTGTTTCAGCCAATCGATCAACCGCATCTCTTCGTCTATCGCAAGGCGCATTGGAAGAGTGTTAATCAATGGCCCGACTATAGTTTCCGCGCCTGCGATTGCAGACCGGCGACAGGCTCTGGTTGCTCCGAAAACGACATCTGTTTCACCGCTGTAGCGACTGAGCAACAAAGCCCATGCAGACTGCACCATATTATTGAGCGTTACCTGATGCGCGCTGGCGAGCGACTTCAAATTTGATGTCAGAGACGCGGTAAGTTTTATCTCCTGCTCTGTATATGCAGGCTCATCATCAATAGCGTTTTGGTCGCTGCGCGTTACGACCAGCGGCGTGGGCGACCGGAAGCCTTCAAGCTCGCCTCGCCAGAAATTCTCGGCCCGGCCCGTATCACGCTGGCGTTGCCATTCGATGTAATCCCGAAACGCGCGCGGTTCGTCGAACTTCAATTCATTTGCATTCGAGCGAGCTTCATAAAAGGCAAAGGCTTCTTTCAGAACTATGACGAACGAACGCCCGTCGATTATCGCGTGATGAAAAGTCCAGATGAATTGATAGTCGCACTGCCCGACTCGCAAAAGCGCAAAGCGATTGAGCGTATTGTCCCTCAGATCAAAGCCGCGCCTGCGATCACTTTCCAGATAAGCAGAAAGCCGGGCGTGCTGCTCATCAGTGGATAGGCTTCTGAGGTCCTGCTCATCCCACGACGCGCTTGCGCTTTGATTGACTTCCTGAACAGGCTCCCGCAGCCCTTCCCATCTGAAGCTGGTTCTTAGAATCGGATGACGATCTATCACTCTCTGCCAGGCGAGCATAAATTCCGGGACGTTTAGGTCTTCGTGCAGGGTGTAGATCATCTGCTCGATTTCCACGCCCGAATGGCGATCATAGATGCTATGAAAGACCATGCCCTGCTGGATCGGCGAGAGCGGATATGAATCTTCAACATTGTGAGGTCTTGCCGCTTCGGCAAGCGGGGTATTAGAGATGGTCGGCATATTTTTGCCTTAACTTTCGACTGGTCTGCTGCCGATCACTTCGGCGGCAGATAGTTCTGTAATGGGGTCGAGTTCGAGAACTTCGTACAACTCGCGCACGGCCCGGGAAGTCGCTGTTCCTGGCCTGTAAAACAATTCGTCCGCAACAGCTTTACGCGAAACCGATTTCTGCATTGGCTCTGACAGGCTGCGATAGACTGCCAAAACAGCCTGCTCTGCGGTTTGAACCGTTGTCGAAGCCTCTGCCATCAACGAGACATAATCGGAATGAATGTTTGTTGCCGCTATCAATTCGGGCGATTCGATGCGAATCAACGGGCGGTCAAGCAGCAGGTATTCAAATCCCACGGAACTGTGATCTGTGATCAGCGCGTCGGCTGCTGCAAGGTATAAAGAAGCATCGCTCCCGGTTGCCAGATGGCCCGCGCTGCGCGCAAGCACCGGCTCAAGACGCGAAACCCAGTCAACTCCGCCCGAATGTATATGCGCAGGGTCGCGAGAGCGATCATGCAGCTTTACGATAACCGCATATCCGGCAGCGCAAAGCCGCTCGATCAGTTCTTCTCCCATCTTATTCAGAGAAGAATATTGCGACCACGTAGGCGCATACAAAACGGTCTGCCTCCGGGGATCAATGCCGAGCGACAAGAGCGCTTCATCTCTTTTCAGCGTCCCGTCAACCAGACAATCGAGCTTTGGATAACCAACCAGCCGCGCCGCATCGGATTCGGGATCGATTGCGCCCGAAGCGACAAAGTTTCTCAGGCGACGGCGGTTGATAAAAAAGAGCCGGTCCCAGTCGCGCATCGAGCTGTCAGGCGAGTCGTATACATTCCCGTATTTTCCGGCTACGCCATGAAAGGTGAAGATGCGCCGGGTCCCGCGAGGCAGTTTTACCCACAGCAGGTCTGCCGTGATATAAGCATCGAACTTCATCAGCGAAGCTCGCAAAGGAGTAATCAGGCTCGCGCCGTCGCCTGCTTCGCTGAATATTTCGCGCGCAAGCGAAGGGCGCTCGCTTGCGGTGAAATAAAACGTTATGCGCTCATCTGTTTTCAGTGCGTCATGAATCGGGCGAACTATCGTATAGTTCATCGGCGTGCGCGCGTTTACCAGCACCGACCGCCCCGACGTGCGCCATCGCTTCAAGCGTTTATCAGCATATCGCGCTATTTCAAAGATTCGATCAATGCCCATAATAAGCACAGGTGTTCGCCAGGATTTAGAGGTAAGTCTCTGAAAGCGTCCTATACCTCTGCCGTCTTACATCTCGGCAGCGACAGCCAGCAGTTCATCTGCCGCCAGATGGTCTGCTGACAGTTGCTCGTCCATCGAAATTAACGGAAGGGTTTCATCAAGCGCCCGGCGGTAATCTTCCGGGTAATCAATTTCAATCCACGGAAAGCCATTGGTGCTGACAGCGTGCAGAGGCCGTTCTAATGCAAACTCGCGAAAAGCGCACGGAGCCCAATCCCTGTGCGCCCCGGCTGCTATCAACTCATCCATCTTTTCAACTAAAACTCTGGCACCGGCAGGGCCGAATTTACCTATGCCAACATTCTCGCCGTCCGCCTTTTTCGGGTCCATCGCTTTAGTGATCTCTGCTATCGTTGCGTTCCTGATCCTTACTTTCATCTCTTCATCGCCAAGCGGAGTCGATTCTTTATCGCAATACGAAATCAACAGAGCATCCTCGTGGTGAACCGACAAAAAATCTTTGAGAAGCTGAGGGTGAAACAACACGTCGCCATTCATTACGACGAATCCATCGCGCATAAGCTCGCGCGCCAGCCAGAGCGAAAAAAGACTGTTGGTCTGGTGATAGCAGATGTTTTCGATGTAGCTGACACTGTTTTTGCAGATCGCGCGCACACTGTCTGCTCCATACCCGATAACTACGTAAATATCGTCTATACTCACGGATCTCAGCGCTTGAATCTGGCGTTCCAGCAGCGTCACGCCGCCGATATTCACCAGACATTTTGGAAGGTCGCCTGCCGCGCCGTTCAGCCTTGATCCTTTTCCCGCAGCCAGAATAATCGCTCTCATACCTTAAAAAAACTCCTCACAGTCTCAAGCCGCGACGGCTGCGCGCCGCCCGACCAGTATCTGTTTGATTTTGTCGAAGTACCACACGCGCTCTTTGCGACCAACGGCCAGCCATAGAAACACGAGTCCGTACAGCAATCCCGCGCCGACCGACTGGATCAGGATGAAAGACAGGCTCGCGCCAACCAGATTTCGCGTCAGCGCCAGAAGCAAGGCCATCGGAATCACAGGCCATAGAGCGGGCCAGATGGCCTGCGTCATCGCTTTTGTCAGGCTCAGATCGACGCGACGGCACGCGGCAGGAAAAAGCACGAATATGGAAACAACGGCAAGCGGAATCAACGTCCCCACCGCAACGCCTATCAGCCCAAACCTGCGAACGAGCAGTATGCTCAAAACAAGGTTCGCTACGGCCATCGAGATGTTGGCGGCGGCAAGCAATCGATGATGCCCGGCTCCTTTCAACAGGGTCGTCGCCGTGCAGTTGCCAACGCGAATGGTGACGGCAATCGCGAGAATATAAATAATGGGAACGCTTGCGGCGAAACTCGGCCCAACCCACGCCAGCACTAATGGCTCTGCAAGCAGCACCAGACCCGTCGCGACCGGTATCACCATGGCAAGCGAAATCTTTGTGGCCTGTGCGAAAACCTGTCTCAGTTTATCGGCTTCGCCAAGCGTGGCGATATCGACGACGATAGGAAAGAGCGAGCCGTTAAGCTGCATCGTCATGACCTGCGTGGTCGTAATCAGCCGCTGCGCCACGGACCAGATCGCAATAGCCGCTGTGCTCATGAATGCGCCAATCACCAGCGTGTCGGTCGAGTAATTCAGTTTGTTTGCGAGATCGATTATAAGAATGAATGCGCTGAAACCCGTCACTTCGCGCAACCGCGCGAGCCGAATGTACCGGGCGCGAATTTTGAGCGCGGGGTATGCGCGATAGGCGTTCAGCCGATAGCCCAGATAAGCCAGCATACGAACGGCAGTCGTCGCGGCAACAAGCTCGACCAGACCGTATCCGGCCAACAGCACCGCAAGATTCACTACGGCCACAAGGATCGATGCGCCTATCGAAACGTAGCCGTTCAGGAAGTGTCGCTGGAATCCGTTGACGACACCGCCGAATACGCTGAAAGGGAAACCCATCGCCACGTAGGCCGTGATGATGAGCAGAACCTGTCGGCCCGTGGCAATCTGTTCGGGCGTAACGTTAAAGAACCTGTCCAGATTGAATGCGATCAACATTCCAACGGCCAGCGCGGCAAGCCCGATCAGGGTGAAGAAGAAAAAAAGAGTGCTGATAATTTCATTAAGCCCGCGACTGTCTCTGCGGGCGCGGTACTCGGCGGCAAACTTCACCTGCGCGACTCCGTAGCCCAGATCGAATATCGAAAAATACATCGTGATAGACGCGACAAGGACCCAAAGCCCGTATGCCGACTGGCCGAGGTGAGCAACATTGAACGGCAGCATAATCACGCCGATTATCATCTCGATGCCTAAAGCGAGATAGTCCATCGATATATTGCGCGCGAAGACTTCGGACCGGTTGAGGCTCGGTCCCCATAAAGCTGCATCCTCTTTCCCGTTGCTCGATTCGGGTGAGGATTTTTCCAGATTCAAATCCTTCATTACTCGGTACCAGCCAGGTTCGCAGCCTGTAGATCGGTCGTGGGCTGTCCTTTGCGATCTTTCCATCGCTGTTTGACAATTCCTGCAAAGAACCACAGCCACAACTCGTTCTCAAAAGTCGCAACCCGGTCGCCTTGAAACGCAGCCTTCAGCATGTCCTTTATCATTCGCAAACACGACCTGTACATATATCGAGGCACGCCTGCGATATGAGGCACTTTTGAATAATCGAGCGTGCTCTCTTCCGGCGCTTCCATATCGACTCGCGCCTGTTCGTAGAGCATCGCGCGGCTGATGCCGTGCCAGTAGAACCAGCGGCGGAAGTATCGCTTCTTCAGCCTGTCGCTCGGAATGATGTGGTTGACGACCATCTCCGGCGCGTAAAAGCCGCGAAGCCCTGCCGCTTTTGCTCTGAGCCCCCATTCGCGCACTTCCTGACCGAGCAGGGTCCCGGCCTTTCTGCCAACGCGATTATCCCAAAGCCCCGCGCGCGCGAATGCATCGCGGCGAAAAGCCATGTTCACTCCTATCGGCACGCGCTTGCCCAGTTCGATTGGATCAGGGCCGTAATCGAGCAATGCGATCACCGCCCAATGTCGCCCGCCCCGGTTCGGCAGCCAGTCCGGGCGCGGGCTGCCCCAGATAGGCAGGACTTTGCCGCCGACATAGTCGCACGAAGAATTATCGAGCGCGCGACGGGCAGCATCGAGCCACTCAGGCCCGACTCTGACATCATCATCCGTAGTCACGATGATTTCGCCGCGCGCGACCCGTATCCCGGCATTCATCGCGGCGCATCGCCCCTGCTCTTTCTCAAAGATGTAAGTCAGTTCGACTGGAAACCATCGGGCAGCTTCCGTCACAACTGTTTTCGTGTGATCCCGCGAGTTATTATCAACGACTATCACTTCCCACGCGTCTGAAGGTGAAAGCATTGCGAGGCTTTTTAATGTCTCGCGCAGGTCGTCGGCTCGATTGTACGTGGCTATTATTACGGAGTATTTCATCTCATTAATCAATCTGACAGATGCGAAATGCAGGACCTGCTCAGGCAGAAAGCCGCTGTAAATATGTTGGTTTCATAATTTGAACTGTGACACGTATACCCCGATTATGTGTTCAGGCATTATGGCCCCCTTCTTTATTTCCAATACTGATAAGCGGCGCGGATTTTCAATTATTCTTTGAGAAAAAGTGGAGGGGATTCACCGCCGTAGCCGCAGAGTAATTATTCTCTGCGGCTACGGCGGTGAATCGGTTTGGATGTTTACTTATTTCTTGCTTTATCGATGGCGTCTATATCAGCGCCGATATCTTTCTTTTTTGTTCCGGCCTTCCTGTACGGGCTTGAAGGCGCGAGGCGAAAGTTCTCCATCGCGGCATCGACAAATCCCACCTCGTCAATCGAAGCCGGGAAAAAATTCTTCATCGGATATGCGGCAGCCTGGCCGTTGATGATGACATTTTTTTTGAACACACTCGATGGCAGGTATTTCTCAATCGTGATGTTGCCGCTTCTGGAATCATCGCCGATCACTCCAAAAGCGTTGTTGGGCACAAGATTATTGGTAAAGCTGAAATCCGTGTTCGGCACGCCGTAAGCGGTGATGATATTGCCCGTATGAATTACCGTATTGTGATCGACCGTGACGTTTTCGGTCTCGGTGATTTGAAGAAAGCGACCGTTGCCGCCCCACGCCGCGCCGCCAATATCGTAAAAGAGGTTGTTCTTTATCGACAGTCGCTTCGCTTTATCGCTTGTGTGAATATCGTCTCTGCCGAGTATGTTTATGCCTGCCGCAGCATGGCGCACGATGTTGTTTGTAAATGACACATCTTCTGTGACAGACCATGCAGCAGTGCCGTCCTGATTGCGAACCGTAAAGAGGATTGCGAACCCGCTCTGAGCGTCTACCCAGTTGTTTTCAAACAGATTGCCGTCGATGATAACGCGCCGGGCATTTTTCAATTCGAGGATGTTTTTTACAGACCAGCGCGTGCCTGCGACCGCAGGCGTTGAACCGCTGATGCTGATAATCGCGTCGCCGACATCGGTAAAAGCAGGCTCGGTCGCAGTGTAATAAACCCAGTTTCTAGATTCCGCATCCGGCGCATCGCTCGTTCTATAGACGCGATACTCTGTTGCGTGATCGGTCGCGCTCCATGCGATATTGATGGAGTTCTGATCCGTGGCCAGAGCAATTGCTATCTCGTCAGATGCAACTGATGTGGCCGTCGTAGAGTAGCCTGCACGGCCCCGGCTCGTTATACGGTAATAATAAGTCGCGCCCGGCACGAGGTTGCTTCCAAATGAATTCATCGCGCTGGAACTAAGGTTTGTGGGTCTGGTCAGGATGCCTTCTTTCCACGACAGCGGTTTCGAGCAGTCATTCCTCCGAAACTCGATGTCTGCGGGCACAAGATTTTCGATCTTCGGGTCTGCGCCTCCGAACAGAACATTTTCACCGGCTGCTTCAAGATAGTTGTTGATTATTCTGAACGGCCCCGGCCCGTTCCATCCGCAAATGGCCTGCGTGTCAAAGCCTATTCCATGAATATCTGAAATGTATGAATCCGTGATGTCAGTACGCGCACTGTTTAAAGCGATGGCGCGCGATACGTCCGCGACCGGGTGGCCGTGAATATAGCAACGATCAATCAAAATATCGCGTGGCAGCAGGGATTGATCCGTCTCGCTGCCTTCGCCCAGCCGAACGATTCCGAAGTTGAGCATAACCTGCGGAGCGATGGTGATTTCGATTGCAATAAAGCGGAAGTGATGCGCGCCCGGCTCGGCTCTTAACGCAGGCTCTGTATTCGGGCTGATAAGTTTGGGCATTGCATTTGAATACGCGGGCGTGATACGTGTGCCTTCGGGCGGCAGTTGTTCGTCTGCGGCAGACGAGCGAATGGTGACCCAATCGTCGCTTCGGCTTGCTGGCGAATCTGTTTTATCAGGGAGCACGAAATTGCCGACGAGGCTCGCGTTTGCTTCAATCTCGATCACGTCGCCCTGTTTAGCTGAGTTCAGCGCCGTCTGGAAATCTTCGCTCGTAGCAACGTTGAAGACTTTCGGCTTCGCACCCAGAATGCTTACTGGCAAAATTACGGTCGCAAATATAATAGCGGCTATAAATGTTCTTGGATTTCTGATCATTTCATACCCCGGTGTTCGTTCTTGATTAGCCTGCCATTTTACTTCAGGAAGGATTATTTTGCAGCCCCGTTTCTAATAATTGCCCCGGCTGAAACTGTCTCTGTACTATTATAAAGTTTGAACCATTCTTCCCTGACCGCATTCCAGTTATACTTGCGGCACTCTTCGCGCGCGCGCGTCATGATACCGGAAGCGAGCCGGTCATTCTCCAGCAGACGAACGGCTTGTTCGGCAAGCGATTTGTAATCGCCGCGCCGCACGAGCAATCCCGTTTCTTCGTCCGTAACGATATAGGGTATTCCCCCGGCGTCAGTTGTGACGACCGGCAGCCCTGACGCAAAGGCTTCGATGATAGAGCCGGGCATATTATCAATGTTGGAACTGTTGAGATAGATGTCTGCCGCGTTATAAAGCTCGTGCATGTGTTCGGGCGCAATTCTGCCTGCGAACCAGACATCGCGCAGATTCAATTCCCGCGACAGACTCTCCAGTTCGGCGCGCTGACTGCCGTCTCCGGCGACTGTCAATCGGGCTTCGGGAAAGCGCCGCTGGATGATGGCAAAGGCGCGCAGCACGCAACCTACGTTATACATAGGCTCAAGATTCCGGTTCGACAAAAAGACCGGCCTCAACTGCTCTCGCTTACGAAACTGAAATCGCTCAGTGTCAACGAAGTTGAAGATCGAATAAGCCTCCAGATCGAACTGCCTGAACACATCGACCAGATAACCCGATGGAACCGCTATCCGGTCGGCCAGCCGAATGATGGGCAATGCGGTCCTGCGCCAGCGTTTCAGATGATCCGCCGCCTCGCCGCTTCGATAGTTGAGCACGACCTTTTTGCCATAGAGTTTGGCTATCAATATCGCGGGCGTTGGCGCAAGCAGAAAAGAGAAATAAGAGGCCGAGAAAATATGTATAACGTCATACTTGCGAACCCGCGCCAGCAATAGACCCACGTAAAGCAGAGAAGTCACAATCGTGCGAACGTATTTGATCGACTGGAGCTTATTGAACGGCGCTGGCAATCGCGGGTTATGAGGCAGGAAGGACACCGAAAGGTCTGACTCTTTGCCCAGCCGCGCAAGCAGCCGCGAAGCCTGTACGGCCTGTCCGCCCAGAATATCAAGCGAGGGGGCAACGATAAGCACACGCAATGGGTTTACCACCGCCGCTCCTTTCCCGCGAGCCTGCGTTTGCTCATGCGGCAATCGGTCTGCTCGAATGGCTCGCTCGCCCATCTCTTTTCGTATCCTCTGAATTTTCACCGCGCTACGCTGTTTAACGGCTGCACAGCTTGAGCGCGCGAAGGCAGCAGCAGCCTGTCATACAATCTCTCTGCGTGCTCAAGCTGCGCGTGACAGGAGAATTTTTCTTCGACCCTCTGCCGCGCGGCTTCTCCCATCGCCCGCGCTTCGACCGGGTGATTAAGCAGGAACACGATTCGTTCCGCCATAGCCGTATCATCGCCCGCAGGCACCAGATAACCTGTTTTGCCATCAACGACCGCTTCACGCGCGCCGCCAACATCTGTGACAACGGCGGGTCGCGCGGCTGCCATATATTCCAGTATCGAGTTGGAAAATCCTTCTGCCTTTGAACTCAAAACGCACAGATCGGAAACGGCCAGCAACTCTGCGACTCGCTCGCACCGGCCTATGAAATACGCGGCGCGCTCAAGTCCTAAACTGCCTGCCAGTTCGCGCATGGGATCAATCAGTTCGCCTTCGCCAGCGATGATGAATCGTGCGTCGGGGGCGCTTTGAAAAACGCGGCTGGCCGCGCGCAGAAAAGTCGGGTGGTCTTTCACTGTGTGGCGCAGATTAGCGACTATTGTGACAAAGCGAAGGTTTTCACGATGTGGCAGATCGAACGAGGCAAGTATTTTCGCGCGGCTCAAATCGGGTCGCGGCTTGATGCGGTTCATATCAAGCCCGTTATAGATAGAAACTATCTTTTCCGCGCGCACGCCTTCTTTGATCAGTTGCGCGCGAACCGCTTCTGCGTTGGCAACGATTGCATGCGACAGGCGATAACTGAGACGTTCCACGAATTTCTGCGCATCCGTGCGCCAGCCCATAGTCTCGCGGCGCGATGCGATACGAACAGGCACGCGCGCCATTCGCGCGGCTGCCATACCGAATACGTTTGTGTAGAAGTCGTGCGTATGCACGATATTGATTTCGCGCTGCCGCAGGAATCGTGCAAACCGCCGAAGCTGCGTAACCATATTGCGGTCATAGAAACTGGTCAATCTGTATTCGGGAATCTCGCCAACTTCAAGCCGCTCTGCTTCGTCGCGCAGCACGCCGCTACGATCCATGCAGGCAAGGCTTACCTGATAACGGCCATTCTCTTTGAGCAGTCGCGCAAGCTGCACAGCCTGACGCTCGGAGCCGCCTTGATGAAAACTGCTGACGAGATGTAAAACGCTTCGCTTCAACCAGCCTCTACCATTCTTTCATTTGAATGAAGATTCACTACAGAGGACGCTGAGTTTACGCAGAGAATATTATTACTCTGCGCGTCCTCTGCGTCTCTGCGGTGAACTGATTCTATTGATTGCGCGCGCTCCTGCTTCAGCCATGATTCGAGGATGAAGCTGTACCACAATTGATTCGACGCCCACCCTCGCTGTCCGGCTTTTTCCAGTTGAGCGAGTAGCGCGTCGGAACGCAGCCACCCTTCCCGCTCCAGCAGCGAATCTCGAAAGCTCTCTTCTACCGTCGAGCGCCAGCGGCCCGCGAGCCATCGCTGAACAGGGATACCAAATCCCCGCTTGCGTCCGCTCGCTACGCGCTCGCCTATCCTTCGTCGCGCAATCTCTCGCAATATCGCTTTCAGATTGCCGCCCTTCAATCGCAGGCCGTAAGGAAGAGCAGAGGCGAACTCCCAGAGTTTCTGATCGAGGAAAGGCGAGCGCGCCTCGATTGAATGATGCATCGTCGCCCCGTCTACTTTTGGCAGATACTCTCCCGTGAATCTGGTGTGCCGGTCGTGAAGCAAAAAATCTGTCAGGAGCTTTCGCGCCGAATCAAATGACCACGGGATGGCGCGCTGATCGACGGTCGCATCAATGAGCCTTTCGCCGAGCATCGCGTTGCTCAGGTACACCGGCAGTCCATCGCGCGCATTGGTGACAGCGCCCAGACCGCCAGTCGTGTAATCGATAAATGATCTGACGCGGCGCAGGTGGCCGCGCGCAGGAAAACTTTTGCGAGCCGCAACCCACAGCCTGCCGCTCGCAGATGGCAGCGCGCGGGCAAGTTTCTGCGCCATCCAGAAATGGCGATGCTCCGGATAGCCTAAAAAGACATCATCCCCGCCATCGCCTGTAAGCAGCACCTTCGCCGAACTAGCTACAGATTGAGAAACACGTAACATCCCCAGAGCAGAGGCGCAGGCGAAAGGCTCGCCAAATGCCGATACCATCTCGCAAACATCGGGCGCATCCGCAGGCGAAAGCTCCAGCACACGATGAGACATTCCAAGAGCGCGAGCCGTCGCCGTCGCGTCATCTGTTTCATCCCACGGGTCGCCGGGTGTGCCGACTGTATAAGCAGTCACGTCACCGCCCAACCGAGCTATGGCCCAGCACACGAGACTTGAATCAACGCCGCCGCTCAACAACGCGCCGACCGGCACATCTGCATGCAATCGAAGTTTTACGGCTTCCAGAAATATACGCTCGGTCTCTTCGACTGCTTCGTTGAAAGATATATTACGAGACTCATCAACATCGGGCGGCGACCAGTACTGTCGCGTGCGAAGATTGCCTTCGCTCCATTCGACGATTGATGCTGCGGCGACTTTGGAAACGTTTTTGTATATCGAACGCTTATCCGTGATAAATCCGAATTCCAGATATTCTGCCATCGCAGATTCATCTATCTCTCCGGCAAATCCACCGGCCCTGAGCGCCCGCGCGGTCGAAGCGAAGGCGAGCCGGTCACCTTGTATCGAATAAAGCAGAGGCTTCACGCCAAGCCGGTCGCGCACCAGAAAGCATTTCCGATTTCGGTCATCCCACAGGGCGAACGCGAACATCCCTCTTAATCTCGATACAAGTTCGTCCAATCCCCACGACGAGTAACCGTGAATAAGGACTTCCGTGTCCGTATCGCTCGTAAAGTTATAACCGCGCCCTTTCAATTCGTTTCGCAGATCGAGGTAGTTGTAGATCTCGCCGTTGAAGACTACGCCTATCGAGCCATCTGCTGACCGCATCGGCTGGCGTCCCTGCTCGCTGAGGTCTATGATCGCAAGCCTCCGATGCCCAAGCACGGCATCCTTCCAAACTTCTATTCCTTCGCCGTCAGGGCCTCTGCGAGCAATCGCATCGGTCATATTGCGAACTGCGCCCGCCCCTCCGACTTCATTTGCGGTTTGAATCAAGCCTGCAATTCCGCACATCAGGCAACTCCCTTGCGAGCGGCATCGCGCCACCCGGCTGGATATTTCACATCAGGAATCTCTATTGATTCAAAGAGATCATCGGCCCTGCCACAGCCCAGATCGCCGAGAACCATTACATCGGAAGATGAGAACGATGCCACCGGCCAGCGGAAATTGCCGAACGATTCTTTGACTATTTTTATGCGCGCAGGATCGTAGCCCAACATATGCGCGCCGACCCAATCGACGGCTGCGGCATTGCTTCCCATAAAGATCACCCTCAGGGCCAGCGGGTCAGGGCGCAACGGGCCGTCTCCCTGTCCGGCAACAATCGCATCCACAAGATGCAACACGCGGCGCTCAGGCATATCGGCAAGGGTCGCATCCGCCCGCCCGTAAATAAGAATGCGATTTAAGTCCAGCCCGGTTCTCCAGATCGTATCATTGCCCGACCACGAGCCTTCGACGCCAAGCTCATCGCCTGCGCGCGCGGAAACGCGCGTAAGGTTCACTGCAAGCTCCTGCCATAACCTGCCTGTCCGAAACGAGGCGGCCTGATTCTGCCGGTCGAGCGTATATTCAAGAGCGCGCTTGACCGGACTCCTGCCCGGATAACAGTCGCCGCCCGAACCGGACCCGCCTGTTCTGTGATGAGGCAGGTACTCTTTGTTTCCGTTGATGCCTATCAGGTTTTTGAGCGCGCAGGTAACGCCTGCTTTTTTGTGAGTCTTCAATTTCGGCAGATTGATGATTACATCCGCGTCCATCACGGCTCTGGCTATCAGGTACTGATGGCGTCCGGGCGCGTGGGTTTTAGCCATCAAACGCGGATCATAACAGGTCACGCGAAACGAGGCTCGTCCGTCCGTGACCGGCTCAAGCAGGCTCTCGCCCGCTAAATCGAAAAGGACGAATCCGTCTTCGCCCCGGACGTTTTCCGAAGCCACTCTGACTCCGTTCACAAAAGTGCAGGTCGTTCTTCGGAAGTCGTGAATACCTTTGAATCGAGGCTCGGTCTTTATTAAATCCGTCGCCCACAAATCAAGCCCGGTCGCGCTCAATAAGCTGTTGAAATCGCAGCCCTGCACAGGCGCGTCTCCGACCATCACCTGCGAAGCGCCCGACAGAAGCGCGGCTTCCGTTGCCGCGCGCACAAGCGACGGATGAGTGACGAGGGGTTCGATTCCGCCCGACCCCTGATTTTCGTGCATAACGAAATTGGGCTTGATCAAAACACGCGCGCCCGCAGGTATGACATTGGCGAACGGGCCGCGCGCGCTTTCCGGGCCGCGCGCATTTTCTGACCAGCCGAGCGAAACAGCCGCGCGATCAAGGGCGTTCAACAGACTTGCCTGATCCGCATAGCCGCGCTCAGAGATGCGCGCAACTGCTACGCGCGGGTCGCCGGTCTGACCCTTTTTCGTATTGCGCTCTATCACGCCGATCTCCTGTAAGGCATCTCCACCTCGCTCACCACGGGTCGCCATTTATTAGCTTTGGTGCGAGGAATCTCATCAACCAGAACAGTCGTAATTTCAAGACCGGGCAGGTTCGCTCCGACTGTCGCGAGTATCGCGCGACGGCTCCATTCTGCAAACTCGCTTTTGGGCACGATCTTTATTTCGACAGAGTAGTCCGCGCGTTGAGTAAACATATATTCGCGCACGGGATGGTCTTTCATCATGTGCGGAATTTGCAGGCCCGTTATCCATCGACCATCGGGCAGCCAGATGCGGTCTGTGTCGCGGCCTATGATCTCGCGCAACCTGAAAGCAGGATGGCCGGGTCTGCTTTGTTCGGGAAACAGCCCGACATCGCCTATGCGATAACGAAGCATCGGCATTCCATCGGCGTGAAGCTTTGTGATGATGATGCTCGAATCAGGCTCGTTCGTTTCAGGCTCTACAAGAAGATTTGACCAGTCAATCTCGTAATCGAGCGACCGGTATGGATCAAGCTGAAAGGCGATGTATCCGACATCCCTTGCGCCGTAGCGTTCATAAACCGGGCGACCGAAAGCCCGCTCAATCTTCTCCCGGTGATCGGGCAGCAGCTTTTCCGCCCCCGTCACAAACGCGCGCGTCGGGTAGTTCGGCTTGTAGCCTCGTTCCAGAATATGCTCGGCCAGATGTCCGACCGCGCTGGCATAGGCGACGATACAGGAGGGACGCCATCGCTCGAACTCGCGATGATACTGCTCAAGCTTATCCGGCGACAGCCTCAAACAGTCGAACCATCGACTGTTGGTTTCAAGCTGGTGATAGCGTTCGCGCAGGCTGTCGTGCGCCTTCGGGTCGAGATGATGGCCCCAGAGAAACGCAGTTCTTTTTCCGGTCGGGACGCCAAGCCGCTGCATAAAATACTCCCCGCAGCTTTCCTTCCATCCCATCTCTTCGGGGCCTATCCATATTTCCGTAGGCGCTCCCGTAGAGCCTCCGGTCGAATCCTTTTGCAGTTTCCCGGCGGGAATTGATTGAGCAATGAGCCTGCGCCCGGCTTTTTGCACCTGCTCTCGCTCAAGGACTGGAAGGCGTGAAAAATCGTCGAAAGAAAAGTCTGACAGCGGGTCGAATCCTATCCGGTCAAACAGGTCTTTGTAGTACGCGGTTTCGCTGTAGGCCCTGCGCGTTATAAATCGCAGGCGACCTATGATCCACTCCTGCTTCTGCTCTGCGCCCCACGCTTCTGTCCTGCGCCGGAATCGCAGCCCGCACAGTATTGAAAGCGCGATGGCACGCCGCGAAGGGCGCACGAGGCGCTGAAGATGCCACAACGGCAGTAATAGATTCGTTGAAAGCATCTCGCGGAGGTCACTCATTCTGTTCTCCCTATCGCAGGGCGCGCTTGAATGGACCATCGGCCATGTGATTCAGCGGCAGCCTTAGAGACTTCGGTTACCGGCCCTGCATGATCTGTCTTTTTTCCGATAAACATTAATGAAGGACTGAACGACATGCTCTCTGCTCCTCTTTCTTTGAACAGGAGCCTGAGCGCGATATTTAGGATCAACTGCAATTTCATGCAGCAGCTTAGAGCCAGCGACTGAAAAGTCCCTCTTTTGGTGTTGAACAATCCAAAATTGAAAGTGCCGTAGTAGTCGCAAAACAGAGGCGATAATCCCTGATTATCGAACAGACTGATAAATTCCTGTTTGCGCATGATCGAGAGATTGTGCAGAGGGATTAACTCTTTATGAAAGAAACGCCCCAGAGCATAGTTGATGCCGTTAAGGTTCGGGATGCTTATTATCAGGCAGCCGCCTTCGGCCAGCAGATTGGTATGCTTTTCAACAACGGATCGAACATCCGTGAAGTGCTCTATGAAGCCCCTCGATATGACTATATCGAACGCCCCCTTGTATCGCTCATGAACTTCATCCGAAAAGAAATCCGCGTAAATCACATTATCGGGATCGATATTGTTTGAAGCGAAGACTTCTCTGTTCAGTTCATTGCCGCTTTCCGAATACTCTATGCCGTAGGGTATGAAGCCATACCGCTTACTGAGGCTTACCAGATGCTCTCCGGGCGCGCTGCCCACTTCGAGCACCTTCAACCCGCTGCCCCCCGGCATATACTTTTTGTAAATCACTTCACAAAGCAGGTAGTCTTCATAGCTGCGGACATAATCGAGAACTCTTTTGCCCAGCATGGCTTTTATTGCGGTCTTGATTCTTGATTTTGAAGCAGACAGTCCACGCCCCGCCTGTTTTGATCTGACTGTTGAATTCCAGTCTTCCCTTTCGTTCTGGTGCGTCGAATCCCAGAATCGTTTTTCGGTCAAGGCCCCGGCCTGAACCCATGCGCCTGCTGTTGTGTTTATTGCTGTAGCATTTATCGCTTCGCGCTCCGTGCCGTAACTTGAATGCTTCCCAAATAACCGCGCGAGTTGTCGCCTGATCGCGTTGCGCTCTTCGACAGTCAGCCCGTTAACCAGAATCGCGCAGGCAAAATAGACGATTGCAAAGGCGACGCCGCATATAAGCAGAATCAAGGGAGGGCTTGCTCCCAGCATCCGCGACCGTATAACAGCGGCAACCACACCCGCTATCGCGGCGGCAGCGGCTACTTTGCCCACGTCCTTCAATAGCCACGCATCGCGCCACCTGACCTGCAGGACGCTTCCGGCTTTGACCAGCGTGACGATTCGCTCGATCAGGCTCATGCCGATGGCCATCGTGATTGTTCCAACCATCCCGAACTGCTTTGCGCCCAGCCACAGCGCAAGGATGAGAACGGCCAGCAGAGTTACGCGAGCCTTGAGCAGAAAGTAGCGGTGTTCAGGATACGCCCTCATCACAGGGTCGCTGCCGCTCGTAAGAATGGCAAGTGGAATAAGCGTGATATTGATAGCAAATATCGGATAGCTGGACAGATACTGAGAAGTGAATAACGTCGTTATGAACTCGCGCCCCAGTATTATGAGAAAGACGTAGAGAGGGAAATAGGCCGCCGACAGCTTGCGCATCATCCTTGCCGTCAGTTCGATGATTTCGCGGCGTCGGTCAAACTTTTGCAGGTAGCTGACGCGCGGTATCATCACAGAGCCTACGGAATCGCTGATGATGCCGATGATCGGCAACTGAAAACAGCCTATCGCGTAGATGGCATAAGCGGCAGCGCCGAACTGATTGGCGACGAAGTAATTATCGATGTCAGATTGCACGCCTATGATTACCGCCGCTATGCCGAGCGGTAACGCATAGGCCAGTTGCTTTCGCATCATCGACCATTCAAAGTCTCTCCAGAATGCCCCGAAGCGCGACCGCAGGTAAAGCAGCAGGATAACCGTCTGGAACACCCCCTGAATTATCGCGGCATATATCAGACCCCAGACCGTGCCGAAAGAGATTGCGGCGGCAAGCAGCAACAATGTCTTTGTCAGTTGCGAGCTTATTACAAAGACAGTGGCCAGCTTGAATTCCTGATGCGCGACGGCAACGGTCTCAAGAAATGACGAGATGACCCATAGGAAGATGACCAGCCCGATCAGCGGCGAATATTCGACCAGTTCCGTGCTGTTGAAGATGACTGAGATCATCTGCGGGCGCAGCGCGAAGGCCAGACTGATGCTGCCTGCCATCGCCAGATAAAAAAGCAGGATGTTGAATACTATCTGCCCTTTTCTTTCGCGCTCGCGCGGCAGAAAGTAGTAGGCGCTCATGCCGACGCCCAGCGGCAGTATGTTGAGTGCCGTGCCGACGACGAGGAAGACCTGTTTGTATAGCCCGAACTCGTGCTGGCTCAATCGCCTTACAAGCAGCAACGGCAATGCAAAGCTGAAGACGAACGCGATGGTCTTGGCGAACATATACAACGCGACGCGCGATGTAAGCGACGGGCCTTTGTCTTCCGCCTGATCTCGATTGCTTTTCTCTGAGTTGAACGGTTCAAAGAAACCGTAAATCCGCCGCAGCAGTCGCGGCGCGCGTCGAAGGCCAAAGAGCGTCGAGCGCAGTTTCCAGTTTGTGAAAAATGAATTGGCTTCTTCAATCGCCTCCTGCGCGCCTGCAAAATCACCCCGTGACAGGTGGGCTTTTCCCTGTTCCAGTTTCACCAGCGCAGTCAATCTTGCGGTCTGCTCGGCAATGGCTTCCCTTCCCTGCTGGCTGAGTCCCGGCTCCTGCTTCGCCTTTTCAAGCACGGATAACGCGCTCTCGTGCAGCTTCATGCGGTCAGAGCTTAAACTGGCCGAATGCATTCTCTTATTGAGCAGAGCCTGCTCCTGATAAGCCAGACGCGAGCCTTGCTTTGCCAGCCGCAGCCACAGATCGTAATCCTCGGCATATCGCAGTCCTTCATTGAACACACCCGCATTGATGACCGCCTGACGGCGAACAACCGTTCCCGACAAAAGAACCGTGCAGTGACCGCCGAGCAAACTTTCAAAAGTGACTTCGCCCCGCGACGGCGTGATCTCCATGAAGCTGCGCCCCGCGAGCGGCGAATCTCCGACCAGTATCGCGTCCGAATAAACCAGATCGACCGACGGATTCTTTTTTAAGAATGCCATCTGCTGATCGAGGTAATGCGGCTCCCAGTAATCATCCGCATCGAGGAAGGCTAAAAACTGCCCGCGCGCGCGGTTGATCGCTACATTGCGCGCGGCGCTTGGCCCGCCGTTCTCCTGTTTGATATAGACGACACGATTTCGATAAGGCTCAAGCGCAAGCTCGAATTCGGCAGTATCGGGCGAGCCATCATTGACGATGATGATTTCGTAATCGGTGAAAGTCTGCGCGAGTATGGAATCCATCGCCGCGACAATGTATTCGGCGACGCGATACGCAGGCATGATTATGCTGACGGTAATCGTCTTGTTTTCGTTTGTTGTCTCTGATCGCATCAATGAACTTTCGGCCCTTTATAGCGAAGAGCGGGCTGATTCAAGCGAACTGGCAGCCGCTTTCATAGCATCCATATCGCAACCGATGCTCTTGTTGTCAGTCCCGGCCTTTTTATAAGGGCTTGAATCGCCCAGCCTGTAGTCACTCTTTGCCTGATCGATGAATTGCGCGTCGGCAATGCTCGCCGGGAAAAAATTGTCCGCAGGGTAAACCGAGTTTCGCCCGCCTGCGATCACATTCTTTTTGAACACGCAGTTGGGGAAGTATTGATTGAGTGTAACGTTGCCTATCCCGGCACCGTCTCCGATCACTCCGTACTGATTGTGCGGCATAAAATTGTTTGTGAAGACGAAATTAGTGCTGGGCTTGCCGTAAGCAGTGATGATGTTGCCTGTGTGAATGATCGTATTATGATCTATAATCACGTGGTCTGTTTCCGTGATTTGCAGGAACCGCCCGTTGCCGCCCCACGCCGCGCCGCCTACATCTTCAAACAGATTATTCTTTATCAGTATTCGCCTGCTTTGTCCGCTCGGATGATTATCGTCGCGGCCAAGTATGTTTACGCCGCCCGCGGCATGGCGGACTATGTTGTTGGTGAAGCTTACATCCTCGACCGTAGACCACGGCGCGCCTCCCTCCTGATTGCGGGGGGTGAAAAGAATCGCAAACCCGACCTGCGCGTCGAGCCAGCTGTTTTCAAAAACGTTCCCGTCTATCACAACCCTGCGCGCGTTCTTAAGCTCGAAGATGTTCTTTACGGACCAGCGCTTCCCCGCATAAGTGGCGTGCCCCATCTTCCACGACAGCGGCTTTGAACAGGTATTGCGCCGGAATTCGATGTCGGACATAACGAGGTCTTTAATGCTTGGGTCTGCGCCGCCCAGCATGAAATTTTCACCCGCGCCTTCAAGATAGTTATTGACGATCTTGAAAGGTCCCGGCCCGTTCCACCCGCAAATGGCCTGCGAGTCAGCGCCTATCTCGTGGCAGTCGGATATGTGCGAATCGATGATGGCCGTCCGCGCGCTGTTGAGCGCAATGCCGCGCCTGAGATTGCCTGTCTCGTTGCCGTGAATGTAACAGCGATCAATTACCAGATCGTGCGGAACCGATTCGAGCGAGTTCTGTTTGCCACTGCCATCGCCCAGTAATATAAGTCCGTAGTTGATAGTAGCAGCGGGCGCGGCCTGAAACTCTATGCCGATGAATCTGTAATGATGAGCACCGGGCGCAGTTCTCAAAACAGGGTCGGCGTTCGTGCTGGCAAGCTTTGGCATCAGTTGTGAATCTTTCGGTGAGACGCGAGTGCCGGGCGGCGGCAATTTCTCGTCCGCAGCCGACGAGCGAATGATGATCCATTTGTTGCCCGATGCGGGTTTTGCGGGGAGCGTGAAATTGCCCGTGAAAGTAGCGCCCGCTTCAATCGCGATCACATCACCCTGCGCCGCTGAATCAAACGCGGCCTGAAGATTACCTCCGCTTTTCACCTGTATGGTGCGGCCAGTCGCCCGCTCCATCGTCGTGTCGAGATAGACTGCGGGCGGCGCAGGTTCACTTTTTGAATCGTCGGTTTTGTCAGCCACAGATGCAGTCGAGTTAGAGTTGACAGCCACCTGAGTCCCGGCAACCGTGCAGGCCAGAACCGTAACAGATGAAATGATCGCGAGCACTGTATTTGAAAAAAACTTCACAATAATCCCCTTACCAGCACATGCCCTGATATGATTTCCGCCCGTCTTCGACTTCGAGCATGCGCACCAGATCGATGATGACGCGGCCATTGTTCAGCTTGTCCTGAAGCGCGCGAAACTCGTCTTCCTTCTTCCCGATGATTATGATTTCCGACGAATCAATTACATCGTGAAGATCAGGCCGCATAAGCTGCGAGATGTGCGGAATTCCGCGCTCGATATATTCCCTGTTGGCTCCAAACAATCGCGCAAGCTCGACATCGCGGTCGTAAATCGCTATCTGCATACCTTTGCCCAGCAGCGTTTCTATGAGCGTTACCATCGGGCTTTCGCGCAAATCATCTGTACCTGACTTGAAGCTCAGGCCCAGAACGCCCACTTTTTTTCGGCCCGTTTGAAGCACCATGTCGATGGCGCGCTCGACTTGCAGGCGATTGCTTGCAAGTATGGAGTTGAGCATAGTCGTGTCAACGTCAAGCTCTTTCGCCTTGTAGGTTATTGCGCGCAGGTCTTTAGGCAGGCACGACCCGCCGAATGCGAAGCCGGGTTTCAGATAATAGGGCGACAGGTTCAGCTTTGTGTCCTGGCAAAACGCATCCATCACACGATGACTGTCTACGCCAAGGGCTTTGCATACATTTCCGATCTCGTTTGCGAAGGTGACTTTGAGCGCGTGGAAACAGTTGCAGGCGTATTTCACCATCTCGGCTTCTTTGATGCCGAGCGTGATTACGGGCGCGTTCTGTTTTGCGTAAAGGCGCGCGAGAGGTCCAGCCGCGTCTTCGTCGTCCGCGCCTATCAGTGTGAAGGGCGGATTTGCGAAATCGTGAATCGAACTGCCTTCGCGCAGGAATTCGGGGTTTATCGCGACTCCAAAATCGCGTCCTTTTCGCTTACCCGAATAGACTTCAAGTATGGGGATCACCGTCTCTTCAATCGTGCCCGGAAGCATCGTGCTGCGGAGCACGACGATGTGATAGCGGCGCTTTGATTCAAGGGCTTCGCCTATCTGCTGGCAGGCGCGTTTGATATAGGTCAGGTCAAGACTGCCGTTATGATTGCCCGGTGTCCCGACGCACACAAGCGATATGTCCGAGTCGTGGACAGCCGCTTTGCCATCGGTTGTCGCACGGAGCTTTCCGGATTCGACCGTTTTTTTAATCAACTCTTCAACGCCAAGCTCAACTATCGGGCTTCGACCGTCGTTGATGATTTCGACTTTCACCCGGTTCACATCAACGCCGATCACATCGTGCCCTTCATTTGCAAAGCAGGCAGCCGATACGCAGCCGACATATCCCAATCCGAAAATGCTCAATCTCATGTTTTACCTTTCAGGCCGCGCGCCTGCCCGCCGGTCTGTTTACGACCTTTTCGCATACCTGCATGAAAGCCTGAGCGGCCCGCTCCCAGCCGAATCGTTCGCACACCAGCGCGCGCGCCTGCTCGCCCATCTTCGCCGCAAACTGTGAATCGCTGAGCGTGCGTATAACTGCCTGCGCGAAATCTTCCGGCTGATCTGCCACGAGCAGATCTTTGCCGTCGCGAACGGGCAGCCCTTCGGCCCCGACCGTTGTAGAAATGACAGGCTTCCGCATCGCCATCGCTTCATAAATCTTCAGCCGTGTCCCTCCGCCCACGCGCATCGGAACGATGTATGCGCTGGCTTTATCAATGTAAGGCCGCACGTCGTCTACGCGATCCGTGATCTTTATTTGCGGATTCGATTGGGCAACCGCTTTCAGGCGTTCACCCGGATTGCGCCCCACTACTGTCAGCGACACCTGCGGATTCCAATGAGCGATGCGGGGCATGATCTTCTCAATGAAGAAGAGAATCGCGTCTTCGTTGGGCATCCAGTCCATCGAGCCTGTGAAGACAAGCTCGAACGGAGCGCGCGCGGCCTCCATCGGTTGAAAGAAGTCTGTATCAACGCCCGTCGGCACATCGTAAACCTGAGTAAGCCCGAATTCATTTCGCATCTGTTCGCGGTCATTGCGCGAAACAGCGATTACGGCATCGAACGCGCGGCAGGCTTCGCGCTCGTACCAATACATCTTCTGCCATTGACTGCGGAAGAAGGCTTTCTTGATCTTGTTCGTTTGTACTTCGTAGTGACGACGCCAGATCATTGACTCGACGTTGTGTTGAAACAGCACCGTGGGACACCCGTGGTCGCGCGCCAGATCTATACCCAGATTTATACTCGGAACCAGAAAATCGCAGACGACTACATCATGCTTCTGCTCGCTCAACGCGCGTTCGACCGCGCGGCGCATTTCAGCCGAGCGGTATTTTTGAATCGCGTAGGGAAGCCGCGAGCTGAGGTTCAAGGCCAGGTTGCTGTAAAAATGGATGCCGTTCTTTTCGGTCTCGGTTCTGGGAATCAAAGCAAGTTGCTGGCAATACTCAGCCGATTGCCGCAACGACTCAGGAGAGTCTTTCGGGCTTACGAACGTCATGTACGTGACATCATGCGCGCGATTGATATGCTTCAGCATTTGAAAAGTGCGTATCTTTCCGCCCTTATCAACGGGATGAAGTAGTTCGCTTTTTAACCAGAGTATTCGCATATCGTTCTCTTTCTGAAATAGTGAAATCGCTTTTCTACCGTCGTGACTTCGCCCTGCGGACAAGGCGGCATCGCACAATTGCGGTTAAGAACTCGCGCGTCAGGAAGTTTGAAGCCAGCCGCGCCTTTTTAATCGGCATGGCTTCAAAGCTTGCGAACTCGAAACCGCTTTGACTGACAAGGCGCTTGAACCGGCTGATCGTCATTTGATTAAGGCCGCCTTCGACCTCCGAAAATCTCCGAGCGCCATCGACTTTGAAATCCGAACGCCACCTGATCAATGTCTTTTCTGTGAAGATCAGATGCGCCCATGGAAAGACTGAAAACAGGTGGCCGCCAAGCGGGTGATACCACGGCGGGCCGAATTCTATAATCGCAACTCCGTCATCTTTTACCAGCCGCTCCATCAGGCTTAAAATTCCGGCGGGGTCATCGAAATGCTCGAACGAATCTATCGATAAAACAACGTCGGCCTTTTCATCAGTCCCGCTCACAAACAAGCAGCGGTCTGATACACCGGCCTCGCGAGCCGCCTGTCTCGCCTCGTTTAACATCGTTTCTCGAATATCTATTCCGATGACTTTCGCTGCGCCGCGCTCGGCAATTTCAATGGCTTCGGCCCCTGCGCCACAGCCGAAATCGATCACCGTCCTGCCTTCAAGCTCGCGCCAGATTGCGGGACCAAACAGCACCTCCAGCTTGCTGCGATCTCTGTAAGCGCTGCCGTCGCAGTAACCTGTCTCGCCATCCGCGCTGATCTTTCGCAGCAGTTTGTAGCCTAAGGCTCCTCCAAGAATTCCCATACTTTGCTCTCCGTTATCGAACTGCCCGATTCGTTGCCGCCCTTGAGCTTCCATTGATCGACGTATGAGCGCGCATCGCCATCAGATCAGAGCCGCTTGCTGCTTTCTTGTCGCTGAAACTTTCTCCGTCAATAAACTGGCGTTGCCAGATTTCAAAATTGACGAGCGCCCATAGCTTCTCGGAGTGGTTTTCGCCCGCGCGATGGCGAGCTACCAGATTGCGAACGAAATCAGCATCGAAGATGCCGCGCTCCGTTGCCCTTGGGCTTAATGCATACTCGTCCAGAAGATGAGTGAATCGTCCGCTGAACCACGCGCCTACGGGAACGGGAAATCCCATCTTCCTGCGCGTCAATATCTCTTTCGGCAGGCGGTCGGCCATAGCTTTGCGCAGGATGTATTTCGTCGTCAGCCCCCTGAGCTTCATCCTGACCGGAAGCCGCGCGGCGAACTCTACAAGCTTGTGATCCAGAAAAGGTACGCGGCTTTCAATCGAAGCGGCCATGCTCATCTGGTCCTGCTTCATCAATAGCTCGTGCAGGTATGACTTGATGTCTGCTGCAAGCAGTTGATCGAGCAGAGAATCTGCATCCGTCTGGTTTATGTGATCGAGCGCGGCGCGATAAGGGTTGCGATCTTTGATCTGCTCTTTGGTTCGCTCAGTAAAAAGCTGCGCCTGCGTTGCGCGCGAAAAGACTGAGAAGTTATCAAAGTATATCTCTTCAATCTCAGGCTGAAGGCTGAGAAACGTGCGCGCCAGCTTGCCGCCACCCTGTCGGGTTTCGATCATTCGTTTGATCAGTCTGCGCAGCCCTGCGGGCGCGATTTTGTGATAAGCGCGGCCAAGCGCGAGGTTGTAAACAGTCTTTCGGTATTTGTCATAGCCTGCCAGCAACTCGTCGCTGCCTTCGCCCGTCAGCACGACCTTGACGTGCTCGCTTGCCAGCTTTGATACGAAATAAAGCGGCACGCTCGACGGATGCGCAATCGGTTCGTCTTCCTGATAAACCATCGCCGGGAGCGCGTCAAAGAACTGCTCCGGGCTGACGATTATTTCGTGATGATCTGTCTTGAACGCGCGCGAGACAGTGCGCGCGTATTCAAGCTCGTTTGCTTCGCGTTCGGCGAACGCTACAGAGAAAGTCTTGATTGGCTCTCGGACCATCTCGCTCATCGCCGCGACAATCGCGCTCGAATCGATTCCGCCTGAAAGAAACATTCCCAGCGGCACATCGGCCATCAGCCGAAGCTGAACCGACTGGCGAAACAGGTCCGAAAACTGCTCGACGTAATCGCCTTCGCTCAATTGCTCGTCGGTTTTTCCAAAGCTCAAATCCCAGTATCGTTCAATCGTTATCCGGCCATCGGCCCAGACCAGCGTGTGACCGGGCATCAGTCTTTTTATGCCGCGAAACAATGTATCTTCGCCCGACGTTGCGCGGTTCGCGGCATAATCAGGTAGCCCGTCATAATTAAGCTGCGCTTTAACAGCGCCTGCTTTGATAAGCGATTTGATTTCGGACGCGAAATAAAACACCCCCTCATCACTCACCGTGTAATAAAGCGGCTTTATGCCGAGCCGGTCTCGCGCAAGCACAAGGCGGCGCTCTTTCCAGTCCCAGATTGCGAAAGCAAACATCCCGCGCAAGTCTTCGACCGCGCGCGCACCTTTCTCTTCGTAGAGGTGAATGATTGTTTCCGTGTCGCTCGTGCTGCGATATATGTGGCCGCGATCTTCGAGCATCGGTCGAAGGTTTGCGTGATTGTATATCTCTCCGTTAAAGGCAATCCAGATGGTGTCATCTTCGTTCGACATCGGCTGCTGTCCGCCGCCGAGATCAACAATGGAAAGACGACGATGGCCCAGCCCTACCGAACCGCCAAGAAAGATGCCTGAATCGTCCGGCCCGCGATGCGTCATCGCATCGCGCATGGCTTTGAGTTGCGACTCATCGACTTGCCGATTCAGTTTTTTAGGAATCCCTATTCCGCAGATCCCGCACATTATTCGATCACCTTCCTTGCGGTCGTTCTGATTTCAGGTAGCGACATGACCACCTGCGGCTTTCGCGAACGCGTATCTCACTTTTTCCTTCACCTGCTCGAACCCGCTCGTGCTCTGAACGAATCGCGCGAAATCCTGCTCGGTATGAACACGGCGCAGCGCCAGAAGATCGCATCCCCGGCGATTCAATCCTGCTTCGACCGTGACAGCCGCGCGGTAGCCAGCCGCCGCCGCCGCGCATTTAACGCGCGCGTCATAATTGCCATTCGGATAGCAGAACAGTTCGATTTTGCGGTCGAGCATGGCCTCAAGCCTTGACCTCGATTCGCGCAACTCCGAAGCGAGTCGCTCATCGTTTATGTTTGTAAGAATCGGATGAGTAACGGTATGCGAGCCGATTTCAACGCCTTGACTATCCATCAGTCGCGCCTGCTCCCAGGTAATCGAATCATAGTCAGGCGTGGGCAGCTCAGGAATCTCTACTCGCAACGAAGAGGCGATGCGCCGGATGGCTTCTGCTTTAACTTCATCGGGCAATGTCTTGAGATGAGAGTTGATTCGTGTAGCGGCTTCGAGTCGAGATGCCCGGCCCGAAAGTTGAAACTGCACCGGACAATCGTTGATTGTCGTTTCAAGTCTGGTCGCGCGCGTCTGTGCGGTGACAAAACGGAGCTTGTCGGTCCAAAGCCACGTCTTTCGATCAAGAAAATCTGTCACCGCAAACAGAGTCGCAGGCGCTCGGTACTGTTGAAGAATCGGAAACGCTATATCGCAGGCATCCCTGTAACCGTCATCAATCGTTATCGCGGCAAGTCCCGGCGGCAATTCACTGTCGCTTTCAAGGCGCTCGATTAATTTCGAGAGCGGGACTATCCGATAATGCGAGGTCAGATAATCCAGTTGCTGTCGCAAGACGCGGGCAGAGGTAGTCGCCCCGTTGCCCCTTTCGCTGAAGCGATGATAAGTGACGATTAGAGCTTTATCGCGATTCGCAAGGCGGAACGGAGCGAGAAGCCCTGCGGCTCGCATCAGGTTTAACGCGGCCTGCTTCACGAGCGGCCTCCGATTCTCTCCTGTACCAGGCGACCGGCGTCAACCGGCTGCCGCTGGCGCAACCGGCGTCTCATTTCATCCTTCTCTTTTTTGACGGGCAGCCTGTAGCGTTTGCCGAGGCTCGTGTCCTGCGGTCGCGGTGATGCAGCGCCCTCTGCTATGGCGCGGACTGAATCGGCAACAAGTTGAGCGCAACGCCCTATAAGCCCTTCGCGATATTTTGTGATGAAAGCATCGAAATCCGATCCGAAAGCGTAGTCGTATTCCAGCGGCACAGTCTGTTGCAGAACGATGTCGCCCGTGTCAACTTTCGATTCAACAAAGTGAACCGTTAATCCGACCTCCCGCTCTCCGTTAAACAGTTCCCAAAAGACCGCAGGGCATCCGCGATAGTAAGGCGCAAGCCCCTGATGTACATTGATAGATCCCAGTCGCGGTATCTTGAACACAGACTCTTTCAAAATGTTTGTGCCTAAAATCACACCCAGATCGGCATCCGCAGCGCGCATCAGCGCCAGTGAATCATCAGAGTGGTAGTTGGCAACAAAATAAATCGGAATGTTATGAGCTTCCGCAATTCGGCGAAGCGTGTCCCGGCTCTTTTCCATTGCGCCTGCATCGTCGGGCGCGCGGCGGCCAGAAAGAGCGCGGGCAAATTTCCCGACCGTCGCCCAGTAACCATCGTAGCGAATCGAGCGTTTAACTTTTTCGCGGCGGCCTACACGGCGCATTGTATCGGTTTCAATAAATATGCCCGCCACTTTTGCGCAATCGAGCGCCAGCAATCGTTCAAGAGCTATTTCGACACCGCCGTGCGTAAGCAGAATCAAGCGCAATTCCTTTTCGCTCATACCTGTTCATCACCTCAGGGAATATGTTGTTTTCAACATTGAAATTTCGTTTGAGAGATAGCTGAGTTCAACAGCGGTCAGAGCGCGCGCTCTGATTTGCCGCCTGTTTTTGCATCAGCCCTTGCGATGCGCTTGATGCTTGTTCCGATAGCCAGAAGTGTCGCTCCGAGCACAAGCAGCCAGAAAGGTTCAAAATACCGGGTCGCTATTGCAGAGGCTTCCGGGTTGTTGAGATGCGCTTCCGATGTTGAGACCGGCGTCGGTATCTGCTTTGCGATTGCCTGAGAGTCGCCTTTGAGGTCGCTTCTGTCCGCGAAGCCGATAACTATGCCTTTTCCGACGACTATCGCAGCGCAGAAAAGCCCAATCGCGATTATTATTGTTATTGCTGCTCTTGAAGATGTTTTAAACATACGGGGACGTTCTTTCATGAATTCAAAATGATCGGAGAATGCCGCAATTCGCGGGCAGGATGTTTCAGGTATGATCTTGAAGTATTAGGCTGGTTTTCAGTAGTCGGTTCATACCTCTCCCTATGACTGCTTTCGCACAAGTCCCACATAGATATCTAAACTCAGAACCTCTGCCGCTTTACAAAAAAAATATGATTTCAAAAATTCTCTGTCCCGCGACGGGCTGGCTTGAAGTAACCGATATGCGGGTTTTAGGCAGGGGTGTAGTGAGTCACTGAGAGAAATGATGTGTGTATTCACAGCAGAGAGCGCAGAGAAAAACTCTGCGCTCTCTGCTGTGAATCTTTATCTCCTGTGAAATCGCGCTAGGATTTTTTCTTTTTCTGCTGCTGTTTTGGCTTCAGCCTTTGCGTAATGGTGAAATTGTTTGCGCTCATATCTTCACCATAAGCTCCTCCGCTGTAGGACATGACGCGTATTCGGGCCAGCTTTGTCGTCCTGTTTGGCACTCGCCACACATAGCTTCTCGCGCTGCCCGCAAGGTCTGTTATCACATCTTCCCACGTCAATCCGCCATCGCACGAGAGCTGTACAGTCTGGCTTGATATGTTCGTTCCCTCTACCATCCAGGTGATATTGTAAATTGCGTTGGCTACGAGCGTTTCGGGATCATTCGGCTTGAGTATCTGGATTATCGGGCGTGTAGATGTCTCGGTTGTTTTCGGCAGTATCGTCGAATCATTCATCAGAGTTCCGGGCGACAGGTTCAGGTACGACACTGGCGACAGCATTATCTGATCTATCGACAGTCCGTCTTCTCTGACCTGCACTCTTATCGTGTGCTGCCCGCTCGTCTGAAAATAGAGGTTCGACCCCATCACGCCGACTCCCCACCCATTATCCTGCCAGCCCCATCCCGACAGCCCACACCCGGAACAATCTTCCAGATTCATCTCTGCCGACGACGTAGTGCCAATGCGGGCTATTGCTGCCCCGCTCTGGTTCACACTGTCTGAAAACTGCACGTGAACAGAGTCGTTGTATGGAGAGTTGCTGAGCGCCCTGCCTCTCATCCAGAAGTGATAAGGCGTGCCCGATTGCGCTGTGAAGGTCATCTCGAAATAGCTTGTGGGATTTGCGACGGCGGTGACGACTTTCGCCTGCCCCGCATCAGGATTGAAGATGCGGCTACCGCCTGCTGCGGTCGCGTCTGCCATGACCTGCCAGTTTCCAACCTTCACGCTCGCTTCCGAGGCGTATAAAACGATGTTTCTATTCACCGGACTCGAATCGGCTACGGTCACAGTAATCGGAACTGACGCGCTGGCCGTGGCTCCGCCGTTATCGGTCACGGTCAATTGAGCGGTGAAGGTGCCTGATGTTTGATAGATATGAGACGGTGACGGCTGGGCGGATGTTTGCCCGTCGCCGAAGTTCCAGTTGTAGGCAGTAACGGTTCCGTCAGGGTCTGATGCGCCGGGCAGAAAGTCAACTGTCAGGGCGGCGCTGCCTTGCGTTGGCGTTGCCGACACGTTCACAACCGGAGACTGGTTCGAGGGCGGCTGAAGTCCAAGCGCCACTTGAATCGCGTCCATATCCGCGCCGATATCGAGTCCATCTGTCCCTGCGCCCCGGTAAAGGCTTGTCGCAGCAAGCCTGTAATTGCCTCCGGCATAATCTACGAAACCCACGTTACTGATCCCCGCGGGGAAGAAGTTGCCGGAAGGATAGGCGGAGGCAGGGCCTGTGACCAGAACGTTTTTTGAAAAGACGCAGGCGGGAAAATAATTGATGAGCGTATCGTTGCCAACTCCGCGACCAGAGCCTATGAAGCCATAGGAATTATGCGGCGACAGATTATTGGCATAGATGAACCCTGTGTGAGGCCGCCCATCTGCCGTCCCTACATTATAAGTTTGAAACGCCGTGTTGTGCTCTATATGAACATCACTGGTTCCATCAAGCAGTTGGAACAACCTGCCGTTTCCGCCCCAGCGGATTCCTCCTATGTCATCAAACAGATTGTTTTTGACCTTGATGCGCTTCGTCTGCTGGCTTGAATTAATGTCGTCGTGTCCAAGCACATTTATCCCGCCCGCTGAATGACGGACTATGTTATTGGTAAACGTAATGTCCTCGACCACGGACCACGGGGCTGTGCCCTCCTGATTGCGCGTCGTGAATTGGATTGCGAACCCGACTTGTCCATCTACCCATGTGTACTCAAAGATATTGCCATCTATGAGCACTCTCTGAGCGTTCTTCAACTCGAAGAGGTTTTTAATTGACCAGTGCGTACCGGCATAGCTTGCTTCGGTCGCGCACCACGAAAGCGGCTTTGAGCAGGTGTTGCGACGGAATTCAATATCGGCGGGCACCATATTGGCGATCTTCGGATCTGCGCCCCCAAACATCACGTTTTCACCGGCTCCTTCCAGATAATTGTTTGCTATTTTGAACGGGCCGGGGCCGTTCCATCCGCAAATGGCCTGCGTGTCAAAGCCCACTCCGTGACAGTTTGATATGTATGAATCGATGATTGCCGTCCGTGCGCTGTTGAGCGTAACGCCTCGCGAAACATTGCCCGTCTGGTTGCCGTGAATGTAACAGCGATCAATTACCAGATCGTGCGGCACTGCGCTTAAAGAGTTCTGAGCAGAGCCGCCGTCGCCAAACGTGACGATACCGTAGTTGGTATTGACTCCCGCTGAGATGCCAAACTCGACGCCGACAAAGCGATAATGATGCGCTCCCGGCGTTGTGATAATCGCGGCATTTGAATTCGGCGTCAGGATTTTTGGCATCGCCACGGCGTTTGAAGCAGTGGCGCGAGTGCCTGCCGCCGGAATGCCTGCCATGTTGGATGTGCGAATGACGACGAAGCTGCCGCCCGGCTTTACCGGCAACGTGAAGTTGCCGGTGTAGGTAGCGCCCGCCTGTAGAACTATCTGGTCGCCGGGTTGCGCGGAATTGAGCGCGGATTGAAGATTGCCGCCTGCCGCAACATTGATCGTCGCGCCCGAACCTGTCGGATAAGTCGTATCGAGAAGAACTCGCGGCAGTTCGGGATCGTTCGGGTTCTGCGCCTCTGCAACGCTGCGGGGAAGTTCTCTGATGGCAATCAGAGCGATGATAAATAAGAGAGCGATGAATATTATTCTTTTCATTTCTGTCATTCTCGAAATTTTTTTGCAAACAAACACACGGATATCCTCTCGCCTTCGCGCTGCGCAGGCGCACTTGATTTAGAGCCAGCCGTATAGACCGGTGGCTTAATCGAGTTGTGAGGTTATCGCGACCGCGATCTCAATTTCTGAGGGGCAGCAGTGTCGGTACTGCTTTTAAAATGGCCTGCATGAAGGGGCTATTGCAATGCAACTGAATGCAATCGCTAACTGCAATATATGTGCCTTGATTGTGAATCTTTCAAACTGATGGAGGAATGGGCAAACCGATCCTACAACAGACGTTACATGGTGTCAACGACTTCAAAAGTTGTTATTAGTGGCGCATATTTCCCGGAAGGCGATTTTTGATCGAGATTCGGAAAACCGTTCCCCGAACAATTGCCCTATCACGCGCTACACGCGCAAATGTCTCCGGAAAGACCAAAGGAATGCGAAAAAGCTGTTACCCAATGCCGCATTTTGGGAAAAAGAATCTTGGTGAAGCAAGAGCTAACTGGCGTTTGAGATCTTCCACCCCGATCCATCGTTTGCAAATCGCGCCATCTGCCATCCGCGTTCTAGGCAGAAGGTCGCTCCCTTGATCGTAAGCCGCGCTGACTGGTCGCTTCCAAACCAGTTTGCGCTCCCCGATGAAACCTCTATCCAGTTGCCAAACCGCTCGATGACGCATTGCCTGAGAGAGCTTGAAGCATTGAGCCGAACTCCATCGCTCGTCTCAAGTTTCCGCCCCCGCACAAGGCAGGCTCGCTCGAACTCGTTGTTTATGAATCGGCCCCACGCCATTAATCCGTCCGACGTGAGCGGGCCGCATCTGGCTACGGTCGAGCCATTGCCCAGCAGGACTACGTCGAGCGATTTTTCTGTCGCGATGTGAAACCCGCGAGCCAGCGGATCATCCGTAGCCTTTTGCTCGATATGAACAGGCTGGCCGCTTGCAGAAGGAACGATGAACGTAGTGAACTGCTGCGGGCCTTCGCCTTCTGCTTCAAACACTGCGACTAATGACCTGATGCGATGCCCATATGCTCTGGAAACCCAGCCGCGCGCGATTCGCGCACGCGCCGTCGAATCACCGAATACGGAGATGTTCAGTCTGCCGCCATCAGGCTCTGAAACTATCACTCGATTGCCATTGGCCATTACAGAACAGCCGGGTGAAAGGTGATACCTTATCGTATAACGATGACTGGCGCTCGCAGTGAAGCTATCGCGCACCGTCATATAAGACGGCAGATGCCCGGCAGATGAAAAAAGCGATTCAGGCTTTACAAAAAAGATCGCCCGCTTATGGCTGACCGGATCACTCAAACGCTCGTAGCCGTTGTGCAGCCCCTCAAAATAATCGAATCCATCTCCGGCGATAAAATCGCTCATACTCGCGCGGGCGATTTTGCTCCATGAAAAAGAGCTTGCCGGGATCGATTGAGGCTCATCATCGACGCTTACGGTATTATGCGCCCCGGTTCCGCGAAACTCGTCACGCGATTTGGGATCGCCCGTGTAAGAGTATGTGCCCGGATCGACGAGCCACGTCTTTCCAAGCGCGGCATATTCAAATGCGAGCGCATCCGAATGAGCATGCCCGCAGGCAAGCGCGCCGTGAGGCCCGCAATCAATAACCGCGTAACTGGAATCTCTCGACCAGCCATCGCGCAATACGTAATATCCGCTCGCATTGAAAGCGCGGGAGACTTCGCCGTGAGGCTCGCTTCTAATCCTTTCGTAACTGCTGACCGCCTTCGGCCCCAGCAGCCACAACATCTCGACCGTCGCATGGCCCGCGACAAACTTCCAGTCACTGCGCCCGAACAGCGCCGCTCCGATTCCAAGCGTATCTCGAAAATCATCCGGCCTGCGTTCGCCCAGTTTGATCAACCGCCCGCCATCATCATCCCCTATAAAAGGAGATGTATTGTCGGGCCGCGTTATCCACATCAGATGATCCAGCATCCGGACAAGCTTCTCTTCGACCTGCTCCGGCAATTCAAGATTGTTTGCGCGCGCAAGAATCAACAGGTGAAGATAAAAATCTACCGTGTAACGATGATAGTATGTCGATTGCTCGAAATAGACTCCGTCGTCAAGAACCTGCCGGGGCAACTGTTCGAGCAGAATCCTGATTCCCGTCTCGCGCCAGAGGGCCGCGCGTTTGAGGTCGCCGAAGGTCGTGCCGAGATAAAACAGCGCCAGCGCTTCGCCCGTTAGATGAGTGTTGGGACTGAAATAATGCGACAGGTAGGATTCGATGTGACGGCCATGCGCGATCAGGCATTTGAGAAATCGGAGAGTGAATCGAGGCGTTAATTCGCGCGACCGGGAAAATAGCTGTAAAGCCCATAGCCACGCGATTGAGCGAAATGCCGCTTCGAGACTGCTCGCCCAGTTTATGCCCGATCCCACAGGATTAGTGTCCATCCAGGCGGTTGCCTGCGAAACGAACGCGGTCGCATATTTCTCGTCGCCCGTCATCTGGTATGCCTGCCCAAAGGTGACAAAGTGCGCGTGGCGATTAAGTTCCCACGTTACCTTTTTGTCGCCCGCGACATCGGGATTCAGGTAATCTATTCGGCTCCAGTGATCGAGCTTCGTGCGGCGGCCCGATACAGGCTCAAGACGCCAGTCAATAGGATTGCCAAAACTGATGTCGGACAGTCCGAGCAGGTCGAAACTCCCATCGATTGCGCGATCAGCCCTCGCGATCATAAGTCGGCGCTCGTCGGGGAATTGCCGTTCCATCATTGTGATGATCGATTCGCGGGCAGAAAGCGACGGGAAGAACCCGCTTCGGATGCGTGCGGCTGAAAGGTCAGACGGCTCCCAGTTGGTTTCGCGCAGGAATTGAGCGTCGCTCATCTCTTTTGAACCGGGATTGAGAAATCGCTCGCCGAATTTGGCAAGTTCCTGACGCCCGCGCACCGTTAGCTCTTTGATGCTTCTTCCACGCAGCTTACTCAATTGCATAATAGCCCCCGTCAGCCTTCTGTCTCGCGTATCGGCTCCCAGACGACGTGCGCTTCGCCGCGCATGAATTTAAGGAATGCTATGAGCGATGCGGCATTGGCGAGCGCAAAATAATAGGGCAATCCCAAAGGGCCGATGCGCAATCCCAGCCAGTCACAGATCCAACCCACAATCGCTGTTAAATAAAATGCCGCCTGACACATAAATGCGAGGTTGTATATCTCTGAAGAACCGACCAGCAGCAGGTTCGACAGAAATATCGCGATTAAGAAGAACGGCACGCCGTAGCGCAATGCCTTATGCGAGATCATCTGAAAGCCGAATAAGGGATGAGCGCGCAGGTTGAATACCTGCTTGTAGCGATGAAGCGCGCTCAGGGTCTGCTCGATAACCCGCACACGCATTCTAAATTCGTCCTTGCCGCGTTTGTTCGTGTCTTCTGTCGAAATCGCTTCGCAATCATAGATTGTTCTCAAGCCCTGAAGATGAATCTCTGTGGCAATCACGAAATCGCTGCTCATATCAAGCGCGAGCCGTGCGTAGCTGCTGCGGCGCACAGCATACAAACACCCGCTGACTCCAATCAGCGAGCCGAGCCTGCTTTCTGATTGCTTTATAAATCTCTCGTACCCCCAGTATGAACGGCAGCCCTGCCCGACGGCAGTGACAGAGCGATCAACGTAAAGCAGATGACCGGCAACGCATCCGACCTCAGGGTCCGCAAAGCTGCGAACGATCTTGCGGATTGCATCCGGCTGGTAGAGAGTCGTGGCGTCAGAAAAAACAATTATCTCGCCGGTCGAAAATTTCACCGCCGCGTTTTGAGCGACGCTTTTGCCTAATCGTTCGGGCCGTCTGTGCAGTATTACATCTTCATTGGCATACGAGTTGACGATCTCGTCCGTGCGGTCGGTCGAGCAGTCGGAAGCGACTATGATTTCAAGTCGCGCTCCGGGGTAGTCGAGTCGAAGCGTGTTTTCGATCTTTTCGGCAATGTCGCGCTGCTCGTTGTAGGCCGCGATTATGACAGAGACTTTAGGCGTGATCTCTGCGCGGCGAACCGGTCTTGCAAACATCCGGCTCAACAGGTAGATCAACGCGGGATAGCCGACATAGGTGTAGGCTATAAGCGCAAGCATAGCGATGAAGATTATTTCGGCTGCCACTGACTCTCCTGTTCAAGAGCGGGTCGGCGCTTCGGAGTCGCTGAGAGCCAGATTGCGTTTTCGCAACTGACGCGGCTTCCAGAGCACGGCTCTCGGTCGCAACTCGACCATCTTTATTTTCGCCGGAAGCTCGGAACCGGCGAGCGATTCCGCTTCGTGAATCCGTCTGATCGATACGGCATAGGCGAGCGGATAGTAAAGGAACCACAGGTATTGAATCGACCCGAAGCAACTGCACACTATGTAAGCCACAAGCGAGGCTTGAAACGCGGCGCTGTAATAATAGATCTCCTGCTGGTCGTCCGAGCGCGCGGCAGATGATGCCTCGCGCCCTATTCGGCGCAACGAGCGCAAAGGAGCGAAGATCATCACAAGGTATGCCATCAGCCCGCCTACGCCAAGCTCTGCCGATATTTCGAGAAAGGAGTTGTGCGCTCGCTGTTCGTGCAGCGAGTACATTGGATAATTTCCCATGCCTACGCCGAAGACGAGATGATTTGCAGCGACATCGCGCGCGCGTTCGAGCAGGTCGCGCCGCGCCTGCGACGAGCCTGTGGGATCGCTCGAACTATCGAATATCGAAGTGATGCGGCTTGAATATCCTGCGGGCATTACCATCATGAAAACGCCGAGCACCACGATAAAAGCGGTCGCGGTCAGCGCGTGGTTGCGCCGCCCTATCTTCCACAACATCCATCCGGATGTTGCGACAAGGCCCAGAAAACCGCCGCGTGAAAACGTCACCATGACGCCGATGCTCAGAAGCACTGCGCAGGCGAAGTAGGCGGCGCGCGCAAGTCCCCGCCTCATCATGGCAAGCGCGACGGCCAGAGGAATCAGCAGATCGAGGCTTGTCGCCAGATCATTCGGGTTCCCGAATATGCCGCCGACGGCTCCCGTTATTCTCAAAGCCACCACGGTTCCTTCTTCGCCCTTTGTTACCACGGTGAATCGGCCTTCGATGTAGCTGAGGATGGCCAGCACGGCCAGCACTGTGCCGCAAATTACGACGAGCCGCATAATGGATCGAAGGCGCTCGCGAGTATCAAGGAGGTTAATCATCAGGATAAAGATGGTAACCACCTTTAAAAAAGTATCGGTCAGCAGATCGATGCTCTCTTTTGGCGATGAAGCGATGGGGATGAAAACGACGCCCAGCAAAGTAATAACTGCGAGCATCTTCAGTTCAAGCGGCCAGATGGTCAATCGCTCTGCCAGACCAAACTTCGACGCGCAGTATGCCAGCAGCGTCAGGATGGCGACGATCTTGACGAAGGGGAACGTGCCAAACAACTGTGGGAACGTCTCGTTGGGCCGCGCGTAAAGCAACAGCGTAAAGAAGAACAGACCGGCGAATGCCAGATTATGACTGCTCGGTTTATCTGTCTGATGGTCTGCTCGATTGATCCGTATCGCGCTCTGCATTATGTCTCACCTGTAGATGTCTCATCTGAATTTCTGCGATCCGGTGATCTGTTATCCGGTTTCGGCGACGGCTTCCATCTGCTTCTGGTTATTCGAGCTTTCCCTTCGCCCCGCTGCCAGATGCAATAAAAGGCCGATGGCCGGTGCGAGACTGCGGCCCAGACCATAAGCGCGCAGAGCCAGTCGGTTAATCTCATGCACTGTAACGGGTATTTCTTCGCCGTTTGCGACGGGCAGATGAGTCTCGGCGTTCGGATACGCTTTTGTAATCAGAGTATGAAGATCGGGGCGATCTATCAAAACAAGTATCTCTTCGGGCGGCACCGACAGCCCCACCGCAAGTCTTAGAGCCGTTTCAAGGCTGAGGTGGGTTATCATAGAGCTTTGAATCTTTGATAATAGCCCCTGATCGAATCCCGTCAGGCGACAGAATTCCGATTGTTTCATCCCTAACTCGGCAAGCCGGTCTCGCACGAAGACCGCTAATGGAGTCTGTTCTTCCAGCCGTGTGTTTTTCATCTGGCTTCTCCAACGGTCTGTGGAATGATTCGAGACGGACGCCACGCCTTCCACTCTCCCTCGACCATTTCGCCCGTGACCATTCTTTGCTGGCTCGATCACCTCGCTTTGGGTAGATATCTCCGGGTGATTTGTTTCAGCATCTGTGATTTGCGACTTGTTCAAAATGTATATTTGCGAGCTTGAATGCAGGCGGACATAGATATGCGGTTTTACGGTGCCAACCGATATTATGGTCCCAGTCCCGTATTGCGTGCTCACCTCCTGCCCGACTGCAAACATGCAAGCTCCTGACTTTTAACGCCCGCTTACCAGCCGGACGAAAGACCCGAATCCGGCAAGCGAGGTTATGGTTGAGATCGTCTTCTTGAAATTCCCATGAACGATGACCGTGTCGCCTGCCTGTAGAATCACGTTCTCTTCAGGTCCGGCCTTTCCTTCCATGATGCGCTTTACGTTGACCTTCATCGTGCGCATCGTTCCGTCTCCGGCCTGACGCAGGATCATGACATCCGATTTGCTGCCGAAATCCGACACTCCGCCCGACGCGGCTATTGCGTCCATCACGGCCATAGGTCTTGCCATCACCACGATGCCCGGATGAGTCACATCGCCTAAAACGCCAATCTTTGCGCTGTTGGCTTCAATCAGCGACACGCTGACCCTTGGCTCCCGGATGAACTCTCCGAACTGAAGCGTCAGCTTCTCTGTAACGCGCGATATGGTCAATCCCGCGACATCCACATCTCCGACGAGCGGGTGGTATATTCGCCCGACAGGCGATACCTGAACTTTTTCTAGCGTGTAATCGGGCTGCCCCAGCACGCGCACCGCAATTTCATCCGACGGGCCGAGTTTGTATGTGTTGTAGAAATCTCTGTAGATCGTCTTGAAGTACACGTCCGCATCATCGTTAAGAACGGCCTGTGCGGCGGGCTTACGATCCGCCTTTTCGTCCACAAGGGAGTTCTGCGCATGTGCGCTCCCGGCCAACAGGACTCCCGTCAAAACAACCAGTATTTTAATCCCGGTCAGCTTTGTTACTTTCGCGATAAAACTTCTCTGTGTCATAACCCTCCTATCGCTGTTCAACGCGCTCCTCTTCCAAAAAGAACTATTCTGACCGTCTCGAAAATTATGATGGCGTCGAGCACGGGTGACTGGTTCTTGATGTAATAAAGATCGTATTGCAATTTTTCGATGGCATCTTCGAGCGACGCGGCGTAGGAGTATCGAATCTGCGCCCACCCTGTAAGCCCCGGCTTCACCAGATGCCTCTGCGTGTAGTAAGGAATTTCGCGCTCAAGCTGCTCGACGAAGACAGGGCGTTCGGGTCTTGGGCCTATAAAGCTCATATCGCCTCGGATCACATTGATGAATTGCGGCAGTTCGTCGATGCGAAGCTTGCGTATGACCTTTCCCACGCGAGTGACGCGCGGGTCAGATTCCCCTGCCCACACCGGGCCATCTTTTTCGGCATCCGTCCGCATAGAGCGAAATTTGATGATCCTGAACGGCTTGTTGTGAATGCCGACACGCTCCTGCGTATAGAATACGGAGCCGCGCGAATCTATCCTGATCAGGATAGCCGTTATCGCCATCACGGGCAGCGACAACACGAATCCAAATATCGCAAGCAGGACCTCGGCCATTCTGCGGGCCTTATGATATGCCCGCGACCTGCGCGAAGTATTCGAGAAGATCAGCCAGCTTGGCCGCAACATCTCTGTGCTGATCTTGCCCGTCAGCCGTTCGTAAAAGGACGCCGATTCTTCGACCGCGATGGAATCCTGAAGTTTCAGCCTGAGCAGCGGATTGATCGGCAAGCGCCCTCTTCGCTCGGTCACAGCCACTACGATCCTGTCGGGCTGGTAGCGGCGCACGACATCTTCCAGCTCCGAAGTTAATCCTATGACTGACGGATTGATCAGGCTCTTGCCCACCAACATCGGATCATCCCCCACAAAACCGACTATCTTGTAACCGACTTCTGGCCGTTCCAGAATGTCGCGCGCCAGATTGATTGCGGCGCTCTCCGTGCCCAGTATCAGCACTCGCTCGGCAAGCCTCGGATGGCCGAGCAGCCACCGGGCGAATACACGCCAGAAAAACATCACGCTCAGCATCAACAGCAGGCTCACCAGGAAAACGCCGCGACCCAGAATCATCTGCGGGACGGCATAAAAGATAACCGCGAGCGCAATCGATGCCAGCCCCGTCGCCTGAAAGATGCGCATGTAAAGCGTTGCCCGATGCCTTATCGTGCTGAAATCATAGAGGCCGAAAATATAGAAGGCCCCCTGCATTACAAGCATCAGCGCCCCGATCTTCATCCAGATATCACCGCTGCTTAAAAGCTCTGCGGCCTCAGCTCCAAAACGAATATAGATGGCCGACGCTCCGCACAGGCAGGTAAGCAAACTTTCAAAGAGCAGAATACAGAGCGCTCGCGAACGGTTTCTCGACATCATTAGGCTTGATCAACTTTCCTGCCTGCAATCATTCGGGTTTCAGTCGGCCCGGTTTAACACCACGCCGAATATATTGTCTTCGGCAAGCGGCGCTATCGCCTTGCTGATATGTCCGGCATTGGTCTTGCCCGGTCTTATCACCATCACAGTCGCATTGGTCAGTTTCATGAGCAGATTCGTGTCATTCGACTCAAGCAAAGGAGCCGAATCGAAAAGCATGAAATCGTAATCGGAATCAAACGAGTTGAGCATAGACCGAAAAGCCGGAGAGGCCAGTATCTCGGCAGAATTTTCGACCCTCTCTCTGAGCGGCAGGATGGCAAACCCGTAAGGCTTGATCGTTATCGCCGCATCTCTCGGTTGCAGGCTGCGCGCAAGCGCCTCGGCGATGCCGATCTCAGAGTCAACTCCGAGAAGGCGCAGCAGCGACGGACTGTGAAGATCCGTATCTACGACCAAAACCCGCTGCTTTGCCTGAGCGAGCGCGCAAGCCAGATTGAGTAACACACAGGTTCTGCCTTCGCCGTGTTGAGCCGATGTTATCAGCACGCGCTTGAGAGGCTGCTCGGCGGCAGCCGAAATCAAAGTGATGGCCGTCTTGCTGTACTCTTCCGCCGCGCGCGGGTCAAAGTCATAGAAGGTGACAAGGTGCGGATCGATTCGGGATGCGTCCAGCGAAATCTCGCGCGCAGGCTGTGATGACCTGTGGCGCGTGAACGGCGTATCGGCCACATCCCGCTGCATCCGCTCCATCTCTTCTGCCGAAGGCGTGTTAAGCGAGTAGCGGATGAAATCGAACTCGTCAGTATTTTGATCCGCCTGCTCTCTCAATCGCGCATCCTCGCTTGCAACTACCGCCGCCGCCAGATTGCTTTGGGGATGTTCGCTCTCTAATTTGCTTAATGCTTTAAATACTTTTCCCATTGGTTCTCCCAGAATTAACCAGCATCCAGTTCTCTGTAATTAAGCCTGCCTTATGACGTTACCAGCGACTCGCGAGAACCTGAAAAATCCGAAAATGGTTGAGAAGAAAGATCAGGCACGGCACCAGCGCAACCAGCAGCACGGTGAATCCGATACGCCGCACAAGCATCAACGACCGCGTTCTGCCCCGCTCGAACGGGGTGAACGATTCGGGTATCAGCGCGATAACAGGCGCGCCGAGATAGTATTCAACGTCCCGATCATTGCGCACTTCAAACAGTCGCGGAGCTTCTGCCGCAGCGGCGACAACGAAACCCAGTGCAAGAGCCAGAGCAAGCCCGATGAGCTGGAGCTTGAAGCGATCCGGGCCGGATGGCGACTGAGGTTGAGCAGGCATGTCGATTATCTGAAAGATGCCCGGGTCCAGCCCCGCCGCCGCCATTCGTGTCTGCTCAAGCGCGTCTTTCTTTCTCAACAATGAAGTGTAGCGATCTCGCAAACGTTGCGTGTCGGTCTCCGTTGCGATGTTCGCGATGGGCGCATCCGATACGGCTACTACAGGCGCGGCAGAGACCTGCGGCGTAGTGGTCAGGACCTGTTTTTTGCGATCAAGCTCGCGCTGAACGATTGCAAGCTCTGTCTGCTTGTTGGCAAGTTCGCGGCGCAGGCCGCGAAGTTCGCGCGCTTCGGACGAATCAGGAGCCGCGCCGTCCTGTTCGCCGCCACTGCTGAGCTGCGCGATCTGCCGATTGATTTCAGCGATCTGATTCTGCGTTTGAGTTACCTTTGGATTCTTATCCGTGTACTGCGCCGTGTAGTCTTTGAGCTGGGCTTCGAGTTCGGCCTTGCGTACCAACAACACGCCGTAGGAACTGCCTGAGCGCACATCACGCGGAGCGGATTTGACGAGCTTCTCCTGTTCGGCAATCTGGCTCTGCTGTTCGGCGATCTGTCGTTGCAGGGCGAACTGTTTATCATTGAGCGTTTCGATGGATGATTCGGCAGCCGCTCGTTGAGCGCGAGTTGTGTTTATATCTCCCCGCGTCATACCGGCAGCGCGACTGCGAGCCGCAGTTATTGCGTTTCGCTGTCCTAGCTGGCTCAACCGGCCCTCTATCTCTGAAATCTCGGACGCGACCTGCCCGCTTTGATCGGCGATCTCCTGCTCCATAGCCTGATTCATGTTGCTGAAGGTCGAAACAAGATCGGTAGCGACCTCTTTTGCGACCACCGGATCAATGTTTCGATATGCGATTGTGAGCATCTCAGGATTATCGCCTCTGTACTTCGCATCGATCTTTATATCTTTGCGCATGCGCGAGATCGCAGCTTCAATTGCGCCTCTGCCCATTTCGTTTGGATAAAGACTGTGGCGCTCGATCAACGGCTGCAAATAGGTGCGGCTGGTCAACTTCTCCGTGATGGTAGTCACGCGTGAAGCAATCGCGCTGCGATCTTCCTGCTTTCCGGCAACAACCACAGATCCGCTTGATTGATAAACGTTAGGAATTGAGGAGATGGCCACATATGTTGCAATCAACATAGCCAGCACTACCAGAGTAAACAACAGTTTTCTGTGCCACAGTATGAGCAGATATTCGGTCAAAGTTCGCGGTCTGAAGCTTCCCATATTCACCTCTTCTTAGTCTGTTTTTGTTTTTCAGCGGTGCGCCTTGTTTCGGCTCACCCGGCATCTACAGCGACTCATTTATGATTTCTGGTTCCTGCAAACTTAATTGCTGCCCCTATGGACAGAAGCATAGTTCCAAGTAAGAACAGCATTAGCGGTTCAAGCTGTAGACCTGCAATCCTGTTCGATTCTGCGACGCTTCGCCGCTCGCTCGCCCTCGCATCTATCGGAGCCGATGCTTTCAATTCGGCACTGGCAACTCCATTCGCATCCGGCAGATTATTTGCCCTCGCGGCGCTGCTATCGATCAGGGCGAGGCTTATTCCAATTATAAACAAGCATAAGAAAGCCCTCGAAATGAGTCTTTTAATCGAGCATGTTTCTGTCTTGAAGATTGCGTATTCAGGCATAAGGGAATGCTTTTTCACTGATTCGATCTTGTCGGAGAGCGTTTCGCTTAACATCTGATTTGCTGGTTTCTGCTCAATCAACACGGTTTGCTGGCAGGGTTGTCTCAGGCGTGATCAATCAAGCACCGTGTCATTGGCTCATACTTTCCCCATTGTTGTTCTCGCGCAAGCCTCACATAGATATCTAAACCCATAACCTCTTCCTCTTTACAAAAAAAAATATGATTTCAAAATGTCGCCCGCACATAGTAGCCACTCATCACGGCAAATCGGGCTGCGTCAGTTCCTTTTTATCCTTTGACGAATCCGCGAAAATTTCTTTACATCCGAATTGACTAGTAATAAGCTTTGCACGCCTCGAACTTGCAAAACCTAGGTATGGGAGATTATGAGCAAGAACAATACGCTATTGAAATCCGCTCTGTTATTGGTCGTTATATTGGGTTCTTCTATCCTGCTCTACAAAGCAGCAGCCTCAACCGATAAAGCTAAATTCAGTGCGCCGATTCGTCTGGCGCAATTGAGCGAGCGCGTGAGCGTTCACTCAAACACCCGCATTACTCCTTCTATAAACCTCGGCAACGGCCACGACCTGATAACCGGTTACGAAGGAACAGATCGCGCTCGCGCTGCTCTTGAAGGCAATCTCGCTTCGCCCGCAGCTTTATCTACTGCTGATTTTGACGAAGACGGTGTGCCGGATTTGATCTGCGCGTACAGAGCGCCGGGCGGCGGCATCATCGCGTTGCATAGGGGCAATCGAGATTCTATCTACCCTAACAGCCCGCAGGCGCAACGCCGCAAAGCCGAAGGCCAGTTCACGGATGCGCCTTTTCTTTCAGCCGCAAAAATATTCGAGTTGCCGCAAGCACCCGATTTCGTCGGCGCGGGAGACTTCGACGCAGACGGCCATCAGGATACGATCATCGCTTCGCGCGGAAGCAATGCGCTCTTCATACTGGAGGGAGACGGGCAGGCCGGTTTCAGCGCTACGAAAAGAATTGAATTGACGGGCACAGTGACCGCACTTGCCACAGGAGAGGTGAATCGCGCCGACGGGCTTTGCGACATAGTTGTCGGCATTCTTGCAGCCGACGGCCCGAAGACGCTTATATACGAAAGCCTGGAAGGGGCTTCCAGAGCCACTCCTGAGGTATTCAATCTGTCTTCCGAGGCTACTGCGCTGACGCTCGGAAAACTGGATGATGACTATCTGACAGACGTTGCCGTCGCGGCAGGCAAAGACGTGCTCGTCATATATGGGAGAGACGATAAGGCAAAACAGGCTCGCGTCCGTCAACGCCATTTCAATTCCACCGTTCGATCAATCACCACAGGCAGCTTCGTTGATAAGAACAGACTGAGCCTCGCCGTCCTGACCGGCGACGGCACCCTGCACCTGCTCGGTCCATCCGAGGCAAAAAAGAAGAAGAGCGATCAGATAAATCAATGGAAGGATCAATCTCTTGTTTTAAACATGCATTCGGCAGAACTCGTGCGAGCGCGCGTGTCGTGCGCACAGACCGACAGTCTCGTGGCTATAGATTCAGCCGCTCGTCAAATGCAGATCATCGCCGATGACCCCTATGCCAAAAAGCAGAACGCGGCATCGGGTTCTCGCAAAATCGCTGCGTTTGATGTCGAAGGCAGCCCTGTGGCCGCGCTCCCCATAAGACTGAATCGAAGCGCGTTCGACAATCTGGTGATTTTAAGAAGCGGCGAGATCAGCCCGGCAGTAATGACGCCTCAGGCGATGATGATTTTTACCGTAATCACCACGAGTCCTGTAGGCGCAGGCTCGTTCGCAGAGGCTGTAATCAATGCCAATGCCAATCCGGGGCTGGACCTTATCAACTTCAACATAGGCGTTAATCCGGCCACAATAAACGCTGCGGGGACACTGACAATTAACGATCCGGTTGTGATTGATGCCACCACGGAGCCCGGTTTTTCAGGCAGCCCTATTATCGAACTCAATGGATCAGGGGTGGCGGGAGCGGGCCTCGCTCTACAGGAGGGAGGCTCAACCGTATTGGGGCTTGTCATCAATCGCTTTGGGGCATCGGGAATTTCCATCACCAGCAACAATAATATAATTCAGACCAACTTCATCGGCACGGATATAGCGGGCAGCAATGATCTGGGCAATGCTTTGGCAGGCATCGATATTAATAACGGTCTCAACAACACTATCGGCGGCCAAGCAGCAGGCGCAGGCAATCTGCTTTCAGGCAATCAGGCGGAGGGCCTTCGCATCAGCAATGACGGCTCAACTGGAAATCAGGTGCAGGGCAACCTTATAGGCACAAACTCTACGGGCACAGTCGAACTCCATAATGGCTTTGCCGGTGTATTCATTAACGGGGCGAACGGCAACAGTATCGGCGGCATTATCGCCGGAGCGCGCAACGTGTTATCGGGCGGCGCAGACCGTGGCCTTACTATTGTAGGCAATGGAAACATTACGCAGGGCAATTTCATCGGCACCGATGCATCAGGGACAATCAGATTGCCAAATAAGTTTGGAGGCATGCTTATACTTGGCTCGAATAATCTCGTTGGCGGAACCAATGATGCCGCGCGCAATGTCATATCCGGCAATGACAATGATGGCTTGCAGATTGCCAACGCAGGGTCGAGCAATAACATTATACAGGGAAACTTTATCGGCACGGATGTAAGTGGAACCGCCGACCTCGGCAACGGGCGGCAGGGCGTTTTAATCAGCGCGGCGGCGGCCAATAATACTGTCGGCGGAACGATTGCGGCTGCGCGTAATGTTATCTCTGGCAACGACAATGATGGCGTCCAGATCGCCAACAGCGGAACAAGCAATAACAGGGTTCAAGGCAACTTCATCGGCACGGACGTAAGCGGAGCCGCCGACCTCGGCAATGCCCGCATCGGTGTTTTAATCAGTGCAGCGGCGACCGGTAATATTGTCGGCGGAACCAATGATGCCGCGCGAAATGTTATTTCGGGCAACGACAGCTTTGGCGTACAAATCGCTGACGCAGGCACAAGCAGTAATATGGTTCAAGGCAATTTCATCGGCACAGACGCGAGCGGGGCTTTTGCAATAGGCAATTTTGATGATGGCGTGCAGATCAGTCTTGGCGCATCCGGCAATTCGGTCGGCGGATTGGCTTCCGGCGCTGGTAACGTCATAGCCTTCAACAACCTCAACGGCATAGCGGTAGTAGACGGAGTCAGTAACTCTATCTTGTCGAACTCCATCTTCTCCAACTCTCTTCTGGGAATCGACCTCGGCGGTGATGGAGCGACCGCAAACGACGCGGGCGATGCGGATGCCGGAGCGAATAACTTACAGAACTTTCCTCAATTGACTTCGGCAATTGTTTCTCTCGGAAGCACAATCGTACAGGGAACTTTCAGCGGCACGCCCAATACTATCTTCACGCTGCAATTCTTCTCAAACGGCGACTGTGACGCTACCGGTTTCGGCGAGGGTCAGCAGCTAATCGGCACTCGAACAATCCAGACTGATGCGGGCGGCAACGCTATTATCAGTTTTTCGTTCCCCGGCCAGTTCAGCCTCCCTGTGACGATGACGGCTACGGATCCCTCAGGCAACACTTCGGAATTTTCCAAGTGCGCGCCCGACATAACGGGCCTTGACCTGGCAATCAGCAAGACCGCTTCGCCGGGCGTGGTCAAACCGGGCGACACGCTGACGTATAAGATAACCGCGATCAATAACGGCTCGACCCCTGTCAGCAATGTAACCGTAATGGACGCTCTGCCGAACTCTGTAACATTCGTTTCCTGTGCGGCAACAGGCAATGGGGCTTGCTTAGGTTCAGGCAACGACCGCAGTGTCGTGTTTACATTGCTGCCCGCAGGCTCGTCGGCGACGATAACATTTGTGACTACTGTGAAAACTCCATTGCCGAATGGCACGATCATCAGCAACACGGCCACTATCAGTTCGCCCGCGCCCGAAGACAATTCTGCAAATAATGCAACGACGACGACCGTTATAGTTTCCGATGCGCCGCCCGCGATCAACTGTCCGGGGAACATAATTAGAAACGCCAGTGCGGGCCAGTGTCTGGCCGTCATCGAATACCCGTTGCCGACACTCAACGACACTTTGCTCGGCGCGAGCATAACATGCCTGCCGCCTTCGGGTTCTACTTTTCCGGCGGGCGTTACGACGGTCAATTGCGCCGCAAGGAATGAAAAGGGCCAGACCGGCAACTGCTCTTTCACTATAACGGTCAACAGCCCGTCATCTGCGCGAGTCACGCTCGAAAACAATGCTGCGACGCTCAGTTTCGGCCCCGCCCAGGCCAGCAGAAAAGCAAAGAAGCCTCCGAAAAGCTGCGCGTGCGACAGCACCTTCACGATAGAAAACATTGGCTGCGCGGCGCTCAATCTGGCGCTCGATTCCGTCATGCGAACCGGGAGCGATGTCACAAATGGAAAGATCACTAACCCTGATGACAGCAAAACCTTCACGGTCAGGCTCGTCAACGGTAATCAATCGGAGACAGACCTGAGCCTCGGCTCGACTGTATCCATACCGACAGGGCAGGCGCGCACTTTCCGCGTGCTGTTCAAACCCATGATTCCTGTTTCAACCGGTAAGACGAGCGGGCTTGCGGCAATAGATGTGCTGCCCGATGTAATATCGTCGAAGATAACATTCAGGCAAAACGGCATCGAGCCGGTTGTAGTGAATCTGGTCGGGCGCGTCTCGGCAGACGTAAAGCTGATAAATCCCGACGACGCGCGCCAGCCAAAACGCGCTCTGTTTACGAAATCAGGCGACGAGTTCACAGTCATACTCGGCATATTCGATGCCGACTTGGATGTCAATCGCGCGAGGTTCGAGTTTCTGGATGGCAACGGGCAACTGGTCGAGCAGCCGTTTGATGTAGATTTGGCTCAGCCCATCAGCCAGAGCAATATAATCAAAGGCCAGAGCATCGTCGTTACACAGAAATTCACGGGAGCCGCGAGCCACCCGGAAGTCGCAAGCGTGCGCGTGAAAGTATCCGACCCGCGTTCAAGCGATACAGTGACGGCGCAATTGGGGGCAAGCGCCGCCTCAGCTCAATCGCTTGCAAACCCCGTCCGTCGCATAGTCGTTTTGCCGGTCAGAAGATTCGAGGCGCTTCCATAAAGAAAAAAAGAGGCGACCGCAGTGGTCGCCTCTTTTATCTCCAGGTGCTGCAATCTGCTTATTCCCTGAGCGTAGGGCTATGGCACCTCTGGCAGGTTTGCGCATAGTCGTGGCAGACGAAACAACTCCGCTGGTTGACTTGCGCCAGGAAACGATGCCCGCCGTTCACAAAAGCATTTATAGGGTTATGACTGCGCGGTCGCTGATCGTGACAGCGTATGCAGAAATCGGATTGATGACAGACCGTGCAGTTCATTCGATTCATCGCCGCAATGCGACCGTGCAGGTCGCTGCGCCATCTTATCGTGTGCGACTTCGGCTGCATGACGGTGTGACATTCGTCGCAGTTGCCGCCTGATGCGCGCGGTCGCTCTTCGGTTCTCACCACGGCTTCCATCCGCATTCGCGGGCTGGAAACGAATTCATGACAGAAAGCGCATTTGGCGTCCGTCGCACGCGCGGCTTCCGCGTGGCGCGTGCGAAACGCCACCGTGTGATCGAAGGGCCTTTCGGTCAGCGTGTGATTGCGAGGCTTGCGCCCGGCTGTGATCTGTGTGTGACATACCGAACATTTGCTGATTCGATATTCGTCGCGTGTGCGATTCGATTCGTGGCACATCGTACAATCCCACATCGAAGGTATGTTGAGTTGCGCGATGGAAGTCTTTTGATCTATCCCCGTGTGACAGGTCTCGCAGGTTATTCCGCGATTGCGATCATCGGTCAGGTGTTTAGTGTGCGAGAATTTCAGGTCTCGCCCCATCATGGTGTTGCCCGATGTCGCCGCAGGATTATTCACATCCACTATCTGAGACGGCGCGTCGCTGCGAGCAATGCCTGCGTTGTTCGGGTCCATGATAAAGCGGCGCAGCTTATGATAGTTGGGATTATTCTGCTCTTTCGACTGGTGACAACCCATACAGTCTGCGTTCTTCGCGTCCGCGCCGAGGTGCGGTTTGATTTCGGGTATCGAGTGACAAACAGCGCATTCCTTGTGGGCGGGGAATGTGGCTTTCTCGCCACCTGCATCAATCTTATGGCAGGTATCGCAATCAACCCTGCGGCCCACGACCTGTGTCACCTTGCCTTTGACGCCCAGATGAAGCTTGTGCGAAAAGTCGAACAGGATCGCGCTCGTCTTTTCATAATTCGGAAACCTGGTCATCCCTGGCATTTGATCCTGAGAAACGTTCGTGTGGCAGACAGTACAGAATTCTTTCTTGGGTATCTGCGGCTCGAACCATTGCTTGTGGCATGTGTCACACGAATCGTGACCGGGCCGGGCGAGCGTTGACTCTCCTTCAGCCGTTGGTTTATGACAGCCGGTGCAGTCCAGACCCGCCTTCAGATGCTGATCGTGACTGAACAGCGAGGTCTTCGGTGCGGGCGACTGGGCAGCCACCTCTTTGCCGAATAACCAGAATGAAAGATTCAGCAATCCAACAAATGCGAAGAGTGTCACGATGATGAATTTGAGTCTCTCACTGTTCATGTCTTAGCGTCTTCCTTCGCCAGTCAGCGATTGAATCTCCACTCGAAGCGAACTCTGAACTGCTGCGTGTAGTCGATGTCAGGGTTCAGAAATGCCAGTTCTCTATCGAAGCCGTATTCGAGCAGCACTTTATAATTTCTTGCAATGCGCCATTTGACGCCCGCCGTATAGCCCGTCGTGTCAGCGCCGTCGAGACTTATCAATCGGCTCTGCGTATCGAATCGGCGGTAAAACAACCCGCCCTCAAGCGTCAGACGACTGTTCAGAAAATGATAAGCCCCGTTGGCATAAACTTCGTGGAACCGGGTTTCGCCTTCGCGCCCGATGTCGAAGAAGAACCGCGCGAGTTCGGGATTTTCGCGGCTCAGATGGCGATACCGGTATTCAGTCCCGACCTCGAAGGCAGAAGACGGGAAGTAATCTGCGTTGGCGTGAAACTCCTGGAACGAGTTATCGAACGGGCCTTCCTCGTCTCTGTCATTCACCTTGCGAATCCACGCCGTTCCGCCCACCGCGAATTTCTGCGTCAGGTAACGATAGCCGTCCACATAGAATTGGGTGTAAGGATTTATCTGAAACAGATTCAGCCTGCCGTTACCGTTAAACGGCTGGCCCGTCGGCGGCAGGGGGAAGAAGCGGAAGAAGATCTGGTTTTCGGGGTTTCGAGCGAACGCGCGAACAGTCTGATCGTAGATGAAGTCGTGGCTCGACAGCTTTTGCAGGAAATTGAAATTGATGCGCGTCTTGCCTGCGGGCGGCAGATAGTGCGCGCCGATGTTTAAATCGACCGGGTGCTCGTCGATCATAAACAGGCTGCCGTCTAAAATCCACGACTCGCCAATCCCGTGGCGAACTTCGAGATTATGGCTGTTATCGATGTAGTGAAGAAAATCGTATCTGATGGTGGTCCGTTCGGCGGGCCTGAACAGAAAATTCTCGCCCACGACGGCGCGCTCTCGCGGGTCTGAATAAAAAGTGACCCGCCGCCCGCCGTACACATCAAGCTCGAATTTGGGGTGATTGACCGTGAAGGTCGCCCCGTCCATTCTGACAGATGTTCCGGCCCCGTAAATATACTGGCGACCGGCTCTGACGGTGAATTGAGCCGATCTATCATCAGAGAAGAAGCCTCTTATATCGGTGTAAAAACTGAGAGGCTCGAAAATTCTGCGCTGACGGAACGCATCGCGGATGCCTATGAAGGGCGAAGCTTCGGTCGTGCCGTCAAGATCGGCTGAATAACGAAACGAGACGTTCGCATCGAAGCGGAGACGCTCAAATCCGAAATCTTTCACCGAGGCCGATGCATAGCCGACAAACTGTTCATCGTTCGGCTCGAACGCGCTGGGCACAAAAAATATCGGAGCGTCAGGCACAGAGAAAGGCGGCACGGGGTTGGGGAATTGAAGCGTGAGCGACGGTTTGCCCGTGTACTTGATCTCGTCGCGGCGATACTCCGTCATGACGTACAGGCTGATGGAGCCGGGCCGACTCTGCTCGTTTGAAAGCTGAGGAGCAGATATGTTGAAAACATTTGCGGGCGGCTGCGCGGTTTCGGGTTTAGGGCTTTCAAGGACGGGCTGCGCCGATGAGACTAAGCGCGGCCTCGTTGCGAAAAGCAGGTTTTTACCGGCGTTTTCCGGATGCGCGGCTTCGGACTCAGACGCTTCGAGTTCGATCTTTACGCCGTCCTGCTTCGACTCGCTCCTGTTATTAGCAATCGATTTGTCCTGTCCGCACACGATGCCAGGGCACAAGCTTGCAATCACAAGCGCCAGAGATAATAGACGCGCGCATCGTGAGAATTTATTGCTCATCAGCCTTCCTCGCGAGAAAACATTACTGCGTTTTCAGTTAGAGTTTATTCACCGCAGAGTCTTTCATTGCCTAACCCCTGGTGAACGTTCTCATATTTACTCAACTGAGTGTTTTGGGCTGAACTGTAAGCCTCGTTCTTTACCTTTTCCTCTTCCGGTATCGGAAGAGGCTGATTGAAATCGCGGTCATCATCGTCATCATCATCGCAGCGATTCCGAAAGTCTGATCGTGACTGTAACTTGCTGCGACAACTGCGCGCTCTTTTTTGTGATGATCCTGAAGCGCCGCATGCTCAGGGATGTCAGGAACCGAGTTTGCGCTGACCGATTGAAAGACGATGTTGCCTAGCCCGTTGCCCTTGTCGTCAGATGTTCCCTGCTCGACTACGACATTGACCTTGCGCATCTTGTCCATCACGGCCCGGCTCAAAGCGCCCGCCCCGACCGCTGTGCTGTCGCGCAGGGTGCGACCGCTCGAATCTGCCAGCTTGTCCAACTGGCGACCACGCGCAATGCGCAGCAGCTTCTGGTTTGGGCCGACAGGGAATGTGACTATCTGGAACGCCGCCTGGTTTCCATTGATCTTGACGTTGGCGCGATCAAAAGGAGTAAGCACGTCTCTGAGCGCGAGCGTCATGTTGAAGTTCGGTTGAAACACAGGATCGAGCGCGTTTGTTGCGAATGCGCTCGAATTAAACAACCGCTCTCTTATGTCTCGGAAGTCCGTGACGTTGATCGCGCGCAATCCGTTCGCGCCGTCCGAAACCATGGCGAACGTACGGAAAGGAACGACTGCCATCGCCACAGACTCCGCATCGTTGATCGGATCATTTCCGCCGTTGCGCTCGCCGTTGGTTATTGTCGTAAGCAACTGCGGCTGGGCAGGGACCGTGATGTCGATGATGCGAAGACCGTGTTGGCCATCGGCCAGATACATGCGGTTGTCTGCATAATCAAGGCCGCGAGCTTGATTAATCACTCCGCCCGGATTAAACGTTGTGACGAATTTCGGATTGAGTTCGTCGCTTATGTCAACGACGGCCATTCCGTTATTGCCGTTGGCTACGAAAGCAAATGCTCCATACACCGCAACATCGAGCGCGTTGCCTCCGGTGTTGATCGTTCGGACGATTTGAGGATTGTTCCTGTTGCTGACGTTAACGACGGTCAAACCCGCAGTGCCATCGGCCACAAAGAGGAAGTTGCCTTCTATGCGGACTTTGTTCGCGGTTCCCGGAGTATCCACCTGCCCGACGATCTGCGGCCCGGCGGTGAAGATTTCGTGTATGCGCACGACCTTGATTCCGGCCTGTCCGTCGGCGACGTAAACGAACTCGTCGGAAAGATCGCTGCTTACGACATCAACACCCAGCGCGTTCGTCGTCGGCACTGTTGCGACGAGCGTCGGGCCAAGGTTTTTTCGTATGTTTTCAGCCGCAGCGTCGGGGTCTGCGAACTCTGCGCGGCGCTCGGTCTTTGCTATCTGCGCCCCGTCGCGCGCCGTGGCCAGTACGATCTTAAGCCCGCCCGCGCCATCTGCGACAAACACGAGGTCGGCTCCGCGTATCACATGATCTTTCGCAGTGTAGTTGCGAATAAATGCCGTATCGCGCGGGTCTGAAAAAGATGCGCCGTCCTGTGTTGCATCAAATTCGACTTTGCGCAGCTTTGTCGTCCCATCCGCGTTATTGTCAACGTTGAATCCGGGGAAGACATTGTTGACCAGCTTCTTCACGTTCGGAGCAGCATTATCGACAATGAGCGTCGTTTCCTTTTTGATGTCCATCATCAACAGCGCAGGCTTAGGCCCTTGAAGCGGCGCAAATACCCAGTCGCCCATGTCATGGTAGCGGCCAGTTCCCAAACCATAACTGCCCGCAAGGATATTGTTGTTAGTGACATTGCCGTTGCCGTCTCGAAGCGTGTGGCACGAATCGCAATCTTTCGTCTCCTTCAACCGCACAGTATGCGGCATGTAAGGATTCATCGTAGAGCCTGAGCGTGGGCGGTCTCCTGTAACCAGATCATGCGTTGTCGCCGTAAAGCTGGTGTTTTCAACCAGCGTGTCGCCGTTCGGGCCGCCGACGCTGACGTTCAACTCCATGATCGAGCGGAACGGCATCAGCTTGTTGAACTCTGTATTCCCGTTCGTGCCCATCACGAAAGGCGAGCGCACGATTCCGAAGAAGAAGAAGTTGGGATTCGGGACGAACTTCTGCCCCATCCATATCTCCATCATCTGTTGATCGTCTCGCCTCGGCGTGCCGTCAACCTTCAGTGTTTCGCCCGAAACCACTTTCGGGAAATAATCCTGCGAGTAATGGCAGGCAAAACACTGAGGCGTCGCGGCATTATGACAGGTGTAGCATTCGAGTTTGCCCTCTTTTCGGCTCTTGCTGATGTGCGCAAACTCTTTTCGATCTGAAAGCGACTTCTGGCCCATCGCTTCAAAAGCGTCCCGGTTGAAATGCGGGCCTCCGCGTTTGATCGATTCTTTGACCTGCGGGATTCGCCAGAACAGTCCGTCTCTGACGCGCGAACGCTGGATGCGCGACCCGTCCGGTTGAATCTCGAAAAACGGCGTGCCGTTTTCATCCATAGACTGACGCAGGTCGTTGCCGCCGTTCGGGCCTGAGGTGACGAGCGAGCCGAGTTTTTTCGGCGTGCCGTGACAATCCTCGCACTCTATTTCTATCGAGTCCCAGTTGCGCGTGTAGATATTGCCGTCGCCATGAAGGTCCTGATAGAAATGGCAATCAATACACTCCATGCCTTTTTCGAGGTGAATATCCATCAATCGGACTGCTCCGGTCGCGCCGCCGTACATTATTCTCATCTGGCGACCGTCCTGCGCATCCGAGCGTTGAAGCCTGTCGGGAATGTCCAGCATCCCGTTGCCGTTTTTGTCTTCGCCGGAATCCAACACTCCGTCGTTATCTAAGTCTTCAGAGACATCTTCTCCGCTGCCGTAACCGCTCGCGTCTTTGACAACATTGCCTGCCTTGTCTGTCGTGACAAAGTTGTCGAACATATTGACTTTCGTCCCCCGGCTATTGGTGAACTGGAGCGGAATATTCTTCTTTGTAGCGTCAGCCGTAGTAGACCAACGGAAATTGAAGTTGTTGTTTTCGACCTCGAAAGTTCCTTTGAATGCAACGTCTACTCTGGTCGTGAAGACGTGACAGATGCCGCACTGATTGCTCGGTATCTTGGTCGTCAACTGGTGAATGGCCGGATAGCCGTGCTCGCCGCGCTCTTCGCGCTGGCCGTTGATGGTATCCGTGTTTACCTGCTTGCCGTTCTCTTTGACTGTCTTATCGAAAGGCTCTTCATTGTGACCGTCCGCTCTGTAGAGCATATGGCACGAAGCGCATCCGCTATTGCGATTGCGATTGAACGGATTGGGCGGAACGAACTCCAGATTGTTTACGGCTATGTCGGTCCTGCGCGATTCGTTCAAGCCTGTGGCTAATATGGAAACAGCATTGTTGTTGTCGAACGGGAACGGGAAGTTCTGATTCACGTCCGGAAACAGACCGGGATCGAATGCGCGAACGGAGTTGAATCCGGCATCAACCACGTGATGCCCTTCGATGTTGGTGAACCCGAACGTGTTCAAGACCACCTTGACCAAAGCCGAAGTCGGGTCATCAGGATTCTGCATTGAATCGCGCCGCGACCACGAAAGAATTCTCCGCTGCGCTCTGGGCACCGCCTGATCGATGATCCTCTTGCCGCCGATGCCGCGCAGGCGGTTCGTCGGAGGGAATGGCGGCAGCGTGCTGCTTTCGTGTCTGGCAGTGACCGAGCGACCATCCTTATCTACGAGCGGCGCGCCTGTGGCCTCAAAGCCGTCGTCAAACGGATCGGCATTGTTTCGAGAGATGTTGCGAAGCCTGTTGCCGTCGAAACTGTTAGTCGCCTTATTGTATGACGCATCAATGTCGTCATAGTTGAAAGTTATCGTGACTTCGCCGTCCCTTGGATCTTCCCTGCCCGTGGGGTTGGTTCCGAGAGGGTTGGCGTTGGTTGCGCCCTGCGGCGAGTGATTGGCATAAGTCGCGGTGGCGAACTGGCCCTGATTCGTCGCCATTATGCTTTTGCGCGCAGTCTCGACGATCTGGCCGTGACAAGATACGTTCGAGTCGCTGGCAGGAGATTCGCTGCCACAACTGATCATCGCCACACGGTAATCGCTCGGATTGAGGAACCGGACGTAGTTGAGGTCGCGGTTATACTCCTGATCGACGTGAGTGCCGACGAGATTGTTGTTGTCGAGCGAATCGAGATTGTTATTGAAGGCGTCGAATTCCGTTGAGCCTTTGCCCGGCGCTCCCGCAAAAAGATCATCAATGCCGTTAGCGTAGAAAAATCTCGAATCTTTCGGGCGCACGTGCGCCTGCCCCATCAAGGTCTTGTCACGAATGTTGGGATTAGGCCCGGTTTCGACCTTGTCGTTACCGCCGTGACAGTCTACGCATTTGAGGGCCGCTTTCGTGTGAGCGGGAGTGATGCCGACATGGCAATTGATGCACGTGCCTCCAAGCAAGGCCGCTGTCTTAAACGATGCGGCATCCAGCCCGTCTTTGCTCGAAGTGTGTGGCCCCTGATTGAGCGAGGCTTCCCCGCCATGAGGGTTTGGAGGGTTTGGGTGCGCCTCCTCGAAAGACCGACCGGCATCTGCCTTTGTGTCAGCCTCGCTTGGAAGATAGACCAGACCAAATATGAAAACCAGAAAGAGAATCGAAACCAGTTTTGCTCGCGTGCGTCCACTCATACCCTTTCTCCTTCAGCTTTACACGCTATGACGAATGACAGTGCGAGACAATAATCCTTTTGCCAGTCGAAGTCAACATGATTAAAACACAAATTAGAGTTCATAATTAAACAATGCATCCCGTTTATCTTCTATGACATTGATCGCACTTTGTCGGGCCTGCGCTCATGGCCACATGGCAACCCGCGCAAGCTCTATCGCTCTTGACTGAATGCGAAATCGATTTGAATGCAAGTTTGGCGTCCCCGCCGTTATGCTTATGGCAGTTGCCGCACTTGCTGGTCTCCCCCGTGTGATGACACTTCGCGCAATCGAGGGACGAAATATGTTTGGCGTGAGGAAATACAAGTTGATTAGCGCCCAGCGCCACTGCGCGGAAGGTAACTATTTCCGGCATCTGTACAGATGGCTGTGGATCGGGCTGCTGCGGATCGGGTTGCTGCGGATCGGGCTGCGGTGGCCCGACATCGGGCGAATTTGGCCTGGCTTTACCTTGATGACATGACTTGCAGTCAACCTTTATCTTGTAACTACCCTTGATGGCCGCGTTGATGTCGCGCGTCATCCGGATCATATCAAGCGCCTTTTTATGCTCAGGCTTTTCGCCTTTCTCAAGCGCCTTCATATTGTGGCAATAATCACAATTCTGTCCCAGCGCCAGGTTATACTCGCCCATCAATAGCAGCACCTGATCGGGTGAAAGCCCTTTGAGGACCTGAAGGTTTTTGGAAGATTGATTCTGGGCGGCCTGCGCGCGCGCCGCAATAAAATCGTATGCGAGCGCAATCACAACCAGAGTCAATATGAGTCTTTTAATCATAAAGACCTTCTCCACCTTACAGGCCGGATTAATGACTGCTGAACCGGCAACTTAAAGAATCATTGTTCATTTGGCCGCAAGAAGCTAAAGCATTGCGGGAATCATCACTAAAGCGTGAAAATATCAGGTCAGCGCAAAGAAATAGAAACCACCCTGTAGGGGACTCTTATTTCTTATGACATTCGGTGCACTTGGTCGGCCCCGTTTTCGATTGCAGATGGCATCCTGCGCAACCTCTGGCGGCAGTCGAATGCCCCACCTTTTTGAAAGAAAGCCCCGCGTCTCCGGCGTTATGCTTGTGGCAGGGTGTGCACTTGCCGGGTTCTCCGCCCGTGTGGTGGCACTTGGCACAATCCATGCCCATATGCGTGTCGTGAGGGAAGGGCACTTTGCCGAAGCTTGCGGTAAAAGTCAACTTTGCCGGAGGATCGCCTCCACCTGATGAAGGCGTAGTCGTCGTCGGCGTTGTTGTTGTCGGAGTTGTCGTCGTCGGTGTCGTCGTCGTCGGTGTTGTATTGCCTTTGTTTGTTGCCAGAACGCCCGTCGATGGTTTGGCTTTGCCCTGATGACACGACATGCAGTCAACCGCGTGTTTGTACTTGTCGTTTATCTCGCGCGTCATCGCGATGTCGCGTACAGACAATTTGTGCGCAGCCTTGCTGTCGTTTGCAAGGTCGCCCGCCACATGGCAGTAATCGCAACTGACTCCGAGCGCTTTGTTATAGCTGTCCATCAGACCGGCTATCTGGCTTGATGGAACGCCCTTGAGCGCCTTGATGTTTTTGAAGAACTTTTCGGCTGGTTGGTCTTGAGCCTGCGCGTCATTCCAGATAAACTGACCGGCGATTAAAAAACAGAATAAAGCGAATAAGATAAGCTTGAACCGTCTGACCATTTCATCCTCCTGAATAACCCAGCTGCCAGTTCTGACTGGCAATCGGGGTTCAACTATAGCGCCCGAATCCAACGAGCGCAATTACTAATTGCCTTTGACCAGTGCGACATCATGTTTTTTCCTCGAAAAGTCGAATAGCGAAGGCTGCTGATACGGGGGTTTCTTCCGCGAAGAATTATTTTCCCGGCTTGTCGAATCATTTTTTTTCGACGAAACCACCATCCCGCGCTTCTCTCCGCGCCCGAAACTCTGCAACTCTCCGCGCTTCACTTCTTCATAGAGCGCAGGCACGCGGCTCACCCCGTATTCCAGCCACTCCGCAAGCAGGATCGCGTTATCTTTCGGCTTGAAATCCGCCTGCCCTGCTTCTATCCCGTCGTGAGTCAGCGCATAGGTGAGCAAGCCCTGCTTTATCAACTCGCTCTCAAGCGCCACGTCATCAGCCTGCGTCGAAGTCAGTATTCGCATTCGCTTGTCGTAAGCAAGCTGGCCCAAACCCCGGCTGCCCATCGGGCCGGGCTTGAAACCTTCGGTCTCAACTGTCGCCGCTGAATGACACGCATCGGCTATCATCACCATCTCGCCCGCATCCACGTCTCTGAGCCACAGCGCCAACTCTTCGCTTGAGATGCATCGCTTGATTAACTCTTCGGTTACCGCGCCTTCTTTTATCAGCCCTGTGTCGTAGGGCACGAAGTAGAAGTTGCCGTCTTCGTCTGCGAACCCGTGACTTGAAAACGAGATCAGCACTAAATCTTCGGGTCTGGCCTGCCTGATCTTGTTCGCGCTGGGAATATCCTTAGTCAATTCGGCAGCCATCTGATGGCCCGACAACAGAGCAATTACTGTTTTGAGATTGCCCTTCGTCGCGGTCTTTTCCGTTAAGACCCTTTTTCCGTCTCTCGTTTTATGATCTGAGACGAGGGGGACTTGAATTATCTCTTCGTAATCGCCTGTTTTCGCGAGCCGATCAGAGACTATCTTTTGAACCCGGCGCGCATCGTTGGCCGCAAAGTTCAAATCGAAATCGGCGGTCTCGTATGCGTTTACGCCCACGCTCACCAGATAAGCGCGCCCCTTAGAGACGGCCAGATCTTTAGGCAGTTCAAATACTTTTCTGTCGGTCGCGCTCTTAACCTGATCGGCGTTGAACGCATACGCGGAAAACTCCGTCTGCCGCGCTCTCGGCAGCCTGACCTTAAAGGTCTTGACGGCCTTTCCCGTAGCAGGGTCTATCTCGATTGCGCCGCGCTCGGCGGGCGCGTAGCCGACCAGTTGGCCATCGCGAAACAGGCGCAGATCATAAACTCCCGATTCCAGCGTCACGCGTTTTCCGCCTCTTTGTACTGTGCCGCTGGCTTTGGAAACTTCAACCGTTACGGTAACCTCGTCTGCGCCCGGCTCCGGTCGAATACTGGTGATGGCGACAACCGGCTGAACGCGATTCAAATCCGAGAGCAGTTTGACCGGCTTGAATTTTTCGCCCGCCAGTATGCGAGCCAGGAGTCGCGGCTCGTAGTATTCGCGCATGAAAATTTCTATCGGCTGCGGCTTGAAAGCGTCGTCCGGCAGTATCCAGTGCAGACCGCGAATCTCGTCGAGGTTGTTTGTATCGAATCGACCTTCACGATCAACGACTACCCATGTGCCATCGTCAAAGGCGACCATACGGCAAAGCTCCTGCCCGGTCATGGCGTTGCGCAACTGTGCCGTGCGGTCTTCGCCTGCGGTCAGGCTAAACTGTCCATCGGGCGAAAACGCGACAGGCCCTACGGAGTCGGACTGCCCGATCAGACTGCGGATCTCTTCATCGGAGCTTTTGATCTGGTTGCCTGTCGAGGCGTCCCACATGCGCAGTTGATAATCGTCGCCGCAAATCATAAGCATTTGCCCGTCTCGCGAAAACGCGGCGCAACGAATGCCGGTTTCCGTTTCGATCTTTACTATCTCTGCGCCTGTCGCCACATCGCACAGCTTTAAAGTTCCGAACCGGCTGTTCAATAAAATCTTTCGGCCATCGGGCGCAAGCGCGAGCGGCGTAACGTCATGCGCCTGCCCTCTATCGTCGAGATCTTCAAAGCGCCTGATCTCTTTGCCTGTCGAGGCATCCCAACACCGCGCGGTCGTGTCTCCGCCCGTCGCAACTACACGCCCGTCGCGCGAAAGCATCATCTCTGTAACCCAGTCCGTGTGCCCCGCAAACCTGCGAATCTCTCTGCCCGTTGCCGCGTCCCACAGTCGCGCCGTCTTATCATTGCTTGCCGTCAGAATTACCCGCCCGTCGGCAGACATAACCCCGCGCGCAAGGTCCGTGTGCCCTGCAAACTGGCGAATCTCTTTGCCTGTCGAGGCGTCCCATAGCCGCACCGTTTTATCAAGACTGCCCGTTAAAAACCTCTGCCCGTCCGTCGAGACCTCAGCAGAAGGGATCCACCCGGCATGGCCGTTGAACCTGATGATCCCGTTGCCTGAAGTCGCGTTCCACAACCACGGCGTCTTGTCTGTGACCTCTGCAACGCGGCCATGCCCGATCACGACTATTTGATTGTCGGGCAGAAACCTTGCCGACATGACAGGCTCTGAATGGCCTTCCAGTCGTTTGACCTCTTTGCCGGTAGCCGTATCCCACAGCCGCGCGGTGTTGTCGCTGCTGCCGGTCATTGCCGTTTTGCCATCGGGCGAGAACGCGACCGCCACAACCGGGTACGTATGCCCGACAAACTCTCTGATCTTTTTGCCTGTCGCAATATCCCAGAGCCAGGCCGTCTCTTCTTCGGTGCAGGCCGTAAGCGCCAGTCGGCTGTCGGGCGAAATCGCAACGGCTCCGACCGTATAGGAATGGCCCGTAAGCCGTTTGACCTCGCGCCCGGTCGCAGTATTCCATAACCGCGCGGTCTGGTCTGCGCTGCCGGTCAAAGCAAGCTGGCCATCACGAGAAAGCGCGACGGCATTGACGAGCGAACTGTGCCCGGAAAATCGCCTTATCTCTTTACCTGTTGCCGCGTCCCACAATCGCATGTTTTTGTCTGACCCGGACTCTACTTCGCCACTGCCCGTTAAAATCAATTTTCCGTCGGCAGAGATCGCAACAGAGTTCAAACCGGGCGCTTGAAATCGTCTGATCTCGCGTCCGGTCTCGCGGTCCAGCAATCGCGCGTCGTTAAGGCATCTAGCCAGAATCCACCGGCCATCGGGCGAAAAAGCCGCAGACTTAACATCAAACAATGGCTCTTCAAATTTCCTGATCTCTCTGCCGGTCGAGGCGTCCCAAAGACGCGCCGTATCATCATAGCCTGCGGTCAGAATAAGCTGTTCGTCGGGCGAAAACACGGCTGAAACAATGGTCTTTGAATGGCCTCGAAAAGTTCGGATCTCTTTGCCCGTTTCCGCGTCCCAAAGTCGCGCTGTCTGATCGCCTGCGGTCAGAACCATTCGGCCTCCGGAAGACAGCGCGAGCGAAGAAATCTCCGCCGAATGCCCAAGCTGCACTACCAGTTGAGGGCCGCGAGCGGCTTCGGTTTGAATGCCCGTCTCGGCGGGTCGTTCAGCAGTTGAATCTTTCGGCTTTTGCACTTTCAATGCACGGTCTGGATTCTGGTCGTTTTCGGCTCGCGCCGGAAATCGCCAGCCCTGCGCGATGAGAACGATCAGCGCAAGCGTCAAAGTTTTTCGCAGGCAATTCATCAAGTTGCTTCTCGATTGGCGGCGAGCGCGGCTAAATCATGGGCCTTCCGTGACATCGGGCGCAGGCCTTATCGACCAGTTCGCCGCTGAAAGCCCGCCGCCCGTTGTGGCAGCCTCCGCAGTTTTTATAACCCGCTCCGCGATGTTGACTGAGAGCAGGCAGGGATACCTGCGCCTCCGTTCCGCCTGTAAGCACGCTGTGACATTCCGAGCATTTGATCCCTTCGCGCTGCGCGTGAACCTGATGAGTGAATCTGAACTTGTAAGCTCCGCTCATCACGGAAGGCGGCGTCTTGTCACCCGTAGTCGTATGGCATTCGCCGCAGCTTGCTCCGCCCACACGCTCGCCCGCTTTCACCTGTTCAGGCGCTTTATGACAGACATAGCATTCGCGGTGCGCGGGGAAAGTAGCGCGCGCGCCCGCTATCTGATGACAGTCGGAGCACTCGGCCCGCCGCTCGCCGCTTTGATAAGTCGCGTGCGTCTTGTGCGAAAACTCCGTCCCGAAGCTCTGCCTTTCCGGGAACTGGAGCACAGCGGGCTGCACAGCCTTTATCCCATCGTGACAATTTGCGCAGATGCCGAAACCGGTCGAGGTGAATTCTTTTATGTGACACGCGATGCAGGCGCGATGGCCCGGCATCACGGGTTTGATAGCGTCGGCTCTGCGCTGGTGGCACTGGTCGCATTTCATCTCGCCGTGTTTCGATGACGTGTGATTGAACCTGCTTGAGTCGGCAACGCCCGCAGCGGGCACGCTCTGGCTCTTTTTTGCGGGCGCGCTCTGGCTTTTTCTTGACTGCGCCTCTCCTTTTCCGCCAAACATCGATGAAGTGAAGATGGCAGCAAACAAAAGCGCAAAAACGAGCATTACGTATCGCTTGAATCGCCTGCGCGAAAAATCAAGCTCAGCCTTCACATCGTCACGGAGTCGCATTTCTCTCCTACTTTATTCAAGACGGAATTGCGTAGCATAAAGCTATAAAAAAATTTTCAGCCTATCTTGATCCCTATGCCTTCGAGGAATTTCGTAGGCTTTTCGCCGCCGATGAGCGCGAACACATAATCGTTTGCCAGCCGCGCTTTCTCTTCTTTCGTCCGCACGTCCATCAGCACGACTTCGGTTTCCGTGATCTCTTTGATCTCTGTTCGGAAGAAGACTTTGATCTTGCCCGCGTCTATGCAGTCATAGACGTTCATCTTGTTGCCGAGCTTCAAATCTCCTTTGAAATCGCTTCTGACGACGAGCGTGACTTCGTTGTTGCGCGTGAATTTGATTTCGTCGCCGTCGCGCTTGAAGCCCGTCAAATCGACGGCGGATTCGATGGAGGAATTGCCCGCGCCCACGATTATGCACTTCTTGTTGACGTAATCGGCGGGGTCTGAAACCTTGTATTTGACCTTGGTGTCCTCGTAAGGCTCAGGAGTGCGGGCTGGCAGTTGCTGGCCGCACTTCACGCAGAAAAGCTGGCTCCCTTTGCGCGACTGCCCGCACTTTGGACAGTGTTTTGCGACAACCGGCTGAGGGTTCATCACTTTGAATTTCAACTCTTCGCCGGGCACGCGCAGTTTCATCGGCGTTCCGCGATTGCCGATTGCCAGAATGACTGCGCGCACTTTGTAGGTGGCCTTCTCTTTGAGCTTGCCCTGCTCCGTGACGACCGTAAATATGCCGTCATCCTGCTTGATGTCTTTGCAGCTTTCATCTTCATTGATTTGAAGCCCGTGCTCAAGCATCGTCTTCATCCACGTTTCAAGGATGAACTCTCTTTGATTACCTGCGCCTTCAAGCGGCATTCCGCCTTTCGCCTCGACTGTGTCGGGCTTGAAGAAGACGTATTTGCCTGCGGGATAGTTTTGAATCGTGCTTACGACTTTGTCCTGCTCGATGGCGATGTAGCTCAACCCTCTCTGCTTGGCCAGAGATGTGGCCGATATTCCAGCCGGGCCTACGCCGATGATCGCAACGTCGTATTCAGCCTTTGGATTTTTGCCCTCTTTTTGAAGGTCTTCGACTATGTAATCGATGACCTGCGCGCCTTCGTTGAGCGCATTCTTGATCAAAGGAACGCCCGAAACATCTCCGATCATGTAAATACCCGGCACGTTTGTCATCAATCGCTGATTGCGGTTCGGCACTTTGCGGGCCGGTATCTTTTTATTCGTGTTGATGACGATGCATGCCTTCGGGCTTGTCGGGCATTCAACAGTGCAGGCTGTGTCCTCCATGCACTGATCTAAAGCCACAGGCGTAGAGACTCCGTTGACAATGGCAAGCACATCATGCGGGCATGCCTCTACGCAGGCATGACAGCCTATGCATAGCAGCGGGTCAACCACAGGATGAGGGTAAGCCGGGCCTTCCGCCTGAAGCTTCGCGAGATTGAGGAATTTCGTTCCGGCTTTTTCCGGCGCGGCCTGCGGCGGCGGAGCAATCTTCAAAAAGTACCTGCGGCGAACGCTGTTGCCGACCATGAGGGCAATCCCCAGCACAGGCAGAGCCGCGATCAGACCGGCCCACCCGTACCACGGCAAAGCGCCGAAGTGCGTTCCTGTTTCAAAGCTCCAGCGCGCGCCCGTCTCGTCGTGGCGTATGACCTGCGCCCCGCCTGCGCCGATCCACGGGATGTTTTCAGCACGCGACTGGTCGGCCTGCGGCCCGCCTTCGATGGTGGCATGGCGAAGCGAGGCGATCATCTCTTTATCTTCGCCGTGCTGCGCGTGACAGGAGGTGCAGTTCGGCCCGGCTATGGTCTTTCCCGCGTCAAACGAGATGCTGTGACAGGCGGCGCAGGTGGCGCGCGGCGACTGGCGCAGCCCTTCTTCCGTGTGAAGGCCAGCCGCGTGACAATCTGTGCAATTGGTCCGGCCTCCCTCTCTGCCCGATACATGCAGTATGTGAAACTGCTCGACGGGAGTGTATTTTGAAGCGGTGTCCGCGAGTTCTTTATTCTTCCACGATGTTTCAGACAGCCCTGCCCAATCCCAAATCCCGTTTTTTGCGGGATACCCGACCGTGCCGCCGTGCGGAATGCCGAGCACGCGCCCTTTGAATTTGGAAGTGTCGTTATGACAACTCACGCACATGCCAGAGCCGACAAGGCCGGGGCGAAAGTTCGTGCCCATGTGCTCGCCGTGACAACTGGCGCATTCAAGCCCGGCCTCTGTATGCGCTTTGGAAACGGCAGGCTCGAAACTATGAGTCGTATGGCAATCGACGCATTTGGATTGAATGCTTGACGCGGGGCTGTGACACTCTGAGCAGGAGCCGTTGTTCGGGCGCAGAGAGACATCGCGCGTGCTCGCTTCATTCGATATATGGGGAGCGGAAATCGCGCCGGGTGAATAGACCTGATTGTAGACGGCAAGCGCCGCAACCGACAGCACGCCGACGATGACCGCGCCCCAGATGAAATAAGACTTGCGCCAGAGCTTTCTGAGGTCGCGCGTGGGCCGCCAGTTGAACTGAATCTTGCCGACTCTGCGATCACTCTTTGGCCGCAGCGGAGTCTTTTCGGCTATCTTGCCCGCTTCGCGCTTGCGCTTCTCCCAGAACACTTTTAGCGCCTCTTCATCCTGCGCAGACAGAATGCCCGTGAGCATTCCCGTTCCCTGATTTTTTTTCGATGCGCCACGAAGATATTTTTTTATATTCAGGGAAAGCTTTTCCATCTTCATGGTGGCGGCACCCGATTCATCGGCGGGTGTCGGAGCCTGCATAACGCCGGTTCGGCCTTCCAGCCCGTGCGCGTCCATCTCCATCTCGACCGCTATCGAAAGCCCTTCCTGCTCGTAATTGACCAGAAGAATGTAGCGGCCAATCTGAATGGCATCGCCGTCGGCGAGCGGAGTCTTGTCCACAAGCTCGCCGTTCAGGAGCGTGCCGTTTGACGCCGACAGATTGAATATCCAGAATTCGCCGTTGATCTCTTTTATGCCCGCGTGAGTGCGCGAGACTGTCCTGTGATTGAGCACCAGGTCGTTAGTGATAAGCCGCCCTATAGTCAAGCCTTCGCTTGCGAAGACGGCGTCATCGACCTCTATATCTTTTCGCTTAATGAAGAATCTGTTTGTCCCGGCCATATTCTTAAAACCAAATTCTTAAAATTTCATATCAATAATGTAGGGGCAGGGCTTGTCCCTGCCCGGATCGCGCGCCAGCGCGATGAGTTATTGCAACTTATCAAGGCCGCCTGTGTAAGGCCACTCTTCCGGCATTTTCACCAAATCTTTTCGCACAGGATTCAACTTTATGTATTCCAAAGTTTCAAAAAAATCTTGCTCATTGCGAATTACGTGATCAAAGAATTGTCGCTGCCAAAGTTTGCCTTCATACCACTGCCAATAAAAGCGTGTTGATATGCTTTTGAATGATCCGCATATTTCACCAAGTGTCTTGCCTGATTCTCCGGCACCTATCAGAGCATGGAAGTGGTCAGGCATTAAGCAATAGCAATAGAGATTGAAACGCATCACCTGCCGCAAATTAAACAGACAATCGAGAGTAGCTTGGGCAAGCCGCCGATCAAGAAATATTTTTCGCCTCTGCGCAACAACGATTGTTACAAAATACACCCGGCGGGCAGCATACTCGAATTCCTGCAAACGTATGCTACCGCGTCGTGTATATGTTTTCTTACTTTCAGATTTTCTTAGCATAATGCCTGTCATCGCTTCGCGATCCGGGCAGGGACAAGCCCTGCCCCTACATGCTTTTCCATTTAAGCAAAATAAATAACCTGTATGATGTGAACAACCATCAACGCAAGCATCAATGAAGTGAAGACCACGTGCGGCACAAGCCATGCCTTCAGCAGGCGATGCAGAAAAATGAGCGCGTCCACACGGCGCAACGTCGCCGCCGCTTCGACCGCGCGCATGAATTTCTGCTTATCCTCCAGGCTTGCCAGCGAAGCCGCTTGCTGTTGAAATTCGCGTTTTGCCGATTCGATCATATCGTCGAGGCTCGCTCGCCCGACATATTGCTTGAGCAGGTAACCGAACGAAAGGAAGTGCGGCGCGACTTTGTTCTTAACCATATTGCGCAGAGGTTCTGACGGCGAGTTTGCCGCCTCCGCAAGTTCGCTTTGCAACTCTTCGCGCCGCTTCAGCAGATCTTCTATCAACAGCGGCTCGCCCTCTATTTTAGTCATCAGTCGCGGCACTATCACGTAACAGAAAATGCCGAACAGGCCCGTCAGTATGACCAGATCGAAACAGATCATCAGTACGGTAGTGAACGCGCCGCCCGAATCCGTGCCTCCGTGCAGCAAGATCATGACGCCCGCGATGACGCCCATATAAGAATGCGCGAGCATCCAGTATCGCAAGGCCCCGGCGCGCTTCGTAAATATCTGCCGCCTGACGGGATAGGTCATCACGATTGCGATGCCTGCAAGCCCCACAAGCCCTGTGATCCAGCGCATGTTTAACAAGCCCGCGACCCGCGCGCCCAATCCGTACTCTGCGATGCCGTATGCGCCTGCTACAGTCGCAAGCAATGTCACAAGCACGCCCACGATATGAATCAACCGGCGCGGCGGGTCCGAGCGGTGTATGTTGCGCCCGATTGCATGGGATTGATCGCGGAAGACAAGCCCTTCGATATCGCCTATCTCCGTGAAATACTCTCGCGGGTTTATGCGCGCAAGCGCGCCGGTCGGGCAACTCTCTTCGCATCCGTAAGCCGGGCTTTTCGCGCCTTCGGGATTCATGCCCGTGCCCGCGCAGAGATTGCACTTTACAGCCATCAGCTCGTCGGTCTGTTCGACCGCCTGAGGGAGCGGGTCGGGAGTGAGCCTGAACAGGTCGCGCAGTTTGCTCGCGAAACCTGCGTTCGGTTTAGGCGCTTCTTTCTTGCGCGACACCATCGAGATAGCGTCATAAGGGCACTGCGACGCGCAATCGCCGCAGCCTATGCAGGTCTGAGGATTGATGTCTATCTGCCCGCCGCCAAAGCGACCAATTGCGCCCGTCGGGCATCCGGTCAGACATTCCGGGTCTTTGCAGTGCATGCAGACGGCTGGAGAGAGCAGGCTCTGCCCGGCGCTCTTTTTAGGTTTGGTGAGCCGTGTGACATGGATTCCATGTCTGGTCAGGCGCGACTGGCCGTGAATCTTGTGGCAGGCAAGCGAGCAGTTGCCGCAGCGAACGCACAAGTCCATGTCCATCACAAGCAGGTTGTTGGCGTCCACCAGACCTGTGTTTATCAGGCGTTGCTGCGCGGACAATACTTTCTCGCGAACGGCGGGCTGGAAGCTGACCTTCTCTCCAATCTGGGCGGGAGGCGCAAACGCAGCCAGCCCTCGCGTTACCGCTTCTCTGAGCGCGACGTTCTGGCGCAGCTTGCTGACCGATATTTCCAGAACCTCCGTGCGCCCCATCAGCGTTGCCGTGTAAGGCCAGACCGCGTCCCTCATCACCCCGTCGAGGCCGAAGCAGAAGCCGTCGCCCAGAAAATCTTCCGGCACCTGCAATTGTCCAGCGGCGCTTGCGAGACTGTTGCGGCTCATCCATCCCGATTTGATTATGTAGATGCGGTCAACGCGCGCCCTTTCGGTGAAAAGCACGTGGCCTTTCGACAAAACCCTGAATTGAGAGATGGAGGCAAGCTGCGAAATCATCTCGTCGTTCAGACTGGCCGTGGATTTAAGTTCTCCGAGCAGCGAGGTCTTGCCGTGAGAGCGATAGGTCTTGTCGAGCGTCTCGCCGAAGGCCGGTATCTTGCGCAGAAGTCGCAGCGCAGGTCGCTGGACTTCGAGCACCTTTACGGCGCGGTCGGGCGGGGCTTTCACGGTCGCGTTTCGCGGCACGCCTGCAAGCACACTCATCTCGCCGAATTGAGTGCCCGCGGGCAGTTCCGCCACCTTCACGATTCCGCTGCCGTTTGCGTTAACGAATACATCGAGCCGCCCGTCAACTGCGACGTAAAAGGTATTGCCTCCCCACTCGCCTTCGGTGATGACAGTCTCGTCCGGCTCGAACGACAGCAGTCTGACGTAAGGGCCAACTTTTTTCCCGTTATAGTTGCGCCCGTAGACAATAACTTCCAGGTCGAGTTCGTATTCAAAATGACCTTCGTGCATGGAGAGCAGGTCGGACATCGAAGGTATGGATTTCAGCGCGTTGACTACTTCGCGTCGGCTCTTGTGTTCCCGCGACATATTGTTGATACCTTACTTGCTGCAAACGAGAGTTGATCCGGCTGTCTTATATAAACTCAGGGGCAATGGCAATGATAAACCCGGCTCCGTGCTCGTTTTTGTACCAGACAGCCGCAATTTCCGAATCAGGACTTCCGGCTAAGTTGCGCCGCGAATCTTATATCAACATTCAGCCTCACTACAAGAAGAAACTATGAACGATGAATGATGAACGAAAGCCATGCCGTCATCTGAATTACATTGTTCATAATTCATCGTTTCTTTTATGTCAGGGGCGCGCTGACATCAATCGCTCTATCTCGTCAGGCTCGGACGGTATCCGGGCGCTCAACTTGACGAGTCCTTTTTCGGTCACCAGATAATCGTCTTCTATCCTCACGCCGAGCTTCTCTTCCGGGATGTAGATGCCGGGCTCGATTGTGAAGACAGACCCCGTCGGCATATCTGTATACCTGCCGACATCGTGCACATCCATTCCAAGCCAGTGGCCGAGGCCGTGTATGAAATAGCGGTCGAGCGTGTTGCCCTGTTTGTCTCTGAGCGGGCTTGCCTTGATAGTCTCGGTCGCGACGCGCTGCAACTGCCCAAGCGTCATGCCCGGCTTATAGGCTTTCTCGGCAGCGAGTTGCGCGTCGAGCACCAGTTGATAGATTTCGCGCTGCCTCGGCGTAAACCTGCCCGACGCGGGATATGTGCGTGTGATGTCTGCCGTGTAGTAGCTGTACTCTGCGCCTATGTCAACAACGACCGTTTCGCCCGCTTCGATCTTTTTATGATTTTCGTTGTAATGAAGTACGGTTGAGTAGAGGCCTGACCCGACGATTGACGGAAATCCTGCCCGTTCCGCTCCGTTGCGCGTGAAGGCGGCTTCGAGCGCGGCCTGAACTTCGTATTCAAACGCGCCGGGTTTGATCGTTCGCATAGCGTCGCGCTGCGCTTCGCCCGTGATGTCTATTGCGCGTTGAAGCATTTCGATTTCAGCAGTCGATTTGACTTTGCGCAACTCCGCTATGAAAGGCTCAACGTCAACCACCTGCACGTGAGGGGCTGTCTGTCTGACCATCGCGACAAAGTGCGTTTCGCGCTCGATCTCGGCGGTCGAGCCTCTGGGCACGAGTGTATAGAGCTTTGCGGCAGGCTTGCCGCTTGAACTGTCGGGTTTGAACGCGGGAGAACTCAATAACTCGCGCAGCCTGTCTTTGAAGGCGGTCGAATTTGCGACCTCCTGAATTCCGAACTGCGCTTCGGATTCCGCGCCCGGCCCTATCTGCGGGCCGGTCCATTTTTCCTGAATAAGATTGCGCGGCGGAATGAAGACTATCTCTCTGGCCGGTTTATCCGGGACTATTCCGGCAGGAATGAGCATCATATAGGCGGCAGGCGTTTGCACTCCGGTCAGGTACATAAAGTCGTTTTTCTGGCGAAAGCGACCGACTTCGCCCAGATCCTCTTCGCGCGCGCCTATCAAAACGATCACGCCGTCTTTGAGTTGTTCCATCAATCGTTGTCTTCGCGCGCGGTAATCGCTTCTGGGTTGATTGGCGACTTTGTCATCAACTGCCGCAACGGGCACAGCCAAAACAGGCATAATCGAAGCGACTATCAACAGCACCGTCAAAAGAGCCGCGCAAACAGTTCGAGATTGATTAATCTTGCTCATCAATGCTTTCCTCTTGGTCTGAAAATCCAGGGCACAGGCTGAAAGCATACCCGAATCAGTGGCCAGTTGTCAGTCGGCAGTGGCCGGGAGCCGGTGTTTTGTTACAATGTCTGTGCAGACGATGATTGTAGAAAGAGGTTGCAGCAAGTGGCGAAGAAGTCTGACAAGATGACGATTGAAAAAGAGAAGCTGCGGCCTCGCGAGCGCGCTCCGATTCTGCCTACCAAAAAATTTGAAGACAAACGCAAACGCGAAAAGCACAAAAAAGATTTGCGCCGCACAAAGGAAGAGCAATAACGCGGCAAAATACAACCGTGCTGATCCCTGCCTCTACCTCATAAAAAATCAGGACTCGATCTGATTTGGATAGCTATTCGAGAGTGACTTCAACAATGTCATCCGTTTCCAGTCCGAGATAAGCGGCCAGCCCCGGCGACAAGTCTGCCACCCGATGAGTGCGTATATTCGGCCCCCAGTCCATCGGTTTGGCCTGTGCCGATATGTTGTTTACAGGGTTTTTAACTGTCACCAGCAACCCGCGCAGGGCGTCAGGCGGCGTGATGTGATAATCCCAGCGACAGGCGATGTAGAAAGTTTCCGGGTTCAACCGGCGTGCCAGCCCTGTCGTACCCGGCGGCTGTTGATCGAGAAAGTATTCTTCGAGTTGTTCAAAATGCGCTCTGGTAATGACCAGGGCAAGCCCTTCTGCCGGGCTTACGCCAGTGTCACGCGGGCCGCCAAAGGTTGACATTTTGCCGCGCAAATTCACTCTCATTATTTTCCTCCTGTGATTTTTGGCATCGAAAACAGATTACGCGCCGGGACGTGAGCCAGCCTCATCTTTCTTCATCAAAGCCGAGATCATCCATGCTCTTGTATTATCTCGGCTTTACGCACGGCGACGCGGCGCATCAACTCATCAAGGTGATCCATCACGAGACCCGGGCAATCGGTGCTGCTGACCTGCCTGTGGCCTTTCACCTGCCTCGCATCGAAATCCCCCCAGAAGGCGAGCCACGCACAGAGTTCGGCGAGCGCTTCCCACTGCTGGTCGGTCATCGCATACTGCGTTACGTAGTAGCCTTCCAACTCGATGCCGAACCACGTGCGGTTGTAAGTCGCACTGTTGGCATGCGCGCCGCGCACAACCTGACCGGCTTGCGCGGCAGAGAGCGAGCCGTGCCGTCCTTCCATGATAATACCGCCTCGGCTGACGGTGAAATTTTGCCCCGTATCCGCCCAGTGAACGCCGTTTTCGATGCGACTCATGTGATCGTGCTGGATGCTGCGCGCGATGCGGAAAGCGGCCTGCTTTTCGGCCTCGCCGGAAAGCGGCGGGCGATTCGCGTTCTCAGTGTTGTGAACGATAATGCCTTGCGCGGATTGCCGAGCGAAACTGCTGCTGCGGGGCGGACTCGCGCCCCATTCGCCCGTAGAATAGATTTTGAGTTCAGCCATCTGATTCTCTCCTTTTCGCGGTATCTGGCATTGTGCGTTACTCCTTCTGCGAGTCTGGCTGCCAGACTACAACATCACGATGACCGCGCCACTATTTAATGCAAAAAACGGATTTTCGTTTCAGGAAGCGGCGAGCGATTATTTCGCCTTATCGACAAACGGGTCCCGGCGTTGGGAAACAGGCGAGCCTCAACTTAACATTTGGGAAAGGTCAGGAAGAACATCAGGCGCGCGTTTTGAATTCAATAGTCGGTGGCATGACTACCGGTCGCAGGTAGTTTCACAACAAGCTCTGAGACATTTACCGAGCCAGCGCCCGAACTCGCAGCCCCGTCTTTCGACCTATCGCAGAACGCTGCGGATGTCGCGCTGTATCGCTACGTCGAGCAATGTCGGGCCGCCGACGCCGAGCGCCCAGTCGAGCGCAGGTTCAAGCTCTGACGGGCGCGAAACCGAGCGGGCCTGTACGCCCATCGACCGGGCAAGCAGGGTGAAATCCACTTCCGGCTCTGTGATGTCCATGCCGACGAACTTGCCACGCTCGACCGAAGCGCCCCGCATTGCAACAAGTCCGCCTTTCAAAATCATATAGCTCGCGTTGTTGAAGACTACGAACACGACCGCCAGTTTGTAACGCGCGGCAGTCCACAGCGCTTGAATCGAATAGAGCGCCGACCCGTCGCCTACGGCGCAGATCACCTGCCGATCAGGCATCGCAAGTTTTACGCCGACAGCTGCCGGAAGTCCAAGCCCAAGCGAGCCGCCTTTCGCATAAAAATAAGAGTTCGGCTGGTCGAGTTCAAACAGCACACGAATCGCGGCTGTCGAGGTAACAGATTCATCGACGAGCACTGCGTCCGCAGCCGCTCGGCGGCGCATCGCGCGCGCGACAAAGCCGGGCGACATCGGCCCGTCTTCCGCCGTGGCGCAGGCAGTTTCGACAAACTTTGCGCGCGCCTCATTGATGCGAGCCATTAAAAAATCGCGCCGTCGCGAAAGCGCCTCGATCTGCGTGTTATCAAAGACCGTTACAAGCGATGCGATCAACTCTTCGAGAACCGCGCGCGGGTCGCCCAGGATTGCGACCTCTGCCGGATAATTCTTTCCAAGCTCGCGCGTATCTGCGCTTATCTGAATCAATCGCGCGCTCGCGGGAATCATTCGCTCGCCCGTGTAGACGAGCGGCGCGAGGTTGTTTGCGCCAATCGTCAGGATCACGTCCGCGCCGTCAAGCAGCAAGGCGGTCTGTTTTGCGTTCGGAAACAACGGCCCTGCATAAAGCGGATGACTGGTCGGAAAAACCAGCAGCGAATTCAAAGGCTCTGCGTGAACGCGCGCGGCTATCGTTTCGGCAAGTTTCGCGACCGCGCCGACCGCGCCCGACCGCGCCGAGCCGTCGCCCGCGATGATTACAGGGTTGTTTGCCTGAGCGAGCAACTCTGCCGCTTTTTCGATCTTCATCAGGTCGCCGCGAATGCGCCAGCCGATTTCGGTTGGCGGCGGCAGTTGCATCTCTGCGCGCGCTTCCATGGCATCGACCGGCAGCGAGACGAAGACGGGGCCGGTCGGCGGGGTTTGAGCTATACGGAACGCGCGCGACATCGCAACGGGTATTTCGCTCGCGTGATGCACCTCCCACGCCCACTTCGTATGCTGGCGCGCGAGTTCGAGCATGTCTGCGTAAAGCAGAGGGTCGTCAATCATCGAGCGCGTGTCCTGCTGGCCTGCCGTAACGACGAGCGGCGTGCCCGCGCGATATGCGTTATAGAGATTGCCGAGCGCGTGCGCGAGTCCGGGATTCGTGTGAAGATTTACGACCGCCGCCCGCCCTGTGGCCTCCGCATAACCAGCCGCGATGCCGAGCGCGGAATCTTCGTGCAGAGCGAGTATGTACTGGATTTCATCGCGCGCCGCGAACATATCCATCAGCGGCAGTTCGGTCGTGCCGGGATTGCCGAACACATAACGCACGCCCTCGCGCACCATCATTTCATACATCGCTTCTGCGCCCGTCATCTCCGCCATTGGCTCTCTCCTTCACTCCGAAATACGCCGCTCGCGGTCGCACACTTCGGCAACAATCCGTTCGAGCATCTCTATCTGCTGCTGCTGCATGCGAACAAGGTCCGCCCAGTAAGAATCGCGTAGCACGTTGAATTTTTCGTGCAACTGCATGATCTCCATCTCGGCTTTCAGGTCCACTTCGTAATCGTTCTTCGATTGCAGGCGATCTTTCTCGGCCTGTCGATTCTGGCTCATCATAATTATGGGCGCGGCATATGCCGCCTGAAACGAAAGCATGAGATTGAGCAGGATGAAAGGATATGGGTCCCAGTGCCTGATATAGGCTGTGATATTGAACACAACCCAGAGGGCAAGAATGGCGCTCTGGGTGAGTATGAACTTCCACGACCCCATCACTTCGGCAAAGCGATCTGCCAATCGCTGCCCGACGCTCATTCTTGCTTCAAACTCGCGAGCGACGTTGCGCGCCACGCGGCCACGCATGATGAACTGTTTGACTATTTCCCGTTCGTGCTCGGAAAGTTTTTCTATCTCTTTATTGAGAAATTTTCTGGCCGTTTCGGTCCTGTTTACAACCATCTTGTCGAACGCCTCCTGATCGAAGCGGGAGATTTGGAGCAGAGTTGAATCGAGCGGAGATGTGAATCCGAATTATCAGCTTTGCCGTTTGAGCAGCACCTTGGCCGTGTAGCTTACGACCACTTCGTCTCGTTGATTAATGACTTCATTAAGCATCGTGAGGATGCCGCTTGACTGGTCGCGTTCGCTTTTCGATTCCACTTTCTGCCGCACGTGAATCGTATCCCCGATGAATGTGGGCTTGACGAAGCGCAAACGGTCCAGCCCGTAAAAAGCGAGCACAGTGTCTGCGGTCTGACCCAGCCTGACGGAAAGCCCCGTTGCGATTGAAAAAATCAAAGCGCCGTGAGCTATGCGCTGTTTGAACATGCCCCGTTCGGCCAGTTCTTTGTTCGTATGAATCTCGTTCCAGTCGCCCGTGATGCCAGCAAAATTTACTATGTCTGTTTCCGTGATGGTGCGACCGGCGGTCGTCGCTTCTTCGCCGACCTCGAAATCTTCAAAGTATTTTCCCATTCCCGTCCGCTCCTTATTCAGTAGTGTCGTCGGATTTTTTTTCAATCGTCAGCTCAAACAGTTTGTCGCTCGCTTCGCTGAATACGAAACAGGTATTTCGCAGCTGCGGCATCCACGCGAGAACCATCTCGCGCCGCTTTCGATGATCGTCGGCCATCGCGCTTATGGCGGCGGCGGCTTCGGGTCGCTGTTTGGCCGCGACGTAATTCATCTGAAACGCGCTTGCGGCCATGTTGGTTACGAGCGTGTGCAGGTGGTTGCAGCTTTCAGCCCCGCCTATTACTTCGCCTGCGCGCTTGCGAAATCCGCGCCCTACGGCCACGCCTGTCAGGTTCGTGATCGCAGCAACCGACCCTGTGCAATAGCCGGGATAAGGCATTCTGGTTATCTCGGCTGCGGCCTCGCGGATTATGAAATCGGGATAGCTTAAAACGAATCGAGCCGCGAGCGAATGTACGTTGTCTGCGAGCGTGCCGCGAATCTCGAAGCTCGCCTTATCGAGCCAGTCCATCTCGACATTAACTGTTCTTGAAAATATCGCCATTAAGATTTCGCCTTCGGGCAGGAGCCGCGAATCGATCACGAATATATTCACTCGCGTTCCAATTCGAGATCGATTCGCGGCTTGCGAATCATCCTTGAATTTTAATCAGCCGTTTCCGATTGAGACCGGCCCTGCTCGCCCCTGCGCGACTCGATGGCTGCGATCAACTTATCGAACGGCTCGACAAAAAGCCTTACGCCGTCTGCGAGCACCTGCGCCGTGACTTCATCAAGACTGATACCGATTTCTTCGAGGCTCTGAAGTCGCGCTCGCTCCTGATCGAGACCGTCTTCAATCGTGATGCGCGCAACGCCATGATCGCGGAAGGCTGTGAGAGTCGCGGGCGGCAAAGTATCGACCGTCTCCGAGCCGATCAGCGCCTCGACGTAATAGACATCTTTGTAGGCGGGATTCTTTGTCGAAGTCGAAGCCCACAGCGGGCGCTGCACCTGCGCGCCTTTGGCTTTCAGTTCTCGGAACCGCTCGCCGTGAAACACTTCCCTGTATCGCTGATAAGCCATCTTCGCGTTCGCAATCGCCGTGCGACCCAGAAGCGATTCGAGCTTTGCTTTCTCTTCATCGCTTGTTGCCTGCTTGATCCGGGCGTCGAGTTGTTTGTCGATGGCCGTGTCTATGCGGCTGACAAAGAAGCTTGCGACCGACGAAATATTGTTTACGGGTTTGCCTTCAGCCGCGCGCCGCTCAAGCCCGCGAATGTATGCTTCCATGGTCTGCTCGTAAGCTTCGAGCGAAAACAGAAGCGTGATATTGATGTTTATGCCTTCCTGTATGCACTGCTCGATTGCCGCCATGCCTTCGGGCGTGCCGGGAATTTTAATCATCACGTTTTTGCGCGAAAGCTCGTTCCATAATCTTCTGGCTTCTTCGATAGTCCGCGCCGTGTCGTTGGCAAGAAGCGGCGAGCATTCGAGGCTAACGAATCCGTCCGTGCCGCCTGATTTTTCGTAAACAGTGGCTAACACGTCCGCGGCTGTCTGAACATCGCGGATGGCAAGCGCTTCGTATATTTCGACGGCGCTCTTTCCCTGCCCGGCCAGCTCAGCGAGTTGATCGGCGTAGAGGTCAGAGCCGCTTATGGCTTTTTCAAATATCGCAGGGTTCGAGGTGACGCCGCCCAGCGCGTCTTCGTCAACGAGGCGCTTCAATTCGCCCGATGTTATAAGTTTTCGCTCGATGTTGTCATACCAGACGGACTGGCCCAGACGGGTCAATTCAACAAGTGGATTATTGCTCATGATTTCTCCTTTTCAAGGGCAGGTTTGCTCCTCCCGTTCATGCGCTTATTATGTTCGCTCGAAAGCGATGGCGCAACTTGCCCGCGATTGAGATTGAAATATCTGTTCACACCTCCGCTTCCGCGTCCCTGTCATCATCGACGCCTGACACGCGCTGGCGATAACGCTGATACAGGAACGAGACGACCAGCAGTATCGCGCCGAGCACGATGAAGGAGATGATTCGATAGATTCGGTCGAGCGAAGAAAGATCCAGCAGGAAGACTTTGAAGATCGTAAGCCCCAGCAGCAGCAAAGCCATCATTCTGAGCAGGCGGCTGCGCTTCACAAGTCCGATTGTCAACATCGCGCCGCCGTAAACAGTCCAGATCACAGAGATCGAAAGCTGCTGCGCCAGCCGCAGGTCGCTGAGGTCTGATTGCGTTACATTATCTGCCTTTATCTTCACAGCGTAGTGGCCGTAGCTTTCGACGCTCAGGGCCAGAATGGCGAGCAGGTTTGCGGCCACGATCAGGATGGGAATAACCGTTGACCGCTCGGCTTCATCAATGGTTTCGGCCCGCGAATAAAACCAGATGACTGTGGCGAGCGCGGCAACCATCAGCGCGAACGCCGCGAAGGTTTGATTTACGATCAGCGTGTGCCACGGCGCGTCGTAGTATCTTATATCAAAGGCGAGCAGTTTTGCCGTCGCAAGCGCCAGCAATCCGAGCGCGCCAAAGCGGAGCCATTTCAAATCGCGTTTGATGGCGACGATTAATCCGACCGCGCCGTGAATTATCCAAAGCGCCGATAACATCATTATCTCTGTGTTTTCGATGCGGGTAATATCGCTGCCCTGCTTAAAAAGCGGGGCTTTGATTCGCCCGTAGTGGCCCATGATCTCTGCGCTTAAGGCGATGAGCGCAAGCAGGTTTGCCGCGCTCAGGATGATCGGAAGAACAAGCCTGCGCTCATGTTCGTCAACAGATTCGGCTCGACTGTAAAACCATGCGCACGCGGCAAGCGCCGTGATGAGCAAAGCGAATGCGGCAAAGGTTTGATTTGCGAGGGTCGCATGCCAGTCAGCGTTGTAATAGCTCAGATCCACTACCAGTAATTTAAGCGTCGCAAGCGCAAGCAGTATGAGCGAAGCTATGCGCAAGCCTTTACGCCCGCGCTTGATGCCGACGATCAGAGACACAGCGCCATAGGTCACCCAGACGGCTGAAAGCGCAAGCTGCTTCATGTTTTCGATGCTGGCAATCTGCTGGTCGCCTACGGATGCTTTCGCGCGCTCGAAATGGCCGATTGCTTCTGCGCTGAATGCGATGATGGCAAACAGATTGGCCGCGCCTATCAGCACGGGCAGGACGAGCGCGCGTTCGTCTTTATCTATATCTGCGGCCCGCTGATAAAGCCACGCGCCGAGCGCGCACGCGGCGATGAAAACGGCAAAGGCAAGGAATGTCTGATTTGTGATAGTGTGATGCCACGCCGCGTCGTAATAGAGCAAATCCTTCGCAAGCAGCTTGACTCCCGCTATCGCCAGCAGCAACAACGCGCCCGCGCGCAACGGCTTCAAATTGCGCTTTATGGCAACGAATAACGCTGTCAGGGCATAGATCGCCCACAGCACGGATAGAGTCAGTTGTTGTGCGTTCGCGAGACGGTTCCACCCCGCAGACGCGTAGAAATTCTGAGGCTCGCCTGCCTGCGTGTAGGCATTCGCGCGCGCCTGCTCGAAGTAATCATTAGCGTCAAGGCTCATCAACCCTACGGCCAGCACATTTGCTCCGACAGTGTAGAGGCTTGTGAACATCGACCGCTCGCGGTCTTCGAGCTTCGCCCCATAGCGTTTGTAAAAAGATACGGCAGCCGCAAGCGCCGCAACCATAACGGCACAGGAAAGCGCGCGGCGATTTACGAGCGGCAGAAAAGCATCGGTCGCGTGATAAGCGAAATCCTGCACGTCTACCAGCAGCCAGTGCGTCACTCCTATCAGAAAAACCACGAGCGCACTGTAACGCGATGTGCGGTCATTGACGCGCAATCCTATCCACGTCAGGATGGCTCCTTCAATCGCCCAGCACATCGTCACCCAATGCTGATTGAATTGAATCGGCGCTGCCAGCACGGCAAACAAAGTCGCAAGCCCCAGAAAAGTGTAAAGCAGCAAACGGTCTTCGCGGTCACGCTCATAGGTGAAGTATCCGAGCGCGAGATAAAACGCCGATACGAGCACCGCAAATAGTCCGAGATAGCCGTCGTACTTTGTTTCAAGAAACAGATAGCTCGCACCGAAATAAAGCAGCGCGTTGATGAAAACAAGCGTCAGATCAGCCCACGCCGTCGGTCTTCGGTTGACCACGTTATAGAGCACGGCCAGCAGCGCAAATACGGCGAAGAAAAGCGTGAGGAAGAACATAGTCGGCCATAACTTTTCCGACTCGTAAAACGTGAAATACCATCCCGTGAACGTAAACACGGTCGAGACGAAAGCCATGTAGTTGAGGCTGCGCCATTGCTTCGAGTATGCGAGCGCAAGCACCCCTAAATCGAGCAGCGCTATGTAGCCGAACAGGCCCGCCTCGTTGTCAACGCCGGTTGAAAGAAGTGCGGGGGTGAGAAACCCGCCGATCAATCCGAGCACGGCTATCGGCAATGCGTTGTAGCGAGCCGCAAGCAGCGAAGCCGTCGCCGTCACCACAGCCATACAGATGAACGCAGGCACAGGATCAAGGAGTCCCAGAAATCTGTATGCGCCAAAAAACGAAAGATAGAGAATCAATATCCCGCCGCCCGTCAGCCCGTATGCGTAACTGTGATAACGCGGGCGCAATCGCTCGCCTGCGATCAAAAAACCGAGGCCGATTGCAATGCCGATCATCACGCGCCCCCAGGGGCCGATCCATTGATTATCGAATGCGTACTTGAGAAAAAAACCTACTCCTAAAGCGACGGCGATGATGCCGATGCGATTGAACCAGTTTCCCCCTATGCGCGCTTCCAGATCCGCGCGCGATTTCGTTCGTGTAGAAAAAACAGGAGGCGGCACATCAGCCGCCGCGCCGCTTGGCGCAGAACTGCGCGGTGCAGAACTGCTCGGCGAAGGCACATTCACAGAAGGTATTGGCGCGCTTGTGTAGGGTCTGCCTTGAGCCTGCGTTTCAGGCGTACGCTGAACGGTAGTTACCGGTTTCGGTTCGGTCGGCTTTTGTGTTTCAGTTGGGGCTTTGAGTTGTGGATTTTGCCATACCGGCGCGTCAGGCTTTACAGGCCGAGCAGTCTCAGGCCGCCGTACTTGATGAGGCAGGCTGAGCCTGTTTTCGATTGCGTAAAGGCGCGCGGCCTGCTGGCGCAGCAGGGATTCAAGCTGATCTACGCGCTCGATTAACTGGTCTAAGCGGTCCCGTGAGGTTTCATCGTCTGCCATAATATATGCCGATATTATACACCTGCGAAGGAGTCGCCTATCTTATTGTCTAAACGCGCAAATCGCGATTATAGATGACGAAACGGCGTTTCAGGTTGTAGCCGCACAAACAATCACGTTTATCAGATCGCAAGTGCCTTTTATTTCTTCCCTGATGATAAGCAAAATGAAAACTTGCGTTGCCGCGTGCTTGACTCGAAACTACTGCGATGATAACTTCGCCCGCAAGGGGCGCAAACGTCTTGCCTTTTAACCAGTGGAACTGACCTCAGCGAGGATATTATGAACACTACTTTGTTAACCCTGTATCGCGCTGCTCGTGCGATCTGCCTTCGCCTGTCTGTTTTTACCTTGATTGTCGCTCTTCAAGCAAGCGTGTCGCTTGCGCAGGACGGCAAAATCAGGATGGATGAGATTGCGCTGAAGAATATTCCATGGCGCGCAATCGGCCCGGCGAACATGGGCGGTCGCATTGACGATTTCGCCGTAGTCGAAAATAACACCTCCACCTTCTACGTAGCCGTGGCCACGGGCGGCGTATGGAAGACCACAAACAACGGCACGACCTTTGACCCTGTATTCGACGAGCAGGGATCGCCTTCGATTGGAGACATATGCCTTGCGCCGTCAGATGCGAACATCGTCTGGGTAGGCACGGGCGAGCCTAACAATCGCCAAAGCTCATCATGGGGCGACGGCGTTTATCGCTCGCTCGACGGGGGCAGGACGTGGCAAAACTGCGGACTGCGCGACACAAAACACATTGCGCGCATAGTGATCGATTCGCGCGACCCGAACATCGTATACGTCGCGGCGGTCGGGCATCTCTGGGGGCCGAACAAAGAGCGCGGCGTCTACAAAACCACAGACGGCGGCAAGACCTGGGCGCAGTCGCTGTTCATCAATGAAGACACGGGCGCGACCGACATAGCGATTGATCCGCAAAGCCCGCATACGCTCTACGCCGCTATGTATCAAAGGCGGCGCACGCCGTTCGGATTCAACGGCGGCGGGCCGGGCAGCGCGCTTTACAAAACAGTCGATGGCGGCGCGACATGGAAAAAACTCACTTCGGGGCTGCCGACTGAAAGCCCCATTGGCCGCATCGGCATAGATATCTATCGCAATAACCCTGAGATTCTTTACGCCGTGATCGAAAGCGCAAAGGGTGGCACTTTCCGCTCGGAAGATCGCGGCGAGACGTGGCGCAGGATGAGCGACACAAATCATCGCCCGATGTATTACAGCCAGATTCGCATAGACCCGAACAACGACCAGCGCATCTGGATGTGCGGCGCGCCCATGCTCATCAGCGAAGACGGCGGCAAAACATTCACGACCAATCTGGTCACACGCATTCACGGCGACCATCACGGATTGTGGATCGATCCGGCGAACTCCAATCACGTGCTCGCAGGCTCGGACGGCGGCATTCACCAGTCGTATGATCGCGGGCGCACGTGGGATCATATGAATACGATTCCGCTCGGCCAGTTTTATGAAATCTCGCTCGATAACGACAAGCCCTATAAGGTCTACGGCGGATTGCAGGACAACGGCAGTTGGGCAGGCCCAAGCGGCACGCTCTTCAGTGAAGGCATAGGCAACGATGACTGGTTCCGCACGGGCGGCGGCGACGGGTTTTATTCGGTCGTCGATCCGACCGATTCAAACATCATCTATGTCGAATCGCAGAACGGGTTCGTGGCGCGTCTGGAATTAAAGACCGGAGAGCGGCGCTCGATCAAGCCGCAACCGCCTGCGGGCGAAAAAGATTATCGCTTTGACTGGAATACGCCCATCGTTATTTCGCCGCATAACAATCGAACGATTTATCTCGGCGGCAATCGCGTATTTCGCTCGACGGACAGGGGCGACAGCTGGACCCGCAGCGAAGACTTAACCAACAACGAAGACCGCGACCGCATACCGATCATGGGTGCGCTTCCTGATAAAGACATGCTCTCGCGCCACGACGGCGTGGAGACGTTCGGGCAGGTCGTCACGCTGGTCGAATCGCCCATGAAAGAAGGCTTGCTGTATGCGGGCACAGACGACGGCAACCTGCAAGTCTCGCGCGACAGCGGCAAGACATGGAAGAACATAACAGGCAAAGTCAGTGGCGTGCCGAAAAAGACTTATGTGAGCCGGGTCGTCGCGTCGCGCTTTGCGGAAGGGACTGTCTTCGTCACCTTCGACGGCCATCGCGGGGACGATTACAACCCATACGTGTTTATGAGCACAGATTACGGCGAAAGCTGGAAATCGATCAAAGGCAGCCTGCCTACAGGCATGACCTGTCGCGTGATACGCGAACACATGCGCAATCAGAACCTGCTTTTTCTGGGCACTGAATTCGGCGTTTACGTGTCGTTTGATCGCGGCGGTCGATGGACGCGGCTCAAAGGGAATCTGCCCGTTGTGCGCGTTGACGACATTCAGATTCACCCGCGAGACAACGATCTCGTGCTCGGCACTCACGGGCGCTCGATATGGGTTCTAGACGATATTACGCCGCTTGAAAAAATGTCCGAACAGGTCATGGATTCAGATCTGAGCCTGTTCGACATAAAACCCGCGACTCATTACAGGCTCTACAACCGCAGAGGCGTCACGGGCCATAAAGTATTCAACGCGCAAAATCCGCCTTACGGCGCTGTGATCAATTATTACCTGAAAAGCGCCTCGAAAGATGACGTGAAGGTGACCGTCAGAACCGGCGACGGCAAGGTCATTCGCGAATTGACAGGGCCGAAAGAAGCTGGCCTGAATCGCGTCGTCTGGGATTTAAGACGCCAGTCGCCTATTCAACAGGAAGGCGGGCAGCAAGGAGGCGGCGGCGGTGGATTTTTTGGCGGGGGACGCGGGCCGCGCGTGCTTCCCGGCGAATACGTAGTCATGGTCACAGTCGCGGGCAAGCAGGCGACGAAAGCCGTGCGTGTCGAAGAAGATCCGCGCATTCAAATCAACGAGGCTGACCGAGCGCGACTGAGCGAAACTCAGATGAAGCTTTACGAGATGCAGAAATCAATTGATGCCGGGCGCAGATCATTACAGAACTTGAGAGCGCAGATGAACGCGCTTCAGGAGTCGCTCAAAAAGACCCCGAACGCGTCTGCTGACATCAACACTGCTGTGAAAAAGGTCGCAGATCAGATCAGCGATTTGCAGCGCAGGCTGACTGGTTTGCCTGACACGTCGGGCAACGCGGGGCCGCCGCTTCCGGACGAGCCGCGCCCCCTGTCGGGTCGGATAGGCCAGATCGCAGGCGGGCTTGACGGCTACACAGCCGCGCCGACCGCAGACGAATTGCGCAGAATCGAAGAGGCGGCTGTCGAGTTGCGCGTCTTCATCGAGCAGTTGAATAAGGTGATAGACGAAGCGATCCCGAACCTCAACAAGCAGATGCGCGATTCGGGCATGACGTTTGTCAACGCGGGCCAGCGCCTCCAGCCCCCGCAATAAATTCGTCCGAACCGTAGTGGAGTTTGGCGACAGATGAGGAGAAATACCGCACGACGATAATTATTTTCTGGCAGCCATCTGCTTACGAAGTTTATCGATAACCGCGCGTATTTCGGTCTGGCGTTCTTCGGGCAGGTTGGGACTCTCTTTAAGAAACGCTTTCAACTGCTCGATGGCGCGTTCAGGCTCGCCTTTCAAATCGTACAGGTTCGCCAGGTATATGCGCGCAAGCACCGGTTTTCCGATTTCATGAGCGCGCAGCAGATTCGCCTCGGATGATTGATAATCGCCCGTCATCATCTCTGAAAGCCCTAAAAAAAGATAAGGCGTCGAGGACTGTTTCTCGATTTCAAGGCTGCGGCGCAGTGGCGATATCGCTTCGTTGTACTTCCTCTGTTTGACGAGCGTCACGCCCAGACCGACATATGCGGGCGCGCGGTCGGGCTTCATCTCTATCGCTTTTCGATATGACTGTACGGCTTCTTCGTCGCGCTTCAGTTTTGCGTACTGTTCGGCAATCGCGACGTGCGCCGAATAGAATTGCGGGTAGGCTGTGATCGCTTCCTGAAAATGCCTGACGGCGTTTTCGGGCTTGTTGTTGCCCGAATCTTTTATGCCTTTGTCGTATTCTTCGCGCGCGCGGGCAGGCATATTCACATCAACCTCTTCGACCGATGTAACTGCGGCTGGAAGAGTCGATTTTCCGACTTTGAGGCGCAGTTGAATATTCTGCGTGAAGATCTGCGGAGCAGAGCCATAAGCGTTAACCTCTGCATCCACGCGAGTCGTCTCGAACGTCTGGCCGTCGCCTTCCGCCGTCAGTTGATAAGACCCCCGGCGCAATCCTGAAAATGAGAAGCGCCCGCTGAGGTCTGTGAATGTTTCGTATACGCGCATGCCGTTGAAAGTCAGGGTCACTTTCACAGAGTTTGAAGGCGCTGTCCCGTTGGGCAATGCGACTCTGCCCTGAAGCGCATGCTGCCCCTGAGCAAATGTCGGCGGAGTTAAAATCAGAACGAGAGTCAGGAGATGAAATATTCTTACTTTGTTCATAATCCCCCCTTCGGCTTGTCTGAGTTTTATCCAGATCCCGGGTCTGTCGAGCGTAAGCAAAATGGCCGGGACTTAAGACGCGTCCCGGCCAGTATTGTAAGCTTTCAAAGATGCTTTTAGAAGCTGAAGCGGATGCCGAACTGAGCCTGGAACGGAATTCCAAGCGGCTCGGAAAATCCTGTCGCTCCAAAGAAGTTGACCGGCAGCTTGAAGTCATCAGCGCCGACAACGTTCTGGAACTGGTTGCCAAAGTTAGCCGTGTTGAAGACGTTGAACGCTTCAAAGAAAAGGCCGAGTTTTCTCTTCTCGCCGAAGTTGAAGAACTTCGATAAGCGAATATTGATCTGCGAGAATTTGTCGCCGCGCTCGGTGGCCGGTGGCAACTGGTTCTGATCGTTGCCGTCGCGCGTCTCGCGGTCGTTTGCAACGCCATCTTTGTTGATGTCGCAAGCGCCGCAACTAGGGAATATGCTGTAAGGCCGCGCCGACGCCAGTTGCAGAATCGGCGATACCTGGAAGCTCCACGGCAGGTCGAAGACGCCAGACAGCACAAAGCGGTGTCGCTCGTCTTCGGGGGTGTATCCGAAGTTGGCCGCCGGGTCGAACTTGTCAAACGGATTGATGGGTTGCAGTCCGAAATCGGCAATCGTGCCGAACCAGGCCACAGCCCTTGACGCCGTGTAATGCGCATTCAACTGGTAGCGATTCGCATACCGTTTCTTGAACGATACGGTGAACGCGTCGTAGCGCGAGCGCCCGTCAGACTGCGCGACGGTTATTCGGCCAAAGGGATTCGAGGTGCCGAAAGCCGCAAGCAGCTTGGCTGCGTTTGCTGTGACCAGCGGCTGCAATAATCTTGGGAAGCTGGTCGCGCTGTCGGCGCGATCCGCGTTTTGCAACGGCCCCGTGCGAGGATTGGCTTCCAATCCGGTGAATTCGTGCAGTCCGAGGATGTGGACATAATCGAATTCGATGGAAGCGTTGTTCCACAACTCCTGCGCGTACCCTACGTTGAACTGCTGCGTGAAAGGCGACTCGAAATCGGGATCGATCAGGCGTCCGCGAGCGCCCGGCAGCGGGTTGGTCAGCGGGCGAGGCACGGCGGGCGGTGCTGAATTAAGCGCAAGGTTATCATTAACATTCTGGAACGTGGCATAAATCTCAGGATTCGCCAACTGCACCGCAAACAGCGGCACGTTCAAAAATGACTGGTCGAAGTACATGCCGTAGCCTGCGCGCACCACAGAGCGGCCATTGCCGCTGATGTCATAGGCCAGACCGAAGCGCGGCGAGAAATTGTTTTTATCGTCTTCGACCACTCGCTGCCCGTAGGGGCTGCCAATGATCTGGAGGAAACGGAATGTGCGATTGTTGGCCTGGTTTTTCGAGTCCACGAAGCCATAGTCAACGTCGTAGCGCACGCCAAGGTTGAGCGTCAGGCGCGGGCTGACTTTCCAGTCATCCTGCACGTAGAAGGAGAACTGTTTCGCGCCGTCCCTGAGGTTAAAGCTCGGATCGCCGCCCGAAAGGAAGATGCCACTGACTACGCCTATGCCGGTCAAATCAGCCGCGGCACAGCTGTTTGCGCCCACGGCAAACTGGCAGGTGATGGAGCCCGGCAGCACCTGATGAGTGTTGAAGCCCTGCGGGAACTGACCGGGGTTCTGCACGATGTCTTCGGCGTCGAAATTGAAGTCGAATTCCGGCGCGGAGTTGAAGGCGAACAGTCCGCCCAGCTTTGAAACCCACGTATAATCCAGACCGAACTTCCATCCGTGACTGCCGCGATTCCATGTCAGGTCGTCGCGGAACTGATGCTTGCGCTGCAAAGTCTGCTGCGGTACGTTGCCGTTGCGGCCCACGCTCAATCCGCTCGGAAAGACCAGTTGCGGAAGATCAGTCGTCGCGTTAATGCGGTTGTCGAAATTCGCGAACTGGTAAGTAAACTGATTGACGATTCGCGAGCTTGCCGCCCACGTCCAGCCGCCGAGGAAACTGTAGAGATCATTCAGCGACTCGTTGCCGCCCGACAGGTCTGTCTGGACGACGAGGAATCCTGCCTGATCGTTCAGCGCGTTATTGTTTTGACCCGCGAATCGCGCGGAAAACGTGTGGTTGTCCCAGATGTTGAAATCTGTCTTGATCGTGTACTGATGATCGTTAAAGGGCTGCGGCAAAAACTCCACTGCCTGATAGCCGAGCGTCTCAAGGAATTTGATCTGCGACTGCGCGTCGCCTGTAACCAGCGAATTGCCGCGCTCGCGCGTGCGTTCATAAGCGCCAAACCAGAAGGCCTTATCCTTGATGAACGGGCCGCCGATTGAACCGCCGAACTGCTGTCGCTGGAACGGAGGCTTTACTGCCTCTGACTCGTCATTGAAGGTGAAGGGGTTGGCTTCCAGCAGTTTCTTTGCGGCGTTGGCGTTGAGCGCGTCGTCGCGGAAAAAGCCGAAGGCCGAGCCATGTATGGCGTTCGTTCCGCTCTTGCTGACGACTGAAAGCAGCGCGCCGCCTGAGCGTCCGTTGGCAGCAGAGAATCGCTGAGTCGAAAGGGCGAATTCCTGTATGCCCTCCATCGTGAAATTCTGAAGTATGCCGCCGACCGCGTTGTCTTTGTTGTCGCCGCCGTCAACAGTGATGTTGAGATTGCGCCCCGTAGAGCCGCCCACTGAAAACGTGCCGACGCGGGCTTTGGTCGGATCGAACGAAGGTTGAAGCGTCGCGCCCGGTATGATCGTCGCAAGCGAAGCGAACGAGCGACCGTTGACCGGAAGGCTCTCCATCTGTCGCTGGTCAACGACGCCGCTGACTTCGGTCTTCGTCGTTTCGATCAGAGGCGCAGATTCGCCCGTTACGGTCACCTGTTCGGCTGCGCCGGAAGGTTTGAGGTCAGGGTCTATCGTTACGCGACCGAGCACGTTGACCGTGACGGGTTCGGCTATGAATCGGGTGAACCCCTGCATTTCGACTTCCACGCGATATTCGCCGGGCGGCAACTGAGATAACTCATAAACGCCTGAATCGCTGGTCGTCGTCTTGCGCTCGAAGCCATTAGCCTTGTTCATCGCCCTGACTGCTGCGCCGGACACAACACCGCCGGATTGATCTTTGACCACGCCTGTTATGCTGCCAGTGCTGGCCGTCTGCCCGAATGCCGACAGCGGCACGACAAGGTATGTGACGAGCATCATCACGGTTATTGCCGTTGTAATAGTTCTTCTGAACTCACAAGCTTTCATGTGAACCTCCTGTAGAGAGTGTAGATCCTTCAATTATTAAGGACACATCAACCTTCCCGACTCTTATGAGGTCAGGATTGGTTGACGTGTATGTTGCGCTGTTCGAGCACAGCCTGCGATTAGTAAACAAAATCGCATTTAATCAGATTGCTCGGAAAATGGCATTGAAGTGTGAACCCATGCCACTGTTGCAACTTTGCTATGTTACTTGCTGATGGAACTTTCAGTGCGCCGTTCGATACAAGCAACGAACGACAGTTCCTTGCCTTGTGTTACCTTACAGCTATGTGGAGAAACTAATACATGAGCAAAAAATATTCCAACTATTGCCTGATTACGTCCTGCCTTCTAAAGGGTCGCCATTATAGCACTTAAAACCGTTTTTGAAAGCTTTTTTCGCGGCGCTGGGGTTGTGAGAGTATGAAATTCTGGATTTTATTCCAAAAATCCGAACTCTGTTGACGAACTGCCGGGCGTGATGGCGGGTAAAAACAAAGGGCGCTGAGCCGAAGCCCAGCGCCCTGAAAAGCCGATTCAATTCACCTAGAACTCCACGCGGAATCCCACCTGGAACGTAAGCGGACGCCCCACGGGCGGGCCGAATCCCGGACCATAAAGCGTCACAGGCTGGCGGAACGTGCCGCCCGATGTGGCAACGCTCAGTCCGAGCCTGTCTGCATAGGCCAGATTCTCCGTATTGAACAGGTTGTAGAATTCACCATACGGCTTGATCTTGAATCGCTCGCCGATGCTGAATACGCGAGTCGCTCTGAGGTCAACGTTGAAGTAGCGGCCCGTGCCCGATTTCTGGATCTGGCCGTTCTCGTCAACGATGAATCCTTCGCGCGCGCTGTTGGCTTTGACCTGCGTACAGCCCACGGGATTAAGCGCTCTCAAGGCCGCTGAATTTCCGCGCGCGGCAAAGACGGCTGCCGGGTCCGTGCCTTCGCAGATGCGATCAACGGTTGATCGGCCATCACCGTCAATGTCGAATCCCGTATTGAGCGAGTAAGGACGCGCGCTGGCCAACTGGATGATTGGCGAAAGCTGTACGCCCCATGGCAGATCGAACACGCCGCTTGCAACAAAGCGATGGCGCTCGTCGATTCGGGTTGAACCGAACTCTTCGTCCCTGAACTGCTGTTCGGGTGTGATCGCAATGCCGTTGCCGCCGTAAGAAGCCGTCGGCTGCCCGCCCCACGCTCTTGAACTCGACAAGACGTAGCTGGCCTTGAAGAGGAACTTACGCACACGGCCTTGAAGCGATGTGGTCCAGCTGTCGAACATCGAGCGGTTGGTCGCCGTGAACATGTTGATCTGGCCGAGCCGACCAGCGCCGAGCCCCGCATTCACAAAAGCGCGATCAAAGAAACGCGTGCTTGCGCCGCTGACGCAACGCGACGAGTTCGGAGTCGAACCCGGAAAAGCCGGGTCGCAGATGTCGCGGATTTGCGGATTTATGTTCTGCACACGGTTCTCGTGAATGCCCAGGGTGTGCACGAAATCGCTCGACAGCACGTAATTCTGGCCTAAGGTTTTCTGTACGCCGATGGAAAACTTCTGCACATAAGGATCTTTCATTCCCGGATCATTGATGCGACCGAAGCCACCGAACTCCAGATCCGTGTTGTTGACATTGCCGGGCGAAGGCAGCGGGTCTACGCCGAATCGGAAATTCGCCAGTTCTCCTACCCCTACAGCAGTGTTCACGCGATCAAGAACCGTCTGATAGATCGTCGGGTTTGTCTGCTGTGTGGAAAACAAGGTGAGGTTCTGGAACAACTGATCGTAGAAGATTCCGTAGCCTCCGCGTATCACCATTCGCCCGTCCCCCTTCGGGTCGTAAGCGAATCCGATGCGCGGTTGAAACTCCGTAAAGCCCGGCGTCCTGCGCCTGAGCGCGTCGGCGTCTCCGGTAATCGCCTGAGCGCGCGCGTCGTTGAGCTGCTGGAGAATCCTGATCGTGCGGTTTTCCGTCTGGTCGGTCAAAAGATTTATGTTCGCGTCCCAGCGCAGCCCCAGATTGAGCGTCAGGCGCGGCGAGATTTTGTAGTCATCCTGAACGTAGAAAGCCAGCTGGTGAACTCGCGGCTGCTTGGTATCTCCGTTGCCGGTGGAAAAGGTTATTTCTTGCACAGCGCCGGGGGTGGCGAACCCTTGAGGGTAGGTCGCGTTATCGCCCAGAATCGTCAGCGGGTCATCGAAGAAGAATATCTGGTAGCCGTTCGCGCCGAAGAAGAAGAACCCGCCCATGTTGGTGTTGATGTAGTTGGTGCCGACTTTCAGACTGTGCGAGCCTGTCTGGAAAGAGAAGTCATTGCGGAACTGGTACTTTCTGATCTCTGTCTGCTGCGGCACGTTGACATTGGCCCCCGATGTCACGGACGGGAACGAGAGGTTCGGGTTGTCTGTGACTCCGAGAATTTGATTCAGGAAATTCTGAAAGTGGAACGTGAAGACGTTCACTTTCGTCGGGCTGATCGTGTAGGTGTGGTTGACTACGAAGCTGTGCAGGTGATTGTTATTCGTATTGCCGCCCGTCAAATCTGCGGGCAGACCCGGATCAACCTGATCGTTCGGCGAATCGTTCCTTTGATAAGCGTAGCGATAAAACATCGACTGCTTCAAGCCGAGGTTTTGATCGATTTTGGCCGTGAGCAGATGATCGTTGTAGGGTACGGGAATCTGCGGCGTGGCCGTGATTCCGGGGATGGCCGCAATCTGCGCTACGAGGTCTGCCGGAATGAATAGGTTCTGGCGTTCGCGGAATCGCTCGTAAGCGCCGAAGAAAAAGAGTTTATCTTTGATGATGGGGCCGCCAAGGCTTCCACCAAACTCTTCGCGATTGAAGTCCGGCTTGTCGTTAAGACCGGGGGGCAACTGGGTGCCTGTTCGATCTCGCTCTTCTTTATCGCGCTTCTCAAAGAAATCGAGCTTTCGCAAATCCTGATTGCGATAGTTGAAAAATCCTGACCCATGAAGGGCGTTGGTGCCGGACTTGGTTATCACGTTGACCACGCCGCCAACGGCGCGCCCGGATTCTGCGGTCCAGCGATGTTGAAGCACCTGAAACTCCTGAATGCTTTCATACGCGAAATTCTGGAGAAGGCTTCCGACAACATTATCTTTGTCATCGCCGCCGTCCACGTTTACGTCAAGCTGACGGCCATCGCCGCCGCTGAAGGCGATATTGCCGACGCGGGTCTTGGTCGGGTCGAAAGAGCCTATGGGGCGCGCTTCCGGCAAAATGGTCGAGAGGTTGGCGAAAGTGCGATTGAGCAAGGGGAGGTTCTGCACTTCGTTCGGAGTGACGACGCCGCTGATCTCCGAGCGGGTCGTTTCGATTAAGGGCGAACCGCCCTGAACCTCTATCGTCTCTGTCGCGCCGCCCGCCTTAAGCTCAAAATTGAGCGTCGGCTTGCTTCCGATATTCAGCTCGAAATCTTTTTGCAGAGACCGGGAAAAGCCTCTCGCCTCTGCCGCGACCTCATATTTTCCGGGAGACAACTGCGAAAGCGTGTATTCGCCCGAATCGTTTGTCGTCGTCGAGCGCGTCTGGTCATTGGCAGTATTTTTTGCGGTCACAGTGGCTCCGGCAACAACGTTGCCCTGCGGATCAAGCACGCGACCAGTGATGTCTCCCGTTGAAACCTGAGCGAAGACAACCGAGCCGATCAACATACTGCTTACGACAAGAAACGACGTAAGTCTACGGATATATCTGTTACAAGTTTTTTTCATTACTTCACCTCCTCAGGTGGGTTTTTTAGAGCTGGGCACACAGATCATCAATTACAGCAAGCCTAAGGTTTGCCAATTACAAATTGAATTATTCTGCCTAATTTTTTCACTCTTGCTCGGAGGTGGGCAATTAACATTCCTATCTTGAACATGTTGCGAGAGTTTCAGCTAACAACTTGGCATCAGTTTACTTAAAAGAAACATCGATGCGATTTTTTCGCTCCCTGCGCAGGGCTGAAATATGAAATTCTGGATTTTCGTCCGAAATTTTGAACCTTACTGAATAACATCTGTAAAGTTATCGGGCACAATAATCGGGATAGGCGAGGCGTGATGATGAATCATCAGCCAGTGGCCGTTGCGGTATATGAAAAGGTTGGTTGCCGTAGCCTGCGCCGAATCAAAGCTCGCTTCGTTGAATACGGTTATGTTTTCTGTGCAGGTAATCCAGGCTAAATCGCCCGTAATCGAGACCCAGACTTCCGAAGGCGAAGCGCGCATCTTCTGGCCGCCCTCGAATATCATCACCCAGCTTTCGCGCACGCGATTCCATCCCGTGATCATGTCCCATCCCGGATGCACGCACTTGACCCATTCTTCGTGCGCCCACACTTCATCCATTCGCTCGATGACGCCCGATTCAAGCGCGCGATAAAATGCCGCGTTCGCCTGTTCGACGGATAGTTTGCTTTCTGCGCTCATACGCCGCCCGAAGACTATAATAAAAAGCTAAACGTGACAAGTGATAAGCTGATGAGTTACGGCTAGTTTGATGACCTCGAAGCGCTGGTGCTAGAATTGAACAATTCAAATATGACCAATCGACCACATGTGACGGTAATCGGCGGAGGACTGGCGGGCACAGAGGCCGCATGGCAGGCGGCTGAGCGCGGGCAGAAGGTTCGGCTCTACGAGATGCGCCCTCTGCGCCCCACGCCTGCGCACAAAAGCGCGAACCTCGGCGAAATAGTCTGCTCGAATTCGCTGAAATCGGATGAGCCGGGCAGCGCCCCTTACCTGCTTAAAGAAGAGTTGCGTCGCGGCGGCTCTATGCTGATCGAGGTCGCGCACAAGGTAGCCGTGCCTGCGGGCGCAGCGCTTGCCGTTGATCGCGAAGCCTTCGCCGTGGAAGTGACGCGCCGCATCACGGAGCATCCGAATATCGAAGTCATCCGCGAAGAGGCGCGCGAGATTTTGACTGACAGGATTTCGCCCGACGGCCCTTTAGTAATTGCAACCGGGCCGCTCACGTCGCCCGCGCTTTCCGAACAGATCGCGCAACTTACAGGCTCCGCGCACCTTTACTTTTATGACGCGATCTCGCCCGTAGTTGATGCGGAGACGATAAACCAGCAGATCGCTTTTCGCGCCGCGCGCTACGACAAAGGCGGGGCGGATTATCTCAACTGCCCGATGAACGAAGAGCAGTACAACCGTTTTTATGACGCGCTGATCGAGGCAGAATCGGTCCCGCTTCACGAGTTCGAGCAGACCATGTATTTCGAGGGCTGTCTGCCCATCGAAGAGATCGCGCGGCGCGGGCGCGACACGCTGCGTTTCGGGCCGATGAAGCCCGTCGGACTGAACGACCCGATAACGGGCCGCATGGCATTTGCAGTCGTGCAGCTTCGCCAGGAGAATTTGCTCGCCGACAGCTACAACCTCGTCGGCTTTCAGAACCATCTCAAGTTCGGCGAGCAGAAAAGGGTGCTGCAACTGATACCGGGTCTCGAACAGGCTGAGTTCACGCGCTTCGGCCAGATTCATCGAAACACATTTATCTGCGCGCCAGCCGTGCTGACAGAGACTCTGCAAATGCGGGCAAACCCGCGCGTTCTTTTTGCGGGGCAGATTTCAGGCGTCGAGGGATATATCGAAGCGATGGCGACAGGCTTTATGGCGGGCACGCACGCAGCCGAGATTGCCGAGGGCCGCACGCCACGGCCCGCGCCGCGCGCCACGGCGATGGGCAGTCTTACGCATTACATCGCAAACGCCGACACGAAGAACTTTCAGCCGATGAACATAACTTTCGGGCTTCTGCCTCCGCTCGATGAAGCCGTAAGGCGAAAGACGAAACGCAAAGTTGATCGCCATCGTTTGCAGGTTGAGCTTGGTCTGAAGAGTTTTGAGGAGTGGCGCGTGAATTATCTTTCAAGCGCTGCTCGCCATCCAGCACAATGAAAAAGGCGATAGGCAAAATGCAAAATGCAAAACTGAATATAAAGGCTGCCGTATGGCTTCTGTCGCAGACGCTCAATCCCGGCATTATAAAAATGTTGACAGGCAAGCTCATACTGCGGGTCCTGTTGCCTGTGGCCTTCTCCCTTTTGCCTTTTGCCTTCACCGAGGCGCAGTCGGGCAGGCAGGTTCCGCCTCCGCCCAAACAGCAGGAGCCTGTCAAACGGCCCGGTTCTGCGCCCGGTCAGGACACGCGCCCGCGTCGCGTGGCAGACGAAGACATTCAGGACGACAAGCCCGTCCGGTTGAGCGCCGATCTGGTCACCGTAATCACATCGGTCACAGACACGGCAGGCAATCAGGTCAACGATCTGTCGCAAAATGATTTTGAAATTTACGAAGACAACGCGCAGCAGGAGATCGCGGGATTTTATCGCGAAGGCCAGACGCCGCTCCGGCTCATCTTTCTGTTCGACACTTCAAGCTCGATTCGTCATCGCTTCGACTTCGAGCAGCGAGCCGCAGCGCAGTTCTTTCGCCAGGTGATGCGGCCCGGCGATCAGGCGGCGATTATGAGCGTCTCGTCCGACCCCAGGCTTGAACTGCAATTCACCCCCAACGTTGACAAGATCATCAACACGCTTGCGGCCCTGAAAGCCGAAGGCGCGACCGCGCTCTATAATTCGCTGATCGAGGCCGCGCGCTACATTCGCCCGGCTGAAGGCCGCCATGTCATGGTAGTGCTGTCAGACGGGACCGACACGGCATCGGCGGCAACGCTTGCGCAGGCGCTTACCGAAGTGCAGAAATCCGACGCCATGATCTACGGCGTGCATTCGACGGGCATTGCGCCTTCGGCCAACGTGCAGGACCTTGCGGGCGAGTTCGCGCTCAAGGCGATGTGCGAAGACACGGGCGGGCGGGCCTTCTTTCCGCCCATCTACGAAGAGCAGAAAAAAGAGATACGCGACCTCGACGAGATATACCGCCGCGTCGCCGCAGAGGTGCGCGCGCAGTTCGTGCTGACCTACTACTCAAAAGGCACTGGAAGAGCAAACTCTTTCAAGAGCATTCGCGTGGCGGTCAAGCGGCCCGGCCTTCAGGTGCGCTCGCGGCGCGGCTACTACACATCGAAATAAAGGATGAGGGATGAGGGATGAAGGATAAAAGCTTGTTCTTCAATCTATTTTATCCTTGCGCCTTCATCCCTCATCCTTCATCCTTCATCCTTCATCCTTCATCCTTTCTGAAAGGGGCGCTCAGAGTATGCTCACACTGCTTGTAAAAGTATCAGCTGTTTTCTGCTTCGCAGCAGCTATCACTGCCAGTTCATTTGTTACGGCAGACAATCATTCATCAACAGACAGATCCGCCAACCCTCAAACTGACAGGGCGATGCGCGCGCGCGCCGAACGACTTCACCGCGAAGCGATTGTCATCGACACGCACAACGACATCACTTCGCCGCTCATTGATGACGGCTTCGATCTGGCGTCGAGCGGGATCGAGCCGGGCGGGAAATTGAAGACTCACACGGACATCCGCCGGATGAAAGAGGGCGGGCTGGATGCTGAATTCTTTGCCGTCTATATAGACAAAGCATACGTCACCAAAAAGCCTTCCGAGGGCGGAGGCGCGGCTCGTCGCGCGCTCGACATCATAGATGCGGTTAACGAGCAGGTGCGCCGCCACCCTGAAACTTTCGAGGCGGCTTCCACCGCAGACGACATCCGGCGCATAGCCAAAAAAGGGAAGATCGCCGCGCTTATGGGCATCGAAGGCGGTCACGCCATCGAAGACAGTCTTCGCACGCTCCGCGTCTTTTACAAACTCGGAGTGCGCTACATGACGCTCACGCACACGAACACTAATGACTGGGCAGACTCTTCAGGCGACATCGGCGACCAGACCGTCAAACATCACAACGGCCTGACGGATTTCGGGCGCGAGGTCGTGCGCGAAATGAACCGTTTAGGAATGATGGTCGATATTTCGCACGTCGCAGACAAGACGTTTTATGATGCTATAGCAGCGTCGCGCGCGCCCATTATCGCGTCTCACTCTTCGGCCCGCGCGCTTGCCAATCACCCTCGCAATATGGATGATGATATGCTTCGCGCAATCGGAAAGAACGACGGCGTTGTGATGGTGAATTTCTATGACGGCTTTCTGGATCAGCGCAAAGTCGATTTCAATAAACGCGCCAATGTCAGACAGGAAGAACTCAAAAAGCAGTTCCCCGAAGATGCAAAGCGCGTCGAAGAAGAGTTAAAGAAGTGGAGCGATCAAAACGCCCCTCCACGGACGCCGCTTTCGGTCCTGATAGATCATATCGATCATATAGCCAAAGTCGCAGGCATAGACCACGTCGGCATAGGTTCGGATTTCGACGGCGTTCCGCTGACAGGCGTGCCCGAAGGCATGGAAGATATATCACGCCTGCCAAACCTCACCATAGAGCTTATGAAGCGCGGCTACTCGGACGGGGATATCAGGAAGGTGCTGGGCGAAAACTTCCTGCGCGTGATGTCGCGCGTCGAGCGCGTCGCAACCGAGATGCAATCAACGGCAGGAGCCACCGCGACCAAAAAGAAGTGATGTTAGAGGTCGGCAATTTCAAATTGCTGACCTCTAACATCCATCTTCGGTTGGATTCAGATATAGTTTAAACCAGCCAACGGCGAGCCGCGCTACTTCTTCGAGCGCGCCCGCCTCTTCAAACAGATGCGTCGCGCCGGGAACAACTATCAACCCTTTTTCGCATTGCAACTGTTTGTGAGCCTCTTCATTGAGCTTCAGAGTTTCCTGATCGTCGCCGCCGACAATCAGCAGAGTCGGCGCTTTAACGTACGGCAGATATGGCCCGACTAAATCGGTTCGCGCGCTGCGACACACGACCGTGCAGGGGCCAGGCTCGCCCGTGATCGGAATGGCTCCTTCGATGCCTGCCCGCGCCGCTGCCATCAACACTGCTGCTGCGCCCGTATCGGCTCCGAAATAGGCGACCCGCAGGTCTTTGGCTTCGCTCGATTGTTCGAGCCAGTCGGTCGCTATCAGGACTCTCTGCGCAAGCAAATCTACGTCAAAACTTTTGGCCGGGTCTTCGGCTTCATCCACCATCAGCAGATCCATAAGCAATGTGCCGAACCCTTCCTCGCGCAGCGCGCGGGCCAGATAGTTACTGCGCGGGCTGAGACGCCCGCTCCCTTTGCCGTGCGCAAACAGTACGATCTCTTTTGCCTGTTGCGGCAAACCAAGAATGCCTTCCAGATTCGCCGCACCTGCCGGAATCTCTACAAGTCTTTCGTTCTCATGAATTTGAAACTCTGCACGCTCATGCATCAAGTGTTCTCCCGGTTAAAAGCCGATAAAGGCAGCAAGCGACATACCAGCCCCTTCTACTCCTTCGCGCCATCATCGCTCAGCCAGTCGTGCGGGCGGAAATAATTCCACGCTTCGGCTTCGCGCGTGCCCGGCTCTGGCCTGTAGTCGTAGACCCAGCGGACGAGCGGCGGCAGCGACATCAGGATTGATTCCGTGCGCCCGCGCGTCTCAAGCCCGAAGTGAGTCCCACGGTCGTAGACGAGATTGAATTCGACGTAGCGCCCGCGACGGATCAATTGAAATTCGCGCTCCGATTCCGTATAAGGCTCATCTTTTCGGCGCAGGGCTATTGGAAGATAGGCTGGCAGGAAAGCTCGCCCGGCATCTTTGACGAAGTCAAAGATGAATTCAACGCCTCGCGCCTTGCGAGGTTGTTTGTCATCCGCGTCCAGAAGCGGACCGGCGGCCTCGCCCGTCAGGTAGTCAAAGAATATGCCGCCAACTCCGCGCGATTCGTCGCGATGCTTGATGAAGAAATATTCGTCGCACCATTTTTTGAATCGCGGATAAAAACCCGTGTCAGATTTGTCGCACGCCTGCTTCAAAGTGTGATGAAAATGGATCACGTCTTCGCGGCGCGGATAATATGGCGTCAGATCGGTTCCGCCGCCAAACCAGCCACCAGAGCCTCTTTCAAGGTAGCGGAAGTTTGCATGCACTGTGGGCACAAAGGGGTTGAGCGGGTGAAGCACGAGCGATATCCCGGTTGCGAAAAACTGCGTGCCTTCGCCGACCGGCATCCGTTCGGCGAAAGCCGGTTCAAATTTGCCGTGCACTTCTGAAAAGTTCACCCCCGCTTTTTCAAACAGCGCCCCCTGCTCCATCACTCGCGTTCGGCCTCCGCCGCCTTCTTCGCGCTGCCACACGTCTTCGCGAAAGACGGCTTTGCCGTCAAGTTGCTCAAGCGCGGTGCATATATCATCTTGCAGCGCGGCGAAGAAATCTCTGGCTCGCTCTCTAAGCGGTTGGGTGTCGCTCACTTGCTCGGTCCTCCCTGATGACATTGAAGGTATCACAACAGCGAAAGCTCAGAAAACAGAAATGGTTTGACATAATCGCTCAATCACTCAAAATAAATTGAAGAAAAAAGCGGCCAGCTTCGTCTAAGGTTTGAAACCGGAAACAATCGTCGAGGTGAATTGATGGAAGATCTGCGGCAGGACATTCGATACGCTTTTCGCATGCTGAAAAAGAATTCCGGCTTCACTGTTCTGGCAGTGCTTGCGCTCGCGCTGGGGATTGGCGCTAACACGGCGATCTTCAGCCTTGTCAATGCGGTCCTGCTCAGCCCTCTGCCCGGCGTCGAGCGGGCCGACCGTCTTGTCCAGTTTGAACGCCTTCAGCGCGGCAGAGTGATGTACAATTTCGCCTACCCGGACTATCTGGATTACAGAGATCAGAACCAGTCTTTCACAGGCGTAGCGGCTCATTGCGCGACGCCCGTCAGTTTCACGGCCAGCACCACTGAACGCATCAGAGGCGATCTTGTTTCGGGCAATTACTTTTCCACACTTGGCGTGAAACCGGCGCTGGGCCGATTGCTGATGCCCGAAGACGACATCACGCCCGGCGCGCATCCTTTGGCCGTGTTGAGCTATGATTTCTGGCGCAGGGCTTTCAATTCCGACTCGAACGCTTTGGGACAGACGATCAATTTGAACGGCCACGACTTCACGGTTCTGGGCGTGGCTGCCAGAGATTTCAAAGGCACACTGACCGGAGCATCATTTGATGTGTGGGTTCCGATGGCCATGCAGCGGCAGATCATTCCGCGAATGTCTGCCGGTATACTGAGCGACCGTGCGGCGGGCTGGATAAGCCTGTTCGGCAGGCTCAAACCCGGCACCAGCCCCGAACAGGCGCAGGCGGAATTGAGGACTATCGCCAGCCAGCTTGAAAGCTCTTACCCTGCGACGAATGAAGGCAGAAGCCTGAGCGTGATAACCGGATTCGGACTCGATTCCGATGACAGAGCCGACCTCCGCCGATTTCTCGGTCTATTGCTTGGCGTGGTCGGCCTGCTTTTGCTGATCGCCTGCGGAAACGTGGCCAATCTCCTGCTCGTACGTGCAAGCGCGCGGCGGCGAGAGATCGCCGTTCGCCTGACGCTGGGGGCGACTCGTGCGCGGCTCATGCGCCAGTTGCTGACCGAAGGGCTTTTGCTCTCTGTTCTGGGAGGGGCGCTTGGGTTGTTACTTGCGCCGTGGGCAGCGGCCTTGATCGTAGCTCTACAGCAACCGGCCTACGCTTTGCGCGGCATCACGCTCAGCCCTGATTTAAGAGTGCTTGCCTTCACGCTGTGCATATCGCTTTTGACAGGAATCGTCTTTGGGCTTGTTCCGGCGCTGCAATCGTCGAAGCCTGATCTGGTGGCATCGTTAAAAGACGGCGCGCGATCTGCCGGGCAGCGCCGCCCGCGCCTGCAAAAACTGCTCGTCGTGGCTCAGGTGTCACTGTCGCTTGTTCTGCTGATATCGGCAGGGCTTGCGGTAAGGACTATGCAAAAGGTGCTGGCCGCAGACAGAGGGTTCAAGACTGAAAACATGCTTCTTATGTCGCTTGATTTAAGCATTCAAGGATACGCGGAGCCGCAGGGCAAGGCGCTTTACGATCAACTGATCAAACGGCTGGAAAATGTGCCGGGTGTTGAGTCCGCGAGCCTTGCGAAAACAGTCCCGCCCAACGACTGGAGCGATGGTGTGTCGATCTTTTACGAGGGGCAGGCACCGCCTCAGGAGGTATTGCGAGGGCGCGATGATCTGGGGTTGAAAGTCGAGGTCAACAGAATCGCGCCGCACTATTTCCACACTCTGGGGATTGCGCTGCTTCAGGGGCGGGATTTCTCTGACCAGGACAAAGAAGGGGCTTCCTACGTCGCCATCATAAGCGAGAAGCTTGCGCAAAAACTCTGGCCCGGCGAGAGCGCGATTGGCAGGCGAATAGCCATACCGGATTATTCCGCCCCGACTCGACCTTCCGTTGAAATCATCGGAGTAGCGAAGGACACAAAATACCGCTCGCTGATGACCGAGGCCCCGCTCCTGCTCTACCTGCCCGAATCGCAAAACTATGACGGCAGAGCGACGGTTGTTATCCGCACAATTACAGACGCCCTTTCGTTTGTTTCAGCGATCCGCGATGAAGTAACCGCTCTGGACAAAAACCTGCCGCTGTTTTCTGTGAAAACAATGTCGGACCAGATTGCAAGCACTCTCTGGCAGCAGCGGATGGCCGCCGGGCTGATCGGCATTTTCGGTCTACTCGCACTTGTGCTTGCGGCGGTCGGTCTGTATGGCGTCATGGCGCATACGGTCGCGCAGCGGACACAGGAGATTGGCATAAGAATGGCTCTGGGAGCCACTTCTACGGATGTGCTCAAATTAGTGGTGAAAGAGGGGCTGGCTCTTGCAATCGCGGGAGTGATTATCGGTATTGCGGCAGCGTTCGCCTGTACCCGTCTCATGTCAAACGTGATTTATGGAGTGAGCGCGACCGACATCACAACATTCACGACCGCATCAATGCTGCTTGCAGCAGTAGCTCTGGCGGCCTCGTACATCCCCGCGCGCAGGGCTACGAAAGTAGACCCTATGGTCGCGCTCAAATATGAGTAGCCGGTAGTGCAGGCAGTTTTATCATTCCTGTCTCAACTTGCTGCACGGATGTAACTTTAGTTGACCGGGTTTCATCCGTTTGCGCGTTATATCAGTCATTTTAAACAGGCACGTTGATTGCTATCACTCTCAGATGTTGGCTGGTAATAACGTCTGTATATGCAAGGAGGGATGATAGATGAATGCGATAGAGATTTTGAAAAAAGACCACAAGGAAGCATCTGATCTGATGGATCAGATCGAGATAGCCGACAAGGGAGATCGCTCGGCCAAAGACCTGTTCAATCAACTCAATCAGGCGCTTACGCTTCACACGCAGATTGAAGAGCAGATCTTTTATCCTGCGCTCAAGCAGCATGAAGAGACCAAAGACCTGATTCCCGAAGCCGTCGAAGAGCATCAGGAGGTGAAAGACATCCTCGCGGAGATGACAACGCTTTCGCCTGCCGATGACGAGTTCATGGACAAGCTCACGGAACTGCGCGAGGGGGTCGATCATCACGTCGAAGAGGAAGAGACTGAGATGTTCCCCAAGGCTGAAAAGACACTGGGCCAGAGCCGTCTCGAAGAACTGGGCCGCCAGTTGAACGAGATGAAGCAGACCCGGTCCGCTACAGCTACGAACAGGCCGCGATAGCATCATAAACAAAAAATAAACCGGCACGGGCAATCTTATAAAACAGAGATTAGCCCGTGCCGGTTTTCAGTAACGCGTAATGATCAGCTCTGGCTGTCTACGATCTTTGCCAGCGCGATTGCGAGCGCTGCGCCGCCCAGAGATTTCACCAGCGTCGGATGTTCAGCATAGAAGTTGCTGACAGTATCAATGATCGAGGGGTCTTTCTGTTCGGCGTGCCCGGCGATCTCCTGCACATCTTCGGGTGAAACCTGCTCGGCCTGTTCGGGCGTGACCTGGGTTTGCCCGCTGCCTAAAAGACCTGCAAGTCCCGACAGCCCTTTGCGCGCGAACAACTGCGCGGCAATGGTCGGCCCCAGGGTCGAGATCAGAGTGTTGAGAATCCCTGCGCGCTGCTGGCCGTTGGACTGGCCGAAAAGATTTGCGACCATCTGGCCGAATTCCGGCGTCTGGTCCGAGCGAAACGCCGCTGACAATCCATTGGCAATCGCCTCAAACGGAGCCGCCTGCGCAGTCTGATCAAAATCATCGTGAACAGTGTCGGGTGCCTGAGCCGCCCCTGTGCCTGAATACTGCTGCAATATTCCTCCGAGTTCATTCATCCAGTTCATATTCTTGTCTCCTGAAACTACACGATTGGTCGCAAAAACGAGATGTTTTGCACGCAGCATCAATCATTGATACTGCGTGCAAAACCTGTAGGTTTGTCACCTGTAAGCTCGTCGTCTGACCGTTTAATCTGCGTCAGGCGGGATGGTCAGTTCCTGGCCCACTTGAATCTTGTCCGGATCGCGCAATTTATCGCGATTCGCATAAAAGATGCGCATATACTCGTTCGCGTTTCCGTAAAAGTGACGGCTGATTTTTGAAAGCGTGTCGCCTGCCTTCACAGTGTAGCTCTGATTAGCGGCTTGAGTCGGCGCGGATGACTGCGCAGTTGCCGCCGCGGCCTGGCTCTCTGTCACTGAAAGGTCGAGCGTGATGTCATCAAGGCTGGGATTGACCAGTTTGACCTGATCCCAGACTTCGTTGGCGGCATTCTGAGATGACGCGGTGCCTCTGATAAACAGCTTGTTGTCTTCGACGTGCAGGTTTTGCAGTTGTATGCCCTGCTGGTCAATCACACTAAGCGCCGTTTGATACTTCCCTTTTAACTCGTCAAAGCGCTTTGTTGCTGTCTGATCTTCACTCGCGCCCTTTCCAAACATTTTGTCGAATAATCCCATAACATTCTCCTTTTTTTTCTTGTTTCCCTGAACATCCTTTTCAAGCACAAGCATCCGGTTAGTTAAGATAGTCGCGCGCTCAACACGACAATAATGAGGTCGGAAAGATTCTGGGGATGACTGTTAACCCTACCACGCCTGACTGTTGTTTTGCCAGAGCATTCTTTGAGGTAAAGTTATGTGAAAAGATTCGACTCGATCATAACGGGAGCGGCGCTTCACGACCGCGCGCGGTCACGCGTTCAAGGCCGGTGATTCTGCCCTGACTGACAATCAATGCATAATCAAAATTATTCACCGTCGGGCAGATGTGCATGGGCACAAGATAAAGCATTTCGCCCAGAGCAGGCATACTTGCCGATTGCGCGACCTCTATCGGCAGATGCTCTTCGCTCGGCCTTGACGGCAACAGATCGGGGCGGCCAAGCGCGTGGCACGTCGGCACTCCTGAATCGGCAGAGACCGTTTTGTGACCGGCATCGCAGGTGATAAGGCCCTGTGCTGGACGCGAAACCACTGTCGATACGACGACGGCAGCGGGGCGATAGCCGTATTCCGTTGGAAGTTGCGAAAGGCTCGTGCAATCGCCGTAAACGACGGTTCCCGGCGACGCGCGATGGATGAACTCGGCGTCGTTGAATCCCGTGTAAGAGATCGTGCAGGGAAAAGCAGGCGTGCCCGCTGTAATGACTTCATCGACTGAAACGCCTGCCTGCCTGAGCGCATCGATAATTCCCATCAACCGGTCATAGCCGCGATGCGCCGCGCTTTCGCGTTCGGCCATCTCGAATTTCGCAAGATGCCCGTCGTAATAATGCAGTCCGCGAAACTGCTGCCCGGCAGACTGTATAGCGCGCGCAAGCTCTATAATTTCACCCGTGCAGTCCTGCCCGATGCCTGTGCGGTTCATGCCGGGATTCACGTCGATGAAAAGCCCGACGCGGCTTTCGGCCCACGCCGCTATCTGCTCGGTTGATTCGACGAGCGCAGAGACACGGGTTGCTCGAAAGGCTTCGGCAATCGCACGCACGCGGCGCGCGCCCGCGCCCGCAAGCGGGTAAGCGATAAGCACATCCTCAGCCCCCGTTTCGCAGACGGTCGCAAGTTCGAGCGTGGTCGAGCATTTGAAATTTTTTATTCCATGACTCAGGAATCTTTTCATGACGAAGGCGAGCTTTGCCGTCTTGATGTGTGGTCGCCATCTGTTGGAGTCCCCGCCGAGCAGGCGGATAGTCGTGGCGATGTTCGCGTCAACTATCTCAGGATAGATAGCCAGCGCGGGAGTCAAAACTTCTTCAACGCCTGCGATCAGATAACCGTCAGGCTCGATACCTGAGATTGCTTTGATTGAATTAGACGCCACGAAATTACGCCTCCCGTTGCGATTTATGCCGGTTCGGCATCGAACATTCGCAATCATCTTGCCGTAAAGGAAATAGTAAAACAAGAAGATGACGGCACAGGAATTCACTTTGCTACTACGGCAGGCTCAACCGGAGTTTTCGGCGTTTACAATTCCATCAATATCATTTTATTAAGAGAGGATTTGAAATGAGACTACGAATGAAGGCATTGCTGATCCACTGCCTGCTGCTTGTGATTGTGAGCGCGCCCGCTATTCGCGCGCAGTCCGATCCGCTCGCGGGGTTCGACGATTACATAAACAAAGCGATCAAGGACTGGGGAGTGCCGGGACTGGCAATCGCCATAGTCAAAAACGACAAGATCGTTCTGGCGAAAGGCTACGGCGTTCGCAAACTGGGCGAGCAGACGCCCGTTGACGAAAAGTCGCTTTTTGCAATCGGCTCCTGCTCGAAGGCTTTCACAGCGGCGGCGCTCGGCATGCTGGTTGACGAAGGCAAGCTCAGGTGGGACGACCCTGCGACAAAGCACCTGAAGGGCTTTCAACTCTACGACCCTTACGTCACGCGCGAAATCACTGTGCGCGATCTGTTGAGCCATCGCAGCGGGCTTGGGCGGCGCGGCGATCTTCTCTGGTACGGGTCTGCGTATGATCGCAACGAAATTCTGCGCCGCATTCGTTACCTCGAACCTGAAACGAGCTTTCGCAGCGCATTCGGTTATCAGAACATAATGTTTCTGGCGGCGGGCCAGGTCATACCCGCAATAACGGGCAAGAGCTGGGATGAGTTTATTTCGACTCGTTTGTTCGCCCCCCTCGGAATGAAGTCGAGCAACACGAGCATCACGGCTTTTAAGAGCGATTCAAACGTTGCCGCGCCGCACGCCGACATCAACGGCCATGTGCAGCCCGTCGTCTGGCGTAACATTGACAACATCGCACCCGCCGGTTCGATCAATTCCAACGTCGAAGATATGGCCGAGTGGTTGAGGCTCCTGCTGGCGGACGGCAAATATAAGAACGAGCAGTTGTTGAGCGCGGGCGTTTTGAGAGAGATTTTTATGGCGCAGACGGTTATCCGCACGGGCGGGCCGATGGCGAGGCTCAATCCCGACACGCATCTGGTAGCCTACGGGCTGGGCTGGGGACTGGCAGATTATCGAGGCCGCAAAATCGCGCAGCACACGGGTGGCATCGACGGCATGTCTTCGCTGGTCGCGATGATGCCGGAAGAGAATCTCGGCTTTGTCATCCTCACCAACATGAACGGCACATCGCTTCCTCCCGCTCTTATGTACAGAATTTTCGACGCCTTCCTTCAGACCCCGCAAAAGGACTGGAGCGGAGAACTGCTGAAGGTATTCAAGATGCAGATGGGACAGGTCGCGGCAGCCGAAAAAGCGAAAGATGAAGCGCGAGTCAAGGGAACCTCTTTGTCGCTTGCGCAGGGAAAGTACGCCGGAGAATACGGCAATGAAATGTACGGGGACGCGAAAATAACAGAAGAGAACGGCCATCTGGTCTTACGCTACGGCCCTGCGTTTGTTGGAGACATGGAGCACTGGCATTACGACACGTTCCGCGTAACATGGCGCGACCCGATGCTCGGAAAAGCGATGGTCACCTTTACGCTCGACGCTGATGGCAAACCCGGTCTGATCAAGATAGAAGATCTGGCCGATTTCAAGCGCGTGCCTGATAAAGCAGAACTCAAGGCAGCAGGCAGTAAACAGTAAGCAATAGGCGGAAGGCAGTAAAAAACCATTTAGTGGGTTACATTTCTGCCTTCTGCTTTCTATGCTTTCGGATGCGACTTATCGTAAACCTTCATCAGTTGTTCCATCGAAACCTGCGTGTATATCTGCGTAGTCGAAAGCCGCGCATGTCCCAGCAGTTCCTGAATCGCGCGCAGGTCAGCGCCCGCCGAAAGCAGATGCGTCGCAAATGAATGGCGCAGCGAATGCGGGCTGATGTCGTGAGCCATGGCGCATTCCTGAACGTACTTGTCAAGCATTCGCCCGACAGAGCGCGTGGTGATGCGAGTCCCCTGATAATTCAAAAACAGGGCCATCGGGTCGCGCTGTTCTTCTGAAGCTTCGACCAACAACTCGCCGCGCACGCCGAGATATTCCTGCAAAGCCTCTTTCGCTTTCGACCCGAAAGGCACTATGCGCTCCTTTCGCCGCTTGCCGCGCAATCTTATGGTCTCGTTTTTGAAATCCAAATCGTCGAGGTTGATGCTGGCGAGTTCTGCCACGCGACAGCCCGTCGCGTACAAAAATTCAAGTATCGCGCGGTCGCGTTTGCCCAGCACGGTATCCAGGTCCGGCGTTTCGATGAAGCGAATGACATCGTCAACCGACAGAACTTTCGGAAGCTTCTTTTCGAGTCGCGGGCTTGAGACGAGCTTGGCAGGGTTCATCTCCAGCACCTGTTCGCGGCACAGGAACTTGAAAAAAGTCCTGAGCGTTGCAAGCTTTCGAGCGATGGAAGTCTTCTTGCGCTTCTCCTGATAAAGCTTGGAAAGGTATTCGCGAATCGTCAGATGATCTATCTGTTTTATATCGACGTGACGGCGATTGCCCGTTGAATCCATCGGGCAGAGATGATCGTAAAACTGCTCCAGATCGCTCATGTAATTGCGCAGCGTATGTTCGCTGACGTTGCGCTCGTATTTCAGATGATCTCCGAAACGGCTGATGTATTCTTCCATTGTAGAACTCCCAGGTAAAAACGCGTGACTCAATTCTATAGCTCGTCGCCCGCGCGTCAAGCAGAAATCACAGGTCGGTTATAACCCGTTCGGGGTTGCATCGGGAAATTTCATCGCATTAGGAATTTAGTTTTGATGTCGGGCTTCAACCTTATTTCAGGTTGCGCCCGACCAGAGAGTTCTGACTATCGGTTATCGAGTTGCGAGAAATAAATCTTCGGAGTGTGATCAACAAGGTATGCTTACAAGACTGGCCGCTTATATTTTCATAGCCGTTCTAATCCTTTCACCTGTCTTCACAACGCGGACTACCGGACAGTCCGGCGACGGCGCGCGACAGGACATAACCTGGTTGAACATGGTCAATTGTTCGGCGAATGGCAGCAATCTGCAAAAGACCGGAGGCCGCTCCGATACGGCAGACGCGGGAGCCAGATCGCGACAGACCATCACAGCCGGTGATGCTTACGTCGAATTTACGGTCTCCGAAGTGAACAAGATACTCTATTTCGGACTCTCGGACGGCGCGATTGGAACAGACTTCGCCGAGATAGATTTTGCGATCAAGCTGACAGAGCTTGGCATAGCGGACGTGCGCGAAAACAACACCTACAAAGCCGAGACCCCATACCGGCTCGGCGACGTTTTTCGCATCGCGGACGAGTCGGGCGTGGTGAAGTATTATCACAACGGTACGCTGATGTTTGTCAGCCAGCAAAGGCCCACCTATCCGCTGATCGCCGACGCGGTGCTGATCGGTGCAGGCGCGAAGATAGATAACGCCGTCATAGGCGCGCTTGCCGTCACAACAGCAGCCGAGTGGAAGATGTTCCAGCGCGACCCCGCCCATACGGGTTACGCTACGGGGTCGAGAATTGACACAAACAATGCTTCGACGCTGACAGAAGGCTGGCGTTTTTCGACCGGCGGGTGGGTGACGGGAACGCCTGTGATCGCAAACGGCACTGCCTACGTCGGCTCGTGGGATGGAAAGATGTACGCGCTGCGCGAAAGCGACGGCAGCCTTGTATGGAGTTTCGCCGCAAGCACCTATAACGATAGCCGCTGCGACCCCGGCTCGTTCGGCATTAACAGCACGGCAGCGCTTTCGGATGGGAAGCTATATTTCGGCGCGGGCGACGCAAAACTTTACGCGCTGGACGCGGCGACGGGTAATCTCTTATGGCAAAGGCAACTCGGCAATCCGGATGAGGGGTATCACATATTCGCTTCGCCTGTCGTCTTTGACAATAAGATCTACATAGGGCTCGCAAGCCACTGCGTCAACCCTTGCGTGAGAGGCGAACTTTTATGCCTCGACGCAAACAACGGCAACATATTGTGGACCTTCTTCACAGCGCCTGCGGGCAGCCTTGGCGGAGGCGTGTGGTCTTCGTGCGCGGTCGATCCGAACCGGCGGACTATCTATGTTGGCACAGGCAACTACTGCTCCGGCGAAGACACATACTCAAGCACCGTCCTTGCCCTCAATGCGGACACGGGGAGTCTGGTCTGGTCATTTAAGAAGCTTGCGCCGGGAGACACGCGCAATTTCGACTTCGGCGCATCGCCCATTTTATTCGACACAATAGGCATACCAATGCTGGTAATCGGCTCGAAGGACGGCCATTGTTTTGCTCTGCACAGGCAGACGGGCGAACTGCTGTGGGACACGGTTGTGACTGACGGCAATTCCGCCGGAGGAGGAATCATATCCTCGGCTGCCGTATACAATGGCATGGTCTTTATGGGCGCGACAGTTCAAGCCGCGACAGGAAAGCTCGTTGCGCTCGACGCGCGCACAGGCAGCAAAGTGTGGGAAGTGCCTCAGGCCAACCCTGTCATCGGCGCGACGGCTGTTTCAGGCGGCGCTGTATTCATCGGAGTATTAGACGGCACCGTGCGAGCTTATGACGCGCAAAGCGGCAATCTGTTGTGGCGCGCGACCCGCTCCACGTTTTACGGCGGCGTCTCGATCACACAGGACCGCATCTTTGTCGGTTCGGCAAACGGTTCGGTTTACTCCTTCGGTCTGGCTGGCGTCATCCCGCAACCGCGCGCTTCGATAAGCATAACCTCTCCGGTCACAGGCTTTCAGGTGAAGAAAGGCAAGAAGTTCGACATCACCTGGACTGTATCTGGAGACGTAAGCAGAGTTGATGTAAGCATCTCGCGCGATGGCGGAACCACCTGGACTGCGCTGGCTGAAAACATCGACGCAACTGCGGGAACGATTCGTGTGAAAGCAAAGAAGCCGAAATCTGAAACCGTAATTGTGCGAGTAGCCGACTCGTCCGACTCGTCTGTATCGGATCAGACGGGAGCATTCAGAATCTTTTAACAGGCAGAATTGAACAAGCGGTCAGGCTTCTTTGAACGCGAGCGCAAAAGCTATCACGGCGATCACAAGGCATAAGGGAGAAAACAGCCATGTATCCCAGCGCGCAAATTCCGTGTCGCGCACCAGTTTGAAGAATCCGACCAGCTTGAACTCGCCAATCGCTCTGAGAAAAAATAAGATCGAAATCCCCCACGTGCCCCAACGGAAAACCCATTGGGGCACGCTCTTTCCCAGCACCCCAAGCCGCCCCAGTATGACGAGCATCGCAATCATCAATGCAATCGCGACCAGAATGGTTGAAACAGGTGAGGGGTTGAAGGCGCGTTTACCGGCAATCTCAGGAATGGTTGCTCCCTTTCCCAGAGTTCCGCCAGCAGCCCAGTAAATGTGAAACATGCCGAGCGCGGCGAATATCGCAGATAGCAGAAAACCTGAAAGTCTGATCATAATTTTGTTTCGATTGCTTTTGCTATTTCCAGATTCCTGCCGCGCGCCATTGTTGGTCTACCTTTGATTCGGCGGCCATCTTTCGGACTTCTTCGGCAGACAATTTCCGGCCAAATCTTTCGGCGCGATCCGAAATCATGAAAGTAGTCGCGGCCACGGTCGCAACACAGGTCGCGTAATCGCGCGGGTCTGCTTTGTCAAAGGTATCCGCGACGCTGTGATGCACTGTAAAGTAAAGCGATTCGTCCTGAAGCAGAATCAGGTTCGGCACTCCTTCGGCCATAAATGCAGCGTTATCCGTAGCCGCAAACGCCGAATGCTCAATCGTCGAAACACCATAAGGCGCAAAAGGCTTCATCAGTTCGCCTATCTGATCGTCCAGGTCTGTGCGCCCCATCGAAAACCATCCGAGCGGGCGACCCGCGCCTACGTCCATGATTAACGCAGCGATTGTCTTATCCATCTCGTTTCGATGAAGCGCAACGTAAGCATTCGAGCCGAGCATGCCTTCTTCTTCGCCCGTGAAAAGCACAAAGCGAATCGTGCGCCGGGGCGCGAGGCCGAGCGATTTGATGGCTCGCGCAGTCTCCAGCACAGTGCCGCACCCGGCGGCGTTGTCGAGCGCGCCCGGTCCCAGATCGTTTGAATCCAGATGCGCGCCTACAACGATTATTTCATCGGGCAGCTCTCGCCCGCGAATTTCGCCGACGACATTTGTGCTCTCGAAAGCCGGGCCGAGTTTGTTGTGGACATCTATCCGCACGCGCACCATCTGGCCTCGCGCGAGCAATCTTTCCATCGTTCCCACGTCTTCACGCGCAATCGAAAGCGAGGGCAGTGCGGCGACGCGCGCGTTGAAATCTACGGGCGCAGTGTATGGCATGGCGTGTTGTTTGTCGGATGCTATGAGCAGGCCGACAGCCCCCGCGTCTTTGACCTCGCGCGCGAGAATCGGCGTGCGATAAAAGTTGTAGATCACTGCATCGAGCGTTTCGCCTGCGGGAGTGACGAGCGCAATCGCGCCTTTCAGATGGCCTCGCACGCGCTCGACATCTTCCGGGCGGCCCGCGCCGATTCTGACCACATCGCCTTCAATCGCGCCCGCAGTTGCGGGCGTCCAGGTGTATGAAGCTACGGTAAGCGGGCGATTGCCGTGCGAAATAATCCAGCCCGCAGCCGAACCTCGCTCCCACGATACGGGAACGGTGAACGATTCGCGGCGGACGTTTGCAAGGCCGATTCGCTTCATCTCCGCTTCCATGGCAACTTCTGCGCGCCGACAGCCCGCCGAGCCTGTAAGACGACTGCCAATTTCGTCGCTGAGCATCGAGAGATATTTCATCTGCTGGCCGTTTGCGAAGACTTCTCCGACCAGTCGAGAGGTTGACTGGTCGCTTTGAAACGCTCTTGCAGGAATCCATATCGAAACAACCAGCGCGACAAAAGCAACCGCGACTGCGAATCTGCGCATCATTGAAATCCTCCTTAGCTTGACGATCAGAATGCTGCTGATTTAGGCGGACGCCAATCCTACCACTCTCGCGGCGGCGCTATCAATTTCAATCAACGCCGTGCCTGACAAATATTGCTGCGCAGAATTGAGCTTGTCATAAAATTACGCTCGTAATATTATGATGCCATGCGTTATCCGAGCGAGCATAAAGCGGAGACTCGCAAAAGAATTCTGAGCGCGGCGGCCCGATTGTTTCGCGAGCGCGGCTATGACGGAATTGGCGTTGATGCCATCATGAGCGAAGTCGGGCTGACGGCGGGCGGATTCTACGCGCACTTCGATTCCAAAGAAACGCTCTTTGCCGAAGCCATTGCGACGGCGCTCGCCGAAGGAAGATCCGCGCGCGCCTCTCAGCTTGCCGCGATGGACCCTTTGCAGGCTTTGATAAAAAGTTACCTGAGCCGCACGCACAGAGATCAGCTTGCTTCGGGGTGTCCGCTGCCCGCGCTTACGCCGGATGTTGCGCGAAGCGGTGAAGCTACTCGTGAAAGCTATGAGCAGCAGTTTCTGCGCTACCTATCCGCGATAGAAATGATGTTGCCGGATGACCGAGAGCATAAACGCGAAACAGCGCTCGGTATCGCGGCTCAATTGATCGGCGGATTGATGATCGCGCGCGCGGTGAAAGACGAAAAACTATCGGATCAGATTCTGAAAGCCAGTCGCCAGGCGGCAACTAAAATCTGCGAGGAATAACACTTTAAAACGGTGACCGATCACGGTCTTGCGGGAGGTATCTGCTGATGAGTGCTACCGAAACAACCAGCAAGTGGCTTCAAACGGCGTGCATACTGTGCAGTCGCAACTGCGGTATCGAAGTCGAGGTGCGCGGGCGCGAAATGACTAGAATACGCGGCGACCACGCGCATCCCGTATCGACCGGCTATCTGTGCCAGAAGGCGCAGCGGCTGAACTATTACCAGAACCACTCGGACCGCCTCGCGTCGCCCCTGCGCCGCCGCCCGGATGGAACGTTTGAAGAGGTTTCGTGGGAGACGGCGATTTGCGGGATCGCCGCCCGGCTTGTCGAGTTGCGGGACACATATGGCGGGCGCAGTCTGGCCTATTTTGGCGGCGGCGGGCAGGGCAATCATCTGGGCGGACCTTACGGTAAATCGCTGCGCACGGCCATGCAGACGCGCAATTACTACAGCGCGCTGGCGCAGGAGAAGACCGGCGGGTTCTGGGTGGACGGGCGGCTCTACGGCAAGCAGAATTGTCATCCGACCGAAGACGTTGAGCGAGCCGAAGTGGTCGTCTTCATCGGCACAAATCCGTGGCAGTCGCACGGCATACGCAACGCCCGGCAGGTTCTGCGCGAGATAGCGAAAGACCCCGCGCGAAAGATGATCGTCATTGATCCGCGCAGGACCGAAACAGCCGAGATGGCCGATATACATCTACAGTTGCGACCGGGCACGGATGCGTTTCTGATGGCGGCTATGCTTGCCGTGATCGTGCGCGAAGAGCTTCAGGATTCGGACTTCATCAATGACCGCACGACGGGGTTTCAATCGGTGCGCGAGGCGTTGACGCAGGTTCCGATTGAAGCTTATGCCGAGCGCGCGGGCATTGCGCCCGAAGACGTTCGCGCGGCTGCTCGCGTGATGGCTCGCGCCGCAAGTTGCGCGGTTCGCACAGATCTCGGAATCGAGCAGACGCTCAATTCCACACTGAACGCTTACCTGCGCTCTCTGCTTTACCTGCTGACAGGAAACTTCAACAAGCCCGGCGGCAACAACCTGCACACGGCGATGATCCCGCTGATAGGCCATTCACAGGAAGGCGAGCGGCAACAGCGTTCAGCTGTGACCGGATTCCCATTCATCGGCAACCTGCTGCCTCCGAACATCCTCCCGGCAGAGATTGATAACGATCACCCCGACCGAACGCGTGGGCTTGTCGTCGATAGCGCTAACCCGATGGTGACGATGGCCGACACGCCTGCGTATCGCCGGGCGTTCGCCAGACTCGACCTGCTCGTCGTCATTGATGTAGCGATGACAGAGACGGCGCGGGCGGCTCATTATGTGCTGCCTGCCTCTTCGCAGTACGAGAAATGGGAAGCGACCTTCTTCAATCTGGAATTCCCCATGAATGCTTTTCATCTGCGCAAGCCGTTGTTCGAGCCGCTGGCGGGCACACTAGCCGAGCCTGAAATCTACACGCGACTGGTGCGCGCGATGGGCGCGCTCACGCTCGATACCGCAGAGTTAAAAAAGGCCGCGCGAAAAGGGCGAATGGCTTTCGCCGTCGCGTTTCAGAACGTGATGGCCGGGCAGGCTGAGCTGGCCGATTACGCGCCGATCATTTTGTACGAAACGCTCGGCTCGACGCTCGCGGACGGCGCAGCCGGGGCCGCTTTTTTGTGGGCGACCGCGCATCAGTTCGCAGCGAAAAACCGAGACGCAGTGCGGCGAGCAGGGCACGCGGGCGAGGGACCGATGCTGGGCGAAGCGTTGTTCGAGGCGATACTCGCATCGCGCTCAGGCGTGCCGTTCAGCATCAACGAATACGAAGACAGTTGGAATTTCATCAGGCACAAAGACGGCCTGATTCATCTGGAGCTACCTGAAATGCTTGACGCTTTGCAGGCGCTAAATCCGGCAGAGCCGCAGCATACAGCGGACTACCCGTTGGTTTTAGTGGCGGGCGAGCGGCGCTCGTATAACGCGAACACCATTTATCGCGACCCGAAATGGCGAAAGACTGACCCCGATGGCGCGCTCAGGATGAATCCCGAAGACGCTGCGACGTTCGGGCTTGCCGATGGCGGATGGGCGCGATGCGAATCGAAGCGAGGCGCGGTCGTCGTCCGAATCGAGGTCAACGATTCCATAGTTCGCGGAATGGTCACGCTGCCTCACGGCTACGGTATGGAACACCCTTCCGATGACGGCAAGCGACGGCGGACGGGAGCGCACATCAACGAACTGACTTCAGCCGAAGACAGAGACCCCGTAGCAGGCACGCCCTATCACAAATACGTGAACGTGCGGCTAACTCCCGTCTCTGTCTGAGGCGGTATTACCTGCCGCGCCGCATCTTCATCGCTGTGAGGGTATTTTTCATCAGCATGGCGATGGTCAGCGGGCCGACGCCGCCGGGCACGGGCGTCAGGTAGCCTGCGACCGGGGCGACTTCGCGAGGGTTCACATCGCCTATAAGCGTGGAGCCGTTCTTTTCAAATGCCGCGCGCCGCTTCGGATCATCGCCGTAGAACCGTTCGAGGTCTTCGCGCGTTGTGACTCTGTTCATGCCGACATCGACGACTACAGCGCCGGGCTTGATGTAGCTTCGATCAATCATGCCGGTTCTTCCAATCGCAGCGATCAGTATGTCGGCAGTGCGCGCAATCAATGGCAGGTCTTCGGTTCTGGAATGGCAGATCGTCACAGTCGCGTGACGATGCAACAGCAGCAACGCGATGGGCAACCCGACGATGCGGCTGCGGCCCAGTACGACGGCGTGCCTGCCTTTTATCTCCAGTTTATAGCGATCAAGCATCTCGATAATTCCGGCAGGCGTGCACGGGCGCAATCCCGGCTCGTTCAACATCAATCGGCCCGCGCTGACAGGGTGAAACCCATCAACGTCTTTTGCCGGATCGACCGAATTGAGCACGAGCGCGGTATCGACGTGTGAGGGCAGCGGCAGTTGAATCAGTATGCCGTCTATCTCGTCGCGCGAGTTCAAATCGCTGACGAGCGCAAGCAACTGTTCGGCGGTTGTAGTTTCGGGCAGGGTGATCTTTTCAGAGTAGAGGCCAAGCTGTTCGCAGGTTTTGACTTTGCTTGAAACGTAAATTTCCGACGCCGTGTCCTGACCCACGAGCACAGCGGCAAGACCGGGACGCAATCCTGACCGGGAAATTTCCGCCGCGACCTCTTCTTTTATCGATCTGGCTACGCCTGCACCATCAAGTATCTTCGCCGTCATCAATCGAACCTCGCAAAACGGAGTATGACCACCCGCCGCGCGCGTTGTCAAATTCTGGCCCCCTGGCCCCATCAGTTGAAAATGCGATTGATAGTCGTGTAACATCGCTTGTACAGCATTCTCGTGGCATGTCTCAATCAGACGCTTGTCGTCAATATTTCAATCGGGTGAAGTTATGAAAAAAAGAAACGCTCTAATCCTTCTTACTGTCTTGATATTCGCGCTCACGGCTGTGAGCATATCTCCGCATCGCGCGCGAGCGCAGCAATTCCCAATGCAGTTTGGCGCGCAGCGCTTCCCTGCAATTGATGTTGATAAAAATGATAAGCTCTATCTTGCGACATCGACCGCCACCGGTACGGCAGCCGAGATGCGCCCGCACAGCCAGATATTTTTCGCTTCGTCGGGTGACGGCGGGACGAACTGGAGCAATTTTCCGCAGACCAAGAACCTGACGAAATCGCAGGGCGAGGCGTTCGGCCCGTCGCTGGTCGTCACGAAAAAAGGCACGCCGCGCGCCTACATCGTCTATCACGACGACACGCCGGGAGTAACCGAAGCGTTCCTGCTCCGCGCGAAGAAAAAAGCCAAATTCAAAAAGCCGCAGATTCTTACTCCGGGCGGCGGCGGCGGATTCGCGCCTCGCCTCGCGCTCGATTCAAACGAAGCGCTCAACGTCGTATACGGCGACACGACTGACAACATCAGGCGAGTCCAGTTCATGAGATCGGAAGATTTAGGCGCAACTTTTACAGAGCCTAAACTGCTTTCCGGTTCATCGACCGGAGCCTTCGAGCCGGAGATAACTGTTGATCCGGATGACGCGATCAACGTGGCCTGGGCGGACGAGGCTCCGGGCACAAGCGTTATTATGTTTTCGCGTTCAATAGACGGCGGCCAGACGTTCACAGAGCCGATCACAGTGTCTAACGGGACGGGTGAAGCGACTCAGGTTCACATCGCATCGGACGGCGCGGGCCGTTTGCATATCGTCTACATGCAGCAACTCAGCGAAGCAGAGATTCAGGTCTTTTACACGCGCTCTGCCGATCACGGCCAGACTTTCACAGAGCCTGTCAATATCAGCAAAAAGAACGAAGCCAGCGTCAACAAACCCGTCATCACTACATTCGAGGATTCGACCGTCTACGTAGCTTTTCAAAACGAAACGCGGCGCGATATGCAGGTCTACCTGATGAAGTCTGAGGATGCGGGCCTTACTTTTTCAGACCCGAGGCAGGTATCAAACGCCAACAACCAGTGCGGACGCGCTCACAGCGCGGCAATGGTTGTCGATAGCGAGGGCCTGCTGCACATCGTCTGGATAGACGCTTCGAGGGTGCCGGGCTGCACGGACGAAGGCATACTGTTTTACAGGAACTCGGCGGACGGTCGCCGCTTCTCTACCGAAAAGATGATCCTCTCTTTTATTTGAGGATAGAGCCTGGAGGTCAGGGGTTAACCGACCTCCAGGCTCTGACCTCTACTTCGGTTTATATCCATCCGGGTGATGCAGATGCACGTCCGCATCTGTCGTGACTTCTATCTCGCGAAAGCTGCTGCCGATGTTCCCGCTGCGATAGGTAATGAGCCACTGCAAGCCCAGAAGCTCGTTGAACTCTCTGAAGTACGGATCAAACGAAACAAAATCGAAGCCGGAAAAAAAGGCTTCGCCGCCCGTTTCGTCCGCCAGACGATTGAGCGAGCTTTGACCGAAATTCGCCTCAAACCGGCTTCCGCCCGACAGCCCGACCGAAGGCGCATAAAAAGAGAAGACCGCGACGCCGCGACGCTGCGCTTCGCGTATCGAGCGGTCGAGATCGATTGATTGCGTCGGGCTGGCGCTGCGAATCCCGCGCGATGTGTCAAGCCCGTCCGACACCATAAGCACAAGTCGCCGCCCCGCTGGCTGAGAATCGAACTTGCGCAGTGCCTCGGTCAGTTCAACGTAAGGATTGTAAGGCGCGGCGGACGCGCTGCCGCGAATGATTCGCAGTGATTCCGCCGCGCTCGCGCGGTCGGTCGTGAAATCCTGCGTGACGCGCAAAGAGCCTGCTGTGATGTAGCCTGTCATCACGCGCGAGCCTTCGGGGAGCGATCTTATGAACTCCTTCATGCCTTTAAGCTCGTTGTTGACGCGCGATTGAAGGTCGTCCTGAAGCAGGACGGCGATGATCGGCGGCGCTTCCGACGCCCGCTTCACGGAGATGATCTTCTGCGGCAGCTTCTCTTCTCGAACAGAGAAATCTTCCGGCCTCAGCTTCATCGCTTCGGCGCGTGTGCGGTCGCTGTGAGGATGCGCCGTGACCAGAATCGTCACCTCGCGCCCGTCCGCGCTCTGATCGTTCTGCTTTTGCCGCGCGCTACCGCTCAATGTAAAACTGAAAACTAAAAAAGCAGCCGTCGCCACTTTGCATATCGTCTTATTGTTGCACATACTTTTTACCTCTCTTCTTCCATTCCCTTTCATCTCTAACATCAATTCTATCAGAACAGCCGCGCATTCTCAGTTCAATCCCACAGCTTGTTATACTGATATAGTCGGCAATCAGCGAATTAGATGAATCAAAACCGGGGCGGTCGTCGTTCACTCTGATGGCCGGGGCGGCGCACTTGCGTAAGGGACGCGGACACTGATAAAACATTAATTCATCCATCAGGCGCTCGGCGCAGAAAATAAACCCATCCATCCTGAATGAATAGGCGGCATTCAGGTAGACGGAGGCTGACCGGCAGGCTTTCGCTGAAAAACGTGCCACCAATCGCGAATTCCATCTGTTTATTCCTGAAGAATGAATCATCAGGATTCTTCGGACATGAAAACAACACGGTCACAAACACTGATTCGACCGACTGCATTGAATCACATTTATCACGGAGGAACTCTCTCAATGTTTAAACAAATACTCTACGCCGCCATAGCTGCGGTGATATTTTTGCTGCCTGCGAATGCCGACGCGCAGACGAAGCTGCTGCGCTTCCCCGACATTTATGGCGACAAAGTCGTGTTCACTTACGGAGGCGACCTGTGGACTGCGTCCGCAACGGGCGGAACGGCAACGCATCTTACTTCTCATCCCGGTGTTGAGACGTTCGCAAAGTTTTCGCCCGACGGGAAATGGCTGGCCTTCACAGGCCAGATCGACGGAGACGAGCAGGTCTATGTCATGCCTGTCACGGGCGGCGCTCCGAGGCAATTGACTTACTATCCGGCGCGCGGGCCGCTCACACCGCGCTGGGGCTATGACAACCAGGTGTATGGCTGGACCGGCGATGGCAAACGCGTGATCTTTCGCTCGCTGCGCGATTCGTGGACATTGCCCGTCGCGCGGCTTTACAGCGTATCGGTCGAGGGCGGGCCAGCCGAGCCGCTCCCTATGCCCGAAGCAGGTTCGGGGGACTATTCGCCCGACGGATCGAAGATAGTCTACTCGCCGCAGTCGCGCGACTTCCGCTCCGAGAAGCGTTACGGCGGCGGCATGGCCAACGTGCTCTACATATTCGACGTGAAGTCTTATGACGCGAAGCGCATCAGTGAAGGCCCGCGCGCGACCCGCGACCCGATGTGGGTTGGAAACACCATCTACTATGACTCTGACCGCGACGGCCATTTCAATCTTTATGCCTATGATATTCCATCCAGCAAGACCACGCAGGTGACTTTCAACAAGACGTGGGACGTGCGATGGCCTTCGAGCGATAACGACAGCCGCATAATCTATGAACTGAACGGCGAGCTTCAGGTATTCGATACGAAATCGAAGAAGAACACGGCACTTGCCATCACGGTTCCTGACGAAGGACTCAATCGCCGACCGAGCCGCGTATCGGTCGCCAATATGATCGAAGACGTATCGCTCAGCCCGAAAGGCGAGCGCGTGTTGTTTACCGCGCGCGGCGACATCTTCTCTGCGCCTGTTGAAAAGGGGCCGACGCGCAATCTGACCCACTCGTCGAGCGCGCATGACAAGTATGCCCGGTGGTCGCCCGACGGATCGAAGATCGCTTTCATATCCGACAAAAGCGGCGAAGAAGAAGTATGGGTTATCGCTCAGGACGGCTCGACTCCGCCTGAGCAAATTACTACGGGTAGCCGCGCAATGCGCTACGCGCCCGAATGGTCTTCTGACGGCAAGCGCATCGCTTTCAGCGACAAAGACGGGAAGATTTTTATCCTGACTCTTGCTGACAAAAAAATTACAGAGATTGCCGATTCGACAGCCGGGCAGGTGAGGGATTACGTATGGTCGCCTCGCGGCAATCATCTGGCATTCAGCCTTCCGATATCAATCAATTCCCGCGCGGTTTTCGTCTGGAGCGCGAGCGACAACAAAGTGCGAAGAGTTACAGACGGAACATTCAATGCTTATGGTCCGGCATGGGACCCGCAGGGAAATTATCTCTACTACCTGAGCGACAGGGAATTCGCGCCGCAGATCTCTTCCATCGAATTCAACTACGCGCTCAACCGCGAGACGAACATCTACGCGATGGCGCTTCGCAAAGATGTGAAGAATCCGTTCCCGCCCGAAAGCGATGAAGTCACAATAGCGAAAGAGGGCGAAGGGGCTCAAAAAGAGGATCGCCCGAAACCGAAAGACGAAGGCAAACCGGAAGAGCCTAAAGACCCTGTCAAAGACATCAATCGCGAATTGAAACCCGCCCCTGTAGACACAAGCAAGCAGCAGGAAGCAGCGCGTCCGGGCGGCGGCCAGTCTGCCCCGGCGGCAAAACCTGCCGCTGATCTCGTCATTGATTTCGATGGCATCACGGGCAGAGTTACGCGCGTGCCTCTACAGGCAGACAATTACGGCGGACTTGCTGCAAAGCAAGGATTCCTGATCTACGGCGTCGGCCCGGCGTTTTATTACGGCAGGCAGCCCGACCGCTCGACTGTACTGAAAATCTTTTCGATGAAAGATCGTAAAGAGACTGTGTTGTCCGAAGATATTCGCGGCTATGTGCTTTCAGACGACGGCTCGAAATTGCTTGTGGGTTCGGGGCCGGGTTTCGGGCTGATAGATGCCATGCCGGGTGGCGAGAAAGCGCGCAAGCCTGTTTCGACTGCGGGCCTACAGACAGACCGCGTGCCTACAGAGGAATGGGAAGAGATCTTCAACGAAGTGTGGCGGCGCTATCGCGACTGGTTCTACGTTACGAACATGCATGGCTATGACTGGGAGGCCTTGCGCGATCAATACAAGCCACTGCTTCAATACGTCGCGCATCGGTCGGACCTGAACTACGTCATCAGCGAGATGATTTCCGAATTGACTATCCAGCACGCTTACATCGAAGGCGGCGACTTTCAATTGCCGCCGCGCCCGCGAGTGGCGCTCGCAGGCGCGCGATTCGAGGTTGACAAGGCTTCGGGCCGTTATCGCATAGCGAAGATCTTTGACGGCGCGAACGAAGAGGAGATCTATCGCTCGCCGCTCAGAGAAGTCGGCGTTAACGCTTCGGTAGGCGATTATGTGATGTCCGTCAACGGCGAAGAGTTGAAAGGCAACGACGACATTTATCGCCTGCTCAGAAACAGGGCTGACAATCCCGTTCAGTTGACGTTGAGCAAGACGGCTTCTCTGAATGGCTCGTGGAGCACTTCGTATCGCCCGGTCACGGATGAAGGCAAGCTGATCTATTTGAACTGGGTAGACGGCAATCGTCAAAAAGTAGAACAACTGTCGGCTGGTCGGATCGGTTACCTGCACGTGCCCGATATGGGCGCAGACGGTATTCGCGAATTCATCAAATGGTACTATCCGCAGTTGAATAAGGAAGGGCTTGTCGTTGACGTGCGCGCCAACGGCGGCGGAAACGTTTCGCGAATGCTGATCGAACGATTGCGTCGCAAAGCTCTTGCCCTGAATTACAGCCGCACGGGTGATGAAGCGAACACCTACCCGGACGGCGTTTTCATCGGCCCGATGGCTGCGATTCTGGACGGGAACTCGTCTTCCGACGGCGACATCTTTCCTGCGATGTTTCGCGAAGCCGGGCTTGGGCCGCTCGTCGGCAAGCGCTCGTGGGGCGGAGTGGTCGGTATCAGCAATCGAGGTCCCTTGCTTGACGGCGGCGGGGTTTCGGTTCCCGAATCCGGCATGACAAATACTAAAGGACAATGGATCATCGAAGGCTACGGTGTTGACCCCGACATCGAAGTCGAAAACGATCCGAAGTCCCGGATCGAAGGACGCGACCCGCAGCTTGAGCGCACGGTCGCCGAAATCATGAAGAAGCTGCAAAACCCCGTGAAGCTGCCACCGAAGCCTGCCGGGCCGATCAAGACGCCAACGCCAGCACCAGCGCCTACGGCCAAAGCGCAGAAATAGATGTCAGTGGTGATTGACGTGGAACTGGCTGTGAGAGCCAGTTCCACGTCAAAGCCTTATGTCTGCTGCTTAAAATCTCTAAAGAAGAAAAATTGATATGCGCCCGGCACGGCTCGAACGTGCAACCCTCAGTTCCGAAGACTGATGCTCTATCCAATTGAGCTACGGGCGCATCATCGGACTGTTCGTAGATTATCGGTAAAGCCGAGGCGGTGTCAAATCAGACGATGTGACGGCGGGTGTGCGCAGAGGTAAATCCATTTCAAAGCCGGTTCAATAATTCAGAGCAATTCAAAACGGGGCTATCGCGCTCGCCTGATTGAGCGGGCGATAAAGCTCGTTGTAGTCGCGTATGCTGCGCTCGAAGATAGATTGAAAAGAAGCGATGTCTTCGGGGTGTATTGTAAGATTTACTCCATTTGCGAATGCCAGATAAGTATCAAGCGTCCGCAGTTGCGGCGAGACCAGTACGACATATGTCCGGCGGCGCACAGCCGGAGTCAGCGTGTTGATGTATTGCATCATAGCCCCGCCGCCCTGATGCTCTGAGTCGAAGGACGGGCTGAGAACTATAACTTCGGCGCGCGAATCGTGAAGTATCTCTATGGCTTCGGGCGCGAGATCGGCTGAAAACATCTCGTAATCTGCGGGGGGGACCGCATTGCGCAAAATCTCTCTCATATGCGCGTCGTCAAGGCACAGCAACACGCGGCGGCGTTGCCATTTCCGGGTCTCCTGCGATGGCGACTGAGCCTTCTTTATGCCTGATGTCAACAACTCGATAAGCTGGCGCAACGGGTCCGATTCATCGGATGCGGCTACTGGCTTTACTTCGAGCGTTCCGGTTGTCCCGGGCAGGCGAGGCTCTTCTCTGGGCGGCGGCATGACGGTCACGGTCTGCCTGCAACGAGGACACAGCACGTTGAACGGCTCGGTCGGCAGCCGCTCGTCATCAAAGGTCAGGCTCATCGCGCATTGCGGACAATTGGCTATCATCTGATTTCTCCGGATTTCTATTATCGTTCAACGACATCCATCATACGCTGCCGGGCAAGGGATTCAGCTGCGCGCGTCGGCATGTAATTGCGCTCTTCGCGACGGCTGATCATGTCATCGCTTGTTCCCAGCCCCGAAAGCCGCAGCAGCAGATTCGACGAATTGGTCGCGTATGCGAGGCCGTTTTCCTGCGTGATGATTTTGTTGCGAATCAGGCGTTCTATCACCTGATCGAAATGCTGCATGCCTTCAAGCTCGCCGTCGTTCATCGCTTCAAGTAATGTCTTGCCTTCGGTCTCGCCCTGTTCTATGTATTCGCGCGTGCGCGGCGTGGCCTTAAGCATCTCGACTGCCGCGATGCGCCCGGTCCCGTCTGCGCGCGGTATCAATCGCTGCGAGACGATATAGCGAAACGCCTGAGCCAGTCGCGTGCGGATGACGTGTTCTTCGGATTTCGGGTAGATGCCTATGATTCGATTGACCGTCTTCGAGGCATCGGTCGTATGAAGCGTCGATAAAACAAGATGCCCTGTTTCTGAAGCTTCAAGCGCGATTTCGGTAGTCTCCAAATCACGCATCTCGCCTACGAGTATAACTTTCGGCGCTTGCCTGAGCGCCGCGCGAAGTCCGAGCGCGAATGCGGGAGTGTCGGTTCCAAGCTCGCGCTGGTTGATGGTCGATTTCTTGTGTGAATGCAGAAACTCAATCGGGTCTTCGATAGTAACGATATGATAGCTGTGTTCCTGGTTGATCTTGTCTATGATGGCAGCAAGCGTAGAAGATTTCCCCGATCCGGTCGGCCCCGTCAACAGCACTATGCCGTTTTTGATCTGCGATATTTCGCCGAGTTGCGCGGGCAGATCAAGGCTTGCGATGGTCGGAACGCTCGTAGGAATCACGCGCATCACTATCGAAATCGAGCCGCGCTGTTTAAAGATGTTGACGCGGAAGCGAACGCGGCTGGGAATCGCATAGCTGATGTCTGTAGAACCGGTTTGTATGAAGCGACGCGCGGCATCAGTGTTTCCTTCAAGCAGCGACATAGCTATGATTTCGGTCTGGTAGGGCATAAGCGTGCGCAGCCCTTTGACATCAACAGGCGTCAGCTTGCCGTTGATTTCGACCTGCGGCGGGCGACCTACGGAAAAATTCAAATCCGAGATGTTATCGGCGACCGATAGCATTTTATCGAGAACCGGCGTAAGGTCGAAGAAACTCATCCTTGTCTCCTGATGGATTTCGATTTTATTAGAGCGGATTTCATTCGCGTTCAGCGATGCTGATTACGTTATTCGCAATTCGCCATTTTTGCGGGTCTTTGAATCAAGGTAGGGGCAACACCGGGGACCTTACATGCACTGGGGTTGCAGGCAACCACAAAGATACGATAAGAGAAAACGAAGCGCAATACTATTTTACGGAATGAATCGAAATGACGATAGATGATTTGATGAAGGCGTGGCGATGGAGGCCGATTCCGGGTTGTCCGGGCCGCTATGTTCTGCGCGAGGCTTCCCCTTACTTGAACCTCGAAGCGCTTCTTGGCCCTCAAGCCCGTGTAATCGAGTTTCGTGTGGAGTCCGCAAAAGATATTGTTCTGGTCGTCGGCCTTGATGGGGGAGGCATTATTTCATACAAACGTGACGACGGGTCGTTTCTTCACACGCTCAATACAGAGGAAGGCTTCGAGCGAAAGCTGCGGCAGCTTGGAATAGATCTGCGTGATTGAATCCGGAAAGTTGAGGTTTTGAGGTTGAGAGCGAAGGTTTGAAATTTGATATTTCAACCCCTCGCTCTCAAACGACGAGCAAACTAACGATTGGCAAAACTAGCGCGCGCGCGTGCGCTCTGTGCGAATGACTATCTCTGTGCCTGTATCCAGAAGCAGGTCTTTGTTCCCGTCCAGGGCGACAGTGCCGACTCCGGCAGCGCCGCCGATTATCGCTCCCAGCACAGCGCCTTTGCCGCCGCCTGTTATTCCGCCAATGATCGCTCCGGCAGCTGCGCCGACTCCGCCGCGTACCTGAGAGTCTTTTGTTCGACTGCCTGATCGGACGTTTCCTTCCGCATCGACTTCCTTCACAGTTTCCGACTCGACTATTCTCTCAAGGCTGGCCGTTATATCTGCGCGCCTTCCATCAACGAGCGTGATGGTATCAAACGCAAGCGAAAGCTCAGTGCGCCCGGTCACTTTTCCCGATTTGTTGAGTGTGGATATATGCCCTTCGACTTTTGCGCCATCGTACGGGCCGGGCGTGATGACTTCGGCGGCGAAGCGGTCGCCGACACGATTGTTCTTCGTATCTATGGGCGAAGCCAGTCTCAGATTGAGTTCCGTTCCAGCCGGAATGTTCACCGGGCCGAGGTCTCTGGGAGGCGGATTGTCACGACGCGAATCGTCACGGCGTGAATCGTCACGGCGCGAATCATCACGCTGAGAATCATCACGACGTGAATCATCACGGCGCGAATCGTCACGTCTTGAATCATCACGTCTTGAATCATCACGTCGCCCGGATCGGTCGTCGTTCATCGGTCTTCCTCTGCGGGAGTTGGCAAGCACGGTCGCTTTGGCGATCACGGCTCCGTTAGAGGGGGTTATCGTGTTGCGCGCCCGACCGTAATAACTATCCATATAGCCGATTTCGAGGCCGAGGTTGAACCCTTCGACATATTCGCCGTTCGTAGCGAGGCTGGCATTATACATGCTCTCGCGTTGGCGGTAGACTTCCGAGGCTCGAAGGTCGCGCGGCGTGCCGCGACCGTAATCAGCCGCTCCCTGTTTGAACCCTTCGCTGTAGCCTTGCTGATAACCCTGATCATATGGAGTTAACGGGGCAGCCACTTTCGGCGCGGGCTTGGCTGGTGTCTTGCGCGTTTGCGACAGCGCGGTGATTGAACTTGCGGCAATTAACATCGTGGCGAGAACTACTGATAAAACGGATCGCACATCTCTTGTCATAGGAGGCTCCTTCTGGAAAGCAGGTTATTCGCTTTGGGGATGACGGCAATATCGCCTTTATAGAAAGCTTTCGACAGATTGAATTTAGCAGCAAGTCCGGCCCAAAGCAAATGTTCGACTATTTTGGATCTCAAGTGCGAAGTTCTTTTCGCTCGGTTCCGTGGAGCAGTTTCTGGATAGTGCGGCGTGATATGCCCAGGTAACGAGCCGCCGCTGTGACGTTGCCAGCGTTGCTTTTTAAAGCATCTTTTATTCGCGCTCTCTTCTCGGATTCGCTCAAACCGCGCCAGCCCGGCTTGTGTCCATTATCATGATTATGTCCATTGCCGTTCGCGTCGCCCGGCTGGAGCATGGCTTGGCCAAACAGGACTCGCTGCTTGATATAATTTTCCAGCTCGCGCACATTACCCGGCCAGTCATATTTGACGAGCATTGTCATTTCACCCTCATCAATTACCGGTTCTGCCAGATTGTATCGTTCGCTATACAAGCTGGCGAAGTGCCGGGCCAGCTTCGCTATGTCTTCACGGCGCGACCACAGCGGCGGCAGGAAGAGCGTCAACGCGTTGAGCCGATAATAAAGGTCTTTTCGGAACCGCCCGGCCTCCATCTCCTGCCTCAAATCTCGATTCGTCGCCGCTATAACTCGCGCATCCGCCGCTACGGGTCTGCTCGCTCCGACAGGCTGAATCTCTTTCGACTGCAAAAAGCGGAGCAGCGCTCCCTGCGCTTCTACGGGCAGGTCGCCTATCTCGTCAAGAAATAGTGTGCCGCCCGAAGCTGCGCGGATTACGCCTAAGTGCTCGCGGTCTGCACCCGTGAACGCACCCTTGCGATGGCCGAACAGTCGGCTCTCAATCAACTCGCGCGACACGGTTGAGCAGTTGAAAGGAATGAAGGGCGATGCTTGCCGCCTGCTCTCCTGATGAATAGCTCGTGCGGCAAGCTCTTTTCCGGTGCCCGTATCTCCGAGCAGCAGTACCGTCTCATCAATTACCGCTATGAGCTTAAGCCGGGCGATTACAGAGTGCATCTTATCGCTTACATAGAGCAATCCGTGAAGTGACCTGTCGATGTTCAGGGCCTTCGAGGGGTTCGGCTTAATATTTGACCGCTGCTTTCGAGCCGCGTTGCAAAGGTGTTCGAGCTTGATTTCAGTGGCGAGCTTCAGAGCGCGGTCGGCCTGCGTGCGTGCGGCCTTCCAGTTGCGAGTGCGTTCGTGAAATTGGCTCAGGTGGAGCAGCGTGCCTATGAGTTGCGGTTTATCAGAAATGCTTGCGAATGTCATCGCAGACTTATTAAGACATTGCTCGGCTTCGCTATATCGCCCCAGTAAAGTATAAATATAGCCTATCGAATCATTTAATCCCGCTATATAAGGCAGGGGCATTCCTCTCTTAATATAGTCGGCTGCTCGCAACAGCCACTTTTCCGCTTCTTTCAACCGCTGAGCGCCCGCCAATGCAAAGCCGAGGTCATTAAACGAAATCCCCGCACGCCACGGATGCCCTTCTCGCGTAAACATTCCTGCGGCAGTTTCCCAATCTACAATCGCCTGATCTAGATCGCCTGTAGACCAGAATGCCGCCGCTCTGGCATCGTTGAAAATTGCATTTAGATTAAGATCAGTTCGATATGAGCGGGCTATTTCCTCAATTCTACCGAGATTGATAAATGCTTTGCTGAAATTGCCAGCCAGAACCTGATTGGTTGCAACCATGTGCAGCGCGCGCGCCCGCTCATAATCATCGGGTTGTATTTCCGCTGCCCGCTCCGCTTTGATGCTGCCTTCATTATATTGCCCTTGCAGCAGTAATGTGTTCGATAGTTTACGAAGCCAACATCCCGCGCGTTTAAAATCGCCTCGCTCTTCGTAAAAGCGAGATGCCTGCGAAGCGACGGCCTGTGATTTTGAGAGGTTGCCTTTTACTATGGCTTGCTCATAGCTTCTCAACTGCTCATCGTGTATTAGAAATTGCACACTGACCTCACACAGCGCTCACTGGACTTCGGTTGTATCACACGGGCAGACAGGTTCGGATTATTGTCTCACTCTCCCGCCTTGAATCATCTCTGTTTTGCTGCCGCTTTATGGAGTATTCTATCGGGTGATATGACCTACCCCTCCTGTCAGCATTCTACTATAGATATATTCCGATTATGCAAGATAATTCAGGTTATTTAATTCCAAGTTGCCGCGCGTTGATTTCTGCGAAGCGCGTACTTATATTATTCGTTGCCGACTTTCCATGAATATTCACCCGACAGCTATCATTAACGAAGGCGCACGGCTCGGCTCAGGCGTAAGCATTGGCCCGTACGCAATAATCGAGCAGGACACAGTTATAGCCGAGGGCGCAGAGATCCGCGCGCACGCAGTCATCAAACGTTATACAACGCTCGACGAAGCCATCGTAATTCATGAAGGCGCGGTGATTGGCGGCGAACCTCAGGACCTTTCGTTTAAGAAGTGCGAGAGTTATCTTCGCATCGGCGCGCGGTCTTCGATACGCGAAGGCGCGACACTGCATCGCGGCACAGAGCAGGGCTCGGCTACCTTGATCGGTTCGGACTGCTTTATCATGGCTTGCGCGCATGTGGCGCACAATTGCCGCCTGGGCGATAGAGTAATCCTTGCCAACAATGTTGCGCTCGCCGGTCACGTCGAGCTTGACGATCAAGCTTTCATTTCAGGCGGCGTTGTCATACACCAGTTCTGCCGCGTCGGGCGGCTGGCGATGATTGGCGGCAACTCGAAAATAGTGCAGGACTGTCTGCCGTTCGTAATAACAGATGGTGTGCCGGGGCGCGCCTGCGGGTTGAACATAGTCGGGTTGCGGCGCGCAGGATTCAAGTCGAGCGAGGTTCAAAGGCTCAAAGATGCTTATCGCGTGTTGCTGCGGTCGGGGCTTGCTCTCGAAGTGGCGCTCTCGCGTTTAACCGATATGGGTGACCCACTTGTCGATTATCTGGCAGGCTTCGCTCGCAACTCAAGACGCGGCTTCTGCCGCGAGTAAAACTCAGAATCCGATTATTAGCCTTATCCGAATGTGTAGCAGCTACACACGTGTATAGCCGCTACACATTCCGTGTAAACCCCTGGCTTGCATAGACTTATCTGGCAGTCCCAAATATCTGTGTACCTGCTACACATATTTGAGGTTTTCCCGGATAAATCACTGAATCCGCTAAACTGTTGAATTCAAAGGTGCGGGAAACTGTAAGCAATATCGCCCGGCAGTGGCACGGTCATTGCCTTAGAGTAAGTCACAACAAGCGGAATGGTTGGGGCAGGCAGAAAGTCAGCCTCACCAGAAGCGAAAAGAAAATGAAAGCTAAAGGAGACGGTACAATGAACAGCAAAAGAAACGACGGCGTGATTCTCGTAGGCGATGGTATGGTATTGGGCGAGTAGGTTTCAAAACCTCCCTAACGCAACGGACGCAACACTATCAAATTGCGGAAGGCAGCATCATCTGATTGCAACAGCCTGACTGAAATTCGATGGTGTTGCGCCCGTTGCGCAACACACACTTTTCAACCTCTCAACAACGATCAAATCAACAACGATCAAAAAGTTCTCTCAATCGCTCAGGTCCTCAACGGTTCTCTAGTTTTTGAGATCTGATTCAATCATCGCGACCGTTTGCTTTACCGAAGCGGTCTCGGAATAATCTCCGGCCTGCATAACTTCTTCGCTCGAAAAAAATTGCCGCCGCATCTCCGGAAGCGCAGCTTCTGAGTTAGCTGAAAGCGCGGTCGCGATGAGCGCTACGGCCTCTTCCATCAATCGCTGCTGGTCGGCAGTGTAGACAGACAGGGTGGCCGAATAAAGTGTGACGGCTCCAAACCTTTGCTTGTTTCTAACCATCGGGAAAGCAGCAAGCGTGCGGTAGGATTCAAAGTGAATGGCGAGATTTGACGGGAAGTCCAGTTTGGGGTCGGTATTGCAAAACGGCTTGCGATTGGCAATAACCCATCCGGTCACGCCTTCGCCCATTGCTATGCGTCTTCCTTTGAGCAGTGCAGCATTTTGACCTGCCGCGTATGCTACGAAGGTGTCTCCTGTTTCGGGGGAGATAATTGTGATCGCGCATGTATCAAAAGGCAAGACCGAGTCGAGTTTCTCTGCGAATGCGGCCAGCACTTGTTCCTGACCTCGCGCGCCTATTACAACCTGCGCCAGGTCGCAAAGTGCTTTGACTTCGTCGTGGCCTACGCGGCTCGGCTCTGACTTCACTTCTTCGGCCAGTCCCGCTGCCGGAGGCACAAGGCGCGCGGATTCTGAAAGCTGTTCTGTAGGCTCTATCCCAAACGATGGCGGTGGCGTATCGCGATTCGCCTGTATCTCCGCCTCGTATTCGGGCAGATGCGCTATGAAGGTGCCGACTACGCGCGGGTCGTACTGTGTGCCGCTGCCTACCATGATGAGGTTTATCGCTTCTTCGCGAGACAAACCTTTACGGTACTGGCGGTCTTCGCGTACGGCGTCGAAGCAGTCAACCACAGATAGAATTCGCGCGGTCAACGGGATTGCTTCACCTGCGAGTCCATCCGGATAGCCTTTACCATCCCAGCGCTCGTGATGGTGTCGCACCACGGGCACGATTGGATAAGGGAATTCCACGCGGCTCAGTATTTGCGCGCCCGCAATTGTGTGGAGCTTCATCTTCTCGAATTCGGCGGCGGTGAGCTTGCCGGGCTTGTTGAGGATGTAGTCGGGCACGGCGATCTTTCCTATATCGTGCAGCAGTGCGCCCGATCTCAATGCTTCGATTTCAAGCTGCGAGCATCCCAAAATGCGAGCCACTCCCGCCGCATAAATCTGCACGCGCAGGACGTGTTCGTGGGTCACTTCATCTTTTGCGTTGATGGCCACGGCGAGCGCTTCAATCGTCTCTCGATGCGCTTTTTCCAGTATAGTGATGCGCTTCTGCACACTGTCGCGATACTGCCGTTGCCCAAGATACAGAGAAAGGAAAACAGGCCCGCCAACCACAGCAATCATCATGAAATTATGCTGAAGGCCAAAATACATTAAAGTCGCAGCGGCGCTGTTGGGAAGAAACATCGGGGCAGCCCACAGGAAACCCTTGAGGTGATTGAGGTAGTTGCCGTAACGCAGCGCAAGCAGCGCCGAGAATAAGCTTATGTTGACTGCGATCTGAATGATACCAGCGACAAGAAGCGCGATAGCGACATGAGGCAATTTGTAGTTGGAGCCAGCATTTGATTCTTCGCCGAAACCATAGCGCAAAACTGCGCCTAGACTGGCGGAGGCAGCGGCAGCACCAAGCAGCATCATCGCGGATGAAAAAAGATTACTGGAGAGTCGATTGACGTTACGACGCGATGTGGCAAAGCCATCAATGCTTGCCAAAAAGACTGCCGGGACAAACCCCAACCAGCAGGCGACGAAAAGTATGAAGGCATCCGTGAGAGTAAAAACCACACTTTCCTGTGTGAACTTCAAGCCCAACGGTACGCGGAAGCGTTGCGTGAACATGCCTATGATAATTATCACCGGCACGAGCGCGAAGAATACCAGCCGGTCTTGCCAATCATAGTTGATAAAGATGCTCGCAACAGTAATCAAACATAGGCCCATTCCTGCAACAGTGACCATCATTTGATATAGGTAGCTCTTCAGGTTTGCTTTTTCTTTATTCATCGTCTAGCCCCTGGCTCTACTCATCAGCTCTTGCGATGCAGAAATATAGTCTCGTAGTAACCGCGCAGCTTGTAGCCTGCCGAACGATAGAAGCCGTGCGCCCCTGTGTTGTGTTCATTGGCGAGCAGACAGACTGACTGATCGCGCTTCAGCCAGGAGCGACCGATCTGCGAAAGGCAGCGCACTCCATATCCTTTGCCGCGCTCTTCGGGATGGACATACACGCCTTCGATATAAACAACATCGGGCGTATCACAGATGATGTCAACACTAAAAATCAATCTCCCGTTCTCAACCCAGACCAACACCCGCCCTTGCTCTATACGATGAAGCCATCGGCGCTCGAATCCTGCCGGGTCGGTTTCCAGAGGATTTTCTCCGCTCTCTTCAAATACCAGTTTGTCGTTGACAGGCAGGATGAGCGGCAGATCCGCAGGCCGCGCCTGTCTGAGTCCTTCAACAGGCTCGCGCGCTTCGAGGGGCCATCGCTGCTCGAACAGTAACTGACGATGCCTGCGGCGCGGCAATTGCCCGCCTCTTGAATAGTGCTGCCAGAATTGCTCGACCTTTTTCTGTTCGCCCAGTATCACGCGGGCAAAGTTACAGCCTTGCGCAACGCGCGAAAACGTCTTCAGTGCAGCTTCGTTTTCTGTCTCAAACAAGATGACGTTGCCTATCATCGCAATGCCTTCAATGCGGCCCTGCGAATTGCGGCAGGCGTAGAACGTGCCGCGATTCCTGTGGCTCTCCAGCCCATAATCGTGTATAAAGCCCGCAAGAAATACCGTGTGAACAGGCCGCGCGGAAAGAAAAGCTAAAGTCTCTGCTTTGTGATCATCGGTAAGACGCTCGATTGTCAAAGAGCTGTTGGCGACAGTGAGCGTTTGCAGCGTAACATTCAAAGGCTGATTTTGTAATGCTGTTGATGACATTCTTCTCCTTCAACTTGCCGGAACGCAGTTATAGTCACGTTGATAATTCAACTCACATATTTATAGATTGCCTTCCTAAGATTCGAGTGGGGGCATTACGGCCAAACCAGCCCTTTCAGCTCTGCGCTGACATTAGAGCAAGTTTTATGCCGTTCGCATTGCAGCGTAAGCCCTATTATTCCCGCAGTTAGCAAATAACCCTGAAAAACCGCCGTGACCGATTCAGTCAGCTTGAACGCAGAAACGTGTCAACTTGACTAAATGACCGTGACTGATTGCGTCATCGGGCAAGCCATTTATCGGCTTCATTTCGCAAGCGGTCGAGCGCGAATTGAAGAGCCAGTTGCTTCTGAGCAATTTCATCTTTGCCAGCGTCGCGCGGGACGTATATCGGCTCGGCGATGAATGCGGCTGCGCGCGTGAATGGAAGAGGTATCTGCAAACGGTCCCAGCTTGAAAGCTCCAGCCGACGGCGGACGGCTATGTGAAAAGGAAGTATCGCCTGTCCCGTATGGCGAGCCAGCGTTATGGCTCCCGGCTTGGCTACGTAAACGGGGCCGCGCGGGCCGTCGATAGTGAAAGCCACATCGATTCCGCTCATCAAACATTCGGACATCTCCACAAGCGCCTGCCTGCCGCCACGAGTAGCCGAGCCGCGAGTAGCCCCGTACCCGAATCGCCTGATGAAGCGGCTGGTGTATTCGGCATCGCGGCTCTGGCTGCTCATCACAACGATGCCGCGCCTGCGCCAGAACCACGTCGCGCTGAAGATGCAGGTGTGCCAGAAAGTGAATATCGCGCGATGCCCGCTCGAAAGTATAGAGTCGAGATGCGCGCCGCCGCGCACTTCCCATCGCAGGGTCGAACAGATCATGCCGATAAGCAGGTAAAAAAATATTCCCGCCACGCGAATGATAATCCGGTCGCGCAGGCTGTAGGTGGAAAGGTCTGCCTGATCGTAGATGCGACGGCGCAAATCTTCCGTATCTCTTCGCTTCAATCTTATGGAGCGGCGCGCAGAAACGTCTGTGTCGGTCGCTGCCGTTTCCGGTTGCGCATCTATTGCCGCGCTGCTGTCGGATTGCATATCTAGTTCAAGAATCTATTCGTCGCAGGCTTATATGTCAACGGCGGTCAGGTTCAGCATTACGTTTTCAATCTGACAACTGCCGACTGCTCTAACATTGACAAATGCTCCAGACGGAAAGTAACCTTTTCATTGAATCTTTTTCCAGCTATTGACGTTTAAGTAAACAAAAGATATGAAGCAGATAACCTATCCTGGCATTGCACCCGAAGATGACGCCGACATAGATGTCATTTACCCGGAAGCGACGGCTCCGACAACCGGATTGTGGTCCGAGGTCAAATCCATCACGCGCGACATAATCTTTGCCGCAGTGATGGCCGTCCTGATAGTAGTCTTCGTCGTCCAGCCCGTTAAGGTCGAAGGCACATCTATGCAGCCTCGTCTCGAAAACGACGAGCGCATCTTCGTAAACAAATTCAAGTATAACTTCGAGCCTGTCGAGCGCGGCGAGATAGTTGTCTTCTGGTTCCCCGACGATCCGACGAAATCTTTTATCAAGCGCGTCATCGGATTGCCCGGCGAGTCGATAGATATGGACCCGAAAGGTCACATAACCATCAACGGGGTTCCGATTGATGAATCATATCTCGCCCCTGAGAGAAACCAGAATGCGCGCGAGAAATGGAACAGTGTCAGAAGCGATTGGAAGTATGTCAAAGCCCATTATTATTTCGTGATGGGCGACAACCGCGATGCCTCTAACGACAGCCGCTCGTGGGGCCTTGTGCCGGAAAAATATATTTACGGAAAAGCGATGTTCCGCTATTGGCCGCTTCAGCGCATGGGTTCGCTCGATACGACCTCTAATTACGATGAATGACGATGAGTGAGATCAGAGGTTAGCGAAAGCTGGTCTATCGAAATGATCGCTAACCTCTGACCTCAGGCTTCTTATCTTTAGCCTCTGACCTCAAAGCTGATGCACTCCAGGTTCACGCCTCTACTGAAACTCTTCTACAACCCGCATCGGGCGATGTCTGAAATCGGAGCCGGAGCGCCTTACCTGTTTGGGGCCGCGCTCGCGTTGGTTGCAACGACAATCTATCGCGACACGTTGAGCCGCGCCTTCTGGCATTATATTAACAACAGGCCGTCTGCGCCCGGAATGATTTCGCCCCTGCTCGTGCTGCTTGTGAAAATGATCAGCGCCAGCGCATCGCCCCTCTTCTTTCTCATCGTCGTGTTTGTTCCCGCGTGCCTGTTTGCGGCAAGCCTTATTGAAAAGCGCGCAAGTTTTACGATGCTGCTTCGTCAGGAGTATGCTCCGCTCGTCAGTTGCGCGCTCTACGGCTGGGCCGCTGCGCATCTTATTATGCTCGTGCCTGCGATTGTAATCTATCAACCGAGCGGACCGGCTCAGCAGACGCTTGAACAGGCGCTGCGGCTTGTGCCGCTGCCGTACTTCGTTTTTCTGATGACTATTTCTCTGCGCGCAGTGCTGCAAATGAGTTACCCGCGCGCGGCAGGTGCGATGGCGATAGCCGCCTGTTCGCTCGTTGCGCTGCCGTTTTTAACGGGCGTATTGCTTCCGCTGCTCACATCGCCTTTCCTGTTGATACTGGTCATATTGCTGCTCAGAAATTTCCTCGGCGATGCGTTCAGCGCGCAGCGTTCTCGCGAAGACTTCAAACGAAACCTAGAAGCATCGACGTTGAACCCTGCCGACGCATCGGCTCATTACAATCTTGGGTTGATATATCAGCAGCGCGGCCAGTACGAAGAGGCGAAGGCCAGTTTTGCCCGCGCAATCGAGATAGACCCTGACGAAACGGATGCGCATTACCAGATGGGCCGCATTGCGCGCGAGCAGGGCCGATTGGCTGACGCCATCAGTTACTTTGACGCGGTCGTCGGTCGCGACAGCGAACACAGCCAGAGCGAAGTGTGGCGCGAAATCGGGCGCGCATACTTTCAGGCGGGCCAGTACACGGATGCGCGCGCTGCATTCGAGCGGTTTCTTGAAAAGCGCCCCTCAGACGCCGAAGGACATTACCGTTACGGGTTGACGCTTCATCAGCTGGGGCGCGCCGATGATGCCGCGCGCGAGATGCGCGCCTGCATCGAAGCGGCCAGAACTTCGCCTTCATTCAAATATCGCACAGAGAAGCGCTGGATGAACGAAGCCGAAAGTTTTCTGCGTTCGCAGTAATCAGCGACTATTCTTGACCCTGTAAAGCCGTACCCTGTACCCTGTAGGTTTATGGAAGCAATACTAGCCCTCGAAGACGGAAGAGTGTGGCGAGGCCGTGGGTTTGGCGCGCGCGCCGAAGTCATAGGCGAAGTCGTGTTCAATACAGCGATGACCGGATATCAGGAGATATTGACCGACCCTTCCTACTGCGGCCAGATAGTAACGATGACCTACCCGCTCATAGGCAATTACGGCGTCAACGATGAAGACATAGAATCGCGTCGCATCTTCGCCGAAGGCTTGATCGTGCGCGAGCTGTCGCGAACCGTTTCCAACTGGCGCGCAGACATGTCGCTTGACGATTATCTCAAAGCGGCAACAGTTCCCGGCATATCCGATATCGACACGCGCGCGCTTGTGCGACATATACGCGAGCGCGGCTCGATGCGCGGCTGTCTTTCAACTGAAACAACGGATGAGCAAGTTGTGATAGAACGCGCACGGCGCGCGCCTGAAATGGTCGGCCTCGATTTAGCTTCCGTAGTCACCTGCCGCGAGCCTTACGTCTGGACGGACGATCAGGCAGGCGCTTACGGCTCGCCGCGACTGCTTCATCCGAACGTGATTCAGGACAAAGCGATATTTGAACCGCGCTTTCACGTCGTCGCTTACGATTTCGGGTTGAAGCACAACAGCCTTCGCAATATGGCTGCGCTCGGCTGTCGAGTGACGGTTGTGCCCGCGCACACTTCGGCAGAAGACGTGATCGCGTTAAAGCCGGATGGGATATGGCTTTCAAACGGGCCGGGCGACCCCGAACCGCTCACAGGTGTCGTGGCAAACCTCAAAAAGCTGATCGGGCGTTATCCCATATTCGGAATATGCCTTGGGCATCAGCTGATGGGGCTTGCTCTGGGTGGCCAGACTTACAAACTTCCGTTCGGGCATCACGGCGGCAACCAGCCTGTGAAAGACCTCAAGACCGGGCGCGTAGAGATAACGGCGCAAAATCACGGCTTCGCAGTCGATGCCGACTCGCTGCCTGCCGGTTGCGAGATCACGCACATCAATCTGAATGACAATACCGTCGAAGGACTCGCGCACCGCGAGCATCCTGTTTATTCAGTTCAATATCACCCGGAAGCCGGTCCGGGCCCACACGATCCCGCGCACCTGTTCGACAGGTTTGTCGAAACCATGGAGCGCTATCGATAGACGCAGAATAAAGCGGAGGAAGCTATGAAAAAGATCTTTTGTATTTTAACTCTCATGGCAGTGATCTCTATGGGTAAAAGCATGACAATCGCACAAGAACAGGATTCCATTAAACCACCCGTAGCAAAAAAGGCGGCAAAGACAACGACTATTCACGGCGACACGCTGGTTGATGATTATTTCTGGCTGCGCGAAAAAGAGAACCCCGAAGTCATGTCTTACCTGAAAGCGGAAAATGCTTACACCGATTCGGTAATGAAAGATACCGAAAATCTGCAAGCGGAGCTTTATAAAGAACTGCTTGCGCGCATCAAGGAAACGGATGTAAATGTGCCGTACAAAAAAGGCGATTACTTCTATTACTCGCGCACGGAAGCGGGCAAACAGTATTCGATCCTGTGCCGCAAGCGCGGCAGCCTCGACGCAAAAGAAGAGGTCTATCTCGATTTGAACGAGTTGGCAAAAGGGCTGAAGTTTCTGGGGCTGGGGCCAAGCGCGGTGAGCGATGATGGCAACCTGCTGGCTTATTCGATAGATACCACGGGCTTCAGGCAACACAAGCTACAGATCAAAGACCTGCGCACGGGCCGCCTGCTTCCGGACGCCGCCGAACGCGTCACTTCAGTTGATTGGGCAAATGACAACAAGACGCTCTTTTATACGGTCGAAGACGATGTAAGCAAACGCTCTCACAGGCTTTATAAGCATCAACTCGGCAACAAGGCGGATGATCTGATTTATGAAGAGAAGGATGAACTGTTCAACATCTACGCGTCGCGTTCGCGCAGCCGTGGCTTCATATTCGTAACAAGCGACAGCTTCACCTCTTCCGAAGTGCGCTATATTCCCGCAGACCGACCCAGCGACCCCTGCAAGGTAGTGCTGCCGCGCGAAGCCAACCACAGGTATTACGTAGATCATCACGGCGACCAGTTCTACATACGCACGGATGAGAACGCGAAGAATTTCCGGCTGGTCTCCGCGCCCGCAAGCGACCCGCAGAAGAAGAACTGGAAAGAGGTCATACCGCATCGCAAGGACGTGATGCTTGAAGACACGGACTTCTTTGCTGACTTCTACGTGGCTTACGAGCGCGAGGACGGTTTGCAAAAGATGCGCCTCACGGATTTCAAAACCAACAAGTCGCACTACATTGAATTTCCTGAGCCTGTATATTCGGCTTCCCCGAATTCAAATCTCGAATACAATACGACGAAACTGCGCTTCGCCTATCAGTCTTTCGTCACGCCAAGCTCGGTATTCGATTATGATGTCGCGACTCGCAAGCGCGTGCTGCTCAAGCAGACGGAAGTGCTGGGCGGGTATGATTCTTCACGGTATAAATCAGAGCGCGTATACGCTACCGCAACAGACGGCACGCGCATTCCGATTTCGCTTGTCTACAAAAAAGATTTGACGCCGGACGGGAAGCGCCCACTGCTGTTGCAGGGTTATGGCGCTTACGGTATTCCGTCCAACGCCGGTTTTTCGTCCAACCGGTTGAGCCTGCTCAACAGAGGCGTGATTTACGCCATAGCGCACATTCGCGGCGGCGGCGAGATGGGCGAAGTCTGGCACGATCAGGGCAAGATGATGATGAAGAAAAACACCTTCACGGACTTCATCGCAGCGGCTGAACACCTGATTGCGCAGCGGTACACGTCGAGTGATCGTCTGGTCATCACGGGCGGCAGCGCGGGCGGATTGCTGATGGGCGCAGTCCTCAATATGCGGCCAGACCTGTTCAAAGTCGCAGTCGTGCAGGTCCCATTTACTGATGTCATAAACACCATGCTCGATGAATCGCTGCCGCTGACCGTAGGCGAGTTTCAGGAATGGGGCAATCCGAAAAACAAGTCCGATTACGAGTACATGAAATCGTATTCGCCTTATGACAACATCGCTGCCAAAGCCTACCCCACGATACTCGTCAGGACTTCGTTCAACGACAGCCAGGTGATGTATTGGGAGCCTGCGAAATATGTCGCGAAGCTGCGCGCGATGAAGACCGATCACAACCCGCTGCTGTTCAAGATCCATCTCGGCGGCGGCGGCCACGGCGGCGTTTCGGGCCGTTACGACGCGCTGAAAGATAATGCGTTTGATTACGCATTCATCCTCACACAGCTGGGCATCTCGAAATAAGGTTTCAAGAATAACAGTAGCGCGAGCGGGTAGATATATGGAGAACCCGCTCGCGCTACTGTAGGTCACACCTGCCCCGTGCTCACCGGCAACCTGCCATAAAAGTATTCTGTGAGATTTGCCTCAAAGCGCAATCTGAAATAAAATGCGGCTCCAGTCATTACTATTTAAGCATTGTGAGGTAATGATATGTCGAGAGAGAAATCCGCAGCCTGCCCGAAGATCGCAGTCATCGCAGTTCATGGCGTAGCAGATCAAGCCCCTTATGAAACCGCGCGTTCAGTCGCAAGCCTCTTGTCGAAACGCAACGTCGAGTCGTCGAAACTGAGCTACGATACATTCAATGAAACACCGATTCAAATTCCCAACCACCCCGTACGCATCAATGACCGCTCAAAACACGAAGGTATCAAAAGATCCAAAACAAGCCGATGGGAACGAGTGAAGAGTTATTTCGCGGACAAACTCGACGAACGCTCTCCTTATGTTCTCGAACTTCACAAAAAAGAGAGCGCGGTAGAGCAGACCATGTCGGGCCACAACCCACGGGAAACCGATTCGGAAGCGGGGCAGAAACCGGACCCGCCCGACTACGGTTTTATGCACGGGCAATTGCGACTGTATAAAGGCGAGGGGCCCGGAGCCACTTACGACAGCCTGCGACTTGCGGGCGCGCGACTCGATTCCAACGGCAAGCGACGACAGGACGTTCATATATTCGAGGTATACTGGGCCGACCTTTCGCGTTTAGGCTCGACCTTTACACAGATCTTCAGCGAGCTTTATCAGCTATTGTTCCATCTGGCCAGCCTCGGTCGCCAGACGATAGATTTTGCGCGCCTCGAATCCGGCAATCAGAAGAGCCGCGTATGGGCATGGCTCAGCCACTTGCAGAGTTGGGCGGTTCGCATGCTGACGCTGCCCATTACAATACTCAGTCTGTGCGTGCTTGCTGTTGTTCTGGTAATCATACCCACCAGGCTGACTGAAAAACTGCAAGGCCCAATCGCGTTGTCGCTGATAGCGGCGGTGCTTGCATATCTGTACGGCAGATGGTCTTTCCGTAAAGGTAAAAATCTGCATTACATTCTCTGGGGATTGAACGCCGTTATCTGGACGGCGCTGATCACATTTCTGGCCTATATATTCGCGTCATACTTTCTTGGAGAGGAGAACTATCTCGCAAGGATATTTGATTTTGCGCAGTACCTGAGGCTTCCATACCTCAAGCTGCTCGCCTGGGAATGGTGTGCGGTCTCGGCATACGGCATGTGGGCACTGATGCGCCTGTACGCGCGCCGCCGTCCGGGGGCCGATCTTGCCTACGCGCTGATAGGTGGGCCAATATTGGCGGGGCTGATCATTTTAATCCTTCTCGCCGACAACACCTGGCAAAGCATAACGGTCGCGGCGCTTACGATGCTGGAAGTCCTACACCTCTTATTGTATTTGAGCTGGTCTGTCTTTCTTTTGCTGCAACTATGCGCAGCCGTGGTCGGAGTGCTTGCGACGTGGCGCGCGCCAAAAGATAAGGCAGGGAAAAAAGAGTCGGCCCGCAATCGAGCCGCTCGCGCAACCTACACTGCGCGCTTTTCACTGGCGCTGCCATCTGCGCTGATACTGTTTTTGAATGTGATGATATTTTTCGCCATAGCTAAGGCAGGTTCTTCGTTTTTAGACGGAGTGGACTACACGCCACGGCTGCCGCTTTCCAGCCGGGCCAGCAGTGAGCCCAAAGCGGGATTCGTGCCGAACAGCAATATTGTAATAAATCCGACTGACGCTCAACAGGAATCGATGAGCAGCGCGCAGATATTTATCAAACGGATAATCGAGCGTGGTTATCTGGCCTTTGCCATAATGGTTATAACTTTTGGATTAGCCGTTATCTTTGCAATATGCTCTGTAGCGCCAATCGTGCTGGCCGAAGCCCGTCCGCCGAAAAGCGCGGATCAGGATTCTCAGGTATCGAATCGGCTCGGCTACTGGCTGAGCCGGGGGTTCAGGCAGATGAGGCTTTCAGGCGAATTGATCTTCATTTCGGCGGCCATCATCTACCCGCTGAGCGCGATATATTTCTTCGATAAAATACCGTTTGAGTGGGTGAACAAAATTCTGGAAGGCGTTGGCGGGCTGCTTGCCGCTTCGACTGCCGGGCTGGTCATATCGGGCTTGCGTGTTACGGCGCTGCGCAAACAGTGGGACACGCTGAGCGGAAAGCTCAATAAGGTATCGCTTGGATTTCGGCCCGCGCTCGATGTGGCGCTCGACGTAGATAATCATTTGCGCGAGCATCCGCGAGAACGCAACCCGCGCGCGCGTATCTGCGCGCGATACGTATCTCTGCTCAGGTATATCTGCAAATGGAAAGACCCGGATGACGGCCATGGCTACGATGCAATTCTTATAGTTTCGCACAGTCAGGGAACGGTTATAACGGCGGACCTGCTGCGATTCCTGAATCGAGAGCGTGACCCGGAACTTGACAGTCTCTACCCTGAGCGGGCAGAAAAACACATCCCTATTTATCTGCTGACGATGGGGTGTCCGCTGCGCCAGCTATACAGCCTCAGGTTCCCGCATCTATACCGATGGTCGCGGCATACCGACCTGAGTAAATGGAATAAGGATGACCCGCTTCACATTCCCGATAATCAGCTTCCTGACCCGCGCGCGCTCGGCGTTACAGTGTGGATGAACGCCTTTCGGAGCGGTGATTATGTAGGTCGCTATCTGTGGAGATCGGACAAATGTGTTTATCAATGGGATCATAATGCTCTGTCACCGGATGACCCTACGGCCTGGACCAGCGCGTTAAACGATTTAGTGACTGTAACGCAGGACAAAAATGGATTGCGCCAGGAATTCTGCATAAGACCGGGTGCGCATACGCATTATCTGGACGAGACGGCTCCCGAAATTTCGGCGGCTATAGACCATTTGATCCGACAGGCGGCTTCGGTAAAACGCGCCGCCAAAGGGGGCAGTTAGCGGCCTTGAGAGCCGAAAATTGCGATTTTGCTGTCTGGCAGGCGAATTGCAGGGCTAAACTGTTGATTTTATTAGAAACAAGCAGATTGTCGCGGCAATAGAATTATAACAAGTATATAGGTAGGATCGTGCTATAATCGTTGTGTTCGCGGGGATAGGCGCTAAAGAGGCTTGCAACTTCAAAAGCTCACGACGAATCAAAGCGCCGGAGATTCTAACAAGCACAGGTAAAGGATTCTAGGGATGAAAATGATAGCTCGCCAAGTTATACCCAGAAGCTTGCAGGCTGCATCGCTTGCGTTGTTGTTCACTCTCTCAATAATCGCCACCGCAAACGGGCAATCCGCACAGCCCGACAAGGCACAACCCGACAAGGCTCCACCAGTCAGGATAAAGAATTTCGGACAACTGGATGAGCGATTCTATCGCGGCGCGCAGCCCACTCAATCGGATTACAAAGATTTGGCCGCGCTCGGCATCAAGACTATCGTTGATCTGCGCGACGATCCGACCAGTTACGAAAAACACGCGGCTGAAGCAGCCGGAATGCAATACATCAACATCGCGATGAGCGATACGAAGTACCCGAAGGAAGAGCAGATTCAGCAATTCTTAAAACTGGCAAGCGACCCGGCTACAGGCAAGTTCTTTGTTCACTGTGTGGGCGGTCGCCATCGCACGGGCGTAGCAGGCGCTGTCTATCGCATGACTTATTACGGCTGGGATTACGACCGCACTTATAAAGAGATGAAAGACTTTGATTTTTATACCCGCTGGGGTCATGGCGCGATGAAAGATTATGTAGTGGATTACTGGCAGCAGGTACAAACGGGCACGATCGTTGTACAGGCAGACGCGTTATCATCAATCCCAACTCCCTAAAGCAGTTTCCGTATCAGTATAGTTCCTCCTTTCGCATACAACAAAGGCCGACTTCACGCGAAGTCGGCCTTTGTTGTATATACAAAAATCGCTTATATCGTCACACCAGCCGCGTAGGCTCGTTTGGTACGGGGTCGCCTATTGGCAGCGGATTAGGCTCATCATCGTTAATGACAGGTTCTTCTATCGGGGGCTGTGGCCCAACGTCAGGCAGAACGGGTTGTGGGTCATCAGGACTGGACGGAGGATTATCAATATCCGGATTCGGCTCTCGCCCGCCGTCAATCGGGTCTTCAATATTCGGGTTGTTTCGACTCATCCGTGCTCCCTTGCCGTGTTGAGTTACAATCAGCGAGCGCCGCATTGGGCACTAATTGCGGCGCTCGCTGCTCCACGCAACTGTCTTTCGGATCTACCACCCTTGACCCCTTGCTCGCTGATGAAAGACGCGCCGCGCAAAATCTCGACTATACAAAATTTCGACCTCTGGCTATCATTTCACTTTTTCAGCGCCTGCTGCTTCGAGAATCTTTCTAGCCTGATCGCCCCGGTCACTGTGCGAATAAACGCCGACCAGAATGCCGCCGCGCTCTATCTCTTCGTTATAGAACTTAGCTTCGTGTTCGGGTAATCCAAGCCCGACCAGCGCGCCCGTGAGTCCGCCTGCGGCAGCCCCGGCTCCAAGCCCCGCAAGAGTCGCCACTATCGGCCCGGCTGCAACGAGTCCGAGTCCGGGTACTACGATCACGCCCAGAGCCACCAGTCCGGCTGCAACCGCGCCAAGCACGCCGCCTATAGTCGCGCCAGTGGCCGCGCCTTCAGGAGCTTTCGTCGCCATTGCAAGTCCGAACTCGCGACCGCGCGTCGCATCGCTCATAAGCAGACTTATGTCATCACGCGACCATCCGTAGTGAACAAGGTCTTCGACTGCGCGATCCGCATCTGCGCGAGAGCGAAACAATCCGGTCACAAGAGTTGCCATAAACATTCCTCCTCGAAATAAGTAAAGTGTAAATCCGTCAGACCTGTTTATAGAGCAACGCCAGTGCCAGTCGCACGCATACTGAAATCCGTGAATATGCGAAAGAGTCGCTTTGCGCACACGTATTTTTTCGATACGAGTCCTCTCGCCAGTTGTACCGAATCAATATCTGTAGGGGTGATCGGTCGCCAGTTGCCAGCGGTCAGAGATTTCTATCTGCAAACCGCTGACAGATGGCAACGAAAGACTATCTTTGAGGAAGGGTTTCAAGCTCTGTGATTCTGGCCTTCAACCCATCAGAAAGCATCCTGATCTGCTCAGGCGTATAGTTGGCTGCGCGAAAGGCGTCTTGAATCTGCTGGTCGGTCAGTTGCGCAAGCAGGTCTCCAACCCAGCGAGCCTGCGCAATTGTTATATCGTCAAACAAGCCCTGTCGCTTGCCGCTGAATCGAAAGTCGATATGGTTGCCTTTAACCTCGTTTATGAACTTGGCTTCGACGTAGTCTTCGGGCTTGTTACGGCTGCGCGATACGACGCCTCCGGTCTTGCCGAACGTCGCGCCGAGATCGCTGATGATATAGAGCAATTCGTTTCTGCCCGTCTGCTCGTCGTGCGCCAGAAGTATCTTGTTATTGTCGTCTTTGATGTCCCAGTTCTCAAGCAGCACCATCAACACCTTCAAGCCCTGAAACTCTTTCGTACCAACAAATGGATTGTCATCCCATTTCCACAAATCGAGTCGCTTGATATTTTCCGGACGCGCTTCAAATTTAACGTTTTCAAAAGTTCCTTTGCCGTCAATATTGACGCTTGGCACGAGATAAGGAATCTCCGTCTGATACCCGATTGCCCACAGTATCCGATTCGCGGCGGTTTCCGATTGCGCTTCTTTGCTCAGCTTCGCAACCCAGACGCGCCCTCGCCCATCGCGCACGCGATACTTTTTCGAGTACCCTCCGCTCTCTTCCTTGATGAAAGTCACATGGCTCAAATCTGGTTTCATGGCCTCGCCGCCCGGTCCTGCAAACAGGTCGCGTGAGGCTATAGCGCCGGGGTCTCGCCATAAGACAGGCGTGCCTTCCGACATAGCCATCTTCTTTTTCGATTTATCATCCTTCGCGTAAATCGAAAGGCTCAAAACAAGAACGACTGAAAAATTGATTAATACCGAAAGCTTTCTTCGCAACAACATTCTTTGTCCTCCAAATCAGGCAGAGCGTTATATAGTAGAGTGCCGTCCTCTTTATCTAATAACAAATTCCATGCCATGTCGAAAGTGATTGCGCCAGTTATTCTGATTTCATTACACTTTACATACGCACTGCGAGTAGCTACGATGACGGCTAAGGAATCTTTAGCAGACGGAGAACATCAGGCCCGATGAATTGTCCACAATGCCATGCGATTATGAGCGAGAATGTGCGCTTTTGCACAAGCTGCGGCACTGCGGTCACGAGTATCGACGCATCCTCGCGCAACACATCGGACGACCGCACACAACTGGCCAGCGCTTACCCTGCAAGTGAACCTGTGCCATTCGATCCTCTGGTTGGCCGCGTGCTCGAATCAAAATATAAGCTCGTCGCGCGACTCGGTGAGGGCGGCATGGGGGCCGTCTATCGCGCAACGCGCGTGCACATCGGCGATGAAGTTGCGGTCAAGGTGCTGCATACGAAATTCGTCAAAGAACAATCGGCTCTCGAAAGATTCCGCCGGGAAGCGCGCGCCGCTGCCATGCTTCATCATCCGAACGTCGTAGCGATTTATGATTACGGCGAAGCGCGCACGGATGACGCGCCTGCCTTCATCGTAATGGAACTGGTGGCGGGGCTTCCGCTTCGCGACATTTTAGGGACTGAAAAGAAGCTCAATCCCGCGCGCGCCGTCGCGTTGATGCGCGGCGTTTGCGCGGGGGTCGGCGCGGCGCATCGCCATAACATAATCCACCGCGACCTGAAACCGGATAACATCATAGTCCTTCCGCCCGGCACGCACGAAGATCAGGAGACGGCCAAAGTAGTTGACTTTGGCATCGCCAAACTGCGCGACATGGCGAGCGATCAAAATCTCACTCAAACGGGTATGGTGATCGGCACGCCCTACTACATGTCGCCTGAGCAGTGCAAAGCTGAACCGCTCGATGCGCGTTCCGATGTTTACAGCCTCGGCGCGATGCTTTATGAAATGCTTGCGGGCGTGCCGCCTTTCACGGCCAACACCGCAACAGGAGTTGTGGCTAAACACCTGACCGAAGCGCCGCCGCCGATGCCTCAAATTCTCGGAATATCACCTGCGCTCGAAGCGGTAATCATGCGCTCGCTGGCCAAAGATCCGAACGCCCGGCAGGCTGAGGCGACGATGCTTGCGCGCGAGCTTCAGGCGGCGATTACAACCGGGGCGACGCAGTCTATCGCGCCTCCCATGACTGATCGCGGCGCAGGCATTCCCGCACCAACGCAGGTTGTACACGCGCCCATTACTTCGCCTTACACGATGCCGCAGGCTGCCAGCACAACACCGCAGCCCGTCAATTATGGTTCGGGCTACAACCCCGCTCAATTCGCCACACAGCCGCAAGCCCCTACGCGCTCATCACGCACGGGAATCATCGCTGGCCTTGCGAGCGCCGTTATACTTCTGGCGCTTGCCGCAGCCGCTTACTGGATATTCGTTGTCAATAAGCGTGACGATACGCCAGCCGCTTCATCATATCCCGCCTCGACTCCAAGCGCCGCACAGCCGATTCCGGCTGTTCCGCAACCGAGCGCCACTCAAAACGCAAACACGCCTCCGATTCAGATGGACGCAAAGTCGCGAGCCGAAGCGAAGATTTTGAACGGAACGGCTCTGGATAAAAACGACATCGCGGGCCTGTCGGTCACGGACCTGCGTATGCTTCGCAACACTGTTTACGCGCGTTACGGTCGCGTATTCGATTCGGCTGACCTACAGCAATATTTCAACAACCGCCCGTGGTACAGGCCGCGCCGCGATTATAACGATTCGCAGTTGACCGCCGCAGACCGCGCGAACGTCAACTTCATCAGGTCCGCAGAAGGAGATGGACAGGCGACAGGCTCAAGCGATGCTTCTGCGGTGCAAGGTGAAGTGCAGGCGGCGTTGAAAGGCTGGACCGATTCCATGAAGAGGCACAACCTTGATGAGTATATGAGCCACTACGCCGACACGCTCGACGCTTACTACCGTCGCAGCAATGTGAGCCTCTCTGATGTGCGCGCAGACAAGGCGAAAGCGTTCGCGCGTTTCACAAGCATGGAAGTCGAATTGAGCAACATCCAGATCACGCCTGACGAATCGGGCGCGCGCGCCACGGCAACGTTTAACAAGAGTTGGTACTTCCTTGGTGATAAGCCTTTTGAAGGCACGGTGCGGCAGGCGCTATGGCTGGAAAAATCAGGAGGCCGATGGCGCATCACGGCAGAGAAGGATTTATAGAGATTCACTGCTTTCAAGTTATGCTTTGATTGCGCCAATAGCTTCTTTAGAAGCATCTTCTTTATCGGCGATTCGTCATATACAAATTTGCTCCTAACCAGTATATGGTGATCCGGGTATTATTCTCGATTCCAAGTACAACGCAATCCCGCCTGTCAATTCTGTAAGGCGAGGAGTATTCTCTCGTAAATCCTAAAACTAGAGGGACTTCCTTAAATGATGAACAGAACGATGCTAAAAAGATCGCCTCTGATATGCACAATGGCAATTCTGGTTTTACTGTCTGCCTTTGAGGCTTGCAAACCGAGCGCGTCCAACACTAACTGGAATAATAATGAAAACACTCGGAACCCCAAACCCGACGGGACAGAACCGCCCCCGCTCGTAAAATCTAAAGAGGAAGAGTTCAATGATAAGCTCAAGCAGATGTGGCAGGGTCTGAAATCTTTTAGCGCCAATGTACATGTAATAGTGCAGGACTTGTCCGAGCGTGAACCTTTAGTTTCAGTTAATGGAAACATGCGTTACAACCATAATGAAGGAGGACCTCATCAGGTTCGCGTCACCCTGAAGGCCGCCGACAAGTCCGGCGACAGGCTGGAGATAGCTATAACTGGCAATAAGGTAGATTACTATGAGCTTAATGGAGGTTCCGAGGATCTCCATCTCAAATGCCTCGGTAAAGCGGCGAAAGATGTCGGGATAAGCGGAGGCGGCGGCAGCTTCGAGCAGTTCTTCAAGAAATTCAACAGGCGCTATCTCGGCGAGAAGATGGTGAACAACATCTCGACGACACTTATTCAATTGGTTTCTAAAAGCAAGATGAATCTAAGACTGCTGGATCTATGGATAGACAACAACACGATGCTGCCGGTTGAAGCGGTAGCTCTTGTGCGCGAAGATAGATTTCCAGAAGGATTGAGAATTACCGCAAGGCTCTCTGATCCAAAAATAAATCCGAACATACCTCAAAGCATCTTTCAACTCCGCTATTCAAAAGATACGGAAAAGCATATAGATCGATGCAGAGGAGGAACGAATTGACCCTGTTGCAGATTGAGTATATAGATGCCGCCTGTCGAGGGATATATGTTTGACATACATCTAAAAAAGCTTCATGGAAGCCACAAGTCCTGCTTTAGTGCCTTTGTAGTTGCTGGCCTTATATTGTCGTCTGCCTATTGCGCGCCAGCCGTGCGGGCCTCGGAAAAAGACATGCGCGTTGAATCGGTGGGCTACACTCGTTCGGATGAAGATAATGCCCCGCTATATCGCTCAATCGCAGAGTTATATCAGATGGGTCCTGTACTGTGGATCGGTGAGGCTCACGGGTTCAAGGCAAAACTCTACGGGTGGACCATAAATGCGGGGCAAGATATTCTGCAACCCTTTAATATAGATTCGGCTGAAGCATTGACCGGGCAAGGCTCGTTTTTGTGGATATCGTCATCCTACGGGAAGATATATAAATGGATACCTCAATCGCCAATGCCGCAAAGTCCGGATTTCGACCTGTCGGCATCGGTCGGCTCACTCGTAAGAGTTAAATCGCTGTGTTGGGCAGGCAACATACTTTTGATCGGGTCAGAGGATGGGCGATTGTTTTCATGGAAGGAAAATGACACGTCGCAAAAGCTGATCAGAGGTTTTGGAGCGGCGATAAAGGCTATAGCTGCTGATGGAGAGACCCTCTGGGTAGGAACATATAAGGGACTTTACCGTTTGCAGAATTGGCAACGCTCGTCCGATCAATCTTCCGATCAGCCTTTTCTACTTCCTGACAAAAAAGTCCGGTCTCTTTTCCAGACTGACAAGGCGATGTGGATAGGGATGCAAGACGAGGGGCTATATCGCTGGGACAAGCAACCCAACAGCGATGCCATTCCAATATTACCGGATGTCGAGTCGGTATATTCGCTTTTCGGCAATCAATCAACCCTATGGGTCGGGACGGAAAAAGGTCTGCTCAAGATTGAAGGGCTTGATAGCCCATGGACCGGCAAGATAAATCCGAAGAGCGACCTTGCCGAATTAAAAGGCGGCCAATATCTGACCTGGGAGGTTAGCAATTATGATTGGCGAGCGACGCCACAAACTTTATTTCAACAGGTTATTATTGACGGGCAGCAGGTGGCTACGAAAGCCTCCGGAATTAATTATGACGCCGAAAATAATCTTTTCTCTTATTACATAGATCCTTCCAAAGATATTGTCGGGTCTACAATCGAGATTCGAGCAACAGACCTGACCAACAGCACAATTCTCTTTTCGCATAAAGTCGTGCCATCCGCAGGGACCTCCTCATCCGGCCTGATGAAGCTTTTAATGTGGATACTTGGCTCTACAGCAAGCTTCATAGTCGCATTCGCAGGGGCTTTATTGGCGCTCAAGGTATTAAAGAGAGACGATGAAAATGTATTCTCGCGGACATGGTTGATTTCAGTTGCTGCCGATATACTCAACAAACTCCCCGGCACGGGGCGGCGATATCTTTTCCTGGGCTATAACCAACGTGTGGCCGGACTGAAGCAGGTTCGAGAAGCGGCAGGAAACTATTATAGCCTTCCGGCAGAAAGCTCTGACGGAAAGGTTATTTTGCCTAAACAAGCAGAAGGCTCTGATGAGGATGAGCTTATAAATGAGGTCATTAAATCGCTCGGCCCACAACAGCCGGTTCTGATCGTTGGCAAAGGGGGGGCAGGAAAAAGCACGTTCCTTAGCAGGCTTGCCCACCTTGCTGTGACGGATCAACTCGGCCCTTCCATGGCCGGATATATCCCGCTGTTTATACCGGCAAGCGATTACTCAATAAATCTTCTGGGGGCGATTGCAGATACTTTACGCCAGAGAGACCGATTGGGCGTCAATCTGGAAATCATAGAGTCACAACTGCAATCCGGGAAATTTCTGATACTGTTTGACGGGGTATCCGATATACCAGCAGGCGACGACAAAAGAAATTTTTACGATGAGATAATCAGAACCGCGAGGAATGCAGACTATTCAAATTCTCGTTTTGTTATTTCATCTCGCCCGTTTGAAGGAATCACAGGTGATGTGCATAGCTTCACCTTGCAGCCATTGAACGCGCAAACGGTTTTAACTCTCCTTGATTCTTATAATCTCAGTGACGCGAAAAAAAATCAGGTAAAATTGCAGCTACGATCTTTTGGATCTAAACCCATCGAGCCGCTCCTGTTCTCTATGATTTTAAAGCAGGGAGACGATGAGCAACTTGGAACTACGCGCGCGGATATCTACGAAAGGTATTTCAAAAGACAGCTCAGATTGGGCGAGGGGGTAAATGATAACAGGGATCTGTGGGACGCATGGCTATACGCGCTTCAGGCTCTGGCCAACTGGACCTTTATAGAAACCGGCAAGAGGGGGATAGGCTTACCCCATGACCTTCTAATAGAAAACATCCGTGGCGATCAGGAGGAGGCCGAGAATATCAAAGGTCTTCTTAATCGGCTACATCAGTATTTTGATTTCACCATCACAGCGCCGAAGTTGCTCAATAAGCTTCAGGAATCCAGACTACTACAAAAAGAGAGGCGCTGGCGTTTTACTCATGACACGTTTGAAGAATATTTTGCCGCCTGTCGCATCATCACATACTTTGACAGGAATAATAAATGGCCTTCCCTTGATCCCTGGAAAGTCACACCATCCCAGATTGAAGAGTTTCTCGATATTCTCGATTTTGTTCGACAGATGACAGAGGATGAGTTCAGAAGGCGAATGATTGAGTGTGACCTGCCTGCACAATGGAAAGAGAGATTGTCAGAAAAAATCAGTCTGGCGCGATGAGTCTATAACGGACAGTATTATCTGACCAGATGATACTCAGTCTGTCGTTTGAGCACCCACGAAATGCGGCCCTGCTCGTCGATCACCGCATCTTCTTCCTGTCCGACCCACAACTCTTTTCCGCCCCATTCAGGAACGGGAGTGGTCGCCTGCAACTCAATCGAAAACCATGTGCCGGGCAGTATCTTAACGTCGCCGCGACCGGGCACGCCCTGCTGGCGATCCCATAAACCGACGAGCGGCCCTGCCCCATGCCCGTGATCGCCTATCGGGTGCGTGTAGATGGTTCCTTTGATGCCTTCAAGCCTCATCCGGGCGAGCGCGTCGGCAAGCGCTTCGTTGCCCGTGCGACCGGGTTTCATTCTCTCCATCAGCAAATCCTGAAGCCTGTTGGTGTTCTTTAACGCCTGCTTGATTCCGGCAGGCACATCCGTTTCGCCTTCGCGCAGCACATACCCCATGTGCTGCGTGTCCGTGTTGAGGCGCATGGCTGTGATGCCGAAATCGACATGCAACACGTCACCGCGCTCAATCACGGTTGGCGCATCTTCCGCGAGCAGATTCACGCCCGTCTTGCCCGGCTTTTGCACTCGCACAGAAGGATGAAACCACGTGCCGAGGCCGAGATCGTTCACCCGCTGGCGGAGCCACCACACGACATCCTGATCCGTAGTCTTGCCCGGCGTGATCGCTTCGTTCGAGAAAGCGCGGCTGATGAGCGAATGAACCGTCTCCATCATTTTCCGGTAAGTCGTAAGCATCTCCGGCAAACGAATCTCGACGTATTCGAGGGCGAGATTTTCGGCGCGCACCACGCGCTTGAGGTATTCGGGGCCAAGCGTCGTTTCGAGTTTTTCGCGCTCGCCTGCCGAAAGTCCGTCGGCGAAGGCATGCGTGTGCGAGATGTTGACGGCGATAGTCGCGGGCTTGCGATCTTCGATAAGTTTTTTGAGCAACACCCACTGGCCTTCACCATATATCTCGCGCCCTTCGACTTCGGGGTCACGATATACTGTGTACAGCCCGCCGTTCGAGCCGCCGCCGAGCGCCAGCCGTTCGACGCCTTTCTCTGCGCCTCGATCAAAGAAAACGTAGATGGTGCGGCGACGAGCGGCGAATACCGTAGGCGAGACGAGCGAGAAAAACACGGGGTCTTCGTTGTACTCGCGGCAGATGACGAGCCACATCTGCACGCCGTGTTTTCGCATCAACTGCGGCAGCACCCGCTCAAGTCTAAGTTTGAGCCATTGCTGCTGAATTTCAGCCTGCTCTCGCAAACCGGGGACAGGTTTTGGCGTTTGTCCGAACGCAGGAAAAGACGAAGCCAGGAGAGTGATGATTAAAAGCGTGAGTGCTCGACACAAGTGAGACATGAATTTCATAGATATCATCTGACAAAATGTAAGGGCAGGGCTTGTCCCTGCCCGGATGGTCGTAAGACCATGACAGAAATTAATTCTTGAATGATTCAATCATCATCGAGCTTCGCTCGATCCGGGCAGGGACAAGCCCTGCCCCTACTTTCCTTCGAGCATTCGCGTTGCCGCATCGATCTGCGATGCGAACGCCTGTAGGATTGCGCTGGCATTTTTCACCTGCGGCTCGACATCGCCCCATTGCTTCTGCTCTATGGCTTCGCGCACGCCGGGTATCGTCTTTACGCCATAGCCCGTATAAAAGCCCGGCGCATAGATCTGATGCTTGAACCATGTGCGTCGCGGCAATCCCTGTTCGCTCGTAAGCTTCCGTTCGGCTTTATAGAGCAGTTCGTTGAGCGCCTGTACCTGCTTCACCGCTTGAAAGCCCTTTGCGCCAGCCTTGCCAAACGCTTCCTCGTAACGGCGCGCGCTGTCGGTCAGGGATTTGACCGCGGAATTCAATAACGTAAGATTGATCTCTTTTGGAGGACTGCTCCGTTTTGCCAGCTTGTCGATCTCATCGACGTAATTGCCGACCGTGTCGGCGAAGTTTGTAAATTCAAAAGGCAAAACATCGGCGCTGGCAAGCCGCATGATTATCGTGCCGTTCGTTTGCGCGAGCGCGCGCCCGTACTCGAATGTCCCGTCCGAGAACTTTGTGTACCAGTAGAACGAATCATAGATCGAATGATAAATGCCGCCGCCGTCATCGCCGCCGAATCCCGTGTTGAGCGCCGAGATGCCGAGATGCTGCAAAAAAGGCGTATAATCCGACCCCGACCCCAGCGCCCCGATGCGAAGGTCCGTGCGCTCGTTCAACTCTTTTTTGGCTTCATCGGTTCGCGCCCGCGTCATGTTGCGGGTTTTCATGTCCTGCCAGACCGACATTTTGCCTTTGGGATGTTCGATGTCGCGCGCGACTTCGTTTATATATCGCTCAAGCGTATGCGACCCGCCTACGCCAAGCTGGCCTTTGCCCGTGCTGTCGGAGTTCAAATACACAACAGCTTTTTGCTTCAACTCATCTGCGTGAGTTTCGACCCATTCGGTCGAGCCTAAAAGCCCCTGCTCTTCACCGTCCCACGCGCACAAAATGATGGTGCGCTTAGGCCGCCATCCCTGTTTCAGCAACTCGCCGAACGCGCGGGCTTCTTCCATCACGGTCACCATGCCGCTCGTGGGATCTTCAGCGCCGTTCACCCATGCGTCGTGATGATTGCCCGCGATGATCCATTCATCCGGGTACTGGCTGCCTTCGATTCGCGCGACAACATCATAAATAGTCTTAAGCGACCAATCGAATGCAAGCTTCAAATGAACTCGCGCCGGACCCGGCCCCGCGTGGTAAGTGATGGGAAGCGCGCCGCGCCACGATTCGGGGACGACCGCGCCGCGCAGTTCTCGAAGCAGCGGCAGCGCGTCGCCGTAAGAGATCGGCAGCACCGGTATTTTCAAGATCACTTCGGCCTCTTCGCGCGCCAGTCGCCGCGCGCTTTTGACCGCACCTATCCCCGGCGTAAGCGGGTCGCCGGGATGAATTGGCATGTCCATCACAGAGCCGCGCTGCACGCCCTGCTCCGGGCGATAGGGGCCGACGGGGTATACATCGCCTTGATAGTAGCCGTCATCTTTCGGATCGGAATAGATGAGGCAGCCAATCGCGCCGTGTTCGTAAGCGACTTTGGGTTTGATGCCGCGCCAACTGCCGCCATAGCGCGCGATGACGATTTTGCCTTTCACGTCAACGCCCATCTTCTGAAGCTCGTCGTAATCGGCGGGCACGCCGAAGTTGACATAGACAAGCTGGCCCGTCACATCGCCATCGCCTGAATAAGCGTTGTAGGTCGGTAGCTGGTTTTCGTCGCCAGAGTCTTCGTCTTCTGCGACAACAGGCTCTTTGAGCTGGGCTTTGTAGAGCGACGGCCCAAGCATTTCAAGCACGCGCTCTTTCGGCGTGGGAAACAACACATCAAACTCTTCGATCTTCGCGTCCAGTCCCCACGACTTGAACTTGTCGCGAATGAATTCAGCGTTCTGCCTGTCGTACTCGGAGCCGAGGTGATGAGGCTCCGCTGAAAGATGCTTCATGTACTCGCGCAGAAGTTCGGGCTTCGGAACAGCGCGCATTTTCGCTTCCCATTCGAGCTGGGTTCTGGCGTTCGCTTCCGAATAACCGCGAAGCGCGTGAGACTTGCCGTTCGCCTGAGCGAAGACGGCGGGAGTTATACAGTTGAGAAAGACTATGACAGACGCAACTGCGCTAAAGATTTTTTTCCGTGTTTGACGGCGCATATTCACCCTCCTGAGTTGGGGATGCAAGTATAACCATCACGCGCGGCGCGGCGCAATATTACGCGATAAATGCCGGATGTCATCTCCGCTTTTTCTCTTCAGGTTTTTGTGTCTCGTGGTACTATATCCGCATCTCAAGGTTGTGTAGCAGGGATTCCAGTATCAGGAAAATTTAAATCGAAGGCGCGCCACGCGCGTCAAGCCCCCTCCAACAGTATTGAAGGAGATATCATGAAATCTGTCTACCGTCTGCGGCTATTAATCGCCGTTGGTTCTCTCGCGCTCATCTTCCTGCTGATGGGTCAGGGCAGGCGCGGGCTGGCAGACACATCAAGCGCGCAGAAAAGCTGTGACGAGATCAAATGCAGTTTTCCTCCGACTGCCGATTGCCTGCCGAGCCGCATCGGCGTTCAGTGCTTCGAGAAACAACTTGATGCCTTTTTAGCCAGCGGCGGATACACAGGCTGGATGCACGACCGCGAGATTCGCTCAACCGGTCCTTACATTGCCGTCGGCAACGTCGGCAACAACTACGGCGTGCACCCGGCTGTGAAGATTTTTTATTCGCCTCAGATGTGGACCTGGATGATCAATGGCCGTCAGGGCGAAATACCGGACGGGGCCATGATCGTCAAAGAACAGTATCCGCTGCCTTTGCAGAAACAGCCCTCGAAAGATTACAAACTGCAAGGCTATTCCATCATGGTCAGAGACAGTCAGGGGTCATGGGACGGGTGGTACTGGAGCAGCGGCGCGGGGCTTGGCAGCCCCAACCCTTACGAGTTTCCGTTCATCTATCCGTGGGCGGGTTTCGGCCAGTATTGTGTTAATTGTCACGCTTCGGCTGATAATTACGAATCGACTTATTCGACTGTAAACAATGTCGTAAAGAACCCGATGACCTATCTTTCCGTAGTTCCAACGATGATTCCTGAAACCGTGGACGATCAGGAAGTCCACTCACGGGTCGCAAGCGCCAGACAGTTGCTGACGGCTCGGCTGAGCCTGCTACAGCCGCCGCCGAGCAAACCATTCATGGCGCTCTACAACTCGATAACCGTGAGCGATGTGCCGCGACCTTACGCGCTGCCGGGTGAAACTTACGATCAGGTGGTGCAGGGGCCGCGACCGAACGGACAGAAGATGTTTATCACTTCAGACCAGTGTCTGGGCTGTCACGACGCAACTACGAACAACGCAGCCCTGCCCAATATGGTCTATACGCTTCCGGGGACTCAAACGACTTTGAACCTGTCGCCCTACGGCGAGTGGCGCGCATCGATGATGGGGCTTGCGGGTCGCGACCCGATATTTTTCGCTCAGGTCGAGAGCGAGCGCAAGCTATTCCCGGAGCTTGCCGCGCAGATAGACAACAAATGCTTCAGCTGTCACGGCGTTATGGGCCAGCGCCAGTTCGAGCACGACACCAATAACAAAGAGCCGTTCGTTCACGAGATGGCTTCGGCAATCCCGCCGAGCAAACTGGCTACGTACGGCGCGCTCGCCCGCGACGGAATATCATGCACCGTCTGTCACCGCATCTCCGCCGAAGGGCTGGGCACGCCTGAAACCTACACGGGGCAATTCAAGCTCGGAGGCAATGACGAACTCTACGGACCTTACGAGGACGTGGTGACGCTGCCGATGAAACACGCTCTTGGAATAGAGCCAAAGAAGACCAAACAGGATCAGATAAAATCATCCGCGCTTTGCGGCTCGTGTCACATAGTAGAGACTCCCGTGTTGAGCGACGGCGGAGCGAGCGCGCCTGACCCGATAAATAAGCCAAAGCGAATAGCGCACGAACAGAGCACCTACTTTGAATGGCGCAACAGCATATTTTCGGATGAGTCAAAACCTGTGCCCGCCACGTCAAAGACATGCCAGCAATGCCATATGCCTGGCGATTATAAAGGCGACCCGCTGAAGTTCAAAATCGCCAGCATCGAAGACGAGACGTTCCCCTATACGGACAACCGCGCGCTCGATAGCGAAATCACGATGAAGATTCGCGGCTCGAACACGCCCAACGACGACAAAGACCCGAACAATCGTTATTCGCGCCACACGCTCGTAGGGATCAATCTTTTCGGGATGCGGATATTTCGCCAGTATTACGATTCCATCGGTCTCAGATACAAAGACCCGATGGCAGTATTCGGCAATCCGGTGCCGGGCATGGAGCTTTCGGAACAGGCAAGCCTCGATCAGGCGACGAAAGAGACGGCTGATTTAGAGCTTGTATCGGTCAGCCTTACAGCCGCAGGGCTTGACGCTCGCGTAAGAGTGAAGAACAAGGCCGGTCATAAGCTCCCAAGCGGCGTAGGGTTCCGGCGCGCTTTTCTGGAGTTTCAGGTGCTTGACGCGCAGGGCGCGCCGCTGTGGGCGTCGGGAAGAACGAACGAGCTTGGCGTTATCCTCGACGGAGTGACGAACAAGGCGCTCCCCACGGAATTCTTTGACAGGGGCGCTGACGGCAAACAGACTTATCAGCCTTATTACAGCCGAATCAATCAGGGCGATCAGGTGCAGATATACGAAGAGCTGTTCAAGGACAAGGTGGTGAACGGCGTCTTCACAACAAGCTTTTTCAGTCTCGCCTTCGAGGTCAAAGACACGCGATTGATGCCGCAGGGGTGGAAGCGTGACGGCCCGGACGCAAAGGCCACGATGCCCAACGGCGGAGATGAGCGCCCGGTAGGCCAGTCTTACTATAATGGCAGCGGTTCGGACGAATTGACCTACAGCGTGAACCTTGGCGCTAACAGATCAAAAGCCGTGACCGTAATGGTTCGGCTCTACTATCAATCTATACCGCCGTATTATCTGCAACAGCGATTCACGACCGTGCCCGACGGAACGTTTACAAAGAACCTCTGGTATTATGCCAGCCGGTTGAATGTAAACGAGCCGGGATCGCCTCTGGCATCGTGGAAGCTGAAAGTAGCCGAAACCAGCAGAAAGCTCTGACTATAGCCGGAAGAAGCGTAATCCGATGGGTTACGCTTCTTCTCGCGAAACTTACAACACCTGCGAAGATTGCCGTATTCTCACCATCTTATTCAGCAGATCGCAAAGAACCGTTTCAGGGTCATCACACATCCCCGTATGAACCATTGATGTTTGAATAACCGTGCTGCGCGGAGCCGTCAGCCAGTGAAAGCGCGCAGAAAGCGAAAGACTGCCGATGGCCCCGGCATCCTGTCCGCCGCGACATATCATTCGGATGGCTTCCAGATGCGGCTCGATTTCTTCCAAACTCAGGTCGGGCGCGACGGCTGCAAGTCTCGCTTTATCGAGTTCCGCGACGGCTTGCAGAAAACTTCGCGCGGGGCAGTAGACGATCACGCCGACGTTTATAAACTCTTCGCGCTCCACGCGCGGAACGAGGCGTATCAGCGCATAACTAAACGAGCATTTTTCGAGCACTCTCCGCCTCCTCTACAAACACTCGCCCGAATTCGAGCCTGCCCTTTAAAAACTCTGTATAGGCCCGACGATGTTCGACAATCGATTTAAAGTTCCGATCACCGGCCAGCCATTCGTCGGGTATCAGCGCGACTATGCTTTCCAGTTTCTCTTCTGAAAGCAGTCGAGTGAAGTCCGCCGTCACAGCCTCAAGCTCAGAGGCCCCGCGCAGCAGGACGTGATCTTTGATATAAGCAAAGGGGCGGCTTATGTGATCTTCGTAATTCTGCCAGTTATGATGAAAGTAAAGCGCCGCGCCGTGATCGATAAGCCAGAGCCTTTTATGCCACATGAGCATGTTGGTATTGCGCGCCGTCCGGTCAACGTTTTTGACGAAGGCGTCGAGCCATACAATTTCGGAAGCCAGTCGCGGGTCAGTTTTTTCGACCAGAGGGTCGAAAGTTATCGAGCCGGGCAGATAATCGAGAGCAAGGTTAAGGCCCGCGCTTGCCTTGAGTAAATCCTGAATCTCCGGGTCCGGCTCGGTTCTGCTTAAATCCAGATCCAGTTGAGCGAACACGATTTCGGGGACGAGCAGACCGAGCGCGCGCGCCGTTTCGCCTGCAATCAATTCAGCAATGAGCGCTTTTGTGCCCTGGCCCGCGCCGCGAAATTTGAGCACATATAAACCGTCGTCGTCTGCTTCGACAATGGCAGGCAAAGAGCCGCCTTCGCGCAGCGGCGTAACGTATCTGGTGACGCAAATCGTTCTCATGGTGAGGTGCGACTGATTCTCATTCAGGTAAATCGAGTTTCTGATTCGCTGAAGCCATCGTATTGTGGGAATTACTCTGAACCGTAAGGCGCATCCCACGTTCCGGCAAAGGCGATTTCGCTGACAGGCTTGCGCGAGCGCGCGGCAAGCTCTTTCTCTCTGGTTTTTTCATCCAGATCATCAAGGCTGCCGCGATAAGGGTAACCGACTGCAATCATCGCAAGGATGGTATAGTTTTCCGGTACGTTGAATTCGGTGCGCGCCTGCGTCGCATTAAAGCCCGCCATTTGATGCGCGACAAGTCCCCTTTCCACGGCTTGGAGCACAAGGTTCTCGCTCGCAAGCCCGACATCATGCTGGGCTGTCCGATTCGGCTCTTCGTTACGGGCGAAATTGTCGCGCGCAATCGAAATCATCAGCACAGGAGCTTTGAGCGCCCACGAATTGCCTTCGACCAGACACGCGCGCGCGCGTTTCAACGCTTCCGGGTCCGTTCCATCAAAGACCAGATAACGCCACGGCTGTTCGTTGAAGCAGGAGGGTGCCCAGCGGGCGGCTTCAAGCAGGGACATGATTTTTTCGCGCTCCACATCGCGGCCATCTTCAAAGATGCGCGGGCTCCAGCGGCGCGCTATCTCGCTATCAAGCGGGTAGTCGGCGGGGGCCGGTTTTTCAGGATATGCTGTCTCTGTCGGTTTGTCTTTATTATCGCTCATATTCCCTCTCGGTCTTTGTTGTCTCTCGCTCGCGTCAACTGGGATTATACGCCGGGGCGAACTCGCGACCAACTTGACTTGTTCGCGGACGGCAAATAGCATTCACGCGAGCACAGTGGAGCAGGCTCGCAAATCCGGTTTCAATTCCAAAGTGAGGTCCGTCATGAAAGGCTTGATGATACGCTCGATCTTCGCATTATTAATCGCGCTTGCCGCGCTTCCCGCCGTCGCGCAGGAAAAAACTGCCGATAAGACGATAGCAGCCCGTACGTCGGGGCTTCAAAAACTCGACGGCTTTGTTCCGATTTACTGGGACGCTGCAAGCGGCAAGATGCTTATGGAAATCTCGCGTTTCAACAAAGAGTTTCTCTATCAGGTCTCGCTTCCGACAGGCGTGGGATCAAATCCTGTCGGGCTTGATCGCGGCCAGTTGGGCAAAACCTCTGTCGCATACTTCGAGCGCATTGGGCCAAAGGTGTTGATGATCGAGCCTAACTATCGCTATCGCGCGCTCTCAAACGACGCAGCCGAGCGTCGCGCAGTCGAAGAATCGTTTGCGCGCTCTGTGCTGTGGGGATTCAAAGTCGAAGCCACGGAAGGGGATCGCGTGCTGGTCGATGCGACGGCGTTCTTTATCCGCGACGCACACGGCGTAATTGAACGCCTCAGACAAGCCCGTCAGGGGCAATATCGCTTCGATGAATCGCGCAGCGCCGTTTACCTGCCGCGCACTAAAGCTTTTCCGAAGAACACCGAAATTGAAACTATTCTTACATTCGCGTCCGACGGCGACACGGGGCCGCTTGTGCGCGATGTCACGCCTTCGCCCGCATCGATCACAGTGCGCGAGCATCATTCGCTCGTCGAACTGCCCGAAGACGGCTACAAACCGCGACGGCTCGACCCGCGAGTCGGCGTTCACGGCATCATGTTTTACGACTACGCTTCGCCGATCAGCGACCCGATTGAAAAAAGATGGATAAGCCGTCATCGCCTTCAAAAGAAAGACCCGAACGCCGCCATATCGGAACCCGTAAAGCCTATCGTCTACTACGTTGACAACGGTACGCCTGAACCGATTCGCAGCGCGCTCGTCGAAGGCGCGTCGTGGTGGAATCAGGCTTTCGAGGCCGCCGGGTTCAGGAATGCGTTTCAGGTGAAAGTGCTGCCCGAAGGCGCTGACCCGATGGACCTGCGCTATAACATGATCAACTGGGTGCATCGGTCGTCGCGCGGCTGGTCGTATGGCAGCAGCGTCACAGACCCGCGCACGGGCGAGATACTTAAAGGCAATGTCACGCTTGGCTCGCTCCGTATAAGACAGGACTACCTGATCGGAACGGGACTGATCGCGCCGTTTAAGAATAACAATCAGGGCGAAGGCGAAGACGAATGCGAGCTGGGGATGGCACCCGACCTCGAATACCTGACAGACCTTGACCCTTCGACCGATTCTGCGGCGATGTCGCTTGCCCGCATTCGCCAGTTATCCGCACACGAGACGGGCCACACGCTTGGGCTTGCGCACAACTTTGCAGCGAGCACATACGGGCGCGCATCCGTGATGGATTATCCCGCGCCTCTGGTCGAGATAAAAAACAACAAGCTCGATTTATCGAATGCCTACGCGGTCGGCATCGGCGCTTACGATAAATTCGCCATCAGGTATGGCTACGCGGAATTCGCGCCCGGCGCGAACGAATCGACAGAGCTTGAGCGCATGCTCGAAGCAGGCGTCGCCGCCGGAATGTTGTTCATCAGTGATGCCGATGCGCGCCCTGCGGGCGCAGCACACCCGCTTGCGAGCCTGTGGGATAATGGCGACGACCCGGTCGCTATGCTGCGCCACGAAATGGAAGTGCGCCGCATAGGGCTTTCCGAATTCGGATTGAATAACATCCGCGCAGGCACGCCGATGTCATTGCTCGAAGCCAAGCTGCTGCCGCTTTATCTTCATCATCGTTATCAACTTCAGGCCGCGGTCAAATCCGTAGGCGGAGCTTATTACACCTACGCAGTAAAGTCTGCAAACGGCACCAGCCCTGCAAAGGTGCAGGAGATAGTCCCGGCTGCGCGACAGCGCGATGCCCTGAGTGCCGTGCTCGACACGATCAAGTCGGATGCGCTCGTCATTTCGCCGCGCATTCTTGAATTGATACCGCCGCGCGCGTTCGGATACGAAGGCGGCACGACCGAATTGTTTGCAAGGCGCTCTGCGCCTGTGTTCGACCCAATCGCTGCGGCGACGATAGCGGCTGACCTTGCAGTATCAGGTCTGCTCGATCAAAACCGCGCGGCGCGGCTCATGACTTTTCACGCGCGCAACCCGGCCAACCCTGATTTCAAAGAGGTGGTTGACGCCCTCATCGCGCGCACGTGGAAGACGCCTGCTCCTTCGGATGCGTATCAGGCATCTGTAGTTCACGCAGTGCAGAGCCTCGTCGCAACTCGATTGATGGAGTTGGCAGCCGATGATGATGCAGCGCCCGGTGTGCGAGCTGTCGCGTCTGAAACATTGCGAAATCTGAGCGCGTGGCTCGCTCAGCCTGCGACCGTGGCCGCCGAAGGAGCGCATCGCAGAGCCGCACGCGACGACATCGAACGATTCCTTGCGCGCCCCGACGCAACGCGCAAGCAGACCGCGCCGCTTCCGCCGCCGCCGGGCGACCCCATCGGTTCAGGAACGCAACATGAGTAAGCGTGCCCGCTAAGTCGTTAGTTTTTTGACACTGAAGAATCCTGCCGTTATCGAGCGAGGGTAGATTTTCGCCCGATAACGGCAGATTGGCTGCGAGCGAAGCTTTAAAATCTCATTTGAGCCTATATATCTCAAAAGCCCAAATAGCTGTCTTTTTAAAACAATTTTTGATTACTCACCCTTTGCAGGTTTTCCTTGACCTTAACATTAAGACTGCGTAAGATAGCCTCCGCTTGAAAAGATTTTGCAATTCTTTAAGGCCAGACGCGTGGCCTTCGATTTAAGCTTCAAGCGCTGAACACTGAAGTGGCAAGGTTCTCATATAAAGCGGCTCAGAAAACACAGCCAGGGTGTTTATGAGATGACTTCTAATTGAAGGTCTCTGGCTCTTTTTAATAATCGCCCTCAAAGTACAATCGCTTTTATTAAAGCTTTAGAGTTGTAACCGTCTGCGGTCCCGCTTGTGTGGTTTACCGAACGAGAAAGCTTTAAAAATCGTGTCGTTAATTTATCAATGACGGAGAATTGATATGATAACTGCTTTCTTAAAAGATATACCTTTTCAAATACTCAAAGAGATCCTACCCGAAGACTACTGTAAAACTGTCATTGAGCGCGTACTGGACTATCGAACACAGGCTTCACCGAATGTTCGCAAACCGTTTGAATATATCATCAGAAAAACCATCAAGATCAAAGGGCAGAGAGACCCTTTCAAGGCATTAAAGCGAACGCTGCTAAATAGTATTGTAGATTTCAATAATCAGTTCAACACAACCATGGGGTTCGTTTTGCCAATTTGGATAGAGTCACATGCGGACCTTGAAGCGTCAATGCGTGACTTCCTCCCATCCGTCGAGGTATTTGCCGGAGCATTAACTGTTTCCGACTCAGAAACAACAGGCGAATTGCCAACCGATCAGATGCGAGCGGTTGTATCCAACTTTCAGCAACTGTATCCCGATTATCAGGAAGAAAACACCATCGCGTTAATGCTGTGCTGTCTGATGATAGAAAAGGCGATGGAAATTTCGGACTCGCCTTACGAGGCCGAGATCGAGCCTGCTAACGAGCACATAGAAGGGGCAATCACTGAGCCAACCGCGCAACGGGATGATGCAAATGATCCAGAGGATGAGGTTCAAATGATCAAAGCTCAAGATGAAATGACTGCCTGCGTGCCTCAAGAGGAGGCGAGCACGCCGCGATGGGCGAAATGGCTTGAACTGTTGCGCGCGATATCTGCCGATGCGGCAGAATGGGACACAACCGGAGAGTTTATAGAAGCGCTTCGCTCACTAGCCAGAGAAAAGTTGCAAGAGAGACACGCTGTGCATAATCGGTTGCAGCTTGCGCTTGATGCGCTGGTCGAACACTGCGCTGAAGACATCAAAGAGTTCGGGCTGGCAGACGTTAGCTTCTGGACCGTGGAGAGTTGCCCGTCAGCAGAAGCAACCGTAGCCAGTGAGCAGGCCGAGCAACTACGCCAGGCAGTAGACACTCATAAAGAGATGCGCCAAAAACCGACTGTCGGTGTTGCAGAATATCGCCAGCGAAGTAAAGATATTAACGAATTAGAGATGTTAATTACACGGCTTCACGAACGGCTCGTCCCTTTGCTTGCAGCGTCTTCCCCTCCGGAAGAGCTGCCGCCTGATCGAGATGGAAGCAGGATATTAATCAAAGAGGAGTCGCACAAACAGGAATCAGATCAGGAAATAGCGCCCGGTGAAGCGCCCGCCCTCTCTGCTGCTTTGATGGAAATAACAACATCTGCTCCTGTGGTAGAGGGTTTGGTCGAGATCAAAGCGGAGAGCGCGACACGAGATGCCGAAACAATTTATGAAGAACCCGTCACAAATTTTGAAAAAGGGGCCGCGAGTATCCAGGCAGACAGCGCGGCTATCAGTGATTCGGTTGCAGGTGAGGTTTTAACGACAAACATCTCTACGACAATTGAGCAGATTCCACCAACAGATCATACATCAGTCTATGAGCCTGCCACTTTGTTGCGATCTTCAAAGGAAGTCGCAACCTTGCTTGAGACAGATGACAGCAATGAGAATTGGCTGGCCTTGCTCTGGGCAATTATTGCTGAAGACGATTTGCCAGCGGCTTACTGGCTGGCTCGTTCGCTTGCTAACGAAGGGCGCGATTGCCCCATGCCCACCTGGCTTCTGGCAGCGTTGCAGGGAGCGAGATGGCTCTCATCTGATTCGGATGCCCTTGTCGGAGATTTGCTGGAAATCGCGAGCAGCTACAGGCCCAATAATGATGATGCGCAAGAGTTGATGGGACTGTCAGCCGCGCTGCGACCCGCTTTGCTCGCACCCAGCAGCGGGTTGAACGACTGGCTCAAGGTGCCTGATTGCTGTGCGGGGTTATATAAGCTGGTAGCCGCAGTCAAAAGCTTTGCCGAATGGGGAAATGCTTTGAGGCCGGAAGACCTGCTGGGTGCTGCGGGTGCAGAACAGCGCGAAGCCGCTATTGTTGCGGCTTCGCTGAATGCCAAAGGCTGGCTTGAAGAGGAATCAAAAGCAGGGCGGAGAAAGAAATTCGATCTCGCAGCGGATGTATGGCGACATCTTTTAGGCTCACAAGGGGAGTTGCGCGCGATACTTGCGCCCGTAACCAAAGACCTTCGAGGGGAAGTGGGAGATGTGCGCCGTCGAATAGGTTTATGGGTGGATCGCGAGGACATCGTAGAGAACATCAATAAGCTTCATCGCGAACTTGCTCAGAGAAAAGTACGAGATATTACAGGCGATGCGCGGGAGCAGTTCGTTCGCGACATACGCAGAGTATGCGATTATGCAAATCGATGGTGCGACTTGGTGGAGAGAGAGCGTGAGATTAAAACGGGAGGGATTTGGCTTTTCAAACGGGTAGCCCAACTGCGCGAGGGCGTGCAGGAAGCTATGCCCGAAGCATCCGCCCGGCTGAGTGATCTGACGAGTGCCGATCACCCAATCCCCATCCGCGCTGCGGCGTTATGCCTGCAACGCACGATTGAACAGATCTGGCAGATGCTGAACACCACTCAGACAGAGACGGATGTGGATACGCCTGCAACCGGGCAAGATGAGTTATGGCTCAACCTGGAACATGAAAGGCTCGCCGTTATACTGAGCCGCCGATTGCTCTGGCTGCCAGAAGTACGGCTCGGCGATGACGGCAGCCCCGAACAATCCGCACTGCCCCAGATAGCCCCCGCGCTTCGCACGCTCTGCGCCAAAGGGCGGACGCTGCGAGATACATTTGAAGGCTGGCTCGAACATGACGATTATCGTTTCGCCGAGCAGCTTTTGAGCGTCCTGCAAAACGAGACTGATGCAATAGAACTATCGCGTCGTTATCAGGAAGCGCTGGACGGCTCGCGCGCAGCTTTGCGCGACGTTGTTTTTCAAACGACGGATGAAATCGAGCAGGCTGTCATTGATGGAATAATTAAAGACGAGCGGTCCGAATATATCCAACGGGTCTTGTCCATCAATTACGGAGAGGCGCTCAATTTTCGCCCGCTTTATGATGAATTGAAAACAGTGCGCGACGAATTGGAAGCGGCGCGTGAAAGATTGCTGGGCGAGTTGCGCGCCGAATGGCTGAGGCTTGAGCCGCAAATCAAATTGCGACTCACAGAACCCCAAAAGTGGGATCAGGTTTGCGCTTTTGTGCAGAATGCATTCGACCATCGCGATACACGTGTAATAGAAGAATGTCTGGCGCGGCTGACTGAAATCTTTGATGGGCGCGGCAGCCTGGACGAAGACTGGTTCAACACTTCCACAGAACGCGATCTTTTGACTGAATTCATCACTATCCGCCCGCAGATCGAATCATACCTAAAAGGAACCAGGGGCTTGCAATCGGTCATATCAGATATTGTTCAGGGGCGCGAGATAGGAGGGATTAGATTTGCGGAGCTTCCGCCTGAGCAGCGAGAAGAATCTTCTACCGCAATCGAAGCCTGGCGGCAACTGAAGCAGAGCTTGCCAAAGGAAGAGAGGAATGCTCACTATATTGCAATTCTGGCTCGCTATTTAGGCTTCCATCTTGAATCAGTAGTAGGAACTGCTGTGCAGGTAAAACAGACAGGTTTGCAGCGCGCTGATATGCGTGCAACTCTTTCGCTAGGCGATCTAAAGAAGCCTATGCCATTGCCTCAATTTGGCTCGCACCTGAGAGCCGAATTCAAATCTTATGGCAACTACGATGTCATATGCCTGTGGGAGCGACCCGGAATCGAGAGCATCGCTGCGCGCTTGCGCGAATTGCGCACTAATGCAAAAAGCCTGCTGGTCTTTTACATGGGCCGCTTACAGAGCGGGCAGCGGCGCGAGATTGCGCGCATAAGCCGCGATCAGGAACTTGCACTTGCCGTGCTGGATGAAACGCTGCTTATATTTCTCGCGGGGCTTTCCTCAGAGGACGGCGAGCGGCTGCTCGCATTATTGCGATGCGCATTACCGTTTACGACTTTGAATCCTTACACGCCCGATCAACCGGGAGATGTGCCGCCTGAAATGTTCGTTGGTCGCGAAGAGATGGCGCGCGAGTTACAGCGCCCGTCGGGCAGTTGCGTAGTCTATGGCGGGCGTCAATTGGGGAAATCGGCGCTCCTGAAACATGTGCAGCGGCAGTTCCACAAGGGAGAGCAATATGCGTGGATAGAGGATTTGAGCAGGATATGCGATCCGGCAGCCAGAAATAACATCTGGCGACAATTGCGCGACAGCTTCAAACAAAGAGGGCTTCTACAGAACAAGATTACGACAGGAAAGCCCGAAGAGATTGAACGTTACATCCGCGAGGCCATTTATCAATCCGATGAGCGCCGGGTTCTGGTCATGTTTGATGAGGCGGACGAGTTTCTCGACGCGGATGCCAGAGACGATTTCCGAGAAGTTAAAGCGCTTCGGCGGCTGATGCTTGATACAGGGCGACGCTTCAAAATAGTCTTTGCGGGTCTGGAAAGTGTGCAGCGATTTCAGGGGATTCCTAACCAGCCCCTTGCCCACTTTGGCAGGGCGCTGTTAGTTGGGCCGCTTGAGCCGAAAGATGCTCAGGCGCTGGTGCGCAAACCTCTGGAGATTCTCGGCTATCGCTTTGATGATGCTACGGTGCTGCGGATTCTGTCTTACACTAATTATCATCCCGGCCTGATTCAAATATTTTGCGACGAGCTTCTCAAGCGTATGCAGACGCGCGCCGGAACTATTTCACCTCCATATAAAATCGAGCAGAGTGATGTTGAATCGGTGTATCGCATGGCGCAGGTGCGTGATAGTCTGCGCGAGCGATTCGAGTGGACGCTCGATCTGGACGCGCGCTATCAGGCCATCACCTGGGCTATGATTGCCGACCAGATAGGCGAGCGCGATAGCTACAGGCAGGCTTATTCGGCGGATGCGATTCTTAATCTTGCGCGAGCTTATTGGCCCCAAGGATTCAGCGAAGCCATAGGCGATCAGCTTCGCATCCTGCTTGATGAAATGTATGGATTAGGAGTGCTGGTGCGTGATCGCAAACGGCATTACCACCTGCGCAGTCCTAACCTCGCTCGCCTGATGGGGACAGAAGATGACATTCTCAACCGCCTTGACGACCTTTCCAGAAAACCGCCTAAGGTTAAGTTTGAAGCAGACAGCTATCATGCCCCGCTAAATCATCTGGAGCGGCGTTACAGTCCGCTGACTTATTCGCAGGAGCGCGCTCTGGATAAGCAACAATTCGGCGTCGGGCTGATCTTTGCGTCCGAAGCATTGGGTTTTCATCAGATTAAGGAGGCGATCAAACAATTCGTTCCACCCGATTTGCCGGAAGAATCCAAGGCCGACTGCACAGAGATAACGACAGAGCATATTACCGCCGAGCAATTGCAGCAATACTTAGAGCGTCATTTGCAAGAGCGCGAAAAATACGAGCAACTGGTGGTCTATCATGCATTGAGCGGGCGCGGCGAAGACCTTGCCATGCAGGTCGAAACAGCCCTCAAAGTCTGTCTGGATCGTGAGAAACGCGAAAGGGCACGGCGACGCTGGCTTCGAGTCATCTTCATTTTCGATTCGCAAGCGACCTGGGATTGGTTATCTTTGCCACGTTCACGCCGCGCACAATTGGAAGACCTCTCGGATGCCGTTATCTTCTCGCGTCAATGGAACCTCTTCGCAGTGAGACAAAGATTATCGCAAAATGACAAAAATCATCTGGAAAAGTTCTGCCAGGAAGTGCATCGAGCCACAGGAGGCTGGCCTTGGCTTCTGGATAAGCTCTTTGACCGTTGCGGTGCCAAGGTTGATACAGGCCCCTTCGCTCATGCATTGGAACAGGAAATCGCTGATGCCAGTAGCGAGGTGCGCCGCGATTTCCGAAACGGCCTGGGAGTAGAGACTATACCTTTAGCCTGGCAGATGCTGGAACTTATTCGCAAAGAGCAGGAAGTACCGCTGGATCTTATCGGGCCGGAATTGCTGGGCGGCGAGCAGAGCATATCTCAGGAGAATTGCGAGACAACAGTCGAATACCTGCAGCGAATGGGATGCGTTGAGATGCAGGATGAAATGCTTCGGGTGGAAAAAACCGTGGGGCGGGCATTGGCATAGCAATGAGCATGCATTTAACTATCGAGGCATTCAATACTGCCAGTGTTCAGCATTTTCTTCACGGGCTGGAAAACGATCTGGCCCGCAGAAAGAGCTTGCTGGTATTGCTGCCTACCAATCTACAGCCCGCACAGATATGGGATGCTCTTCAAGAGAGGTTGCTGCGACGTGGCTTTGATAACATACAAACGCTCGATCTCAATCATATGCCCGTTCAGGGCGGACTCGCGGGCGTAGTGGGTAAGCACCTGCAAGTGAAATGGCCCGCAGCGCATACCCCTCGCACTGTTGCAAACCTGCTGATGTGTGATTCGCTACCTGATATCATCCGATTGGAAGGTCTCGAACAACTGCCGGATGCAACAAAGAAAACCTGGCTTGACTTACTGCAACAATGGGCGCAGGCAGCACAAAACACCAGAGAAAACATCTCTCCAACGCCTTTGTGTATATTAGCTCCTGCCGTAAGCCTGCTCCCAGACATACCTAAAACCAATGTGCGATTAGCTGTATATTGGTGGTGGAAAGTTCTATCGTCACTTGAGTTGAAGTTGCTGTGCCGATTCGAGAACGGCGAAAGCAACGCCATTTCGCTATGGCGCGAAAATATCCTGCCAATGCTTGCAGGCGATGATGCTGCCCTGGCTGAGTATCTCTGGGATTATTTGAAGCTCGAACCCCCTGACCTCATGGAGCGATTGCGAAAGTTCGCACAAGACCGTGGTTGGACGATTGAATTGTTACGCGCATGGAAGGTGGAACAGTTTTTTTCGACAAAGTTCTATTTTAATCACGGCAATGCGTCTAATCCTCCGGAGAGTATACTTTCATTGTGGGGACACGGGGTTACACACTGCACTCCGGAGCATGGATTAGAACTTCATACGGCGGCTCTGGCGCTCCTGGGCAGAAAGGAAGATTTACTACACCGCCTCTGGCGCGGACAGACCGCGCTGCTTTTGCCGATGATAAACAGCCTGCGCCTTAAGATATGTGAGCACCTTACCAAAGTTTACGATAACCAATGGCCCATACGATGGTGGCAGCCGGAATCTCCCGAAGAGATCAGGGCCGTCACTAATGATCCGTTTGCATGCCAATGGGGGCATTTGAGAAATCTGCTGAATTCCTGCGGCAATCTCCAGCACGAACGACGATGGGCGCGCCTTGCGGACCTTTCTCACCGAATACGCAACGAGCTTGCTCATTATCGCCCGATAAGCTTTCTGGACTTTGAACTATTCTGGCAGGAATTACGAAAGGCAGCTTCTTGATCTTTTTCTACGAAGATCAGCGACTGGCTATGGCTTAGCTGCGAAATCTGTTGCGGGTCAATTCCTGATACGCTCAATCGCATCCATGTCAGCAGAGATATAATAAGGTCGGCCTTTGTAACGAACCTTGAATTGAGGTCGGCCCATCACACTCAAGCGGCGCTACTCTTTTCCGGCCAGAGAGAGTTTCCATGCGCGAATACGCCCGATGTTGCGCGCTTCGACGGGTTCCATCTCTTGAAATTTCGACTGCGACTCTTCGTCCAGTTTTTGAAAAAGTGCGTTACTCACCACAATCTCGTCCGGTGCTGCGTTCGAGCTGAGACGGGCGGCAGTGTTGATCGAATCGGATATAGCGCCCATGTGCGCCCGGCTGAACGGGCGCAGCGATAGAATATTCAACTCGCCTATCGCCATGCCGATGTGACACCCGCCCGCGCTCTGGAGATGATCGATCTGCCGCTGCCATTCGTTCGTGACGGAATTGCCGATGTCTACGAGCGCCTTTGCGCATTCCAGCGCATCATCGACATAGCTTTCTTTGCGGTCCAGTACGCCGAACAGAGCCAGCACCCCGTCTCCGAGGAATTGATAAAGCATCCCCCCATAACTGAGCACCTGATACCGGGCCTTTGAATAAAACGAGGTGAGAACGTGACGAACAACATCGTCATCGCGAGTATCGCGCACATAGCTGGAAAAGCAACTGAGGTCAGCAAAGATGACTACGACGGATTTGTACAATCCCGGCACCATAATAGTTCGAGGCGTTGCGTTCAAGGACTGGCGCATGCGCCTGAGCACCCAGAACCCGAAATGCCAGATCAGCGATGACTGCAAAGGGTCGTTAGAGAATGATTCGCCAAACGCATGCACACCCTTGGCTCGATCAATCGCATTATGGAGGTCCGCGATTTCGCCTTCTGTCAGCGTGTTTATTTCCAGACGGAATTGTTCGCGAATCAGTGAAAGCAGTATCTCCTCAGTCCAGACCTCCAGGTCAAGTCCCGGTCTGAGGCGGGCGCGTATTTCGCTCTCTATCTGGCTCCAGTTTTCGTGGCTTTCGGCGTCCACGACGAGAACTATCTTTGAAGCATCCCCGTTTGCCTGTGTCCGGGTGCCGTACTTTCGACCGAGATGTCTTATGATTTTATCAGGCGGATAACCGTATTTTATCTCGACGAAATACGGCGCATTGCCGGGAACTCGCACCTCTATGTCGGCAAACGCGCCTGCGATACCCAAATGAACCTCCTGATTGATAAGAATGTCTTCGGGTTGAACATCATCCTGCGCCACGTGTTGAAATCGCGACAGGTCGCAGCAGATCTCTTCGAGAAACAATCGTAATTCCCGCAAATAACTTTCGTCGTGTAAGGAGCCTTTTTTCATTGAAGCACTCTCGATAAACTAATCGCCTTTCATCTCCCGAACCCACGCTATGTAATCCGTGTAGGCGGGAGCGACGCCCTCGGCTCTGACGGCCATCGCGACCTGCCCTCGGTGATAGGCCGAATGCATAAGAACGTGCGTCAGAATGTCTCTGAAAGACGTGCTGTACTCGATGCCTTTGCTGTTTTTGTACGTAGCGACAGAACCCAGCTTGTCTTCCGTCAATTCGTCTGTCAGCGCGGCAAAAGTTTGTTTGACTTCGCGCGCCATAGCGCAGCATTCCTCAAGCGTCGTGCCCTGCCAGAAATCGAACCCTGTCGAATCCTGATTGGTCTGCAACCTCAAAAGCCATGTCTTTTCGGCCAGCAGCAGGTGAGCAAGCGCGCGAACGGCTTTCGCGCCGGGGTCAGGCGATTGTCTGAGCGAGTCGATCATTTTGCTGTTTGCCCATTCGTTGTAATCGAGCAATTCGCGAATCGCTTCCAGTGTCTGCATACGGTTCCTTATTATTTTTTTGTCTGCTCTATATCATATTTAACTTTCAGATAGAGCGTGAATTGTACGACAGGCTCGATGACCACAGGGTTTATCACATAATCGAACCCGTCGGCATTCAAAGCATTAAAGAAAAAAGTTCGGCTCTTGCGCGCGCCCTGCACAGTGTACCTTTGCCGGTAATAGTCGCTGCTTATCTCCTCTGATTCATAAGCCGTGTAGGAATCATACATCTCTGTTGGAAAGTATATGCTCGGCTTTTCGGCATAGACCTGCGCCGGTGACTGAAATCGGATGCCTAAAAGTTTCTCGTACCTTGATTCTTTCTGTTTGATGACGCGCGCGGCTTCTTCCATGAGATGGTTCTGGACGCTGCTGGTATCTTTCACTATGTAATCTACTTTGATCAGGTCGAAGATTTTTGATCGGGACGCCGCGATCACCAGTTTGTCGAGCAGCGCTTTGTCTTTGTAATGGATGGAAATATTCTTCTTTAACTCGAACCCGACCAGCTTCTCTTTGGCGACACCGGCTGCAACTTCATAGGCGTAAATTTTATTCTGCGCCGCAAAATCAACAAAGAGATCATTACTGTTTACACCCAGCAGCTTCAGCTCGGATGAGTAACCGTTTACTGTGGTGTCCATCTTCTGATTGCATTCGGCGATGGTCGCGCATTCCTGAGCGACGCCGAAGGTCGCTACGAATTCATCGGCTTTGACATTCATCAACACGCTTGCCTCGATGAACATGCTGTTGGCCGGGGGCGCTTCCGACAGCGCCAGCGCGCGCTTGTTTCTTTCGTTTTGCTCTGCCTTCGCGTTGCCGCCATTTTGCGAATAGCCGATATTCCCGCTGGCCTGTGCGAAACAAACAACGGCGCTGGCCAATATTAGCAGCAAAACAAGTGCGATTCTTTTCATGACACGCTCCTTAATCCTGGATGAAGCCCGGGCGAGATATACATAAAGATACTGGAGAGTGCCGGAATGCGGCAAGCAGAGATAAAGAGAGTGACCCGTTCAATCAGCCGCGTTGTAACCTTGCGGGTGCGCGAGCCGCCACTCCCATGCAGTTCGGATGATTGTCGCCAGATCAGCATATGCGGGCCGCCAGCCGAGCACGCTTTCGGCTTTACTCGAATCGGCGACAAGGCGCGAAGGGTCGCCTGCGCGTTGCGGTTCGATTCGCATTTCGATCTGTTTGCCGGTCACGCGCCGCGCCGTCTCGATCACTTCGAGCACCGAATAGCCCTGCCCGTTTCCTAAATTGATGTGCGTTGAATCGCTTCCCTGTTGCAGGTAGTTGAGCGCGCGAATGTGAGCATCGCCCAGATCGGCGACGTGGATGTAATCGCGTATGCAGGTGCCGTCCGGCGTCGGGTAGTCGCCGCCAAATACGGAAACGTAAGGCAGATGGCCCGCCGCCGCAGCTAACACATTCGGAATCAGATGGGTTTCAGGTTCGTGATGTTCACCACAACGATCAAAAGCGCCAGCCGCGTTGAAATACCTGAGGGCAACGAAGCGCAAATCGTATGCGCGGTCATAAGATTCAAGGATGCGCTCCATGAACAGTTTCGACCAGCCGTAAGGGTTCGTCGGGTGCTGCGGATGCGCTTCGTCAATCGGCACGCGCTGCGGCTCGCCGTACGTGGCGCAGGTTGAAGAGAAGACGATGCGCCGCACGTTCGATTCGATCAGTCCGTCAAGCAGGTTGATGCCTTGCGCGACGTTGTTCTCGAAATAGCGACCGGGTTCCTTGACCGATTCGCCGACGTAAGCGAACGCCGCAAAGTGTATACATGACTGGACGCCGTGCTCTTGCGCAATACGTCGGACGAGCGTGCGGTCTCCGATGTCGCCTGCGTAAAAAGAGATGTCCGGATCAAGGGCTGCGCAGTGCCCGCGTGACAGGTTATCGAGCACCACAACGCGCGCGCCCTGCATTCGTAATAACTCAACCGTCACGCTGCCTATATAGCCCGCGCCACCCGTCACTAGAACCGTCATTAAACTTCCTCCCTGATATTTTGAAATCTCATTCGACGCGCTGCAACTTCAAATGGCCGAATGCCGCCGCGCCCGGCGATGAGCCGGAAAAGATGTGCGGGCGATAATTCATACGGCGCGCGTATTCATCGGCCACCCGCTCGATCTCCGCGTCCGCGCCGTGCCTGCCCAGCACGGCCACTGTTCCGCCGCTGCCGCCGCCTGTGATCCTGGCTCCATAAAGCCCCTCAGTTGATCGAACAAGCTCAACCAGCAAATCCGTGCCCGCAGAGCCTAACCCACAGGCCGAATAACTGGCGTGCGACCTGTACATCAGATCGCCCAGTGATTCCAGTTCGCGCTCGGTCTGCGTCATCTCCAATAATTCAGCGAAGCGACAAACGCGCGCGTGTTCATAGATCGGATGCATTGTCGCGGCAAGCACCGCGTAGCTGCGTTCTGATCGTACGCGCGTCACGGTATCCGTGATGCCTTTATAGCGCGATAAAAATTCACCGCCTGTGATCGGGTCCGGCAAAAGCGCAGCGTAATGTTTCTCGAATTCATCAGGGGTGACGTTCGCCAGATAGCCGCGCCATTTCGTATCGTGAATGCGAACGACACCTGCGTCTTCTGTCTCTTCAACTGGAAGCCCGGCCAGTCGAGCGATGATCGCATATCCCATGAACGCGCCTGTTCTGACAGAGCCGTAATCCCCTTCTCCCACAGAATGGCGAATGCCCGAATCGATGCCCCACACAGCAATCTCTTCGGGTATTCGCCGCATCGGTTGCAGTTCAGCGGGCTGGCACAAAAGCGCCAGCAACTGACCGGCCTCACCGCACGAGGCAGTCATCTGATCCATCACGCCGCACGGCGCGCCGACCACGTAATTTTCTACCATCTGGCACAGCAGCGCCATCTGGCGAGGCGCAATCGCAAGATCGAACGCCGCCGCAACGGCATACATCACAGCGACTTCGATTGCCGCCGAAGAGCTTACGCCTTTGCCTTCCGGCACTCGCGAATCGATCAGCAGCCGCGCGCCCTGTTTAAAACGGACTCCACGTTCGCGCATCAGCACAAGAAACGCGCCCGCAACATAGGCCGCCCAGCTGCGACCTAACAGCGCGCGCGCTTCCGTGTAGCTGACAGGTTTTTCGTCGCTTTCAAAATCCGCGAGCGGCATCTCGAACGAGCGGGCCTGATCGGTTTCTCCGGCGTTGAGGCTTAAGATTTTCAACACGCGCGCGTCATCCCTTTGCAACGCGACAAGCGCCGCTTCCCTGATAGGCAGTTCGAGCGCAAGCGAGCCGGAGTAATCGGCGATGCCGCCCATAACGTCCAGCCTTCCGGGCGCGCGCGCGACGAATATATCTGCTTTCGGGTCGAACAATCCGCGCGCCTCTATCGCCATAGTATTGATCGTTTCGACGAAGGCTTCGACATCCAAAAGATTTCCGGTTGAGCCGTCAGTGATGCGGTACATCGAATTTATCTCTCGCCTTCCTGCTTCAACAGACCGCGCCTTCGCAAAGCTGCCTGCAACAGAGGCTCAATCTGCGCGCGAATGCCTTGATTCGCATAACCCGCCCACGCGACATCCGGCTCGACCGAAAGGCGCGCGCTGAGCGGCGCACCACTGGCGTCTGTCACCTGCACACCAAGTTCGCGCGCAATCAGTTCCGTGCAAATATCATAAGGATGACAGCAGATGCCAAGCGCCAATCCGCGCTCGCTTAGAACGTCTTCCATCAATGGGCGCAGGTCTGCGATGAACCGGTCGTGCCCGCTCAGCAATTCATAAAGCTGCCCGCCGGTCGAAGCATACTGGTCTTCAAAGCAGTGCGCCTTGCCCGGTTGCACAGGGCCGAGCGCCTCGCGGACTATCTCTTCGTCAATCGCCGCGAGTTCATCGCGCGCGCCGGGAAAAAATCTTGAAACGCTTGCATAACCATGCGCAAGGCTCTCGGCGCTCGAAGGTTGCAATTGAAGCGGACTGCGTTCGCCCGTCAAACGATTGATGCGTTCAGCCTGCGCGCCCCGCCCTCTGATAGCCCAGATGGCGTCCGAGAGATGTTGTTTGACTAGCGGAATCTCCGTCTGCACAGCCAGTTCGATGTCCGAAAGACTGGTATCAGCGCCTTTGTTCACGGCCACGCCTGTCAACACCCACGCGCTGCGTTTCTGATACATCAACCCGCGCGTGCCGTCTATCGGGTCAACGATTACGCGCCACACGGCGCTATCTTCCGGCGTGCCGCGCGGGAGCGTGATCTGCCCTCCTTCAAGCCCTTCGGCGATGAGCACGACGGCGGCATAAGGCGCAATTTCGCGCTCGAAGAAATCGATTATCAACTCTTCGCTCACGCGGTCAACGGCATAGATCGTATCGCCTTCCGCTTCACGCGCGACGCGCGCAAGGCTTTCGAGCGCCGAACGCTCGCACGCTTCCACGACGCGATCACGGATTTCTTCGTGCAACCGGCGGAGCTTATCCAAAAGCATACTTGCGTTCATCATCATGCTTTCGTCTCCGCCTGCCTGTAATGAAGATCGGGTTGTCGGCGCAATTCTTCGGCCTTCTCTTCGGGGGCCGTGTCAGAGAGGAAATTGCCGCCGCCGATTTCCGGCCCCGCAAGATACTTCAGCAAATTCGGCTTTCGCAGAGGCGGGTGAAACTCGATATGAAAATGGAATCCCCGGTGATCGCCGCCATCGGTCGGCGCTTGATGAAGCGGCATGACATAGGGGAACGGCATCCGCCAGAGGTTATCATATTTGACCAGAATGGTTCTGAGCGCCTGAGCGAAATCGCCCGCTTCTGCGTCAGAAAGTTCGCTGATGTTTGCGCGCGTGCGCTTGGGCGCGACATAGACTTCGTAAGCGTAACGCGCAAAGTATGGGATGAAGGCGATTGCTGTTTCATTCTCGAAAATGATGCGCCGCCCGTCGTGTTGTTCAGCGCGGATGATCTCGTCAAAAAGAACGCGCCCCGTCTGGTTCAGATGATCGAAGGAGGCGCGCGCTTCCGTTTCGATAGTCTTGAAAACGAAATTAGTCGCGTAAACCTGCCCGTGCGGATGAGGATTTGATACGCCGACCGTCTCGCCTTTATTCTCGAACATCAGCACGTGCTTGATTTCGTCACGGCTGCCCAGTTCCCCGTACTGCGCCTGCCATACGGCGATGAGGTTTTCGATTTCAGGCTGTTCGAGTTCCGCAAGCGACAGGTTGTGTTTGGGGCTGTAACAGATTACGCGCGCTACTCCCTGCGCCGGGCGATTACGATAGATGCCTACGGGTGTGTCCAGATCCTGCGGAGCATCCGCGCCCACGCACGGCAGGTCGTTATCAAAGACGAAGACTCCTGTGTAATTTTCATTATGCGTGCCGCCGACGCGCGTGTTGCCGGGGCACAGGTAGCAATCCCGAACGTAGTCAGGCCCGATTACATCTTCGCGCTCAACCATCTCGCCGCTCCACGGGCGATTCTGCCTGTGCGCCGCGACAATCACCCACTCTTCGCGCAAAGGATGCCAGCGCTCTTCCCAGACAGCGGTTCGACGCGCGAGTTTTTCATGCGGCGCAATTTGAATATCGGTCATCTGATCCCTTTGCCTATCTGTCCGGGAGCACATCGCAGTGTGATGTATAACCCGTCACGCCTCTGACCCGCTCGCTTTACTGTATAAATCACGGCTCGCCCTTCCTCAAAACTTTGTAGCCATAAGGCGGAAGCGTGAAACCCGCAGGAGCGTCTCTGCCTTCGAGTAAATCAAAGTATCCTGCTTCTATTTTAAGCGATACGCTTTCGCTCGCATGATTAAGAATGAACCAGTAATTGTATCGCCCTTTCGTGCGGCGCGTGACCTCGATCTGCGGCGGAAACCCCGTGAACAAGGGTTTCAGGTTTTGCTCATTCGCGTAACGATTGATGAGATAGCGCGCAGCGTCCAGATTAAAGAAAGAGCCATAATAAACGGCCCGCCCTTTTCCCGCGCGATTCTCCGTGCAGGCCGGTACATTGCGCTGCGCGTCACGCTCCCACACCGCCAGCCCGCGTGCGCCCACAGGCTTCAGGCTTTCGGCAAACACGTTGACCGGCACGCTCGTTCCGTCTTCAAATTTGAGCGCGTTCCGGTCGCGCGAGGGCGGTTGATAACAGTTAAACGAATCCACCTCGACGCCGAACAACTCGCGCAGTCCCATGATGGGGATCGTTTGATCGGTCATCGCATTGTCGCGGTCTTTGACGGCGCTGTGCGCAGACATGATGAACGTGCCGCCTCGCTCGACGAAACTCTTTATCTTCGCCGCAAGACCTGCGTCCATCAAAGTCAGATAAGGCCCAAAGATAATTTTGTAGCGATTGAAATCCCCCGCAATGCTGATGAAATCAATGTTGTGTTTCAACTCGGAAGCCGCGCGAAACAGATAGCCATAATCCAACCGCGTATCGACTTCGCTTGTGAAGTATTGATGGTCATAGACCCATTCATCATCGAAATCTTTGATCACGGCGATGTCGGAGATTATTTGCGAGCCGAGTAGTTCCTGCCCGATCTTTTTGATCTCAAGCCCTTCCTGTTTGAACTCCTGAAACCGCGCGCGCGGCACATTATCGTGATCGAGCACGCCCGACCAGTATTCTTCGATGCCGCGCCGCGCTGTTCGCCACCTGAAATGAACTATGCCTTCCGCGCCGTGCGCGATTGATTGAAAAGTCCAGAGCCGCATCTGTCCGGGCTGCGGACTGCGAAGCAGATAGGTCTGCCCGCCCGGCCCTGTCTGCTGCTCCATAATCATGAAGCGTCCCGTGATGCTGCGATGCAGAGTCAGCCCCGCGCCCGTCGGGTACTGCGGGTTATCTTGAAAGAGCGGATAGTTGGCCGATGAATGAAGGTCGAGGTTGCGGCTCAGTTTGTAGTAATCGATATTTTTGAAAACGCCGTTCTGCGTGACGAAATCATTCGGGCGGTGTCGCCTGATGACGTTCAACTGGTCTTCCATGTATGAAGTGACCGAATCCGAAATGAACCGTTTATAGTCGAGCATCAAAGACGGGTTGTGAAGCGAGGTGGTCGTGAACGGAAGATTGATCTGATCCCAATCCGTGTAGGACTGGCTCCAGAAAACGGTTCCCCATCGTGCGTTCAACGCGTCGAGGCTTTCGTACTTCGCTTTCAGCCAGCGGCGAAACGCCCCTGTACAGCTTTCGCTGTAACAGGCGGGATTTTCGTTATTGAATTCGTTGTCTATCTGCCAGCCGATGATGTTCGGGTTGTCTTTGTAATGCTCGGTCAGGCGCTCGACGATCTGTTTCGAGAGGCGGCGATAGACCGTGCTGTTATAACAGTAGTGCCTGCGCGATTGATCGTTGGCAGGCTCGCGGTTGATGAAGACGTGGAGTGTTTCGGGGTATTTCTGCGTGAGCCATTTCGGAGGCGTCGCCGTCGGCGTGCCCATTATCGTCTTGATGCCGTGACGGGCTAAAACGGCGATGGCCCGGTCAAACAATGCGAAATCAAAAACGCCTTCGCGAGGCTCCATCAAGGCCCACGCAAATTCGCCTATTCGAGCCACATTCACGCCGCATTCTTTCATCCGCTGCCCGTCCTGCTCCCAGTAGCTTTCGGGCCATTGCTCAGGATAATAATCGACGCCGAACAGAAATGTTTGATACCGATTCGGCGTTTGCGCCGGGGCTGCCGCAGCCAATAATGCGGCAATAAGGAGAAGGCTTGCGATGATCTTTTTCATTCCCGGAATCCGTTACAAATTGACCAGAAACACCTGCGTTCCTCTGGTAACGCGAAAATCATTCTGGCCTCGTTTATGAATGATGCGCAGTTTAAAATCGCCGTCGGATTCGACGCGAATTTTTACTTTCTTCGAGTCGTCCGGCTCAGGCTCTGCGACCAGAGAGACTACGTGATTGTTAAAACGGAGTCGTTCGCACCCGCGCCGCTTGCCTTGTTCGAGTCGCCATACGAGTTCGTTTTTGGGCGCGTCGGCTTTCAATCCGATTCCGTATTCGATCAAATACATGATCGGGCCGATGCCGCTCCAGCCGACAAAGTTTGGTTGCCCTGCATTGCCCTGCTTTGCCGCATCGGGCGCATAGTTCTCCCAGATCGTGCCCGTTTCAAGATAAACCTTTGCCATGTTGTTAAGGTGATTAAGGGCAATCGCGCGCGCTTCTTCGTGATAGCCGTACCTTTCCAGACCCACCAGGATCATGGTGTTTATCGGTGCCCAGATGGAACCTCGCCAGTGTCCTCCGGCGGGGTCGTATTTCTTTTCATCCGCCGCAAGGGTCGGGACTCTGTGCAGGCGCGCGAAGGTCGCGGGATTGTTCAACTGGGCGACTAAGGCTCTGGCCTGCTCTTTTGAAGCGACTCCGGAAATAAGCGCCCAGAATGCGGCCACCGTTTTGATCTCGATCTGCTGGCCGTCAAGCGTCAGGTCGAAGTAGAACTTTGCTTTGTCGTTCCACATCAATCGATTGATCAGACGGGCCAGTTGCTCGGCTTCGCGCCTGAACTTTGCCGCCTCAACCTTCCTGTCGATCAGATCGCCCATCTCTGCGAGGTCGCGCGCAAATAACACCATCTCGCAGGATATATCGACGGCTGTGCCTCCGCCCTTCAGATAAGGGTTGCGCGGCGAGTTGTCCATGCTCGCCCAGTCGGTTATATATAGCCCGTTGCCCTGAAGCAGATACTTTTGCAATGCGCCGTAGTAGCGAACGAGCGGTTCCCAAACCATTGACAACCGGCGACGGTCGCCTGTCATCCGGTAGCTTTCGATCTCGGCCCATGCCGGAATCGGATGGTTGAGCGCATCGAGCGTGACCTTTGACGGAGAACGGGGAGCAACCCTCCCTTTGTATGTCACAGGCTGTCCCGCATCAGAAGGCAACTCTTTTTGTTCAAAGTTCCAGCCCCATCTGCTGAACAGGGGTTTCGCTTCTTCGTTCACCCAGTAATCGTCTATCCCTGTCGCGCGCGAAATCTCGCGGCATATCTCTCCGTCCTTATGTTGTTTTGCATAGAAGTTGTCGAGTGAACCGATGCCGGGAACCAGAGGGTGCGCATAGTTTGTAAACATCGTCATAAAACAGGTGTCCCACAGGAAGATGTTTTTATTGAAGGCGGCATCGATGTATTGCGACACAAAGCCGTTTTGCGGTGTCGGCTCGTAAAAGTGCGTCGAAGCAAGCTCCCATGCCTTCCAATACATCCGAATGAGTGTCGGGTCTTCATCATAAACCGGCGCGGGCAGTTGATTGATAAGCCTGTCGTATTTGGGCAGCGGTTTCTCGGTGTAGACCTTCTTGCTGAAGTACAGCCCCTGAGATTTGCTGTTGTCGTTTTTTTGAAGGTTCGCCGTCGGCGCTGATTCAATATTTGATCGCCCTAAACGCAACGGCTGATTCCACTCCATGAATTCCGCGCGACTGTGACTGGCAAGCGTCGAGCGCAGTTGCAGATGAACGCCTGCTCGCAGTTGAGCTTTGCCCAGCAATGTCGCGGGCAGTTTGACAATCAACGTGAATCGCGTGGAGTTTTGCCACTCGTTGAAAGTAACAGATGCGCCAGTAATTACCGGCTCGCCGCCCGGACCGAATCGAATTTCGAGCGGTCGTTTTCCTGCGCCCAGCGTGATAGTCCACGTCATGCGCTCGCTGTCGGGTATAACGCTGCGCGCATAAAGTCGCGGCTCGGCGAAGTCTGCGGCGTACACTCCCAGATATAGATTATCTTTATCCCAACAGGCATAGAGGTCTGCGAAAGCCAGTTTCGTGCCCGGTTCAATCAACGATTGTTGCCTGCTCCACCCAGTCAACCCATCTTCCGGTTTGCCCGTCGCCTCAGGAACGAGCACAAAATCGCGCGTCTTCCTGATGACGTTTGCGGAATCCTTATGAATCGCGTCCGTGCGCAGGGCTGCTGCCTCAGTCGTCAGTTCTTCGTAAGGGCGGTCATTAATATCGACCAGACCCATATTGTAATCTTCGCCGTCGGACCTCCCTCGCTCAGGTTCGTCGAAGTATTGAAACCAGTGTGCGCCGACAACATAAGGCAGTTCGGCAAGCGCCGTCAGATTTGTGCGAAAGCTCGCGGCGCGTTCGCGCTGTGTCCGCACGACTGGAAAACCTGCGCTCGAATTTCGGTTGCCGCTTCGATTCTCCATCGCGCACATGTAATACTCCGTGACGAGAATGGGTTTCCCGGTCAGGCGGTGTAAGGTATCGAGATAAAATTCAGAGAATCGCCCGTCTGTCCAGTCCGCTCCGTAATTTGTCGAAATAACATCCACGTAAGGCTTCGCGGCTCGCGCAACCGCTTGAGGATACCAGCCTTGAAACCGATCACCCAGAATCAGATGGTTCGAGTCGCAGCGACGAATCGCGTTACGAGCCAGCTGGTAATAACGCTCGGCCAGTAAAAAAATGAACTTGTCAATAACCCGCGCGCCCTGCCCTCCGGGCTTCAGAGTCAAACCGGCGCGGCATTCGAGCGCATTGAAGTTTTGCGCCTGATTCGTGTCAAAATCCCTGCGCAGGCGCGCGAAATCGTTATTGTAATGGCTGCGCAGTAATCCAAGCAGCACACTGCGCGTAGCGTTGTCAGAGGGCTGATCCAGAAAATGAAAAAAGATCGTATCGTCCCACCAGCCAAGTTCGTTGTCTGTGAAGTATCCGAGCAGGTTCGGGTCATCTTTCAAAGAGCCGATCTTTAACCGCGCCGCTTCGTCGAATGCGCGCTCTGCTCCTTCATCGAACAGATCGCCCCACGGCACATACTTCGAGCCGCCCAGATGCAACACGACCGTGTAAGGCATCGCAGTACGCTTAACAAATTCGTCGCTTGACCAGCCGCCAATCGTGTTGAAATTCCACGCGCGCAATCTGGAAAGCGTGGCATCAACCCAGTCCGCAGTCGTAGCATAATGACGAAACGCAGCGTATTCGGGATTGCCTTCGTGATAGTTTTCGCGCACCGCTCCTGTCGTAACCACGTTCACGCCGTTAGAAAAAAACGGCTTGCCGTCCGGCGCTATAAACCACCAGACTCCGCCTCTCTGCTCCACGCGATAGAAGCCTGCCCCATCGCAGCCAATCGAGGCCGCTAAACAGATCAGCAGCGCCGCGCTCGCTCGTATAAACAGACTCTTCATTGACTGTCGAACCGCTATGGCCATCGTTATTTTCGCGCCATCGTCACGACCGCGACCCCTAACCCGCCGAGCGTTAACCTGTCGCCGTCGAGTTTAGTTATTGCGGCAGGCTGCGAGCCTGTCGTTTGATCGACTGTCGAACAGATCGCCCCGCCTGCTCCGGCCAGCTCGATGTCGAAATTGCGGTCGCGTTTGTTTATAAGCAGCAGCTTGCGCTCGCCGCCCGCTGTGACGAACGCCTGCGCGTGAACGTATGGAATATCGATGCTGCTCTCGACCATATTTACGGGCGGCTCGAAATTGTCTCTGAGCAGTTTCAACACCCAGTAGCGCGCGTTCGGCTGCCCCGTGTTCCAGTCTATCATCGTGACGCTTGGGAACTGTCCCGGAAACCCGACCAGTTGTGATTCGCCTAAAATGTCGATCCCAAGCTGCGCCAGTTGCACGTAGAGATAAGCGAACATCGCGCCCGAAAGATTCCAGTAAGCGCTCGTGCGATAGACGATTCCTTTCCGGCCCTGATTGATGTCATCGGGCAGTATCGAGCCGACTTCGTTTATAGTCGTGCGCGTATCAGGCGATAAACGAAGCCGTATGGATTCGATGTATCGCGCTACGTCAACGAATCTGTCCGCCTGCTCGAAGAAGGTGTACGGATGAGTGTCGGGCGTCTGATCAGGAGCGGGCTGGGCATAAAAATGATAAGAGATCATGTCGAGCGGAATGCCCGGTTTATGATTTTTCGGATTCAGAAAGTATTCAAAAAATCGTGGCTGCTTCGCCGGATACGCGAGCGAGATGCCGACGAATTTCATGGCAGGCGCAACACGCCCGATAGCGCTGACAACCGCGTCGTATCGCGCAGTGTATTGCTCAGGCGTCATCTGGTGCTCGAACTCAGGCTCGTTGAATACTTCCCAGTAATCGATCTTATACTTGTGCGTTGATTCGTGCCGCCTGCCGTATTCGTCTGTAAACCCGCCTTTCGTGTACCAGCTGACGAGCCGCGCGTAATAATCGCCGAGTTCTTTCAACGTGGGGTCGCGCAACTGTGTCCCCTGCGGGTAAGTCCATACCTCCTGATTGGGATCGTCCGCATATGCGACCGGGTATTCGGTCTTAAACATCCAATGTGGAATCGTGCTGAAATCCATAATAACCGGACGGCCTTTGGTAGCTTCAAGAAAATCAACGACCATCGGATCAATCAACTCGAAATTCCATGAAGTCCTGCCCGCGCGCGGCGGTTCGAGCGCGGCTACTCCGAGCCGTGGATATGGATACCACGGCACGTAACGCACATAATCGGCTTTCAGATCGCGCAACGCCTGAAACGCGCGAGCGTGAATCGGCGACCCTCGTCGCAACAAAGGATTGACGACGACTTGCAGTGTGACATGAGTATTTGAAACGCGCGTCACCTTATCCCACTTGACGATCAGTTTGGCGGGCGTATCTGCGGCGACTGTAAATCCCCGTGGCATCGCAGAAAACAGAGCGATTAAAAGTAAAGCGCGCAGTCTCATCTCAAGATTTCTTTCTAATGCAGGTTCAGCGCTGCGGAATCAGTTCGTATTGATGCGGGCGCGGCGCGGCTGCGGCGTGTTGACGTTTAATGATGTCGGCTTCAAGCGCGTCGAGCGCGTCGAGCGTCTTCTTCGCATAAATCGTATTCTCTTTATCGAACGGCACCTGAACTTCGCGCCAGCGGACAAAGCGAATCCGGTTTCGCAGCAGAGTCAGTTCGTGAACTCTGAATGCCTGTTTGAGCATTGGAGTCGGCAGGACGGCAAGGTTGATGCCCGCTGTTAATTGCTCCTTAGTCCATATGCCGATCTCTTCGCCGTCAATTTTCAAACTGTAGCGCGGCGCGCTCAAATTCTTAACCTTGAGCGGTTGTTGATTCAGACTTTCCACTACGTCTGACAACCGCACGACGAGCGCCAGCGCCGCGTCTTTCATATCGAGCGGCAACGGCAGAGACATATCCGTCTGTGTCCATGAAATTTTATCGCCCGTCGAGAGGGCGGCGATCTTTGTATTCTCGGAACTGAGTATTCGCGTGCTCTGAGCGTCCAGTTCCACGGCTGTCACAGTGGCTGGCCCGTCCCATGATTTGAGCAAAGACATGGCCATCAGGAGATGACCCGCAGCAGCAGGATGTATGCGGTCGGGGATGATTTTCTGCGCAAGCGCGGGGTCCGTGGTTTGCGCTTTGCGAATCACTTCAACGAGCAGGGCGTTCATGTCTGCCACTGCCAGATTGCGCTCTTTTGCGAGTTCCGCGACGAACTGACCGTATCGCGCCATCACCGCGTTATAGCCGCTTTTGACAGGCGGGGCCAGTCGCCACGCATGGCTATCGGTCCAGTCATCGAACGGCGAAGGTTGAAGCAGCGTGATACGCAATTGCGGCAACTCGTCCTTCAGAAGCGTCAGCATGCGCTCGTAGCCTTCTGAATAAACTTTGAAGTAGGCCGGGTCGAATTCCTGATAAGTCCCGTCATTCATGCCGACCATGACGGTCATCACCGTCGGCTTGTGCGCGAACACATCGCGGCGCAATCGTTCGTCGATCTTTCCGCCGCCGCCGCCGACCACCCAGTCGCCCGACCAGCCGGAATTAATAAAGCTGACGCTCAGGCGCGGAAAGCGCGTAAGGATATAAGTCTCGACGAATGCTGTGTATAGATTCTGCTCTGTGATGCTGTCGCCGTAGAAGACGACGCGGTCGCCATCTTTGATGTAAAAGCCTGTTGCCTGCTCGACAATAAGCAGCAACAGAAAGATCAGACGCGCCAGTTGAGAGAGCCTTTTAGTCACCATGATTGCTCGCGTTTAGAAGTTAACTTTGGCGGCAAACTGTATGATGCGCGGGTTCCCCACAGTGTTTGTGATTCTGCCGAAATCGAGCGTCCCGAAGACCGAATTGGGATTGGCGAAATGAGGCGTGTTCGTCAGGTTAAAGAACTCGAATCGCAATTCAAACTCTGCCCCTTCGCGCAATCGGCTCAGCGAAAAATTCTTGAACAGCGAAAAATCGAGATTCGCAAAACCGGGACCGCGAACTATGTTGCGACCAGCGGTGCCGGGGATGGTCGTGTTTACAAGTCCCGTGACGCTGAAGGCCGCCGTATCGAAGTATCTGTCGAGCGTCGGGTCGGACAATTCGGGATCGCGCAGCACATCCGGGCGCAAGCCCTGAAAGCCTGTCGGCGCATTGCGAACCACATTGACAGGCAAGCCGGAACGCGCGCTGACGATGCCATTGATTTGCCAGCCGCCGAGTATTATATCAGTCACAGAGCCGGAACCGCCGAGAAACTGTTTCTCCCTGCCGAACGGCAACTCATATATGAAGCTGGCGACGAAATTGTGGCGGATGTCATTTGCGGAAACGGCGCGCTCTAAAGCGAGATTGAACGGGTCCTGCGGCTGCTGGTTGTTTCTGCCGAGATTGAACGGGGCAGGCCCGTCATCAATGTTCTTGCCGAACGTGTAGGCGACAAAGAAACTCGTCCCGCGCGAAAACCGCTTGTCGGCTTTGATCTGCAACGAGTGATAATTGCCGTTGCCTATCGAGAACTGGCTGTCGATGCTGCCCAGCAGCGGAGAGATGCGCCCCCCCCGATTGAGATTGCCTACGGCATAAGGCAGCTTACGGCTCAACGAACCGACGTAGCCGACATCTACCGTGAAGTTCGAGGCCAGTTCCTGCTGCAACACGAAATTAAAGAGCTGCGAATAGCCTGTGCGGAAATGCGGATCGACGAAGAAAAGCGCCTGCGAGCTGGCACCGGGAATGCTCAGGGCATCAATGCTCGATGCGCCGTCCGGTATCTGAATAGTCGTCACGCGCGGAATGCCTGTGTCTAAGTTATACCTGAACGGCAGACCGCCAAAAATATCATTAAAGAAATCATCGCGCGTGGCGAACGGGAAATTCTTTGTCAGCACATCGCTGCGCGCGTCGTTTTCAGGCGAATAAAATATGCCGTACCCGGTCCGCAACACCGTATGATCCGTCACTCTGTAAGCGATCCCGATGCGGGGCATGAAATTGTTCTTGTCAGGCTCGATCAGCGTGCTTGAATTGCCGCCGCGACCCGCAAGCAGAATCTGTAACGTCTGAGGGTCGAAGTTCGACGCGTTGTCGTCAACTTCTCTGTAAGGGCTTTGATATTCGTAACGAAGACCATAATTCAGAACCAGGCGTTTGTTTACCTGCCAGCTATCCTGAAAGTAAAAGTTCGTCTCGTGGCTCTTCGTCCTCGGGTCTGTAAGCTGAAGCCCTGTGTTTACCGATAGCGGCAGACCCAGCAGCAGATCGGCGATGTCCGAGCCGCCGTTGCCGTAAAACGCATTCGGGTCGAAGAACGCAAAGTTCGGATCGCCCGTCAGGCTTGAAAACGCGCCGCCGAAAAACATGAAGCTTGTGGGAAACAGCGAGAAGGTCGGCTTTGCGCTCAGGAAGCGAAACTCAAGACCGGCTTTCAGACTGTGCGAGTTGATCTGTTTGGTGACGTTATCGGTGAACTGATAATTGCTGTCGAGAAAAAACAGCGGCTTGAAGGTCGAGCCGCCCGTCTGGTAGCCGGTGCCGAGGAAGATTTGCGGAAAGCCTGTCGTCTGCGGAAAACCGGGCAGATTGATATTGCCTACGCCGAATTGCTCGGCCACGTTTTGATCCGTAATCAGATCACGCTGGTCGAAGCGAAAGCGCGTGTAGCCGAAACGAAACTCATTGATGAGCGTGTTGGAAAACAGATGCGTCTCGGTGATCGAAAGCGACTGGTTGCGGCTGTCCTGATCGTCCGCAATATCGGCGCTGCCGCCGCCCGTGACCGGAATACCCGCGAACCGGTCGCCCAGCACAGAATTGAACGGCGCATAATGATAGACGCCTGCCAGTCTGTCACGCTCGGAAAACGTGTGATCAATCCTTGCGTCAACCGTGTTGGAATTGAATTCAAATGGCTGCTGGACGGGAAAGTTGCTGAAGTAGCCGTTGAGAATTCCGGGCAGGGTCGGCTTCGGAAAAAAGTTCAGCAGAATCGCGCGACCGGCGGGGCTGACGCGATTGGCAGGGATGATGTTGCCGGGAAATTGCTCCGCAAAGAAATTGACCGCGTAAAATTCCGGGTCGAAGATGGGAATCTGATTTCCGGTGATAGGGTCTATCAAGCCTGAAAGATCGACATCGCCGTTGGGCAGGAATCTTATCTGATCAATCGGCGGCACGGAATCCGGGAACGTGAAAGAGTTGCGCTGACGGAGCCCTTCGTAAGAGGCAAAAAAGAATGTCCGGTCTTTGAATATTGGGCCGCCTATCGTTGCGCCAAAGTTATGCTGCCTGAGCTTTGGCGCGTCCTGCGCGGCGGACGTGAAATTGAACGGGCGGGCAGCAGTCGCGCCCGGTCGGAAGAATTCATATACACTGCCGTGAAATGCGTTGCTGCCGGATTTTGTTTGAATCGTGACAACAGCGCCCGACGCCTTTCCATACTCCGGCGCGTAAGCCGATGTTTGAATCTTGAACTCCTGCACCGAATCAACGCTCGGTCGCAGGCTGGTGTCGTTGTTGCGATTCGCGCTGACCTCGATGCCGTCAACCACTATCGAGTTTGCAAATTCGCGCTGGCCGTTGACTGAGATATTCGTATTGTTGCCGCCCTGCCCGCTTGTTACGCCCGTCGCCAGCCGAGTCAAATCCAGAAAATTGCGACCGAGCAGCGGAAGGTCCGTGATCCTTTTTGTCTCGACCACCTGACTGGTCTCGGTGTTCTGCGTTTGCAGCAGCGGAGTTTCAGCCGTGACCGTCACCTTATCGGTAACATTGCCGAGAGCCATCCTGATATCAAGCCGCAGTTTCTGATCGATCACCAGTCTGTTATCGTCGCTGACGGCTGTTGTGAACCCGTCTTTCGTGACGGTTATCGTATAAGTGCCGGGCGGAAGATTTGCCAGTATATAATCGCCGTTATCGTTGGTCTCAGCCGTTTGCGTCAACCCCGTGTCCCTGTTCTTTGCGCTCACAGCCGCCTGCGGGACGGTCGCTTCCTGCGGGTCGGTTATTCGTCCGAGAATGGTCCCCGAAGTAGCCTGCGAGAAAGCCGTGTCAACACGACAAAATGTTACGCCGATCAAGAGGATCAGCATTATCACATTCAGGCGATCAAGCTTCATTATTGAATTCTCCTGACATAAATTTCGATATGGCGCGCGTTCGGCTGACGCTTCTATTTTGAGCAAAACACGGACATATGGCCATCGCAGTGCTCATTTACACCTCAAATGAGCAAAATGTCAAGTAATTTTTTGTGCTTTTACAATTTCAGGTACGCGGATTAAAGGTTGGAAATTGCTATGCCCGTTGCACGAGGATTCCCTGTCTGGAGAACGGCGCGACGGTCTTGTCTGTAGCGCCTTTGTTGGTGATGAACAGGTTGACCTCAGACAGTGGGCAGATGAGGGCGGTGCCGGTTACCCCGATTTTGTGGTGATCGGCGACTACGATTCTCTGGCGGGCCTGACGCATCATCGCGCGATGAATCGCTGCCTGATCAGGATAATTCGTCGTCAGCCCGCGCTCGGCGTGAATACCATCGACGCCGATGAAGACCTTATCGACGAATATTTCGCCTACGCTTGCAATGGCCGAAGGGCCGACCAGCGCGAACCAGTCGCCGCTCAACGAGCCGCCCGTAACGATGACTTTCAAGTCATTGCGATGGCTCAACTCCATTGCGATGTTGATGGCATTAGTCACCACGGTGATGCCTTTACGATGGCGTATGCTGCGCGCCACCTGCGTGGTCGTTGTGCCCGCGCCGATGGCGATGATTTCACCATCGGCGATAAGTTCAGCCGCAGCCAGCCCGATGCGCCGTTTTTCTACTGCGCGTCGTTCTTCCTGTTCCTGAAATGACGAAACATGTCGAAACGGCTCATAAAGCAACGGCTCGACCGATACCGCGCCGCCGTGCGTGCGACGGAGCAGCCCTTGTTGTTCTAAAGCGTTTAAGTAGCGGCGGATGGTTGAGGGCGAAACGCCGAGTTGCGCCGCAAGCTCGTCAACAGATACTAAACCGGCGCGCAGCAGTTCCTGCAATATTTCCTGTGAGCGACCGTCAGGTTCGTTCAACGTTTTTCTCTTTGAATTTGCCATCGAAAAACTAAGTTATCACTCTGACTAAAACTCCAGCCTGCTCAGGTAATCAAAGCTGACCTTGATGCTCTCAAGCGGAGCGGCTGACCGGTCCTGCTCTACAAAGTAATGGCGAATGCCTGCTTTTTTGGCCTGCGCGAAGATTTTTTTGAAGTCTATTGTGCCGCGCCCGACCTCTGTAAAATCCCGCTTCGGCGTGTTGTCCATATCTTTAACATGCACGAGCGGGAAGCGGCCCGGATGATTGGCGAAATAAGGGAACGGGTCCTGACCTGCCTTCACGATCCAGTAGATGTCGAGTTCCATTTTGACAAGCCTGGCGTCGGTTTCGGCCAGCAGCACGTCATAGGGCATTTTGCCATCGAGCGGAACGAACTCGAAATCGTGATTGTGATAGGCGAATTCAATCCCCGCTTTTCGACAGGTCTCGCCCGCGCGATTGAATATACGGCCAAGCTTATGATAATCGTCGAGCGTCGCGCGTTCATTCGGCATCAGATACGGGCAGACGATGAATTTATGACCGATGATTCTGGCTGATTCGATCACGCTCTCCAGATCTTTATCTACGGAAGCGAGCGGGGCATGCGCCGAGGGCGACGACAGGCCAAATTTATCGAGCGTCGCTTTTACGTCTTGCGGCTTGCGGTTGAAGTAACCGGCGAACTCAACCTCTTTGTAGCCGACAGCCGCAACTTTTTCCAATGTTCCGGTAAAGTCTTTCTCCATCTCGTTGCGCAGGGTGTAAAGCTGCAAACCGATTTTGTTGAGCTTCTTTCGGGCTGCAAACACAGATGATGACACACAAGCGCCGCCCACGAAGGCGAGCGAGGCCGCGCCTAAAAACATTCTGCGATTAACGATCATCATTTCCTCCTGAGAGTCTGATTCAGCAAATTGCTTATTCTTTACCTGATGATGAAGCATTGCAAGCCGTCCTAGTCCGGGAGCGCGAACGCCTGATAGCTGCCGCCGGACGGGGCTTTCGATTTACCGCCGCCTGCCGCAATGATGACGAACTGCCGCCCGTTGATCTCGTAGGTGGCGGGCGTGGCGTTTCCTGCCGCCGGTAAGGTCGTTTCCCAGAGGACCTTTCCTGTGGCTTTATCCAGAGCGCGGAATTTCCTGTCATAGCTGGTCGCCCCGATAAATATCAGCCCCCCGGCTGTGACGACCGGGCCGCCATAGTTTTCGCTTCCGGTGTCAGTCATTCCCTGAGCGGCAAGCTCAGGGTACTCTCCCAGCAGTATCTTCCAGACGTACTCTCCCGTGTTCAGATTAATGGCGTTAAGCGTGCCCCACGGCGGCTGTATCGCGGGATACCCCTGAGGGTCAAGAAACTTTTTGTACCCGTCGCTCAGATACTTCAAATCCGTGATTGAAGACAAACGAGCGGCCACCTTGTTCTCTTCGCCCTTGACGATAAAACTCACGACGGCCCGGACTCCGGCAATTCCGAGCCGACCATATGCAGGCATCCTGCCGCTGCCCTGAAATAGAAGCTCTATAATCTCGTCTTCCGTGTATCGCTCATCCACGCGCACGAGCGAAGGGAATTCCGGCGGCGCTCCTTTCAAATCCGAGCCATGACAGCTGGCGCATTCTTTCGCATAAATATCTTTGCCGCTCACTTGAGCGGAGCGCGCAGGCGCATCGACCATTGTCAGAATCCATGCCATCTCGTTCGAGTTAACGTATAGCAGCCCTGTCTCAGGGTCGAAGGCCGTTCCTCCCCATTCGGCTGCGCCGTCATAGCCGGGAAAGATGATAGTCCCCTGACGGCTACCGGGCACGAACTGGCCGCTGCTGCGCAACTTCTCGAATCGCTCCAACACGGCCCTGTGCGCCTCAGGCGTTCGCGTGGTGAGCATATCAGCCGTGAGACGCTGCCTTGCAAAAGGTTCCGGCTTCAGCGGTAAGGGCTGTGTCCGTGCCGTCACCTCTCCTTCTATGTCTGAGGCAGGGTAGTTCCGGTATTCGACGGGGAAAAGCGGTTTGCCGGTCTCGCGGTCAAACAGGTATATGAACCCTGACTTGGTCGCCTGCGACACAGCATCCACACGGCGACCATCACGTGTAACTGTAACCAGTGTGGGCGGAGCGGGCAGGTCGCGATCCCAGACATCGTGACGAACTGTCTGGAAATGCCAGACGCGCTTGCCCGTGTCGGCCTTGAGAGCGATCAGGCAGTTGGCGAACAGGTTATCGCCGACTCGATCAGCTCCATAAAAGTCGTAGGCGGCGGAGCCTGTCGGAACGAACACAAGGCCGCGCTTTATATCGAGAGCCATTCCCATCCAGTTGTTCGCGCTGCCGGAATATTTCCAGGCTTCTTCAGGCCATGTCTCGTAGCCGAATTCGCCCGGTCGGGGAATCGTATGAAAAGTCCATCGCAGCCTGCCTGTGCGAGTTTCGTAAGCGCGAATATCTCCGGGGGCCGTCGGGAGCGTTTCACTCGTGATGCTTCCAACGATGAGCAGGTCTTTGTAGATAATTCCCGGAGTAGTGATTGAAACCATCTCTTTTGCGCCCGGTCGCAGGTTTTCTCGAAGATCGATTCGGCCCCGTGTGCCGAACGCTTCGTCGAGGTTTCCTGTTCTCGCATCAAGCGAGTAGAGGTACTGGCGCACGGCGACAAAGATGCGTTTATCTTTTCCGTCAGACCAGTATGTGATCCCGCGATTGCGCATCTTTCCGAGCACACGTCGGCCTTTGTGAGGATCAAAACGCCATAGCAATTTGCCTGTCGCCCCGTCTAATGCGATTACATTGACCTTCGGCGTCGTCGCATAAATAACGCCGTCTACGATGAGCGGATTACATTGCAATTCCGAGCCCGGATAAGCGTCTCCTGTGTCAAAGGCCCAGGCGAGCTTCAGGTTCCGAACGTTATCGCGGTTGATCTGCTTCAGGCTTGAGTAGTGAGTCTGGTCAAAGCCTCCGTTATATACGGGCCAGTCTTTTTCCGCCCTGACTTGCGGTTGAGCCAACAGGGTTTGCAGCGTCAAAATAGCAATGAAGCCGAACAAGGCCAGTACCGAGGTGATCCGTTTTTTCGCATTCATAGCGCCCTTCGATCCTTCGGGATATTAAACTGGCTCCCGGTGCGAAAGACAAGCAACACAGCGCCTTGCGGCATAAAAGAATCAAAGATACTCTCAGAGGGCTATGACTACACTTAACCCGAAGCAACGACAGTATCTCAAAGGACTGGCCCATTCGCTCAGACCGATTTTGCAAATTGGCAAAGCGGGAATAACTGATTCCGTGCTGCGCTCTATCGAAAATCTTTTTAATAACAGAGAACTCTTGAAAGTAAAGGTCCCGGACACAGCGCCGGAGAATGCAGATGAGAGCGGAGAAAGAATATCCAGCAGTCTGGAGAATGTGGAATTAGTGCAGGTCATCGGAAAGACTATAGTGTTATATAGACCTCATCCGGAAAGGCCGGAGATTAAACTGCCGGGAAAAAAATCTGTAACTGATGAACCCGACACGTCTGTCAACCTGCGCGGCTCATCCGTGTAGATTTCGCTGAACTCAGGGCTGATCATGATATTGCCATTCCCTTGATCGCCGAGCGCGAGAACCTGTCGAAAGCTGCTTTCTTTTTCAAAAAGATCAGCAGGAACGGAAGAAAACATCTTGCCTTGTGTCTAACCATGTTGCACTGGTCTGATGCTAAGGGGTATATAGGAAGCAGCAGCCTCATTTGCTTAGACGGATTCTTTGATTCTGGTAGTAGTGAATTCAAAACAAACAGATTCCCTACTACAAAGCTGAAGAGTTAAGCCGCGAAATCACAGTGGCCGGTTTAGCCTCAACTTCGAGTGAAGATGTTCGGATTGTAGTAGCGGCTCGACACATAAGAGTCAGCAGCGTGGCAATCGCCACAATAATGAAGTCAAAGGAGGAATGCATTGCGTAATACGCGATGCAACTACAGGGACATGGCAATATCAGGCACTCAAAATAAAAAAGCGAGTATCGAAAACCGATTTGGCAGCTACTTCAAAAACGACGAGGCGGTCAAATTGACAACCAGAAATCGATTTGGCTGGCCTCTGCTTCTGATTGCGATCTTTGCCTTCATCGCAATGCCGGTCGTCGCTCAATCTCCTAACACGGCGACGATGATCGTTAATGTGGTCGATCAAACCGGTGCCGTGGTAAAGGACGCAAAGATTTCGGTGGTGAACACAGCGACCGGGGCGATGCGCGAAGTTATCTCAGGAGAGGAAGGCTCTGCGACAATCGCGGCGCTCTCGCTTACCGGCGAGTACCATGTCACGGTCGCCATGACGGGGTTTACCGCCGAGGACGTTACAGGTCTAACGCTGCGTGCCGGTGAAACCGCGATTGTGAAGGTCAAGCTCGTACCCAGCGGCGGCAAGAGCGAGGTCACCGTATACGGCACGACCGAAGGCGTGCGCGCGGACCCGCAGATAGGTCTCCCGCTCGGCAGCAAGCAGATCGACGAGACGCCGCTTCTGGGCCGCAAGGTGACGGCGCTGCCGCTCCTGAATTCGGCGTTCCGGCAGGGGAAAGGCACGGGTGACCTCTTCGTCAACGCAACGTACTTCATCACAGGTGCGGGTTCACGCCGCACAACCACCTTCACACTCGACGGCGCGAACAACGATGAAGGATGGGGCCGCCAGACCGCGATTGCGACCGTGCCGCTCGGCGCTGTACAGGAATTCGCGGTGCTTACGAACGCGTTTTCTGCCGAATTCGGCTGGACCGCTGGCCCGGCGTTGAACATCGTCACCAAGTCCGGCACGAACGTCTTTCACGGCGAAGGAATATTCATGGCCCGTCCCGGCGACTGGCAGGCGGAGACGTTCTCGACCAGAAACTTCTGCCCCCCGTCCGTGCTGAGTTGCGTCACGCCCACCACTCTGGCGGCTATCAACCCGGTGGACATTCCGGATGTGCTGAAGCAGGTCTCAGGCTCGATTGGCGGGCCGATCATCAAGGACAAGACCTTCTTCTTCGCCACGGCTGACTACACACGGCAGGATCGAACGACGTTTCTGTCGCCCAATCTGCCTGCCTTCCTGTTGCCAGCGGATGGCCACCTCGACTTCACGGGCCACTATCGACAGACGCTGGTCAACGGACGGCTTGACCACAAACTCACGTCGAACCAGACACTGATGTTCCGAATGAACCTGGATCGGTTTGACGACGACAACCCGCAGGACGCCGTGGGCGGCACGAACGCGCCCAGCGTCGCGCGCAGGTACGCGCGCAGGTCTGTGACGACTCAGCTCAATCACACGATGGTTTTCAACTCTCATCTTCTCAACGAGGCGCGATTTGCCTACCTGCATGGCGATCCTGTCACGCTATGGGAAGCTCAGGTACTGTCAACCACCTACTCGCGCAGCGGGACTGTGCCTTTCACCATAGGACAGTCGCGATCCTCAGACATCTATAGTCACCAGTTTCAGTTCTCGGACACGCTGTCGTGGTCGCTTGGCAAGCACTACCTCCGACTTGGCGGAAGCGTGATCCATCATACATCAGGCGGCACAGGCAGCGAGCCGGGCACCGCAGTCCTCGGCACGTTCACGTTCAAGAACACGACGACTGCGCCCTTCGATCAATTGACGCTTGCCGACGTGCAGAACTACACGCAGCCGATCAACTTCGGGATCAGCAGCTACAAGCTGCCGCAGTGGCTACTGACAGGGTTCGTGCAGGATAGCATCCATCTGCGCCCCGACCTCACGATTGACGCAGGGCTTCGCTATGACCGGCAGACCCTGACCGACGCGACGAAGAACTTTGCGCCGCGTATCGGCTTCGGATGGCATCCGGGGGGCTTTTCGCGCCTGTCGATTCGCGGCGGCTACGCTATGTATTACACGCAGATTCGATCCAATCAGGTCGCCGGATACCTGGTAAACGGGCTGGACGGATTGACAACTTACAGCGCGGTTCCGGGGCAACTCGGTTTCCCGACCTGCCTGACAGGATCATGCCTGCCGCTAATGTTTGATCCGAAGACGCTACCGGCTTCGCAGTTGCCTGCACGTGATATCACGATCATCGCGGGCAAGCGCTCTTTCTACCAGACGCAGTTCGCGAAGTACGGGCTGAATTTCGATCTGGTGCCGAACTATCCGGATGAGTTTGTGAATCCCCGCAGTCAGGTCGTTTCCATAGGCGTCGAGCACGAGTTGGTAAGGGGATTGGTTGCTGGCGCAGACTACGTGCATCAGCACTGGACCAATCTAGATCGCACGGTTGACCTGAACGCCCCGTCGCCCTTTGATCGCACGTCGTTCGGACAAGTCAGGACCGTGGCCGCGGCCAATCTCACCCGTCCAATCCTGCCGAGGGCGGGCGGCATACGGCAGATCAACACGATAATGAATCTCGGCGTCGGCGATTACAACGGATTGCAAACGCAGATCATCTATCGGGGTATCTCGCGTATGTTTGCATCGCTCAGCTACACGCTGTCGAAGGCGACCAACACCTTCGAGCCGGACGGCAATGGCATAGGACCGAATGAAGCCAACATCGTGCGACTCGACGAGGTCGAGCGCGGGCCGAGCGTGGTCGATCAGCGTCATCGCGCGGTCATCACGTTCAGCTATCAGTTCCCGCTTAACATCACTGCCGGTACTTTGACACAGCTCGCTTCATCGCGTCCGTTCAATGCCACGACGGGCGTTGACAACAACGGTGATGGGGCGAACAATGACCGACCGGTCTTTGCTGGCAAGGTGATCGGCAAATCGGCGTTTCGCGGCACCCCGACCTCTGATGTTGCCCTCTTCGTCGAGAGTCGCATCAAGACGTCAGAACGCACGGCCATCCTGCTGAGGTTGGAGGGCTTCAACGTCTTTAATCACGGTAACTACCTCGGACGCGGACAGACGATTTACGGCGATGCGGCCAGAGTGAACCCGACGTTCGGTCAGTTGGTAGCCGTCGGCACGGCCACCAACGCGATCCCGGCCTTCGCAAACATCGACCCGCCGCGCATGTTCCAGCTGCAATTGCGGTTCATCTTCTAAGTGAATAGGGCCGAGGTCTGGTGAATGAAGAGCGCTGAACCTGTAGCGCTCTTCATTCATCGACCAAACATAGAGCGTCATTACGATCCGTCCGCGCGACCAACACGTCATAAAATCGCACAACCTTCAGACTGAATAGTGAATTCCCCGTGTGAGACTGCATTCATTTCAGGTCGCGGTTGCCCGCAAAACTTTCCAACGCTTTCCATACTTTAACGTGAATTCGACATAATGATCGAAGTAAAAGCCCTGAAAGGGCAATGGTGTTAAGTTAAGCCAAAAGCTTTTTGACGTACTTGTAAAATCGAAGTTTGTGCGCATATCTCAGCTCTTTTCTTCGTTCGACTTGTCTTCCGGGTCGCGCTCGACTTGGCTTCATTCGAAACAGATGATGCATCTCTTCCAGTATCTTTTCTGCTTGCTCTTCACTCAATAACAACTGTACTACCCTTTCGACCATCGCCACATAACTTACTGCATGATTGACTCTCGCTTCACTTATCGCCCCTCTTTCTTTTGACTCTTCTTTCAACTCCTTCTCATCCTTCTTGCTCAAGACGCTCTCCAAACTCGCTAAAAACATCACTCCATAAAAGTCCTGCCTGATCGCTATGGGCGTCTTCCCGCTGAATCTCTCCACCTCGAATATATTCTTGATCCGGTCAAAAAATCCCTCCTCGCACCACCGGTAAAAATAGACCTCTTTGAACTCATAAACCGGATACTTCTTTCTGTCGAGCAATGTCGTCACCAGCACTTCTGTTGTCCCGTTCTGGAGTTCTACTCGGATCAACCTCACACTTATTTCTTCTGCCAATCCCTTCTCTTTGACATGCTCTCGGGCAGAGATCGGACAACTCAACTTTATGACCTGCTCACTTCTTTTGCTCTGCCAGAAGGGTTGTGCCGCACTGAATCTTCTGGTCGGCAATCGCACTATTACGTGTCGATTTTGCGCCAAAGCATAAGCAAAAACCGCATAATCCGCATAATGACGGTCCAACACTAATACGTCTGCCGGTTGTGTGGCTTGCCACAACTGCTCGAATAAAAGCTTCTTCTCGCCCTGGCGTTTGCCTAAGGCAGCAGCCAGACTCAAATCGTTGAGCAGATCATAAAGCACACAACCCAGTGCTTGAACACAACTGCCATCGTCGTATTGATTGGTTTGCACAGAGAATTCCAAGCGAGTCTGTTTTGTGTCGGGTAGATTCAAATAAGTGCCGTCACAGCCTAAAAGTCTATGACCTCGCCACCGCCTCACCAGTTTGTCCGATTCGTAGAGTTGATAAAAATCGCGGCAGACCAGATCATTGAGATGAACGAAGAGTTCCGGTTTTAGTTTTTGACGGGCCTGAGAATATGCGCTGGCGGTTGGGACGGAGAAGAGTTCGCCCAGAGTTGAAAAGAGTTTGTTGAGAGCATTCTGTAGAGACAATTTGTGACCTCGCAAAATGAGCAAAGCCGTGCGTGCAAAGCTGAGGAGTCTGGTGCGAGAGAAATCCTTCTCACTAAGGCGGAAGCGCTCTATCGTAAGAGGGTTGTTGAATAGATCTCGCAAATGTTGAATCAGCGCAAGTTCGTTTTTTTAACCATAGAAGATTTTACCAGTTTTGGGGTATGCCATTCTATATCCCTTAACTTAACACCATTGCCCTGAAAGGGCGAAATTCAATAGCCGTGGGTGAAACCCACGGTATGCAACGCCACTACCACACAAGCCCTGTAAGGGCGAAATAAACCAACTGATTTATTTCGCCCTTACAGGGCTTGTAGTTTTTCTTGATGCAAGACACAGGGCGATGCCCTGTGCTATTGAATTTCGCCCTTTCAGGGCTGATTCTTATGTCGAATTCACGTTACTTTACCGAAAAAAACTGAGAGAACAGAACCAGGGTCAAACCAATAGTTAACTAAGTATTAACGACGATGTTACAAAGCTGTAACACGCCGTTTATATACTTTTCAATTGAATAAGCAGCTAAAAACAATGCGGGAGGACCCCCACCACATGACTGATCGCACTCTACAGGCGCGCATGATCGGCGTTTTCTTATCAATCGCTTTATTGACTTTTACCCTTGCAGGTTGCGGCGGCCAGCAATCAGGCACGAGCACAAGCGAGACGAGGATTTTAGGCGCGGGCGCGACCTTTCCCTATCCGCTTTATCAGAAATGGTTCAGCGAGTACAACAAGGCGCATACGAACGTGAAGTTCGATTATCAATCGCTCGGATCGGGCGCAGGCATCAAGCAAATCTCTGAAAAAACGATAGACTTCGGAGGCTCGGACGCACCGATGAAAGATGAAGACTTAGGCAAAGTTCAGGGCCAGATTCTTCACATCCCGACGGTGCTTGGCGCAGTGGTGATGACTTATAACCTGCCGACCGTATCGACTGACCTCAAGTTCACGCCTGAGGCAATCGCAGGAATCTTTCTTGGCACGATCAAGAAGTGGAACGATCCGGCAATCGCTTCTTCTAATGAAGGCGTAAGCCTTCCGGCTAACGACATCACGGTTGTGCATCGCTCGGATGGAAGCGGCACGACATTCGTCTTCACAGATTTTCTCTCAAAAGTGAGCGAAGACTGGAAGAAAGGCCCGGGCGCGGGAACGGCTATTCAGTGGCCCGCGGGCGTTGGCGCGAAAGGCAACGAAGGCGTCACAGGTCAGATCAAGCAGACGCCGAATTCAATCGGCTACACCGAATTGATTTACGCAGAGCAGAACAAACTGCCCGTTGCTTCGATCAAAAACGCGGGCGGCCAGTTCGTTCGCCCGACGCTCGATTCGACGACCGCCGCCGCCGCGAGCGTCGCCGGTCAGATACCCGAAGATATGAGAGTTTCAATCACCAACGCGCCGGGAGCTACGGCCTACCCCATCTCGTCGTTCACCTACCTGCTCGTTTATAAAGAACAACCCGATCAGACGAAAGGAAAAGCGCTCGTAGACTTCCTGTGGTGGGCAATTCACGATGGCGAGAAGATGGCGCGCGACCTGCTCTACGCTCCACTGCCCGAAGAAGTGGTGAAGAAGGCAGAGGCGAAGATCAATTCGATCACCTATCAGGGCAAACCGCTTCGCACGAACTGACACCCGCTTACCTCGCATGAAAGCCATAGCGACAAAACAGCAGCCGCCTGCCGCGAAAAGAAGCTCGCTCATTGCGCGCTTCTCTTCGCGATGGGCTGATCCGCTCTTCAGGATGATGACGCTGGTGTTCGCGCTGACGGTCGCAGGACTCGTGATCCTGATAATAATCGAGATGGCGCGCAACTCGACGCTTACGTTCTCTAAGTTCGGCTTTGGGTTCATCACGGGCGAAAGATGGGACCCTGTGCGCGAAGAGTTCGGTGCGCTGCCGTTCATCTACGGCACAGCCGTCTCGTCTATCATCGGATTGTTTATCGCAGTTCCGGTGAGCATCGGCGTTGCGGTCTTTCTGACACAGCACGCGCCGCGCTCGCTCAGAACGCCCATCTCGTTTCTGGTCCAGTTGCTTGCGGCAATACCGTCGGTCGTTTACGGAATGTGGGGCATATTCGTTCTTGCGCCGCTGCTGCGCGATCACATCTACCCAGGGATTCAGTCCGTGCTCGGATTCCTGCCGATCTTTAAGGGCAACCCGAACGGGCTTGGGCTGATGACGGCGGGGATCATCCTTTCGATCATGATTGTGCCCATCATCACGGCAGTAACGACAGATGTGATGGGCGCTGTGCCCGGCTCGCAGCGCGAAGCGGCGCTTGCGCTCGGCGCGACGACGTGGGAAGCCACGCTCATCGTATTGCAGAACGCAAAATCGGGCATCACGGGCGCTGTGATACTGGGACTGGGCCGCGCCGTGGGCGAAACCATGGCCGTAACGATGGTCATAGGAAACCGCCCTGAAATTTCCGCATCGCTGTTTGAGCCATCCTTCACCATTGCGTCGGCCATCGCCAACGAATTCACCGAAGCCACCAGCGAAGTTTACCGTCACGCGCTCGTGGAACTTGGTTTGATCCTGTTCATCGTCACTTTCATCATCAACGCGTCGGCAAGGCTGCTGGTTTACGCAGTGACGCGAGGCCAGGGAAAGGTTGCTCATGCATAGCGACAGGCGTCGAAAGATGTTGAGCCGCGTGATGACCCTGTTGACGAGCGCATCTGCGGCAATCGTCATAGTGGCGCTCGTCGTCATTTTAGGCTATATCGCCGTGACGGGCGTCAGCGAGTTGAGTCTCGGATTTCTGGTCAACGAGCCAAAGCCTGTAGGCGAGCCTGACAGCGGCATTGCCAACGCAATAGTCGGCACGCTCATTTTAATCAGCATCGCATCCGTGATAGGTCTTCCCGTTGGAATAATGGCGGGGCTTTATCTGGCTGAATTCAGCTCGAACCGGTTTGGCATGGTGCTCAGGTTTCTGATCGATACGCTGACAGGCGTGCCGTCAATCGTCGTCGGCGTTTTCGTCTGGACGATTATGGTAAAACCCATGGGCCATTTTTCTGCGCTATCGGGCGGCGTTTCGCTTGCAATCCTGATGATGCCGATTGTGGCGCGCACCACGGAAGAGATGATACGGCTGGTGCCGCAGAGCATGCGCGAAGCGGCGCTTGCGCTCGGCGCGCCCGTCTGGCGAATGAGCCTTGGCGTGGTGCTGCGCGCGGCGATTGGCGGGGTCGCAACGGGCGCGATGCTTGCGATTGCGCGCATAGCGGGCGAGACCGCGCCGCTTCTGTTTACGGCGCTCGGCTACAGCTATATAAGCACGGATGTTATGCAGCCCATCGCGTCGCTGACCTATCAGATTTATTACTATGCGGGCGCGCCTTACGAGCAGTGGCATTCGATGGCGTGGGCGGCAACGCTCGTTCTGGTAGGGATGATTTTAGCAATCAACGTGGCTGTGAAACTGCTTACGAGAAACCGTTACCAGACGTAAGATATACCGGGCAGGGCAAGGCTCGGACTGAGATCACAAACCGGATATGGATGAACAACAAAACAGGCAAGAAGCAGGTGTTGATATGCAAAGCGTGAAAGCTGCTCCGCAAATAGTCGCGCCTCAGATAGTCGCGCCTCAGATAGTCGTGCCGCGCGCCGTACAGAAAAAGCCCGAATCAGGGGAAGCAAACACGGTCGCGCAGGAGGCCAAAATAGCTGTCGAGGGCTTGAACTTTTTTTATGGCCGCACGCGCGCGCTGAAAAACATCACCTTCGCTATCCCTGCAAACGAAGTGACGGCCTTCATCGGCCCGTCGGGCTGCGGCAAGTCAACGCTCATTCGCACGCTCAACAGAATGAACGATGTGATACCGGGCACGCGCGTCGAGGGGCGCATAGAGCTTGACGGCAAAAACATCTACGCGCCCGCAACCGACATCGTTTCGCTTCGTCGAAGAGTCGGCATGGTTTTTCAAAAGCCGAACCCGTTTCCGCGCTCGATCTTTGACAATGTGGCATACGGGCTTAAAATCAATCGTATGACGCAATCGAAATCCGAGCTTGCGGACCGTGTCGAAGCGAGCCTGAGGGCTGCGGCGCTGTGGGACGAAGCGAAAGACCGGTTGAAAGAATCCGCACTGGGATTGTCGGGCGGCCAGCAGCAGCGCGTCTGCATCGCCCGCGCGCTTGCGGTCGAGCCGGAGGTCGTGTTGATGGACGAGCCGACTTCGGCGCTCGACCCCATAGCGACGCAGAAGATAGAAGAGCTGATGGCCTCCCTGAAAGAGAAGTACACAATCGTCATCGTGACTCACAATATGCAGCAGGCCGCCCGCATCTCGGACAAGACGGCGTTTTTCTGGCTGGGCGAGATGATTGAATTCAACATAACGGAGAAAATTTTCACCAAGCCCGATAACAAAATGACCGAGGATTACATCACGGGCAGATTCGGATGATATTCAGTTTCAGGTTACTGGTTTTCAGATTTGACGACGACGAACCGGTAGCGGGAACCCTTTGAGACAATATGCACAAGCGACTTATTGAAGACAATTTGAATTCCCTGCGCGACCGCGTGCTCATAATGGGCGGCGCGGCTGAAAAAGCTATTATGCTTTCGATGCGCGCGCTCACGGATCGAGACTCGGAACTTGCCGAGCGCGTCATCCGCGAAGACGACACGCTCGATCAGCTTGAGCTTGAGATAGATCAGATGTGCGTCGATATAATGGTGCTCAAGCAGCCAGCCGCAAGCGACCTCCGCTTCGTGGTATCGGTCGCGCGGACAGCGCCGATGGTCGAGCGCATAGGCGATCACGCGGTCAACATTGCCAAGCACGCGCTCTCGCTCAACAACGAGCCTGAGCTTGACGCGCGCATCGACATATCGATGATCGGGCGCGTCGTACAGGAGATGCTGGTTGACGGGCTTGACGCTTTCACATCGGGCGACCCTGAGCGGGCGCGCGTAACCATAGCGCGCGACGATGATGTTGATCTGCTTTACGATCAGCTTTACGCGCAGGTGATCGAGGTGATGATGAAAAACCCGGCTACCGTGCCGCGCGGGGCCGAATGGCTTTTTGTGCTCAAACACCTCGAACGAATCGCAGATTACGTAACCAATATCTGCGAGCAGATAGTCTATATGGCGCGGGGACAGGTCATTAAACACACTATATGGTAGCAACAAATGAAGAGACGCGAACGCGCAGCATAGTGATCGTCGAAGACGACGAAGACATTGCAGATTCGATTCGCTATAACCTGGAGCGCGAAGGCTTCCGCGTGCGAGTGGCATTGACGGGCGAAGACGCGCTCAACCTCATACTTGATCGCCCGCCGAACCTCGTGCTGCTGGATTTGAACCTGCCGCATATGAGCGGGTTCGAGATGTGCCGCAGGCTTCGAGCCGAAGCCATGACTGCCCGCGTGCCCATACTGATTCTAACGGCGCGGACCGATGAATCCGACAAAGTGCTCGGCCTGAACATCGGCGCGGATGATTACATAACGAAGCCTTTCGGGATGCGCGAGCTTGTGGCGAGGGTCAATGCGGTGCTCAGGCGCGCGGACGGCCTTGAGATGGAGCGACCCGTTTACGACAACGGCACGCTGAGAATAGACCCGGCCAGTTTCAGCGTTCATTACAAAGAGCACGAGGTGCGGCTGACCAGAAAAGAGTTCGCATTGCTTTCCGAGCTTGCGCGCAATCAGGGGCGCGTTATGACGCGCGAGGTTCTTTTAGACAGGGTCTGGAGCCTCTCTTATTACGGAGACTCGCGCACGCTCGACGTTCACATTCGCCGACTGCGCCAGAAGCTCGGCGACGCTACGCTCATAGAGACAGTAACAGGGATAGGCTACCGCCTGCTCGACAGCCGAAAGCAGAACCATTGAATTTCGGATTTTCGGATTTCGGATTTCGGATTTTAGCTCTGAGTCAGGTTAAATTCTGGTAATCTAAAATCTAAAATCCGAAATCCAGAATATGAAAGACATTGCCCGGCGAGTATGGATGGTGACGATAGCGGCGCTCGTGATCTTTGTGGTCTACGAGGCCATCAAGACGCTGCTGTTTCCAAACATGTCTGTCATCGTCTCGCACATCATCACGGTGATGGTCGTGGCAGTGATAACTTTTTATGTATCGCGCTACGGTTTCGAGCGTTACAGCGCGGCGCTTGCCGAAATCAACCGACAGACAGAGATGACCGAAGAGACAAATCGCCTGCTTTCAGGAGTGCTCGCCACGATGCGCGAAGGCGTTTTGATCGTCAACTCCGATATGCGCATCCTGCTTTACAACGACGCCGCCGCGCGCGTGATGAAGCTCCCGGAAAAACAGTTGTCTGTCGCAAGCCCGCAGTTGTCAGAGATTGACCAGCAGACGGTCGATGGAAAGTTTCCGCTTTACGGGCTGAAGCCTACTGATCATCGCCTTGTGGACGCGACGCGCGACCCGTTGATCAACAGCGCATTTCGCCGCGTGATTGCCGAGCGCGCAAGCGTCGAGACGCGAGTCGATATGGCTGACCGCGAAGCGCGCAGCTTCCAACTCAACGTTGCGCCGCTGGGCCGCAACCTCGCAGTGGGAGTCTTTTTCGACATCACGCAGCTTGAGCGGCTGGAGCGCGTGCGCCGCGAATTCTTTGCCAATCTGTCGCACGAATTGCGCACGCCGCTGACGGCGATTCTGGCTTACGCAGAGACGTTATTGGACGGCGCGATAGATGACCGTGAAAACAACCTGCGATTCATAGAGAAGCTGCACAAGCACGCCACGCGCATGAGCGAGATGATCGCAGACATCTCTGACCTTTCGGCAATCGAGTCGGGCAAGGTGAAACTGTCGCCGGGCCGCGTGCGGCTGCGCGCCGTCGTGACTGAAATCTTCGGTCTCACGGAAGCCCGCCACAGCGACAGCGGCGTGACGTTTTCGCTCTCGATTCCTGATGATTTTTTTGTGATGGCCGACCGCACGCGGCTCGAACAGATTCTCTACAACCTGATAAACAACGCGGTGAAGTTTAATCGACCGGGCGGCTCGGTCACGGTCAGGGCGGAAGAGAGGGACGGGCGGGCGTGGGTTCACGTAGAGGACACGGGCGTGGGAATAGCGTCGTCGGACCTCCCCCGCGTATTCGAGCGGTTGTATCGCGCAGACAAATCGCGCTCGCGCAAAACCGAAGGCACGGGACTGGGGCTGGCAATCGTCAAGCATCTGGTGCAGGCGCACGGCGGCGAAGTCACGGCCACAAGCGATGTGGGGCGCGGCTCTCGCTTCACATTTTCTCTGCCCGTCGCCGCCGCAGAAGACGGCGCGTGAACCGGTTCGACAATTTATTATTTCATTATATTCAAAGATTAATCTTCTCGATTCCTTCGATTGCCCTTGACATCACATCTTAAAAGCATAACCTTGCACATCAGGCTGACTATAATCCTTCATCAACGAAGTAACACATCATGGGAAATACAATTTCGCATTACCGTCTCGAAGAAGAGCTTGGCGCAGGCGGCATGGGGCAGGTACGCAAGGCATATGACACGACGCTCGACCGCACGGTCGTGCTGAAGCTGCTTGCGCCCGATCTGGTTGCCGAAGACGAATCGCGTAAGCGTTTCCTGCGCGAAGCACGACTCGCATCGGCGCTCGATCATCCGAACATCTGCACCATATATGAAATCGCGGAGTTCGATAGCCAGTACTTCATCGCGATGCAGTACGTGCCGGGCAAAACGCTCAAGCGCGTCATAAGCGGCAAGCCCATAAGCCTCGAAAGCCTCTTCTCGATAGCCATGCAGACAGCCGATGCGCTGGCAGCGGCGCACGCAAAAGGCATAATCCATCGCGACATCAAATCCGGCAATATCATCATCACGCCGCGCGGGCAGGCCAAGATACTCGATTTCGGACTCGCAAAACTTCTCACGGACAAAGAGCGGGCCGCAGTATCTGAAGCCGACGAATTGACGCGGCTGGGCGCGCCTCTCGGAACGCCGAATTATATGTCGCCCGAACAGGCTCGCGGCGAGCGTGTAGACCATCGCAGCGACATCTATTCGTTTGGCGTCGTCGTTTACGAAATGACGACCGGAAGATTGCCCTTTAAAGGCCAGACCAACGTAGACCTGATGCACGCAGTTCTTCACGATTCCTACAGGCCCGCAAAAGAGATGAACGACAAACTGCCCGCAGAGCTTTCAGACATGATTGATCGCGCGATGGCTCGAAATCCGAGCGACCGCTATCAAACCATGCAGCAGATGCTCGAAGACCTGCAGCGATTGAGCGTCGCCGTGCGGTTGCAGGCGACGTGCGTGCCCGACGGCGTTCTGACTCCGTTTGTCGTGCCCAGGCGGCAGTCGTCGCGCGGCTCCGTCAGCCAGTTCATAAATCGCTTGTTCGGGCGCGATCTGCCGGTCGATGCTTTGCCAGCCGACCCTTTGCCGGGCGGCCAGAGCAGACGCGCGGCGCAACCGGAAACGACGAGCGCGGATTTCTCGCTCGCAAGCCGACAGCGAAAATCGCTCGCCGTCCTTCCGTTTCGCAACCTGAGCGGCGACAAGCAGTCGGATTTCTACGGGCTGTCGCTGGCCGACAGCCTGATTACAGAGCTGGCAAATGTCGGCTCCGTCAAAGTCATGCCGTCGAGCGCCGTTGCCCGCTACCAGAGCGAGTTCGTTGCTCCTGCCCGCATCTGCGCAGAACTCGGCGTTGATGCTGTGCTAATGGGCAATTTCCTGAAAGCGGGCGAACGGTTGCGCGTAACCGCTCAACTGATAGACGCGGCGGGCGGCGGCATATTGTGGAGCGAAAAGATTGATGCCGATGCCGAAGACGTGCTGGCGATTCAGGACCGCATCTCGCAACGCATCATAGCGGGGGTTTCAGGCGAAGGGCGCGCAGTCGATCCGACGCAGTTGCTCAAGGACGAGAACGAAGAGAATCGCGTTGATGCCGTTCGCACTCTGAAATTTTCGCACGATCCGCGCGCGCTCTCCGCTCTGGTTGAGGCGCTCACAGACGTGAGTTTAAAAGTAAAAGCCGAAGCAGTGCAGGCTATCGTATCGCTCGGCGAGCAAGCCACGGGGCCTGTGATTCGCCTGCTCAACGATGCCATGGACGAAGGCGATAATCTTACGGCGCGATTCGCCGCAAAAGCGCTGGGGATGATCGGAGACAGGACGATCTCGCCTATGCTGGTAGAGATGCTCAGAGGCGATGATAAATTCGTGGCGTGCGAATCGGCGCTGGCGCTGGGGCGATTGAAGGAAACGACAGCCGTGCCGGATTTGATCGCTTTGCTCGAAGAGCCGAACGGCAACGTAAGATTCGCCGCCGCCGAAGCGTTAGGCGAAATTTGCGACTCGGCAGCTTACGACGCGCTGCAAAAAAGATTGAATGACGCCGATGAAGGCGTGCGAGCGAAGGCGCGCTGGGCTTTGAGCCGGTTGAAAAAAGCGGGCGCTCGCGTTTCGGCAACGGCAGTTTAGATTGTTATTCACATCAATCGCTACCGCAATTGTCCGGTCCGCCACTCTCTTTAAGTAATTGCATGCCCTTAACTGCTCTTATTCTGGTAATCGCAGCCGCAACAATGCACGCAGGGTGGAATCTGATCGTCAAACGCATCGACGAAAAACAGATATTCACCTGCTGGGCTCTGGCTTTCGGCGCTCTTATCAATCTACCGATTCTCGTCGTAAGCACTATACCTGCGAGCATCTGGCCTTACGCTCTGGCAAGCGCAGTTGTCGAGGCGGCTTATTTCATGATTTTGATTCGAGCATACGGCGAGGGCGAGTTCTCGCAAATCTACCCGATAGCGCGCGGCGCAGCGCCCGCGCTTCTTGCCGTCTGGGCAGTGATGTTTTTAGGCGAGCGAGTAGGGGCGGCAGGAATCCTTGGCCTTATACTTTTGCTTGCGGGGTTGATAATTGTTGGAGCGGGTCGCTTCTGGTCCACGCCGCGTGCCGTCGCTTTGAATAGAGGCGCGCGAGTTTCGGCCCTTGCGGTTGCCCTCTGCATTTCGATCTACTCGGCGATTGACGCGGCAGCCGTGCGCATCATGTCGCCAGCCGCATACAATGTTCTGGTGCTTGGGCTGACGGCGCTTTTCATAACCCCTGTGGTGATTGCGCGATACGGATATCGTTCAGTCATCGTCGAAGGGCGCGCCCAATGGCCGCGCATCATCGCAGTCGGCATTCTGCTGTTGCTGGCGTACCAGTTCGTCTTGCAGGCATACTCCATGGCGCGCGCAAGCTATGTGGGCGCGCTTCGCGAGATAAGCGTTGTGATAGCTGCGTTCGCCGGTTGGCGACTGCTCGGTGAAAGCTTTGGCCTCGCGCGTATGGCGGGTGCCGTGTTGATATTTTCAGGCATAGTAGTAATGGCTGTTGCAGGATGATTCATGAGCATAGTTTCAAACAGGCTTTATATCGGTCTTGATGTTGGCCGCACGATTCGCGGCGCGCTGGTTCGCGAGGACGGTTCCATCATAGAGCAACAACGGGTCGTGTCTGAGGTGAGCGACCCGCGCGTCTTCATCGATCAATTGATCGAGATCATCGACCGCCTGCGATCACACGGCGACAGCGCCGCCGCCGTCGGCATCGGCTGGGCGGGGCTGGTCGATCAAAGCGCGCAGCGAATCGAAGCGAACCCCAACCTTGTAGACGTTTCGTCATTCGACCTGCACGGTGAGTTGAAGCGGGCCACGGGCCTGCCCATAGTCATCGATAACGATGCGAACATGGCGGCATACGGCGAATGGCGTTCAGGGGCTGCGCGCGGGTTCGAGGATGTCTTCTTCGTCACGATGGGCACAGGCATCGGGTCGGGATTGATCCTCGGCGGCAAGTTGCAGCGGGGCAGTCGCGGGTTTGCGGGCGAGTTCGGCCACTTCAAAATCGATCTCGATGGATTGGAATGCGCGTGCGGCTCAACGGGCTGTTTAGAGACGCTCGCATCGGGGCCGAACATCGTCCGCCGCGTGCGCGAGCAATTGTTCAGCGATCCTTCTTTTTCCATATCGAGCCTCGCGCGCGATATGGAAGGCATACTGACGGGCGAACGAGTCGTGCGCGCAGCAATGGAAAAAGACGAGCTTGCGCTCTCCGTCCTGAAAGAGACGGGGCGCGTGCTCGGCGCGGCGATAGCAAGCGTCGTTAATCTTTTGAACGTCGAAGTCGTAGTTTTGGGCGGCGGCGTGATGGCTGCCGGTGACCTGATACTTGAGCCGATTCGCGAAGGGACCTATCGAGGCGCTGTAAGACCGTGCTTTGAATGCTGCCGCGTCGTTGTGGCCGAACTGGGTCAGGACGCGGGCATAATCGGCGCGGCGCTGCTCGCGCGCGACGCGACGCTACAGTATGGCGAGCGGTAGCGCGCAGCCTCTCATCTCTTCCTGAACAGAAAAATGTACTCGTGTTTGAAGACGTAAAACCCACCGACAAGTGCGCGGTATCGCCATAGCTGTTTTTGATCGCGCTTGGCCCGCGTCTCTTCAAAGTTTTTCACGATGATGCTCTTCAAAGTATAATCGCGCTTCAACACTTCGTTCATGCACTCGAACCCCAGAGGCACCCATTCGCCTTTCTCATACTTGTCACCGATTACGAGCGCAAAGTAACGGCCTCGCTCAAGGGCGGGCGTTACGTTATCGAGCGCCTCGCCGAACATATTTAAAAACTCTTCGGCGCTTTTGGCCATCGAGAGGTCTTTTTTGTTTTCGGAAAAAGTTATGATGTCGTGATACGGCGGATGCATTACAAGAAGCTGAACCTGTCGGACTCCCAGACGCGCAAGCGCCTTATTGATCTCTATCGTTTTAGAATCCCCCTTCAGGATTTCCGTGCGCACATTATCCGGGTTGCTTTCGCGATTGATAGTCTCGCGCGCTTTACGCGCGACCTTGGGGTTCAACTCGATTCCGACTCCGTTTCGGCCCATGCGACGGCACTCGATCAAAGTCGTGCCGCTTCCCAGAAACGTATCAAGCACCCAGTCATTCTTCTTTGTGTATCTGAGCAGCAGTTGACGCGGAATCTGCGGAATGAAATTGCCCCAGTACCAGCCCAGATGCGCCCCCGCCGTGTCGCGTTTTGGCAGAAGCCAGAGGCTGTCGGTCAGGACTTCTTCGTACTCTTTCCAGCGCCCCAGATTTATGTCGTTCACGGCGCTCGTCTTTTCCCGCTTCACGCCGCCCGCGAGTCTTTTGAGATAATACCTTGCTCTTTCAAGCGTCTGCGCTTCGATAATCTGATCCAGTTCACCGGTCAGCACATCCCTGCGCAAAGAGATCGCGTCAGTGTTTGTGCCGTCCGAAAATAATTTATCGCCGCCCGTTTCAGATGAAACGATCTGCTTTATGGCCGTGGTCTTCTTTCTCAGCGAAGAGAGGCGCGGCTGGCCGCTGGCCGTATCGAGCAGCCGAAGAAATCTTTTACGGTCGAGCAGTATCAGTAAGTCGCTCGAAAGTGTATCGCTTGCAGGCGCAGGCTCTTGAACCTCGGATTGTTTCTTCATGATGAAACGATTCGGGCAGGAATTATAGACCAGGCGGGGCCCGTTTGCTTACTCGGCTTTGCAGTCTTCAAATATCTTTCGATATTTTTCAGGTATCGCGACCTTCTCCCATGTGTCCATTTGTATGGCGACTTTCACCTGCGACGACCGCACGAGCAGATCATCAGAGCCTGCGCGACAAACGCGAAACTCGAAGGTGGCCGACGAGTTGCCCACGCGCGAAATGTAAACGGTTATATCGAGCGTGTCGCCGTATTTGATCACCCGCAGGAAGTCTGTCGAATCCGACACGGTGGGCCAGGCCAACCTCTCTTCTTCGATCAGGCGATGATAGGCGATGCCGACGTGGCCTGCGAAGAAGTCTTCCTGAGCTATGTGCAGGTAGTGAAAAATTCTTGGATAATAAACGATCCCCGCTTTATCGACATCACCGAAGCGGACTTGAAGCGTGGTCTTATAGGGCATGATTTTCTGATCGCGGTTTGGCGCTTATCACTATGTTGCGCTGTTCCTGCTTTACGCAACACAATGCCCGGTCGGCAAGCCTGAGCACATCGTCGGCAGCCATTGCATACGGTCTTTCGGGGTCCCATGGGAACGGTGCCCACCCGACTGATGCCGTAACTGAAATCTCCGTCCCGTCTTCAAGCGAGATCGGCTTTGACCCTACAACATTGAGAATTCGTTCGGCCAGATGCTCGCCCTGCTCCCGGTCGGTCCCGCGCGAAATGACGAGGAACTCTTCCCCGCCCCAGCGCAGTACGAAATCGGTCTTGCGCGTCATTGCCTCAAGCCTGCGCGCAACTTCTATCAGCACGCGGTCTCCCGCATCGCGCCCGTAGCGGTCGTTCGTCTCTTTGAAATTATCCAGGTCGAGCACGAAAAAAAGCAGTTCTACTTTCGGCCCGTACTTCTCGCCCGCCAGTTCGACGCGGGCCATCTCATTGCCGATCACAAGACTGTAGAATCGCCGGTTTCGCAAACCCGTGAGCGGGTCCGTGATTACAGATTCTTTGAGCCGCTCGCTCTCACTGGTCTGCTGGTCGAGGAGTTCTTTCTGTCGTTCGTTCATCGATTTCGTTTGCGATTCGGCTCTCGTTTTCGAGCGGTAATATCTCAAGCGGAGACGTGAGGCAAACATCGCGTTCATTGTTTTTCTGGTTTTTCTCATCGCTTTTCCTTCCGAACACGAAGGCGGGGAGCGATTCCAACGGCCCTCAAACGTGGCCCGGTCTTTCTAATACTACTTGTGGGAATAAGAATGAAAGATTAGGGGCCGAAGCAAGCTCTATTATTTTTATCGGTGTTCGTGCTGGGCCTATATTACTCATTCGCAGCAAAGAATTCAATAATTGATTTTCCAGCTTCACAAGAGCCGCAGGAATAAGTGGCGGTGAATTGAGATCCAATCGTGAATGATCTTCAGGTTTCTTTCGTAAGCGTCTCCATCACGGCAGCCGCTATCATATCGGAAAGGGCCGCGTAAGACGTTTCGCCTTCTTCGCGCGTTGCTTCACGGGGGCTGCCGAAATAGGCTTCTGTCCCGCCCGCTTCGTTAAAGGTGCGCGCGCCTTCCTGAATCTTTTCGGCAATCGAGATCGGCACTCTTTCGAGTTTCTCGCGCACCTGTTCGCGCACAAGTTCGGGGCGCGCAGCCAAAACGAGCGAAGTCTCATACGAACCGGCGTGGCAATCGCCTCGACGGAATTCTTCCGTGAGCGTGGCGGCCCATCTGCGCCGCCGCTTATCGGGAAAGGCCACCGCGCGGCCTGTCTCCTGTTTGACCTGTTCGAGAGCCGCATTAATTGACGCAACGTGCTCAGGCTCAAGGTGAGAGTTGGCAATGGCGACCAACCGTGCGCCCTGTTTGTAAAGCGATACGCAAATATCTTTAATGAGCGAGGTGGCCGTCTCTTTTCTGATCGAGATAGTGCCCGCGAAATCCGCGCTGAAATCCGTCACGGTGTATGCAATCGGCGGAAGCACGAAAGCCTCAACGCCCTGCCCGTTAAGCTTTATGGCCGCGCGCCGTGACATCTCTTCAGAAATAATCACATCGGTCGCAAGCGGCAGGTGCGGCCCGTGCGCTTCGGTCGAGCCTACGGGCAGAATCATCACCGCGCCGCGCCTGATCGCTTCCGTTGCCTCTTTCCAGGTGAGATCGTAAAAATTCGTCATGTGATTATTGCTTCAAAAGTTTTCTGTCGATCTTGCCGCGATCATTTTTCGGCAGGTCTTCTCTGAACTCAATCCAGCGCGGGTATTTGTAAGCCGCGAGCCGCGCCTTCACATACTCTTTCAACTCCTGTTCAAGCTCCGGGGCTGATTGAAAGCCCTCGGCGAGCACGATGAAAGCTTTAGGCTTGATAAGCCGTTGCTCGTCGCCTGCTCCCACGACGGCGCATTCGCGCACCGACTCGTGTTCGAGCAGGCAATTTTCTATCTCCGTAGGCGAGACGAATATGCCGCCGACTTTCAACATCTCGTCCGTGCGCCCGCAGTACCAGTAATAGCCCTGTTCGTCTACGCGGAACTGATCGCCCGTCGTGCACCAGTCGCCCGCAAAGGTCGCTTTCGATTTTTCGTGCGCGTTCCAGTAACACAGGGCCGCCGAATCGCCTTTTATCTTCAGCGTGCCCATCTCGCCCGTAGCTACTTCTCGACCTTCCGCGTCAACTATCTTCGCTTTGTAGCCAGGGACTATGCGACCGAGACTGCCCGGCACAACATCGCCGGGATAGTTCGTAATGTAGATATGAAACATCTCAGCCGATCCTATGCCGTCCAGGACCTCCACGCCGAACGTCTCCATCCAGCGATTGTAGAGTTCGGGCGGGAGCGCTTCGCCCGCCGATAAACAGAATCGCAGGCTGGATAGATCGTAACGCTCGCGCGCGCCTTCGACATTCAGCATCGCGTTGATCATCGTCGGCACGCTGGTCAAAATGGTCGGGCGATACCGCTCGATCATCTCGAACATCGTTTCAGCCGTTGACCGCTCTGAAAACAACGCCGTTGCGCCGCCCACTGCGAACGGAAACATCATGTTCGTGCCCGTCGCGTAGCCGAAAAAGAGCTTTGGAACCGAGAGCGTGATGTCGCTGTCGTTGACGGCGAGCACCCGCTTTGCGTACATCTCTGTGTTGTAAGGCAGATCGTGATGAAAATGTACCGCGGCTTTCGCGCGCCCCGTCGAGCCGGAAGTGAATAGCCAGATAGCTATGTCGTCGGGCGAAGTGGGCGCTGTCTGAAGCTGGTCGGAAGCAGTCGCGGTCGCGCGTTCGTAAGAAATAATCGAAGAGCGCCCCGTTATGCCCTCGATGCTGCCGGAGACTTTGGTGTCTACGACTAAGGTGTGCTTGAGATAACGGGAACGGGAAGCTGCGGGCGCAAATCGCTCCATCACCGATGCGTGAACGACGGCCACCTTAGCGCGCGTGTAGTCGAGATAATATTCGTAGTCGGACGGAGGCAGAATCGTATTGACCATCGTGATCACGGCCCCGATCTTTGCTACGGCGAACCACGCAGCGACAAATTCTATTGAATCGGGCAACACGATCAACACGCGGTCTTCCATTTCAACGCCTACGCTGAGCAGCACATTGCCCGCACGGTTCGCCATCTTTTGCACGTCCGTATAGGTATATTGCTGATCTTCATAGTAGACGGCTACGTTCTCGCCGCGCCCTTCCTTGATTCGGTCGTCAAGAAAGTAGCTGGCCATGTTGAAGTGTTCTGGAAAAGAGATAGTCATCAGCTTCGCACTCCGATTAATGTTCTATTAAGCCGTCAGTATAGCACAGCCGCCGAAGCCACCTGCGGCTTGGAGTGTTGATGATTGATGCTTATCTCGGAGGGCTGGTGACTCAATATCTCAAAGAATTTGCCATGTTGGAAGAGTTAAGGATTCTGCCGTTACAGATTCAAGCTCTATGGTTTCCAACTTTTTATTTATTGCTTCCTGCTGAATTTTCTGATCAATTACAGTTTGATAGATGGTTCGATATGTATAACCCGACACCAGCACTATAACCACAATGAAAAGCAGCTCTAATAATCTGGCGACTGACTCGTGAATAATTTCTGCTTTAAACATCTCATCAATTATCAGTATGAAAATTACCAACTGGCCCAGAACCGCCCATATTGTTAAAGTGCATGCACAAAGAAAGGATAGTACGTTACCCTGAAACTGATATTTCACCTGGCCATTCGGGAGTTTCGTCTCTACCGGCTTGCACGCAAAGTTGTAAACTGGAGGCCCAAGCAGGATTAAGATGGCGAACAGAAGAGCCGTTATTTCATATCCAGTTTTACTGAAATAATACGCCTTATTTTTGAGTAGAGTGGCTGTTATCAAGAATGTGAACCCGCTGCTTGCTGCTGTTATGTTAGTAATCCAACTATTAATATTCCATTCTGCCTTTCCCATAGGATCTTCCAGCTTTATGCCAGCTTTGCTCTTTAACTTTATATACGATAGCGAAATGATAATAAGCGATGCGATAAGAGTAAGCCAGAATATGAAAGGCGAAGGGGGTGGTAAGATCAGCGCTGGCGCTATGATACTGAATTGTATTTCGCTCATTACACCAGTGGTAGCCGGTGTCATATCGATGCTTGATGGTCGAACACGAAGGTATCCGCTGGCAGGAGCATTACCTTCTTTGAGGGTAATTTTCAGGTGAAAAACTTTAAGCTCGGATGGCTCAATGCGATTGGGATTATCAAGGATCGTCACATCCGCCGACGCGTCTTTGAGCGTCATGGAAAAGTTTAACATTGCAGGAATCGTCCCAGTATTCTTCAAGATTACAATGACGGTCGCGGACTTGAGTGTGGAATCAGCCTCTGACGACAATAATTGATCCGCGAAGCTGACATTAGGAATATCAGTCCCGGCAGAAACTACCGTTATGGTAGGAGCGATTGACGAGTCGATTGTTTGAGTTATGAAAAACAGGCAGGCCCACGTAATTACCAGCGACCTGATACTTATCTTCTGCATTCTTGTCGCAGAATGATAGCTTCTTAATAAAAAGCTTTGAGAAGTCAGCAAGTGCATCATCTTTATGGCACGGTTCAGCATATCGAAGCTCCTATCTGATTGAAGTTGAAGGAGGAGATGAATCATCTCCTCCCTCTCTGGAATTCGCTTAAGGATTGAGCCGGGCGAAAATTGCATCCAGGTCCAGCGTGAAGCCGAAATTTCCGCGAACTTCTTTCTCTTTGATAAGCTCTGTGCGGTTGGCAAAAGTGAAAGAGATCGGAACCTTAACGCCGCTGCCTTTTATCGGAATTGTGAGCTTGATCTGACCTATCCCGATGTTCCCCTTTGTATCCATCATCATCCCGGAGTCGGTCGTTATGTTTTCAATCATTCGCTGAAACTTTCCCGAAAAAGAGAGGATGAAGTTACCCGACTTAAAAGGATTGCTTAGCGGGATGTCCAGTTGTCCAGCCACCTGGGCATCGCGCAGCCTGTCACTGCTGCTGCCGCTCGGCTTTCGGTTGAAGATCGTGAAAGAAGAGTTCGCGGTAAAATCTGCCCTTCCGCTCAAACTGTTTTCGTAAATCAATTTGAAGTTCGAGAGATCAGGCATATTTACCTGACGGGTGTTCGTATACTCAAACGTGAGTATCGAGCCGTTCGCAGCATCCTGAAGAAGCTTGGCCCTATCAGTTAAGAAAGATTCCACGCTGTCGTTGAACACTCGAACCTGCCGAGCCAATTCTACAGGCAGCGGCAGGGTAAGTAATTCTTTGAACTTTGCCCGAATCACTTCTTCAACCTTGTCTTTGGGCGTTCCGATCACAGCGCTTTTCATGCTGGTATACCAGTCTATCAGCGTAGCGTCTCCCCCAGCCCCGACCGGCAACAGAAAATAGTTAAGGATGTCGCGAGCCGACATTGTGATGGCCACTCCAGGATTTCTTATCAAGGTCTCCCACCTGGTTCGATAGGCAGAGTTCCGGGGATCGCGCCTGTTGTAAATGTCGAAGCGCGCAGAAACTGAAGAGAGTTGCTTGAGATCCCCGATAAATGTTCCCGGCATATCCCCTCTTTCCGTATCAAATGTCAGAGCGAATGAGAGCCTTCTCAGTTCTCTGATAGGTGAAGAGTCATCATCATAGCTTGTGATAAAGCCCTTATCTCCAAGCGCCTTGATGATGCCTACAGGATTTCCGCGAAAAGTAAATGTCGTCCCGCTCTGCTCTCGTTTCAACGCCCCGTTCTCGACAGCAAATCCAAGAATTGCCGGAACGCTGCCTTTTGAAACCAGAGAGGTGCTGCCGGAGTTCGCATCGCCTGCGCCTACTTGCTTATCGACTCGCGCTTCTTCAATCGCCTTCACGTACTCTTTTCTCGACTTCCCCATAAGAATGAAAGGGATTAAATCCGGCACCATAGTTTGCAGGTGTGTCTCAACGGCGGCTTGTTCGTTCGTCCCGCCAGCGGCTTTTGCAGCTTGAACTCTTTCTACCAGTGCTGCGATTTTAGTCTCAGCTTCTTTCACGCCCAGTGGTTCCTGGCACATTCCGCTAACCGGAATCAGCAACACGAATCCAAGCAAGATCATAGTCGCAATTCTTTTTTTCATTTCCTTTGCCCTCCCTTTTTGGACTTAGGATTGTTGCCTTTTGGTTTTCCGATTTTCTTGGCTGATCCCGCATTTTCACTCAGAGCATCCGCGTTAGAAGATCGAGCTTCCAGGACCGGCCCCAGGTCAGCAAACTCTGCCTGCGTAAGAAAAGTGTAGGCCAGATTATGGAACGCTTCTGTTCCTGCTCTATCAAAAGGCACCTGATCGGCAGGGTCGCCTCCAGGAGCGCCTGATATCTGAGTGTTACAGCTTCCTCCGGCTGGATCTGTAAAGAAGATGGTTTGTACCAGCACGGTCGGGTGAACAACGGTGAAGATGCAGGGGGCCTCTTTAGGTAAACTGGGCGGAGTAATAGCGCTGTAGTTAACCAGAGAGGCCAGTCCTGTGGATTGAGTTATTCTAACTGTGATCTGTTCACCTACGGCGACAGAGTAGGTTAACGGGCTTATTCGTCTCATGCTTTTTCTCCTTTAAGGTAAACTGAATATCCGTCAGGCATCTGACGACATAATGAATAAACAGGCTTTATCAGGCTTACGAATTCAAAATGTTTAAGGCGGCAGCTACCGATTGGCGCAGGTTGTCGTCCTTGCCTGACCCGCTCGCTCGCTCGCTGTTTTCCGCAATACGGCTTGAGGTTGTCGCAAGCGCGGTTCTGACATTTTTCATCTTCTCTTCAAGCGATTCTCTGGCCTGTTGCGCCTGTTCTTTGGCGTGCTGCGCGGCATCGGCTTTCTGGGTCTGCCTGTTGATCTCATATTTCAGCAGGGTCTCGTTCTGCTGCGATGGCAGCCTGCCAAAGTAATACCCGATGATGACGAAGATAATCGGCTCCAGCCGACTGACCATCCTTTCGTCTGCCAGCGGCTTGATCCACCCCAGCAGCGCCGAGCCGTAAAGAAGGACGAACACGAAGGTCAGCGCGATCATCGTCCAGCTCTTTATGGCTGTTGCTACGGCTTGCCCTTGAATAGAGTTATCAATCAGTTTAGTCCGCATGAATTCGTTCCATAATCAGTGCCACAAGTTTTGAGAAACGCGTTGCAAATCATCAAGGTGCGTTATATAAATTCCAGTGCCGTATCAAAGGGTTGTTCGACTAAGAAGACAAAACGTCGAATTCAAAATTGTTTCGACTTATTGCCTTCATCACATAACGCACCGAATCGGTTTATAAACCATCTTCCGGATTGAGAAAAAATCCTGATCCGGTATTCTGAGTGAATACTTCTTCCCCAGAGAAAGTTTTCACGGCTGACCGCTATTTGTGGGAGACTGAAAGATATGCCCCCTTCCTCAGAAGTCACAGGGCTGCTTATCAAATGGTGCGACGGCGACCAGACCGCCCTGGAGCAACTTATTCCTCTGGTTGAAAACGAACTGCATCGCATCGCACACCGCTATATGCGCCGAGAGCACGCAGGCCACACATTGCAGACAACAGCGCTCGTCAATGAAGCGTTTCTTCGGCTTATGGATCAAAGTCGAGTTCGCTGGCAGAATCGCGCGCATTTTTTCGGCATTGCGGCAACGGTGATGCGCCGCTTTCTGTCTAATTACGCGCGCGACCGGAAACGTCTCAAACGCGGCGGCGGGGCCATTCAGGTATCGCTTTCCGAAGGTGACGCCATATCAATTGAGAAGTCATTCGAGTTGATTGCTCTTGACGATGCTCTCAATCGTCTGGCGCTGGAAAATGAGCGAGCGGCCAAAGTCGTCGAACTGCAATATTTCGGAGGGCTCAGCGTCGAAGAAACGGCGGAGGTGCTGAAAGTATCTACAATCATCGTGGAACGCGACCGGAAAATAGCAAAGGCATATCTGGCCCGCGAAATTTTCAAATGAAAGATAATAACTGGCATCGCGTCGAAGAAATATTTCACGAGATCATTGGCATGAATGCCGAAAAAAGAGATGCGTATCTCGCTCAGGCGTGTGCGGGAGACGATTCGTTGCGCTCAGAAGTCGAATCTCTGCTCTCAGCGTTCGACAATCACCAGGACTTTCTGGATCAACCGGCGCTCAGTCTTGGCCTGAAGATGATGTCGGTAGAGGCGAAAGAAGAGTCATTAGAAGGGAAACTGATCGGTCCCTATAAGATACTCAGGGTGCTTGGCAAAGGTGGAATGGGGAAAGTTTATCTGGCCGAAGACACTAAGCTTGATCGTAAAGTTGCTCTTAAGTTTCTCTCAGGCAAACTCACCGACGATGCCTGGGCCAGAAGACAGTTGATAAAAGAGGCTCAGGCTGTAGCAAACCTCAATCACCTGAACATCTGTATCGTGTATGACCTCGAAGAACACGATGGTTACATCTTCATAGTGATGCAGTACATCGAGGGCGAAACGCTTGCTGCTTTGATAAGTAAAAAGCTCCTTGAACCCAAGCGGGTTCTTCGCCTCGCCGTTCAGATAGCGAGCGCGCTGGCAGAGGCTCAGGCTCACGACATCGTTCACCGAGACATCAAGCCGCAAAACATTATGGTCACGGCAGACGGGCAGGCGAAAGTTCTGGATTTCGGGCTGGCTAAGCTCATTCAGCAGAAACAGGGGGCAACCGACAGCGAAAGCCTAAGTTCACGATTGGGCGTAGTGCCCGGAACTGTGCCTTACATGTCGCCGGAGCAATTGCGCGCTGAAAGACTCGATTTTCGCAGCGACATCTTCAGCTTAGGGATAGTGCTCTATGAGATGATAAGCGGAAGAAACCCTTACTCGCGCGCAAGCGATGCCGATACCATTACAGCGATTTTAACGAGCGACCCGCCTCCCCTGATAAACATTGCCGCTGATATCCCGGCTGAGATGGCACGTATCACACAGAAGTGCTTGAATAAGAATCGAGATCACCGCTATCAATCAGCAAGCGAACTGCTTCTGGAACTCAACAATCCTCAAAATAATACGTGGACCCGTCCGCATCGGCAGCAGTATTTTAAACTACCTCTCTATATAGCCTTCGCTTTGCTCATGCTCATCATCGGAGCCGCAATTATATATCACTCAAATGTGACAAGAGTTCGGACGCTGGCAGTGCTTCCGGTAATTAACGAAACCACTGATGCCGACACTAAAGCTCTAAGCGCGGCACTTAATGAAGGTCTCACCAACAGGCTTTCGCATTTATCCAGACTTCGAGTCAAAGCCCCGACGGTTGTGCCCGAATACGAAAATCAGGAAGTTGCCAAACAGAAGGCCGGGAAAGACCTCAATGCCGATTCAGTGCTCGTGGAAAGGCTTTTTCAACAGGGCGAATCAACGTTTCTCCAGGTCGCCCTCGTAGACGGAACGACCGGCTCGCCAATATGGCAGGAAGTTTACCCATTAACTTCGGATATGCTCACAATGCAGAAGCAGATTGCCGATCAGATAATCTTCAGGATGAATATCTCGCTAACTGAATATGAAAGGGCACGCTTATACGCGCATCAGACAGGAAATGAAGAGGCTTACAAAAATTACCTGCGCGGGCGTTACTACTGGCAGATGCGAGATGAAGAAAATATCAAGAAGGCTATTTACTACTTTGAACAGGCGATCAATCAAGACCCGGTATATGGGAGGGCCTATGCCGGTCTGTCCGACTCTTATGTGTTATTAACAACGGTTGCTTACGGCACACCATTATCCACCAGAGAGGCGATGACTAAGGCGAAGTTCGCCGCCAAAAAGGCATTAGAAATTGACGATACGAGCTGCGAAGCTCACACATCCATGGGCACATACCTGTTAAAGTATGAATGGAACTGGCAGGAAGCTGAAAAAGAATTTAAGCGAGCGATCCAACTCGATCCGACCTACGCCCCGGCGCGCTTTTATTACTCAATTCTTTTGACATTAATGGGCCATGTCAATGAGTCCATAGAGGAAAGCAAAGCGGCTAAAGACCTGGAACCATTTTCCCCTCGTTACGACTGGAACCTTGCATGCACGTATTACTTCTCGCGGCAATATGACAAAGCCGCCGATTCCTGTCTTAAAGTTCTCGAAAAGAATCGCTATCACACATCAGCGTTGAATCTTCTTGGCTACATCTATCAGCAAAAACATATGACGAAAGACTCTATGGATATTTTTAAACGGCTGTACGACGTAAACCCGATATACGGAACAGCCCCCCTGGGCTTTGCCTACGCCAGGGCAGGCAGAATAAGTGAGGCGTTAGATATGCTAAGAAAGCTATCAGACAACCCTAAAACTCCTCCTCAGGAAAAAGCTATTGTTTACTTAGGGCTTGACGATAAAGATCAGGTATTCAAATTTCTACAGGATGCCTGTAATGAACGATTCGCGACTTTTCCATCCTTAATTATTGACCCGCTTCTTGACAATTTGCGTTCAGACCCTAGATTTGCCGAACTTCTTCGTCGCGCTAATCTCGCGCGATCATAATCAAGCGACAAAACCGCTCTGAGCCTATCTGTCACAGCCTGCGCGGCGGGTCTCTCCTGCGGATTAGAAACGATAAGCTCTGCGACTATATCGCACAGCCGTGAAGGAACATTTCGTCTCAATTCTGATATGGGAGCAGGATTTGAAGCGTCGAGTAATCTTCCGGTTAATAAGAAATATATAATTGCTCCGATGGCGTATAGGTCTTCGGGTGCGCCGGACTGCACAGGACCCAGATCCCGCAATTCGGGCGGAGAAAATCCAGCCGTATTCCACATCAAGGGATCAGGCCGGTCTACAGGACAGGCCCCTTCAAAATCCAGCGGCATCAACTTCCTTTCTTTCGTTACGATGAGATTGCCCGGCTTACAATCACGCCAAACCCAACCGGCGGCGTGTACCTGAGATATAATTTGCGACAGTTCGATTCCGTACCTTAACACCTGGGCGACTGTAAGACGCCTGCGTCGCTTGCTGAGTATTTGATGCAGGTCTTCACCTTCAATAAATTCTGTCGTCAGATAATAGTGGCCGTCTGCTTCAAAAGATGAATAAATAAGCGGCACGTTGACGCCAGCAGCCTGCAAAAGTTTAAGAACTCGCTCTTCATTTCTAATTCTCCATTTGCCGTCACGACCGTCCCAACTCAACTCGCCGCCTCTGCGACCCTCTTTCAATACGCAAAGGCGCGGCGGGTTTACACTCAGGTCAATGGCTTGATATACGCCTCCTTTTCCCCTTTGACTCAAAGCACGGAAGACCTGATAAGTTGTCTTGAGCGGATTATCAGGCGTTTTTAAATTTCGCGACAGTCGTTTGCGAGCGAAAGGATTAATGACCCAGGATGGTTCTGCTTGTTCACCTTGAAACAAGTCCGGGACTAACTCCCCATCGGGATTTTGAATAGCGCGGGTTCGCGTGCCATCAGGATTTTCTATCTCCAATTGCTTAAATCCGCCGTAGCGGTAATAGACGCAACCTTCGGGCCTGAACTTTGTGTCAAAAGGCACGACCGGGGCAGACAGTCCGAGCGTCAATTTATGCAACTGCCGCGCTAAGCTCACGGCTTCTTCATCGCTCTGCGGGTAGACTGTGATGAACTTCCCGACTTGACTGTAACCCCCGTCAAGACCGCGATTGATCTGGCCCAATGTCGGTAATGAAGACGGGGCTTTAAACAGAACCCTGCGTGATTGCAGAAACGGAGCTACGCGCTGCATAACATCGCAGGCCGTCAGCAAGCTCGCTGAGATATGGAGCTTCCAGCCTTGCTCAGGATCGCTCCGCATCTGCGCGCGGCTGAAGCTCCATATTGAATCATTTTGGGTTACAGGCAAATAACGCTTGCGAAGTTCCTGCCAGCGATTGCAAAGCGACCGGGCAATACTATTCGTATCCCGACAGCTCTGCTCAAATTTCTGTTGACCGTCTGCACTCATAAATGGTTATTGAAAAGAGATTTGCTTTACGGCTCCGGCGCTAAATCGTCGTCTATACTGGCTTTCACGCCGAAACCTGTCTGGCCACCCGTCGCCGCTCCGCAAGCTCCGTTAGCAACCATGTACGCGCTGCTTGTTAGCACATCGGCTGTCGGTGGAGGGACGGTATTCAGATCCGTTACTCTACGAAGCTGGGGCGAATCAGGATTGTTACTGATGATCAGCATCATGTACGCTCTCCAGTCCGCCGAGGTGGGGCCTCCTAAAATGGCGCTTAAAGACCGGGCTTTAAGCAGTTCATCAAAGCCCGGTTCATTTGCTATTCTGGCGGGTATTCCGGCTAACTTTTGAATGATCGTCCTTGGTTGAGCAGCCATAAACTTATTCCTCCATAGATTAATCAGGCTCTATAGCCTGTCGTCTAAATCAGACTGTTTATGAACCCAGCGGATTCACGACATTTGCACAGACCAGAAGGTCCGCCATACCAAATTCGTTGCGCTTCCTCTGGCCCAGATCAGGTTTCCAGCCGCGTTTTTTTAGAATGGAATGCGGGCTTGATCGTATAAGCTTAACAAACGTCTCAGCGACAATTCGGCTGCCGACCGGCCCCAATCGTTTTCCACTGTGAAAGATCTCGGCTTCTCTCATTATGTAGTACCAAAGCGGCGTCTTCTTATCGAATTCAAAGTCTGTGAAGCTCTTTGGGAACGGATATTTCACCATCTCACTTGGGCTTATCGGCTCAAAGCCGAGTGCCTGTGCTGCATGCTGCCCGGATGGTAGTCCTAAACGGCTCCCACGGATCAAGTCCAAAACGGGCAGTGACTGAAACTCCTGCTTCGTTATATGAGAGAGGAAGTTCTTTAGAATTCCCAGAGCCGGGGTAAGAGATATGCCAAATCTTTTCGCATAGTTGAATTTCGGATTATTGACAATACCGTTAAAGCCTGTGAAATCGAAAAAGCGCGTCCAATCTATAATCCAGTTGCTCGGTAACGTAGTATTTTTTTGCAGGCCGCCAAATCCTGTAAAAAGTAAGAGGTCTATAAATTTGGCCCTGCCTGATTTTTGATCTGCCGGTGACTGAAATACACGATTCCACTCATAGGAATCGATAAGCATGCTATGGCCCACGCGAAATGCTCCGAGTGAGAACTCAACCGGAATAAATGGCGTTTCGTCATCTTCTACATTGAAGTGCATGGAGCCGTTTTTGAGCGCGTCCTTTAATACGTCCGCCTCAATAATCTTCGGCAGAAAATCCTGTAGGACAATCCATTGATAATGCTGAATCACCTTCTCGCGAGCCGCTTCAAATATAACGGATTTCGGAGACTGACTATCCTGGCTAATGCGATCCACGACACTGTTATGAAATTTGATGAAGGCAACGTGAGTCTGTGCAAGAGCCAGATTTTCATCGCTGCGAAAGTCGTTTACAATGGCTATCTTATTTTCTCTGGGCAAGTCATTATGATAAACGCGATCTGCATCATCAGTCTTCACCGCCTCAGTGTCGCCGATCTTTAGATGAACCTGATCGTCATTGTACAAATCCGGCGATTCAGACGGACCTGCTCCGTAAAGATTTTCAAGGTCCAGAAATGGTGACCGCACGTTCTCGACTTCATCAGCGTTGACTTGATCTGAGGGTATGTCGAGATTCACATCAAGCGAGATGTCGTGAGCAACAAACTGGCCGAGGAACGTATACCCGGCTGGCAAGCTCGGATTTTCGCTCAAGTCCTGATTTAAGAACAGGAGTTTACCCAGTTCGATAAGGCTTTCATCAGTAGTAATTAATGGTGGAAGATCAGCAAATAAACGACCAAACCGGAATTCAGGCTTCTCATCCGCAGAAACATCTTCGTCCGATGCCGAAGTGTGAGCGAAGCCTTCCATCGCGAGTGAAGCTGAAGCGAGATCCTCTTTGACAAAGCTGGCATTCGTATTCAGATTCCAATTTTTCATATACGCGCTCCTTTCCACACCGATATTATTGATGCCGCATAACCGGCAACCCTGTGCAATCTCGGTATCTCGTCAGATGCAGTAATAGTCGCTAATACTGAACTGGTTGCACTACGACAAATTCCCAGAAATTGCTCGGATAAAGACCGTCCCGGAGACGTGAATATTGATTATCTGGTTATTTATCTCACTCAATATCTTAACGCACCAAATCTATGTAAAGACCATCATCTTGTAGTCAGAAAACTCTCGGCTTGAGGCGGGCAAGCCGTTATCTTCATTTCAAGGCAAGCAGAATTTAAATGTGATCTGGCCTCCGAAAAGAGGCACATAAGAGATGAGAGTTCTCCATTAAAATAAAAGTCAGGAGAACTCAGAATGCGGAAATCGAAATTCACTCAAGAACAGTTAAAAGTCCGCCACTTCGCAAAAAACTTTGATTGCGCCTTTCGCCGTGGTCAGCTTTTCAAATATCTCTTTGTAGTTCTCCAGCCCTTTGACAGGGTGCGTCAGCAGTTCGGCCAGCCAGCCTTCGTACTCGGCTTCCGCCTGCGCCATGTCGCGCGCGCCCATCTCGAAATATTCGCGATTGGCGTTTACGGTCCCGACCATGACTTTGTTTCCGAGCACGAATTCGAGATTGATCCTGTCGGCGGGAACTTCGATTCGACGGTCGCCGCCCGTCACGCTCGAAAGCACCAGCACGCCGTTCTTGCCCAGCGCCTGAAGACTGTCGAACACAATCGGCGAATACCCTGTGGCCTCGAACATGATGTCGAACGGCCCGTGTTTCTTCGCGCCTTCGATGACCGGCAAATCCGTGGTCGTCTCGTAAGTGGCTCCCAGAGCCTCTATCAGGTCAGAGTTCTGATAAGGCTTTGGCGTAAGCCCGAACGTAGTCACTTCAAGCCCGCGCAGTCTGAGCACCAGTGTGGCGAGCAGACCGACGGTCCCTGCCCCCATCACGGCTGCACGCCGGGGCCTCCACACGCGCAGCCTCCGTTGAATCTCGTAAGCCTGAGCTATGCCTTTTTCGACAATCGACAAGGGTTCAAGCAACACGCCGACCTGCTTTAGTCCCTGCGGAATCTTGACGATGTACTGCGCGTCGTCAACGTAATGTTCGGTCAGGTAACCATGCGCGCGATTGATGCCGCGCTCTGTGTAATTATCATCCGTAGTCATGTCGCTTGTGCCGATCAGGTCGTAGATGCTCGTGCCCGGGCGTCGCACGGTGGCCACTACGTAATCGCCCGGCTTGACTTCGGTAACGTTCGATCCTGTGGATTCGACCCGCCCGAAACTTTCATGACCGATCACCAGAAAGTCGTACCCCGCAGGCGCTTCGCCATACTCTGCGGCGTTTATCTCTTTATCCGTGCCATCAACTCCGACGCGCAGGACTTTGACCATAACGCCGCGCCCGTCAGGAATTTCATTCACAGACGGCATAGCGAGATCAGTCAAATGCACTGTGTCGGGACTTCCCGGCAAGACCGCGATAGCTTTCATGATTGAACGCCCCCCTTTTAGTCTGGTTAGCCTGTCATGAAGCAGGGCTTCACCACAAACGACACGACTTTAAAAGCCCGCGCCTTTCGTGGTGAGCTTGATTCTCCATATGGCCGTGTCAGCCGCAATGTATAACACTGAACCGTCATCGCCCCACGCGCAGTTTGCCGTCGCCACGCCCGTCTCGATTGTGCCCAGATGCGTGCCGTCGGGCGCAATGACGTAGATGCCGCCCGGCCCCGATGCAAACAGGTTTCCCTGTTTGTCTACCTTCAGACCATCGGGCGCGCCCGGCTTCGTTTTTGCGAACGGGGCGGCGTCGAAAAAGACGCGCCCGTTTGTGATCGTTCCATCGGCTTTGACATCAAATGCCATCCAGACCGAGTGAGTCGGGTCAACGTCGGTGACGTAAAGCGTCTTTTCATCAGGCGAGAAGGCTATGCCGTTCGGCAGTTTTATATCTTTCGTCAGCAGCGTAAGACGGCCCTCTTTCGACAGGCGATAGACCCCGCAGAAATCCAGCTCCTTGCCGGGGTCGCTTAAAAGTTTCGGCAGGCCAAAAGGCGGGTCCGTGAAATAAAGATCGCCGTTGGATTTAAAGACAAGATCGTTCGGGCTGTTCAATCGTTTCCCTTCATAACGGTCAGCAAGCGTCGTCTTTTTGCCGTCGGCTTCAACCCTTGCGACGCGCCGGTCGCCATGCTCTGCGAGCACGAGCCGCCCCTTTCGGTCATAGGTCAAACCGTTCGAGCCAGGCTCGCGCCCCGTGTAAGGGGTTGCGCCTGTGTAACCGCTCGGCTTTAAGAAAAGAGTCGCGCCTTCGCCCTGTTTCCATTTGAAGATGGAGTTATTGGGGATGTCTGAAAACAGGAGGTATCCCGCTTTGCGATTCCAGACAGGCCCTTCAACCCACTTGTAGCCTTCCGCAATCTTTTCAAGCCGCGCACCCGCAGGCACGAGTTTGTCAAAGCGCGGGTCGAGCCGCAGTAGTTTATCCGAAGCGTTTTCGCCTGTTTGCTGACCGACAGCAGGCGAGCTTGAAATCGGTTGAACGGCAGAAATCACAGCCGCCAGCAAGACCAGAAATCTTTTCATCTGTATTCGCATCAGTTGCCTCCAAGCTCGTAATGTTATCTCAAAATCGATTAACTGCTAAGGCGAACGCGCTATTTCAAAACCTGTAACAGGCTTAGAGGGGCGGAGCAGGCTGAGCGATGATTTCTGATTTTGCGCTCAACGCAGTCAACGCTTCATACAGCGCCAGCAGCAGCAGAGCCGCTATCAGCAGCACAGGGCCGACGATCTCTAAACCCAGACGGTAGGCGAGCACGCCTACAAACCCCGGCAGCAACGATTGGCCAAGCACTGCCGCAGAGATCTGAAAACCGATGGCGCTCGACGTGTGAGCATGGCCTGTTCGTGCGGGCGTCGAAGCAATAAGCGACGGGAAGACGGGCGCTGAGGCAAGCCCCATCAGACTTAGGCCCAGAAAACCGAGCAGGCTGGTGACGTTTAGCCATAAGAGCGCAGCGCCAACCGCTATGGCGATGATCGAATAACGCAATAGAAGTCGCACGGGCACGAACGCGACAATCAGCCCCGAAAGCAATCGCCCGACGGTCAGGCTTCCCCAGTAGATGCTGACCCACGTTCCTGCCACAGTCATCGAGACCGCGCGCGATTCGGTAAACAAGGTATAAGCCCATGTTCCGGCGGCGGCTTCGATGCCTGTGTAAATGAAAAAGACCGCGATGCTCAACCACACAACGGGCAATCTGAGCGTGCTGAAACCGGGAGCCGCTTTGACAGGAGTTTCGTCAGCCGCCTTCTGCTCTGGCCACCACTTGCGAGTCAGCATGAAACAGACAGCAAGCCCTAACTGCCAGAGGCCGACTATCTGATAACCTCGCTGCCACGGACGCCCAGCCGAAAGCACGCCCGTCATAATCACAGGCCCCGTGGCCGCGCCTATGCCGTAACAGGCGTGCAGCCAGTTCACCATTCGCGCGCTGAACTCGGTCGCGGCAAAAGTGTTCAGACCCGCATCAATCGCGCCCGCGCCAAGCCCCGCAATCGCTCCGAGCGCAACCATCATCCACCACGCAGGAACAAGCCCGTAAGCAATCAAGCCGATTGCCGTCGCCAGACAACTCAAGGCCAGAAGCGTGCCCACGCTCATTCGCGCGAGCAGCCAACCGCTCGTTACGCTCGACGCCAGATAGCCAAACGTGAACATCACGAGCAGCGCGCCCAGCGCATCCAGCGGCAGATCGAAGTATGCGCGTATCGAAGGCCAGGCGACGCCGTTCAAGCCATCCGGCAGGCCGAGGCTGACGAAGCTTAGATAGGAAAGCCCGACAAGCAGCAGGCTCGATCTGTTTTTGAGCTTCACTCTTCAACTCACCTTATCGCAGGATTGATGCCTGATCGTTCAACAGGCAAGGCTCTTACGAACTCAGTCTATCATCTCCATCGCGTCTGTCATCGCGGGAAGCTTAGCGCGCAACAAGTCGAAGGTCATCTCACCGAGGCCGCGATTGACAATGACAAAGCGCGGGTGATTAGATTAGCCTCCCTGTAAACCGGAGGTGAAACTTGACTCTATTGCGCTCTCTGTCTGTCCTGTTATTGATAACTCTGTTGCCGACTCTGGCAGTCGCCGAGCAGTTCAGTCCTGTCCTTTATCAAAAGATGCGATGGCGGATGATCGGGCCGCATCGCGGAGGCCGCACGGTTGGCGCGACAGGCGTGCCCGGCCAGCCTAATGTTTTCTACATCGGCGTCAACAACGGCGGCGTGTGGAAGACTATGGATTACGGCCACACGTGGACGCCGGTATTCGACGACCAGCCAACCGGATCAATCGGCGCGTTAGCCGTCGCTCCTTCAAACCCCGACATTGTTTACGTCGGCAGCGGCGAAGGCTTGCAGCGACCCGATCTTTCAACCGGCGACGGCATGTATAAATCCACCGACGCGGGAAAGACATGGAAACATCTGGGACTCCGCGACGGCCAGCAGATAGCCGCGATCATCGTCGATCCGAAAGACGCGAACCGCCTTTTCGTCGCCGTGCTCGGACACCCTTACGGCGCAAACGAAGAGCGCGGCGTCTATCGCTCGACCGATGGCGGCGAGACTTTTCAAAAGTCGCTCTACAAAGATGAAAACACAGGCGCAATCGCGCTCGCCTTCGATCCGGCGAACCCGCAAACCATCTATGCCGATATGTGGTCGGCGCGGCAGGGACCGTGGGAAAACGGCGCGTGGCAGGGGACGGGCAGCGGGCTTTACAAATCGACGGACGGCGGCGCGAACTGGCGACAACTCACAAAAGGACTTCCGACATACGAGCAGGGGCTGGGGCGCATAGGGTTTGCGATTGCGCCGAGCGATTCGCGGAGACTTTATGCGACCGTCGATGCCGCGCCGCAACTCGGCGGACTTTATGCTTCCACAGACGCGGGCGAAAGCTGGCAGCGCACGAACGGCGATACAAGGCTTTGGGGGCGCGGGTCCGACTTTGCCGAATTGAAAGTCCATCCAAAAAATCCCGACACCGTCTACGTTGCCAACATCGCCGCGTGGCGTTCAACCGACGCGGGCCGCAGTTTCACGGGTTTCAGGGGCGCGCCGGGCGGGGATGATTATCACACCATCTGGATCAATCCCGATGACCCGCAAATCATGTTGTTTGCGACCGATCAGGGCGCTGTCATCACGGTCAACGGCGGCGGCAGTTGGAGCAGTTGGTACAATCAGCCGACCGCGCAGTTCTATCACGTCTCGACAGACAATCAGTTCCCGTATCGCGTCTATGGCGGGCAACAGGAGAGCGGCTCGGTCAGCATAACCAGTCGCGGCGACGACGGGCAGATCACTTTCCGCGACTGGCATCCCGTGGGCGTAGAGGAGTATGGGTACGTCGCGCCTGACCCGCTGAACCCGGACATCATCTACGGCGGAAAGATCACGCGGTTTGATCGCGCTACGGGGCAGGTGCAGAACATAGCGCCCGAAGCCGTGCGCAGCGGCAAATACCGATTCCTTCGCACAGCGCCCGTAATCTTTTCGCCCGTAGACCCGCGCGCGCTCTATTTCGCGGGCAATGTGCTTTTCAAGACTACGAACGGCGGCCACAGCTGGGAAGTCATCAGCGCGGACCTGTCGCGCGAAACGCCGGATGTGCCCGCGAGCATCGGCATATTTCGCGCGCCTGAGATGGCTCGGCAACCGCGTCGCGGCGTCATCTATACGGTCGCGCCTTCCTACAAAGATGCGAACGTCTTATGGGCAGGAACCGATGACGGCCTTGTTCACATAACGCGCGATGGCGGAAAGAACTGGAGCAACGTCACGCCGCCTGAACTGACTTCGTGGAGCAAGGTTTCGATCATCGACGCGGGTCGCTTCGACGCCGAGACGGCTTACGCGGCCATCAATCGCATACGCCTCGACGATCAGCGCCCGCACATCTATCGCACGCACGATGGCGGCAAGACATGGAAAGAGATCGTCAAAGGTCTGCCCGACAACGGCCCAATCAACGCGGTGCGCGAAGACCCTGTGCGACGGGGGCTGCTCTTTTGCGGGACAGAGCGCGCGGTCTATGTCTCTTTCAATGACGGCGACGAATGGCAGCCGCTCAGGTTGAACATGCCCGCGACTTCGATTCGCGACCTCGTCGTTCATAATGATGATGTAGTCGTGGGAACGCACGGGCGTTCGTTCTGGATTCTGGACGACATAACTCCGCTCAGGCAGGTAACCGCGCAGGTGGTCGCAGCAGGGGCGCATCTGTTTGAACCGCAAATCGCTTATCGCGTTCGCTGGAACATGAACACCGATACGCCGCTGCCGCCCGAAGAACCCGCGGGGAAAAATCCTCCGGACGGAGCGCTCATCAATTACTATCTGCAACGAGCGGCGGCGGGGCCTGTGACGCTTGAAATATTCGATTCATCGAACAAACTGGTGCGACGTTTTTCGAGCGCGGACAAGCAGGAGCCGCCGCTTGAGGTGATCGAAAAAGAGGTCAACTTTCCGACCTACTGGATACGCCCTCCGCAGATTCTTTCAGCGGAAGCGGGGATGCAGCGGTTCGTGTGGGACCTGCATTATCCGCCGCTCGAAGGCGTGCAGGGATCGTACCCGATATCGGCGATTTATCAGGACACGCCTCGTAACCCGACGGGGCCGTGGGTACAGCCGGGGCAATACACGGTAAAGCTGACGGTCGGCGCGATGAGTTACACGCAGCCGCTAAAGGTGGTGATCGACCCACGCGTGAAAACGCCGATGGAAGGGTTGGCCGCGCAGTTCGCTCTCTCGATGCAGGCCTACGAAGGTATCAGGCAAACGCGAGAGGCGCTCGTGCAGGTTAGAAAGTTGAGAGCGCAGATCAAAGCGCTCAATGATCGTGGCGTTCAGGGCGCGCTTGCAGAGAAAATCCGTGCGCTCGAACAAAAGGCTGTGGCCCTTGAAGGAAGCGGCGGGCCGCGCGGCGCGGGAGGCATTGTGGAAATAAGCCTGAGCCGATTGAGCGGCGATTTGCTTTCGTTGCTTGGCTTATTGCAGGGGGCGGACGCTCGGCCTACGACACAGGCCGCAGCCGGATCTGACGAAGCGCAGAAATCACTCGCCGCATTGCTCGCGCGGTGGAGCGAAATCAAGAACACAGACGTGAAAGCGCTTAATGAACAGTTGCGTCAGGCGAGCCTTCCATTGCTTAGCACTGAATTGTAGACAGTGAGGTCAATTCATCGCAGAAACGCAGAGACTTCGCGGAGAAAAACAATTATCACTCTGCGTCGTCTCTGTGTTCTGCGGTGAATCCTCTATGTCGTTATAGCCACTAGCCCGTGCAGCAGTTTATGTAGATGGCAAGAACTATCAAAACTATTCCGACACCGATTCCGATTCCGATGGCGATCTTGGCCCCGGTCGAAAGGTTGTGCCCTTTGACCTGCACAACATTGGTGTAAGCGATTGTAGTCGCATCGCCAGTCTTCGCATCTGAAACGACAAAGGAATCATCTTTCACTTCGCTGACGTAACCGGCCAGCTTTGTCTTGTCCCGCAGTTTGAGTTCAACAAGCGCTTCTTTGCCGACGCCGAGTTTTGAAACGCCTTCTTTTACTTTTTCGGCAAGCTTCGTCTGTTTATCAGCCACGGGGCTGGCAGTTGCCGTTTGAACGCAGATCAATTGTATCAATAGACCTGCAAGCAGCAGCGACAGTGCTTTCTTAGGCATTTGATTCTCCCTGTTTGTAGTTATCGGAGAGTGTTCGGGTCACGGCAGCGCGATCAAGCATACAGGACGGCTCAAAGGAATAAAAGGGCGCTGCTGATATGAATTGAACAGTTATCGTCGCTGGCGATGAAGATTGCGGTCAACGGCGCTGGTCATCTTTTCCTTGTCGAGAGCGCCGCCTAGAAAGCTGTCGATCATTTCGATGCTCGAAGCAGGGTTGTCGAGCATCTCATTGTAGCTGACATACAGCACATCCATGTTCGGCTGCTTCTCAAGCCATGCTTCGACATCCAGAATATGCTTGCGAAACATCTCGGCCATTCGCTCGTCGCTCACCTTATCGGTTGGCTCGTTGCGACGGATGAGCATCTGTCTTTGAGATGCGAGCACTTCATCCATGTTCCTGCGCATAAATATTATCTTGTAGTGATATGGATCGGGCAGGCGTTTTAGAAGCGCTGATATTATTTTGACGACTTTCCCTTTTGCATCCTCAAGCCACGCGTGGTCGCGTTCGAGTTCTTTGACCTTCTCAAGCTCGAAATAGCCTTTGGGGTTATCTTCATCGGCTGTTCTTATGTTGTCCGTAAGAGCAGGTATGCCGCCAGCCACCAGCGCGCTCATCATCATCGAAGTGCCTGAGCGCGGAAGTCCCGAAACAATCGTTATAAACTCTCGATTCATAGGTCAATATTACAAAGTGATTCGCTATTTGAAAACCGCGCGTCGAGCTTCGTACCTGCTGATTGCGTCTTCGTGCCGAAGCGTGAGGCCGATGTCGTCGAGCCCCTTAAGCAGGCACTCGCGCCTGAACGGATCGACCGCAAAGCCGAACTTGTTTCCGCAATCGTCGGAAATGATCTGGCGTTGGAGGTCAATCGTCAGTTCGTATCCGGGATTCGTAGCGGCAGTTTGAAATATCCGCTCGACCTCCGTTTCGGAAAGCTGCACGGGCAGCACTCCGTTCTTGAAGCAGTTGTTGTAGAAAATGTCTGCAAACGAGGGCGCGATGATCGAGCGAAACCCGTAATCGTGCAAAGCCCACGGCGCGTGTTCGCGCGAAGAGCCGCAGCCGAAATTGGCTCGCGCCACAAGAACCGATGCGCCTTCCGCGTCCGGCTGGTTCAATTCAAAGTCGGTATTTAAAGAGCCGTCCTGATTGAATCGCCAATCGTAGAACAGGAACTGGCCGAATCCGCTTCTTTCGATTCGCTTCAAAAACTGTTTCGGGATGATCTGGTCCGTATCGACATTGACGCGGTCCATCGTTGCTACCAAGCCTGTGTGTCTGGTGAATGATTCCATTTCAACCTCTGTTTAATCCCACTCCCGCACATCGACGAAGTGGCCTGCGATTGCCGCAGCCGCTGCCATTTCAGGGCTGACAAGATGCGTGCGACCGCCGCGCCCCTGTCGGCCCTCGAAGTTGCGGTTCGATGTGGAAGCGCAACGCTCGCCCGGTTTCAGGATGTCCGGGTTCATTCCCAGACACATGCTGCAACCGGATTCGCGCCAATCGAATCCCGCCTGTTTGAAAATTTCGTCAAGCCCTTCGGCTTCGGCCTGTCGCTTGATCGGCTGCGAACCGGGCACAACCATCGCGTAAACCTGCGAATCGACTCTTCTGCCTTTGATCACCTCAGCCGCCGCGCGAAGGTCTTCGATGCGCGAATTTGTGCAGGAGCCGATGAAAACACGATCAAGTTTTATCTCTCGAACAGGCGTTCCGGGCGCAAGCCCCATGTATTCGAGGCTGCGGCGCGCAGCCTTGCGCGTGTTCTCGTCGGCAAAAGATTCAGGGTCGGGAATCTCTTCGGTGGCGTCAATGACCATTCCCGGACTCGTTCCCCAGCTCACCTGCGGCGCAAGCGTCGAAACATCCATCTCCATCTCGCGATCAAAGACGGCTCCGGCCTCGGTCGGCAGAGTCTTCCAGTAGGAAACGGCTTCCTCGAACGCTACAGCGCGCGGCGCATGCTTTCGCCCTTCAAGATAAGCATAAGTCGTATCGTCAGGCGCTATCATGCCTGCGCGCGCTCCGGCTTCTATGGACATATTGCAGACCGTCATTCGCTCTTCCATCGTCAGGGCTTCTACCCCCTCGCCCGCGTATTCGATGACGTGTCCGGTTGCGCCGTCCGTCCCTATGCGGCGAATGATACTAAGCACGATGTCTTTGGCGGTCACATTGCGCGCCCGTTTTCCGCTCACCCGAATTCGGAAAGTTTCGGGCTTCGATTGCAGCAGACACTGGGTCGCAAGGACGTGTTCGACTTCGCTCGTGCCTATTCCGAAAGCCAGTGCGCCGAATGCGCCGTGAGTCGAAGTGTGCGAGTCGCCGCAAACTATCGTCATGCCCGGCTGAGTGATTCCCATCTCCGGCCCGATGACGTGAACGATCCCCTGATCGGGGCTGTCGAGCCCGTAAAGCGTGATGCCGAACTGGCGGCAGTTCTGTTCGAGCGTGTTTATCTGCGTTCTGGCAATCTCGTCAACGATGGGCAGGCTCCGGCTCCAGGTCGGGACGTTGTGATCCATCGTCGCGTGGGTCAGTTCGGGTCGGCGCACGCTCCGCCCGCTCAGGCGCAATCCTTCAAACGCCTGAGGCGAAGTGACCTCGTGAACCAGATGACAGTCGATGTAGATGATGGCGGGACTGCCCGGTTCGTGATGGACGATGTGCGAGTCCCATATCTTTTCAAACAGTGTCTTTGCCATAAATAATCACTCAACTGAATATTCATTCGACTGAATTATCAACGGTCGGGGTGATAGAGATATTGGCCTTTGTGCAATTTTGCCATTGACTCGGCCACCTTCAAAAAAGCCTGCGCGGCGTGCGACATGGTCGCGCTCTTTCGATAGACAAGGCGGAGTTTGCGCTCGATGCGAAGCTCGCGCACGCTTACGCGAACAAGCTCGCCGCGCGCGACCTCTGTCTCTATAGAGATGCCGGGCACGAGCGCAACCCCTGTGCCGCTCGACACGAACCGTTTTATCGCGTCTATGGTCGGAAGCTCCACATCCATGTTGAGCGGCGTCTTGTGACGCTTGAACGCCTGAATCACCTTCGCGCGATAAGGCGATTGCACGTTGTGGGCGACAAAGGTTTCGGCCCCAAGCTGGCGTATGCTCACCTTTTGCGCAGATGCGAGCGGGTGATTCGGGTTCACCACAAGCGCAAGCTCGTCGCGATAGACGACAATCGAGCGCAGCAGCGGCTCTTCGGGGTTGAACGACAACACGCCAAGCTCCGCCGAATGCTTTATCACATCCGCCGGTATCCGGCTCGCAAGCGAACGATGGACGGCCACCTTGACCATCGGGTAAAGCCTGCGAAATTCCGCAAGCGCGGGCAGCAGGTAGAGACACGTGAATTCGTTAGCCGCTATTGCGAGCTTTCCCTTATGCATCTCGCGCAGTTCTTTCAAAGCGACTCGCGCTTCGCTGCGCAGGTTCAGCAGTTTCTGCGCATACTCCTCAAGCAGCTGGCCCGCATCCGTAAGTATTCCGTCGCGCGACGAACGATCAAACAGCGCCTCGCCCACCTCGCGCTCCAGCTTGCGAATCGCCTGGCTTATCGCGGGCTGCGTGCGATAGAGCTTCTCTGCCGCGCGCGAAAAGCTGCCCTCGCGCGCCACTGTCAGAAAGATTTCCAGCTGGAATAAGTCCATCTTTAGCCTATTAGCCGAACTTTGCCCCGCAACGAGCCGAAATTATAGCATAAGCAAAACGATATACAACTCTAAAAATTATAACTTTGACTTTGGTCACCCCAAAGCTTAAGATCAGGCACGCGACATGGCCCTTACACCTGTTGAGAGGACTGCAATATGACATATCCCCAGATAAAGATATTCGATACTACGCTCAGAGACGGAGAGCAATCGCCCGGTTGCAGCATGAATCTCGGCGAGAAGCTTCGCATGGCGCGCGGGCTTGACCGGCTGGGTGTGGACATAATCGAAGCGGGTTTCCCCATCGCATCGGAAGGCGACTTTGAGGCCGTCCGCGCCATCTCGAAAGAGATACGCAGGCCGATAATCGCGGGGCTTGCGCGCGCCACATCCGAAGATATCGAGCGCGCGTGGCAGGCCATCCAATACGCCGCCCGCCCGCGTCTTCACACCTTCCTCGCCACTTCCGACATTCACCTGGAATACAAACTGAAGATCACGCGCGAAGAGGCGCTCAGGCAGGCGCGCGACTCTGTAGCCCTTGCACACTCGCTGTGCGAGGATGTCGAATTCTCGCCCGAAGACGCGACGCGCACGGACATCGATTTTCTGTGCGCTGTGTTGGAAGCAGTGATCGAAGCGGGGGCGACGACCCTGAACATTCCCGACACGGTCGGTTACACCACGCCGCGCGAGTTCACGCAGATAATCGAGACTATAACCAGACGAGTGCGCGGCATAGAGAGCGCGATCATATCGGTTCACTGCCATAACGATCTCGGACTTGCGGTCGCAAACACGATTGCGGCAATCGAAGCGGGGGCGCGACAGGTCGAATGCACCATCAACGGCATAGGCGAACGCGCGGGCAACGCATCGCTTGAAGAGATCGTGATGGCGCTCAGCGTTCGCCAGGACGTTATGCCTTACCGCACGGCGATCAACACGGAAGAGATTTATCCTGCGAGCCAGTTGCTGACAGAACTGACAGGCACAGCCGTTCAGCCGAACAAAGCCATCGTCGGACGCAACGCATTCGCGCACGAAGCGGGCATTCATCAGGACGGGGTGATAAAGAACCGGCTGACTTACGAGATCATGACTCCGCAATCCGTAGGCGTGCCCGACAATCGTCTGGTGCTCGGCAAACATTCGGGCCGTCACGCGCTTGCGCGCAAATGCTCTGATCTTGGCTATGAATTCTCGCGGCGCGAGCTTGATCTGATCTATCGCCGGTTCATCGCGCTCGCCGACGAGATCAAAATGGTCGAAGATCATCACATCACGACCATCATCGGCGAAGAGATGAGAAAAGCAAACGCCGCATGACGCAGTAGAGTTCCTTTGCCTGAAAGTGGCTATATTGAGCGGTCAGCCTTTAGCGCAACCCTGAAGGCTGGCCTATTTTATTTGGCGTGAAGCAGTGTCGTAAGGCAAACTGAAAACCATGCAGATAAAGATCACCGCGCTGCCGGGAGACGGCATCGGCCCCGAAGTCACAAAAGAAGCGGTTGGCGTGCTTGAAGCCATCGCAAAAAAATTCAATCACGCGCTCGATATCGGCTACGAAAAGATTGGCGGCGTAGCCCTCACAGAGTTCAACGACCCGCTGCCCGCGCGTACGCTTGAGTCCTGTTTCAAGAGCGGCGCTGTACTGCTCGGAGCCGTCGGCTCGCCCGCCTTTGATAATCACCCCATACACCTGCGCCCCGAAGCCGGGTTGCTCAGGCTCAGGCGAGAGCTTGGCGCGTTTGCAAATCTTCGGCCCGCCATACTGTTTCCTGCGCTGGCAGATTCATCGCCGCTGAAACCCGCCGTCGTCCGAGGCACGGACATGGTGATTGTGCGCGAATTGCTCGGCGGGCTCTATTTCGGCACGCCGCGCGGCTCGGATGAAAGCTCTGTCTTTAATACCATGCGCTACAGCGAGCCTGAGATTGAACGCATCGCCCGTGTAGCGTTCGAGCTTGCGCGCAGGCGGCGTCTGAAAGTGACTTCGGTCGATAAAGCCAACGTGCTCGAAGTATCAAGTCTGTGGCGCAAAGTGGTTACGCGCGTGGCCCGTGATTACGCCGATGTGACGCTGGAACACCAGTACGTCGATTCGTGCGCAATGGCGATTGTCGCAAGACCCGCGAGCTTCGACGTGATAGTTACGGAAAACATGTTCGGCGACATTCTGTCGGACGAAGCGGGCGCAGTCGTAGGCTCGCTCGGACTGCTCGCCTCGGCAAGCATCGGCGGGCGCGTAGGGTTGTACGAGCCTGTGCATGGCTCTGCGCCTGACATAGCGGGGCGTGGGATAGCCAACCCGCTCGGCGCTATATTGTCTGCGGCAATGATGCTGCGCCATTCATTTCAACTCGAACAGGAAGCGGCTGTCATAGAAGCGGCGGTCGAGCAGGCGTTGGCCGCAGGGCATCGCACGCCCGATCTTGCCAGTGTCGGTGAACAGTCCGTTTCGACGACAGAGATGGGCAGGCGCATTGTTGAATATTTACAGGTACAGTTCAGGTAGTAATTGATTGAAGGTTAACAATCATACAAACTGATTATTCAACGACGAGCGTGTTTGTCCTCGTCTCATTCTTTTTTGTTCATACATAGCCTGATCTGCCGATTCAAGCAGTTCAGTTATAGATGGGGATTTATCAGGATCAACCCGCACGGCTCCTACGCTCAATGACAACTGGTAAGGCAACTGCTCTCGCGAATTGAAAGCTCGAAGATTATTTTTTATGCGCGATACCAGTATATTTCCGCTATCAACATCAGTAGTCACTGCCAGAATCGCAAACTCATCGCCTCCTATCCGGGCAATCACATCTGTTTCGCGGAAAGTACATTTGAGAATTTCCGCCGTTTGGATTATAGCTTGCGATCCAGCCTGATGGCCCAGGGTGTCGTTGATCTGCTTAAGGCCGTCCAGATCAGCAAAGATGAGCCACAAATCCAACCCCATCCGTTTATTTCGCGCCAGCTTCAATTCCTGTTCCGTCAACAGAAGAAAGCCTCGCAGATTACGCAATTCCGTCAGGTCATCCATCAAGGTTAATTCTTGTAGCCGGGACTCGGCCAACTTTCGCTGATCGTCGATTCGGTGGAGAGTAAACGAGTTGTACAATACAAGTGCGGAAAGAGTTAAGGTATGCGTCACTACCATCAAGGTTACGCCCAGTTCATCTTCGTAAAGACCTAATCGCTGGCCTTCCATTCTGAGCCAGCCTGTAATGATCGGAAGGTATATGATGGCAGGTAAGAAACGGCGAGCCACAACACCGCTTATCCCCTTATCGAGTATTGTCATTGCAAGCCCATGTTCAGGGCGAGACATTAATATTCCGACGCTGAGCACCAAAAATGTGAGCGCTGAATGCACGGCCATCGGAACATATTGGCCGATGCCATAAAGCATCTTTGCGCCATAAGCGTAACCGATGAGGGGAATCAGTGAGGCAAATAGACAAGCGATAATGAACGCCTCGGCGATATACAACTTACGCATTATCCTTTTATCGAGGAATAATAAAGCGCAGCTGAGCAAAACAAAATTCAGCGCCGTATTGGGAGCCATTCTGTTAGGCTGACCCGTAGTGTCATATGCCAGCTTATTGCTAAAGAGCAACTGATCAACGCCAATAGTTATACCGAGCATAACTTCAATGAGTTTTAAAAGCCCTATCAGACCAACTATTCCAGCGCACAATTGCGCGATGAGCAGAACTCTCTGACTGGCCTTACCAGAACGCATTAATCCCAGCGAGATACTGAGAAGTAAAAAAGATATCGCTGTAATCGGATTCATGGCGACCAGAGTAGGATAGATCCGCTTGAACAATTCGATATTTAATGCCCACCCGGTTAATACAAAGCTGCTAACAACAATCGCAAATATGCAAGCTGCTAAATCCATGTGGGAACGGGATGCAGTAAACCGCTTGTGGAAAAGGCTCATAATAATTCACTCTTATTCTTTTGGGCATAGGGACAAACAGTTACCTGCGCATAGCTTTGTAATTTTAACCGCAATACCATCGAGGCGCAACTGTATAATTTGTCTTTGCGCGCGGAGATTTGGCGCGACTGCAATTTACACAATCTCGAATTATCCGTACTTTCATCTCATGCTTTTTTTGATTCTTTCCTGCAAAGCTATCTGCCGCAGGTATTCATGCTTGCCAAACATTTACGCTCTCTGATAATAAGGGAAGGCCTATGAATACCCTCCGTCGTTCAATCGTGAAAGCCTTTATGGCTATCATCTTTTTTCCCTTTGGCTTCCTGCGAGCAAAGGCGCGGGGACGGCAGTCGCGCACCGGCAGAATCGACCTGACAAGCACCACGTCCGTGATCTCTGATGAAGAAGCCAGAGAGCTTCGCAAAGAACTGGGGCAAACTCCTGATATCCCGATTCAGATCGCCCCGGCAAACGGCTCGCCTGTGACGGTCCTTGACGCAAAGGTCAGAGGGGTGAAGCGTCAGCCGCAGCAAGGGTCAACGACGCCCATCAATGACTATGCGATGACGGCAGCGATCAATCTATACAATAATTCGGAAGATAGAGTCAGCGTTGTCGGCTTGCAGTTATTCAACGCTCAGGCGAATCATACGTTTTACATCTATCCCAGAACGCTTGCGCTTGGCGGCAGGAAGAGGCAAAAAGTAGAGATCATTTTGATGACGCTATCGGGAGACCCTGCCCGTCTTGTTGTTAAGGTGGTCGGAGGGCAATTCGAGAAGGGTAAAACATGGGGCGACTTTCCCTTCCCGCGAACGCATAAAGATTCGACCCCGCTGCCCGGTAACATAGAGACTGATACGAAACCGAGATCGCTTATACGAGCAGCGCCGCGATATACGGAAGCAGCCCGCGTCCATAAAGTATTGGGCGTAGTCGAGTTACAGCTTGAGGTTGGGGTTGATGGCAGCATCACGGATTATCGTGTTACGAATGCGCTTCCTGATGGGTTGACGGAAGAATCGCTCAAATCGGTTCTGTCATTGAGGTTTTTGCCCGCTATGAAAAAAGGCGCTCCCGTAGCCTGCTGGATAAAAACATCCGTCGAATTTAATTTAAAGTAAGAGTCAGTTCTGCTGCGAAAGAATCCCGGCCATGAAAAATCCTTTATCCGGCAATCCATATCATCGGGTTCGCCCTGGCAGCGCGCGATGCGAAGCTGTCGTTTCGAGCGCGCAGCACTTCGGCGATGCGCAGGCTCTCTTCGATACTGAAAACAGTCGCAAACGAAACATTCAGTGCATTGTATCTAATCCTTTCGCTGTGGCGCAGCACGTCGATCAATATTTCCGGGCGAGCTTCGCCTGAACCTGATAACCGACTTCATCGTAAAATTATGTCGGGAGGCCGCTGTTGACACGCCGTAGAGTCGCATTTAAGCTTCAATATATATGCAATCAACTAGCCTCAGGTTGAATTTATGAAAGTAACCTCATCAACTATTCGCATTTTCAGTATCCTTGTCATATCAGCAATCAGCCTATCGACCACTTCCATATCATCTTTTGCACAGACGCAAAAAGACGGGCGCGGCATGCACGTGAACGCCGCAAAAGCTATCGAGAGTTTGCCAGCCGGTTCAAAGCGGTTCGCCCTCGTAGTCGGAGTGGACGAATATCAGGATACTCAGATCACCAAGCTCGAAGGCTCAAGTAACGACGCGAAATCAATCGTAGAGGCGCTCGTGCGGTACGCGGGATTTCCAAGAGAGCAGGTTATCCTGCTTACAGCCGATCAGCCCATCGAGCGCAAACCCACGCGCGGCAACATACTGCGCAAGCTGTCGAATCTCCGCACAGCCATGCCAAAGGACGGACTGCTGGTGATCGCTTTTGCGGGGCACGGCATAGAGCGGGATGGGCGGGCATACCTGCTGCCTTCTGACGCGCAGGTGAGCGGGGACGTGACGCTGCTGGAAGACACGGCCATCAACGTCGAAGAGATGAGAAAGCGAATCATTCAAACAGGCGTCGGGCAGGTGGTGATGATTCTGGATGCCTGCCGCAACGACCCTTCGGCTGGTCGCGGCGATTCGGATAATCCGCTGACGAAACGCTACACGCAGGCTTTCAATTTCGAGGAGCGCAATCTTGGCATAGAGGCGTTCGCCACGCTCTATGCAACAGAGGTCGGCCAGCGCGCATATGAATACAGAGAGAAGCATCAGGGCTACTTCACCTGGGCGCTCGTTGAAGGCTTGAGCGGCGCGGCTGCAAATCAGAAAGGCGAGGTGACGCTCGACGGGCTTCTGAAATACTTGCAGACCACAGTGCCAAAACGCATCAGCCTCGACCTCGGACCGGGCAAAATCCAAAAGCCGTTCGCAATCATTCAAGGCTATAAGGCCAGCGATCTGGTTTTATCAAAGACCGCCGCCGCCGCCGTAGAAGTTGCGATAGCCGATCCTGCGGCCCTTGAACGAAGCACGTGGGAGACGATTCAAACCCGCGCAGACGCAAACGCGTTCCGCGACTACCTGAAGAAATATCCCAACGGTATATTTGCCGAGCAGGCGTACTGGGAGATGATCAGAGGCAGCAAGGACCCGAACGATTTCAAACAGTATCTGAAGAGCTACCCCAACGGAAAGAATGTCCGCCTGGCTTCGATGATCGCGGAAGATACTATCTGGGAGAGAATTCAAAACAGCAAAAGCACTGCGGATTTCCAGAAATATCTGAGCGAATTCCCCAACGGCAGATACGCAGAGCTTGCCATCAGGCGAACTCAGCCGCCTCCGCCACCACCCAAAATCACGGAGCCTCAGCCCCTGAAACCCGCAAAGGGCGTGCTCGTCGTCTTAACGAACGCACCGGCTGCAAACATACTGATCAAATCCAGAAACGCTGCGCTGACTCCCGTGCGCGGGCAGTCAAGCCCCGAAGGCAAATTCCGCACGGAACTGCCGCCGGGCATTTATGATGTCGAAGTCAGCGCGGCGAAATACTCGTCAAAGAGATTTGAAGCGGTCAAACTGGAGACCGACGAATTTGTAAAAGCCGACCTGATCCCGCTCGTCGGGTCGATTCAGATAGGGCCTGTCGAGCCGAGCGCAACCGTGTTGATAGACGGGCTGAAACCTGCAAACATCAGCATACAAAAAGAGGACAAGTTGATTGATCTGGCGGAGATTCAGGCAGGCCCGCACAAGCTGAAGATCATTCAGCCGAATCAGAGCGAATGGGTGAGAGACATAGAAGTCGAAGGCGGCAAAACGAAATACGTTCCCACGGAATTCAAGGCCGCCGTAGTCAGCCTGATGGTCAGGACCGAGCCCGAAGCAGAAGTCTACATCGACGATTATTACGGAGGCCGCGCCAATGAAAAAGGCGAGTTGCGTGTGACGAGCCTTTCGCCCGGCCAGCACAGAATCAAGGCGAAGAAGAACGAGTATCAGCAGGTTGAAAAGACTCAGACCTTTGGCGTCGGCGCTGCCGAGATGAAACTGGCGCTCTCGCGCGTGGTCTTTTCATCGGATTTTGTCGATGATTTCACAGCCGGGCCGGGGATGTGGAATGCGCCCGCGACATGGCTGGCGAAATCCGGCAACCTGAAAGTGCAGGGCAAAGGGTTCGGGTTGATCAAAGAGGCGGACTACAAAGATTTCCGGATGGATTTCGACATCAGTTTCGGCAACGGCAAAGGGGCCGTCTGGATTTTGCGCGCGCAGTCGGAAGACACATACTACCTGTTTCAACTGACAGGGCCTGCGGCGGCGGACAAGAATATTTTCCGCACTTTTCTTTATCAAAACGGCCAGTCAAAGCTGCTGAAGGTGCTTCGCGTGCCCGAAAACCTGAGCCTGCCCGGCGACAAATTTCACATCATCATCGAAGCGAAAGGGTCGGAGATAAAACACTCCATTCAGCTAAAGAGCAACCCTAAGGCGACACAGCCTCAGCCGTTCAGCCTTATGACAGACACGGCGCTTTCACACGGTCGAATAGGGTTTGGCGCGGTGGAAGGCGAAGAGTTCACAGTCCATTTTGTAAGCGTAGTTCCCGGCAAGTGAAAACGTCTCGCTTCGAGTTTTCATAGTGAAATAATTCTTCGCGAAAGTCTTATCCTACCGGAGCGAGTTTCTTTTCAATAAGAAGTTGACAGCATTGACGGTGGCTGTGTATTTTCAGTCCCTGGGAGACGAACACTCGGAGGCTTTTCGCAAAGTTGATTGATAACACTTCCACAAGTCCCGCTTCGCAATACCCGGAATATTGTTTGCATCGAACGGAAGCCATTTTCCGTCTTCACATAATGAGTGAATACTGCAATGTATTCTATAGTGAATATCTGATGCCATAACTAACTCTTAAAGTCAGACCACATGCCAGGGGTCAGGAGAACGCCATGTCAAGAACTGCTGCAAAACTCATTTCATTGCTCGTAATGCTTTCCATCATTTCGATCTCAGTGCCCGCGATTTCGGCGCAAACACAGAACACGGGAGCAATTCAAGGGCGCGTCTTTGAAGGAGTCTCAATCGCCCCGCTTCCCGGCGCAACCGTTACTATAACGCACGAAGACATAGGGCTTGAGCGCACGACCGTCACCAATGAAGACGGGGTTTATTACGTCGGGATTTTGCCTGCCGGGCGATATAGAATCTCTGCCACGCACGAAGGCTACCAGAATGACACGAATCCCGAAAATTCCGTCATACGCAATTTTTTGATTCATATCACCAACACAGAAAAGGCCGATCAGCCGCCGCCCATCACACTGCAAAAAATCGTAGCAGTCGTAACGCCTCCGACGACTCAACCTCCGACGACTCAGCCTCCGGCGACGACTCAGCCGACTTCAGCTCAGACTTCGCCTGCAAAAGAATCGTCAGCGGAGCTTCTGGCCAACACGACGAACGCGACAAGAGGCGGAAACTTTGGCGAGTTGCCGCTGCTGGCGCTGCCGTTGCCCGGCGTGCGGTCGTTTGACGATCTGGCTTTCCTAGTGGCGGGAGTCGCTCCGCCTCCGCAGGCAATCGGCACGGGCGTGGGGCCGGGCATAGGGCCGGGCGTTGGCACTTCGGGCCAATTCTCTGTGAACGGGCTTCGCAGCCGCGCCAACAATTTCACTATTGACGGGTCGGACAACAACGATGAAGAGATAGGTGTGCGCCGACAGGGTTTCACCTCGCTTGTGCCGCAGTCAATCGAAAGCGTGCAGGAATTTCAAATCACAACGCTGCTGCCTGAGCCTCAGTTTGGCCGTAATCTGGGAGCGCAGGTGAATGTGGTTTCTCGTTCGGGCGGGGCTGGTTATCACGGAACGCTGTACGGCTTTTTTACTGATAAGCGATTGAAAGCCCGCGATCCATTCGATTTCGCAGGAGGACCGGCCAGCACGCCGCTCGTCGCTGCTGGCAGAACGGTTCAGTTAAACGGTAGCGATCTGATACTCAATAACCCGGTAGGTGACGAGAACCCATACACTCGCGCGCAATACGGTTTCGTTTTTGGCGGGCCTGTTGTCAAACAGAAGACGTATTTCTTCGCGTCCTTCGAGCATCAGGACATCAACGCAAGCCGCGAGTCGCATTTTGCTGTGCCGACGGTTGCCCAACGAGGCTTGTTCGATACCGGAGCGACGGGCCTCGCGGTTTCGGTCAATGGGGTAAACAGGAACCTGTTTCCGACCAGCGCCGAAGGAGATGCTTTCTTCAGCCTTTTCCCGTTTCCGAACAACCCCATCGGCCCCTACGGCCCGAATACTTTTACAGAGGTGATTCCGGCATCAGCTAATGGGTCGATCTTTTCAGGCAAGCTCGATCATAACATCGGAAAAAATCACATTCTGACGGGCAGGTACAATTTTACGGATGACAACACGGTTCTTCCTTACACAGGCGAGGCGATATTCTCTTCGCTGCGGGCGCTTGTTCGCACACAGGACTTCGCCATTTCATTCAACAGCGCTCTTTCCAACAACGTCGCCAATCAGGCGCGGTTTTCATATGGAAGGACGAGCTTGAATTTCCGGGAAGTCAGAGATCCGATGTTGCTCGCATCCGAGCAGTTCCCGGATGTGCCTTTCCTGCTGAACGCGCCGCTGCTCCAGAACTTTACTTTACCGGGTACCGGGCCGAGATTTTTCACCTTCCCCGGCTCACCCAATACGGAACGGCTCACAGGCCCTCTGGGACAGGTCAGGGTTTCCGGCTTCAGCCCCATCGGCGTGGACGTATTCTATTTTCCACAGGCGAGAGCAAACAACACGTTCCAGTACGCCGATACGCTCATCTACAATATGCAGCGCCACAGGTTCACGGTCGGTTTGGATATACGGCAGGCTCGACTCAATAACCAGCTTGAGAGGAACTCGCGCCCGCTCGCTGTTTTCAGCGCGGCAAAAGATCTTTCCGACAAGGTAGACTCAGGACAATGCTTTGTAGGTCCGGGAGGCATTCGAATATGCAATTTTCAGCCGGGGAAGATTACTGATCAATTTGCTGGTGCTGTCAACGGTTTCCTTTTAGGCAGAGACTTTGTTGCAGCGGGCACCCCGACGGGTTTCTTCCAGACTCAATCGACGGACCCGGACCCAACCATAAGGCTGCGATACCTGCAGAACAATTTCTTCTTCTCCGACCAGATCAGACTCAGGTCCAACTTCACGCTTACCCTCGGATTGAGGTACGAACTCAATACTGTCCCGACCGAGGTTGACCGGCGCATAGAATCGACCTTCGACTCCCAGCCGCTCAAAGACTTCATCGCGTTCGAGCGCAACTTCATGCGACAGAATTTCAACAGAGACGTGTCCGGCCTTGAAGTGTACCTCGGCGGGCGCAAGAAGATATTCGAGCAGGACAATAACAATCTCGCGCCTCACATAGCGTTCGCGTGGGACCCGTTCGGGAAAGGGAGGACTTCGATTCGCGCAGGCTACGGCATCTATTACGATCAGATTCCCGGCTTTGTCATCAGCCAGTCGAGCGGCGTTTTTCCGAGCTTCCTGAATCTCAACTTCGCAGGCGGGGTCCGCGACACCGGCCCAAACGCGCCATTGCTTCAAAATCTCAGACTGAGTAATCCTGCGAGCATCGCCGCTCCGGGCACTCTGAACATCTTCGATTCTCAAAGTAACCCGGACCCGTTTCTTTTCATCCTCCAGCAGGAACTCGCGACCGCTTTCGCAAGCGCGCCGAGCTTTGTTTTACCTGCGGCTGACCTCGTGACTCCTTACGCGCAGCACTGGGGGCTTACGATAGAGCAGGCATTCGGGAACGATTTTCTCGCCTCGGTTGCCTATGTGGGAACGAAGGGAACGCATTTGCTCAGAACCTCCACGCCTAACCTGGGGCCGAATTCCATCCCCATCGTTGACAGCATACAGGTCCGCAACGATTGCAATTCGGAAAATATTACCACTTGTTTCCCGATCTTCCAGGGCATAGTCGTGCCGCCGAATTTCAGCAGACCGTTCCCCTTGCTCGGCTCAATCACCATATTCGACTCGGACGCCAGTTCGACTTATCATTCCCTACAGCTTCAACTCCACAAGCGGTTCTCAAAAGGGGTTCAATTCACGACCGCTTACACATGGTCGCACGCCATCGATGAAGCGTCTGACCTGTTCGACCTTGCGGGGACGCGTGCGCTACCGGAAAACAGCTTTGATCGTCGAGCAGAACGCGCGGATGCCAGCTTCGACGTGCGCCACAGGTTTGTTTATAGCCTGATCTGGGATCTTCCAATCTTCAGGCAGAACAATATTCTGGGCGGATGGCAGTTTGCCAACATAGGCACGTTTCAGACCGGGCAGCCCTACTCCGTGTTGTTTTGCTGCGACAGTAATCTGGACGGCAATCTGACGGACAGGGTCGGCACACGCAATTCGTTCCGAGCGCCGGGCATTGAAAAATTCGATATAGCAGTCAACAAGAGCTTCCGATTCGGAGACCGTCAAAAGCTTGAATTCCGAACCGAAGTTTTCAACCTGTTCAACAGGACGCATTTTGGCATACCCATACATCAATTCTTCTTTGCGAACCTGACAGATCAGGCGTTAAGGGAGAAGCATTTCGTTGATACGCGTGTGCCAGAGCGCACCATACAATTCGCTCTGAAGTATTCCTTCTGATCCAAACAGACGGGCTGCGGCTTTAGCTAAAGCCGCAGCCCGCGCTTCACTAACCATCCCTCACGGCGTTATCTGAATACGGCGCAGCAAATCCTGAAAGCGCGCCTCCGAGCGCAATCCATCAAGAGCCGAATCGATATTCAAAAACACGACGTAGTAAGACCGCTCATCGTAAACCTTTTCCAGATACTCGAACGCTTTATCTTTTTCGCCGAGCGCCGCGTAGACGGTCGCAATCGGATAAGGCGAGATGTATTTCTGTTTCGATTGTTCCTTTAACTGCGCGAGCACCCGCTCGGCCTCGTTTCGCCTGCCGGTCAAAGCGTAGACGCGCGCGCTCCATGCCGTCATGGTCGGGTCCTGATAAAGCTCTATCGCTTTCTGATATTCCGCCAGAGCTTCCGCGTACATCCGCTTCTGCTCGTAGACCATCGCGATCTGAAAATGTGCTTCGGCGAAATTGGAATCCATATCAATCGTCTTCTTCAACTGTTCAATCGCCCTGTCATATTGCCGCGCGCCGTACAACACACGCCCAAGCGAGGCGTTTATGATGAGCGAAAGCGGGTCAAGCTCCTGCGCCAGTCTCATCTCCCGCACGGCTTCATCAGACCGCAACCGGCTTATCAGGTATGCCGCGTACCAGTGATGCGCGGTCGCGTAATTCGGGTTCATCTCGATGGCCCGGCGGTACTGCTCTTCGGCCTTCGGCCAGTCCCATTCATATTCGTAAGCGGCGGCAAGCGACGTGTGAGCTTCGGCAAGCGAATCATCGAGCTCCAGGGCTTTCTGCGCCGCAGCCTTCACCTTCGGGCGAATCTCTGTCGGCGACGAGCCTTCCAGTTCAACCATTATCGCGTAACAATCGGCCATCCCTGCGTAGGCCAGCGCGTAGCCCGGATCTTTTTCTATCGCCTGTTTAAAATACTCCACGCCCCTGTTCAATCCCTCCTCGGTTCGCTTGCTCCAGTAGAATCGCCCGCGCAAATAGAGCTGATAGGCTTCCGGGTCTTCGGTGAAGCGTTTGCCCACGCGCTTTTTGTCTTCGCCCGTCAATCTCAGTTGCAGGCGTTCGGAGACCTGACGCGCGATCTCTTCCTGCACCGCGAGCAGGTCCGACATTCGGCGATTGTACTGCTCGCCCCAGACCTGAGAATTGTCGCTCGCGTCTACAAGCTCGACGCTTACAGAAAGCATGTCGCCGCGTTGAATGATGCGGCCCGTAATCACTGCCCGCACGCCAAGCTCGCGCCCGATGGTTTTCGGGTCCTGCTCCCGGCCTTTGTAACGAAAGACGGAATTTCGCGACATCACTTTCAGGCCGCGCGACCCTGAGAGGTTGTTGATCAGGCTTTCCGTGATGCCGTCGGAAAGATACTCCGTATTCGGGTCCGCGCTCTCGTTTGCAAACGGGAGGACGGCGATGGAATCGATCACGGCCTTCTGTTCGCTCCGCGTGAAATAAAAGACGAGCAGTAAGGCTGCGATAACAAACGCCGCGAGCGCAATCACGGCTCCGCGTTTGTGGCGCTTGATTTCAGTGATTATATATTCGGCGCTCGATGTCGCGCGCCCTGTTTCCAGATGATCGTCGCGCACGGAGTAGGCTTTGACGGTCGCGCGCGCGTCTTCGCTTGTTATGGCGACGGTCGGTTCCGCTGTGTAATCGGGCATGATGGAGTCATCCAGTCCCGATTCAAAATCCACGCGCTGCTTCTGTCGCTTCAAATCCTTGAGCAGGTCGTTGATAGTTTGATAGCGCGCGTCTCTGTCCTTGGCCAGCGCCTTGATTACAATATTATCTAAACGCTCTGAGACTTCCGTCGAAACTTCGGAGAGCGGTTGAGGCCGCCGGTCGAGTATCGAAACGATCACGTCGCTTATGGTCTCCCCCTCGAACGGTCGGCGGCCAGCGATCATTTCGTAAATCATCACGCCAAGGCTGAAGATGTCCGTTCGCCCGTCAACGGCAAAACCGCGCGCCTGCTCTGGCGACATATAGCTTGGGCTGCCCATCACAATATTGGATTCGGTCTTAACCTGACTCATCTTCGCCGAATCAATCGCGTCGGCCCCGCCGGTCTGATGCTCTGCGAATTTTTCAGTCAGCTTCACTATGCCGAAGTCCAGCACTTTGGCGTAGCCGTCGGGGCGCAGCATCACGTTTTCGGGTTTTATGTCGCGATGAATAATTCCGACGTGATGAGCGGCGGAAAGCGCACTTGCCACCTGCACGGCCACGTCGAGCGATTCGCGAACGCTCAAACTGCCCCGCTGCAATCGCTGGCGCAGGGTTTCGCCTTCGATGAACTCTGTGGCGATATAGCGCGTGCCGGTTTCCCAGCCGACTTCGTGAATGGTGATGATGTTCGGATGATTCAGCGCAGAGGCTGCGAGAGCTTCCTGCTCGAAGCGGAGCAATCGCTCTTCATCGTTTATGAAATCCGGGGGCAGAATTTTAAGAGCGACGCGGCGGCCCAGTTGCGTATCTTCGGCCAGATAGACTTCGCCCATCCCGCCCGCGCCAAGCCGCGAGATTATGCGATAGTGCGAGATGATCGAATTAGCGGGCAGCGCTTCCTTCATTGCTAAAACACAGTCTATCAGATCACTGCGGAAGGCCTATGCGGCGCAGCAGGTCCTGAAATCGGGGGTCTGTGCGAAGGGATTGCAGTCGCGGGTCTGTTTTCAGATAGATCAGAAATTCCGCCCTCTCGTTGTAAGCTTTTTCGAGCCACTCAAATGCCCTGTCTCTTTCACCAAGTCCTGCATAGATGACTGCCGTCAAATATGCCGACACGTACCCTTGCTTTGATCGCTCCTGCAATTCATCAAGCACCTGCTGCGCGCGCGCCTTGTCGCCGCTCACGGCGTAAGCGTGGCCCAGATGAGCTTTCATCAACAGAGAGTTTCTCGAAAGCGTCAACGCCTGCTGAAACTCCGCGATTGCCTCCGCGTACATTCGCTTCTGCTCGTAAGCCATCCCCAGATACCTGCGCGCCACATAGAAATCCTTATCCTGTGCGAGCACACTCTGGCAACTGGCAATCGCTTCATCGTAACGCCCTGCGAAGTAGAGCGCCCATGCCTGTTGCGAGCTTGCGATGAGCGAAAGAGGATCAAGTTCCTGCGCGCGCCGGGCAGCCTTCAGGGCCTCGCCCGTCTGGCCTTTGGCTATCAGATAATTTGCGTACCACTGATGCGCGGATGCGTAATTCGCGTTCTGTTCAAAGGCGAGGTTGAATTCCCTGCCTGCCCCTGTCCAGTCCCAGTCAAAGCGGAACTTCACAAACGCGAGCGCGGTGTGCGCCTCCGCCAGCGAGTTGTTCAGTTCGAGCGCCTTCATTGCCGACTCTTTCGCTTTTGAAAAACCTTCCTGCGGCGGGAGCGCGCTGTAGAGCACGAGCATATTGTAACAGTCGGCCAACCCGGCATGGGCCGCCGCGTAATTCGGGTCTACGTTAATTGCCTGCTGGAAGTAATCCATGCCCTCTCTGATCGCGTCGGTCGTTCTCTTGTTCCAGTATGATCGGCCTTTCAGATACAGATAGGACGCTTCGAGTTGCTTCTTTTCCTCGCCGCTCAAATTCAGATGCAGCGTCTCGAAAATTTCTCTCGATATTTTTTCCTGCACCAGGAATAATTCTGAAAACTTGCTCGTGTAGGTGTTGCTCCAGAGCGTGATGTTGTCAACAACGTCCATAAGCTCGACGCTGACCGTAACAGTGTCGCCGCTTTGAGCAATACGCCCCATCAGCAGGGCCTGAACTTTCAAATCGGTTCCCGCCGTCTGCGGATTAATCTGCTGGCCTTTGAAACGATAGACATAGTTGAACGGCCTGACGCGAAGAGTTGATACGCGCGTGAGGTTTCTGATCATGCTTTCCGTGAATCCGTCTGTGAGAAATTCAGCGTTCGGGTCGCTGCCGGAATTGGTGAACGGCATAACGGCCATCGAATTGATGATCTGTTGTTTGCCTGCGGTGGTGAAATAGATTATAGCGGCCACAGCGATTACGAGCGCTGCCGCGATGAGCGCCATGCTCTTCTTATGACGTTTGATCTCCGTGACGATATATTCGGCGCTCGATGTCGTGCGCACGGCTCCTGATTCGAGAATTGTGGTCACTCGATTATCGGATGAAGACGGAGCTGTCGTTCTGCGTTCTCCGCTCGTCGTTGCAGTAAGCACGTCCCGGAAACTTCCGGAAGGACGCGAGCGTTCAAGCTCTGCTTCGACATCGAGATGTTGTCTTAAACGCCTCAGGTCTATGGCCAGATCTTTCGACGTTTGATAACGCTCTTCTCTGTCTTTTGCGAGAGCCTTATGAACGATGCGTTCAAGCTCTGTGGGGACTTCCGGCGAATAGCGTGCAAGCGGCGGCGGCTCTTTGTAGAGTATCAATCCGATGACATCGCTTATGGTTGCGCCCTCGAAAGGCTTTCGGCCCGCGATCATCTCGTAGAGCACGATGCCGAGCGAGAATATGTCTGTCCGCGCATCCGTCTTTGTCCCGCGCGCCTGTTCGGGCGACATATAGCTTACGGTGCCCATCACTATGCCGGGGTCTGTGTCGATAAGCGATTTCGTTATGGCGTCCGGGTCGCTTGCGCGCAGTTGAAACTCGTCGCTTTTTTCATTGAGCTTCGCAAGCCCGAAGTCCAGAACCTTGACGTAGCCGTCCTGCCTGAGCATTACGTTTTCGGGCTTGATGTCGCGATGGATGATCCCGTTATCGTGCGCCGTCGCAAGCGCTCTGGCCACCTGGATGGCTATGTTGATCGCTTCGCGCAATCGTAGCGGGTCCTTGTTCATGCGGTCGCGCAGTGTTTGTCCGTCAATGAACTCTGTGGCTATGAAATGCCTCTGGTCGGCCTGCCCGATTTCAAATATGGTGATGATGTTCGGATGATTCAGCGCAGAGGCTGCGCGAGCCTCCTGTTGAAATCTCTTAACGCGGGTTTCGTCCTGCGTGAATTCAGCCGACAGCAGCTTGAGCGCCAGCTTTCGATGCAGGCGCGTGTCTTCGGCCAGATAGACCTCGCCCATCCCGCCCGCGCCGAGCGGCGACAGGATCACGTAATTTTCAATTCTCGTGCCGGACGTTATAGCCATAGAGTTAAAGCCATAGAAAAATCTTCACCCGTTTTGGGCAGCACGCCAACGCGCGCAATGCAGCAACGCGCGCAATTTAGCATTGCCCCGTGTAGAACTCAATCGGAAACGAGATGGCTGATTTCTCAAACAGCCGCTCAGACCGGGTTTTGCGCCTGCAATTGTAAGAATGGAGTCCGTAATCGAAAGCAGGAGCCACAGCGCTGTTGATGCCCACAGGTTGTTTATAAAGAAATCGCACAACATTTGTTCATAATATTACCAGATGTTGTGCTGCGGCCATTCGACCGTCACTTAACACGCAGATTGCGAAGGGATTTCTTCGCAGATTTGTTAAAATCCGTGCGATGCATTCATCCTGTAATTACCGGTCGTCGCTTGCGCTGTTGGCGCTTGCATTGCTTCTGGCTAACGGATGCCGCACTCGCGCGCCGATTGCAACCGATGAGGTCGAGCCCGTTCAGCAGGGCGAGCCTGAAGAATATTCAGCCACAATCGCTCGCACTGTTGACGGCGTCGAGGTGAGCCTGACGCGCATCGCTCGCGTGGGTGAAATGAGGCGCGAAGAATGGAGCGAGCAGGGCAGACAGCGCGCGCTCATCTCGCGGCCCGATATTGGCAAAGCGTTTCTGCTCGATCTCGACAAACAGATTTACGTCGAGCTTGACCTCGGTTCCGGTGTCGCCAGTCAATCAGTCATCGGCTCATCGAGCAAATCAACCGCGCGCGACGATGAATCGAGTGTTCGTCCCAGCGCGCCCGAACCCGGTACACTCGAACCCGATGCGCTCGAACGCGCTTTAGACGATGCGCCCTCGCCTTCGCGCCTGGAGGCGCATGCGCTTGCGGATCAAACAATCGAAAATCGAGCGTGCAAAGTAATAGAGCAGCGCGCAATCTTCGACGACGGCCACATTGAGATCACAAGAATATTTTGCGCGCGCGACCTCGACGATCTGGCGGTCAGGATCGAGACGGAGTCCGAAGGCGGCGTGAAAGTAGTAACAGAACGGCGCGATGTGAAGACCACTGTTGCGCCCGATCAGTTCGTCGTCCCGGCAGGTTTCAAAAAGGTTGAAAGGCTCGCTCAATAACCGGCAGAAACAAATTCTGTCGGCTGCCCTTTAGCCCAATGGCATTGAATTAAGGATTTGCCAAATCAGAATCGCAAATTCGGCACAAGGCAAATCATTGACACCATTAAAGCCCTATTATCAGTTTTTTCTTAATTCAATGCCATTGCCCTTTAGCCCACGGGTCGTATTCGCGCGCAAATACCAGACGCTCGGTCAAGGGCGGGTGAGAGTAGAGCCAGAGTTTTATGAACGCGCTCGGATGAGGGTCGGCCAGATCGACCTCGCCCAGTACCTGAAAGGCTTCGGCTGCCGCCTGCGCTGAATCGGGGGTGATGCCGTGCGTGACTTCAAGCCCGTAAATATCGGCCTGATGTTCCTGATACCGGCTGAAGGTATTAAACAGAGGCTCTGCCAGAAAAACGAAGAGCGAAAAGAAAAGCATCAACGCCGGTAGCGAAGCCCAATCGCCCAGCCCGTTGACAACACGGTGTTTATCACGATAGCCGATCACTCGCGGGTTTGCGCGATGGCGCGACCAGTCATCGATGACCAGCCCCCATCGCCGCTGCCATCTTTCGAGCGCCCAGTTGACCGCCGCGTAGACGAAATAAAGAATGAGCATCACGCATGCGCCCGTGAAGGCTACGGTTTTGGGGATGTGGCCGAGCGCGTAATGGCCCATCTCGTGGCCGACTACAAACAGGGTTTGCGGCGCGGTCATGTTTTGAATCGTGGTATCCCACACGACGACGCGCTTTGACGCGCCAATGCCTGTGACGTAAGCGTTGATCGCGCGGACTTTTTCGCTTGCCTTCATCTCGAACATCCGCTCGCGCGGAATTTCGAGGCCGCCATGCGCCATTACTTTTTCAATCTCCGAGACAAGCGCGGGATGGTTGTTTTCCAGAGGCTCGAATCTGTTGAACAGCGGATCGATCACGACGGGGACGAGAAAAATAAAGAAGACTACGAGCGGGAATACGGCAAGCCCCGAATATAACCACCACCTGCGCGGGCTGCGACGGACCACGCCATAAAAGAAATAGAGCGCGACCGTCAGAATAACTATTTTTATCGATTCGCTTTTCGTCCAGTCCCAGACCCAGCTTCCCCAGCCTTGAATCGATATTTCAAACTGGCGGCTAAGGAAATGGCCATAAACATCGAGCGGAGACTGAAGCAGATCGTAGAGCAGGATAAACAGCGGCACGAATATAATCGCCTGTACAGGTCGGCGGCGAGATATTCTTTCAGCCAGATGGCGGAAGCGCGGGGCGATTCTGAGCCTCAGAATTATCAAAAGCAAAAGGAGCGTATAGGCAACGCCTATGAAGTGCAATCGATAGCCCGCTCTTGAGTAAGCGACCGCCTTTTCGTATTGCTCAGGCGGTAAGGTATAAGTCTTAACTTCCTGCTTCTCTTTATCGGCATCAATCACTTGCTCTGTGGATTTCTCAACAGGTGTCTGGCCCTGTGCGGTTGCGACGAACAGCGCGACAAGGCACACGAGTAAAAAAGAGATGCAACGCATGTAATCCTCCTGGTGAGAAGTATTGGGGCCGGGTTACAGCGCGAAGATATAAAATCCTCGCGGGAATTTCAAGCACCCAATCGGGGTTAGCGCGAATTGCCATAACTCTGTATTGCGTTGCGTGAAATTTTAAGTTAATGTCAACCGTGCCTTGATGGAGGATTGGTTATCCGGGGCAGGCCAAAGAAGGACTGCCGACGGCTGTTGTTGTAATGAACGCCGTTATTAAGAGCAATCTCAACAATAGCCCCGGACCTGGCCTGCCAGAGATACCTGCCCATAAGTAACGTGGCGCAATTTCCAATGATTGCGCGAGAACGCGAGCGGCGAGCTTTTTATATTCCGTTCGGGTTGAGGTTTCTCTGGTAGATAAATAAGCAGGAGATAAAAGTAATGGACGCAGTTAAGCTCCATATTTTAATCGTCGAGGATGACGAGGATACAAGGTTTGTTTACGGCGTGCTGCTTCAAATGGAAGGCTATTTAGTCACGGCTGTGAGCACGATGCGGGATGCGCTTGCGCGCGCGCTCTCGACCAGCTACGACATGATCATCATGGACGTGCGTCTGCCCGACGGCGATGGCGTCGAGTTATGCAAACAGATTCGAGAGTTCAATAGAATCACGCCCATCATGTTTGTCTCAGCCGCCGCTTATAAGAAAGATGTCGAGCGCGGCATGCAGGCAGGAGCGCAGGCATATCTAACCAAACCTGCCGACGCCGAAAGCCTGCTCGACAGAGTGATCTACCTGCTTGGGCAGAAATCAATGCTGGCGGTCGAGCGAAATGTTTCGACTCTGCCCTTTATGGTAGCGGACGCGCCCGTCGCGGCGGCATTGATCGATAAGGACAGGACCTACAAGGCTGTCAGCCGCGCCTACGCCGCCGCAGGCGGATACGCCGCCGACGACCTGATCGGCAAAAAGGCGACAGACATTTTCCCTGATGTATCGGGCGAAGCCGGGCAGGCGCTCGAAACTGTTCGACAGACCAAACAACCTCATTTCATCTCGCGCTACCCTTATGCGATTCCAACCCAGCCCGAACGCGGAGTCACCTACTGGGACGCTGCGATGTGGCCCATCGAGAGCACCGAAGCGGATACGGATATTTTGATCGTCGTTCGCGAAAAAGAGAAGAGCGGCGATATCGCCACTGCCTGATAGACCGCCGCCTGATATAGAAGTAGTCGAAAAGAGGAAAGGGTGATGCTCGGCATCACCCTTTCCTCTTTTCTCAATGTTCCATGAGCCCTACCGGCCTGGAAGCGGCATGCCTGACTGCGGGGTGCGTCGCGGCATGGAGCGGGGTTGTTGCCCGGCAGGCATTCCGGGCAAATCTTCGAGGCCCGGTTGCGTGCTGGCAGAGGACTGTATGGCCGAGTCAATCCTGTCCTGATAGATTTTGATCTTTCCGTCGTCTTTCATATGCTTTTGAAGCTGAGACATGTAAGTCGCATAGTAAGTGTTGCGCTTTTCGTCGAGCAATCGCTGCTCAATCGATTTTTTCTCTTTCTGGAAGGCGTCTCCCATGTCTGCGTCCTTGCGCGACACGGCAGACGCAACTGTAAAGCTGTCGCTGCCTTCCGCCTTCAAGGGCTTGTGAAGCACTTCGCCAGCCTTGAGCTGATAAACAGGCTCGCGGCTCTCTTTGGTCGTCAGCGCGCTAAAGGAATCGGTATCGGCAATGCCTGCGCGTTCTTCGGCTTTGATCCCCAGAGAATCTGCGATCTTTTTCAACTCGTCGGGCGAGTTGGCCCGCGCAATCTGCTCGGCGCGTTCGGATGCCAGTTCTTTCGCCTTGTCCGCGCGATAGCGCTGTTCGACTTTCGCTTTCACCTCCTCGAAAGGCGGGTCGTGCGGATCACGCTTTTCGAGGTACTGAGGAACGGCTACTCCGTTGTTGACCGACGTGAATTCACCCACATCGCCGGGATTTTCAAGATTGAAGATCGCATATTCTATTGCGGGAGCGTCTTTCAATTCGGGGATACTTTCGTCTGAGGAGAAGAAAGGTATCTCTCTGACGGACGCGACAATAGTGCCGCGTTTTTTGTTCAGCTCAGCGACAATAGCATCCGCATCTTTGGTCTCTTTCAATTTCGGCGTGATTTCATCCTTCGCTATGTTGGTCGCTTCCGTGTAGCCCTTGCGCGTGCGAGCGGCCCTCAAAAGCTGAGGCTTCGCTTCTTCAAAGCTGGCAAGTTTTCGGTCGGTGACTTTCAAAATGTAGTATTTGTCACCTTTTTTGATGGGCTGGCTGACATCGCCCTGTTTCATCGTGAAGGCATTGCTGAGCGGGTCGTCGCTGTCGCGTTTGTCGTTTTTGTTAACCCAGCCGAGGTCGCCGCCGCTGGCTTTGGTCGCCGCATCTTCGCTCGTTTCGCGCGCGAGCGTTGCGAAATCCTCAGGCGGTTTGCCTTCGGCCCCCTTTGCGCGATCAGCAATCGTCTGGGCTTTCTTTCTGACCGTGTCTTCTTCCGTCTGAGCCTTGGTTGCCGCATCCGAGTTCGGCTCCGCTCTGACGCTGGATGACTGTGATTTTGGAGCGTTGACGACTATCTGGCTCACGCGCACCTGTTGAACGTGGCGTTCGGGATCGTATTCCTGTTTTAACTCGTCATCCGATACCTGCAAAGATTCTCCGGCTCTGACCGGATCGATGAAGATGTAGCGACCGCGTCGCTGCTCTGTTGTGATTTTGAAATCGTCTTTGTGCGAGTCAAAGTAAGCGCGCACATCCGCATCATTGACCTGCACTTTATCCGTAAGCAGTTCGGGCTTCACCTCAACCCAGCGGATAGAATATTTCGTATTGGTGCGGCGATAATCTTCTTCGACTTCCTGGGGCGAAACCTGAACGACAGCCGTTATATAGCTGCGCAAGTGCTCAGAGGCAATGCTTGCGCGAAGTGTCTGTTCAAACTGAACGGGGGTAAGGTTTGCCTGCCGGAGCCGCGCCCTGTATTCTTCGGGTCCGCGCCACGGGCTGAAGGTCTGCATTATGCGCGCTTCCAGTTCCGAGTCCGTAGCTCCGAGATTGAGCCTGTCTGCCTCGTACAAAACAACCCTCTGGCTGATCAGGTTATCAAGCACCTGCGTGCCGAACTGCGCGTGCGTCTCGCTAATGCCCTGACCGCGCGTACGACCTTGTCCCTGCGCTATCTGCTGGCCGAAAGCCGCGAGCTGATCTTTGTACTCTTTGAGAGTCACGTCGTAGCCGCCCACTTTGGCGATAGTAGTATCGTTGCCGCCCGCGCCGCCAAACAACCCGGCCCCGCCGCCCGACACCACGACGGAAAACAATCCGACGAGACTGAGCGTCAGAACCCCGATGAAGAATAACAAAAACGCATTGCGCGTGCGCTTGCGCCCTTTCAAGAATTTCAACATAACGTTTTATAGCCTCCGAATGTATTGCTCCAAGCTCACCTAATCTGTAGGCGAGAAAACCCGGTGAGATGAGAAACACGAATTTTAGTGGAATTGCATGCGAATTGACAACCTTGCAATCGTTCAGATAACCCGATCCTCTTGCAAAAACCTCTCAATTCGCACGAATATATCTAATAGTGGGCCTTTTGTGAGCCATCCCGTCTCAACCACGATAATGAGGTCAAATCATGCTGGAAAACCTATGGCTGCGCAACCGACAGGAAACCAGTCCCTGGAAAGGGCTGGCGGCGGGTCTGGTCGCAGGTCTTGTCGCATCATGGACTATGAATCAGTTTCAAGCCCTCTGGGGCAAACTGGCTGAAGATGAAAAAACTGACGAGAAGAAAAGCAGTGACGATGATACGCCCGCTACCGTAAAGGCCGCCGATGCCTTATCTGAAGAGGTGTTCGGTCACGAATTGACCCGAAGCGAAAAAGAGATAGCAGGCTCGGCTGTGCATTACGCATTCGGCGCGGCTACGGGAGGCATGTATGGGGCGATGGCTGAAATCGTGCCGGATGTCACAATTGGAGCAGGCATGCCGTTTGCGACCGTCGTGTGGCTTCTGGCTGACGAGATCACTGTGCCGCTGCTCGGTTTATCGAAATCTCCGGCCCAGTACCCGCTTTCCAAACACGCCTACGGGCTGGCATCGCATTTCGTTTACGGGCTGACGACCGAGGTGGTAAGGCGCGCAGTTCGCAATGCGATGTAACGTGCGCCGCAGAGGTGATTATGCTTCGCGCTTGTTTTCTCTGCGCTCGTCGAGGTGCCGAAAGGGTATTCATCGGCATCAGATTCTTTATAGTTGTGATAAAGTTAAAGGGCATCCGGTCACATCCTCACCAGGTCACGGCTCAGAATTCTTTGCGTGAAGGGGCAATTATGGTTCATCGAAAAGAGCTTTCCAGAGCGCTTCTATCAGCGCTCTGTCTGTCTGCGTTCTTCTGTCTGTCTGTGTTTGACTCTGTCGCGTCCGCGCCTGCCGAAGCCCGTTACAAGGTCAGCGCGAGCCAGAGCAAGTTCATTGTGCGAGCCTTTGCAGGCGGGTTGTTGTCAGCGCTGGCGCACGATCACACGATCAGCATCCGCGAGTTTACCGGAGAGGCGCGATTCACTTACGGCGTGGTCGAACCGGCCTCGCTTCAATTGACGATCAAGGCAGACTCGCTTGCGGTGACCGACAAGGTCAGCGACAGCGACCGCAAGAAGATCGAAGACACGATGCGCGGCGAGGTGCTCGAAGTAGACAAGCATCCGGAAATCACTTTCAAGAGCACAAGCGTCAATGCAACCCGTGTTGAAGAGGGCAAGTATCAGACTAAAATTTCAGGCGACCTCACGCTGCATGGAACAACACGCAATATAACGTTCGACGCTTTTGTAACTTTTTACGAAGCGAGCCTGCGCGCGCAGGGGCAGTTTGCCGTCAGGCAGAGCAACTACGGCATCAAACCCGTGTCCGTCGCGGGAGGCACGATAAAAGTAAAAGACGAGTTGAAGTTCTCTTTCGACATCGTGGCCAATCGCTGACCGTTAAAATAACGAAATCAATTCACCGCCGCAGAACCGTTTTGCCCTGCGTGGTTCATCCTGTCGGCAGGCCGCTTTATCACACTTCGATTGACAAATCGCTGTGCAATATGATGAAACAATTATGCACAGGCAGATGGGAAGACATCAGATACGGAATGGATAAGTGCAGGCATGAGAATTTTGACAAAGCCCCTCTGCTTCCTGCTTCTGGTCTGGACTCTGACCGCTCATATTGACCTCGCCGCGCAGGAGCAGCCTGTGCGTTTAAAGGCGGATTTGATCGAAGTCCGCGCAGTAGTTACAGACCGCAATGACCGCGTAGTCGATAATCTGAAGGCCGAAGATTTCGAGCTTCTGGAAAACGGTCGCCCTCAACAGATCAGTTTTTTCTCTCTGGCAAAAATCGGCAACGAAAGCCCGACTCCTCAACGGAACGCGCGCGCGGAAGCCGATCCGAAATCTCTTCCAAACAGTTCCGTCGCTTCGCTAAAACCTCCTTCGCGGACAGTAGTGCTTTTCGTAGACACGCTTCACCTTTCACCCGCAAGCTTTGTAACAGCGAAAGAGACCCTGAAGAAATTTGTCAACGAACAGATGACTGATGAAGATGTCGCAGCGATCATAACCAGCACAGGGCAGTTGGGCGTGCTCGAACAGTTCACGCGCGACAAACAGATGCTTCGTTACGCGATAGCCCGTCTCATGCCGTGGGCCCGGTCGATGCGCACAACCCTGCTTTCGGCCTTCATAGCGGCGCGGGTCATCAACGGCGACCGCGAAGCATACGGGCTCGCACACGCGATTTTGCAGGCCGAAGAATCCTATATCCTTCCGTCCAGTTACGTTTTTGCAGTATCGAAAGACATCGTTGATGAATCGCTTAACAAACGAAAGTCCGCGCTTGGAACGCTCAACGCAGTGGCTAAACGCATGACGGAGTTGCCCGGTCAGCGCATGCTGGTTCTTCTCTCGGACGGCTTTTCGCTGTTTGATGCGGGCGCTTCCGCCGATCATCATGCGCTCGATCAGACGATCAACAGCGCCGTTCGTTCAGGGGTAATAGTTTATTCGCTGGTCGCAAGCGGACTGCAACCGGAATTTTTTGAGGGGAACGCCAGTCTGCCAATGGAACTGGCTCCGACGATGGCGCATTATTCAACCACTGTAGCCCAGTCAAGACGCGACGTAGTCAACACGCTTCGCGACATAGCCGAAGGCACGGGCGGCAAAGTATTCGTCAATACCAACGACCTGAGCGGTAAATTGCAGAAAGCTCTTAATGACAATCGAGTCTTTTACACGCTCGCATTTTACCCATCGAGCGATAAACCGGACGCCAGCTTTCACCGGATCACTGTTCGCGTGAAGGATCATCCTGAATATAGCGTGCGCGCGCAGAAGGGATACCTGCCGTTGCAGCCTGCACAGGACCAGACGGCGAAGACTCCGCAGCAGAAGATGGTTCAGGCATTATCTGCGCCACTGCCGCTCGCGCAGGTGGAAGTCGCGGCAACGGCCTCTTTCCTCGAACGCAAAGAGGATAAGGCGCAGGTCTCGTTAGAGGTTTTCATCGACGGCGGAAGCATTGAGCATCGTGAAGAGAATCAACGTCAATCGCTTGCGCTGGAACTGGCAGGCGTCGTCCTGGACCTTAAAGGCAATACGGTAGAAAAATTCGGCGACCGCATAGAAGCCAGCCTGCGCCCTGAGCGAGTTCAGCAGGCAAAGCAGAACGGCTATCGCTACGGCAGGCGCTTGAAACTGAAACCCGGAACCTACCAGATTCGAGTGGGCGTCAGAGAGCCGGACAACGAACATATCGGCACGGCTGCCGTCTGGGTTGAAGTGCCGGACCTGCGCAAAGGCAAGCTCGCGATGAGCAACATCATTTTGAGCGAGCGGGCTGCTGCGGATGCCAGAAAATCAGACAGGCCAAATCAGCCGGAAGTCTTTCATCCCGGCATGAAACAGGGCATCACTGTCTACAAAACCGGCAGCCTGCTGATTTATTATCTGGCGCTCTACAACGCGGCTCAAACCTCCGACCTTTCGATGCAGGCAGAGATAATTCAAAACGAGCAATCGATCTATCGCGGCCAGTGGCAGCCGGTCGCTTCACGCGCCGTCGAAGAGGATAAGAACAATACAGGGTTGAGCGGGCAGATTCCGATGCTTCTGAAACCGGGGCTTTACGAATTGCGCATAAGCGTCAAGGGCCGTGACCAGAAGCAGTCGCTACAGCAGAGCACGATCTTTCGCGTCGAGCCGCAAAAATCATGACGCGAAATGTCATGATGCGATGTGCCGTCAGCCTCTGAGCATCGCGACAAGAAGGATTGAAACGGCGGCGGGAGTCACGCCCGGAATGCGCGCGGCCTGACCTATGGTCTGAGGCCGTATGTCGCTGAATTTCTGCACTGCTTCGTTAGACAACCCGGAGATGCGCGAAAAATCCATGTCGCGCGGTATCGCCATTTCGTCATAGCGGCCTCGTTTGCGCGCCAGTATTTCCTGATCTTTCAGGTAACCTGCGTACCTGAGATCGTTCAACGCGACGACTATGTTCTGCTCTCCCGCTTCATCGCCGAGCGCCGAGCGGACGATGTCTCGAAGTCGCTCCGTGCTGCAATCGGGACGGCGGGCAAGATATTCGAGCCGCCTTCCTCTGTAGCTGTCGGGCGAGCCTTCGAGCTTCAGTTCATCAATCAACTCATCGCCGAGCGCCGTTACTTTCGCATCGTTCAAATACTGCTTTACGCGCTCGACATCGCGCTGGCGATTCAGGAACGCTTCAAAGTCAGGGGCGTCAATCGAGCCGATCTCTCTGGCGAGCGGGGTCAGTCGCTGGTCGGCGTTGTCGTATCTGAGCGAAAGCCGCATCTCTGCGCGGGACGTGAACATTCTGTATGGCTCGTCGGCCCCCTTCGTCACCAGATCATCGATCATAACGCCGATATAGCTCTCTTTTCGATCAAGCGTGACGGGCGACTGATGAAGCGCCGCTCGCGCGGCATTGATGCCTGCGACGATGCCCTGACCTGCCGCTTCTTCATAACCCGAAGTGCCGTTGATCTGTCCGGCGTGATAGAGTCCGCGAATCTGTTTGGTTTCAAGCGTCGGATAGAGTTCGCGCGGGTCAACGAAATCGTACTCGACTGCGTAGCCCGGACGAAGCATCTTTACGTTTTCCAGCCCCTGTATTCGACGCACGAACTCAAGCTGAACTTCTTCGGCCAGGCTGGTCGAAATACCGTTCGGATAGACTTCGTATGTGTCATAGCCTTCCGGTTCAAGGAAGATCTGATGGCGCGGTTTTTCGGAAAACTTCACGACCTTGTCTTCAATCGAAGGGCAATAGCGCGGCCCGACGCCTTTGATCTCGCCGCTGTAGAGGGGCGATTTATCGAGGTTGCGGCGGATCACGTCGTGCACGGCTTCATCGGTGTATCCGATGAAGCACTCTATTTGCGGGCGATTGATCCGGTCGGTCTTGAAAGAGAAAGGCACGGGGCGAGCATCGCCCGGCTGTCGCTCGAATTTTGAATAGTCAATCGTGCGGCCATCGAGTCTGGGCGGCGTACCGGTCTTGAGCCTTCCTGTTTTCATCCCCAGACTGCGGATCGAATTTGCCAGCTTGATGGAAGCAGGCTCGCCCGACCGGCCCGCCTGAAAGGTCTTTCGGCCTACGTGAATCAATCCGTTGAGGAAAGTTCCGGTAGTCAGTACGCACGTGCGGCCTTCGATCTTTGTTTTATCTGCAAGCTCGACGCCTGCGACGCTTGAGTTATGGAATCGAATCTCTGCGACTTCGCCTTCGATGATTGAAAGATTCGCTGTCAGATCGAGCCTGCGCCGCATCTCTGTTCTATAGAGATTGCGGTCGGCCTGCGCGCGCGGCGATTGAACCGCTGGGCCGCGACTGCGATTAAGGAGTCGAAACTGAATCCCTGTCCGGTCAATCACCTCTCCCATGATGCCGCCGAGCGCATCCACTTCGCGAACGAGGTGGCCTTTGGCTATGCCGCCGATTGCCGGATTGCAGCTCATCTGGCCGATGGAGTTTGCGTCAATCGTAACCAGCGCGGTTCGCGCGCCCATGCGCGCAGCGATGTAAGCGGCTTCGCACCCTGCGTGGCCCGCGCCGATCACTATAACGTCGAATGAATCACTCATGATGTAGGTCCTGAATCATCCGCGAAAACGGCGAACAGTCATATGTTTTCGCAGATCGTTATCGAAGCAAGAAGTTTAACGCGCTTTGTTGTTTTTGAACAATCCGTGAGCTTGATATTGATTGATATGCTTTAAAAGGACGACAATGTAGAATTCTGCGGGGGACATTAATCATCTCTAAACAATTATGCCGGACAGGAAGCACCACAGCCAAAGGAGGACAGGAGAAAAATGAAAGGGGCAATCGGTCTGGATTTTGGGACCACCAACAGCACAATTGCGATTGCGATGTCTGAGCAGGATGTGAGGGTGGCTAAATTTGAAATTGATGGGAAGTTCAACGAAACATTCAGATCCGTACTCTATTTCTATCACCCGTTTGATCCGGAGAGTGGCCGCAATCAGGTTGTTGCCGGTCCGGAAGCCATCACAAAGTATCTGGCGTCTGATCCAAAAGGACGCCTGCTACAGTCTCTAAAATCATTTCTCGCCAGCCGCACCTTTACAAGTACGAGTCTGTATCGGTCAGCCTACACTCTTGAAGATCTGATCGCCGTAATCATACGGCAGCTCAAAGCCGCAGTCGAACGTCAATTCGGCGATGCGGGCGCAACGGTTGTCGTCGGACGACCCGTTCGTTTTTTCTGAAGCGAAGAATGAAAGCGATGATTTATTTGCGCTTGATCGGCTTCGCAAAGCCGTCAAAGCGGGAGGGTTTGATCAGATACATTTCGAGTACGAGCCAATCGCGGCTGCCTACAGCTACGAGCAACAGCTTGACCGCCAGGAACTGGTGCTGATAGCCGATTTCGGAGGCGGAACAAGCGATTTCTCAATCCTGCGGCTGGGGCCTTCGCAGAAGGGCGAGAAGTCCAGCCGCAGAAAAATACTCGGCACAGAAGGCGTGGCAATCGGTGGAAATGACTTCGACAGCGCAATCGTAAGGCAACTGGTATCGCCAAGACTCGGCTTGAATTCTAAATACCGGTCTCATGGAAAGCTCCTGCCGACCCCTATAGGTATTTACAAAGAGTTTGAAAGATGGCACTACCTCTCTTTTTTAAAGAACCAGAAAACTATAAAGATGTTGGAATCTATCAAGGCGAACGCCTTAGAGGCGGACAAGATTGAGAACCTGATTCATATCATTGAGTACGATCTGGGGTTTCAACTCTATAGAGCTGTCGAACGCACAAAACTGAATCTCTCTTCCAATGAAAGTAGTACGTTTGTTTTTGAAGGCTTACCGGCAGATATCATTTGCGACGTGACGAGGTCTCAGTTCGAGGCATGGATAAACAATTACATAATAGAGATTGATCGAACAGTTGACCGATTACTCTTAAACTGTCATGTAGAGATGAAAGATATTGACAGCGTATTCCTGACGGGCGGATCATCATTTGTTCCGGTAGTAAGAAATATTTTTAAAAGTAAGTTCGGAGCGGATCGATTAAGAAGCGGGAAAGAATTGACTTCAATCGGAGAAGGGCTGAGCCTGAAAGCGCTCGAACTCTCAAACCAGTAAACCTGCTCTGCCGCGTCTTTGCCAATTTAGTCCTTACTACTACCATGGTGGTACACAAACAACCCGTCGAATGTGTTAATCAAAAAACACCCTATCCCGTGATGCGCCTTACGTTCCGGTAAAGTATAGTCAAACGCATCGTAGCAGGCGAATCCCGACAACGAGATATGGCTGGCTACAACGAGGAGTTTATTGAGCCGCCCATCATGACAGGCCACTCTCAATACGAAACCAACAGTCGGACAAAAGGAGAACACACCATGACTCAACTCGAAAAGAAGGTGCAGTACACTGCCAAAGCTCACACCACGGGTGGCCGTGACGTAAAGCTTTCGACTATGGCCAGCCTCTTTCTCCCTCTGAGGAGAACGATCATGTCCGCAATGTCGTTAGCGCACGCACGCTTTCTTGCCATCTCAGCAGCCGCGTGTGCGTTCGGCTTTGTCCTTCTCGCCGCCCCCCTCTACGCCCAGACCGTTCCGTCCGCCGATGCCGAGACCCCTGTCATCAGCCTGCTTCCCTCGAAGCTGCGCGACGCAGTCCGCCCCTTCCGCATCAACGTTTCGGAAGCGGCACTTGGCGACCTACGCCGCCGCGTGACGGCGACGCGGTGGCCCGATCGAGAGACTGTCACTGATCAATCCCAAGGCGTGAAGCTTGCGAAGATTCAGGAACTCGTACGTTACTGGGGGACGGGCTACGACTGGCGAAAGGCGGAGGCGAAGCTGAATGCCTTGCCGCAGTTTGTGACTGAGATCGACGGACTCGACATTCAGTTCGTGCACATCCGCTCTCGTCATCCGAATGCCCTGCCGCTAATCATCACACATGGCTGGCCTGGCTCGATCTTCGAGCTCCTGAAGATCATTGGCCCGCTCACCGATCCCACGGCCTATGGTGGACGCGCGGAGGACGCCTTCGATCTCGTTCTGCCTTCGATGCCCGGATATGGTTTCTCTGGCAAGCCGCAGGGCACTGGCTGGGGTCCCGACCGCATCGCGCGCGCCTGGGCCGAGTTGATGGGGCGTCTGGGATACAAGCGCTATGTGGCTCAAGGCGGCGATTGGGGTTCGGTAGTTGCGGATGCGATGGCGCGTCAGGCACCGCCGGGGCTGCTGGGCATTCACGTCAATATGCCAGCGACTGTACCGGCTGACGTAGCTAAGGCCCTTAAGAACGGTGATCCGGCACCCGCAGGGCTCTCCGATAAGGAGAAAGCAGCGTTCGAATCACTTAATCACTTATACACGAAGGGCGGAGGCTATGCGGGCATGATGGTAACTCGTCCGCAGACTCTGGGGTACGGGCTGTCGGATTCCCCCGCCGGACTTGCTGCCTTTTTCTACGACAAGTTCAACGACTGGACTTATAGCGGAGGGGATGCAGAGAAGGCGCTCACACAAGATGAGATGCTCGACGATATCTCCCTCTACTGGCTTACAAATACTGCGGCTTCTTCCGCGCAGCTCTACTGGGAAAATAACAACAACAACTTCAACGCTGTGGAGCAGAAGACCGCAGACATCTCTATCCCTGTTGCGGTGACGGTCTTTCCGGGCGAGATCTACCGTGCGCCAAAGAGTTGGGCCGAGCGTAGTTATCACAAGCTCATCTATTTCCACGAGGTCGATAGGGGCGGTCATTTCGCGTCGTGGGAACAGCCGGAACTCTTTGCTGTCGAGATCCGAGCAGCGTTCAAATCATTGCGCTAATCGTAGAGAGAAGGAGACAAAAATGAATACAAGTTCTAAAGGCACAGCACTGATAACAGGCGCATCTTCCGGCATCGGCGCGATCTATGCCGATCGGTTGGCAAATCGCGGTCATGATCTGATCCTCGTCGCCCGCAACCGAGAACGGCTCGATGCGCTGGCGACACGCCTGACCGATGACACAGGCCGTCGTGTCGAGGTGATTGTTGCCGACCTGAGCAACAAGGCGGATCTCGCTCGGGTCGAACAGGTGCTGCGCAATGACGAGCGGATCACCATACTGGTCAACAACGCGGGCATCGCCATGAGCGGCGACTTGGCCAGCGCCGACCCCGATCGGCTTGAGAGCATGATCCAGCTCAATGTGCTGGTGCCGTCGAGGCTTGCGCTGGCGGTGATTCCCGGATTCGTCGCTCGCGGCAGTGGTACCCTCATCAACATCAGTTCGATCCTGGCACTCGCGCCGGAGTTGTTCAACGGCAGCTACAGCGGCACCAAGGCCTATCTGCTCAATCTGAGCTTGAGGTTGCAGCAGGAAGTCGCAGGCAAGGGCGTTCGCGTGCAGGTCGTGCTGCCGGGTGCGACCCGGACAGCAATCTGGGAAAAGGCAGGCACGGACATTGCGGCCTTGCCGCCAGACATGCTGATGAACGTGGACGAAATGGTAGACGCCGCGCTCGTCGGACTCGACCACGGCGAGAACGTAACCATTCCTTCGCTGCCGAATATCGCCGACTGGGAGGCCTATGAGGCGGCGCGGCAGAACCTGATACCGAATCTGTCACTCAGTTCTCCTGCAATGCGCTATGGCGTTGCTGCTTCTAATCCAATCGGAGAGAGATAAATGTCCGAAGAAATCAACCATGATCGCCGCCGCTTTTTAGGCACTGTGGCCATGACCATTGCTGCCGCCGAGTTCGTCATAACCGATTCTGCTGACGCACAATCCAGCAAGGCAAAACCGGCAGATGCAACCCGGATTAAGCCGGGAGCGTTCGGCTCCCTGAAGCAGATCGATGCCGGGGTTCTGAATATTGGATACGCCGAGACCGGCCCCGCCGATGGTCCTGCGGTCATTCTGCTGCACGGCTGGCCCTACGACATTCACAGCTTTGTCGATGTCGCACCACTGCTGGCATCGAAGGACTACCGTGTGATCGTCCCGCACCTGCGCGGCTTTGGCACGACGCGCTTCCTTGCGAGCGAAACGTTCCGCAATGCCCAGCAGTCGGTGATTGCTCTTGATCTCATCGCTTTGATGGATGCGCTCAAGATCAGGAAGGCGATCATCGCCGGTTATGATTGGGGAGCGCGGACGGCCAACATCGTCGCGGCGCTTTGGCCGGAGCGCTGCGCGGGGCTGGTTTCTGTGAGTGGTTATCTGATAGGCAGCCCTGAAGCCAACAGGATACCGTTGCCGCCAAAGGCTGAGCTTCAATGGTGGTACCAATATTATTTCGCCACCGAACGCGGGCGGGCAGGCTACGAGCAATACCGGCACGACTTTGCGAAGCTCATTTGGCAGATCGCTTCGCCAAAGTGGGACTTCGATGAGGCGACATTCAATCGCAGCGCAGCGTCTTTCGACAACCCGGATCATGTCAGTATCGTGATCCATAATTACCGCTGGCGGCTTGGGCTGGCTACAGGCGACCCCCAATACGACAATCTGGAAAAGCGGCTGGCCGAAGGTCCGGTCATCACCGTGCCCACCATTACTCTTGAAGGTGATGCCAATGGCGCACCGCACCCGGACGCCAGTTCTTATGCCAGGAAATTCTCTGGCAAATATGCGCACCGGATCATCAAGGGTGGGGTCGGTCACAATCTGCCTCAGGAAGCCCCACAGGCATTTGCAGACGCTGTCGTCGAAGTCGATGGTTATTGATCGCCCTCATCGCGGCTTCCGCCGATTGGTCGAATTACCTTCTATGATTAGCGCCGCCCGGCTGCTGATGTCACCGGCTCAGGGCTGTGCGGATGCGCGCCAGATGATGCCAACTGTGCCGTAGTGCGTGGTCCTCAATGACGAACTGCGCGGTGACAGGCGCGTCGAAGCTCAGCGAGAAGGGCGCTGCCCGATCCAATTCATCATCCGTGAACTCGCGTACTGCCGCCGCCGCCTCATGGCTGTTCCGGCGCAAGAGTTCAAGCGCTGCGGCCTTCGTTACCTCTGCCTGCTCGTCGGCATGCGTGGCATTCAACCCGGCGACAACCTCCCACGTGACATCCGTAACGGCTTTGCCGCTGGCGATTGTTCGCGCGAGATCAATCTCAATTGGATAGACGCTGGCAACATGGTGCACGATGACGCCGACCGAACGGCGGTCACTGCCACTGCCCGACATCGGTGCGCGCCACTCTGCTTCCGAGAGTCCTTCAGCAAAGGCAGCCAGGGCGGCAGCGCCTTGCTCGATACGATCAGCCAGTGATTCAGCGCGACGACTCATGGAGCCTCCTGTTTTATTAGTAGCGGTGGTCTGTGGCACGCTCAGAATACTCCCGCCGCGAGTCGCAATAACCTCAAGGTATTCGGCGTCCACTCTGGTGGTATTGTCATCGGAGTAGTTATGTTCGGACCACAGGCGGACAAGATCACTCCGCAGTTTCTCCTGCCCGTTCAGGTCGAGAGATGCGAATGCGCGTGACATTGGACCGTAGTTGGTGCGATAGAATTCCACTACCTCATCCGGCGGAAACGGATAATCAAAATGATAGACGTGAAGCGAAAACCTCAGATCAGCAATTCCTTCACGCAGACGATCACGAACGGTGGCTTCATCCCCCCACAGCACTGGCGCGGGCATGCCGGAGGGAGCAATGTGCCTGGAAATCGCTTTAAACATTTGCCCGACAAACCCGCCCGGTGTCCAATTCGCCATTGCAATCATTCCGGCTGGTCGGCACACGCGGGTGAGTTCGGCGGCGACCAGATCCGGACGAGGCGCAAACATCGCTCCAATCAGGCTGGTCACTGCGTCAAACTGAGCGTCTTCATACGGCAGCGATTCGGCATCACCCTCTTCAAAGGTGATCTCAAGCCCCTCGGCAGCCGCGCGAGCACGGGCTTTTTCAATCCAGTTAGAGGCAATGTCGCAGCCGACAACCTGTGCGCCCGACCTTGCCGCAATCAGGGCGAGTTGCCCGGCACCGCAACCGACATCGAGCAGCCGGGTTCCCGGTTTGATGCCGAGCCGACGGAAAAACCGCTCCGCGTCCTTCTCCATGAAACGAGAGAAAACATCGTAGTCTCCGGTCATCCATGTCGTCTTCAGGCGGGTCTTGAGCTGGTCAAATTCTTTGGTTGTTTCTTTTTCTTTCGCAATCGCATTCATGCTGGTGGTCTCCTTCAATAATTGTTTTAGATACGTACTACTTGCAATCCATTTCTACTATACGGCAGGCAGGGTCTCGGATACTTGATCTATCGTCCCATATTCTTGTTACAAACGCTCGGCTCGGTTAGGCTAGTAAAATGGACGTGCTTTCCGAGGTTTTGAGAACGGTCAGGCTTGAGGGGGCGCTGTTCTTCAACGCAGAATTTTCCGCTCCCTGGTGTCTCAGCAATTCCCGATCAGCCGCCATAGCCCCTTATCTTTCACCCGGAGCGGAACACCTGATTATGTATCACTTTCTAACCGAGGGGCGTGCTTATGCCAGGCTCCCGGATGGACGACGGGAAGAGTTGATCGCCGGTGACATCATAGTTTTCCCGCACGGTGATGCTCATCTGTTGGGCAACGGCTGGCCCGAAAAACCGGTGGACTCCCTGCGCACGTTTGCAAAGAACCTGAGCGAGGAGCTTAAACTCGCGCGCTTTGGCGGCGGCGGCGAGATTACCAGATTCGTGTGCGGATTCATGGCGTGCGATCCACGATTGAGCGAGGTCTTTCTGGCTGGATTGCCGCCAATGTTGAAAGTGCATGTAGTTAAAGAAACCTCAGGGCAATGGCTCGAACATTCAATCCGGTTCTCGGTCGGCGAAGTAAACGGATCGAATGCGGGCAGCAGGCTGGTGCTGGCTAAACTGGCTGAATTACTGTTCGTGGAGACGTTGCGGCGCTACATCAACGCGCTGCCTCCCGACCAGATCGGCTGGCTCGCAGGCGCGCGTGACCCCGTCGTCGGCCAGGCCCTCGCTCTTTTGCACAAGGAGCCAGCAAATCCATGGACCATCTCGAATCTGGCAAGGCGCGTCGGCCTATCACGTACGCGGCTTGCTGAGCGCTTCCGCCATTTTCTGGGAGAGTCCCCGATGGCCTATCTGGCTCAATGGCGGCTGAAGCTTGGAGCGGAGATCCTTCAATCGACCGAGGACAGCGTCGCGGAAGTCGCTGCGGCGGTGGGATATGGCTCAGAAGCGGCATTCAACCGCGCCTTCAAGCGGGAATTTGACTGTCCCCCGGCGCAATTCCGGCGCAGGCATAAGGACAGGAATCGAGAAACTGAAACTGCATGAGCGGGCTACTTTCTGATGTAGAAACTTATCGTTTCGAGTAAGGCTTTTAACAGCAAAACATACGCCTGCACTTAACCTTACGAGGTACAAATAAGATACAAAGATTGAGCATGTAAGAATATCCGAGTTTGCACCAGATTAATTCCCAAATCAGGCATTCGCATAGCATAGCTAACTGGAAGTTTAGTGTGCCTAAAAATATCCTTTGTGGTATTTTTGCTTAGAGGACTGGGAATGGCCAGCCTCATCTAATAAATAAAAGCAGAGAAGGACTAATGGCAGAATCACCAATAACTTCGCGAGAAAAAGACTTCGCTTCCTGGTATCAAGATGTTGTCCTGACAGGAGACATGGCGGAACCCGCCGAAATCGTTAAAGGCTGCATGGTTATCAAGCCGAATGGCTACGCTACCTGGGAGCTTCTTCAGCGCGAACTAGATAATCGTTTCAAGGCAACCGGCCATCAAAATATCTACCTTCCACTTCTCATTCCGCAAAGCTTTTTGAAGAAAGAGGCTGAGCATGTCGAAGGCTTCTCTCCCGAATTAGCCGTAGTCACAATTGCCGGGGGGAAGGAGTTGGAAGAGCCTTATATCATACGCCCGACCTCCGAAACTATTGTCGGCCACTTCTTCTCTAAGTGGATACAGAGCTATCGTGACCTTCCCCTGCTGTTCAATCAGTGGGGAAATGTAATTCGATGGGAACTCCGTACACGTATGTTCCTCCGTACTACCGAGTTCCTCTGGCAGGAAGGCCATACTGCCCATGCAAGTCACAGCGAAGCCATAGAAGAGGTTCTGCGCATTCTCGACCTATATGCCGAAGTAGCGGAAGACGTTATGGCAATGCCGGTTATTAAGGGAGTGAAGACACACGCCGAAAAATTCGCGGGCGCTTTGAAGTCATACTCAATTGAAGCAATGATGCAAAATGGGCTTGCACTTCAGGCTGGCACAAGCCACGACTTAGGACAGAACTTTGGCAAAGCGTTCGATGTTCAGTTTCAGACTAAGGAAAGTAAGCTCGACTATGTCTGGCAAACAAGCTGGGGGGTTAGCACTCGTCTCATCGGCGGCTTAATTATGACCCACTCAGATGATAAAGGGCTTGTGCTGCCGCCGAAGCTTGCTCCACAAAAGTCGGTCATTGTGCCGATTTACCGTAAAGACGAAGAGCGGTCAGCGGTTTTGGAGGTTGCGTCGAAACTGGCTAAAGAACTCGGTGCCCATGTCGATGTACGAGAAGGTATGACTCCGGGGGCAAAGTTTTTTCACTGGGAACGCCGTGGTGTGCCCGTTGTTTTTGAACTTGGCCCACGAGACATTGCGAGCAATCATATTGTCATAAAGCGCCGGGATACAGGCACGAAAGAAGTTATCCTACAAACCGAAGCCGTCACCAGACTTGCGGCCACATTAGAGGTTATGCAAAAGGATCTCTACCAAAAGGCTAAACAACGGCTTAAAGAAAATACCGTCGTAGCCAATTCCATACAAGAAGTCGAATTCATTCTCAAAGAGGTCACCGCCGAAAAGGGCGGCGGGAAGTTTGTCATGGCGCACTTGAAAAATGACCCGAAGAACGATGCTCGTATCAAGGAATTCAAAGCCAGTGTGCGCAACATTCCACTGGTAGATGAGTACGATGGCCCCGGCAAATGTATCCTAACCGGAGAAAAAGTGGATCAACGAGTTGTAATTGCGAAAGCCTACTGATCGCTAATCGGTTATAGGAGCCTCCAGTTGTTGTCTTTCAAATTCCGAGTGGGATTGGAGATTTTCTTGGCTTATTTTGCCAGGAGATTCTTCATTGCCTTCTCGCTTTTAGTCCTAGTATGCGCCTCTCGCGTGTTCGCCCAAACTGGTAAATGTGAAAGGGCACGGCTGACCATCTAACGGGCCGTGATGCGAGCGCGGCCCATGCTTTTAATCACAAGACTGTTGTGATATATATTGCGCTCCGGCCAGATCGGGTTAATAAAAAATACCCGTTCATGTGTCATAAAAGAGCTAAATAATGCTTCTTTTATGAGGCCGTTATGCCAGGGACAAAACAAGTAATAATGTATGAGGAGGTGTTAGGAAATGTCGAATGCGACAGATAATCTAAAGGCATACTCGGAAGCCTGTAACACTCTACGTCATTACTCAAATGCCAGTCTCACAGTACGGCTCGCTTCGGTGGTGCAAGGAATTGCTATACTCGGCGCTTGGGCTTATGCTCTAACGCAAAAGATTTCTCCATTGATAATAGTTTTTCCAATAGCGGGTTTAATATTCACCGCTCTCCTTTACCGCTTTCACCTGGGATATTTGCGTGCCACTTGGTTTTTCTACGACGCCGCAGCTAAGATTGAAGAGAGGTTTTTTGATGAAGATTGCAGACCTATAAGTGCTTATAACAATAAGTATGAAGAAATGTATGCCACCTTCTGGGCTAAGTTTTTTACATTGAACGCTCCGTTCGCACTTATAGGAACTCTTTTTCTACTAGCGTTAGTTACGGCATTTTGGGTCTTAATTCTAAATAAGGGATGATGGAGACGGGATGTGAAAGAAGGTATATGCCCCTGTGGCTTTACCGAAAAGCGCGGCTTAACGCGCATGGGTTTAGTGAGATTTGCCAGGGATTTGTTAACGAGTGATTGTTGCAGATTACTTTCCGATGCAGAAACTAAGCGTCTCAGATAAAGCTTTTAATAGCAGAATATACGCTTGCGTTTGATCTTACGAGGTACAAATAAGATACAAAAATCGCAGCATTCTTTTGTAAGTTAACGCGAGTTCGACATAATAATCGAAGTAAAAGCCCTGAAAGGGCGAAATTCAATAGCCGTGGGGGAAACCCACGGTATGCAACGCCACTACCACACAAGCCCTGTAAGGGCGAAATAAATCACTTGGTTTATTTCGCCCTTTCAGGGCTTGTAGTTTATCTTGATGCAAGACACAGGGCGTTGCCCTGTGCTATTGAATCTCGCCCTTTCAGGGCTGATTCTTATGTCGAATTCACGTTAAGTTATTTCTTATCCTGCCACGATTGGATTAGAGTTAAAGGAATAAACAAACACTTTTAGAGTTGCCTAATAATCTGCTCTTCGATACTGTTCGAGGGCTTTCCAAGCCAGAAATCGATGATTGTTCCTTGGTTGTTAATCAGTATAATGGCCGGAATGGCGCTTAAGTTAAACGCCTTGAAGTCAGTTCCAAAAACGGCGTCCGCTTTGAGTTGATTTTCTCGTACATAGCGCTTCGTCGTCTCTTCACTGCTCTCAAACATGACGACCATTTTAGCTTCATTGGATTTACTATAGAGTTTGTCTGCAAGGCTTTTAAAAAAGGGGAAACTCTCCACACAGGATTCACAGTTCGGGTCCAGAGCTACCAACAGCGTTCGCTGTGACTTGCTGAAATCTATCCCAATCACTTGAGGAAACTGAGTTCCCTTTTGCAGTCCGCCTTGAAGCCGGACTGCTGGTGACGGTGAAATATAACCTCTTATGAAACTAATCACCACTACTAGCGCCACTACAACTACAGCAACGTTCGAGGCAACTTCGATAAAGTTCTTTACCTTAGCCTGATTCATTGCTCACCGGTTAGACTTTCTACAGTTTTCTGAGTTCCAGCCCTGCTTTCCGGGATTGTTGTAGCGCCATCTCCACGGCTTTCTGACTGCTCATTGCCGCTTTCATCCTTAACATTTCTTCCGCATAAGACTTCTTGAAAAGGTTGTAGAGATCTCCTTTATTCATTTTTTGAACAGGAAAGGGGCTGCTCGCTACTTCATTAATGTAGTTGAATATCGCATCCATAGATCGTTTGTGCTCAACAGCAAACGCTATTTCCTGCATAAGATCCCGCTTTGCGTTAACACTGGCCTCAACCGTCACAAAAAACTCGGTGGTGTCTGGCCCTACAAATGTGCCGTCTTCAAAAAATATTCCATCTAAGGAAACAGTGATGCTTGTGCAGGTTTGTAGTTCTGCGATTATAGTATCTACCAGCGATGGGTATTGCTTATCCTTTGCACTTTGTCGAAGTTGATCCAGAACAGCCCGATCCTTAGAGCCAGAAGCATATCCCGTAATCCCGCCATTGTCATTATCGCCTAACGAGCCAGCCAGAGAAACAAACGCCATCGCGCGAGGACCTATAGCGAAGCCACTGGATAAGGACGGATTCTCTAAACCGGGCCGCGCCTCATCCATAAAAGCTCCCATGTTTACGCCTCCAGCCTGGCGCATGGAAACCGTCCCGTCCGCTTTGATAAGGTCCCATCTTAACCGGTAACCCACCACAGTTTTTTTGCCTGTATTTTCAAGAAGTACCGAGTAAGACCTTAAACCTTCCGCAAGAGGATTTGGATGATCCTTAAGAAGGGTAGAAAATTTTCCGTCGAAAAGGGGATCTGTAGGTGCAACCAGTTTTAGGCCGTACCCCGGCAGGTCTTTGGTATTGATCTGTACACTCATAGCTTTAGCCTCTCTGGTTGTTCAGAAAATGAGGGAGGAAGCAATCAATAACAGTATACTAGCGAACACTAAAAAAATTATCCTTTTCATGGTTACGCACCTCCAAATACCGACGGAATCTTAACCACCCTATTCTTCAAGGTTATTAATGAACGAGGAAAACATCCCAGGCCCATTGGCCAATGTGTGATCCCGGCTGTCCGTAGACTCTTGCCCTATATCGAAAGCGGTTGCCGTATTGATCCCGGCGATTCGATAGCCAATAGTCCAAATCCATTTTTGCCACGTTGCTGGCAACGAGCGTGACCATTTCTATAGGCTCTGAGATACCATTATGGTTCCGGTCTGTCCACAGACGGAGAGAGGCAAAGACCGCATCTCTTGCATCAATCACCCCATCCCTATTCCCACCGTTCCTAACTTTATCGAACTCAGCAAGCGCAAGAAATCCGTTGCGATTAGGGGTTGAAGGTTGCGGCGTGAAGTTCCCAAATAATTCAGCACCATTGTCAATAAGACCATTGCCATTTCTGTCGAGTACGAGAAAAGCATCGTCGGTATTGGCTTTAGTCCAGGCGAGTCTCTCTGCTATGCCATCAGGCATAAGATCAAAATTAACGCCTTCCACAGCGTCCGTTAGATCGAATCCATCTCCGTTAATATCAATAAGTATGGGGGTTAGCAAACAAGTACAGCTATGATAATCATAGTTATCTATACATTCAGGGGGAATATATTCACAAATAACTGGTCCGCTCCCATCTCCTGGCGGCGGTGGCGGATCGGTATAGATTGGCGGCAGAAAGCAAACCTGAGGAAACACTTGAGGGCCGCTGTCAAACGTATGTCCATCACAACCACGTTGTATAAATCTATTCCCACGCAATCTACCGTTAAAAGCCCAACCTTGAGCTGTTCCTAAAATGCTAACTGTTCCGACGGTTCCTGACACACTGGTTTCATTCAACACCGGCTGATTGGGGCAGTCCATGTTGGATGACATGGTTATGAAAACAAAATCATCGCCGCCATTACCAAATGTACATAGCCCCGCCCCCGTGCACCCCGCCGAAGGCGACCCGCCCGGATAGGTAAGCTGTGCATCCCAGCAGGTAATTACATAGATTAAAGGAGGTCCTCCGTAAACAGGAAATACAGCACACATTATGACTAAAAATATTACATTTCTAAGAATGATTTTGTTTTTCATTGCATTCATAGCCTCGGTCTTTCCTTCAACTACTCGCTACCGACCGTTTTCGACATTGAGGTAGGGCGATTTATTAACCTACTTGTAGCATCCGAAGCGATTGGTTGATACTTTTGCAGTACGTTTTTGTCGCGCCAAAACAAAATCAAGATAAAATGGGAATCAATCCCGCTGAGACATCAAAGCTGACGCAATAGTGATCATACTTACGTTTATCCGGCGCGATTTTACGTTCATATATTTGTAATGTCAAGCACTATATTTTCATGAACAGGATCAGAAAAGGGATAAATTTGCAAGATTCTAAAAGCGGTCTAATGGCAACCTGCTATGAGTGCCACCGTGAGACAGAGGCAGAGCTTTGCTACTGCTGGTTCGGGCAGAGTCGGCGGTTGAGCAAAGACTATGAATACTTGCCGGAGTCGAGTGAGGCGATGGCATATGCAACCATGACGCGCTTGATGCTCAGAAGATTGGCTCGGCTTTGAACCTTTTCAGACGGTTTCTTACTTTCCGATGCAGAAGGTCGAGAATATTTGCCCCAGAATATCATCCGTCAAAGTTTCGCCTGTCACTTCGCCAAGCGATTGCAGCGCGCCGTGCAGCTTCAATAAAACAATCTCTTCAAGCTCGCATTCGATCATCAGCTCGCGCGCGCGCGTAAGCTGCTCACAGGCGCTTTTAACAGCCGCGTGCTGGCGCGCATCGGTTATCATTATGTCATCGCGCTCGGCTCCACTTTCGCCCGACAGGTGTGTAAAGATCTCTTCGGTCAGCTTATCGAACCCTTCTCCGGTCAGAGCCGATATGGGAATCACTTCAAACTGCTCGCCCGGCTCAAGAAAACCCGGCTTGAGATTGCCCATCAGGTCGATCTTGTTGAAGACTATTATTCGCCTCTCTCCGGGCACCTGATCCATCAGCTTTATATCGTCATCCGTCAGCGGCTCGGAAGCGTCGAGCACGAGGAGCGAAATGTTTGCATCAGCAATCGCGGCGCGGCTTCGCTCTATGCCTATGCTTTCAACGATGTCTATTGTCTCGCGTATCCCTGCCGTGTCTATCAACCGGACGGGGACGCCCGAAATTGAAGTGGTCTCGTAAAGCGCGTCACGGGTTGTGCCGGGCAGCGCGGTCACAATCGCGCGGTCGCTGCCGACAAGGCGATTGAAGATGGACGATTTGCCTACGTTGGGCCGACCGACTATCACAAGATCAAAGCCTTCTTTCACAAAGCGGCCAAACGAGAAGCTGCCTGCGATCTCATTCAAGCCTTCGATTATTCGCGCAAGCTTCACCGCAAGCCGTGATACGGTCTCAGGCGAGATGTCTTCCTCGACGAACTCAACGGACGATTCCAGATGAACGATGATTTCAACGAGCGCATCTTTGACCGGGGTGAGCCGTTTCGACAGCGCGCCTTCGAGTTGCCGGGTGGCTACGCGAGCTTGATAGGCGGTCTGAGCGTTTATGACATCACGAACGGCCTGCGCCTGCGCGAGATCGATTCTATTGTTTAAGAATGCGCGGAAAGTGAACTCGCCCGGTTCGGCAATGCGCGCGCCGCCAAGCACACACATCTCAAGCACGCGGCTTAAAACGACGGGGCTTCCGTGACAGCTCAACTCAAGCGTCTCTTCGCCTGTGTAAGAGTGTGGCGCTTTGAAATAAGTCAGTATCGCTTCATCTATCTGCTCGCCTGTCGCGTGGTCTACGATGTGACCGAACTGCGCGCGATTAGGCGCATCAGGTGAGGCGCGCGATTCGGATTTCCAGATTCGAGAAGCTATTTCAAACGCGTCGGGGCCGCTCAGTCGCACTATGCCGATGCCGCCTCGGCCCGGAGGCGTAGAGATAGCTGCGATTGTATCGCCCTTAAACATAGTCGAGGTGATGATTGATGAAGGACGGGTAATGCCTGATTACCCGTCAATTTATTTCGCTGGGAAAATCGTGACCTTGCGGTTTTCGCCGTTGCCCTGGCTTTCGCTTCGGACAGTCGTGTCCTCTGCCAGTGCGAGGTGAATGATGCGCCTCTCGTTGGGAGTCATCGGGTCGAAGGTGAAGGGGATACGCGAAGCGCGAACTTTTTCAGCGGCCTTTTCTGCCATCAATCGCAACTCTTTTTCGCGTTGCGCGCGGTAGCTGCCCGAATCGAAAATAAGATGCTTGTCTTCGTCTGCGGCGCGCGCGAATATGCGGTTGCCGAGATATTCAAGCGCGTCAAGCAGCTCTGCGTTGTGGCCGAGCAGCAATGCGCGATCTTCCCCCCGCACCTGTACCTTGATTGCTTCCCCGACAGGCTCCACTGCGGCCTCCAGTCTGAGGTCGCTCAGTTCAAGAATGCGGTTGATGAAATCAACGACGCTGTTAATATCACCTTCTGGCATCAGTCACACCTTTGATGAGTTATATTCAAACCCCTTCGACTTCCGCGCCGCCCCGCCTCTCCTGCTTGCGGCCTTTGCCCTTCGCGCCCGGTTTGCCTCCTGCCACAAGCTTGCCTGCTTCGGCAGTCGGCTCGGCGGTCTGCTTGTTGATCACAAGCTGCATCCCGACGCCTACTATGTTGCTCACCATCCAGTAAAGCACAAGCCCGCTCGGCGCTGAAAGGAAGAAAAACCACGTCAGCATTATCGGCATCAGCCAAGTCATCATCACACGCTGCATCTTCATCGCAGGGTCAGCCGATGCTGGCTGCGGTGTAAGCTGCGTCGAAGCGATCATTGTGACGCACATGATGATCGGCAATATCTTGTAGGGGTCGGGTCTTGACAGATCATGTATCCAGCCCATCCACGGAGCCTGGCGCACATCGAGCGACATTCCCAGATACATGTACACGGCCCAGAAGATCGGCATCTGAAGCAGCAGGGGCAAACACCCTCCAAGCGGGTTTGCCTCTTTCATCAAAGCAAGCTGCTCGGATTGAAGCTCCTGCAATTCGCGCTCGTATTTTTTCGGATTCTCTTTGAGCTTCTTCATTCGCTCCTGAAGCTCTTTCATTCGCGGCTGATGTTTCGCGGCCTTCTTCATCTTCTTCGAGCTTGTCGCGCGCAACGGCCACAGCAGCAGATTTATCAGAACAGTCACAGTGACAATCGCCCAGCCGTAATTATTAAAGAGACGTGCAAACATTTTGAGCGCCCAGGCCAGTGGAACGATCAGCGGGCGAACGATGGCTCCGAAGAATCCGTAATCGATCACTGCTCCAAGGGTCGCGCCCAACTGACGGCTGACCTCGCCAAGCAGTTCGAGGTCTTTCGGGCCGACGAAAATATGAGCAGGCGCGGTCAGGGCGACGGGAACAGAGACGGAAGGATAATCGCGCGACGGATGATTCGGGTCTTCGGTTTTTGCCTGAAGGCTGGCAAGCGCGATTTCGCTGACAGGCTTATCCGGCACGGCAAGTATTACGAAATAATGATCGCTCACGCCCGCCCAGGCGTAGCTGTGTCTCAATATATCGAACTTCGACGCGACTGCCTGGCCTGCGCCTGTGCCCTGCGGAATCGAATCGAGCAGCAGAGATGAAGTGCCCTGACCTTCTTTCACTTCCGCATAGCCGATGAAGGTCGCGCCCTTATCGGCGACGATCTTGATGTGCGTAAGCCCGGCAGGAAGCGGTTTATCGAGCGTTATATATTTGTCTTCGTAATTGACCGATTGAATCGTTGCGACCGGCTGCGTGATATGCGTGCTTGCGGCCTGTTCGCGGCTGCCCTCCGTGGTGTAGGCGATGACCTGCGGCGGCGTGCTGTAGCTCCCCGTTTGCGTATCGCTTTGATCGCCAAAGCCCGGCCCAAGGACTATCTGCGCTGACTGCTCGCCTTCCGCTGTTTTGACGGAAGCCCCTGCGTCGAACGTCATGTGATCGCCGTAAAAGGTGAACTTCTTGACCGCCGTGGCGGTCCCGGTCGAGATGGTAAATGTTATCTCTTTCTGCTCGCCCGCATTTATAACGATCTTGTTTTGGCTGGCGTCCGCTCCATCGATTTGAACGTTGTAATTTATCTTATTCAGTTGCGCTGCAAGATCAGGCCGCGAAAGCAGGCGCAGACCAAGCATTGCTTCGAGCGTTTCGGGAACAGACTGCGGAATCAGTTGAAGCGCGCCGCCATTGGCTGCATGTATTTTGTGTATGCCGCGCTCGTCTTTAAAATTATTCATTATCCACGACGTGGCCACAGCGCCGTGATTTGATAACGTCACATGCCAGAATGGAGTCTCAATCGCAATTTCGCGCAGAGGGGCTTCGCTGACCGGCGCAGCCAAAGGCAGCGGGGCGGCGACTGGCTTATCCGTAGTGTTCTTTTTCTCTGTGACCGCAGGCGGCGGCTCTGGCGTTAGCTCGACCGGGGGAGGCGGAAAGAATTTTCTCAACACAACGGGATAGCCAAGCAGGACTACCATCGAAAGTACCATTGCCAGCAGCAAGCGTTTTCGATCCATCAAATCACATCAGGCGAGAGGCTCTCGCCCGTCCTTTTATAATTCCAGTTATCGCGGTTGCTTCATTTTACGGGGTCGTAACCGCCGGGGTGAAACGGGTGACACCGCAACAGCCGCCGCACTCCCATATAAAAACCGCGCAGCGCGCCGTACTTTTTGATCGCTTCCATTGTATAGGTAGAGCAGGTAGGCGTGAACCTGCACGATGGCGGCAGCATCGGCGAAACGGCCATCTGATAGAACCGTATTAAAGCGATCAAAACAAATTTCAATTGTCGCCCGCCCTCTCCAGAAAAGCGATGAAGTCCGATTCAAGGTCGCGGTAACCGGCCTCGATTAAAGGCCGCTTCACATTAATGACTATATCAACTCCCCGTGGGACTAGCCATTTGTTTTTTCTGAACGCCTCGCGCACCAGGCGTCGCGCGCGATTCCGCTCTACGGAGTTTCCGATCTTTCGCGTTGTGGTTATACCAAGGCGGGCGCGCTCGCCTGCGTTCGGAAGAACAAACGCCGTGAAATATCGAGCCTGCAATTTCCGGCCTTGCTCATACACGCGCCGGAACACATCGCGTTTGAGAATGCGGTCTGTCTTGGGAAACTTCTCGGATGCTTCACTCATCATCAGGGGTCAGGGATCAGGGGTCAGGGATCGGAGTTGGAATAGGAATGAACCTCTTACCCCGGCCCCCGGCCTCTGACCTTCGACACCCGTTTAATAGTGCGCAGGGGTAAGGCGGTGGCGTCCCTTTGCGCGGCGTCGCTTAAGCACGAGTTGTCCACCCTTTGTGCTCATACGTATGCGGAAGCCGTGCGTTTTGGCGCGGCGGCGGTTGTTTGGTTGAAATGTTCTCTTCGCCATACTATACACCTCTCGATAAACGTATCTGTAGAAAAGATTAAAGCTATCGGATTGCGCGGGTTGTTGTCAAGGAATGCGCGCAATCAGTTCACCGTCAGAATATAAGTCTGCGAAGCTGCGTTTCCCGGATTTACAACCTTGATTGCATGCTGGCCATGCGACAGAGCCAGTTTTTTCAGCACGAACTGATCGTCATTTAGTTTCGCCGCCGCTTGTGTCCCGTCAATGACGAGCACGGCTGCCGCATCGAATCTCTGTCCTTTTACGGTCAGTTTCTTGCCCGTTTTATACTTGACCTTCGTTATGCGGGGTATGGTTTCAGGGTCGATAACTCTGATTTGCACATTGCCGGTCGCGGTGCGTCCATCCTGATCTCGAACGGTTACGGCAAAGGCATTTGTCCCTGTCGCAGAGGGGGTTCCGCTGATCAATCCTGTATTGGCATTCAAACTCAGTCCCGCAGGCAATGTGCCTGAGGCAACGGCCCATGTGTAAGGCGATTTGCCCCCGGCAGCGCCCGGCTGGTAGCTGAACGAGGAGCCTTTTAACGCCTCAAGCAACGTCGCCGTTTCGATTGAAAGCGACGGCGGCGCGATTGAAAGCAGCAAAGCTTTACGCACTGTGCGAGACTCGGAGTCCTTCACTTCAATCGTGAAATTAAAGCTTCCTGCTGCGGCTGGCATGCCTGCGACCGTTCCGCTCGCCGGGTTGAGGTTCACCCCCACAGGCAATGCGCCCGATACGATAGCCCACGTGTAAGGCGGATTGCCTCCCGCCGCGACGAGTTGATAGTTGAACTGCAAGCCTTGCTGGCCGTTTGGCAGCGACACGCTCATCAAATCCAGAGGCGGAGACAGAACTATCATCGTCATCAATTTGTCTGCCTTGCGCGCCCCGGCATCGGTCACTTGAACCGTGAAAGAGAAACTGCCGGTTTCGGCAGGTGTTCCGGCAAGCAAACCGCTGTTTGGATTCAATGTTATTCCTGCCGGGAGCGCCCCCGTGGCAACCTGCCACGCATAGGGGGTCGTGCCGCCACTGGCCGCGAGCGGGAATGTGAATGCCTGACCTTTTACTGCTTCGACCGCCGACGCGCTGCTGATTGCGGGGGTGCTGCCGCCATCGCCCACAATGATGCTGACGTTGTCCGACATCTGCCCGAAGTATCCCGCGCTGTCATCATAAAGCTGCCACTGAAAGTTATATGTCCCTGAATCGCGCGGCGCGAACGCTATGAAGATCAGTTCCAGTTGCTGTCCCGGAGCCACGGCAGGCAAAAAGATCGGCACGATGTTGCCGCCCCACGTTCCGTTTTGCATGGGGTTTTGCGAGCGCAGATATAACCCGTTTGCGCCGTCCCAGATCTTCGAGCCGGTGTTGAGAAACTTCATTTGGACGGTGAAAGCCTGGCCCGGCTGGAGAGTCGCAGGAATCGTCTGTGTTATGAACTGCGAATTGAACTCCGAAGCCGCTCGCGTAACTGTTATCGAAAAATCTTTCTGCACTGTGTTGTTGTTTGCATCAATCACCTGCGCAGTGAAGTTCGACGTGCCTTCGGTTGTGGGAGTGCCGCTTATCACGCCCGATGCGCTGATCGAGAGTCCCGAAGGAAGCGACCCTGAGCCTGCAACTATGGCCCAGTTGTAAGGCGCAGCGCCTCCCTGTGCGATGAGCGATTGCGAATACGGTTTGTCGATCAAGGCCAGTTGCAGGGGCGATTCGGTCACGATTGCGAGCGGGCCGGGACCTCCTGTGGTCGCCGGGTACATGAAAAGAATTCCGTTTATGTCATCCTGGCGAAGCGTTGCGCAGCGACCATCGAAGTGCGCTATGCCGTACATCGTGGCATCTCTTTGAGCTTCGCCTGGCACGCCGCAGGTCGAGCAGGGATTCCACGAATGGCCCAACCCCAGCGCATGGCCAAGTTCATGAGTGGCTATCTCCCGCACCTGGCAATGATCGTCATACACGCAGGCCGCATAAGGGTTGAACGAGATGTGGCCCGTGTTGGCGGCTCTGAAGGTCGTGCCGTTGACAACCTTTGTCTGGCTCGCGTTCCAGCTCACGCCTCCAATCGCAAGCACGCCCGCGCAGAAAGGTGTGGGCGAAAACTGGCTGTCGCAGTTGTTAAATACCATCGAATTCAGATCGCGCGCATAACAGACATCTCCCGTGCCGCCCGCGATGACGCGCAGGGAACAGCCCGCAACATTCGACCACGCGTTCATCGCCGCGGTGATGTCGTCAAGCACCTGAGGGTTCGGCGCGCCATCCATGTTGACCGTGAAGACGACCGGTTCCCCATCATCAGGCTCGAACCACCTGACGGGCGGATTGGTTATAAAGGTGAACTGCGGTTGAAACCTGCGACCGCTGCGGCTGTACTCAGAGCGGCTGTATTCAGGCGGACTCGCCAGTACAGAGACGCCCGTGTAATGCGCCTGCTCGAAGGCCACGGCCCGCTCAGAATTTGCGGCGAGCCTTCGCTTTATCATCCGGGTGTAGGCTGACAATTCCATGCGGTCGGTGATAGCGCCTCGAAGATGATCTGCGTGCGGTTGAGCATTGAGCACGACTACATTCGCATCGGGGCCGTCGCGAACGACCAGACGGCGGCCTGTCTGCGGGTCGGCAACAATTGTGAACTTGCCGAGAAACATTTGATGAACGCGCAGGCTTCCGTCATTGCGGGTGTCGAGGTAGAGCAGGACTTCTTCACCGGGCCTGAACTCCGGAGCGCCAAAGATGGTCGTGCCTTGAAACCCGACCTGCCCGCCCCGCTCTTTTATGACTATGCGGTGGTCGGTTATGTGCCCTTTGAGCACCTCTCGCACGCGCAAAGTGATGTATGTATAAATCTGGTCTTGTGGGTCGAGGCTCGAACTGACGGAAAGGACTTTCGCCCTGACGATAGCGCGCGCGCCGATTATCAGGTCATCATCGGGAGGAATTATTACTGAGGTTGCCGATGCGATCTGGACCGCCGAGAGCAGGCAGGCAAACGTCACAAGCGACCGCAGGATGGTTTTGTGCATAGAGCCTCCGACGCGATAACAACTTTTAGTTGGCTATTGAGCCTTCATCCTGCGGATTGTTCGACGCGCTTCACCCGAAGACAGAGCTTAGACAGCAGATTCCGATAGCAACTGAGGGCTGATGATAATGATTCTTAGTCGGGAGCCTGCTCGTCTGTCTCTCTTATCTCGGCAACTAAATTACTTCTAAACTCCGGCAGTGTCAATTAAACCGATGGCGAGATAGAGCGGAAGTTGAAATTCTCTACCTTCATCGGCGGAACCATGTTTATCCCCTGCGGATTGCCGAAACCGCCGCCCTGTGGTTCAGGCTTGCCAAGCATCGTGATGTTATTAAATATGGAGATCGCCGAATCGTTGAATCTCATGTTCACGCACGGCTGGGTTATCTTTCCCTTCTCGATTAAAAACAGCCCGTCGCGCGTGATGCCCGTGTAGCTTACGGTCTGCGGGTCCGTAAAGACCACGTACCAGAAATGTGTTATCAGCAATCCTCGCTCGGTCGAGCGAATCATCTCTTCGAGCGTCGCCGTGCCGCCTTCCATGCTCAGATAAAACGGCGGCGGCGTAGGCTCTACTTTTTTCTGCTCGGCCCAGTAGCGATCATAAAACAGGTTCTTCAACACGCCTTTTTCAAACCACGAGATGTTGCGCGCAGGAAGCCCGCCCCCGGTCGCCGCGCCGCCGAGTATGCGCGGGTTCAAAGGCTCTGTCTTTATGGTCACGTTTTCGCCCAGCACCTGCTCGCCTATGCGACTCGCCTTCCTGTCGCGGTTGAACATCGCGCTGCGGCCTTCGTCAGCCGCGCGCCCGTTCAACGACTGCCCGATGTGACCAAGAAAGGTTATCGCGGCGGCTGGTTCCAGTATGACAGTCCACCGGCCCGGCTCAACCATCTTCGGCTCGCGCGAGCGCACAGCTTTTTCGCAGGCCGATTGCGCGATTCGCTCCATGTCGAACTCTTTCAAATCGCGCACGGCTATCTGGTTCGCCCAGCCTGAGCCCGTCGAGTCTTTAGTCCGCGCGGTCATGGAATATCCGGCGACGGTGTCGCGTCCGTAATATTCATTGCCCGCCGTGTTCGCGCTGTATGAATAAGTGTTCGACGTTGAAAGAAACCCGTATCCGTTCACGCCTTGCTTTCTGCACACATCGGCGCAGGTTTTCAGCAATCGCGCGCGGTCCATGGGCGTTGCGGCAGCCAATTGCTCGCGCCACGAATTTATTTCAGGATATTTCTGCGGGCCGAGCATAGGCATCTGTTCAGGGTTGGGCGGAGCGATGCCTGCCGCAAACTCTGCGGCTTCGACCGTTGTTTTCAGCGCAGCATCGTCGAGCTTGTTGGTCGTGGCATTGCCTTCGCGCTTGCCGATGCGTGCGGTGATCGTAAGCTGATCGTCGTTGCGCGAGAGGTTCGCGCTCATCGTGTTGTTGGTAAACCTGGAGCCTGCCGATTCGCCGCCGCCGATATTAAGGCCCAGTTCTTCGGCTTTGCTCTTCATCGAAACGATTCGCTTGAACAACTGCGAGCATTCATCGCGGGTCATCATAGCGCGCCTCCTCTTGCGACCTGAACCTGGCGGACTCGTATCCACGGGCAGCCGTGCGAAATCGAGTTCGACTGCGCAGGCTCGCCTTTGGAATCCCCTCCCGTGCCGTGCAACGTCCAGTGCTCGCGGCCCGACACTGCGTCAACGCTCCTCCAGAAATCCGAGCTCATCGAATAGTAAGTGACATCCGTTATCATTCGCGTCCTCTTGCCGTTTTTGATCTCCCAGAACGCGTCGCCGCCGAACTGAAAATTCAATCGCTGCTGATCTATCGAATAACTGCCGCGCCCGTCGATTAAAATGCCGTCCTTCACATCCGCGATCATATCGTCAGGCGTAGGCGATCCGGCAGGCCCCCACCACATATGAACGTTCGGCATTCTCAAAAAAGGATAGTTGTACCAGCCGACCGCCTGCGAACAGCCGCGACTCTCTTTTTCGTTCACAAGATGCGCCGTTTCGCGATTGGTTTGATAGGCCACAAATACTCCGTCTTTGATCAGGTGCCACTGCTGCGCGGGCACGCCGTCGTCATCGTAAGCGACGGTCGCGAGGCCGCGCGGGATGGTGCGGTCTGCGACAAAGTTGCAGTGCTTCGACGCCCATTGCGCTTTGCCGAGCTTGTCGAGCGTAACCCAGCTTGTGCCCGCATAGTTGGCTTCGTAGCCGACAACGCGATCAAGCTCTGTCGCGTGCGCAATCGATTCGTGAACCGTCAGGTAAAGGTGCGCGGGCGCAAGTATCAGGTCTTTGCGACCGGGCGAAGCCAGCGGCTCGGCGTTTGAGTGTTCTACGGCTTCGGCGGCGATTCTGGGTATACTGTCCATCACTGCGGGGTCTTCGACGTGCTCGAAGCCTGTGGACTGAAACGGCCAGTCGAACGTGCGCGATTTGAAACCCGATTTGCCGCGCGCGCCTGCCGTGTAGCCCACGTCGCAGCGAATTATTTCCTGCTCGATATAGGAGCCTTCGGTCGAGGCGAAATACTGATAGTAATCCTCAAACTGCATATTCGAGCTGGCAAGGAATACGCCTTTCGTCTTAAGCAGTTCGTCGGCGATGCGCACGAGCATATTCTGTTTCTTCTCTTTTGAAACCTCGAACGGGTTTGTCTGGATCGGCGTCTTGTATTTTTCCGTGTAAGCCTTGACCGGAGCGAGCCGCACATCGCGTTCTTTGACCAGTGCGCCCGCTTTGGCGATTTCGACCGCGAGCGCGGCTATGCGCTGTATCTCTTCTTTGGTGACGCGCGGGCTTGAAGCGAATCCCCACGCGCCATCGGCGATGACGCGCACGCCAAAGCCATAGCTGTCTCTCGTGTTGTAACCGAAGATGGGGCCGCGCCCTTGATTTCGACAGTTCAGAAACTCGTCCTTTTCGTTGACTATGCGAATGTCTGCATAAGTAGCGCCGCGCTTTCGAGCCGTATCAAGCGCGAGATCTGCCAGGTCTTTCATTTTGACTCCTGATAATGATTTTTTTTAGAAGTGAATGATGAACGATGAACCCACGGATCGCAACCTGTCTGCTGCTCGTTTTTCATCTTTTAATCTTCATGGAACTGAAAACCGATGTCGCGTCAATATGCAGTTGCCTCACGGATTTCGAATAACCCGGCGAACGATATTCGTTGACGTTGAGAACGCCGTTGTCCAATTTCTGGTCTCGCACTTTGGTTTCGCCAAACAAAGTCACGCCTGTAATGCGAATTCCCACCTCGTCTGAGGCCAGAACATTCAGGCTGCTGAAGATCGAATAGACGTGAATGGTCGTTTCACCGAGCGGCAGTTCTTCGGCTGTCAGATCGACGACTACATCGCCAAAAGCGCACGCGACGTTGTGGCCCCGCAGGTCTTGCCTCAGATTGGTAATCTTAGCCGGACGGAACACGCCGAACGTCATCTTGCCTCTGAGGGTTGGCGTGCTTATGCTGGCTTGCTCGGTATCTGAAAGCGCGTTTGAAACCAAAACGAGATTAGTCCCGCACGATCTGCAAAACCTGACGCTGTCGGATTGAGCGCCACACTTAGGGCAATACATTGTCGCCTCCATTTTGAAAAGCGCCACGTTATGCTACTTATAATAGCAACAGGTGACAAGTGACGAGCGCGCATTTATCTATCAGCAGGAGTTGATTTGCCTGCGGCGCTCTGTTTCAATAGTTGTAACTTATCACTCGTCACCCGTCATTAACTGTTCTATAATTCCACAATCCCAGAGCGAAGGAGGTCGTTTGCAATGAACGGGCGAAGATTCTTCTCCGCGCTCCTGATCGTGCTTGCGCTCGCAGCCACAACGTTTGCGCAACGCAACATGATTCGCGGCAAAGTCCGCACCTCAAACGGCAACGCAGTCAATAACGCCATTGTCGAGTTGAGGGTCAACGGCAGCGGCATGATAGGCCAGACAGTGACACGCAATGATGGCGATTTCGCTTTCAACGGACTTTCACCGGGCGAATACGAAATAGTCGTCACAAGCTCCGGCTTTGAGCCTGTGGTTCAAATCGAGCACTTCATCGGCACAGACAGGATGAACTCCATGGAGATATTACAGGTCGAGGTCATCTTAAAACCTCTGGCCGAACCCGTGCTCGCAGCGCCCGGAACCTATTTCGCGCAGGATGTGCCGAAGGTCGCGCGCGTCTCTTACGAGAAGGCGGTCGCCAAACTGCGCGAAGGCAAATCCGAAGAAGGCATTGCACTGCTGCGCGATGCTGCGGCGAATTTCAATGAATACTTCGACGCCCATTTCGCGCTCGCAAGAGAGCTGTTTCGGTCAGGCAAAGACAACGAATCGCTCGAAGAGCTTGAGCGCGCCCGCCAGATAAACGACAAGCAGGATGTCGTTTATTACATGTTCGGGCTGGTAATGATGAAGCAACAGAAATTCAAGCTCGCTCAACGGGCTTTCCACGAGGCAACCAGCCTGAATGCCAGCAACACGTTTTCGCATTTCTATCGCGGCGTTGCGCTGATAGAGCTTGGCATACGCGAAACCGGCGCGGAGCGCGACGCCGATTTCGCCGACGCCGAAAAAGAGTTGAACACGGCTTTTGAACTGAGCGATAAAAAGATGGCCGACGTTTACCGCCAGCGCGCCCGCATACACGAGCGGCGGGGAAACAACGAGGCCGCCGCCCGCGACCTTGAGAGCTATTTAAAGGCAGAGCCTGAGGCAAAAAATGCCGAGGCCATCCGTCAGGCGATCTCGAAACTGCGCGCCGGGAAGAATTGATCCATAAGAGACTCGACTTTATTTCCTGACGGCGCTTTTCACTTTTTTCTGTTGGCGGCTTCGGTTTTCGCAAGCATCTCGTCGAGCGCCGCCCTTTCCACCAGATGGCCGCCCGCCATGACTGCGCGAATTTTTTTCGTGTTGCCGATATCTGCGAGCGGGTTCTGGTCAAGCAGCACAAGGTCTGCGAGCTTTCCTTTTTCGATAGTCCCTGAAGAATCCAGCCGCCCAAGATACTTTGCCGCGTTGCGTGTTGCCGCCTGCAAGGCTTCCAGCGGGGTGAAGCCTGCTTTCACCATCAAAGCAAGTTCGTCGTGGAGGCTGAATCCGGGAAAGACGTAAGGGTTCGGCGTGTCGGTTCCGGCTATGAACTCGACGCCCGCGCGCTTCATCGCGCATATAATCTCAAGCTGTTTTTGAAAGACCTGCTTTGCCCGCGCGTTGTCTTCGGGTTTGCGAACATTCAGCCCGAAAGCTGTATGGCCCCACATGCCGTTCCTGATAAAATCGGGAATGTAGCCGAGCCGGGCATCGTTTCTGAAATCATCGTCGCCAATGAAGGCGATGCTTCTGAGCACGGTAATCGTCGGCGACATCCATGTGCCGTTTTTGACGAAGCGCGCAAACAATCGGGCGGCTTTTTTATCATCGAAGCTGTCGAGCGCCTGAACCTGCGCGAAAACGCTCAGCATAGCGGTCCTGCCCGCAAGCCTTCTGGCCTCGACCTCTTTCTTTATCTCTTCTTCTTTCGACGAGCAGGCAAGCAGAACGCCCGTCAGGTGCTCGATGCTTTTCTGCCCCGCGTCTGACGCTTCCATCGCGCTCACAGATTCCGGCACGTGCCCGGCAAAGACCATATCGAGGCGCTTCGCTTCGTCGGCTATGGCAAAATAGGCATCGCGCGGAAGCAGGCTGTACACCTTCACAAAATCCGAGCCGCCCTGTTTGACCGTCATCACAGCCTTTCTGCCTTCGTCGGCATTGCTTATGGCGATAGAGCCTGCCCACACAGGTTTCGGCCCATCCAGAATCGGGCCAGCCGCGACGATGCGCGGGCCGAGCGTCGTTCCGGCTTCGATCTCTTTGCGCCACTGGTCGATTAGCGGCAGCGGGCCGAACATATCGCGCACGCCTGTTATGCCGTTTGCGATGAAGAGCGGAAAGAATATGTTCTTATCCCACTCGTGTACGTGCATGTCCCACAAACCGGGGATCAAAAACCTGCCCGTCGCATCGATTACCAGCGCATCTTTCGGCAGTTTGATCTTGTCGCTTTTGCCGATTTCAGTGATGCGATCACCCACGATCACAACCGTCTGATCTCGGCTGGCCGCAGCGCCCGTCATGTCGATGAGCGTGGCGTGAGCGAAGACAATCGCAGAGGGCTTTGGAGTTTGATTCGCCTGCGCGAGCGCCTGCGCAGCCATCAGCGGCAACAACAACAATGTGAAGATCTTTTTCATGGTTTTCCCTGTAAAAAGTTTTTAGCTGTATTGCGCGATTCACAACCTTGTCAGGAACTCTCGCACGACCTCTTTTACATCGCGCTTTTCAGCATCGACCGCATAGTTCAACTGCCGCATCTCTGTGTCTGTGAGTTTTCCCGCTAGCCCCTTCATAGCGTCAATTATCTGCGGATAACGCTCAAGCGTCTGCGCGCGAAAGACAGGCGCGGCTTCGTAGGGCGGGAAGTAATGCCTGTCGTCTTCGAGTTGAAAAAGCCCGAGCTTGTCGATCAACCCGTCCGTCGAGTTGCCCGCTATGAGATCGACCTGACGATTGGCCAGCGCCTGATAGGTAAGCGACAGGTCCATCTCTCGCGGAGGCTCTGAAAACTTCAAGCCGTAGGCCCGCGCGAATCCCGGATAACCGTCCGCGCGCGACATGAAATCCTGCCCGAATCCCGCGCGCCATTCGTGCGCGAACCGCGCGGCGTCGGAAACGGTTTTTAGATTCAACCGGCGCGCGTCGTCGGCTCGGACCAGAATGGCAAATGTATTGTTGAAGCCGAGCGGGTCGAGCCATTCCAGATTGAACCGGGACTCGTACTCCTGTTTGACCTGATCGTAGACTGCGCGCGGGTCTGTGATGGGCTTGTGCTTTAAGATAGCGGTGAACGCCGTGCCTGTGTATTCGACATAAGCGTCGATCTGGCCCGAAAGCATCGCAGAGTGCAGCACATCGCCGCTCAACTCGAACCTCCGCTCGACTTCAATCCCGGTCTTCGATTCAATCGCCTGCGCGATTAATTCGGCAAGGATGCGCGATTCGGTAAAATCCTTTGACGCTACGATGATGCGATCAGGAGAGCTTGCCGTGCTGGTGAAATAAAAGAACGCAACGGCAACGACAGCCGCCCCAATGGTCGCAAGAAGCAGCCATTTCGCTCTGCGGCTTTGCTTCACTGCTCCGGGCGCGAGTCGCTTTTCAATCCAGCCTAACGTGAAATCGGCTCCCAGAGCCATTATGGCGGCAGGCACGGCTCCGGCCAGTATCAACGTGCGGTCAAGCGTTCTGAGGCCGCGAAAGATATACATCCCAAGCCCGCCTGCTCCGATTGCTGCGGCAATCGTCGCGGTGCCGACGGCTATGACCGTTGCCACGCGCAATCCTGCGATTATCACACCCATCGCGAGCGGCAGTTCGACCTGAGTAAGCATCTGCCAGTCGGTCATTCCCATGCCGCGCGCAGCTTCGCGCACAGCAGGATCGACGCCGTTTATGCCTGTAAATGTGTTTCGGATTATCGGCAGCAGCGAATACAAAAACAGCGCGATGATGGCGGGCGCGCGGCCTATGCCGTAAGAGCCGAGCAGCGGTATCAGGAAACCGAACAGCGCGAGGCTCGGAATGGTTTGAAGAATGCTTGCAGCCGCAAGCACGCCTTTGCTCAAACGCGGGCGGCGCGTGAGCAGAACTCCGGTGGGTATGCCGACAATTGCCGCAGCAGAAGTCGCCACGAGCACCAGCACCAGATGCTCGAAGGCCAGATGCATCACCTCGCTGCGGTTTTCAATGAAGAATCTAAACAGGTCCATAAGATCGGGAAGTCAGAAGAGGGTTGAGGCACAGAGCAATCAAGATTCTGATTTCTGACTTCGGACTCCTCTATTCCATCGTTTCAATAAAGGCTTTTGCTTCCGCGTCGTTTGAGCGCGCGAACTCGTCGGGCGCACTCAGTACGATCAGGCGACCATCTTTGAAAAGCCCGATGCGCGAGGCGAGCGCGAACGCTTCGCGGATGTCGTGCGTGACGAAGACTATGGTTTTCTTCAATCGTCGGGCAAGACCTGCGAACTCCCGCTGTAATTCCGCTCGCGTCAAAGGGTCGAGCGCGCCGAACGGCTCGTCCATCAGAATCACCGGAGGGTCAGCCGCAAGCGCGCGCGCAACGCCTACGCGCTGGCGCTGGCCGCCGGACAACTCTCGTGGAAAGCGCGTTGCGAACAGTTCGGGTTGAAGTCCCACAAGCCGCAACAGCTCGACGACGCGCGCACGTGTGCGGTCTTCCGGCCAGCCTTCAAGACGGGGAACAAGCGCGACGTTGCGCTCAACGTTGAAATGCGGAAACAGCCCTGTCTCCTGGATAACGTAGCCTATCTTTCGGCGCAAATGTATCTTATCCCACTCAGCCGTCGGCTTGCCTTCGACTCTGATTTCGCCGCTTGTCGGCTCAAGCAATCGGTTGATCAGCTTGAGCGTAGTGGTCTTGCCCGACCCGCTTCGGCCAAGCAGGACGAGCGTTTCGCCTCGCGCTATATCGAAGCTGAGTTCAGAAACCAGTCGCTTGTCGCCGATACTCAATCCGACGTTGCGGAACTGGATCACTGTGTCGTTTGATTGCGTGGCTGCCAACCTGCCTTATAAGTGGAAAGAGAGCTTTAACCTATTCGCATGTGGTCAATCGCTTTACGAATCTGCCCGTGCCATGAGCCTTTAAAGTTGCGAATCAAAATATCAGCCGCGCTCGCGCGCTCGCGCGTGACAAGCTGGTCGAGCACGTCGAGGTAATGCGATTCATCCGGCGCGACGGATTCAAGCCCTGCCCGCGCAAGCTCTATCGTCGCATCGGCCAGCTTGATTACAGGAGTGGCATTGATTCCGGCTTCAAGTCCGTGACGGGCCACTTCGAGTTGAAGCTCTGCGTATTGGCCTCGATTCATCTTCGGCGCAATTGCGAGCGCGCGGTCAAGCGTGTCGGGGTCGTACATCAGCCCTTTCCAGAAAGCGAGCGCAGCCATAGTCATCTCAATCGAGCCGCAATCCATGCTGCGCTGTTCGATGTGAGGCTTCAGCCGGGCTTCTGTAAAGATGGTCGTCAGGTGATCCGTGAAATCTCGAAAGATAGGCATCATCGGGCAGCCGCAGCCCGCGAGGTATTCGTCAAATGAGTGGCCCGCGATGTCTATGTACTCGTCGGCGCGGCGCACAAAAAACATAGGCACCTTTGAGACGTAATCGACGAATCGTTCGATTGTGAAGTTATCGTCGAGCGCGATGGGCGAAGGCCCCGTGCGGTCGGGGTCCGTGTCGAGCCAGACACGATAGCGCGTCGATTTGTAGCCGGAAAGCTCTCCGTCCTCGAAAGGCGAGTTGGCAAAGATGGCAGCCGCGACCGGAGCAAGACGCGTTGCGAGCGCGAATTTTTTAGCCAGATCGTCAATGTCGCTGTAATCCAGATTGACCTGTATGGCAGCCGTGCGGCACATCATATCCCACGCGCGCGGACCGCGCGTTTCAAGATATGGACGCATGATTTCATAGCGCCGTTTAGGAATCCATTTCTGCTCCTCGATCCTGCGAAGCGGATCGAATCCGGCGGCGACAAAGATCACCTGATTCTGTTTGCCTATCTCGGTGAGCCTTTTTGTATAGTCGGAAAGCGCGCGCTCAATCTCTGCAAGCGAGCGGGCGGGCGCGCCTGAAAACTCTATCTGGCCGCCCGGCTCAAGCGTGAGCCGCCCTCCGCCCCCCAGCATCGCTTCTGTCACATAGCCGTCCTCTTTTACGAGGCTGATGGTTTCAGGTGCGAAGCCGTTTATGATCGCCTGCACGTGGCCGGGGTCTATGCGTTCGAGGCCCTCGCGCACAAAGCCGAACAGTTCAATCTCAGCGCCAACAGCCCACAGGTGCGCGGGCTTGCCGCTCTGCGCAAAGTAATCGGTGAAGTCTGTCCGGGCGTTGATCTGATCGGTCGGCGCGACCGATTTTGATGATATGAAAGGTCCGAATCGCATAACGGGTTGTCCGGCTAACTGCGTTCAACCGCCGTAAGCAGGTTGAAGCTGAAACGTCGAGCGTTGTCAAACCATGTGTGCTCAAGCGAAAATCCCGGCGCGCCGAGTTGCTCCGGGTCGAACTTGTAAGAGCTTTCGGTGTAGATCGTTTCGCCTTCCTCAAAGCTCGCTTCAAAATCAAGGGCCTGTATGCGAACCGTCTGACGGGCAAGGCTGACAAGATAAAGCTCGATTCGCCCAAGCTCTTCGTTATAGACGGCGCGGTGCGCGAACTTCTTTATATCGAACTGGCCGCCAAGCTCGCGGTTGATTCGCGCGAGCAGATTCAGATTGAACGCCGCGGTCACGCCGAGCGGGTCGTCGTAAGCGGGCACAAGTACGGCGGCTGATTTCTTCAGGTCCGCGCCGACCAGCAAGGCATCCTCAGGATCAAGCACATTGCGAACTTCTCTGAAAAACTCCTGCGCCTCTTCCGGATCAAAGTTGCCGATGTTCGAGCCGAGAAATAATGCAACAGTGCGCTCTCTAGTAGTGGTTTCAGCAATCGCTCGAAGCGCCGTGAAGTAATCCGATGCATAAGCCGTGATGCGCAGCTGAGGATAGGCTTTCAGAAGTTCGCGGCTGCTCGCTTCAAGGCTCTCGTCGGAAATGTCTACCGGCAGGTAGTGAAGCTCTTTTTGTCTTTCGAGCAGAGCTTCGATCAGGTAGCGGGTCTTTTCCGCGCTGCCGCTGCCGAGTTCTATCAGACGAACAGGGCCTTCGATTGAGCCTGCTATTTCGCGCGCATTCCGGCTCAGTATCTCGCGCTCGGCCCGGGTCAGGTAATATTCGGGCAGGCGACAGATGGCCTCGAACAATTTCGAGCCGAGATCGTCGTAAAAATATTTCGGGAAAAGCTGTTTCGGATTGGCCGTCAGTCCTCGGCGCACATCATTTGCGAAAGCATCGGGGTTGCCCCCTTGAGCGAGGCGGTGAATAGTAAAACGGTCAATCGGCTCGGAGCGTGTAGAGCACATCCACTGGTCTCCTTGTTATTGCCTCACAAGCAACCGCGCAACAAACTCCAGCGCAACGATAATGCTAACTTACACCGCTATGCCTGTCCACAGCCGGAACAGCAATTACAGTTGGCCGGGTAAGCGGTTGCTTTGCAAAAACTAACTTCCGTCCGGCGTTAATGTTAATATTATTTCCGGTCAGCATAACGATCGATCAACAGTTGAAAGCATGTAACCAGCGGGCGCGTACGATTAAAAGGAGTAGTTGATGGGCAATAAATTTAACGCAGCTGAGGTAGCCGATTTAATGCGCGAATCGCGCAGGCGAACGCACGAGTTATTCTCTCTGGTGCGCGCAGAATACGACCTGCGCAGACCTCCAGCCCCGGGGTTCCGCCCGCTGCTCTGGCATCTGGGGCATGTCGGCGCGTTCGAGGGTTACTGGATATTACAACGCGTGAAAGGCGACCCGACCATCTCGCCGCTTTATGATCGTATCTTTGACCCGATCAAAACGCCGAAAGAGGATTCAAACAACCTGCCGCCGATACCTGAGATTGAAAGCTATCTCGCGCGCGTGCGCGAAGAAGCGCTCGGCTTTATAGACTTGGTTCAAGCAAAAGACGCCGATCCGCTGTTGCGCGACGAATATGTTTTCAACATGGTCATCGAGCACGAGTATCAACATCAGGAGACGATCTGCTGCCTGCTTCAGATGCTCGACCCGCAGTTGAAAAAAAGACCGGATAGAAGAGATGATGAACCCGGTTCTTCCAATTCATCAGTCATCGTTCATCCGTCATCATTATCTGAAATGGTTTCTGTCGCGGGCGGGCCGTTCGAGATGGGGTCTCGCGGTTATCCGTTCGCCTATGACAACGAGCAGCCTCCGCACACAGTTGTGCTTGCAGACTTTCGCATAGATCGCTATCCGGTGACGAATGCTTCTTACGCTCAGTTCATCGAAGAGGGCGGATACCGAACCCGTTCGCTTTGGAGCGATGAGGGCTGGGGCTGGAAAGAAAAAAACAGCATCGACCGTCCGCTTTACTGGTCGCAGGCCGCAGGTCGAGGCTGGCGCGTGCAGGAGATGTTTGAAGAAACTGAACTTGCGCCGGATCATCCGGTCACGGGAGTAAGCTGGCACGAAGCGTGCGCTTTTGCGCGCTGGGCAGGCAAGCGACTGCCTACGGAAGCAGAGTGGGAGAAGGCCGCAAGCTGGGACGCCGCGCGCGAAAAGAAGCGCCGCTTCAGTTGGGGCGACGACCTCAGTTGGAGCGACGACGCGGCGCGCGCGCGCGTTGCAAACTTTGAGTTCAGGAACTGGGGAACGACTGCGGTTAACGCATACCCCGAAGGCGCGAGCGCATATGGCTCGATTGATATGACGGGCAATGCGTGGGAATGGACTTCGACGACGTTTGCGGGCTATCCGGGATTCGAGGCATATCCATACCCCGAATATTCTGAAATCTGGTTTGACGGCGACCACAGAATTTTGAAAGGCGGCTCGTGGGCCACGCAGTTGCCGCTGCTGCGGTGTTCATTCAGAAACTTCTGGCGACCGGGATTTCGCATAGCGTTCGCGGGTTTCCGCTGCGCGGCTGATTGACGATCAACAGATATAAATTCCCGTCAGGTTTGCTACGGTAAAAGGACCTGTTGAAAATGAAGAGATGTGAATGGGCCGGAACAGACCTATCCATTGCATATCACGATCTTGAATGGGGAGTGCCAAAATACGATGACCGCACTCTGTTTGAATTCCTGATTCTGGAGGGCGCGCAGGCCGGGCTTAGCTGGGAAACCATACTCAGGAAAAGAATGGGTTATCTTAGAGCGTTCGATAACTTTGATGTCGCTATAGTTGCAAGTTACGGCGAGCAAAAAGTGAATCAACTGCTTGCCGATGCCGGGATCATCCGTAATCGCCTCAAGATAACGGCAGCAATCGGGAATGCAAGAGCGTTTCTGGCAGTGCAGCAGGAGTTCACGAGCTTCAGCAAATACATCTGGCAATTCGTGAACGGACAGCCAATAAAGAATTGTTGGGACTCATCGGCGGCGCTGACACGCACGAATCAATCAGATGCAATGAGCAAAGATTTAAAGAAGCGAGAGTTCAAGTTCGTTGGGACAACGATCTGCTATGCGTATATGCAGGCGGTGGGAATGGTCAACGACCATGCGAAAGATTGTTTTCGCTATAATGAGATCGGTTGATTAGAATATCTTTCCAAAATGGAAGCCTGATGAAAAGCTGGGAGTGGCCGTCCGGCCACTTCCCGGCTAACTCCTGCGATTTCTCCTTATGAACCTTACGACGACAGTCATCATCGCGGTAGCAATTCTTTTCGTATCGACATTGATTCGCTCGGCCATCGGCTTTGGCGATGCGCTGATCGCGATGCCGCTGTTCTGGCGAAATATAAACTAATGATGGCGGCTACTTGAAACTCACTGTTGCGCCTGATTAAATGCGCAACTATGCGATTTAATATAATCAGCGAAATCTCAAATATTGAGATCATAGCTACAGGCAATCGCATTCGTGACATCGCCAGACTTCGTAGACTATATGGCAAAGGCAGGTGGAGAAAAATGAAAGGCACTGCACTCGTGCGGCTGGCTAGTGGTAGAATACGTCTTGCAGAGCTACACTGGTATGAGGCGCATGGCATAGGTAGAAAAGAATTCAAACGTAAACAATACCTGGATTGAGATTATGAAGAGAAAAACCTCAACTTCACTATTTGCTATATGTGTTAATAATTCAGAGTATCCGGCCTCGTTGGAATTGCACAAGATATATCGTGTCCTACCTGACGAAGACGCTGAACAGGATGGAGATTTACGAGTTATTGATGAGAGCGGAGAAGACTACCTCTATCCTGCCAACTACTTCATGACAATTGATTTACCGCCTGATGTACAGCGTGTACTCCTGCAAGCGACCTAGCGTAGCCTCATGACGCTCAATAAATGCATGCATCGGAACTGTGCATGAGGGACGGTCGAGTTTTCTTGATTTCAGCGCCGATTGTCGAGTCAAAATTGACCAGCCAGATTTCACCGCGTCCTGGTGTCATTCGACAATATCACCGCCTTGCCAGTACTCGTGTTCTGTGCCGAATCTAATTCTATTGTTTCTTCCTGGCTAATCATGCGATTGTTCCTTTGGAAAGAATGTACGATACCTGGCAATCGATAGTCAGCAAATAGATGCTTCAAATAGGTATGAACCTTACGACGACAGTCATCATCGCGGTAGCAATTCTTTTCGTATCGACATTGATTCGCTCGGCCATCGGTTTTGGCGATGCGCTGATCGCAATGCCGCTGCTTGCCATGGCCGTGGGTATGCAAACAGCCACGCCGCTCGTGGCTTTCGTTGCTTCGACAATCGCAATCATTGTCATTGCGGGCAACTGGCGCAACGTCGATATGAAATCCGCCTGGCGATTGATACTGCTATCGCTTGTCGGCATACCGTTCGGGCTTGTGTTGCTGAAAGTCGCGCCAGAGCAGGTCGTCAAAATAATACTGGGCGTGCTGCTGATTCTTTATGGTCTATACAGCTTGTTTGCGCCGAGGCTGCCAATCATCCGCAATGAAAGTTCGGCATATATTTTCGGTTTCGTCGCAGGCGTGCTCGGCGGGGCTTACAACACGAACGGCCCGCCCATCGTGATGTACGGCTTGCTTCGCCGGTGGCCGCCGGAACATTTCCGAGCCACGCTTCAATTCTATTTTCTCTTCACAGGGCTTTCGATTCTTGCAAGCCACGGGATTGCGGGATTGTGGACGCCGGTCGTGCTGTGGCTCTACGTTTATTCGATTCCGGCCATAGTGCTTGCAGTCTACATAGGCGGAAAAATCAACAACCGCATTCCAACAGCTTTGTTCAGCCGTGTCGTTTACGGGCTGCTTGTCGTCATAGGCGTGCTCTTTATGATCTGAGAAAAAAAAGGAAGCCAGTTAATTCACGCTCAGGGTTCGTATATGTTCAAGCACACACACGCAAAGCTCGCCCCGTTTTCCGTCTTCATAAAACGGCTCGGCGTCTCAATCTTTATTTCAGTCTTCCTGATTTTAGTGGCTTTAGTCATAGGGATAGCGGGCTATCACTGGATAGCAGATTTCAGCTGGATTGATTCGCTGCTGAACGCATCGATGATTCTGGGCGGCATGGGGCCTGTGGGCGAACTGAAGACGACTGGGGCAAAGCTGTTCGCCTCCATTTACGCGCTCTTTTGCGGAGTCGTATTTATCGGAGTGATGGGCGTGATAATCTCGCCGATTCTTCACCGCATGCTACACAGGTTTCACATAGACGAAGGCGATATAAAAGAGTAACGGAGCTATTGACCTTTGAATTGTGGCGCGCGGCGCTCTCTAAAAGCCGTCATCGCTTCCACAAGATCGTTGGATTGCAAAAACGCCGCATTCCACGCCGCCACATAACCCAGTCCATCAGCGACCGATTTATCAGCGCAGTAATTCATCACGCGCTTGATTCCCTGAACGACGAGCGGGGAATTTTCGGCTATCTCGCGCGCAACCCGACGCGCCCCTTCAAGCACCGCGTCGCGTGTATCGAAGACCTCGCTCACAAGATTGATCTGTAAAGCGCGAGCGGCTGTGATGTCTTTGCCCGTGAAGGCAAGTTCGCGCGTGCTGCCTTCGCCGATGATGCGCGGCAGGCGTTGCAGGCTGCCGAGGTCTGCGACAATCGCTACTTTCACTTCACGCAGGCTGAATCGCGCGTCCGAAGACGAAAGCCTTATGTCGCAGGCCGCTATAAAATCGAGTCCGCCGCCAATGCACCAGCCGTTGATCGCCGCAACGACAGGTTTGCGGCACGCGGCCACACGGTCAAAAGCCAGTTGCAGTTCGCCTACTAAATCGAGCAGGCGAGTCCGTTCGCCCGCTCCGCCAGAATTCTGACCGAGGCTGCCCATCATGGCTGGCAGGTCCAGACCGTAGCTGAAGTTATCGCCCTCGCCGCGAACGATGATCGCGCGCACCTCTTCATCGCGATCAAGCGCAGCGAAAAGCTCTGGCATCTCGCGCCAGAAATCCGGCCCCATCGCATTGCCTTTGCCGGGGCCGATCAGGACGACCTCGGCCACCGCTTCGCTTTTTTCCAGCCTGACTGATTTATAATCCGTGTTCATTTTTTATCTTCTCCGCTGGCCGTGGTTTCAGCCTTCTTTTCCATCGTCTTTATGTCGTTGTAGTTCATGACGGCGTTGAAGAGCATGTTGAACTCGCCGTGATTCTGCCAGCGGTAACAGGGGTTGGTCGCAAACAAAATCACGCGCCCGCTCCCCGTCGGCACATCGACAATCGCAGGCCGGTTGCGAATCTCGGCAACGCCTCTCATCAACCCGCTCAGTATGGATTTGTCGCCGCCGGTAAACTGCATGAGCACCTGCTGCGAGCGATTACGCTCAGGCACCTGAAGCAGCGGGCCGTTGGCATAGCGGACGGGCACGGTCTTCTTCCCGTATCCATAAAAGATGGGATGCGGGGATTGCAATATCTCTGCTTCGACAATCGGGCCGGGAGCGTAGAACTGCGGTGATGTGCGGCCCGCGTCAATCGTGCGCGTCAGTCCGAACTCTGCCGGAAAGAAACTCGCCGTTCCCATAGTGATGAGCAAGCCGCCGGAGTTTATGAACTTCTCGAACTCGGCGACGCCCGCAAGCCCCATCCCTCCCGTGATGTCATCCGATTCGCCGTACACGCCGAGGTTTTTGAACCGGTCGGTCTTCGTGTAGGCAAGGGGCTTGCTCTTTGGCTCAATGTCATAGACGATGCGCTTGCCGCTGCCTCCCTGATTCGGCATGATGATTACATCGTAATTGGCACGCAGGTCGCCTTTCTTAACGCGCTCTTTGTAGATCAAATCAAAAGGCACTTCAAACTTGTCGAGCGCGTAACGAACCCATCCGACTTCCTGCGTGCTTCCCCATGTGCTGTAAACGGCGACTCGCGGAATGTCCAACTCGTGCATCGGCACGTTTGGCAGGCTTGATAGCGCCGAGGCGGTCAAACCTGATCGCTCGACCGCCGCGCGCACAAGCTTGTGAACATCCTTGCCGCTCTGATTGACAGCCACGATGAACGAGCCTGCGGGGAACTCCGTGTTGCCGTCTTTGAATGACTGCTCGACGGCTTGAACCTTCAGCTCTTTCAGGCGATTGCGTAGCGTGATCATGTTATTCGAGCCGTAATGCCCTATCACGTATGCCGCCGCCGCGTCGCCGCCGCTCACAGTGCCCGCAACATCCGCCTTTGTGACCGGCTCGACCTTCAGGTCCAGTATCGCTTTGTCGGCAATCTCTTTGACTTCCGTTTGCGTCATCAACCCCATCGTCCAGCCCGTGTCGTCATAGGTGCGCAGACTGGGGTCGGGGAAGTCCTGTTTTTCGAGCAGGATTTTCGCCAGTCTCCCGTATGGTTGATCGCGCTTGATAACGTAAGAGCCTGCCGGAAACGTCGCCTCTTTCAATTTGATTTCGGCGGTCGCGCGCCCGACTTCTATGCCCTGAATTCTGAGCGTGTTGACCAGATGAGCCACGCGCGTCGGGTCGCGCTGGCCTGCGGGAATCACATATCCGAAGGGCGCGTCCTTTTTGCCCGACTCGATTGAGTTACGGCTTTTCTGATAGAAGTTTTCGAGAATGACTTTTGGAAAAGACGAAGTCAACTGCAAAGCCGACAACACGCCCGTCTGCATGTAGTTGGTGTTGTTTCGCATCGACCACACGACTTCCTTGTAAGGCGGAAGCGGCCTGTACCATTCGCGCGAAGTTTGATTCTCTATTTTGCGCTTCATGGTGTTCGCGCCGCCGTTGCCGAACGTTTCGTACATTCTGAGCATCCCGTTGTGATTCGACGACATGAACCCCAGATAGCCGGGCGACCACATATCGACAAATCCGTGAGTCCACACGCCGGGCATCCCGTATTTGATCATCTGCGACATCTCGAAATTCGAGAACCACGGCAACTCGCCATAAAGTATCGAATCGAGCGTGGGATTCTGCGGAGCCTGCCCGCTGAAGGTGTACATAAACGGCACCGATTCGTGAAGGTCGTGCATAATGGGCGGATGCCATTGCAGGTACCAGTCGAGCAGCGCGCGCATTGTCACCTGCGAATAGTTGATGTCGCGGTTGTTGTCGTGAAAGATATATTTGCCCCAGTATGGAGGCCCGCCGAAAGAGTCCTCTTCGCCTTTTTCGTCAATTTTGTAACGATAATACCAATCGACATAACGGTCGCGCCCGTCAGGGTCTGCCACAGGCGTAATGGTAACGATGACGTTATCGCGTATCTGTTTGATGACGGGTGAATCTTCTGTCACCAGTCGATAAGCCAGTTCCATAAGCATCTCAGGCGGGCCTGTCTCTCCGCTGTGAAGGCCGCCCATCAGGTGATAGATCGGTTTCGCTTTTGTGATGACGCCGCGCGCATCCGCGTCGGAAAGCGCGCGCGGGTCGGCCAGTTGTCCGAGATATGCGCGATATTGATCGAGGTTTTTGATCGACTCTTCCGACGAGATCGCCACCACCACGCACTCGCGCCCTTCATCCGTGGTGCCGATTGAGATGACTTTCACGCGCGAAGATTTCGCGGCAAGCTGACGATAATAACCTACTACATCCGTGTAATAAGTGAGCTTGCCCGGCGCGCCTATGTGATGGCCGAGCGCGTCTTTTGGTGAAGGAACCGTTCCTGATTTTGGCAGATGATCAACGAGCGGGCTTACGAATTCAGGTTTCGTGGTCCACTCTTTGACGGAGCGGGCGAAATCTTCGTCCATCTCCTGCGGTTTGGTTTGCTGCGCTGTTGCGGTGGCGGTCAGCAATACGAGAGCTGCAAGAATTGCCAGCCCGCGTTTGCGGATTAAATGAATTGCGGTCATTACGGAGCCTCCTTTGTAGGGGCAACCCTTGTGGTTGCCCGAATCGCCAACGGGCGATGACCATAATGGCCTGTCGGCCATCCGGGCAACCACAAGGGTTGCCCCTACAGTCATTTGAAACTCAATCCTTGAACCAGTATTTCGTCTTCTGCGCCCATTCGCTTCTGGGATATTTTTTGTGCAGCGTGTCATAGGCCTGCTTTGAAAACGTGCCGGTCTGTTTGTCCGTGCATCCGTAACGGGTCGCCCTCACTGCAAGGTGGAGCGCTTCGGGCGCGCGCGCATCGTCCGGTTTAAGGCCCGCCCACTTCACTGCTTGAGCGCATAGATAATTCGGCGCTGTGCCAAGCGCCGCGAGCCGCTTCCATTCAGCGCCAGCCGCCCCTCTCTGCGCGGCGGTGAGAAAATCGGGCGCGCTGATTTTATTCTTCGCTTCGACTTTTTTGACTCCCGTTTCATCAGGCGAGACAGTTCGCCCGTATTCGCACCACCAGTTGTCGCGATAGCTTTCTATTTCGCCGAAGGCTGCCGCGCGTCCCATGCTGGGGTCAACGCTGGGCCGCGTGCCCGGAAACTTCAGCATCAGGTAAACGGCTGCAAATTTCCTCGCCGCTGTGTCTGAAGCCGCGACGTAAGCGTCGAGGGACTCTTTCAACTCAGGCGCGAGGCTTTCAACCACAGGGACGAGCACAAGCGCCGTCGCTTCATCATCGAGCAGCGCGGCCCGCGCCCACGCCGCAATCGCAAGCTCTCGCCGCAAATGCGAATGCAGTGTTTTGTTCAAAGCAGCTTCTTTCAAAACGCTCAAGGGCAGCATCTCGTTGAGCACGCGCGTTGCGTCCTCGTCCCACGAGATGCGAACGCGCGGAGAGTTTTTCACCTCGTCCGGCCCTTCGTCTTTATCCATGGGCAGTTCTCTGCCGTCCTCGTCATAGGTAACGCCGGAAGGATTGCGCTCGGAATACCGGAGAAACTCGTCGAGGCTGGTCGCGACTCTCATCCTGAGCGATAGAAACCGATTGAGCGCAGACGGCGGAAGCGACGAAGCCGACGAAGCAATCAACGAGTCGAGCCGACGGCGCGCTTCGTCTTTGCGGTTTGCGTCGATCATCAATCTGTCGAGGTGATAAGCAATCGATATAGTTGCAGGCGATACGGTCTTCAGGTTTTCGGCTGCTCCGATAAGCGCGGCAGCCTTCGGGTGATCGGCGCTGATCTTTGAGAGCGCGGCCACAAGCCAATGAGTCGCGCCAGTCTTTTCCCATTTCTGCACAGCGTAGTTGAGCGCGTCCGCGTCTCGAACCTGAAACGTGAGCACCCAGTCGGTCAAATCGTCTTCGCGTCCGACTTTCGGAAGACCGGCAAACGTTCTTTCTTTTTCGCTGTCATCATTTTCGCCCGTAAACCGGTCGAGCAATCGAGTGTAATCAGTTAAGTCCTGTTTGAAGTTCGCGGCAGCGTTTTTCTTAATCAAGTCTCCGGCAAGTTGGTGCAGACGGTTTTCCGGATCAAGACGGAATCGCACGAAGTTCCGCAGCCCTCTGGCAGAGCGGTGCAGCGCGCTTTGATTTTTGTCCGCGAGAATTTTGTCCAATTGCGTTTGAGCCTGAGAGAGCGTGGCGGTGTCCACTTTGCCCTGCTCTGTTATCAGCGTCGCTTTGCGAATAAGCGTTCGTGCGACCAGATAGGGCGCTATCTGGCGAAACGGCGAAGCGGTGTCGGCTGCGATTGCCGTGAACAGTTGCCCCGCCGCGTCAAAGTTGCCCGCATAAAAATTCGCTGCGGCAATCTGATAAGCGCGATTCGCTTTGATCACGGGCGAAGCGGAAGGAGCAGCGGCTTCGGGAATCTCTTTGCCCTCGGAGCATACGGCGAACACACGCTGCTGCGTCGCGGCGAAGTCTTTGGCTTCCGCGCTCCCGGCACCGTATTTTGCGATCAGTTTGTTCAACGTGTCAGCGGCGTTTCTGAAAGCGTCCTGCGGGCAGTTGAGATAATTGATGTAGAAGTCTTTTCTGTCTTCGGAGCGATACACTTCAGGCTTCGCCTGCGCGCTTGCGCCCGTGACTTTGCTTAGCGATTCGAGCCACGCTTTCGCCCAGTCTTCTTCTTTTTCGTCTCCCCAGTAATGCTGTAGCCGTTCGTCCCACAGCGCGAGCGCGCCCCTTTGCTCTTCTTTATCCAGCGCTGCGCCTGTGAAATAGCGATAGGCGACCACCAGATAAGAACGCGCGTAGCTCGGTTCGAGAACGCCCGTCTCTCCGGCTGCGAATCGCGCGAGCGGAAGATCGGGATGCTTTTCGTAGGTGAAGACGGCGCGTGCCGAAAATGGCCCGCAGCCGAGCGTGGGACGTGTGCTCGAAAGCAGGAAGGTCATCATTACGATGACGAAAACCGCTTGCCATCGTTTAAAGGTTTTCAATCTCTTTGTTGCCATTTCCGAACCTCTCCAACAATTTTTTGCGCGGACTGCTCGGACCACCGTTGCGGATTAAACACATAGACTCTTCGACCGGCAGGCAACGCGGTCAAAGGCTCGTCGGTTGACAGGCCAAGACTGTTACGCGCAACTGCGTTGCTGAAATCTGTGCCTGCTTCAAGTCGCGCCAGAATGTTTGCGCGGTCTACGCCCATGCGAAACAGCATCGGCACGGCTTCATCAATCGGAAGCCCTGCGAGCCAGTCATCACTCATGCACCACGACGCAAGCGCAGTGATAGAGAGCCTGACTGTGGGCGGAAGGTCGCGCCGCAAATCAAAAAGCAGGTCGCGATAAAACTCCCGCTCTGACACGCGGGCGTCGAAATCTATTTGAATCGCCCGGACTCTTTCATTACGAACGAGTTCGGCAATAGCTGTGACCGCTTGCGTTCGCTCGGCAACTGAAAGCTGTGCAGAATGATTCGATTCGATGCGCGTGACGGCGATCAGTTTAGTTTCAGGCAGAACGCTCAAAGGCTGAAGTCGCGGTCGAACGATCACCCTGTCGTTTCGCAGATAGAGAGTTTGCGCAAGAAACGCGACGCCGATCTGGTCTGTGTTGATGAACCGCAAATCTTCGGGCCGTTCCCATGCCCAGAGAATTATATCCGGGAACTCGCTCATCCGGTCTTCTGTTGAAACAGAAGTACGGCTTATGGCTTCCGTATAGAGTCTGCCTGATAGAAAGGCCGACGCGAGAATTCCGGCAGCGAGGGCAAAGCCCGCGACCAGATTTCGTTTTGATTTCGGTGAAACCCTGAGCATATATCTTTATTGATTTAGCGGACGAAAGTATACGCTGGCGGCGGTGACGAAGAAAAGGGGTCAGCCTTGCTGCCAGCCTCGCACATCTCGCGCAAGCGTGCCAAAGCCATTCGGGAATAGGTGTTCGATCATATCGAGGTTCTGAATCAATCGTGTGGCTTCTTCGATAGCGCGGCGAGTTTCCAATTCTAATGAAGGGCGATCAGTTCCGTACACATCGCGCTTCAACTGATTCCTCAATTTGCGACTACCGGCTTCCGGCCCTTGAATCAACATTGCTTCCGTAATGTGAGGATCAATACCGCAACGATACCACGCTTCGATAGCCGGAACAGCAAGACCGATGGCTGTTTTTAGCGGCATCCGACCTGAAACGCTGCTGACGTGTTGCAAAGTCTGATTAACAGATGTATTCAACTGGCAGACGCGACATTGTTCATCAGTATCATCAAACTTATGCGATTCCTGATGAACAGAAGAGTCATCCGAATCCACGACGATAATGCACGCTTCGGCATCAGTATGGTAATGAAGATGCTTCAGTACAGAAGGGAGAACGTTACGTACGGAAGGCCAGCCTCGTGTACGTAGAGATGGCAGAGCAACAGGCTCGGTTTGTGCGCCGAGAATGGCTTCGACAATAATGCGAATAGCAGTTTCATCTGCCGGTGATTCGCTAAAGACTGCAAGTTTCATGTATTGGAAGGAACTCCGCCGAGAATCCCGGTGTACCAAATATCGCCCAGGTGCGCATCCTCTAAAATCTCATCAATATTTTTTTGATCAGTTAGGCGCTTAAATCCCGCTTCCTGCCCGATCTTATTAGCAATCACGATTTCTTCCGGGTGATCTCTGAATAAATCAAGCAGGTAAGGCGAATGAGTCGTTGCAATCACCTGAACCGGAGCGCGCTTCTCGCCAACGCTTTCAGGATAAGCCAGCCGATAAAGAGCATCACGCACATCGCGGAGCAAACGAGGATGAATACCGCGATCAGGTTCTTCGATACAAATTATCGGTGGAGGATCAGGTATATAAGCGAGCGTCAGTATAGCAATAGCTATCAATGTTCCTTGAGAAAGCTCGGTTGCAGGAATCTTATGATGGCCTTCGCGCGTTCGTAGTGTAATTGCTCTATGGCCTGTTATTGGTGTTTCAAAAAGAATTCGATCAAATTCCGGCAACCACCTGCCCAGTTCTTCATTAAGAGCTTCAAGTATTTCCGGTTCTTCATCGCGCAATCGGTCGAGGACTACGGCGAGATTAGCGCCACTAGGAACCAGAGTCGCCTTTGGTTTAAGCTGAGACGGAGCCGCAATTGCTTGCCCGTCAAATGAGTAAATCCTAACCGCAGCTAGTGTATCCTCTAACGCTTTCCCTATACTATCCCTTCTGTTGATGTCTCTGCTTCTTTTATCATTATGCCTTAGATAAGACCTTTTATCTCCAGTTAACCATATTGCATGGGTTTGTGCGCCTGCATAAGGCTCTCCCCAATGAATGACAACTTCTATATTATTCGAATCATCTTTCTGTAGACCCGCAGTTGCAGTCCTGTGATACTTCACCATTTCCATATCGCCCGCCGCTTGTATTGCCTGCATCGCAGTGCTCTTGCCGCTCCCGTTCGGGCCTACGATCAAGGTGAAGCGGCTCAGTGGGAGCGTCGTATTGCGCAGCGATTTGAAATTGTGAAACTCGACTGATTCAATCATACGCTCTCCTTATGTTCGGAATCCTAGCACACATATATTTCAAACCCAATACTCGTGACAGAGGTGATAATATCAATCGTCGAGAGAAACCATGTTCAATAAAGTGTTGATACTTTCCGCCTCTGCCGGGGCCGGTCACCTCAGAGCGGCTCAGGCCATCGAGCGCGCAATCTGCGAAACGCACGCGGCCAGCGAAGTCCGCCATGTCGATACGCTCGAATATACGAACAAGGTCTTTCGCAATCTATACTCGAAAGCCTATATCGAGATGGTAAACAAAATGCCGGACGTGCTCGGCTGGCTCTACGATCAATTCGACAAGCCGTGGAAGAACGAGCGCCGCCGCCTCGCTTTCGATAAGCTCAACACGCGCCCGTTTGTAAAGATGCTTCATGAGTACCGGCCCGACATCATCATCTGCACCCACTTTCTTCCGGCAGAAATCATCTCGTGGCTCAAGGCCAAAGAGCGGCTCGCAGCCCGTCAGGCTATCGTCGTCACGGATTTCGACGTTCACGCGATGTGGCTCTGCCATCACGTAGAGCAATATTTCGTCGCGATGGATGAAACGCGAGCGCATCTTGAAAAGCTCGGCATACAGCCGTCTAAAATTACCGTATCAGGCATACCCATCGATCCTGTCTTTTCAAAGCCTTTCGACAAACGCGAGATGCGAATCAAACACGGGCTTAAACCCGATAGAACAACGATTCTAATCTCGGCTGGAGGCTTCGGCGTCGGCTCGGTCAAAAACATTTTGATGTCGCTTCTCGAACTCAGGCACGCGGCGCAGGTCATAGCCATTTGCGGTCGCAACGAAGAGTTAAAATCAGAGCTTGAGCAATCCCTTTCGCCTGATGGTAACGTAGCGGTTAAAGTTATCGGCTACACGAAAGAGATGCACGAGTACATGGCGGCCTCCGATATTTTATTGGGCAAGCCGGGCGGATTGACTACTTCGGAAGCGCTTGCGATGGGGCTGGTGTTTGTCATCGTCAACCCTATTCCGGGGCAGGAAGAGCGCAACTCCGATCACCTGCTCGAAGAAGGCGCGGCCATTCGGGCAAACAACCTCCCCGTGCTCGCTTACAAAATCGACCGGTTGCTTGACGACGGGGCGCGGCTGGCTCGAATGCAGGAAGGCGCGCGACTGCTTGCTCGCCCGCGCGCGGCCTTTGATATAGTGGACCGATTGCTCGCCCTCAAAGAGAGTTGATCACTTTGCCGGTTGCTGCTGAGTCAGGCAGTGAAGCGTTCCGAGCCCCCAAACCAGATCGACAGCGTGTATGCCTATGACGGGGCGATCAGCGAACAGCTCGCCGAGCACGCCTAAAGCGACGCGGTCGTTCGGGTCGTTGAACGTTGGCACAAGCACCGCCCCGTTCGAGATGTAGAAGTTTGCATAGCTTGCGGGAAGTCGCTGGCCGTTGAAGATTAGCGGCGCGGGCATCGGCAGCGGCACGACGCAAATCCCTGACCCGTCTTCCAGTCTCATACCAGCAAGCCGCTCGTGGTTTTCTTCGAGCACGCGATAGTTATAATCCGTCGCATCATCTTCTTTGCAGAGCACCACCGTTCGAGCGTTGACGAAGCGACACAGATCATCAACGTGGCCGTGCGTATCATCGCCCGCGATGCCGCGCCCAAGCCATAGCGTATTGGTCGCGCCTAAGGATTTTGCGAAGACCGATTCAATCTCTTTGCGCGACAGACCGGGATTTCGCGCCTGAGTCTTTTGATCGAGCAGGCATTCTTCGGTCGTCAGGATAGTCCCGCGCCCGTTCACGTCAAGGCTTCCGCCTTCGATCACGATGTCGCGGCCATTGTGTCCGGCGTGAAACAGGCGGCAGCCAAGCGCGCGCGCCGCTCTTTCAGGCACGCGGTCGTCTTTTTGCCAGTCTTTGTATTTGGCCCATGCGTTGAAGCGAAAGCGGACTATTGCAACTTCGCGCTTGCCGCGTTCGCGTTTTACAAACAGCGGGCCGAAATCGCGCGTCCACCCGCGATTGGTCGGAAAGCGAAAAAACTCCATGCGGGACATATCCGCGCCCGCGCGCGTGAGTATGCGGCGCGCCTGAGCTTCGTGCTTTTCAGAGTTGACTATGATGCGAACGATTTCACCTGCGGCGAGCTTGCGCGCTATTTCGCCGTAGACCCATTGAACAGGCGTTATCTTGCCGGGCCAGTCAGATCGATTGTGAGGCCAGCCAATCCAGGTGGCATCGTGCAGGTCCCACTCCGCAGGCATGGCAAAGCCCAGCGCCGAAGGACTCTTTTCGGTTTTCGGTTCTGTCATTGATTGTCGTCCAGAAACCGTCGCTCGATGCCGTTGTAAGCATCGATACGGCGGTCGCGCAGGAAAGGCCAGTTGCGGCGCACCTCTTCGATTCGACCCGTATCCACTTCGCCGATCAAAGTCTCTTCCCGGTCAATCGAGGCTTCGGCGATGACGACTCCGAACGGGTCGCACAAGAAAGACGAGCCCCAGAATTCGACTCCCGCCGTGCCTTCGACAGGTTTTTCATGCCCCACGCGATTGACCGCCGCGACGTAAACTCCGTTGGCGATGGCGTGACTGCGCTGGATGGTCTGCCACGCATTGCGCTGCGACGCGCCGTACTCTTCCTTTTCGTGAGGATGCCAGCCGATGGCCGTCGGATAAAAGAGCACGTTTGCGCCGCGAAGCGCCGTCAGCCGCGCGCCTTCCGGGTACCATTGATCCCAGCAGATCAAGGTTCCGATCTGCCCTACGCCGACATCGAACGAGCGAAAGCCGAGGTCGCCCGGCGTGAAATAAAATTTTTCGTAATAAGCCGGGTCGTCCGGTATGTGCATCTTGCGATAGATGCCCGCGACCTTGCCTTCGCTGTCAATTATGACTGCGCTGTTGTGATAAAGCCCTGCGGCGCGACGCTCGAAGATGGGAACGACGACGCTGACCTGACGCGCGCGCGCAACGCGCGAGAGCGCTTCTACAGAAGGGCCATCGGCAGGTTCTGCAAGATCAAAGAGGTCCGCATCTTCTTTCTGGCAGAAGTACTGAGAGCGAAACAGTTCCGGCAGGCATATGACCTGAGCGCCCTCGCGTGCGGCCTCTTCGACTTTGGCGACGGCCTTTTCAAGGTTCTCGTCAGGGTTAGGCGTGGCGGACATCTGCACCAGTCCGACAGTAAATTTTTTTGCGTTTGGCATGATTAAAGCTTACACAAACTCTGAGAAGGCTCCAAGTTGACTGAGCAGCACATTACGTAGCAATTGTGGTGAATTACGGTGCTGTCCCAGCAGGGCTGAGAGATGCGTCTTGATGCTCTTGATCCAAATCATGCCCATAGCGTTTCATAATTTCTTTCAGCTTCAACACTGTAAAATAATTGAGCCAAGCCGAATAAGGGTCAGAAGGGCTGAAGAAGTAGCCTTCAGTTGGGGCCGACATTTCGTCGTTCATTTTCTTAAAAAGCCTATCTGTCGCATCCATTCTGGCCTCAACCAGTTCAGGTCTGTTCAAATGGCAAACCTCTATCGTTTCTCGCCCGCGCTCGCTGTTTTTATTTGGATAAACAGTTCCAGTTGGTTTGAAGCTTATATCTTTCTCAGGATAATCCAGGTAAGGATTGAGCAACAATGGCTTCTCTTCTTGTAACTCCATCTGCCAAGTTTCAGGATCATCCGCAGGTTCGCACACTCGTTTGCCTGTTATACGAAACTCATTAGCCTTGCCCGGATGCGAGTCGTTTTCGTCCTCGTTCGTACAATAGGAGTGATAGCTGTTGCAGTCACGGCAGGCCAGTATCAAGTTGTACCATTCATACGCCAGCCAAAAATATCCTTGATGCTCGATGGCAACGCGGCCTTCCGTGACCTCCTTCTTTGGCCGGTAATGCTCAACATCCAGTGGGAAATGTCCCGAGACTTTTCCTTCGCAGTAAGCGCACTTCTTATGGAATAGATCATTCAAAAATATCTGTTTCAACTTCTTCCAGACATGCTGATCCAGATTTGGCACATTCTTCTTGTCGGCTTTCCATTTCCCAAGCATTTTCGCGCGCGCGCGACGAGCCTCGTCGCTCCATTCTTTGTACTTTTCTCCGGTGGGTCCTTCAGTGTCTATTCGGATCATTTTTATGCTCCTCCACCCGATATTGTCAGCCCGGCTTTTGCCAGAACAAGCTTTCGCGTTTGATCATCTAGAGATTTGAACCGCTCAAACAACATTTCCTCAAGCAGCTTGTGCGTGTGCTTATCTACAATGCCTCCTGCTTCCATGTTCATTCTTTCTGACAGGCGCTTTCCGAGTTCCTGCACTTCCGTATCTTCTGGCCCGCGCTCGTTAAGCAAGGTCGTGTAACGAGCAAGCAACTTTTCTGTCTCTACATCGCGAGTTGTAGGAAGATCGAATAACAGACTGGTCAGGATCTGATCGGCCCGCCAGCCTTCGACAGAAGATATATCGGTTATCACCTGCTGCCCGCGCAGGACTATGATGGAATCGGTCGCAATCGAGCCTGCAACCATGGGCGAATGGCTTGTTGCGATGATCTGGATATTGGGAAAGACCTGGCGCAGGTCAGGCAGGACTTGCCTTTGCCATGAAGGATGCAGGTGCAAATCAATTTCGTCAATCAGAGCCATGCCAAAAACCTGCGCCGGGTCGGCTTTCCAATTTCTTGCCGACAACCCGTGGCGGAACAAATGCCCGATCAAAGCCAGCATGCTGCCGTAACCATCACTGAGATAATGTATCGGAACGGAAAGCCCGTTCAGCGTCACGCTGGGACTTACACCCGCATTAATCTGACTGACATCAGGCAATAGACTGACCAGGTTCACGCGTAACGCCTGACTCACATCTTTCGGTAGCGTCGAAACTGCGGTACGGAAGTTGGACAGATCACCGTCAAGCATTTTACCTAGTACGCCGGGGTCCATTAATAAAGAGGAAGAACGGAATAAAGATGCGACACGCTCGATAATCTCCTTAGGTTCTTCGGGCAGCAGCAGACTGAGGTCGTTGCTGAAACTGCGCAGCGCTCCGTAGCCGCAAACGAATCCGAACCGATCATCCTTATGTCGGCGAAGCCAATCCAGTCGCGCGGCAGCGTTGATCCGGCCCAGTACAAGGTCCGAATCCTCGATTGCGCGAAAACTGGCCTCGCGCTTTCGAATCTCCAATCCGATGCAGAACTCGCCGGTTGCTTCGGGATGGTTTATAGGATCAAGCTGCAACTGAAATAACACTTCGATATAGCCGCGTTCAGCCCCGTGTCGCAAATAACTGTCCGGGCGCTTTTCGACCTGATTAGCCATCTCAGGCCCAAGCGCCGCAAGCGCAAGGCAACAAAGCAGTGTTGATTTGCCTGCGGCATTATCGCCCAGAACCAGCGTCATCGGGCGACTGTTTGAACTGCCCGTCATATTTAAAGGAATCTTTGTATCAGAAAAGGCTCTTATGTTTCGCAAATGAATTGCGCGAGCCGTAATGACTGGAAAATCTCCAGTGGCTTTTGGCAGTTCCGTAAATCTGTCTTCGCCCCCGATTCCATTAAGCCAGTTTACCCAACCTGCATGCTGGTGTATGCGAATACTAGTCGCGGCTTCTTTAGCCGCTTCACGCAGATTTTCAGGGCTGTCTTCATCCGATAGCGAATTAAGCAGTAGCAATGTCTCTGGTTCGTTCTGTCGCCATCGCACCAATTTTTTAATCGCCTGTATGCGAATGGATTCGCTTGCTCCAGATTCGCCTCGTACAAGTCCGAGCAGCACTGGAAATAACTGTTTGTCATCGCGGAAGTGTCGGGTGAGCGCATTGATCACTTCACTGCGAACATACTCGTCCGCGTCGTTGACGGCTCGGTCAAACAGCAGCGGCTTCGTCCGCTCATCTTCTCGGAAATGCTCGACCAGCGCGCTGACTGCTGCGCGGCGAACATCCGCGCTCACATCATTGACGGCTCGGTCAAACAGCAGCGGCTTTGTCCGCTCATCTTCTCGGAAATGCTCGACCAGTGAAGCGGTCGCTTCGCTGCGAATATACTTGTCTGAATTATTGATGGCGTGGTCGAACAGCAACGGCTTTGTCCGCTCATCTTCTCGGAAATGCTCGACCAGCGCGCTGACTGCTGCGCGGCGAACATCTGCGCTCACATCGTTGACGGCGTGGTCGAACAGCAACGGCTTCGTATATTTATCTTCTCGGAAATGCTCGACCAGCGAAGCGGTCGCTTCGCTGCGAACATCCGCGCTCACATCATTGACGGCTCGGTCAAACAGCAACGGCTTTGTATGCTCATCCTCTCGGAAATGCTCAGCCATCTCGCTGACCGCTTCGCTGCGAACATCCGCGCTCACATCATTGACGGCTCGGTCAAACAGCAACGGCTTCGTATGCTCATCCTCTCGGAAATGCTCGACCAGCGAAGCGGTCGCTTCGCTGCGAACATATCCGTTCCCATCGTTGACGGCTCGGTCAAACAGCAACGACTTTGTCCGCTCATCTTCTCGGAAATGCTCGACCAGCGAAGCGGTCGCTTCGCTGCGAACATATCCGTTCCCATCGTTGACGGCTCGGTCAAACAGCAACGGCTTTGTCCGCTCATCTTCTCGGAAATGCTCAGCCATCTCGCTGACCGTTGCGCGGCGAACATACTCGTCCGCGTCGTTGACGGCTCGGTCAAACAGCAGCGGCTTTGTCCGCTCATCTTCTCGGAAATGCTCGACCAGCGCGCTGACTGCTTCGCGGCGAACATACTCGTCCGCGTCGTTGACGGCTCGGTCAAACAGCAGCGGCTTTGTCCGCTCATCTTCTCGGAAATGTTCGACCAGCGCGCTGACTGCTGCGCGGCGAACATCTGCGCTCACATCGTTGACGGCGTGGTCGAACAGCAACGGCTTCGTATATTTATCTTCTCGGAAATGCTCGACCAGCGCGCTGACTGCTGCGCGACGAACATCCGCGCTCACATCGTTGACGGCGTGGTCGAACAGCAACGGCTTCGTATATTTATCTTCTCGGAAATGCTCAACCAGCGCGCTGACCGTTGCGCGGCGAACATCCGCGCTCACATCATTGACGGCTCGGTCAAACAGCAACGGCTTCGTATGCTTATCTTCTCGGAAATGCTCGGCCAGCGCGCTGACCGTTGCGCGGCGAACATCCGCGCTCACATCATTGACGGCTCGGTCAAACAGCAACGGCTTCGTATGCTTATCTTCTCGGAAATGCTCGGCCAGCGCGCTGACCGCTTCGCTGCGAACATACTCGTCCGCGTCGTTGACGGCGCAGCCAACCAATGCCAGCAACGTTTGCGGGGTGTCTCGCCAACCTTTTCCCAGCGCAAAAGGAGCCAGTACGCGAATCTCTTTATCGCTGTGTGTGGCGTAATCCAAAAACACATCACAGATATCGTTTAATCCAGTCCCTACTGAATCAGCGAATAGACCGAAGGCTCTGGCATAAATCCATGAGTTTTCAGATGGATCAAAGCCCTTTAACCACTGTACAAGCTCTATCCGGTGGGGCCAGTTTGGGCCTGTCATTCCTACAGATGTTGCTATCTGATTTTCCAGGAATTTGACGAAATTCCACCTGTATCCGCCGGCAGAATCAAACAAAGAGCACAAAGCCTTTAAAAGCCGTTGCGCAGACTCTGCCACACTACCGGGATTTCTCAATTCGCTCAAGCATTGCGTCGCCAGTACAAGATTCCAGGGCGGGCGACTGCCATATTCAGGGGGGCGGGGCTGGTCTGTCACGTTAATCAGATAATCAATAATTTCGCCTACGAATTTCTCGTCAATCATTCCGCAAATCAGGCGAAGCACCTCGTGCCAGCTACGATCTTCCCAGTGCGCACCGTATACATCGCGCTTCAACTGCTCAAGCGTCATCTCCTGCGTCTTTTCAAATTTGTTCACGAATTTGGAAGCGCAGAAGTATTCCAGAAAAGCGCGATGAACGAAGCCGTAGAGATTCGCGCCGAAAAGCGACAGGATGAAATTGCGTTCGCGCAACTCCTCTATCAATGCTCGCGTAATTATTGCGGCTTTATCAGGAATCAGCCCGAAGCGATCTTTCAGATAAGATTCAAATTCGGTTCTCAGTTCTTCGCGATGGATGTAATTGCCTGCAAGCCCGCCCGCGCCTTCCTGCATCCTGTAAGCCAACCGGCGCAGCATCTCTTTGCGCTCATCTTCGCCAATGAACTCAGCCTGTACATTACGATCTTTCAGGTGTTTGTTTACGTCCCAATGTTCGATCAATACGCTGGTCGCGTGGTCGTAAAGCTTCCATCGCTCGCGTGGAAGTTCCTGATGCTTGCCGATTATCGCCATTATCGTCATCAGCATCGGGTTGCCTGCCAGTTGACGAATCGAAGGCGATTCGTCAAACGAGCGCAGGATGCGCCTGCACCTGTCGCTGGCTTCTTCGGGGCGGTCGCTCAAGGCCAGTTCGTACCATCGGCTGACGAACGTAGCCACCTGCGATTCGTCAAGATCCTGAAGCGTGAAGTGCGAAAAATCCGCATCCGATAGAACCTTGCGCCGGTAACCGATGACGCGGCTTGTTGCGATTATGTGCGCCTTCGGATAATCGGAAGCAAATCCAACGATCTGCCGCGAAATTCGTTCGCGGTCAGTGGGGTTGAAAATCTCGTCCAGCCCGTCAAAGATAACAACGGCGCGCCCGTCGCTTTTCAGATAGCCGTGCATAGCATCGGCTGTAATGTGCCAGTTTTCGTACTGGCTTATGGCTTCGAGGAATTCGAGAAAAGTGTTGCACCGGTTAAGCGCAAGCAAACCAGCATAACTGCGAAGTTCTACCAGCATAGGAAGGTATCCGCCGAATGCGCGACGAATCTTTTCATCACCGGCAGAATCAATCAGAGACAACAGTATATAACGCGCCAGCGTAGATTTGCCGGAGCCGGGATCACCAAGTACGATGGCGCGTTGATGGCGCGAATCCGTCAACACGTCAAGCACCGCGCGCGGAGGTTTTTCGTAATACACAGAGCGCGCGCGACTGATATCGTCTAACAACAAACCTTCGGGCAAATCTTCCTGATGAATCTCTTTTTCCCGGCGAAGCCTCTCCCACGACTCTTTGGACAATTCGATGGGCGGCGGGTTCTCGCGCACGCTTTGCTCTACGAAGACCGAGCGGAGATTCAACTGCAAATACTCTTCTTTCTGCGGCGGAGTCAGACCTTCGAGGTCTATACGCTGGTAGCGTTTCTTGAGCGCGGCATAATACACGTCGAGATCAAATTCCGTAACGGGCGTTTCGCGCGTGACGCGGCCACGATCTTTTGCCCACTGGTATATGGCAGGGCCAACGACAGAGCCTATATCTTCGGCGGATTTGAAGAACCCGCATAGATGTTTTTCGCTCAGATAGTTTCGCAAATGCTCGATTTTGAGCGGGTCGCGATCTATGAACTTTCGAGGCCATAGCGCGTCTTCGTGAAGCAGAAAGATCAAACACTCTTTCCCGTTTGTCACAGCATGCCGGTATTCCATTTCCGTGACTGAAAGCTGGTCCGGGTTATCGTCCGGCGGAATCCATCCGTAGCGCCAGGCAAAAATTCCCAGATACAAATCGCTCGCGGCAACGTCTTCAAGGCACCTATCAACAGGGCGTTGATCTCCGGCAACATAATATTCCATTGCCATGTCTTCGTGGCCCATTCGCCTCAGCACGAGTGATACCTGCTGGCGGCATTCTTTAAGGTCAACGAAGGTTGATGAGACGTAAACTTTTGCCATCCGATACTCTTTCTCTATTTTAAATACGAACGGAGCCAGCTTTTGCAACGATGAGACGACTACAAAACTTAATGCCGAGACGCTATTGTGTACCGCCGGATTAATAATCGGAATGTAAGCTGAATGTCAAGTAAGATGGCTCGCGCTGGAATGTACGATGAATCGCTTTTGCTTCTTGCCGGGTGAAACGGCATCCATCAAATCACAAAATCAGCATCGCGTCGCCGTAGCTGTAAAAGTGGTATTCGCTCTCGACGGCGTGACGATATGCTTCCAGAATCAAATCACGCCCGCCGAACGCCGAGACCAGCATCAGAAGCGATGACTGCGGCAGGTGGAAATTCGTCACCAGTCCGCTTATAACTCGAAACTCGAAGCCGGGATAGATGAACAGGTCTGTCGTGGCTGTGCCAGAGGTCAGTGACCCGTGCCTACAAGCTGATTCGAGCGCGCGCGTCGTCGTTGTGCCGACGGCAATCACGCGGCGGGTTTCTTCGAGCGCACGATTGATTGTGCGGGCGGCCTGTTCGCTTATCGAGTAGGTTTCAGACTCGACGTGATGATCTTCGACTCGTTCAACACGGACGGGTTGAAACGTGCCATAGCCGACGTGCAAGGTGATCTCTGCGATTTCGACCCCGCGCTCGCCGAGCCGGTCTAACAATTCGCGAGTGAAGTGAAGTCCAGCGGTCGGCGCGGCCACAGCACCACGCTCCGATGCATAGACTGTCTGGTACCGCTCTGCGTCAAGGCGGTCTTCTTCGTCGCGCTTGATGTAAGGCGGAAGCGGCGTGCGGCCTATGCGGTCTATTATCTCGTCGAAGTCGCCGTCCGTCTCAAACCTGATGATGCGGCGACCGAACTCTCGCCAGTGGATCACTTCACAACTGAGCTTGCCGCGCGCGAACTCAACTCTGGCTCCGGGCAGAAGCGCCCTGCCGGGTCGAACTAAAGCTTCCCACACCATCGGCTCCAACCGATTCACGAGAAAAACTTCGGCGCGCCCGCCTAAAATGATTTCGCCTCTCGGCGTCTCTCTCAGCCTGCGCCCGATGAGCCGCGCAGGAAAGACTCTGGTGTTATTGAGCACCAGCACGTCACCGCTTCTGAAGTAATCCGGCAGCCGCTCAAAGATTGAATCCGTGAAAGTCCGTTTCGCGCGCTCGACGGCCAGCAGGCGCGAGCGCGAGCGTCGCGCCGCAGGTTCCTGCGCTATCAACGTTTCGGGCAGTTCATAGTCGAAATCAGAGACAAGCATAAAACAAGAGGTTAGAGGCTGGAGATCAGAGGTTAGTTGAAGAATGATTATCGCTTGCTTCTGACATCTAGCCTCTAGCCTCTACCTCGCCTTCGTCCACAGGCAGATTGCCCGTACTGCGGTGATGGCCTTTTTCCGATGCGGTGTAGAGCTGGTCGCGGTGCAGCAGGGCGGTGAACTGCGCGCCGAAAAGCATTATCACGCTCGAAAAATATACCCACGACAACAGTGTTACTCCCGCGCCTATCGAGCCGTACAACAGATCGTAATGAAAGTAGGGCAGCAGAAAAGCGAATCCGAATTTCGCGCCTTCCCACAACACGCCCGACAAGACTGCGCCCGTCAACGCTTCCGTAAACGGCACGTGCGTATTCGGCAACAATTTGTATAGCAAGGTAAACAGCAACACGGTCACGGCGAGGCTCGCCAGGATGAACACGCTTTGCCACGCATAGCCCGACAGCGCAGTGAACCATGTGCCAAGCCTCAAGGGAATTCTCTGGGCCAGCGCCTGTACACCTGTCACGAATGCCGTAAACAGCGCGCTCGCGCCCAGAAGCGCCCAGATAGAACCCATCACCGCCATGTTCCAGACGCGGCCATGCAGAAAAGCTCGCGGATAAGTGCCCCATACGCGATTGAGCGCCTTTTCGATCACTGTGAACATCCACGAAGCGGCCCACAACATCACGAATATGCAGCTGATGATAATGCTTGCCGAAATGTTTGAAATAGACTCCAGATTCTTGCGAACGAAAGGTTGCGCGCCGGGCAAAAATGCCAGCACCTGATCTATGTACTTTCCAATCGTTTGCGCCCCAAGCAGGTGATTGCCGATTGTGAGCAGCAAAAGCAATGTCGGAAACAGCGTCAGCATCGAGAAGTAAGAGACAGCCGCGGCAGCCGTCGTCAGGTCGTTGTCCATGAAGGCCATGAAGGCGCGCGTGAAGATTCTCTTTTTGTGAGCTTTGACCGGCACACTCATATTTTGCTTGATTACGGCGGTCTGCGCAAAGCTGCGCACTGACAACCCGCAATCGAGGTGATAAAATGGCCGCACGTTTATGCACTCATTCGATATTGCAATAATCGGCGCGGGGGTTATGGGCGCGGCTGCGGCCTGCGAACTTGCGCGCGAGGGCGCAAGTGTCGCGCTGCTGGATCAATCCACCCTGCCGAATCCGCGCGCGGCCTCCATCGATCACTCAAAGGTATTTCGCTTCGCATATCCTGATGCGCTATACGCGCAGATGGCCGTTGATGCGCTTAAGCTCTGGCGCTCGCTCGAAGAAGAAACAGGCGCGCGACTGCTGACCGACACAGGCGTATTGATGATCGGGCGCGAGCAGTCTTCGCCAGAAGCGGAAACTTATGAAACACTGCGCTCGCTGGGCCTGCGGGTCGAGCGGCTGGACTCGCGCGAAACGGCTGCGCGGTTCTCGCAGTTCAATCCGGAGGCGTTCGGTTTTTCTGTTTATGATCCGAGCGGCGCGATGCTTCATGCCACTACAATTGTGCGCGCTTTGATCGATCTGGGCAGGCGGCGCGGCGTCCACATAATCGAAGGCGCGCGCGCGACTGAGATCATGCAATCTGCGAACGGGCGCGTGAAAATCATCACTGAATCCGGAGACGAATTCGATTGCGCGCGGGCCTGCGTGGCTTCGGGGCCGTGGACGCGCAATCTCTTCGGGTTTCTGCGAGACAATCTTAAAACGACGCGGCAGGAGGTCGTTTACTTCGAGCCTGAACCTTTCGCGGCGCAGGATTTCACGGCTGACCGCTTCCCCATCTTCATCGATTTAGACAGCGGATTCTACGGCTTCCCCATTCATCACGCGGGGGCGATGAAAATCGCCAACCATCACAAAGGCGAGCCGGTCGAGATCGCGTCTTATGACCCTGAGGTCGGAGACGAATTTATACTGAGATGCCGCGAGTTCTTTCGCAAGCTTATTCCGCAGCTTGCCAGCGCCAGAGTGCGGGAGACTCGCGTCTGCGTCTATAACAACACGCCCGACGATGATTTCATCATCGACTGGCACCCCGAAATCGAAAACGTGCTCATCGTAACGGGATTTTCAGGTCACGGCTTCAAGTTCGGCTCGATAGTGGGCCGCATCGGCGCGGAGCTTTTGCTTTCCGGTCGCACGTCTTACAACATAGACCGATTCAGCCTCGCGCGATTCGGCATCAAAAACGAGGTGCGCAGATGAGTAATTTACATGGGGGCGCGGCAGTAATTCTTAGCAATGGTATTTCTGAAACAGAAGGCATCCGCGCGTTTCGTGTGCCCATCGCGCGGGCGATGGGCGCACGCGACATAACGCAATCCGTCAGCCTGTACGCCGAAGGACGCGCGCCTGCGCGCCGCCGCGCTGCGGGCGAAGAAGCGCTCTACGTCGTCAGCGGAGAGGGCGATTGTTATGTCGATGGTTACTGTTACAAGCTCGCGCCCGGTACAGGCATCTATGTGCCCCCGGCGAGCGTCTGCCAGATTGAAAGCCGGGGCGGGCTTCTGGTGGTGAGCGTTTGTTGTCCCGATGATACGAGCGAAGTCGGCGTGGAGCCGATCCTGCGCGAGCCTATGGACACAAAACCGCTTCGCGCAGTGCGCGAGCAGGATCAGGAATCAATCCCGACCGGTGATCGCACTTTCAAGCTTCTGGTCAGCCAGGCGACGGGCGCGAGCCGCATCACTCAATTCATAGGCGTGATACCACCGGGCCGCGCCCCCCTGCATCATCATACTTACGAAGAAGCCATCTACATTGTCGAAGGCTTTGGGCGTGTGCATACGGAAACGGGAAGCCAGGAGTTCGGCGCGGGCGCAAGCATTTACCTGCCGCGCGGCGTGAGCCATTCGCTTGAAAATACCGGAACGACGAACATCAGACTGCTCGGCGTCTTTCATCCTTCGGGCAGCCCCGCCGCGCGCTACGACGATTAAGCTCAGAGATCAATTGTTCGGTTTCTTCTCTTCTGCCGGTTTCTGCTCTGCCGGTTTCGGCTGCTGCGGGCGCGGCGGAGCGAGGCTCGCCAGCGGGCGCGCGCGGCCCTTATGACATTCATTGCAGTTGACCCCTGTGCCGTCGGTCTTGACCAGTTTCGCCGAAAACTCTGTCATCATGAACCGGGCTATCTGCTTGCGCGGGGTGTCCTGATCGAAATCAGACTGGACGTGGCAATAATCGCACTTCACGCCGAGCGCCTGAGTGAACGCCTTCATCACATCCATCAACTTATCATCGGACAGACCTTTTAACACCTGACGCCCGCCCTGTTTAACTGTGAAGACAGTCTCGAAGGGTCGCGTGCGCAATGGAGTTGCCTGACCGTTATGGCAGTCCTTGCAACTGACGGCGCTTCCGTCCTTGTGCTTCATCCCCATGACGTAATCGCGCAGCATGATGCGGGCGGTTATCTTGCGCGTTGTGTCCTGCTCGAACGGGCGAACGTGACAATAATTGCACTCGACACCCAGAGCTGATTGCCACTCCTGCATGACTTGAACGACTTGCGGTCGGGTCATGCCTTTGAGCAGCTGAATATTTTTAAGTTCCTGCGGCGGTTGCTGGCCTGCGGGTGGTTGTTGACCTGCGGGTGGTTGCTGGCCTGCTGGAGCGGCCTTCGGTTGTTCCGTCTGAGGTTGAGCAGGGGTCTGCTCGGCGGCGTCCGGTTGTTTTGCGTGAATCGCGGACGCAATCAAGAGCGCGAATGAAAAGATCAGGACAGACAGCTTCGTTTTAGCTGCATAGTTCATCAAATTCCTCCTGAGCAAACCGGTATGGCGTCTCGTCCACTGGTCGAGCGCATATTACAGGAGCGACGCGGCATATTCTTTGCCGCGTCGCTTCAAACGACAGTCTATCTTCTCTTTCTCGGCGAATTGCGGGAGAGTGCCGCAGCAAGCGGCTGCGCTTCGGCAGGCATCTCAATCGAGCCGTCGAGAAGTACCGAGCGCGGGTCTACATCTTTGCCATAGAAGTCGCGGTTGTCGTCCTTGTCGGGCCTGAGCGTCGCGCCTTCGAGGCTGACGCCTGCAAACAAGCCTTTGGAGCGCGAGTAGCCGAGTATCTCTGCGTCCAGTCTTACGTTGGTCTGCGCCGTCGCATTGCGGCCAACAGGGCCTGCCGCAACCGACGCATCGGCTCCGAGCGTGAACTTGTCGCCTATGAGCTTGTCTATGCCTTTGCGATTCATCATGAGCAACACCACGTCGGTTTGCGAGAATCCGATCTGGAAGCCGACGCTGCCCCCCTCGACGGCCATAAACAAGGGCGCTGTCCACCCGCGACGATTCGAGTTGCGACACATGACGACGCCTTTGCCGTACTTCCCGCCAAACCCCAGCGCGCCCTTCTTCAGGCCGGGCACTATGGCGATGCACTCTGCTTTGTCGAGCAGGTCATCGGGTATGGATTTATCGGGCGTCTTCATTATTTCGCCGAAGACTTCTGCCGCGCGACTGAGTCGCTTCACCTCGTCGGCCCGGTCGTACCGGCCTCCGGCAAGCGCGGCTGAACAGATGAACAGCAGTGAAAAGGATACTGCAAGAAAGTATCTCATGGATTAAACCTCCGTAGAATTCCGAACGGCTCACAAACGCGATTCTATTCTACATCACTCGATTGTTTGTTGACAGGGAAGCCAGATGGGATGGTAATTGCAGAATCAGCAGCCCGCCTGTCAGTAAGACCGAGCGGGCTGCTGACTAATCATCCAAAGGTGACTGTAAGATCGCGCCCGAAATTGAACTGCGGGCGGCGGCGCTGTTTGAGCGCCTTCGTGCCTGTCTGCGAGAGCGCAGTCACCAGTATCGGCATTGCGATGGTCGGGTCGCAGAGGACGGAAACGGTCTTTGCATCTTTGGCCACGCGGCCCCACGTCTGTATCTCTTCAAAGCTGCGGCCCGAAGTGGCGCTCGATTCGGGCATGTCGAGCGCGATCTGAATGCCGTACTTGTGCCCGCGCATTCCCTGCTTGATGATCGAAGCCGTAACTTCGATCTGGTGGACGAAGCTCTTGGGCGGCCCTCCGCCAAACAGCGCGACCGAAGTATTTACGGAGCGCGCCATGATCTGCGCGGCTTCGACCACGTCCTGAACGATGTCGAATTGAAAAGGGTTCTTGCGATTGATGCGCGACGTGGCGATGCCTACGGCGATGGCCGAATCGGCGACGCCCGGACAGAAGATCGGCACCTTGGCTTTGTAGGCAGAGGTCAGTATTCCGTCTTCTGTTGCGATCTCGGAAAGCTCGCGCCCAAGCAGGTGCAGAAACTCGCGCGTCGAATACGGGCGCGAATGGTCAACCGTGTTTGCGAAGTTGCCCACCCATTCGTCCGCCTCGCGGTACTCATGATCGCTTGCCAGCGTGTCATAAAACCGCCCGACCTGCGCCTCCTGAAGCTCTTCGTCGCTCCACTCGTCTGAGGCCTGATAGTGATAGCGCCCCAGCGTTTCGTGCAGGTCGTGAAAAAGATTCGCGCCCGTCGATACCACAACGTCAACATAATGATTCTTGATCAGATAAGAGATCAGCCGCCGCATGCCTGCGGCGACCAGCGCGCCTGACAGCCCCATAAAAACGGTCGAGTTGTCCGACAGCATATCCAGCCACAGGTTGTGCGCATCGGCAAGCGCGCGCGCCTGAAAGCCCGCGCCTTCCATCTTCATCAATATCCCCGCGACCGAGCGGTCGCGATCAATCTGTATGGGACGGGTTGGATTGGTTAGATACTTTGAGCTTTTCTGCTTTCTCATCATCACGGCTTAATCCTTACGTCATTTGTAAAGTAATTCCAGGCAGGTCCTGACAAAACAAATGACAATTATTCTAAATATGTATATCTGCTGATGTCGCTTTCATATTGCTTGACCAGGGCATCGGCCTCTTCCTGCCCCAGAAATCCGCCCGCGACTCGCGCTTTCGTCATGCGCTGAAAGTTCTCCCACGCCTGGCTCTTGTCGTACCGGGCGTAGCTGATCATGTCGCCGATGCGGCTGCCCTGCACTATCTTTTTGATGTGATAACGACCATCCTTGTCTATTATGACATGCGCTTCGTTGGTCTGGCCGAAAAGATTGTGATTGCTGCCCATGACATCCTGATATGCGCCGACCAGAAAGATCGCAATGTAATACGGCTCGCCCGTAAAAGGGTGAAGTTCCAGAACCTCTTTCACATCCTTGAGGTCGACGAAGCGGTCGATATGCCCGTCCGAGTCGCACGTAATATCGACGAATGTCGCGTAATCCGTAGGCTGTTCGTTCAGACGGTGAATGGGCATTATCGGAAAGAGCTGATCTATGGCCCAGTGGTCAGGCAGAGAGCGAAAGACCGAGAAATTACAAAGATACTTTGACGCAAGAATCTTCTTCAGATCGTCGAACTCTTCTTCCTGCAACTTGGAGGACTGGGCAAACTTCGACGCGCGCGCGCAGACTTCCCAGAACAGCACTTCGCCTTTGGCACGGTCTTCGAGGTTGATCAATCCGAGGTTGAACTGGGTGTGAAGCTCGTCTTTGTGATCCAGCGCATCGTGATAATACTCGCGATAGTTCTTCGCGTTTATATCGTCGTAGAGCGCTTTCAGTTCCATGATAACCTGCGGGTCATCGTCCGTGACGTTGATCTCAGGCCGGTCATCGGCAAACGTCTCTATCTCGTCGCGAATAGACATGACGAAGACCGCGTGATAGGCCGACATCATTCGCCCGCTTTCCGTGACAATATTCGGCTCCGGCACGTTCTCGTCTTCGCAGACCGATTTAATTGTGTAGATCACATCGTTTGCGAATTCCTGCGTCGTGTAATTGACGGATGATTCAAAGGTGGTCTTCGATCCGTCGTAATCGACGCCCAGCCCGCCGCCAATATCCAGAAACTCGACATCGATATGCATCAGTCGAATCTTCGAGTAGACGCGCGCGGCCTCTTTCATCGCGGCCTTGACGCGTTTGATGTCTGTGATCTGCGAGCCTATGTGAAAGTGCATCAGCTTCAGCAGGTCCACCATCTCGTATTCGCGCAGCAGCCTGATGCATTCGAGTATTTCAGAGGGAGTGAGACCGAATTTTGCAGACTCGCCGCCCGACGAAGCCCATTTGCCGGAGCCTTTCGAGTAGAGCTTTGCGCGTATGCCTATCAAGGGCCGCACGCCCGTCTCCTGCGCCCGGCGCAGGATCATCTTCAGCTCGTTCAGTTTTTCGACGACGACGATGACGCGCTTGCCGATTTGAGTGCCCATCAGCGCAAGATTTATGAACGATTCGTCTTTGAAGCCATTGCAGATGAGGAGCGATTCGGGCGTTTGATCGAGCGAGAGCGCGGCATATAGCTCCGCTTTCGAGCCGCATTCGACGCCGAAATTGTATTTGCCGCCTTCGCGCAGGAACTCTTCGACGACTTCGCGGCGCGGATTTACCTTCATGGGAAATACGCCGAAGTGACCGCCCGTGTAGTTGAATTCGCGCGCGGCGTCGGAAAACGAGCGCTGAAGCTTTTTCAGTTGGTTGGTGAGAATCTGCGGAAAGCGTAGCAGAATCGGAAGTTGCAGCTTGCGCTGATCAACGAGGTGATCTATGAGTTCTTTAACATCAAGCGAGCGGGGGTCGCCCTCGGCAGGGCGGACTGCCAGATGGCCTTTCCGGTTTACCTCAAAGTATCCAGCTCCCCAATTCTCCACACCATAGGTCTGAACGACCTCTTCAAGTGTGATATTTCTCATCTATAACCTTCCCTACCGGAACTCACACATGCCGCGAAAATGGGCAAGCTTACAAGCGATTGAATTTATCAGATAGAAACTGGGGTGTCAAAAACTTTTTTTGGCAGGGCCTGCCTGAAGGGACCGACTGCGGTTATAAAACAGTGTGCGAGGCCATGCTTTGAATCTGCCGACACGGTTCAATTTCCTGAGCTTTGGCATTCAATATATCTTGATTGAAAATTTCATAAGCTGTAGGATGTAGCCTGTTTAGGGATAGAGTTCTCCCCGGCCTTTCAGGTTATTAATTGATTTATAGCGTAGCGCTCGCTGCCCGACGAAGAGAGTGTGGGATGTCTGATGAAGAAATGTTTGACCGCTTTCTTTCCTGGCTCGACCCGGATCGTGAAGAGGCAGGAAAAAAATACGAGGTCATTCGCCAAAAGCTGATAAGGATTTTTACCTATCGCGGTTGTTCTGATGTCGAAGAGCTGGCAGACATTACGATCAAACGCGTAGTCAGAAAAATTCAGGAGATAATCGATTCCTACGTCGGCGATCCCGCGCTGTACTTCTACGGCGTGGCCCGAAACGTCTGTAAGGAACGCTGCAAAAGAAAGCCACTCCCTACACCTCCTCCAGCGACGGAAAACTCGTCAGAGGAAAAAGAGCTGCGCCACGATTGCCTGGAAAAGTGTTTGGACAAGTTAGCGCCCGAAGACCGTAAAATGATTCTGAGTTATTACGAGGGCGATAAAACTGCGAAAATAGATGGCAGAAAGGAGATGGCCGAGCGATTGGGCCTAAACTCCAATGCGCTCAGAATCCGTATGCATCGTATCAGAACGACTCTGCAAAAATGTATGCTGGGTTGTTTGAAAGAAAAAGCAACGGGGTGAAATGTTTTGACCTTTCGCTTCATATTATATTGATAGAATTGTCCTAGTTTAAGAGAGTATCAAAGATAATGGTACAAGAATCAGATGAAACGATTATTAGAAAACACCTTCTGGGTAAGTTGACGGAAGAGGAATTGTCCCGCGCCGAGGAGAGACTGCTGGCAGATGACGATTATTTCGAGTTGCTGACCGCTCTGGAAGAAGAGTTAATGGATGACTATATAAGCGGCGACCTGACAGAGGAAGAGCGCGCGAGGTTCGACGCTTATTTCCTGTCAACGCCTGAGCGGCGCGAGAAGTTCAGATTCGCTCAGACTTTGAAGGCATATATTCCACGGCCCGTATTGGATGACAACGTGATCAATCTGCCAGTTCCACCCCGCCCCCCGTGGTGGAAGCCGTTGCTTTCAAGCCCTTATCTGGGACTGGCCGCAGCGGCGATGTTAGTGATAGCCATAGTTCTTTTAATACCGATTATAATTCCTCCGGGGCCGGAAAATAGCAAAGGGCTGGAGGCGCTGAATAAAGCTTACAGCTTACAGCGACCAGTCGAATCGCGCATCACGGGATTTGGTTACGCGCCGCCGCCGCCCGTCACGCGAGGCGGAGGGCAGGAAAGATTCGATTACGTCGCCCGCGACCGCGCGCAGGCATTGATTCTGGTGGAGGCCGAAGATCATCCCGATGCCCGGTCATATCACGATCTGGGGCGATTGTATTTAACGCAACATGAATTCGATAAAGCGATAGATCAGTTTGAAAAGGCATTGGCGCTCGATGATAAGAGCGCCCAGCTTCACAGCGATTACGGGGCAGCGTGGATGGAGAAGGGCAAGGCCGCGCGCTTGAAAGATGAAGGCGGCAACAGCCTTGAATATTTCGCGCGCGCCCTTGAGCAGTTCAACAAAGCGATTGATATGGATGGGTCGCTGCTCGAAACACTTTTCAATCGCGCCCTGTGTCTGCAATACATGGACTTGCCGCAACGGGCTGCCGAAGCATGGCAGAATTATCTTCAGAAAGACGGCAGTTCTAAATGGTCAGTTGAGGCAAACCAGAAGCTTAAAGAGATTGAAGAACAGAAACAGAAATCATCGCAAAACAGACAGCAGCAGCTTCAGGATTTCCTCGATGCATATAAGGCGGGAGATGATGAAAAAGCATGGCAGGCGATCTGCCAGAATCGCGATGTGACAGGGAGTTTCGTTGAAAATTATCTGATTGATAATTATCTGGATTCGGCAATTGAAGGGAGAGGCGATCAGGCCAATCAAGCCATCAGCGCTTTATCGTACGCAAGCCATCTCGAACAACAAAGAGCGGGCGACCAGTTTGTGCCCGGCTTGCTTCAGTTTTATAAATCTGCAACTCCTGCTCAACAAACGGCACTTGCACAAGCGCGTCACCTGATGAAATCGGGTCATGATAATTACAAGGCGTCTAATTACGAAGAAGCTATAAAGTTCTACACCAGAGCCAGAGACATATTCAACAGTGTCGGCGATGTCTGCGGAGCGACCTATATAAATTACCCGCTCAGTTATGCTTATTTGTTACAGGCGAAGCCTGAATCAAGCCTTCCAATATTACAGGAATTGATTAAGACCTGTGAGAAATTTCAGTATCGCTGGCTCCTTGCACGTTGTTGCACTCAAATGGCCAGCGCTCAGGTTGGGTTTAGAGATCTTTCAATGGCGGTCATCAACAGTAACCGCTCGTTGGAAATATCGAAAAACATGGGCGATACAAATGGAGTCATGGGATCATTGCTCCAGTTGGGCGCGGAATACCTCTATTTAAACAACTATCAGAAGTCGATTAGTCTGCACGCACAGAGTCTGGCACTTGCGCGGGCCAGTTCGTCCGGGCCAAGACAGCTATGGCCTTATTATTTTTCAATCGGAAACCTTTTCAGCCTTATCGGGTTGTACGACGCGGCCATAGCATTTCAAAAAGAGGCTTTGCAGCTGGCCATCGAAGCGGAAACGCCGGAGTTGATTGCCCGCTCTTATAATTATATGGGTCTGGTATACGGAAACCAGAATAATTATGCCGAAGCGACAAGAAACATCCAGCTTGCCGTTGATATAGCAAAATCATTTTCAGACAAGACTGTTCGATTGGAATCAATGGCCTACTCGTTTCTGCAATTGGGCGACGTTTACAGTAAAACAGGAGAATTCAATAAAGCCATTGAAGGCTATGATCAGGCGAACGATCTTTATGAGCAGTTAAACTACACAGCTTTTAGTTATTTCACGCGCAAAGGCAAACTCATGTGCTGCATAGCACAGGGCGAGTGTCCATCTGTCGAACAGGAGATTGAAACTACCCTGGAATTGTTTGAAAAGCACCGAACTAAAATACTGGAAGAGAGTAATAGAAACATCTATTTTGACGCAGAGCAGAACATCTATGATGTAGCAATTGACTTTGAATTTTCAAAGAGGAAAGATTTCCAAAAGGCTTTTGATTATTCAGAAACCTGTCGCGCAAGATCGCTGCGCGACCTGATAAACACCAACGTTAAGATCGTTGATGACCCCGTCAGCCCTGATGTGGTCTTCGATGCTGTTTCTCTGCCCCTTAATGTCAATGAAATTCAAAAACGGATGCCTGAGCAGGCGCAGATACTGCAATATGCTGTATTAAAGGACCGTCTCCTGATCTGGGTTGTTTCCAGAGATAAGTTCTTCGGCGCGTCTCAGGACATTTCGATGGAGGACTTAAGCCGAATAGTTCGCAGCTATCTGAAACTGATATCGAATCCTTCCGAAAACGATGCGGAGGCCTCTTCACAAGAAGCAGTTCATTTATATAACATACTGATCAAGCCGGTTGAATCCCTGCTCGATAAAAACAGACAACTGTGTATAGTTCCGGACAAGATTGTCAACTACATTCCATTTGGCGCTCTAATCTCTGCGGATTCGGGAAGTTATTTTATCGAAGATTATAATTTCGTGCTTTCGCCCAGTTCAAACACATTCATCCTCTGTTCGGATGCCGCGCGCGAGAAAGAGCGGGCGAAACAGGAGAGGATTTTATGTGTGGGAAATCCGCGATTTGACACCAACAGGTTCCCTCCTCTTGATGCCCTCCCCTCAGCAGTTCACGAGGCAGAGGAAATAGCCAAATATTACGACTCATCCGTCTCCGTCACGGAGAATGCTGCAACAAAAAGAAGGGTGATCGAGGAGATAGAAAAATCAGAGGTAGTCCATCTTGCTCTGCACGCAGTGGTAAATGAATCGTCCCCCATGCGCTCTCAGCTTCTACTTGCAAAAACTGCGGGCAGCAGATCAGGGCGGGAATCGGAAGAAGTGCTCCAAGCTTATGAGTTATACAAGCTGAATCTGGCGCGAGCGAAACTGGTCGTACTTTCGGCCTGCCAGACAGGAGTGGAAAGATATTACGGCGGGGAAGGCATGATCGGTATTTCGCGCCCTTTTATTGCGAGGCGCGTTCCACTGGTCGTAGCCAGTCTCTGGCCCGTCAATTCTGATTCCGCCGCTAAGTTAATGATCGATTTTCACAAATATAGAAAGAACCCGAAACTTGCACCTACGACAACCGAGGCCCTGCGCAGCGCTCAACTGGACATGCTCAGAGGCGCTGACAATCGTTATCGCTTGCCCTATCACTGGGCGTCGTTTGTCGCTATCGGAGGATACGCCAGGTTCTGATTCCTCCCTTCGACTCCTGTCGAAAAGAACATTGCCGGGCTATACCTGACTAAATTTGAAAGGAGAGAACTATGCCAGCAGGAACGACGAGTATCAGACTCATTTTCAAAGGTCTCTTCGTCAGTTGTATCAAAGATGGGAGAGCCTTTGCGGAGGTAGGTCTTATCCGCAGCGCTGCGGAACACAGATTGGGAGTCACCATTTCTGTAGAAGGCGGGGGCGCAGTTGCCATCCCCCCGGATTTCAATCCTGAGGAAAATATTTCGATTGAAGTCGAAAACACTTCCAAAACCGGCATCCGTGTCTTCACTGACCCGGACTTCAACAGAGAAACCGGCGCAGGCAATGCGAGGGACTTCAGATGGTTCGTAGATCTTGAGAGCGAAGAGTTCTATAACAAGAAGCTCGGAGTAAAAAGCGACCAGATCAGCCCCATCATACGCATCAATAATGCCGAGTTCTCTGCCGGTACGCGCACAGACATCAATGCAGTTAAGAAAACCACGGCAGAGACTACGCTACTGGGCAAGATAGGGCTTGAAGTCATAGCAGACATAGAGCTTGACAAGCCCGAAAGCACGGCAATTCTGAAGAGTGGAAGCAGGGAGATACTGAAAATCGAGGGAAATGCAGGGCCTCGGTATGTAATCGAATTTGACAGCGACTGCAAGGGTGTCCGCCCCGCCAGCGATTTCACTCTCGCTTACAGGGCAATTAGCTACCCTCTGGAAGACCACGAGAAGATAGATATAGCGCCCGAACCAGTCTCTATTCCGGGCGGGAATGGGGTCGAGCTTGTGCTCATCCCCATATTCACCCCGGCGCTTCGCTGTTCGGGCTTCAATCTAAGCGTGACTGAAAGTCTTTCAAATGTCTGAGCCGTTGCTCAGATAGTTTTCGATCAAACAAACCGGCCCGTGTAAGCAGTTAAAAACATCGTTTGGGATCGCCGTTGAAGCAGGCGTCGCAGGGCGTTTTTTGCCTTGGCCCTGCCGATGACTTTAGCGGCGACATTCCCATAAAGCCTAAAACAAAGGAGCCCCCGCTATGACAACAAGCAACGATACCCATGGCCGCTACCTGAAGTTATACGAAAAAGAACAACCGCTGCTGCAACACCCTACTGACTTTACCGTCATAGGCAACGCAGAAGATATCAAAACCGAATTCCCCGAACTCCACGCAAACGTCCAGCAAGTCGCTGCGAACATTTCCAGGGTCAGCGTCGAGGATAAAGACAGAGACAGGCTGATGATGCAGGTGCGACAGGGGAAATCACAATATGTTGCGCATCACGTCTATAAGCTTCCGGACTCAAACGATGAAGTGATGATCGATGATCGCATTGTGCTGACGCTGAACCCGGATTCTCTTGATGAATTGGAAAAGATCAAGGATGAGTATCACCTTGAAGATGCGGGCCGGATGGGCGATGCCTACGTGCTGCGCGTTACCGCTAAAACCAAACTTAACCCACTGAAAACCGCTAACAGGATTGCCAAACGCGAAGGCGTTGAATCCTGCGAGCCTCATATACTGATTACGCTGCAAGCAATCAACGCGCCCCAACCGGGCAGCAGCGCATCGCTATTCAAAAAGCAATGGTACCTTGATTCCACTCAGGAGACGCTTCCCGATCTTGAAGCAGCCGCCGGAATCAATTTGACTGAAGCCTGGACGAATTTCGGTTTCGGGAGCCAGGATGTTGTAATTGCCGTAATTGACGACGGCTTCGACCTTGGGCATCAAGCGTTCATGGGGAAGGATATAGACCAGAACCAGAAGAATTTCGTGCAAGACAATTCGGATGCGCGTTCAGTGGAGCGAGACATTCACGGCACGCCTGTCGCCAGCATCGCCACCGCTTCGCGGTCCGGCGGCGCAATCATCGGCGTAGCGCCAGATTGTAAGATGCTGCCTATACGCGTCAACCTGGGTGTCGCATCCGCGATAGATCCGCAAAAACTGCTTGAGATCTTTGAATATGCTTCAGCTCATGCGGATGTTGTGAATTGTAGTTTCGGCTCTCACCCCACCGAGTCTAACTTTCTTCAGAAGGCATTTGTTAAAGCCATAACCAAGCTGACAGTTTCGGGCGGGAGGAGAAAGAACGGGCTTGTAATAGTCTTCGGGGCTGGAAACGATGACGCGCCCACGAATTTAGCAGGGGCCGACAATAAGAACGGCGTCTGGTTTGCCTTTCCTGTAGGCGCAGCGCGGGTACCAATACAAATTCCGCCGGGAAAAGATGTCAACACCAAGTTCCCGATAATACCGGGCGTAGTCGTAGTTGGCGCAGTAACCTCGCTCAAACGCAAAGCGGGTTATTCAAACTGGGGCGACATGCTGACCGTAATGGCTCCCTCCAACAATTTCCATGAAATGGCGAGTATTACCGCCGGGATCAACGACGAAATCAAAGCGAAATTCAGCACGAACTATCCGGGACTGCCGATGGTTGCGGCAACCAACCGACCCGACCACGGACAACATCTCCGCCTCTTAAGTGATATTTTGTTAACCAAGGATGTCCAGGAAAACTTCTACACAAATGAAGCCGGTGGAACCAGCAGCGCCGCGCCAATCGTGACCGGAGTAGTGGCGCTGATGCTTTCAGTAAAGCCGGATCTGAGCGCCCAGCAGGTAATCGAGATTCTAAAATCAACCGCCGATAAAGAGACCGTCCTCGACTTCACGCTCGATTTGGCAGACGATCCGAATCTGCAAGGGAATTTCAGCGGCGAATTTGTTGATGGAAAATCGCGCCTCTTCGGAGCAGGCAAGGTTAATGCTTTTAAAGCTGTGGACGAAGCATTTAGAACGGTTCCGAAGCCTTCCGTAATACAGCCCGACGTAGACAGTCGTCCCTGAAAAATTCCAAGCTCAAGCTAAACCAGACTGCACGAGCATTGGTATCTACACATGTCGAGTACGCTAATATTATAAAATGTGTTTGCAACACCCAATCTTGAACTGCGCCTGCAACGGCGCTATCAGCAACTCGTGACCGAGCAGATGAACCCAACACAGGCCGTCGCCGCAGGGCTTCGGGCTTTGCCCGCTGCCAGTACTGCTTTCGCCAGCACTCAGGCCGCCTGGCGTTTTTATAGCAATCCGGCTGTTTCGCTTCCTCAATTAGCCGAGCCGCTGATCGCCGCTGCCAAACGAGTGCTTACAGACGAAACCGGCGACTTTGCTCTGATTATTCACGACTGGTCTGAACTCAATTACGATCTGCATACCCGTAAAGCCGACCGCAAGGCCATCTGTCATAAGCGTTCGCTCGGTTACAGCTTGCAAACTGCCTTATTGATATCTGATCGTGACGGCACACCCATCTCTCCGCTGTCGTTTAGCTTGTGGGCCAATGACGGTTTATACACGACGCGCCAGTCGCCGGTATTGGCCGTGAGAAAAGGAGTGGCTTTAAGGCTCGACCTCAACGAAGACATCGCTTTTTGTGGTGACGAAGTTCTGCTCAGGCGGTTGATCATGAACCTGCTCGATAACGCAATAAAATATACCCCTTCGGGAGGCTCAGTTTCAGTTAAGCTCGCAAACGAGCAGACCGCCATAAAGATCATTGTTTCCGATACCGGAATGGGCATACCTGCCGAAGCTGCCGCGCATGTTTTTGAAAGGTTTTACCGGGCTGATAAAGCGCGCTCGCGGGCCGACGGCGGAAGCGGGCTCGGCCTCGCGATAGCAAGATGGGTTGCGGAAACTCATAAGGGATCAATCGATCTGGTCAGCATTTCCGGCAAAGGCAGCAAATTCATCGTGTCATTGCCAAAATAGTATCGGCATTTAATCCTCTGTTCATCTTATGTTGATAGAATAGTTGCATTTTACACGGCACGTGGATAGCCTGTCCGGAAGTGACTCGCACCTTACTCCTCCAGTTTAATAGGGAGAATATGAACAAGCTGGTTATCTTAACAATACTCTCTTTTATTTTGACCGGCTGCGCCAGCCGATCCGCCAAAGTCTCTACACAGGTGTCGAAGGGAATTGAAGATCGCACAGGATATACGTTAAACCCGAATGCAAAGCTTGGGGCCTTTGAAATTCCTCCGGAAATTGCCTACACCGATGGCCTTTCGGAGGAGGAAGCCGTAGCCATTGCACTCTGGAACAACGCAGCCTTTCAAGCCGATTTAACCGCGCTAGGCTTTGCGCGCGCCGACTTGATCGAAGCCGGTCAATTGCGCAACCCGATGCTGACGCTGTTGCTCCCTTGGGGGCCAAAACAAATGGAAGCTACGATTAATCTTCCGGTTGAAGTCTTCTGGCAAAGGCCGCGCCGCGTAGCCGCTGCAAAGATTGATTTCGAGCGCGTCGGAGAAAGCCTCGTCCAGACCGGACTCAATCTTGTGCGTGATGTACGTCTGGCACATACGGAACTCGTGCTTGCCAACGAGCGCGCTCGTATAGCAACCGAAGCGGTTCGCCAGCGCAATGAGATCGCTCAAATCGTTCATGCAAAATTCCGCGCAGGCGAGATCAGCGAACTTGAAACCAGCGCCGCCCGCCTTGATGCCGAACAGGCGTCGGAACAGGCCGCGCGATTTACCAATGAAGCATCGCTTACCCGTGAGCGCCTTCGTTTCCTGCTCGGCACACCGAACGATGAAGCATCTGCTGATCTCACAGCTTCTTTGACCCTGTCGCCTGTGGTTGCGAATGGCTCGACTAGCGCGGCAGTTGTCGTTCCGGCCTCTTCCTTTCAGCAATCCAGGGTTGCGGCAGTCAATGATTTAGTCAAGCAAGCGCTCGTTGCGCGGCCCGATTTACGAGCTGCCGAGATGGCTATCGAAGCGGCGGGCAAACGCGCCAAGTGGGAGCGATCAAAAATCTTTTCTCTATCCGCAGTTCTGGATGCCAATGCCAAAGGCACGGAAGGTTTTGAAGCAGGGCCGGGGATCGTCGCCGAACTGCCAATCTTCAATCGAAACAAAGGCGGCATCACGCGCGCCGAAGCCGAAATCGAACGCGCCGCTCGCCAGTACGTAGCCACGCGCCAACGCATAGCCCTCGAAGTCAGAGAAGCCTACAGGCAACTGCTCGCCGCCCGCCAATCGCTGGATTCCTGGCGCATTCAGATACTGCCGCGAATCGAAGAAGATATACGCATCTCCGAGAGAGCCTACAAAGCTGGCGATGTTGCTTATCTCTTCGTGCTGGAAACGTCACGGCGGCTTACCGATGCTCGCTTGAGTGAAGCCGATGCAAGCGCCGCAATATTACGCGCTACGGCCAATCTTGAAAGGGCCGTAGGAAGGAGAATCGGTGAAAAACCCTGATCACCCAACATTATTTCTTGAATTGCGAACGGTTGCGGTCCTTTTATTATTGATGTTTACAATAGGTTGCGCGGTAGAGTACGCCGCAGAGCAGTCCAAGTCAGCCCCTCCGGCGAAAGTTGAAAATCCGGTCAAAGAGGGCGACCTGGCGACCGTAAAACTCACGACCGAAGCCGAATCCCGTTTAGGCATACGCACTGCGCCTGTCGAATTTACAGAGGTCACGCGAAGCCGCACGTTTGGCGGCGAAGTAGTGCTGCCGCCCGACAGCACGATGATCGTCTCGGCTCCGGTCGCGGGTACAATTCTCGCTGCCACAAATGCCGCACCCGCCGCCGGTATGACAGTCAGGAGAGGTCAGTCAGTGTTTGGCCTACGGCCCTTGCTCGCGCCTGAGCGCGATGCGCGAACCCTGGCAGAAAAAGATGTCACGGATGCGCAGGCGCGATTCGATACTGCAAAACAGAGACTCGAACGCACCGAACAACTTCTGCGCGATAAAGCGGGCAGCGTGCGACAGGTCGAAGAGGCGCACGAACAACTGAGGCTTGCCGAATCCGCGCTCAAGGCGGCGCAGGAAAAATTGCAACGCATCATACGCTCGCCGCTCGATGCGGATACATCTGTCGCCATCATTGCGCCCGATGACGGAATGATTCAAAAAATTCACGTAGGCGCGGGGCAGAGGGTCGCTGGATCAACCGCGCTGTTTGAGATTGCCAGTCTCAACACCATCTGGGTTCGTGTTCCTGTTTATGTGGGCGACCTTACATCGATAGACAGGCGACAGCCAGCAAAGATTCACAATCTGGGCGATTCAGCCGTCTCATCGTCTATTTCAGCAAAGCCTGTTGCCGCACCTCCGTCAGCGAATCCGAATGCCGCGACAGTTGATCTTTATTTCCAGCTTCCGAGCGCGGCTGGGTTTGGCCCAGGTCAGAAAGTCGGAGTTACGCTCACCCTGACCGGAAGAGAAGAAAGCCTTGTAGTGCCTGATTCGGCAATCGTTCGCGACATTCACGGCAGCGAATGGGTCTATGAAAATCCCGCCCCGCAACAGTACGTGCGTCGCCGCGTCGAGGTGCGGTACGTCACGGGATCGCAAGCCGTGTTGGCTCAAGGCCCGGCGCAGGGCACGCAGATTGTCGTGACCGGCGCGGCGGAACTCTTCTCCACCGAATTCAGCACAGGGAAGTAAAAAGACGGGTCCCAAACGCCGGATGTTCGAGACCAATGCACTGCTGACATCTGACATCTATTATGATGAACTGGATTGTCTCAACCTCTCTTAACCTGCGAATTGTTGTGCTGGCGCTGGCTTTCGTTCTGATGATCGTCGGCATACAGATTGTCCGCACGACACCGCTCGACGTTTTTCCTGAGTTCGCGCCGCCTCTGGTAGAGATTCAAACCGAAGCGCCCGGACTCTCTACTGCGGAAGTGGAAAGCCTCATCAGCGCGCCGATTGAAAACGGGCTCAACGGTGTAGCGTCGCTCAAGACATTGCGCTCAAAATCCGTGCTTGGCCTTTCCTCTGTAGTATTGATCTTTCAAGAGGGCACAGACCTGATGCGGGCGCGGCAGCTTGTACAGGAGCGGCTTGCTATCGTTGCCGCCCAACTCCCGACGGTCGCGCACCCGCCGGTCATCCTTTCACCTCTTTCCTCTACGAGTCGCGTGATGAAGATCGGCGTATCGTCGCCAACCCTTTCACAAATGGATTTGACGACGCTTGCGAAATGGACGATTCGCCCCCGTCTGATGGCGATTCCCGGTGTCGCAAACGTAGCCATCTGGGGACAGCGTGACCGGCAGTTTCAAGTGCTTGTAGACCCGGAGGATTTAACTGCTCACAATGTCACACTGGATACAATCGTGCAGCGAACAGGCGATGCCGTCTCTCCGGGCGCGGGAGGTTTTATTGATACGCCGAACCAGCGCCTGGCGGTAACACACATTTCGCCCGTCATACGGGCTGAAGACCTTGAACGAATTCCCGTAGCCTTTCGCGATGGCTCGCCGCTGCAACTCGGTGATGTGGCGCAGGTCGTCGAAGGCCATCCTGCGCCGATTGGCGACGCAGTAATCAACGACGGACCCGGGTTGCTCCTGATCGTCGAAAAACAGCCTCAGGGCAATACTCTGGATGTGACGCGCAACGTCGAAGCCGCACTTGATGCACTGCGTCCGGGATTGACGGATGTTGAGGTAGACTCGACTATTTTTCGCCCGGCGACATTCATCGAACTGGCACTGCACAATCTGAAGCGCGCACTGGTGATTGGCTGCATACTGGTTGTGATTGTGCTGATCGCGTTTCTTTACGATTGGCGAACGGCGCTCATCAGTTTGCTTGCGATTCCGCTTTCGCTGCTCACGGCTGCTCTGGTCCTGCATTATCTGGGCTACACGATAAATACGATGGTCATCGCGGGACTGGTCATCGCGCTTGGCGAAGTGGTGGACGACGCGATCATAGACGTCGAAAATATCATACGCCGCCTGCGGCTCAACCGCGCGTTAGAAAATCCTGAGCCAGCATTTCGCGTTGTGCTGAACGCCTCGGTCGAAGTGCGCAGCGCCATAGTTTATGCGACGCTGATCGTTGTTCTGGTCTTCCTGCCAGTCTTTTTCATGGATGGACTGTCAGGTTCTTTCTTTCGCCCGCTGGCGATCTCCTATGTTCTGGCGGTTATGGCATCGCTCGGTGTCGCGCTCACGCTTACACCGGCGCTCTCTTTACTCTTGCTGCCGCGCGCCGCAAAAGCTGAACACAAAGAGCCACCACTGGCCCGCGTGCTCAAGCGATTGTATAGCGCACTGCTGCCGCGCCTTGTGGACCGTTCGCGCATGGCTGCTGTTGTCTTACTCGTAGTCTTTGCGCTCACCGCTGTCACCGTCCCTTTTCTCGGCGAAGAATTCCTGCCCGAATTCAAAGAGACGGATTTTCTGATGCACTGGGTTGGCAAGCCCGGCACTTCGCTGGAATCCATGCAGCGCATCACCGTGCAGGTGAGCAAAGAGTTGCGTGCGATTCCCGGCGTCAGAAATTTCGGCTCGCACATAGGACGCGCCGAAGTTGCCGATGAAGTGGTCGGCCCGAACTTCGCCGAATTGTGGATCAGCATTGATCCCGACGTTCCTTATGAACCGACCGTGGCTCGCATACAGCAGACGGTTGACGGTTATCCGGGCCTCACCCGCGACGTGTTGACCTATTTGAAGGAGCGTATCAAAGAGGTGCTGACCGGCGCGGGCGCGACGATTGTTGTGCGAATTTATGGGCCAAATCTTGATGGCTTGCGCGACAAGGCGCAAGAGGCCGGCAAAGCCATGAGCGAAGTTTCAGGCGTCACGAATTTGAAAGTCGAACAGCAGGTGTTGGTCCCGCAACTCGAAGTCCGACTGCGACCAGAGGCGACTCTACGCTTCGGTCTCACACCCGGAGACGTGCGCCGCACCACCACAACGCTCGTCAAGAGCACCAAGGTCGGCGAAATTTATGAGGAGCAGAAAATCTATGACGTGGTGGTGTGGGGCAGTCCCGAAGTCAGAAGCGACATACAGGCGTTGCGCCAGATCAGAATCAGCCTGCCGAACGGCGGAGATGTTCCACTTGCCGGAGTCGCTGATGTTCGCATTGCGCCAACGCCTAACGTCATCCAGCGCGAAAACGCTTCCCGTCGCATAGACGTAACCTGTGATGTGAAGGGGCGTGATCTTGGCAGTGTCGCCAGAGAGATCAAAACCAAAGTCAAGGCATTGTCGTTTGATCGCGGGTATCACCCGGAATTTTTAGGTGAATATGCAGCGCGACAACAATCAAGGAATCGCCTTCTGGCGCTCGCCGGGCTTTCGCTTCTTGGAATACTTCTTCTTCTGCATGCCGATTTTCGCTCGCCGAGACTGGTCGCGCTCATCTTTGTGAGCCTGCCCTTCGCGCTTGTTGGCGGTGTTATCGCCGTGTTGCTCACAGGCGGCGTGTTGTCGCTAGGCTCGCTCGTGGGGTTCGTAACTGTGCTTGGCATCGCCGCGCGAAACGGTATTATGCTGGTGAGCCATTATCGTCACCTTGAATTTGAAGAAGGCCAGCCGTTCGGCAAAGAGCTTGTGCTTCGCGGCTCGGAAGAGCGAATTGCGCCAATCCTGATGACGGCATTCGCAACAGGGCTGGCGCTGTTGCCGATCATCGTTGGCGGGAATCGTCCGGGCCATGAGATTGAACACCCGCTCGCGGTAGTCATTCTCGGCGGGCTGGTGACCTCAACACTACTCAATCTTTTCCTGATGCCAGCTTTGTATCTTCGATACGGCGCGCGCCGAAAGCAAGATCTTCAACAAGCAGAAGCTCCTGTAAACCCAGAGGCTGCTGCCGAAAAGACTGAGTGATTCTAATCATACGGATTAAAGTCCATGTATGTTAACTGTCTGTTCATCTTCTGCCAGGTAGAATACTAGTTGGTTGCTGTCGCGTACCGACTTCTAACGCAAATGAACAGGCGAGTATTAAGAAATTCGCAAGCTTGCGCGCCAGCAACCCAATACATAGAGATACATTCAGAAGTAGAATAATCATTCTCGACAAAACGCAGAAATCTTAGAAGTGGGATCTATGCGCGCAGGCAGCCGCAAAGACTCTGGGAAATAAATCAACCACCGTCATTTAGTGCCTTTGAAGAAGACATCGGCAACTCCCGCATAGATTGTGCTGGACTTGGATGAGGCTATCGCGAGGCTGGTCCCATAGAGGATTAATGAGTAAATATTTTGAGCGAATTACCAGCCAGACCGACGAACAATAACAAGATAAAAGAGAGAAGCTCCACTAAGCTGAGGACGAGATCTATACGCTTGGAAAACTTTCGCCAGCGAATGAATGAGAAGCCTCCGAGGATTCCCTGGAAAAGGACCAAAGCCCAAAACAAAATTAACAAAGCAGCCCCCTTAAAATTCAACGCCCGACGAATGAAGCGTAAGTTCGGCGTAAGAGTACTCAGACTTTTCATCGAGAGTTTACTACTCGAAGATGAATAGAAGATGAAATGCGTTTATCATGACGTTCCGAGGCAAATGAAATGAAACCAACAATCTATTCCTGGCAATTCTGGGCATTACTATCGGCATCGTTTGCGGCATTGACGGCGATTTTTGCGAAAGTCGGCGTAGAAAACGTCAACCCCGACTTTGCAACGTTTTTGAGAACAGTTGTGATTCTGTTTTCTCTGATGGTAGTGCTTTTCCTGACAGATCAGTTTCAGTCGCTCGGCTCTATATCTTCAAAAAGTTATCTGTTTTTAGGGCTGTCGGGCTTGGCGACAGGCGCTTCATGGATTTGCTACTTTCGAGCGCTCAGGCTTGGCGATGCCTCGCGTGTTGCGCCTGTTGACAAGTTGAGCGTGATATTCGTCGCGCTGTTTGGGGTTGTTTTTCTGAGCGAAAAGCTATCTCCAAAAAATTGGCTGGGGATTCTTTTTATTGCAATCGGTGCCATCCTCGTCGCCTTTAAGCAATAGGCTTGCTTTCCTGGTAATGCGAATCAGGAATAGAAGATCAGACCGACAATCTGCCGTTAATCCTCTGTTCATCCGCAATTTGTTATCCTCCTGCCCAGCCTATGACTGCTTTATTAAGCGCATACATTCATGCCCGATCTCTCCCGAGATGGGGCTCGACAACGCCAATGATGGATGATCACTACATAGCGAGGATTAAGGTATGAGAATGCGAAAGCTGATGGCGGTGACCGCCTCTGTTGTTACTCTTAGCTTGTTAATATTCGGGGTTGTGTTCGGTCAGGACAGCGAACGGCGTGTCAGGCAGAAGGACTTGCCTCAAGCGGTGCAAAAAACCGTTCGGGAGCAAAGCAATGGAGCAATCATCAAAGGCTACTCGAAAGAGGTCGAGCACGGACAGACTTATTACGAAGTAGAGATGAAGGTCAATCGGCACGGGAAAGATGTTCTCATTGATTCGAATGGCCAGATCGTGGAGATCGAAGAAGAAGTCACGCTGGCCTCGCTGCCGCCGGACGTAAGAGCGACAATAGAACAGAGTGCTGGCAAGGGCAAAGTTCTCAAGCTGGAATCAATCACCAAAAACAACGCTATCGTAATGTACGAAGCTGTGGTTCAGAAGTCCGGCAAGAAATCCGAAATTCAAGTGGGACCGGACGGCAAGTTGATGCCAGACGCCAAGTAATGAGCGTCGACTTATATGACACCTAGCCGTCAGGTCATGGAGAGACTGACACAGTCTTTCCTGCCGCTCTCTTTAACTGGATCGGCATTCCTACAAATCCCGGCTGGACGCTGTGAATACGCAATCTGGAGAATTGCATATGTTAGATATGCGATCGATGTTGAGGTATTCTAAAGCAGCGCCCATAAACCTGATCCTTATGGCAGTCAGTATAGGAGCACAAACTCCTGCTGGCACGCCTCAACCTTCATCTGCGCCAACCTCACCCCCGCAACAATCCACGACGAAGCCATCTTTAGAGCGACAGTTTCTTAGAAACATACTGCGCGACCAGCGGGCAATCTGGACATCGCCTTTTCACCTGAGCGGCCAAGATGCTTGCTGGCTCGTGCCACTCGGATTGGGTACGGCGGCCCTCATCGGCACGGACCACAGAACCGCTAAACAACTCGGCGACAATGTGACCCGGCTGTCCATCAGTCGCCATATCAGCCGGATTGGAGTCGGATATACGGCGGCTGGAATCGCAGGCGGGTTCTACCTTGTCGGGCGACTGACTAAGAATGAAAAAGCGCGTGAGACTGGAATACTCAGCGCCGAAGCTTTCATTGATGGCGTAATCGTAAGTCAGGTCTTAAAAACCGTTACTCAACGCCCACGTCCTATCAAAGATGACGGCAGCGGAGAATTCTTTGCAGGCGGCACCTCGTTTCCTTCGGGGCATTCAATAACCGCTTGGGCGCTGGCGGCAGTGGTCGCTAATGAGTACCACGATCATCGTTTAGTCCAAATCGGCGCGTACAGTCTTGCGGCATTAGTGAGTATGTCGCGCTTCACTGGCCGTAACCATTTTCTATCGGATGTGTTAGTAGGGAGCGTGATCGGCTATGGCATAGGCCGCCACGTCTATCGTGCTCATCATGATCCGAATGTGGATGCCCTCAGCGGCAAGCTGAAGCAATTCAAGTTTTCTCCTCATTTCAAACCTGGCTATCGGGGGAGAGCGTCTGTGTACGGGATTTCAATGAATTATAGCTTCTGAAGGTCTGTAACGCAGAGGCCAGTGTGATTCTGGAGACAGGAGACAAAGCAAATGACCACGATGCCCGATAAACGATCCGCCATCTTTTGCATGGCGATTATGTTGTTGGCTACTGCGCAAACACTGCTCGCGCAATCATCATCAGTCTATCGGATTACACACACCTATACGCTCGGCGGCGATGGCAGTTGGGATTACGTGATTCCTGATCCGCCGAATCATCGCCTATTCATCGGGCGGCAGAACCGCGTTATGGTGGTGGATGAGAACGACGGCAAACTCCTCGGCGAAGTCACAGGCATCGACGGCGCACATGGCGTCGCGCTGGTCAACCATACCGGGCATGGATTCGCCACCTCAGGCAATGATGCTTCGGTCGTCATGTTCGATCTGAAAACCTTCAAAGTGCTCGGTCGCATTCCCGCTGCTGAAGATGCCGACGCAATTATCTATGATCCGGTCTCGGATCGCGTCTTCACCTTTAACGGTGATGCCCATTCTTCGACGGTCATCGAGCCGATGTCGGGAAAGCTGATCACGAACATTCAACTTGGAGGCAAGCCTGAGTATGGCGTGTCAGCGGGCAACGGCAAGGTCTACGCGAATATCGTAGACAAGGGCGAAGTGGTAGAGATCGACACGAAAAAACTCAGAGTAACACGTCGCTGGTCTACGGTCCCGGCCAAACAACCCGTGGCGATGGCCATCGATCTTAAACACCACCGACTGTTCAGCGGCTGTCGCAGTGGGGTGATGGCTATCTCGGACTATGATGCGGGCAAAGTGGTGGCGACAGCGCCGATAGGTGCCGGTGTTGACGGTGCGGCATTCGACCCTGTCACTGGCGATGCCTTCGCCTCAAACTTTGACGGAACGCTTACGGTGATTCATCAAGACGGGCCTGACAAGTATCACGTTGTGGAGAATGTACAGACAGCGCCGGGCGCGCGGAACCTGGGACTGGATCCTTCGACGCATCGCGTGTACGTGGTCGCGGCCAAATTCGGGCCAGCGCCGTCGGAAGTCACAGCGGCCAACCCCAGGCGACGGCCCCCCATCATTCCCGGTTCTTTCATGATGATGGTGGTTGACCGCGCGCAGTGAGAGTGTGAATTTAAAAATGATTCCTATACCGGCTTTATGAAGCGCGAAGAACATCAAATCTTTACTGAATATCTGAAACGTCTTGGCCTCAGGCGTACCCCGCAACGCTACCTGATCTTGGAGGTATTTCTTGATTCAGAAGCGCATGTGTCGAGCGAAGCTCTTTGTAAACTTGTGAGAAAGAAAGACCGAAAAATTGGTACCACAACAATTTATAGAGCGCTGAAGTTATTTAAGGAATGCGGGTTGGCGCAGGAACTGGAATCTTATGATGGACGAATGCTCTACGAGCCTGCGTACAACCAAAACCACCATGGCCACCTCATCTGCACACAATGTGGCGCTTTAAGCGAATTTTATAGCGAAGAAATCGAAGCCTTACAAGACGAGATCGTGCGTCATTACAATTTCCAACAGCATTACCACAGCCATCGGATTTTTGGCCGCTGTACTTCCTGTCAGAAAGCGAATTGATCCTCGACATATCTTTAATAAGGCTGTAGCAACAGCTTCAATCCTAATAAATCAGAGAGGATATTGAGGCGGCAAAACTCAAGCGGCGAAAATGGCTTGACCGCCCTTGCAAAGCACTCTGCAAGGGCGGTCACCGTGAAAAAAACATTCAAAATCGAGCCGTCAGCCCGATACGAATCGCACGCGGAGAGCCTGGCGAAATGTTGTTGTTGCCGTCCGCGTTGATGTAATACTTCTTATCGAACAAGTTCTCCACATTTGCCTGTAGACGTATCCGCTCGGTTATGGAGTAAAACACCGCCGCGTCCGCTCTGGTGTAACCCGGCAACGTGACAGTATTATCAACCGCAGCAAACATATCAGATCGGTGAATAACGCCAAGTCCGGCTGCCAGTTTCGACAGTATCTGGTAGTTATTCCACAGCGAGAAATTGTGATGCGGCACTTGAGCGACCTGCGCCCCGGTCAATGCCGCTGTGGTGGCGCTGGTAATGAACGCATCTTGATAGGCATAACCTCCGGCGATTCTCCATGCCCGCGTGATGCTTCCATTCAAGCCGAACTCGAAACCGTTCGTGCGCTGGCTGCCAGTCTGCAAAATCCTTGTAGGGTCGTTCGGATCAGTCGCTCTCGTATTTGTGCGGTTCAACCGATAGAGCGCGCTCGTAAACGAGAGGGAACGATAAATGTCCCACTTGACGCCAAACTCATAGTTGTTGAACTTTTCCGGTTTGACCTGCTGTGTGATGACGGTCAGCGAAGAGAATTGATCTCCTGAGCTGGGCAGATAAGACACGCTGTAATTGCCATAGATCGAGAGCTGATTAACAGGCTTCAACACGAGTCCCACGCGAGGTGAGACCAGATTATCAATGCGGCGCAGATCCTCATTGTTGCGATTATTATGGAACTGCAAATCGAAATGATCGAATCGCAAACCCGCAACCAATTGCACATACCGCGAAAGCTCTATCTGATCCTGCGCATAGACCGCGGCTATGTTGGTCTTGAGATGATTGTCAGCATCGGTTAGCCCTTGGCGGAACGTCACAGGTGTGTGGATAGTCGGATTATCAAGCGGCACCAGAATGGATGTCAGGGTGTTGTTGAAAAAGCCCGTGTTGCGGAAATTATCGGTCAACTGCCGACCGAGTTCGATGCCTCCCATAAGCGTGTGACGAATGCGCCCTGTATAGGCAGAGTAGGTCACATCTGTCTGGTTGAATATATTCAGGCGGTCAGTCGCGTTGTTGTAACCCGACAGAGCGACCAGAGTCTTAGTCGCATTCACAGCGCCGGGCACGAAATTCTGGTAGTACCTGTCATAGTCACCGAATTGCGTGCGGTTGCGAATGTTCACAGCACCGACCTGATGCTCGATGGTCGCCGTTCCGAGATTCACAAGCGCCTTCACGTTATTAAGATCCGGGTTGCCGAAGAATGTATCGATATCCACATCAACCGGTAACCCTTGAAATGACGGGATTCCACGGTCAGAGCCGCGATAGTCACGGAAGTTTTCATAGGATAACGTTATCCTTGTCTGTTTGCCCGGTAGGAATGTCAGAGTCGGATTGATGCCGTAACGCTCAATACTGACAAAGTCTCGAAAAGTATCAGAGTTCTCGTACATCCCGTTAACGCGTAAAGCTACTTTGTTGTTGAAGGGCTGATTAAAATCCGCTGCGACTCGTTTGTTGCCGTAAGAGCCGCCCATCAGATTTATTTCACGTAAAGGTGCGAAGCCCGCTTCTTTAGTTACACGGTTCAGCACGCCGCCTCCGCCACCTCGGCCAAAGATCATCGCGTTAGGGCCTCTCAAAACTTCCACGCGATCCAGATTATAAAGGTCACGATAATACTGAACATCGTCACGCACGCCGTTGAGGAAAAAATCCGCCGACGAACTGGTGCCTCGGATGATGATCTGGTCGCGATTGTTTTCGCCCTGATGAGCCGTGACGCCGGGTATGTAACGCACCACGTCGCCGAGGCTCAACATCTGTTGATCTCTGATCTGCTCCTGCGTCACTACGGTGATGGATTGCGGAACATCTCGCAACGGCGTAAGCGTTTTTGTGGCGCTGCTGACGGTCAAAGTCCTGTAGTCCGTTCCGACGACTGTAATCGTGTTTTGGACCTTAGTGATCTCCAGCACTAACTCCAGTAGCGCAGAATCACTCTGATTTATGGTTACGGTTTGTGAAGATTCCTCAAAACCTTGCGCGTTGACCTTGAGGGTGTAGTTTCCAGCTTTAAGCGGAAGAGAAAACTCGCCGAACTGATCGGAAACCACTGAAAAACCCGAGGAACTGCCATCCGGCGTTGCTGTAATGTGCGCTCCTGCGATAGGAGCGCGGGCCGGGTCAAGCACTTTCCCTCGAAGCATAGACTGCGAAGATTGTGCCTGGACATTGCACAATAATAGCCCGGTGATCACGAAAAGAGAGATCAATCGACAGATTGGATGAGCGGCTGAAAGCATAATGAGAGACCTCCTTTGCCTGAGAAGTTAAAACTATAATGCTCCCCGAAATTAGGACCACCGCTTAAGGTGGTAAAATCGCTGCTCAAAAACAAGGAGTCAAGATAATGAAGCAGCGAAAGAATTATAGTGCCGACTTCAAAGCGAAGGTTGCTGTTGCCGCTATCAAAGGCGACAAAACTGTTAATGATATTGCCTCTATCTTTGGCGTTCACCCCCATCAAGTGACGCCTTGGAAGAAGCAGGCTCTTTCAGTTATCCCAGATGCGTTCTCTTCTCGATTGTCGCGCCAGGCAGTTGATGACCAACACTTGAAAGCTCGACTTTATCAGGAGATTGGTCCATTGAAAGTCCAACTCGGCTGGCTCAAAAAAAAGCTGGACTTGAGCGTTGACCAGAAGCGCCAGCTTGTAGAAGGCGGAAATGCCCGGATCAGTCTCAGGCGACAATGCGAATTGTCAGGTTTGCATCGCTCAGGACTTTATTATCAAGCACGGGCAGAAAGTGCCAACAACCTTGAATTGATGAACCTGCTTGATGAGCAATATACCCGCGCGCCGTTTTATGGAGTGCGGAGGATGACGGCCTGGCTTAAGCAACAAGGCAAAGAGGTCAATGAAAAACGGGTGCGTCGATTATTGAGAGCAATGGGCCTTCAAGCTCTATATCCGAAGCCCCGCTTGAGTCAGGCGCAGAGAGGCCGACAAGTTTATCCGTACTTACTCAGAGATGTGAAGATCAAGGCGGTCGATGAAGTTTGGAGCACGGACATTACCTGCATCCGGCTGGTCGGAGGCTTTATATATCTGATGGCAATACTTGATTGGTACTCTCGATATGTATTGGAGTGGGAAGTTTCGGTGACGCTGGAGGAGAGTTTTTGTGTGGCAGCGTTGGAGAGAGCCTTATTGAAGGGCAAGCCGGAAATCTTCAACACGGATCAAGGATCACAATTGACGAGTCAGAGTTTCACGGGCAAACTATTGGCCGAAGACATACAGATCAGTATGGAGGGGAGAGGGCGAGCCTTAGACAATATCTTTGTTGAGCGGTTGTGGCGTAGCGTCAAGTATGAAGAGGTCTACCTGAAAGATTATAGGAATGTCCCGGAAGCGAGGAAGGGATTAGGAGAGTATTTCGAGTTCTATAATCGGGAGCGATTGCATCAATCGTTAGGGTACAGGACGCCGGAAGCGGTCTATCGGCAGGGACAGAAACAAGCAGTCGAGACCACCTTAATTTGACCGTTTTTTGGTCTTGATTTTTGGGAGCACTATAGGTAGAGGATTAAAATTACAAAATAGGAAGATAAACACTCATGAAAAATCAATCAAACTCTGACGAAAATATATTATTAACGACTGTTATCGAACGGATTGCAAACGAGGTTGCCGGAATAATTACCGAGCGCCTGACCGCAAGAGACGTATTAAAGCTTTTCCATATAGTACTACTTGACGTAAATGAAGCCGCCGAACTCTTGCGAGTGAAGCCCAAGACTGTATCTACTTGGATTTCACAAGACAGAATTCCCGTTCGCTATTCTGGCGGCAGGCCGGTATTTCTTTTATCGGAACTCTTGCATTGGACATTACCAGAGAATGACATACACTCAAGCCATAGACTCTCGGTGGCTAACAGTTGTAATATTGTTTTGAACCGGCTGGCTACAAATCGGGAAAGGAGAAATCCCGATGTCGGTTGAAAAAAGAGAATGTGAGCGTTGCAAGAAACCTTGTAAACATGGTGGAACTTGGTATTACTCCTTTTCGATTCGCGGCAAGCGCTATCGAAAGGCAATTCCAGAAGCTCGAACGAAGTGGCAGGCTGAACAAGCAGAGACGAGAGCTAAGGATGCAATATACAGGGGCCGCTATAGTGACGAGCCTAGCGACATCACGCTAAAGGAGTTCGTCGAGAATCAGTTTTTGCCCTGGTCGAGAGACAATAAGCGTTCGTGGAACGACGACGTGTCAAGGTCAAAAGCTATTCTCGCTTACTTCAAGAATAAGAAGATGAGAGAGTTTTCACGATTTAATGTAGAGCAGTTCAAAAAGGAGCGAGCTGCTACCCCCATCAAAACTGGGAAGTGTCGCGCCCCTGCTTCAGTTGACCGTGAGATTCAATTACTTTCTCGCATCTTCAATCTAGCAATTGAGCGTGGCGAAATTCAGACTAACCCGTGTAAAGGGGTTAAGCTTCTTTGCAAATACAATCAGGTGACACGATACCTGTCGTATGAGGACGAAGAAAAACTTATGCCTTTTCTCACGGGAAGCCGCGCTCATATACGCGATATTCTTACTATCAGCACTTACACAGGAATGAGAAGGACTGAGATATTGACGCTGCATAAGAGCCAGATTGATTTCTTGCGTGATTCAATCGAACTCATAAAGACTAAATCTGGAAAGCCTCGCAACGTCCCAATACACCCAGACCTCAAGCCTATAATGCAGCGCCTGTGTAAGGATGCTCGTCGTTCGGGCTACCTGTTTGAAAACCCCAAAACAGGTAAACCAATTACGACCATTAAGACTGCTTGGGGGAAAGCGTTGCGTGATGCTGGAATACCCTATATAAACTTTCACTGTGCAGGTCGTCATACTTTTGGCACAAGAGCCATAGATGGCGGCGCACCGATAAGCGCAGTAAAAGAGGTAATGGGACACGTGGACATACACACAACCATGCGTTATGTTCATGCAACTGAGGAAGGAAAGCGTCGAGCAGTTGAAGCGGCAGCGAAAAGTAGGGTAAAATCAAACCCTGCCACAAATCTGCCACAAGCTGATACGGCAACGGCGTGAGTGGCTCTTTTAATTTATAGGTAGAACAAGGGTTTGCCAGCGTAGCTCAGTTGGTAGAGCATCGGTTTCGTAAACCGGAGGTCAGGGGTTCGAGTCCCCTCGCTGGCTCCATTAGATTCAAGAAATTACAGCCGCTTCCGAGGCGGCTTTTCTTATTGGGTTACTCATTCGGTTACTCATTGGATTGAATTAGGGTTCGGAAGAGGGGATAAGCTCCCCGCAGTTCCCCTGCTCCCTGGTCTTAAGACGTGATGAAAATATAGCACAAAAAGACGCCGTTTCCAGCGTCTAAATTTTAGGGTTCTTCATCCAAAGGTGGTTTCGCATCGGGCGCACACCACACATGGAAGTGAAGAGATTGTAGCGGATCATCGGGGTTGTCTTCTTCTACGAGGTCTTCGGGTTCAATCGGCAAAAAGCATTTCGCGCAACGGGTCATCATACGGCGACTGCTTTAAGCTTCCTGACTCGTCCGTTTGATTTAGCGACTGACCGAAGATCCATACAGGGGGCTAATCGGCAAGGCTGCCCCATCTTCGCGTATACGCACCTGCCTTTCCTTCGATGAACTCTGACAAGAAGGATGATGATGTCTTCCAGAGTCCGTTCTTTGCCGTTCTTCTTCCTGAATGCGTTGTGTAACGCCCTGTGTCGTCCGACGTTCAGAAGAAGAAAGTTTGATGGATCGTTATCGCCGCCACAGGACACAGGTGTAAGGTGGTGACGGTTCTTTTTCTTGTTTCGTCTTCGTCTGGATTTTCGGCTCATTGTTGGGGTTTCCTTTTGTAAAGTGGACTGCTTTAATCATACAAAATCAGCCTTCTAAGGCTGTGCGTAAGTGGAATTGTGCAGAACCTTAACTTTGATAAAATTAAAGTAACTTCCGTGAAGAGGATTTCCCTTACTAAAAATCAATATGCGATTGTAGATAATGATGACTACGAATGGTTGAGTAAATTCAACTGGTGTTTTACTGCTGGTAGAAGTAGCTATGCAGTTCGGCAAATTGGGACTAATAAGAAGTCAAAACATCTTTCAATGCATCGGGCAATTACGAAGGCTCCAGAAGGTAGTTATGTGGACCATATTAATGGAAATACTCTTGATAATAGAAAGTGCAATCTACGGTTATGTACGAATAGAGAGAATCTTATTAACTCGAAGCTGAGGAGTGATAATACCAGCGGTTATAGAGGTGTTCACTGGTCAAAACAGAAAAGTAAGTGGCAAGCAACAATACATAATAAAGGGCATTTGTACCACTTAGGTTTTTATGATGATAAAAGGAAAGCCGCAATAGTCTATGATGAGGCGGCGTTAAAAATGTTTGGTGAGTTTGCACGGTTTAATCTTTTAAAAAGGAAAGGGAGCAGCGCGGAGGCTGCCCCTTAATGGTGTGGATTGTTGGTAGGCTTAGTTGCAGAATTCCTAATTGGATTGGAGGGGCTGGCCCACCGCCGAGGTGTCCCGTGTCAAAGTAGTCTCAAGCGGGAAGTACGCAGCCCCAGAAGTCAGGATTTGATTTCGGGAACTTGGCTTTTAGGCTTGGGTGAGAAGTGAATATCTCGTTCGATCTTCAAGCCGTAAGGCCCATTGACAGACTTAAGCTCATTCATTGAAACGTATCCCCACTCCTTATCCTGTCCGATGACATAACCGAACATCAGGTAATCACCGTCGCGGTCTTCGCCTTCGGTGATAAACCACGTCCAGGCTCCCCAAGGTTGAAAAAACTTCATATACACCGTTGGGTCTTTACTGGCTTCTTGGGAGTAGAGTGCGGGGACTTGAGCTTTGAGAGCGTCGGGGAAGAACTCGTACTCCTCCATCACTTGCCTCGTTTGATGACGTGCTTGCGGGTCTTTACGGGTACAGGCTTCTCAACTTTCTCGTCGCGGATATGAAGCTTCAATGTCGGAAACATATCGAGCTTCACATTGAGCGATCCGTCAGAGTTGACGAATGCAACCCCGCATCTGCGGAAGAACGTTTTGCCTCCGGTATCATCTATCGAAGACACGATTTTCTTAGCTACCTGTGCAGCCATATTTGCTCCTTTTCAAGTTGCGGATTTCAGGTGTTACCCTGAGAGGTATTCCTAACGCTATGTTAGAACCACCTCCCAAGGAACAGACGGCAGCTTGTTATGTTTTCTGGAATTGCAGGTTTGGCAAAGGGATTGAATATTAGAAATGTAGTCTGAGCCGCCTTTTGAAATTGGAACTATGTGGTCTTGTGTTAATTTTACGGTGGGTTCTTTTCTTCCGCAATGAAGACATGTATACCCATAGTAATCCTTCAAATCCCCCCACTCTTTTTGAGTGTGACTACCTTCAACTTGATATAATTTGGCCCTCCTCTTACGCCAGCCCATCGAGATAATATCCGGCCTGCTTTTTGCCCAAGTCCTCCACTGTGCGCGTTCTCGTTCTAAGTTCTTAAGTCTTCTCGCTTGCTGCTTTTTTAGGATTTCTTCTCTGTGAGCATAATAGTAGTTTATATAGTAGTTAGGATTATTCTTGAGCCAAGATATTTTGTTACGTTTAACAACATCAGGATTTGCGAGTTTCCATTTTCGCTGTCGTTGTCGTGCTAGTTCTAAGTTCTTGGAAGGCATTGGTTTTTGATTTAGGCTCCTGAAGGGTGGAGGTGTGGTCAACCTTTGTAACATATAAAAAGGGTATGACATCCTCAAACCTTGCAATTTGGGGAATACCAACGCCTCCACGCCTCAGAGCAGGAATGATCCCGCCTAGTAGGTCTTCTTGATGCCACTCAAGGTGATGTCACCTTTCTTGTAGCGATTGACAAAGGAAACAATGATGCCAACAAGGGTAATCGCTGCGCCAAGAAATGCTTGTACTTCGTCCTGAGTGATGTTGATTTTGAAGTGATTGAGAACCAATACAACTACTCCGACAAATGAAATAAGATTCGAGGCTTGAGTTACGCTAATGTCTTTATTCATTCTGGTGTTAGATATGTGCGACCTTTTTAAAGAAATGATTTTATCTGTGTGTCAGTAGGTATCCCGATATATTTAGCTACAAACTCTGCATAGGCCCTGCTGTCATTTTCAAATGATGGAGCATAAACCTCGAAGAACTCATAAAGATTCATTGTTCCCTTGTAGCGTTTGAGTCTGCCTGAACAGGCATCTTGCAAAAAGGTTTTCAGAGCATTAAACCCCACAACGTAGCTTGGGAATATGCAAAATCCTTGCGGGTCTTTATCTATCGCTCCCAGAGTCTTGGTATAGGGGGTAGAACGGAAGTTGGCGGGGTTGTTGTTCCTGTAGCTTCTGGAGCCTTTATAGTAGCCTTCGTGGGTCTGTATAGCCTTCGCAAACTGGCTTAATTTGGTCTGTGGCATGAGTTTATGTTGTAGGGTGAGCAACCACTGCTTTGCCCGTTCTAGCTGCTCGTAGAGGCTCATTTTGGGGTATGTAATTAGTATAGCAAATTGGGTGCGAGGTTAGAATGTTGACAAGGCTGATCGTTTCCAAGTATCTGTTGCGGTACAAACATAGAAAAAAGAACTGTCATAACTTGTTTGGCCTGGGGAACAAGGAGTTGATGCTGTGGCGGGGGTGCTTGTTGAAACGACGAATTTACCGGGGTGATCGGGGAAACTAAAAGTTCTATCTGCGCTTAATCCGCTAGTATCAAAAGAAGCTTTGTTACTGCCATTGATAATGATCCCTAGACTGCTTCCTCCTAGTAAAATGGAAGTGTCTCCATAGCCCAGTTGAGTGCCTATGCTATCTGAAAGACGTAAGAAGGGATTTAAAGTATCACCAAATATTCGAGAGGTAATGATTTGGACATAACCATTAGTGCCGCCGCCAGAATTGATTCCTGACTGAATTGTAATTGATCCTCCGTTACTATCCCCTCCCTGTGCGTTGCCTGCGGTAATATTTACAGAGCCACCTGCACCGGAGGTTGAACCACCATTTCCTCCTAGAATATAGACTGGTCCGGCATCTCCTATGTCGTTTGTAGACCCGGAAGATAAGGCAGCAAGTCCACCAGAGAAAACAGAGCCGTTCCAAAGACCGCCTGTAAGTTGTAGCCCGGCACCCGATGCTTGGGTACTGTTGTTTACAACTAATTCGTTAGCTAATAAATTAATCTGTCCGGCTCTAGCATTAGTGGAATAATCCGTAGTAGTTGCAATCGTTACTCCACCGCTACTAAGTTCTAAATCTCCTCCTATTGCTTGATCGCCAAAAGTACCTGAGCCATTTGTGTTTACGATTCTACTTCCTTGATATTGATCTCCACTATCTGTGGCGGTTGCACCTCTAATAAAAGGAACAAAGAGCGACGTACTAGACTTGTCATAGTAAAAATTACTATTCCCTCCAAATACTCCCCCATCATTAAATTGTATTTGAGTGTTCAAACCTCCAGGAGAAATAACTGGGAGATTTTGCCAAGAGGGGAAACCTCCGCCTGACTGGAGAAATTGTCCATCCCCTCCTACAGCAAGTCTAGCAAGATGATTGATACCATCAGCGTAAAGTAGATCGCCTGCAACATACTCATCGTTGTCTGTACCTCCGCGCGTTGCACCGAGAATACCACTCCAACCTGGGTTGAAAGTGAGTGTCCCTGTAGAAGTGGAGATAGAAAGCTGTATGTTTGAGTCTGTCGAAGTTGTAAAGCTAAACGTTGGACCATTGACGCCGTTAATCGTTGTGGTTGCACTGCTTCCTCCTCCACCTGAACCGCTGGCTGAAATAGTGATAGCTCCTGATGATGTAGAAATGGTTACGTTCGATCCTGCGGTGAGATATGCAGGTGAATAGGTGCTCGATGAATTGCCGATAAGAACCTGACCGGCTGTTGGTGCTGTTGAGGTTCCGGTACATCCCTGAAAAGGAAAACAAACCGTTGCAGCGTGGGCGGCGGTGCCTAGAAAAATTATGGCTCCGATGATTAAGAGATACTTCTTCATACTTGGAATCGTGCTACATGAGGTGAGACACCTTCGGGGGGTGCGTTAGTATAAGTGATTATGTTTCGGCTTATCGTATAGTCTTCGTTCTCGGTCTGGAGAATACCTCCCAAGAAAAGAAACAATGCATTCTGTCGAGGTGTTGTTGAAAGGGTGAAGATTTTATTTGATCCGTCAATTGCGCCAGAGGGTGTTTCGAGCGGCTTCCAAGCTGGGGTATAAACACCGCCAAAGTCTGAAACTGACTGTTTGGTGAGCTTGGACCAATCAATACTCTTGAGAAATTCAGTGAGTCGGTCTACTGAGTCAATTATAGCAAATTGGCCTTTGACGTTTTCCGTGCTGTGGGCGTCGAAGTATTGTTTGAAGTTGGGAAGATTCAGGGCTGGGAAATTACTAACACTCACCTCCTTGACAGGGCTTACCTCCTCTACCTCTATGACGGCTGGAAAAGTTACTTCTTTCGTCGTGACCTTGACAGGCTCTTTATTAACAAGCTCTTGCAAGAGAGCTTTCATTTCCTCCTGAGTCTTACTTCCTTCTTCACCTTGTTGATAAAGACCAAAAAGCATCGTTACTACTTCTTGGTTGATCTCTGCGGTAGGCTTATTAGCCTGAACAGTCTCGTTCATCATTGACTTCATCAACTCGTCTAATGTGGGCTTTGAGTCCATAGTATTATCTGTTAATTAAGCCTTCGACTGCGGCTGTTCCTGCTGCGGCTCCTGCGACTGTCGAGACAACAGGATGCTTTTTGATCGCGGTCGCTGCTCTGGTGACAATGTTCGTTCCCACTTTCTCAACCGCTTTCTCTGCGAGGTTGTCTCTTGCCTCAAATAACAGACTCTGACGGCGTAAGACTTCTTTTAAGGCGTCACCTGCCGGAAGCTGATTGGCAATGTATTCGTTCGCTTTCATGCGAATATCACGGATTGCCTGTTTTCGTGCGGTCGTTACTCCATCGCTGAAAACCCCCTTGAGTCCTGCTTTGGCGATTGAGTCAAACTCCTTTCTCGCAGCAAGAAGTCCACTAAGGTTCTTAGGGTGTTTGGCGATAACGCTCATAAAGGTATTCACCACACCTTTGTAGGCTTTCTGCGCTGCGTCGTCTCCGGCCAAAAGAATCTGGCGCTCTGGTAGCTCTGCTGCTGATCCTATGAAGCTTCTGAGTTGTTTGGTATTGAATATCGAATTATTGCGTTCAAGTGCTGATACTACGTCTTTAGAACTTGCAGCGATCTCTTTATTAATGGCAGAGATATTTTGAGTAATGGAGACGGAAGGATTAACGACCGAATGCGCGGCTTGTGCTACTTCAATGTCACGTTGCGTAGCATCAATACCAAGGGTTTTTAAGAGTCCGCTTTCATCTCCAAGTCCAGAGGCTAATGCTGCCTGTTTTTCTTTGGCATTCAGTATAGGACGAGTCAGTTCTACAATCTCCTTTAGATTCTTTTGCGTAGCGTTATCTTGGAAAGTGTTTACAATCTCCTTTCCGGCTTGGAGTCCTGCCTTGCCTACTTTTAAAGCGGTGTCTACGGCCTTGCCTGCACCGTAGACCTCAGAAGCTGCACGAGCGATATTGCCTACGGCTTCAAGATTCCCTGCTGTCTCTGGATGAGTCTGGGCGAACTCGTTGTACTTCTCTCCACCTTTTTGAGCTAGTTCTGAAATGGTGGGGGTTCCTTCTCCTGCTATGGTTGCGTTGCCTATTTCACTGGCTGCTTTCTTTCCTATCTTGGCAGCGATGTTTTGGAGGAACTTCGGGAATATGGTGTGGTAAACGCTTTTTCCAGCCTCGGCAAACGTATCAGCACCCGCAGCAAATCCTTGTCCTATAATTTGGAAGTTCGTAGAAAGCGGTGACTGTTGTTTCATGCTGATCTGGTTAATATTCTCTTGGCGCTTCTCTATGTCTTGGCCGACACGCTGAAAGAAACCTTGCTCTTGGGCAGGTTGGGATGCTTGAGAGATGCCGAGTTTCTGGGATACTTCTTCAATATCCTTGGGTGTCGGCGTGCTTTGGAACTGTACTATTTGACCGTTTGAGAATTTGACTTTGACCATTATTGTACGATTTGCCAGCTTAAACCTGACGACGTTGTTCCGGCATTTTGTGTCTGTGTGGGTTGACTTATATTCGATGAAAACTGCTGGCCAAATAAAGATTCGTAGTTAGTTCTTCCTCCTAAACCAGACTGCACGAGCATTGGCATCTACACATGTTTTTCAATAACTCTAAGTGGTTGATTCCAGATGACGGCTGGAGATAATTTCGCCAATGGCCGTCATCTGGAATCAACACTTCCAGACATGTGTAGATATCAATGCTGCACGAGGTTGGCACACTCAAGCAGCCTTGAGTAGCCGTTGTTTTTCAAGTTCCTGCACGGCGGCGGTCACTTCCGCCGTGTAATAGATTCCTGACAGTTTGTACGGCCACGGGCCGTTGATTTTTAGATGCTGTTGAACATCCTCAACCAACCGCCCGATCTGCTGCCGCCGATGATTGCGCGTGCATTTGTCATGTACCTCCCAGAACACCCGCTCAATCGGGTTCGCTTTCGGGCAATACGTCGGCACAAACAGCAACTCGATTCGCGGGTGCGCCACAAGCCATTGCTGGATAACTTTCGCTTTGTGAATGCCAAAGTTATCCACCACCACCACGACCCGTTTGTAGGTGGCTGCTGCATAGCTGGCGTCAATGGCTTTGAGCAACTCCAAAAACAGCCATCTCGTCTTGCATTCGCCGATGCAAGAAATGACCTTGCCGGTCAGGGCGTCGAGTGCCGCCGCCAAATAACGCTTCTGGTTGACTCCCGGCGTGACCACCTCGACGACTTCGCCTTTTGGCATCCACTGGTAGCCGACCTTTGGCAGCAGGTGGATGTCGAGTTCGTCGGCAAACAGCAAAGCGGCTTGCTGGCCGAGATTTTCAAAGCAAAAACGGATGCGCGCCAGTTTATTGATGCGTTCGGGATCATCATCGCGCGCGACGAGTTTGGCGCGCTTCCAGACCCAGCCCAGTCGGTGCAGCCAGCGACCAATAGTGGCAGACGAGACTTCAACCCGGCGCTGCACTTTCATCTGGGCGGCGAGCGTGGCGCAACTCCAGCGCGTGCGACACCAGCCATAAGCCGAAGGCGCACGCTTGAGCAAAGCCAGCAGCGAACGGCGCAACGAAGGCGTCAATGAGCCGACGTGTCGTGGTTGCTTGGCATTGCTCAAACTGGCCAGCGAGCCTTTGCGATAAACGCGGACAGCGCGGTAGACACTCGACCGCGAACAGAACAAGACGGCGGCGATCTGCGTCGGGGTGTAGCCAGCCGCGCACAACAAGATGATGTGCAGGGCGAGCCAGTAGCCGAAGCGGGCGCGGCGCAGTTCAAAGAGCAGTTGTTGTTGCTCGGAGCAAGAAAGATCAATTATGGTCGAACCGGGCACAGGGCAGTCTCCTTGATAGATCGTGTGTTAGGCAACAAACGAAATATCAAAGAACAGCAACCTGTGCCAACTTCATGCATTCTGGTTTAGTACCTGAGAAAGTACGGTCGTTTGCTGGCTTTGGAATACGTCTTTGAGTGAACTGACAAGAGCAGCATTCAACTCAGGAATATTACTGGCACTTGGGAACATACTCTCGTATTGCTTGGCCTCGGCCTCAGTGAACGCTGCACCAGATACCGCATGGCGATAATCAATGATCGCTGCCTTTACTTGATTTCCTATACTTGCAAGAGCCGCATTACTGGTACTGCCGAGCTTCTGGAATATCTTTTCTTCGGTGCCCTTAAGGACGTTTGTACTGCCTCCTGCTGAAACATAGTTATCAAGCAAGGTCTGTATTTTATCGAGCTGTTGAATCGCTACCGCACGGCCAAAGGCCGAGTTCTGCTGCTGTACAGGCAATGCACTGATAGCAGTCGAAAGTAAGGTTTGTTTAGCAGTGTCAATATCACCTCGATTGACGGCTGATGAGATAGCACTATTCACAGATGTTCGCTGATCTTTTGTGAAGCTTGCGGTCAAAGCATCCATTGCGTTCTGGATCGCTGATACTTGAGGAGTAGAACCGCTGTTATAGAAGCCTTCCTGCTTTGCCATTGCTTGGGTCAAGCTTTGAAGCTGGTTGGTTGGCAAATCTCGTACAAAAGCGTTCGGGTCTACTCCTGCGGCTTGGGCTATATTTGCTCCATATCCTCCATTACTCCACTTACTCAAAGCATCACCTACTCGCATATCAGCGTAGGTTCCTGACTTGAGAAGTCTTCCCATAGCTTGAAACCCTGCTTCTGCGGTCGGGAAGCTCAGGAATGATCCTCCATCAGTAGCTTGAGTAGAACTGGCTGAAACGCCCAAGTCTTTGAACATATCAAGCGTAGTAGAACTTACCTTTATGTTGCCAGGATTATTATTTCTTTGAGCTACCGTAAGCGTACCTAAGTTCAAGCCTGTTGATGTAGCGGTAGGGTTGTAAAAGATCATTTCGTTTCCCTTACTGTCTACGACGCGAAGTAATTGGCTAGGGTCTTTTCCTGATGCTTGTTCTGAAAACGGGAGAAGCGAATAGCCTTTCAAAGCAAACTGATTCTGTAAGTCGGACTTCTCTTGACCATAATTATAAGTTGAAATTTTCTGAGCTACTTGCTGCGGGGTGTCGGTGAGTTTTACTCCTGCGCGAGCGATAATATCAGCCCTAGCAGGGTCAAGCATCATCTGCTTAATACTTTCAAAGTTTGTTTGTGCTTCCTGTAGGTCGTTCTCAAGTAAAGCCTGTTGAGACTTGAGGGCATCGAGGTCTTGCTTTTTCACGTCAATAAGCTTGTTTCCGGCCTCGTCCTTTTGAGTGTCGTAGAACTTCAAAAGGGTATTGTAGTAATTAAGCTGATCCTGGCGGTCGGCGGTGATAGCCTGTACTGAACGATCAATAAAGTTTTCAGCGGTTGAAATCTGACCATTCCTCATTGAAACTACAGCCTGCAATACACCGATGCGAGCCAAAGCATCTTCTTTGATCTTTCCTACCTTTCCTTCCTGGATTGCAGCGGGTGCAGGGGTGCTTTGAGCGTTCAAGATGTCTTGCTGTAAACCATTCGCTAAAGTCTCGATCTCATTTATCGTTTTTTGGTTGTCGGCATAATTTTCCTCTACCTGAAACTTTGAACGCTGGCTATCTTCAAGCTGCTGCCGGAACGGGGCAAGAAGCGGCTGAATATCGGTCTGAATCGTACTCTGTTCTTTGGTATTGAGGGCGTCTATCTGGCCTTGTAAGGTCTTCTGCTGCTGGGCAAGCTGATCTCTTTGACTCTGGATTGAGTTATCTAAAGCAGTTCTACTGGTCTGAAGGTTCTGCTGAATACCTCCTACATATGAATTGACGATAGAGGGTGCTTGAGGCTCTGGAAGAGTCGGAGAGGTGACGGGCTTTATGGTATTAGCCGAGATGGGATTAGTGATTGACTGAACCTGTGAGGTCAATCCCTGAATAGTCTTGGCGGCTTGGTTGACCACGTTCTGCAAACCTGCGGTGTCACTTGGAAGGGAGCTTGGAGTAGGGAGAGTGGAGGATGGCGAAGTATTAGAACTTTGCAAGGAAGAAATTCTTGCATTGTACTGATCTATAGACTCTTCCGGTTTCTTGTAATAATCCTGCTGCGAGATGGCCATGTAATGTTGGTTATATTATAGCATTTTTGACCTTTTATGCTTTTCCTGTAGGTGAGTAGTAAATCTCTATCTTTCGGATAATCGCGGCGGTATTAGAACTTGAGGCGTGACCAAATCGCAAATTCATGTAGAAAGCGTTGACATCAGTGATTCTTGAAAAGTCTACGTTGATAGAAGACACAGCCCCGTAGGTTGCATTAGTGAGGGTTTTATTGAGAAGGTCTGCCGCGCCGTCTATAGAGACATCGTTATAGTCTTTGAAGAGTGAAAGGGTGATTGAAGCTCCCGTTCCGAACTGGGAAAAGTAAACGATGATCTTGTCTATATTCGATTTATAAGGCAGCGAGAAAAGGCGGGTTCTGAAGTCGCAAGTCGGCTGATAGCCTGAGAAGTTTATCTTGGCAACATAGTAGCTGGTTGAGACTTTTGCGCCAATAAACAAAATGTTCTGGCTCAAGTTCTTGACCATTCCTGTGTCAGTGGCAGTTCCTACGCTGTCAATAGTTGAAGTAGCTCGATAATGGAAAGCGGGACCATCTACTGCATAGACTCCTCCGGCTGATGCGTAGTGAATCATGTTCTGGAAAATATCGGATGATCCTACCTTTGGGGACAACCCAATTTGGCCCGATTCAAACACAGTACTAAATACGCTGCCATTTCTCACCTTCACCTTAGCAGTCAAGTTCCGTCCATAAGTAAAGGCATAGACTGTTCCGTTATTGACCTGTAAAGCCGAGACATAGTTATCCTGAAGATCAATCGGGAAGTTGTAGCTGGTCTTTATGGTGTCCCAGTAAAACACTCTTGATTCACCTGCGGAGTAGCTTGTGGTATTGAGTGTTGCTTTATAGGCACTGACGATTAAGTAGTTTCCATCAATATCAATGTCAGTAGCGATCCATCCATAGCCAAGATTGAGTTTCTGATAATCAATAGTTGTGCTATTGGGGGCATGGTAGGCCAAGTATTGACCGTTGGTGATGTAGATACACTGGTCTGGGCCTAAACCTATCTTATGCGGAACTCCTGCGGTCAAAGCTGTTCCATTGGTTTGAGAGAGAACAGTAGAAGCCCAATCATCATCAGGGCTGGAACCATCCTTGAGCATACGGCCTATATCTCCGTCTGTCGCGTCGTTCCAAGAATAAAGAATGTACTCATCGGTCGCGTTCTTATAAGCGAAAACATCGCAATCTGTCCCGATAAGTGTAGTGTGTGCAGCGTGGGCAGCACCTAACGAGACTTGGCGGTGAGCGTCAACAGTGAGGTCCGATAGCCCAAACTGTACGACTCGCGCAGTATCTACATAGACAAATGCCTCGCGGTTTGAAGCAACTACTCCATTCAGAGGCATACCATTTACTCGTGTTGAAGCGTCGGCCAATGCAGTAAAAGTTTCACCTGGGGCAATATGAGCCTCTTTGCCTGACCTGAAAAGACTTATGGCGACTGATTGTGAATACTGACCTTCCTTGGCCTCGATTGGCCCAGAGTTTGATTGGCTGAAATCTCTTCCCCATCCAAGAACTGGTTGCTGTATGACGATTGGTTTGATGTCAGCCATATTAGAAGAAGTAATTTACGTTGATAAAGTAGGCATTGGAATCACTCGAAGTAGTGCCGCCTGTTCCTCCATTTGAACGGGTCGAGCCGCTATTGTTTTCCCCTGCCCCGCCACCGCCACCTCCTCCTGCCCCTACACTTGCATTACCACCATTACTACCTGCACCACCGGAAATTCCACCATTGCCACCTGCGCCGCCCAGATTTAAGGATGATCCACCTGCACCTCCTCCGCCTCCTGGGTCAAACGCTGTATTGATTCCTCCTTTGCCTCCACTACCTCCTGCGCCACCGGACGTGTTGACTGTCCCCGAATTGGCCGTGAGGGTGTTGTATAAACATAAAAAGCTGCCTGTACTTCCTCCACCACCTCCTCCTCCACCACCATTGAAGTTCACATCAGAATCTTGCCCACTTGCGCCAGAGGTTCCAGCCACACTGATTCCATTTGCGGTCGTAAAGTTCCACGCGCCTGCACACTCGATCATCAAAGCAGCACCGCCTCGACCTCCATCACCTCCGGCACCACCTAAGCCGCTACTCCCTGCACTACCGCCGCCGCCTCCTGCACCTCCTGAACCGATAAACAGCTTCAGACTTCTCTCTGAGAGTCTTAATAAACTTAATGTGTAATAAGAAACACCAACGTTCGTGAGGGCAAAATTAACTGCACCGCCAGTTCCAGCGGTCCCTGGCGCACCGTGAGTAGCCCTTGTCCCTTTGTTTCCATAGTGAGTAAGCGCGTCTTGTGCATTGCCAGTATTACTACCATCCGTTCCGTCTGCACCTGCGCTATTGTTACCTCCTGCACCTCCTGTTCCTCCTGCTCCACCACAACCCGAAGCATCAAGAGGGGTGGATGCGGAAGAAGTAATCGTTACGTTTCCTTGAGAACGTAGAGTAATATAGGTTCCATTGGCGTGAGGATTTGAAAAGGCAAGTTTGCCCGTTCCTGTGATCGAGATTGAAGTAAAATTTCCTGTATATGCTGCTGCACCAGCGAGGTTAATAGTTGTAGTGCCTGATGTAATAATCAGTGCGCCATCGCTGCCGTTACCACCAAACTTGAACGCATTAGCCCAAACTGGTGCTGAACCTACACCTAGAGTCTTCAAGAAATACCCACTTGTTCCAGGGGATAATCGTTTTATCTCGCCGCTTGCACTGACATAAAATATGTCACCAAAGGCAGTGCCAGGAGTAAGGTCAAGCTTGTTGTTGATGATAGATTCTGTCTGTGGGTCAAGGTTATGATCTAAAACCGGAGCGTTCTTAAGCTCATCTATCTGACTCTGAAGGCTCTGGGTTTCCTGCGGGTCCATTAGATATTGAATTGCTTACTTGATGAAAGATCAGTTGAATCAGTGATGCCGTAGTCTTCTGTTTCTAAACTCAAACTAATTTTCCTATCCTGATCGCGGCTTGAGTAATACTCCATAAGTCCAGCTTCGAGTTTGTCAATTCTATCCTGTAATCGGGAAATTACTTTGTCTGAAAGTTCGTGTTTAATTGCATAATCTAAAGCAGCACCAAAGGAAAGAATGCGGTGAAACTGCTTTGCAAAACCGGGTGTTGCGGTGGTGTCGTTTGAAGCAAAGTAAGTCTCATCGGTCTGAGCATATATCTGAATACCGTTTGATTGGGTATAGTTTGGTTTCCTGTTTAAGACAATATACTTTCCAACTAAGGCATAGGCGATTGGAGTTCCTGAAGTGTTCGACGAATCAGTAAGAGCAATTGCGCCAGGAGTGGGAGATTTCTCATCTATTCGATCAAGATAATGAAATACTCCATTTGGATCTTTGACTGCTACTGCACGGATTTTCAGATAGGTTGTATTTATAGAATACTCTTGCGTACCACTTACAAGATTTTGGGTGCCAATAGGCAAGTTAGACTCATTAAGGTCTTGCCACTCCCATTTTCCATCTGATTGCAAAATAAGCGAAACTACTCTATCAAGCCATGCATTCACGTTCCTTGCTTTATCCTTCAGAGGGTATGTATTGCTGTCAGAACCGATATGATAATCAATGTCTTCTACAATGCCGAGTTTCCCTGATGTATCTGAGAATACCATTTTGTTATGAGTGTATTTTGCGACCGAGTTTGGGGAAAAACTTTGAAATAAGATCAGCCAGTTTATTGACTGCGATCTGAATCAACGAAAGCTGCTGGGAAATCTCCTGATTGGTCATTCGCTTTGCGATGTAATACCTTTTGGCGCAGGTAAAATCGAAGTCCCATACAAGCTTCTTATGAGTAGAATCGTACTGGTCAAAGATGAGCCAGTATTTACCTTCTTCGTAGCCGTAAAGACATACCCAGTGATTATCTCTGGCTCCTTTTGGTTTGACGTATGCCTGTTTGTCGTTGTCATAGAGCCATGCATAGACAGAAATTCCCAAAGGTGATCGCTGCAAAGCTTCTTTCATACGCTCGATCTTATTTGAGTTGTTATCAGTGAATACCCAATCGTGTAAAAAGACGTAATTACTCAGCCACTTCCTACCCTCGGAAAGATAAGGCTCAATCATTGGTTTAGGACTAGCCCACTGCTGCCAGCTTGTTATTGAATCATTGAAAGACAACAAAGAATCAGGGACAAGACCGGACACACTACGCACTGTTTCAAGAACCTTATGAGGTGAGTTACCATCAAGATTATTCTCGGCCAATACCGCTAGGTAACGCTCGGAGTAGTTATAATCTCCTGAGAACTTGCGCTTCATCAAAGTCTCAATGGCGTTCAAGTTGCCATACTCGGTACATCCATTGGTATCAAAACTACGATTGAACTGGAACTCGTCTTTAGGCAAGAACTCTTGCCACTGTCCAGTAGGCTGTAATACCTCGTCTGGAATACTTGAACTACCGAAGATGTACTGGTCTTCTTCTATTGTATCGGGGATGTACCCGTAGTTTTTTACTTCGTGTTCCATTTATGATGATGGGATTGATTCTGGGGCAGGTAATGTACAGAGCTTTCTTAAAGTCACAAGTTCACTGTTTGCCTTATTATACTTCTCCTGACTCTGATTGAGATTTGATTGATATTCGTCTTTCTCTCTGTCACGTTGCTCCTGAAGCTCAAAATACCTTTGTTTCCAAGCCTCCTTTTCCTCGTTGTACCTTTGAAGAAGTGTGTAGTACTCGCCTTTCCAGTAATCCAAGTCTTTTTGAAGACTTTTTATATCCTGTCTCAGGGTATTTACTTCATTATGAAGTTCCGCGCGGATTTTCGTAGCGTCATCGAACTTTATCTTACTAAGGCCGAAAATACTTTTAATCAGTTCAACACCAAAGCTGCCACCTAGAACACCTATTAAAAGTACAAGTAGATTGTCCATTCGCTATTCGTAGTGTTCTTCGAGAAGTACGACACTCACAGTTGTACTTGCGATGCAAGAAACGGCTCCTGGCCAAAGGTTGTTATGCTCATTGCTTACTTCATAAATCTGACCCTGCGTGAGTCTTCGTCCTTTTGAGGATACGACAGCGGTAGATGTTGCTGACAGATAGCAATAAATAGTCGAGTTTGTATCATTCTGGATGCTGCGGTACTTCGCTCTAGTGTTGACCGCAAGGACTTGGGTAGCTGAACTGGTCGCTACGGTTGAAGTGGAATAACTGACTGTCCGACTGATCCCGCCAAGCTGAAGTTCACTAGCAGGAATCCTGCTAGAAATGAATATAATCCCAGCTACTATGATGACTCCGACTGCGAGGTAATGTAGATAGTTTTTCATGATTTTGTATTTATGTATGACCTTTGGTTTCTAACCCGGTCATCCCAGTCCCCGAAGGGACTGAGTGACAGGGCTAGTGTGCTTCGTAACAAGCCTGTACGGTGGTCGTTGCGAGGTCTATTGGAGTCCAGTCACCGTCCGTCTGAAACAAGGTGACGAGAACTGTATCTGCGGCGCTGACTTTTCCAATGGTAGACAATACCGTTGAAGTACCCAGAGCCACATCAGGGACCGAATCTCCAACCGCTGCACCTGTGACGGTCAAGGTGGTTGTAGCTGTAGATGTAGCGGTAACTGAGCCAGGGTTCCAGCTAGTGACAGCAGAACACTTCTTTTCAGTTGTGACTGTGTTGCCATCTATCAAGAGACTGGCGAAATCCGCAGTACCATCACTAGCAAGGCTCGCCTGCCGAGTGGTTCCAAAGAACAATCCCTGCAAAAAGCTTTCTTTCTGGTAATGGGTTTGTCCAGTTGCGCCGTAGTTTTGGTCTACTGCGGCCAAGTGAAGCAAGAAGCCAAGTCCAAGCAACGCTACTGCAAGAACTGCGATGATGATGTTTTTAATCATGTTCGTTGCTTAATAGTTGGTTACTTTAGGACCAATCGGCTGCGTTGATCTTGACGCGAACCATCTTGCGTGCGCCGTCTGCGTAGGTCTTCTTTCCGTGACCGGAGAGAGACTTAATCTGATCGGCAAACTGCTTCTCAACGCGGGTTACTTCGACGTGTGGGTTGATCTGTACAACCATGTCAACTGCCTTAGCGATGGTGAACATTGACTCCTGCCTCTTGGAAGTGAAGCCATCGGTTGCATCGGTCAGAGTCTCAGAACATACGATGTCACCAAAACCAGTAATGGTCAGGGTGTCACCTGATGGGGAATCTACCGCCAAAAGGCCGCGACGCTGCCAGAGATAACGATCCTCGGAAGCTACGTCTGTGAAATCAGTACCTACCGTTCCAGCTACAGTTCCACCTGTACCGTTTCCATAGTTGATAAGGTCACGAATGAAAGTGCGAGTTGTATCTACGTCCGTTCTGATGTCAGCCCAGGCTGAGGCAATGAGCGTAGCGTGAAGAGTGATCGTGACTCCTGCAATGGTGATGGTGTCGCCGTTGGTGGGCTGGGTAGCAATTGAAAGCACTGCTGTGTAAGGAAGGTTGTTGCTGACAACAATATTCCAAGCAAAGCGTTCTCCTGCACGACCATTGATAGAGACAGTATCTCCAAGTCCGGTCGGTCGGCCTGCGCTCTGGAGAAGCAAAGTCTCATAGAAGTGAGGGCCGATGAGCGCATAGCGATCTGAACTCCTCTCATCAATTCCCCAAAGCTTCGTACCTGAAGCGGTGAATACCTGCGGGACGTTATCAGTATTCAAGCTAATATAGGAACCTGCTGAACCTCCGACCGATCCGGCATCAATGGTATGGGTGGCGTTGGTGACTTCGCCCAAGAATACCTGCTCGATGTAGTTATTATGGACGCGCTGCATCTGCTGGGCGACGACTGAACCGATTTCATAAGCGGATTGCTTTTTCTCGGTGTCGTCTACGGTCGTGGCTGCATACTTCCACGTTCCGATGGTGAGTTGCTCGTTAGTTGCAGAGAGAGCCTGATAGCTTACGTCCGTTCCTGGGGTATAGGTACCAAGCTGAGGCTTGTTCATGATGACCCGGTTTACGGCGTCATACCCTCCGTTTTCTACTTGAACAAAGCGCATATTGGCAATACCAATAGCGTTGTTTTCAACGAAAAGCGTCTCCTGCATCTGCGCGGCCCAGAATTCTTTGTTAAGTGCTGATAAAGAATTGGCCATTAAATGTTAGATTGTGCGGCAAACTACTGCTTATTTGCTTGTTCCATCCACTTTGCTTTTTCCTGTCGGAACTTGGCTAAGGCTGTTTTACCTTCGGCGGTGTTCGGGTCTACCGAAGGGTCAAGTTTAGGTGGATTGTTTATATCAAAAGCTGTAGTTGTCGCGGTTTTATTATTGCGACTGATTGCGGCCTCGGTTGTTTTCTGCTCCTTCTCCCATTGTTCCTTCTGAAAAAGAATATAAGGGTCAGTTGCAGCTTTGCGTATAGAGATTCCCTGCGCTTTGGCAACTTTTTGTACTTCAGCCTTGATCTCGTCAGGCAAGCCCAAATCATCAAGGTCACGTTGTTCAAAACGGGTGGATACTATCTCCTCGGCTTTTTTCAAAACTTCGTCAGGGTCAACAGCTTGCTTTACTGGTTCATCAGGCTTCTTCTGTGCCTTCTCGCGCCAGCTACGCTTCTGAGTTATTACCTCTCCAAACCGTTTCTGATCTTCGAGGCGATCCTTGACGAGATTTTCAATAAGAGATTCGTGTTCTAATTCGTCGAGGCCATACTTTTCGATCACTTTGGCTCTTACTTCTTCTTCTTTGGAAGGTTTAAGCAGTTCTTCCTCCTGCTGCAATTCTTTTTGGATTTCATCCATGTTCTTTTTTTGGGTGGGCATTGCCCGATCTTTTATGTAAAGAAAACAGGTCATCTTGTGATGCCTGTTCTGAGTATTAGTTTTCGAGGAGACCCGTCAAGGAACCTCTACTGGCTGATACCCATAACGGGCATCGCAAGGTTGACGGGTTTTGTAGATTGGAAAGGCTTACTTGATCTCTCGAAGCACTGCCTGTCGCTTCTCTGCTTCGATGATCTTCTTCTTGCGGGACTCAGCTAGTTTCAGGAAGTCTTCGCCGTGCTCCTGTACTGAGTAGACACGCTCTAAGGTTTCGATTCCTGCGCTGTCTACACGGAAAACTCCAATAGCTGCTGCGTGTGCTTTTTCAACGGCTTTCTCCTGCTTCTCGTTTAATTCTTTTGCCATTAATTTTCTTGTGATTGTGGCGACCTTTGCTCTTGAAGCATCTCAGTTGAGATACTGTCATCCTTTTCTTGTAGTATACCAAATTGGCTATCATCGAAGAGTGTGGATAACATTTCCTTGACTGTCTTATAGGCTTTTTGGCGGGCTTTTGTCTCTAAAGCAATCTCATCTGGATCGGTGGCATTGATGTCTTCAAGCGTATTGAGCTTTGCAGCTTCGGAAGTCAAAAATACCTGCAAGGCTCTACCCTCTGGTAGCTCCTTCAACTTCTTGGCTAGTTCAGGATTCATTGATCGGGGTGATGATACCGGACTTTATATCAACCTTGACCTGGGCGGTTTGAGGGTAGCCCATCTTGTGAAGCTTTTGACCTATAAACTGATTCTTGGCATTCTCTAGGAGTCGTGCTATAGCCTCGTATTCAGATGCTACTCGCTGCCCTTCTGGGACCAATGCAGTATTACCCTTAATCTGTGAGGCTATGAAATTGTAGGACGTAGCCATTCTAAATAACTCTTCAAACTCTGCTCGATCCGCTTCTGAAAGCTGCTGCGGGGTCTGAATAACGATCTCCTTTTGCTCTTGTGATTGTGTTTTTCTGGTCATTTGATTGATTGGAGTATGTGTAAAACCTTTGTCATTGACTCGATCTTGGCATCAAATCCAAGCTCCTCAAGCTGAAGCAATCGGAACTCAAGCTTGAACTGTAAATTTTGGATCTCTTCGGCGCGTTTCGGGGTGAGTCTCTTGTTAGAGTGCAATTCTATAAGCTTGGAAAGCTCTACAACCTTTGACTGCTTTTCCTGTAGTTTCGTTCTAGAGTCCATAATCTTGTGTTGCCTCTTCGACTTGTTTTTCGCGGTTTTTGATGACCTTTTTCTTTGATATTTCCTCTGGATCGGTAAGCTCTCGATACATCTGATTTAGCTCATCTTTTAATTGTTCCTGCGAACTTCTCATGCTTGTTTTTCAGTGCCAAGTGCAGCCATGTTTGCGCCCTGATTAGGCTGGGTAGGTTGCAATGGTAAAGGCGGGGATTTAGGAAGTGCTGCTACGTCTAACCCTTTCTTCTTCATCGCCATCTCAATGAGGGCGGTTCTTCGTACTGGATCAGACTCAAGAGAGGCAAAGTTGCCGATGGTCTGTAGATCAGCGTCGAGGTTAAGCTGTTCGCCCGTAATGATGACTGAAACGTGAGGCTTGAAATCGTTAAATACTTCAGTAAGCTCACTCATCAAAAGTTGGGGGCGAGACTTCAACTCCTCCATCTTTGTGTCCTTCAAAGCTTGGGCGATTACCTGAGAGTGTGGGCCTATAGCGATAAGGTTTTGGACATACCAGGACTCAATAATCATTGTTTGCAAACGACCGAGCATATCGGAGTCTCCGGTAATTCTTAATATTTCCTGAGCCTTAATATCTTTAACAATCTGAGGGATTATCCACTCCTCGAAGATTTCAGAAAACGGAATAGCAAGCTTTTCACGGATGAAGTCAAATAGCTTATTGGCGTTCTGATTTAATAGGGCTGAGAGTCTGAACGGGGTTCCGGCAGGCATAGATTCGCCTGTTACTACCTCGCGTGAATTAGCAATATCATTGGCAAGCTGAATAATCCTGTTCCACTCATTTGAGAGCTGGTCAAAGCCATTCATTCGGGTTTCTACTTGGGTTAATCCCTTAGCTTTGAGTATGTCACCATTTTTCAAGTCAGTGAGGATATTCTGAACTATAAGCTTATCCTCTGTAACAAAGATAGTCTTTGATGCCCACTCCAAACCGCGTGCCATTTGATTTCCTACCTCATTGGCTCTTGTCTGAACGTCCATCAAAAGCTCGATCAAACCTTCTCTAAACCAGCGTCCCTTGTATCTGCCTCGGTGATACTCTTTGTAAGGCATCTTGGAAATAGTATCAGCGAAAAGAACATACTTAGCTTCTACATCTGATCCGGTGCCTTTCTTGGCAGCGACAACGATCTTAGCCAGGATGTACTTATTCTCATCCCCTATGTTTTCGCCTTTGCCCTGCGCTTCAAATAAGTCTTTCTCGGAAACCTCGCCGTTTCTCTCGTAGATTTCATAATACGGGGTAGTCGTTGGGGTATCGGTTCCTCGAACAGTAGAGGAGTAAGAGTCTATTGAACAGCTTTTGATAACCTTGTCAACGTTCTCCCATACTCCGTCCTTCGCTCTCAGTTCCGACTGGGTAAGCTGGTGACGCTCGATCACTGCGGTTTCATCCAAGCATTCTGCTGTTTGATTGATGACAAAGAAGTTCTTGAGGTCTACTCGTTCATATCCCTTATTGACCTTCTTCCAAACAATATTTCCCCAGCCTGCGCCTTCCTCAATAGCTGAGTTAATCTCTTCAGCCTGTCCGTTCTCCCTGAGCCATTCCTTTACCTTGAGATTGGTGATGATCGCGGGAAGCTCGTCAATCTTTCGGGGTGAATAGACTTCGATATTAGAAGTGTCAAAATCAATGTTCTTGACTTCGGCATCAATGCGAGGGGTGATGATGTCGAACCAATACTTGTAGTTTCCTTGCTTGTCTACCTTGCCTTTGGGGTAGTGGCGGTTCTCGTAAAGAACAATGCGCTTGATGAGTGCATACTGACTGAAAGTATACCCTTCAGAGATAGGGACTGAGGCTGAAAGATAATCTTTTACTTCTTGCTCGATCTGCTTAAGGGCGGACATGGGAGGTGTTGATTACAGTATAGCAAATTGGACTTATCCACAGGGGTTATAAACCAAAGTCTCGCTGTGTTTCGGCTCGGTCGCGTTGGTTCTCCGCTATGATTAGATCAGTATTCCCTTCTGGTTTCTCAGCCATTTGGTTCTGATAGGCCGTAGCATCTGATACATCGTCGTGTACTGCTTTTGGGAACCTCAAGAGTTCTTCTTCAAGGTCTTGACACATACCCTCGATATGAAATATCCCCTTAGCTTCATACCGGGGCTGCAAGCCTTTGATGCGTAGCTGTTTATTCTTCTGCTGATGGTCAAGCTCTACGATAGTTAAAAACCTATTGCGGTCCATCATCTCCTTATCGAGAAATGGCTTAAGAACGTCCTTATACATACCTTTTTCAATGCCAAACACTTCGATTGAATACTCAGAATCTATCTTGAAAAGAAGCTTAATAAGCTGAGCTGCATCGAACTTAATTCTATAGGCGATAAGATTCCAAAAGTTCTCGGAGTCTACGAAGTTTATACATACTCCAATTGAATCTGCGTTTTCAGTCTTACCTGGAGCAGGGTCTAGAGTTACAAATCCTCTTGTTCTCAGCTTTAACACTTCTTCAAGTGTTCTGGTCCTGAACATAGACTTTTTGAATACTTGTGACTCGTTAGAAACTGGTTGTTGCTGATAAAGTGAAGACCACTTGGCAATACCTAAATCTTTCTTGATTGATAGAAGTTCCTCTAGTGGGTACTGATCGGGCCATAATGCTTCTCCTTCCTTACGGTACTTCTCGTCCTGCTCTGCTATTGCCGGAAGATCAATAACTTCCCAGTCATCCTGTTCTGCAAGGATTCGGCCTACCAAGTCACCATCAACCCAGCGAGTCATAATGATAACGATTGCACCTTTGGGAGTTAAACGAGTTCTGGCAACTGCCCTATACCAATCCCAGACTGCATCCTGAACTACTAAGCTTTCTGCTTCCTTCTGGTCTTTGACAGGATCATCAATGAGAAATACATCGGCTCCACGTCCTGTAGTCGAACCTCCTACACCAACAGCGGTATATTCGCCTTTCTTATTGGTGTTCCACTGGCCTGCTGCTTTTGAATCTTCAGCAAGTTTTACCTCTGGGAATAAAACCCCGTACTCTTGAGAATCAACTAAGTTTCGAGCCTTGCGGCCAAAGGTAACTGCAAGGTCTCCTGAATACGAGGCTGCAATGATTGACTTCTGAGGGTTCTTGCCAAAAAACCAGGCTGGGAAGTGAATGGATGCTATCTCACTCTTTCCGTGTCGAGGTGGGAGAGTAATGATAAGTTTCCTTATCTCTCCGCGCTCTACTGCTTCAAGCTTTGAGATAATGAGCGAGTGATGCCAATTCTCCCTGTAGTTGGGAAAGGTATAGTGAATAAAGTCCGAAAGATGACGGCGGGATAACTCTCTATTTGCAAGCTCAATCCTCGCTTCCTTCTGCGAGTCTGTAGAGTTCGTCATCGGTCATATTTTTGTAGCCTACAGCGACATTGGAGGTTGATTTGCCCGAAAGTAACTGGTGGTTCTTGGTGAGTTTATCTATTCCGTCAATGAGGTCACGATACTTGGCTTTCCCTATTGCTTTAGGGAGCATTGAAATTGCTCGCTGGCGTTCTTTTTCGATCTGATCAAGTAAAGGGGCTACAGCGTCTTGATAGGCTTTTGTCCTAGTAACTTTGGTAGGAGACTTGGAAACTGATTCAGAATAGCCCTTGCCTTTGATTATCTGCCCTATTTGTACCCTCTGACCTTTTCTGACCTTCTGAATAACCTCTTGGGCTACTGCTTTGGCGTTCTCAGAGGCCATTACTGAATAACGATTGGGGTTTCTACTACGTCATTGCCAATCTTCACTTTCAATGAAGGGCTTTCGGGATAGTCAGCTTTCGGCAGGGTGATTCCCATTCTATAGCTGTGAGTTGTGCCGACAATTGGGGGAAGCTTAGAGAATACTTGACCGGGCCTGAGATTGGTTTCTACTTCATCAAGGATCAGTTCGGGATTTTGTGGGGTGCCATCTTTGCCTTCTACCTTGAAGAAGAACTCGCCGCCATCTTCAAGAGAAATTACTTGAGTGACTGTGACAGTAAAAGGCGCTGGGATAGCTGAACCTAACACTGGCTCTGTCTGGGTGCTGGATTGATTTGAGGGGGCCTGTGGTGCGGGCTGGGTGATCGGGGGATTCTGGGGCGTTGATTCCGGCTGGGTATTCATTGACTGAATTTGAATAGATGCGATTTCGACTATTTGTTTTGCGGTATCAAGTGCCTGCTGGCGAATCTCGACTGATACGTTCGGACCCTGAACAGAGATCAAGAGAGTCAAGGCAAGCTGCAACAGGGAAAGGATAGACATACTGGTTGATTTATTGGTTTTGCGACTTGTAAGTATTATAACAAATCGGCAAGGTTTCGGGTAGAGGGGGCAAGCTCATGTCTTACCTCCTCCATTTTTCGCTTATAGTCCAAACGCCTATATTTTTCAGGGCTTTTATTGAGTCCCTTCCTGCTTTTCTTAGACCTGTGTTCTCGGTGTGGATAACCTACTTCGACTTTGAGGGATTTCTTGCGACGGGCGGGCATAGTAACTACTTGACACTTTGCTCGTTTTATATTTTGTTAGGTTGTCTTGGAGGACTATTTGAAAGGGGATTTATCCCCGCCTAGCAGAGAAAAGAGTCTTTTGTGGAGAGAGGCTCTTTTTCTTATTGGTGGGATATATTACTTAGTATAGCAGATTGGTGGGGGTTTGTTATGTGGATAAGATTAAAACTAGGCTTCGCACTCTCACACGAAGCCTAGAGTTGCAAAATTAAGTCTATACTTTCATAGCCTCAGAAATCCTTTCTAGTCTCTTATGTAAAAAGAAAATACTCTCTTGTTTAGGATTCATAAAAACCGACTCACGACGCATAGAATTTAATTCTTCAAGAGATAACAAAAAACTTGGTACAAGCTTGAGTTTCTCCACCTCTGACAAATAAAACTCATACAACTTCAACGCAATATCTGGTCCAAGAACTTTATAAACTTTAGAGATTAAACTTTCGCCCGGTAACAATGGAAATTCAACCTGCATCCAATGAGCAGAAGAAGCTTGCACATACCGCCAAGCTTCTTTCTGTTCCTTATCATCGGATTCAGCTACCATATCAGCAGCAAAGCCAATCATCATCAAATTCACTGATAAACTACAGAATACTTTAATCTTCTCTTGTAATACTTCTTCGGTCATAAAACCTCTTTGTCTGATAAATTGCACAGCATCTCATATATAAAATATATATCTTTTTAGGAATTTATGCTACCTATATAGACGCAACAGAACAACCCTGCTAGGGACCTCTCATTACTGAATGAGCCTGACATACTGGAAGGATTTTGTTGGGTGGATAAATTAGGAACAATTATTACTTAGGATCGAAGTTCCCCTTGGTATGCATGGTCTACTTTTTGATATATATCAAATATCTTCTCCGCAACATTATCAGCATCAATATCGGATAACTGACTTATGGTTGTTTGAGGATTTCCTGATTCATTCATCTTTTTTTGTAACTCTATAAAATCAGCTTGGGCATCTTCTGGTAAGAGATCGGGGCTAAGACCGAGAGACAGTTCACATGCTCTAATTAATCTTTCTCGGATAGGAAGGCGGCAAATTAAAATCTTGAGTGCTTCCTCAAACTTTTCTAATGAACGGTCATATTTAAACATTGGAATCTCCTATCTGTCAGATATAGAAGCTAATCCTAGTGTAATTTGACTGCTTTTTCTAGCCTCTGAATGCCCCTGACATACTGGCAGCGTTTGCTGTGTGGATAAGATTAGAGAAGAGTCACTACAATTCAACTCCATCGCGCTTACGCATTTCTTCCATCAAGTCAGACACGGACTCCTTGAGTTCCTGGATAACAGGCACATCACGCTTATCGCTCTTAGATTTTCCTGCGCGCAACATAAGCTCATCAAGCTTTGAGTAGTGGGGATATGCTTGTGCGTATCCTCTGAATGGAACGTGTTCATGGTAGTACTGGATTCTTTCAACGTGCTGCCTAGCGTCATTAAGGAATCGTCCCATTATATAAGTCCCTCCTATTAGAGCTATATTCTACAATAAGAATAGTGTTCTTTAGAACATCCCTGCTGGGGCGACCTTTTTCTTTGAGTGGTCAAGACATACTGGCTTATCCTCAAGGTAGGTTACATGGTAAGCTTTCTTCCAAGGAGAATATTATGGCAGATTTAGAAGATCTGGACGTATCGAGACCGACATTTGACGAAAACGGAATCCACTTTTCTCTCAACGATCACCGTCCTAATAAGGCTATTTGGGTGTCAGTAGACTTATTCAAAGGTGACGACAAAAAATATCTCATGAGTTGGTTTAAAGCAGGCAAAACTGAACCTGGGCCAATTTCTATCGGTTATGAAGATTGTAAATACCTAGACGGCGGCATAGATATAGTTAGGTCTGCTACTGATTGCAAGGTTACTATAGGAACTCAATTAGAAAACGATGATCGGGCTTACGTAACTTTTAGTATTCCAACTTCTGAAATGCCTAAAGCCCTAATTGATGCTGCCAATAAACCATGAATCTATGCCACTTTTAGAACAAGCTCGGTGCGACTGGTGAATGATCGGAGCATACTGGTTTCCCTGCGTAGAATCTGATTGCATTCTTTGAACAAGAGAAGCAGCGGCGGTTTTGTGGGAGCAAATGTGATTCTTCTTTCTGCTTGAATCTATACTCAACTGACTTGCCATTCATCCGGCGCTCGAAGGTTCCTTTATCGGCTAGTTCTCTACATCTGCGCGAGCCATTCGAGGCTTTATAGCCGAGGGTCACCGCAAAGACTTCAAACTCTCCTCCGTTAATCTAGTTGGGGTATTTCTCTTTGGCAAACTGGGCGAGTCTTACTTTAAGACTAGGCTTTTCTTCGGTCATTTCTTCGTAGAGGTATCGGGGTTGGGGGTGAGAGCTTTGTAATGTTCAATTGTTTCTCCAAGACGAATCCGCATAGCGGTATCACTGCAAGTATTCATATTGGTCAACCACTTCATAAACTCTTTCCTCTCTCCGGCGATAGCTTCTTGACGGACTCTCTCGTAGTAATGCGCTCGCGCCTCGCTTTGACCTTTCCTGTAGCCCTCGTTGTACCCTTCTTGACGGGTCTTGGAGATGAAGGCTTTGACTCTTACCGGGTCTAATGCCCTATCTGGGTCGTGGAACAGAGCATCAAGGTCGGCGGCATCAAACTCTTTCTCCCACTCCTCACCAGCTATGTTGTTGGGGGTGGAGGTCATTGTGCTATTTCATCAAATTGCTTTTTGTTTGCCAGTATCAAGCCGCCGTAAAAGTCCTCTTCATCAATCAATCTCTGAGCCATTTCACGCGGTACTCCAATAACAACCTTTCCATTACTGCCTTCTATCTTTACCTCGATAATATTTCCAGTGGGCGCGAGGTTTATATCAAGGTTCTTTTCTGCCATCTCTTTGAGAATGTCGAAGCTGTTTTTCATTTACTTTGTAATTCTTGCTTAGTTTTCTCCCTTACCCAGGAGGAGAGGGAAATACCTAACCTCTTGAGTTTCTTTTTAAGCTCTTTATGGTCTTTGGGGTCTACCCAGAATGGTTTTTTGACGTAGGGCATGAAAGTTATAGGCCGTCTGACTCATCGCACCTTTTACAGAGGGGGAAATACTTTCTTTCTGTTTCTTTTGTATTGCACTCGCAGCAGTAAAAAGAACTATCAATCTTGATTACCACTGCATCACTGCCATCTGGCTGCGGTACGAACTCGACATTATTGTTGTCCATACTTTAAGCATACTGCATAGGTATCCGGTGTCCAGTACCCACTTATCCACAGCCCTGAGAGTAATATAATTTTCTTTACATTGGCTTCCGACTTGGTATAAAGTAGCCGCCGTCTCATTAGCTTCGCAATGTCCCGAAGTGACTGCACCGTTTACATTTTGCGAAGCGTCCCAATAATTGCCGAAACTAGGAGGTTAATCATGTTGAAAACATTCGGAAGAATCTTGAAGAATCGCATCTTGGTAATCTGCTTTGCAACTGTGATGGTCTTCTTTTCAATGACTGCATTCTCAGTTCCTACCTCAAAGTTCCTTGCCGGGGATGGGGTTGTTAAAGCTTATGGCCGGATCGCTGAAACTTATTACTTCACTGATAACACATACACAGAGCAATGTGGGTTTAGGTATGAAAACTGTAAGGGGCAGGTAACAATGACCGGTACTGCCACTCCCTACGAGCTAACAATAATCAGGTCTTGTGGACCACTCTGATCGTGGCGTGCAATACGCCTCTCTTGAATATACGAGGCTGCTCAAAGATCACGGCGTCAGCATCAGTATGAGCCGACGCTGGTTCAATAGCTTGTTATAAATCTTGGTGTAGAACATCATCGAGTGAATAAGCCAAAATATACTTACCGCCTGCATTTTCTAAATCCTTTTGAAACTGTAGCTGGTTAGGGTTCTGTTTGGAGCCGGGACGTTTTACTTCAATCCCTACATACTGGCCCTTGATAACACAAATGATGTCTGGGCTTCCTACTGCTCCAAACCTCATAAAACGTTCTTTGCCTTTGTAGGTGCTAACCATCCCGCCTGAATTATTCCGATAATGAAAGATACGCTTTAGGGTCAAGTAGTCAAGGATTGCCCGTTGTACTTCGGACTCTTTCACGATCTCAAGCGTGCCCAGTTGTTTACATAATTGCGCCTCTTTTTCCAGTCAAAGTTTGGATATTTGGCGAGGTCTTCAGGGGTAGCTCTTTCCAAAGCAATGCGCTGGTTTTCATTCTTTACCAATCCTTCGCCTAGATGGTGGTAGACACACAAAGGGATGATTGCCCATTTCTCGTTGATCTGTTTCCCAGCATAGATAAAGGCGTGTTCCCAAGTGATCCTGCCCTGACATTCACTGTTCTTGCGGGCGCATATCTGGTAGTAGGGGTCTACTGCCATCTCATCTCGTAGTCTTCTTGAAATAATTCTCATTTGGTTTAGTCGTTCTTCATCTGCTATCCCGTGGCTCCATTCTGAAAGGCACGAACAAAGGTCTACATGATGAGTGGTACAGTACCTTCCTTCGATCATATGTCTGGGGGATTGACTCTGTTGCTTCTTGGCTATGATCTTGCAGCCTCTATGGGAGCCGTGGAGGGAATCGGGGGTCATCAGAAGGGATCAAAGAATGATTCTGGGGTTTGCTCGATGATGAGATGGTCTACAAAGTTATGCATTTGATTTTCCCATTCATCTAACAGAGTTACTACATTTTCTTCTTTTTGCTTCGTCCAAAACGTACTTCTATCATTTGGTTTATCTTCCCAATTTAGAGCTTTTCCTAGTGCTTTCCAGAAGGAAGGGTCAAGAAGTGTGTCTCCAACGTGATAAAAGGTAATTCCGTCCATCTCACATGGTGTTACGCGAAATGAGTGTTCGTATCCTGCCTTCATTGCCTTTTTAATTGCCTCTTTGATAGTCATTGTTTTCTAAGATTGTGGCTCGACCGGAAAGAACTTTTTGAATTTCTCGAATGGTCTTACATACAGTTCATCGTACAGAAAAACATTCCATAAGGCGCGGGCAGTTTTTCCTTTCTCATCTAATCCAGCATTAGAGACTGCTTGATTAATTGCCTCGATTTTAGCTCTCTGAATTTCATCCATTGAAGTTACCTTAATTCTACTTCTTTTAGTTCGACCTTGCAGTTCTTGATTGTCCACAGGAATAGCGCGGCGGGATTTCTCGCGTTGGGGTTTTTCTGGACTTGATGAAATGTCTCTTGAATGAACTGGTAGCCTTTCTGAGAAATATATTTCATTAACCTTGGAATAGGGATGCCCCACAGTTCTTTTATCTCTTGCGCCAGGGCTTTGTTTCTTTCGTGGTTGATGTTGGAGGCGGGTTTGACCTTAAAGCGGCTCAGAGGGGCGATTTTGCCTAAGTCCAAGGGTTGTAGCTGCTTGTTCTTGTACTGCTCTAATTCTAACTCTTCATCAAGCTCGATGCGGTTCATGTTTGTAACTTTTATTGACTTTCGCCCGTTTTATATTTGTAATTAAATACAGAGATACACCCCGCCCTTATTTCCTTCCTACCCTGGCACTGGATAATGCGAGATCGGAATAAGAAGCTGTTGTGTATCACACCCAGAAGAACTTTGCCTCGCTCACGTATTAGGGGGTAGCTAATAGGTGCCTTCTAGTCGCGGGTGGTTCCTTGGTAGTTCTTCTAAGGTGCTTTGGAAGTCCCCGGTCTTATGGGCCACAGGAGCCGGGAATTGTTCAAAGCATCCTAGAAGGGCTTGCCAGTTTTATCGTAAAACTCGCAATGAGAAACGCTGGTGTGTGAATTGTATCTGTCGCGCCCTGATGCGCTGGCGGTGGAGTGCCCGTGAAGTCTTCACTTCAAACCACTTCAGATTCCACTAAGTTGGCGAAATCCTTACACTCCCCCGTAAGCGAACCAAGACTTGGGTAACTGGCTCCGTGGAAACTAGGGGTAGGCATTCGACTAGATGCTGATTACTACGCGGCCATCGAGGTGGCTGTGCCGCTTGAGTTTCTTTATTTCCTCTCGAATATCTGCTAGTTCTTCCTGTAAAGTTGAGCTATCAACTGGAGTTGAAGGAACCAAAAAGACCGCTTGGGCACTAGCCCCAGAGTTTCCCCTGGGCCTCGCGGCATTGCTGCTTTGAGGAGTTAGCTAGTACCTAAACGGTCTGATACAAACTAACCAACTTTTAGTGCCGTAAGTTTCCTTACACAAGTAATTCTAGCAAACTGGTGTAATCTGGGAAGGGGTGGGGCTGTGGATAAGTTTGTTAGCGGATTGGTAAGATAGTTCGACCAGGAGGGACGCAATATGGCCAAAACCCCTATTAAGCCAGCCGAGCAGATTCTTTTTGATCGCGTCAAGGTGACATGGGTTGAACCGGAAGTACAAAGGCGAGCAGAACAGGGGTTGGTAACACTACCGATGGTACTTACGCACTGTCTTATACTCTGCAAAGATAGAAAGACAGAAAAGATACTACTCAATCACGAAGTTTGGGGCGATGTAGTCCAGTTACAGGTGGTTTTTGCAGAACCTATCGGGCCAGAACAACCTGTGCTTCACTCAAATATTATAGGCATAACAAAAATTCAATTAAGTGATCAATGGAGAGGTTACTCATTCGTTTTCTTTATACTTGGAAGGGACGGCAAATACTTTCTTATATCTAAAAAAATGGTTGCCATAGTTGGCAATAGAGAATTTGAAATGCTTTACGATCTGATGAGGACTGAAGGCATTATACCAAGTCAACCAGAATCTGAGGCGCAAGTATATTTTGATTTCGTTCAAAATATGTACAACGCATCATCTACCCCAGCCTTAAAACGGGAGGCGGTGAAAAACCTTGCGGAAGCAAGACTGGATTACTTGAGAAGACAAGCGACTAAATCAGTAAAAAGACACGTTCGATTACCCATTATTTTCATCCATCCAGAAAATGAGTTTTTGCCGCTTCTTCTTGAAGTCAGAGCAACCTACATAGATGGTCACTTCTTTTCTTGTATTGCCTCTGCTGCAACCACAGCAGATAGAATTTGCAATGCGATGACTCAACGATATGGACTTTCTAGAAAGGATCAAAAGTGGTACTTAGAACAAACATTTGGGCAAAAGTTTGATAAACTTGTCTCGGACAAAATTATAACGAAACAACAAAAAGTCACACTGGTAAAGATGAATAATATTCGCAACCGCCATATACATCCAAGAAGGACAATCAGTGAATTGACTATGAAACGTGATGCATTTGTTATGATTAAATTACTTCATCAGTTCATAGACGAAACCTATGGCGTTCAAAAAGACCACACCTTTTATCAAGGACAAATTGTACCTAAACCACTACTATGATTTTTGGTCACAACTTGTCAGACCCTCTTTTGTATCTTCGTCTTCGGAGAGAATATGCAACCAGCAAAGAGAAGTAATGCGTTAATTGACCGGACTGATGAAGAGTTGGCAGAAGCTTTACGCAATGAAGCGAGGAACGTCCAATACTCTTACAACGGGATTCTTGACGAGATTAAACGGCGCAGCCAGGACAAAAGTACAAGGGCTATGATCTGGTTGACGTGGGCTATCGTCGGGCTTGGGGTTTTACAGATTGTTGTTACCCTTATTGGAATCTTCAAGAAGTAAACTATCACACTTCTCACAGATAAATATTCTCTCCTCCATATGCTTATTGGCTTTTTGCCAGCCGTGTAAGGGGCAGTAGATCATAGAGATTCAAAGAAGTTTTCGGCGAATGACTCTGGTTTTCCGCCATCTGCGAGGTGGTCTATGAAACGGTGCCAGTGGTAGAGCCATTCCGGGATTTTTCTGTGGCTAGGAAGCACCCTGACGCATTCTCTTATAGGGCATCTTGTGTAAGTTTCCCAACCCAGTGCTTTACCTAGACATTGCCAAAAGGAAGGACTAAGTAACACCTCGCCAACGCGCCAGTCTGCTATCTTGGTATCATATTCATCGGATAACCATACATATCCAGAATCATTGACATTTATATCGTAGCCTTTGCCTTTATACACTTTTTCTAGGTATCCGTTACTTATCGCCCGCTTAATTGTTTGGTCAATAGTCATTGTTTGTATTTTGCCCTGCGTCCCCTGAGAGTCCCCAAGGTAAAAGGGGATGATGGAATTGAGGTGAGGTTCAATTCCTGTCCTTGAGGACACTGAGAGGACTCAAGAGGGATCATCTATGAAATCTCCTAACTGCTCGATGCTTGGGAACGGCTCTGAGATTCCGTGTTTCTCAGCAAGGAAGCGGTTAAGGACTTCGTAGACCTTTGTTATTTCATCGGTGGTTAATTCTGTGGTGCTGTCTTTTTTCAAGTAGAGTTCTTGAACTGGTCGCCAGAGATGATCTTTAACACTTTCTTTCGTCCAGGGGATTTCAACCTCTGGCTTTAAGACCACCCGCATATCTAACCCCGCCTCGTTTAGCTTTTCTGCGATAAGCTCGAAGTAAAGATGCAAGGCTTTATTCTGCTGAACGGTGCGTTGTTTCTCTGGCGGGGTCATAGACTAAAACGGGAGTTGTTCAGGGTCAGTCTGCCATCGTTCAAAGGAAGGAGTATCATCTTTATCTTCGTCTACTGGGCGAATTGGGGCATTCTGAGGCTTTGGACCAAGCTGTAAGGATTCTCCAATAACTTCGGTTGTCTGTCGCTTGTTCCCCTGCTTATCCTCCCAGCTTCTTGTCTGTAATCTTCCCTCGATCATCACAAGGGAACCTTTCGTAATGAAGCTTGTAGCGACTTCTGCAAGCTTTGCCCAAAGAACGATTCGGTGCCACTCGGTTTCTTCTTTCTTGTTGCCTTGCTTGTCAGTCCACTTGCGACTTGTAGCCAGGGAGAAGGTTGCTACTGAGGTGTTGGTAGAGAGTGATCTTAGCTCTGGGGTGTCTCCGGCCCGGCCTATGAGGATGACTTTATTGAGGTTCATTTTCGAGTTCAATTGTGGTGTCTTCGACTATATCGGTTTCCGCTGTTTGGCGGGACTCTTGTTTTGTGTCTTTGAGATTTGATTTCTTGATCTTCTTGTCTATCCGGTCTATGAGGTCTTTGTATTGGGTTGGTGTCACTATGTCGGACTTTTCCATCAGGGAAGCCTTGTAGCTCTCCAGTTTGCCAAAATCGTCCTCTATGGCGATTTTCCCCTTTAACTCGACATAGATCGCTTCTTCCTTAGTAAGGGGCTTAGAGGGGGCTTTTTGAGCCGTTGCTGGCATACTGGCGGCGTTTCCATCATCGTCATTGTCAATATTTAGACCCAGAATCGCACCCAGAGCGTATCTGCGCTGGTATGTCATGGCAGAACCTATGCCCTGCGGGTCGTTCTTAGTTGGAGGCATCGTATAGCTCTCCTCCATCCATTCCCCTGAATCGTGCATCAGCCTTGTAGTAAGTCCATTCTGTCCACTAGGGAACTGAACAAAGGTGAGGCCGTTGAGGTACAAAGGATTTTTGATTGCCTCTAGAATCGAGGACAAAGTGGCGTACTCGCTTTTGAAGAAAGGGTTCTTCGCATCCTTCTTGATAATGCCTATCTCCTGGTGAAACTCGATGAGAGCCTTTGTAATTTCAATTGTATTTTCTGATGTATTCATTGCCGTGTTATTGATTTATTTTGACCTTTGATTTAACTGGATTAGATTCTCTGGGATTCCGAACGGGTAGCGTTCCCTGTAATGAAGCATATGATAGCGTCTGATGATGGATTCTAAGGTGATTGGGTTTTTAGCGACTTTTGATCTGAGTTCTTCCTTGGTAAAGAAGCGGCGCAACTTCTGACGCTCGGCCTCTATGTGTTCCTCAAGAGACATAGATGTAAAGAAGTGTTCCGACGATCAGGGCAAGAATACCTATGACAATGAATGTACAAAGGACAAACTCAGAACGGGTAAGGGGGATGTGGGCAGGATCGTTATAGTGTTCGCTGCGCTGCATTAGGGTTTGTTCGGTTGAATATTGTTTCATATTTAGTTGGGTATTAGGAATTGAGGGTAGTCAGTATTGATTCCGTTCCGACCTGTTCTACGTAGTGCCGCGCAAACAACTTAACCTCGCCAGTGGGAACTGCGATGAATACAACGACTGGTATCTGTATAGCATCTTCAGCAAATAAATCTTGTGATTTTACTGAGAACTTTCCTGACATTAGATGCCACTTACTTTTTATTTCCTTCTGTTTCTTCTTCATAGTCTCTTTGTAATGAGGTGGGTTTATTTGGATTCGGGGGTGAGGGAATTCCCATAGGAAAATGAGTACCCTACTTCACCAGTAACGAAATGATTTTTACTTTTTGAGTGTCTATGAGCCTCTTCTCTGGCCGTTCGATAGTCCTCAAACTCTGCGCCGCAATCTTGACAAGTTGCTATACAGTGGGTGACTTCAAGAAGTTTCATAGGATCTGTGTTGAGTTATTTGTCTTCGACTACTTCATATAATGTAAACTCCGTCGCCCCGTCGTTGTATACACTCTCATTTTTTGCCTTTTCAAAGGCTTCTTTTTTATTTCTTGCTTCTACATGAACCGTTTCCACGGTGAATATGTCTAAGGTAACAATATATTTCTTCATAGTCTTTGATCTATTGGTTATCTGAACTGATGATGGAAATTGCGTCTACAATCGCTGCATTCGATGTTACATCACAATTATGTTCGGGATGAGATTTGCAATAACAAATTGGATCTTTTATTTTCAATCCTTCCAACTTCTCCACAAGCTCTTTCCTCTGGGCTTGGAGGGCATCTTCTATAAACTTTTCAAGAATCACCCACGCCCAATCTATCTTTTGAAGTGGAGGAGTTATATCAAGTCCTCTAATACTTCTATCTTTCAGCGAAGCCCTGAACTTTTCTTTCCAGTTTTCTAAGTTTTTCATTGAAGTAGGTCAGGGTTTTCGTGGATGTTGCCAATGACTTCAAGTTCGTCCCAGCGGATAAATCGAGAAAGATTATCCCGGCCATCTTTACCAACTTCCTTTGGAATAAAACCTACAAACTCAGGATCGGCTCTATACTCGATCTTCCATACTACGTCCTTCATTGTTACGGTGCCTTTAACTAAATCGTCCTCGTAAATTTCTTTCCCGTTCTTGTCCTTGAGTCCGGTGAACTGCATAAGTTCCAAGTCTTTCAAAAAGGTATTCTCTGGAATAAGTAGACCATCGCGGAGATCGGTGAAATCGAATGGCGCTGACATCCTTTTCATTTTCTCGTTCCAAGCTCTGAATTTTATTTCTCTCATTGAAGTGAATAGGTAGGTTAGTTTTCTTGGGCGTACTTCATTTGTCGGGCAATCAATCCGCAGGCTTGCTCATAGTCCAGCGGTACATCTTCACTGACAAGCTCTCGGTCGTTGTCTTCATCCCAGACGGTCATTATGAAATAGACATTGCGCTCGCCCTTTCCCATACATACATCGCACTTCTCGGTGGTGAACTCGTCAGGCTGCATTCCCTCGACTTCTACCTTTCCAGTTCCGCGACAGGTTGAACACTTCATTTGATTTATATTTGGTGGGTTTGTTTATCGGCTTATGACTTAATGATAGCAAGACTGTAAACGTTTACAAGAGGGAGTTATCCCCAGACTTTTACTTTGATTTTCTTAGCTTTTTTCGATGAAGGCGGAAAATGCGAGCGACATTTGTATGAGACATTTTGAATCTCTTGGCTACTTCTCGATAGCTCATACCGCTGCGAACAAGCTGATGAATTATTGCATTTCTTTCCCAGTTATAAGGTGTACTCATATTTTGATTATTGATTGGCTTTGAAAAATGATTGTGCGAAACCTTGAGGGGTGATACTTCTAATCTCTTTTGTGCGCTCACTCTTTCCACCAGTATACCAATGAATCTTACTGAATCTCTTTCCGCTTTTGCTCGTCATAAACTCTGGCTCAACAGGATTCTTTTCAGGCTCCCTGAACTCTCCCCATAGACAGGTCTTTTTTGTATAAGGGTCGCCAAAGTCACAAGGGTTGAAATACATCATTGGCTGGCCGAGCCATCTCTTGAGTCTGCCTACAGGATTTTCCAATGCCCAGAACTTAGGCTTGGAATGAATAATGATTCGCAGACAAGCCGTGACAATTTCGAGGTCTTCAAGAGTCCTGCCGTCTTTATCTTTCTCCTTCCAGAACTGCGCTCCGCTTCCCGCAAAGTGAGTACACGGCGGCGCGGCTAATATTCCATAAACCTCTCTGGGATAGTAATTTCTTACATCGTACTCAGGCCAAGTAATAACTCGAACATCATACCCAGCATCTCTGTAAGGCTTGCTCCAACTTCCTGTACCTCCACACAAATCCAATATGATTTTCTTGCTGTTATCCTTGCTCACGCTTTTGAGAGTTCATTGGTTTGACCTTGTATTTAGTAAAGCACATCCGTAAACGATTACAAGAGGCGTGAATCCACAGGGATACAACCCCTAATCGAAAAATACTTGTGAACTGCTTTGTAGTCTGGTATACAATCGCGCAGACAAATATTTAGTCGCCAGAAGTCCCGGCGATACGTTGAGTTAAATGGATTACACAAACTTAGGCTCTAAGTTTCAGGCCCAGCATTAAGGCCACAAGAATCAACAATGTCCCAGAGCCTAAGTCAGAAGGGGTGCTTTGTTGATTTGTGTGACCGCCACATTCACCCTCATAGTCTTCAATACAACCGGCTGTCCCACAGGAGCAGGCATAACCACTAGGATGTACATGTCCCGCGAGAACAGGAAAGGACAGACACAAAATGAGCGTTAAGGTTGCTAAGAGTCGTTTCATTGTTTCCTCCTTAATTCAGGGTGTTGAATCGTATCAGCATGTTATCAACAGTGTTTCCAGTTTTCAGGAATTAGGGGTTAGGCTTGTTCAAGAAATAGAGACCGCACGAGTTTTTCGACGGGTACAAAAGATAGAAGATTTAAGCTTGATCTTATCTAATCTCCCTATACGAGAGTACCAGCTAATAAGTCAATACTATTATGCATTGTCGTCGTTCCTGAAGGGAGACAATACACAACATACCTTTGAAACAGTCTTGGATGAATCAAGAACATATAAGGCCAGGGCTTTAATTACCTTAGCTGGTATCGAAGCTCGCAAAGGCAATACCGAAGCAGAACTGAAGTACTTTGCCAAGGCAGTAAAGTATGCTCATAGCCCTTCATTGCTTATCGAAATCTATAGAGGTGCCGCCATAGTTAAAGCGAAGGAAGGATGTCAGGGACAGGCAATTAAAGAACTTGAGAAAATCTATCCTTTAATACAACACACGGATTTTTATACCCAGTGTCAATATTTCAACAGTCTTGCCGTTGAACTTTGTGATATAGGGAGAATTACAGAAGCCACAAATATTTCGCGGATTACTCTTGCCTCTCCCTTTATAAATGCATATCCTGAGTGGCGCGAGACTTGGCAAGAATTGGCATTGCGGGGATACAAGTCTCGCTCATCTGTACCTGTTATTCAGTCTTTTTTAGAACCAAAGAAGGCCAAAAATGTCTTGCGGCTTCCTGAGCGCGAACGCCCAGAAAGTACTAGGGGTAGACCGTTCTTTCAACCCAGTGAAGTAACCAGTTTAAAAGATTGGAAAAACAAAATGGTCAAAGAACCAAACGGTGGTAATGGTGATGAGAAAAACCTTGACGAAATGAACGACAAGGATTTGTTTATGGAATTGATGCGAGTTGCTTCCGACGATTCCATTACCAGTAGGAAGCTCCGTAAGATGGTTGATGCTATTAAAAAAATAGCTACTGAAAAGGATTAGTCCTTTTTCTTTTTTCGCTTTTGAACTTTTTGATTCCGCTCCCTCATAAATCGAAGCGCTTTCAGCATGTCTATATAATCCCTCTCTTCAAAGCGCAATAATTCTTGTAGCACTTCCAATAGCAATGGATTCATTGCCAACTTTTGAATCACGTCCGCAAACACCATCAAATCGGGTGGCTCCGAATCTGGCGAACATCCTGATACGACACTGAATACTTCGTGAGGGTTTACCCCAAGCCCTGCGGCCAGAGCGACAATCTTATCGGACGTGAGGTTTTGAGCAGTACCCGCGAGCACCTTGCTGATGTGACTGTTTGTTATTTTGTTCTTGGAATTGCGTTCAATGTCACGCACGCCAAGACCTTTCTGCTGCATCACCCGCTTTACATACTGACTCAAAGTTTCTTTCATTATGCGTTATTCTAGCAGATTTGCGTCATAATTTGATTGACAGCCTACCGCTCGTTTAAGTAATATGGCTTTCGTTTTTAGCACATCCCTTGTGGTAGCTCAATAGGAATGGCTAGGGCATTTGATTTTCTCCTTCTTGAGGCTAAGTGGCTTAGAGGGGGCGTGTACGTCTTTTATGTCAGGATGTAACCAGCGTACATTCCTCCTCTCATTTTTTATGACCAGAGAACGACACACTTTCACACCAAAGCGCAAACATCTGGTAGCCTCTATGCTGGCGCAAAAGATTGGCTACCTGAAAGTACAGGACTTCTCGCGCTTGAGCTTCTTTGACTCTCTTCCCACTCAAGATTATGGCTCTCATCGAATACTGCGCCCGAATGATGAACTCTTCGTTGTCAGAGAAGGGATAGTTGAAATCTGGCATTCACATCACGATATGCTGGTCAGTGAGCTTGAGCCAAATACCATCTTTGGCGATATGTCGCTACTTGGTCAAACAATGCTTAGCTGTAAGGCAATCGCAGGCTCCAATGGAGTAACAGTTGCGGTTATAGATATTCAAAAAGTGGCAGACTGGATACGGCAGGATGGAATCACTCTTTTTCAAGAGCTTGGGCCAAGGCTGGGACTGGTAGAAACGGATCATTACCGGGCATCATTTCAAACAGTGGAGTCCAGAGTAGCAGGATTGCTTTTAGAAACTGCTGGTGCTTCCTCCTCCGTCGAAGGATACACTCATCAAGACTTGGGAGAACAGATCGGAACATATCGGGAATCAGTCACCAATGCAATCCACGAACTGAAGATGAACGGATTTGTTGAAGTCGGGCGAATGAAAATTACGATACTTGATAAGCGGGCATTGCGGGAATTGAGCGAATTATGAACATGCAAACAGAAGCTACTCGCTATATTAAAAATCTTCTCGCCAGCAGAAATGTACACATAGAATCGACTATATCGGTTATCGGGGAATGTGATTGGCAGGTATTTGATTATAAAAGTAAGTGTCTTGCTATAGACCCAAACGCTGGCATATGGGTTGGAATGTCAGGCGGTAAATGGAACCCTCTTGGAACCTGCACGGTGAGTAATGCCCTTCAAGCTGTAGAATTTCTTACCAAGGAATAAAATCATTCTCACCCTGTCAAGGTCGCTCCATAACCGTCAATAAACGGCAACTGCTGTCGCCGTTTCTCGCCGCTTCCTCCTCTCTCTGTGACAGGGTGAGATAGGGAGACTAGACTTAAGAAAAGGTCGGTCAAACAATCTAACGATACTATGGAACCTAAAGTAAGAAAGGTGAAGCTTCAGCCTTTAGTAGAGTGTGCAATCTACTTGATCGCTGCGTGTGCTGTTCTGGTGGTCGTTGCCCTAGCTGTGCGAGGCTGGCTATAAGTGGCAATCCCTTTGCCGTTTGGCAGAGGGTGGTCGGACGATCCACCGCTCGTTCCACCGCCGTTGTAAACGTCAATAGGTTGCCGTTTCAAACGTCTAGGTCGTTCCAGATAAGATGACCTGTTTATTGTACGCTCTGCGCTTACTGTAGGTGAGATCAGCCTCACGCTCTGGCGGGGATACCCTGCACCCTATAAAAAAGAGAAGAGACATTGGCAGTATGTTACCCTGCCTTTGAAAAGAGCTAAGTAGCTCGATAAATAAGGACTTCTGAGCCTCGGACAGTTGAAGCCGTTTCAACAATGGTTTCAACGTTGGTTTCTCAATTCTTCGTCTATCTTTTTCAAGATAAATTCACGATCTTTGCCGTGCCACTTGAGACTTTCACGGATCACAACATCCCTTTTCTGCTCATCTCCTTGAGGATTTGATGGCGGGTTCATACGGGTCAAAAATGGCCCTACAGGGCGCTTTGCCTCCTTCTGCTTGGAATATACCAAGTAACGTACAAAGGCCCGGTAATCGGGCAAATCTTGCAATCTATAGGCAGGCTGGTTGGTAGATAGTTCTTTGATGAGGATTTCCGCATCTACCCCGCCTACTCGGTAAACGGCAGTCGTTGCCACATTGCCGAATATGGACTCTCGGATATTAAGCGGCAACGCTGAGATGATCTGAGTTCCAAGATGAAGGGAAAGGCCGAACTTTCGAGACTCGGCCAGGACAAAATCAATCGGGCTTGAGATGAATTTCTGTGCCTCGTCAATGACAACTGTATGTATGCTTTTGCGGTCCTTCCTCTTCTGAGAGGCAAAGAAAAGCTGAGAGAAGGCAAACCCTCCGACCATCTCAGCGCCTCGGTTTCCGAGTCCTTCAAGGTTGATTAAAAGTATTTGTTTTCGATCCAACACCTGCTTGAAATTCACTCCCTTTCCTCGCTGTCCGACAAGGGCGCGAATCAGTGAATGAGCCAAGAATTGATCCAGCTTATTTAATACCGGCGCAATCTGTTCAACTCGTTTCCTCTCCCAGTCTTTCGTGTCATAACCTTCAAACTCTGCCAGTACATTTGGGTTGGTGATCCTTGAAAGAACTCTTGCCATAAACTTCTTGTCTTTGAGGAATCGTTTTACATCCATCAGGGTTGGACTCTGTACCCCTTCCAAAACTGCGTAGCAAGCCCAGCGCATCACGTTTTCGGATGAGAACATAAAACTACTCCCGAAGATTTTGACAAAGGTATCAACTACGGCGGCGACCTTCTCATCATCTGAGGCGTCTCCCTCAAAGATATTGATTCCGGCCACTCGGTCTTTTTGGGCGTGAACAAGGATTACGTCTTTGGTTCTGGACTTGGGGATTCTTCGTAGTGCAGCATCAACGATCCCACCATGCGGGTCGATTGTTAGAGAGCCAAGCCCTGAGCGTATGGAGTGTTCTAAGACGGTGGAGAGGTAGGTTGATTTACCTACTCCAGTCATTCCAAAGCAACTCGAATGACGATCAGGGTCTATGTAGACGATCTCGTTGTTTGTGGTGTCTTCTCTTGTTCCGATAGGGATAAGCATAAAAGCAAAAGGGGCTGTTCAGGCGGGCGCAAGGACAAGGCCCCGGCCCGCCGATACAGTCCCTATAACTCGCATCGCTGCGAGGGTGCCTCTTCTATTTTATCAAAGGTAAGGTAATAGGGAGAGTGGAGAACATATAGAAGCCTTCATAGTCTTGGTCAATGATCTTCTCTCTGAAAACCTCTTGGGCTAACGCCTGGGCGGATTCTGCGGTAGGGCGAATAGTAAGAACTGAAAACTTGACCATTGGAAGCCAATCAATCGTTTCTTTCTTCATCAACAGTCGAAGCTTTTCATAGCCTCGATACTTTGCCAGCACGTCCAGATTGTTGTTTTTGCCTGTCTCTGCTTCAAGAAAAAATGACCGTTTGCGCTCTCCTAATTGAAGCTTGAAAAAAGCATCTGGTTGTACGCCGTGCCTCCATAAAGTTTTACGGTCTTGTATCCAATAGATTACTTGTTCTCTTAAAGCTATATGAATCTCGTTTATCAAAATCTCATGCCCTAATCCTTTGTCTTTGCGCTCGGATAAATCTACAGGATAGCCTCCGATTTCTTTCTCTGCTGCTGCGTGTTTGGTGATCGCGTACACATAAGGCGTATTGGGACTCTCTTTGTTCTCGTTGCGATTGATGTAGGGTTTCTTCTCTTTGCAGAGCTTCAAAAGACTGCGCGCCACTGACTGCATCGGTCGTCCAGAAAGACGGCAAAGTTGATCTACATTGATAAGCGGATAATCTCGTATCAAACAGATGATCTTAGTTTCTAGGTTACTCATAAGGGTCAAGGTCTTTCGGCTTAACTTCATTGTGCGAAGTTTTCAGCTTCTCGTCTACTTGCTCAGGGGTCATAAAGTATTTGGTGTTAGTCTCCACTAATTTATCGACTTTCTTACGGTCAAAGAAACGTTTTGGCATCAAGGGAGCTTCACAAAGTATTTGCTCTCCATTGGCTCGTCTGAGGGTAAACATACGTTGCTCCTTTGGGTTCTCCTCGTTGGAGAATTGTATCTTGGTTTGGGCGTTCTTGATCGCAGAAGCTAAGGCCGGAGTGAGTTGCCCCTGATCCTGATGGGCAAGGATCAAGTGAAGTCCTCGCTTTGCACTCTGCGGAAGAATTTCAAGTAGGTCAGGGGTGAAATAGGTCTGGGCTTCATCTGCGATCAGATAGAACTCTTTATACTCGGTTTTCTTGATGAACTGTTGCCAGAACTCGGAGATGAGCAAAGTCCCTAATGCTCTGGTGTTGTCCTGGCCCACAAGGTCATTCTCTGAGGGTTGGAGGTTGCAAAGCATTATACGTTGCTTTTCTATCAACGCCTCGAAGTTTATGTTGTTATCGGTAAGCCCCATAATGCGTTTCATCTGAGGATGGATGAACCTCTGGAGCTTGTTTTGGGTTGGCCCTATCTTTCTATCAAACTCAACCTTTGAAGAATAGAGGTCTTTAAGCTCGGCCTGAATCTCCAAAGAACTTACCTTGTCAATGATAGGGTCGCGCTTTTCCTTGAATGACCAATGGAGAAAATACACCAAGTCACACACGGAAAGATTACGGTCCAAAATGGTGTAGAAGAACGCGCGAAGGAATTTTTCGATGTTCCCGTATGCGTCGGTACTTTCAAGACCAAAGGTTCTGGTAAGCTGCTTAGACAACCGCTCTGCTTTGGTCATTATGCGTCCCTCGTCCCTGTAGGGAGTGGTAAAGAAGTTCATCCCTACAATCCGCTTTTCATTCGACGGGTCAAACAAAACAAGGTCTTGCTTGTAGTTTCGCCGTGCCAATTCAGCCAGCACGTCCCGGTAAAGATCACCGTGCGGGTCGAGGAGGATGAAAGCCTTACGCATCTCGATTAATGCAATGCAAATCATCAAGATGAGCTTTGACTTGCCGCTGCGGGTAAGGCCGGTGATGTGTAAATGACTCATGAAGTCTTTGAGGGTGAGAAATACTTTCCCACCCTCCTCTACGTTCCTACCTATGTGAATCTTTGTTTCCATTGCGGCCTCCTCTGAAGGTAGAAAGTATCTGCTTTGTGCGGTCCAGAACGTCATCAATATGGGAGCTTGGTTTTTCCGCGTAGACATCTCTTTGCTTCTGTAGGCAATGCTCCTTTATATCGTGGTGAAGATGCTTTGGAGTTCGGGCAAGTGCCTGTTTCATCTCTGCTTCTATTCTGTTTATTTTGCGGATTTTCTTGTTCTCACCTAACTCTCTGTTTCTGATGAAAGAGAAAACTAGGTAGGCAGCACCTAAAGAAGCTGCAATGATCGCAATGGTCAGCATTGCAGAAAAGAAAATCGTTACCATTCTGGTCATTTCTTCAATAACCTTCCATCCTAGAAGGAGAAGTAGACCTAATAGAATGGGCTTTATTGGAAACTCATCATTTCTGTTTTCCATACGTCACCTCCTTGCGTCTTGGCTTAACAATTAGCACGGTGCTGTGCCTCACAAGAGCCTTTGAAGGACTCTCTGGCTTGTCTACGAAGTGGGCGTCAATAACCTGGGGTTCTTCTTTCTTCTTTGACCCTTGGAGAGCTAACGTGATAATAAAAACAATCCCCCCTATGGCACCCACAATGCACCCAAACAAAAACTGTTCAGTCATAGCTGATCCTTTCCGGCGTACACGCCGAGCTTTAGACACACGTTTCCCTAAATACAAAAAGACGCATCCGTTTTGGGGTTGCGCCTATCTGCTACGCTGCTTTTTCTTCAGTGATCCCTAGAAAGCGCACAAGTTCATCGCGGGTGATTAAGATTTTTCTGCCAAGGTTCGGCACCTTCTTAATCTTCTCGTTCTCGATGAGGTAATACAGAGTTGTACGGCAAATTTGGAGGAGTTCCAGTACCTCTGGAACTGTGTAGGTGAGTTTAGACAAAGTGCTCATATAGCTGGCTCCTAATAACCAAGGCAAAGGCAAGAAAAGAAGGGATGAGCGGTCCATCCTCTCCATGCCGAACGTTGATTGTTAGGTGCAGCTATATGCGTGACAGATAGGATTATGGTCAAAGTGAAAGATTGTCTCCTGAAAACGCATTACTGTACCAAATAACAAGTTATGACCAGTACGGCCTCCTATCAGGCGAAAATATATCACTGATAAGCTGCCGTATCAACAACTTTTTTGGACCTAAATCGCTGAATTTTTTGAGTTTGTGCGTCTATGTGTGCCTATGTTCATCTCGCGTCAGTCTGCCCTATGAATCATTAAGCTCGTCCATAATATCAGAGACTCTACGGGCTGACTGTAGGTCGCGGTTGACATACCGATAGGTGGTGTTGATCTGGGTGTGGCCTAGCGTTCTACCTACTTCTGCGAGGGGTAGATTTTTCGATACTAGGCGGGTGGCGTGGGTGTGGCGCAAGTCGTGGAAACGTAGGTCAGGAAGAGAAACGCTCTTTTTGAGTTTATTGAAGGATGTTTTTACTGAGGTGGTGACGCCAAATACCGATTCGCTGGGGTTCTTGTTCGACTGCTCCCAAATTACCTGTAATTCGGCAGCAAGACGCGAAGACATTGAAATCTGACGCTGGCGCATCGTTTTGGTATTGAAGGCTCTAATACTGATGACGCGGTTTTCAAGGTCTATATCTGACCAAACAAGCTTCAGCATTTCCCCTCTACGCATCCCGCTATCGAGTGCCAGGATAATGATAGGCTTCAAGTGAGCCTTCCAGTCAGTACAGGCCGCAAGCAATCTCTCTTCTTCCTCTTTGGTCAATATGCGCTCTCTGGGCTTTTCTTCGCTCATTGTGATAAGCGGGCTTCCCATCATAAAAGGATTCTTCAAAAGCCAGCCGTTCTCGACTGCAACATTGAAAATGCGGCGAAGTAGGGAAAGCTCTCGATTGACTGATGCGATAGAACGTTGTCTTGTTGTGGGGTTGCCTTTGGCTTCTGTGCCTCTGGTATTTCGCCCAACTACAACAGGGGTTTTCAGCCGAGTAGAGCGAAAGCGTTTCAGATCCCCATAAGTGATTGAGCGGATTTTCTGATTCCTGAAAAAGCCTTTTAATATCTCTAGCCGCTTTTCAAAATCGTATTTGTTTCTCAAGCCTGCGACCTTGCGACCATCCACATACTCAGGGTCTATAAGGTAAGTCTCTTGGTAGTGAGAGGCGAGGTCAAGAAAGGTCATCTGAGAAGAATCGAGGGAATGCGATCCTTCCGTCTCAAGCTGGCGCTCCATCTCTTTGGCAAGCTCACGGGCTGCGGTCTTGGTGTTATGGGTAGGCTTTTGATGCTTCTGAACTCTCTTACCTGTGGCGTCAAAGTATTGAACTCTGGCGTACCATTGAGTAGAAGTTTTGCCGTTTTTCTGGGTCTTTTTAGCGATAGCGCAGCCGGTTCTAAGTCTTGCCATAGGTGCCTCCGGTTACTCATTTGGTTACTCATTGAGCCTCAACACCAGTAATTATACACCTACACTGGTGAACAAGAATAGTGAAAAATGCTTGAAAAATAAGGGATTTTTAGCTAAAGTTGGACATTGCTAAACACTGAAAAACGCTAATCCATCGGTTTCGTAAACCGGAGGTCAGGGGTTCGAGTCCCCTCGCTGGCTCCATAAGTCTCAATTACTTAGGGCAAGTTGCACGACTTGCCCTTTGTCATTTGTTACGCTGTTGTCGCGTAGTTTCTCGATCCTGACCAATTTTTCGACTGCCTGACGCTTCGTTTCTTCTGTCCCATGCGCGTAACGCTTGGTTATGCGGATGTCGCTATGCCCTAATAACTCCGCGAGTGTGAAGATGTCCACTCCTGCATTCGCCATGCGCGTTGCAAATGTGTGGCGTAGATCGTGGAAACGAAGATTGACGATTTCGGCTTTCTTTCTGGCTTCGTCAAACTTGCGCTTCAGGTCTGTCAGCCTGCCACCAGTCTTAGGACTTGGGAAAACATAGCCGTTTGTTTTGGGCAAATTCTCAAGCAATCTTTTGACGGTTTGATTCATCGGGATACTTCGATCTTTCCCGCTTTTGGTGTTGCGAACCTTTATCAACAATCGAGCAAAGTCCACATCAAACCATTGCAGGTTGAAAATCTCCCCGCGCCTCATTCCCGCATGTAGCGCGAAGATCACGATGCTTCGTAGCCAGTTGCAATCATTCAAAGCTTCCAGCAAGCGTATCTCTTCTTCATCTGTCAGGTAACGGATTCGCTCACTTGAGACTTTGAACAATCTGATTTTAGGCTTTGCTGCTATCAAGTCAGCCTCAAGAGCCATTGAAAGGATTTTCGAGAGTACGGCAAGCTCCTTATTGACTCGTGACGGGCTACGTTGCTTGTCGTATATAGTAGGCTCACTGATTCGCTTCTGTTTATACTGCTCGATCATCGGCGCGTTTATATCAGCGAGGTTGTGTTTGCCGAAGAATGCTTTTAGAGCTTTGCAAATACATACATCTGATGTGTGGCTCTTTTTGTTGATTCTTGAGTACGGCAAAAAGTTTTTCTCCACAAATTCATTAAAAAGCATTTCCGGTCGTTCCAAAAGACCGCAACGCTTTTGAAGAATTCGAGTCCTGAAGGCAGCCTCTACCTTTTCGGCCTGCGCCTTTGTTCTTACGCCTTTCAGCGCGCGAACGGTGCGAGGTTTGCCTTTTTCGCAAATATCCAAATACCAAGTGTCGCCTCTTTTTCTGACAGACACTATGCGGCTCCTTTCTGGTTTGCCGCCGTTACAGGAGCGGCTACCAATTTATCACACGCAATAAATCATTAGTATTCTTTTTTTGAGCCTGCTCGTATGCCCACTTGGAAAGCTCGGCACGATCAAAGCGGAGTAGCCTTCCGGCTCTGCGAAAAGGGATACGCCTTTCCCGTACCCATGCGTAGATGGTGCGTGTTTTGACTGCTAGAAAGGCTGCGGCCTCTTTGACCGTCAATAAACGCTCTGATTGCATATTGCTTGCTGGCTCATGTTCTTTCATTTTGTATTTCCTCGCGCCTTTGTCGGGATTAGCTGCCGGTTTCTTGCAGATTGTTTTCCGGTTTCTTTGGAGTTTATTTGGGATTGTTTTTTAGCTTTCATTTGGTAATCATTTGGCGACTATCTATGGGTTATCAGTGAAAATTGAGCTTCTGTATGTGCAATTCGATTCTTAATGCGTGTTCTCCAACCTCCCCACTAAAAAGGGGGCGTGTGCGTGTATCGCCCATCAGTGATTCCGTAATCTCTTTCACACATCAGACACACACACCATGCTTTTAGTGGGGAGCTTCTACTTGATAAGCCAAGCCAGCGATTGAGCCAGCTTGTAGGCCGTCAAAGCTCCGCTCCGACTGTTTGGCGGTTCGATGATGCCGAGCAGTTCAAGCTCTTTTGAATATCTTTCACTGATGGTCGTATCCGACATCTGGCACAACTCAGCCCCGCGCTTTGTAGTGAACTCGCCTTTTGCGGCCAGTTCCCAAATCAAAGGCCGCAAATTATCTGGCGTTGACGAAATGGCGATGTGCCTGATTTGCGCCATGTCGTCATCGTTGACCGCGCGCCGCTCGTGAATCAGAGCCAGCGCGCAGGCGATCTCTTTGAAGTAGTTGATAACCTTGTGCGGGCCTTCGGACGGTTTAACGCCCACTGGCTTGTATGTGCCATTGTCTCGCTCGTAAACAACCTCAGCCCTTGCTTCAACCAAGAACCTAGCCAACTTGACGAGCTTTTCAATCCGCTGGTCAGTAATCGCAATTGAATTAAAGCTCACACTGCCATGCGGGTATCGCCGATAGAATTCAATCACAAAGCGATTCACAGCCCGATTACATTTCGCCGCCGCGTCAGAAACGTCATTGCGTTTGGCGTAGGCAATCAGATCGCCTTCCTGAAAATCTACTATCGGCGTCTCATAGAATAAGAGCCGCGTACCAAGCTGATTCATTGTCTTGAATGCCTTGCGCGGCAGCGGTGTAGTTGCTCCTAGCCAGTTGAACACGATGGCCTCACTGTAGCCCCGGCTCGCTAGTCCCGTATTCGTCACAAAGCCTTTGCCGTCGAGAACAGGAATCAAAATTTTGAACATCTCGATCAAGTCTTTTTCTTGCCCGCGAAAGATGGGCGCAAGCTCTTTGGTGAGCAGATATTTATTTTTGAGCTTTGGCAGCAGGTCTATCTGTTTCCTGTTGGCTTCGCTCAGGTTCGCCGCGCTGGTGACAAAGCTCTTTGGTGTGAATGCGTCACTGCGATAGACATAATCCTTCATCTTCGCAAAAGCCTTAGCTTCGACCGGAAAGAAGCTTTCAATCACTGTACTCTTGCCCCGGCCCGATGGGTTTTCGAGGATGAGTGAAAGCGGTTTTGTCTTTTCCTTGAACACCAGCCCGATACAGACGGCCAGCGCCACCTTCAGCGTCGGCAGCAATGCTGGGTAATACTTTTTGAACGCGGCCTCTACAGGGTGGATGAGAGACGGTAATTTTGCTTTAGCCATTATGCAACCTGTCGCACGCAACAAAGAAAGTTTCTTTGATTAGTCTTTGCCCATTCGCTGTAAAAGCTTTGCTCATGACTTGTAAATCAGGCTGCAATCGTTCGAGCAATGATTCAAAATGGCGCATGGGCTTTCAACTCCTATGACTCAGCCAATGCGTAGGGGTAGGCAATATGGTAAGATAGAGCCATACCGCCGGATACATTGGCGCGTATAATGATCGCTCATGCGGAAACATGAGCGTGAAACGGAAGCCAATTAACACCGGATTCTCTGCAAAAGATCGTTGTGTTAATTGGCTTTTCCCATTGCAGTGAATCGCCAGTATGAATGGCGTAGCCGCTAATCTTCGATTTCATCAGAATCGCTGTCGTCTTCGTCTTCTGATTCCGGGCTGACTAACTGGTAGACCTCATCAATCGTATCTTGTAAGTCATTAATGTTTTCGTCTTTTTCTTCCAGTTCAGTCTCAAGCTCTCTGATTCGTTCTCTCAATTCACTTGCGGTTGCCATCACAATACCTCCGTTCAAAATGTAATTAGGCTTCTTTTGCCTGATTGAATTTTGCCTCAGACGTGGGAGGACAAATCCATAAAAAAATGCATAGAGCGAGTGATTAAAAGTGGTAAGAAAATCCAATTTTTTGAGGGTTGTTTGCGTTTGATGGGGGACAATCCAAAACGGCTTGGACATGACTAAGGATCGATAACTCTTACTTTCGATGTTGCCTGGTCTAGTTTTGCGATTGGAACTCTTTTTTTCTTGAACATTTCTTGGCGCAACCCTGAAGAAATAATACTCGCAAATTCTTTTAGGATTTCAATGTAACTTGCATTCATATCGGAGTTGGCACTCATAAAGTCACCTGATAGTGCTGCCGAACATAGATAAGCAAAATAATCTCGCGCTAGGCATCCTAACTCCGTAACGTGGGGGTCGTTTATTGTAATGTAGTCTGACGACAACCTGCGGCGCAGTGAGCGTTTGATATTACCAATCAATTTTCTCTGCTCATTTGCAGGCATTGCATTAAATCCGTCATAGTTCAGACGCAATGGCTGATCTTTCACAATATCGGAAAAAGACAATCTGACGGCCTCTCTGAGAGTTTTGCCTTCTTCTTTTAGCTTTTCTATCTTGGTTAGATATGAAGCCTTTGGGCCTGATTTCTCACGTATTCTCCCCTTTTTGGCTTCTCTAATAAACAGCTTCAGTAGCTCTTTATCTTTAACTCTTGGACTGAACTCTCTAGCATCACCAAAAAAACAGCCGAAAATGAACCAGCATCTTTGTACAAATTCCTGTCTGCTATTCACAGGGCAAGATTCTATATCATAGTAGCGCGAAGTTCTTTGACGCCTATTCGCTTTTTTACTCTTTTTCATGATGACTCCGTAATAACTATTGAGCTAAAGCCATTTTCATATTTTAATCGCTTCAGTATTATTGCCTCTACCCAGAAGTAGTAAGGATTTGCGGCGTAGCATCAAGCCCGCAATTCGCAATTCAATTCCGGCTCGATAGTAAAAGGAGAATCCTTATTCGGCTGCAAAGTCATACTTCGGAGGCATATCAATGAAACCTACACACATTGTACTCTCGAAAGGCGTTGGTCACACTCTCATCAACGCAGCTATTCAAGGATATGAAGCCGAGTATAAACAAGAGCGGCTTGGAATTCTTCTAGGCCAAATTCAAGCTGATACTGCGGTTGTGGAGTACGCCCAACTGTATCGGGGGGGCGAACGTACACGTTCTGCGGCCATTGTAAATCGCAATCAATTTATTCGGAGAGTGAAGAAACTCTCTCAAGAGTATGGCTCCGAATTCCTCGGAACTTTCCATACGCACAACGAGATCGCAGGTACAATCAGTTCTGCTCTATCCCCAGAAGACCGAGCACATCTCTGCCTCGATCCGCCCCACATATTTGATCTGATCGTGGCAGTATGGCGATCCGATTCACCCCCTCGCCAAAGCCAGCGGTATCTTCAAATAAAGTTTGACAGATACCGCATTCGGATTGTTGGGTATCAGATGTGTTCACCGTTCCGTCTAATTCCTGTTACTTGGTTTGAGACGGACTGACTGCTGCCGAACAACCCGCTCCAGTGGAGTTGTTCTACGTGCTTGGCACGCACCATTGTAGAAAGAACCCTCACCAGTCCCCACACCAATCACAAGAACTCAGTGAGGTCACTATATACTGTTTACAATGTGGAACTCAGCTACCGCAAACCGCTCAGTTTTGTAATGCGTGTGGCACTCAGAACAACGAAATTAAGTAAGGTGAAATATGTTGAAAAAACTTATCCTCTCTCTCTGCGCATCAATCGTACTTGTCGCAGCACCACTCAAGAGTTTGCCTCAAAACGCCAACTCATTCTGGCCTAAGAACACGGGCATCTATTTGGCTACATCAAGCAAAGCAATACCGTCCTTTCCCCGAATCTTTGCGGGCTTTCGTTCTGCAAATGGAAAAGATTTTTGGGGTAATGAGTTCGCTCTTACTGGATCAGTTCGCATTTTTGAAGGTGGCGGCTGGACAGGAATACCGGACTTCCCGAACACGATGAACAACTGTAGCTCTGGCGTGTTTATGATCCGCTGGAGAGTCGCCAATTCTGATGTTCGCGTTGCTTCAACACTTGGCTATTCTCCCGACTCGATTACAGCAAAGTCGAAAACGGGGGGCTATGGCTATATGACAGGGACTAATTGTGACCAGCCTCTATTCAAGTTCAATGGCACATTGAACGGCAATGAATCTAACTTGGCCGATGTGTACTATGAACTGGAGTTCTGGCAGGCCGCGCCTTAATTTACTCACTTCCTGCCTCCGCACTAATTACAAAACCTCGAAGGGTTATCGCAATGGCAAAGAGCGAATACGTGTGCAAAATCTGCAAGGAAGTCAGGGGCAGGCGATTGATAGGAGCGTCGCGCCGTTATACCTGCCCGAATCATGGGCAAATTTGTGGCGAACACATTTATGGTTTACTCGGCAACTTTTGCCAGCTATGTAAGCAGCAGGTTATCCGCTACACATTCAATGGCAAGAGGTATGAAAAGGGCTGAAGCGTTATTGTCTCTAGGCCATCATCCTGCGCCCCGCTTGGCGAATTTGAAACGATCTCAGATGCAGGCGAGCGTAGCACCCCTGAACGCTCATAGGCCAATTCTGAGGCCAGCAATACCTATTCAGCATCACGGCGGCTGGCCCATTCAGTGATAAGCTGAGAGCCAAAGAAGTAAGACGGCGGGTAGTATGCTAAAGTGGGCTTTGCACAAAAACTGCACAAAAACAATTCCTGCACAAAAAGTCTTAACGGGCTAGGTGGCTATGTCTTAGGCAGTCTGCGCTCGACTCTCAGCCGCCATGTTTCTTCGGTCAAAAAAAGAAAAGCGGCGAGCTTTTACACTCGCCGCGAAAGGTGCTTCATAACAACAGAAAAGGCTTTAACGATATTCCTAAAACAATGGAATGTCAATCACCTATTGCTGTTGTCATAGGGCGAGAGCATCTTAACCGTATAGAACCTTAAGCAGATAGCTTTCATCCCAGCCTGCTTTCAACCGCTTCGATTTTATTCCTACTTTCGTTGTCTTCTCTTGCTTTAGCAGATTCAAGGCTATGTGTCTCAATGTCGCCACGTTCTCCGGCGCATGATCTTTTCTTATCCGGCTCTCATCTTCTCGAAATGCTATATCCAATACCCAGTGCAAGGAGTTCTCTATTGACCAGTGCCCTCGTATCGCTTTGCCTATCTGCTTTGCATCTGCTTCGAGACTGCTTATGTAGTATCTTCGCTCTCGGCTCGTTTCTTCTCCCTGAACTGTTCTTTCACTCTCGACCATCGCTATCGTTTGCAGCCCCTTCCAATTTGCTTTCTTTCTCAGCCACTCACAGTCACTCGTCGCATAGTATCGTCGCACTTCTACTCGCCCGTGATCACCGTCTACGGTTTCTTCCGTCGTATAAGCGGTCTGGTTGAACTTATCACCAAGCGCCCAATCAAAGTATTGAATTAAATCCTCATACAGGGTTACTTGATTGCCTTTTACCGAAAGGACATAGTCTGCCTCTTTGCTGATAATCTTTGCAGCAATATCGGTTTGGCACCCCATAGCATCTATAGTGACGATGCAGCCCGCTACTTCCAGCATATCGAGTAATTCAGGAATTGCTGTTATTTCATTGGATTTCTCATCAACTTTCACCTGGCCCAAAACCATTTCATTTTCGCTAGCCCAAGCCGAGACCATGCTGATAGCAGCCTTTCCCGTTGGTCGGTCGAAAGACCTGCGTGAGAGTTTGCCGTCAATAGCTACGACCTGACCTTCAGTGAGTTGATAAACTGAACGAACCCACTCAAGAAAGCATTGCTGGAACTGCCGAGGATCAATACGGGCAAAAACACGGCGAAAAGTGTCATCGGAAGGGATGCCGTTTGGCAGTTCAAGAAAAGACTTGAACCAATCCTGTTTAGAGTTGCCGAAAAGTTCGAACTCTTCCCAGCCCTCAGCGCCGCAGATAGTAGCGCAGATGGAGATGGCTAAAATATCAATGAGCTTGTGACGTTTAGTGCGATCAATTCTAGGATCAGTGATAGAGCTGAAATGCTCGACAAGAGTTCTGGGCGATTGATTATCCATTGTAGACCTCCTTTAGAAATACGGAAGGTCTACATCCTACAAGATTTAAGATGCTCTTGCCCTAGCTGTTGTCAAGGCGAACACTGCTACCATGCCGCGCTTTGCTGTCTGCTCTCTGCTCGCAGTGTGTCAAGGTATTTATCAAGCGCATCACTGTGAGCCATAGAAACGTTATACGCTCCCATCATCAGGTGCATAAGCGCATCCTTGACTGGCGGCTCGTCGCTGTGGTCGTGAAGCAGTAGAAGCAATCGCATGAATGTTGCCGGGTTGTCTCTGTCTTCGTTAAAAACACGGTCTACAAATTCCGTAGACCGTTCGATTGTGAAAATGCCACGCAAGCCCCCATCGTCGTTCTGGCTTTGGTCGTCTGTAACAGCCTGAGATTGCTCGTCAGTGGCTTGCTCTAAATCGTTCTTTTCTGTTTTCATGCTTTTCGTCCTTCTAGTAGACACACGTCTACTGTGAAGCGGGCCGGGTCTGCTCAATACTTTGATGGTGCGGGGCAGACTTCGGCCTAACCAAGTTTTGAGGGTTAATCAGTTTGTCCGGTGACTACTGGTTGAAAGGCGGGGCATGGATGGGCGCGACCGTCGCCACCCGCTCAACTATTGAGCAGATTATTGGCGCACGTCCGATGGTCGGCTTGATAACTCTTCGCTGGACGTAAAGCCCAGTTATTTGAAAACGGATGATAACTTTTTGCTTGCGAGCGGGAACGACTACAAAAATTGTTTGCCGTTCACTTTCAGCAATATCTCGCGCCGTCTCTTGTATCTCTGGATAAGCATGAGCAAGCGGAGAAGCAAGAGCGACGGACGCGGCCCGCTTTGCTTCGTCAATTCGGCCAAGCTGCAAAAGCTCGCAGGCTATCTCATTGTAAAGCGTGGGCCATAAGTGTGAGTGTCGTTTCGCTGCGATTCTAACTACATCGTACAGCGACAGAAGATCATCAAGCGATTGATCATGCTTGCCGCGCATGCTCTTGATGGCTGATGCCTGAAATTGAGAGCCTACGAAAGCGAGTAAATCATGCCCGCGATTAGCCCGCATTGCTTCGCTGTAATACTTCGCGGCTTCGTCAACTTGTCCGGCTGCGTGATGAATGATGCCAAGAGCATGAATTGCTCTTGCCTGATAGTTGCCGCGTACAGCCTCAAGTAGTTTTCGCGCTTCATCTGTTCGGCCTTGCCGCCTCGCGGCCATCGCAAGGTAGTAGAGCGCGGCATCTGAATCATAGGCCAGAAGCTCGCGGGCCGCATATTCCATCGCTTTTACATTGCGCTGGCTATAGGCGAGTTCAGCGATTCGCGTCAGTCGCTCGCGTTCGTAGGTAGCTAATCCAATCGAAATAGCAAAGGGGTATAAACTCGGCGGGCCGCTCGCCATCAGCAAGGCGGCATTATCTTGACCGGAGGATTTCATGAAACGATTAATCGCTGTATCACTCCTGATAATCGCTCTGCCTTTGATGGCAAGTGTAAATAGTAATCAATCGGCTGTCTATGCTGGCCGCATTCTCGTGGGCGGCGCGTACTGCACCTGCGGCACGCCAAACTGCATCTATGATGAGGGCGAATGCGACGGACATAACACCAATCAGCAAGGCCAATCTCCTAAAGGCGGAACAGTCGAGTTTAGTATCGTGATTGTTGCGCTGATGCTATGGCTCAGGCTGCGAGCCTAAAAGGTTTTAGACGTTAAAACTCAGACTCCATGTCACTCTCACGGTGACTTAATAACGGTCTGCGAAATTGTATCGAAAAACACTTAGGAGTCAAATAAAAAACGGCGGCAACGCAGCCAGCATCACCGCCATTAGGCTTTAATCTAACCGAGTTGTTTAGATTGGCGCGATTATACGACAGGTCGGGCTGGATTAACAGGAGAGAGCGATTTAGAATTTTGGGGCAAAGTCAGTTCAGGCAGCAAGCGATTTTCTGACGGCGTTGCTTGTCGCGTTCCTGTCGCGTGAGTTAATGCTATGAACTGACAGGTGATGTTATTCGCATATTGCTACCGATGAAAAGGGCCGCATAACTATAATTCATCTATAGTGCAGGACAGCGTGACAAGGCCATTTAATAGGTCGTCATAAGTAAAAATACTTATCTTCCCAAAGTCTTGAGATTTGAGTCTGCGTAAGTGGTCTGGGTTATATGGCTGATCTCTTCCGAGAATCGCAATTCCACGAATCATTCCCACCTCATCGGTCTTTAATCCAATACAATCAAGCGCGGCTAAACGATGCTCCTCAAAAATCAGCAGCCAATCTCGTATCTGATCGAATGGGTGCTCTAATTCTGACGTAAGATGCCCGCCTTTCTTTAACAATCGTGTTGATGGTCTTTCAAGTTCAATGAGTAATAGTTCCTTTTTGTGTGTAAGCACAATGATGTCAGTATTGTATTTTGTTAAAACGGGTGCTTTATAGAATATTCTCTCTGGTGAGAACTGATGAAGGAGAACTGGATTCTTCTCAATGAACTGCTGAACTTCTTCTTCCAAAGGCTCCTTGTCCAGTAATTCTTTAAACCGCCGACACGTATTTTCAAAGGCACGTTTTTCATACAATCGCGCAAATGAGATTTCGGCATTTTTCTTTATATCCCCACCGAGGAAGGCATGTAGACCCTCTCGTATATATTTCAAGCTGAAGTTATTTTTCCCACAATCACAATGAAAAGTATCTGGTAAAGACTTGTACCACCCCCATCCATCTCTTTCTGCTCTTTCACTCCTTTCTAATCCAGTATAAGTACGAAGTTCTTTATTGCATCCATTACACTTCATAGAATAGCGTACCCACTTTGAAGCATAGGGGTCACTTTTGATGGCCGCTATTCTATCCGCTGTCAGCGGAATGGCTTGTACATAGCCAAAGACCAAACAGCCGATAGGGATTTCTTCATCTCCGCGACGCAAAACAACTTTATATTGCCCAGGCTCTTTAATTAATGGACTTTGCTTTGGCCCAGAAACAACTATAACTGTCCAGACAGGATATTCTGCCTGAGCAAAAACATTAATGCCTGATTCAATACCAGCTCTCTTAAATTGAATGTCAATGAAAATAACTTCTATACCGTCTGGGCCTATGATACGAACGCGGGCCTCTCCAAAACCGAAAGGGTCATAGACGGCAAATGCAAAATGGAAGCTAGATAGAATAAAAGGGTAGACGCGAAAGAGGACTACTTCTTTCAAGCCCAGTAGATTGTGTTCCCATATTTGTGGGTCATCTCCTTTAACTAGAGTAGCTCTTTCACATACTCCAAGAAATGCAACATCTGGTATCTTTCGGCTCATTAAATAATTCCTTTCCATTAAATGTACTTAATAGCTATCGAATTATAAAGTATACCGAATTGTTTTTGTGTCGCGTTCCTGTCGCGTGAATTGGTGCTATAGGGTGACAGATGATGTCAAAAGGTGTAAATCTAAGTGCTCCTGAAGCGGCGGCAAACCGTAGAAAATGTTATTGAACGTCAACAGATGTCACTAAACGACAAATCATTTAGTGGCTTTCGTAAACCGGAGGTCAGGGGTTCGAGTCCCCTCGCTGGCTCCATAGAATCAAGAAATTAGGGCAAGCTAATAACTTGCCTTTCTTTTGGGAATTATATCCCGCTCAAAAGAAAAGCGGCGAGCTATTACACTCGCCGCGATAGTCCCTTATGGCTAAGGTAAAAATATGGAATCACAAAACGATCTTTCGGTCGCCTCAACAATATCCCTGCAATACTGGAATGTCAATCACACAACTGACTAATCGGATTCGGGGGTAAGCTTTGCTTCGACTCGCTTGCGCCACACGGCTTCGCCCTGCATACGCTCCTGCGTGAATCGGAATATGTAAGGTAATCATCTCGTTGATTATGTTCTGGCGACGGAGATTATTGTCGCAATCCCTGAGCGCAGACAGTACAGCGACGTGGTCATTAGGGTCGAGAGCGCCGCTGGTCCAAAGGCCCATCATCATTTCCAGAGAGCCTTTCTCTTCAAGGTCAATCTGTCTTGACCGGTGAGCCTGCGGTTCGTCAAGCTCCATTGCCAAAGTAAAGAGGCGATCTAAAGATTCTTCTTTCAGGTTGCAAACGATGTCTACGATGAGTGACCGTTTTTGACGAGTCGTGTATTGATTGCCAGTAGCTTCAATGTGGCTGTAGAGCGGGGGTAGAGAGTGGACAGGTTCTCGTCGTCTGATTCATCCATGCGACCGGCTTCGCCAAGCTCGACGGCGTAAGAATTGAGAAAATCAAAATATGTGTAAGGCGGCACATGCTTAATAACAGGCAATACACTTTCGAGATCTTTAATCGCGTGATTGTGACTACCCTCTGCCGCTTTCAACACTGCTATGCCTCTGATTGCTTCTAAGCTCGCAATGTTGAATTCAGTAACTTTCAAGCTTTCTTTGAAGTAATAGAGTGCTGAATCGAAGTTTCCTGTGTTGAATGATACTGCGCCCAAAGAAAGAATGGCTTTCGCCCTGTATAGCATAGGTGCTGTTTCTGCTACCGTCTTATATAGCTTGCGTGCTTTATCCTGATCTCCGTTGCCTTTGCTATTGGCAGCAACAGCTAAGAAGTAATATCCGATTGCTTAAAAGCTCATGATGGGGATGTTGGAAAGAAGCTGGCCTAACTCTTTCACTTTATCAAACCGGCGAAACGCATGAGCCTGTTCCGCTAACTGGATAAGCCTGTTTCCTAGCTGAGGAAAAAGGAGAATGTATGAAAAGGGTTTTGGCTGTTTTATTGCTTATATTGGCTTTGTCCTTTCCTGTCTTGGCTGGACACACAGTACCGGGGAACTTTGCTTGCGAATGCGGCATGTCTGGATACGTTGAGGACTATGTTGGCGAATGTAGTAGCAATCAGCGTGCAACCAGTCCACAGGATAACCTCAAAGATACTACCGCACTCGGAATATTGATTTTGGCTCTGTTGTTCTGGCTCAGACTGAAAGCCTAAAAGATATTAGGTATTGCAAACTCGGTTCTCTGCCGCTCTTGTAGCGACTCAATATTTGCTTGTCGGATTGTATCGAAAAATACAAAAGAGTCAGGCGGACGATTCGAGCTGACTTCACAGTCTGACGAGGGAACAACAATCAGCTTTGTCCTGCCGGTCTATAGCCGGAAGCTGGCTACGCGTTATCCCTACATCAATTCGTAGTGACGCGGTATCGTTTTCGGTGTAGCCTTGAATCGAACGCAGGCAGTAAAGGTCAGCGGTCTTGAGTATAGAGCGGTCATGAACAATGAGCATCCAACAGCATCAACTTCAACCGTCATCCGGGTGGCGATTGTCGAAGACCGGCGCGAAATCCGCGAAGGGCTGGCAATGCTCATCAGCGGCACCGCAGGCTATAACTGCGTCGGGGCATATCGCTCGATGGAGGAAGCGCTTGACCGCATCGGCCATCAACTGCCCGATGTCGCGCTGCTCGATATCGGACTGCCCGGCATGAGCGGCATCGAAGGACTCAAAATCCTCAAAGAGCGCTACCCGAATATGCTGCTGTTGATTCTGAGCGTCTATGATGACGACGAGCGCATCTTCGACGCGATGTGCGCGGGCGCGGTGGGCTATCTGCTGAAGAAAACGCCCCCGCTGAAGCTGCTCGAAAGCTTGAAAGAAGCCGTCGATGGCGGCGCGCCGATGTCGCCCGAAGTCGCGCGGCGCGTCATCTCTTTATTTCGCGAGATTCGCCCGCCCGAACGCGCCGATTATGATCTGACTCCTCACGAAACTCGTTTGTTGAAGCTCTTCGTCAAAGGCCACAACTACAAGACGGCGGCCAAAGAACTGGGCGTGACCGTCCACACGATTTCATTTCACCTGCGCAGCATCTACGAGAAACTACAAGTCCACTCCAAATCCGCGGCGGTCGCCAAAGCCCTCGAAAACCGTCTCGTCTAAGCGATCCTGAATCATTATAACACCCATTTTCCCGGTATTTTTGCGCGCTGATCTGTATCCAGCCGCGCATGTTTCGATCTTAAAGTAGCTACGAATGTACGTAGTGACGACAGGCCAGAGTTGAAGTACTCTGCACGTGCGATGCGGAAGTCGGCGAAATCAACCGCATTCAAATTCAAATAACCGGAGAGGAAAAGATAATGAAGACCCGAAGCATGTTCTTAAAGTCGATGGCACTCGTGGCAGTGCTGATCTCTGTAACTGTTACGTCTCCCATCCACGCGGGAGCTACCGATTCAAAGGCTGTGGCTCAAGCGGAAAGCTCGGCACAGGGCACGGACTTTTCTGTGATGACACAATTGACACCGGATCAGATCGAGGCAGCGGTCGAGGAATATTTTGAAGCAGTAGGCGCGTTTGATGTCCAGCGCTATGTGAATAACTTTGCCCCTGATGGAGTGCTTGAAGACCCGGTCGGCACCCCGCCGGTTCAGGGAACGGCGGCCCTTACCGCTTTTATCTCTAACATTATCGCCCCGTTCAGTCAGATCAAGCACAAGATTCAGGACATCAATGTGTGCGGGCACGAAGCGGCAGTCAACTGGAAGCTCAATTTGAAGACCACGACCGGAAAAAAGATCACCATCGATGGCATGGGCGTCTTCAACTTTAATCAGGCTGGGAAACTGCAATCGGTCAGAGAGTTCTGGGATCTGGCGGCCTTTCTGGCGGACCTGCAAAACTAGAAGGTCGGGGGCGATGAAATGTTCATCGCCCTCGATTTTCACACTCTGATCTTTTCGCGCTCTGGTCAGGGCTTCGTCGGGATGTAATAGCCCTGGCGCGAGCGTATACGCAACTCCGGTCTTTTTGGCGCGCGCACGGTAATACGCTTGAAACCGTTCTCGCTTCGTTCATCGGTCGAGTAATAACCGAAGAGATATTGCGCTTGAAGTTCTTCGGCAATCTGGCGAAAGACCGATTCCAGTTCTTCAACCTTTGTGAGGTTGAAGGCTTTGCCCCCGGTCTGTGATGCCATCGACTGCATGGCTTCCTGCCCTTTGAGGCTCATCACGTTCAGCCTGATCCCGCCGCCGCTCGGATTGATTGAATAAAAAAGGCAGTCGTTTTTCTGTATCTCACGGAGCGCGTCGTTTAGCTTATAAGTCTTGCTATAGTTTTCTTCGCCATCAGAGATTACTATCAGCACGCGCCGACTACCGGCATCAGCTGTTTTATCCAGATAATGCGCGGCCTCGACTACGGTATCAAAGAACGCAGTCGGTTCCTTCATAGGCTGCATGGCCATAAGTCCTGCGATAGAGTCCTGACCGCCCACGGAGCGCGCTCTTACAATCTTCGATGTAATTCCGATTGAAAACAGCGACATGGCGTCGCCGGGTTTGAGAACCTCTTTGATGAACTGAACAGCCGCCTGCTGTTCAAATGCAAACTGTCCGTGTGTGCTGCCTGAAAGATCAAAAAGCATGGCTATTTCGACGGGTGTTTTTCCGGGTTCGCCAAGGGCGACGACTCGCTGAGGCTGCCCCTCTTCTTCAATCACAATGTCTTCCGTCTTCAGATCCCTGACGGGCTGTCCCGCAGCATCAGATGCGGAAACCGGCACCATGACGAGCCGCGAACTGAGTCGAATGGAGTCGTCCTGCTCCTGAACAGGCTCTTTTGTCTGAACCGGTTCTTTTGGCGGTGGCGGCGGCGGCGGGTCCTGTCTACCGGTCCCGGCTGACCCGTTCAGCCCCATCAAAAAGATCAAAGATATTATCAGCGATAGTGAACGCAAGAGGTTTACTCCTTTGAGATTCAACATCCGTATAACGCTCAGCGTCTTCCTGAAGAAGAGTGAGGCGTGACCGTGGTTTCGAGAAAGACGCTTCGGCTATCGGCTTCTAAGATTGATAGCTTCTGCGTGTCCGACCCCAGGGTCGCGCCTCGTGCTCAAATACTGAGGTCGGCTTACTGACCGTCGCCGCTGGTGGTTTCACGGTCAACGTTGACAGGAGACGTAAGGCCGCGGTTGACCAGTATCTTCACCTCGACGCGGCGATTCTGTTTTCGCCCTTCGCGCGTAGAGTTGTCGGCCACGGGAATCGCCTCTCCGTATCCGAACGGAAGAATGATGCGTCGCAGCGGAATCTCATGCTGCTGCGCCAGATAGCGAACGACTGCGTCTGCGCGGCGCTCGCTCAGACGATCATTCATGCTTGCAGATCCGTCAGCGGAAGCGAACCCTCGCACTTCAATCACGAATCCCTTCTCGCTCTTGGCTTGAGTCGCAACTTCGTCAAGCATCGTCTTTGATTCTGCCGTGAGCACAGCGCTGCCTACTTTGAAGTTAATGGTTGCAAGCTTCTTCTCTTCAAAATCATCCAGCGATGTGATGCGATCGTTGGTTTTGTTCACACCTTCGGCAGCCGCGTTGGCTGTCTTCTGAGCCGCCGCCGCTCCGCCGTTAGCGAGATTGGCAACCTGTGCCAACTCTTCGACCTGCCCGGACAGACGCTGCGCATTCTGCTCAGCTTCCGTAAGCCGCGTTTCGGCCTGACCCACACGATTCTCAACCGGCGCTACCTGCGAATCAATCGAAAGCGCTACTCGCTGAGAGTCATTAGAAAATTTGATCTTATCGGCAACAAGCGCTCCCGAACCATCGCCGCGCCCTTCGACTTCGACATAGAGGCCGCGAATCACCTGATCGGTAGAATATTTCTTGGAGCCGCGAAATGGATTGCTCTTCTTCTCTTCCACCCTGGTCGCGCCGCCAAGCTGTACATTCGTTTCAGACCCAGTCATGTCGCGCAGAATAAAACTGCTGCCGTCTCGTTTAACGACCATGCCCTGGAGCTTCATCTTCTGGCCAGAAACGATCTGTGTCTGCATTTTGCGCGAATCATTATTTGCGCTCTGGCTCGTGTCCTGCGCGTATGACATAACGGAACCAGTAAGTGTCAGGCACATTAACATCACGACGGATTTCAAGATCGACATTTTTTTCATATTAAGTTCTCCAAACTAAAGTGAAATTGGTTGCCCGTAGATTGAAAGCCGGATGGCCGCATTCTGTAAGAGACCGAAGCCGTCTCAGTTCTTGACGATCTCTGTTTGACCGCCGAATTGAGAAGCGAGACTTCTGTCTTCAAATTACTGACGCGCCACTCGCGTCCAGCATTCACACTCATTTGAATTTGAAACCTGTTGCTCATCCTTCTTTAACAGGGTGCAAACGCTGTGCACCTCGCTAAAGGCATTCGGTCTACCCCCATTGTTATGGGTAAGTCGCTTGTTTCCACAACTTCATCAATCGGCCTCGAACGGGCAGATGCCTGAGGTGTGTAATTTTTTCAGAGTCGTTTTAATACGTTCTCCGGCTTTTAGCCTCTTCAATCGGAGGGAAGCAACCCGCTCAGGCCACTTGACGGTCTTACTTTGATGGATATAGCTTGACTAAAGACGCATACAAAGGAGAGCAGGTGATGAGAAAAGCTGTCTTTATAGTTCTGGTTTGCATAATACCCGTCTTGTCGAGCGCCGCGCCCGCTGCGCAGCGACGCAGCCGCAGCCCGCAAAGGCGTAGTGCGAGCACGACAAGGGCTACTGAAAAATCGGCGGCTGAGATAAAGGCTGGTCGTAATCGGGTCGCCGCGCAGATTAAGACCCTGACACAATTCCTCTACTTGCTTGGAGGCATTGCAAAAGATCTGGAATCGGCTGACAAGGCGACATCGGGTCTCGATGCGGCATCAACTCCGATTGAGCGAAACAGGGTGAGCAAAACGAAGATAAAAGAAAGTATTCGCAATGTACGCGAAGGACTCGATAAGCTTGAATCGGATTTTCGCCTGAGTCCTGTATTGCGGAGTTACTACCCTTATATATCAGGCGTGGCCATCATCGGCGAAACGGCGGAGAATCAGGCTGCGGCTAACAGAATAAACGACGCGGGAAAATCATTGATCAAGGTCGTGGACCGGCTGGCCGACGCGCTGGCCGCAATGCGCTGACCCGCTCGTTTCACAGAAAGGTCTAAAGTAATCAAAGCGGGCAACTGTGATTACTTTAGACCCGGCCTGTATTTGCGAATCTCTTCCTGCCCGGTTCACTTGTCGGTTTTGACGACCACGTCTTTCGCCTTCTTATCCAGGCGCGAGTAGTAGTCATAAATATAATCCTTGAGCGAGCCGTGGCCGAACCCGCGCTCAAATCCATACTGCTTCATCTCCTGATAAGCCTGATCGGCATCCCATCCATCGTGTGTCATGCGATAGATTGCCGTCATAATGCCTGCGCGGTGCCGTCCGCCATGACAGTGGATGAATACGGGCTGGTTCTCAGGGTCGCTGACTATCTTTATAAACTGCGCGGCTTTTTCCTGTGAAGGCCATGAACTGTCGCTCATGCCGATGCGGTGGAATTTCATGCCCGCCGCTTCAACCATCTTCTGTTCATCGCGCTCGCCATCCTGCTGGAGGTCAATGATGGTCTTGACGCCCATCGCAGCAAGGTCTTTATAGTCTCCGGGTCTCGGCTGCGCGCCGCGATAGAACTTTTCATTAATGCAGCCGAAGTTATCGATTCTTGTTTTTGACGACAGGTCACGCTGCTCAGTTTGCGCGACTGCCAGAACTGTCAGAGCCAGCACGGATGCCGCAGCCCCGGCCACGACACGAGAGATTCTTCGATTAACACGCATTGCACACACTCCTTGAAAATAAATAATCCCTACATTCTGAACTTGACGATTTATCGCTGCCGAAAGCAGCATGACTTCTACATATAAATGGTAACTCAACGAAGATGAACAGAAGATTAACGATCTAACGAGTGGCTGCTTCGACCATCACGGTTATCGATGATGCCATATTGCGCGAGCGATAAACGCGCTCGGTGGCTTTTTGATAATCCACGGCAGTAGCTTTCGGTATCTCCATGAATTTCTGCGGATTGCGATCTACGAGCGGGAACCAGCTGCTCTGCACCTGCACCATCAGTTTATGCCCCGCGCGAAAGCTGTGATACACATCCGGCAACTCAAAACTGATTTCGGCAGGCTTGCCCGGTATCATTGGCTCCGGCTTTTGAAAGCTGTTGCGGAACTTGGCGCGAAACGGTTCGCCGCGCACCAGTTGTTGATAGCCGCCCATCACAACATGATTGGCAGGAACCGCCTGTCCCGGCGCGGGCGCGGGCGTCGGGAAGTTACCGGGATAGACATCGATCACTTTTACTATGAAATCCGAATCCGTCCCCGTAGTCGATACGTGCAGTTTGACTTTGATCGTTCCCGCTATGGTCATATCCGATTCCAGCGGCTCTGTCTCGTACGTCAGTACATCCGTGCGCGAGGCGGCGAATCGCTGATCTTCGGTCATATAATCTCTAGTCATTCCCATCACTGTGTAACCGAGATACGGCACGGGTTTGTTCGGATCGCTTACGTATTCGTCAAACGCGCTCTCGGTCGGCGCTTGATTATTCAGGCGACCGTCTGCGCCGAGGTAGAACGTCAGCGGCTGTAGATTCTTTGGAGGCCACTGGTCGAGTTGTCGCCATTCGTTCAAGCCTGTGACGAACATCCACGCTTCGGGTATGTCGGATGGTTTGTCTTTCAGATAGCGCATAAAGAAAGGAAACTGAATCTGCTCGCGAAAGATCGCAGAAGTCTTCACGCCGAAATTCAGATTACCTAATTTGTCGCCCTCGCCGCGCGACCAGCACCCGTGACACCACGGCCCCATGACGAGCGTGTTAGGGGTGCCGGGATTGTTCTTTTCGACGGCGCGATAAGTGTGAAACGGCCCCATCGGGTCTTCGGCATCGAACCAGCCGCCGACGTTGAGCACAGCCGGTTTGACGTTAGTCATAAACTTCCACAGCGAGCGTTGCTGCCAGAACTCGTCATAGTTCGTATGGTCAACGATCTCCTGCCAGTAGGTCGCCTCGCCGTTGAAATACTTTTTATTCGACTGCGCGAGCGGCCCCATCTTCAAAAAGAATTCGTAGCCGTCGGGCGTGCCGAAATCGAAATCAACGCGATCTTTCGGCGGCGTGGGCCGACCTTGTCGCGGCAGAAAGAAACCATAGAATCCGAAGTTCGCCGCCAGCATAAACGCGCCGTTGTGATATACGTCATCGCCCATGTAGTAATCGGCGGTCGGCGCTTGCGGCGAGACGGCTTTGAGCGCGGAGTGTGCGTCCATCATGCTGGCGGCGACGTGAAAGCCCGGCTGCGAGATGCCTATCATGCCGACTCGCCCGTTGTGATTCGGAATGTTTTTCAGGAGCCATTCGATGGTGTCATAGGTGTCCGTGCTTTCGTCGATGTCTTTGGGCGTCCGTTTGTTCGGTTGAAAGGGGCGCACCTGCGAGAACTCGCCTTCGGACATAAACCGCCCGCGCGCATCCTGATAGACGAAGATGAAGCCTTCTTTCTCGAAGTGCTCCGAAGGGCCGAGCGTCGAACGATAATTATCGACTCCATAAGGCGCGACGCTGTAGGGCGTGCGCGTCAACAGAAAAGGATAAGTTTGCGACGTGTCTTTCGGCGCATATACGACCGTGAAGAGTCGCACGCCGTCGCGCATGGGGATGCGATATTCGTATTTAGTGTAGCGTTCTTTGATTCGGGTCGGGTCGGGCGCGGATTCCTGCGCGAAGGCTGTCAGTTGCAACCCGAAGCTCAGAATCACGAGCGCGGCAAACAATCGAAACTGTCTCATACTTCCCTCCCCCGTTGCGTTACTATAAACATCGCCAAACGATAGACGGGATATTACCGCTTCGATAAATTCGGCGCTAGAGCGATGAAAGCAAGTTTCCGCTGTCCAGTTTGTATGAGGTCAGCCTTAGAACGTAATGCAGAATTACAACAGAAGTGTGATTTTTGTGATCCTATCGCATTTGAGATTATTAAAGCGTAGAATTGCTTTCTGAAATGACTGGTCAGATGGAGCTATGATCTATGAGCACAGCAATTGAAACTTTGTTGGTTAGCTCTCCAAATGTTTGTGGCGGGCAGTTGCGCATCGAGGGTACTCGCATCACAGTAAACCAAATAGTTACTTTGTACAAACAGGGATACACCCCGGAAGAAATTGCAGATCAATATTCACACTTATCTCTAGCGCAAGTGTATACAGCGCTGGCTTACTACCACGCCAACAAAGAAGAGACAGAAGCCAATCTAGCCGCCGAGAAGGAAGAAGCTATCAGGCTTGAACAGGAATTTACTAAAGCCTGATATGGTATCAATGCAGATTCGCTTGTATGTAGATGAAGATGCAATGGCGCGTGCCGTAATATCCGGACTTCGAGCACGCGGAGTAGACGTGACGACGGTGCTCGAAGAAGGGATGTCAGAGAAAGACGACATAGATCAACTTGAACATGCGACCGAACAAGGGCGTGCGATCTATACATTCAACGTTGGTCACTTCTGCCAGCTTCATACAGAGTATCTTGCTCAAGGTAAGCGCCACGCAGGAATAATTGTTGTCTATAGACAAAGGTACTCTGTGGGTGAACAGATCAGACAGCTATCAAATCTGATAAATACAAAGTCTGCTCAAGAGATTAGATAATCTACATTTCCTTTGATACATACAATCAAGGGCTGATGTCAGAAGTAACTCAGTCGCAGAAAATCCTTGATCTACTCGCTATAAAGGGAAGAAAAAGAGAACCACCCACGTCTAACTATCAAATCTCTGGTATGGATGAAGGAGGAAGGCGATGAAATCTCACAGGTTCGCGATAGTTCTCACGGTTATCAATCTTATGATTCTGCTGTTCAACCTCGCTCACACAAGTCGGGCCACGGCAGAAGGCGTTGTGCCTGTGCTGCGAGGTCGCTCGCTTGAGATCGTTGACGATCACGGGAAGGTTCGGGCAAGCATAAAGGTTCACCCGGAAGATAAAACTTTCAAGATGCCTGATGGCAAGATCGGCTATCCTGAAACAGTGATGTTCCGGTTGATTGATCCCAACGGGCGGCCTGAGGTGAAGATCGGAGCCTCGGAGCAAGGCGGAGGGCTTGGACTGATAGGCCAATCCGACACAACGCATGTTCTGTTGCAAGCCGAAGGCACGGACAGTTCATTGAAACTGACGAACAAGGACGGGCGTCAGCAACTGGTCAAACCGTAAGCCAGCAACACGACTGTAAAAAGCATTTGATTTTCCTTCAACTGTGCGACTTGCTATCCCGCATCGCGCATTGAGTGAATTTGCTGCCGGTGAGTTCTGTCTTGATCTGACGACGGATCGGAGCAGGGATGATCCCTGCCTCGATCCGTCGTCAGATCAACTGGCGCTTATATGCCTGAACCGAAAGTCACATCAACGGCCAAGTTGACAGAACAGATTATCGCCCCACGACCATGCCGTGCCATCAGATTTCACGGCGAGGGAATTCAGCCCGTTGGCAGATATGTCTGTAAATCCAGACACGGGGCTGCCGAAGCTGTCCAGGACTGAAACGGGTGAACAGCGATTAGTAGTCGATCCATCGCCCACCTGACCAAAATCGTTTCTGCCCCATCCGTTGAGCGTCGCATTAGTTTTTAGAGCGATGTCATGCTCAGACAGGCTGCCTGTCACCGCTTTTGATACGCCTGAATACGACGGTATTTTCACCAGTCCACTTGAAAAGATAGAACATCCGCTACCCAGTTGCCCGTTGCCGCCCTGTCCTGTGGCCCATACCTTTCCGCCCGTTGTGGTGACGACTGTGAAGTTGATGCCGCCGGAAACATAGCTTGCGTCGGTAAAAGTCGCGCCGGTACTATCTGCCATCGTAGATGGGAGCAGGATATTTGAAAAGGCATTGCTGCCCAGTTGCCCCTCGTCGCCTTTTCCCCAAGCCTTGAGCTTGCCGCTATTGTTGCCGCGGAGGGCGAGAGAATGAAACCTCCCTGCTGACACCTGCGTAGCGTCAGATAAGGCTCCTGTGTTTACCGTTACAGCAGTGCTTCTGTTCGTAGTAGTGTTATCACCAAGCTGGCCAAAATCATTCCGCCCCCATGACTTGACAGTCCCGCCGGATATGAGAGCGAGATTGTGATCTCCGCCCGCAGCAATGCCTATTGCGCTCGATACGCCGGATACCTGCACCGCAAAGAGGCGATCAGTTCCTGTTGTAGTGTCGCCAATCTGACCATAGGTATTATCTCCCCACGCCCAGACTGTGCCATCAGATTTTCGGGCAAGAGAGTGGAGAAAACCCGCTGCTATCTCGACAACGTTTGTCAGGGGCGTACCGCCGGTGTTTATCACAACCTGCACCACTGTGCATCGTCCGGTCGTCGTGTTATCGCCGAGTTGTCCGGAAGAGTTGTCCCCCGCTGTCCAGACCGTGCCGTCAGACTTCAGGAAGAGTGAGTGGATGAAGCCCGCCGCTACTTTTGTTACGTTCGATATACCAGCTACCTGCCCCGGATGAAGTGTGTCAATTGCCAGAACGGTGTAGCTCGGCAGTAAGGGAGCTATTATCGTACCGCCTAAAAGTATAGTTACCAGAAACAAGGTGGTCATTATATTGTTATGGTGCTTTGCATTCGTTTTGTGCAGATTCAACATGATAGATTCTCCTTTCAAAGGGGGTTGTGTTGAAGGCAAGACAGACATCACCTCATCAGGCATGTCAGCCGTCTTACCTGTTGATTTTTGGAGGCACTATAAACTACGTGTTCCTCCGTTAAGGCTCAGTAATTGGGGAAATTTGTTTCTTTTGCACCAGGCTTGTGCTTTGTTTTCACAAGAGATACGACGAGGCCGCTCCATTATATGCTTATCGTCATTCAAGTCAAGAAAATTAGTAAGAGAAATTACTATTTTTATATGCGAGGAAATTTTTATCTACGGCGCACCCTCTTTCTGTCCTTCATAGTTCCTGATTCTCAGGATTCGACTGTAAAGATTGCTACCGTCTGCTGAAAACTCTTGACGGTAAGAGTTATTACCAATTAAAGTTTTGCCCATGACTCGGCGGCTCGACTCAGGGCTACCGGGAATTACAAACCATATCTCAAAAGAGGAGTTGATTATGTCATATCAGAACATCAACACATCGCTTTCGGCTGCTGATGCTCAGGCGGTCAGAGATGCTTTCGCGGCAGTCCTTAACAAACTCCCGTTTCTTGTCAGCCTGACGGGAGGCGAGCGCAAGGCCGTGTTCAAAACAGGCCCCGACAGTCTGTCTTTTGTTCAGAATGCGTTGACTGCCGCTCAGACCAACCCGGCGATTCTCCCCGCAAATTTCAGCGCAACGGAATTTAAGAATGATGTCGATCTTTTTGCCGTTCTGACCGAACTCGGTATGCTCGCTGCGTCTGTGGCTTCTCAGATAGACGATACGCGGCTGGCAGTCGGCGGTGAGGCGATGCAACAGGCCAATCAGGTTTACACTTACGTCAAGGTTGCTGCCAAGATTACGCCCGGCCTGAAACCAATAGCAGAGCAATTAGGTGAACGCTTCCAGAAGACCGGTAAGCAAAAAAAGCTCGCCACTCCTTAAATTTCCAATGACTGTTATCTTTTAGTGTAAGCCCTGTCATTCGTGAGCTTATATTAACGACGGTTGAGAATCAGAATCTCATCAGTGAGATTCTGATTCTCAACGATGAAATGCTAATTCCAACTTGTGAGGTGCGGAGTCTCAACGGATAGATTCAGAATCTATCTGTTGAGAATTAAAATCTCATCGCTGAGATATCGCGTCTATCAGTTGAGATTCAATATCTCAGCACTGAAAAGTTGAATCTATCGGTTGAGATTTAACATTTCATCGTTGAGATGCTGAATCTATCAGTTGAGATTTAATATCTCAGCGATGAGAATCAAAAACTTAACGCTACGTGAATTCGACATAAGACTCAGCCCTGAAAGGGCGAAATTCAATAGCACAGGGCATCGCCCTGTGTCGTACATGGTGAAATAAACCAAGTGATTTATTTCGCCCTTTCAGGGCTTGTGTGGTAGTGGCGTTGCATACCGTGGGTTTCACCCACGGCTATTGAATTTCGCCCTTTCAGGGCTTGTTGGTCGGTTGCGGTGATACCCGGCGCGGTGCGCCGGGCTATTGAATTTCGCCCTTTCAGGGCTTGTGTGGTAGTGGCAATCATACTATTGAATTTCGCCCTTTCAGGGCTTGTGTGGTAGTGGCAATCATACTATTGAATTTCGCCCTTTCAGGGCTTTTACTTCGATCATTATGTCGAACTCGCGTTAACGCTGAGCGCCGAAGGCTCAACGGTCAGTATCAGAATCCTGTCATTCAAACTTTCAAAGTCACGCGTGAGAGTGAAGTCACGGCTGTTGCTTATGATAAAGCCGTGATGCCATACTGGTATCGTGTCCATGAATTATCGAAAGCCAACCAGAGAAGAGATTCTCGATTCCGTCGGAAAGAGTGTGCCGGATGTCATCGCGCACGGGTTAAAGGTGCTGTTCTGCGGGATAAATCCGGGGCTTTACAGCGGAGCAACAGGTCATCATTTCGCGCGTCCCGGCAACCGATTCTGGCCCGCCTTATATCAGTCAGGATTCACGCCTGAGCAGTTATCACCTTATCAGGAGCGAAAGCTCCTGAAACTCGGCTATGGGATTACAAACTTTGTTGAACGGGCAACGGCGACAGCGGATCAGTTATCACCGCAGGAGATTATCGAAGGCGGGAAGCATCTGGAAGTCAAGGTGGAGCGCTATCGCCCGAAGTATATCGCAGTGCTGGGCATCACCGCATACCGAACTGCGTTCAAACGACCTAAAGCGATTATGGGCAAACAGAGCGAGATGATTGGCGGCTCGATCATCTGGGTCCTGCCTAATCCGAGCGGACTGAACGCGCACTATAATCTGAAAGAACTGGCGCGCGTCTTTGGCGAGTTGCGAGAAGCGGCGACAGATGACTCGTGAAAGCTTTACGGTATTGATGGCGCATATCTTTTATTGACGTGAGCAGACAAAAATACCACTATCACAAAGAGTATAATATGAAACTCATGAATCATTTAATTTGAATCGTGGAGGCATTAATGTCATCTGATACGACTTCCGGCGAAGTCATTTTTTTAGACGGAGAGACGCTGAAGCTTGAAGACGTAATTGCCGTAGCAAGAAATTTCCAAAGAGTTGAACTGACCGAACAAGCCAGAGAGAAAATGACCGGGTCACGCAGACTGGTTGAGCAATGGGTTGCCGAAAAGCAGGTCATCTACGGCATAACCACGGGCTTCGGCTCGCTTCAAAACGAGATCATCCCCGCAGAAGATGTTGAGCAGTTGCAGGAGAACATTCTGCTCAGTCATGCGGCAGGCATAGGTGAAGGGCTGCCGGAAGAGACCGTGAGAGCAATGATGCTGTTGCGCGGCAACGCGCTGGCAAAAGGATATTCCGGCATCCGCGTAGAGGTCGTCGAGCGATTGCTGGAAATGCTCAACAAGCGCGTCCATCCCGTTATTCCCTCCAAAGGGTCTGTCGGGTCGAGCGGCGATCTTGCACCGTTATCTCATATGGCGCTGGTTCTGATCGGCAGAGGCGAGGCTATATATAAAGACAAGCGGACAGGCGGCGCTGAGGCATTGAGCAGAGCCGGAATCGAAGCGGTTTCGCTCAAGGCAAAAGAAGGGCTTGCCCTGACTAATGGAACGCAGTTTATGACAGGCATCGGCGCTCTAACGCTTGCAGACGGCGAGAGTCTGACAAAGATAGCAGACGTTGCGGGCGCTATGAGCCTTGAGGCAATGTGTGGCAGAAGCGCGGCTTTTAACCCCGCGCTGCACAAACTCAGACCATACGCGGGGCAGATCAATTGCGCCAACAACATCAACGCGATGATCGCAGGCAGCCGCTTGATAGACGGGCAAAAGGGCAGGCCGCAGGACGCATATTCCTTGCGCTGTATGCCTCAGGTGCATGGCGCATCGCGCGAAGCTATTGGTTTCGTGCGACAGGTGCTACAAACAGAGATCAACTCGGCAACAGACAATCCGTTGATCCTGCCCGAACTTTCAGAATCATTTTCTGCCGGACATTTTCACGGGCAGCCGGTCGCGCTCGCGATGGATTTTCTGGGGCTTGCGCTGTCCGAGCTTGGAAATATTTCGGAGCGCCGCACTGCCAGATTGATGAACAGGAACGAAAATTTCGGACTGCCCGCATATCTCATAGATCAGAGCGGGCTGAATACCGGGATGATGATAACGCAATACACGGCGGCGGCGCTGGCATCCGAAAATAAAGTGCTGATTCATCCGGCAAGCGGCGATTCGATACCGACATCTTCAAATCAGGAAGATCACAACAGCATGGGTTCGATAGCCGCGCGTCACGCAAGGCAGATTCTGGAAAACGTCCAGTCCATAATAGCCATCGAACTGCTCTGCGCGGCGCAGGCGCTCGGACTGAGAGCGCGACAGGCAGAGACGCCGGGCGCAGGAACGACTGCGGCTTACAACTTTATCCGCCAGCATATACGTCAACGCGAAAGCGATAAGGATGGAGAGATCCACCTTGAGATACAGCAGGCTGTAAAGCTTGTTCACAGCGGAGAAATACTGAACGAAGTCGAGCGTGCGGCAGGCCCGTTGAGTTAGCGCGCTCATTGATCAGACGCGCTTTTCTTTAGCGCGCGCCGCAGTTGTTGAAACGATTCCGACTGAGCCTGAAAGACATACTCAGGGCGCGTCACTATAATCTCTTCGGCTCCGCATTGCCGCAGGCGGCGAATCAACTGATGCAGATTGCTTCGCGGGCAGGTCATTCGGATCACGACCGATGCATCCGGCGCGCTCGCGCCTGACGACAGGCTTTCCAGAGAGAGAGAATACGCAACGCGCCACTGCTGCGTCATGCGGCTGAGATCGTTCAGCTTCGATCTGCGAACAACCGTATGAAGATTGAAGGTCTCTTTGCCCCGTAGATGGCTCTCGATGATATCGAGAAATGTTTCAAGGCGTTCAAGCTGCGTCTCGTCAAAAGCGGCGAGCCGTTTATTGCCTATCAGGCAGGCTTCAGATGAAACGACGGTTCCGTTCTTTATCGTCTTCAGATGATTATCGGTGAGCGTCTTGCCCGAAGATGTCAGATCAATGACCAGATCAGCCGCGCCCGACGAAGGAGCGCTTTCTGTTGCGCCAAGAGATTCGACGATTGCGTAATCGACTATGCCGTGTCCGGCGAGAAACTCGCGGGCTAAATTCGGAAACTTCGTCGCCATGCGAAGCGTGCGCCCGTGCTTGAGGCGAAAAGCCATGGCGACTTCGGCCAGGTCTTCTACGGAAGATACATCTATCCACGTCGTTGGCACCGCGACTACAAGCCGGGCATGCCCGTATCCGAGCGCGCGAAGCACAAGCAGCAATTTGTCGGAATGCAATGCCTGTTCGCGAAACAGGTCTTCGCCCGTCAATCCGAGATCAGCCGCGCCGGTCGCGACTTTCAGAGGCACTTCTTCGGCCCTTTGAAATAAGACCGATATGCCTTCGATCCCGCCGAGCCGGGCAGTGTATTGACGCTGGCTCCCGTATTTGACGGGCAGGCCCGCGTCGCTCAGAAATCCGAGCGTGCCTTCGTAAAGACTGCCTTTGCTGGGTATCGCAAAGACAATGTCATTGCTCTTATTGGCTGTCATCGGTTGTTACGCTTTTCCCGGTCCTGCTTGCGCCATTACGTCCCGAACAAACTTTTCAAGCTCGTTTATGGCAACGATTTTCTCTTCGCGCCCGATCATGTCTTTTATCTTCACGCACTGGTCGCGCAATTCATCCTCGCCAACGATGATGGCGAAAGGAATATGTTCGTCCGAGGCATGGCTCAGGACGGAACTCAGCCTGCGGCGATCAAGCTCCAGACGAACCCTCCAGCCGGTCTGCCTGCAAATCTGCGCAACCCTGTAGATGCTCTCTTCTTCGACCTGCCCGATTGTAGTCAACACGGCATCGAGATGAGCGCCGGGATCAGGCGCGGGCTGCGCATTCGATTTTTCCAGCGCGAGCAACAGCCGGTCTAAGCCGATAGCAAACCCTATGGCCGGTATCTGTTTTGAAGCGCCAAGCGCGGCAAGCAGGTTATCATACCGGCCACCGCCGCAAATCTGACTGACCGGCCCCAGCAGGTCGCAGTGAATCTCGAATATGAATCCCGTGTAATACTCGATGCCTCTTCTAAAGCCGAGGTCGAAATCTATGTTGACGTGTCGGCCTTCGGTCTTCTCTAAAAGCTTCAGGCGACGAGCGGCATTTTCAAAAGCGGGGCCGGGCGATGCCCCGATTTTGCGCAGCAGATTTTCCAACCGGGCAAGCACACTGTCAGGAGTGCCGTTTATGGACATATACTCTTGCAGAGCTTCAAAGCAATCATTCGGCAGATGCATCCCCTTGTTGGTGAAGCGGTGAAGAAACCGCTCGGCAATCTCGTCCAGATCGCGTTGCCCGATCTGCTTTTCCACGAACAGAGAGAGTATCTGCCGCACAAGCAACTGGCTTGCGCTGTCTCCGATGGATGACAGCGCGTCTGTCACCTGCCTCGTCACCGGATCATCGCCCTCTCTGTTTTGAGCAGGAGATTCGCTGTATCGCTTGAGCAGGAGGTGAAAGGCATTGCGCCGCCAGAAATTTTCCAGAAGCCGCGCGCGAACGGCAGCAGAAACAGGTAGAGAGCCGATGAATTCAGCCACCAGTTCGAGGTCGCCTGTCAACAGGCGAAACTCTGAAAGACCCGCTCGCTTCATACAGTCAAGCGCCAGCGATACGACCTCTGTATCGGCAGCGATTCGATTTTCGATGCCAATCGATTCGACGCCTGCCTGAATAAACTGCCGGTAGCGCCCTTCCCTGATCTTGTCGTAACGAAACATGCTGCCCTGATAGCACAGCCTGACCGGCAGCCGCCTGGACGACATCCGCTCAAGATAGGCTCGCGCAGCCGATATGGTCATCTCAGGCCGCAGGCAAATCTCTTTGCCTTTCGGGTCGTTGAGGATATACATGCGACTGCGAATCTCTTCCCCGGACCGTTGCAGGAATATGTCCGAGCGTTCGAGCACGGGCAGGATGATTCTTTCGTAGCCGTAGAGCGCAAATGTCTGAATGCAGGCATCGGTTGCGCGGAGCAATCGACGGGCCTCGTCTTCTATATAGTCCTTTGTCCCGGGTATGTGCTCAGGGTATCTCATCCGGATAATTTCCGATGCTGATTAATCCGCGACACAGGAGAAATCACTTAGCGTAGCGGTTTAATATGCCGCGCACTTCTTCCACCAGATTCGAGAGCGAAACGGTGATCTGCGCGGGCTGTTGTTTAACCCAGTCCTGGCGATTGGTAATGTTTTTTGAAAGCTCGCGCCCAAGCCGCAGATCTTTGAGAGAAATCTCGCCCGCTTCAAACTCACGCGAGCCCGCGATCACGGCCACAATCGAGCCTCTGTCGTCGGCATATTGCAGCTGCTTTTTGAATCCGCCTGTGCCCAGATACATCTCCGCGGGGATGCCCGCATTTCGCAGTTGGAATGTCATCTTCTCGTATTCCAGAATATAGCTGCGATCCATGACGGTTATCACAACAGGCACAGATGTTTCTACGCCGGATAGTTTGCCCAGATGTTTGAGCGCGGCAAGCAATCGATCTATGCCTATGGAAGCGCCTGTCGCCGGGATCTTCTCGCCGATAAATCGCTCGACCAGATAATCGTAGCGGCCACCTCCGGCAACAGAGCCGAACTGTCTTTTCTGCCCTGTCTCGTCGGTTGTTTCAAAGGTGAGCGCGGCTTCAACGACAGGGCCAGTATAATAAGCCAGCCCTCGGACTACTGTCGGGTCGAAAATAACACGGTCTTCCGTGTAGCCCACCGCCGATAAAAAACGATCAATCTCGCGCAGTTCCGCTACCCCCTCTTCGCCGACCGCAGAGCCTTGCACAAGGGCCTCGAATTTGTCGCAGACAGATGTGCGCAGTTTCTCGTTGACCGACAGCAGGTTCACGATGAGCTGTATCTGTTCGTCGCGCAGGTTTGCGCCCTTCATAAAATCGCCCGATTCATCGACGCGGCCTCGCCCAAGCAATTCTCTGACGGCGCTCAGACCGAGCCGATCTAACTTATCAATGGCGCGCAACACGCCGAGCGAACTCTCTTCGTCTTCGGGCGAGATGCCGACGACCTCCAGTACGCCGTTGAGCGCCTTGCGATTATTGACCCGGATGATGTAATCGCCGCGAGCGATGTCGAGGGCTTCCAGAGCATCGGCCAGCACACAACAGACTTCGGCATCGGCTGCCATCGAAGGCGTGCCCACCGTATCTATGTCGAATTGATAGAACTCGCGAAAACGACCCGGACCGGGCTTTTCGTTTCTCCATACAAGCCCGACCTGATAACGGCGGAAAGGCTGTGGAATCTCTTTTCTGTATTCCGCAAATATTCGAGACAAGGGCGCGGTCAGATCGTATCGCAAAGCCATCCAGTTATTATCTTCATCCTGAAAAGCGAAGATGCCGCCAGCCGGAGTAGCGCTTTCAGGCAGAAATTTGCCCAACGTCTCGACATACTCGACCGAAGAGGTCTCAAGCGGGGCGAAGCCGTAATTTTCATAAACCCTGCGTATTTTATCTATAGTATGGCGTCTGGCCAGAACGTCTGAGGCAAAAGTATCTCTGAACCCTTTTGGAAGGCGCGGAATCGGACGGCCTTCGCGAATATCGCTACTCATCACACTCTCCTGAGTTACAAATTTACCGAGATAAAAACCTGCACATTATACAGTGTTGATTTGCCACACACCATTGACGGCGGCGCGCGGGCTTCTGATTTCTGCGGTTTCCTGCCGTCGCTCAGGCCGCGCTGTCGGGTTGATGCCTGTGAATGAATAGACACAGGGTCGCCCCATAACTCCTCCTTGATAAACTGCTTCGATCTGCGTTATTGTAAGTGTTTGCAGGCGGATAGCAGTTGATAATCAGGAGATCAAAACTTCGATCTGATTTGCCGTTCCTTCTATAACTGCCTGCCTGTCAGTGTTTAAATGCTGCCGTAGCTCAGTTGGCTAGAGCGCCTGACTGTGGATCAGGAGGTCAATGGTTCAAGTCCATTCGGCAGTACCAATTATATCAAAGAAAAAGCGGCTTTTAGAGCCGCTTTTTCTTTTCTATCTCTAAAATCGTCTACAATTCTTTCCTAACTTCTCCTCTAATTCCTTCGCTACTCTTCAACTTCGGTTTCAACAGTTTTGTACATTGGTATCCGAAAGGAGACTGTATGAAGAAACTTGTTGTAGTAGTTGTATTGCTCTGTCTGGGTGCTTTTGTATGTTTGAAAAAAGCCCACCCCCTCTCGTTTACTGTCGAGACAAAAAAAGGACAAAAAATCCAAGTAACCAAACTTCTCTATGAAGCAACGGCAGGGCTAGGCGCTGGGGTTAATGATTTCAGTGTCTATTTGGACGTTGGTCACTTCAAGGTTCACAACGACCTGCAAGACATCAAGTGCATAAAAGTACTTGATAACGACTCTTTTAATTTGACTCTGGAAGTGACTGATACTTCTGGAAAAACCATAGAAGGCAAAAGAAGTGACTCTCAAAGTCCTCTCAGAGAATATGCCTCTGACTGGATCAGTGGTGAGTCAGGAAAGGTTCACGTTTTCTTGTCACTAAGCAATATTGTCTCGATCACGAGAGACTAAAAGGAGAAAAGTTATGAACGACAACAAAGGCAATGACGGAATCGGACCTTTAATTTTGATTGGTGGCGCTGTCTACGCTATCTACAGGCTTGTTGAAGCTGTAGTAACAGTAGTCACGGTGTTTTTAATGGAACTGGCTACTATTGCGTTAGTCGGTTGTGGTCTTTTTGCCGCTTACTGGCTCTACCGCTACGTCACCGACAAGCAATACGGAGAGACAAAGAATCTACAGCAAATAGAGAAACTTGAACGACAAAGAAAGCTTCACACCTCAAGACTCCCAAAGCACCTGAAAGAACAGGCCAATGAGTATTACATCGAAAAGCAGCGGGAGTTTTACGATATGAAACCTCACTCAAGAGTAGACGCAATGCTTGATAGGACTAAGCAGGTATTTTCTACCTTCCGAAAGAGAGAAAAATGGACACCGAGATTCACATCGGAAGAAATGTTAGGGACGGAGGAAAAGTATACCTTAAACCTCAAGACCTAATAACTCACGTTCATGGTCAGGGGCTTTCCAGAAGTGGAAAGTCCCGCCTCATCCAGCACATCGTTCAGCAGCTTGTAAAACAGGGTAAAGCCTTTGCAATGTTTGACCGTCACGGCTCCCTACATTGTGATGTTTTATCCTGGCTTGTAGCAATGAACTACCAGCGCCCTATAGTCCTTTTCAACCCCTCGTACATAAAAAGGATTGTAGGGTTTAACCCGTTCGTCAGCGACTACACAGACGAAGCCCGATTGATGACAAAAGCCGAGAGGTTAGTATCCTCAACGCTTCGCATCTGGGGTGCAGAGAACCCTAACCAGTTTTCAAATATCGAACGCTGGCTCAGGTGTATCTACTACGCCATTCTTGAACAGGGTTGACAGTAGGAGACATTCGCTACTTCATCTACTGGAAACAGAAAGCCAAAAGAGACGAGCTTATAGACAAACTCAGGAGTGAGTCTATCAAAGACCAGCTCACGGATTTCTACTCAGTTGCGGATTGGAAGTTTAAGCAAGATATTGAATCAACCCGCAATAAGTTGCAGAAGTTCATCCATCCTCAGATGAGAAGGATTATGAGTCTCACTGATAACAACGTTCACTTGGAAAACATCATAGAGAAAAAAAGGATGCTACTTTGCAACTTTCAGGCAGCAGAAGATGAGTTGATAGGATCAGAAAACACCAGAGTCTTGGGAACACTGCTTATCAGTGAACTGTGGGAAAGCTTCAGGAAGCGCGGCAAGCCTACTGAGTTTTATCTAATCATTGATGAGTGTGATCAATTCATCGGCCCTGACGTTCAGCAGATATTGAATGAGGCTGCAAAGTATGGTCTCCATCTAATGCTTTTTCACCAGCATGAAGGGCAGATCAAAGATATAGCCGGGGCAATGAAGAACGCTCAGACGAAGATTGTTTTTTCAACCGAGGAGTCACCAAAGAAACAACGCTACTTCACACTCAGGCAAGCCAATCACGAAACAATAGAAGTAGAAACCCCAGAGGTGAGAGATTACAAAATGTCTGCCGAACGGATCGAGAGGTACGTTGAAAAATTGACGCAGTATTTTCTGACGTGTGAGCAAGTAGACGAGCGGCTTAAAACTTCGCACAATGAAGACACACCTACCGAAGAGGACTTAGACCCCAATGGATGAAGAACAAACACTCATATGCTTGATACGAGACTACCCGCTGATTACGGTAGAACAACTCTGTCGCCTCACAGGTCGCCCTATGCAATCTGTGGGGCGATCTCTTTTGAAGTTGTGTAAAGAGAGACGCTCCTACATCAACCGCAACGAGAAGAGACAAACTCCGAACACTCCTCACATCTACGCAATCACCAAGTACGCAGCCCAGGAGAAAGAAATTGGCGGTTATCCTATAGACTTGTCCGAGCGCAAAGACAAAGGTATTAGCCACGAGATTCTGATTAATGACATTCACATAGCTTTGAAAGATCAGGTGATCTATTGGAGACAATATAGAAAAACTCTATGGAGACACGGCATACAACCAGACGCTTTTTTCAAGCTCCAACTGGGAGATAAAAAGCGGTCGTTTTTCCTTGAAGCGGAAACGGGTAGTAACAACCCTCAAGACATACTGGCAAAGTGTAGAGGATATGAAAGACTTCGGCAGATAATGAAGAAAGAAACTCTGGATTGGCTACCAATGGTCAAGTTTTCAGTCCTCACAATTCGCCCCAGCGCAGAGTCAGCCCAGGCCCTAGCCGATGAAGTTTTCAAAGAAAAGATCATTGATCCAGACTATAAAACCTTCTACATCTTCTCCACTCTCCCTATTACCCAGCCTTTGATAAACTAGATAAGGCACCCTCGCAGCGATGCGAGTTTTAGGGACTATATCGGCGGGCCGGGGCCTTGTCCTTGCGCCCGCCTGAATAGCCCCTTTTGCTTTTATGCTTATCCCTATCGGAACACGCGAAGATACCACAGATAACAAAGCTGTCTATATTGATGATGAGCGTCATTCAATGTGCTTCGGAATGACCGGAGTTGGTAAGTCAACCTATCTCTCATCAATCGTAGAACAGGCAATACGCTCAGGACGAGGAGTGATGGTCATTGATCCTCACGGAGGGATAGTTGATACCGTTTTAAGACGAGTCCCCAAGTCCCGTACAAAGGATGTAATTTTAGTCCACGCCCAGAAAGACCGAGTGGTAGGAATCAATATTTTTGAAGGTGACGCCTCGGATGATGAGAAGGTCGCCGCAGTAGTTGATACGTTCGCCAAAATCTTCGGCAGCAGCTTCTTATTTTCATCTGAGAACGTGATGCGCTGGGCTTGCTATGCAGTCTTGGAAGGCGTACAGAATCCTACCCTGATGGATGTAAAACGATTCCTCAAAGACAAGAGGTTTATGGCTAGAGTTCTTTCAAGGATCATCAATCCAAACGTGTTGGCAGAGTTTGAAGGGTACGATACGAAAGACTGGGAGAGAAAACGAGTTGAACAGATCGCCCCGGTATTGAATAAGCTGGACCAGTTCTTGGCTCATTCCCTGATTCGTTGTTTGGTTGGCCAGAGAGGAAAGGGAGTGGATTTCAAACAAGTGTTGGACCGGAAACAGATACTTTTAATCAACCTTGAAGGGCTGGGAAACCGAGGCGCTGAGATGGTCGGAGGGTTTGCTTTTTCTCAACTTTTCTTCGCCTCTCAGAAAAGGAAGGACCGCAAAAGCGTACACATAGTTGTCATTGATGAGCTTCAAAAGTTCATCTCTAGCCCTATAGATTTCGTCCTGGCAGAGTCAAGAAAATTCGGCCTCTCACTTCACGGAGGGACCCAGATAGTTGCAGCCTTGCCGGTAAATATCCAAGAGGCAATATTCGGCAACGTTGCCACGACTGCAATTTATCGAGTAAGCGGGAAAGACGCTGAGATTCTTATGAAGGAGATGGCCTCAAGTTTAAGACCCGATGTATTGCAAAATTTGGCCGACTACAGGGCTTTGGTGCGCTACTTGGTGTATTCCAAGCAGAAAGACGCAAAACGTCCCCTGGGGCCATTTTTGACCCGTATGAACCCACCCTCAGAACCCAAGGGAGATGAGCAGAAAAGGGACGTTGTGATCCGTGAATCTCTGAAATGGTTTGGCAAGGATCGAGAATTTATCCTCAAAAAGATAGACGAAGAACTGAGAAACCAACGTTGAAACCACTGTTGAAACGGCTTCAACTGTTTAACGCTCAGAAGTCTATGATTATCAAGCTAGTTAGCATTTTGGAAAGGCAGGGTAACATACTGCATATGTCCTCTTCCCTTCTCTATTGCCCAGCGGCCCAGAGCGCACCCCCTACCCCTCAAGCTACAGTGAGCTTAGAACGTACAATAAAAAAGAAAACAATGAATCACTGGAACGATTGGAAACGGACAAGAAACGGACAACTTGGTTGACGCTTTATTGCCGCTTTACACATGGACACGAGTGTGGTGGAGCGACCGACCACCCCCTGCCGAATGAAACGGCAAAGGGGAAGCGGCTTACCGCTTACGTCTCTTGGCTCTCTCGTTTTGCCAGATAGCCACAGGCACACAGCACAAGGCAAATGCTACTTCAAAGAGTGTCTGAAAGAATCTACGCATAATATTAAATTGATTAATTTTCGACCTTACTCTAAGTCTAGTCCCCTACTCTTTCCCTGTCACAGGGAGAGAAGGAAACGGTCAGTCGAAACGGGCAACTTGGTTGCCGTTTAGGGTGCCGTTTATGTAACGACCTTGACAGGGAAAAGAAAGGTTATTCTTTGGTAAGAAAATCCACAGCTTGAAGGGCATTACTCACCGTACAAATTCCAAGCGGATTCCACTTACCGCCGGACATTCCAATCCATATGCCAGCATTGGGGTCTATTGCGAGACACTTCCTGTTGTAATCGAATACTTGCCAGTCACACTCCCCAATAAGCGATATACCCGATTCTATGTGTACACTTCTGCTGGCGAGAAGGTTTGTAATATAGCGAGTGGCTTCTATTTGTGTAGTCATAAAAAAGAGGAGGTATGCACGTTGATTGCAACTTATGGGGATCTATCCCGAAACGTACATACCCCTCATCTCATAAGGAGAAGACCTACGCTACTTTTGCCTCTAACTCGGCAACTAATTGGGCTTTCTTTTGCCCTATGGGACACTGACACCAGACACTGTTTTCAAAGTTTGGAAAGTCATTCACACGAGACAGAATCCCCGTTCCGTTACAGAAAACACACTGAGTTTTGCGCTTCACTATTGAGTGAACCCTTTTCTATGTGTTAAAAGATTGAGCTTTGCGGGGCCGAAGTATTGGACCACAACAGCCCCGCAGTAGCGAACAGCCCCCAACAGTTGCGGGAGCGGCAAGATAGTAGCCCATTCCTTTTGGGAATGTCAACTACTTTCTGCCCGCTTCCTGTGAAGGAAACTATGGAAAAACTGCGAGCGTACATTGAAGAGGTTATAAAGAAAGAAGGTATCAACAATGCCGACATCCAAAGGCGGTCTGAGGGGGAAATTACTGACTCGTATCTCATTGATATTCGTAAGGGAAAAACCAAGCACATAAGCGTAGAAAAGCTTAATGCTTTAGCCAAAGGTCTGGGCGTGTCGAATGTCGAGCTTTTCAGAATCGCAAGCGGTGAAGATATACCCTACCGTAATGACGACGAGTGGCCCTCTCGTCTTCTCTCCAAAACCATAGACGCTATAATCCATTCCCCAGAACTTACCCGCGCCGTGAAAGCAATAATGGCTATGAAGCCTGCCAAACTGAAAGCCCTCCTGAAGCAGCTTGAAAAGGAATAGGCTGGCCGAGAGGGGTTATTTATTTTCCTTGAGAATTGTTGATTCAAATACCCTTGAAACCTTCAGCTTCATTTTACCGTCATTACTTCGACTTACTTCAATTTCACTGATTCGCACGCTGTAGGGCTTTCCAATGGCTTCGGTAAACAATCCCGCGATTGCAGATTCTAGCTCTTTAATTGGGATAGAACTTAAAGAGTGTTCCCTTCTTGGTTCTCCTACTCTGGTTATGCCTGACTTTGGATACAAGTGAAACTCAGTTTCCAAGTCAACCGATTCCATCAACGCGCCATGCTTCTCGTCGAAGGTTGTTTTTTGAATATCCAATTGGCATACCCCATTTCCCAACTCCCCTAAAGCCCTACCGATAGTTTCGGCAATTTTGTCCAAGCTCATTTTCTTCAATTCGCTTTCAGGCCACCTTGAAGTTTCTTCGTTTGCCATATCATTATTCCTCCGCTCAGGAAGGTTTAAGGTCTTATTTCTCCCTGTTTGATTTGCTCCCACTCCTTGAGCGTTACGAAATGTATCTCGCCGTCTTTCAGGTAGAACCAGCCGCCCGCTGTGTCTCGCAGAGCCAATAGCCTATTACGTTTGTTTTCCGTTATTGCATCAGCATTGCTCGCCTGATGTTGACTATTTGCGACTGGCTCCCACGTTGGAGCTTCCAGCAAATCGTAGCGATAGTTTGAGCCAACTATTGACCAGCCAACATCAGCCTCACCGTTGTAGACCTTATTCATATAATCGGCCAGTTCTTTTTTGGGACCGTCAGGCATAGCGTCTATTTGTGCTTGGAGTGCTTCTTTACTCATAGCCAAGATTATACGCTCATTGACCTGTGGATTCACGCCCATTGACTTCCCTTTCCAGTTTTGTACAGTGAGTATATGAAGTACTCACTGTACCAGATGAAGCGCCGCGCCGAGATAATCAAAAAAGCGGTTAGATATTACAAGCAAGGATTCTCAACGCGAGAAGTCGGAAAGATGATAGGCAAAAGCCACGCTTGGGTAGCCTATGTTTTGAAGGAAGCTACCCCTGTGGATAAGTGACGTTTGACAGATTTTTACAGTAGCTTATCATTAAGTCATAAGCCGATAAACAAACCTGTCAAAATAAATCAATGGCAACTTGCAAGAAGTGTTCTAAGGAATGGGGAGAGCTTGGAAAGTGTAAGCAACATTCAAACATCGTATCCCTCGCTCATATGACCTTTTCCCGATGGCTGTACTGGTCGGCAGTCATCACCTTTAGAAAAATCTCTGCCCGATAATATGTACTACGACAAAGTAATCATCATATTCGAGAAAGATGGAGAGCAGACGATAAGAGGAGAGGTAATGATAAAAGGCGAAGTGCTGGCCCGTGTAGACCCAGAGTTGACCGCCGACTACCTTCTACAGAACTTCTGGACGATGCACAAAGCTGCCCAAGAAAACTAACTACTTATTCACTTCAATGGACGAAAAAACTTTTGCAAGCCTAAAGGAAATCCTCGACTTCCTACACGACGAGAAGAAAAGTTGGGAGGAACAGGACAAGCCAGAAAATCATATCTACCCTCACATCAAACGAGTTGCCGATTGGGTCAAAAACTATTAACCAACATAACTACCTACGATGAACGAAGAAACTAAATTGCATAAGTCGGGCGTGTCGATTCGGGAAGGAGATACTTTGAGGTGTAGACTTTTCTACGGCGATAGCTATACCAGTGATTTTCCAGTTATCCGCAATAAGAAAACCTTAGAGCTAGAAGTAAACGGATACCCAGTTGACCTTTATGATGAAGTTCAAGTCCTAAACCCAACCCCAATTACTCAAGATGACTAAAGACGTAAAATGCCCATATTGCGAGAAGTGGCAAGAAATAAATCACGATGACGGCTATGGCTACGAAGAAGACAGAGTTTATGAGCAGGAATGCGAGGACTGTGAAAAGACCTTTATATATACAACGTCAATATCTTTCTATTACGAGGCTGAAAAAGCTCCTTGTAAAAATGGAGAAGACCACGATTGGCAGAAGATTAGCGGATACCCGCGAGAAGTTTTTGAGAATAAGCGCCGCTGTTCCTATTGCGATGAAGAAACAAAAGTCGGTAATGAGTCCTAACCCTACTCTTACCAAATAGCTACTATGAGAGAAATAAAATTCAGAGCTTGGACAGGAGAAAAAATGCGCCCCTGTGCTGTTTCAGTAAACGGCAAAGCAGTAATGGACTTTGGAGAAAGTAATGCACCTTTAATGGAATGGACCGGCCTCCACGACAAGAACGGGAAAGAGATATGGGAAGGGGATATTGTGAAGTGGGACCACGGAGTTACCGAGGACGACAATGGAATTGGAGAAGTAGTGTTCAAGGGCGGACGATTCAAGGTAAGATATTGCTTTTGTTGCCATACAGAATACGAAGTCATTGGCAACATTTATGAGAACCCTTCCCTCCTTGGTAGTGACCCTACGAGATTGGAGAAATAATTATGGATCAGCCGCTCTGTAGCGCAATACTTCTGCTATCGACCAGACGTGATCGCTGATCCCTTGCCTCTGAGCTGGTGTCTCTCCTTTCAATCCTCTGTGCTTCCGGCAGAAGTTGTAGAACACTTTGTCCAACACACATTGATCTTGCATATACTCGACCAGCTTTGCGAAGGCTATCGTCTTTCTCACCAGATACCGGTTGCGTGATCGGGCCGTGCTATTTTGTCTCTCTAGCAGCGATGTCGAACACCATCTTAAATCTTCCGTTGCTGCCCCCATCCTTAACTTCTTTTCTATCCTTACTGTTTCTCCTTCTTCGTGCTTTATGACTTGCCCGTAGACCAGCTTTGGGTCCGGTATCACCCTCTCTTTGCGAGGCCGCCCCGAATGAGCCTGCTTCTTGAGTGCCAACTTCAGTTGATGCAGTTTGACGGGTCGTACCTGCTCTGAAAGCGGCTCCTTGTATTGATCATAGCCATCGCTTGAGACACGCGGTAAACAATGTAGGCGCAGTCGCTCGAAGCTATCTTCGACGAGTCGGCGTGCCGCTTCCGATGTGCGAGGGCTGACGAATTGTTCTACAAGCAGTCGGCTCTCACGGGCAAATGCCTTGTGCCACCAGGCTTCGCCTCGGAAGTTACTCTCATCAAATGAAGCTTTCTTCTTACCGGCGAATGACCACTGCTCATCGAGTTCGAGGTCTTTGACACAAAGATCAACGAGCAGTTCGAAGTCTAAGGCTTGAGCATTGGCAGTGGCGCGACGTTGCCATCTGCGCAAGGAGTCTGCTTTGTGATGGCGTGCTTGAGCAATGGAAGTCTGAGTGTCGCCACGAGTCAAAGAGTCAAGGCAGCTAGTGACTTCTGATTCTGGGGTTTTGAGGTTGAAGAAAGCAGTGCCGCGACGTTCAGAAAGGCATTTACCACAGAGCCTGCATTTAAAGAGGGAGCGAGGGCCATCGCGCGTGAAGTAGGTGCTGTGGTAAAACAGATGATGCGCGATAGCTCCACAAACGGGGCAGCGCAGACGGGGCGGAGGGAATATGGATTTGTGTCTAGGCATTGCAACCAGACACTTTCCACACTCCGCCCTTTTTTGTGAATCCCAAATATCACAGGGTCACTACCCCAAGAAACCCTTTCAAAGGGCGAGCTATAACCATAAGCGGTGTGGATCACCACGATTGAAAGGCACCTGTTCTTACCTGTTCAAAAACAGATATTCAAAGATGAAAGAGCGTCAAGCTACTTACTATAGGAGCATCAATGGTAAGTTTGCTCATTATAAGAAAGACGCGAAAATCAGAAGCCACCTTTTCCTACTAACAATGGAGCAGTTCAAGTCCTTCTGGCAAAAACCTTGTTCTTACTGTGGAGGTTCTATAGCGACAATAGGCTTAGATCGCGTAGATAACTCGCAAGGGTATACCTTAGATAATGTTGTTTCTTGTTGTGAGCATTGCAATCGGATGAAAAGAGCGTTTACCAAAGACTTTTTCCTTCAACAGTGTAAGAGAATCGCCCAGCTTTCTAAAGCACCGTGATTCTCTAAAATGATTGAACGGGTCTGGTGTGTCGGGACTGCCCAGTATAACGTGAGTTCGACATAAGAAGGAAAGGAACACCTTGAGATATGATTGAGTTGTCTCAAAAACAAATCTTTCAGCCTCAAGGAGTTCCTATGAACAATCAGATTCTACCCCTTTTCTCCGATCTTGACGATTTCTGCCGGAGCTTTGAACCTTCCTTCAATGCCAGGCTTTTACAATCTGGCGACTTGCAACGCCATCGCAAATCTTCGCTGACTCTCAGCGAGATTATGACCATTGTTATCTGGTTTCAGCTCTCTAGCTATCGCACTTTCAAAGACTATTACCAGAAAGAAGTTTGCCTTCATCTACGCCAGGAATTCCCCAGTCTCGTTAGCTATACGCGCTTCGTTGAGCTAATGCCTAAGGCGCTTGTGCCGCTGTGCGCTTACTTACAAACTCGCAAGGGTAAGACCTCTGGCATCGCCTTCATTGACTCGTTGCCTTTGGCAGTCTGTCATAATCGTCGCATTCACTCGCATAAAGTCTTTGCTCACGTTGCTGAGCGGGGCAAATCAAGCGTGGATTGGTTCTACGGCTTCAAGCTGCATCTGGTCGTAAACGATCAGGGAGAACTGTTGTCGTTTCATCTGACGGCAGGCAATGTAGATGATCGCAAGCCAGTGCCGAAACTGGCGAAGGGCTTGTTCGGCAAACTGTTTGGCGACCGAGGCTACATCTCAAAAGCCTTGAATGAAGTGCTCAGTGAGCAGAATCTGGAGTTGATAACGAAGATCAAGAAGAACATGAAAAATCGCTTGGTGTCGGTCTTCGACCAGATAATGCTGAGGAAGCGAGCGTTGATAGAAACGATCAATGATCAATTGAAAAACATCTGTCAGATAGAGCACACAAGGCATCGGAGCACGGCAAATTTCCTGGTCAATGTGATGGCGGCGTTAATCGCCTATACGTTCAAGGAGAAGAAACCGTCATTAAACATTCGGAGCAAAGAACTGGAGCAGTTACCTGCTCTCGTCTAGTTATATCGAACTCACGTCAGTATAAAAAACGTGCCCCGCGAAATTTGGTGGTTCTTTGAATGATGTGTGTGGCGAAATAGATAGACGCTAACTAAGATAAGGCAATATAACCTTCGGGGAAGCTAGACAAACCTTATCATTGTAGGGTGACTATACGAGTGTACAGGAGAAGCTAATTGAAGTTAGCCGCTCCGAAAGGAAATTGGTTTCGCCCAGCCTGTCTCGTCAAATCCTTACCACACATCATTCATGGAATCACTGTAAGCCTTGCTAAGATGCATATGCGAAACCAGGGAAAATGAGTTGACCCCTCTCACCCTGGCATCTGATATGCACCGTAGCAAAGCCTCAATTCCAATCAATCTACATAGCTTCCCTTTTTACTTTTCCTTCTGGTTTCAGAGGTAAAAGGGGTGTGCAGCAGCTTCTTAAATAATCAAACAATAAAACGTCGAATCGTGCAAGAAGTTACAAATTCAATTCCGTGAATCAGGGCAAAGTTATTCTTGATTTGTGTGGAGGTACAGGAAGTTGGAGTAAGCCTTACAGAGATGCAGGATATGATGTTCGAGTTATTACCTGGCCCGAATATGATGTAAGAAATTACTACCCCGGAGAGGTTTATGGAATCTTAGCCGCACCACCTTGTACTCATTTTGCGGGAAGTGGAGCGCAGTTCTGGAAAGAGAAAGACAGGGACGGCAGGACTCTTGAAGACCTCGAAATCATCACAGCTTGCCTGCGAATCATTATTCATTCCAAGCCCAAGTTCTGGGCATTAGAAAATCCTGTAGGAAGACTAAAGAGATGGCTTGGTCAGCCAGCAATGTATTTCAACCCTTGTGACTTTGGCGATCCTTATACAAAAAAGACCTGTCTATGGGGAGAGTTCAATCAGCCTGATAGAAACCCCGTTGAGCCGGAGTTTATGACAAGTAAAAGCGGAAAGAGATTCAGTAAGCTTCATTGGTATACTGGTGGAAAGAGCGAGCGCACAAAAAAAATCAGAAGTATTACCCCTCAAGGTTTCGCACAATCATTTTTCAAAGCCAATCAATAACTATGGACCGCATCGAGCTTGATGAAGAGTTAGAACTAGAGGCTTACGAGAAGAAGCAGTTTAAGCCTCTGAATTTGAGCCAGGATAGATTTTCTCGGCCAAAACTCAGTAGGACACCCACCACAAAAGAAACGGCCCTCTGCGATGAGATTTGGAGGCATTTCGGCAAGTCTATCCCCTTCCCCAGACTAATGACCGCGATCAAGTACAAGGGTTATCAATTCGTGTATGAGTGCTATAATGAAGTCAAACAATCAGCCGCCCGAAATCCCGCAGCTCTCTTTCAATGGAAACTCAAACAAGTAAAAGTCCCGCTCAATCCTCAATGACCGTCATCTACAAATTGGACTGTGCAGGCTGCGGAAGGAAGATAGAAAAGCTCGCCCGATGCAAAGCTAATAAATGCTACGACTGTTTAAGGGAAAGAAAACGCAAAACAGCCCTCGAATATGCCAGAGCAAAGAAAATTAATGTCGCGTCGCAATCTTAGAAAACAATGAAACAAGAGTGGTTTTACAGAATAAAAGGCTTTACAAAAGGTAAGACGGATTTCGATAGAGAGTGGGGATATAGACCAATCCTTGCCGGATTTATTGAAGCTGAGAGCAAAGATAAAGCGCGAAAGATGTTGGAGTCCGAACTTAATACCGTACTTCCAATGAGGATCAAAAGAAAAGATATAGGAGAGAAATATTCATTCCTTTTAGCGATCTATCCGAGCGACGAGAATAATTATTTCACGAGAGAATTGAAGAAACCGCGCACTTGTCCTTGCGGGTCATCTTTTATTCTCTATGAAAAGCAGATAGCTTTAGACTATCAGTATGGCGGGGATAATGATTTTTGTGGCCGATCCTGTGCGGTGAAATATAATCTTCAAAGTCGTATAGATTGGGCGATTGAAAACAACAGGGCTGGCGTACCTGTCATCTACAAAATCACAAACAAGCTTAACGGGAAGTGTTATATAGGACAGACGCATCAACCTTTCACTTTACGCTGGTGGCAGCATTTAAACCATAACGAAACTGAGAAGTTTGGAAGCGCAATCAAAGAGAGCAAGATAACAGATTGGACTTTTGAGGTTATCGAGATTGTCTCTACTGCTTCTCTGCTGAATGAGCGCGAGCGATACCACATAGAGAAAGAACAAAGCATTGTGAATGGCTATAACCAACGATAGATGAAATCCCCCGAAGACTACCACAAGCTATGACCCCCGATCCCTTCCACGGCATCCATAGAGGTTGCAAAGTAGTAGCTAAGAAACAACCCGGCGGTTCAAAGTACTTGATTGATGGAAGGTACTGCACGACTCACCATATAGACCTTTGCCGGTGCGGAAGTACGTGGGATCACGGCATAGAAGAAGAACAACGAATGAGAAAATCACCAATCATCCCACTGTCGCCTTACGGCAAACGTAAAAATGAAACGCTCACTTCTGAAACGCCGACCTTATAAGATCAACAAGGAAAGCCCCGACATTATTCCTACCCTTAAAAGAAAACTTTGGAGGCTCATATCGGCATATGTGAGGGAGCGCGATAACTGGACGTGTATAACGTGCGGCAAGGTAGCTAGAGGAGAAGAAGACCACGCGATGTTTGATGGAGGCCACTACAAGCCCGAAGGAATATACAAATCAGTCCAATTCGATTTAGTAAATGTTAATTGCCAGTGTCGCGGCTGCAATAGGTACAATCATGGAAACTTGGGTACTTACGCAGAAAAGCTTATTGAAAAATATGGATTAGAAGGGTTCTGCGCGCTCAATAGCCGAAGCAGAATATCAAAGTCTTGGAGCGAGAAAGAGTTATTAACCCTCATAGTAGCTATCGGGAATCCCAACAACTACACGAGGGTTTATAACAGGCTATTGAATCAACTCTAAAAGTCTATTCAATGTGTAGGAGTTATTGGCATCCAGAGGTACTGAATCCACACCCGCACGCGCATTCGTTATAATCCTTCGTGCATTGTTTTATACAAGGCTTGCTGCCATTACAAGCAGCCTCGCAAGCGTTGTACAGGTTTATGCAGTTATATATACACCCATCAGCTTTGACGGTATTCGTTGTAAAACTTCCGGCAAACAAAAGCATCATTGACAGGGCAAAGCCAAAGACTAAATTCCTTACTTTCATTTTGGACTCCTCTTTTGAGAAACACACACGGGATATGAGAGCGAAATGCTCCGAAAAGGGAACGAGCTTTCCTTCAGTTACTTGCAGCTTTTTTCTGAAAAATAGTTATCCCCAGGTAAGGTATTGCATAGTACCGTGTACCTTGTAGAATAAAAGTAAGGTCAAATACATAACTCACCTCAATGAGAGATATAAAATTCAGAGCTTGGGACGGTAAGAAAATGACTGATCCCTATACCAGTGACCATTTCGGAAACTTAAATAACGTGAGTTCGACATAAGAGAGGAACACCTTGAGGTATGATTGAAATGTTCAACAAACAAATCTTTCAACCTCAAGGAGTTCCTGTGAACAACTCAATTCTACCTCTTTTCTCTGACATTGACGATTTCTGCCAGTCCTTTGAACCGACTTACAAGTTCAGACAGCTAGAATCTGGCTCTCTGCATCGGCATCGCAAAATGACCCTGATGCTCAGCGAAATCATGACGATCATTGTCTGGTTTCAACAGTCTGGCTATCGCACCTTCAAAGCCTATTACTGCACAGAGGTCTCAAAGCACTTGCGCGATGAATTCCCAAACCTCGTCAGCTATACGCGCTTCGTCGAGTTGATCCCTTCGGCACTCGTGCCTTTGTGCTCCTACTTGCAGACTCGTAAAGGCAAGACCGCTGGTATCGCCTTCATCGATTCGCTGCCTATAGCGGTTTGTCATAATCGCAGGATTCATTCGCACAAAGTCTTTGCTCATGTGGCCGAGCGCGGCAAATCGTCGGTCGATTGGTTCTACGGCTTCAAGTTACATCTGATCGTAAATGATCGGGGAGAGTTGTTGTCGTTTCACCTGACGGCAGGCAATGTCGATGACCGCAAGCCAGTGCCGAAGATGGCCAGGGGTTTGTTTGGCAAACTCTTTGGCGACCGGGGCTACATATCTAAGACTCTGCAAGAGGTACTCAGCGAGCAGAATCTGCAGCTAATCACGAAAATCAAAAAGAACATGAAAAACCATCTACTGACAGTATTTGACCAACTGCTGCTGAGGAAGCGAGCGTTGATAGAAACAATCAATGATCAGTTGAAGAACATCTGCCAGATAGAGCATACGAGACATCGAAGTAGTGCAAACTTTCTGGTGAATGTGATAGCGGCGTTAGTGGCCTATACCTTCAGAGAGAAGCTGCCGTCGTTGAACATTCGTGTCAAAGAGCTTGAGCAGTTGCCTGCTCTGGCGTTTTAGTTACGTCGAACTCACGTTAAATAATGCTACCGCTGATTGCCTAAAAAATTATGTCGAGCTTATGCAGTTTACCGGACTCAGGGACAAGACCGGGAAAGAGATTTATGAAGGGGATGTGGTGAAAAGGTTTGCAGAAGTTAATGAGAGTTTCGGATTTAACTTGTGTGTAGTGAAGTGGAATCAAGGAAGATGTTATTACGAATTGGATAGGGCTAATCACCAATCAAGTTATTGGGGACATATGAACGGAAGCCACGCAAAAGAAGGTCGCTATGAAGTCATCGGCAACATCTACGAAAACCCCGAATTACTCAAATGACCACCCGCTACAAAAACGTCCAAATCTACGTAGACCCCAAAGACCATAAAGAGCTTAAAAAGAAGCTGAAGAAGTTGGGTATTTCCCTCTCCTCCTGGGTACGGGAGAAAATCAAGCAAGAATTACAAAGCAAATGAAAAAGACACAAAGGCTCGTAAGAATTCTACTCACCTGCGTAATACTTTACTTTGTCTGGAATAATGCACATTGGTCAGTCGCTGTCGCTCTAACACTCAATGCTGCTTGCTGGGAAACCTTCAATTACTACGTCGATAAGTTAGCCGAAGCCATAAAAGCATAAATCTTCTTCCCCAATGACACATCGCAAATCTGAAGAAGTAATCAATGAACAGTTTGTCGAGCTACTTCCTAAATTCAAACCGCAGTTTGGAAATCAAGCCCATATCCAGTTATCCCAATGCCTCGGCAAAATCAAAGAACTGGAAAAGAAGTTAGACGAGAAGAAAGCCGCCGCCACAGATGTAAAAACGATTGAAGAGAAAATCAACAACCTTAAAGGCCAAGCTTTGTATCTACTAAAGACTTATCTTTGAAATGAACCCAGACAAGAAACCCAGCCTTAAAGTTCTCCTGTCTCTCTACCTCAAAGAAAAATATCCAAACTGGATCAACGGAGGAGAGCTTGAAACTTTCTCAACGACTCAAGGCTACAAGGCCAGTAACGGTTCCCGAAGATGTAGAGAGCTTGCCGATGAAGGAGCTCTTGAGCGCCGGATAAATGGTAAGTCAGTGGAGTATCGCTATCTTCAAAAGGAAACTCAGAAAATCCCTACAAACTACAGATGTACCAAATGCTCAAAAACCGCAGTTACCTACCTTGAGGATAAGCCAGTATGTTTAGGTCATTCCAAAGAAAAAGTAGTCGCCCCCAGCTTGTTCTAAAAGAAACTATTCAAATCATATGGCGCTTTTTGAGAATCGCTAAGAAGTCTTTAATGACTTCTCCCGTGCTGGTTAGTTTCATTCTCCCAGTACCAGAGCAGGCTTGGCACGAACTATTCATTGGGACAGTAGCTATAACTCGTCTGCCAATGCTTTGTCCACCAAGTCCACTAATCTGCTCGGTCGCCTGTTTTTCTTGTCCAGTTCCACCACACATTTCACACTTTTCAATGAGGTCGTCTATTGTTAGTTCCATCTGTTACCCCTTCAATGTTTTGTATCTTTCTTTTTCGATTCATCCCCATAGCTATCTGCGTCTAGGATTTTGCCCTTTCGCCCATGAATGACAACGCTCGTTTTGCCTTTCTTGGCAATCTTCTTAGCAGCATTGATTGCTTTTTCTTGAGTAGGGAAAAGGGCTGTTGCTCGTTCGTTGCCCTCAACCTTTATTCCCCATTTTTTTCCTTTCGGATTATTCTTTCTAGGTACAACGTGTGCTTTTGCTTTTGCCATATATACCTTTCATCAAACGTTTCAAAGATGGCACATAGTAGCATAGTTCAAACTGAATTTGTAATCAAAAATTTGAACGCCTTTTGTGGATAGAAAAGTACAAACAAAAAGCTATAATGATTCAATTTAGAAAGGGGTGTTTAAATGCCTTTGCCGCAGCCCAGAGAAGGCAATTCATTTGGGTTTAAAGCACACATTGGATGGTCCCAACATCTAACCTTAGGCAATCCAGAAAAAATAATCTGGTCATCTATTAGGCAGCTATATGAAAGCTACACCAAGAAGTGGAACTGGATTGATGTAGAATGAGGATGATGAAATTTGAGCGACCGGAGCTGAAACGTGCTTGATGAGCAAGATTATGCCGAAGCCTGTCGCCGTTACAAAGACCGCCGGACCAAGCTACCGGAACGCCAGCGCTATCACGCCTTGATTCTTGTCACTCAAGGTTACAGCTATCGAGAGGTCGGTCGCATCCTCCTCATTGATGAAGAATCAGTCAGTCAATGGGTTACTCTTTATCAAGCTAACGGTCTCAACGCTCTCAAGAATCATCCTGGTTGGGGTGGTGAGCATGGGCAACGCTTCTTACTGTCTGACCAACTTCAGCAACTTAAACTCTGGCTTGCCGTAGAAGCCATGCCGGGCACTAAAGCTGGTAGTGGATGGACAGCCAAAGCAATCAGAAAGCTCATTCGTGACCGATACAATGTAAGCTACAGCAAGAGCGGTGTGAGAAAGTTGCTTGCCGAGATAGGATGGAGCTATCAACGCGGGCGCAAGTTCTACATTCGCAGGAGCGTGGAAGAACAAGCCCGCTTCGTATTGGAAACCGAAGAAGTACTGGCGATTTTTGCCGAAAGTGGAGAGAAGGTGGTGCCACTGGCAGGCGACCAAAGCAAAGTCTACTTGGAAGCGACGCTTGCCAGGCGCTGGAACCCAATCGGGCAGCAACCTCTCGTAGCCGATGGGGCGCGCAGCAAACAAGCCGAGAACATCTACGGAGCGATAGATCTTGGAACGGGCGAAGAGACGAGTAGCTTCTGCATAGACTGGCAAGATTCAGCGGCAACCGTTCGGTGGTTGGAAATGATATTAAGGGATCATCCACGAGGGCAGATTCTGTTATGGATAGATTCAGCGTCACACCACAGGAGTGAAGAAGTAGAAGAGTGGTTAGAGGCACATCGGCGAATCCGGGTGATACACTTTCCAGCATACACGCCAGAGGAGAATCCAAAGGAAGGGACGTGGAAAGCGATGAAGGAAGAAGTGTCGCATCATCAATGGCATGAGAAGATTACAGATTTAAGGAAAGCGATCAATGAGTACTACCAAACAACGAAGCGGCACACAGTCAACTTTCTAGCGAAGTTTGGATATGGCTGGAAGGATGGAAGGCTCTATGCGCTAAATCCACTTCTTGGTGTGTGCGGCATATAGGTACATTTTTATAATTGCGTAGCTGTTTACAGGAGACATTGTTGTGGCCCAAGAATTTGATGATACCTTTGTAAAGCAAATTGTTACTCTTTGGATTAACCCTGAGATTGAGAAGCGGCAAAAGAGCAATCTCTTATCAGAGGACTTTACCTATTATGCTGCCCAAGTGATTATGAATCATGATTCGCCAATACAGGTGCGTTTTAATGAAGAAGTTCATGCAGTAGTTAAGGGTAAGTACGAAGGCCCCTCTACTAATGGTGATAAGATCGACTTAGACCAGTTAGAGGATATTAAAGAAATTGATCTAACAGAAGCAGACGCTAATGCAGGCCACATAACAATTATAGCGCATAGAGGTCAGTGGGTAATCCGTTATGACTTTCGATATAACGCGGCCCGAAGCCGTAAGCATATTGAAGCGGCGAGAGAGTTTCTTGATGCTGCAACCACTTCTCTAGAACGTGAACATTTCAGAACTTTCCTAGAAAACCTTTTCGGTGCAGTAGAGTTGCTTGCTAAAGCAATCCTTCTCCTTCACGACAAGGATATGCTAACAGTTAAAAAACATGAGATGGTTCAATCAAGGTTTAATCTGTGGGGCAAGCTCGGCAATACCGATGGCCGATACACTAAGCTAATGAATCGTCTGTCTGATTTGCGTGGGCCTTCTCGGTATCTTAAGAAAGACCTAATTCTAGAATTAGAAGAAGCTAAAAGCATGCTCGTTGTGGCTGAGAATATGTATGCTGATGTTGATACTCTCACTCCTAAACGAACTACGTAACAGTACATTTTGTTACTTTATCCACACAGCAGAATCCTACCATTTTGCTATACTTAATCTATACCCTACCTCAATGCCCCAGCCCAAGAAGCAGTACATCATCCGTAAATATCTCCTGGCACGATCAGCCGCCGAAGCATTACGGATCGAGCATAAATTCAAAGCTGATGATTGCTGGCTAGATGACGACTGGAAGAAGAATCAAAAAGAAGTAATCGGAGAAATGGGATTCAAACCTACCAAGTAAATGGCCCACCCAAGCGGCAGACCAAGTGAATACAGCGAAGAAATCCTTATCAAAGCTAGGGAGTATTTAGATTCCTGCGAGGATGAAACCGAGAAAGTAGTGGAGATGGCAAACGAAGAGAAGGGCTATGAGAAGTATAGGAATAAACTTAAGGTTAATCTTCCCAGTGTGGCTGGGTTAGCTATTCATTTACAGGTTGCAAGGAAAACAATCTACAACTGGGCTGATGAACACGAAGACTTTTTACACATATTAGAGGAAATTCTTGCAGAACAAGAGAAAAGGCTTATAGAAAATGGGCTTTCAGGAGATTATAACCCCCAGATTGCAAAGCTAGTTTTAGGAAAGCATGGCTACCACGACAAACAAGACGTAGACCAAAACATCAAAGGCTCAATCTCTCTCACCGATCTATTCAACAAATCTAAGGAGTAATGACGGATGTTGAATTATTCAGGTCATTCCAAAAGTCCCCGCTTCTCTTCGTTGAAAAGATATGGAATTTAGTTCCTCAATCGGTAAAGCCGGAGTATCAAGAGAAAGTATCTGAGCCTATTAAGAAAACTTGGGATGAGTGGGAAGATGCCAAGAAACAATTTACTCCTGATTGGTTTGAACCATTCCAGAAAGGTAAAAACCTTACTTGGCAGCAGTGGCTTATCTTACTCTCAATTGAGAAAGCATTGGCAGGACAGGCTAAACGAAGAATCTCAGTTGAATCAGGACACGGTACTGGTAAATCAGCAACCCTAAGCTGGCTTCTTCTCTGGTTTCTCTTCTGCTTCAAAGACGCTCAGATTCCTTGTACTGCTCCTACCTCGACACAAATCCACGACATTCTTTGGAAGGAAGTAGCTATCTGGCTTGGCAAGATGCCCAAGGAAATCAAAGAGAAATACGAATGGACCAATAACTATGTGAAGGTCAAAGAATCCCCTGAGACGTGGTTTGCTCGCGCTGCTACAGGCAACAAAGAAAACCCCGAAGCTCTGGCAGGTGTTCACGGTGACTTCGTTATGTATCTGGTAGACGAGGCATCAGGTGTACCGGATGCAATTTTCAACACCGCAGAAGGAGCCTTAACCGGAGAGACATTCCTTTTCATAATGATTTCTAACCACACAAGGCTTCTTGGATACTTTCACGAGTCCCACACTACAGACCGCAAGAACTGGCAAGTCTTAAGCTTTGATTCAAGAGAATCCCCAATTGTTGAGGAAGGATATGTAGAACGCATCAGAGATAAGCACGGCGAGGATTCAGATGAGTTCAGAATCCGTGTAGCTGGCAAAGCACCTAAGGAGGATGCGATTGATGACCAGGGCTATGTGCCTTTACTTATCGAGACTGATTTACACTACGCCCTAGATTATCAGCCTGTAGGAGTCCTGAGGCTTGGCGTTGACCCGGCAGGAGAAGGAACCGATGAAACTATCTGGGTAGTCCGAGATACGTTCAAAGCCAAGATAGTAGCCAAAGAGCGTGTATCTAATCCAAAGTCTATAGCTCAGAAAACTATTACCCTGATGACCTTCTATGGCATCCCTCAACAGGAAGTCTGGGTTGATAACTTCGGGGAAGGAGCCAATGTAGCTTTAGAAATAGCCGCTGCCTCACAGGAGTTTGTGAATGCAATAAACGTCAACGATGATGCTGATGATAAAGAACGATATATCAACAAGCGCGCAGAGGCATTCTGGCGACTCAGACAATGGCTAAGGTCAGGTGGCGACCTCATAAAAGATGAGCATTGGAAACAGCTACTCACAATTAAGTACCGCCGCGAACTTTCAGGCAAGCTTAAGATAATGGGCAAGCGTGAGATGCAGAAGCTTGGTATCAAATCCCCCGACGCCGCAGATGCCCTGATGCTTACATTTATCACCGAGCTTGTGTCTTATGGGAAAGGGATCGCAGTTCCCCAGGACGAGGGAGACTTTGATAGGCATAGCCCTATTTCAACGATATAAAAATTCAAAAAATAGAAAAAAATTTAGCAACCAAAATAACATTGATGCGTTCTAACAAATGACCGTGCTTAGAACCAAAGGAAACTAGAAGCAACCTTAACCGCTTTATGTTTCTTACGAGGAAGTATGTTTAGCATACTTACTCTAAAGGTTTTCTTCTTAAGCGACTAGTTAATTCCTGCTGTTTGGCTTCTACTTTTGAGCTTAGCTTTTCTGCTCTGCTTATTACCAATAGGGGCGTTTCAACGCTTTAGCCTGTTTTCGCGGGTACATTGTCTGTAAGGAAGACAGCTTGTTTTACGTCTTTTAACATCTAGCAGCCAAGTTACCTGGATGGGGCAATGCTTACTTCTGCTTTGTAAGGAGGCGTGTCAATTATGGGAAGCAAGAATAATCGAAATAGGAATACAGCAGCAAAGGTAACAACACAAAAGATTCCTGAAAAGAATGACTTGAATAGTAATGTAGGTGTAACAACTCCTACTATTTCGAGTAAGGATAAACCATCTTTTCCTTCAGACACCGACAGGGTAGTCGAAGGTGTAGAAAGAACAATTACAGTAGAGGAAGTGCGTCAAGATAGCGATCTTCAACTAGAGCAGAGATATAAAAGGCTAAATCAGCGGCTACAATTTGTCAGTCTCCTTGTAGCTATACTAGCGATTGGGCTGACGTATTGGAACGTAAAAGTACAATCTTCAAATGGGAATTTGCAAGAGTTGAACAACCGACTTCTGTTATCTCAGAGTGAGTTTGAAAAGAATCAAAGAGTGGTGGAGATGGCTATTTCGCTGGGAAATTACTGGGAAGAAAGACTTGACGAAAACACACGCCACAAGGCACACAGGTTTATACTTGTTCTCAGTTCGTTGACATCGTCGCCGGAAAGAGAGAAGGCTTTCTTATCAGACTTCTTGGATAGTAAAAACTACCTTAACTCTGATTCAATTAAAAAAAATCCAGATCTTAATCATCTACTTGATCCTGCGTATAATCTTGACAACACCAATGGCTCATTACCTAATCTGAGCGTGGAAATATCGAGGTATAGATCAGCACTGGTTAAGCTCCTGAATACAATGGAGATGATTGCGATTGTCCATAAACATACGAAAGAACCAGAAGCGCGAAACGTTCTAAAATACGCATATGTGAGTTCTATTAAACAACGGTATGAGGCATTGAAACCATTTATAAAGGCATATCAGGAAAAATATAAAGGTGATCGAGAAGTACCAGCTTGGCAACTTCTCGATGAGATGGTAAATGAATTAAATAACTAAAATTGTCCGTTTAGCCATTCACCGGCTTATCCACAGAACCAACAATGTAAAAAATGCTATAATTTAACGTGAGTTCGACATAACTACACAAGAGCAGGCAACTGCTCCAGTTCTTTGACACGAATATTGAGAGAAGGCTTCTTCTCTTTGAAGGTGTAGGCGATCAACGCCGCTATTACGTTGACCAGAAAATTTGCCGTGCTCCGGTGCCTTGTGTGCTCTATCTGACAGATATTCTTCAACTGATCGTTGATCGTCTCTATTAACGCTCGCTTCCTCAGCATTATCTGATCGAAGACCGTCAGCAACCGATTCTTCATATTCTTCTTGATCTTGGTGACCAACTCTAGATTTTGCTCACTGAGCACTTCATTCAAGGTTTTTGAGATGTAGCCCCGGTCGCCGAACAGTTTGCCGAACAATCCCTTCGCCAACTTAGGCACAGGCTTACGGTCATCTACATTGCCTGCCGTCAGATGAAACGACAACAGCTCTCCCTGATCGTTGACTACTAGATGCAGCTTGAAGCCGTAGAACCAATCAACACTTGATTTGCCGCGCTCGGCGACGCCAGCAAAGACTTTATGCGAGTGAATGCGGCGGTTATGACAGACCGCCAAAGGCAGTGAGTCAATGAAGGCGATGCCGGAGGTCTGGCCTTTGCGAGTTTGCAGGTAAGCGCACAAAGGCACGAGCGCCGAAGGCATTAGCTCGACGAAGCGCGTATAGCTGACGAGACAGGGGAATTCTAGACGGAGATGAATGCAGACTTCTTTCTGGTAATAGTCTTTGAAAGTGCGATAGCTGGACTGCTGAAACCAGATAATGATGGTCATAATCTCGCTCAGAGCCAGCCTGGATTTGCGATGGCGTTGCAAGTCGCCGGATTGCAAAAGCCTGGCTTTGAAGGAAGGCTCAAAGCTTCGGCAGAAATCGTCAAGATCGGAGAAAAGGGGTAGAATCTGATTGTTCATAGGAACTCCTTGAGTGTGAAAGGTTTGTTTGTAAGACAACTCAATCATACTTCAAGGTGTTCCTTTCCTTCTTATGTCGAACTCACGTTAATTTAAGTGTATCACTACACCTTAATGCCCTCAATTCCCAACACCACAGTTACAGATGAAGTCAGAGAGCAGCAAACTCCTGATGTACCAGACTACTCCCAAGAGGAGATAGATTATCTTTCCGGCCTACAGATCAAACTTGAGCGGGCGCGCACCGAGCGCGAGTCACCGCACGATGAATTGGATGGGATGACATACTCCCAATACTGGGAGGCCAACGAAAAAGGCGGCAATACCTATATCGAGCCTAAAAAGAATCGAGAGGATTCAAGCTATCAATCAGGCACCATTCGCAGAAAGATTTTCGCGTTTTGGGCTGAACTTTGGAAGTTTGATTTTTACGCTGATGTTACCGCCTTTGACCAGAATGACCTTGAAGTAAGGGCAGTAGGCAACTCTGTTGAAGACGCGATAACTAAAGGCAATGAGCTAGATGGTGATGAGGAAAAGCGCGGGCTTCGCCACTATGAGCTTTTAAAACAGGGCGATGTATTCGTTGAGAAAGCTTGGGATGAGAAATTTGTCAAAGAAAAGAAATTCAAAGGCGCAAAGTTCGACGGCAAAGTTAAAGGCGTAGGCATAATTACCAAATGGAAGCGAGCTATCTGTAAGCCGACAACTCGTATTATCTCAGGCTTAAATGTCTACCTTGGCAATATCAAAGAGTATGACTTTGGCAACCAGCCTTTTATTTTTATCCCTGAAATCATCGACTATTCAGAAGCCGAGGCTAAGTTAGATGGGGTGATCTGCGCTCGCATGGCAGTTTGGGCAAGGGGCGGGGCATAACGAGACATTTTAAGCCGGGTTCTTTACGGGAAGCGGCTACAGAAATTCAGGTATTTCATGCTCCAGCCATTCTGCGAAATTATTCACAACGCAGCGCCACCAACGGGTCTACCTTTGTCGCACGCCACGCCGGAACGAAGCAGGCCACGAGCGCCACCACGGTTAGCAGCAAGGCAATCGCCGTGAAGGTTGGCGCATCAGTTGCGCTCACGCCGTACAGCATATTTGTCAGTAATCGAGTCAGCCCCAGCGCGGCGATCAGTCCAAGCGCCACGCCGCTCAGCGCCATCTTCATCGCGTGGCTTAAGACGAGCCGCAGCACGTCTCTGCGTTGCGCGCCTAAAGCGAGGCGGATGCCGAGTTCGTGTGTGCGCTGGCCGACGAGATATGAAATTACCCCGTAAAGGCCGACACTCGCCAACAGCAGAGCTATCGCAGCAAAGGCGTCGAGCAGGATCATCGAGAACCGCCGCGACGCCAGCGTGTCGGCAATAATTTCGTTCATCGTCTGAGGTCTGAAGATGACGTAGTTGCTGTTCTGGCTTTGCAAGAGATGACGAATCGAATCAAAAAGCATCGGCGACTCGCCTTCGGAACGCATGATGACATCCATTCCGCCAGCCACGCGGGGCATCATATTGTCCGACATCTGCCTGAACGGCTGGTAGAGTTGCGCCTGAAGACCCTGCTCATCGTCCGAATCGAGACTCCACTGCTTCACGTGCCCGACCACCCCGACTATCTGCACCGGATCGTCTTCTCCATCCAGATAGATACGCTTGCCAACAGGGTCTTCAGCGCCAAAATATTTACGGGCAAAAGACTCGTCAATCGCCACGACAGGCAGAGATCGTTCCCTATCCTGATCGTTGAAAAAGCGGCCCTGCTTGAGCGGGATGCCCATGGCCGTCAGATAGCCGGGTTCGACCGTATACAACAGCGTCATGTTCATATCGCTTTGACTCGAAGGTTTTGGCTGGCCATCCAGCCAGAAGAACACATCGTCTTCGCTCTGTAGCGGAGTTGCGCCATAAGAGAATGAAGCGGCCTGAACACCCGGCATGGAACTGAGCGTATCATTGAGTTCGCGAAGGTTGACGCGAATCGCCTCAGGGCCAGCCGTCTTCATTGACGGCGGCAGGGTAAGTCCAAAGGTAAGAACATTGTCCGAGCGAAAGCCCGGATCGACGTTCCAGAGCGCGTTGAGGCTGCGGATCATCAACCCTGCGCCGATCAGTAAGACGAGCGCCAGTGCCATCTCGACTGCGACCAGAATGCCCTGCGCACGCGCACGCACAGTGCTCGCCCCGCGCCCGCCTTCCTTGAGCGTTTCTGATAGATGCCAGTGCGAAGTTTTGAACGCCGGAGCCAGGCCCGACAAAATCCCTGTGAGCAGCGAAACGCCAAGGGTGAACAGCAGGACACGAACATCCAGCCTTATCTCTTCCGCGCGTGGCAGCGCAGTGGGCAACAGGCCGAGCACGGCACGCGTGCTCCAGCCTGCGACAGCCAACCCCAGCCCGCCTCCGGCCAGAGCCAGCAGCAGGCTTTCTGTGAGAAGTTGACGCAGCAGTCGCCACCGGCTTGCGCCGAGCGCGGCACGAATGGCGAACTCACGCGTCCTGCCGGTCGAGCGCGCAAGCAGGAGGTTGCTGACGTTCACACAGGCGATCAGCAGCACAAAGCCGACAGCGCCAAGCAACATCAACAGGATTGGCCGGATGTCGCCGACTAATCTATCCTTGAGAGAGATAACTCGCGCGCCCATGTCCTTGTTTGTATCGGGATAAGCGATGGCGAGTCCCTGCGCCACTCTGTCCATGTCGGATTGCGCCTGCTCAATCGTGACCCCGTGCTTGAGCAGGCCAACGCCATGCAGCCCCAGCCCGGCTGAACGGCTCCGAAGCCCCGGATGATTCCACTGGCCGATTGGCACATATACATCAACGCCGCTGGAGAATAACTTGAAGCTCGCAGGAAGAACGCCGACAATCGTATAGCTTCTGTTGTCGAGTGTGAGGCTTTTCTCCAGCACGTCCTGCGCGGAAGCGAATTTGCGCTGCCAGAAGGCCGCGCTGATGATGGCTACGGGACCTGCGCCGCTCTCATCTTCGCCGGTCACAAAGGCTCGCCCCAGCACAGGCTTGACATCGAACACAGAGAAGAAGTCGGCAGAGATAAACTGCCCGCTGACACGCTCGGCTTCGCCCATGCCGGTCAGACCGAAGCCAAAACCGCGCATAATCGACATGGCCGAGAACGTCTGATTTTGCTTCTGCCAGTCACGAAAATTCGGATAGGGGATCGAACCGGTTTCAAAATTCGGCTTGCTTTGGTGAAGCGTTACGATCTGCTCAGGTTGCGGATAGGGCAGCGGATTAAGCAGCACGCCATTGACCACCGAAAAGAGCGCTGCATTGGCTCCGATGCCCAGCGCCAGCGTGAGCACCGCCACGCAGGTAAAGGATGGATGCTTCACCAGCATCCGCGCGCCATATCGCAGGTCCTGCCACATCTCATCAAGTGTCTGTCCCATCCTAACCTCCCTGACTTTTTCTTTGACTTGCTCTACGCCGCCCATCTCGATAAAGGCCGCGCGCCGCGCCTCTGCCGGGCTAAGGCCTTCTTTGATATTTGTCTCGACCAGCAGTTCCAGATAAGATCGGATCTCTTCGTCGAGATTTTCTTCTATCCCGTCCTTATTAAACAGGTTGCGCCAGAGGCTTGTCAGACGAGGCAGTATGGGCATGACACATCCTCGCTATGTCGCCTTCAGCGCGCTTGCAATCGCAATGGAGATGCGCTGCCAGTCTTCGGTTTCGGCTTCGAGTTGCTTCTTTCCGGCTCTGGTGAGGCGATAAAACTTGGCCCGGCGGTTGTTTTCTGACTCTCCCCAGGATGACTCAAGCCAGCCCGCCTCTTCCATTCTGTGTAATGCAGGGAAAAGAGAACCGGGTTTGACCTGAAAAGTTCCCTTTGTGATCTGTTCGATGCGGGTTGAAACTCCCAGCCCATGAAGCGGCCCAAGGGCGAGCGCCTTGAGTACCAAAAGGCCGAGGGTTCCCTGTAAGAGGTCGGACTTCTTTTCCTTCACCTTCATTCTCCTATAGATATTCTGCATGAGTTATATGCCTTCTCATATAGAATGTCAATAGGAAGTTATTCTCAGGGCAGGGCGAGCGCCTGTTAACCTTTAAAACGAGAACACAGGAACGCACGAGAAACCCGTCGAAGATCTGAGCAGTAAGCCGGGTGAGGTAGGATCAAAGCACAGCCGTCTCCTCTAACAGCTTGCCTTCAGCAAATCGCTCGGCTCTGAGCGACGAAGCGTCAATAAAACGCGACTGGCCGTGCAGTATCAACTCGGAAACGACACGACCCGTCGCTGGCGAATGCATCACGCCGTGCCCGCCGAAGCCATTCGCCAGATACAGCCCTTCGACGCCCGGCGCGCGGCCTATGATCGCATGATGATCGGGCGTCATTTCGTACATACCAGCCCAGCACCGGCTTGGGTTCACCTTCGCATCGGCAAACTCAGGCACGCGGTTGACGGCGCGCGTCAGTATCTTTTCGATGAATCCGTAATCGAAATCCGTCCTGTAGCCAAAGGTCTCTTCCTCGTCGGGCCACGCCAGCAGAAAGCTTTCCCCTTCGCGCCGAAAGTGAAAGCCGCTCGACATATCTATCACCATAGGCAGCCGCGCAGGCAGTTGATGAAAGGCTTCGGTCTTGACTACCTGTCGCCGCAGGGGTGAAACAGGAATCTCTACGCCCGCCAGTCGCGCTACAACCTGAGCCCACGGCCCCGCAGCGTTCACCACTGCGCGCGTCGAAACGTACCCGCGCGCAGTTTCGACGCCCGCCACGCCCGCCCTGTCTATTTCAATCGCTGTGACTTCGGTTTCCAGCCATGTCCTCGCGCCATGCGCACGCGCTCGCTTTGCAAACCCGGTCATCACGCTGTAAGGGTCTACGAAACCGTCGGTCGGGCAAAAGCTCCCGCCCAGAACATCATCGGCCATCATTTGCGGGACGACTTTGATGATGTCTTCGCGCGTGACCATCTCGACGTTTTGAAGCCCGCACGCCTGCTGTCGCTTGAGATTCGCCTTGAGATAGTCGAGGTGGCGAGCCTCAGTCGCGACGAAAAGATAGCCGTGCGGCTTATAGCCTGCTGTGTGCCCCGTCACTTCTTCAAACTTTGAGAAGAAATCGACCGAATAAAGCGACATCCGAATGTTGATCTCAGTGGCAAACTGCGAGCGTACGCCGCCCATGCTTTTGGCCGTCGAACCCATCCCCTGTCGCTCTTCGCGCTCGATGATTAAAACGTTACTGCAACCCGCTTCGGCAAGGTGATAAGCCACGCTCGACCCGACTATGCCTCCACCAATAATCACTACATCCGCCGTGTCTGTCATAACGATTTCACCTTATCAATTGAGAGCAGGTCGCGTAAACCCGTATAACCACTCGTCCGTCACTGCTTCACTTCAGTGCTTATGGCGAAGTTGATTTGCGCAGTCGCCCATTGATCGAGCCGCGCCCTGTTCTCCCTGACGCTGAGCGCCCGCGTCTGCCCCATCGCCATGCTCATCAATGTGGCGAGCGGCGAGATGGGCGACTCTCTGGTAATCGCCGATTGCCTGAGCAATCCGTAATCTACGTATTCAACCGTAGCGATGACTTTAAAGGTTTCGTATCCAGCCGGGCCTGTCGTTTTATAAACCGGCGTCTTTACGCTTGCGCCCGGGTCGAGCTTTTCCTTCGATCCTCGCGGCGGGTGCATCAGGTCAATACCGCCATCCGTGCTTATGTCGAAAACGGCGATGTGAAGCGGCACACCGGACTCGTTTTTGATCTCAAGCCTGAACCGCTCCGATTGATCGAAAGCGTAATCAAGCCCATTTGCGGTGACAGGCTCTTCCCTGCTGATCTGGAATTTGCCTGTCGCGTCGCGCGCGCCTTCGACGCGCCATACATTTATCCTGATCCTGTTTTTGATCGAGGATGCTTCGTTCGACAGCGCTTTCAAGTTGCGCTGCTTTGCCAGCTTGTCGAGCGCGTCAATTATTTTCTCAGCGCCTGCCGGATCATCAACGGCTACGAACAGGCCGAACACGGGCAGCCCGTCGCGCGCCGCCAGGAAATAGACATCCGCGTTCGAGGCGGGCAGATTAGCGTCTTTGCCAGCGGCAGAGAGCGCGTTTTTAGCGCGACGGCCTTCAAACACCGGGCCGTACTTTCCTCGCATCACCGCAACGTCCCAGCCGTCGCTTTCATCAAGCTCAAGCCAGTCGTTCGCTTTTACCTTCTCTGCAAGCAGCTTATTTCCCGATTCAGTCTTATCGACCATCACGCGCAATCTGGCGGCGCTTGAGTTGGGCGAGATAAGAACCGCTTTGCTTTTTTCCGGGATGCTCACGGGTTCAGGCATCTCGGCTACGGCGTTGAAAGCAGTAACTTTTGTCACCGTAGCGTTAGTCAGCTTCTTCTCGTCGCCTGTGAGTTCGCGCGCGTCCGGCGCATAGACGGCGATCATTGTTCCTTCTTTTACGCCCTGCGTTGCTCCTGCTTTCACAGTGATTGCGCGGCCCTCGACCTTTTCAATCGTTATGAAAGCGGCCTCGCGGCTGGCCGCGCCAGCAAGGACTGCGCGGTCGAGCGCGCCTTCGATTTGCGGGTGCTGATTAGGATTGTTGAGGCTGACTGCTGTTGCCACCTGTCCGAGCATTTCGCGATAGCTCGTCGAAGGGCTTGCGCGGCGCAGTGCTTCGACCAGATAAAATGTGAATGCGCCATTGCGCTTTTTGCCGTTAACTGTTTCGTAAGAACGCTCCTGAGCCATGCAACCGGAGATGGTCACGTAACGCTCATTTTTAGGCAGCATGTCAACGTTTTGAGAATCAGCGCTTCGCGTTCGCGCAACGGGTTTCTGAGATGGCTGTCGCCTTTTGTCCTGCGCCACTTCGCGGGCAGTCAGGCGGCTTGATTCGCCACGCGTGGCCGAACCCGAGTGACAACTGTCGAGTATGAACGTTGTGTTCGGCGTGAACCGGCTCAACTCGTCGAACAACTCGTCAAGCTCGTCGTCCGTGATGTCAAAATTCCTATCTTCCGGGTCGCGGCTGTTGACAGGCACTATCGTTTCATCAAGCCCGTCGGCTTCGTCGCCATTTCTGTCTTCGGCCTGCGAGCCGTGCCCGCTGTAATGAAAAACGATAATCGCGTTCGGATTATTCCTGGCGCTTTCGATCAGATGAGATTTGAAAGCGTTGATGATCGCTTCGTGCGTAGCCTGTTCGTCTGTGAGAACGAGAATGCGGTTTTCAGGAAACTCGAATTTACTCTGTAGCACCTCTTTCATATCCCGCGCATCCTGCACAGAGCCTTCGAGCTTCTGCACATATCTGTATTCGTTTATCCCCACTATCAGCGCGAATTTTTCAGGAGATTTATCCGCCAGTACCTGAAACGACGCGGCGCAGAGCAATCCGAGAGCTGGAACCAGCAGCCATTTACAAAACTTCATATACTAATTACCTCTTGATCAGAAGATCGGGCAGCCAGTTTCTAACACACACTTTGGGGGCGAGGCAAATTCAGGGGCGGTCAATTTTTTGACGCGCGTTTCGGTTTTGTATTATGCTGATGTCAATGAGTCTCGAAGTTTTAAAGAAGCACCCGCTGCCCATTCTTGCCATTTTGATAATCGCAGCGGCGACTTTGATTGGCGGTCGTTACGGTTCCGCGCGCACACCGTATATAACGCCATCCGACTCGAACGCTTCGGATGAGCTGACGGATGAATTCAACGAAGCGCTCTCAGAAATACAGGAAAGCTACGCAGGCAAGCCGGACCTTGAAACGCTCGGCAAATTTTCCATTCAGGGAATGCTGCGCCAGCTTGATCCGCATTCTGCTTTCTTCACCAAATCCGAGTTCGACGATGTTCAAACCGAGCAGAGCAGTCGCACCTTCGGCATAGGCGTGACGATAGCCAAGCGCTATGATCGCGTCTACATCCTGTCGGCAACGCCCGGCGGCCCAAGCCAGCGCGCGGGGCTTCGCTACGGCGATGCGGTCGTGGCCATCGATAAACAGAGCGCCGCCGATTGGGACACAGATCAGGTCATGCACCGCGTTCGAGGCGAGAAGGGCGAGCCGATAGAGATAACCGTCGAGCGCGCGGGCGTGCCTAATCCCATAACCGTCACGCTCAAGCGCGACGAGGTAAAGCTCGCCTCAGTCAAAAATTCTTTTATGATAGGCCAAAGCGGCATCGGCTATGTCGCGCTGACGGGCGGATTTTCCAGTAAGACCGAAGAAGAGGTGACCGATGCGCTGGCCCGGCTCAAACAGGAAGGCATGCGCCAGCTTGTGCTCGACCTGCGCGACAATCCCGGCGGATTGCTGGATCAGGCCATAAACGTTTCAAAGAAATTCCTCTCGCCGGGGCAAAGAATAGTCGAGGTGCGCGGGCGCGACGGAGAGAGTGCCATCAAGCGTGTTCCCGACAACAACGTGCCTGAGATGATGCCGATGGTGATACTGATGAATCACCGCACGGCTTCCGCATCGGAAGTAGTTGCCGGTGCGCTTCAGGATCACGACCGCGCGTTGATAGTTGGCGAAAACAGCTTCGGCAAAGGGTTGGTTCAGGGAATATTTACCATCTGGGGCGGAACAGGGCTGGTGCTGACGACGGCCAAGTATTACACGCCGACGGGGCGCTCGATACAACGCGACTACTCGAAAATTTCGTTCTACGATTACTACCTGAATCGAACCGAAGCCGAGCAGTCGGCCATCACACAGCGCGGTGATGGACTGCGTACAGACCTTGGACGCACGGTTTACGGCGGCGGCGGCATAACGCCTGATGTCGAGGTGAAGTCGCCTGAAATAAACGCCGTGCGGAGCCGTCTCTTTTACGGCACTTTTGAATTCGTGCGCCAGCTTGTCGCAGGGCAGATAACAGGATTGCGCGAGTATCGCATCGGCGATGCGCAGTACAAGACACGGCTTCTGCCCGAAGACATCAACCGTTTTCCTGTAACGGATGAGCTTATCGCGGCCCTTCGCCTATACATCGCCGCAAAACCCCAGTTCAATGTTTCCGATAGTCAATTCAACGCGCATCTCGAATACACCCGTTCGCTGGCGCGCCGCGAGATCATCAATGCGGCATATGGTCCCGAAGCAGGCGACCAGGTATATCTCCCCGATGACATTCAATTCCACAAAGCCGTAGAGTCGCTCGAACAGGCGCGAATGCTTGCCGAAAACGCGCGCCGCGCTCGCGACGAACGCCAGCAATAAAAGTTACGCTTTCCTTCTCTTTGAGTCTTCATCTTGCGCCTTAATCGAGATGGTAATAAAAAAAGCCGCGCGTTTGAGCTTTCAAACGCGCGGCGTCCCATTGCCCAGTCTAAGGAGAAGATCAAATAACCTTGTTCGTGTGACTCATAAAAAACGACACTACCTCGTCAAGCGCGTTCAATTCTATAGGCTTCGATAATACGGCATCGCATCCGACAGATGCCGCGCACTCTTCGACCTCTACGGTATTCCATCCGGTCAGCAGAATTGTAGGGATGCGATTCTCGATCAGATCGTGAAGTCGATGAATTATGCCGAATCCGTCAATCGTCGGCATCACCAGATCAACAATCATGACGCTCGGTCGCTCGGCACGAATTATCGCCATCGCCTCGCACGAAGAGTTAGCCACCTGCACTTCATACTTTTCGATAAAGTAGAGCTTCAACAGATCAGTCCAATCCTTATCATCGTCAATGATGAGAAGCGACTGCCGCTCGATAAAATCGTGCTCTGCTATGTTCAATTGTTCCATGCCCCTCCCACTATCTGCGAACGCTTCAGATAATCAGGCTATCCTCGGCTGTTTGAATCCCTGTTTGCGACCAAACGGCGATTCGTACCGGTTTGAGTAAATGCTTGCTGCGCTCTGCTTCTTGAAGATCAGGCTGCATGCATCCTGAGCCAGGTCGATCAGCACCACATCGCCTTCGCCGATCTGTCTGGTCGCCATGATGTTTGAAAGCGGCAGCACTACGTTGCGCTCGATGGTTCGCTTGAGCGGGCGCGCGCCGTATTTCGCGTCTGTTCCTTCGGCGAGAAGAAACTTCTTGGCGCATTCCGTGTACCGCAGCATGAATCGTCCGCCGCTCGTCGCGAGCACACGACGCTGGACCGCCTGCAATTCGAGTTCGAGTATCTTCTGCATCGACTCGTCAGAGAGTTGTTTGAAAACCACAGTCTTGTCTATTCGATTCATGAACTCAGGCGAGAATTTCCTGCGCGCGGCTTCAACACCCACCCGGCTCATGTGATTATTGAGCACCTCGACGGGCACAGCGCAGGGAATGCTGAAGCCGAGTCTGGTTTCAGTAAGCTTTTCCATTTCGCGCGCGCCGAGGTTTGAAGTCATCACGACTATGGTGCGCGAAAAATCGACACGGCGATTGTCGCCAAGCGTGAGCGTTGCTTTATCGAGCACGCCCAGAAGCAATTGCCACAGCGCGTCCGAGGCTTTTTCTATTTCGTCGAACAGAACCAGCGTCAGCTTTACGCGCTCTGTGTGATAGCTGTTGATATGTTCCTGTGTAAGAATTGGCGGCGTTTCGCGATGGCCGAGATACCCCGGAGGCGAACCGATAAGCTTGGCTATTTCATGCGAGTGCTGAAACTCTGCGCAGTCAATTCTGATGAATGCGTTGGCGCTGCCGAACAGTATCTCCGCCGCAGCCTCGACCGAACGGGTCTTGCCCGTGCCGGTCGGCCCAAGAAAAAGGAGCGTGCCGATTGGTCGTCCGGGCATGTTCAAACCGGCCTGATAAACCTGATATAACTGCGCGAGCGCGTGAACGGACGCTTCCTGCCCGATTACGCGCGCGAGCAACTGCTGCTCGAATCCCATCGACTCTTCAGACTTAATCGTATGATCGAGAGCTGTGTATTCAGGCTCGCCGATTGTTTTTAATGTCTCTCCGAAATAATTCAGTTGCGCTACCATATCCCCGCCCCCTTGCCCGCCTGTCTGTTATGACGGTTTGATTGAGTTTGTTTGCCGTCCGGTTTTTGCTTTTGGCAAGCACTATGCCAGTTGAACGTTTCTTACAATGTTGACAGTCACTTGTTACTTTTGGTGTTTAACGCTTCGATCATTCTGCAACGCCGCCACATATTCGTTTCCATTATTCACAAAATACACTCCTGCTAACTCGCAAAGGAATAATCAATCGGCAGTGCCGGAAATGGCCGATCTGTCGAGTTTGTACTTATAGAGTTCATGCGATTGTGACGGGCGTATGCTATCGATTCAGGGATGTGGCGATTGGGCGTAATAAGAAGAACAATATGCGTGTGGTTTCATAAGCTACTTGTATGTTGATATATCGAGCGATGTTCCATCTGTCTCTAAAGTAATCATTCCATCAATGCCTGTTTGGAGCAGTCGCACGCCTCGCGCCGAATAACGATTCACGACGACCGCGTGCGGATGGCCGAAGCGACTGCGCTCGCCTGCTGAAATCACGGCGTAGCGCGGATGCACTCTGTCTATGAAGTTATCGGTAGAAGATGTCTTTGAGCCGTGATGCGGAACTTTCAACACATCTGCCTGCAAGTCAACGCCCGAACCTGCAAGCGCCTCTTCGGTCCCGCGCTCTATGTCGCCTGCGAGCAATACCGAAACCGAGTTATAGACCAGCCGCAGCACGACTGAATCATTATTGCCCGAAGCAACAGAGGCTTCCGGCACACGTCGCGGCCACAGCACTTCTACATTTACGCCCTCAAGCTCGAACTGCTCGCCTGCGTTTACGGCAGAGATTGGAATCGCGCGCTTTCGGGCCTCCGCGACGAAGCGTTTGAACTCTCGGTCGCTTTCCGGCCCGTAGCCTACGAGCGCCTGGCCCGTGCCAAAGTTCTTCACAACATCTGAAAGCCCGCCCACATGATCTGCGTGCGCGTGCGTCGCAAGCACGTAATCAATTTGCGTGCGGCCCTGCGACCAGAGAAAGCGAGAGACTACGGCTTCGCCCACAGAGAATTCGCTATTGAAAACAGATTCACTCTCCTGATCGCTCTGGCCATCATCAATCGCCTGAGGCTCGTTTTTGAATCGAAGTTCGCCGCCCGCATCGACCAGCATAGTTGCGCCGCGCGGGAATATGACAAGCGCAGCGTCTCCCTGGCCTACGTCAAGAAAATGTATCGTGAGCTTTCCATCTGGCGGGACGGTCGAAGGATTAATCACCGCAATCAAAGCTGCCGCCAGAGCCAGCGCGCACAACGATGCAGGGACGCGAAACTTTCGCGACGCGACGCTCTTTCGTTCGACTGTGAACACATGATCGACTGGCCGCCATCGATCTATAAGCACGGCGAGCGCCGCAAGCGGGATAAAGTAAAGCGCATAGATGAGCGCGTGCCAGCCTTCGTAATGCGCGACACGGAATGTGGCAAACTGTATCTCTGCGAAAGGCGCAATCTGATTGACCAGCGCCGTATGCGAGGCAATGATTATCCATCCCACTTTGGCCGCAATCCACGCGCTCGCAATTGCTCCTAAAGCTAAAAACATCAGCGCCGCCGTCAGCAAACCCGCCGTCACATTCAACAAAACGCCCACAGGCGATACGCGATTGAAATAAAGCGCCATCAACGGCAGCGTCGAAAGCTGAATCATCGTTGAAGCAATGGCAAGCATTGCCAGCACTCTGACTAAAGGCTGCATGCGCAATCGCCCCAGCACAAGGGCCGCGCGCGCTTTATCGAGGCGGTAACGAACCGGAGAGCGGCTCATCTCTTTTCTGAATTTGCGTTCGTCCCAGAACAGGGTCTCGGCAAACGCTTTGATCGCGGGCGAACAACGCGGCGGATGCGGCGCGTGCGCGGATGGATGCCATTCACCTATGCGGCGCAGGGTGTTTATAAGCGGAAGCGCAAGCGTTACCAGGCTTGCAACCGCGATGAAACTCAGTTGAAACCCAGGATCGGCCACCAGAGCCGGTTTCAAGGCCATCATGACGAAAGCCGCGAGCGAAACAGTGTTGATTGATGCGGCGCGGCGGAATATCAGCGGCCCGATAAGCCCGGCTGTAATCATCCAGGCGGCCCGCGTCACGGGCGGCGCAAGCCCCACCATTACGGCGTATGCCCATAACACACTCATTGAAATCAGCGTCCTTACAAGGCTGCGCCTTCCCGTCTTTGATCGCTCTTTCATAGACTTCCACGAAGCAGGGCTTACGGGGAAGCGAAGCAACACCCACGCGATCAGGCTTATGTGCGAACCGGATATTACAAGCACGTGAAAGGTTGCGCTTTCGCGCAATCGCTCGCCGACATCAGGGTCCAGAAAATAACTGTTGCCGACGAGCATGGCCTTCAACGTTCCTGCTGCGCGCGCTTCAACATGCGCGTCAATCGCACCCATCATGCGAAGGCGGAGATGGTAGAGCCACGCAAGCAAGGGGTTCACACGCGCCTGCCCCGCCTGCTCGATTAACAGAGAGCTTTTGATCACGCCTTTCAGGTCGTAGCCTCTGCGTTCGAGAAAATCGTTAAAGTCGGGCGAGCCGGGATTGCCGTAGCTGCGCGCGCGCTCAAGTCTCACGAGCACCCGTACGCGAGAGCCGTAATCGAGCGCGAGATCATTGAACTGACGTTCGGCCTCGCCATCGGGAAGCGAGATCATCAACCGCGCGCAGCCGGATGCGGATATGTCTTCACCGCCTGCGCGAACGCTTTCTGCTTCTACATCCAGAAAGCGCGCTGCGGGCGCAGGCTCTGGCGGAGCAAGCAACACGCCCGTCAACTCTACGGCTTCGTCAGGCGTGATGATCCGTTCATCGAACAGACGTTTGAGTCTGGAGTCGGTCGGGCTTACCCGCTCCGACTGCGAAAGCAATGCGCCCACGGCAGCGAAACCTGCAAGCAGGGCGAGCGTGGCGGCAGCGCTTTTTGTGCCGCCGCTTTTTGCGTTGCCGCTTTTTGTGCCGACGACGAATCTGGTCGCAACAGCGATTGAGACAAGGCCGATCAGCGCGGCGCATAACGGCGCAGGCTCAAGCCATCGGTCGAAGAGAATTCCTGCGACAAGTGCGGCTGTCAGGTAAAGAAAAGGTTGTCGGCGCGGTGAAAGGTTAGATTCGACTGATGCGGCTGGGCAACGTCGTCGGATGGCTTCTTCATTGACAGTTAACAGATTCATTGCAGCTTCTTGTCTATGTTCCATGCGTCGCTTTTTCGCGGGGGTGTTGACAATACTGCGCGCAGCGATTACTAATCTCAGTATGAGCGCCGGGCCATTAGATGACCTACAGCAAAGAGTGCATGAATTTGCCAGAGCTACCGAAGCGCCTGAAGAATCGTTTCTGATGAGGCGGTTTTCACCAGACGACCGGGACCAGGTGCAATCTATTATTGATGGATTGACGCTTTCGCTTATCAGCTACTGCTATCATCGCCACCCGCGCGGCGAGAATGTGCATGAGGTAATGGAGAAGCTCGACTCGGTCGATCCTGATTCGGACGAAGCCCGCGAGCTTGAGAGCCGCGCAGATGATGCGGCAGCGCTCCAGATACCTTTCATCGTTACGCTCAATCGCATGGTCGAACAGTACCACGACCTGCGCCGCCATCTGGAAGACAGACTCAACGAAAAGTGAAAGCGTCCGAAAAGTGAAAAGCCTTCGGTTCACGAGTTCGGAAAATAATCGTAATACTGCTGCGGCTTAACCGCGACATCTACAATCGCCCAGACATGAAGCCCGATATTTGGAAGGAATAACAATATCCACGTCCATATTGGATTAAATACCGTCATGTGCAATCCCAGGCAAACCCAGAATTTCCACGAATCCCGCTTGTAGGTATACAGCCACGTCCAGAAGCCGAGAAATACCGCCAGCAAAATAGCGACGGTCTTGTCTTTTCGTTCGACGTAGGCAGGCATTGGGGCAGGCGCATACCCATACCCTTGAGGCACAAGGGGCGATTGCTGCTGATAGTTTTGTTGCTGATAAGGCGACTGCTGCTGGTAAGGCTGTTGTTGATAAGGCGGCTGCTGTTGCTGGTAAGGCTGCTGTTGCTGGTAAGGCGACGGCTGCGGGTAAGGCTGTTGACCCGATGATTGATCAACGGCAGAGGGTGGTGTCCAGGAAGGAATCGAGCTTCCACAGCGCGAGCAGAATCGAGAAGTATCACTGATAATCTGCCCGCAGGATTCACATGGCATTTGTCCCATTGGTTCGCCTCAACTTTTCTATGCCGGGTTTGGTGCAGCAGCCAGAGCCGTCTCTTAGCAACTGAAAAAATAATGACCGATTGCGGCTCGCCTGTCCAGACAATCATCAACCTGCTGCAAAATACGAGTCCGTCAGTCGTATTGATGAGGGCGGTTGAGCCTAATCATCCGCATCATCATTATCATCGACGGTCGAGTCGCCGGATGAATCCCCTTTTATCTCGGCAGAGATTTCCGCGCGTCTCTGCTTGGCGAGCTTCATTATAAGCGACAGATGTTTTCTTGCGCGGCGCGCGGCGGCCTTATTGCCTTTCTGACGAAAGACCATGTTTTCGGCGGCGAACCGGCCTACCTCGATAAGCAGTTGCCCGGTCGTGCTGCCCTGTGCGCGACGGTCAAACAGACGGCGGTCCTGCCCTGCGCGACGCTCCGGCACTCCGGGCGGCGGGCCAAGATCTTGTTTGCGCCGGTCTTCGCCTGCGCGCCTGTCTTCCCCCTCGCGGCGTTCGTCAGGGGTAAGGTTGAAAGCCTTGTCGTCTTCCATCTCTGTCTCCACTGGAGTATGTTCTGTCCTGCGGCGAGCAACCTGATTTGCCGCTCGCTCATTGGGAGCCAAAATGTTTGCAGCACGCGCTAGTCTATCATAGAGTGAGCCGGTTGCAAGATTAGTTTTGACCTTGCGGGAACGGTTAAGTCTTGAGCATTTCTCTGGCGTGGCGGCGCGCGCTTTCGGTTATCTCTGCGCCCGTGAGCATGCGGGCAATCTCTTCGACGCGCCCGCGACGGTCGAGTTTTTCGAGGCTGATCGCGGTGCGGCCCGCGACGACTTCCTTGCGCACCAGCAGGTGAGAATCGGCGAAGCGCGCTATTTGCGGCTGATGCGTGACGCAAAAAACCTGATTGGTCTCTGACAGCTTTCTGAGCTTGACGCCGACGGCTTCGCTCACTCTTCCGCCTATCCCCGTGTCGATTTCGTCAAAGACAATCGTGCGCGGGAACTCCGACGCATTGGCAATCGTCTTCAAAACAAGCATCAATCGCGAAGCCTCGCCGCCCGACGCTACGCGCGCCAGCGGGCGAACGGCCTCGCCGATGTTTGCCGAAAAGAAGAATTCCACTCGATCAATCCCGCGCGGCGTAAAAGAGATTTCGGCCTCCGCCGTCTCAAGCTCCGCTTCTGCGGGCGCGATTATCTGCGCCTGGAATCGCGCGTGTTCCATCGCGACATCCGCGAGGTCGCGCTCGACAGCCCGCTCGAATTTCTTTGCCGCGCGCACTCGCTCGCCGTTAAGCTTGCGCGCAAATCCGAGATACTCTGCGCGCGCAGCTTTCAGTCGGGCGCGAAGTTCCGCCTCGCGCTCGTCGGCCCGCTCGATGTGGCGCAATCGCTCTTCAGACCGGGCAAGGTGCTCGAAAGCGCCTTCAATCGATCCGCCGTACTTGCGCTTCAACCGGGACAACTCCGCAAGCCGCAGCTCTATCTCCGCGAGGCGTTCAGGGGAAAATTCAAGCCGGTCGGCGAAATCGCGCAGCGAGAATGCCAGGTCTTCAAGCATTGCGCGCGCAGATTCCAGCCCTTCCAGATAGCCGCGAAAACTCGATTCGTACTGGCTCAACTCTTCGACTCGCCGCGCCGCCTGTCGAATGCGCGTAATGGCCGAGTCGCTGTCTTCATAAACCAGTCCGAAGCTCTCGCCGCAGATAGTCGTAAGCTTTTCGACGTTCGTCAGTCGCCGCCGCTCTTCTTCGAGACGCTCGTCTTCGCCCGCTGCGAGGCTGGCCCGTTCAAGCTCGTTGATTTGAAACCGCAGCATGTCTATCAACTGAAACTTTTCGGCCTCGTCTTGTCGAAGGCCGTCAAGTTCGCGCCTGAGCGCAACCCATCGCTTTTGCGAAGCCGAAGTCTCCTGCTTTAGCGCCGCGACGTTTGCATAAGAGTCGAGCAGTTCAAGATGCGTGTCGGGGCTGAAGAGCGTCTGCTGTTCGCCCTGCCCGTGAATGTCTACGAGGAAAGGTCTGAGGTCGCGCAAAAGCGACTGCGTGGCCAGCTGATTGTTGATGAAGATTTTATTTCGACCGTTGGCGGCAAGCTCGCGGCGAATTATGATTTCGTTCGCCTCGCGCCCTTCGATCTCTATGCCTGCCGCTTGAAGCATCTCTTCAAGCTCAGGATTTCGCCCGACTGAAAAAAGCCCTTCGATGAAAGCGCGCGTCTCGCCCGCTTTCATCAGATCGGACGTGAAACGGCCTCCGATCAACACGCCAAGCGCGTCAACGATGATCGATTTGCCCGACCCCGTCTCGCCCGTCAGCAGGTTCAGTCCCGGCTCGAACTCGACTCGGAGTTCATCGATCAGCGCGATGTTTGAAATGTTGAGCAGCGTCAGCATAAATCGGGGTTAGATGTCAGGCGTCAGAGATCTGACATCTGACATCTAACCTCTAGTCTCTGATATGTCAAGTATTCGTTTCACGGCATCGAGCAGATCCTCGGCTATAAAGGCGGGCGCGCAGGGCCACCTGTCTCGATTCGCAAGCGTCTCGCGCCCGTAGCCGGTCATCACAAGCACGCCGCGAGCACCCGCGTTTGTCGCAAGTTTTATGTCGCTCGCTTTATCCCCGATCACAAAGGAGCGCGCAAGATCAACGTCGTGTTCGCGCGCCGCACGTACAAGCATGCCCGTGGCTGGCTTTCGACAGTCGCACGCCTTGCGGTAACGCTCGTCTCCTATGCGCGGGTGATGAGGGCAATAGTAGATCCCGTCTATGCGCGCTTCGCCTCGCGCCAGTTCTTCGATCATTCGGTTGTGAATCCGGTCGAGCATCTCTTCCGTGTACATGCTGCGGGCGATGCCTGATTGATTCGTTATCACAATCGCCTTAAAACTCGACCGATTGATCAGCCTCACGGCTTCAGCCGCATACGGATAGATGATCAGGTCGTCGGGCGCGGACACATAGCCGAGGTCTTCGTTTATCGTGCCGTCGCGGTCTATGAATATTGATGGCGTTGACATGATTTCAATTCAGTATCGCCGCTATTCCCAGCAGCGACGAGATGTTATGCTGCACGAAGTCTATACGAATGCGCATCGAAGCAAGCCCTTCGCGGAAACCTCCCGCCGCTCGTTCGGCATCGATCAGAAAGAAACTGTTGTCCCGGTCGAACTGCTGCGAGAGCTGAAACCTCGCGCTCAATTTCAACGCGCCTGCAATTCGCGATGCGTGCGTATCGTTTATCAATCGCGCAATTCTGTAGGCCGCAAGCATACCTTCTGCGCGCGATGCGGCAGGCGTGGCGCGCGGAAGCCCGGGGCGAAACCCGCCCGCAAAACCTTCGCGCTCGCTCTCTTCGTACTGGTCGTTGATCATCGATTCCGCGAGCGCCATCGAGTGAACCCCGTACCGGGGCTCGCGTTCAATCGAATGCAACGCCTCGATGGCCTGAATCAACCAGGCATCGGGCGGAAGATTTCGCATGCGGCTCTGTGATTCTATCAAATACACCGCGCCGCGCCGCGCCGCTTCGAGCAATCGCTTATCGCCGTTGTGCCTGTACAACTGGATCAGTCCGAGAATCGCTTCGCCGGGATAGTAAAGCGAAACGCTCCCGCCCGGCTCGTCGCCTCGAATCCCGTAGTAGCTTTCAAACGAGCCGTCCTTGCGCTGCATCTGTAATATCAGAGCGGCCAGTTGCGCGGCGCTTTCGCGGTCGGATGATTTCGGATCAAGCTCCATCTGCTTTGTCAGCGCGACGAGCGCAAGCCCGTTCGCGCCCAGCTTCGCTTTGCCGTCGTTATCGATCACGTAAACGCTTCCAGCCTCTCGCGCAGCGCGATAGCGAGTCTTCAGATAACCGAGCGCGCGCCGCGCAGAGTTCGCGTACCGGGCGTCGCCCGTCGCGGCATATAGATCGAAGAGCGAAATCGCTGCGCCCGCATGGCGCAGTATGTTGTATGCGCGCTCGCTCGCGCGGCCTTCGAGCGGATTATATGAGTAATAAAAACCCCCGTCCGGTTTCTGCGCGCGAATCAGATAATCGCCGCCCGCGCGCGCGGCTTTTAGAAGCTGCTGGCGGCTGATCTCAGTGACGGGCACGCAGGCGTTTACAAGGCTCAGGGCTTTTTGGTGCGCGTGGTCTTCCACAAACGAGATAGTGCGAAAGCGACTGAGCTTTACGCCTGCCGCTCGCCAGGACTGCTGATCGAGTCCAAGATAGACTGCCGCGCGATTGAGCAGGTCAGAGGCTTTCTGTTCATCTGCGTTTCCGGCAACGATTGATTTATAGATCAGCTCCGACGGCAAAACATAAAGCGAACGATTTTCACTTTCGATTGCGATCCCTTCCGCGCCGACCGCAATCAACTCTGTCGCCGAAAGCTTCGACAGATCATCCGGCTCGGACTCTACGGGTTTAACGAGAGGCGCGAGGTTGCCATCGAGTATGTCTATTTGAATTCGGTCCGGAGGTGGCCGGTTTTCTTTCACGACGGATTCGAGCGCGACCTTCAGGGCTGCGACTAGACTGTCGCCAACTCCCATCAAGGGTTGTGAAGACTGGCCGCGAACAAAACGTGTGACGAACAGCATCGCCCTGCGGGATGCTTTGGCTTCCTGCGTTGCGGATTGTTGTTCTATCGCTTTGCCGCCAAGTCGCGCTCTGGCCTGTTTGAGCAGCCAGAGCCGCGTTTCATTCGGTATTGATTGAGCGGTTGATTGATTGTTGTCAGGTGTTCGAGGCGTGATGCTGCTTTCGCACGCTATGAAGGTAAATATAACTGCGACGAGTATAAGCCATGATTTTACTGACGGCCCGATCATCACGGATAGATTAACCGGAAAGCCGCCGAAATAAAAAGGAGCCATTTACCGCAGAGGCCCCAGAGAAGATATTATCTCAACCTCTGCGCGGCCTCTGCGGTAAACTCTCTGTTTTCTTTATGGCTTCCGAGGCTCCGGCTAATGGGGCGGGCCGCCTGATAAGACTGCCCGGCCCAAACCGTCATGCACTTCGATATGTTGAATATTGGTTAATGGCCGCAACTGCGAAGGCAGGTTGCCATCTTCCGTGCTCAGCTTCAGCTTGAACGAGCCTGACCCGTCGGTCGTAACGGTGCCGAGCGAAAAGCCATCGATGACGAGCGTATACTGCGCGCCAGAATCGAGCTTGTCGCCTTCGATTTCAAGCTCCTCTCGACTGCTCGACGATTTGATCTTCACCTTGCCCTTCGCGTCGTCGATTATGCCGGTCGAATTGAGCGATGTTTCTTTCTGCACATCGCTCCCGCCGCCGCCGCCACCACCATCACCGCCGCCGCCGTCATCATCGCCCCCGCCAAAATCTCCGCCTGTCTGGAAAGTCCCCTGCAACACAACCTGTCCCGACACGCGAACTTCGATTTGCTGAATCTTCGTCACGGGCCTGAGCGATTGCGGCAATAGAAGGCCGCTCGACCCGTCGCTTGTGTACTCGACTCGAAAGTATCCGCCTTGAGCGACAGCCGTGCCGAGGCTTATTCCATCTGCGATAATTTCGCAGACTGTGCCCGCCTGCAATTTGTCGGCCTCCACGCGAAGTTTCTCGCGCTCCGGTTCGATTTCAGCACGCGCTTTGCCCTTCGCATCCCCTGTGGATGTAAGTCGCGCCTCTTTCTCGACCGATACGCCGCCGCCCGGCTGAGGCGCGCCGAATGTATTAGCCATCACGATGCGATCCTGCACGTCGCGCACTTCGACCAGTTTGATGCTTGTCACAGGGTTGAGCGAAGAAGGAAGCGAAATGTGATCGTGCCCGCTCGGTGAAGTCTCAAACTCTATTTTGAACGAGCCGTAGTTGCTCGCCACGGCTTCGGTGCCTGTATTTATCAGGTTGCCATCGACGAACAGTCTGTAAGCCGTATTGGGTTGCAGGCCCTGCGCTTCGATCTCGAATTCCTGATCGGCGCTTGAGATGAAGACTTCGGCCTTGCCGGTGGCCCCCGGCTCGATTCCCGTGGGAATCAAATTCATCTCGCTGCCGTTTCCTGCCAGCGGGTCGAGACTCTGAAGCGCTTTGAGCGGATCAATACGGCCCTTACCGAGCTTGCCCTTAAAGCCGGGATTGTTATCATCAATGCCCGTGGCTGTGTTTTCGATGATGCCTCTTACATCCTGACGTGTCGGGTTGTCTTCCAGTATAAGCGCGGCTTCTGCGGTTGCCAGCGGCGCGGCAAAAGATGTCCCGCTCCATAAAGCGTAATCGGGCGTGTTGTTGGTTTCAGGATAGAGGCTGACAAGGTTCACGCCCGGCGCGCTGACGGATACGTTACTGCCGAAATTTGAAAATCCCGCTTTGCGATTGCTGGAATCGAGGGCCGCCACGCCCATCACCTCCAGATTCCAGTTTGCGGGAAACTGCGGCCCCGCATCGTTGCCTTTGTTTTCGTTGCCCACGGCGGCTATGAGCAGCACGCCACGCTGCTGGGCGTAAGCTACGGCATCGTGCAGTACGACGGAATCTTCGGTCGTGCCGAAACTGAGATTTATAACGCGCGCGCCGTGATCAACGGCGTACTTGATGCCCTGAGCGACGGTGAAAGCATCGCTCACGCCGTCCGTAGAAAAGGCGCTGACCGGCATGATCCTCGCGCCCGGCGCGACGAGCGCGATAAGTCCTGCGATGAAAGTCCCATGACCGGCAATGCTTGATTGCGGATTGCCGGGGCGCTCCATCGTGTCGCTGTTATTACTCAAAAAATTCCAGCCGAAGACATCATCAACAAGTCCGTCGCCGTCATTATCAATCTGGTCGCTCGGAACTTCTCCCGCGTCGGTCCAGAGATGATCTTTGATGTCAGGGTGCGAGCGATCAATTCCTGTATCAATCACCGCGACGATCACATTTGCGCCGCTCGCGCGCCGTTGCACTTCATCAAAGTTTGCGATCAGTTGTTGAGTTATATATTGAGGTCTTCCCTGCCCGGTCGTCGGCTTACCGCCGGGGAAGTCAATGACCGCGCGTCCGAAGACGTTGATCGGAGTGGCGATCACGGGATTGAGCGAGGCGCTCAATACATCATCGTTTTTAGCAATCTTCTTGCGGAGTTTCTTCTCCTTCTTGCCCTTCGGAGTGGCAAGACGGTAAATGTTCGTTCCGTAGATTCGCTGCTTTGTTGTCGTGCCGTAGCGAGCGTTGATGGCGTCAATCGAAACGCCCGGCTTTATCTCGACTACGACTTCGCCTTTGACGAAATCCTCATCGCCGCTTTGCGCATACGACCGCACAGAAAGCGCTGCGACTGCAAACAACGTTATCAATGCAAATGAAACTGCTTTGAACAACCGGGTAAACCTGCGCTCCTTGTATTTCATAACTAACACCTTATTCGACCCGAGTCTCTGTCATTGAGCCAAACTGCCTGCTCATTTGAACCCTCAATTATACCTGAGTGACCACTGTTTTGCTCGAATTCACTCAGGATTGCCCATCAACACGAACGGTGCCCAGTAGTAAGGGTGGCCGTATGCATCTTTGATCGAAAGTTGAGCGCGTCGAAGCGCTGTGCGTTTGGTTGCGCCCGCGCGGATGTGCGAATACATCTCGCGCATAAACTCTGCGGTCGAGCGGTCGCTGACGGCCCAGAGGCTCGCGACCACTGACGGCGCTCCGGCGTAGAGAAAGCCGCGCACCAGCCCGTGAAGCTCATCACCGGGAAAAACCTTGTTGACGCCCGTGTGACACGCCGACAGAGTAACCATTTCAGCGTTGAGCTTCAGATCGAGCAGGTTATAGAAGTGCAGGTTTGAGTCCGCCAGTTTCAAAAATGAAAACATCGGATTGTCGCGCCTGAAATATCCATGCGAAGCCAGATGCAGAAACCTGCCGCCCGGCGCAGCCTGCAAGAGATTATCGCGCGTCGCCTCGTCTCCGGTCAGCATCACAGCATCAGGAAACAGTGCTGCCAGCGCGGCCATCTCTTCATGGATGCCTGGCGTGCCGATCTCCGCAATCCCAAGGGCGACCATCTCTGAAATCCTGAATTTGAAATCTGAAGCGCGAGCCGAGTTATGTCGCGCGCGGCATAACTTGAATACAGAGGCGCTCGGCGCGTAAGAGATTTCAAACCGCTCTATCAGATAATCGCTTCCGTCCGTCAACGCATGGAAAGGAACGTAATGAAGCGCACCGTGCGGTATGATGATCAAACGATCAGTAGTGAGCATTGCTTCGAGCGGCGCGAAGATGGATTTATAAAGCTGATTCAGGGCTTCGTTCGTTCCGCGCCTGATCTGGCCGAAATAGGCTTCGACGTAATCGGAGCCGTAGTTGAACTTTTCTATCTGAAACCTCAGCATCGCAAGCACGCGCTCGATTTCGCTTCTGGACGCAATCTTTCGCGCGACATTGAAGCTTTCGCGCGAAGCGATAAACGCGGACACGTAATCGCCCGTCATGAAATACTCGATAACCGTTTCACCCGGTTCAAGAATTTCGCGAAGGTCCGAGACAGAAACGGCCTGCATCTGTTGAATCTCAGCAAAAGCGGGAGCCTCGATTTCCATGCGGCGGAAAAGCTGGCCGATCTGCCGTTCGCATCGCGCGATAGTGTGGCGATAACGGTCAGCCACTTCGGCGCTGCGCTGGTCGCCTTTGTCTTCTGCCAGCCCTGCCTGCGAGCTGTACCAGTTCAAATCTTCGATCAGCCTAGACAACCGCTCGCGCGTTTCGGTATTGAGTCCGGTCGCTCTGTTTTCAACGTCTCCGGGACCCGATCCTCGCACATAGCGCGCAAGCAGGTCGGCCAGCGCGCGTGATTTGCTCGATTCGACAAGCTTGAAAGCTTCGACGACCATTTCATCGCTGCCTTCATCGAGACAGGAGGCGATTGCGTCTTCGTAAGCGTTGATCTTGTCGCGCAAAAAAGTGGTTTTGAACTCATCAGCCGCAATGCCGCCGCGCATCTTCTCGATCACCTCGACCGCGCGGCGAAAGCTGTCGAGTCCAAGCGAGCCGCGTTTGCGGTCACGCTCGATGCGACCAAGTAAATGATGGCACTGGTATGCGACTACGGGCGAATATAGTCCTTTAACAGATTCGAGGGCTGTTTTCGACATTCGCGCGGCCTTAGTCAGATTGCCCATCTCGTATGCCGCGCGCGCCGCAAGCAATCGCGCATAAGCAAGTCGAGTTGGGAGCTTCTGTTGAGCGAAGACGCGCAAAGCCGACGCGGCAAGCTGCGCGCCTTCCAGAGGTTTGTTGTGATGGATAGCAAGCTCTGCCAGATAGGTGTCAACCAGCGCCGTGAGCGGTTTGTTATTATTTTGCACAAAGACCCGCCGCGCTTCGTCGAGGTCGCTACGGGCCTGCTCAAACTGCTGTCTGCCGATTGCCGCAAGCGCGTGAACGAACGTAGCCTGCGCCGCTTCGTAAGGCATGCCAAGTTCCGTGAAACTCGTTCGCGCTGCCGCCGCGCTCTCTGCCGCATCGTCGAAGGCGTTGAGGGCGAGAAGAATCTCGGCGATTTCGTGATTACACCACGCGACAAGCTGCGTGCTGCCGAGTTCGAGGAGTTGTTCGCGAGCCTGATAGTGAGTTGTGAGGGCGGCGTTATAGTTGCCGCGCAAAAATTGCAGGTAGGCTATATGAAATTGAGTTTGCGCGGCCCAGAGCTTTTGTCCGGTCTCCTGCATCGCGCGGGCGGCGCTCTCAAGCAGAGTGAGCGCTTCGCCGGGTCGGTCCAGTTCCATCAGCACATGCGAGAGGTTGGTATCAACCACTGCGCGCATGGTTTCGTCCCCCGCCGAGGCGAGTATCTCTCTGGCGCGCTCGTAATGCGACAGCGCTTTCTTGTAGCGGTCGAGCCGGTAATAAACGTTTCCTATATTGGTTTCAAGCTGCGCAAGCTGGACAGGCTCGCCGCGCCCAAGCGCGCGCCGTGCGGCACGCCCGATCTTCAGCGCTTCCGTATAACTGCCAATCTGTCTGAGAAGTGCTACCTGTTGCACCTGTATGATCGCAACTTCGGATGGAAGGCGGGCGGCGCGCAAAGCGGAAACGGCCCGGTCGTAGAGATCTTCAGCCTGCGCGTACTGGCCCAGATGATGCAGGACTCGCGCGCGGCTCGCATCAGCGAATGCTTTAGAGATCGAATCGCCGAACAGGTCGGCTAACCGGTCTGTGCGCTCTGCAAGAACCTGCGCGGCATTCAGATCAGCGCCGACCAGACGGTCCACTTCGGTCTTGAGAGCAGAGATCGTTTGCCAGCCGGGAGCAATCTCGTGCTGGCGCAGAAAGCCGTCCGCGCTTTCAGCCTTTATCAGATTGTCTGCAAGCTCTCTGCTCATTTCACCAACTCACACCTGCGCTGTAACTGCGCGATGCCTTCGTTCCAGCCTGTATTGAATTTGGAAGTTGCCTAAGATTGAGTTACGGGCAATTGAGGAACAGTTATGCTGCCTTCGGCCAATTCGACTCGCAGATCATATGTGCCGTAATCGACTGCGCTGATTTTGAATTCGCCCATCGCGTCTGTGACGGCGGAATAGGTCTTTTTGCCGCCGTGCGCGATTTCAAGCCGCAGCCCTGACACAGACTCGAATGTCGTCTCGCCTTCCCTGAGCACCTGTCCGATGAGATCTGCGCGCGACTGGTCGGACGGGGCGACCTGCAAATCTATGCTGTAATCGCCCGCGCGATAGAGCAACTGCCGGTTGGTCGTTTCAGTTGAGCGAACGCCAGATAAAGCCGGGCGGGCAAAGCTATCGAACACGAGCGAAGCTACGGCCTGACCGATGCGCTCAACCAGTCGAGGGCGGTTGTGCTGAGTGTCGAATATTCTGACCGCGCGTTTAAGAACCCACGTGGGTGGCTCGATGGACTGGTCGCTTGCCGTTATGACGCGGACGTTTTCATACCAGGCGCGCGTCTCAGCGCAGGTTTGGCAATCGGTGGCCAGATGCGCCGATATAAGCGCAGAGTCCGCTTCTGTGAGGCAATTGTCCAGATAATCTACTAATTGCTCGAATTTAGGGCATTTCATTGTTTTTTAGCTCCTGAGCCTTAGCCTTATCATGATTGTAGAGCGGAGAATGGAGGAAAAAATACATAACGTAACTTAAATTTTGTCCTGCAACAGTTTTTTTAATTTTTCCAGGCAGCGGGCCCGCGTAGGCCCCACGGACGGCACAGGCATATTCATCCTTCGGGCAATATCTGCGTAACTCAGCTCGTCTTTTTCATAAAAAAGCATCGTGACAAGATTGCGGCACCGTTCGGGCAGCGCCTCTATGGATTGTCGAACTATCTGCTGCTGCTCAAGAGCTTGCCGCTGCTCGTCTGCAAGCGGCCCCGTGGATGGAATCTGGCTCATAGCGTCTTCGTTCTCTTCATCGCCTGAATTGGTCGTCGCATCGCGACGATTACGGGCCGAAACGCGCCAGACCTCGCGCGTGGTGGTAGTAATCAGCCACGAGCTTACACGCTCGTGATCGCGCAGGGTCGAGAGCTTTTCGTAAAGCTTGAGACAGACGGATTGAAAAATATCTGCCGCGTCATCGGGCGACAACCGGGATTTCATCGGGATTGAATAGATCAATCGCTGGTAACGGGTGATCAGGGTTTCCCACGCCGTCGAGTCGCCGTCCAGACACGCGATTATAAGCTCGCGGTCGCCGCGTTGCGCGACTTCTTCACCTACTTCCGATAATGCTTGATTCTCCATACCCGCTTGATGCTCCCCAATTTCCGGTAAGCAAGTGATAAGGCTCAGGGCACTTCTTGATACTACCAAAAGGATAACAGCGTTGAAAACCGGCAGGAATTTTACAGGGAAATTGAAAAGGCTGCCGACCTTTCATAAGGCGGCAGCCTGTGTGCTTCGGATTTGAAATCATCATTACGCAGCATTTGCGCGCTGCTGAAGCAGGCGGCGCAGTTTCAACCTCGCTTTATGCAACTGCGATTTCGATGTGCCCGCGCTACAGCCGAGTATCCGCGCTATCTCTTCGTGCTCGTACCCCTCGACATCGTGCAGCACAAAGACCGTGCGATAGCCTCTGGGCAGTTGGGCTATGGCGCTCTCAAGCCCTATGCGATCAACTATAGGCATGGCTTCCGGGTTGATCGTATCAGGGTCAACCGAGTCAGGCATCTCGCCGTCATCAGTCGTAAGCTCGGACCTGACAGACCGCTTGCGGAAATGCATCAACACCTGATTGACGGTCAGGCGATGAAGCCATGTCGTAAAAGCTGCCTCGCCGCGAAACGAGCCGATCTTGCGATGCAACTGAATGAAAACTTCCTGAGTAAGGTCTTCGGCTTCGGCTACATTGCCCGTCATCCTCAGACATATCGAATAGACTCTGCGATAGTGTTTGCGGTAAAGCTCTTCAAACCCGCTCATCTGCTCGCCCAAAAGGGCCGCATTCACGCCAGCATCAGATTGAACCGAAATCGCGTTGGTAGCCATCCTTAAAGTTCCTCCCCGACTCTCCTACTAACAGTCAGGCTATGTAGAGCGACTGACGTGCCATCGTCGAACGGGCGAGCAGGTAACGATTAAAATGATGTATAATTAGACTTAGCAGAGCGGGCGAGCTTTTATGAAAAACGCGGCGGCTCTTGTTTTGGGATGCATCTACACCGTTTGGTGTGGAACATGGAAAGCAAAGTTTGACGGCAAGATTCGGATAGAGCGGCTCCTCGACTTTGACATAACATGAGCCAGGAGGAAAATCATGAGCCAGGCAATTTCAGAGATGCCAGAACTCGATAATGAAGCGTGCTGGAATGCAGTACAGACGAGAGACGCGCGCTTTAATCCGATCTTCGTTTACAGCGTGCGCTCAACCGGTATTTATTGTAAGCCCTCGTGCCCGTCCCGCCGCCCGCGACGCGAGCAGGTGGAGTTCTTCGCTTCGTCTAAGGATGCGGAGTCCGGCGGATTCCGCGCTTGCCTGCGTTGCAACCCGCAGAGGGCGGATGAACACGATCCGCAGTTGGAGATGGTCAAGCGCGCCTGTCGCCTTATTGAAGATCAAACGGAAGGCGTGTTGTCGCTTGCCGATCTCGGCGCTCAGTTGAAGATCAGCCCTTACCATTTGCAACGAACTTTCAAGAAAATCATGGGCGTAACGCCGCGCGGATATGCGACAGCTCAACGAATGAGCCGGTTCAGGTCGCGCATTAAAGAAGGAGAATCCGTGACCGATGCCATGTACAATGTCGGGTATGGTTCGAGCAGCAGGCTTTACGAGAGAGCCAATTCTGAACTGGGCATGACGCCCGCAATTTATCATAAAGGTGGAGCAGGAATGATTATCAGTTATGCGGTCGTGGGTTGTACGTTCGGCCATCTGCTTGTAGCTCGAACCTCTCGCGGCCTGTGCGCGGTGCGATTGGGCGAGACGGCAGAGGAGCTTGAGGCGATGCTGTTTGCCGAATTTACAGCTGCCGAGCTTCACAGGGATGATGCCGCGCTCAGCCAGTCAGTCGAAGCTCTCCTGCAATACCTCGACCGGCAACAGGCATTGCCCGACCTGCCCTTAGATGTGCAGGCGACGGCCTTTCAGCGTCGCGTGTGGGAAGAATTGCGCAGAATCCCTTATGGCAGCACCAACTCTTACGGCGACATCGCGCGTAAAATCGGCCAGCCGACAGCCGTCCGCGCAGTGGCGCGAGCCTGCGCCGCAAACCCGGTCGCGCTTGTCACTCCCTGTCATCGCGTCATCCGTGAGGACGGCAGTCTGGGCGGCTATCGCTGGGGACTGGAACGCAAACAGAAGCTGCTGGCGCAGGAACAAACCGCCATAAAGACGATAGCTTCTTCATGAGCTTCGTCCAAAGGCTTTGCTTCAAAATCTGCGGGCGAGCAGATCGGCTACTTGAGAGAGCAATGATTCGTCTTCGCTGTTGAAGGCGTTTGCCGTGTCGCTGTCGATATCTATCTGGCCGAAGATAGAATCGCCGCGCCGGATAAGCACTACGATTTCGGCGCGCGTTTCCAGGCTGCAAGCCAGATAATTATCGAGTTCTCTGACATCGCCTATCGTTTTGTTTACGCGCTCGGCTACGGCTGTTCCGCAAACGCCTCTGCCGACCGGTATGTGCGTATGATCGGTCGGCTTGCCCACGTAATTGTGCAGGACCAGCATATCGCCTTCGAGCAGATAAATGCCCACCCAGTTGTACTGCTCGCGCTCTTGTTTGAGCAGGCGAACTGCCGTGCGCAACGCTTCATCACGCGAGGCGTCAGAGTTGATGCTCTGCTCGATTTGGCTTACGATCTCCGGGCTGCTCATCATCGGTTCATCGCTCCTTTTGCATTTAAAATATTGTTCGCTGTCGGGAATTGCAAGACGCGTTGACGCAAAGGTTTCAAGTCGAGATAATTACCAGCATAGTTCAGACCAGATTTATGGATGCAATAAAGAGGTCGTGAACTGAACTTAACTCAGAACAGAGGTAAACCATATGTCGGAACTGTCAGATAAATATGCTTCGGTAATTTCCGCGGCTCAGAACGCAGGCTGCAATGTGACCAACAGTGAAGATGGCGGTCAACTGACCATAAGCGGCACATGCCCGACGCAGTATGCGGTCAATCAGGCATGGGATGCGCTCAAAGAGATTGACCCTTCCATGAACGCGGGTGATTTTTCGATCAACCTCACCGCAGACCGCCAGGACATCTATGGCGAGTATGAAGTCCAATCGGGCGATTCGCTTTCCGCTATCGCCAGCAAGGTGACCGCCGGAAAGCTCAGCTATCAGCAGATTTTTGAAGCGAATCAGGATATTCTCTCTGACCCGGACCAGATTCAGCCCGGCCAGAAACTGAAGATTCCTAATTTTTCATAACCGGGAGAGCCCGTATCAGTAGCCCTCCCTGACGGTTGGGCTACTGTCACACACCACAACAGATGATCGAGACCATAGCGATAGTCGAAAGCAACCGCGAGCTTGCGCCCGGCTATCGCCTTCTCACCTTGAATTTCGATCAGGAGATACACGCCCGCGCAGGCCAGTTCGCAATGCTCAAAGCGCACACGGCGTTCGAGCCGCTGCTCAGACGCGCCCTTGCGATCTACTGCGTTCACGGGCCGCGACAGATCAGCTTCCTTTATCAAGTCCTCGGTCGTGGGACTGAAACGCTTGCGCAAATCAGCCCCGGCGGCCATGTGGATGCGCTCATTCCGCTTGGCAATAGCTGGCCTCTCAAAAACGACATCACAGGCTGCACCCCGCAACGCGCAATCGTAGTTGCGGGCGGCATAGGCTCTGCCTCTTTGCTGATGCTTTGCGAAGAACTTATCGCATCCGGCGTAGACACGCAGCTCTTTTTTGGCGCGGCGACCGAACGCGCAGCCGCAGGGTGCGGGCTTGAAGACTTTCGCGCGCTCAACATTCCACTCACAGTGACAACAGATGACGGCAGTTTCGGTGAACGGGGATTTGTGACAGCGCCGCTCGAACGATACTTACGCGAAGGCGGCGGCGCGAGCGCCACCCTTTACACCTGCGGCCCATGGGTTATGATGCGCCGCACGGCTGAGATAGCCGCGCAGTTCGATCTGCCGTGCATAGTCTCGCTCGAAGCGCCGATGGGCTGCGGCTTCGGCGTGTGCGTGGGCTGCGTCGTCGCTGTGAAAACGGACGAGCCGCTCGGCTACGGTTCGTACAAGCGCGTCTGCATTGACGGCTCAATCTTTCCGGCTGAGCGAATTCGCTGGGAAGTAAACGCGATGGCACATTGATGACGACAACTCCAGACGAGCGCCTTGCAGTCGAAATTGCGGGCATACGTTTCAACAATCCCGTGATGGGCGCATCGGGCACGTTCGGCTACGGGCTTGAGTTCGCGGAATTGATTGACCTGAACCGGCTCGGAGGCTTTTCGACCAAAGGCTTGTCCGCCCGTCCGCTTCCCGGCAACCCGCCGCCTCGCATAGTCGAAACTCACGGTGGAATGCTCAACGCCATCGGCCTTCAAAACATCGGCGCGCGCGCCTTCATCGCCGAAAAACTCCCGCTGCTCAGCCGCTACGACACACAGATCATCGCAAACGTATTCGGTTACTCGGACGAAGACTACATCGAAGCAATCACAATTTTAAACGACGGCGAAGGCATTTCGGCTTACGAGCTGAACATCTCCTGCCCCAACGTCAAAGAAGGCGGCATAGTCATCGGCAACTCGCCCGCAGCCGCAGCCCGGCTCACTGAAAAAGCAAAACGCGCAAGCTCGCGCCCGCTCATCGTAAAGCTCTCGCCAAATGTCACAGACATAACCGCGCTTGCCCGCGCAATCGTCGAAGCGGGCGCAGATTCGCTCTCGCTCGTCAATACGCTGGTCGGGATGTCAATTGACGTAAACACCCGGCGACCGCGTTTGAATTACGGCACGGGCGGATTATCAGGCCCGGCCATTCGCCCAATCGCAGTGCGCATGGTCTATGAAGTCGCAAACGCCGTGCGAGTCCCTCTTATAGGCATAGGCGGCATAGCTTCTGCGATGGACGCGCTTGAATTTATCATCGCAGGCGCTACAGCAGTTCAGATAGGCACGGCCAATTATTACGACCCGCGCGTCACCATGAAAGTCATCGACGGTTTATCGGAATACTGCGACCGCGCAGGAATCAGCCGTATCCGCGATCTGGTCGGCTCGATCATCAAAAAGTAAACCCGGCTTGACTTCGAGCGCCCTCACAGCGTATAACGCTGGCTGCCCCAATGCTTCAAAACTATAAGTGAAATCGATTCACATCTCGTTTGGCAGCCTCTTAAATCAACATGGGGATATTCAGGATGAAACTAGTCAAAGGCGATAGCAGCAATTCCGACTTCGGATGGATAGGGCGTGGAATTGAAGTGACGGGCGACATAGTTTTTGCAGACCGGCTTCAAATTGACGGCAAAGTGTCGGGCAAGCTTTCATCCGAAAGCGGAACTCTTGTGATCGGCGAAATGGGCACGGTCGAAGCTCAGCTTGATGTCGGCATATGCATCATTCAAGGCACGCTTCATGGCAACCTGATTGCCAGATCGAAAGTCGAGATACGCAAATCGGGCCGGGTGCACGGCGATTTGATAACGCCTGTATTGCTTGTTGAAGAGGGGGCCGTCTTTAACGGCGCGATAAAGATGGGGCAGGAAGCTGCGGGCCGGTTGCTTGAAGAAGTGCCAAAAAGTTCCGACAGCGGGCGACATGCAAAAGGCGCGTGAAGCTCATCGCCGGATCATCAAATATCCGGATCGTTTTAATTTCACACCCCGCATAATTCACTACAAATAAAGACCGCGACCTGCTCGCGGTAGAGCTTTCATTGCCGTTACTTGAATCATCCTTTCTCCGGGGCTATAGTCGAGTAAGCGGCGATGGATAAGATCAAAAACATCTTTAACAAGAAAGATGAGGCTTCTCAGGACACGAGCGCGCTTGAGCAGGCAGACGCAGGCGGCGACATAATCGTCAGCCCCGACGTGCGACGAGACAATCGAATCCCGCCGGGCCAGTCGCGCACAGTCAAATGGCCCGTTCTTCATGCCGGGGGAGTGCCCGCCGTCAATCCCGCAACGTGGGATTTCCACGTAGGCGGACTGGTCAATCAGACTCTCAGGTTCAGCTTTGACGAATTTATCGAGCTTCCAGCCGTGAGAGTCCTGAGCGACTTTCATTGCGTGACCCGGTGGTCGAGGCTGAATAATCTCTGGGAGGGCGTTTCGACTCAATTGATAGCCGAACGCGCAGGCGTAAAGCCGGAAGCGAAATTCGTGCTCGTGCTGGCAGAAGAGGGCTGGACAACCAATATGCCGCTCGAAGATTTTCTGGCCGAAGACGCGCTGTTTGCTTATAAACACGATAACGCGCCGCTTGAGGCCGATCACGGCGGGCCGCTCAGACTGGTGGTGCCGCGACTTTACGCATGGAAGAGCGCGAAGTGGGTGCGCGGCGTCGAGTTTCGCGAAACAGACCAGCCGGGTTTCTGGGAAGAAGGCGGCTATCACATGCACGGAGACCCCTGGACGGAAGAGCGTTTCTACTGGTCGTGACCAGGAGCGAGGATTGCCATGAGCATCAACCCGAATCGAATAAGCCAGCCTTTCAATATGAGCATCGGCCCGAATCAGATAAGCGCGAAAGACCGGCTCATAGTCGCGCTCGACGTTGCTGACCGCGCCAGCGCGCTTACGCTTGTCGAGCAGTTGAGCGGGCTGGTCGGAATGTTCAAAATCGGAAGCCAGCTCTTCACAGCAGAAGGCCCCGATCTGGTGCGCGAAATAGTTCGCGGAGGCGAGAAAGTTTTTCTCGATTTGAAGTTTCACGACATACCGAACACCGTCGCGGGCGCGGTCGAATCAGCCGCGCGCCTCGGCGTTTCCATACTGAACGTGCACACGCTGGGCGGCTCTGAGATGATGCGCGCGGCGGCTCACGCGGTGGGAGATCGCGGATTGCTATGGATCACGCGCCCGGCTGTGCTGGGCGTAACGGTGCTGACAAGCATGGACAAAACGGATCTGGCCGACGTAGGCATTGGGTCGGATCTGCGCGCAGAGGTCGTGCGGCTCGCGACTCTTGCGCAGGATTCCGGGCTTGACGGCATAGTCGCCTCTCCGCAGGAAATTCGCCTTATCCGCGAATGCATCACAGCCGAGCGATTCATCATTCTCACACCGGGGATACGGCCCGCATGGTCTGCCAAGGGCGACCAGAAGCGCATAGCCACGCCCGCCGATGCTATACGCGACGGCGCTGATTTTCTGGTCATTGGCCGCGCAATAACCGATAGCGATAATCCGCGCGCTGCCGCCGAACGCATACTCGAAGAGATAAGCAGTCAGCGTTGACAACACCGGCAAATCAATCGCCCGCAAGTGAATTACCGACCGTTGAAGGCTGCGGCCCGCTTCTCGTCTATGTCGCGGGGCTGGATGGAACCGGGCAGTTATTCTTCAAACAATTGCCCGCTCTTTCGCGCTCTTATCGCGTAGCGACTTTTCGCTCGCGCGATTATGGCCGATTCACTTACGATGATCTGGCCTGCGATATAGCATCGATCATTCGCGAGTTGGGAGAGACGAGGGCGACGATTCTCGGCGAGTCATTTGGCGGAACCGTGGCTTTATGGTTTGCGCTCCGGTACCCTGAGATGACCGAGCGGCTCGTCATAGTCAACTCGTTTCCGCGCTATCGCCGTCGAATCCGAATCAACCTTGCTGCGCGGCTCGCGTCCATATTGCCGTTTAATTCCATACGCCCCGTGCGTGTCGCGGCAAGCGCGCTCGGTCTGTTCATTGACGGAGTCAGCCGCGAAGACCGCCATCGCTTTTACAAGGCGGTTCGCACAGTCAGGCGCGAAGGCTACGCTCGCCGGTTGCAACTCATCGCAGAGTTCGATGTGATAAACCGGTTGTCTGAGATTCAAGCGCCGACGCTTTTCATAGCGGGCGAGCGCGATCTGCTGGTCCCTTCCGTAAAAGAAGCGCGCGTGATGGCTGCGCGTATTCAAAACGCGAAAGTGAAGATCATAAAAGGCGTAGGCCACGCCTGCCTGCTCGGCAACCGGGTCAGGCTTTCAGAATTGCTCGCGCAATGATTTCAGCGCGCGTCGGGGCTGTTCCTGCGATGATTTTTGACGAAATCTCTTCTGTGATAAATAATGAATCGCTCGATTACGCCTACATTCCTGTAACCGCTGATGATCTCGCGAAACTCCGGATAGCTGCTGAAAGCAAGGCTCGTATTAAAAAAGCCAAGTTCATCAACGATGTAGCGGGGCCGCACCTGCTCAAGCTCTTGCGCAAGTTCGGCGCGCGCCGCGCGGGTAACGCTCTCTTCGAGCACTGAGTGATATTCATCGCCAAAATAATGCACGTCTGCTGGCACACCCGTCAGCATCTGCGTGCTCAGATACTTTGACGCGGGAATCAGGCCGGACCAGTAGTAGATTTCGGGACGATAGCCCCAGACGAACAGGTAATCGGCAGGCCCTTCAGCGCCGCGCTCGCGGGGGCTGTCTGCGCGCATGGCTTCTGCCGTCATTTGATCCGGCGTCTGCAATTCGTCGTCAAGGCTTCTTACAGCCGTTGCCACCATTCGCTCTTCGCGATTGAGTTTTTCATGAAACCACTCAAGCGTTGCGGCGCTCTTTGACCCGCGCACCCAATCGGCTGCCAGTATCGCTGTCCGAGAGTGATATCGAACGAGGGTGACGATAAATCCGACTGCAAGCAATGCCATAAGCGCGCGGCGCAGATTCCATTTCCGGGTTGTTGTTTGATTTCGCAATCTGACTATGCCGATTATGCCGCGCGCTCCGATCAGGCACAGGGCCGGGAGAATTTGAAAGAAGTAGTGACCAAAGAATCTACCGCCGACGGCAAGCCCCGCATAAGACGCGCCGAGCCAAATCAGCAACGTCACGTCCGCCCTGAAATCGGCTGTGGAAGCCGCTTCCGTGTCGCCTTGTTTACTCCCTGATCGTTTGATTACGCTTATAACGACGAACACCAGCGCAATCAGCAGCGTATTATTGCCAGCGAAATAATCAAAGCTCTGGGTCAAGGCTGACCGGGCTGTTTTCCACGCCGGATAGTATCGCGCGTATCGCGCTCCCCAATCCCACACATAAAGCCAGTAGAAGGAAAACGACTTTGTCGCCGCAATGTAAATCAGAAAAGGCAGCGCCCCCGTTGCCAGCCCCGCAAGCGCAAACGCGAACAGCGACACGCCGCCAGTTCGTTCGCCACCTGTCTGCCATTTGCGCGCAAGGAATAGAAAAAGCGCGAAGAAGACGATGTTGAATGCGGCTTTGGGATTGATTTGCGATGCGATGCCGATAAGCATTCCGCCACAAAAAGATAGCCGCCGCGCAATACTGTTATCGGCTCGCGCGCGGGTCAGCAGGTACGCGCCCGCCGTGTAAGGCAGCGCCATCAGAAAATCCGTATTGAGTCCCTGAAAATGGCCTTCCTGATAGGTCGTGCTGAATATTGTGAACATCGCGGCGGCAAGCAGACCCGTACGCCTGTCGTATAGTTGTTTGCCAAACAGGTAAAGCACGATTGAGATGGTGATTGAACAGATGATCGTGAACAGTCGAATGGTCAGTATGTGCGCGCCGAACAGTTTGAATAATCCCGCATAGACCAGAGCGATTGCGGGCGGCTTGTCGAAATAGATTTCGCGATAAAGCGTACGGCCTCGCAGAATCTCTTCTGCCGCTGTGAACCACAGACCATCATCTTCGTAAAGCTGTCCGGAATAAAAGATGCGAAGCAGAAACGTTATGACGGCGAGCGCCGCAAACAGTTTCAAAACGGTCGTGCGGTCAAACCGGGTTTCAGGGCTGGCAACCGAAAACTTTGACGAAGGGGATGCGCGCACTGTGTTAGCTGTTGCTGCCCAGCGTGACCGGCACAAGCGTCGAAGCAGCCGTCTGTTCGTGCAGGCCGAGGGCAGCGTCAAGTTCGTCAGCGAGATCACCTCTCACTGTGGAAAGCGATTGAAAGTCAAACAATCGCGTGTCCATCAACTGCGACGGCGAGACGTTCCCCATAGCCCGCAGCATGGAGGCGCGCACTGTGGGCATCTCTTTTTGAAGGTCAGAAATCATTCGCTTCACGCGCCTGCGTTTGAGATTCTCCTGCGAGCCGCACAGGTCGCAGGGTATTATGGGATAGTTTTGCATTTCGGCAAATGCCGCGATGTCCGACTCCCAGCAATAAGCGAGCGGACGGATTACCATATTGCGCCCGTCGTCGCTTTTGAGCGCGGGCGGCATCGCTTTGAGCGTGCCGTTGAAGAACAGATTGAGGAAGAAAGTTTCAAGCACATCATCAGCGTGATGGCCGAGCGCGATCTTTGTGCAGCCTTCTTTGACCGCCGCGTTATAGAGAATGCCGCGACGCAGCCTGGAGCAGATCGAGCAGGTGGTCTTGCCTTCGGGCACAAGTTTTTTGACGATTGAGTAGGTATCGCGCTCGATAATGCGAAAAGGCACATCGCGAGATTCGAGATATCGAGGCAATACCTGCTCAGGAAACCCCGGCTGTTTCTGATCGAGGTTTACCGCGAGCAAATCGAAGCGCACAGGCGCGCGGGGTTGTAGATCGAGCAGCAGATCGAGCAGCGTATAACTGTCTTTGCCGCCGCTCAAACAGACCATCACACGGTCGCCGTCTTCGATCATGTTGAAATCAGAGATAGCCGTGCCGGTGGCTTGCAGCAATTTATGCTTTAGCTTTGATTGTTCGATGCTTTTAATCATCACTGGAAAAGTGATAGTAACATAGCGTAGATATCAGTGACTACGGCTTGAGTCCTGTCCGCTTCGTTAACAAAAGCCGCCGATGCCCGGATAGCAGAAGGGCGCACAGTGATCGTTTCAGCTGAGTTTACCCATACAGAAAACCAGGGCTGTAACAAAGTCGGTTGACAGACATGGTAGGGGCAGGGCTTGTCCCTGCCCGAATGGCTGAAAGCCATGACAGATCATCGCCTATCGGCGATCCGGGCAGGGACAAGCCCTGCCCCTACAGTTACTTTGTTACAGCCCCGTACAGAAAACCACACGGCTTGATGCACTATTGATGAAGTGCTATGCTCCCTCCACCAAATAATGATTTACGTTATTCTAAGCAGTTGTGAATTTGCCTTGACGAATTCAAACTAATCTCAACCTGATAGTACATTGGATGTCCAGGTACGAGTTGTAACATAAGCTTCTATTATGAGAAGGCCCGCATGTCAAAGAAGCCGGGAACACCTTATCCATCTGGAGCGTGTCTTCTGGATTGATCGGGAAATCCGGGCCGGTCGTTATCCGAACGCGCGCATCATCGCTCAACATTTTGAAGTGACTACTAAAACAGCTCATCGCACTCTCGAATTTATGCGCGACAGGCTGAAACTGCCTCTGGACTATTCAGCCGAGCGGCGCGGCTGGTATTACACGGAACCGACGCACGGGCTGGCGGCTATCGAGCTTACGGAAGGCGATTTGATCGCCATCCTGCTGGCGGAACGACTTGCGCGCGAATATAGAGGTACGGCAATCGGCCTTCAGGTTCAGCAGGCATTTTCCAAAGTGCTGGGCGCGATGACAGACACTATATCGGTAGATTTTGATGCGCTGGTCGAAGCTTACTCGTTTGAAGCAAATGCGACCAGCGAGCTTGACCCGCAAGTCTTCCGGAAGCTGGGACGCGCAACTGCAAGCCGATGTCGCATAGAGATGGCTTACTATACGGCGGGTCGCGGCGAAATAACGCGACGCCGCGCCGATCCGCTGCACCTGAGAAATTATCTGGGCGAGTGGTATGTGATAGCTTTCGACCATCTGCGCGGCGAAGTGCGGGATTTTCATATTGGCCGCATTCGTGAACTGATAGTGTTGAGCGAGCGATTCGACTGGCCCGAAGGGTTCGATCTTTCAACATACCTTGATTCCGGCTTCGGGATGATGCGAGGGCGCGAGCCGTTTCAGGTGGAGATCGTATTCGATGAATATCAGGCTCGATGGATGCGCGAGCGCAGGAATTATCATCCGACAGAGCAACGAGAGGAACTGCCTGACGGCGGGCTGCTGCTTCGGATGGAAGTAGGCGCGCTCGATAGCGTGAAGCGGTTTGTAATGCAGTATGGATCGCACGCTCGCGTGATAATGCCTGAACAGTTGCGCCGGGCAATCAAAGAAGAGAGCGAGGCAATGAGCGCGCTATACAAAAATGATTAGCCGATAAAATAAAGCGCCGTTCGCGGTCACTTTTTTAACAGGACCTGGCGCGAGGCAGTTATTGTGGTTTACGTTGAATTGAGATTTCCAATCCTGGGAAACACCCTCCCGCAAGATCGCGGCTACGGAATGTATAAGGCAATCTCGCGGCTGATACCAGAAGCGCGCGGGGCAAACTGGCTTTCGATAGATACTTGCCCGCCTTGCGCGGGACCGCAGGAGAACCTGAAGATGCGGCTGCCGCACAACCGAGTGCCGATGATGCTGAAGCTGTCAGGGCGCGAGATGCGCGCAGGCGGCTCGCTCGTAAGGCTTGCCGCGCCGCAGATACATTTGCTAAAGCCGTGTCGGGAATTGTATTCGCGCTGTGTGGCTATAAGAAACTGCGCCCGCCGCGAGCAGTTTCTCGATTCGGTAGCGCGGCGTCTTGACGAGATGGGTATACAGGGCGAGCCGGAATCAGGGCCGCGCCGATATGCCCGCATTGGCAGGCGCACTGTAGCCGGGTTTGCCTTGAAGATTCACGACCTGAGCGAAGAAGGCTCTATGTTGCTTCAGGAGCAGGGATTGGGAAGTTGGAGACAGGCAGGCTGCGGTTATTTTGTCCCGGCGGATGTTCAATCGTATTGACAGGAATAAACTCTATGCGCGTTAAGCTGACGCTGATGGCTGAGGGGGCGAAGGCGACTTTGCCGTTGAATTACAATCACGCGGTTGCGGCGTTGATCTACCGGACGCTGGGCAAGGCATCTGAAGAGTTCGCCTCGATGCTGCACAACGAAGGGTTCAAAGCGGAAAGGCGTAGTTTCAAGTTATTCACCTTCTCGCGCCTGTTTGCCAGTCGCAGCCGTGTTGCAGGAGACAGGCTGTTGCTGGAATCGCCTGCTGTGACGCTGATAGTAAGCTCGCCCGTCGGGGATTTCATAGAGCATTTCGTATCGGGGCTGTTTCAGAGCGAGCGGTTCAACATAGCGGGCGCTGAGTTCGCGCTTGCAGAAGCCGAGACCATAGCAATACCTGAGTTCAGCGAGCGGATGAAGTTTCGGGCGCTCGCACCGATAACCGAGAGCGTGCGAGACGAGCAGAACCGTGTGCGTTATTTGGGATTGGAAGACGACTGGTCAGAGATCATCAGGGGCAATCTGGTACGCAAATATATCGCTCTGCATGGCCGCTCGCCCGACGATGACCGCTTGCATTGGGAGTGGGACGAGGTGTATATCAACGAGCAAGCAAAGCGCAACCGCCGCCCGTCGGTGTTAATAGAAGTCAGCGAAGGGATCAAGGTGCGCGGCTGGCTGGTCCCGTTTGCGGTTGAAGGCAGCAAAGAATTAATCGAGATCGGCTACGAGACGGGATTCGGCAAAAACAACGCGATGGGATTTGGTATGGCTGAAAAAGTTTAGTTCTATTTACCCGTATGGATAAAAAATGTTTGACAAAGATACCTAAAGTGATAGTATGGGTCTCGACGTGACAGGACCAAGCAGGCAAAACCTTCTTTGTGGTATAATAAATTACACTTTGAAGGTTTTGCCTATACTTAAATCGAACCAATGTGGAATTGAAATCAAAGTGGGTTTTGGCTTCTTGGCGAAACCGTCAAAATGAATCGAACCATTGTGGAATCATAATTTAGTCGAGGTAATAATAATTCAGAATATGGATTAAATACGTAAGGACAACAATATTATGCTAGATACACTACTTCAAATTGGAAAAACATTGCGCGATGCAGGACGCATGAGGCATCACCGATACATTAAGCCTGCCCCGCTATCAGAGGAGAAATCACCCGTCGTTTATTTATCACTACCGGTCAAGGAAGATTACGAATTCGACTTTGACAGCATCAGCGAAATCAGGGATGAGAATGTTCAACGGAATAAACTCTTTTACCCGACTTTTAAATCCGGTGAAGCGGACAGCCTCGTGAAATACATTTTCGGTGACATTTTATACGGTATTGATAAGAAGGGTGGCGAACTCGGTTACTATCGCATGAAAAACGAAAAGACCAACGCTTTCGGCGCGAGTTCTTTCAATCGAGCGCGGGAGGATGCAAAGGTTTTCAACGGGACAGAGATTGAAAAATTCAGAGCGTCATTCGAGCGCCACATTGAACATATTGAATCACTGCTGCAAGAGCGTGGGCGCGGGCAACAGATCTTTTTGCATTTCGATTTTAACGGTAAACATTGGTATGAATTTGAGCCCGAATTACGAGCAATAAATCAAAAGCTATTGGATGACTTTCTGGCAGAGCAGAATGAATTTTATGTATTGCGAAAGTTCGTTTACAAGACTTTGATTTCGGGTGCTTCGCAAGCGCCCGGCTTCGATGACCAAAGCACATACAAAACACGAGCTTTCAAGAGCCGAGATGAGATCATGGATTTACTGTATGCACTGACATACTCGAAAAAACCTCTTATCAGCGAACGAAACATCAAAATAATCGTTTTGCCCAAAGGCAACAATCTCACTGCATCGCATATAGAAAGATTCTTTGATCGGGCAGGGCTTGAGAGTGAAGAGAAAGCCGAAACCAGTATGAAGGCTGCTAATGTCGAGGTTGATTACAAAAACCTGCTCGACAGTCTTTTTGAGCCACCGCTAATGAATGCCGCCGAAACCATTACGCAGTTCGATTTTGTGTTTAGCAAGAAAGGCGGCAGCGCTTCGACGCCGGACGTTGACATGATAGAGCTATCGGGAATTGAACGAAGTTTTCTTTCGGAACTAAGTGAGCGTGTAAAACATATACGCGAACCATTGCGCGAAGAGCGAGATGCGGTCTTCCCGAAGAGGCCAAAACAGTTTGCTTTTCTCGACATCCGAAAATCCTTCCTCAACATTCTCGGTGATGTCACAACGGATAAAAAGAAATATCAAAGCCATCTCTTCAGAGTCCTGCCGCAGATATATTCTGGCACATACTACCGCGACGATGTTCTGTTGCCTGCGTTTATAGAGAAAACCGAATACAACATTCGCAATGGCACACCGGATTACAACTTGCTGAAATATGATTACTACTTTCTCACACGCCTGCGAAATAAGAACGGAGATAACCATATGGATGAAATGAAGAACTCGAAAAGCTATCAAGCGGGTCTGCTCCTGGGCAGAATGGCGCAACCGCTTAACCGTAAGATAGCGTCATTTGAGAAGAACTATGTCGGATTGCTTTCGCGCCGCATCTCCGACAAACAAGGCTTCGTCAAGTTTGCGAACTTCATCAACGAGAAGCTGGCAATTCATGATGTAGCTTATCCTAACCTCAAGCAAGCATCGGTTGAGTTGGCCGCAATCGTCACCGACATTAGCAACCGCGAATACCAAAAGAATTATTGCGCTTTCGGTTTCTTTGAAGGCTACTTTGGCAGAAACGAAAATGTCGTGAAATCCGATGCGCAGATCACCAATGTAGAAGCGAATGCCAACAATCAATAGCTAAAGGAGAAAACCTCTATGGAAACCAACAATCTTCCTGTTGATAAATCGGAAATTCTTTTCCTCTATGAAAGCAGTTATTCTGTGCCGAACGGCGATCCCTTCACGTCTGAACAACGCTATGATGAAGAAACGAAAAAAGTATTGGTCAGTGATGTTCGCATCAAACGTTTCATACGTGATTACTTTGATGAACGAGGCGAAGTTGTCTACGTTATTGACAGACGGAGTGGAGTCGAAGGCGAGAAAGGTTCGGGAGCGGCACTTCGGATGAACGACCTTGAAAGGCAATTCAAGGAAGATTCGAGCGTGATGACTCAGGTAAAAGGCAAGACCAAAGTGAACGCTCTGAAATTGATGCAGAAGTGCATTGACGTGCGCTTGTTTGGCGGCATTTCAACGAAAGAAGGTGACGCTGTAAATCTCACTGGCCCAGTGCAATATGCTTTACTGAATCCGTCGCTCAATAAAGTTGACTTGCGTATGCATCAAAATACTTCCGTTTTCTCGTCGAGCGAAGAAAAGACGCGCGGCGCAATCGGCACGACGACGGTTGTTCCATACTCGCTTAATCAGATTCATGGATGGATCAATCCTTTTTCAGCAAGGCATACAGGATTAAGCCAGGGCGACATAACAGAGATGTTTAAGGCTCTGTGGGCGAGCATTAACAACGCCAACACGCGCTCAAAGTCGAATCAGAACTCGCTGTTGCTTTTGCAAATCGTTTACACTGATGCCAATAAGAAATTGTACGGCTTAGACCGCTTCATTAAGCTGACAACTGAAAAACAGGAAGAGCAAATCCGCAGCAGTGAGGATTACAAGCTTGATTTCAACATTCTCAAAGAGACAGTTGCCAAATCCGATGCTGTAAAGCAGGTAAACTTCTACACAGAGAATCCCGATGTGCAAAGAGAATTCGATGGCGCGGACAAGTTCAGTCTGATGGAGTTGTTATGAAAGGAGCGTTGTTAAAGATCGAAGGCAACTGGGCGCACTTTAAGAAGCCAGAGACGAATAACAATCCATTGACGCACGATTTCATCACGAAAACCGCGTTCATTGGCATGATTGGCGCGGTTCTCGGCATTGAACGTGCCGAGATGAGGAAAAATTTCCCGCAGCTTTCAGAAGACCTTTGCTACGGTGTTCAGATTCATAGCGTAGTCAGGAAAGAGTCATGGTCATTCAAGCTGCGGTATGCTGCAAATCTCTTTGAGAAGCGCCCCGTACAAATGGAGTTCTTGAAAAATCCGAGCTATACCGTCGCTGTTGGATTGCTTAATGAGCGTTCGGCACTTTTCTTCAATCAACTTGTTGCTGCGATTCAAGCCAGTGAAGCTCTATTCACGCCTGTACTTGGCTTGCACAACTGTCCTGCAAATCTTAGTTTGATCGCCGATGGCGAGTTTAATCCAGCTGAAGGCGATTTCAAGACGAGGAGTTTCATCACCGAAAAGCATAAAATCAGAGTTTCAGAATTAGGGCAGTTTCGCATCGGAGTTGAGCGCGTGCCTACGTATCAGAATGATGATTTCTGGAATTTGCCAGACAAATATGTGCGTGTTTTTTATCCGTCAGAAGATAAAGAGCTATTTGCTTCAGGCGAGTATTATGAGTTCACAAATGGCAGTATGTGGGTGCTGATATGAAAAGCTTCCATTCACATCCTGATAAACTCTTGAGCGAGCATTTGAGCGGCGTAGTGGAAAAAACGCGGCAACGAACATCTTTGAAGATGGCTGAAATTGCCGCCCTTTTCCATGATCTCGGCAAAATCAATCCAAACTTTCAGCGCAAGCTGTTCGGCGAAAAAAATATTGGCTATTCCAGTCACGCATATCTTTCCGCCCTTGCCTGGCTCTGCTATTGCCAGGCAAACAAAGAGAGCTTGAAAGATTTGATTGGCATTGATCCCTTGCGCGACCCCTCGCCTATTTTCGGTATAGCTGCCATGATTGCGCGTCATCACGGCCACTTACCAAACCTCGAAGCAGATGGATTCTTTAAGGAAAAAGAGCAAAAGGCTCTCAGAGAGTTTCTTGAGCAAACCTCATCTGAGGATTTGCCTATTTCGGAATTTCTGCAAGAGATGTTGGAGCATAGCTCTTTTGACATCAAGCCATCAGGAGCAGTGCTTGACCAGTTGATCTTCAAGTTCCAGTTTGGCTTTCAGCACGTGATTAAGCTTATTACTGACCCGCTTGATTTCTTCATGGACACTCAATTCGGTTTCGCGTGCTTGATTGAATCCGACAAACGCGATGCCGGGAACAACACCCAGTTCAATAAGAAAGCATACGGCGCTTACATTAAGGAGAATTTCGCCTCGCGGCTTGAAAGTTTTATGCGAGAGCTTCCGCGAAAAAGCGATTTTGACTGGCTGCGTACAGAAATGCGTGTACAGGCAGTTGAAAATATTCGACCGAAGCTGGCAGAAGGAAAGCGAGTTTTTACCCTGTCTGCCCCGACTGGCGCAGGAAAAACGCTAATGCTCTTGTCTCTTGCTGCCGAAATCCTGAAACACGATGCTGATCTCAGCATTATTTACGCGCTTCCATTTCTTTCTATTACTGAACAGACCGAGGCCATTTGCAAAAACATCTATCGCGACGAGCCGCACTCTGTCCTTCGCATTGACTCAAAATCGGAGAACAAACAGATAGACAAGATACAGCGCGAGCTTGATGCCAATCCGAGTGATGATAACTTGCGCCGGTTAATGCAGGAGATTTTTTCTCAAGACACTTTCGACCATCCATTTATCATTACAACATTCGTGCAACTTTTCGAGGCGCTTGTCAGCAACCGCAACTCAACACTGCTGCGCCTTCCAAATTTCGCCCGCACAATTTTTCTTCTGGATGAGATTCAAGCCCTGCCGCCACGTCTATACACTTTCTTTACGGCTTACCTGGCCGAGTTCTGTCGCAAGTTCGATAGTTACGCAATCATCTCAACAGCTACAATGCCTTATGTCGGAATGCCTGATAAAGAGATGCCGGATGACGAAAACCCTCACAGGCTTTTCAAACGCTATGTAGAGCCATATGAGTTGCTGAACAGAAGTTTCTACGAATACAAAGAGTTCAATCGCTATCGTATCACTCGACTGGAACATGACGATTTTCGAGTTGAAGCATTGGCAGACATCATTCGGAAACAAATGAAATCCAGCCTCGTCATTCTCAATACCATTGATGATACAAAGCAGCTATATGACATCCTGAAAAAAGACAGCGATATTTCGCTCCAACCTGAATTTGTCCTTCTCAACACGCATTTCACGACAAATGACCGGCAAAAGAAAATTGAGTTTTGTAAAGACAGGTTGAAAAATAATCAGCGAGTGATGTTAATCTCAACGCAATTAATAGAGGCCGGAGTTGATATTGATTTTCCAGTCTTATACCGCGATATGTGCCCCTTGCCAAGCCTGATTCAATCAGCAGGCAGATGCAACCGAAACGGCAAAGAGCCTTATGGAGACGTTTACCTTTTTGAACTCAAGAAAGAGAACGGCATGGCCTCTTCCTCTTTCATCTACAAGCGCGACGTGGGATGGTTTCTGGATTTTACGAAAGCGAACCTGAGAGGCACGGTTACAGAAAAGGAAATGTTTACTGTACAGCGGAGTTTCTTCCGAAAAGTAGAGCAGAACTTGTACATTGGTCTCCATGGTGAGATCAACATGGTAAGTTGTATCAATCATATGGCATTCGATGATCTTGGAAAGTTTCGCTTGATTGATGAGGAATCGCTCGGCCATGAATTCCGTTATTATGTAAAAAATGATGGGGAATTTGAAAAATTGCAGCAGCAAGTAGAACAACTCGATTACCGCGTCAAAGACTTCAAGGTGATTGCGCATCTTAAATCAAAGGTAGAAGAACAACTACGGCGAATGGCTGGAGACATAGTGGCAATTCGACTTGCCGATAGTAAAAAGGACTTTGCTCCGTTCTCAAATGGTGAAGTTGTCGGCATTCGCAAGCTTGCTGATCCAGATGATTATTCGCCTATGACTGGCATCAAGTTGAATGGAGCAGGCGGTTGTATTATTTAATGTTCGAGAGACCTGACAGGAGCAATCTCTCAACATTCACAGGCACGGGGGCGGGCTATAAAGCTATGATGGTTTGGGGATAGAAGAACGACTGTGTCAAACAATGCGAAAGGCGCGAAGGGGGGTGCGGGTACCTCTTCGAGCAGCACTTGTGGTCTTTGAATCGAATCGGTGAGCAAGCAAATGACGCCTCAGTGATTCGTAAATTTTACAGCTACGCCTTGATGGCTTCGCTGCCTCAGATGATGAATATAAAACATTCGGGCAAAACTATACCTCATCGGCAAATATACTCCTGCCGATCAAGCCTGACGATTGATTTGAAGTCAGGTCAGTGTTACGACTTCGATGTTTCCGGTTCCGCAGGCGGCTGGTCAGACTGTCCCGCCTTGCGTTTGGGCCGCTCGGTGTGACTCGCGCTGACCCACGCTGCCAGTTTCGCAGCGTCGTTGCGGTATCTGTTATGCACTACGGCGTTCAACTGCTTCACTTCTTTCATGCCTCTGGCGATGACTTCGCCCAGCGCCACAGTAGCTCCAACACCGCTTTCACGATGATGATTGCGCTCGGTCATCGCCTGCTCCATGTCGGAGATGGACTGTCTGAGATCGTCGAGAAAATCGGCTGGCATCTCGCGCCGTGTGAATTCGGCGGCCAGCGGCGTCGCATCGACCAGAAAGGCTCGCGCCGCCGTCAGCACGCCCAGATCCGAAGCGTTGCGCGGTATGCGGAACTTGTTTTCCAGACCGTGATTGTCCAGCGCTATGGCTCTGGCCGTAATCGTTATGGCTTCCATGTCGTCGAGCAGGGTTTCGCGGGCAAGTTCTTTCGATTCCGTGCCCTGCCGGGATGCCCCGACGCTCGATGTTCGGGCCGACGTGACATGGTCAATTTCTGCTACGGTCGCAGAAATTGCGGCAAACAACGTACTGCCGAGCGAGTTTGCGGGAAAATCGGCAGCGTGTGCTGCTCCAAAGTCGCGGACGCGCCGAAACATGTCGTAGCGGCGGGCTTCATGATGATTCATTTTATGCTTTCTCCTTTTAAGCTGTGGAGCGGGACTCAGGCTCGCGCTCGAAATCGGGCAACTGTTGATTTTTCAAGGTTTGTAAGGCTGCTGAAACTATCTGTGCCGCTGTCAGAGTCGTCTGCACGGCTGTTAAAACCGGCTGGCGCATTGTTAAAGCACGCTGGAACATGGTCGGGATCATTTGGCGCGCTGCTAAAGTATGCTGGCGCATTGCTGAAATCAGTCTGCGCACTGCTAAACCGATCTGGCGCACTGCTAAAGTCATCTGTGCAGCGGGTGAGATCGGCTGGCGCGCTGCGGAGATCCTTATTTGTTTTGCTGAACTGCGCCGGGCGGCTGCGCTGAAAGACTTAATCACACAGGCCGCCCGGTAAATCTAAAGAGACATAACCGGGTATATCAGTTCCTTTGTCTGGAACCTGCGAGAATTGTAACTAAAATTATAAAACATTTACAGGAATTCCGAACTGAATAAGGCGTTCATTCATCCAGCATCCTTTATGGGGATATGATAGCAGCTTGCTTTTTAAAGAGGACGGATGCATATGAAAAACTCTGTAGATGATGTCGCAGATGAATTGCCCGCTTTTACCGGAACGGAGGTGGGCTATTACTTCATCTGCCATAAAAAGCTCTGGTGGTTTGCGCATGGCATTCACATGGAACAGGAACATGACAGGGTAAAGATGGGCAAGCTCGTTCACGAGCAGGCTTATCAGCGCCGCAGGAAAGAGATCGATATTGACGGAAAGATAGTGCTCGACTGGCGCGAAGACGGCACTATTCACGAAGTCAAGCTCACAGATAAAATGGAAGACGCGCACGAAATGCAACTCGCCTATTATCTCTACTACCTGAAGCTGAAGGGGGTCGCGGGTCTGCGCGGGCAGATTGATTACCCACGGCTGCGTCAGACTAAAATTATCGAGCTTGATGAGCGCAATCAATCGAAGATCGAGCGCGCGCTTGAGGATATGAAGCGCATCGTCTCTTTAGCGCGCGCTCCGGAAGTCGAGTACATGAAAATCTGCCGCTCGTGCAGCTATGCAGAGCTTTGCTGGGGCTGATGAATCGTTTATTTCGCAGGTGGTAACCGGCTGCTGACAATTAACCAGAGGTAACTGATTATGGCTCGCCACTATTACATTACGCGCTCAGGTCGGCTGCGGCGCAAAGACAACACGCTTTTGTTCGAGCCTTCGGCTGAGTCAACCGAGGCGGCGGAGGCTCGACCGGGCGAAGCAGCTACAGCGGGCGAGGCTGAAGCGGGCGAGGCTGAGGCGGGCGAGGCTGAGGCGGACGGGCTGCTCAACCCCTTTGATCCGTGTGCGGACTCGGATGCGATGGGCGATCTGGCGCTTGAGCCTGAAGAGCGCGCGCAGGAAGCGGCTGGTGATGAATCGGAGAAAGCGAGCGAGCCTGTCCGTATCAGAGAGCGGCGCGTGATTCCTGTTGAAGACGTGGATGCGCTATGGGTGTTTCGCGAACTGGAATTGAACGCGCGGGTAATTAACTTTCTGGCGCAGCATAAAGTGCCGGTCCATTTCTTCAACTACTACGGCTTTTATTCAGGGTCGTTTTATCCGCGCGAATATCTGAACGCGGGATATTTGCTGGTCGAGCAGGTGCGCCATTATACGAACAAGCGGCTGAGGCTTCAGATTGCGCGTGAGTTCATTCATTCGGCGCTTCATAACATCCTGCGCAACCTGCGTTATTACGCGACGCGGGGGCTTGACCTCGACCGGGAGACGGAAGGCGTGCAGGCTGAGATGCTGCGGCTGGACGCGGTCGAAAGCGTTGAGGAGCTGATGGGATGCGAAGGCCGGGCGCGAAGTTCTTACTATCAGGGATTCTCGAAGATACTGCGCGAGCGCGCGGAGTTTACACGACGGGTCAGGCGGCCACCCGACAATCCTGTCAACGCGCTCATATCGTTTACAAACGGGCTGGTGTATGCGGCTACGCTGACGCAGATATACCGCTCGCAACTCAATCCGACGATCAGCTTTCTGCATGAGCCGGGGGCGCGGCGGTTTTCGCTTGCGCTGGATCTGGCTGAGGTGTTCAAGCCGATACTGGCCGACCGGTTGATCTTCAAGATAATCAATAACCGGCAATTATCGGAGCGCGATTTTGCTCAGGACCTGAACTGCTGCTACCTGAAGGAGTCTGGCCGGAAGGTGATCTTAAAGGAGTGGGATGGGCGGTTGCAGACTACGATAGAGCATAGAAGACTGCGGCGGAAAGTCAGCTATGAAAGATTGATCCGGTTAGAGTGCTACAAACTGGTCAAGCACGTGACGAACGCAGAGCCTTATGTAGGGTTCCGCGCATGGTGGTAAAGATAGGAGCGGGTTTATATGTATGCGCTGATAGTTTATGACATCGAGGTAAGGCGGGTAAGCCGTGTACACAAATTCCTGAAGCGATATTTAAGCTGGGTGCAGAATTCGGTATTCGAGGGTGAGTTGACCGAATCGCAGATGGAGGCGGTGCGAACAGGATTGCGCCAGATAATGTCAGACGAGGTGGATTCTGTACTGATATACACTGCGCGAGAAGAGCGATGGTTAAATAAAGAGGTAATAGGCCGCGAGCGTGGGGAGACAGATAATTTATTAAGCTAGAGCTATTTAGCCTGAATCACCTGTCGTCTGCCGTTGAGAAAGCGAGTTATTTCAACGCTTCTTTGTATTAAAGAAAAGGGTCTTTTTGAATACAACCTCAAATTGCGCGCTTAGTTAACCTGAGTCGTCAGGGTAGAGGGTTTTGAGCCGTATTGTTGCCCGACGACTAACTGGAGTCAATAATCCCAGAAATCCAGTCCTAAGTTGTTGACTTCTCTACAAATGAAGCATATAAACGTGGGGCCTTGAATCGAACCAATGTGGAATTGAAACGCTTTCTCTGTCGTGCCCTATCGTCAATCTAGGCTGACCTTGAATCGAACCAATGTGGAATTGAAACCAGGTGCAGACCCATCGGAGTAACGGGCGGCGATTCCCTTGAATCGAACCAATGTGGAATTGAAACGCCTTCACCCGTTATACTACAACTTCAATCCTTGCGCCCTTGAATCGAACCAATGTGGAATTGAAACAACTTTAATACTCCGAGCCGTACAGTGTCGGCAGATGACCTTGAATCGAACCAATGTGGAATTGAAACCTCACTGTGCAGGTAGATTGAGCGTAGACAGACACGCCTTGAATCGAACCAATGTGGAATTGAAACATACCAAGATTGTCTATCAATCAATCGCAATCCTGACCTTGAATCGAACCAATGTGGAATTGAAACAATAACGCAGAGGGTATAAGGACGTTTAGCTTTCCCCTTGAATCGAACCAATGTGGAATTGAAACCCGACGTTAGACTTCGATACCGTCACATTAGAACTGACCTTGAATCGAACCAATGTGGAATTGAAACTGTCAGGATTCTATCATCGTAGGCAATCGCGCCAAGCCTTGAATCGAACCAATGTGGAATTGAAACACAGTTTTCAAGAATTAATTAGCCACACGCATCGCAGCCTTGAATCGAACCAATGTGGAATTGAAACCAGTGATAGCAACGAAACCTGCGCGGGCTTTCTTCGCCCTTGAATCGAACCAATGTGGAATTGAAACGCTCGAATGTGGAATGGCGTGGCCGGAGCATAATCAACCTTGAATCGAACCAATGTGGAATTGAAACCTAGTCCTACGACCGCTTGCGCGTTCTCAGCAGCGGCCCTTGAATCGAACCAATGTGGAATTGAAACAGCCTCACACCCTCTTCTTCAAAAGTTCTGATGACTGCCTTGAATCGAACCAATGTGGAATTGAAACGCTTACTCTCAGAGCTACGAAGGTGAACTAATGCAATCCTTGAATCGAACCAATGTGGAATTGAAACGCTTCATACAACTCGCGCAGCATCTCAATCTCTTCGTCCTTGAATCGAACCAATGTGGAATTGAAACGTTATATCGAGCGGGAAGTCGATGATGTATCAGACGCCTTGAATCGAACCAATGTGGAATTGAAACTATTGTATCTCGCATACACGAGCGTATAGCGAATCGTCCTTGAATCGAACCAATGTGGAATTGAAACGGTAAATAGACTATTGCCTCTCGTTGCCAGCCCTCGCCCTTGAATCGAACCAATGTGGAATTGAAACATCAGGGATGATTTCTGGGCGGTTCTGTCGGCGGCCCCTTGAATCGAACCAATGTGGAATTGAAACCCGATAAAGCCAGACCTTCTTTTTCAAGGTCCTTTGCCCTTGAATCGAACCAATGTGGAATTGAAACTTTGAGCCTACAGATTTCGCCTCGACGCATTCCTGTCCTTGAATCGAACCAATGTGGAATTGAAACGATCATGCCGGGCAGCTCTCAGGAAGACTGGCGCTCACCTTGAATCGAACCAATGTGGAATTGAAACATCGCGCAAACGGCAAGAAGGCTTCATAACAGCGCTGCCTTGAATCGAACCAATGTGGAATTGAAACATGTCTTCGGCCTGAGCATGGGAAAGTGATTTAGCGCCTTGAATCGAACCAATGTGGAATTGAAACTATGACATGATAGGCGACTTTCAGGCGTTGCATTATTCCTTGAATCGAACCAATGTGGAATTGAAACATGACCTGATGGGTGAGCTACTTCGTCGGGCCGCTGACCTTGAATCGAACCAATGTGGAATTGAAACACGCTTAGCGCGACATCTGTCAATGACAAGCTCGAACCTTGAATCGAACCAATGTGGAATTGAAACGCCAGCCTTGCGCTTCAAGCTCTTGCTTGACTGCGTCCTTGAATCGAACCAATGTGGAATTGAAACAGGTAAGAGTCGAATTCAACAGTTCGCGCCGACAGACCTTGAATCGAACCAATGTGGAATTGAAACAAGTTTTGATACCTCTTTTAGTTTACCGCTCGCACGTCCTTGAATCGAACCAATGTGGAATTGAAACTCATTTCAAACCTCGCGGACACGCAAAGCAAAGTCGTCCTTGAATCGAACCAATGTGGAATTGAAACAGTGCTTATAATCACGCCTCTGAATATTATCGGGCAGCCTTGAATCGAACCAATGTGGAATTGAAACTAGATCGTCAATAAGCTTGTTTCGATCATGTGGCCAGCCTTGAATCGAACCAATGTGGAATTGAAACCGCGTTTTGTTTTAAGAAGTGAAGGATGAAGGCTCAACCTTGAATCGAACCAATGTGGAATTGAAACCGCGAATGTCAGCGCCAGAGACAGGCTTTCGCGCGCCCTTGAATCGAACCAATGTGGAATTGAAACCGCGATTGGAGGCGATAACGAAGTCGTCGAAGATCTCCTTGAATCGAACCAATGTGGAATTGAAACTTGTCTCTGGAATGATAGATAAAGAGAGATTATCCACCTTGAATCGAACCAATGTGGAATTGAAACTTCGTCGCGCTCGACCCGACCGGCGCATGGTGGGGTCCTTGAATCGAACCAATGTGGAATTGAAACTGCATACTCGCGGGCACGAGCGCAAAAGGTTGCTGCCCTTGAATCGAACCAATGTGGAATTGAAACTCGCAATGCAGGCCCTCCAATCATGGGGAGCCTCACCCTTGAATCGAACCAATGTGGAATTGAAACAAAGAGGCGCAGAGCCGAATCGTCCTCATGCTCGCCCCTTGAATCGAACCAATGTGGAATTGAAACACGGTCACCCTTGATGTAAATACCGGCTCTTTACAACCTTGAATCGAACCAATGTGGAATTGAAACATTTCTTTCACTCGGCTATGTCAGGAGCCGGGGGGAGCCTTGAATCGAACCAATGTGGAATTGAAACGGTTTGTACGGCGAAGCAGACCGAACAGACCATCATCCCTTGAATCGAACCAATGTGGAATTGAAACGTATGACGCCCGCCTGCACTTCGATAATCAGCTTTGCCTTGAATCGAACCAATGTGGAATTGAAACTAAGAGCCAGTGCTTCGTGGGCTGGCGCTCAAGCTCACCTTGAATCGAACCAATGTGGAATTGAAACTTACCGCTGAGTGGTACGAGCCGAAGCGGTTGACCAGCCCTTGAATCGAACCAATGTGGAATTGAAACAACGTCTATGCGTCCGGTCCCGGCTTCGGTGGCGCGACCTTGAATCGAACCAATGTGGAATTGAAACGGTGTATCCGACATCGTTGCGGCTCCGAATTTCTATCCTTGAATCGAACCAATGTGGAATTGAAACTCGCACGTATATTTTCATACTGAGGTAATCAACGTCCCTTGAATCGAACCAATGTGGAATTGAAACTCGATTGCACTTGCTCAGGCACGGCAAGAGAGTGGCTCCTTGAATCGAACCAATGTGGAATTGAAACTATTCTCAGAGCGGCTGTGCTGTGCAAGATGAGACAGCCTTGAATCGAACCAATGTGGAATTGAAACTCTTTCTCCACCAGACATCGTTAAATCCCTTACCCCCCTTGAATCGAACCAATGTGGAATTGAAACGCCTGATGATGTATTCAGTATGCTGGTTAATACGGAACCTTGAATCGAACCAATGTGGAATTGAAACATGGCCATTAGTTGAGCGTTTGCTGGCCCGATGAAGCCCTTGAATCGAACCAATGTGGAATTGAAACGAAGTCATAATTGAGCGCCTTCTTCGTAGTTTTAAAACCTTGAATCGAACCAATGTGGAATTGAAACTTAACTATACCCACGTTGGAGTGGAGACGTGGGATGGCCTTGAATCGAACCAATGTGGAATTGAAACCTCTGTCTCGGTCTGCTTAGACTCGCTTCTAGGGCCAACCTTGAATCGAACCAATGTGGAATTGAAACTACTTCGATCTGATAAAATCCGTATATCTCGCTATCCCTTGAATCGAACCAATGTGGAATTGAAACATAGGCGCAGAATCCACACTGATCTGTATTCATAGGCCTTGAATCGAACCAATGTGGAATTGAAACAAGGTTCGCGATGACTCGCTCGAAGTAATGCACGGAGCCTTGAATCGAACCAATGTGGAATTGAAACATTGGCAGTGGCAGAGCGACGCGCTGCCGGAGCTAACCTTGAATCGAACCAATGTGGAATTGAAACATCAATGCGTATGGCGGCTATGGTAGCCCGAACGTCTCCTTGAATCGAACCAATGTGGAATTGAAACCACATCTTCGGGATTGCCCTGTTGAATTCGAGCGCCCTTGAATCGAACCAATGTGGAATTGAAACTTCTCTATCTTTATACGTAGCCCTTGCGCGCACTGCCCTTGAATCGAACCAATGTGGAATTGAAACAAGTCAGATGAGTTTAGCTGGAAAGAGATACTAGGCGACCTTGAATCGAACCAATGTGGAATTGAAACACAGCTTAAAGCGGGACGCAAGCGCAACGGTATCTTCCTTGAATCGAACCAATGTGGAATTGAAACATGATATCAGCAGCGAGTACATTGCCTTCAAATCGCCCTTGAATCGAACCAATGTGGAATTGAAACTCCTTCAATCAATCTTAGAAGCGTTTCCTGATAGAACCTTGAATCGAACCAATGTGGAATTGAAACAAGCGTATGCGGTGCTGCGAAGGTCGCTAGAAGCTACCTTGAATCGAACCAATGTGGAATTGAAACCGCTACATCGGGCACACAACAGCGATGGAGCAAGCGTCCTTGAATCGAACCAATGTGGAATTGAAACTTGCTAGAGCTTCCAGTAGCTTGAGTTTCTTCCCTGACCTTGAATCGAACCAATGTGGAATTGAAACAACGCTATCGGAGAAATTACAGGTATCTGTGAATCACCCTTGAATCGAACCAATGTGGAATTGAAACGCTGTTATCCGACATACCGCAATGGGTATTGCTGCTGCCTTGAATCGAACCAATGTGGAATTGAAACACTACCAATGCTTGGCCTGCGGTGCGAAGCCTTACGCCCTTGAATCGAACCAATGTGGAATTGAAACAAGACACCCCGCGCGAGTCTACGGACGATATGACGACCTTGAATCGAACCAATGTGGAATTGAAACGATAATGAGGCACGCACGTTACTACAGCAGCAGCAACCTTGAATCGAACCAATGTGGAATTGAAACTGATGACATACAGGCGATGTGCCCAGAGGGCGGCGCACCTTGAATCGAACCAATGTGGAATTGAAACTGTTGTGTGTAACAAGCTCACGGAGAATCTACGCTCCCTTGAATCGAACCAATGTGGAATTGAAACACATCTGATTTTGCGCTTGAGCTTACAGCAGCAGCAGCCTTGAATCGAACCAATGTGGAATTGAAACTTGAGATACGGCATGATAATCAGGCGGTCATCAACAACCTTGAATCGAACCAATGTGGAATTGAAACCCTGGATTGAAGCTCACATAAGTCAAAGCTACCGAACCTTGAATCGAACCAATGTGGAATTGAAACACATACAACTGGCCGCGTCCGTCTGCGAGCAAGTACGCCTTGAATCGAACCAATGTGGAATTGAAACAACTCGGATGCGTTCAGTACATCGGCCTTGATTGCTGCCTTGAATCGAACCAATGTGGAATTGAAACCCTGACATAAAACCTTGCTCGACATTGCGTCGGCGCGCCTTGAATCGAACCAATGTGGAATTGAAACAACAGCCCGACAAACCAACCCTGTGCGCGTCTTATTCCTTGAATCGAACCAATGTGGAATTGAAACTAGGTTCCGAGTAGGAAGCGGAGCGCATCCGTGATTGCCTTGAATCGAACCAATGTGGAATTGAAACATATGACCACAAAACTGACAGACAATATGTGAGATAACCTTGAATCGAACCAATGTGGAATTGAAACTTGCCTGATGATTCGAGCTTCATCCGGCTGTAATGGACCTTGAATCGAACCAATGTGGAATTGAAACTATACACAAGTGTTAGTTTCTGTTCCTGTCTTGATTGCCTTGAATCGAACCAATGTGGAATTGAAACCACTGCTGAAAGAGATATCAGAGCACGATAACGAGCTCCTTGAATCGAACCAATGTGGAATTGAAACCGATCATAATGGCCGCAAGCGGCCCAGACAATCAGGCCTTGAATCGAACCAATGTGGAATTGAAACTGAGTTCATCGAACGCTGCCTGTATCGAGAGCAGATCCCTTGAATCGAACCAATGTGGAATTGAAACATGCGATGCGGAAGAGAGCACGCTCGGCGATAACTACCTTGAATCGAACCAATGTGGAATTGAAACCTCGATTTAATCGGGCTGCGCAAGGATGGCCGGGAGTCCTTGAATCGAACCAATGTGGAATTGAAACATTACAAAGTACGGCGAAGACCTGTTCAACCTTCTGCCCTTGAATCGAACCAATGTGGAATTGAAACTGTTGTTATTGAGGTTCACATTGAGCGCTGTCCTGTACCTTGAATCGAACCAATGTGGAATTGAAACACAGGGAAGTATAAAGCTTCTGAATATCGGTTCCCTTCCTTGAATCGAACCAATGTGGAATTGAAACATGGTCAGTACTGCGGTAGTGTCGCCGGAAAAAGCCACCTTGAATCGAACCAATGTGGAATTGAAACTTTGACAGTGTTGTTGGTGCTTCTCATTCTTTTCGCCCTTGAATCGAACCAATGTGGAATTGAAACCAGGATTCAGCCATAAGACTTCGATTCTTTTCCGTGCCTTGAATCGAACCAATGTGGAATTGAAACATGACTCAGCGCGGTATTGCTGATTGGGCGTTGATGCCCTTGAATCGAACCAATGTGGAATTGAAACGCCAAATAATATGACCGAGACTCAATACATCGGGCACCTTGAATCGAACCAATGTGGAATTGAAACCTTGAATCTTATCGAGCACTTGTGAAGGTAATAATCCCTTGAATCGAACCAATGTGGAATTGAAACTGCTTATCACACTGCGAAAGGTTATCTCGATGCCCAACCTTGAATCGAACCAATGTGGAATTGAAACTCTTGATCTCAACGCCGGGGCGCTGCACCCCGCTGCCCTTGAATCGAACCAATGTGGAATTGAAACGTGCATCAAGCGGGGCTTGGTCGGTCGGGTTGAAGTGCCTTGAATCGAACCAATGTGGAATTGAAACATCTACCAGAGGGCTCTCGCGTGATTGCTGACAGCGACCTTGAATCGAACCAATGTGGAATTGAAACCAGTTTACTAGCACCCATACGTTCACAGGCGGTACAACCTTGAATCGAACCAATGTGGAATTGAAACGTTGCTAACGGCGAGCGCGTGAATGGCGAAACTGTTCCTTGAATCGAACCAATGTGGAATTGAAACTGCGCCTACTTGCTTAAAGAAGAAGGCCACATTCGCCTTGAATCGAACCAATGTGGAATTGAAACAAGCAAGCAACTTGAGATAATGGAGTTAAACGTGAAACCTTGAATCGAACCAATGTGGAATTGAAACTCTATGTTTGTGCTCATTCTATTCTCCTTTTGACCTCCCTTGAATCGAACCAATGTGGAATTGAAACTTCTGAGACTGTTGCTTGCGAGACGTTCATCAGCCTCCCTTGAATCGAACCAATGTGGAATTGAAACATCCTATTGATATTCCGGGCGGGCGGTTGATTTCCTGCCTTGAATCGAACCAATGTGGAATTGAAACGCAGACTGCCCTCTGCCGTTTCGCGCATTACCACATCCTTGAATCGAACCAATGTGGAATTGAAACCTAAATGAGCAATGAACTAATTGAGTTAATCAAAACACCTTGAATCGAACCAATGTGGAATTGAAACCTGTATCTATAACCCGCATCAAACTATCTCGCCTTGACCTTGAATCGAACCAATGTGGAATTGAAACCACTTACACTTGCAGAACCATCGTCTGCCGGTTTTAGCCTTGAATCGAACCAATGTGGAATTGAAACCAGCCTTATTCATTGCGTCCCGTTGCGCGTTCCACTTCCTTGAATCGAACCAATGTGGAATTGAAACTCGCCCGTCGCTGTGGCTTCTGCCGTAGGCGCAGCGTCCTTGAATCGAACCAATGTGGAATTGAAACAAGAACAAACCGTTCACATTCGAGGCTCTTGATGTGCCCTTGAATCGAACCAATGTGGAATTGAAACTGTGGAGGACTTTGCCGGTCCAGCGGTCTTTTATTTCCTTGAATCGAACCAATGTGGAATTGAAACACAATCCGAGCGAGTACATCCCCCCGTGCGATCTGACCTTGAATCGAACCAATGTGGAATTGAAACCTGTCAGCCTTGTATCTTTGGCCGTCTCGATCAGGACCTTGAATCGAACCAATGTGGAATTGAAACAATGCTGGACACGCGACCTGGTACTGCCAGAAAGCGCCCTTGAATCGAACCAATGTGGAATTGAAACACTGACAGATCGCGAATCACCCCGGCCAGCATCTTGTCCTTGAATCGAACCAATGTGGAATTGAAACGCGAATCCCGATTTCAACAATATCGAACCCTACATACCTTGAATCGAACCAATGTGGAATTGAAACTTCATCTTGTCGCTTGCCAATCATGCCATTTAGTAAACCTTGAATCGAACCAATGTGGAATTGAAACAATACTGTTTCAATTGCTGTTCAAAAAGGAAGCGGCTCCTTGAATCGAACCAATGTGGAATTGAAACTTGTTTTGCACATCGTTGAAATCTACCGCGCGCGGCCTTGAATCGAACCAATGTGGAATTGAAACCCAGCTACGACGCGCACGAAAGGCAGCGAAGCTCAAGCCTTGAATCGAACCAATGTGGAATTGAAACCTTCAACTTGGAGCAGACCGGAATCGTCGAAGACTACCTTGAATCGAACCAATGTGGAATTGAAACTCTGCTGTTAACCGACTCGGCGACGATGGAAGAAGGCCTTGAATCGAACCAATGTGGAATTGAAACCAGCTTAAACATAACGATTGACATAGGCTGTGTAGTCCTTGAATCGAACCAATGTGGAATTGAAACTTGGCCTGACGAAACCCATGAGGATCAAGAGTACAGCCTTGAATCGAACCAATGTGGAATTGAAACATGATTCGCGGTTTATTAGACCGCGATCAACCATAGCCCTTGAATCGAACCAATGTGGAATTGAAACTGTGTAGGCGAAAGCATAAAAGTGAGCATCGGAGCCTTCCTTGAATCGAACCAATGTGGAATTGAAACCAAGCAGTCCACCACACCTGATCAATCTTATGACTGCCTTGAATCGAACCAATGTGGAATTGAAACGCCAGCGCCCCCGCCTCATCATAGACAGTCACGCCTTCCTTGAATCGAACCAATGTGGAATTGAAACCGCTTACGCCGTTGTCATACTGACAGGTCATAATCCAGCCTTGAATCGAACCAATGTGGAATTGAAACGCGGCTCTGGCGTCGCGAAGTAGTCAATGCCTTCCTGCCTTGAATCGAACCAATGTGGAATTGAAACTCAACAAGCCCTGCTGATAGCAGGACTGCACAAAGCGCCTTGAATCGAACCAATGTGGAATTGAAACTCGTTTGGACGGCGTTCGATCTGCTACCGTATCGCTACCTTGAATCGAACCAATGTGGAATTGAAACATTACTATCAGTGGCCTTGATACTCCCATGCATCGCCCTTGAATCGAACCAATGTGGAATTGAAACAACTATTCGCTGGTGATACATCAGAAGCGCAAGGGGACCTTGAATCGAACCAATGTGGAATTGAAACGGCGCTTGCGCCAATTCATAGCCAGCCGCTCCCGGCCCTTGAATCGAACCAATGTGGAATTGAAACGCTGCCGGGCGAATTCGTCAAGGTTGTTTTGACCGGCCTTGAATCGAACCAATGTGGAATTGAAACCCAGTAATCGCACCTGTAGTGCCGGCTCTGCCCGTGCCTTGAATCGAACCAATGTGGAATTGAAACTCCTGTCCGGACAGGTAAAGTGGACCGATGGGGCTGGCCCTTGAATCGAACCAATGTGGAATTGAAACCACATCGGACAAGTTATTCTGTCGCTCATGCTTGCTCCCTTGAATCGAACCAATGTGGAATTGAAACGTGTTCACTGTATGCACATCAGCGTTGTCTTGATGCGCCTTGAATCGAACCAATGTGGAATTGAAACCGCGCATGATTCGTCCTTGTTGCCGTAGCACGGATGCCTTGAATCGAACCAATGTGGAATTGAAACGCTCTATCTGAACAAATACGCGACAACCTGGAAGATTCCTTGAATCGAACCAATGTGGAATTGAAACTCTCTCAGGTGACGATTGATCTGCGTGATGTATTCCGCTTGAATCGAACCAATGTGGAAACGAGTATTGTTTCAATTCCACATTGGTTCGATTCAACCTAATCTAGAATGCATAAGATTGGTATCTACACATGTTGGCTCGGTCAACCTGTATCATAGCGAAAAAAGCCTGGCAGACTCAGACGCGCTACCTGCCTGAGATCATCGAGGCTATCTTGCTCAAGCGCACTCAGTGCCGCCAGCAACGTCCATAATCCAGCCAGCATCGCTGATTCTATCGTTGGATGGTCGCGCCGCATCTGTCTCGCTTTCAGGTGCTTGACTGCGGGCCAACTGCCAGATGACCACCGTCGCCATAGCGGTCACCACTGGCCGCCTGGTTATCGCTTCGGCGCTCTCCTGTTGCCAATTCTCCAAGTTGTGGCCGCTGGATTTTAGCAGCTTAAAGTAACTCTCAACTTTCCACCGCCACACATACCACTGCGCGACCTGCTCTGCTGTCACAGATTCCGGCAAGTTCGTCAGTAGCAACCACTCGGCATATAAGAGACTTATCCGGTAAAACGATCCGACTCGCAACTAAACGAAGTTGCCAGGGTTCGCCATAGATCCTCCCACACTGCTGCTTGATTCCGAGCTTTTGCCTATGCGGGAAGGCCGGTCGGGTAATCATCACCTTAGTTTCAGCCAGCAGTTCAATCAATGAGATCCGGGCAACTGCATCCTGCTGATGGCCGCCAAGCTGTCAGTGATTTCATCCAGGTGCGAGCAAGCGGTCGGTTTTACGTGTATGCAGATCGTAGTTGAGTTCGGACCAGTAATGAATGATTAGGGCAACATGTGTAGATGCTAATGCTCGTGCGGTCTGCTTTAGCATATCCCGACAGTGAATGTCAGCCGCTTGGAAAGCTGGAAAGCTTCAGTCGTTAGTGGCGCGCGGGAGTCCAGCCGTCTTCAAACCGCGTGCCCAGCACGAGCCTGACCAACTGGCTGTAGCTTGCGACGCCCGCCTCGACGCCGCTGGCTTTAAGAAATCGATCATACATAGCCCATTGCGCGCGGCTTACTGCTTCGCTTTTGTGACGAGCCTCCCGTTCGCTGACGGCTTTCAAATCCTCGCGGATTTCAGGCAGAAGGCGCGGCATCGGCGTGGACTGCTTCGCCTCGTCGGCAGGCAGCGCGGGCGTGTACTGATACAGAGCCAGCAAACCTGAATAACGCAGCAGTGCCGCGTCGGATTGAAGGCAGGCGAGAAGCCCTACGAAGTTCGCTTCGGATTCATCGGCGAACCCCGCAAGGTGCGACCACTCATGCGCAAGCAGAAAGGGTCTTTCAAACGGCAGCGCTTCGCGGTTAAGTATAACTTCGTGGCCGAACGGGCTGACGAAACCTTCTATCCCCGCTGCCGCGAGATAGAAATTCAAAAGCGATCTCTTGGGAATCGCCGCCGCTATCGGGCGACGGTTGCCCAACTGCCTGACGGCTTCGTTCAAAGACTCGTGGAGTTGCCTGCGCCATACAGTTTCGTCAGGTTCAGCGCCGCCGCGCGCTTCGGCGTATTCAATGTTGAGCCGCTCTATTGTCTGCCTCGTCAATTCACGCAAGCTATCAACAGATAATCGCTGCTCGTCGTAATCGAGCTTTGATACAAGCGGCTCGCGCTCGTAGTTGAAGCCCCAGAGCAGTTGAAAGCTGATGAAGATCACAGCAGCGATCACGAGAGTATGAAAAAAGAGCGAGGCGGCAGTCCTGCGTAGCCGCCCGCGCCCGGCTCTCGCTATGCGAGTGATCCACCACGCGGGCAGCGCGACGCCGAGCGCTATCGACAATACGTCTATCACAGCGAACGGAAAAAGATTAGTCAGCGGGGTGAGCGCGGTTTGAAAAAGCGGATAGATGCCGTTCGAGTAAAACCGCTCGATGAAGTGGGCGGGAAATCGAACGACCGCAAATACAAGCGCGACGATAATGATTACCGTCTTAACGACTATTCCGGCAGTGAGGCTCTTAAAGATATCGAAGGCTGCCATTGATATCATTTATTCAGTGCTTCATTGGCCTGAGAGTTCACCGACAATGTGCAGTTTCATCGAAAGCGAGATCGACACATCGTTCAACCGGCCAGCCATTACGACGACGCTTTCACCGCGTTCAGCCAGATTGAACTCAAGCAAAGCGCGGTCTGCGCATACAAGCAGTTCGTTCGATTCAAAATTTCCATCCTCAAGCTTGTATGGCTCGACTCCCCAAAGCACTGCAAGCTGGCGGCGGGTCCGCTCGCTCGGCGTAAGCGCGATGATGCGCTGGCGAGGCCGAAGCGCGGCGATGCGCCGGGCCATATGCCCGCTCTCTGTGATGACTACGATCAAACGGCAACCGACTTCTTCGGCAGCAAAGACTGCGGCCTCTGATACAGCGCGCCCGTAAGAACCCGACCGACTGCCATAGATCGTCTGCCTCACCATAGAGCTTGCCGGTTGCGCCATCTCTTCTGTCGCGCGAATGATGCGGTCCATCATCGAAACCGTTTCGACGGGAAATCTGCCTATGGCTGTTTCGCCCGACAGCATCACAGCATCAGAGCCATCGAGAATCGCGTTTGAGACATCGGAAGCTTCCGCGCGCGTCGGTCGCGGGTTTTCAATCATTGATTGAAGCATCTGCGTCGCGGTTATGACCCGCTTTTCGGCGACCAGAGCTTCCGCAATTATTTTCTTCTGTAGCACGGGCACGCGCTCGGTTGAAGTCTCTACGGCAAGGTCGCCGCGCGCGACCATAACACCGTCTGCAACGACAAGAATGTTTGCAAAGTCGTCAATGGCTTCCGGCTTTTCTATCTTTGCGATGAGCTTGGCTTTGCTGCCGAACTCTTCTATCAGATCGCGCGCGCGGCGGCAGTCATCCGCGTTGCGAACGAACGATTGCGCGACCAGATCGACATCGCAGGAGACGCCGAAGCGCAAATCCGCAACATCTTTTTCAGTGATCGAAGGAATAGAGATGTGAGCGCCGGGCAGGTTGATGCCTTTGTGCTCGCCAAGCATCCCGCCGTAAATAACGCGCGCTAAGACTTCGGTCGCGGTGGTCTCTATGACCTGAAGTTCGATTTCGCCGTCGCTGATTAGTATGCGGTCACCAGGGGCAACTTCGCGCGCAAGCAACGGGTAGTTGGCCGAAAAGCGCAGAGCGTCGCCTTCTATCTCTTCGGTAGTGATTCGGACTTCGGCTCCCTCTTTGAGTTCGGCGCTGCCTTCGCGCAGCTTGCCTGTGCGAATCTTCGGGCCTGAAAGGTCGAGCATCACCGCAACCGGTTTTTTCAATTCGTCGGCCACCTGGCGAATTCGCGCAATGACTTCGCCGTGATGCTCGCGCACGCCATGCGACATATTGATGCGCGCAACGTCCATTCCTGCCAGCATCAACGCGCGCAATCGCTCGACGGATTCCGAAGCAGGGCCAATCGTTGCGACTATTTTCGCTCTACGCATATTTATTGGTGATAAGCTATGAACCGGCCAGCGCGCGGTTGACGGCATCGTCCAACTGGCGCGCGTGGGATTCGCTGTAACCGACCAGATGCAAAACCACGCGGCCTTTGCGATCAAAGACAAGCGTCTGCGGAATCGTATCTTCCACGGTGCCGAGATATGAAATGAACATATCGTTGGTCGCCATCCCGACCGTATAATTGATTTTGAAATAGTCCATGAAGGTGCGAATGGCTTTAGGCGTCGAGCGGCCTCCGTCGTCAATATGCATGCCTATGACTTCAACGCCGCGCGCTTGATTTTCGCTGGCTATGCGCGCCAGCTGCGGCGTCTCCTGTTTGCAGGGCGGGCACCACGTCGCCCAGAAATCCATCACCAGAACTTTGCCGCGATAATCTGAAAGCCTGATCGTGCGACCGTCGATTGTCGGCACATCGTAATCGGGCGGAACGACCTGCGAGCCGGGGTCTGAAACAGGCGTGCCCGGCAGCAAAAGCTTCGAGTCGGTCTTAACATCCGTATGTCCTGACAGCAACATGTAGCCGATTGTCGCCACCATCACGCCGACTACAACTGTTGCAAGGATGCGCCCCGTCGTCCAGAATGTTTCACTCGATGCTCGGTTGTGCTCTGACATAAATCATCTCCGGCATTAAAACAGATTATTTCACTGCTGCTGTTCGGCTTTGTCGTCGGCGTCGTCCGTGTCTTTGAGCGGAGTATTAACGCGATAGTCTTCCGATGCCCAGTTGCCCAGATCAATGACGCGACATCGCTCGGAGCAAAACGGGCGGTCGGGATTATCTTTCCACTCTGTAGGCTTGCCGCATATCGGGCATTTCATAAATCCGCACCTCACCTTTTTTCGCTTTTATTATGATACTACGAAACGATGTTTGCATGCAGTAAAGCAGCGCCTTTGGCTACTGACGCGCGTAAGAGTTGCTATAATACTTTCCCTGTGACGACCTCTGACGAATTAATAATTCAATTCGATTCGGGCACGCTCCTGCTCGACGGCGCTGACTCAACGATGCAACTGCCAGCAGCCTTCAGGTGGGACGAGCGAGTGCGCCGCTGGCGCGCGCCTGCGCTTGCTTACCGCCAGATCATCACAGAGATGACCCGCCGCAAAGTTCCTCATCAGGATCAGGCGCGTCAGTATCTCCAGTTCGATTTCACCTCGAAGCTTTCGGTCGAGCCTCGCCCTTATCAACAGGAGGCCCTCAGCGAATGGCAGCGAAACGGGCGGCGCGGGGTCGTGGTATTGCCTACGGGCGCGGGCAAGACCTTCCTCGCGCAGATGGCTATCGAGATGATTGGTCGCTCGACCCTCGTCATAGTCCCGACCCTTGATCTGATGAATCAATGGTACAACCTGCTGTTGTCGAGCTTTCAAGCCGAGATAGGTCTGATCGGCGGCGGGTACTTCGAGACAGGAGCAATAGTCGTTACTACCTACGCTTCGGCTTTTCGATTCATGGAGCGGATGGGCAATCAATTCGGCTTCATCATTTTCGATGAATGTCATCATCTGCCCGGCAGTGTTTTTCGTTACGCAGCAGAGCTTGCAATCGCGCCCTTTCGGCTGGGGCTTACGGCAACGCCTGAGCGCGAGGACGGCGCGGATGCGCTGCTTGAAGAGTTGATCGGGCCAATCGTTTATAAACGTCAGGCTCAGGATCTGGCGGGCGAATATCTGGCCGATTATGAGATCGTCCGCATCAACGTGAATCTGAGCGCAACGGAGCGCGCAGACTACGAGCGCGAGCGCGCCGTGTTTCGAGAGTTTATACAGCAGAAGCAGATCGATCTGGGCGGGATTCGCGGGTGGCAGAACTTTATAGCAGCAAGCGCGCGAAGCCAGCAGGGACGCCGCGCGATGATGTCATATCGCGAATCAAAACGAATAGCTCTGGGTACGGATTCAAAGATGCGCGTGCTGGCCCAGTTGCTTGAGCGTCACCGCGAAGAGCGCGTGTTGATCTTCACTGCCGAAAACGAGATGGTCTATCGCATCTCGGAAAAGTTTTTGATTCCCGCCATCACGCACGAAACGGCTATCAAAGAGAGACGCCAATGGCTCGCGGCCTTCAACGCGGGCGAAGTGCTCGCGCTCGCCACGTCAAAGGTGCTGAATGAAGGCGTTGACATTCCTGCGGCCTCAATCGCCATCGTGCTGTCAGGTTCAGGCTCGTCGCGCGAGCACATTCAACGGCTGGGGCGCATACTTCGCAAGCAACCGGGCAAAGAAGCGATTCTTTATGAAGTGGTAGCCGCAGGCACGACCGAAGAGAACATAAGCCGAAGACGCGGAGCCGCAGAACAGTTTCAAGATCAGAAGCCGCGCGGCACGCTCTTGTCGGATCGAAATATACAGGACTGAAATATACAGAACTGAAAAATGCTTACTACCGATTTAGCCATGAATCGCGTGCGCGGCAATCGAATCGAGCCGCGCTACATCAATCCGAATGATAAAAGCCATCTTCAGATGGCGGACGATCTTATCAGTATCATCTGGGAGCATAAGGGCGCGCGACGCCAGGAGCTTGACCGTGAGCTGGAAGCGTATGTCGGGACGGGAACCGATTACAAAATAATCCGGGGGCTGGTCAAGCTGCTTTTGGATGAATGCCTGTTTGAAACGGCAAGCGAGATTGAGCCGGTGGAGATTCGCCGCGCGCTGTTTTTGAAAGCACGCGCTTTTCATCCGGTGAGCGCAAACGCACAGACCCGCCAACAGGTAATCGAGGAAACATCGCGCGAGATCAACTGTGCCTCCGAAATTGTGGAAGAGAAACTATACGCAGACCTCTGGGGCAATCAAAGGCTGATTGATTTTGAAAAGCTCGAAGCAAAGGCATTGCTTGACCGCTATAATCTGGCGCAGGCGCAGGCGCTGCTTTATCGCTCGAATGAGATGCGGCTGCGCATAGAGCCGCAGGACGCGGCGCATTACCGGCGTTTGTTCGATGCCATCAAAGCTTATCGCCTGATTCATACGATCAGGGGCAATTCGATCAAAGGATATGACATCCGGCTTGACGGGCCTGTTTCGATCTTTCATCAATCGCAAAAGTACGGCATACAGATGGCGGTGTTTTTGCCCGCGCTGCTGTTGTGCAAGGGCTGGCGATTGAAAGCAGATATAGCCATGAAGACGGGCCGCCACGTCTCGTTCGAGCTTGAAAGCACGCAGACCGAACTGCGCTCGCATTATCTCGATGATATTTCCTACAAACCGGCGGTAGAAGAAAAACTGATCGCGAACTGGGCGAAATCGGGAAGCGAATGGCAATTGGAACCGGGCAAAGAAGTGATCGATTTAGGCGAGAGCGCGTTCATACCCGATTTCATCATCAATAACCCGGACGGCAGAAAGTTTTATTTAGAGCTACTCGGATTCTGGACGCCCGGTCATCTGGACGAGCGTGTGAAGGAGTTCGAGCGGGCAGGGTTTAAGAACTACCTGCTCGCAGTATCAGACGAACTTCGCGGCAGCCGTGAAAAGCCCTTAAACCTTGCCGCAAACGTGATCGTCTACAAGACCGCGCTCACCCCTGCGGCAATCCGAATGGCAATGGAAGCGGCAAACTAATTCGCTGAATTCGCGGCCCCGTTGTTGGTCTTCAGGTTCTTTTCAAACAATTTGAATATTCGTTTGTACTCGTCGGCCCAGCTCGTCGGTTCCGTGAAGCCGTGATCTTCGACCGGATAGACGGCCAGCTCCCAGTTCTGTTTGCGAAGCTCTATAAGTTTCTGCACCAGCCGCACAGTGTCTTGAAAATGCACGTTCGTATCGACCATGCCGTGACAGATCAAGAGCCCGCCCTTCAACCCCTGAGCGAAGTAGATCGGCGACGACTTCTTATAAGCTTCGGCGTCTTTCTGCGGCACGTTCAGGATATTCGATGTATATCCGTTATTGTAGTGCGCCCAGTCCGTCACAGGTCTGAGCGCCGCGCCTGCCGCAAAGACATCAGGCTCGGTAAACAGCGCCATAAGCGTGATGAACCCGCCATAGCTGCCACCGTAAAGCCCTATTCGCTTCGCGTCAATTCCCTGCTCGCGCACCAGCCATTGCGCCGCGTCTACCTGATCGGTCAGGTCTTTGCCTCCCATGTGACGATAGATGCCCGTGCGCCAGTCGCGCCCGTAACCCGACGATGCGCGATAATCGACATCCATCACGGTGTAGCCGTTCTCCATCAACAGGTGATGGAACATATATTCGCGATAGTAATTCGACCACCACCGGTGGACGTTTTGCAGGTAGCCTGCGCCGTGCACGAAGATCACGGCAGGGCCGCCGCGCTTTGCCGCCTTCGGCTTGTACAGGCGCGCGTAGACGGTCGCGCCGTCGCGAGCCGTAAAGGTGACTATCGGCGGGTCGATCCAGTTGTAGTTCCAGAATTCCGGCGCGGGCGATGAAGTTATCTTTTTGCCTTCGGCGTTCGGGCGATTTTCCTGAATGTAAAGCTCAGGCGGTTTGTTGCTGTAGGAATAGATCAGCGCAAGCATCTTTTCATCGGGCGACACTGTGGCCTGATTGTTGCCAGCCATCGAAGTGATCTTCACGCGCGGGCCGCCCTCGGCTGGCATGACGTAAAGGTGGCGCTCGCCGGGATGCACTTCGCTCGTGGTGAGAAAGAATTTCGTTTTATCATCAGACAGATCAACGCCTGTGACTTCCCAGTTGCCCGATGTGAGCGCGCGAGCTTCGCCGCCTTCGTAAGCGACCGTGTAAAGGTGCGCGTAGCCGCTGCGCTCGGATTGAAAATAGATTCGCTGATTATCCTTCATCCATCCGAGCGTGAATGCGCCGGGGCCATCAACCCACGCATCGTCGTGTTCGGTTACGATAACGCGGGTCTTTCCGGTCGCCGCATCCAGAGCCAGCACAAAGCGATCTTTATTGTCAGCCGAGCGTGCGGCTACAACAGCCTTTGATCCGTCTTCGGACCAGAGCGGTTGAAAAAGTTGTATGTCGCGCTCGCGTTCAGCGGCTGCCGCGCGAGCCTGATCCGTGTCAGTCGTGCGCCGCTCGCCCTGAGTCGTTTGTTGCTGAGATTGCTCGCCCGTGCGCCGCTCGACAGCAGTCTGCTCGGTTCGGGTCTCTGTTCGCGGAGCGACCTGCTTCTGGCCATGATCGACCCACTTCACTTCGCCGTTTAGAGCGTCAAGGATGGCAAGTCGCGCGCGATTTTGAGCATCGCCCACTTTCGTCCGGCTCGAAATATCTTCTGTGTAAGAACTCTCTGTGACGTAGTTGGGAACTATGGTGCTCTTGGCTCCGTCGGCGGCGTCAACGACTGTAGCGATGACGGATTTTTCATCGGGCGAAAGCTGAAGTGTTCCGACCGATTGGCGAGGTTGAAGATTGAAGGGCTTTCGTTTTTCCTGCTGCTTGCGCTTCGCTTCGTCCTCTTCGCGTTTTTCAGCGCGGCGTTTGATCGTATCGAGCAGGTCACGCTCTTCTTTCTTCAGGTACTCCTGGCTCTCCGTGCCGCGCTGTTGCTGAGACGCATCGCGCCGCGCCTGCTGCCCGCCGCCGCCAAACCCGCCGCCGCCAAAGCCTCCACCGCCTCCTGCGGCAGGGGGCGCAGCGCCAGCCGGGCGGATGTCGGTCATCTGCACAAGCGAGCCTGTCTCTAAAGACAGCACATACAAATTGCCTGAGCGTGTGAAGTAGACGCGCCGCCCGTCGCGCGTGAAATGCGCGTTCGATTCCGCGTCCGTTGTGTCTGTGATCTGCCGCCGCTGGTTCGCTGCGTTGTCGTAGATAAACAGGTCGCCGCTGTCTGTGTAGAGCGTGAATTTCTTATCTTTGGACAGTTCGCCGTTTACCGGAGGCGCGTTTTTGGCTTCTTCCTCGGTGAGCTTTTTGAGACCGCTGCCGTCGCGATTCACAACGTAAGTATCAAAGTCTTTCGCCTGAGGCTCTGCGGCCTGCTTCCACTGGAAGTAGACGCGCTGGTTGTCAGGCGACCATCGGACTGCGCGCGGCTCGTTGCCGACAAGCTCAGGCCCGCGCATTATGCTGTCAATCGTGAGATCGAACTTGCCTCCCATTGTTTGCGCGACAGCAGTTGATTGCGCTTTCGATGCTTTCTGCCCGGCAAAAGCAGGCATAATATGTCCCGAAGCCAATAGTACAGTCAAAAAGCAAACAATCCTTTGCTTGCACAGCCTTTCACAGCCGCTCATAAATCCTCCGATATTCCATTCGCCTGAAGTCGGCAGCAATCGAAATCCGAATCAATGCACCCGCCCCATCAATTTTCTGATCTTTGGCGTCAGCACGACGAGGATCCCAGCCGCAATGATAGTTGTTAACGCGACCGTTCCGAAGAGTCGGACCAGAACACCTTCTGCGCTTGGATCAAAGTTGCCCGCCACGGTGCCTGCTACATAATTGCCAAGCGAGATGGACAGGAACCACACACCCATCATCATTCCCAGCAATCGAGCCGGGGCCAGCTTTGTTACCATGCTGAGTCCAACCGGGCTCAGGCAGAGTTCGCCTATGGTATGAAGTAGATAAACCAGAATGAGCCACATGGGGCTGACCTGACCTCCGCCTGTCAAAGACGATGCGAATGCGACTACCAGAAATCCCAGCCCCACGAATAACAGGCCGAAAGCAAATTTCGCGGGGCTTGAAGGTTGGCGCTTTTTCAGGCTCAGCCACAGCCAGGAGAAGACAGGAGCAAGTGCTATGATAAAAATCGAGTTGACTGATTGAAACCAGCTTGAAGGAAAGCTGAAACCAAAAAAGCTTGTTCGAGTCAGTTTATCGGCGAAGAGGTTTAAGCTCGACCCGGCCTGCTCAAAGGCCATCCAGAACAACGCCGAAAAAATAAAAAGTATACCGATAACGGCCATTCGCTTTCCTTCTTCAGCCGCACGCTTTCTCTCGCCCTTGGCCAGCACCCCTTCAAAGTATTTCGCCGTGCTCGACAGCAGCACCATGACGAATGCGCCCAGAACGAAAGAAAGTATGTAGGAAGGATCCAGCAGGGTCGCGCTTCCAACAGCCCATTGAATTAAAATTACAATTGCGACGCCGCCGAATATCACAGCAAGCGCGCGGAATAGATAGGTCAATGCCTTTAATACGCCTGCCAAAGAACTATCAGGTGCCGATAAGGTGGCGGCGCTTTCAGGTTCGGGGGCTGATGGAGTTGCCAGAGCCTCTTTTCTGGCAATATCTGCCTTCCGCGCTTTGGGCGGTTTGCCAACATGCGCCAGTCGTTTACGAGCAGCAATATATTGAACTAATCCTAAAGTCATGCCGATGCCAGCGGCTGCAAATCCCCAGTGCCAGCTACCTTCGGGGTGAAAACCCATTCGTCCGAGAAAGTCCTTAAACCATTGACTCTGAGCCAGAGTTCCGCAAACAAAAGGAGAGATGAAGGCTCCGAGATTTATGCCCATGTAAAAGATCGAGAAGCCTGAATCTCTGCGCGGATCATCTTCGCTGTAAAGGCTGCCAACCATCGTACTGATATTTGGTTTGAGCAGTCCTGTGCCTAAAACAATCAGAACCAGCCCGCTATAAAAAGCAGACATCGAGGCAAAGGCCATAGAGAAATGGCCAAACGCAATGAGGATACCGCCCAACAGGACAGATAGACGAGCTCCCAGCAAATTGTCTGCTACCCATCCTCCCGGAAGAGAAAGCAGGTACACAGAGGCTGTATAGGTTCCATAGATCACAGCCGCTTTGGCAGTGTCAAATCCGAGGCCGCCATCGCTTACGGGCGCAACCATAAACAGTATCAGGATGGCTCGCATGCCGTAGAAGCTGAAACGCTCCCACATCTCTGTAAAAAAGAGCGTGGTGAGTCCAGCCGGATGGCCTCCGATGCCGGATGTGTCATTTCCTGTTTCTGATACTATATCTGGCGCATAAGTGTTAGTAGCCATTTCAAAAAGTCCTTATGTTAAGTTTGCCATTGAGAGGCCGGTCTGTCATAGGCCGACCTCTTAATGAGTTACCCCATCTTCTAAACAAGGTTCGAGCAATCCTCACACTCCGGGCATCGCCTTCTTGAGCGGCTTGAGCAGTATAAACAGAACGAAGGCCATGACCAGAGCCGCGATGCTCAGCATCAGCCAGAAGGTCGAGTGCAGCCAGTCGTCCCACAACTCGCCAATCTGCGTGAGCTTATTGCCGATGGCTGTGGCGACAAACCAGCCGCCCATCATCAGCCCGCGCATCCTTATTGGCGCAACCTTCGAGACGAGCGATAATCCCATCGGCGACAGCATCAACTCGCCCAGCGTCAGCACGCCGTAGGCCCCCAGCAGCCACGCGGGCGACATCTTGTAGGCATAAGGGTCGCCGCCCGGCGCGAGCGACGCCTCGCCTATCTTGGCCGCGATGAAGAAGATGAAGAAGGCGAGCGCCGTCATCGTCATTCCGATGACCATCTTCGTCGGCGTCGCTGGCTCTTTGCCTTTCTTATCGAGCCACCCCCAGAAACCGACGAGCGGAAACGTAAGCAGGAGCACCCAGCCGGGGTTAATCGAGTTCGAGATGATGCCCGTCACCTTCCAGTCAGTATTGTCATTGGCCCAGTAGGTTATCGTCGTGCTGTTCTGGTGAAAGACCATCCAGAAAACTATGACGATGAGGAAGATGACAATGAGCGCACCGATGCGCTTCCAGTCGGGCACAGCGTCAATCGCGTTCTGATGACTGAGGCTTGCGGGCGGCACGTCCACGGCGACGGCAGCGGTGTTGGCGAGCGTCTTCGGCCCTCTGTTCGCGGGTCGGTCTGCCGCTTCCACGTACCTCTTCATCCTCCAGAGAATGATGACCGAAAAGAGCATGCCGCCTGCGGCGATGGCAAATGCCGGGTGAAAGCCGAACCGACTCTTCACCAACTCCATAACTATCGGCGCGAGAAACGCCCCGACGTTTATACCCATGTAAAATATGCTGTACGCGCGGTCTTTCAGATGGCTCCCCTCGGCGTAGAGGTTGCCAACCATCGTCGAGACGTTGGGCTTGAAAAACCCGTTGCCGATGACGAGACAGGCCAGCGCCGCGTAGACGATGCCAATCGCCTTTATGGAGAGCAGCAGGTGCCCGGCCATGAAGAAGAGGCCGCCGATCATCACCGCCTTGCGATAGCCGATCTTCTTGTCCGCAATCCAGCCGCCGACGAGCGGGGAGGCATATACAAACATCAGGTAGTTGGAGACGAGCGCCTGCGTGTCATCAACTGACCATGCGAATCCCTGGCCCGTCGTGTCGCGCATGTAGAGCGCGAACATCGCGAGCATAGAGTAGAAACTGAAGCGCTCCCACATCTCTGTAGCGAACAGAACGTAAAGCCCCTTCGGGTGCTTGTTCAAATCGCCCGACGCGGCAGTTGCAATATCCGGCGTGTGAGTGCTGGTAGCCATTATATTAGTGACTCCTTCGGTTAAATTTGACAGCGGGATTGCGAACCAACAACCCTTAAACTGATCGCGGCAGATCAGCCCCGCAACACCCCTTGCGGAAATAGCTCATTGGCAGTTCGAGAAATTTGATTTTATACGAGCCGCAACGAGAGCGGCAAATCTATTACTACGGTGATGCGTGACAGGTGACAAATGACAAGTAGAAGATAGAAAGCCCAGTTTTGCCGGTGAGCGCCTGTTGGTTGTCGCTTATCACTTGTCACTCGTCACTATCTGTAGCTACACTGAGCGCGTCCTTATCACGCGGAACCGAATCAGTTATCGAGGGTAATATGTTTGAATGGGAAGCGGGCGGCAAACATTTCCTTATACGCGAAGTCGAGAGCGATGCTGAATATCACGCTGTCGAAGTTTTGCAGAAAGAAGTGTGGAGCTTCAATGATCTCGACGTAGTTCCAGCGGCGACTCTCGTCGCAACGAAGTGGGCTGGCGGGATGGTGCTGGGCGCATTTGATGGCAGCCTGATGATAGGCTTCGCCTACGGTTTCCCCGCATACGAAGATGGCCGCGCTTCGATTCACTCGCACATGCTCGCCGTCAAGCCCGAATACCGCAATGCCCAGACAGGATTTAATCTCAAGCTTGCGCAGCGAGACTTTGTGATGGGCAAAGGGCTTGACGAAATCACCTGGACGTTTGATCCGCTTCAGAGCTTGAATGCGCACTTGAATTTTGCAAAGCTCGGCGTCATATCCAGGCGCTACATAGTGAATTTCTACGGCGAGGCGACATCAAGCCCGCTGCATCAGGGCTTTGGCACAGACCGCTTGTGGGTCAGGTGGCTGCTTGCAAACGACCGCGTCGGTCAACGCATATCCCGGACTGGCTCTCGTAATACTTTGTCGCCGGAAGATGTTTCCCAATCAACGCTCGTCCATAGCGCGGACGGTCTGCCGCGCCTGGCCGATTTCGACCCGATTCTATCAGGCAATCGCTGTCTGATAGAGATACCGCACGATATCACCTCAATCAAAGAGCGTGACCCGCAGGCAGGTCGCGTGTGGCGCGAGGCTACGCGCACGGCTTTTCTGGCAGGCATAAAGGCAGGGTTTACAGTCGAAGACTTCTTAAAGCTTGAAAGTGAAACGCGCCCGCGCGGATTTTATCTGCTCGCCCGCTAGTCCGGTTCAAAAGCGAATACCTGCACTCTCAATCCCCTCTCGCCTCGAAAATAACAGAAATTTCTGTTGACACATATTATCGTTTTACTTATATTCACTAAGCACGAAAATGAAAATGGTTTTCATTTTCGCTTAAGAAGAAAGAAGACACCCCGAAATAGCGCGAGCTTTTACAGCCCGCTATAGGAGACTATATGTTCAAGAAGCGACTACTCGCTCTCAGCCTTCTGCTTACGCTTCCGCTGATCTGTTTATCACAAACCAATCGCCCTGCAATCTCTGGTCACGTATTCGATCAAAACAAAGCGGCCATCATCGGCGCTGAAGTCACGCTGCGCCAGAAAGTGGCTGGGGTTGAGCGAACTGCCGTTACGGACGATTCGGGCTTTTTCAGTTTTGAAAATGTGGCTCAGGGGGAATACACAATCATCGCCGCTGGAGCGGGTTTCTCTGCATCCCTGTATGGAGTCGCGATTTCTGACGGTCAAGGCCGCAACGTGGATATCACGCTTCAACCGGGAACTCTTGCCGAAAAAGTGACCGTAACGGCAACGCGCACCGAATCGCTTACGACTGATACCCCGGTGCCCGTAAGCGTAATCGAGCGCAGTGAACTTGAACGGCGCACTCTCAACACCATAGGCGACATCTTTCGCTATCTACCCGGAACAAGCGTCGCTAATGAAGGCCCGTTTCAAGTGCGTCCACGCATCAGGGGTCTCGACAGCAACCGTGTGCTTATACTGGTTGACGGAGACCGTCTCAACAATGCTCGAACCTCAACCTCGAATTCCGGTATTGAAATCGGCCTCGTGGACGTGGACGAGATTGAACGCATCGAGGTAGCGCGCGGCAGCGGGTCTGTACTTTACGGGACCGATGCGCTTGCAGGCACTATAAACATAATCACGCGTGACACGCTGGTCAGGCAGTCTTCAGGTTTTCGTTTCGGCGGCGGCTTCAACGGTTTTTTCAGTTCAAATGAAGCGGGGCGTCGCGGCTCGGCTCACATCGAAGGTTCGGGTTCTCGATTCGCATTTCGCGTAGCTCAGACGCTCGACCGATTCGATAACTATCATTCCGGCCCTGTGCCGCTGGCAGACGGTAGCCACGACAGCAGCGACAAAGCTACCGAAGTCCAGAACTCGCAGTATCACGGCAGCAACACGCAACTGGTCGGAAGATATTTCTTTGACGACTCAAATTCGTTGAAGGCGGTTTACGAACGACGGCGCGCGGCAAACATCGGTGTACCTGCTACGGTGGGCGTCTTCACGGCGTTCTTTCCATTTTCTAATCGCGACAAAGTAAGCCTTCGCTATGACGGGCAGAATCTCTCATCCAATCTTGCGCGGCTTTCAGCCAACGTCTATTATCAGAAGCAGGATCGAAATTTTTCAAACATACTTGATGTCCCAGCCGCGCCTCCGTTTTTTCCCGGCATACATCAGTTCAGCGAGACGATAACCAAGATCGGCACTGCCGGTTTCGATGCACAGAGCAACTGGGCGCTGAGGCGCAACAACGTGTTGACGGCTGGCCTCAGTTATTTCCGCGACCGCGACCGCGACTCTCGTTTCATAGAGTTGTTCTCGCCTGATTTCAGCACATTTCCGCCGTCGCTTATTCGCAGCGAAGACCGCTCGAAGAGCGTGCCCGATTCCACATTCGGCAATCTTTCATTCTTCGCGCAGGACGAATACCAGCCTACGCAATGGCTGCGGCTGGTCGGCGGTGTGCGAGTCGATCATTTCAACATCGATTCCGAGCGCACGCCGGGTTTCGATCTCCCCGTGTTTTTCACGCCGTCGCAGATCGAAGATTTGAATCTCACGGGGCTGGATCAGGGATTGAAGGTTGATGAAACGGCAGTGAGCGGTGATTTCGGCATCGTGATCAATCCGATTAAAACGGTCAGCGTCACGGCACGCGTAGGGCGCTCGTTCCGCGAACCGAATCTCTTTGAGAGGTTCTTTACAGACTTCGGATCAGCCGCAGGCTTCGTAGTCGGCAATCCGCAATTGGAGCCTGAATCGGGCATCAACTTTGACACAGGCATCAAGTTCCGTACGGCGCGATTTGCAGGCTCGTTCACTTACTTCAACAACACGTACACCGATTTTCTGACGAGCGAGCAGGCTATTGATAGAAATGGCGTTCCCATCACGATACCGACCGGAGGGGGCCAGCCCCCTATCCCCGTATTTCGGACAGTGAATCTGGGACGGACTCGCATTCAAGGCGTCGAAGTGGAGTTTGAAGCGCCGCTGAAAGTCACAGGCGGCTTTCTGGTTCCGTTTGGCAACATAAGCTACCTGCACGGTGATGATATCGAAAACGATGAGCCGCTCAATTTCATCACGCCGCTCAAGACAGTCCTTGGATTGCGATGGCAGGACGGGCGCGACCGTTTCTGGTCGGAGTACGCCGCGCGAATCGTCAACACTCAGAACAGGCTTTCACCTGATTTCATTCAATCAAACGGAGGCGCGGAACCGGGCTTCGTTTCGCACGATTTGCGCGGCGGCGTGAACTTCAAACGCGAGCGTTATAAAATCGGCTTCACGGTTGGGTTGGAAAATCCGGGCAACCGTTTTTACAACGAGCAGTTCGTATTTGCTCCGGCGCGCGGTCGCAGCGCAACCATCGGTATGAATCTGCGATTTTTCTAACAAAACATACGAGAGGAAATTATGGACGGACATGACAATTTAACAGGCTCGCATTACAAGTGCTTTCGCTGCGAATCGGGTTGCGTTCATCTGGTTTGCGGTCACACTATGTTGACGCTGTCTCCGAATCAGTTTCTGCAATTCGCCGATACCATAAGCGCGATGCGCCATGAGATTCTTGAAGAGAACGATCCGCTTGTCGTACCTGAAAATGATAGTATGGTTGTGATGTGATTTATTAATCGAGGAGAATCTATGCGCGCAACTGCAAAAGGAATCTTCGCTGGACTCGCAATTATCCTGCTGACGACTCTCGTACACGCTCAGGATACGAGCAACAAGACCGGCAGCACTGCAAAGACGGGCATTCTGCTGCTCGCTCACGGCGGCAGTAAACAATGGAACAATGAGGTCAGCAAACTCGCGGCTCAAGTCAACGAGACTGCTCCTGTAGAAGTCGCGTTCGGCATGGCTACAAAACGCAACATCCAAAACGCGGTTGACCGGCTCGCGGCTCGCGGCATCAGCCGGATTGTCGCTGTGCCGTTGTTCGTCTCTTCGCATAGCTCGGTCATCACCTCTACAGAGTATCTGCTTGGCGCGCGTAAAGAAGCTCCGCCGGAACTTGCCGTGTATGCAAAGATGGATCACGGTCACGGCGAGCATCACACAAATGATTCGATGATTGATCCGACCACGCCGGTCAAATCGCCTGTCTCCATTCGCATGGCCGAGGCTTTAAACCATCACCAGATAGTTTCAGACATACTGCTTGCGCGGGCCTTAAGCATCAGCCGCGAGCCTGAGCGTGAAGCAGTCGTCATAGTCGCGCACGGTCCTGTGTCTGATGAAGAGAATGCAAAATGGCTGGCCGACATGGCCGCGCTCGCCGAGCGGATGAAGAAAGCGAGCCGATTCCAGAGCATAGAATATTTGACAGTGCGGGACGACGCGCCTGAGCCAATCCGCGCGCAAGCCACAGCCGAATTGCGCTCGGTCGTCGAGCGCGCAACCGCCAAAGGCAACAAAGTCCTGATCGTTCCTTTGCTGTTGTCTTACGGAGGCATAGAAGACGGCGTCAGAAAACGTCTCGAAGGTCTCAGCTACACCATCTGCCGACAAGCGCTGTTGCCTGATGAACGTCTCGCCCGATGGGTGTTGTTATCAGCAGAAATCGCGCCTCGAAACTAGAGCGAATTGCAAAGTGAATTACCGCGAGAGCGCAGAACTTATGAAAGAGCATCTGCCAATAATAATCTTTGGCGACCAAAGCGACGCGCGGCTGATTGCATTGAAGTGCATACTGCTCAAGTGCGGCGTTTGCAATTTCGTGCCCGGTCAACTCGATGACTGCGGACGATGCGAAATGGCAAACAGCAACCGCGCAGGGCTGTTCATCGTTTCGATGGCTTCGATCAACCCCTGCGAGATGGAACACATCTCTGCCGAAGCGCGCAGGCTCGCCGTGCCTGTATTGCATCTGTGATAGTCCAACCGGCGGCACGAGTGATATGCTTCAACCTTAACTTGCGAAATTTCAAGCGAGGTGAAAATGAAGCGTACTGCGTTTGTAAGCTTCGCGCTTGCAGTTCTCCTATATTATCCAGCGACTGCGGTAATTCATGCTCAAACGTCGAAAGATTATCGTCGCGCGCACGAAGCCGAGATCATTGCTGAATTCGTTGACCTGCTTTCAATCCCGAACGTCGCATCTGATACGGCAAACATTCGGCGCAACGCAGAGAAGCTGATAGAAATGATGAGTCGTCGCGGCATCCAGTCGCGTTTGCTCGAAGGCAACGGGCCGCCAGCCGTGTTCGGGGAATTAAAAATTCCAACCGCTACGCGCACCATCGCCATCTATGCACATTACGACGGCCAGCCGGTTGATCCGGCAAAATGGGCGAGCGAGCCTTTCAAGCCGACTCTGCGCGATAAGCTGCTGGAATCGGGCGGGCGCATAATTTCGTTCCCCGGTCGCGGTGAAACATTCGATCCCGAATGGCGGCTCTACGCGCGTTCTGCATCCGACGACAAAGCTCCGATAATCGCAATGCTCGCGGCGCTCGACGCGCTCAAGTCAGCGAACAAAAAGCCGACGGTCAATCTCAAATTCTTCTTTGATGGCGAAGAGGAAGCAGGCTCGCCAAACCTTGAAGACATAGTCAGGCGCAACGCCGCGCTGCTTCAGGCCGATGTGTGGCTCTGCGCGGACGGGCCGGTTCATCAGACGCGAAAGCCTCTGATCTACTTCGGCGCGCGCGGCATAGTAACAGTGAACGTCACAGTCTACGGCGCAACGCGCGCGCTGCACAGCGGGCATTACGGCAACTGGTCGCCAAACCCCGCGATGAGACTTGCCCGGCTGCTTGCGGGAATGAAAGACGACAGCGGACGCGTATTGATAGAAGGGTTTTACAGCGATGTCGAGCCGCTCGGCGAAGAGGAGAAGCAGGCGCTCAAAGCTATGCCAGCGACCGACGCAGAGTTGATGCGAGAGCTTGGGCTTGCCACGACTGATGGCGCGGGGCGCACTCTGGTTGAGATGATCAACGAGCCTTCGCTCAATATTGACGGATTGCGCAGTGAAGACGTAGGCCGCAATTCGCGCACCATCATCCCCTCAGAAGCGACTGCGACCATTGATATGAGACTGGTGAAAGGCATTGACCCGCATCGTCAGGTAGAGCGGTTCGTCGCGCACATCAAAAAGCAGGGATACTTCGTCGTAAGCGCGGAGCCGGATCAGGCAACGAGGCTCGCGCATCCGATGATCGCGCGAGTGACGAGCGTGGACGGCTATCGCGCAGTGCGAACGCCGATAGATCTTCCGATAGCGAAGAAGATAATCAGCGCCGTCGAGCGCGCTCTGGGACAGAGGCCCGTGCTTGCTCCTACGCTGGGCGGCAGTGTCCCGCTCTACATATTCGAGGATACGACGCGAGCGCCGCAGATAGGCGTGCCGATTGTAAATCACGACAACAACCAGCACAGTTCAAACGAAAACCTTCGGCTTCAAAATCTGTGGGACGGCATAGAAATATTCGCCGCGCTGATGACGATGGATTAACCAAGCGTACGATTCGGCGCTCTTGTTGTCTGGTTGATACGGATGAGCTACTGTAAAAGGGAAAGCTCACTTCACTGACCTCGATAGGTATGAAAGGCATATCAGAGCCGACAGGGCCGCGCAATCTGCGTGAAACCGGCCACCAGAGCCGGTTTCACGGTTTCAGTTATTTTTTTTCAGTATTAATTATTCTTCGCCGTTCCGGCTGCGGATTTCGCTTCGAGCTTACGCTTGTGGGCATCGAACCAATCGAACACGTCTTTGAAATGCGGCGCGACCACATCGCCGTGTGTGCCCTTCGGGACTTCGATGTACTTCATCTCGATGCCGAGTTTTTTGCCTGCCGCCACCACAACGCGGGAACGCTCGACCGAAACAGTCTTATCATCATCGCCGTGAATGATAAGCTCAGGGACATGCGCGATCTTCGACATATTTGCCAGATTCATCACGCCGCCTGAAACCGGGGCTATCGCGGCGAACATCTCAGGGTGATTCATAGCCACAGACCACGTGCCGAAGCCTCCCATCGAATGGCCCGTCAGATAGACCCTGTCGGGGTCGATACGGTAAGCGCGAATCATGTCGGCCAACACATCCATCACGTCGCGCTCGGCATCGCCTATGTACATCGAAGCTGGCTTGCGACCTTTCGGGCACGCGACGATGTAACCGTGCTTTTCAGCTTCGGACGTGAACGCCCCTTTGCCGTAAGCCTCGAAATAACTGTTTTCGTCTCCGCCCATACCGTGAAGCGCGATCACTAATGGATACGCCTTTGTGCCATCGTAGCTTGACGGCACAAAGACTCTGAACGGCTGAAGCGTGTTGTCCACTTTAGAGAGATACGCTTTGCGAAAATCTCCGCGCCGTGTGGCAAACGGGTCGCTGCCTTTATCAAGCGCATCAAGAATCGCGCTGGCTTCCTTGAGTTCATTTTGAAAATCGATACGGTCGAAACTTATCTCGCCAGTGTTCGCCAGATCAAACAACGCGATTCGATACCCAGCCGACGGCAGGGCGTAGGCTAGAGCGTCCTGTGGTTTCGATTTAATCTTCGCTTCAATCTTTGAGGCGCGCGCCTTGACTGCTGTAGCTTGCGCGGCAAGTCCTCGCTCGATATGAACGACGGTGGTTTTAGTTACAGGCTCGCCATTGGCAATCTGAAGCCTCAACGTCACACGATAGTTTCCCGCCTCGACTTCGGGGACAACTATAGAAGCCCTGAACGGGTGCGCGATGAAATCAGGCTCGATCTGGTCGAGCGTCTTCAGCTCGGCCACGCGATCTTCGCCGCTCATCTTCATCAGCACAACGGAGCCTGCGAGTTTGCCTTCGAGCTTTTCGTCGAGCGAATATATCTGGCCAAGCCGCACATCAACCGCCTGACCGGGTTCGAGCATTGCGCGGTCGAGCTTTACAGTGAGCGCCGATGCAAGCGCGCGCGCCGGAGTCCACTCCGTTTTACGCATTAAAGCAATCGCGTGGTACAGATGTTTAAGCGCATCGCCATATTTGCCCGCAGCATTAGCCTCTGTAGCAAGCTTGCCCAGATTATCTACTTCGGCGCGCTTCTCAGGAGTCATCTCGACGCTGTTTTTCAAAGTTCCGTAGCCGACCGAAACGCGCAGCACCTGGCCTGCATCCTGCGCGACGGCAATCACAGCGCAAGCAATCAAAACTGTTATCGAATAAAGGAAATGGCGCGTTGTTTTCAGAATCATAAACGAGTGTTCTCCTCTTGCCTGACAGGCCGGTTTGATTCCACTGACTTTGTTGATCTGCCATCCAATCAAGACGTTCCGGGTGACTTCGATGTTACTACCGGGACCAGAACTCATCAAGCGGATAGCGCGGTACGTTTGAGGAGTTCAGTAAAAATATGGCCGGTAAAAAAAATCGGGCCGGATAATGATTCCGGCCCGATTTCAATATCGAAGAGGGGTTAAGGCTTGCCTCAGTTGTTATCTCTAAACCAGGACATAGCCGTAGGAAAAGGCGTATCCACCAAAGTTATGTCCACATCGTGTGCAACGGGTTTGATGAGTTCATAGGTGGTCCCCGGAAAGAATGGCGGCGAGAAGGTTCCGCCCGAATATCGAGGATCAAAGAAAATGTCGCGATAGTTGTAGCCGATGGTGTTGATCTTGGACTGAACACGGCTGCCGATCAGTTTCCACCTGTCATTGGTGCCGGGAGTTGTGCCGCCTGTATAGACGATTGAGCCTTTGATAGCGCCGCCATCATTGGAGGTGTTGCTGTTAAAGGTAATCACGGCGGCGTCTATTTCAAGGCCGAGGCCGGGGCCGTCAACGTAGCTAGAGTTGGGCGCAAGGTTTAGATTACCGTCGTTTGTAAACAGGCCGAATACATTTTCTATCGAATCTATATTCGACACTTTATTACCATTATCGTCCACAACCTTATTTGCATAGGTCAGATCGCCGGTCACTGTGATGTCGCTTTGCGCCGTGATCGTCAGCTTTGTTTTAGGCGCAATCGCCGCTTTATCAGTAGAACTGGTATGGCCGCCGCGCAGGCTGTTGATAGAGCCATCAACGAATAGCGACACGCCAACTTTACCAGGATTGGCCGGGTCCGATTTATCAGTGAATACCCCGTTATAGGTTTTCGTGTCACTGCCCGAAGTGATCGTTGTTTTTTGAGTCGTATAGTTCGTAGTAACGGTCGTAGTCTTTGAGCCTTGCTGTACGACGTAGACCTGATTGCCGTTTGTCTCGGCATATACCTGTATGTCTGATGCGTCGCCTTCTACATAGATTCCCGCGCCATTGATGTTGGTGCCGTCTGCCGAAATATATACGCCGTCGGCCAGATCGCTTCCACTCTTTGACGGTGCCTGATTCTTTGCATTGCGAAGGTTTGCGACAAGCACATCAGTAGTAACACGGCCCGAAGAGTCAAAGACTGCAATCGGATGGCCCTGCCCATCTGTTGGTACGCTGCCGGGTGCGTCAACAGGCGTGCCGTCCGTCTTCTTATCTGTTATTCCGGTTCCGTTGATGACAGCGTATTCCTGCGAAAAATTATTTTCCGGCAGCGGAACTTTGCTTGTTGTAGTTTTGTACCCATCCGAACTGAGGGTTATACCGGGCAGGTTGGGCGGGGGTATCTTTGTGTTTGGAGTCGTAGTGTTTGTATCGTCATATCGTATCTTGGCATCAAACTGGCTGACGAGATTGCGGAATGTAACACTGCGGTTAGATAGAAAAGCAAAATGCGTGTTGGTATGCACGGGGCCGGAGAAAGTTCCATTAGCCAGCGGAGCACTGGCTTGCGTGTCGCCATTATCGAAGAACGCGCCGAATCCCGAAAACTTGAAGTTGCGCGCCCCCTCACCCGATGCTGCCAGTGTAAGTTCCGTAGAAAGCAGCCCCGATTCATGAACTGTCGCACTGCCGCCGCCGGTCGTCTGCCCGGTGACCGCTATCGAATAGCGCAGCGTGACGTATTCAATAGCATTGAACTGATCGACTACCTGCTTTGTTATCGTGCCTGAAAACGGGCTGTATGTTACCGTAAATTTACTGCCGTTAGCCGCATCGAGTTTTTGCGCGCGCGCCTGAAGCGTAGCCAACACTATGGCGCGATCACGAATGGCCGTGTAGAAAGAATTAGTCCACGTCCCATCCGCCGGAGGAACCGCTTGCGCGTCAGGGAACTGGCCAGCCGGTGCAGGAAGCACCTTTTTGTAAAACGCGATCTGCTCTGTGCGTACTTTATTTATCTGTTCGGAAAATGCCTGCGTCATTGCGCGGCGCGCGACGCCTACGCCCGCATCTGCGGCAAAAAACGCCTGCTGGCCTACGCGCTGCACTCTGGTCGTTGTCGTGTCGGTAGCAGCCGAAAATACAAGCGCCATTCCCAGGGCAAGCATCATAGTTGTGGCAAGTAACGCTGTTACGAGCGCCATGCCTCGTTCGCTGTCACGCTGTGCTCTCTGATTATTTTGCATAATGCACCTTACAAACACGCCCTAATTGATTGGGGCGCTGATATTCGTATTATTTACTAGATTGAAGTTTCGCGGACTGACCTCGAAAGATTGCCCTATCTTCCTGTAGCCTTTGTCTTTGGGCTGGAGATCAGGGGTTTGCATTATAATTTTGAGCAATACCGCGCGAATACTGGTGTGAGTCGTTGTCGTCGGCGCGTCCACTTTGTCCTCAACGTCATTTCCGTTGACATCCTTGCCCGTCACAACACGATACGTAACCTGAAAATCCACTACGCCGCGAGCAACCGTGTACCAGTTGACCAGATCTTCTGTTCGCTCAAGCTCGTTCGTTGTGCTCAGACGATAGGCCACAAGACTGCCCAGCAGAGCTATCTTGGATTTGGTGTAAGTCGGTGCGCCTGTGTCAATCGTGGACCCAAAGGTGGTGGCAACGGTCGCGCTGGCGGACGCGTAAGTCCCGGAATTATATGGCAGTTCGAGTTGAGTGGTTGCGCCGGAGCCAGTAACCTGGGCGTCTCCTGTAAGCGTAAACACTCTGCATAGTTTGTCATCATAAACTATGTAAGATCGCGCGACCGTGGCAAAGTTTTTGTAAAACGGGACGCTTGTTCCGGCGGCATTCTTGTAAGTTATCACGGTGGAGCCTCCGCTCCCGGTCACCGTCACATCGTTCGGCACAGAGCAAATGAACTTTACAGGCGACGTAGTCTGCTGACTCGATACACTTGCAGTCGGAGCATAAGGGTCGCCGTTGATTATCAGTATCTTATCGGCAGCGCTGCTCGTGCCGTTCAGGGGGTAGATAGCTGCGAAGGTTCCCGATCCTGAAAATGTTCCTGAAACGCGGCTTGGCAATCCCATGCCCGCCGATTGGATGTCGCGCGTCAGCAGGTCTACTATCGTCCGCATATTCTGGTTCAAATCCGTCACGCCGGTTTCGTTGACGAAGACCTGCTGGTTTCGGTTCAACAGGCCAAAGATTGCCCCGATAAGTCCTACTGTCAGCATCGCAGCGATGGTCAGTTCAATAAGCGAAAAACCTTCTTCTTTATCTATTTTTCTCATAGCGTCTCCTGACTCACCACGAGCGAATAGTGGTGAGTTTCGTCTCATCAGGTGTTTTACCTACGCTTGGCTGTCTGGCCTTCACGCGCACTGTGAGTATTCTGGCCTGATCGAGGCTCGGATCATTCTCCACCTGCCAGTAGCGGTCATAAATAGGAGTCCCTGCCGTGGGGATGTTAGGGGTGATCTCTCCTGTGAGAGCATCTACATAAAGAGTATCGTAATAGTCGGTCTTCTTGGATGCTTCGTCGAGGCCGCCGCCGACTTTGAGCCGCTTGTCGGTCGTCTCGATAGAATTCAACTCTTCGAGTTTCTGCTGAGCGAGCGCGGTTGCCGTGGTTCCCTGTTTAACATGGCGGTTTTGCGCCATAGACAATGTAAATAGCGTTGCGATAAAGACCAGGCCGACCATCATGATAACCGAAGCAATCGCCACTTCGATCAGGGTGAATCCGCTCTCATTGTTCTCGCTAACCTTCATTTCCTCGCTCCTTTACTGCAATTGCCCGCCTGCTGAGCGGCTACGGCCATTTTAGCTGGCAGACTTCGCCGTTCGCGTGTTGACCCACTTATTGGTCTGCCATACCCAGGTATTGACGCCTCCGACGCAGCTCAAAGTCAGGGCGCGAAAGTTCCGGCTATTGCTGAGATATATGGTGTTGATCGCGCCTGCTGTCGCAACTGCCGGAAATCCGCGCGAGTTGAAGTCCTGCTGGAAAACGGTCGTTGACCCGCTTTTCGCCGGAAATGAGATGTTGCTTGCGAAAGGAGCGCCCGTCATCGGAGCATTTACGTTTGCGGGCCTTGAGAAAGTTATTCCTTGCGGGAGCGGAATGTACTGAGTGCTTATCTCTGTTCCGCTGCTATCTTTAATGACGATTCCAGCCTGCCTGTTTGCCGTATCAACTCTCAGTGTCACGGTCTTGTTGTCAGACATGGCTTGCGTCTTCGCGCGCTGAATAAGGTCTGAAAACTGGCGCACAGCCATGGCGAGCCTGTACTCGCGCATCGCGTTTGTGATCCTCGGGGCGGCAAACGCGACCAGGGCCCCGATCACTAAAACGACGACCGTTATTTCAATCACGGTGAATCCGCGTTCCTGATTCCTGCTCTTCATAATTATCCCGGCGCTCCTTGTGTCGAAGCTCAAAGTTGAGAATTAATATTCAACGAGCAGCAAACGGAATTGCAAAGGGAGTGCCATGCGCAAAGCTAAAATAGAATTCACAATTGCGCGCCATTTCATTACCCAAAAAATCAGCAGGCGCAGATTCATCGTGACTGAACTCTGGCGGCATAATGACTGAAAACTCCAATATTTCAGCCAAATATATAAAATCCAACTTCAAAATGGAGAAAGCCGGAAGCAGGCAGGGCGATTAAAAAATTCCGGCGATTGAGATATATCTCAGCAGTGAACGGGCAGGCTCAGGCTTTTCACGGTCGGCAGCATCCGTAGCGTAGCAATAGTTCACACAAGTTGTAGACCGTTGCACACCAAAATTAATCGGTTGAGGGTAAAGGTCGGGCAAATCTGCTTAGTGGAATATATCTTTGCAATCTCCGCCCTGAACGCGGTCCTGTATGCATTTGAGCATAAGGTCTTCAAGCTCGCCCTTTGATGTGAGCGGCACCCATTCTGTGCCGACGACTCCATCAGTCATCCCTTCAAACTTTGCATAAACGCCGACCTGAGAGGTCTTAGGAGAAGCGGGCGAGATTTGAAAGCGCAGGACGTAACGCCCCTTGCTCCAGTTGCGCACGTCGCGCACAGGCAGGTCCGAGTAATGCTGGAGCTGGCTCTTTGCGGGTATGCCTTTGGTGAAGATGACGGCCTTGCTGATGACTGAGCATTCACCTGTATTCGCGTTGCAATCTTCTTTGTCGAGCGGAATCTCGCGCGTTTCAAGCATCTGCTTGACTACGGTCATCAATTCATCGCGCGGCGCGCCGATGATCGAAGGATTAGGCAACGGCTTCGCCGCCTTAGGCCGATCAAATTGAATCTGCGCGCCAACAGGTATTGTAAACAGCACGAGAAACAAAAGCGTGCGTACGATTTGACAGAAACGAAATCGAGTTACGGTATCAAACATCAACATCACCCTCTCACGAAATATGAATTGAACGATAGCAGCGCCGACTGCTTTATTCAAGGTTGTTGCCAAAACTGCTGCTGTTGAATTAACCTTATAGTCTCAAAATTTAAAGTTCTGATCGGATATTTCATCATGCAAACAGCAATTAAAAGATTTGTCTATCTGACGGCAGCAGTATTAATCCTTATCTTGCAGGCGCAAGCGCAGCAGTCGCCGAGCGCGGCACCTGCGCCGCATGCCTATGCTCCCTTCACCGGCTTTGACTTCGGAGATATTTACAAAGGCGAGATCATCAGCCATATCTTCGTTATAAAGAACGAAGGGACCGCCGATCTTGTGATAAAAGAGTTCGTCGGCGGTTGCGGGTGCGAAATAATCAGCGCGGATAAAGTCATCCCGCCGGGCAAGGAGGGCAAAGCCCTGATAGAGATCAACACGGCTACTCAGATGGGTCAGATATCTAAGCCTGCAACCCTCCGAACAAACGACTCTGAGCGGCCAAACATAGTGTTTATCTTGACGGCTAACGTATTGACCAGTTCCGATGGCGGCCCCGTGAAGGGCGTCGCGCTTCGACAGGGCAAACACATAGGGCCAATCTTTCTCGGACCTGACGTGCACGGAGGGCTTAACCTTGCCGTCGGTCAGAAAGGCAAATTTGAATTTACCGTCACGGTTGAAAAAGGTCCGTTAAAAGTCTTGCGCGTCGAAGGCGAGGGCAAATACTTTGCCACACGATTAGAGACTCTGGAGGAAGGCAAAAGCTACAAGATCATAATCGAACCTATATCGACAAAAGCCCCAGGCTCATACGACGAGTTGCTGCTCGTCCGCACAGATAGCCGCGTGCTGCCGTCTTTTTTGCTCTTTATGCACTTGAGAGTACAACCCGATCAGCAGTGATATAGAGATCAGAGGTTAGTAAATTCCGAACCTGTTTTCACTAACCTCCGACTCTAATTCAGCGTCGAGTGACGCGGACAAGCATCTCCGTGCCGCTCTCAAGTTTCAATTCCTTGCTTCCCTGAACAGCGAGCGAACCAGCGCCACCCGCGCCGCCAAGTATTAAACCAATCGCCGCGCCTTTGCCGCCCCCTGCTATGCCGCCGATTATCGCTCCGGCTGCTGCGCCGATGCCGCCGCGCTTGATCGCCTGCTTGCCGCGACTCCCCGATTCGACGCGGCCTTCTTCATCGACCTTGCCTGAGCCTGAGCCTGAATCATAAATGCGAGTGACCTGCCCGCGCATGGGTGCCCTGCGGCCTTCGGTCAGCTCAATCGAATCGAACGCAAGCGTCATGGTCGTGCGCCCCTTGACGGTACCCGATTTTTTAATGGAGCTGACGTGCCCTGTCACCGTCGCGTTTTCGTAGCGGGCCGGATTAACAACGGTCGTAGTAAACCGATCACCCACACGCGAATCTTTACTTGAAAGATCGTTGTTGAGCCTGACCCTCAAGTTAGTGCCGGATGGTACAAGCACAGTGCTTGTGCCCGGCGTCCTTCTGCGTATGGCAGGCCGTCGCTGCGCGTCGGCGCTCATTGAATCATTCGATGCAAGCATCGGCAGAAGACTTGCGAAAATTGTTGCAACGAGCGCAAGCCGAATTGTTTTTGTGATATGCTGTTTCATAGCATTCCTCCAAAGATGATTTGATTCCTGGCAGAACACTCACGTCCGAGAGAATTCTCGCTAGCTCAATCATAATGCACATTGGCGCGACTGGCAAAAGCGTCGCATCGATAGCTATAATCCTTGCCCGTTGATATATACTCTCGGTGACTCTGAATTGTCTTAATATGAATTGTTCAACATCGAAAAAGTTCAAACTGGCTCTGCTGGCTTTCGTAGCGGCGATGATGTTTTACACAGCGCTCCGCTCGCCGGTTGAAGCCTTCTCCAGCCGGGCTGGTCAGCAGATCCATTCATCGAATAATCCAAATTCGATTCTGTTCAAACGCGGCGCGCTTGACACCCGCGCTCTGGGCCAACTCGACACTTCTGCGGAAGACGCGCGCGCGTCCGCAGTCGAGCTATCTGTCTTGAGCGTCTCCGCGCGAAGCGAGTTGCGCGTCATTCAGTTTGCAGGGCCGATAAAGCGGGCATGGGTTGAGCGGCTCCAGGCAGCAGGCGCAGAGATCGTCTCTTACATCCCAAATAACGCTTATATAATTCGAGGTACGAGCGGCGCGCTTCGACGTGTTGCAATGCTCGACGCGCGAGAAGCCGCAGACGAGGCGCGACCGGTTCGGTGGATGGGTCGCTTTCAGGCGATTCACAAGATTGACCCCGCATACACTGACGAGATGATTGCGGCTCGCGCGGGTGCGAACATTGATGTTGAAATCGAGTTGTTCGATTCAGTTGATGCAAAAACGTCAATTGAGCGCATCAACAGTCTTGCATCAGGCGTCAATCGCGAGCCGAGGCGATTTCTCAAATTCGTGGTGCTGTCGCTCACCATTCCCGCAGAAGAGCTGATAAATATAGCCAGTCTCGGAGACGTGCTTTTTGTCGGACCCGTTTTTCCGTTCGCAACCGAAGACGAGCGCAGCGCGCAGATCATCGCGGCCAATCTTACGCCTGACGGCACGCAGCCAACCGGCCCGGGTTATATGTCATGGCTCGCATCGAAATCACTGAACACTCAATCCGACTTTGTGATTGATATAACGGATTCAGGGCTTGACCGAGGTCTCATTTCAGACTTTTCAGTCCATCCTGATTTCCTTGACGCTGAGGGACACAGCCGCGTTGCTTACAACATCGACTACTCAGGAGAGAATCAGAAGCAGGATCGCAGAGGCCACGGCAGTCTCGTTGCATCTGTCGCGGCGGGGCTTGGCTCAATCGACCGCGAAGACGCGAGCGGTTATATGTTCGGCATCGGCGTTGATCCGATGGCGAAGCTCGGCGCGTCAAAAATATTCGACACGCTCGGCAAACTTGGGCCTCGAATGAGTTTTACGAACGTAGTGTCGTCAGCATATGCGGCGGGGGCGCGGCTGTCGAATAATAGCTGGGGCAACGGTTCAAACGCTTATGACTCTGTCGCTCAGGAATACGACGCGCGCGTGCGCGATGCGCAGCCAGCGGTTGCGGGCAATCAGGAGATGGTCATCATCTTTTCGGCTGGCAACGGCGGCGCGGGCGGCCACATAAGCTCGCCCGGCACGGGCAAGAACGTCATTACTGTCGGGGCAAGCGAGAACTACAGGCCCGAAGGAACCGATTCGTGCAACCTCGACGGGCAGGGCGCTATCGGGCCTGAGGGAGCCGACAACGCGCTCGACATTCTGCGATATTCGGCAGGCGGGCCGACCGCAGACGGTCGCGCGAAGCCCGACATACTGGCCCCCGGCACGCACATTCAGGGGGCTGTATCGCGCGCCGCGCCTCTGATAGGAACAGGCTTATGCCCCGGTTCAAATGTGCTTCAACCTCCCGGCCAGCAGTTTTACACATGGTCGTCGGGCACAAGCCTGGCGGCTCCGCATATCACAGGCGCAGCCTCGCTCATCAGAAAATTCTTCACAGGCCACAACCTGCTGGGCGACAACCGCGCGCCTTCGCCCGCGATGACAAAAGCTTTTCTCATCAACTCGGCCAATTATCTTTCGGGCGAGTATGCGGGCGGCAATCTTCCATCAGACCGGCAGGGGTGGGGGATTGCGAATCTTTCGCGCGCGTTCGACGCAGCCGCCCGCAGGCTCACAGATCAAACAACGCTGTTTACCGAAAGCGGGCAGACCTACGAGCTTGAAGGCTCGATTGCTGACGCGGCGTCGCCACTGCGCGTGACGCTTGCGTGGACAGACGCGCCGGGCGCGCTGGCGGGAACGGCGCTGGTCAACGATCTCGATCTTGAAATTATTATTGGCGGCGTGACCGTTTATCGAGGCAATCGGTTTGACGGCGCATCGTCTGTAGAAGGTGGCAACCCGGACCGCCTGAACAATGTCGAGTCAATCACTATTCCTGCGAGCGCGATACCGCAGGGATTCGACGGCAACTTCAGGATCATCGTTCGCGCTGCCAACGTCGCAGGCGATGGTGTGCCGGACAACGAAAACATTCTCGATCAGGATTTTGCGTTAGTCGTTTACAACATCACAGCTCCTCTTCCGCCAACGCCGACCGATCCGCCAAAAAAGATTCCCGTCATCACAAACGCGACCTACGACAAGAAGACCATCACGATAACCGGGCACGATTTCACCGCCGCTGCCAGCGTCGAAATAAACGGCAAGGTCATCGGAAAGACTTTCTCGTTCGATGCGGCGACCAACTCGTTTCGTCTCAAGCTGAAGCCCAAAAAGCTCAACCTGAACAAACACGGAGACAGTCAGATCGTGCTGATCGAAAACAATGATCGCTCGGCAGCGTTCACTCTGCATCTGGATTGACAAGCGGGCCGAGCCGAGAGTAAAAAGACGGCGAGATCAAGAAACAGTCAGGGAGGTACGTATGGCGAAGATAGTATTCTGCGAAGATAATTTGATCACTCAAAAGTTGATTCGCGCTGCGCTCGATACGACGCCACACGAAATAGAATTCGCATCGAACGGAAGCGAAGGACTAAAGCTTATCGAACAGGCGCGCCCTGACATAATTTTCACCGATGTACACATGGACGAGATGACAGGGCTTGAGCTGTTAAGCACGGTTAAAGCGCGCGAAGACCTGTCGAACATTCCCGTCATCCTGATGACCGCTTCGGTTCAGAGTTCCTATCTCGAAGAAGGCTACGACAAAGGGGCCGCAGACCACATCATAAAACCATTCACCGTGGATGACCTCAGAGCCAAGGTCGAAAAATTCGCCAGCCTCCTTCATCAGGCCGCGCCAAAAAGTCAGACTCCTTAAATTCAGGGACGGATGTTGTAGTACCTGATCTTGCTGTTAAGCGTCGTTGTATTCATCCCAAGCAGCTTTGCAGCGCGCGACTGGTGGCCGCCCGTTATTTCAAGCGCGCGTCGAATCAACTCTATCTGAAAGCGGTTCACTTCATCGTAAAAAGATATGCCGCGCGACAGATCTATCTGCGTGGCTATCTTCTGCCCGCCGACCTGCGCGACTGCGCGTTGAGGATTGAGCACCTCTTCGCGCAAATCCTCGCGCTGAATCTCGCTGCCGCGCGCTATGATGATGGCCCGCTCGATGACGTTTTCAAGCTCGCGCACATTGCCCGGCCAGTTATGAGCTTCAAGAAGCGACAAAACTTCGGGGCTGAGTTTATCTGAAATCTGCCTGGCATTTTCAGCCGTGTACTTGCGGATGAAGTGCTGGGCGAGCGGCAGTATGTCTTCGCGCCTGTCGCGCAAGGGCGGCAGGTTGATTGAGATGACATTAAGGCGATAAAAAAGGTCTTCGCGGAAAGCGCCTTCATCGACTGCCTGTTTGAGGTCTACGTTCGTGGCGGCGATGATGCGCACGTCAACATGGCGGCGCGTCGTATCGCCGAGAGGCGTGAAATCCCGCTCTTGAATCACGCGCAGCAGCTTCGCCTGAGTCTCCATCGAGATGGTTCCGATCTCGTCGAGGAATATCGAGCCGCCGTCCGCGACTTCAAAGTAGCCTTTCTTGGCTGCGACCGCGCCTGTAAACGCGCCGCGAATGTGACCGAACAATTCCGACTCTAACAACTCTGTCGGCAGGTTGGCAGAGTTAACCGTGACGAACGATTTATCGGCGCGCGCGCTATGATTGTGAATAGCGCGGGCGATCAACTCCTTGCCCGTCCCGCTCTCGCCTGTGACTAAGATGGTCGTGCGCGCAGGCGCGACCTGCTCAACGAACGCGAGTATTTCAAGCATATTCTGGCTGCGCGCGATTATCTCTTTGCTTTCGGTGCTGCGTTTGAGCGTTTGCTTGAGCGTGCGTCGCTCTTCGTCTTTGCGACGGCGGCGCATCCCCGCCGCAACCAGTCTGAATATCTCTTCGTTGTCAAAGGGTTTTGGAATTACTGTGAAAGCGCCGCGCTGCATGGCGGCTATCGCAGTATCGAATGTGGCGTAAGCCGTGATCATGGTGATTACGGCTTCCTGATCGAGTTTGAGAATCTCTTCGAGAGTGCGAAGTCCGCCCATGCCCGGCATTGACACGTCGAGCAGGACCAGATCAAAGGCCCGCTGTTGAAACTTGTCGAGCCCCTCTTCGCCGGTTTTTGCCAATTCGACCTGATAGCCTTCCGAGGTCAGCAGGCTATCAAGCACGTCGCGCATCACTTCCTCGTCATCCACAACGAGGATGCTTCCTTTTTTTGCCATAAGATGAAATGTTACCAACTGGCAACCCGCGTCTGCCAGTAAAAGAGGTTATAGATGTTCGAGTGAAAATCAATCGCTCGCGGCTTGCATCTGGCGCGCGAAGACCGTGGGTAGTTTGATTGTGAAGTGCGCGCCCTCGCCGGGACGGCTTTCTACAAATATGCGCCCGCCGTGTTCCTGAATTATTCCGTATGAAAGCGCGAGACCAAGGCCCGTTCCCTGTCCTACTTCTTTCGTCGTGAAGAATGGATCATAAATCCGCGCAATGTTTTCGGGCGCAATCCCGCTGCCCGTGTCGCGGAAGTCTACGACCAGAGACGTATCAACCAGTCGCGTGTTTATCGTGAGCCGCCCGCCAGCAGGCATCGCGTCGCGCGCGTTCAACACCAGATTCATGAAGACCTGCTGCAATTTAGAGGCGTTGCCGTAAGCCGCCGGAAGATCTTCGCCGAAGTTTCGAGTTATATCGAGCCTGGCGTTGCGCAGTTGCGGCTCAAGCAGTTGAAGCGTGTCGTCGAGCACGCGGTTAAGTCCGACCTCGCGGAACTGCGCATCGCCCGTCCGCGAGAAATTCAGCAGATTATTGACTATGCCCGATGCGCGGAGGGTTTGAATGTGAATCTTTTCGAGCAGCTTGTGCTTCGGGTCCTGATCCGGGATTTGCTGAAGCAGCATCTGCGCATAAGAAGAGATGCCCGCAAGCGGCGTGTTGACTTCGTGCGCGACACCTGCGGCGAGCAGTCCGATGGACGAAAGCTTTTCGCGCTGTAGCAACTGCTCTTCGAGTTGCGCGCGATCCGTCACGTTTTCGACGACGACAAGCGTCCCCGTCACGACTCCGCGCGCGGCTTCAAACGGCGCGAGCGATATGTTCAGAGTCAGCGGGCGACCGTCTTCGGTCGAAGCGTTGTATTTGTAGATATGGCGCGTCTCGCGCAATGCCCAGCCGTCCTGCCCCATGACGTTTTGTATGGTATCGATCAGGTCGCGGTCGAGCGTGTCGTGAATGCTGTGGCGCAGGGCTTGCGCGCTGGCGATGCCGAATATCTCTTCGAGCGCGCTGTTCCAGGTCGTGATGCGCCCGTCGAAATCGACTGCGAGAATGCCGACGTTTACGCTTTCGATAATGCTCTCGGAAAATTCTTTGAGGCGGCTCAGTTCTTCGGCCTTCTCCATCTCTGAGCGATAAAGCAGACTGTTATCGATTGCGACGGCGACGTAACCGGAGAGCGCTCTGAGCAGGTCCGTATCTTCGCTCGTAAGCAGAGCACCGGCAGTCGTGCGCCCTATGCCGATGACGGCTATCATCCGATCACGCACGACACACGGGACGTAATAATAAAGCTCTCCCTGCGCGACCGGATCATCCGAATCCGAGTGTGCAAGGTTGTATGCCGTGACGAAATCAGTCGCGCTATCCATAGCCGAAGTCTGAAGGCTGAGTTCGCCTTCACCGATCCCGCGTGATGCCCCTGTTAAGACCGCTTCGTTTCCTGGGATGTCGCTTGCCGAGATAAACCCGCGCCCGATTGCGCGCATGCGAATTATCTTTTTGATGTTTTCGGGGAGGTTGATCTCGCTGTCAATCCCGGTCGCGTGCGCAAGGCGAAAGCCCGATGGAGAGGTCGCGTCTTCGATAAAGATCGCCACCTTGCGAACCGAAAGCATCTCCGACAATCGCCGGACGAGCGAGTTTAACAGTTGTGGAAGAGCAGTGGTCTGCGCAAGGGTTCTGCCGAAATCCTGAAGCCCCGTTCTTAAGGTGTAACGCTCGCCGTAGAACCATCGGTCGGCCCACAGTTGAAGCTTGTTCTTGATGGGCGCAAACAGCATCGTCACGATCAGCATTCCGATGATGACCACTACGCGAGTCTTGCCGGAATTCAGATCAGCCGTCGCCCAGATGAATTTGACCAGATCGCCTACGCCCAGAAGCACAACCATGTAGATGGCAGCGACCGCCACAATCGCTACGACGTGAACGAAACTGCGGCGCATTATCACGTCAACGTCCATCAGGCGATAGCGGATTATCGAATAGCCGAACGAAAGCGGTATCAGGATGAGCGGCGCGTAGGCTACGGTCTCCATCAGCGGAGTGATCTCGATGTTCGAGATGTAAGGGACGACGTAGAGCGCTGCAAACGGCAGGCCCGATATCCCTATGCCCCAGATGATCCATTTGAGTTGCTGCCGCAGCAATGGTTTTTCGGCGCGAATAAAAGTGCGCAGAAGTAATGCGCTGCCTGCGACGAAGAAGATTGCGCCGTAAAAAAGCTCTATCTTGTCGAGCCAGTCGCGCGCCTGAATAAGCCCGTCGCTGGCAAAAAGACCTGCATCGGGTTTGTAGTGCCAGAAGACTTCAAAAGCGATAAGGATGATCGAGGGTAAATAGAGCGCCAGCACAATCGGGCGCGAACGCAGAGACAGCCCCTTGCCTGACGGGAAATTCGCGCAGAAATGCAGAAACAACGGAGCCAGCAATATCCACGCAGAGTTATCAAGCAGGCTCACAAGGCGGTCATGCGTCGAGAATTCGAGCGTCGAACTGTAAAAGTAATATATGAAAGAGAGCAGCGACCAGAAGAAAAAATGATACGTCAGCGCGGCGCGATTCTGCCTGAATAAGACGAACAACCCAATGGCCAGATAGACAACCCCGATGAAAGCCAGATAAAGACCGCGACCGAGATATTGAGGCGCAGGCAGAGCTTTGAAATCAATGTCGTAAATCGGCTCTTCTATACCGTAGATGCCTTGAAGCACCGGGTTCGGATGCTCTATCGCGTAGCGCGCATCGCCTCCGACGCCCTGTCTTTCCAGATAATGATGGATGTGTTCAGCCTTTTTGATCTGCTCATAGTCAAGGACCCTTGAGCCATCAACTATAGAGTATTTGCCGACAAAATAGACTGCTCGAACGTAATCGCCTTTTTTGACTGTATAAGCAAGCGGCGAATCACTGTTGACCGATTTGGCCTGCACGCCATTTTCAGTATCAATCCAGACAACACCATCGGAAGGAATCGGGGCAGGACTCAAACGGTCGCGGAGGTTGAGGACTCCGATGACGACAATGACCACCGTTATCGCCAGAACTGCGATAAGTTTTGTCCTTGCCATCACTTCTTTCATTGCTTCAGCCCTTTGGGAAGCTATAAGGAATCTAAATGAATTTTGCAACTGCTATTCCGGCACTGTTTCGACTATCAGTCAATTAGAATCAAGGCTTTAAGCCCGATTCACATTATATAGTTCACTTCTGCTTCCATATTTTCGGAATAGCCTCCAATTTTTCGGATGCTGAAAAATACCGGGCGCGCGGTTTTCGATATGGAAAACCGAATCTCAGGGGCACGAAGATCGGCAAGCGTCAATGAAAGAAAATCGAGATGTGACAATCCTTAGTTCGTTCTACCTGTGATTAAAACCGCAGCGATAACCCTACGCGGACAAGCCTGTGAAAACGGCTCGCTATCAACTCCTGTCGCTCATCGCCTATTGAAGTCTGCTGGTCGAGCAGGTTTCTGAGATCAACTACAGCCTGCCATTGTCCGGGGATGAAGCTGAAGTTCGGCAGTTCCTGCGCAAACGACACGCTGATATTCGGATCGTAAGTGGCAATCTGTCCCTGAAATGGATCAATCGCAAAAACAGCCTGTCCGGGCGCAAACCTCAAGACAGTCGAAACCCGCGTTCCCGTGCTGATGAAGTTCGCATCCATCCTCGCAGAGAAGACATGAAACAGATCGTTGCTGAACAAATTTGCGGGCTCGGTTATGCCGCGCGAGTCAAAGCGCTGCCCTTCGCCGAACGCATAGCCGACCGCGCCTTCGATCACGTTGTTTACGCGGCGATGATAAACCACGCGCAGTCCGCGCGTGCGCCCCTGTTGTTCTGCCGTGCGCAAAACAGGTTCTGCCTGCTGATTGTCGTTCGGTATGGCAAGCAAGCCGACGCCATGACCTGAGATCATGTCGAAGAAAGCCATCATCTCGACCGACGATTTGTCGGATAGAATCTGCTCTGCGCCGAACTGCAAACGGTAGCTGCGATCAAGCACAGGCTCAGGCTGCTCGCCGGGTTGGCCGACCACCGCAACAGGTTTTGGCTCTGTGAATTCTATCTCGCCTGATTCGAGATTGACCTTGGATTGCAGGTCGCTTGACGAACCGGGCATCAGGCTTGCGGACAATCGCGTGCGCGCGCCCGCATCAACGGCTATTCCAAATTTCGGAAGAATGCTTGTGCTCGATGTTCTTTCGGCAAAGCGAGCGACCTCCAGACCGTAAACGACCAGCACAGGCCCTGATATCTGCCAGGTGTCTGTTGCCGAAACTGAAAACTGGCCGAGACGCGGGATGCCTGCGCTGCGCGAGAAAGTGAATCGCCCGTACCCAAGCGCGACTGCGAAGCGGTGACGGTCTCCGGCGTGCGCTGTTGTGAGCGCTTCGAGCCGCTGCGGCGCTCCGTTGCCGACGCCGACCTGACCGCTGATGACCAGATTGGCATCTTTTCCGATCTGCTCGGAAACCGCGAAGTTCGTGCCCACAAATGAGCTTGTCTCTTCCGAGTTGCCAGTCGCCGTCTGCGCGAAGGTGTTGACTACGCCGTGAAGTTCAGGCGTGCGATCTGTAAGAGCTATCGCGTCATCGGCTTTCGCATCAGCAGGACTCTTTTTCGATTCGTCGTAATGGAAGATCACATTTCGCGCGCCGCGCGCTGCATATTTTGAATCCTTGTTGAGGCTTGTCTCTTCGGCGAGCGTGCTGGTGCGGCGCAGATAGATCGAATCGAATACGGTGACCTTGTTCGGCCTTACGTCTGCGGCGACTTCGATAGGCTTGAAGCCATCGGCTTCAGCCTTGACGCGGTAACGGCCCGGAGTGATGCCTGCCGCAATGAATTTGCCTTCGTCGTCTGTGCTGGCCCGTTTTATAACTTTCGCAGGCTTTGCATCTTCAGATTCGGCCATCACCATCACAGCCGCACCTGCCAGAGGAGTCCCGTGACCATCCATGATAAAGCCTCGGATAGACCCTCTCGCCGTGGCAGCCGATGCTGGCGCACTCATACAGGCTATCGCTCCAACTGCGATTAGCGCCCACAGTTTTAAAGCATGTTTCATACGTCACCTCTTAAGCGGAAGCAGAGGACTCATCAGTGGGAACGATAATTCTATCATTCGCCCCCGAAGTGTCAAGCGCGCCCGATACATTCAACCATCGAGTAAGCTGGCTGAATGCTCGACCGCGATGGCTCACTTCCGACTTTTCTGAGCGAGTCAACTCAGCGAAAGTTTTTCCGAGCGGCTCGTAATAAAAGATCGGGTCATAGCCGAAACCATTTGAGCCGCGCGGAGCGTCAAGGATCAGTCCGCGCGCTTCATCCTCGAATACTCGCTCTCCTGCGCCCCATACGACAGCGGCAGCGCAGACGAATCGAGCTGCGCGATTTCCCGGCGGCGCATCTTTCAATTCGTCGAGCAGTTTTAAAACGCGCTCAGCATCGGAAGCCGCAGGGCCTGCCCAGCGCGCAGACCGAACACCGGGCGCACCATTCAGGGCTTCGACTTCCAGCCCCGAATCATCAGCAATCGTAGGCAGCCCGGAGATTTGATAGTAGTGGCGGGCTTTAAGCAGAGCATTTTCGGCAAAAGTTGCGCCCGTCTCTATCTCTTCGGTTGATGCCGAATCGTCAAGACCGACAAGATCGATTCCCTGCTCTTCGAGTATTCGCCGCAATTCTATGATTTTCCCCTCGTTGGTCGTAGCAAGCAACATGCGCATGGCTTCAATATTAACACGCGCGCAGAGATGTCTTCAGCATAAGAACAGTTCACGGCAGAGGTTCTTGCGGGAAATTCAGAGCTTTGAAATAGTTACGCAGTTGGTCAGGAGAGCTTTTTCCTATGACTTTCAGGCTGAGATCCAAAAACATGCATTGAATATCGCAGAAAATGCGTCTATTCATTAGAGAGATTTCCTTTAGCGCAATGATAATGTGCGGATGAAGAAAACATTGTGAGGGAAGCAATATGCGTAGTTCGATTCAAAGTCTGCTTCTTTTTGTCGCAGGGCTTGTTGCCCTGAATGCACAGGCGCAATCTGAGCGAAAACCGCTGACTGAAACGGCTGGTTCCATCAGCGGTCATGTTACGCTTGGCGGAAAACCCGCGCAGGGGGTCAAGGTTATCGCTTTCAAAGGCGAACATCTATTTCAGGGAGAACCTGCCGCAACTGCCAGAACGGACCAGTCCGGCCACTTTCAATTAAGTAATCTGCCGTCGGATCGTTACCATATCATGCCAATTGCCCCTGCCTTCATCGCCTCAGAGCAGGCGGACCCGAACCTGCCCGGCCAAGTCGTCCCTCTTGCCGATGGAGAAACAATCGAAGGGCTTGATTTCGCGCTCGTTCGCGGCGGCGTCATAACAGGCCGAATCACCGATGAGGATGGGCAGCCTTTGACAGGAGAGACTGTCACATTGATTCAACTCGATTCCAATGGACAAAAGCGCCCGCTCTATTACTTCCGACTATATACCCTATATGAATTCAGCATCTCTGACGATCAGGGCAATTATAGAATCTTCGGGCTGCCTCCGGGCCGCTACCTCGTCAGTGTGGGCGAGACGACTGATAATGGAGGAAGCAGGATAGGAACATCAAGTTATCACTCGATCACTTATTATCCGGGCGTAATGGATGAATCGAAGGCTGGCATAGTCGGACTCGATGCGGGCGCTGTGGCAACAGGCATAGATATAGTTCTCGGCCATAAGATAAAAGCCTACTCGGCCAGCGGGCGAATCATTAACGCAAACACAGGCAAGCCTGCTTCTGACGCTCAACTCGGTTACGGCATAATGCATGAAGGAGGCGGCTCATTCAACACAGAGATGAGGGCCGATGCCAGAGGCAATTTTCGACTCGACGGGCTTCTGCCGGGGTCTTTTTACGTTATGGCTATACCCGGTGCAGAAAGCGGCTTATACAGTAACGTGGCCTCCTTTCAAATAAAGGATCAGGACATCACCGGGTTGGAAATAAAGATCCGCACAGGCTCAAGCATCAGCGGCGCGGTGGCAGTTGAAGGCACAACTGATCCTGATGTTATCGCGAAGCTTTCACGGCTGAAATTATGGGCTTCGGTCTCATCACCCGATATTATTCGTGACGCGCAAACGTCGAAGATCGGCGCGGTAAGCGCTGATGGCGGTTTCCAGATCGCAGGATTGCACCCCGGCAAAGTCTCTGTGGGCATCATCAACAATCCGGAGTCAAAAGGCTTTTTCATATCGCGCGTGGAGCGCGGCGGAGTCGAGTACGCAAATGGAATCGAGGTCAGGCCAGATGAAAACGTTAACGGAGTGCGCGTTATTCTGGGCTATGCCAGCGGTCGCATACGCGGGCTGGTGAAGATTCAAGGCGGCAAGCTTCCTGCGGATACGAAAATATCTGTTTTCGTAAGGCGCGTGGGCGGTCCTGACGTGCAGTCATTTCCAAATATAGAGGTTGATCCAAACGGTCGTTTCTTAATCGAAGCTTTGCTTACGGGCGAATACGAAATATCAGCGCATGTATTTCGTACCTCCATACGTGAGGGCGGATCATATTCTCCGCTTGCAAAAGAGGTAAGCCAAAAAGTATCCGTCATAAACGGAGCGGAGTCTAACGTCATGCTCGTCGTTGAATTGATCGCAAAGGATAAAGATCAATAATGAGAAATCTATGAATCGTTTATTCGGAGTTTCAATCCTTATAGCGCTGATTATTGCCGGTCGCGTTACTGCACAGCAATCGACTCAAAGCGGCGACAGATCGCGGGCAATTACAGGGCGCGTATTTAATCATAACGGGCAGCCGCTTGCAGGCAGCAAAGTCTTACTGGAGAAGGTCGGCAGCGGACAGCGCAATAATCATGAGACATTTACAGACGAGGCAGGAGAGTTCCGCTTTGATAATCTCTCCCACGGCATTTATTTGATTTTCGCGGTGGGTGCGCCCGATGCCAACCAGGTGCAAAAGTTGTACCGACCCGGTGATTCTGTGACTTTCCGGGCGAAAAAAGGCGGCGTAATCACCGGCACTGTGACCGATTCGGCAGGTGAGCCGATGATAACTGCTCGCGTGCGCGTCACTCGCGTACGCGACGAGCAGGGTCGCCGAATATACCAGGCATCTCCTTTCAGTCAGTGGCAAAGGGATCGTTTGACGGATGATCGCGGAATATATCGCTTATGGGGGCTTGTCCCCGGCTCATATCTGGTTAGTGTGGGAGGAAAGAACAGGGCTAACGAAAATCGCGCTCCATATACAGCCTATGACGGCGCGCCCACTTACCATCCATCCGCTGCAACGCCCGAATCGGCAACAGAAGTGAATCTACAGGATGGGCAGGAAGTGGCAGGTGTAGACATACGTTATCGCAGCGAAAGCGGTCACGCAATCAGCGGCTACATATCGGGGCTGGTTGCGAGCAGTTCACAAGAGGCGGGAGGTGTTGTGATGCTCACACAGGCCGCGACCGACGCAATGGTGGACTGGAAAGGGATTCGAGCGACTGAGGGCTCAAGCAGTTTCGTTTTCGATGGACTGGCGGACGGAGAGTATGATCTAACAGCGCTGCGCGTCGTCAGTGCCGTCCCTCCGGATATTGATGCGGCTTCGCCTCGTCGCCGCGTGATTATAAAAAGCAAAGACGTGAGCGGCATAGAGATGAAGCTCGCGCCGCTCGGCTCAATTGACGGGCGGCTGGTACTTGAAACAAACCCGAAGCCGCGCTGCCAGAGTAAAAACAATGCGCGCCCGGACGAAACGCTGATTATTGCCAATGTTGAAGGGGTTGACCCTCCCCTGCCAAACCTTACATTTCCCGCATTGAACGTTAGAGGGGCACCGGTCGCGCCTGATCAAAAAGGCAACTTCACGTTCCGCTCTTTGAGGGCCGCGCAGTATCACATCGAGGCGCAACTGCTGAGCGAAGACTGGTACATTCGCGCTATCAACCTACCCGGTCCAACGCCATCCAGGCCCATTGATGCAGGCCGCGAAGGCATCAATTTAAAATCAGGGCAGCGTGTCACGGGGCTGACAATCAGCATACAAGAAGGCGCTGCCTATCTGCGGGGCCGGGTAAGCGCGGCTCTTGAAGGCTCGGCTTTACCCGCGAGGCTGCGAGTCCATCTTGTTCCGGCAGAACGGCAGCAAAGCGACAACGTGCTTAGATTCACCGAAGCAGCAGTTCAAAGCGATGGCTCGTTTTTATTAACCAACATTGCACCGGGCCGCTACTGGCTGCTTGCGCGGCCTGCTGATGAATTAAGGAATGATTCAATGCCTCCGCTGGCGTGGGATATGGAGGCGAGGGCAAAGCTTGTCAGGGCGGCTGTTGCGGCAGACCATGCTATTGAGCTGCTGCCCTGCCAGCGTATAAGCGATCATGTGCTACGCTATGACTCTCTTGTAAAATCAGACCTAAAGAAAAATGTAATATATATGACTGCTAATAAACAAAGAGCATCGAAGTGAAAAAATAAGGGTCTTCACGCGATCACCAAATCACAACTCGATAGCCGACCCGACCATAAAGCCATTCTCCAGTGGTAAATATTTCATCCAAAATATGTATTTTTTACACGTAATAGTTATTTCTCGAATTGGAGAGCAAAGCTCAAAAGCGCATAAGTTGGCTGAAATGTTAGACATCATACCCAAAAATGAGTGCCTGTCATTGTTTGGCATCTTGATTGCTCAAGCGATAGTGGGGCAAGAGATACGGGTGATGACAACATCACTTCCTGTTCTCGATTCTCGGTTACTGTGGTGAGGACAGTAACCGGACACAAGGCGACGCAGTCTTCCCACGCTGCGTCGCCTATTTTTTTTACTAATGGACAACAGCCTGAAAACCTGAGTTTGAGGTCTTAAATTCAACTCTCTTTTACGCCCCTGCCTTGACACTCCCCCTCCACGTCGATATTTTCACATTTCAGTCAATTCGAGGATTTGAATGCTCGACGAATACAGACGCGACTACACAGACTTCAACACAGCCTGCCTGCGCGAACAATATCTTTTTCATTCGGGCCAGAAATCGGGCCTCGAAATCGCGCCTATCTACGAACGTTACAGCGATCTCTTTTCGCTCGACTCGATCACCAGATTGAAGCAGAGCATGAAAGATACGCCTGAGCATTTCGAGACCGAGCGCGCCTCGCTCAACCGATTGCTGGCCTTCGCAGTAGAACAATTTCTGGAGAATTCCGTAAAGGAACTTACCCAGTCCATCAGCAAATACGAAGTGGCTGCCGCAATCGAATCCAGAGGCCGTGAGATGACTTTTCACGACGCAGCCGCAGCCCTCACAACCGAGCAGGACCGCCCGTCTCGCCTCGCTATATACCAGAAGCGGCTCGCCGTTATTGAGGACTCAAACGATTTGAGAGCAGAACGACACGCGCGACTGCACACGGCTGCGCGCTCGCTGAGATACGCGAGTTATACATCTCTATTTGAAAACCTGCGCCGGATTGATTACGAAGCGCTTGCTCGCGAATCAGAGACCCTGCTGGCACGCACCGACTCGCTATACATCGCGCGGCTCGATGAGGGGTTGAGGCGTGACATTGGAATTCGCATTGAAGAGGCAGAGCGACCCGATTGCACTTACTTCGCACACCTGACGGGCTACGACGAGCGCTTCCCTGCCGAGAGGCTACTTGAGGTTTATCGGGGAACGATGGCGGGTCTGGGCATACAGGTGGACGAGCAAAAAAATATAGAGATAGACAGCCTTGCGCGGCCACGCAAGAATTGCCGCGCGTTTTGCATGCCAATATCTGTTCCGAACGATATAAGGCTCGTGATTCGGCCAACAGGCGGCCAGTCAGATTATCAATCGCTGTTTCACGAATCGGGCCACGCACAACATTACGCATGGTCTTCGGAAGGTCTGCGCCCGGAGTTCAAACACACGGGCGATTACGCATTGACCGAAACCTACGCTTTTTTGTTCAACCACCTGATCTCTGACAGAGCATGGCTGACTGAATTTCTGGGCTTCCGGGACAACCAGGATTTCATTCGCTCAAGCATGCTGGCAAGGCTCATAACGGTGCGGAGGCACATAGCAAAGCTCATATATGAACGCGAGCTTCACGCAGGCGAAGACCTTGCGCGCTCGGCTCAGGTTTATGCGGAGCTTCAAACGGATGCCACGAAGTTCAAGACCGGCCCGACCGAATTTTTATTCGACCTCGACGACGGATTCTACTCGGCAAGCTACGTGCGCGCGTGGGCATTTGAAGTCCAGTTGCGCGAACACCTGAAGACTCGCTTCGGCCAGCAATGGTGGGCTTCGCGGCGCGCAGGCAATTTCCTGAAAGAGATATGGGAAACAGGCGACCGCTATACCGCAGACGAAATGGCCGCACAGATCGGCACAGGCCCCGTAACATTCGACCTGCTCGTCGATGAGTTCAATCAATCATTGAAATAGAAATCAGAAGTCGGAAGTCGGAATAAATTTGAAAAACATCCGTTTCCATTCTGACTCCTGACTCCTGACAATATGAAAACCGTCACAGTCAAACTCAAAGAGCGCAGTTACGCGATTCAAATCGACTCAGGGTTGCTCGACGAGACGGGGGCGCTCGCTCGACGAGCCGTCGGCGACAAAGCGCGACAGTGCGTGATCATCAGCAATCCGACCGTTGACGCGATATATGGACGCCGCCTTGCGCGCTCGCTCGGTCGCGCGGGATTCAAGGCACAAACGTTTCTCGTAGGCGACGGCGAACGGTACAAGACTCTTCGCACAGCGGAGTCGCTTTACACTTTCCTGATCAAGCAACGCCTGGAGCGTTCCGATTTTGTAGTCGCGCTTGGCGGCGGAGTCGTGGGCGATCTGGCGGGATTCGTCGCAGCGACCTATCTTCGCGGCATCCGATTCATTCAAGCGCCGACCACGCTGCTCGCGCAGATAGACAGCTCGGTCGGCGGAAAGACCGGTGTCAATCACGCGTTCGGCAAAAACCTCATCGGCGCTTTTCATCAACCTTCGCTCGTCGTGATCGACACAGACACTCTCTCGACGCTCCCGCCGCGCGAGATGCAATCCGGCCTGTACGAAGCCATCAAATACGGAGTGATACGCGACCGACAGATGTTTGATCGTATCGCGCGCGCAATCGACAAGCTGCGGGGCTTTGACCGGGCGGAGCTTCTTTACCTGATAGCGCGCTCGTGCCGTATCAAAGCCGATGTAGTAGCGCGAGACGAGCGCGAAGGCCATCTCAGGAAAATATTGAATTTTGGCCACACGGTCGGACATGCTCTGGAAGCGGTAACACGATACCGCAGATTCCTTCACGGCGAGGCCGTAGGTCACGGAATGCGAGCCGCTGCGCGCATAGCTGAACGAATGGAGATGCTGTCTACTGCTGAGCGAGAAGCGATAGATCGGGCTGTCACAAGCGTCGGGCGCTTGCCGTACGCAAATACTCTTGCGCTCGATGATATAATCTCTGCAATGAATCACGACAAGAAAGCCGAAGCCGGTCGCACAGCTTTTGTGCTGCCGACCGCAATAGGCCGTGTCGTTATCAGATCAGACGTGCCCCCTCAGGTGATTCGGTTGGCCCTCAATGATGCTTTAATCAGGCATCAGCATTAACAAAACAGAAGCAGGCAGGATAAGCAGTACCCGGTGAAGAGACAATTCGGCGACCTGATTGAAACAGGTTTCCGCGCTCGCCTTCATCAAGTATCTTGCAAACTTGATTCGCCTCTGTTCAATCGGAGAAAGATCATGAGCAATGTAACAAGCACAGATTCACGCACGGGTGAGCGTGGATCGATAAGTATCAAAACTATATTAATGCTCTTCATTACAGCATGCGTCATCCTCCTTGGAATCAAGATCGTGCCCGTATACATAGAGCAACGCGGAGTCATTTATGATGTTGAAGAACTGGCGCGAATCGCGGCAGTACGGGGTTGGAAGGAAGACAAGATCAATCCTGAGATAAGTAAGATTCGCGGAAAGTACGAACTGCCTGAAGGCAGCATCAATTTTATCAGCCGCGAGCAGAGTGTGAAAATAAGCGTAGGCTACTCAAGGGCTGTTGACCTCTTTGTTACAACCTATGCCTGGAAGGTCGAGCGCACCGTAATAGGCAAAGACATTTAATCGGGTTGTAATTGAACCTGCTCATGAGCTAGAGGCTCGCCTCTAAGCCGATTCAATTCAGCCTTGAGGCCATCTCGCGCGCGAAATAAGTGAGTATCACGTCGGCTCCCGCCCGCTTGATCGACGTGAGCGATTCTGCAATCACGCGCTCTTCATCTATCCAGCCCAACCGAGCCGCAGCTTTTATCATCGCGTACTCGCCTGAAACCTGATAAGCCGCAACAGGCAGATCGAATCGCTCGCGCACGGCGCGAATGATATCCAGATAAGGGAGCGCCGGTTTGACCAGCAGCATGTCAGCGCCCTGCTCCCAGTCAAGCTCAGCCTCGCGCAATGCCTCGCGCGCGTTCGCAGGATCCATCTGATAGCCGCGCCGGTCTCCAAACTGCGGAGCCGATTGCGCCGCTTCGCGAAACGGGCCATAGAATGCTGACGCATACTTCACTGCATAAGACATGATCGGCAGGTGCTCGAAGCCCGAATGGTCGAGCGCCTCGCGAATCGCTTCGACGAATCCGTCCATCATGTTTGAAGGCGCAATCACGTCCGCGCCTGCTTCCGCCTGCGACACCGCAGTGCGCGCAAGCAGTTCGACCGACGGGTCATTGAGCACTTCGCCATCCTGAATCATTCCGCAATGGCCGTGATCCGTATATTCGCACAGACAGTTGTCAGCGATGACAAGCGCATCTTTCACTTCGCGCTTGATCGCGCGAATCGCCCTCTGCGTTATCCCATCTTCGGCATAAGCCTGAGTGCCCACGGCGTCTTTCTCGTCGGGCACGCCAAACAATATCACAGACCGCACGCCGACCTTCACCGCAGCTTCGGTCTCTTTAACAAGCTCGTCTATCGAGAAGTTGAAACATCCCGGCATGGACGAAATCTCTCGCCGCACGCCTTCGCCCTCGCAGACGAAGAGTGGGTAAACAAAATTATCCGGCGTAAGGCGTGTTTCGCGAACCATTGCGCGAATGGTTGCGTTGCGACGAAGTCGGCGCGGTCGCTGAGTGAGATTCATGATCGGAGGCTCCTTGGTTCGGTGTAAAGCTAAGACTCGTCCACTTCATCGCCAAGGCCGAAAAAGAAACCTTTCGCGCATGCTTCGCAGCAGAATTTATGAGAGTAGCGGCGGACAGCGCACTTCTCGCACACCATTCGGAAGCACTGCACGCACTTCGTCAGCCTCAGCACTTTAGAAACCTGATTACACTTGAAACAGACGGCCATTATAGCCATCAAGTATATCAAACCGCGCGCAATCGGCTAGAGTTATTTCAGAAATGATGAATGATGAATGATGAATGAAAGAGGGTTCTTAGTTCATTGATTCATCATTCATCATTTATCGTTTCTTTCAGCGGCGACGAATCGTATTGGGCCAAAAGGTCCGCCGGGCCGTCGTAAATTGCGATGGCTCTGGCAAGATCGGCGTCATTCCAGCCGCCGGATCGAAATGCGATTATCTTCAAACCGGCTCTGGAAGCCGCTTCTATGTCATATGGAGTGTCGCCTATCATCACCGCTTCATCCGCCGAAAGCCCCGATTCATCAAGCGCAGCCTTCACAATGTCGGGGTCCGGCTTGGAGTTTTCCGCATCGTCTGACGAAGTTTTTTCTTCGATAAGATCATTTGCGCCCGCTATCTTCAGCAGCGGCTTTAATTCCTCTTCTTTGGCCGAAGTGGCGACGGCAAGTTTCAACCCGCGCTCGCGCATTTTTAAGAGCAGATCTCTCGTGGATGGAAACGGCTTCAACCGGGGCAGGTAGCGCTCTTTAAATATTTCGCCGCGACGCTGGCCGATTCTTCTGCCTCGCGGGCTGTCTTCTTCGAGGCCCGATACGCGCGGAAGCAGCTTATCGCCCCCCATGCCTATCAAAGGCCGGACCTTATCAAACGGAACAGAAATGCCTTCTTCGGCCAGCGCTTCAACCCATGCCCGCGCGTGCGCGTCGTTGCTGTCTACAAGAGTGCCGTCTATGTCGAGTATCACACCGCGAATCTTTTTCAATGTTGGAAATCACCTTCACAATTGATGACTCAACAAGCGACTGACATTTAAAGTAGCGCAACACGGGCGGCTTGCGCTATGCCTAGCCCGCGCGCTTCACAAAGCCTATGTTTCTGACGCGACCCGCGTCCATCGTAAAAGCGTTGACCTGTTTCTGCTCATCGCGCTTGAAGTTGAGCGTGATGCCCTGAATAAAAAACGTATCCCTGAGCGTAGGCTCAAGCGCGCTCGTCGGCAATTCTTTGTAACGGTTTTCATGCCTGATATAGAGCTTTCCGCCTTCAAACGCGATTTTATAAGTCACTCCCAGTTCATCGCTGTAATAATCGCCCGCGTAACGGGCCAACTCGGCAGGCGAAGGCGTCACAAGTTCTACGGCTTCAAACCTGACAGGCTTTTGCCCTTCGATTGTCATCCACATCAGCCTGCTCTGGTCAAACTTGAGCGTTCTTTTGACCGGCCCATTCAAAGAATGAAACTCGTTTGCGCTGACAGCGGCGAACTGCAAACTAGCGCCCGGAAAATCAGCCGTCAATTTGCCTTCTCTTATATTGAGTTTCCAGATAGCGCCGTTATTTGAATTTCGGAACGCGCCGACTTTATCTTTCAGTTCCGACTCTGACAGTTCCATGAATTCAGGCGAGGCGTCACCGCTTTTTGCCGCCTCCTGTTTGAACTGATCGGCGAGGTATATGTCTGCGACGCGATGCGCAAGCGTCATCGGGTCTATGGTCGCAAGGTTGCACTCGCAGGCGACCGAAAACTGCTGATCGGGAAAGCGAAGTATTCCTGCGCGGTACCCGACGAACGCGCCGCCGTGACTTGCTTCATTCAAGCCTTTATATTTTGTAATAAATATTCCTGCCGCGTATTCGAGCTTCTCGCCGCTATTGAGCACGCCCGTCTTCAGAGCTTCGTTGATTAACTGCTGCCCGCCCTTTCCCAGCTTGTTGCGGTAAAAATTCTGATCCCATAAAAAGAGGTCTTCGACCGTTGTGACGACATTGCCATCGCCAACCATATCGAGCGGGCTGACGCTGATCGAAAAGCCGCCGCCCTGACGCGGGCCGTACCCCTGCGCGCGATTCTCAATGATCTCTGTGTGGTCGTCGTTGAAGCGAGTATGTTTCATGCCGAGCGGCTTAAAGATGTTTTCGTCCGCAAACTGTCTGAGCGTTTTGCCGCTCGCTCGCTTCACGATCTGCGAAAGCAAAAAATAACCCGAATTGCTGTAGAGCCACTGATCGCCCGGTTTGAAATTGAGTTGCTTCTGCCGCGCGAGCAAGTCAACGACTTCTCCGTCTACATAAAAATCTTCATCGCGCCCGCCACCCTGTAGTGCCACGAGCGTCAGGTAATCGCGCAGCCCGCTCGTGTGATGAACAAGCTGGCGAATGGTTACAGGAGATTCATACTGCGGCATCTCCGGCAGGTACTTGCGGATGTCGTCATCGAGCGAAAGCTTTCCCTGCTCGGCCATCAGCAGCACGCTCATTGCAGTGAACTGCTTCGACACCGACCCTATGTCAAACGCGGTGGTTGAAGCGATAGGCGAATTCTGTTCGAGATGAGCCATGCCGTAACCGCGCTTGTAAATGATCCGGCCATCCCTGATTACGGCGAGCGCACAGCCCGGTGAATCCTTTTTGTCCCACGCGGCGAATATTTTATCGACCTGATCGGTGCGGGCGTCTTTCGTCTCCTGTCCCGCAGCGATAAGACAGAGTGCAAAGATTAACAGGGCCGATAGCGCAAGCCTCGATTTTAAGATCGCGAAATTCATGACGGACTCCTTACTTGAAATGTGCCGGTGACAGGCGCAGGGCGGTCGTATTTTATATGCTCGCGCATGAAAATTGAAAGCAGAGGCTACAAAGATATAGATGCAGTTCACCGCAGAGGGTGCGCAGAAGAATCTTCCTCTGCACACCCTCTGCGGTGAAATCACTGAACTATGAGTGGTAAATCATACAATGTATCTAAGGCTGACAGCCGCCTGCGACCCATTGTTTGAACAGATCCACTTTGTCCTGCGGCCAGGGGCCTTGCGGGCCGGGCGGCATTCGTCCGTTCGACACGGAATCAAGAATGTCGTCGGCGTTCGCTTTCACGTCTTTGTATGACCACAGGTCAAACATGAACTCCATGTGATCTTTGTCCATCTCTGTGAACAAAGGCTTGATGTCGTTTGCAAAACTCACTATTCCCTGCGACATATCTCCTCCAGCTGTTAACAGTTCAAACAATCAATATCCGCCGAACTCTTCCAGGCGGATGTTTTCATCGCCGACTCCTGCCGTATTCAACATCTTTTGCATAGCGGCTACCATCAGTTGCGGCCCGGCAATATAGTAAACAGGCGCGAGCAGATCCTCAATAGCCTTTGCAATCATCTCTCGATTGAAATAGCCGGTTTGACCATGCCACTGCTGTTTCGAGTTTGACATCGTCGTCATGGAGGCGATGAATCTGTAATTTTGGCTCTCTGTTTCAAGCGCCATAAGCTCTTTGAGAAAAGCGGCATCTTCGGGTCTGCGGTTGGAATAGAAAAGAAACAATCTGTGAGCAAGCCCCTCTTTGGCTGCCTGCAAAAGAATGCTTCGGAAAGGCGTGATGCCATCGTGAAGCATCAAAGTGCCGTAAGGCTCTTTTAAAGCGATCTCTGTTCGGATTGCTACTTCGATATTGAGCGTACAAATATTATTCCGACCATTTACAAATTGTGGTAGTCTTCGGAATCGAAGCAATCTGATGGCCCTTTGTCTGACATAACATCCCGAATTCGAGACGACAAATAGTTATGATGAACATGGATTTTGAATCTCAGCAAACGGCGCAGGCCCAGTTGGAATCGGGCGAGCGGCTGCTGTGGTATGGCAAGCCCGACCCGAAGCGTGGCTTGCTGGCTACTATACCGCTCGTGCTGTTTGCCATACCGTGGACAGGCTTTGCCCTGTTCTGGACGGCGGCAGCTTCGGGTCTGTTTTTCAAAGATTCAAAGCCGGGATGGATATCGCTTTTCGGATTGTTCGGCGTGCCGTTTATTCTGGTGGGACTCGGAATGCTGACCTCGCCCTACTGGTTATACAAAAAAGCGAAGCAGACGGTCTATGCGTTGACCAGTCGCCGGGCAATGATAATTACAGGCGGCTCGACAAAGAAAATTCAGTCATTCACGGGCAACGACATGGGCGCAATCGAGCGTACGGAACGCTCAAACGGCGCAGGCGATGTTATGTTTGCAACTATCGAAGGCAAAAAGGGTGACCAGCCAGTCGGGTTTATGGGAATTTCCGACGCGCGACGTGTCGAGCGACTCCTGCTCGACACGTTCAAGAAAGATAAAGAGCCTAAAGACGATCTTGAGCCGACCAGTTTCTCAAGCCAGTTTTCAAGAAAGTTCGATTGATACGACGACAGCTAATCGCTGTTTGAAGCGCCGATCTTCCACCCTCGCTCATCCGAAATGGCGTCGTGCGCAGACGGCGCGTTCTCTGTGTGTTCAGAGGTCGCTTCGTCGCGCAGGCGATGCTCGTAGGCCGCGCGAATGAACGACACGAAGAGCGGGTGCGGGTCTAAAGGCTTCGATTTAAATTCAGGATGGAACTGGCACCCCAGAAACCACGGATGATCCGGCAGTTCGACTATCTCAATAAACTTCCCGTCGGGCGACTTGCCTGAAAATACCAGCCCGTGCCCGCCAAGCTCATCTTCGTAACGCGGATTGAATTCGTAGCGATGGCGGTGGCGTTCGCTGATTTCAGGCGCGCCGTAAATCTTTTCCGCAAGCGATCCGGGTTTCAGCTTGCAGGGGTATGCGCCCAATCGCATGGTGCCGCCCATGGCTTCGACTCCAATCAAATCGCGCAGTTTGAATATGACAGGGTGCTTCGTGTCGGTATCGAATTCTGTCGAGTCAGCGCCTTCAAGCCCTGCGGCGTTGCGCGCAAATTCAATCGTTGCGCACTGCATCCCCAAACAGATTCCGAAGTAAGGAGTCTGTTCGCGCCGCGCGTAATTGATCGCGCGCAACATTCCGGATATGCCGCGCTTGCCGAATCCGCCCGGCACCAGTATCGCGTCGAGGTCGCGCAATCGATCTTCCCAGTTGGCGTCTTCCGTCAGGTCTTCGGATTCGACCCATCGCACCTGCACTTTGAGGCGATTGGCGACGCCGCCGTGAACCAGCGCTTCGTGCAGGCTCTTGTAGGAATCTTCAAGCTCGACGTACTTGCCGACAATTCCGATGGTGACGGTTCCGTCGGGTTTCTTTATCGTCTCGACCAGTTCAGACCAGCGATTAAGTTCACGCTCGCCCGCCGTCACATGGAGTTTCCTGACGATCATGTCATCAAGCCCCTGTCGGGCGAACATCAAAGGCACTTCGTAGATCGTGTCCACGTCCTGCGCGGTGATGACCTCGTTTTCGCGCACGTTGCAAAAGAGCGCGATCTTGGCCTTCATGTCGTGCGGCAGCGGGCGGTCGCAGCGACACATCAGGATGTCGGGCTGGATACCGATTTCGCGCAGTTCTTTGACCGAATGCTGCGTCGGCTTCGTCTTCAATTCGCCGGATGCGGCGATGTAGGGAACGAGCGTCAGGTGAATGAACAGCGCGTTTTCGCGGCCCACTTCGTTGCCCAGCTGGCGTATGGCTTCCAGAAACGGCAGGCTTTCGATATCGCCCACGGTGCCGCCTACTTCGACGATGACAACGTCGGGGCCGTCGGCTACGGCGCGAATAGCGTCTTTGATTTCATTGGTGATGTGCGGGATGACCTGAATCGTTTTGCCGAGATAATCTCCGCGCCGCTCTTTGTTTATGACCGACAGGTAAATGCGACCCGTGGTCCAGTTGTTGGCCTGCGTCAGTTGCGAGTGCGTGTATCTCTCATAGTGGCCGAGGTCGAGATCTGTTTCCGCGCCGTCGTCTGTGACAAAGACTTCGCCGTGCTGAAAGGGCGACATAGTGCCGGGGTCAACGTTGATGTAAGGGTCGAGTTTTTGAAGCGTGACCTTAAGGCCGCGCGCTTCAAGCAGGCATCCGATGGAAGCGGCGGCCAATCCTTTGCCGAGGCTCGAAACTACTCCGCCAGTGACGAATATGAATTTAGTCATTACAAGTTCTCCTCAATCAACCTTTTTACTCGTTCGTAATCCTGCTCGGTGTCCACGCCTATCGCGGCGTGATTTACCTTTACGACCCGGATACGAAAACCGTTTTCAAGCGCGCGAAGCTGTTCGAGACATTCCAGGCGTTCAAGCCGGGACGGTTCCATTCGAGCGAACTGCTGTAGGAACCGGCTGCGATATGCGTAGAGTCCCGAATGCTTACGATAATTAGACAACAGCGTCGCGTCGCGCTGCAACGTTTGCTCAAGCGTCAGACCGGGGGCAAGCCTGACGTAAGGCACGGGCGAGCGCGAAAAATAGAGTGCGAACCCTTGAACGTCGGTCACTACTTTGACCACGTTTGGATTGAAGACATCTTCGATTGAATTAACAGGCTCGGAAGTCGTGGAGATTTGAATTTCGGAATCAAATATGAGCGGCTCAATCGCCGCATCAATGGTCGCCGCGTCAATCAGCGGCTCATCTCCCTGCACGTTGACTACGAGTTCCGCATCGAGAGTGGCGGCAACTTCGGCGATTCGATCTGTGCCCGATTGCGCCTCGGCAGAAGTAAGCCTCGCTTCGCCTCCGTACGAGTGGACGGCTTCAAGAATTCTCACGTCATCGGTCGCAACTATGACGCGAGAAACAAGCTGAGCGCGGCGGGCGCGTTCGACCACGTGCATTATCATAGGAATTTTTGCGAGGGGGAGGAGCGGCTTGCCCGGCAATCTTGTCGAGTGAAACCGCGCAGGGATAATCGCTACGGCTACTCCCTTCACGGGTTTTCAGAGTATCGGAAACACGAGCGGATGTCAAAGTGGATGTGTCAGCGGAACTCGATTTCTGACGGTTAAATCAGGGCCATTCAATTCTCCGGTTTAGAGATTAATTCACCGCAGAACGCAGAGGCGGCGCAAAGTGATAATTGTTTCTCTGCGTAACCTCTGCGCCTGCGGCGATGAATTTTCAGACTTTCATCAGTGCGCGATTATCAGGGGCAGGAGTTCCTGTTATTACCGATATCCCTGTCCATTATCGTCAATGTTTTTGCTGGCGAAAAAAGTTGCATTGAGGCGGTACCGCTGCTCATACCGGCATCAATTTTAGCCGATAATCTTCACGGCATTATGCTGAATAGTAACAATGCTGCCATTCCTGGTTAAAACACCGGTGCCGCTCAGAACGATTCCGCTGCAATTCATGAATTTGTAAGCCCCTGTTAAAGAGTTAAACAGAAGCAGATTGCCATTATTTTCATCCTGAATACACATATCAAATGGCAGCTCAAAAGCTATTTCAACATTGAATTCCCCTGAATCATTAAAGAGCAAACCAAGTTAAAGCATCAAGGTGAGTCGATGAAAGAGATACGGCTATTGCAAAGACCAAACATACTGAAATTTTGTGAATACTTTTCATGATATTTTCCTTTCCGCCCGTGTTAGGCGACGGGCGCTGGTTGGATATTGAATTAGCGCTGCCAGAATATGCGGCGCTAACTACGAGCAGTTGATATTCAGCAAAGGCATTCCTGAAGGCCAATGCGAGGCCTGCCAGTATTCGTAATTCTCAAAGTCTAAAAATCCATCTCAATTTATATAGACGCAACCGTGTAAAAGAATCCTGCATGTTTTTTGCAACATAGTTTACATTTTCTAACAGCAGCATCTCGACGGCCAGCGATCTTGTATCTTGGTGAAAGACTGACTTGACCAGCCTTTGCCGGTCAATCAATCTACTCAGGGACGCCTGAGTTCAGGCATCGGTGAAGTTGTTAGCGGCCTGAGGCCTAGAGCCTGTGCGTTAGATCAACTCCCGGTGCCTTGCTTGTGATTGTAGGCCGTACGGTATCTTAAGCCTCCTTCTCTGGACGAGCTTGCATCTACAAGGCTGGCCTTCACAAGGCTTTCTGATTCTACACTATCTGGAGTTTCTTTTATGGAAGTTTTTCCTCTCGGCATTGACATCTCCAAAGCCAAGTTCGACGTCGCTCTCCTGCGTGATGAGGGCAAACTTCGCCACAAAGTCTTTCCTAACTCTACAGCCGGTTTTCAACAGCTTTCGGCCTGGCTCTCCAAGCACAGCGCCCTCCCTATTCACGCCTGCATGGAGGCAACAGGCACCTACTCAGAAGCCTTGGCTGTTTACCTTCACGAGGCCGGTCATCTCGTCAGTGTTGTCAATCCTGCCATCATCAAGGCCTTCGCTTCAACCGAGATGTCACGCACTAAGACTGATAAGGCTGATGCCAGCTTGATAGCTCGCTATTGCCAGAAACATCAGCCCCCGGCCTGGACGCCTCCGCCTCCTGAAATCAGCGAGTTACAAGCTTTGGTGCGGAGATTGGAAGCACTCCTGGAGATGCTTCAACAGGAACGCAACCGCCTGGCAGCGGGTATCGGCTCGCCGTCTGTCAAAGAGAGTGTCGAGCAACACATAGATTATCTCAACGAACAGATCACACACACACAATCTTTGATTCGTGATCATATAGATCTCAATCCCACGCTCAAGCAGCAGCACGATCTGCTGACAACGATTCCAGGCATAGGCGATACTACAGCAGCGAAGTTGCTGGCTGAGATAGTAGAGATAAATCACTACCAGAGTGCTCGCCAAGTGGCGGCGTTTGCCGGGCTTGTTCCCAAACATCGAGAGTCAGGCAGTTCTGTAAGAGGAAAACCAAGACTGTGTAAAGTGGGAACGGCGAGACTGCGAAAGGCAATGTACTTCCCGGCGATAGTCGCGACGAAACACAATCCGATAATCAAAGCAATGAGTGGGAGGCTGCGCGAGCGAGGCAAATGCCCGATGGTGATAATCGGAGCAGCAATGCGTAAGCTTATCCATATAGCATATGGGGTATTGAAGTCAGGTAAGCCTTTTGATCCGCACTATGGAAAAACTGCTTGACTTTCAAGACGGTATCTAACACCTGAGCGATACATGAAAAAAGGGCGAAACCGCCAGACGGCTTCGCCCTGTAAAATATTGATTGAGGATGATGCTTATTGCTCTTCGGATTTTCTTCTTGAGCGTTGAATATCTCTTTCCATCTTGAAGCGCATATCCGGCTCTACGGTCTCTTTGATCGTGTAATCGCTCGGCAGATCAAACAGGGTGCGCGAAGGCTCGCTTCGATTTATCCCGGTCAGCCGATACGTGTTTTCGCCTACGCGCGGGTCCGTGTGCTTGCTCATCACGACCACTTGCAGTTCGGGCGAGTACCAGCGCTCGAAGATGATGTTGATGGGTTGTTCATTGCCAATTTCACCCGCGCCAATCGTCATGATCTCGCGCGTGCCTTCTGCTTCGACCCCGTCAAACATCTGCTTGCCCAGAGATTCAGTCTTAGGCTCCTTGAGCTTGACGTTGAAAGTGCTTTCTCCGCCTACCCATACCTGATCTCTCATCGGCCTGCGCGGCCCTGCCACCACTACGTTTACACTACCGGCTTCTGCAATGGCGATCTTCTCTGTGATGATCTTTTCAGTGGCGGCCTTATCTGTAGCGCCTTTCTCTACGGCGACTTTCTCTGCCTCCGGCTTCTCCCTTATCCTTTCAATGCGAGGGAGATTCATCTTGCGCGCGGTTTTGTCGCGTGCATCGAGGATGTAGTTGATGCCGCTCACGGGGTCGTTGATAAAGATCATCTGTCTCGGTTCACCACCCACCGCATAAGGCCCGATGTTGCCAACCGACTGATCCTGCCGCGTGCGCCCTTCGCCGTCTCTATAAATCGAGGCGGTCGTCTTGCGGACGATGCGATTGCCATCAGCGAGTGTCTGGACCGATTCCGTGACCGACTGTGCAGAGTAAGGCGCGCCCTTGACTACCTTGCCGCCAAACCCGACCTCGGATGCGACGAAGACCGACATGCCTCCATCAGGCCCCATGATTCGGGGCCGCATCGGCGGGCCGCCCTCCTGCCCGGCAGAAATCAGTACGTCTCCGCCCTGCTGGAAATAAAACTCCTGAGTTCGTTTTTGAGCGCCCTCGTGTTGCTTATCCTGCGCTGATACAACCAGTCCGGTCGCCATCAACGCGAGCGCGAATGTCGCTATCATCCATCGCATATGAATTTTCATAATGTCCTCTCTTTCAAATTCGGATTTCCAGTTCATAGTTTCTGGTTTGTGGTTTACGATTCCTGGTTTCCAGTTCCGACTGCATGTGCATAACCACAAACCAGAAATTCAATTCAGCGCACGAATCGAATCGCGCGCGCAAGCCCGTCGTTTCCGACAACCACATCGGCTTTGACGCGCTGGTCGGCGTGCTCCATGTTCATCGGCAAGCCGAACGACACAAGCGCCGAGCGCGGCAGCTCTACGCGAACCAGTTGCCCGCTTTCCATCAGGTTCAGGCTGTCGCCCTGCACCAGCGGGATGAAGTCGGTCGCTATCTCCGAATCGACCGCGCGTGAGGGTCGATCCTGCTGATGAATCACGTTGCGACGCGGATTCTTTTGCATCGAGCGCGGCTGACCTTTGACTGCAAGCACAGGCTCGATCACGACCGGGTTCGGCTCGGCGAATTGATATTTGAGATTCAGCCCCTGAGCTTGTTCAACGCGATCAACCACGCCTGATTGATTGAATCGAATTGCGGACAGCGCAAACACTACGAGAGCCGCCGCCGCCGCGCACATCGCCAGTCGCCGCAAGCGATGCGGGTATCGGCTCACAACAGCAGTTGAGGGCGAGAAAGTTCGTTGTTCGCGCAAAGCTGCAAGCAATCGCGCTTCGACGCGAGCCGGAGCCGCTTCCGCATCTGCGCTTGCGGCAAGGCGGCGAAGCCCTGCGCTCAGCATTCTTTCATCGGCGAGTCGCACAGCGCATCGCGCGCAGGCAGACGCATGCGCGAGCGCGGAGTCGCGCGCCGCCGCATCCATTATCTGCTCGCGCGCCAGATCGTTAATTATCGTTTCAAAGTTCTGACAGTTCATGTTTTGGCAGTTCATGTTTTGACCGTTCATGCGAAGCACCTCGCCTGATTGACTACATTGGAAGCCTTGGGGTCGTTAGTCGCGCGCAGCTTTTCGACAAGCAGTGCGCGCGCTCTGTGCAGCCGCGAGCGAACCGTTCCGACTGCGCAGCCGATCACGTTTGCGGCATCCTGATAGCTCATCTCGTGCAGGTCGCAGAGCACGACGACTTCGCGATAGTGCGCAGGCAGAGCCAGCACGGCTGCGCGCACTGTTTCGACCATCTCGTTTCGCGTAAGGTCGGCCAGCGGGTCTGCGTCGGCAATCATACTGACAGGCAAAAGCGCGTCCGGGTCTTCGCCCGCATCATTCATCTGGATAAACATTCGCTCCCGCTCAAGGCGGCGCAGAACGTGGTTGCGCGCGATGCCGTAGAGGTAGGCGGCAACCGCGCCTCTCTGAGGATCGTAACGCGCGCCCTCGCGCATCAGCGTTATGAAGACCTCCTGCGTCACATCTTCGGCAACGGTTTTTGACCCGCTCATCTGCAAAGCAAAGCGGTAAACGCCGCCCTGTCGCCGCCCGTACAACTCGGTGAAAGCGCCCTCGTCTCCGGCCATCACAAGCCGCAGCAGATCTTCATCGCTGGTAGTTGAAGCCAATGTTATCACTATCTTTTTTGCATCCAGCTATCGGCTGACATAGTTGATTCACCGGAGGCGCTCGAAAAGTTCCAAAAGATGATTTCAAATCAGCGCCGGTCAATAATGACGCGCCCCTGTTTGATCACAACCGTCGCGTGATTTATGCCGAAAAGGTAAGGTATCTGCCGGAAATCCGGGCAATCGAATACGACGATGTCAGCCTGCTTGCCGGTTTCGAGCGAACCCAGCCGCCCGCCCAGACCCAGACTGTAAGCCGCGTTGATGGTCGCCGCAGTCATCGCTTCGGCGGGCGTCATCCGCATCTGCGTGCAGGCTATGGAAAGGATCATCTGCATCGAAGGCGTGGGCGAACTGCCGGGATTGAAATCCGTAGCAAGCGCCACCGCAAGCCCCGATTCGATCATCTTTCTGGCAGGCGCATAGCGCGCAAGGCCCAGGTTGAAGACAGCGCCCGGCAGCAGCACGGCGATAACATTTGCGCGTTTAAGCGACTCGATGCCGCCGTCATCAATCCATTCAAGGTGATCGGCGGAGGCCGCGCAAAGTTCTGCCGCAAGCCGACCTCCGCCCGACAGCGTCAATTGATCCGCGTGAAGTCGCGCGCGCAGGCCAAGCTCTCTGGCCCGCAAAAGAATTCTGCGCGACTCGTCAACAGTGAATACATGCGATTCACAGAAAATATCTGCGAACTGCGCCAGCCCCTCACTTGCCACCTGCGGCAGCATCTCGTCCATCACGATGCGGATATACTCGTCGCGCGACGCGCGATACTCGTCCGGTATTTCGTGCGCGCCCAGAAACGTAGGCACCAGTTCGAGCGGCGTCTCCTGATTCAGCCGTTTTATGACTCTGAGAATCTTCAATTCGTCTTCTACAGAAAGCCCGTAGCCGCTCTTGGCCTCTATGGTCGTCGTGCCGTGTTCAAGCAGCAATCGAACGCGCGGAAGCGCTGCCTCGAACAACTGCTGCTCGGTAGCCTGACGGGTCTTTCTTACGGTCGAGCGAATGCCGCCGCCACGGGCAGCTATCTCCTGATAGGTCGCGCCTGCCGCGCGCATCTCGTATTCGTCTTCGCGCGTGCCCGCAAAGACCGGATGCGTGTGCGCGTCAACGAATCCCGGCGCAACGACCAAACCATTTGCATCAATACGACGGGCGTCAGGGCCTGCCAGCGGCTCTACCTCAGAAGTGGCTCCCAGAGCCACTATCAAGCCATCGCGCGCAAGCAAAGCCCCGTCTGCTATTATCGAAAGCTCGCGCATTTCCGCGCCTGCGCGCGGGCCAGCGCGTCCTGCAAGCGTTACAAGCTGCGAAGCGCGTGTGATGAGAAGTTCGTTCATCATTAACCGATCAAGACCTACACCGTAAATCCGCGTTATGCTATAGTGAGCGCCAAACCAGTTTTATATTAGCAAAGGCAAGCAAGAATGTCCGACACACTTGTAGGAACAGTCAAGGGGCCGGGTGAAAAGCCATCCGAGTTCGTCTTTATCACAACGGATAACCATCACACGCGCGTCGGCGAATTCATCTACTACTCGGCGAGCGCAGCGCGCGCGGAGCGAAAGATACTTGGCAACATCACCGAGCGGCGACTTGTGCGCGCGCTGCCCGACAGCTTTCTGGCAGACCCCGCGACTCCGCCCGCGGCCATCGCCGCGATAATCGGGCTTGAAGATGATGGCGCAGAGCTATTCGAGATACTCGTGTCAGTCATTGGTTATTACGATGAAGAGCTTGGCGATTTCGTTAATCCCCGCATACCGCCCATGCCGGGCCAGAGCCTTTACCTCGCCTCTTCGGAGTTGCTTGCGCGCGTGCTGTCGCCGAGGCAGGCGGGCGAACGAGGTGCGGCGCATATGGGCAGCCTGCTGACTCGCGAAGCCGGTGAAGTGCCCGTCGTTCTTTCGGTCAAAGATGTCGCCTCAACTCATCTGGCGGTGCTGGCTTCGACGGGCGCGGGCAAAAGCTACACCGCATCCGTATTGATCGAAGAGTTGATGCGGCCAGAGAACCGTTCGGCAGTTCTTGTCGTCGATCCGCACGGCGAATACGATACGCTTCAGGAGATCAAGGACGCGAAGTTCAGGCAGCATTTTTCAGCCGACGGCTACACGCCCGAAGTAAAGATACTGCGGCCTGAGAAATTAAAAGTAAGATTTGATACGCTTGAATTCGCGGACATCTGCTACCTGCTGCCTGAGATAACCGATAAGATGCGGCAGGTGTTGAGCACGGCCTTTCGCGCTGTGAGAGAAAAGGCCGGGCGCTTCGGCCACTACACGATTCAGGATTTCCTGGACGCGGTCGCCGAGCTTCGATACGGCAACGAAGATTCAGATCGTTCGGGCGGCAACATTGCGACGATTGACGCGATTGAGTGGCGGCTCGACAGCCGCTTCGGTCGCGGCCATTCCAAGCATCAGATCTTTTCCGATTCAGAGCACAACCTGCTGACAGACCTCTTCATGCCCGGCCAGTGTACGGTGCTTCAACTGGTCGATATAGCCGAAAACGAACAGCAGGTGATCGTAGGCACGCTGCTCAGGCGCGCGATTCTGGCCCGCATGGCTACGCACAAAAACGAAGTGACAGACCCGACAAACGAGCGATACCTGCCGTTTCCCATCTTCGTCCTGCTTGAAGAAGCGCACCGCTTCGCGCCCGCGGGTCAGACCGTGGTTTCAACCAACGTGTTAAAGCAGATTCTTTCCGAGGGGCGCAAATTCGGCGTCGGCGTCGGGCTGATAACTCAACGACCGGGCAAGCTCGACGCCGATGTTCTTTCGCAGTGCATGACTCAATTCATCATGCGGATCGTAAACCCGATAGATCAGGACACGATTGCAAAGACTGTCGAAGGCGCGGGGCGAAGAATGCTCGACGAGCTGCCCGCGCTTACAAAAGGGCAGTTGATAGTTTCAGGCGTAGCGATAAACACACCCGTCATGTGCCAGGTGCGAAAGCGATTGACGCGTCACGGCGGCGAGACGATAGACGCGCCCGCAGAGTGGGCCAGGTATCATTCAAATGAGAGCCGCGCGCGCCGCGACGAAGAGCGCGCCGTCATGGTCAAGCCTCAGCCGAAATCGGGCGGGCGCATCGGCGGGATCGAGATTTAGAAACCGATGCCGGATTTCTATGAAGAAACCATTAACCCATCCTGACCTTATTACAACAGCCAGCGCTTTTTGCTCAGAAATTCACTCGTACCCTGATCTATTCGGTGTGACTGATGGCAAAGCCGTCGGCACATTTATTGAGCACAAGATTCAAGGCATGCTCGAAGCGCTTTATGATGCGCAGGCAGGCAGTTCCGCACTTGGATTGGATCTGCCTTCGATTGAAACAGACATCAAAGTCACATCTATTCGCCAACCGCAATCGTCCTGCCCGTTTCGATCTGCACGGCAGAAGGTTTATGGCCTTGGCTATAATCTCTTGCTGTTTGTTTATGAAAAACAAGACGATCATCAGAAAAAAATTGCCGTCTTGAGCTTTATTAGTTGTGCCTTCATCGAAAAGAACCGCACAGCAGATTATCAAACTACACGAGGCCTACTGGATATTCTCAGTCGAGATGGCAATCGCGACGACATAATCGCTTTTCTCAGTGACCGCAATTTACCCGGCGATGAAGTGGTGTACAATGCTCTTGCCGATGAAATCATGCAATCGCCGCCGGAGCTTGGTTTTCTGACAATTTCCAATGCACTTCAGTGGCGGCTGCAATACAAGCGAATCGTTGATCTCACAGAGGAGGTTTCAGGGATAATCAAAATAATATGAATGACTCAGCGCTTAACATCGCTAATGCCGTTTCCTCTGTTGCAGAAACGCATCGCAATCAATTGCTGGAACTGATTTCGTCATACAACAACTATGCACAAGCAAATGAAACTTTGAATCAGTTAACGGGTATACGGGGCTTTTTCCCATGCCGCGAGTTATTCAAGGAGTTTCAACGACAGCTCCTGTTGCCTGATTCAACTTCACTACCCGGCAAAAGTCGCGAGTGGGGTGATTTTCAAACTCCGTCGAGCCTTGCCGCTCAGATATGTAAATACTTATCTGAAACAGGCATTCAACCTCAAATCATTATCGAGCCTACTTACGGGCTAGGGCGATTCATCCTCGCGGCGCTGAAATCTTTCCCGACCGCCAGACTCATATATGGAGTCGAGATTCAGGAAAAATACGAATGGCATTTGAAAATCGCTTTGCTGATTAAGTCCTTGAGCGGACATCGCGCATCGGCTGAAATAGAGCTGCACAGAGATGATATTTTTTCCCATCGCTTTCCTGCACACATTCTCGAAGCGCAAGATGTTCTCGTAATTGGCAATCCGCCCTGGGTGACCAACGCGGAGCTAGGCTCTTTAGAGTCGCACAACTTGCCCACGAAAAGGAATCTGAAATCGCTTGATGGGTTGGATGCGATGACAGGAAAAAGCAATTTCGACATCGGCGAGTTCATACTGCTTCGTTTCCTGGAAATATTCTCCAATCAACGCGGTAGGCTTGCGATACTTTGCAAAAATTCAGTCATCAAAAATCTCGTCGCAGCTTTGCCGCAACGTCTATTTAACGTTTCAAATATCCGCGCGCTGGAGATAGATGCCAAGCGCGAATTCGGCGCTTCGGTTGATGCTTCGCTTTTAACATTGGAGATGGGAGCGCGCAATCCTGTGTTCAGTTGCAAAGTCGGCAAGCTCGACCTTCCAAATCGCATCATCAAGTCATTCGGATGGGCAGGTGAAAAATTCGTATCGAACATCGAGGACTATGCGGCAAACTCAGAACTTGACGGCGAATCGCCTTTTATCTGGCGACAGGGGATGAAACACGACTGCGCACGAATAATGGAGCTTAGTCACAGAGACGATCTATGGGTTAATGGAAACGGCGAGGCGCTGGATGTCGAAGACGAACACATCTACTGGTTAATGAAAAGCTCAGACTTGAGAGCCTTCGAGGTAAAAGAGGCAAGAAAGAAGGTGATCGTCACTCAACAACGATTAGGCGAAGACACATCGGAGTTGGAAAGGAAGGCTCCGGCTTTGTGGCAATATCTTACGAGAAACGAAGCACATTTCGCGGCGCGAAAATCAGTGATATATCGCGGTAAGCCTCGCTTTTCGATCTTTGGCATCGGCGATTATTCGTTCAAGCCTTATAAAGTTGCGATCTCAGGGCTATACAAAGAATCTTATTTTTCAATCGTGCCTCCAATCAGCGACCGCCCGGTGATGATGGATGACACCTGTTACTATCTCGGTTTTGATAATTATTTCGATGCGCTGTTTAGCGCATCACTGCTCAACAACAGAGTTGTAAAATGCTTTCTCCAATCCATTGTTTTTTCCGATGCCAAGCGGCCCTACACTAAAGAAGCTCTCATGAGAATTGATCTTGCGAAAGCAGCATCGCGTGTCTCTTTTCGCATGATTGTCGATGAATGGAAGAGTTTGAATTTCAAGCCGATAATGACTGTTGCTGAATCCGATTATGAAACATACAGGCTGAACCTTTCCGCTGCTCGCAAAAATCAATACCATACTCAGTTGAGCTTTGCTTAATGTCTGCGACGCCTTCAAGCGCAAGACGGTCAATAACTGTGAGTTGGCGATTTATTAATGAAGAGTTAGAAGATAGAATCTTCGGACAGTCATGTTTCAATCGAAAGGGAATATCGGCCCTGACCTCTACAAAAGGGCTATCGTCTGCTTGATCGCGCTGATCCTGTTTGCCATCACAATTCCTACGCAGGCGGTCGGCCTGCTTCCAAATCCCAACGTGCTGCTGATATTCGCGGATGATCTGCGACCAGTGCTCGGAGCTTACGGAGACCCTATAGCTCGAACTCCGAACATAGACCGGCTGGCCAGAGACGGCACCAGGTTCACAAGGGCTTATTGCCAGTTCCCGCTGTGCAACCCGTCCAGAACATCGTTTCTGAGCGGCAAACGACCGGCGACCACAAGAGTTATTGATAACAGCACCAATCCGAGAACTCGGATGACCGGGCTTGCATTTATGCCGGAATACTTCAGGGCGCAAGGCTACTACGCGGCGCGCATCGGTAAGGTTGAACACAACGCATGGCCTAACGTGGTGAGTTGGAATCTGGCGGAAAACGGTATCAGCCTGACCGAAGAAGTGACAAACCAGACGCGCAATATGGCCGGTTGGAAAGCATCCGACCTGGCCGAAGAGCAATTGCCCGAAGGCTTTGCTGCCCGCCGCGCGCTCGAAATGCTCAGACAGAGCGCGGACAGGACTTTTTTCATCGGCGTCGGTTTCCGCAGGCCGCACAGGCCGCTCGTAGCTCCGAAAAAATATTTCGATCTCTACAACCTTGACGAGATTCCGCTGCCCGCCGCCGCGCTCGCGCGCGACGAAGTCCCGCTCGATCAGAAGCGAGAAGTGATTCGCGCTTATTACGCCTGCGTCTCGTTCATCGACGCTCAGATAGGATTGCTGCTCGACGAACTTGAAAAGCTCGGCCTCAGACAAAAAACTCTGATCCTGCTGGTAAGCGACCACGGCGTAGACCTTGGCGAAAGAAATCGTTTCGTAAGAAAGCAGTCTCTGCACGAGAATGTTGTTAAAGTGCCGCTGATACTGTCCGGACCCGGCGTGCCGTGCGGGTTGTCGCTCTCTCAACTGGTCGAACTGGTTGACGTTTATCCGACGATGGCCGAACTGTGCAAGCTCCCGCCGCCGCAGGGTATGGAAGGATTGAGCTTTGTTCCTCTTTTGCAAAACCCGGCCATGGCGTGGAAGACAGCCGCTTTCACAGACAACGAAGCGGGGGAAAATCCGAGCAGAAGCATTCGGACGGATCAATACCGTTACACATCGTTTCAGGATGGGAAGGAATCGCTTTTCGATTTCAGCGCAAGCCCGGACGAGACGGTCGATCTGGCTACGTCATCCGATAACGGCGATCTTCTGAAGGAGATGAAAAAGCTGCTCAAGCAGGGGTGGCAGGCGGCGCTCCCGTCACATTGATGAATAGAGCTGGCAAAACATCTTCGTATATGACAGTTGCGCTTGCGCTCATCGCCTTGACGGGTTGTCACCGCGCGACTCAACCGGTTGAGTCGGCAGGTTCAAACGATAATCCGGCATCACGTCCGCCTGACATGGTTTTCATTCAGGGCAGCAAATTTCTCATGGGCACAGACGACGGCTTTCCCTACGAAGCCCCTGCGCACGAGGTAACGGTTGAATCGTTCTGGATGGATGCCCGCGAAGTCACCGCCGCCGAGTTCGCCCGGTTCGTCAAGGCTACAGGATATGTCACAGAGGCTGAGAAGTTCGGCTGGTCCGGCGTATTCGATTTGGAAACGCGCGAGTGGAAACGAACAGACGGCGCGAACTGGCGGCATCCGCACGGCCCGCACTCGACTGCTGCTGACGATGAACCCGTGATGCAGGTTTCTTATAATGACGCGGTCGCTTTTGCCGGTTGGGCCAAAAAGCGTCTGCCTACGGAAGCCGAGTGGGAGTACGCCGCGCGTGGAGGGATGGCCGGAAAGATTTACCCGTGGGGCGACGAGCTTAATCCCGATGGCCGATACGCGGCCAACTGGTGGCAAGGCTCATTTCCGGCGCGCAACACAGGCGAAGACGGGTATATAGGGTTAGCTCCTGCGGCCAAATTTGCGCCGAACGGTTTTGGCCTTTACGACATGGCAGGCAATGTGTGGGAGTGGTGCGCCGACTGGTTTGACGATAAATACTACTCGCAAAGTTCCGGAATGAATCCTACAGGGCCTCGGAAGGGCGAAGAGCGAGTCATGCGCGGCGGGTCATGGCTGTGCAGCGAAAATTATTGCAGAGGGTACAGGGTCGCGGCTCGCAGCCACGCGACCCCTGACACGGCATTGAACAATCTCGGTTTCCGCTGCGTTCGGGCCGTTCAATAGACAGGACTTTTCAAAAGGCGCAGCGATAACCATAAAATTCGTACAGGGTGGCCCACTGGCCCTTCTGCTTTCGATAGATTTTATAAGTAGCGCCCTCGAAGCTCGTAGTCATCGTGATGACTTCGGCCATCTTGTCATTATTCAAATCGAGCTGATCGACGAGGACTTCCGTTAAGACCGCTTCGTCCACGTCATCAAGGCTCGCCCCGCCCGGCAAATCAGCAGCGGTCGTGCGCGAGTAACGCATCAGGTCAACGTCGAAGCCATCGGCTTCGGGCGCGGCTATCAGAAACAGGTGATGGACAATTGCGTTCTTCTGTTTGGTTCTTACGATAAAGCTCGCGATTATCTCCGCCTTGCCGTCGCCGCCCAGATCCGTCGCGGTCATGTTGATCGTCTTCATGTCTTCAAGCGCGGCGGCTGCGACGCCTTTCTGACGAAAGATTCCTTTGGCCATGTCCGACACAGTCGCGCGCTCGGTTGCAGCCGGAAAGCGGCGCGACGATGTTTTGCGACCGAGCGCGTCGGATGCGGTCGCAAGTCCCATCACAAGCCCGTTTATCCTTACGGACGTTTCAAGCTCTACGTTTGCCTGAGAGCGCGCGCATTCGCTCTCCTTATCAGGGCCGGATTTCACGGTGACCGTTCCGGCTTCGCCTCCGCCAAAAAGCAGGCGATATTTCTGGCCCGCGCGATAGTAGCGGGAAGCGAACTCCGAAAAGGTCTCCGATTCGGCGGACGGAGGCTCGATCAATCGTCCTTCGATTACGCCAACGAGCGGAGCCATGTGCGCGCCGGAGCGGTCCTGCGTGACCAGAAATATTGCCGCGCCCGATGGCTTTGATTTCGCGGCGTTCGATTTCGCAGCGTTCGATTTCGGCTTCGCTTTAGGTTCTGTCCGCGCTGTATTTGCATTCTTTGTCGTGTTTGTATTCTTTTTGGTCTGGGCCGCGCTCTCCGCTGCCGCAAACAGCAGCAGGATCGCCAGAGTTGCAACAGTTATATGATTGCGAATCATCATAGCTCGCTTTCCTTTTATCAATTTGAAACGCCAGTCGCCTGAGAATTTGCCGTCTCGATTGTCTCAATTAGAATCGGCGCGCGCAATAAAAACTTCAGATGTTTTACTTCTCTCATCCACACACATCACCGGAACGCAGTTATGCGCGTTGCTAATCCATGCGCTTGCAGCATAGTCCGATTTCCTGTGAATATATTTTTTTTTGCAAATTTTAATGAACAAGCTCTCGAATGTGAAAATTTATCTTGACTGAAATCGTAAAGTAATATATAAAACTGACCCATCAAGTGGAAGTGGGTTTAAGAAGTTCTCCAGGGTAGAGTAAATTCCTCACTAGATCGGAGAATTCCAATTGAAGATAAAGATTATCATATTAGGCATAATCATTTTAATTTCTCTAATATCTTTAACAACTTTCAAAGTCCTTTCTCGAAGTCAAAAAGAACAGATCGAGGAGCTACAGAGTGCCCCGGACAAAGGCACAATTGCATGGTATGCCAGATTAGCTAAGGCGAAAGGGGAGCGAAAGATTGTCACACCGATGATGACAATTTCCTGCTATTCCACAGTAGAGAATCTTGACGAGGCGCTTTCCGAATTTAGCCCTGTTGTAGCCCAGCCGATTAGAAAGAAATCATACATTACTGGCGCATTAGTGTTGGATAGCGACAACGAAATTCGTAAGCTGGATAAAGATGATCAAATTCATACCTGGTATAAATTTCGGATTCTGGAGAATCTGTCAGGCAAATCTCTTCGGGGGTGCTCTAGTTGTCAGGATGATGTTGATTGGGAAAAGCTAATCCCGCAGGATATGTTACCCGTGAATAAAGATGAAATCATGATGCGGGTTGATGGCGGCACGGTTGAAATTGATGGAGTAACAGTGACAGAGATTTATCAGCTTCCTAAATTTTCAGAGTCTAATCGGTACTTGTTATTTTTGGCTACTGAGAATTCCGAGAAAGTTGCTGGATTTGGCATGGGACGGTCTGGGATATATACGATCAGTCCGGAAAATAAGCTTATTCCTGCTTCTAAGGAAAATGATCGTGTGATTCATGACATTACCAGCCTTTATAACAGCTCGCTGGATTCGCTTAAGACTTACATTTGGAATCGTCCTTCTACGAAGTAAAGTGTTTTACCGGTAACGTCGTAACAATTTAGGCCCTTTACAGAAATAATTTCAGATAGTTTGGGAGGAGTGAGCTATGAGCCGTCGCTTCATTGCAGTGCTATGCCTTTGCTTACCTTTTCTTTATTTCGCCGGTATCAATTTACAGGCGCAGTCCTGCCCGCCCTGTTATTATAATGAACCTCCTATGGAAGGCCCGGGGTGTTCGGCTTGTCAACCGCAAGGATGCGGTTCCTGCCCCGAATGCGGCCAGCGCCGTATAATTGAAGTTAAAATCGATGCTACCTGGAATAATAGTTCCGGCCAGACGAACTCTAATATCTGGAACGGGGTTGTCTCTGCAATTCAAATGTGGAATTCAGCAACAGATGCTTTCGGCAATCAAACCGCATATTGTTTTCAGTTGAATCAAACAACATCTACCCCGGAAATCACTGTGACTAAGGGACCGGTAGCTACTGGCACTTGCGCTAATACATCAGGAGCATTTACGACCGGCGGCCCTTATACCGTTACTTTACCGTCAAACACCAGCAGTCGTTCTCAAACAACTATCTCTGGCCGAGTCGGGCACGAAGTGGGCCATACCATCGGGCTTGCTGATTGTTCAGGAGATCCTTCTATTATGAATAAAGGATCCATAAATTGTTCGACCAATATAACAAATCAGGTTCAGCCGGACGATGTGACCAAATCTAATCAAAGCTTCAACGTAGTCAGTCAGGCAAATTGCGAAAATGACGTAACTAACCCCAATCAAGAAGACGGCGGCTGCCTGCACCAGACTTGCCCTTCGGGCTGGTGGTGGAATGCCGATCAATGTACGTGTCAACAGGGCATCCCGCCCATCTCTCCCATACTGATCGATGTTGATGGCAGCGGTTTCCCCTTAACAGATATTGCTCACGGCGTAACGTTCGATCTGGCGGCCACAGGCACGCCTCAGCATGTGGCATGGACGGCTTATGGTTCGTCGAACGCTTTTCTGGCTTTGGACAGAAATAACAATGGCAGAATAGATGATAGCACAGAGTTGTTTGGCGATGTCACACCGCAGCCTCTGGTATTACATCCGAACGGGTTCCTTGCTCTGGCCGAATTTGATAAGCATGAAAATGGCGGCAATGGTGACGGGCTGATAACCAGCCGCGATGCTGTTTTTTCTTCTCTGCGTCTGTGGCAGGACAACAATCACAACGGCGTCTCAGAATCCAACGAGCTACGCAGGTTGCCAGCACTGGGCGTTCTGGCAATCAGCCTCGACTTCAAAGAGTCACGGCGGGTTGACCAGTATGGCAACCAGTTTCGTTATCGAGCAAAGGTATTTGACGCTCATGGCGCGCAGGTCGGGCGTTGGGCATGGGATGTATTCCTGATCAATAATTAAGAGCCAATCGGCCATAAGGAAATAACCGCCAGCCGGTCTTCGTGATCGGCTGGCGGTTCCGCTTTCCTGATAGAAAAGAACTTTCCGGTTAGTCGCGCTCATCGACGACGGCCAGCATCTGCGTAGACTTGAAATTACGGCGAGGGGCTAACGGGGTGGTCAATTCGACTCTCAGCGATTATATTCTTTTCGTCAATCTCATCCACAAATTGCGGGAGAAAAGATTATGTCGTTTACCAGAATGGATCAGGGCAAAGCCGAAGACTGGATGCAGATCGGCCAGGCCGTCGCCCAGCGCCAATCAACTATGCCGAATATCATCAAAGCGATGCTCGCTCAGCTTCAGGAGCAGGTAGACGGGTTTGCCGTCAATCAGCTTGAGCACGGCTTGCAGACAGCCACGCGCGCGGAACGCGACGGCGCTTCGGAAGAGATGATCGTCGCGGCGCTTTGTCACGACATAGGCAAAGCCATATCGGTCGAGAATCATCCGGCTATTTCCGCAGAGATTCTCAAGCCGTACGTCTCGCGCGAGACATACGAAATAATTCGCACGCATCAGGATTTTCAAGGCCGCCACTACTACGCGCTGATTGGCAAAGACCCCGAAGCGCGCCGCCTGTACGCGGACGAGCCGTGGTTTGAGATGGCTCGCCGCTTCACGGATGAGTGGGACCAGGCTGCGTTCGACCCTGAATACGACACGCTGCCGCTTGCGCACTTCGAGCCGATGATCGAGCGCCTGTTCGCTTCTCCGCAAAGGGAAGCCGCTCGCGCCTGATTGTGCAGAGAAGGATGTGAAAGAAAAGCTTGCCGCTTTGAGCGCGTCCGCAGGAGGCGCGGGCGCACTGGCCGCCGCCTTCGCCAGTTTCTGCTGCGTCGGCCCGACTGTCTTCGCTATGATGTCGGCGACGAGCGTGACCTTCTCTGCGCTGCTTTCGCCCTATCGACCTTACCTGCTCATCATTTCTCTGGCGTTGCTGGCCGTCGCAGGCTGGCGTTCGCGCAAATCGCGACTTGATTGCCGCGAAGGTGAGTGCCTGCCGCGCGCCGGTCGCGTCCTGCGCATTGTGTTATGGTGCTCGTTTGGCGTGTGGGCGGTCTCTGCCGTCAGTTATGCCGCAACCGAGTGGCCGCGACTGGTCGGTCCGAAAGGCGGCGTTCAGGAGTACGCGTTGATTCGGGCAGGCGAAAATCCTTTGCGCGCCGCTTTCAACCGGGACGCGGGCAAAGTCAGGGTGTTGATGCTCGTAGCCCCCACGTGAGGCGTATGCCTTCGGGGGGCTTCCGAAGTCGAACGCGAAGTGATGGAGAAAAACGGCGACCCGCAGTTGCGCGCCTACGTCGTGTGGGTTCCGAAAGTCTCTGCCACACAGAATGATGTTCCAAATGCAACTCGCTTTGTCGCGGACGGGCGAGCGATGCATTACTGGGACGACGAAGCCACGCTGCTTCACGGATACGAACCCGTGTTGTCAATCTCTCAGGATGCATGGGACATTTACATGATCTACGGCCCGAACGCGCGATGGGAAAGCGATGCGCCGCCTGAGCCGGATTACTGGATGCACCAGCTTGACCTTGATAGCGCGCCGAGGTTTGACGCCGCCGCGTTCGGCGAAAAGGTGAAAAGCTTTAACGAAAGATGAAGAAGGTTATAATTTACTGAGAGGTCGAAATCATGTTCAATTTAAAGATCAAAGTAACTGCCGTAATGATGTTTGCAGCATTCGCGCTGGCCTGTGGCGCGCCCGCTCCAACCGTGGTGCCTCCCGGTTCCGCGCCGACTGCTCAGCCCGGTTCCGCGCCCGCTCAAAGACCCGTGCCTCCTCAACAAGGCGGCGGCGCAGGCGCGTCAGGCGATCTGAAGTTACAGGCTCCCGATGGCTGGATCAGCGAGCCGCCTACGTCAAGCATGCGGGTCGCGCAGTATAAACTGCCGGGCGATGGCGGGGACGCAAGCCTCATCGTATTCTACTTCGGCCCCGGACAGGGAGGCTCGGTCGATGCCAACCTTGAACGCTGGATAGGCCAGATGCAACAGCCCGACGGCAGTTCATCCAGAGCAAAAGCAAAGACCGAAACAACGACCGTCAACGGGATGCCGCTTACGCTGCTCGATGTCACAGGGACCTACAGCGCAGGCGATATGACGGGCGGCGGCGGATCGGGGCAGGCCATCTCTAATGCGCGAATGCGCGCAGCCGTTATCGAAACGTCGAAGGGCGCATACTACATCAAACTGGTCGGACCTGAAAAAACCGTCGAACGATGGGATGCAGGCTACATGGCTTTCGTCAAATCCGCTCAACTCAAGTAGCAAAGCTTCATTCGCATCTGAGCGCAACACAGGGATCTACCTTAGTCGCCCTGCGAGCAGGAACATAGCAGGCCAGCAGCGCGACCACCATCAGAATCAACGAGACGCAGACGAAAGTTACTGCGTCGGTGGCGTTGACGCCAAACAACAGACTCGACAGGACGCGGGTCACGGCTATTGCTCCGACCAGTCCCGCGCCTACTCCAAAGACCACCAGCGACAGCCCCTGACTGACTATCAGTTTCAACACATCCACGGGTCGCGCTCCAAGCGCCATGCGTATGCCTATCTCTCGCGTTCGCTGAGAGACCGAATGCGATATGACGCCGTATATGCCAACTGCGGCCAGCATCACGGCTATGACCGCAAATACGCCCAGCAGAAACATCAGCCCGCGACGGCTTGATACCGAACCGGCCAGCACCTGATCAAGCGTCGTAAGCCATGCGACGGGCTGGTCTTTATCAACCGCCTGAATCGCGCTCCTTGTTGCGCTCGTCAGACTCAACGGGTCGCCGTCAGCGCGCACAAAGAAAGTCAGAGCCGGATGCGCGCCCTGAGCGTGCGGCACATATATCTCTGGCCGCAGTTCCGAATCCAGACTGATCTGTTTGACATCGCCTATCACACCGACGACCTCTAACCATGGAGGCTGCGGATCACGCGAACTGTAAAACCGGATGCGCCTGCCAATCACCTCCTGATCCGGAAAAAAACGTTGCGCCAATGCCTGATTGATGATGGCCACGCCCGGAGCCGTTATGTCATCTCGTGAGGTGAACGCGCGCCCGGCCATCAGAGGTATGCTGAGCGTGCGAAAATAATCGGGACTGGCCGAAATATAGTTTGCGAAATTCTCATGTCCCGGTTCGGGCAGCGGCAGGCCCTCGATAGCAAACCGGCGTGAAGAAGCGCCCATAGTCCATGTATTAAAAGCTGCGCTCGCGACCGAACGCACCTGCGGCAAAGCCTCCATGCGCTCAAGAGTTTGTCGGATAAAGTCGGCCCGCTGGCTTCTTTCCGCGTAGCGCGATTCGGGCAGCATTATGTTGATGCACAAGACGCCTTCAGACCTGAAGCCCGGATCAACGGCTCGAAGCTTGAGAAAGCTCCTGAGCATCAAGCCCATGCCAACCAGCAGGACGAGCGAAAGCGCTATTTCGGCTACGACAAGCGCGCTGCGCAATCGTTGCCGCGAAAGACCTGAGGTCGCGCGGCCAGTTCCTTCTTTGAGCGCTTCCCGCAAATCGCTCTCCGAGAGTCGAAACGACGAAAGCGTGCCAAAGACAAGTCCGGTCACCAGCACGATCAGAAAAAGAAATCCGAGCACACCCGCGTCAATGCCAACTTCTTCGATGCGCGGTAATCTGACGGGGCTGAAGCCGATCAACAGGTCGAGACTTAAAACGGCGAGCAGTAAACCGAGCGCGCCGCCTGCGCCTGCCAGTAAAACGCTTTCGGTGAGCAGTTGCCGGAACAGACGGAATTGACTTGCGCCCAGCGCGATGCGAACGGCTAATTCTTTCTGTCTCCCTGCTGAGCGAACCAGCAGCAGGTTGGCAACATTGGCGCAGGCAATAAGCAGGACAAAGCAGATCGCGCCCAAAAGCACCAGCAGCGGCGTCCGTGTATCGCCCACCAGCTGTTCGTGTAGCGACATCAGACTGACCGGAACTTGATTTGGATACTGCGGTTCAAGGATCGTCTGCAGGTTTGTCCGCGCCTGCTCGAACGACACGTTTGGTTTCAGGCGCGCGACGACATTGAGGAAATTACTTCCGCGCGGCGTTGCCGGGCTGTTCGGGTCAAAGACCTCTGTGGCCCAGAGCCGTGTTCCCGTAACATCAATCGGAAATTCAAAGCCTTTCGGCATCACGCCGACGACCGTGTAAGGTTCCGCGTTGAAAATCAGCCTTCGGCCAATGATCTTCGGGTCGCCATCGAAACGCTGCTGCCAGAGCGTGTGACTCAACACCACGACCGGGGTATTTCCCGGTTTGTCTTCATCCGGCAGAAACAATCGCCCCAGTAACGGCTCGACGCCGAGCAGGGTTAACATATCAGCAGAGACGACCGAGCCTTGAATCGCTTCCGGCTCGCCTTCGCCGGTAAGATTGAAGACGCTGTATAGCTGGAAAGTTCCCATCTGCTCGCAAGTCTGATTCTGGTCGCGCCATTCAACGAAATCCGGCACAGAGGCGGGGTTGTTCGCGTTCTTCCACACCCTGACGAGTCGTTCGGGTTCTTTGAACGGGAGCGGTTTCAATAAGACTGCCTGAGCCAGTGTGAATATCGCAGTGATGGGGCCAATCCCTAAGGCGAGCGTCACAACAGCAATTGCGGCAAATATCGGCTGCCTGTAGATCGCGCGAATACTGTAGCGCAAATCCTGCCTCAGGTCTGCAAGCATATTTATTCTCCCTGTGCCCGGAACTACGGGTTCAGCCTTGACTGGCCGCTCAATCCGGCGCAGTTCTCTGGCAAACAGATCGTTATCGCTCAATTCCGCGAGCGCCGCGCGACGGGCCTGTTCATCGCTTGCGCCGCCAGCCAACAACTCTTCATAACGATCATCGAGATGCTGTTCAAACTCCTCGATGATTTCGGCCTCTCGCACAGGCGCGAGCATTAAACCTGCCAATCGCTTTTTTATCTCGTGCTTCCAATCAGGCATGTTCGATTTCCGTAATACGTCTGATAGCTTCGACGAATGACTGCCATCCCGTGCGTTGCGCCGCCAGCACCTTCTTGCCTTCAATCGTCAACCGGTAATAGCGGCGACGGCGCTGTCCTGCTTTTTCCACCCACCGGCCTTGAATCCAGCCTCGCTTCTCAAGGCGATACAACAGCGGGTAAAGCGAAGCGACGTTGAAACGCAGCACGCCTTCCGAGCGCGCTTCTATCAATTTGCTGATTTCGTATCCGTGCCGGGGCCGGGCTTCGACCAGCGAGAGGATCAGCAATTCGGCGCTCCCTTTTTTCAATTCCCGATCGAGCATCCGTGTTTCGTTATATGGCATAGCAATATATTATTCAGAAACACATCCGTGGTCAAGCGGGTGATCGTTTCGTTGTAATCGTCCGGTGCGTCGAAGGCGTGATTAAAGGGGTTGGGGCGGAAGGTAAAAAAAGAAACGACTGCTCGACGGGGGCGTGCAAGCAGTCGTGAAATCTCAGAAAAGGAGCTATGGGTTCCGCTGATTGTCAGCGGCCTCGCTTAATATAAATAGAAAATAGTCGAAGTATTCCAGAAGGCGCGCGGCGGCTATTTTGTTTCGGGATTGCGCCACGTTCACTTCGCTACAATCGAAAGCTCATAGCTGCAAATGCCTATCTTGTCGCCCGGCTTGACTGCCGCGCTCTCGTTATTGATTATCTCTTTTTCGTCATTGATCGTAATGGCGTTGGCTCCCTTGCAGGTGAGCGTGTAGTCGCCGTCGCCGCTCTTTTTAAGCGTTGCATGCTGGCGGCTCACTTCAAGGTCGCCTTCCAGTCTGAGATCGACATCGACCTGCCGCGAGCCGCGCCCTATCGTGATTTCGTCTTTGAAAAAAGGTCGCACATCGGGCGGCGCAGTATCGGCTCCGGGCATATTGCGGCGCACAAGCACGGAAAAGTTCGGCTCGGTTGACTTGCGCGGGCGAACGATGGTCGCTTCCTCTTCGCGCTCTTCGGCTATCGTGGCAAGGCCCTGTGATGAGGCGTCGGGCGAGGGCGCGCGCTTGCGCGGCTTCACCATAGTCTTCTGCGCTTCGGTATCCCAGATGTGCTGCACGCGAAAGTGGCCCGACTCAAGTCCCGGATCGACGCGAAGCTCTACGGTGAGAGTCTTGGTTTGAAAATCGTTTTCGCCTGCCAGTTCGCGCGCGCGTTCCGACAGCACGTGATACAACCCGCGCTCCAGCCCTTCGCGCTTCTCGCCCTGCCATTCGGCATCGTCCGTTGTGCTCATAAAGACCACGTACTCGCGCGGCACATAAGTCGGGCCGCCCGGCGGCGTGAACATCTCGCGCTGCATGGTCTGTTCGACTTCGCGCGCGACCGCAACAAGAAAGTCGTCCCACTTCGAGCGCGCGAGTGGTTCGCCCTTCTCGTCTATATCTTCTTCGCCGTCTATCCACTTCCTGAGACTTTCAAACCATCCCATCTTCGATTCTCCCGGTTTCCGGATTAATTATTTGACGAACTGCCCGTCCACCCATCCGCTTTCGGGCGCATTTGCAGGCGCGGTGCCTGCCCAGTTCAGTATTCTTACCCTCAACCACTTGCCGCGATCTTCGAGCACGCGCACACGCGTTCCCGCAGGCATTATAGCCAGTATGCTTCCGCCCGGCTCGCTTCGCAGGTTGACGTTCGTTGCATTGCCGCCTATCGAGCCTTCCTTGCCCTGAAAGCTTTCCATCAGCCTGCCGTTATGCTCCGCAAAATAGTAGTAAGTAGAGGCGGCCAGCCCGACCAGCGCGGCCAGAAGAAATACTATAAACACCCGTCGCAGCCAGTCCGACCCGATGGCCATGCGCAGGTTGTCAAAGAAACTGCGCTCTGCCTCTCTTCTACTGCGCAGTTCCGCCGCCCGTTTTTCTTTCAGGTTTGCGCGCTCGACGACTCCGGCTTCGGTATTTGTGACCGTATCATCTTTTGTTGCTACGCGAGCGCCCAGCCCGTAGTGCGCGCCTTCGGAAGCGGGAACGCGCGGATTGAGCGATACAGGAACACCATTACTCGCCTCTGCGTTTGTCGGCCCGTTGTTTTTGTCCTGGTGGGGGGGCAGTTCGACAACTATTCGAGCCTTCTGCGGTCGGCTTCCTTCGAGCGGTGTACTTGATATTGTTTGAAAATGAGGGCGGGCCGCCGCGTGTTCGGCAGTGCTGGTTGTATTCAAGCGCGTTCGCACTACGGTCGCTTCGTCATCTTGTCCCTCTTCCAGTCTGAGTTGGGCGAAATCTTCCCAGAACCCCTGCACAGAATCGTAGCGATCAGCGACGCGCGACTGGGTTGCTTTGCGAAGCGTGCGGAGCAGTCCTGCGCCCCAGGGATGTGCAGCGAGACTTTCGGGAAGATCCGTGATCGGCTGTCGCGCGAACTGTCGCGGCGCGCGTCCTGTCATCGCCGTATAAATAGTCTTCGCAAGCGAATAAACATCAGCCGAAGAAGTAAGTCGCTGCCTGGAGTAATCACTCGACTCGTCGGGATGATGTTCAGGCGGCGCATATACGTTCGTGCCGACGCGGGTGATTTCAGCCGTCGAGTCATCAACGGTCATCTTTGCCACGCCGAAATCGGCTATCTTGACTATCTTTTTGTCAGCTGAAAGCAAAAGATTGTTAGGCTTGATGTCGCGGTGAATGATTCGCTGGCTGTGGGCATAGGCGAGGGCTTCGCCCACCTGTTGAAAATAAAAGAGCGTGTCGTCGAGGCTTAAAGGCTTGCGGCGGCATAGTTCAAGCAGTTCGCCGCCCGGCATGTATTCGAGCACCAGATAATGAAAAGGCGCGCCCTTAAGATCCGCCGCTGTGCCGTGACCCAGACGGCGAATGATGTTCGGGTGCCGCACCTTGTCGAGCGCGACTGCTTCATTTTGAAAATTCTCTACAAGCGTCTGCTCAAGCTCGACATCAGGCGTGCCCTGCAAAGTGACGTTCAGGGCTTTGATGATTACAAGTTCGTCGTCATACCTCTGATCGCTTGCGAGAAAAATCTCAGCGTAGCTGCCGTGGCTCAGGCATCTGTCCACCAGGTAGCGATCATCAACTATGCTGTTTTCCAGTTTAAGCTCAGGCACTTTGTTTTATACGCTCGTTATCGCTCACGGTTCTGTTGAGAATTCGAGTTATCCAATCGCGGCGCGGGTTGACGGCGGCGCTCTTCTGCGTAGCGGGCGAGCATCTGTTCGGCTTTTGCCCTGTCGCCCGCAGATGTATATGCCGCCGCCGCCTGAACGTACGCGTCATAGAGCGCGGGTTGACGGCTGATCGCGTTTTCAAAATTCAGCGCTGCTTTCAAGTATTCGCCCGACTCAAGCTGCGCGCGCCCAAGCCAGTAATGCGCCTCTGCGTTCTGCGGCTCGCGCTCGGTTGCCAAAGCAAACTGAGTTGCAGCCGCCTGATAGCTCCGGCTATCGAAGGCTGCGCGTCCGGCTTTGAGCGGGTCATTCATATCCTGAGCGCTCTGACCAGACGTTTTCGACTTCACCCAATCTGACGCGCGCAGCCCTCCGTAAAAGGCCGCGCCCAGCAGGACGATAAACAGCAGCGACCACATCACAGTTCGCAGCCGGGACGAGCTTTCGCGCGAATCGAATCGCTCGACGCGCCCGCCCGTTTGAACGTCGAACGCGCGCCCGTCCGGCAGGCGTGGCTGCCTGTCTCCGCCGAATTCAACCTGTATGCGACCGTCGCGCGACGCCGCAGGCACTGTGTTGCCGACTTCTGCCGCGCCCGCGCGCGCCCTCGGCACGCCGCGATAACTGGCCATCCCGTCTTCAATCGCAAGGACTGCGCTTTGCCGCGCGCGCCCTACCTGCACGACGACGGCTGTCAGATTATCGTCTGCGCCGCGCTCGTGAACCAGACGTTTCAACTCGTCCGCCGCGCGCTGAGGGTCCTTGTTCTGCGCCAGCACGCGAGCGATCTCTTCATCCGATATATGACGATAGATGCCGTCGCTGCACAGCAGGAACCTGACGCCGTCGCGCACCTGAACTGTTTTGGTCTCGATATCGACATCGGCTTCGACGCCGAGCGCGCGGTTGATGACATTTCGCCCACGGTCGCTCACCTGCGCTTTGCCCACAAGCCCCGCTTTGATGTCGTCGTTGTAATCGGTATGATCGAGCGTCTCGCGGTGAAAGCGACCGTCTTCGAGACGGTAAACGCGGCTGTCGCCCACGTGAGCTATTGTCGCGCGGTTGCCGTCGATGTGCAGCAGCGCAATCGTCGTCGCCATCGTTTTATAGGCCGGGTCGCTTTCCGCCATCTCGAATATGTCCCGGTTGGCGAACTGGATGGCGCGGCGGATCAGTTCAAGCGAAGAATCTGCACGTGTGTGTGTGAGCGCTTCTTCAATAGTATCTGCGGCTGTCTGGCTTGCGACCTCGCCCGCGCGCTGACCGCCCACGCCGTCAAAGACCGCAAACAGTCCGCGTTCGGCAATCGCCAGAAAGCGATCCTGATTGACCGGGCGCTTGGGATTCAATCCCCTGTCACACACAAAGCCTGCCTTTAGCTCCATAAGCTCTCTCTACGGGTTGCGACCTCGATAAGCTCCACGATGCTCGAAACATTTTATCATCACCTTGTGCATCCGTCGAAAGTGCGCGCGATGTGATTGCAAGTCCCACTCACCATTATGTTAGAATCACAGCCAAGTAAAATGGCTTGGGGGACACCATCCGGAGGATTTTATGACAACTCGCACCTCACCGCTTGTCACCGTAGACGATCTCGATTTGATGCCCGATGACGGCAATCGCTACGAGGTGATCGAAGGAGAAATATTTATGTCCCGTGCCCCGGGCCTGACGCATCAACGAATAATCATGAAGCTTCTCGCCTTCTTTCTGAAATATCTGGAAGGAAATCGAGTCGGCGAAGTCATAACCACGCCGGGCGTCATCTTCAATAAGTACAACAGCGTGATACCGGACATAGTTTTCGTGAGCAATGAACGGCGCGGCGAGATTGCTTCGACGGAGCGAATAACAGGCTCGCCCGACATCGTCATCGAAATCGTCTCGCCGGGCGCGGAGAACGAACAACGTGATCGCGTCGTCAAGCGACGGCTTTATGGCAAGTTCGGAGTCGAAGAGTACTGGGTTGTTTACCCGGACAGCCGCTCGGTTGAAATCTATCGCCTGCGGGGGGCTGCATTGGAACTCATCGCCGCGCTTGCGGAGAAAGATAAAATAACGTCGCCGCTTTTGCCGGGATTCAGTTGCAATGTCGCGCTTATCTTTCACATTTGAATTCTCACTCCATTCATTCGTACATCTTCTTTGCATTTTGTCTTATTGATTCGTTAGCCTTGTCCGGATGAACGATCTGGCATCGCAGGTCAAGCGCGCGGCGCGAGAATTTGGATTTGAGGTCGCAGGCATCGCTTCAATCGAGCCGCTCGCGCGCGACGACGAAGCATTTCGCAGATGGTGCGAAGATGGGTTCGCGGCGGGCATGGACTATATGACTCGCCGTCCCGAACTGAATGCTTACCCTAACCGCCTTGTGCCGTCGGCCCTGTCGCTCATCACACTGGCCATAAACTACTACGCCGCAGCGCCCGCCTTCGAGCACGAAAATCATTATGGGCGCGTGGCTCGATATGCGTGGGGGCTCGATTACCACGATGTAGTGAAGCCGCGATTGATTGCGCTCGTTTCCGAGATTGAAAAGCTCGCCGGGCGCGCGCTTCAGGCTCGATGTTTCGTCGATGCGGTGCCGCTGCTTGAAAGAGCGATTGCCGCGCGCGCAGGGGTTGGATTTTTCGGCAAGAACACCAACCTGCTCCAGCCGAAATCGGGCTCGTGGTTTTTTCTTTCAGAGATACTCGTTGACCTCGACCTGCCCGCCGACGAGCGCAAAAGCAATGTCAGTTGCGGCAGTTGCAGCCGCTGCATTACGGCTTGTCCGACTGATGCCTTTGCCGCCCCGTACAGGCTCGATTCAAGGCGATGCATCTCTTATCTCACAATCGAAAACAGAGGCGCGATACCGCGCGACCTCAGAGCAGGCGTTGGCGAATGGATGTTCGGTTGCGACGTGTGTCAGGAGATGCGCCCCGATGCTACACGGTACGGGCCGCTGCCCGTGATAGTGCGTGGAGAATCGGAATTGGTCTGCCCGTTCAATCGCTTTGCAAAAGAGACGACATGGCGCGAGTTTAATCCTGATGCGGGCGTTGGCCCAAGGCTTGATCTGGTTGAGGTGCTTTCAATTGACAGCGATGAAAAGTTTCGTCGGCGCTTCAAAGGAACGCCTCTCACGCGCCCGAAGCGGCGAGGGTTGCTTCGTAATGCCGCAGTGGTTGCCGCCAATATCGGTTGCACTGCTGCTCTGCCAGTGTTGATCGAGCGCATTGAGCATGACGCGGAGCCACTGATCCGGTCTCACGCGCTCTGGGCGCTTAAACAGCTTGACGAAAGAAAAGCCACGTCACTTATCGAGCAGTCCCTGAGTGACCCTGATACGCTTGTGCGCGAGGAGGCGCTTTCGCTCCTTAGCGATCAATGACTCGATAAGTTTTCAGAGGCTCGCGACCTCCACAGGAGGAACATCGCAAGCGGCCCAATCAGCAGTAGAGGAATCAGTAAAACAAACAGCGAGTGCTCCCAGAAATCACGCCCCTGGCGGTAAGCGCCATTTGCCAGCGGAATTCCCAACGCCGCCGCGTAATAGACAAAAAGCGGGAAGAAGGATTTCCGCAACAGACCCGATGTCGTTTTTGAACTCAAGGTTTCGCTGATAACAAACAACATCAGCAGAAATCCAAAATAGATGAAGATTCCTTCAAAGCGGTGAAGTTGCTCAGGGTTCATCCAGTTGATCTCCGCAGGCATCCGCAATGCGACCGAGATGCGGGCGGCATTTGCAACAAGAGTTACAACATAGGCAATCAAAAAAGCGACGGGGATGAATGCCCACGAACGGTCGCTCAATAGCTTTCTGATTGAAAGCATCAGGAATGCAGCGATCAGGAAATTGACTCCCGCACAGGAAGGCGCTATCAGGAAACTGTGATCCGTGCTGATGTAGCCTGCCTGAGATTCAAACTCGAACCCGGTGCCGCTGACCAGCTCTACAATCGCAGTCGTAGGAGCAAGGATCCAGCGCAGTTGGTTGGCACTTGCCGTTGAATAATATAGCTTGAGCGTGAACGCGCAGAGCAGCACGACAACCAACTGCGCTATCCGGTTCCAGTTGAATCCTTGTTTCATACAAGCCCGTTTCATACAAATCGCCGCCTGCGAAAGATCATCATCAGTCCGATAGCTATTGCCGCCGTAATCAGCCAGATGAGTTCCGGTTCACTTCCGCTCCTGGTGCCCGTGCCCACTGCCAGATCGGTCACGCCCAGCGGAAGGGGCAGCGGCTGATCCACATCCTTAGCCGGTCCCTGTGTATTTCGCACCTCTTCAAGCACCGCTATAAAAGAGGTGTACTGAGTCAACAGGCTGTACTTCAAACCCAGAGCAGTGATTTCGCTGATCCGCTCGGCGTCTACAGAGCCGGAGCCGTAATCGGAAAGTTCGGCGACACGTGATCTGGCCCACAGGTAACGCAACGCTCGATGGCCTTCATCCGGCTCGACGCCTGCAACATCGAGGCTGGTCAGATAATCTCCCTGTCCCGTTTTTCCCTGCATCTCGAAGCTTCCGCTCACGGGGCCGCGCCATTTGCCAAAAAGAATCACAGGACGTTGAGCGAATAAATCAGGCAGGTGAACCGGGTGCACATCATATATATCAAAACCGATTGCGCGAACCTGAATATCGGTCAAAAGCGGAGTCTGAATGTACTGTCGGAATTTGTCCGCAATCTCAGGGGCTTCAGCTTCGCCTGTCACGATAAAAGGCTCGCCCATTCCGGCTTTCGCCACGCCTTCAATCAGGTAGCGGTTTACCGCCGCGCCGATGCCGAAAGCAAAGATGTTCGATTCCGTCAGATGATCCCGTATGTAATCAAAGACTCCCTCTTCCCCTGAAATATAACCATCGGTTATCAGCACGACGGATCGCGAAATATTTTCCTGGCGGGGAATGCTCATAGCCTTTTTGATGGCTGCAAGAAGCTCGGTTCCTCCGTTTCCGCGCTGTTGTTCGATCAAACGAATCGCCTCCGAGATGTTTTGTTTATCTGCCGGAAGCGACTTTTCAGAAAGCGCGGCGGAGTCGCCCGCGAACAAAACGACGTTGAACAGATCCGTCGGTCGCAATTGCCCGATCAGATCCTGCAACAGGCGTTTGGATATATTCAGAGGAAAGCCCTCCATCGAGCCGGAAACGTCTACCACAAAGATGTACTCGCGAGGGGGTATGTCTGAGGTCGTAACTCGTTGCGGCGGCTGTGCCATGTAAAGAAAAAAGTTCTCGTCTTCGCCCTGATAAAGCATCAGGCCCGACGCGATCTGATCCCCGGCCAGACGGTAGCGCATAATGAAGTCACGATCCCCCTGATACGGGTCCGTATCGTCGAGCGTAAAGCGAGCGATGCTCGGACTCTGATATTGCGGAACAATACTGTGCGAGGCGCAGCTCAATTCCCGGATGGGAACACCGGCTGAAACACGGGCTGTAATGTGGAGTTCGCTCGTCGGTTTATTTTCCTGATGGAGATACGGAGTTTTAACCCAGAGGTCTTTTTGCGCCGCTGTAGACTCAGGCTGAGAGGAGTAGCGCGGCCCTACTACTGTTGGAAAGACCATCTCATAGACGCCGTCGGTCGGCACCAGCAGTTCCGTATAGCGAAGCTCGATCTCGATCTGGTCACCGGGCATGACATTGGCGAGACTCATCGAAAAGACATTGGGTCTGTTTTGCTCAAGCAGCGATGCGCTCTTCCCTTCCTGCATGGCCTTGTCGAAATCCTGCTTTGCCTTTTCTCGTTCTTTGATCTTAGCAACAATAACCTGATCGCCGATTCGCATGCGCATCGCGTAGACGGCGGCCCGCGTGGATGCCGGAAAGACGTAAGATGCATTGATTGGCCGCGAGCCTTCGTTCCGATAAGTCTGTAGTACCTTCACGTCTGCGATGACGCCCGATACGTTTATCTCAACCCGCGTATCTTTGAGAGGTAAGCGATCTACTTCCGGGTTTCCCTGCACAAAGAAATACGGCGAAAGAATCTTATCTTCCCGAGTCTGCGCAGAGCCGGAAAAGCAAAAAACTGCTATCGCAAACATAACCATACAGATATTCCATATTTTGAGTTGCATAATCACCTCTTTCATCACACGTCTCGTCGAGCCTGAGCCTCGACGGCTGAGAGTTTTTTTGAATCAAATCTTAGATTGCGTCCAATGATATACGGGCAGCATTTGAATTTTTACTCAGATGCTTCCAGCTTAGGCGCTTGCCAACTCATCTCCTTCAAACACGATGATCGAAGTGCCATAAGTTGGTAGGGCGGAATCGTTGTTTTACGTCTCTTCGGGCGTGTTAGATGTAGCCGCGCTTGCATGGTTGCTTGCTGCGCAACAGAAATCTTTCCCTACATCGTCAGAAAGAAGTTTGATATGAGGCTAATGATATCTGGCATTTGAATAATTCAAGACTTGAATTATTCGGCAGGCTATTCCGGCACAAGCGCAGTGCGAAACCCAAGCAGAGTCCAGTCCGAATCCGTCTCAATCTGGTGAATGTATGAAAAGTCACCCGGCGCATTCGAGCCGACTGCATAGCATTTAGCGTTGCCGTGATCGTCGCGATAGAATCCGAGTTCGAGAGACTGTGCTTCGCTCCACTCCTGATGAAAGACGGTTCCTACAAGATTGAACACGGCTGGCGGGCATATCGTGAGACGATAGCCGCGCGGCAACAACGAACGCTCGCGCCATTCATCATTAATGGCATTGATCATCGCGCGCAGAGAAGCATAACTGTGCGCGAACCGGGTTCCGGTCAGCAATCCCGCCCGCCCCAGATACTGCGCAAACGGGTCGGCAGTCGGGTCAAAGCCATATGGAGTGCCATAGAATTGCCGGTTGCCGGGAAGATAGTTGGGTTTTTGTGTCGCTTCGACTCCGAGTATGCGGCCCTGATGGCGGTTGTGACCCCGGACGAGCGCTTCGCGACAGCTTCGGCTGTATGCGCCATGTTTTGCGAAGTTTCGCGCGCACATCGGGTAGAGCCGCTTTATATAATCGTCATCCATAGCGACAGCCGTATTGGATGGGATAACGTGCCATTCTATATTGAATCGGGAAAGATGCTCTCTTGCGGTCGCAGTCAGTTCTATCTCGGCTGCATCGCCAGACGTAAGCTCAGATTGCGCGGAGAGCTTGAAATATTCGCGCAGTCTGTCTATCCGCTCTTTCAGTATCTCCTGCATCAGTAGTTCCTCCTGTGCCGACATCCAGTCTAATACCGAAATGCAAAGTCAGGAAGCCGCCTTGACGCTTTCGACCTCGATCACTATGATACAGTCTTAGTAAGTAAACACTCACTTACATTCAAGCGAGCGAGGAGGGTATGGGAATTGCCGCAAGAACTTATCAAACAGTCTTATCGTTCAACTGAGGCGAAGGCCACCCGCATGTCTGCAAAAGGTCGCCGTCAACAGTTGATCGAGATCGCCTTTCGGCTCTTTTCTCAAAAAGGGTTTCGCGGAACGACGACCAAAGAGATAGCGATTGCCGCAGGAGTGACAGAGGCGATAATTTTTCGCCACTTCAAGACAAAAGACGATCTTTATGCCGCCATCCTCGATTACAAAGCCGACGAGGTGAAACTGAATGAAAGTCTCGACGAATTGCGCGCTCATGCGAGCGCGCGCGACGACGAAAAGCTGTTTCGCACGCTTGCGGCAAAGATATTGGACCATCATCGGGGCGACCGGGATTTTCTGCGATTGATGCTCTATTCGGCTCTTGAAAAGCACGAGCTTGCGCGCAACTTTCGCAATAAGCAGTTCCGCCCGATTCACGATTTTCTGCGCAATTACATCCTTCAAAGACAGCGCGACAAAGTCTTTCGCAATTGCGACGCGACCGCTGCCGTGCAATCATTTTTAGGAGCAGTGCTTCATCATTCTATGATGACGGGGCTATTCAGCGCCGACTTTGTGAAGCTCACCGACAAGGACGCGATAAAGAATTTCACCTGTTTATTCTTAGCCGGTATGCGGTGCGTCCCCTCAACCAGACAGCGCGCAAAAAAGCCTGGAACCAGATAGGGGTATCAGCTCATATGCAACGTTTATTTTCTGATCGCAGAATCCACCTCGCCGTGTTTTTATCCGTCGCGCTCGTTTTGATGGCTGCCTGCGGGCGGTCGAAAGCCAAGACGACGGAAAACACGAATTCAGCCGCGAGTGGCACAAATCCCGCCGAAACCGGGCCGGTTGCCGTAACGACTGCCCTTTCCCTTTCACGCGAGGTGCAGGCTTACATTCAGGCGACAGGCAGTTTTGCAGCCGTTGAGACTTCCGATGTAGCGCCTGAAACTTCCGGACAGGTGATTGCCACTCCTGTTGACGTGGGCGCGTTCGTTAAGAAAGGCGCGGTAATTGCCCGCCTCGACCCGCGCGACGCGCAGTTGCGACTCAATCAGGCGCTTGCCGCTGAACAGCAGGCTCAATCCGCCGTGCGGCAGGCCGAAGCGAAGATCGGTCTTAGTCCCGGCTCCCGCTTCGACCCGAATGCTATTCCCGAAGTGCGGGCTGCCTACCAGCAGTATCAATCGGCGGAATCGCAGGCGAGACTGGCCGAAACAAACGCGGCCCGTTATGCGAATCTGGTCGAGACGGGAGACGTGTCACGCGCCGTCTACGATCAGGCCCGGACTCAAGCCGAAAGCGCACGCGCTCAGGCCGCATCCGCGCGTCAGAACTATGAAGTGGCTATAAATATCGCGCGTCAGAACAATCAGGGCATTGCCGTCGCACAGGCGCAACTCGAAGCCGCGCGCGCGCAAACGGCTCTGGCGCGAAAGGCCGTCGGCGATACCACGGTCACAGCGCCTTTCTCAGGCTACATCAGCGACAGGCCCATTGCGGCTGGCGAATACGTCACCCCTGCGTCAAAGGTCGCGACGCTGCTGCTTACCAATCCGATCAAGCTGAACCTTCAGCTTCCTGAAACGGAAGCCGCGCTCGTGCACACGGGCATGGAGGTTTCGGCAACAGTCTCTGCTATTCCGGCCAGAGAGTTCGAGGGCAGAATCACGGCCATCAATCCGGCGTTGGATGTGACATCGCGCACCATCAATGTCGAGGTCGAAATAACCAACCCGAACAACGTACTGCGTTCCGGAATGTTTGCTACTGCGCGCATCGTTCAGCAGGGCGGCGTACCGGGCGTCTTCGTTCCGCGCGCAGCTGTTATCAAGGATGAAAACACGAATTCATCATCAGTTTATGTGATCGAAGGCAACAACGCGCGGTTGCGCATAGTGCAGACAGGCGAAGAAGAGGGCGATCTGGTGCGAGTCGTAACAGGAATAGCTGCCGGAGAAACGGTTGTCGTCAGCAACCTCGACAAACTCTACGACAGCGCTCAAATCGTGCGGCAGTAAGTGTAAAGAGGAATTATGCAGAAGCTAGCTGAGATATGCGTCCGGCGTCCGGTATTCGCGGCGATGTTGATTATGGCGATGACGGTCGTCGGGCTATTTTCGTTCTTCAGCCTCGGCGTCGATCTGTTTCCGAAGATAGACCTGCCGACCATCACGGTGACTGTGACTAATCCGGGCGCGTCTCCGCAGGAGATCGAAACCGAGATCACCGATAAAGTAGAGTCTGCGGTCAACACCATCAGCGGCATAGACGAACTGCGCTCGACTTCGACCGAAGGCGTTTCGCAGGTCTTCATCACATTCATTCTCGACAAGAACGCTGACGTTGCCGCTCAGGAGGTGCGCGATAAAGTAAACCTCGTCATCCCTGACCTGCCCGAAACGGCCAAAGAGCCTGTTGTGCAGAAGCTGGACACGGACGCCGCGCCCGTGCTGAGAATCGCCGTCTCCGCGCCGCGCAGTCTTCGCGACGTGACAGACCTTGCCGACAAGCAGATCAAGAAGCGCATCGAAAGCATCAACGGCGTGGGCCAGGTCGAAATCGTCGGCGGTAGCGAGCGCGAGATACGCATACTGGTCGATCCGGATCGAATGCGCGCCTTCAACGTCACAGTCAATCAGGTGGCCGACGCCGTCAGGCAGCAGAATCTGGAAGTGCCCGGAGGCCGCGTGGATGAAGGCGTGCGCGAGCTTACCGTGCGCACGATGGGAAAGATCGTCGAGCCTGGGGACTTCAGCAATCTGGTAGTCGCAACGCGCGGCTCGTATTCAGTCAAGGTCAGCGACATTGGCCGCGCCGAAGACAGCGCCGAAGAGCTCAGAACGCTTGCGCGTTTAAACAGCCAGCCAGCCGTGACTCTGATCGTCTCGAAACAATCGGGACAAAACACTGTTGCCGTGTCGGACGGAATCAAGGAGAGACTGGCCGAAATTGCGCCCACGCTGCCGAAGGATGTCAAAACTCAGATCGTCGGCGACCAGTCCATATTCATCAAGGCGGCGCTCGATTCAATCGAGACGCATCTGTTTGAAGGCGGATTGCTTGCGGCCATCGTCGTCTTCTTATTCCTGTGGAATTTTCGCTCCACGCTTATCGCGGCCATTGCCATTCCGACTTCCATCATCACGACTTTCGGGTTGATGGCGGCGATGGGCTACACCCTGAACCAGATCACCATGCTGGCGCTGACATTGATGGTCGGCATAGTGATCGATGATGCGATAGTCGTGCTCGAAAACATCTATCGCTTCGTCGAAGAGAAAGGCATGTCGCCGTTTCAGGCCGCTGTAGAAGGGACGCGCGAAATCGGCCTTGCGGTTCTTGCGACAACGCTTTCGCTGATGGCAGTCTTTTTGCCTGTAGGTTTTATGGGCGGCATCGTTGGCCGATTCATGTCTTCGTTTGGTTTGACTTCGGCTTTCGCAATCGGCGTTTCGCTGATCGTTTCATTCACGCTGACGCCGATGCTTGCCGCTCGGCTCATCAAGCCGCGCGAATCAACCGAAGTGGCTGATGGCGAAGACGATAGTCATGCCGCAGAGGGAAGCAGTTCTTCCAAAGAGCGGCGTTTCTATAAATATATTGATCGCACATATACATGGATGCTCGAATGGTCGATGGTGCATCGCTGGACGATTGTGCTGTTGTGCGGAGGCGTCATCCTGAGCATCGTGCCGCTGTTTATGTTCGTCGGCAAAAACTTTCTGCCCGTAGATGACCAGTCGCAGTTTGAAATAAACATCCGCACGCCGGAAGGCTCTTCGCTTGCGGCAACATCGACAGTTGTTGATCGCATAGCAAAGGATGTAAAGCAACTGCCCGGCGTCACCGATACGCTGACGACGGTCGGAGGCGGCCAGCAGGAACTGGTCAACAGCGCGACTATCTACGTCAAGCTGACAGACATTAAAGACCGCGATCATTCGCAGGATGATCTGATGGTGCAGGCGCGCAACCTGCTTGGGAAATATCCGCAGGAGTTGCGAACGTCCGTGCAGCAGGTCGCGGCAATATCCGGCGGAGGTTTCCGAAACGCCGATATTCAATTCGTCATCAGCGGGCCGGGGCTTGATAAGCTTCAGCAGTATTCCGACCAGATGCTTGCAAAGATGAAGACTATCCCTGACGTGGTTGATGTCGATACGACGCTTGTATCAGGCAAGCCGGAATTGCGCGTGGTGATAGACCGCGCGCGCGCGGCTGATCTGGGCGTGACCATCGGCGACATCGCGCAAACGCTGAATATTTTCGTCGCCGGAATGGATGTATCGACCTTCAACGTAGGCACGGATCAATACGATGTCAACGTCCGCGCCACGGGGGACTATCGCAAAAGCGCAGAAGACGTAAAACACATGATCGTCGCTTCGGCCAAGGCCGGATGGGTGAGCCTCGATAACCTCGTGCGCGTCGAAGAATCGACCGGCCCATCCGCTATCGAGCGATTGAATCGCCAGCGGCAGGTTACCCTGTTAGCCAACGTTAAGCCGGGCGGCTCGCAGGCAGATGTAATCAATAAGCTGGCCGCGTTCTCCAAAGAGATCAACGTCGAGTCAAGTTACACGACGGGGCTGGCCGGGCGCTCGAAAGAGCTTGGCAAAGCAGGCTATTACTTCGGGCTGGCCATCATGCTCTCTTTCAGCTTCATGTACATGGTGCTGGCCGCGCAGTTTGAATCCTTCGTTCACCCTATAACGATCCTGATGACGCTGCCGCTCGCCATTCCGTTCGGCATTCTCTCGCTGTTATTGACGGGGCAAACGGTCAACATCTTTTCAGGTCTTGGGTTGTTGCTATTGTTCGGCATCGTGAAAAAGAACGCCATCTTACAGATAGATCATACGAACGGTCTGCGGGCGCGCGGCATGGAACGCCACGACGCAATCATTCAGGCAAACCGTGATCGCCTGCGCCCCATATTGATGACGACCATCGCGCTGGTCGCAGGCATGATGCCGCTCGTCATTTCAACAGGGCCGGGGGCAGGAACAAACCGGTCAATCGGCGTGCTTGTCGTCGGCGGGCAATCGCTCTGTCTGTTGCTTACACTGCTTGCCGTGCCGGTCTTTTACTCGCTGTTTGAAGACTTGGGCGAATCGTCCCTGTGGTCAGCCATTGGCACTCGCTACAAGAAGGTGACTCACCGCGTAGCCCAGGCCGGGTCGTCTGTGTTGGGCACATTCAGATCGAAATCGCAAACCGGTTTAGCTAATAAGCCGAAGAAGGGAGGGCATGTTGATGGACTATCCGGTGATTAAATCCAACCTGCAAGGTAGGGGCAGCCCGAATGGTCGTAAGACCATGACAGTCATCGCCTGTCGGCGATCCGGGCAGGGACAAGCCCTGCCCCTACGTTTATTTCCCTATAGCGCAGTAACGCGGCTGATCGTATCAGGCTTGATCTTCTTGCTTGTCGCCGGTTCGGTGACAACGGCGACGAGCGCGGCTGAGTTGAAAAACCGCTCTCGGCTGCGACGCGCACAACAGCAGCAGCAACCGCCGCCGCAACAACCGAAATCGCCCCCGCCCGGACAACAGAATCAGCCGCAGCCTAATCAGCCGCAGCAGCAACAACAACAGCAACAGCAGCCACCCGGACAGCCGCCTCAGCAGCCGCCTCCGCCCGGACAGACAGGGCCTCAGCAGCCTGTTCCGCCGGGTCAGCCGCCGCAGACGCAAGCGCCGACGCAGCAGCAGCAACAGCAATTGCAACAGCAGCAACCCGCGAACCCTAACATACAGGGTCAGCCGCAACAGGGCGCTCAACCCGGCGCGCAGCAGCGCGTGGGCGATGCGGGAGCCATCATTCCGCCGCAGTTGCCGACCGCGCCGCCTCCCGTCGCACCCAATTATCAAGCGCCCGTTCGCCCCTTGCCTTCTGCGGAAAGAGTCGGCGTTGATGTGGCCAACCAAGCGGCGCTCAGTTTGAACGAAGCGATTGCCTTAGCTCTGTCGAACAACAACGACATCAACGCTTCGCGCATAGACGTAGAGATGTCGCAGTTCGATTTGAAAGCGGCGCGCGGCGTGTTCGATCCGGTGCTGTCATCGGAAAGTTACTACGAACGCCGCGTCACGCCCATAAGCTCGATTATCGGCGGGGGCGCAAACGGCAAGACAACGTCGGTTGATGCGACGGGCAATGCACGATTGAGCGGATTCTCTCCGTTCTTTGGCGGTAACTATCAGGTGGATTTCACGTCATCGCGAACGACTACGGACAACCTCTTCGCTTCGCTCAACCCGCAGTTCCCTTCCGCGCTGACCTTCACCTATACGCAGCCTCTGTTTCGCGGACTGAGAATTGACGACAACCGCCGCCGCATTCAGATTGCGAAAAAGAACGTCTCGCTTACCGACGCTCAGTTTCGCCAGCGCGCGATTGAAACCATCACGCGAGTCCAGCAGGCATACTGGGATTTGACGTTCGCGCTCAGAAACCTGCAGGTGCAGATTGATGCGGTCAAACAGGCGCGCACGCAGGTCGAAAGCAACCGCAGGCAGGTCGAGCAGGGGGTACTGGCACCGATTGATGTGGTCGCAGCCGACACGCAGGTGACGACCTTCGAGCAGAACGTCTATGTCGCGCAGGAATCGGTGACGCGCGCTGAAAACAACCTGAAATCATTGATGCTTGCAAACCGCGTCGATCCGTTGTGGTCGCGCGCGATTCTGCCCGTGACTCCGGTCACGCTTGAGCCGCCGCGCGTGCCGATAGATCAGGCTCTGACCAGCGCGCTGGCAAATCGCCCGGAACTGGATCAGGTAAAAGTAAGCCGGGAGATCAACCAGATCAACACACGTTTTTACAACGATCAAACGAAGCCGCAGATCGATCTGATCGGCGCTTATACGGCGACGGGGCTGGCAGGCACTCCGGTTGAGCGGGACACAAATCTGTTTTCAAATCAGGCGCTTCAGGATCGCGTAAACGAGCTTTCGGCGATTGCGGGGCTTCCCGCCCTGCCGCCGTCTCTGCCCGTCGGGTCGATCTCCGATGCGCTGATAGGCGGCTACAATCAGTCGCTCAGAAACATCTTTAATCAGGCATTCCCGACGGCCCGCGCGGGGATTCGCTTTTCATTTCCGGTAGGCAATCGAACGGCGGAAGCAAACTACGGGCGTTCGCTCGCAGAAGGCCGCCGCATAGATACTCAGCGCCAGCAGATCGAGCAGCAGATCGAGACCGAAGTGCGAAACGCGCTTCAGGCAGTGCGTTCGGCTGAAGCGCGACTGGCCGCGGCGGCAAGCGCGCGTTCTTCGTCCGAGCAGCAATACGCAAGCGAGCAGCGCCGCTTTCAGGCGGGCCTTTCGACAACCTTCCTCGTGTTGCAACGCCAGACCGATCTGACAGCCGCGCAGGGTCGCGAGCTTCAGGCGCAGACCGACCTCAACAAGGCGATAGCAGATTTTCAGCGCGCGACCGGCTCGACGCTGCAAGTAAATAATATTACAGTGCGAACTGATACGCCGACCCGCCAGCTGGAACATCGCGCAGCGGCGTCTCCTGAATGACGCCCGAAAGGCTCAAGATATGCGCGCAGCTTCGCAGGCAGGATCGTTTGAACGGGTTCGACGGTTGCTCGGAATGCTTTCGCTGTGTCTGTTTGTCGCAGCGGCGGCGGCCTGCCGGTCTGCGGGAACAGGCGAACGCCCGCGCGGGCTTGTAGTCGTCAACGCGACTGCGACGGGTGTAGTTCGACGTGTGCTTGCGAGCGAAGGCGCGGCGGTGAATGAAAACGCCGTCATCTTAGAGATCGCCGTTGAGCCGGACGCGCGCGTTCCCCAGCAACAACCTCAGACAGCGGATTCGCAGGCGCGAGCGCAACAGGCAAACGCCCAGGCTCAGGGAGAGATCAAAGCAGACGAGGCGGAGGTTGAGCGCGCAGCCGTCGAGGTTCAGCGCATTCAATCGCTTGTCGCATCAGGCGCTGCTTCGCAACCGCAGTTGGACGCTGCGCGCGCCGTGTATCAGCAGGCTCAGGAGAAGTTGCAGCGAGCGAAAGACGCGGCGCAAATCGCCCAGCGCAATTTGATAGCTCAACAGGGGCGCGCTCAATCGCAGCCGCTTCCAAAACCGAGCGAGCAACTCGTTGCTGTGCACGCTCCTTCGTCCGGCGTGGTGCGGGTCATCAGCGTGCGCGCAGGCGAGCGTGTTACAGCCGGACAGCCGATTGTCACAATCGCTTCTGATAAATGAGCCTCGATTGAATTAACCTCATATGAAAGTAAGAGCCGGTAAAAGCAGTACAGTTCGAGCGTCTCAGCCGGAGATCAATATCGGCCCGCGCGAACAGTTCAAGCGGCGCTTGCTTGGCAGAGTCGCGCTGATTGCGGGCGTGGCTTTAACGGTTGTGCTGATCGGATACGGTGCGCCGCGACTTGTTCGACTAGTCATCTTTTTCCCGTTATGGATGGCTGCGCTGGGATATTTTCAGGCGCGTGAAAAGACCTGCATAGCGCTGGCCGCGCGCGGCACATGCAATATGGACGAGGGCGAACAAAAGATCGAAGACCCAGGCGTTCAGGCAAAGCTGCGAGAGAAGGCGCGGCGCATTCACCGGCGCGCTCTTATTATGGCCGTCGCGCTCACGCTGCTCGTGCTGGTTTTTCCGTAAGCATCAAGGAGGAAATGAAAATGCAGACCTTAAGAATCGGACTCTGGCTACTGGTCTTCTGCGCTGTAGTGGTGACAGGAGTCGAAGCTTATCGAGGAAAAAATCTTTCCGAGCCTGTACAGGATGTGACCGGCCTTGACCGGCGCATCAGCTCGCTCGAACAGAGACTATATTCCATCGAATCGAGCATAAGCAGGCTGCAATTGCAGGCTAGTAGTTCAATGAATTCGTCTCCATCTCAGACAGGGCGTGACCCGGAAGTAGATAGGCTGCGCGGCGAAGTGGAGCTGTTGAATGCTCGCGTCAGAGAGCTTGAATGCGGTGTTGCGCATCTGGACGAGCGCACGCTCTCTGCGGCGGCGAAAGAGGCGCGGAGTCGTGCGGGCGCGCAATCGAAAGACCCTTGCAGGCTCAACCCTGAAACAACGGTTCGGCTTTCGTCGCGCCCGTGAATGTAGCGCCTGTGAATGTGTTGTCACTCGCGCTTTCGATTCAACATCGCGTAGACGGTTGGCGTCACGATAAGCGATAGCAGCAACGCTATTGCCAGCCCGCCGATGACTGCGATGGCAAGCGGCTGCAACATCTCTGCGCCTGAGCCGAGAGCCAGAGCAAGCGGCAGCATGCCGAGCATCGCCGCAAGCGAAGTCATAAGCACGGGGCGGAAGCGGCGGCGGCCTGACCTCAGCAGCGCTTCTCTGAGAGTGTCGCCCGCCCGAAGGTGATCTTCGACCGCATCAAGCATCAGGATTCCGTTTTTGGCGACTATCCCGACGACCATAATCATTCCCATATACGACACTACGTTCAGCGTTTCGCGCGTGATGAAAAGCGCGGCAAGCACCCCACTCAAAGCCAGCACCGCTCCTGTTATTATCGCTGCCGGGTGAGAGAAAGAGCGAAACTCTATGAGCAGCGTTATAAACACCAGTACGACCGCAAGCGCGAGCGCAAGCGTAAGCTCACGGAAGCTTGATTGCTGTTCCTGATAGAGTCCGCCGTATTCAACCGTCATGCCGGGCGGGAGCTTCACATCTCTTGCGAGCCGCGCTTTGATCGCGTCGATTGCGCTGCCGAGGTCGCTTCCCGAAAGCCGCGCGGTAACCGCAATGGTCGTGCGCAGCCCGTCGCGCGAAATCTCCGTCTGTCCTTTGTCGTATTCGACATCGGCCACCTGATCGAGGCGAAAGAGCGCATCCTTTGAAGGCGAGCGAATCTGAAGAGCCTTAAGCGCGTAAAGCGAGGCTTTCGATTCCTGAGGCAGGACGACCCGAACGTCGATAAGACGGCCCTGTTGCAGGATGGAGGAAGCCGCATCGCCCGTCATCGCCGTTGCAACTGTTCTGGCTATGTCGGCTGCGGTCACTCCCAGTTGAGACGCGCGCTGCGGGTCAACTTTAAAGGTGATTGCCGGGCCGCTCACCACAACGCCGTTTGAGACATCTACAACGCCGGGGATCTTTTCTATTGTCGTTGCTATCTCATCCGCTTTTTGTTCGAGCGCGGCAGTGTCTTCGCTGAACACTTTGATTTCGATTGGCTCAGGCGAGCTGGTCAAATCTCCTATCAGGTCGCTCAGGATGCCGGGAAACTCGATGGGGTCGAGGCTCGGCTCGGCTGCTGTAATCTCTTCGCGCAATCCGTCTATCACCTCCGAGGTCGAGCGTTTGCGATCCGGTCTGAGCTTGATCAGAAAATCGCCCGTGTTCGGCTCCGTGATTGAAAGGCCGAGTTGCAATCCTGTGCGCCGCGAATAGCTTTCAACTTCGGGCGTCTCTTTCAACATCTGCTCGACATGCCGCAGTATGCGATCTGTTTCCGCAAGCGACGTGCCGGGCGGCGTGAAATAATCGAGCACGAACGCGCCCTCATCGAATTCCGGCAGAAACTCCGAGCCAAGCCCGCGATAAAGCAGAAAAGATATGGCCAGCACGCCAACACAAACCGCGATGACCAGTTTACGATTATCGAGCGCGCGTCCGAGCAGCCATTCATAACGCGCGGAAATTGCGAAGAGCAGGCGTCCCTGCTCGGCCTGTTCTTCGCGCTCAATGGCAAGCAGTTCTTTTGCGCGCTCGCTGGCAAATGGCTTGCCCTCGTCTTTGTCTGTTTCGACCGATGGCGCGCGGCGCGGCTTTACTTTCACGAAAAGCTCGGCCAGCACGGGCGTGAAAAACAGCGCGAGCGCAAGCGACGTGAGCAGCGCAACTGCCATCGTCAACGCGAGCGAGCGAAAGAACGAACCGATTACTCCCGTCAGCAGAGTCAGCGGCAGAAAGACCACAACCGGCGTAATGGTCGAACCGATTATCGGAATCGTTATTTCAGACAACGCCGCCTGCACGGCTTCACGCCGCGCCTGCCCGCGCGCCATATGCGTATAAATGTTTTCGACAACGACAATCGCATCGTCTATCACAAGGCCGATTGCCGCAGCCACTCCGCCGAGCGTCATCAGATCGAAGCTCAACCCGGCAAGCCACATCGCGACAAACGTCGCAAGCACAGTGACGGGAATCACCGTTATCGCAACGACGGTCGTTCCCCAGTTGCGCAGAAAGCCATACAGTATCGCGATTGATAAGAGAAGCCCTATCAATATCGAATCGCGCACAGATTTGATCGATTCGCGCACCAGAAGCGACTGGTCGTAAAACGGCGCGATCTTCACATCTTTTGGAAGCTCCGCGCGCATCACGTCAAGCTCGGCTTTCACCTCATCGACCACGGTGACGGTATTCGCGTCAGGCTGGCGAGAGATGTTGACCAGCACAGCCGGATGGCCGTCGGCTGTGACTATCGTGTAATTCGGAGCAATGCCTTCGCCTATGGTCGCTACGTCTGCGAGCGAGACGGGCGCGTTATTGACGACGGCCACGACAATCGCGTTCAACTCGTCGGGCTTTTTCGCCTGACCGCTGACAAGCGCGAGTTCCAGTTGATGATTCTCTTCGATCAGACCGGGCGATTCGATGATGTTTGCATTGTGCACGGCATCGACAACCTGCTGCAATGAAACGCCGCGAGCATTCAGGCGCGCGGGGTCTACGGTCACGTGGTACTCGCGCGTCTGGCCGCCCGCGACATCGACGCTGGCAACGCCCGCGAGCCGGGCAAGGCGCGGGCGAATCGTGTAAGTGGCCATGTCGCGCAGGCTCTGTGGGTCGCGCGCGTCTGATGTGACGGAGTAGCCCTCGACGGGAAAGATCGCAAAAGTAAGCCGGTCTACACGGCGAATCTCGGCTGTCGGCGGAAGACTGGACGCCAGTTGCGAAAGCCGCGCCTGCACAAGTTGCAGGGATTGAATGATGTCAACTGTCCAGTCGAAAAACAGATTGATGTCTGACGCGCCGCGCTGCGTGGTCGAACGGATACGACGGATGCCCGGTATGCCGTTCATCGCTTCTTCGATGGGGCGCGTCACGGAAACAAGCATCTGCGGCGCAGGCACTACGCCGTTGTCTACGATGATGACGATGCGCGGGAAATCGGTTCGCGGAAAGATCGCTATGGGCAATTGAAAAGCGGCGTATACGCCTGCCGCGCACAGCAGCCCGACAAGAACGATTACTGCGCGCGATTGATTGGAAACGATCTGCGCAAAACTCACCGTTCTTTTTCCTCTTTATCCTTCTCGTCGTCGCTCTCGGTCTCGCTCATCTCCACTTTGCTCTCATCGGGCAAACCGTAGTTGCCTTCGATGACGACCGTCTCGCTGCCTTCAAGCCCTGAAACGATTTGAATGCGGTCGCCCGCGCGAATGCCGACAGTCACCTTCGTTTCGTGCGCGACAGACTCTTCGTCAACGACCATCACCGTGCCTTCATCGGCGTTGGTCGCGTCGAGCGTGACGGCAGAAGCGGGAACGATCACGGCATCGCTCGCCGCATTCGTCGAAACGACCATCTTTGCCGCGCCCTGCGCGCGCAGCCGCCCGCCTTCATTTTTCAAATTGACCCAGACTTCGACCGTTCGGTTCTGCGGATCGCTTGCGCGGCTGACAAGCGCGATGCTTCCGGTCAACTCCTGACCGGGCGAATCTTCCGGCAAGACCTTTACTTCATCGCCTACTTTGAGTTGAGCGGCGACCCTGTCGGCAAATGGAGCCTTGACGATCATCTCGCTGACATCGGCAATCGTAAAGAGCTTTGCTCCGGCGGCGGCGTATTCGCCCTCGTATTGAAACTGCTCGGTGATGACGCCTGTAAACGGAGCGCGTATGATGCTGTAGCTCAGTTGCGCATCGAGCGCGGCAAGCCTATCCTGAGCCTGCCTGACTCGCGAAACGGCAAGCGCGCGGTTGTTGGGGTTGGTAGTCAACCTGTGCACTTTCGCCGCGCTTTCGGCAACGCGCAGATCGCTTTCAGCAATTTTAAGCGCAAGCTCCGAAGCTTCGAGGTCTTTCTTTGAAATGCCGCCTCTCTGGTAAAGCGTGAGGCGGCGCTCGTAGGTAGCCTCGGCGTTTGCGACGTTGGCGCGGGCATCGCGCAATGCTTTATCGTCCTGCGCGGTCGTTTCCGGAATAGTTCCGCCGCTCAACAACCGTGCGTTGGCCTGAGCTTCTTCGAGCGCGGCGGCGGCCTCTGCGCGTTGCGCCTGAAGGTCGCGCGCTTCGAGTGTGACGACAGGTTCGCCAGCGCGTACGAGTTTATTCTGAAGCAGAGCCATCTGCTTGATCTGCGCGTTGATCTTGGGGCTGAGGGTGGCGGCTTCGCGCGGAAAGATCGTTCCGAGCGCAGAGACTTCTGCGGCAATCTCGCCGCGTTCAGCGCGCGCGACTCGGACACTGACGGTCGCCGCCGGGGCTTTCTCCTCTTCCGCTTCTTTTCTTCCCGCCGAAAGCCAGATGATGACGAGCGCGAGCGCGATGAAGAGAGCCACAGTGATCAGCCAGTTTCGATTCTTGCGCCACGAAACAAGCTCCGGGAGCCGGTTTCGAGGTTGCGGTGAATCGACAGGCTGTATGATTTCGTTTTCAGATAGTTTCATTGTCCTGCCGCCTGCGCGAGCCGGGCGCGCGCGATCTGGTAATCAAACAGCGCCTGAAATAACGAGGCTCTCTGCGCTGCAAGCGTGGTCGCGGCATCGGTCACTTCCAGTATCGGAGCTTCGCCCGCGCGATAGCGGGCAATCGAAGTTTGAACGTTTCGTTCCGCGTCGGCTACGCTCGCCTGTAAAAGCCTGACGCGCGAGGCCGCCGAAAGAGCCTGCGCGCGAGCCGTATAAAACTGCTGGGCGAAGTTGCGTATCGCAAGCTGCCGATCCTGTTCAACAGTGCGCGCGCGCAGTTCGGCCTGACGCTGGCGACTGCGGCTCGCGCCCCAATCGAATATGGGGATCGTGACGCTGACGCTTGCGAGCACGCCTGTGTGCATACGGAGCGGCGGCGGGCGCAGCGAGTCTGTATCGAACCCTCCGTTTAAGGAATAAGAGACCTGCGGCAATCGGTCGGCGTGAGCAATCTTTGCCTCCTGCTCTGCCGCGCGCCGCGTCGCTTCAAGCTGAATAAATTCGGGGCGAGTTGCGATGGTCTGAGCCGTGAAGCGATCAAGCTCCGTTACATCGGGTAAAGCTATCGTCAAATCGGTCGTCGCAATCGGAGATGTGAAATCGTAGCCCACCAGTACGCGAAGGCTGTCGGCTGCAATGCTTTCGGCAATGCGAGCCTGTTCCAGTTCATCGCGTCGAGTCGCGGTCTGGAGTCGTGCGCGTACGAGATCGACTTCGGCGACTTCGCCCGCATCGAGCAGCATCTTTGTGACCCGCTCGAACTCTTCTGCGGCGACAAGCGTCAACTCTGCCGAACGGCGGCGGGCAGCAGCAAGCGCAAGCCCGTAGTAAGCTTCGTTGACGCCCTGAACCAGCGCGCGGCGGGCGACTTCTGTTCCAGCGTGCGCCGCTTCGAGCAGCGCGAGGCTGCGCCGGAGAGTTGCGCGAAGACGGCCTCCGACATCGAGGTCTCCCGTCACGCCCGCAAGCGCTTCCGGGTGGTGGATGGCATCTGCGCTGATGAAACTCATCTCGCGCGGGCTGACCCCTATCGCGGGCGAATTGTAGGTGTAAGTAAACGTACCCGACAGGCGAGGCAGAAATGCCAGCCGCGCCTGCCGCACGTCTTCAGCCGCGATCTGTTCAGCAAGCCGCGCCTGTTGAAAATTCGACGCCTGCGCGATGGCAAGATTCACCGCATCGCCAAGCGCCAGAGAACCGGAAGACTGTACAGCAGGTGGCGCAAAAGGAACGCCGGGCGCGGGCTTGTTCTGTTCACCGGGCTTTGGCGATTGAGCGGACCGGTTCTGGTCAGATGGCGGCGCGACCGGATTCTGTCTCTGCGATCCGACAGGCTCTGGCGGCTTCGACTGTCGGGCGCGCGTGATGTTGGCCGCCGTAATAATGATCGTCAAGGTCAGGATGGCAAAAAGAATTGATCGCTGCCTGATGCGGGATGCGTAAAGGGTTGGTTTCATCAGATGCATTCAAGTTTAGTCAGCGGTTTAAGAAAAGTGAACGATCATTTCGACAGGCTCTGATCGAAGGACTGAGACGCATTCAAAAAATCCTCGAATCATCCGCCTTTTATAATAGCGCCCGCAAGACGGCTGATAGATCAAGGCTGGATACCACGATCCTCACAATCTGCCTGATGCTATCAAAAAGTTTGATAGCACAAGCTACTGCGATTCTATAGATCGTAGATGAACAAGAGATTAACGCAGCGATTCGGGCGCGCGTTATCAGCAGCGACGGAGCGTTCGCTTCAATGCCATATTATTTTCTATCTTTTACCGCCTATGCTCGAATCTGCATGAAAGATGCGGTAACCTGATGATGAGGACAGTAACCGGATGGAATTAACAGCAGTCAATTTCAGTCCGGTTGAAAACCGGTCAGCAGCATCATTTCTCGAACACAGGTATAACAAAGATATCGGATAAGCAGGCATGTCTGGTGCCTACTGTCTTTCCATAGCCGGTACTTTATGGCCGAGTTTATGGAAAATTTGTTGCCAAGTTTAACTAAAGGTTTAAAAATCGCAGAGATTGAGCCGGTAAACATGCGGCGAAACTTGATATTGCGCGCGATAAATTTGATTTCGGCCTGATGGCATAACATGTGCTATCTTAGAAACACTATCGGTGCATTAAAATCAGTTTTGCAGGTTCGATTACTTTTATACGCAGTGTGCCCAGTACGGTGGACTCTCAGAAGGTTGCCAACCGCTATTTGCCTGTTTGCGCAATGCAGGCGAAAGTGCGGCTCATCAGTTGCCGAAGTCTCAGATCAGGGCAGATGCTCTGACACGAGGTAAATGATTATGAAAAAAATAATTGCCCCCACATTGTTGACAGCACTCGCGCTCGTTTTGTCCGCTTCATACTTTCAATACAGTTCGACCTCAGTTGTCACGGCCCAGACCGTGACGCCAGCCGCTACAAGCGAGCTTTCGATTGACGACGGCTCTGCCGAATGCATTCTGGGCACGCCCACTGCGCTCAGGGGCAAACCCGGTTTCGGATGGGTCAACCAACTGACGCCTGCAAGCTATCCGGCGACGTTGCGCTCGATCACCATCGGATTTAACCGCGCAGGACTTGTAGACCGCGCCGTCAAACGCGATGCGCCATTTCGCATAGTCATCTATGTTGATCCTGAAAAAGACGGGCCAGGCAGCAACCAGCAACCGAACGCTTCGTTCACGGGTCGCGTGCGCGGCGATTTTGAATCCTTGATGACATTCACCCTTGTCACGCCTGTGACGATTCAAAGCGGCAGCTTTGTCGTCGGAGCGATAGACGAGTTCGGCATCTCAGACTTTGCCGCGCTTTACGATATCCCCGGCAAATCAACCCCTGCGGGTTCGGAATCTTTCGCCACGTTCAACAACGGCGTTACGTGGCAGAAATTTTCCGACCTGACATTTGCGGGCACATCTGTCTGCGAACAGCCGGGCAGCTTTATAATTCGCGCAACCATCGAGACGGGCGCAGTCGATGCGGTGACGGTCACAAAGATACAGGACCCGCTCGCGGTCGAACCGTGGGGCGTGTCTGTCGGGCCTGCCTCTCCGGGCCTGACCGTTGTCACCAACTATGGCTCTGACAATTTGACTGTAATCAAAGCGCCCGAAAACACATTTCAAAACGTCCCCGTAGGCGACGGCCCCGGCGGCACACCCGACGGACCGTTTGGAGTGATTGCATCGACAGTCGCTAACGGCGGTACTCCTGCCTTCAGAGCCTACGTGACTCTGTTCGGTTCCAACACGATTCCGACAAAAGAATTTCCGATTGACTACGCGACCGTCGGCGAGGGCCGCGTGGCTGTGCTGACTCAAGGTGCTGGCAATACGCTCACGCCGCTTGTGACGATCAATGTCGGCAAAGGGCCACGGTTTCCCGCGCTCGCAACTGCGGCGGGCAAAACCAAGCTCTATGTGCCGTGCGGAGGGGCCAATCGCGTCGATGTGATAGATACTGCGCGTAACGAAAAGATCGCCGAGATTCCGGTCGGCCTCGACCCGTCAAGCTGCGTTACCTCTATCAACAATGCAAAAGTTTATGTCACGAATTTCGGCGACGGCAGCATTTCGGTCATCGATACGAAGACCGATCTAAAGATCAAAGACATACCCGCTCCTCACGTAGCTATTCCGACGCCGGTTGGAGCCGCCGACCCGCCTGAGGCTTCGCTTCCGCTGCTGAAAAACCCATGGACCGCTGCGGTGTCGTCGGTGAACGGGAATCTCTATGTCGCGTACTGGGGAACTGTGGGAGATGTATTTCCGAACGGCGCTATCGCGCAATTCGACACCTGCGAAGATGAATTCGTTCGCGTCACTTTAGACCCCGCAACGCGCGGCAGCGCGGCGGGCAGCGCAGGCGCATCAGGCATAGCCGCTCCAACAGCGCCGCTTGTGCTCGACCCTGAAACAGGCGCAACCGTGGGCGCGGGCGGCGGCGGCGGCGGGCCGTTCGCGATAGCGTCCACCGAAGATGAACGCATGCCTTTAGTGTTCACAAACGATGCGACCGGAATTATTGGATTACTGGATACGCGAATAGATCAGGTAGTCTCTGCTCCACCGATTGCGCTCGCCTCCTGCCCCAAGCCGCGAGGCGCGGATGGCGGAATCGATCCCACCCCGATTCCGCCAATGCCCGGTTTGCGTCCGGGCCGCATCGCTTACGTAGCGTGCGGTCAGCCGGATAACGCCGTGCTCTTTTTCAAAGTGCCCGCGATCACTCAAAGCATTCCGGACCTGCCCGTCATCGAGTCGATCAAAGTGGGGAACAAGGTCAGCATCACGGGCCAGGGATTTGTAGAGGGAGCGCGGCTTGAAGTGATCGCGCCCGATTCGCTTGTCTGCCTCGCGTTTGATAAGACTCCTAAGATCAAAAAGAGCGGCAAACTTCTTGAGCAAAAAGGAAAGCTGAGCGATGGCAGAAAGCCTCGCAATGTCACAGGCGCAATTATACGATTGATCAACCCGGACGGAACGGTATTGATCCTTCGAGCATCCGGTTGAGCATCACAGTTGAGATTGATTCATTGACAATTCGAGCGATGGATGAATGATTGACTCAATGAATCAATCGTTCCAGTTCCGAATCACCGAAGAGGACGCGGGCCGCCGTCTGGATGAGTTCCTTGAATCCAGATTCGGCAGCCTGTCGCGCATGCGGATAGCCAATCTCGTCAGCGCGGGCGTCTGCACGGTAAATCGAATTGCGGCGCAACGGGGATGGCGCGTCGCGGCAGGCGACCTTGTAGAGATAGCTTTCGATGAAGGCGGCCCGACGGCGATGGAGCCTGACGTGCTGCCGCTTGAAATTCTGCACGAAGACGAACATCTGATCGTAATCGTCAAGCCAGCCGGGTTGCTCGTTCATCCGACGGTGAGCGTCAAGCGGGGCACGCTCGCCAATGCGCTCGCCTATCATTTCAATCGAGACTTCTATAATAATCAGCCAACAGCAATAAAGTCTCCCGCGCACGGCCAACAGCATCAGCTTGCCCGGCCCGGCCTTGTTCACAGGCTCGACCGCGCTACGTCAGGATTGATGGTCATAGCCAGAACCGATCATGCATTAAGCCGTCTGTCGCGCCATTTCCAGCGAAGGCTTGTCGAGAAACGCTATCTCGCGGTCGCCTGCGGGCAGATGAGCGAAGACGCGGGTGAGATGAATGCTCCGATTGGCCGCGATGACGAACGACGCCCCAGATGGTGGGTAACAGAGAATGGCAAAGCTGCTGTGACCAGATTCAAAGTCCTTGAAAGATTCGATCAGACAACGCTCGTTGAGTTAGAGCCGGTCACTGGCCGCACAAATCAACTGCGAATACATTGCGCTTATTACGGCCATCCAATTCTCGGCGACGAACTGTACGAATCAGAAGGCAGAAGGCAGAGAGCAGAAGGCAGTCGCGCGCCGGATAGTAATGATGAAACGGGCATCCCTTCCTTTCAACGGCTCTGCCTGCATGCGTGGCGGCTGGCGTTTCATCATCCGGCAAGCGGCGAGTGGATGGAGTTTACTTCGCCTTTTCCAGACGACATCGCTCGATTCGTTGACGAACTGCGAGAACAGTCCCATTTTTAATTACACTCACCCTTTCCTTTCCGTCGCGCCGTGTGTGATGTACCATAAAATGCGCGATGAAAGCTTCGAGCGGCACATCGCTTTCATCGCGCATCAAGAGCGAAATGACCGAAATCATCCGGCTGGACCCTGATCGTCCACAAGAAGAGGCTATCGAGCAGGCCGCTCGAATCATTCGCAGCGGCGGGTTGGTTGCTTTTCCTACCGAGACAGTCTACGGGCTTGGCGCAGATGCAATGAACGAACGAGCTATTCAAAAGATTTTCAAAGCGAAGGGCCGCCCGGCAGATAATCCCTTAATCGTTCATGTGAGCGACCTGTGTATGCTCGACCGTGTGGCGAGCCATGTGCCTCAAAAAGCCGAAGCGTTGATCGCAAAATTCTGGCCCGGCCCGCTGACGCTCGTGTTAAAACGCAGACCGGAAGTCGCGTTGTCGGTTTCGGCGGGCTTGCCTACGGTCGCCGTGCGAATGCCACAGAGCAAAATCGCGCTTGGATTGATTGAGAGGGCCGGGACTGCGATTGCCGCGCCGAGCGCGAACCGTTCGGGAAGACCCAGTCCGACCTCTGCCGCACATGTCGCCATTGATCTTAGCGGGCGAATCGAAATGATTTTAGATGGCGGCGCGACAAACATCGGTATTGAATCAACCGTGCTCGACATGACGAGCGATGTCCCGCTGCTGCTCAGACCCGGCTGGATCACACGAGAACAGATCGCAGAGACTACGGGGCCGGTCGAGCGCGCGGCGAATGATGAAGAGTTTGCGCGCTCGCCCGGCACCCGCCACCGCCACTACAGCCCGCGCGCCTGCGTCGTTTTAGTCGAGCAGGATTCCCTGCAATCAATCACACAGCTTTGCAAATATCATCTCAGCAAAGGCGCTGTCGCCTTCATCGGCCACACTGCGGTTGATATATCCGACCGGAATTTTCATACGGTCGTTTTAGAAGACAGCGCAGACGTTTACGCGCATTCGATCTATGCGGCCTTGCGCGATATGGACGCGCGCGGCGCGCGTGTGATCATCATCGAAGGCATCAGCGACAGCGGCGCGGGCGCAGCCGTAATGGATCGCCTGCGCCGCGCCGCGTCGGAGGTTTTGTAATGATTATGGACAATGAAACTGTGCGAAGCTTTTGCCTCTCGCTCCCGCACGCGACCGAAGGCATTCAGTGGGGCAATGATCTGTTGTTTCGCGTCGGCGGAAAGATGTTTGCCGTGATTGCGCTCGAACCATCAGCGTCTAACAGGCTCGCCTTCAAATGCACGCCTGAAAAGTTCGAGGAATTGATCGAACTGGACGGCATCATTCCCGCGCCTTACATGGCGCGCAACAAGTGGATCTCGCTACAACGGTTCGATGCGCTGAAGGGTTCGGAAATCAAAGACCTGATCAGGAATTCATACGAGATGGTCTTTCAGAAACTGCCAAAGAAGGTGCAGGAGCAACTCAAGCAGAGCGTCTGACGCGTGCGCCGATAAATTGAAAAGGAGAAACGTATGCAAGCACTCAAAAAACGAAGCCTCACAGAAGACGGGCTACAGTTTGTCGAGACGGAACCTGAGCCGCGCGTAGGCCACAGCGATGTGAAGATTCGCGTCGAGGCGGCTTCGATCTGCGGCACTGATCAAAGCATCTATCAGATAACATCGAGGCCCGGCATGCGCGACGAGATGCTGGCTTATAACGGCGGCGATGTCACGCTTTATCAACCGATAATCGTCGGTCACGAATTTTGCGGCGAGGTGGCCGAGCTTGGCGAAGATGTCGATCCGGGACTCGTAAGCATTGGCGATTACGTCACAAGCGAGATGCACATCAGTTGCGGCCACTGCCAGCAATGTCGCACGGGCCAGCGCCACATCTGCAAAAACATCCGCGTCAAAGGGCTTCACCTCGACGGCGCATTCGCCGAATACGTTGTCGTGCCATCGGAAAACCTGATCAACCTTGAAGACTTCGGCGGGCGCGAAATCATTCCGCCGCGATTCGGCGCTTTCCTGGACGCGCTCGGCAACGCGGTCCACACGGTTATGGAAGGCGGCGTCGAAGGCAAAACGGTTGCGATACTTGGGTGCGGCGCGCAAGGTTTGATGGCCGCGGCTGTGGCGCGCACGCTCGGCGCTACGCGAATCTACATCACGGACTTTTCAAATCCGCAGGGCAGCCTGAGCACCCGTCATCTGGCAAACAGATTCGAGACGGCGCGCGAACTTGGCGCGGATTTCTGCTTTGACACAAACGAAGAGGCCGCGCCGGGTCAGCGCAAAGAGCTTTTCGAGCGGGCGACGAACGAGCACGGCGGCGGCATCGACGTGATACTTGAGATGAGCGGAGCCGAAGCGGCTTATAACGACGCCGGAGGACTGGTGAAAAACGGCGGGCAGATATTACTGCTCGGAATACCCGCGCGCCCGTTGCGCTCATTCGATTTCGGCAAGTACGCCGTATGGAAAGGCGTTACGATCAAAGGCATCTTTGGAAGAAGGATGTTCGAGACGTGGCACGCCATGCTCGATCTGCTCGCTTCCGAAAAGTCGCAACTGAAAGCGCGGCTTGAAAAGATCATCACGCGCGACCCGGTTCCGCTTTCAGAGTTCGAGCGGGGATTCGAGATGGTGCGCTCGCACGAAGCGGTTAAACTTTTCCTCGCGCCCGATGGTGGAAAAAAATAATTGCGTCATTCAAACGGTTCCAGTTCGCCGAGCATTGTGGGCAACAGTTCCGCCACCGTCGGGTGAATATGCATCGCGCGCTGGATCACGGTGTAAGGCGCTTGGGCGTACATGACATCGAGTATTATATGAATGATCTCGTCGCATTCGATGCCTAAAAGCGACGCGCCCAATATCTGTTTCGTTTCGGCGTCCACAAGAATTTTCATGAACCCCTGAGTTTCGCCCTTCTCGAATGCGCGGCCAACGCGCTCCATAGGCCGCATCGCGCGCAAAGCCTTTCGCCCGGACTTTCGCACTTCGGCTTCGCTCATTCCGCCCCGGCCCAGAGGCGGGTCGATATAGAGGGCATAAGCCGTGATGCGGTCGCTGACGCGGCGAGGGTCGTTGTCCAGCAGATTGGCCGCTACGATCTCGAAGTCGTTATAGGAGGTATGAGTGAAAGCGCCGCGCCCGTTGCAATCGCCCAGCGCGTAGACGCCTTCGACGCTTGTGCGAAGCTGGTCATCTACCTGAATGTAGCCATGTTTGTCTACATCGATGCCTGCACGTTCCACCCCCAGATCATCAGTGTTCGGGATGCGTCCGACGGCAAGCAACAGATGAGACCCGGTAATTTTTTCGCCGCTGTCGCAGTTCAGATTCAACGTGATCTTATCGCCCTGCGGCTCTACGCCGAGGCATTCGGCATCGAGATGGATATTGATGCCTTCGTTTTCCAGAATCACTTTGATGGCCGCAGAGATGTCTTCGTCTTCGCGCGCGATCAATCGCGGCCCTTTTTCGACGATAGTCACACGGCTGCCAAAGCGACGATACATCTGGCCGAACTCAAGTCCTATGTAGCTTCCGCCGACTATGAGCAGGTGTTCGGGCAGAAAATCGACTTCCATAATGCTTGAATTGTTGAGATAAGAGACTCGATCAAGCCCCTGTATCTGTGGAGTGAACGCGCGCCCGCCGACGTTGATGAATATTTTTTCCGCTTCGAGCAACTGATCGCCGACTCTGACGGTATGTGCCGACTCGAAACGCGCGTGGCCTTCATAGACGGTGATGTTTTCGGTAGTCTTCATGAAATTCTCGACGCCTTCGTTCGAGCGGCGCACGACGGCGTCTTTGCGCGCTTTGACGCGCTTCATATCGACTGTGACGGGCGAATCGATCATCACGCCGAACTCTGCGCCGCGCCGCGCGACATAGGCGGCGCGCGCGCTTGCGATGAGCGTCTTCGTGGGGATGCAGCCGTTGTTGACGCATGTGCCGCCGAACCGCTTGCGCTCGATGACCGCTACTTTCATTCCCGCGCCCGCGAGCCGCGCCGCAAGCGAAGGCCCGGCCTGCCCCGTGCCTATAATGATCGCGTCATATTCAGTTGCCATCAGGTGAGCCTCCTGTCAATCAAGTTCAAGCCTCTAATCAATTCTCTTTTATCTGATCCAGAAAGTAATCGCGCCAGCCTGCGGGCAGGGCTTCAAGCCTCGCGGCGCGGCGCAGCAAATCCTGATCTTTACCTTTGCTGATATACAGCTGCGTGATGTCGGTAACGGAAATATTGTTTTCGTCCCGGCTTACAGGTTCTAGCGGGTCGCCCGCGCCGACTTCGCCTTCTTCAATCACTGAAAAGTAGAACCCTGTGCGCCCGCTTCTGAGGAATCGCTTGATGATGTCGTCGCGTTCAAACTTCGCCGCCAGTTTGTAACATGGCATGCGCGGCTGTGTGACCATAAACAGAGCCGTATTGATGCGAAAGCGGTCACCGATATTGACCTCTTTTTCGTTCAAGCCTTCGACCGTAAAGTTTTCGCCGAACATTCCCCATGGAAGCTGCATATCCGGAAACTCGCTGTGCCAGTATTCGTAATGCTCGGACGGGTAAACGTAAACGGCCTTTTCCGCTCCGCCGTGAACCGTGAGATCGGCCTGCCGGTCGCCGTCTAAATCGAGCTTTCGCGCGCAGACGCGCCCTTCGACAGGTTCTTTGAATATTCCGGTCAGGATGCTGCGGCCTTTGTAGACAATCTCTCGCGGCAGCCCGACATTCAATGAAATGATCTTCATATCGCCCCCTTGTTACAGCACTCGAAGATGTATGCTGCTGACCATCAGGATTATTCCAGTTTATGTCTCCAGACTCAAATTTCGATTTATGATTCCGTCCATTTGAAGAAGAAGCGCGAGGCGGGTAAGCTAGATATTCTTTCAATTTTGAGATAATCAGGAGCTTGAAAATGAACCCTGGCGAACTTTACTCAACGCTCGATGGCGAGCTTGCGAAGATCAAAGAGGCGAAGACGTTCAAATACGAAGTGCCGCTCGAAAGCGAGCAGGGCGGCTCTGTTTCGGTCGAAGGCCACAGGGCAGTGATGCTTGCATCGAATAACTATCTGGGGCTTTCAAACCACCCGCGCGTCAAAGAGGCCGCGCATCGAGGTCTGGATGAGTGGGGCTACGGTATGGCAAGCGTGCGTTTCCTTTGCGGGACAGAGCCGATACATCTTGAGCTTGAGCAGCGGATTGCGAAGTTCGTCGGATGCGAATCGGCGATACTGCATTCATCCTGTTTCGCTGCGAATGAAGCGTTCTTTGCGGCGTTACTGGCAAATGATTTCGGGCAGACGGATTATCAGGACGTTATCTACAGCGATATGCTCAATCACGCCAGCATCATCGACGGCGTGCGATTGTGCCGCCAGATTGCAAAGCCTACCGTTTCGCGGCTCTATCGCAGCCGCGACCTCGATCATCTGCGCGAGATGCTCGCGGAAGACCGCGACAAAAATTATCGCATCAGGATCATCGCAACCGACGGCGTGTTTTCGATGGAAGGACTGCTTGCGCCGCTCGCAGAGCTTGTGGCCATCGCGAAAGAGAACAACGCGCTTTTATTCGTTGACGAATCGCATGCGACGGGCGCGCTCGGTCGCACAGGGCGCGGCACGCCCGAAGAGCTTGGCGTGTATGGCGAGATCGATGTGATAACGGGCACGTTCGGCAAGGCATTAGGCGGCGCATCGGGCGGCTTTATCGCGGGCCGCGCGCCGCTCGTCGAGTTCCTGCGCCAGAAATCCCGCCCCTATACTTTTTCAAACACGATGCCGCCTTCGGTCGTCACGGCTTCAATCGAAGCGATCAACCTGATTGAAAACGATCCTTCGATAGTAACCTCCCTGCGTGAGAATACCCAATACTTCCGCCGCGAGATCGTGCAACTGGGTTTCGAGATCATCGAAGGCCGCCACCCGATTGTGCCCGTGATGCTGGGCGAAGCCGCAATTGCTCAGGACATGAGCCGCGAGCTTTTAGGCGAAGGCGTCTACATCAAGGGCCTGTGGTATCCGGTCGTGCCGAAAGGCGAAGCACGATTGCGCGCGCAGATGTCTGCCGCTCACACGCGCGAAGAACTGGACCACGCGCTCGGAGCTTTCCAGAAGGTCGGCAAGCGACTGGGCGTAATTTGAACTGCCGAGTTGTAAAAAGTTGTTAAACACCCGCTGGAAGTCTTAACAGAAGAAACCTCTCGCCGCCGCCGAGCGTTATAGATGTTCCGGCTCAAGTTCAATCCGTCGTGTGTTCGCGCTGTCGGTGCCCTGATTGCGCAACGGTCAAACTATCCAAACTAAGGAGCGAGAGGATGAAAATCAGCAAATTTCTTTATCACACAAAAGCGGTAATCGCTGTTATGTTATTCCTGTCTGTGAGCGCCTTTGCCGCGTCAGACAAAGCAAACGGCAAAAAGAAGATCGAGTTCACTACCGACTCCAAAGAAGCTAAAGAAGCAGTCGCGCAGGTCGTCTATCGCATCGAAACTTTTCAGTTCGGCCCTGATGTCGCCGCCATAGCCCAAAAGGCCGTCGCCGCCGACCCGAATTTCGCCTTCGGCCACTATCTGGTCGGCACGACCGCCAATTCACCCGCCGAAGCAAAGCCCAGCGTAGACAAGGCCGTCGAGCTTTCAAAGAAAGCATCCGATGGCGAACGCCGCTACATCGAAGCCGTGCTGCTTACGCGCGCGCAGAAGTTTGATGAGGCACTCGCAATTTTTACAGACCTCAGCAAGCAATTCCCGGATGAGCGCATGGTGCAGATGCTGCTCGGTCAGGTCTACACGAATCAGGGAAAGTTTGACGAAGCGAAGGCGTCATTTGAAAAAGCGATTCAGATTGACGGCAGCACGCCGCGCGCATACACCTTCATCGGCAACCTTTCACTGCTCAAGGGCGATTACAGCAAAGCCCGCGACATGTTCAAGTCTGCGCTCAGCAAGAAAGCGCCGAACACCGCGCCGTTCGGCCCCGGCTACGGGATGGTTTTCTCCTACATTTACGAGGGCGATACGAAATCGGCGCTGAAAGCGCTCGGAGAGTATGAAGCCGCATACGTGCAGGCGGGCCAGGACAAACAATTCCCTCCCGTCTTCATCTGGAATTCAATTGCCCGCGTGCATCTTGAATACGGCAACCCGGAAGAAGCCATCAGGTATTACGAGAAAGGCTACTCGACCGTGCCCGGCAGCAGCATAGACGAGCTTCAAAAGAAGACCTGGCTCGGACGCCTGCATCACGGCAAAGGTCGCGCGCTTGCAAAGATGGGCAAGCACGAAGAAGCCTGGAAGGAAGCCGAACTGATCAAGAAGATGATCGAAGAAAACGGTAAGGATGGCGAGCCGTTCTGGCCTTCGTATTACTACATCGCCGGTTATCTGAAACTGGAAGCGGGCGATTACAAAACCGCTATCGAGCATTTGAAGAAAACCGACCTGACCGACCCGTTCCACAATCTGCTGCTGGCGCGGGCCTATGATAAATCGGGCGATACGGCAAGCGCGCAGAAGATATATAAAGAGATCGTCAACACGAATACGGTCACTATCGAAAGAGCGATTGCTTACCCCGAAGCGAAAAAGAAGCTCAAAGGCTAATCGGACAGATGGTGATTGACCGCGACGAGAGGGCGACCCGCGCGGGTCGCCTTCTCGTTTTTGAGCAGGCAGTTTGAAAATCAAGCCCTCGCTCGAATAGACTGATCATGCTTATGAAAAAGAGCCTGTCCGTCGCGTTGTTAATGGCGGTTGCCTGCGCGCACATTCACGCTGCACGCGCGCAATCGTTCAAAATTTCTTTCTCTCAATTTCAATTAGAGAACGGATTGCGCGTTGTGATGTCAGAAGATCATACGGCTCCGGTCGTCGCCGTCGCAGTCTATTACGATGTCGGCTCGCGCAATGAAGTCCGGGGGCGCACGGGGTTCGCGCATCTATTCGAGCACATGATGTTTCAAGGCTCGGAGAATGTCGGCAAGGCTGAGCATTTCAAATATGTCGAAAGCAACGGCGGGTCGATGAACGGCTCGACGCACACGGACTTCACTAATTATTACGAGTTTTTGCCGTCGAACCAGCTTGAGCTTGCGCTGTGGCTCGAAAGCGACCGCATGCGCTCGCTCAGGATCACTCCTGAAAATCTCAGGAACCAGCAGGAAGCTGTCAAAGAAGAGAAGCGGCTCAGCTATGACAATCAAGCTTACTGGCCCGCGCTCGAACGCATGGACGAGATGATCTTTCACAACTGGGCCAACTCGCATTCGACCATCGGGTCTATGGAAGACCTCAATGCGGCAAACATCGCGGACGTAAAGCAGTTTTTCGATACCTTTTACGCGCCCAACAACGCCGTGCTGGCTATTGCGGGCGATATTGATTCGGCGCAAACCGAATCGCTCGTGCGCAAATACTTCGGCACGATTGCCCGAATGAAAAGCCCTCCGCCGGTTGATACTTCCGAAGCGGAAGGAGTCGTCAGGCGCAAGGCAGTAGTTGATGACCCGCTTGCCGAAACGCCCGCTGTCGCTATTGCCTGGAAAATACCGGCGCGGCGCACATCGGATTTCTATGCTATTGCGCTGCTGAAGTCGCTCCTGTTTGACGGCGCGAGCGCGCGGCTATATCAAAAGCTTGTAAAAGAGAGAGCCGTGTCGCTCGAAGTGCAGGGCTTCCTTGAAGAGCGGCGAGGCCCGGGGCAGACGGCAGTCCTGACGATCCATAAATCTGATGTAAAGAGCGAAGAGGTCGAGGCCATAATCGTAGCCGAACTGGAGCGTGTGAAAAAAGAGGGCGTGCTCGCAGATGAATTGAACAAGGTCAAGAATCAATACAGATTGAATAGGTTCATAAGCGGCAGCGAAGGCGAATACACGAGCTTTCAGACGGCGCTTGGACGGGCGCTCGCTCTGGCAGAGTTCACACTGTTTGATAATGACCCTTCGCTCATAAACACCGAAATAGACCGCTATCTTGCAGTCACGCCCGACGAAGTGCGCGATGTGGCGCGCAAATATTTCGTGCCTTCAAATTCTGCAACCATGTACATCCGGCCCGCGAAAGGAAAATGAGAGGTTTGATTAAAGCACGGTCGTTAACCATCTCTATCATCATCGGTTCGATTTTCGTCGGCACTGCGAGCTTCGCTCAACAAAGCGAGGACTGGCGCAGGCAAGCGCCGCCCACCCGTCCGGCGCGGGCATTCGATCTTCCGGTTGCGCGCGAGGTGAAGCTTGAAAACGGCTTGACGCTCGTAATGATCGAAGATCACCGCACGCCGCTGGTCACCATTAATGCAGGCTTACCACAATCAACACAGGGGGCCGGGGCAAGCGGCCTGATGAGCCAGGTTGCGCTTGCCGAAGCGACTGGCGAGTTGTTGACCGAAGGCGCGGGCGCTCGCACGAGCGAACAACTGGCTCGCGAAGTGGAAACGCTTGGCGGCCAGATATCATCATCCGCGTCGAGCGATTACGCAATAGTAAGCGCCGCGGTGATTTCCGAAAACGCCGAAGCGATGATCGGCGTTTTAGCAGATGTGCTGGCGCGACCTGCGTTTCATTCGAGCGAGGTCGCGCTCTATAAGAACAATCGCATAGAGAATCTGACATTAGACCGGCAGAACCCTTCTTTTCTGGTGCGGGAACATTTCAATCGCGTAATCTACGGCTCGCACCCCTACGGCATCGTCGCGCCGACGCCTGAAGTGGTTCGGTTGATAACCAGAGAAAAGATCGCCCGCTTTTATGAATCGAGCTACTCGCCAGCCGCGTCGGTCGTAGTCATCGTTGGCGATTTCGATTCGACAAGGATAGAGGCAAAAGCGGCCCGGACGCTCGGCAAATGGAAGCGGCCCCTCGCGCGAGCGACAAAGCAGCCCGCTTCGGTGCCGCCGCGACCGCCAGCGCGCCACGTCTACCTGATTGATCGGCCCGGCTCTGAGCAGGCAGATTTCCGTGTAGGTAATTTAGCTGTCGCGCGCTCGGACGCGGATTACTTTCCGCTGCTGGTTGCCAACGCGGTGCTCGGAGGAGAGCGTACCGGGTCGCGGCTTTTTATGAACCTGCGCGAGCAAAAGGGCTACACTTACGATGTCTACAGCGCGGTGAGCGCGCAGAAGCGGGGCGGGACTTTTTTCGGCGGGTCGGCGACGCGCACAGAAGTGACGCTTCTGGCAATCCAGGAGATGATCGTCGAATTCAGTCGTTTAAGAGACGAAGAGGTCTCGGCTCAGGAATTACAAAACGCAAAGAACTACCTGACAGGGTCGTTCTCAATTTCGCTTTCGACCGAAGGCGGCATTGCCGATGAGATACTGCAAATTCGCCTGCTCGGATTGAGCGCTGATTATTTAAAAACCTATCGCGCACGAATCGAAGCCGTCACAGCAATTGATGTTCAGAGAGTCGCGCGCAAATACATACTGATCGACCGCCCTACAATTGTTGTCGTTGGCGATGCTGCGAAACTTAAGGAGGCGCTTCCGGTGCTCGGCCCAATCACAGTGCTAAAGGCCAGAGGCAACTTAAAAAAATAAAGTGTGCTGGATTTATAGATTGATCTGCGGGTGAAGCGGAGGGGACAGGACTCGAACCTGCAAGAGCTTTCGCTCGGTAGTTTTCAAGACTACTTCCTTACCATTAGGATACCCCTCCGATAATTGCCGCCTGTGAAGTATAGGTGAGGCCACATCGCCATTTCAAGATGAGTGGCGGAATCTTTTCCATTTCTTCTTAATGACAGCGGAATTCACTAAATCAGAAGAGGCGTGTCGTCACAGACAAAAAAATGACGGAAAGGATGACTCGGGCGAGTGCTCCTTTCCGTCTTTCTGCGTCCCTTCAATGGTTGTGTCCCTCAACCAGAGAAGAAGAGGAGGTTATTTGACAGCCACAATCCAAATTCCCTCATGGTTGCCGAGTTGACGGCACTATACCAGAGACCTCATTCGCATGTAATCGCTACTTCTGCAAAAAGCAAAAAAAGTATCCTCTATGTCGGTAACTGAACTTTGGTTTTCACTATATTAAGCAAAGCGTGATATATTTAACACGAAAACTGAGGATCGAAAGCTGTCTGGCCCTGTAATTATCTGGCAAATACTGTTTTAAAAGGTCTCAATCAAAGCTATTTAACTCGACAGAAAATTCAATCTCAGGCAACCGGTGCTTGATTCCTTCATCAAAAGGCTCGCCCGCGCAGGATAAAACAGGATTGATGGCTAATTTGCAATGCGGGCGAGCACGATCCACATATTTTTTTCTGGCCTTATGGGGCTTATGTTATCATTCGCCGAGCAGCGGGTTAACAATGTTTAGTCATCTGCATTCACTCGCTGCGGCGTTTCGCATCAGCCGTTTGCCTCTCAACCCTTTATGAACGCGCTGAAAAATTCGGACAACGATTCGCAGCAAGGAAGAGTTCATGAAAAGATCGCAAAGCGTAAAGCAATTTCTGACAGTGTTGCTCGTTTTTCTGTTGCTCGCCCAGCAAGCGAAAGCTTCAACCGACCGACCGTTCAATCAAAATGAGGCCGACGAAGAGGGCGTCACTTTCGACAATCTGATACAGACTTCGAGCTACAGCGTTTACATCGAAGTGCGCAATCTCGGCCAGCAGGCGCGTTCGGGTGGTTTCAGCGAACTCATCGAACCGCTTTTGCCGATCCTTTACCAGTTGCCGAAAGAGGTTGATGCGCTTGCGAGATTTATCGTCACGAATGCGGATGCGCTTTCGCGTTCACGATTGATGATAGCAACCGAACCTGCGAAACCTTCTCTCCCTGCTTTATTGATAGCTCTGGAGCTTGCTTCGGATGATGCAGCGCAGGAATTCGAGGAGAAAATTCAGGAACTGATAGTCTCAATCTTCGCGCCTGCGCTCGCAGTCAAACCGGGTTCAGACAAACATACAGGCCCGGTTAATCAGGACAAGCAACCTGTCTTGCCTTCTCCATTCATCATCAAGCGCGCAGGGAGGATACTCGCATTTTCTCCCACGCCGTTCACCTTCAAAGGACTCAGGACCGAAGGCGAAAAGCCCATCTCGGATGATCCGAACTTCCGAGCAGCGCACGACCGCCTTTACTCAGAGGCTATATTCCTTTACTACGACATCGCGCTTTCCACACGCCGGAGGGCGGCCCTTGAGAAAGATATAGAGTCAGGTTATTCGACCAGAACAAAGATTCTGCCGCCCGCTGAGCCTGCATCGCCGGAAACAATCGACGAAACCGCCACGGGCGAGACTGTAGAATCTTCGACGCCGATTTCTCAGGACAAACGCGTGGCGGGAGCGGAGACAGATGCGCCCTCTAAATCCGCTGCATCAGCCGTGAAAGCCGCATCGGTTCCTTCTAAGCCGACGCGCCCGACCGACGTGGCTAAACGTCGCGCAGGAGAGCGCGGCGTCGAGTCTACGATTCCGCCTCCACCTCCAATGCCGCAAGAATCGCAGCCCGGCAACTCGGATATGATGGATTTCTTTTTAAGGATGATTCTGACAGGGGGGCTGACAAAAGATTCGTCGCCTGAAGCTGCGGCTCTGGCTTTGACGATTGAAAGCGATTCGCTTATTCTTCGCGGGCTGATAATTAATGCTCAGGGTGTGGCATTCGGCCCAATCCCGTTTATAACTATTCTGCCATCAGGCCCCGCGCAGGCTTCGGATGCGGCCAGTTATCTGCCCGCTGACACGGACATCTTCGCCACGGCTTCGCTCGACCTGCCGCGATTATATGACACGGCTCAGGCAATGTTCGGCGCTTATGAAACTCCGGCCAGAAAGAGTAAAGCAGGAAATTTTGAATCGAAGATAGCAGCGTTTGAAAAAGCGAACGGCTTCAAGGTAAGAGATGAGATTGAAGCCGTGCTCGGCAGCGAGGTGGCTGTAGGGCTGCCTGCGCATTATCTTTCCGGCATGCAGGTCGGGCGAGTATCGCTCAATTCGCAGACATCGCAAACGGGGCTTGTGTTTCTGATCTCTGTTCGCAACAAAGAATCGCTCCAGTCAAAATTGCGGCCAGTGCTCGAAGCAATCGGGTTGAAGTCGCCGCATGAAAAAGGGCTGATGGAAAAATACGGTGATATAGAGATCAGCAGTTTCTCGCAAGTATCGCTCGCATTCATCAACAACTACCTCGTCATCGGAAACAATGCTGCTACGGTTCGCCGAGTTATTGATGCGCGTGCCAAAAACGAAACGCTTGCGACGAGCCGCGACTTTCACAACTACATGCAGTGGCAGCCGCGCGAGACGCTTGCACAGGTCTATGTATCGGGGGCGGTCTTAAAGGGATTGTTCCGAACTCCGCAGCCGTCAGACGACAAACTTGATGACGAGAGTAAGCAATTCCTCGCGAGATTCAGCTTCGAGCCTGAGCCTGTCACTTACGCTGCCGCTTCCGATGGGTCAGTGGCGCTTTACGAATTGCGGATTCCGAAGAATCTGCTGATGCGAGCATTCGCCGAAATGGCCGTTAATGAACTGCGACAGCGCGCGCCGAGAAACGAGATGACTGCAAAAGGCATGCTTCAGTTGCTGGGCGAACTGGAGAAGATCTATAAAACGGAACATGGAAGGTATGGAACGCTCGAAGAACTGGAATCATTTCAATTCTCTAAAGCTTACATGGAAAACTCAGGTTATAAGTTCGACCTGATAATTTCCGGCGACAGGTATGAAGCCACTGCGACGCCAGTTGAGTATGGCAAGAGCGGGCGACTGTCATTCTACACAGACCAGAGTGGAGTAGTGAGAGAAGGCGACCATGGCGGCAGATCAGCCACTGTAGCGGATAAGCAGTTGGATTCAAATCGCGACAATTAACCTCATTTCACCTTTAAGCTATTGAGTGCAGGCATTGACAATCGGCAAAGTGCATCAGTAATATTTCGCGAGCGGGTCGTTAGCTCAATTGGCAGAGCATCCGGCTCTTAACCGGCAGGTTGTAGGTTCGATTCCTACACGACCCATTAAGTTTCAGAACAAATAAGGCCACAGCGAGGGTGGCCTTATTTGTTTCCGGACACATTAAAAGCACAAATCTGTTTCATAGCGAAATCGATGCCCTTGACGCGCAAGAAGATAGGGACGCGTACAAATACATTCAACAGCGCGGGAAGAATAAAAAGAAAGACTAGAGCGGCATAACAAGCGCAGGCAACGAGGAGTTAGACCGCCGGTGAGCTTAGAAAGGAGCTTTAATGCAAAGACTAAATGGAAAAGTTGCTCTTATAACTGGAGCTAGTCGCGGAGTCGGGAAAGGAATCGCTCTCGAACTCATCGATGCGGGCGCGACGGTTTACATCACAGGCCGTTCTGTTGAAGATATGCAGTATATCTCCGGCAAAGGCACCGCTATTGAATGTGACCATTGCAGTGACGAACAAGTGCTATCAGCATTTCGCCGAATCGCTGACGAGCAGGGACGTTTAGACATACTGGTAAATAACGTCTGGGGCGGCTATGAGAATATGATTGAAAACGGCGAGTTTACATGGTCGTGCCCTTTTTGGCAGCAACCGCTTTGGCGATGGGACGCGATGTTTCAAGCCGGTGTGCGCGCCCATTATGTAGCCAGTCAACTGGCAGCTCGGACGATGGTAACTCAGAGTAGCGGCCTGATAGTAAACATCTCCTTCTGGGCGGCACAGAAACATCTTGGGAATGTAGCTTATGGGGTATCAAAAGCTGCGACTGACAAAATGACAGCAGATATGTCAAAGGAATTGCGAGAGCACGATGTTGCAGTCATATCACTGTATCCGGGGTTGGTTAGAACAGAAAAAGTTATGCAGGCAGCCGAATGGCTGGACCTGAGCAATTCAGAATCTCCGGAGTTTATTGGGCGAGCCGTCGTCGCGCTTGCTTCTGATCCCGGCGTGATAGAGAGAACGGGGAGAGTTCTGGTCGCGGCGAGCTTGGGTCAGGAGTATGGCTTTACAGACATTGATGGAAAAACTCCAAAGCCACTCACAGTCGGTGAGGTATAACAGGATAAGCTGATGCCGGGGCGTTAACCAGCCGTAAGGCCAGATGAAAAGCTATGATGTTCAGAATTACAGAGCATATCTTTGATCTCTACCCTGAAGCTCTTGTGGGTATCGTGGTAGCCCGCGAAATCAACAACCGGGGAGAACAATCAGAAATTACCGAGTTACTTAGACATCAGGAGGCCAGGATAATCGAAGAGTTCGCTGCGGCAGATATTGCTCGACACCCCTGCATCGCCGGATGGAGAGAGGCTTACAGGAAATTCGGGGCGAAGCCTCAGAAATATCATTCATCAGTAGAAAGCCTGCTTAGAAGGGTATTAAGCGGTCAAAGGATTCCAAATATCAACAGGCTCGTGAACATTTACAATGCCATTTCGCTTAAGTACATAATCCCCGCTGGTGGAGAAGACCTGGACAGAATTCAAGGGAGTGTCGAACTGACAATAGCCGGAGATGCAGAAAGAGCGATACTACTACTGGGAGAGCGGGATGAAAGGCCGCCAAAAAAGGGAGAGGTCTTTTACAAGGATGATCTGGGAGGGATATGCAGGCGTTGGAACTGGAGAGAAGCTGACAGGACAAAATTGACAGAGAGCACAAGCAATGCCCTGTTGGTAGTAGAGGCATTGAACAGCGGAGAAAGAGATACTATCGAGCGAGCAATTAACGAGCTGGTTGAATTAATCAGGGTGTATTGTGGAGGAACTGTGTGGAGCAGGATAGCAGACAAAACAGATCATGCAATTGAACTGCTGTAGGTTGAAAGACAGATTGCTGAAGTGTTACGGTCACGACTTAATCTGACGCTCGCCTTGATCTGAGGAGTTCACCTGATTAAGGCCCTGCCGATCAGGAATGAGAATGCGTCTATGTCCGTTGCGTTGGTGTTGCTCAGGATAATGATCGTCAGATCATTATTCAGGAAGCGCAATAAGACTACATTCGCACCCATGACGCTGCCCGGCCTGTGCGCTACCTTATATTGTTTCCCTCCTATGGCCGTGCTCGCGATCCAGAGGCCGTAGCCGTAATCGTCGAGGCCGGGTTTCAACATCAGGCTCAAGGTATCGGGCTTTAACAGCTTCGATCCATACAAGGCGTTCGAGAACTTAAGCAGATCAGTCGTCGTCGAGTACATGCCGCCTGCCGAGTACCAGTTTTCGATATAGACCGGCAAATCGTTTATCAGCGGCTTCGTTTCGTCGATTTTCCAGTAAGTATTTGCCAGATTTCTTACGACATCGTGCTGATAAAGCATGCCGGACTGCGTCATCCCCAGCGGGTCGAGAATACGCTCTCGCAGTGCTTCCTCGAAAGTCTTCGCCGTTATTTTCTCGATGATCTTGCCCAGTATGATGTAGTCGCCGTTATTATAGTCAAATACCTTCCCCACTTCATGGACGAGTTTGCCGCTGCAATACCTGTTCAGGAGGTCGTCGGTGCTGTGAGGCAACTGGTAGACTTCCAATCCGTTTTTGACCGCTTCTTCATAACTCTTGATCGTATCGAAATTCTGAATGCCTGAGGTGTGATTCAAAAGATTGTGAATGGTCACTCGCTCTGCGCCTTCGCCGGTATAGTCCGGTAAATAAGCCTTGATAGTCGCGCGTAAATCCAGTTTCCCCTGCTCATAAAGTTGCAGTATCAGTACAGCCGTGAACAGCTTGGTGATCGAAGCGATTCTGAATTTCGTGTCGTTGTTGACAGCGGTGTTGAACGAGCGGTCGGCGATGCCAAAACTGCGCTGGTAAAGCTTCCTGTCCCTGTGCTGGATAAGAATCGTCCCGTTAAAGTTGTGTTTTAAAGCGTAATCGCGAATCGTAATTTCGAGCGTCTGAGCCTGCACAAGCGCCTGCGCGAACAATAACACGGCAGCCATCAATATCGCCTGTCTTCTCATCGTTTTGCATTCCCCTTGTTGTAGGGTTATACGAACGACGACGGCGGGAAGGATGCACCGGCACTATGAGATAACCGGAATACTCGTTTGAGCCATTTTCAGACTGATCGTAGCGGATGGCGGGTTCTCTTCAATCGTTAAAATCGAATCTCTCCACATCTCTGCCTGCTCTTATAGCCTGTTCCGGTATCTCCATCCACCTTTTTATGGATGTCAGTTCGGCATCATCTATTTTTCTTCCCAGGCCCGCTTCCATCCTTCGTCTCACTCGTTTCTTCAATCTCCAGCTTGCGATTGTCAGAGATAATATCAGTAAGAGACTCGCCGCTAATTCTATGTAATCGGTTACCAGAGAAATGTTTTCAAAGTTCCTTGCCGTGATGAATATGCATAAAATAATAAGAAGCGACCAGATGCAGAGTTTTCTTGCGGACATGGTAATCATCATACTCATATCTACTTCCTCTTAAACGCAGGTATAGGGACATTTACAGCGCCTGTCAATCTTTGTTCGTAAAGGCGCAGGAAGCCATGCGCGAACAAGGGATCGAATTTCACCGCCACGCGGCCTCTTTAACATATCATCGCACATCCAGCAGATTATCATAGTCCATTCCGCGTCTGGCCAGGCTGTACTTGGCCAGTTCCAGCGGCTCTGGATTATCAACGGATTGCAGATGGCCGAGAAGTCTTTCACGACGAGCCCGTTCCGTTTCGTCTTTACCTGACGCGGCGATCAGCCTCAGTAAATCTTTTTCTGTTTCATCTTTTGTTCCACTTTTAAGATAAAGCAAAGCCAGCCCGGCAAGCTGAAAGCGATCAAACCCTTCGAGCAGGAAATCGCGCAGGGCAGGGCTTTGGCGCAGGTGGAATCGAATCGTCTGCTCGACTCCGCGCACGGGATATTGCGGAAAGGCTGCCGAGTGAATGATCGCGGACGCGAAATTGTTAAGGATGAGTTCCGCCATCGCTTTGACTTCGTCGCTTGTCGCCCGGTCTCCTTTGGCCCAGGATTTGTTCTCGTAAAAGTAAGGGCGAAGATATGGCCGCTCGACAAGGATTCTGAGATGCTCGGAGGTTTCACTCATCGCTCGTTGCACCAGCTGAATTTCGGGTTGTTGCCGGGCGCTTTCCAACTGCCGCCGGGCTGTTTCAAGCTGTTCTCGTGCCGCGCGCAGTTGCCTCACAAAAACAGAAAAATTCAGAAGACCGGTCACAACCAGCAGGAGAGTCCCGCCGACAGTCAGTAGAGAGATTAAGACTTCAGTGCTCACCTAAATTCCTCCTATCTGAAACGGCGTCTGTGATTCGCAATCGCCAACGGCTCTATTATAGAATTGAACACTATATGAACCGTAGAGAATTCATTCACCGAACGATTATCGCAGGCACAGCAATGACTCTTCTAAATTCCATCGAAGCTCAAGGCAAAGGCGTCCGCTGGCAGATCGGCTGTTTCAACCGCCCGTGGTCGAAATGGTCTTTCGATCAGACGCTGAAACAGATCAAGTCAGCCGGGTACAAAACGACGGGCCTGCTGACGCGCACAAAAGAAGAGCCTTTCATTGGCCCAGCCGCGACCGTCGAATATCTTCAACATTTGAAGGGGCAAATCGCAGCCCTCGGACTCAGCGCAAACATGGGCGCGTTGTCGTCGCGCCACAGCATTCCGCTCGAAGATTCGATTCGCGAGGTCCGCAGGCAGATTGATAACGCGCATTTCCTCTCGCTCAGGTATGTGATGTCATTCGGCGCGGACAACCCCGAAGAATTCGCGCACTACGCCAAAGTGATGAGCGACGCGGCTGCCTACGCCAGAGACAAAGGCATCCATCTGGTCATGAAGCCGCACGGAGGCATCAGCGGCTCATCGGGCGAAATTCTGCGGGTCATCAAAGAGGTGAATCACTCTAACTTCTCGATCTGGTACGACGCGGGCAACATCATTCACTACACGGGCAAAGACCCTGTTGCCGAAATCGAACCGATTGCCGGTCACATCACGGGCTTTTGCGCCAAAGACTGCGGCGAGATAAAAGGCGATGTGATGATTCAATTTGGCGAGGGCAAAGTTGATTTCGCCGGGGTCTTCAAAAAACTGAAAGCCACAGGGTTCAAGGGGCCAGTGATGGTTGAATGCTGTAAGGTCGGACAGACTCCGGAAGAGACTGCGGTTAATGCTCGCAGCAACCGCGAGTTTCTCGAAAAAATTCTGGCTTCACTTTAATCCCTGCCTGCTCGACAAGCTGATAAGGGCTGTTAATGGAGGTATTCTCTCCTACAGGATGGATAACAGATCAGAGTCATCCTGCATAGTTTTTCTCTCACGTTTCAGGTCTCTTTTACCATCGAATCTGTTCGGCAAGCACGCGCCCTAACCAGACCGCGCCCAACCCAAGTATCAGATGGCCTGCGATATTGCTCATAGCCATCAACTCTTTGCCTGCTCGCCATAAATCCACAGTCTCGTTTCCAAAACTTGAATAAGTGGTGAAGCCGCCCAGTATGCCTACAAATATGAACACACGGGCTTCGGCTGTGAAAATACCGCGAGCTTCTCCCAGTTGTGATAGCAGGCCGATAATCAAACACCCAAAAATATTGACGGTCAGCGTCCCGAAAGGAAATCTGGCACTGTCGGTCCACTGACTGAGAGAGACGGCAATCAGGTACCGAAGGATTGATCCAATGAAGCCTCCCGCTCCGGCCAGTAATATCTTAAACATGCAGACTCCTTCCCTATAATAGTTTGATAGGTAGGAGTCATCAGCACGCAGGCGGTTAAAGGCGGACCCCATCGCCGCCGGTTGTTATAACATAGTGGTTTTACCCTTAGCCAATAGCGTCGTCGAGCTTCAGATGGACCCTGCTCGATTCAAGCCTGAAACCACGTTGCGAAGACATGCTGCGTGTCGAGGTATTCCCTGACCTCGCTAATCTTTCCGTCGCCAAGCGTTATTAAGAAATGGTACTGCTGATTATAAATGCGACCGTTTTGCAGTTCGCCATAGGATTCGACTTCAAGCGCTACCTTGTCGCCTTCGGCAATCGAACTCTTCACAGTCATATTCAGCCCGTGCTTCAACTGGCCAGCCATCTGGTGGAAGACGCGGGCAATCTGCTTCCTGCTGTGGTCGCCTGCCGCAGGTAACTGATCCGGTTTGCCGGAAATCCACCACGTGGCGTCGTCTGTCATAAGGTCGAGCGCACCTGCAATGTCGTTTGCGCTGAAGCGCGCAAAGAAATCCGCCGCCAGCTTCTTGTTTTCTTCGATGCTCATTTCTGAATCTCCAATTTAAAACGCAATGATAACAGTCGGGGTAAATCGCTTCGCACGCCGTTCACGTCGCGCCATTCGCCCATGTGCATCAGTTCAAGCCCTGCACGCAGTCCTGCATTCACATAATCTGAAACGTCGTGCAGAAATGCAGGTATAAGCTCGCGCTCGCCGGTTTCCGGGCTTGTAAATTCGGCCTGCCTCCCGGTCATCTGCCGCATGGGATGTAGCTCGCACAGGAAAAGATCTCCGCCTGAACCGAGCGTGCGGGCGGCTTCTGCAATTATCGGTTCCACCTGCTCGATATGTTCCAGCACAAGCATAGCAATGACTAAGTCAGTCGAATCGTCCGCCATCGGCCACGCTGAGCGAATATCCTGCTGCGCGAACCGCACGCGAGCAGAAGCGATGCGCGCCTTTGCCTGCTGCAACATGCCTTCGGAAAAATCTATCGCCAGCACGCTTGCGGCGCGCTCGGCGAGCCACTCTGTATTGTGCCCTGTGCCGCAGCCGATCTCGATCACATTGCGGCCAGCTATCCTCAGCTCGCTTTGTCTGAGGACGGCGGCAGCCAATTCACGAGTCCGGTTCGGATCGGTATCATATGTTTCGGCCCATCGATCATAGGCGGCGGCTATTTCAGCCTTATCCGGAGGGCTGGTCATAATATTAAAACGTAGCATGCGCGATGGTCAGGCGTCTAACTTCGGTTTAATCCCTTGCGATACGATATTCGCTAACCTCTTTCTTTTCATTCAGTCTTAGTACCAGCCATTCCGAATCAACGCTGATGAAGCCGCGTTCCGGCCCCAGCCAGTAAACCATATCCCATTCTTTAAAGAATGCAGTTTTATCCGGCTCGCCAAGTATGTTTGCGACTTCTTCGCGGCTCATTCCCTGAAAGGAATACCGCTTTAGCAGATCATCTATCATCCTTATGCGGATTGGGTTTTCTGATTTGATCAGCGCCTTATCCTGCCATTTGGCTGAATCGAACGAAGTTCGATTGTATCGCTCTTTAATGGGTTCGAGGGCTATTGAGCCATACATGTAGATAAATGGAGATATGAATAATAAGGTCAGGATCGCAATAGTGGCGATTGTGATCTTTTGAAAGCGTGAGCTGGATGAAATCATTTTTGGCTCGAACATAAATCGCCTCGCGTCCTCCGCTGTATTTAAGTATTAAGCAGCGCCTTATCGCTTAACAACAGCGAAGGCTCGCACTGGAAAGCTTCCCATCCCCTTTACCTTTGCCGGTATGGCAAAGAATCTGAAACCATCTTCAGGCAACCGATCCAGGCTTCTCATATGCTCTACAATTGGAATGCGGTTCCCCAGCAGCGTTGTATGGGCAGGCCGATTCCCGTCTCTGGTGTCATCTATGTTTAACGAATCTATCCCTACAAGCGCGGCTCCTGCGTTCACTAAAGACTCTGCCGCTTCTGCTGTCAGGTAGGGATGCCCTTCAAAATACTGTTCTGTTCGCCAGTGTTTCGCCCATCCGGTGTGGATCAGGACGGCTTTGTTTTTCATATCAAGTCCGCCGAACGCTTCCGGGCTGATCGCTCGTTCGGTTGCATGGGTTGCCCTTATTACTATCGCGTTCAGGTTTGCAAGCGAATCAAGACTCAACTCGGACAGATCGGCTCCGTCTGCATAGCGATGGAATGGGCTGTCGAGATATGTGCCCGTGTTTGCGACCATTTCGATTTTCCCGATTTGAAACTCTGTCCCGTCTGAATAATGATTCCTCGATTGTTCGCGACTTAAATAATCGCAAATGACAGGCGCTGGCAGCCCTTTGTAGGTAATCATACTGTCTTCAATCGTGTGGCTCACATCAATCAGCTCGTAATCTTCCGCCATTTATCTACCCCCGGTCGCATCTATGCTTTTAAGCGTCAGGACCTGACACCACTCACCATTCCTTCTCACATACTTATCTCTATCCCCATAGCAATTTATAGAGTGAACTCGTGTGAGAAATGAATTACCATCGGCTAAAACCTCGTGTACGGTGTCTGGCAGGATTATAATTTCGTCGCCTGCCTCAAGCGTCAGCGAAGGGTCCAGTTCCTCCACCCTGATCTGCATTCGGCCTTCGAGCACGGTATAAATCTCTGTTGCTATGAGATGTTTATGACAGTCCTGCCCGGCTTCGTGCGTGAACGTCGCGATTTCAACGCCGCCAAATCCTGTTTCAAAGACCGGGCTTTTGTCTGTCTCCGGACCCGGCACCCATTCGGCTTCCCGTGCGTGAGCCTCCTTCGATAGGTATATCTCATTTACAAGAACCTTCCTGCCGTTGTTTTTTTCTCGTGGCCGGACGCACAGCCTCCAATCAGCCTTTACGTTCTCTTTCCTCAGCACGAGATGAGATATTCTCTCAGACGCCATATCGGTCTCCTCGCTCCAGTAAAGCGTTAGATGAGTTATTAGAATTTCAATCAGGATTTCTCAACAGATGAAACTTCATGAATGCCAGTATCTGTCTGATTATTTCGCGAGACTCATGGCTGTCGTGAAGCAGGTCAAACGCGTGCGGGGCCGCCGCGTGATTGGCGAACGTGATCGGCAGATTGCAAGCCAACGCTTTGTACAGGAAAAGGTCGAGCGTTTCGTTCAGGTGAGGGAGTTCGTCCTGACCTGCTCTCGCAATGAACAGCGGTAAATGATCTGGAAGATCATCAACTTCTCTCCCTGCGCACGGGTTGACAAACCCAAACCTTCTGGCCGCCTCAGCCACGCCTGTAGCCCCTTCGAGGTCCAGCATATAGCCGTAGCACAAGGCGGCGCACTTCATCAGAGTTTCCTGCATCAGAGCCGACAATGCGAGCGGGACATTGCCGGAACTGGCCCACAGGCCGATTCTGGTCTCGTCAAGGCCCAGTGACTCGGCGTTCTGCCGGACATAATCAAGCAGCGCATAAAGATCTGCTGCGGGTTCTATATTTGTATAAGTGATTGCCGCCAACCCCGAAGCAGCCATCAATTGTCCCCACGAGACGGACGATCCCATCTCTTTAAACCGGCAGCCGACCATTCTCTCGAAACCCGGATCGGGATACCCGGTCACAATGATAACAGCCGGTGCCCGCGCCTCGCTTTTCAAATCAAACGGATAATAGAGGTCCATCGTCAAAGCGCCAGCATCGGTTTTTCTGTATTCCACGTCTCGCCGAATCGTCACCGAATCCATGTCGGGCAATTGATAGACGACCTTTTTTTTCGATGGGTCATCATGCCGGGTTTCCTGACTCATATATGTTTCTCCTTTGCCGCCTGACGCTCCGGTCAATCAGGGCCGCGTGTAGTTATTCATGAGTATTTTGCTGCAATCTTTTTAACCGTGGTTGAGTTTCGCAGGGTCGATTGCATGCCAAGGGCTTTGGCAAGTTTCGCTCCGGAGACCTCCGATTCGCTGATCCTCCTGCGACAGAGCCAGTAAAGTTCGCGGCCATAAAGATGGAACTCGTCAGATGCCGTGGTCAATGACAGCACTTTTTGTTTCGCTTCGTCGCCGGGCTCGTCCGCCAGAAAAGCAACATACAGATCGGCTTTCATCTCCTCGTCGGGAAACGGCTTGTAATCAGCGATCACCGCAAGCTCAGGTGTCGTTCTGATAAAGGTCGCGACTTCGTAACCGAGCGCATCCCGCAGGTGGCTCTCTATCTTCTTTTCGAGAGTCTTTGCGCTTCTGGATGTGGAGTCAAATATAACATTGCCGCTGGCGATAAAGGTCTCCACATTGGAGAAGCCCATTTCTTCAAACAGGCGGCGCAACTGGTCCATCTTGACTGTGTGACCGCCAACATTTATAGCTCTAAGGAAGGCAACATATTTACTCATAGTATTGTAGGATGGATTCTAACATTTGATTTGCAATTAACAATCAGCCTTCGCCTTCGACGCTCTGTAGATTCTAAAACCTGACTATGTAACTGTGCTGCGCGAGGAGTATTATGCACTATGATTAAAATATTATCCGCTATCAGTCGCAGTCTTATAGCGCTGGTTCTATTACCAGTTATCAGCAATGATTTTATAAAGTGTCAGGAGCATTTCATGAGAAATACAGCCCGCGCAGATGATTCGCGTCCTCTATTGGAGATGAACCCGATAGCCCAACGCTATGTCAAACTTGTGTTGGCCGTGGGTCAGCACGATGAAAACTATGTCGATGCTTATTATGGGCCGGAAGCCTGGCAGGCGGAGGCAAAAGCAGGGAAAGCGTCTCTCGATAAAATCAAAGACGAGGCGGCCACGCTTATCGAGCAATTGAGAAAATTGAACCTGTCAAAAGCGGAAGAGATCATACAGCTCAGGCAACAATACCTGACCAAACAGCTTATGGCGCTGGTCACGCGAGTTGAAATGCTGAAAGGGAAAAAACTCACGTTCGATCAGGAATCAAAAGCGCTGTACGATGCGGTTGCGCCTACGTTTCCTGAGAGCCATTTCAAACAGGTGTTGAGCCAGCTGGAACGCTTGCTTCCGGGCAAAGAGGCGCTGCCTGACCGCCTCGACCGATTCAAGCGGGATTTCATTATCCCGAAAGACAAGCTGGACGTTGTCTTTAAAGCGGCTATAGAGGAAGCGCGCAAAAGGACTAAGAAATATATCACTCTGCCTGAGCAGGAAAGTTTTCAGCTGGAGTATGTCACGGGTAAATCGTGGAGCGGTTATAACTGGTACAAGGGTAACAGCAACAGCCTTATTCAAATAAACACGGACTTTCCTATTTATATTGACCGCGCTATAGATCTGGCCTGCCATGAAGGTTACCCCGGTCATCACGTTTACAATGTTCTGCTTGAACAGCATCTCCTTAAAGAGAAAGGCTGGGTCGAGTTTTCGGTTTATCCTCTGTTCAGCCCGCAATCGTTGATCGCAGAGGGGAGCGCCAACTTTGGCATTGATGTAGCGTTTCCCGGCCATCAGCGCATTCAATTTGAACGCGAGATTTTGTTCCCGCTGGCCGGGATTGATCCATCTAAAGCCACGCAGTATTACGAAGTTCAGGCTATATTGAATCAATTGAGTTATGCGGGAAACGAGGCGGCGCGGCGATACCTCAACGCAGAGATCAATCGCGATCAGGCGGCTGAGTGGTTGGTCAAATATACCCTTATAACAACAGAGCGCGCCCATCAGCGCGTTCGGTTCTTTGATCAATATCGAAGCTATGTAATCAATTACAATCTGGGGCAGGATCTGGTAAGGAAATACATCGAAAGCAGGGGCGGCACTTCAAATCAACCCGATAAGCGATGGAGCGAATTCAAGATCCTGCTCTCTTCGCCGCGCCTGCCCTCAGGGCTGAAATAATACTGGCTTGAAATAGACCTCTAATCTCTTCGCGCGACTTTCTGTCGCTCTGGCGGATGGTACTCTTCAAGGTTCTGTGTGGTGTGTTCGCTTACGCTTGGAACCGATCCGGGCAGCCATTTGTTTGATGAAGGCTGAGCGATGGCGGGCTTCTTATGTTCATCAAGCTCTGCTGCTGCCTGCACGCTCTTTCGCCGTGAAAGCAATCTGAAGGGGGTCGAGACCATAAGGATCAGAAATCTCAAAGGAATTATATTCCACATCAGGCTGAAAAGAACCATATCTACAAACGTAGTGACAATACCCTGACCGAGTATCTTCCACGAGTTGCCCACTGCTCTTTCATGAAGTTTGGAAGAGGCATCCTTGAACACGTGTTCCGAATATCTGGCAATTAACTGATCGAGCGACGCATCGGTTTTAGTAAAGAAATCGTCTCTATTCCCGTTTAATGCCTGAGATACGATTTCCAGATTGGTGCCGCACGAGGCGCAGAACTTTCTTTCGCGGGAGTTATCTCTTCCGCAATTCGGGCAGAACATAACAGCATCTCCTTGTGAGGGCCATAAATACTCTCAACCATAGAGTACGTCAATCAGTCGGCAGAGTTCAAAGACAGGCCGCGCGCCGTAGAGAACCTCGCGCGCGCGCGGCCCTGGACGGTCTATACCGCAACCAGACTCCCCGATGTGCGAATGTAGAGGACTCCCTGCGATATAGCTGGCGTTGCCAGACAGGGTTCGCCCATCTCGTTTTTCGCCAGCACCTCAAGCTTCGGCCCGGCCTTGATGACATGTATGACGCCCTGCTCGGTCGGGCAATAGATCTTGCCATCTGCCGCGACAAGTGAGGCCGAGCAGGAAGCATCCGCTCCCAGCCTCTCTTCGTACATTTTGCTGCCCGTCTTAAAATCGAAACAGCGCAGCACGCCGTTGTGATTGGCAAGGTAAATATATCCGCCGTAGACGACAGGCGTGGAGATATATGAGCCTCCATTCGGGACGCTCCAGGCAATCGAATTATTGCTGGTGCTCCCTTCCGCAAGCGAGATATCGCCTTTAGCATCGGGGCGAATGGCGAACAACGGGGCTTTCCCGCCGTGCGCGTTGGAAACGACGATCAATCCGTCCGCAACAAAGGGTGTAGGTATCGGGATATCCCCGCCCCCGCGCAAGCGCCAGAGTTCTTTGCCGGTTTCCAGATCATAGGAAACGATGTAGGGCCATCCGTTGGTGACAACCTGCGTCCTTGTGCCATCCATATAAATCAGGGGCGACCCCCAGCTCCCCTTGCAATCTTCTTTGCGCGATACTCTCCACAGCTCTTTCCCATCCGAGAGTTGAAAGGCTGCCACAAACGGATTTTTAGGATCATCGCAAAGCAGCACGATGCGGTCTTTGTATAACGATGGAGAGCTGCTATATCCCCACCCGATGCCATTCCAGCTGTTGTTGATGACTCCCAGATCTTTTTGCCATAGCAGCTTGCCGTTCAGATCAAAGCAGTAAAGCCCTTCCGAGCCGAAAAACCCTATCAGCCGTTGCCCGTCCGTGATGAGCGTAGTATTTGCGTGAGTCGATTTCTCGTGTCTTTCCGTCGCGGGCTTACTCGTGCGAACGATTCGCTCCCATCGTTTCTTCCCCGTTTTCCTGTCAAAGCACAGGATCATCCATTTCTGCTCGTCGTTGTCCTGCGCGGGTTTGACATCGCCGTAATAGCCTATGCGCAGGGGCGCTTTGCCCGACAGCCGAACAGCCGTGGCGACATAGATCCGATCTCCCCAGATTATGGGGCTGGAATGACCCAGTCCCGGAATTTCAGCGCGCCATAACAGGCCGGAGAGCTTGCCCGCCGCCTGATCCGCGTTCCAGGCAACTCGCGTTGGATAACCGTCTGCGATTCCCTGCGCGCCAGTGCCGCGAAACCCCGGCCAGTTCTGTTCGGATTTGGATTTGGAAGCAAGCGTAACAGCGGGCAGAGCCATTAAAGAAGACATCAGGAATGAGCGCCGTGATATTTCGATAAAACTTTCTCGTCTATCCTTATGCATTTACTCACCTCTTTCATTACTTTTTAACAAGCTTGCTTGCGCCGCTTGATAGAGCACTCTCAGTCTCTACGATTCTGACACTCAAAGTGTTTACTGTGAATCGGGGCCGAGCTTTAGCGCGCTACGACGCATCAGGTAGTTATGCCACAACAGCCGGGCCGCTACAGACCTCCACGGCTGCCATTCACTGCTGATTTCACTCAACTCTTCCTCAGTCGGCCTCTGCTTCAGTCTTTTAACCTGCTGCACTGCCACGGCGAGGGCTAAATCCCCTCTGGGCCAGACATCAGGGCGCAGCAGTGCCATTAATAAATATATGTCGGATGTCCATCGCCCTATCCCTTTGATCTTCATCAACTCTGACCGTACTGTCTCGTCGTCCATTGCGTTCAGCGCGATTATATCCAATTCTCTCCGGGCTATTGCCTGCGCGAGACAGCGACCATACAAAGTTTTCTGGCGGCTGAATCCGATGGCTTTCAATTCAATGTCGTCAAATTGTAAGAACCGTTCAGGCGTGAGAGGCGTTGCAGCCAGAAGCAATTTATCAAGGGCTGCTTTAGCCGAAGCTAAAGAGACTTGTTGTTCGAGGATGATGTGTATAAGCGTTTGAAATCCCTGATGACGCGCCCAAAGCGGCGGCGGTCCGAGATCGGCAGCTATTTTCGCGAGGTCTGAATCAAGACTCGCTAAAGCGCCGACTGCTCGAAGCAGGGTTCTCTCATTAAGCGGCTTAAACTTTCCTTTCATGTTGCTGAACTTAGCAAACCGGTATCTGGTATAGCAATCTGACAAGCGTGATTGACTGCTGCTATCTCAATCGTTTTTTTCTGAGCAATACAGCCGTCGATCAAACTTTTGTTTGCCGTTCGCCGAGACAGTAGCACAATCCGTCCGGAGCTACTACGAAAAAGATTTTGTAATAACCGTCTCCATGTTTATTAATCGAGAAAGCATCAGCGCGTTCTTTTTCCAGGCCCCTGGATTTCAATTCATCGAAGGCCGCTTCGACGTTGTCAAGCTCAAAGAAACACCCTTCCTCGGTCGGATCGCCTCCATTTTCGGCCAGACCTATCTGAATTTCATCTCTACTTAAGACAGCAGACTTACGCGGCGAATCTTTTCGTGATACGACCTCAAACCCCATTATTGTCTGATAGAAAGGAATGGCGGCTTCCAGATTCTCCACAGGCAGATTCATTTTGTCTTCTTTATATGGCCAGGCGGCTTTGAATATTGCTTTCATTTCAGTCTCCTCAGACTACAAGCATTGCAAAATATCCCGATCCATATTATTAGCAGCCCCCTCGATTCACAACAACCTCAGGAGAATAATCCGCCTCACGCGTGCGTCACCGTATTACAACTGTTCGGGCATCTCCAGTAACCCTTTGGCAGCCTCAGCCCCTTTGCCGTGACAGCCCAAACAGCCTCACATTTGCAGCATTTCAGCTTTAAAGGGTTCGCGCTTAGAAGGTTGACGCCGACTTTGTTCAATTGATACGCACTGATTTCGAATGGTCCGTCCATGATATACCCTACCCGTCTTGCTCGTTCTGATACACGACTATCTGCGTCAGGAAGCCGGTGCTGCTGATCGCATGGACTCCCTGAACTGGCTCGCAAAATTACGATGTGTGGGTGCAGGGACAAGTTGGTGTGAAATATATTAAGAAACCATTGCGTCTCGGCTCAGGTTCTCAGGCGATGTAAAAATCGGGTCCTCTGTGATCTGGATGAGAACACCTTCTCGATCTTCGGCAGCAGAGAGGCAAAGCAACTTGACTTTCTAAAAGGCAGCACGTATAACCGACTGCGCACATAACTCGACGAGAGTCCAATCGGCAACTCAACCGGGCAGTGGAACCGCGAGAGCTTCCTGACTCCGTAATGACAAGTTCGCGCCAATATCTTTCGAGCATGGGAAGCTTCAGGGGCTGGAATCCATCAATCTATTCCATAAATCAGCCGTGGCGAATTAATGCGCCCCGGCGCTCTTCCGAAGGTCGTCATCCCTGATTTCAGCAATTCCCGGCGCGAGGGTTTAATTACTCCTGTGATTATGACTAAGACGATCTGCTCGTCAGGAAAATATAGAAAAGGACACGTGATATGACTATCCAGGAACTTCAGACCATTCTGCAAAACCAGATCGACTCTACACAGCAGGTGATACTTAATGATGCCACCTTGCAGACCGCGTGGCTTGACCAGTTGCTGAAAGATGTATTCAATGCTGCGGAGATAACCGTGACCAGTCCATCGCTATCGACTCCAACCTCAAACAGCATTACTCTGGCCGGAGATATATCCATGTTCGGCGCTGATAATATTTCCGTGAGCGCAACCTTTACCCTGACAAGCGGCAATTTATCATTCACCTTGCAGGCGACCTTTGCCGGTACAACTTCGTTCAATCTTTCAAACGTGGCTACTAATATATTCGGCGGAGGTTTTTCCGTTCCGCAGAATCTGGCCAGTTTCAGTTTCTCGGACTTATCATTTACGCTCGACACGAACGCGCGATCTTTGCAGTTCGGCGGGCAGGCAAACGCTCAACTGGACATATACGGGGATAAGAAATTTCTTCTGAATAACACAAACCTGTCAGTCACGGCTTCGTACCCCACGGGCGGCTCCATGCAGGCCAGCGCCAGCCTTAGCGGCAGTCTGACGATTGCGGGAGCCAGTTTCGACGTTACAGCCACGGTCGGTGACGGGATGTCGTTTGCGGCAAGCCTTGAGCCGCAAACGACTATCAGCCTGACAGCTCTTGCCAACGCTTTGATCTCATCCGGTATCACACTGCCCTTCCCCGATATATCGATTGGCGGGTTGGGGGCTACCTTTGATACTTCAAACGGATCGTTCACCTTTCAGGTAGAGACGGCATTCTCATGGTCGATTCCAATAGGGGCGTCGCCCATTCAGGCTCAGGCGACGGTAAACGTCTCAGGCTCCACTTCAGGAGCCACGACCGGCTCGCTCGATGGCAGGCTGGCAATTGGCCCGGCCACGTTCAATTTAAGCTATACGCTCGGCCCAGATAGCAATGTGATTCAGGGAAGCTGGCAATCGAATCAGACAACGCTCGGCTACCAGTCGCTTGGGGTCGCTCTGGGTATTGCGACAAGTGATATTGAGTTACCATCCGGCCTGCCTGATCTGGGGTTGAAATCTGCGACGCTGACGATAGATTTTACAAAGGATACTTTCGTACTGTCGGCAACCTCTGCGACTTATGGAGAAGCCTTCTTCATCGCAAGCGATGACGGCGGCTGGGGTTTTGCGCTCGGCATAGCGCTGCCAACCCCGTGGCAGTTCAGTTCCCTGCCCGATCCAATCGGAAGCGATCTGTCGGTGCTCGACTTTCTCACTTTTCAAAACGCTTACTTTATAATCTCGTCGCTCAACGACTCAAGCTTCTCATTTGCGGATTTTCCGCCTCTTGCAAACAGTCATGTCAATCTGGTGCCCGGTTTGACTTTCGGCTCTTCGGTCGATCTTTCCGGTTCGGCGTCGGGTACAATCGCATCAAATCTTCAGACCATTTTAAACAAAGATACGCTGACGGTTCAGGCGACTATCGGCACGAGTGTCAGTCAAACGCAGATGGCAGTCGGGTTGAGCGGGCAGCCGATTCCTATTCTGCCGTTCCAGAATCTCATGCTCCAGAATCCCGAACTCGTCATTGCGGCAAGTCCCTTTTCGGTCAGCTTCAACGGCACTTTCTCTCTTCCAATCGACGGGCAGCCAATCAATGTCGGCGTCGGTCTGGATATAAGCACATCGGGGGCAACCTTCAGCGCAGATGTGAGCGCGCCCGGCGGCATAACGGCCCCGTTCGGGTTTACAGGCATCAGCCTCGAAGAGGTGGGCATCGTAGGCGGGCTGGCCTTCGAGCCTCCGGGTATAACGCTCGGCCTTAACGGGATCTTTAAAGTCGGCAGCCAGTCGGCGGACTCTTTCGCAATAGTTCTCGTCTACGAGGGAGAAGCAATCGTCCCCATTCTGCTTTATGGCAATTTCAATAACATTGCGCTGGCTCCGATCTTTAATGCGGTCTTCAGCAACAGCGCGACGCTGCCGCCGGAATTGCAGGGCATCAATCTGGAAAAACTTTACATCTGCTGGGCGGAGCCGGGTCAAACCAACAAACTGCCGGATGGCAGCACGCCGCCTCCCGGCTTCGGCTTGAATGGATTACTGGATGTGACTTCAAACTTTCAGGCGCAGATGTCGCTGCAAATCGATTTAAGCACCACATCGCCCGACATCTCAGGAAGCGCAGAGATGTCGCCCATCTCAATCAATAATGGAGCCGTAAGCATAACGGGCAATAGCAGCCTCGGAGGGCCTGAAGTGCAGGTAAGCACCAGCACTTCTCCTTATCTGGGATTAAGTCTGGATGTCGCGGTGATGAAGATAGTGGGGGCAAATATCAATGCTCAAGTCACCGGTTCAGGATTCACGTTCGATCTTAACTTCACGATTTCAGGTCAGGCTCAATCCTTTGCCTGCACGCTTGCGGACTCGCAGAGCTTTTCCGCTTCCGCCAGCCTGAACTTTCCGCTGGTGGCTGACTTCGGCCCGGTCCTCGCGCCTGTTTCAAATACCAATCTCGGCACCGTGAACATAAACGAACAGTTCAGCGGAAACGCCTCTCTGGCGGTCAGCGCTTCCGGCATATCGGGCAGCATAGCAGGAAGTTTCGGGCAGTGGACATTACCGGCCATCACACTGAACGAATCGATAACGGACCTCAGTAATATGCTGCAAATGATCATCAATCAGGTTGACGCGAATGCGCAGACAGTCTTTTCAACTCTGTTCTCGGACGCGGCCACATGGTTGCAATCCATCAAGTCAGGATTGATAACAGGGGTAGGCGATATTGTTGCCATAGGAGAGGTGCTGACCACATTCTTCGGCGAATCCATTCCGCAGGCGGCATCGCTTGTCTACAACAATTTTACGACAGACCTGTCACAACTGGTACAGATGCTCTATGGGCTTAAGGCATCCCCTACTGATGCGTATAACATTCTGGTGAGCCTCGGATTTTCAGCAAGCGATGTGGCCAGCGCCATCGCATCCGTATTCCAAACGCATGTCGATACGCAGCCAGCAGGGCACATAGATCAGTCCCAGCTTCACGGAGATACGACCGGGCCGCACGGGGATATAAACGATCACATAGACAAGAAACCTTTTGGCCACCACGTAGACACAGGCGGCCATCAGGATGGGTCGCCTCACGTGGACGGAACAACGCCTCACGTGGATACAGGTCACATAGACTTTTCCGATTAACCTGTTCCGGCCAGATCATAAGAGAGGCGATAAATCATGGGAGCCGAACTTCGACCGCTGGGCGTCAATTGTAATATCACCTGCCAGTACTGCTATCAGAACCCGCAGAGGGACGCTGGAAACCTCACGCGGTCTTATGACATGGAAGCCATGAAGAGCGCCCTCGCGCGTGAGCGGGATGGGTTCACGCTCTTTGGGGGTGAGCCGCTGCTGCTGCCAAAAGAAGATCTGAGAGAATTATGGGCATGGGGGCTGGAGCGTTTTGGATATAACAGCCTTCAGACAAACGGAACATTGATTACCGAAACCTACATTCAAATGTTTCGAGAGTACAGAGTCCATGTCGGCATTTCGATAGACGGGCCGGGCGAATTGAACGATGTCAGATGGGCCGGGTCGCTTGAGAAGACAAGAGAGGCCACAGAGAAAACTCACACAGCGATTGAACGATTATGCAAAGAGGGAATGCCGCCGAGCCTGATCGTTACCCTCCACCGAAATAATGCCACTGCTGACAAACTCCCTGTCATGCATGATTGGTTTCGATACCTTGAGAGCCTTGGCGTCATGCGCGCGAGGTTACATGTTCTCGAAGTTGAGAACGAGTTGATCCGCAGCAAGTACGCGCTGCCTATGCATGAAAACATCAAGGCGCTGCTCAGTTTCGTTGAGTTGGAGAGCGAATTAAAGAGCTTGAGATTCGACATCTTTCAAGACATGGAATCACTGATGACAGGGCAGGACAGCCGGGCCTCCTGCGTGTGGAGGGCTTGCGACCCCTACACAACCGAGGCCGTGCGCGGCATAGAGGGAAATGGCCAGACGAGCAACTGCGGGCGAACCAATAAAGAAGGGATAGACTTTACGAAAGCAGAGATGCCGGGATTCGAGCGATACGTCGCGCTTTACTACACCCCGCAGGAACACGGCGGCTGTAAAGGATGCCGCTTCTTTTTGATGTGCAAAGGGCAATGTCCGGGAACTGCCATAGACGGGGACTGGCGCAACAGGACGGAACATTGCGAGGTATGGAAGACTCTCTTCACACATATCGAAAAGCGGCTGGTTGAAAAAGAGATTGCGCCGATCTCACGTCTCCCAATCCGGAATGATCTGGAAGCGGCGATGGTTAAAGCATGGGCATCAGGAACCAATCCATTAATGCATGACCTGTTGCAGGTATTGAAAACCCTGTAGACCGAATAAAGGGAGATAATGTCATTTTCGATGAAACGCCTTGATTTCCACCTACAGGAATTCGTGAGATATACATGGGTAAGTGATCGCGCAAAAAATATCTGGAAGCCACGAATTCAGGAGGTGATAAATCGAGGGCTGGACGCAGCCTGTATGGCCGTGCTGTCAGGCGCGAGGCCGTGCGCTTTGCGTGTTATCGCTGCGTGGCAATTATTTGAATTGTATGGAAAGCTGCCCAAACTGGGATTGACCGTAGAAATCTTTGAGACACGGGAAAAACTGAAATCAGCCTACTTTAATTCACCCGTCGCGCGGGCCGGACGACCCGTTTATTATAACGTCGTGATTGGGCAAAAGCCTCAGGTCGCCGATTTTAAAGCGGCGTGGGGTAATGATGATTACGCAGAGCTTGACAGGGTTTCCGGTTATCCTGAGTGTTGCCGCCTGTTTTATCAGAAAACCTGTATCGATGAATCGCTCGGCGACACAACATGGCCGATGGCCTTGAACACTCTCGGATCTGATACTGATTCGACTATTCTGGAAATTGCCGGGCCGCCCGCTACGAATATGCTCTGGCGGTCGCTCGGCGTGCGCGCAGTCAATCACTTCCCGTGTCGCGTTGATTGCAAAGCGACTATCGAACTGGCCGAGGAATTTTTGAACGCAGGCAGAAATGCGGGTTATTCCACTCAGTTCGACTGGCTGCTTGAGATACTTTCATGGCCTGCGGAGTGGTCGGCCCTGCACGGAATCGCAGAGATTAAAACGCCTGTTCTGAAGATAGCGACTGACACCGATGCCACATATGAAAAATATATCGTTCGCCGACAGGGAACATCTTATCCCGAAGTTGGAGCGCAGGGGCTGAGCTTCCCCTACAGGCCGCCCGGTCAGATGCCTGTCACCGATTCAGAGAGCTTCAAACGCGGCCTCGCAAACCCTATAACTGCAAACCCTGTAACTCTGGTCAACATAATTTCCAGATATCAAATTGCGGACGCTTCCAGACCCGAAGAACATTCAAGCTCTTCCGGTACTGTCTCGGACCCGACTCCGATCATCACGCGGGATTTGATCGACTGGTCGAGAATGGCCGAGCCGCAGGATGACCAGTACGACACACAGATCGCCCTTGAGTTTGCAATGACCCGAAGATCGCCTTTGCGCAGCGAATTGTACGTGAGACGCCCGGTCGCAGATTCGCCAGCCATTTTCGATGGCGCGGTAGCCGTTCGCCATATGCGCAACAGGTGCCCGGACCCGTTTCGGCACGTTAACGGCCCGACCGATCACCCCAACATCGCGCTGGCCGCCGAGTATGTGAGGCGATGGCCGACCGTCTTCACTCAATTTCGGACCTTGATGGATTCCTTTCACCCGATGATAGATCTGTCTATCCCGCGTGAAAAGTTTGGGACTTTTCATGGCTCGTCCAGTCATTCGGAAGAATCCACGTTCGGAACCATGTTCGCCACGTTCTACGATCCGTTAGGGCTGGCGCAGGCTTTCGTTCATGAGATGGCCCACCATAAGCTCCGCGCCCTTGGCATCTCTGTCGAAACAACAACCGGATTGATCACAAATCCGCCCGATGAGTTATATGCAAGCCCGATCAGAAAAGATAAGCTGCGGCCAATGAGCGCAGTATTTCACGCCGAATACTCGTTTATGTATGTGACGGCTCTCGATATCAAAATGATCGAATCTGAAAGTCAGCCACAGAACATAACAAACCTTCTGTCTCTGCTGGCGCGCAATGTGCGGCGAATGGAAGAGGGTCTGGATGTCATTCAAAAGCATATAAAAACAGACGCCGATGGCCGCACATTCATCGACGGCTTCTTAAATTGGGCTGAACGCGTGATCGATAAAGGTAACGCTCTGCTCGATCATAAACACCTCCCGACAGTTACAAAATATTCAGATGGACGCTTCGAGGCTTGCGATAATAAGACATGAGTCGCCAAACTCGTGAGTAAGATAATTCTGTTCTTCGAGGTGCTGACTTATTCTCAGTAAGACAGGCTCCGGCAGGAATGCGCCCAGCAGTTGATAATGGCTTTCAGACATCTCATGCGTGCCGGTCAGAAGACCATCAACGAACTGGAGTTTATGTCCGCGACCGAGTTTCAAATCCGTAAAGCCGCTCAATTCGAGCCTCGCGCTTTCAAGCGCGCGCACAACAGAAGTGCCTACGGCGATGACCCGCCCGCCTCTGCTCTTTGTCAGCCTGACGGCCTCCATCGTAGCCGGAGGAATATCGAATTTTTCAGCCAGCGGCAACGCCCGGTCAATATCTGCGTCCCCCGTCGAAGACAACCCTGCCCCGTGTGTGAGCGATACTATCCGAACCTCTTTTTTCAGAAGCTTCAGCAGGAGTTGCCAGTCCAGCGCATGTCCTGCGCTTGCCATCTCGACCGCCCAGGGGCGGCTGCCGTAGACATTTTGAACCGCCCAGAGTTTAAGCTCCTCGTCCATGTAAGAGTATTGAACAGGCTTTCCATGCTGGTAAATTCCGCGCCAGAATTCTTCGCTCGACAGGTTGAATTCGAGATCAACCAGTCTTCCGGACAGCTCGTTTTCTCTGAGGACTCTGGCCCTGAAGCCTGCGGAGAAAATGACCTCCTCGCCCGCTTTAAAACGAGGCGGAGCGGGCCGGGCTTCGGTCGGGGTGCGCCAGTCCCCCGCGCCGAAAATTACGCCTCGCCAGACTCGCTCGTTCAGCTGCGCGCCCAGACGGACTTCTATCTGATTGCCATCACCAACATGTGCGTACAGCGAGGCAGGCAGCGTCGCCGCGTCGTTTACCACCAGCAAATCTCCCGACCGCAAATGATCCGGCAGAGACTCGATTGAGCTGTCGAATATTTCTGCTTCCCTGACGACCAGCAATTTAACTTTTCTCTTATCCGTGCGCGGAGCGCGTGCTGCTTTCATATGACACCTTCCAATCTGAATGCCTCTTTCCAGTCAGAGGCGACCAGTCTCGCCCCGCTTTCAATCCGGTCTGAAGATTGAATCATCAACGCAAGTGTTTCGGCGGCCATGTCCGGAGGCAGCAAACTGCCGCGTTCGGCGTCGGGCATCGCATCGGCGTGCATCTGTGTGTCCATCTCTCCCGGATCGACGCTGAAGAAATGAATTCCGGTGTCTGCCAACTCAAGCGCCGCTATTCGAGTCAGATGATCGAGGGCGGCTTTCGCAGCGCTGTAGACGCCCCAGGACGAATACGCTTCGACCGCCGCATCGGAAGAGATGTTGACGATCACCCCTGTTTGTCTCAGCACCATTGAACCGGCCACAGCTTTGATGAGCCGAAACGGGCCGATGGTGTTCACCTGAAGTGCGCGTTCAAAATCTTCGCAATCCGTATCAACAAGCAGTTTCAAAGGAACAGGCCCAAGCGTGCTCGCGTTGTTGATAAGGATGTCAACAGGCCCGGCCAATGCCGCCGCCTGACCGACTATCGGGTAAATACTCTCCTTTTCGCCGACATCGGCTGCGATGCCAAAGGCAACGCCTCCCGCCCTTCTTATGTCGCTTACGGCCTCGTCGAGCCTCGATTTATCACGAGCGACGAGGACGACTTTCGCGCCTTTTGACGAAAGGCTGAGCGCAAGGGCGTATCCCAAACCCTGACTCCCTCCGGTAATGAGAACCGATTTTCCGTTCAAGTCATTCATAATCACCTCCATTGTTCTTACACTGACATCATACGAATCGCGCGATGATATGTCATCACGTTTGACAATAGATTATCAGAATGCTAATAAGATGTTATGCAGGACGCAATCTCAGGCTACATCGCTCAAAACATCAAGCAGTTGCGGCAGAGTCGGAATATGAGTCAGGAGCAGCTCTCAAGGCTGTCGGGCGTGCCGAGGCCGACATGGTCAAATCTGGAGTCGGGCACAGCAAACCCGACCGTGTCGGTGCTCACCAGAGTCGCAGCCGCGCTACAGGTCCCTGTCGAAGAACTGATCAGCCCGCCGAAAGCCCAGGCCAGGTTTTATCCGGCCAGTGCAATTACAAAACAGCGGCGCGGGGGCGTTGTGATTCGCAAACTCCTGCCGGATCATCTCCGTGGCCTTGAACTCGACCGGATGGAACTTGCGCCTTCATCGCAGATGATCGGGGTTCCGCACCGCATGGGGACAAGGGAGTATCTGGCCTGTGAATCCGGTCAGATAGAGCTTGTCGTATCGGGGGAGAAATACGAACTGTCGGCGGGCGATGTCGTCGTGTTTCGCGGCGACCAGAAGCATTCGTATGCAAACAGAGGAGCGAAAGTGGCGGTCGCCTACAGCGCTGTAATTTTAGGCCACGGGCGAATCGGTTAGCAGATATTCAGATGCTTTATTCTCAATCGAGCAGTTTCAGGTAAGCGACGATGTTGGCCTTATCCTGATCCGCCAGTACGAGGGTCGGGTTGCCGCCTCCGGCAGGAGTGCCGATGACGAGACAAGCCACTACGCCAGGCAGCGTGACGATAATGAAAGGATTCGCACATTGTTTATGCTAAATGTCTCGATCATTCCAGCGTCACTACGATTAACCCAAAGATCTATCTTTCAGATGCTTTTTGTAACCCTTGATTCCTGTGCTACAATCGGCTTCAGGATCAGAACAGTCATGAATGGATTGTCCCTCACGCGTTGAACAATAAGGCATAGGCTCAATGAAAATCTTTAGAGAGTTCTGAATTTTTTCTTAAAGCGATCATGAGCGATCAGGAAAAACCGGTTTACGCATTCGCGCAGTTTCGGCTCGACGGCAACAAACGCCTCTTATTTGCTGACGATGAAATCGTCACGCTGACGCCGAAAGCTTTCGACACGCTGCTGGTGCTGGTCGAAAACCGTGGCAGCGTATTGAGCAAAGAAGAGTTGATGCAACTGGTATGGCCTGACCACTTCGTCGAAGAAAACAATCTGGCCCAGAATATACATTCGATAAGAAAGTCGCTCGGCGAGGGAAGCAGCGGCATCCGGTTCATCGAAACTATTCCGAAGCGCGGCTACCGGTTCATCGCCGAAATCAAAGTGTTGGAAGAACCCGCCGCGAAAGAAGACGACATCAAACACTTCAGCAGCGCAGCCGGTGTGGCCGCATCGAGCGGGTTTCAGCCCCCGGTTTTTCGCAGCGAGAGATCATCCGCTCCGACCATCCCCAGAACGCAGTATGTCGTCAGCACGGGTGATGTCAATATTGCCTATCAGGTTATCGGTGACGGCCCGATTGATCTGGTTTTTGTGATGGGCTGGGTGTCACATCTGGAATACTTCTGGCAGGAAGCTTCCTTTACACGCTTCCTGACGCGACTTGCGTCATTTTCCCGGCTCATCCTATTCGACAAGCGAGGCACGGGCCTGTCAGACCGCGTGCCGTTGAGCGACCTGCCGTCGCTTGAACAGCGCATGACGGATGTGCAGGCGGTGATGGATGCTGTAGGGTCGCGTCGCGCCGCGCTTCTGGGGGTTTCCGAAGGAGGCCCGATGTGCAGCCTGTTTGCGGCCACATATCCCGAACGCACGCTCGCGCTGGTGATGATCGGCACCTACGCGAAACGCATCCGATCCGAAGATTATCCGTGGGCTCCAACCAGAGAACAACACGAGGATTTTCTCGAAGAGATGAAAAAAAACTGGGGCGGGCCGGTCGGACTTGAAGCGCGCGCGCCGAGCGTTGCCTCAGACCCGCATTTCCGCGAATGGTGGGCTACCTATTTACGTATGGGCGCAAGTCCGGGCGCAGCTCTGGCGCTGAGTCGAATGAACGCCGAAATCGATGTCAGACACGTCCTGCCTTCTGTCCGTGTGCCCGCGCTCGTGCTTCACCGCACGGGAGACACCTGCCTGCCTGTCGGAGGCGGGCGTTATATGGCTTCGCTTATGCCGGGCGCAAGGTACGTTGAGCTTGGGGGCAGAGATCATCTGCCATTTGTCGGCGATCAGGACGCTATCGTAGACGAGATCGAAGAGTTCTTAACGGGCGCACGGCCTGAGCCGCAGATTGATCGCGTTCTGACGACGGTCCTGTTCATCCTGTTCGAGGGGGCTTTGCATTTGCCAATTCAGGAACAGCAGGTCGTCAGGCAGAGACAGCAAACACATGCGCGGCACGAACTCGCACTCTTTCGCGGAAAAGAGATTGAAATGACGGATGCCCGCTTATTTGCGACCTTTGATGGGCCTGCGAGGGCGATTCGCTGCGCGCAGGCGATAGCCGACGCCGCTGCGCGTTTGGACATAGAACTTCAGATCGGGCTGCATACGGGCGAATGCGAAGTTATTGAAGAGACCATGGGTGGCGTCACAGTGCTACTGGGCGAAGCACTGGCTCAGGCCGCTGTGCCCGGAGAGGTATTGATTTCACACACGGTGAAAGATCTGGTGGCCGGGTCTGGCATCGAGTTCGAGCCAGTAGGAACGCGCGCATTTGAGAATCTGCCGGGCGAGTGGCGGCTATTCACAGTCCGACCCGCCACTGGCAGTTAAAGCACGCCTTCTATCAATGAAAAGATTGCGGCCAGTTTCATCGCGACACTTGTCTACGCGTATTGTCTCTTCGTATGATAGCTCTCGCGTGGCGCTAAACTTTAAGACTGGAAAATAGCGAGAAGAAAGCGAAACGGTCAGGGCGGCAAGGGAATGAAGGCTACTGGCGATCAGGACTACTCTATGGGGCATATCAAGAAGCGGATTCTCTGTGTTGAAAACGATCATGTCAGTTGCGAAATGCTGGCCAACTTCCTGCACATTCTTGGATACGAGGTCGTATCGGCTAACAAGGGAGCTGATGCTTTGCGCATCGCCAGGCAGGAGAGCTTCGACGCCTATGTGCTCGATAACCTGTTGCCTGACATGAGCGGCATAGAACTCTGCAAACAGATTCGCGCAATCGACGAAGATACTCCGATAATTTTCTATTCTGACGCGGTAGGGCAAGCCGACCGCCAGGAAGCGAAAAGCGCTGGCGCGCAGTCTTATATAAACAAGCCTGGAAATAAAGATGAATTGGAAGAAGCCATACCCAAACTGTTTAAGCGTGTTAAAGACGCCGATATAGGCGACGGAGTGCATTGAAAGAACTTCGGCGTTCCACTGTTTGAATATTACTGATGACAAAAGCGCGCGATACGGTCAGACGAAATCTGGCCGTATCGCGTTTTTGCCTCCCGGAAAATAATCAGATTCGATACTGCGATGCCGTCAAACTCTTCAAGCAGCGCGGCATCTTCGATGAATTAGACTTTCGCGGCGGTCTGCTGCGCTCGCGCCATCAATTCATCCACCAGTTGAATGGCCCTGATTATTCATTATGGCCGTGGCTCGAAATCTCAGGATGTGTTGTCAGAATCGCGCCTGACCCTGTAGCATGAAGGTTTACTTTTAATGGCTAATCCTCATCTGAGCGAGCGCCATCGATTGGAGAGCAATTATGATCGGATTTGGTAAACGAATCTCTTACGCTTTCAAGACCTTCTTCGGCATTCTGTCGGGCGGCGAAATTCCTCGCGAGGTTGCGCAGGAACTCATACAGCCCGCCGCCGGATTGGTCGCCAGATCACCAAAGGCTATCGAAGAGCCGCCGCCTGCGCCGCCTGTAGAGTCGTCTGATCGCGCAGTGCAGATGCTGGCCATTTTGCAGCGTGACGGACGATTGATCGACTTTCTAACAGAAGACATATCGCCTTACTCGGACGAGCAGATCGGGGCCGCCGTGCGCGACCTGCATCAGAGTTGTAAACAGACGCTTGAGCGATATGTCCGGCTTGAACCGGTTATCGACTCAGAGGAAGGCCAGCACATCACCGTGCAGGAGACGGTCGATCCGGCGGCGATCAAGCTGATCGGCAATGTCACGGGAAAGCCGCCGCTGACGGGGCTGCTCAGACATCGCGGCTGGCGGGTCAGCGCAGTCAATTTGCCGCCGCTCCCCGATGGCGCGGGCCGCACGGTTGTTGCCCCGGCAGAGGTTGAGATTCCCTGACCGGTTCTTGAGTTTTAATCGCTGACTTAACTAACAAATGGAGAGCATCTTGGACACTCGCTATCTTATCGGTATTGATCTTGGCACGACCAATTCAGTCATCTCTTTTCTCGACACATCGGTTGCAGAAGACGACGCGCGCATCGAGGTGCAAATGGTTCCGCAACTCATTAATCCGGGCGAACTGGCTGAACAGTCGCTGCTGCCCTCGTTTTTATACATCCCCGGAGAGATGGATTTCCCGCAAGGCAGCACGGCGCTGCCCTGGGACCGCAAGGCGCAAGTGGTCATCGGCGAACTCGCCCGCAAGCGCGGCGCAGAGAATCCCGCGCGCCTTGTTGCTTCGGCAAAATCGTGGCTCTCTTTTGCTGCGGTCAATCGCGCAGCGCCCATCCTGCCGTGGCGCTCGCCCGACGAAGTGCAAAAGGTATCGCCGGTCGAAGCCTCCGCGCGCTACCTCGAATACCTGCGCAGCGCATGGGACAGTCAGGTTGCCAAAAAGAGACCCGAACTCGCTTTGGCCGAACAGGAAATCTTTCTGACAATCCCCGCATCGTTTGATGAAGAAGCGCGCGAGTTGACCCTGCGCGCCGCAGAACAGGCCGGTCTCAAACAGGTGACGCTGCTCGAAGAACCTCAGGCCGCTTTCTACGCCTGGATCGAAAGTCAGGGCGAGCGATGGCGCAAACAGGTTAAGGTCGGCGACCTGATTCTGGTATGCGACATCGGCGGCGGCACGACCGATTTCAGCTTGATTACGGTTTCGGAAGAAGGCGGGGAGCTGACGCTAAAGCGCGTGGCGGTCGGCGAACATATACTGCTCGGAGGCGATAACATGGATCTGGCGCTGGCGCGCCTTCTGCAAAAGCGCCTCGAAGACAATGGCCATCGCATAGACACATGGCAACTGCATAGCCTGTGGCATCAGTGCCGAATCGCTAAAGAGAAAATCTTTGCCAATCCGAAGAGCCAGAAAGAACCCGTCACGCTGCTGGGCAAAGGCACGAAGCTCGTCGGCGGCACGATCAAAACGGAGCTTACACGCGATGACATTACAGCGGTTCTGGTCGATGGATTCTTTCCGAAGACGGCAAGCGACGAGATGCCCGCGCGACAGCGCCGCGTCGGCTTTCAGGAACTCGGACTTCCTTACGCTGCCGATGCTGCGATCACAAAACACCTTGCACGCTTTCTGATGAGACAGGCGCAGGACGGCTCCGACAAAGAAGCGATGCGCCGGGGGCCGAGCGGGCTGGCCTCGCCGACTCATGTTCTCTTCAACGGCGGCGTGATGAAAGCAGACCTGCTCCGCGACCGACTTGTCGAAGTCCTGAATGACTGGCTTGCCGCCGAACGTTTCGAGCCGGTAAAGATGCTGGCCGCGCCTGATTTAGATCACGCGGTTGCGCGTGGCGCGGTCTATTACGGCAAAGCCAAACGCGGGCGCGGCGTGCGCATCCGCAGCGGCGCGGCGCGCAGTTATTACATCGGCATCGAAAGCGCCATGCCTGCGGTGCCGGGAATGGAAGCGCCGCTCAAGGCGCTGTGCGTCGTACCGTTTGGCATGGAAGAAGGAACCGAAGCGAAGATTCCCGACCGCGAGTTCGGGCTGGTGGTCGGCGAACCTGCTGAATTTCGATACCTCAGTTCGACCGTGCGACGGCAGGATCAGATTGGCAGTCTCCTCGAAGACTGGGGCGATGAGATTCAGGAACTTAGCCCGCTTGAAGTGACTTTGAAGCTCGACGGGCAGGAAGACACAGTGTTGCCGGTCAGGCTCGAAAGCCGTGTCACAGAAATCGGCACGCTTGAGCTTTGGTGCGTCTCGCGCGACGGGCAGCAGCGCTGGAAGCTTGAATTCAATATACGCGAGCGGGACGAGGAGTAATCAAGAGTTCAGATGCAGTCAAGGGGCCGATACCTGATCGGAATAGACCTGGGCACGACCAATTCGGCGGTTGCTTACATTGACACCGAAGAGGCTGCTCGAAACAACAATCCTGTCATTCATATCTTCGAGGTGCCGCAACTGGTCAGGGAAGGTGAAGTCGGCGCGGCCTCGACCCTGCCTTCATTTCTTTATTTCGCAGGCGAGCACGAGATTGCAGCGGGCAGTATGCGGCTTCCATGGCAGGAGCAAACGGCCCCTGTGGTAGGCCGCCTGGCGCGCGAGCAGGGCGCGCTTGTGCCCGGTCGCCAGATCTCGTCGGCCAAATCGTGGCTCTGCCACGAGGCTGTTGATCGCACGGCCAGAATCTTACCGTGGGGAACCGATCAGGCGGATTTCGCCTGTTCGCCCGTCGAAGCTTCAACGCGCTACATAGCTCACCTGCGCGACGCCTGGAACTATACGTTTGCCGTTGAACAATCGAGTCGCGATGAAGCACGTTTCGAGCATCAGGAGATCATCCTGACCGTGCCCGCTTCATTCGATGAAGAGGCGCGCGAACTGACCGTGCAGGCGGCGCGCGACGCAGGACTGAAGAACCTGACGCTGCTCGAAGAACCGCTGGCCGCCTTTTACGCATGGATCATCGCGCACAGAAGCACGCTCAAGCGGCGGCTGAAAGACGGCTATCTGGTGTTGATCTGCGACGTGGGCGGCGGCACAAGCGATTTCAGCCTGATCCGCGTCCGCATCATCGAAGGCGAGATTCGTTTCGAGCGCACAGCAATCGGCGAGCATCTGTTGCTGGGCGGCGATAATGTCGATCTGGCGCTGGCGCGGCGTGTTGAAGAAAAGCTCGGCAACCCCGCGCTCACCCTGAGACAGCGTCTGGCGCTGGCGCGGCAATGCTGCGCGGCAAAGGAGCAATTGCTCAGCGATGTCGCAATCGAGCGCACGCCGATCAATGTGTTGGGCAGTGGGCGAAGCGTAGTCGGCGGCAGTTTGACGACCGAGCTGACACGCAGGGAAGTCGAAGAGACATTGTTGAGCGGATTTCTGCCCTTCACCACAGCAGATGATCTACCGGCGCGCGACAGGCGAAGCGGCCTGCGCGAGCTTGGGCTTCCCTACGCCAGCGAGCCTGCTATTACCAGACATCTCGCAGATTTTCTGACGAGAAGCTTCTCGTCAGAAACATTGACTTCCTTAACCAACGAACCCGACGCTAATCCAAAATCGGGGATGGTTCGCCCGGATGCTGTGCTGTTCAACGGCGGGTTTTTCGCTCCGGCCATCACGCGCGAGCGGATCATCGCGGCCCTCACGGAATGGTTTCGCGAGAGTGGCAAACGCTACAAACCGAAAGTTCTCAGCAATGAAGCGCCGGAGGCGGCGGTGGCTGTCGGCGCGGCCTACTATGCAGAGGTACGACGCGGCGGTGGCTTGCGCATCAGCGGCGGCAGCCCGCGCGCTTACTACGTTGGAGTGCAGGCGAGCGGGCAAGCCGAAAGCTGTGTCTGTGTTATGCCGCGCGGCACAGAAGAAGGTACGAGTCTGGAGCTTGCTGATCGAGCCTTCACAGTGCTCACCAATCGCCCCGTCTCTTTCACTCTTTACAGTTCGATGACGCGGCACGACGAGCACGGCGATGTCGTGGCTCTCGACGAAACACAGGCGCATCGTCACGCGCCGCTGATCACAGTGCTGCGCTACGGCAGGAAATCACGCGAGGCCGAGTTGACCGTGCGATTGCGCATCGATTTCACAGAGGTCGGAACGCTTGAGCTATGGTGCGAATCGCTCAAGACCGATCACAGATGGCGGCTCAGCTTCCAGCTGCGCGGACTGGAAGCGCCGGGCGAACCAGTCGAGCCGCCGACCGAAGAGACAGAGACGGTCATCTCGGATGAATTGATCGAATCGGCGGCGCGATCAATTCGCGCGCTGTTTGGCGGAGAGCGGGGCGAGACGGCGACGCCTGAATCGCTGGTCGGCAGGCTTGAATCCACGCTCGGATACGGCAAAGACGCATGGCCGATGGGGGCAATCCGCAAGCTCTGCGATGTGATGCTGGAAGCGAGTGACGGGCGCAGGAAGAGCGCGCGGTTCGAGGTGCGCTGGTTAAACCTGTTCGGCTTCTGTTTGCGTCCGGGATTTGGCACCGCCGTTGACGACTGGCGCATGGCACAGGCGCGAAAGATTTACATGACAGGTCTTCTCTTTCCGAAAGAGATTCAATGCCAGGTCGAGTGGCTTGTCCTGTGGCGTAGGGTTGCGGGCGGGCTGAACGCAGGGCAGCAGCAGGAGCTTTATCAACGATTGATCTCGACGCTCGGCCTCGGCGGCAAAAGATTGATAGCGAGGCTCAATACGCAGATCGAATATGAGGGCTACAGGTTACTGGCGAGCCTTGAGCACCTGCACGCGCCAACCCGCATCGCGCTTGGCAAAGAGTTGCTCGACAAGATCAAAGACAAACCGGCGAACAAGGGATACCTATGGTCGCTCGGACGGTTGGGCGCGCGTATTCCGTTTTATGGGCGGCTTAATTGTGTGGTGCCGGTCGAAGTGGCCGGAGAGTGGATTGACGCGCTGCTCGCTCTGCCTGAACTGACGCAGGACGCGGCGCTTGCGATCCTGCAACTGGGAGCGCGCACAGAGGATGCTGACCGCGACATCAGCGAAGCGTTGCGAGGCAAAGTGATCGACAGGCTCGTTCGATCCGGTCTGACGGACGAGTTGATTGAAAGCCTCCGCACATATGTTCCGCCAGCGCGCACCGACGCTGTGCGCATCTTCGGAGAATCCCTGCCCGAAGGACTGCGGCTGCTGGGGTAGAGCATCTGTCATGCTCCGAGTCGGCATCAGACGGCACGGCTAATTGTATACTTTTGAACAGACGACATTGCTTATCGGTGGTAGGATAGCCACCATGAACACCACAACACTGATAATTATCATCCTAGTGCTCTTACTCTTTGGCGGCGGCTACGGTTACTCTCGCCGTCGGCGATAAAGACGACAGGGCGGGAACCAAACCATCAACCGGATTGAAGGCTTTGATCCGCAATCATTGGCATAATCGCTCGATCAGTGGTCGCTGACAGCCGACGATTATATTCACATCAGCTTGTCGAGCGTGATAGGCAAATCGCGCACGCGCCTGCCCGTCGCGTTGAAGACGGCATTGGCGATTGCCGCCGCGACGCCCGTAATGCCGATTTCGCCCACACCGTGCGCGCCCATGGGCGTCTGCGGGTCTGGAATATCGAGGAAGTGGATTTCGATTTTAGGAACATCAAGATTGACCGGCACGTGATATTCGGCGAGCGACGGATTGACTATGCATCCTCTGCGAACATCGAATAGCGCTTCTTCGCTCAGCGCCATGCCGATTCCCATCGTGATGCCGCCGCGCCATTGACTGCTCGCGGTTTTCGGATTGATGATTCTGCCGCAGTCAAAGACGCCTAAAAACCGCGAGACGCGCACTTCGCCGCTATCTTCGTCAACGCGTACTTCGCAAAACTGCGCGCCATAGGAACCCATAGAATATTTCTGCGACTCCGGGCCGGGCGCGGCTTCTGCCTCGGCTTCGATCTTATCCATTTCAAAGCGCCCTAAAATCTCTGCAAACGACTCGCCTGTTGTCGGCTCGCTTTTAAGATAGATGCCGCCGTCGTGGAATTCGACTTCGTCAAACCGCGTGCCCAAAAGCGGAGAGGCATCGTCTTCGCCGACCAGGCCGTGAATCTTTTTCTTCGCCTTGTCGCACGCAGCCTTGACCGCTGCGCCGACGCTGATGGTCGAGTTCGACCCTCCCGCCACTGGCGCGTCCGGCATGCTCGAATCGCCATACTCGAATCGCACCTGCTCCATTGGCAAACCTAATTCGTCGGCCAGATTTTGCGCCTGCGCTGTCGCTGAACCCATACCCATCTCGTGCATTGCGCTTTGCGCGACCGCTGAACCGTCTGCGTAAATTAACACTCTTGCCGCCGCCGGAAATTGATATGCCGGATAAAACGCCGTGGCAACGCCGTAGCCGACGAGAAACCGTCCGTCGCGCGAGGTGCGCGGGGCAGGGTTTCGCTTCGACCAGCCGAACATATCTGCGCCGATACAGTAAGCCTTCTTTATATTCCGCATCGAAAACGGCAGCCCTTTTGCCGGATCTTCGACGGGTTCATTGCGCGCACGCAGTTCCACAGGGTCAAGCCCCATCTGGTGCGCGAGTTCGTCTATCGCGGATTCGAGCGCGAACGTGCCGACCGATTCGCCCGGCGCGCGCATAAAGGTATTGGGAACCGTGTCCAGATAAATGATCTGCTGTAGAAGCCAGATGTTTTCGGACTTGTAAAGATGTCGCGCCGGAAAGGTGAATTGCTCGGCGAAATCGTTTTGTTCGGTTGTTTGCGTGAAGCCCGTATGAATCAGGCTGACGAGTTCGCCGTTATCATTTGCGCCGAGCGCGATGCGCTGTTCGGTCGGCGTGCGCCCTCCAACCGTGCGATGAATATCTCTGCGCGAGAGCGCGAGCTTGACCGGGCGCTTCGCAATTTTTGCGGCAGCGACCGCGAGCGAAACATGCGCCCAGGCGTTTCCCTTCCCGCCAAATCCGCCGCCGACAAACGGCGCGAGGACGCGCACGTTCTCTTCCTTGAGCGAGAATTTTTTGGCGAGCAACTGCTGAACGCCGATGACGTATTGCGTCGCGTCATAAACCGTCAGTTGCTCTTCATCTTCGGACCACACGGCCAGCGTCGCGTGCAATTCAATCGCGTTGTGATTAAAGGGCGGAGTCGTATAGATTTGGTCAACTTTATACCGCGCATCGGCTATGGCTTTTTCAGCGTCACCTTTCCTGAGTTCCGGTTTTTCTCCCACTACGTTTGAAGGCAAAACCGCATTCTCTTTCTCGGCCTGAAACGTAAGCCTTGCTGCCGACTCTTTGTACTCAACCTTGACGAGTGTGGCGGCGTGTTCGGCCTGCTCAAGCGTTTCGGCAACAACTACGGCGACGGGTTGACCGTAGAAATAGATCTCATCCGTGTTCAGATACAGGATCGTTGACGATGCAGCGCCGGGCTGTTCACTGCCTGAGCCGAATACTTCGGTCTTCTTCATTTTGGGCGCGTTCTCGGGCGTCATCACGAGGACGACGCCCGGCGCGCTTTCGGCTGTTTTTGTGTCGATACTTTCGATTCGTCCGCGTGCGACCGGGCTCAGAACCATTGCGGCGTGCGCGATGTTTTCGATCTGGTATTCGGCGGCGAAAGTTGCGTGACCTGTGGTCTTCAGTCGCCCGTCAACGCGGCTGAACGGTTGACCGATTGCGCCCGGTTTGATGATTCGCGTACTCATCTTGTTGCGTCTCCTTCGCTCGTTAAACTTTTCAGCACGCTTACAATGGTGCGCTGGGCCAGTTCGATTTTGAATGAGTTGTGAGCGTAGCCGCGCGCCGATTTAAGCTCTTCAGCCGCGGCAGCTTTGAAGACTGCTTCGCCAGCCTTCTCTCCCGTCAGCACTCTTTCTGCCGCGCTCGCGCGCCATGGCTTGTGCGCCACGCCGCCCAATGCGAGCCGTACATTTTTGATTGTGCCGTCCGCGATTTCGAGCGCGGCTGCAACCGAAACAAGCGCGAAAGCATAGCTGGCGCGGTCGCGCACTTTGCGGTACACGGAATTTCGCGCAAAAGTTTGTGCGGGCAGTTCAATCGAAGTGATTAATTCGTCGGGCTGTAAATTGGTGTCCGTTTGTGGGGTCTCTCCGGGCAGGCGATGAAAATCGAGGATTGGAATAGTTCGCTCGCCGCCTGTTCCCGTCACCTGAACCCTTGCGTCAAGCGCGGCCATTGCGACGCACATATCCGAAGGGTGCGTGGCTATGCATTGCTCGCTTGCGCCCAGTATGGCGTGAATGCGATTGAAGCCTTCGAGCGCGTCACAGCCTGTGCCGGGTTCACGTTTGTTGCAGCGCGCGTCTTTGTCATAGAAATAATAGCAGCGCGTGCGCTGCATCAGGTTGCCTGCGGTCGTAGCCATGTTGCGAATCTGACCGGACGCACCCATCAGGATCGCCTGCGACAAAACAGGGTAACGTTCAAGTATGATTCGATTGGCGGCCAGATGGCTGTTGCGCACAAGCGCCCCGATTCTGATGCCGCCGTCGGGCAGTTCTTCGATCTCTGCGAGCGGCAAACCGGTTACGTCAACCAGATGATCCGATTGATCTATGTTTTCGCGCAACAGGTCAACCAGATTCGTGCCGCCGCCCAGAAACTTCGCATTGCCGTTTTGAGAAACGAGTTGAATTGCAGATGATTGATTCGTTGCGCGGGCATAAGCGAATGATTTCATCAGGCCACCTCGCTTTCAAACGCATCCTGAATTGCTTCGACGATGCCGACGTATGCGCCGCATCGGCACAGATTGCCGCTCATGCGCTCTTTGATCTCCGCGTCGGAAAATTCGATTTCTGCGGCTGGATTTTCAGTCACTGCGCTCGGCATACCCTGCCTGAACTCTGCCAGCATTCCAATGGCCGAACATATCTGTCCGGGCGTGCAATAGCCGCACTGAAAACCGTCGTGCTCGACAAACGCAGCTTGCAGCGGGTGTAACGAGTCGGCGGCGGCTATACCTTCGATGGTAGTAATTTCTCTGTCCTGATACTGCACGGCAAGCGCGAAACATGAGTTGATGCGTTCGTCATCGACCAGCACAGTGCATGCGCCGCACGCGCCCTGATTGCAGCCCTTCTTTGTTCCCGTCAAACCAAGGCGTTCGCGCAGCGCATCAAGCAGCGAGACGCGCGGCTCAAGCTGCAAATCATACGTCTCGCCGTTAACGCGCAAACTGATTGGCACAACGCCGTTCGTAAAAATATCCTCTCGAATTTCTTTGTCGCTCATTTTTTCTTCCCCGTCTGTTTTCACATTCGCGCTCAACCATTGATCGCTCATTGTCGAGGTCGTCTACATCGCCCCAATTTCGGGCTTTGTTGAGTCAAGCATGTTGCGTGTGGGAGATAATTGACCAGCCACAGTGCTTTTCGCTTGCCGGGTAAAAAGCTGCAAACGCCATACCATCAGCCCGTATTCAGAGCGATTCGGTATCGAGCGGTTCTCAACCATTGCGACACTTTTGCTGAGTAATGAGCCATTGTGGCTTTCTAATTTCACTCGGCTTTTACTCATTCATCGAAAAAATTCCGGCCTTGAATCTGCATGCAGAGTGTGCTCTGAAAAAATTTTTATGATTGAAACAATGATGATTTTCGATCTTGAACTTTAATTGCCCCAGGATTGTTATCACATAGAACAGGGATCGCTAAGCGTGTCTGCGTCAGGCAAACTCTCTCTCCGGACTGATCCCCTGCAACCTAGCGTCTGGGTATTGCCAGTCGATGACGCCAGCGCGTCCACAGATTCATCTGTCGGCGGGTTTTACTTTCCGGGTCGGCGGCATCGTACCTGTGTAGCGGCGTCGCGTCGCCGGGCGGCCACATTGTGCTGATGGAATTGGGACGATAGAAGGTCGCAGTCAGGCTGCGCCGCGACTCCAGGCAGCCGTTAACAACACGCGACACTGCATGCCAGGATTTTTCCGAGCGCACCAGCACTGCGGAATTGCCGACGAGGGGCGCGATCTGTGCGGCTATGTGTTTAGCATCTGCGGAGCGCAAAATGGTTAAACAGCCGCCGTCATCTCCATTCCACGACCGGTTGAAATAGAGCACGTGTGTGACGATTTTGTCTGTCAGGTCGGCGTGCGGCCCAAGACATGCGCCCGGCCCGTAGTGGAAGACATTCACCTCCATCGGCACTATGCTCAGATCACATCCGGTAAGCGATGACATGGCGCGTCGATAAGCCTGTGACAGCAGATCGCAGGCCAGGCTTAACCAGGCTTCGCTCAACTGCTCAGGATGCGAGATAGCGTTCGCTCCCATCGCAATCAGCTCACGGGACTCATATTCATAATTTTTTTCGCCGTCTGAGCCCACCACCGTTTTGAAATGATCACAGGGAAAAGAATCGGCCAGAGCCGCCGCGTCTGTTGGCGAATAGAGATTGCCAACCTCGGCCCAGGCGTAAGGTTGTGTCTGCATCACGTGTCGCGCAATTTGTGTCAGGTCTATCATCTTCTGCGTCTATTTCCCCATTAAATGTTTCAGGTTGCGCATAAGAAATCTTAGAGGGGCGGTGACTCTCATTGAAGGAGACTTGTATAGCGTTGCGATGCGGTCATCACGCGCTTCGATCTCTGCGCGCGCCTGAACCAGAAGCTTATTCACCTCATCTGCGGCTTCGAGCATATTTGGGAGCGATTGCCAGAAGCGATTAAGCGCAGGTTGAGTGGCGGTGGCTCCTTCGCAAAGTATCGCGGCGATGTGATCCCAGTGATGTTCCAGTTGATCAAGCGCCGCGAACGCCGCCTGAGAGGGGCGGGTTTTTCCCAGCCGCGTAGTAAACCAGTGGGGATCTATCTCGGCCTCTTTCGGCAGAGGATAGATCGTCTCGAAGCCTGACAGCGCTGTGTACTTCCAGAAGGAAAGGTCTGCCGAACAGAAGACCGGCACTCCGAAGGCAAGCGCGGTGACCGCCAGATGATAGCTGTGACCAACGACTGCCGCCGCCTGACTAATCAACTCTGCCAGCAGCAGTGGATGCGGCCAGACGGGCAAGCGGACTAATCCGGGCAGGTCATCGCCTATAACCGATTCGTGATCGCCGAGCACCGGCCCGATAGGCAGCACAAGAATGCGGCAGCCCCGAAACAAGCGAGAATGATCTCTTACCAGCCGCAGGAAAGAGTCAAGGCCGCCAATGGCCTGAACAATAATGTACGGGTCAGTCAAATCTGAAGCCGCGCGCAGACGGCTGAATTCGTCTGATGGACGCCGCTCATCAATCAATCTGGAAATTCCGAAGGCCGTGTCAGGCAGGACGGCTATCCGGGACTTGTCCACAAAACGCGCGAGCACGGCTTGTGACGACTCGTCGCGCACCGCAATGTAGCGGCTGTTTTGAAGGGCCTGTTCCATGAGAGGCGCGGCCCAGAGAGGGATGTTGTCGCCGTGCATGCCCGGCGCGTTCCAAATCAGCGGGATGCCGTGCTGCAACGCGATCAAGGCTGGCGTGAGCCAGTAGCCTGTGGGGTGATGAATGGTCGGCGTTGGTGGGGCGTATTCGATCTCGATTACTTTATCAAACCGAATAATAGACCCGCCACCGATGAGGACTCCGTCGAGGCTGCAAGCCGTCTCCGGCAGTTCGATTACAGAGGTGACAGTGTATGGCCAGTCAGGCTGCGTCCTGGCATTGTAGGAAAATCGGCGGAGTGTCACAGGGCCCAGCCGTTTGGTCAGTTCTGCCTCGGCGATAATCGGGAAAAGCAGATCTCCATAATTCTCAACATCGAAGGTTCCGAATAAAGCAATCTGCCAGTTGCGGTCTCTCATCTCCCCCCCACAGCGTGAGAACCTATCAGGCCCGGAGGGCAAGAGCAAGTCACAATTTTGTGTGTCTCATTGATACCAACTCACAGCCGATCAGTTCAGATGACACGAGTCAATGAATCTATCTGCGTCCGGATTTGCGCGACGAGCTATCGCAGAAGTTCCCTGTATACTGTTAGTAGTGGCGTCGAGAGGCTGACAACACATTGCGGGCCACGGGGTTTCAAGGCGCGCCGCTGCCCTGCGCGCAATAGCATAGGCTGGTCACGAAAAAACCGAAAGGACATAATATGCAATCTGGTACACAAATCACTCCTGTCTCGAACAAAAGGCTCTGGGCCGGACGCATCATCAGCGCCATCCCGATACTGTTTTTACTGCTGGACGGCGTAATGAAACTGGTAAAGCCTGCGCCCGTCGTGGAGGCGACCGTTAAACTTGGATATCCTGAGAGCGTTATATTCGGACTCGGTATACTCCTCTTGGCCTGTACCATTCTCTATCTGATTCCGCGCACCTCCGTACTCGGCGCGATCCTGCTGACAGGCTATCTTGGCGGCGCTATAGCCACCCACGTTCGCGTCGGCGACGCGTGGTTCCCGATCCTGTTTCCGGCCCTTGTTGGCGTGCTGGTCTGGGGAGGGCTTTTCCTGCGCGATGACAGGCTGCGCGGACTCCTTCCGCTGCGAAAATAGCTTTTGTAAATCAGGTATAAAATAACGTGAATTCGACATAAGACTCAGCCCTGAAAGGGCGAAATTCAATAGCACAGGGCGATGCCCTGTGTCGTGTATCAAGAGAAACTACAAGCCCTGTAAGGGCGAAATAAACCAAGTGATTTATTTCGCCCTTACAGGGCTTGTGAGGTGGTGGCAATCATACCCGGCGCGATGCGCCGGGCTATTGAATTTCGCCCTTTCAGGGCTTTTACTTCGATCATTATGTCGAATTCACGTTAAAATAGCTTTGGTAATTGGGGCTTCGGGATATCTGAAAACTGATTGGATATCATCGCCGCTCAAGCAGAAAAGGAACAGGAACGGAGGGACGAGCAATCATGCGATCCGCGAAGATCATTCCATACATTCTCGGCATTCCATATATCCTCGGCATTTTCGGCGTCTGTGCATTGGCGCAACGAGTTTCTGCACATGTGCCCAAACGCATCGTGATTGCCGCAAGCACGGTGCTCGATGGCAAAGGCCGCGTGCTGCACAACACACGAATCGTGATCGAGGGGTCAAAGATTGTCGCGATTGATCCAAAGGCAGGGCCTGTGAACTACGACCTGCGCGGCCTGACTGTATTGCCCGGCTGGATAGACGCGCACGTACACATTACCTGGAGCTTCGGCAAGGATGGAAAGAATGCGGGCGACGGAGGAACAACACAGGAGGCGGCCTATCAAGCGGCCTCTAATGCATGGGTGACGCTGATGGCGGGCTTTACGACAGTGCAACACGTGGGCTCGGCTGTCGGCTTGCGCGACGCCATCGCACAAGGCACACTCCCCGGCCCGCGCATCCTGACCGGCATCGAGCCGCTCTCAGGGCGAGGCGAGCAGACAGGGACGCCGGATGAAATCCGCGCATACGTGCGGAAACAGAAGGAAGCAGGGTCGGACCTGATCAAAATCTACGCGTCGGGGGGCATGCGCCAGGGCGGAATGACGCTTTCACAGGAGCAATTGAACGCGGTCTGCGACGAAGCGAAAAAGCAGGGATTGCGCACGCTCGTCCACGCTTACAGAGATGCCGTCCGTGCCGCTACTCTTGCAGGGTGCACACAGATCGAGCACGGTCTGGGAGCGACGGACGACGATCTGAAATTGATGGCTGAAAAAGGGACGTATTTTGATCCGCAGGCCGGGCTGTTGCTTGAAACTTATCTCCTGAACAAGGACAAGTATGTCGGCACACCCTTCTTCCCTGCTACACTGGATGGGTTTGCGCCGATGGAGAAAATCCTGCCGCTGAACCATGAATTGCTGCAACGTGCTGTGAAAATTCCGAGGCTGAAGATCGTCTTCGGCACGGACGCCGTGGCGGGCGCGCATGGGCGCAATGCTGAAGAATTAATTGACCGCGTGCGCGATGGCGGAGTGGACCCAATGGCAGCGATGGTCTCGGCTAATTCACTGGGGGCGGAAGCGCTTGGCATGGCCGATCAGATCGGCTCGATTGCGCCCGGACTGCAAGCCGACATCATTGCGATTGACGGAGATCCGTTGAAAGAGATCACAGCCGTTCGGCGCGTCGTATTTGTGATGAAGGGCGGCATCGTTTATAAGAACATCGCGCGCGGCACGATACATTGATGCCCGGTGATTTGCCTTGCATCGATCACAACAGTTGATACAGACTCTAATCTCGTGGCTGGCTTTTCGGAGCCGACGATTTCTGCAAGCTGCCAAGTGAAGCGGGGAACTCCCACGCCATAATTGCATTCTCCATTGAAGGGCCATGATCTTTTAGCCAGACGCTCATTTCCGGCCCCGCCTCTTTTCCATATACCCTGTGAGAATAAATAATTGAAACGCCTTTGCCATTAACCAGCTTGAATCTTGCCTGTACAGCCTCCAGAAAAGTGGGTCTGCCAAAAACTACAACGATTAGATGTTCAGCAGGTTTTTCGTTGGTTCGAGGCACAGAAAAGGTTCTGAGAACCTTTCCTTTTTGAGTCTTATAGTTCTCAAGAACCTGATTGGCGACCATAGCCAGACCTTCGCCCTCATTAACGCGCGGGTAAAAGTTGATCGTCAGCATGTCTGTCCACTTTGAAAGATCGTCCTGACCGGGAGGCGTAAATTCATGCTGGTCATTTTGTGACCATCGATGGACGTAGCTGGTTTGATTGAAATTCAGGGTTATCCTGCTTTTTGTATCCGCTTCCTTCTGTGCGTTAGCACAAACAGGAAATATTAAGATGAGAACAAAATAGAGAGCGATTCTCGGCATTGCCAGACCTCCTGATGACGCGTTGACTTAACTATACAACCGGCAGCATATTGCGACTCGGCTCATATTGCAAACCGGTCGCCTGACGCAAGGATGGATTGATCGGATGGCTTTGGTGAAGGGGTTTGTTAAACGCGTGCCGCTGCTTTACGCTCTCAGTCATCCATTTTGCTCTCTTTCTCTTATTCCCTCTCTCCTTGCTTTCTTCGCCAGACTCTTTGCTTTCTCTTCGCCATATTTCTTTACTGAGTATTTCGTATTTCTTCGCTTTCCCGATCCATCTACCCATGCGGCCTGCCAATACTCCTCTCCGTTTCTATTGGTTGCCCTGTTTACTCCGACTATCCCGCTTGTGTTTCGCGCGCCGGGTTTTCTCGGTTTCTTTTTCTGTGATTCTGCCCATTGCAATAACAGGACGTGGCATTCTTTAGCAACTCGTAATGCTGCGCGTTTGCCTCCATTGGATTTATCTGGAAAGAATTTTGCTTCTGTTTTACCGTTGCGGGTAACGCGAACATAATATCCATGATTATGTTTCTGTGGTTGATCGATACGACTGATAGCCATCTGCAATTGCTCCTTCAATTCAAATTATGAACAGGGTATTTTAGCAGGATGGCGGGCTTGTGACTAACGCCTCAGATCACCGGGCGCGCGGCAGGCAATCAAACAAGTTGACTTTCACTCAATCATTCCTTTTTCTTTCAACCAGTCCAGTATAATTTTCACTACTGGCGAACACCTGTCTTTATCTTTATAGCTTATCCAGATCACCTCTTCGATTTCGGCAGAAGCCGTTATCTCTCCTTGAAACTGCGCGCGATAGCACGTCATCTTAACAATCGTCCCTTCAGGTTTTCCGTCTGCCTGCGCCTTAAATGCATCAACATACTCTAACGTCTTCGGGATAATGTCTATCGAAAGCTCTTCTTTGATTTCCCGGATCAATGCTTCTTCGTCACTTTCTCCCCGTTCCCTCTTTCCACCGGGGAGATAGCAGGTGTTTTTACCTTTGGAACGGGCGCTGAGAATCTGTTTATCTTTAATATACAACCAGGCCAATTTATCGATCTCTTTTATATCGAACATCATTCTCCTTCCTCTTGCAGTTGGAGATGTCGCACGCGCGTCTCTCTGTTTTTCATTTCATCGGTAAAATTAAAGAGTATCGTCAGCTCTTCGTGTTACATCCCGGCGGCTCTCAGCGGCTGAGTAAAGATGTCGTCTGGCAGTTTGAACAGACTGCTGATGTAAGATCAGTGAATCCAGCATGCTCTTTCAGAAACGCTTCTCCCCGTTCTCGCAATGCTACGGACGCGGCTTCACAGCCGCTTTCATTTGAAGTGTCCCCTTACTTCATCCAGCTTTTTCTCGATCCTCTTGAGTGTCTTTATCACATCTGTCTCCTCTGCCCCCGCTGCATCTTCTCTCAGCGTTTCCGCCTCCCCTTCATTCCTGACACTATTCAGGATGAACTCTACCGCTTTATCAAGCCCATCCATGAATGAGTCCAGGCTCTCCTCGAATATCATCACGCGGTGACGTTCCAGTTCGCTGCCTACCTGCGTCAACTCTCCGATGACCAGATACTTCGCTCCTTCCCTCGTCTCCTTCACATCAAAAAAGTAAGTCCTTCTGCTGGTCACAACTTTTTCTGAAAAGATCTCGTTCATTACTACCTCCGATCAGTATTTAGTCAAACACAAAGTTTACATTGTCAGCATGAAGGGGATCGAGCCTTTGATTAAACGGTCTGCTTTTTGTTTGTAACTATGGATACTCGGCAGCCAGCTAACATTACCGGGCCACCGAGCGGGACTTGCGAAACGATCTGAATCTCGCTTCGGCGGTGGTTAGGCGCGGAATCGAGTTGAGGGTCTCTCTCAAACCATATTTCAAACACACCCGCACTGCCCCTTCGCTTTAACGGTTTGCCTCCGTCTGCCCGTGTCCACAGTGATCGTTACGTCGTAGCCCGTGGTCTCGCATTCAGAGCTGTAGGGTTTACATATTCTATTGACTACCATAACGATCAGGACTTTTACTTCATCGGCCTGATACCTCTGTATATACCGACTTCCCATCCTGTGCACTGCTGATCCTCCAGTCTGAGTCAATCCGAGCTTCACGTCCTTTTCATCAATATTCATCCAGGCCGTCTTACCTTCGACATCCGATGTGAAAGTATATCCTCGACTGCTGGTCTTGTGTTCAAATGAGCAGCCGCACATATCGATGATCTCATCATCTTTTATGTAGCCTATCAGCGGCTTGTCGTAACTCTTCGACGGGTACTGTTTCAGTTCTGCGCCGCCGACCGAAGAAAGCAAGGCTGGCGATAAGCCAACGATCAGAATCGCTGTAATCAGCCTTTTCATTCAGCCTTACTCACAGGTAAAAGTCGGCTCCCCGGATATGCAGTGTACAAGCTTAATCATCACTCCCTAACATCGAATTGCAGATGCGATTCGATTCAATCTGTTCTGTCAACGACGCCACTCATCTATCAGCGACGCCACGAGCGCCGTCCAGCCCGTCTGGTGCGACGCGCCTATGCCCGCGCCGTTGTCGCCGTGAAAATACTCGTAGAATAATATCAGATCGCGCCAGTGCGGATCTTCCTGAAACCTCTTCGTTCCGCCGTAAACGGGCCTGCGGCCATCTTCGTCTTTCACGAATATCTTTATCATACGATTGGCGATCTCTTCGGCCATCTCCGTCATCGTCACTTCATTGCCTGACCCGTCCGCCATCTGCACGCTGAAACGCGGGCCGTATGCCTTACCGAGTTTCCTGAGCGATTCAATCAGCAGAAAAGTAGTAGGAAACCATACAGGTCCCCGCCAGTTCGAGTTGCCGCCCTTGATCTTGTTGTTTGATTCGGCAGGCTCGTAACGTACCTCGCGGCTGCCGAAAACGAAAGGATGCTCTTCGTGATATTTCGACAAACTGCGAACGCCGTAATCGCTTAAAAACTCGGTCGGATCGATCAGCTTTTCGAGGATTCCCTTCAATTGATCCTCGTCCACTATCGCCAGCACGTATACATCCACGCCCTCGTGTTTGATCAGGTGAACGCAGCGCTGTACCAGATCCTGACGGTTGCGCACGAACCATTCCAGATTGCCTTTGAAAAATTCAAAAGGCTGTATCCAGTCCAGTTCAAGGCGTTCGATGGCGTAGAGTGGAATCAGGCCCACAAGCGAACGCACGCGGAACTTGTGAAAATCTCCGCTCGGATAGCGCAGCACGTCGTAGAAAAAATTGTCTCGCTCGTCCCACAAAGAATAATTACGCCCGCCCATTCGCTTCATCGCCGCGCCGACATAGACGTAATGCTCGAAAAATTTTGTCGCCAGACTCTCATACACCTTGTTTTCTTTCGCAAGCTCCAGGGCCATGCGCATAAGGTTCAAACACAACATCCCCATCCAACCCGTAGCGTCGGATTGTTCGAGCACCACGCCACCTTCCAGCTTCTCGCTCCGATCAATGACCGTGATATTGTCGAGACCGAGAAAGCCGCCTTCAAATAGATTGTTTCCCTCGCGATCTACCTTGTTGACCCACCACGCGAAGTTTATCAGCAGTTTGTGAAAACATTTTTCGAGCCAGTCGCGGTCAGCGTGCCCGCTCGCAATGCGGTCCATGTTATAGATTCGCCAGCAGGCCCATGCCTGCACGGGGGGATTCAAATCCGAAAACTCCCACTCATAAGCGGGTATCTGCCCGTTGGGATGCTGGAACTGCTCGAACAGCATCAGCCATAGATTCTCTTTGGCAAACTCCGGGTCAACCAGCGCGAGCGCCACGCAGTGAAACGCCAGATCCCACGCCGCAAACCACGGGTATTCCCATTTGTCAGGCATCGAAAGTATCCGCATCGAATTCAGATGCATCCAGTGCTGGTTGCGAACATGACGATGCGATTCAGGCGGTGGGTCCGCGGGGTTGTCGCCCTCCATCCAGACATGCACGTCGAACAGATAGCTCTGCTTCGTCCATAGCAATCCTGCGAAGGCCTGTCGCTGGACGAGGCGCTCGTCTACGGATGCTTTGGGCGGATGAATAGCCGTATAAAACTCGTCCGCTTCCGCGCGCCGCTCAAGGATTACCTGATCAACATTTTCGAGCGGCGTTCTGGTCTGCTCCGGCGTGAGCCTCAATCGCACGACGACAGACCCTCCGGCAGGAACCATCCGCTCGTATCTGAGGCAGGCTTTCGTTCCCGTGCGATTGTGATTGACTACGTCTTCGCCGCCGATTATGTAACGATGAAATGCGTCTTTGAAATAATCCGAACCAGTCGTAAGGCGCGGCAAGGATTGAATACGGGGGTTCGTCTCGTTGTTGGTAAACAGCAACTCTGCGTCCGGCTCGCCATAAAGGTATCGCTCGCCCAGTTGATATTTTACGGGAATGGTCTTGAGCATCTCGGCAGGCGAATGATCGGCAATCAAACTCACATAATCATCAGTCTTACTGCCCTCTCTTATCTCAGGCTCAGGGCCTGCCGGGTCGTGCCAGCCCCAGGTGTTGCGAAACCAGATATGAGGGATGATATTAATGGGCGCATCCTCAGGGCCGCGATTGAAGGCTTCAATCCTTATCACTATGTCGTCAGGCGTAGCTTTTGCGTATTCGACAAAAACATCGAAATACCTGTCTTCATCAAATATGCCCGTATCCAGTAACTCGTACTCCATTCCCCGCCCTTCGCGCCGCTGGTTTTCTTCGATAAGCTGGCGGTAAGGGAACTCACTTTGCGGATACTTGTACAGGTATTTCATGTAGCTGTGCGTCGGAGTCGAGTCGAGATAGAAGTAATACTCTTTCACGTCCTCGCCGTGATTGCCTTCTGAGGGCACCAATCCGAACGCACGCTCTTTCAGGATAGGGTCGCGCCCGTTCCACAATGCGAGCGCAAAGACGAGCAGTTGATAGCGATCACAGATTCCGGCCAGCCCGTCTTCGCCCCAGCGATACGCCTTCGACCGAGACTGGTCGTGCGTAAGGTGCCCCCAGGCATTGCCGTCGCGGGAGTAGTCTTCGCGCACTGTTCCCCACGCCCGCTCGCTGACGTAAGGCCCCCACTTGCGCCACGGCGGAACGCTTCCGCCCGTCTCTTTCAATCTTTCGTGCTCTTTTGTCAGCGCAGCATCTCTGTTTTTCATCTTGCCTCAACGATGGAAGAAAGCATTCCGGTCGCGCCGTAATATAGTTTAGTGGCCGCCTGATGACAAGACGAAACCATAGCTCGAAGAAACTATGCCCCATCAATCGTGCATCATTTATCTTTTATCTGTAGGTAGGAAGTCTGTAGACAGAGACTCTCTGATGAAGGCCGATGCTTTATCAATGTGCGTTCTGTGCCGGTGATGTTATTCGGACAACAACTAAATACGCGGATCATTCAATTCGAGTTTCTGTTACTGGCTCGATGGTTCTGATGTGGGCTGATCAGTGGTTTCAGGCTGTGCGGTTGTCTTCGTGTACTGGGTGTAGAAAAAATACAATGTCGCCGCAATCAGTATCAAAGAGAGCAGCGCGGCGACCAGTACGAAAGCATAACTCTTTTTGACAGGCTCTACCTGCGGTTCGACGGGTGTGAAGTCCTGATGGAGCATGGGTGTTACTTCGTCACCTATGGATAGTTCCGAATCTATCGGCGCAGGCTCGAATTCATCGGGAGCCGTGAGCATCGTGGTGACTCCGGGGTCGGGCATTGCAGCCGCGCGCTTGCCCGCGCCCTCCGACATATAGTCCTGGCTGAGAGTGCTGAAGCTTTCCGTGATCGATTTCACTTCGCTTGCCGAGCTTAAAGCCTCGCCATCAAATCGCGCGATGACGACCGTTATATTGTCTTCTCCGCCGCGCTCGTTGGCCGTGTCAATCAGCCAGCGACAGGCCGCCGGAAGATCATCTTTCTTCTCGACCGATTGCTTCATCTCGCGCGGCTCGATTTTATTCGATAGCCCGTCGCTGCACAGCAACAGGTAATCGTCGCGGCAAAGCTGCACTGTGGTCATCGCGACTTTGACAGTGGGCTGCGTGCCGAGCGCCTGCATTATCACGTTTTGAGGAACCGACGCGGCCTGCTCCGGCAGTATCGCTCCTGAATCGATCAGCATCTGCGCGAGCGACTGGTCTTTTGTGAGCTGTTTGATCTGGCTGCCTCGCACGAGATAGGCGCGCGAGTCGCCCACCTGCGCGATGTAGATGACCGGCCCGTGCACGAGCACTGCCGTCACGGTCGCGCCCATCCCCGAAAGGTCGGGGTTTTCCTGCGCGTGATTCCATATGCGCTCGTTGGCAACCTCTGTCGCTATTCTGAGCCTGAGATGAACGTCGAGGTCGGAAGGGCTTTCCATCAAAGATTCGTGGATAGTCGTTACGGCAAGCTCGCTGGCTATCTCTCCAGCCGCGGCCCCGCCCATTCCATCAGAGACGACCAGTAAACTTCCGCGTTCGCCCACAGCGTGCGTGTTTGCCTCAGCCCCCGGTGCTTCAGCCCCCGTTGCTGCAGCTCCCGCTGTCAGGTCCGCGACCAGGAAAGCATCTTCGTTTCCCGTGCGCTGCATCCCTACGTCCGTGCTGCCAAAGACTGAGACTTTAACGTCGCTCATTTGCGCCTCTGAATAGACAGTGATGAGCGATGAGTAATTTGAGTCTTCAACTCATCCATCATCACTCATTACTCATCACTATTGCTATTGTTCGAATCTAAAAAGCTGTTTGCCGATTAAAATCATGTCGCCCGATTTGAGTTCGACTTCGCCGTTGATTCTTATAAAGGTGCCGTTGCGGCTTCCTTCATCAACCAGCACAAAGCTTGCGCCGCGTCGCTCTACGCGCGCGTGCTTGCCCGACATGAAACCGTCGTGAGGAAAGGTTATATCGCCGTTCGCGCGGCCTATTATGGTATTGTCGCTGAGTTCGTATGCTTCGCCCTGCTGACCGCCTTCCATAACCAGATGCAGTCGCCCGCGCGGTGCCGCAAGTGGCGAGGCATAAATCATCGTCTTTGCGACCGTGATGGTTGCGCCGCAATTGGCGCAAAAGGAGTTGCCCGGCCCGTTCGAGTAACCGCATTGCGGGCAGACGTTGCCGCCCGGTTTGGCAGCAGATGATTCTACTATCTCTGTTCTCATCTGCGCCTCGCGACTCGGCGGCGGCACGGCGGGCTTCTGTTCAGCAATCACAGGCGGCTCGGCTACGACCGTTTGCATCCCCATCTGAAGATCACGCTCGGGTAAAGGCGGCGGCGTGCGGGGCGGTGGTGGCGGCGGCGGCGGCGGCTCGGCTAATACAGTGGGCGCAGTAGGCAGCGGTTTTTCGGTCGGTCTTTTAGGCGCTGGCTCTGCCACAACCGTTTTATAGCTCTGCTCGACGGCAGGCACTTCCGTAGGAGTAGTTCTGAATCCTTCCTGCGCGCCCTGCTCGCTTACGGGCGGCGGCGGCGGCGGTGACCATTGAGGTAGCCGATTGCCGCATTGCTGGCAGAAAGACCATCCGGCTTCATTATTCGTATGGCAATTGGGACACTCAATCTCTTCTATAGCCACAGTGTCAGTTGCCTCCTTTTCAAGTTTGCGATTCGCGCTCGCCGCCCCGTCGGTGCTCGGTGCTTGAGCATAGAAAGCAAGCGCGGGCCCTTCGAGAGAAGTCGCGCATAATCGGCAGACCGATGATCCCTCTTTGTTCCCAGCCCCACAGTTCGGACAGGTAATCGCCATTAAGCACTCCATGCTTGCCGCTCGACATTATACGTAAAGCCTCATTTGATGGAAACCTAAAATCAGTGGCTACTGGCAGCCCTTAGCCGAGCTTACGCTCATCACTCGGTCAACGAGAACATATATTGAAAACCTCTTCCTGTCCGGTTTGTGTTATTCTTGCCCGGCTATTTCTCAGAAACATATTCTCAGAAACATATGCCAGCAAGCCTGTCAAAAAAAATCCCCACTTCAAAAGAACTGGCTCAAAGGCTTGCCCGGCTTGCCCGGCAACTGCGAGACGCAATAAAGGAGTTGGCCGCGCAAAAACAATTCAGCGCCGTCAAACCCGCTGAATTCGCTGATACATACGCTCAAACGATAGTATACGGCATGTTCGCCGCGCGTTTTCTGGTCGCTCGCGGCGCAAAATACAGCCTCCTTGATGCGGCGGCCCTGGCAAAAACAGACCCTTTACTGCAAAAATTATTTCAAGCCATAGCGAGTCCGGACATCGACCAGCGGATTGCCCGGCTGGTTGACGAGTGCGCCGGTTTACTGGAGCAAACGGCAGTTCATGGCTTCAAAAAAACAACCCCCGGAGACGATCCGGTCTTATACTTCTACGAAACTTTCCTCGAACATTTCGACCCTGCGCTGCGCACACAAAGAGGCGTCTATTATACACCGCAGCCGATTGTAGACTGGATGGTTCGCTCGGTTCACGAACTATTGATCTCGCATTTCAAAAAACCGCTTGGCATGGCCGATAATCAAACGATAATTCTCGACCCTGCCACAGGCACGGCGACTTTCCTTTGCAGTGCCATCAAACAGATTCATGAAACAATAACCGGGCAGGGGGATGAGAGTAACCCTGACGGCCATAATCTGATGAACAGGTTGTTTGCATATGAATCGCTGATGGCTCCTTACGGCGTGGCGCATCTCAAAACGAGTCTCCTGCTTTCGCAGTTAAACTACAAACCGAAGCCTGAGCAGCGACTTGGAATATACCTGGCCAATGCTTTGACAGATAATCGCAACATAAGCTTTACAGATGAATCCGTTTTGGTCGTCCTGGGCAATCCTCCGTATTCTAAAAAGTCCAGCAACAGAGGAAAGGGCCTCGAAAAGATCGAAAAATTCATGGAGCGTTATAAAACGACGATAAAGAATGAAGAGATTCAGATACAAGCCCTGTCGAATGACTATGTGAAGTTCATCGCTTTCGCTCACGAGCAGATAGAAAAGGCAGGCAAAGGCATTATAGCCTACATTACAGACAACGGTTACCTCGACGGCCCTTTATTCAGAGACCTGCGCAGCGACTTGCTGCAAAGCTTCACAGATATCTTCATCCTGAACCTTCACGGCAATTTGCGTAAGCGCGAAGACAAAGCCGGGAATGTCTTTGAAATAAAACAGGGCGTGGCCATCATGCTGCTGGTACTGAATCCCGAAAAGAACCGGTCGCACGAAATTCATTATCACAGCCTTACGGGCACGCGCGAAGCGAAATACAGATGCCTTGACTTCACATCGATCCAGACAATCGCGTGGCAGAAGTTGTCGCCGACCACGCCCCGCTACCTGTTTTTGCCGACCAGAGGAGAGTTTTCCGAAGAATGGAAAGACGGATTTTCCATCGCTCACATATTCGGAGGCAGATCGCGCAAAACAGGAAAACTGGCTTTCTTTGGCGCTGGCTTTGCAACCCGGCATGACCGATTCGCCATAGCTTTTTCCGAACCCGAACTTCTCGACCATGTGGCAGCGCTTACCCGGACTTCTGCGACCGAACATGAGTTGCGCGAAAAATTCAGGCTCTGCACGACGCGTCACTGGTCATTTGACCGCGCGCGGGCGGGTCTGAATATAGATTACGCCAGATCAAAAACGATCAGCGTGCTTTATCGCCCGTTCGACCTCAGATTCACCATCTACTCGCCCCTCGTAATTGGAGAGATGCGAAAGTCTGTTATGTCTCATATGCTTGAGCCTAACCTTGCCCTTGTTACTACGAGACGCTCTACGGGTCGCCCCTTCGATAATTTCTTCATTTCAGATCGCCCGGTCGAGTATAAGGCAGGCTCGCATGACAGGAACGCGCAGGTATTCCCGCTCTATCTGTATTCCGAAGACTGCCGCCAGCCCAACATCAACCCGGCATTCGTTTCTGATGCAGAACAATGTCTGGGCATGAAATTCATCGGCAGCGGAAGCGGTGACCTTAAGACGACCTTCGGGCCGGAAGACATACTTCATTACGCGTATTCGATATTTCATTGCCCGACATATCGTAAGCGATACGCTGAATTTTTGAATCTCGACTTTCCGCGCCTGCCTGTAACACGAAATAAAAAGTTGTTTGCCGAACTGGTTGCCAGAGGCGCGCGGTTAGTAGATTTGCACCTGCTGAGGCCGCCCGGCTCGAAGGGCGTGGGCGGGGCCGGAGGCGCACACGCGATGGCTCAACCGGAAAAACACGGAATTAAATTTCGAGGTTCGGGAGACAATAAGATCAAGCGTGTTACATATGTTGAATCAACAGGGCGTGTAAATATCAACGACGGCCAGTTCTTTGAAGGCATAAACAGATCAATCTGGGAGATGGAGATCTGCGGATACAGACCGGCTAAAGACTGGCTCAATGACCGCAGGCGCAGAAGGCTTGTCGCGGATGACATACAACACTATACGAGAATAATAATCGCACTTCGCGAAACAGAGCGAATAATGAAACAGATTGAGCGGTCAATAAACCGCTGGCCTCTGAAATAATATCCGCTCTGAAAAAATATCTAGATTGTTGTCTTCACCCAGCAGCGCAGCACTTCTGCAACGCTCCATGCCTGCGCAACGCAGCCGCGAGACGTGAAGGGGGATTCGGCGTCGAACACCTCGCTGATCGTACCTATGCAGGCATCGTTGAGGTGAGGCAGCAGCCCTTCGAGATAACTGCGAGCGCCCGCCAGGTCTTCCGGGTGAATCTTCAGCCACGCATCAACGAACGGCCCGATTAACCACGCCCACACAGTTCCCTGATGATATGCCGCATCGCGCGAGTGAAGGTCGCCGTCATATTTCGCCTTGTAGGCAGGCTCGTTCGGCGCAAGCGATCTTAAACCCACGGGCGTAAGCAGGCGCGTTCTGACGGCTTCCACAACAGGCTCCCAACGAGAGTGGTCGAGAATCGGATGGGGAAGCGAGATGGCAAAGATTTGATTCGGGCGGCACGCCGGGTCGTCTTCCTTCTCGCCGTCAATCACGTCGTAGAGGTATCCGGTCTTTTCATTCCAGAAGCGCGCGTTGAACGACGCGCGCGCGCGCGCAGCATATTCAACTATCGGTCGGGCGGCAGCTTCTCCCTGCTCTTCGCGCACCCATCCTTCCAGCAGACAGAGCGCGTTGTACCACAGCGCGTTTATTTCAACCGCCTTGCCGCGCCGAGGGGTGACTACCCAATCATCTACCTTTGCGTCCATCCAGGTCAGCTGATAACCATCCGCGCCCTGCGTAAGCAATCCATCTTTCGGATCAACGTGAATTCCAAACAGCGTCCCTTTCAGATGATGAGAGACTATGTCGAGAAGCTGAGGCATGATGAGCCTGAGCGTCACCTTATCGCCTGTGGCTTCGACGTAACGACTGAGCGCATGAAAAAACCAGAGCGTCGCATCAGCCGTATGATAAAGCCCGTCTTTCTTGCCTTCGGGAAACATATTGGGAATCAGCCCGTCGCGGATGTAGTGCGCGAACGTGCGCAGTACGTATCGCGCCTGAATGTGGCGGCCCGTCGTGAGCGTCAGCCCTTCGAGGCTTATCATCGTATCGCGCCCCCAGTCCGTGAACCAGTGATAGCCCGCGATGACTGTTCTCACCTCGTCGCCTGCGGCGCGCGCGCGCGTGGCGTCTTCCACGCGACCAGCCGGAGTGATGACGAACTGGTCCGCCGCCAGAGTCAATTCCGCAACCGTTTTGTCCTTCGTCGCGAAATCCGGCCTCTCAAGCAATCGCCTGCGCCGCTCGTGCTCGGCGGCATGCGCTTCTCCGGGTTTGAGCGCCTGAATAACCTCCCACGGTTCTGTTGAGGCGACTATTGTGGCTGAATCTCCCTGCGATAAATCGACGTGAAAATAACCGGGACTCCACAGGCTTCCCGTCCAGTCGTAGCCGCGATTTTTCTCTATGCTGTAGGCCAGACTGTCAATCATCTCTCTGTTGAAAGTGAAGGCCGCTTCGCGGTCGCAAAGCGACATTCTGAGCGGCGGCAGACGACTGCTTGGCGAGCATAATTCATATCGGTCTTCTGTGACTGTCAATTCATACGGCTCTCCAATCGGATCGCCCACTCTGCTTTCGTGCGCGCGGAACTGGAGGGCCGGGCGCAATTTCAACCGCACGTTTCCTTTCGACGCTTTCACCGTGTAGGTAATAAGCGTCGTATTCTGCCCGTGCGGGAGCATGAGGCGCTTCTCAAGCACGAGTTCGCCTATCTCGTACCGCCAGACGGGCAGCCCCCATTCAAGTCGAAACTCGGCCAGATACTTCGCGCCCTTTATGCGCAGCCTGCTGCCTTCGCGCTCTTCGGCTTCGAGCAGGACGGAGCTTCCGTCAGACAATTGCGCTATCTCTATCACGTCGTTGAGCATCATCATTCGGCCAAAAGGCGAGGGCAGCGCGGCTATCAGAATCCCGTGAAAGCGGCGCGTGAGAACGCCTGAGATAGTGCCTGAGGCATAACCGCCCAAGCCGTTTGTCACAAGCCATTCACGCGTCGGGTCGAAGTTCTCACCTTTCTCTCGTCTTGCAGGCCAGGGTATGCTGCGAACCAGTTCATCCATGCTTTTCGCTCCTCAGGGCATCTCTTATTTCAAGCGATTTTCTGTCTCCCATAATGTATCGCTCTGTTTTCGGCTCCTCATAAAGGATGGGCGCAAGCGCGACCGCCGCGTGTCCGGGCATTCGCCAGTTCTCTTCCGTATCGAGCGCGGGCGTGCCGCTGCCGCCGTAGCGCACTGATTCGCTCGACCACAGCGTCTGCCATCGCGAGTTGTCGGGCGGTGCAAGCAGCGGTTCAGGCGCGGGGTCGAGATTAAGGTCCGTGCCGAAGTTGACAATCAACAGCCGGTCGCCCACATCATCATTGAAGTATCGCAGCACGAACGCCGCATCGGCGAGCACTGCGCCGTCAATCGCTTGCCTGGCCTGCGCGCTGAAGGCGGGGTCATCCCGCCGCAGCTTCAATAGATCGATATGCATCTCGTAAATTTCCGCGTGACGCTTGCGCTCCGCAAAGTCCAGTTTGCAACGCTCGAACGTATCGGGGTCGGCAGGGTCCGGAAGAAGCGCCTGTATCTCTTCGGTCGCATAACTGCGGAACTGTTCCAGAAATTCCGCCCGGCCAATGCGCACAAGGCGCGCCAGATCGGGATCGTGACCTGCGAAGTATAAAAACGGAGCCGATGAGGCGAATTCCTGTCCCTGAAAGAGCATGGGCGTTCCCGGCGCGAGCAGCATGAGCGCCGTCATAGCTTTATACTTTCCGGGCGAAGTCAATTGATGACATCGCTCGCCGCGCACTGTGTTGGCAACCTGATCGTGATTCTGAATGAATGTAACGAACTTCTCGGACTCCAGATCGAGCGCGGGCGTGCCGCGCCGCTGTCGCTGCCATTTGTAGCGCTGGCCCTGATACAGGTATCCATGCTTGATCGCAGATATGAACTCCTGCGGCTTGCCGAAATAATCTGTATAGTACGCTTCGTTGCGGCCCGTCAGCGCAACCATAGCGCTGTGATGCAGGTCATCGTTCCATAGAGCGTCGATTCCGTATCCGCCCTCGTCAGGCGTTCGCACAAGATTTGTGCGCTGCGGCTCGTTTTCGCCGACAACGATAATCGAGCGACTGACGGCTGCTTCGCGCGCGCGCCGGGTCAGCGCCGCAAGAATGTGATCGGCGGATTCGTCGTAGATGTTCTGCGTAGCGTCGAGCCTCAGGCCGTCGAGGTGGAACTCGTCGATCCAATATCCGGCATTCGCGATGACGAACTCGCGCACGGGCCCGGAATTCGTTGCGTAAAAGTTTATGGCGTCGCCCCATTCCGTGACGTGATCGTCGGTGAAATAGTCTTCGGAAAATTGCCTGAGATAATTTCCATCCGGCCCAAAATGATTGTATACGACATCGAGTATCACCCCCACTTCAAGCGCGTGCGCGCGGTCAACGAAGCGGCGAAAGTCATCCGCCGTGCCGTAAAGATGAACGGGCGCAAACAGATCGACGCCGTCGTAGCCCCAACCGAAGCGACCGGGGAATTCGTGGATGGGCATGACTTCGATGATTGTAATGCCGATGCGTGAAAGCTCTTCAAGTTCCCGGCTCGCCGCCTCCCACGTGCCTTCGCGCGTGAAAGTGCCAACGTGCATTTCATAAATGATCTGCCCTTTGAGCCGCTTGCCCGCCCAGTTTTGATCCGTCCATTCAAAGCTCTCAGGATCGACCACCTGAGAAGGGCCGTGCGGGCCTTCGGGTTGAAAGCGCGAGGCAGGGTCGGGATAAAGCTTTTCGTCCTCGTCCAGCTTGAATTGATAAAGCGCGCCCGCGCCAGCCGCTTTCGCCGCGCCTGAAAAATATCCATCAGGCTCGCCGCTCAGTTCAACCACCTGTCGCTTCTGTCCGGCCCGATCTTTCTGTCCGGTCTCGCCTTCGATAATGACTTTTACGCTTTTTCGCCGGGGTGCCCATACTCGAAAATGAACGCCGCCCTCCGGCAACACTTCCGCTCCGACAGGAAGCCTGCGGGCGCGCTCCTTGCTCTCACTCATTCAATTGCCTTTCTGTGATTGCAGCTTCCGGAGACCTCATCCCGGGTCTGTTATAAACGACCGGTTAAGCGTGCACATAAAACAGCCTGCCTCATCACGCGCCGGGATGTAAAGAGCGATATGCTAGAATCAAACGAAATTTAAAGGGAGGCTAAAATGAGATTCGCTAGATCGAGCGGCATCCTTCTGCATCCTACATCGCTGCCGGGCAGGTTTGGCATAGGCGACCTTGGACGCGAGGCTTACCGGTTCATTGATTTTCTCGTCGCAGGCGGCCAGAGCTTATGGCAGGTGATGCCGCTTGGGCCTACGGGCTACGGCGATTCGCCTTATCAAAGCTTTTCCGCCTTCGCAGGCAACACGCTTCTGATCAGCCCCGATCAGTTAGTCAGCGACGGACTGCTTTCCGATGACGATCTGAAGAGCGCGCCTGTAGCCGATTCAGAGAGAGTCGATTTCGGCAGGGTGATCGAATTCAAAAAAGCGATTCTCAAAAAAGCGTTCGACAACTTCACGCGCTCTTCGTCAAACAACCTGCGGGAACAACTGAACGGCTTTCGCCATTATGCAGGCGTATGGCTTGCCGATTACGCGCTCTTCGCTGCCATGAAAGACGAGCGGGGGAACTCTGTGTGGAATACATGGGAGCCTGAAATCGCCCTGCGCGAGCCGAAGGCGCTGGCCTCTCGACGCGAAGAACTCAGCGCTCAGATCGAAGCGCAGGAGTTCTATCAGTATTTATTCTTCAAACAATGGCTTGAGCTTAAATCCTATTGCATGCAGAAGGGCATAAAACTGATAGGCGATTTACCTATCTTCGCCGCACACAATTCGGCTGACGTGTGGGCGCATCCTGAACTGTTCAAGCTCGATAAAGAAGGCAACCCGCAAGTCGTCGCAGGCGTGCCGCCAGACCTCTTCAGCGATACGGGCCAGCTCTGGGGCAACCCGCTCTACGACTGGGAGAGAATGCGCGCCACAAATTACCGCTGGTGGATAGAGCGAATGCGCGCAACGCTCAGAACCGTAGACATAGTGCGCGTGGATCACTTCCGTGGATTTGCCGCCTCCTGGGAAGTGCCCGCAGGAGACCAGACCGCCGTAAACGGCAGATGGGTCGAGGTGCCGGGCAAAGAACTCTTTGAAACTTTGAAGGTCAATCTGGGCGAACTGCCCGTGCTTGCCGAAGACCTTGGAACGATCACGCCCGACGTTCACGCTTTGCGCGATGAACTGGGGTTTCCCGGCATGCGCGTTTTGCAATTCGCATTCGGCGGCACAAGCGACAACACACACCTTCCGCACAACTACGTTCCGAACACGGTCGTCTATACGGGCACACACGACAATGACACGGTCGTCGGCTGGTTCAACGCGCGCGCGGGCGCGGGCACTACGCTTGACTCAAATCAAATCGAGCGCGAGCGCAGGTTCTGCAAAAAGTACCTGCACTCCAGCGGTAAAGAGATTCACTGGGACTTCATACGCGCAGCGCTTGCGTCCGTGGCAGAGATCGCAATCATCGCGCTTCAGGACCTGCTGGGGCTTGACGCTTCCGCACGCATGAACCTTCCCGCAAGCGAAGAGGGCAACTGGGGCTGGCGCGTCAAGTCGGGCGCGATGACTGAAAAACTTAGCGGCAAGCTTAAAGAGATGACCGAGCTTTACGGGCGCGCAGCAGATTAAAGCCTTACACCTCCTCGATCAGGCTTTACGCCGTCAAAGACGTAATTTTCGCTTGACATCAATACTCATCGGCTTATAATCCAATCAGTGATTACGCCAGCATTGGCGTAATCACGAGCGTCAAGAGTGGAACCCGGTATGAATAGTTTTGGTGAAGCGTTAAAGCAGGCGAGGGTGGCCAAAAGGATGACGCTCAGAGAGTTGAGCGAGTATCTCGGCAAATCAATAGGCTATCTTTCCGACATCGAACAGAGCCGAAAAGGCCCGCCCGATCTTGAAACAGTCAGAAAGATAGAAGAGTGTCTCGGCATTAGAGATCATTCTTTAGCCAATTTTGCATCAAAGCTGCGAAGCAGAATTCCGCCGGACCTTGCGCGGCGCATTCAGTTGAGACCTCAATTATCAGAGCTGCTGCTCAGGGCAGATGATCTGTCAGATGAAGACATTAAAGATTTGATATCGGAAGCCAGATTAAAGTCTGCCTTAAAGAAGCCTTCGGTAAAGAAGGCTGCGTTAAAGAGGAAGGGGTAAGTAAGTGTCCCGAACCGTCCCCGTCGCATCTCCAAAAAGCGGAGCAGGAATTGACGCTCTTTCATTGTCCCTTGTGAAGAGATACCAGCCGGAGGTTCTGCAAAAGCCGATGCCCTTTGACATCGAGCGTTTTTTTGAATGCGATCTTGAAGACCTGATCGGGGTGAGAACGGATTATCGCGAGCTGGCACACGGCATACACGGCTATACGGACATAGACAAAATGGAGTCTGTCATCGCGCTTCAATTGATGGAAGACGATTCGCAAAATCGATTTCGCCGCTCGACCATCGCGCACGAAGCGGGCCACGTCGTCCAGCACGTCCTTGAGTTCAGGCGAAGAAAAGAGGCTCTGAGATTTATTCACGACACGGAGCAGGCCAGCCTGAAGATGTACAGAGAGCAGGACATCCCTCTTTTTCGCAATCCGGAATGGCAGGCCTGGAGATTCGCAAAAGGATTGCTGATGCCTGCGGCGTCCGTCAGGCTGGCTATAAAACTCGGATACACGTGGCGGGACATGTCAGAAGTTTTCGATGTGAACCCGGCCTTCGCGCTTTCGCGCTTGAGAGAACTCAGAAGCGATGTCTGCGGTTTCACGCTTGAAGCGAAAGCCATTATGCAGGCGGCGATTGATCTGGCTTTAGAGACAGGCGACCCGAAAGTTTTGCGTATTAACCCGACTACCGGAGCAAGTCAAAGATGAAAGCTGATAAACCCGCGCTCGTCTTCTACTCTTACTCTCATAAAGATGAAAGACACCGCATAGCGTTGTCAGAGCATTTGAAGAACCTTGAACGGCAGGGCGTAATACGCGGGTGGAATGATCGCGAGATTGTTGCCGGTAATGACTGGCGCGATACCATAAACGGGCAGCTCGATGCCGCCGATATCATACTGCTTCTGGTCAGCCCCTCTTTCATATCTTCAGATTTCTGCTGGGGTGAAGAGATGGCGCGCGCGCTCAAAAAGCACCAGTCGGGCCACGCGCGCGTGATACCTGTTATCGTGCGCCCGGGAGATTATTCGGGCACTCGCTTCAAAGACATTCAAGCGCTCCCGCGCGACGGCAAGGCGATCACTCTATGGTCCAACCGCGATCTGGCCTGGCTTGACGTGGCTAACGGCATACGCAAAGCCGTCGAAGAACTTACGGCAATCTCCTAAGGCAATCTGCTGACAGCGACGAAATCTGCGAGCGCGTCACGCCAGTGGCGAAGCGGCGCAAGGCCGAGCTTTTCCGATAGCAGGCATTGCATAGCGGAGTTCTGCGGACGCGGGGCCGCCTGCCCCAGCGCCTGACGGGTGACAGGCTCGATTTCAACATCTTTAATTTCTGCCATCTCAAGCGCCGAGCGCGCGAATTCAAGCCATGTGGCGACGCCAGTGTTTGTGACCTGATACAGTCCGTGCGCATTGAGGTTGATGATCTGTTCGATGCGGGCGGCGAGGTCTGGCGCAAATGTTGGAATCGAGGTCTGATCGCTCACGCCTTTCAGGCGGGGAGACAAACTGGCGTATTCAAATAACCGGCTCCCGAAATTCTTCCCTCCCTGGCCAAATAGCCATGAAGTGCGAATGATGAAAAACTTACTGGCTTCTTCGCGCACGGCCAGTTCGCCTGCAAGCTTCGATCTTCCATAAACGCTTCGCGGGTTCGGCTCGTCTTCCTGCGTATAAAATCCCGACTTTTCGCCATCGAAAACATAATCCGTGCTGGTGTGAACGATCTGGCGGTCAAATTCGCGGCAGGCGCGAGCCAGTAATCTCGGCCCCGTCTCATTGACGGCGAATGCCCATTCGGGCTCGCGCTCGCAACGGTCCACATCGCCTGTCGCGGCGCAGTTGATTACGAAATCAAACTGCTCGCGCTCGATCACCTGCCGTACGTCACGCTCGCGCGTGATGTCGAGTTCGGCGTGCGTTGGCGCAACTGCGCGCCAGCCCGAAGCCGACAGGCGTTCGCGCATAAAGCGGGCCAGCAACCCGTTGCCGCCCGTAATCAACGCGCTTTTAGTTTGAGCAGTCAGGCCGTTTTTGTGTTCGAGCATGCTTGAGCCGGATGATCAATTGACTTATGCGAATCTGCATTTTAATCGCGCACGCGGGCTTAAATCAACTTCCATCCGGTTTCGGGCAGGCTGGCTTGTGATTCGGCGCGCGCTCACATCTCGCTTAATTCTTTGAGCGCGCTCTTATTGAGTATGGTTACCTTCATACGGCCTACTTCGATGATTCCATTCAGTTTCAGGGTGTCAAGCATATTTGTCACTGTCTCGCGATACAGGCCGATCTTTTTGCCTATATCTTTGTGGGCCAGCCCGACTATGGTCGATCCTTCGCCTGCAAGCTCAAGAAGGAAGGCCGCTATTCTGGAGTCCGCCAGCTGGAAGCATGACCTGTAGTGCTCGTCCTCGACTCTGGCGAGCCTTCTGCCCAGCGTCTCCACTATTAAGAGCGGGTCGGTTTTTATCCACGCCTTCGCCGCATCAGCATCGATCATAGTGATTGTAGCCCCCGGACTTCCCGTAATCGCTTTAGTCCCCATCATGGTCTGACCGAGCAGCGGGAAATCTCCGAACAGTACGCCCGGGCCGAGATTTTTCACCAGCGTGTCGTGTCGCGTGTGCCAGATTTCAACGAGGCCATGCCTGATGAGAAATAACTCATCGTTGCCGCGAATGATTCGATGCGGGCTAAATGATTTGATCGGGAGCGTCTCGAAGATTTGCGAATCAGGCAGTTCCTCTATGCGCAAATAGCCGATCTTTTGTGCGAGGGCAGAAGCAGTGAGCACTTTCTTCCTTTGCGTGGGCTCGTGCTTGTTTACTCCTCCGGATGGTTTCGGTCGTTTGGTCATATCGGTCTCAGCCTGTTTTTGTTATCAGGTTTCGCAGCGCAGATGATGAATCAGGAAGGGGAGATCGTTTTACCCTGTCGGGTTGCAAGTCGCTGGTTTCCTCCCCTGGCCGCGCGCTTTCCACCCTTGTTAGAAGCGAATCTGTAAATAAAGCCTTCTATCTGCTCAAATCTTCTCCGCTGGTGGCTGATAAATCAGGGAACGCAGCAACAGCGTGGATAGCCATTCCCCGCTTCTTACACTGCGCTCCCTATAATCTGGGGGTTATGCCCAGAGGAGAACACTTGATAACTTCGGCCTCTGTCATACTTAATTCAGAGAAGCCACCAACCCTGCCCGACCCGGGACATAGCTTGTATTCAACGCGCTTTCGTCAAAGCAGGTGATGTCTGAAAAAAATAACCTGTACTTGATACCATCAACGTAGTAGACTGTCCTATGAAAATAGGAACAGCGCAATACTAAACCAGAAGTTTGACAGTGTCAACTACAATATTAGATGATGGCCCTATAAAAATGGGCCGCGATGAAAGAGGTTTATTTATGATAAAAGGCAAGTCGAATAGAGGGCTGAAGGTGGAAACGCTTGGACAGTATCTCAAACGCATCATGAGTGAAAAGCGGCTCACGATGATAGATGTTCAGGAGCGCAGCGACAGGAGGATAACAGATGCCTATATCGCCAATATTATGAAAGGCATTGCCAGTAATCCTTCCGTTGATAAGCTCAAGGCGCTGGCGGTCGGATTGGGCGAGCCGGAAGAGACTGTATTCAAAGTCGCACGCGGAGTGCCACTGGAGGGCGCGCAGGAGCAAAACGGTGAGCCGTGGTCGGCTGGCGGCATAGTAAAAGCGATGGAGATGGTTATGGCCAGCCCCGAAAGGACACAGATACTGCGTGCGCTGATGCAGATATCGATCAAGGACATGAAATCGGTGTTGCAATTTATCGAATCCCTGAAGAAGCCAGTTCCGCCTGACCGAAGCCTTTCATCAAAGTAATACCTTTTACACACCTGCCTGCCTGGTGTGGTCGCACACCAAAAATTCCGCCTGCGCGGCGGCTTTTGCTGCTTTTTGCCCCAATCTCCTATTGAGAGTATGCTCAGCCTGTGATACAAAGCTTGGCTGCGGGGATAAGAGCGTACGTGCAGATCATAAAAAACTGAAACAACCCTGACTATCCACTATCACAGGAATAGTTTCTATCGTTTATGGCCGGGGCGAATTACTGACCGGCACACTCGATTGTATCCGGAATGACATTCCTGAAAAGCCCTGAAAGGACAATCTATGGCCAATGACAGGCCGGATAAGTATCCGAAAATCGAAACACTCAGCCAGTACGTCAAACGCATTCTCGAAGAGAAGCAAATCACCATGAAATCAGTTCAGGAACGCAGCGCCGGGCGGATAGGCGACGCCTATATCGGCAGCATCGTAAACGGTTCGGCAAAAAATCTTTCGGTTGATAAGCTCAAGGCGCTGGCAGTCGGGCTTGGCGAGCCGGAGGACGATGTGTTCAAAGTCGCGCGAGGGCTCTCCCTGCATCATGAAGCGGAAGCGAGTCGTGACCCCTGGCCGGGAACCATCCTTGCAAAAGCAATGGGGAAAATTGTATCCAGTCCTGAGTTGACCAGAATATTAAAGGCGTTGCTGCAAATGTCGCTCAAGGAATTGCAAGCCGTGTTGAAGTATATAGAATCCACAAACAGACCAAGGGCGAATGAATAATCAGGCACCGGATTAATCTGATATCAGAAGGCATGTTCGCCGGTCGATGATCCCCTTCAACGGCTTCATACGTTATCGTCCTTTGAGACAGATCACTGAGCGGCTGCGATCTATATACAGGTCTTGTGATCTGCGAGTTCAAATTTTGCACCTCGGCATGCGCATTGTCTGGTAATATTTATCACTCGCGCGACAGTGATCGGTTAATCAATAATATTACAGATCTGTTCAAAAAGAGCCTGATCAGCAATTCTCGCGAGCTTGTTTACTGGTCAGCGCATTCCGATTAGTTGGAACACTTTATGATGGTCAAAACAATGCGCTGATACAATCCGCCTTCTTACCAAACCGAATCAAAGGAGAAAAGTCTGATGAAAGTAAGATTGTTATTAGCCGTAATTTGCATCTTCACACTTCCCATGTGGTTTTCGACTGCTTCAAATAAAGTCACCACTCCGTCTGCTATGGTGGCGTTTGCTGGCCATATAAACCCGAACGGCGCATGGTGCGAATGCGGCAGTTCCCAGGATTGCATCTGTGATGTAGGTGAAACAAGGCGCAATAGCCCGGTTTCAAACAAGCCTTCCACTGCCAATGTTCCTACAGGATTTGACCCCGGCACCAGTGTACTACTTATTACACTAGTGCTGTTATTAGGATTGAGAATGCGATACTAGAAGCCGTTTTATTTAAGATTTCCAGCCATTTCTTTTCAATATCCGCCTTCGGCGGCTGGGTCGAAGTGTGGGTAATCATTAACGGACTCCGATCTACGTGGTAGATTATTTCCGTAATGCCAGCAGACTCAATCGAAGCATTCATCCGCTCGCTGCCTGACCCGCAGGGCGCGCGCTCTTTTTTCGAGAGGCTACAGGTTGATCTGAGTCGCGACGCGCTATTGCTTTCTCGATTGCTTGCGATTGCGGCATACAGCCCGTTTCTGGCAGAAAATCTGCTTCGCCATCCTGAGCAGATCGACTGGCTGCAACACGAGACCGAGCGCGATTTTGATCGCGTCAAAACGACGGAGCAGCTCTCGGAAGAGCTTGCGCGCTTCGTCACGCGAATGATGGACGCAGATCATGCAACGCGCCTCGGAAGATTCAAGCGCCGCGAGTTGCTCAGGATTTACCTGCGCGATTGTCTCGGCGTTGCCTCGCTTTCGGAGGTGACCGAAGAGCTGTCGAACCTGGCCGACGTGATACTGCGGCGCGCGCTGGCAATTGCTCATCAGGAGGTGACCAACCGCTACGGCGCGCCGCTCACGCGCGACGAGCGAGGGCGCATAAAAAACGCCGAGTTTGCCGTCGTCGCGCTCGGCAAACTCGGCTGCCGCGAATTGAATTACGCTTCCGACGTGGACCTGCTGTTTCTCTACTCAGGCGACGGCGAAACTGCCGGGCGCGACCGCCGCCCGGAATCTATCATAAGCAACAAAGAGTTTTTCAAAGCAGTCGCCTCAGAAACGGTTCAGATCATAGGCAGCAAATCGGGCGAAGGGGCTGTCTATCGAATAGACCTGCGGCTGCGCCCTTATGGCCGCGACGGCGATCTGGTCTGGGAGATAGCGCGCGCGGCAGACTACTATCGCAACAAGGCGCAGAACTGGGAGCGGCAGGCGCTCATCCGCGCGCGTGCATCGGCAGGAAACGACCGCGTAGTGGCCGTATTTCTCGATCTCGTGCGCGACCAGATATTTGCGCGCGACGCGCGCGAGCGCACGCTCGAAGACGTGAGGCGGGCGAAAGAGAAGATAGATCGAAGCCTTGCCGCGCGCCCCGGCGGGTTCAATGTCAAGCTAGGTCGCGGCGGCATACGCGAGATAGAGTTCATCGCTCAAGCCCTGCAACTCCAGCACGGCGGGCGCGAACCCTGGGTGCGAACAGCCCAGACTTTGATAGTGCTTGCGCGGCTCGCCGAAAAGAATTACCTGACAGAAGCCGAGCGGGCGCGGCTGAGCGCGGCTTACACTTTCCTGAGAACCGTTGAACACCGCTTGCAGATGGAGCACGGCGCGCAGACGCACACGCTCCCGCTGGCGAGCGAGCGACTGGAACTGGTCGCGCGGCGACTGGGCTATCACGATGCCGCCCAATTCCTGCGGGACCTCGAAGATCACACCACATCCGTGCGAACGATCTATAACCGAGTGTTTGCCGAAAGCAGCGAGCCTCAATCTGCGACAACAACCGAAGAGCGAAAGACTGAAAAGGAAGTCGATGACGAAACAGACAGGCTGATCAGACACGCCGCCACCTCGGTTGCAAAGTTGATTCGCGCGCAGGATTCAGGTTTAGACAACAACGAAGTGGAAGAGATCATCGCCCGTGCGCTGCCTTCTGCGATCAACCCGCTGCGTTCGCTTCGCAATCTGACAGCATGGGCCGAATCGTTTGCCACCTATGCCCATGATCATGTTAAAGAATGGAGAGTCGCTCAGGGAGGCTGGGCTGAGCTTATCAAAAGATTGCTCCCCACCTTAAGCAGCCATTATCTTTCTCACATACTCATATCGCGGCCCGCGCTTGCCGGGGCGCTTGCCGGTGAGACAGGGCGCGACCAGCCCGATTTTTTACAGGTGATGCGCGCTGCAATCGATAAAGAGAACACACTGGCGGCAAAGACCGATGCGCTGCGCCGCGTCTGGTACCAGCAGATTATTTCTATAGGCCAGCAGGACATGATGGGGGTCGGGAGCAGTGGGCCTGAGGTCGGTTCGCCATCTCCTGACTTGCGGTTGAACAACCTTGCGCAGACGGCGCTTGCCGAAGCGGCATTGCGACTCGCTGTAGATATTGCGCTCGAATCGCTCGGCATCGAAACAGGAGTCAGAGGTCATGGGTCAGAGGTCAATGCTGCGGATAACAAGCAACCGGCCCCCCGGCCCCTGCCTCCTGCTTTACCGTTCACTATTCTGGGGCTTGGGCGACTTGGTCACGCGGGGATGGATTACGGCTCGGACCTCGACCTGCTGGTGGTATTCGACGATGCGGCAGAGCGTAGTAATGAAGGCGATAGGTTTAAAGGCTTTCAGTCTCCGCACGAGTTTTACGCACGGCTGACATCGGAACTCGTTCACGCGCTGTCGTCAATAACCCGTGAAGGGTTGCTCTATCGCATTGACCTCAGGCTCAGGCCCGAAGGAAAGAACGGCCCGCTCGCGCAGGGGTTTTCGGGGCTGATTGCCTATCTTTCCAGCCGCGCATCGGGGTGGGAGCACTCGGCATATCTGAAGGCGCGCGAGGTCGCGGGCGACTTGGAGTTTGGCGCGCGGGTGAGAGCCGCTGTTTGCCAGACGTGTTTTGACGCTGCATCAAACAATCTCTCGCTCAAAGAAGAACTGGTCGATATCAGAGCGCGGCTCGAAAGCGAGAAAGCGCGTAAAGGAAGGCCGAACATAAAGTGGGGCAGAGGCGGGATGACGGATGTCTATTTCATTACCCGATATCTTCAGCTCCGCGACCGAATCTATTTCCCGACCGAGCGCGGGACGGCGGCGCTCATCGCGCATCTGGGTGACACAGGCTCGCTCGACCGGCAATCTGCGCAGGTATTATTTGAAGGATACTCTTTTTTGAGAAGGCTCGATCACTGGATGCGGTTGCTGCTCGACAGGCCAACGCCGATTCTGCCCGCCTCAAATGTCGCGCTTGGCGATCTGGCGCGTGCGCTCGGAGTGGCGTCCGTCGAAGAGTTCGAGCAACGACTTGCCGCCCACACATCGGCTATTCGAGGAATTTATGAAATGGTATTCGGATAACCTTTCCCGCATTACCTCGATGCCGTAACCAGCAGTTCCTGCGCGGCCAGATAAACATCACTGACTTTGACGCCCGTCATGCAACGATGATCGATCGGGCATTCGCGCAGCATGCAGGGCGAGCATTCGACAGGGTGGCGCACGACCACAGCTACGCTGGAAAGGGGGCGAGTCGAAATATGTTCGGTCGGCCCGAAGACGACTACAGTCGGAACCCGCAGCGCCGCAGACACATGCGCCGTGCCCGTGTCGTTCGATAAGACGAGAGACGAGCAGGCAAGCGCGGCCTTCAGTTCAGTGATGCTCGTTCGGCCCGCGAGCACGACCGCGCGAGTGCGCATATGTTGCGCGACTTCGTTGGCCGTTTCGCGGTCGCCCGCCGCTCCGATTATGATCGCTTGAAATCCGTCGCGCTCGCTCAACTGGTCTGCGGTCTGAGCAAATCGCGGGGCAAGCCATTGCTTTGCGCGGCTGTTGGTCGCGCCGGGATTGATCGCAACGATGCGCGCAGATCGCTCGATGCCCGACTCTTCAAGCATCTGTCGAAGCTTCTCTTTCTGCTCCTGAGCTACTCGAAGCACAGGTTGAGCGGTCTCCATTTCAACTGAACTTGCGCCCGTCAGCGTTCGCTCGATCCCAGCTGCGATGTTCAGATAGTAGCGTACCTGATGAAGAGCTTTGAAGTTTTTTTCAAATGCAATGGCGTAATCAAGAAGCGCGCGGCGGCCATCTCTCGCATAACCGGCAACTTTGCGGCTGCGGCCCAGGCGAGCCATCAGGGCCGCACCGAAAGAGTTTGGAAACAAGATAGCGAGGTCGAATCGTTCGCGGCGCAATCGACGAGTGTCGCTCATGAAATGTTTTGCTTTTTGCGCGATATTGCCGACCTCGCGCACTGAAATCAAATCGTCCGCCAGCGCTTCGCCATCGAACAGCCCTGCGACCCAGGGCCGGGCAACCAGCGTGATGTGCGAACCGGCAAAGATGCGCCGCAACTCTCTGAGCGCAGGCACGGCCATCACGGCGTCGCCAACCCAGTTCGGCACGCGAATCATTACTTTCATAAGAATTAGATTTTTATATCTGGCTGTAATCGGTGATGACGGATTTATCGCCGAGCACCGCCCCGCCCGTGATTGTGACCGAGCGACCGATGTGGCAACTGCGGCCCGCGACCATGCCCTGAAGCGTAGCGCCTGAGCAGATGCGCGAGCCGCCGCGCACCACGCAGTTTTCGATTCGCGCGCGTTCTTCGATATAAGAGTTGCGGCCTATGATCGAGTTGATTATCTGCGCGCCCGCTTTCACTGTGCACGAGGGGTCAACAATCGAAGTCTGGTCAATCTCCGCCGTCTCGTCGAATTTCTCGCCGCGCTCGGCAGGCAGGCGATCCAGAATATTCACCTTGCCCGCCAGCACATCCATGTTTGCCTGATGGTAGCTTGAGGCAGTGCCGATGTCGCGCCAGTAGCCGCGCCACGTGTAGCCATAAAAAGGCTCGCTGCGTTCCAGCAGTTGAGGGAAGACTCCGTACTCGAACATGAAAGGCTCGCCTTCGGGAATGTAATCGAGCACGCGCGGTTCGAGTATGTAGATGCCTGCGTTGATCGTATCGCAGGTCACCTCGTCAGGCTTCGGCTTCTCAAGGAATCGCCGCACGTGGTTTTCGCTGTCTGTCTCGACCAGCCCGTAGGCAGTCGGATTCGCAACGGGCGCAAGCACTATGGTCGCCATAGCGTTGCGCTCGCGGTGAAATCGAAGCACCTCATTTATGTCGATGTCTGTGAGCACATCGCCGTTGAAAACAACGGTCGTTTCGCGTATCAGGCCCGCGGCGTTGCGATACGCGCCCGCAGTGCCGAGCGGAGAGGCCTCCACCGTGTAGCTGATCTTCACATCGTAATCGGTCCCGTCGCCGAGCTTGTCTTCGATCTTCTGAGGCTGATAGGAAAGCGACAAGATAACGTCGCGCACGTCTGCGCGCTTGAGCAGTTCGAGTTGATAAAGCAGGAACGGGCGGTTGGCGATTGGAACTATCGGTTTCGGCGTGTGCATAGTGAGCGGGCGCAGTCTGGTTCCTTTTCCGCCCGCTAGTATCAATGCCTGCATTCGACGTTACAACTCCTGTTTATGAAGTGGTGTGTAACAGATTTAAGCGAAAGTTTATCACCGCCGGGCGCGCGATTACAAATGGGGCTTTCCTTGCCCCGCGTTCAGCCGCGCCATATAATTGATGCAGGAGAAATTAAAGATATGAAAGATGCAGTAATACTTTCAGGCGCGCGAACGCCCGTGGGGAAATTTATGGGCGGGCTTGCGGATTTCAGCGCGATTGATCTCGGCGTTATCGCCGCTCGCGCGGCCCTTGAGCGCGCAGGCATTGATCCTCAACTCGTTAACGAAGTCATATATGGCAATGTCGTGCAGGCGGGCAACGGGCAGAACCCCGCGCGACAGGTGGCGCTCGGCGCTGGCATCCCGGATGCGGTGTCGGCTCTTACGATCAACAAAGTATGCGGCTCCGGACTGAAGGCCGTGATGCTTGCGGCAAACGGTATCAAGGTGGACGAAATCGAGATAGCCGTCGCGGGCGGGATGGAGTCAATGACGAACGCGCCTTACCTGTTGAAGAAAGCGCGGCAGGGTTATCGAATGGGCAACGGCGAATTGATCGATTCGATGATACAGGACGGATTGTGGTGTGCTTTCGACGACTGGCACATGGGCTGCACTGGCGAAGTCGTTGCTGAACGCTTCAACGTCTCGCGCGAAGAACAGGACGAATACGCTTTGAACTCGCACCGCAAAGCAATCGCGGCGATCAAAGAGGGCCGCTTCGATTCCGAGATAGTCCCCATCGAAATCCCGCAGAAGAAAGGCTCGCCGCTTGTCTTCCGCACGGACGAAGGCCCGCGCGAAGATACGACGATTGAAGCTCTCGCGCGGCTGAAACCCGCCTTCAAAAAAGAGGGCACGGTGACGGCTGGCAACGCGCCGGGCGTAAACGATGGTGCAGCCGCGCTCGTCGTCACATCCGATGAAGTCGCGCGCCGTCTGGGTCGCAAACCCATGGCCCGGATAGTGGCGCAGGCGACGAGCGGAGTCGAGCCAAAGCTCGTGATGATGGCTCCCGTGACTGCGATTCAAAAGACGCTCGAACGCGCGGGATGGGATTTAGCCGATGTCGATCTGATTGAGTTGAACGAAGCATTCTCGGTGCAGGCCGTGGCGATAACGCGCGAGTTAGGGATTGACCCCGCGCGATTGAACGTCAACGGCGGCGCAGTAGCCCTGGGGCATCCGATAGGCGCAAGCGGCGCGCGGCTGCTTGTGACTCTCGTTTATGAGATGCAGCGACGAGACGTGCGTCGCGGGCTTGCAGCGTTGTGCCTTGGCGGCGGCAACGCAGTGGCGATGGCAATAGAGCGATGAACAGTGCGCGCGATCATCCTACATAGAAGATGATCGCGCTCCCATCCTTCCTTGATTCTGCTTTGCCGATTGCATCATAAATTGAGTTGTGTTAATTACCTTTGCATCTCTTCACGAGGTGCCCTGAATGGCTGAACATAAAGTGGTGATGGTAAGCAGCACTGCGCGAGATTTGCCTGAGCATAGAAAAGAAATACTGGACGCCTGCCTCAGGCAGAGTATGTTCCCGAAGATGATGGAACACCTGCCAGCAAGTGATACTGATGCGATTGCCGTGTCGTTGAAGCTTGTTGACGAAGCCGATTTTTATGTCGGCGTGTTTGCTTATCGTTACGGATACGTGCCAAAGGGTTACGATATTTCCATAACCGAGATGGAATACAACCGTTATTGATTCAAGCATTGGCTGGCGAGATAGCCCACGATCATCGTGCGGCTGGTGATTTCAACATCTGGCGAAATAATAACCCTGATTTCGACCCATTCAGTTTACCAATGGTACAGGTGAAGTCGCACATACTGGAATTTGCTTTACGCGGACTGAATGAATCAGCCAGGAAATCGCTGCATACAATCGCTGCCTTTCGCATGCCTGCGACTTATGCCACGCTCGTTGCAATTCTGGTTGGTGAGGGCAGGATTTTCCCGAATGAAAAAGCGCTGGACGCTGCGCTCACAGAGTTGGAAGATCGCGGCCTGTTGGGATGGGATAAGCGCAGTAATCGTTATGATGAGCACCCGATTGTGCGCGGTGTGGTGTGGAACAGCTTGAGTACTGATATGCGGCGCGGGATATATACGAATTTGCATACTCACTTTGAGGCAATGCCCAAGATTGAGGACTACCTAGAGGTGGAAAGTCTTGAAGACCTCACGCCTACCATCGAGCTATACAACACGCTGATTGGCCTTAGCCGTTATGATGAAGCCAGAAGGCTTTTTTACGATCGCATACAGGATGCTACGCTTTACCGTTTGAGCGCCAGTCGTCAACAGGCCGATCTCTTAGAGATGCTCTTTCCTGACGGATTGGATCAATTGCCGCGGTTAAGCAGCTTATTAGACCAAGCTTATACGCTTATCGTACTGGCGATGGGATATCACAACATTGGACAACCAAAGCGTGCTTTGTCACTGAACCGCCAAGCTAATGCTATTTATGAACAGGAGCACCAACAGGAGTATTTGAGTACGGGACTTAAGAATCTATCGCATACACTATATCAGACTGGTGCCTTGAAGGAATCACAATTCCTAGTGCTACAAGCATTGATTATAGAACGCAAAAGAAACGATCTTGTTAAGGAAGGGTTTTCTCTGTGCGAGGTTGGGCTAACAATGACAGCGCGGGGAGGAACGAAGGAAGCAGAGAAGGCTTTCCAAAGAGCAATGAAAATATTCTCGGTTCAAAAGCGCAGGCAACTTCAAGGATCATGTAATGCCGATATGGCTCAACTCGCTCTTTGGAAATCTGACTACGCTACTGCTTCTCTGTTGGCAAACCGTGCTTGGGAATTGGCTAATGTTGAACGAAACGAAAGAGATTTCATCCGTGCGGCACGACTGCAAGGAGACGCAGCACTTGGGTTGAATGATTTAGAAAGTGCCGACGAGCGGTTGCATCATGCTCTTACTCGTGCGCGGGCAGTGAATCTTGTTGAAGAAGAACTCCCAGCGCTCATCGCACTGTCGGAATTGCGGCGGCGGCAGGGTGACTTACAAGCAGCACGTGAATTACTGGACGATGTGTGGGAAGCTGCCGAGCGCGGGCCGTATCCGCTTTTGCACGCCGATGCGCTCAACGTGCTGGCGCAGATTGAACGCGATGCGGGCAATCTTGATAAAGCAATTGGGGCTGCGATGAAGGCTTATCGCAAAGCGTGGTGCGATGGGCCGCCGTTTGCTTATCACTGGGGACTTGAAGCTGCGCGAAAACATCTAGTGGCTCTCGGCGCGGCGGAACCGGCAGACCTGCCGCCTTACGATGAATCGAAATATGAGCCGATGCCCGATGTGGAAATTGATCCGCCTGACTTGCCTGTCGAAGAGGAATCAGAGGACTCGCCGGAAGAATAGAGAATAGATCGCTTTCAACTATCAAGCATTGAAGATCAGGCTCTTACAGGTTACGCCGCCTTCGGCCTTCTGCAATTCGGAAACATCTACGGCTCGAACAAGAAAGCCGCGCGCTTCGAGCATCGCTCTCGTCTGAGGGAATGAGTCAGGCATTATAACGACATCATCTATTAATAAGACGTTCGCGGCGTTCGGTTCCGTCGCAGAAACGTCTACAAGCTCGAAACCTTCAAGCTGCGCCGCGTCTACCCATTCACGATTTATAAGTATCGAATTTCGCCCAACGTAAGTGCACGCGCTCTTCAGGTGCAGGCAGCCTGTGACGCAAACTGATTTCACTTGATAACCGTGTGGCGCGAGCAGTTCGCGCAATCCCGTCACGCCCTCCGCGTTCGTTCGGCTCGATGCTCCGACAAAGAGCGTGCGACCGATTCGCATCACGTCTCCGCCGTCGAGCGTCGCGGGCGCTTCCATATACTTGACGGGTCGGTACAGTGACAGCACGCGGGCGAGGCTTTCGGTTTCACCACGGCGGCTTGCGGCTCCCATCCTGGTCATTATCGCCACTTCGTCAACTACGATTGCCGCGTCTTCGACGAAAACAGCATCGGGCAGGTTCGGCTCCGCAGCAAGAGAGATCACGTGAACGCCAAGCTCTCTCAAACACGCTTCGTATGCCCGATGCTGGCCTGCGGCTCTGGCTATGTCAATCTGCTGCCGCAGATGAAATGTGAGTTCGCAGTCGTTGATGCTCGAACTTACTGCGCGCGTGATCGCTGTCAGCATAACACCTACCTTTGTTGATTGATCTTTTGATTACGACAGGCTTCCACGTCGGGCGTTTTCCCTTCGAGAAGTCGGGCGGCGACGCAGGCCCATAACGGCGCAAGCTCGGAGCTTGCAGAGTTCGTCTCGTGATAATGATCCGGCACTCCCTTGGCCTTGCACGGGTCTTTCGCCTCAATCAGGCCTCGCGTAAGGTCAGCCGCCGGAGCCAGAAAGTCATAGCCCGGCACGATGTAGCCAAATTCGTCCGGAGAGAGGCCAAACACGAACTTGTATTTCTTAGTCATTTTATCCCGCACGCCCGGCTCCATCGCGCGCCGCGTATCGGCTTCCGGGCAATCTCTTCGCCGGGTTTTCTCTACGCCGTAAAAGAGTTCGGGGAACAATTCGCCCGGCACTGTGATGATCTGAGCGTCGCCTATCGTTATGGCGTGCACTGTGGTTTCTATTTCTATCTTCTGGCCTTCGCGTGGAGGCCGCAGCGTGTCGAGCACGCCTTTGTTTGCCAGAAAACTGTAAGCCTGATTGTCCATCGGCGCGCGCAGAACGGCCTTTCGGACATCAATGCTTTTGACCGCGCTCATCTCTCCGCGTTCGAGAGCATCCCCGACCGCGCGCGCCACGTCGCGCCCGATTGCTTCGGTTCGCTCGAATGTATAAGCCGGGCGATTCTTTCCTGATTCAAACGGAAAGTCTTTGCCGTCAAATTTCGTCCGGTCGCTCAATTTGTTATTCGAGTCGCCGATGATTTCGACCGCGCCTATGTCTCCGCTTATATAAATGCCGAGGCCGCCGAATCTCTTCTCGACGCTCGCGCGCACCATATGAGGAAAGTCCGACGTGATGACTGTATTTTTGCTCTCCATAGATTCGGGGTGCGTGTTCCAGTTTATCAGGGTCGCAATCGTATGGCCGCGCGCGGCGTCCAGAAACTGCATCACGCGCATCTCTTCATCGAAGAAGTTCGGAGGCCGCCCGTGCGTTCTGGTCTGCATCCCTGCGATTGACACAGACGATTGCGGGTCTGTGCGCCCCAGTTTCATCACAGATTGTGCCGTTGAGCTTGCGGCTTTGTTTATCGCATTCGCAATCTGGCGATCAACGAATCGAAGATACTGTGGGTACTTGCCGTCGCTTAAAGCATTCATGCCCCACGCGCCTATGGTGTCGGGCGCTTCGTGGTTATGGGTGCTGGTGATTAGTATTTCGGTTACGCCGAGGCGCGGGTCTACGAGTTTTTGAATCTTTTCAAGCCCGTAATAATTCGCTTTGGAGTAATAACCGATCAGGTCAATCGAGACGATAACGATTTTGGTTGCGCCCGACTCCACGGCAATGGCTCTTGCCCACAGGTCGTCGTGCGTGGCAGTTGCGATCCGGTTGTTGCCAAAGCCCGCCAGGTATATGCCGTCGTATTTGCCGCGCGAGCTTTCATCGAGCGACGTATTTCCGGAATCATCTTCAAACGGCTCGCCTGCGTCCCATCGGCCATTGCGATTGGCGTCCGTGAATCGCTCGCCCCAGACGCCGGACTCGGTGATAGTGCCATCCCAGTCAAGGTTCGGGCCCGATGGCGTTATGCGAACGGCGGCGGCTCCGACCTTGAGTCCATGTGTTTGAGCGCGCTGATTTCGAGCGTGATTATTTTGAGCGCGCTGATTTTGAGCAGGCACTGAGAGCGCGAAGATAAGCGCGAAGGCAATCAGGCTGTGCATATCCCCTCCTACTGAAAGAGATGATTTATCGACTGATAACAGGCGCGCTTATCATAGCCTCAGATTCATTTATCACTCAAGCGGGCTTGAATTGAATTGCCGTGCTGAAACTGATTTCAATTTCAAATTATATCGTCAGGTTTGGACTGTCTGAACGGTAGGTTATTTTGTAAAAAACGGCTTGACAATTCAGCCTGAAAAACACAATCATATGCCCGTTCACGGCTCTCAAGATATTTAATCATAATTTTTCTAGACTGATTTTTTATAATTGCTCAGTTTTTCGTTGTTACTTGGCCTAATATCGCGAGGCTGGTCTCGACTGGCGTCCTCGACAGTTCAATCACGAGTCCAGCTCAGGGGATGACGATCAAAGAATCGTCCCGCATCGAGGAATAGGCGACCTTACCCGCTCACAGGAGTTGAAAGGAGATTAAGTATGCGTAATAGGTTCAAACGCTTGCTGCTGACAGTCACCACACTGGCGTTGGTGGCAAACATGATCTTCCCAGTCATGGCGCAAAATCCAACGGGGGCAATTCGAGGCACGGTGACAGATCCGCAAGGGGCTGTCGTTACGAATGCTACCGTCACGGTTACCAGTAAAACCACCGGAGAAGTGAGAAAAACCAACACGGGCAACGACGGCATCTATGCGGTCGAAAACCTTCTGCCCGGCGAGTACGAAATAAAGATAGAGGCTCAAAACTTCTCTACTCAGGTGATAACGGCACAAATTCAGGTCGGCAACACGACTTCCGGCGACACGGCCCTGCGTATAGGCGCTAAGGACGAAGTCGTAGAGGTCATAGCCAGTGCGCCGGTCATCAATAAAGAAGACTATAAGATTGACGGCGTCATCACTCGCCAGAAGGTAGATGCGTTGCCGCTCAACGGGCGCAACTTCCTTCAGCTGGCACTGCTTGAGCCGGGCGTGGCTGTTTCGGCAGGAAACCCCGGCGCGCAAAACAATCTCTTCAACGTCTCAATCGGGGGCGGTCCAGCCAGTTTGACGCGAATCACGGTTGACGGCGGCAACATTGTCGATCCGGTCTGCGGCGGCGCGTCGCAGAATTTCTCAACCGAGACGATTCAGGAGTTTCAGATTTCGACCTTCAACTTCGACCTCTCGACCGGCATCACCTCTGTCGGAGCCGTCAACATCGTATCGCGCACGGGAGGCAACGAATTTCACGGCAATGCATTCCTGTTCTACCGCGACCACAGCTTCGCGGCTCTGCCGACATTCTTTCGACCGAATGCGAACTTCGACCCGTTCTTCCGCCGTTACCAGTGGGGCGGATCAGCCGGTGGCCCGATCAAGAAAGACAAAGTTCTATTCTTTGCCAACATCGAACGTCTCGATCAGAACGCGGCCATCTCGTCTTTCGTCACAGGCTTTGCTCCGTTGAGCCAGTTCAGCACAGTGCTCAACAGCCCATATAAAGGATGGCTGACCAACGTTCGCGTCGATGTGCCGACCATAACGAAGAAGAACAATCTGTTCGTTCGTTACAGTCGAGATCAGAACGACGTATTTGCGCCCGACGACGAAAACACGCTGCCGTCGAACTGGCGAGATAATAAGAACCGCGACGACAACGGCGTCGTGGGCTTATCGACGGTCGTCAATTCAAATGTGGTCAACGATTTCCGCTTCAACGCCAACCACATCGTAAACGACGAACTCACCCCGTCTGCGGAACAATGCCCGGCATCCAACATCGGCTGCATAGGACTTGGCGGCCCGCAGATTCGCGTAGTTGACAGCAATCTCAGAATCGGCAACACGATAAACGCGCCGCAGTCGCGCGATCTGCGCCGCTTTCAGTATGTTGACAATCTGAGCTGGCAGAAGGGCGCGCACAGACTTCGCTTCGGCGGCGAGTTCGAGCACGGTTACGGCTTCGGCGGATGGGCTTTCCTTAATCCGGGGCTTATCGTCGTGCATAACCCGGCTACGGTTCTTGGCCTGAATGCCACAGTGGCAGCCGTAATCAACAGCATAGGGGCGATCCCCGCGCCAGCTAAAGCGGCTATAATCGCAGGCACGAGGCTACCGGTTCCCATCAATTTCACCACACCGGGCGCACGAATAACGGTTGAAGACCTGCTTGGACTTCCCATAGTCGCAGGGGCAGGCGGGGGCGTTATTCTTCCGCTTGTCGGAATCGGCGACCCGTCGCAGCCGCCTCCGTTCCAGACTGAAAACGCACGACGCACCAAGCGCTTCCGCTTCTACGGTCAGGATTCGTGGCTGATCAAACCCGGTTTCACTTTGAGCTTTGGCGCTTCATATCAGTTTGAAACCAACCTGCAAAATCACGATCTGGCAAAGCCCGCGCTGCTTGCTCCGCTGATCGGCGATCTGGACAAGCCCGGCAAAGACAGCGATAACGTCGCGCCGTCATTTGGCTTCGCGTGGGATATCGGCAACAAAGGCAAGACCGTCATTCGCGGTGGAGCAGGCATCTACTACGACACGATTCTGTTTGTAACCCGACTGCGAGAGCGCGCCGCAATCGGCCCGCTCGGCAACGGGCGCTCGCAGGTAGCTGGCCCGTTCTTCACCAACAACGTGGCTTTCCCGCAGATTCCCGTCCCGGCGATTCCCGGACTGCCGCTTGCGCTGATCAACGTTCCGCTCGGCACTCCGATAGCTTTCGGGAACTTCCCGACCAAGTTTACAGGGCAGAACTTTCTTGATCTTCTTAACACACAGGTTCCTGCCATACTCAATCAGTTCCAGCAGCTCGGATCTTCCGGTCTGACCAACATTGATTTCTTCAAGACCGGAACAGACCTGCTCGCGCCCGATCTTCAGAACTCCTACTCGGAGCAGTTCTCGTTCGGCATGCAGCACCAGTTGCCGCATAACATGTCGGTTTCGGCTGACTTCGTTCTGCGCAAGAGACTGCACACGCTCTTCCAGAATGACTCTAATTACTTCAACAGAATCGCGTCGCTCGGCGGCCCGGTTATCCCAAGATGCACGCCTGCGCAGGCAAGCAACCCGACTGTGGCTTGTTCAAACGGGCCGATAAGCGTTATTCAAAGCAGCGGTCGCGATCAGTACAAGGCGCTGCTGGTTAAAGTGGACAAACGATTCTCGAATCGCTTCCAGTTCACTGCAAGCTATGCGCTATCGAGCCTGACGACCTTCTTCACGGGCGAAGACCTCAACGACTATTTCGCATTCCACGGCCCGGCAGGCGGGGATGCGCGCCATCGCTTAACCGTCAGCGGCGTCTTTGATATGCCCTGGGGATTCCAGTCATCTCTCATCGCGGTCTATGCCAGCCGCCCGCCGTTCAATGCCCGCGTAAGCGGAACCATTGATCTCAACGGTGACGGAACAACGGGCGATACTCTGCCCGGACTCGAAATCAACTCGCTCAATCGTGGAACGAGCAAAGAAGATTTCCTCCTGCTGGTCAATCAGTTCAACGCCAACTCCGCTGGCAAGCTCGACGCGCGCGGAAACACGATACCCGTAGCGGTCGTGCCTGCCGACTTCTCGTTTGGCGATGACTTCCAGTCGCAGGATGTGCGTATAACGAAGACCGTCAGACTCCGCGAACGTTTTTCGATTCAGGGGTTCGTCGAGGTCTTCAATATATTCAACATCGCGAATCTCACGGGATTCGGCTCGACGTTGAATAACGACTTTGGTCGGCCCACGGTCAGAGCCGGTCAGAATTTCGGTACGGGCGGGCCGCGAGCGTTCCAGTTCGGCGGTCGCTTCAGCTTCTAAACCTGTTACTGAATTCGTAAACCTGGCGCGCGAGAAAGCTCGGAGCTTTCTCGCGCGCTTTCTATTTTGCAGGGCAGTTTGTTTTGCAGTGCGGCTTATTTTTTGAGCGCGGCAATCCGCGCCTGCGTCTGTTGAAGTTCGGGAAGGTCAGGGTCTGCGTTTCGCCAGAGCTTTTCTGCTTCTGCGAATTCCTGCAAGGCAAGCGCTGTGTCTTTCTTCTGTTCGGCGACGAGCGCAAGCGCGTAGTGGCTGCCCGCGTATGCCGCGTCATGATCTATCATCTGCCGCGCAAGGTATTCAGCAAGCTCCCAGTCACCTGCGGCGCGGGCAGCCCGGCTCAAAGCTTCCAGACGGAACAGAGCCTGAGTCCAGGCATCCGGGCCGGGCTCCGAGCGAATCTTGCCCGCGACCTGTTTTAGCAGCGCGCGCCCTTTTTCAGACTGCCCTGTCCTGAGGTAAAACTCTCCCTGCAAAGCTTCGATGTAACCGGCCACGAAAGCGGCCCGGCCTCCTGACGCCTGCAACTCTGCGAGCGCAGCCTTCGCTTCTGCGCTTGCAGATGGAAGGTTGTTCATTGCCAGATGCGCCTGCGCCGCCGATATGCGCCCGATTGCGCGAACTATGTCCCAACGGCTTTCCGAAAGCTTATTGGCCGCAGCAAGAGCCTCTTCGTTGCGGCCCCTTGCGATTAAAAACTCCGGCCACTGTTTTTTGTTGAACTCAAGCGTGTCCTGCATTGACGGAATGGCGAACGCCTGCCGCATCAGTTCTTCAGCCGCTTTCATCCGGCCTTCGTGCTGGTAAGAGGTCGAAAGCAGATCCAGATTATGTTCGTGATGCCAGTCATATTCAGAAGGAATGTTTTCCGATTTGTAGTAAGCGCGCTCCAGTTCATCGGCTCTGCGAAACTCCGCTATTGCGTCCGCGACTCGACCCACGCGCCTGAGGTCATGGCCGTACATATGATGCGCGTGCGGGATGGCGGGCGAGAGCCGCGCATAAGCCTCGCCGTGTTTTAGCGCCTCCTGAATCCGGTCCGTGTTCTCTAAGGAGTGAGTCAGATAGTGGTGCGCCGCAAAGTTATCGGGCGAAAGCTGAAGCGCTTTTTCGTAAAACTGAATCGACCGCGCGCCGCCGTGTTGCCCTCGCCCTGCGGCGTTCGCTTCTTCGGCAACGCCGCGCATCAACCACAACTCTACGTCTTTCGGATCAATCGCAAGCGCATCGTCAATCGCTTTCTTATATTGAAAATGCTTCTCGACGTTGCCAATATCGGCGATGGCGTCGAGATGTCTGGCCCGAATGCCGATAAGACGCCGCTCGCGTTCCGAGGCAAGCGAGGCAAGCGATTGCGCCCGTTCAAGCGCGGCGCGCGCCGCCGTGTATGCGTTCAAACCTGAAAACGCGCGGCTCAAACCGACATACGACATGGCGAGTTTCGCATCGTACCTCAGAGACTGATTGAACGAGCGCGCCGCTTCTATCCAGACGTAAGAGTGCAGGTATGCAAGCCCCTGATTGTAGAATGCCTGTGCTTCTTTCGATGAAGTCGTCACAGCTTCATAAACCGCGCCTGTACCTGTGCGAATCGGGACGGGTCGCTCAAGCAGTTCAGCCGGGAACATTCCCGCCGCCGCTTCCGCGTGATCGTGCGAATTGTTCTGCGCCGGGACTGACTGCGGGCTGTGAGAGAAAAAAAGCGCAACTAATAATACAAAACCTGAGAGCCTGTTATTTACTGCCATCACCGAACCTCGACTGTACGACGGTCAACCCAGTTGTTTGCGTAAGGCGTAACTATTGCCGGGTCGCGCTCGAACGGCTGCGTCAGCCCTCGCGCGTCGCGTGCGCGCGCAATTATTTCATAAGCGCCCTTAGCAGTCGGCGTCCAGTCAAATGACCACAATCTCCACGCGAACGGCGCGCGTTCGTCTGATAGCTTCGCTTCTTTCCATGTGCGCCCGCCATCGAAGCTCAATTCGACGCCTGCAACCTCCGCCGACCCGCTCCACGCAGCGCCTGTTATCGTTGTCGTTTTGAGAGGAAGAACCGCTTCATTGACCGGCCTTGCGATCTGAGATTTCAGTCGCATCGCTCCGAGCGGAAAGCGTTCGACGCCCGCAGCCGTGCGCCGCGCTTCGTAATAACGCTCGGCTTGATAGAAGCCCTTGAAAGGCTCGCGCACGAGCGTGATCTGTTTTATCCATTTCACGCAGTCCATGCCGTACCAGCCCGGAACTATTGCCCTGAGCGGCCCTCCGTGATCCTGCGGCAGCGGCTCGCCGTTCATCCTGTAGACAAGCAGCGTATTTGCATCCAGAGCTTTTGCGAGCGGAAGGCTGCGAGCAAACGAGCCGACCTGCCTGCCGCCTGCTTCGCGTTCGGCTCCGCCGTCAGCGCCGATGATCACGACTTCGATTACGCCCGTGCCGACGCCCACGGCTTTCAGTAAATCAGTGAGCCTGACGCCCGTCCATCGAGCATTGGACACGCCTCCCCAGCCGACCAGATTGCCCGCGCATTCGAGCGTGACGACATCTTCTACGGCAGGCATCTTTAATAACTCGTCCATCGTGAAGGTGCGCTCGCGCTCGACTGCGCCTGTCACCCTGACCGTCCAGGGTGAGTTGTCTGAGCGGGGGATGCCGAAGTGAGAGCGAATAAAGAACTCGGAATTTGAAGTGATCCAGTCTTTGAGCGAGGCAAAGTTAAAGGCGCGGCTGAAAGGCGCGCTGGGCGTAGTGATAGGCGGCTGTTGTGCGCCGAGGCCAAACCTCAGCGCAAAGGGCATCGCAGCCAGTCGCGCGATAAACCCGCGTCGCGAAGATTTATCGCGCTGGTTTACATTCGTCTGATCGCTCGTTTGTTTTATCTTCATCGGCTCAAAATAACTTTAAAGAAAGCTGCCTGAGAGTTGAATTTATAACTGGCTGTGAGTACACTCAACGCAGTCATTATTGTATTACAGCACGGTTGATTTCCACACTCACAATTTGGCGTTGATTCTGATAGTGGACAGCAATCAATCCGAGAGTGCGGAGATTCCACCAATGCCCATCAGCTTGAAATTAACCGGTTGATTCGAGAAAGGAGTCCCTATGTGGAGACGAAAGTGCTACGTGGATGCGGAGTCTGACCTGAGATCGCCGATACCAACCCGCATCGTATCGAACGAAGAGTTCATCCCGCCTGAGCAGACTGCCAATGAACGCGAGGTGGAAAATCGTCTGCGCGTGATGGCCGACCGCAACGCGAAGCGTCTGGGGTTGACCAGACGGCGATTCTTACAGACTTCGTGCGGCATGGCTGCGGCGATGATCTGTTTCAACGAAGTCTTCGGCAAAACATACGAGGTTGACGCTGTAGAGGCGCTCGAACCGGCGGCTTTCGACGAGCACTGGCCGAAAAACGAATTCATATTCGACAACCAGACGCACCATGTTGATGTTGAGCCGGAATGGTACAAAAACAGCGAAGAGGGTCGGCTGGCCGCAGGTTTCCTGTCGAGGCTGCGCCCCGGCTTCAACGATATGTCGAAGGCCGTTACGGAACTCAACCGCGCGCATTACGCCAAGGAACTCTTCTTTGATTCCGATACCGTCATGGCGATCATCAGCGGCGTGCCTACCAGCGAATGGAAAGACAACATCCTGCCGCCCGACAAGATGATAAAGACTCGCAACGACATCAACTCATGGGCAGGCTCTCAGCGCATGCTTTCGCACGGCATACTGCGCCCGAACAAGGGACTGGGAGAGCTTGAAGAGATGGAGCGACAGGCCAAAGTGCTCAAGGTCGATTCCTGGAAGATGTATCCCGGCAGCCTCGCGGGCGAGCTTAAGCCTTACGGGCTGGACGATGAGAAGATCGCGTACCCGTTCTGGGAGAAGGCGCGCAAGCTCGGCGTCAAAAATGCCTGCATTCACAGAGGGCTGCCTTTGGGGTTGTTCAACGAAGACAACTGTCACCCGCGCGATGTGGAGAAAGCCGCAAAGGATTTTCACGACATCAACTTCATCATTTATCATTCGGCGTGGCATCCGACGGCCAAACGCAAGGAAGGCGCTCCGGTAAACCCGCAGTATATCCCATGGATTTCGGATTTGATGGACATAGTGAAGCGCAATAACCTGAAGAACGTCTACTTCGAGACCGGCTCGACCTGGAACGGGCTTTCGAGCGCGCGACCCGAAGCGGCCATGCACTACTTCGGCCAGTTGTTGAATATGGGGATGGAAGACAACATCATCTGGGGCACGGATTCGATATGGGGCGGCAGCCCGCAGAGCCAGATCGAACGCTTCCGCCGTTTCCAGATCAGCGACGAGATAGCCAGCAAATACGGCTACAAACAGCTCACCCCCGAATTCAAAGCTAAGGTCTTCGGCCTGAACGCCGCGCGCGTTTATAAACTGAACGTAAAGGCGAAGCGCAGTGCAATCAAATCAGACAAGGTCGCCGCGCTGAAACATGAGTATCAAGAGAACCCGCTGCCATCCGATACGCAGTTCGGCTGGGTGTGGGTGTAAGCCGAAACGCTGAATGATGAACGCTCAGTCATGAATTGATTCCCTGCCGTTCATCATTCAGCATTCGTTTTGCCCCTTTCGATTTTAACGAGGCTCACCATGCGAAATATAAGACTGACTCTTTCTCTCCTTCTCATCCTCTGCTTCGGGTCGTTGACGCTTGCTTCTGCGTTGCAGGCTTCTGCGCAGCAGTCTGCGCCCGTACAATCGGCAAAGCCTGTCGAGCAGATGGTCGCGATGCGCGACGGCGTGAAGCTTGCCACGGCTTACTATCTGCCAGCGGGCGCGGGGCCGTTTCCAGTTGTGCTCATCCGCACGCCTTACGGCAAAGGCACGCAGGCCATAGGCAATGCGAACTGGACAGGTCGCGGGTTCGCGCTGGTCGTGCAGGATTGTCGAGGCAAGGGGCAGAGCGAAGGCGCGTATCATCCGTTCGTTGAAGACCCGCTGGACGGCTACGACACGGTTGAATGGGTGGCGAAACAGCCCTGGTCGAACGGCAAGGTCGGAATGTTCGGCGCGTCGGCCATGGGCATCACGTCGAACCTCGCAGCGATGATGAATCCGCCGCATCTGGTGGCAACGTTTGTGATGGTTGCGCGTTCAAGCATCTACTCTCAATCCGCTTTCATGGGCGGCGTGTTTCGCAAAGAGTTGAACGAAATCTGGCTCAAGCGGCAGGGCGCGATGGATGTGCTTGAAGAGACATTCAGGCATAACGTCTACGATCATTTTTACGACTCGAATGAATTCCCTCTGCACTGGCGCGAGATTCACGTTCCGACTTACAACTACGGCGGATGGTATGACATCTTCGCGCAGGGCAATATAGATAATTTCGCAGGGTTGCAGCAGGTAGGCGCGGCGACCGCCGCAGGCAATCAGAAACTGATGATGGGGCCGTGGGGTCACGGGCAGATTGAAGAGGTTAAATACCCTGCAAACTCCGCGGTCAATGTAACCGAAGAAGCGCTCAGGTGGTTCGATTACTGGCTGGCCGGAAAAGACAACGGCATTATGGAGGAACCGGCCATCAAGTATTACGTCATGGGCGATGTGACCGACCCGAAAGCGCCGGGCAATGAATGGCGCGCGGCTGTTTCGTGGCCCGTGCCCGCGAAAAATACTTCTTACTTTCTAGCTGCCAACGGAAATCTGAGCGAAAGAATGCCCGCCGAGCAGGAAAGCATAGAGACTTACAAGTATGATCCCAAAAGTCCTGTGCCGACGATTGGCGGCGCGAATCTCAATATCAAGAAAGGGCCAATGGATCAGCGCGCCGTGGGCGACAGGAAAGACCTGCTTAAATTTGTCACAGGACTACTACCCGCTCCAGTTGAAGTTACGGGTCGCGTAAAAGTAGAACTGTGGGTCGAATCCGACGCGCCCGACACGGACTTCATGGCTAAGTTAGTAGACGTGTATCCCGATGGTACTGAAAGACTGGTGCTGGATTCGGCTGTGCGCGCCCGCTTCCGCGAAGGATTCGACCGCGAAGTGCCGATGAAGAAAGGCGAGGTCTATCTGCTTACGATTGATCTCTGGTCAACGAGCATCATCTTCAACAAGGGTCATCGAATCGCGATTCACATCACAAGCTCGAACGACCCACGCTTCGACCCGAACCCAAATACAGGAAAGCCGCTTCGCGCAGACAATGAAACCCGCGTAGCTATTAATACTATTCACCACGACCGCGCGCATCCGTCGCGCGCGCTGCTTCCGGTAGTGCCGGTCTACAACGGCAAGCGTCCATGAATTTCCGGCGATGAATCTCTTATCGCCAAACATATACCCGGCATAACCCGTCGGGTCGAGCCGAACTCTTTCAGCCGACCCGACAATAAAACCTTCCTTCAACAAAAAAACTTTCCATTTTAGAGAACTGTTTCAGTGCTCTAAAAACTGCCATCCGCAAATCACAAAAAACGAGGAGATATACCCTATGTGTGGAAGTAAGGGCGCATTTGTTCTTTTTTCTGATTGACATCAGAAAGAGAACTATATGTTGAGAAAAGCCCCACTCTTATTTATCACAATGCTGCTGCTGGCATCGGCCAATGCGGCGCTGGCTCAAAGCGCTTATAAATTTCTCGGCCCCAAACAGAAGACCGAAATCAAATACTCCCCTAAATACCGCATACCTTACAATGACAACGGGTTCTCGGACCCGGCAAAACGCAAGTGGAAACAGGCTGAAAAGCGCGGAGCGCAGGGATTTGTTGTAGAAGAGATTCAGGTTTTTCCAGGCTCGCCCGATGCAATAGGCAAGTGGATAGACGAGGCGTGGGATGAAGCAGTAGCGTCGTTTAAGAAATGCGGAGGGTCGCGCGCAGAATTTGCTGCGGGGATGAATCCGTCGAGCCTGAAGGGCGTCAGCGTCCAGCCTACGATCTGGTACGAGCCGGTTTTGAAATCCTATCTGGCAGGCGGCTATTACCCCGACACGCGATCAATCAAGGTAGTAAACATCTATTACGGGACCACGGGCGATTACCGTCACGCGCGGCTGTTGTTGAAATGGGAGATGAAGAACCATTTCGCATTCCTGGCCGGAATCCAAAGCGAGCCTTACGCTCCTGACTGGCCGTGTAATGCGAAGTGAACGCGCAGACAGGAAAAAAGCAGCGCCGCAGCCCGACGACTGCGGCGCTAATAGTTTGCGCTAATAGTTTCAGCACAGGCGATAAAATGATTGATTCATCGATTCATCTTTGTAAAATGATTCGATAAAACAACACTCGATACCTTATGGCACAACCTGGCTGGGTCTTGGCGTAAGCCCACTGCCGCTGCCGCTGCTGTTGCCGCTGCCTGCAATAACGCCGACTGTGACGGCAGTCGCAATTCCAGCCATGGCGATCACGCCTATAGTGCCGCCCGAAACATAATTACCGTGAGCAGGCACCTTGTCTTCCTGATTTTGTTCGGAAGACCTGTCGGCCACCAAAACGGCATCGCCGGTTGTTATCACCTCAGCCGTATTGTTGAACGTGCGCTGTTCACCTGCGCGAAGCACGCGCGCGTTCCCTGCTGAGTTTACTTCGACCTCTCCGCGCACGACGCTCAATCGTGCGCGCTCACCCGGAAGAATCAATTGTCCTGCCACACCTGCCGGTAGCGACTGAGCCATTGATCCTGCCTGGTCAAGGCTCACGCTGACGGAATTACCCGCAAACGCGACCTTGATTGTAGTGTTGGGTCGAAGTTCTATCCGGCCAAGCCGACCGAGATCAATCACGGCGTTGCCGTCAGATCCGGTAGCAACAGTGCTGCCGCTCAGGACGCTTGCACCCGGTTGCGCTTCTTCGCCGTCAATCGTGAAGTGGCCTGTGCCCATCAGCTTTCCGGCTGCCGCGCTCGACGATTCGTCGAGTCGGCTGGCGGCTGGCGGGCTGGGCGCAGTTTCACCCCCGGTTGATGCCGCAAACGAGCTAAACGCAAAAACGCTTGCTACTGCGAGCGTAAGCGCGAGGCTGATTGCGGCTCTGAACTTCTTCGATTTACCCATAACTCCTCCAAGCGGAAACGCTGTGAGGGAGCAATTCCCTTGCGCGTTGATCCGCTCACAAAATGATGTTGCTGCGGGGGCAGCGCGAAAAGGCCAATTACCGGGAGATGACTACGCGCGCGATTTCGGAATTTTCTTCGCCGCGCAGGTAGAGCGTGAGCTTGTCTAAAGATGGAGCCTGTTTCTGGTCGAAAATGAGCACGCCCGTTATGGCCTGCCCGGCTTTGACCCTGTTGTCGCTACGGCTTTGAACGATTTCGGCTGCAATCACTTTCCTGCTATCGCCTGAGCCTATTTCAAGCGCGACTGTATTGTAGACGATTTCATTGTCCCCTTTGTTTTGAACCGTATAGCGCAGATAGGTCTTCCCGTTGAAGGTGAGCACTCGCGGGTCGAGCGTCAGGGTAGCTCCTTTGGCGATCACGCGCGCGTTGCCGAGCTTCGTTTCCTGCAAGCCCAGTATGAGCGCGTTCGCAAAGCGAAGCTCGATCTCCTGCGGGATGCGGCCAATTGCCTGATTGTGAGCCTCTGCTGCCTGCTGCTTTGCCTGCGTGGTTATCTGTTCGGCTTGCAGTCGCGCCGCGCGAATAATCTCTGCCCCCTGCTGCTCCGTATGGTTGACAGCCTTTGTTTGCGCGACGCTTGCTGGTGATTTGACAATGTTGAAGACGCGGTTCGCCTGCTCGACCGGAACTATCGTCAGGTCGAAATTGTACACATGCTCGCCGTTTTCGCCCGTTTTGACGAACAGATTGCTCAGTCCTTTGCCGACGACAGGCTTGAGGAAAACATCGTTGTCACTGCGCTGGACGACAAAGCTTCCCTTGCCGCTTGCCGGATCGTAGAGGTCGCCGCAAACGATCTCTTTGACGACTTCGGGGAAAGATATTCTGGTGGTGATCCCTACGGCAGCCCTCACAAGCCCGATTTGATCCTGCGTGAGCGCGGCACTTTTTACAGGCCCTTGCGCGAAACCTGCCGGGACCGCTGTAAGTAAAAAAGCGAAAGCTATGATTGTTTGTTTGACTGTCATCACCTTACCTCTTGATCTTGTAATTTTGGTTTCAGAGCGTAAAAAACCACAGGGGCGAAGAAATGAGTATTTCTTCGCCCCTGTGGTTTTTACGCTCTGAAGCAGGCTCAGAGCCTGCCGGTTGATACGTACTTGAAGCCGACTTTTCGGATGTCACCCGGTTCGTAGATGTTTCTGAGATCTATCACGTTCAATTCGCTCATCACGGACTTCATTCTGTTGAAGTCGAGGCTGCGGAACTGGTTCCACTCCGTCACGACAACGAGCGCGTTGCTGCCTCGCGCGGCATCGTATTCATCTTCGCAGAACGTCACGCCGCTCAGCATACTGCGTGCGACATCCATCGCCGTGGGATCATAAACGCGCACATGCGCTCCGGCTTCGAGCAGGTCGCTTATGATCCTGAGCGAGGGGGCTTCCCGCATATCATCCGTTTCGGGTTTGAATGAAAGTCCGAGCACGGCAATGGTCTTGCCTTCGAGGTTGGCGACGGCCCGTTTGATCCGATTGATGACCGATGCGGTCTGCCTTTCATTTACGTCGAGCACGGCATCCGTGAGTTTCATCTCATAGTCGTTGCGGCGTGCGAGCGCCGCAAGCGCCTTCACATCTTTCGGAAAGCAACTGCCGCCGAATCCCGGCCCCGGATGCAGAAACTTCGAGCCGATGCGCTTATCCATCCCCATGCCTTTGGCCACATCGCGCACGTCTGCGCCGAGCAGGTCGCACATATTGGCAATCTCGTTTATGAAAGAGATTTTCGTGGCAAGAAAAGCGTTCGAGGCGTACTTTATCATCTCTGCCGATTCGGGGTTCGTGATGACGAAGGGCGTCTCTATCAGGTAGAGCGGGCGATAGAGGTCTTTGAGAATCTCTGTGGCTTCTTCTTCTGCGCAGCCGATCACAACGCGGTCGGGCCGCATGAAGTCGTTTATGGCCGCGCCTTCGCGCAAAAACTCAGGATTCGACGCGACCGAATAACGGCAGTTCGATCTCTTGTTTTCATCTATGATCTTTTTGATGTACCCGGCAGCGCCCACGGGCACAGTGCTTTTCGTCACAATAACTTTATAGCTGTTGAGCGCGCGAGCTATCTCAAAGGCAACGGCTTCAATCTGGCTGAGGTCAGCCGAACCATCGCTTGACGAAGGCGTGCCGACGGCCAGCATTATGACGAGCGATTTTTCAATCGCGCTCGCGATGTCGGTTGTGAATTCGAGCCTGTTTTCGCGGACGTTCTTGGCGACCAGCGCTTCAAGTCCCGGTTCGTATATCGGCATCTTGCCTGATCTGATCGTCTCTATTTTGGTGGCATCGCTGTCAACACAGGTGACGCTGTTGCCAAACTCGGCAAAGCAGGCTCCGCTGACAAGACCGACATATCCAGTACCAATTACCGCAATGTGCATGATTTCTTAACTCCGTAATCTGTCAATGTACCTTAACAAGGTTTGAAATTATAAGCTATGTAACAACCTTCTGTCCTTAAAGAGAGTCCGGGCAAACGAATAATACATGAGACTTTTCAGATGGTTTCAAATTCCAGTTGCGAAATCCGCTCGCTCTCCAACGCACTGACAGTTACAGCTTTCTCTACAGACGGCTTTGGGCTACTGATCAAACGGACGACCACCTCTGCAAGGGCCGCGCTGAATTCCGAAGTGAGCAGGTTCAAATCGACCATCAGCGGGCGACTGCTCTCCGCGCGATAAAGCGAAAAAGATCCGCAGCGTTGAAGGCTGGGCGTCTCAAGTTCAAGCGTGAGCGTCCAGCGGGGCGCGAGCGACTGCTCATCAATTTCGTTATCGACTGGCTTGTGCCATGCATAATGTTGCTGGTCTTTGTGTTCGTGTGCGATCAGCGCAAGCTCGCCTGTTGTGGGCTTTCGGTTGCAGAAGCGCGCGAGGCTCAGTTGATAACCGTCGAAATCATTCGCCTCGAACGCTTCCTGCAATATGCAGAAGACCTGAAGCAGGCTTTCGGCTTCGGACAACTTATTGGCCGCGCGTCGCACTGCGAGGTTATTGCTGATGATTCGCTTTTGATCTATGGTGCGCTGAGCGATGCGCCCCAGTTCGTCCAGCTCGTAATATCCGAGCTTTCTGACTCCAATCCAGATGACAGCGCCGAGCGTAAACAGTACCATCGCCACGACTCCGCTTCCGGGCTGTAGCAGAAAGAGACTCAGCAGTCCGCAAAACGCCGATGCGCCGTAAAGTATTATCACGGCCTGCCGTTGCGACAGACCTCGCTCAAGAAGTTTGTGATGCATGTGTTCGCGGTCTGCGCTGAACAGAGGCCGCCCGCTTAAGTATCGACGAACGAGCGAAAGCGAAGTCTCAAGAAGCGGGACTCCGAAAGAGATTATCGGCAGCGCGACGGCCACAATCGTCGGCGTCTTCTCGGATGCCGCAAGCGCGAGCGCGCTCAACATGAAGCCGAGGAACAAACTGCCGCAGTCGCCCAGAAATATAGTCGCGGGATTGAAGTTGAATCGAAGAAATCCGAGCGTTGCGCCCACCATCACGAGCGCCAGCGGCGCAACCGTTCCCTTGCCGCTGATCAAAGAGACTGTGAAAAGCGTGAGCGTCGAAAACAGACCCGACCCGGCGGCCAGCCCGTCCAGCCCGTCAATGAGGTTGAATGCATTTGTGATCCACAACACCCAGACAACCGTCATCACAAGCGATAACCATTCGATACCGTGTAATCCAAGCATCACAGGCAGGTTGAACTTTCCTATCCCGAACCAGTAGAGCATCATCGCAGCCACTGCCTGCACGGCAAACTTCACGCGAGGCTTCACCGAGTAGATGTCGTCGTAGAGGCCGAGCAGAAAAATGAGCGTGCCCGGTATCAGGATATAAAGGAACGTACGCAGCTCGATTACTACGCCCAGATTCCAAATCGTCGAAGCAACGATCATCATCCCCGCGACTGCCACAAACGAAAAGTATATGGCTATGCCGCCCAGACGCGGCACGGGTTTGCGATGAATGTGATGCGAAGACGGGGCTGATATCCAGCCGCGCTCGATGGCCGTATCGCGGACCGCTCGCGTTAAAACGGCTGAAAGTACGAGGGAAATGATGAAAGCGACGAAGTATGTCTGTCCCATGTTATATTCGCTTTACCTGGTCGATGTTTGTACGGGGATCGCCTGTTTTGCTTTTGAACTTCTCTGGGTGGCTGTCGCAATCTCGCTCGACGGCAGCGAGCGTTGATAGACCTGAAATGTTTTATATATCACCTGATCTTGTGAAAACCCGTCGCAGGCCAGACGGCGCGAATGTTTGCCCATCCTGGCCCTGCACAGATAGTCCGGAAGTATCTCTGTTATGGCGCGGGCAAGCTCCTGGCTGCTGCGCGGCGGAATCAATATTCCATTGAGCCTGTGTTGCACTATCTCGTGACAGCCCGGCGTATCCGTAGCCACGAGCGGCTTTCCGCTTGCCGCAGCCTCTATCAGGATTCTCGGCACACCTTCGCCGTAGTATGTAGGCAGCGTCACAAGATCGACTTTTTCCAGAAGCGATTGCATATCTTCGCAATGTCCGAGCACCTCGACATCCCCCTGACGTTTCCACTCATCAACCACTTCCTGAGGCACGGATGCGGGGTTGCCCGGATCGGCTTCGCCTGCAAGCAGGAAGACGGCTTCGGGAATCTGACTGCGCACCAGTCGCGCGGCTTCGACGTATTCGGCCACGCCTTTGGCCCAGAGCAGCCGCGAAGCCAGAAGCACATATGACTTATCGCCTGCGGTCTTATTTGCGCGCGGTTTGAATCTGTCAATGTCAACGCCTGATCCGCGAATCAGGTGGCTTGCGTCTGCATCCACAAGCCCGCATTTTAGAAATGCGTGATGATCTTCGGGGTTTTGAAAAATCACCTGCGTCGAGCGTAAAAACGATCTACAGATTACTCGAATTATGCTCCGAAGCACGCGCGATTGCGCGCCGTGATCGCTGAAGACATGGCCCAGCCCAGCAAGCGCATTAACCACACCTTTGATGCCTGCAAGCCGTGCCGCAATCGAGCCGTACATCACACATTTGACCGTGAAGTGATGCACAACATCCGGGCGCTCGCGGCGATAGAGCAGGAAGAGGCGAAAAATCGTAAGCAGTTCGGCGAACGGATTGAGCCGTTGCCGAACAAGCGGAAAAGCGATAACGCGGAACTCTGCCTGTTTTAATCTTTCGGTGTATTTGCCGCGAGGTGATACCAGTACAACCGTATGCCCTTCGGAGCGAAGCGCCTCTGCCAGCGGCAGGCGAAAGTTGTACAGATACCAATCCGTGTTGGCCAATAATATTACTTTCAATTCAGTTACCGTTTGCCAGAGGATGGCTGTTTGAAGCAGATCGTTCGAGGGGACAGTCCGATCAGCAGCTAATTTTTATAACCTTTGGTTTTGGCTATAATTCCAATAGTAAGATTCAGGCTGAGAATGCCAAGCCCCGGAAAAACTCCCGATACACGGACTATATCGAAATACTTCTCTACCTGCCTGACGAGCAGGCGATCATCAAACCCCTTATGCTCGCGCCGTCTCACTTTATTCATTCTGCCGAGGATGCAGTTGATGAACTCCATCGTGTGGAATTTTTCATCCTTCATACCGAAAACTTTTTTGAGTCCGTGTTTCAGAAGAAATATCAATCCGCGCTCAATCGGAACGGTGATAAACAGGTGGCCTTCGATAACCTGACTCAGTTTTTGCAGATAAGGTTCAACAAGGTCGGGCGGAACATGCTCAAGCGTCTCCATGCACACGCCAACATCGAAAGCTTTTTGCGGCGTGGGAATCTCTTCGGGTTTTCGACAATGTCTCAATTCGATATTCGGAAAGTTTTCCCATGCGACTTTCCCCGAATCGAGCCCGCCTTCCCAGTTGGCATCAAGCCCCAGATAGCGTTCGGGCACAGCATCGAGAAACCCTAATGTTTTTCCGTCATAGCAACCCAGTTCGATGATGCTTACACGGTTCAAATTCAGCCCGCGCATCTTAGCGGCGAGCCAGTAAAACCTGCTTAAGTGAATGCGCGACCGCCAGTTTCCTGAAAAAAGCCTCTCGTTATAATCTTCACGAACTATCGCAGTCATAGTGGTTCCTTATGTCAGATTGAAGACATAGCCGCGTTGCGCCAGCCTACAGGGTAGGAAACAGGGGCGAGCTTTTTTGCGACTATAATCTCGCGGGCCATGCCAGAACCCCAGTCACCAACAAGCTCGACTTCATCCTGAGTGAATCGTGTGAGCGGCCACTTCGATTGTTTGAACGCCCGATCCACAATAGGAATTCTTTCGGGGGCATAGCCGAGCAGGTGCGCACCTGCGTAATCAACCGCAGTCGCATTATTGCCCGCGAGTATTAAACCGAGCGACAGCGGCTCAGGAGCCAGCGGCCCATCACCCTGACCCGCGATTATCGCATCCGCGATGTGAATCACTCGCCGCTGAATATCGCCCGCAAGCGTTGCATCTGTGCGACCGTATAAAAGGATTCGATTCAAGTCCAGACACGTTCTCCAAATCGTGTCGTTGCCGCTCCATGCGCCTTCTGTATCCGTGCTCTCTTTTGTGAGTCGCAGCATCTGATATATTGGAATGCTCAGCCCGTTCCATAACAGACCTGCACTGTGAGATGCCGTCGAATTTTTTTGGTCAGCTATGTATTCAAGCGTTCGTTTGAGCTTGCTTCCACCCGCGTAACAATCGCCGCCCGTTTCCGACCCGCCAACGCGATGATGAGGCAGATACTCTTTATTGCCGTTGATGCCTATCAGGTTTTTCAAGGCGCAAGTGACGCCCGCCTTCTTGTGCGTCTTTAATTTCGGCAGATTGATAATGACATCAGCTTCAATCACATCTCGCGCGACAAGATATTGATGACGGCCCGGCGCATGAGTCTTAGCCATCAAATCGGGGTCGTAACAGGTTACGCGAAATGAATTGCGATCATTTGTGATCGGTTCAAGCAGACTGTTTTGACCAAGATCGAATAGTATGAAGCGGTCTTCCGCCTGAAGATTTTCAGAAGCTACTCGCACGCCGTTCCTGAAAGTGCATGTTGTCCGGCGAAAGTCTTTGACGCCTTTGAAGCGAGGCTCGCGCTTCATCAACTCTTCGGCCCATCGGTCAAGCCCGGTTGCGCCGAGAAGCTGATCGAAGTCGCAGCCCTGAATGGGTGCATCGCCGACCATAACTTCACCCGCGCCTGCTGTGAGCGCCGCTTCAACTGCTGCGCGGATTAGCGACGGGTGAGTAACCAGCGGCTCGATACCATAAGGCGCTCGATTCTCGTGCAGTACAAGGTTTGGTTTGACAAGAACTCTTGCGCCGCGCGCAATGATGTTGCCAAACGGCCCGGTCTCACTCGCGCTCCATCCAAGGTGAGAGGCGGCGCGGGCAATTGCCTGTGAAACCGTGCTCTGGCCAGCGCTCGGATAAGTCGGCGATAGATGCTCTGCCAGAGCAACCCGTGGATTGAAAGTTTGCTCGTTGACTTCGATCACAAAGCTCCCTGTCGGGCGGCGCTGATTTCGCTTATGACGGGCCGCCATTTATTCGCGCGAGTGCGAGGAATTTCGTTTACAACCTCGATGTTCACATCGAGCCCGGGAAGATTCGATTTAATAGTGTCGCGAATCTTTCGACGGCTCTCTTCACCGAAGCCGTCTTTCGGAGCAATCTTCAACTGGATTGAATAATCCGCGTGTTGAATAAACATGAATTCGCGCACCGGATGATCTTTCATCATGTGAGGCATCTGTATGCCGTTTATCCATTGCCCGTTCGGCAGCCATATTCGATCAGTCGTTCGGCCAAGCACTTCGCGTATGACAAATGACGGATGCCCCGCCCTGCTATCTTGCAGAAAACTGCCCGTATCGCCGACTCGATAGCGAATCATCGGCATCCCATCCGCGTGCAGTTTGGTGACGAGGATAGATGAATCCTGCTCTTCGGTTTCAGGCTCGATCAATACATTGGCCCAGTCGGTCGCGTAGTCGAGCGAGCGAGCAGGGTCCGGTTGGAATCCCATGCTGCCGATATCGCGGCTGCCATATCGCTCGTGAACCGGACGGCTGAAAGCCTGCTCTATCATTTCGCGATGCGCCGGTAAGAGCTTTTCAGCGCCAGTGATAAAACATTTCGTGGGATAGCCGGGTTTATGCCCGCGCTCTAATATATGTTCTGCGAGGTGTCCGAGCGCGCTTGCATACGCGATGATGCAAACCGGACGAAAGCGCTCAAACCTTTCATGGCAGCTTTCCAGCGCTTCGGGGGAAAGCCTGAAGCAGTCAAGCCAAAGCGTGTTGTTTGTAAAGGCGACAAAGCGATCAAAGAAGCGGTCGCTCGCAACCGGGTCGAGATGATGCCCCCAGAGCATACCTGTGCGCGTGCCGGGCGGCAAACCTATCTGCCGCATGAAATGCTCTCTACCGCTCTCGCTCCATGCCTGCTCTTCGGGCCCCATCCAGATTTCTGTTGGCATACCGGTCGAGCCGCCAGTCGCATTTTTGCGCAACTGAGCAGCCGGAACTGCATTTGAAACAAGCGCGCGGCCCGCCACGCTCACATCTTCTCGCTCAAGCACAGGAAGCTGCGCGAAATCTTTAAAACTGAAATCCGTTCGAGGATCAAATCCGATTCGGTCGAATTGCTCGCGATAGTAAAACGTCTCGCTATAAGCGCGGCGAACTGTGAATCGCAGGCGCGCGAGAATCCATTCGCGCTTTTGCTCTGCGCTCCAACCGCTTGCGGCGCGACGAAACCGGCAGCCTTCTCTGTACGCAAACATGAAAGAATGACGATTTGGACGCACCACCTGTTGAAGGTGCATCAACGGTATAAGCGCCTTGCTTGAAAGCAGGTCGTGAATTTTTGCAGTTATTTCATCCATCAGTTTTGGCTCACTGTCAGCGGCATGCGATTTACGGCTTCTGCCTGTCGCATCCTGCCCATCCTGATCGAAGGCACCTCAACGAGACGATACATCAAGGCCGAGAGCGCAAATGTCGCCCCAACAGAGAGCATCCAGATTTGCCAGAGCGGAAGCACGCCGAAGAGAATATTTATTGCAGTAAGCAGCACTATCGCATGATAGAGGTACAGGCTGTAAGAGACCTTGCCGCAGAAGAGCAACGGCTTTGACCGCAATACGGCGGAGGCATTCTTCGATGAAAGCGCGAACACAATGAATACGCATACACCAGTTGTGGCGGCCCAATCGTCAATGATGTTTATGTGGAGCAGCCGCGCGTCAGGAAATAACCACCATTTATAGGTATAAGCCAGTATCGCCGCGATCAACAGATAGACTCTGTTCATCCGCGATACACGGACAAATGCGCCGCTCAGCGCGTCCCTGTGCTTTGCAAGCAGCGCGCCGATTATGAACATCGAAACGTAATGCAGGGTCAGGAAGAAATCGGGGTTATACGAAGCAAGGCGATAAGATGCCATGCTCGATATAAAGCTCACACACGAACACAAAACCGCAATGGCGACAGCCGCCTTCCACCTGAAGCGTATTATGACGTAGAGAATGGCAGGAAAAATGATCGAAATTCTCATCTCGTGCACGAGCGACCACAAGACGGGATTGAGTTCGCCGTTGTTAAAAACTCCAATCAGTAAAAAATGGTTTAGCAACAGCTTCACGCTAACGGGCGATGTCCAGGTGTTATTGAACCAACTGCTCAAGGCCGCAATACCGCCTCTCGAAAAGATCGTTGCCAGCATAACAGCCGCGCAGACGGCGACGATGTAAGGCAGGTAAATGCGACTGATGCGCTTGAATATAAACGGCGTGTAGGCCATCTCGCGTTTGAGATACGGCAGCGACAATACAAAGCCGCTGATTACGAAAAAGAAAACCACTGCTTCATGGCCCGCCCAGAAGATGTGCAGCGGAGAGTGCTTGAGTGCTTCAAGCAACCACTGATCGCTTTGATAAACGGTCTTATCGTAGACGGACGGCAGCACGTTCAGGTGATGATTTATCACAACCGTAACAGCAGCTATGCCTCTGAGTGAATCCAGTTCTTCAAATCGCCCGGACATAATTTATCATTCGCTTACGCGGCACTAAGAGATGCGCAATAGAGCGCGGGCGACGCCTGTTGGGCGAGCCACATTTGAAACATCAACACGTTCCACAGGCTGTATTGCCAGTTGCGCCTGCCTGACAGATGCTCAGCCCATTTTTTACGAACCAGCGCCGGGTTTAATAACCCCTCTTCACGCAAACGCCGCTCGTCGAGCAAAGCCTCGGCCCACTCACGAAGCGGCCCGCGCAGCCAGTCGGCGATTGGAACACCGAAGCCCATCTTCGGTCGCTCAATCAACTCTTTCGGCACGTATTTGTAGAGCATCTGGCGCAGCAGCCATTTGCCTTTTCCGTCTCGGTGCTTCATCGAAACTGGCAACCGCCAGGCGAACTCCACAACGCGATGATCCAGAAAAGGCACGCGGCTTTCGAGGCTCGCCGCCATGCTTGCGCGGTCTAATTTCACAAGTATGTCGTCGGGAAGATAACTTACCGTGTCAACAAACATCATGCGGTTGCTTAAGCCGGGAATATTACTCCTCAAATCTGCATCGGTGAACGGGGTCTGCGGCTCGCTGGAATTCGGAACCAGTTGCTCGGTATCTTTCCAGATAGAGACCAGATGCCGGTAAAACGCTTCGGGCGTTGCGACATTGAGCGACTCTGCCAGCTTGTGAACCCTGTCGCCTGTGAATTGAATGTTGTCATTCAGGAAAGGCGACGCGAATTTGAACAATCCGTCCCACGCGCTGACAGGAGTGGCTTTCATCGCGCTCGCCATGACTTTACGCGCCGCGACCGGCAGGCGATATATACTTTCTCTGATGCCGCGCCCTATCTCGTAGCGCGTATATCCGCAAAACAATTCGTCGCCCGCGTCGCCCGAAAGGCTCACTGTCACGTGACGCCGCGCGAGTTCGGCAACAAGAAAAGTCGGTATCTGTGATGAATCGCCGAACGGCTCATCATATATCGAAGCGAGGCGCGGGATGACGGCCATCGCATCTTTTGCGGTCACATACATCTCTGTGTGATCTGTGCCCAGATGACGAGCCACAGATTTAGCGTAGACGGCTTCGTCATAATCTTTTTCGTTGAACCCGATTGTGAAAGTCTTAACGGGCTTATCGCTCATCGCCTGCATCAAAGCGACTATTGTAGAGGAATCGATCCCGCCTGAAAGAAACGCGCCCAGCGGCACATCCGCGACCATCTGTTGCCTGATCGCATCTCTGAGCAGATTATCCAACGCATCTGCCGCCTCTCGATCATCTCCTTTAAAAGGATTGGCGATGCCTTCTTCGGCAACCGATTTCGCAGACCAATACTGCACGAGATCGCTTGATCCCGGATCGTTCGCCCCTGCGACAGGCAGGGCGAGAATCATTCCCGGCTGTAGTTTGTAAATGCCTTCGTAGATCGAATGCGGCGCTTGTATATAACCGTACCGCATGAATAAAGCCAGCGCGTTGCGATCGATTTCGCCGCGCCATGACGGATGCGCCTGCAACGCTTTCATCTCTGAGGCAAAGAGAAATACATCGTTCATCCAGCCGTAATAGAGCGGCTTTTCACCAAGACGATCACGCACCAGAAACAGCATTCGTTCTTTGCGGTCGAGCACGGCAAACGCGAACATGCCAATAAATCGCTCAACAGATTTCCGGATGCCCCATTCTTCAAATGCTGCCAGCATTATTTCTGTGTCTGAGTGGCCGCGAAATCCGTAGCCCGCTCGCCCCAATTCTTCTTTGAGCGCGCGGAAGTTATATATCTCACCGTTGAAAGTGATTTCGTAACGCCCGTTTGGAGAAGACATCGGCTGATGGCCTTCGGGAGAGAGATCAACAATCGAAAGGCGGCGATGACCGAAGACCACCCCCGTTTCGGCGTCGAAGAATTTCCCTTCATCATCCGGCCCGCGATGCGCCATCATAGAAGTCATGCGCGCGATGCGCTCCATCCAGTCTTCATTTTTTTTCGAGTCAACGAAACCTGCTATGCCACACATCGGCTCGCCTCTTTTTCTTCTAACGCAGGAGTCAGGTGTTGATAAAGCGATTCGTATTTGCGAGCAATCGCTTCGATTGAAAAATTTTCCATAACGCGCTGGCGGGCTGCCCGTCCCAGTTCGTGCCTTGACTGTGCGCCCATCTCTATCAACTCTCGCATTGCACGGGCGAGCACGCTTGCGTTTCGCGGCGATACTGCGCGCCCCGTTTCACCGACGACAAATGCCGAATCACCAACATCCGTCACGACGCACGGCACCCCGCACGCCATCGCTTCACCTACAACATTCGGAAATCCTTCGCCGTAAGCCGAAGACAAAACCGCAATGTCGAGCGCGGCGGCGATACGGCTCACGTCGCTGCGCTCGCCGAGCAGGTGAACGCGCCCGGCAATTGACAATCTCTCCATCAGGTCACGCAGTTCTTCGTTGCTTCGGTCAACTCCTTCGCCCGACAGCACGAAGTGAGTTTGCGGATGATCTTTCAGAAGCAGTGCTGCCGATTGCAGAAAGTTCGCATGATCTTTCATCGGGTGGAACCGTGCCAGCATCCCGATCAGAATCGCGTCATCGGAAAGCCCCAATTCACCCCGAAGGCTCAAGCGGGCTTCCGCAGACGGTATGAAGCGGTCGGTATCGAAACCGTTAGGAATAATCTCCCGCTTATCGAGGCGATAGCCAAGCCTTTCTTCGTGCCTGACTGCGCTCACAAGCGAATTGTTGATGATCGCTTTCGGCAACCCTGAGAGTTTTCCACCAAGCCATATGATTGCTGCTGTCGCGGGCTTCTCATCTTTGAGATTGAAGCTTGACCCTCTGATGTTCCACACAGCGGGAATTCGCCCGCGCAGGAGAGCGACAGCAAGCTGCGCAGCCAGATTGCCGTGATACATCCAGCCCTGAACAAGGTCGGGCTTGATCTGCTTCATCAATCGAGCGAAACGGTAAACTGAACCCGGAGTCGGCACTCCCTTCTTCATCCCGGCGCTATAAACAACAACGCCGAGAGCCGCGAACTTATCTTTGAGCGCTCCGCCGTCGGCCAGAGAAATCACGATTGAATCAAATCGGGTGCGGTCCATTGAAGAGAGCACTTTGTAAAGCATCATCTGCGCGCCGTGTTTTTCGAGAGAGGTGATGATGTGCGCAATCTTCATATCGCACCTCTGTCATCAGCCATATTCAATCTCTCGCTGAAAAGGATCTTCGGCTGTGCGGGTCGCGGCTGGTGTTGAAGGCGACTGTTGAAAGCCATGGCCGCCATCAATGAAAAAGTCAAAAGTATGAATCGCTCTTCAAGTATGTTGTGGCTGAAGAAACCGATATAGAGAATGAATAGGGCAAAGGCGAAACCTGTCTGCTTCGCTTCACCTCGCGCCTGCCACAATAAAGCAAGCGCAAGAAATGGCAGTATAAAAATGCCTGATATGCCGTGATCTACCAGCAGGTTCAGGTATTGGTTGTGCGATGATATCTCCGTGCCGCCTTCTACTATTAAAAGTCTTTGCGACGCCCCGACCCCTTCGCCAAAAATCGGACTGTCTGCGAATTTTTCATATGCTATTGCAGCAACTTCCTGACGCCCCAGAGCGCTTGAATCCGAGGCTACGGGCTGATTGAACCAGTCGAGTCGGCCCATGACATTTGAATTCAAGACTCCCAGGTCTGCCAGTTTGTACTGAATATTCTCCCACTGCGCTGATATTACGATCACGCTGATAGCAGCAACTGCAAAGCCTGTGGCAAGGGAGCGTCTCAAGCTGATCTGATCGGTTTTGATGATGACAAGGACGCAGATTACCCAGCCGACTATTGCGGATCTGGAGAAGGTGAATAGAACACCCGCGCCCACTATTACCGCAAACAGCAGGCGATAGCGTTGAGGCACTAAGGTAATGGTGAGGATCATTCCCAGTATAAGCGCGACGCCCGCTTGATTTGGATTGACGTATAGCCCCGCAGATCTACCCAGAACAGAGCTGAACGTTTGAGGGTTGAAAAGCTCATAAACGTTAAGTCCGACTCCTAATAACACCATGGCAAAGATTGCGCGCCGCGCCCATATCTGAACTTCGCTGCTCGAAAAGACGGAGAGCAGTATCAGCATGAACGCTAACGACAGTGTGCGCGTGCGAAGCTCTTGCCACGCGATTTCAGATTGCGATGGCTGGAAGAGAAACCATAGGCACGTGATCATAAAGAAGCCATAGCACCATCGCGCGACAGGCGATTGCCCTATGATTAATAGTGACCCTTTCGACAGGTAAAGCGGGGCGGCGGCTAAGGCGAATGCTGCAATCAGGTATAACGGAGCCATCTTAGTCAACTCTGCGTTGAACAGGTACACGTCAAGATTCGTGAAGAAGATCATCACGGCAGCGGCTGCAAGAATACGCGGATAATATCTGGTTAACATGCTGCTCCGCAGAGGCGAAGCAACGCTGCCTCTGTCTTTGTCTCCAGTTGGATTACTGAGAATCGTTCAATAACCTGCTGGCGATTGCTATGGCGATCACACGCGCCCGCGCCGACCTTACCGGCGAGTCTTGCGATGGCTGAACCAAGCGCTTCCGCGTTTCGAGGCGGGGCAACTTCACCGCTGTTGCCGACAATCCATGCCGAATCGCCCACATCCGTCACGACGCACGGCACCCCGCACGCCATCGCTTCGCCCACAACGTTTGAGAACCCTTCGCCATAAGAAGAGGCTGAAACCATCATATCCAAAGCGTTGTATACGGCTCGCATGTCTCTGCGCGCACCTGCCCATATGAGCCTGTCAGAAAGCTTCAATGACCGGCCCATCGCGTGGAGTTGCTCGCGGTAATCCAAAGGGCCATCGCCTACGCAGACAAAGCGCAGGTCTTTACGGTCTTTTGCAAGCCGGGCAGCGGCTTGCAAAAACGTCGGGTGATCTTTCATCGGGTCGAGCCTTCCGACAAGCCCGACGAGGATTTCATCGCCAGCGACTCGCCATTCAGCGCGAACCTTCGCGCGCGCCGCCGGGTCAATCTCGAACGCCGCTGTGTCTATGCCGTTAGGGATAACCATCATCGTTTCTTTCGGAAATCCGTTCGTAGCTGCGTATTCAAGCCCCGCCTGCGAGTTCACAATGATTAAATCGGCAAAGCGCGACAGCCTGCACTCTATGCGATATGAGACCCGCGCAGTCCAGTCATAACGATCAAAATCCATGTTCGATGCGCGCACTCCCCAGGCCATGCGCGTTTGCGGAAATACAGGCTTCAAAAGAGCAGTGAGAATATTCGGTATGCCCAGATAGCTGTGCAATACATCGGGCCTTTGCCGCCTGATGAGTTGAACCAATCGTCGCACGAATCCGGGCACATCCCAGCGCCCGCGCTTTTCGAGCGAAAGCAGATCTATGCCCGCCTCTGTCAGGTCATTTTCCAGAGGCCCGCCAGCGTAGAAGACCGCGACTGCCACTTGATGCCCGTTTTTGTGCAGTCGTTTCGCAAGCGCGACGAGTTGCCGCTCTGCGCCGCCATAATTAAGAGAGCGAATAAGAAATGTGATTCTCATTTTGTTCTGTGCCCTTGATTGCCTGAACAAATACTTCTTCCCACATCGGCATGATGCGCTCTACTGCGAAGCGTTTTGTAACTTCGCTGGCACGCAAGGCAAGCCGCTTTCTTTCCGTGTCATTGCTCATCAGGCGATTCATCGCCGAAGCAAGAGCCTTCGGGTCCGCATTGGCTACCAGCAATCCATCAACGTTATCTCTGATGATCTCGCGCGGTCCGCTCGGACAATCCGTAGCAATTACGGCAACGCCGCTCGCCATCGCTTCACAAAGCGAATTTGGAAATCCTTCGTAGCGCGACGACGTTACGAAAATATCGGCCCCGGCCAGACGTTCATAAGTGTTGTTGACGCGGCCCGGCATAAGCACGCGATCTGTTAGCTCAAGGCTGTCTCGCAAAGACTCCAGCTCCTTACGCAACGGCCCCTCGCCCAGAATAATCAAGTTCCAACTGCTGTGGCTGTCTTTCACCTGAGCGAAAGCCTCAAGCAGTAAATCGAACCCTTTAGCTCGAACGAGCCGCCCCATGGCGACTATTGACATCCCGCCATTTTCAAATACGGCCCGGCTTCCGCAAGCAGAAGGCTTCGACACGGGATTGGGAATTATTCGCGCGCGAGCCTGAATCTTTGCCGGGAAATAGTTCATCGCGCCTTTGCTTTGAACCGCAACAGCATCGGCCATCCTGTAAGTCAACCGGCGCAGATTGGCCCATACACGACCCGGATGATTCATTGCAGGGTCGCTTCGCTCTGAAACGACGACGGGAATATTCAAGCCTCGCGTCGCAAGCAGGGTGAGCACATTCGTTTTGTCCATGAAGCTAAGCACAACGTCGGGCCGAGTCGCGCTGATTGCGTGGCGCAATGCGTTTATGCGCTTCAGATTATTTTGCAAAGCGATTGCCGCGTTTTTCGATCTGCTTGCTACGTCGAGCGGAATCGAGTGAACGCGGTTGTCGAGAGCGTAAAACAGCGGAGCCGAGCCTTTATCCATAGTCAATAGCGTTATGCTCCACCCGGCGGCGGCCCAGTAGTTTGCCATCAGCGTCATCATGCGTTCTGCGCCGCCGCCCTGAAGCGAGTGAATGACCAGAGTCAATCGCATGATTTTGCCAACCCCGCCAGCGTTCCGGCTTCAGCCTTTTTCAAAGCACTGAACGCCGAAAGTGAAAGGAAAATAAAAGCAGCCGCATAGACAATGCTTGTTGATAGCGCAATGCCCGCGACGCCGATCCAGTTCATCAGCACATAATCCAGAACTATGTTTAGCGCAAAGCTCAGGCAGGTGCCTAACATCAAAATGTAGTTGGCCTTCAATGCCGATAGCAGACGAACGAAAAGCATTCCTGTGATGTAGAACGGAAGCTGAAACATATATAAGCTTTGTACAGGCGCTACGTGCCCGGTATCAGTTGCCGTGAACAGGCCACGCTCAAACAGCAGTCCAACCAGAAAGCGAGAGGCCAGAACAAAAATCAGTGCCAGCGGAACAGTCGCCATCAACACCAGCCGCAAATAAGTTTTGAGCGTGTGTCGCACTCCGCTCCAGTCGCAAGCTGCAACCATGCGCGAGAACTGAGGCAGCACTGCCGTGCTCAACGCTATAGAACCGATGCCCAGAATCGCAGCAGTCATCTTGTTGCCGTAATTCAGGACCGAAACGCTGCCCGCCCCCAGCATCGCCGCCATCGCCTGATCTACCAGTCCTGTGCCGTTCATCAAAACGCCTGCTGCAATCATCGGCGCGTACTGCTTCATCACCTGTTTTGTTGACGCCGAGAGGCCATGCCAGCGCGGTACGGGCGAGATGCCCTGCCGCCTTAAACCCGCCGCAAGCAGAAAGCCTTCAATCGCTATCCCGACCAGCATCGCAATCGCAGCAGAGTAGATTCCCCAGGTGCTGCCAAACGCGGAAATCATAATCATCACAGCCAGCGGAGTCATCGCTGGCGTGATGGCCACAAGCGCGAATCGCTCGCCCGCGTTCAGCACCGCGGCCCACGTCAGAAACAAGCCACTCAACGGCAGAACGGGCAGCAAAATCAAAAACAGCTTATTCGTGAGCGCCAGCTTTTCAGCGCTGAAGCCGGATCCGAGTATGCCAAGCGCCCATGGAGCCGCGAGTCCCATTACTATCGAGAGCGCCAAAAGCAGCGCTGCGCTCCAGACCATTACCGAAGAAAAAAGTTTATGCGCCGCTTCTTTGCCTTCCTGCTCGCGGACCTGAATGTAAGTTGGAATCAGTGCGGCATTAAAGGATCCGGCCACAATATTGACTGCGACTGATGGCAGAAGGAAAGCGATCAGAAACGCATCCAGCGCATCACCAACTCCAAATTGATGCGCGACTACCACCTCTTTTAGCGTTGATGCAAACTTTACAACACACGTAAGCGCGCCGACTGTCATCATCGCAGCAAAGATGCGGCGATTTGCGCTCACTTCGCTCCACACGTTGATTTGTCTGGCAGTAAATGCCGCTCTGGTTAAGAGAGCGGCCCGTGTTGAGATGAGTTTTGCTTTCTGAAGGTCTTCCATCGAAACCCGCGTTTAAACCGGGGAGTAAGGTCGATCCACTCTACTAAACGGTTGCTTCCTTCCGCTCCTGCTCGTAACCGTACGGGCTGTGCGCGTAGTAGTAGTCGTTGTAGCCGTCGTGGCGCAGGTCCACGTTGTTTAAGACCACGCCGAATATCTTCGCCCCGACGCTTGCAAGCTCCTGTCGGGCGCGGCACACGACATAGCGCGTGCTCTTGCCGCCGTGAACCACGAGTATCACTCCGTCAACCATCCTCGAAAGTATCACGGGGTCTGTCACGTTCATCAGCGGCGGTGAATCGATCAGGATGTGATCGTATCGCTCCGAAAGCAGCGCCAGCATACTTCGCATCTTCTCGGAACTGATCAGTTCGGCGGGGTTCGGCGGTATCGGGCCGCACGGAAGCAGCGACACGTTGCTGATCGGCAGCTTCTGAATCAACCCGTCAATCGTCACTTCGCGCGAAAGATAGGTCGAAAGGCCGAGCACGTGATCTACGCCGAACACTTTATGCGTAGTCGGTTTGCGCAGATCGCAGTCGATTATCAACACGCTTGCGCCAAGCTGCGCGAGGCTTATGGCCGTGTTGATGCAGGTGGTCGTCTTGCCTTCGCCGGGCTGAGAGCTTGTGACCAGTATCATCCTGGGCGCGCGGCCAGCCGCCGAAAGCAACACGGATGTCCTCAGCGCGCGGTAGGCTTCGGCAGCCGTCGAGCGCGTGTCGAGCGCCATCAACTGGCCGGGTTTGAACTCGCCCAATCCCGGCAGCTTTGCCCCTTCCGATAACGCTTTGTGCTTGCCGGAGCTTTTTGACGCAAGCCTTCGCGCCGCGCTCGCGCTTATCGCAGGTATCACGCCGAGCGCGGGCAGTTGTATGTACCGCGAAACGTCTTCGACGTTCTTGATCGTGTTGTCGAGGTATTCGAGCAGAAAGACAAGGCCAACGCTTCCGGCAAGGCTCACCATAAAAGCCAGCACAATCATCAGCGCGCGTTTCGGGCCTACGGGTTTCGTCGGTACGGCTGCGCGCTCGATAACTCGTATATTGTCATGCTGCTCTGCGACCTGCGCCTTTGCCTGATTCGTCTTCTGCAAAAAGTCTGTGTAAAGCGCGCGGGCCGTGTCGAGGTCCTGCTTGAGTATGTTGTACTGTATGGCCGCCTGATTCTCCTGCGCCGCATCGCCCTTCGATTTTTCGAGAGCGCCCTTCAGCGAATTCTCATCCTGCACGGCGCGCTCATAATCGAGTTGCAGTTTCTGTTCGAGGTTGCCGCGCGTGGCGTTCATCTGATCCTGCACCGTGGTAATCTGCTGCTGTACTTCCATGACGCGGGCATTCTTCGGGCCGTACTTGACGCGAAGCTGCGCGACCGAGGTCTGAAGCTCGTTCAATTGTTTCTGCAATTCGCCAAGCCTGGGGTCGGCGAAAGCATCAGGCAGTTGGGCGATGTGGCCCTGTTTGACTTCCTGATAGAGCGTCTGCTTGAGCATCCGGTCAGTTTCAGCGCGCAGGGCCTGATCGTGCAATCTGGCAAGCTTTTCAGTTGTGAGCGTAGTTTGTTGATTCTTTTCGTCGTTGATCGAAAAGATATTGTGCGCGCTCGTGTAATTCGCAAGCGACTGCTCGGCCTGTTCGACTTTCGCTTTCAACTCGCGCGTCGAAGCGTCGAGCCAGCTTGCCGTATGTGTAAACCTTTCGGTCTTGGCCTGAAAGTTTCGCTGCTTGAAGGCTCGCGCGATTCCGTTGACGACAGCCGCCACCACGGGCGCGTCCGTGTGCGTGAAAGAGACCTTCAACGCGCGCGTCTCTCTGAGCGGCTCAATCGTCAGATTCGCTTGGAGCGCTTCGACGTACGGCGCAAGTCGCGCAGTCTCTTCGGGCGAGCGCGCGGTTTCGTCTTCGTCAACATCCGCTTCCATCACTTCCGGTTCTTCGGCTCCGCTTTTATCTTCACCCTTGCCGATAAAAGATTTGAGCGACTTCCAGAGAGATTTCTCGTCTGATGAAATGAACCTCTGATTCTGATCGAGCTTGAGATTGGCAACCACGTCTTCGTGCAGCTCGCGGCTGTTTAGCAGCAACACCTTCGTCCTGAGATTGACCTGATACTGCGGGTCGGAATCATCGTTGATGACGAAGTCGCCGGTCTTTACGACCGTCGAGTTCTCTTTCCCTATTTCGATTATGGTCGTCGCCTGATAGATGGCTTTTGCGCGAATCATCTCAATCGTTACCAGCGTCGTAACGATAAGCACAATGCTTGCGACCAGCCATTTGCGCTTACGCAGGGCGCGCAACATCTCTCTGAGTTGCGCCTTATCGTCGCCCGTGCCGTAGCCGTAACCGTAGCCGTAACCTCTATACCCGACCGGAGTCGTAACCCCGGATAGATCGTTTGAAGCGATCTCTGCCGCACCTGTTTTTTCAAGCTCGAATCTTTCGTCTGCCATTGCTGATGCTCCAATTCTTTAATAACCGTAGCGCCCCGGGATACGAGCGGCACTGACGCCGAATGCTCTCAGCAGCGTGCCGCCCACGGATTTTAGTCGGCTGTTGGGGATGATGATGATGTCGTTGGCCAGTATCGGCACATCGCTCTTTTTGCCCTGCATCACAGCAGGAATGTCTACGGCGATCTCCTGTCGCTTGCCGCTCGACAGCTCTTCGCGGAAGATGATCGCGCGAGTCGCCGCCGCCTGAAACGTCGTGCCCTGCGCGAGCGATATTGCCTGTCGTAAGGTCGTGCCTTCTTTTAGCGGGAACGAACCCGGCGCATTCACCTCACCGGCAACGAAGAAAATATCGGTAGGCGGAATGTGAACGATGTCGCCCGGCCCTACACTGATGTCCTGATCAAAGTTGCCGCGCAGCAATCCGTTGATGTTGACCTTCAGCAGTTCGTACTTCGCTTTTGCGTCAACCGGAGTCTGCGGTTGAGGATCGTTTGAAACCTCGGCTTTGACATTTAAGATTTCAGCAGCTTTGATCTCCCGGATGATGAAGGCCGTCGAGCCGTAGTTTTCGCTCAACCCGCCCGCGACCGTCAGCAGTTTCAATAGCGAGGGATTTCCTTCGATTTGATAAAGACCGGGACGGCGCACGGCCCCTTGAACGAAGAAAGTGTGGCTGTTTATCTGTAGGACCGCGACGCTGACCTGCGGGTCCTGTAGATAGTCGCCGCGCAGGCGATCTGCGAGGAGTTTGGATAATTCATCGGTAGTCTTTTGCTGAACGGGAACGCGGCCAATAAAGGGGAGTGTTATAAATCCGTCGCTGCTGACTCGAAACGCGCGCGAAAGTTCGGGCGCGTCTTCGACGACGATCTCGATTACGTCGCTCGGCCCGATTCTGTAATCTTCGCCCGGCGAGACGATTATATTGGGCATCGCCACATCGGAGTTTGAAGATTGTGCAGTTGGCTGGTATTGCTTCGGCTGGCGACGTTCCTGCGCGTCCGTCTCGAAGAAGCTTCCGGCGACAAGCGCCATTGCTGCGACTATTGATACGGAAATTAATCTGCTGATTCGTGATTTTGTCATCGCCTGAGATACTCCTGTTACAAACGCGAATTCATTTACTTTCTCGACCGGCCTTTGAGCGTTTTCTGTTTTGCGCTCTCGCGCAGCCGTTCCTATGTGCGAAACGATTGCGGCCATCATCAGAAACAACAATGCGTTGGACGGCAATTGAAGATTGAAATCAAAGAGGCTGTGGGTAAGCAGGCCGAACAGCCCCGCGCCGCCTCCCAGCGCGAATGCCCGAAGCAGAGGGTCGCGGGATTTCGCGCCGCGCGCGACTGCGCGAAAAAGCTGCACTATGAACCACGCGATGATTAGACCGCCAAGGATTCCGCAATCGGCCAGCGTTTGCAGATAATCGTTGTGCGCGCGGTCTACTGAATACGACGCGCCTGCCGCATTCATCACATCGGCTTTGCTGTAGAGCGGGTAAGCCGTCTCGTAAGCGCCAAAGCCTACGCCCGTTACAGGGTTTGCGCTTATCATCGCAAGCGTGTCGCGCCAGATCCATCCGCGACTTGCGAAAAAGGTCTCGGCCTTCGGGTCTTCGCTAACCAGATTTGTTCGAGCCACGCGATTAAGCACGCGCTCAGGCCCCGTCCAGTAAATCCCTGCGGCAATCGCAGAAACGATGAGCGCGACCAGCGCGCTCGATTGCAACAACCGGGCTGCGCGTCGCGGCTGCGCGTCACGGCGAATACTCATCAAAGCGAGAAATACCAGTTCGGCGGCGAGGCTTATCATTCCCCCGCGCGACAGCGAAGCGACGGCGGCAACGGCCATCATCGTCGCGGCGAACAGATAAAAGAGCCGCGCATCGGGCTTTGCAGCGCGCGTGATGACCATTGCAAGCGGCAGCCCCACAAGCAATTCCATATAGCCCGCGAAGTGATTGTGATTTGCGAACGGGCCGAACGGCGATGTCACGCCTGCCGACGCCTGCCTCAGCCAGTAAAAGCGACCGTTCCAGGTAAAATGCTGGACGAGCGCAAAGATCGCCATCGCCAGTCCATAGACAATCAGAATCGCAGTAATCGCCCGAACTCGCTTATGGCTCGTAAAAAAGTTCGCGGCCATAACGAACGCGACTATCAGGCAGAGTAGAACCAGCACCATGGCGCGCGTCGCTTCAACGTCCATCGAAAGGCTCAACCTGCGACCATCATGGGCGGTGAATCGAAGGCTTTGAACAAAAGCGAAAACGAGCAGGGCCGCGAGCGGCAGCGCGGTCTTTGGCACTATGACAGAGAGTTTTTTATCTGCTATCGCTTTCGCGCCCCACATCAAAATGAGCGCGACTATAATCAACTCAAAGATCGCGACGGCCCACGATTCGACCGCGCCGTGAGCAAGCGCCGTGAAGATGATTGCGAGGATAAGCCCTGCGAAGATTGCTTTATCGAGTCGTGTGCTCATCGGCTCTGTTTCACCTCCGTGAGCTTGAAGTCGTCGAACCAGATAGTGCCTGTCGTCGGTTGGTCATAACTGAATTTGGACCTGCGTTTGACGGCGATGTAAAAAGCATCCGGGGTTTGAGGCGCAGTGAATTCGATTGTCAGCCGTTGCCATCCGGTTTCGGCGACGGCAACCGGTTCAGACACGGCTACAAGGTCCCCTGCGCGTGTCGTCACAGCGATTCGCGGGCCTTCGGTTGTGACAAGCGTTTCCGCCTTCGCGTAACACTCGATCAGGTAACGCGCGCCCGAATTTAGAACAATCAACTGGCTGATCTCGCCTGTCAGTCGTGTTGTGTCGCGGCCAGTGAAATCCACTCTGAGCGCGCGCGAGCCGCCGTGCGACTGGCCCGAAGAGATTTTGACCTTCGCGTAGTCGCTGCTGCCAATCGCCCAGTCGAACTGCGCGAAGCCTTTCACGATGTCGGATTCAAAACTGCCGTTCCAGACGAGCGGGTACTCTCGGCTGTCGTCGCCTGCGACGTGAACCCACAGCTTGCGCGCAAGCTCCAGATAATTTGAACCGGCCAGCGCATTTATGAATTCGCCCGTTTCGGGCGAGGCCAGCAGCGCTTTGCGTTCGATTCGGTTGAATACGTCTGCGGCGGCGTCTGCGCGCGATTGCTTCAGCAGGAACTGAGCGAGCGCGAGTTTCGATTTCACATCCGCTGCCGTGACTGCTTCCAGAGCTTCGAGCTTGCCGCCTGATGCGCGCCAAATCATGACAAGCGTAACGGGGAGCAATTTCTGATTCATCGCGCAAGCGGCGCGAAACTCACCCGTAGCCTGTCCGAGTTTGCCTGTTCTGAGCAAAAAGTTGGCAAGCTGCCAATGCGCATCTGTTTTATTGGGCGCAAGCCGGATCGCTTCTCTGAGCGAGTCTTCGGCTGCCTGAGCTTCTCCGTTCGATTCTTTTATCGTTGCGAGCAGGAGGTGAAAATTGTAGTTGTACGGGGAGAGACTGATGGCTCGAATCGCGTAAGCTTCGGCGTCGGCCATATCGCGCTCCCGCCCGAAGGCTTCTGCAAGCCGGGCGTTCAGTCGCGCGGAATCGGAAAAGTATCGAGCGGCAGACTCAAGCGTGTCGCGTGATACGTTTGCCCGCTCGTCGGTCAATGCGCTGACGATGAAATTCGTGATGATCGCATATGAAAGCATTACGCAGGCGCACGAGACCGCGAGCGCCAGTGCTGCCTTCGCCGCAAATTTGTTTATTGATAATTCCAAGAGCATTGCAATTCGATAACAGCCCGAATCCCGGATGATAAGAGACACCACGGGCGCGAAATGTTAAACCCCTAAGGGAAGCCGCGCATTGCGACGGACCGGTTTTTTATGCGAACGCCGATAAGAAAAAAGGCTCGCTTTTATCAATTAGGGACAAAAGGCTTGTTCGATCTATTTTCTCGTAATCGTTGTTACTGATTAAATTCGGATGCGATACAACAAAACTTAATATTACAATCTTTGTTCGTCATCTCTGATATTCACCTTCATGGGTTAAACAAACCCCGTGCCGGGAATATAAAAAGCCGTTTTTTATCTGTAGATAAAGAATTTCCTGCGACTTAGCCCTTAACGGGCGGGGCTGTAATGATTATTTTCACCACTAATTGACGCGGTACAGGTGGCCCTTATTGCTTCCTGCCCGATACGAAATTCCCGCAAATCTCGCGATATTTTTTCTTAACCTTAATTAAAAACTGCCAAAATCTGAGACTTTGCCGAAATATGTCTCACCCATCTGCCGAAATATGTCTCACTTACCTTTTAAAGGGTGTTACCCGAATCTGGTATTACACCTGCGCATTTGGATTTATTTCATCGCTTCGGCTCATCAGGGTTGACCTCTGATAAACCTGCAATCAAAATCTCTCGTCAGGGATTCAACAGGGTGTGGCGGATGCAGGTTTCCGGGCCGACTTGATATTGGCTCCCGTTCATAAGAAGCAGCTAATAACTTATTTGAGATTAGCGGATAAAAAATTGGGATTGCTGATAAATTTCAACGTTGCGTGAAACAGAACGTGAGCTTGCAGATGAAAGACAAAAAACTTTTATACGCCATATTGATAGCGTTGTTTGCCATCTCTGCCATTTATCAAGCGCGGTTCACCGAGCGCCGCCTTCAATACCTGTTTCAAACCGGAGGTATGGTTGATTTCCCGATCAACACTCAGGAGTCAAACTCGATCATTACTTACGTCGGCCCGGAAGCAGCGCAGGCCGGCGTGCAAAAGGGAGACAGATTATTGTCCGTCAACGGTCAGCCATTCACAGGGCTTCGTGTGCTCTACGACGCTTTTGGCGGTTCCAGGATCGGCGACCCGTTAACAATAAGATTTGATCGCGAGGGAATCGACCCGCGAGAGGTCACGCTTCAATTCAAAGAGTACAAACATGAAGCTCAGGCTGCGAGCAACTGGATTTTTGTGATAGTGCTTGCCGTGATAATGCCTGTCTTCTGCATGCTGCTTGGCTTCTGGGTTGCGGCGCGCAATTGCTGTTGCCGCTTGTTGTGAAAGAGAAGCTGCCCGGCTTCATCAGCCTCGGCCCAAAGCAATCCGAAGAGCCGTATTCAACCAGCGATCTGCGGCTGCTTCGATCAGTTGCAACGCAAACCGGGCTTGCGCTTGAAAACTCGCAGTTGACCGAACGCATCGCCGCAGAGATCGCGCAGCGCGAGCGGCTCAATCGCGAGGTTGAAATCGCCCGCGAGGTGCAGGAGCGATTGTTTCCGCAAAAACTCCCTCTGATTTTAGGGTTCGATTATTGCGGGGCCTGTCGCCCTGCGCTCGGAGTCGGTGGTGATTATTACGATTTTCTGCTGCTGCCAAACGGCGCGCTCGGCATAGCCATAGGCGACGTTTCGGGAAAAGGAATTGCGGCGGCGCTGTTGATGGCGAGCCTTCAGGCGTCTTTGCGCGGGCAGGCAATCAAAGGCGCGGGCGACCTTAAGGAACTGATGAGCAACGTCAATGAGATGGTCTATGACGCGTCGGCTGAGAATCGCTATGCGACATTCTTCTACGCGCAGTACGAACCGGCGACTCGCCTGCTCGCCTATGTAAACGCGGGTCATAATCCGCCTGTGGTTTTGCGCAAACAGGATGGCGAATGGAAGATATTGCGGCTGGAAGAAGGCGGCGCGGTCGTCGGGCTGCTTCGCAATTTCCCTTATGATCAATCGAGCGTCACGCTTGAGCCTGATGACCTGCTTGTCGCCTTCACCGACGGCATCAGCGAAGCGATGAACCCAGCGGAAGAAGAATGGGGCGAAGAAAGATTGATTGCGATGGCGCAATCCTGCGAAGGGTTGAACGCCGCAGAAACCCTGTCGCGTATAGTTGAAGCCGCAGACTGTTTCGCCGCGGGAGCCAAACAACACGACGACATGACAATGCTGGTTGCCCGCGTAGCCAGATAGCGCGCATTACTTTTGTAACCGTCGAGCGAGCTTCTGCGTTATAAGCAGTGCAAACAGATCCGGTTTATTTTAATTCTTCGACGAAAGAGAGCATTAATGAAGATCAAGCTTTCGGCGCTGATATTCTGCATCGCATTCATAGCCTCGGCTTCAGCCAAAACCAGTCAGCTCCCCGCGATCAGTTGGACCGATTCGACGCGCGATGTTTACATCAACAACGAACTTGATCGTAACGCGCAGGTTATGACTTCCGACGGCCCCGCGCGGCTCGCGTTGATTTCACCGAAGCTCGAACGCGCCCTCATACTCGACGTGTCCGGGCATACGGTCAATGCTGTTTCAAAAACCGCTTTTCACCTCGCTGCCGATCACAATTCAGCCGCTTCGGATGCGGACATCGCTATGGAAACAGTCGGCAGGTTCACGCGCGTTGACGGCCCGGTTTATTTCTTTGCCGTCGAAGGAAAGCCTATCCTGATTCGCGTTCATCCGGGAATAACGGGCGAGATGAGCGCGGATAAATTATGGGAGACTGTTCCCGTCTGGCGCTCTGTGATGGAGGGCTATCAGCCCAACGCGGGCGCGGTTGCCGCGATCAAAGCAAATACGGCGGAGACGAAAGTTACTTTGCTGTATGGGACGTGGTGCCCCGACAGCAAGAACTATGTGCCGCGATTGATCAAAGCTCTCAAGCTGGCCGGAAACGACAGGATTCAAGTGAAGCTCATCGGCATAGACAATCAATTCCGCGAGCCTGTGGACGCCGTACAGCCGCGCCGAATAACAAACGTGCCTACGGTTATCGTCGAGCGCGCCGGGCGCGAGATTGGCCGCATAGTCGAAACGCCCGCGACGAAGAGTATGGAAGAAGATCTGGCCGCCATCCTGAGCGGCCAGCCAGTTACCCACAATGGCCGTTGGGAGCGCGGGCCGAGGATTGCCAGCGGCGTTTATTCATACCGCGACGAGGCGGGCCGCGAGCGAGGGACTGAAAACTGGGAATTATTCAGCACGGCGGAAGGCGGCTATCTTGTCCACAGCCGTGTGAGCGCGGGCGATGTGACAACAGAGGTCTTTCATCGCGTGGACGCCGCCAGACGGCCCACATTCGTCGAAGTGACCAGCCGTCGCGGCGACGAAATAACGCGCACGCGCTACAACCTCGACAGCCACACGCTGACGGCGCGCATGCGCGGAAGCGTGTCAGGAGTAATATCGCAAACGCTTGAAGTGCCCGACCGGTTTTGCCTGTCATCGCCGAGCCTGGCGGCTGAGGGTTTACGTTTAGCCGGTGGCGAACAGAAATCCATGATGATCTATTTTGCTCCGGCTCAGTTTGACGAAGCGTTAGGCACGCTTGAGCCTTTGAGCTATGAAAGCAAAGGCGAAGAGACTGTGCGCGTGCCTGCCGGAGAGTTCCGCGCGCGACACGTCAGGAGCAGAACCGATAAAGGGACGAGCGAGTTGTGGATACACCCGCAGCTTCCGATCCCTGTGCAGGTGAAGGCGGGCGCAGTCGTGTACGTTCTCACTTCGCTTGAATCGTCGCCCGGCAGATAGATTTATTCAATCTCCTGTTTTCGCCTGCGCGTTAATTTAAGCGCGGCGTCCCAGCGCCTTCGCCAGAAGCCGCGATGCCCGGCCCTCCATCGTTTGAATGCCGCGCGCATTCGCAGGTTCTGCTTATGCGCAACCTTGTAAATGGATGTGGATTTTATTGCCCCGTAGATTCGAGTCTTGAAAGCCGTGAATCGTTCATATGTCCATGCAAACCAGTTGATGCGCAACAGGTTCGGACGGGTCAGGTTAAATATGCGCGCGACTAAAGCTGTGCCTGCGACCTTGGCCGCAATGACTACGATCAAACCAAGCGTAGGCCGCCCGTGAGAGATGAAGTAAAGAGCGGCAAGCTTGACAGGCACAAGCAGCAGCGTCGGAGCGCCGAAAAACGCCAGCGCCCAATAAGGCGGGAGCCTGACGATCAAGGATTCGATCTGGTGAAAGACCGGCAGGCGTCCGATGGCGGCTGCCAGTCGCGCCAGATCGTCCCACAGCCAGTCTTCAAGCAGAATGAAGATTGCCGCTATAAAGACAAAAGGCGCTCCCGCCAATCGTTTCAAAAACTTTGCCGGGGAAATTCTGCTCTTGTTCTGCTCAGTCATCGTTCGATTTCAGACGCCTCAAGCCGCCCGTCTTATGACAGGAACTTCGCGAAGTGTTCTATCCTTACATCTCTGGCTGCGACCGCCTGCCCGACTTCCTGAAGCTCTCGGATATGAGCCACTGAATCGAGCGCCTGAACATCTTCAGGCACGATGGGTGTCAGTCCCGGTTCATCCAGTCCGGCACGCGACATTGCTTTTTGAAGAAGGGAATCGCGGGTTCAGGCGACCGGGGGCATCAATCAAATGGCCGCTGCACAAAATCACTTTTTCATAATCCTGTTTTGGCTGCATACCTCGGTATACCTCCAGCCGTATTCATACTCGAATGACTGCGGGATTACAAGAAAGATGGCGCAACTTGTCTCAGCTTGACATACAACCTTTCAACAAGGATGCTATTGGTTTGGCTTGAAGCATTGGTTCTAGCCGATGCGCATCATGAGTACACAATCGAAATGAGGAACTGTTGAATGGCGAATAAGTACGTCTACATTTTTGCGAACGGAGAAGCCGACGGGGGCGGTGACATGAAAGACCTGCTCGGCGGCAAAGGCGCGGGGCTGGCTGAGATGACTAACGCAGGATTGCCTGTGCCGCCCGGCTTCACCATAACCACACAGGCTTGCAATGAATATTATGGGGCAGGACAGCAATTTCCCAATGGAATGTGGGAGCAGACGCTCGCGGCCATGATAGATGTCGAGCGCGCATCGGGGAAGAAATTCGGCGACCCGGCAAACCCGCTGCTCGTCAGCGTGCGCTCAGGCTCGAAGTTTTCCATGCCGGGAATGATGGATACAGTGTTGAATCTCGGACTGAACGAAGAGACGCTCAAGGGGTTGGCCGCGCTCACATCAAACGAGCGATTTGCCTATGACGCATACCGCCGCTTCATTCAGATGTTCGGCAAAATAGTGCTTGGCATTGACGGCGAAGTCTTTGATCACGCATTCGATGAAGCAAAGCGCAAAGCCCGCACAAAACAGGACACGGACCTCAGCGCGAAAGACCTTAAACAGATATGCAAAGAGTTCAAGAAGATCGTTCGTCAGCAAACGGGCAAGAACTTTCCCACAGACCCTTATCGCCAGCTTGAAGAAGCAGTGCGCGCAGTCTTCCGCTCATGGAACGGCGACCGCGCGCGCGCTTATCGTCAGATCGAAAAGATTCCAGACGACCTCGGCACGGCGGTCAACATAGTCACTATGGTCTTTGGCAACATGGGCAACGATTCGGGCACGGGCGTAGCTTTCACACGCAATCCCAAGTCGGGCGAGAAAGAGTTGTTCGGCGATTACCTGACGAACGCGCAGGGCGAAGACGTGGTCGCGGGCATTCGCACGCCCAAACACATCAGCCAGTTGAAAGACGACATGCCCGAAGTCTATGACGAGTTCGTCGCGGTGGCAGAGAAACTTGAACGCCACTACCGCGATATGCAGGATCTGGAATTCACAATCGAGCGCGGCAAGCTCTGGATGCTTCAGACGCGCAACGGCAAGCGCACAGGCCCGGCTGCCGTAAAGGTCGCCGTCGATATGGCGCGCGAAGGATTGATAGATGACCGCACGGCTGTGATGCGCGTGCCCGCAGGCGACCTCGATCAACTGCTTCACAAGATGATCGACCCGAAGGCAAAGGTCAACGTGCTGGCTCAGGGGATCGACGCAAGCCCCGGCGCGGCGGCAGGTCGCGTCGTCTTCACGCCGCAGGAGGCAGACACGTGGGCCGCCGAAGGTCAGGCCGTCATACTGGTTCGCCGCGAGACTTCGCCCGAAGACGTGCGCGGCATGAAAGCGGCGCTGGGCATTCTGACTTCGACAGGAGGCCCGACATCTCACGCGGCAGTCGTAGCGCGAGGCTGGGGCAAACCGTGCATTGTCGGCGCGGGCGAGATCGACATCAACTATGCAAAGAATGAGTTCTCTGTGAACGGCTCGCGGGTTCGGCGCGGCGACTGGATCACGATTGACGGCACGACAGGTCACGTGATCGAAGGCGAAGCTCCGCTGGTTGACCCTGAACTCGGTGAAGATTTTTATCAGTTGATGGAATGGGCCGACAAGTATCGCCGCCTGAATGTGCGAACGAATGCCGACACGCCCGAAGATTCAAAGGTCGCGCGCGAATTCGGCGCTGAAGGCATCGGCCTTTGCCGAACCGAGCACATGTTTTTCGAGGGCGACCGCGTCGATTACGTCAGACAGATGATTCTTGGGTCGCTCGATTACAAACGGCTCGAAGGCGAGATTGCAGGTGTTGAAAAGGAGATACTCCGCACGAACGCGCCGAAGAAACGGCAGGAGCTTGCTGGCAGGCGCAGAGAGTTGAAAGCGGAGATCGACGAGCCGAAGCGGTTATACAAAGGCGGGCTAGATCAATTGCTGAAACTTCAGCGCAAGGACTTCGAGGGCATATTCAAGGCGATGGATGGGCTGCCCGTGACCATTCGCACGCTCGACCCGCCGCTGCATGAATTTCTGCCGCACGACGAAGAAGGCACGCGCAAGCTGGCTCGCAAACTGAAAGTGAAGCCGCAGCACCTGTTGTCGCGCGTCGCGTCGCTTCACGAAGCGAACCCGATGCTCGGCCATCGCGGCTGCCGGTTGGGAGTCGTCTTTCCTGAGATAACAGAGATGCAGGCGCGCGCAATATTCGAGGCCGCCGCCCGCGTGCAGAAGAAAGGCGTGAAGGTGCTGCCTGAAATCATGATCCCGCTCGTAAGCGACGTGAAGGAACTGAAGCTACAGGCGGATGTCGTGCGACGCATCGCGGCAGAGGTGATGGAAGAGACAGGGCAGGAGATTGCGTATCTGGTCGGCACGATGATCGAGCTTCCGCGCGCGGCGTTGACGGCGGATAAGATAGCCGAGGTCGCAGAGTTCTTCTCGTTCGGGACAAACGATCTGACGCAGACGACCTACGGAATATCGCGCGATGATTCGGGCAAGTTCCTGCCGTTTTATGTCGATAATCGCATCTTTGAAAACGACCCGTTCCAGGTGCTGGATCAGGAAGGCGTAGGCCAGCTTGTGAAGATGGGCGCAGAGCGCGGGCGAGCGACGCGCCCGGATTTAAAAGTAGGCATCTGCGGCGAGCACGGCGGCGAGCCTTCATCGGTTGTCTTCTGCCATAGCGTGGGATTGAGTTACGTGAGCTGTTCACCCTTCCGCGTGCCGATAGCGCGACTGGCAGCAGCGCAGGCGGCGTTGGGAAGCAGTAAAACCGTATCGCGCACCGCGTAACGGTTCAGCGCAGGGATACGGTGAAGCGATTCGTCATCGCAACCGCTCAACCGTAGCTGCGGTAGGCGCGACCTATGATTGAAGTACAGGTCGCGCCTACGGGGCTGAATAGCCATTCGTATTCAATTTTCTGCATGGGTGACTGCCCGGAACCGCCCTTGAGCGCAAAAGCCTGCATTTCCGCCGTAATTTCAGCCTAATCCTAACGCGAGTTCGACATAATAATCGAAGTAAAAGCCCTGAAAGGGCGAAATTCAATAGCCCGGCGCATCGCGCCGGGTATGATTGCCACCACCTCACAAGCCCTGTAAGGGCGAAATAAATCACTTGGTTTATTTCACGATGTACGACACAGGGCGATGCCCTGTGCTATTGAATTTCGCCCTTTCAGGGCTGATTATTATGTCGAATTCACGTTAATCCTAACGTGAGTTCGACATAAGAAGGAAAGGAACACCTTGAAGTATGATTGAGTTGTCTTACAAACAAACCTTTCACACTCAAGGAGTTCCTATGAACAATCAGATTCTACCCCTTTTCTCCGATCTTGACGATTTCTGCCGAAGCTTTGAGCCTTCCTTCAAAGCCAGGCTTTTGCAATCCGGCGACTTGCAACGCCATCGCAAATCCAGGCTGGCTCTGAGCGAGATTATGACCATCATTATCTGGTTTCAGCAGTCCAGCTATCGCACTTTCAAAGACTATTACCAGAAAGAAGTCTGCATTCATCTCCGTCTAGAATTCCCCTGTCTCGTCAGCTATACGCGCTTCGTCGAGCTAATGCCTTCGGCGCTCGTGCCTTTGTGCGCTTACCTGCAAACTCGCAAAGGCCAGACCTCCGGCATCGCCTTCATTGACTCACTGCCTTTGGCGGTCTGTCATAACCGCCGCATTCACTCGCATAAAGTCTTTGCTGGCGTCGCCGAGCGCGGCAAATCAAGTGTTGATTGGTTCTACGGCTTCAAGCTGCATCTAGTAGTCAACGATCAGGGAGAGCTGTTGTCGTTTCATCTGACGGCAGGCAATGTAGATGACCGTAAGCCTGTGCCTAAGTTGGCGAAGGGATTGTTCGGCAAACTGTTCGGCGACCGGGGCTACATCTCAAAAACCTTGAATGAAGTGCTCAGTGAGCAAAATCTAGAGTTGGTCACCAAGATCAAGAAGAATATGAAGAATCGGTTGCTGACGGTCTTCGATCAGATAATGCTGAGGAAGCGAGCGTTAATAGAGACGATCAACGATCAGTTGAAGAATATCTGTCAGATAGAGCACACAAGGCACCGGAGCACGGCAAATTTTCTGGTCAACGTAATAGCGGCGTTGATCGCCTACACCTTCAAAGAGAAGAAGCCTTCTCTCAATATTCGTGTCAAAGAACTGGAGCAGTTGCCTGCTCTTGTGTAGTTATGTCGAACTCACGTTAATCCTAAGAAAAACCGGCTCATACAGCCTGAAAAAAGGCTCGCGCACGGCGAAATCTGCCTCGCGCGCAGGAAAATCTGCTCCGCGCATTGCGAAATCTGCTCCGCACACAGGAAAACTTGACGCGTGCACAGGAAAACCTGCTCTGCGCATAGGAAAACTTGATTCGTGCACAGGAAAATTTGATTCGTGCATCGCAAAACTGGGCTTGCACAGAGGAAAACTTCGCCTGCACATCGCAAAACCTGACCCGTGCATTGCAAAACCTGACCTGTGCATCGCAAAACCTGACCCGTGCATCGCAAAACCTGACTTGCACAGCGCGAAACCCGCTTGCGCAAGAAGTGCATCAGCTATGTGCATTCGGGAAAGCTTATTTTTATAAACGATCTGGCGCAGAGTTGTATGGTCGTTTACACTAAGCGCGAACGTAGGATTGTTTACGAGAGACGCTTATGGCTGAAGAGACGCCTGCGAAAGATTTGATCGAAGTGTATTCCGAATCCGCCGCCGAACTGGATACTGAGCCTGACAAGCCCGCATCTGAGACTGTTGCTGAGCCGTCCTTCGTTTGCGGCTGCGGAGATCAGTTGCGCTCCGCTTGCGAAAGAGAGCCGTTTTATAAAAAGTACGAAGGCAAGCATTATTGCGTGCTGCATTATCCGCGTAAAGAGAAAGCCAGCGATTTCGAGAAAGCATTCCAGAAAAAAATCGCACGTGAGGTTTACGATTTTCGTGGCGTGTGGTTCCCTGACGCGGTCAACTTGCAGGGCATTGAATTCAAATCAAAGGTAGACTTCAGCTATGCCACATTCAGTGCGGAGGCCCACTTCAGCTATGCCACATTCAGCAAGGGGGCGTACTTCCGCTTTGCCACATTCAGCGCGGAGGCGGATTTCAGCGAGGCCACATTCAGTGCGAAGGCGTACTTCAGCGCGGAGGCGTACTTCAGCGAGGCTACATTCAGCGCAGAAGCGTATTTCCGCTTTGCCACATTCAGCGCGAAGGCGGACTTCCGCTCTGCCACATTCAGCAAGGGGGCGCACTTCAGCTATGCCACATTCAGCAAGGGGGCGTACTTCCGCGAGGCTAAATTTCTGGACGAGATCAAGTTTTCCGGGAAAAACAGCTTCGGAAATCAAGCATCGCTGGATTTACAGTCTGCCCGCATAGAAAAACCAGAGCGTGTTTCTTTTCACACCGTCACTTTGCGCCCTCACTGGTTCGTGAATGTAGACCCGCGCAAGTTCGTTTTCACATATGTGAGTTGGGAGTGGGATTTTATCAGCATCAAAGATGAAATCGAGAGCCTGACGAAAAATGGGGTTTCTTCGCCGCATCCCCTTCTGGCTATTGCTTGCCAACAGCTTGCCGAAAATGCAGAAGGAAATAATCGCTATGAAGAAGCTTCGGAATTTCGTTATTGGTCTATGAACGCAAGGCGAAAAGAAAATTGGCGCGGCTATGCAATCTGGAAACTTAGCTGGTGGTACTGGGCAGTGAGCGGTTACGGCGAGCGAATACTTCGCGCCTTCGCATGGGTTCTGGCAATCTTGATTTTATTCGCGCTGCTCTATACGAAAGTCGGTTTCACAAACCCAAGCGCGGGCGATGAGCCGTTGCCTTTCAAACGCGCTTTCACCTACAGCCTCGCCGTGATGAGCTTGCAGAAACCCGAACCGCGACCGCTGACCAACACTGCTCAAACTCTCGTTTTGCTCGAAACGATCCTCGGCCCCGTGCAGGCTGCGCTGCTTGCGCTCGCCATCCGTCGCAAATTCATGCGATGATGCGCGCCTTCAGCTATACTCACTTTTTCATACAAACCTCGAAAGGCGATGCGTGATGAAGAGAAGGAAGTTGACGGCGAGGCGCAAATCGGAACTCTGTTTGATGTGCGGGAAGTGCTGCATGTCGATGACATTTTTCGGCGGCGAAGTAGACGACGAGGCGCGCGACGAGATTCAATGGATGGAGCTTCACGGGTTCAGGATTGATTACGTCGAAACCGATGGACAGACCGACTATTACTTTTCTATCCCGCAGCGATGCAATGCGCTTCAGGAGATCAAGACATCAGACGGCGCTACGAATTTCATTTGCGGAGTCTACGAGACTCGCCCGCAGATGTGCCGCGATTATGACGGCAGCGTGGACGGCCCGCTCGGCGTTCAGGACTGTTTCTGGCGGCTCGAAAAAGAAGGCAAGCCTTTGCCGGTGCCCGCTCAACCGGCAGGACTGGTAAAGATCAACCCGGCACGTTAATCCAATTACGAAACAGAGAGACACCTTGAAAGATAACCTTCGCGGAATCAAAGCAATCTTCTTTGACGCGGGCGGTACACTGATTCACCTCGATTCCGCGCACATCTGCGGCTTGATAACCGATGAACTGGAAGCTATGCCATCACCCGACAGCTTTCGACACGCGCAGTATCTGGCCATGTCGAGAGTCGCCGAACTGGTAGCCTTAGGCACAGGCTCGACTGAAAATCTGAAGCGGGAATTTTATTCGACTCTTCTGCCAAAAATAGGCGTTTCGGAAAGCAGGCTTGCAGGTGCGGTCGATTGCGTTCTGAAGACCGCTCTGGCCGAGATGCTCTGGCGCAAAGCCGACCCGTCAACCATCGCGGCGCTCGATCAATTGAAGCAACGCGGATTGACCCTCGCAGTAGTTTCAAACAGCGACGGGCGCATCGAGCGCGCTTTCGAGCAGGCAGAACTGACAAGTTATTTCGACTTCTTTATCGATTCATTCATCGTAGGCTTTGAGAAACCCGACCCGGCAATCTTTCAACTGGCTATCGAGCGCGCAGGTGTCTCTGCTGATGAAGCAATTTATGTGGGCGACCTCTACGATGTCGATGTTGTAGGCGCGCGCTCGGCAGGGCTGCTGCCTGTGCTCTACGACCCTTACCATCTCAACAAAAACGCAGACTGTTTGACCATTCGCGCAATCAGCGACCTTGTGCCGCTGCTCGATAACAGCAGGTCTTTAGCGTTGCTCTGAATCATTATTGCCGCGAGGTTTTGCCAGAGAGAGCGAGCAGAGCGGGGCTGATGTAACGTCCGTCAATCGCAGTTGTTTTGGTGGATCGTTGGGGTTGTTTCGATTGCCGTCTGAGTTATCGAAATACGCGATGACCTCGACGCGCGTTCCTTTTGGCAACGCGATAGCGCGTTTGAAATAATAGGTCGGCTGCCATCCGAACCCGTATTCGCGCGTCCATATCATCACCTCTTCAGACCCGTCGGGACGATACGCAGTCGCCTGAAACGACACGATGAGCGGGTTGACAAGCGGGCGAATCGCGACCGCTTCAACATCATCGGGCGCGGTGAAGGACGCTTTGACCTGATGAAACGGCGCGCTCGCGGGTATGACCGCATCGGGGTTTATGACAGCGGCTTCCTGAATAATTTTGCGCGGCGGCGTCTTTGTGAAATAGATGCCGACTTCGCTGCGGTCTTCAGCCGCTTCGCCCGCAGATCGGTAGTGAATCTTTACTGAGATGCTCGCCCCTGCGGGCAGCAGTCGCCCGACACCTTCGGGCAGCGTGACCGTCCTTTGACCGGGCATCCATGTACCTAAGACTAATGATGAGTCCGATGTTTGAATCTTCCCATCCGGCATCGCTGGCTCATCCTTCGATAAATGAAATGTCGCCGAACGAACGATGGCGCGGTTTCCGGGTCTTAAATCAATCGCCGCGATCCAGCGATCTTCTTTCAGATTGGTCACGATGGAAGTAGCGCGATTCTCGTCCGTATCGGCTGCGATTTTAGATACCGTCTCTGGCCTCAGGATCAAGTCGGGTTTGCCGAGCGGCCAATCGTCCGAATAGAGCGGCTCAGCGGGCAAGTCTTTGTCATCGCCTTTGGGCGCGCCGCCTTCGATCCAGTTCACTATCAAATCGATCTCGCGTTGCGTAATCAGCGGCGCGTTGCGAAATTCGCCGTAGCCTTTTACAGCGTGCCAGGGCGGCATCCGCTTTTCGAGCATCTCTTCTTTGATAGCTTTTGCCCAGGGCCGCGCTTCCTCATAAGTCGCAAGCGACATCGCAATCCCGTTTGGCCGATGACATCCAAGACAGTTTCGCTCCAGAACGCGCACGACCTCTTTATTAAATCTTACCCGCGTGGTTATAGGCTCGTGCGCGCTCACGTAAGGCAAAAGGCAAAATACAAAAAACAAGAGGCAACCAACAGACAGGAGGCGAGACGTGCGAAGCGCGCGCGCAGCGGGTTCTGCTGCTATTGCCTTTTGCTTTTTGCTTTTTGCATTCATAAGAAATTAAGGGCCTTCCAACTTTAAACGCGATTGTTGGAGCGGCCCTTTGATTCTAACTAAAACATCTGCTCAGTGTAACTACTCGTTTGCGCCTCTGGCATTTTGCTGCGGGTTATCGAAAGTGAAACTCGTCCATCCGATCATCATCTCTTCCCATGTCTGATCGCCCCATCGGACTTCTTTCTTCGGGTCGGGGTTGTACTTGTTCTTCTCGGAATTATCGAAGTGCGCTACGCAATCCAGACGCGCTCCCTTTGGCGCGGCGACTGGCTCTTTCAGCAGGTAATTACTCTGCCATGCAAAGTCATACTTCGGCACTGACAATATCACCTTCGACGTGCCGTCGGGATAAGTTATGCGGTACTCGAAATCTTTGCCGCGCAGGTGCATATGCGGCATCAGGGAATGAATGTGCGAGTCTTCCGTGAAAGTGTAAGAAGACTCCACGCGATGATTCGGCTCGCCCGGCGGGATGACGAATTTCATGTTCATCACGGGGCGAGTCAGCAGTTCTTTTTCGGGCGGCTCTTTTGAAAAGATCAGTCCGACATACGAGCGATCTTTCGCCGCCGTACCCGTAGGCGTGTAGTGGACCTGAAAAATCAGATTTGCGCCCGCAGGTATTTTGCGAGCAAGTCCTTTCGATATTATGGCGGGCTGTTCTCCCGGCGCATAACCTACAAGCAATCGTTGCGGCTCGCGCCCCTTCTGCACAAAGACGATGATGTGATGCACAACCGTGCGGACGCCCGGACGAATCTCCGCCGCCTGCACCCACATATCTTCTTTGAAGTCCGTCGGCACGGTGAAGTATTTGTAATCGACTACGCCTGTCGCGGGAACGTTGTATTCTTCGGGCAAATAAAACACCTTGTCGGGCTTGCCAATGTTCCAGCCGTCGGCGAATTTGGGCGCGGGCGGCAGGTCTTTGGCGCTGCCTTCCGTCGCTCCGCCGTCCACCCACGCCACTATCGTCTCTACTTCTTTCTGACTCAGACGCCGGTCATTAGAGAACTCCCCGAAGTGCGGGTCCGCGTGCCACGGCGGCATCTCCCGTTTGACCACCTTCTCTTTTATCGACTTCGCCCACGGTCGCGCCTCTTTGTAGCTCATAAAAGACATCGGCGCGATTTCGCCAGCGCGATGGCACTCGACGCAGTTTTTGAAAAATATCGGCGCAACGTCTTTGTTGAACGTCACGGCGTTACTCTTTTTGACTTCGCTGTTGTCAGCGTTGCTCGCACTTGTGACGAAGCATAGCGCCGCGAAGGAAAGAGCAAGGATGGAAACTGAAAGCCGATTTCTCATGCAAGCCTCCCGGAATGTTTTGTGTTCAGCGAAAATATAAATCTCAGACCCGCTCAAGTCTACGGCTGGCAAAAGCGCCGGTTGCAATAACAGCAACCGGCGCATTCGAGTTTCTGGTTTGCCCGCGCGCTTACTTCTACTTGTTGCCGCTACGCGCGGCGGCATCGGGCTTAACTGCTTTTGCCGGATTGTCGATAAGGATATCCATCCACCCGATCATCATTTCATCGTAGGTCGGATCGCCCCATCGAATATCTTTCTTTGGGTCAGGGTTATATTTGTTCCTGGTCGAATTATCGAAGTGAGCCGTCACGATAAACTTCGAGCCTTTCGGAACGTTGAGCGGCTGCTTCAAATAATATGTATCCTGCCAGTTGAAGTTGAACTTGGGAACCCAGAGCAGCGTCTCGCGCTTGCCGTCCGGGTAGATTATTTCGTACTTCATGTCTTTGCCGCGCAGGTGCATATGCGGCATATAGTTCAGGATCTGGAAATCGCGCGGAACTGTCTGGCAGGCGATGACTTCCTGATTGTCGGCTCCGGCAGGAATCCTGAACGTCGCGTTAACAACCCCGCTCGTAAGAATCATTTTGTCCGGCGGCTCTTTGGCAAATATTATCCCTACTTTTGTGCGATCTTTTTCGGGCTTGTCGAGCGAACCCCGGAAGCTCGAATAGTGCATCTGAAACATCAGGGTCGAGCCAGCCGGGACTTTCTTCGCCATGCCTACGGGCCATGAGTCCACTTCTTTGCCCGGCGCATAACCGGCAAGCAGCGCGCCTTCGTTCTCTTCGCCGTTGCCGCCGCCCGCGCGCCTTTGAGCCGATGCCTGTTCGCAGGTGTCGTTCATAACGGGCGCATCCTGTCGCACGCGACGCAATGTGCCGTCCAGATACATCATGCCGTTCGCGCTTCGAGCGCCGAGTTTCTGGCCGCCCGTTTTGGCTGCCTCAGCGCGCTTTGCCATCATCTGCGGAGTTTGAATGAAGGCGATCACGTGATGCACAACTCTGCGATTGCCCGGCATGATCTCTGCCGCCTGAATCCATTTGTCCTCAGTGAAATTCGTCGGGATGAAGAAGTTGATGTAGTTGTCCGGCGCGTTCGGATCGACCGTGTACTCTTCGGCCATCTGGAGCACAACGTCAGGCTTGCCGATGCTCCATCCGCCTTTGGCGACTTCGGTCATCGGCGGCAGGTCTTTCGGATTGCCTTCCTTCGCTCCGCCGTCTACCCACGCGACTATCGTATCCACATCCTTCTGGCTCAGTCGCTTGTCGTTTCTGAAATCGCCGTGTGCAGGGTCAGGGCTCCAGGGCGGCATCTCGCGATTGATAACTTTCTCTTTGATCGACTTTGCCCAGGGCCGCGCCTGTTTGTAATTGAGCAGAGCCATCGGCGCGATGTCGTTAGGCCGATGGCACTCAGCGCAATTCTTAAAGAATATCGGCGCAACGTCCTTATTGAACGTGACCTCTTTTTTGCCGCCGCTGTTTGCGCTGCCGGTCGGCAAAAAGGCGAAGCAGAGCGCCGCTACGAAAGCGGCTGCAAGCGATAATGTAAATACCTTCTTCATCAAACTCCTCCCGATTCGACTTGGTGAAAACCGTCTGTTAGTAACCCGCTATTTCTTAGCCGAGCGATTGTTGTTGACCGCTGTTTCGTCTTTGAGGCGCTGACTGTCTACCGTGTAATTGATCCAGCCGATCATCATGTCGTCATAGGTAGGCTCGCCGAAGCGAACAACCTTCGTTGGATCAGGGTTGTACTTGTTCTTCGCTGAATTATCGAAGTGCGCCGTCACGACGATCTTCGTTCCTTTCGGCAGCGCCACAGGCTTCCTGAGGTAATAAACGGTCTGCCACGAGAAACTGTAATTAGGAACGTTCAACAGCACTTCGGAACGCCCGTCCGGATAAAATGCTTTGTACTCCATCGCTTTGCCGCGCAGATGCATGTGCGGCATCAGCGTTTGCAGGTGTATGTCTTCTTTCGTAGTCCAGCAGGCGGTTACCTGATGATTTTCTGCGCCCGGAGGAACTGAAAAATAGGTGTTCGCGATTCCGCGCGTGAACAGGTGTTTGTCGGGCTGCTCTTTGGCGAAGATCAATCCGATCATCGAACGATCTTTTTCAACCTTGCCAGTGGCTTTCGAGTAATGCAGTTGTAAAACCAGCTTGGCCCCGGCGGGAAGTTTCTTGACAGTGCCCGGCTCCATGACGCCCGGATTCATGCCCGGAGCAAATCCAACGAGCAGATCACCGTTTTGCTGCTCTTCTTTGAAATCGAGCGTATCGCCGTTGCCGCCGTTTGCAATCGCGCACCCGTCATCATAGGCAGGAATGCCTTCCTTCATTCGCATCAGAAACCCGTCTCTGCGGAATATGGATTTCTTCTCGCGCTCGGCGTGAAACTTCTCTATATCTTCTTTGGTGAAATTCTGCGGCCTGGCACCTTTCGGCGGCGGCGGCTGAATGAATGCGATGATGTGATGAACTATTTTGCGATTGCCCGGTCGCGCTTCGGCCATCTGCACATAGCGATCTTCTTTGAAGTTCGTCGGAATCTCGAAATACTGATACTCGTCCGGCCCCGATGCGTCGAGCGTGAACTCTTCGGGCATCTGAAGCACGACATCCGGTTTGCCAATCGTCCAGCCGTCGGCAAACTGCGGCACGGGCGGCAGGTCTTTGGCGCTGCCTTCCGTCGCTCCGCCGTCCACCCATGCCACTATCGTCTCTACTTCTTTTTGACTCAGACGCCGGTCGTTAGAGAACTCCCCGAAGTGCGGGTCCGCGTGCCACGGCGGCATCTCCCGTTTGACGACCTTCTCTTTTATCGACTTCGCCCACGGTCGCGCCTCTTTGTAATTCAACAAAGACATCGGCGCGGCCTCGTTCGTGCGATGACACTCGACGCAGTTTTTGAAAAATATGGGAGCCACATCTTTATTGAATGTGACCTCTTTTTTCGCAGGAGAATTTGCGCTGCCAGATGCGGCAAATGTGAAGCTGATTAAACCGATGGCGGCAATGAAAAAGGGGAAGGTCAACCTCTTAAATGTCATTCGAACGTTCTCCTTCGGAGGGTGGTGCGATCTACTATAGAGCCGAATTTCTTAGCGCTACTATGCTATGATGACCCGCTTTTCGTGTCAAGTTTTTTCTGAACGTCATTACAGAAAAACAACAAAAATCCTGAGTCACAGTTCAGATATTTTCAGTTTCAGTCGAAGATTAGTACGCATTATGGACGAATCAGGATGCGATAAAGATGAGCGCGAGTGAAGTTTTAATCAAAGATATACAGATCGCTCGCAGCAAAATCAGGCATTGGTCTGTATAATCAATCTCTGAGTGGGCAATCATCAATAAAGGCGGAGAGTCGGCACTCGATATGAACAGACAAAAATTTGCTGCGGCGCTGGTGGTTTTTGCTTACCTGATAACTCAACTGGCCTGTGGTGGAAGGCAGGGCGGCGGCGCGGGGACAGGCAAGGCGGCCCCGCATTTCAAACCTGGGTTCAACCTGTTCAAGCCCGAACAGGATATAGAGCTTGGCCGCCAGTCGGCTCAGGAAGTCTCGCGCCAGATGCCGCTTTTAAACGACTCGAATATAGTCGGCTACGTTCAGCAACTCGGCAAGAAGCTGGCGGCGCGTGCTGGTGGTTATGACTTCCCTTACCAGTTTCAGGTCGTCGCTTCAAAAGACATCAACGCCTTTGCGCTTCCCGGCGGATTCGTCTTCGTCAATGCGGGCGCGATTGCTGCTGCAAAGAACGAAGGCGAGCTTGCGGGCGTGATGTCGCACGAGATCGCTCATGTCGCGCTCCGTCACGGCACCAATCAAGCCACAAAAGCCTATATCGCAAAAGCCGGATTGAGCGTCTTGAGCGGAATAGTGGGCGGCGAATCTACGGACCTGGGCCAGGTCATAGGCGCGATTGGCGGCGTGGGCGCGAACGCGCTCTTTTTGAAATTCGGTCGAACGGCTGAATCGCAAGCCGACCTCGAAGGCGCTCGCATCATGGCTGAGGCCGGGTACGACCCGCGCGACATGTCGAACTTCTTCAAGACGCTTCAAGAGCAGGGCGGGCAAAGAGTGCCTGAGTTTTTAAGCGATCATCCGGACCCCGGCAATCGAGTCGCGGCTGTCAACGCCGTGCTCAGTTCGCTTCCCGTAAGCGCCAACCCTGTTCACGACACTAACGAGTTCGAGCAGGTCAAAGCGCAAATCACCAGTAACCGGGCGGCGATGAAGTCTTCCGAGCCTGAGCGCGTGGGGCCGCGCGACCCGAACAACAATAAACCGGGAGCGAGGCCGGAGCCTCCGGCGGGTTCGTTCAGCGAGTTTCAATCGCGCGATGGCTCGTTCGCGCTGGAGTATCCGCAGAACTGGGACGCATTGACCGCAGATGAAGTGAACATGATATTCGCGCCCAAAGGGGCTTACGGAAAACAGGGCGAAACGGTCTTCGTCACGCACGGCATGTTCATCGGCGCTCTCCAGCCTCAAGGCACGGACCTCAAAACCGCTAACGCGGCGTTCGTCGAAGAACAGCTCAGGAGCAATCCCGATTTTAGAATTGAGCGTGGGCCTGAAAATTATGATTTCGGCGGGCGACAGGGATTCGCGACTCTTGTTTCGGGCCCGTCGCCTGTTACGGGTGTGATCGAGGTAGACGTGATCTATACGACGGCGTTGAGCGATGGGCGCATGTTCTACTTCATCACGATCTCGCCTAAAGACGAGTACCAAAGCTACAGACAGGCTTTCGAGCACGTCATCAACAGCATAAGGCTGTCGCGGTAAGGCAGTTTTCTACAGTAGCGAGCAGGATTCAGGATTTACCGAGCTTCAGGATTTACTGACCTGCTCGCCGTACTGTTCATCTCCGGTTGCCAGCCGGAAGAAGACATCTTCAAACTGCGCGTCGGGCATATCGGTCAGGGTCCGCAACTGAGCGGGCGTGCCTTCGGCTACCAGATGGCCCGCGCGCATCACGCCGACGCGGTCGCTCACTCTTTCAACAAAGCTCATGACGTGCGATGAAACCAGCACGGCTCGTCCCTGTGCGCGCTCGTCTTCGATTCGCAGTCGCAGCTTGCGCATCATCTCGACATCAAGCCCGTTGAGCGGCTCGTCTAAAATCAAGACATCGGGCGAGCCGATCATCGCGGCAGCAAGCCCCAGCTTTTTGCGCATGCCGAGCGAGTAGCCGCCCGCGAGCTTGTTCTCAACCTGATCGAGTTCAAAGAATTTGACCTCCGCAGGGATGCGTGCGGCGTCCGCGTCTTTCAGTCCCGCGACAAGCTCAAGATACTCTCTGCCGGTCAGCCTGTTATACAGCGTCAATTCTTCGGGCAGGTAACCGAGATGACGCTTGGTTGACGCCGCGCGATTTGCGTGATCTTCGCCGCAGATCAGGATTCTTCCGGCGTCAGGCAGCGTGATGCCGACCATCATGCGAATGAGCGTCGATTTGCCCGCACCGTTCGCGCCGACCAGCGAATATATCTCCCCCGCCGGTATGCGCAGGCTGACGTTATTTACCGCAGTGATTTTGCCGTACCGCTTTGTGACTGCTTCGACTTTAATACGGCTGTCTTCAATAAGGCTGTCGCTCAATCGCCCTCCGTCATCAGAAGAACTCGTGCCATGTGCTTGCCTCGATCCGTCAAAGAGTGCATTGCCTGAAAATATATTATCAACCCGGCGGGCCAGAACATCACGGCGAACGCGCCCGCTGCAAGCACTACTGTCTCTATTACGATGATTGCAAGTCCGGGCCGCTGGGGCATCTCGAAAGACAACGCGCCGAACACAGAGCTTATCATCCACCACAGCATCAAGCATTCGGCCATCAACGGCAGCGCATAAATGACTGGCGCTTTGCCCGTCAGCATTCCCACTGCCCAGATGATAAGCGGCGCGGGGCTTGTCACTATTCGCGCATACCAGAGCTTCGCCTGCCAGAGTTCGAGGCCAGCCGCGCCGGTCGCGCGCTCAACCCACATCATCGGCAACTCGTAGGCGACAAGCAGAGGAACTATTGCAGCAAGCGTCGCTACGACCAGCGCGCACGCCACCTTGATTGCCATCACCTGCGGCAGCCACGTTGCATCGAGAAAACCTGAACGGTTGGTCTCGGTCGAAACCAGATTCGTCGTGAGCGCGACAACCAGAGCGATTGCCCAGAGCGCCGAGATACCTGAAACGACATAGACGGCTGACGAAAACGCACGCAGCGTCAACTGGAAATCGCGAGCAAGCTGCGCGGCTACGACGTGCGAGAAGCGGCGCTTGAGAGCCTGCGCGTTAAAGGCGCTCAAACGGCTCGCAGATTGAAGCCGCGTTGCATACTCAATATCCGAAGCCCGCCACCGATTGTGCGCGCGATGAATGATCAGGCAGACCGCCGCGCTCCAACCGGCTGAGACAATCACCAGCCAGAGCTTGAACGTCAGGGAAACATAGTCCGGTTTGATTATCAACACGAGCAGCATTGCGCCCAGAGCTACTGTGACAAAAAGAATAGAGACAGCCGCAAAAGCAGCGAGCTTGTCTTTCCGGTGGCCCCAGTGAATCCAGTTGAGCGCGGCAAAAACTTCCGCAAGCGACGTGACAACTATAAAAAGGATGAACGGCAGCAGGTTGCCTGAGTCAAGCATTGAGCCTGCGCTCGCCCGCGAGTGCGCAAGCAACGCCGCGACCGATACGAACGAGGTGCGAATGAATCTTGTTATCAGGGCCGCTCGCACATGAGTAGCCGTATCGACCGGCAGAGCGTCGAAGTAGCTTTCGGGTCGTCGCAGGTGATAAATCTCTGCGCTCGCGCGCGAAAGGCTCAAGGCTATAAGCACAGTCTCGAACAGGGCGGCACACAGGACTGCTGTCTGAGGCGACGGCTCAAGCGGCGGCAGGTTGTTAATGACGCGGGCGATAGTGAGGTATGTGAAGCCGACGACGAGCGGGCCAAGCACAAGCCACCAGTAGATGTGCTCTTTCGCCCAACGCAGTTGCGAGCGAGCCGACGCGCCGATTAGCAGTAGAAATTTTTTCACGCAGAAAACAGTCTATTTCACGCTGAGCAATTCCAGCTCGAAAATCATAGTGGCGTTGGGCGGAATCCTCGCCGGAGGATTTCCCCTTGCGCCATATCCGAGATTGGGTGGAATGATGAGACGGCGCTTCCCGCCCGGTTTCATCGTCAGCAGACCTTCGTTCCATCCATCAACGAATGGATCAATCCCGTATCTAAAAGTATATGGCTGGCCCTTATCAACAGAACTGTCGAACTTGAATCCGTTTTCGAGCGTGCCTGTGTAATGCACGGTGACGGTCTTGCCTCGCGACGGGCTTTCGCCTGTGCCTATGACCTCGTCAATGTATTTCAGACCCGACGCGGTGGTCACCTCTTCGCCGACCTGGCCTGCATTTTCACTTCCCTTCCCGGTAAACAGAAGGGCCGCAGCGCCGATTACAAACGCAGCGATGATGGCACAGATGATGATGATATTCGTCCTGTTCGATTTCTGCGGCTGTGAGTAAGTGCTTCTCGATGAGACTCCGCCTCTGCGGGTTTTTCTTTTGCGACTTTGCGGCAAATTTTTTCTCCTCTCCTGAAAACTATTTTGCGCTCAGCGCGGCGCGAACCGCTCGACCGGGCGCAATATTGTTTTGCAACTGGCCGTCTCTGACCACGAAGACCCCGTTCACTAAAACATGCTCCATGCCTTCCGAATAACTCGCGGGCTGTTCATAGGTCGATTTATCCGCGACGGTCGAGGGATCAAATACACAGATGTCTGCGTCGGCCCCGACGCGGATTCGCCCTTTGTTCTTCATCGCAGGCGCGCGGCCCTCTAACCTGCGGGCGGGCATAACGGTCATCTTTCGCAGAGCATCCATAAGCGTCAACGCTTTCTGCTCGCGCACGTACCGCGAGAGCACGCGCGCGAAAGTGCCTGAACTGCGCGGGTGGCCTTTGCCGTTTTGCAGCAGGCCATCGCTTGCGATCATCGTTAACGGGCTTTGGACAGCCAGTCGAGCTACCTCTTCGGGAATCGAGTGAGCGATGACCGGACCGCCAGCCTTCCTGTACCGCTCGAAGCTTTCTTTATTGAGCCGCTCGCCCGTCGCCACCCATTGCAGGTCTTTGTAATCTATGCCGAGCGCCTGCTGCCATCCTTCATTGTAAATCGCAGACTCGATGAAAGTCTGCGTCGCCGTATAAGGATACATCTCCGTCGTCACGTCAACGCCGTGCTTCTGCGCTTCGCCGATCATTTCGAGCAGGCGCGGAGTTGCGCGCAGTCCGCTGCTCGAAATGTGAACGACGTGAAGCGGCGCGCCTGTGATGACTGCCGCAGCGATTATCTCCTCAAGCGCCTGAATGCTGCTCGAAGGTTCTTTATCTCCCGCGTGACGCATATGAATGTAGCAGGCGGCATTGTAGCGCGCGGCCACGCGAAATATTTCAAGGATCTCCCATCTCGAAGCCAGCGGCGTGTATTGAATGCCAAAGCCTACGCCTAAGGCTCCTCGCTTCAAGCCCTGCTCGATGTCGCGTTTGAACTGTTCGATTTCAGAATCCGAAGCCGCTTTATAGGCGGCATCAGTGCTTGGCAGAAAGGTGCCTGCGTCATGCATCACACGCATTCGCACGGGGACGTGCCCGACGCTTACGCCGTAGTTGATAAGCGCTTTCCCTTCGCGCTCTGCGTTCCAGCGATCTACGTCTGCGGTTCCGACTTCCAATTCAAGCGCCGTAGTCACTCCGTCCATCGCCTTGTAGCGGTAGTTCTCCGCGTCCTGACCGTGAGAGTGCAGATCGATAAAACCGGGCGCGACTACCAGTCCCGTTGCGAGGATAGTCGTCCGCCCTCGCAGGCTTTTTTCGCTGATGGCTTGAATACGCCCGCCGAGGATGCCGATGTTTCCAATCGCGTCCATGTCAGATTCCGGATCAATGACTCTGCCGTTGAGTATGACTATGTCGTATACCTGCTGGCCCGCGCCTGCCGATAGATCTCCGGCCATCATAAGTACCGCGCAGCAGGCGAAGATCATTAGTCTTTTCAGCATCGAAGCAACAGTATTACGCATAAGCCGTTTCCTTTCATTCGCGATGCTTAGGTAGCAAAGAGACTCGACGTTCTGACGAGACGGATCAAAGCCAAACGAGAATAATTCAAATTGCCGCGCAAGGCAAAGTTTTTCAGATGAGTTACGGGGGACAATCGGGCGGCAGGCGGGAAATTTAAAGAGGGCTGACTGTTGGCAGCCAGCCCTCTTTAAGACAGCCCTCTGAAAGACGGTCGTCTACGGGCAGGTGCAGGTGTTGTTCTGCGTATTTGAATCATTGATGAAGAAGGACTGTATGGAAAGTCCTTGCCTCAACTTTGCCGATGCGCTCCCCGTATGCGTAGCCGTATTTATCGTGGCCGATATAAATCGGTCGGTTGTGAAGTGCTGGAAGCTGATAACATTTCCGTTAGTCGATACAGTGCCTGTTCCTGATATATCAAGACTCTTGGGGCCGGAGTTGCACCGCTTGAGGATGTAGGCTCCGGTCACAGTATTGAGTTGCAGGAGGTCGTGACTGTTGTCGTCCTGTAGGCAGACGTTGAAAGGCTGCCCGCAGACCGTAATGTCATCCACATGCCAGCCGGTCGTAGAGTTGGCGATGTTATCTACGGAATCGAACCGGAAGCGCAGGCGTATCGAAGTGGCTGCGCCCACCTGAGTCGTCACGTTAACTGATGCATTGTGCCACTGGTTGTCATTAATCAGGTTGGCTTTGGACATAATCTGTGTCCACGTCACCCCGTTATCGGTCGAAATATCGACGAAGGTCGAGTCGAAGCCGCCTCCTTCTACAAACAAGAGGTAATTAAACCCTATGCTGAAGGGGGCGAACTTTCCTGCAATACTGATAGGCGGAGAGATCAGGTTCGCGGCATTTCTTGCGCCCGTGTTGTAGTTACAGGTTCCATCCTGACCGTAATAGAATGTGTAGGGAGTGGAATGCCCGGTAAGAAAAGCGCGACAGACAGCGTTTGCACCGTGCCACAGTGCCAGGGGGGTGCCGAATACCGGAACTACAGTGAACCCTTGAGTCGCGCCGCCTGCAAAATCAAATACCTGACAGGCATTCGGAGTAGCGTCGGCGGCTATCAGATTTGTGGACGCCGCTTCCGGGACTCCTTCGGGTGGCACAAATCGTTCTTTCACCTTTTTCACTTTGTTGGCTTTGTTTTTCTTTGTTTTTTTAATTACATCCTGATTACTGGCTTGGACAGAGCCGGTTGAATGGGTCGCAAGACCGCTCGACAAAACGACCCATAATAATAAGCCTACTAATCCTACTTCTAGAATGAGTAGTGCTCTTTCGCGTTTTACTGGCTTCTTGGCCATAAATATTCTCCTTCTAATTTTAAGGTAGGAGCGCCTTCAGACTTTCTGCTGCTATGAGGGGAGCGTGACGGGCAACAGCAGTCATCTTCCGCGCGTTGTCATTAATTCTCCAGATACTAGTAGAACAGGCCATTCGATCTCTTGAAATGGCAGCAGCGGATTACATCGGAAGTACGAAAGATGATGTCATATACCATCTTCGGTTATACCTGCTTGATAAATTTACCCTTCCGAGCTTGTGGGAGGTGATGATTGAGAGATATGGATAAGCTCTACTCTGGTTTAACTGACCCTGTGTATAAAAGCTCGGAACCCATTGATCTTAGATTGACCGCGCTACTTTAATTCTTCAGCAAAGCAGTTGTCAATCAAGAAATTGTTTGCAGGGCCGTTGATTTCGTGTTACCTATTGGCCCAACTCAAACAGAGAGGACTATATGATGAAGACTCGCAGTGCGATTCGACGCTTTCAAAGCTTCCTGTTGATTTTATTGCTGCTTGCCACGGCTTCCGCGCAGACCGATTCGCGCGCAACATCGAATGCGGCGCTTCAAAGGCTTGAGCGCGAGATTGCGCGACTCGCAAAAGTGGGAGGCGGAGTCGTCGGGATGACGGCTATTCATCTTGAGACTGGCCGCCGCGTTTCGCTAAACGGCAGTGATCGTTTTCCGATGGCAAGCACCTTCAAAGTTCCAATCGCCGTCCAGTTGCTCACGCGTATTGACGCGGGCGAAGTGAAACTCGATCAGATGATCGAGATCAGGCAAAGCGACCTGCATCCCGGCAGCGGCACTCTTTCGGAATTGTTCAACAAGGGCGGGCTTGCTCTGTCCGTGCGAAACCTGATGGAGTTGATGCTGCTTATCAGCGATAACAGCGCGACCGATGTGCTGTTGAAGGTTGCAGGAGGAGCCGAGGCCGTCACCTCTCGCATGAAGCAGCTTGGAATCGAAGGAATCAGCGTGAACCGTTCGACCGCGCTTTTGATTGCCGACTGGATTGGCGCGACCAACCTGCCGCCCGAAGACAGATGGTCGCCCGCCACATTTGATCTGGCTTTCGAGATGGTGAAGCCGGAAGACCAAAAGGCGGCGGCGAAAAGATTCGACCTCGACGCGCGCGACACTTCCACGCCGGACGGGATGGCCGCCCTGCTCGAACGCATCTATCGCAGGGATCTGCTCAAGGAGAAGAGCGCAGACCTGCTGCTGGACATAATGAAGCGGTGCCAGACCGGTCAGGCGCGGCTGAAAGGGCTGCTTCCGACGGGCACAGAAGTCGCGCATAAGACCGGAACCATCGGCGGATCTGCAAACGATGTGGGAATAATGACGCTTCCTGATAACGCGGGGCACGTCGCCATAGCGGTCTTCGTGAAGTCATCGGAGAAAGAAGTTCCCGCCCGCGAACGCGCCATTGCAGAGATTGCGCGCGCCGTCCACGACTTCTTTCTGTTTCAGCCGCAGTCCGCGTTGTGACCGAGCACTTTTGCTGCGCGCAATGAATCCGTTTTTCGGCCAGTGGCGTAAGTAAGGGTGTAACGAAGCTGATTCGGTATCAAGTGTAAGAATTCTGACGGATCTGTTTTGTTTTTCCACTATTGAAAGTAAAATTGACGCTGATAGGCGTTGATATAACCCATAAAAGAAAGAAGGAGTGTACCCGCATATGCGTAAAAGCTTGGTTGCAATCACAATCGCGATGGCAGTAATGCTCGGCTGTCTGAGCACCGCAATGGCCACTGGCCAGGGTGCGATGGCTAAGCAGAAGTCGCTTTATTCGAGGCTCGGCGGCAAGAAAGCCATCACGGCAGTCGTTAATGAGTTTGTCGGAATAGTTGCCGGTGATGCCCGCATCAACAAGTTCTTTGCAGATACTGTGAAGGACCCGAAGCGAGTTGAAAAATTAAAGACCAATCTTGTTGATCAGATTTGCCAGGCATCAGGCGGCCCCTGCAAATACAAAGGCAAGGACATGAAGACTGCTCATCAGGGCATGGGCATAGATGATGCGGCCTTTAACGCGCTGGTCGAAGACCTCGTAGCCGCGCTGAACAAATTCAACGTCGGCGAACCTGAAAAGAACGAGCTTCTCGGAGCGCTCGGGCCGATGAAGTCGCAGATAGTCGAAAAGTAAATCAACCACGGGTTCAGGCAAAACCCGATTCAGGCAAAACGGCGGGAAGTGTTAGCAGCTTTGAGAAGCTAACGCTTCCCCGATTTTTATATCCAACTTGTTATTTTCACGCCCGCCTTTTTTCAAGTCTCTCGAAAACAAAGATTAGGTTTTGATTCTCTTGTTGCGTGTTATACTATCCGGGCACGCGCTGGTTCAAATGATGGAGGAACGAACGCTTGAGAGTGAGGCTATTGCCAAGCAGCGCCGGGCGGGAGTCGCAGCTCCAATCTTTGACTTCCTTTCTGATCAATGACCATCTGGCCATTGACGGGGGCAGCATAGGCTTTGCGCTTGCGCCGGATGAAATGGGCGTCATTCGACATGTCGTCGTCACGCACGCGCATTCGGATCACACTGCGTCGCTTCCCATCTACATTGCCGAAGCTTTCACCCTGCTCGACGGCCCGATAATCATCCACGCAATCGAGGAGGTAGTCTCGGCGCTCAGGAAGTTTGTCTTCAACGATCACATCTGGCCCGACTTTCAAAAGATTCCTCTTATGAACGGCACAGGGCCGACCATTGAGTTTAAGACGCTTGTGCCCGGAGTGAAAGTCAGCATTGCCGGAATAGACCTGACGCCGATTCCGGTCAATCACGTCGTTCCAACTATCGGATTGATTGCAGAAGACGAGGGGTCGGCAGTGCTCTTCACCTCCGACACCTACACGACTGACGAAATCTGGGAAGCGGCAAAGCGTGTCGAGCGTCTCAAAGCGGTCTTTGTCGATGTATCTTTCCCAAACGAGCTGGGCGCGCTGGCGGCTGCCTCAAAGCACCTGACGCCTGAACTTCTCGCGGAAGATCTGAAGAAACTGGGCCGGGATGTCGATATTTACGCAGTGCACATCAAGCCTACGAATCGCAACGATGTTGTGCGCCAGCTTGGCCTGCTCAACAACCCGAAGATTGTGGTCGGCGAAATCAATCGCGTGTACCAGTGGTAAAGATTTTTTTGCAGGATATAAATTGTTACTCGTATGCCCTCAAGTTTTTTTGTAAAAGACACAGAGACGCATCGCACGTTTAATCACGACCTGACGCTCGATCAAACGCGCCTCGGGCGAGCCGCAGACCGCAACGACCTTGTGCTCGACGATGCACAGGTCTCGCGCGAGCACGCCATTCTCAAACGCATTCGCAATTCCTATATGCTCGTTGACCTCAACAGCGCCAACGGCACCTGGGTCAACGGCCAGCGCATAAAAGAGCGGATACTTGCAAACGGCGACAGCGTCACCATCTGCAAATACACTCTCGAATACCGCTCCGAGCAGGGCGCGCTATCGGTCTCTTACGACAATCATCAGATCGGAAACACCGTTTTCCTGCGCACGCCCGGCGAGCTTACATCGGTCCTGCCGCAGATGGACAAGGCGGCAATCGCAGCGGCTGACCCGAATTCCAAATCCGTGCTCAATTACATCGAGACGCTCAGGAAGAAGGCCGAAACGCTTGCGCGCATCTACGAACTGAATCAGGTGCTGGGCGGAGATTTCTCGCTCGAAGCGATATTCAAAAAGGTCAGCGAGACGGTCTTTCGACTGACGCCCGCCGACCGCTTTCTGGTTCTGCTGAAAGAGACGGGCACGGGAGAGCTTTCGACCGTCGCAACCGAGTTTCGTAATCCTGAGCGGGCAAAAGCGGGCGGAGAGATTACGATCAGCCGCACGGTTGTTGACCGCGTGATGACCGAACGCATCTCTCTGCTTTCGCTCGACACGATGGCCGACGCGCGACTGCACGAGGCAAAATCGATCGTCATGCAGAACATCCGCTCGGTTATGTGCGCGCCGCTTATGAGCAAAGACGCCGTGCTTGGAGCCATCTATGTCGATTGCCAGGAAAAGATGAAGATACTCAGAGAAGACGATCTCGACCTCCTGAATGCAGTCGCAGCCGTGACTTCAATCGCGGCAGACAACGCCAAGACTCACGAGCGACTGGTCAGAGAAGAACTGGCTCGCGCCAAATACCGGCGCTTCATGCCGCCGCACGTCGTTGACGAGATTTTGGCCAACCCCAACACGCTCAACCTCGGAGGCACGAACACCAACGTCACAATGCTGTTTTCCGACGTTCGCGGCTTTACCACCATGTCTGAAAATCTTGTGCCTCAGGTCGTGGTCCAGATACTGAACGAGTATTTCGCCGACATGACGCCGATCGTGTTCGAGTATAATGGAATGCTCGACAAGTACATGGGCGATGGGTTGATGGCGCTGTTCGGCGTACCCTACGAGAGCGCCGACGCTGCGGTGAACGCGGTCTCTGCGGCTGTAGCCATGCAGCGAAGAATGGAATCGGTGAATCGCGACCTGCGAGCGATAAATTTATCTGAGATCGCCATAGGAATCGGCATAAACACAGGTCCCGTGACGGTCGGCTATATCGGCTCGGAAGAGCGCACGGATTATACGGCGATAGGCGATGCGGTGAATCTTGCGGCGCGACTGGAAAAACAGGCTTTAGGCGAACAGATCATAATCAGCCGCTCTACATATGACGAACTCGGCGGGCAGTTCCCCGTCCGCCCCGCAGGCGAGATACGCGTAAAAGGCAAAATGCTCCCCGTGCAGATATACGAGGTCCTCTGGCGAGAGACAGCCTGATGCAATAGGCGCGGCGAACTAAGCATTTGTACTTTAAGATTTTGCATGGGCAAATACGAAAAGCTGTTACTTCAAATATTGCGTGGCGGCTCAGACGCAAACATTGCTTTCGATGATCTACATCAGCTACTGAGGCGGCTGGGCTTTGAAGAGCGTACTCGCGGAAGCCATCACCTGTTTAGAAAAAAAGGTATTGAAGAGAAGATAAATTTGCAGCATGAAGGCAACAAGGCTAAAGCTTATCAGGTACGGCAAGTCAGAGCCGTTATATTGAAGTATAATCTGGCAGAGGAGGAATAATGCAGAAATATGAAATCATTATCTATTGGAGCAATGAAGATAAAATATTCATCGCTGAAGTCCCTGAATTGCCAGGATGTATGGCACATGGTCACACGCAAGAAGAGGCATTGAAGCACATAAACGAAGCAGTTGAGTTATGGATAGAAACAGCGAAAGAATTTGGCGATTTAATTCCAGAGCCAAAAGGTAAGCGACTCGTATTTGCCTGACAGGAAAATCGCGTCCAACAAACACCTGCACCAGAAGCCGCAAAGCACGTTGGTTATAGTTTCTCTGGTATCAGCGTAGAGAAGCCATCTGGTTTTCACCAGACGATAAGGGCAGATTATGCGAACTCATAAAAAATCAGCGGCGTTATGTTTCGCATCGCTTCTTTTCATGAGCTATTTCGTACAGGGTCAACACCGCCCGCGCTTTGCGACAAGAGAGGTCAATATTTATCTGTGGTCGATTAACGCAACAGAGGCCGCCAGCCTCGTGCCGGTTCAAAGAAGAGTCTCTCGACTGACGCCAGCGCGAGGGGCTGTCGAGGCATTGCTTGCAGGGCCAACGGATGAAGAAAAAAGTAAAGGGCTGCGCGCGACACATACGGACGCGTTGAGCCTGAAGGAATTAATAATTTCAGATGGAGTAGCCCGCATAACACTTGTTTCAGACTGCCCGACCTGCGCTCACTGGGCGGATACAAAGGCTCCATTCCGGCTCAAAGAAGCGTTGGAATTGACGCTGAAGCAGTTCGATACCGTTCGACGGGTGAAGGTGAGCTTCAACGGGCAGGAGAACGTAGAGCGTTGGTGAAGCATTATATGACCATCAGCCCACGGCTTCGACAATGCCAGGTCATGTGCCGGGCGCGCAATCAATCAGGTAAACTGAACCCATGATCGTAATGAAATTCGGAGGCACTTCGGTCGAAGATGCCGCATCAATCGAGCGCGTAGCGGAAATTATCAGAGCGCGCCTCACGCTTAGGCCCGCTGTCGTCGTCTCTGCGATGGGCAAGACCACGCGCAAACTGCTTCAGGCGGCGGAGTCGGCTGCGGCTGGCGACAGTCAGACGACGCTCGCCGTTGTCGCCGATCTGAAGACGCGGCATGTGAGCGAAGCGCGACGGCTGGTAAAAGACTCGTCCGAGCGCGAAGTCTTCACGATAATCGAGCGGCACTTTGACGAGTTGAAGAAATTGCTCGAAGGACTCGCGATACTCGGCGAAGTGCCCCCGCGCGGGCTGGACAAGATTCTTTCATACGGCGAACTGCTTTCGTCGGCCATAGTCGCGGACGCGCTCCGAGAGCGCAATATTCTGGCCCGTCTTATGGACGCGCGCCAGTTCATCAAAACGGATGATCGCTTTGGTCAGGCGTCGCCTCTGTTCGATATTACCAACGGCCTGGCTCAGGAGGCGCTGGCCCCTGTGATCGAATCGGGCCGTGTGCCCGTGATTCAAGGCTTTATCGGCTCGACCAGAGAGTCTGCGACGACAACGCTTGGCTTTGAAGGCTCGGACTACACGGCTGCGATAATCGGCGCGGCGATGAATGCCGACGACATTCAAATCTGGAAAGACGTTTCGGGGTTGATGACCGCAGACCCAAAGATGTTTCCCGGCGCGCGAACCGTCAAGGTCTGCACTTTTGCCGAAGCCGCAGACCTTACGTACTTCGGCGCTAAGGTGCTTCACCCTAAAGCGATTCATCCGGCGGCGCGGCAGAATATTCCGGTCCACATCTACAACTCGAAAAAGCCTGATGCTGCGGGCACGGCAATCACGCGAACCGCGCCACAGTGCGCGAACTTCATCAAATCGATTGCCTACAAGCGACCCGTCTCCATCATTCACGCGAGAGGCGAGCGAGGGGGAGATTTCGGGTCGGCAGATTTCTTAAAGACCCTGCTCAACACGCTCGACAAACACCGCGCAGAGCCTTTAATCGTCGCAGTCTCGGCTTCAAGCGTCGCCCTTGCGATTGATTCGCGCGAAACAGGCGAACGCGTCGAGCGGAATTTGATTCAGGAGATTTCCATGTTTGCCGCTGCAAGCCGGGAAACAGGCAAAGCAATCGTTTCACTTGTCGGCGAACAGCTTAGAAGCGACACGGCGATTGCGGGCCGCGTCTTTAAGGCCATCGACGAAATTCAACTGGGCATAATCCTGCACGGATCGTCGCCTATAAGCATGAACATCGTCGTTGACGAGCGCGACGTTGAAAGCGTGATAGCCCGACTGCACGAAGTATTCTTCGCTCAACCGGACCCGCAAACCTTCGACTAAATTGCGTTCTCTGCTAGGCAAGGTCGGAGTTTCGAGTTTAAAATCTAGCGATGAAGTTACGAAATCATATTACCCTGGCCTATATATTCGCGATCACAGTCTTAGCGCCCGCGCAGGTTGGAAAGCTCAAAGCAACCGCGGGCGACGCGCGAGCCGTTGTGATTAAAAATTCATGGCGCGGAATTACTCCCCTGCAATCTTCCATGGAGGACGTAGCGGCGGTCATCGGGGTCAACTCCGATTTGACGGAGGCGAACCTCAACGGCCCGTTCAAAGTCGAAGGCGGCGAGGTGACGTTCTCGTTTCTGACATCGAGTCTGGCAAAGATGTATCGCGCGCCGCGCTCGATGGTCGGCAAAGTATTCACTATCTACTTCAAACCGGACGAGGTGATGACGCGCGCCGGTTTGAAGCTTACGCCGAGTTTCAAACAATGCGTCGAGCAGCAGACCAGAGGCTCTTACTATCTGGTCAATGACGCGGGACTGGCCTACCTGTTCCGCCGCAACACGGACGAGGTCGAAACGATAATCTATCAACCGTCGCGCGCCGAAGTCCGCCGTCTTGCAGTCAACGCCGAATGCGTCTTTTGAATGCCTATGAAAATAGCTCTACTCGGTTATGGAAAGATGGGGCAGATGGTCGAAGAAGCGGCCAGCCGTCATGGTCTGGAAGTCGCCTGCATCATTGACTCCGTTGCAAAGTCGCGCGGGCAACTGAGCGATGCAAGCGTGTGCATTGATTTTTCCGAGCCGGGCGCGGTCATCGAAAACATAAAGATGGCGGCAGCCTCGCGCGTCTCAATGGTTGTCGGAACGACCGGCTGGTACGACCATATAAGCGAGGCTCGCTCGCTGGTCGAACAAAGCGAAATCGGGTTCGTCTACGGCTCGAACTTTTCAGTAGGCGTGAATCTCATGTTCAAGATTGCCGGTTACGCCGCGCGGTTGTTCAGCCACTTCCCTTCTCACGACCCGTTCATCGAAGAAGCTCATCACAAGTTCAAAAAGGATGCGCCATCGGGCACTGCGATTTTTTCTGAAGCGCGCAGTCGAAGCTGAATACGAACGCCCTGTGCCGACCACAAGCACGCGCGCAGGCTATATTCCCGGCACGCATAGACTGGGATTTGATTCCGAAGCAGACACGCTTACACTGACGCACACGGCGCGCAGCCGCGCCGGTTTTGCCGAAGGCGCTGTGATGGCTGCCCGGTGGATCGCCGGTCGAAAAGGGTTTTACGAGTTTTCCGAAATCATCGAAGAACAACTGAAAGCTGTGACACCAGAATAGTGTCTCCAGGAGAAGAAGAGATGTTAGAGATTGCGAATTTGAAAGGGTGCGGCACGGCTATCGTGACGCCGTTTCGTGAAGACCAGTCGATTGACGAAGAAGCCCTGAGCCGTTTTGTCGAGTTTCAGATTTCCGAAGGCATAGATTTCCTTGTGCCTTGCGGAACGACCGGCGAGAGCGCGACTATGAGCGACCAAGAGCTGTGCCGCGTGGTCGAGATAACGCTTCAGGCGGCGCAGGGGCGTGTTCACGTCGTTGCGGGCGCGGGCGGCAACAACACGGCTCACGTCATCGAGCTTGCGCGCGAGTATGAACGACTGGGCGTGCGCGGCCTGCTTTCGGTAACGCCTTATTACAACAAGCCGACTCAGGAAGGTCTCTATCAGCATTATCGCGCGATAGCCGAAGCCGTCTCGCTTCCGATCATCGTCTACAACGTGCCGCCGCGAACGGCTGTCAACATTCTGCCTGAAACGATCTTTCGGCTTTCCGAGATACCGAACATCATCGGGGTTAAAGAAGCGTCGGGCGACATCTCGCAGATTGCAGAGCTTGCTACGCACGTGCCTGCGGAGTTCAAAATTTTTTCCGGCGACGACGCGACCACATTGCCGATAGTCGCGCTGGGCGGGGCGGGGTTGATTTCAGTCGCGGCAAACGAAGCCCCCGGACAGATGACCGCGCTTGTGAAAGCGGCGTTGGGAAATGAATGGGACGAAGCGCGTCGGCTCAATCGAGAGTTGTTCCCGCTTATGAAAGCGAACTTTATTGAGACCAGCCCCGGCCCCGTGAAAGCGGCGCTTGCGATGATGGGGAAAATAAAAGAGGTCTACAGGCTGCCAATCGTTCCTGTAAAAGCAGAAACGAAAGAGAAACTGCGCGCCGTACTGGTCGATCTGAAATTGATTTAAGGCAGGGCAAACTCAATTGATTCTCGATCAGGAGTGATTAATAATCAGGTTATGATTCGAGTCAGCATAGAAGAGATCGAAAATGATCTCGCTGCATATCTTCAGCGTGTAGAAGAGGGCGAAACGCTTATCATAACGCGCTTTGATAAAGCGGTGGCGGAAATCAAACCGATGATAGAGGAGTGTAAATCAGTGCGCCCTTTCGGTTTGTGTGCCGGAGAATTCAACGTTCCTGATGACTTTAATGAACCGTTGCCGGAGGATGTGCTGGCCGGATTCGAGGGAAGATGAGGCTCCTGCTCGATACCCACATCTTCATGTGGTTTATCAGCGGCGATAAACGCCTGCCGGATATTATTAGAGATAGCATTTGCGATTCTCAAAACGATATTTATTTGAGCGTGGCTTCTATCTGGGAAGCAATCATTAAGAACCGTATCGGCAAGCTCCCTTTACCTGCCTCCCCGGAAATATATTTGCCAGCACAGCGCGAGAGGCACTTCATCTCCAGCCTTTTTTTAGACGAATCCAGTGTCATGCGTTTGGCCCAGCTACCCGGCATTCATCGCGATCCGTTTGATCGTATTTTGATTTGTCAGTCGCTACAACACGATTTGACGATTGCCACAACTGATGATGCAATATGCGCTTACTCATGCAAGATACTAAGGTGAAGGCGAAAGGCAGTTTGCGTCCTGAAATTGATTTGATATGGAACTATCAGAGAGAATCGAGCAACTATTCGACAACCCGCCGGGTGAGTTCACAGATGAGCATTTCGCCCTGTTTGACGAGTTCAAACAGGAGCTTAACCGGGGCCGTGTGCGCGCGGCGGAAAAAATCGAGGGCCGATGGAGAGTCAATCACTGGGTGAAGCGCGGCATACTGCTCGGCTTTCGCATGGGGCGTATAGAAAATTTCTCCGTCAACAATCAGTTTCGCTTCTACGACAAACACACTTACCCGCTCAAGCAACTGACAGCCGCAGACGGCGTGCGGATAGTGCCGGGCGGGTCGTCGCTGCGCGATGGATGTCACATCGCTCGCGGCGTGACCTGTATGCCGCCGATGTACGTCAACGTCGGGGCGTTCGTTGACGAAGGCACGATGATCGATTCGCACGCGCTCGTAGGTTCGTGCGCGCAAGTGGGCAAACGGGTCCACATATCGGCAGCCGCACAGATTGGCGGCGTGCTCGAACCCATCGGCCAGATGCCCGTCATCATCGAAGACGATGTGCTGGTGGGCGGCAACTGCGGCGTGTACGAAGGCGCGATCATCGGCGCGCGCGCGGTGCTTGCGCCGGGAACGATCATAACCGGAGGCACACCCGTTTATGATCTGACGCGCGACGAGTTTTATCGCAAATCCGAATCCGGGCCGCTCGAAATTCCTGCGGGCGCGGTCGTCGTGCCCGGCTCGCGCGCCATCACTAAAGGCAGAGGCGAAGAGTTGGGCCTTTCGATCTACACTCCGATAATCGTCAAGTACCGGGACGAGAAGACAGATGCATCCGTTCGCCTCGAAGATTTCCTTAGATGAGAGTTTTCTGAGATAGCCATGTTCACACCGGCAGAGCGATTAAGAAACGTTCGCAAGAGCGCAACGCGCCGCCTTTATGACAGCGCGCCTGCGGGTTCGATCAATCTGGGACTGGGCGAGCCTGATTTTCCGACGCCCGATGTGGTGCGTCGCGAAGCCATCCGCGTCATCGAAGAAGAGCATCTCGGCTATACGCCGAACGCAGGCATTCCGGCGCTTCGCTCGCAGATCGCGGCTTATCACAGCCGGGGACTCGCCACGCCTTACACGGCTGATTCGGTATGCGTGACCAACGGGTCCGAAGAAGCGCTCTTTACAGCTATGATGACAGTGGCCGGGCCGGGTGATGAAGTGCTGCTGCCTGACCCGTGTTATCTGGCCTATCCGCCAATTGCAGAAATCGCAGGGGCGCAGGTCAGATATTACAGTATGCCCGCACGGCGCGGCTTCACTTTTGACCGCGAAAGTTTCTCCCAGGCTGTAACAGACAAAACGAAGATAGCCATAATTCTTTCGCCGTCGAATCCCACAAGCCGCGTGATTGCGCGCGACGATCTGCGATTCATCGCTGAACGGCTCGCGGGATCAAACGTCTATGTGGTCGCGGACGAAATTTATCGCGAGCTTTATTTCTATGATCGCCCCGCCACGATTTCAGAGTTTTACGACAAGACGATCATCGTTTCCGGCCTCTCAAAGAACATGAGCATGATGGGCTGGCGGATAGGATGGGCGGTCGGCCCCGAAGAAGTCATCCGTCACGTCACCGTCATGCACCAGTATGTTTCCACATGCGCGTCTGCCGTGACTCAAAAGGCCGCCATCGCCGCCTTCACAGACGAAGGCGGCAAAGCGACTGCCGCGATGCGCGATGAGCTGAAGCGTCGCAACGATGTGACGGCGCGGGCTATCGAGCGAGAGTTGGGACTGCCTTATGTTCAAGGCGAAGGCGCGTATTACATAATGCTCGACGTGAGCGGGTTCGGCCCTTCGATGGATACAGCGCTCAGGCTGCTCGACGAGCGAGTCATCACAGTGCCCGGCTCTGCATTCGGTTCCGAGGGAGAAGGCTATTTGCGGATTTCGTTTTCGATAGCGCCATCGCTGATCGAAGAAGGCATACGCCGCATCGCAAAGGGCCTTGATAAGTTCAAGCTGCGGTGAACTGGCTTCTATATTCAAAGCTGCTTCTCTCAAGGAGATGACCGGTATGCCATCATGTTCATCATCTGTAATATCCAGATTCTTACAGCCCGCATTGTTGCTTTTTATCGCCTGCCTGCTTGCGCCGCGTCTGGCTCTTGCAGCCGACACTGCCGCGCACCCGCTCGACCCTTTGAGCAAAGAAGAGATCACTGAGGCTGTCGAAATACTCAGAGCGACAGGCAAGGTCACATCCGACAGCCGGTTTTCCACTATCGTACTGCGCGAGCCGCCTAAATCCGAAGTCCTCGCTTACAAACAGGGCGATACGTTCAGGCGCGAAGCTTTCGCCATCATTTACGAGCGTGCGACGAATAAAACTTTTGAAGCAATAATCGACCTCAACAAAAAATCTGTCGCTTCGTGGAAAGAGGTCGCGGGCGTGCAGCCGCCTTTTCTAATCGAAGATTTCCTGCTCACACAGCAGATCGTCGCGCGCGACCCGCAATGGCAGGCGGCCATAAGAAAGCGCGGCATAACCGATTTCAAACACGTTCAGGTGGACGCATGGGCCGCAGGTTTTTTCGGCACCGCAGACGAACGGGGCGCGCGCGTGGCTCGCGCCGTTTCTTACTACAACGAAGGAACAAAAAACGCTTACGCGCGACCCATCGAAGGCATTGTCGCTTACGTCAATCTCAACACAAAGCGAGTCTACAAGCTCGTTGACACGGGCGTTGTTCCAGTCCCGAAAGAGACGGGCGAGCTTGATATGAAATCGATAGGCAAGTTGCGCGAAGCGCCTAAGGCTTTGCAGATTGTTCAACCGCAGGGCGCGAGCTTTGAAGTCCGTGGCAACGAGGTTCGCTGGCAGAACTGGCGATTTCGTTTCCAGATGCACCCGCGCGAAGGGCTTGTGCTTCACACGGTAGCCTACGAAGACAACGGCCATCTGCGACCGGTGCTCTATCGCGCGTCGCTGTCTGAAATGGTCGTGCCTTACGGCGACCCGCAGGCGGGATGGTTCTTCAGGAACGCTTTTGACGAAGGCGAGTACGGCATAGGGCGTCTGGCGCTTTCGCTCGAACCTGCGACCGACTATCCCGAAAACGCCCGGTTGTTCAACGCGACCTTTGCGGGCGAAACAGGCATAGTGCAGCAATTACAGCGAGCCGTTGCGCTTTATGAACGTGACGGCGGCGTTTTGTGGAAGCACGTTGATTACACCTCGTTTCCGTTCATTCATAACGAATCGCGCCGCGCGCGCCAGCTCGTGCTTTCGTGGTTTGCCAACGTAGGAAATTACGAATACGGTTTTGACTGGATCTTTCATCAGGACGGCACGCTTGAGATGGAAGTTCTGCTGACAGGCATCATGGCTGCGCGAGGCACTGTCGATGATCATGCGGAGCACGCCGAAGCGCGTCACGGTCATAAAGTCGCGCCGAATGTAGAGGCTGTGCATCACCAGCATTTTTTCAATTTCAGATTGGACATGGATGTTGACGGTGTGGCCAACAGCGTCGTCGAGATGAACACAGAGCCGTCGCCTGCGGGCCGAAACAACCCTTATAACAACGCCTTTGCGATGACGGAAAGCCCGCTTCATACAGAGCGGCAGGCGCAGCGGCAGATCAATAGCGTATCGAGCCGCAAGTGGAAAGTCATCAACCCGACGAACAAAAACTCTCTGGGCCAGCCCGTCGGTTACACGCTCTTTCCGGGTGAAAACTCTGTGCCTTACGCCGCGCCCACATCGTCTGTCAGAAAACGCGCGGGCTTCATCAACTGGCACCTCTGGGCCACTCCCTATGATCCCGCGCAGGCGTATGCGGCGGGCGATTACGTCAATCAGAGCAGGGGCGGCGACGGGCTGCCGCGATGGACTGCAATGAATCGCTCGATTGAAAATCAGGACATAGTCTTGTGGTACACGATGGGTGTGACGCACATCCCTCGCCCCGAAGAATGGCCTGTGATGACAGTACATCGCGCGGGCTTCAGGCTTATACCCAGCGGATTCTTTACGCGCAACCCTGCGCTCGACGTGCCGAAGTAAATAAGAAGCTTTTCGTAAATCGCGGATAACTGTTCGCCGCCCGCAGCAACTCCTGTATCATTTAAGCGGCTCTGAATTCTTATGAACAAAATGGATATTCTTGAACCGCTGTTGAATCTGTTCAAGGCATACGGCTACTGGATAGTATTTTTCGGCGTGATGTTAGAAAACGCGGGGCTGCCCGTGCCGGGCGAAACCATACTGCTTGCGGCGGGTTTTTTCGCAAGCCAGCATCACTTTTCGGTTCCGGCGGTGATGTTGATTGCCACGACCGGTGCGGTGCTGGGCGACAACTGCGGATACTGGGTAGGGCACAGGGTCGGGCGCAAGCTGCTCGTCAAATACGGCAGGTATGTGATGCTGACGGAAGCGCGGTTTCGCGGCATGGAAAGGTACTTCGAGTCGCACGGAGACAAGACCGTGCTTGTCGCAAGATTCATCACAGGCTTTCGAGTCTTCACGGCCCTGTTTGCAGGCGCGACCGGTATGCGCTGGTCGAAATTTCTGCTCTTCAACATACTTGGCGCAGTATCGTGGGCTGTTGTAATGACGCTGCTCGGCTTCTTTTTTGGGAAAAGCTGGAACCTGCTTGAGCAGTACATAAAAGGCGCGGGGCTGGTGCTGATAGGCGCTTGCACAGTCGCATTCATCGTTTATCAAATTCTTATACGCAGAAAAAAGAACAAGGCAGCCAGTCAGGCAATGGCAGTAGTAGCGGACACAGAGGGGAATTAAAGCATTCTGCAACAAGCTCTGCGTCTGTGCGGTGGACTCTTTTTTCTTTTGTATCTTCGTTCATTGCTTTTGACTTGTCGCGCTAACCGGCCATAGAATTTCCTTTGTGAGAGCCGCTATCAGCCGACGGCAAATCTCACCCGTCAACTCGAACGCCATCGCTTTCAACTGGAGGAACCGTGATCCGCAATTCAGCCCTGCTCGCATGCCTTCTCTTCACCGCTACAGCCATTCTGGCGCAGGTGGTGACATCCAACGATACAGTCAAAAAGCTCCAGGCGCTCTTTGAGGAAGACTGGCAGTGGAACCTCAAAGAGTTTCCCGAAGGAGCGACCATGTTTGGCGATAATCGTTACAACAATCTTTTAACGGACGTTTCGATTGAAGGCTACGAGCGGCGCAAGGCGCACGAGCGGGAAATGCTCGACCGCATTCAGAAGCTCGACCGCGCGCAGCTTACAGGCCAGGACGCCATCTCTTATGACCTTTTCCTGCTCGATAAAAAACTGAATGTCGAAGGGCAGCGCTTTGCTGCCGAATACATGCCCACAGACCAGATGAACGGCGTGCAGATATTTTTCGGCCAGCTTGCGGCAAGCATGCCGTTTCGCGATGCGAAGGATTACGAGAACTATCTGGCACGCCTTGCGGCGTTTCCAAAACAGGTCGATCAGGTCATCGCGCTGATGAGGCGAGGGATTGAGACCCATTGGGTGCAGCCCGCCGTCCCGCTTCGCTCGCTTGCGTCTCAGATCGAAGGGCAGATCACGGAGGACCCGCTCAAAAACCCTCTCTACAAACCGTTCGAGAGTTTCCCGCAGGATGTTTCCGAAGCAGACCGCGCGCGACTCGCTGAGGCGGGCCGTCGCGCCGTTGCCGAATCATTCGTACCGGCCATGAAAAAGTTCGACGCCTTCATCAAGGAAACCTATCTGCCAGCGGCGCGAAAAGAGATCGGCGCATCGTCGCTTCCAAACGGCGCGGACTATTATCAGTATTGCATTCGCCGCCACACGACGACCAGTTTGACGGCCAAAGAGATTCACGAAATCGGGCTCGGCGAAGTCGCGCGCATCCGCAAAGAGATGGAGGGCATAATTCAGAAGGTCGGATTCAAAGGCACCTTTCAGGAGTTCCTCACCTTCCTGCGAACCGATGCGCGGTTCTATTACAAGTCGGCTGAAGACCTGATGGCCGGTTACGCTTTGATTGCCAAGCGCGCAGACGGAAAACTGCCCGCGCTGTTTGCAGAGCTTCCGCGAACTCCATACGGCATTCGCGTGATACCGGACTATGAAGCGCCCGCGCAAACGACTGCTTATTATCAACCCGGTGCATCCGACGGCTCGCGCGCGGGGTTTTACATGATCAACACTTATAAACTGGAGACGCGGCCAAAGTACGAGATGGAAGCCCTGTCGCTTCACGAATCGGTTCCCGGCCATCACCTCCAGATCGCCCGCGCGCAGGAGCTTTCCGGGCTGCCGGATTTCAGACGCAACGCAGGCTATACGGCTTACATCGAAGGATGGGGGCTTTATGCCGAAAGCCTTGGCAGCGAGATGGGTTTTTATCAGGACCCGTATTCAAAGTTCGGCCAGTTGACTTACGAGATGTGGCGCGCGTGCAGACTTGTCGTAGACACAGGCATGCACGTGCTCGGCTGGAGCCGCCAGCGGGCAATCGATTTCATGAAAGATAACACCGCAAAGACCGAAAACGACATCATCGTCGAAATAGACCGCTACATCGTATGGCCGGGTCAGGCGCTCGCTTACAAGATGGGCGAGTTGAAGATCAAGGAACTGCGCGCGCGGGCCAGGCGGGAACTCGCCGCCCGCTTCGACATCAGGAAATTTCATAACGCCGTGCTCGATGACGGGCCGCTGCCGCTCGACCTGCTCGAAAAGCGGATCAATGACTGGATCACAGAACAGAAGAGGAACTAATTAGAATGTCTAAGCAACAGTTTCGCATCAGAATTCAAAACGGGCGGGTAATCCTTGCCCTCGCGCTGCTCTGCCTGCTCGGATGCTCAAGCGTGAGCCAGTTGAGCGTGGCAAACAGCAATCAGCCTCCGAATCAAAACACCAGTGACACGGCTATGAATGAAAATCAAAACAGACCTGTGGACGCGCGCCTGTCCGGGGCCAATGCACGGTTCGGCTTCAATCTCTTTGCAGAAATAGAGAAACAGGGCGCGGCACAAAACATCTTTATTTCGCCGACAAGCATCTCGCTTTGTCTGGCGATGGCTTATAACGGGGCGGAAGCCGAGACGAAACAGGCCATGGCGCGGGCGCTCGAATTTCAGGGCGTGAGCCTTGACGAATTGAACCGCGCTTACGCGGATTTGAAAGCGGCGCTCGAAAACCCCGACCCGAAAATGCAGCTTCAGATTGCCAACTCGCTGTGGGCGCGGCAGGGACTTAAATTCAAGCCTGACTTTATTCAGCGAACCAAACAGTTCTTCAGCGCGGAGGTGACCGAACTGAATTTCGATGACAGTAGCGCGCCCGCGACCATCAATGAATGGGTGAGCAATAAAACCAAGGGCAAGATAAAGAAGATCATAGATCAGATAAGCCCCGACTCGGTTCTGTTTTTAATCAACGCCATCTACTTCAAAGGCGCATGGACTAAGGAATTCGATAAAGCCAGGACGAAAGAAGACGACTTCACGACAGCCGCAGGCGCGCGAAAACGATTGCCGATGATGTCGGCGTCGGGCAATTACGGATATTATGAAAACGACGATTTTCAGGCAGTAAGCCTCCCTTACGGCGCGGGGCGCACGAGCATGTACGTCTTTCTGCCAAAGGCGGCGGGCCTCGCCGCTTTTCACAAAAAGCTTACGACGGCCAACTGGGAGAGCTGGATGAAAGAGTTCAAAGATCAGGAAGGCGATTTAAGCCTGCCGCGATTCAAGGTCGAGTACGAAATCACGCTCAACGACGCGTTGAAAGCTCTTGGAATGGACGTGGCCTTTGACGGAACGCGAGCGAACTTTCGAGGCATGATCCAGTCAACGCAAAACGTCTATATCAGCCAGGTGAAGCACAAAACTTTTGCCGAGGTGAACGAAGAAGGGACAGAGGCCGCCGCCGTGACTTCGACAGAAATGCGGGCGACTTCGGTGATGCGACCGCGACAGAGATTCCAGATGGTCGTTGACCATCCGTTCTTCTGCGCGATCCGGGACAACACGACCGGCACCGTTTTGTTTATGGGTTCGATAACCGACCCGAAATAACAAGCCGGGAGCGCAGTCGAGACGATTGCGCTCCCGGCGATAAAAAGCGCAAAAGCGCAAAGTAGGTCGAAAAGCTTTTCGGTCTACTTTGCGCCTTTATGCTTTCAAAGCTTGAACTACTACGGCGTGACGGCTTTCTTGACCGCTTTGCCCACTTTCTTTGCGCCCTTCGCCGTGCCTTTAGCTATATTCTTGCTGCCGTGACCAACGTGTTTGCCAAACTGTTTGCCGCCGCGCGCGATGCGACCATGTTTGACGTTGGTGCCCATGCTCTTTCCGGCCTTGCCCATCTCTTTTCCGCCTTCTTTCATCTCTCCCTTGGCGGTCGGCTTGGGCTTCACCGTATCATCCTGCGCCATCGCATAAGGCGAAAAAGCTGTGAAGGCCAATAGCGCTGCCCCCGTCAAAAAAATCTGGCTCATCTTGCGTATCATAATCGCTCCTCTAAAGGTAATTTATTCCTATAACTGTTTTACTATCGTCCACTATGCACACTCGCAGTTTAATTGTGCAAGCCGCGTTCCTTTTTACCAGACATCGCGCGAATAGAGGTCTTCGTAAGTTTCGCGGCGGCGCGCGAGCCGGACTTCGCCCGACTCCGTCACCATCACCGCTGCCGGTATCGGGCGACCGTTGTACTGCGAAGCCTGATCGAGCGCATAGGCTCCTGTGTTCAACAAGGCGAGCACATCGCCCACGTCTGTGCCTGCGGGGAGCAGGCGATAATTCGGCAGCCGCGTGCCCTGTTCCATGTCAAAGTAGACATCGCCGGAATCGCACAACGGCCCGGCCACTTTGTAAGGCTGGTCATGAGGCGCGGCTATGCGCGAGGCGTTGATCAGGTGGTAGTACCATTTGTAGGTGTTGATCGAAAGCATCAGCGAATAGCCCGCATCCGTCAAAAGCCATGTGTCGCCGGTTTCGGGGCGCTCTTTTTTGTTGCACACCTTTGTCACAAGCAGCCCCGCGTCGCCGATTATTCTGCGGCCCGGCTCCATGACTATCGTCAGCCCTTCAAACAGATCACGGTTTGCTTCGGTCACTGCTTCATCGAGCGCAGCTTTCAGCACAACTCGCGCGTCAAGCTCTGCCGATAACATCTGCCGCTCGCGCTCCGATATGCTTTCGGCCATCGGAGTATCGGGCAGATAATCGACGGGGAAGCCTCCGCCTATGTTTATGTGCGAGAGGCGGTGGCCCGTTTTTTTGTAGAGATCGACCAGAAACAGCCACATCTCCTGAAACGCGAGGGCGAAGGGCTGCGCGTCGGGCGTTTGCGAGCCGACGTGAATATGAACTCCCACAAGATTGATCGAGTCGCTGTTATTCAAAGCCACGCGAAACGCCTCTTCAATCTGCGACGGCGACAGCCCGAACTTTGACGAGAGCAGTCCTGTTTGAAGCCCTATGTGCGACCGGGTGATTATTTCAGGAACTATGCGGATCGCTATATTGGCGCGACGGCCTGCCTGTCGCGCCACGCGCGCGACCTGATCCAGCTCGTAAAGCGAATCGATGTTGATTGCAAGAATGCCGTACTCTGTTGCGTCGAGTATCTCTTCGTCGGTCTTCGATACGCCGTTGAAGACTATCTGATCGGGCCTGAACCCTGCGAGCTTCGCTTTGTGAAGCTCGCCGCCTGAATTGACTTCGATGTCGCCGCCCGCCCGCCGCACTGCGTCGAGCACGGCCATATTAGAATTGGCCTTTGACGCATAGCACAGCTTCGCGCGCGCGTGGACCGATTCGACCGCGCGCCGAAGCATACGGACGTTTTCCGCAATGCGCTTTTCGGAAAAGATATAAAGCGGCGTGCCGTATTGTTCAGCCAGTTGCGCTACGTCCGCACCATCAACCATGAGGCGATCTGCCCGCGTTTCGAGATAGCTCAGCGAATCTGTCATTAATCGACCTCGAATGAATTTATTCGGATGCTAGATTGTAAGCGAGCGAAGCGGAATCCAGCAATCACGCCCGCAGGGCTGTAACAAAGTAACTGTAGGGGCGATGGTGCATGATGCGCCATCGCCCCTACATAATTGTCAGCCGACTTTGTTACAGCCCTGACAGAAATGGCAAGTTGCAGGTAGGGGCGATGGCGCATCATACACCATCGCCCCTATAAGGTTAGAAGTTGAATCGCGCTCCGAACTGAAGCTGGCGCGCGGGGGCTGCCGAGGTGAAGCCCAGCGGTTGCGTCGGCGCTCTTCCTCGAATGCCCGTCGGATTTGCGTCCGTCAGCGGCGTAACGCCGATGATGTTATTTATTCCGATGAAGTTCGTGTGGTTGAACAGATTGAACGACTCGAACGTCAGCTCGAAGTATTTGGTTTCGGCAAGACTGAATCTGCGCGCAAGTCGCAGGTCAACGTTATAAAACGGCTCGCCGCGACCCGTGTTGCGGCCAAGGCTGGAACCCGCATTGCAGGGTGCATTGGCTGATTCGCGAAGGCAGGGACGATCTCTGGTTGATACGCCATCGCCGTTGGCGTCGATGCCAAGAAGCACGTTGAACGGTCGCCCGCTTCCGGCTATGAAGATCGGCGACAGGACCCAATCGTGCAGCAGCCGTGACGCAAACGATTCGCCTTTTACAGGGCTGCTGAAGACCGCGCTGAAAACGAAACGGTGGCGCTGGTCAAAGGCCGAAAGCGCGCGGTCTGCGCGAAGGTCGAGCGGATTTTGAGCAGAGAAGTCACTGTTGAAATCCGTCACTTCATCAATCGTCTTCGAGAACGTGTAGTTCGTGTTGATCGAATAGTACCGGGAAAACCGCTTCGTCAACTGAATCGTTCCCGCGTGGTAAAACGTGTTTGCAGTCGATTCGTAGTTGTTATCCTGAAGCCTGAAAGGATTCAGGAAATCCGAACTCAGCCCCGCCGCCGCCTGCGCGGCTGTTGGGAAGCGAATAAAGGTCGGCGTCCCCGACAGCGGGCTGACAGGCCCTGTCGCCTTGAATGGATTTACGTCGTGGTTGCGCGGAATGTGCGCGCCGCGACTGAACAGGTAGCTTACTTCCACGCCGTAGCCCGCGCCTATGTCGCGCTGAACGGCAAAGCTCGCCTGCTGCGTGTAAGGGTTCTCGAAATTCGGCCCCACGCGGAAGCGCACTTCGAGCGTGCCGTTCGGGCCGGGATTGAGTCCGAACTGCGCAAGGTCGGCTTCTGTGATCGTGCGCGTGCCGATGACGCCCTGTGCAAGCAGAGTCTGGTAAATCTGAAACGATGTCGGCGCGCGCGGTCCCAGAGGATCAGCCGGGCTGAGCGGCAGCGCATTGGAAGTGGCAGTGGCAAGCACTATATCGATGTTGCTTGGGTCACCCTGACTGCTCAATTCTCTGACCACGTTGATGACCTGATTATCAACCTGCCCCACAAAGACTCCATAGCCGCCGCGAATCGCCGTCTTACCGTCTTTGAATGGGTCCCACGCGAATCCTATGCGTGGCTGCACGTTGTTTTTGTCGAGCGGTATCGGGTCCGTGTCGTTTTCAAGGTAGTAGCGCAGGCCGAGATTCAAGGTAAAATTCGGGCGCAGTTTCCACGTGTCCTGCCCGTAGAAGCTGTAGCGATGGCTGAATTGTTTGTCGTGCGATTCGCCGAATCCCTGTTGATAGACGGTCGGCAGATTTACGTTGAAAGCCTGAACCGCGCTGATCGGCGCATCCAGTACATCCGGTATGCCGTTCGGGCAGCCCGCTACGCCGGGGTTGGCGCAAATACTGATGGCCCCGCCGCCCGCATCGACCGCAAGCGCGCCGCCGTTGGTGGCAAGGAAAGTAATCAGTGGCACCCTTGCCGCTGCCGGAACCAGACTGATCAGCGGCAGTTGCGCTGTGAAATTGAATCGCCCGCCAAAGAAGGTCTGCGAGTCGGTCGCATTGTTTACGGCCTGATACTGCCCGCCGAATTTGAACGTATGATCGCCGCGCACCATCGAGAGGTTGTCGCTGATCTCGTAGCGACGCTCGATTGCAAACGACGGCAGGAAGATGTCGCGACCGAAGTTGCCGAATCCGTCAACGTTGATCTCCGGCCCGACCAGATCGTTCGGAATGACATCATTGTTCAGGTAGCTGTACTGCGCTTTCACTTCGTTGATCGTGACGGGAGAGAAGAAGTGTGTTTCGCTAAGCAGCATTCCTGTGGTGAAGGGATTTATCGTGCGCCCGCGCGACACGGCGGTCAAAGCGCCCGCGGCCTGATTCTCGAAGTGCGCGTCGGAAACATTGAAGCGAATGTAACCGCTGTCGTTGGCGTTGAAGGTATGATCGACTCGAAAAGTGCCTACCACGTCGAACGAATCGAAGGGGAACTGCCCGCTCGCGTCCTCGAACAGATTCCGCGTGCGCGGTTGAATAGTCAGCGCGCCGCGAATCCCCGCCGAAAGCGGCGCGAGAGGCGGCACGCCGTCAAGCAGATTGAACAGAGCCGACTGGCTGCTGCTGAGGTTGAAGATCGTCAGATCGTTGAGCAGGTTGACGAAACTCGTCTGCTTCTGCTTCAACGCTTCAAACGACGTGAAGAAGAATGTCCTGTCCGATTTGAGCGGCCCGCCGAGGCTTCCGCCGAATTGCTGGCGGCTGAACGGCGATATGCCGTCGGGCGATTGATCGAAGAAATTGCGCGCGTCAAAGCGGTCATTGCGGAAATACCCGAACAGTGAGCCGTGCCAGTCGTTTGCGCCTGACTTTGAAACTATGTTGACCACGCCGCCGAAGGCTCCGCCGTATTCGGCATTATAGCTGTTGCGATTGACCTGAAATTCCTGCACGCCTTCCTGCCCTATGACCTCGCGCACGGCACCGGAGTTGGTGTCCGTCGATGCGCCGTCAACAAGCACGGAGTTGCCGCGCCCGTTATTGCCGCCAAACGACAGCCCCGATTGCGGCGTCTGCGCTACGCGAAAATCGGTCGAGTCGTTGATGTTGTCAGCATCCGTAACACCCGGCGTGAGCAGCGCAAAGTCCAGATAGTTCCGCCTGTTGATAGGCAGGTTGTTTATCTGTATCTGATTGATTACAGAAGATTGTTGCGTGCGCTCGACTTCGACCACAGGGCCGCCCGCCGTCACATTGACTTCGGCATCGACGCCGCTCACGCCGAGCGCAACAGGGATGTTGGCCATTTGCCCTACGTCAAGCTTGATGTCGTTGATCGTCCTTGCCGAAAAGCCCGTGGCTTCGACTTTCAGATTATACGTGCCCGGTTGCAGGGACAGCAGGACATAAAGCCCTTCTTCATTGGAATTGACCGTGCGCGTAGTTCCTTTGTTCGTGTCGGTGATGGTGACATTAGCTCCGACAACTGCCGCGCCGCTCGGGTCAGTGACTTGTCCCCTTAGCTCCGAGGTCGAAACCGATGCCTGTGGGAACACAAGCTCTACCCTCGCTGTTAACATAATGATTAACAGCAGGGCTACTTTCTTCATCTTTTTCATAACAAACTCCTATATATCGAGATAGGACACTAATGGCTGGCCACGGCCAGAAGCGTATGTTCTTCAGAGGTTTAAGTCAAGAAATATTTGACGAACGGGACAAACCCGTTCATGGATGACGCGAACCCGTTTCACAAGCGAAATCAAGCGGCTTCAAATCCGGCTCGACCCATAGAAGGCGAGCCTCATCCGAGTTGAGCCGCTCGCGCGAGTAGTAGTCAAAGATGATGCGCGAATCGCCCAGCCTGCTCATTGAATCATTGACCAGTTCAAGAGCCGTGCGGCCCGCATCCGCGCTGGCCACGAATTGGCGGGCCAGTTTCATCCAGAACAGTGTTATGGTCTCATTATAGACGTTTACACGGTGGTGGCGGACGAATCGCTGCAACCCGTCATGGATGCGCGCGCAGGCAACGGGTTCCGGCAGCCGGAGAAAATACCAGACGCTTAAGGCCACGTGAGCGCGATGATGCAGGTCGTCGGCCTGCAACTCGCAGGACTCGAACCTGCGCGCAAGCTGTTCAAGCTCTCTGTCGTTGTTGTATCGAAAGGTTTGATCCGGGTTCATGTTTCTCTCCTCAAAACGAAAAACCTGCGCTCGTTTCGGCGCAGGCAAAATTCATCGCATAATAAAAAATCCGCTCGCGTATGATACGCGAGCGGATTGGTTTCTTTCCTGTCGAGAAACAGTATATACGGGCTGCGCGCGGGCAGGCAAGCTCATCGCGCTTTCAAATTTCGTACGCCGCCGTGTAGAATATTGCTTCAATTATGTCGGCCTCTATCAATCCTTTCAAAGTTGGAAGCGTCGAAGTGGGCAGCGGCAATCTCTTTTTGATTGCGGGCCCCTGCATTGTCGAAAGCGAATCGCACGCGCTCAGGATGGCCGAAGCCATCAGTTCGATAACGAACAGGCTCGGCATAGCTTACATTTTCAAATCGTCCTACGACAAAGCCAACCGCACGTCGATCAACGCGCATCGCGGGCCGGGGATCGAAGAGGGCCTGCGCGTGCTTGGCCGCGTGCGAAGCGAAATCGGGATTCCCGTGCTGACAGACGTTCACGAAACAGCGCAGGTGCGCGCCGCCGCAGAGGTGGCAGACGTTTTGCAGATACCGGCTTTTCTTTCGCGGCAGACCGATCTTATCGCAGAGGTCGCGCGGTCGGGCCGCGCCGTCAATATCAAAAAAGGCCAGTTCCTTGCGCCGCAGGATGTTTTGCACGCCATCGAAAAAGCCAGCTCGCATGGCAATTCGCGCGTGATGATAACCGAGCGCGGCACGAGCTTCGGCTATAACAATCTCGTAGTCGATTTTCGCGGGATTCCCATCATGCGCAGTTTCGGCTATCCGGTCGTATACGATGTGACGCACAGCCTGCAACGACCGGGCGGATTGGGAACGGCCAGTGGGGGAGATTCGGAGTTTATCGAGTACATGGCGCGCGCAGGCACAGCGTGCGGAGTTGACGGCATATTCATGGAAGTGCATGACAACCCTGCGGCGGCTTTGTCTGACGGGCCGAACAGTCTGCCGCTCGAACGCCTTGCACCGCTGCTTGAAAAGCTCAAAGCCATCCACGAACTCGTGCGGGATGAGTTGTAGAAGTCTTATTAAAAGGTCTCAGCGTTAATGTTCAAAAAGTTTTCAATCGCTCATTTCATGGCGACTCTTTTCATCCTGCTCGTTTTGACGGTGGGCGCAGCGGCGCAGGAAGTCGAAGTTGATCGCTATCAGATAACTGCCCGCATCGACACAGCCGCAAGCGCTGTGGATGCGCGCGCGACGCTCACGATTTCAAATCTGAGCCAGTCGCCGAAATCGAAGGTCTATCTTCGGCTGACAAAGCTGGCGAAGGTAAGCGCCGTTATGGTCAACGGCGGGACGGCTCAGTTTGAAGCGGCGGAAGACCGTCGCACCACTTCGCTCAATCAGATCATAATCACGCCCACTGCTCCCATAGCCGGGGGCGCAAGCGCGCGCGTCGAAGTAGCCTATAGAATCGAAGCGCCCGAATCGACTCCATTGATTCACATCTATCCGGGCGAAGTGTTGCTGACGCCCGAAGCCGTCTGGGTTCCCATGCCTTCGACGATGTTTGCGATGTATGGCTCGACGACCGCGCCCTTCACGATTGAGATCACAACCGCTTCGACCGCAAACAACTTTCGCGCAGTCTCGGCAGGCGCGCTTAAATCGAGCAGCGGTCAGACCTTCACATTCGATCAACCGCTCAACTCGCTCCCACTCATCGTCGCGGGCAGCTTCGATCAGCCGGTGACAGCCGATCACGGCGGAGTAAAAGTTGAAATTTACGCGCAACCCGGTCTGAGTTCGCCAACCGGCGCAAAAGCGAGCGCAAACATTGCGCGACTCGACGATGAAGCCGGGCGCATGATTAATTTCTTTACTAAGACGCTTGGCCCGCTGCCCGATGGCACGACCTTTCGCATCATCTCTTCCGTGCGCGCAAACAACATCACAGTGCCCGGCGCGCTTGTCGTCAACGAACAGACCTTGCGACGCGACACGCTCAACGAAGCCAGCATCGAAGCCATGGCCGATGCAATTGCACGATTATGGATTGATGGCCGCGTCCGCGTGCGCGGGCAGGAAGCCCGTCAGGCGGCGGAAGGTCGCCCCGGACAAAAAGCCCGCAGTGCGGCCTTCATACGCGATTCGCTGCCGCGCTATCTGGCCGCGCTCTATTTTGAAGACCGCTTCGGCAAGGACGCGCTCAGCGATGCCTTCATGCGAATGCGCTGGAGCTATACGCCCGTCGCTCAATCGGGGCGCGATGCGGAGCTTGGAATCCAGACCGTCATGCTCCCCAGCTACAGCGCCGCCGTGTTCGGCAAAGGGCCGCTCGTGTTCCGCCTGATGGCCGAGACCGCTGGCCGCGACAAACTTTTCACTGCTATTAAAATGGTGTTTGCCGCAGGGCAGACGAAGGTCGTGACGACGGACGATTTTCGAGCCGCGTTTGTGAAATCTGCGGGCGCGGATGTCGAAAGACTTTTTCAGCAATGGCTCGATACAATCATCGAGCCTGACATAATCGTGGGCGCGCCGCTTGCCTCAGACAAACCCGGCACACAGCGCGTCAACCTCCGCAATCTCGGCACGGGCGATGTCGCGGTCACAGTTATGGCCGTCACTGCTTCGGGCAAACGCGTGCCTGCGCAGGTCACGGTTCCGTCTGAGAATATAACTTCGGTTGACATTCCGACCGCTGAAAAGATCACTTCAATCGAAGTCGATCCCGAACAACTCATCATCCAGTCCAACTATGATAACGATGCGCGAGACGGCGATATGAAAGCGACGCGCATTTCAGCGCAGACGCTCTTCACTCAAAGCATCGCTCTGTTCAACAAAGCTCAATACGGTGAAGCCGAAATCAGCCTCAGAGAAGCCGCGCGCCGTGATCCGCGCAATGCGTTGATTCACGCGTCGCTTGCGCGCGCGCTTGCGGCTCAAAAGAAGATGAGCGATGCGGCGGGCGAAGCCGAAGCGGCCATAAAGATCGACCCGCCGGTCGGCGCTGCGCTGGCGTGGGCCTACATTACGCTTGGGCAGGTACAGATGGCAGCGGGCAAGTCTGCCGACGCGGTGCAGCACCTGCGCCGCGCGCTGGTTGAAGCCGAAGAAGCTCCCGCGCAGTTCGCATCACGCGAAGCGCTGGTTCAGGCAGAGCGCGCCGCCAATATGCTGCCCACGGTCGAAGAGTCTGTGCGCGCTTTCATCGCGCAACTCGACGCGGCCATCAAAGACCCGACTTCCGATAAGCTGTTTCCTCTGGTCGTCAGAAACAACATGAAGCGATTCGTGCAGGGGCTGACCGTTTCGCGCCCGACTGCGTGGGCGACCGAAATTCTGCGCGCGGAACAGATCGATAACAGCCGCGTTGCGCTCGATGTCGAGTTGAAGGTGAAATCCGAAGGGCGCGATCAATCAGGCACAGCGCGCTATGTGCTTAACCGCTCAGGAAGCGGATGGGTGCTCGAAGACGTGCAGTTGTTCAACGTGAAATAGTTTCATGAAAAAAAACACGAGCGCAATCCTGCTGACCATCGGCATCTTCTTTGTGCTTGTTGCGCTCAACTTCATATTCTTCGTCGATACGCGCGACGCTCAGGAAACCGAAGCAAAGGCTGATCGCTCGTCTTATCGGACAACTCCCTACGGAACACACGCCTTTTACACGCTGCTCGAAGAGAGCGGCTATGAGGCGACGCGGCTCGAAAAGCCCTACACCGAAATAAAAGACCGCGATCAGATAGGCACGCTTGTCATAATCGCTTTGCCGGATTCAAATAATCCCGATGAAGAGGAGTTCAAAAGTCTGGCCGAATGGGTCGAGTCGGGCAAACTGCTCGTCATCATTGACAGAAGTATTCACATAAAAAATTTCGGCGACGCGAACGCAGATACCGGCATTGCCCCCGGCAAATTTGAAGTGCGCCCGCTCCAGCCGACCATCTACACGCGCAACGTCGAGCGCATCAAGGCTTCCGATTACGCGACGCGCGTGAGGATTGACAGTCGCGCTGTAACTTATCACATCGGCGACGACCAGGGGGCGCTGCTTGCCGATGCGAAGATGAAAGAGGGCCGCGTCGTGATGCTGACAGACCCCTTCATCGTCGCAAACAACGGCATCAGGCTGGCCGATAACGTCATAGTCGCGCTAAACCTTTTTGCAGACCGTCCGGCAGGAAAGATCGCCTTCGATGAGTACCATCACGGCTACGGATCGCGCTCGTCGGGCGGCGGCATGCTGGCATATTTTCGCGGCACCCCTGTGCCGTGGATGCTGGCGCAGGCGGCGCTGATTGCGGCGTTCGTTGTTTATACTTACGGGCGAAGGTTTGCGCGCCCCGTTCCGCTAAAGCGCGAGCAGCGCACGACCAATCTTGAATTCGTCTCTTCGATGGCAAACATCGCGCGACTTGCTTCTGCAAGCGACCTTGCGATGCAGAACATCTACGGGGAATTTCGCAAGCGGCTGTGTCGCTTCGGTTCGCTGCCGCTCAACGCGGATGATTCAAGGCTCTCGGCGGCGGTGGCTCGCCGCGCAAGGCTCGATCCGAATGAGCTTGCCGAACTGCTCGCGCGGGCGGAAGCCGTAGCGCGCGGCGAGAAGACGACGGACGCGGAACTGCTCAGGCTGGTCACGCGCATTCGTGAAATTGAAGCTCAGATTGGCCTCTGAACTTTCGCCACTTTCGACTCCAATCTAAATGGAGGAGTAAAATGAAGGCTCTGTTCTTATCTCTGGCCCTCTGCATTTTGTCTATTGGTTTTTCTACACCCTCGGAGGCGCAGGCGAAAAAGATGAAGATATACATCTCTGCCGACATGGAAGGCATTGTCGGCGTAGTCACAGGCGAGCAACTCGGCCCGCAGGGGTTCGAGTATAACCGCGCGCGCGAATTTATGACGGCGGAAGTCGCGGCAGCCATCGAAGCCGCTTTCGAGGCGGGCGCTACTGAAATTGTTGTGAGCGATTCGCACGGCAACGGGCAGAATCTGCTGATTGAAAAGCTGCCAAAAGCGGTGACAATAGTGCGCTCGTGGCCGCGCCCGCTGATGATGATGCAGGGCATTGACGAAACATTCGACGGCGCAATCTTTATCGGCTATCACACGAGCACAAACAGCCTGACGGGCGTACGCGCTCACACGATTTCAAGCGCGCGGCTTGCCGACGTGCGCTTAAACGGCACCTCTATGCCCGAAGCCGGAATCAACGCGGCCATCGCGGGACACTTCAACGTGCCTGTGATCATGGTTTCGGGCGACGATGCTGCGGTCAAAGAGACGACCGCGCTTCTTGGCGACATCGAAGGCGCTGTCGTGAAGTGGGCTTACGGGTTTCACTCTGCGCGCACGCTCACGCCGGAGGCGGCTTACGATGTGATCAGAGAGAAAGTCAAACGCGCACTGGGCAGGATCAAAGAGTTCAAACCGTATCGCGTCAAAGCGCCGGTTCAACTCGACGTGCGCTTCAAGAGTTATCGCCCGTCGGAGATGTTGAGCTATCTTTCGATAGTCGAGCGCACGGATTCGCACAGCATTCGCTTTATGGGCAAAGATATCGTCGAGGTATCAAAGTTTCTTGAGTTCATAACGACCTACGAGCCATCGCTTGAACCTTGAGTTTTGAAATACCGCTTGATAGCCGATAATGCCATTGTTAGGATGGCATTTTAGAGAATAACATCATGAGCCAAGAAAGTTTGAAATCCATACTCGATGCAGCACGCAAGCTATCACTTGATGAGCAACGCCATCTCGCCGAGCAGATTATGAAGGAACTCGGCATTGCCAACGCCACTCCAGATCGAACGCTACGAGCTTTGGAAGCTGTAGAAAGGACGCGCGGCTCGATGAAGGGACTCGACCGCGACACGATTATCTGGCTGGCTGAAGATGAGGAGTTAAGTGGATATTAAGCTGATGCCAGCGCGTACATCCGTGCTGATTGACGCTAATATTTTTATCTACCATCTGGGCGGCCTCTCAGTCGATTGCTCTTCATTTCTGCAAAGAGTCGCGCTGGGAGAAATCGAAGCATATATCACGACCATCATCATTGCAGAAATGCTACACCGTCGTATGCAAGGCGAAGCAGTTGCCAAAGGTTTAATATCTTCAGGCCAAATACTTAAAAAGCTGAAAGCCAATCCGCAAATTATCTCGCAACTCAAAGACTACATCACAGATGTCAAAGAGATTCTGGAATTGCCCTTTACAATCATTGAAGTATCCAGTATTGACATTGCAGTAAGCCATGCCTTGCGCCGAACTCATGGGCTTTTCGTCAATGACTCGATCAACCTTGCCTGCGCGCAAAGAATTGGCATTACTGACATCGTTACTCGCGATAATGATTTCGCCGGATTACCGACAATAAGGGTGTGGGAACAACTGACATTTAATAGAGTTTGATAATGCATATCAATGCTATTCAAACTCTCTGCGTCAGGATAAATCAGGCAGCCGCGTCATAACCGGGCAGTCTCTGTTGTGTTAAACTATTATCGAAAAATCACACGGCTTAGGTTCGGGTAGTAGATTATGAACGCGCTAAAAAGAATCATCACACTGACCGCGCTGCTGCTGTTTATGACGGCGGCAGGCGCAACGGCGCGCGCGGACGTTTTGCGTCTCACGCTCGACGATCTGATCACTCCCGCAAGCGCCGAACTCATCGGGTCGGCAATCGCGCGGGCCGAACGCGAAGGCGCAAGCGCGCTCGTCATCACGCTCAATACACCGGGCGGGCTCGGCACATCCATGCGCGAGATCGTTTCCCGCATAGACGCCTCGCGCACGCCCGTCATCATCTATGTTGCGCCAAGCGCGGCGAGCGCGGCCTCGGCAGGGTTCGTCATAATGATGGCGGCTGATGTCGCCGCGATGGCTCCGGGCACGACTGCGGGCGCGGCTCATCCGGTGATGTCGGATGGCCGAGACTTCGACCGGACGATGTCAGAGAAGGTGACCAACGACGCAGCGGCTTTTGTCCGAAGCCACGCCGAAAAACACGGGCGCGATCCGCTTGCGGCAGAGTCCGCCGTCCGCGAAAGCGCTTCGTTTTCAGAGCGCGAGGCGCTCGAAAAACATCTGATCGAAATAATCGCGCGCGATGAATCTGATCTGCTTGCGCAACTCGATGGCCGCACTATCACGCGCTTTGACGGAAGCAAAACGACGCTTCATCTTGCGGATGAAAAAGTGGCAGAGGTTGCGCCGTCGCTACGCCAGCGGCTATTGATGGCGCTGGCGAATCCAAGCCTGGCCTTTATTCTTTTCGCGATTGGCGCGCTGTGCGTCTATTTCGAGTTCCAGCATCCGGGCGCAATCGTTCCGGGCGTCGTCGGTTCAGTGTCGGTCGTGCTCGCGCTTTATGGTTTTCACATGCTGCCGATAAACCTGACGGGCGTGCTTTTGATGGCGGTCGCTGCGGGCCTGTTCGTCCTCGAAGCGAAAGTTCAGGGCTTCGGCATATTGGGGCTTGGCGGCATAATCGCGGCGGTCACCGGCGCGATGATACTGATCGACGTTCCGAACCCTGAACTGAGACTGCCTCTGGGATTGGTGCTTGCCGTCATCGTTCCATTCGCGCTGATAGTTGTCTTTATGCTGAAGCTTGCCATGCGCGCGCGGCGCATGAAGGTGACGACGGGCACAGCCGGGATGATCGGACTCAGAGGCAGAGCGCAGACAAGGATTGCTCCGGAAGGCACAGTCTTTGTGCGCGGCGAATTATGGCACGCGCGCTCCGGTATGAGCATAGCAGCGGGCGAAGACGTGCGCGTCACAGACATAGACGGCCTGACTCTCGATGTCGAAGCGGAGAAAAACACGGCAGTAGTTCCGAAAAAAGCTTCCGCGATTGAATGATCGAAAACCGGAAATTAACAACCTTTCTCTCAAAGCGATATGCAACTAGAATAGGAGGTGGATATGCCAAAGGAACTTTTAACGCTGCCGATCATAGCGGCGGTGATCGTCCTGATTTACATCCTCAGCGTCATCAACATCCTGCGCGAATACGAGCGCGGAGTGATATTTCGGCTGGGTCGGTTGCTGCCGGAAGCCAAGGGGCCGGGCATCATTCTGGTCTTCCGGCCAATTGATCGCATAGTGCGAATCAGCCTCCGCACAGTGGTGCTCGACGTGCCGCCGCAGGATGTCATCACGCGCGACAACGTGACAGTTTCGGTAAACGCCGTTGTCTACTTCCGTGTGATTGACCCGCGCCGCGCCGTCGTCGAAGTCGAAAATTATCTGTACGCGACTTCGCAACTGGCGCAGACCACTTTGCGATCAGTCCTGGGCGAAGCCGATCTTGATGATCTGCTGGCGGAGCGCGATAAACTGAACGCGCGATTGCAGGAGATTTTAGACCTCCACACAGATCCCTGGGGCATCAAGATATCGCTGGTCGAAATCAAGGCCGTTGATCTGCCGCAGGAGATGCGGCGCGCGATGTCGCGACAGGCGGAAGCCGAACGCGAGAAGCGCGCAAAGATCATTCACGCCGAAGGCGAATATCAGGCTTCAGAAAAACTGCTCGCCGCCGCGCGCACAATCGCTGCCGAGCCTATCGCCCTGCAACTGCGCTATCTTCAGACGCTGACGGAAATCGGCGTGGAGCAGAACACGACTGTTGTATTTCCGATCCCGGTTGATATCATTCATGCTCTTTTGAATCCAAAGTCCAAGCAGGAGACTTTTACGGTTCAGCCCCGCGAACCGATGGGAGTGAGTTAGACCGAAAGCCATGAGCAATAAACAAGTCGTAGCAATCTTCGTCGTAGGCATAGCTTTGCTTTTAGGGGCATTCTGGGCGGGGCTTTACGTCGTCAAGCAGGACACAGTGCCGAGCGCGAACACAAACACAAACCAGCCAGCCAATCAGAATCAGTCAGCCAAACAGGCGAGCGAGCAGGAGACCACTGGCGATACATCTTATGTCGTATGGGTCGGCGGGTCTTTCGGCACAGAGGCGCAGGCGAACCAGTATATGATGGAGATTCGCCGCAAATACCCCAGCGCCTACACGCAAGGCCCAAGCAACCGGGACACGTTGTACCGCGTTCATATCGGGCCTTACAAGTCGCGCGAAGATGCGCAACAGATCGCCAATGAATTGTCGAGCCAGGGCAAGAAGGGCGTAATGATCTACCCCTGGCCGCAGAAATAAATAAATATGCTGGTTCAACTCGAAGGGCTGAAACCAAAGACAGGGCCGCGACTGCCTGAGTGGCTTCGCAAGCCGCAGCGCAACGTCGAAGCCGACCACGAACTGAAGAAGATGCTTCGCACGCGCGGGCTGCATACGGTGTGCGAAGAAGCGCGATGCCCGAATCGCAATGATTGCTTTGAGCGCGGCGCGGCTACTTTCATGATACTGGGCGACATCTGCTCGCGCAGTTGCGGCTTCTGTTCGGTCAAAACAGGCCGGGGACTGCCGATGGACGCGCTGGCAGGCGAGCCTGAGCAGGTGGCCGAAGCGGCGGCTCAACTATCGCTTCGCTACGTCGTCATCACCTCGGTCAATCGCGACGAGTTGCCGGACGGCGGGGCCGGGCATTTCGCAAGAACCGTTCACGCAGTACGCCGCCGATTGCCGCTCGCAAAGATCGAAGTGCTTACGCCCGACTTCAAAGGAAACCTCGACGCCCTTCACATTGTACTCGATGCGCGGCCCGACACTTTCAATCACAACGTCGAGACTGTGCCTCGCCTTTATCGAAGAGTGCGCCCGCAGGCGGAATACCAGCAGTCGTTAGACGTGCTGCGGGGCGCGCGATTGCATTCGTCCGAGGTGCTTACGAAATCCGGGTTTATGGTCGGGCTTGGAGAAACGCGCGACGAGGTGAAGCGATTGCTCGAAGACCTGCGCGCGCACGACGTAGACGTTGCGACCATCGGCCAGTACCTTCAGCCTACCCGTCATCACCTGCCGGTCGAAGAGTACGTCCACCCCGATATGTTTGAAGAGTACAAAGCGCACGGCGAGCGACTGGGCTTTCGCGCGGTCTTCGCGGGGCCGCTCGTGCGCAGTTCGTTTATGGCCGAACTTGTGCACGAAGAAGCGAGCGATGAGCGATGAATGATGAACCATGAATTAAGATGTGGTAAAACTGATTCTGTGTTCACGTCCTCAACAAAAACCCTTCGCTCTCTATTCACTGTTTGTCACTCGCATCGCCGCGTTCGTCACAGCGAAGAGGCTGCGCCGCCCGTTTATGCGCGCGAAGACCTGCTGGCCGCGCGCTTCAGAGTCGCCAGAGTGCTCCCTTATCAAAGCTCGCATACTCCATTCATCAGCAACCTGTCGCTTGCGATCTTTTCAGGTTTGCTTCTGGTCTTCGCGTTTCCCGACTGGAGCCTCTGGTCGCTCGGATGGGTGGGGACTGCGCCGCTTGTAATGGCGGTCGTGCGCGAGCGGCGTTTCTGGCGCTCGCTTCTGCTCGGCAGTATTACGGGGACGATCTTTTACGCAGGGTCTTCGCACTGGGTCACCTATTCAATGCACAATTATGGCGAGATACCCATGTGGCTCTGCTACATAATCCTCGTCATCTTTTCGCTGACGCTCGGCGTGTTCACAGGTTTTTTTGCGGCGGTCTTTGCGCAGGCAATCAAGCGTTTCGGCGGGTGGGGGATACTTTCAGCGCCCGTCATCTGGTCGGCGAGCGAATGGGCGCGGGTTGAAGTGACGGGAATGGGCTGGAATGCGCTCGGCTATTCGCAAACCATTCAGCCTGCGGTGATTCAGGTGGCGCGACTTGGAGGCGTCTATCTTGTCAGCGCGATAATGGTGGCCGCAAGCGCGGCGCTGGTATTCGCGCTCATCTATCTCGAACACAGGCGCGGAATCATAGTGTTGACGGCGGCAGGCGTCATAGCAATCACCGCCGTGCTCTACGGCCAGTCGCTCCGGCCTCACGCGGAAGAAGCAGGGTCGGTCAACGTCGCGATCATTCAGCCCAACATTCCAATCGACGGCGATTGGGGTGATCCGAAATTCAACGAGCAGATGCTGCTGCGTTTTTTCTCTCTGTCCGAGCAGGCGATACGCGCAAAGGCCGAAGAGAACGCCGCCGTCAAATCCGATAAAATCGATCTGGTAATCTGGCCCGAATCGCCCATGAGCTTTGAATACGACAGCGATGATGAACTGCGCAGCCGCATCGCAGAGTTCACACGGCGCAATAACGTTTATCTGTTGCTGAACAGTTGGGGGTTTCCGAAAACCCCTGTCACAATCGATGACAGATATAACAGCGCGCTCGTAATTGCCCCTTCTGGTGAGAAAATCGCGGAGTATGATAAAATTGCTCTTGTTCCCTTCGGAGAATATGTTCCCGCGCGCGGCTGGCTTCCTTTTGTGAAAGACGTTCATGCGCTCGCAGGCGACATCACTCCGGGCAAGGATTTTACGTTGAGCGATGTTGCCGGGGCGAGGCTTGGAATAAATATCTGCTTTGAGGCGACCAGACCCGACATCGCGCGAAGGATGAGACTTGAAGGCGCATCGGCGCTTGTTCAAATCTCGAACGAGTCATGGTTCGGCCCGACGGCTGCCGCCAGACAGATGCTGGCGCACGCGGCCTTCCGCGCAGTTGAAAACAACGTCGAGATGGTTCGCGCAACAAACACGGGGCTGTCTGCGCGCATAGACCGATACGGCGTGGCGCGCGGCGAAACATCGATGTTCGAGACCGCGACGCGCACGTGGAAGATCAAGACTACGGATGAAGCGGGCGCGAACGGTTTAACTTTTTACACTCGCTACGGCGACCTATTCGCAATCACGTGCGCTGCGTTGAGCCTGCTGATGGCAATCGCACCGTTCGTAAGAAAGAAAGAAACCGATAATGATTGAAGAACTGAGACAAAAATACGAAGACCTCTCATCGCGCACAGCCGAGTTGCGGAGGTTTCTTTGACCCGGAAGCCAAACGCCTTGAAGCTCAAAAAATAGAAGAAGAGACGGCAAAACCAGACTTCTGGAACGATCAGGAACGCGCGCAGAAAGTTCTCCGCCTCCGCAGCCGACTCGAAACCGCCGCAAGTAAAGCCGACCAGTTCCTTCGAGACATCGAAGACGCCGCCGTGCTGTTTGAATTCGCTGCCGAAGACGAAAGCTCTCTGAGCGAATTGAAGGCGCTCATTGAACGGCTCGAACGCAATGTCGAAGAGACGGAAACAGAGATGCTTCTGTCGGGTCCAAACGACGCGCGCGACGCGATAGTCACAATCAACGCGGGCGCGGGCGGAACCGACGCGCAGGACTGGGCCGAGATACTCTTCAGGATGTACCTGCGATGGGCAGAGCGCCACAAGTTCAAAGCCGAAATCGTAGATGAACAGCCCGGCAAAGAGGCAGGCATCAAATCCGCCACATTCACCCTGTCAGGCGATTACGCTTACGGGTTGATGTCGGCAGAAGCGGGCGTGCATCGCCTCGTAAGATTAAGCCCGTTCAACGCCGGTTCGAGCCGCGAAACCAGCTTCGCATCCGTCTTTGTTTACCCGGACGTTCAGGAAGACATTGAAATCGAGGTGTCCGAAAAAGATCTGCGCGTTGACACTTACCGGTCGTCGGGCGCGGGCGGCCAGCACGTCAACGTAACGGATTCGGCTGTTCGCATCACGCACCTGCCCAGCGGCATTGTCGTCACATGCCAGAACCAGCGATCTCAGCATCAGAACCGGGAAGTGGCTATGCGAATACTGAAGTCGCGATTGTATGAATTAGAGATGGAAAAGCGCCGCGCTGAAACCGCTCAGCTTGAAGAGACGAAGCGCGACATCTCTTTCGGCTCGCAGATAAGAAATTACGTGATGCATCCGTATCGCCTTGCGAAAGATGTGCGAACCAAACACGAGACTTCCGATGTTGACGCAGTGCTTGACGGCGACATAGATGAATTCATCAATCAGTACCTGAGACTAAAGAGCAGAAACGCGCGCCCGGCTGACCCGTCCGGAACAGTCAGCCCTGTGCTGAAATAGTTATATACAGTATTGAAGGAGTAAAAAGATGTATCTCAAAGCAGCAAGGATCAGATCGTTGATCGCTTTAATTCTATTCACTGTGATCGCGATGGGCGCGACACCCTCTATGTTTGCGCAGACGGCGCTTCCAAAAGGCGTTACGCTCGTCACAACGGTTGAAGGCATAACCGAATATCGTTTTGAAAACGGATTGCGCGTACTGCTCTTCCCGGATCAATCGAAGCAGACGGCGACCGTCAACATCACCTACATGGTCGGCTCGCGCCACGAAAATTATGGCGAGACAGGTATGGCTCATCTGCTGGAACACATGGCGTTTAAAGGCACGCCAAAACACAGGAACATCCCGCAGGAGTTGACCGAGCACGGCTCGCGCCCGAACGGCACTACCAGTTGGGATCGTACCAACTATTACGAAACATTCGCGGCAACGGACGAAAACCTTCAATGGGCGCTCGATCTGGAAGCCGACCGCATGGTCAATTCGTTCATCGACAAAAAAGATCTCGACAGCGAGATGACCGTCGTGCGCAACGAGTTTGAAGGAGGCGAGAATTCGCCCTTCCTCGTTTCCATCAAGCGAATGATGGGCGCGGCATTCGACTGGCACAACTATTCAAAATTGCCAATCGGCAATCGCAGCGATCTTGAGAATGTTCCCATCGACAGGTTGAAGGCGTTCTATCAGAAATATTACCAGCCGGATAACGCGGTGATGCTGGTTGCAGGAAAATTCGATGCGGCGAAGACTCTGCAACTGATCGTTGACAAGTTTGGCTCGATACCGCGTCCTCAGCGAGTGCTTCCGACAATCTACACGACTGAGCCGACACAGGACGGCGAGCGCACAGTCGTCGTGCGGCGCACCGACGATACGCAGATGGTCATCGCAGGCTATCACATCCCTTCGGGCGCGCACGCAGATTATCCGGCGATTGCCATCATGGCTCAAATACTCGCGGACGAGCCTTCGGGGCGATTGTACAAATCGATAGTTGAAACCAAGAAGGCAAGCTCAATCGGCGGAGACACTATTCAACTGCATGATCCCGGAATGATGTTCTTCATGGCGGAACTCAGAAAAACGGACAAGCTCGACCCGGCGCGCGATGCCTTGATTCAGACCGTCGAAGAGTTCGCAGCCAAAGCGCCGACCGCCGAAGAGGTTGACCGCGCCCGCACCCAGATGCTGAAGAACATCGATATGACGCTGAGTTCGGCTGAGCGTGTAGGGCTTGAATTGAGCGACTGGATGGCGATTGGCGACTGGCGGCTCTTCTTTTTAAACCGTGATCGGTTAAAAAAAGTCACGCCCGCCGATGTGCAGCGCGTTGGGGCAGCTTACCTCAAACCTGCAAACCGCACGGTCGGGGTATTCCTTCCCGTAGACAGGATTGATCGCGCTGAAATCCCGCCCGTGCCTGATGTTGCCGCGCTGGTCAAAGATTACAAAGGCGAAGCGGCGGTCGTAGCGGGCGAAGCGTTCGACCCCTCGCCCGCCAACATCGAATCGCGCGCTGTGCGTGCGACTTCACCGGGCGGCCTGAAGCTGACGCTTGTGCCGAAAAAGACTCGCGGCAACACCGTCGTTGCTGTGATAACCCTGCGTTTCGGCGACGAGAAAAGCCTGATGAATCGCTCGACGGCGGCAGAGATGGCCGGGCAGATGTTGATGCGCGGAACGACCAGACACACGCGACAGCAGATTCAGGACGAGTTCGACAAACTGAAAGCCCGCGCGGGCGTCTTCGGCGGCCCGTCATCTGCCAACGCTTCAATCGAGACTACGCGCGAGAATCTGCCTGCGGTACTAAAGCTCGTCGCCGAAATCCTGCGCGAGCCTTCTTTTCCCGAATCTGAATTCGAGCAGCTCAGACAGGAAACAATCACCAACACCGAATCGCAGCGCAGCCAGCCTCAAGTCGCCGCTGCCGTGGCGCTTCAGCGCCACATGAACCCGTTTCCGAAAGGCGATGTGCGATATGTCTCAACACCTGAAGAAGACATAGAAGAAGTAAAGACAGCGACGCTTGCCGATGCGAAAAAGTTCTATACGGACTTTTACGGGGCATCGAACGGTGAAGTGGCTGTCATTGGAGATTTCGACGCTAAAGAGGTCGAGAAATTGATCGCAGACCTGTTCGGTTCGTGGAAGAGTCCGCGCCCGTTTTCTCGAATAGCAACCGACTATCAGGACATCCCTGTGCTTAACAAAGCGATTGAGACTCCTGACAAAGCAAACGCCGTCTTTTTTGCATCGCTGCGGTTGAACCTGCGCGACGACGATCCGGATTACCCGGCGCTCGTTCTGGGTAATTACATTCTCGGAGGGGGATTTTTGAATTCGCGGCTTGGCACGCGGCTTCGCCAGAAAGAGGGCTTGAGTTATTCGGTCGGATCAAATCTGGGCGCAAGCTCATTAGACAAAAACGGCTCGTTCAGCGCGTTCGCCATGTATGCGCCGCAGAACGCGGCAAAACTCGAAACCGGGTTCAGAGAAGAGATCGCGCGAATGCTCAAGGACGGCTTCACGGTTGAAGAAGTCGAGGCGGCAAAGAAGGGCTATCTGCAATCGCGGCAGGTTAGCCGCGCGCAGGACGCAGAGCTTATGCGCAGGCTGACAGCCCTTGCTTATATAGGTCGCACGCTCGCGTGGGACGAAGAGTTCGAGAAAAAGATCCAGGCCCTGACGCCCGATCAGATCAACGCAGCAATGCGCCGCTATATTGATCCTTCAAAAATAACCATTGTCAAAGCAGGCGACTTCGCAAAGGCAGCGACACCGGCAGCGACAACAAAATAGCAAGACTGCCGCAGGACTAAGAGGTCTCTGCGAAACCTCTTAGTCCTGCGGCGGTGAACTCTCTGATTTGTTTACGGCTTCTGAATCCAGCCTTGTCCTATATCTTGCTGCCCGCTGTTTTTTGTCCACTGTCTATTGTATTATCTGTGGGCGATTCAGTAAGATTGCGGGAAACGTTTTAGCGAGCAACGGCCAATGGCTAAAAAAACTCGAACTAAGTCTTCAAATAAAAAATCACACGCCAGCGAAGCGCTGGCCGTCGTGCTTGTTGCCGCAGCCGTGCTGTTGTTGTTGAGCCTCGTCACCTTCAACCCTAAAGACCCGAGTTGGAACTCAACAGGCCCTTTGCAGCAGCCAAAGAATATTATCGGGGCCTTTGGCGCATACGTCGGAGACTTCTTCCTGCAACTGTTCGGGCTTGCGTCGCTGGCAATACCGCTGTTGCTCGTTTTGATCGCCATCTCGACGCGCGCGTTCTTCTCTGAACGCACAGAGATTCCCGTACGCAAAGCTTTTGGGGCGGCGCTGCTGCTTCTGGCGCTGTCGGGGTTTCTCGCGCTATTTCCCAATATCGGTTTCGACATACTTGAGCATTCGCGCAGCAACGGCGGCGGAGTCGGCTACGTGATCGAAGGCACGCTTGCGAGCGCGTTGAACATCATCGGCGCAGCCATAGTGTTGACTGCCGCCTCGCTGTTGACATTGATGTTGACGATGGAGGTGTCATTCGCCACCATCAACGGCTGGCTCAGGCCCATGATTAGAGTGCTGGCCGAAGGTTTCAAGCATTTCAGAGCGCGGTGGGCAGAGCGAACCGAAGAGCGCCGCGTTCACGCCGAACAAAGAGAAGCCGAACGAGCCGAAGAGCGCAAGCGACTTGAAGAAGAAAGAAAAGTGCGCGAGCGCGAAGAGCAGGTCCGACTGGAGCAATTGCGCAAACTACAGGAGGAAGAGCGCAAGCAGAAGGCCGAAGAGGCGCGCAGGCTGAAAGAGCAACAGCCGGTCATCGCAAAGCCGATTATCAGGGAACCGATCATCAAGGATCCGATTATGTCTTCGGCAGCAGTCGCAAGCCCATCGATTGCGGCTACAGGCGCGGCCATCATCGATACAGACCCCGATCCATTTGATGATTCGGAGCCGGAGATGGCAGAGGCCGCCAGCGCAACAACGTCCACGCATCGGCAGAGGGCCGCGGCCATCCTGCGCGCCCGCACGGCAAAACAGGAACAGGCACGCGCAGGCCAGACGCGCGCTTCTGAAATCACCATGGACCCTGAGGTAGCCGAGATGGTTTCGACGGCTTCAATCGTCCGCACTGTTACAACAGAGAAGGCCGAACAGAAAGCTGCAAAAGAGCAAGCCGCTCGCAAAAAGACTATCGAGACATCTACGGGCGCGACCTACAAGCTGCCTGTGATGGAACTGCTCGAAACACCGGTCGGCCATCACGAAGAGGCCGAAGAAGAATTGCGCGAGCGGGCCACCATCCTCGCCGAAAAATGCAAAGAGTTCTCTGTCACGGGCCATATTCACAAGATCAATCCCGGCCCTGTGGTCACCACATTCGAGTTCAAACCTGATCCCGGCATCAAGTACAGCCGCGTCGTCGGCCTTGCCGAAGACCTCTGTCTTGCGCTTAAAGCCGAGTCAATTCGCATAGATCGCATCCCCGGCAAATCGACCGTCGGCATCGAAGTCCCGAACGCGCGCCGTGAAAAGATCTGCCTGCGCGAGATCATCGAATCGAGCAAGTTTCAGCGCAACGAATCCAAGCTCACGATTGCGCTCGGCAAAACCATCAACGGGGAAGAGTACATCGCAGATCTGTCGAAGATGCCTCATCTGTTAATCGCAGGCGCGACGGGCGCGGGCAAATCCGTCACCCTCAACTCGCTGATCTGTTCGATTCTCTACAAAGCTTCACCCGAAGACGTGAAGTTCATAATGGTTGATCCCAAGCGCGTCGAGCTTGGTCTGTATGAAGGCATTCCTCACCTGCTCACCCCGATAGTCACCGACCCAAAACGCGCCTCCAATGCCTTGAAGTGGGCTGTAAACGAGATGGAAAATCGTTATCGCGAGCTTGCCACGCTCGGCGTGCGCAACATCGAACAGTACAATCGCCAGATCGAGGAGATGACTCACCCCTCTCTTTCAGACGATAACGCCGAAGCGCGTAAGCCTCTGCCATATATAGTCATCGCGATTGACGAGCTTGCGGATTTGATGATGGTCGCGCGAGGCGATGTCGAAACCAGCATCGCGCGGCTGGCGCAGATGGCTCGCGCCGTCGGCATTCATCTTGTGCTTGCGACCCAGCGCCCGTCGGTTGACGTTATAACGGGCATCATCAAGGCGAACATTCCATCGCGCATAGCGTTCCGGGTTTCATCGAAAGTAGACTCGCGCACCATCATCGATTCAAACGGCGCAGAGGCATTGCTTGGGCAGGGGGATATGCTGTTTCTGCCGCCGGGCACAGCGCGGCTGATACGAGTGCACGGGTCATTTGTAAATGAGATGGAAGTAAAGCATATTGCCGACCACACGCGCCAGCAGGCCGAGCCGGATTACAATGAACAGGTGACGATGAGCGAAACAGAGGCGCAGGACGGCGACGGGTTCGAGGGGCCGGAAGATGAGTTGTTTGGCGAAGCGCTCCAGATAGTGACAGACATGGGGCGCGCATCAACATCCGTTTTGCAGAGGCGGTTATCAATCGGCTACGGGCGGGCGGCAAAGATATTGGATACAATGGAGCGGCGCGGCTTTATAGGGCCAGCCGAGGGGTCGAAACCACGAAAAGTGCTACAGGCAGCCTACGAGTTTCGAGAGCGATTGGGGCAGATTCTCGATCAGGATTTGGATTAAGGAGTAACCCTCCAAAAAGCCCTGTTATTGATCTTTTTCACCGAGTTTTGCACAGCTTTGCAGCAATCTGGCTTTACAATTGAAAAAAGGATTGTAAAAAGCCCAGCAAATCGTTATGCTTTTGCTGCAAATCGAGAAATGATTGGACTTTTCGCTGTAAACAAAATTTGAACAAAATGTGTGCAAAGTGCTAAAAGTCCGTGAATTTCAAAAGTTTGCGGGGCTGAAACGTGAGTTTTCAACAGGCTTTTCCACAGATGCTTGTTGAAAACTTTTTCGCACTGTTGTCCTCAAAGTCGGACGAGGAGATGTAGAAGTAGGAGAGCTTTATGGCGATGATAAAATTCACAGCCAATCACGAAGATTTATCAACAGATCGGGGTTATCAGTTCAAGTTTTTCTGCGACAAATGCGGCAATGGGTACATGTCTCATTTCCAGCCCTCGCTGACAGGCACGGCGGGCGGGCTGCTGCGAGCGGCGGGCGATATGTTCGGCGGCATATTTGCGAGCGCAGGCAACAGCGCTTACGAGATTCAGCGCGCCACAGGAGGCAAAGCGCACGATAACGCAATTGAAAAGGCTGTCGAAGAGGCGAAAGCGTACTTCAAGCAATGCACGCGTTGCGGCAAATGGGTGTGCCCGGAAGTCTGCTGGAACGCCAAAGCGGGCTTGTGCGAAGATTGCGCGCCCGATTTTGAAGAGGATTTTGCAGCCAGCAAAGCGCAGGCAATGAGCAATGCCGCCCGCGATCAGCTTAATACGAAAGCGAGCCAGGTGGATTACACAGCAGACGTAGACATGCGCGCCGGAGCCACGGTCCCGAAAAGCGCGATTACCTGCCCCTCGTGTGGAGCGAAAACAACTGGCAGCAAATTCTGCCCTGAATGCGGCGGCCCGATGCAGATCAAGCTAACATGCATGGGATGCGGCGCACAGCCCGAAGGCGCTCCGAAATTCTGCCCTGAGTGCGGAGTAAAAATGCCGTTGCTACAGTGACCCGTTGCCGGATGCCCGGTGTCAGTCATTAGAAGAATCAAAGACTGATCGCCCCCTGAGCACTGACCACATATTATGAACAAGCCTTACATCGCTGCATCAAGTTACCTCAATGCAGCGCCTCTCTGTTACAGCTTCATCTACGGCGAGCAGAAAGAGCGATGCCGATTCCTGTCTGACGCTGCGCCTGCGCGTTGCGCAGAGTTACTGGCGGAGGGCCGCGCGGACGCTGCTCTGATTCCGGTGATCGAATACCAGCGCATTCCGGGACTCAAGGTCGCGCAGGGCGCTTGCGTCGCTTCAAAGAGCAAAGTTCAAAGCGTCGTTCTGGCCTCGCGCGTGCCTGTCACGGAAGTCCGCTCGGTCGCGCTCGACACTTCATCGCGAACGTCGGCTGCGCTGATTCAAATAATACTCAATCGCTTCTACGGCCTCAGCCCTGCGTATCGAACATCGCCGCCGCAGATCGAAGAGATGCTCGAATCAAGCGATGCCGCGCTCATCATTGGCGACCCTGCGATGTTGATAGATCGCACACGCCTGCACGTCTACGATCTGGCCGAAGAGTGGCGCAAGCATACCGGACTGCCATTCGTCTTCGCGTTCTGGGCCATTAGAAAAGATTCGACCCTGCTGTCATCACCCGATTCTCTCAATGTTGATTTTCTCAACGTTGATTTTCTAGCGGCGAAGCGCGAAGGCGTCGAGCACGCAGGCGAGCTTGCCCGGCTTTATTCCGCGCAGCTTGGATTGCCCCATGATGATTTATATAAATACCTGACCGAAAACATCAGCTACGACCTTGACGGCGAAAGCCTGCGCGGGCTGGAGTTGTATTACGAGATGGCGCACGAATGCGGCTTGATTGAAGAGGCTCGCGGGCTGGTGTTTTGTGATTGATTAAAAGCTTTTCTGTTGCTCTGCTGCATTGACAGTTCGCACAGCAATGCAACAGAGCATGATTTGAAAACTGCTACGCGGATTCACCCTGCTCTGTTGCTGCCTGTTCGTCGCCCTGTCCATGAACGGCTTCGTCTACGGTGTAGGTGCCGAGTATCCTGCGGCCCTCTTCACTGCGCGGGTCAATCGTGCGCAGATGTTTGCGACCGTGCATCTCCCAGATTGCCGTAACCACTCCATCTTTTTCTACGGCATGATAAGTTGACTCGTTCTCTTCCATCTGATCCTCCTATAGATATGATAGTTGTTAATAGTCCAGCCTTGAATTCTAATGGTCACAATTCCGCTCTGTCCAGCTACAGGCAAGGAAAACTTCTTGCAGCGTCTTGCGCGCATTTCCCGTCATGTATCAGTGAGGAAGTTGCATGTAAAACCTATTTGACGTAATCTCGCACACAAGAGTCGAGAAAAAGCTGAGAAGTTCAGTATCAGCGCCCCGGGATTTCAGGGTCAGATCAACCGAAATATACTTCCCGAAAGGAGAAGGCATGACGGCTTCACAGGAACGCGAATTCACTCCGCAGGAACGCAGGCTGAAAATATTGTTGAGAGTTCTGGCTTTGCTCTTCGCGCTCGCGGTGCCAGGTTATCTGCTGCCCGCGCTCGCGGGGCCAAACGTAAACGCGTTCATTCATCTTCCATTCGTCACCAACTCTGTCGTGAAAGTCGGCGTGCTTGCGCTGATCGCATTCATCGCTTCGGGCGATGTGCGTCGTTACAGATTGCTTGTAGTTCTGGTCATCCTGGGTCACATCATCTCAGAGCTTGCCGTAGGCGCAGTGTTGTTATGGGGAAACACAGACGTATATTTGCGCCTTTTCAACCCGCTGACATCCGAGTTTATCTCTACACCGGTTACGACTCTGCTCTGGGGGTCGATGATCCTCGACGGAATTATCATCATTCTGCTCGTATGGTTTTATCTGACGGCTGAACGGGCGCGCTACGGCTTGAAGTACCTGTCGCCTATGGAGTTTCGCGCGCTCGCGGCGTTGGCCGAAGTAGTAGTCAGCACCGAAGAGACGAAACTGCTCACGCCCGAAGAGATCGCTTATAACGTTGACGGCTATCTTGCGAAATTCAACGCGCAGTCAAAGTGGATCATGAAGGTCGTTTTGATGGGGATAGAAATCTATCCGCTCCTTTCGTTCAAGCCAATGCTGTCGCACCTGTACCCTGACGACAGGCTGCAATTTCTGAGAAAGCGTTTCTATCAGGAAGTCACGCTCAGACTGGTGCCGGAGTTCTGGCGGACGCTGGTTCAAGGCATGATTCGTATGGGCAAACAGCTTTCCTATCTCGGCTATTACAACGACAAACGGACTTTCGAGTCCGTAGGCTACGTTAAATTCACAGATCGCCCGGACACCCCGAAGCGACTGGAACAATCGCCCATACCAGAGCGAATCCCTCTGCACGTTGAGACTCCGTCAACCGTCAAGAGCAAAACGATCACGGCTGATGTCGTAATCATAGGATCGGGCGCTGCCGCGTCGATAATGGCGCACAATCTGACGCGCGCGGGACGAACGGTGTTGATGCTTGAGCGGGGCGAGCACGAAACCCCGGACACATTTTCGGAAGACGAAGCGGAGATGCTGACCCGCCTTTACCGCGACGGCGCGTTGCAACTGAGCCGCGATTTCAGATTTCAGGTTTTGCAGGGAAGCTGTGTCGGAGGCACAACTGTAATCAACAACGCCGTCTGTTTTACGATGCCCGAAGAGGTGCTGGCGCGGTGGAACGACAAAGATTCGATTGACGCGCGGCTGGATGAAAGCCGTGTATGGAGATCATTTCAAGAAGTGATTGATCTGGTCGGCGTTGAAACTCAGGATAGATTCCTGAATCAAGGCGCGCCGTTGTTTAACAGGGGAGTTGAAAAGATCTTCCCGCAGGAGCCTCAAAATCGCTCGAAGCCCGCGGACGCCAACATTCACGAATGCCTCGGATGCGGCTACTGTAACATCGGCTGCAAGTATGGCAAGAAGCTTTCGATGCTCGATACTGTGCTGCCTCAAACACAAAGAGATATGGGGCGTGACGCGCTTCGCATACTGTCGGGCTGCGAGGCTGAAAAGTTTCACGCAAACGGCAGGCGAATTACTTCCGTGATGTGCCGGTTGAAAGATGGCAGGCTACTGGAGGTAAAAGCAAATACATTCGTTCTTTCGGCAGGCGCAGTGTCATCAAGCATCGTGCTGCTGCGTTCGGGCGTCGGGGCAGGGCGCGCGGGAAAGCACCTGTCATTTAATATGGGGTCGCCTTTGACCGCTGTGTTTCCGAATGTGATCAACTCTTACAGCGGCTTGCAGATTTCACACTACCTTAAGCCCTCGCCCGGTCGCGGCTATGTGATCGAAACGTGGTTCAACCCGCCCGTCTCGCAGGCGCTTACCATGCCGGGCTGGTTTAAGGATCATTTCAACAATATGCTTCGCTACAATCGCATGACGTGCGCGGGCGTGCTGGTGGGCACGGAGTCGAACGGCGAGGTGCGGCGCGCAGGGCTTACAGGTCGCGAGATAAATTACGTTCCGACCGAAGGCGATCTTAAAAAACTTATCGACGGATTGATACTATCCGGTCAGGCTTTTTTTGCGGAAGGCGCGGAGTGCGTAATCCCGAACACGTTCGATTATTTCGAGATCAAAAGCCCTGACGAGCTTGAGAATCTGCGCAAGTGGGTCAAAGATTCAAGCGACATCACAATCGGCACGGGCCACCCGCAGGGCGGAAATATCTTAAGCGGCAACCAGAAGCTCGGCGTCATAGACCCGGAGTTCAAGGCTTATGGTTACGATAATCTTTTTGTCTGCGATGCGAGCGTCTTTCCCACGAGCCTCGGCGTAAATCCTCAGCTTACGGTTATGGCGCTCGCTCAGTACGCGGCCCCTTTCGTCGCCGCGTGCAAATAAGTCAGAAGGGTGAGCGATGAAAGAGATTCTCGGCGCGGGCAATGAAACCACCTCTTACCTGATCGTCCTTGCGGTCTACGGCGCGCTCTTTATCGTGATGCGTTACGCAAACGAAAGCGTCGAGCTTAACTTCCGAAAAACGTTCTGGATTCTCTTTGCGGGCTGGTCGGTCGGAGTTTTTGCTGGCAACTATCTTTTTTACCTGCTCGGCGTAATGAGTTTTCTGCCGTGGCTGAACAACTTTTTCCACTCGTTCATCTGGATAGGGCTTTGCCTCAGCTTCCTGTACGCGGGCGCTCACAGAAAGCCGCTCTGGGAGCAGGTAGCGATATTTGCGATCTTCAGCTTTTATCGTGAAATGGGCAGAGCGCACCATCCTCGGCACGTGGGAACTGGATAACTTTTTTTCCATTGAAGGCAATCTCGCATACATCGTCGGCTGGAGTCTGATGGACGGGCTTTATCCGATTCTTTCCGCTTTTGGTTTCAGGCTCGTCTCGAAATTCGTGACAGGGGTAATCACACCATGACGGACTTTGCGTCTTCGATAGCCCGGCTTCTGCGCGATTGCGAAAAGAGCGGTTTCGCGCCTGACTATCTGGACAAACCTCCCGTGCAGATCGATTCGCGCGGCGGCGATATTTTTGTGATCAGCGATCTGCATCTTGCCTCAGGCAAACGATATGATGGGACGTACAACGGCTGCGAGAATTTTTTCTACGATCAGTCCTTCGAGCGTTTTCTCGAATACCTCAACAGCCGACTTGAACCAAACGGCCCACGCGCGCTGCTTGTCATCAACGGCGATTTCGTGGACTTTCTCCGCGTAGGGGAAATTCCTTTGCAGAAAGACGAATTCGTCCGGTGGGAAGAGTTGCTCGATAAAATCGGATACGAGCCAAGGCAAACGCGCGATGAACTTGAAGCGTCGATTACGGATGAGAAGAAGGATAAATATGGATTGAGGACAAACGATTACAAATCAGTCTGGAAGCTTGCGCGCGTGATTGAAGGTCATTCGTTATTCTTTGACGCGCTGGCCGGGTGGCTCAATCGCGGCCACAGGCTGATCATAGTCAAAGGCAATCACGACCTCGAATGGTACTGGCGCGACGTGAGAAACTATTTCCGTCTGGCTCTGGCCGAGCGACTGGCCAAACCTTCCGGCGAGAATATAGCAACAGTGCTGACGAAAATCATTCTTCCAAATATCACCTTTATAGATCATTCGCTTGTCATTGATAAAGATTTTTATATAGAACACGGCCATCAGCACGACCCTTATTCTTACGTGCCTGCCAACGAGCCGCGAGTGAAAGAGGGCAAGGAGTTGAATATACCTTTCGGCTCTTTTTTTAATCGCTACCTGCTGAACAAAATCGAATTGCATTATCCGTTTCTTGATAACGTTCGCCCGCGAGAGAACCTGTTGCCCGTTCTGATCAGAGAGCGATTCCCGCTGGCCTTGAAAGTGATGTTTCATCACATACCCTTTACGCTGAAGCTGATTCCAAAGAAGCATTATCGCTACATATTTCGCCGCGTGATCGGCGTGTTGCTGGCCGTCGGGCTTCCTGTTGCGCTGGTTATCATCCTGCAATGGGATACGATCAATTCATGGCTTTCGAGGCCAAAGTCGAACGAGCAATCCGCGAGCCTGTTCAGACTTATTCTCGACCGTGGGGGTGATGTCTTAAAGAATTTCGGCGTGCTCGTACTGTCTTACGTCTTCTCGCGCTTCGTCGCCTATTTTCAGCTTGTCGAGCCTGATTCGCTTTCAAAAAAAGCTCACGAAGTCTTTTCCAAAAACAGCGATTATAGATTGATAACGTTCGGTCACACGCACAATCCGGATCAATTCAATAAGGACGACCGCTGGTTTTACAACACCGGGACGTGGATTCCGATACTTGAAGCGACGAACGCAGACATTCGCAATGACAGAACATATACGTTTCTTCACATCCGCCCTGACGAAAAAGATTTCGGCTCTGCGCTCAAGCGCTGGAACGACGACGGAGGCCGCGCCGAGATCTTCACAGTCATCAACAAAGGCTGACAAAATGTCTTGCTCTATAAATAAGGGGCTACATTTTCTTAAACACACTATTTGTAAATTTCTTGAATCATCCATCACCCGCTTCCCGTCTCATGTAATTGGAGGCATATTTCTCAACCGGTAGCAATATCGGATACTGAAATTCTGTAAAATCCACGAATATCAGGTGGCGTCGGCCCCGGATTGAAAACACCTTTGACCGCGCGCAACCTGCCGCAACTGCATGTCTATCGGGACGCAGAGTGTCAGACCTGTTGCCGAAGGGTCGGTTATCAATTGCAAAGAAAATTTCACTGGCCGATTGCTGCGATCTATCACCTGCTAAAGCAGAAAATGATGAAGCCTGTATTTTCAAATTTAAGGAGATAAAGATGGCACGAGGAACTACGAAGTCAGCTACTAAAAAATCAGCTACTAAAAAAAGCGCAGTCAGAAAATCTGTAGATGCAGATTATGGGAGAGGCATATTTGTAGATAATCAGGATCAACCGACAGGCAGAAAATCTGTGATCGTGACATTCAAACCCAAGGATAAGCGACCTGATGAAGGCAAAGACAAAGTGGAGATCGTTGAGTCGGCTCTTGAGTCGTCGGAAGTAACCTTCTTCGATGCGGGGACGATGCCTATGGGAATAGCTTCATTTCCTGCTTCGATGTCTCGCGAATCGGTAGGTTTCGATGTCAACCTGTATGAAGCCCCAATCGTAGTGGCATCTCTTACTGATTCCGAAATAAAGACATTGCGCAACAACAGGAATGTCGAAGCCGTTGAGGAAGACGGGCAGGTCTATGCGTTGGATGACAGCTCTTGTTTTGCTGAAACAGGTCTTCCGCGCCGTTATCAACGCCTCGAACAGTTTCAAATTGAAGGGCAGCCCTCTGTGCAGGCAGAAACGGTTCCGGCTGGCGTTTCGCAGATCAAGGCTCCGGGCGCATGGGACAGTTCAAGAGCCAAGGGCATCAGAGTGGCTGTGCTCGACACGGGGATTGATTCCGCACATCCCGACATCGCTCCCAACTACAAGGGAGGCATCAGTTTTGTGCCGGGGCAGACTCCGATGGACGGCAACAGCCACGGCACGCATTGCGCCGGAACGATTGCCGCGGCAATCAACGGAGCCGGGGTGATAGGCGTCGCGCCCGCAGCCTCTCTTTATGCCGTGAAAGTGCTCGATAATTCAGGCAGCGGGCAATGGAGCTGGTTGATTGCCGGTATCAACTGGTGCATCCAGAACAAAATGATGGTTCTCAGCATGAGTCTGGGCGGCGACTCAGCGCCCACAGCTCTGGAAGCGATGTGCAATGCCGCATGGAATAACGGTCTGTTGCTGGTAGCCGCGGCAGGCAACGCAGGGTCCGCCATGGGTACTGTTACTGTTCCCGGCAAATATGCGAATGTAATCGCCGTTTCAGCAATTGACAGCGCCAATGTGATAGCGCCTTTCAGCAGTCGCGGGCCGGAAGTAGAGCTTTGCGCCCCGGGAGTAAACATACTATCAACCATACCCGGAGGCGGCTATGGCACAAAGAGCGGCACAAGCATGGCGTGCCCTCACGTTAGCGGCGCGGCGGCGCTGGCGTGGGGCGGCCACCGATGGGCGAACAATGTGGCCATAAGGCGATTGCTGGCCTGGACTTCGGATAACCTCGGAGTGCCGGGACGTGACCCGTTATTCGGATATGGTCGGGTTGATGCCGAGCAGGCAGCAGGTGAACTGGCAGTGCCTCCGGTGATTCCCGGAATTCCGTAAACTCAGTTGACAAATATGATGGATGTAGAAATATTCCCTCTTGTTCCTAACGCGATTCTGCCTGCGCCTGCGCCTGCCACCATAAGGGCGCAGGTGCCGGAGGGTTACGGCGTGCAGGAGCAGTGTTTGCCGTTCACCGCAGCGACGGCTCTGGGATTTCTGATCAGATCACCCATTACTTTTGGCCTGTGTCTGCCCGGCGATGTCCCGCCGGGCGGACACGCTTTCAGATCGCCCGTTGCCCGTGCCGGAGAGTTTGATGAAGCGCGGGTATTTTACGTCAAGGACGATTCCGGTTGCCGCTTTATAAAAAACGCTTTCACACTCGATCCAGTCGAGATCACAGATAGTAACGGCAAAAGACTCTTTACGCCCGTGCAGCCGGGCATAAGCTTTTTTGATCGCGAAGATCAACAAGACCTCTTCAAACTCCATCTGCCTTACATCTGGCGAACGCAGACAGAGATGGACGCTCTGTTTTTGCCGCCTATAAATCGGACAACACCTGAGTTCACAGTGCTGGCGGGACTTGTAGAGACCGACTGGTATGCCAATCCCGTCAATCTGATATTTCGCAAACCCGACGCCGGACATTTTATTCACGTGGCCGCAGGCGAGCCAATCGCTCAGGTAATATTTCTGATGCGATCACATCGCCGCCCCGCTTTGAAAGTAATCCCGACTCATGCCCGTATGGCTCGCGACCTGCGCGCCTCGCTGGTTGAATGGTATCAGCAGCAGGCGAAAGACCGCAGCGCGTACAAGAAGCTCGCCCGCAGCGAACATGGCCGAATCGATAGATGACGGTCAATTATTCTGCTTTACCACCGGCCTTTGGCAATGCCCACATCTCGCCATCATACTCTATGATTTCTATCTCGTCCGATTGCGCGAGTTCTTTTATTGCGGCGGCGGGAATGGTACCGGAGACGGCAGAAATATTCTCAAAAGTATTCTCTATCTTGAGACCTTTCTTTTTCAATTTATCCGGATCTGCGTTCGGTTTGGTAGTGATGATGACAGGGATTTCCTGTTGCGGGTCGGCCTTTGAAAACTCCTCGATTCTCTTCTTCAGATCTTCGCTTATTTTACCAGCCATAATGTTTTACCTCTATAAAAGTCTTATGCTTAGCTCATGTCATTGTCAAGCAGCGAGGCGGGCCAAAGAGTATCGCTTTAGAGGGCGCGCAATCGAGTATCATTCAGCATTGTTGATACCGAATGGTCAGCGGTAAAAGCGAACATGGAAGGGAGATTGAGCTAGTCGTTGAAAAAAAGCAGGCTCAGCAGATCAAGCTGATCGAATTCCTGCGGCGGGCGCGTGCCTTCCGAGCCGGTCTCTTTTTCTTCCATCATCTGCTGTTGCTGCTCAATCTGCTGCTGCCTCATCTGACGGCGAAACTCGCGCTCGAACTGGTGAAAGCGCGTCACCTGATCTGTGGTCAGCACGTTTCGCACTTCGGAGCGAAGGCGAGATTCCAGCTTGATCTTTTCGCCCTGCGCCGCTGCCAGTTCATCTGTAGCCCTGCGCACGGCGGCTTCATCGTATCGCTCGTTCATAATCGCGCGGTCGAGCGACTGTCGAGCCTGACGAATGCGGCGGCCAATCGAGATTCGCTCGTCGTCATGGCTGATATGAATATCCCTTATACGCCCGTGCTGGTCCGGCGTCAGACCAATAGCCTGCATAACCATTTGCTGAAGCCGTTTCTTTTTCTGGTTTTGATTGAGCCTTCCAGGCTGGCGTCCCGGCAATTGATCTCTGCGTCGCCCGATTTGCGGGTCAAACCTTCCTGCGCGTTCAATTCTCCGCTCGCGGTTCGGGTTGGGCCGGACTTGCGCGCTCACGCTGACCAATACAGAGGATAGTAAGATCGCGATCACAACTAAAATTGGGGCTACGGAATGCTTTTTCATGTTACACAAACCTCGGCTTTACGGAGATTCTTCAAGTTTAGACCGTGCCGTAAGCTCGAAAGTCTGAATTAATTCTAACACTAATCAGGGGAGAGCGGTCAGGCCAGTCTCAATACAGACAGTTTCAACCAGATGCTTTTTACTTCTGGTTTTGTGATTTTTTAAACCGTCCCCCTGACCCCTATTAGTTGTCTCGCGGGACGGCGAGCATGCGTTCAAGCGCAAGCCGCGCGTCCTGCATAATGTCCGGCTCTACGGTTATCTCGAACTTGTCTTCGATGAGCGACCGCTTCACGTTCTCAAGGCTGTTCATCTTCATGTAAGGGCAATGCAGGCGGCAGCCTATGCAGCCATCTGCCATGACAAATTCGCGGTCGGGGTATCGCTTCTTCATCTGGTGAATGATGCCGCTTTCAGTCGCGACGATGAACGTCTTTGTATGCGGATAATTCGCTATGCGGCCAAGCATCGCGGTGGTCGAACATACTTCGTCGGCCATAGCGATGATGTCTTCGCGGCATTCGGGGTGAGCGATGATGATCGAATCAGGGAAGGCAGAGCGCGCTTTGTCTACGTTTGCGCCTCTTAACACATCGTGAGTCGGGCACGCGCCGTCGTAAATGACGACATCTTTTTCAGGCACCTGTTTTTTAACCCAGTTCCCCAGATTGCGGTCGGGCGTGAACAGAATCTTATCAGTCTGTAGACTGCGAATGACCGACACGGCGTTGGCGGATGTGCAGCAGATATAGCTCATCGCTTTTACGTCCGCAGTCGAGTTCACATAGGTGACGACCGTGTGATCGGGGTAGCGATCTTTCCACTCCTGCAAGCTTTCGGGCGTGATCGAATCGGCCAGCGAACACCCTGCTGACAGGTTCGGCAGCAGGACTTTCTTTTCAGGGTTCAAAATCTTGGCAGACTCCGCCATGAAGTGAACCCCGCAGAAGACTATCAACTCGGAGTCGGTCTTTTGCGCTTCGAGCGCAAGGCCGAGACTGTCGCCTACGAAATCCGCAACGTCCTGCACTTCGGGCGATTGATAATTGTGCGCGAGTATGATCGCATTGCGCTTGCTGGCAAGCTCTCGAATCTCTTCCATCAATGCCCTGTGATCAGCGCCCGGAACATAAGCAGGTGAATTCAAGTTAACGATTTGAGTGCTCATTTATCCTCCACTTTAGCCCCACGGTCCGGCTTGATCTGATCGGTGCCCGCAGGAAATATCCTCCAGAATTCTCTCCGCAAGAGGCTGGCTATCGTCGCGCTCTTGTTGAGACCATGATAGCGCGCCACGGCTTCCAGCATCGCCACATCGCGATCCGTCGCCGAATATGTTCTCACTTTTGTCTTCTGCATACCAACTCTGCACTATATAATTTTTATATAAACTTTATACACGTAAGATTCAGGAAAGTCAATTTGAGTTGCACCTTAAATAGCGACAGCGCAGAATTGACCGGAGAGCAACCTGACGGCTAAAATTCCGGCTTCGGTCGGACTGAGGGCCGGATTATTTCATCGAAGGAGAATCAAGCATAGATGAGAGAGCGTGATCGAGAGATAAAACGACGACGACAGCGCTACGAGAAGCGCAAAAAGCTCCGCGCTAAGCTCGCCACCGCAAACGAAAGCGATCGGCCTAAGATTGAAGGGAAGATTCTCAAAACTTTCCCCCGTTATACGACGACAATCTAACAGGCTGAAAAAACCGGGCGAGCAGTTTGCCTGCTCGCCCCATTCCTTATAATTACCGAAACTGCCCGACGCTTAACACTCAGAGTAGCCGCAGCCATAGCAGGTATGGCACCCTTCCGAGCGCACGAAAGTTGAATCGCCGCAGGTCGGGCAGAGGTCAGCCGATGTGACGGGAATGGCTGGCTCTTTCGATTTCGGCTCTCCCGCCATTGGCGACGCTTCGACTCCCATCTCTGAGCCTTGCCCGTCGGATTCATTCCCGTATGTCACGTTGAGATAATTTTCCGCAAGCGCCTGCCCAACGGCGTCGGGCAAACTCAAGACTCTTCGTTTGCCAAAACCGTAAGAGCGAGCGCCGCCGATGCCTGTTATCTGCTTAACGATTTCGCGCACGCGCTCGACCGGCGATACGGGTGAAGCCATGCGAAGTATCAGCGACATCAAACGGCCCATGGCTTCGGCCATCGCTTTGATGTCCGAGCCTGCTTTGCCGATTTCAAGGAAGACCTCGAAAGGCTGGGCCTCTTCGTCTTCGTTCATCGTGATGTGAGCGGTGCCGGAAGGGGTCGCTTTGCTGACGGTGTAGCCACGGCGTTTGTACGGGCGCGGGCGGACTTTCGGCTGCATCCCCACGTCGCTTTGAATAAGCTCGCTCGAAGACTTTTCAGCCGCAACCGGTTCGGTGGAGGCCGTTGATTCTGTCTTTGCCGGTTCGCTCACCTTCTTATCCTCTTCTTTCAGATTCAGCACCTGCACATCGCGCGACCCGTCGCGATAAATCGTGCCGCCCTTGCAGCCCGAACGATACAGCAACTCATAAATCTCGCGCGTCTGATCGACCGTGTATGAAGCAGGCAGGTTGCAGGTCTTTGAGATCGACGAATCAACCCAGCGTTGAATGACCGCCTGCACTTTGACGTGCTCTTCCGGCGCAAGATCCATCGCCGTGACAAAATAACTCGGCATCTGCGCGCCCGGATTTGCCTGCTGCCACTCTTCGAGAACTTTCACGCGCTCTTCGTGCTGCCCCAGACGCGACTTGCGGAGATAGCTCCAGAAGTAGAACGGCTCTATACCGGTCGAGGTGCCTACGAGCGTGCCTATCGTCCCGTTCGGCGCTTGCGTGAGCAATGTAACATTGCGCGCGCCTTTTTCGCGTACGGCTTCGCGCACGTCTTCCGGCATGTTCTGCATATAGCCCGACTCAAGGAACTTCTCGGCATCGAACATCGGGAACGGTCCCTTCTCTGCCGCGATGTCTGCCGAAGCGTTATAGGCTTCTCCGGAGATGAAGCGATACAAACGGTCTATGAACTGTACGGATTCGTCCGAGCCATAGCGAATCCCCAGACGAATCAGCATCTCTGCCAGCCCCATGGTGTTTAGGCCGACGCGCCGCTCGGCTTTCTGCTGCGAGTAGTTTTCGTCGAAGAAGTACGGAGTCGCGTCAATCACGTTATCGAGGAAGCGCACGGCATACCGCACGGCTTTGCCCAGATCGTCCCACGCAACATCGCCGTCGGTTACGAATTTCGACAGGTTTATCGCGCCCAGGTTGCACACGCCCCAGCCCGGCAGGCCCTGCTCTCCGCAGGGGTTCGTGCAGCCTATGTATCCGGAATCGTAGTACCACGAGTTTGACATCTTGTTGTAGCGTTCGATGAAAAAGACTCCGGGTTCTGCCGATGTCCAGGCCGATTCGATGATCGCGTCCCAGATCGCGCGCGCCTTCACCGTTTTATGTACGACTACTCCTTTGCCTGCCGCCTGCCATTTGTCCAGATTGCCGTCCCACTGCGTCTCGTAGTCGGGGTCGGACGCATCGGCAAAGACCAGATCCCAGTCCGCATCCGTATGCACTGCGTCCATGAATTTATCGGTGATGCCGACAGAGATGTTCGCATTAGTGATCTTGCCCATCTCGCGCTTCGAGTTGATGAATTCCAGCACATCCGGGTGCCAGCAGTTCAGTATCAACATAAGAGCGCCACGGCGCGAGCCACCCTGTTCTATCAGACCGGTTACAAACGAATAGAGCGCGCCCCACGAAACGGACCCCGACGAACGACCGTTTACGCCTTTGACATAAGAGTGGCGCGGGCGCAGGCTGCTGACGTTTATGCCGACGCCGCCGCCGCGCGACATGATCTCCATCATCTGAGAAAGCGTTTCGACTATACCGCGACGAGAATCCTGCGGCGGCGGAACCACATAGCAGTTATAAAATGTTAGCTCCTGATCGGTTCCGGCAGCAGTAAGTATTCGACCTGCGGGAACGAATTTCCATCCGTTCAACAGCCAGCGAAAATTATGATACCACTCGTCGGCGCGCTCGCCTTCGACCGCTGCAATGCCGCGCGCTACGCGCTCCATCATCTGCTCAGGCGCGGTTTCAATCGGCTTCGATACGTGTTCGGACAAACAGTCATGCTGCGTGCCGTCGCGCAATTCAACCGTCACGCGCCCGGCCCCGACCGCGGCTGTTTCGTCCATCCGGCTGACCATGCCGATCTCGCGCTGGCCGGTCTTCGTGTCAACACAGACGATCACCATGTCGCCGACGGCGAGCGTGCGCTTGCGTATGTCCTTCATGGCGTAGCGGTCGAGGAATATCTTCTGTCCCAGTTCGCTGAGTTGATTATTATCAACGACTCTTCCGGCTTTACGCACATCAGCGTGTGGGACGAGAGGCGAAATCGAATCATCGAGTGAGGTCTGGCTGTTAGGATTCTGTGGATCGCCGACAGATCGGGTAGACATCGCTTAGTTCTCCTTATTCATAATCATTATAATCTATAATGCTGGCGCAATCCTGCCTATCTGAGAGAAACCAATCCGTTTCCCTGCGTGTGCCGGGTAAGTCGAGGGCTATGAGGTTTTCCTTCTGACTTGGAATTGTCTTACAGCTCGGCTCCTGGTTTCCTGCCTGCTGACCGGACCGGCTGCTTCCAGGTGTGACTACTCTTAATGCCCACTTCTTGCTCTATGCTTATAGCGAACCTTCGCTACGCAATTCCGGGTCAAAACCGACCTAAGTTCAAAGCTCCAGTCGGGCTGACCATAACGGCTTACCTGCTAACTATTGAGCTGCTTTATCCCCGCAGCGGATTCGGAGTTTACTCTATACCTAGCCGTCTGTCAACTAAAAAGTACAACATATTGTGGTTGAAGGAGATAAAGGCTCTGGGGCTTTGCACAAAAAGTAAGCGATTTGTTACGCCCAGTTACAGTCGTTTTGGACATTTTGTGCAACTCATATTTCTGCACAAAAAGTCTTTTTTAGACGGGAGATTATATGTCTGAAAACCAGTTGATAACCTGCGATTTATATCCTATAGATGGTATTCTTTCGCCATGCAAAAATGGTTTTCTGAGAAGCGGCCACTTCTCAAAGAAATCTTATTGCGTCCGGGAGTGGGTCTTATGACAGCACTCTATGCCCTCTTGCAGCTTGTCTCTAATTTTATCAATTGGACACAGTCAGCCGAAGATCAGGCGAAACTTCAATACATCAAGTTAGTAAACTGGCGTATCTGGATGATTGCAACTCCGATTTTAACTATCATTCTAGTAGCTTTGATTATCCGCTCTGCGCTAAAGGTAATTGCTAAACGAGACGCTCAACATGACGGAGAAATCAGAGTGCTTCAAGAGCAAAAATCCAAGTTAGCTGAAACAATAAAAGAGCTAACTAAATATCAACTTGAATTTGAAATTAACAGATGGGTAGTAAGAATCGAAGATTGCGGAGGTAGTAATATCCCATCCCATGCAATCTCAGTTGACACAGCTCTGCGTTTTGAAAACTCTGCCCCTCACCCTCGACGAATTAAGAGTCTTTACATTTCGTTATGCGAACGAAATGCGGCAGGAGTAGAGCCGGAACTTAAACGAGGTGCAACAACTATAATTGAAAATCAAACCTGGTCAATGTGGCGTGATGATAGTATATCAATTCCTAGTGGCGATGTATTATCAATCAACCTTAAGTTTGATTTGTTTCTACCGCCCGGAGCAGAGATTTATTTAAGCAGAAAGCATTTTCTGCGTATCGGGATGGAAGCGATGAATCAACCTCCTTGTTACAAAGTCCTAGATATTGATTTAGCTGAATTGCGAAAGTCTGCCATTGTTCCTGAATTAAAATAGGGCTTTGTCTAGTATTTATAAAGAGTTGAAATCCGGTTCAATGCCAAGCTCGCACATGCTCTGAATAAGGCAGCAGATGTTGTGACAAAGTATCTTGCACAGCACTTCATTAATCTGTGCTGTAGGTAGCTTGCTGCGAACGAATCCACCGAACTTTGCTTTGACCATGCTGAACGTAGTTTCAACATTAGAGCGTTTGTGATAGTGCTGCATGAATGAGTCTCTATGCAGGCTATAATAGTGAAACATCTTGTTCCATATTTCGCACTTACCTGTATCAGTAGAGCCAGCTTTGAAATCAATGTAAGGTATAGCTTTCTTGTTTTCAACGACTCGCATATTGGCATAGCTTGAGTAAGCCTTATCTGCGCTGACCTCTCGCACGTTGAAACGCTTTGCAGTCTCGTTAACGAGCGGGGCGAAGTAATTGTGATCTGCGCCATGCGCGCCACTGATTTCTGCCGATGTGACGATGTTGGTTTTGACTCCGCACATAATATGCGCCTTTACCCAATCACGCTCGATTTGTTCTTTGCCGTATTTTTCATCGAACCAGCGCACATACTGGCATGTTGAAAAGCCCGATGAATCTACCGCGAAGTCAGTCTCTACAGATTTCAACGGTAGGCTCGATTGCGTGATGAGCCATTGCAGATAAGGCGTGACTTCGGGCATTTCCATATAGTTAGAGATCGAGTTGAACGAAGGCAACTTTGAGATATAGCGTCTAGCACAAGCGTCTTTAAGGTCTGTCATAAACCGTCTGCTAGACACTGCTTCGTAGACCTTGAATGTAGTAGCGAAAAGCATATCGCTCATAGGTAATCGAGCGCGGCCCATGTGCTGTATCGGCTCATCTACCGTAGCGCAGAGTGCGTGAACCAACTCAAGAAACTTTGCCTTCTCGTTCGTCTGTGCAGAGTTGTAAGCCTTCCACACTTGCTTGTATCTGAGCTTCACAGTCTCAGTAACAGTCGTGATGGTTTCTTCACCCTCCGCAATTATCTTGGTCTTTGTAGTCGTGCTTCGCTCACGCTCTATGACGATTTCAACAGCGAAGATGTGCTTGCACTTCGCTTGACGTTCTTCATAGTCGGGGCAGGTGCATTGCAGTAATTCAGAATCTACTTTGTACTGGCCGTTGCTAGATTGAGAAGGAACTAACCACGATTTGCCTTTGCGTTTTATCTTGCATAGAGCTGCTATCTCAAGCCCTTTTTGTCGTCTTGTTTCCATTGTGCGCCTCGCCTTTCGTCTTGTTTTTCGCTTGCGATTGCTGCACAATGGACTTGCTGAGCCGAGTGCGGGCAATCGCGCTTGGTTTTCAAGATCCTCGCAACCTGGTAGAACAAGTTGCGAGGATTTATTCTTTTGTTCGCGCATTTAGTATACTCACTTGTGAGCGTAAATTCAATAAAATAAACAAGTTACGCCTATTTATTACAAGCTCATTTACTTGCTTTTTCTTTTGTGGTACGCTTCATAACGACAAAACGCCTGTTCCGACATTTATCGGTTATTGGTGGTTTGGCGGGGGTAGCCCGGCTTGAACGGGCGGCCTACAGTTTAGCAGACTGTCGCTCTATCCAACTGAGCTATACCCCCAGAAAGTCAGAGAATCGGTCAGGAAAAAGTCTTGCCGGACACTCCTGACCGTTTTTCTTTTGCTCTCCAATACAACAGCTAGAAAATACGTAAGGCGCTGATTCTGTCACTGCCCGACAAAAACCAGCGCCTTAACCAGCGCCTTTGCGCTGCGAATAATACTTGTGATTCAAGTCGCCGGGCAGTGGCTCTTACATCATCAAAAGGATTCTAGCTTCAGAGGGGGTGTCTGGTTCTAGATGGGGTGAGGAAAACCATGCATTTTATTTTTTGAAATATTCAAGATATTCTTCTATGGTTTGCTGAAGAGCCTGTTTGAAGTTTTTATAACGTTCGGGGGCTTGCGTGCGACTGATTTTACAGGTTTCCTCAATTTGCCCCCAACTATATTTGCGAACACTTCTCAAGTAATAAATCTCCGCAGACTTCAATAAATCCTTTGGGGGAAGATCGCTCTTTGTAATGGATTTTTGGCCGCTGTCAGATGTTTTCTTAGGTCGCCAGCGCGTAGGCAGTGGTTTTAGACCTTTTTCTCTTAGCTCGTTTTCGATTTCATGTGCCCGCCGCCTGATCTCTTGACTGACCTTATCAATCTGTTGCTCAAGCCATTCACGGGTATCTTGAGTAGGGTCATAATAAAAATCAGGAATAGAAATCCAGTCGCCATACGAATCAAAATAGCTTTTTCGTTTAAAGGTCGCATCGTCAGCCTGTTTAAGTCGAGATTGGTAATGGTAATGGAGCAAATCTATTTTACTATCAAATGGAAGATTCCAAGCCTCTATAAATCTGTTCAACGTTAGTGCGGCGCTTTCACAAGATGCAAAAACAGTATCAGGTTTCAACCCGCGTTTTGATGTTGCATAATTTATGCCCGCTCTCAATACCGGGTCTTCTGTTTTCGCAAGTCTAAAACCATAGACGATTAGCTCTCGTTGCGCTCTAGTTAGCCCAAATCTTTTTTCTTTAAGTTTAGAGGTAATCGGGTTGAGGTCTTGGTCTAATTGATCAAGTAGCTTTTTAAGCTCGCTGCAAAAGCTGGAATCTTTAAGAAGGACAGAATAATAAGCAGCAAGCTGCAAATCACGTCGGGAAGTAATTGTGTATAGCTTTCCCAATCTATTTTCTTTTGAGAGCAACAGGCAATCGCTCAGGTAAATCCAGCTCATCGTCAACAATCATTTCCATTGAAACGCCTGCTAAGCGCGCGTACCGGAGAAGCACTATCAATGATGGTTCTCCAGTGCCAAGCTCGTAACCGGATATATGAGATTGAAGGAGTTCATCGGTAAGCCTTAACTTCCAAATCATCTCGTTCTGAGATAGGCCAAGCGATGTTCTGATATGAGTTAATTTGCTTGCGAGTTTAAAAGGCTTTAATCGTGCTTTGCGTCCCATCAGGAAAGACCTCCTGATGGGCATAAATGCCTTATTTTTAGCTTGCAGCTAAACTTATTTTTGTTTAGTATTGCGTCGCACAGAGGAAGCGCCAGAAGTCCAAAGGCTTTGGGCTTCCGAGCGGCTTTCATCAAGTCTGATGTTCAGCCGTTTCAATCATATTTTGCGACCAATACGATAACACAAAAATGAGAAGAAAAACCTTTGTTTTGCTTCTGCTGGCCGTAGTGTGTGCAGGAGCGTGTGAAACACAAACAACATCCCCTGCGCCTGCTACAGACAGCAAGAAAGCTGCTCCACAATCAACAGCAGAGCCGGGTCTAACCGAGGCGCAAGCAAACGAGCTTGCGAAACCTTCAACGCCTGTCGAATATCAATTAGCGGTTATAGATGCAGGGTATGTGATTCCTAAAGATGCTCCGGTTGTAAAAGAGTTTCGTAAACTACTCACTGAACTTCGCAAGAGGACGGGCTATACATTCGCAGACATTCGCCAAAAGAGCGTGTATGCCTGCACAGAGGTAAGAAAAAAAACAGGGCTGCCGGTAAAGCTGCTTGGCTTTATAGCAATTTCGCTTGAACTCGTAAAGCGATACCCCTATGACGACTACAATATAATTCTCGCTAAAATGATTGAGAATAGTGAAATGTTCAAGCAGTATTATGAGCAGCAACAGCGGTAGATTCTTTTACGCTGAAAGATGAAATCATAGACCGAATAATCAGAATCGCGTTTGAAGAAACCCTGTTGTGCAATACGACTGAGGATGCATGGCGATTCAGGGTCGAGCGTAGACTGCCTGAGAGATAACTTGCGTAGACCGATTTGCTCAGCCCTTTATGAAGTGAAACTGATATAATAAGAGCGCGATGTGGTATCACTACGAAGTTGACTTTTTCACCTTTGTCATCTGCTCGCACCCAGACGAAGAAGGGCATTGGTTGTTAGTAATCAATGACCACAATCTGGGAACCTATAAATCTCCTGATGATGCGGCAGCAGCAGCCCATAATCAACATACAGGTTTTAACGCTTGGGACTTCAAAGTTAATGTTAGCGTTCCGATACACTTAGAGGATTGGAAGCAAGGGCCGCCTTCGCCTTACGAAGTGCAGTAATCAGATCATTCAATTCATCGTTATCTATCACAGTCAAATTAGCATCTATGAGCTTTTGCAGATTCTCACTGCCGATGACGGCGCGCGCGGCTAAGTACCAGTTGTACGGCTCGCGCTCTTTCTTTTTTACTGCACCCATGTAATCTATATAAGTGATTTAGACTTTTTGTGCAACTCTCAGACTTTTTGTGCAGAATAGTTTTTGTGCAGCTTTTGTGCAAAGCCAGGCTCTGGGGCCTTGCCCAAAAAGTAGGCGAATCGTTACCGTATTTAACACACCTTTTCGAGATTTTGGTTGAAGTGTTATTCCAACCAAAAAGTAGCTTGAACGCCTAGTTCGTAGACCGATTGTATCAGACAGCAGATGTTATGGCAGAGGACTTTTAACAGCACTTCATTAGCCTGCGCGACTGGTAGTTTGTTCCTGAGCCGACTCCCAAACTTAGCCTTGATCATGCTGAAAGTTGTTTCCACATTACTGCGCTTGTGGTAGTGCTGCATGAACTCAGCACGATTCAGGTTGTAGTAATGAAACATGCGATTCCATATCTCGCATTTGCCTTTATCCGTAGATCCGTCTTTGAAGTCAATATAAGGCACTGCTTTTTTGTTATCTACTAACCGCATGTTGGCAAAGCTCGAATAAGCTTTGTCGGCTGACACTTCTTTCACGTCGAATCGTCTAGCGGTTTCGTTGACGAGCGGAGCAAAGTAATTATGATCGCTGCCGAAGGCTCCGCTCACTTCTGCTGATGTGACAACATTCGTAGTCACTCCAACCATAATGTGAGCCTTCACCCAATCTCGCTCTACTTGCTCCTTCCCATACTTCTCATCAAACCAGCGCACATAAGAGCAGGTTGAAAAGCCTGATGAATCAACCGCGAAGTTTGTCTCTACGGATTTCAATGGCAGACTGGATTGAATGATGAGCCATTTCAGATACGGCATCATTTCTTCTTTTTCGATGTAGCCATTGACTGAGTTATAGCAGGGCGATGTGGAAAGATAGTTCCTCAAACGCGCTTCTTTCAGGTCGCTCATAAATCGCCTTGATGAAGTAGCTGCATATACCTTGAAAGCAGAGGCGAAGATTATGTCTTTCATCGGTATCCTACTTCTGCCCATAGTCTGAATCGGCTCGTCTATGCCAGAGCAAAGCTCATAGAGCAGTTCTTGAAACTTGGACTTCTCATTTATCTGCGCGAGTCGGTACGCAGGCCAGTTCTGCGAATAGAATGTCTTTGATCTCAATGGTACTTCTGGAATCTTCGGAGGGGTATTAGATGGAGTCTCGCGTCGAATTATAAACTCAACGGCATAGATATGTTTACACTTCTGCTTATTAGTCTGAAAATCAGGGCAGGCACACTCATCCGGTCCTAGCTGCACTTTATATTGCCCGTTGCCTGATTGTGATGGGACGAGGTAGGTTTCGCCTTTGCGGTTGATCTTCGATAGAGCGGCTATTTCGAGTCCTTTGTGCTGTCTGCTGTCCATTGTACGTTTCGCCTTTCTTGTAGCGTTGGCGCGACGATTGCCGTACAATTGGATTGCGGAACCGAGTGCGGGCAATCGCGCTTGGTTTTCAATATCCTCGCAACCTGGTAGCACAAGTTGCGAGGATTTATTCTTTTGTTCAGGCACTGATTATACCTCTTATCCCTTTATAAAATCAATGAAATAAGCTATTTACGGCGATCAAAAGACAGGTGATGACAAAGCGCAGGAGAGCACTTCAGCCGCTCTCCTGCAAGTTTGTAGTTGACTTTGGTGGGCCTCGCGGTAGAATAGGTGGCGAGCCTTGCACCAGTAACATGGTGTTCATAGTTCTAACCCAACAAGTTTAGGCTCTCGAAAAAGACGGGATTGCAGCCCGTCTTTTTCACCTTCTAGGAACCTGCCAAGTAAAGCACAGGTCAATCACTCTGTCATCAGGGCAATAATTCAAAATTATTTATTTTCCGTTTTGCGAAACAATTAAAACGGAAAATAAATAATTTTGAATTATTTTCCTTTTTTTGGAGGGTGGTAATAACTCGCAAGAGCTTGCTTCCAAGATAGCTTACATTTATCAAGCCAATTTTTTAGCGTTTTTACTTTTTTTCTGCAATCCACAATGGTAAATTCCTTCCCTTGCCATAGGCTGTGCTGAGAAAGTTTCAATAACACCTGCGGGCGGGAAGGCTTTGTATCAAAATCTGCTAAAACCTCTTGTAATGCTTTCAGAAAAGTATCGGTATCTTCAAAATACCCCGTTCTTGCGGGTCGTCCGCGACGCTTTGGTAGGTTACTGAAACTCTTAACGACTGCGCCTAGTAAGTCACGTTTTTTTATATCGTTGCGAAGTAGCTCCATGCCTATTGATAAATGTCTTGCAAATTTAGCGCGCTGATCTTGTTGGGCAGAAGCGAACCCATACATGCTAATGTCCGTCATGCGCCTCTGCTCCCATATAGCTTCGATAAAGGGTGTCGCTGTCCAAGCACGACTGGTAAACGGGCTAATGATTGACACGCGCCAAGTCGTGACTCGGTTATACAGATAGTATATCCGCATGCGCCTAACCCAAGATTCAATCCTTACCATCTGCTCGGCTTCAGTCAGTTTGTCAAACTGATTATCTATGAAGTAATCGAGAACGTGGAAATCTGGAATGTAACTGATTACTTCAATTCCGAATGTTTCAAAAAGCTTTCCGAAGCTAGGCCCTAGAAGCCAATGCACTGTAAGCCAGTGATGAGCGTTTATTGGATACCCTAAATCTTCGGAGAGTCTTTTCCAGTCTTCAGTCTGCGGTAATAGAACATTGTATTCTTTAGCTAGCTGCTCTAACTCAGGCGAGACTTCGGGCGGTTTATCATTCTCCATTTTGCCCTCTCTGAAAGGCCCTCTGATTGCTTTGGCTCGCCAACCATGCTCAGAGAATGCGCGGCTGTCCATCGGGTAATTAGGCCGATGTTAGGCGAGCCAATTTGATAGACGGATTATATCAGATTGAGCAGCTTGCGCTGACTCTGAGCCGCCATGCTCGTTTGTCATTTTCGTCTCTTTCTACTTTTGGGAGCAACTGGCAATCGCTCAGGTAAATCCAACTCGTCATCAACAAGCACTTCCATTGAAACGCCTGCTAGGCGTGCGTACCGGAGAAGCACGATCAATGAAGGTTCTCCAGTGCCAAGCTCGTAACCGGATATATGAGACTGAAGGAGTTCATCGGTAAGTCCTAACTTCCAAATCATCTCGCTCTGAGATAGCCCAAGCGATGTTCTGATGTGGGCTAATTTACTTGCGAGTTTGGCAGGCTTTAATCGTGCTTTGCGCCCCATCAGGATAGACCTCCCGATGGGCATAAATGCCTTATTTTTGGCTTGCAGCTAAACTTATTTTTGTTTAGTATTGCATCGCAATAAAGGAGCGCCAGAAGTCCAAAAGGTTTGGGCTTCCGAGCGGCTTTCATCAGGAAAGATGTTTAGCCGCCTTAATCATATTTTGCGGCCCATACGATAACACAAAATGACAGCGCAAGATGAGATGATTTGCCCCAGTTGCTATTCCACTAATCCTGCTGCATCTGCATTTTGCTCGCGCTGTGGAGGCAAGCTAAACATTGAACCAGCTCCCTCACCTTTTATTGAGAAGCAGAAGCCGGTCGTGCCTCACATATCCATTATTCGTATACTTGGCCTCGCGGCGTTTCTCCTCATAGGAGTCTGGATAATTCACTGGATAGCAAACGGTGGTTTGTATAAGAGCAATGTTTCGGAGAGTGATACTTCTGTAGAGAGTCCAAAACCAGGAACAGAAAGATTATTGAATGCGCGTGAAAGGGAATTCGTCTACATTGGAACCAGCCAAGAAGCGATAATGGACTTCGTGAAGGCTGCACAAGCAAAAGACGAAGTTGGCTTGCGTCAATTACTCTTCTCGCGGCGTCTCTTTACAGTCCAAAAGAATACGCGCGCGCTGATTCTTGAAAATGACTATCCATTCCTTAGAGTGAGAATCCTTGAAGGCCCACACATAACAGAAGCTGGCTGGATTGATCCAACTTGGGTGAAGTGAGCATCCAGAACCAAACCAGAAAAGACTAAATCGCGTTTTCGGTTAGCCGAGATTTTTGGCAAAGCCGATCTATATAGTAAAGCTGTGGTTTGACAAGCCTCGGTAACAGATCAGCGATATTAGATTCACTGCGTAGGAGAAATAGATAGAGGATAAGTCAGAGGGCATCTGCTGGTATAACACCTGAGGCAATCCCGATTTATGCAAATCTTCTTTCAAACTAACTGTTTTTTATGTCCTTCATCATCGCATACTCAAATACTTGTCTATAGAGGGTACTATGAAGGCGGCTGAAAATAAATTCTTCTAATTCCAGACGAGAACAAGACATTATCTGTCGGACCTTACGGGCCTCAAAATTGAAAGCATAAAGATTATGACAAGCACGTCGGTGAACATGGTTGACCCCATCTCTATCAATCAAAAAATCAAGATATTTTAAGGCCTCTCTCTCACTGCTAATTCGCCATATTTCACCTGTGTCCCAGTTTCTTACTGTAAAATCCTCGTTTGTGCAAAGATAAGTAAGTTGCTGCGCGAAACGAAGTCGAAGTAATTTATATTTTGGATTGATCTGAGCTTCCTTTTGAGATAAACGAGTCAAATAGCATCCGGGCAGCTGCACCTGCTTAAACGCTGCGCTCATAATCCAAGTTTGTGAATCTACTGTATCGGCTCCACAGTAGAAAGCTAAAAGCATTAATAAAGCTGAGCCCATAGAAAAGCAGTGTATGTGGGCTTCGGGTAATAATTCACGAACTGTGCGAATAATATCAACTACGGTTCGTTTACTGCCGTTTTGTGCCAAGGGTGCAAGACTACCAATGCCTACTATTGAGGGATCCTGCCCAATAGTTGAGCGAATATTCCGCAAGGACCTTTCTAAAGTTTTTGCATCATGACCGTGTAAGACAGGCATCAATTGAATGTTCTCTGCTGTTTGTTTTTTTTGTTTCAATCTCTCAAACATGGCGCGAGTATTAGTCTGAGTATGTTTGAGGCGTACTGCAATCTCATCAGCAGAAGCATGAGGAGGAAATGGATGATCAAGAACAACACAAACATTTGCATTAAATTCTAGTGCTATATCTAGTACATCATTGGGTTTTATAGTAATGACCTCATGCTGTAAGAAATTATATGCTCCTGAATCCAGCATGACAGGTCCATGAAACTCGATATGTTCGCCTAGTGTTTGTTTGCGTTCTCGTATTTCATTTGTGTATTTGCGGGTGCGGGTGTTGGCAATCAGGTCATAGGCGTTAAGGAGAACAGCCTTGGTCTGTGTAATCTCCCAAGGATGAAAACGTAGTCCAGCACGCGGGAAATCAGCGATGCGATAACTAGCAAAAACGGCAGGCGTAGGTAGAATATGTTTCCCGAATGAGCCATTTCTCATTTTGACTTGCCATTTCCATTTTCTACCAATTCTTTGAAGACCTGACGCATTTCAGGAAGAAAATATCCAGGCAGGACATCCTTGTCTCCAATTTGCTGCTTAATCTTTTCATACACTTGCCTGATTATGTCTTCTGATAAAGGTAAAATATCTTCCCGCTCAGATGGCTTTAGTTTGATTTCTTTCTCTTGCTCATAAGCTTCCCGACCAGCTTTTAAATAATCGATTATATACTTTCTTGCTTGGTCTATGTTTTCGATAGGTTCAAGGCCTATTATTTCACCCATTCTTCTTTCAACGGCTGGATACTTAGAAAGGTCTCCTGGTTCTGGGGTCGTAGCAAAAACAAATAACACTTGTGATTCAAGAGCATCTATTAAATGTCTAATGTCTTGTGCGTAGCGGGATTGTTTAGCTCTAGGTATGCTCACGAAGATTTGTTCAAATTCATCTATTAGTAGAATAACACCATAGCAAATGCTTAGGTGCTTTAAAATATCTAAGTAACCTTTTAAATATCTTATTGCTAGCGAAGCACTACCGATATCTTGATTTATGCCAAGAACTCTCTTATCTTGAGGGCTGGATTTCTGCCCCTTGAACCATCTCTGAAATATGTCCTTGTTTCTTTCAAGATTGTAAAATAAGAGTCCTCCAAAACCGAAGAACGTTTGTGTCACATCTAGGACTTCGGCGGCTGTAGGAAAGAGTGTCTTCAAGGTCTCTATTTGCTGAGTGTTTGAACGCAGGGAACTAATAAATTCGTCAAAAGTTCGTTCCAACAACTGTTCTATAACTTGCTCATGCAGCGCAAGATAGTCTTCACCTGAGGCCAATGCGTATATCGGATAAATATTTTGTATATAGCCTTCGACCTTAGCCTGATCTGTGAGCCGCTTGAAGTAATGTAGAATATTCGTCTTCCCCGCACCAGATAAGCCATTAATGCGAAGGCATTTGTCAGAGGTGTCAAACTCTTTCAGTCTTTGAACAAATTTAGCTTTAGCTGTTTCCTGATCGGTACATACGTCTGTTGGGATGTGGCTATATCCTGGGAATGGATTCTCAAGCAATTTATATTCGAGGTAAGGATTAACATTTGTCTTTTGTGGCTTAAACAGCTTTAGATCGGTTTTGAGTGTCATAATTATCTTCCCTTTTAACTAATCGAACTAACTGGCTACCAATATGTATGCCTTCCTCAAGATATCTGTGCGCTATCCAGCGAGGTTTGCTTTTTGTCTTTGATTGAAGCATCTCCACTCGCACCCTTTCTCTTATTACTTCATGGCGAGGGCGGAGTATAGGAATCGTTATATGACTTGATAATTGACGCCGTGTTACAGTCGCAAATGTAAGCCTTGATGGGTATGCCTGCATCAATTCATTTAGTTTTAGCTCGAAAGCTTGAAATGATATTTGCATCTGAATACAAACATCTTCAGCTATTCTTCCAATGTTTGCGTAACCAGAAATTCTATCAGTCAATTCATAGCAAGATATGAATGTTGAATAAAGCTCTTCAAGTGAAGGGCTAGACTTATCCCACGCGCCTCCCCAGTATATAGTTTTGGTAAAGGGTGATAGATAGGCCTGCCCTAGTGCCGTTGCCCAAAAGCGAAAAGTATCAAAGGCGACAAAAGTTATTTTATACTCTTGCTGTAACCAGCGATTTAAATTTTGTTTTGCTATCTTATCACCGCGTGGCAATATTTTTATTGCCTTCTCTTTTTGTAAGAAGTTGAGGAAACTACGATAAGGTGAATAGCCCGCTAAGCACTGATTCATTATAATAAAATCTGCGCCATTCCAAGCAGCAATGAGATCTTGAAAAACGGAAGTTATGTAAAAATCCTCCCCGGTAGAAGTGAGTAAGTTCATACTCTGCAAAACGCGTGAAATGTCTCTAACTCGTCGTTCTAAATCAAGAGCTTGAGAATGGAGCTTAATAATTTGCTCGAACGATTCTCGGCTCAGGTCATTACCAGAGCGATCTTTCTCAATGCCATCACACACTGATAAGAGCATTTCTAAGGAAATAGGATCCATTTCAGCTTAAGACTCCTGTATATCGACCACATCATGAGCAAAAACTTTGCGATGCTCGGAATAATAAACTAGATCATAGCACTTCCCCAAAGCGTCACTGCGGAGTCGGACCGAGCTAAAAATATGAACCAAATCCCAAATAAAATGATGAAAAGGGCATAAGACAAATTCCGAAGCAAATGAGTTGTATCTAACGGATGAGATCTCGTCAGGTAATTCCGGTATTTCAGCACAAAGTACATCTATTCCTTCTAAACCAGAATGCATGAACATTGGCATCTACACATGTTGGCCGGATCAGCCCGTATCATAGCGAGAAAATCCCGGTAGACTGAGACACGCTACTTGTCTGAGTTCATCGACACTGTATCGCTCAAGCGCATTCAGCACTGCTAGCAGCGTCCATAATCCAGCCAGCATCGCTGAGTCGGTCACTCGGCGGTCACGACGCATCTGTCTGCCACTCAATCGCACCAGGAGATTACGCGCCTGCTCGCTCTCAGGTGTCTGACCGCGCGCCAACTGCCAGACAACCACTGCCGCCATTGCTGTCACCAATAACCGTTTAGCTATTGCTTCGGCGCTCTCCTGTTGCCAATGCTCCAAATTATGGCCGCTGGATTTCAACAGCTTAAAGTAACTCTCTATTTTCCACCGCCACACATACCACTGCGCGATCTGCTCTGCCGTCACCGTTTCAGGCAAGTTCGTCAGTAGCAGCCACTCCGCATACAACGATTCATCTGGTAAAACGATCCGGCTCACGACAAGCCTCAACTGCAAAGCTTTGCCATAGACTCGCTCACGGGGCTGCTTGATGCCGCCCTTTTGTCGATGTGGGAAGGCCGGTCGGGTAATCGTCACCTTCGTTTCAGCCAGCAGTTGCTGCCCGACAAGTCCGGGCGCAACAGCAATTGCCTGGCCCAGCCGCAATGACAAGCCTGCTGCCACACGGCCCAGTCGCCGCCTCTCTCCTTCAAACTCCACCTGCGGTACTGCCCGCGCCCGCACAATAAAAGCTTCTCCTTGATCATCCCACTGTCGGTAATGACCAACCGAGTCGGCGGCGCGATCAATAAGATGCACGACGGGCTTGGACAACTGCATCTTGCTGATGGTCGCCAGGGTGTCGGTGATTTCATCAAGGTGCGAGCAATCGGCCAATACCGGCGACTGGCGCGTCGTGTATAAACCATCATTGGCCCACAAGCTAAACGACAGCGGAGAGATGGGTGTGCCGTCACGATCAGATATCAATAAGGCAGTTTGCAAGCTGTAACCGAGCGAACGCTTATGACAGATGGCCTTGCGGTCGGCTTTACGGGTATGCAGATCGTAATTGAGTTCAGACCAGTCGTGAATAATCAGAGCAAAGTCGCCGGTTTCGTCTGTAAGCACTCGTTTGGCAGCGGCGATCAGCGGCTCGGCTAATTGAGGAAGCGAAACAGCCGGATTGCTATAAAAACGCCAGGCGGCCTGAGTGCTGGCGAAAGCAGTACCGGCAGCGGGCAAAGCCCGAAGCCCTGCGGCGACGGCCTGTGTTGGGTTCATCTGCTCGGTCACGAGTTGCTGATAGCGCCGTTGCAGGCGCAGTTCAAGATTGGGTGTTGCAAACACATTTTATAATATTAGCGTACTCGACATGTGTAGATGCCAATGCTCGTGCAGTCTGGTTTAGAGAAGCCAGTGATGACATGGTCTTATCACTTGTAACCAAAAACAATCCCTTACCTAAGCCCCGCTCTCTCCGCAAATTTTTGGTCGTTTCAATAATTAGTCGATCATTCAAAGAGTCACGTAGAGAATCCTTTCCAAACTCTTTAAGACGAGTAAGGAATTCGGGTGGAGACTGGAGAAATTCAACTGGCCGAGTAGATTTAATGTTATGAATTTCTCTTGCGACACAAGATACTTGCGGACGACTTTTCAGAAATTTGTAATTCGTAGCTTGTGTTTTATAAGAAATCTTCTTCAACTCTTCCGCTCTCATTTGTACTTCCATCATTACGAACACTGGGATGATAGTCCATATCGTCCTAGCGGGGAAAGTTGCACTAAGGAAAGAAACCACTCCATTTCTTAAAGCACTCGTATCTGTAACCAATATCAAGTATTCAGAAGTATCAGAAAGATATGTTAAGGCATCACCTGAAGTATCTGTTTCCGAGCGAATTAATTGTAAGCGTGGTCTTACCAAACCACACCTTACAACACTCTCTTTCAGCAGGCGTATAATCATCCTTGCTGCTTCCTCTTTTTCATTTATTCTCGCTCTATCTTTTAAAGTTTCAGCTAGGGGATTCTCTTTAATTGGTCGAAAGATGAAAGGTAGGAAAAAATATGAATTGGCATCATCCGAAGTGTAAGGAATAGAGATCTGTCCAATTTCGATAAAAGTATCCTTTTCGAGATGGGTTCTATCGTAATAACTCAATTGCCAGTCGCCCCAGAATCTCCAATCCTTTATAAATTCATCAAGTGAAATAGGCCTGCTCGTCATTCGTATATCCTCACACTAAAAAACCTATTGGGCTGGTGATTTTGACATATCTCGATAGCAATTTCGAGTATTTGCAGCTTTTTCCCCATTACTGTTTCAGAAAATCTTTGTGCGCTATCTTTATCTTGTAGTATTTTGTTCTGAATATGAGATGGAAGAAATACAGAAACATTTGGATAGTCTGGATCGTCGCTAACGAGCACCAGAGAGTTTGCTACATCAATAAGCTTGTCTAATTTTATTTGAATTTCTGTCAGATTTTCCCAATCTTTAAAATCCGCCATGCTTATCCTTGGAACATCATATGTCTTAATAGTTTTTTCATCAGTTCCTTGCCGGATGTCAATTTTCATTTTTGATCCTCTTAACAGGCTCGACTTTTAATCCTAATCGGTTAAGTACTCGCCTAGCTTCGCCAGAATTGAAGTCCGAAACTGGTAAACCTGTCAGTTGACTAATCAACCATTTTGGCCCCACTTTTTTCCCATTTATAAGCACATACCAATAACGATAATTTTCGGGATTACCAGACCGATCTTTTAAAGCTTTATGCGCTTGATTAATAATCTGGTCTCGCGAGAGATTAACCGTACGACCATGAATTTTTGCCGGGCCATGAACCTCTTGATTAGTCTTAGAAGTCTTAGCCTCAACCAAATCGTATGTAGGTCTTCCTTCTTGTAGCCAGCGCTTTAGTTCTTGGGCTTTGATGCCTTGAGGGCCTGTTGATCTTATGATTTTTGTCGTCGGAGGAATAATCGACTTGAAGCCATCAATCACACGGAAATACATCGCTCCGAGCGCTACGAATAGCTCTTTGTGATTATTATACTCAAAGTGAGACTTTAAGTGTGCTAGCACTTGCGAGCGCATTTCATCAGCTTTCGCACTTGTCATTTGTAGTTCATACCAAGGAATAGGCTTGTTAGCATCAATCAAACCAAATTTAGCAGATAGAATTATAATATTCAGTTCTTCTCGTATATCTGGATGATTGCGTAGAAAGCGACGCAACACACGGAATAGTGGGCCATCGTATCTTTCAATGGCTGGAAGCAAATTACTATCAGTTCGTTTCCTTTCCGTGCAACTCAATAAGACACAACGCTGAGAGGATTGATTATAGAAACCTCTTTTCATGTTTATGAAAAGTATTTTCATTTAGTAAACAAGTCAAATGATTAGTGCCAAGTCTGGATGATTTAATGCTGGCTCAAAAAGCCATACACAAAGAATGATATCGTTATACAAGAAATCATCCTTGCTCAAAAGTCAAAAATCATACCACTTATTTTGTAGATAAGGCTGAAACCCTAATAGAAAGGATTAGAATTTTTTGGTTGAGATGTTACGTTTTTGGTTGGAATAGTTTTTGGTTACTTTTTGGGCAAAGCCAGGCTCTGGGGCCTTGCACAAAAAGTAAGCCGTTTGTTACCGTCAGAAACAGCCTTTTTCTAGATTTTGGTTGAAGTATTATTCTGCTCAAAAAGTCGGTTTTAGAGTGCCCTATGTTAGCCCCACCAGTCCTTAATCGTCTTATGATAATTAGAGCAAATAAGCTCAATCTCTTTATCTGTGATTCGATCCTTCAATACAGCCTTGAGAATTATGCCTAGCAACTTCAATGGGGTTACTTCTATTTGTTTCTGACCGTTGCTCTCGCCATGCTTGTTGTCTTTTTCTCCCATACTCTGTCCTCCTCTTATGGCGGCAAAGTATACACTGCACCGATTTTGGGTGCAATCCGTTATGGGATTTATATTAAGCGCGTGACGAAATCGGTCTTTACCAAACGATACAAGCTCTTTCTCTCTCTCTTAATCTCTATTCGTGAAGAGAAGGGGCTTTCTCAGCGTGCCTTGTCTGGGAAGTTGAAAAAGGCTCCAACATACGTTTCCAAGTATGAGCGCGGCGAGCGCAGATTAGATGTTGTGGAATTCCTTGATATTGTGAAGGTACTGGAAGCCGACCCGCACGGCATCATTAGCAGAATCGTAGATTGACAGATCAAGTGGAGTTTTAATCTAGGCTATCTGATTATTAGAGAGGGTAAGAATAAGAGGAGAAAGCTTTGCCCAAAAAGTAGCCTTAGAAACTGCTACGGGTCACGAAGAGAAAAACCATCAACACTTATGTGACTTTTTGGGCAAGGCTCATCGGCAGAAATTAGTGGGGCGCATGGTGCAGATCATAATTACTTCGCCCCGTTGGTTAATGAAACTGCCAAGCGTTTCAACGTGCAGGAAATCAGCGCAGATAAGACTTATTCAAGTTTCGCTAACATGAGGCTCGTAGATAACAAAGGCGCAGTCCCTTACATTGATTTCAAGAGCAACTCGACTGATAAAGGCAAGTGCGAAGTTTGGAATAAACTGTTTCATTACTATAACCTGAATCGCGCTGACTTCATGGATCACTACCACAAGCGCAGCAACGTAGAAACCACCTTTAGCATGATAAAGGTAGTCTCTATATTAAACCGTTTGTGATAGTGAGCCGTAAAGCCTGCGCGATTCAGATTGTGGTGCCGAACTCTTTACCTGAGATTAAACTCGGCATCTACCCTCGTCCGAGATTGCACAAATACACCATTTCTAATCTCGACTTTATCCAAAAAGGTCTTTGAAAAATAAACGACAGGCTGAGTAAGCTACAGGTCTTTCCTCCAAGAAAGGATCTATATGCTTTCTCTGCCTGTCGAGTTGTTGCCTCTCATCATAGAGTTTCAGCCGCTGTTTTCCAAACCCGTTTGGCCTCACGCCAAACTGCTTTTGGTAGGTGCCATCCTCGCCATCGGCAAACGCACCGTCACCTCCTGCTTGCGCGTGATGGGGCTGGCTCACGACAACGGCTTTCAAAACTATCATCGCGTCTTGAACCGCGCTCGTTGGTCGGCCTTGGCCGCTTCTCGTCTCTTGCTTGGCTTGCTGGTCGCGGCATTTGCGCCAACGGGTGAACTCGTTTGCGGGCTCGATGACACGATTGAGCGCCGTCGCGGTCAACAGATCAAAGCCAAAGGCATATACCGCGACCCGGTGCGTTCGAGTCATTCGCACTTTGTCAAAGCCAGCGGCTTGCGTTGGCTCTGCTGTATGTTGCTCGTTGAGGTCTCGTGGGCCGATTGTGTCTGGGGCTTGCCGTTTCTTTCCGTGCTCTGTCCATCCGAGCGCTACTACAAGCAACTGGGCAGGCCGCACCAAAAGCTGACGGATCGCGCCGCACAAGTCATTCGGTTGGTGGCGCGCTGGTTGCCGGATCGCGTGCTGGTCTTTGTCGCCGACAGTAGCTTTGCCACCTTCGAGTTGCTGGCGCTTGCAAGTGGCATCCCGAACCTCAGTCTGGTGACGCGCTTGCGGATGGACGCGCAACTGTGGGCCGAAGCGCCGCCGCGAAAGCCTGGACAAACAGGCCGCCCGCGTTTGAAAGGCGAGCGCCTCGCTTCGCCGCAGCAAGTGCTTGAGGCTGGCAAAACCGAGTGGGCGAAGATCGAGGTCGCGCAGTGGTATGGCGGAGGCAAACGCGAGGTCGAGGTACATAGTCAAACCGCCATCTGGTACAAGAGTGGACAGCCGCCGGTTGTGATTCGCTGGGTGGTTGTGCGTGACCCGCTGGGCGAGTTTGAGCCGCAGGCGCTGATGACGACGAATCCAGAGCACACGCCCTTGCAGATGCTTTCGTGGTTCGTGAGGCGCTGGCGGATGGAAGTGACATTTGAAGAAGCGCGGGCGGATCTGGGAATGGAGACGCAACGGCAATGGAATTCGTTGGCGATAGAGCGAAGTACGCCAATCGTGCTGGGATTGTTCTCGCTGGTGACGTTGCTGGCAAATGGCTTGATCAAAGTGCCAAGCCAAGGTGTGCGCACGGCGGCGTGGTACGCGAAAAAGATGCCGACCTTCGCCGATGCGATAGCGATAGTAAGACGATGTCTGTGGAGCAAAAGTCATTTTTCAACGTCGAGTCAAAACAACGAAGTGATAAAAATCCCGCGCTCATTGTTCGAGCGCTTAACAGATGCTGTTTGTTACGCCGCCTGATTGGATAAAGTCGAGCTAATGGCTGGGAGAAATAGAATCTGCCTCATTGACTTGATTGCCTCTTCGTCCAATCCCTCTCCTAAACCGCTAACTACCTGCACCTCTCCTATGGTTCCATCAGCCTCAAGTCTTAGCCGGACGCTAACGTTTCCTTCAATCTTTTTACGGCGAGCCTCTTCGGTATAGTTTGGTCGGCCAAAGTAAAGAAATATCGGTGGTCTATCAGGAATGGGGATACTATATGATTTCTCTATACCCTCGCGCAGCAAGCCAATGAATCTGTTTGTAGAAGACTCAATATCAACATTCAGTTTAGATCAAGTCGCTAAAGTTGTGGGTTAGAGTTCAGTGCCTTCAACGGCTCCATATCCATATATCTGCGCAGCGCCCAATCTTCTGTCGCTCTCAACATCACTGTCGTTGATAGACTCACTGCGCTCTTCTCGCCGGGGAATACTCCTACTACTCTTGTTCTTCTCTTTACTTCCCTGAACAGCCTCTCCAAGCAATTCGTCGTCCGAATGAAATTGTGATGCGAACCAGGGAACCTCATATAACAGAGCGCGTCCTCTATCCCTCGCTTAAACACCTCTATCGCTTTTATGTACCTCTTGTCATACCTCTGGACGAACTCATCGGCCATCGCCCTGGCCGATGAACTTCGACTCACCTTGAAGATCTGCTTGAGGTCTGCCCCTACTTCAGCCATATCGCTTGCTGGCACTCCGCTCATCACGTTCCTCATAAAGTGGACTGTGCATCGCTGCCAGCTTGTGCCTGGCAATTCGATCTTCACTGCCTGCTTTATGCTCTCGTGATCATCGCTGATCACCAGTTGCACGCCGCGAAGCCCTCTATCAATCAGTCCTTTCAATAGATTCCTATAGGCTTCTTTGCGCTCTGCTCCGGCAGCTTCTACAGCCAATACTTCACGAAAGCCTTGCTCATTAACGCCGATGGCTACAAGTAGGGCCAGATCCGTGACTGACCCGCTCCAATTAACTTTCAGATAAACAGCATCCATATATAGATAAGCATAGGCCAAAGTCAGAGGCCGTGCCCTCCACTCTTTCAATTCCGAATCAAGGCGCGATGCTATGCGGCTGACAGCGTCTTTACCTACCCTTACTCCACTCAAAGCGTCAGTGATGGCAGCGACTTTGCGAGTAGATACGCCTTGCAGGTACATCTCAAGGACGGCCTCTTCAACATTGCCTGTCATACGTTGATAGCGGTCAAATACTTCCGTGAGGAACTCGCCCTGGCGAGCGCGAGGTACACGAAGCTGCTCGACTTTACCAACTGGAGTGATGAGGTCGCGCTCGTAATGACCGTTGCGCTCGTCACGCCTGAGAGGGGAGCGCTCACGACGCGCGGCCCCGATGTGAGAGGTCATCTCTTCTTCAAGGATTTGTTCGATGACGGCTTTAACACCTTCACGAATACGGGTTTCAACATCTTGGTGGACAGTTTCAGCAAATTCAGTTCGGGTCATCTTCATTCTCCAAGATTAACCCACAATTTTACCGACGTAATCTCAGTTTAGCCTGCTCTTCCTCCTGTTTTTTCTGTAGTAATAGTCCTTCCTCAGCCGATATGATCTGGCCTTTTCTATATCCGGATGATAAACGCGTCATAAGCCCATCACTTTGGACCCTCGCTGTAATCGCATCGCGGCTTGCCTCCCTAAGATTTTGCCACCACTTAGCCTCATCAGCAGTACAAGGTTTCGATGCCTCTGGTATCAGATATTGTGTGCTACTGTGCGGAGTCTGCTGTGATAGATAATAGGCTGATTTCGCCAAACTCGAACCTATTAGCATACTTAACAGCCAGAAAGTAGTAATAAAGGCAAACAGTCTATAACGGTAGTGACCCTGTGATATTTGGGATTCACAAAAAAGGGCGGAGTGTGGAAAGTGTCTGGTTGCAATGCCTAGACACAAATCCATATTCCCTCCGCCCCGTCTGCGCTGCCCCGTTTGTGGAGCTATCGCGCATCATCTGTTTTACCACAGCACCTACTTCACGCGCGATGGCCCTCGCTCCCTCTTTAAATGCAGGCTCTGTGGTAAATGCCTTTCTGAACGTCGCGGCACTGCTTTCTTCAACCTCAAAACCCCAGAATCAGAAGTCACTAGCTGCCTTGACTCTTTGACTCGTGGCGACACTCAGACTTCCATTGCTCAAGCACGCCATCACAAAGCAGACTCCTTGCGCAGATGGCGACGACGCGCCACTGCCAATGCTCAAGCCTTAGACTTCGAACTGCTCGTTGATCTTTGTGTCAAAGACCTTGAACTCGATGAGCAGTGGTCATTCGCCGGTAAGAAGAAAGCTTCATTTGATGAGAGTAACTTCCGAGGCGAAGCCTGGTGGCACAAGGCATTTGCCCGTGAGAGCCGACTGCTTATAGAACAATTCGTCAGCCCTCGCACATCGGAAGCGGCACGCCGACTCGTCGAAGATAGCTTCGAGCGACTGCGCCTACATTGTTTACCGCGTGTCTCAAGCGATGGCTATGATGAATACAGAGAACCACTTTCAGAGCAGGTACGACCCGTCAAACTGCATCAACTGAAGTTGGCACTCAAGAAGCAGGCTCATTCGGGGCGGCCTCGCAAAGAGAGGGTGATACCGGACCCAAAGCTGGTCTACGGGCAAGTCATAAAGCACGAAGAAGGAGAAACAGTAAGGATAGAAAAGAAGTTAAGGATGGGGGCAGCGACGGAAGATTTAAGGTGGTGTTCGACATCGCTGCTAGAGAGACAAAATAGCACGGCCCGATCACGCAACCGGTATCTGGTGAGAAAGACGATAGCCTTCGCAAAGCTGGTCGAGTATATGCAAGATCAATGTGTGTTGGACAAAGTGTTCTACAACTTCTGCCGGAAGCACAGAGGATTGAAAGGAGAGACACCAGCTCAGAGGCAAGGGATCAGCGATCACGTCTGGTCGATAGCAGAAGTATTGCGCTACAGAGCGGCTGATCCATAATTATTTCTCCAATCTCGTAGGGTCACTACCGTCTATAACCATGATTGAATTGGCTCTGCATGTGTCACCTCGCTATCAATTATCATCCACAATTCTATAGACGGAATCCGAGACGTAAAGCCTACATGATTTGCGACTTTTTGGGTAAGATTTCTGCTTTTAGGGCAGAAATAGTTTTGGGGCAGCTTTTGTGCAAAGCCAGGCTCTGCTCAAAAGTAAGCTTGACAACCTTTTTCGGCAGTCCTCGAAGCTCGATATTTGACGCTTTTGGAATAGCAAAAAGCCGCCTGACAGCTTTTCAGGCGGCCTTCGTCGAGTGATTTTGGTTGATCGAAAAATCTCAGGCGACTTCTTTAGATTTAGCTGAATTGTGTCGCGGGTTCTTCTTGATTATGAATTCAATGCTGACGTTTTTACCCGCCCCGTTCGGCACGATTGAGTATTCCAAGGTCAGAACCGAGCCACCGGAAACGCGCCAGCCCGCCTGCTGGAATTTCTCTTCCGATCGGCTGACCTGAACCGGCTCGCCAAAGGCTTCCGTCACTTTCAGCACGATTGAATCGAACGACTCGCTGCGGCTCGACAGCCCTGCGCTGCAACTCAACTCGACCAACCGCTCCGGCCTGCGCAATGCCGCATCGAGGGTGTCGAATTTGAAGGACGCATTCCAACTGCCCGATCCCGGCAAATCTACGCTCAAAAAGAAGACCTCTTCGGTCGTGATGTAAGAAAGAATATCTTGCTCGACGCTTTTCGGAAGCGCCGATTGGGCTTCGGTGTAGCTCATTCCTATTTTGAATCGCTTGATGAACTCGATAGGATCGAATGCTTCGTCGCATTTTGCAGTTTTGTTATTTGCCTGCCCGTTTGCGGAAGGCATAGACATTAAAATAACCAGCAGCGTTACAACCGCTGCTGCAACTTTATTCGATTTGTACATCATTCCCACCTTTTACTTCCAGCGGCTCCCGGCCTGAGGTTGACGGCTATAGTGCCGCGATAAGCACACTTACCGCACAAAAGTATGCTTTAACCTGAGGTCAAAGAGTTTCAGTCAATCAATTAGGGGCCTGACAGGAGTCAGTCTGGGCGTAACTATATCACCAATCGGGCGTTTGTCAATATTGTGAATCTGTTGCCTTACGATGAAGCTCTGCGGGTGTGTAAATGCCCGGTTTGAGACCTTCGTCAAACATCCGGTTTACGATTTCAAGCAGCGTCGAATTGTAAGGCGTCGGAATGCTCAGTTTCCGGCCCAACTCGACTATAACGCCGTTTAGATGATCCGCTTCGCCCGACGCGCGACCAAGCTGCAAATCCTGCCACATCGACGCGTAGGTTCGCTGGTCTTCGGGCGGATTTGTGGCTCTGGGCGGCAGTTTCAGTTTTTCAGTCGTCTCGCGCACTTTTACAGGAGAGGGCGTGCCTGCGGGCGGCTCAACATTTATGCCTGCCGCATCGAGCACGCGCAAGCCTTCCGTGCGCACTTCAAACATAAGACTGCGCATATCGGCATCAGCCATTCCCTGCTCGATATAGTATCCCGTGATGGCATGCGTGGCATTATTCAGGTTCATAACGAATTTGCCCCACTTCATCGCCATCACGTGTGCGGAAGCGATTGCCTCGAACCCGGCGCGCCTCAGATCGTCCGAGATATGCTCGGCCAGAGGGTCTACGCCTTCCGGGTAACGGCCTACGGCTATCGTATCGCCCTGCGTGCGCTGGATGATCGAAGGCTCCATCTGCGAAGCGCTCAGAAAGACCAGCCCTGCATAGACGTTCCTGAACCGACGCGCGGCGGCCTCTTCGTTGCGCACGCCGTTTTGAAGACACACAACGGGCGTGCTGCTGTCGTATACTTCAGCCAGTTCTTCAATCACCGATTCGGTCGTCTGCGATTTGGTCGTGATGATCAAGACATCGCCACTTTCAGGCTCAAGCTCGCGCGCCGTTGTCACAGCGTCGAGCTTCACGATGATGTCCCCGCCTTTCTGCCTGATCGTTACACCGCGCTTGAGGGCTTCCTGATTAGCAGGTCTCGCCACGCATACGACGCGCGCGCCTGCCTGATCGAGCAGTCCGCCTACCGGGATTCCAATTGCGCCCGCGCCAAAGATGACATACCTTGTTGCCTTTTCTTTGCTCATATCCTCAGATAATATCGCACTGCACACAAAGGATTGAAAGATGATTATCGAGAAAGCCGCCGAGCAGCGCATCAACCTGTATTATGACCTCTACACTCCGGATGAGGAGGCCGAAAAAGCGAGGCCGCTCATAATCGCATTGCACGGCTATGAAGGAAACAAGGAATCCATGATGGCGCTCGCGCGCAGGATCAACCCGCGCGATCTTATCATTGCGTCTGTCCAGGGGCCGAACGCCTTCTTTGTGCGCGAACGCGAACCTGCAAACAATCCGAAGATCGGTTTCGGATGGATGATGCAATACAAAGCGGAAGAGACCATAAGGCTTCATCATCAGACACTTTTGGCGGTCATCGAAGCGACAGCCGCGCAGCAAACGATTGATCGCCGCGCAATATTTCTCATGGCGTTCTCGCAGTCTGTATCGCTGAATTACCGGTTCGCTTTCACTCATCCTAATTTGATAAGAGGAGTGATCGCGGTCTGCGGCGGCATACCCGGCGATTGGAACGAAGATAAGTATCAGCAGAGCGATACGGATGTGCTGATAATCGCCGGAGAGACAGACGAATTCTATCCGCTTGAGCGCACGCGCACTTTCAAAGACGCCATCGCCCGCCGCGCGCGTGCGGTCGAGTTTCGCAGCTTTCCCGCCGGTCACGTCTTCCCGCGCGAGTCATTGCCGCTCATCGATGAATGGATAAAGACCAGATGTTAGCTTATTCCTTCAAACGCAGCACGCGGAAAGGCCGTTGCGGGTCCGAGAGGATGCGGCCTTCGTCGCGGTAGTTTTCTTTGATGAATTTAACTATCTCAGGATACGGCAGGTCATCCATTTTCCCGGATATATCGAGTATCAGGCGAGGCCGCGTGCGGCGCAGGTCTTCGATAAAATTCGCGCGCGTCTCTTTCCAGAACGGCGCATCAATCGGTGCCAGATCACTTTCCGCATCAGGAAATCGCCCGTCAATGTAATATGGCGTCAGGTAACGCGACGCGGGGCGGCAGCCCGTGCGCCAGTATACGTCGTGCGCGTAACCCCAGATGTAGAGCGGCTCGCCGAACTCTAAACGATCCCTCAAAGCCTCTTTGACAAGCTCTGCTTCGCGCTGGCGCTCGCTCATTCCCCAGTCTTCGCTCCAGCGGGTTCGCGCGCCCGTCAGCGTCTCATAGGCGAGTATTGCCGTGCGATGATGCGCGCGAACAAAGCCGATCAGAAAAAACAGGGCGAGCGCGGCTGCCGCAGGTTTTGCTTTGCCAGCCCGCAGCGATAGCGCAAGCTGCCGTGCAGCAGGTGCCCCCAACAGCGAAAGCGCTGGCAATAGCGTTATGAAGTAATGGCCGAAGAACCGTCCGCTCATCAGCACGCTCACAAGCGAGATCGCGCCCCATAGCGTTATCGTCAGATTGAAACTTTGATTTTCACCCTCTCTCGTGCTGATAATTGTCCACGCCGCAAGCGACCACAACGTCAAATTAAAAAAGACATAGCCCAACCCGCGCCCGATCATAAATTTCATCCATAAGCCCGGTTGTTCAGAGTCTATGTAAAACATGTTTATCTCGATTGCGTTGCGCCAGAAATCATTCATCGCGCCCGTCGAAACAAGCCACAAAACAAATCCGGCTATCACAAACGTAAAACCCAACGCGATCAGCGAAAGCCGCGCAAACAATCGCCCTGATGATTTTTTTATCCAGTTCGTTTTACTGACGCGCCGAGCTTTGCAGATTTCAATAAGCTCATACGACGCGAAGAAAAGCAGATTCAGCACGCCCACCTGCTTGAACATCACGGCAAGCCCTGTCATCAACCCGGCAGCCATCAACAAGACAACTCGATGATCGCTCGCGCGCGAAGCTCTCAGAAAAAAGTAGAGCGAAGCGGTGTAAGGCAAAATCATTAGCAATTCGGTGTTTGCCGCCATCATGTCCTGCGTGAAATAGTTCGTGCTGAAATAGACGAACAGCAGCGCGGCCCATAACCCGATTCTTTTGCTGTAAGCGAGCGTGGCGGTCAGGTAAATGAATATGGAGGTGGCAAAATTCCAGAAGGCGGCTGTCAAGTGCACGGCCTTCATGCTGCGACCAAAAAGCGCGAAGACCATTGCGTAAAAGAGGGTCGTGCCCGGCGGCTTGTCCGTAACGACATCACTGTAAAGCCGAAAGCCGTCGAGCAATTGGGTCGCCGTAAGCGCGCGCACGCCTTCATCACCGTTCACAAAATCGTAGCGGAGATAAAAGACGCGAAGCACGAGGTTCAGCAGGCATATCGCGCAAAACGCCCACACGACCCGCCGCACTTCAACATCGCGCTCATTATTCGTTGTCCGCGCTATCAAACTCGCTCTCCAATCAAGTTGCGTATGGTAGCATATAATAGTGATGAGCACTCGCCGCTATCCTTGACGCTCGGCGCGCGCGTTTGCTCTAATCGCTTAGGGAATAAATTCTATGGAAAAAAGCGAATTGATTTACGATTGGAATCAGGTGGACGTTGAGCCCTTTGTATTGCGTCCTGTCGAGCTTAATGATGAGACGTTGCGCGATGGGCTTCAATCGCCTTCCGTCACTAATCCGCCCATTGAAAAAAAGATTGAACTGCTTCACCTGATGGAGTCGCTCGGCATAGAAGGCGCGGACATAGGATTGCCGGGCGCTGGCCCGCGCGCTGTGGAAGACGTAACAAGGCTTGCAAAAGAGATCATTGATTGCAAGCTCGACATCAAACCAAACTGCGCCGCCAGAACCGTGATCGCAGACATCCAGCCCATCGTAGACATCTCGGAAAAAGTCGGCTTCCCCCTGGAAGCCTGCACTTTTATAGGCTCAAGCCCTATCCGTCAATATGCCGAAGACTGGTCGCTTGAGATGATGCTGACAGCGACCGAAGATGCCGTGAAATTCGCCGTCTCGCACGGGCTTTCCGTAATGTATGTGACCGAAGACACGACCCGCGCTCATCCCGATACGATCCGCGCGCTCTATACGACTGCAATTGAAGCGGGCGCGCGCCGCATCTGCGTGTGCGACACGGTAGGCCATGCCACGCCCGAAGGCGTGCGCGCGCTCATCGGCCATATCAAATCTATCGTGCTGGAGACGGGCGAAGATGTGCGAATCGACTGGCACGGCCATCAGGACCGTGGGCTTGGGGTGATTAACTCAATCGCGGCGTTCGAGGCAGGGGCTGACCGATTGCACGGAACGGCGCTCGGAGTCGGAGAACGAGTTGGCAACACGCCGATGGATCAACTGCTTGTGAATCTTCAACTGAAGGGATATCTGGAGCGGGATCTGTCGAATCTGATGCGCTACTGCGAAACCGCGAGCAAGGCGACAGGAATTCCGATACCTATAACCTATCCGATTGTCGGGCACGACGCGTTTCGCACGGCAACGGGCGTTCACGCGGCGGCGATCATAAAGGCATTTCGCAAGGGCGACGACTGGCTGACCGATGCTATTTACTCCGGCGTGCCTGCAAAGATGTTTGGCCGCGAACAACTGATTGAAATCGGGCCGATGAGCGGAAAATCGAATGTCATCTTCTGGCTCGAACGTCACGGCGTCGAGCCCTCGGATGAATTGGTCGAACGCATCCTCAATCATGCGAAACAGCAGGAGCGCGTTCTCACGGATGAAGAAGTAAAGGCGCTCATCTGATTGCGGATTTTTCATACAGACTGAAACCATTCAACTATGCAACAATCACTAAACCCGCAATCCGCATTCTACAATCCGCAATCGAAATCCCTGCTCGACCTGACAGAAATCCGACAGGCATTTCTTTTCATAGATAAAAACGGTCAGGAGACCAGTGATGAGCTGATACGCATCTGCCAGATACCCGCTCCGCCTTTCAAAGAGCACGCAAGGGCAGAATACGTAAAGCAAAGGTTTGAAGCGCTGGGGCTTGAGCGCGTGCGCACGGACGCGGAAGGCAACGTGATTGGCGAACGCGCGGGGCGCTCGATTGAGCGGCGCGTAATCGTCTCTGCGCACCTCGACACCGTTTTCCCGGAAGGCACGGATGTTACGGTTCGTCGCGAAGGCAGGCGGTTGTATGCGCCCGGCATCAGCGATAACACGGCGGGCGTGGCAAGCCTGACAGCCCTTGCGCGCGCGCTCGACGCTGGCAGTTTAAAGACCGAAGCGACGATATACTTCGTCGCCACGGTTGGCGAAGAGGGCGAAGGAAATCTGCGCGGCGTGCGCCACCTGTTCACCAAAGGCGAGTTTCGATCAGGGATTGATGCATTCATCTCGCTCGACGGGCCAGGGGTCGAGCGCATAACGAACCGCGCATTGGGCTCGCGCCGCTATCGCGTGACGGTCAGCGGGCCGGGCGGCCATTCATGGGGCGACTTCGGCGTTGTAAATCCCGTTCACGCGCTTGGCCGCGCGATAGCGCGATTTGCGGCTTACCCTGCGCCGCTTGCGCCGCGCACCTCTTACAACGTCGGCATAATCGAAGGCGGCAGTTCTGTAAACGCCATCCCCGAACGCGCAAGCATGATAGTAGACCTGCGCTCTGTCTCAAATAACGAGATAAGCAAGCTCGAAAGCTACCTCAATCGCGTCGTCGAACTGGCCGTGCGCGAAGAGAATTCGCAGCGCGCGATGAGCGGCACAAGTCTGGGTTGCGAATTCGAGCAGGTCGGAGACCGCCCGTCGGGTGAAACGCCTGTTGAATCACAGATAGTGCAGGCGGCAATTGACTGTTCTCGCGCCTTAGGCGTAGAGCCGCGACTGGACTGCTCTTCTACGGACTCTAATATCCCAATCTCGCTGGGCGTGCCTGCCATCACCATCGGCGCGGGCGGCGTATCGAGCAACTGCCACACGCTTGCCGAGTGGTACGAACCTGTTGGCCGCGAGCTGGGACTCAAGCGATTGCTGTTGCTTGCGGTTTCGCTCGCGGGCCTCGCCAGATAAGTTTTACTGCTGTCAATCGAGTGGGGGTTTAACAGGAACGGGTGGCTGTTGCGGCTGCGTTTCAGGCTTCGGATTATGTGTGGCGCTGACGTAGGCCAGAATCTCCTGACGCACTTCCGCATACGGCTTGTCGATAGGTTTATTGTTGGGGTCGCGCCAGCCTTTCACTATCTCGTTGACTATCGGAAACTGGCCGTATTGAAAATTGGACGTGTGAAACAGGCTATCTTCGGACTCAAGAAAAACGATCATTTCCTGGGCTTCGATGTAGTTGTCTTCCGCGCAACGCACATTTGAGCGAGCGAGCACGTTGATCTGTTTCAGTGTGAAATCGCCTTCGATTATGTCAACGGGTCGCAATATGGCTATCTGGCCGAACGACCCGCGATAGTTTGCCTTATCGGTTTTCTGGACCTTAACACGCCCGATCAAAACGGAATTGCGCGTCAATTCATCCATCGGCATAATGCGCAAACAGTTGCGCGACTGCGCAACTGCCTGTAGCGCAAACAGGAGCAGCGCTATTGTTAAGACGAGCTTTCTCATGTAGGAAACTGTCACTCCTCCAAAGTTATTTATGCTAACACACGCACTAACGCGCGGGAAAGTTCCTTTTTCGCAGGGCCTTGTTCAATAACTCTGATGCCGCTCGCAGCTTTCGGTTTGCTTGACTCAATTGCGCGACTGAGCTTCATCAACCGGTAAAGCCTGCGCGCGCCGCGCGCGATAGAACTTTACCGCGATGACAACAAGCAGGATCACGACGACCGCGATCAGCACTTTCAAGCCGTGCTGTTTGATTCGATCTCCCGCCGCTTCGCCTAATTCCACGGCAAGCCATCCTTCAATGAGAAACCGAGCCGCGCGGCCCATAAAGATCGCGGCCACGAATCTGGATATCTTCAGTTTGAAGACGCCTGCCGAAAGCACAAACGGCTTGAACGGAAACGGAGGCGGCAAAACCGCCGGTACCATTATCGCAAGCATATCGTAACGCCCCAGCAGGTTTTCGATTCGCTCGCGTCTTTCCGCGCTTACACGTTTAAGCGCAATCACGCCCGCGCGACGCGCGGCCAGATACATCAAGGTGCAGCCGATGGTTGAGCCTGCCGTCGCCGCAAACGCATAAAGCGGCATCAGCCAGGGGCGCTCGGCGCTCAGAAAAATCATCACGGCGTCCGGCCCGCCCGGCAACGGCAATCCTGCCGAATCAACAAGCGATATGGTAAACAATCCACCGGGCCCTAATGTTTTAAGCCATCCGCCAAAACTTTCAAGGCTTTTTTTGATTCCGAGAAACAATATGAAAGTAAGTTTATTCATTCGTTGGCCGATTTCCGATCTCGGTTTGCGGATAATAAAATAAGAGAATCTCCCGGTAGCGGCGTCCGGCTCTGGCTTGCGCGGCTGCGCCCGCAAGGCACAATCCGACCTGACTGCCGAAACCTTTGCCGCGAAAAACAATTACCCGCCCGCGACGCTCAATCGTAAATGTAGGGCTCAGCACAGTGCTCCATCCAAGCTTTCGCCCGATGGCGCGGCGGAATTCGTCCGCGCTCATACGCCGCTCTCGCCCTCTATCTTTAATAATTACTGATCGCACAAAACCATTCGATTCTTCACGCTCCAGGATAATTTCCGAAGCGTGCGACAATCTGAAACCCGCAGCGACCGACAGCGCGTCAAAGGCTAAAGCTTCGCTCGCCGCCCGCTGCCAGTTGGCGTACGGGGAAGCGCGACACCACCGGCACGCGACGCGATGGTACTGGTAACGATTGCCGCCCGCCCCTCCCCATACCATCTCAGGCGTAACAGACAGCCCGCCGCATACAGCCGTGAAGTAACTCTCGACCGGCTTTCGGTCAAAGCTCAGATATTCGCCCACGGTTCGGGCGACCGCGCTCCGAACAACGGTTTCGCGAGAGATGTCCGTTTCGCCTCTGTAGAACTGGCAGTGAGTCGTATCACAAAAATCGAAACCTTCATCCGAGTGCCTGCCTTTGTGTGTCAGCATGAAAGTACGAACGACGACTGCGAGAGCCTTGACGGTTTCAGGCTCGCGGTTGCTGCCCACTTCGGCGGCTGTGACCGAGGCGACCGCCGATTCGAGGTCGGTCGTCAGTATGATCTTCAACGCGCTCGCGGCGGCTGTGAATGACAAACGCCCGCTCACCGCTCGATTCATCCTGCCGGGCAGGACCAGTTCTATAGCCGTCGAGTTATTTGGCGTTATGCGCGCTTCCGCAGCAAGAAGCGATTTCCGAACTCTGCCGAACGAGTCGCTGAGCGCAATGCTCAGATGATTGCCTGCGAGCCGTATGCGAATCACCTCACCGGGGGCGATCATTTGATTGCCCGCGATGGTGCCTGTGTCGAGCATTAAGCCATCGCCCGTTGCGATTCGCGCCTCGCAGGTTTGAGGCTTGAACAGAGTAAACAAGCCTATCCGAACAGTCTCTGCGCGCTCGACCGCCTGTGTGGTCACTGCCTGCGCGGTCACTGCCTGCGCGGTCAGGGCAAGCAGCGCGAATATTGCGAGCAGGTTCGGCATAAACGGAGGGCGACAATTTCGCAATCTCAAATCTCAAATCCGGGATCATCTATAGGTTGGTTAATACTTCATCAAATAATAAAGCCCGGCAATACTGATACTCGCCGGGCTTGATGCTTGAAAAACAGTATTCGGGCGCTCCTACTTCTCAATAGCCTTCAGCGGCGCGGTGGTCAAACCGCCGTCGCTTGCGGCTGCTTCTGCGGCGCGCTCGTCTTCGCCGCTGTCGAACATCTCGCTGTACTGATTGCGGTAAGGATCAACCAGCGCGCCGCCTTCTTCTTTTGTGAAGACCAGCTTTCCGTCTCCGCCGTCGTAATCGATCATCACGAGGTCGCCGGTTGCCACCTGCCCTGTCGCCACCAGATTCGATATCGGGTAGACCAGAAATCGCTCTATTGCGCGTTTCAAATGGCGCGCGCCGTATTTGAAGTCTATGCCTTCATCGAGCAAAAACTTCTTCGCTTCGTTCGTGCAGTTGAAGACGAATTTTTCTCCGGACCCCTTCATGATCCGGTCCTGCACCAGACCGAGTTCGAGTTCGAGTATCTGTTTGAGGTGATACTCCTTGAGGCTGCGAAAGACCACAACCTTGTCGATGCGGTTCATGAACTCAGGCGAGAATTTCCGCTTTGCCGCCTCCGACGCCGTGCGATAAATCTTCTGATCCACGTCGTCGTCTATCATCCCTTTGCCGCGCGCGGGAGCGAATCCGATTGAGCCTGTGATCAACTCGCTCATCTCTTTCGCGCCCAGATTCGATGTCAGAAAAATCATGCTGCGCGAGAAATCGACTTTGCGGTTATCGCCGAGCGTCAGCGTCGCTTTGTCGAGTATGCCGAGCAACAACTGCCACAAGGCGTCCGAGGCTTTCTCTATCTCGTCAAACAAAATGAATGTAAGCTTATCGACCTCTGTATGATATTTGTCGAGATTCTCCTGCGTGAGCATGGGAGCCGTCTCGCGGTGGCCCAGATAGCCCGGCGGCGACCCGATCAGTTTTGCAATCTCGTGCGAGTGCTGAAACTCCGCGCAATCTATCTTGACGACGGCGTTCGAGTCATTGAACAGGACTTCGGCAGCGGCTTCAACAACGCGCGTTTTGCCTGAACCCGTAGGCCCAAGAAAAATCATTGTCCCGATAGGTCTTCCGGGATTCTGCATGCCTGCAAGATATATTTGATAAAGACCGGATATGCGCCGGACGGCTCGCTCCTGTCCAACGATCAGGGAGCCGAGTTTTGTCTCGAAATCCTGAGCGCGCGGGCTTTTCAGGTCGGGGTTAAGAGGCACTCTATTTTGTGCGTGTTCTCGTATTTCTTCCACTTTAATCTACTCCAAAAACAAACAGAAGGCGCAGCTCACTCGCTCAGCAATCGGAGCCGACCTTCTTAATTGGCAAACAGCAACCTTTGTTAGCTATGGATGCGACACAGCTTCAATGAGTTGGAACGATTATCTCTGAAATAATTATAACCCTGGCACGCGTGGCAGACCACGCGTTCCCTCCTGCGCAACCGGGGCCATCAATTCCTTAATGCCCTTTTATGCCAATGCCTTTTATTTGTCAAGAAGAAAAAGACTCGCTCGATTATTTCACTCCGCCTCGAATCGCTTACTCGGATGGGTGATGCCTGCCAATCAGCGATCAAAGTCCTGCGCTTCGCGGGCAGAGGTTTTAACTCTATCTTGACATCTCATGATAGCCTTGATATGCCTAACTTATGGCTCCACCATTCGATTTCTTCAGGAAAATCTCTCAGTCTCCAACCAACCCGCAACCCGTAAAAGCGCGAAAGAAGTTCGACGTAGCGGACCTCTATCAAGGCCCGGTTGATCTTGCGCGCACGGATGAACAGACAGATGCGCCGATGGATGAAAAGCTCCGCCAGGCTTACTTCTGGATAGTCAATCACGCCATCATCAGTCCTTACTACGACATCGAATATAATGATGGGCCGCCGCAGGTCTTCACCTTCGGCGATCAAAAAAGCCGCCTCATTCTGCCTTCGGATCAAAGCTATTCGAGTTTTGCGCTGCTGCCTCTGTTGAATCTGGTTCTGCGTCGCCGCTGTCTGCTGGTCGGCGGGCCGGGTCGCGGCAAGACCGCAAGCGCGATTTTGATGGGCGTAATCGCGGGCTATTCGATCAAAGACATTAAACGAGCCATTCAACACGGCCAGCCGCAGATGACCATATCTGACCTGCTCGGCAACCCGCTTCCGTCAACCCTTGTCGGCGCAAAGAGCATGGACGAAGTTCAAATCTCGTGGCGCAAATGGCTCGGCATGCGCGTCAAGATAATTGATGAGTACAATCGCATTCCGACGCGCACGCAATCTGCGCTGCTGACCGTTATGGGCGATAACTATGCCGAGGTGCTCGATCAGGTCTACGAATGCCCCGAAGCCGCGTGGTATCTGACGGCCAACGATGATGCGGGCGGCGGAACCTATCAGGTCATCGAGGCTCTGCGCGACAGAATTGACATCGTCGTCAAAGCGCTTCATTTCAACACACGTTTCCTCGGCGACCTGCTTGCCCGCATAGAAGAAAATATCAAGCCCGAAGAGGTCGTCCCCATCGAAGTCATCTTCAAAGAGCAGGACATCGACCGCGCGCACGCAGAGATTCTGGCCGTGAAAATCCCCGTGGAGCTTCGCCGCCGCATAGAATTTTTCACAAGCCACTTCGAGTTCTTTGACCGCGCGGCGGATCAGGTCGAATACAAGACCAAAGATACTGTGAAGCTATCAAACGTTGATTTCAATCTGCTGACCACCGAGGACACGGGCAAAGACAAGCTCAAAGACCTGGGCGCGCAGACGCGAAACGGGCTGTCTGTGCGCGCGCTTATGACCGTGCTCGCGTTTGCAAAAGCCGTCGCGTGGTTTCGCGGCAACCGTGAAGTCTCGTTTGAAGACGTTCGCCAGATAATGCCCTTCACGCTTCACGACAAGCTGATTCAGGACACGGACACGCCGTTTTTCGAGACCCCGGAAAACACCGTTTTCCGCAGCGACAAGATCGGTTGGATCAGGCGATTATTCGATCTATCGTGCGCGGAATATGATCGCCTGGATCGCGACCGCGACGACCCTGTGGCGCAGCTCGAATCGGAGTTCGATTCAGGGCTTGAAGGCGTAAGCGAGCGCGAAGTCCGCGCCCGCCTCGTGAAGATTGAGCGCGTGCTTGCTGAATGGAGCAAGGGCCGCAAGCTTTACGGCCACATCTTCGACGATCTTCTGAAACTCAAATATTTGCATCAACGCTACACCAACTACCTGAAATGGCTTCAATGGAAAGAATAATTGCGGAGCCGTTTGCCGAAACGCTTCGGCGGGGCCGCGACCGTTTAAACACCAAATTCGCTTACGCGCGGCGCAAGTATCCAACGCTCGACGAAGATGTCTTCATCGAGCATCTGCAATCGACGCTCGCGCCGATTGCGATGGCTGTTCATAACACGCGGCCCGACCGCGTTGACGAAACGGTCGAAGCGCTCTACGACATATCGCTCGAATTAACGGGCAAAGCCTACTTCGGACGAGAGACGCGCTACACGGCTCTCGTAACTGCCTGGCGCAAGCTTTTTCCCGCGCTTGCGCCGCTGCTTGCAACTGAGCCTGCACGGTTTTCCGCTGCTGTCACAAACGCCGTCTACAGCCTTTCGATGATTCCGAGCGCGCGGCCCACTTTCTGGATCGATGCGATGATCGAGATAGGCGGCCATTGCACGGACGTTGACGCTTTTCTCGAAGCGGGCAAGATAGTGGCATGGCGCGCAGGGCTTGCGCATTACAGGCAAAGCGCGCTCGACGCCGTGAAGCGAATCGAGCCGCAGCTCGCACGATTAGCGCTCGCCTTGCATGAATCAAACAACGCATCAATGGAAACAATCGTCGAGCGATTGATGGCGGACCCGTGGCTTGCCCCTGCGGCGGCTACCCAAAGCGAGCCTCGCGAAAAGCGGCTTCGCATAGTTTCGGTTGTCGGCGCGTTTCGCGGCTTCGGCGGCGTGTTCGTCTCGCCTCCCGAAGTCGCGTTGTCGGAAGGCGATTTTGTCGCATTCGACAATGAGAATTGCTGGATGATAACGGCGGACCTGTTCGGCGCTACGTTTCATCGAATCGGAAACTCGCTGCCCGATATAGACAAGCCTCAACGCGCCGATTTCACGATTGACAAAAGCGGGCTGGTAACCAGAGATTCGCGCTCTGCCGCGTTTGCGCAACTGGCAGGAGCAAGCAGCCGGGCTTCAACCGAGACGACGCTTGCGGTGACGATTCCGCATTCGCATTCGGTCTACCTGATAGCATTGACCTGACAGAAAATTTCAAATCTCAAAGATGAACGAACGACTGATCAAGCTGAAACAGGCATGGGAGGCGCGCTGGCCCGAAGCACTTGCGGTGTGGAGCAAGTTCACAAAACTGCGCGAGCCGCAATGGTGCTTCACCGCAGAAGAAGAGAGGGCCGAATCGCTCAGCGGCAGCTTCGCCATGATTCGATTGAGCGACACGTCGGTTGTCATAAGCCTCGCGCAAATCCTTGAGCAAAAGCTCGAAGCTTTCCCGGTTGAAATCCTTGCGCACGAGATAGGCCATCACGTCTATTGCCCCGCCGATCTTTCCGATCAGGGGCGAATGATCGCGCGAATCAGGCGCGCGCTGCCTACGAAAGAACATCTTGCGGGATTCATCGCAAACCTCTACGCAGACCTGCTTATCAATGACAGGCTTCAAAGAAGCGCGGGTTTGAAGATGGCCGATGTTTATAAAACGCTCGATACGAAATCCACCGATGCCATGTGGACTTTCTACATGCGAATCTACGAAATACTCTGGAGATTGCAAAAAGGGACGCTCGCTAAAGGCAGGATCGATTCAAAACTCGAAGCCGATGCGCTGCTCGGCGCGCGCGTCATTCGAGTCTACGCGAAAGACTGGCTCAGAGGCGCAGGCCGCTTCGCCGCGCTCTGCCTGAATTATCTGTTGCAGGATGATGGCCGCCAGATGCAGCAGATAATGAAAAGCTGGCTCGATACCAGAAACGCGGGCGCGGGCGGCCTGCCGGACGGGCTGGCAGAGATTGACCCCGATGAGATCACGGACGCGATTCATCCCGCGCTCGACGAAGAACTGTCGGGCGTCGAAAGCAAAGAAGACGAGAAAGAGAAAGCCCCTGTCGCAGTCAGCGGTCAATCGACGGAAGCTTCGCGCGGACAATACCGCGAGCCGTTTGAATACGGCGAGATACTGAAAGGACTGGGCGTCAGTCTCACGCCACACGAGATTGCGATTCGATATTATCGCGAACGCGCGATACCGCATCTGGTGCGATTCCCCACGCGCGAGGTGCCTGAGACGAAAGAGCCGCTGATGGAAGGGCTGAACGTGTGGGACATCGGCTCTCCGCTTGAAGACCTGGACTGGTTTGAAAGCGCCCTGACCAGCGCGCAGATCATACCGGGCTACACTACGGTGCAGCGAAACTATGGCACGACGAGCGGCACGCTCCCTGAACGGCAGGCGGTTGACCTCGACCTTTATGTAGACTGTTCAGGCTCGATGCCGAATCCGCAATCTGCAACATCGTATCTGACGCTTGCAGGCGCTATCATTTCGCTTTCGGCGCTGCGCGCCGGAGCAAGGGTCAAGGCTACGCTGTGGAGCGGCGCTAAGGATTATCAAACTACGAACGAATTCATTCGCAACGAGACAGAGATATTAAAAATTCTTACAGGCTACATCGGTGGAGCGACCGCTTTCCCGATCCATCTTTTGCGAGAGACTTTCAAAGACCGCAAGCCGACCAGTCGGCCCGTTCACATACTGGTGATTTCAGATGACGGTGTTGATACGATGTTCAACACGGACGAGCAGGGCACGAGCGGTTGGGACATCGCGCAGATGGCGCTCGAACGCGGGCGCGGCGGCGCTACGATGGTGTTGAATCTATGGCGAGAGTGGAAAGAGACTCCGGCTCTTGTTCGCGCAAACGAACAGGGCTGGAGCATTCATCGCGTGCAGACGTGGGACGAGCTTGTAGCGTTCGCGCGCGCCTTCAGCAAAGAAAAGTACAGGGACTAGATGAAAGAAGAAGGGCCGTTGCTCGAAGCATTGACCAGAAGGCTCGCGGAATGTCCGGCTGATTTTCTGGCCGAACAGGGGAAAGGAGCCGTTTATGTCGCGGCTGTCGTTTATGATTTGATACGTGATCTGGGCGGCGCGCCTCTCACAAAAGAACAACTCGCCGCGTTTGAATTCAACAACAGAAAGTCGAAAGAAGACCGTAATCGCCTGCGAGTTGTGATGATCGCAAGCTGGCTGCTTCACGATTCATGGTTTCTTTATCGAGGTCAGTTTGCGACTCATGCATATTTTTTTCTCACCGAAGGCGTAAAAGATCTGGCGGCGCTGGCGCAGGCCGAAGCCCTTGTCGCAGACCCTGACCGTCGCGAAGAACTAGCCCGCCTCTGTCTTAAGGCGCTCGACCTGCGCCCCGCAGGCGAGAGCGAAGCACAGGCCGAAGACCGCCTTGCCACGCTTGATAGCGTCGAGCGGTCGCGCGTGGTGCGCGAGGCTCGCGTGGCCGAAGAACGCGCGCGGCTGATTCGCGAAGAACTGGCGCGCAAAGCCGCCGAAGAAGCCGCTTCGGTTTACGGAAGAGAATGAGTTATTACGAAATTATCGGAGCAGCCTTCGGCCTTCTGTCCGTCTGGCTGACGGTCAAAGAGAATATATGGCTATGGATTACGGGCCTGATTTCGGTCTGTTTTTATATCGTCGTTTTTTTTCAGGCGAAGTATTACGCAAACATGGGGCTTCAGGTGGTCTTCATCGCGCTTCAAATTTATGGCTGGCACGAATGGCTCCGGGGTGGAAAAGATCGCGGCAGGCTCGAAATCTCGCGCACCGATTTCAAGCTCGGCTTATGGCTTGCAGCCATAGCCTTTATCGCAACAGCTGCGATGGGTTACCTGCTCGCCACACGGACTGATGCAGTGCTGTCCTACTGGGATTCGGCGGCGTCGGCCTTGAGCATCATCGCTCAATGGATGCTTGCAAAGAAACTGATCGAAAACTGGATTGTCTGGATCGCAGTTGACGCGATCACCATAGGCTTGTGCCTGTACAATAATCTTTTTGCGACGGCTGCGCTCTACGTCGCATTTCTCGTTCTTGCGATGATGGGATTGATCGAATGGAGAAAGACAATCAAAAGTTTTCAACCGGCATGATACTGGGCAAGTTCATGCCGCCGCATCGCGGGCATCAGCATTTGATCGATTACGCGCGCGCGCGTACACGCAGTCTGACCGTCCTGGTCTGCTCTTTGATGAACGAACCCGTACCGGGACATATAAGATTTGAATGGATGAAAGAACTCTATCCCGATTTGAACATCGTTCATGTGATGGACGAAAACCCTTCCGAACCGGGCGAGCATCCGGAGTTCTGGGAGATATGGACTGATACTATTCGCCGAAATATGCCGACCGCGCCCGATGTGGTCTTCACGTCAGAAAGCTACGGCGACGAACTGGCTCGGCGGCTCAACGCGCGTCACGTGCTCGTAGATTTGTCGCGCGCCCACGTTCCGGTTTCGGCGACACAGATCAGAGCGAATCCTTTCGAGCACTGGCCGTATATTCCCGATTGCGTGCGCCCTTATTTCGTGAAGCGCGTGGCCGTGGTCGGCGCTGAATCGACGGGCAAGACCACGCTTGCGCGTAATCTCGCCGAGCATTACAACACAGTCTGGGTGCCTGAGTATGCGCGCCAGTATCTCGATTCAAAGAACGCGCATTGCGAGCTTTCAGACATCACACATATCGCGCGCGGCCAGATGGAGTCTGAATCGCGCCTCGCGCGCCTCTCTAATCGCGTGATCTTCTGCGATACCGATTTGATGACGACGACCGTCTGGAGCGATCACTATTTCGGCCAGTGCCCGGACTGGATCAAACAGGCGGCTTGCGAACACAGATACGATCTATCTTTGCTGACTGATATAGACGTGAAGTGGGTCGCCGACCCCCAGCGGGACCGCCCGCACATGCGCGACTATTTTCATGAGTGCTTTCGCCGCGAGCTTGAATCGCGCCAGCGCCGTTTTGTAATTATCAATGGCTCGTTCGACGAGCGATTCAAGAGAGCCGTCAGCGCGGTCGATGAGCTGTTCGTGCGCCGCAGCGAATAATAAAACCATGCGAAACCAGACGCTTACAGAATCCCAAAGATTCCCCCTGCTCACAGAAGACGGGCGGCAGCTGCTCAGATGGCTACAGGAGCACCCCGCAGCCCCTCGATACAATTACGGCTGCGGAGATCAGTTGACCGGCGAAGGGCTGGAACACGTCCGCGCTTATGAAGCCGAATTGAAGTCCGCCAACAAAGGATGGGCGCATGGCTCGTTACCAGCGTGGGTTGCGGGCTACGTCGAGATGTGTTTGCGGCAGGTTCCTTTCTATCGCAGCAGAGGCGGGTCGGCGGAAGAGTTCTTTTCGATACCGACCACAGACCGCGCGGACCTCATCCGCGAGCCGTGGTCTTTCGTTCCCGACTCTCAATCGCTCGACGAGATGATTGTATACGATTCGTCCGGGACTACGGGAAGGCCGTTGCTTGTGCCTTCGCACTCGGAGGTATCGTCAAAGTACCTGCCTGCGTTGCGCGCCGCGCTCGCCCGTCACGGCGTCGCGCTCGAAGGAGGCCGGGGCCGAGTCTCGATACTCACAATCTGCGCGCAGAACAGCACTTTGACTTACGCAAGCATCTCGTCATTTCTTGAAGGAGCGGCTTACGTCAAGATCAACCTCAACCCGAATGACTGGCGCGAAGCCGCAGACCGCGCGCGGTTTATCGACAGTTGCGATGCCGAGATCTATTCGGGCGACCCCGTTTCATTTGCGGCGCTCTTAAAGCTTCAACTCGCGACTCGCCCGAAGGCGCTGGTGTCATCGGCAATGACGTTGCTGCCGGGATTGAGGCGACAACTCGAAGCCCATTTCAATTGTCCGGTGATTGATGTCTATTCGCTCTGCGAATCGCGCTTCATCGCGGCAAGAGTCGATGACGAGTTTGAAATCATCCCACACGATTTGTACGTCGAGATACTTGGCTCGGACGGAAGACTTTGCGCGCCGGGCGAGCGAGGCGAAATAACACTCACAGGCGGGCGCAATCCTTTTCAGCCCTTGTTGCGCTACAGGACGGACGATTACGGGGCGATGGAGTTTCGCGGCTCGACTCCCGTGCTCGTCAATTTTGAAGGCCGTCAGCCGACCCTGTTCATCGATGCGCGCGGGCGGATAATAAACAACATAGATGTGACGCACGCGCTCAAACCATTTCCAGTCGCGCAGTTTTCTCTTCATCAGTCCGAAGACCGCGCGCTCGTTTTGAAGATGCGCGGGATCGGAGTTGATCAACAACAGGTCAGAGCCGCAATGCTTGAACTGTTCGGCGCAGATCAAAGGCTTATGATCGAGGAACTGGCCGATCAGTATGCGCGCGAAGGTAAAGTGATTCAATACACGAGCGACATCAAAGACATAAATCTCTCTCAGGCCGAGTTCAGCTTTGGACGGTAATTGCCGTCATCGCTCCTTGAAATTGGTGATCAAAACCGCGTCGGCATTGACCGCTCCGCGAACAAAGGCGAGGCGTTTGCCATCCGGCGAAGGCGAGAAGGAAAATATAGTATCGGGATGATTGAACATGGCCAGCTCTTTTGGAGTGCTGCCGTCGAGCGGCACTAAAATCAGCCTTCTACCCTGACGACAAATCAACCCCCTGCCGTCCGTTGTCCACTGCCCGATTGAAACATCCGGCACATTAATGGTCTTTATCGGATCACCGCCCTCAACCGGCCTGATGACGAGTTGAGGGGTTGGCTTCTGCTCGTCGTGGAAGCAATAAGCAAACAGCTTCCCATCAGGAGAGACGGCCCACGAAAGAGTCGCCCTGTCGGTCATCTGCACAGGGTCGCCGCCTTCGATTGGAACTTTCCATACAGTCCACCCCAGGCTTATCTCCTGCTCATACATTATCCACCGCCCGTCAGCAGTGATTTGAGGATGATAAAGATCGTTCGGCGCAAAGGTGATCTGCTTTTGATTTCGCCCGTCTCTTTCACTGCGCCAGATTTGATTTGTCCCTGTGCGGTTTGAAACGAAAAAGAGATAACGACTGTCCGGCGACGGGCATGCCATCGTGTTGTTGCCCGGCTCGCTGGTCAGTTGTTTTCGCCCGCCGCCGTCAGGGGTCATCTCCCATATATCGGCTTTGTTACTTTCAACAAATCTGTAAAGAAGCGTGTTCTCCTTTGTCCAGTACACGTCATGAAAATATCCAAGACCGAGAGTGATCTGTCTTGCGCGAGCTATGTCGTTGAAGTCGGCTACCCAGATATTGGATACGGTAGACAGTTGCGTGGCCACGAGAGTTTTTCCGTCGGCGGCAATATGCGGGTCTTTATAATTGACCAGATCGTTCGTGATTCTTTTCATCTCGCCGCTCGGATAGGCCAGATGCCAGATCTGCTGCAAGCCTGTGCTTTCATCCGTGGCAATCACTATCATCGCGCTGCGGTCGGGCAGATAGCACAGCCCTGTAATGCCTCCTTTGCGCGGCGCTGTGATGGGGCGCGACTCTTTGCCGTCAACAGATATTTCTATAACCTGCCAGCTTGACAGCCCCTGCTCGTTCTGTTTCTTCATCGAGCAGGCGATGGTCTTCCCGTCCGGCGACCATTCATATGTCCACACGAATCCCTGATTCGGATAGATGATAACCTGCTCGTCGCTTCCGTCAGGATTTGCCGAAACCAGAACGCGCCCGCCCAGCCGGTCATCCTTTCTGGCAAATACCATGCGGCTGTCGTCGGGCGAAAACCTGACCCCGCCTCCTATATTTTCCAGTATCTTTTTCGGAGTGCCGCCCAGTATGGGAACCCGGAACAGGACTCCGTTGTAATTGACGGCGTCGGCGTAATGGTAATAAACATAACTGCCGTCGTTGGTGAAAGTGAATCCCCAGAAATTGACGCTTGCAGGCGGGACCAACTGCACTTCGCTGCCTGTAGACAACTGCTTGAGCTGCAAACCCGCTTTGCTGGCTTCGTTAGAGGTATAAAGAATGTATTTGCCGTCGGGCGAGATGGTTGCGCCGTAAACGTTTCCCGTGCTTGTAATGCGGGTCAGGCGCATATTCTCGAACGAAGGCGTCCAGGATGCGCCCGGCTTGAAGGCTCTCGATAACCAGAAACCCAATCCGGCCACAAGAATGATCGCAATCGCCGTCGCCGCAAGCGCAATCTTTTTTGCGCGCGCGCCGCTTCCGGACCACCACCCGATCTTTTCGGTCTTCTGTTCTTCGACTTCCTTCGTGTTTACCGTGGCCAGTTCAACCATTCCGTCCCTTGCAGACAATGGCCGGGTCATGGCTGCGGCTGCGGACCCGGCTCCGGAATTCCAGCCGCTAAGGCTTCCCGAACCTGATTGCCTGAGTTTTGCGTCAAGCGCCTGTTCCTCTTTCAGCCGCGTCAAATCAATCAGCATCTCTCTGACCGACTGATACCGCCACTCGCGGTCTTTAGCCAGAGCCTTGCTCACTATGCGCTGTAACTCGTAAGGCGTCTCTTCGATTATCTCTCCGAGCGGCTGCGGTTCCCGCCCCAGTATCGTCGCTATGATGTCGCTTGTCGTCTCTGCCTCGAACGGCTTTCTGCCGCAGACCATCTCGTAGATGACTACGCCGAGCGAAAATATGTCAGTCCGCGCGTCTACCGGCGTGCCCCTCACCTGTTCAGGCGACATATAGCTGACCGTGCCCATCACCATTCCCGGCGAAGTGTCGAGCCAGCTGATGCTGTCGTTGGAATTACCAATCGCTTTTCGCTCGCTCAGCTTTGCAAGCCCGAAGTCGAGCACTTTGATATAGCCGTCGGGCCGAAGCATTATGTTTTCAGGCTTGATGTCGCGGTGAATTATTCCTACCTGATGCGCCGCCTGAAGCGCGTTCGCAACCTGAATGGCGACATCCAGAGTCTTTCTGAGGCTCACACCTTCGCCCAACAAAGAGCGCAATGTGCCGCCTTCGATATATTCGGTTACGAGGAAATGCTGGTTATCCTGCTGGCCTATTTCGTGAATCGTGACGATGTTCGGGTGATTGAGCGCGGACGCGGCGCGGGCTTCCTGTTGAAAGCGGCGGACCCGCTCGCGGTCGAACGTGAAGCGAGCGGGCAACAACTTGACGGCCACCCGCCGACCGAGCCGCGCGTCTTCGGCCAGATAGACTTCGCCCATCCCGCCCCGGCCTATTTCGCCTGTGATTTTATAGGGGCCGAGCGGGCGTCCTATCATTGACTCGCTCTCGTCTTCTTCGATCAGCTCTGCGGCCACCTTGAAAACCGACTCGTCGATAAGGTTTACGGTCTGCTCGTGAGCGAAGACGAGTTCTTCCACTTCGCTGCGCAAGTCCGTGTCATCGCCGCAGGCCTGACTGATGAAAGCAGTGCGCGCGCCGCGCTCGACTTCAAGCGCAGCTTGAAACACCTGCTTTATTTTTTGCCATCTTTCAGGAGTCATGAGTCAGCCGTCAGTCATCGCTACTGACGAACCATGATGGGGAGTTCTCGAATCACTTCGTCATTTCCTTGCGCAGCCATGCGCGGGCCATGCTCCAGTCCTTCTCGACAGTCGTGTGCGAAAGGCTCAGGGCTTCGGCTGTTTCTTCTATAGTCAATCCGCCAAAAAAACGCAACTCGACTATGCGGCTTTGCTGCGGGTCAATGGCTGCAAGGTCGGTCAGAGCATCGTTGAGGGCAATCACATCAGAGGCCAGATCCTGCCCCGCGATGTGGGCATCAGACAGGGCAAGCTTTTCGAGGCTGCCGCCGCGTTTGCTCGTGCGGCGCGCGCGGGCATGGTCTACGAGTATCTGGCGCATCAGCCGCGCCGCTATGCCGAAAAAATGTGCGCGGTTTTGCCACGACACGGGACGATCTATCAAACGCACGTAGGCTTCATTAATCAACGCGGATGTCTGGAGCGTGTGGTCTGCGCGCTCTCGCTTCATGTGCCTGCTTGCAAGCTTTCTCAACTCTTCGTAAACAGCAGGCACAAGCCGGTCGAGCGCGACTTTGTCGCCGTTGCCGCAATCTATCAGCAGTTGCGTCAAATTCTTTGTCGAAGCTATAGACATCCCGAAACCCTGCCAAACAATGCTAAACGCGGCGATTATACCATCTTTCCCGGTTTAGTTAAGTCTTTCGGATTCGCGCGTAATCGGCTTCTGCAAAAAAAATTATTTCAGGTTGGGAAAACCCATATCTTTTTCCGCATGTATTGGTGAAGGCGCAAAACGCGCCGATACAGATGAAAGCGACAGGTGAAGTTATGACATCGAACGGAATTTGTAATCACAATATAGAAAAGATGAATAGATCGGCAGTCACCACAGCGCGTTTGTCACTGCCCGCTCACCAGCCTCTCGCCAGAGTCAATCGGTTATGGTGCGTCGCGTGCGCGCGATTGGCTTTGATGGTAACAGTCGAAGAGGCAGCCGAGATCGTTGATAAGAGTTATCGAAACGTCACAGCAAGTCTCAGCCGCGCGCACAGCATGAAGACTTCGGATGGCGCGACGCTTGTTTGCTATGACTCTCTTTTCCCAAACCTTTATTGACTTCGGAGAAGATGTACAAGTCGGATAGCTCAACCGAATAACACTACGTTCATTTCAAACCCAAACGGCCTTTAAGGAGAACCAAACCATGCGTAAACAAATTCTAATCACTCTGACTTTAATCCTGACTGCGGCTTTCCTGTTCCCTGATATCAAGGCAAGCGCAGAGAAAGTATCAGACGGGCAGCGACTTGCGATGTATGCAAAGCCTTCCGTAGTCCGCATACTCGATGGCTACGCGGGCACTGCTTTCTGGCCCGGCAACAGCAAACTTTACGAAGTCTCTTATGTGGGCAGCGGCTCTGGCTCCTTCATCGACCCTAACGGCTACATCGTCACTAACGCCCACGTCACTGACCTCACTCATCAGGGCGAGGACAAAGGCAAACAACTCCTCTTCATTGAATTCGTCAAACAACTCGCTCACGATTACGGCAAAGATCCAAGAGCGATACTCAACAGCTCTGAGGCGTTAGCCCAGATCGAAAACCAGTTTCAGCCGCGCGATTTCAGGCACATTCATCATGTCGTGCTTCCCGACGGCAGCGTCTTTCCGTTCGAGATCAAAGCATTCGGCGCGCCCACGGGCGAAGGCAAAGATGTCTCCATCATAAAGATCGAAGTGAAGAACGCGCCCGTCCTCAAACTCGGCAATTCCGACAAGATTCAGCTTCAAGATCACATCACCGTGCTCGGCTATCCGGCTGCGGCTGATACGGACGTGCTCGATCAGAAATCCGCGCTCGAAGCCTCGATCACAGACGGCAAGGTCTCTGCCAAAAAGAGTTCTTCCGAAGGCGCTCCCATCCTGCAAGTCAGCGCCCCTTCGACTCATGGCAATTCGGGCGGGCCTGTGCTCAACGACAAGGGCGAGGTCATCGGCATGCTCACCTTTCGCGGCGATACCGTAAACGGTCAGGAGGTTCAGGGATTTAATTTCGTTGTGCCTTCCAGCACCGTTATGGAATACGTCAAACAGGCTGGCGCTACGAATCAGGAAGGCCCCGCCGATAAATCTTATCGCGAAGGGCTTGAATTGTACTGGAACAACGAATTCACGGCTGCCATCAAGAAGTTTGAAACCGCGCGCAGCTTATTTCCTCAGCACTCGGAAGCCGACAAACTGATACGCGACAGCCAGCAGGCCATTGCTGAAGGCAAAGAAAGCTCTGGCCCCGGGCTGGGCATGATCGCAGGCATAGCGCTGCTGCTGGCGGCGGGCGGCGGCGGCGCGTTCGTCTTCCTGAAAAAGAAGAACGCCGCTTCACAAAGCACACATACGATGCAGCCTCAACAACAATTTCAACCCGCGCAACAGACACCGCAACGCACAGCCGGATACCCGTCATATAATCCCGCCGCCAAGCCAGCCGTGCAGGTGACGCAGACTATAGGGATGAGTTCATTCCCTGCCGCAGCGGCTGTGGCAACGGCAAAGACAGGCACCGCGCCGCTCTCGAAGGGAGTGATACGCTGGACGACGGGGCCGCTCGCAGGACAGCACTTTGAAGTCAAAGCCGAAGGCATGACGATAGGGCGCGAGGCGATGTCGGCGCAGATAGTCATCAACGACAGCCGCGTGTCGAGCCGTCACGCCTGGGTAGGAGTCCGCGATGGTCGCGTTGTGCTTGAAGACACAGGCTCGACCAACGGCACGTTCGTCAATTCGATCAGCGCGGGCCGCATCCGTCAGGTCACGCTCAATTCGGGCGATACGGTCATCATTTCCGAAGCCGATGCGGCGCGATTCATCTATCAGGAATAAGCATTGGGATGCGGGCGCGATCCGGGTCCGCCCGCATCCGCTATCCAGGTAACGCAATCAACTTAAATCAGTTTTTAAACCTCAGGAGGAAATCATGTTCAGCAAGAAGAGAAATTATCTGTTAGTTGTTACTGCCCTGTTAATGTGCGCGTTCGTAACGGCGTGCAGTTTTGACGAGACCGAAAAAGCCAACAAGCTTGTTGACGCGGCCAACACAGCGATCAAAGACGCGAACGACAAGAATGTAAGAGGGACTAACAATCTGGTCGATATGGAAAAGGCCATCCCGGAGATGAGCGACGATGCGGACCTTGAGCGGTTGCGCTCGAAGGCCAAAGACATCATCGCCGATCTTGAAAAGGCCAGAGACGGATATAAAGAAGCCGGAAGCAAATTCGATGAAGCCGGTAAGCTCGACGTGAAAGATAAATTCAAAGAGTATCTCAATTTCAAAGCCAAAGAGATGAACACGCGCAGCGAGATGGCCGCTGCCGTGATTGCCGAGCCCAAGGCGCTGATCGACAGCAAAGGGCCTGATGAGTATCAGAAAAAAATAGATGGATTACTTGCCAAAGTAACCAACCTGAGGAAGGATGCGGAAGACCTGGCAGGAAAAGCCGACAAGATATTCGAGGAGAACAAAGACCTGTTCAAATCCGACGCAGGAAAGTAGCTGCCCGGCAACAGGCATCCCCGGTGTTTTGTGATCTTTGAGAATCGAATATAACGACCGTCATCAGTTTGCAAACAGCAAGGGCGGGGGGACCAAAACCGTGGGAGCCTGCCCTTGCTGAAAATTTCTAAAAACCGACCATGACTATCTGCGCTACAATGGTATAATCACCGACCATCGAAGTGGTATAATCTGCGCGCCTCTGAAAATTGCACCTCGTGCAGGTTCGACCCATTCAAAAGGAGATTAGCCATGCTTAGATATAAAATCATCACCTTAATCATGCTGATGGCCGCGCTGACTCTTGCCTCGAACTTCGTCGTAAGCGCGCAGCAGGTTTCCGAAGGCCAGCGGCTTGCCATGTATACGAAGCCTTCCGTAGTCCGCATACTTGACGGATACGTAGGCACTATTTTCTGGCCCGGCAACAGCAAACTTTACGAAGTCTCTTATGTGGGCAGCGGCTCTGGCTCCTTCATCGATCCTAACGGCTACATCGTCACTAACGCCCACGTCACTGACCTCACTCATCAGGGCGAGGACAAAGGCAAACAACTCCTCTTCATTGAATTCGTCAAACAACTCGCTCACGATTACGGCAAAGATCCAAGAGCCATTATCAACAGTTCCGAGACCATGGCTCAAATCCAAAACCAGTTTCAGCCGCGTGAATTCAGACATATTCATCACGTCATACTGCCTAACGGCAAAGCCTTCCCGTTCGAGATCAAAGCATTCGGCGCGCCCACGGGCGAAGGCAAAGATGTCTCCGTCATAAAGATCGAAGTGAAGAACGCCCCCGTCCTCAAACTCGGCAATTCCGACAAGATTCAACTTCAAGATCACATCACCGTGCTCGGCTATCCGGCTGCCGCCGATACGGACGTGCTCAGTAAGGAATCTGCGCTCGAAGCTTCGATCACAGACGGCAAGGTCTCTGCCAAAAAGAGTTCTTCCGAAGGCGCTCCCATCCTGCAAGTCAGCGCCCCTTCGACCCACGGCAATTCGGGCGGGCCGGTTCTCAACGACAAGGGCGAGGTCATCGGCATGCTCACCTTTCGCGGCGATACCGTAAACGGTCAGGAGGTTCAGGGATTTAATTTCGTTGTGCCTTCCAGCACCATTATGGAATACGTCAAACAGGCTGGCGCTACGAACGAAGAGGGTATCGTTGACAAGCGATACCGCGAAGGGCTTGAGTTGTACTGGGATAACCATTTTTCGGCTGCTATCGATAAATTCAAAGAAGTGGGAGTCTTATTCAAGGAGCACTCGGAAACCGAGCGGCTGATACGCGACAGCCAGCAGGCGATTTCCGAAGGCAAAGAAAAATCGAACCTGGGACTGATTATCGCCGTCGTCGTCGGCGTGCTTGCCGTGTCGGGCGGCGCGGGGGCATTCATAATCCTGCGCAATAAAAAGATGAAACCGGCAGCGGGCCAGATGGCGCATCATTCATATCAGGCGAATCAGTCTTATCAATCGCAACAGCCTTATCAACCGCAACAATTTCAACCGCAGCATCCGCATCCGTCGCAGCCCGGAGTGTCGCCCGGAGGCACACAGGTGCTGTCAACGCCTGCAAGGACCGACGCGCTCGGCGGAGGGGCAGCAGCGGCGGCACGGTCTGCATTCGGAGCGATTCGCTGGACGACAGGGCCGCTTACGGGACAGCGAATGGACATTCGCCCTGAAGGCATGTGGATTGGCCGTGACCCCAATCAAGCGCAGGTCAAGGTAGATGACACGCGCGTTTCGAGCCGTCATCTGTGGATAGGGCCGCGCGAAGGCCGCGTCGTAATAATAGATCAGGGTTCAACCAACGGCACATTCCTGAACACGCTCGGCACGGAGCGCGTCAGGGAAGTGGCGCTCAATCCCGGAGACACGGTCATACTCTCGCAGGCAGACGCAGCGCGATTCGTTTACGAGAGATGATCGGTTGAAGCTGTTTGATTTACCGGCGGCTTCTACCTCTTGAAAGAGGTCGCTGGTAAATCAAACCGGCTTGAACCCTCCGGCAGTCATAAGGAGTTCGACATGCCGATTCTCGAAAACGTTTCCGTCGCAAAATTACCCGAACGGTACCGCCCCGTATTCGATTCAACTCAGCCGCTTTCTTCCGATATTCGCTTCATCCCCGAAATAATTACAGGCGAAGACACAAGGGTATCGGTGATTCTGGGCGGCATCTGCGCACTTGCCGCGATAACCGCGCTGGGGCTGACCGTCGGATACTGGAGCGGCAAAATAGCGGTGAGCTATGCTCCCGGCGAGCAGGATTGGACAAAGTTCGTCCAGCTTGCGCCGCTCTGGGGAGCGTTCGCCGCATGGATGGGATACGGTTTTATCAAGCAGATATTTGTCCAATTGAGAATCATTAACGCGTTGAAGAATGGAACGCCCCTGCGTTATGGCGTCTTTTTGACGCCCGACGCGCTCGTCTGGCGTGACGAGTCCAACTGTACGCTGCTGCCGCGAGATCGGATAGTGGAAACAGTTATTCACGAAAACAAAAAAGGGCAATCCACAAGTTATGAAACAAGGGTCAGCTATTTGACTGAAAGCGGCGAGCAGAAAAATATCCAGCTGCCGCTGAACATCGCAAAGAACGAACATCGCGATCAACTTGTCATGGCAATCAACGAATGGCTCAACAAATCAACTGCACCTGTGGCCTGATTGCAGAACCATCAATCACTAATAGGAGATCGAAAAATGAAGAAGACCGGACAGCTTTTTCTTATAACATTGGCTCTCGTGCTCATGCTCTTTTCAGCAGCTAATGCCGAAGAGCTGTGCAAAGTTACGGACCCGACCGGAACCCCGCTCAATGTGCGCGCTACGCCCAACGGCAAAATAGTCACCACTGTAAAAAACGGCACGGAGGTTTACATCGAAGAAGCCGCCAGCGATGACAAAGGACGCCCATGGGCAAAGGTGAGCACCACAAGCAAAGGCAAAAAGAAAGTGCTGGGTTGGGTGCTCAGAGAGTTCATCAGTTGCTACAAACGTTAATCGAAAAAGATATGAGCTTCGGCATTCATCGAGTCAGAAATTTTCTGATTAATGCGCTCACAGTAATCGCCGGGGTGATCGGCGCGGGGGCGATGCTTTGCGGCTGCATGTTTCGCAAGCCCGTCACAGGGCCAACGACCGCGCCCGTGTGGACGGCAAACGTGGGCGCGAGCACAAGGCCAACAATCGTTGAAGGCGTTGTCTATCTGCTGGGCGGATCAGAGGACGGGCCCGATCATCTCTTTGCTTTCGATGGCGCAACCGGCAAGCAACTGTGGGCGACGGAATTTGAAGCCGTGGAATTGCTCGCGGTCAGAAATAATCAGGCGTTCATACGCGACAGGGAGAATTTTCTTCACACGCTCGATGCGCGAACAGGCGTCGAGCGTGTGAAATCAAAAATAGAAAATGAATGGATAGCGTCCCTGTGGGCCGATGATGCGTTTTATGGCGTGAATGCGAATGCAGAGCTTGTTGCGCAGGGCAACCCCGGCTGGCGCGTGAAGACGCCTTACACCAGAGTGTATGACGATCCTGTGCTCGACAGGGGATTGATATACCTCTATGGCAGGCATCACGTAAACGACGACGCGGGCATAGACGGCAAACCTTTTATCAATAACGCGCCGATGACTTTAACTATCATCACGGCATACGACGCAAAAACAGGCGAGCTTCGGTGGAAGCGCGAGAACAAGCCGGGCTGCCTGATTTCAGCGCCGCTTGTGGCCAACGGAATAGTCTATTTCACAGAAGAAGGCGAAAGCAGAAAAATCTCGCGCGCGGATCAACCGGCTGAATACAAGGTTGATTACACACTTCATGCCTTTGATATTGCAGCGAACAAAGACCTGTGGGCGAAGCCGACCGACGACGAGTTGACCGAGGTCGGCGGCCCTCAATTCATCGATGGCGATGTGTTGTATAGCCTCGAAGCGCCGGGAAACCCCGCCTGGCATTATCGCGCGTTGAGCATCAAAACGGGTGAAACCCTATGGCAGATGCAGCCGGAAATCAAGAGCCTGAAACCGGCAAATTATATAGGCGGAATCCTCTACGTCACAGGCCGCAGAGCGCACGCGCTGCTTAATGAACGAGGCGACACCAGCCCCGACAGCTGGCTTGCGGCAATAGACAGCCGAACAGGCAGGCAGTTGTGGCATTCAGAGCCGAAAGACCTGTCGGAATTTACCGCCCCCGTTGCCGCTGGCGGAATGGTCTATATAGCAAGCGCGCCTTTCTACTGGAACGGTGTAAAGAAAGGCGGCGAATACAAGCTCTATGCCTTTCGCGCCAGCCGCGACGGCGCGTGATGCGCGCGGTCAGAAAGCCATCTCTTCGCAATCGCGCGGCATATGATCGCCACACAAACGCCCGCCATTACGTCTGCGAAATAATGCTGCTTTGTCGTCATCGTTGAGACAGAGATCAACGCGGCCCAGATGACCGCTACGGCTCGAAACCTCGCGCGTTCTTCTGCGACGCCAAGCGCCACAAGGCACGCCAGAGCTACGTGGAGCGAGGGGAAGCAGTTTGTATCCGCATCAATCGAATAGAGAAACCGGAACGCCAGCGCCGTAAGCCCGCCCATCTCGACAGAAGCGCGCGGCAGCTTAGTAGGATAAAAGAAGAACACGGCGAACGACATCAAACTGGCAAGCCCCATCGAATAAAGCGTGCGGCTGATGATTGCCGTACTCTTCAACATCCGGACTCCAACCAGCAGAAAGAAAAATTGCGTGTGATATATCCACACCGTCCATCCAATGAACGGAACGAATCGATCGACAGCCCACAGCGGCAACACTGTCGCGCTTTGCAGGTGAACTCTGCCCGTCAGCATGTAGAGCGCGCAGAAGACCCCGTAGCCTGCCGCAAAAGCAGGCCATTTCCTTTTGCGAGAAATCTGAGGCGCTCGCGTCAAACAAACCCTCGCTTCTTCCCGTCACTGATTTCGGCTTGAGTCCGCTGGTAAGCTTTCAACTCGTCATTTGCCCGTCGAATGTCTTCGCCGTATTTACCTGTGATTATTCTTACGAACATTTTATTGAGACAGCGCGAGGCGCGGAAAGAAAAGACCGCATCCTGCAAGTCGATGTGGCTGCGCTCGAAAAAAAAGTGCCCCGCCAACCCGACTGTCTGCGAGAGCGGTAGCAGCAGCAGCAGCCATGGATTGCGCAGGATCAAAGCCACAGCGAGCAGACCGTAAAAGATGACGACTCCGAGAAAGTGAAGAGCGATATTTGAACGGCTCTGATGCTTCATCACGAATATGTCCCAGTAATCGGTGAACGGATGATCTGCGACTGAATCATTGATGCGATTGCGACTTTTCGGCTTCACAGGGTCCAGACCGAGCGCCTCTCCGAGTTTTTCCTGCCCAAGCGTTTCCATAATCTCTCCGCGTCGAACTGCCAGTTTGCCGTTGATATAAACGGCTTCAAGGATTCGCTCAGAGCCGCGTTTCACCATTCGCATTGCGCCGTCGAGCACGGGGTCGTCAATCGCTATCTGACGGCTGACAGGCTCGCATAGATGTTCGGGGTTGATCAGCACTAAATCCGCTTTAGCGCCTTCTTTGAGAACTCCCGCATCGAGGCGAAACCAGCCAGCCGGTTCGCCGGTTACACGCGAGACGGCGCGCTCTGCGCTCATAAAGCCAGTCGTCACGGCCTGTTTCAACAAAGAGAGCGCGCCGTCATAGTAGCCGAGATTTTGAACGTGCGCGCCCGCATCCGTAAATCCCGGCAGTACGCCGGGCACGCTCATCAAAGCAAGCCGCTCGCGCTGGCGGTCGTTAGCTCCTGTCGCCACCCACCTGATGGCCGTGTCGTAGAGTTCGAGCAACTCAATAAAGAATTCTACGGGGTCGCGATTCGCCTCAAGCGCGGCTTCGGCAAATGTCTTTCCTTCAAGTCGCGCGTCCGGGCAAACTTCGATTCGCATCAAATCAAGCTGGCGGTGAAAAGTTTTCCGGTGTCCGCCTGTCCATTCGCTCTGAAATTTTTCGCGAAAGCCGGGAGATTGCCAAAGCGTATGCCGCTCGCGCGGTGTTGTGCAGTCGTTCAGCTTTACGCCGCAGGCGAACTCTTCAAACAGCGGCGTGATGGGGCCGTCGGAATAGATTGTGAAAGGTTCTGTGAGCGTTTGAAACCGCACGTTGCACCTGAGCAGACCGTTCAGCACAAACAGCATCGGGCGAAAGACGCGCCACAAGCTTCTATCCGAAACGGAATCGAGCGCGGCGAGCACGGTGATTCTCAGAGGCCGTCGAAACAGGCCGAGACTGATTCTAAGAATTTCAACAAGCGACATCGAGCGTTGTGGGTCGGGCGTTACCTGAAACACAGCGTCGCGCGCGCGGCAGACTTCGGCCAGCATCCTTCGCTCGCGATAGTCTGCGTGTTGCGAGGGGATGGTGCGCCCGCGATGTTCGCCGCTCATCATATGCCACGGCACCATGTCTATCGAGATGCCGATGAAGCCTGCGTCGAGCGCGTCGATTGCTATGCGTTTCATCTCTTCGAGTTCTTCGGCGGTCGCTCGATCACTGAGGCTGCGGTCAAGCCCCATCACATGAGCGCGCAGCGCGCTGTGGCCGAACAGGGCCGCGACGTTTGGCCCCATCGGCAGTTGGCGAAGATGAGCGAGATATTCGCGCGGCGTTTGCCATGACACGGAAGAGGCGAGCCATTTTTGAATCAACACGGGCGATAAGGTTTCGACCCGCTGAAAGATATTTGCGAGTTCTGCGGGCGAGCCTACGGCAAGCGACAAACTGCAATTGCCCATCACGATGGTGGTGACTCCGTGACGGACGGATTCGACAAGCCCCGGCGCGATTTCAAGTTCGATGTCGTAGTGAGTGTGTATGTCTATGAAGCCCGGCGTGATCCATAACCCCTCGGCATCGACCGTCTCTTTTGCCGCGCGGGAAATCTGCGGCGCGATACCGACGACCTTGCCGTCAAGAATGGCTATGTCCGAGCGAACAGGCCGAGAGGCGAGGCCATCGAATACGAGACCGTTCCTGATTAACAGATCAAGCATTATGAATCAATGCATCCGTCAACTGTACCTGCGCCTTTTGCCTCTGAGAAACCACGCGACTGCAAATCCGACGATAAGGCCGCCGAGGCCAGAGCCGATCCCTACTTTGTAAATATAGCTCTTGAGCGTGGAGACTACGGGGTTGGTCAACAGGTCCGCGCCGATATGGAGGTTGAGAATTTTCCACTTGCCGTTCTCCCTGAAGACGGTCGCGGTCCACCGGCTTGTCATCACGCGGGTGTCGCCATCGGAAAAAGTGTAAGTGTCGGTCGAGGTGCCATGACTGAGTCCGATGTTATCGCCGATAAATTCCGTCAGCGCATCAGCTTCGGGCTTGAACATAATGCTTTTCAGAGGGGCGTTGGCTCCGCTGTAGAGGCCCTCGTAATAGGCTTTGAAATCGGCGAGGTTTGTGAAAAGTTTTTGATCTACGGTTGTGATTGAGAATCTGGAGTAAAAGAGCGGCGCGAGCGCGTCCAGATTTTTAGAGTTCATCGCGTCGGTCGCCGTTTTAAGGATCTGTCGAAGTTCGTCGTGATCCTGCTGTCTGTCTTCGGCCATGGCATTTGCAGCGACAAGCGCCATGATGAAGCAAAGCAACAAGCATTTCACTCGTAGCGTCTTCATTCGTATCTCTCCTCGATTGATTTTGTCGTGACTGCTTTTTGAAAATGCACAGAGCAGGTTATCAGTTTCCGCGCGCTTGTCAAATCATCAATCCTTCTACTTTAGCCCCGTCTCTTCACTATGCTATAGTGCGAGGTGAGACATTCGCCCTTGTGACGCAGGCGATTGCTCAACCTAATCTCTTCCTCTATCGTGCCAGGGTACATGACTCAAAAAACCAACGGGCAACTTACAAAAATCCTCAACAACATCTCCGACGCATTCTTCACTCTCGATAGAGAATGGCGCTTTACGTTCATCAACGCACAAGCCGAGCGCATTATGAAGAGGGGCCGCGAAGAACTGCTTGGGCATAGCATATGGCAGGAATTCCCCGAAGCGGTCAAAACCGTCTTTTATAATGAATATCACAAAGCCGTACGCGATAATGTCACGGTTCAATTTCAGAGCCTCTATCCGCCGCTCGACAGGTGGTTCGATGTTCGCGCATATCCTTCTGAATATGGCCTCTCTGTTTTTTTTCACGACGTTACCGAACGCAGGCAGATAGAAGAGGTGGAGGAAGAGAGTAGAAGGCTTACGCCATTGAGCGCCGACATAGGCATCGCGCTCTCTACAAATAACACGTTGCAGCAGATGCTGCAAAACTGCGCTGAGATCATAGTATCGCACCTTGACATGGCATTCGCCCGTATCTGGACGCTGAATGAACGGATTAACGTATTAGAGCTACAGGCCAGCGCGGGGATGTACACGCACCTGGACGGTGAACACAGCCGTGTGCCGGTCGGCAAATTCAAAATCGGACTTATCGCACAGGAACGCAAACCGCATCTGACAAATCAGGTAGTCGGCGATCTGTGCGTCAGCAATCAGGAGTGGGCAGAGTGTGAAGGCATGGTTGCATTTGCCGGTTATCCACTCGTGATCGAAGATTCGCTTGTTGGGGTCGTGGCTATGTTTGCGCGCAGGCCGCTCGGCGAGGCAACGCTAAAGTCAATGGAATCGGTGGCCACGCAGATTGCTCTGGGCATCGAGCGAGTGACGGTCGAAACAAAGCTTCGCGAGCAGACCGAAACGCTTGCGACGATCAATCGCATCGGGCAGGCGGCATCGGCAGAGCTGGATCAGGACAAGCTGGTGCAGGCGATAACCGATGCCGCAACTGAGCTTACGCGCGCGCGATTCGGCTCGTTTTTCTATAACGTTTATAAAGACGAAGGCGGCTCGTATCTGCTCTACACTCTATCGGGCGTGCCGCGCGAAGCCTTCGCGCATTTCCCGATGCCTCGCGCTACAGACCTGTTCGGCCCGACTTTTCGCGGCGAAGGAACCATACTGATTGATGACGTAAAGAAAGATTATCGATACGGCAGGAACTCGCCATATTACGGAATGCCGCCCGGTCATCTGCCTGTGACGAGTTATCTGGCCGTGCCCGTGGTCTCCAGGTCAGGCGAGGTCATAGGCGGGTTGTTTTTCGGTCACCCAGAGCCGGAAAACTTTACGCAACGCGATGCGCGCATCGTCGAAGGGGTGGCATCACAAACCGCCATCGCCATGGATAACGCAAGGCTCTATCATAAAGCGCAACTGGCAATCAAAGATCGGGAAGAGCTGCTGTCTCGCGAGCAGGATGCCCGCAAAGAAGCCGAGACGGCAAGCCGTGCCAAGGACGAATTTTTAGGCATGCTCTCGCACGAGCTGCGCACCCCGTTGAATGCGATACTCGGCTGGACGCGAATGCTGCAAACAAACAAGCTGGATGATGAAACATACGCCCGCGCAATCGAGACCATCGACCGCAACACCAAATTGCAGTCGCGGCTGATCGAAGACATGCTCGATGTATCGCGCATCACTTCGGGCAAGCTTCGGCTCGATGCGCAGCCAACCGATCTGACTTCTGTCATCAACGCGGCTGTTGACACGGCGCGACCGGCAGCCGATGCCAAAGAGATACGCATGCAGGCGGTGATGGATTTCGGCGCGGGTATGATCTTAGGCGATGCCGGTCGCTTGCAGCAGGTGATCTGGAACCTGCTTGCAAACGCGATCAAGTTCACTCCCAAAGGCGGGCGCGTACAGGTGCAGCTTGAGCGCATCAACTCTCACATAGAAGTGACCGTCAGCGACACGGGCCCCGGCATCGATGAAGAGTTCATTCCCTATGTCTTTGATCGCTTCAGACAGGCAGACTCAACGAGCACAAGAGTGCACGGAGGGTTGGGGCTTGGGCTTGCAATCGCTCGTCACATGATCGAATTGCACGGCGGAACAATCGAAGCCGGTAACCGCGCGGATGGTCGAGGCGCAATCTTTACCGTCAAGCTTCCGGTGCTGGTTGTCCGTAAGCCAACAGGCCCGCTCGCCATGGACACGGAGCGCGTGCATCCGACCGTAAGCGGGTCTGTGCCTTTCGATTGCCCGCCATCGCTTGAGGGGTTGAAAGTGATGGCGGTCGATGATGAAGCCGATGCCCGGCAATTGCTCCAGGCTGTGCTTGAACAGTGCGGCGCAGAGGTGAAGACGTGCAGTTCTACCAGCGAAGCGCTTGAGGCACTGCCGGAGTTCAAGCCCGACATACTGGTGTCAGATATCGGGATGCCGGACGAGGACGGATATGTGCTGATAGAGAAATTAAGATCGATGGAGGACGAAAACCAGAAGCGAATCCCTGCCGTGGCATTGACCGCTTATGCGCGGGTCGAGGATCGTCTGCGCGCGCTCGCCTCAGGCTTCAACATGCATATACCAAAGCCGGTCGAACCGGCTGAACTCACAATAGTGATAGCAAGTCTAACAGGGCGGAACAGGTGATTTGACGGCGGATCAAAACTTTGATTCCAGAGCCGGGAAACCTTATTGCCGATAAGGCTTGATGCGGTCTTCAAAGAATTGCTGAAGTCCCTTATCGACCTCTTCCATATCAAATTTGCTTTTCTCGTAGAAGCCAGTTCTCTCCTGCGGCAATTTCACGCTGTCAATCTTGAAATAGTTCGTTGCTACGAGTTCGTTATAATCCTTCAACTTGCTGAAGAATTCATTATCGAAATTATAACGGTACTTCTCGATAACAGTCCTGTATTGGCGCAGCGCTTCTGCTAATTTCTTAGAGCTGTTGATAAATTCATTCTTTGCCGATAAAGGTCGGAGGCAGGTTTCCCGGAAAGATTCATCTACCTCTACAAGGCACGATGTTATGGAATTAAAGAAGTTCAGGTCTTGTTCCAGATTCAATCTGCGCGCAGCGCTTTGTTCTTGAAGTTTCTGCTCAAGAATCATCCTTTTACTGGATGCCTGTTGATCGAGATATACTTGTACAATAACAGTGGCAATTCCTATTATTCCGCTTATAACCGCCACAGTTATTGCGACTCCCCATTTGTTTCCAATCTTCTCCTCTATTGCGTCCAGTTTACGTCCAATTGCTTTTAAGTCTTCATTTGCGGTGGGATACATAGGCTTCTCCTTTGCCGGTTTAGCCGGTTGCCATGCGATTCAGATAGATGTTTCAGATCTTAATCTTTCCATATCTGTTCCAGAACTTTTATCAATATCGGGTCGCAAGTGCGAATTTTGTTCCCTTCACAGCAAACCCATATGCAGTCGCTTATTCTTTTCTTCTTTCCACAACACTTCACTCCGGCAGACTTCAGCTTATCCTCAACATAAGACGGGGTCCCGTTTACTCTGTTTAGCTCATCCTGATTGAAAGTGACTGTTATAATTTTACCTTCCTGGCTGGCCTCTATGGATGCTGCGGCAGTCTGGCTGTTGGCAAAACCGCTTATGAGCAGCGGTGAAAGCAGCATCAAAGCAATAACGAGGTGAACTCTCAATAATCTGTTTATCATATTGCCTTGCTCCTTCGCGCTTTTGATTCCAGTTTTCCGAAGGGCTTGCTGACTTAGCCCCTGTAACTCCTCTATGAATAGTAGACGGAATCGCGATGCAAAATGATTCAAAATTTTCGGATGCCGGTTATTGCCTGCCAGCAGATCAGAGGCTGTGAAACAGAACGCTCTGTAAAGTTTCAACGCAAAATAAAAAGCGCCCGGTTATCGAGACCGGGCGCTTCGGTTTAAGATGATCTTCTCGGTCGGTTTTAGTAAGCCTGCCCGTTGAAGATCTGCGTCAGGATGTTACCCAGTATGTTGAACACACCGTTAGAGTAGTTACCATACTGCGAGCGGCCATAGTAGCCGTCTTCATAACCGCGACGGAAGCCTTCGCGGAAATAGTAGTTGTACTCAGGCAGATCGACGTAATAGCTGTTGTAGCCGTAGGACGCATCCTGATAAGCAAGAGAGTCCTGAGGGCTGAACCGATAGCCGTCTTCCCTGTCCGCCTGTCCGGCGCGCGCGCCTTCCTCGTAACCATTGCTCACGGCCTGTCTTAACATATTCGCGCCGTACTGACTTGTTTCGTAGTACCTGCCGCCGCGCGAGTAACGATAGTTGGAAGGGCCGTAATAGTATTGCGAGCTTTGCAGCCGCAACTGGTCCTGGCGCAGGCGTTCAAAGTATCGCTGCTGAAACCGCAACTGCGCTATACGGCGTTGCTGCTCCAGAGTTCGCTGGCGCTGCTGCCACTGGCGCTGCTGCCATTCTCTCTGCTGACGATACTGCGACAGACGCTGCTGACGAAAAGCTTCCTGCTGCCGACGCTGTTGCTCCTTAGAGATTTGCGAACGGCGCTGTTGATCTTCCCTGCGCTGTTGATCCTGCGGGCGCTGCTGATCTCGTCGGCGCTGGTCTATCCACTGCTGCGGAGTCTCCTGCTGCTGACGCTGCTGAACCTGTCGCTGTTGTTCCTGAGTTTGACGCTGCTGAATCTGACGTTGCTGCTCCTGCTGCTGCGAACGTCGCTGCTGCTCATTACGCTGCTGCACTTGCTGTTGCTGTGTTTGTTGCTGCTGCTGAACCTGTCGCTGCTGCTGGCGCTGTTGCTGCTCCTGTAGTTTTTGCGCGCGACGCTGCTGGTCCTGTTGTGATTGCGCAGCCTGACGTTGCTGTTGTTGCTGTTGTTGCTGCGGCGCAGCCTGACGTTGCTGCTCTTGTCTTGCGGCCTGACGCTGCTCTTTCTGAGCCTGCTTTTCCTGTCGCTTTTGAGCTTTCTGCTGATCCTGGCTTTGCGCGTTGACCGACACGCCTGACCCGAACATCAAGGCCCCGCCAAGGACAGACGCCGCGATCATTTGTTTAAAGTAATTATTTTTCATTTAAAACCACCTCCGTATCACTCTGCGTTCGATTCCCCTCACTTCAAACTTTGTCCGACAATAGTAAGGCAAATGCCATGCCATGATCTAAATGAAATAATAATTAGGTTTTCATTTTCGCCCGCACGATAGGCGAACACTGTTTCGTACATCTGTAAACTTTTTGGGTTACAACCGAATTGCTTGCGCCGCAAAGTGGCGCTCCATATAATTTCGCCACTTCGGCATGAAGGATCACAGATGAACAGAGCGCTTGCACAACGCCAAGACAAATCGCTGCTCGATGATCAGAAGACGCTGCGCAAACTCGAATTGAACTATCGCAAAAACAGAGAGCAGGATAACACTCAGTTGATTGACCGGCTCGCGCGGGAGTTCCGTTATAGTGATGCGAAAGATTCTTACTGGAACCCTGAGCAGTTCTCTCTGCTTTACGGGACCCCGCTCTGGGAGCAGTCAACAGAAACCCAACGCATAAAGCTCAATCAAATATACTGGGTGGCGTATTACTCGCAGATCATCTCTGCTGAAATCGCCACGATCTTCTTTAATCAGACGAGCGCCGCAGGGCTTTATGCAATCGAAGATTTTCGCCTGATCTGTGACACGCTCGACCTGGAATCGGCTCAGGAACGCGCGCACATCAATGCATTTAAAAAAGTCGGTGAAGAGTTCGAGCAGGCGGTATTTGGCGAGCGCATCTTTACTTATTCGATGCGCGGGCCGTTCGTCGAAACGATGATTCATCACAACGCGAATCGCATAAAAGAGTTCTGGCGACGGATTCAGCTTCACGCTTATGCGAGCCTTTCGTCGGACAACGCTTTCATCGGCTGCCAGTATTTCGCAGTGCGCGGCGTCAGAACGCTCAACGGCAAGCTGATTCAGCATCAGCTCAGTCAGTTCTACTCAAAAAACGCGGACAAAGAGCGCGCTCCCGCACCGTCTCGCATCAGTTATTGCCATTTCCTCGACGAATCGTTTCATTTCAACAGTTCCACCATAATCTCGCACGACGTTTTGAATTCGCTCAAACGTCCCACACGATTCGAGAGACTGGTTGCAAATCTTACGCTGCATGGAACACAGAAAGATCACTTCAATTTTTCGACGGCCATCAACGGGTTGTTCTGGTACGACCCGGCGCTCTATCCGAAAGTCTTCAGGATTCTCCGCTCGCCGATCTTTTCCATGAGCCGCGAGGCCGCCAAAGAGATGATGCACGCCTGCTTTACGAAGGAGAGCGAAGGGCTGCACCTGAGCGCCAGAAGCCGCAGGACGGCGATAGATTCTTACAAAGAATATCTGGCAAACATCGAGTACGTTGATCGCGCGAACAAAGAGATGGCTATAATGAATCGCAACTGCGTAGCCCGCCATCTTGAAGCCAACACGCGCGAACTCAGGAAATTCTTTCTTCGATTAGAGGCTGAATGAGCGTTGAGCCTCAACATCACAAAATCAGCTTCTCGCCGGAGAGTCATCGCCCGGTCCTGCTCGCGCGCGGCTCGGTTCTGTCCGAGCATTTGACGATAGAAAATTCGCCCGTGCTTTTCGGATGCCGCACAGGCATCTGCGGAACCTGTCTTGTCGAAGTTGAAGAAGAGTTGAACGGCAGCCTGCTCGCTCCATCGGCGGACGAATGCGAACTGCTCGAAATCATCGCGCCGGACATCAGGCGGGCGCGGCTCGCCTGTCAGGTAGAGCTAAGAGCCGACATCAGGGTTAAATACATAGGGCCTCGTTAAAGATGAACTTCAAAGACTTCTGGTATGCAGTCGCAGAATCCTGCGATGTGAAGCGCGACAGGGTAGTGAGCGCAAAACTGCTCGGCGAATGGCTGGCCGTCTTTCAGGGACGAAGACGGCAAAGCGGTCGCGCTCCTTGACCGGTGCCTTCACCGCTGCGCGCAATTGTCCAGAGGGAGCGTGCGGGCGGGCCGACTTCAATGCGCTTATCACGGATGGGTCTATGACGCGGGAGGCAGAGTCGTAAGCATTCCGTCCGAGGGGCCGGATAAAACCGTGAACAACAGACGGGCGGCCAGAGCGTTTTCAGTCTGCGAAGTCGATGACTATGTATATGTCAGGCTGTGCGATTCTGCGGGCGCGGAGCTTCGCCCATTCAGCATTCCTCATTACGGCGAGAAAGGCTGGGGCGCGATTCGTTTGAAAAATCTCTTCAAAAACAACGTGACGAATTGCGTCGAGAACTTCGTCGATATACCGCACACGGCTTTCGTCCATCCGAAAATATTTCGCGTCGCGCGAAACGAAAAGCTCGCGGCCCGCGTTCATCGGGGCAATGGGTCGGTCACGGTAAGCTACCATAACGAGCGCGCGAATCTCGGCATGTTCGCGTGGTTTTTGAATCCTCGCGGGCGAGAGATAACGCACACGGACGCTTTTCATATGCCGAACGTGACAAACGTAGATTACGACTTCGGGCCTCATCGGCGCTTCATCATCACTTCGCAATCCGTCCCGTTGACCGATTGCGAAACGCTCGTCTACACAGATCTGACTTACGACTACGGCATATGGAACTGGCTTTCCCGCCCGATCATCAGATGGCAGGCGCAGACGATAATCGATCAGGACATCGCGATTTTAGGCAACCAGATGGAGACGATCAAAAAGTACGGCGCGCATTTTTCAAACACCGAAGCCGATGTGATCCACGTGTTGATAGAATCGATTCGCGACGAGATAGCCAGCGGGCGCGACCCCCGATTGTTGCTCGAAAAAAATCACGATATAGAATTCCGGGTTTGACGATGATAGTCTTCGTTTCATTCTTTCTGCTTGTGGCGCTCACATTTTCGCTCGGCGCAGAACGCGCGTCCGCTCTCCGAAGAAATGCAGCCGACTGGGCGCTTGACCTTTCCGGCCTGCTCGTTCAGGGATTCGCTGTTCCGGCGCTCCAGATCATACTTGTTTATGGATTGTTGAATATAATAGCGCCAGCCCGGCGAGGCTCGCTTGAAATATCCGGGGCGCTCGCATTCCTGCTCAATTTCGTGGTCGTTGATTATCTCTACTACTGGAATCATCGCCTGCTTCATTCAAAAATATTCTGGAAGATGCACGCGGTTCATCACACGGCAGACCGCGTTGATGTCTTCATCACTTCGAGAAACACGCTATGGACTCCGCTGTTGATCGTCTACGTCTGGGCTAACGGGATCTTTCTTTTTCTGTTGAAAGACCCTGTGCCGTTTTTATTGTCGGCTTCAATCACAGCAAGCCTCGACCTGTGGCGGCACACCTCATTCTTCACGGCTTCCGGCTCCGGGCTTCATCGTGCGGTTTCGCTTGTGATAATCACTCCAAACGAGCACATCTGGCATCACAGCAGCGACCGCGCGGAGTCGAACTTCGGCGCAAACCTTTCGATCTGGGATAAGATACATGGCACTTATGCGGCATCCGTTCATCGCCCTGAAAGCCTCGGCATACCCATGCCGTTCGGGCTCAATCGAAAGCTGTTTTTCCCCTTTAGAACCAGAAGACCGGAGCCGCCCAGATGAGCGCAATGGGTCGAGCGATCTCTTTTTATCCGGCAGTGATCCTGAGCCTTTTGGCTGCAACCGGCTTCTGGTTCGCTTTTCGTCCGACGCCGATTCAACCCGTAATTTTAGTCCTGATCGTTTACCTGCTACCGCCCCTCACGCTTCGCCTGCACGAGATATTTTTTCCGCTCGGCGAGGGGCTGTCGAAACTTTCAGAGCCGAAATATTCGCACTGGTGGGGTGCGCATCAAATTCAACTGATCTATATTGCGCTGCCCCAGCTTGAAGCCCTGTTGCGGCTGGTGCCCGGGCTGTACAGCGCGTGGCTGAGGTTGTGGGGAAGCCGCATAGGGCGCAAGGTCTACTGGACTCCGAACGTCGAAATAACAGACCGCAGCCTTCTGGAAATAGGTGACGGCGTCGTATTCGGTCACCATTGCAAGCTGCTCGGACATGCAATCAAGCCCAGAGGCGGGGCCGTGCTTCTTTACCTGCGACGAATCCATATCGGGCGCGATGTCTTTATCGGCGCGGGCAGTCGCATCGGCCCCGGCGCGGTCATAAACGATGGCAGTTACCTGCCCGTGCTGACCGATGTTTATGTCAATCAGGAAATCGAGCCCTGAAGATGATCCGAATGATTCGCCCATCTTTGAAACTCATGCTGCGCCATTCCTATGCTCGATTCAAAAAGCAACTGGACGACCCTCGCGGCGTTCAGCAGTCTCTGCTTAAAGTCTTAATCGCCAACCTTGCAACAACCGAGTATGGCCGTTCGCTCGGAGTGAAAGCTGGTGACGACTACGAAGCTTTTTCCCGCAAAGCGCCCGTCGCCGGATACGATCAGATAAGTCGCTGGGTAGAAAAACAGAAGGCGAGCGAAGGAAAGGTTTTAGTTTCCGAGCCTGTCCTTTTTTACGAAAAGAGTTCGGGAAGCTCCGGGCCTCAGAAATACATTCCTTACACCCGCGCGCTGAAAGCCTCGTTCAATCGAATGTTTTCGATCTGGTTATATGACCTGCTCGAACACGGGCCGCGATTTGAAACTGCGAAAACCTTCATAAGCATTTCACCCGCGTTCAGAGAAGCTCAGGAGGTCAAAGTCGGGCTTGATGACGATTCCGATTATTTGAGCACCGGGATGCGGCTATTGTTGAAGCGATTCTTTGTTGCGCCCGCTTCCATAAAAAAACTGAGCGACCCTGTTGACTTCAAGCGCGTCTTGTCGGCACTGCTTGTGGCCGAGCCTGAGCTTGAAATAATTTCCATCTGGAACGCTTCGCTGTTTGAAGTAATTCTCGATTACATTCAGACGCACAGCGATGAGTTGATTTCTGATTTGAACTCAGGTTTCATCACCTGCGCGGGCGTCACATTTAAATTCAAACAATCGCGCGGCAGGCGCGCGGCTGTTTTGAAAGAGCAGCACATCGACTGGGCGCGGGTGTGGCCAAAGTTGAAACTGATTTCCTGCTGGACGAGCGCTGGCGCGCGCTCGTCCGCGCTGAGAATCACAGACAAATTTCCGGGCGTTTCGGTTCAGGGAAAAGGGTTACTTGCGACCGAAGCGCCTATGACTATGCCGCTGATTGAAGCTCGCGGATTCGTGCCGCTGGCGGGCGAGGTCTTCTATGAGTTCCTTGACGGGCGAGGAAACATCTCGTTGCTTCACGAACTGGAAGCCGGGCGCGAATACGAAATAGTTGTGACTCAAAAAAGCGGACTCTTTCGCTACCAGATAGGCGACAGAATCCGGGTCACGCATTTTTACAAAGCGACTCCCTGCATGGAATTCACCGGAAGAAGCGATGCGGTTTCAGACCTCGTAGGCGAAAAGCTGAACGAGACTTTCGCGCAAAACTGTCTATTGAAACTTCCGATTGGGTCAGGCAGTTTTCAAACTCTCCTGCCCGTGATGCTCGACCGCGCCTGCTGCCATTACGTTCTGCTGATCGATGAACTGCCTGATGGCGTGAGGGCGCTTGAAGCGCAACTCGACGAAATCCTGTGCACGGCTTATCACTATCGAACGGCGCGAAAGCTCGGACAACTCGACGCGGCAAAAGTCCTTGTAGTGCCGCGCGCGCGCGATGCGTATTACGATTATTTCATCAGCCGAGGCATGAAGTGGGGCGACATCAAACATCAATATCTGATCAAAAATACAGAAGACGCAAAAAGCCTGTTATCAAGGCTTGATCGATCAACTGCCAGCCCCGGCGCAGTCGAAAGCTGAGTAAGGCTTGAAGGCGCGGGTTCGATCAAGATTGTCAAGAATTGCTTCCGCGCACGCGGCTGAACCGATCAGCGACCTCAGCACGCCGAGCTTTCTTTCGGTTTCTGTTTCGCACAGCAGTTCGTCAAATATTTTTATCTTCTGCGCTTTTGAAAGGTGGCCTTTGACCCGTTCGATCCGAGAAACAACCGACTGCGGCCCGATCTGAACCATAAAGAGCAGACGGCTCATTATTTCGACGAGCGATTCGACCTGATCTGAAGAGGGCTTTTGTTCATTGAACAGTATCAGGCCGCTTGCGTGGTGTCGCGCTTCGTCTTTGATGATGCTCTCGAAAACTTTATTCAGTCCCGCGTCCGTCGAATCGCGCAACAGCGCGTGATAGTGGTTGATGCCCCAGCCTTCCAATATGACCTGAACGATATAGGTCAAAGTCAGCTTGTCTTCATCGCGCAAAATTTCGTCCAGCAGTTTTATGAAAGGGTTTACAACACCTTCAGCCGAAACGTATTTGCTTATCCAACTGAAATGGACCGCCTCGTCTGCCGCAAACAGGCTATAGAGCATTCGCTCCTGTGTGCTGTGAGCCATCAGGCTCATCTTAGCCGCAAAGTACATGCCGGACTTCTCAATCCAGTAAGCCTCTTCGAGCAGGTCACGGCAGCACGCTTCAAGAATCTGCGCTCTCTCTTCCTCGCCTGCATCGCGAAAGACCGCTACGCGATCTAAATTGAAATGGCGGGCGGGCCAGAATATTTGCGAAGCGTTTCCGTGCTCGCGCTCAGAAATGGCGCGGCCCTTGAGCGCAGACTGTAGCACTGATTGCAATTCATGACTTTCGCGCCGGTCTGCTGATTCAAGCTTCACATCTGTTTGAATGCTTGTATCGGGCACTGAAAATTTGTTCTCCGTGGTCAATAGCCTTCCCTTACGGTCGTGGCGCTGCCTTTCATGACGCGATCTTTCATCAACACCTTGAGCGCGTATTGAAAAGGCATCAGCAAAGTCATTCGCGCGATGCAGGCCAGTTCTGCGCCCTGCGGCCATCGCGGGTTGCGCTGCTCGAAGAAAGCTATTTTTGGATTCGACTTCAAAAGCGCGGTCGGAATACCTGCGACGCTGGGTTTAAGTCGGCAGGCGTCGATTTGAGATTCGATCAAACCCGTCACTGGATCGTAACGATCAGGGTAGAGGGTCGAGTAAAACGCATCCAGTAGCCGTTGCGCTCGCGCAGGCGTTGGTCGCTCGAATCTGGGGTAGTGCTCATAGAAATTATTCGCCATCATCAGGTAAGTTTTATATCCCTTCGAGATCAATAACCAGTAGAGCGGCTCGAACGGCGATTTCAGCTTTTCGATAAAAAGATAACGCAGGAACGCTTTGCCCAGCGCCCGCCCTCCCCAGTATTGTTTGTCAATGACTGTGTCGCCGCTGAAGATTGCGCGAAGCGTTTTGCCATCGATTTTTACGCGCACAGAAGCCAGAGTGGAAAACCCCTGAATCTCAAGGCTCTGATCTTTCAGCAAAATGACCGCGTCTTTTTTTGAAAGGTCCGAGAGAAACTGATGCTCTGTGATCGAATCGTAATAAGCCTGCATCAACCGAAGCATGCGCGTTTTGTCTTCCGGCCTGAGTCGATGGACAGAGATAATCGCGGTTTTCAAAGTAGTGTGCCGGGTCGATTTAACAGCCATCATCTTTTCGCTTTTGAAAGCGAATAACTTTTAATGTTTTCCGCTTCCCTGATTTCAACGGGCAGTCCCCACGCAGTGGTTCGCTGATGTTCGATGTGCTCGATGAATCGAATTATTGACGAATCCGCTTTGACGGGAGTACGAAAATTGAACTTGATGGTCTCAAATATCAGTGTATCGCCTTTGGCAAAATAGGCTCCGACTATGCGCGTCAGAAAAAGCAGGGCGCGGCTGAAGGCTTTTCCGAAAACACCTTCTCGCTTGCGAGTGACAAGTATCGTCTGCCCCTCAGACATTCCATCGCGCGTTGGCCTGAGCGCGAATATGATGTGAAAGTGCAGAAAATCCGGCCCGATTGTTACAGTTCCGGTGCTGCCGAACCAGTAACAGAGGACGTAAGTCAGCGCGTCTTTATAAAAGCGGCTGACCAGTTTCGTAAACAATGATGTGGGCTGAACCCGTGTCGTGTTGCGAAAGATTATCGAATGTTCATTGAGCGTCGTCGGTTCAAGATTCAGATCGACGGGAAGGTTGTGCACAGAGTTGAAATGCTGCGCGTCAATCGCGTTGATCATCATAACGTTGGGGTGACATCGCTTCGTGAAGCGGTTTGCGAGACGAAACTCGACCGGGCTGTTTTCCAGTTCCGGCACGAATGGGAGGCTTGTGCGCGGCTCGCTTCCCGCCCAGATCCAGACAAGGCCGTATCGCTCTTCGACGGGCCACGACCAGACCTGTGGAACGAAAGACGAATCAGCCTGGCATGGAATCTCTATGCAGCGGCCTTCACGGTTGTACTTCCAGTAATGAAACAGGCAGCGGATGTCGTTGCCTTCCACTTTGCCTTCGGCCAGGTGCGCGCCCATGTGCGGGCAATAAGCGTCGAGCGCGACGACCCGACCGTCCTGCCCGCGATAGACGACCAACTCTCTGCCAAAAAAAGAGAGCGCCCGTGCCCTGCCGCGTTTGATTTCGACAGAACGCATTGCCCAGTACCAGCCTTCAACAATTCTTTCCGCATTGTTGAACACCTTGATGTCAGTCGTTAAATTCATGGCGTTAAATTCATGGTTTGCGCTGAGGGATTATAGGAGCGCACTTGAGCTTGACGCAAATCCGGCATGACTATAATCTTCCGGCTTCCTGACTTCACTGAACAAATAACCGGAAGCAGGCTGAAATCTCATGACCTCATCTCAGAAGATTCGCGATTACGTCTTTGAAGAGAAGATCGGCGAGGGCGGAATGGGCGCGGTCTATCGCGCGCGTCACTCATTGCTTGACAAGCCGGTTGCCATAAAGATTCTCTCTGACCATCTGCTGACCAGCCCCGAATTTGAAGAACGATTCCTGCGTGAAGCCAGAGCGCAGGCCCGGCTTCACCATCCCAACATCGTACAGGTCACAGATTTCTTTCAGGAGAACGACAAGTATTATCTCGTCATGGCGCTGGTCGAAGGCGAGTCTCTGGAACAACGCCTGACCAGAGGCAAGCCCCTCTCTTTAAATGAAGCGCTCCGTATCTCGGCAGACGTGCTTGCGGCGCTCGATTACGCGCATCAACGCGGGCTGATTCATCGCGATGTCAAAACATCGAACATCCTGCTCGATAATGAAGGCCGCGCTTATCTGGCCGACTTCGGCATCGTGCTGATGGTCGGCGCGGAACGAAAGACGCGCACGGGTTCAACCATCGGCACAGCTTTTTATATGAGCCCGGAGCAGATTCGCCGCCCACGCTCGATAGATCATCGCACCGACGTTTACAGCTTCGGCTGCGTGTTATACGAAATGTTGACCGGACACACGCCGTTCGAGAAAGGCGACGAAGAAGGCGATACCGATTTCGTTGTCAAAGACGGACACGTAAACCGCAGGCCCGACCCGCCGCGATTGAAAAACAGGTTGCTGCCCGCCACCGTTGACAGTGTGGTGTTGAAAGCGCTCAACAAAAACCCTGACGACCGGTACTCTGGCTGCGGAGAGTTCGCGCGCGCGCTCAGCGGTCTGGGGCTTACAATGCCTCCCCCTGTACCGGACCCGCCGATTCCGCCCCCAGTCCCACCTGTGCCGGGGCCGATTCCGCGACCAGAACCGATTCCACAGGAGGGGCTTTTAATCAGCCCGCGCGAGCGCACAAAGTTCTTAGCGTTGTTCGCAGGTTTGAGCGCGCTTGCTCGCGCAATAGGCATAACATCGACTTCGGCCATAATGGCAGACAGCGCCAGGTATATGGATTTCGGCAGCATGTCGTTTTTGAATTATCTTTCGATAGGCGCGCTCGAAGGCTTCGTAACAGGCGCTCTGCTTGCCGTCACGCAATTCCTGCTTCTCAGGAAATACACGAAGGCCGCAAAGATCTGGGCCATTGCAACCGTCGCGGGGTTTACCATAAGTTATATGTTCGCTGAACTGGTAGCGACATCTCGCGCTTTCGGGTTAAGAAAGACTACCACGTTCGTTTTCATCTATAGCTGGATGATCGCAGGAGTGGCTCAGTGGCTGGCTGCACGCAGATTCGTCAAAGGCGGCTGGCAATTGATCGTCGCCGTCTTCGCCGCATCGACCATCTGGTTTTTAGTAACAATCGTTTTATCACCAGCCGGGAACTGGGCGACCGTGTTCATCAGATCATTTCTGGGAGGGCTGGCGCTCGGACTTGCTCAGGCTGTATGTTTCACTCGATTCGAGAAAGCGTGAACGCATGGCTGCTGTCATCTGCATCAATTGCCGGTATGAAAACCTGTCGCAGGCGAAGTTCTGCGAATCGTGCGGCATACAGTTGACGCCAAAGTCGTGGGTAATCGGCAGCGCGAGTGATTGCGACATAGTCGTCGCCCGCCCCACTGTATCGAGCCATCACTGTCGGCTCACGCAGGCAAACGGCGAGTTCACGCTCGAAGACACAGAATCGACCAACGGCACTTTCGTCAACGGCGTTCGCATTGAAGCAAGAGTGAAAATCTCTCATATGGATTCGATCACGCTGGGGCGCACCACGCCCATGCCGTGGCCCGAAACGGACAAGGGCACAGTTCGTTTGGAATCATCGAAAATCATTCAAATCGGGCGCGACGCCGATAACGATGTGGTGCTTGATTACCCGATGATCTCTGCTCATCACGCCCGCATCGTCTCTCAGAATGGAAACCATTTCATCGAAGACCTCGGCTCGACCAACGGCACAAGCCTGGGCAGCCCTGAGCGAAGGATTTCAAAAACCGAATTGACTTTAGACGATACGGTCTACTTCGGCTCGTTTCCTGTCCCTGCTTCGCGCCTGCTCGAAAAAGTTTCGCTCGGCGAAAGGCCGCACACCTCGATCAGGTTTGAAGGCGCTTCGATGGTGCTTGGGCGCGACCCCGGTTGCGATCACCCGCTCGATCATCCGATGATCTCGTGGCATCACGCGCGGCTGTTAAAGACGAATGATGATTACATGGTCGAAGACCTCAACTCGACCAACGGTACTTTCGTCAACGGGCAGCGAATATCGGGCGCGGTCCGCGTAAACGTGAGCGACCAGATACGACTTGGCAGCTACGCGTTCGTCTTCACTGCCGCAGGAAACATCGAGCAACGCGACTATCGCGGCAACGTGACGATTGAGGCAAAAGGCGTAGCGGTCGAAGTGACGCGCAAGCGAAAGCGATTGATCGAAGACGTGTCGCTTACGATCTACCCTTCGGAGCTTGTCGGTTTGATGGGCCCGGCGGGCGCGGGCAAAACGACGCTGATGAACTCGCTCAACGGCTACACGCGACCTGCAAAAGGAACGGTGCTCATCAACGGGCAGGACCTGTATCAAAATTACGATCAATTCTGCGGGCAGATCGGCTATATGCCGCAGGATGACATCATGCACCGTGACCTGACCGTGGGTCAGGCGCTTTATTACGCCGCGCGGTTGCGCCTGCCTTCCGATTTCACAGACTCTGATATACGCGCGCGAATTCAGCACGTGTTGAGCCTGCTTGAGATTGAAGGGACAGAGGATGTAATCATCGGCACGCCTGAAAAGAAAGGCATCAGCGGCGGCCAGCGCAAGCGCGTCAATCTGGCGATGGAGTTGTTGAGCGACCCTTCGATACTCTTTCTCGACGAGCCGACATCGGGGCTTGCGGCAGACGACGCGCTGAACGTGATGCAGGTGCTGAGAAACCTTGCCGACGCGGGCAAGACCATCATTCTCACGATTCACCAACCGGGCCTCGACGTTTTCCGAATGATGGACAACCTTGTGATCGTATCGAGAGATAAGCGGTCGCAGGAGCCGGGGCGCATGGTCTATTTCGGCCCGGCCTATCCGAACGCCGTCGAGTTTTTCAACCCCGATGGAATCCCGAATGCAAAGCCGAATGTCGAGCCTTCGCCTGACGAAGTGCTCAGAGGGCTTCGCGGCGCAAGCGCCGCTGAATGGGTCGCGCGCTACAACGCGTCGGACTACAAACGGAAATATGTTGACGAGAGAGCGGGCAAGCGTCCGTCCGCTTCGGCAGAGCCTGTTGCGCGGCGCGGGATGAATTTGTCGCAATGGTGGACGCTCGTAAGACGAAACTTTGCGATCAAGATTCAGGACCGCTGGTATACGGCCATCCTGCTTGCGCAGGCTCCGATAATCGCGCTTATGCTCGTTTTGGGGTTCGGCGGAACGGCGAGGAATGAAAGCGCTCCGGGTTTCGGCAAAACCATCGCCACCATCTTTCTGGTTTCGATATCGGCAATCTGGTTCGGATGCTCGAACGCCGCCAGAGAGGTCGTCAGCGAATGGGCGATCTATCACCGCGAGCGCATGGTGAATTTAAAGATCCCGTCATACATCGCTTCAAAGCTCGCGGTGCTTGGCGGAATCTGCTTTCTACAGTGCGCGGTGCTGGTCGCAATCATCCACGGCGGCATCGGGTTGAAAGTCTCGCCGCTATTGATGCTCGCAGTGCTGACGCTCGCCTCGCTCGTCGGGCTTACGCTGGGGCTGACGGTGTCGTCGCTTGCGCGGACATCGGAAGTAGCCATCGGGCTGATACCTGTAATTTTGATTCCGATGGTGATATTCGGCGGACTGCTTTCGACACTTCATCTGGAAGAAGGCGCGATAAGTCATGTAAACGATCCGATAGTTTCGCGCTGGGCATTCGAGGCGCTGCTGGTTTCCGAAAGCGAAGCGCGCGGCTGCTGGAAGGTCTTGCTCTCTGAGGATTCTCAAACTGCAAGGCCGAAGGCAAAAGCTTTGGATGTTGATTGCATTACCGGGCTGCTCGGTCAAAGCCAGACCTCGAATTTGAAGAGCGTTGATGATCAGATTCACGACATGGCGGAAGGATTCTTTCCCGAAAAAATCAGAGCAGGGGTTCCGGCCTGTCTTGGCGTACTTGCATTGATGCTTGCGGCGCTCACCTCTGCAACGATGTTGATTCTTAAACTGCGCGACGTTCATTGAAGGAGCACTGACGTGAACCAGACAAACCTCAGAGTCGGCGCGAAGTCGCACACAGGAAATGTGCGAACCGAAAATCAGGACCGCATGGGCCGGTTCCCTTCACCGTTCGGAGAACTGTATATAGTCGTTGACGGCATGGGCGGGCATAAAGGCGGCGCGACGGCGGCGGCCATGACGGTTGACGGACTCGAAACTCACCTCAGAAGCATACCTACGGAAACATTGCCTGAGCAGGCGCTTCAACTCGCAGCCCAGAGGACCAACGCGGATATTTATAAAAAAGCCAACGCCCTCGACCCTGATACGGCAAACATGGGAGCAACGCTCGTGCTCTGTCTTGTGACGGGAACACGATTGATAGTCGCACACGCAGGCGACAGCCGCGCCTACCTGTTCCGCGACGGCAAGCTTTCCCGCCTCATGCGCGATCACTCCGTCGTCCAGCGCATGATCGACCACAACATGCTCACAGAAGAGCAGGCGCGCGATCACCCGGACGCAAACATCATCACTCGCGCATTCGGGCAGAAACCCGAAATCGAATTAGAGATATCGGCCCCGCTCGATTTAAAAGAAGGTGACGGCATACTGCTCTGCACGGATGGGTTGTGCGGCTATGTGGACGATCAGACGATTGAGCGCGTGATAGGCACGCAAAGCGACGCGCAGCAGATCACAGATGGATTAATAGACCTGGCGCTCTCGGTTGGAGGAGAAGATAACGTCACGGTTCAGTTCCTGCAATTCGGCCAGCGAAGAAAAAAAGCCGTCATCACGAAAGAGATGGCGGGCCAGCCCGTCGAGACCGGCAATTCTCAAAGGATGAAGATCGGTCTGATTGCCGCAGGCATAGCTGTGGTAACTTTGATCTTATTGTATCTGGCCGGATTGATTCCCGGTTTCAGATCGTCAACCTCAAAGGCCAATGAAAACATTCGCGTCAATGAAAACATTCGCGCCAATGCAAATCATCGAGGCAGCCGAACGCACACCGCAAGTCAGGAGAACCCTCAGGCTGACCCCGGCGCGGTCGAAAGCGGCGGCAGGCAAACTGCCGAAAGCAACGAGTCGTCACCCGAAGGCCAGTCGCGCAAGCCCGTCGCTATCGCATTTCCGCCCGCCGCAGAAGATACGCAAAAGAACTATGCAGACTTAGACGTTAAGGACCGGAAGGTTCTCGTCATTCTTTCGGCGTCGTGGAAACAACCGAAAGGCATCTATTACAGAGATGTTGCCTTTAAGGATGAAGCCGACCGGCTTCGCCTGAGACTTGGTTATGGCAGGGAGCAGGTGAAACCGATGCCGGATAATCTCGCAGCCGATTTTCAGGATTACGATATAATTATCCACCCTTAGATTGCGGAGAGCTGTAATGAGCAAGAGATGTCCCAGATGCCATCAGGAGAACCGAGACCATGCCCGGTTCTGCATAAATTGCAACTACGCTTTTATGGATCAGCAGACTCCTGCGCGCATGTGTCCGGCTGGTCGCCACGTCATGGATCCGGGATGGAGCGCATGCCCTTATTGCAGCGACAATCTCTTAACCAGCGCCGACGATCAGGCGACGGCAAACAGGGCCGGTCGCGCGCCGACTGTTCCCGAAGGCTCCGAGCGTCCTCAGCATCAGGCAGGGTCCGAGAGACGCAGGACGGAGTTCGGCGACGGCTCGATTCGCCCGGATGTAATGCCCACTGTGCGCGGCCCGCTGACGCCTGCGCCCGCTCGCCGCATCGTCGCCATTATGGTGAGCTACACGTGGCAACCGGACGGCGAAGTGCACGCGATTCGCGAAGGGCGCAACTATATCGGAAGCGATAAGGATTGCGAAGTCTCAGTCAAAGACGATACACAGATGTCAGCCTGTCACGCTACGATCATCTATCGAGGCAAGGGGACGCAGTTCATCATAGACGACGAAAAAAGCATGAACGGGACTTACCTCGACGACAGGAGCGTTGATGTGAAACAGCCGCTTCATAATTATGCGAAGATCAAAACCGGCTCTACCCTGTGGACATTCATAATGCTTGAGCCGGAAGAGGCGACAGGAGAATAAGGCGTGGCGAAAATATTGTCGTCTAAATCGACCAGACTGCTGCTCGTGACTGGCTGCGTCGCCCTGGCTTTGATTGCAGCCGTCTTCGCGTTGAGCTATTACATGCGCGGCGGCGTCGAGGTCGCGGTTGAAGACATTTCAATCGCGCGGCAGGACGGCGAGGACTCAAGCGGTGTAGGGAAAATACTCGATAAGCTCAAAGGCGCGGCGAAAGCGGCTATCGGGAAGGGCGATCTGACGGCGCGGCTCAGTGTTAGAAACAACACGGCGCTTTCGGTCTACATCACGGCTGCGCGCTACTCGGTCTTTATGGGCGATAAAGAGATCGGGAAAGGCAACTGGACTGCGACCGAAGGCGCGCCCGCTGCGTTCCCGTCGCACGAAGATGTTGCGCTGGAACTCCCGCTCAGGCTCGATAGCGGCAGTGTGATTGCAAGCATTATAGAGTCGCTTCAGGGCCGTGACGCTTCTTTCAGAGTCGAGGGAGAGCTAACGATTTCGCTTGCCCTCTACAACATCACAGTTCCATTCAAAGCCAGCTACGCGCAGCCGGAAGTGCCGCGCGATAAATCACCTACATATTAGAGCGAGCGTTATTCAAACTGCCTTTTGAAATCGAGGAACTGTTGTTTAAGCTCCGTCAATTCCTGATTCAGGTTTTCGACCTGGCTTTCGAGTCGGGCGATTCGTTCGTTTTCGGCATGTACTTCTAGTGTTACGGCTTCGAGTCTGGGGGCGACCGCGTGTTCTTCGATGTGGACTTCCCCGGATAGCAGATGCGCGTATCGGGATTCTTTCGTACCGGGCTGGCGCGGCAGCTTTACAATCAGTGGCCGAGGCTCGGCGTTGGCGAGCGATTGAAGCGTCATATCGACCTCTTCAAGCTCTTTGAACTCGTACATTCTCGTCGTGCGCCCTTTGATCTCGCCTACTGTCTGCGGCCCGCGCAGTATCAAGACGCAAAGCGCGGCGGCTTCCTGCTCTGCAAGGCTTAAGGCTTCTGTCATACGGTGCTCGTATTTCGGCACGCGGCTGCCTGCGCCCGTCACCATCCAGGCCAGTTGCTTTTCGCGCAGACTTTCGAGCGCGCGCACCACAGTCTTTTCGTCATAAGCGACGACCGGGTCGCGATTGGAAATCTGATTGCAGGCGTTAACCAGTGCGTTAAGCGTCAGCGGGTAATATTCGGGCGTAGTGATCTGCTTTTCCATCAATGACCCGATGACCCGGGCTTCAACCGCACTTAATATCGCATCCATATTCGCCTTCTCTCTTTCAATTGCCGCGCCTGAGCTTGTTCCAGAAATCTCCCATTTCATACTCGCGGTCCACGCCTTCATAGCGAGCGAATATGTCGGCGTCTACCAGTATGTGGCCCTGAAGCCATATATTCGCGCTTATCCCCGCGCCGATCTTTATATCTCCGCGAAGCGCGTCACTGTTGATCAGTATTTCGAGGCGAATATCTCCTGCGTCAACGTAGACCCATACAAGACGGCTGCCGGTCACAGGGTTATGCAGATCGCGCCACGCCAGCACGCTGCCGCTTATAAGGTAATCATTCTCGCAGGCATCGTCGGCCAGTTCTTTCAGCTTCTCTGCCAGTTCAAACCGGCGGGGATATTTCGACTCTGAGCCGGGCATGATGTAAGCCGTATAGGCGAGTCCCGCAAGCGCGATGTGCAGATGCGAATCGCGGAAAATGTTTTGATTTATCTCCGTCAGGTTCTGTAGCTCGAATATGACTTCCGGCCCGCCCTGAATCGAGCCCTGCACGATGGCTTCACCGTCTTCGTCGTATTCGATCAACTCCCAGGGGAGGATCGAGCGAACATAACGGCTGCGAAAAGCGGGACGGCAATCGGCGTAATAAAACTCCGAGCCGCGCTCGTAAAGGACAGACCAGACCTCAAGCCCCTCGCCCAGTTTCCAGCAGCGACCGTGCAGGCTCGCTTCGCCGCGCTGCGCGCGCGTTCGCGCTCCGTTGCCGTCAACAAATTCGACGAGCGAGTTATAGGAATTTTCGTCTGTGATTTGAAAGCCTATGGCCCCGAACAATTCGGCCATCACAGCGCCGTTTTCCAACTCAGGATTAATTGGCTGTTCGCTTGCAGTCATGATCGGAATGCAATGGGCAGTATCTTGTACAGTAACGTCATCCGCCTACTGCTTCTTCGTCTCGTCACCTATTTCGACATCGAGCGTATATTCGCGACCGTCGCGCAGGATCTGTATTGAAACTTTTGCGCCGGGAGCCTTTGCGGCGATCAGACGATTGAATTGCACGTAGGATGTAACGGGCTGGCGGTCAACTGTTTTGATCACGTCGTCTTTTCTGATCCCCGCGCGGGCGGCAGGAGTTCCCCGCTCGGCGCGAATGACCTGCACGCCGCGCACCTCTGCCGGGAGTTTATAAAGTCCGCGAATGTCGTTATCGACATCGCGCGTCTCGGCTCCCAGATACCCGCGCGCGACTCGCCCGCGATCAATCAGCTGAGGCAGAATGGATTTCAGGGTGTTGATGGGTATAGAAAAACTCAACCCCTGCGTGCGTTCAAGCACGAGCGTGTTTATGCCGACGACCTTGCCCTGCGCGTTGACGAGCGGGCCGCCGCTGTTGCCCGGATTGATTGCCGCATCGGTCTGAAGAAAATCATCGAACTGCCCGCCGAACCCTGTGCGCCCTTTCGCGCTGACGATGCCGAGCGTGACCGTGTGGTCGAGCCCCAGAGGGTTGCCGATTGCGATGACCCATTCGCCAACGCGAAGCGCGTCGCTGTCGCCGATCTCTGCAACGTGAAGCGGCGGCCCCGACGGAGCTATTTCGAGAATCGCAATGTCTGTCGCCTCGTCGTAGCCTTTGATCGAGGCGGGCAACTGACGGCCATCGTGCAAGGTTACGGTGACGCTGCTGACCAGCTTCGTTTTCGAGTTCGATTCCGGCTCTTTCAAAATGGACGAACGTCGCTGTTCGGAGGCGTTGATGAGGTGAAAATTGGTGGCGATTAACCCCTTCGGATCTATGATGAACCCGCTTCCGAGGTTCTCTCCGTTCTCGGAAACCGAGCGTATGTTGACGACCCAGTCATTGACCCGCTCGGCTATCTCGGTCACGTCGAGCACAAGCATCTTGCCGGGCTGAGACGTGGCCGTCACAGGTCGCGGCGCGGAGAGAGCGGATTCTGTCTGTCGGTTAGCGCTCGCCTTCTCCTGACTGCTCGCGGGTGATGAATAGCCCGCGACCGGCAGCATCAACAAAGCCAGCGCGGTCGGAATTGAACATAACTTTTTAATCATTGCTGTGACCTGAATGCGTCTGCTCATCTTGAAGACCGGATGCGGGCGCGCGCGAGCGCAAGCCTCGGACATTTCGAGCAGGCCCGTAGTTCGGGCGCTTGCCTGAGCGCACCATCTCCGCAAAGAGGTCCAAGTCGTAATCGCATTCGCGCGACATCTCCTCGCGGATGGCATGCAGTTCTTCCAAGAATCTCGGTTTGCGATACATAGAATTAGTAGTCAGAAGTCAGGAGTCAGAATAAAAGCGAAAGCGCAAATCTGACTCCTGACTTCTGAATTCTTTCCTCTAGAATTCCGCGTTAATCAAAAACTCCGGCGTTACTATCATCGGCACAAAAAATCCCGCTATGGTATTGAACAACTTTATGCGCGCCTGCTTGTGCACATTCGCTATGTAGCCGAAGTCCCATGTCACAAGCAGATCGGCTTTGTTCACAGAAGCGACCGCCACATGCAGTGCGTTGCTTATGTACTTGCGATGAAATATGCCGCGCGACACGTAGCCCTCGGCCAGTATCGCCGCTTCCTCGCTGATCTCATAATGCGGCATATCGCGTACCAGATTCAAATAGGCTGTGCGGCGCGGCTCGTCCATTCGCTCAAGCTCCCGCACGACCAGAGGCGAGACATAAGGCGTATAGTCGGCCATCTCGTGTTCCCACCAGCGGATCGTCAGGTCGCGGCGAAACGGTTCGCCGTTGTCGAGATACGCGCCGATCACAGACGTTTCAATATACAAACTCTTTTTCATGTTAGCCGCAGAGGTATTCTATCACATAGGCTGAAGGTAAAAGGCAAAAGTTAGGAAAGCTATCCTGTAACTATTGCCCTTTGCATTGCCACGCTGATTATTGTTTCGTCACTGCGCCGGTATGAGGCTGGAATAATACCTGCGTACGGGGGAAATCTATCGTCACCCGAAAATGCCTGAGGAAGTCGCCGCCGAGTATGCCGCTCTGCTCGAAACCGCTCGTCTCGTTAATGGCCGCGAAATCGAGTATGAGCGCGCGCAGGTTGCTCTGATTGAGGTCGGCCACGCGGCAGTTGCGAATAAAGAGCATCTCGACGTTGTTGGTTATGCCTGCCGCGCCGATGACGTTTGCCGTCTGTCCTTTGATTATCTGATCGTGCATCTTAAGGCGCTCGACTGCGGCGACAGAGATTGCCGTCGAGCTTGCGCCCGAATCCAGAATCACGTTGATGAGTTTCGTCTCGTCGAATTCGGTCTCGATGCTTATCAGCCCGTTTTGCGTGGTGCGAAACGGGATCACGGTCGTATCAGGCAGAGTCGCGGCAAGCAGCGGCTGATCCATGTTGCTGCGGTCGAGCTTCATCCGGTTCTCTTTATAATCAAGCTCCGTGATGAAGTGCGAAAGGATTGACAGCCCGATAAAGCCATCGGCTTGTTCTTCGGCAGACCTGTTTTCGGTCCCATGAAACGGGCGGATAAAGCAGGGAACCTGTTTCACTTTCGCATTGCCGAGGTTGAGCGATTTGATCAGGCCGTAGACTATCTCGAATTTGCCTGTGCCGCCCACGCCTTGAGAATTGCCGCCGCGCGAAATTTCCGAAACGCCAAGCCGCTTTGCAGCAGTAGCAGATATGACGGTAAAGCCTGACCCCGTGTCTATGACAAAGAGCGCATCGCGCCCGTTGACCTTCAGTTTAATGTAAGGTCTGCGGTCGCTGCCCAGATGGAATGGCAACTCCGTCGAAACCGGGCCGCTTATGTCGTGGACTCTCAAGCCTGACAGCTGACGATAAAATCGAATCAGCCCGCGAATGCGATCGCGTCGTTCCGTGTCGCTTTCGGGAGCAACTTGCAGAAAGAGTTCGTAGGCGTCGGCGGCTTCTTTGAAATCTTCGACCCGCGATGCGGCCCGCGCATATGTCATTATGTAATCCGGCTCTTCGGGGTCGAGGCGATGAGCGTAGATGGCTTTGGCGAGCGATTCTTTCGCGCGTCCCTCGAAGTAATCCACTTCGGCAGCGCCGCCAAAAGCGAGCGCTTCTCTGGGATTGAGAGCTATGGATTGCCGAAGCTCAAGGACCGCGGGTCGAACGTAACCTGAGCGCAGGAGCGCAATGCCCGCAAGCGCGTGTGCCCGCGCATTGTTTATGTCGAGCTTTAATGCTTTGGTTGCGTGCTCGAAAGTCAGAACGTAGTTCTGCTGCTTCAGGCAGGCAAAGCTTGCGCCCAGTCGAGCCGGAAGGTCCTGCTCTTTTTTGTCGAGCAGATCGCGATAAAGATCAGCCGCCCGCTCATACCTACCTTTGCGAAGGGCTTTTCTGGCTTCGCGATGAATCTTCTCTCTGGCATCGTCTTCCTTGTCATCCGCAGATGCGCCTGCAACTGCGGACAGAAGTACGACAACAAAAAGGATTACAACTCGTGATGACCGATTGTCGTCTGCTGATTGCAACCGGCTTTGTTTCCCGAATCGAAACCCAAATAGTAGTTGAAACCTAAATAGTGCGCTCTCGATACCTTTGACCTTCATTTCAAAATCTCCCCGGTCTTCGTGTACCACAAGAGCAGGTCGAGTTCATCGAAATCCAAACCGATGGACTCGGCAAAGAGTTTCATCTTTTCTTCCAGAGCAACATACTTCTTTTTCGTCGAAGGCGGTTTTGCGCTTTCGATTGTGCCGAACTCTTCGAGCCGCGCTAAAACGTGTTTGTCGAGTATCGCATATCCGCGAAAACCGACGTTGCGCAGAAAGTGACTCCCCTCCTTGTACCCGAGGCCGCGCACGCCGCGCGACGCGGCGAAGAAATCGCGCCGTTCGTCAGGCGTAGCAAAGCTCGCAAGGAGTTCGCGCATCCGCAGGCCGCAGCACTCGCGCAGGAATTCGCGTGTCTCGTAAACGTAAGCGCCACGCCCGTCGGGCCAGCGATGTTTATGCACAAGCGCCTGCTGAATATCGCGCATAGAGCCTGTCATCAGCACTGGCCTCACGGCTTCTACAGAGCGAAAGCCCATGCGCGCGCTTGCGCCCGCCGTATAGATGCAAAAAGTGAGTTCTTCAAAGAGCCGTTCATCGCTTGCCGTCCGTCCCACTTCGGCGAATTCGGCCAATCTCGCCCGGATCGCTTCCCGCTTCTGCTGATAGATATGTTTTAGTTCTTCGACGTTCAAGCGGGTTGCCCTTTCGGCCTGAGGTGGACGGTCAAATTCTATGACCGTATCTATCGAAAGTCAATTGATGATATCTCCGCGCCTATAGAGTGTAAGGCTCGAATGGTGTCCCTGCCATTCGAGCCTTCGATTAGCCATCCCGGGCGGGATGGCATAAGTACCAAAAGGGTGGATTGTGTGTCGCTCAAATAATACAGATACGAGTTATACTTTTCAACGGCTCAAATCATCGTAAACAGCCAAGGCTTAAAGTAAATTTCACTATTGTCTATTCATTATGGTCGCGCGGCTCATCCAATAACCGCTTGGCTTCATCGATCAGCTCGTTGTTTCGCTCATATGAAAGAGTTAACTGGTCGGCCTGCATCTTCGGCGGATAGACATGCCGGTTATAGACCGGATAAGCCTCTGTCCTGAGATGAGCCAGCATGTGATGGCCGCGTCGCGCGGCTCGCTCGTGGCGAAGAGCCGTGATGTCTACGGGCGCAACGACTATTCGCTCGCCCGGTCCGGGCGATGCCTGCGCAAGCATCCGCCCGTCGTAATCTACAATCTGGCTGCCGCCCGGCCACGAGTATGGCGGATAGAACTTCAAGCTCGCGCCCTGATTGGCGGCCACGACGTATGCCATGTTTTCAATCGCGCGGCAGCGATTTATCACAGTCCACCAGTCCATAGGCTCTGTCGCGCCCCACGGGTCCATATACGCAGATACGCGCACAAGCACTTCCGCGCCGTTTGCCGCCAGTTGGCGAATCGCTTCCGGAAACAACCAGTCATAACAGATCGCGCAGCCTATGCGACCGATTGGCGTGTCGGCGACGGGAAACATCGGCTCGTCATAGCCTTCCAGATCATGAGGGCTCGTATGCACTTCATAAGGAATCCAGGTGTTTACTTTTCGATACTTGTAGAGCATGCCCTGCGGCCCGATCAGGCATGTTGTATTAAATACTACGCCCGGCCATCTGGAATCAATTTCCAGCATGGAGCCTGTCTGAATGTAGATGTCGTGTTCGCGCGCCTTCTGCTCTAACGCCTCCGTGTGCTCGTTCGGGATAGGTATCGCAAGTTTCCGGATCAACTCTTCAACGGTCGGAAAGACCGGCGCGGCGTGCGCGAATTCGGGAAAGACGACGAGCCGCACGGGCAGAAACGGCGCGCTGCCTGCCACGGCTGAATCGATCATCGAAAGCATTCTTTCCGTGTTCGCGCGCATTGATCGGCGCTCTACGGGGTTAGGCATATCGGTCTGGCACGCGGCCACTGAATAGCGAATGTGTTCCATGATTTTTTACAGGGCGGAAGCGAGGCGGTTGAAGCTATTTCTTCTTCTGACTTCTGACTTCCGGCTCGTGACTCCTTGTTACTGTAAACGTCGCCTCGATCTTCTGCACAGGCGCGGCGACTATTCGCGTGTTGTATTGCTCGATGTATTCAAGACGGGCTTTTGTCATCGGATAGGATTCGTCCGCGCCGTATGGATAATTTTTCATGCCGTGAAATGGCAGCGGCGCGACCGCGTCCGGGCTTGCGGAGTTGATGTCCATCTCTTTGCTGAAGCCGTCGGCGTAAAGCAGGAACGTGCGCTTCCAGCCAGCGGGCAGGGGCGGAAGCTTTGTCGCATCGAACGACAAAACTATCTCGTCGCCCGGGCGCGACACGACGAACATATCATCGGTTCGCGCGAGCAGCTGTCTTACATCGCCTTCGCGAGTGTAGCGGCCCGGCGCGGTCTTCCACGGCGATTGCGACGAAACGCGCGCGTAGTCGTAGTCGAAAGGCTCGTTCACTTCGGCGGAAAACCCTCGCCAGCCGAGGTCGGCTACAACAGGATCGAGCCGAGTCATCGCGGTTGAATCGTTGCCAGTCGAATCGTCAACAAGAATCTGATCCCAGTAGATTCGCATGTTCGTAACAATGCGAACTTCGCGATTCTTAGAAAGAAATCGGCCCGCAAGATCAACCGTCACCGTTTGCGGGCGGCCAACCGGAACGCCGATGTTTGCGATTACGGTCTGCCATCGGCCTTCGGCGTCTTTCACCTGAAGCGCTGGCGGCATCATTTCAAGCTTGCTTTGATGAGCGGCTACGTTATCGCTCGAAAAAGCGTAATCGGTCCATCCGGTCAACAGCAGCAGCGTTTTGTCTTTGTTCACCTCGCCCAGATCGAGCGTGAGCGTGTGCTCTTCGGCGTAGCCGCGAATACGCAGGAGCGCGAAATCATCCGGGAACTGGCGATCAGGTTTTGCGATGCGCGAAAGTACGTCGTGGCCGTGGTCGTCAGTAGCAGCCAGCGGCGCGCGCGCGCCGCGCGTGGTGTACAGCTTGAACGGCGGCAGCGGCGGATCAATCATTCCTTCGTTCGGATAGACTTCCGTATCAGCAGGATGAGCCACTGCGATCAGTTGCAGCCGATCAACATAGAGAACCTCTTCAAGCTCGTTCGTGACGCGAAGCTCGTAACGGCCATTGCGCTCTTTGAGCTGATCTCCGCGAATGCGAACGTATTCATCCGGGTCCGGATGATTGCGCTTGCCGGGCGCTTCCCAGTAACCCATCTCGCCGCCGCCCATGAAATCTGTCACGAACTCGAACCGCTCGCCGTTCCACGTGTAGAGATAAGGGCACGATGAAGGCTTACGATCAAGCTCTGTTACGGTCAGGCTGTGCGCGCACTTTTTGTCGGCAGGAGGCGCGATCTCGGTTTCGGATTGAACTATTCCAGCGGGCCACAACACGCGCAAGGCATCAACCGCAGTGCGTGTGCCTAAGCCGAATATGGTATCGGCGGGCGCAAACGCAGGGCTTGCAGACGAGGTTTCGAGTTTTTGTTTCAGGCTTCCGGCCCGCACTTCAATCTTAGCCCCGACCGCGCTGCGGTTGCTGACCCGGCCAGCAAGCTGTATGCGCAATGAGCGGTTGCGGTTGCCCCCATCGTTTCGCGCGACTTTCAATTCGCCCGTCGTCAGACGCGCGATTATGTCCGTATCGCCGTCGCAGTCAATATCTGCGGAAGCGAAGGCGCGCGCCTGCGAACGAAGCTCATTTGTGACAGTGCGCTCGCCTGCGTTCTCCCATTTGCCCGCAAGGTTGCGAAAGACGCGAGCGCCTGTGTTTGAAAAGAGCGCAAGATCGAGCAGCCCGTCGTTGTCGTAATCCAGAAATTGCGCGGCGGTTGCCGATTCCGTCTCGGCAACTGCTGTCGAGGCGACGAACCGGCCACGGCCATCGCTCATCGCAAACAGGCCCGCGCCATCAGCTTTGCCAAAAAAGAAATCCGTATAGTCGTCTTTGTTCACGTCGCCTGCGGCAACGCAGGTGAATCGCGCTTTCGCGGTCAGGCCGACCTCCTGCGCGACGTTGCGAAACGTGCCGTCGCGCTGGTTGGCAAACAGGACGGGCGCTTCGTTATAGTTCACGACGAGCAGATCAACATCGCGATGATTGTCATAATCCGTAGCCACGATGGCAACCGCGTGACCGTTTGCGCCCGCGATTTTCGCTTGCTCAGTGATGTCCGTGAATTTGCCGTTGCCGTTGTTGCGAAGCAGCAGGTTAGGCGCTCCGGCGAAATCATCCGGGAATGTGAGCGAGCCGCCTGTTGGAGTTTTGCCGAGGTCGGCAAATCCTGCGATGAACAGATCAAGATCGCCATCGTGATCTACGTCAACCATGGCGGCAGAGAGCGCGAGATAAGAATAAGCGGGAATCCCCGCAGGCTGAGTCGCGTCAGAGAATTTTCCGTTGCCGTCGTTATGATAAAGCGTCGAGCCGTTATATCGCAGTACAAACAGATCAGGCTTGTTGTCGTTGTCGTAATCGCCCGCCACAGCATTGATGCCTGCGGCATTTGCAGGCAACCCGGACGCCGAGGTCACATCAACAAACTTGCCGCCGTCGTTTCTACATAGCCGCTGCGCGTCCGGGCCGACATCGAACATATCAAGGTCGCCATCATTGTCATAATCAAACAGCGTTACTCCGCCGCAGGTTGCGGCCAGAAGTTCGCGGCGGGTCGCGTCATTCCACTGCGCGGCGTTTATCGGGCGACCGAAGAACTCTTTGTTTCCGGTCGCGGCTTTGGCCTGCGTTGGCAACGCGCTTTGAGTCGCATCGGTGAAGGTGACCTCAGGCATCGCGGTTTGCGCGAGGTCGGCTTCCATGCCTGTCGAAGAGATGGCTTCAGCGTAGCGGCCCTGTTCCAGATAGTTCTGCCCGATGGTTGTGCCGTAACCGCCTTCGCGCAGTTTTTGAAACTGCTGCATCGCGCGCGCGCCTTCTTCGCGCTGGCCCGACCGCGTCAGCGCGATGCCGAGATTGTAGATGGCCGTAACGTTGTAGTTTTCGCTGTCGAGAGCCGCGCGAAAAGCGGCTATCCCGTCCGCATAGTTGCGCTGCTGAACGTAAAGCTGGCCGACGTTTATATTGGCTCCGGGGTCGCGCGGGTCGATCTCCAGCACGCGCTTGAAAGCCGCAATCGCGTCCACGGTTCGGTTCTGCCCTCTGGCAATAAGGCCGAGCAGGTAATAAATTTGCGGCGTGTTCGTCGTTTCGGCGGCTTTCGCTTCGAGCAATGACGCCTCGACATCGGGCACGTTGAAGAGCGCGATGGCCAGGTTTACACGCGCAAGCCCAAGCGACGGGTAGAGCTTCAGCGCGCGGCGAAATTCTACCGTAGCCTCTTTGTATTTGAACTGTTCGAGCAGCGCTACGCCGACGTTGTTGGCGCGGTAAGCCTCTTCGCGCGCAGCGGCGGTTGAGCTTTGAGTCCGGGTCTGCGAAATCCCGTTGAAGGTCGCGGCCCATACAGAAATCGAGATAATTGCAGCAAGCAGAAACAAGCGACAGATGCCCATACTGATTGTTATAGAGGCTTCACGGGCTTATGTCCATAACATCTGTGAATCAAATGGTCGCGCCGCTTTGCCCAGGACAAAGCGGCGCACGAACCGGCCATATTCGATTCAAAGCTACTCGGATAATTTCTGGTGCGCAGCGGCCATCGACCTGCAGAATATCTCTATGGCCGATTCTATCTGGTCTTTCGTATGAGAAGCCATCACCTGAAATCGAAAGCGTGCGCGATTGCGCGGCACAGCCGGGTACTCGACCAGATTGGCGATCAATCCGTTCATTTCAAGGAAGTGGCTTGTCCACTTCGCAAGTCGCTCGTCGCCCACCGTGACCGGAACCACATTAGACGGCGCGCCAAGACACTCTACGGCTTTCGCTGCGAAACTCTCGCGTAGTTGATTGATGTTCGTTTTAGAGAGGCTGCGCAACTGGTCGCCTTCGGCAGACCGAACGATTCGCATGGCTCCTATGACGACGCCGCATTGAACCGATCCGGGTCGTAGTGGCGGGTGCCTGATCAAGCGCGCGAGCGTAAGGCCACGTGCTCAGCTCTGTTCGCTGGCGCACCCATTCGCTAAGCGCCCTTGTTCTTTCGATCAGATGCGCTCCCACAGGTTCTATGAACATGCCCAGATGCTTTGCGAAAGCATCCGATTGATTGATACTGATAATCTTGTCTTGCTCTAACATTTTTTCTCTCTCACTATCCTTCTCCATTTTCGTAACCTTTCATAGTACGTAGGGATGGCATTAAATGTCACAAAAAGGCAGGCGCACTTTCCTGCGAAATGGTTATTTAAGAATCGCTTAGGGACTTAAGCGGTAAGAGAAACAGGCCCGATCTTTACTTATAAGATGGGCTTGATTTCCGGCTCGGCTGGAAAATACTGGAAAAACATCCCCTGTGCCCGAACTATCGCCCTTTTATATGCAGGAGGGCTTTCAGGTCTTCCCACCACGAAGCGCGCTGGTGGCTCACGTCTTCGGACAGCGAACCCAGGTATCTCACCAATGCTTGAGTGAACATCAGACGTTTGCGTCGCGTCTGCGATCTTAAATAATGTGACTCCAGGCGCTGGCGTTCCTCATCGGATGATTCGTTTCTCGCATACCTTTTTAACAATTCATCCTCGATGGTCAGGAGGCGGTCGAATAGTGCGTCGTCAATGAAGTACCTCCGCTCAAGCTCCGATTGCTCGGCTTCCGGTAGTTCGCCCAGCAGATACCTGTAAATCAATTCCTGATCGTCGTCTTTCGCCATTGGCTGCCATCACTTAAACTTCTTTCAACCGCTTCTCAATTACTAATGGCGAGAATTGAAATATATTTCAAACACTCATCTGTTGTTCTAATTTCTCTCGAATCCTGTGGACTCTGATTCTCAAAGCGTTGGGAGGTGTCTGCTCTGCCAGTTGCTCTGGCTTATTGATTACAAAAACCGAATAACTCTTACTGGCAAAAGCTGGAGGCTATCCCCCAAGGGTAATCATCTCTATCTTCTTATGCTCTTTCGCTTTATATCCTTCGGGCGAATGCATCGCTTCAGATCGTTCGTCGGAATATCTATCCGCTCTATTAGTCCATATATCAGTGATGATCTCTGCGACCTGCTCATCGGTCGCGCCGTTTCTGAGCAGCGCCTTCAGGTCATGCCCATGATCTGAAAACAGGCAGGTCACAAGTTTCCCGTCAGCCGTCAGCCGCGCGCGCGTGCAGCTTGAACAAAACGGCTCTGTGATGGAGGCGATCACTCCTATGTCTCCGAGGCCATCGACGAACTGGTAATCGACGGACGGCGCGCTTCCCTGATCTCTTCCAACTTCTCTGAGCGGATAACGGGAGTTTATCTTTTCGATGATCTCGCGCTTCGAGACCATCTTTTCCGATATCCAGTTGTTTGAATTCCCCACGTCCATGTATTCGATGAAGCGCATCGCAAATTCGTGCTTGCGCGCGAACTCTACCAGTTCCAGTATGTCGTCGTCATTGACGCCGCGCTCCACGACAGCGTTGATCTTGATGGGTTTCAGCCCCTCGGCCTTTGCCGCAAACACGCCATCGAGCACGCGCGCAAGGTCGCCGCGCTGGCGTATGCGTTTGAATTTCTCAGGGTCGAGCGTGTCAAGGCTCACATTGATTCGCTTCAATCCGGCATCGGCAAGCGACCGGGCATGATCTGCAAGAAGCGCGCCGTTCGTAGTCAAACACAGGTCTTTCAGCCCTTCAAGCAGCGCGAGCCTGCTTATCAGCTTATCAAGCCCGCGACGCAACAATGGCTCGCCGCCCGTGAGACGAATCTTCTCTACGCCTGCGCGGACAAACTCTTTTGCGAGCCGCGTGATCTCTTCAAAGGTGAGTATCTCGTGTTTGTCTATCCACACGTATTCGTCAAAAGGCATGCAGTAAGTGCAGCGGAAATTGCACCTGTCGGTTACCGATATTCGAAGGTCCTTCAGGGGCCGACTGTAGCTGTCTCTTAACATCCAATCACCATTCGCGCGCGCTGATCTACAATCTATTGTATAGCACAGCGGTAACCGCGCGCAAAAAAACGAGTCTCAGTTTCAGCCATTCGGCGACAATTGTTTTAATGACTCGGCTGAGAGTAACTCTTGTAGTCTTCCGGCTTTCAATCTAATATAGGGCGACTGTTGCCAGAGCAGATCTCGCCCCCGCGGTGCTATCTTCAATCAGCCTGTGATTTGGCTATGGAACCGGCAATGCGCGGATATTTAGGCGAGAAATTACTGGCAGACCTGATCCGCGAGGTCGCACGCCAAAAGATGAGCGGCCTGCTCCGTCTTTCGCAGGACAAAACGATCAAAGCCATCTTCTTTGAATCGGGCATGCCCGTTTTCGCCATCAGTAATCTTGCCGCTGAACAGATCGAACACAAGCTCGTTCGAGAACGACTGGTCACCTCTGGCCTTGTCGAAGCGGCCCGCCAGCGCAACGACCAGTCGCAACGACTCGGCCAGTCGCTGGTAGAGATGGGCGCGCTCGCCGAACACATTCTCAGACAGGCCGCGCGCGAACTGGCTGTGCAGATAATTAAATCGCTGTTCGAGTGGGACCACGGCGAATATGTCTTTGACCAGAACGCGAGCGCGGCTCACGCCGTGATTTTGAATCAGACAGCCGCCGATTGCATACTTGAAGGCGCGCGGCATGCGTCGGGCATAAAATCTATCGCAACCCTAATCGCCCCCGAACAGAAGCTGATCGGCCCGGCTGACGCAGCCCACAGCCTCGTCGGCAGTACGGCCAGTCTCAGTTCTTCCGAAGGCTACGTACTTGCCTGCATTCAATACCCGATCTCTTTCAGCGAGTTGAGCGAGATCACAGGGCTTTCGGAACAGGAAGCGCGTCGCTGTGTGTGCGTGCTGTTGTCGCTCGGCGCACTGATGCTGTTTGATGGCGGAACTTCCCGCCAAAAGCCGGTTGAAGCAACCGAGATAAAGCGCGCGCCCGCCGCCGCCGCTTCAATAGCAGAAGACGATGATAACCACGCGCGATGGGTGATGGAAGAAGTCACGCGCAAGCTGGAACGCTTCGAGACGGCTGATTATTACGAGATGCTCGGAGTAGACCGTCTCGCGACAACCACAACCATCAGGCAGGCATATTACGATCTGGAGATGATGTTCAACTCTTTCAGAGAGCGATGGCCCGCGCGCCACGAGCTTAACACGAAGCTTGATTCTCTGTTTTCAAAGATCAACAAGGCGTATTACACCCTGAGCGATCTCGGCAAACGCCGCGCCTACGATATGCCCAGAGAGAAACCGGCAACTGCTCGCCCTTCGCACTCGCAGCCGGTCAGTCAGCCGATTCTCGCGCAACCGATTTTACGGTCGAAACCTCCTGCCGTGATAAATCTCAAAAAGGCCGCCTCGGACAAATATATTCAGGGGCGCGCGCGTTTTGAAAGGAGAGATTTTCACGCCGCCGCGCACCTGTTGCGCGAAGCAGTGAAACTGGATTCAAGCCGCCCAGAGTATCACTATTATCTGGCCAGCACCTTATCCGTTCTCTCGCAGGCGCGGCACACACACGACAATCACGAAGGCTGCCACGTCAGCTGCAACATGGGCGGCTCGCTCATCCGCAATCAGCGCGTGCGTTATGAGGCCGTGCAACACTTTCAGGAAGCCGCGCGGCTTGAGCCAACGAATGCCGATATACGAGTAAAGCTCGGCCTCCTTTATAAAGAAGCGGGGATAGGTAAAAAGGCCGAAGCCTGTTTCTGGGAAGCCCTTCTGCTGGACGGCAACAACCAAATAGCGCTTCAGGAACTGGGGCTCGAAGATCAGCCGGAGACTGCAAAACGGGAAAACCCGTTTTCCAAAAAAGATCTGAAGAAGAAGAGTTCGTAAGCTCAGCTATAAATCCTGTCGCGCCTGATGAAGGTGGCGAATCTCTGCGGCCACGACCGAAAGGTCCCGCTCAAAATAGATCGACACCTCGCCGAGCGTCGCGCCTCTTTTAAGTAACCGGCTGCGAATAAATTCCGCTACAGCCGGGTCGGGTTCCGCTCGATTCACGATTATCGCATTCATCCTTGGCATCACGCGCACAGCCGATGATTTTATGTCTTTGATATCGGGGCTTGCGACCATGATGGAGTAGTCTGCGTCCACGTGTTTCAGAAAGCTTGAGCCCTCTATGAACACGCCTTCGCCTTCGACCCTTTCGATTGCGTTCTTTATTCCTTCTTCGATCTGCTCGGCGACGCCTATGACCCAGTGAACATTGCCCGCGCCAGCCGCCCAGTACCTGCCGGTATCTTTGCCGGGCACGCGGGTCTGTTTGGGGTCGCTCAGGACGAGCGGTCTTTCTCCGAGCATAGGGCTGACGCAGCAGGCATCAGAGTTTTTGCCGCAGGAGCGATAGTGGCCGCGCGTTATCTTGATCGCTTCCCAGCCGGGGTTTCTGCGAAGAAGCTCGCACAAAATGTGAGTCTTTCCCACCTCCGATGAAAAGCCCGATATGGAAACCCTGGTCGCGCGCATACTTGAGTCACCTCAATAGATTTAAGTCCCGCCTGCTCGATAACACAGTCATTCACCCGCTACTGTCGGCTCGCTTTCGTTAGCTATATAGGCGCGACAGAGTTTGAGAAACGATTCGAGAGCTGGCGAGATATAATCGCTCTTTAGATATGCCACGCCGAATTCCCATTTGACGTTCAGTTCGCGCACCAGCACCGCGCGCAACGCACCGCGCGCAACAGAGGTGCGAACAGCGCCCTGCGGCAGTATGGTCAGGCCGAATCCCAGTTCGACCATTTTGAGGATAGCCTCCGTGCGCTGAAGCTCCATGATGATCTTCGGGTCAAGCCCGCTCTTCTCAAAAAAAAGGTCGATCAACCGGCGCGTGTTTCCGCCATGCTCGCCCAGTATCAGCGGCTCGGCGGTCAGTTCTTCGACGCTGATCGCGCGCGCGCGCGCAAGCTTGTGCTTTGCGCTCATAACGGCGACCAGATTGTCGCTGCGCAAAGTCTCCGTCAGCACATCCGAGGCTTCGACGGGAAGCGAGACAAGACCCGCATCGATCTGGCCTGCAAGAATCTGCTCGATGATTCGTTCGCTCGTTCCGCCGACGACAGACAGGTCTATAAGAGCGTGTTTGCGTTTTATCTCGCTCAATATTTCGGGCAGGGGATGAACCGTAACGGCAGTCGATGCGATGCCAAGGTGCAGCCTGCCGCGCGACGGGCCTGATAAATTAGTAAGCTCGGCTTTCGCTTCGTCGTGCGCGTGAAGAATCGTCTCCGAATGCGCGAGCAGCGCGCGGCCCGTTTCGGTCAGGTAGAGTTTCTTATTGACTCTGAGAAAGAGCGGCGTGCCGAGTTCTTCTTCGAGCTGTCGAATATGCACGCTGACGGCGGCCTGCGTCAGATGCACACGCGACGCTGCGCTGGTAAAAGAGCCTGCATCGGCAACCGCTTTGAACGTCCTGAGAAGTCTAAGCTCCATACTGCCCCCGACTCTTCCAAGCGCGCATTGCTGCGCGAACGACATGACAGCACAAGAAAGCCAGTACAATCAACCAAGCTTGTTTAGGGATGATGAAAGCAGGTTCGCGTGCCTTGATGGAATTCGAGCGGAAGGACAATCAAGCACCTGAAAAAATGGGCCGCGATGCGACCGCGACCTATGCTTTTAATCACAAGCCCGTTGTGATATATATTGCGCCCTGACAAGTCAATTATATGGGTAAAAGTAATACCGGCACAGAATCAGATTTGACCGTTTTCAAGTTGCCAATGCTTAAAACTCGATGGGTTATGCCAAAAAACAGTCCAAGCTAATTCTGCACGAATGGTTATAAATAATCAGGAGGTGATTTATGGCAGGTTTTGAAGATTTGAAAAGGCAGGCAGAACAATACCTCGGCAAAGATCTCGTAAATAAGATTGAACGTGAGATATCGAAGCAAAAAGATGCACCTCGAAAGTTAATCGATGTGAAAGGTGTTGACTTTACACCCTCCGCTAAAAGCTTCGACACTCACTCCACCGAGATTACTCCGCAAGACCCTCAAATGCCAAAGCCTGCTACAAAAGCACCTACTAGAATAAAGAACACGCCAAAGAGAGAGGCCACAGTTAAGAGCAGTCAAAGGAAAAGTCCTAACGATGCTCAAACACAAAATGCAACTAAAAAAAACAGACCTGGCAATAAAGTAGATGCTGACAAAGATTCACAAGCCTCTGAACATTATAAGGTTGATCCTTCCTCCGAACCTTCCGGCATTAAACCCGGCACAGAAAAAGAAGATTCTACAAGCGGTGATAAAAAGGCAATCAGTCCTGACACGGCTGCCCACCATATCAATGGCGGCTCTGCTTCAGAAAGGCTCATTGCTGAGGCCATCAAAGGAGAGTATAGTTACGCCAAGTTAGGATTGACTCTTGGCCTATCCTCAATTATAGGGGGAATGATTTTGGGGCTGAATGGAGTTGCTGGCTCAACCTCATGGACTGCAAGTGTGTTTGGCTTAGAATCGAAAATTAATGATGCCGCTCCTGGAGTTGTACTCTTTGTTGTAGGAATCTTTTACATTTGGATTACTCGACCAAAAGTTAAATTAAACGATCTTCGAGGGTAATAGGAAAACTGAATTAAGCCTCCGTGTATCCGAGTGTAGTTTCCCTTCAGGCATATCGAGCTTTTTATCGTTCGCTGAATTCCACGATGCCTTGTCGAGACTTCCAATTTCAAGTCCTGCTGTGATTGCTGCTTACCTGGAGGCTCGCCTCATGGCGCTTTCGCCTAGGGATCTTAGTTCAGATCTAGGTCATATGCGCCAGTTTTAGGTCACAGTTACGAAGGCGTGCAATAGAATTGGTTATGGAAACCATAAAAACAATTCGTTTTACAACCCGCCTGCCTTCACTTATAACATTAATTAAGGCTCCCGTATTAAGGTAACACAGGATGCTCACAGGAACCTCAAATCCGGAAAGCGCGCTCAGAGGATGCCTTTGCACGCGAGGCGCTGAAAGGTGTTCCGAGCAGAAAGCAGTTTTGTAGAAAGTAATCTTTATGTCCAAGAGCCTCACTTCTCACAGGGAAGAATCCATCAGAATGAAATCCGCATTGCCGCGCGGTCTCGATCAACCATCGCGAAAAAAGTATTATCTGGGCATTGACGGCGGCGGCACTAAAACTCAGGCGGTCATCACCGACGCCGAACTACACGTTTTAGGAGAAGCCTTCAGCGGAGCGTCCAACCCCGTGCGCGTCGGGCTTGAAGAAGCCGTATCTAATATAGATCACGCCGTCAGCGAAGCCTGTCTTCGGGCGGGGATTGAATATTCCGACATCACATCCGCGTGCGCGGCTCTTGCTGGCATCAGCCACCCGATTCATTACGAAACAATCAAAGACGCGCTCGATCACAGGCTCGGACTCGATCATCTCGAAGTCGTGACCGACGCGCGCGCGGCGCTCGAAGGCGCGCTCGACGGCCAGCCCGGTGTGGTTTTAATCGCAGGCACAGGCTCGATAGCCATGGGCGTAAACGCGGCGGGCCAGCAGGTGCGCTCAGGCGGGTGGGGGCCGACGCTCAGCGACGAAGGCTCAGGCTATGACATCGCGCGCCATGCTTTAAGAGCCGTCATTTCATCCTTCGATGGCCGCGCGCCAAAGACCCTGTTGACAGATTCCATCTGTAGAGAACTCGGAATCAGCAGCGCCAAAGATTTGCCGGGCGTCATCTATAATTCGGACTCGGAGTCCGTAGAGATTGCCTCACTCGCGCGTCTTGTTGCCGAGGCTGCCGAAGCGGGCGATATGACCGCGCGCGACATACTGGCTCATGCAGGCCGCGATCTCGGCGAACTTGCTATCTCTGTCATCAAAAAGCTCGGTCTGCAATCCAAAGAGTTCCGCGTCGCCTGCGTCGGAAGCGTATTCAAGTCAGGGGAATGTATTTTAGGGCCGCTCAGCAAAGCAGTGCTCAGCGTTGCGCCCGGAGCCGATATCGGCCCGCCGCTTTATCCGCCGACCATCGGCGCAGTGAAACTCGCTCAGGCATTGGTTTAAGTTTTCCAGGTTGGCTTACAGGCAGGGAAGGCTAAGCACAGGTAAAAGTTAAAAGGAAAAATGAGAAAGGAAGCGTAATTACTTCCTTGATTATTTCGTCTTTTGCTTTTTTACTTTTGCCTTTATCCGTCCATTCCTGCTTAAATTTCGCAAATGCAACTTCACGCGCTAGACCTGATAATCATCGTAGCCTACATGGTCGGGGTCGTATTGCTCGGCTGGTTCTTCAGCCGCAAGCAGAAAAACCTCCGCAATTATTTTCTTTCCGACCATGATGTGCCGTGGTGGGCGCTGGCCGCCTCGATTGTAGCGACTGAAACTTCCGTCGTTACCTTTATCAGCGTGCCCGCTTTCGCCTATGCCGCCAACGCGCGCGGCGAAGGCGGAAATTTCACCTTCATGCAACTCGTGCTGGGCTATCTGGTCGGGCGATTCATCATAGTCGCGCTCTTCATACCGCTCTATTTCCGAGGCGAGCTTTTCACGGTCTATCAGATTCTAGATCAAAGATTCGGCGGACAGGTCAAGCGCGTCGCCGCCTCGCTGTTTATCGTTACGCGCTCGCTATCAGACGGCGTGCGCATCTATGCGACGGCAATACCTCTGGCGGTGTTGACGGGCTGGGCCGACTGGAAATCGATCCTGATAATTGGCCTCGTGATGATCGTATTCACTTATCTCGGAGGCATAACGGCGGTCATCTGGATAGAGGTCATTCAACTATTCATCTACATCCTCGGCGCAGTCGTGGCGGCAGTAATACTGCTCGACCGGATACAGGGAGGCTGGAGCGAAGTGATGGCCGTGGGGGCGGCGTTCAACAAATTCCGGATGCTCGATTTTTCGACCGACATTGCGCGCAGTTATACGTTCTGGGCTGGCGTGATTGGCGGCGCATTCCTGACGACCTCGACGCACGGGACAGATCAGTACATGGTTCAGCGTTACCTGTGCGGCAAGAACGCGCGGCAGGCGGCAGTCGCGTTGCTTACGAGCGGCGCAATCGTCTTCGCTCAGTTCATCATGTTCCTGATGATCGGCGTGATGTTGTTCGTCTTTTATAATCAGCAACCGCTTCCAGCGGATGTCACGCCTGATCGCATCTTTTCATACTTCATAGTTACGCAGCTTCCGACAGGAGTCATAGGGCTGGTTATTGCCGCGATGCTTGCGGCTGCGATGTCGTCGTCGCTCAACGCGCTGGCCTCGACGACGCTCACGGATTTCTACCAGCCGCTCGTCGCGCCAAATCGTTCGGAGGCTCATTACATGAAGTTTTCGCGCGTGGTGACAGCCGTCTGGGGCGCTGTGCAGATCGCCGCGGCCCTTTACGTTATCGGCAAAGACCGGCGCATAGTCGATACGGTGCTTTCGATAGCTTCATTCACCAACGGCCCCATACTCGGCTTGTTCTTTCTCGGCGCGCTCACCCGTCGAGTCAGGCAATCGGGCGCGATGGCCGGTGTCATCACAGGCATCGCGGTGATGATCTTTGTCTGGTGGAAGCTCAACGTGTCGTGGCAATGGTACGTTCTGATAGGCTCGACCGTGACGTTTGCGGTCGGTTACGCGGCAAGCCTTGCATTCGAGCGCGAGCCGGTTGCGGTTAAACAGACATGATGCAAACTATACCAAAACGATCAGTAAAGTCGCTCGTCGCGATTGCGGCGATCATCTCTATGATTGCCGCGCCGGTTTCAGCACAGCGCGCGGCGAACAAAACGACCCCCGAATCGGTTGGGATGTCGGGCGAGCGACTGGCGCGAATCGACGAAGCGGTGCTCGCGTCAATCGAGCGAAAAGAGACGCCGGGCGCAGTCGTGCTGGTTGGGCGCAAAGGGCAGATTGTCTATCGCAAGGCTTTCGGCGACCGCAGTGTCGCGCCCACACGCGAAAAGATGACGACGGATACGATCTTTGACCTTGCATCGCTCACGAAAATAGTGGCGACGGCGACCTCGATGATGATACTGGTCGAGCGCGGCAAGGTGAGCCTGCCCGACCCCGTATCGCTCTACATCCCTGAGTTCGCTAAAAACGGAAAAGAGCGAATCACCGTCGAGCAGTTGATGACTCATCGCGCGGGGCTTCCGCCCGACAACGAAATCGCCGACTACGTAGGCGTGAGCCTCAACCCGCTCGAAAAGATTTACGACCTTCAGCCCTCCTATGAGCCGGGCACACGGTTCCTTTATTCGGATGTGGGTTTCATAGTCGCGGCTGAAATCGTCCGCCGCGTGTCGGGCAAACGCATCGATCAGTTCGCGCGCGAAAACATCTTTGCGCCGCTCGGCATGAAAGATACTGCTTACCTGCCGGTCGAGCAGGGGCCGGAGCGGGACGCGGGCTTACCTTCCAAATCTCAAATCTCGAATCTTTCACGAGAGCGAATCGCGCCGACCGAAACGCGCGAAGGCCGCGTAATGCGCGGCGAAGTCCACGACCCCCGCTCTTACGAGATGGGCGGCATCGCAGGCCACGCCGGTCTGTTTTCAACAGCCGACGATCTGGCAATCTTTTGCCGGATGATCATGAACAAAGGCGAGTTGGGCGGCGTAAGGATACTTGCGCCCTACACAATCGAGCGGATGGTCAGCGCGCACTCGCTTCCTACTTCACAGATGCGCGGTATCGGATGGGACGTAAACAGTTCATTCTCTTCTAATCGCGGCGACATATTTCCGGTCGGCACGTTCGGACATACGGGATTTACGGGCACGAGTTTGTGGCTCGACCCTGCAAGCGAAACGTTCGTCGTTATCCTGACGAACAGAGTTCACCCGACAGGGCACGGCGATGTTACGCGGTTGCGCTCGTTCGTCGCGTCAATCGTCGCAGGCTCGATCATCGCGCCGCCTTACAGTGCGACATTCGATTCGCTCACGGCTCCCGTCGCTTACATCGAAGCGCCGCGCGCCGCCATTAATCGAAGCGGGCCGCCCGCCGGGCCTCTTCACCCTGTGCTGACAGGCATTGATGTTTTAGAGCGCGACGGGTTCAAACAACTCGAAGGCCGCCGCATCGGGCTTATCACAAATCACACGGGCCGCAACCGCGCGGGGCGTTCGACCATTGACGTGTTAGCGGCGGCGAAGAACGTGAAACTGGTCGCGCTCTTTTCGCCCGAACACGGCCTGCGCGGACTCGAAGACGCGAATGTCAACGACGTACGCGACGAACGGACAGGGATTCCCGTCCACAGCCTCTACGACAAAGACAAACGCAGGCCCACGGCTGAGATGCTGAAAGATATAGACACGCTCGTCTTCGACATTCAGGACATCGGCGCGCGCTTCTACACTTACATCACGACCTGCGGCTACGCGATGGAGGAAGCGGCGCGCAATAAGATCCGGTTCGTCGTGCTCGACCGTCCGAACCCGATCAACGGTTACGAAATCGAAGGCCCCGTAGCCGATTCGGAACTCGTCTCGCAGCCGCAGTTTTCCTTCACCGCGTATCATCAGATCCCCGTGCGTTACGCGATGACGATTGGCGAGCTTGCGATGCTCTTCAACAAAGAGCGAAATATCAACGCAGACCTCGCGGTGATAAAGATGGAAGGCTGGCGGCGCGCGGATTTCTTTGACGCCACATCGCTCGTCTGGGTGAATCCGTCGCCCAACATGCGAAGCCTGACGGAGGCGTTGCTGTATCCGGGCATCGGATTGCTTGAAATAACCAATCTGTCGGTCGGGCGTGGAACAGACACGCCGTTCGAGGTGATCGGCGCGCCGTGGATCGACGCCGCAAAGCTGAGCGATGCGCTCAATCGCGCGGGGCTTGCTGGCGTGCGATTCGTGCCTGTAAAATTCATGCCGAAATCGTCAAAATTCGCCAACGAAGAATGCAATGGTGTGAATATCATTGTCACGGATCGCGGCTCTTTCCGCTCAGTAGCCGCAGGCTTAGAGATCGCTTACCAGATCAATCGGCTCTATTCGGGCACGTGGAAAATTGACGACTATCTTCGACTGCTGGTGAACCGCGCGGCGCTTGCGGCGCTCAGGGAGGGCAAATCGGCTTTCGAGGTTGCTGCCACGTGGCAGGCGGGGCTGGCAGAGTTCGCTCGAACGAGGCAGAAGTATCTTCTGTATTAAAGGTGTAACGCGCCGAGTGGCTTGCGCGTCCGGGTTTCATGCAGTTGATTGATAAAGCAATATCCCAGACTTCGGGCGGCAGCACCAACGAGATTGAATTCTCGACTGCCTGTGGTTGGGATCAACATTCCGTTTTACTTGAATTCTGGAGGAACTAAAAATGAAAAGTACCAAAAGGCTTTTCGCTCTGTTTTTGGCGCTGATGCTTTTGACAAGCGCGTCGAGCGCGCTGGCGCAGGAGACCACCTCAACGATTAACGGGCAGGTGGTTGATCAGTCGGGCGCTGCCGTATCGGGGGCCGAGGTCAAGGTCACCAGTTTGAAGACGCAGGAGACGCGCACCACAACGACAGGCGATGATGGCTATTACTCGCTGACTTTCATAACGCCCGGCATCTATGATTTTTCGGTCAAAGTGCAGGGCTTCAAAGAGTTTTTGAATAGAAGCATCGAGCTTTTAGTCAACGACAGAAAAACGATAAACGTGCAGATGGAAGCGGGCGCGGTCAGCGAAATGGTGAGCGTGACCGCCGAAGCCCCCATCGTTCAAAGCACGCCCACGGTAGGCGACGTAGTAGACAATCGCAAGGTTGTCGAGATACCGCTCAACAATCGAAACTTCCTGCAACTGATCACGCTCGTTCCCGGCGTCACTGCCGACGATACGACTGAATCTTCAATCGGGTTGACGAGCACGACCAACATCTCTATCGCAGGCAATCGCCGCAACTCGACTAACTATCTGGTTGACGGCGTGGCAAACGTTGACGTGGGATCGAACATCACGCTGCTATCGACGCCGACGGTCGATTCGATTCAGGAGTTCAGAGTAATCACGTCCGTGCCGACTGCGGAATTCGGTCGCGCGTCGGGCGGCGTCGTCAACATCATCACCAAAGGCGGCGGGCGCGATTTTCACGGCGGCGCTTACGAATTTTTCCGCAACGACAAGCTGAACGCAAACAGCTTCCTGAACAACGCGCAGGGGCGTTTTTGTGATGACGGGCTGGCCGCCCCGATTGGCAAAGAGTGCGGCGACCCGCGCTCGGCGCGCCCCACGCTGCGCTACAATAATTTTGGCTACCTTTTTAGCGGCCCGGTGTGGATACCGGGAGTTTATTCGCGCGGCCACGACAAGACTTTCTTCTTCTTCTCGCAGGAATGGCGGCGCATCATCCGCCAGCCCGCAGAAGCTGTGCTGACAGTCCCCAGCCTGCGCGAGCGCAACGGTGATTTTTCGCAAAGCACCACGCAGATAATCGATCCGCTCACGGGGTTACAATTCCCCGGCAACAGGATTCCTCAGGATCGCATAGACGCAAATGCAAGGGCGATATTGAATCTCTACCCTGAGCCGACGCTTGCGGCGACGACTGCCGGGCTTGACCCGAACCGCATTCAAGCCTTAGCGCCCGGCGTTCAAAACACCCGTCAGGAGACCCTTCGCATAGATCACAACATCAACAGCAATTACCGTTTGATGGGCCGCTACACGCACGATCTCAGTCAGACTCGCGAGCAGGGCGGATTGTTCAATCCTCTCGGCGCTGCGCCGGTTCTGCCCAACATTGCGACGACGAATACGGGCGTGCCCGGCCAGGTATTTTCCGTCAACCTGACGACCACCATTGGCGCGCATTTCGTCAACGAGGCGTCGTTCAATTTCTCAAGCAATCGCATTGGGGCGGATCTCATCGGCCAGTTTACAAGGGACAATATCAACATCACCAACACGGAGTTGTTTCCTGAAAACAATTCCGCGCTCCCGCCCTTCATCACGGTCACTGGATTGCCGACCCTCGGCGCAAACCAGATCATCGGAATCGAATACAACAACTACAATCCCAAAGATAATTTCACGTGGGTGACAGGCCCGCACACGTTCAAGTTCGGCGCTGACATGAGTTGGGAAGTCAAGAACGAGAACGCGGCAAACGTTACTCAGGGCACCTTCGGCTTCACGGGGTTGCAGACACGTCGCGCGGGTGTGGCAAGCGGCATCGCGTTCGCTGACCTGCTGCTCGGTCGCGCAAGCTCTTACTCTGAATCAGAGTTCGATGTCACGAACAACCTGAGATTCGGGCGGACGGAATTCTACGCACAGGACACATGGAAGGCGCGTCCGAATCTTCAGATCGATTACGGCGTGCGCTACCAGTATTTCCGTATGCCGATAGACAGGCGGGACGTGCTCGACGCGTTTCTGCCCGAACTGTTTGATCCGGCAAAAGCGTTGCAGTGCGCCAACGCGACCTGCTCGGCATTCGTTCGCGGCGTAGGCGATACGTTGAACGGGATTGCGATTGCAGGCATCAATTCTCCGTTTGATCGTCGTCTGCAAAAAAACGACACTAACAACTGGGCACCGCGTTTCGGGTTCGCGTGGAGCCCTGCTCCAAAGAGCGGATTCCTTGGCGCGCTTTCGGGCGGGCCGGAAAAGACTGTCATACGTGGCGGCTACGGAATCTATTACGATCAAGTGCTGGTAGGCATCATCGAACAGAACACGTTCACCAATCCGCCTTTCAGCAACACGGCATCGCTTACGGGCACGGTCGCCGCGCCCATAACGTTTGCAAATCCGGCTGCGGGCACACCGCCCGGCACACTCGCGCCGCGCTCGCTGATTACGACAAGCAATCCTTTCGTGACACCGGTCACGCAGCAATGGAATCTGACGATTCAGCGACAACTGGGCAATGCCACGGCGTTCGAGATCGGCTATCTCGGTTCGGGCGGCAATCACCTGACGCGCCCTGTTGACATAAACGCGCCGACGCCGCAGGAGATACTTAACGCGGCAAGAGGCGTAGCCGGGTGCGACCCTGCGCTGGTCGCGACTAACAACCCGAACAACTGCATCAACCTCGCGCGCCCGTTCAGGGGCTACACTTCGATCACTGACCGCCAGACCACGGCGACATCCCGTTACAACGCGCTTATAACCTCGCTCAGAGTTCAGCGCGTGCATGGACTTACGGCGCAGTTGTCTTATACGTGGTCAAAGAATCTGACCGATTCGACCAACGACCGCGACGCGATAGACCTGCCGCAGATTCGCACAGACTTTGCCATCGAGCGGGCCGTGGCGCGCTTTGACCGCACGCACGTTTTCAAGGCGAGCTATGTGTACGAAGTGCCGTATCCGAAACAAGGGTTTATGGCATTGCCCGTATTGAGCCAGCTTTTAGGCGGATGGGAGATCGCAGGCATCACCACAGCGCAGACCGGACTGCCGTTGAACCGCGTCGTTCAGCAGACAGGCCCCGGCCCGCGTGGCACTCGTCCCAATCAGATCAGCGACCCGTTTGAGAATGTTCCGACGGGCGTGAGCCGTATTCCTTACTACATCAACCCGCTCGCGTTCCGCCCGACGGCCATAGGCGATATCGGAACATCAGGCCGCGCGCCCTTCAGGTTCGAGCCTGTTTATGAAACCGATTTGAATCTTGCAAAGAACTGGAGATGGGCAGAACGATTCGGCGTGCAGTTCCGCGCAGAGTTCTTCAACGTCTTCAACAAGACGACGATCAGCGACATCAATCAAACCATTCCGAACCTGCTGCCGACCGATCCGGCTTTCAACAGTGTCGATAACCTTCAGAAGAGCGGATCAAATCCGCTGTTCGGACAGGTCTTCGCCACAAGGACTCCGCGTGTTATACAACTCGGACTGAAGTTCACCTTCTAACCAGACGCTTTTGAGAGCATTGAAAAGAGCAGACCGGGTTAAAATCCGATCTGCTCTTTTTTAACGTGAATTCGACATAAGAATCAGCCCTGAAAGGGCGAAATTCAATAGCACAGGGCGATGCCCTGTGTCTTGCATCAAGAGAAACTACAAGCCCTGTAAGGGCGAAATAAATCACCTGGTTTATTTCGCCCTTTCAGGGCTTGTGTGGTGGTGGCGTTGCATACCGTGGGTTTCGCCCACGGCTATTGAATTTCGCCCTTTCAGGGCAATGGTGTTAAGTTAAGCCAAAAGCTTTTTGACGTACTTGTAAAATCGAAGTTTGTGCGCATATCTCAGCTCTTTTCTTCGTTCGACTTGTCTTCCGGGTCGCGCTCGACTTGGCTTCATTCGAAACAGATGATGCATCTCTTCCAGTATCTTTTCTGCTTGCTCTTCACTCAATAACAACTGTACTACCCTTTCGACCATCGCCACATAACTTACTGCATGATTGACTCTCGCTTCACTTATCGCCCCTCTTTCTTTTGACTCTTCTTTCAACTCCTTCTCATCCTTCTTGCTCAAGACGCTCTCCAAACTCGCTAAAAACATCACTCCATAAAAGTCTTGCCTGATCGCTATGGGCGTCTTCCCGCTGAATCTCTCCACCTCGAATATATTCTTGATCCGGTCAAAAAATCCCTCCTCGCACCACCGGTAAAAATAGACCTCTTTGAACTCATAAACCGGATACTTCTTTCTGTCGAGCAATGTCGTCACCAGCACTTCTGTTGTCCCGTTCTGGAGTTCTACTCGGATCAACCTCACACTTATTTCTTCTGCCAATCCCTTCTCTTTGACATGCTCTCGGGCAGAGATCGGACAACTCAACTTTATGACCTGCTCACTTCTTTTGCTCTGCCAGAAGGGTTGTGCCGCACTGAATCTTCTGGTCGGCAATCGCACTATTACGTGTCGATTTTGCGCCAAAGCATAAGCAAAAACCGCATAATCCGCATAATGACGGTCCAACACTAATACGTCTGCCGGTTGTGTGGCTTGCCACAACTGCTCGAATAAAAGCTTCTTCTCGCCCTGGCGTTTGCCTAAGGCAGCAGCCAGACTCAAATCGTTGAGCAGATCATAAAGCACACAACCCAGTGCTTGAACACAACTGCCATCGTCGTATTGATTGGTTTGCACAGAGAATTCCAAGCGAGTCTGTTTTGTGTCGGGTAGATTCAAATAAGTGCCGTCACAGCCTAAAAGTCTATGACCTCGCCACCGCCTCACCAGTTTGTCCGATTCGTAGAGTTGATAAAAATCGCGGCAGACCAGATCATTGAGATGAACGAAGAGTTCCGGTTTTAGTTTTTGACGGGCCTGAGAATATGCGCTGGCGGTTGGGACGGAGAAGAGTTCGCCCAGAGTTGAAAAGAGTTTGTTGAGAGCATTCTGTAGAGACAATTTGTGACCTCGCAAAATGAGCAAAGCCGTGCGTGCAAAGCTGAGGAGTCTGGTGCGAGAGAAATCCTTCTCACTAAGGCGGAAGCGCTCTATCGTAAGAGGGTTGTTGAATAGATCTCGCAAATGTTGAATCAGCGCAAGTTCGTTTTTTTAACCATAGAAGATTTTACCAGTTTTGGGGTATGCCATTCTATATCCCTTAACTTAACACCATTGCCCTTTCAGGGCTTTTACTTCAATACATTATGTCGAATTCACGTTTTTTATTTCTTCCAGTTCTTCATGTAGCCGTTTTCTTTGAGCCGCCTGCCCGACATTTCGTAAGACGACGCGGGCATATCGTGGACGCCTGTCGCGTCGATCCAGCGGTTGTAGAAATTAAACAGCGCGCACACATTGATAGCGTCATAGATCGCTTCATCGGTCCAGCCCGCGCGCTTCACAGAGTCTATGTCTTCCTGTCTGATCTGATTCGACGTGCGATTGACTTTATCTATGAACTCAAACAGAGCTTTCTCTTCGTCTGAAAGCCGCGACGCGCGGAAGTCTTCCAGAACGGAGAGAACAAGTTCGCTGTCTTCGAGCAGTTCCGCAGCACCTGCGGCGTGCGAGCCTATTCAGAACGGGCAGTCGTTCCGGCGCGAAGTGAACGCGGCGATCAGTTCGCGTATGCCAGCCGAAAGCGGCGACGGGCCGCGCATCACCCCTTGAGTGAAATCTGCGAGATGCTGCGTGATGTCGGGTTTAAAGGCGAACAGGTGCCAGATTTGCGGGATGGGTACGCCAGCCGTTTTCATCCGCTCGATCATTTCGCCAGCCTCGCCTTCGGGCTTCTTCTCTTCAACGTCTTTGAGAAACATCGGCTCCATTTCAGAGATTCTCCTCTTGTTATTTTTGCGCTGGGCTGGAAGATAGATGATGAGCGAGAGCGAGTCAATAGCGAGCCGAGAAACAACAGGGCGAAGCAGGGGCGATAGATGAATAGGAGCCGTCGCCCCTGCTTTTATTTTGTCACAGCCTAAGGCGTGGCGGGTGTAGATTCAGATTTGCGTGCGCGAGCCTTGCGTTCGCTTTTACGCACGCCTCCGGCCTGTTCATACTCTGTGCTGTTTTTACCGAACCGAGCCGCAACGCCTGCCAGTATTCTTTCAGTCATATCGCTCAGGGCCTTTTCGGAATCGACCAGAGCGTTATATTTCTCGTCAACTGAGGCCAGCGCCTGATTATATTCGCTCAGTTTCGTCTGAACATCATCAATTGAGGTGTCGAAAGATGTTATCGACAGCCCGCCGCCCAGATCGAGCGTGGGGTTAATGGTTTTGATTCCGGCTGAACGGATTTGCGCTTTTTCAACCACTTTGGAAGATCGTCTTGTGCGTCCCATGAAGGTTCTCCTTTCTGGATTTCAGAATTCGGACATTTAACTTTTGGGGGCTTTGACTGCGACAGGCTGCAATTGCTTCGCGAGCCTGCGCTTTACTTCGTTCTATTTATTACAGACGAAAAAAATCTGATCAACAATGCAGGAAAGTGATACACGTCACTTTAATTTATGCGGGCGTTCCTTTGAAACGTGAAGGCAAAACAAAGAAACGTGCTCACGTTTCTTTGAAATGGGTAGGCAAAACAAAGAAATGGGTACACGTTTCTTTGTTTCGTGCTCACGTTTCTTTGAAATGGGTAGGCGTTTCTTTGTAACGTGAACCCATTTCTTTATATCGTGAGCACGTTTCTTTATAATGGGTGGGCAAAACAAAGAAACGTGAGCACGTTTCTTTCAAACGTGTACCCATTTCAAAGAAACGTGCTCATAAACTGATTCGACCGCTTTCAGTTGTACAGGTTTATGACGCGCTCGATGGCGCGGCGGCAGACGGCGCAGAACGCTTTGCTGCGCGTGAACATTATGCAATCCACTTCGGGACGATAATATCCTGTCGCTTCGTATATCGCGCCTTCAAATGCGCCGACACGGCCCGCGTATTTCTCTGACGCAAACAGCTTCAATTCAAACTCGCGGTTCTCGCGAAACAACGCTTCCATCTCTTCTTCGGGCCTGTTCTGCGCTCGTATCTGTGCGCGCCGCGCGCCGTATTCGCGCGAGTGCTTCTCATACTCTTCTTTCTGCCACGGAGTCGGTATGGGTGTGCCCTGTGTGACGAGGTCTTTCCATTTCAGGTTCGCAGGGTCGAGCAGGGCTGTGGCGTTCGGCTCCCACGGCTCTGTCTTTACAGCGGGCTGCGTGTAGGCGACGGGCGACGTGTAATATTCGTCGGCAAGCCCCGCGAAGTGATGGCCGAATTCGTGGACGAAAACATATGCGGCCTGATCGCTGTCCGCCGCGACCGTGCTGTAGAGGCCGAATATGCCGCCGCCGCCATAGGTGCGCGTGTTGGTTATGATCTCGATGAACTCGTAAGGCGCGAACTGCGCCGCGTTGCGAAGCGCGCGGTTGTCGAAAGTCAGCACGTATCTCTCAGAGCCGAACGCGTCATAGGTTGTGCCCAGCGGCGATGCGCGATGAATCCCTGTCGAGGGGCGCGAGATGCCGGATTCAGCCGCCGCAGGGCAAAGCGCCCAGACGTTGAAATCCTTTCGACGCTCCTTGTAAGGCGAGGTCGCAAACAGCAGCGCGACAAGGCGGCGCGCATCACGCTCGAACTTGCCCCGCTCGGCAGCCGTGTAACCGTCGCCTAAAATCAGGAAATCGACTTTCGTGGCAGGGTCGCCGTTCTTTTCTATCTCGATGAGCGGGCCGGGCGATTGCGATTTCGCGCGGTCTATGAACATATCTTTCGGGTCTACGATTGCGGACCATATTTCGCGAAAAGCGTTGTTGGGGTCGCGCTTCATCAAGACGACCTGAACTGCTGCTGCGGGCGCGGGAAACCGCAGCGATTCATGAAACGTGCGATTTATGGATCGGGCTTCATCGGTCGTTTCCCATTCGCCATAAACGGAAGCGAAGCCGCGCGAGTACAGCGCGCGATTGGTGGCGCGGTCCCGCACTTCAAAGAAGTATTTTCCGAGATTCGTATCATCAATGTTTTTTTGAGGATTGCCGGGCCACGAGAGGGGTTCGATCACTATGCGATCAAGGCTGAACATCTCCTGCGTTGCATTGCCCGTGTGGTAGTAATCCAGTCTCATGGTCTGCGAAGCCGCGCGCGCCTCGACGTTAAGGCCGGACAACAGAATAAGTAAGCTCAGAGCGAACAATGATTTTCGATTCATGGCCGTGATTGTACCAAAGATAAAGGCAGAGTTGTATTTACTGTTCACGGCTTTCCGCCTGCTGCCTGCGGTATTTCTTGACCGCTGCCTGCGGCTCGCCTAGAATTTCATGCGTTAGAGCCGAACCCCCTCTAGCCCTGAGGAACATTCCCTTGCTCAAGCTCAAAACTCCGATTTACGAACTGCACCTGCACGAGATTCCGCGTCTTGCAATAAAGACCGCGCAGAAACTCGCCGTGGGCGCGGCGGCTTTTATCGGCGCGGGCAATCCGCTTCAGGTGACAATCGAAGACCTGATTCATTACCTGCCAATGCGTTACGAAGACCGCTCGAATCTGGCGCACGTGCGCGACCTCGAACACAATATGTATGCGACCATCGAAGTCGAAGTGCGAGTTGCGGGAACATATCCGGTCAAGGGGGGGCGGCTGCGCATCTTCGAGTTTTCGGGGGTTGATGAAACGGGCCAGATACGCGCTTACTGGTGGAATCAGGCTTATCTTCAAAACTCGTTTCCAAAGGGTAAGCGCGTGTTGCTGTACGGTCAGTGGAAGCGCGGGCGGCGCGGTTTTTTTGAAGTAGAAAACCCTGATTATGAATTCATCTCGGATGACGACGAGGCGACCGACGCTATACACACGGGCCGCCGCGTTCCGGTCTATCGCAAGCTGGGCGAAGTGCGCGCAAAACAACTGCGCTCCATCATGCATCACGTAATCGAACGGCTCGACTTTTCAGAGATTCAGGAGACGATTCCCGATGAATTGATCGAGCGCAACGGGCTCATCTCGCGGGCCGAGGCGCTTCGCCAGATTCACTTCCCTGCCGAAGACGCGCCGCTTGAAAGCTACAACAGGTTTCAATCCTCTGCGCATCAGCGGTTGATCTTTGAAGAGTTCTTCTGGCTCGGCCTTGCCATGGGACTCAGACGGCAGGGGCGCGAGCAGTCGCCAAAAGGGACCGTCATCGAAGTCAACGACCGCGTGCGCGAGGCAGTGCGCTCTGTGCTGCCTTTCAAACCCACGAACGCACAAAAGCGCGTGCTGCGAGAGATTGTCACCGATATGACCGGCACAAGCCCTATGAACCGCCTGTTGCAGGGCGATGTCGGATCGGGCAAAACAATCGTCGCCATACAGGCGGCGATCGTTGCGATTGAGAACGGATATCAGGCGGCCATCATGGTGCCGACCGAAATACTCGCCGAACAGCACGCGCGAAATGCGAAGCGCATTCTGGCCGCATCGGTTTACCGCGTGGAAGTGCTGACGGGGTCGCTTGCGGTCGGGCGCAAGCGGGAGCTTCAAACGGCCATAGAAGCGGGCGAGGTCGATCTGGTCATCGGCACGCACGCGCTGATACAGGAAGGAGTGAACTTTCAAAAGCTGGGGCTTGTGGTTATCGACGAACAGCACCGCTTCGGCGTGCTGCAACGGGCAGAGTTGATCAATCGCGGCTATAGCCCTGATGTGCTGGTTATGACGGCGACGCCGATTCCGCGCTCGCTTGCGATGACCGTTTACGGCGACCTCGATCTATCGGTCATCGACGAAATGCCGCCCGGCAGAAAGCCTGTGATAACGAAGGTGCGGGGCGAAGACGCGCGCAACAAGATTTACCACTTCCTCGACACGATCATAAGGCAGGGGCAGCAGGTCTATATCGTATATCCGCTGGTCGAAGAATCGGAGAAGCTCGATCTGCTGAACGCTTCTCAGATGGCCGAGCACTTGCAGACGGCTGTCTTCCCGAACTTCCGCATAGGCTTGATTCACGGGCGAATGAAACAGGAAGAGAAGGACATGACGATGGAAGAATTTCGCAGGGGCACGATTCATATTCTCGTCGCGACGACCGTCATCGAAGTAGGCGTTGACGTGCCTAACGCGTCCGTCATGATAATCGAGCACGCAGAGCGGTTCGGCCTTTCACAACTGCATCAGCTACGCGGTCGAGTGGGGCGCGGAGACGAGCAGGCTTTCTGCATACTGCTTGCGGGCAACAAACGGACGGCTGAGGCGCGCGAACGGCTCGCCATAATGGAAGATACCAGCGACGGGTTCAAGGTGGCGGAAAAGGATCTGGAGATACGCGGGCCGGGTGAAGTGATGGGTACGCGGCAATCGGGCGTGCCCGCGTTTCGCGTGGGAAATATCGTTCGCGATTACAAGCTGCTCGAAGCAGCAAAGCGCGAAGCCGACTACATGCTGACCGTGCGCCGCAACTCGCGCGAGACCGCACGCATGGTCGAGATAGTTCGCAATCAGCCTAAATTCGGACTGGCAGCGGTCGGGTAACAGACTCGATTCTTCAAATAAAAAAGGCTGGCAGGTGAATCTGCCAGCCTCAAATCGAACACTCACATTTTTATAAGCATTAAGCTGCGATGCGATTGTCGTTATTCGTCTGCATCGCATGGACGGCGTCCATTGCCGCTGCCGCCCGGCTCGTTTCTGCCTCGTCGCGGTAAAACGTCAATTTCTGCGTCTCGTCGTTTATGTCAACCACAACCACGTCGCCGAGCCGCACCTGGCCTGTCGCCGACAGGCTCGCAAGCGGGTTGACCAGGAATCGCTCGACGGCACGTTTCAAATGGCGCGCGCCGTAGCGATACTCTATGCCTTCGCTCAACAGGAACTCTTTCGCAGGCTCTGTGACAGTAAAATAGAACTGCTCGCCTGCGCCTTCGTTAACTCTTCGCTGCACGCCGCTCAGTTCAAGGTCGAGAATCTGTCGCAACTGCTCGTGCTTGAGGCTGCGGAAGACCACAACCTTGTCAATACGGTTCATGAACTCAGGCGAGAACTTCCGCTTCGCCGCCTCCGACGCCGTGCGATAAATCTTCTGGTCGATATCGTCGGCCAGTACGTCTTTGCTCTTGGCCGGAGCGAATCCGATTGAACCAGTGATCAGATCGCTCATCTCTTTCGCGCCAAGGTTCGATGTCATAATGATGATCGTCTGCGAGAAATCAACCTTGCGATTGTCGCCAAGCGTCAGGGTCCCTTTGTCCAGGACTCCGAGCAACAACTGCCACAGCGCGTCCGAGGCTTTCTCTATCTCGTCGAAAAGCACAAACGTGAACGGGTCGCGTTCTGTGTAATACTTCTCCAGATTCTCCTGCGTCAGCAACGGCGCTGTTTCGCGGTGGCCCAGATAGCCCGGCGGCGAGCCGATCAGTTTGGCGATCTCGTGCGAGTGCTGGAACTCCGCGCAGTCTATCTTGACGACGGCGTTCCTGTTACCAAACAAGACTTCGGCTGCGGTCTCGACCACGTGCGTCTTGCCTGAGCCTGTAGGCCCAAGAAAGATCATAGTGCCCAGTGGTCGTGACGGATTTGTCATCCCCGCATGAAATACCTGATACAGCGATGTGATACTGCGAATGGCTCTCTCCTGCCCGATCACGCGAGCGTTAAGTCCGGCTTCAAATGCCTGCGCGCGCGAACTCTTTGTTTCAGGATTGAGTGCCACCAATTTTCTTCTGCTTCCGTTGCTATTCATTTCCCCACCTTCTTTCAGCGCTCTCGGTTATCTCGTTTACGTCCGGGCTGGCTTTCAGGTTTTCCATATCGGCCAATCCGGGTCTCCTTTGCTCACTTTTCTTCATCCTTGCGACTACATTTAATAGTAGTTCGCAACTTTGATGCCTTCTTTCAAACTTCGGTTTCCTTACAGGCTCCAACTGGATGAATGTGCAGGCCAACTCCACTTGCATCAATGCTTATGACGAGTTGAGTCCGAATCGTTTGACCGGCGTGCCTGAACGTCCCGCAGGACAGTTACATAATCTGCTCCCATCGGGCTTTCCAAATGACAAATCGTGGCACCCTTTTGGGGTAGTCACTCGACGCATTGCTTCAAACGGCCTTAAAGCATCGCTCAAATATCAATTCCTTATAGCTTTTTAGAGCATTTTCATACTACAAAAATACCGCGAATATTCCGGCTTATTCCAAAAACACGCGTGCTGCCCCCGGCTAAGATTCGCTTAGAATATAGACGCGCCATGCGATATCATAAGCGCGGTTGAAAACGGCCCTTGGAGGAACGTATGAAGCTCGAAGGCAAAGTCTCGATAGTGACGGGCGGAGGACGGGGAATTGGTCGCGTAATCGCGCTGCGTTTCGCCAGCGAAGGCGCAGCGGTAGTCGTATCAGGAACGACGAAAGAGAATCTCGACGCAGTCGCTCAGGAGATACGAGACCACGGCGGGCGGGCGATTGCAGCAGTCGCGGATGTGGCGGATGAAGCAATGGTCGAGCGGCTTGTCACCACAACGCTTGACGAGTTTGGCCGCATTGACATTCTGATAAATAATGCCGGGATTGCGGGGCCGACTGCGCTTGCAACCGCAGTCACGCGCGAAGACTGGGACCGCACGCTGGCCATCAACCTGACGGGCGCATTCCTGTGCGCAAAGCACGTGCTGCCTCATCTGATCGAGCAGCGCAGCGGGCGCATCATTAATATAACATCCATTGCGGGATTAAGAGCCTACGCGCTGCGCAGCCCTTACGCAGCGTCGAAGTGGGCAATGATCGGTCTCACACGAACGCTCGCCGAAGAGGCTGGTCGCTATGACATAACCGTGAACGCCATAGCGCCCGGCCCTGTACGCGGGCCTCGGATAGAGAGCGTGATCCGTAATCGCGCGGCACAGTTGAACCGTTCGTTTGAATCCGTCGAGAGCGATTATGTCGAGCCGACGGCGCTAAAACGCATGGTCGAAGAGGACGATATAGCGGCAATGGCCCTTTTCCTCGCATCCGAAGAAGGTCGCAACATTACGGGCGAGACGCTTAACATCTCAAGCGGCTATCGCCTGGCTTAAGAGACCTTGCGTTCACCTGTAAAATCTGGCGAGACAAGCATGCCTGTGCTCTTTCTTTGACGTTCTGCGATTATCGACGCCTGAAGCAGATGGTCGATGGTCTGCCCATCCTTCGGGTATTCAGCTACGGCGAAGCTGAGCTTGACGCGCGCGCGCTGCCCCTGTCTGACTTCAAACATAAGGCGTTCGACTTCCAGTTGCGCCTGCTCGCCCAGACTGACTGCGTGAGCGCGGTCGCAGTTCCTCAGCAGACAGATGAATTCATCACCTGCTATGCGGCTGAGCATGCTTTGCTCATCAATCACGCGGCGCAGGCGTTTGGCCGTCTCGGCAAGCACACGGTCACCTACCTGATAACCGTAACTGTCGTTGACTGCGCGCAGTCCGCCCAGACTCAGCGAAAGCACTACGAGCGAGCCGCCGTCTTGTTTCGCTTTCGCAATCTCCTGATCGAAACGCGCGTACAGCGCTCGCCCGTTCGGCAATCCTGTCAGCGCGTCAATCAGCAAGCTTGCTCTGGTCTGCTCGTACAGCATCGCGTGCTGAAGCGCTGTGGAAGCGAAACGGGAGACCGATTCGAGCAGGTGCAGATGATCGCTGCTGTAGGAATCCAGCTCGCTTGTGTAGAGCGCCAGCGCGCCTATCGTCTCTTCGCCCTTCATCAGCGGGTAGACGGCTGCCGTCCTGTAGCCGGTTTCGTTCGCGTCCAGAAAATTGTTGAGATCGAGCATAGCATCAGTGTTGCTCATTGGCAGTCCGTTGATTACGACCCATCCGGCAATACCGTGCCCCGCCGCAAGACTGCGACCGCGAATCCTGTCTGCGTTCTGGCCGAAGGCATAAGCCGCGACCGCCGAATCATCGCTCTCTTGTTTGAGATAAACAACGCAAGTAGTGAATGGAATCATTCGCTCGATGCGATTGACCGTAAGTGTCGCAACATCGCGCACGTCGAGACTGGTGCTGAAGGTCTGGGCCATCTCGTAGAGCGCGGCCACCTCTGCGTGCGCTGCGTGAATCTGCTTGACGTAATCGGGGGTCGAGGTAGCGGCCTGAGCAAGCCCCGCCGCCGGAACCGCTTTCATCGCGCTTTCCGACAAACCGGCCTGCGTCGTCGGCGTGAGAACGGGCTGCAAGCTCGCCTTGTGCACAGCGATCTCTTCTTCGTAACCTGGCAATTCCGCAAGAAAGGCTTCGACTATTTCCGGGTCGAACTGCGAGCCGGAATTGTTCCTGAGAAACTGGCAGGACTCGTCACGGCCCATCCCCTTACGGTACTGGCGGTCTTCACGAATCGCGTCAAAGACATCTGCCACCGTAAGAATGCGGGCAGTGATCGGGATCTGCTCGCCTTTGAGTCCGTCGGGATAGCCCTTGCCATCCCATCGCTCGTGATGATGGCGGACGATGGGAACGACCGGATACGGAAAATTGACGCGCTCCATGATCTGCGCGCCGACGACTGTGTGTATCTTCATCTTCTCGAATTCTGCGGCGGTGAGCTTGCCGGGTTTGTTCAGGATGTAATCGGGCACGGCGATCTTGCCGACATCGTGCAGCAGCGCGCCCGCTTTGAGCGCTTCAATCTCAAGATCCGTTAAACCAAAACGGCGCGCAAGCCCCGTGGCATAAACCTGCACTCGATAAACATGATCGTGTGTAATTTCGTCTTTGGCGTCAATCGCGGTGGCAAGCGCTTCTACCGTCGCCAGATGCACACGGCTGATCTTTTCGATGGTCTTTGCGCGCTCGTCGGCCTGCTTGAAATAGAAATGGCAGGTCGCAAAGATGACAGCCACCAGCGGCCCAGCCGCCAGCAGCGAACCCAGACCGTAATTTATGATCGCGAGATAAATTATCCCGGCTGCCGAAGCGCTGGCCATATAGGTCAAACTCGCCCATGAATAGCTGGCCCACCAGAGCGGCAATAGAGCGGTCCGCTTCTTGAGCGCATAAACTATAGCCATGAGCAGGGAGTTGAGCAGGAAATGCGTGGACGAGAAAATAAGTAACGCAGCAAACAGAGCCGTGTTCGGTGAGAATGATTGATTCTGCTGCCAGTTTGCGAGCAGCCACTGAAACAGGCTTCCCGATACAAACACCGATATTGAGACCACAGCAGGACTGCCCAGCCGACTGGTCCAGCGCTGTGAAGCGCGGTGCGCCGCAACAACCGCGTCGGTTGCCGCGACCAGCGTTGCGGCGGGCGCGCCATAAAACAGCGCGGTCAGAAATATGAAAAGATCGCCGGGAGTGATTGAAGATTTTGTGCCCGGAATGCTGATCGGGCGCAGCCCGGATAAATGGACAACCCCCATCAACGCGGCAACTCCCAGCACTCCCTGCGCGTCGAAGTGCAGCACCCCGGCCACTGCACAACCGAACGCAAGCGCGCCAAAAATAATCGTAGCAAACCAGCAGATGCGCGCTCTCCAGTTGTAATCCGACATATCAATGAGTTGCATGTACCCCACCTTTATTTCACAAATTCTTCTGAGGCAGAGGGGCTGCCGAAGTGAAGCTACCGAAAAGAGCGCGAACGGCGTTTCGGGGAGCCGCCCGCGCTCGAAGACCTTTCTCAGATACTACTCGCCAAGATTCCAGCTTTCGCTCATCACTATTGTTTCGCCGGTCGAGTTGCCTTCGGCCATCACAAGCCCTTCGGCAAACACAAGGCCCTCGGCCATCACAAGACCTTCGGCCATCACAAGACCTTCGGCCATCACAAGACCTTCGGCCATCACAAGACCTTCGGCCATCACAATGCCTTCGGCCATGATCAGGGCCTGCCCCGATGTGATTGCGTTGCTGAGCGTCGAGCCGTTGGTGAAGATGCTGTATGCGTAACCGCAAACGTCTGCGTTGAGGACGCCCGCCGTCACCAGCTGAGAATTAGTGACGGGCGATCCGCTGACCGTTACGACATCACGCACCCAGACAAGCGCAGGATTATAGATTGCCTGATACCGCCTGAACAGATCGACTCCTCCAAGTATGTGCGAGCCGCCTGCAAAAACGTAGCGCCCCCACGCGATGCTCTGGCCATTGACGTTCGATACGGGATTGGGCATCACCGCTCCCGCGACCAGCATTGAATCACCGGGTCTCATTCTTCCCTGACTGACATCCGTGCGTATCACACCGGCCAATCGCGCTGCGCCTTCTATATTCAAAAGGCCCGCGCCCTGCTGGCAGATGTTTGCGTTCGGCAACTGCGTTGCGGTGTATTGCAGGATGGCTTTGACGAGCGGCGGCGTCAGCCCCGGATTTTTCTGTAAGAGCAGCGCAACAGCGCCAGCCACGACAGGCGCGGCAATCGAAGTACCGCTCAACTGCATGAAAGCATTCGCGCCTGAACCGCTTGTGTGCAGTTGCGGGTATTGATCAACAAGCCAGCTGTTTCGGGATTCGGCGGCGACGATTCTATTGCCCGGCGCTACGAGGTCTGGCTTAAGCAGGTTGTCGTAACGCTTGACGTTCGATTGATTAACAGAGAAACCGCGTGTGGGGCCGCGCGAACTGAAATAGGTGATTGATTCGTCGTTGCGCGCATCTGTTTGATGAGTATTGGTCGCGCCGACCGTGATCACAGTCGGATCATTACCGGGCGCAGTGATGCTTCCATATTGCTCCAGCCCGCCGAGGGTCTGGCCGTAATTGCCGCCCGCCACCACAACTGTGATGCCCGCCGCGACTGCCCGCCGCACTGCGCGGCACAAGGGGTCGGTTTGCCATGATTCGGACGAAGATGCGCCCAGGCTCAAATTCATCACCTTGATATTGCGCGATGATCTGTTGGCGATTACCCAGTCAATGCCCGCGATTATATCGCTGGTCTGTCCAAGCCCGCGCCCGTCGAGCACTCGAACATCTATCAGGTTGGCGTTCGGAGCGATGCCCATGTATCCGCGAGCATTGCCCGAACCGACTGACCGCCCCGCGGCTACGCCTGCGACGTGCGAACCGTGCCCGTAATCGTCCACGTTACCCAGACCGAGCAGATCGCCCAAAAGGTTGGTGACTATTCCGAGGAGTCCTTCAAATCGAAGTAAATTAAGATTGCTTGAAACGATGTCGGTCGAAGCCGTGATGCGCGGTATGAGGCCGAGCGCATTGTCGAAATCATTGTGACTCGACATGATGCCTGAGTCGAGGATGGCAATGCCTACGCCGCTGCCGTCGAGGCCGTTGAACGTCCTTGTCAAAGATTTATATTCCCGCACAGTATCCGCAAGAGTCGCGGCCTCAAGATGGCTCGCGCTCTGCTGAGCCATATGATCTCCTGTCATACGCTCGACATCCGAGCGGCTGGCAATCGAGAGCACTTGATTTTTGGGCAATTCGACCAGCATCCCATTGATCGAAGAGAACTGGCGCACCACAGTTCCGCCCGCGCGGGTCACAGCCGTAATCAAAGCCGATGAAACAGGCCCGTTTGTCTGAATCAAGGTGCGAACCGTTCGCCTTGATGGGTCCGACCACACAAGCAGGTTGCTCGTGTTGAGCACCTGTTGCAGCGCAAGCGATAACTTGTTGGTGGGCGTGCCTTGTGCGTAGGATCGGGTTAAGGGGAGCAATGTGCTCAGTAAAGCTAATGTGAGGCAGAGCGCGAAAACTTTACGTGCGCTCAGTCCTATAGTCAAAATCCTGCTGAAGAGCTTTGTCATCTCTTTATCCATTTATCCTTAAAAGTATGAGAGGCCGATATTTATATCCACTGCCGCTCGTTTGAATAGCAAGCCCGGTGCCAAATGTAGAGAATTTCCGCATTACGTCGCGCTTCAGGCCGTAGCATTCTGCATCAGAACCATTTACGCAAAAATCATTTCTTTTCAGTTTTGCTCTGCGGTTTGATAACACGGGCACTTTGGGTAATAAGCTCTTTCAGAATGATAGAAGGCAGGCAGTCATCCTGACTGAATGGTCGGGGGCTTCCGGCAAGGCTGTTAAACCGGGCGGCTTTGTTATACATTCCATTGGATTATGGCCAGACCTGAAAAGCTCGACCTTAAAGAACAGATCGCCTCAAAGGAAAAAAAGCAACCTTACGCCAACCGGCTCTTTGAAACAATCGCATCGCGCTATGACTTTTTCACAGCCTTCATGTCTTACGGCATGGATAGCGGATGGAAGCGCACGATGGTCGGGATGCTCAAGCTCACAGGCAATGAGGCGGCGCTCGACATTGCCTGCGGAACCGGCGACATTACGTTCGCAACTGCGCGACGATTGAATTCGGGCTGCGTCACTGGGCTGGACATCACAGCTGGCATGCTCGACATCGCCGAGCGCAAACGGCGAGAGCGGCAGGTCACAAACGTCAGCTTTCATCGCGGAGACATCATGCACATGCCTTTTGCTGACGAGACTTTCGATTCTGTGACAGGAGGCTATGCACTGCGCAACGTGCCGGATGTGGCAGCAGCGCTCACAGAGATAAAGCGCGTGCTCAAGCCGGGCGGTCGTTTCTTTTCGCTCGACTTCGGCCATCCTCAGAATAAGCTTTACCGCTGGGCTTATCTTCGCTATCTCATCATAGTCGGTTCAGCAGTAGGAATTGCGATGCATGGCGATGCGGACACATATCGCTACATACCCGAAACGCTGAAGCTCTATCCGGGCCAGCGCGGCGTACGAGAGATGATGGACACAGCAGGGTTTGTTGAGACAGGTTTTCGCCAGTTTGGCGGCGGCATCATGGCGATCAACTATGGCACAAAGCCGCATAGTAATACCTAACCTGTGCAGTAAATTGACAACTCTCCTTCACAGTGATCGGTCATTTAGAAGATAACCCCTGTATGTGTGCTGGCCGGTTCAGGTTACAAAACAGCCCGTTACGGCTTAAATCGGCGAGTGTACAGATATGGCACCTTCCTTGCAATGATTGAAGGCCGAGACTTCTTTTGACAGAAGCATCGGCTCCCCACAGTAAGCAAATTTGTACTGCACCCCGCGCTTTAAAAATTGAATGAGTTATCGGCAATGAACCGACAGCCAGTGGAATTTTAGAGAGAACTCGGTAATCAACTTTGCAAGTAATAACAAAGCACGAAAAATGTAATGTCGCAGCGCCACTGCCTGAAAACGAGGTTGAGAGACTGGATGCGCTGCGCCTATACAAAATTATCGAAAACGGTTCGGAAGAAATATTCGATGATCTCACACGCCTGGCAGCAGAGATATGTTCGGCTCCGATAGCGTTATTGAGTATAGTTGAGGAAGATCACGTCTATTATAAATCGCTCATCGGGTTGAACTCGTTTGAGACTGAGCGCGAAGCCGCTTTCTGCTCGTGGACTATTTTGAGGTCCGACCTGTTTATCGTTGATGACGCGCTAAAAAACACCAGATTCACCGCTGCCCGGTTTGTGGATAATAACCCCGGAATTCGCTTTTACGCGGGCGCGCCGCTTTTGACCCCTGAAGGCTACGCGCTCGGCGCGCTGGCAGTGCTCGACCGACAACCGCGCGAACTGAGTCAGGCGCAGGCCAGGGCTTTGCGCACGCTCGCCACTTCCGTCGTAGCGCAACTCGAACTCAGGCGCAAGAATGCGGAGTTTGAGCTGGCAAACGCAGAGCGTCAACAGGTATTAGACGTTCTTACGGTGAGCGAAGAGCGTTTCGCGCTTGTCGCTCGCAGCGCCAATGATGGGCTGTGGGATTGGAATCTGGAAACCAACGAAATGAGCTTCTGTCCTCGTTGGAAAGCGATGCTCGGCTACGAAGAAACCGAAGTCGGCAATCGCCCCGATGAATGGTTCAAGCGGGTACATTCCGAAGATATAGAGATGCTTCAGACAGAGCTTACGTCTCACCTGCTGGGCGCGACACCCCGGTTTCAAATGGAGCATCGCCTGCGAAGACACGATGGAACCTATAGCTGGGTGCTCAGCCGAGGGTTGTCCGTCTGGGACGGGACGCGGGCTGTATATCGTATGGCAGGCTCGCTGACAGACATCACAGAGCAAAAAGAAGCAGAGCAGCGATTGCTGCATAACGCTTTTCATGATGTGCTCACGGAATTGCCGAATCGCGCTCTGTTTTTAGACAGGCTCGCGCGCTCGTTCAATCGAGCGAAAGAACAGGACGATTATTTATTCGCGGTACTCTTTCTTGATCTTGATCGTTTTAAAGTAGTCAATGACAGTCTCGGCCACCAGATTGGCGACCAGTTGCTTGTCAGCATCGCGCGTCGCCTCGAATCGTGTCTGAGGCCGGGCGATGTGGTCGCGAGAATGGGCGGCGACGAATTTGCCATCATCCTCGATCACCTCAAGCATGTGAGCGATGCGACGCAGGCAGCCGAACGCGTTCATAAAGAATTGGCGCTGCCTTTCAACCTGAGCGGGCACGAAGTATATGCTTCCGTCAGCATCGGAATAGCGCACAGCCTCACGCCTTACGACCAGCCCGAAGACTTTCTCCGCAATGCCGACACGGCCATGTATCGCGCAAAAGATCAGGGGCGCGGGCGATTTGAATTATTTGACAAAGGCATGCACAATCGCGCGGTCGGGTTGCTTGAGATGGAGACGGACCTGCGCCGCGCTATAAGCCGCGACGAATTCCGCATTCATTACCAGCCCATCGTATCGCTGGAAGACTGGCGCATCGCCGGATTTGAAGCGCTGATCAGATGGGAGCATCCGCAGCACGGCTACATCACACCTCTGAAATTCATTCCCGTAGCAGAAGAGACCGGCCTCATCATCCCCATCGGCCAGTGGGTGATGCGCGAAGCCTGCCGTCAGCTTCGCGCATGGCAGGAACAATACGCTGCCGACCCGCCGCTTACGATCAGCGTCAACCTTTCAGGCAAACAGTTTCTACAGCCCGACCTGATCAAGAGCATCGAAGATGTCCTGACCGATACAGGGCTTGCCGCCAGCAGTCTGAAGATCGAGATCACCGAAAGCGCGATCATCGAGAACATAGATTCGGCGGCTGAGATTCTTCGCCAGATAAAAGCGCTTGGCATCAAGATTTGTTTAGATGATTTCGGGACGGGCTATTCGTCATTGAGCTATCTGCACCGTTTCCCCATCGACACGCTTAAGATTGATCGCTCGTTTGTAACCGCAATGAACCTGCCGAAGAACGCCGAGATCGTTCGCACAATAATCAGCCTTGCGGTCAATCTCGGCATGGACGTGATTGCGGAAGGCGTGGAAACGCGCGAGCAGATAATTCAGTTGACGGGGCTGGGCTGCACTTACCTTCAGGGCTTCCTGCTATCGAAGCCCGTTGACGGGCTGGCGATGAGAGAATTGATAGAGCAGACTCATCAAAAAGCTGGCGGCGAAGACCTGGAGCCTGATGCCGCAACATTCGAGACGCATCCGGGTTTCAGCGCATCAAACGGTTCTCCACTTCCTCAATCTGTCGCGCCGATAATCGAAAGGGCAAAAGCATTTCTCAGGGAAGAGCCTTACGCCAAACCGATCAAGCCCAGCATCACCCCTGCTTCGATACCGTCTCAGTCCAGATTGGAAGCTCAGGTTCGATTAGAGCAGCAAGCCTATACGGGAATCTCAAGAAACACTAACGGCGACAACCGGCGGCACTATGAAAGATTCAAGCTTTCGATACCCACGCGCGTCATAGGGTACGACATGAAAGGCAGCAAGTGGGACGAAACATCGCAAACGATCGACGTAAGCCGGGCAGGAATCACGCTTCACCTGCATCGTCGCGTGCGACACGGAATGGTTGTGCAATTGATGCTGCCTCTGCCTGTGAAGCTCCGCAGCTACGGCTACTACGACTCGAATTATAAGGTCTACGCGATTGCGAGGCGCGTCGAGCCTGTGAAGGGCGGACAAAGCGTCGTTGCGTTTGAATTCATCGGCGAGAACGCGCCCAAGGGTTATCAGGAAAAACCCTGGACCGTGTTTCATTATAAAAAATGGGCGGGCAGCGAACGCCGCCGCGAACCGAGAAGCGAAAAACCCGAAGTAGTCGCTATCGAATATCTCGATGAAGATATGCGAACCATTGGGCAGGATGTCGTGTTGTCTGAAAATCACAGTCGAGGCGGCCTTCGCGTCCGATTGCAGGAAGCGCCGCCTGACTTCTATATGATCAAGGTCGTCGGCCCGGCTATGGAAGGCGAGAGAATAACGATTGTAAGCAATCGCTATCTCGGCAGCGACGGATGCGAGCGGTTATGCCTGCGCTACATCAATGAAACCGATTCCGGGGCAGAATCGGAATGAAAACCAGTTTGAAATCTCCAGCCTGTCAAGCTCAAGGCTCTGCCCGGAGCCGAATCCATTAAGCGGTCGCTCGGCATTTTTATCGGTTCGGCGCTTGACGCGCGCTGAGCCGGTCGTCAATCTTTATCTCATAGAGGATAGGATCTTGACCGAAGCGACTGCTCAAAGATTTGATCTGCAATTGCGCCAATACAGAACGCTGCTCGATCTTTCAAAGGCCATAGCGTCACACAGAAATCTCTCAGACCTGTTCCACGAACTTGCCGACCGCCTGCATGAGCTTTTCCAGTTTCATAATCTGAGCCTCCTGCTGCACGACGGCGCGCAAAATGTCATGCGCGTGCATGTGCTGGAGACAAGCGAACCTGTTATGCGGCAATTGCCCACAGAGATTCCGGTCGAAGGCTCAGCCGTCGGCTGGGTCTGGCAGAACCAGCGCCCTTTTGTCACGGGCGATGTCGAGAACGAAACCCGTTTCTCCGTGACGAAAGTTCTGCGCGACTATCCTGTAAAGTCGCTTTGCATACTTCCTTTGACTACTGCCCGCCAGCATCTGGGCGTTCTGGGACTTGCCAGCGACAAGCGCGATGCATACATCCACCTCGACCTCGAATTCGCTCAACTGGTCGCAGCGCAGATAGCTGCTGCCGTTGAAGCTCAGGTTTATCAATGCCAGCTGGCGCACGAGCGAGACCGTTACGAGTTGTTGCTGGAAATCAACAATATGCTGGTATCGAATCTCAATCTGCGGGAACTCTTATCGGCTATCTCCATTTGCCTGCAACGCGTGATTCCTCACGATCTGGCCGGTCTTTCTCTTTACGACAGCGAAAGCAATAAGCTTCGGGTTCTGGCTCTGGAATCGAGCATGAGCGAAGACTTGTTTATAGAAGACGAGCTTCTTCCGGTTGATGGAACGCTGCTTGAGCAGGTTCTGAGAACGCGCCAGCCCGTCATAAGCGACGCCCGCGACCTTGAAGGGCGTCCTTCCATGAAACGCTTTTTAGCCGCAGGCGTGAAATCAGGTTGCACCGTTCCGCTCGTTTCACGCGACCGCACGTTTGGCGTTCTGGGCATATCGAGCCTTCGCGAAAAAGCTTTTACCGAAGAAGATGCGGAACTGCTTGGGCAGATCGCTCAACACGTAGCTATAGCCGTAGAGAATGCTCTTGCGTTCCGCGAGATTGACGCGCTCAAAACCAGACTCGAAGAAGAGAAGCTTTATCTCGAAGAAGAGATTCAAACCGAATACGACTTCGAGGAGATAATCGGCAGCAGTCGCGCGCTCCGTCGCGTGTTGCAGGAAGTAGAAACCGTAGCCAGGACCGATTCGACCGTGTTGATTTATGGCGAGACAGGAACGGGCAAAGAACTTCTTGCGCGAGCCATTCATAACTTAAGCCCGCGCCGCACGCGCACTCTGGTCAAAATCAACTGCGCGGCTATCCCCACGGGGCTTCTCGAATCGGAACTCTTCGGCCACGAAAGAGGCGCGTTCACCGGAGCCATTGAGCGACGCATAGGGCGATTCGAGCTTGCGCATCAGGGCACGATCTTTCTGGATGAAGTCGGCGATGTTTCTCTTGAGTTGCAATCGAAACTTCTGCGCGTGCTTCAGGAGCAGGAGTTTGAACGACTGGGCAGTTCGCGCACTATCCGCGTAAACGTTCGCGTCGTGGCGGCCACCAATATCGATCTTGCGCAGATGGTGGCCGAGAAAAGGTTTCGCAGCGACCTTTATTATCGCCTGAATGTTTTCCCGATCACTTTGCCGCCGCTGCGCGAGCGCCCGGATGACATCGCGCTGCTGGTCCATTTCTTCGCGCACAAGTTCGCGCAGCAGATGAAGAAACCCATCGACCGTATCCCCAGTCAGACGCTTGCCGCCCTGACCGCTTACAGCTGGCCGGGCAATATTCGGGAACTGCAAAATCTTATCGAGCGCGCGGTGATACTTTCGCGCGGCTCTACTCTTGAAATCCCGCTGGCTGAATTAAAGCAGTTAGCAAAGACTGCGCTCGATCAAATCGATCAGACAACGCTCGATTCGGTTGAGCGCGAACATATCCTGCGCGTGCTGCGCGAATCCAACTGGGTGATTGGCGGCTCGACGGGCGCTGCCGCGCGCCTCGGCCTCCCTCGAACAACTCTCAATAACAAGATGCGCAAGCTCGGCATTGCCCGCCCGCGCCCGTGACCTTAATAAGCCAGTTGACCGCATATGGTCACCACAGGTGACCAGTTTCCGATAAGACAATCGCTTCGTCTATTCATTATTCGCTTTAACCTCTAGGGCTTGAGCGGTGGCTGCTCTCTCTGGCAAGCATGTTGCCGTTAAAGTTTTATCAAAGATGAGGTGAGCTTTAAGAATGCTCAGAATCGATATTCAACACAAAAACGAATCTACGAGTTTTACAGTCGCAGGAAAACTGACGGGCGCGTGGGTCGAAGAACTGGAGAAGTGCTGGCGCACAGAGACCGCTACGGCCAACTGCAAATCTATCTTCGTAAATTTAGCCTCAGTAACTTTTGTTGACTCCACGGGCAGAGAACTCCTGGCAAAGATGCGCAAGCAGGGCGTTGTGCTTGTGCCAACCGGTTGTTTGATGAAAGCGATTGTCGAAGAGATTGAAGTAGAAGTAGGCGACTCGCAATAATCGCTTTTCGGGAAAAGAGAAACATTGATGAATATAAATTCAAAGACGGCTCTGATCACAGCGACTTTGAAACAAAGAGCAGCGGCGACCGCTTTGATCGTCGTCGCATTGCTTGCAGCAGCCGCCTGCTCGAAGACTAAAGCGACATCGCAACCGTCCGGCCCGCCCGAAGTCGAAGTGGTGCAGGTCGAGCAGAAAGATGTTCCGATTTACACCGAATGGATCGGCACGCTTGACGGACTGGTGAACGCGGAAATCAAGTCGCAGGTGACCGGCTATCTGCTCAATAAAACTTACACGGAAGGCTCTTTCGTCAGGAAAGGGCAGTTGATGTTCGAGATCGATCCGAGGCCGTTTCAAGCTGCCCTCGAACAGGCAAAAGGCGACCTCGCAAAAACTCAGGGACAGCTTGGGCAGGCAGATGCTCAGCTTCTGCAAGCACAGGCTCAGGTTGCGCAGGCTCAGGCAAATCAGGGCAAGACTCAACTCGATGTTGATCGCTACAGTGCGCTTATCAAAAGCGGTGTTATCACCAAACAGGATTATGATAATGCCGTTCAGGCCAATCTGGCATCCCTCGCTCAGGTAAAAGCGGCTGAGGCCGGAGTCAAAACGGCCAGAGCCGGAATCGATTCCGCCCGGTCGCAGATCAAAGCGTCGGAGGCTGCCGTAAAGACTGCGGAGATCAATCTGAGTTTCACAAAGATTCTTGCACCTATTGACGGCATCGCGGGCATCGCTACGGTTCAGGTCGGAAACCTCGTCAATCTCAACAATCCGAACAGCCCGCCTCTGACAACCGTTTCGACCGTTGATCCGATAAAGGTCTACTTCACAGCCGGTGAACAGGAATATCAGAAATACATCAAGAGCAGTTTGATTTCAGGCGCGCGCGCTAAGCTCGAACTGGAACTGATTCTGTCGGACGGATCGACCTACCCGCAGAGAGGTCAGTTCTATATCGCTGACCGCAGCGTGGATCAAAAGACCGGCTCGATCAAGCTGGCGGGTCTGTTTCCAAATCATGGAAACATCCTGCGTCCGGGCGAATACGGGCGAGTTCGCGCCGTCACCAGTTTGAAAGAAGGCGCGCTGGTTGTTCCTCAACGCGCCGTCACCGAACTACAGGGCCGATACAGCGTTGCGGTAGTCGGCAGCGATAACAAGGTCAGCATTCGGGAAGTAAAAGTCGGAGAGCGCGTCGGGGCATTGTGGATCATCGAGGAAGGATTGAAAGCAGGCGAAAGCGTGGTGACCGAAGGCACGCAAAAAGTCAGGCCCGACACCTTAGTAGTTCCGAAACCGTTTACTGCGACTGCCGAAGGAAAATAGAGGACTGATTTCATGATTTCCAAATTTTTCGTCAATCGGCCCATAGTGGCGATGGTTATCGCCATCATCACGATCATACTCGGCCTCGTCTCTATGCGCGGGCTGCCGCTGGCGCAGTTCCCCTCGATAGTTCCGCCTCAGATCATCGCTTCGACGACCTACACGGGCGCGGACTCTGTCACAATCGAGCAGTCGGTTGCCACGCCCATCGAACAGCAGATGAACGGCGTCGATAACATGCTCTACATGCAATCGACCAACGCCAACGACGGCACGATGCAGTTGACCGTAACCTTCGACATCGCGACGGACCCAAACACCGATCAGGTCAATGTGCAAAACCGGCTGGCGCAGGCGCAGCCAAACCTGCCCGCCGATGTGAACCAGTTCGGAACCACGTTGCGAAAATCGACGGGGCTGCCGATGATGGTCATCTCGTTGTTCTCGCCGAACAATTCTTACGATTCGCTCTTTCTTGCAAACTACGCGAACATCAATATCAACGACGCGCTCTACAGGGTTCCGGGCGTGGGCGAAGTCCGTCTTTTCGGCTCAAGCGATTATGCGATGCGAATCTGGGTAAAGCCTGACCTGCTTGCCAAACTTGGATTGACGGTTCCCGACATCACACGCTCAGTCCAGCAACAGAGCACGGTTAACCCTGCGGGACAGGTCGGCGCTGAACCCGCGCCAAAGGGGAAAGAGAAGACGTACACGGTTCGCGCGCAGGGGCGGCTTCAAACGCCCGAAGAGTTCGGCCAGATCGTCGTTCGCTCAAGCCCGGACGGTTCCGTCGTGCGATTAAAGGATGTGGCGCGCATCGAACTCGGCGCGCAAAACTATCAGCAGATTGCGCGAATCAACGGCCAGCCGGGCTGCATCGTCGCGGTCTTTCAATCGCCGGGGTCAAACGCTTTGGCAGTCGCCGACGGCGTGAAGAAGGCAATCGCCGATTTGAAGAGTCGCTTTCCGCCCGGACTTGATTACATCATCACGCTCGACACTACGCTTCCGGTCACCGAGGGCATCAACGAGATCGTCAAGACTCTGGCCGAAGCGATGTTGCTTGTCATCCTTGTTGTCTTTCTTTTTCTGCAAAACTGGCGCGCGACGCTGATCCCGATGATCGCCGTGCCCGTTTCCCTGATCGGCACCTTCGCCTTCTTCCCGTTTCTGGGTTTTTCGATCAACACGCTGTCGCTGTTTGGACTGGTGCTGGCAATCGGGCTGGTCGTCGATGACGCAATCGTCGTCGTCGAAGCGGTCGAGCATCACATCGAAGAAGGGATGTCGCCGCGCGAGGCGACGCTGCAAGCGATGAAAGAGGTCTCAGGCCCCGTGGTCGCCATCGCGTTGATACTATCTTCGGTCTTTCTGCCGGTCGCGTTTTTAGGAGGAATACAGGGACGCCTGAACAATCAGTTCGCGGTCACGATTGCCATCTCGGTTCTGATTTCGGCCTTTAACGCGCTGACGCTTTCGCCTGCGCTCGCGGCGATGTTGCTCAAACCTCGCAAAGAGTCGAGAGGGCCGCTTGGCCGTTTCTTCAAACTCTTCAATCGCTGGTTCGACAAAGCGACTCACGGCTACGTCAACTGGAGCCACGCGCTGATACGCAAAGGGCTTGTGGCAATGCTGATTCTGGGCGCGTTCGTAGGGTTGGACGCGATACTGGGCAGGCAGTTGCCTACGAGCTTTCTTCCCGATGAAGATTACGGCTACCTGTTGCTGAATGTGCAGTTGCCGCCCGCGGCTTCGCTTGAAAGGACGGATCAGGTTTGCCGAAAAGTCGAAGCCATACTGGACAAAACCGAAGGCATCAAAGATTACAATACGATTGGCGGATTCAGCCTGTTGACGCGCGTATCGGCCAGCTACAACGGCTTCTTCTTTGTAATCCTCGATCCCTGGGACGAGCGGCATACTTCGGAACTTGAAGCCAAGGCAATTGCGGGGAAGTTGAATGCCGCCTTAACAGCCCAGATACCGGAAGCTGTATCCATAGCTCTTATGCCGCCCTCGATTCCGGGGCTCGGAGCGGCGGGCGGGTTTTCGTTATGGCTTCAGGATAAAAGCGGCGGGTCTGTAGAATTTCTCGATCAGAACCTGCAGAGATTCCTCGAAGCCTGCCGCAAGCGGCCCGAACTGGCAGGCGTGAATTCGGCCTTCTCCGCAGGCGTCCCGCAAATCTACGCCGATGTAGACCGCGATAAAGTCTTAAAGCAGGGCGTCGCGGTAAGCGATGTTTATCAAACGCTTCAGGCTTATCTCGGCGGGTTGTTCCTGAATCAATTCAATCGCTTTGGCCGTCAATGGAGAGTCTTTCTACAGGCAGAAGGCGAAGAGCGAATCAGCGACGATAACATCAAACAATATTACGTGCGTAACAACGATAACAACATGGTTCCTCTCTCGTCGCTCGTAACGACGCGCCGCGTCAGCGGGCCTGAATACACAAACCGATTCAATGTTTATCGCGCGGCGCAGGTCATCGGCGCTGCCGCTCCGGGCTACAGTTCCGGTCAGGCCATGAATGCGCTCGAAGAGGTGGCGGCAGAAGTTCTCCCGCCCGAAATAGGATATGATTGGGCAGACCTTTCATATCAGGAGAGAAAAGCTTCGGGCGGAGGCGCTACAGGGTTCGCGCTGTCGCTGATATTCGTCTTTCTGATACTGGCTGCGCTATATGAAAGCTGGTCGCTTCCCTTCTCGGTTCTGCTGACGGTTCCGATTGCCGTGTTCGGGGCATTCATCGGCCTGCTGCTCAGAGGATACGATCTGGATGTTTACGCGCAGATCGGGTTGATCGTGTTGATCGGGCTTGCGGCAAAGAACGCAATTCTGATCGTGGAATTTGCCAAAGCCGAGTTCGAGAAAGGGCGTGATCTGGTCGATGCTGCGCTCGAAGGAGCGCGGTTGCGCTTGCGCCCCATTTTGATGACCTCGCTGGCATTCATTCTGGGCTGCGTCCCGCTTTGGATAGCATCGGGGTCGGGCGCATCGGGCCGTCGTATACTCGGAACTGTGGTCATCGTCGGGATGCTTGCGGCGACGGCTCTGGCTATTTTCCTGATACCCGCGACCTTCTACGTCGTGGAGAAGCTGTCGGGTAAACGGCATGCGCCCGGAGCTTTGCCCGATTCGCCGGAACCGGCACCGGGGGACTGAAAAGTTTTCACATAACTCGCTCTGCCGCTCGAACCTGCGCGAGGTACTGCGGTTCGGGCAATGCGCGCGCTGTAAACATCACTATCTCGACCGCGCCCGCGAGGTTCTGCGCAAAGTGCTCGCGTATCTTTTGCTGATCGTTGTCTGGTATAAGCGGCATTGGGTTCTCCTTATTCATCATCTACAAAAGCGTCTACTTTTGCGGCCAGCGCGAAATCGCGCTCAGTCACGGCGTTCGCCACGTGCGTCCAGTTGCGCAGCGTAACTTCTTTATAGTGAATGATGATGTCCGGGTGATGATTGATCGATTCGGCGACATATGCGACCGCGTTCACAAAAGCGACTGCGCGCAAAAAGTTTTTAAACTGGTATCTTTTCTCGATCCAGTTTTCGCCCTTCGACCATCCTCGAAGCCCGGCCAGCCTTTCATTTATCTCTTCATCGTTGAGCATCATCTTACGCCTCGCTCTCAGTGAGTCGGTATTCGCACAGATCCGCCAGGGATGGTTCCAAACACATGTTCAGTCACATCGTCTCGCAAGGTCGAAACGGCGAAAGGCGGGCTGTCGAGGCTCGCGCCTTCGAGGAACGTTTTGACTGTGATGTGCCGGTACCTGTCTTTGCGACTTGCGATGACGGATTCGACAGCGGCTTTGACCTGCGGCGGAGTCGATGTTTTCGCAACCCTGATGATAACTATAACGCTGCCGGTTGCCGGGTTCGGGTATTCGGACAGAATCGAAAACGATTGCGCTTCGACGCTCGCAGTCCGGGGCGCATCGCCGCAGGCAACGAGCGGCATCAAAACAAAGGCGAGGATCACGGCTTTAATCATTTCTAAATCCTTCTGTGCTGAGATTATTGTGTTACCTTGCAGGCGTCGGGTCAACCGCTGTCTGCGCAATCGATCATACGGGCAAACAAAACCTGCAACCTTTCTGTTCGACCTGTCACCTACTCGACGTAGCAATATCTGAAAAAAATTAAGAAGGAGTCTGTAAAGATATGAACAAGAGATTTTTCCGTCTTTCAGTTGTTTCGGCGATAATCGGTCTGGCTTTCGCGGCTACGGCCTCGGCTCAGGATTTCGAGAAGAGTTATCGCGTCGGCGCAGGCAGTCAGGTCAGCGTCGCTAACATCTCAGGCGATGTCGTAGTGACCGGCTACGACGGCGACGCGATCATCGTGCGAGGCATAAAGAAAGGGCGCGACCGCGACCTCATCGAAATCGAAGACAAAAGCAGCGATGGCCGAGTTCAGGTGGGCGTGCGTTATCCCAAGGAGTGTAACTGCGATGCGAGCATCCGTTTTGAAGTCCGCGTGCCGCGCTCTGTCAGCTACAATTTCGACGGCTTTACATCGGTGAGCGGCGATGTCGCCGTGAGCGGCGTGACTGGCCGGTTGCGCGCTTCGGCTGTGAGCGGCGATGTGAGGGTTAAGAACGTCACAGGCTCAGCAAGCGTCAATTCCGTGAGCGGCGATGTCGATGTTGAGGTTGACCGCCTTGACGGCTCTGACGACATGAAGTTCTCATCCGTGAGCGGCGATGTGAGTGTAAAAATGCCTTCCAGTCTTGACGCGGAGGTCGATATTTCAAGCATGACTGGCTCGATCACAACAGATTTTCCGATTGAAGTGCGCGAGGAACGCCACGGCACACGCACCTATGCGCGCGGGCGACTGGGAAGCGGGTCGCGCCGGGTTAATATGTCGAGCGTATCGGGCGATCTCAGCCTCAACCGCTTCTAGTCTCGTCTTGAACACATCTGAAACCCTGTTCACCGGAGGGCGCAGAGGAATAAACATCCCTGCGCCCTCCGGTGAATCCGGAAATTTACATATTCTTAAGCGAAATGAGCCATCCTTGACAGCCCCGTATGCAATCGGTTAGATTTAAGTGTTCGATTATGAGATTAATTCCCGATAGGAGGATGGACGTGAAACCAGATATTCATCCCAAATATGTGAACTCGACTGTGCACTGCGCGTGCGGCGAAACGTGGCCGACGCGATCTACAAAACCTGAGATTCGACTTGAAATCTGCTCAAGCTGCCACCCGTTCTTCACGGGCAAGCAGAAGCTGATCGACACAGCCGGTCGCGTCGAGCGTTTCAATCGCAAGTACGGTCGCAAGACAACAACCGAAGCTTAAATCATCAACAACCGAATATTGGTTGCCGGGTCGCCGGTCGCCTCAACGGGCTGACCGCTCATAACTGAAAGAGCGGTGAGCCGATTGACAGCGAATCATCAAGCGGCACCCGGCAGCCAATATTTTTTTGTCAGCAAGCGAGCGTAGCCGGGAGGCTGGTTATGAGAGAAGATCAAATCATAGTTGGCGGGCAAGCCGTTATCGAAGGCGTAATGATGCGCGCGCCGCATTCGTATGCGGTCGCCGTGCGTCGCCCTGATGGGCAGATTGTCTCAAAGGGCGAGCGGCTCCCCGTGCTTTCAGAGAAGTATCCGATCTTAAAACTGCCCGTGCTTCGCGGTTCGGCTGTGCTGATTCATTCAATGATACTCGGCATAAAGGCGCTGAACTTTTCTGCCAACGTCGTCTTTCACGAAGGAGACGACGAATCCGCAGCCGAAAAAGAGTTCGAGTTGCAGGCTGCGGCCCTCACTTCGGGCGTGGCGGCGGCAGCGCCCGTGGCCGTCGCGACAAAGCCAGCCGTCAAGGAGAAGAAGACCTCGACCGCAGCAGCAGCAGGCTCGATGGTTTTCGCCGTAATCTTCAATGTATTCCTGTTCATCGTGCTGCCGCTGCTGTTGACGAATATGCTGTTCGTCTATTTCGGCAATGGCACGATTGACGCGCATTCGGCGGGCGGCGCGTGGTACGCAAATGCCTGGGACTGGATCAAAGCGGCGCTTCACCCGGTCCGCCCGTCAGTCGCTTTCAATCTGGTTGACGGGCTGATACGCATGACGTTTTTCCTGATAATGATCACGAGCTTTTCGCTGCTCAGAGACATTCGCCGCGTCTTTGAATATCACGGCGCAGAGCACAAAGTGGTCTACACGTGGGAAGCGGGCGAAGATCTGACCGTTGAGAACGCGCGGCGCAAACGCCGTCAGCATCCGCGATGCGGCACAAGCTTTCTGATGGTGGTGATGCTTGTATCAATCATCGCGTTCTCGATAGTGAAATTCGATTCGCTGTTTTTGAACTTCCTCGTGCGCGTGCTGCTGATGCCTGTCGTGGCCGGAGTCTCGTACGAGATAATTCGCGCATCGGCCAACAGCAGCGCGCAATGGTTCTTTTCCATCATCACGAGGCCCGGATTATGGCTTCAAAACATCACGACCAAAGAGCCTGACGATTCACAGCTGGAAGTAGCCATCTACGCGCTGAAAGAATCATTAAAACTCGAACCTTCTATAGAGCATGAGCCAGCGCCGCTGGCATGAGGGAATATGTTCGATAAACTGGTTTCAATCGAAGAGAAGTACGAAGATCTGGCGAATCAGTTGAGCGATCCGGAAACGCTCACAGATCAACAGAAATATACTCGCATCGCAAAACAGCACCGCGACCTTGAAGAAGTGGTGGCGAAATACCGCGAGTACAAGGCGCTCGTTCATGGCATAACTGAAACCAGAGAGATGCTCGACGCGGAAGACGACGCGGAGATGCTACAGATGGCGCGCACGGAACTGGCCGAACTCGAACAGCGACGCGACAGCGTGGAAGCCGAGTTGAAAGTGGCGCTCATTCCCAAAGACCCGAACGACGAAAAGAACGTCATTCTTGAGATTCGAGCGGGCACGGGCGGCGACGAAGCCACGCTCTTTGCAGCCGACATCCTGCGAATGTACTCGCGCTACGCCGAGCGGCAGAAGTGGAAAGTGCAGGTGCTGGAAGCATCCGAATCAGGCATAGGCGGTCTAAAAGAGGCGATACTGCTGATCGAAGGCAACAAAGTATATTCAAAGCTCAAACATGAATCAGGCGTTCATCGCGTGCAGCGCGTTCCGCAAACCGAAGCCAGCGGTCGCATACATACATCGGCCATAACGGTTGCGGTGCTGCCGGAAGCCGAAGAAGTCGATATCAAAGTTGAAGCGAAGGACCTGCGCATCGACACATTCTGTTCGTCAGGCCCGGGCGGCCAGTCGGTCAACACCACTTATTCGGCTGTCCGCATAACGCATCTGCCGACCAACACCGTCGTTTCGATGCAGGACGAAAAATCACAGATCAAAAACCGCGAGAAGGCCATGCGAGTCCTGCGCTCGCGGCTGCTCGAAATGGAGCAGGAGAAACAGCACAACGCAATCGCCAGCGAACGGCGCTCGATGGTGGGCAGCGGCGACCGCTCGGAAAAAATTCGCACTTACAATTTCAAAGATAATCGCGTGACGGATCATCGCATAGGCTACACCGCGCATCAGCTCGACCTGTTTATGGAGGGCGACATAGGCGAACTGCTCGACGCGCTTGTCGCGCACTATCAGGCTGAAAAGCTCAACGAAGCCGCCGCCTGATTCTAATTTGTATTTCAACCCGCGCCCTGTTAATTGAGAAATCTTGCCTACCATTTCTGAGGCCATTGCGGAAGGCGCACGCCTGCTTCAATCAGCCGATGTAAACGAAGCGCGGCGCGCGGCTGGCGTGCTGCTCAGCCACCTGCTCGGTATCGACCGCACACACCTGCTGACGAAATCAGACCAGCAAATTGAGGAATCGAATTATCAATCGTACCTGCGATTGATCGAGCGCCGCGCGGCGGGCGAGCCATTGCAGTACATCACGGGTCATCAGGAGTTTTACGGGCTTGATTTTATCGTTACTCCCGATGTGCTCATTCCCCGCCCCGAAACGGAATTTCTCGTTGAACAGGTAATAAAGCTCGCTCTCGAATCAGACTTGATCGCGCCTCTCATAGTCGATGTGGGCACAGGGTCGGGGTGCATGGCTGTGGCGATTGCAAAGAGCCTTCCGAATGCGAAAATCCTTGCGACCGACGTTTCAAGCTCGGCGCTCGCAATCGCGCAGAAGAATGCCGTGCGACACGGCGCGCGTCAGCAGATAGAATTTCTCGAAGGCGATCTTTTAGAGCCGCTCGCGCGGCGCGGGCTTGAACTATTGGTCGATATTCTGGCATCGAATCCGCCTTATGTCGAAGAAGAGAGCGCGAAACTGCTTCAACGCGAAGTGCGCGACTGGGAGCCGCACGCGGCGCTTTTCGGCGGCGCAGACGGCTTGGATTTTTATCGCCGCCTGCTCGCGGACGGTTTAAAATATGTGAGGCCGGGCGGCTACATGGTCTGCGAAATAGGCTACACTCAGCTTGATGCCATACGCGATATGATGGCCGGGACATCGTGGAAGTTGATTGAAACGACAAACGACCTGCAAGGCATACCCCGCACGCTCACTATTGGCAGAGTCTGATGTAGCGTTGTTTTCTAACGGATTGCGCTACATCGCTATATACTGTTGGCTGCCGTCGCATCAGGAATTCGAGTTGATAAGGAGACTGACATGAAATCGCTTGCCGTATCGTGCATCATCACGCTTCTTGCGTCTTCGCTAGCCCTGGCGCAGCAGAAGCCCTTTCCTTTGCTTTCGCCTGCAATTTGCGGCAAGGGGGTTTTTCAATTGATGGTTGGCGACAAAACAATCGGACGCGAAGAGTTCGAGATAAAATGTCAGCCCGACGGCAGCTACCTGACCGGCGGCCATACTGAGTTCAATGCGCCCGGCGCTGCAAGCGACCTCAACACGACCCTCGAAGTTGACCAATCGGGCGAGCCGATCTCATCCACGGCGAAAGGTACAGTTGCGGGGCAGCCCTTTGATCAATCGTTTGTCATAAAAGGAGCTACGGCCACTATCACGACCAACGGCAGCGCAAAAGAGTTACCTTACGCAAAAGGGACGGCGCTTTTAGGCGGAAACATTTTTTATATGTTTCAATTTCTCCTTGCCCGTTACAACGCCGCACAGGGAGAAGCGCAACAGCTTACAATCTTTCCTAACACAAGCATCAAAGTTACGCGCGCGGCGCGCGACGAGGTGCGCCCCGCAGACAGCGCGCCGACTGCAAAAGCGGCTATGTTTGATCGCTACAGTCTGGTGCTGGGGGTGACGGAGATCGTGGCGTGGGCTGACGAGAAGGGCCGCATCGCAGTCATCGTAGTGCCGTCTCAGAACTTCGCCGCAGTGCGCGAAGAATACGCCAGCCTGATTCCTTCGTTCAAAGCGATTCTTTCCGCCAGTAAGAAAGAAACGGAGGTCGATTACAGCGCGCCGCCGTCTGCCGCGTTCACTGCGGAAGAAGTGACCGTCGAAGCTAAAGGCTTCACGCTTGCCGGGACTCTCCTGCTGCCGAAAGAAGGCAAGCGCCCGTATCCTGCGGTCATCACCATCACAGGCTCAGGCCAGCAGACGCGCGACGAGTATCTGCCGCTTCCCGGCCTCGAAAAATACAGACCGTTTCGCCAGATAGCCGAGTCGCTTGCCGCTCGCGGAATAGCCGTGCTGCGCGTTGATGATCGCGGCGTCGGAAAATCCAAAGGGCGCGAAACGCTCACCGCTTCCACAAGCGCGGATTTTGCGGATGATGTTCGCGCTCAGATTGAGTATCTTCGCAAACGGGGTGACATCGATCCGAATCGCATTGCGCTCGTCGGTCACAGCGAAGGCGGCATGATCGCGCCCATCGTTGCGGCAGGCGACCCTCGGATTGCCGCCATCGTTTTGCTGGCGGGAACAGCCAAACGCGGCGATGTGATTATCGAGTATCAATTGAATCAGGGGTTGGAGAGCGACACGATGATGGCCGAAGAGGCGCGCGCAAAGAAGCGCGATGATAATCGAAAGATGCTGCGCAAATTAACCGAAGGCGGCGAGGGGCCGGATGCGCCTGAACCGTTTCGCAGCCCATGGATGAAATATTTTCTGACTTACGACCCGCTGCCGACGATTCGCAAAGTGCGCCAGCCGATTCTCATACTTCAGGGCGCGATTGATCGCCAGGTGACGGCTGATCAGGCCGATATGATTCAACAGGCGGCGCGCGAATCAGGGAATAAAGATGTGACCCTGCGCATCTATCCGGACTTAAATCACCTCTTCCTGCCTGCAAAAACAGGCTCGCCGTCCGAGTATTCTTCGCTCAGCACAAATACAATCGGCCCCGATGTAATGAATCTGCTGGGCGACTGGCTGCAACAAAAATTGAAACTGATGAAGTGAAATATGAGTTCCGCTCGCATCCTTACGGTCCTGTTATTAATCTGCGCGACGGTCGCGCGGGTTGAGGGCGCACGTCAGACAACCGCTTTGCGTATCGCATTGATCGGCTTTGTTGACGGCTCGGTTGCGGGCGAACAGACAACCACCGGTTCGGGCGTCGAAGCAACGCTCGAAGCGGCGCTCAAACGAGACGCGCGCGCCTCGTTAATCGAACGCTCTCAGCTTCAGCCCGCGCTCTCAGGAATAGGCTATCAGGGTTCTGTCAACATGACGCGCAACGAAGCGCGTGGGCTTGGCGCTGCGATTGGCTGCGATTTTTTCATCATCGGCAAAAAGGATGTCTCCACGCGCAGTCAGGCAAAGAATGAATCGCATGAAGAGGCTCTGATCGGCGTGATGATCGTTGACGGTCGCACAGGCGCGCTCGCCGCATTCGACTTTCTGAGCGCGCGCGCGGCGACGAAAGAAGCGGCACTCGCTGCCGTGATGAAAGAGCTTGAATCGCGCGCTCGAAATTACGTTGACCGGATGAATGAATATCGCGCTGCGCGCGAGGCGATGGATCGGTCAAACGCAGCAGGCTCTGAACACATAGAAGACGTGCCTGACGCAGAATCGGCTTTGGGAGCCGGTTTCGAGCCGCCGGGGTTTTCAAACCGAGTGAAGCCCGAATACACCGAAGCAGCCGAGCGGGCAGATGTCAGCGCGATTGTAGAGGCTGTAGCAGTATTTCGAGCAAACGGCGAGATAGGAGATGTGCAGATAATCCGCTGGGCAGGTTTCGGATTGGATGAATCAGCCGAGACTGCCATACGCAAGCTCAATTTCAAACCCGCCACTCGCGATGGTAAAGCGATAAGCGTGCGTGCGACTGTGCGCTACAATTTTCGCCGCACGGATAAAACCGGCGGCGACGAGCCTGCCGCAAAGCCTCAGGAGCCTTCGGTGCCCGACCTGCGGAAATATTTCAAACCCGGCCATCGCCCCTTATTAATTCAGGCTAATCGCCTCTGAAGCGATCATTGCTGCTGTTGGTCGGCAATGCTTTTGTGTCGCTCCGCCATTTCACTCTATGTTCTTTGCAGCGCGGGCGGCGCACGGCTCGTCGTGTAAACTTCAACTTGACGCCGCACACTTCGCACTCGCCCGCGGCGCGGCGATGCGCCATCGATATTTCGCGCGCGGCCTCGTTTTTCTCAGACCGCTTCAGCTCGGCAAGCTCGCGCGCCAGCCACGCATCTTCTTCCTTCATCCTGAGCGCGCGCTCTTCGCCCGCCTTCACTTCCGCGTATTGATCTTCGGTCAGTATCGCTTTCAACCATAACTGCACATCGCGGCTTGCGAGCGCGAGCCACTGCCCTTTGGGGCTGAAGACTACGGGGTGCCAGCTGATCTCTCTGAACCACAGAGTCTTTATCACGCGGCCCGTGGCCAGTCGCCATATCCTGATCGTCTGCCCCAGGCTTCCGCCAGCCACAAGCTCGCCGTCCGGGCTGAACGCGACTGAGGTCACATCGTTGACGTGCCCTTTAAGAGTCTGCGTCTCGCGACCCGTATCCACTTCCCAGATCTTGACCAGCTTGTCTTCGCCGCCCGATGCAAGCCACCGCCCGTCAGGGCTGAAAGCAAGCGACACAACGCCGTACGTGTGACCTTCAAATGTTCGCACTTCGCGCCCGGTTGACACGTCCCACAGCTTGATCGTTCGGTCCAGACTGCCGGATGCGAGCCATCGCCCGTCGGGGCTGAAGACGGTCGAGGTCACGGCGTGCCTGTGGCCTGTCATCTCTTCGGCTTCCTGTCCCGTGACTACGCGCCACAGGCGGACGGTGCGATCATAGCCAGCCGAAGCAAGCCATTGCCCGTCGGGACTGAAGACGACAGCGCACACTTCCGAATCGTGCCCTTCCAGTGTGCGAATCTCCTGACCCGTGTAAACGTCCCACAGCTTGATCGAGCGATCACGGCTGCCCGATGCCAGCCACTGACTGTCGGGGCTGAAGGCAACCGAGTTGACGCTCGACGTGTGCCCTCTGAGCGATTGGACGGGCAGACCTGTGTCCACTTCCCATATTTTTATCCCTTCGTACAGGAAACCTGTGGCGACAAGATGACCGTCGGGGCTGATGGCAACCGAGCGCGCATAATCGCGCGTGTCCATTTCGTACTGTTTGTAGAAAAGATCGTAGATGCCCTTGAGTTCCTGCTGTATCTGCACCAGCGTTTCCATGAATTGAACACCCGCGCGATAAGATTTCGCGGTCGCCAGTTGATCTTCCACGGTTCGGAACACGCTTGAAATGCTCTGCTGTTTATCGGGCTTTACAACGACGTATCGCTTCAACAACTCCGCGTCCAGTTTAACTTCGGCTATACGCTCCTGAACGGGTTTCATCAACTGATTGAGCAGAGCCTGAACCGGAGGCCGAACCCGGTCGAAGGCATGATCATCGCGCGCGCGTTCAAAGTATCGCGGGTCGCCTTTGATGGCAAGCTCAAGGCTATAGACCGCGTCGTCCGCGCGTTCGAGCATCGCGGCCAGACATGCTTTCTGATAATAGGCTTCGTATAAATGCGGATTGAGCGCGATGGCTTCGTTCAGATGATCGAGGCCCTCGTCGAATCGTTGTTGTATGGCGCACACAACGGCTGCGAAGTAGTGAGCTTCCGCCGATTGCCGCGCATCGTTCGGGCGCGCGTATTTTGCGGCTTTGCGAAAATATTCCAGAGCGTTCGAGAGATTGACCAGATGATAAAGACAGATGCTTGCGATTGAGCGAAGGACTGCGAAGTCCGGATAGTTGCGCCGTTCGGCTTCCAGAAAATCAGCGAGCGCTTCCTGATACCAGCCGTTGAGATAGGCTTTTTCGGCGCGGCTGCGATAGGCTCGCGCCTCGCGCTCGAATTCGGCGAGGCGAATCTCCTGTAGGATGTTGCTGAGCGTGTCCTGATGCAACTCTATCTTCCAGATGATGTCGCCCAGAAGCATGTGAAAATCTGCGTTGAGCTGATCGATTCCTCCCGCGAGTTTTGCGAATCCAACTTCTATTTGATACTGCGACCGTGCGCCGGAATAATCGAGCATCGAGCCGAGCGCGCCCAGTCCCGATTCGAGAGCCATTTGATAATCGCTTTTGCTGAGATCGACCTGCATCATCCCTGACAGGGCGAACGAGTCTTCGAGCGTCGCGGTCTGCCCTCCGAGCGAGCGCTCAAAGCTGTGAACCAACTCGCGATTGCTGAGATAGTCCGGCCAGGTCTGATGTCCGAGATAAATTTCTGAAAGCCCCACGGTGGATTGCTCCTTCGCTGAAACAGCGCAGGCACACTGGTGTAAGGATAGAAGAGAAAAGGCCGTGAGTCCAGCGTTTCTATAGACCAGTTCTATGGACGTATCGCGCTGAGTTGTTACTATAAAGCGTGGCGCGCTGAAAACTGAGTCCGGAGATTTACAGAGATGACCACTATGCCTGCTATTTTCTTCGGGCACGGCAATCCGATGAATGCATTGCAGAGCAACGCATATACGGAAGGCTGGGCCAGGATTGGAAACGAGATTCCACGACCCCGAGCCGTGCTATGTGTCTCTGCTCACTGGTACATTTCAGGCACCGAGGTGACGGCGATGCCCGATCCGAGAACGATTCACGATTTTGGAGGCTTCCCCCCAGAGTTATACGAGGTCACCTACCCCGCGATGGGTGATCCGACTCTTGCCAGTCGCGTGCAGGATTTGCTCGCGCCCGTTCACGTCGGGCGTGACAAGCAGTGGGGCTTAGATCATGGGACGTGGTCTGTGCTGTGTCACGTCTTCCCCAAAGCTGATATTCCCGTAATACAACTCAGCATAGACGAAACGCAACCGGCGATATTTCATTACGAGCTTGCGCGTCGGCTCGCGCCCCTGCGCGACGAAGGCGTTCTCATCATCGGCAGCGGCAACCTCGTTCACAATCTGCACGCGTATGCATGGGGACGGCACGCGGTTAAGCCCTATGACTGGGCTGTACGGTTCGAGAACCTTACTCGCGAGTTGATATTGGCAGGCGACATCGACCCGCTCGTCGCCTACGAGACGTTGGGGCGTGACGCAAGGATGTCTGCTCCCACGCCGGATCATTACTTGCCGTTGCTTTACGTGCTGGCCCTGCGAAGAGAAGGCGAGACGGTCAGTTTTCCGGTCGAGGGATTCGACGGAGGCTCGATCTCCATGCTGACGGTTCGCATTGGCTGAATGCCGCCGGGATTGGGTGTTACAGAGCTTTCAGATGGTTGCCAGTTACGCCTGCTCAAGCTCTGCAAACCGTTTCGCGACCGTTTCTCTTGTGATGCCGCGCGTGCCTTCGGGTGAACTCACAGACGCGGCGGCAGTTGCCTGACCGTAGCGCGACGCTTTCAATAAATCATAGCCCCGGACCCATCGCGCGAGCGTGAATCCTGCATGCATCGCATCGCCCGCGCCAATAGTCGAGTAGAGCGTTTCGGGCGCAATGCCCTGCACTCTGACAAACGACTGACGCGAACGGTCAGACCACACGCGACACCCACCTGCATCCGTCACAACGAGCGCGCCTGTGAAATCATTCCACAATGCGGCATCAACTGACGCGTACTCGCTCTCGTTGATCTTAATCACGTCGGGCTTCGACTGCGCTGTCAGGCAATTTGCGAGCGCGCCTTTTTCAACATCAATCGAAATCAACCCGGCGCGCGGGCGCACTTCTTCGATGATCTCACGGTAAAGCTCTACAGCCATGCGGCCTGTCGTTTCGATTACCGGCGGATTGCCTGCGATCAGGAGCAGGTCGGTCGATATGCCGGATGAAAATTCGAGAGCCGCACGCGGCGCGTCCTCCATCCAGACAGCGCGCGGGCTGATGTTGAATTCGACGCGGCTGTCTCCGGTGGTCGAAGGGTCTGTCAGATCAACGCAGATTCGCGCGCGGCCTTCGATAATAACTGGCCGCACTCGAACGCGAGTCAGGGCCGTCGTTTGAAGCTCGTGAATGTAACGACCTTCCGCCGAATCGGGTCGAAAGACAACAAGCTCTATCTCAACGCCGTCATCAGGCTTGAGCAATTTGTCCATCACGCGGGCAACGTTCGTCGCCTTGCCGCCCGCATAAGTAGAGACTGCGCGCGGTCGAAGCTTCGCGCCCGACCTGATCTTTATCGCGCGCTCGTCGCTTGCAATGTAGCCTTCTTCCGCGTCGCGTCGCACGTGATAGATCGAATCGGCGCACGGCGCAAATTCGAGGATGGTCACTTTCATAATCAGCAGGCAGCAGGCGGTAGCGAGATTAAATGCAATTCGCTTATTGATCTTTACGGCCTACTGCTTTCCGCCTTTCAGTAGTTCCTGCGCGTGAGCGAGCACTTCCCGGAGCACCCTGTCTGTCTCTGTTTTATCAACGACGACAACGCGCGTCTCTGACGCGCCTGTCGGTCGCCACCGGTCAGGCATGCGCGGCGAGATGAAGCCCGCAAAGACATCGATCAACGGAATGCCGAGCGCGGCTGCGATGTGCTGGCCCGCCGAATCGTAGCCGATGTAGAGATCGCTTTTTGAAATCAGAGCCGCAAGCAGGCCTATGCGCCCGCTCCAGACTATTATTTCACCACGGGCCGCATCGCCGCTCAACAGCCGCTCTTCATCTACTTCGGCGACGCGCGCGCGACTGGATTCAATCGCGTGCCTGATGACCGCATCGGCGCGTCTTGTTTCGTCTTCTCCCGCGCCGCGATCAAGTATGACCGTAACGCCTTTGCCGACAAGCTGCCCGACAAGCGAGCTTTCAAACTCGTCGCCGACCCGCTTCATTGGGTTTTCGCCGACGCCGAAATTTATCGCCACAACCGGGCGACTCAATTGCTTCACCAGACTGCCTGCTGCCTCAAGGTCCGAGCGAGCGAGGCTCAAGCGCGGGTAGATCATATACGGCGCGCCAAAGATCGTATCGAGCCAGCGGGAGGTCAACAGGCCAAGCGATTCGGAAGTCGAATTGCCGTATTCGCGGCTTGGGAAGAAAAGATAATCGCCTTCGTCGCGCGCAAGCGGCAATAGCCCAAGCTGAGTAAGTCTTGTGTCAGGGTCTACGATCAGGAACTCTCCGCGCTCCAGTCCTTTTGTCAGTCCTCGAACGACATCAAGAAGATCGAGCCAGCTCAAAAGCCTTTCAATCGTAGTTCCCGCGCGCCGGTAAGCGATCTCTTTGAATGAAAGTCGGCTGTCGCCGCCGAAAAGCTCTGTAGCCTTTCGCCCGCCGACAAGCACGATTTCCGCATCTGGAAACTCACGCTTCATTCGCTCGATGATGACGCTCGTAATCGCTACGTCAGCGCCAAGCGTCACGCGCGAAAGCACGATAACGCGCCGCACGCCTGATTCCAAATCGCGCGCTTTAGTGTGCCTCAGGCTTTCGGCGCGCGCGATCAGGTCTTCTTCGCTTTCAAGATTGAAGCCTGCGAGCGCGCGATCAATTGCCCGGCCTCGCTCGGTCGCTCGACAGCGCTGTATGACCTGCGCAAATACGCGGTTGTAGATCGACACAGCCCCTGCGTCGAACGAATCAGCCAGTCGCTCTACCAGTGACGTGAAAAGGGCTCCAGTAGCCAGTTCTGCGACTTCAGCCGTCTGAGAGACTGCAAGCTCTGCGAGTCTCGAAATGTTTTCGCGCAGGTAGCCGCTCGACGCCAGAAATTCCGAGACGAGTTGTTGAGGGTTGGTGTGTTGCCCTGCGTCGTTCATCATTGGACCGGAGGCTGATTATCCCAACAGCCGTGTCTGGTGACAAGTGAGTCGCGCGCGGCATTGATTCAAGGGCCGCATGAGCGTAGGATTCATGCCGCAGCAGAACTAGTCCCTAAAGGAGATTATTAATGAAAAAGACATTGATTTACCTGGCCGTCACCTTGATGGCCATGAGCCTGTCTTTCGCAGTTTCGGCGCGCAGCGACAAGGAAGTCACGATCAAAGGCGAGGTCGTTGATCAGCCCTGCTTTGAAGGCAAAAAAGAGGCTGGTAGAGGCGAAGCTCACAAGGGCTGCGCTCTGTCATGCGCCAAGCGCGGCAATCAACTGGCAATCGTCGAAGACGGCTCAAGCGCCGTTTACTCGATCACTGGCGATTACGCTGCGAACAAGAACGAGAAGCTGATTCCGTTCGTCGCAGAGATGGTAGAAGTCAAAGGCACCGTCACGGAAAAAGATGGTAAGAAGATGCTGGCTGTGACTTCGATCAAGAAAATAGAGGCAAAATAACCTCACGCACAACAATAGCAGGAAGAAAGATCACGCTCTGTTTTTTCTTCCTGCTGCTGTTGTTCTCACACCTTTTCCTCTAACAGAGAACAAAAAGAGGAACCCGCAACGCGCGCGTTTCCAACCCTGACAGCGTTACAACCGTGACGATTCAATCTTCAGTTGCGAGGTAGGTGGTTATGCGTGTCAGGCTCTTTACTTTTGCCCTCCTGTTCTCTTTGGTCAGTTCAGGTTTTGCAACCAACAAAAACTCGTTAAGCTCGTCTGCGCGCAAAGCCGCTTCTACAAATTCCGCATCGCTCGCTCGCGCGGTGAAAAATTTCGAGCGCGTTATCGCAGAAGACACAGTGCGCAATGAATACCGGATGCACCGCCAGATACACGAATGGTTCGTCGCCTCAGTCCTGACAGGTGATGTTGATGCGTTGAACGAGAAGGTGTATGAGGAACTGTTTCTCACGCCTTCATCGGACAGGTGGCTGGGTCTTTTTCCCGAAGAGAGTTACACGGGGATAGAAAACGACGGCGTTCGCAAATAGAAAATAAACTTGTAGGGACAGGGCTTGTCCCTGCCCGAATGGTCGTAAGACCATGACCAGTCATCGCCTGTCGGCGATCCGGGCCGCGGACTTGCCCTGCCCCTACAAATGATCTTTTTAGAATCGAACCTTCAAACCGAACTGAATATTGCGCGGGCCGCCTGTTCCGATCACAGGGTTGGCTCCGGCTACGTCGGGCGTCGCAGTCACCAGTCCGAAGGTGTCCAGTATTCCCAGATCGTTATTGAACAGGATGGCCGGGTTTGCGAAGTTCGGGTGGTTCAAAATGTTGAAGAATTCAGCGCGCAACTGAACGCTGAATCGCTCGGTTGCCTTCCATGTCTTCACAAGCGAGAAGTCCCAGTTCTTGAGGCTCGGCCCGCGAAATATGTTGCGACCCGCGTTCCCGAAATTTCCGAATGCAGGCTGAGATAAAACCTGCTCGACCGGAACAGGGCCAGAGGTTGAGAAGTTCGGAATCGAGCCGGGATTACCTATAACATTCCAGCGGTCGCTGAATTCGCCTGTCAGGCTCGTGTCGTTCTCGAAATCAACCCCGCTGAAGGGCGTGCCGCCCTGCAAGGTCACGATTGAATTCACCTGCCAGCCTTCCAGCAACTGCGCCCAGGATTTGACGCCCGGCAGAGCGTAGGTCAAAGAGAGCGTAAAGCGATGGCGAATATCCAGATCGCTCGACGCGCGTTCAAGGTCGGGCCGTCCGCTGTCCTGCGGTTGAGCCGCGCGGTGCAGCGAAACAAAATCGATGGCGTGCGCCCAGGTGTAGCCCATCACGAAATCCAGCCCTTTCCACGCTCGCTGCGTCAGGGTCGTTTGCAGTCCGTGATAGCTCGACCGGTATCCGTTCTCAAGAAAGTTTATATAACCCAGAAACGGGAATTTCGAGTTGAACGGGCGACCCGTCTGTTCGCTGCCGTCGTCTGCGGCAGGCACGACCTGATTGATGTCGCGTATGTTGTAGAGCTTGACTCCGTGATTGCCGACGTAGCCAACCTGTATGGATGCTTTCGGCCAGAGAACCTGTTGAACGTTAAAGCTCCACTGAATTACGTAGGGCGTGCGCAGGTCGCTTTTTACGCCCAGAATGTCGCACGGGGTGCCGCCCTGATCAGGGTCGCAGTTCGCCTGCACTCTGAATATCGGCCCTGCCACGGACCAGTTCAAATTTCTCTGAGTGGTCGCGGCTCCGACTATTGTTCCCGAAATGTTTGAGCCAATAGCCCCGGTCGGAATGACGTTTATGCCGGGCGTGGTCGCGTTGTTGACTCCGTTCTGGCCCAGAAAAACGGCAAGTATTGGAATCTCGTAGGTGATGCCCGCTCCGACGCGAAACACGGTATTGCCTTTCTCCCACGGGTCCCAGACGATCCCTATGCGCGGAGCGAAATTATTGTGATCGCCTTTGTACGGCTGATCTATGTTGATGCCCACCTGTTGAAGCCCGACCGAAGGGTCGAAGTTGCCCAGCTGATCATCCTTCTCCTTGATGACGCCGTTGAGGTCATAGCGCACGCCGAAATTCAGCGTCAGGTTGCGCTTCACGCGCCAGTCATCCTGAATAAACGCGCCGAACGAATTCATGCTCACGTGTCGTCTGGAACTGCCCACGAATATATCGCCGCGAGATGGTGCGCCCGCAAGAAAATCTTCGAGCGGCGTGCTGCCTTCAAAAGCCCCGTCACCTTCAAATCGCACGCGCCCTTTGCCGCGACGATTGCGCAGGTTGTCGGTCGAGCCGTGCCGGACTTCGCCGCCGAAACGGAAAGCGTGATTGCCGCGAATGTAAGAAACATTATCGACAAACTGGAATGTCTTGTTCGGAGTCGTAAGCAACGGCCAGCCGCTGTTGCCTCCGAGTTGATTGAAGCCCGCAATGTCTATGGTCGGCATTCCGAAATTCACAGGGTCCGTAACTCCCGTGTTGATGCCGTAGGTTTCAACAGGGTCGAGCGCGTTGTCTGCGGTCAGTATCGCCTGCCAGAAACGGTTGTAGCCGAACTTGGCTTCGTTCACCCATCGCACGTTCGGAGTCCATATCCAGTTGACGCCGAAAACCTGAGCATTGAGATCAGATGTCGAACGCCATTCGGGACGAAGCACGGTGATGTCCTGCTCCGTTTGCAGGCTGTCCCCAAAAAAGTAACGTCCAGTCAGATTGTTTTTCTCGTTGATTACATGGTCGATCTTGACGATCAGATTATCCATCCGGTTGAGGTTCGGAAACCCGGAACTGATCTGCGTAGGCCCAGCCGGGTTGGTTCCGTCATTGCCCGGAAATAGTCCCGGAAAAGATCCGTTGCCCGTAAAAGCGCCTGTGCCGATCAAATTCCTGCTCAACGGGCTGATCGCTATGCCGCGCGCCGTAAGAGAAGCGATTGCATCGGGTATGCTGAGTTCGGGGTCTCCGCCTAAAGAGACCGTCGCGGGCGTGGTGACCTGATTCGAGTTGCTGACGAAAGCTCGTATGCCTTCATACGCGCCGAAGTAAAAGGTCTTGCCGCGACGGATGGGGCCGCCTACGCTTGCGCCGAATTGATGCTGGCGCAGCGCCCTTTGCGGCTCGTCCTTTGTGTTGAAGAAGTTGCGCGCATCGAAAAAGCTGTTGCGCTCGAAGTCGTAAATAGAGCCATGAATTTCGTTGGTGCCGGACTTCAAGCCGAGATTGACGATAGCGCCGGGCTTCCATCCGTACTCTGCGCTGGGGTGCTCCTGCGCGTTGAACTCCTGTATGGCGTCAATCGGCAGAATGGTGCCGGGAGTGCCCTGCACGCCTTCTGCGTTGACGACTGTGGTGCCATAGTAAGGATCGTTGTTGTCCGTGCCGTCAATAATGAAGTTGTTATTTTCGGGGCGGTTTCCGTTCGAGCTTATCGAGAGAAAGCCGCCGCCCGTAGCCCGCTGTACGCCCGGACGAAGGACTACGAGGTTTTGAAAGTCGCGCCCGTTCAGCGGAAGATCGTTGATCGATTTATTCGAGAAAGTTCCGCCGAGCGTTGTGCTGGTCGTTTCGATTGCGGGCGGCTCGTTTATCACAGTGACGGATTCCGATATCTGTCCCGCGGGCAGGCTGACATCGATGCGCGCATCCTTTGCCACTTCGAGGCGAATCTGGGCGCGCTCGACCTTCTTGAAGCCTGTGGCTTCGACGACAACGGTGTAGAGGCCGGGTGAGAGGTTCGGGGCCGCGTAATCGCCCGCGTCATTAGTTTCCAGGCTGCGAGATATGCCTGTTTCGGTGTTTGTGATTATGACTTTCGCGCCTCTGACAGCCCCGCCGCTCTCATCGGTCACTGTGCCGAGAATTCGACCTTGATAGGTTTGAGCAAGGCTTGCCGCCGACAGAGTAAAAATTAAAAACAATGAGCAGAAAATTCGCAGGTGTCTCATAGATCCTCCACTGTGCCAGTATGAGTAGGGCGTTAGCGGTGACGATACTCTTTGCCTGACGGATTTGTCAATTCACATGGGATGGAGGCAGCTTTACCTGTGACGGACAGCGTTTCGCAACAGATCGCTCGCCTGTCTAGCGTTGAAAATATATGGAGGCGGTCTCTGGTTAGAAATTCATCGGGCTATTATGAGAACAGTTGCCAGCACCATCCTTACCACATCCGCAAAAAAAGAGAAGTCTATCTTGTCTATGGTGTCAGACGACTGATGGTAAAAAGGGTTTTCATCGGCATCATAAGCGCCGATGCAGGCAAAACCTTTGGCCTCGAATGGAATGTAATCGCTGCTCCAGATGTCCGTGTGCTCTACCTTTAAAGATGTATAGTCGGCAGCCGCCTGTGCCATGATCAGGCCAAAGGCTTTGGCCGCCGCGTCATTACCCGGTGTTTTATTGCCCTGATCGTACTCGACCACAATACCAGCCGAACCCGAAGGCTTTTTGTAAGAGATCATATCCAGGTTGATGACAACATCAATAGGCCAGCCCTCTTTGACAGCAATATCGGCGCAGGCAGTAGATCCGTACAATCCCTGTTCTTCGCCGCCGAATGCGGCGAGTAAAACAGAGCGTTTCAGTGGAACATCCTTTATGATACGCGCGACTTCAAGTATCGCGGCAACGCCCGATGCGTCATCATCAGCGCCCGGAGCCGCAATCGAAGGCTTCTCGGAAATTGAATCGTAATGACAGCAGACCAGCACTATGCCTTTATCGCTTGCCTGCGGGCCGCAAAGGACATTGCGCTGCGGCGAGCTTTCCGGCAACTCGAACTGCTGATAACGAGTCTGTGTGGCGGCAGGATAACCCAGAGCGACGAATTGATCATGAATCCATTCCGGGACCTCGGCTATAGCAGGCGCATAGCTCCACCGTGTGCCGAACTGTGTCAGGCGAGAAACAGACTGGCGCAAACGAGCTTTACTCACTTTAGCGACCAGCGCCTTTATAGCCGCATCCTGCTGCTTGCTTTTGTTGGATTGGCTTGAGAATCGGCCAACCGCTTCGGCGCGCGTCTTATTACAGGCAGGGAAAGCCAGCGCCTGCTCGATCAGCGGGATCAGATCGATCAGGCGACTGACATCCCCTGTCGTTTGACCCGGCCCTTTAAAATGAATTGCCGTCATCCCCAGTTCACGGGCGGCCAATATATGTTCTCGATTTTCCGTGATGAAGATCGCGTGGTGAAAAGCCATACCCTTTTGAAGCTTGTCAAGCGCCGCTCTGAACATCTTCTCATCAGGCTTGCGGACGCCCGCCTCTATCGAGAGGGTGGTTTTTTGCAGGAACGGTTTGAAGAATTGACTTATGCGCAGGTCATTGAGCAGCTTGCGATACTGCCTCTGAAAGTTTTTTATCTGAGTCGCCGAGCCGCCGATCCGGCCCGTGTTTTCCGCGTCATCGAAATCCGAAATCAGCGCCAGAACAGGTTGAACGCCCTCGGCGTCGCGCAGATCTCGAATCGCCGATAGAGCATCAGCAGCCCCGGCCAGCAATACGTCCTTATGATCGGGCGTTTCAGTCTCAAGCGTATCGCCCAGATCGAATAATACAACTCTCATAATCCGTTCCTGCCTTCCGTTCATTCGCCTTTGACTGCGCGGCTGATGGCCTCGAATGGCTCGCCAGCCCGTTTGTTATTTCTTTTCGGATTCGGCAGAATTCCGCGCCGAACGAATATATCGCGAATAGCTTTTTCGTTGCTGCCTTGATTCAGGTTTTTATCCGCGGTGATCAGCGCCTTGGCCGCGTCCTCGAAACTGGCTCTTCTGGAGAGCAGAAAATGATGCGCGATTACTAATATCTCGGTCGTCCTGCGGCCAATCGCGTTGCGCATCTCCCAGAGGCAGGCCGACCATATCTCCCCATCGTCATGCACTTCGCCGTTCATGTCTTTAGGAAACTTCTTGTTGCTGTCGAGCCTTCTTAAACAAGGAGGCTCGGCCCCGCTGTAAAAGGTTGCATCCCAGTTGCCGATTGTCGGTCTCATCTGCTGAGGCTTGACATCGGCAAAGAAACTCGCGGCCAGAAAGTCGCCGAAACCTTCGCCCATCGCCGCCGCCTGCTGGCTTGCGCCAAAGCCGGGCACCTGATCATCCTGAATCGCATGACCGTATTCGTGAAGAATGATCTCGGCGTCTTCAGCGTCATCGACTCCGCCCGTGCCGAACGTCAGGTCTTTATCCGAAGGGCTGTAGTGCGAATTGTCATCACTCTCTCCGTCGATGCTGACTGCAATCGGATGGTTGAGCACGTTGTTGAAGCCAAGTTCCTGAATATGGCGTTGAACTCGATCTATGTGAAAATAGACCATCACTTCCTTGAATGCCCGCTTTTCTCTCGTGAATCGAAAATCATGGTTGGTTCTTTTGACACGGCTAGTTGTTTTGCTCGTGGTGACAAAAGGCCCGTCCAGCATGCCTGTGTTCTTCAAATCATTTAATACCACTTCCGTATAAGCGCTGGCCGGAATAGTAGAACTGTCCTCCAAATCCGTGTCGTTCAAAGTCGCTACAGGGTGAGGGTCAAAAACTTTCCCTTTCCCGTTAACAAACTTAAGCAGGTTCTCTTTATCCAGAATGGCTCCTGTCTCAGCGTCCAGATAAAACTTCCATTCGGCTGGACGCTGGCCCTTAAGCTCTTCCGCTTTTGGGAAAGTAGTTTTAACGATGACTTTCCATGCCAGAGTCGGAATGCCGTTATGCGGGTAATAGACAAGTTCGCTATCGAGCACTTCGTTTTGCCCTCCCGGTGGAGGCGGGGTGGCCTCAAGCGCGCGTTTTTTCGCCTCTTCGGCAGATAGAGGTTCGGCGGCTACTCCTTCCAGTCCGAACTTTTCTTCCGCTTTTTTGGTCTTTGAGATAACCGGTGCCGGGATCAGATCATTTAAAATGTTATAGACCTTTCCCTCTTTATCAATATCTACTCTTATCCACGCGCCCGAAATCGGTTTGCCCTCATAATATTGCTGGTACAGCACGTGACTGCCGAGGATGGTCTCCTTGACCTTGTCGAATTTCAGCTGCGACAGATCGGGGTTGATCTTCAGGTCCGGCGCTATCTTCTTGAGCATCGTCTCAGCGATTTTGGCCGGGTCGCTCTTGCTCGCCTTCATCTCAATATCCCGTATTTGACGGGGAACATTATATTGAGGGTGATTCTCAACCTTTGCTTTTAAGCCTTTAATCTTAGCCATCTCTATAGACTCCTTTGCCCATTAAATTATTGAGTGGCCAACGCAAACCGCGTCATTGCCAGGCTCACTCACACAATTGACTAAACCCGTACGAAAGCCCTCTCAAGATGTAATGGTCACAACCTTATTTTCATTTCATAGATAAATATCAGGGATGACGCTCAAGCTCAGGGCGATGATAGACATCAGAGATAACTGAAGATGAATTCTTTACACAAAACATAATGGCTCGCCGATGAAATATCTATCATCGGCGAGCCATCCGGACAATAAGCTGCATTCAGCCGGATTCAACTAATCAGCGATTTCGGCCATCGCGCGAATTGATTCAATGTTATGTGCTCCGCAGATGATCGTAGTAACTCCGGCTTCGCGCCACGCCGCGAGCTGATCTTTTATCCGCTCGCGCGGGCCGCAAAGCGCCACTTCATCCACCAACTCGTCAGGCACGGCATTGATCGCTTCGTTCTTTTTGCCTGAAAGATAAAGCTCCTGAATTTTTGCCGCAGCCGCTTCATAGCCGTAGCGACAGGCCAGATCGTTATAGAAATTCTTTCCGCGCGCGCCCATCCCTCCGATATAGAGCGCAAGCTGCGGCTTAACCTGCATTCGACACGCGGCCACGTCATCGCCTATGACTACGGAAACCGTAGGCGCGATGTCGAGTTCAGCCAGCGTGCGGCCATCCGTGCGGCGCGCCAGTCCTTCATCGAGCGACGGGCGAAAGACATTCATGCGATGAGGCGAAAAGAAAACAGGCAGCCATCCGTCGGCCACTTCTGCCGCCAGCGCGACGTTTTTGGGGCCGATGGCCGCCAGATAAATCGGAATCTCTGCGCGCAGCGGATGAAGGATAAGTTTGAGCGGTTTGCCCAGCCCCGTGCCGCCTTCTACGGGTATGTTGTAATACTCGCCGCGATGCTCAAGCGGGCGGTCGCGCTTCAAGACCGCTCGCACTATCTTGACGTATTCGCGCGTACGCGTGAGCAACTTGCCGTAGACGACGCCGTGCCAGCCTTCGACGACCTGCGGGCCTGATGCTCCAAGCCCTAAAAGGAATCGCCCGCCGGTCAAAAGATCCGCCGTCGCCGCAGTCATCGCGGTCATCGCGGGCGTGCGCGCAGGCATCTGCATTATCGCCGTGCCGACGTTGATGCGCTCTGTTTTTGCCGCAAGCCAGATGAGCGGGGTGATTGCGTCAGACCCGTAAGCTTCAGCCGTCCACAGCGAATGAAAACCGAGCCGCTCCGCCTCTTGCGCGATTGCAATATTGTCGGAAGGGCCGGAACCCCAGTAGCCGAAATTCAATCCGAGTCGCATTATGCCTCCCTGACCGCCGCTTGCGCATCAAGCCCGACCTCTTTCTCAACGGCTTTGTCTTTAAACGTAAGCGCGAAGAGCAGAGAGATAGCCGCGGCCATAATGCAGGGTATCCACCAGATCATCTTCCAGTCCTTAACGCCGCTCACTGTAAATGCATCAACGATCTTGCCTGCAAGAATCGTCCCAAGCCCGATGCCGACGCCATACGTAATCAGTGCGATGAACCCTTGCGCGCTGGCGCGAATCTCTTTTGGCGCTTTCTTGTCAACGTAGATTTGACCCGTGACAAAGAAGAAATCGTAGCAGATGCCGTGCAGCAGAATCCCGGAGTAAAGCATCCACGACATCGGGCCGAGATTGCCGTTGGCGAAGAAAGCATAACGAACAACCCACGCCAGCATTCCTATCAACATCATTTTTTTCACGCCGAGCCGCAACAGTAACGCTGGCATGAGAATCATGAAAAAGACCTCTGACATCTGCCCGTAGGTCTGCTTGCCCGCCGCGCCCTCCATCCCGATTTCGTTCAGGAAGAGATTCGTGAAAGTGTAGTAAAAGGCGAGAGGTATCGAGATCAGCAAAGAACAGAGCACGAAGATAAGGAACGATCTCTCCTTGAGCAGCCTGAACGCTTTGACTCCCATTATTTCACCGGCGCTGACTTTCTTCCCGACGTTCTGCGGCGGCGTGTTGGGCAGCGTGAACGAATAGAGTCCGAGCAGGATGGAAGAAAACGCCGCCATCTTTATCGGCACCGTGGTTGTTTCAACCCCCGGATAAAACCTCGACAGCACATAGGTGATGACCAGTCCTGCGGCGATCCAGCCGAGCGTTCCCCAGACGCGCACCTTGGGAAATTCGGCGTCAGGGCTTTTCATCTGGCGAAACGATACCGCGTTGACCAGCGCCAGCGTCGGCATGTAAGTGAGGTTGTAAAGCAAAAAGCCCAGTATGATCATCCCGACCGTCGTGACATCAGCCGTCAGATACAATATGACGCCGCCCAGCAGGTGCAAAATGCCCATGATCTTTTGCGAAGCGAAGAACCGGTCGGCAATCATTCCGATAAAGAAGGGCGATACTATGGCCGCGATATTATTCATCAGGTATGCATTGCCGATGTCGCTGCCGGAAAAACCTATACTGTTCAGATGAGTCCCCAGGGTCACACCCCACGAACCCCAGACAAAGAACTGGAGAAACATCATGATGCTCAATCGCCAGTAAGTTTTCGCGTCCATTCTTATTCCGTCCTTTCCTCGCCGTTCTTATTTGTTCTCTTTGACTCGCACGCGGCGAAACGACACGCGCGATATGATGTCGTGATTCTGCAAACCGATGTAGCCTTCAAGCCCGCGAGTGCCGTCGAACTCGTTGACCTTCTCGCCGTTCAATACAACTGTGTAGTGCTGACCTGTGACCGTTATCTGATAAAGATTCCACTCGCCCGCATTCTTCGAGGCAATCTTTGTCGCCGGATGAAAGCTGTAGATTGCGCCGGTCTCGTATGTCAACCCCTGCTTGTCGCAATCGCATATCTGAATCTCGTAGCCGTTGTTTACCGCATACATCGGGTCGTCGCTATTGTCGGGGAAGCGAACGAATATGCCTGAGTTGTTGCATTTGTGATTGGCCTTCCACTCGATTTCGAGCGTGAAGTTCCTGAACTTTCTCGCTTCGTAATAGAGCATCCCCATGCCGCCTTTTGATACAAGCGCGCCGTCTTCGACAAAGAACTCGCCCGGCCCTATGTGCCGCCACCCGGTTGTGTCTTTGCCGTTGAACAGTTCGATCCATTTGCCATTTTTCCCGCCCGCAATCGCGCACGGCGCAACAAGGATGACGGCAAGCAAAGCGGCACAAGTCAGTTTCGTTATTCTATACATTTCGATTTCACCTGTAGGGGCAGGGCTTGTCCCTGCCCGGATCGAGCGAAGCTCGATGATAGTTGAATTTTTCGGGCATTGATATTTTTCATTCCGGGCATGCCCCTACAAATTCCCCTTCTTGTGCTGGTCAACGATGTAATCGCACGCCCGCACTGTGATCGCCATCATCGTGAGCGTAGGGTTCTGGCACCCCTGCGAAACGAAAGCCGCGCCGTCGGTCACAAACAGGTTCTGCACGTCCCAGCTCTGATTGAATTTATTGAGCACGCTCGTCTTCGGGTCGTTGCCCATGCGCGCTGTGCCGACTTCGTGAATGCAAAGACCCGGCGTTGCGCGGTACGGGCTGCTGAAGGCGGTCTCGAATTTGGCTTCGCGTGCCATCTCCTGCAATTGCTCGTAAGCGTCAACGGCCATGGCCTTCTCGTTATCGCCGTGCTCGCATTCGACATGAAGCACGGGGATGCCCCACGCATCTTTCACGTCTTTGTTGAGCGTCACGCGATTCTCTTTTCGCGGAAGCATCTCGCCCCACGCGCCCATCCAGAAGGTCGCAGGAGATTTCGCCTCGCGCACAAGCTTCTTGAAGTCCGAGCCAAAACCGGGGATTGCCCGCATAGTCGTAGGCAACATTCCGCGCGATACGCTCCCTTGAATGCCGTAGCCGCGAATGAATTTCTGTTGGCGCTCCGTGACGTTGCGGAACTTCGGAATGTAGATGCCGTTTGCCCGCCCGTCTTCATAGTTGTAAGGGTAATTCGCGACCTGAGGCACAAACCCGCCGACGGAAATTTGAAACATGTGATCCATCAGATAGTGGCCCAGCACGCCCGACGAATTGCCCAGACCCGAAGCGTGCTGGCGAGTCGCGCTGTTCATAAGCAGACGGGTTGATTCAAGGGTCGAAGCGCACAGCACAACGACTTTGGCGAACACTTCATGCGCTTTTTTTGTGTTCTGATCTATAAAAGCGACGCCTTTCGCCTTGCCCGTGTTGGTGTCCATGATGACGTGGCTTGCCACGGCGTTGGGCCTGAGCGTCATCCTTCCGGTTTTGGCTGCCGCCGGTAAAGTCGAACTGGGGCTGCTGAAGTAAGAACCCGTCGTGCAGCCTCTGTCACAGTGCCCGCAATAGTGACACGCCGCGCGCCCGTTGTGTTTCTGGGTCAATATAGCCGCGCGACCAATGGTCAGGCGGCGATCTGTCCATCTTTTTTCAATCGCTTTTTTTAACAGCCATTCGCCGCACGTGAATTTCATACCGGGCAGAAACTTTCCGTCCGGCAGGGTCGGGTAATTTTCATAATTCCCGCTGACGCCTATGAACTGTTCGACGCGGTCGTAATAGGGCGCAAGCTCTGCGTAGCTGACGGGCCAGTCATCGCCGTAGCCGTCGTGGCTTGCGGCTTTCAATTCATAATCCGACAGTCGATAGCTCTGGCGGCCCCACATAATCGAGCGGCCTCCGACATGACGGCCTCGAATCCAGTCGAAAGGTTTTTTGTCTGCCGTCGTGTATGGATTATCAATATCGTCTACAAAGAATTGATGGCTGTACTCGTTGCACGCGTAACATTTCGCCTGCACGGGCTGCCGTTTGCCGAAGACTGCGGCGTTGCCGAGTTGGCCGCGATACTTCATTTCGTAAGGCCATTTGTGTTCCGTGAAGTCTTTCATCGGGTCGAGCTTGCGGCCAGCTTCCAGCACGATCACGCGCATGCCTTTTTCAGCAAGTTCTTTGGCGGCATATCCGCCCGTCGCGCCTGACCCGACTACGATTGCGTCATAGATTTCCTCTTTAGCCATGATGCCCCTTTTATCCTTTAATAATTTCATGCAAGCGCGCGTTTGAGGTACTCGAATGCCTCGCGCACGGCTTCGGTCGGGTTCTCCTGTTCAGGTTCGTATTCGATGTTTGCCGCGTACTTGAACTTTATCTTTTTAAGCAGCTTCATCGTCTCCTGAATCGGCGTTGCCCCCTGTCCGAATCTTTTTCCGGTGTGAGCCGCGTCTTTATCCCTGTCTTTGATGTGCAGGCTCACGATGCGACTGTGATGCTCGCGGATGAAGGAGACGGGGTCGTAACCGGCAGCCGAAAAATGGCCGATGTCTAAATTGATGCTCAAATACTCGGACGCGTTTTTGAGCGCGTCCGCAAAATCCTGTGGCGTCTCAAACTCCTGAGAGCGGTCCCCCTTGTACCACGCTTCGCCGAACCAGTGATTATGAAGGCCGAGTTTGATCTTATATTTCCGGCACCACTCGTCGAGTCGCGGCACGATAGGCTTTTTCACAGACGCAGTCATCACTGACGTGCCCAGCATCAGCGCGCCGCTGAAACCGCGATCCAGCAATTCGTCGGTTGACGCGGCGGGAAAGTTGACGCAGTAGGCGCTGACGCGAATGCCCGCGTCGTCGAATTTTTTCTTCGTCGCCTTGAAATCGGCTTCCGAAGCCTTTTTCGGGTCGAGGTGCCCGTCCCAGAGTTCGACGCTGCTTAAACCTATCGAGCGCATCGCTTCGATCATTCTGTCTACGTCGAAGCGGCGAAACGTATAGCTCTGCACGCCGACAGGTATGCCGGAAAAGACAGAAGGCTTCATCTTGTCTGGCAGGCTCAGACCTGCGACGGCTCCGAGCAGTCCGACGGCAAATTCTCTGCGAGTGAGATAATCCATTGCGACTTCCCTTTCAGTCGGTCTTGATTATGTTCGGTTGCGTGTGCGTCGCATTATATGAAGTAGAAAGTCGAAAAGTCAAAACAGTAGTTGGCTTGTCCGTAACCCGCTCGCTACCGCTCGCGGTACTGTTTCTATATAATCGGGTCGCGCTATTTTGAACGGGAGGACGAAAGTGGCAAAGCAGAAAATCTACGACGCAATCATCATCGGGTCGGGCGGGGCGGGCGGCATGGCGGCCAAAGAATTGACCGAGCGTGGATTCGAGGTGCTCGTGCTTGAAGCAGGCCCGCCCGTCATCCCGCAACGCGATCTGAGCGGGCATCGCTGGCCTTACGAATCGATGTATCGCGGATTCGGGCCGCCGGGATGGAAAGACCGCGACCAGTGGATGCAGGCGACCGCAGGCGAATTCAGCCGCCACTTCTATGTCAAAGACACGGAACATCCGTACACGACCGAACCGGGCAAGCCTTTTCTCTGGGTGCGCGCTCGAATTGTCGGCGGAAAGACGCTTCACTGGGGCAGGATGTCTTATCGCTTCTCGGATCTGGATTTCAAAGCGGCTTCCAATGACGGGTTTGGCGACGACTGGCCCATCACTTACAAAGAGATGGAGCCATACTACACCCGCGCCGAAGAGTTCATCGGCGTAAGCGGCTCACGCGACGGCTTGCCGCAATTGCCCGACGGAAATTTCATGCCGCCGATGAATCTTAACTGCGGCGAGCAGATGCTCAGGCGCGGCGCAAACAAGACGGGACGGGCAGCCATACCGATGCGGCTTGCGATGCTGACGGCAAAGCCCAAACCGCACATGAAAGGCCGCCAGAAGTGTCACTACTGCGGCAACTGCGGCGACGGTTGCGACGTGGGCGCGATGTTCAATTCTTTAAGCTCGACTCTTCCCGTGGCGGAGGCAACGGGGCGAATGACGCTCAGGCCGAATTCCGTTGTGCGCCATATCCTTGTTGACACAAACACGGGCAAGGCGAAAGGCGTAGCAGCAGTTGACCGTGTGACGCGCGAAGAGTTTGAAGCACAGGGCCGCGTCGTCGTGCTCGCGGCTTCGACGCTCGAATCGACCCGAATACTGCTGAACTCGAAATCGCGCCAGCACCCCGCAGGGCTTGGCAACTCGTCGGGCGTGCTGGGCCATTACCTCGTAGATCATTTTGGCGGAATAGGAGCGTCGGGATTTTTTCACATCCTCGCGGGCCGCGCGACCGTAAACGAAGACGGCAAGACTTCGGGACTGCTCGTGCCTCGCTTCCGCAACATAAGCCGCGAGACGAAGCAACAGCGATTCATCCGAGGCTACGGATTCGAGTGCGGGTCGGGCGCGCGAATGTTTCCTTCGCTTGCAAAAAATCCTGACTACACGGCGGGCTTCGGCTCAGAATTCAAGAAGCGTGTGCGGCACTACTACACCTCGCCTATTGGGATGACTGTGCGGGCAGAGATGCTGCCGCGATTCGAGAATTACGTCGAGATCGACCCGGACGGGGTTGTTGACGCGTGGGGCATCCCCGTGCTGAAAGTTCATATAGAGTATTCAGACAACGAGCGAGAGATGGCGCGCGATGCCGCAGCGACCAGCGAAGAGATGCTGCGCGCGGCTGGCGCAGAAGTGGTCTCGACCGGAGGCCGAATGAGCGCGCCCGGTCGCATCATCCACGAGCTTGGCACGGCGCGCATGGGAAGCGACCCGAAGACGAGCGTGCTCAACAAATTCAATCAATGCTGGGACGCGAAGAATCTGTTCGTGATCGACGGCGCGGCCTTTGTGTCGCAAGCGAACCAGAACCCGACGCTTACAATACTCGCGCTCACGATGCGTGCGTGCGAGTACATGGCAGGCGAGAGCAGGCGCGGCAACCTGTGATTGCAGAAACTGGGAGGTCTCGATGTTATTCAACACGCAAAGGCGCGCACGATCAGCCGTGAAAATTCACTCTATCGCAGCGCTGCTGAAAGAGCGTCGCTTCGACGGGCGGTTTGAGGTCGCAGGATCAAGCTACCGGTTCACATACGCTCCGGCCAGGGCAGAGGTCGCAGAGCAAAAGCTTCAACTGCGAGGCCGATTGACGGTGACGAATGCGCGCGGCGTGTCCCGCACAAAAGAGAACGTCCGCGCGGTGCTTGCAAGCACTCAGGGCGGAATAGGGACGGCTCCCGTAAGGTCTCAGACTACGGTCGGCGGTGTTCAGCCTGCCGCTCCCGCCGTCCCCACGCCGCAACAGCCTTCCGATAGCAGGCCGCTGCCTGTAGTCGAAAGCACAGGCCCGCTCTCGTTTTGCGGCGTGATGTATTTTCAACTTGAGCCGCTCGACGGGCCTCAGTTAGGCGTAGCGGCTGATTTGAGCCGGGTTCAGCTTAACGCACGGCTCGCGCCGACGGACAACCCGGGTCGCGCGCTGCATGGAATTTATAGTGCGATAGTCGAAGCGCTCTACGTCCGGTCGGCAGACCTCGAACTTGCAACCCTATCGGTCGCCGAGCTTAACAAGGCGCTCGAAGGATAAGCTACTTCGATACGTACAGTTCAGGAAATTCCTTGCGAAGATTTGCCAGCTTTGGCAGGTCGTGATACCTGATGTAAGGTTCATCCGGATGATTGACGGCGTAGTCCTGATGATAGGCTTCGGCCTTATAAAAAGCCTTGAGCGCGACGACCTCAGTCACCACAGACCGATCAAATATCTTAGCCTTGTTCAACTGATCTATGTAACTTTCCGCGATACGCTTCTGCTCTTCGTTAGAGTAAAAGATGACCGAGCGATATTGCGTGCCAACGTCCGGGCCTTGCCTGTTCAGCTGTGTGGGGTCATGCGCGATTGAGAAAAACAACTTTAGAAGCTGACCATAAGAGATCTGCGACGGATCATAGGTGATCTCGACGGCTTCGGCATGCCCCGTGTCGCCTGCCGAGACATTGTCGTAATGAGCAGTCTTTGCCGCTCCGCCCGAATACCCGGACGAAGCATTGGTGACTCCCTTTACGTGATCGAACACGGCTTCGATGCCCCAGAAACACCCGCCCGCAATGATCGCGGTCTGCTGGCCCTTTGCCGTTGCGAGCGGCGCGTCAACGACCGGATCGGGAATTCGCACAGAGGCGGTGGCCGTATTGCAGGCTATTGAAGTGAAAAGTGTAAAGATGACAAGAAAACGGAAAAGATAACGAGACATAAAAAATTCCTCCTTTATATTAATACCATAAAGCCCTCCGAATAATCCCGCTCGTATGATTAATTTGCGGGCAAGCTGCGACGGCCACAGCGATTATTGCGAATCTATCAACAGGCTCCGGCAGTATCAGGCATTGCTTGAAGTCGTCGATTCGATCACAGCTCAACATGATCTGTCTTCTCTGCTCCGGGAGTTGAACGCAGGATTGCAGCAGATAGTCAAGTTTGGCGCTTGTAGCACGTACTCTATCGACTGTGGAATATGGTCATCATTTTCTATCTAAAATCCTACTCTTGCCAGTATGCTTGCTCTTAGCAGTTCTTCTTTTTTTGTGTGCTCGATCTATATCAGCCGCTCCTCTTTCTATCACACTATTCAACAAGGTAAGCGGCTCATCTTGCGGTCTTAGATGTCCTGTCAGGTATAGCAAGTACAGCTTGAGTGCAAGCTTATGTTCGTCTGTATACAGGTAAATCAACCTGAGTCCACACGAAAGTGTATTAACTGCTCGCTTAATCCCATCTGGGCCACTCTCTATTGCTTCCCTAATGATAAACAGCAGATGGGCTAGAGTCTCTGCTCCCGTTGGATCTCTGCGGAATGCTGTCTCAAGAAATACAAGCCAAGTTTCTCCATCAGTAAGCATGCTTTCGGCATCACATTCCAGATCATCTGCCATACACAGTGTAGCCCCACGTTTATCAGCAATCACAGCCCAATATTACTATTATTATAGTGATACGTCAACTATCAAAAAAAGAAAAACTACCACAATTTTAGTATCATAAAACCGACGTACACTGGCATATATCTCGCTCAAATACTACAAACATAGTAACAGACAATTAGATGCCTAGCACACCCGACACCAGCTTTGATACTGTGCGGCGGCATGATTAGATTGGTGGTCAAGGAGATCGCACAGCGAGAAGGAATTGAAAACCCTAATGCATTGTCACAGATGACGGGGTTGCCTTATGAAACTTGTAGGCGATTGTGGCAAGAAAAGGCAACTATGATAAGCTTAAAAACTATAGAAAAATTATGCGACGTGCTCCGGGTTCGACCGTCTCAGCTATTCGATTATGAGTATGAGCCGGGTAATGCCAACCGCTCTCGTAGTACAAGAAAGAAGATATAGATAACTGCATCGAAAAGAGGAAGGCTCTGAATTCGAGGCCGCGCCTATTAAAATCTATGGACGGCACTCTCATCTGTCAGTATCGTACAGAGTTTGCCGAAATCTATGTTTCCACCGGAGACGATGCAGACCACTTTACCCTTCCCCGCTTTACCAGCCAAAGCGCAGGCAACCGGACACGCCCCGGCTCCTTCGGCGATAATTCGGTTGCGTTCAGCCAGAAGCCGCAACGCCGCGGCGACTTCTTCCAATTCCGCAACCAGCGAGCCGTCGATCAACCCTTGCGCGCGTTCGAGCATCTGCGGAAAAACTGCTTTGGCACCGATGCCGTCCACGAATGAGGGTTGGTAATCGACCGTTTGTGGGGTTCCGACCGCGAGCGAGGCGGCCAGAGGCGCTGCCGTCGCGACTTCCGCCGCATAGATCTTACATCTTGAATTCAATGCGCGCATCGCGACGGCGATCCCGCAGGTGAGCCCGCCGCCGCCCCACGGCACTACAACTGCGTCAACGTCCGGCAGGTCTTCGATGATCTCCAGAGCGATAGTTCCGTTGCCAGCCATCACGTTGAGGTCGTCAAAGGCATGAATGAATTGCGCATCAATGCCCGGATAGGTGCGCTGCTCAAAGGTTCTCCACCACTCTTCAAAGGGAACCTTGATGACGCGCCCTCCGAGTCGCTCAATCGATCTGATCTTCGTTTCCGGCGCAGTCTCAGGCGCGATAACCGTGCAGGGGATGCCAAGCCGACGCGCGCTCCACGCGACACCCTGTGCCATGTTTCCCGCCGACGCGGTGAGTACGCCGCGCGCAAGCGACTGCATCGGGATGTGGCCAATGGCGTTCGTTGCGCCGCGTATCTTGAATGAGCCGATTGGCTGAAGGTTTTCGAGCTTGAGATAAATCTCAGCAGGCGACTCTCTTATGTTTAGCCGGACGAGCGGGGTGCGGATCGCGGCATCGGCAACCATCGGGCGGGCTTCCTGAATATCAGCAAGCAAGGGCAGCATGACGACCTCCATTAATCCAGCTATAAATTTGAAAGACGTGGCGGCGCGCTACCACTCAAAGGCTGCGACGATGCGGGCGTAAAATCTTCGCCGGGATTGATGAATTGATCGCGCTCGAACTTGTACTGCTTGTCGTAGAGTTGCTTGTACCGACCCTCAGCCGCGAGCAGTTCCTCGTGCGTGCCCCGTTCGACGATCTGGCCGCCTTCCAGGACCAGAATCTGGTCGGCGCTGCGGATCGTCGAGAGCCTGTGCGCAATCACGAAAGTCGTGCGCCCGCGCCGAAGCTGACGCAGGCCGTCCTGAATCATCGCTTCGCTTTCGCTGTCGAGGCTGGAAGTCGCTTCATCAAGAATCAGCAGCTTGGGGTCGGCGAGAATCGCGCGCGCGATGGCGATGCGCTGACGCTGCCCGCCGGAGAGTTTCACCCCGCGCTCGCCGACAATCGTGTCGTACTTCTGCTCGAATTTTTCGATGAACTCTTCACAGTGCGCGATACGGCTGACCGCTCGAATCTCTTCGCGCGTGGCGTGCGGGTTGGAAAAGCCTATGTTGTCAGCAATCGTCCCGTCGAATAGGAAATTGTCCTGCATCACAACGCCCAGATGTGATCGGAAGTCGCGCAGCCGAAGCGACTGCAGGTCTCTGCCGTCTATTTTGATCGCGCCGGACAGCGGATGATTGAAATTCATCACAAGGCTCGTGAGCGTGCTCTTGCCCGATCCGCTGGAACCGACGAGCGCCGTCGTCGAACCGGCAGCAGCTTTGAAGGAAACGTTCCTGAGCACGGGCACGCCTTCGTCGTACTCGAACCACACGTTATCGAACTCGACTTCGCCGTGGACTACAGGCAGCGCCGAGCGCGCCGCGTCCTCCTGATCTTCGGTCGCCATATCCATCACCTCGCGGATGCGATCAAGCCCCGCGAAGGCTTCGGTAATCTGCGTTCCTATTGACGCAAACTGAATGAGAGGCATAGCCATCAGCCCTGTGAAGAGGACGTACATGAACAGATCGCCAAGGGTCATACTCCCCGTCACGACCGAACGACCGCCGACCAGAATCATCACCACTCCGACCGCGCCAATGACGACGGATGAAAAAGCGGTCGTGGCCGACACGCCGGTCATGGATTTTGCGATGTTGCGGAAAAGGTTATGCGCCCCGCGCGCAAAGGTCAGTTCCTCGCGCTTCTCGGCGGTGTAGGCTTTGACAATGCGGATGCCTCCGAGAGATTCGGCAAGCCGCCCTGTGAGCGTCGCCGTAATTTCGCCGCGCTCGCGGAACAAAGGTCTGAGGCGTGTGAAGGCGAAAGCCAGCGCGCCTCCGAACAAACCGAGCACCAGAATCGTGATCGAAGTCAAACGCCAGTTGAGCCAGAACAGGACGCAGAGGGCGACGACGGCGGTGATAAAACTGCCCGCAAGCTGGACCAGCCCTGTGCCCACCAGATTGCGGATGCCTTCAGCGTCGTTCATGATCCGGGAGATCAGTTTGCCGGTCTGTGTGGAATCGAAATAGCTGACCGGCAGCCGCGCGATCTGCGCCTGCACTTTCTTGCGCATCTCCGTGATGGCGCGCTGAGCGGCGACCCCCAACACCTGCGAAAGGCTGAAGGAGGTGACGGCTTGCACCACGGTCGCCAGCCCTGCGGCCAGCGCGATCTTCCAGAGCAAATCCGTGCGTCCCTTGACGATCACTTCATCAATCAGATACTTGGTCGAGGCAGGCAGCACCAGCCCCATCGCCTGATTAATGAGCATCAGCACCGCGCCGAGCGCCAGACGCCTGCGGTGCGTCCACACCAGCGCACGCGCATCGCCCCAGGCCGACGACCAGCGTATCTTCTTCCGTTTCTGTTCAGCCATTACTTTTCTGCCCTGTCACACGGGGTATTAACTGATACCGAGCGCGCCGCTGCCAACGCATAGGATATACCTTCCCTTGCCGTTGATCTACTGTAACACGAGGCTTGATGTTGCCCGGCGGGTTGAAGGTGGAGCGCGTGCGGGAGCCTTTCAAGCTGGGTGCGACGTATCCGGATTAAGGCGGCACGATATCGCCGTCGCGCTGCTGGCTGATTTCAACGTCAACGGCGATTCGTGGTGCGTGCTGCTTTCGTAATCTGAGCCGACGAGATGATTTAGTCCTCCTTGATCGGCACTCGTAGCGTGAGCGCTCCCACCCACTGATCGGGGTTATGCGTTTGAGTAAAGAACTGGTTGGTGAAGTTTGTATGGCAGAGCACGCAGCTCGCGTGAAATGTGTTGCTGAGGGGAAACGAAGTTCGATAGTACCAGCGGTCGCCCACGCGCTCGACGGACGTGTTCTCCTGCCCCTGTAGCGCGAGGATCATAGACCTCCGCTCGAACGAGTCGGCGGGAAGGTTGTTGAGTCCGCCCTGGAGCGGGGGAAAGATGCCGATCAGTCGCATATCCCTGTTCGAGTTATTAAATATCAGCGAGATCGCCTGCTTGCCCTGCTCTACGTTTTCCGGGGTGGTCTCGTTGAATTCCTGAAACAGCGCAGCGATCAATTCGTTGTGCAAAAGTTTGCTTGTCTTCTCGGCGAAAGCGCGTTCCTCATTCGAGGGAGGACTGTCAGGGCGTCCGAAGCCGACGACCCCGACGAAGGTGAGCAGAAGTACAAGCGTGATGACGCGTTTTATTTTCAGGTAGCGCATTAACTTTCTCCTTTTAATTGAATCTGTAATATTCGATCTCAACTTATCCTTATGACAAAGTTGCCGAACTTTCGGCCATATTACTGCCCGCATGAATTTATTTTGCGGCTGGCGTATAGTTCTCTACTCTGAAAGGGGCGTGTTTTATGTCACGGGCATCGCGTGTGATGTTCTGTCTTATAGCTTTGGGCCTGAGCTTCATCAGCCCTGCCTCGTCGCTGTTTCAGTCGCTGGCTTCAACGCCGAGTACATCTCAGCTATCGGATGAAGAGACACTGCGCAGGATGACTGAACAATACGCCCTCGCAATCGCGGCAGGCGATCTTGAAGCGATACGCCGGTTCTGGAATCCGCAATCACCCAACCTGGCGTCGCGACTCTGGTTTTACAGGAACCCTTTCTCAGACTTGCGGATCGAATTCATCAGCCTTGAGGTTACACGGCTGGAGATCAGGGATAGCAGGGCCGTCTTGAATCTGACGACGGATGAGCGATGGCTGGATAAGAAAACAGGTGCCATCTTGACCATCAACGACGCCCTGCACGGGGTCTGCCGTTCATTTGAATGGATTAAGACAGACGCAGGGTGGAAGATCGAGCGCGAGTTCCTGATCCAGGATGATCTCGCCTCCAGACTTGTGGCGTCGTCGTCAGAGCAGGAGCGCGACGAGCTTTTGGAAAAAGATAAACTCTTCGTCACCGACGCTCTTGTTCGTTCTCTGGACGCGAGAATTGAGAGCTACACTGTTCGTTTGGATTTCGACGCCGCCTTACGCTGCATTCAGATGCAGAAGGCAGTAGCGGAAAAGATAGGCGATCAGGCGGGAGTCGCCGTGGCCGCGCTCAACTTCGGCTATCTGAAAGAGGCGCAGGATGACTACGAACTGGCGTTGCCACCTATGCAAGAGGCGCTCGCGCGCTTTGAAGCTGCGGGGTTCGTGCGCGGCGTGGCGCTCGCACTGGAAAAAATCAGTTACGTCTATCACAGCCTCGGAGATCACAGGCAGGCTCTTAATTGCGCGCAAAAATCGCTCCGCCTGTATGAAGAGGCGAATAACCGAAGAGGGACAGTTCAGGCGCTAACAAGGCTCGGCAACATTTACGGAGCCCATAACAATTCCCGGCAGGCGCTGACTTATCTGGAAAAGGCCCTGACGATTGCTCAGGAGGTCGGCGACAAGGTTCAGATCATCCTGATGCGACACTTTGTGGCCACCCAATATGCGGAGATTGGCGACTACGAGCGAGCGCTCGAAATCCATCAGGAGATTCTGAAACAGATCGAAAGCTATGGGGATCGCGCGGGAGCAGGCATGATCCGGTCTGAGATCGGCAGGGTTTTCGCCGCGCAGGGCAGGTATGCCGAAGCTCTGGTTTATCACCATCAGGCGGTGACTGATCTTGAAGCCGCCAACAAGAGGGGCTCTGTAGCCCTTGAGCTTATCTATGTGAGCGATGCTTATCTGGCCCGTGGAGAATACACAGAGGCATTGCCTGCGGCACAGCGAGCCGTGTCGATGTTGCGTCAGACGGGACGACAACTCGACCTCTGGCGGGCGCTCACATCTCTGGGGTACGGCCAGCTTGGATTGAATCGCCCTCAGGAAGCCAGACAGTCGTTCGCCGAAGCCGTCTCTATCATCGAAAAGCTGCGCGCGCAAACGACCGGTGGAGTAGAGGATCGCCAGCGCCATTTTGAAGGCGGGTTACGCGCCCATCACGGCTTGCTCAGCTTAATGGTGAAGGAGAACCAGTCACAGGAAGCTCTCGTCTTCGCTGAACGCGCCAAAGCGCGCGCGCTGCTGGATATGTTGCAACAGGGCTGGGTCAGCGTTCAGAAAGCCATGACCGGCGAGGAACAGGAGCAGGAGCGCCGGTTGAAGTCTGAACTGACCCGACTCAACATGCAATTGAACCGCGCCACGCAGTCAGACAAGCCGGATGCCAAACGCATCATTGAAATCGAACCTCGACTGGAAAAAGCCCGCCTCAGTTACGAAGCGTTTCAGAATTCGCTCTACGCAGCGCATCCCGAACTGAAAGTAAAACGCGGCGAAGCCCCGATCATCAAAGCCGAAGAGCTTGCGGCCCTGCTGCCTGACGGGGCGAGCGCATTGCTTGAGTATGTCGTTGCGGACGACGAGACTTATCTATTTACCGTCACGAAGATGGCTGCAAAAGCAGAAGTCGAGGTCCGGGTCTACACCTTGCCGATCAAACGAGATGATCTTGCCAAAAAGACCGAAGCCTTTCGCCAGCAGCTTGCCGGGCGCGATCTGGGATTTCGCGCTTCGGCAGTCAAACTCTACGACCTGCTGCTCAAACCAGCCGCAGCGCAGCTACGGGGCAAAACCAATCTTGTCATCGCGCCGGATGATACCTTGTGGGACCTGCCGTTTCAGGCGCTGATGACCGGCGCGCAGCGATTCCTGATCGAAGACGCCGCAATCGCTTATGCGCCATCGCTAACCGTGCTGCGCGAAATGACGAAGCGACACAGGAATCAAAGCGCAGATGCCGGATCTAAGACATTGCTGGCGCTCGGCAATCCGCTGGTGGAGAAAGAGACGGTTAATCGCGCGGCGCTTACGCTGCGTAATGGAAAGCTCGACCCGCTGCCGGAGGCCGAACAGGAAGTCAAGGCGCTGAGTCGGTTGTACGGTACGCGAAGCAAGATCTACATCGGCGCAGAAGCCCGCGAAGAGCGCGTAAAAAGTGAAGCCGGTCAGGCGCGCATACTTCACTTCGCCGCGCACGGCATGCTCAATAACGCCTCGCCGATGTATTCGCATCTGGCGCTCGCCGAGGGCGGAGCCAGCGAAGATGGTCTGCTGGAAGCCTGGGAACTGATGCAACTGGATTTGAAGGCCGAACTGGCAGTGCTTTCCGCCTGCGAAACGGCGCGCGGGCGCATCGGCGCGGGTGAAGGCATGGTCGGGTTTTCCTGGGCTATGTTTATTGCAGGCGTGCCATCAATCGTCGTCACTCAGTGGAAAGTCGAATCTGCAAGCACGCGCGACCTGATGGTGAATTTCCATCGCGCTCTGATCTTACAGAAGGCGAAACCAACAAAGACCGAGGCCCTGCGACAGGCGGCGTTGAAGCTTTTGAAGAATCCCGAAACCCGTCATCCGTTTTACTGGGCGGGATTCGTGCTGGTCGGTGATGGGGGTTGAGGCAGAATGAGTTTCTCGCCCTTCCTGACCATCGCTTCAGCGGCGTAAAGCCCGAACCTGTCGAAGCAGGCTGCGCGCAATCTCCGAATCGGGGTTTGCTTTTTCGAGCGCGCGCAGTTCCTGTTCAGCCTCCCTGAGCAACCCTGCCTCCGCGTACAGCAGTCCCAGCGTCAGATGAGATGACGGGTAAACGCGCTTCGCTTTCGCCAGTTCATTCGCCTTCGCCTGATCAATAACTCGGAATTTCGCCTGCGGCGCGGGCGGACGCGGTGATTTGAACTCCTGCCCGTCTTTTGTGGCTTTCACCTGCCAGGAATAGACACTGCCGCGCGCGAGTGATTGCGACGCCGCCCACGAACGGCTGGTCAGTTCGGGGCTGGTGGCCACAAGGTTGAACTGGCTGTCATAAACCTCAACAACATACACGGTCGCCCCTTCCATCGGCGACCAGCGGAAGGTCGGGCGATCAGTCATCAGCGCTTTTCCAACAGGCTCGATCAGTGAAAACTCGCTTTTCTGTTTGTCCGTACTCATCAGCGCGCTCGGCGGACGGGCGAGTCCCTTGAGTTGCGATGACCTTTCGATCCGCCGACCGGTGAGCGCTTCCCTGAGCAAACTCTGGTAAGCGGGCGGCAGGTCATCAGCGCCCGAAAGCCTGCCTTCCTGATCCAGCGTCAACTGACCTTCGCCGTCATTGAGTTGCGCGATCACGGGGACTGGCGCGGGGTTTGGCGGGGGCGCGGGTGAAACGGCAAGCTCCTGTTTCGGCTCGCTTTCGGTTGGCGTCCGCCAGATCAACCAGCCAGTCACGGCCAGCAAAAGAATCGCCAGCGCCGCGCCAAAGGCCAGTCCCTGAGGTCTAAGGAAAAGGGCGTGCAGAGAAGCAACCGTTCGATGCCAGAAGCTTTCGGTTTGCGAGTCAACAGACGCCGGATGATATTCGCGCTCAAGCGAGGGCGCGATCTGATTTCTGAAAGCGTCGAGATCATCAACTGCCAGAGCGCAATGCTCGCAACGGGTCAGGTGATCGGTGATGATTTGCAGTTCCTCGCCCGGCAGGTTTCTATCGACAAATCCAGCCGTCTGTTCTGCACTCAGATGTGCCTGCGAAGAAATCTCTGCCGACTCGCCAAAGGCTTCGGACCTGAGGGCGAGAAATGCCGCGTCGCCGTTCATAGCGCATTCGATCAGCCGACGGCATGCTTCACACTCGCTCAGGTGATCAGACACCGACAGCAGGTCCGCAACGCGCAGCTGTTGCTGGCAGTAATCTTCAACCTGATTTTGGGTCAGGTGCTCGCTCAAATCACTTTTCTCCCCACAGCCGGAACCCCGGCTATCTTCTTACATATATAAGTTGACGAAAGGCTCTGGTTATTGGCACTGACGTTTCAAATAAACCCTTTCAACCGGCGCGTCAACCGTTCGCGTCCCGATTTGCGCGCGTTGATAACCTGCTGCCGCGTCAGTCCTGTCAACTCGGCTATTCTCGCGTCCTCCAGCGGCAGTTCATTCCACAATTCGGCGAATCTGTCCGCGCTGATCTCCAGAGCGTCTGCCAGCTGGCGCAGAGTCGCGATCCCCGTTGCGGGGAACAGCGCAATACAACCGCGCCCGTCCGCGTCTTTCAGGTTCAGCAATAGCGCTGTGCGCTGATTCAGCGGAAGCAATTGCAGTTCTTCCCAAAGCCTTTGCAGAAAGATCCGTTTTTCGACCTGCCATGCAGGGTCCGATTCTCCGGCAGCGGCTTGAAACGCGACGGCGTCTTCGTTTTCGGTAAGCGATTCGATTGGTTGATCCCTGATTCCGAGCAGTTCGGCCAGAACGCTCACCAGTTCATTGAATTCAATCGGGCTGCCGAGGTGATCGAAAATCGCGGCCAGAGCGTTGCCCAACTCCTGCTGCCTGCCGCCTTTGAGCAATCGGATGCCCTCAGCATCTGACAGCCCTCCGAGTTGCGCTGCGCCTGCCGCCTTCTTTTGTCCCTGCCACACCGCAAAGCCAGCCACCATCTTTCCGCCCTCGTCCTGCCAAAGCGCGAAACCGCGCTGGCGCGTCAGCAGATAATGAAGTCGGTTTTTGAGCGCGTGCCGTTCCGGAAACTGGCGGCGCATCCAGCGGGAACACGTTCGATGCGCAATGACCGCAGCCATCCCGCGCACATCAGTAATGGGATGGTCGTCGGGCTGTTTGCGAAGCTGACGCAATTCCGCCAGCAGTTGCACCAGCGCTTCGTGATAAATGTCATCAGCCTCGGCTCGCGCGTCCACTTTGTAAGAACTGAGATGAAGTTTATAGCGAATTATGCCTTTGATCACAGGCTCGGCATGGGCAGTGATAAGCCCTGAGAGGAGTTCGTCAGCCTGTTCGTCGCTGGTCTCCAGCAACAGAGGTTCGAGCAGGCTGTCGATCTTGGCTGACCACTTTTTGACCATTCATTGGTTGCCGCCTTGTTCAGTGATGCCGACAGCCGTGCGCGCCAGTTTGCAAGCCATGAAACAACTGACGGCAATGAAAAACTTCAGCCCAGCCACTCGCGTGCTGCAAAACAACCGCAGACGGTAGCAACAATCTAAACCAACGATACGAAATCGGCAATCCGAAATCACCCGAAGCCGAGCCTGTGCGGATAGCAACTCCAGGGCTGTAACAAAGTCGGTTGACAATCAATGTAGGGGCAGGGCTTGTCCCTGCCCGAATGGCTGAAAGCCATGACAGATCATCGCCTATCGGCGATCCGGGCAGGGACAAGCCCTGCCCCATACGCATCAAGCTAAGAATGTGAGTCGGTAAGAATATGAAAAAGAAGCTCTTTCGTTATTATTGGTTTTCGACAAACCCAAAAACAAAGGAGCTTCTTTTATGCCTACACTATCTCACCTCCCAAACGCTTTGCAAAACCTACTTCTACATACCCCAAGACTTGCTGGTCTTGAGAGCGGGTTTCTTATGCGTCAATCAAAACTTTCACCCGAACTCTTCGTTCAGACTCTGGTTTTTGGCTGGCTAGCCAATCCTTCCTCCTCTCTTCAACAGCTTGCTCAAACTGCCGCCCTCACAGGCACCAACCTCTCTGCTCAAGCTTTAGACCAGCGTTTCAACCCGAAAGCAGCTCAGTGTTTGAAGCTTGTCTTAGAAGCTGCCTTGCAACTGGTCTTTGCTTGCGACCCGGTTGCTACAACTCTGCTTAGTCGATTCACCAACGTCTATTTGATTGATACGTCTGTCATCGTTTTGCCTGATGAATTGCTGAGTGTTTGGGCAGGATGCGGCGGCACGTCAGGCAAGAGTTCTTCTATAAAAGTTGAGATCGGGTTGGATCTGGTCACGGGCAGGCTCGAAGGACCGCATCTACACAGCGGTCGTACGGCTGATAATAAAGGCTTGTTGCACAAGGCCGACATACCCAAAGGCTCACTGCGCCTTGCTGACATGGCTTACTTCGACCTCAAACTGATGCGCCAGCTTAATGAGAAGCGGGCCTACTGGATCAGCCGAGTGAAATCAACGACAAAAATAGTAGACCATCACGGCAACAAGCTGACGATTCTGGAATTCCTGAAAGCGCAGAAAAGCGAGAGGGTAGATACCCTCATCAAGCTTGGAGGGGTAGAGCAACTGGAGTGTCGGATAGTTGCTGTGAGGGTGAACAAACAAATAGCCGATGAGCGAAGGCGTCGGTTGAGAGATAAAGCGCGGCGCAACTGCAGCAAGATAAAGAAAGAGTCGCTGGAGCTGGCCGAATGGTCAGTCTATGTGACAAACGTAGAGGAAGCGAGGTTAGAACTAAAAGAAGTGTATGCCTTAGCCAGAGCGAGATGGCAGATCGAGTTGATATTCAAGATGTGGAAGAGTCAGGGGCAGATAGATGAGTGGCGAAGTAAAAAGCCGTGGAGAATATTATGCGAGGTGTATGCAAAGCTACTGGGGATGCTGATAAAGCACTGGATAATAATAATGAGCGGATGGAAGTATGAGGACAGAAGTTTATTCAAAGCAGGGAAGGTAGTGCAAATGCTGGCACCGCAACTTGTGACAGCGATGAGATCAGTCGGAGAGTTGAAAGGTGTGACAAAGCTGATCGGCAGATGTATAGGTGTGGGATGTCGAATAAACAAACGTAAAAAGGCCCCGTCGAGTTTTCAATTGCTCTCGGACGGGGCCTTAGCTTGATGCGTATGGGGCAGGGCTTGTCCCTGCCCGGATCGCGAAGCGATGACAGAATATTAATTCAGCAAATTTTAAATCAATCATGGCCTATCGGCCATTCGGGCAGGGACAAGCCCTGCCCCTACTTCTTTGCTAATGCCTTGGAATAGTTATGAAGCGGCTTGCTCAATCGCAGTCGCGAAACGCAAAATGCTTCATAACGTAAAAAGATCGACACCATTTGGAGGAACCGTCACATGCGTTTAAGCATTCGCGTTACCAGTAAAGTAGTTCTTCTGGCTATCAGTCTGTTTAGCCTCAGCGCCTATCAAGCGCCGCCCGTTATGACCGACGATGTAAAAGCGGCGCTTGCGCACATATCCGCAGATTCGCTGCGGGGCCATCTCTCTTTCATCGCATCTGATGCGCTCGAAGGCCGCAACACGCCGTCGCGAGGTCTCGACATCGCAGCCGAGTACATAGCCGCGCAGTTTCGGCGCGCGGGACTTGAGCCTGTAGGCGATGACGGATATTTCCAGACGGCGAACTTGATGCTGGCCGAACGCAATATGGATGAGTTCGAGTTGAGAATCCGTGACGGCAAAGAACTGATTACGGTAAGCAAAACTCAGGTCAGCCTGTCGTTTGAGGGTGCGCTCAATCTTGCGCGCGCAGGGATTATCAGGATTGATTACAAAGATGCGGCGGCGCTTGCCGCGCTCAAACCCGAACAGACGCAGGGCCGTATAGTCATAACCGAAATACCGGACTTTCACAACGCGGCCCAGTCTCAGCAGATGGAGATGTATCGCGCTCAAAGCGAATTCATATCGAAAGTGAGCGCGCTCAAAGCTGCGCTCATTTTATCTGTTGATCGGCTCAATGCAGTTGGCAGCGGCTCAGGGCAGGGGCGAGTGATTGATCCTGAAAATCGCCGGGCGATGCCCGAATCCGCAAAGGTGCCTTTGATTACCGTGCACGATCAGAAGGTAGTGAATCTTTACGACGCGCTGAAACCGGGCGCTGCGCCGATTGATGCTACATTGAAACTGTCCGCTCCGGTTGAAAGACCCGTCAAGGCTCGCAACGTCATCGGCCTGCTTCGCGGCTCTGACCCTGCGCTGAAAGACACCTATGTGATGATTACTGCGCATTACGATCACATTGGCGTGCGAGCCGGAGGTATGGGGGATAATATTTTCAACGGCGCGAACGATGATGGCAGCGGCACAGTGTCGGTCATCGAACTGGCATCGGCGCTCGCGACTCTGAAAGAGCGCCCGAAACGAAGCCTGATCTTCATGACCGTATTCGGCGAAGAGAAAGGTCTGCTCGGCTCGCGTTATTACGGTCGCCACCCTGTCTTCCCGATTGAAAAGACCGTAGCCGATGTGAACCTTGAACAGGTAGGCCGCACCGACAGCGACGAAGGACCGCAACTCTCTAATGCAGCGATGACGGGATTCGATTTTTCCGATGTGGGAGCGACGTTCAAGGCCGCCGGAGAGATGACAGGCATCAAAATCTATAAGCACGAGCGCAACAGCGACGCCTACTTTGGCCGCAGCGACAATCAGGCTTTGGCAGATCAGGGCGTGCCCGCGCATACGCTGAGCGTAGCGTATGTTTATCCCGATTATCACGGGCTTGGAGATCACTGGGATAAGATCGATTACGCGAACATGGTACAGGTGGATCGCTCGGTGGCGCTTGGGGTGGTTATGATCGCCAACAACCCTGAAGAGCCGAAGTGGAACGAAGCGAACCCGAAGGCCGCCCGGTACGTGGAAGCGTGGAAAAAGCGTCACGGCAAACCGGCGAAGTGATTAGTCTGTCGCGCGAAAACGTATGGGAATATTTTTAGCACTGCTTTTTGATGTCTGGAGAACTCTGAGGCGGCTCGGAGGGATTGGATTGATATTGATGGGCGTGCTCGACAGTTCCGTGATTCCGACACCGGGCGGGCTTGACGCTCTTACGATAGTCCTTGCGGCAAAAGAGAAAGAGTTATGGTTTTATTATGCGGCGATGGCGGTCATCGGGTCTGTGCTGGGCGGGTATCTGACATATCGTTTGGGTCGCAGGAGCGGTGAAGAGGCGCTCGCGCGGCGAATATCAAAAAAGAGATTGGAGCGCGTCCATAGCGCCTTCGAGCGATGGGGATTCGGCACGGTCTTCATCCCTTCGATACTGCCGCCGCCGTTCCCTTTGAGTCCTTTTCTGCTCGGCGCGGGCGCGATGAATTATCCGCTCAAAAAGTATCTGGTTGCGCTCGCGGCTGGCCGAGCCATCCGCTTCACCTTGATCGCGTATCTGGCATCGCTGTACGGGCGATCCATGATCAATCTTTTTGCGAAACACTATGTAGAGATACTTGTGGGATTAATCGCGCTTGCGGTGATTGGCAGTTTGATATTTGTGATTTACCGCTCGCGCCGCAGGCGAAAAGATGAACAGGCATTGGACGAGGCATGACCTTTTATCATCGGCAATTCAATTGTAGTGATATTACAGGTAACTACTTGGCCTACACAGCAGTGTTAATGGCAGTTAGTTACTAACTTGCTGTTTTTGTATTCTGATACAATAACTGATTATGCCTGCGATTCTGAGAATCGGCCCTTATCGTTTTTACTTCTACAGCCACGAGCCTAATGAACCGCCGCACATACATATTGATCGAGATAACCTGTCTGCAAAGTTCTGGCTGAGGCCGGTAAGTCTGGCCCGTAATTTCGGTTATAGCGCAAAAGAATTGCGTAAGCTACAATTATTAGTGATGGAGCATCAAACAGAGCTATTGGAGGCTTGGGATGGGTATTTTGGCTTTGGCGGCTGATGAACGTGTCGCAAATGTGGAGTTTACAGATTCAACGTTAAGCGTGTCTTTAATGGATGGTCGAACGATTATTGTGCCGCTTGTCTGGTATCCCAGACTTCTAAATGCGTCTGAGGCAGAGAGGAATAAATGGCAGATCGGTGGCGGGGGGTATGGCATCCATTGGCCTGACATCGACGAAGATTTGAGCACAGAAGGATTACTTCGTGGAGCACCAGCGCCTCGGCAGCAGTTTTTAAATATAAATCAGAAAGATCTGCCCTCAAGTATGAAAGCACCCTGGCATTCCATTAAACAATCTGTCTATCACAATAATGCCGGATGCAGGACTGGCAACAACATTTCGGGCGAAGACCTTAGACATGGGACAGGCGGTAAGCCTCTTTGCCATGAGTGCAATACTCTCAACGAGTCTGTCTGCCCATCCTCAATCTAACACGGGCAAATTGCTCGACCGCAAAACCTGCTTGATCTCTCATAATCCCAACTGGAATCGTCGCAAACCGGATTGGATTTGCGGCAAACCCGACTCGGATTGCGGCAATCCGAGTCGGGTTTATGACAAACCGAGTCGGGTTTGCCATAATCCGAGTGGGATTTATCGTAATCCGAGCCGGGTTTACGACAAACCGAGTCGGGTTTATTGCAAACCGAGTCGGGTTTATCGCAAACCGAGTCGGGTTTGCCGCAAATCCAATCCGGTTTGCCATAAATCCCACTCGGTTTGTCACAATTCAAATAGCTTTTGTGTTAATTCAAGCTAATCTCAGGGACGTTTAATTCCAGAAATAATGGATTTCAGCCGGTTTTCGGCGCGCTCTAACAACCGATAGCCCTGTTCATATCGCGCAAATATATTGATTATACTTGCTTTTTTCTGTGTTTAATCCTACTTTAACGTGAATTCGACATAAGAATCAGCCCTGAAAGGGCGAAATTCAATAGCACAGGGCATCGCCCTGTGTCTTGCATCAAGAGAAACTACAAGCCCTGTAAGGGCGAAATAAATCAACTGATTTATTTCGCCCTTACAGGGCTTGTGAGGTGGTGGCAATCATACCCGGCGCGATGCCCTGTGCTATTGAATTTCGCCCTTTCAGGGCTTTTACTTCGATTATTATGTCGAACTCGCGTTACTTTAAATTTGTTCCGTATCTAAAATCACAAATCTATCTCTCAGGAGGTTTTCCATGCCCAAGGCAAAGCTCAATCTCAAAAGTTTATCCGCTCTGGATAAAGCCGCTAAAGCTCGACAGATGGTCTCGTCCCTGACCGGCAATGCCAGTTTTATCACCCCGCACCCGCCGCTGGCGCAGGTGACGGCTGGCGCTGACGACCTCGAAGCAGCTTATATGGACGCCCAAGCCGCCAGACAAACCGCACAGACCAAAACCAGCATCCTCCACGATAAGGAAGAGGCGCTCGAAGCACTGGTGCGACAACTGACGGCCTACATTGAAAGCGTAAGCGGCGACGATGAATCGATGATTCTCAGCGCGGGACTTGATGTTCGCAGCGCGGGGAGTTCGACTATCCAGCCTACTCCGCCAACTTCGCTCACCGCGACAGACGGAGATCAGGCAGGCGAAATTGATCTGAGCTGGGACAAAGTGAAAGGCGCAAAGAGCTACGTCATCGAACGCAGCAGCGATCCGCCTACCCCAACAAGCTGGACGCATACAACCGTGGTGCTTAAGTCATCTGCTACGGCCATGGGACTGGTGAGCGGGACACGTTACTGGTTTCGAGTCGCGGCAGTTCTGAGCGCGGGTCAAAGCGGATGGAGCGATCCGGCTACAAAGATCGCGCCGTTTTAGTGAAGTGAAAAATCAATTCCCCGCCGAGACGCAGAAGGGGCGCAGAGATTAACTACTCTGTGCCCTTTCTGCGTTTCGGCGGCGTCTTTCGCCTTCATATAGCTAACGCGCAGGATGAGCGAAAAAAGTATCATGGACGAAACCGCGATTTTGCTCGTGGTTGCACAGCGAGCGCCTTCAGGCTACGATTAAAACTGCGAATCGGAGTGCTGAGCCGAACAGGTCTCTCATCGAAGCAAACAACGCGAGCAGATAGATTTAGCCTAACCGTCAGGGATGGCGCGGATATTTATGAACGAACAGGGGACGGATAGTGCAACTCAACTACTTATCGAGCTGTCGAGTCGCGCTCGACCGTCACTGGCGCATGGCAAAAGCATGGCTTCGAGGCCAGATGAAAGAGATGTAGCGCAATCTGTCAGGCTGCGCTATGTCCGGCTATGATTTTTATGTCACCTGAACGCTGGCAACAAATCGAAGATATATTTCAGACGGCGCTTGATCTTGCGCCCGAAGAGCGCAATCCCTACGTCACGAAGGCGTGCGCGGGTGATGCGGATTTGAAGCGACAGGCAGCCAAATTGGATAGTTCATCACACAACATTCCCGTCATAGACATCACTGCGCTCGTGCGCAAAACAGACGGGCGGCACGAAGTCTCGACTGAAATAGGGCGCGCGTGCCGCGAGTCCGGCTTCTTTTATGTCGTAGGTCATAACGTAGACGAATCCTTACAGCAACGACTGGAAGAGGTCAGCCGACGGTTCTTCGCCGAGAGCGCGGACGCGAAACTTGAGATAAGCATGTCGCGCGCCGGTCGAGCGTGGCGCGGGTACTTTCCGGTTGGGCGGGAATTGACAAGCGGCAAGCCCGATCTGAAGGAGGGAATTTACTTCGGCGCGGAACTCGATTCCGATCACCCTATGGTAAAGGCGGGCGCGCCGATGCACGGCGCTAATCTTTTTCCATCCGGCATCGAAGGATTCCGCGAAACGGTGCTCGATTACATGAGTCAAATGACGCGGCTCGGCCACTCGTTGATGAGCGGCATCGCGCTCAGTCTGGGACTCGAAGAATCATATTTTGCCGACCGCTACACATCAGACCCGCTTGTTTTGTTTCGCATATTCAACTATCCCCCGGCCCGGCGAATGCCTGAGCTTGAATCGAACTGGGGAGTCGGAGAGCATACGGATTACGGCCTGCTCACTATGCTGAAGCAGGATATGTCAGGCGGGCTTGAGGTGAAGGTAAAGTCTCGATGGGTAGCCGCTCCGCCCATACCGAATTCGTTCGTATGCAACATAGGAGACATGCTTGATCGAATGACCGGCGGGCTTTATCTGTCTACGCCGCATCGCGTGCAGAAAGTCACTACGCATGATCGCTTATCATTTCCATGCTTCTTCGACCCGAACTTCAACGCCGAAATAAAGCCAATAGAGATCCGACGCGATGTCACAGATAACAAGGCCGAGCGATGGGACCGCGCGAGCGTGCATGAATTTCGCGGTACATACGGCGATTACCTGATCGGTAAAGTCTCGAAGGTCTTCCCCGATTTAAGGCGCGAGGTGGTTTAAATATCTACAGATCATGCCAGATCAAAACTTGCAGGCATCAGGCTCAAAAGACAGGATCAGACGCAGGCTGTTCGGGTTGCTTGCGATTGATGTCACGCCGTTGAAAGCTTCGCGCGACTACAGGCTTTTGTACGCGGGGCAGTTCGTCTCAGGTTTCGGTTCCGCCATCAGCTATGTCGTGCTGCCCTGGCAGATGTATCGACTGACGGAATCATCGTTTGCCGTCGGGATGTTGGGCGTAGCGGAATTCGCGCCGATGTTTTTGCTCTCCTTCGTTGGCGGCGCTCTGGCTGATTACGTTGACCGGCGGCGATTGATCCTGCTTTCGGAACTCGGACTCGCGCTCTGTTGCGCTGTGCTGGTTTTGAATTCGTTGCTTACAGCGCCGCACGCGTGGGTGTTGTTTCTGGTCGCGGCGCTGTTTGCAGGGATCAACGGAATCCACCGTCCCGCGCTCGAAGCCTTGACTCCGCGACTGGTCGCCCCTCAGTTGATGCCTGCCGTCTCTGCGCTGAGCAGTTTGCGTTTCAACTTCAACTTCATCGTCGGGCCTGCCATTGCAGGCGTGATCGCGGCGAGCTTTGGTGCCGGATTCGCTTTTGCGCTTGACGCTGCGACATTCATCGTCGCCATCATCACGGTTATGTTGATACGCTCTGTCACCGCGCCTATGAATGCTGACCGGGCGAGTTTGCGCTCTGTCATCGAAGGATTGAAGTACGCGCGCAGCCGACAGGAATTGCTGGGAACTTACCTGATTGATATCAACGCAATGTTTTTCGGAATGCCGATGGCGTTGTTTCCGGCGCTTGCCGAAAGCTTTGGCGGGGCTTCGGTCGGTCTGTTTTACGCAATGCCCGCGGTCGGGTCGTTGACCGTCACGATGACTTCGGGATGGACGAGCCACATAAACAAGCACGGCCTTGCCGTAACGATAGCGGCGACGGTGTGGGGAGCGGCAATCATCGCGTTCGGATTGGCGAAATGGTTATGGCTGGCCCTGTTTTTTCTGGCGCTGGCGGGCGCAGCCGACATGGTGAGCGGGTTGTTTAGAATGACGATCTGGAATCAGACAATACCGGATCATCTGCGGGGCCGTCTTGCAAGCATAGAGATGATCAGCTACACGACAGGCCCGTATCTGGGCAATGCGGAAGCGGGCTTGATGGCGAGCCTGCTGGGCCTGCGCGGATCAATCGTTTCAGGCGGCGTGATGTGCGTATTGGGTTCGGGTTTGCTGGCACTGTTGCTGCCAGCCTTTATTAAATATGACGGGCGCGAAGGCGTGGTTCGCAAGCAGACAGAAGAAGCCGAACGCGCCCGTTATTTAAGTAACCAGCATGGCTCACCTTCTTAAATTGATCTTCAAATCAATCAGCATTCTATTCTGAGATTTGGACTCGCAAAACAGGCGGGACGCTTCTTAGTCCGGAAGCGTCCCGTTTCAAGGGTTCCAAAAAACCTAAAAACAGTCTGGCTTAAATTCTATGCGCGCGTGCGCTACAGATTAAGCGCTCGCCTGATTCAACAGCTCTATTGACGAAACATCCAATTCAAGTCTGGTCGCTTCAATCAGGTCGTTCAACTGCTCCAGACTCGTGGCGCTTGCAATCGGCGCAGTGACGCTCGGACGCGCAATCAGCCATGCAAGTGATACTCTTGCGGGAGTCGAGCTGTATCGTTTCGCGACCGTGTCCAGCGCGTCGAGAATTCGATAGCCCCGCTCGTTCATATAGGTTTTCGCCCTTCGGCCTCGCGGGCTTTTTGACAGATCGTCTTCCGAGCGATACTTGCCCGTGAGAAAACCGCTTGCTAAAGAGAAGTAACTGATCACGCCTATCTTTTTTTCAAGGCAGAGCGGTTCGAGCTTTTCTTCAAACTCCGCGCGATCATACAAGTTGTATAACGGTTGCAGGCTTTCGTATCTCGGTATATTCAGCCGCTGGCTGACCTCAAGCGATTCCGAGAGCCGCTCCGCGCTGTAGTTGGAAGCGCCGATGGCTCGGACTTTCCCCTGCTCGATCAACTTCGCAAAGGCTTCCAGACTCTCTTCCAGCGGCGTTTCCGGGTCGTCTATGTGCGCCTGGTACAGGTCGATGTAGTCTGTCTGTAGGCGCTTGAGCGAATCTTCAGCCGCATGCATGATATATGATTTCGCCAGCCCCTTTCTGCCCTCTCCCATGTCCATGCCTGCCTTGGTGGCGATGATGACCTTCTGGCGGTTTCCTTTTTGCTTCGCCCACTTGCCGATGATGGTTTCGGATTCTCCGCCCTCGTTGCCGGGCGCGAAACGCGAATAGACATCCGCCGTGTCTATGAAATCGAATCCTGCTTCTTCAAACTCATCCAGTAGCCGAAACGATGTTGCCTCGTCGGCAGTCCACCCGAAGACGTTGCCGCCGAAAGCGAGCGGGGCAACCTCCAACCCGGAGTTTCCCAGTTGACGTTTTTTCATCTTCTCCTCTTCACAGCGATTTCATATCGATGACGAAACGGTATCGAACATCGCCCTTGACCGTACGCTCGTAAGCCTCTTCGATTCGTTGAATGTCGATCACTTCAACATCGGAAGTGATGCCGTTTTTCGCGCAGTAATCGAGCATCTCCTGCGTCTCGCGAATTCCGCCGATCATCGAGCCTGCAAGGTTTCTTCTGTTCGCAAGCAGCGAAAAGGCTCGAACCTCCGCGGGCTTTTCCGGCGCTCCGACAAGCACCATTGCGCCGTCGAGCCGCAGCAGGTCGAGATACATATTCAGGTCGTGATCTGCCGATACGGTGTCGAGAATGAAGTCGAATTTTTTAGCAAGCGGTTCAAGATTTTTCGGATCTTTTGTGACGACGAAATGATGCGCGCCCAGTTCGCGCGCGTCCTTCTCTTTCGAGTTCGATGTGCTGAAAACAGTGACCTCTGCGCCCATGGCGGCGGCGAACTTCACACCCATGTGTCCCAGCCCGCCCAGTCCTACTACTCCAACGCGCTGCCCTTCGCCAACTTTGAAATGACGGAGCGGCGAGTAAGTGGTTATCCCTGCGCAGAGCAGCGGGGCGACACCTGCGAGCGGAAGATCGGGGGAGATTTTCAGCGTGTAGTTTTCATCCACCACGATTTGAGATGAGTACCCGCCAAAGGTCGGCGTCTTCTCGTCCTTTTCGGTTCCATTGTATGTGACGACGAGATGCCCTTCGCAATACTGCTCAAGACCCGCTTTGCAATTGTCGCACGCGCGGCAGGAATCGACGAAACAACCGACCCCTGCAATCTCGCCTTCTTTGAACCGCGTGACCTCGGACCCGACGCGCGCCACACGCCCGACGATCTCATGTCCGGGAACCATCGGGTAGATGGAGTTATCCCATTCGTTTCGCGCCTGATGAATGTCCGAATGACAAACCCCGCAGTAAAGTATTTCGATCAGCAGATCATTCGGCCCCAGCTCGCGCCGCTCGAACGTGAACGGCTCAAGAGCAGATGTTGGCCCTCCGGTTGCGTATCCTCGTGTATGTAGCATTTATTTCTCTCTTTCCCGTTCATCAGAATCTGATGACGATTTTGCCGAAGTGCGAGCCGCTTTCCATATACTTCAAAGCCTCGCCCGCTTCATCAAACGCAAAAGTTTTATCGATCACCGGCTTTAATTTATTAATCTCGATGGCGCTGTTCATATCTTCAAACATCCGGCGCGAACCGACAAGAATGCCCTGTAGCCGGACGGATTTCATCAAAACGCTGAGCGGGTTGAAATCATTTCCGCTCGACAAAACGCCGATCAGGGCAACATGCCCGCCGACGCGCGCAGAGTTCAAAGACTTCGACAGCGTTCCCGCGCCGCCGACTTCAACGACGTGATCGACGCCGATTTTATTTGTCCGGCTCAACACTTCTTTATCCCAGTCCGGCGCGCTTTTGTAATTTATCGTTTCATCCGCGCCCAACTCCTTAGCTCTTTCGATCTTTTCATCGCTGCTCGAAGTTATAATCACCCGCGCGCCGTGCATTTTGGCTAACTGTAGAGCGAATATGGACACGCCGCCCGTGCCCAGCGCCAGGACCGTCTGCCCCGCTTTCAAACGCCCCGAATCGATAAGCGCGTTCCAGGCCGTCACTGCTGCGCAAGGCAGCGTCGCGGCTTCCTCAAACGAAAGATGATCGGGGATTCGGACCAGACCGCTTTCATCAAACGCGCCGTATTCGCGCAAAACGCCGTCCATAGCCCCTGCGCCAAGCGTAGCGCGATTTTTCTGCAACGAAGGCTCGCCTTCGATCCAGCCCTGCGTGAAGATGGGGCAAACCCTGTCGCCGACTCTCCATCGCGTCACATTACTGCCAACGGCTGCGACTTCGCCCGCCCCGTCTGAAAACGGCACGGAGGGCAGTTTCGCCTTCGGGTTGTATACGCCTTTGACAAACATCAGGTCGCGGTAATTCAAGGACGCCGCGTGAAATCTGACGACGACTTCGCTTGCGCCGGGTTGAGGCTCATCGCGGTTTACCAAAGCGAGGTTTTCAATCCCAAATTCCTTAACTTCGTAAACTTTCATCGTTTCTCCTCAAATGTCACGAAAAAGTTTTACTGTGGCGATTGCCGAGTCACTTTACAGCAGCCCGGCAATCGGTCGCCGCCTCGTCACGCCGTTTGCAGAGTGGCATGTTTTTCTATCAGTTGAGAAAGCGACTGCTTGGAAGTCGTGCCCACGACGCGCTCCACCTCTTTGCCGCCTTTGAAGAGGATCATCGTAGGGATGCCCCTGACGCCGTATTGCTGCGGGGTGGCCGGGTTATCATCGACATTGAGTTTGACGATTGCGGCGCTGCCTTCAAGCTCCGTTGCCAGCGCTTCGACCGTCGGCATCATCGCGCGACAGGGGCCGCACCACGCCGCCCAGAAATCGACAAGAACAGGCTTTTCTGACTGGATCACATCTTTCTCAAAAGATGAATCGCTCACTTCTCGAATATGTTCACTCATAGTTTCACTCCCTTTCATTTGATCTCAAGAAATACAAACATCTATATGAATTGCAAAGCTCGAAACGAGCTTCCTCTGGCTAGGCTTTCGCTGATTTCTGGCGTTTTGCGACCTTCAGCCCCCGGCCTTTAGCGGCTGGCTGGCCGATGCGGCGCTGGAGTTCACTGATATATTCGGCCAGCACATCGGGCTGCGCGCGGAGGTATTTGAATTGCCCTTCGGAGCGCGTCTCTATAAGGCCCGCGCCGGTCAACTCTTTCAAGTGATGTGAAACCGTCGCCTGAGCGACCGGAAAGCATTCGACGACCGTGCCGCAGCATATATCATCCCCGCTTGAAGCGATGACTTCGAGAATCTCGAAGCGCCTGGGGTCTGCAAGGGCTTTAGCGATCCGTTGAAATTGTTTTGCGTCCATTAATCTTCCTTTGCGATGCCAGTATATATATACAACCATCTATATATGTTTGTCAAGCGCGGACCTGCTCGGAAACGGTTGGGATTAGCGCGCGCGCTTCTGGTAGGATTGCGCCTTTGCCGGAAGGATTTCACTATTTTGAAAACAGCTCAGACCATCTCGTATTTCATCGCCTTCGTCGCGCTCGGCCTGGCGCTGGCTGCGCTTGGGCCTACGCTGCCCGGTCTTGCAAGTCAGGTGCACGTCAGCACGAGCGAAATCAGTTATCTCATCACCTCTCGTTCATTCGGGTTCCTGCTCGGCTCTCTATTCAGCGGCAGATTCTATGATCGTATGAGCGGGCATACAGTGATGGCCGTGATGATCATAGCGATGTCTGCCGCGATGGCGCTTATGCCGTTCATCCCCGCGCTCGGCCTTTTGCTCGCAGTGGTATTCGTGCTCGGCACGGCAGAAGGCGCTGTTGGCGTGGGCGGAAACGTTCTGCTGGTCTGGGTTCATCAAAGCCGCGTCCCGCCTTTTATGAACGCGCTCCATTTTTTCTATGGCGTCGGCGGCTTTATATCCCCGCTCGTCATCAGCTGGAGCCTTACTATTAAAAACACGATGGCCGGGCCTTACCTTGCGCTCGCGCTTCTCATATTGCCAGCCGCCGTATTGCTGCTGAGATTGCCAGGCCCGCAAAATCAGCAGGCTTCAGATGCAGGCTCGGATGCGAGCCGTGTAAATTACAAACTAGTCGTGTTGGTCGCGCTGTTGCTCTGCCTCTATATCGGCGCTGAGGTGAGCTACGGCAGCTGGATTTATAGTTATGTGCTGAAGATTGACCTTGGCGATGAAAACCGGGCGGCGCTTCTGACATCCTTTTTCTGGGGTTCGCTTACAGTCGGAAGGCTTATCGGCGTGCCCATAGCCGCGCGATTCAGACCGCGCGCGATTCTGCTTGTGGATTTGATCGGCTGCCTTGTCAGCGTAGCGATAGCGATACTTTGGCCGACATCGCTATCGGCCATCACCCTTGCGTCTATAGCGATAGGGCTTTCGATGGCTTCCATCTATCCGACCGCGCTGACGTTTGCGGAACGCCGCATGAAGATCACGGGACAGGTGACAGGTTTTTTCCTGCTCGGCGGGAGCGCTGGCAGCATGATAGTTCCTTTGATTATCGGGCAGATGTTCGATTCAATCGGGCCGCGTGTGATGATGTTTACTATACTTTTCGACCTGATTCTGGCTGTGATGGTCTATCTGGTTCTGGTTCTTCGCTATCGAACGGCTTGAAAGCAGCTTTCGCCGAATGCGGCGCGACCCTTATTCAAGGTCGCGCCGGGATTCGATCTCCGTACGCAATCGCGAGAGCAATGTCTCAATCGGCATAGCGCCGAGGTCCGTGCCGTTGCGCAGACGAACGGCAACCTGACCTGATTCCGCCTCCTTGTCTCCGATAATCAGGATATACGGAACCTTCATCAAGGTAGCGTTGCGGATCTTCTTCTGCATGCGTTCGGAAGAGAAGTCCGTCTCGACGCGCAGCCCGCCCGTCGCCGTATTGATTGGAGCCGTGAACAACGTCTGATGCACCTGCTTTGCATACTCCGTGTGGCGGTCGCTGATCGGGATGATCTGCGCCTGAACGGGCGCAAGCCACGTTGGGAAGTTGCCGCCATAGTGCTCTATCAGAAAAGCCACGAACCGTTCGTGCGACCCAAGCGGAGCGCGGTGAATTACATAAACCGGATAGTCCTTGGCATCAGCCCCAACGTAGGTGAGGTTGAATCTTTCAGTGGCAAGAAAATCGAGCTGATTGGTCGAAATTGCATACTCGTTTCCGATAGCGTTCTCGATGATGAAGTCGATCTTCGGCCCGTAAAAAGCGGCGTCGCCCTCCCGCTCTTCGTACGGGAAACCGGTCTCGTCCATAGCCTGTTGGATTATCGCCATGGCAGCAAGCCATTTGTCCGGCGCGTCAACATATTTATCCAGCCGGTTGAGATCCGGCTTGGAAAACGACATGAAATAGTCCTTGATCTGAAACAACTGGTAATAGCGCGCGTGCAGTTGCATGACGCGAAGGAACTCGTCTTTAGCCTGCTCGTGAGTGCAGTAAAGATGAGCGTCATTCTGATAGAAAGAGCGAACGCGCATCAGCCCGCTTAAAACACCGCTCGCCTCATATCTGTGGCACAGCCCCCATTCGCTCAGCCGCACAGGCAGTTCGCGGTAAGAGCGCGGGCGCGACCCGTACACAAGATGATGGTGCGGGCAATTCATAGGCCGCAGGTAATATTTCTCCCCGTCCATCTCAAGCGGCGCAAACATGTCATCCTTGTAATACGGCAGGTGGCCTGATCGATAATAGAGCTGATCCTTTGCCAGTATGGGACTGCTTATCGAGACATACCCGTCCTTGCGTTCCTCTTCAATCGCGAGCTTTTCAAGCTCTTTTCGCATGGACGCGCCGTTCGGCAGCCAGAAGGGCAGCCCCGGCCCGATCTCTTCGGAGAAGAAGAAGATTTCAAGCTCCTTGCCGAGCTTGCGATGATCCCGCTTTTTGGCCTCTTCCATCTGCCAGAGGTAATGGTCGAGGTCTTCCTGCTTTTCAAACGCTACGCCGTAGACGCGCTGCAACTGAGGATTCTTTTCGCTGCCGCGCCAGTAAGCGCCAGCCACCTTCAGGAGTTTGAACGGGCCGATCTCTTTGCTGTTTTCGACGTGCGGGCCGCGACACAGGTCCAGAAAACTGCCCGTCTGATAGAAAGAGACCGTCGAAGCGCCCGCTGCGCCCGCCTCTTCGGCAACGCCTTCGTCGCCGAACTCTTTGACTATCGCCGTAGAGCCTTTTTCTTTCAGCATCTGAAGCAGTTCAACCTTGTAAGCCTGATTCAGCTGCTCCATCTCTGTGATCGCGTCATCAATGGGAACCTCTGTGCGTTTGAACTCCAGCTTCTTGTTGCGAAGCTCTCGCATCTTTTTCTCGATCTTCTCCAAATCCGCGATGCCGAGCGGCGTGGGAAGGTCGATATCGTAATAGAAGCCATCTTTGGTGGTCGGGCCGACTCCGAACTTCGCTTCCGGCCAAAGCGCCTGAACAGCAGCAGCCATCAGATGCGCGGCAGAGTGGCGCATCCTGTCGAGTTCAACACTTATCTCTCTTTTCCTCAGCGGCAAAACGTTCTCCTCATTATAAATTCTATAGAAACATTCAAAGTAGAAAGGATTATATCAACTGCCGTTGAAATGTGTCTAATCTGGCGACTTATTACGCGATATTAACTCGCAACCAAAAGGCTATCGCTCCAGCAGCAGCTGAGCCGTGTCCGGCATCACCTCGCGGTGTCCTTTCTGAGGTAATAAGCGAAGACGCGATTGATGCGCAGGTCATAGTCGGCTTTGGCCCAGTCTTCAAGCGGTTTCAACTCGCCATCCGTGCCGAGGCGGTCGAGCGCTACAATTTTGGGGCGCTCGGCCTTCAATCGCTCGAACCAGCCGTTGAACCCGCCCGGCTCGATTTTGTCCAGGAAGCGTGCCTTGCCTCTGTCGAGTAGAAAATATTTATCGGCATTCGTAAGCCCCGAAAGCACGAGAATTTCAGTGCTGCCGTAAACATAAATCCTGTCTCCAGGCTCCAGATGCGAGACGAGTTCTTCAATCGCGGGCTGCTGATCCTGAAGCGTCGGAAACCTGCGCTCCGGGAAGAAAGCGCCGCTGACGTTGTAAGCGAGAATGAAAACTATAATGGCGACGCTCGACCAGTTTTCAAGAGCCGACTGATTTATGCCAGCCCGCAGGCGCGCGAAAAGACTGATTGCCCGATCAAGGACGAACGCAATCGCAACGGCAGCAAAGATGGCAACGAAAGGCACGAGCGGAATCAGGTCAGGGCCGCTCTGTATATCGATCATGCAGAAGGCGAAATAAACGACCGGCGCAATCATTACTGCGTGCGAAGGCGCATCTCGAAGCAGATGGCCGCCGCCTGCGCGTTTTACCGCTTGCCATATCGCAACGCACAACCCGGCCAGAGCGAGATAAAAATAGACGCGCGAGTTCAGATAAGTGTTATTCAGCAGCTTCGAGAGTTGATTGAAAAAGTTTGAGAGCGAGCGCATTTCCTGAGGCCCGTACACGGTCGCGGTGAAGTGAACGTTCCATAGATAAAAGCTCAAGAGCGCGCCTGCGATCCAGAAGTAAAGCAGCAGAACCGCAAGAGGCGTAATTGCCCACGTGATTAACCTGACCGCTTTACGGTCGCGCCAGCTTGTCAGGTACCGAGTGAAGGCAAGCCCCGCCGCGCCTGCAAACAGCAACCCGGGCTGCCAGGTCAGGGCCGACAGCATGCCGAATGCGCCTGCCGCGCGCGGGCGATCTTTTATCACAGCCCATAACGAGATCAGCCCGAATAGCACCATCGGCGTTTTAGGCTGGATGCCGCCTGCGTTGAAACGCGCGAATGCGTCGAACGTGAGCATCACGGTTGCAGAAAGCAACGCAACGCGCAGGCTCTTGAAATATTCGAGCGCAACCAGAAAGGTGAACGCCACGGTAAGAGCCGCCAGAAGAATAAAGGTGATGCGGATGGCCAGTATGTCTCGCAGTCCGAAAGGTCTTGTAATAATGATTGCCGCTGCTCCTATGTAAGCCGACAGCGGGCTTTTGATGTTCACCACGTCTCGATAAGGGACGCCGCCGCGCGCTATCACCTGAGCGAAATAATCCCAGTTGGCGCGGTCGCCGCCGCTCGGCTGATTCCAGAATTGAGACTGTGAATAGACCAGTGCGGCGACAACGAACACAATCGAAAACAGAAGGCGACGGTCGAAGCGGGCGAGTCGCTTCCATATCGTTTGACGCAAGGTTTCCGTGCGCTCAACCGTTGCCATCTCGCTCATGCAGGGCATTGCTCCTTGCAGCCGCATTATTGCTTTGCGTTGCTCTTTTGTTTGAGCGTTTCGATTCGCGCTCTGACCTGCTCGACAGGCTCGTTTTGTGTGGCCTGTCCGATGACGGTTTCCCATTCAGCAATGGCGTCCGGGTAGCGACCCATCTTTTCGTAGACTAAAGCAAGTTCGCGGTGACAAACAGGACACGGCCCTTCGGCTCTGGTGATAGCGGTCATCAGTTTGATTCGGGCCTTCTGTAGATTGCCCGCCTGCGAAATGGCGCGAGCGGCTTCAATCAGTTCCTCGACGCTGCGTTTGGGCGTAACACGGTTGTTGCGCGCCTGTACGTTGATGTCGAGAGCGGCAGAATCACTGGCGGTAGAATTATTTGCGCCGCGCGCTCGCGCCAGCGCAGAGGCTGCTTCCATCGAAACCGGGTAGAGTTCAAGGGCAAACTCGGCTTCGCGCGCGGCCTGCTGTTTTTCGCCGCGCGCCAGAAGGGCTTCGGCCATCAACCATCGCGTGCGGTAGTTGTTCGGGTCCCATTTTACGGCTTCGCCTGCCGCATCGCGCGACCGGTTCACATCGCCCGAAGCCATGGCGAGCGTCGAAAGAAGCGAATAATTCAACTCCGGCGTTATCGTGTGAGCGAGCGACCGCTCTACGTGCGTGATTGCCAGTTTCAACGCCTCGATCCGAACCCTGTTGATCTCGCTTGTGGTTGGCCGCGTCTGCTCTGATGTGGTGGAGGCCGAGGGCAACTTGCTGATGAAAATATCGACACCGCGAGCAAAAAGATAATCGTAAGCCCCTGTCGGCAGGGGGCTGCTCGTGATGCGCTCGCCCAGTCTCACTAGCCCGTTGTAATCAATGGGGTTGGCCGGATTGAAAAGCTCTTTATAAGCTGCATCCGATCTTATCAACCCGGCTGAATACCAGAGGGCAGCCCCGACGCACAGACAGGCAGAGGTCAGGACTGCGCGGCTCGTCCAGCTCGTGGGTATTTCGGATGCGCCACTCGGTTTTGCTCTGGCCGAATCTTGCGCAAGGTCGGTTTTCTCGCCAAAGATATTCGACGCGGCTTCGGCAAGCGCGACAAAGGCGAAGAAGTAAAAGCCTGTTGCGATCTGATCGAAGATGAAGATGTTGTGCACAAGCGCCGCCGCGATGGATGACAACAGGCTTGTGATTATTATTCTCTGATCAGGCGCGCGCGCGCGACGGCGTGCGCGAATCAATAGCGCAAGCGCCAGTGCGATGATTGCGCCGTAAAGTGCCGCGCCCGGCAGGCCGTATGAGATGGCCGCGTCCAGAAAAGAGTTATGCGAGCTTTCGTTGTTGGATTTGGGAGAAAGGGCGGCCAGTTCTCTGGATTTGAACCCCGGAAACACTTTGCGAAACCCTTCCGGGCCACACCCCGTTAGAGCAAACGACGGCACCATCTTCAGAGAATCGCGCCATAGCAGAGCGCGGCCCGATCCGGATGGTCCTTCTGCCATCAAGGAGCGCGCGCGACGGATGACGCTGCGCGATGCCGGGCTTATAACGATTATTGAAATCAGAAGCGCCGCTGAAATCGCTACCGCTCCGAAAAAAACTCGCCGGTTGCGCGTTAAAATCGAACTGATCGCGGCAGACCTCAATTCCAGAAAAGCGAACACCCCGATGCCGATGATGATACCTATCCACGCGCCGCGAGTTCCGCTGAAAGTAATCGCGGCCATCGAAAGCAGCGTTGTCATTATCGCAAACAGACGCGGCCAGCCTCGCGCGGCCAGCGCAAGTCCTGCGCTTACGGGCGTCGTGTAGAGCAGGAAGTTGCCGAGATAATTCGAGTGGCCCAGAGAACTGCTTACGCGAACTACAGGCCCTTCGGGCGAAGGAAATGTGTAGGTGCTTTTCGGCACGAACGGATCAAATCCGAGTGATTGCGCGACGGCATAAAGGGCAACCAGAAACCCCGTTGCCGACACCATCCACAGCGATGATCGTAATCGATTTTCGCTTGTGCCTATGGCGACTATCAACGAGATGAAAAAGATGAAGAAGCATATTCGGGTGATCAAACCCATGTAGTTGAAGCTGCTGCCAAACAGCGATGTGACCGGAGAGACGCCCAATAGCGTTGACAGGGCAACCGCGATGAAATAGAGACAAACGATCTTTGTAAGGCTCGACCGGAATGGATTTGGATGCGCGCCCGTGCGGAAGTATATCATCGCCAGCATCAACAGCAGCGCGGATGAGCCGACAAGTAAGACCACAAATTTCGGCAGCGTGTATTTTGTGTAGACCGATGTGCTGAGTGCAAGCGGGACTGAAATTAAAAGTGACATTGATAACCAGAAGAAGGTATCGTCAAGCCTGCTTCCGCGCACGGGTTTCGAGCGCGCTGGTTTGCGTGGTTTCTTCATGGCGTACAGTTCCGGTTTCCAGTGAAAGGGCGAAATTCAAGTCGCCACCGGACGTAGATGATCTATGAGTCTATCCGTTTGGTTTTATCGAATATTTTTTTAGAAGATTGCGCGCAATCACCAGCCGTTGAAGCTCGTTTGTGCCCCCGCCGATTATCAACAGCGGCGCGTCTCGATAATAACGCTCAACGGGAAAGTCCTTGGCGTAGCCGTTGCCGCCAAAGATTCTCATGGCTTCCAGCGAACATTCCTGCGCCGTTTCCGTCGCAAACAATTTCGCCATGCCTGCTTCCAGATCGCACCGCTCGCCTCGATCTTTCTTTTCAGCCGCCGCGTAAACCAGCAGTCTCGACGCCTCGATCTTTGTAGCCATGTCGGCGAGCTTCAATTGAATCGCCTGATGCTCGCAGATGGGTTTGCCGAACGTCTGGCGTTGCTGCGCGTACCTGATCGCTTCTTCAAACGATGCGCGCGCGACTCCAAGCCCGCGCGCGGCCACGTTCAATCGCTCGGCCTCAAGCCCTGTCATCACCTGTTTGAATCCTTCGCCCTCGCGCCCGCCGATCAGGTTTTCGGCAGGAACACGAAAATCCTCAAACAACAATTCGCAGGTTTCCAGGCTCTTGTATCCGAGCTTGTCGATATCGCGGCTGACGGTCAGACCGGGCTCGCCTTTCTCTGCTATGAGCGCGCTCATTCCTTTGTAAGGGGGGCTGGCCGCTTTGTCCGTCTTTACCAGTATCAGCAGAGCTTCGGCGCGGCGCGCGTTCGTTATCCACATCTTCGAGCCGTTTATAAGATAGTGGTCGCCCTCGCGAGTTGCGGTCGTGCGGATGGCTTGAAGATCAGTGCCCGCGTGAGCTTCGGACAGACATATAGCGCCGCGCTTGTCGCCTCTGGCAAGCATCGGCAGAAACCGTTGCTTCTGGTCTTCGGTTCCGAAGCGCGCAATCACGTCGCACAAGACGGTGTGCGTGCCGAGTATCCCTGCAAGCCCCATCCACACGCGCGAGATCTCTTCAAAGATCATGGCAAAGACCGTGTAGCTGAGTTCCTGCCCGCCGTAGCCTTCGGGCACGTTCGCGCCGAACAGACCGATCTCTTTCATTCGCTCTACGATATCGGTCGGGTATTCGTTTTTGTGTTCCAGTTCGCTTGCTACGGGCGCGACTTCGCGTTCGAGAAATTGTTTGACCGTTGCCAGTATCAGTTGTTCTTCTTCATTGAGCTTATAAGCCATAGCCGTCTCCGGTGCGGCGCAATCATAGCACGGCCTGCAAGTTTCCTGAAAACCGAAGACTTCGCCTCCGACTCTGATAAAGTGCCGCGAGAACTTTTTACGACAGAGGACCGTAATCCAATCGAATCTGTGCCCGCAGTTTGACCCGACCGCAAAGAAATCAGGAGAGTAATCAATCATGAAATTTTCCAAGCCAGTTGCGATCACAGCCCTGCTCATCTGTGGTCTTTTCCTTTCGGCAAAGCAGGCGAGCGCGCAGAAAGCAGGCGATCTGAAGATCGAGCCTTACGTGTTTGAAGCCGCAGACAAGCAGAAAGTTGATGCGGAGTTCGGTCGCTTACTTGTGCCGGAAAATCGGCTGAATCCAAACAGCCGGTTGATCGAACTGGCCTTTGTTCGATTCAAGAGCACGGCTCAAAAACCGGGGCCCCCGATCATCTATCTTGCAGGTGGGCCGGGCGGTTCAGGCATCGGCACAGCGCGCGGCACTCGCTTTCCGCTGTTTATGGCTATGCGTGAAATCGGCGACGTGATCGCGCTCGACCAGCGCGGCGTCGGGGCCTCGAAGCCGAACCTGATCTGCCTCCAGTCCATTAATTACCCCGTAGACCGTGCGCCCGACCGCAGAGAGGCGCTCGAACTTTTCAGAAAACAATCGCGCGCCTGTCGAGACGGCTGGCTCGGTAAAGGCGTTGATCTGACGGGCTATAACACGAACCAGAGCGCAGACGATCTGGACGACCTGCGCAAAGCCCTCGGCGCGGAAAAGATAAGCCTATGGGCAATCAGCTACGGGACGCATCTGGCGCTGGCGACCATCAGACGACACGAAAAAAATATTCATCGCGCGATACTGGCAGGCATCGAAGGCCCCGACCACTCAATCAAACTGCCTGCCAACATACAAAGTCATCTCGCGCATCTGGACAAACTCGTTAAAGCCGACCCTGATTTGAGCAGGGATATTCCAGACCTGCTCGGTCTTGTGAAAAGCGTTCTTGATCGCGTCGAGCGCGAGCCTGTGACTGTTGAAGTGACGAACCCTCAGACTGAGCAGAAAGTAAAGGTTATTATAAACAGATTTGCGCTTGAAACCTTGACCGTGAATTCATTCGGCTCGGACGAAGCCCGTTTGCCAGCCCGTTACTACGCGATGTCAAAAGGTGATTACAGCGGCGCGGCCCAGGCCTGGGTGCGCACGATTGGCAGAGGCTCGCCAATCGGCTCGGCTATGGCTTTTATGATGGACTGCGCCTCAGGCGTGTCTGCCGAGCGTCAGGCCCGGGTCGCGCGTGAAAAGAAGACCACTCTGCTCGGCGACACGATAAATTTTCCTTTTCAGGATGTTTGCGATGCGTGGGAGAGTCCTGATTTAGGCCCGTCTTTTCGCAAGCCTGTAAAATCCCGTGTGCCCGCGCTCTTTATCAGCGGCACGCTCGACGTGCGCACGCCGCCCGGCAATGCCGAAGAGATTCGCAGGGGATTTTCTGAAAGCGCGCATCTGATTATTGACGGCGCAGTGCACAGCGACCCGCTGTTTTTATCATCGCCTAAGATCAAAGATGTGATGCTTGAGTTTATGAAGCAACAGCCGATTTCGACGACTCGCATTACGCTTGCGCCGCTAAAATTCACCGCGGTTAAAAAAGGGAATTAACAGCTTCGATTCAAAAGAGCCTATTCCATCTCGCCCGTATCTTTGCCCCGCGTGGCGGAAAGCGAAACGGGCTGCGGCTGATTCATCAGTTCGGTTGTGCCTTCTGTTACAGAGGCGGGCGTGGGCGGAAGCGCCGCGCGTTCCTGTGTCGCAGCGGTATAGGGCAGTTCCGGTTGCTGGTTCTGCTCGGCACCTGTCGTAGTTATAGTGCGGCGTAATCGAAACAGTCCGGACAGCAGCATGAACCATCCCAGGTTCTCGCCTATCGCAAACAGAACCCATCCGATGTTTACGACTTTCGGATTGCCGAACAGAATCATCGGCAGCGTACTGAGCAGCGTCAGCAGGACTATAACAACGCCCCATCCAACCTCGATATAGGTTGCGCTGAGTTCTGCCGTCAGTCGCATGACTTCAAGTTCTGCTGGCAGCTTATGCGCTACGGGCGTGCCGCACACGCGACAGAATCGAACCTTTCCTGCATTCTCTGCGCCGCAACGCGCACACAATGTTTCATTAAATACAGTCGTGGCGAGCGCGATGATCGCATCGGCTTCGCATTCAAGCGCGATGCGGTCGCCTTTTCCGTAAAGATAAGGCACAGCGTAATCGAAAGTGGCGAGGGTCGAGGCCGGGCTGATTGCCTTCAAGGCAATGGTGAGCCGGGCGTCGTATTCGATGACTGTAGCGGTGATGACGTTTTTTTGCGCGGGCCGCTTTGCCTGAATGGGATTTTCGTTCAATACGACTAAGTTGAAATCTTCCAGCACATCGCAGAGCTTTCGGCGGACGGTCTCTATATCGCCGGGTATGACTCGCCTGAAATGATGCTCCTGATATTCACCGATTACGGCTGCAAACATCCTTCACGCTCCGAGCCTCAAGGCTAAAAAAAGCCTTTCACAAATTACTCTATCCGGTAAGCATCTTCAAAGACTTCCTGCCATGTTAGTTCAGACACGGATGAGCCCTGATTCATATCCGCTTCAGCATCTCTGATTGCCGATTGCAAACACTTGTTCCATATCTCTTCGATCATATCGTTTGTCAGGCTTGGCGTCTCTTCCTGAATATCCCTGATTTCATCGCGCGCATTGTAGATGGTTGCAACCCAGCTTCGCGAACGTTTTACCGACTGTGTTTTCCATTTGATAATATGAGCCATCAGGCGAGTGAGATGACTTTTTAACGCTCTTTTTTCTGATCGCCCCAATGCCTCAATCAACTCCTTCAAACCGGTAGATGCCTCTTCTATGTTTCCTTTTTCAAGTTCCTGCTCGATCTCAAGCGCCGTTTGATAATGCGATGTTGCAGATAATTCTTGCCAATCCATGCTTCCTCCATATTACGGATACTATCTTCTGCGCGCTATTGAAATTCGTCCTCATCTCCAGATTACGCATGGCCGAGCGCGATGATCGAACAGGTGAACGAGCCGGGATTGCCGCCCAGATTGTGCGCAAGCCCAAGCCTCATATCTTTCACCTGTCGCGAGTCTGCGCGTGACAGCAGTTGATTATAGATCTCGTACAACATTCGCAATCCGCTTGCGCCTATCGGGTGGCCGAAGGATTTCAACCCGCCGTCCGTGTTTACGGGCAGATCGCCCTGCAACGTGAACGCGCCTGAATCAATATCGGCCTTAGCCCGGCCCGGCTCTGAAAATCCGAGGTCTTCGTAAATGATCATCTCTGTAATCGAGAAGCAATCGTGTACTTCGGCCATGCTCACCTCTTTGCGCGGGTCTATAATGCCGAGTTGATCGTAGACCTGACGGGCCGCCGCTTTCGTTTCAGGAAAGCTCGTGAAATCGAAATCCGTGTCCAGCTTCCCTGTGCCCGGCCCGACGGCAAGCCCCATGGCCTTGATCGTCACATAATCTTTCGTAAAGCGCGGCGCAAGCTCTGTGCGAGTGATGATGGCCGCAGCCGCCCCGTCCGTGGTCGGGCAGCAATCGAGCAGTCCGAGCGGAGAAGCGATCATCGGCGCTTTCATGGCTTGCTCAAGGGTGATCTCTTTTTGAAAATGGGCTTTCCTGTTTCGCGCGCCGTTGTAGTGGTTTTTAACAGAGATTTTTGCAAGCTCTTCTTTGCCCGCCCCATACCTGTGAAAGTAGCGATTCGCCGCAAGCGCGAATGCTCCGGGCGCAGTGTTGCCCGCGCCGATCACGGTTGAAGCCGCGCCGGGCAGCCCCGAATACCCGCTGTCTTTGAGCTTCTCGAACCCCACGACCAGAACTACGTCGTATGCGCCTGCCGCGACCGCAAACGCGGCGTTGCGCAGCGCGTCCTGTCCTGTAGCGCACATGTTTTCGACTCGCGTGATGGGGATGTATTGAAGTTTCAAAGGCCGCGAGAGCGCCTGCCCCGAAATGCCTGATACGAGCGTGCCCACCCATCCGGCTTCGATCTGATGGGGTTCTATATTGGCGTCCTCGAAAGCTTCGTATGCGGCTTCGACTATCAGGTCTTCCTCGCTTTTGTCCCAGTGCTCGCCGAACTTTGTGCACCCCATTCCGATGATCGCTATACGGTCGCTCAGGTTTTTCATGACACGGTCTCCTGTGAAATCTGTAAAGCAAGTCTATTCAAATCGATCCGTGCGCGTCAACGCGCGGCAACAATCCGGCATTTTATCTCTTCATTCAAGCATCCCGCTGGACAATCAAACGAGCCGCGTCATATGCTGGCTACGGGATCTGTGTTCGTGGAACTGGCATGGGTTTGACTGATGAATCTCTTGTTTCCGCCTGCAAGCGTGGTGATGAGACAGCCTGGGAGAGTCTCATCCGGCGCTATCAGCGTCTTATCTACAGCATTCCTCGCCGAGCCGGGCTTGACGAATTTTCATCCGCGGAAGTGTTCCAGAATGTCTTCGCAAGCCTGATCGAGAAACTCGACCAGATCGAACATCCCGACCGCATCAAAGCATGGCTTGTGACGACTGCGCGGCGAGAGACATGGCGAATCATACGCATTCAGCGGGAATCGTATCGCGCTGCCAGCTCGCCTGAAAACGAGCGGGACGAAATTATCGAATTGCCCGACGATGCGCCGCTTCCTGATGAAGTTCTGTTGAGACTCGAACAGCAACACAAGCTGCGCGATGCGGTCGAAGGGCTTGACGAGCGCTGTCGAAAATTACTGGAAATGCTCTTCTACAGCCCCGAAGCTCCGCCCTATTCGGATGTCGCCGCCGCGCTCGGCCTGCCCGAAGGCAGCATCGGCCCCACGCGCGCACGTTGCCTGAAGAAGCTGTTGCGCTCGCTGGAAAAGATGGGGCTTTGACCTTTTTGTTTTTGCAAATGTATTTTCCGTCCATCGAGGAGCACTGTTAGAGCGTAGAACCCGGAGTCCCCGAATGGAGTTAAGCTATGAATCTATTCTCTCCTCATCCCGAATTCGATAAACTGACGGATCTGGCCGAAGGCCGACTTGCAGACTCCGAAACACTTGCGCATCTCAGAGAGTGCGGTCAATGCTCAGGAAAGCTGAGCCACCTTGAGCGCACGATAGAGATGATGCGCACAGACAAAATGGAAGACGCGCCCGCTTACGCCTTCGAGAGGGCGAAAAATCTGTTTCGCGCGCGCATCAAACCGGCTGACTCTTTTCTAAAACAGGTGCTCGCTTCATTGAAGTTTGACAGCCTACAGGACTCTGCCGTATTTGCGATCAGGTCAGCGGCAACCTCTGAAAGACAACTCCTTTTCAGCGCAGGCGAAAATGATCTTCAGCTCCAGATAAATCAGACGGGCGGGCAGTACATAGTCTCAGGTCAGATGCTCGGCCCCTGCGCGGGCGGGCAGATCGAATTACAGGGAATTAACATTATAGTCAAAGCCACGTTGAGCGATCTGTGCGAATTCACTCTCGATTCGGTGCCGGAAGGAGCCTACCTGCTGATTCTGCGGTCGCCGGAGTCCGAGTTAAAGATTCCCGATTTAATTCTGGGTTCATAATAATGAAGCAGGAAGAGTTAGCTGTATCGCTTTTGGCGACTGACCTTCTGGCGGCTGACGATGCCGGGCGAACCAAACTGCTCAAGCATCACACGGATCTGACAGGCATTGATTTAGCCCACGCGCTGGAAGCTCTCTTTTACGATACGAGAGTCAACGACCCAACTCGCGCAGGGCGCGCGGCTACGGCTCTGGATGATCTGGCAAACGCGCTGGACGATCTGGAAGTAAAGGCGCTGGCCGACTGGATCAACGCGATAGCCGCGCTTGAAATCGAAGGCAAAGCCGAACTGGCTATTGCAAGACTTGATCTGGCGGCAGCCGGGTTCGCCCGTCTCGGTCAGCCCTTACAGGCAGCGGCAACGCAGGTCAGCAAGCTCTGGGCGCTGGCTCTGCTTGGCCGCTATGACGAAGCGCTGGACTGTGGGCTTGAAGCAAGAGAGATCTTTCTGGCCCACAAAGACAGGCTTTCAGTAGGAAAAATCGAGCACAACCTCGGCAACATCTACTTTCGCAGGGATCGCTATCGGGAAGCAGAGCATTTCTATCGTTCGGCGCGCGCACGATTTGAAGCTGAAAACGACGAAAAACAGTGCGTGCTTATTGACACCAATCTGGCCACGGCGCTGATCTTTCAGCATAAGTTCCGCGATGCCGCCCGTCTTTACAAAGATGCGCTCGCGCAGGCCGAAGCTTTAGGGCTTGGGATTACGCAGGCGGTCATAGAGTGCGACCTCGGATGCCTTGCGCTGTTTCAGGGCCGTTATGATCAGGCGCTCGACTATCTGGAGAAATCACGACGGCGATACTCTGCGCTCGGCATGACGCACGAATCGGCAATTGCCGAACAGGAGATAGCCAACGCATACCTCGAACTCAATCTCGCGCCTGAGGCCGCCGAAATCTACGGCAGAATAACTCCGACCTTTGACCATCTGGGGATGCGCGCAGAGCAGGCGCGCGCGCTTGTCTATCATGGCCGCGCCTCTTTGTTGCTTGGGGAGACCGGACAGACGCATAAACTGCTGGCCAGCGCTCGAACGCTGTACGCCGCCGAAGGCAACATCGTAGGCGAAGCGTTTGTGACGCTTGCCGAAGCGCAACTCTATCACGCTACGGGCAACTTCGTTGCGGCGGCCCGCGCTGCGGCCCGCGCGGAATCTCCGCTGGCGCAATCCGGAGCGTGGGAGCGGCTGCTGCTTGCGCGCTGGATACTCGGCGAGGCCGCGCGCGCCGAGGGCGAAACCAGTAAGGCGCGGAAATTATTCGATTCGGCGCTCGGAGATGCCGAGCTTCACGCGCTGCCGCAACTCGCGCAGCGATGTCATACATCGCTCGGACTGCTGCACGCAAAGGGAGGTTTTTCCGACCGCGCCGAAGCCTCTTTCAAAAGAGCCATTGAACTTATCGAAGACCTGCGCGCGCTGCTGCCCGGCGACGAGTTCCGCACAGCTTTCGTAAGCGACAAGCTGACCGCTTATATCGAGCTTGTGCGACTATGTCTCGACAGCGCAAACGGCGCTCGCGTGAAAGAAGCCTTCGGCTATGTCGAGCGTTCGCGCGCGCGCGGGCTGGCCGACCTGCTCAGCGGCTCAATCCGTTTTCTGCCCAAACCCCGCGACCGGTTTGAATCGAAACTTTTTGAAAGGCTCGAAGAACTGCGCGAAGAGTTGAACTGGTTTTACAGCCAGATCAATCTTCCGCCCGAAACCGCAGGGACGCGCGCGCCGAATATGATGGCCTCTTTGCATGCTTCTGTGCGCGAGCGCGAGAGCGCTGTGCTGGAAATAACCCGCCAGCTTCAGCATCGCGGAGATAAGCCTCTGGCTGCCGAAGACGCGCTTGATGTGGCAAAGCTCCAGCGCGACCTCGGCCCGGATACTGCGCTTGTGGAATACTTCAGCCTTGACGGCGAATTGCTGGCATTCATAGTTACTGACGAAGATATAAAAGTAACGCGCTATCTGGGGCGGGAATCCGAGGTCAGCGCTGCGCTTGAGCGCCTGCGATTTCAAATAGACTCGCTGCGATACGGAGCCGAGCGTATGCGAAATCATCTTGATGAACTCACACGCCGCGCGCGCCATCATCTGACCGATTTATATGATCTGCTGCTTGAGCCGATTGAAGACGAGATCGGCGAAAGGCGACTGGTCGTCGTGCCTTATCGCGCGCTGCACTACGTTCCGTTTCACGCGCTTTACGATGGCTGTAGCTATGTCATCGAGCGCAGAGAAGTCTGCTATGCGCCGAGCGCCAACGTATTGAGGCGATGTCTGGCCGCGCCGCAACGCGCTGTGAATCACGCCCTGTTGCTTGGCGTGTCCGACGCGCAGGCTCCGCGCGTGCGCGAGGAGATATTCACGCTCGCGCCTTTATTTCCTTCGGCGAAAGCTCTGACAGGCGAAAGCGCGACGCTCGAAGCTCTGCGCATGAGCGCGGCAGAGGCCGACGTGTTGCATCTGGCCTGCCACGGCAAGTTTCGATCAGATAATCCGATGTTCTCATCTCTGCGTCTGGCCGATGGATGGCTGACAGTGCAGGACGCCTATAGCCTGCAACTGAAATGCGGGCTGGCAGTTTTAAGCGCCTGCGAGACCGGACTGAACGCGGTCGCCCCCGGCGATGAGATGATCGGTCTTGCGCGAGGCTTTTTTTCGGCAGGCGCGCTGTCTTTGATCGTCACGCTCTGGACAGTGGATGATGAAGAGACAGCCGCATTGATGGCCGAATTCTACAAACGCCTGCTTGCAGGCCATACACCGGCAGCCGCCCTGCGCTACGCTCAACTCAGTACGCTTGAGCGTCAGCCTCACCCTTTCTTCTGGTCTCCGTTCGTGCTGATGGGTAGATGGTAAAAGCGGATTCAAATCACGAATTACAAATTTCAATATTTCCTGATCCGAATGTATTTTTCGGCTTGCCGGTAGCTCTACTAATCAGAGAAAGTGTTATCAGAAGATAAATACCCGCGCCACACTGGAGGACTCCATGCATCGCCATACAATCAGGCTTACTGCTTTTCTGGCAATTGTTGGGTTACTGGGACTTTCAGCAATAAACGCTCACCCGGCAGTACGCCGCGCCTCCCTGTTGAATGAAGATACCCTGTCTGACGAAGTCGTAGTGAAACTGCTCAGGATCAGCGATCTGCCTGCCGTCGCTGCCCAGTATGGACTCGATCCCCTTCCACTTGATCAGTTCATCTCGCAGCCCCTTTACCGGATGAGAATCGCGGATGGTGTCTCTCCGCATGACAAGGCGGAACAGCTTCTGGCCGATGTGCAGGGACGAGTCGTTTACGCGGAGCCGAATCTTGTGGGACACGCTCCGGAGGAAAGGGCGCGCGTAACGTGGTCTGTCGGCGGTGACGCGGGAGACTACGTGGCGCAATGGGCTCCCGACAAGATTCGACTGCCGGAAGCTCATCGGTTGACGCGCGGAGCGGGCATTACTGTGGCCGTGCTCGACACGGGAGTTGATTTCACGCATCCGGCTCTTGCGGGCAGGCTGGTTGCGGGATTCGATTTTGTTGACAACGATACAGACCCCAGCGAAGTAGGCAATCACGCGCAGAATCCCAGCTTCGGGCACGGAACGCACGTAGCCGGGCTGGTAGCCCTGGCCGCGCCCGACGCACGCATCATGCCGCTGCGCGTGCTCGATCAGAACGGAGTAGGAGACATCTGGCGGTTGGCAAAGGCTATGGCATTTGCCATGGACCCTGATGGAAATCCTGCGACCAATGATGGCGCGCAGGTGATTAATCTCAGTCTCAGCACCATCGAGCGAAGCGATCTGCTTAGGGACGTGGTAAAAGCAACGATCTGCAACGACGGTAATCAGAAACAATCTCCCGATGATCTGCCCTGCTTTTCATTGCGCGGCGCAGTCATCGCGGCGGCGGTTGGAAACAGCGCCAGCCAGGAGCGTGAATATCCGGCAGGTGACGGAAGAAACGGAATGATCACGGTCGGCGCAAGCACGCAGTCTGACCGGAAAGCATCATTCTCGAACTATGGTTCGTGGGTAATGGTGCTCGCGCCGGGCGAAGGCATATTGAGCAGCGTGCCGGGCGGCGAGTTTGGAACATGGAGCGGAACATCTATGGCCACACCGCTCGTTGCTGGCGTAGCCGCGCTCGTGCGCGCACGGTTTCCCTCGCTTAAGCCAGCCAAAGTAGCGCAACGTATAGAAGATGCATCACGCGAGATAAGCGGCCCCGTGCGGCGTCGCATCGACGCGGCGGCGGCCTTAAGCTCAGGCAACTCTCATTAAATAACGTAAGCTCAACATAAGAATCAGCCCTGAAAGGGCGAAATTCAATAGCACAGGGCATCGCCCTGTGTGAGTATCAGTAAAGATATACAAGCCCTGTAAGGGCGAGATAAATAATCAGTTTATCTCGCCCTTACAGGGCTTGTTGATTGTTTGCGATGATACCTGGCGCGATGCGCCGGGCTATTGAATTTCGCCCTTTCAGGGCTTGTACTTCGATTCTTACGTCGAATTCGCGTTAAAGTATGAAAAAACCGGGCGAGGGTATGAATATCTCGCGCGTGGTTATTTAATGCGCGAGCGAGGTTAGGCTTAGCGCAGGCGAGAGTTAAGCTTACTCTCGCCTGCGCTAAGCCTAACCTCGCTCGCGCTAAGCCTAACCTCGCCTGCGCTAAGCCTGCGCTCGCCTGCGCTAAGCCTAACCTCGCTCGCGCTAAGCCTAACCTCGCTCGCGCATTAAATAACCGCGCGAGATTTGTTCATAACCCCGGCAGCGTATAAGCTACGCTGCGCAGGTTACGTCATCCTCTCGCCTGCGTAGAATATAAGCTGCCCGACTTATCTTCTGCTCTCCGAATAAGTCATCAAAAAAATCCTTAACATGTATTTAATGCCGCTTTGCGCGCACTGTTATAAGGACGGACACTGAGAATATACCCAGAGGGGAAGTCATAGCGCTTCGGCGCAATACAAATAAAAAAGCCGCAAAGGCCGACTCACTCAATTCGCAAATCGCACTGTGGGATCAATTGAAATGCTGAAAGGCCGCCCGCGCGAAATCGCGTGGCGGAAAGGTGTTCGTGTATGCAATCTCGGAGTGGAGCTGCTGGTTATTCAACACGCTCAGGAAATTCGGAATCGGCCTGGTCTGCTGCCCGTCAATCGGCGCTTGCGGGCGCTCAAAGTTCACCTGCCATCGACACATCCCCGTACAAGATACTGCTTTATTCGCACGACACTTTCGGATTAGGCAACATCCGCCGCACGCTTCTGCTGACGCAGGATTTGATTCGCCAGTATCCAAAAGCATCCATACTGGTTGTGACAGGCTCGCCAATGATTCACGCCTTTCGCATACCCGAAGGCGTTGATTACATCAAGCTCCCGTGTCTTGACCGCATAGAAGCTGATCGCTACGAACCGCGCTTTCTTTCCGACTGCTCGGAAGAGATGAAGCGAACGCGGCGAGCCATACTTGAAAAGTCTGTGCTTGGGTTCGCTCCCGATCTGATGATCGTCGATAAGCGCCCGGCGGGAGTCGATGGCGAGCTTCTTGAATCCTTACGCGCGCTGCAACAGAGAGAGCGACGGCCACGGCTTGTGCTCGGACTGCGCGACATACTGGACGAGCCGGAACGTACGCGGCTTTCACTTCTTCGACATGAATGTTTTGATCTGATCGAGCGGTTTTATGATGAAGTCTGGGTGTACGGCTCTCAATCCATCTTCGACCCGACGAAGGAATACGACTTTCCTGATTCGGTAAAAGCAAAGACATTCTTTTGCGGCTACCTCAAAAGGCCGACAGAGGCAGCCACACGCGACGGCGGGCCTCCGCGAGTTCTGGTCACGACGGGCGGCGGCGGCGACGGAAGCCGCATGATCGAAGCTTATCTCGAAGGGCTGTCCGTCCTGCCTCGCAACGTAGCCCTTGAAACGACGGTCATCTTTGGCCCGCAGATGCCTGAAAGCAAACGCGACGATCTGCTAGAGCGATTCGGGTTTCTGGCCGATGTTACGTTCCTCGATTTCGAGCCGGACCTGACGAAGCGATACGCCGAAGCTGATGTCGTAGTCTCGATGGCCGGATATAACACCGTCTGTGAGTTGTTGTCATTTGCGCGCCGCGCCATCCTCGTGCCGCGCTCGCAGCCCGTGATGGAGCAACTGATTCGCGCGCGACTGCTGGCTCGTCAGGGTCTGTTTGATCTGGTCGAGCCGCAGGACCTGTCGCCTGAAACTTTGATGGGAAAAGTGCTGGCAGCTTTCAAGCCTGCCGCCGTCGCCGCCACTCCGCTCGATCTCGACGGGTTGCCGCGAATACGCGCCCGCGTTCGCGCGCTGCTCAAGGGAGAGTCGAGATGAGCCGCATAGTCGTAATCACAAGCGGCTTTCCGCGACGGTCAGAGACCTTTGCTCTGGGTGAAATACTCGCACTCGACGAGCGACGAATGCTCGCTGCCATATTTGCGACAAAGCCGGGCGATGGTTCAAGCCTTCAACCGGGCTGCGAGCGGCTGATGCCGCGCGTTCGCGTCTTACCACAGGGAAGCGCTGCCGAGCAGGCGTCGAGTCTGATTGAGGCGCTCAACGGCGAGCCGGTCAGCGGCATTCACGGTTATTTCGCTCACACTCCTGCCGAAGTCGCGCAGGCCGCTGCAAATCGTCTCCGCGTCCCTTTCGGATTCAGCACACACGCGCGAGATGCGCGCAAGGTCGAAGCATCAAAGCTTGCCGAGCGCGCAGAACTCGCCGCCTGCGTCATCGCCTGCAACTGCGATGTAGCGACAGAGTTCAGCCGGAACGGATCAAGAGTTCATCTGATGCCTCACGGCGTAGACCTTGAAAGATTCCGACTGCGCCCGCTCCCGCCCGATCAACCTCTGAGACTGCTTGCCGTAGGCAGGCTGGTCGAGAAGAAAGGATTCGATGTTCTTATCGACGCCGCAGCCCGGCTCTCGCTCGCGTTCAAACTGCGCATCGTTGGCGAAGGCCCTGAGCGCGCGCGCCTTGAAACTCTTATTGCCAGAGCGGGGCTTGAAAGACAGGTAATGCTACCGGGCGCGCGGACACACCGGGAGCTTCCCGACGAGTACGCGAATGCACACGCGATTATCGCGCCTTCGGTCATCGATTCGACGGGCGACCGCGATGGACTGCCGAATGTGATTCTGGAAGCGATGGCAAGCGGGCGCACGGTTATAGCAAGCCGTATCAGCGCGATTGCGAGCGCAATCACCGATTACGAAACGGGGATATTGACCTCGCCCGGTGATCCCGCATCGCTCGCCGTGGCTATCGAACGCCTTGCCGGTAATGTTTCGCTTCGCGCGGAGCTTGGCCGCAGAGCCAGAAAGCGCATCGAGCGGGATTATGACATCAATCGCTGCGCCGGACGTTTTTGCGATCTGCTGGAGAGCGTTTATGCCTGAAGAGAAAATACCGGCCAGCGTTGCATACATACTCAAAGGGTTTCCGCGACTGTCAGAGACCTTTATTGCGAGTGAGATTTATCGCCTCGAACAGGCGGGGCTTCACCTGCGCCTGTTCGTTATAAAGCCTGCGGATGAAGACCAGCAGCGCGGGATAGTTGATCGCATACGCGCAAAGCCGGATTATCTGCCGCCGACTACATCGCTTTCCGGCACTCATCTGCTCAGGTGGCTGGCAGGAAACTCGGGCAACTTTCTGCCAAGCCTCGCGCGCACTGGCTCGCGTCATCCCGTGGGAGTGGCGCGAGCCGCTGCCGCGGCATTCGCTCAGGCTCTGCGCGCGCGCCGCAAATTCTTTGCGTGGCCGCGCAAACTCTATTTGAAAGAGTTTCTACAGGCCGCATCAATCGCCGACAAACTCGCGCGCACGCCTGACGTGCGACACCTGCACGCTCATTTCTGTCACGGGGCCGCTACTGTTACGTGGCTTGTATCGATGATTACGGGCTTGCCGTTTTCATTTACCGCTCACGCAAAAGACATCTACTGCGAATCGTTAAACCCTGCGGGCCTGCTGAAACGCAAGATGGACAAAGCGCGATTCGTCGTCACCTGCACGGATGCCAATCGCGAGCACTTGCAGCAACTGAGCCGCACGACCGTTCATTGCATATATCACGGCCTGAACGCGGATTTCACAAAGCTGTTGAAAGAACAGCCTCGTCCAGCGCACAGAAACGGGCATATGCGTGTGCTTGCTGTCGGGCGGCTCGTTCAAAAGAAAGGGTTCGACATCTTTGTTGAAGCGTGCAGCATACTCAACCGGCGCGGCGTTTCGTTCGAGACCGTAATCGTCGGCGAAGAGGGCGAGCACTCCAGTGAAATCAAAAGCCGAATTGCCGCTCACAACCTGGGTCAAAGCGTCAGGCTCGCGGGGCCGATGCCGCAGGCGAAACTCTTTGAAGAGTATCGCCGCGCAACCACGTTCTGTCTGCCCTGTCGCGTGCTCGATAACGGCGACCGCGACGGAATTCCAAACGTGCTGGTTGAAGCGATGGCGTGCGGGCTGCCTGTGGTGACGACAGGCATATCGGGCATCCCTGAGGTGATTAAAGACGGCATCAACGGACTGCTGGTGCCGACGGAAAACCCTGAGGCGCTTGCCGACGCATTGATCCGCATAAATCAAAACCGGTCGCTTGCGCACAATCTCGCAACGGAAGCCCGGTCCACAGTGCTTGAACACTTCGACGGCGAAAGGTTTGCCGCAGAGCTGGCTATCTTGTTCAGGGAGGCTGCGCAGTGATCGCTGAATCTTATATCAAGAGCTGTTCAAAGCTGCGCCCGGTCTTCTGCGTGACCGAACAGGCTTATCAAAACCGGTCGCTTGCCGACGAGGTGTGCGCGGGCCGGTTTACGCACATCGGCATCACTTTAGAACTGGGCGCGGAACCGAACTGGATCTCTGATGAGCTTCCGGCGGACGAGGAATGGCGAATCGAATGGAGCAAATTCTACTACGGGCTTGATCTGGCGCAGGCATATCTGCAAACGGGCGATTGGAAATATCTAAACTCGTGGGAGCGGCTCGCGGGGTCGTGGATACGGCAGGTTCCGGTCAACTATGACACGACCGACGTTGCTGCCCGCCGCATACAGAACTGGATTTATGCCTGGAACCTGTTTCGATCATCGCCGGAATTTACGGGCCTTGCCGAAGACCTGCAGGAGCAACTAATCACAAGCATCAGGCGTCAGTCCGATTATATCCGGTTTCATCTGACTGCCGAACGCAATCATCGCACGCTTGAGCTTTACGCGCTCTTTATCACAGCCCTCGCATTGCCTGAGACGGACCCTGACGCCAGCCTGCTCGATTTCGCGATCTATGAGCTTCATCACAATCTGATGACGGACGTTAGAGCGGACGGGGTTCATCGCGAAAGCTCTACTCATTACCACATGACGGCGCTGCGTTCGTTTCTGGGAGCGCGCGAAAACGCGCGGCGATTCGGGCTGGAAATGCCTGACGGATATGACGAGCGATTGGAGCGCGCGTGTGAATTTGCGATGCACTGCCACCGCCCCGATGGGTTGATATCGGCATTGTCCGACAGCGACACGGGCAGCTATCTGGACATATTGAAACTGGCGGCTTCGATCTTTTCGCGCTCGGATTTTCTCTACGTTGCGACTGCGGGGCGTCAGGGCATCGCCCCGCGCCAGCGTTACGCCAGTTTTCCGGATGGCGGCTACTTCATCGAGCGAAGCGGCTGGGGCGAAAACAAAAGATCATTTCGCGACGAGCGATATTTGATATTCGACTGCGGGCCTCTGGGCGACGGGGGGCATGGTCATTATGATCTGCTCAACATCGAACTGGCCGCCGAAGGTCGCCCGCTCATCGTTGACCCGGGCCGGTACACATACTGCGAGCAGGAGCCGAACTGGCGGCGATGGTTCAAAAGCACTGCCGCGCATAACACAGTCTGCGTTGACGGGCTCGATCAAACTCCGTATCGTCGCGGCAAGCCGAAAGGAGAGATCAGCCGGGGCCGGTTGCTGGAGCGCCTGAGCGCGCCCGATTTCGATGTGATCTGCGGCGAAGCGACGAGTCCCGCGTACGAAGTCACTCATACGCGGCGCATATTTTTTGTCGCGGGCCATTACTGGATCATAGCCGACCACCTGCGCGGCAAACGGCCTCATAGCTTTGACCTGCGCTTTCACCTCTCGCCTGAAGCGCAGGACCGGATAACTATAAGAGCGGAACAAGACACGATTGCAGTGCGCACGACAGAATGCGCCCTGATCTTTTATCGGGCGCGCAGGCTGAAGATCGAGCCGGGATGGTATGCGCCTTTTTATGGAGTCAAACACACGGCACCGGTCATCAGCGTTTCGGTTGACAGGAGCGCGGAAGCGAATTTCTATACTCTTATCGTCCCGCTGAAATCAGATCAACCGTTGCCACTGTTTCAAGTTCATGATGATGAAAATCAAACAACGACTTTCGAGATCAGCCGCACAGGGCCGGACAATGCGGCAACAGATGTTGTGACGGTTTCGGAATCAGACGAAAGAATTGCGCTCGGACAGTTTCAATGTCGCGCACGGGTCGCGTGGCTGCGCCGGTCTGACGGGCAGGAAAGCCTGCGAGCCTGTAACGCGCGAGAACTTGTGTGGGGCGGGTTTCAGTTGACGAGCGCCAGTCCGGTGCAGTGGATGACTTTTAGCGAACAAAGCGGAATCACGCTTGATGACGGGAGGGCGTTATGAGCCGAACGTCACGAATTAATAAGTCACACATCAACCTCGCAACGGATGCGGCGATTCCGCAGCGCGATCTTCTGCTCGACTGCGCGGAAGTCGCGCGAAGACTCTCTGCGCAACTCGGAGCAGACGGCGCGGTTGAAATCAATCGCTGCGAACGGCTGCGGGTTAAATACTCGCCGGGCGCGAGCCTGCGCGTATTGCACCGTATACAGGTCGAGGCAGTTTCCTATGTCATCGCCGCCCGCACTTTTACACGGGGGCGCAGCGAATCGGCTTTCGACCGCGCTCGAAAAAGAGCGGTTCGTTCGGGCGCGCTGTTGCCTGTCGCGCGTGACGCAGAATTCGACACAGTTTACTGGACTTTTCCGAATGATAGAAAGATTACTAAACTTTCGGCGCTTGCCAGTCCGCCTGAAACGCTTGCAGATATATGCGGCGAGAAATGGGTTGAGAGTCGCATAGTCGCGTATGCGCCGGAAAAATGTGTCACCGCCCGGTGCCTGAGCGATAGAGATGAACTGCTGGCCTACGTCAAGATTTACTCTGATGAAGAGCCGTGCAGCAACGATATTTACAACGCGCTGTGGGAAAAAATAAAGGATGCGAAATCGAGGCTTCGCATTCCCCGCGTGATAAATTTTTCAGAAGCGCATCGCGCATTATTTCTCGAACCCGTTGCAGGCCGCCCGATTGCCGACCTTGATAAGGCGGAAGGGCCGGACGGGTTTCGGCGCTTTGGAATCGCGCTCGCCTTACTTCACAGCCTTTCTGTTCCCGATGCTTTCCCCGCCTTCGAGCGCCTCGACCCGAATCACCTGCGAAAGGCTGCCGAGGTGATAGGGCAGGCCCGCCCCGATGTCGCAAAGCTTGCCTTTGGGCTTGCAGAAGAACTCTGCGCGAGGCGAAATGCTTTGACTGATAAAGCGGTCTGCCTGCATGGCGATGCGCACCCGAAAAATGGAATTCATCATAACGACTCTGTAGCATTGATTGATCTGGATCAGGCCGGGACGGGTCCTGCGGCGGCTGACATCGGCAGTCTGCTTGCGGCGCTCTCGTATTACCGTCGCTCAGGGCTGCTTTCGTCTGCCCGCGAGCGCGAGCTTCGATCTATGTTCCTGCGCGGTTACGCCGAGGCGCGCGAACTGCCTGAGCCGGATTCCCTGCGCTGGCATACGGCTGCCGCTCTGCTGGCCGAGCGCGCGCTACGCGCAGTGAGCCGCATACGACCGAAAGGGCTTGAGCGACTGAACGATCTTTTACTGGATTCGTGGAATCTGCTGACGAAAAAAGAAAAAGCGCCGGGGAGAATATCGTGAGATTGGCTGATAAAAAAAAGCATTCGCGATTCAGGCAGGTGTTGCTCGCTCATCTCAGGGCTGTGAAGGGGAGCCTGTTTGTAGCCGCGCTATGCACGCTCGTACTGGCAATGGTCGATCTGGTGAAGCCGTGGCCGTTGAAGATAATCTTTGACAATATACTGCTCGAAAAACCGCTTCCCGATTATCTCTCCTTCTTAAGAGGCATAATCGATAGCGACAAGTCTTTAGCTATCATCCTCATCTCTTCATCGATCATACTGTTCAGCCTGTTCAAAAGTTTTTCGGGTTACTTTCAACTCGCGACTACTTCCCGCATAGGCTACAGGCTGGCTCATTCGCTGCGCAGAGAACTGTTCCTTCATATTCAAAGGCTTTCCATGTCGTTTCACAACCGCTCTCGAAGGGGCGACCTGCTGACGAAAGTCACCAATGATACAAACGATCTGCGGGAAGTATTCACCGATTTCGGGCTGGCTTTTATATCAGAGATGTTGAGCTTGGCGGGGATGTTTGCCGTCATGCTGGCATTGAACTGGAAGCTGAGCCTCGTGGTTCTGGCCACTTTTCCTGTGCTGCTTTTTATCACGTTTTATCGCTACAGAACTATCAGGGATTCGGCCAGGAGACAGCGAAAAGCGGAAGGCAAAATAGCGTCTCGCGTTGGCGAAGTGCTGAATTCTATTGTCGTCGTACAGGCTTTCGCGCGCGAAAGCTACGAAGGCGAACGCTTCGATGCGCAGAGCAGAAAGACCGTTGACGAGAGCATCAGAACAGCCCGCATGGAAGCCGCCGCCGCCCGCGCCGTAGACATTGTCAGCGCCCTGGGATTGTGGGCAGTCATTTTATTCGGCTCGCTCGAAGCGCTCAGAGGCCAGATGACGCCGGGCAATGTCTATATCTTCGCTTCCTATATGAACAGCCTTTACGGGCCGATTCGCAATCTGGCAAAGATTTCAGCCAAGTTTTCAAAGACGGCTGCGAGCGCCGAACGAATCAGTGAGGTTTTAGAAGTAGAGCCGGAGATCAAAGATCACCCCGACGCAATTGAAGCAGTCAGTCTGAAAGGCGAGATCGCTTTCCATAAAGTCTCTTTCGCGTATCAGGACGGCAAGCAGGTTTTGAAGGACGTTTCGTTTGAAATCGCTGCGGGCCAGTGCGTCGCATTGCTTGGGCCATCGGGCAGCGGCAAATCGACGATCAGCGCCTTGATCACTCGGTTCTACGACCCTGCGAGCGGCACTGTTCTGATCGACGGACTGGAGATCAAAAACTACAAACGCGAATCCCTGCGCAGCGAGATAGGCATCATACTACAGGATTCGATTCTTTTCGGAGCAAGCATCAAAGAGAACATCGCCTACGGCAAACTCGACGCAGGTATGGAAGAGATAGTTGCCGCCGCGAGGAAGGCCAACGCGCACGAATTCATCACGGAGCTTGAAAGCGGGTACGACACGATCATAGGCGAACGCGGCTGCACGCTTTCCGGCGGCCAGCGCCAGCGTATAGCAATCGCTCGAACTTTTATTCGCAACGTTCCAATTCTGATTCTAGACGAGCCGATGACGGGGCTTGATGTCGAAAGCGAGATGGCGGTCAAGGACGCGCTTTATCGGCTGATGGCAGACAAGACCTGTTTGCTGATAACTCACGACCTGCAATCGGCGCTCGAAGCCGACAGGGTTTTGATTCTGGAAGACGGGCAAATCGTCGAACAAGGCAAACCCCGCGACCTGATGCGTTACCGCGACCTGTATGACTTGAAATTCAGCCATCACGAAGATGGGAGTCTTTCAAGGTTCAGCGAAGCGGGGTGATAGTTGGGGGAAAGATCATGAAGAGATTTTGCAGTCTGTTATTAATCGCACTTTTCAGTCTGGGAGCCGTTCAGCGCGGCGTAACTGTCAGCGGCACAACCGAAGACGAGACGGGGGCCGCCGTCGCCGCAGAGACTTTGACGCTGACCAGCAAAGCGACGGGCGAGAGCCGAAAGACCACAAGCGACGCTTCGGGCGCGTTCAGCTTCAGGGATGTCGCGGCAGGCCAGTATGTTCTGAAAGGCGAAGCCGAAGGCTTCAAGTCTGCGCGTGTGAATATAACGGTCGCGGCTGAACCGCTGGCCGGTATTAAAATGAAGATGGATGTCAGCATCTCGGACGAGGTGACCGTAACCGCAAAACAGTCCGCCGAGCCGGTCCTGCCTGAAAACAACACGGGTTCGATTTACCTCAACTCGGATTCGCTCGGCTCGCTTCCTTCCGAAAGCCAGAACGTTTTATCTGTCATAGGCAATTTCCTGTCGCCCGCCGCGCAGGGCACAGAAGGCCCGTCAATTGTCATTGATGGCGCTGAGGGCAATGACCTGAGCCTGCCGACTGCGGCGCTCAAACAGGTTTCGATCAACAGGAATCCTTACTCTGCCGAATACAGGCGTCCGGGTTCGGGGCGCGTCGAAGTCACAACGCGCAACGGGTCGCGCGGCCATTTCGACGGAGGCATCGCTTTTTATGCGCGCAATTCAGTCTTTGACGCGCGCAATGCATTCGCCTTAACAAAACCGGATTTGAGCAGGCAACTATTTGAAGGCAGTCTGAGCGGCCCCGTGCCCGTCAAGCGCGCGCGCTTCTTTGTCAGCGGGTCGCGGCTCGCGAATGAATCAAGCGCCGTCGTGAACGCCTTGACGCTTGACGGGCCTGTGATTGCCAATGTTCCCACGTCGCTTTACACAACAAATTTTCTGGGGCGCATCGACGTGCGCTCCGATAATCCGCCGGTCTTTACGATGCTCTATGCGTTTTACGATCAACCGGAGCGCGGGCAGGGAGTTGGCGGACTGCGGCTGGCAGAGCAGGGCATAAGCCGCGACAAACGCAGCCACAAATTTCAATCGTCGTACAGTTCGCTCTTCTCAGACAGCCTGCTCAATGTGCTGCGCTTCACCTTCGAGCGAAAAAACGAACACATCGGCAATCAATCCGATCAGCCCGCAATTCAGGTGAAAGGCGCGTTCACGGGCGGGCCTTCACAAACCGCGCGGCTGAACCGTGAAACAAGGTTCGAGCTTCAGGACACAGCCACATTTACGCGCGCGGCGCATACGCTCAAATTCGGGAGCGGTGTAAAGCCGAGGTTTTATGATTTCACCGATGCGACGAACTTCGGCGGCACCTTCATATTTTCGGACCTCGCGGATTTCGCGGCTCAACGCGCGACCCTGTTTCAGATCGCCAGCGGTCAGCCGCGCGGCTCGTTTTCGCAGCACGAAGCATGGAGCTTTTTTCAGGATGACTGGAAGCTGAAACAAAATCTCAATCTCACGCTGGGGCTGCGATATGACTGGCAGGCGAAACTCAGCGACAGAAATAATTTCGCTCCCCGCGTGGCTGTCGCTTACGCGCCGGGCAGTAGAAAGACGGTCTTTCGCGCGGGAGCGGGGCTGTTTTATGACCACCTCGACGACAGAGCGATTCAGCGCAGCCTGCTGATAGACGGGGTGACGGTCAGAGAACTGGTAATCGCTCAACCTTCTTTCGATGACCCGTTGAATTCAGGCGCGGCGCTTTCTGTTCGGCCAAGCATCTGGCGGCTGGCGCAGTCCATACAATCGCCTTATCTGTTTCAGGGCACATTGAGCGCCGAAAGAAGCCTGCGCGCGGGGATGCAGCTTACAGTTGAATATCAAACGCTTCGCGGGGTTCATCTCTTCCGCTCGCGCAACATAAACGCGCCGGGGCGGGCGGGCGGGCCGCTGCCTGATCCTGATTTTCTGCTCATTCGACAGATCGAATCATCAGGCTCTTTGCGCAGCAATGCGCTGGTTACCAGTCTTCAGGGCCGCATAGTCAAGCGCCTGAAAGTGAAAGCGCAGTACACGCTTTCACGAACGACGGATGATGTTGAGGGGCTGTTCGATCTTCCGGCAAACAGCAATGATCTACGGCTTGAAAGAGGCCGGTCGGCTTTCGATAAACGACATCGTTTCAATTTCGCAGGGATACTCGACCTCCCGGCAGACTTCAGAGTGGGAAGCATTTTGACGCTCGCCTCAGGCGCGCCTTTCGACATCACAACGGGTTTTGACGACAACGGAGACAGCATTGTAAATGATCGCCCGTCGGGAGTGATTCGCAACACGGGCCGGGGGCCGGGATTCGCTCAACTTGATTTGCGGCTTACAAAGCTTTTGAGCCTGCCGCTTTTCTTCAACGATCAGGACAAAGACAAAGGCGAATTCCGAAACCTCGAATTGAACCTCGATGTCTTCAACGCGCTGAATCGAAATAATCTCACGGATGTGGTCGGCGAGTTATCGTCGCCCTTGTTTGGAAGGGCGACATCTGCGCTTCAGGCAAGAACCATACAGTTTTCAGTGCGGTTCAATTTTCGAGCTTATACGAAATAGCGAGCAACCGTTGCCACTATTGAGGAGATGTTGGATGAACCCTCGACCTGTAGTTTTATTTTACTGCCAGCATTCGCTTGGCATGGGCCATCTGGTTCGGTCTATAAGGCTTGCCGCAGGGCTTTCGGATCGGTTTCGCGTAGTCTTCTTAAACGGCGGATTGATGCCGAGAGGAATCAATCTGCCTGAGGGAGTCGAGGTCATTCAGCTTCCGCCGCTGGGCCTTGATTCTGACGGGCAGATTGTCAGCCGCGACCGCAGGCGCACGGTTGATCGCGCCCGCGAACTTCGCCGGAAAATGATCCTTGAGGCGTTTGATTTGCTGCGGCCTCAGATCGTGCTCATAGAACTGTTTCCATTCGGTCGGAAGAAGTTTTCAGACGAATTGATGCCTCTGCTTTATGCAGCAAGAGAAGCGCGCCCGCTCGTCGTTTGCAGCCTGCGAGACATACTGGTTGGCAGTCGCAGCAATCAACAAAAACACGATGAGCGCGCAGTCGCCATAGCCAATAATTATTTCGACGCCATACTGGTTCACTCAGACCCGGCGTTTGCGCGGCTTGAAGAATCTTTTAACGCACTGTCGAAACTCACTACGCCGGTTCGTTATACGGGTTACGTTTCGCCTGAAAGAGACAGGGCGTTGGATTCAAACACGATTCGGCACAAACGAGTAGTTGTTTCTGCGGGCGGGGGGCTGGTCGGTCACGCGCTTTTTCAAACGGCTATCGAAGCGCACGCGCTGCTTCGAGAAGATGAAGTTGAGATGAAAATAATCGCAGGCCCGTTTCTGCCTGACGAGGCGTGGCGCTCGCTCCGCCGTGATGCGCGCGGAAAAACAGGGCTTCAACTGATAAGGTGCGTTCCCGATCTTTGCGAAGAGATGCAATCGGCTGCCGCATCGATCAGCCAGTGCGGATACAACACATCGCTCGACCTGTTGCAGAGCGGCGTGGCCGCCCTCGTCGTGCCGTACGCCGAAGGCTCGGAAGACGAACAGACCCGCCGCGCCGCGCGCCTCGAACAGATCGGAGCAGTCAGGGTTTTAGACCACACGCAGATGACCGCCATCCGCCTGGCCGGTGAAATCAGGTCGCTGCTCGATTTCAAGCCGAAGGCCGCAACGATCAACATGAACGGCCAGCGAGCCTCGGCGCAGATAATTGAGAGCCTTTTTTATAAACGGCAGGCCGGGAACTTCTACTCGTATTCCATACCGGGCGCAATTGAGGAGGTGTGGCCATGATGGGTTGGCTCGACCCTGTTCAACACGCTCTCGATCAGGCGGCTTGTCCTGTCTTGTTCTTCTTTCGCGATGATGACGCGGGGTGGAACGATGACAGGTTGTTTCAACTGCTCGACCTGTTCGCCCTGTATGATTTGCCGATGGATCTTGCAGTCATTCCTCAGGCGCTGACGCGCGCGCTGGCTCACAGAATTTCAGAGCGCGTCGAAGCCCGCCCTGAGCGAATTGGAGTTCACCAGCACGGATTTGCGCACGTCAATCATGAAACAGAAGGCCGCAAGTGCGAATTCGGGCAATCAAGGTCGCGCGCGTTTCAGCAGCGCGATATCGAATCGGGCAAGCGGCTTATGGTCGAGCGACTGGGCGCGATTGTTGAACCGATATTCACGCCGCCCTGGAATCGCTGCTCGACCGTGACGGGCGATTGTCTGGTCCGGCTCGGTTTTCAAATTCTGTCGCGAGATTCGAGCGTCGAGCCTTTGAATCTTTCAGAGCTTTTTGAACTGCCTGTCCGTATCGACTGGTTCGCCAAATGCAAAGGCGCGCGGCTTGATTTGAATCAACTGGGAGTTTTAATTAGTGACGCGATTAAAGCTGCCGGGCCAGTCGGTGTTATGTTTCATCACGCTGTCATGGATGATAAAGAACGAACCGCTGCAAGCGAGTTGCTGGCTTTACTGGCAACACATAATCAGGCGCAGTGCCGATTGATGCGTGCGATTGCTGGAAAGCAGTCGCATTCGATTACGAGTCGCATTCAATCAAACAGAGTGTAATTATGAAAAGCATTCTCGTAACGGGTGGAGCGGGGTTTATAGGCAGCCATCTGGTTGAACGCCTGCTGGCAGACGGGCGCGCGCGCGTCACCGTAGTAGATGACTTCAATGATTTTTATGACCCTCAAATCAAGCGCGCAAACCTGGCCGCCGCGCTTGAGCGAAATGATATCGATTTAATCGAAGCCGACATCTCAAACGCGCAGGCTATGGATGAGCTGTTCGCGTGCGCGCAGTTCGACACGGTCGTCCACCTTGCGGCGCGCGCTGGCGTGCGTCCTTCGCTTAAGGACCCGCTTTGCTACGAGCGGACGAATGTACGCGGCACATATGCGCTGCTGGAAGCCGCTCGAAAACATGGCAGAGCCAGATTCATATTCGGCTCATCAAGCTCTGTATACGGCATAAATGCGATGGTGCCGTTTTCCGAAGAAGATCCGATATCTCAGCCCATCTCGCCTTATGCCGCGACGAAAATTGCAGGCGAAGCCGCATGTCAGGCCTACAGTCATCTCTATGGAATGGGCATTGTGTGTCTGCGATTCTTCACCGTCTACGGAGCGCGCCAGAGGCCGGATCTGGCGATTCATAAATTCGCGCGATTGATTACGGAAGGCCAAAGCGTGCCTATGTACGGCGACGGCTCGTCGCGGCGCGATTACACCTATATTGACGACATCATATCCGGTGTCATGGCCGCGATTGATTACAAAGACAGCCAGTTTGAAATCATCAATCTGGGCGAAGCGCAAACGGTCGAGCTTCGCCGCCTTGTCGAATTGATCGAGCAGGCGCTCGGAAAACGCGCGATCATAGACCGGCGGCCCGCGCAGCCCGGCGATGTGCCGATTACCTTTGCCGACATAAGCAAAGCGCGGCGCTTGCTCGGCTACGACCCGCAGACGCAGATCGAAACAGGAATAGAAAAATTTGCTGACTGGTTCAGCAAAAACCGCGCGCCCGCCTGTAGCATGGCATAGCCATCTCATATTAGAGGATATAAAGAAAACCGAGGATTCACCGCAGAGGCGCAGAGCGCAGAGGATGAATTGCTTTTCTCCGCGTAATCTCTGAGTTCTGCGGCGGTGAATATCAGAGAAAGGCGGCATGATTGACCGCGCGCGATAAGGCTTGCGCCTGCCGTCCGGCTGTGTCATATATTGCCCTCTGGATTCTGAGCACAATCATTAATTCTCATCAACAGTACAAAGGCGGAGAAAATCATGTCTGACATGAAAGTGAATCGCAGAGATTTTGTGAAACTGGCCGCTGGCGCTGGCCTTGCTGCTTCGACGCTTGGCAGCGCGCGCTCGGTCTTAGGCAACGTGATTGGCGCGAACGGCAATATCAATGTCGGGTTGATAGGCGTGGGAGGGCGCGGTCGCGGGTTGCTCGATTGGGTGATGCTGGCTGGCCAACAACCCAACACGCCCGCGCGCGTGGTCGCCGTCAGCGATGTCTACGCCAAACGATTGCGCGTCGCGAAAGAGGCCGCGAAATGTGACGGCCATCTTGATTACCGGGAGCTGCTCGAACGCAAAGACATTGACGCGGTCGTCATAGCGACCCCCGATCACTGGCACGCGCGCATGGCAATCGAGGCAATGGACAAGGGCAAGGATGTCTATCTGGAAAAGCCGATGACTCACACGGTTGAAGAAGCAAAGCGAGTCAATGAAAAGGTGATTGAGACGAAGCGCATACTGCAAGTCGGCTCGCAGACTACAAGCTCCGACCAGTGGTGGAAAGCGCGCAAGGCGATTCAGGATGGAATGATCGGCAAGCTCATCATGAGCCAGGGCTCTTATCATCGCAACTCGACCGAAGGCGAATGGAACTGGAAGATCGATCCGGCTGCCGGGCCTGCGGGCAAAGCTGACGACTTTATCGACTGGAAGATGTGGCTGGGATCTGCGCCAAAACGCGACTTCAACGCAGACCGCTTCTTCCGCTTTCGCAAATACTGGGACTATTCGGGCGGCATCGCGACCGATCTTTTCTATCACGTGATGGCCCCGCTCAACATCTGCTGGGGCGAAGCGCAATTCCCGTATCGCGTTATGGCGAGCGGCGGCACATACATATTCAAAGACGAGCGCGAAGTGCCCGACACCTTTACGCTGACGGCAGATTACGCGCAGGGGCACACGCTCGTTTTGAGTTCTTCGATGGCCAACGAGACGCACATACCCGGCCTGATTCGCGGCCACGAAGGAACGATAATGATGGTCCCCGACGGGAAGTTTGAAGGCAGGGTCGATTCGATCACAGTCACGCCTCAGCGAATCGCAAAGAAGCAGTTTGAAGAGAAGTACGGCGCAAGCGAACTGAAGATAAACTGCGAGCCGAGAGAATCGCACATGGAAAATTTTCTGCGCTGCGTACGCACGCGCGAAAAACCGGTGCTCGACGCGCTTACGGCATACAAAGCTATGGTGACAATCGGAATGAGCGTACAATCTTATCGTGAAGGTCGTGTGCTTTACTTCGACGACAAGAGAGAGAAAGTCACTTACGAGCCGCCGAAGTCGTAGTTGTCGAAAGTCAGGTTTCGGAAGGGGCAAAGGGCGCAAACTCAGGCGTTCTTTGTCCCTTCGCGTTTTTACGGGAGGGGTGAAAAATGAAGAGCAAGGTAAACCGCCAGACGGTTGATCTTACTGAGTATCCCGATCTGGTGGTCATCTATCTGGGCATGAGAGTCAATGCGCTGACCGGCATCAAGACGCTGTTGGGCTTCGGGCCGAAGATCACGAAATCGGTCGAAGAAAATCCCGACGGCCTGCTGGTTCACGAAAACATGATCTACTCGCTTTTTCCCCCGCACGTCGGGATGCGGCAGTACTGGCGCGACTTTGAATCGCTTGAAGCGTGGTCGAGATCAAAGCCTCATGTCGAATGGTGGAAGCAGTTTTTGCATGATTCAGGCGGCACAGCCTTCTGGCACGAGGCATATTTCATGCGCGGCGGGATGGAAGGCTTTTATGCAGACCTGCCCGTGCAGTTCGGCTTCATGAAATTCGCGCCTGTTTGTCAGGCGCGCGGGGCTATGTTTTCCGCGCGCGAGCGACTGCATATCAAAGGCGAAGCCGTAGCCGCCTCACCTTTGCCCGAAGCGGAATATTACAAGGATGAGAACTGAGGCTATTTTCGAGCCACGAGGTTTGAATGTATGACCCACTTGCCGTCAACAAACCCGCCGACCAGCGTATAGGTTTCCGTCGCCGCGCCTGATTGCGCCCTCCAGTTGCGAAAAAGTTTATCGGGCGGTTTTGTCTCTATTTCGACGCGGCTGTAAGGGAGCTGGCTGACCATTCGCGCGAAGGCAGCGGTTTCGCTCTCGCTGGCGCTGGCCCGGATGACTGCCGGAAGCAGCGTATCGAGCCTTGACTGAGCCTCTGTGCGGGCCTGCGTTTCGCGCTCCTGAGCAGCAGTCGCGGCTTTCAGTTGTTGCTGGCAGCTTTCCGCGTTTAGTTTCAGCGCGGCGTTTTCATCCGCGAGTCTTTTCTTATCGGATTCGCTATTTGCATATAGCGCGTAGCTGGTCGAAAGCAGCACCACGGCCCCGACAAACGCGCCGACAGCCAGGATGAGAAACAGCAGCAACCATCGCCTTTTCAGAGCTTCGTTTTGTTCTATCTGCTCTCTGATCGTATCAACATCGCTCTGGGTATAATTCACAACCCATTGCTTGCGCGAAGACTGATGAGATATTTCTGACGACATCAATAAGCCCTCCTTAGAGGGGTGAGGAATTGACGAGCCCGGGGATGCGCGCCCGCAGAATCATTCTACACTACCCCGCAATAGACGCGAGCGGAATCTTAACTGTCTCGTTTGTGCGGACTGCGCGGTAACAGGCGTCAACAAGCTCGACCGATTTGAAGCCGTCAAGCGCGGTGACTGCTGCGGGCGAGTTGTTGAAAATCGAATCCACGAAAGCGCGATCCTCCTGCGCGTATCCCCATTTCTCTTCTTTCGATAGCTGCTGCATCGAATGCGTCGTGTGTCGCCCGTCCAGAGCTTCGCTACAGACGAGGCTTTCCATCTCTCGCGTTGCGATTGTCGAGTGATGGCAGAAGACCTCCACGCGCTCGAACGGAAAGAGCCAGCTTGCATCAGCCGACGAAGCGAACGTCGCGTGGAACCCGCTTGCGAATCGAAGCAGGCACGAGAAATCATCAATCTCAGGGTATTCGTGTGACGAACCTGCCGCATCCATCTGCACGATTTCGCCAAACAGAAAGCGCGCCATGTCGAACATATGAATCGTTGTCTCGTAAAGGAAGCCGCCCGTGATTTCAGGATTTGCGACCCACACGGGATTGATTAACTCACCGCGATTCATCTTGATGTGCGCCGAATGAGGCGCGTGTGCCTCAGAGATCATCCGTTTCAGCATTGCATACACAGGCGCGAAACGGCGATTATGCCCGACCTGAAAAACCTGTCTGCTTCGAGACGCGGCTTCCATCACCTGAAGAGCGTCGGTGATATTTGTCGCCATAGGTTTTTCGCAAAAGATGTGTTTGCCTGCGGCAATGCCCGCGAGCGCAAGCGCCGTGTGCTTTGTGTTCGGCGTGGTTATATAGACCGCGTCTACAGCTTCGATCAAGGCTTCGGCGTTTGGGAAAACGGTCGCGCCTGTCGAGCGCGCCAGTTGCTCTGCCCTGTCAGCAGAGATGTCGTGCACGGCGAAAAGGCGCACACGCTCGTCGCGCGCAAGCACGGAAGCGTGAACTCCGCCGATGTAACCTGCGCCGATTATGCCTGTCTTCAACCTGTCCATCTGTCAGCCTCTTTCGGGTTGTGCTCTTTCGGGTTATGCAAGGTCGAGCGCGCGCGCGACCGCCTGACGAGCGTCGCGCGCTAATTCTGCGGGCGATAGTTCCCAGTATTCAGGCCGGAATATTTCAACGCTCGTCACGCGGTCATAGCCAATCGAGCGAAGCGCTTTTATTATCTCCCGGAGCGGAAGTATGCCAAGCCCCGGCAGCAGGCGGTGACGGTCTTCGAGTTCATTGCGCGGGCGGTCTTCGGCGTCGTTGATGTGAAAAATAAAAAGTCTTTCAGCGTCAAGCTCGTTGATCGATTCAACCCGCGAGCCGCCCGCGTAAAAGTGAAAGCTGTCGATCACAAGCCCGATGTTGGGCCGCGCGACACGGCGGACGATTTCATCTGCGAGTTCAAGCGTCTGTACGCTGCAATCCCTTTGACCTAAAAACTCGAAAGCCAATGCTACGTTGTACCTTGCGGCCAGATCGCCGAGTTCGGTCAATACTCGAACAGATTCTTCGATCACCGATTCGCGGCTTGCCTGTTCGGGCATAAGGCCGGGAACCACGACGATGTAAGGGCAGGCAATTTCGGATGCGATGCGGCACAACTCTTCGCATTCAGCAATCAGCGCCCTGTGGCCTTCGGCGTCTCTGAACGTGATGCGCTCGATTGAATTGATGCTGTAAGGCTCGATAGCGTGTTCCGTAAACAGGCGCTTGAGTTCAGCGGTCGTGCGCGACTTTAGAAAGTCTCTGAGCTTGGAAGCCCAGATTTCAAGACAATCGAATCCTGCTGAGTTTGCCGCGCGGATATCGGTCGTCAAATCGGCCTTCATCGTCGTCGCGCCATTGAGTGCCAGTTTCATCAGTCGCTCCCGGTCGTCCGATTTAAGAATTTGAGTTTAGCCGGTTTTTTTGACCGCAACAACATCGCGTTTGGCTGGAGTTTGCACTGGCGGCTACAGCATCTTCATCATAAGCCCTGGCCAGGAGATTGATGAAGTCACGAACGACGCAAACCACAGCAGCCTAACACGAACATATAGCTACGGCCTGCCCAAGGCTGTAACAAAGTCGGTTGACAATCAATGTAGGGGCAGGGCTTGTCCCTGCCCGAATGGCTGAAAGCCATGACAGATCATCGCCTATCGGCGATCCGGGCAGGGACAAGCCCTGCCCCTACAGTTACTTTGTTACAGCCCTGACGGTCTGCCTGAATCACTTGACGGAGACTTTTATTACAGAATAAATTAGTGCTCATCATTCGGATGTTCATTTCTGAGCAACCGGAAAATCGAAACCAGTTCGCTAATAAGGAGACGGCATGATGAGAAAGTGAAGCGGCGGTATACTCCGGCTACGCAGCTATGTGTATCTGGAGTAGATAGGTTAGAGGCTGAATATTTGCCTGTGGCTTGTGACCACGTTAAGGAGACTACTCAACCTTCTATCCGAAGCGCCACCATAGGGCTACTAGACCCTGTATAGGAGGCTGGTGACCGCCGCAACACGAAGTCTACTCCAGAATATCTTTCAGGAGGAAACTAAACATGCGATTTATCGGAGTAGACCTGCACAGCAACCAGATCACGGTTTGTTATTTGACTAAACAAGGCAAGGAGAAACTCGCAACTTTTGCCCTCAGCAAGCTCGCAGAATTTCAAAAGGGCTTGAGGCGCACGGATCGACTGGCTGTAGAAGCCACCGGCAACACTCGCTGGTTCGTCGCTCAAGTCAAAGGGCTTGTAGAGCAGGTGGTCGTCGTAAACACGAATCAGTTCGAAGTGATTCGCAAGAGCGTCAAGAAGACCGACCAGAACGACGCGAGAGCACTGGCCTTGTTTTTAAGCAAGGAGATGTTACCGGAGGCGAGGATGAAGTCAGAGCAGGCATCGGAGATCAACTCGCTTGCGACTACGCGCGACAAGTTGGTGAAGCTTCGCACGACGCTCGTTAACAAGTTGCACGCGCTTATGCGAGGGCGAGGCGTAGCGAGTCGCAAGAGCCAGTTCCTGAGCAGGAAGGGGTTGCGAGGAGTGCTTGAGCAGGAGTGGAGCGCGACGCAGCGAGTTGAAGTGGAAGTCATAGCCAGTCAGATCCAATCGCTCAACGAAGGCATCCATCGACTCGACGAGCAGTTAGTCGAAAGCGGGGAGCAGATGCGAGGGCAGAAGAATCTGGTGTCGATCAAAGGGATAGGGCCGAGAGGTGCAGCGATCTTGCTGGGAGTGATAGGAGATGTCGCAGACTTCGAGAGCGCGGAGAAGTTGGGGAGCTATTTCGGGATAGTGCCGAGGGTGTCGAACTCGAATGAAACAGAACGGCACGGGCGGATAACGAAGAGGGGATCAAAGCTTGGACGGACGACGCTGGTGCAATGCACTTTGGTTGCGAAGAAGTACAGCCCGTACCTGAGCCGGTTCTATGAACGGATAAAAGGAAAGAAAGGCGGAGGCAAAGCAATAATAGCCACCGCGCGGAAGTTTCTGGGAATAATCTATCGGACATTAAAGAATGATTGGGTGTTTGAGGATTTCCCTAATTTTGTCCTCGTCGAGGGCTGAAATATCAACCTCGGAGTAGACAACTCATCATAGGAGCTAATGATGCCATATCAAAACATCAATGCCTCAGTCCCCGCAGCCGATGTGCAAGCCATTAAAGATGCCTTCGCGCTCATCATTAACAAGTTGCCGTTTCTGGTCAATCTCACGCCTGCCGAACGCCAGTCCACTTTTAAAACCGGGCCGGACAGCCTGTTCTTTATTCAAAATGCTTTGACTGCCGCTCAGGATAACCCGACGATTCTGCCCGCCAGTTTCAGCACCGCCGAATTCAAGAATGATGTTGACCTGTTTGCAGTGGTGACGGAGCTTACTACTATGGCCTCATCTTTAGTTTCGCAACTCGATGATACTCGACTGGCGGTCGGCGGGGAGGCGATGCAACAGGCCAGTCTCGTCTATAACTATGTCAAGACCGCCTCCAGAATGACACCCGGCCTTAAACCGGTTGCAGAGCAGTTGGGCGAACGCTTCCGGCGGAGCGGTAAGAAAAAGCAGCCAACTCAACCTTAAGCAAATCTTGCAGTTTGCGCTTCAGAGACGCGACGTTGAGCATTCGCGACTCGTTAACGAGTCGCGAATGCTCAACGTCAGAGTTCCGAGACTCAATAATGGAGTTCCGAGACTCAATGATCGAGTTCTAATCGGTCAATGACGTAATTCGATGGCTCAATAATCGAGTTCTGGCTACTCAATAAAGCAGTTCGGGGACTCAACATTGAGTCTCAAAAAGTCTCGAATGACTATTAAAACTCTGAACGAAGAATTCTTAAGAGTCAACGGTGCAGTTCAAAGCCTTAAGAGTGAGTTTCTGAGCCTTAATGTTGAGTGTTTGAACTTTATTGTTGAGCCTCCTGAAGTTACTCAAGAGGAAAGAAGTACCGCCAATTGACAGGCGAATCAAACCTGCGCCATCTCTGCGGCCTGCGCTTCGGTCAGCAACAGCCCCTTTTCGAGATAGAGAGTTCTGGTCGCATACCGCGCCGCGTGCGGGTCGTGTGTGACCAGAATGATTCCTTGCCATTTCGTAAGCCAGTAAAGGAATCTGAGTCGAACGAAATCACCATTTGAATCACTGGCTATTTCAATCAAACCTCACCGCAACGCTTCGCCTGATTCCGAATCGAAGAAATCGGCCCGGTCCATATCGAACCGTGCGCGAACGGGTGTCTCCATCTCCGCGCGAAAATCAGCCGCCGCTCGCGCGATTATCTTCTCTTCGCCCAGTCGAAGAAAGACAAGCGTCTCGTTGCCCATCAACTCTGTTACATGAACGACTGCCCGCAACGCGTCGCTCTCTTCCGATGTTACAACGTGAACGTGTTCCGGTCGTATGCCGAGCGTCACGCGCGTACGCCCGTTCAAACGATCAAGCTGAGATTCGGTCAACAGCAGAGCGATGGCAGGATTTGTAAACACGCGCGATTTCCCGTCCACGCTGCCCTCGATGAAGTTCATGCCCGGTGTCCCGATGAACTCTGCGACAAAACGGTTAGCCGGGCGATTATAGATATTCATAGGCGTGTCGAATTGCTGAAGCCGCCCTTCGCGCATTATCGCCACTCGTTTTGCGAGCGTCATGGCTTCCGCCTGATCGTGCGTGACGTAAACGGTCGTCGTCCCAAGTTCATGCTGCAATCTTTTCAACTCTCCGCGCATATAGACGCGCAGCTTTGCATCGAGGTTCGATAGCGGCTCATCCATCAGGTAGATGCGCGGCTCGCGGATGACGGCGCGGGCTAAAGCTACGCGCTGGCGCTCGCCGCCGCTCAACTCGCGCGGCTTGCGGGCGAGCAGATCATCTATCTCAATCATCTTTGCGACGCGCTCGACTCTACGCTTGATCTCGTCTTTCGCAGTCTTTCGCACCCGCAGCGGGTAAGCGATGTTTTCAGCGACAGTCATGTGCGGATAGAGCGCATAGCTTTGAAAGACCATCGCAATATCGCGATGGCGCGTCGGTATATCGTTTACGCGCTCCTGGCCTATAAAGATGTCGCCTGATGTCGCGTCTTCAAGCCCTGCAAGCATTCTGAGCGTAGTCGTCTTGCCGCACCCGGAAGGCCCTAGCAGGACGACGAATTCGCCTTCGTCAATCGCGAGGCTCAAATGATCGACCGCCGCACGCTTGCCGAATAGTTTTGTTACGTTATCGAATCTTGCATTCATAATGAGACGAGCACCCTCATCCTTTAACCGCGCCGAGCGAGAGGCCGCGCACGAGGTAGCGCTGCGCAGCCATCGCAAATACCAGTATCGGCACCATTGCTACGACTCCCGCTGCGCTCATCACGCCCCATTTTATTTCGTACTGAGTGACGCGCCCTGCTATGCCAACGGGCAGCGTCATCGCCGCATCGGTCTGCGTCAACACCAGCGCCAGCAGGAATTCATTCCACGACATTATCAAACAGAATACGGCTGTGGCGGCCAGTCCCGGCGTAACCAGCGGCAATATCACTCGCACGAGCGCGCCCATTCGCGAATCGCCGTCAACCATCGCAGCCTCTTCCAACTCGCGCGGCAGTTCCTGAAAAAATCCCCGCATCATCCACACGACGAACGGGAGGTTGAATGCCGTGTAGACGATCACAAGCGATGTTATCGTGTTGAGCAACCTTACATCGCGCATCAATAGAAAGAGCGGAACGGCGCTCACAATGGGCGGAAACATCCGCGTTGAAAGTATCCAGATTGAAATTCGCCTGTCTAAATTCGCGCGCAGGCGAAACCGCGAAAGACCATATGCCGCAAACGTTCCGAGCAGGAGCGCGCACAGCGTCGAAAGCACTGCGACAATCGCGCTGGTTTGCAGATACTGGCCGAATGAGCGAGTTAAGAAAGCGTCTGAGTAGTGCGCAATCGTCGGATGGAAGCCGACCCATCGCGGCGGCACCGCAAATTGATCCACTTCGGTTTTAAGAGAGATGGTCGCCATCCAGTAAACGGGCGTGACCGATACAAGGACCGCACCTGCAAGCAGCGCGTATCTTGTCCATCGCGCAAACGCGAGCCGTCGAGCGTGGCGCACATCTTTCTTAACGGATGGTATTGATTGAGTCACGCCGCCTCCTGTTTCTGAAGCAGACGGATGTAACCCGCGCTTATAATGTTCGTCACAATCAGCAGCGCGAAAGACATCGCCGCCGCGTAACCGAAATCAAAGAAGCGAAACGCAGAGCGATAAATATACAGGCTCACAGTTTCAGTAGCGAACCCCGGCCCGCCTTCCGTCAGTATGAATATCTGATCGAAGACGCGAAGCAGGTCCATCGTTCTGAGCAACAGCGCAATCAAAATAGCGGGCCGCAACATGGGCAGCGTCACATGCAGAAACGTCTGCCACCAGCTTGCGCCGTCTATCATCGCGGCTTCGTAAGGCTCCTGCGGTATGGCTTGCAGTCCCGCAAGCAGGACCAGAAACATAAACGGCGTCCACTGCCAGATGTCTACTGCGATGACAGCCACAAGCGCAAGTTTGGGCGACGCAGTCCACGTTAAAGCGTCTGTGTTTATGCCGAGGCTTTTCAACGTGCCGTTGACAGCGCCGAAATCCGCGTTGAGCATCAGTCGCCAGACGACTCCGACCACGACCGGAGGCAGCATCATCGGGATGAGCAGGATGGCGCGAAAGACTGTGCGCCCGCGCAAGGGGCGGTCGAGCAGAAGCGCCAGCCCCAGTCCAAAAAGAAACTCGAACGTGAGCGCGACCGCTGCATATATGAGCGTGTGCCAGAGCGCCGAAAGAAAGAAACCGTCCGATGCGAGCCGAGTAAAATTCGCAAAAGTCCACGAGCCTGATTCCGTTTGAAATGCGACCTTGATTGCGTAAATCAGCGGATAGATGGAAAGCGCCAATAGCACCGCGACCGTCGGCGCGATTAGAAGATAAGGCAGCCCGCCCTCACGCCATCCTGACACGTGTGAAGTCTGTGCGCTCATATCCTGTTTTAATTCACACCCAGCTGTCGAACTGATTCGGGATGCCTTTGTCGTCGAGCCATTGTTTGAATTCAGAGCTGGTCGCAAACCGCTCTTTGATTAACCAGAGCAGCGCAGTATCTTTGTCGTCACGAGCGACTCGCAGCCAGTATTCATAGTCGCTGTCGCCCCAGTGTTCTTTTACATACCTGCCGATGTCATAGCCTTCGAGCACGAGGTTTTCCTCGTCGTCGATCTTTGCGACCACGTGCACAGAGATCTCTTCGGTTTTATAGCTTGCAATCGTTATCTCTTTGATCTTATGCATAGGTCACCTGCCGCGCTCGACGATCTTTGCAATCTCCATGTTCGCCTGATTCATCGCATCTTCGGCGGTGAGTTCTCCGCTGTTGGCTCGCGACAGAAATATACCGAACACGTTTTCGATTTCGTTCCACAGAGGCGTGCGCGGGCGAGGCTTCGATGTCTCAAGCGAACGAAGCTGGGCAGGGTAAGCCGGATACTTCGCGAGCAACTCGGCGTCGTTAAAGACCGAGCGACGGGTCGGAGGATTGCCCGCGAGCGCCGATTTCTTCATCTGTTCGCGCTCGGTCGCCCACAGCAGAAAATCGAATGCCGCATCCGCGTTCTGCGCGCTCCGGGGGATTGAGATGAGCCAGTTGCCTATCTCAGCGCGGCCCGCAGCTTTCGCGCCCGGCATCACGGTGAAGGCCATCTTTCCTATGACTTTTGATTTGGCCGCGTCGCTGAACGCGCTTATCCACGCGGGCCAGTTAATAGACATCGCCGCAGTGCCTTGCAGCAGATGCGCAGAGACTTCGGTCGCGTTGAAGCTGGCGTAACCGGGCGGCGCGTACCTGCCCAGTTCGAGCATGAACTTGAGCGCATTTATGCCTTCCGCGCTGTTGACCGTCGGCTTGCCTTCGGCGTCGAACATCTCTGCACCGAACGCCCAGAAGATCGGCATGAAATCTGCCACGGCAGAATTGCCGCGCGCCGCGCGCATCACATAGCCATAGACGCGAGGCGAACTTGTCCGCTCATGCTCGTCAATCGCTTTTGCTGCCTCCATCACGTCATCCCATGTTTCCGGCTCTTTCAGATTGTGTTTTTGATAGAGGTCTTTGCGATAGAAAAACAGCTGCGAGTTGCCTACGTATGGCAGAGCGTAGAGCACGCCCTTCTCGTAAGGATGACGACACAGCGCGAGCGACGCCCCGACGAAATCATCGTCAGGCCCGCCCTTGTTTCGTCTCTGGTAAAGCGGCGCGAGGTCCGCAAGCAAATCTGCGGTTGCGAATCGAGGGAACCACGGGTCGTCGAGCATGATCAGATCATACGCGCCCGTTTTTGCGCTCAAATCAACAAGCTCTTTCGCAAAGAGTTCTTCGTAGGGAAACTCTGCTATTTGAATATGTGTGCCGGTTTGCGCTTCGTAATCGCGCGCCGCCTGTTTGAGCGCTTCGCCTTCGACGCCAGAGGCTACGGCAATGCTCAACGCGCGCGTGCCGTCTGCGTTGCGGACGCCTGAGCCGCTACACGCGATCTGCACGGCGAAGGCGAAAAGCGCGATTGAAACAATCAAAGAGCGAGCCTTGTTTTGCATAGGCGAAAACTATAAGCCAAACGCAGGCACAGGACAAATCCGCGATTGAACATATGGCAGAGCTTATTCCTGCCCGGACTGCCGAAGGCAATGATTGGTTTGCAATCTGCTGAATTATAATTCTGTCACCGCTTCGCGGTTCGGGCAGGGACAAGCCCTGCCCCTGCATACGAAACGCTATGGCCTGTTTGCGTTGGCAGTCGAGCTGTTTGAATTTGCTGCCGAAGTCGCTGGCGGAGGCGGCGGAGGCGGCTGCACCGCTATCTGCTGTCCGAGATATGGCGCAACGGCTCGAATAAACGTGATGAAGTTTTGAATCTGCTGCTTCAATTCTTCCGACGTTACTTTCTTGTATCCGGTCGGCACATCGAACAGAGTCGGGTCAGGGTTCAAATGAATGTCGCGCGTCTCAAGCATTCCGCGCGCGCTCATGTTGTTCGACGTTACGGCGCTCAAATCCGCGCGCAAGGGCAGTCCCGTCTCCTGATCGATATAGACGAAACTGTCGGCTGAAACGGTTCCCGCCTGCGTGCCTGTGTTGGCCGAGCCTGAGAATTTGTACTTGGTTGCCGAGCGACCGTTGACCTGCTCGACGCCGAGGTTTTCGTGCGGGCGTGATTGCAATCTTTCGATCATCGCGCTCGGCGACATCATATTGCCGAGCGGAAACCCGAGCGCGTCCGGCGTCAACTCTACGTACTGACTGCGCGCCGGAAGCACGAGATATTTCAATCCCGGTTTTTCAAGATAGATGACATCCTGATTGAGGCCGGGAATCTTGATTGCCCATCGGCGATTCGCGTCCATCCTCGCAAAATCGATCTCCCATTGCGAATTGCCCTGACGACTGCTCGCCTCCATCTGCGCAGTAATCGCCATCTTCATGCTGTAGCGTTCAGGCTCTCTGGCCGAGATCGGCGAAGCTGCGCCGCCCGCCGCAGTATTCGCGTTTGCGGTATCGCTCGCATTTGCATTCGCGTTCGCATTCACGCTGACACTGGAGTTGCTGTTTGCGACGGGCGCGCTGGTGCAGCCGAAAGAGATGAGCACAAGCGCAGTCGCCCCCAGCGCGGCAAAGATCCGTTGAGTTTTATAAAACATTCAATCCTCCTGATGTTAGTAGCCGGAAGTCAGAATTAAGAACTAAGAGCAATCACCTAGCGTTGAAACCGATTCTGAAGCGCGATTGATTCTGACTGCCTACTTCTGATTCCTGACTTCTTCTTTTTATTGAGCAAGCGCCCTGAGCACATCCACCTGTATGTTCGGGTTGCGCACGTCGCCCGTTATGGTCAACGGGACGTTTATGCGATTGTTTATTTGCAGAACTGCGACCGCCGCGCCAATCAGCGGATTGGCCGATGATTTAAGCTGCTGTGTGGCATCGCTCGAAAGCTCGACCGTCGCGGCATAACTGAGCATGAGCGCGGCCTCTACTCTGAACCAGCCCTGAGCGGCCACGGCATCGCCCAGCCCGTCAAGTTGCTGCACGCGCAGATTGGTTGTCTTGACCAGATCGTGATCGAAATTGAAGTCCGTTTCAAGCCCGCCTATCTTCGTGCCCTGATTCATGTCTCCGATCTGGTTGACGCGGGCCGCGCCTGCCACCTGCTGGCTCACGTTCAGGCTTGGAATGAATATCTCGTTAGCCGAGATGTGACCGCTGCCGCTCATCTCTGATGAAGGCTCAGTGATGAACTGCCCGTCGAGCTTGAAGTTTTGAGCCGTAAGATTTTTTGTTTCGAGAGGTCCCGGCCCGAAAACGCCTTTGGCCGAATAGCCCGGCCCGTTACTGCGATCTATAACAAAATCGAACGGCATCACGGCTTTTAACTTCTCAACCCCGTCGCCTTCTTCGGACTCTGCGCGCACCTCGCCCGTGGCCTGCGATTGCTTCGCCGCGTCTTTCACTTTGGTCAGGGAAAGCTTAAGCGCGATCTTTTTGTATAAGCTGTCGGGTTGCTTGCCAGTCTTATCGGTAACGCGAATGGTTGCGCCTTCGATCTCAATACTGTTGAACCCGTCACCTACCCCGGCAAGCAATCGAACGACTGATCGCAGAAAGGCAGTTGGCGCGCCGGGGGTTGTTCCGAGAGTCGCCCAGTTCCAAACGCCGTCGCCGTTCTTTATGAAGTTCAGTTCAGGCGAGTCGATAGTTATTCGGTCAATGACGATTTGACGATGCAGCAGATAATCTTTGAGTGAAAAGTTCGCGCGCACCTGATCTGCTTTCATGAAATCGCCGCTGCCAAAAGCCGGATCTTCTTTCGCAGTCATCCCTTTTATGGTGATAAAAGGGCCGCCCCAGAGTGTTAGTCGCATCGAACCTACAGACACTTTGCGACCGAGTGTTGCGGATAACCTGGATTCGACCTGCGGTTTGAATGAATCGAGCGGCAGGAGCGGCGCTAGAAAGAATGCCGCGATGGCGAGGGCTGCGACAAAGAGCAGCAGGCGAAGGAGCCATCGTCTTTTACGTGCCATTGAACCTCACAGAACCTACAAGCGCCACTCCTATGCTAATTGGCGCAAGCCCTGTCGCGCAAGGCACACATAAAGAAATGATGAATACGGAACGATGAATGATGAACAGAAGAGATGTTCTTAATTCATCATTCATCGTTCATACCGGATCGCTATTCACCGCTGGCCGCCCATCTGCCTGAGCAGTTCGCGGACAGCCGCGTCCAGTTGCGAGTCATGGCCTGTGTAGCTTTCGCCTATCGGTCGAACGACCGGCACATCGACTGCGCGGGGCTTCAGCTCCATCAGCGTCCCGTCGCTTGCTGTGATCTTTATGAACGGAAGGCGCAGGTTCGAGCCGTCTATCAACTGAACGCCCGATGTATAGATGATCCACCCGGCAGTGGGCTCGCCTACGACCTTGCCGAGTTTCATCGCGCGATAGCCTTCGGTGAAATCTTCGGCGTCGGAAAGCGAGTGCTGGTTCGTTACGAGAACGGTTGGCGCTTCGAGCGACCGCTGACCGAGCGCCGTGCGCGCAGGCACTGACGCTCGCCCGCGCGGCGTCATCGTCAGGTACGGCTTGCGCGAAAAGACATCGAGCGCATACGCGTTGACGAATCCGCCGTTGTTGTTGCGAACGTCAATCACTACGCCTTCGCGCGAATGATTCTCCGCATCCAGATCGACGTAAAGCTGCGCAAGCGACGCCGCGCCCATGTCGAACATGTGAACGTAGCCCAATCGACCGTTGCTTACACGCGCCACGTATTCGCGGTTGTCCTCGACCCACTTGCGATACATCAAAGCCTTTTCCGTGCCTGCGTTGACAGGCCGCACCGCGACTTCGCGGCGACCGGCTCCGTCTGCCGAAGACGCGATGGCGAGCGCGACGCGACGATTTACCTTGAAGCTCAAAAGCTCGTCGAGGTTCGTGCGGGCGTTGATCTGTGCGCCATCAACGGCGAGCAGGTAATCGCCCGGCTTTATGTTGCCGGAAAGCGCAGCCGGAGAGAGCGGCAGCACGCCTGTCACGCGCAATCGGCCAGTCGATTCGTATTCTGCGCGATCAAAGCTGAGACCTATTCTGCCGGTCACGGGCTGCTGACCTGTGAAAGGCCCGGAGACGCCCGAATGCGATGCGTTAAGCTCGCCTACCATCAGCGAAATAAGCCTTCGCATCTCGTCCGGCGTTCGCGCGCCCTGTATGCGCGGGGCATAATTTGCGCGCACCGCTTCCCAGTCAACGCCGTGAAAGCCGGGGTCATAGAAATTGTCGCGCAGATAAGTCCACGCCTGGCGAAAGGTCTCCATCTTTTCGCTCGAAAAATCGACATCCATCTCTGCCGTGACCGCAATCGCTCGCGCTTGTCTGGTGTCGAGCGGTATCGCGTTGATGCGGCCCTGTTCAAGATAGAAAACTTCCTTCGAGTCGGGCGTGAATTGTGCGCTGCGTTTGCCGCCCGGAGTCGAAGTCAACTGTCTGGCAACGGCAGGCTCTTTTGACAATTCGTCAAGCGAGTAGATGTAAAGATTCTGCTGTGCGGCAGCGCTTGCGATCACGAGCAGCCATTTGCCGTCGGGGCTGATCGTTTGATAATCCACATCAACGCCTACAGGGACGAGGCTTAGTCGCTGGCGGATGTTTTCAAAGACTATATCAACCTGCTTTACATTCGGTTTCTTCTGCTCTTCGGCTGGCAGGGGATCGGCACTTGCGGGGCGAGTCTCTTGAGGCTGACGATTGGGCGCTAAAGTTTTCGGGGTTTCTTCTCTGAAGAGGTCGCGAAACTGGTCTTCATGGAATCTGGGCGTGCGCGGCAACAGATCGATGCGGGCGACCTGAAAATCTTCCGTGCGCTGTCCGGTATCGAAGAGAATGTATGTTCCGTCAGGGCTCCACGAGACTGTGTTGCCGAACGAGTTGGCAAGAAAACTCACGGCGCGCGCGTCGCCGCCTGCGGCTGAGACGACGTAAACATTTCTGAAGAGCTTGTTGCTGACAGTCGTAAACGCAACCCAGCGACTGTCTGGCGACCAGACGAAGGGGCGCTCTGAGATGAATGGCTGGCGTTCGAGGCTCGCTTTCGCAAGCAGGCGTTCCTGTTTCGATTCCGCGTCGAGCGCGCGAAGTTCACCCGCCCCGCGCGCAAAAGCAATCGTCTTTCCATCGGGCGAAAATCGCGGTGTCGTGTCGCCAGCGCTGTCGCGTGTGAGTTGCGATTCGGCGTTTTGAGTGAAGTCGTAAAGATAAAGATGCGGCACGCCTTCGCGGTTGGAAACATAGCAGATCTGACGACTGTCGGGAGACCAGTTGATCTGAGATTCGGCGGCCACGCTTGTAGTGATGCGCGCCGCGTCGCCACCGTCTTTGGCCGAGGCGGCAAAGATTTCGCCGTGGACTATGAACGCCATTTTCTTGCCGTCGGGCGAAAGCTGAAGCTCCTGAATCTGATTGGTGAGCGTGAGGTGTTCGACTGCGGGGCTTGCGGGCGCGCCTCGCCTCGTGATCGGAACTTCTACCGCCTGACCGCTTGAGGTGTCGAGCTTCCAGATGGCAAAATCGTGCTCGAAGACCATCAATCGACCGTCATAAGAGATGTTCGGCCACAGCACTCGCCCGTCTTTGAACCGGGTGATTTGCTTTGCTTGCCCTTGAAGCGCGCGGCTCCAGATGTTCTGCGCGCCGCTTCGATCAGAGACATAAAAGAGCGTGCGGCCTTCCTGGCTCCACATCGGCCACATCTCTTTCGCGCCGCCTTCGGTGATTCGCTCGTAGCTGGCAGGCGCGTCCGTGCGCATCAACCAGATTTCGCTTTCGTCGATATGCGAGTGGCCTTTGCGCCACCATTGCGATGAAGTAATGCCGCGCGCGGTGAAGGCTACAGCCGTGCCGTCAGGCGCGGGAGCGGCCCAGTATTCATTTGCGTAACGGTCCGCGCTTGTCTGCATAGGCGTGCCGCCTTCGGCGCTAACGCGAAAGATGTCGTTCATGCCTGCGATGTCGCGGCTGGTTGACGAAAAATAGATCCATCGCCCATCGCGAGACCACGCATCGAGTTGATCGAGACTGTCGTCGCACGTCAGCCGTTTCAGGTCGCCCGTATCGAGCGCGAGCAGATAGATATCCCCGTTGCCCGTGCGATTGGATATGAAGGCCATGCGTTTTCCATCGGGCGAATAAAGCGGGCGCGATTCGTTGGCAGGGTTCGAGACCAGCAGCCTCGCCTCGCCGCCCGCCGTCGGAACGGTCCAGATGTCGCCACCCGACACGAAAGCAATCTCTGAGCGGTCGGGCGACAGGGCAGGCTCTGTGAAATAAGGGAGCGAATCAGCCGCAGTCGTTCGTGCGCTTTGAGCCTGTGCATTCGTGATAATGCAGGATGATATAAGTAACGAAAGTGTGAGGCTGTAAATGGCTGATTTCCTGAAGCGTAACATTGAATCCTCCGTAGCAGGGAGCCTTGTGAGTTATCAATACGCCGGGCACAGGCGCAAGGTCGAGATAGAGGAAATACATTAGCACCTGAAGGTGAAAGTGCAAAATGCTTGAAAACTTGACAATTAAAAGAGCTGACTCGTATAGTTCTTGTCAATGCTGGGAGGTCGTTCAATGGTAGGACAGCAGTCTCTGGATCTGCTTATCGGGGTTCGACTCCCTGCCTCCCAGCCAATTCTCATAATAGTTTAGAGCTTTCATCTTCATTACCTCTTCCCCCTTGTGTGACGAGAGTATGACAGACCCTCGAAGATCGCATTAGCAATCTTCAAAGAAGCATGGTCAGTGTGATGTGCGAACACGAATGCCGCAGGTCATAGAGTCGAATCGTGAGTGGCAGTCCTGCACGTTTCAGCATCGGTTTGAAGTGACGCACAATAGCAACGCAGATTAAGGCGGTTACTGCAAAGGGTTTATCTTATAAAACTTTTTATTATTTTTAGTCTACGATTTCTCATGAGCAATATTAGGTCACAACATAACCTTAGGATAGCTAACAAAAATAAAAAACAGATTGCTACCCTTTGTAAACAGGTATACAATGCCCCGTGCCATCGCCTGATATACTTTTTTGCTGCATCAAAGTTTAGTTATCAATGCATAATTAATAGTTAGGACCATTCCACTAGTCTTTTATCTGGTACCGTAAGCCGACAGCAGGCTTTCGATGACACGCACCTCTGGCAGTGTCTGTCGGTAGTCGCACGTCATATTCAATTGGCTGCCGGTCTGATTCAATCACTTCAGGCGCGGACCCAGTCAACGGGCGCAGAAATCAGCGTGCTGCTGGCTACTTCGATGCGGTTTGGCTCGTGATGTGGAACCAGCGGTGCCAGATTTTTCAATGAACGATCTGCTGTCGGCAAGTTCGTCAGCCATCTCTTACTGCGGGTAAGCATTATGGATTTCATAAAAGCCGATGATGCGTTTGCGCAGAACTTCAAGGAGACAACTTAATGCCCCTCAAGTGTCCCCTTTGCCTGAGCAGTCTGGCGGAGAGCGATCAATTGGTTCGCTTTTGCCTTCAGCACAAGACATCCGAGAAATTTAACTGTGTAGAAAATTCAGAAAAGCTGTTCTGCCCGGACAGAAACAATTCCTGCAATGTGACGCTCGATAATGGCGTTTTTCTGTATCACGTCGGCTGCGCGGCTAAGAATCCTTTCTGGGACAGCATCAAGAAACAGGTGGTGCTGCCCGGAGACGACAGCCCGACATTTCAGCACACCAGCGTGGTTCCGCACAATATTCTTGTCCAGAACGGCCCCCCCGCCTCAGTCGAAGTATTTCACTGGCAGATTGGCGTGTTGCGTGCCCTGCCGGGCAATGTCGAAGAAATGTGGTTTCCGCTCATGCTGTGGCGGGCGGCAACCGAATTCCATCATCGCCGCCGAATCGGCACGCTGGTGGAGTTGACCGGAGCCAGGAGCGTTGGCAAAACCGTGATCGCCGTGCAGGCGATGGATGCTAAAGGCTATGCCCAACCTTGCTCAAACAATGAGCAACCCCTCCCCGGCAAACAGGCGAATGGGTATGGTCAGAATAATCATGATAGCCGCAACCTGACTCTTAAGGATTATATCTATTCGCGCCGGGTCGGAACGGCAGATGTTCCGCTGTTGAGCATGCTCTATCTGCGCGATGTCATGGGACGCAACCATTCCTTCGATGCGCGCGCACTCGCCACTCGACCGGGGCCGGGCGATTTGAAGGCCATCTTCATTGCGCCAGCAGCAGGTGTGGAATCAAACTCACTTTCCAGCCGTAATGATCTCGGTGTATCGCTGAAAGAGGCTGGCCGCCGGGTCTGGGATGAGTTAAAAGAGTTGCTCGGACTTTCCAAATTATCGGGGGCGACAACAACGAGCCTGTTTCCATTCTGGCACGCCGTTGTCTTTTACGACACGGCGGGGGAGCTATCGCAAAGACGCTCGCAGATATTGAACCTGATTGAAGACGCCGTCAGCAAAGCGGCGATTCTGATCAATGCGGCTGAGCTTTTTGACCCCAAGCATGATTCAACCTTGCCAGACAGCAGCATCACGGTCGCCAGACAGCGGCTCAGCGACTTGAGCGAAAAGCGCAACATCGAATGTAGTCTTGTTATCACGCAGTTGGATCTGGTGATGAATCAGCTTGCGCCGGAAGATCGACAAAAGGCATATGAGATCGCCCGCGCAGTGGAAAAGAGTCCAGCCGATGACAAAGAAGCCCGCCGCTTGCTGATAAAATGGCTGCGGGCCAGCCCGGCGGAAAATATCAGAGGTATTGAGCGGCTGCTGAAAGGCGTCAAGGTCTTCTTCGTCTGGACTGAGGGTATTCCTACGGACGAGTCAAAGTACAAAGGAGCGCGAACGTATTCTTATGGGTTGGCACGTTTCATCTGCTGGTGTCTGGGCGTGCAATGGCAGGAGATTACACACGTCGAAACGATAGAATCCAGCGAATAGACGAGACCACAACAGGAGCGCTTATGCGTCTGCTTGCCTACGGAGGAACCGAATATGCCGAGCGCTGCCGCATCGGCGCGTGGCCTTCGATGGCCTATGGCCCACTTGAAGACACCTATGGGCTTTCCGGGGACGCGCCAGCCTTTGGCTGCGGGCAGCGTGACGGCCAACTGTTTTTAATCATCCGTCAGGTGCAGAAGCGAGGCCAAAGGCTTTACGCTTACTCGCTGCTGATCGAACCGGACGCCTCTGTGTGGGAGCATTTCGGGTGGAACGCCGCGAGTATCATCCTCGCACTGTTTGACGGAGCGGAACCCCGCGAAGCCGATCAAAATTGTGTAGGTCAGCGCCTGCTCAATCACCCCGAAGAGTTCAACGAAGAGAGTCTTCGAGCGATTTTCGCGAAGTTATCACCGCCCTCTCTGCCACAAGCTGAACGTAACGAGGCACTGCTATCGGTCTGGGTCGGGGCGCTGCATTCAGCCGAGCCGGTTACCGTTACGCCGCAGAGCCTCGGTATCGCTGCTCGTCCGGGCATCGCTGAAATAGCGGCGGCGATGGAATCACTTCAACCGTGTTTTCGTTCGGGCCTCGGATGGCTGGTGGGCGGCAGCGCCATTCAGTCGCAAACCTTCGGCGCGCATCTCGTGCTTGATGATTGGCTGACACAGGCACCGCCCGTTGTTCAGGAGTGCATCGAAAACGGCGATTGGATGCGGCAGTCGTGGCAACGCATTGCCGAAGATGTGCGCTATGGCGCGCTGCTCAAGGAAAAAGAGCGCCGACCGATCTGGCAATGGGGGCCGCTATGGCTGCAATCTATGCCCCTGTCTTTTGCGCGTGTCGGCTTTCTCGCCAGCTTGTTAAAGTCCACCGCGCTGGAGACCGAGATGCTTCAGGTCGTATTGAACGATCTAAAAGAGGATGGGCCGCTTGAACAGGAAATTCGCGAAGTTGCGCGCGCCATTTTAACGGCTGATTCCGAGCCGCTCAATCGCCCGGCGACCATGCTGTTACTACATGATCATTTCGATAATGGCTTGCGATTGGACGGGGCGACGGTAGCCCGTTTGCACGACCCGACGGTAGTTGAGTTCTACACAGATGCGCGTCGCCGTATTCGCCCGACGCAGGCTGACAACTCGCCGCGCTTGCCGCCGCCCCTGCGCGCTGACATCTGGCGGATGCTCCTCGACACAACCACCACTGCCGACCAGCTTCCAAACCTGTTATTGGAGATGCGGAACGACCTTGACGCGGACGCCAGCCCGGCCTACTCGACTGAAAAGATGGGGGCTGTCGCGCTCAGCCGTTCTCTGGCGCTCAACGACGATCTAACGCTGTGGATCGCGCATCGCAGCAACCAGAATCTTGGTCAACTGGTCGGCAAGTGGCTGAAGGAAGAGGTCTGCCGACGGGCAAGCACCGGCAAGAAAAACTGGCAGCGCGATTACCTGGCATTCGGCCAGGATGCAGGCGGGCATCATTTCGCGCAGCTCAATATTCCGCCGCCAGCAGCCCGCGAATTGTTTGCGGCGATCTGGTCGCTGGCAAACTCTGAGAACGGGCTGCAACCGGATGCAAAGAGGTGGATTGTGGCGTTGGCCCAATCACCGTTGCGTCAACAGGTTCCTGTAAAAGACAAACTCGATTTGCAGAAAGCAGCGCCTGGCGATTGGCAACACTTCAAAGAGATGGCTCAGTTTTACATCGGCGCTAACGAAGAGACCGGCAAACCGGCTGACCTGACGCCGATTGAACGAGGGAGTTTGCTGATCGAATTGAAAGAGTTGGCGCTCTCCCACTTTCGTCAAACTTATATCCCCAATCTGCGCGGGCTGAACAGCTTTCTGAACGGCCTGTCTGACGATGTTATTGATGTGCTGGCGACGCTGCGGCCCAAACTCGAAAGCAAGGGTATTGACGGCTGGATGGAAGGCTGGCGTCGGTTGCGCCCGGAGGTTTATCAATCAGAGGTCGTTCGCTCCCTCGTTCAAAGCGACAAGCGGTTTCAGATTCCGGCACAGATTAATAAACTGGACTACGAACATCGCACGGAGCTTTTCCGGCAGTTGCTCTTCGACGAATCCGAGTTGGACAATCAGAATGTGTTGGTGCGGGGCAAGCGCTTCATCGAGCATGCGGCCACAAAGGGGACTGAACTCAAGGAGAATGTCGCTGCCGCTTTCCTCGCCTGCGAAACCGATGTACGGAAACGAGATGTTTTCTATAGCCGTTATTGTGAGAGCACTCAGTTTCTGGATAACCTGCTGGCCTGCCTGCCTGCGGAGCACCATCTGCTTGTCGTGACAATCATCCACCATCGTAATCCGGGCTGGATCGAAACGATTGCCTGTCGTTTTTACGGTGAGTCCCTGAAGCCCGCTTTCGAGATGACGCCATACCGTCGCGCCGTTCTCAGCTTTGTTGCCTCACCCGAAGGCAGCCACTTCAAGGAGGCGATCTATAAGGCTCATGACCTGCGCAATGCCTCGTATGTGACCGATCATCTGAAAACCTTACCGGGCATGTCCGTCTCGCGCGCGACAAACAGAGCAGGTTCTGGAAACGAAAGCGTTGCCGACAACAAAAAAAAGGGATCGTTGATAAGCAGGCTGAAAAAGCTCCTCTTCGATTGAGCCGTTTCGTTGCGATAACCCGGCAGTCTGATTCATAAACTGCCATTCAGGAAAGGCCCCCAATGATAATCACGCTTGGATTCTTTCTGCCCATCGTAGCATACATTTCGCTCTATTTTTTCCTGCGAAGAAAGCGGCCAAACCTTGTCGGTCGCAGCGCCATCCTCGCCGCAGCCTGTGTCGCTGTGATTGCCGCCTTCACTGTGATCGCCGTAGCCTACATATCACCTCAATGGCCCGAAGGTATGCAGATCGCCTGGACGGCAATCGAGGCGAATAACAAACCCCTTGCCGTGGGCGGGCCGCGCGAAGAAGCTGTCGTTGGCTGGCCGAACGGCTCATTTACGCCCTCACTCAAAGTCACGCCGGGTGATAATAATCAGGCGGCCATAGAAATCGGAGGCGGCAGCGGCTTTATCTATGATACTGAGAAGGATACTTATCTGAACGGTGACGTTCTGATGCCCGAACAGGAACAGTTGATTGGCAGCTATACCTTCCGAACCACCAAAGGAACCCGGCTGGTCACCATCCTGCTGGGCCTCGGCTTGCCTCTTGGGGTCTTTCTGCTGGCCTTTATGCTTTTACGCCGTCGGCAATCGTCGAGGTTGCTGACGCTGGTTACAGCTGCCGGTCTGGGGCTGGCTTCGCCGTTGCTGGTCGTTGCCGTCATTTTTTTAGCGCCTCATTGGCCCGACCGATTGCTGCCCGCCTGGACACAGAAAATCGAAGTAACGAAGGAAGGCACAGAAGCGCGGGCGGCGTTTTATCTTCCGAACGCTTTCATCGGCAAAGCGAAAGTCTATAGCCTTGAACCGCAAATCGAAAAAAGCGACGTGGCAGGCGCATCGCAATCCGATGATCTGATTCGCTTAAAGCAATGGGCGACGGGCGTTCGTCTGCTATTGAGCAGCGACGGCACGGTTCACATTCTGGAGCACGAAAAGATCTGGACGGCGCAACGAAGTCTGCCCTGCAAGCTTTCAGTGATTTGGCCCGGTCTCAATCTGCCTGTCGAAATCAGAAAAGAGGACGTTAAGCTCGTCATGGAGTTTGCGCCGCCGTGGCGGCTGGTCAGCCCCATGCCGCCGCTGCCGGAGAGCGAGCCAGTCACTGTATCGTCGTCCGACCTGCTGCCAAAGGCTTCCGCTCAGACAGAGAATAAAAATGCGAGCGCCGCGCCCACCGCACAAGAGATTCCACTGATAATCACCAGTCGCGCCCGCCCGAATGATCAAGCCTTTTTGTTGCCGCTGGGGAAAGCTATCAACGACCCGCGAGAAACTCTGATCCTCGTCAAGCGCGCAGGCTATGAAACGGTTTTCCTGCCTAAGAATATGCGCAGTCAGGACAGCGCCCGCGACAACGTGCCGTCCGAATACCGGCCTCTCAAAGTCGGACAAATGTCTGGCATCACCTCGAAGACAACCGTGCGGAGCGGGGCCTATGCCTTCACGCTGGCAACGGTTCATGATCTTCCCGGCTCGCGGCAAATACTCGGCCTGATCGGAGTCGGGCTCTTCTGCTTTTTCGGCGGGCTGGTGCTGATCTACCCACGCATGGATGCAGATGATTTATGGGTTGTGGGCGGGCTGGTGACGACGTTGTGGAATCTACTGATGCTTCGTTTGCTGTTAGCCCTTCGCTATGCGCTGGCACCAAACCATCTCGACGGCCTTGCGGTCAGTGGTGTCGCCGTGGCGTTTATCGGTCTGGCCGTAGCGCCGGGTTTGATCTTACTCGCCTGCCGATTGCGCTGTGATTACTTCGCACGCCCCGATGACGAAAAAAGCCGTCAGCGCGCCATGCTGCGGGCTTTCATTTATCTGGCGATTCTGGCCGTCGCCTTCGTCTTTGAGTATTCGCAGACGAGGCACCTGTGGGAGAACCTGCCGGAAAAATTCTTACCGGCGCTATCGCTACCGTTTATATTGGGGCTGCTCGCGCTACTCCTTTATATCGCGCTGGCCATAAGGCTGATCTACAAAACCCGCGCCGGGCAAAACCGGATGATGACAATTGAGGCACTGTTGCTCGGTCCCTGGTGCTTCTCGGCAGACTGGCTGTCGCGCCGTGCCAAAGGCTGGTGGGAAAGGCTTGATAACGGGCAGCCGATGCGCCGGTCGCGAGCCATTGCGTTGGCCGTCGTGGCGTTGCTTTTTTTTGGCGCTGTGCCGTTTGTTCTCAGTATGTTGCCAGCCAGGAAATTCTTTCAGGAAATTCTTGTGCCCTTACTGTTCTGCTGGCCGGTTGCGATCTTTTGGCTCTCCTCGCGGCGTCACTTTTTCCCGGGCGGCCCGGCGCGCCGCCCGACCTGGACGGCAGCCATTTTCTGCGCCTTGCTCACGGTGCTGCCCGTCTTCTTCCTGCCGATGGTAATTCGCGATGCGGGCAGCATCATGGCCATTCTGGCAATCTTTATTCCGATGGTGTGCATCCTGCTGGCGGCTGCGCCGCGCTTTTGCGGACTGGTCACGTCACTGTTTCTGGTAGTGGCTTTTGTCGCCGCCGCCATCGTCTATGTCAATCTGCGCGCCTTCTTTCCCTTCTTACCCGGCGAAGCTGGCGTGCGCCTGTTGACCTTCAAAGAAGAAAGCACTGTACAAAACTACATCGTGTTTGCGAATGCCGTAAAAGGAGAAGATCCGGGGGGGCTACCGCTGCAAAAATTGCGCAATGGCTATCAGCACACATGGGAGAACAGCGCTATTGCCCATGTTGGCGGTTTTTTGGGGCTGGGGTTTGGCAACGCGCCGACCCGGCGGTCGCAGGTTCGCCAGGACACGATTCAATACGACAGCGTCTTCAGCTTTTTCATTATGAGCGAATATGGCTGGGTCGGCGGGGTCTCGCTGCTGTTGTTGTACGCCGTGCCGCTGGCGTTGATACTGCTGGCAGGCCGCCTCGGCTTTGATTTCAGTAACGTGTTGTCGGCGGTCGTTGTCGGCTCGCTTTTTTTTGAAGCGATCTTTCACGCAGGCATGAACCTCAATGCCTTTCCGTTTACAGGGCGCGACCTGCCGTTGCTGGCGGTCAATTCGATCACTGATTTGTTGCGTTGGACGATTCTATTTGGCGCGGCGGTGATGGCCCTGTTCTGGAAGTACGATAACCGAGGCAAGCCGAACAAGGAAGCCGTATCGATAATCTCGCCCAACGCCGGATTGATAACTGGCAAGGTGGAAGATAGGAAACGTTATCAGCGGGCCGTCATCATCATCGCCTGCGTTCCGGTGCTGGCGCTACTCTATATTTCGTGGCAGGGTTGGCGAATTGCGAACGATCCGAAACTCGATGAGCCTTTCGGATGGGATGGGGTATTGAAGACCACGGCACAGGTCATTCAGGAAGGCGGTGTCAGGGTGGAGCCGCAGACTCGCAAACTGCGCATCGATTCGGAGAAGATTCGCGTCTCGTCCGGCATGCTGATCGAGCAGGAAGTGCGGCGTTTCAATGCCCTGTCAGATGAAGAGCGCGATGAAGAGATACGCAGTCGCACTTTTATTGAACATCTCAACCGCATAGGCAGTTTCGCCGATTATAACCGCGTCCTCGACGAAGCCCGCCGCAAGGGGTTGTATCCGGCGCAGGAACGCCGCCCAAGTCTGTTTCGCCTCGTGCGCCCGGTCGTCTGGGATCAGGAAGATGAGGTCGAGACGCGTGGCGAATATAGGGTTGAGCCAAACCCCGACTTCAACGTGCAGTTGAGTTTCAGTACGGGCCGAAACAGAGAAGAGATTCCGCGCCTGACTTTCCGCGACCAGAGTGAAACTATTCTGGGTCCGGCCTGGGTCATGGGTCGCTGGGTACTGGCCACCAATACGGACGCCCCGCTACCGTGGGCCGCCAATCTATCGTCGGCCCTGACGGCTGAAGCCTTGCGACTCGGCTCGGCACCGGCATCGGCGCGTTATGGCACGCTGACGCTCGACGCGGCGCTGCAACGCGCCGCCGTGAATTTCGCTACCGAAAAGGGGCGGGTTTTGTATGATGAGCTACTGCGCCGTCTGCCGCCAGCCAGCGCAACGACGGCGGCTGCCAATTGGCCAAACATGGATGAACGACGTAAGCCGCCGCGCGTGGCGCTGACGATTCTCTCGCTGCCCAATGGCGAGGCCCTGGCGCTCGGTGGCTGGCCGCGCATGACTTCGGATGAAGCCTGGCGGTTCGAGAATCAGCGCGAGTGGCTGCCGCCTGTTGACTGGGTTCAGGCCGAAGCCCCGCGCACGCTACGCTTCCTTTACGAAGGAGATCGCAACTTTGATCGTATGGTGATGGGATCAACCACCAAGCCCATCTGGGCGACCGCTGTGCTGGGCGTACATCCGTTTCTTGACCGCCAGTTGAAGGTCGCGGGCAGCGACCATGAAGAGTCCGAGGTCTTCGGCATTCGACTGGCGCATCCCTGGCACGTGACGCCGAGCAACTGGCGTAGCTTCAACGAATATCTGACGATGTCGGATAATCGTTATCAGGTGCGGCTGGGATTTCTCGGTCTGGCCGAAAAAAATGGCAATCAGGTGGCGACGGATGGAGCCTCAGGCTCAACCAAAGAATCCATCAGTGACGGAGCGGCAGTAATCTGGCGCGCTTATCCAAAGTTTCCCGAAGCAATCCTCTTTTCAAAAGACCGCCCCGGTTCGCTATCCAGTTTGCAAGACACCTCGCTGGCCGAACAGCTTGAACAGATGTATGCCATCTGTACCGTGCATAACGAGATGACGCACCGTGTATCGTTCTGGACGAAACGCGAGGCTGACAATCTGGAGAATTCCCCGGAAACCGCTACGCTGAAGAGCAGCACAGACCGCCCGACCAAGCTCTTTCGCTGGATTTCCCCGCAGATTCCCGACTTCGCCCTCAATACCATTACGAGTCCGCGAGATTACGTCACCCTGCTATTGGGCGGCGGCACCAATCTCTGGGCGAATGTGGATTTCGCTGCCGCTTTCGCCACCTGCGTAACTGGCAACACGGTCATTGCTCATATCGTGAAAAACGACCAGCCTATCGAGCCGCTCGCCAGTCGCCGCCGCTTTGTGGAGATTGCTAAAAAAGTTCAGCCGGGGCTCTCCGGCGTCATCTCTCAGGGAACGGCGCGTAGTGCGTTTCAGGCGACAGGTGCCGCAGGGTTCCTCAATTCGCTGCACGCCTCGATGGGTATTGAGGCATATGCCAAGACGGGCACACTGAAGGCTTCCGATGATGCGCGCGATACTTCGCGTATAGTGTTGGCTCTGATCAAATGGCAAGACAAAGACAAAGGTATCGTCCAGGCCGGTCTGGTTTTCTCTATCGTCGGTGAGCAGGCCCAAAAAGGCACGGCAGCGCGATGGCTCGGAGAGTTCATTGCGAAAAACCAGGATGATATTCGTAGAATGCTTGCCGAAAAAATTCCGGGTCAGAGCAAATCCAAGCCTGGTGGCAAGCGTAAATGACTGCCAAATAGCCGAAATTCATAAAGGGACGGCCAAACAGGGCCGCCCCTTTATCATCGGTGTTTATTCGCAAACGACTATGCGCCCTTGCCGCCTGCTAGTATATGAGCTTGCCGACCATAGTCACCTCGAAAGCTCCCGTCTCGAAGTTATGCAGCACTACGAAATTGATGCTGCCGCGCGCATTATTGAATCGGCCCGTGCCACCGGTAAATTGCCCTGTCCCTTGAGTGAGCTTTGTGCTGAATGTTGTTATTCCTTCTAACACCAGATTAAGCTGATCGCCATTGTCTGCCGTGATCGATACTGTCCCGCTCTCATATGATATGTCGGGATTGCCGGAGTCATAGGCGAATTGCAATTTCCCGACGGCGATCCACAGACCTATATGGAGCCCGTGGCCCGATGCAAGAGCGTCAGCGCCAACCGGGGGGCCGTCTCCATCAAAGATAGGAGTCGAACTGCCGGTCCCGTTGCACGTAAAGGCGTGTTCGACCTGTCTGGGGAGACCGATACCCTGCGGGAGTTCAAAAGCCGTTGCCGTGATAGCTCCCATCAGCAGCATGATGGTTAAAGTGACGATTCGTACATTGAATAAACGTTTCATTAGTGTTCTCCTTTTCATTCGTTAATCTATTGACTTCCGGGCGATGCATAGAGTTATTTGCCTTACCTGCGACCTTCTCTATACTTTCTTTCCGGCGCAGAACCGGCATCAATAACCGGCTCTATCTTGTTGTCATCTTAGAGTGGCGAATAATTGGAAAACATCACACAGACTTTTGCAGAATTTAAAATATTTTTTCAGGCAGGCTAAGAGATCATTTCTTCAGCACGTCGAAGTAGTAGTAACCAACATCTTCTGTTCTTCCATCGTCGGTCACTCCCTTGAGCGCAAGTTCGTACTCGCCCGCGCTCAGGATGCTTGCAGGCAAATTCAAGACGACGGATTGTCCGGCGCGCCCGCGCCGCGCCGATAGATTATCTTCGGCCCAGACTGGCGGTCCTCCGGGGGCGCGAAGCTCTAAGCGGAAACGTCTGTATTCGTCTTCCGGCTCAATCCCGATTTGAATCCGCACTCGCCTCGTCGTTTTTGCAATAACAAGTTTCGGGCGAACGCCGCCGCCGCGCGAAATGCCGGGCATCAGCAGAATCGAAGCGATGGTTGATTGAGATGTCTGCGTCACTGATTCCTGCTGCCTGCGCTCAAGCTCGCGGATTAAATTCTGGCTTTGCTCGTGCTCGACCTGCTCGCGTTGAAGGCGTGCGCTCAGATCTTCGCCGCGCTCGCGCTCGCGGGCGATTTGCTGTCTGAGGTCTGCTTCCTGACGCTCGCGCTCGACCTGCTCCCGGCGGAGGTCTGCAAGCTCTGCGCGCAGTCGAACGCGCTCCGCTATTAACCATGCCCCGCCGATCAATACCAGCAAAACGGCGGCTGCGAGTGCGGGACGGAGCAGGCTGAGAAAAGCCCCGACCGTGCGCTGCCAGCGCGCAGGTTCGGGGGGGATGGCGGGCAGAATCTCTTTTTCGATTGTCGTAAACTCAGGCGTGACGCTTGCCAGTGCTCTGGCGAATTCCACTTTCCGTCTTCGCTCTGCGGATGCCAGGAAGCGACCCTCGAACTGCCCGCGCTCGACGGCAGAAAGTCTCCCTTGCGCATACTCGTCGATCAGATCGTTTTCAACGGCCTGTATGCTTTGCAGGTATTGCCGGTCTCGGAAAGCCCGGTCTTCTATCTCGGCCTGCTCTTTCTCGGACAAATCACCGAGCAGGTATCGAACGATCAAATCTTCGCTTGTAGCGTCATCTTTCATGTCTGGAATATCTTCCCTTGAATATAAGTGGCAAAGATGATCTTTTCATCACCAACGCTTCAAACAATCCTCCATACATATCTGAAGCTTATCCCTGAGGCGGAGCGCCCGCATCCTCAGCGTATTGACAGGGATTTTGAACCGCTCGGTCAGTCTCTTTCTATTCTCTATCTTTGCTCCCTTCTCCCCCTGATAATATTGGATGATCAACTCGCGGTTGTCATCAGACAGGTTTTTCAAACAGTCTCTCAGGCAGCCAATATTTGTCTGAGTCTCTTCGGGGTCCTCGAAGGCGACCTGCGGACGCGCCATCTCTTCCAGAGCATGAATCTCTCTGGCGCGTTCCTTGTTTATCTCAAGCAGAAGCATCCGCGCCACGCCGATCAGATAACCGGACGGATTGCGAATCTCTTCCCCCTCGGCCATTCTTTTCGCGACGCGATTGATGGTTTCGTCGGCGTGATCTTCAGGAAACGGGCAACCGCGCCAAAGGAAGAACTGTATCAGGTTGCTGCGAGCTTCGAGGTAGCGCGAGGCTGCGCTGTCTCGGTCTTCTGCGAAAGAGGCCAGCAGCTTGTCGAACGCTTCCTGTGTCAGCGCCCACTTGCGACGCGGAGTCGAACCCGCCTCTATGTCAGACGAATTGCTTTCGCTATCGGGTCGTTGCATCCGCTATTTCCGTTTTATGTTATCTCCATTCGCCCTGGAGCGTGAATGCAGCCCAGTAATACGGCGCGCCCCATCGCTTATCCTTCTGCATCGAGATCTGAGCTGACCTGAGCGCGGCAGCAGGTCTGAGTCCTCTCCCTAACATTTCTTCGTAGAAGCGCCGCATGAATTCTGCGGTCGCCCTGTCATCTATCTGCCAGAGGGTGGTCACAACGCGCGGCGCTCCGGCATACATAAATCCGCGCGTGAGCCCCACAAGTCCTTCGCCTTTGATCTCTTTGCCCAGCGCCGTCTGGCATGCGCTCAGCACGACGAGATCTGCTTCCAGCTTCAGATTGTATATGTCGTAAAGCCGCAGAAACCCATTCTGCGGGCGGCCCTGTTCGTCCACCAGCGACAGCACGATGCCTGATAGATCAGGATGCTGGTTGTTGATTACCCCGTGCGTGGCGAAATGAAGTATTCGGTAGCGCCCCAGATCCGAATTTGTGACTGTCGCACGGCTCGCGGCAAAATCGACCGCTTTGAGCTTCCTGCCCTCGGCAGCAAAGCCCGCGATCTGGTCCGCCTCCTGTCGGCTGAAGCGCAGTCTTACGAAATCCCGCAGCCCCGATTCCGTAGCCGATCTCCTGACATCGCTTATCGAGACCTCTGTTTTTTCAACTGCCGTCCTGCTCAAAGACCCAATTCTTGGGTCCCTGCTGTCAAAGACCGGATCAGCAAATACCGCTATGGTTTTATCTGCCGCCTTCCGCCCGGCAGTCTCGTGCCGCAGAACCGATAACACGGATGCGGATGGCAGAGTGACTATCTCGTGATCGAGTATGATCGGGCGCGGCTGGGCGGCTACTGGATTTTCGAGTGTCGCGAACGGGATATACTGCAACAGACCTTCGCTTACGATAAGCAGCCGCTTGTTATTCATCTGTGCCGCCACAGGGCCTAGCAGCATCCGGCTTAACGCCGCAGACGTTTTCGGATAATCAGCGTCAGCCTGACCGAGTCGTTTGCGCCTTTGTTCCGGCGTTTCTTTTGAAACAACCTTGTTGCGGGCGGTTAGAATCTCGTAAACGGCACGCGCGGCCTGCTCTATCTCCGCGCGTTTAGGCAACTCGAAGGCGTTGATGGAAGCCGGAGTCACCGCCCACAGAAAACTCTTTTCTTCGCCTAATGTATATTCGAGCAGCAGCGTATCCTCGTCGAGCACTTCGATTTGAATCTGTTTCAAAGTGAGAGGGGCGGGTTCGGTAAGCCTGGCGTATCGCGGGCTTGCCTGCCTGATCCTTGCCTGAAGCTGTTCATACTCGGTTACAAGCGTGTCTATATCTCTGGCTGACGCTGCGGACTGGTCCGGGTTTGGCGCGCGCATCCGGCGTTCTGCTTTATCAGAGATCATCAGTCGCAAATTCTGTTCGCGCTCGATCAGGGCCGGATCGAGGTCGCGTCGAATCTCAGCGCCAGCCTCGGCGAGCAGTTCGAGCAGAGAGCGGGCTCGCCCCTTTTCGCTTGCCTGTAAGGCCGCGCCGTCGAACCCCTCGGATGGACGCTGTTTATGAAGCTGCATCAGCAGGTCAATGTAGAACTCATGGTAGTTGCGGACGGAGGCGAAGTAGGAGGCGCGCAGTTGGTGGCTCTTGATATTAATCCGCAATGACTCGACGGCGGCGAGCGCTGCTTCGATTCTGTTGCGAGCCTCCGGCAGATTGCCCCGGTCGCGTTCAAGGCGTGCGATATGCGATAGTGTTCCTGCTTCTGCGTTCTGGTCGCCGATGGCTCGGCTCACCTGCAATCCTTCGTTCAGGTAAACGAACGCCTTCTGTTGATCGCCCATCTCTCGATAAAGCGCGCCCACGTTCCTGAGCGAAGTCGCGAGCTGCCGCTGGCTGCCGATTGCCCGCTGAAGCGTGATTGCTTTGCCGTAGTAGTCCAAAGCCTTCTGCGTTTCCCGCAATTTCGAGTAGCAGTGCGCTATGTTGCTCAACGTGATGGATTCGCCTGCGCTGTCACGTGTGGCCCGTCGCACGGGAAGCAGTTGGAAGTGAATATCGAGCGCCTTCTGATACTCTCCCAGATTCGCGTAGTTAACACCGATATTACTGAGCGCCGTTGCCTCCCTATACTGATCACCCAGATCGCGGAAGACCGGCAGCGCCTGATTGTAGAAATCGATCCCTTTCTGATACTCGCCCAAAGTCGCATAGACCCAGCCGATGTTGTTGAGCGCGATGGCTTCGCTTTTGCGGTTACCCGAATCTTTATATATTGCGCGCGCGCCGTTATATGAATCGAGCGCCTCCTGATACCGGCCTGAGTTTGAATACACACTGCCGATATTATCGAGCGTAATGGCTTCGACTCCCCGATTATTCAAATCCCGGCTGATCGCAAGCGACTGGCTGCACGCATCGAGCGCAGTTTTATACTGGCCCAGATTTGTGTTGATAAAGCATATATTACTGAGCGCGACCGCCTCGTCGCGCCGATCACCTAACGCGCTGAAAACCTCTCGCACCTGATTAAAGTAATCGAGCGCCAGAGGCCATTCGCCCATCCACCCATGAGCCATCGCTATATTGTTGAGCGTAAAAGCCTCGCGGGCCTTGCTACCAACCGCCCGCCTGAGCGGCAGCGCCTGATTGAACATTTCGAGCGCTTTCCGCTTATCCCCTAACTCGTCGTATACCCGGCCAATGGTGTCGAGCGCATACGCCTGACCATTAAGATCGCCTGATGAGCGCGCAAGCAGCAACGCCTTGTTGCACGAATCGAGCGCCTTTTCTCTCTCCCCTAAATCAATCCAGGTCTGACCGATCATATAAAGCGCAACCGCCTCCTGGAAGGGGTTTTTCGCCGACTGCCAATACGGGATTGATTGCTGATATTTCTCTATGGCCTTGCGCCGCGAATCAGCCGTCTGCTGCCGGTAAAGCGCCATCGCCTCGGCAGACAGCTTCTCGGCGGACTGCAAGCTCTTATCCTGCTCTGTAGCAGTTCGCAATTCTGTGATCTTAATTTCGTATCGCCCTTTGGGCGCAGTCTTGTCAGTCGATCTCACTTCCAGCCGATAACTGACAGGGGTCTCGGTTACGAGCGAGACCGTCTCCGGGTCGCCCAGACGAGCAATATCCGTCTCGATAATCTTTCTGCCGTCAGGGTCAAAGACCGCCACCGCCAAATCTATGCCTCTCTGATCGACGGTCACCCGTGCGTATTGGCGCGCGGTGAGCGCGAGTTGGTAAACATGCGCCTCGCCTCCGACAAGCTCTCGCTCAACAGGCTTGCCCTGTTCGAGCACGGCTACGTCTCCGGCATCCGTAGACCCTTGCATCCGGTATGGTCTTTCAAAGATATCGGCCCGCGCATAAACCGTAATGGTCCATATAAGCAGAGTTGGAATAATAGTTTTTGGGAGCAGTCGGAAAATTTGAATCGTCTGGCATCTCGTTACAGCAGGTCTGACCGGTCGTATCATAAGACCTCCGCACTGCGTATAAGATTAGAAGCCTGTACCTGAGCCCTTGCCCCCGGAGAACGTATTATGAGATCTAGCATACTTAACAACTTTCAGCGCATCAAGCCAGAGTTACTATCAGGGCTGTAACAAAGTAACTGTAGGGGCAGGGCTTGTCCCCATTGGTGTCATCATCTTGCCGCCAAGCGGCGTGTCTGGCTTGCCCTTAAGCTCTTTGAGTTTGCGACGCACTGCCTCAAGCGTCGAGCCGTCTGCACGCCAGAAGCAAGCGAATCTCTCCGACAGATCACCCGACTCAACCTGGTTGCCTGCAGGCGAAGGCTCAAGCGTCTCAACGGCCTCGCAAAACAAGCGGGCAAACAGGGCCGAGGGCAGCTTTGCCAGACGGTTGGACAATGCCTGCTTGGAAACCGAGACAGGCTCAGCCCAAAGCAAGCCTTCGGTGGCAAGTACGCGCAGAAGTTCTGTCAAAGAAGGTATCTGACGCCAGACCAGCGAAACGACGATGGCTGCCATAACAGGCAGAGTAAGCACTCGGTCACGTCGTTTGACGGGATCGCCGCCGTTTTGCATTCGCAGCGGAGCAAAGGCGGCAGGCGTGAGCCGACACCGCAATCGTTGAGCAATATCATCAACATCAGGAGCGGGAACTTGAGTCCTGGCTCTGAAGTCGGGGTTAGTAAAGCTGCGACGGGAAAACTTTTTCTTCGGCATCGCATTACTCCAATAAAATCGGTCAAGGATGCCGATATTAACAGATTCAAGGCAGGGGCTTAAGTTGACACCAATGGGACAAGCCCTGCCCCTACAATTATTCACTTCATTTCTTCAGCATCGGCTTGAGCCATTGATAAACATTTTCGGCCATGATCCGTGTCCCTTCGGCAGTCGGATGAACGCCATCCTCCTGATTGAGCGATTCGATTCCGGCGACGCGATCAAGCAGAAACGGGATCAGCGCAACGTCGTGATCGCGCGCAAGGGTTTGAAACGTCTCGTGGACAGACCTGCGATAATCCGGCCCGGAACTGGTCGGCGCTTCCATTCCTGCCAGCAACACCTGCGCGCCTCGCGCTTTCGCGCGGCTGATGATCTGGCTGAGATTCTTCTGCATCTCGCTGATGGGCTGACCGCGCAAAAGATCGTTTGCCCCAAGCTCAAGAATCACAATCTTCACATCGCCCTCAAGCGACCAGTCGAGGCGGCGGACCCCGCCCGCAGACGTGTCGCCTGATATGCCTGCGTTGACGACTTCGTATGAGTAGCCGTCCGCGTCGAGCCTCTTTTGCAAAAGCGACGGGTAACTTTCCTCCGGCTTCAGACCGAAGCCCGCCGTAAGGCTGTCGCCGAAAGCGATTATCTTCGGTACACTCTTAGAAGAGGTCTGAGGCGCGGGGGTCGCAGCAGACGGAGTCTCCGAGGCTTGTTTGGACCTCTCGCCCTTGCAGGCTGAAAGACCGAAGATCGCCAGTAATGAAATATAAAGTAGAAAAAGTTTCATGATTGAATTATACAAGGTTTCCAAGATTGTTCGCTCCGGCACGGAGATGCTCACCATCCTGCACTCGCTCGATTTGAACATCCCCGACGGACAGTTCATCTCGCTGGTCGGCCCATCGGGCAGTGGCAAATCGACGCTGCTCGGCCTGATCGCGGGGCTTGATGGACCGACATCGGGCAAGATCTTAATTGACGGCGAAAACATCACCGGGATGGACGAGGACTCGCTTGCAGAACTCAGAGGCGAAAAGATCGGTTTCGTCTTTCAATCCTTTCACCTGATGCCGTCGCTAACCGCGCTTGAAAACATCCTCGCCCCGATGGAGATTCGCGGGCTGCGTAATGCGCAGGATCGCGCTCAGCGTCTGCTGGAAGATGTCGATCTGGTTGCGCGCGCGCATCATTACCCCTCGCAGCTTTCAGGCGGCGAGCAGCAGCGCGTAGCCATCGCTCGCGCTTTCGCTAACGACCCGTCGATTCTTCTGGCTGACGAGCCAACGGGCAATCTCGATTCGCGAAACGGGCGGCACGTATTCGAGATGATGGTCGAGATGAACCGAAAGCGTAATGCGACGCTCGTCCTTGTCACACACGATCACGAGCTTGCCGCGCTCGCGGACCGGCAGATCTCTTTAAGAGACGGGCACGTCGCAAGCGACAGCAGCGCGATGGATTTGAGCCGGGAGCTTGAAGACAGGTCGATGGAGGCATTGTCTTGAAGTTCATTTTTCAACTGGCGCGGCGCGAGCTTCGCTCTTCGTGGCGCAGGCTGGTCTTTTTCTTTCTCTCAATAGCCATCGGCGTCGGCTCTATCGTCGCCGTCCGCTCGATGCTTCAAAACGCGAGCCTCGCGATTGCGATAGAAGCCCGCGCGCTGCTTACGGCAGACGTGCAGATTGATTCAAATCGCCCGTGGAATAAAGAGACGCTCGAAACGATTGATCGCATCGCGCAGCCGATGATTTTGTCGCGCGCCGAAACAATCGAATCGGCGACGATGATCCGCCCGGCAGACCGCACGCGCGAAGGCGCGATGATGATAGAGCTTAAGGGCATCGAACCGCCCTTTCCGCTTTACGGAGAGTTCAAGCTTGCAGGCGACCAGCCATTCGATTATTCGCTTATCGCAAATCACGGCGCGCTGGTATCGCCTTCGCTTCTTGATCGTTTGAATATCAAAGTCGGCGACGAAGTCAGAATCGGCGACTCGACGTTTCAAATTCGCGGCGTGGTCGAAAAAGAGCCGGGCGGCACGAGCGGATTTCGATTAGGCCCGCGCGTGTTCATAGAGCGGGCGGCTGTAGAATCTGCCGGGCTGACAGGGTTCGGCAGCCGCGCGCGCCGGAGAATTCTGCTCAGCACGCCCGCAGATAAAATGGAGCCGCTCGTAAAACTTCTGCGCGCCGAATTGAAAAACAACATCGTCAACGTGCGCTCGTATAAAGACTCGCAGGAGAATCTGAGCGAGCAGTTCGCGCGCGCCGAAGATTATTCATCACTGACAGGGCTTATCATACTGGTTCTGGGCGGCATCGGAATCTCTAACGTCACGCGCGTTTTTATCGAGCAGAAGAAAAAGAGCATCGCCGTTTTGAAGTGCATCGGCGGAACCGGGCGCAAGATAACAGCCGCCTATCTGATTCAGACAATCGCGATGGGAATTGTGGGAAGCTTTCTCGGAATCGCTTTTGGCCGGGTCGTGCTGTTTTTAATCGAGCACTTTTTTGCGGAACGATTGCCGCAGTACATGAGTTACGGGCTGCGTTGGGGGGCCGCCGCTCAGGGTCTGGGCGCGGGGCTGTTGATTTCAATTCTATTTTCGGCGCTCCCGCTCCTGCGCATACGCCACATAAAACCGAATGTTTTGCTGCGCGAAGATGCGGCCCAATCGCGCGGCGCGTTCGATCTCTTCAGATGGGCTACGGCTGCGCTGGTGGTTCTGGGATTGCTGCTTCTGGTCTCGTGGCAGGCCGGTTCTATTCGCGTCGGGCTGTTCTTCTTGGCGGGCCTGGCCGTTGCGGCAGGCGCTCTGTATCTGGCAGCAACTTTTCTCATCTATCTTGTGCGGCGCGTAAAACCCGCAGGGTCGTTCCCGCTCAAACAGGCGATCAACAGCCTGCACCGCCCCGGCAATCAGACCCGCGTGATCGTGATGGTCGTCGGTCTTGGGGTCTTTCTCGTCATCTCGATTCAATCTCTTCAATCGAATCTCGTCAGCGAATTCAACGCGGCGCTGGGCGGCAACCTGCCGAATATGTTTTTGATAGATGTGCAGAAAGATCAGGCCGAAGGCGTCGCCGAACTTGTCGAGCGGGAAACGGGCGAGCGCCCTCTGCTTATACCTACGATCCGCGCTCGCATCCTTTCGATCAACGAACAGGAGGTCGATTTTGATAAAGAAGAGATGAAGCGCGAGCGCGGGCGTTTGGGGCGCGAATATGTTGTGACCTATCGCCCGAACCTCGAAGCGAACGAATCGGTCATCGCAGGAAAGTTCTGGGACGCCTCGCCTTCTGCCGAGCCTGAAATTTCAATCGAAGAGAGCATGAAAGGTTTGAACGGGCTGGACGTGAATGGTTCGATCACCTTTGACATTCAAGGCCGCAAGATCGCGGCTCGCGTCACAAGCATTCGCCACGTTGACTGGCGCAACTCGCGCACAGGATTTATGGTGCTGTTTCGACCGGGCTCGCTTGAGAATGCGCCGCAGATGCTGATTGCCGCAATCAGCGGGCCTGCCGAAGAAGTGGCGCGCTCCCGTTTTCAACGCGCGCTGCTCGACAGGTATTCGAACATTTCAGTGATCGATGTGGCCGACATAATTCAGGCCGTCACCCGAATCGTCAACAACATAACGCTCGCGGTCTCTTTCGTAGGCGTATTCGTGCTGTTGAGCGGCGCGCTTATACTGATCGGCTCGCTTGCGATGACGAAGTTTCAACGCATCTACGAAACAGCCCTATTAAAGACGCTCGGCGCAAAGCGGAAGACAATCCTGATGATTCTTCTCACAGAATACGGTTTGATGGGTCTGGTCGCGGGGCTGATAGGCTCGCTTGCGGCAGTCGGGCTTTCTTACGCGACTGCCAGATTCGTGTTCGACATCAAATGGAGTTTCACGCCATTGATCAATCTTTCAGGCATTGCTGCGACCGTCGTGCTCGTCGTTGTGGTAGGAGCCGTTTCGACACTGGACGTGCTGTCAAAAAAACCGCTCGCGACACTTCGCGCGCAATAAACAATAAACAGGCCCTGCCTCATAGAAGCAGGGCCTTTCGATTTTGAAACTGATTCTCGCCCGAATTAGAAGCCGCCCATGCCGCCGCCCGGCATCTGCGGAGCGCCTTCCTTCTCGGCTTCAGGAATATCCGATACCAGAGCTTCGGTCGTCAGCAGCAGTCCTGCGATAGACGCAGCGTTCTGCAAAGCGGAGCGCGTCACCTTCGTTGGATCGACTACGCCCATCTGAATCATATCGCCGTACTCTTCGGTCTCGGCATTGAAGCCATAGCTGGCAGACTTGCTTGCTCTGACCTTATCGACTATGACTGCGCCTTCGTGTCCGGCATTCGCAACGATCTGGCGAATCGGCTCTTCAAGCGCGCGCTTGACGATGCCGACGCCGATTTGCTCGTCGCTGTTATCGAGCTTCAGACTTTCGAGCGCCTTCTGTGCGCGCAGGAACGCAACGCCGCCGCCGGGAACGATTCCCTCTTCGACTGCTGCCTTCGTTGCGTGCATGGCATCCTCGACGCGAGCCTTCTTCTCCTTCAGCTCGGTCTCGGTAGCAGCGCCGACCTTGATTACGGCCACGCCGCCTACGAGTTTCGCAAGTCGCTCCTGCAACTTCTCGCGATCATAGTCGGAAGTCGTATCCTCGATCTGCGCGCGAATCTGTTTGACGCGGCCCTGAATCTCGCTGTCTTTGCCCGCGCCTTCGACTATCGTGGTGTTGTCTTTGTCAACAACAACCTTCTTGGCGCGACCGAGGTCTTGAACCTGAATGCTTTCAAGCTTGATGCCGAGGTCTTCCGTGATGGCCTTGCCGCCCGTCAGTATCGCGATGTCCTGCAACATAGCTTTGCGGCGGTCGCCGAATCCCGGAGCCTTGACGCCACAAACCTGCAAGGTGCCGCGCAGACGGTTCACAACCAGAGTGGCCAGCGCTTCGCCTTCAACATCTTCTGCGATGATGAGCAAGGGCTTGCCTTGACGGGCAACCTGCTCAAGCAGCGGAAGCAGGTCTTTCATCGAAGAGATCTTCTTCTCGTGAATGAGAATGAAGCAATCTTCAAGCGTCGCTTCCATGCGCTCGGGGTCTGTCACGAAATAGGGTGAAAGGTATCCACGGTCGAACTGCATACCTTCGACTACTTCGAGAGATGTCTCAAGCGTGCGGGACTCTTCGACGGTGATGACGCCGTCCTGCCCGACTTTGTCCATCGCTTCTGCGATCAGTTTGCCGATTGTAGCATCGCCGTTAGCCGAAATGGTTCCGACCTGAGCAATTGCCTCGTTGTCCTTCACGCGCTTCGACAGTCGCTGAATCTCTTCGACTGCCTTCTCGACGGCCTTATCAATGCCGCGCTTCAAAGCCATCGGGCTTGCGCCTGCGGCAACGGTCTTAACGCCTTCGCGGAAGATCGCCTGCGCGAGCACAGTTGCCGTGGTGGTTCCGTCGCCTGCGATGTCAGAAGTCTTCGACGCGACTTCGCGCACCATCTGCGCGCCTGTGTTTTCGAGTTTGTCTTCGAGCTCGATCTCCTTAGCCACGGTGACGCCATCTTTGGTTATTGTGGGCGAGCCGAATTTCTTTTCGATTACGACATTACGCCCTCTGGGTCCGAGTGTCACCTTCACGGCATCAGCCAGACGGTTTATGCCGGACAACAGACTGCGGCGAGACTCTTCGCCATATGCTATATGTTTAGCCATAGTTTTACTCTCCTGGTTATATAAAGATTACTTGTTTGCCTTCTTTGACTTTGAGCCTTCGCTCACCCTCTCGATTACGCCAAGGATGTCGTCCTCGCGCATAATCAAGAACTCATCGCCGTCAAGCTTGATCTCATTGCCCGCGTATTTGCCGAAAAGCACCCGGTCGCCCTCTTTCACATCGAGTGGTACGCGCTCTCCGTTATCCAGCTTTTTGCCTGCGCCAACGGCTATTACTTCGCCCTCTTGTGGTTTCTCTTTCGCGGAGTCGGGAATGATGATTCCGCCGCGAACCTGCTCTTGCTCCTCAATCCTCTTGATGATTATTCGATCTTGAAGCGGTCTTATGCTTGCCATAGTTACTTCGTGCTCCTTTCTGGTTAAGATAATGGCTACTTTGGTTCGGTCGAGTTTGCATAGGTGCGTTAGCACTCATCCATTGAAAGTGCTAATTATATTTTCTGACAGGTGGCCTGTCAAGTTTTAGGTTGAATTTTGGCTGGAAATCTTACAATTGCTTCTGGTCGAGGGCCTGTGCCTGTACGGCAGTGATGGCCACCGCGTCGCGTATATCTTCGGCTTTGCAGCCGCGCGACAAGTCATTAGCTGGCCGCGCAAGCCCTTGCAGGATTGGGCCTACGGCTGTAGCGCCTGCCAGTCGTTCGACTAGTTTGTAGGCGATGTTGCCCGCTTCGAGGTTGGGGAAGATCAAAGTGTTAGCGCGCCCTGCCACTTGAGAGCCGGGCGCTTTGCTCTCCGCTATTGCAGCAACGAGCGCGGCGTCTATTTGAAGCTCGCCATCAACTATTATCTCTGGCGCGCGCGCGCGAACGGTTCGCACGGCTTCAACGACTTTATCTACAAGCGGGTGGCTTGCGCTGCCTTTGGTCGAAAATGAAAGCATTGCCACGCGCGGCTCTGTATCGAGCAGCGTGCGCGCCGAATCTGCCGATGCTATGGCAATCTCTGCAAGCTCGCCAGCCGTCGGGTCGATTACCACACCGCAGTCGGCAAAGATAAAGGCACCGCCCTCTCCAAGCATACTGCCGGGAACAGTGATTAGAAAAAAACTCGACACAACTTTCAAACCGGCTCTTGGGCCTATCGCGCGAAGCGCCGCGCTGACCGTATGGCCCGTCGTATGAGTCGCGCCCGATACGCTGCCATCAGCCTGCCGCTCGCGCACCATCATATTGCCGAAATAGAGCGGGTCATCCATCTGCTGCTGCGCTTCTTCCATCCTGATGCCTCGCGCGCGGCGAGCTTCGTAGTAGCGGGCCGCGTACTGCTCGCGCTCAGGCGCGCGCCGGTGATCGAGAATAAAAACGCCTGTGAGCGCAACGCCTATCCGGGAAGCTTTACTTCGTATCACATCTTCTCGACCGATGAGCGTGACGCGAGCGATTCGACCTTCGATAACGAGCGCGGCTGCGCGAATAGTTCGCTCGTCTTCGCCTTCGGGCAGAACGATATGTTTCGGATCGGAAGCCGCGCGTGCGCGTATGCGTTCGAGCACCTGCATAGAGTTTAAGACCTCCAGACCAAAAGATTTTAGCGGAAACAGGAATGAAACGCTCGACCTTTTACTTCGCTCTATCGCAGTGCGCAGAAGTGGTTTGTCATTTCATATCGGTATTGCTGACAAACGCTACTTTTTTGCTGTCCGGTGACCAGGACGGCACGTTAATCGTGCCCTGCCCCCCGTATACATAAGCGATTATCTCAGGTTTGCCGCCACCGAAAGGCATCAACCGGAGATAAACATGTTTGTAGAACGGGTGATCGCCCGAATCAATCTCTTTAGAGAAGGATAAGAATATAATCCATTTCCCATCCGGGGAAATATGAGGAAACCAGTTGTTGTACTGGTCGCTGGTAACCTGTTCCTGATTGCTTCCGTCAGGTTTCATCCGCCAGATCTGCATGCTTCCCGTGCGGTTCGAGTTGAAATAAATATATCTGCCATCGGGCGTATATTCTGAACCGTCATCCAGCCCTTTGGCATCCGTAAGCCGCGTCTCTTCGCCCCCTTTTACAGATACTTTGTAAACGTCAAACTCGTTGTTTCTTTCTCCTGTATAGATCAGGAACTTCCCGTCGGGCGACCAGCCGTGCAGATAAGAAGGCCCTTTGGAAGTCACTCTTCCGGGCTTGCCGCCGGAAACAGGAAGAGTATAAATAATCGATCTATTCTGATCTTCTTTGCTGTGATGGCTGATGCCAAGCCATTTGCCATCGAAAGACAGCACGTGGTCATTGTTGTTACCGGTGGCAAAGTCTGTATTCAGGATCACGGATTTTTCTTTAGCGAGGTCGAACTGATACAACCGGCCCCCGCTATTGTAAATTAAGGCTTTGCCATCAGCCGTCCAGTTTGGTGCCTGCAAAGATTCAGGCGAACTGTAAATAATTCTTCGGCTCCCGCTTTCAATATCCAATATTTCAAGATTACTTCCGATGTAATCTCTATAAGGAACGAAGTCATCCTTGACGGGCACGGTAATTCGCACATCGCGAAAAACAGCTTTTTCCGTCACGTCTTTGTTATGCGAACAAACGTACAGCCCGACATATACCTCATCGCCCAGCGTTAAATCCGAAACCGTTTCAGTCACGAAATCTTCACCGAAACGGGCTACAGACATGCGATAGATGTTGCCTTTCCTCTCCAGTTCGATGACCTCTGCTCCTTTGAGCGGTGATTTCACCTCTTCCGTAACGCCTCCTTTAGCTCGCCGGAACTGCAAAGACGCAAGGCCGTCGCCATGCAGGGCCGCATTAACATGCGCAGAGCCCGAAGCAAGGCTTGAACGCACAAGCCATCCGATTTTCCGGTGATCTTCAACGCCTTTACCTGTGAACTGAGCTTTTGTCGTCAGTATAAAATTTCCTTTCATGCGCTTCCACACGAAATGAAATTCGTCCCGGTCAAGCCACATGTTAGTGCCCATGCCTTCGATCACATATTCCTGCTTATTGGAATTGTAGGAGACGGAGCCGGGCTTGCGGACTGCGCCAATATCACCGTTCTTCTCGAATAATCCGAGCTTTGAATCCTGGCAATAAACACGGCCAGATAAAAAAAGAGTGCCGACGCTCAAAAGAATCAAAACTGTCGGAGTGAAAAGTTTCATGTCAGTATTGAAGCCGCTTTCCAGTAATTACGAGCCTCAGAATTTTACCTGCTCCAGATAGCGCAGGCTTTGCGGAATCTGTTCGACCACGCTGCGGGATTCATCTTCGAGGAAATACCATTTCACGCCAGCCTTTCGAGCGGCTTTCAAAATGGCGGGCCAGTTCATGACTCCTGTGCCGACCGTCACATCGTTATTCACATCCGAATTGCCCGTGAGCAGTCCCGTAGGAGTGCCTTTCTTCATGTCTTTGACATGCATTAACTCGAAACGGCTGCCGTATTTTTCAAACAGCTTCACGGGGTCCTGACCGGGGTGAACGATCCAGAAAACGTCCATCTGGTAACGAACGAATGCCGGTTTGGTTTCAGCCATCATCAGGTCGAACAAGGTTGCTTTGCCGTATGGCTGAAATTCGTAGCCGTGCGTGTGATAGAAAAATTTCAAGCCGTGTTTGGCTAAAGCTTCACCCGCGCGATTGAAGACCGTTATGGCTTCGCGGCAGGTTTTTTCGTCGAACGTACCGTTATGCGGAATCCATGCGCAGCCGACATATTGAACGCCGAGCGTCTTTGCATCGCGCGCCACGTCTTCGACCTGATCGCGGAACTGTTCATAAGAGAAATGGCCGCTGACGGGTTTCAGCCCTTTGGCGTCAAGCAGCGCTTTGAATTTCTCAGGCGCGAGGTTGTAGGTGCCCGCAAGCTCGACATACTCGATGCCAAAGCTGCGGACCTGATCGAGCGCCGCTGAGACATCCCTGGCGAACTGGTCTCGCAAACTGTAGAGCTGAAGACCGACCGGCCCTTTAAAACTCTGACCAGTGCCGGTTGAATGTTTATCTGAAGCGTTGATATTTGCCGAACAGGTCAAGGCGACCAGACCAAGCAGTGAGAGCGCCATTCGCAGTAAGTGTTTCACACGATGTCTATAACATAAATCGACGCGAAGGGAAACTTTCAGTCGAGCAGTTAAGAGTTACTGTTGATTCATCCTGAATTAACCACAGCGCCTGTGGTGAAGAGTTGAACCGGAGCGCGCGTGAACTCTCCCCTTTTCCCGCGCAATCTCGTGCGAACTCTCCCTGACTCGCTCGAAACCCGGCCCGCATTCTTCGCCAACCGGCGCTGTGGCATCTCGTAAAAATTCGATTGATTCCGTCTACTTGCCGCCGTCGTGAACGCCTGCCTGCGGGCGCTCAGGTCTTGCGTTCAACTCGCCGAAGAGTATGTCTGTAAGATCGGACCCTTCGCGGCGATCAATGTCACGCTCAAGCGTTCTAAGCTTGATGTGATGTTCCTGAACTCGCATGGCGATCTTTGCCAGATCAGCCGAGCGCATGTTTTGAAACTGAGATTCCAGACTGACTAACTGCGCCTTGAGTTCATCTTTCTGCTGGCGCTCGCTTTCAGCGATCATCTGACTGACAATGGCCGTAAGGCCCGCCCGCATCTGCTCAAGCTGATCCGCGCTCACATAATCAACTTTTTGATTTCCGGCGGCGGTATCTTTAACAGGCGACTCGCGACGAAGCAGATCAGCGCGCAGCGAGACTCCGCCATTTCCTATGCTCACACTCGTTCCCATCACCGCAAACACGAGCAAGGCCGCCGCAACAGCGCCAGCCGCTTTCGCCCAGACCGGCATCACTCCGAGCAGTTCTTTGAGCAGATCAAACGCCGACCGTCGCGGCTGTTGCGGTTCGGTCACAACGCGCACGATCGGCATGTCTTGAAGCTGCCACTGCTGTAGGTGATCGCGCACGCGCTCAAAAGACGCCAGCTCCTGTTTGCATGCGCCGCAACGAAGCGTATGCTCTTCGACGCGGCGAATCTCTTCCGCCGTCGCCTCGTTGTAAAGATACGACACCAGCGCTTCGTGCATATCGCACTTGTTTGTATCCGTCATTTCGTCACCACTCACTTCCTTCACACATTCGATCAGCGCGCGCCGCGCCGTCGCTCCCACGTTCATCACACGGCCTCGCGCAAATGCTCAAGCCTCTTTCTTAACTCCGATAGTCCCGTATACATTCGAGTCTTCACTGTCGAAATCGGGATGCCGAGTATTTCGGCTATCTCTGAAAACTTCAGCCCTTCGTACTCCTTCATTATGATGACCTGCCGCATATCCGCTGGCAGCCCCTGAAGCGCGCGGCGCACGTGCCGTGTGATCTGCTCCTGCTGAAGGCGGCTGCCCAGATCATCCGTATCGGCTGCAAGCTCGAACCCGCTCTCTTCCCGCTGCTCGTCAAGCGAGATCACGGTTCTTGACCGGCCACGCAGCTTCGTATTACAGATGTTAAGGGCTATGCGATAAATCCAGGATGAAAACTTGGCTTCACCGCGAAACTTGGAGAGGTTGCGATAAGCTGACAAAAACGTCTCTTGCGTCGCGTCTTTGGCTTCTTCGTCTCGACCGAGCATGCGAAGCGTGAGACCGTAGATCTGTCTTTCCCAACGGCGCACCAGCATATTGAAGGCGTCGGGTTCGCCTCCAAGTGTGCGCTCAATGATTTGGCTATCGCTCAAGTCCAAGCAACTCCCGCGCTACTTACCGCCCTCCATCTGCTTCATTAGTATAGACTGATTTGCGGCAGAAAAAGTTTGAATTAATGCTTTTCAAGCCTTTTCAAGCCGTTATGAAGCTGGGCAGCGCAGGTAACGCTAATCTATAATCCCGATGAAGCATAAATCGAAGAATGGAATCAGAGGTGTTTGTGCCCTTCAAAGTTCTGCTCAAGGAATTGGTTGCAAGCGTGCAAGGCGCGAGCGGCGCAATGCTTCTCGAAGGTGACGGAGAGGCTGTGCAGTGGTACACCGAAACGGATGTCGAGCGACTGCGGCTCAGGGGAGCTTATATCGCTATGGTATTGCGAGGCGGCAGTCTTGCAACCGCGCTCGCCAGGCTCGGCGACACAGGCTGTACGATTCTTCAATATGACGGGGCAAGCTTTCTGGGGCAGCAGGTCGAGCGCGATTACTTTCTCGTGATCGAGCTTGATTCATCTGCGAACGTGGGGCAGGCCATCCATCGCATCCAGCCCGCAGTGACAACCATTCGACGCGAGCTTTCAGCGTGATGATTAATTTCTGCCCTGGATGTTGTGGATTGAGAATGGATCAAACAATCAGTAATGCACTTCTTGTTTAATCAGCACGTTGGTTAAAGTGATCGGCTTACCGTTTATTGTGGCAGGGCGAAACTTTGATCGTTCCAATGCGTCAATAGCCGCCTCGGTCATATAGGCAACCGGGTTCACAACTCTTATATCGGTTATCCTGCCATCTGCATGAAATGTGGCTTTTAATAGAACTGTTCCTACAGCCTTGTTTGCCTCTGCTTCGGGCGTAATAATCGCCCTTGCTTTATAAAGCCATGAAAAAGGCGTGTAGCCGGTTTTAGGAGGGGTTGGCCAATTAACTACCGATGGAGTCGCGTCCGACTCAACCGGCGAACCGTAGTTGCCGGGATTAGTACCTTTATTTCCGCCGCTTCCCGGTCCTGTGCCGGGGCCTTCGCCCTTGCCTGCGCCGGGGCCTTTACCGCCACCCATTCCGTCTCCTTCGCCGGAGCCGGGGGCAGGAACATCGCTCTGAACACCGTTCGGCATACCTATCGCAACACCATTCGGAGGCGGGGGGCTTTCAGCGCCGCGTATTGTCGGGGCCACGGGAAGCACGGGCGTCGCTACAGGCATCGCAAGAGGTTTGACAATCTGTGGCGCGGGCGACATTTTTGGCAGCACGCCTTTAGTCGCTTGCAGGCCGCTTTGATTGCCGCCACCGCCACCGCCGCCGCCATCTTTGCCGTGCGGGATTGCGGCCTCTGATTTATCAACAGATTTTGGAGGGAATTGAACTACATCAATAATCTTACGATTGCCCGTTTCTTCTTTCGGCTGAACCAGATGATGCCAGCCTAAAAAAGCTATCAGGGCTATCATCGCGGCATGAGCGACCAGCGCATAGGCCAGAGTGATGCGAATTCTGCGGCGGCGCTTTGTGTCTTTTGTGTCGTCGGCAAATATAGCCCGGATGAAGGCGCGCGGGTCGTGCGCCAGATCACTTGAGGCGCGGGTGAATTCTTCCGTGAGCCGCGCGAAGAGTCCTTTTTGTTCGAGAAGGGAAAAAGGTGGCGCGTCCAATCGACTGGCCGTTCTGACAAATTCGCTTGTAGTCACTGAAGCCATCTTAAGGTGAGCCGCTTGAACGGAAGGAAGACGCCAACGGTACGAGGGCCGCAATCGCTCGATAAGCGAATCACGGCCCTCGTCAAACCAGTTGTCTATCTCAAATTAAATTCGATATCAACCCCAACCCAGTAAGATACGGGTGAGCCGCCTTTCATAGCAGGCTTGAACCGAATAGCATATGCGCTGCGGATCGCTTCTTCGTTCAATCCATCGGGCAATCCGTTAAGGACTTTTACCTGCTTGACGCCGCCGTCAGCGCCAACCAGCACTCTTACACGAACCATGCCCTGTATCTTATTCTTGCGGGCTTCTTCCGTGTAGTTCGGTCGCGGCGAGTTCAGGGGTATCGGTTTTTGATCCACGCTTGTCGCAGGAGCATTAGACCGGCTTCCGCCGCCGAGGCTCGGATCGCCGCCGCCCGTGTTAAATCCGTGGCCCGGTCCCAGGCCCGTCCCATCGCCTGAGCCGATTCCGCCACCTTTCCCCGTACCGATTCCGCCGCCTTCACCGGGGCCAGCCGAAGGCGGGCCGATCACGCCTTTAGGATCACCTGTCGGCAGGTCCGGAAGCCTTGGCGGCTCAAGTCGAGGATCAACCTGTATGGTTTCCATCACAGGCAAAGAAGGCGGTTTGAGTTGAGGTTCGGGTCGCGGCGCTATGATGGGAGGCGTCAGATCGAATTTCGGTGCCTGTCCTTTTGAAGGAGGTGTGGGCGTGTTGCGCCCGCCGCCGCCGCCGCCGCCAGCCTTCTTTTCGGCTTTTGGCATGTCGATTTCCTGCGCCGTGAGGTCACCGGGATTGATCATCGTGACCTCTATTTCTTTATTGAGTTCATCTTTGGCTTTTACCTGCATAGACCACAAAATCAGTATTGCGCCAAAGAAGAGCGCGTAGACCACGATGCCCGTTGCGATCCCGAACCGCAAAAGCGTCTTGCGGCGATGGCCGCCGGTTCCATCGCCTGTGAAGGCGCTCAGGATATATGCTTTGGGATTTTCGCGGAACTCGCTAAAGGCTTCCTTAAATCCATCTATGAGCCGCGTCAACATTGACGGCGGATCTACAAAGGCACCTTCGAATAACATATCATTCCTCCAAGAACCCTATGCCACGGCACGGGCTGACAACTACCAAGGCTCAGAGGCTACAAGAGAGTCTTACCTCTTCCATTCTGTTCCTGCGCCGATTCATCTGAAACGGCCTCTTATATTCTCCCTTGACGCTCCAACTGGTGTCAAGATTATTCACCTTTAAGATATTACGATTTAGCAACGATTTTCATTTTTTTTCGGGACTGATGGCGCAGCAGTCTCGTTATCCCTACCTACTTTAGAATGTCTCAAACAGCCTGCCTTGCAAATTTTGTACTGAACCACCTGATGCTTAGTGCTTCGTGCAGGCGTTTAAGATGCCCGATTATCTTTCACCCTCAGGGTTCGTATTTGATGATTGCGCCCTCCAGACCTGAGGCCCAGCCTGCGCGATTGTTTACAAACACAAGGTCGGTCAGCTTGGCCGGTATCGGCGATCCCACAACGATCCATTCTTCGCCGCCATCCGAGGTGTAGAGTATGATTCCGTCATCGCCAACTGCCCAGCCGTGATTGCGGTCATTGAAGACCACGTCGCGTATCTTGAATTCGTCTTTCACCTTGAAGAGCTTTACCCAGGTCTTGCCGCCGTCCGTCGTCTTGACCATGCGCCCGCTGCGGCCCACGACCCAGCCCGTGTTCTCGTCAGCGAAAAATATGTTCAGAAAGACCAGATCGCCGGGCGGCTTCGTTTGCGACTTCACCCAGTTGACTCCGCCATCAGTCGTCTTGTAGAAGCTGCCGCCTTCCGAGCTTGCCCATCCGTGCTGCGCGTCGAGGAAGAAGACGGAAAAAAGGTTTTGATCGAACGGATAAGGAACATCATTCCAATGCTGCCCGCCGTCAAGAGTGACTAAAAACGTGCCGGGCTGCTCGGCGAAGTCGTCCTTTTTGCCGCCGCCCCATGCCCAGCCATGACTGGGATCGATGAAGCGAATGTTTTCAATCTGCTCCGGGCCTTCTATATCAGGATATCTGGTCACTTTAACCTTGACCTTGCCAGCCTTGCGCTGAAGCGACCATGTTGCGCCGCCGTCTTTTGTGCTCAGTATGTCGCGATCAATCGTCAACGCCCACCCCGTCTGAGGGTCTGCGAACCAGACAGAGCGTATCTTGTATTTGAACTGGTCGGGTATCTGACGCCAGGTCGCGCCGCCGTCCGTCGTCTGCAACACCTCGAACCCCTCGTTGGCTTTGAAAGGGTCTTCAGGCTTTTTGCCGGGGGCTTTCGGTTTCGCGTTTTTATTCGCGTTCTTGTTTGCGTTTTCGTTGTCTTCATAAGGAACGAAATCGCGCCCCGTCTGCCCGTTAAGCCATCCGACGTTTTCATTGACGAAATTGACGCTGTAAAAAGCATCGCCTGTTCCCGTATCGAGAGCGATCCAGCCGCCCGGCGCTTTAGCGGTCGAACAGGCGGCAGCAAAAATCAACCCAGCAGCAATCGTAAAGAATAGGAATCTTGTTTTAACCATTCAAATGTCCTTTGCACGGGCCAAACCATTTCATCAATAAATGATTTTAGCATCGCGCAGCAGCACACATAAACCGAGGTCAGAGGTTTGGAAGTCAGAGGTCAGAAATCAGAGTAATTTGAAATCTCAAATTTGAAGTTACTGACATTCGACATCTAACTTTCAACCTCTATCATCATTCAATGATCCTGAGCGTCACTTTGTTTGATCTGCCGCCGTCCGCCTGTCGGGCTTGCAGGGTCAGATTGCCCGGCCTCTCTGTCATCTCTGCGGGTATTCGAGCCTTAAACGATGTATCGCTCACAAAGCTTGTCGGGACAGCAGTATCGTTGACGAATAAAACTATTTCGGGTTCAAACGCCACGCCGCCTATCGTCAGCTCGACCGCGCCCGCTCCGACTTTAATTCGTTTGCGCGACAGTCTGGTGATGAGCGGGCCGTTATCAATCGCAAGCGTTAAAACATTGGACTGGTTGCCGTCTTCGTTTGTCACCCGCGCTTCGAGCGTGCCTGCCGCTTTGAAGAATTTTGCGGGCGCGCGGGCTACAAGCGACCTGTTTGAGACGAAGATTGTCTCTATCGCTTCGTCTGAAAGCGTCACTCTTGCGCCGCGCTGAAATCTTTCGCCTGAAATCGTCAATTCCAGACTCTCTGCTCCGGTCGATGCCTTTTGCGGCGTGATTTTGAGCGCGCGAGGCGGATCATCTGCGATCACGAACTTTGCGCCTGTCGAAAGCTCGCCCTTCGGATTCCTGACGCGCAGTTCGATCAATCCGCCTTCCGCAATCAGACCCGCGCTCACTTGTGTTTCAATCAATGTGTCCGAGCGGAAAACGGTCGCAAGCGGCGTCTGACCGAACAACACCGTCGCGCCCTGCAAAAAGTTGACGCCCGAAATCGTGAGCGTAAAGGACTGCCCGCCTGCGTGAACGCTTGCGGGCGCAAGCACGCGAATCGCAGGTTTTATAGTGAACGTTTCGCCAGAGGCTCTTGCGCCGGGTGAAAACAACCGGCTTCTGTCTTCGGCCACAATCGTGTGGAGCGAAAACTCCGCGCCCCCTGCGTCAGGGTTGCGATTGATGGATTGGTTTGCGCCCCCCTGCGCTCCGTCAAATTCAATCTTCTGCACGATACGGCCTTGTGCGTCTTCGAGCCTGACGCGGTCGCCGCCGTTGTTGAGCGAGAGCCCTCCGGTTGAAGCTGTGAACACGAGGCGATTTTCAGTCGCGTTTCCAAATCCGCCCGCAGGCTTGCCGCCGCCAAAAACAACCGCAGCCTCAAACGGCGGCAACAGTGTCCCTGCGGCAAACACATGCCGCACTTCATCCGCATCTGACAACTTATAACCTGACAGGTCTATCGGTTCCTCTGTGCGATTTACGATCTCGATAAACTCGTCCTGCGATGCGCTGCGCGTGCCGTCGCCGTTCGCGTCACCCGCCGGGCCGTCGGGTGGGTCGGCCAGAAATTCGTTGACGACGAGCGGGTCTTTTATCAAAACCTTCAGCGTCGCGCTGTTCGAGAAGCCGAAGTCGGGATTTTCGACTTGGAATAAAAGATTGCCTGCCGATTGAGTGTAAGCGGCGGGCAGTTTCGCTTCCACGCGCCCGCCGTTGATAAACGTTGTATCGAGCCGCGCGCCGCTCTGCCCGTTTTCGATCATGCGAACGACAGCGCCGGGCTGGAACCGCTCGCCTGTGATCGTCATTATCACATCGCCTGCGCCTGCTATTACCGAGGGCGGGTCAATCGAGTGAATCAGTGGCGAGGTCGGCAATAGATCAAAGATCGCTTCGTTGGAGGTGCCGCCATCAGCGTTTTGCGCTGTGACGATAAGAAGACCCAGCCTTACGATGAGCGGTGCGGGAACCTCTGCCTGAAGCTCGGTCGCCGAGATAAATTTCGTTGCCAGCGACGCACCGTCAAATATCACACTCGCGCCGCTTTTAAAATTCGAGCCTCTGACTACAAGCGTGAAGCCCGGCCCTCCTGCGACCGCCTGCGTAGGAAACAAAGACGTGATGCGAGTGTTTACCGGCACAACATCAAAAGGCATCTCTTTCGATTCCTGCCCGTCGCCGTTTCGCACCTTCACGCGGCGCGGGCCGGGCGTTGTCGCAAACATTGCGGGGAGGGTCGCTCTCAACTCGCGCGCGTTTATAAACTTCGTAATCACTGCCGAGCCTTCGACTAAGACGACCGATGCGGGGGTGAAATTTTCGCCCATCAGGAACAGGATGAAGTTACTGGCTCCGACCGGCACTGCTCTGGGCAACACTGCTGAAAGCGATGGCGGCGGCGGTATGATGAACAGCACAACAATATTTGAGCGGTTGCCGCCTTCGTTGCGCACTTCGACTCGATGATCTCCGGAGGCTGCGGTCACGCTGGCAGGAACTCGCGCAATCAACTCACTCGCATTTACAAAACTGGTGTTTGCAGGCGCAGAGTCTATCAAGACCATTGAGGTCGGCTCGAATCCGCTGCCTTGAATAGAGAGATCGAAAGGCACTCGGTTAAGCGGAGCACGGTCGGGATTGATCGCACTGATGCGAGGGCCGACTGTAAACCCCTCGCCGGAAATGCGCGTGCCGGGCGAGAACAGCCGTCCGTCGCTTCCCTCAATGATCGAATGCGGAGCGAAGCCTGTGCCGCTGCCATCGGGGTTGCGATTGATGGATTGATTTGCGCCTCCCTCCGCCGAACCAAAACTGACAGTCTCGACAATATTATTCGCGCCGTCTTTTATTATGATGGCGTCGCCTGAGTTATTCAGCGACAGGACGGATTTAAAAAGTAGATTATTTGCTCGCGCATTGCCGAACTCGCCTGTGGGATTTCCTCCGCCGAAGATGACGGCTGCTTCGCCTGCCGGAATGATTGTCGCGGGCGGGAACGTGAATCTGATCGAATCCGTATCGCTTACGGAAAAACCTCCGACATCGACAGGGCTGTTCGTGCGATTTACGATCTCGACAAATTCATCCTGCGAAGAATCGCGCGAGCCGTCGCCGTTTGCGTCGCCCGCCGGGCCGTCGGGCGGGTCGGCCATGTATTCATTTATTCCGATTGCGCTGATTACGGTGAACGCTACAGAGTTGGAAACGACAGGGCCGGGATTTTCAACCGTAACAGTATGAGCGCCCGTCACAGCCGTCACCGATGCGGGAATCTCTGCGCTGAGTCGATTCGCATTATCGAATAGAGTGGTGACGGGCGAGTTATCAACTCGAACGCGCGAAGCGGCTTGAAAGTTACTGCCTGTGATCGTGATCTGTACGGCATCGCTTCCGACAACTGCAAAATCGGGCGAGATCGAATCTATGACCGGATCAGTTGTAGTAAACGGCGCGCCGTTTATTCGTGTGCCGGGCGAAAAACGCCTGTCATTGCTTCCTGCGGCTGAACGGTGCGCGGCGAAGCCGCCCGTTATGTCGGGGCTGCGCGTTATGGATTGATCTTCATCGCTCGCGGGCGGCGGATAGATTTTCGCATCTACGACGACTCCAAAGTTGTCTTTTATGGTAATCGTGTCACTGGCGTTATTAAGCGACAAACCTGCGCCGCCTGCGGCAAAGACGAGTCCGTTGGCTGCCGCGTTGCCGAACGCGCCGGTCGGAGTGCCGCCGCCGAACACTACGACTGATTCGCCCGGCGGAACGATTTTGCCCGAAGGAACAGTGAAGCGGATTTGAATCGCATCGCTTATAGTGAACCCGCTGATGTCAACAGGAGACGGGCCGTTATTAACCAGTTCGACGAACTCATCCTGCGTAGTGTTAGGTGTGCCGTCGCCGTTTGCGTCGCCTGCCGGGCCAGAGGGAGGGTCGGCAAGATACTCATTGATGATGAGCGTCGCAGATTGCAGGTTAGCTTGTGATTGAAGGTCTGTAGTCTCCCGCGCCATTAATTTGAGCGAACTACAAAACACGACGAAAGCCAGAAACCAGAGACATAGAGTCTTTATTTTGAGCATGGCGAATCTCCTCGAAGACACCAAAGGTGTCGTCGAACTCAGGCGAGGGAGCCTAATAGTGAGTGGTGATTTTGCGGATTAAAAAGCGGTGGTGAAGTCCCCACAACCTTATATGACAGGAGGCGGGGTTTTGACAATCAAAAATCGAGTGCGCTCTGCGTGCCGATCACTTGAAAAAAAGTGGCGGATGAATCATTATCAATTTCCCTCAAGCGAGACCTTCGCACAAACAGACCTGGAGGATGCCGATGATGGAACGAAAAATGGAGCAGGAACTGGGACTCGACTTCCTTCGAGTCGTCGAAGCTGCGGCAATCGCCTGCGCGCAGACCATGGGGCAGGGTGATCGCAAATATTCCGACCATGTCGCCGTCGAAGCGATGCGAAAAATCATGGATACTGTGCCGATGCGCGGCGAGATAGTTATCGGAGAGGGCGAACGCGACGAAGCGCCCATGCTCTACATAGGCGAAAAGGTCGGGCTTGGGCACAAAATGGAAGACGGCGAAAGATTCCCCGAAGTGGACATAGCCGTTGACCCGCTCGAAGGAACGAACCTCTGCGCGATGGGTTCGGCCAACGCCATAGCCGTTATGGCATGCGCTGAAAAGGGCGGGCTTCTGCACGCGCCCGACCTCTACATGCAGAAGCTCATCGTCGGGCCGTCATCGCGAGGCGCAGTGGACATAGACGCTCCCGTAAAAGACAATCTTCGAGCTATCGCGCGGCGGCTCAGCCGCGATATTGATGATCTGGTCGTAATAGTGCTCGACCGGCCCCGACACCAGAAGCTGATCGCCGATATACGCGAAGCAGGCGCTCGCATAAGACTGATCACGGACGGCGACCTGTCGGCGGGCATCTCGGCTGCGGTCGCAGGCTCAGGCGTTCACGCCGTGATGGGAACAGGGGGCGCGCCCGAAGGCGTGCTTACGGCAGCGGCGATGAAATGCCTGAACGGCCAGATACTCGCGCGCTTTGTGCTCAAAGAGCAGCTCGAAGACCTCGAAGACCGGAGCCGCATACCGGAAGGCGTCCTCGATAGAATGCAGGAGATGGGCATCAGCGACCCGCATCGCATTTATGACACGGACGATCTTGCGCCGGGCAAAAAGATCATCTTTGCCGCAGCGGGCGTGACGGACGGAACCATCCTGCGCGGCGTGAGATTTTTCGGAACAGGGATTCGCACTTCTTCAATCATCATGGCGACCGAGCGAACCAAGCGCGTTCGCTTCGTAGACACAGTTCACATCCAGGGCGGCCCCGACACCGTGGTCAGATTTTAACCGTGGTCAGATTCCAGTTTGCATCGGAGAAACACCTTGACTGAAAAGCCAACTAAATTCCTACCTGCGCTCGTCGGCGGTCTCGTAGCGGGGCTGCTTTCCGTTATTCCGGGAATAAATCTCGGCTGTTGCTTCTGGGGCCTCATCGGCGGCGCTGTCGCGGCCTATATGCTTGTAAAGCGGTCTCCCGTGTTTCGAGTGACTAACGGTGACGGAGCAGTTGTGGGGATGTATGCCGGAGCTATCGGTTCCATCATAATGATGGCAGTAAGTATACCTCTCATGCTGTCGCGCTGGGATCAGGTAGTGGAGGCGATGAAACAGAGTGCCGGACAGCAAAATGATCCGAGCGCGCAGGAAGCGCTCAATAACTTCGTCGCCTTTTTGCAGAACAATTCCGTGGCGGGCGCTTTTATGTTCTGGCTCATATTTGCCGTCGCGGTCATCGGCATGGCGACGCTCGGAGGAATAATCGGGGTGGCGATATTCGAGAAGCGCAAAGGCGACCCCTATCCTCCGCAAGGGCCGCCGCCCGGTTATCCGCCGAATTTCACGCCACCCGGCACTCCCGGCGGACCAGTTCCTCCATCCGGTCAGCCGCCTTACTAAATTACCCGGACAGTGCCGCGAGCGGGTTACCCTTAAATCAGACCCGCTCGCTACCTCTGTTTTTCAAGCAAACTCATCTTGAAATGAGCGCGGCGCATCCCTATACTTTGCCGTTGACCTCATGCAAACTTTCGCGAGCCGTGTTGCATCATAGCGCCCGGCACAGGTGATACTTATTATGGCAAAGTCATTCAAATCAGCAGCGCTGGCAGTTCTATTATCGCTACTCGCTTCCGGCGCTTACGCGCAAGCGCCCGCCTCTATTCATGGCCGCGTAGTCGAAATGCGCGGATACATCATGCACGGGCTGACCGTGACGGCGCGCAACAACACAACGGGCCGCGAGTATCAGGCTATCAGTGACGACAACGGTTTTTTCAGTTTTGAAAATCTCGAACCCGGCAGCTACGCTCTCAACTCTCAGTGCGAAGGCAGCCAGGACATCGTAGGTCACGCCAGAGTCGAAGCAGGTAAGACAACAGAAGTCGAGCTTCTCGCGCTTCCGGTTCAACCGACCGGCAGCGATGCCATAGATAAATTCATCGCATCATCCGAAGCTCACGGCGGAAGCTATCCGGCAGGCAATATAAGTTACCTCAACGTCAGCGACTCGCTGGATATGTATCTGATGTTCGTGTATTTCGGAATACTCATTCTGCTTTCCGTTTATGGCGTCTATCGATACCGGCTGGTCTATCTTTTCCTTCGCTACCGCAAGCACACTCCGAAACCTAAAGCCATATTCACATCTGATCGCCTGCCGCGCGTCACCGTGCAATTGCCGCTCTTCAACGAAATGTATGTCGCGGAGCGGTTGATTGACTCGGTAATCAAGCTTGAATATCCGCGCGAACTGCTCGAAATCCAGGTGCTGGACGATTCGACCGACGATACGGTCGAGATAGCGTCGCGCGTCGTGAAAAAGTATTTCGATCAGGGTTTCGACATCACCTATCATCATCGCGCGGACCGCACAGGGTTCAAGGCGGGCGCGCTCGAAGCAGGATTGAAAAAATCTTCCGGCGAGTTGATCCTCATATTCGATGCGGACTTTGCGCCGCGACCCGACTGCATTCGCCGCCTTATCGATTACTTCACAGACGAGCGCGTCGGCATGGTGCAGATGCGATGGAGTCACATCAACGCTGATTACTCGCTGCTTACGAAAGTGCAATCGATCATGCTCGACGCGCACTTCGTCATCGAGCAGACGGCGCGCAACCGCGCAGGGGGATTCTTCAACTTCAACGGCACGGCTGGGATGTGGCGGCGCGAGGCCATCGAGTGGTCAGGCGGCTGGCAGCACGATACTCTGGCCGAAGACACGGATCTTTCCTATCGCGCGCAACTGATGGGCTGGCGCTTTGTCTATCTGATGGACGAAGACGTACCGGCAGAATTGCCCGTCGAGATAAACGCATTCAAGTCGCAGCAGAAGCGATGGGCCAAGAGGATCATACAGGTAGGAATCAAGCTGATGGGCCGAATGTGGCGCGACCCGCGACTGCCGCTTCGCGCCAAGCTCGAACAGTTCTTTCGCCTGACCGGAAACCTCGCCGCCCCGCTCGTCATCGTGCTTGCGCTCATCAATCTTCCGATATTGATAGTGCGCTACAATCAGGGGCTGTTTCACCTCTTTCTGCTCGACGTTCCGATTCTGACCTTCTCGACCGTTTCGGTGATAGTTTACTACCTTGTCACGCAACGCCACCTCCACCCGCAGACGTGGAAGCAGTCGATAAAATATATACCGTTTGTGATGAGCATGGGCATCGCGCTTACGTTCTCGAACGCTCGCGCAGTGTTTGAAGCTATCTTAGGAGTGAAGACGCCGTTCGTGCGAACGCCCAAGTATCGCATAGAAGAGACGAGCGACAAGACGTGGGTGAAAAAGAGCTACGTGCCGCGCAGAATCAAGCTGCCGTGGCTTGAGCTGCTTTTTGCGATCTATTTTCTATTGACGATAGTCTACGCGATTGAGAGCCACACATTCGGCACGATTCCATTTTTGCTTATCTATTTCTGCGGCTACTCGTATGCTGTGGTGCTGGCCATCGGGCAGGCGCGAGCGAGCCTGAAACGCGCAGCAAGCATAAAGAAATAGAATCCGGTGTTACTGCTCGAACAGTTCAAAATGATTTGTCAGCCGCGATTCGCATAGAAGTGAATCGCGGCTGATTTACATTGAAAGCAATATCAGTTCATCAGACCGCGAGGCCCCTTCGATGAAAAAACTTGCCCCTGTCTTTGCCGTTCTGCTTCTTTTAAGCAATGCATCATCAATCACTCTCGCTCGACAATCGCGCGATAATCCCTACAACAAGACCGCGCTGCTATCAGACAAAGAGGTAAACGCGATTGCCGCCGAAATCAACGGCCTGATTGCGAAAGACACCGTAACAGAACTGGCCCGCAATCATCGCGTGCAGGCATCCACAGGGTTTTCGCGCGCCGCTCAGTACATCGCTTCAAAATCGAAAGAGTTCGGCCTTGAGCACGTCGAAATCGAGCGGTTCCCCGCCGACGGCCAGAAGACTTACTACACCCTGCGGTCAACGCCCGGATGGGAAGCCGCGAGCGCGGAACTGTGGGAGGTGCAGCCCAACAAAACGAAGGTCGCCGATTACGACGAGATGCGAGTCGCGCTCGCCGATTACTCCCGCAGTGCAGACGTTCGGGCGACGCTCGTGGATGTTGGCGCGGGCACGTCGGCCAAAGACTACGACGGCAAGGACGTAAAAGACCGCATCGTGCTGGCAGGCGGGGCGGTCGCTGCGGTTCACAAAATGGCGTGCGATGAGCGCGGCGCGGCTGGCGTTTTGAGCTATCAGCAGAATCAGGTCACAGGCTGGTCGGGCGATTACGTGGACAACGTGCGATGGGGACACCTGTCGCCCTACAACGCGGATAATAAGTTCGCCTTTATGATTTCGCTTCGCCGGGCGCGTGAATATCGCGAGCGACTTGAGCGCGGCGAACAGATCACGCTTCAGGCCATCGTGAAAGCAGAGATAAAGCCGAGCCATTACGAAGTCGTGACCGCCGTCATCCCCGGCTCTGATCTAGCCGGTGAAGAGATCGTTTTTTCCTGTCACCTGTGCCATCAAAAACCGGGAGCCAACGATAACGCTTCGGGCGCGGCGGCGATACTGGAAGTCGCGCGCACACTTACCACGTTGATCAAACGCGGCGAGCTTGAGCGACCGCGCCGCACGATCCGATTCATCTGGCCGCCTGAGATCAACGGCACTATGGCTTATTTCGCGGAACATCCTGAAATCGTCCGCCGAATGAAAGCGGCTGTGCATTGCGACATGGTGGGCGGCAACTACGCGATCACAAAATCGACCCTGCACGTGACGCACACGCCCGCGTCGCTTCCGAGCGCGGTCAACACCGTGGCCGATACTTTTGCGGAGTACGCAATCGCGGGTGCCCTGAAAGCGGCTTCAGGAGCCGGTTTCGAGGATGCGCTCGTCTCGCCCGAAGGGGCCAAAGACAGTTTCGTCGCCGACATCACGCCTTACGAGATGGGGTCGGACCACGACGTTTATCAGGAAGGTTCTTTCAGGATTCCCGTCATCTATCTGCGCGACTGGCCCGACGTATTCATACATACGAACAACGACACGCCTGCAAATATCGACCCGACCAAGCTGAAACGTTCGTCGTTCATCGCCGCAGCAGCAGGCTATTTCCTCGCGCGCGCTGGCTCGCGCGAAGCCACGCGGCTCGCGGATGAGGTTTTCGCCCGCGCGCTGGCTCGTGTTCCGAAGCAGAGAGAAAGGGCGCGCGCTATGGAGACGAGCGGCGTTCCGGACGCCGACGAAGAGGCGCGCAACATCATCGCCCGTTCGCTTGAAAACGACGCAGAGGCTATCGCGTCGGTGCTGGCCTTTGCGCCCGCAGACAAGAGCCTCGAAACAAAGGTCGAAGGACTGGTGGATCAACTGAGCGGCGCGTGGCTGGTGCTGACCGGAAGGCTTACAGAGCAGCGTAAAGGCAATCGCATCTTCTTCACGCTCGAACAAAAAGAGCAGCCGAAAGAGCAATCGAAACCGCGCAGTCCGAAAGACGCTTCGCGCCCGCGTTCGGTCGGGGGGGATTACAAACGAGTGCCCGCGCGAAAAGTCACAGGCCCGATGAGCGTCTACTATTACAACTATGTCGAGGAGAGAGCCGGGGGCGACCTCCGCTCGGTCGAGCGGATAAGCGCGCTGCCGCAGGGCGACATAATCCTTTACGAAATACTGAATCTCGTAGACGGTAAGCGCAGCATACAAGCTATACGCGATTATCTGGCCGCCGTATACGGCCCAATCTCTGTCGATGACGTTAATGATTATTTAAGGCTTCTTGAAAAGATCGGCGTTGTTCGGGTGGAATGACCTTCTGCGGGTGAAGAGCGCTATCATAATAAGCATAAACAGCGCGCCCGACGAATCCAACAGTGAATCATAAATGGAGCCGCCGCGAGTGAGCGTGAAACTTTGATGCAACTCGTCGAGCAACGCCCAGCTTGCGGCTACAGTAAACGAGCAGGCAGCCCAGCGCAATCGCCAGCCAACAATCGAGTCGGCGCGAAAGGCTCTAAACAACAGCCCGGCCAGTACCGCGTACTCCGCAAAATGCGCCATCTTGCGCACGATGTAATTGATCTTCATCATCCCGCGCGCGCTCGTTTGCGGGCGAAGCCAGAGTACGATTCTTTCAATAATGCCGCGGGTATTGTCGCCCGAAAAGACATCGGTCGAGGCATAATACATCACGCCTATCATAAACAGGACGGGCAGCCAGTACCTGAATATCTTCGTCGCAATCGAGCTTCCGGCAGGCGTTATATTCTCAGCCATACAATTTCATCTTAGCAGATAAGGCAAAAGTAAAAAGACTAAAGGCAAACGCACGGTTGCGTTTGCCTTTAGTCTTTTTACTTTTGCCTGACGCGTTAGCCTTCCAGAGCCTGCGCGCCGCTCACGACTTCGATGATCTCGCGCGTGATCGAAGCCTGACGCACGCGGTTCATGTTGAGCGTCAATGTGTCTATGACTTCTCCGGCGTTCTTCGATGCGGAATCCATCGCGGTCATTCGCGCGCCGTGTTCGCTTGCGATTGATTCGAGCAGCGCATAGAAGATTTGCGTTTCGACGTAGCGCGGCAACAGGCTTTCGAATATCTGTGCGGGAGGTTGTTCATAGAGATAATCAACCAGCACTTCGCCCTGTCCGCCTGCCTGCGGGGCGACCGTTGCCAGCCCGCCCTGAAAATCGACAGCGCCTTCCCCGCTCAACTCCTCTGTGGGAATGGGCAACAACTGCTTTACCACAACGCTTTGCGAAAGCACGGATTTGAATTCGTTATAAATCACAAACACGCGGTCAATGGTCGAGCCTTCGGCGGTATACATCTCCATCAGGTCGCGCGCGATTTTAGCGGCGTCTTCGTGATTGAGCGCGCGCGCCGTGACGTTGATGTAATCGCGCAACAGTGTCACGGGGCGGCGGCGAATGAAGTCTCGGCCCTTTCGTCCGATGGCGACCACTTCGACCTTCTTGCTTTGATTCTCGCGGATGAATTGCAGCGCGGCTTTATTCAGGTTGGTATTGAACCCGCCACACAGCCCCTTATCGGCAGTAATCAGCGCAAGCACGTAATGCTCGTCGCCTCGCGGATCGAGCAGCGGATGATGATAATCGCCCGCTCGTGCGGCCAACCGCGCAAGCATTCGCATCATCGTGCTGGCGTAGGGGCGAGCCGCGACCACGCGCTCCTGCGCGCGGCGAAGCTTTGCCGCCGCGACCATTTTCATGGCCTTTGTGAGCTTTTGCATATTGCGGACGGATCGAACCCGTCTGCGAAGGTCTTGAAGGTTTGCCATAATCTAAAGATTAAACGGAAGCCGTGCGCGCCTCTGCTGTGAACCGGTCTTTGAATTCCGTCACGGCTGCGCGCAATTCGTTCTCTATCTCTTCATCGAGTTTTTTGCGGTCGCGTATCTTTTCGAGGATTCCGCCTTTCGCGTTCTCTATGAACGAGAGAAGTCCCTGCTCGAACTTCTTCACATTCTCGATAGCGATATCGTCAAGGAATCCCTTCGTCGCCGCCCAAAGCACAACCACCTGCTGCTCGACAGGCATCGGCGAATACTGCGGCTGCTTGAGCACCTCTGTCAAACGCTGGCCGCGATTGAGCTGGGCCTGCGTCGCTTTATCGAGATCAGAGCCAAACTGCGCAAACGCCGCAAGATCGCGATACTGAGCCAGATCGATTCTGAGCGTGCCCGCGACCTGTTTCATCGCCTTTGTCTGCGCAGAACCGCCGACCCGGCTTACAGAGTTGCCGACGTTGATCGCAGGGCGAAAGCCCTGATGGAACAGATCGCTTTCAAGAAATATCTGACCGTCGGTGATCGAGATGACGTTTGTCGGGATGTATGCGGAGATGTCGCCCGCCTGTGTTTCGATCACGGGAAGCGCCGTCAGGCTGCCCCCGCCAAGCGGGTCCGACAGCTTGGCCGCGCGTTCAAGCAATCGCGAATGCAGATAGAACACGTCTCCGGGATACGCCTCGCGTCCGGGCGGTCGCCTGAGCAGCAGCGAAATAGAGCGGTACGCCCAGGCGTGTTTCGATAGATCGTCGTAGATGCACAAGACGTGCTGGCCTCGGTCGCGGAAGTATTCGCCCATCGCGCAACCCGCAAAAGGCGCGATGTACTGCATAGCGGCGGGCTTGGATGCCGAAGCATCGACTATGATGGTGTAGCTGAAAGCATCGAAATCATCGAGCGTCTTCTTGACCTGCGCGACCGTGGATTCTTTCTGTCCAATCGCAACGTAGATGCAGATCAGGTCTCTGCCCTTCGAGTTGATGATGGCGTCGAGCGCAACGGCGGTCTTGCCCGTCTGGCGGTCGCCGATGATCAGTTCGCGCTGGCCGCGCCCGATAGGAACCATCGCGTCGATAGCCTTGATGCCCGTCAACATAGGCTCGCGCACGGGCTGGCGGTCCATCACGCCGGGCGCGATTTTTTCAAGCGGGTTGAATTTGCCGCCCGTATCAATCGGGCCGCGACCGTCGAGCGGTCGGCCAAGCGGGTCAACAACGCGACCGATCAGTTCTTCGCCAACGGGCACCGACATGATTCTGCCGGTTCGGCGGACTTCATCGCCCTCTTTGATCTTTTCGTAATTGCCGAACAACACAGCGCCGACCTTATCTTCTTCGAGGTTGAGCGCGATGCCTGCGACTTCGTGCGGCAGGTCGAGCAATTCGCCCGCCATCACCCGCTCAAGCCCGTATATCTCGGCGATGCCGTCGCCAGCCTTTATGACCGTTCCTACCTCGGTCACTTCAACGCTCGCGTTATAGCCTTCGATCTGCTGGCGTATGATCTTGCTTATCTCGTCTGCTCTGATTCCTTCCATCTTTTTCCTCTTTTAGATTGCAACCTCGAAATTTGAAATGCTATCTGTCGCCCTGTTTCAACTGTTGCTTGATCTCCTGAAGCTGCGTTCGCACAGAGCCGTCATAAACGACAGAGCCGATGCGCGTGACGACGCCGCCTATCAGTTCAGGGTCTGTCTTGAATTGAAACTGCACCTGTTTGCCCGTCATGGCTTCGAGCTTGCGGCTCAACAATGCCTGCTCGGCCTGCGCCAGCGGCTGAGCCGTTGTGACTTCGGCGACGACGACGCCCGCGCGCTCGTTTATTATGCGGCGAAACTGCTCGTACATTTCGCTCAGGTAGTGCAATCGGTAATGATCGAGCATCGTGCGCAAAAGGTTCGCGGTCATTTGACCGGGGTGAATGCGGGCAACTATCGCGTCAAGCACCTTGCTCTTGTCGTGCTGCGAAACGACGGGGCTTGCGAACAGATCGAAAAGCTCGCGGTTGGCTCGCATCACTTCTACGAATCCGCGCACGTCAGAATCAATCTGCTCAACCTGATTATGGGCGATGGCTGCATCGGCGAGGGCTTCCGCATAGCGGCGTACGATTGTAGTAACGCTCATTTGCTCACCCCGCTCAGTTCGTCAATGTACTTGTTCAGCATTCGCGTGTCGTCTTCCGGGCGGATTTCGCGGCGTATGATGGATTCGGCCATCTGAACGGAATTTTCGGCGACGAATGCGCGAAGCTCGGTTCGCGCGGCTTTCATCGCGCCTTCGATTTCGCGTTGCGCGGTCTGCTTCAGTTTTTCCGCATCCGCCGCAGCCGCTTCGCTGATGCGCTGGCGTTCGCGTTCCGCTTCGCGTTCTGATTCCTGTTTGATTCCGGCGACCTCCTGATCGAGGCGGCTCAGGCGCGCTTCGACTTCGGCGAGCTTTTGTTGAGCTTCCTCTTTGTCGTGTTTGGCCTGTTCAAGTTCTTTTACTATCGTGGCAGCGCGGTCATCGAATACCTGCCCTATGCGAATCTTGTTGCGGAAGATGTAGATGAGAATGATGACGAAAACTAAAAGGTTGATCACCCTCCACAAAGTTTGATTCGTCCAGATGCTGGCTTGTCCCGCCTGATCGGCCAGCAGCAGCAGGGCCGGTCGGATAATGTTAGCAATGATCAATCAGTCCCACCTCCCCTTTAGCGCCCAAGAACTGTGCGCGATATTGTTTCGGCGATCTGCCTGGATTCGGATTCGAGCGCGGCGCGCGCGGCTTCCGCCTGCTGCTCGATCTCGGATTTAGCGCTCTCGATTTTGTCTCTTGTTTCCTGTTTTGCGGCATCGATCACACTGCGGCGCTCTTCGAGCGCGACGGCGCGATCCTGCTCAAGCCTTTTGTAGCTTTCAGCACGTGCCTGCCGGATTGTCGATTCGTAATCGGCAAGTTTTGCCTGATAACGGCGGACGGCGGCGCGCGCTTCATTCGTCGCGCCTTCGGTCAAAGTCTGCCGCTCGTCTAAGACTCGACCGATGGGACGAAACAGCAGCCTGTTCATCACAAAAACGAACAGGAGAAAGAGGAGCAGAATAAAAACCAGCGAGCCGTTCGGGCTGATGATATTGCCACCGCCCTCTGCGAAAGCGAGCGCGACATTAGCGAGCAAAGTATGGACTCCCATATAAGAAATTTACTGCTGATTCAAGCCACGAAACTTAACATACGGTTCAAAATAGTGTCAAGGACGGCACCTTCCGTGAATCAGCAAAATCCTCGATATTCCGTGCCGCTCTCTTCTAATTCCCGTCTCAATTCATAGTCTAACCTCGGCGCGATGAAAAGCCAGATACCTGAAGCGAATGCCCGCCAACCCGCAAGGCATTCGCGCCGGTTCACATACATGAATTCAATTCGTGGCTGTCCGATCAGTTCCGGACGCCTATGGCTTTCAGGAATTCTTCGAGGTTTGCTTTCCTGACTATCTCGCTCACATCCTTGTGATTCAGGCGAGGCGCAAACGGCCCGGCCCGCTCTGCAAGCACATAAGAGGTGATGGCTACGATTGCTGCCCCTGCCGCAAGGTCGTGATCATTGACCTTGTCAATCGTGTCGCTCGGTTTATGATGGACCTCGCCGTAGTGCGTCATGTCGACCAGCAGATCGAGCGCGGGAATTCCTTCGAGCATGAAAGAACCATGATCCGTGTCAAATGACGTTGCCTGTGAAAGCTCTCCGCCGCTTAAATCCGTAAGCAAAGTCTCGCTGATATCCTTCATTGCATTGCTCACATCCGTTCTACCTTGAACCTTCCATCCTTTTGGATGGCCCGCGCCGTTATCCGTGTTCAACGCGGCTACGCATTTCGCAAGCTCCGAAGAGTGAGCGCGCACATAAGCGCCCGAACCTATCAGCCCCTGCTCTTCTCCGCCCCACAGAGCAAACCTGATCGAACGGCGCGGAGCCTGCCCAAGCGCGGCAATGGCTCTTGCGGCTTCCATAACCATAGCGCAGCCTGACCCGTTATCCTGCGCGCCCGTGCCGTAATCCCATGAATCGAGATGCGCCCCGATGATGATCCATTCGTCCGGTCTTTCGCGTCCGGCGATCTCTGCGATGACGTTGTTGACCTGCGCAGGGCCGCTCACTTTGTTCTCGTACTGAAACTCAATCGTGACCGCGCCCTGCTCGATCAGTCTGGTGATGAGCTTGCCGTCCTCCATGCCGACCTGCGCTATGGGAAGAGAACTCATTTTCGCGCCCCATGAAAACCCGAACGCATTGAGCACGTTGTTACGCTCGCTGCCAGCTACAAGCACTGCGGTCGCGCCCGCATCTTTTATCAGCGGCAGAGCGGCAAGCACACGGGCGAATGCGCCCAGACCTTCGGCAACCAGCGCCGTCAGATCGAGCATAACTATGCGGCCTTTGAGCTTATCAGATTGCGCTTTTATCTTTTCAGGGGCGAAGTCGCTGATCGTTACGACTTCGCCTTTCACACCACCGGCAGGGGTCGATGGTGCCCAGCCGAGTGATTCGACGCTGAGGTGTCGCTCGACGGGCGCAAGCATACGGCCACGCGCATATCCCCTGTCCCACGCGGCTGGTATCGTGAACGGTTCGAGCTTTACGTTTTTTATCCCCATGGCGCGAAACTGATCTGCGGCCCATTCGGCAGAGCGCTGATACGAAGCGCTGCCTGTCAGGCGGCCTCCGAATTTGTCTGTGAGATTTTGCAGATAGTCCATCGCGCGACCGTTGACCAGTATCGAACCGGCGAGCCGCGCAGAGGCTTGTTGAAATTCAGTCGTGCGCTGCGCGACGACGGCGTGCGCAAACAACGAAAGCAGCAAAAGCAGGGTGAGAGAAAAGCGTCGGTAGTTTTTCACAAGCGTCCTCCGGGAGAGTTGTTGAAGAATGAATACGAGTTCCAATCTGACATTACGAATTTCGGCCCTGTAAGATTCCATTATGTGAAAATCGCCACGCCTTGTCATGTGAAGTCAGTGCAGTCGAATGCGAAAGAGCCGGTTTGGACCCGACACCTGCGCACATTTAAACGGTTCGGCCTGACAGGCTTGAACGCAACAGGAAGTTCACTCAATAATATGAAGACCACGGCCATAAAAATTTTGGCCGACGTAATGAGGAGCCATCAAATGAATTCTCAGCCAGCTTACACGGAAGATCAGGCGGGCATCGTTGCCGCGCTCGACACAGAGCATCAGGGAGCAGTGAAAAACAATGATGTGGCGACGATGGATCGCATTCTGGCGGATGATTTCGTACTCGTCACAGGCAACGGCACTGTCTACAACAAGGCCGATCAAAGATCGGGGTTACGAGGCGACTTATGACCAGAAATGGATTTGCGGCTGCATTACTGATCGCGGCCTTTCTCAATTCACTTTCCGTTCACGCACAGAACACAGACACGGATGCGAATAAGAGAATCGTCGAGCAGTTGAGACAAGCGACGCAGGAATTGCTCGATGCCGTCGCGCCCGGCGATGTGGCGGTGTGGCAGAAGTATCTCGCGGAAGGCTGCATTTACACTGACGAAGAAGGAAATGTGAAGACGAAGGAGGATCTGCTCAAGGAGTTGAAACCGCTTCCGAAAGGCTACATAGGCAAAATCAAGGTGGGCGAGCCGAAGTTTTTCATGCAGGATCAGGTCATCGTGATGTCGCATCGTGACCGCGAGGAGTTGGAATTATACGGGCAGAAACTCGTGACCTGGTTTCATTCGACAGACACCTGGGCCAGACAGCAAGACGGGCAATGGAGACTCGTCGCCGTGCAGGTAATGGCGATTCCGAACGAGCGCCACCCGATGGCCGTCAGCCCGAAGAAACTGGCGGACTACGTCGGCCAGTATCAACTTGCGATTGATGTTTTCTACACCGTCACGCGCGAAGGTGACAAACTTTTCGGTCAACGGACGGGACGCGCCAAAGAAGAACTGCTTCCGCTGTGCGCAGACACTTTTTATAGAAAAGGCGTGTGGCGCGGCGAAAAAGTTTTTGAACGAGATGCCGGGGGCGCGGTTGCCAGAATGCTCGACCGCCGCGATAACAACGACCTTGTGTGGAGAAAGGTGAAAGTTGCTCGGCAATAGTCAGATGGAGGCTACTCCCGATGGCCGTCTGGCTCGATAAGAGATTGTCAGGCTGCAAACCTAATCGCATTCAACCGTATAGACAACAGTTATTCTGCCATTTGCCGGGACGCTGACTTTGAACTGCACTGTGTTAGCTCCCAGTTTTTCGCCCGGCACAGAGCTTTCGGTGATCTTCCATTGATTGTCGTCGTACCGCTCGATTCCTTCACGCATAAATGCTTCGGCAGGCCGTGCACCCCTGTTGATCAAAACGACTTCGACTTTGGTCACAATCTTGTCTTGTGCGTTGTTATCTTTGTCGCGGTAATTGACTACGCGGCGTTCAAGGACCCGACGTGTGCCGAAGATCGTCGCAGAGCGACCTTGTGTGACACTGAACTCGGCATTCTGCGGCGTAAATGAGATGCGATCCTGACCGACGATCTGGCTCAACTGGCCAGTGCGCTGGTAAATCGTGACAAGTCCTGCGACCATCGGCGCGCTTGCAGTGTTTTTGGCAACAAGTCTGACTTCCAATCCGCGCGGCAGGAGGATGAAGCCGCCGCGACCCAGCGTTTGAGTGTCATGCGAATTCTCAAATACATTTCGCTGGACGATGGCGAGCCGCGCCCGTTGAAAGATGGGAAAACGACTGACAGGCGCGTTGGCGTTGAGGTTTATATTGTTGCCAAGCGTGAAGCGATGGAACGCGCTCAGGCTGCTGACCTCCGCATAAGAAGCACCGCTCGCGTCGCTCGATTCCGTAGAGCTGCTTGCAGAATTGACCGTGATATTAGACTGCGCCGTGTATTCGTTACGATAATTGCTACCCGCCCCGTCGAGTAATAAAGCGATCTCGCCTGCTACGAGGTCAACGGTTCCGGCGGATAAATCTATACCCGTGCTGTTATAAAGCGATACCCACGAATCAAGAGTTGCGGCAGTTGGAACTTCGCCGTTCGCCGTCGGTTCAAGCGCAAGAGCATAATCGCCCTGCCAGGATATGTTTGGAGCAAGGTAATCGACCTGCACGCGCCTGCGGGCAGTTGCCCCTCGATTCTGAATCACCAGATGCAACACTGGCGATTTTTCGTTATTCACCTGCGCGCCATCATAAGTCACATCCTGCCGCACAACATCTGCGTCTTCGGCCAGCACGCGTACGGTGCGGAGATAGGCTTTGGGCATCAGGCTACGCCATTCAATCGTGTTGAGCCCCTGCTGCAATTCTATCGTGCGTTCTTCTAAAAACTCGCCGATGCCAGCAGTGTAAACAGTTAAATGCGAGAGGCCGTTATTACCGGACTGGGCGCGAGCCGTAGATTGATAAACCAGACAGCAAATCAGAAATGCAGTGAGCGTAGAGTTTATTATTCTCAAAATATCTTTCCTTTACTAACAATGGGTTGTCTTCCTGTTCTGGAGGCATATGCCATTATATAGCGACTAATCTCAGCGATTTTGCAGGGCTAAACCGGTACGTTATCGACCAAAAACACAATTTAATGAGTTTGTACTCTACCATATTATTGAGTTGGTAATACAGTAAAATAACAAGATGCGCTGGCTGGGTAGTGACCCTACGAGATTGGAGAAATAATTATGGATCAGCCGCTCTGTAGCGCAATACTTCTGCTATCGACCAGACGTGATCGCTGATCCCTTGCCTCTGAGCTGGTGTCTCTCCTTTCAATCCTCTGTGCTTCCGGCAGAAGTTGTAGAACACTTTGTCCAACACACATTGATCTTGCATATACTCGACCAGCTTTGCGAAGGCTATCGTCTTTCTCACCAGATACCGGTTGCGTGATCGGGCCGTGCTATTTTGTCTCTCTAGCAGCGATGTCGAACACCACCTTAAATCTTCCGTCGCTGCCCCCATCCTTAACTTCTTTTCTATCCTTACTGTTTCTCCTTCTTCGTGCTTTATGACTTGCCCGTAGACCAGCTTTGGGTCCGGTATCACCCTCTCTTTGCGAGGCCGCCCCGAATGAGCCTGCTTCTTGAGTGCCAACTTCAGTTGATGCAGTTTGACGGGTCGTACCTGCTCTGAAAGTGGTTCTCTGTATTCATCATAGCCATCGCTTGAGACACGCGGTAAACAATGTAGGCGCAGTCGCTCGAAGCTATCTTCGACGAGTCGGCGTGCCGCTTCCGATGTGCGAGGGCTGACGAATTGTTCTATAAGCAGTCGGCTCTCACGGGCAAATGCCTTGTGCCACCAGGCTTCGCCTCGGAAGTTACTCTCATCAAATGAAGCTTTCTTCTTACCGGCGAATGACCACTGCTCATCGAGTTCAAGGTCTTTGACACAAAGATCAACGAGCAGTTCGAAGTCTAAGGCTTGAGCATTGGCAGTGGCGCGTCGTCGCCATCTGCGCAAGGAGTCTGCTTTGTGATGGCGTGCTTGAGCAATGGAAGTCTGAGTGTCGCCACGAGTCAAAGAGTCAAGGCAGCTAGTGACTTCTGATTCTGGGGTTTTGAGGTTGAAGAAAGCAGTGCCGCGACGTTCAGAAAGGCATTTACCACAGAGCCTGCATTTAAAGAGGGAGCGAGGGCCATCGCGCGTGAAGTAGGTGCTGTGGTAAAACAGATGATGCGCGATAGCTCCACAAACGGGGCAGCGCAGACGGGGCGGAGGGAATATGGATTTGTGTCTAGGCATTGCAACCAGACACTTTCCACACTCCGCCCTTTTTTGTGAATCCCAAATATCACAGGGTCACTACCCGCTGGCTGTAATAATCAGAACCTGATCTGACGCTACCGGGCTATAAAACGGCCTGCTCCCCGCTGCTCTCGGTGAGGCTCATAGCCTGTAAAGAGTCAATCATCTTCTCTTCGGCGACGTGTGAGAAGCCATAGACATTCCCTTATGCAACTGATGGATTATGAGTTCAGTGGCGCTGGACGCAAAGGCGTTGGAGAAGTCATCCGGGTGGAGTCGGATGCAACGGGGGGTTAGGCGTCTGAAGAGATCTTACGGTCCTTAGCTGGTACAATCGGTTTCACGAAATGTTCTGCCACACAGGGGGCGAGTCCTTCAGTGTGATTCTGCTCCAGAGGTGCTGGTCGATGTTGCAGCGCGCCTGCTCGAAGTCGATGTCGAGCAGGCGCGCATAGTTTGCTGTCTCGATGCCGATTCCAGAGCTGTCGCCGATCACGACGACGGTCTGCCCAGGAAGCTGGAGTTCGCGAAGGGTCGGAGAGACTACGGCATCATCGGAGAGGGATGTGAAGGACCTCATCCATGTAGCGGTCGGCGGCTGCGGTGGCCTCCTCCGGACTGCTGCCGTTCTGACGGGCGCTCAGGTAGGGCGCGTACCAGTCCCACCAGTTGTGCTCGGCGTGCGTCTGCTCGTAGTTGTGGTGGTGCAGCCCCGTCTCGTGGAGGAGATCTGCAACGGTCGCGACATCCAGATCTCGTGCTGGCGTCAACTTCCACTCGCGACCGGGAAGCCGCGTCTGGATCTCCTGAAGCAGCCAGCCGTTCCCGTCCGGATCCTCGAACGAGGCAAACGAGTAGTAGGAACGACCCTCAGGGTCGCGCCCGCCGACGCGGGGGTTCTCCACGGCGTTGTTAAAGGGGCCACCTGCGTAGTGGAAGACCTCGCTCACGTCAACGCCGCGCGCGACCAGGTCGTCGCGGGCGGCGGCGATGTCGTTCACGGCGAGGACCAGACTGCGCGCCGAGCCGGGCTCGGGCGACGTGATTCCCTTGCCGAAGATGATCGAGGCATCCGAGTTGTGCGGCGTCAGCTGCACGGCATGGAAGTCGCCCATCGCGAAGTCGGCGTCGAGCCGCCAGCCGAGATTCTTGTAAAACGCCTTCGCGCGGTCAACGTCGGAAACGCCGAGCACCACGGCTTCGAGCTTCAGATCGACCGGTTCGACTTCTGTAATTTCTTTCCTTTCCATAAATCCTCCTATAAATTTCCAGCCATTGTTGAAAAGCACTTCTCTTCAAGATGACTTTGGTTGTGGTTGAGATGAGCGTATTGCGCTCCAGCGCTGAACGCTTCCAGCGATTTCAGAAACTTGCGTGACGAGGTTGCTGAGGAAGGCATTCACGTCCTCGCAACTAGAGAGACGTGCGCTTTGTCCGGCCCATAGCGGTAGAAGTTCCCACCGTCCGGCCTTCTCGGCGGGAATAGAGAGATGACGGACGAGCGCCCGTTGAAGTGGATAGGGAAGAATCTCCGTCTCTTTCCTGTTAAGCTCATCGAGCAATTGATTCTTGATACCCCGTGCGGTCCTTCCGGTAAAACCTCTGGTCAGAGCGGTCGTACCTGCCTCGCGGGTGAGAAGAGCTTTGTGATGGTTGGGGCTTGCCCCGGACTCCTCACACATAATGATCAGATAGTCAATCCCGAGTTTGGCGATTAGTCGATTTTGATTCCAGGCGGCCATTAGTTTTGATACCTCACTGATCACTCGTACATAGAGAAGCGATTGAGCCGACGATCTCAGGTGTGGTCACAATGGCGCTGGCGTAGTTTGGGATATTGATGTCGAGAGCGGCATGCATCTCCTCATCTGAGTAACTCGCCGTCGCATCTTTTACCACCGTGACCTCGTAGCCAAGCTCAGCGGCATAACGAACAGTTGACTCTACACAGGTATGTGCTATGAGCCCCATGATGATGAGCTTATGGATGCCGTGTTTCTTTAGTTGCAAATCCAGATCCGTGTTGGCGAAACCGCTGGAACACCAATGCTCCAGAGCCACGATTTCGCCCGGTTGAGGCTCGAACTCGCGGCGGATCTCACCACCCCACGTGCCGTATTCAAAGCTCTTTCGCAACCACGCTGCCTTCTGGATAGGCGCAATGTACTTCCAGGTCTCGTAGTCATCTGGACGGTAACGATGATGCAGCGCATAGAAAACGCGAAGCTCGGCCTTCCGCGCAGCATTCAGGATCTGCAACATATTCGGAACACAATTATTTGCCTCTGCAATACCCCTCACGCGATCCCATATTTTTCCGCCCTCGGAAATGAAATCGTTATACGGGTCGATCACCAGAAGTGCAGTGAGTTGCTTGTTGTATGTCACTTTAATCATGTTCTCTCTCCAACGATGGTATGCAGGTGACATCCCCTGACTCTCGGTCTTAAGGTGCGTAACGGGTGAAGACAAGGTCGCGCTCTTTGATGGCCGCGTGGCAGGAAAAGCAGGTGTTGAGCACGGCCTCGTCAGCAGGCTTGCCGTCGTCGAATTGAGCGAACCCCCAGCCGCCGGTCGATGCGTATTTTCTTGAGTCCTTGACCATAAACTGAATCCCGTTCTTTGGCAGCCCGGCCACGAAAGATTGGGGACGGCCACAACTGGCAGGAACAAACCTGCAAAAGACTTTGTTGTTTTCCTCCGACGAGTCGTGACTCCAGGCTATTCGGGCAATGATTGTGCCGTCCGGGAACGGAAGCTTTCCTTCGCGATAGGCTTTGATCGCTACGTCGTTGCCCAGAATGGCGCGGATATCGTTGAGGCTGCCTTCTTCGTGGGCCACGGAGATCAACCTCCAGTCGCGGTATCCGGGGGGAATTTTGGTTACGAAGGTCGGGGCGGCCTCTCCATCAGCGTGTCGAGATGCGGTCGCCGTGAAGGCGACACCACCGGCCAGCGTTGCAACTGCAACTAACAGGAAAGTGATCCTTTTCATAGTGGTTCCTCCCTCAAATATCTGGCAATTACGAATCAGGATTCAGAGCAGGCGTTATGACAAGCAATCCTGAATATAGCTGCCAGCCACGATTAGTGGCTGCCCCTGGTGTGTTCTCCTTGATAAAAAACTGTCTGTTGCAGGTATCCGATTCACTAAGAGTGTTATCTAGTCCGCCTCACCACCTGCAATTATGGAGGATTGGAAAAATAAATACATCACGAGTTCAGAGGATTTTTTGATAATACTTTTGGCCTCAGACCGGGATACCACTTTCAGGGTATTCAGGGCTAAAAATGGCAGAGACCCCATCGAGCGTGAGTTGATGGTACGACCATGATTGCGGGCTCGCTCAACGTGAAGCTGATCGAAGCTGGCGGGCGTGTGTAGTGAAGGAGTGGCTAATATTCTTGTTTACTCACAGCGCAACGCCTCCATCGGATCTACCTGCGCTGCCTTGCGCGCGGGCAGCCAGCAGGCAATCAGCGCGACCAGCATCAGCAGCGACGCGATAACGGCGAAGGTTACGGGATCAGTCCCCTTCACACCGTAAAGCTGCTCAGCCATCTGGCTCTGCCAGGTGCTGCTCGCGAAATACTGGCTGGCCAGCAGTCGCTTTAAGGCGTAACCACTCAATGCGCCAACTGTCAGCCCCAGCAGCACCAGCTTCATCCCTTGCCAGATCACCAGCCGCAGGACGTGGCCCGCTTGCGCGCCGAGCGCCATGCGCACGCCGATCTCGCCCGTGCGTTGAGCGACCGACCAGGCCAGCACGCCCGAAAGTCCGATGGCCGCGAGCAGGAGCGCCAACCCGCCAAAGAAACTCAGGAGCCGGGCAGACAGGCGTTCCTGTCCAAGGGTTGCCTGCGAGCGGGCTGTTTGTGTGCCGACCTCTGTGATCGGCAGATTGCTGTCCAGTTCGCGCACGGCCTGGCGCACGGTGGTGGCGAGCGCAGTCGGTTCGCCAGTGGTGCGCAGGGCGAAATTCATCTCGCCGATCACCGCGCCTTCCTGCTGCCATGGGGTGTAGAGCAGCGGCTTGATCTCTTCGCGCTGGCTCTCGTATTTGGTGTCAGCTACTACGCCGATGATCTCGACTTCATGCTTGTTGTAGGTATCCGTGACATGTTTGCCGAGTACATCTTCGTCGGGGAAGAATTCGCGAGCGAAGGTTTGATTGACGATGGCAACTTTAGGCGCACGCTGGTCATCTTGCGCCGTGAAACTGCGCCCGCGCAGGAGCGGGATTTCCATCGTCGCAAAATAGTTCTCGCGCACCATTTGCCGCGTGGTGTTGTGTTCCACGGCGGTATTTTCCGTCTCGCCGGGCAACAGGATGTCATTGAACCAATTGTCAAGCGCGATGAGCGGGACGCGCCCGAACGTCGCCGCGTCCACGCCAGGCAGATTGTCCAGACGCGCAAAGAGTTGCTGATAGAACTGCAACAGTCTTTCGTCCTTGTAGCCGCCCTGCTGCGGCTGCAACGTGAACAGCAAAAGGTTCTGCTGATTGAAACCGAGGTTGACTCGTTGCAGATTGTAGAGCGTGCGGATGAACAAACCCGCGCCGACCAATAACAGCAACGACAGCGCAACCTGCGCGACGATCAGCCCTTTGCTCAAATGCGACACTGCGCCCGTCGTGCGGCGGCTCTGTTTGAGCGCCGTTGCCAAATCCAAGCTCGTCGCGCGCCACGCGGGTGCCAGGCCGAACAGCACGCCGGTCAGTAGCGAGACGGCAAGCGTGAACGACAGCACACGCCAATTCAGACTGAGGTCAACGCCGCTGGGCAGGATTCCCGTGCCTTTGTCAGTCAGGGCCACAAGCGCGCTCTTGCCCCAGAAGGCGAAAAGTACACCGACCGCGCCGCCCAACGCCGCGAGCAACACGCTTTCAGTCAGCAGTTGCCGGACCAGACGCCATCGCCCCGCGCCGACCGCGAGCCGCACACTGATCTCCGGGCCGCGCAAGGCTGCGCGCGCCAACAGCAGGTTCGCGACGTTGGCGCACGCAATCAGCAGCACGAGCGCCACCACGATGAACAAACCGTAGATCGTGGTTGAATACTCCCTGCGGTGATCCAGCATCCCCCGGCTGCCGGATTGCGCGAGCAGGCGCGGGTAATCTGTTGGATCGAGTTGCGTCGGCTCATTCTCCTTGCGCGGCGGCGGCATGGCTTCCAACGCGGCGGCCTGGAAAATAACGTCCAGACTTGCGCGCGCCTGTTCGTATGTCGCGCCCGGTTTGAGCCTTCCCATCAAATCCAGCCACCAGACACCTGGCTTGTCCGCTCTGGGCATTCTGCTGCGTTCGCCCAACAGCAACGGCTCGCAGGCAAGCGGGACGGTGACGGCGGGGTGATAATCCACCTGCAACGTGCCAGCGAACGCAGGCGGCGTGACGCCGATGATGGTGAAAGACAGCTTGTTGAGTTTGAGCGGCTGGCCGATGACGGCGGGATTCGCGCTGAATCGCTCCTGCCAATACTGATGGCTGAGCACGACCACTGGCGCTGCGCCCGGCTGATCATCTTCATCAGTGATCCCGCGCCCCAGGATCAGTTGCACTCTCAGCCCAGCGTAATAGCCGTCAGACACGGCCTGTCCGTTGATGATCTCTGCCTGATCACCCACTACCGCAGTTACTTCACGAATCGGAGCGAAGGCAAAGAAATCGCCGAGCGGGCTGTCCGGCGCAGCGGCGTGCGACTGGCGCATCTTTTCAAAGATGTCGTAGCGAAACAGCGAAAGTCCTATTGTACCCGGCGGCCCCGGAACGAACGACGTGCCGCTCATGCCATTCGTCCTGAACAGGCGTCCGGCTTGCCATTCAAAGAGTACCAAACGCTCTGGCTCTATAACCGGCAGCTTTTTCAGCAACACGGCATCCACCACGCTGAATAACGCCGTATTCGCGCCGATGCCCAGCGCCAGTGAGAGCACCGCCACGCAAGTAAAGCCGGGATACTTCACCAGCATTCGTATGCCATACCGCAGGTCCTGGTATATCGTTTCTAATGTCTGCCCCATTCTGACCTCCCTCACGCTTTCTTTGACCTGCTCTACACCACCCATCTCGATTAAGGCCGCGCGGCGCGCCTCTTCCGGCTTGAGCCCCTCCTTGATCTTCGTCTCAACCAGCATCTCTAGATAAGCCTCGACCTCTTCCGTGAGCTCCTGCTCTGCCTGATCCCTCTTGAAGAGGTTGCGCCAGAGGCTGGATAGGCGAGCCATTAGTGGCATGGATTCTTCTCCCTATGTCGCTTTAAGGGCACGAGATGCGCTGCCAGTCTTCAGTTTCAGATTCGAGTTGCTGCTTCCCTGTCCTCGTGAGGCAATAGAACTTGGCGCGGCGGTTGTTTTCGGACTCTCCCCAGGATGATTTGAGCCAGCCCGCCTCTTCCATCCGGTGTAAGGCGGGGAAAAGAGAGCCGGGCTTTACCTGGAAAGCCCCTTTTGTGATCTGCTTGATGCGGCGAGAAACGCACAGACCAGACAATGGTTCCAGAGTTAGCGCCTTCAGCACAAACAAGTCGAGAGTGCCTTGTAACAGATCAACCTTTTCCTTCAACCTGTTCTCCTATAGAATGTCTGTACGAACTTATAAACCCTCTTGTATAGAATGTCAATATGACTCTTGTATTAGCCTGATGTAACATGGTTCGCCCGTTGATTGAAAAAGCCTTTACTGAGTTGCCGAGTGTCAGAGTCTTGCTTTATTCGCTCCCGGGCGCTCCTGCAGAAACGGTTCATTATGTCCTGCAACGCATCGAAGGCCATTTCATAAAGGGCTATGGCGATAGAAGCAACAAAGCAGCTACAGCGTAAATTCAAGTGCTTCCTGAGATCGCAAGCGAAGCCGCCGAGTTCTTACGAAATAACGAAGAAACAAAGAAGAGAATTGAACGGGTCGCTGATTGATCGAAGGATTTGAATACCCTTAAGGTTTAGAGTTGCTGGCGACGATTCACTAGGTCGCAATTGAGTGAATCCGGTTGGCTTTGAATCGTGTTGTTGCAATTAAGATCTGAATCGAGTTGGCATTCAGTGTATTCAGGCGGGGAAACGCATGAACAAACAAGTAAAAACAAAGACCTTTGATTTACATGGCGAACCAGACTGCTTATGGCATCACTGAGGCCGCGCGATATTTGCGAATCCCTTTAGAAACTTTGCGCTCCTGGGTGCGTGGGCGATTCTATTCAACTAATTCAGGGAAGCGCGAGTTTCATTCAATCATTCATTTGCCTGATAAGAATTTGCCGCTGCTTTCATTCACAAATTTAATCAAGGCTCACATTCTTGATTCGATTCGCTACAAACATAAAGTGCCGTTTGATAGTGTTCGCCGCACCGTCAAATATCTTGAAAGGCTATCAGGCTCGAAACACCCTTTAGCGGAACATTGGTTTTTAACTGACGGTAAAGACCTTTTCATAGAAAAGGCTGAATCACTTGTCATCGCCTCAAAGGATGGCCAATTAGCGATTTAGCAAAGGATTATGGGCGGCAAGAATCGGAAATCGAAGAAGCCATCCGATACGAAGACGCAGCTTCAAAATCTTGAACTCCCGACCTTGGGGTTATGAAACCGATGTTTAGCCTACCTGCCAAACCCTACCAGACCCTATGTGCTTCGATTTAATCAACTTCAGCAGTGGGCCGATTGCACTCAACCTTGCTGACTTTAGATGAGATTGAATGTAGTTCTGTCACATTCCTGGTACAGAAGATTTGCTTTAGCCGTGCCTCAGAGATGCTCGATGGGTTGATAGCGTCGGAGAGGTGAAGCGCGGGCAGCGCATCCGGCATCAAGGGCGCAGTCTCAATATCGGAGCGCCTTGCTATTCTAAATTTGCTTCGTTCAACATTCGGAGAGCAAGCGTACATTTTAAAAAGAAGCGATGAAAAAAAAGATACTAAACTCAAAAGTATGTCCCCCGCGCGAGGCGAAAAAAAATCTGAGAATTTTACACGTAAGATTGAGCCGCTAGAGGGCGGCTTAGTTCGTGAGATGATTCGTTGTGGTTGCGCTAACTGTAAATGTGCCAACGGTTCGCTGCACGGGCCTTATTATTACTGGTTTTACGCAGCGGGTCGGAAGAGGCATAGAATGTTGGTGTTATGGACAACATCAACCCCTTACTAACCCCTGCACTGGAAGCCTACTTGATCGCGCTGATTTATCGCAACATGCGCACCAGTTGTTTGTCATTAGCGGCGCTCTGCTCATCGGTCTCACACGACCGCTTGAATCGCTTACTGCATTCGAGCTTACCCTGGTCCAGACGGCTTTGGGCACTCCTCGCTTCTCGCTTGATTCAGCAAGGCGGTTATCTCCTGCTCGATGACACGACTTGGCAGCGGCAAACCAAATGCTCAGAGGTGGTCGCTAAAGTCTGGTCATCGACTGCCGGTGGCGTGCACCTCGGTATGCAAGTCATCCTGCTGATCTGGACCGACGGCAAACGCAAGATTCCGGTCTCCCTGCGCTTATGGCAGGAGGGTGGCAAGTCGAAGCTTGAGTTGGCCCAGGAGATGTTAAGCGAAGCGGCTGAGCGCGGAATGAGCCCGAAATATGTGCTATTTGACAGTTGGTACACATCGCGCCGCATCGTCAATCTGCTTTCGGAGTTGGGCTGGAAGTATGTCGCCCGCATCAAGAGCAATCGCTTACTGGAGGGCGAGCGCATCTGCGGGAAGTGGCCGCAGCGCTACGGACAAGCCTGTGGCCCTCTCAAGCAAGTGATAGAAGAGGTGCGCATTATCAAGGAGGGCAAGCGGTATTGGGTAACGAATGATCCAGGGTTGAAGCCAGCGCAGATCAAGCGTGTGTATCGTGTGCGGCAGCCGGTCGAAGAGAGGTTCAGATTGTTGAAGCAGGAGTTTGGCTGGGGTGGATCAAGCACTCGCAAAGCCAAGGCGCAGACGGCACATCTGCATTTGGGACTGATGGCGCTGTGTTTGACCCAACAAGCGGCACTTACTCAAGGGCAGACCGTCTACGCTTTCAAGCGCGAGTTATTTCGACAGCCCCTCCCCTCCCAACTCCCGTTGTTGGAACACTTTTTTGCTGCTGCGTAATTTCAGTTATTATCGTGTCTGGATGGTGCGAGGAATACGATTCAAATCTTATGTTAAAAAGGACGATTTTGACCGAATCAAAGCAGGCATCGAGACATTTCAGGCTCATAGGCGTGAGCAACAGCAAGAAAGAGCAGAGATAAAAGTTATTCTGCGAGAGAATAGAGAGGCCCAACGTAATCTGACCTGTCCCCGTTCTTCGGGCCAACTAAGATGAGATAGCTTCCAAGCCAGTCTGTTCAGCGCGAAACTGCGCTGGTGTTTTATACCCTAAACTCGAATGCGGTCGCTTCTCGTTATAATGCTTCCGCCACTGCTCGATTACTACCTTTGCCTCTGCTCGGTTTCTGAACCATTCCAAGTTCAAGCATTCATCTCGCAGTTTTCCATTAAAGCTCTCATTTAACCCATTCTGCCACGGCTTGCCTCCTTCTATATAGGCTGTCTTCACTCCGTTGCTGCTCAACCACTGTTTTACCGCTTTCGATACGAACTCCGGCCCGTTATCACTTCTTAGATATTCGGGCTGTCCGTGCACGCTCATCAGTCTTATCAGCACACCTATCACTGCCTGTGAATTAATCCTGCCTCCTACTTCTATCGCCAAACTCTCTCTGGTTGATTCATCCACTACTGTAAGAAGTTTCAACTTCTGCCCGTTGGCGCAGGAGTCAAACACAAAATCATAGGCCCACACCTGGTTGACCCGTGTCGCCGCAAAAGGGCGCAGGCAAATTGTGCGAACTCGCTTGCGCGGTCTGCGCCTGGGTAAACAGAGTCCTTCTTTGCGCCAAAGCCTATAGACCCGCTTCGAATTTATGGCCATACCCTCTTGCTTTATCAAAGCAGTTGCTCGTCTATATCCGTAGCGAGTATGAGTTCTGGCGATAAGCCGCAGCTTATCGCCCAATTCAGCATCCTTCTTCTTCATGCGACTGGCGTAGCCCCGCGCCGACCTCGCAACTCGAACAAGCGCACACGCCCTCCTTACAGACAATCCTTTTCCAACAGCAAAGCCAACCATATCTCTGCGGACGAGTGCGCTCACCATTTTTTTGAGTTGATCTCCTTAAGGACAGAGATATCGAGCGCCTGGTCAGCAACAATCTTCTTGAGGCGTTGATTCTCACGTTCAAGCTCTTTGAGCCTGGTAGCGTCTTTGACTTCCAGCCCACCGAACTTGTTACGCCAGCGGTAGAAAGTGTGAGCGGAGATAGAATGTTTTCGGCAAACAGTCTCTACGGTATCTGTGCTGGTTTCTGCTTCCCGAAGTATTGCAACGATCTGTTGATCAGTGAATCGGCTTTTCTTCATCGATTGTTCCTCCGTCGCATGGGAGCGATTGTCTCACAATCGATGGCTCGAATTTAGGGAAGCAGGTCATAGAGCCTGTTATGAACTATGAAGCTAAAGATCAACAAAACGTTTCAGCATCAAGATGGCAAAGGCCAAAAAGTGCAAGCCAGCAAGCGTCTCCGGCAAGCGCTCATAATCGCGCGCCAATCGTCGAAATCGCGCCGCCCAGCCGAAACAACCCAACGACGCGGCAACAAGACAAAACCCTTCTTTGCCTCTGCCATCTTCACGACTTCCAAGCGCAGGCCTCCTGCTTCGGCTTCTTGTGCCGCGGTCTCTCCCGTGTAGCCTTGATCGACATATGCCAATTCGACAGTTTCACCCGTCACTTCCTGCACCGCTTCTGCCAACTTACCAACTTGAGAGCGGTCTTGCTCGTTTGCAGGCGTGACGTGCAAAGCCAGCAAATTTCCAAAAGTATCAACCGCCATATGCGTCTTGCTGCCTTTGCGTCGTTTGGCTCCATCATAGGTGGCGCGCCCTCCCGACTCAGGCGTCGATTGCAAAGTGCGCGAATCGAAAATAGCGGCTGTGGGCTTGGCTTTGCGTCCGGCAGCAAGGCGCAAAAGCTCGCGCAAATCATGAACCATCGAAGCAAAGACCCCGGCCTTGAGCCATCGTTGAGTTTGTTGATAGACAGCTTCCCAGGGCGGGAAATCGTGAGGCATCCAACGCCAAGGAGCGCCCGTACGAACCAGCCAGCGCAAGCCGTTGAAGACTTCGCGAAGGCTATGTTCTCGTTGCGGGGCGTCTTCATTCATCAAAGTCAAATAAGGGGCGACAAATGCCCATTCGTCGTCACTGACATCACTCGGATAAGGTTTTCGACTCATTTGCTGAGATTACCATATCCGAAAGTTCATAACAGGCTCTAGCTCATTACGCCAAGATTGAGGAGAGTTGAATGCCTTTGTTATTATAGATACCACAGTCCAAAAGTAGTTATAATCGAAGAGTAATTTCCAATGGGGATCGGTAGACAGATCATCAAAATCGGTCCCCCCTTCTCTGGCCATTAGACTCTGTAAATCTTTGGCCTTTTGCTGCTCAAATGTAAGTTGGTCTTTTGTCTCTTCGAGTTCCTTCCTTAAACGCGCTCGTTCCATTACCAATTCAGTTATAACTGGATCCTCTTTTTGTGTTGCTAGATTGTTTATCCAAGCCCGAATACTGATACGGGCCTTTTGTGGCATATTTAAGTCCACAGATACGATACCAAGTAAATCTGTCACGTTCTTAGTTTGGCCCTTACGACAGATTATCGCTCTCTTTTGACCTAAACCAGACTGCACGAGCATTGGCATCTACACATGTCATAAGCCGTAATATTATGGAATGTGTTCGCAATACCAAATCTTGAACCTCGCTTGCAACGGCGCTATCAGCAAATCGTGACTGAGCAACTTTGCCCTATACATGCTGTCGCCTCCGGGCTGCGGGCTTTGCCCTCTGGCGGCACGGCTTTCGCCAGCACCCAAGCTGCTTGGCGCTTCTATTCCAACCCTGCCGTTTCGCTCCCACTATTAGCCGCGCCGCTTATCGCCTCGGCCAAGCAGAGGCTTACTGACAAAGGCTGTGACTTTGCTCTTATCGTTCACGACTGGTCCGAACTCAACTATGACCACCACACTCGTAAGGCCGACCGTATCCCTATTGGTCATCTGCGTGCGCTCGGCTACCGCCTGCAAACCGCGTTATTAATCTCTGACCGTGACGGCGCTCCTATCTCCCCACTGTCGTTTAGCTTGTGGGCCAGCGCGGGGATATACGCGACGCACCGGGCGCAGGTCTCAGGCGATTGCTCGCACCTGGATGAACTTACCGACACCCTGGCGGCCATCAGCAAGATGCAATTATCCAAGCCAGTTGTGCATCTGGTTGATCGCGCGGCTGATTCGGTAGGGCATTTCCGTCAATGGAATGATCAAGGACAAGCTTTCGTCGTACGAGCGCGAGCCGTGCCGCAGGTGGAGGTTGAAGGCGAGAAGCGGCGGCTGGGTCGTGTGGCAGCTGGGTTATCATTTCGGCTGGGCCAGGCCGTAGCAATTGCGCCCGGCGTAATCGGCCAGCAACTGCTGGCTGAAACCAACGTGACGATTACCCGACCAGCATTCCCACACCGCCAGAAGGGCGGCATCAAGCAGCCTCGTGAGCGAGTCTATGGCGACCCCCTGCAATTGAGGCTGGTCGTGAGCCGGATCGTTTTGCCGGACGAGTCGCTATACGCGGAGTGGCTGCTGCTGACGAATTTGCCTGAATCAGTGACGGCGGAGCGGGTCGCGCAGTGGTATGTGTGGCGGTGGAAAGTCGAGAGTTACTTTAAGCTGCTGAAATCCAGTGGCCATAATGTGGAGCATTGGCAACAGGAGAGCGCCGAAGCGATTGCCAAGCGGTTATTGGTGACGGCGATGGCGGCGGTGGTTGTCTGGCAGTTGGCGCGCGGTCAGACACCTGAGAGCGAACAGGCGTGCAATCTATTGGTAAGACTGAGCGGCAGGCAGATGCGACGTGACCGACCGGTGACAGACTCATCGATGCTGGCTGGATTATGGACGCTGCTAGCAGTGCTGAGTGCGCTTGAGCAATACAGTGTCGATGAGCTCAGACAAGTAGCATGTCTCAGTCTACCGGGATTTTCTCGCTATGATACGGGCTGATCCGGCCAACATGTGTAGATGCCAATGCTGCACGAGGTTGGCACACTCAAGCAGCCTTGAGTAGCCGTTGTTTTTCAAGTTCCTGCACGGCGGCGGTCACTTCCGCCGTGTAATAGATTCCTGACAGTTTGTACGGCCACGGGCCGTTGATTTTTAGATGCTGTTGAACATCCTCAACCAACCGCCCGATCTGCTGCCGCCGATGATTGCGCGTGCATTTGTCATGTACCTCCCAGAACACCCGCTCAATCGGGTTCGCTTTCGGGCAATACGTCGGCACAAACAGCAACTCGATTCGCGGGTGCGCCACAAGCCATTGCTGGATAACTTTCGCTTTGTGAATGCCAAAGTTATCCACCACCACCACGACCCGTTTGTAGGTGGCTGCTGCATAGCTGGCGTCAATGGCTTTGAGCAACTCCAAAAACAGCCATCTCGTCTTGCATTCGCCGATGCAAGAAATGACCTTGCCGGTCAGGGCGTCGAGTGCCGCCGCCAAATAACGCTTCTGGTTGACTCCCGGCGTGACCACCTCGACGACTTCGCCTTTTGGCATCCACTGGTAGCCGACCTTTGGCAGCAGGTGGATGTCGAGTTCGTCGGCAAACAGCAAAGCGGCTTGCTGGCCGAGATTTTCAAAGCAAAAACGGATGCGCGCCAGTTTATTGATGCGTTCGGGATCATCATCGCGCGCGACGAGTTTGGCGCGCTTCCAGACCCAGCCCAGTCGGTGCAGCCAGCGACCAATAGTGGCAGACGAGACTTCAACCCGGCGCTGCACTTTCATCTGGGCGGCGAGCGTGGCGCAACTCCAGCGCGTGCGACACCAGCCATAAGCCGAAGGCGCACGCTTGAGCAAAGCCAGCAGCGAACGGCGCAACGAAGGCGTCAATGAGCCGACGTGTCGTGGTTGCTTGGCATTGCTCAAACTGGCCAGCGAGCCTTTGCGATAAACGCGGACAGCGCGGTAGACACTCGACCGCGAACAGAACAAGACGGCGGCGATCTGCGTCGGGGTGTAGCCAGCCGCGCACAACAAGATGATGTGCAGGGCGAGCCAGTAGCCGAAGCGGGCGCGGCGCAGTTCAAAGAGCAGTTGTTGTTGCTCGGAGCAAGAAAGATCAATTATGGTCGAACCGGGCACAGGGCAGTCTCCTTGATAGATCGTGTGTTAGGCAACAAACGAAATATCAAAGAACAGCAACCTGTGCCAACTTCATGCATTCTGGTTTAGATGGACGGCACACCAAGATACGGAGGTGAGCCATCAGCAAATGGTATAATTACCGGATACTCAAAACACTTATTTTGTAAGGAGGTCCGGTGCTCTCTAAACAGGATCGTCTTGAAGCCATGCGCCGCTTCAAGCACAAGAAAACTAAATCTCATGAGCGCTTGCGCTACCACGCCCTGCTGCTCGTCACCGATGACTACTCTTTCCAGCAGATCGCTGATCTGCTCTTTGTTGATCCTGAATCGATCTCGCGTTGGATCCAAATCTATCAACGTGACGGGCTCGATGGCTTGAAGAATAACCCACTGTGGGGCGGGGAGCGGGGACAGCGCTGGCTCAACAATGAGCAGTTGACCCAACTCGGTACGTTGCTCGACCAGGAAGGCATGCCGGGCACGGAGGTGGGCACTGGTTGGACCGTTCGCGCTATCATCAATCTGGTTCAGGAGCGTTTCTCGATCAGCTACTCTCAGCGCGGTATGCGCAAGATTCTGCGCACCCTGAACTTCAGTAGCCAGCGCGGTCGCCCGTTCTACAACCGGCGGACGCCCGCAGATCAACAGCGTTTCGAGAGAGAAACCCTTGAAGTTCTCGAAGAATTCGCCGATTCGGGCAAGCGTTTGATTCCACTGGCGGGCGATCAGACACGAGTCTATCTGGAAGGCACGGTCGGCAAGCGATGGAGTCGGCGCGGCCACCAACCGAAAGTGCCCTCGGCGTCGCGCCGCAAATACGCCGAGAACATCTAGGGAGCGGTGCACGTGGCAACAGGCGAGGAGGTAGCTCCCTTCTCGATAGATTTTCAGGATGCAGATGCGACGATCCGGTGGTTTGAGATGGTGATTGAAGAGAATCCACGAGGGAAGATATTGGTGTGGCTGGACTCTGCACCGCATCTGGTGCACGAAGAGGTCGACGAGTGGCTTGAGAGGCAACAAAGAATTCGAGTGAAACGCTTCCCACACTACACACCGGAGGAGAATCCAAAAGAAGCGACGTGGAAGACGCTTAAGCAGGAAGCGAGTGTGCAGGGCTGGCATCCGACGAAAAAGAGTCTGTCGGAAGCGATAGATTGCTTTTATCAGTCGGTCAGACGACATAAGGTGAACTTTCTGGAGCGGTTCGGTTATGTCTGGAAGAGGGGACGTATCCACCCGCTGCCTCAATTATCATGAGTCGGCATTTTGGTGTGCCGTCCATCTAGAAACTCATCGATATGGCGTGGAAGGTAAAGGACTTTATCTCCTACTCGGCAGAATGGTAGCCGTCCCGCTTTTCTTTCTCTCCATGCGGTTGTACGGCTAATTCCTACTCTTTGACAGAATTCGGCTTCTGTCAAAACGGCTTTGGGGGTTGTTTCACTCTGTTTTTGTGGCGCGTTCAATGTTTAATGCTCCCTTCCTAAGTAAACCTGAGTATTGATACTGCTGGCGAATTCGATATAGCCGTCTGCTCAAGCAACTTTAGAAGCCAGCGCGGCAAATGCTGATCGCCTCGTTTCTGCACGCGGTCTTTCCATTAGCCACGCACCTATTCGCACCACATTCAGCCCTGTTGCTGTTACCAGATGTTGTAAGTGTGTCTTTGCCAGCCCCACATATCGCGACCGTCTCATTTCCCCTACTCGCACTCCCTGTGAAATTGTTCCTTCCACTCCCGCTCGGGCATGATATTTCTTTATGAATTCTTCACTCTTCTCTCGTTGCCTCGCTTCTTGCAAGGCTTCGTGGTAAGGCCGCGCACTTATCGTCAGTGTCCGTGTGCCAGATCTCGACTTCGTGCATTGTCCTCACACACGACACTCTGCACAATCCTTGCCTCTAAACGTCACGTGTACATTTTCATGGCCGTGAGCATTCTTGCCTTCAACCCAGGAAGTGCTCGCTTTCCCTTCCGGGCACCTCACCAGTTTGCTTTCCCAATCTATTGCAAATGTCGAAATGTCGAATCCATTTTTTGCCCGCGCTTGCCAACTCGGATCTGGCAGCATAGGCCCAATCAACGTGATATCGTAGTCGTTTCGACTTCTAACCAGATGCTCACCAGTCATATATCCTGAATCCACAATATGTTCTTCCGGTAGCAGATCACGCGCAGCCAAATCTGCCTGAATCTTATCAAGCACTTCAAAGTCGGTTGTCGCCGCATGCGTGGTTTGCACATCCGTAATCACCAACGGCAGGTCCTGGTCGCAGCACTCGGTCAGATGAACTTTGTAACCTTTCCACTCCTCATTCCGTTTTTTGCCAAAGCGCGCATCCAGGTCGTATGGTGAGTAAATCATTATTGCCGCTGGTGGGAGATTGCCTGCTTCGCGCCATCGCACTACCTCACCGACAAACTGAAACTGCTGAACCCAGACCCGCCGCAGAGTTTCAATCGCAGGAATCTGTCGCATCCATTCCGGTGCCTGCTCATAGATTGCGCTCAATAGTTGATGACCATCCCTGCCGATTGTCTCGGCCAGAGCATATCGTTGCGCGCGACTCGCTGGCAGTCGAGACTCTTCAAACGGCCTTGCATATCGCTCAAACCATTCCGGTTTAGCCTGCTTTTGAATCCAATCGGGCGCAACCCTTGCCAGGCTATCAAGAGCATGACGCATAACCTCTCCCACACATTCCATTCGATTGAGTGCTTGAATAGATGCCAGGACATGCGTTGAATCTGTGCGTTGGCGAGTGCGTGCTTTCAACAGCCCTGCCTCTCGAAGCTGATCTAACAAGAGTTCAAACAATAGATACTCGGCGTTGCCAGCAACCAGGCGCCCACGAAACTCGCTTAACACGGAAGCATCAAAGCCCGAGTCGGTCAGTTCCAGCCCTAACAGATACTTCCAATCAATGCGGGAACGGACTGCCTCTGCTGCCTGACGATCCGATAGAGCTTCGGCAAACTGCAAGATAGTGATCCAAGCAAGGCGAGAGGGGCACTGTGCTGGTTGTCCACGAGTGTCGAACAATTCAACGAAGGACTCATCCTTATATATAGGGCCAAGCTGATCGCGAATGCGCAAATAGATATTGCCTTTTGGAAAAGCTGCGTGTGCGACTCTGGCAGTCTCATCTGGAATAAGGTCGAGGGCTTTGGGTTTCAAGGACATCTACTTTCCTCCACAATACAAAATGTAATGATTAGAGCCCTCATTTTACTGGAAGCCTTCTTGCTTAGTCGCCAAGCAATCACCTTTTGGAATTCGCCAGCAGTATCGAGTATGGAGTTGAAAAGTTGGGTCGCCATAGTTCCGAAGATGTATAGAATATAGTTGCAAAACTCAATCCAGCACTCGGAGGACGACCCATTTGCCTTCCATTATAAATCAGATGACTCAAATCTACGTCTTTGTTGATGACTTCCTTAAAGCCCATACTCAATTGTCTCATTGGCGATCCTCGCCTAATCACCAGCCTGCTTTCACGGATTCCGAAGTTATTACTATCGCTTTGATGCAAAGCTGTCTCGGAGTAGATTCGCTCAAGCAGACTTATTCTCTTATCAGCAATAACTTTGCTTCGGCTTTCCCTCAACTTTGTTCTTATCAGCAGTGGATTGCCCGCTTGCACCGACTCAGTCCTCTTATAGGTCGTCTCTTTGAGTCTGCTCGTGTCGCAGGCAGATGCAAGCTTTACCAGGCAGATTCCAAACCTATTCCCATTTGTAAGCCAATTCGTCACGGTCGCATGCGCTTGCTCAGGCAAGAGGGTGGTTACTTTGGCAAGACCAGTGCAGGGTGGTTCTTCGGCTTTAAGCTGCATACTCTGCGCGACATCAACGGATGTATCATTGAGGCTATTTTGACTTCTGGGAATATAGATGATCGAGGCCCAGCCCTTGAACTGGCTCAGTCTGTAGATGGAGGAATATTGCTTGGAGATTTGGGGTATTCGGGGCCAAAGCTGGCTCAGATGCTTGCCGAGGAGACAGAGTTGTTGTTGATAACACGCAAAGATGTGCCAGAGAAGCGAGAGCTTCAAAGCAGTGTGAGACAGGGGATAGAAACTCTGTTTTCTCAGCTTTGGCATAAGTTCATAGATGGGGTCTTTAGTCGGTCGTGGCGCGGATTGTGGAATACGATCAAATTGAAACTGCTCAGCTACAATCTTCGCCACGCTGGAATCGTTTCGGCCTGATCAACTCAATACTCAGGTTTAGTAACGTGAGTTCGAAATAACTAAACGAGAGCAGGCAGCTGCTCCAGTTCTTTGACACGTATATTCAACGACGGCTTCTTCTCCTTAAACGTATAGGCGATCAGCGCCCCTATCACGTTGACCAGAAAATTAGCTGTACTTCGATGCCTCGTGTGCTCGATCTGACAGATGTTCTTCAACTGATCGTTGATCGTCTCTATCAACGCTCGCTTCCTCAGCATTATCTGGTCGAAGATCGATAACAGCCGATTCCTCATATTCTTTTTGATCTTTGTGATCAACTCCAGATTCTGCCCACTGAGCACCTCATTCAAGGTCTTTGAGATATAGCCTCGGTCGCCGAATAGTTTGCCGAACAATCCCCTGGCCAGCTTCGGCACAGGCTTTCGATCATCAACATTACCAGCCGTCAGGTGGAAGGCCAGCAACTCTCCGCAGTCGTTTATGACCAGATGCAGCTTGAAGCTGTAGAACCAATCAACACTTGATTTGCCGCGCTCAGCGACGTGAGCAAACACTTTATGTGAATGAATGCGGCGGTTATGACAGACTGCCAAAGGCAGCCAGTCAATGAAGGCGATGCCAGAGGTTCGGCCTTTGCGAGTTTTCAAATAAGCGCACAAAGGCACGAGCGCCGAAGGCATCAACTCGACGAAGCGCGTATAGCTGACCAGTCCTGGGAACTCTGGGCTTAGATGTTTGCAGACTTCTTTCTGGTAATAGTCTTTGAAAGTGCGATAGCCGGACTGCTGAAACCAGATAATGATGGTCATAAGCTCACTCAAAGTCAGCTTGGATTTGCGATGGCGTTGCAAGGTGCCGGATTGCAAAAGCCTGGCATTGAAGGAAGGTTCAAAGAAATGGCAGAAATCGTCAAGATCGGAGAAAAGAGGTAGAATCTGATTGTTCATAGGAACTCCTTGAGGCTGAAAGATTTGTTTTTGAGACAACTCAATCATATCTCAAGGTGTTCCTCTCTTCTTACGTCGAACTCACGTTACTTTACCTCTTCATAAATGACGCGTTACTTTATGCCTCCTATGATGATTGTCTACTCCAAGGTTGATAATTCAGCCTTCGGCGAGAACGAAGTTGGGGAAATCCTCAAACACCCAGTCGTTCTTCAATGTCCGATAGATTATTCCCAATAACTTCCTCGCCACGGCTATGATCGCCTTGCCACTGCCTTTCTTGCCTTTCAACTTCTCGTAATACTGCCGCAGATACGGGCTGTACTTCTTCGCCACTAACGCACATTGCACTAAGGTCATTCGTCCCATCTTTGATCCTCGCTTCGTTATCCGCCTGTGCTGCACATGTTCGTTGGAATTACTCACCCTCAGCACCATCCCGAAATAACTCGCTAGTTTCGCCTCGCTGTCGAAATCCTCTACCTCACCGATCACCGCCAGCAAGGTCGCTGCCCCTTTGCTGCCGATCCCTTTGATGCTCAGCAGATTCTTATACCCCTTGAGTTGCGCGCCGCTGGCCTCCATCTCCACTTCCAGACGCTTGATGCCCGCATTCAACGCGCCGACCTGGGTGACGATCACTTCGACTTCTACTCAGGTCGTGTCGCCCCAATCTCGCGCAAGCACCGCCTCCAATCCGCGGGCGCTGAGGAACTGACTCTTGCGGCTGTTGATGCCCCGGATGCGATGCAGGGCGTGCAGCTTGTTGATGAGCGTCGTCCGCAGTTTCACCAGCTTGTCACGCGTCTGTGCAAGTGAGTGAATCTCTGCCGCCCGCTCGTCTTTCAGGCGCGCTTGCTGCAACAGTTCCTTGCTGAGAAACAGCGCCAAAGCACTGGCGTCGTGGCGGTCGGTCTTCTTGACCCTCTTACCGATAATCTCAAACTGGATCGGGTTGACGACGATGACCTCAGTGACGTGCGATTTGACTTGCGCGACGAACCAACGCGTGTTGCCGGTCGCTTCGACGGCGAGGCGATCAGTATGCCGCAGGGTCTTGTGGAAATCGGCCAGGTCTTTGAGACGAAAAGTGCGATGGGACTGCTGGCTGGAGGTTGTCAAATAACAAGCGATGATGGAATTGCTGTGCAAGTCTACTCCGATCGAGCACATAAGAATTTCCTCCAGAAGGTTGTGTTGGAGTAGACTTCGTGTTGCGGCGGTCACCAGCCTCCTATTCAGGGTCAGCAAGCCCTACGGTGGCGCTTCGGTTATAAGCCGAGTAATCTTTTATAGGTGGTCAGAGTGCCACAAGACGTAAATCAGCCTCTAACCTATCTACTCCAGCTGCACAAGGCTGCGTAGCCGGAGTATACTGCCGCTTCACTTCCTCATCATGCCATCTTTTATGACGTATAAACACCTATTTCTTTACAAACCAGATCCGGCAGGACGCAATTTATATCACAAGCCGCCCGGCAAAAAAGGCAAAGGGCCGCGCTCGCATCACGGCCCGGTTGGATTATCGTCGCCTGGCGATTTTAATCAAATCCTCAAGCTTGCTCGGTGTTGCTGTTGTCAGGACGAGCACGGTTACAATGAAACGCGTTACTGTCTGCTCTCTGCGCGCAGCGTGTCAAGATATTTATCAAGCGCCTCGCTGTGAGCCACTGACACGTTATACGCTCCCATCATCAGGTGCATAAGCGCATCCTTCACTGGCGGCTCGTCGCTGTGATCGTGAATCAGTAGCAGCAATCGGATGAATGTTTCCGGCCTGTCTCTGTCTTCTTCAAAAATCCGATCTACATATTCTGTAGATCGTTCGATTGTGAACAGGTCGCGCAAGCCCCAGTCGTCGTTCTGGCTGTGGTCGGCTGTAATAGCCTGCGGCTGCTCCTCTGTGACTTGCTCTAAATCGTTATTTTCTGGTGTCATGAGTCATCCTTTCTTGTAGACACACGTTTACTGGAAAGCGGGCCGGGTCTGTTTCATAGCTTGCAGGCGATGGGCAGACTTCGGCCCAACCAAATTTTGAGGGTTATTAGTTTATCCGGTGACTACTGGTTGAAAGGCGGGGCGTGGATAGGCGCGACCGTTGCCACTCGCTCTATGATTGAGCGGATTACTGGCGCACGTCCGATGGTCGGATTGATAACTCTTCGTCGGGCGCTAGGCTCGATGTATTGAAAACGGATGATAGCTTTTTTCTGTAACTGTTGCTGTGATGGTCGAGCGGGGACTACAACAATAGTCGACTGCGACTGAGTTTTGGCAATCTCTTGCTCAATCTCCGCGCGTGTCTCGCTGAATTCGTGATAGATAGCTGCGAATGGTGATGCACAGGCCCTCCGCATAAACCCTATAGCTTCACGCAAGCGGCCTACATTCTGATATGCAACGGCGAGATGGTTTAATAGTTGCGCTTTGAGAAAGGGATGATGCCCGGCGAGCGTCTGCATAGGTTCAAGTATCTGAACCGTTCTCTGATGGTTGCCTTCCCGTGTGGCGGCTAGTGCTTGTGCTCGCCGTGCTTCAACGGCTGTGAAAAGATCGCTGTGATTGAGCGCGAGTGCAGCGCGATAGAATTCTGCCTCTGCTTTATAATCGCTTTTGTATTCGGCTATTGAACCGAGTGCGAGCAACGCCCGTGCTTGATAGTATCTGGGCGCGTGGTTTATTGCCTGCTCAAGCAATTTCTGGGCGTGGTCAAGATTACCTGCGCCTCGTTGTTGTGCTGCAAGTCCTTGCTAGTAATAAGCTACCGGCATGTGTATGCGCTCTAACTGCTTACTCACAGCTTCAACGTTATTGAGTTGCCGCAGTGTGTAGGCAATCTCCGCCTGTCTTGAAAGGTAGGCTATCAATTCACTTTGAATGGAGGCTGTTACTATGACTAAACGATTCGTGTTTATTTTAGTTCTGCTGTTTGCTCTGGCTCTCCCGGCTAACGCTGGAGTTGTCAAGCCAAGTGGTGCGTATTGTTCCAATGTAGATTGCGTAACCTGCTTTGATGCATCTTGTGGCAGTGGCTGGAACACCAATTTGGTCGGCTCGCCTACTCCTGAGAGTAAACGCACCGCTCCCGACGCTACCGATTCGGTGCCGTCAGGCTTGATGCTGTTCACTCTATTCTTTTTCATTGTCTTTAGACTCCGTTCGTAAGAATGGACAAAACGGAGTGAGCCGATTCTAAGGTATGGGTAGCTATACTTACAAGCTCACTCCGTAGGGCGAGAGCATCTTAACCGTATAGAACCTTAAGCAGATAGCTTTCATCCCAGCCTGCTTTCAACCGCTTCGATTTTATTCCTACTTTCGTTGTCTTCTCTTGCTTTAGCAGATTCAAGGCTATGTGTCTCAATGTCGCCACGTTCTCCGGCGCATGATCTTTTCTTATCCGGCTCTCATCTTCTCGAAATGCTATATCCAATACCCAGTGCAAGGAGTTCTCTATTGACCAGTGCCCTCGTATCGCTTTGCCTATCTGCTTTGCATCTGCTTCGAGACTGCTTATGTAGTATCTTCGCTCTCGGCTCGTTTCTTCTCCCTGAACTGTTCTTTCACTCTCGACCATCGCTATCGTTTGCAGCCCCTTCCAATTTGCTTTCTTTCTCAGCCACTCACAGTCACTCGTCGCATAGTATCGTCGCACTTCTACTCGCCCGTGATCACCGTCTACGGTTTCTTCCGTCGTATAAGCGGTCTGGTTGAACTTATCACCAAGCGCCCAATCAAAGTATTGAATTAAATCCTCATACAGGGTTACTTGATTGCCTTTTACCGAAAGGACATAGTCTGCCTCTTTGCTGATAATCTTTGCAGCAATATCGGTTTGGCACCCCATAGCATCTATAGTGACGATGCAGCCCGCTACTTCCAGCATATCGAGTAATTCAGGAATTGCTGTTATTTCATTGGATTTCTCATCAACTTTCACCTGGCCCAAAACCATTTCATTTTCGCTAGCCCAAGCCGAGACCATGCTGATAGCAGCCTTTCCCGTTGGTCGGTCGAAAGACCTGCGTGAGAGTTTGCCGTCAATAGCTACGACCTGACCTTCAGTGAGTTGATAAACTGAACGAACCCACTCAAGAAAGCATTGCTGGAACTGCCGAGGATCAATACGGGCAAAAACACGGCGAAAAGTGTCATCGGAAGGGATGCCGTTTGGCAGTTCAAGAAAAGACTTGAACCAATCCTGTTTAGAGTTGCCGAAAAGTTCAAACTCTTCCCAGCCCTCAGCGCCGCAGATAGTAGCGCAGATGGAGATGGCTAAAATATCAATGAGCTTGTGACGTTTAGTGCGATCAATTCTAGGATCAGTGATAGAGCTGAAATGCTCGACAAGAGTTCTGGGCGATTGATTATCCATTGTAGACCTCCTTTAGAAATACGGAAGGTCTACATCCTACAAGATTTAAGATGCTCTTGCCCTAGCTCACTCCGTTTATTTAGCTATTATTTTGGTCTACCATGTCAGACATATCGCACTTCACAAGGTTTGATTGCCTGACAGGGTGGGCCGACTTTTTTACTTTCAATAAATACTGCGATCTATCAATGTCCGGCTCCATGCGATATGAAGGTGCTGCCCTCGTCGATTTAGCTCAACTGCCAGCCATCGCCATACTTACGGTGATAGTTCGCCCATTCGCTTGCTGTGTATCCTTCGTGAGACGTATACACGCACACGCGGAGCGCAGCCGAGCAAGCAACAGAGACTCTGGCGCGAGAAATCCGGGGAAGCTGTGGCCGAAAGCTCAGCACAGGTGAACTAGCGATGAATGGTGCTTCGTGTAAGCTTAACTCTTTCAAAGGGTTGTCGAAAGCGCATGAAGCGCGACTTATCTCAACTATTATTCTTTTGAATTTTACTTATTCTACGCGGATTGGTATTGTGGAATATACAAAAGCAGTCTGATTTATTCGTTAGGATTCTAGCTGCCTGAACGCTAAATTGAAGGATCTTCGATGAACATCCTGATTCGCGCTTATCGCTCTTCGCTTGGGAAAAAATACGTCATGGCTATCACAGGGCTTGCGCTGTTTCTGTTCGTGATAGCTCACATGGCAGGCAATCTTCAGATCTATCTTGGGCGCAACGCAATCAACACATACGCAGAGTTTTTGAAATCCAAGCCCGGCCTGCTCTGGTCTGCGCGCATAGCACTGCTGGCTCTGGCCATCATGCATATCGCGGCGGCCCTGCAACTGGTCTCGGAAAACAAGGACTCCCGCCCTGTGAAATACGCCGAAGGCAAACCGACCGGCGCAAGCCTTGCCTCGCGCACGATATTCATAAGCGGGCTGATCATATTCGCTTTCATCATCTATCACCTGATGCATTTCACGTTCGGCGTCACCAATCCCAACTTTATGACGCTCAAAGACCCGTCCGACCCGCTCGCGCGCCACGACGTTTACCAGATGATGATAACAGGCTTTTCAGACCCGCTGGTTTCGGCCTTTTACATCATCTCGATGGCCCTGCTCTGCCTGCATCTGAGCCACGGCGTATCGAGCATGTTTCAATCCCTGGGGATACGCAACAAAAGCAATCTTCACGCAATTCATATGGCCGCGCGTTTGGCCGCAATCGTGATCTTCATCGGCAACGTTTCCATACCAGTCGCCGTTCTGGCGAAATGGGTGAAATGAAATGACTACTACGCTCGACATCAAATCTACGTCTGCCACACTTGATGGGCGAATTCCTGCGGGGCCTGTAGGCGATAAATGGAGCAAGCACAAACACCAGGTCAAACTGGTCAACCCGGCCAACAAACGGAAGTATACAGTCATCGTCGTAGGCTCAGGGCTTGCGGGCGCGTCTGCTGCCGCGACGCTTTCCGAGCTTGGCTATAACGTCAAATGCTTCTGCTATCAGGACAGCCCGCGCCGCGCGCATTCAATCGCCGCGCAGGGCGGAATCAACGCGGCAAAGAATTATCGCAACGACGGCGACAGCGTCTATCGCCTCTTTTACGACACGATCAAGGGAGGCGACTTTCGCGCGCGCGAGGCGAACGTCTATCGCCTCGCCGAAGTCAGCGTCAACATTATCGATCAGTGCGTCGCTCAGGGCGTGCCGTTTGCGCGCGAGTACAGCGGACTGCTTGCGAATCGCTCGTTCGGCGGAGCGCAGGTATCGCGCACGTTTTATGCGCGCGGACAGACCGGCCAGCAGCTATTGCTCGGCGCGTATCAGGCCCTGTCGAAGCAGATCGCAACGGGCAGTGTACAGATGTTTTCGCGCACTGAGATGTTAGACCTCGTGCTTGTAGACGGCCACGCCAAAGGCATAGTCGTCCGCAACATGGTCACGGGAGAAATCAGCTCGCACGCCGCCGACGCGGTCGTGCTGGCGACGGGCGGATACGGCAACGTCTTTTATCTTTCGACGAATGCGAAGGGCTGCAACGTCACGGCGATCTATCGCGCATATAAACGCGGCGCGCTTATGGCCAACCCCTGCTACACGCAGATTCACCCGACCTGCATACCCGTAAGCGGCGATCATCAATCGAAGCTCACCTTGATGAGCGAGTCTTTGCGCAATGACGGGCGCGTATGGGCTCCGAAGCGGCAGAGCGACTCGCGCCCGCCTCAGGACATACCGGAAGACGAGCGCGATTATTACCTCGAACGCAAGTATCCGAGTTTCGGCAATCTCGCGCCGCGCGACATCTCTTCTCGCGCGGCCAAAGAGGTCTGCGATGACGGGCGCGGCGTCGGGCCGGGCGGGCGCGGCGTCTATCTCGATTTTGCCGATGCGATAAAGCGATTGGGCGAAAATGTGATCCGCGAGCGTTACGGTAATCTGTTCGATATGTACGAGAGCATCACAGGTGAAAACGCTTACAAACAGCCGATGCGCATCTATCCCGCGATTCACTACACGATGGGCGGGCTGTGGGTCGATTACAATCTGATGAGCAACGTGCCGGGTCTGTTCGTCATTGGCGAAGCGAACTTTTCAGATCACGGCGCGAATCGACTAGGGGCGAGCGCCCTTATGCAGGGTCTGGCCGACGGTTACTTCGTTCTGCCTTATACGATTGGCGAATACTTTGCGACGGACAAACGACCCAGACCCTCTGAAAGCAATCCCGAATTCCGATGGGTCGAGCAGGGCGTGCATGAACTGACGCACAAGCTGCTCTCGATTCGCGGACGTAAAACGGTGACGGAATTTCATCGCCAGCTTGGCCGCATAATGTGGGAAAAATGCGGCATGGCTCGCAACGAAGCGGGGTTAAGCGAGGCGCTCGCAGAGATTCCGGCGCTGCGCGAAGAGTTCTGGCAGAACGTCAACGTTTTAGGCGAGAACAACGAGTTGAATCAATCGCTCGAATATGCGGGCCGCGTGGCGGATTTTCTGGAGTTCGGGGAATTGCTCTGCTATGACGCGCTGCATCGTCGGGAATCCTGCGGCGGCCATTTCCGCGAAGAGTATCAGACCGAAGACGGCGAAGCGCTGCGCGACGACGAGAATTTCTCATACGTCGCCGCATGGGAATTTCAGGGAACCGATCAGCGTCCGGTCCTGCACAAAGAGCCTCTCGTGTATGAAGAGGTTCATATGTCTACGAGAAGCTACAAGTAGAGGAGTCATAAGTAATGAATGTGACGTTGCGTGTCTGGCGGCAGAAGGACGCTTCCGCGCCCGGCCAGTTTGTCGAATACCGCGCTTCGGAGATCTCGCCCGATATGTCGTTTCTTGAGATGCTCGACGTAGTCAACGAAGGGCTGATCAAGCAGGGGCAGGACCCCATAGCATTCGATCACGATTGCCGCGAAGGCATCTGCGGCACCTGCGGGATGGTCATCAACGGCACGGCGCACGGGCCGCTTGCGGCTACGACGACTTGCCAGTTGCATATGCGCCATTTCAAAGACGGCGATCACATCACGATTGAGCCGTGGCGCGCGCGCGCTTTTCCCGTGCTGCGAGACCTTATCGTAGATCGCGGCGCGTTTGATCGAGTCATTCAGGCCGGAGGATTCATATCGGTCGCGACAGGCGGCACGCCCGACGGAAACACTATCCCCATACCTAAGCCTGATGCTGATCGAGCAATGGACGCCGCCGCCTGCATCGGCTGCGGCGCGTGCGTCGCGGCGTGCAAGAACGCTTCGGCAATGCTGTTTGTCGCCGCAAAGGTTTCGCACCTAAACACGCTGCCGCAGGGCAAAGTCGAACGCGACCGCCGCGTGGCCAGCATGGTCAAAGCTATGGATGATGAAGGCTTCGGCAACTGCACTGTGATGGGGTCGTGCGAAGCGGTCTGCCCGAAAGAGATATCTCTGGACTTCATCTCGCAGATGAATCGCGAATACATGAAAGCTTTCCTGCGCGGCAAATAAAAGGGGAGACTGAAATGGATAAGAGGAAAGACGACCGCGACCGGAAAAAATCTATTGATGAGGCGACCGAAGATCCGCGCGAAGCAAACAAGAGCAATGAAGGCGAACAGGCTGCCGAGCTGCAAGTCGGCGAAGAAGGCGAGCGCGCCGATCCGAATCGTTTTGAACCCGACTCGAAAGAATCCGAGATCAAACACATCACCCATAGCGAAAGCAAAGACACAGTACAGGAACCATAATCAGGACTCCATAATACGGCTCACGGGTTATTTGTGATGTAGATTATGCCGATGCCCTGTTCTCTGATCTGTAATGTTCTATCCTGAAACATGGCCGTTCCCGGCGTGACACAGCCTGAAACACGCACAAATCTTCGAGATCGTGACGTAATAAAAACAACTGTAATAAAAGCCTCAGTTTGCTCGAAGGCCGGATTAAGGAATAAGAATTGCCTTTTGCCGCATCGTCTCGCTCGAAGGGACGCTTGAGCTAGACTCCACTTCACGTTCAGAGAAGAAACAAAACCACAGAATGAATGTTTTCGCAGACGAGCGCTCTTTGGAGTCTGTCTGCGCTTAACCAGCTATCGGTTTTTTTACAGAGCAAAACCACAGGCGTCGGCTCATCCCGCGCATTACTATCCGTGTCTCTGTCGAACAACCGACTCGCTACCGCGAAGCAGTCCTTTGCTGTAATCCCGCATGCAGATGAGTGCTTCCCCTTACCCACAAGGAGGTAGGTAATGAATTCCAGCAATCCCATTCGACTTCTCCGAATGGTGGTCGTAACGCTCGGCATCGCAACGATGGTGTTATTTGCCAACCCGGCGGCGGCGCAGACCTGCAATGCCAGTAACACCAAAACTGCGAATGTCGTTGCGCTCGATCAACCGTTCTTCTGGAACCGCCTCGGAGCGGTCCAGCCGCAGGGGATGATATTTGCCTTGAAAGGAGACGTGATCAACAAGAGTGGCAACCCCAATGATCCGTTGACAGCAGGCCATGTCATGCTCAAGGAGACGAAACGACCTCGACCCCTCGTCCTGCGTATCAACGTCGGCGATTGCCTGACGATCAACTTCACCAACTTGCTGAACCCTGTAAAAGTGGACGAGGAACAACCCGCCACGCGGTATGCTTCCGTCCGCGCCCTGGGGATGCAGTTGGTCAACAACATATCGAGGGACGGGTCGTTCGTAGGCCAGAACCCCAGCAGTCTGGTCGCTCCGAGCGGTATCGCCAACTACACGCTTTATGCCGAACGCGAAGGCCCGCACATGATGTACAGCGCGGGCACGACGACGGGCGGCGAAGGCGACGGCGGCTCGCTGAATGCGGGGCTGTTCGGCGCGATAAACGTCGAGCCGAAATCCGCCGAATACTATCGCAGCCAGGTGACGAGGGCGGATCTGCTGCTGACCACCAAGCAGCAGCCTTCACCCACGCTCCCTGACGGACATCCGAACATCAACTACAATGCATGCTATCCAAATGGAAATGATTGTTCGACGATGGGGCCGACGGCCAAGCCGATTCTGAAGATGTATAACGGCAACAAAGAGCTTGTGCACTCGGATTTGACGGCCATCATCACAGGCCCAAATCATGGTGACATCAGCTCGAACCCCACAACAGGCAACCCTTATCCGGCGGTGAAGGTTTCGCCGAACCGGCAGAAACCCTTCCGCGAATTCACCATCATCTATCACGACGAGATCGGCGCGGTGCAGGCATTTCCGCAATTTGAACAGACCAAAGGTCTTGCGGAAAGCGAAGTGCTCAAGCACACGCTGCACAGCGTTCGCGACGCGTTCGCCATCAATTACGGCACGGCAGGCATTGGCGCTGAGATTCTGGCCAACCGACTCGAAGTCGGGCCGATGTTCGCCTGCGCCGATTGCATGTTCGAGGAATTTTTTCTGTCGTCATGGGTAATCGGCGACCCTGCGCAGATCGTTGACGTACCGGCCAACGCGCCCTGCACAGAGGACGAGTTGAGACACCCGGACGATTTCGGAGGCTGTAAGCCGGACCCCGGACCAAAGGCTACGATAGCCCTTTTCCCGGATGATCCGAGCAACGTCTATCACAGCTACATCGGCGATCACGTCAAGATGCGCGTTCTGCACGGCGGGTCGAAGGAGCATCATATCCATCACCTGCACGCGCATCAGTGGCTGCGCACGCCTGACAGCGATAACTCTAATTACCTCGATAGCCAGGCGCTTGGGCCGGGTTATTCGTTCACGACAGAGATCACCTACAACGGCAGCGGCAATCGCAATCAGACGGTTGGCGACGCGATCTTCCACTGCCATTTCTATCCCCACTTCGCTCAGGGCATGTGGTCGCTTTGGCGCAACCACGATGTCTTTGAAGTCGGAACCGAGCTGACTGAAAAAGGTCGCCCGGCTGCGGGTTCACGCGCGCTGCCCGACAAGGAGATACTGGCGGGCACGCCGATACCGGCCATTGTGCCGCTTCCAAATTATCCGATGGCTCCGCTGCCGCAAAGGAATGTCAGCATCGTCAGCGGTCAGGTCGTTTTAGGAGCGGTAACGGCATTACCGGGTAATCCCGGCTATCCGTTCTTCGTCTCCGGCCTTGCCGGAACCTGCCCGCCCGGCCCGCCGCTCGACTTTGCCAAAGACGCGGGCGGAAATCCGATCAACGGCGGTCTGCCCCGCCACGTTATCAAGAGCGGCACTATCTTTGAAGAACACACGCGCCTCTCTTTTCAAAAGGAATTGCTCAAGGCGGATGCCGAAGAACGACCCGAAACAGGAACGCCCGAAGAGGTCGCCGCGATGCAGTTCCACGCAGCGGCTTCATGGCCGACCCTCTTCCCGGATGGCACAGTGGGCAGCTTCATCGTTAACGGCAAGCCAGCCGTCAGCGGAGCGCCTTTCGCCGAACCGTGCAAGGGCGATCCCATCACGCCCAATCCAACCATTCGCAACATCACCTACAAAGCGGCAGCCATTCAATTCGACATGCCGCTCAACAAATCGGGCTGGCATACGCCGCAAGCCCGCATTCTGACATTGTGGAATGATGTGGCTCCGACGCTTGCAGGAACGAAACCTGCCGAGCCGCTATTTTTCCGCGCCAACACCTGGGACTGCATCACCTTCTGGCACACGAACCTCATGCCGCGCGATTACCTGCAGGATGATTTCCAGGTGCTGACGCCTACGCCCATAATCGGTCAGCACATCCATCTGGTGAAGTTCGACGTGACTGCTTCGGACGGAGCAGCCAACGGCTATAACTACATGGACGGCACGAACGCGCCCGGCGAGACTAAAGAGAAGATCGACGCCATCAACGCCCTTGGCGGGTTGAAGCAGTACAACTCAACAACGCGCGTGCCGCTGGTGATAAAACAACATCCGTTCTTCACCGACCCGCAGTATGATGGAGCGCAGACGACCATTCAGCGATGGTTCGTTGACGACACGCTCAACGTGCTGGGCCAGGACCGTACGCTGCAAACCGTCTTCACACACGATCATCTGGGGCCTTCAACTCACCAGCAGACCGGGCTTTATGCCGGGCTGGTTGTTGAGAAACGAGACGCCCGATGGCTGAACAATGAAAATGGCACGGCGCTCGGCAACAGCCCGCCGAATGCTCCCTGCACCATCACAAGCCCGCTGGGCTGCGACGGCGGCCCGACAAGCTGGCAGGCTGTAATCAAAACGCCGACACTTTCAGAGAGCTTCCGCGAATACCTGCTGGAGTTCCAGGACTTCCAGCTTGCCTACTACAAAAACGGCGGTATCAGCCACGGGATACCGGTTCCTGATCCACGCAATGCGATCAACCCTCCGGCAAAGCAGGAAGAGAATCTGCCGATAAATCTCGAAAAGATTCCGCTTGGCGACCCGTGCCCGGATGAACACAATTCGCCGCCGTGTCCGGAAGCCGTCTCGGCTGCCGATCCGGGAACCATGACGGTCAACTATCGCAACGAGCCGCTTGCCCTGCGCGTCTGGGATCCAAATACACGAGCGCAGGCGGCGGGCGCGGCGGGCGACCTGTCGATGGCTTTCCGCTCAAATGTCACGCGAGCTTTGCCTGACATGAATCTGCCGCCTGCGGCGTGGCCCGCAAAGCCTCTGTCGAGCGGCGTGCTGAGGGGCGACCCCGCGACGCCGTTGATGCGCGCGTATCAGAAGGACAATGTAAAGGTCCGCGTCCTTGTCGGCGCGCACGAAGAAGGCCACAACTTCAGCATCAATGGAGGCAGGTGGTTCTTCGAGCCGGGAGTTCCGAGTTCCGGTTATCGCAACAGTCAGATGATGGGCATCTCTGAGCATTTTGAATTTCAGATGCCCCTGTTCATCAATCCATTCGGCGCAAGCGAACGCAAGTTCGGAGATTTCCTATATGCGCCGGGATCGGCAACAGACGATCTATGGAACGGGCTGTGGGGCATACTCAGGTTGTTCCGCGACAACCAGCAGAACCTGATAGAGTTGCCGAATAATCCGCAGTCGTCTTTGCCTGTCGCAAACAAGACGGGCGTCACCACGCGCGTCTCTGTCGATCTGGACGTCGATAACGACCCCGATGTCGAGACGAATACGGCAGCAAAAAATGTCCCGACGACAGAGTCGCTCTCCGACCCGACCGACATTGAAAGCGACCCGTCAGAGCCCGGCTCGACTGTACTTGAAAAGACTACGCCTGAGCCTTCGCCGGTTGCAGCATCGGGGCGAATCGGCATATTGGAGAAAGGCGCTTGTCCGTTGAGCAGTTCGACGCCGCTGAGGATATTCGATGTCACGGCGATTCTGGCACGCGATATCCTGCCCGTTGAAGCAGTCACAGGTCAGCGGACGCTCGTTTACAATCCGCGCAACACGACTGTAAACAATATTGATCCTAAATCGAGCGATGTGCCGCAGGCCGGGCCTCTGCATGACCCGACTGCGATCATGTTCGTGCGGACCCGTGACTTGCAGTTCGACCCAAGCCGTCCGGGCGAACGCATGCTGAAACCGAATCTGCGGGCCGAGCCGCTCATCCTGCGCGCCAATGCCGGTGATTGCGTTGCCGTAATACTGCGCAATCGCCTGCCGCAGGTGCTGCCCGATCTGGCCGGATGGAACACCCTGCCTTTGTTGCTTGACGACTTCGGCGCGACGTTCAACCCGTTCAACGCAAATCAACTGAAGCCCTCGCACCATGTCGGTTTGCACCCGCAGTTGTTGACGTTCAACGTGCATCGCAGCGACGGCAACAACGTCGGTTTCAATCGCATCTCGACGGCGGCTCCGGGAGGCATACAAACCTACCTGTGGTACGCCGGTGTACAGAGCGTAGCCAGCAATGGCTCGATCACCTTCACGCCGGTTGAATTCGGCGGGACGAACCTTGTTCCGTCCGACCGGCTCAAACACACGAACAAAGGGGCCTTCGGCTCGCTGATCATCGAGCCGACTGGTTCAACATGGACGCACGACACAGATGATTCGCCTGTGCCGCCCTACACGGGACTGACACGCGCTTCGGCATCTGTGTTTCCGCCCAGTATGTTCTTCAAGGAGTACGTCACGATATTCCAGACCGATGTCAATCTCCGCTACAAGAGCGGCGACGCTGTCAAGAATCTCGCCGACGAAGATGACCCCGAAGACACAGCGCAGAAGGGTGTCAACTATCGCACAGAGCCGCTGTGGTTCCGAATGGGCCATCTGCCGCAAACACCGATGGAACTCACGCGCGAGCTGGATTTCCGCGATGTGCTTGCCAATATCAAGGTAGGCGGCGATCCCGTGACGCCGATCTTTAGCGCGGTAGAGGCTGACCCGGTTCGCATACGTTCGTTAAATCCCGGCGGTCACGCGCGCAATAACGTCTTTGCGCTCCACGGCCATATCTGGGAGGAAGAACCCTGGACGACCAATGGTTTGAACCAGGGCGCAAACCCGCTCTCGGAATGGAAGGGCGCGCAGTACGGCAACGGCGCTACGAGCCACGACAACTTCCTGTTGAAGAACGGAGCAGGCGGCAAGGGCGGCGTTAAGGGTGATTTCCTTTATCGCACCTTCCAATCGTTCCAGTTCGACGACGGCATCTGGGGAATTTTCCGTGTGAATTTCCTGCCCAGATAGCGTTTTGTTTCACTCAATGGAGCGCAAGCCTTGAAAGAAAGAGGCGAGGGCTTGCGCTCCTCTTTCCAGAGGAAACGATGATGAAGAATACAAAATTGCGCGCACACCGTTTTGCCGTTATTCGCAACAATGCGGCAGTCTCTGTCTTAACCTTTACGCTTGCGTTTGCGCCTGTCGCAGCGCGAGCCGCTCAGTCGCAACCCGCTCAGTCGCAACCCGCTCAGTCGCAACCCGCTCAATCTCAACCCGCTCAGTCGCAATCCGCAGCCGCGCAGACAACAACCGGCAAACAGACAGATACAGCTATCAACCGGGGCCGTCTGGTTCAGGAAGGCATGGCTATCGAATACGCCATCGAATCTACAAACGCCGATGCTTTAACGGGCGGCGATAATGCCCGCGTGCAGTTCAAGCTCACGGATGCGGCGACCAACAAACCCGTGACGGGATTGCGCCCGGCGGCGTGGCTCGATTACCGGACAAAGAAAGAACCCGTCGGGCAGCAGGAATGTAAAGAGAAGGTTCGCGCCTTTCTTCAAGGCAGTCTTGGCGCGCGACCCGATGTCGATTTGAACTCTTATTTCATACTCGCGCTCAACAAAGAGTCGAGCATATCGGTCATCGATCCAATCGTCACTTTTGGCTCAAGCAAATTGTTCACCCTCGTCATGTTGAGCAATCCCGGCGAAGACTGGCGATTGATGCGCGATGGCCGAAAACTGTTTGTCACTATCCCGATGTCGAATCATGTGGCCGTAGTCGATACGGCGACGTGGAAGGTCGGAACCAATGTCGAGATCGGCGCGCGGCCCGGACGAATCGTTTTGCAGAAAGATGAAAAGTACGCCTGGGTCGGCGATATGCCGATGACTGCCAGCCCGTCGGGCGTCACAGCCATTGACACGGCTACAGACAAAGTCGCAGCCCGCATCATCACAGGCACAGGCCAGCACGAAATCGTAATGTCCGCCGATGATCGCTTTGCATTCGTCAGCAACACTGGCGAAGGCACGATCTCTGTCATCGATGTTCAGAAGCTTACGAAGATCAAAGACATAAAAATCGGTGTGACAACCACAGGGCTTGCGTACTCGCCTTTGAGCAAAGCCGTCTACGCGATTGACGAGACGACCGGCGCGATGATCGTTATAGACGCTCAGAGCTTTGAACCCATTGCGCGACTCAGCGTGAAGCCGGGAATCAGAACGATTCGCATTGCGCCGGGTGGCCGGTACGGATTCATCCTGAATCCGAAAGCGAACACTGCGCAGATATTCGACGCCGCGAGCAACCGCCTGCTGCACACAGTTCAGGTCGGTGTGAAACCCGATCAGGTTGTCTTCACCGAAGTCTTCGGCTACATCCGCTCGCTTGGCTCCGACGAAATATTGCTGATCTCCCTGAAAGACCTCGATAAAGTTCCGTCCGTTCAACCGACGCACATACCTGCCGGGCAGGCAATGCCTGAAACAGCGGGCGCGCTTTCGGCTGCCGAAGCCATCACGCCCGCGCCCGAAGGCGGGTCTGTGCTGATCGCAAATCCCGCTGACCAGACTATCTACTATTACACGGAAGGCATGGCCGCGCCGATGGGCAATTTCCAGAACTATCGACGCGAGCCGCGCGGCGTGATGGTCGTTGATCGCAGCCTGCGCGAAACCTCTCCCGGCACTTACTCTGCGAACGTCAAGCTGCCACAGGGCGGGCAGTACGATCTGGCTTTTCTGATAGATTCGCCGCGCGTGATCGACTGTTTCAATATTACGGTGAAAGACAATCCGGCAATGGCCCGCCGAGGCGACCATGCGCCGCTCCTGATTAACTACATGGTCAAAAGCGTGAAGGTTCGCCCGCATGAAAAAGTCAACGTGCAGTTTCGACTGCGCGACCCGGAATCGGGAGCAGCTAAAAATGATTTGAAAGATGTCGGCGTGTTGACGTTTCTCGCGCCCGGCACGTGGCAGGAGCGACAGTGGGCAAAGGCGCTCGGTAACGGTGTTTACGAAATCGATTTCGTGCCGCCCAACGAAGGAGTCTACTACATCTTTGTGCATTGCCCGTCGCTGAAGATCAAATTGAACGAACTGCCTTTCATCGTTCTGGACGGGCGTGCGCAACAGGCCAATGCGGGTACGAATACCGGCAACAGGATTTCGGAGAAGGAGGAAGAGAAATGACGAAACGAATGTGGCTGATTGTGATGATGTTGCTCGTTTCTGCAAACGCGCGGGCGCAGGAAGTCGCAAAACCGACAGGCGAGAAGCTATCGCCTGCGCACAAATATTTCACGGATATTCCGCTGGTCGATCAGGACGGCAAAGAGTTACGGCTTTACAGCGATCTAATCAAAGACAAAGTCGTCATCATCAACTCGATGTTTACGTCGTGCAACAGCGTATGCCCGCCGATGACCTTGAACCTGCAACGCATTCAGGACTGGCTCGGCGACAGGCTCGGCAAAGACGTAGTTATCCTGTCGCTAAGCGTCGATCCCATGATCGATTCGCCGCAAGTGCTGAAGGCGTTCGCCAAAAAATACAACGCCAAACCGGGATGGCATTTCCTGACGGGGAAAAAAGAGAACATCGAACTCGCGCTTCGCAAATTCGGCCAGTATGTAGAGTCGCGCGACGATCATTACACATTGATGCTCATCGGCAACGACCGCACGAATTTGTGGAAGAAAGCTTTAGGTATGGCGCGGCCCGATGCGCTCATCGAAATTGTCGATAGCGTAATCAACGACCAGCCCGGCAAAGCACTGCCCGGCAAAGAGCAACCTGGCAAAGCGCAATAACGGGAGGCTTTGATGATTGTAATAATCAAACGACTGACCTTGATGGCGGCCTTTCTCTTAATCGCATCACTGTTTGGCGACGCTCTGTTTAAAGACGCGCTCGCGCAAGCGCCCGCGACTGCTCAGTTGTCGGCGCAGGAGAAGCGCGGCAAACAGATATACCTGCGCGCCACCAGTTCTTCGGGCAAGCCGATCACCGCTTATCTTGGCGACCCGCCTATCGAGGTTCCTGCAAGCGCGATGACCTGCGCAGGGTGTCACGGCCTTGACGGGCAGGGTAAGCCCGAAGGCGGCGTCGTGCCCTCAAACGTTACGTGGGAATCGCTTGCAAAGCCCTATCAGGTCGTCACCGCGAGCGGCAGAAACCATCCCCGATACACCGAGCGCGCAATCGAGATAGCGCTTACAAGGGGGCTTGATCCCGGCGGCAACCAACTGGGCACAGCGATGCCGAGGTACGATATGTCGCCCGAAGACCTGGCCGATTTGATAGCTTACTTAAAGCGCGTGGGCAGCGATTTTGATCCCGGCATTTCGCCTTCGAGCGTTCGCATCGGCACGTTCATCCCCTCGGAAGGCGCGATGACGGAAGCAGGAGAAGCGGTCGCGGCTCTGCTCTCCGCTTATTTCGACGAGGTCAACTCTCAGGGCGGCGTCTACAATCGAAAGATCGAGTTGCGCCTTGCTCGCGTGCCGAAAGACCCTGCGGCGCAAGTCGAGCGATTCATCAAAGACGAACGCCCGTTCGCGCTTGCCGCTTCATTCATCGCTGGCTCTGAAAAGGAATTGATCCCGCTCGTCGAAACCGAAGAGACGCCTTTGATTGCGCCCATGACGCTTATGCCCGAAACAGGGTTCCCCGTAAACCGGCGCATCTTTTATCTGCTCGCGGGGCTCAACGAACAATCGCGCGCGCTCGTGCATTTCGCAAAACAGAGAGCGCAGGGCGACGGCGGATTTGCGATTGTCGCTCCTCGAAATCCGTTGAGCCGCGCGCTGGTCGCTGACATCGAAGACGAAAGCAAAAAGCTTGGCATCACCCCGCGTCGTAAGATTGAATACACCGTATTCGAGGGCGCGTCGGTCGCAAAGGAATTGAGTGCAAGCCGCGTGGAAACGATCTTTTTCCTCGGTTCGTCAATCGAAAGCAAGGCGCTTCTGGATGAGGCGGAAAAGCTCGGCTGGTCGTTCAATCTCGTCATGCCGGGGGCGCTTGCGGGCCGCGAACTGTTCGACGCGCCGAAGCGTTTCGAGAAGCGCATTTTTCTCTCTTTTCCAACGCTGCCTTCGGATCAGACGAAGCTGACGCTTCTGGAATTGATCGCGCTGGCAGAGCGCCATCAGCTTTCAAGCAAGCATCTGGTGACGATGATGTCGGCATTCAGCGCCGCCAAACTGCTGGTCGAAGGGTTGAAGCTTTCGGGCCGCGACCTGAGCCGCGAGAAACTGATCACTGCGCTCGAAGGGTTCTACAAATTCGAGACAGGGCTGCTGCCGCCCATCACCTACGGGCCGAACAGACGCATAGGCTGTCTGGGCGCTTACGTCGTCGCCGTAGACATTGAAAACAAGGGATTCACCCCGGCGAGCGACTGGCTCGCGCTCGATTAACTCTACCGTTATAGGAGGATTAAAACGCAATGAAACGATTACTGACTCTAATGTTATTATTTGCTCTGGCCAGCAGTTCGATGGCTCAATCAACAGGCAGGAACGCAACCCCGCAGAACACGGCCCCGAAAAACGCGACCCGGAACGAATCAGCCGCAGTCGCTCTTCTGGAGCCGGACTGCGGATGCGAAGGCGAGCCGCTGCCGGAAGTGCTCGCAACAGTCAACGGGCTGAAGATCACCGCTAAGGATGTGGATGAAGCGATCAAAGAGCCGTTAAAGGCGATTCACAATCAGGTGGCCGAGACGCGGCGGCTCGAACTCGACCTGCAAATCAATACGCGATTGCTTGACGCGGAAGCGAAAAAGCGCGGCAAGTCATCAACCGAACTGGTTCAGGAAGAGATCGTTTCCAAAGTCGCAGAGCCGACGGACGCGGAAGTAAAAGCGTTCTTCGATAAAAACAAAGAGAAGATGGATTCAGCTTTCGAGGACGCAAAACCGCTTATCGCCAACTACCTCAGAAACCAGCGACAGGCAGAGAGGGCAAAAGCTTTCGCTGACCGGCTGCGCGCAGCCGCCGATCTGAAGCAGATGGTAAAAGAGGCAACGCCGCCCGCCCGCAATGCCGACCGCGACCGCATCTTTGCCACGCTCAACGGGCAGAATATTACCTCCGCCAACATCGAAGACACTTTGCAGCCGCTTTTGGTTCAGGCGCAGAAACAGATTTACAGTCTCAGAAAGATGCAACTCGATCTGAAGATCAACGATCTGTTGCTGGAACAGGAAGCGCAAAAGCGCAAGCTCACGGCCCGCGCCATCATCGAAACGGAGGTGCTCCCGAAAGTTAAAAAGATTACCGAAGAAGATGCCCGTAAGTTTTATGAAGGCAATAAAGCGCGAATGCCCGGAGAGTTCGATCAACTGCGCGACCAGATCATTCAGTACCTCACAGAAAACGAACAGCAGAAGGCGCAGATAGCTTTTGCCGAACGGTTGCGATCAGTCGCCGCCGTGCAGGTGTTTTTGAAGTCGCCTGAGACGCCAAAGCTTGCGATTGAGACAAACGAGCAGCCGTGGAAAGGCGGCGCGACTGCTCAGGTCACTATCGTAGAGTTCACCGATTTTCAGTGCTCCAGTTGCGCGGGCGCGCAGCCGATCATCGAGGACCTGTTGAAAGAGTATGGCGATAAGGTGAAGCTCGTCGTGCGCGATTTCCCGCTCGACCGGCACCCCCACGCATTCAAGGCGGCTGAAGCCGCAGAGGCCGCGCGCCAGCAGGGCAAATACTGGGAGTACAGCGCATTGCTGTTTAAAAATCAGCAGAGCCTTGAAATCGGCAAGCTCAAAGAATATGCGACACAGGTGGGGCTTGATCGCAAAGTCTTCGACGAATTACTTGACGGCGGCAAGCTCGCCGAAAGCGTGCAGCGCGACATCCGCGATGGACTGTCGCTCGGCATCAATGCAACTCCGGCTCTGTTCATTAACGGGCAGGCGTTGAAAGAGCGCACGCGCGAAGCATTGAAAGAAGCAATCGAATCTGCCCTCAGCACAAAGGGCGGGAAATGAATCAAACAACAGTACCGCGAGCGGGCTGGCTTGACACGCAACCCGCTCGCGGTACTGTGAAAAGTTGTACCAGAACCGCACTCAAGGCATGCCATCGACGATTGAACCGCGACTCACTAATCATCACTCGGCATCAAGCCGGTCTCTTTAAATATAAGGTAGTGGCTCAATCTGAGGAGAGAGCCAGTGACAAGTTGTAACCATGAAGAAAGAGGCGCAAACATAGCTCATGCATTTGGTCAGATTTGAAAAACGACAAGCTCTTTCTAACTAAGCGACCGAGCCTCTGACGCAAGGTGTTGTTCCATCTTTCTACATGAGCGGTCAAGCCAGTTTCTTTACCTGCTGCTGTATGTTGCTCAGCAGGGATCACTAATTGGTAAGCTTCCCAAAAGTCGCTATAGCAGTGACCGCCGCGGTACGCACATGGGATTCTCTGCCAAAGCTTTTGACAACTGGCTCGGCTTCGATCCCCGATCACGTAAGCTACTACTTGACGTGTTCGACGGCACAGGGCAACCCAAATCCACCGCTTGTTGGCTCTTTTCAAGACAAATGACCAGAGTTCATCAAGCTCAAGTGTGGTTGCCTCCGGGTCGTGCTGATCTGGCATGATCAGCGTTGTGCTCAATTCAGGCAGTTCGCTCTCTTTTTTTGAGCCAACTGCTGACGGTGTTTCGAGAAACGCCAAATGTGCGCGAGAGGCCGCGCAAACTGCTGCGCTCGTGGTAGGCCAGTAGGATTTGCTCGCGCTGTTGTGGTGTGTAGCCATTCGGTTGTGGGTCTTGACGGCTACGCCGCCCACAGTCTGAACAGAGATAGCGTTGTTTGCCATTTTGAGTAAAGCCATTGCGGGCTAGTTTATCGCTACCGCAGTGAAAACATTTGAGTGTTACCATGCGAGAGAGTCTACCTTCTCTCCCGCGTTTGAGCCACTACCCATAATTTTTATGAGCCGAAGGTCGGAAACAAAGAGTTGATTTCACTGCTGACTACGCCGGGAACCTTAAACAGCGGGGAGAAACTGGATTACGCATTCGGTTTGGTGCGGACCGAGTATAAAGGTCTACCGGCAATTCAGCACGGCGGCAATATGTCCGGCTATCGGGCACAGATCTCCAGATTTCCCGAACAGAAATTTACGGCAATTGCTTTGTGCAACAACTCGGCGATGAATCAGTTTGAAATTGTGCAGAAGCTCGCGGATATCTATCTGGACGGACAATTTCCGACTGGCTTGCCGAGCCAAAAAAGAGCTACAGAAAGCTTGCCGGAAGCGATTGCTCTGTCTGAAAAGGAAGCGCTTCGCTACGCAGGCATTTACGCGAACATGGAGACTGGAAAGGTCTTCAGGCTGAGTCTCAGGGACGGAAAATTAATTAACAGCGGGCTTCTGAAAAACGAAATACCGGTGATGCCGATTTCCGAAAACCGCTTTCTAATAATTGCCGACACTAATAAATACGAACTGATTCCCGTCTTTAATACGTCCGGCACAATTTCGGAAATGAAATTAATAACGAATGGCGGAAAACCGGATGTTTTCGTCACCGTCAAACCGCCGTTTGATTCGCCGCAAAAATTATCCGAATACGGCGGGACTTATTACAGCGATGAGTTGAACGCGGGTTACGAAATTTCGCTGAAAGGCAATAATCTCGCCCTTCATATTAGCGAATCTCTCGAAATTCCGCTCATCGCTTCATACGCCGATTTTTTTACCATTCCGGGTGGCGAGATCAATCTTTCTTTTACTCGCGATGATAAAGGAAAAATCGCGGGATTTGTGTTCAATTCAGCAGCTGATGGACGAGAGGTTAAAGGAATCGCTTTTAAGCGACGACTATAGAAAAAGCAAAGCCTTTATCCGGCAAGTTGGGGAAACTATAATTCAACCCGCAGGCAACGTTTCTGACCTTCTCGCGCATCACGCCGATGGCCGGAGTCGCTCTCCGGCGCACTGACACGAACCGCTCACAGAAAATCTCCGGAGGAAATGAAATGAAAAAAAGGCTGAGTAGTTTTTTGATAATACTCTCCCTGTTCGCGCTCCTATTGCCCGCCGCAAGTTTCGGCCAGGAGCGAGGCCGATTTATCAGGCGTGACAAAAACGGATACCGTGTTGGCGATGGCCGAATCAGTTTCTTTGACGGTCCCGGTCTGGTCAATTACGAGTACAAGCATCGCTGGATGCCCGGCGCGGCTGGCGCAGCAACAGTGATCGGCACAGGCGCGGGCGTGGGCGCTGTGGCAGGCGGCGTTGTAAAAGGGAAGAAGGGAGCCGTGGTCGGCGCGCTTGTAGGCGCTGGCGCTGCTACCGGAGTCTGGCTTTACAAAAACCGCACAGAAAAACGCAGAATCTTTTGATTGCGTAAGTTTTTTCGATTGCCGGGACAAGTCAACAGAGCCATCATCGCATAGCTTTTCCGAAACGACTTGTTCAGTTCCAGTGCAATCGGCAGCCGCGCAACCGTGTGGCTGAATTGTTGGCGCTGACCAGACTGCCACAGGTCAGCGCCGTTTTATTTTCAGCCCTGCGGCGCTAAGTTCAGCTATTTCAAGCTTACTATCACACCTGCGGCTTTGGCGCGCATATTGCGACTGATCTTTCTGCGAACCTTTAACATACCGGGAGGAAACGATGAAACGCATATTAACAACCACAGCTTTGTCATTGACGCTTGCTTTTGCGCCTCTTGCGCTGGCATCACAAAGCGCTATGGCTAAAACCAAAACTCAGAAGCCGATGTCTGCGCACGCTACAGCAGTGAAAAAGTGCAATGGCGATTACAAAGAGGCCGCAAAGAAGGCCAGTGACGATTACGCCGCAGCTGTAAAAGACGCAAAAGGCAAGAAGGGCAAAGAGCACTCGGAAGCCCTGAAGGCTGCAAGCAAAGCCAGAAGCGATTCGATGACTGCGGCCCGAACAGCAAAAGCAGAATGTGTCAAAGGGGCACCCAGATAAGACAACTCCAGAGTAATACAATAAAGACCCGGCATCTGACTGTGACAGGTGCCGGGTCTTTCATTTCCGATCAGCTAGCTCGCCAGTATGTTTCTATAAACTTCCGGGTCAACATTTCCGCCGCTCACAACGCAGCAGACCCGCGCGCCTTGAAATGATTCAGGCTCCGCAAGCAGCGCTCCTACGCCGAGCGCGCCGGTCGGTTCGGCCTTCAAATTTGCAAGCGTGAATAACAACCGCACGCCCTCTTTTATACTCTCTTCCGGCACTTCGACGATCTTCGCCAAACCGTCTTTGAGTATCGCCCAGTTGTGCTGGCCTACGCTGACGGTGCGCGCGCCATCGGCTATCGTCTGAGGCTCGCCTTCGTTTAAGACGATGTGGCCTGCGCGAAGCGAGCGCGCCGCATCGTTAGCCATCAACGGCTCTGCACCAACGACGCTCGTCCTGCTCTCAGCCGCGCGTAACGCGCTGATTATTCCCGATGTGAGGCCGCCGCCGCCTAACGGAGCGATCACGAAATCGAAGTCGCGATCAAGCGCGATTATCTCTGCGCCCAGACTCGCATTGCCTTCGATGACGAGCGGATCATCAAAAGCGCTTGCGATATAAGCGTCAGGGTTTTCGCCTGCGAGTTCCCGGACGCGCGCGGCGCGGCCCTTGACACGCACGTCAATCAGATCGACCGCGCCTCCGTATTCGCGCACCGCGTCAATCTTGACCTGCGCCGAGGTCGCTGGCATCACCACGGTGCAGGCTTTGCCCAGTAACTTACAGGCATAGGCCATAGCCTGCCCGAAATTGCCCGACGATGCGGCGATGATTTTACGCTCGCTCACTTTTGAAGCGAGGTTGTAGGCTGCGCGAAATTTGAAGCTGCCCGTGTGCTGAAACGTCTCGCTTGCAATCGTTACCTGTACGCCAAGCCGATCAGACAATCGCGGCGATTCGATTATCGTAGTGCGGCGAGCCATCTGGCTGAGTGTTTGAGGTGAATACTCCGCTTGATTCATAGACCTCAATATCTCAAAAGCGCTGGCTTGTGACAAGCAATGCGCAGGCTTTTTCGAGGCTTGTCCGAACCTGAGTTCTCAGATAGTATCTCGGCTACTTGCGAACGCATTTATCGAGGCCCTTTTATGCTTGAAGCGGGTGCTTTGTTGCAAGGCCGCTACCGCGTCATCAGCCAGATAGGCAAAGGCGGCATGGGAACAGTCTATGTTGCGCGAGACGAAAACCTCGGCATCACGGTCGCGGTCAAGCAGAATTTCTTTGAAGAGGATCGCCTGATAGAAGCTTTCAAGCGAGAAGCGCGCCTGCTTGCATCCTTGCGCCACACGGCGCTGCCTCAGGTTAAAGACTACTTCATCGACAGCACAGGCCAGTATCTCGTTATGGAGTATATCGCTGGCGATGATATCGGGACGATTCTCGAAAAGCGGCGGCACAAGATAGCACCGATAGGCGAGGTGAAGCCGTTCGAGGTTGATGAAGTGATGCGATGGGCAGAGCAGTTGCTCGACGCGCTGGATTATCTTCACACGCGGGCGGAATCAGTCGTCCACCGCGACATCAAGCCGCAGAACCTGAAGATTGCAGAGCGCAGTCAAATCATCCTGCTCGATTTCGGTTTAGCCAAAGGCAATCCCCTGTGGATGACCCGCGTGACTTCCAGCGGAAGTCTTTACGGCTATACTCCGAATTACGCGCCCATAGAACAGATTCGGGGCGTTGGCACAGACCCGCGCTCGGATTTATATGCGCTGGGCGCGACGCTCTATCACATGATAACGGGGTCGCCGCCTCTCGATGCAGCGACGCGCGCTGACGCTTTTCTCGGAGGCGAGCCAGACCCGCTGCGGCCTGCCAGTGAATTGAACGCTCAGGTCCCATATGGCTTCTCGTCAGTGTTGAAGAAAGCGATGGAGCCGCATCGCAACAAACGCTATTCGTCTGCCTCGGAGATGCTGAAGGCTTTGCGCGGGGCGAAGCACACGACAGTGCTCGACAGGGAAGCGCCAACAGGCGAACAGCGGGTATCGTCGCACATTGGCGAGACGACAAATCTGTCAGCCAGCTGGCCCCCGCTGGAGACGGAATCGCACAGGCGATTACAGCAGGAGCAGGAACAGGAACAACGAGAAGAAGCTGAGAAGTCGAGGCTGCGAAGCGAGCAGCAACACAGAGAGCGGGAAGAGGCTGAATTATTAAAGATACAGAAGGAACGAGAAGAGACCGAACGGCTGTGGCAACAGCACCAGCAGGAAGAGCAGGCGCGCAAGGCCAGAGAAGAAGCCGAACTGTTGAGCCTGCAACGCGAACACCAGGAACGCGAGCGTCGCGCCGCCGAAGAAAAACGCAGCGAAGAAAAGGAACGTGAAGAACGTGAAGCGGCACAACGACTGAGACAGCAGGAGACGCTTCGCAAACAAATCGAAGAAGAAAGACAAAATGAAGAGCGGGAGAGCAAAGCAACGGAAGCGGAAAGGTTATACCAGCAGGAAGCGATACCCGCCTATCCTTTAGCGGAGCAACTACAAAATCAGCAGGAGCGCCAAAAGCATGAAAGAAAGATGATCATCGCCATCATTGTTGGCGTGGTTTTCATTCTCCTGATCACAGTGTCGGTAATAATAATTTCAAAAAAGCGTGAAACCCCCTCGCCCGGCTCCCAATCAACAAACTCACCAGCCGGTTCTCAAAAACAGGCGGCTTCCGTGTTGCAGCCCGGCGTTTATTTTACATCAGGCAAAGTTTATAAAGTTTCGTTGAGCGATGACGGGCAGGTCTTGGCTTCTGCAAGCGATGAAGCGGCGATTCACTTGTGGCAGTCGAGCGGGGCGTCGGAATTAACCGGCCCCACCCAGAGAAGCCGAAGCGTAGCTGTCAGCCACAACGGGCAAATTCTGGCTTCGGGCAACGAAGACGGCTCGATTCGCCTGTGGCGAACAAGCGACCGGCAGTTGATAAAGACTTTGCGCGGGCATTCGGCTTATGTTTTCAGTCTGGGGTTCAGCCCCGACGGGCAGACGCTCTATTCGGCAAGCGGCGATAAGACCCTGAAACTCTGGAGCGTAAGCGATGGCGCGTTGCTACGTACTGTCAACACGCCTGAGAAAGGCTACCTCATCGTCACTGTCAGTTCGGATTTAGGGCTTGTGGGGTTTTATCGCGTGGATGGTTCATTCAAGCTGTGGCGGTTGAGCAGGGACAGCTTCCTGAGAAACCTCGAAGGCAAAGTGCCTTCGGTCAATTGCGGCGCATTCAGCAATGACGGGCAGATGCTGGCGCTGGGCAGCTCTGATGGAGACGTTCAACTGTGGCGCGTAAGCGATGGCCGCATGGCAAAGGCTCTGGAAAAAGTTGATGCGAGAGTAGTAAGCCTCGATTTCAGCGGCGACGGGCAGATTTTAGCCGCGGGGCTTGATAACGGAGAGATAAAACTGTGGCGCGTGAGCGATGGCCAGTTAATAAAAACGCTTAGAGGACACGTTGAGTCCGTCAACAGCTTGTCATTCAGCGCAGATGGTCACACGTTGACATCCGGAAGCGATGACAAGTCCGTGAGAGTCTGGAATGCCACGGAGAATTAACGATGAAGAAGCGACCACCGAATAAAGGCAGATCAGGCGTTGTTGCGGTTGGCGCTCTGGCGTTTGTGATTTTGAGCCTTTGCTCGCCGCTGGTGTTTGAAGCGTCGAGGGCTTCGAGCAGGCAAGTCGGAGTTGATGCCAGAACGCCCAAAAAGAAACCGCCGAGCGAGGGCAAAGACACAGGCAAGGCAGGTAAAAAATCCGGCGCTCATAAACCACAACCTGCAATGGGAACGCTCATCTTAAAAACCGACATGAGTTGCCGGATCACCATTGACGGCGAATCTCAGGAGGGGCTTGATGAAAATCAATCGAGGGAATTAAAGGTGAAACCCGGACAACACGTGGTGCAGGCGAAAAGCCTGAATGGTCTCTACATCTGGACACAGACGGTTCAGATAGAAGCCTTCAAGCGACTGCCCGTCAGCGTCGAATTGAAAAAGAAGAAAGAAGAAGCGGAAGAAGCTGCGAAGGCGGAAGAAGAAAAAAGGAAAGAGGCTGCAAAGGCAGAAGAAGAAAGAAAAAAAGAGGCTGCAAAGGCAGAAGAAAAGTCAAAAGCAGAATCAGAAACAGCCAAAAAACCGGAAGAAATCCTGAGTCCGGAGGCTTTGGAGAAAAAGCGAGCTTTAGATTCGCTGATAGATATAGCTAACTATGCCCGCATATCTGCCGGTAGTTTTTTGATGGGGTCAGCGACCGGCAACGCCGATGAAAAGCCCGCTCATCGCGTGCGGATCAGTCGCCCGTTCGAGATGGGCAAGTATGAGGTCACGCAATCACAGTGGGCAGCCGTAATGGGTAACAACCCAGGCAATTTCAAAGGCGCGAATCTGCCGGTTGAAAACGTCTCATGGGAAGATGTGCAAATATTTATTCAGAAGTTGAATGATCAGACAGATAAATATATCTACCGGCTGCCAACGGAGGCAGAGTGGGAATATGCCTGTAGAGCAGGCAGCACGGGCGATTATGCGGGCGCTCTGGATTCGATGGCATGGTACGGGGACAACTCAGGATTGCAACGATTGAACGCGAGCGAAATCTGGAAAGCTGATAGCGCAGGCTATTTGAATAAACTGTTAGCCAACAAGGGCCAAACGCATCCCGTAGGGCTAAAACAGGCAAACGCCTGGGGGCTACACGACATGTACGGAAACGTGTGGGAGTGGTGTCAGGATTTGTATGCGGAAACCTACTACGGTAAAAGCCTCGAAAGTGATCCGCAGGGACCCGGTTCCGGCGAGTTCCGTGTCAGAAGGGGCGGTAGCTGGTACAACTTCTCTGTTTCCTGTCGGTCGTCGCAACGTGATAAATTTCGCCCTGACGCGTCTTTCAGCAACATCGGTTTCCGTCTGGTGAGGGTGCCGCGCTGAAACGGACGGGCGACTGAAACCGGGCGGCTGTTTTCCGCCGCAACCAAGTTTGTGTACAATAAAACGCGATGTTCGCAGAGACGGCAGTCCCGGTCTACGTCAGACAAACATTCACTTATCATCTGCCCGGTGATATGGCACGGCGCGCTCAAATCGGTTGTCGCGTCATCGTTCCTTTCGGCAAAAAACTGATCACAGGCTTTATCGTCGCTCTGCACGAACACCTGCAAGGCGAGATCAGCGAGTCCGATATAAAAGAAGTCGAAGAACTCGTAGACGAATCGCCCATCATCTCGCGCGACATACTTCACCTGACAAAATGGATGAGCGATTATTACTATGCGCCGTGGGGCGAATGCCTGCGCACGGCATTACCCGCAGGCGCAACCGTCGCCACCGAACAGGTGCTCACAATCACGGAGGCAGGGCGGTCTGCGCTCTCGCACGTCTCGGCAGGCTTCAGCTGGTCGTCGTCAAAGATTCAGGCGCTGGAACTGCTCGCGGGCACTGGCGCTATCGGCTCGCGCGAGCTTGAGCGCCAGCTATCGAAGTCGCACGCGACGGCGCTCATACGCCAGCTCGAACGCGCAGGCTATATCAATGTCGCCGAACGCGTGAGCGAAAGCCGGTTGAGGCCGAAACTTCAGAACGCTGTGCGGCTCGCGGCTCTGGAGAAAATTGATGAGAAGGAGAGCAAGCCGCTCAACGAGCAGCAACGGCGCGTAATCGAAATGCTCGAAGAAGCGCACGAGCCCATCTCCTTAAGCCACTTGCTCGAAGCCGCCGATGTTTCATCATCCGTCGTGCGCACGCTCGAAAAGCGCGCCATAGTCGAAGTCTTCGCTCGCGAAGTGCGCCGCGACCCGCTCGCTCACATCGAGCAGCAGCAACTCGACCTCGTCACGATGAACGAAGAACAACAGCGCGCGCTCGATCAATTAGTGGCAAAAATTGATGAGCGCCAGTACGGGACTTTTCTACTTCACGGCGTAACGGGCAGCGGCAAAACCGAAATCTATATCCGCGCAATGCGCGAAGCGACCAGACGCGGGCTCTCCGCATTGATGCTCGTGCCTGAAATCGCGCTGACGCCGGTCTTCTCGCGCCGATTGCGCGCGATATTCGGCGACGGGGTCGCCATACTGCATTCGAGCCTTTCAGAAGGCGAGCGCATAGACGAGTGGCGGCGCATCAAAGAGGGCGAAGCACGCGTCGTCATCGGCACGCGGTCAGCAGTCTTTGCTCCGCTCGATAACCTCGGCATCATCGTCGTTGACGAAGAGCACGAGACCTCTTACAAGCAGGATGATACGCCGCGCTATCACGGGCGCGACACCGCAATTGTTCGCGCGCTGCGTGCAAACGCAGTCGTAGTGCTTGGCTCTGCAACCCCCTCGCTCGAATCTTTTCACAACGCGGCAACGGGCAAATATGGCTACATTCGACTCGACACCAGATTCGGCAATCGCGCGATGGCCGAAGTTCAGACCATCGACATGCGCGAGGTCTTCAAGCGACACGGCAAGCAGGTAACTTTTTCAGATGAGATCAAAACAGCGATAGCCGAGACCTTTGAACGCGGCGAGCAGGTGATGATTCTTTTGAATCGGCGCGGCTTCTCTTCGTTTGCCATGTGCCGTTCCTGCGGAGACGCGATTCATTGCCCCAACTGCGATGTGACGCTTACATATCACCGCTATAATCAAAGCCTGCAATGCCATTATTGCAACTACATCCGTCCGGCTCCGCGCGTCTGCCCTGCCTGCGACGGTCAGTACATTCAATACGTGGGCGAAGGCACAGAGCAACTCGAAGCGAAACTGCGCGAGATGTTTCCCGATAAATCTATAGCGCGCGTAGACCGCGACACTACCAGAAGGCGCGGAAGCCTTGAACACCTTCTCATGGAATTCGCCGCAGGCACGATTGATCTGATCGTCGGCACGCAGATGATCGCCAAAGGGCACGATTTTCATAACGTCACTTTAGTCGGAGTGATTTCGGTTGATGCCGGATTGTGCCTGCCGGATTTTCGCGCAGCCGAGCGCACGTTTCAATTGCTGACGCAGGTGGCGGGCCGCGCCGGTCGCGGCCAGTTGCGTGGGCGCGTAATCATTCAGACTTATCACCCGGAGCACTACTCGCTGGTGTGCGCGCGCGCGCAGGATTATGACGAGTTTTACAGCCGCGAGATAAGCTTTCGCCGCTCGATGCACTATCCGCCATTCAATGCGCTCATAAACATCTGCGTGCACGACAAGGAATTCGACCGCGCAAGCAATGCGGCGACAGATCTGGCGCGCGAGTTGCGCTCTGCGGCGCGAGATACCGGACTGCGTATACTTGGCCCCGCGCCCGCGCCCATTTCGCGCATCAAGGGCGAGCATCGCTTTCAGATATTGATCAAAGCCCGCAGCCGCGCCCGCGCGCGCGAAGCTCTCGACTTTGCGATGAATCGCGTCCTCGCAAACGGGTATAATCCCCGCGCCATTTCAATCGAAGTCGATCCCGTAAGCTTGATGTGAAACTACCTTTGATACTGGAGATTAAGGAGCATAGAGATTATGAATTGTCCAGGATGCGGAGCACCGGTTCATCCTGCCGCGCAGTTTTGCACAGCGTGCGGTCAATCTATTCAATCGCAACCTCCACATTCACAACCTTCGCAATCTTCGGCACGGCACGGCATAAATATTGACAGCGACTCTCGCGGCTCAGGCTTCAGTAAATCACGAGAGATGCCTGCGCAGGTCGAACCGCAGGAAGCAGCAGCCAAACCTTCATCGCAATCGGCCAATTAGCTTTTGCGATTTGAATCTCGCCGCGCGCGTTGGTTATTCTTAGCTTCGAGGTCAACTGTGTACATCGATTCGCACGCACACATCGAGATGAAGGATTTCGACGCCGACCGCGAAGCTATGATCCGGCGCGCGCTCGACCGAGGCGTCGAGATAATCGTGAACGTCGGCAACGGCGATGTGGCAAAAGATTCACACTCTTCGGCTTTTCGCGTCGCGGAAAAACATTCCTTCATCTACACGACGGTCGGCGTTCACCCGCACGAAGCGAGCCTGCTTGATGATAATCTCTACGCACGGCTCACTGATCTGTCGGCGCACCCCAAGGTGATCGCGTGGGGCGAAATCGGGCTGGATTATCACTACGACAATTCGCCGCGCGATGTGCAGCGGCAGGCGTTCAGAAATCAGTTGCGACTCGCGCGCGACCGCCGATTGCCCGCAGTCATTCACACACGCGAAGCCGAAGCCGACACGCTTGCAATACTCAACGATGAATGGCGCGGCGCTGATCTGGCTGGCATCATACACTGCTTCACGGGCACGCGCGCGTTTGCCGAAGAAGCGATCAGGCTCGGCTTTTATATCTCGTTTTCAGGTGTGGTCACATTCAAAAAGGCCGAGGACCTGCGCAATACGGCAAGGGATCTGCCAATCGAAAAGATTCTGATCGAAACCGACAGCCCCTTCCTCGCGCCTGTCCCGTTTCGCGGGCGGCGCAACGAGCCTGTTTATGTCGTCGAAGTCGCGCGCGCGATAGGCGAGCTTCGCTCTCTTGCGACTGATGAGGTCGGACGCATCACATCAGAGAATTTCAAGCGGATTTTTACGCAGCTACAGGAGGCGCAGCCATCTCTATAGAATTTTCCCATCAGGAGTTGAGCTTGATTTTGTTTGCGCTCGAAGGCGACCCCGTTGCCACACAGGCGACCGTCGAGCCTTCCTGCGAAGAGGTCTGCCCCATCACGGATCACCTCGAAGAGATGTTCGGGCTGAGTTCGCTTCCGCCGGAAAAACAACTGGCGCGCCATCTGAACAATCACATGCGCGAAGCGTTGATCGAAAGCGGAATGCTTGAATTGATGGCCGGGTTCAAGCCCGACCCCGCGTCTCGGCTTACCGATGAACAACAGGTAAAGCTTCAGCAGGCCAACGAACGATTGAAGCAGTGGAGTTGCGAAATCAAGTTGGAAAAAACGGATAAAAAGACTTTGAGCGAAGCCGTCTCCCGGCTGCCTCGCGCGGCGTGGATCACGATGCCTCGAACATTGTGGCGACTCAAAAAGAAGCTCAAAGCAGGTTGACCTTTACCTATTGCCCGGCTTTCGCACCGCGCTCGCTTCGCGCACGCGCGACCATCTCTTTTATCTCTTTCATCAGAGTCGGGCCGTGATACGCTATGCCGTCTTTGATCGTCCATTCGACGCCGCCCGTGCGCGAGGTCTTGCCGTCGTGGATTTCATCCACGCCTGTCGGGTAAAGCACCTTGAGATTTTCAAGCGGGTTGCCGTTGACCACGATCAGGTCTGCCGCAAAGCCCGCGCGTACGCGCCCAAGTCGCTCTTCTTCGCCTAATATCTTTGCGTTGTTCCCGGTCGCGTGTTGTATCACTTTGATCGGATGAAAGCCTGCTTCCTGATGCAGTTCCAGCTCGCGTATCAGGCCAAAGCCATACATCTGATAGATGAACCCGGCGTCGTCGCCTACGCCTATCAGCCCGCCGCGCCGCTCGAATTCAACAAGCGCGCGCATCCATATTCGGTAGTTCTCTTTCCAGAAAGTTTCGTCCGACGAACTCCAGCCGATAAAGTACGAGCCGTGATTCGCGGGATTCGGTTTGAAATATTCTTCGAGCGTCGGGTGAAGATATTCTGCAAACCATGGCTGCGTCTGCGCGCGCTGCAAATCGCGGCTCGCTTCATAAATATCCATCGTCGGAACCCACGCGACGTGCGCTTCGACCATCGCGTCCAGCACCTTCATCAACCGCTCAGGACTGGCTTCGCGCCACAATCGCCCCGCATAGCGGAAGCGGTCAATTTCGTTGTTGTAGTTGTAAGTCGAGGGAAAGTTCTGCACGCCGTTTTCAATCGCGGCGTCCGGAATTCCATACCAGTGCTCTATGCTCGTAGTGCCGAATTTGATGTCGTCCCATGCGTTGGTCTCTTCGACGCCCGTGTGATGCGCGATGCGAAGGCCCAGTTTATGCGCCTCGTCTTCCATCGCACCCATGATGTCGCGATCCGTGCCGAGCAGTTTTATGCCGTCTACGCCCATCTGTTTCAATTCGCGCACGCGCGCGCGCGCCTGTTCCGCGCTGCGCACAGGGCCGAGCGAGGTGAACATCGGATAAACGAACAGGCGCGGAGAGGCTACGTCGCCGCGCCTGCCAGCCTCGCGCAGGGCGAGCGTCTTTTTCGTATCGCTTCCCACATCGCGCACCGTCGTGATGCCGCACGCAAGCCACATCTTCAATTCGTAATCTATCGGCTGAGGCACGCCTCCGCGTTCGTCCTGAACGTGCCCGTGAGCGTTGATCAGACCGGGCAAAACATAGCGGCCCGTTGCGTCAATCTCGATATCGCCTGCCGGGCGTCGCGCGCGGCCAGCTTTGAGCGCGACAGGGTCGAGCGGCACTATCTCGGAAATCTGGTTGCCTTCGATCACGATGTCTTTCGGCCCCGAAGCAGGAGTGCCGTTGCCGTCAACGATCATCGCATTGCGAATAACGAGACGCGGGTATCGCTTGCCGTTTGCCGGAGCCGTCTGTGCGATTGCCGACTGCGCAACCAGAAGCGATAAGATCACAGCGAATCTGAAAACAAAAAGAGAGTTTGAATTGAGCATTGTGCGCTCCTGTTTTATTTATTTAAACCTGATTGCAAAGCATTGTGCGCCGCTCGGCGGGATTGCGTCAATCAATCCATGATCTGCGTTGCGCACTGTTGCCGAGTGTGGCATGATGCGCACCATTATCCAAAGGAAAAATAGAGAGGGGAGAAAAAAACAACTCCGTGAGAAAAAGCAAAAAGCTGTTCGACATCGCGCTGACAGGAATAGGCATAGGAGGTTTTGAACAGGTCACGCTCGAAACTCTCGAAGCGTTCAAGAAGGCGCGAATAGTATTCCACCTCACTTCGCATCACCAGAAGCTGAAGCGATATTGCAAACAGGTAGTCAATCTGGAAAAGAGATACTGGACCGGCGAAGTGGACACGGATGTTTACAGCCGACTGGCCGACCTCTTTTTAGATGAAGCCAAAAACGGGCCCGGCGTAGTCGCTGTCGGCGACGGCCATCCCGCCTTCTATGATGATGTGACGTGGGATGTCTATCGCAGAGGGCGAAAGCGCGGGCTGGATGTCAGGATATTGCCCGCAATTTCATGTCTGGATTCGATGGCGGCCAATTGCGACCTTGAGATCAACACGAACGGATTGCAGATAGTCGATGCGACTGTAATCGTTATCGCAAATCACAAAATCAACCCGTATGTGGATACGCTTGTTATGCAGATAGGGTGGTTCGATACGCTTCTTCTTTACGATGTATCCTACAGCAAGAAAGAGCGATTCCAGCCCGTAATAGATTACCTGACAGGGTTTTATCCCGAAACGCACAAGATCAGAATTCTACGAGCGCCGTATGATAAGAGCGAGACGCCGACCATCATAACGACCGGCATTCGCTCGCTCGGCAGGCATCATAAAGAGATTGTGACGAGTTCATGTCTTTTCATCCCTGCGCTTGAGCGACCCGACGACGCGCCTTCGCTCGATGAAACATTCGTAAAGCGGGCGGGAGACGAAAAGCATTTGAGAGATATAGCTGTGCTCGACTAAGCAGGCTCCCGCGTCAATGCACGCGACGCGTGTAGCCCTGCCAGTAACGCTCGCGCAGTTCTTTCTTGAGGATCTTTCCCGTGCCGCCTTTCGGAAGCGCGTCAAAGAACTCTATCGACTTGGGGACCTTGAATCCGGGCAAACGTGTCCGGCAGTGATCGATCAATTCCTGCTCCGTAATCGACTGGTCCGGCTTTAAGACCACCAGCGCCTTCGGCACTTCGCCCCAGCGATCATCCGGCACTGCGACGACCGCGCATTCAAAGACAGAGGAGTGCGAATAGACGGCCTTTTCAACTTCAATCGAAGCGATGTTCTCGCCGCCCGAAATGATTATGTCCTTCTTGCGATCAACGATCAGAAAATATCCTTCTTCGTCAACTATCGCCATGTCGCCCGTATGCAGCCAGCCGCCGCGCATCGCGTTTGCCGTGTCTTCGGGTTGTTTCCAGTAACCGGCCATCACGTTGTCTGCGCGAACGACCACCTCGCCGACGCTCTGGCCATCGTGCGCGACGGGTTTATCGTCGGCATCAAATATGTCTATCTCGACGCCGGGCATCGGATAGCCCGCCATCGCCTGACGCCGCCATCGCTCTTCGTCCGAGAGGTCTGTCAGGTGATCTTTGATAAACGACTGCGTCAGCACGGGCGTAGTTTCCGTCAGTCCGTATCCGCCATAACATCGGCAGCCGAGTTTTGATTCGACATCGCGCATCAGTTCCACGGGCGAAGCAGCGCCGCCGATGGCGATGTAATCGAGGCTCGATAGATCATACTCTTTGAGCTTCGGATGATTGATCAGCGCCGTCGCCATAGTCGGCACCATCGCGAAATTAGTCACGCGCTCGCGCTGAATCAATTCCAGCAATTCCGTCGTGTCGAATTTCTTCATCACGACGTGACGCGCGCCCATGCAGGTCAGCGTGTGCGGCGTGCCCCAGCCGTTGACGTGAAACAGCGGAATGGTGTGAAGCTGAACGATTGACTCTTTCACGCTGAGACCGGCAATTACCTGCATGGCGTGCAGGTACAGAATGCGGTGAGTCATCATCACGCCCTTGGGATTGGCGGTCGTCCCCGACGTATAGAACAGCTCTGCAAGGTCGTCGTCTTTTATGTCATCGGGTGGCGTGAAATCGGCTCCTGCGGCCTGTATCAGGGTTTCGTAGTCCTCGGCGTCGCCACCAGTCGATTCGAGCGGGATGAAATACTTTACCGTTGGGGTTTGACTGCGAATGGCTTCGACGATTGGCAAAAAGTCGCTGTTGTAAAACAGCGCTACGGATTCCGAATCATTCAGTATGAATGCGATCTCTTCGGGCGTCAGGCGTATGTTGAGCGGCAGCAATACTGCCCCCATCTGCACGACTCCATAATAAGCCTCAAGCAATTCGTGGCTGTTGTAACCGAGCCACGCCACACGTTCGCCGCGATTGACTCCGAGCGACGCGAGCGCATTCGACAATCGATCACAACGCGCGCCGTATTCGCCATACGTCAGGCGAACGTCGCCGTCTACGATTCCGATTTTGTTTGCGAATAATGATTCAGCCCGTTTTTTGAATCTGATGGGAGTAAGGGTCAAGTTCATTCGTTATATCTCCGCAAGGTAAAGTTCTGAAGATTTCGGGAATGGAGTCTACCACAAAGCGGCGGGAACTGAAAAACTCACGGCTTTTTCTTCTAAGGAAGCAGAGCGTTTATCGCAAAGAGCGCAGAGCGCGCAGAGGGGATTTTCTCTGCGCCCCTCTGCCGGGGAATCCCCTCTGCGCGCTCTGCGCCTCTGCGGTGAATCAGCTTCTTTGCAGGTTACCGGAGTCTGGTGGTCGGGTCGCCAAACAGAATCCATGTCTGGCGGATGTCGCCGTTGCCGATAGCGGCTTTAGCTTTTGCCATCGCCTGACCGAGAGTCAGCCCGCCTGCGAACAACTGGCGGTATGCCTCCTGGTTCATCAAGGTCTGCCCTTCCGGCAGCGTCATGCCGGTTGACGCCCACACGGCCATGGCCCCGCCATCAGCCTTCATTAATGATTCGGCCAGACTGTCAACCGCCGGATCTGCGAAATACCCGTTCAGACAGGTCATCGTCACAAACAACGACAGGTTCTGAGTGTTGCCCAACAACTCCACATCATCAGATGACAGAATGCCGCCTCTCCACAGGCCCACGGACCCGTGCCCCGTGTAGTTGACTATCTTCTGCCCCCGGCTGATGGCTTCAATCAATCGCGTCTTCGCCGTGAAATCATCCAGAAGGCTTCGGTCAATCTCTTCGACTCTGAAAGTGGGAGGTATCAATTCGCGCAGTTGCCCGTTCGCTCCACGGAAGTCGTACGTGTCGCTCTTATCGGCCACGAGCAGCACCGCTTGTGACGGCTGGGTTTGATCGTAGCTTATGATCTTCGCCGCAAGGTTCAAAGCCTGTTGCGCGTTGCGTACAGGCAGGCGGCCAATCGCCATGTCTTCCACGCCGTCTCCGTCAAAGTCTGCAAACCAGGAATCCGATGCCGCCTCCATCAACTGCGTGTCTATCAGTTTCGTCGGAACGAAATCCGAGTTGCCGAAGCCCAGATAATTCTTCGGGTCGTAGCTGGCATCTGCCGCCAACAGCACAAAGCGCGGCGCTTTCTTCCAACTCGTCCGGGCATACAACAGGAAGTCTTTCAAGGCTTGAGGCGACTTCTGCCCGTAGCTGAACTCGTCATAAACATCTTCTATGTCAACCATCGCCACAGACAGCCCCTGCTTCTGTCGCCAGCTTCTGAGCGGTTCGAGGCTGCTCAGAAAATCGCCGCGAGAGATAATCAGCAGATCGGCTCCATTCACGGGTTGCCGCAGGCTGGACGGTTTGTTGATCGCAAGCCCGGCGGCTCTTGCTGCCTGATCGTTGGTTAATGCAACAAGCGTCCTGCCGTTCGTTTCAGGCGCGGTAAAGGTGATGGCGTAACCCGACTGGCGCTGTTGAATCACTCCCGTCACCTCTCGAACAGCAGCCGGGGTGGTGATGTCAAACACGCGAATCTGATTGTTGTTGAACCCGTCAACGCTCACCTGCTGGCGGCCCGTCGCAGTAAACCGCAGCACGTTATTGTCGGCTGTGTAAGCGTGTTGATAGGTCACGCGAATATAGTCAACAAGGCTGATATCGCTTGAGCCTGCAAGCGGCGTCAGCTTCACCTGATTCTGTCCTTCTTTCAACAGCGATTGTTGAATTGAGAATCGGCCTACGCCCTGCGCCTGACCTGCGAACACGATCTCTCCGGCGTCTGTGCCGTTGATCTGCGCTTTTACTCTGTGCGGGAAGAGCGTCACGCCCTGTAGCGCAATTTCGAGCGTTGCCTGTCCGCCCGATGGTTGAAGATGCTGCAATGCGAGCGATTGATCGACGGGGTTGCTGGCGATGACCGCGCCGAAGAAGTTCTCTTTCTCTCCGTTGAGCAGGCCCGAAAAGTATACAGACCTGTCTCGTCGCTCGACTGCGTAGGGGAATCCGCCGGTTGCGGGCAATCCCGGCTGGCTTCCGAGCTTCTGAATACGCTTGCCTGCCTGCGTGCCTGCCACCAGCCAGTAGACGCGAGCATCCGCAGAAGCAGTGTTCAGGCCCATGCCGTAAAACTCTATCGCAGAAGACGGATCGAACCTCCCGTCTTTCTGTATGACAGAGAAGGGTTGTTCCTGCCCGTCCACGAACAGTTGTAAGAGGTTCGGGTCAATGTTGGGGTTGAATCCAGCCGCGACCAGTTCGGGCTGTCCGACTCGATACCAGCCTTCCTGTTTGACAGCCATCTTGATGGCGTTCTGTTCTATGATGGCGGCCTGTGTTTTGATGCGCGCCGGTGTGAGCTTGCCGGTCTTTGCCGATATCTCTACAGGCATGGTCGTATCCTGCGAGCTTGCGCCCGCGTTAAGCTCGCCGATCAACCGCGAGTTATTTTGACCGAGCGCGCTCAATCGCTTGCCGGAGGCAATTGGCCTGATCGGCCCGTGCCACGTGCTTGTGCCGTTGAGATTCATCTCTTCGAGCCAGTACTGTGCGTCGGGGCCGGACTGCCCTGCCGTGTCGCGCCACTGATAAGAGCGACCCGCGCCAAGCACGGTTCTTGCGCCGACGAAGAGCGCGGACCCTGCAACGAGGTCGGGCGTCACGCGGACGCGGCTGCCGTTTTCATCCCGATAGATGTTGAAGCCCAGATTGGCCGCTTCAAAGCCGGTCTGCCAGCGCAAGACATTGCTGTTGCTCTTTGCGCCGTCTTTAAGGCTGCTCACGCTAACATCATCTGTGAAGGTGTCGGCTGTGAACGAAACCAGATGAATGTCTGTGGGCGCGGCTGGTTCGGCCAGCGTCCAGTCAGAGAACGAGCTTACGCCCGTAATGGTTGCCGTGTTGGCAGCAGTGTTGACCGTTCCGCCGGGCGCTGTAAACGAGCCGTCAAACTTGAAGATGAAGAAAAGTGCTTCATTGGCCGTCACAGGTATATCAGTCGGGTCGAGATAGTTAAACGTCAGGTCGGCTGTCACGCCGGTCGCCGTCAACGTCCAGTATCGCTGTAACGCCTTTGTAGGATCTGCAATGTTAGGCTGCGGCCCCTGCACAGCTTTGACTGTGAAGTTTGCCGGGAAAGTTCCTGCGGTGACGTTGGCCGTGACAGGAGAGAATCCGTTGGCGGTTCCGACCTCGAAAGTTTTTGTGCCCGCCGCCGCATAGACCTTCCTTAGATTGCCGATGACATGACCGACCGTGCGAGCGACCGTGCTGGTTGCGCTGATGATCACGTTATTGGCGTTGGTCGTGAGATTGCCTATCGTGAAAGTAAGCGTGCTGGTGGCAATCGTGGGGGTAAGCGTCAGGTCGCCGCCCGCTAAGATCACGCCATTGGTGTTGTTGACCGTCATGTTAGTGATCGTTCTCGATGGTGGGATTTCAGGCCCCGTGGTGCGAGTGGTCCCTTCTTGTGCATAGAGAAGCGTTTGCCCGCCCGTGCCGATGTTGAAGGTCGGCGCTACGTCGAAGTTGCCAGCGGTGTCCGGGCTGGCTGTCAAGCCATACTGAATCACGCCGACGGTCGTGCCGCCGTTGCCGAGTGTTATCTTATTAGCGTTAGTGATGCCACCGTGGAAGAAGTTGACGCGCTGCGTGATGATTCCGTTTGACGCCGGGTCAATCGTCAACCCGGCATTATTGTCCACCGTCAGGTCAACTGAACCGGCAGCCGTCACAATCGTGGTCGTGCCGCTGCCCGCGTAAGTCTGCGGGCCGGTGCCGAGGAAATAGAGACGCGAGAGGTTGGTCGGCACGGTGATCGTCCCATTGTTAGTAATGGCGGTGCCGATGACGAGCCAGACGTTAGCGCCCGTGTTGATGGAACAGCCCGTATTGACCGTGACATTGCCGAACGTGTTCATCTGGGAAATTAGAATCACATTCTTGCTGTTGGTCGTGTTGTTCAAGACCAGAGCCGGAACCTGTCCGCCGATGCGGAAATCGAAGTTGCCTGCATTGCCTGTTGTGGCGGCAGTCCCTACGTTCAGCGTTCCGCCTGTAATATTGGCCGTGCCCAAAACACTATAATCGCGCCGGTTTGCGGCGGTGGCGTTGGAATTAATCTGAACCAGATTGATCGTCCCGCCGCTCATATTGAAAATTGAGGTTGCCGAGGTCAGCCCGAAAGACTGAGTCACTGAACTCGCATTGCCAACCGTACAGACATTCACCGTGCCGCCCGACTGCGTATAGGTGACGGCGTTTGCTGAAAGCAGCCGTCCCGCGATGTTGACTGTGCCACCCTCAATGGTGAACACAGCGCCAGTGCCAGCGCCCATCGCATTGCCGGAAGCATTGCCGATGTTGAACGTGCCCTGCGTGACTCTGAGCAGACCGTTGTTGGTCGGCGAACCGTTCTGCCCGACGATGGTGAAATTGGGATTATTCAACCAGATGCCTGTCGTTGCGCCGATAGTGTAGGCGGCGGCGGTGAAGACTCTCCCCGCCACGGTAAACGTGCCAGAGATTTTGAGCGTGCCGTTGGTCAAGGTTAAAAACGCCATCGGCGTGCCGTCCACGACGGTTCCCTGCACGGTGAAGTTCGATGTAGTCAAATCGATGGTACTCGCACTGGACGTGCCTTTGTTGATGGTCATCGTCCTGATGTCGGTGGTTGCGCCGGTGCCGCTGAAGGTATTATTGGCCGCGCCTGTAAAGGTGAGGTTCGCGCCCGCCGTGTTGGCGTTGGTGCTGAGATCAAGCACGCCGTTATTAGTCAGATCTGTACCTACTGAAAGAACGTGCGTCGTGACAGTACCGGTCGTGGCCGATTGGAGCGTGCCATTGCTGGCAACCGTCACAGATTGACCGACCGTCAGCGTACGCGCCGTTGTCGCATCAAACTGCAATACGGATGCCGCGCCGCCTGTGCCGACCGTCACGTTCAAAGCGACGGCTGCTGTGTCAATCGTCACGGTCGCGCCATTGACGATGGTGACGTTATCCCCTCCGACCGGAACCGTGCCACCAGCCCATGTCGCGGTTGAACTCCAGGGGCCACCCGCCGCTGTGGACATGACAACACCGGGCGCAGCCGTCGACTGGCTGCCGGAAAGCACAGTGCTCAACGCGCCTTCCGTAACGGCAAAGACTCGCCAGAAATAGGTCGTGCTCGGAGTCAACCCGCTGACGGCTTGCGACGTTGCATTGGCCGCCGTCTGTGTGATGAACGTGAAGTTCGTGCCGTCGGTTGATTGGTAGATAGCATAACCGACTTCGTTCGAGGCGTTGTCTGTCCAGTTGAGCGTCATCGTCGTCGGCGTAACCGCCGTAAAATTCAAAGCTGTCGGCGCTGCCGGAACGTTCGGCGTTAATGTGTACTGGGTTCCTGCCGCAATCGCAGTCAAGTTGGCATTGCTGGAGGCGGCATAGGAAACGGTCGGTCCGGCAGGGGTGATGCTGGCAAAAGAGGTTAATGATGAGCCGACGCCGACGCCGTAACCACCATTCCCGTTATCGTTCGTCGTGGTGCCGCCGTTGACCATCTGGATCACGCCGGTCGATTCAAACAACCACAGTTGATATGTTCCCCGAACGGTTGTCGAACAGGCAACTGTGACGTTGTCGAATTGCACCATGTTCAGCCATTCGACCACCAACCTGCGATTGGGTGCGCTACCGGTGATCTTGAAGTGAACTTTGCCCGCCGTGCCGGTGCACATATCGTCCCAGTAAGCCGACATCTTCGGGTTATTGGTAGACGTGGCGAAATCGTTCGTTCGCCCTGACGCGCCGTTGTTGACGGCAACCCCGCCAAGCCCGAAAAGGCCGTTGGCGTTGACGGAAAATTGCGTCTGGCGCACCCCGTCAAACCAGAACTCGAAGCCGATGCTGGTTACAGCCGAGGCGGTGTCGTCCTGACTGGCACCGACCAATAGGGTTGTCCCACTCGACATATCTTCGAGCGGGACGCCAGCGGCATTAGTAAACGGATAGGTGACACCCGTGACCACGTTCGGAGAAGCCACTGGATTCTCCTGGCCCGGAGAGCCGCCGATATTATTTCCATTAGACTTTTCATTGGACTTTTCAATGGGCAACTGTCTGGCTCTGCCAACATCCAGCACCACGCGGCTAGCAAATGCATTCGGCGAGGTTTCAGTTTGCATGGACGCAGTGACGGTTGCCAGAACATATAGAATAGGTATGACAACGATGATTGATAGCCGTGCATAATATTTTCTTTTTGCTATGGGGGCTTTTACTCTTTTCATGTCTCCTCCGCTCGTCTACGGTAGTTGTGCGTAAACTACCAATTGGCAACCTGAACACCTTTGCCGGGGACTTGTTATGGCTTTGCAACCATGTATGCTCGCGACCGGTAAATGATAAGTGACTATCTCGATGCCGGACAGTTTCTGCGTTCGGAAGGAAATCTATTAACCGTTCGCGCTGTGAACTACACCCTTGAAGCCTACGATGAAAAACGATTGCTATTTACTAACAGACTGCTTTTATGATGGACGCTAATGTATGCCTTTTGGCCTGTTTAGTCAAACCCAAAAGCTATTATTTTTGTTTCTCGCCCGCCTGGAAATCATGTGAAATCCGTCTTTAACCTCTGCCTCAACCGATATGTCGCGCCTGCCCCTGCCAGTAACGCTCGCGCAATTGCTTTTTTAAAATCTTTCCCGTCCCGCCTTTTGGCAGTTCTCCTTCGATGATCTCAATCGAGCGCGGCACTTTGTAACCGGCAAGCCGCGCGCGGCAGAACTCTGTCAACTCATCGATTGAGGCCGTCCTGCCATCGCGCAAGGTGATGCAGGCGTGCACGGCCTCGCCCCAGTCGGGGTCGGGTATGGAAATCACCGCCGCTTCTTTAACGCTCTCGTGCGCATAGAGCGCGGCTTCGACTTCTGTGGAAAAAACATTCTCGCCGCCTGTCACTATCATGTCTTTCTTGCGATCAACCAGATAGATGTAGCCGTCTTCATCAACAGTCGCAAGGTCGCCCGTGTGAAGCCAGCCGTCAATTATCGTGTTTGCGGTCTCCTCTTCGCGTTTCCAGTAACCGAGCATGATGTTGGGGCCGCGCGCGATGATTTCACCCACCTCGCCGGGGCCGATGTCGCGGCCATCGAAATCGACAACACGGACATCGACGCCCGGCACAGCCTTGCCGCAGGAGGCGAGTCGGCGTTCGCTCTTTTCATCCGTGATTATGTGATCTTCCGGTCTGAGCACGGTCAAAAGCGGCGAGGCTTCCGTCAGCCCGTACCCTTGCCCAAAGCTACAGATGAATGTCTTCATCGCACGGCGCAACAGGTCGGGCGCGATGGGCGACGCGCCGTAGGTGATGCGGCGAAGCGATGACAGATCATAAGAAGCGATGTCAGGCACTTGCAGCAGAAAGTTGATCATCGTCGGCACGAACAAGACATTTGTCACCCGTTCGCGCTGTAAAATATCGAGCACGGGTTTAGGATCAAATCGCGGGATGAAGACCTGCGTGCACTCGTGCGCCGTGTTTGAAAAGACCGCTGCGCCATCTGCCAAGTGAAACATCGGCGCGGCGTGCAAATAAATTTCGTCCGGCTGATATTCGTAGACATTCTCTGTATGCTCAATGTTCGACAGCATGTTTTTATGCGTCAGCATCACGCCCTTTGGTTCAGCCGTCGTGCCCGAAGTATAAAACAGGCCCAACAGTTCTTCGTCGCCGAGTTCCGGCGCGGTGTAGTCGGTGTCGCCGCGTGCCATAAGCTCGTCATAGCTGATGTAGCCGTCGCGCTCGCAATCGCTCATCAGGATGAAATGCTCGACCGTTTCCAGAGAGGAGCGAATCTCGTCAATTACAGGCGCAAGGTTTATGTCAACCGCGATGGCGCGCGATTCCGAATGATCCAGAATGTATTTGACCTCGTGGGCGGGGATGCGAAAATTCACCGGCACTATGGCCGCGCCCGTTTGCGGCACCGCGTAATAAAGCTCGAAGAAGCGATGGCAGTTGAATGATAAAACGGCCACACGATCACCGCGATTTATACCCAATCCGGTGAGCGCGCTTGACAGGCGATTGACGCGCTCGCCCACTTCCGCAAAATTCAGCCGCGCATCTTTGCAGACGACTGCTGTTTTTGCAGGGTTCAAATCGATTGATCGCTTCAGCCCTTCAAGGATGCTCATAAATGATTCTCTCCGTCTTGCAAATCATTACAGGCGTCAGATTTGTCCCCACAATCGCACAGGTAGCGCCGGGTTGTAAAGCTACTGAAGTATCAACTTTTCACACGCGCGCGTCGTAGGGATAATTGACCTGGACAGGGCAAATAGTTATAAATGAATGGAGCAGCATGGCAATGACTTCGACCCCACGGGTGAGCGCGAACAACAGCGCAGCAAAAGAGGAACGCCGTGGGTACGCCGGGTTCCTCGAATACGCTTCTGTAGCGTTGGACTCTCTGCGCACAAACAAGCTGCGCTCTTTCCTGACCCTGCTCGGAATCACCATCGGCATAACTTCAATCATTTCGGTCATCTCGCTTATCGAGGGGATGGATAAATACTGGAAGACGAAAGTGTCCAACTTCGGGCCTAACACTTTCGTGATCACGCAATTTCCCATCATCACGGATTTCGACAAGCTCATCGAAGCCATGCGGCGAAACCCCGATGTCCACGCTGAAGACGCGGAGTCGATTCGCCGCTACTGCACGGCCTGCGAAGATATCGGAGTCGAAACTCACAGAAACGTTCTCGTGCGTTACGGCAAGCAATCGCTCGACGAGATCGATATGGGCGGCATGACGACCAACATCATGGACATCGAAGGGAAAAACGTCGATGTGGGGCGCAGCTTCATGGATTGGGAAGACGACCATTCGCGCTTCGTCACCGTGATTGGCTCAGAGATTGCAGAAAAATTATTCGCTGGCCTCGACCCTGTAAACAAGAGCATCCAGATAGACGATCACTGGTACACGGTCGTAGGCGTTGGAGAGCAGCGCGGCACAGTGTTCGGGTTTTCGCAGGACAATTATGTGAAGATCCCGCTTGAGACTTATCAGAAAATTTACGGCTCGCGCAGGACCGTCAATCTCACGATCAAAGCGCGCGCCGGGCAGATGCGGCAGGCCGAAGATCAGGCAAGGCTCGCAATGCGCACGCTGCACAAGCTGGGGTTTAACGAAGAAGACGATTTCGGAGTCATCACTTCCGAAGGCGTCAACGAACTGTTCAACAGCCTGACGAGCGCAATCTTTTCAGTCTCGATATTCGTCGTCGGCATATCGCTTGTGGTCGGCGGCATAGTGATCATGAACATCATGCTCGTCTCCGTAGTCGAGCGCACGAAAGAGATAGGCATTCGCAAAGCCGTAGGCGCGCGGCAGCAGGACGTGGTGAATCAGTTTCTGGTCGAATCGGTCGTGTTATGCTGCGCGGGCGGGTTGCTTGGGATACTGGCGGCCTACGGCATATCGTGGTTGCTTGCGACCTTTACCCCGATGCCAAGCTCGTTTCCGTTGTGGGCACCGCTTGTGGCATTCGGGCTCTGCACGGTCATCGGGCTGTTTTTCGGCATCTATCCGGCGCGGCGCGCCGGGCGGCTCGACCCTATCGAAGCGCTGAGAGTGGAATGACGAGAAGCCGCGCAACTCGTCTTTGCGCTTGTAACCTGTCACTGTATTTATGAACTGGTCCAGCATCAAAGAGAATACGCATCTTGCCATGTCAACGCTCGGCGCGCACCGTTTTCGCGCGGCGCTCACCATACTTGGCGTCTTTATCGGCGTGCTTGTTATCGTAGCGATGGCGGCTGTGCTGAACGGCTTTCGCCAGTCCGTACTCGATCAGGCTGAAAGTTTCGGCACGCGCAACGTGTACATCTGGCGCTACCCGTTCATCATGACGAGCAAGCCACCCGCCGAAGTGCTCAATCGCAAACCGCTCACGCTGGCAGACGCTCAGGCCATCGAGCAGGAGGTCGCGGCGGTCGAATATGTCTACGCCGGGCTGATCTACGGAATACCGCTGCCGGGCGAAATGCCGCCGATGCCGCCCGAAACAAAATACAAAGACCGCATAACCCGGCGTTCGCGCGTGGTCGGCAACTTCCCCGTTGCCGAGCTTGTGATGAATGTTGCGGTAGATGAAGGGCGATATTTCACCGATGCCGAAAACCAGCATCGCGCGATGGTCTGCGTACTGGCCTTCAACATGGTCGAAGCGCTCTTTCCCAACGAACACCCCATCGGAAAGACGATAAACGTCGGCGGTCAGGATTTCACTGTCATCGGTACCGTCAAAAAGCAAAAGTCCGGTCCCTTCGGCTCCGAAAATCAGGAAGACAACGACATATTCCTTCCTTACTGGACTTTTCATAAAATGTACCCGACGACGGACGATCATTTCATCATCGTGCGCATGCGCGAAGGCCGTATGAAGGAAGGCATCGAAGGCATCGAGCGCGTGCTTCGCCGCCAGCGCAACATTCCTTTGAACGAAGAGAATAATTTCGAGATAGGGACGCCCGAATCATTCATCTCGACTTTCGACGACATAGTCGGGCTGGTCTTCGTCGTGATGATAATAATGTCGATGGTTGCGTTCATAGTCGGCGGCGTGGGCGTGATGAATATAATGCTCGTGGCCGTGACCGAGCGCACCAGAGAGATAGGCATTCGCAAGGCAGTAGGCGCGCGGCGCTCAGACATCATCTGGCAATTTCTGACCGAAGCGGTGACGCTGACAGGAGTAGGCGGACTGGCGGGGTTATTGTTCGGCTGGGGGCTTGCGTCGCTGGTTTCAGCGTTGATTCCCGCGCTGGTTATGAAGATACCATTCTGGGCCGCAGTCTTTGGCTTTTTCGGCTCGGTCGCCGTGGGAGTAATATTCGGACTGTGGCCCGCGGTCAAAGCCGCGCGCCTCGACCCGATCACCGCGCTCAGGCGCGAGTAATCTCTGCGCGCCTTGCTGACTATCGCTTTTAATCGGCGGATGCGCCTTTGATCGCCTGCCCTTCGCGCATTTCAGCGACGAGGTTCGAGGCATGCAAAAGACTTTCAAAGGTTCCCGCATCCGTCCACCATCCTTCGATCACATCCCACGTCAGGTCGCCTGCTTCGATATAAGCGTTATTTACGTCCGTGATTTCAAGTTCGCCTCGCCCGCTCGGCTTGAGCGTCTTGATTATGTCGAATACGCGATTGTCGTACATATAAACGCCGATCACAGCATAAACAGATTTCGGGTTTGAAGGCTTTTCCTCTATGCGGACGACGCGGCCATCTTCGATGACAGGGACGCCAAAGCGTTGAGGGTCGCCCACTTCGCTCAGCAATATCTTCGCGCCGGAGCCTTGATGCCGGAATTTCTTTATGAACGTCGCGATGCTGCGCTCTAGAATATTATCGCCGAGCACAACGCACACAGGCTCTTTTTCCGCGAAATCTTTTGCAAGCGAAAGCGCTGCGGCGATTCCCCCTTCGCCTTCCTGATAAGCATAATGGATACGGCTCAGGCCGAACTCCGCGCCATTGCGCAGCAGCTTCAGAAAATCGCCCGCGCTGTTGCCGCCCGTGACGATCAATATGTCTTTAATGCCTGCTTCGACCAGAGTCTTGATCGGGAAGAAGATCATCGGCTGATTGTAAACCGGCAACAAATGCTTATTTGTGATGTTAGTCAACGGGGCGAGCCTCGTGCCAAGTCCGCCTGCTAAAACAATCCCTTTCATTCGCGACCTCTCATTAAAATTGCTGTGAAAACACCAGAATCATATTCGAGCAATGAGCCAAGAGCAACACAAATGAAGGATGAAGGATGAGGGATGAAGGATGAATAGCGGAAGAAACAATCTTATTCATCCCTGACTGACCCACGGCCCATTTTTGTGATAGACTCGGCGGCGCGTTTTTGAATCAGCCGATGACTAAATACGAGATAAACGGAGGAAAAACGTGGATAGACTGCTTGAAGGAAAGACCGCAATAATAACAGGATCGGGTCGCGGCATTGGGCGCGCGGCGGCAGAATTGCTCGCCCGACATGGCGCGCGCGTCGTCGTGAGCGATATCGACCCTGATCCCGCAGAAGAGGCTCTGGAAGCCATTTCTGCGGCAGGCGGCGAAGGGTTGAGCGTGTCGGGCGATGTGACCGACCGGTTATTTCCGGGCCGCATCGTGAGCGCTGCGATTGAAAAGTTCGGCGGCCTCGACATCATCATCAACAACGCGGGCTATACATGGGACGCCGTGATTCACAAGATGACCGACGAGCAGTGGGAAGCGATTCTCGCAGTTCACCTGACCGCGCCGTTTCGCATCATCCGCGCCGCCTCAGAGTTCCTGCGCGAAACAGCCAAGCGGGAAAAGTCCGAGACGGGACAATCGCGCGCGCGTAAGATCATCAACATCAGTTCGACTTCGGGCACACGCGGCAACGCGGGACAGGCGAATTATTCATCGGGCAAAGCAGGCGTGATAGGGCTGACAAAGACGCTTGCAAAAGAGTGGGGCCAGTTCAATGTTCAGGTGAACGCGGTCGCCTTCGGTCGGATCGATACCAGACTTACGCAGGCCAAAGAGAAAGGCGAGACCCTGATACGAGGCGAGGCCGAGATTGCTCTGGGCATTCCGGGCGAGCGGCTTGAGCGCACGACTCCGATGATACCCCTGGGGCGCGGCGGAACGCCTGAAGAAGCGGCAGGCGCAATCTTCTTTTTCGCCTCGCCTTTTTCCGATTACGTATCGGGCCAGGTGCTTGAAGTCGCCGGAGGATTGTAAACAACTTTCGCGTGAAGGAGAGCTGAGACTTGCGCCCTCCTTCACGCGATCTTTTTAGATTGTGCTATGGTCGTTTTTTCGGGAAAGGTATCTTGAAGCCGCCGGGCACGGTCACGCTCTTCTGATTCACAATATTTCGCAATTCCGACGGCAGATAGCTCGTCATACGATACGACACTCCGCTGCTGGTCAGTATTTTCAGCGCGGCTTTCAGAGTCGGGTCATAGTCTCTGGCTTCTGTCTCGTGCCCCTTGCCCGCCTGCGATATCTGCTCGCCTTCCTGGCCCCCGACCTGCTGGCCTTTCTCCTGATACAGAGCCGACAGCGCCAGATGATTGCCTGCCATCTCGCCCGAATTATTAGTCTCGCCGCGATAGCCCGTCGCCGTGTTGTACTCTTTAATGGCTTGATCCGTCTCGCCCGTCGCGTGATAGCAATAGGCAAGCTCGCGGTGCGCTTCGTAATATTCCGGTCTGAGGCTGAGCGCTTTTTTCAATTGCGGAACCGCCTGCGGGTACTGCTTCAACAGGCGATAGGTATAGCCGACGCCGAAGTAGCCTTCAGCGTCTTCGCTTGCTATGGTCGAAGCCTTGACGAATGCCGGTAAAGCTTTCTGGTAATCCTTTTCATCGAGCGTGTAGGCATAGCCGAGCGCGAGATTCGCGTCAGCCGAAGTCGGCGCTTTCTGCATGGCAAGCTCGGCTGCGCGAATGGCCTCCTTGCGCGCGTCGTCGGGCTTGACCGCTTTTTTCGGTCGAGGGTTCATCGAGAGGTCCTGCTTCTGATCGTCTGTCGCCCACAAACTCAATGCGCGCGAGCGCCGCGCAATCAGGCTGGCGTTATCCGGTATCTTTTCCGTCGCCGTCGTCAGCAGATCGACCGCGTCGCGATAGCGACTGTTTTCTATGTAAACATTGGCCAGACGTTCGTAAGCGGCAGCCGAACCGGGATCGCTGCTCAGGGCCATCTCGTAGGCGGCGATGGCTTGCGGCCATAATTTCTGCGCTTCAAACTGCGCGCCTTTGTCATAGTTGGCATTGGTCCCCGACGGCTTCAATGTAAGTGTGATTTCCTGTTGAACGCCCGGCACGATTGTGATCTTCTCTTCGGCGGGCTGAAATCCCTGCATCTGTGCGCGCACAGTGTACTGGCCCGGCGACATCTCTTTTTGCACAGGCCCCGCGCCCAGTACCTGACCTTCGAGAGTCAAGGTCGCCTCCTGAGGTGAAGCGATCAATAAAACGGTTCCTTTGCTTGGCGGCGGCACGTCTTTGGCGAGCGCAGAGATTTTCACGATCACCATCGGGCCGCGAACTTCCGTGGCCACCATCGTAGGCGTCTGCTCGACCGCATATTTCGCGCGCTGCTGGAATTCTTCTCTCCACTTCGACACGTTTTCGCGCAGGTAGGCCGCCAGGTATCCGGCTTCAACTCGCCCGTCGGGGCGATTGGCGATGTCGCGAATTCCGTTGAGTATGAAATAGGTGAAAACGCCATGCTGGAGTTTCGGGTCTTCATAAGCGCGCTCGCCCACTTGACATGCATAAAAAGTGATTGCGGTCGGAGGCTCCGCGCCTGCGGGCCTTGATTCGGTCGGCATGACGCGAAGCCCGCGCGCCATGACATCTGTCATCGTGTTGCCCTTGATGCCGCGACCCGGAAAAGGGTCTTCCCGGCAGGCATCAATAAAGATAGTGAATTGCGACGCCTTCAGATTGCTGAGATGGCGCGACAGTTCTTCGAGGTCAAGCCCTGTGCGTTCGAGAGTATCTTTCGATTGAGCGTCAGCATCTACGGGCAGGAAAAAACTTTTCGCCTGCGCGCCCAAGCCTCGAACTATGCCGTGTCCGGCAAGAAAAACGATCACCTGATGGCCCGGCTGCACGCGCGGGACAAAGCTGTCTACTGCCGCGAGTATATTCTGCTTGGTGGCCTTTGCGTCTCCCTGCCCATCATCGGTGAGCAGGCGAATGTGGTCTTCGCGGAAACCTGCCGACTTCGTAAGCAGGTCTTTTATAGCGCTGGCATCGCTTCGCGGAAAACCGAGTTTTTGAATCTGGCCCGGATAATCGCTTATGCCGACAAGCAGCGCCCATTGATCATCGGCAGGCGGCGGCGTTTTAGCGGCGGGCGGTTTGGCATCGGGAGTTTTAGCTGTGGGCGGCCCAGCCTTTTGCTGCGGCGCAGGTTTGGTTTTCTGCTTCTGCCATCCGCTTGCAGCCGATACTATTGAGACAATACATACTACAATGATCAAGAGTGAAATCGTTCGTCGCATAGTTCCCCCTTGCGACCGTAAAAATCCATCTCATCCGGTTTGCTGCATAAGATCATCGAGTTGGAAGTGGTCGCCATTAGCTAAATGTTTCAATATCGTGGTCCTGACATATCAGCGAGGTTGCTTATACTGACCATAGTTCATTGGGTGAAAGTATGTCACAGCCTCGTCATTGAATCAACGATAAAGCTTGCGCCTCGGTTGCCCCGGTGTTTAAGCTGATGAAGAAGCAATAATCGAATTTTGAAAGGAGAATACATGGCTGCACGTACAGGGAGCGCTGTTTGGGAGGGAACGCTGAGAGAGGGCAAAGGGACGGTGAAACTGGGAAGCGGGGCTTACGAAGGCCCTTATTCTTTCGCTTCGCGTTTTGAAAGCGGAGAGGGAACAAACCCCGAAGAGTTGATAGGGGCGGCGCACGCCGGATGCTTTTCGATGGCGCTCGCGGCAGGGCTGACCAAAGCGGGATTTACGCCAAAGCGCATCGCGACTACGGCTAAGGTTCATCTGGAGAACACGGGCGGCGGCTTCAAGATCACATCTATCGAACTTGAAACAGAAGCCGAGATCCCCGATATCGACGAGCAGGCATTTCAGGAGCAGGCCGATTCGGCAAAGAAAAACTGTCCGGTATCTCAGGCACTGGCCGGGACAGAAATCAAACTCGACGCAAAGCTGGTCAGTTAGTCAGTTGGCAAAAAAGCAGGCGTCAGTCTGGTCTGACGCCTGCGCCTTCCTCAACGGTCGAGATGCATTGATGCATTGAAGAGACTCCAATGACAGATCAATCCATACTCTGGCGCAGGCTCGACGTGCCCGGACATGAATCGGCCAGAGTCGTCTTTCGGGACTCCTGCTGGCACCTCACGGGGGCAGCCGTTTTTGCGCACGACCAGCAACCCTGCCGTATGAATTACTCAATAACATGCGATTCAGTATGGCAAACGCTCTCTGCAACGGTCGCAGGCTGGGTCGGCAATCAGGCAGTAGAGATCGAAATCCTTGTTGATTCTGCCCGCCGCTGGCGGCTCAACGGAAAAGAGTGCGCCGGGGTGGCGGGCTGCACGGATGTCGATCTTAATTTCAGCCCTTCGACCAACCTGCTTCCGATACGCCGCCTGAATTTAGATATCGCGCAGGAAGCAGAAGTGCGCGCCGCATGGCTTCGATTTCCGGGTTTCAATCTTGAACTGCTGGAACAGACATATCGCCGAACTGATAAAACAACCTATCGTTATCAGAGCGCGGGCGGCAGGTTCACCGCCGATCTGCAAGTCAACGAGTCGGGTTTTGTCATTGATTATCCGAACATCTGGCAGGAAGAGGTCTATTAATACTGGAGACAGGCATGATAGTCATCTTGATGGGGGTTGCCGGTTCGGGTAAAACAACCATCGGCTCTCGACTTGCAGACAGTCTCGGCTGGACTTATTACGAGGGCGATGATTTTCATCCGCCGGAAAACGTTGCCAAAATGAGTTCAGGCATCGCGCTTACAGACAGCGACCGCGCGCCGTGGCTTCAGGCTCTGGCTAATCTCATATCGAACCTGACGACAAACAACTCTTCGGCAGTGATTGCCTGCTCTGCGCTCAAATCCGCATACAGAGAGCGGCTCAAAACCGGCGCTGGCCCGAACACCGATCAGGTGCTATTTGTTTATCTGAAAATCCCGCCTTCGGTCGCTCACGAAAGGTTGCGAAAACGTGAGGGGCATTTTATGCCTGAAGCATTGATATCGAGCCAGTTTGAAGCTCTTGAAGAACCCGCCGATGCGATTGTAGTCAACGCCACGTCGAGTCCCGATAAGATAGCGGCTCAGATAAAACAGGCGCTTGGGCTATAGGACCGAACGACTCAAGCCCAGTCCATCTTCGGATGCATCGTGTGCCACTGTGTCGCGCGCTCGAACGCCAGCGCGACTTTCAGCGGCGCTGCTTCGTCATACAACCCGCCTGTGAACATAATCGCGCGCGGCAGGTTGTCCACGAATCCGCACGGGACACAGACAGCCGGGTGACCTGTCAGATTCGTTACAATCAAACTTGCGCTCCCCGGCGCGGGCGACACGAACACATCCCACTTCGACATCAACTGATCCATCTCGCGCATTAACAATGTGCGCGCGCGCTGCGCTCTTAAATACTCGACTGCGGGGATGAAGCGAGACGTGCGAAACGAGTTGGGCCAATCGTTCAGGCTCTGGCCGCTCAGTTGATTGATCTGGCCGTTGCGCGTGATGTCATCGAAGGCCGCAGCCGCTTCCGCGTTCAGGATTATGCGAAGACTGTTTGCGGAAAAATTCGGCAACTCGATTGTTTCAAGTTTCGCGCCCGCTCGCGCAAGCGCCGCGAGTGCTTCCTTATAGAGCGCCTTCTGTTTGTCGTCGCCCTGCTCGAACTCCGCTTTCAGATAACCTATGCGCATCTTTGAAAGGTCTGTTTCGGGCGACCAGTTAAAGGGCGCGTCTGTGACCGTGATGTCGCGGTTGTCCGGGCCGTAGATAGCCGCAAGCGCGGCGGCGCAATCTTCGACGCCGCGACATATCGGGCCTATCTTGTCCATAGTCCAGCTCAGCCCCATCGCTCCGTAACGACTGACGCGCCCGTATGTCGGACGGAGCCCCGCAACGCCGCAACGCGATGAAGGCGATATGATCGACCCCAGAGTTTCAGTCCCGATTGAAAACCCCACAAGCCCTGCCGAGGTGGCCGATGCAGGGCCTGCCGATGACCCGCTTGAGCCTATGCGGTCTTCTTCCACCTGCCACGGATTGCGCGTCACACCCGCAAACCACCGCCCGCCCTGAGCGAGCGCGCCCATAGAGAGTTTGGCTACCAGCACAGCGCCCGCGTCGCGCAAACGTTCGACCACCGTCGAGTCGTAATCGATGATCTGGTTGCGGAAAGGCTCTGCGCCCCAGGTGGTCAGGATTCCCTTAGTCGCAAACAGATCTTTTGCGCCCCACGGTATGCCGTGCAGCGGGCCGCGATATTTGCCGCGCCGGATTTCGCGCTCGGCGTCCGTGGCCTGTTTGAGCGCGAGGTCTTCCGTCAGCGTAACCACGCAATTGAGCTTTGGCCCGTATCGCTTGAGCCGCGCGATATACATCTGCGTCAATTCGACGGGCGAAACCCGGCGCGTACGGACAAGCTCTGCGAGTTGTGTTGCGGTGAAGAACGCGACCTCGGAAAGCGAAGTGTATTTCGGTATCTCCTGCCTGCTCAGTTGAAGCTTCACGGCGCGCCCTGCGTACTTTTTGCCCGGCAGCGCGGGATGAAAGGCGATGGCAGGCTCCGTATCGAGCGGCACTTCGATTTTACGCAGGGCTTCATAGCTTGCGAGATTGCGATTCACACCGGGCAGCGCCATCGCTTCCTGCGCGTCATCAAGTTCTACGGCGATCAACTGCTCTGTCGCGTGAAGCATCTCTTTCGTCACGCGCTGCGGAGGCTGCTGCTGTTGCGGTGTTTGAGACAGGCTTTCAGGAGCGTCAACATAAGCGGCGACTCCGACTGCCGGAAGAAACTTTATAAACGAGCGACGGTCGAACACCCTGTCTCTTCTATCAAGCTTCTGTTTGTTCTCTTCGCGTGATTTTTTGTTCAATTGAAATTCCTGTAGGGGCGACCGTCTCTGATCGCCCCAGATTGAAATTATTTCACACTGGGGCGACCAGAGACGGTCGCCCCTACAGGGTATAGTTACTCTTTCTTCGCCTGTTGACCTCGTTGTCCGAGTTCTTTCAACAATTCCTGCACAGCCGTTTCAATCTGGCGGTCGCGGCCCGCAAGGTTGTCTTCGGGTGTGTTCTCGACAAAGATGTCGGGCTGCACACCATAGTTCTCCATGTTCGTACGCTTCTGGTCTGCAAGGTAGACGCCCGTGCCCGGCGTGCGAACCGTCGAGCCGTCGATCAGGGAATAACTCCCGGTGCCGATGACTGCGCCCATCGTCGGCGTGCCTACAACCTTGCCCAGTCCCAGAGCGCGAAAGCCTGCCGGGAACATCTCAGAATTTGAGGCCGAGCGCCAGTTCTGAACTACGATCTTCGGCCCGAAGAAACCGGCTAAAGGTCGTGTCGTGGATTCGGTTCCGCGCGGCTGCCAGACCTGATATTGCCGCTGAACCAATAACGCCAGTAACTCCTGTTCGATGTTGCCGCCGCCGTTCCATCGCTCGTCAATCACGATGGCTTCTTTGTTACGATTTTCGCGCAACTCTTTCTCGAACCGACGAAGGCTCGGCGGATTCATTGCCTGAATGTGCAGATAGCCGATGCGCCCGTTTGAAAGCTTGTCAACCATCGCGCGCCGGTCCCGCACCCAGCGCTCGTATCGAAGCTGGTTGTAGGTCTGCATCGAGGCGGGTTCGATGCGCGTCTTCCACGCGCCGTCTTCCGCAGCCTTGTTGTTGAAGGTAACTTCGATTTTGCGATTCAAGCGATGGTTCAACAGCTCCCAGTAATCGTCTCCGGCTTTCACAGCGCGTCCGTTGATTGCGATCAGGTAATCGCCTGTGCTCACCTTCACCCAGTCTTTATCCGCCGGTCCTTCTTCGTAAACGTGCGTCACGCGATAACGGCCCGCCGCCGCGTCCGCCTCAAGCTCTACGCCCAGATGAACTGTCGTCGTGCCTGCCTCACGACCGCGAGGCGGCGGCGCGGCTCCGGTGTGCGAAGCGTTCAACTCGCCTATCATCTCGTTGACGATGTTTAAAAGTTCCTGCCGGTCGCCGATGTATTCGACCAGCGGCTGATACTTGGCGCGCGCGGCGTCCCAGTCTCTGCCGTGCATTGCCGGATCATAAAAGCGATACTTCATCGTCCGCCATGCATCGTCGAACATCTCGGCCCATTCGGAGGGCTTATCAATCTTCACCTGCGCGACAAAGTTTATCCGCCGCCGCGCATTTTCGCGCCCCACAGGAGCGGTTGCCGCGACTGCTGCGGGTTGCAGAGAGACTGAATAGATCGAACTGCCTTCTTTGAAGAAAAGCGTGCGGCCATCGCGCGAGACATTCAGGTTATTGATGCCGCCGCCGAAGCCGCCACCGCCGCCCGGCCCGCCCTCCTCGCCGCTCTGCGCTTCGCCCGCCGTAATCCGAGTCAGCCGCTTGCCGTCTTCGCCTATCGAATAGACTACGGGGACGGTTCGCGTTGCCGAAGGCTCTGTGGTCACGAAGACCAGCGTGCGATTGTCGGGCGTGATCGCGTAGTTGAAAACGGCAAAAGGCATTCGCGTGATCTGCCGCGTGCGCCGCTTGAGCCCCGCCCAATCGACATTGATCTCTCGCGGCGGCTGGTTGCGCTGAGGCGGGCGGCGCGCGGACTGGTCACCGGTCTGATCCTGTGAATCCGAGGGTTCCGGGCGGTCTTCCGGATCATTGGGATCGCGGTCTTCGCGTTCAAGCGTCATAACGTAAATCTGCGAGGACACCTGACCGCCGCCTCCTCCGCCGCCTTCACTGCGCACGAAGTAGAGTTTGCGGCCATCGTGAGAAAATTGCGGGTTCCCGTCATTATATGAATCGAACGTGACTTTATGCTCTTCGCCTCCGGCGGACGAAATCAGGAAAACGTCCGATGTTCGCGTATAATCGGGCCTCGAATAGGCTATCCATTTTCCGTCAGGCGACCACGCAGGCAAACCGATGTTGCCGAACTTCGACGTTACAAGCTCGATTGTCTGTTTGCTTTCGACGCTGTATTTGCGCAGCTTGCTGTCGGATGAGTTAAAGGCGATCTCTTTCGAGTTAGGCGACCAGGCGAAGGCAAACTTCAGCGCATCAATATCTGAAATCTTCTCAGGCTTGCCCGCGCCGTCTGCCGAGGCGATGTAAAGCTCTTCGCGGCGGCTTTGATCGCTGATGTAGGCAAGCCATTTCCCATCGGGCGAATACTGCGGCTGTTTATCGCGCGCGGGGCTGTCTGTGACCTGTCGCAAATCGCCTTCGTCTGTGGGCGCTGTGAATATTTCGCCGTGAATCGAAAGGGCTATGCGGCGGCCCGTAGGCGCAAGGTCGTAATCGTCCGCCTGCGAGTTGAAGTCTCGCACTTCGCTTAAGTTCTCCTGCGTCTCGGCTGCGATGTCGAGTTTTACAGGCGCGACTTTGCGGCTTGCGGCATCGAGTTTCCAGATGCCGAAGTCGTGCTCGAATACGATCACACGTCCATCCGCACTCATCGCGGGCCAGCGCACATCGCCCGTTTTGAATGAAGTGATGCGTTCGGCTTTGCCGCCCGCTTCCGCCACGCGCCAGATATTAGTCAATCCGTTGCCTTCGCGGTCGCTTACAAAATAGATGTGGCCGTCGGCGCTCCACATCGGCCACGAATCGAGGCCGTCGAAATCCGTCAGGTCAGTGAACTTCTTCTGCGCGATGTCCATCACGGTTATGTCTGTTTGATAAGAGCCGCGATAATATTTGCGCCAGTAGGCTTGCGATTTGCGATTGATTGCAAGCTTTTGACCGTCGGGCGAGTAAGCGGCGTATACGCCCATGTCGGCTCCGCTGTTGCGCGGCAACCCGCCGTCAATGCTTACGGTGTAGATCTTTCCGAGGAAGTCCTCGTTGCGCTGCGAAGCAAACAGCACCGCGCGCGAATCGGTCGTCCATCCCAGCACACTGTCGTCTGTCGAATGCGTCGTGAGTTGCTTTGCCTCGCCGCCTTCGCTTGGAATTATGAATACATCGAGGTTGCCGTCGCGGTCGGAGGAGAAAGCTATCCACTTTCCGTCGGGCGAAAATCTGGGATAAACGTCGCGCGCTTTGTGGACCGTGATGCGCCGGACATTGCGGCCTTCTTCGTCCGCCGTCCAGATGTCGCCGAGGTAGGTGAACGCTATGCGGCCCTGATGATAGTGCGGATAGCGAACCAGTTTCGCTTCGCGGCCCATCGCCATTAACGGCGCGCACAACAGGAACAGAAAAGCGAGCGCATGAGATTTTTTCATAAACTCCTCCTTGCTAACACTGTTTTTTTCTGATCGAAGTCGGTGAATTGCAAAGACGCTCACAGGGCAGTCACGGTTACAAAACGTCGCTCGAAGACCTGAAAGCATTATTTAATTGCGCATGAAACCGCGCCGGGATATTATAGCGCCGTCCTCAAGCGAAGGGACAATAACCCGTGCACATAATCACTGCTCATTGCAGGTGTTTTATCTAAATCTCTATTGGAGGAAGTTATGAAGACCGCACATCGCCTTTTGACATTTACCGTGCTTGCGCTTTTTCTCGCCTTTCCGCTCGCAACTCTCGGTCAATATAACAAAAAGCCTTACACCGAATGGTCTCAGAAAGATACCAAGAAGATGCTCGAAGATTCGCCGTGGAGCCAGGATCAGAATTTCACAGACACTTCAAAGAATGCTTCGACCACCACAAGCCGTGGCGGAACGCAGACCGCGATTGCCGATGTCATCAACGTTAAATTTCATATACGATTCTTTACGGCCAAGCCCGTGCGCCAGGCAATCAGCCGCTCCATGGAATTGCAGTACAAAGGCGAGATGCCGGAACCTATGGCTGCAAAACTAAAAGCGCTTGCCACAGCCGATTTCCCGGACTACGTCATCATAACCGTGTCGTGCGAGAGCGACAGAGCGAGCAATATGCTTCAGGAAGCCAGGACGCTGCTTCAAAAGCTCAACACAGGCGGGATCAAAAACAGCACCTATCTTGTGGCAAAAGGCGGAGAGCGCGTCTTTTTGCAGGAGTACCAGCCGCCGCAAAATGACGGACTGGGCGCGCGCTTCATCTTTCCACGTCTGATTGACGGCAAACCTTTTATCACGCCCGAAAGCGGCGAGATTCTTTTTCATGCGGAACTCGGCGGCGGGTCGCAGCTTAACAGCACTTTAGCCAACAGCGATGTCGCGCGAAACGGCTTCACGCTCAACACCAGATACAAAGTAAAAGAGATGATGTTCGACGGAAAACTGGAATACTAAAACTGAAACCGAAGCGAGGCCGCCGCGCCGCAGCCGTAACTATTATGGTATGCTGTTTACCGTCCGAGTAGCACCTAACGATCAAAGAACAAGGTTCGGAAGAATAAATGAAATATAGATTTTTCGTAATACTGGCGCTGATAATTTTGAGCGCAACCGCAGCCTCGGCGCAGAAACACGAAATTGCATTCACATCGGGCGGGTTGAAGATCGGAGAGCGCGGGTTTGATCTGCCCAATCCCGGTCGCCTGAAATTCGGCACGGGGTTCACCTACGAGATAAATTACGCGCGCAGATTCTTTGACGGAAAGATCGCCGCGCTCTATTTCGAGTTCCCGTTCGCGGGCACGCCGCGCACGAAGGTCGATTCGACAAACGCGCTCTCTCCGCGCAGTTATTCATCGCTCTTTTTTACGCCGGGAATAAAGTTGAAACTGCTGCCGGGCGCGAAATACTCGCCATACGCGACAATGGGGGTCGGCCTTGCGCGGTTCAACGAAAGCAACACGCGAATAAACAATCAGCCGAACGCGGATCAAAGCTCGAAAGTCGATGGTGTTTTCGTCTTTGGCGGAGGGATTGACGTGAAGGTCTTTTCCATCGTGAGCATCCGGGGCGAAGTGCGCGATTTCTATTCCGAGCTTCCGCCTCTGAACGTGCGTGCGCTCAGCGACCGCCAGCACAACGCGCTCATCTCGGCTGGTTTCGTGCTGAGATTCTGATCAGCCGACGCGTTTGCTCTTGTCCTTCCAGAACCGCTCGCGCAGCAGGTTCTTTTGAATTTTACCGGTCGCGGTGCGCGGCAGGACTTCGATAAACTCAATGCGCTTTGGAGCCTTGTAATGCGCGAGGTTCGCGCGGCAAAACTCTATCAACTCTGACTCGCTCGCCTGAGCCTGAGGCTTCAACACGACAACTGCATAAGGCACTTCGCCCCAGCGCTCGTCGGGCGCGGCGATCACGGCGGCCTCAAGCACCGAAGGGTGTTTATAGAGAAAGCCTTCGACCTCGATTGACGAAATATTTTCGCCGCCCGATATGATCAGGTCTTTCTTTCGATCAACGACTTCGATGACGCCTTCGCTGTCGATCAAAGCCATGTCGCCTGTATGAAACCACCCGTCAACGATCACCGCATCTGTCGCTTCGGGCTGTCGCCAGTAACCCGCCATCACGACGTTCGCGCGAGTTATCACTTCGCCCGCCTCATTGCTGTCAGGGAGAACGTCGCGGCCTTCATCGTCAACCACTCGCACGTCAACGCCTATCATCGGGTAGCCTGTCTTTGCCTGCACGCGCAGCTTATCGGCCACGGGCCAGTCGTCCATGTGCGGCTTGATCTTTGAAACCGTCATGAAAGGCGAGGTCTCCGTCAGTCCGTAAATCTGAATCACGCGCCAGCCGAACTTCTCCTGCGCGCCCTGTATGGTCGCAAGCGGCGGCGCTGACCCTGCCGTGCCCACTCTCACAGCGCGCGGCAACTGTTCGAGCGCTTCATCGCTCAAAGTATGATTCAAAGCCATGTTGATCATAGTCGGCGGCATACAGGCGAACGTCACCCGCTCGCGCGTCACCAGATCGAAAAACTCCGCAGGCTCGAACTTTTTGATGATGACGTGAGTCCCGCCCATCCCCGTGACTGCGTACCCCACGCCCCAACCGTTGCAGTGAAACTGCGCGAGCGTGTGCAGGTACACGTCGCGCTCGTGCACCTGAAACTCGCAGATCGAATTTATCGCGTTCAGGTAAAGATTGCGATGCGTCAGCATCACGCCCTTTGGCCGACCCGTCGTGCCCGAAGTGTAGAGCAGGGCCGATGTTTCGTTCTCGTCTATTTCGACGGGCGCAGGAGGCCCGCTTTCGGCTTCGGCGAGAAGGGTTTCATAATCTCTCCACCCGTCTGTTTCAACCGACGGCCTGTTGCGCGCGAGCAGGAAGTGTTCGACCGTTTCAAGCCGCTCCCTGACAGGCTCGATCAAGTGCGTGAGTCCATCTTCAATTACCAGTACCTTCGCGCCGCCGTGATTGAGAATGTACTGAAAGTCTTCAGCAACGAGACGGAAGTTCAACGGCATAAGTATCGCGCCAAGCAGGGGCGCGCCAAAGAAGGCTTCGAGCACGCGATGGCAATTCTGCGAAAGCACGGCCACGCGGTCGCCTTTCTCTATGCCAAGCGAGCGCATCATATCGGCCCATCGGTTTACGCGCTCGCCGAATTGAGCATAAGTCAGGCGCAGGTCGCCACATACTATGGCTTCTTTACCAGCATGAGCGACGAGCGCGCGCTTGAGAAAATCGTATTCATTGAGCGGAACGATCACCTCTGCACCTCCCGTTGAATAAATGCCGAAACGCGACTGAGCATAGCACAAGAAATTTTCCCTGCCAAAATGCCATCGTCGAGCAGATCATGGACCGGCAAAACTCTTTACCTGCGCAATCATCGGATCTTCGATATATAACGCGAGAGTTAAATCCGCATCAACGCATAGCATCGCAGATTGATTACCTCGCGGCTTTCAGGCATGATTTCGCCGCGTGAAAGCAGAGTTCAAATTCAATCACAAACTCAGAGTCAGGTTTGCTGAAACTGACTTGCAGGCCATCGTCTTCAACGGCAACTACCTGACTTATTACGACGTGGCGTGGACGGAATATTTCCGCGCCATGGGGCTGGCGTGGAAAGACATCATCGCAACCGGAGCCGACACGGTGCTGGCGCGCACGACTATGGAATTCAAATCTCCCGCGCGCTTTGATGACGTGCTCGAAATCTACACTCGCGTATCAAGGATCGGAAATACAAGCATCACGTTTGACTTCGAGATTTACCCGGAAGGCGAAGAGCGATTGATCGGCACCTGCTCGTCGCTCTACGTCTCCGTAGACCCGAAGACGCTCAGGCCCGTGCGCGTCCCCGATGCGCTGCGGTTGATAATAAGCGAGTTTGAGGGGGAAACTTTTAACGATTGAAACCCGATTGATGAGGATGAGATATGAAAGCAATTAGATTTCATGAAATCGGCGGCCCGGAGGTTCTAAAATACGAAGAGGTTGCCCGTCCGCAGCCCGGCCCCAATGAAGTGCTTGTCAAAGTCAGTGCCGTCGGCGTGAATTTCGCGGACACGCTGCTCAGGCGCGGGCAATATATAATGAAGCCTGAACTGCCAGCGATTCCCGGTGCTGAAGCGGCGGGCATTGTCGAAGAGGTTGGCGAAGGCGCGGATGAAAATCTAGTCGGTCGTAGCGTAGCGTTTCTCGGACAGCAATGCTACGCAGAGTACACGCGCGTTAACGCGCACCAGCTTATACCGCTGCCCGATACGATTTCGCTTGAACAGGGAGCGGCGTTTCCGCTTCAGGGGCTTACGGCTTACCACATGCTCTACACGATGGATCAGGTTCAGGCGGGCAAATCCGTGCTTGTGCACGCGGCTGCGGGCGGCGTCGGATTGCTCGCGATTCAGATGGCGAAACAGGCGGGCGCAACCGTATACGGCACAACATCGAGCGAAGACAAAGCCCGTCTTGCGCGGGAGATGGGCGCACACGATGTGATACTTTACAACAAGAGCGATTTCGCCGAAGAGATCAAGCGATTGACAAACGGGCGCGGCGTTGATCTGGTGCTGGACTCCGTCGGCAAAGCGACGTTTGAAGGCAGCCTGAACGCGCTTGCGCCGTTCGGCCATCTTATCAGCTACGGCGGGGCGAGCGGGCGGCCTGATGCGCTCGACGTGCTCAACCTTTATGAGAAATCTCTGAAGGTGAGTGCGTTCTGGCTGGTGACCGTCGCCCGCGTGCCGGAAATTGCGCGTCGCGGAGTCGAACAGGTAGTCGCGCTTGTGGCAAGCGGTCAGCTGAAGCTTACGATTGGACTAAAGCTGCCGCTCGCACAGGCCGCCGAAGCGCACAGCAAACTGGAAAGCCGCGAGACTGTAGGGAAAATAATTTTGACCGTTGATTAGCGGACACAACAGACTTTGCTTTCGGTAGACCTACCGCGCGGTAGGGTGTTATTTTTAGCCTCTGGAAGGAGAGATATATGACAAGCAGAGCCGAGGAACGAGAAGAGATCAAAGGCGGCAGTTTCCTGATCGAAAACCGCGAGCCGACAGAAGTTTTCACGCCGGAAGACATCAATGAAGAACAACGCATGTTCGCTCGCACGGCAGAAGAGTTCCTGCGCAAAGAAGTAATCCCGCGCGAAGACGAAATCTATGCGAAGAACTGGGATACGCACCGCGAGCTGATGCGCAAGGCAGGCGAGCTTGGACTTCTTTCAATAGACATACCTGAAAAATATGATGGGCTTGGGCTTCATAAAGTCAGTTCTGCAATCGTCGGCGAGCAGTTCGCTCTACAGGCATCATTTGCTGGCACGCAAAGTTCGCACGTCAACATCGGTACTCTGCCGATTGTATTTTTTGGCACCGAAGAGCAGAAGCAGAAATATCTGCCAAAGCTCGCGACGGGCGAAATGATCGGAGCCTATGCGCTGACAGAGCCGCAGTCGGGTTCTGACGCGATGGCCGCAAAGACGAAAGCCGTGCTGTCGGAAGATGGCCGCCACTACATACTCAACGGCCAGAAGATGTGGATAACAAACGGCAGTTTTGCGGACCTTTTTACGGTTTTTGCAAAGGTTGACGGCGAAAAGTTCACCGCTTTTCTCGTCGAGCGCGGGCTGGGACTTGTCAGCGGCCACGAAGAGAAGAAACTCGGCATCGATGGTTGCTCCACAACCGCATTGATGCTCGAAGATTGTCACGTGCCGGTTGAAAACCTTCTGGGCGAGATCGGTCGCGGCCACAAGATCGCTTTCAATGTTTTAAACATCGGACGATTGAAACTGGGCGCGCGGTCCGTAGGAACGATAAAGCTCTCGCTGCTTCAATCCGTTCAATATGCGAAAGAGCGCCATCAGTTCGGTCAGGCGATTGCGAATTTCGGTTTGATCAAACATAAGATCGCAGAGATGACCATCCGCGCTTACGTCGGCGAATCAATCCTCTATCGCACACTGGGAATGATCGACGATTCGCTTGAGCGAGCCGATAAAGACGACCCGCAGCAGGTGCTTCGGGTGCTCGAACAGTTTGCCATCGAGTGTTCGATCATAAAAGTGTGGGAGAGCGAAGCGCTCGCCTACGTGGTTGACGAAGAGGTGCAGGTGTTCGGCGGTTACGGTTACTCGAAAGATTATCCGGCGGAGCGCGCATACCGCGACGCCCGCATTTCGCGAATCTATGAAGGCACGAACGAGATAAATCGCATCGTGATCGCAAGCCAGTTGCTACGGCGCGCAAAATCGGGAGAGCTTGCGCTGCTTGAAGCAGCCAGTTGTCTTCTCGCGGGAGAAAAGCCCTCTTCCGATACTCTGAGACTGGCCGTAGAGATCGTCGCGTTCGCCGACGAGATAAAGATGATCAAAGGCGCGAAGGCGATGACGCTTGCAAGCATAGCAAGCGTGGATCGCGTTTATGGCGACCGCGCGCGCGATGAGCAGGAAGCGTTCGGGCTGATCGCAGACATGGTGATGGACGTGTACGCGATGGAGAGCGCTGTGCTGCGCACGCAAAGACTGGTGTCGGATCGCGGCGTGGAAGCCTGCCCTGTGCAGATGGACATCACGCGCGTCTTTGTGCGCGAAGCCGCGCAGCGCGTCGAGCGGGCGGCGCACACTGTAGCGACAGAAACGGGCGACGATAAAACTACGGCTATGATCAATGAATGGACGCGACGCGCGCCCGTAAAAGCGATAGCTGCGCGACGCCGCATCGCTGATTCGATCATCGAAGCTGGCCGGTATAATCTGTAGATCATTTCATCTGAGAGAAAATATGAGAATCACTGCGCTGGTCTTAATTCTTGCTACGTTCAGCGTTCTGCCCGCGTCTGCCAAAACCGAACCGGCAGACGCGGTCTTCAAAAACGGCAACATCTACACGGTCAACGACCGACAACCGCGCGCCGAAGCCATCGCCGTCAAAGGTGGAAAGATTATCTTCGTCGGCTCAAACAAAGACGCGCGAGCCTACGAAGGCAAAACCACGCGCATCATCGATCTCAAAGGCAACACGGTTGTGCCCGGCCTGACCGACTCGCATTATCACCTTTCGGGAGTCGGCGAGCGAGAGATGAACCTGAATCTGGAAGGCATAACTAGCCTCGAAGATTTTCTCGCGAAGGTCAAAGCCCGTGTCGATCAGGCGAAGCCCGGCGCATGGGTTACGGGTCGAGGATGGATTGAAACTTTCTGGAAGCCGCCCGTATTCCCTACCCGATGGGACCTGGACAAAATCTCGCCGAACAATCCCGTCATACTCACTCGCGCAGACGGTCACGCGACGGTCGCAAACAGCGCCGCGCTTAAGATCGCAGGCATAGACAGAAACACTCCGAATCCGTTCGGCGGCGAGATAGTGAAAGACAAACAGACGGGCGAGCCTATGGGCATGCTTTTAGACGGCGCGCAGGGCATGGTCCGAAGAACCATTCCGGCGACAACCAGGGCCGATGAAGAGCAGGCTTTACTGCTCGGCGTGAAGCGGAGCATCGAGCTTGGCTGGTGCGAGATTCAGGACGCGGGCGGCAGCTACGCAGATGTTGAGTTGATGAAGAAGCTTTACGGCGAAGGAAAGATCAAGCTGCGCATCTTTAAAGCTGTGCACGGCCCCGGCCCCGGCTCCAGCCGGTTAATGAACGAAGGGGCAAGCGTCGGGACATTCGATAACCGGTTCACTCTGCGCGCAATTAAGGTCGTCTTTGACGGTGCGCTCGGTTCAAGAGGCGCGTGGCTGCTTGAAAATTATTCGGATAACAATTCACAGGGATTTCCGACGGTCAAAGAAGAAGCCCTTTACCCCATGCTCGTCGAAGCTCTGAGAAAAGGGATTCAGGTCGAAACTCATGCAATCGGCGACAGGGCCAACCGCGTGATACTCGACCTGTACGAGAAAGCGTTCAACGCGGTGCCTGCCGCCGAGCGCAAGGTTCGTGAGCCGCGCTGGCGCGTTGAACACGCGCAGATCGTAGACCCTGCGGACATCCCGCGATTCATTCGCCTCGGAGTGATTCCTTCGATGCAGCCTTCGCACGCCATCGGCGATTTACACTTCGCCCCATCCCGTTTGGGAATGAAGCGGCTCGAAGGCGCATACGCGTGGCAAAGCTTCATCAAGCAGGGGTCTATTATCGCGGGCGGGTCAGATGCGCCGGTCGAGCGCGGCGAGCCGATGATCGAATTTTACGCTGCGGTGGCGCGCAAAGATCAAAGCGGGTTCACGGGCGAAGGCTGGCACTCTGAGCAGGCAGTGTCGCGCGAGCAGGCGCTCAAGATGTTTACGATCTGGGCCGCTTACGCCGCATTTGAAGAGAACCTGAAAGGTACTATCGAAACAGGCAAGCTTGCAGACCTGACGGTGCTTTCAGCCGACATAATGAAGATCGCAGAGCCTGAGATATTAAAGACTCGCGCGGTGATGACAGTGATCGGCGGCGAGGTGGTTTTCAAACAATAGAAGCCAGAAGTCAGAAGACAGAACTCAGAATGGCATTTGACTTGAAAGCGGCTGCGGAAGCCTGTTTCAAGGTAATGCGAGTTCTATTTTCTGACTTCTGGCTTCTGACTCCTGACCTATACGAGTTATTTTTTCTTGGCTTCCCACTTGCCGGTCATTTGACCCGCGAAATCAAACTCTCCGACGAGCTTGCCTTCCTTGATTACGGCTTTGAAGCCAATCACGCCACCGGGCGTATCAAGGCTGAAAGTCAGGTTGTTGGCGCTCCACATTCCTTTGCTCAAAGGCGTAGTGCCCTGTTCTGATGAAGACGTGCCTGTGACTTTATCGCCTTCGAGTTTAAGTTTGAGTGTGAAAGGAATCGTCGAACCTTGAACCTCAGCAGATCCATCCCAGTCGCCGGAGATAGGGTCGCCTGCCGGAGCGGCCATGGGAGTAGTCGGAGCGGGGTTGGCAGCCACAGCAGCGCTCGCCCTCTTGAGTTCAAGCGGGCCGCCCATGCCTGAAAGCGACCATTTGCCGCTGATCTTGTCGCCGCTCAGCATGGCTTCAACAGTGCCTTCGTTGCCACCGGCATCGAATTTCATCATGATCTTTCCGTCGGCAAAAGTTCCGCTGGTAATTTGCGACGGACCCTGCGGAGTATCTATCTTTCCTGACAGCTTGCCGTTGTCATTCTTGATTTCAACTGTTAGAGGTATGTCGCCGATTTGATCGCTTTTGGCCACACCTTCGTACTTGCCGGAAACTGGGTCGGATGCGGGTTTGGCCTGAGGGTTAAATGATGCTCCAAATGCGACTGATGATGTAAAGACCAGCAGCGCAACGGACAGCAATGTGATAATTCTTCTCAACTGCATTTCTTCGTTCTCCTGATGTGGTTATTCGGGTTTAGGAACTCAAGCCAGTCTACGATACAAGAATGACGAAAGTTCTAAGGTCGCCTATTTTATGGTCACCTATTTTATACAGCAAATTTCGCACAGGCGAAAGTACGCGCGAAGCATTTATCGGCTGGCAAATATTTACAGGTTCGCCAGTATGAAATCGGTCATCATCGTTCGCATATGTTTCACAAGCAGCGGATCGACAACGCCGTGCCGCGACTTGGGATAAAGCATCAACTGAAATGGCTTGCCCGCTTTTTGAAGCTCGTATGCAAACTGAATCGTGTTCTGCATGTGAACGTTGTCGTCAATCATGCCGTGAATTAAAAGCAACTTGCCGCTGAGGTCTTTGGCTGCCGCGAGCGGTCCCTTTTTGTATCCTTCGGGATTGTTCTGAGGCGTCGCCATAAACCGCTCAGTGTAGATCGTGTCGTACAAACGCCAGTCGGCAACAGTTCCCCCGGCAATGCCTATGCGGAAGCTCTTGCTGTGCGTCAGCGCATAACTAGTCATGAACCCGCCAAAGCTCCATCCCCAAATCCCTATGCGCGAGCCATCAACGTAAGGCTGATTCTTGAGCCAGCTGACGCCGTCTTCAAGATCGCGGAGTTCAAGCTCGCCGAAGTTGCGATAAAGCGGCCAGGCCGATTCAGCGCCTTTGCCGCTGGCCGTGCGATTGTCCAGAACCCAGATGATGTAGCCTTTCTGCGCAAGCAATTGATGCCACATATAAACGGAGCCGCCCCAGCTGTTGCGAACCTGCGGGGCATGCGGGCCGCCGTAGGTGAACTCGAAAACAGGATATTTTTTTGACGGATCAAAGTCGGGAGGCTTTATCATCATCGCTTCCATCACGAATCCATCGCGCGTTTTGACCTGCAATAGTTCCGTTTTGCCGAGCTTGTACTGCTTCAGAGCTTCGACTCTGTTTTCGTCAATCACGCGAGCGAGCGTGCCATCCGACTTGAACAGCCGAACCTGCGACGGCGTATTCACATCGCTCCAGGTATCAATGAAGAGCGTAAACGCGGGATTGAAATTGGCTGCGTGATTCCCTTCCGTCTGCGTCAGCCGCGTCAGTCCGGTTCCGTCGAGCTTGATGCGATAAGCATGCATCGCGATATGACTGTGCTCGGTGCCGCTGAAATAGACGAAGCCGTTTGCTTCGTCTACGCCGTGCAGCGTGCGCGCTTCCCATTTGCCGTCCGTGATCTGCCTTATCAGTTTTCCGTCAGCCGAGTAATGATAAAGGTGTTTCCAGCCCGTTCGTTCGCTGAAGATCAGAAACGATCCGTCCTTCAACCAGACAGGTTCTTCTACGTTATCAACATCGATCCATGCCCTGGATGTCTCGCGAAGTATAGTCTGTGATTTGCCGTTTGCCGGGTCTGCATAATTCAGATCGAGCCATGTCTGTTCGCGGTTTTGAATCTCATAAACGACCCTTTTGCCGTCAGGATTCCAGCCGACTCGAACTATCAGCGGCTCAACCCCTTCGTACTTCGCCGTATCCACCCACTGGGTCGTGCCGCCCGTCGCGCTGATTACGCCGAGACGCACTACGGGGTTTGGGTCGCCAGCTTTCGGATATGACTCTTTTTCGACCTCCTGAAGGTGCGGGATGTGATCAACGATGGTGAATTCGTGAACGGGAGTCTCGTCAAAGCGCAGATAAGTAATGCGGGACGAATCGGGGCTCCACCAGTAGCCCTTGAAGTTTCCGCGCCCGTAAAGCTCTTCCTGATAAACCCAGTCGAGTTGCCCGTTGAGAATCTTGCCTGCGCCATCCGTGGTCAATGCGCGCTCGCGCCCGGTCGCAAGGTCTATGACATGGATGTTGTTGCTGCGAATAAAGCTCACCGTTCGCGAGTCAGGGCTGAATTCTTCGCCGACCTCTTCGTCGGAATTATTCGTGAGCCGCGTGGCCTTATCGCTGCCGAATTCATAATAGAAAAGATCTTTCGCGTGATTGATAAGAGCAGCAGAACGGGCATCATTCATCAGATAAGAAGAGCGATGCGCCAGCCGATTCGCGTCTTCCGTGCTCATGCCTGCCCGCGCGAGCGCAGATTCCATCTTTGCGGTATCGAAAAAGGGCGCGGCTTCACCCGTCATCGCGTTGACACGCATAAGCTGGCGCTGACGGCTCTGAAGGTAATGTGCGCCGTCATCGAGCCAGCGCAGGCCCGTGGGCGGCGAACCGCTGAAATCGATTTTCTTCTCAGAGTCGAAGATGTCATTGATTGTAAGCAGTTTTTCCTGCGCAAGCGCATTCGAGCATAGAAAGATCAAAACAAAAACAGGAGCGATGAGAGTGATAAAACGTCGCACTTTTATTCTCCTCTGCTGAAAATTCGGTATGTGTAGAAACAATATTTATACAGAAAACCTGCGATGCTTGAAAGCGGTTCGACTGTCTCTTATTCACACTGCGATTGTCTGAGCAAAATATCACAATCAAAATTCACACTATTGTAATCTTTTTGCACTAGGCTGTGAGATGTAAAATAAGATAAAATGCTTGCTCTATCTTGAGAGATTTTCCACCAGATAGATTCCGAATCACTTTAGTCCGAATTGAAAGGAGTAAGCCCCCGACTGTTTCGCCCAGCCCTCGGTGTGCAGGATTGCGCCTCACGGGCCTGGCTGGAGTCAGGCTTTGCATAAAATGAAAAAATCACAATCGCCCTCGAATCTGCGTCGAAATCGGCCACTTGCGACTTCTCGATCCCACAATAATAGACGGGCAAAAAAAGTCTGGGGACGTAAGCTCTTTTCCAACAGGCTTGCTGCCACCTGTATGGCCCTCGCGGTTTCAATTGTGCTGTTGATTACCGGCAGTAGACTTTTTGTGCATGCCGACACCTCAGCTCAAACTCCTCCGTTCACGCAAAACTGGACTACCACGACTCTCATCACTGCAAATGATAACTGGTCGGGCGTGCCCGGCATCGAGGGGTTTCTCGGTCAGGATATTACTACCGGAACCGGAGTTGACCCACAGACTTTGCTTGGCGTCAGTGGCGTGGCAAATGATCTCGACGTGATCGCGAATCAATCGAATCCAAACACGCTTGCTAACGGAGGTGTTGCGGAGTTCGACGGTATCGCTAATCCGACCATCGCACTGCAAGGTTCTGGAACCGCTGATGCTCCGTACATACTTATCCATCTGAATACTACAGGATTTTCAAGTATCAATGTCGCCTACAACCTTCGAGATATTGACGGCTCTACGGATAATGCCGTTCAACAGGTCGCGCTGCAATTCCGGGTCGGCTCTTCTGGCAATTTCACAAACGTACCTGCTGGATACGTCGCCGATGCTACGACTGGTCCGAGTCTGGCCACGCTCGTCACACCTGTCAGCGTAATCCTTCCTGCCGCCGCCGAAAACCAATCGCTCGTGCAGGTGCGCATTATGAGCACGAATGCAGTTGGAGGCGATGAATGGGTAGGCGTTGACGATATTAATATCACAGGCACAGCAGGCGGCCCGACCAGCCCGTCAGGCGTTGGCTCTGCAACTCCCTCATCGGTAGTTCAAGGCGGCTCGACCCTGCTTAAGGTCACGGTCACACCGGGCACGACCCCGCCGAGCACGGGCATTGATGTCACGGGTGATCTGACCTCAATCGGAGGTTCGGCGACTCAGCAGTTCTTCGATGACGGAACGAATGGCGATTTGACGATTGGCGATAATATATTTTCGTTCCAAGCCACAGTCGCGCCTGCCACGCCCATCGGCCCGAAAACCATACCTGCTACGATCACCGATGCACAGGCAAGAATGGGGAGCACCTCGATCTCGCTTACGGTGACATCGGCTACAGCTTTACGAATTCATGACATTCAGGGCGCGGGTCACACATCACCCGTGTTAGGCGGCCCTGTATCAAACATTACCGGCATAGTGACAGCGATAAGGAGCAACGGCTTCTATATTCAAGACACCTTGCCTGATGCCAGCGACGCCACGTCTGAAGCCATTTTCGTCTTTACGTCAACGGCTCCTGTCGTAGCCGTCGGCGATGCAGTATCTGTCAACGGCACTGTCGCCGAGTTCGGATCGGGCACTAACCTGACAAATACCGAGATTAGCTCGCCTACATTTACAATTTCTTCAACCGGCAACCCGCTGCCCGCGCCAACAGTAATCGGCATAGGTGGTCGCATTCCACCTACTACTATAATAGATGACGATTCGGCAGGCACAGTAGGCACCGGCACTTTTGATCCCGCTAACGATGGGATCGATTTCTATGAGAGCCTCGAAGGAATGCGCGTACAGGTCAATAACGCGGTGGCTGTCGGGCCAACCACAGACAACAACGAAATTCCAGTTCTAGGCGATAACGGAGTCAACGCCAGCATCCGCACCAGCCGAGGCGGCATAGTTATCAGGGCGACTGATTTCAACCCTGAGCGCATTTTCGTTGACGACACTCTCGTGGCTGGTTCAATTCCGCAGGTAAACGTCGCAGACACATTCACTGCGTCTATCGTCGGCATAATGGATTACAGCGCAGGCAATTTCCGAATCCTAACGACCGCAGCGCTGACAGCCGTTCCAGGCCCGTTGGTACGCGAAGCGACAACCCCGCAGGACACAAATGAGCTTGCCGTTGCGACATTCAACGTCGAAAATCTTGATCCGGGTGACCCGGCAATCAAGTTCAATACTCTCGCGGGCTTCGTCGTTAATAACCTGAAGTCGCCTGACATCATCTGCGTCGAAGAGATTCAGGACAATAACGGACCTACAAACAATGGCGTCGTTGATGCCGCGACTACCTTTAATATGTTCATCTCGGCTATCCAAACCGCCGGAGGACCGACCTATCAATTCCGCCAGATAAATCCCACAAACAATGCAGATGGAGGCGAAGGAGGGGGCAACATTCGTCAGGGATTCATGTACCGGACTGACCGGGGTCTCAGCTTTATAGACAGGCCCGGTGGCGGTACAACTACTTCGACAACCGTTGTCAGCACTGTGGACGGACCTGTACTGTCTGCGAGTCCCGGACGCATCGATCCGAACAATGCCGCATTCAACAACAGCCGTAAACCCCTCGTAGGCGAATTCGGATTCAAGGGCCAGAAGTTTTTTATCATCGGGAATCATTTCAACTCCAAAGGCGGAGATGACCCCCTCTTTGGTCGCAACCAGCCGCCAGTTCGATCCACCGAGGTTGCGCGCAATCAGCAGGCGCAGGTGGTGAATAATTTTGTTGATTCGATTCTTGCGCTGAACGTGAACGCCAATATAGTGGTGCTGGGCGATATCAATGATTTCGAGTTCTCGACAGCCGTCAATGCGCTCAAGGGAGGCGTGCTCCACCCCTTAATCGAATCATTACCGCAAGACGAGCGTTACAGCTACAACTTTGAAGGCAACGCACAGGCGCTCGATCATCTTCTTGTGAGCAATAACCTCTTCAACAACATTCCTTTTGTGTATGACGTAGTTCATATCAACTCGGAATTTGCGGACCAATCGAGTGATCACGATCCTTCGGTCGCGCGCTTTGCGTTTTCACCGACTGCGGCAAAGCTCGACCAGTTTCAGGCCGATAGCTATAGCAATCAGGTATTGTTGCAGTGGAAGACTGGCGAAGAAGTCGATAATCTGGGATTCCATATCTATTGCGAGGAGAACGGCAAGCGCACTCGCTTGAATCCACAGATACTTGCAGGTTCGGCTCTGATCGCAGGCCCCGGTATAGAGATGAAGGCCGGTCGTTCGTATTCGTGGTGGGATGGATCAAGTATCGGGCGACAAAATTCCCGCTATTGGCTCGAAGAGATAGATCTCAAAGGTGCCAGTGTGTGGCACGGCCCCGTAGCTATTAAGTATGAGAACGGCAGAAAGCAGTCTGCCGTCAAAGAGCGACAGGCCATAATGCTCAGCATGCTTGGAAGAGAACAGATCCAGGAAGGCACAACAAGACCGGTCGAATCGAAATCTGACTCGGTTCAACTTGCGGCGGCGCAGATCCAGCCCAACTTAAATCTTGCAGCACAACAGGCTGTGAAGATTTCGGTCAATCACGAAGGCTGGTACAGAATCACGCAGCCAGAGCTTGTCCGAGCCGGTCTCGACCCGAAGGTCAATCCCCGACTGCTTCAGCTATACGTTGATGGCCGAGAGCAGCCCATCTCTCTGACAGGAAAAAACGGCACGGACTTCGGTCCATTGGACGCAATCGAATTTTATGGCATCGGACTCGATACGGCTTCTACTAACTCGCGTGTCTACTGGCTAATTGCAGGCACACAGCCGGGCCTGCGAATCCAGCAGGTAAAGAGCGCAGCAGGGCTGGCCTCTGCCTCAAGCTTTGCTTTTACGGCAGAGCGAAAAGACCGAGCAGTTTATTTCTCATCATTGAGAAACGGTGACAAAGAGAACTTCTTTGGAGCGGTCATAACGCGCACGCCCGTTGACCAGACGCTCACGCTTCAACATCTGGACCCGCGAGGCTCTCAAGCGATGCTCGAAGTAGCGCTTCAAGGCGTGACCGTCTCGCCTCATCGAGTGAAGATAATTCTGAATGGCTCTGATATCGGAGAAGCCAGTTTCGATGGACAGAGTTCCTATATCGCCAATTTGCCTGTTCCCCAGGCTTTGTTGAGAGAGGGCGAGAATATTGTCAAATTGACGGCTCAGGGCACAGAGGCCGACACAAGTCTTGTCGATTATATTCGCGTGACCTACCAGCACAGCTTCACAGCAGATAACAACGCTCTGCGCTTCACTGCCGCCAGCAAACAGCAAGTCACTGTCGAGGGCTTTACCGGCAACATGATTCGCGTGTTTGATGTGACGAGCCCCGATGCTGTGCAGGAAGTCATCGGTGTGGTTAAGCCGCAAAAGAATGGGTTTGCCGTGACAGTCGCAGCCCCCAGTGGAGATTCAAGGACTTTGCTTGCGATTACGAACGACCAGATGCAGAGTCCATCATCCGTCGCGGCTAATCTGCCTTCTAACTGGCGGCAGGCAAATCAATCATCCGATTTTGTGATAATCACGCATCGCAGCCTGTTTGCAAGCGCAAAGCAGCTTCAAACTTATAGGGAAAATCAAGGGCTTCGAGGCGCTCTTATTGACATAGAAGATATCTATGATGAATTCAGCTTTGGCAACAAGAGTCCTTATGCAGTGAGAGATTTCCTTGCATACGCAAAGACAGGCTGGCAGCGCGCTCCTCGATTTGTATTGCTGATGGGGGACGCGACTTTTGATCCGAAGAATTATCTGGGCCGTGGGGATTTCGATTTAGTCCCGACGAAGCTGCTCGATACTCAATACATGGAGACATCGAGCGACGACTGGTTTACGGATTTCAAAGCCCTTGGCTTCGCAGAGATGGTCGTCGGTCGCTTGCCTGTTCGCGGCAATGACGAGGCTGCTCGGATGATCGCGAAGATAATCAATTATGAGAGCACAACAAATTCTGACGGAGCCCTTATCGTCAGCGACAGCAATAGTGGATTTAACTTTGAGGACGCCAGCAACCAACTTAAGGCTCTGATACCGGATAACATCAAAGTTGAACAGATTGATCGTGGCAAGTTGGGCACAGCGGCTGCGAAAAAAGCGCTGATCGACAGCATCCAACGTGGCCAGAAGGTAGTGAACTACTTCGGCCACGGTTCGGTCGAGCTCTGGCGCGATGATCTTTTGACTTCCGCAGACGCAAGGGGGCTAACCAACGGTAATCGCCTGCCGCTGTTTGTGGTGATGACCTGTTTGAATGGTTACTTCCAGGACACATCGCTTGACAGTATGGCTGAATCATTGATGAAAGCGGAACGTGGCGGAGCAATTGCCGTTTGGGCCTCATCGGGAATGACTTTACCCTCCGGGCAATTACTCTTGAATCAGCAGTTATACAAGCTGATCTTTGACCAAAACTCATCGCAGGTAAGATTATTGGGTGAAGTTACATTGAAAGCCAAGTCATCAGTCAGCGATGGTGACATTCGCCGGACTTGGATACTTTTCGGTGATCCTATGACTCGATTAAGATAGTAGGTTCAAACCCGAATTGAGAGTAGCGCAGATGAGAGTCTGCGCTACTTTTTCATTTTTACACAGGAATCCGTGATCCATAAAAACATCACCAGATATAGCTAAACAGTTGATTCTAAACAACATATCCACTTAAAGAAAAAGAAGAGAATTGTTTTTCAGGCTAAAAGGTGAAAGTAAGCGATATTACGGTTTCTGCTAAAGAGAGATTCTGGAAATCACACGGCTGGTTTTTGGATCAGAAGATCAAATAATCTGGATAAATCTTCATTAGATGAAAATTTTACTTCTATTATCCCCCCGTCCTTAGAGAATTTGATTTTAACAGGAGCGCTCAGATTCTTGCTGAGTTTTAATTCTGCTGCGGTAACATTAGCATCTTCATCACGATTGTTATTGACAGTGTTCGTTTTCGTAATAACGCTATTTTCTATATTCTGGTCTTTTACAAGTCGCTCTGTTTCTCTAACGGAAAGTGTTCTGCTTATGATCTCAAGCGCCAAGATCTTTTGTGTTTCAATAGAATCAAGTGATAGCAAAGCCCGCGCGTGTCCCATTGAGAGCTTCTCTTCTTCGACAAGTTTCTGAACTTCAACTGGCAATCTTAATAACCTCAAAGCATTGGTAATTGATGTTCTATCTTTGCCAACACGTCGAGCCATTTCCTCCTGAGTTATACCTAACCTCTCTAATAGATTCTTATAGGCATTGGCTTCTTCAATCGGGTTTAGATCTTCTCTCTGTATATTTTCGATTAGGGACATTTCCAATACGTTCTCATCTGCAATATCTTTAATGATGCATGGTACTTTATGCAGGCCAGCCATTTGAGCCGCACGCCAGCGACGTTCTCCAGCAATTATTTGAAATCGTTCACCTCTTCGTCTTGCAACTATGGGTTGTATTATACCGTTGGCTTTTATTGATTGAGCCAGTTCATCCAACTTATTTTCATTAAATACTTTTCGTGGCTGGGTATCTGTAGGTTCAAGCTGATCAATATCTAATTCAATCAGGTCGCTCTCTAAAGGATTAATTTGGGTGAACAACGCGCTAAGTCCCCTGCCCAGAGCCTTTCTTGACATTGTTTATTACCTCCTTGGCTAATCTCAAATAGCTTTCCGCTCCTTTGGATTTTATATCATATAGCACGATGGGCTTACCATGACTGGGAGCCTCTGCCAGTCTTACATTTCTAGGTATAATTGTAGAAAAAACCTGAGCGCCCAAAAAATCTCTGAGGTCAGATACAACCTGATTGGACAGATTGGTCCTCTCATCAAACATTGTTAATAGAAATCCCTCGATTGTCAGACTAGGATTGAGTGTTCTCCTTATTTTCACCAGAGTATCCCAGAGCTCTGATACTCCTTCAAGCGCAAAATATTCGCATTGAATAGGTATTAATACAGAATTAGCCGCAGCAAGAGCATTTAAAGTCAATAAGCCCAGGCTTGGTGGGCAATCTATGAGGACATAATCATATTGATTTGAGATTGATTCTAATAATCTTTTTAGTTTGAACTCACGATTTTCAACGTCTACAAGTTCTATTTCTGCCGCCACCAGGATTTTTTCAGAAGGGACAATTTTTAGATTAGGTAGCTCTGTGTTTAAGGCTATTAAGCTTAAAGGTTCATTCAAGACCAAAGAGTGATAGAAACTCTTATAAAATCTCCCTCGGAGACCAAAACCGCTTGTGCTGTTACCTTGGGGGTCTGCATCTATAATCAAGACCTTCATCTCAGCAACAGCCAGACTTGCTCCAAGGTTTATCGTAGTTGTTGTCTTACCTACACCTCCTTTTTGATTTGCTATTGCTATGATTCGAGCCATCACTTGCTACAATATCACAAAAAATCCAATCGGTAACAAAAAAATTCCAATCCTCAATTCAATAATCTAAAATCTTTTTCTCCACCTCTGGCAATAATTTACTGACTCCGATCTCATCTTTCACCTTATAAAGCAGGATTTCCACACTCCAAATTCAACAGCTTGTTCCACGTGAAACCAGTGTTCCACGTGGAACAAGCTATATTAATTGTTGGATTGTTGATCAAACTATTCAACTTAAAGATATGAGGCTAGGATGCTATTTGGATAGAGGATTTATTATGATTAGACTAATGAGAGAGGAGGCATAGGATTATGAAAAAGTACATAAAACAGTGGCAAACATTTTCATCCTATGTTATTTTGTTTCACTTTAATTGTTAGAACTATTCATACCTGTGCAGCACGCTGACAATAGCCAGTAAAGAGTGAAAACACAGGTGGTCAAGGAGAAATGCTGATGAATACGGAAGGCAGAGTATTGCAGGTAATCGGACCAGTTGTAGACGTTGCATTTGAAGAGGTTTCGCTTCCTCCGATATATCAGGCTCTTAAGATTGTTAGTGAAGGATTTGAGGTTCCTGAACCTATAAATATCACAGTCGAAGTTCAACAGCATCTTGGAGAAGGCAGATGCAGATGCGTTGCAATGGAGCCGACCGAAGGCTTGATCCGCGGAATGAAAGCAATAGATACCGGCTATCCAATAACAGTTCCGGTTGGACCGGCAACTTTAGGTCGAGTCTTAAACGTTATTGGTGAACCAGTAGATAAACTGGGGGCTGTAAACTCTGATATTCACTATCCTATACATCGCCATGCGCCAGAATTTCAGGAGCAGTCAACGGAATTGGAAATGTTTGTGACAGGCATAAAAGTAATTGATCTTTTAGAGCCTTTCTTGCGAGGCGGAAAAATAGGACTGTTTGGTGGCGCTGGAGTTGGAAAAACAGTTCTAATTATGGAATTGATCAATAATGTGGCCATGAAGCATGGTGGTTTTTCTGTCTTTGGGGGCGTAGGAGAGCGAACTCGTGAAGGGAACGATTTGATTCGTGAAATGGTTGAGTCAAAGGTCATAAATTTCGGCGAAAGCTTTTATGAACACTTTGAAAAAACCGGTGCTTTTGATTTACAGCATGTAGATATGAACTCTGTTGCTAAATCAAAGGCAGCCTTAGTATATGGCCAAATGACCGAGCCGCCAGGGGCACGACTGAGAGTTGCGTTAACTGCATTGACAGTTGCAGAATATTTTCGCGATGAAGCTGGTACAGATGTACTTCTATTCGTAGACAATATTTTTCGATTCACTCAGGCAGGTTCAGAAGTATCGGCACTGCTTGGACGAATGCCATCAGCAGTAGGATATCAGCCAACTTTGGCAACCGAGATGGGAGAGCTTCAAGAGAGAATTACTTCGACCAAGCGTGGATCTATCACATCAGTTCAAGCTATTTATGTACCTGCCGACGATTATACCGATCCGGCACCAGCCACGACTTTTGCTCATCTTGATGCTGTAACAGCGCTTTCAAGGCAGATTGCTGAACTCGGAATTTATCCTGCAGTTGATCCTCTGGCTTCGACCTCGCGAATTCTTGATCCTCGAATAGTAGGAGAAGAGCATTATGAAGTAGCTCAGGAGGTTAAACGTATATTACAGCGTTATAAAGACTTGCAGGATATAATAGCAATTCTTGGGATAGACGAACTCTCTGAGGATGATAAATTAACGGTTGCACGGGCTCGAAAGATACAGAGATTTTTATCCCAACCGTTCCACGTCGCAGAACAATTCACGGGACTTCAGGGAAAATTCGTTCCGCTTGATGAGACTGTGCGAGGATTCAAAGAGCTAATATCTGGTAAATACGATGATCTGCCAGAACAGGCTTTCTTCATGGTGGGCGGCATCGAAGAAGTTATCGAAAAGGCGAGCAATATGTAGCCTATGGCAGTTAAAAAGCTTATGCTTCCATAACTGCTAAATGCAGTTATGGAAGCGGTTTAGCAGGAGCAGCGAGCAAATGCCGGATAGAATTCATCTTGAGGTTGTTACACCAGAGCGAAGAGTGCTTGATGCAGAGGTAGATCGTGTAGAAGTGCCGGGATTAGATGGTGAGCTCGGTATTCTGCCCGGTCATACGGATCTTATATCACAGCTTAAGCCAGCAGGTCTTTTAACTTATCACATTGGTAATGAAAAGAGTGAGATGGCAATCAGTGATGGATTTGTCGAAATTCATTCTGATCGAGTTATTGTTCTTGCTGATAGAGCCGTTCGCCCGGAAGATATTAATCTTGCTGAGGCGCTGGAATTAAAGAGTTCTGCTGAACGTCAATTACAGAAAGCGCAGATAGATCCGGACTTGAATATTGCGCTGGCTACTATTGAGCTTGAACGTGCTTCGATTGAGCTTCAATTAGCAGAGCGCACACGCCAGCAATAAACTTCAATAATTAGTATGCCAGAGCTATCTGCTGATATTATTCAAGATAGCTGATATTTCATACCGTCCGTTTAATATCAAAGATAAGATTGAAAACTCCTATGCATATATGATAATGTTTCCAAGTTTCGCAGAGACTCTATCAAAATATTGAAAGCATTTTCCAGGTCGAGTTTTGAATACGCCGTATTAGCGTATTTCGTAACTCCATTTATTTAAACCGGAAATCTCGTAAGCCAGACTATTTATAGAAACAAAGATGCAAATAGATCTACTTTCATCAATACTTGCTGCAATATCTAAGCGGATAAACCATCAAAGCTTTAACACCTGGTTTAAACCTATCTCTTTTGCCACGAGAGATGATTCAACTATATATTTAAAGGTCCCTAATGAGATTTTTCGTGACTGGATAACCAGCAATTATTTTGACATTTTAGAAGAGTCCTTGCAGGAATTAAACCTGGAGGGTTTTAAGCTGAATTTTTTAGTTGAAGAGCAAAGAGCATCAACTGCTGCCGTAAGTTCAGAACTATCCGCCAGACCATCCAGAGTGGTTTCAATTCACGCTCAGGAAATGAACAGTTTTGGGATTGCGAGGCTGATTGAAATCGAACCTGTGGAGCTTCCTCTAAATCCCAAATATACATTCGATACTTTCGTTGTAGGATCGTGTAATCAATTTGCGCACGCAGCGGCTCTGGCCGTCGTTGATATGCCATCGAAGACTTACAATCCTTTGTATATCTATGGAGGTGTGGGTTTAGGGAAAACCCATCTGATGCATGCCATCGGTCACGCCATAAAAGTTATCAACAACAATCTACGTTTGACATACATATCTTCAGAAAAATTCATGAATGAGCTAATCAATGCTATTAGATATGACAAGACTATAACATTCAGAGAAAAGTACCGTAATATTGATGTATTACTGATGGACGACATTCAGTTTCTGGCTGGAAAAGAGAGGACTCAGGAAGAGTTCTTTCACACATTCAATGCACTTTATGATGCTCAAAAACAGATAGTTATATCCAGTGATTGTCCGCCCAGAGAAATTCCAACTCTGGAAGAAAGACTTCATTCAAGATTCGAGTGGGGGCTTATTGCAGACATTCAACCGCCCGATTTAGAAACTAAAGTAGCTATTTTGAAGAGAAAGGCCGAGATTGAAAAGATCGATTTACCTGATAACGTAGCTTTGTTTATAGCGAGCAAAATAAAATCCAATATCAGGGAATTAGAAGGCTCACTGGTGCGCCTTGTCGCTTACGCGTCATTAAAGGGACTATCAATAGGTATTGAGTTGGCTCAGGAAGTTCTTAAGAACATAATAGATGAAGAGACAGACGGCATCTCCATCGAGTTTATTCAAAAAACAGTTGCAGGCCATTACGGTCTTAAAGTTAGCGACCTGAAATCCAAGAACAATTCTCGGAGCATTGCCGTTCCCAGACAGGTAGCAATGTATTTATGCAAGGCGCTTACAAAAGCAAGCTTACCGGAAATCGGGCGTGAGTTTGGCGGGAAGCATCATACGACCGTACTTCATAGCATCAATAAAATCTCTCATCTTTATGATAAAGATACAATTTTCCACAGGCTTATCAACAGCTTAATTTCTGATATTAAATGACTTATACTATTTTTCCACATGTAGGCTCTGTGGACCCCCTGTGGAACCTGTTGAAAACTATTGAGGTTATGAAAAGGGTCCACAGGCAGGCAGGTTTTTTCACAGGTTTTGCACAGGGTTTTTCACAGGATATTTCTCAGTTTAATATTGTGTTTTCAATAAGATAGATATGTGGGTCCACTTTTCCACAGGCCCTACTACTACTACTAGATAATAATAGATATTTTCTAGTATTAATAATAGTAATAACTCAAAATCGAAGGATAGAGGTGAGAAATGCGATTTAGCTTAAGCAAGAATACTCTTTTAAGGGAATTGAATCTTCTTCAAGGTGTTGTAGAAAAGAAGAATACAATTCCCATACTATCTAATGTTCTTATCGAAACGCTCGGTGAATCATTGGTTTCACTGATTGCTACAGATCTGGATGTTTCACTTCAAACCGAATGCAGCGCGGATGTAACTCAACCGGGTGCTATAGTTTTGCAAGCGAGAAAGCTTTTTGACATAGTTCGCAACCTGCCGGATGCGGAGATAAACTTCGTCAGGGAAGATAATGACTGGGCAAGAATAATATGTGGGGCGGCTGAATTTAAAATCGTCGGTCAAGCCAAAGAGCACTTTCCATCGACTCCTGTACTGAAACAGACTGGTTTAGCTATTCCTGCAACAGCAATACATGATCTGATTGCACGCACCATATTTGCTATTACCCAGGAGGAATCTCGTTATGCTTTGAATGGAGCGCTGGTTTTGATCTCCGGAGACAAACTACAGATGGTCGCAACTGACGGACACCGTCTGGCTTTGGCCACAACAGCGCTTGAAACTCCTGCAACCGAAGGTCAGGAGGAACAGAAGGTTATCATACCGAAGAAAGCTTTGAGTGAACTGTTAAAGCTCACTGCCGGATCAGACGGCACGATTAATTTTGATAAGGATGAAAACCATCTGTATTTTAAACTGGGACAACGCCAACTTACATCGAGAATGCTTGCGGGGCAGTTTCCCAATTATGAATTAGTCTTACCAAAAAATAATGATAAGATGATTCCGTTGAATACAGAGAAGATAGCGCAAGCGATTCGACGAGCATCTTTAATGGCTGACGAGCGAAGCCATGGTGTGAAGTTTGAGTTAAACACAGGTAAGCTGAACATCACTTCTCAGAGCGCCGATGTAGGTGAAGCCAAGGAAGTGATCCCCGTAGATTATAGCGGAGAGACCACCAGTATAGGTTTTAACGCCAATTACCTGTTAGAATTCCTCGCAGTAGTAGGAACAGATGAAGTTGTGCTTGAACTAAAAGACGAACAGAGTCCGGCATTGATGAGACCGTCTGGAGATGGACAATATGATTACCGATACGTAATCATGCCGATGCGATTGCTTTAACGTCACTCGGAGGTCTGTATAAAGCCGGGAGTTCTACATTCTAACCTTATGCCTAACGTTTACGGCAAGCGAATTCTCATAGTTGATGACAACAAGTCCATCCGTACGACGGTAGCAGATTATCTTAAGAACAACGGATATGATGTTGTCGAAGCTGTTGATGGAATACAGGGATTGGATAAAGGGCTTTCTTCAACGCCCAATGCCATCATACTCGATGTTGTCATGCCGGGAATTGATGGATTTAAATTATGTCAGCTTCTTCGAGAAAAGGGAGTGACAGTCCCTATAATAATGCTTACCGAAAAAGCCACTATAGAAGACAAAGTCACAGGCTTTTCATTCGGAGCCGATGATTATCTGGCCAAGCCGTTCAGCCCGCTTGAGTTGGAGTTGAGAATACAAGCTTTGCTCAGAAGAGCCTCCGGAGAGACGCAGCCTGTAGAATCCAAGTTGCTCAAGCATGGAGATCTCGAAATTGATTTGGACCGTCACACCGTAAGCGTCGATGGAAATGCAATATCTCTTACGCCAATAGAGTTCAATATTCTCAAACTTCTGGCATCCAATCCCGGTTACGTATACTCAAGGCAGGATTTGTTGAGTGTAATCTGGGATACTGCTTATGAAGGCTACAAGCGCAACATAGACCCACACGTCAACAGGCTTAGAACTAAAGTCGAAGAGAATCCTAAAAAACCAAAATATATTTTGACTGTTTGGGGAGTGGGATATAAATTCAATGAAGCTTTATAAGAGAGGATTGCTACACCAGTTCGCGAATGCGATGTTTTAGAAAGTCTGCCCCTTGTAAACCCTCACTGCCTCGGAAATTTGCTTGATGCAGAAATGGCGAATGATCTGATCTGTTGCCGCTCATAGTTCAATACGCTATTCTTATCATCAGAAGTTGAGATTAAAAGAAGCATGTACGACCTGATAATCATAGGCAGCGGCCCGGCTGGACTATCCGCAGCCCTGACCGCAAAACATCACCAGCTTGACTGTCTGGTCATCGAACGCTCTGTAATAGCTAATACAATCTATAATTACCCTGTCGCCAGATCATTATTCTCAACATCGAATGAAGTCGAGCTTGAGCCGGGTGCGATTCACAGCAAGGGCAAACCCACTCGCGAGGAAGTGCTCAAGCATTATATAGATGTGATCAGGCGTGAAAATATCAGCATACATACAGGCGAAGCGGTGCAAAGCGTTTCGTATTTCAATGGATGTTTTTTTGTTGATTCGGATTTAAATCGATATCAAGCTCGCAAAGTGCTTATGGCAATCGGAGGTTTTGGTCGCCAGCGAATGCTCAATGCCAGGGGAGAAGACTCAATGCGAGTCTCCTATCGTTTTTCGCAAGCTCATCCTTACGCGATGAAGCGAGTGCTCGTTGTAGGGGGCGGCAATTCTGCTGCGGAGGCCGCACTTTTCTTAGAGGAATCCGGCGCAGATGTTACACTCTCGGTCCGCCGCTCATTGGTCGATGACGACGGAACGGGTGCCGTGGCAAAGATCAAGCCATGGGTTCGCGAACCGCTGGAGATGGCAGCAGCAGAAGGCCGAATTAGCATTATTCAATCGTCAAGAGTAATGGAGATTTATTCTGAAAGCGCGCTTTTACAAATTGAGCGCGATAATGCCATGAGCGTTGTCGAAGTTCCCTGCGATCATATCTTTGCTTTGATCGGAGCTGATCCTGATGTGGAGCTTCTTCGACAAGCAGGAGCTGATATTGCTTCCGACCGACGACCTGTTTACTCAGAAAATTATGAGACAACCGTGCCCGGACTATATGTCGCTGGCCACGTAACCAGAGAGATGCATATAAAGAACGCGATCGAAATTGGACGCCGAGTGGTTGATCATATAGCATCTAATGTTCTTGAAGAAAGCCTGGCTTGTGGCGATTAGTTATCGAATCAAATAGTACCGCGAACTGTTTTAAGGTGCTCACATCAGGTAAATATGTTATTAAACGAGGATCATCAGGATCAGAGCGAAACCATGGAGCGCGAGGTTGCTGGTCGTGCGGTCCGCGTCAAAGATAGAGAGAGTCATAACGACGTGAACCGGGATTCGACTTCAAGCCTGGGCCGCAATACATCTGCGCAACCGCGAACCGTTGCTGAAACGAGATCGAATATCGATATGGAATCCGAATTTGAAACAGTAGGTTTGCCTGGAGGCAAAAAGAGTCGCCAACTCGGCACACGCTGGTGGTTACTTGCTGCGGGTTCAGCCCTGCTGCTGACTATTTTGACTATGGCCGCTGTATATCTGCTGACGAAGAAACCTTCTACGATTGACCAGCTAATCATATTGACTGTTCCATCAGGCGCTGAGGTCGAGATAGATTCAAAAGACTATGGGCAATCGCCCGTCAAGCTTGAGCAATTGGCTATCGGTACTTATACGCTGACCATAACCAAAGATAACTACGAGCCTATCGTTCAACAGATCACAATATCAGAATCTACATCACCACTTGAATTCAAACTCAAGTTATTGCCGCCTCCTGAATTTTCCAACCTTTCGCCCGAAGATCAGATCAAACTCTACCAGCAGCAATCGCAGGACGCTTTTGGTCGAGGCAATTATGCGCTGGGCTACGACGGCACAGCGCTCTACTTCGCAGATCTGGTTCTTGAACGAGACCCCGGCAATCAATTCGCACAGGAAACGCGCGAGCGGATTCGCAAAATAGAGCATCAGTCAGCACAGGAGGCCATTACAAGCGGAGAAGTGTGGAGAGCGAAAGATATCTATGAGCTACTGGTCGAACGCTATCCTGATGATAGAGATGCGCGTACAGCATTATCCAGACTTGAAAATCAATTAGCATCACGCAAAGGCGAGGTCCGCGACCTTGTGCGTAAAGCAGAAGAAGCATTGCGGGCAGGCAAGCTGATCGAGCCGAACCGAATGAGCGCTTATTACTATTCGCAAGAGGCGCTCGCCATCGACCGGCAGAATGCTCCGGCGCGCGCAGTTCGCAATGAAGTCAGAGATAGACTTGCGATGCGCATAGAAGATACCTACAGGCGCGGCGACATGGATTCAGCGATCAATCAGATAGACAAGGCGACACGACTTTTCCCTGACGACAAACAACTTCGCGCGAGACATCGCGAGCTGATAGCGGCTCACTCATCGGAAACCGCGAAATCTGTAGACTCAAGCAACCGTCGCATCGATGGATTAAATAAATATAGTCATGGTGATTACCGTGACGCGATACCAGATCTTGAGAACGCCCTGATAAACGGAAAGAATACACCTGATGTCATATCCGCTCTGGCTCATTCTTACAAGAATATCGGCCAGAACGAGAAGGCAGTCTATTACTTCAACCAGATTCCGCCGTCCGGTGAGGACATTTATCGCTCTGCTATCGCAGCGCTTGGCGATATAGCAAGAGAGCGCGGCGATACGGCTACGGCGCTTGAGCAATATAAAAAAGCGCGGCAACTAGGCGGCAGCACGCTCTATTCGGTTGCCACACTGGATGACAGGATAGAAAGAATCGAAAAGAAGCAACGCGAAAAAGCCGCCGAGCCAATTCCAATAACGATTCGAGTCAAGCATCTTCACGGCGGCTTAATGGGTGGGTCATGCAGCGGCGCGTTAAATATCGATTCCAAGGGCGTTCGCTATGATGGAACCGAGCATACTTATTCGTCAAATCTGGTTGGCGTCGGCGTGCGCATAGCCAAGGATGAGATGACCGTCAGGTTCCAGGACAAGTCTGAGAAATTCAAAGTTGCTCGTTCAGAAGCGGAGCGCTTCAGCGACACTCTCTCCCGGTTTCAGCAGGCCTACGCTCCAATCAACAAATGAGCGCGCCCTCTCTTTTATCTGAGCAAATTACCCGTGCAGGGAATTGATTTGTTTATTTTTTAGTGTATATTCACTCGTGTCACTCTTTGAGGTGACAAACGAGCGAAATCGAACCGGGCGCTCAAGCTTCCGTTTTAATAGAGTCGTTTGAAAACGACCGCTGATAAAGAATCACTTATAAATACGCGCTGTTGTTTTTCGATTCGCCTATGTGATCGCTGATGAGTTGTGAAATCTCATCATTCACTTCGGTAGGGAAACAGACTCTATCAATGCGATAGCCGCGCATGCCTCTGACCACTTCCGACACTTCACTGATTTCACGTATTGTAGAGTGAGGCCACCCTGTCTCAATATAGATGAGACTCTTCGGATCAATGCCGACAGGCGAGTAATAGCCATAGTAAGGCACATCAGCCGCGCGGTCCATTATCAGATAATACGCAGGATCAAAACCAGCACGGCGAATGACCTGCTCTGCGCGCTCACAGAACTGTAAGATATCATCTCCGAGAAAATCGATGTCTATGGCTTTAAACAGTTTTCGATTTATGAATCGCGATGCCAGATCCGCAAGCGTCTTATCCCGGTCGCGCATCCATTGTTTCAGGTGAAAGGTCAAATCCGTATCATCAAGCTGAAGGTATTCGTTCGTGCTCACTGCTTCTCCCACCAGCATCTTTTCAAAGACAGAGCCGCGCATGCGAAATCCTAATTCGTCACGCTGCATCAATTCGCGCGCGCGCATCAGCGTCGATACCAGAACCGCCTCGGCAGATCGCAGCGTTCGATGAAAATAGACTTGCCGGAACATGTAATAGCGGGCCTGAAGATATTCTTCGACTGCATAAAGCCCCTTCGCCTCTACATACACGCGATCTGACTGCTCGTCGATCTTTAACGCGTGCAGCACCCATTCCATGTCATAGATGCCGTACTTCGCGCCGGTCATCAGGCTGTCGCGCAGCAGGTAATCCATGCGGTCGCAATCGAGCTGCGACGAGACAAGCTGCGATACGAACGCGGGTGAATAGTCGTGTTTGTACAGCGAGGCGAGCTTTTCTGGAAGCCCCGAGTCATAGTTTCGCAGTATGCGATTGACCTCTGTGCTTTCGTCGAGAACTATCTGTCGAGTCCAGTCTTCGTGATGAAAGCGAAAGACTTTCTCCATGACATGCGAGAACGGGCCGTGACCCAGATCATGCAGCAGCGCGCCCGCGCGTCCGACCACGCGAGCCTCCTGGCTGATCGGGTGATGAGAGCCGAGCAGATTGAGCGCGCGAGTCATCAAATGCATAACGCCGATGGAATGGGTGAACCGGCTGTGCTCTGCACCCTGATAAGTGAACATGGCAATGCCGAGCTGCTTGATGCGGCGCAGGCGTTGAAACTCTACTGAGTCTATAAGCTCGACTATAAGCCTGTCGTCAGGTAAAGACTCATCAAGCGAGATGATGTTGTGAAGCGGGTCGCGATAATTTCTTTGCGGCAACTTTAACCTCGGCTGAGCTATGACTCTTGATACAGTTGAATATTATCATAGCTCAGGCGCGAGGTTTACGGCCATTACTCATCCTTGCTTGCGCCCAGATGCGTGACCGGCGCGCCTGCGGGCGATACGCCGTGCCTGCTTATCTCGTATTCGAGATTTGTAGCCATCCGACTATGCATTCGCCCATAACCGAAGTAGATTAAAAACCCGATCAACAGCCAGATGCCCAGCCGCAGCCAGTTCTCAGCAGGCAGCGAGAACATTAAAAGCAGGCATGTAGCAATGCCGAGAATCGGAACCAGCGGGACCAGAGGCGCGCGAAACGGGCGCTCAGCGTTCGGGTGTGTGCGCCGCATTATCAACACTGCCGCACAGACGATCACAAATGCCAGCAGCGTGCCGATGCTCACAAGATCTGCAAGAATTCTGAGTGGAAGAAAAGCCGTTAAGACGCTGACGAAGGCTCCTGTGAGTATCGTAGATTTCCACGGCGTCTTGAATTTTTCATGCACTGCGCCAAAAAATCCCTGCGGCAACAACCCGTCGCGCGCCATTGCAAGCAGCACGCGCGACTGGCTCAGTATTGATACGAGCACAACAGAAGTGATTCCCGCGAGCGCCCCGAATGAAACCAAAAACTGCGCCCACAGAAGACCGTGCTGGCGGAAGGCATCCGACACCGGAGCATTGGTATCGAGTTTGTCGTAAGGAACCATGCCGGTCAGGACTGCCGTCACGCCTATGTATAGAACCGTGCAGATAATCAAGCCGGTGATTATGCTTAACGGCACATCGCGCTGCGGATTGCGCGCTTCTTCCGAGTGCGTTGATACTGAATCAAATCCGATGTAGGAAAAGAAAATTATCGCGGCCCCTGCCAGCATGCCGAGCGGCTGGCCTCCTGTGTCCGCGCCGCCGAAAATCGATTTGCCAAAGAAACTGACGCCCGTATATCCGAATGGCGCGAACGGCTGCCAGTTCTTCGGGTTCACGTAAAACGCGCCGACCGCAATCACGAACAAGACGATCAATACTTTTATGACTACCATCGTGGCATTGAAGCTTGCGCTCTCTTTTATGCCTACGACCAGAATGACCGTGACAAGCATTGTGATGATGATAGCCGGTAGGTCTAACACATTTCCGGTCGCTACAAGTTTTCCTAGTGCGGGGTCGTAATCGAACGGCGCGCCGCTGATCGCGTCAGGAATCTTGATGCCGAAAATGCCGATGAGGTCCTGAAAATATTTTGACGCGCCGACCGCTACAGTCGATGCGCTGACGGCATATTCGAGCACAAGATCCCAGCCGATGATCCATGCGAACAGTTCGCCCAGCGTCGCATAGGCATAGGTGTAAGCGGAGCCTGCGACCGGGACCATCGAAGCGAACTCGGCATAGCAGAGCGCTGCGAATATGCAGGCGATACCTGCGACTATGAACGAAAGCATGAGCGCGGGACCGGCTTTGCTGTTTGCTGCTACGCCAGTGAGCACGAATATGCCTGTGCCGATAGTCGCGCCCACGCCGAGGCTTGTGAGTTGAACAGGGCCGAGCACGCGACGCAATCGATGCTCGCCCGCCATCTCTGTGAGCAGGACTTCGAGAGACTTTTTTCTGAATAGATCTTTAGCCATAGGTGAACGACCTCCGCGAATTCTGCGTAACAGGAACCTTGTCCTGCATAAAGCCAGCTACATTCGCGGACGCCATCTTCAGGCGCGCTCACCGATGGCGCAAGTCAGAGATCAGCGCCGCGAGTTATTCGAGAGACTTTGATAGACGATCTGAATCCAGTTGTCGGTTTTCATGAAGCCCTGGCCCCAACTCTCCCATTTTGCCAGAGGCTTTTCGGCTTTTATCTGATCGACACTCTTTCCCGCTTTCATTCGGTCGCGAACTATGCCGATGGTTTCGACAAGCATCTGATGAAACTTTTTAAGATCGTCGATGGTCGCAAGCGGCCCGTGGCCGGGAATGATCTTCGCCCCTGCCGGAACCTTTGCAAGCACGGCCTCGACGTTGTTCTTATAGCCTTCAACGTTGCCGCCGCTCGACAGATCAACAAACGGAAAGAAGCCGTTAAAGAACTGGTCGCCCATATGCACGACATTAGCGCGCGTGAAGAAGATCACGCTGTCGCCATCCGTGTGGCCGTGCGGCACATGCATAACGCGAATCTCTTCGCCGTTGAAAAAGACCGAAAGCGATTGATCGAACGTGATGACAGGGAGCGCTTCGGGCGGGGCCGGTTGAGCGTTGCCCGTCGCTGGTTTCAATTCTCCTGAAAGTCGCTTTCGCACATTGTCGTGAGCGATGATCGGGGCTTCGGGTCCGAATTCTTTATTGCCACCCGTGTGGTCGCCGTGCCAGTGCGTGTTCAAAATGTATTTGAGTTTGCCTTCGCCAAGCTTTTTCAGCGCGGCGCGTATCTTATCCGCGAGCGGCGCGAACTGATCGTCAACGATCAGTATGCCGTCATTGCCTACAGAGACTCCGATGTTGCCGCCCGCCCCTTCAAGCATGTAGACGTTGCCTGACACCTGTGTGGACTTGATCTCGACTTTCGATAAATCGCCCTGAGCAAGTGAACTGCCTGACGACAAGCAGAGCATGACAGAGAGCGCGCACAGCAAATAAAGTTTCATGAGTTGGCCTCCAATTTCGAGCGTAGCAGGTTTGAAATTCGGTGTTGCTGAGACACTATACCTTATAGCCCGCGCCATCACGAAACACCTCCACGCTTTCAGGCCAAACGTAAAAACTGGTGCGGCGAATATAGGCTCATTATTCAGGCAGGACAATCAGTTTGCCACGAAGCTGTTACATGCAGGAGCGAGTTGTTCGTAGAGAGGAACGAGTTGCTGACCCGTCACAGAGAGTTTCCTAAAAGGTCGCTCAGTTTTTTGCGACAACTTCGGCTCAGCATCAACTCGGTGCCATCGCGCAGGATGACGCGATACTCGTTATGAAACCACGGCTGTAATTCTCGAACGCGATCGATGTTGACTATAGTGGAGCGATGAATGCGCAGGAATTTTTTCGAGTCGAGCTGGGATTCCAGGCCGCTTATGGCTTCCCGTAAAAGATACGATTCTTTACCTACGTGAAGGCGCACATATTTTCCTTCGGCCTCGATCCAGTCGATCTCGTCAGTCTTGAGAAAGAATGCGCGACCGCCTGATTTGATTACCATCCGCTCGACGTGACTCGTCTGCGCGCGCAGCTCTTCAAGCAAAGCGAGCGCGCGCTGATTTATATCGCTTCTTTCGTTTGAAAGCCGGGCTTTCGCGCGCTGCATTGCTTTATCGAATCGCTGACGGTCGAACGGCTTCAAAAGATAATCGAGCGCGTAGACTTCAAAAGCCCGCAACGCGTACTGATCGTAAGCCGTAACGAAAATTACCAGCGGCATTGATTGCGAATCAAGAGATTCAAGCACCGCGAAGCCGTCCATCTCAGGCATCAGCACGTCGAGAAAAACCAGATCGGGCGCTTGATCTCGAATCGCTATGATAGCGTCGCGTCCGTTGGCCAGATCTCCGATGATTTCAACGTCCGTGTGGTGCGCAAGCATTCGCCGTATGCGGCGGCGCGCAAGCGGCTCGTCGTCAACTATGAGGGCGCGTATTTTTCCAGCCTCTGTCATCTTACGGCCACCTTCTGTTCAAAGCTCACGTCTGTTTTCTCAAACGGAATTTCGAGAGTCACTTCAAATCCGCCTTCGACGGCATCGCTCATCTCCAGGAGATGAGATGTGCCGTAAAGCTGTTCGAGTCGAGCGCGGGTATTTGCGAGGCCAAACCCGCCTCTGAGCCTGCTGCCGGAGTCTTGAGTTGAACTGAGCCCCGGCCCATTGTCTTTCACTTGCAGACGAAGCCTATGATTTCTCAAAGCGGAACGTATTTCGATGCGCCCCGCCGTCGCGCGCGCTACGATGCCGTGACGTATGGCGTTTTCCACAATTGGTTGCAGGATCAGATTGGGCACGCGCGCATCGAGCGTCTCCGGCTCAATCTCGATGCTGACGGTCAATCGGTCATGAAAGCGCACGCGCTCGATCTCCAGATAGCAGCGGAGAAATTCCAACTCCTCCTGAAGCGTGACCAGCTGAGCGCCGGAGTTTTCGAGCGTGAGCCGCAGAAAATCTCCGAGCCGGGCCAGCATCTCGTCTGCGGCCTCAACGTCTTCGTCGAGCAGCGCGGAGATGGAATTGAGCGTGTTGAAAAGAAAGTGAGGATGAAGCTGCATCTTGAGCGCTTCGAGCTGCGACTGCGCGAGTTCTGCCTTGAGGCGCGAGGCGCGCAGTTCTTCTTTTTGAAAGCGACGGTAATAATCAACGACGTTGCTTATCAGCATGAAGGTGCCGTAGCTCATGAATCCTGTTGGAAGATTGAAAAATATATCGGACTGATATAATTCAGGAATTGAAGAGTATTGCTGATAAACGGCAACGTGCAACAGCCATCCTAAAACAAGATAGATGGCGCGATGAGCGAACGAGAGCAGCAGGCAGGCAAAGATGTGAATGATTGAGTTGCGAAACCAGCGGCTGCGGTCGAACGGATAACGCCGCGTGATTCTGAAAATCAAAGGTGCCAGCGCGGCCCACAAAAACCAGTAAGGCAGTTCCCAGACGAGCATCCCTGCAATCGTCGGTTGCTGCTTGAAGATGGCGACGTAGTGGCCCGCGAAGAAATAGTAATTCAGCGTGAATGACAATCCGACCAGCGTCCATGCTAAAAGGACGAAAATCCATAGCACCCATCCGCGCTTGAGCATTGCTGTCTCCTTCGCCTTCACATTATCCGACAGGATGGTTCTATAATAACGCGAAAAGGAGATCAGTAAGCAATGCCTAAGATGACGGCGCAGGAACTGGAATCGTTTCTATATGCACACTTCCCTGAAATGGATAGAACCTATTCGGTCGAGAGGGTCGAGGATGGATTCGTCGAAGTGCGCATGCGTTATCACGACCGCCACCTTCGGCCCGGAGGAACAATATCGGGGCCGTCGCTTATGACGCTCGCCGATACGGCGATGTATCTGGTCGTGCTTGCGATGATCGGGCCGGTCGCGCTCGCAGTGACGACGAACCTCAACATAAATTTCCTGCGCAAGCCCATCGCTGCTGATTGTATAGCTCAGGCCAGATTGCTCAAGCTGGGAAAGCGGCTCGCTGTCGGAGAAGTAACCATGCGCTCGGCGGGCGAAACTGAGCCGGTTGCTCATGCGACGCTGACCTATTCGATCCCGCCTGATCGAGATTAATAGTCGAAAGAGTCTGCCGGAATGAAAAAAATCTCCGTGGTATTTTATCTCCTGCTGCCCGCTCTTACTGATTGAGGCGGAGAACCGAGAACATTACTTAGAACGAACAATGGATCAGGAGGCATTATGAAAAAGTTAGGATTAGTGTGTTTGTTTGTAGTTTCATTGATGGGCATATCTGTTTTTGGGCAGACGAAACCGATTTTACAACCGGTGGATACGCCGCCCGTAAAGTTCGACCACGAAATTACCATCGAAGATGATTCAACGGGCAGTTTTCTGGTGTTCGACCCGAACAGCGGGGAGTACAAATTTTACCGTTGCAGCGATGGGGTTTCGCTGAACGGCATAGGGAAAATAAGGGTTAACGGTTGCGCCTTATCTCTTGAAGTTTCCGGGCGCGACCGCAGAGTGCTTGCTACGGTTGACGAGTGCACGCAGGTGGCTAAAGCTGCTGTCGAAATCTTTGCTCCTGTGCTTGGACCGGCCAATACAAAACCGCTGAAAGAATTTCTCAGCGACAAAGACATGCGTGATAACAGCTTGACCTGTGCTCCAAAGAAGACGCTGGATTAATCTTGCCTGAGGGTCGCAGCAGAGGTGTAGCTGCGACCCTCACCCAAAAAATATTCATCTCAAGTTGAACTCGACATCGAGCGAAGTCCAGTAAGAAACAGCCAGTCCATTTTTTATCGCGGGCTTGAATCTCATCTGCATCGCAGCACTGATAGCTTCTTCGTTCAAGCCATCGGGAAGCCCTCTGATAATTCTCACCTGCTTGATCAAACCGTCACTGCCTATCAGCACGCGAGCGCGCACCATGCCCGTAATTTTGTGCTGGCGCGCTGCTTCCGTATAGTTCGGGCGCGGTTCGTTCAAGGGCACAGGCTTTGTATCGACAACGGTCGCTGCCTCGTGGCCGGGTCTTCCGCCGCCGGGCACATAATCATCGTCTCCAATGCCGCCGTTATTGCCGGGACCGGACCCAGGACCTTTGCCCGGCCCCACGCCGCCTTTGTCGCCTGTGCCGATGCCGCCGTTATTGCCCGGCCCATCAGAAGGCGCGCCCTGTACGCCGTCAGGCAAACCTGTTGGAATCTGCTCATCGCGTTTGATGTTTAACGCAGGGTCGCCCAGCAGTATTTCGTCAACGGGCAGTATGGGCGGAGTGAGCGTTTCTCTGGTTGTGGGCGCAATGATCGGGATTACGGGGGAGAACAAAGGCAGCGCCCCCTCAAATGATTTACGCAGATGAACTTGCAGAAAGATGATCTGACAGAGGCGAGCCTTGACTATCTGAAAGTATAAATAACGCGAGTTCGACATAATAATCGAAGTAAAAGCCCTGAAAGGGCGAAATTCAATAGCCGTGGGTGAAACCCACGGTATGCAACGCCACCACCTCACAAGCCCTGTAAGGGCGAAATAAATCACTTGGTTTATTTCGCCCTTACAGGGCTTGTAGTTTATCTTGATGCGCGACACAGGGCGATGCCCTGTGCTATTGAATTTCGCCCTTTCAGGGCTGATTCTTATGTCGAATTCACGTTAAATAAAGTCAGTTCACCGCAGAGCGATCCTTTGCGGTGAACTCGCTATCGCCCTCCGGATTGCCTGCTCGTTCTTGATTTCAAAGCCGCGCGCGCGCCAATTCCAAATATGTGACTGGTTCCTCTGATAACGATCACGCCGTCTGATATCGCGGGTGTGGCCATCATTGCTTCACCTATCGGGTTTATCGCCAGCAACTCATACCTGGGACCGGCCTTGATGACATAAACCTCCCCGTCCTCGCTTGCGAAATACAATTTTCCGTCAGCTGCTACAGGCGAAGCGCTGAAACCTATGCTTTGATCATTTATGCGCTGTTGATAGATATGTTGGCCGGTCTTCGCGCTATAGCAGGCCAACACGCCTCTGTCCGAGCAGGCATAGAGGTAATCGCCGTAGACTATAGGGGTCGGCACATAAGGGCCGCCGCGCGGCAGTCGCCAGACGACCTGCTCGCTTGAGCTTTGTTCGTCCTTCAAGGAGATATCACCGACTGCACCGGGGCGAATGACCTTGATGGCACGCCCTCCCGGCCAGCCGCCTGTCAGATAGAACATTTCGTTTGCTATGAATGGAGTCGGTACTTGCACGATCAGATCCTCGTTCGAGAATCTCCATAACTCATGGCCGGTTGCCGGGTCATATCCGCGAATGAATTTCGGGGCGTTGGTGATAAGCTCTGCCCGCGCCTTACCTTCGTAAATAGTGGGAGTGCTCCAGGAAGGCATTTCGCCTCTTGGCACAGACCAGACGCGCTTTCCATCCTTGAGATCATAAGCGGCGATGAAAGATTGAGCATGACCATCACATTGAACTATCACGAGATTTTTGTAGATGACCGGAGAGCTTGAATACCCCCATTGATATGTGGCATCGTCGTGCAATCCGGGATCGAGGATGCCCAGATCCTGTTTCCAGATCAGATTCCCCTTGAAATCGAAACAGAACAACCCTTCGGATGCGAATATAGCTACGACATTTTTACCGTCGGTCGCGGGTGTAGAGTTTGCCTGAGTGGCTTTAAGGTGGCGCATAACTTTCGGCACGCCCTCGTGAGCCACCTTCTGCCAGATGATGCGACCGCTGGTTTTATCAAGGCAGTAGAGTCGCCAGCTGTGCCTTGTATCTTCTTTTACCGGCGCATTGTCATCCGTGTCCGTGCGAAAAGCCGAAGCCGAATCGTTGCGAACAGCAGTAGTGATAAAGACCCTGTTGCCCCAGATAATAGGGCTGGAATGTGCAAGACCCGGAATGCGAGTCTTCCAAAGTATATTGGTGGAGTTGTGACTATTCCATGTTGAGGGTAAAGCCTTTCCAGTCGCGACGCCTGACGCCTGAGGGCCTCGGAAAGTGGGCCAGTTCTGAGCGCGAGCCGGAGTTATAAGACCAAGAGATAAAATAAGCAGGAAAACAATCTTCATAATATTTAATTACTCCGAGAGTGGTATCAGGAGGACGGGCACTAAATGAATTATCCGCTCACAGATAGTACAACAGATAACCGGGGTTTTCGTTGTATCTTATTGTAAAAACTTGCAATAGCTTTGAACAGAGCGCAATAGGTTATGCGGTCCCCTCCAAACACCCTACCTTTCGATTTCCGGAACATACCTCATACTTCTACACGTACTGCCTTAATGTGTAGAAGACGGAGGTAACAGTAATGACTCAGACGAAATCGGATCTGCCACAAGGCACTTTGGATTTGTTGATCCTGAAAGTTATCGCGCTCGGTCCTGTTCACGGCTATGCCATCGCCCAACGCCTGCAACAGGTCTCGCGCGGCGTAGTTCAGGTTCCGCAAGGCTCGCTTTACCCTGCGCTACACCGGCTCGAAAATCGCGGCCTGCTGGTCGCCGACTGGAGCGCGACAGAGACAGGGCGTGAGGCCAAGTTCTATCGCCTGACGCGGAAAGGGCGGACACAACTCGAAACCGAAGCCGCTGGCTGGCAGCGATTGACCGAAGCCGTCTCTCTGATCCTCAAAATGTCGGAAGGAGGCGCAGAATGATGTGGTGGTATCGCCTGTTTCACCGAAGCAAGCATGAAGAGGAACTCGAAAAGGAGTTGCGCTTCCATCTGGACCAACACACTGATGATCTGATCGCGCAGGGCCTCGACCCCGCCGAAGCGCGGCGACAGGCCCGCCTTGCCCTTGGAGGCCCGGAGCAGGTCAAGGAGATGTGCCGCGATGTCCGTGGGACACGGTGGCTGGGCGACCTGCTACAGGACCTGCGCTATGGCGTTCGGATATTAGCGAAACATCCCGGCTTTACGGCGATTGCCGTGTTGGCCTTAGCGTTGGGAATCGGCGTGAATACCGCCATTTTGAGCGCGGTCAACGGCTTTGTCCTGCGCCCGCTGTCCGTGGAAAAGCCAGCGGAATTAATCTCTCCGTACTGGGGCAAAAAAATGGACACGCAGGTTTGGGGGGATTTTTCATACCCGAACTACGAGGATTTGCGCGAGCAAAACAACAGCTTTTCCGACCTCTGTGCGTGGTTTGAGACTTCGGCAGGCATCAGCTCAGGCGAAAGCCGCAATGTCAGTGACAGCGAGCATGCGGAGGTCGTCTGGGGCGAACTGGTCAGCGCCAATTATTTTGATGTGATGGGCATCAAGCCTGTGCTGGGGCGCGGCTTTTTGCCGGAAGAAGATGTTACGCCGAATGCACACCCGGTCGCGGTGATCAGTCATTCAGTGTGGCGGCGGCAGTTCGATGAAGACACGGGCGTTGTGGGCAAGACGATTTACCTCAACGGCCAGCAATTCACCGTCATAGGCGTCATGCCGGAATTGTTTCTCGGCTCGACATTCTATTTGCGCCATTCGTTCTGGGCACCTTTGATGATGGCGCAGAAATTTGGCCGCCGCGCGGAATGGAAAACGGATCGCAACTATGCGTTGTTCAAATTGTACGGGCGGCTGAAACCCGGTCTGACGATGGCGCAGGCGGAAACGGATTTAAATCTGGTGGCTGGCAGTCTGGCGCAACTTTATCCCACGGATAATGCGGATACCAAAATCCAGCTCACGACGGAAGTGGACGGGCGGTATGCGGGTGCAACCAGAGTTCTTCAGTACGGCGGTTTGCTGGCCGTATGTGTTTCCGCTCTGGTGTTGCTGGTGGCCTGCGCCAATGTGGCGAATCTGATGCTGGCACGGGCTACCGCGCGCGCCAGAGAGATCGGGATTCGGCTGGCGATAGGCGCGGGCCGTGGGCGCATCGTGCGGCAATTACTGACGGAAAGTGTGTTGCTTGCCTTGCTGAGCGGCGTGCTTGGCTGGGCGTTGGCGTATTGGGGAGCGGGTGTGATACGGGCGAGTTTTCCGCCGGTTCCATACCCGATCAGTTTTGACTTTGCGCCGGATGGTTATGTGCTGAAATGGATGCTGGTGGTTTCCCTGTTAACAGGCGTGGTCTTTGGGTTAGCTCCGGCGCTATTGGCTTCGCGAACTGATCTGGTCGCCGTGATCAAAGGATCGACAGGACAATCGCGCGGGCGTCGTCGCTGGAATCTGCGCGGCGCGCTTGTGGTTGCGCAAGTCACGATTTCTATCATCGTGTTGATTTGTGCGGGGCTGTTTATTCGCAGCCTGCGCAAAGCCCTCGAAACCGACCCCGGCTTCAGGACCGACAATCTGGTAACGATGATGATCAACCCCAGATTGCTCGGCTACGACCAGAAAGCCATATGGCGATTTTTTCCGGAAGTCCTGCGCCGCATCGAAACGCAGCCCGGTGTGCGGACGGCTGCGCTCACGGATGAGTTGCCGCTCCAGGCCGGTCATCTCTCGCGTGGCCCGATTGTGAAGGAGGGCGAACTTGACCCGCCGCCGAATCAGGGAGTGATCTCTGATTGCAGTTTTGTTTCGCCGAAGTATTTTGACACTCTGCGAACGCCGTTGATGATGGGGCGCGATTTCACCGACCGCGATGATGCAGGCGCGCCTTCCGTCGTGATCGTCAATCAGGAATTTGCGCGCCGGTTTTATGGCAGCGACGAGCAAGCGATGGGGAGACGATTTCGCTTCGCGCAAGGCACGCCGCTGATGTCCATTATTGGCATTGCTCAGGACGGGTTGTATCACAGTTTGTACGAAGAGCGGCGACCGTACATGTTCCTGCCCGTTTATCAGCAACAACACGGGGCCGTGACTTTGCTGATCAGCGCACAATCGACCGGCGATTTTCAAGCGGTGGTGGAAAGCGCGCGCCGCGAAATCGCGGAACTGGACGCCCGGCTGCCGGTGGTTGGCGTGATGCTGGCGGAAGAGAATCTGTCGATAGCGTATTGGGGGCCGCGTGTGGCGGCGGGAATGGCTACGACGTTTGGAGTGCTGGCGTTGGTGTTGGCGACGATGGGGCTGTACAGCGTGATGACGTATGCGGTCAGCCAACGCACGCGAGAAATCGGTATACGGATGGCGCTCGGAGCGCAAGTCCCCGATGTGTTGCGGCTGGTTGTGAGTCAGGGGATGCGAATGGCAATGATTGGAATCGTGCTGGGGATGGCAGGTGCGTTTGCCTTGACGCGCGTGTTGGCAAGCTTGTTGTTAGGCGTAGGCGCGACTGACTCCGTCACCTTCGTTGGCGTATCGATTTTATTGGTTGGTGTTGCCTTACTGGCATGCTACATCCCGGCGCGGCGTGCGACCCGCGTAGACCCGATGGTGGCCCTGCGCGATGAATGAACCGGTTCAATAAAGAGAAACGAACAGGCCGGATCGGAAAGCAGAAATCAGATAGTTATTGAACGGGTCAGGCAAGCGCCGTAGTTTTCGTCATCCCTGAGGTAAAAATTTTTGTAGATAGCAATGCTATCCAAAGGCAATTGCAATAACCGGAAGGAAAAGACAATGAAATCACGATTACTGATTACTATTGCTGCGCTCTGTTTGTGCTTCTCAGCCGCGTCCGTTACGCGGTCTGCCAGTTCGACTTCCGACTGGCCTCAGTGGCGAGGTCCGCAACGTAACGGGATATCGCAGGAGACAGGTCTTCTTAAACAGTGGCCAGCGGAGGGACCGAAACTGCTCTGGCAAGTCAACGACATTGGGGACGGCTATTCAACGCCGTCGGTTGTCGGGTCGCGGATCTACCTGATGAGCAACCGTGGCATGGAGAACGAGTTTGTTCAGGCTCTCTCAACTCAGGATGGGAAATCCATCTGGACAACGCGCGTCGGCAACGTCGGCAGCCCGCAGGACTTCCTTTACGCGAAGGCCCGGTCCACGCCGACCGTTGACGGAGATTTCATCTACGCGCTGAGTTCGGACGGCGACCTCGCCTGCCTCGAAACCCGTAGAGGCGAGATTCGATGGCAGAAGAACCTGCGGAAAGAGTTCGGCGGCCAGCCGGGCGTATGGGCTTACGCAGAGTCTCCGCTGGTTGATGGTGATGTCGTTATCGTAACCCCCGGCGGCGCGCAGGCCACGATAGTAGCGCTCAACAAAAAGACGGGCGCGGTCATCTGGAAATCAATGGTTCCGGGTGGCGACCCCGCAGGTTATGCATCGGCAATAGTTGTTCAAGCGGGCGGTCAAAAACAATACGTGCAGTTTTTGAGCAAGGGCATCGTCGGAGTTGACGCGAAGACCGGTCAGTTCCTCTGGCGCTACGCGGAGGTTGCCAAGGGTATGGCACAAATGGTGACTCCGGTTGCGCGAGATGGATATGTGTACGGTGGAGCCAATGGTATTGGAGGTGGACTCGTCCGTTTAAAGTCGGACCGTGGCAAAGTCGCCGCACAGCAGGTCTATTTCGAGCGCGGCCTGCCAAACAGCATGGGTGGATCGGTGTTGGTTGGTGAATATCTTTACGGCACGGCAGGCACGGGGCTGGTCGCGATTGAGTTCACTACGGGAAAGGTGAAATGGCAGGCCGAGGGTATCGGCAGGGGTTCGTTAGCCTACGCCGATGGGCTTTTATATCTTCACGGCGAGAACGGAGATATGGCGTTGATGGAGGCGAGCGCGGAGGCGTATCGCGAAAAGGGGAGATTCACTCCTCCGGCTCAGCCGAAGCATAATCGCCTGGGGCCGTATCCGGAGAAGTCGTGGGCGTATCCTGTGATTGCTAATGGTAGGCTTTACATTCGCGAACTCGGGACATTGTGGGCCTACGACATCAAGGCAAGCCGTTAGATACTCGCCGTCCATAAGAGATCGGCTGGGAAACTTTCGATCTTTACGCCTGTCTTCCGATAATAGTATTCGATTAAGATGGCCGTTGTCTTCTGCTTCGACTCTAACGCGCATTCGGCGGCACAGCTGCGGCGTTGCCGTTAATGAAACGGTCGAACCAGTAGACCTGCCAATTCAAACTTTCAACCAGATGCTTAGGCTCACCTGTGCGTGTGAGGTTATGATTTTCGCGCGGGAAGAGCACCAACTCCGTCGTCACGCCGTAATGCTTCAGCGCGCGAAACCACTGCTCGCCCTGCTCAAGCGGCACGCGAAAATCATTGTCTGAATGAAGAATCAAGGTTGGCGTCTTAACGTTGCGGGCATACTTGAGCGGCGAGCGTTCCCAGTACATGTCAAACTTCTCAAACAGGTCTCCTTGAAAATCTCGCTTGTGACCATAAGCCCCGTCGCGTGTGCCTTCGTCGCTGATGAAGTTGACGACGCTGCGCAGCGTCACGGCGGCTTTGAACATATCGGTATGGCCGACGATCCAGTTCGTCATAAAACCGCCATAGCTGCCGCCCGTCACGCCTAAACGATCACGATCAATCCACGGGTATTTTTTCAACGCGGCTTCTACGCCGCTCATCACGTCCGCGTAATCCTTGCCGCCCCACTCGCCAATGATGCCGTTTTCAAACTTTTCGCCGTAGCCGGTCGAGCCTCGCGGGTTGGTGTAAAAGACCGCCCACCCGCGCGCCGCGTAGACTTGAAATTCGTGAAACCAATCAACGCCATACATCCCGGCTGGGCCGCCATGAATGTTGAGAATCATCGGGTACTTCCTGCCTTCCTGCCAGCCGATGGGCTTTACCAGAAAACCATCAACGTCCCAGCCATCGGCGCTCTTGTAAGTCATGCGCTCGACATCGGCAAGCGCAAGCTTCTGCCACAACATGTCGTTCAGGCGAGTCAGTCGGCGCTCATTGCTGCCGCTCGTGTCTGCGACGTACAGATCATCCATGAATTTGAAGTCGTTGACAGTGTAGATCATCTTCCCGAACTTCTCATTGATGTCAACGTTGCGCACGGCGCGCGCACCTGTGGTGACTTGTTTCGTCTCTTTCGCAGCAACATTCACCTTGAAAAGATGGTACTCGCCTTTGACGCCGGTCTCGAAATAAAGCCCCCGACCATCTGCTGCCCATTCGAGTTGCGAGGGAATCAAATCGAGGTCTTTTGCCGCAAGCTGAGAAGGCGCGCCGCCTGTCGCCATCGCGAGCCATATGCGGGGATGATTCGTCTCTTTAATCCGGCCAAGGAAGGCGATGGTTTTTCCATCGGGCGACCAGCGTGGATTCGTGTCGCCTTCTTCGTGGTCGGAAATCTTCACTATCTGGCCGCCATCTGCCGGGATGACCCATACATCGCTGTTACGGTCGCCCTCAAATTCTTTGCCGGTGCGGTTCGACGTAAAAGCGATGCGCGTGCCATCAGGCGACCATTGCGGGTCGCTGTCGTTGCAATCATCGCCTGAAGTGATCTGTTTTTCCGCACCGGTCCTGGCGTTTACGATCCAGATGTGGCTGCGGCGATCATCAAACCAGCCGCTGTCATTGAACTTGTAAGAGATGTGCTTGTAGTGGCGCACATCGCTCGCAGCAGCACTATCCTGCCGGTTGTCGCTCGGCCCCAGCCGACTCACGCAAGCGAAGCGGGTTCCATCAGGCGACCATACGAAACTGTTCACCCCGTTTTTGAAATTAGTAACGCGGCGTGCTTCACCTCCGCTCATTGAAAGAGTATAAACTTGCGGGCGCGCATCATTTGCAGCGCCTTCCGAAGATGAGCGTGAGGCGGCGCTGTCTGCTGTTGGGCGTGAGGAGATGAACGCGAGTTGCTCACCGTCAGGACTCCATCGAGGTGAGCTTGAGTTTTGCGGGCTGGTCGTGAATTGCCACGGCGCGCGCGCGCCATCGGTCGCCACCATCCATATCGAGGAATGGCGGCGATTTTGTTTTCGGTCAACGGTCGTAGCGACATAGGCAGCAAGCTTGCCATCAGGCGATAGGCGCGGGTCGCTGAGGAAGACGAACGAGAAATAATCTTCGGGCGTGATGCCGCGCTTGCCGTTGTTTTCCTGAGCAAAGAACGGCGATGACAGAGAGATGATAAGTAACAACGAAAGTGCGAGTGCTGGTGTAGTGATTTTTTTCATTTGAACAACCCCCGGTTTAGGACAGGTCGCGTCGAGCGGAGGTCTCTCCTCCCCTCGACGCACACTATTTGGCTGGTAGTCGTAAAACCGGCTCCTGTCGCGCATTTCAAGTTTAGGCGTATTCGATTGCCTGACGTTTCCTATAACTCGGTTGCGCCGCTATTGCAAGCCGTCATAAGAACGTTGCCTGGCAGGCACGGGCGGGTATGTTGGTTTTGAACGTATCACAATATCTCGCCTGTTTAGAATCGAAGTCTTGATCTCTTCAGGTCTGCGGTGATCTCTAAGGCAACTCAGGACTGGTCTGGCCTCAATGTCGTCCTGCGCGCCATCTTTCTAACTGCTTTACCAGCTAAAGATTCGCCGCAGATAGATAGAGTTTTCTCTAATGTATCTGCGGCGGGATGTGGCGACTCTTAACGAGTCTCGAAAGCCCGAACTATCAGGTCAATGATGTCTCCACGAGGCGAGTTTACCAGCAGCAGCGCGTCATAACCGTCGGTGAATCGAACTATTCCCGTATTGAGTTGCTGTCCGTTGCCTCCTCCCAATCCGCCATTGTGATGATGATAACGACCGTAAATCCCGTCATACGGCCAGCAGCCGAATCCTCCGCTTATCATCAAATTGGTCGTTTCTTCTGACAGGACGGAGTTGTTCCGCAACCCGATAAGAAACTTGATTAACTCATTAGCCGAGGCGACCCATCCACCCGGCGCGACAAACTGGATCGGCCCAAAGTATAGGCCCGTCTGCTTGTCGTTCTGTCCTTTGTAGCAGAGTGTGGCCGCGTCATGAGGATCAGGCTGTGCGTTGAAACAATGTGGATCGATCCCCATCGGTATCAAAACATTTTGCGTGACATAACTCACGTAGTCCTGACCGGAAAGCTCGTTAATCACGCCCTGTAGGATCGTGGCATTCGTGTTGGAGTATGCGGGAGTCTGTCCGGGCGTGCCCACAAGCCCCTTCGCGAGGTATGCCTTTAAGAATGCCCACAGGTCGCCACCGAGCGCGAAATCCGGGACCATTCCGCTTTTCATCGTTAACAGGTTCCTGATCGTCACGCTCTCGACGCCCTGACCTACAGTTGGGACTTTGTTGGCGATGAACGGGTGGAAATGTTCATCTACGGAGCGTCCTTTTTGTTCGAGGAGCTTTAACACGGCTACGGCAGTGATAGTCTTGGAAACGCTCGCAAGATTGATCCTTGAGTCCAGCGACCACTTGACGTTGGGGTTGTTCGGTTCAAAGGGCGAGCGGGTGTTTCCAAAAACTCCGCTGCTGACCACCTTCCCATACATTGCAACCACGTAAGCATATCCTTCCACAGTCGCGCCAAGCGCCTTCTTAAACGCTTCGTCCCACTTTGGTTCAGATATCGCGTTAGGGTTTGAATAACTCTCGGTCGTTCGTAGCCGCAGGCCCTGATTGCTCAACTCCGTACACTTCGCTACAAAGCTGCCCCAGTCAAGGTCGTATACGAACTGATGTTTCTCGGAGGTCTCGCGCCACACGCCCAGATAACGCCTCGAATCATTCTCACCGACGACTTGAAAGTCAACCAACTGCATGTGCCGCTCATTTTGTTTGTGCATGTCGATAAAATCGTTCAAGTCTGTTGTATTGTACAAACCATATTCGCCGATGCCGACTTCAAATATTCCCGTAAACCGCAAAGTATCGTCATCGTAATAAGCCTGGAGTTTCGTGAGACGATACCCCTGAAGCTGGCAAAGTTCCTCCCACTTTGCGCCGAAGTCATCCCATGTTAGATCATGAACCAACTGCTGCTTAACAGCGGGACCCATCCAGACACCGAGATACCAACGGACTCCAGAGACGTTCAATATATCAAGATCAATCAGCCGCAGATTGTTTTCCAGCTGCTGGTATGTTTGATAAAAGCTGTTCCAGTCTTTCGTCGCCCAATACGCCATTCCTTCGTTGCTCTGTTGCCAGGTGCTTGTGGAACAGAACTCGCTCTCATTTCGAAATGTGTCTATATCTATCAGTTGCAGCCCGTCTTTTGCCATTTCAGGCACTTTAGCCATCACGCTGTTCCAATCCGGCAACGGCAGCAAAGCATATTTGCCGGAACCCTCTTGAAACAGACCGGCGAACAGGCTCTTAGCGATCTGTGGGCCGTTCTCGTTAAACACGCCGCCTTCGGCGTGGGGCTCTGCGTTCAGCATATTCATATCAATAGTCATTGGTTGCGATTGCATATACTTTTCTCCTTTGCGAACTCATCGGTTTCTCTCTTATTTACTCGGACGGAAAGCTTGAGAAAAATACGGTCAGTGGGTTTCATCGGCGGCCAGTAGCCGACCGCCGACTATGCGAGGCTTGACCGTATTTGCTTAGTGGTCAGGTTCTCTTTATTCAAGCTTGATCTGAATCCGGTAAGCCGACGACCGGAATTCGTTTCCTGTCGTGAGCGAATAAGTCCCTGACGTTGTTGCGTTAAACTTAATCGACTCGAATTCCCTCGGGAAGGCGGTTATATCCAACACCTGTTTACCATTCATATCTTTGACCTTCACCGCGACCGGAGCCGAATTGCCCGTTTCCTCAACAGTCACCCAGTAATTCCTGCCAGCCGTTACAGAGAAAACAACTGTGGCTTTGGTACTGGTTCCCGTATAGGATTTGTCGAACGGCAGCGTATCGACTGTCAGCGTGTTGGCGTCTTTGATGCTTGTCACGTATCTGTTGGCCGAGGTATTTATGGCAGGCAGGTTATCTCCGAACAGCGAAAACGCCGCTCCGACCTCGCGAATGCTTCTGGAGCAGTCCGCGTTTGCGGCGTTCCCAATCTGGATCGTTCCGTAATTAGCTGTGGTGACGGTGCGGTTGGCTGAAAAATACGGCACCGCGATGCCGCCGTTCGCTTCTATTGTGCGCCACCCGTCGCCGGGGTTATAACCTGCGGCGTAAGGAGTGATGCCCTTTTCGTTCTGGTGATTACAGCCGAGTATGTGTGCGAACTCGTGAGGAAACACGTAGCTCTCGCCGAATGTCGCGAGGTGGGTCACCATACAGGCCCGGTTCCGGTTTGAATCTACGGGAGCCTGCCCCAGGTTAGCTTTTCCCATCTTCACCGATCCATTGAAAATCAGAACCAGAATATCGGCCTTCAGTTGCTGGCGGTATTGGTGGACCTGCGAGAAGTCGCCGTCCGGCTTTGAAAGCGCCGCCAATATATTTGATACGTCCTGCTGTGACTGCGGGACCGGCACGCCGCTCACCTCAATGAGTTTCGGAATCACTCGGATCTGAGCATTGGTCTGAGAATTCGTCAGGGCCTCGTTCAGCAGTCGTACGCCGTTGTCAATGTATGCGACTTTCAGCGCGGTGAGTCCACCGGCTTCGGTCGCGGCTTCCGTCGTGTAAGCGAAAAGAATATCAATCGTGTTTTGCCCGTTCGCGCTGTTCGTCACAGGCGAGGCAAGAGACTGCCATGCGACGGCGAATGTGAAGATGATCACAGCGCCGGTGGTGAGGATTCGATTTTGACTTTTCATTTCTTATGTTCCTTTCTATCTGATAGGTTGTGGAGCTATTTGGAAACTCTAACTCTGCTGTAATGACCTGGATGGGCAGCCATCACGCTTCTCGAAATATGCTCACTGAGCCATTTCTATTCAGTCTTCATGGCAAGCAGGAGGCGCAACTCAAGGAGGTTTTCTTTCGCCACGAAACCGACCGCGCCCGACTCGCGCGCCACTTCCCGCGTTTCCGCGTCATCGAAGTTCGTAACGATTACTACTTTTGCCTTTGGGAATTGGGTTGTGACCTCGCGCGTCGCCGCGAGACCGTCCAGACCGTTCATTTTGATGTCCATCAGTACCCAGTCGGGCTGATGCTCGCCGTAGGCCGCCAGTGCCTGATTGCCGTCGCTGCATTCGTAAATCTCATCGGCAAGGTGGCCGATGACGCTATGCAGCAATTGGCGCATGGGCTGGCTATCATCGACGATCAGCACTTTCATATGATCCTTTGGGGTCCGAACCGAACATCTGCATGATGGCGGGAAAGTAATTGCTTGGGTATTCGCTCATGAGCGTATTTTGCCTGCGCTCATGAGCGTATTTTGCCTGCGCAGGTCAGCGGTCAGGCGAGGGCAGGTAGAGACAGCACGGGGGAATAGCGGATGGCGTCAAAGACGCGACTTATGCTCCAGAGCAAACCGCATCAATCCGTGATTGCCCTCAAGCGACAGCTTCACGCAAATGTTCTGGCGGTGAGTGCGGACGGTGTTCGGGCTGATGTGCAGTTCGGCGGCGATCTGTTTGCTGGTCTTGTACTCGGCGATCAGCTTCATTATCTCGCGCTCGGTTGGTGTCAGGTTAGCGATGCTGAAAGACTGCGGCGCGCGCCGGGTCTGCCTGAACAGGTGCGAGGAGAGCGCGGGGCTGGCGAAATTCCCCCCTGAGTAGACGGCTCTGATGCAAGCCAGAATGTCTGTGACAGCGCTGTCTTTCAACACATAGCCTTTGGCTCCCAGTTGCAGGGCTTCGTGAAAAAACTCTTCCTCACGGTGTACGGAAAGGATGATTACTGCGGTACTCAATTGCTGCTGTTGAATCGCGCGCAAGACGGCAAAGCCCGTCATCGCAGGCATATCAATGTCGAGGATCGCAATATCGGGCCGGAAGGCAATCAGCCCATCAAGCGCTGCCTGCCCGTCGCCTGCCTCTGCAATAACCTTCATCTGCGCGTCCCTCTCGATCACCTGACGAAGCCCCTGTCGCAGGAGGGGATGATCGTCGGCAATTAACAGTCGAATCTCGCTATTCATGATTTTCCGTCCTTGAGCGATAGCTTGAGAAAGAGCTTGCAGCCGCATCCCGGCGCTGATTCGATCAGCGGACGACTGCCGAAAATGCGCGCTCTTTCCGCGATACCGAGCAGACCAAAGCCGCTGCCGTTGAACGACTCGCCCGGCCCGGTCGCGCCGGGCGTGAAGCCTTTGCCATTGTCTTCAATAGTGATCTCAAGGGTCTGCGCGACTCGTTCGATGCACACACTCGCCTCTGAAGCCCCGGAATGCTTGATGATGTTGTTGATGCCCTCCTGAATGATGCGATAAAGATTTATCTCCATCTCGGCTGATAGCAGACCGCCCAGATTATCTATCCTGGCCGTGAACTGCAACTCCTGAGTGCTTGCCCTTCTAACCATGGACTCGATGGCGAGCTTCAGTCCGAGCCGGTCGATCTGAAGAGGGCGAAGATCATGGGCGATCTCGCGCACTTCGGAGAGCGCATGGTTTACGGCTTCACTAATCTCTTCCAGCTGCTCGAATGCCTGTTCCGAGTCATCACGGTCGCTGAGGCTGATGAGCGCGCGGTTTTTTATAATCACAAGATTCTGACTCAAACCGTCGTGCAGTTCGGCGGCGATGCGCTTGCGTTCCTGCTCCTGTAACTCAATCAACTGGCGCGAGAAGGCTTCCTGAGCGGCCTGCTTTTTCCGTAACTGTACGACGCGCACTTTAAAGATCAATGCCGTCGCTGTCACGGCCACACAGGCACATATGAGCAGGAACCACCCACGCTCGTAAAAAGGAGCAAGAACGATTATGCGAATGCTTGCGCCTTGCATGTTCCACACGCCATCTTTGTTGGCGGCGATGACCCGGAACGTGTAGCTGCCCGGCGGTAGAAACGTGTAATACGCCACACGGCGCGTTCCCGCATCCGTCCATTCTTTGTCCTTACCTTCGAGCCGGTATTTGAATTTGATCTGCTCAGGCTTGAGAAAGCTCAATGCCGTGTAGCTTATCTCAAGATTATCCCGACCCGGCTGTAGGATTACATCCTTTGAAAAATCGATGATGTCGCGGTCAAGACTGACCGATTCAATCAGCATCGGCGGCGGCAACTCGTTGATCTTCACAGCGTCGGGGTCTATCACTACCACGCCGTCCATCGTCGGGAACCAGAGCTTGCCATCGCGTGTTTTGATGCCCGCAGGCTGGCGACCACCGTTGCATTCGGAGTTGAGCATGCCATCCGTCTTGCCGTATGCGACGCAGTTGATTCTTTCAATCCGCCCCTCGGCAAAGTCGTTCAACTCCTGGCGGCTGACGCTATAGATGCCTTTGTTCGAGCTTATCCAGAATCGACCCTGTCGATCTTCGAGTATCTGAAACCCCCCGTTGTTGAACAAGCCATTCTCGACCTTGTAATTGAAAAAGCGCCCGTCGCGAAAGCGGCTCAAGCCATCATCGTAAGTCCCTATCCAGAGCGTGCCTTCCGCATCTTCATAAATCGAGCGCACACGGTTTCCGACCAGCCCGTCAGCCGTCGTATATGCGACGAACTGGCCGCCTTCAAGCTTTGCCAGGCCGCCATAAGTTCCGAACCAGAGCGTGCCGTCGTGCGCTTCGTGAATGACCTTCACGTCGTTGCTGGGTAATCCGTCGCCGGTCGTGTAGGAGGCAATCACATTGCCGTCGCGGAATTTGAATAAGCCTTGCGCAGTGCCGACCCAGATATTGCCTGTGCGGTCGGCCCGTATCGCCCAGACATTGTTGCTGGGTTTGATGTCTTTGTGGACGCGCAACTCGCCGTTTTCATACCACATAAGCCCGCCGACAGTTCCGATCCATAAACGCCCGGTCGGCTCTTCCCAGAGGGCCTGCGCGCCTTCCAGAGGCCCGCCCTTGACGACCGTGCTGAATCTGCCATTCTTGAATCGGCTCACTCCCAGAATCGTGCCCGCCAATACCTCGCCGTCGCCGCTCGCAAGAATCGGGTAAGTCTCCTTGCTCAAGAGTCCGCTGTTGGTCGAATAGGTTGTAATGACTTGTTTGCTGATGCGATAGAGGCCGCCGGTAAGGGCGACCCAGATGGTGCCTTCACAGTCTTTGAAAACATGACTTATGAGTTTGGTTGCAAGCCCCATCTCAAAGACGGTGAACCGACCGTCTTTGAAGCGCATCAACCCCAGGCTCGTGTTTTGATTAGTCCTGCCAGCGACCAGCCACAGCCCGCCCTCGTCATCCTCGCAATACGGGCGCAATACGGTATAGTCCGGCAGCGGCGGCAGGCCATTTTGCTGATCATAGCGCATCACCTCGCCATCCTTTAATCGATAGAGATGACCGTAATCGCCAAACCAGAGATAGCCCTGCCGGTCTTCGTAACAGGTCAGATGCGCGGCAAGCTCGTGGGAAAAATCCAGCCGCAGAGGGTAGTGGGTGACACGCCCGTTTGTTGATTGCCGGACGCCGGATTGATCTAATACCCACAGCGTTCCGGCGGGGCTGCGATAAAACCTGGACGTGGGCGAATCGAATTCCTGTGGTGCTGCGATGAACTGGCCCGACCGCAGGTAAAATGGACCATCCGGCGTGGAGATGAATGGCTCGCCCTGCGGATCGGATCTGATTTCATAGACGCGGTGGCTGGTGAATCCGCCGCCGCCGATATAAGAGGTAAAGAGACCATCGCGATAAATCACCAGTCCGCCATCTTCAGTGCCCGCCCATAGTGCCCCGTCGCTGTTGACATACAGCGCCGTGAAACGGTTGCTGGTCAAACCTTTTGTATTGCTCTTGTCAAAGACCTTGAAGCGTATGCCGTCAAAGCGTACTAGCCCATCGAAGGTTGTAAGCCATAGATAGCCGTTGGCCATTTGTGCAATTTTAACTACCGTATTTTGCGGCAGTCCATTGTCAGTAGTCCAGGAATCAAAACGATACTGTGCTGCCGCTCGTTCGGTTGGCAGTAGACTGAAAAAGATCAGGCCAACGGCCATTGGCCAGAACCGCCGACGAATTCGCAAAGACGCGAGCCTTCGCCCTGCAAGAACGACAAAATTTAGCGCCAATCCTTAAACCCCGTCCTTATGTTTCCAACCTAAGGTGAGTTAGGGTATTAAGAATGTATCAATACCCTGCACGTTTCGCGGCGATAATACTATTTTTTAAGCTTTTTTCCAAGCCGTGAGGCGTAATATATATCTCACGGTTGTGATGTGATCCAATACAATCGCAACGTATGAATGCAGATAATCTAAACAGATTTCACTTCCTCGGAGGACTATGTGCGTGGACTCTTTGAGCCTTCCTGTCCTACAATCCACGGTGAGCTAGATCACAGTGAATCACATTCCCGGTAACTAGAGTGAATCACCAAAGATAAAGGAGGAGGAATATACTAATGGGGAATCCAAATCGCAAGCCATTCATGTCACACGCCACCAGAATCCTGTTTCTGGCGCTGGCTATTGCGCTGTTAACAGTGACTGCCGACGCGGCTGCGCCCGTGGGGCAGACCATCTGGATACGGTCGTCCGGTACAGGTCTCATCGTATCCGCGGATCAGGATCGCGCATCATGGGCACCGCTTGTCGCGGATCGTTCAACCGTCGCGGCGTGGGAGGAGTTCCAGGTGATTGACGCGGGTGGCGGGTTCATCGCCCTGAGGTCGATTGGAACCAACCTGTTCGTGTCGGCGGACCAGAATCGCGGGACGTTCGCTCCGCTCGTCGCCGACCGCGCGACAATCGGGAACTGGGAGCAGTTCACCTGGGCAGACCTTCCGGGCGGCGAGTTCACGCTCAAAGGGAGAACGACCAGCAAGTTCGTATCGGCGGACCAGAACCGTGGGACGTTCGCGCCTCTGGTCTCGGACCGCGCCGCCGCAAATACCTGGGAGCACTTCACCTGGGGCACGGTCGGCAGCACGCCGCCCGCGGGAGCGCCCCCCGGCTTTACCCGGTTGCTATGGTCCGATGAATTCGACGGGCCAGCGATCAACACCGCGAACTGGAACTTTGATCTCGGTAACAGCGGCTTTGGCAACAACGAGCTGGAAAACTACACCAACCGCTCTCAGAACGCGCGCATCGAAAACGGAATGTTGATCATCGAAGCGCGCCGCGAGAACCTCGGCGGGAGTTCCTACACGTCGGCCCGCATGAATACCGCCGGACACCAGGCAGCTGGCATCAACACCTGGATCGAAGCCCGAATCAAAGCGCCTCAGGGGCAGGGGATCTGGCCTGCGTTCTGGACCCTCGGTGCCAACATTGGCAGCATTGGATGGCCCGCCTGCGGAGAGATGGACATTATGGAGATACAGGGACAGAACCCGTTCCGAAACTTCGGCACCATGCACTGGGCCGACGCGAATGCGAACCATGCGTCGTTCGGAGGGATCTTCAATTCATCACCGTCGCTGGCTGCCGGGTTCCACACGTATGCGATCGCACGCACGGCGACCTCAATTAAGTGGTATGTGGACCGGGTGCAGTACTTTGAAGGCAACATCGCAAACGGAGTCAACAGCACGTCGGAATTCCAAGGGCAGTTCTTTATCCTCCTGAACGTCGCGGTCGGCGGAAATTTTGTCGGGAGCCCGGACAGCTCGACGGTGTTTCCGCAGCGGATGCAGGTCGATTGGGTGAGGGTGTGGGGGAACTGAGGCCGGTTGAATGGGTGCGGCCAAATCTGGCCGCACCCATTGCGGGGATTCGGGAAGAGGGTAGCGTCGCGCTTTGTAGGCAGGAGCGCGGTATTCCTCTTTGAGACAATCAAGGCCAGCAGAGCCATTCAGTTCTGCAATTGCGCCAGAAAATACGCCAGATCAAAGAACTCTCTCTCCGATTGAATTTTCCCCTCCTGATTGAATTTGAAGATGCCGATGCCATCCAGGAAGAAAACATTTCCGGTCTTGGTCTTAAAACGTAATCTCCATTTGACGGCAGCTTCCTGACCGCACACTGTGACATCCAGGGAGTGAAGTTTGATTTGCTTGAAGAGAGAGGGAAAGGTTTGCAAATAAGCGGTTATGGCTTGTGTTCCCTGGATCGGCGGAGTGCCGACCGGATCTTCAAGAACGGCATCAGAGGCGAAATGGTTTACGACCCCCTGGGCGTCGAACGCAACTAATCTGGTAAATACTTCCTCAATCACCGTCTCGATCTGCTCCGAGTTAGGATCAAGGGTTGCAGCCGCTTCAACGCGCGTGACGTTCGAAGCGACCAAAAACATGAGTGCCATCGTCAGCGCCGTCGTCTTTTTCAAAAACAGATTTTGGTTTCTCATTCTCATTTCCTTTTAGATATTAGATTGATCCGAGGCGAACATCGCCGTGCCATCGGATTCGATTATGGCGATGATCCGTAAAATTACCGCCGTACAGAGAAGTTGCTGAACTCTTCGTCATATTACTGCGGTGCGAAATTTTTCAATTGACTCAAGGCAGGATGGGTTTATCGAGCGGGTTGCCGGGATTGCCAAGGAACATCTGGAGCCGGGTTGTGGTGCAAACCGTGTAAGAGAAGTAGGCACTCGCTATGCGCTGTCGAACTTACACTGCTAAAACTGCTTGCCAAATTTCCTCTGCTCCCGACTCCTTTAGCCTTATCTTAGAGGTGCGGCAATGCGGACTGCTGTATGGGTTGCGGCGTAGCCATCGAGTGTAATCTTTTCTGGTGCTCCCTGTTTGTTAATCGCTTGCGTAAAAAACCGCTTTGCCGCTGCGATATCTCTGTGCTTGCTCAAAAGAAAATCAATTGAAGTGTCGCCTTTTGAACAAAGATAAAGAGACTGAGGAAAGTGTGAGCATACCGCTGATTATGCATTTGTATTAGTTCCTGCATCAGATCCGTTGAGACAACATCTGATCTTGCTGAGGTTAAGGAAAGCGCCGGGCCGTGGAAGCTCAAGAGCGTATAACCAGAATCGCCGGTCACAATTTGGTCACAAAAGAAAAGAGGCAAGCCAGTTGACTTGCCCTAGAACTTTGAAACTAAAATGCGCCCGGCACGACTCGAACGTGCGACCTTTTGCTTCGTAGGCAGTACTGAGCACTTTTACTGAGTTTTGCCGGGTGCGCTTTGGTTCGTTTAAGTTCTTTCGTGTTACAAGTTAAACGGTGTGAAATTGTTTTTCTGTATTTCTCTGTTTTTGGCTGTTTTGCTGAGTTGGCACACTATTGGCACACCAACTTTATAAACTCATGCCTGTTCTCTCAGAGCTACATGATGCTTTTCTTTTCAAGGTTGCTGATTACATCCTTAAAAGACTTGGCGAACCACTCTAACGCGCCGGGAGTATCGAGCCAAGCTTCCACGTTCTCCACGAAATAATGGATCGCTTCGTTCTCATCACCAAAGCCCATATATTCGGGCAGCCGTCTCGGCGTCTCTTTTAACCCGCTCAGGTAGAGCGGTACGAATGGGTTCTGCTCGAATGCTTCCTTCAGAGCTTTCGTCGCTTTTCGACTATCTCCATCACGGCGATACAGCCACAGCGCGCGAGTGTAAAGCCATTCGGCTGATCTTTCTTCATCATACTGGTCCAGCAGTTGGCCTAATTCTTCATTCTTGTCCTGCTTGAGTAACAACCGCGCTAGCATGTACCTATTGCCTTGATTGTCGCTAGGGTTGAGCCGCAGCATCTCTCCGTAATGAAAGGTAGCCTCATCAAACTTGCCTGTTGCCCAAAGGCATTCGGCTACGCCTGCGCGGGCACGCATGTACGGACGAGTTTCAAACAGACCCCAGAAGTGCCCCACCGCCTCCTGAAAAGCTTCCGGCCCAAGTGCGCGCTCTCCAGCTTGCATCCCCTGCTCATAAAGCTTTAAGGCCGCTTGGGGGCTACGCGCTGTCTCTTCGGCCAGCAACACGTAAGCGTCTGCAGAGTCAGGAGAGATTTCCAAAGCTTCTTTGGCCAGCTTGACTCTTCGCTTGCCGGTTGCGTCCCAGGCTTCATACATCTTTTCCTGCGCTCGTTCAATCGGTGTCATATTCTCGGTTGATACAGGAATGTGTTTGGAGCCTACGAATTGATTTAAGAACGCGTTGGCCTCTTCAATAGATTCGAAGTTTTGCTGTTCAAGCAATCGGCCCATGTCGAACATAGTCTTTTCCATCGCCCGGCGGTCTGTAATTACAGGTGGTGTTGTCGAGCTATTCCACTTAGGCTTACCACTTCGTTTCTTACTCGCTGCCTTCTTTCGCGGCGTTCCCGTCTTTTTGTGCGTCATATCACCTCCTGCTGTTACATATTTTCCAAGCGGATTCTAAGGCCGTTAGCCGGAACAAAACAAATTGATTCAGTAGTATTGCTTGCGATCTATAGCCTAAGCTTACGGATCGTCTTCATAGGCAGGTAGAGGTGAAACTCGTCGTCCAGTAGAGGAGCGAAGCCATACTTCAGATAGAAGTTTCTCGCACTGTCATTCAACGCTCGCACCTCAACGGCATAGATGCCAAGCTGCTCCGATACTTGAAACGCTCGTTTCAGTGCGTCAATAAGGAGCATCTCTCCGAGTCCTTTGCCTTGCGACTTCAGATCTATTGCCAAACGTCCGAGATGAACGACTGGTATTGGATATCTTGGTAGCTTCTCCGGCACCTGCTCAAAAGTCACCGCCCCGGTGGATATGGTGTAGTATCCCTCGATGCGAGTTTGATCGGGCTCAACAGCGACGAAGGTTCGCCCCAGCCCTTTCTCGTCGTTCTGTCTGGCATATTGCTTAAAATAGGTATTCAGGCTCGACTCTCCACAGTCGAAAGAACTCCGGTCATGTTTTGAAGAGAGTGGCTCAATTATCAAATCTGGTCCAACCTCAAGTGCGTCGGCTCTTATATTTTTTAGCGGCCCGCTTTAGCGACTCGTTAGGTTTCGCATCTGAATCGAGCATGGCCAGGAATATATCGCGGTCACGGTTAGAAAGACAGGTGGTCTGCTCTCTTTCCAGCACTTCCTTAGCTGTGCGATAGAGTGCAGACACAGCAAAATCGCTCACGCTCTGGCCGGAAACAGCCGCCGCTTGCTCGATCACTTCTTTCACTTGGCGATTCAGCCGGAAGTCGAGGCGGGCATCGCTTTTCTGATTTTTCTGTGAAACTGCCATACATCGTCTCCTAAATGATACTATATCGCACTGTACGGGGAGTTGCCACACAAATTCTTGCCGATTATAAATCACTTACCGAGCACACTAAGTTCAATCCAGCATTTTTCACCCATACGCATCGATTGTATCGACGAACTTCTCCGTCCTTATGATTTCACCCATACAGCCGCTCGCATTTTTCGCCGACCACAACCAAGAGCTTGAGAATAGTGTCATGATGAACGCTAGTTATACACCCAGTCGAGCGACTAGAGCGACCTTCAACCAAATGCTGCAACACGCTAATAGCCTTATCCTCAGCAAGAATCATATCGCCAAACGGATTTTCTTTCCGTTCGCTGAACGTCTTGCCACAGGTCAATCAGCGAAAGCGTTGATGACCATGTCTGTCTTTGCCGAATTTCTTGCTGGCGTGTTGCAGGTTTCGCCGTCCATCGTGTGCCTCCTACCCAAACAACAAGAGCAACATTTTGCTTAAGCACGATCAAACCAAAACAATCTAGTGGCCCATTTTTGCTTTTGTACTTGTGTTTTGAGCCAATTATATATTATAGAAAAACTAACAAATTAACCAGAAAGGATAATGAGTGGCCCAATCTGCTGATTTCGTTCTCGAATTGGTCCAGCTAGCGCGACTCGCTTTAATTGGTCGCCCGCAAGATATACAGCTATACATCCGCCGAATCATGCGTAAAATAAAGGCGTCCCATCCAGAAGTCGCTGAAAAGCTGAGAGAGTTGCTGATTGAATCTCCAACGCGGCAATCGCCTTTACGTGGTGATGCGATTCCAGCCTTGCCTATAGATCAAGATTCAAGACTTCAGTTAGCTCGCCTTGAGTATCCCGTTGAACCTTGCGTTGAACCTATATGGGTTTCATCTATTAGACACCAGCTAGAGCGGGTTGTTGCTGAAAGACAGTTTGAGGCAGATTTAATGCAAGCCGATTTAGTTCCTACACGGTCCCTCTTATTTACTGGCCCGCCCGGTGTGGGTAAATCGCTTGCAGCCCGATGGGTTGCAAATAAACTCCAACGCCCTTTAGTTGTACTTGATTTAGCCGCTGTAATGAGTAGTTTCTTAGGGCGCACCAGGAACAATGTTCGGTACGTGCTAGATTATGCCAAAAGTATTGAGTGCATACTTTTTCTTGATGAGTTTGACGCAGTAGCAAAGCGCCGTGATGATACTTCTGAAATAGGTGAGTTAAAGCGCCTTGTAACGGTTCTCTTACAGGAAATTGATGACTGGCCTTCTACTGGACTACTTATTGCTGCAACAAACCATTCCGATCTTCTTGATCCAGCAGTCTGGCGTCGCTTTGAGATGGTGATTGACTTCCCCAAGCCATCCAATGCTCAAGTTGAGGAAGCTGTAAGAGCGTTTCTGAGCCCCATAGACGCTCAGGCTATACCTTTATGTAGTGCAGTTGCTCTAACGCTTCGCGGATTATCTTTCAGTGAGATTGAACGAGAACTGCTCAACGCTCGCCGCGAATCTGTGATCTTACGGGAGCCTATTGAAAGCAGCATAACAAGAATAATCCAAAAGCGTGTGTCGTCTCTAACGAAGAAAGCCTGCATGGAAATAGCCCTTGAGCTAACTAAGCTCGGTTTTACCCAAAGGAAGGCAAAAGAATTGACCGGAGTTCATCGAGACACTATTCGCAAGCGAGAAGCGAGCGGTCAGTAAAGGCAGGAATGTATGGCGCAAAGAATAAACTATCTTCTTGGACATGGCGAAAGATTAATGGAGCCTATCACGGGTCCTAAAAAAACCGGTAAAAAGGAACACATATATTCATTCGATGAAGCTCGAAGCTATGTTAGTTCGATGGCTATACAGACCGTCAAGGTACTAGACGAACTTCCTCAATCCGCCTGTCCTTATGATGAAGCGGTTGCGTTGGTAACGTTGCACCCTACCTACATTGCCAAGTCGCATTATCCCATTGAGTTGTTCCAAACGGTTGTGTACGCCCTATCGGAAGCCGTCAAAGAGAGATAGCGCCAAAAAAATGGAAAAAAGATACGAAGGCCAAAAAGGAGAAGCAAAAGAAACGTCCGGAAAGAGCTATAACTGCCGAAATCTTTGTCGCAGGACCAAGAGAGAGGTTTCGTAGTTGGGCAAGTTCTGTGAGTCTATGGACAGAAGAATCTCAGGGGGCTAAGGATTTAATTAAAGTTGAAGACCTCCGTCCGCCAGAGGACAGGATTCGTTTTATTCTATCTAAGAATGATGCACCGCTATTAGAAGTTGTATTACATGCTAGTGCTTTGTAATTTTAGTTCGTAGATTTCACTTTCTCATAGTGGCGACTCATCTTCTGTCGCGCTTGCTGAATTGAGAATTGCCACTCGACTTTAATCTGTAACTCGTTTCGCTCTTTGACAATCGCTTGTACCTCGCCGTCTAGCTCTTCAATCGAACCGATGCGCCTCGATAAACAGATGCGTGTAAGCGCCGACAACTCCAACTCCGCCATGTTCAGCCATGAGCCTTTCTTGGGCGTGTAGTGCATCTCAAACCTCTGCGCCAAAGTGAAGGCTTCTGCTGGTGGTAAGTTTTCATAGAACGAACTGGCATTGTGCGTGTTGAGGTTGTCTTGCACCAGCACAATCCTCTCTGCCTCCGACCAGGTCGCTGCGACGCGTTGCTGAAAGCGGCAGTAATCCAATTTCGTTCTTTGATGGCTTGTCTCGACCAGTCGATTGCCGGTTAATGGCTCGAAGGCGACTAGCAAGCAGGCCGTGCCACCTCGCTCATATTCGTAGTCGTAACGTTCAGCCCGATCCGTCTTCATTGGTAGCGGCTCGACGACATCATCTATGAGTTGCACCGGCAGTTCGTCAAAACAGACCAGCGGTCGCAACTCGTCATAAGGCAAGCTGAAGAGGTGTAACAGGTTTTCCATCCGCGCGAGATATTCGCCAGTGATAGCGCCGATGCACCACTGCTTTTTAAGGTGCGGCTTGAGCTTGTTTTTTTCAGAATCTCTTTAACCGCGTTGTGGCTGATGCTAGAGACGAAGCCGAGTTGGACTGCTCTGTCTGCGAGCAGGCGCAAAGTCCAGCGAGCGTGGCCAGTGGGTGCAACAGAGCAAGCCAGGGCAGTGATTTTAGCTCGTTGAGCGCCTGAAATCTCAACCGGTCTGCCAGAGCGTGGCTTGTCGGTCAAAGCCGCCTCTAAGCCTTCCCGCTCGTAGCGGCGCTTGATGTTATAAACCGTTGCCAGACCACACGAGAGAGTTTGGGCGATCCTGGGTGGCGGCACCTTTCGGTCAAGCAAGTCTAAAATGCGAGCGCGAGTTTGCTGACGATTAGCTCCATTGCCTGAGTGAAACAAAGTTTTCAAAGAGCGACGTTCTTGATCGGTGAGTTGAATGAATTGAGTTTGTCGAGCCATTGTTGAAAGATAACAACGGCTATAGTTATTTACAACAACTAAAATTACAAAGCACTAGGGCGATGCAGATAGTGAGCGGCTCAACGGTAGCTATGACCAGACAGGTTCTTGCAGATATAGGCCCCTTGGATGATAGGTATTACAACACGCGCGAGAATCTGGATCACTGCATGAAAGCTCACGTACGGGGCTACCTGAACTATACTTGCGCCGAATCTGTTGTCTACCACTGGGTAGGCCAGTCCGGACCAGCTCGCTTTTCCAGAATTGAAGAGGACGATGCGCTTTTTTGGGCCGAATGGTTTGCGAAGAGATCTGTTGATCTTAATTGCTTCGTTGACGAGGCGCTTGACTATCTTTTGGAGAATCATACTCAACTCTTAGGCTATGCTTTCGAACCGCTCAGCCTTTGTCGTAGCAACGACGAGTCTCTCCTCCTCGAATGCCTTGAACAAAGATGGCCAAGGGCAAAGGCAAGAACACATCATACACGGGCTTTCAACAGTTCAAACACAAAGCTCTGGCTGCCTATGGAGCTTCCGCACAGAGCCATGATGAATCCAGCGCCTTACATATATCTAGTGGACCGCATCAGCCAGCTCTCGGAAAACCGTATGTGGTTCGAAGCACGGCACCGCATAGTCGAATCTGAAATCGTCATGGACACAACGGCGGTCGTGCTAACTACAAGAGAGCTACTAGCATTGTATGGAGAGCCTCTCACGTGATCCGCATATTTCAGCCTACACTTGGACAGGAAGAATTGGACGCAATCGGCGAAGTCTTTGCAGGCCAGTGGCCCGGCACCGGGCCTAGAGTGAAAGCCTTCGAAAGGGCATTTGCAGAGTACATCGGCGTCGAGTGCGAACATATGATTGCAGTGACGAGCTGTACTGAGGGGCTTTTCCAAGCCGTAGCAACACTTGAGCCAACTCCTTCTACAGAAGTAATAGTGCCAACAATAAGTTTCATTGGTGCAGCGCACGCCGTACGCGGCTCCAGCTTAACATTGCGCTTAATTGACGTAGATCCTTTGACCTTGAATCCGCGCCCGGAACAGATTGAAGAAGCGTTCACCTCGAACACCAGAGCGATTCTATTGCTGCACTTTGGCGGAAGGCTGGAATGGATTCAGGAGATAGCGGAACTAGCTAGAAGACGGAATGTTCTTCTGATAGAAGATACAGCGTGCGCTCTGGGTGGAAAGCAGGATGGGGCTTCCTACGGGACGTTCGGCGATATAGGTGTTTGGTCTTTTGATGCGATGAAGCTTCTGGTCACAGGTGACGGAGGAATGATTCGTGTTGGAGACGAGACCTTGAGACGGAAAATCTTCAATCGCGTATACATGGGTGGCGCAACGACAGGGCTTGAGAATGCGGAAAAAAGCCAGAGCCGTTGGTGGGAGGTGAACCCTCCGGACTGGGGCCGCAGATCGTATATGAATGATCTGGCGGCCGCCATTGGGTTGGTTCAACTCCGGCGAGTTGAGCATTTCAAAAAACGCCGGTGGCAAATAGCAAAAGTTTACAACCAAGCTTTTGAAGCTATTCCGTGGCTCAAATTGCCACCGCCAGCGCCTGAAGAGAGTGTGCCCTATTTCTATTGGATTCAAACGTCGGCTCAGATACGAGATAATCTCGCTACCTACCTGCGAAACTGCGAGATTTATACGACCTTCCGTTACTGGCCGCTACATCGAACCACGCTTTATGCTGATGGAGGCTATTACCCCGGAGCCGACCTCGCGTCTAACACAACACTGCTACTTCCTGTCCACCAGAACCTATCTGACTACGACGTAAGCCGTGTTATTGATTCCATCTGCGACTTTAAGCCTTAGCTTGCAAGCCCTGTGATGGCTCCAGATTTAACTCAGTAAATCACGTAGTCCGCCTCGCCTATGCGAAGCCACTCATGACTGGCTCGACCGTCTCTGTCCTCCTTCAACTGGCCGGTCTGCACGTTAGTAACCATTCTACGCAACGCCGGAAAATCTCTCAGCGCTTTATCAGCCTTAGCATCCCCGTCCAAAATTAAATAACGGACAGCATGAGCCATAGGCACTGATAGCAAATTAAAGCGAGGCGTACGATCTGGCTCGGCATAAGACCTGAGGCTAAATGTCATTATATCCAGCGCAGCTGCGGCAGGATCATGAGGAGACTGACCGCTTCTATAAAGGCCGTGTGCCAAATTGATATAAGCTCGCCATAGAGTCTCCAATTGGCGGGCGCGAACCGCCAGCGATACTGCCTGAGAGAACCAATCAACCTCATCGGGTTTGTTCCATATAGCGTGTATCAAGCCTATTAGCAGCGCGGCTGCTGCGGCATTAGACAAGCGCCCCAATGGGTGCGCTTGCTTGAAGACGTTAAGCAACGTCTCATGCGCCACCGCTAGGCGATTAACACCATCCGGTTTGATTGAACCCGCTTCACGATGGCTAAGGATTATCCGAGCCATTGATAGATTCAGATTCAATCGAAGGAGCGTCTCTCTTTCAATGGCGTGATGCTCTGAGAAATCTAAATAGCGCTGTAGGATTAACTCGCTCTCTTCAGGCGATTCGCACAAAAGGATATTTGTGTAAGTAATAATAACTTCCAGTGCTTGGGAGGACTCCTTTAAAAGTGTTTCGGCAATATCTGCTGCCTTACGCGCCTCAACAACTGCTCGTTCTAGGTCCCCCGCTAGAGCTACGGCCACGCTGTGCGTGTGGCTGACCTCCATTATCACCTCTCTCCACTTCTTCTGTTCACGATTGCTCGCATCTGCTATTAAGACGTTCAAGGCTTTGACTGCATCGTCGGTGATTGCGAGCGCTTCAGCAGGTTGGCGAGCATGATAAAGAATCCCTGCTTTTAACATCAGCAGTGTGAATTTTCGCTGTCTGATAGTGTCTAGGCCGTCAGTCGCTTTAGCGTGATGCGAATTCAGATACCCATCTATAACGCGCAGAGTATATTGAATACGGTCATATGCGACATCCGTTTGCCCTGAGCGTATGAGATTTCTGCACAGCGCCACCTCATCATCACAGGCAGAGATAAAAGCCTTAACGGAGAGAGGCTTTTGCTCGTGTGAAGGCCAGGTCACTCCGTCAAGCAAGGTGGCCAGAATCCTAGATGTCAGGCTACGATCCTGGCGTCTTAGAGCCATGTCCTGCGTCGCTCTTAGAATCCTTCTGACATGTTTGAAGTCGGGACTTGGTGACTCAAGCTCGACCTTTGCCTGCACATAACGCAGCACCGGACTCAGTCCCTTCGCTTTACTGAACCACTCCGAATAAGCTTCAATGACTACCCTGCGCTCCTCCTCTGGAAGCTGTATTCGTCGGACGGTTTGAAAATAGTTTTCATGGCGAAAGGAGACTCGCATACCCTCTTCGTCGCTTTGTGGAAAACGCAGAAACTCGGTTGATTCGATCTTCTTTTGTGTGACATCCGGTGCAATACGGCTCCACAAGTGCTCAAATAATGAAGGCGGGAGATTGTCATCCACAAGCGCGGCCGCCCACAACAGAACAGCAAGCTTCCTGTCGTTTAATGAGTAGTAGCGCCAGCGCGCTTCTATGGTCTCAAAAACACTAAGAGGAAGGGGGACATGGTGGAACTCCGGTCTAACCATGTATATGAAACCGGTCCGTGGGTTCTGCGCTAGAATGCCGTGCTGTTGGAGTAGCTTTACTTGTTCCAGCATGTGCAATGGATTTCCACCAGCAACATGATAGATGGTAGCAATCAGCTCTTGCTGTAATTTCAAAAGAGCGCTCGGCAACATTCGATTCGCACTGTGCTGCTGCTCGAAGAGCCTTTGTGCAAACGTAGCACTTTCATATGGCTCAAAAGCGCGGCACTGAGCGACGGGACAGTCAAGACGCTTTATAAACCTCTCGAAGATCTTAGTTGACCAATCCGTCTTAGACTCTGCGCGATGCTCATGCATTCTTCCTTCCAAGAGGAAAAGAACTCGTAAGCCTGACAGGGGCGCATCAGATGTGGGCTGTACTTTCAAGTGATCCAACTGCCAGATCAAGCGATCAATCGTCTCAAGCACATCGAGCGTGCACCAGTGCAGATCATGTAAATGAATAATCACAGTTTGAGAGCGAGAGCGCTGAGCAATCAATACAGCCAGAACGGAGAGTAACGATTGATCATCTTCGAAAGAGCCTGCCTTGCCAGCCTGTCCACACAGCGCCTCAATCGCTGGACGCGCTCTGTCAGCAAGCTTAGGCTCCAATCGGCTCAGAATATCATCAATTCGATTCGTGGGTGGTTGATTCGGAAGGCTGATATCCGTGAGAGCTAAAAGGAGGTTCGCCAGTATTCGTCTGGGGAACTCAATAGAATGCGCTTGCCTTGCGGATGTGACGTGCGCGCCGTGTCTTCTTGCTTCAAGACACATCTCTTCGCAGAGCCTGGTCTTTCCTGCGCCCCCGGCTCCAACGATACCTACGCACGACACTTTGCCCGCACGAGCGCGAGCAAGACCCCGTTCAAGTTCGTCCAAAGGTTCCCTGTATGGTACTTCGTAGAATGGCGGCCTTAGATTTTCGATAACGTCAACATTGGGCAAATCTATGGTGACTATCGGCTCGGCAGTTTTTCCGGTTGAATTAAGTTCTACTGTTCCGAGCGGTTGAGAGCCGACAGCATATAAGAGAAATTCCAACTCCTGTTCTATGACGAAAGGGTCTTCGCTAGCCGCGATTAGAAAATCCAGCGCAACACCATCTCTTGAATCGGCTGCTATTGGTGCAACTAGCGTGGCCGGTGATTGCTCGGCTGACGGATTCCATTTCAATCGAAATGGATTTTCAGCAATAGAACTGCGGGAAATCTGCATCCGAACACGAAACGATTCACCGGCAAGGGCTGAGGCGGGTGCCGACGCACGCATAGAGAGTGTTGGCTGCTTGCCAGAGCACTGCATAAAGTAGTTGAGTATGTAATCAGCTTCTTCTTGAGAAAACGCTTTGCTGATAATCGGCTCGACCGCAATTAGATTGGCTCCTATGAGACTTTCAAGCTGGCCGCGATCAAGTATGTGGCAATGACGTTGAAGCGTAGCTTCGAGTCGGAGCCTAGCCTCGGCAACCCGCTTGGTCGACAAAGATGATGAGAGTGCAGCGACAAAAAAGGTGGGATGAAGAGTATGCGCCATGTTAACGAAGCTACCAGAGAGGACGCTGACCACACTGTTTACGTGTTCGTGTTTCTTGCATTGTCCTCCGATAGTAATAGCGGCATCAATGCCCAGTTCCTTTGAGCTTAGGAAAACTCCTCTCCCTATGAAATCTATCCCGCCATCAGGCAGATTAGGCGTGACCCACCAATCGTAGTCGGGACGCAGACGCGCGAATACCGCTGCGACAATCACTTCGAAAGGCTGTAATTTAACCTCTCCCGGTAAGGCGCTTCCACGTGGTGAATGCACCCCTACACGCAGCCTGCTCAAGGCTTCATGTGACCAGTGAAAGTCCTTTGTCAACAGGCTCCAAACATTCCTACCGGTTTCGATATTTCGCGCCGATAACGCCTTCACTTGAGGCATGATAATTCTTCGTTATCCATACGCGCTCCCGGATAAGAGAAATTGCGCGAGGCAGACGGGTGGAAGATAGCAAATCGCTGTTACCGTTGCAATCGAACCGGAGGCGTGCTTATACTTTCGCCGATACCGAAAGCAGAATAACGATGAGCGCAAACAATCTCAGCAATCGTAACGCGTGCATAGGCTTTATAGAGACAAGTTCGATAGCTCGCGGCATCGAGGCCGTTGACGCGATGATGAAGATGGCCGATGTAGAGTTGTTGATGACCGCGATCATTCCGCGCGGCAAGTACCTGATAATGATCGGCGGAAGAGTTGCGGACGTGGAAGCGGCTCTGAGAGCCGGTCTCAGGGCGGCAGACTCGACCGTGCTCGATCATTTCATCATCCAGAACGCGCATCCTGAGCTTGCCGCCGCGATCAAAGGCCGCGTAAAAGTAGAGCGGATGGAGGCCATCGGCATCATCGAAACTAAAGAAGTGGCTCCGGCCATCTACGCGGGCGACGCGGCTGTGAAATCTGCCGCCATAACGCTGATCGAAGCGCGCAATCAACCCGGCGGCAAAGGGCTGGTCGTGCTGACGGGCGAGGTCGGGGCCGTGCGCACGGCAGTAGCCGCGGGTGTGGCTTCGATAAAAAAAGATGGCATGTTGATCGCCGAAGTCATCATCCCTTACGCGCACGAAGCGTTGATGAAAACCCTGACCGCCTGATATACGCAGGTCTGAAATACGCCGAGCCTGATAAATACCGAAAGGAGCCAGGACGATGATAAAGAGGCTTTTCTTTGTTCTCTTCGTGTTTGTTGTCGCGACGGGGCAAAGCAATCCGACTCCGGCTCAAGGCTACCCGACTCCTGCGCAGTCGGATTTTATAATTCGCGATTTCAAATTTGAAAGCGGCGAATCGCTCCCGGAACTGAAGCTGCACTATCGCACTATTGGAACCATTGTGCGCGACGGGTCGGGCGTGGTGCGAAACGCCGTGCTCATAATGCACGGGACGGGAGGTTCGGGTCAGCAGTTTCTATCTCAGCAATTCGCGGGCGCGCTGTTCGGGCCGGGGCAACTGCTCGACGCGACAAAATATTTCATCATCCTGCCCGACGGAATCGGGCACGGTCAATCGAGCAAACCGAGCAACGGATTGCACATGAAGTTCCCGCATTATAACTACGACGACATGGTGACGGCTCAATACCGCCTTGTGAGCGAAGGGCTGAAGATAAACCACCTGCGACTGGTGATGGGGACTTCCATGGGAGGCATGCACACGTGGGTGTGGGGCGAGAAATACCCTGACTTTATGGACGCGCTGATGCCGCTTGCCAGCCTGCCCGTTCAGATTGCGGGGCTGAATCGAATGCGGCGCAGGATGATAATTGATTCGATCACAAGCGACCCCGAGTTCAGCAACGGCGAATACAAAACGCAGCCTCGCGGATTGACCGCGGCGGTCTATGGATTGATGATGATGTCGGCAAGCCCCTTGCAGTTGCAGAAGCAGGCACCGACCAGAGACGCAGCCGACAAACTGCTTGAAGATCAGGTGCGAGCGCGCCTTGCCAACACGGACGCCAACGACATGATTTACCAGTTCGACGCCTCGCGCGATTATGACCCTTCGCCGCGACTTGAAAGCATCCGCGCCCGGCTTGTGGCAATCAATTCGGCGGACGATCAGGTCAATCCGCCTGAGCTTGGCGTGATGGAGCGAGAGATCAAACGAGTCAGGCGGGGGCGATTCATTCTGATACCTACAAGCGACCGGACGCGCGGGCACGGCACACACTCGCTTCCGGAAATATGGAAGCAACATCTGGCCGAACTGCTTGAGGAGTCGAAGCCTTAATCAGCCGAGTTCCTTACACGATCAGGCTGCGGCCTCAATTGAAATTAAAGATAGTTGTCAATGTACACGTTTGGTTGTACCATAGCGACGTTGGACGCACATAAATCTGCCCGGTAAACTTATACAATTGTAAGTTATACAGTTGTTCGAGCCGGGCTGCGGCTGTCATTCCCAATCGTGTTCCGAGTGCTGTTACCACGAACCAGTCCGGCGGCTTCGAGCGCGGACATAAATTGATCATTTCAGCATCGAGGTTCCAAATAATCATGACCGCTGAACCAGAACAGACCACTCCGGCCCCTGTAGCAGAAGGCAAATACGTCTATTGCATCATTGACTCGAAAGAACCGCGCGCGTTCGGCCCTATCGGCATAGGCGGGCGCGGCGATGATGTATACACGATCAATTACGAAGACCTCGCGGCAGTCGTATCCAACACTCCGCTGATCGTATATGACCCGACCCGCGAAAACGTCTTCACTCACGAGCAGGTGAATGAAACCGTCATGCGTGAATTCACCGTTCTGCCTATGGCGTTCGGCGCGCTGTTTCGCACCGAACAGGACATAATCGAATTGATGCGCGGAACCTATGACGCGCTGCATGATGTGTTCGCAAAGATGGAAGGCAAGGTCGAGTTCGGGTTGAAGGTTAACTGGGACCGCGACCGGGTCATCGCCGAAATCGAACAGAACAACGAAGAGATACGAAATTTAAAAGAGCAGATCACCTCGCGCGCCACAGGCTCGACTTATTTCGCGCGTATGCAGCTTGGCCGACTGGTCGAAAGCGCGCTTTCGGAACAGGCCGATGCTTACGTGCGCGAAGTCTACGCCGTTTTGCAAAACACAGCCGTGGCCTCGCGCGCCAACAAACCCATCGGCGACAAGATGATTATGAACGCGGCTTTCCTTCTTGAACGAGACCGCGAAGCCGAATTCGATCAGAAGGTGAAAGAGATCGCCGCCAAGTACGAAGGCAAGCTCTCGTTCAAGTACAGCGGGCCGTGGCCGCCTTACAACTTCGTTCACATCAGGCTGAAGCTCGAACGCGGCGAAGCGCAATCGGAAGCCGTGTTGAGGTGATGACGAAATGCTTTTCATAGACGATCTCCTGCTGCTTCCATTCTCTGGCTTCAGGTTCATCCTCGGCCAGATTCAAAAGTTTGCAGATCAGGAGTTGAACGACGAGTCGGTCATCAAAGAGCAACTGCTCGAACTACAGATGCGCTTTGAACTGGAAGAGATCTCCGAAGAAGAGTTCACTGAGCGCGAGGCAGAGATCTTCGCGCGACTGCGCGCAATCAAAGCGCGCCAGCTTGAAATGATGGACCAGATTCACACGGCTCGATCCTCTTCGATGGTCATCGAGACGGGCGGAGACGACGAGGGCGGATTCCGGGAAAAGGATGAGGGATGAGGGATGAAGGATGAATAAAAAAAGAAGCGATTCTTTTCATCCCTCACCTCGCACCTTAACGCTTCCAGACTTCTTTACACACGACATCCTGATATTCGGCGGCAAAGGCGGCGTCGGCAAAACGACTGCCGCTTCTGCCGCCGCGCTGTTTCTGCTCGATCAGGCAAGCGCGCCCGAACGCATACTGCTGTTTTCCACAGACCCCGCGCATTCGCTCTCCGATAGCTTAGGCGTGGAGATAGGCGACCGCATCAGGGAAGTCGCGAGGCGCGGCGCATCACGCCTCGAAGCCAGAGAGATGGACGCAAGCGCCGCGCTTGAACAGTTCAAAGCGAAGCACCGCTTCGTGCTTAAAGAGATAGCTGATCGCGGCACGCTCCTGGATGAAACCGATATAAACGAGTTGCTCGATCTGTCGCTTCCCGGCCTCGATGAAGTCATGGCGCTTTTCGAGTTGAGCGACCTCGACCGCACGCAATCCTACACGCGCATAGTGATTGATACGGCTCCATCGGGTCACACTTCCAGAATGCTCCGCCTGCCTGCGGTCTTCTCAGGCTGGCTGAGCGCGCTTGATCGCCTCGCCGAAAAACACCGCTACATCGTCGCGCAATTTGCCCGTGGCCGCGCGGCTCGACTGGACGAGGTGGAAATTTTCCTGCGCGAACTGGACGAAAAAATCGCTCGCGTGCGCGGGATGCTTTATGATGCGGAGCGCGCGGCATTCGCTCTTGTCACCATCCCGGAAGCGATGAGCGTTGAAGAGACCGTTCGCTATTTCGAGTTTCTGAAACAGGAAAGCGTGCCCGTCAAAGAGATCATCGTCAACCGCATAGAGCGCGGGCATGACCGGTGTCCGTATTGTCGCGCGCGCGCGCGCAGCCAGAAACCATACCTCAAACAGATAACCCAAAAGTTCGCCTCTTTACACTTCGTCGAAGTTCCGCTGCTTGCCGAAGAGGTGCGCGGCCTTGACGGGCTGCGCCGTTTCGCTGGCCTCGCGTGGGGAGGGAATGAAGATCAAGAGGTGAAAGTAAAGCGGGGCGAACGGGTGAAATCATCATCATCTCTTCAACCCTTCGACACCTCGACGCTTGAGCCGCGCCGCCTTCTGATATTCGGCGGCAAAGGCGGTGTCGGCAAAACGACAGCGGCAGCGGCGACGGCCATTGCGATTGCCGAAAGGGATGCCCGGTCGCGGGTGCTCGTCTTTTCTACGGACCCTGCGCATTCGCTCTCTGACAGTTTCGACGAGCCTGTGGGCGAGTTGAAGCGACATGTGGCGGCGCAACAAAACCTCGATGCGATGGAGATTGACCCGGCCCTGTGGCTTGAAGGATTGAAAGAACGTTACAGGCAATGGAGCGATGAACTGTTCGACTCAATTACGGCGGGATCGCGCTGGGAGATTCAATTCGACCGCGAAGCGATGCGCAAGGTCATAGAGCTTGCGCCGCCCGGCCTTGATGAAATCGCAGCCCTGAGCGTGATAAGCGATCTGCTCGATGAAGACCGTTACACTGCGATTGTTTTAGACACAGCGCCGACCGGCCATCTGATCCGTTTTCTCGAATTGCCCGGAGTTGCGCTGTCGTGGGTGCGCACATTCATCAAGCTCTTGTTAAAATACAAAGGGCTGGTGCGATGGGATGGGTTGGCAGAAGAACTCGTCGCGCTCTCGAAAAACATCAAGCGCGTGGCCGCGCTGCTGACCGATAAGGACAAGTGCGAGTTTATCGGCGTGGCAATACCTGAAAGAATGAGCCTTGAAGAGACTATACGGTTGACTGAAACGCTCGAACGGCTCAAAGTTCCAATGGGGCGTTTGTTGATAAACAACGTTGTGCCGGAGCAAGCTGCCGAAGCCTGCGATTTTTGCGGCGCTCGCCGTCGCGCTCAACAACGCGTCATCAGGGATTTCCGGCGCGCGCTCGGTCGCTCGTGTCAATTGCTTCTGGCTTCACAGCAACCGCGCGACATACGAGGGCGCAAACTGCTCAGTGAACATTTCGCTCACTGGCAAATTGAAAACAGATGAGCACAAGCGGATCTAAAAAAAAGAGCAGTAAGGCAAAAACACCGCATAAGGCGCGCGCGCTTTATGTCTATTGCATAGGCGAAAGCCAGCAGCTTGCTCCGTTGATCAAAGGAGAGTTGCCCGGCGCAATCGAAAGCGACGTGCGGATTGAAATGGTTGCAGACTCTGGTCTCGCTGCGATAGTGAGCGGGGTGCCGATTGCCGACTATGGCGAAGGCGTGCTCGAAGAACGACTCAGCAATCCGTCGTGGGCTGCCGTCAGGGTGATGCGGCACGAACAGTTAGTCGAGCATATCGCGCGGCGGGCAAGCGTCATCCCTCTGCGGTTCGGCACAATCTATCTGCGACGTGATCGCGTAGAGCAGATGCTTGCCGAAAATCGCGCGGAGTTTCTAAGCATCATCGAGCGGCTCAGAGAGCGGGAAGAATGGGGCGTGAACGTTTACGTCACGCGCGCCACGTTGACGGAGGTTATGACGACGATCAGCCCGCGACTTCGGGAGTTTGCCGAGCAGGCGGCGACGGCTTCGCCCGGTCAGGCTTACCTGCTGAGGAAAAAGATCGAAGCGCTCAAAGCAGATGAAACGCGCGTCGAAATCAAGCGCGCGACAAGCGGGATAGAGCGCGAGATGGCCTCCTTCAGCGACGGCTCTTCGCGTCTGCGCCTGACCAATGACGAGACCACAGAGCAGGGCGAGGTGGTGGCGAAGCTTGCGTTTCTGGTTTCGCGCGCGCGCTTTGACGAATTTCGCGCCGCTGCTGAAACGATGGCCGAAAAGTATGCGGCTTCCGGGTTCAAGCTCGAATTGACAGGGCCGTGGCCCGCTTACAATTTTGCAGATCGATCAGGTGAGTAACTAAATGTCTGATTATGACATTCAACAACTGGAAGAGTTATCGCTACTGGAAACGCTCGATCACGTGCTTAATCGCGGGCTTGTCATAGCGGGCGAGATAACCATCTCTGTCGCAGACATCGATCTCATATTTCTGGGCTTGAATCTTCTGCTCGGCTCTGTCGAAGCGATAGACGAAGTGCTTGACAAGAGAAAGAAAGTAATCAGTGATGAGACCGGGCATTGATCGCTGCTGACTTTTCCAACACATCACTTGTCAACTCTCACCGCCTTATGAAAGTTTACGCATATTGCCTGAGCGATGAAGTCACGCCCGCCGCGCTTGAATCCGTATGCGGAGTTCAGGGAGCGGCAACGCGATTGATTGATTACAACTCAATTTGCGCAGTCGTAAGCCCGTTCGACGGCGAACGGGCGGAGGTCACGCGCGAAAACGCATTCCTGCATGACGCGGTCATTCGACAAGTCCTCAATCACACAACGCCGCTTCCTTTTCGCTTCGGCGCGGTTGTGAGCGGCGCTCAGCTCGAAGCATATATAAAGAAGGGCCGTGACGAGTTGCTTTCTCAGCTCGCGCGGGTGCGCGGCTCGGTCGAGATGTCTGTAAAGATCCTCTGGAATGCGGAAGCAGTAAGCGTAGAGATGCGAGACAAAAACAGCGACGAAGCGATGGGGCCGGGAGCCGGTTTCCTGATGTCAAAGCGGCGCGAGATAATCGGCGACAGCGCGCTCAAGTCGCGGGCCGAAGCCCTGTCGGGCTGGCTCGACGAGCGGCTGGGCGATTCCGTACGCGAATCGGTCGCGCGCGCGCTTCCCAGTCCCACGATGGCCGTTGCGGTTTCGCATCTGGTTGAACGCGCAAAGCTCGGAGAGTACAATGTACGGCTTGCAAACGCGCGCAAGGAGCGCGGCGAGCTTCGCTTTTTGACGAGCGGAGCCTGGCCGCCCTACAATTTCTGTAATCTGGACTCTTGAATGTTGACTTGATTCAGAGTAATGTCTGAGAGTTGCGTGGACGCAGCTTTGGAGAAAATCAAGGTGGGGGAACTGTTTCCTTCGTCAATCCAGCCGAAGGTAGAGACTGCGCACGCGGAGGAGTTCTTAGAGGAACTCCGGCATGTCTCCGAAAGCTTACCTGAGCGCATTAACATTGACGCCAGATCCGTCGAGCAGGGATTGGCTAAACTCGTTTTGACTCTGATAGATCTGATACGCCGTTTGCTTGAGAAACAGGCCGTCCGCAGAATGGAAGGCGGCGATTTGTCACCCGAACAGATCGAGGAACTGGGTCTCGCCTTGATGAAACTCGAAGAAAAGATGGAAGAATTGAAAGCTCAGTTCGGGCTGTCGAGCGAAGATCTCAATCTCGACCTCGGACCCATCGGTCGTTTGATCTAAATGCAGTGACAAGTAATCAGTGACACACGGAACTCGTCGCTGCTACGCAGAGGAGCAAAGTATTGTCGAGTGAGCGATCAAGTTTAATCACATCACGTCCGCCGGGACTTGTGGACGTGCTGGACCGAATTCTCGATAAGGGATTGGTTATAGCGGGTGACATCAAGGTGTCGCTCGCAAATGTAGAGCTGCTGACATTACAGATACGCCTGCTCGTCTGCTCGATAGACAAGGCCGAGCAGATAGGGTTGAACTGGTGGCGCTATGATACCAATCTCACAAAACGCGCTGAACGGGCCGAAGAGGAAAACGCCGAACTGCGCGGGCGGCTTGCCGAACTCGAACTCCGGGTGATGCAATTGACCGCGCCGCCGGGCAAAAAACCTGCAACGCAACGCCGCAGCGCGACTGATGCAACTAAAAAGAAGCGGAGGACGCAAACATGATTTGTGAATTATGAATGGAAGAGTAAAAGCCATTCAGTTCATTACCGATAGTTCACAATTCATAATTCATCGTTTCAGAGATACCTTCGCGCTGCGTGCCGAGTATTTGCAGATCGCGCGCAATCTGGTAACAGACTTTCCGAAAAAGAGGGATTAAGCCAATGGCCGTTGAAAGAGCTCCTGGTGGAAGCAGCCTGATAGATGTGCTGGACCGCGTGCTGGACAAAGGCATTGTCATTGACGCATGGGTGCGCATCTCCCTGGTGGGGATTGACCTGATCACGATTGAAGCGCGCGTGGTTGTGGCTTCGATTGATACTTATTTGAAATACGCGGAGGCCGTTGGTCTGACGGCCCCCGTATCTCGTCCTGCTCTCGCGCCGGGCGCTGGCGAAGTCATTGAAGAAGAGACGACGCGCCGCCGCACGATTGATCGTGGCTAGAAAGCAATAATCGGGAGCCGGGAATTGCGGGCCGGGGATCAGTTGAATTGATCCCGGCCCCGGCCCCCGGCCCCCAACACCCGATTATGGAAGACGGGCAGACACAAGCGGCAAAGGCGGACGCAGCGCTTCGGCAGGGCGCGTCGGCAGACATGCGCACTCGTCAGCACGATATTATATTCGAGATGACGACGCAGTTGCTCGCCACTCAGAGCCTTGAGGAAGGGCTGCTGCTTGCGCTTGATACTGTGACCGAAGACCTCGGCTACTCCTGCGCTGCGATTGCGCTCATCGACAACCGCAACGCCTCCCTGCGCATGAGGATGGCCGCCGGGTTCGACGACAATGTTGCAATCGAGGCAATAGAGATGCCGCTTGATTCGGGCGCGCTGGAGGTCTCGATAGTTCACGACGGTCGCCCGGCCTGGATCAAGCGATCCGCCAATGGAGCGCCGACCCTGTTTTCCACTGACATGATGCAGACAGACCTGCTCGCTCTGCCGCTGTTCGGTGGACAGGGGCTGTCGGAAAAGATGGAAGGCGAGTTCGCTCGCCGCTCGGCGGGCGACAGCAAATACTGGATGCCCGAAGCCATGTGTCTGGGTGCGGTTTATATAGGCGCGGACGAAAGTAACACGGACGCGGAAACGCTTTTGCTGCTCACACGATTTGCTGATCGATTGGGCGTCTGCATAGCCGCAGGTATTCAAAACGAGCGACTGCTTTCCAATGTCGGCAAACTGCAACGCGAGCGGCAATGGGTCGAGTCGATCATGAAATCGGTTGCCGACCCCATAGTGCTCACCAATCTCGACAACGAAATTCTGTTGCAGAACCGGCGCGCCGAAGAACTCTTCAGCGGTTCAGTCAATGCAAGCGAAGGCAAACGTCGCGCGCTCAAGATGAACGACCTGCTCTTTTCGGCTTATCTTTCGAGCGCGGTTGTTTCTTCACCCGAAGTCATAGGCCGCGATCTCACGCTGGTTGATCCGATTGAAGGCTCGGATATTCATTTCGAGGTTATCTCGACTCCCGCAGTAAACGCGCAGGGCGAGCGCATAGGGCTTGTGTCGGTCTTTCGCGACGTGACCGACCTGCTCAAAGCCAACGAAGAGCTTGCGCGCAATTACGGCAAGCTTCAACAGGCTGAATCCGAAGCGCGGCGCGAGCGCGACCGGCTCGACCTGATACTGGAAAACGTCGGGCATCCGGTGGTGGTGACGGACGCAAACGGCAATTTCATTCTCTTCAATCGCCGCGCCGAATTGCTGTTTCAACAAGCGGAAACCTCAAAGCGCCCGACGAGCCTGCTGCTTCAACAGGCGGACCCCTCGACATCGCGCGCGCTTGCGGCGGTGCGCTCGAATCTGGTCAAGCTCACATCTTTTATATCGGGACTGGCTTCGGAAACCCGAACAGGTCGCCAGGCGGAAATAGAGTTGATGGACCCGGAAGCGAACGAAACTCTGCCGATGGAGATAACTTCGGTCGAAGTTCCGGACGCGAAAGGTCAGGTGACGGCTGTCGTCTCGATACTGCACGACCTGTCGGAGATACGCGAACTTGAGCGCCGCCGCGTCGAGCAGCAGTTGTTCGAGTCGGAGAAACTGGCGGCTGTTGGTCGCCTCGCGGCCTCAATCGCGCACGAGGTCAACAACCCGCTTGAAGCCATAAAGAACTCGCTTTTCCTTCTGCAATCGACCGCCGACGCGGAATCAAACGCCCGCTTCCTTGAAATCGCCCGCAAAGAGACGGAGCGCGTTTCGCACATCATCCGCGAGATGCTCGGTTTTGCCAGGCGCAGCGGCGGCGTCGAATGGATCAACGCAAATCTGGTGATCGAAGAGACGCTTGTTCTGGTTGACAAAAAGATGCGGCAATCGGGAATCAAAATCATACGTAATTTTGACGACGCATTGCCTGACGTGCACGTGCGCGCCGATCAACTGAAACAGGTTTTCCTGAACCTGATACTCAACGCGCAACAGGCAATCGAGCGCAACGGCGATATAACAGTAACCACGTCGCGCTACACTACGGCGCTTGCGCCTTCGATCTCGGTTGAAATAACCGACACTGGAATAGGGATGAGCGAAGAGGAGCTGGCGCGGATATTCGAGCCTTTCTTTTCGACGCGCATAAAAGGAACGGGACTGGGGCTTTGGGTTACGCAAGACATCATTCGCCATCACGGCGGGCGCATCGAAGTGTCGAGCGAAAAGGGACGCGGCACGACTTTTCAGATAATTCTTCCGGTAGATTCGCCCGCGCTTGATAAAGGCGAAAACAATAAACATTAGAATTTCTCATGGCTTTTGTCACAAATGAGTTGAACAGCGAAACAGCGACGGGCGCGCCGCCCATTATTCGCCTGCTGGTGGTTGACGACGAAGAGAGCGTCGCTTTCACCGTGAGCGAGGTGCTGCGCCTTGACGGTTTCGTCGTAGACACGGCTTTGAGCGGCGATGAAGCCGTCGAGCGCCTTCGCGACAGGCAGTACGATCTGGTGCTGACGGACCTGCATATGGAAGGCGGCGACGGGCTTTCGGTGCTTGCGGAAGTGAAACGCACATCGCCGCTTACGATAGCGATTGTGTTGACGGGATTCGCTTCGCTCGAATCGGCAATCGCAGCCATGCGTCAGGGCGCTTATGATTACCTCGTCAAGCCGTGCATCATTGACGACATGAAGCATACGATTCAGCGCGGGCTTGAACATCGCAGGCTTATGCTCGCCGAACAGGACGCGCGCGCGAATCTCGAACTGCTCAATCGCGAGCTTGAGCGCCGCGTCGAAGAACGAACAGCCGAACTTCAGCGCGTCAACGAAGAACTGGCGCGGGCCAACAACGTCAAAGACGTTTTCTTTGCCACGCTCTCGCACGAGCTTCGCACGCCGCTCACGCCCATTCTCGGCTGGACTAAACTTTTGCGCTCAAGCACTGCGCACACGGGCTTACTGGAACAGGGGCTTGAAACCATCGAGCGCAACGCGCGATTGCAAACCCGATTGATAGACGACCTGCTCGACATCTCGCGCATAGTGTCGGACAAGCTGCATTTCGATAACGAGCCGACAGACCTCGGCAAACTGGTGGAGATGGCCGTCGAGACCGTGCGCATCAATGCAACGGAGCGCGAAATCGAGTTGCGTGCGAGTATAAAAGGCGCGCCCCTTATAGTGCAGGGCGCGCCCGTCAGATTGCAGCAGGTGATATGGAATCTTTTGTCGAACGCCGTCAAATTCACCGATAAAGGCGGCAGCATTCTGGTCGAAGCCGATCAGGTGAACGGCGAAGCGCGCGTCGTCGTCACGGATACAGGTCAGGGCATCGCGCCTGAATTCCTGCCGCACGTGTTCGATCCGTTTCGTCAGGCCGATGGCTCGACCACTCGTCAGCATGGAGGGTTGGGGCTTGGGCTTGCGATAGTGCGCAAGCTGGTTGAGCTTCACGGCGGATGGGTGCGCGCTGAATCAAAAGGGCTGCAAGAGGGCGCGCGGTTTACCTTCGCGCTTCCTCTTGCAGCGATTGAAACCGCAGCGCACAAAGATGAATTGCAGGCTCAGCCCGGCAAGCTGCCCGAACCTGTGCTGATCGTAGAAGACTCTCTGGACACGCTTGAAATGATGCGAATTTTTTTCGCGCAGTACGGATGCCGCGTGATGGTCGCCGATTCTGCCAGAGAGGCGCTGAGGCTTGCGGCGATTGAAACGCCCCGCATCATTATTTCCGATATCGGCATGCCGGATGCGGATGGTTACGAATTGCTTGCGCAGTTGCGTCGCCTGCCGGGAATGGAAGCCGTCCCGGCCATCGCCCTCTCAGGATATGCGATGGAGGAAGACACGATTCGGTCTATCGCAGCAGGCTTCTCACACCATCTTGCCAAACCGATTGACCCTGAAAAACTGATCGAGATTATTAGACGGCTGACCGCGTAGTCGTGTGATCTGGATAATCGCGATTCTTAGACTTGTGTTCTTTAGGGGCGGCCTTGCGAAGGGCTGCCCCTATGTTGCGATTGCTCTCAGATTGTCGTAATCAATCACGGTTACTATAATCGAAAGAAGCGCATGAAAAATCACTCGACGCCATCCGAAAAAACCGACGCCGAATTCCTGCTCGGCGGGGGCGACATGGGCGAGCAGATACGCGCGATGGATTGGTCAAAGACACCGCTCGGCCTCGCCCGCCAGTGGCCGCAAAGCCTGCGCACAGCGATCAGCATTCTCTTAGACTCCGGTTATCCCATGTACATCGCATGGGGGCGCGACTTCACGCAAATCTACAATGATGCTTATCGCCCCATACTCGGCGCGACCAAGCATCCTGCGGCGCTTGGGCAGAGCACGCCGGAATGCTTCGCTGAAATCTGGGATTTCATCGGCCCGATGTTCGAGCGCGTTATGGCAATCGGCGAGGCGACAACGCTGATCGATCAACTGCTCGAACTCGACCGCAACGGCTACGTCGAGGAATGCTATTTCACTTTTTCTTACAGCGCCATCCGGGATGAAACAGGCAGACCGGGCGGCGTACTGGTCACCGTCATCGAAACGACCGCGCGAGTCATCAGCGAGCGGCGAATGCAGACTCTGCGCGAACTCGCCGAACAGTCCGCGCAGATAAAGAGCGCCGATGAGATATGCGAGGTCACGGCTGAGATACTGGAAAAGAACTCTCAGGACCTCCCGTTTGCGCTGCTCTACCTTCTTGATGAAGACGGAAAGCAGGCAAGGCTTGCCGCCACGACAAGAATAGCGAGCGGCACGGCGGCAAGTCCCACGATCATCACGCTCACAGATTCGCAGGGAGTATGGCCGCTCGGCGAGGTGATGAGGCGGGGAAGCACGGAGATCCGGGACCTGGAAGAAAAGTTCGGCCCTCTTGCGGGCGAGACTGTAAAGCGGGCCATTGCGCTTCCGCTCGCAAAGGCAGGGCACGAGGCGCTGGCAGGTTTTCTCGTCGCTGGCATCAGCCCGCGTCTTGATTTTAATGATGATTATCGTGGCTTTGTGGGGCTGATGGCGGGACACATTGCGACGGCCATCGCTAACGCCAGAGCTTATGAAGAGGAGAGAAAACGCGCCGAATCGCTCGCCGAACTCGACCGCGCAAAGACCGCTTTCTTCAGCAACGTGAGCCATGAATTCCGCACGCCTCTCACCTTGATGCTCGGACCGGCAGAAGACCTCCTAAACAGTTCGGAGCTATCGCCTGCGCATCACGCGCAGGTCGAAGTCCTTCATCGCAACGGGCTGAGGCTTCTAAAACTCGTAAACACCCTGCTCGACTTTTCGCGCATCGAGGCGGGCCGCGCGCAGGCGGTCTACGAACCTCTCGATCTGGCCGCTTACACGGCAGAACTGGCAAGCATGTTCGGCACGGCAATAGAGCGCGCGGGCCTGCGTCTGGTCATAGACTGTCCTTCATTGCCTGAGCCGGTTTTCGTAGATCGGGACATGTGGGAGAAGGTGGTTCTCAATCTGATCTCGAACGCTTTCAAGTTCACAGAGGAAGGTGAAATCAGGGTATCGCTTCGGGCCGAAAACGGCTGCGCCGTTTTGTCGATCCGTGACACTGGAATCGGAATACCTGAGCCGGAACTGCCGAACCTGTTCAATCGCTTTCACAGAGTCGAAGGGGCGCGAGGCCGCACGTACGAAGGGACGGGCATCGGGCTTGCTCTGGTTCAGGAACTCGCCAAACTGCACGGCGGCACGGTCACGGCCAGAAGCGTTTACGGGAAAGGGAGCGATTTTGCCGTCCGGATTCCGCTTGGCAAAAGCCATCTTCCTGCCGACCGCATCGGCGTTGCGTCTACGGCGCTCGGCGTAAGCCCTTTTGTAGAAGAAGCGCTCCGCTGGTTGCCCGATGCGGATAAACCGTTTTCCGTTCCGGCTGTCCCGGCGCAGTCGGCTGACAGGGCAAAGGTAATCCTGGCCGATGACAATGCCGACATGAGAGATTACGTGCGGCGGCTTCTCAGTTCCGAATACGATGTCATTGCCGTTGCCGACGGGCAGGAGGCGCTGCGAGCTACGGTCGAGCACAACGCCGATCTTGTGCTGACAGACATGATGATGCCGAATCTGGACGGGTTCGGGTTGCTGAAAGCTATAAGAGAAGACCCGAAGACGGCATCCATCCCTGTCATTATGCTGTCGGCTCGCGCGGGTGAAGATGCGCGGGTCGAGGGGCTTCAGTCGGGCGCGGATGATTACCTGATAAAGCCGTTCAGCGCACGTGAACTGCTCGCGCGCGTGAAAGGGGCGCTGGCCCTTGCGAGACTCCGCTTTGAAGTAGCCCGGCGCGAAGATGATCTGCGCCGGAGCGACGAACAATTCCAGCTGCTGTTTAAAAACAGCGGGGACGCCATCCTTGTTGCCGACGATGACGGCAATTATATCGAAGCCAATCAGGCGGCGTGCGAGATGTTGGGATACGGTCACGAGCAGTTGTTGCGGATGAATGTGTCCGACTTAAAAGCCGTGGAATCGCCGGACGCAACTGATCGTTATCAGGATTACGTCCGGAAAGGATTTGAAACCGGCGAGTTCAATTTCGTGCGACCGGACGGCGAACGCCGCATCGCTCAGTACAACGCAAGCCGCTTTGCGCCGGGTCGTCACCTGAGCATCCTTCGCGACATCACAGAGCGAAAGCAGATCGAAGCGGCGCTCAAGAAACAGTCCGAGCGGCTCCGGCTGATGTGGGAAGCCGCATCATTGCTTCTGACAACAGACGAGCCTGACAAAATGGTGCTGGGATTGTTTCATAAAATAGCTCCGCACTTCGGGCTGGATACTTATTTCAATTTCATGGTTAACGACGCGGGGGACGCGTTGCGGCTGGAATCCTGCACAGGGATTTCCGAAGAGACTGCGCGCACGATCACAAGGCTTGAATTCGGGCAGGCCGTGTGCGGCACGGTCGCTTTGCGATGCGAGCCTATCGTGGCGACATACATTCAGGATTCTTTCGAGCCGATGACTCAGCTGATCAAATCTTTCGGGATTCGCGCTTATGCATGCAGCCCGCTGCTGATAAACGGGAAATTGCTCGGCACATTGTCGTTCGCCAGTCGCACACGTGATCAGTTTGAGGAAGACGAACTGGAGTTTCTGAGGACGATCTGTCATTACGTGACAGTCGCTTATGAACGGCTGCGGCTGGTGCTGGAGTTGAAAGAGAATGACCGGCGCAAGGACGAGTTTCTGGCGACGCTGGCTCACGAGTTGCGAAACCCGCTGGCCCCCATACGCAACGGCCTTCAGATCATGAGAATCGCGAGCGACAACCCCACAGCGGTTGAACAGGCACGCGAAACGATGGAGCGGCAGCTACAACAGATGGTCCACCTTATAGACGATCTGCTGGATCTCAGTCGCATCAGCCGGGGCAAAGTGGAGCTTCGCAAAGAGCGAGGCAATCTTGCAACCGTCCTGCACAACGCCATAGAGACAAGTCGGCCACTGATCGAGCAATCCGGCCACCAGCTGACGGTCAGCATCCCACCCGAATCTATCTTTGTGGACGCCGATGTGACCAGGCTCGCGCAGGTGTTCGCAAACCTCCTCAACAACGCTGCCAAGTACACAGAAAAGGGCGGGCGCATCTGGCTGACGGTCGAGCGCGAGACAGACAGGGTCGTTGTGAGCGTGAAAGACACGGGCGTCGGCATCCCCGCGCACCAGCTGCCGGGAGTCTTTGAGATGTTTTCGCAGGTAGACAGGTCGCTTGAGAAATCTCAGGGCGGGCTCGGCATAGGGCTGAGCATAGTCAGGCGGCTCGTAGAGATGCACGGCGGCACGGTCGAAGCACGAAGCGAAGGGCATGGTCTGGGCAGCGAGTTCATCGTCCGATTGCCTGCTCTCATGTATTCAGATCATGAGTCGCAGCCGTCCGCCGGGCACGAACAACCCGTGAGCGCATCCGGTCAGCGGCGCATTTTAGTGGCAGACGACAATGAAGATTCCGCATTCACAATGGCGACGATGCTCAGGATTATGGGCCATGAGGTACGCACGGCGCACGACGGGATTGAGGCAATCGAAGCGGCGGAAGCGTTCCGGCCCGAACTGATATTGCTGGATATCGGAATGCCGAGGTTAAACGGTTACGACGCCTGTCGCCGCATCCGGGAGCAGGTATGGGGCGGCAGTATGGTCATGGTGGCTTTGACCGGGTGGGGGCAGGATGAAGACAAACGCCGTTCGCACGAAGCCGGGTTTGATCACCATCTCGTCAAGCCAATAGAACCTGAGACGCTTGAGAAACTGCTGGCCGCTATGCAGACAGCCAGATACCCCGATTAAACTCTATACTGATCGTCGGAAACATGAAGCGACGAGTAAACGTTTAAAGCGCGTGTCGTGAAACCGGCTCGTGGAGCCGGTTTCACGACACGCGCAATCCTGAATTCTTACCCTGTGATGTTTACGCTTTGTTTCGATTCGAGCGCGCTTTTTTCGCAAGCGCTGCGATGCCTGCCAGAAACAAGACCGCGCCCGCGCTGCCCGCGACAAGTGTTCCGGGTCGAGACTGGGCCTCTCCCACAGTGCCCGTCAAAGACTTCAACGCAGACTCTATGTCGTCTGATGTCGGCTTGCGATTGAAGGCGCGCGCGTGATTTCCCTTCTTGTATCCGGCCTCTATACGCGTGTCGGGATGAACTTTGCCGCCATCGGCGAGGTCAACAAATACTGTACACGTCATGCCGTTATAGGTCCCCGTAAACGAAAGTATCCATGCCCCTTCGCTCTGCCACTGTTGCGTGATGGCGTAAACGCCTTTTTCGTCGGCTTTCAGTTCAAGCGGGATAGATGTGCGGCGGCCATTAACTACGCCTTCAGCCGTCGCCGTTACGTTCGCATCGGCTGGCGTGTGACAGCCATAGGTTCGCACCAGCAGAACAGCATCTTTTACGTGCGTGTAGCCGGGAGCCGGAGCTTCTACGGTAAGCTGAAAGCCTCCGGCGTAAACCGACTTGAAGCCTCCGAGGATTAGAAGCGATGCGAAAAAAAGATAAGCGAAACGCCCTGCGGTCCTGTTTGTGATTGCTTTGCTCATACAAAACTCCTTTTCATCTGCGGCTGACTGCTTGCCGCATGGTTAGCCAATATTAATTGCAACAGGCGCGTCGTCTTTCCGCCTCTAAGACTTCGGCCCTCTCTTCATCAGCGCATTTGTTCGTTAGACGAAGCTGGTCGCGGCTTTCTTCCCTTGTTGACTGATAATCTTCGCAAGTTTTTTCCGCATAGCGGTTCTTAAAGGTGAGCACCCCGTGCCGTCATCGAAAAAGTAATCACATACACACGAATTGAATTCATTTGCCGCCAGCGGTGTCTAAGCCGTCATAAGTTTAGAGGGGGTCTTATGTCAAAGAAGCCAAACTATTTTGATCGCATGTTTATTGCAAACCCGTGCCCTGTGGATTGGGATAAAATGATCGGCAACGATCAGGCACGTTATTGCAGCGAGTGCAACAAGCAAGTCTACAATCTATCAAAGATGACCCGCGACAGGGCCGAAGCTGTAGTCGCAAGATTCGAGGGGCGACTGTGCGCGCGGTTCGAGCGCGGAGACGACGGCATAATTGTGACACAGGAGGAATTTTCGAGTGTTCAGCTAATCAGCCGCCGCGCGTCGCCTGTCGCAAGCGCCATAGTCACCGCGATATTGAGCCTGAGCGGAAGCGCCGTCGCCGCGACCGCTTCGCAATCGGGCGAGGTGGTTCCAATTCATGCATTTGCCAACGCAAAGCAGCCACAAACGTCAGACGCTTCTGCAACGCTTTCAGTAACGGTGCTTGACCCTCAGGGAGCTGTTATCGTCGGAGCCCAGTTGACGCTCAAAAACGAGAGCACTGGCCAAGAGCGGACGGGGACTTCATCAGAAGAAGGCAATTTCAGTTTCACTTCATTGCCGGAGGGCGGTTACGCGCTGAAGGTGGAAGCAAACGCCTTCACCCCGGTTCAGGCCGGTTCACTTGCTCTGAAATCGGGTGAAACCACGCAATTCAATGTGACAATGCAGGTTCAGGAATCCAGATCGCTGGGCGGAGTGGTGTCAATGTCAGTATCGCCAATGCAGACATTGAGGCTGCTTTACACCCAGAGCGATTTGATCGTTACAGTTCGCCCTGGCAAATCCGTACCTGTAAAGAAGAGAGACGATGACTCGCTGATGAAAACGGCGCTCGACGTTTCAGCAACTATCAAAGGTGAACGCAAGCGATCAACCGTCTATGTTTATCACTGGGGCTGGGGCGAAGATAAAAAATTTCCCGGCGGCCATACGGCTGGAGATAAACTGCTCGTATTTCTAAAGCGGAGCGAGGAAAACAAAGGCTACGAAATGATTGATCCGTTTTACGGCGCGAAGCAACTTCCCGATCAGGATTTACGAATTTACTTAAAGCGCATCGAAGAACTCGCTGCAATCGACCAGCAGGACACACCGTCCATAGTCGAGTGGCTTGTGCGCTGCGCCGAGCAACCCGCGACCAGATGGGAAGGAGCATACGAGCTTGCGCTGAGCGCCGAACAGCTCAACGAGGATACGGAAGATATAGATGAAGATCAAATCGAGGTCGTCGATCCGACCGAAGAAAAAACAGATAAACCCGCAGCCACGCCGAACAGCGATAACAATTTCAGCGCGCTGTTGACCTGTCAACAGAAAGCTCGCTTGAAGTCGGCGCTCTTTAAAACGGCAGAGCTAAAAGAAGACGATTTGCAACTGGTTCAGCTTGTGAAGCATTGGAAGGACAAGCAGCTTGTTCCGTATCTGGTAACGCAATTGCGCCACATCGAAGCAAACCCACCCAGGTTCGCTCAGGAAATAATCATGGTCATAGCCGACCTGTTGAATGACGAAGAGATTACGGCACTCGCCGACGATTATAGCGCAAATGTTTCTTACGAAGATTCAGATCAGGAAGAAAGTGAAGAGCAAGAGGCTGATGCTTTGAAAACATCGGATGATAAGTCCGAACCGGTTGAAGGTGAAGTCGTAAAGATCAATAAGCCTGACTCAGCCATAGCCAAACAAAAACGAAGCGCGATGGTAAATAAATTCCTTGCGGCAGTAGAAAAGCAGTTGGCGAAGCGCTAGTTCGTAATGGCGGAATTTGCGAACGGGTAATTGATGTACTGCCGCGACCATGCGTCGGAAATCCTTAATCGCTCGGCGTATCGCTTCGCAGGATTGAAGAACAACGCGCCGAGCGAGCCTCGGCTGAATGTAAAATCGAGCGCGAACGGCGAGATGCCTCTGTCGCTGCCAAACGGGCCGCTGAACCGGTTGGCGTCGTAAAAGCGCGGCACCTCTATTTCAACAAGCTCGTCTTTATAAAGATACGCCCCGTCGAGCAAGCGCCCGTCGCCCGCAAGCTTTCCATCACGAAGCAGAGGCCAGAGTTTTACGGTTATCGAATCGAGTTGATAAGCTGTTGCGCCCGCGCCTGTCTGCTCTGGCTCACGAACCTGCTCGCCCGGTCGCGCGGGCCGAAAAAGCAATCCGCTTTTTCCTTTGAAGCTGTAACTGCCGTCGGCTTTCAAACTGACTTTGCTCGACGAATCCATCGTGGAGTAGATGCCGTGCCCTTCAGATTCAACAAAGACAGCTGCGTGCTCGCCCGATTCAACAGGCACGCCCACGGAATCGACCGCTTGAAAATCGCCGTCCGCGCCTTCGATGCCTGAGCCTGTAGAACTGTATACGCGGCTCTTGTAGTGAGCCTGTGCCCACAGCAGCACGGGGCGGTTGTCACTTTTACGCACGACGACCTGAAAATTCTCGCCATCGTTTTCGTGAGTGTCGTTCAACCAGAGAGTGAAATGATTCCAGTCCCTCGGGTGAAACAGGTGATATGAGATGAAATAATGTGTCTGAGTTTCAAGCACAGCGTAGTAGACCGTCGGCTTGAGTTGAAATTTTGAAAAGTTATCCCAGTTGTTGTTGCCAACCAGATCGCCATCGAAATCATTGTTCGAGATTACGTCCTGCCGACCGCCCCGCCTGTCTGTCGCCTGATAGATAAACGGCGCGTATCGCTCGACTATCGGAGTAAGCAGTTCAACGCCGGGCGCGCTGCCTCTGTTTTCAAACTCAGGCGTGCGCGCCTCTGACAGTTGATGCTCGTTGGAAACGATGAGCGCAAGCAGCGCGACGCCTGCCGACAAACCAAAGTATTTCATTCGTCGTCTTCGCCTAATCATATAACTCAAATCAGATGGTTGCAGATAGCCAGACCGAAAACAGCCGCACACAGGTATCTATAAAAAGGATTCTTCATCGAGAGTCTCTCTATGCAGGAGTCGACCAGCGCGCGCAGTTTAGAACCAGACCGTATCGAGTTCATCTTTCCATTCATCGAGCATCTCTTTGTTAAGCTGCATTATGCCTTCGCGCGTCACGCTCTTTGGCAGGCCGACGAGCGCGATCATGCGATCAAGCACGATTTCGCGCGTAGTCGAATCAACTCGCTGGATCAGGTGCCAAAGCGTAAACGAATCTCGGTCGCGCGATTCGCCAAGCACGGTCTGGAGCGCATCAATGCCGCCCTCTTCAAAGTCGAATTTGGCAAGCGCATCTCGAAACCTGAGACTTGCGTCTTCAAAATAAGGCGTACCCGGTCCAACGCCGGGCCGCGTCTCGCACATCGCGCCTATCGGCACGTAAGACTCGCGCCCTTTGAGAACGAGCATCACCCAGCCTGAGGTGACGTGCAGAAATCCGCGCCCGCCGTCATCGACTTCGAGCGTGTAAGCGCAGCCCAGATCAATCGCTTCGGCAGACGGGGTGTCAACGAAAAACAGTCTCGGCGGCGCAGATATTTTCGCCTCTATCCTGCCGCGATCAAGCGCGAGGCGATGTTCGGTAATGCCTGCTTCGACAAGCCGCACGCGCGAATCGGGAGCGACTTCCACATGGCCGATTGCGCCGACGCTGATCTCTGCGCGCGACCGGTCGTCGGTCACAAGCGCCTCTCCGACTCTGATGCGGCTTTCAGTAGTGACGGTGTTGCCTCCGATTTTTGGCATGCCCGCGAGGCTCGTGACCTGCCACGAAGCGCGCGGCCCGTAGTTTCGGTAAACCAGAACGCCGAGCGTCAGGACGAGAGCAACTGCTGCGCCCACGGCTGCGAGTTTGTACCAGTTGAAGGCGAAGACCAAACGCGGGGTCGATGGTTTGAACGCAGGCTTGCGCGATTGTGCGTCGAGCAGCGCTTCGATCTCGCTCCACATCTCGGCGGGCGCTGTGACCTGCGGTAATTTGGAGGCCAACTGCACTCCAAGCTTTATCTCCGTATACTCTTTGCGGCACCGCTCGCACTTCGACAAGTGCTCTGCCACGCGGCGCGACTCAGGGTCTGAAAGTTCGCTGTGGCAATAAGCGGATAGCAGTTTAATTACATGCTTGTTAAACATCTTTATCCCTCACCTACGATTTCGCCGCGCAGGTGGCCCAGTTTTTGCGCCAGCATCTTATGGCCGCGATTGAGCCTTGAGGAGACTGTTCCAATCGAACAGCCCAGCGTCTCTGCGATCTCGTCATAGGAAAGCCCCTCGACATACTTGAGCAGAATCGGCAGGCGCAATTTCGGGCTGAGTTCCGAGATAGCGCCTCTTACGGAATCGGCCACCTGCCTGCGATGATAAGTTGCCTCCTGCGATCCTTTCACAGACATTTTGCTGACCTCTATTTCAGGGCTGAACGGAACGAAGCGGCGGCGTTTTCTGTGCTCGTCCGTGCAGGTGTTGGCCACTATGCGATAAAGCCATGTCGTGAACTCCGAATCCTCGCGAAACTGGCCGATGTTCGTAAACAGCTTTAAGAAGACCTGCTGCGTAACGTCGCGGGCCATCGCTTCTTCGCCGCTGTAATGATATGCGATCGAGTAAACCTTGTCTTTATAGGTCTCAAACAGCGAATGAAAAGCTGCGCGGTCGCCCTGCTTGCAAGCTTTGATGATCACGGTTTCGTTTTCGCGCTCACTCATTAGGGCAAGTTGCTCCATTTTCGCAGCCATCCATCATATTCGCTCATTAGACGAATGTGCCTGAGGTTTTCTTCCCTGCTCCTGACTTCTACAATCGCGAGCAGACATTGTATAATCTCCGTTCCGTGGTAGGAATTCATTTACGGGTAGCGAATCAAGGGGGAGTATGAGTAGAGCAGTAGCATTGCGAACGGGTCTAATAATCGGAATATTTTTTTCCATGCTTTTGCCGCACGCGTTTTTTTCAACCTCGGCTCAAAGCGGGGGAAGCATACAACTGGCAGTTGACACGGCAAACTTCAGTCAGGACGGGCTGCTCGTCTTATTCGGCAGCCTCAGGTTGCAGGGCGATGTCGGGTTGCCCGTAGGCGCGGGCGACATAAACGGCGATGGCCGCGCCGATGTGATCTTTTGCGGAATGTTTGGCAGCAGTTCGTCGCGCACTAATAACGGAGTCGTCAATATCTATGTGAGCGATGGTCGCGATAGCGGCTTTATCAATTCGGCTGATCCCTCGTCGAACATATTCAGGATTCAGGGAGAAAGAACCGGAGACCTGCTCGGCACTTCCGTTTCGGCAAACGGCGATATAAACGGCGACGGGCTGCGCGACATCGCAATCGGCGCATCGGCGTGGGACAGAACCGGTGATGTCAAAGAGAACGCGGGCGCGGCTTATGTCGTTTTAGGCGCGAGTAATTTCAGCCTCAACGCAGACCTCTCGACCGGCACAGGCGTGCCGCCGCCCGGCGTAATCGCCATTCGCGGCCCGCAGGCGGGCGGGCGTATGGGCATATGGATTGATGAAGGCGATGTTGACGGCGACGGTTTTGCAGACATAATCATCGGCTCTGACCAGATAAACACAGCCGTGGGCACGCACGTCGGCGGCGCATACATAGTCTTCGGAGGGCCGTCGCTTCCATCCGTAATCGATCTGGCCTCGCCTCCTGCCGGAGTGCGAACCGCGCGCATAACCGGGCAGCGCCGCGAAGAGCACTGGGGCGCGGCGCTTCAGGTGGGCGACATCAATAACGACGGCATAGGCGATATAATAATCGGCGGCTCGATATTCCGCGATTCAGCCTCTTACGTCTCGCCCGGTGATGAAAGCGGGCACGACGCGCGAGGCGCAGGATTTGGCGGGCAGCGGCCCGGCTGCGGCGAAGTCTATGTCGTATACGGGCAGGCGAACTGGCCCGCCACGATTGATTTAAGCACGCCTCCATCAAACGCGACTCGCGTCATCGGGGCAAACTCGCCGGACCTGCTCGGCTCGCAGGTTCACAGCGGAGACGTAAACGGCGACGGCAAGACCGATCTGGTAATGGGCGCTTTGCAGGCGCTGGCCCCTGATAACAAAGGTAATACGGGCGCTGCCTATATCGTGTACGGCGCGCCCGCGATAGTCGGAGCGACGATTGATCTTGCCAACCCGCAGGCTTCGGGCTTGCATATAACGACCATATATGGCGAGCATCACCTGGATTGCGCGGGCGACTCGCTTCGCTCCTACGACATAAACAATGACGGCAAAAGCGATCTGTTCATCGGCAGCCCGGAGCGCACGTTTGTAGTAAACGGCGTGGAGCGCGAAGACACGGGCGTGACTGAACTGATCTATGGGCAGCAGGATTTTCTGCCCGAAGTGATAAAGCTCTATGACCCGCCCGTAAGCCCACAGGTGTTCCGGCTGGCGGGCGCGCGCGACGATGATGAATTCTCTTATCGGCTGGCGGGCGGCGACGTAGACGGCGATGGGTACGTTGACTATATAGCAAACGCCATGCACGGAGACGGGTTTGGCAACAGCGTGCTCAACGGCGGCAACGTCTACATATTCAGCGGCAGGAAGCTCTCGGCCAAATTGAATATGTTGCCGCCTGTCGATCCTGACCCAACCCACGTGCCTCAACTCGTCTCGGCTACGCTTTCTGCAAACGGCCAGACCGTGCAGCAGGCCAACGCCGGTCAAAGCGGCTTGCGCATTACCGTCACAGGAACAAATTTGAGAGCCGACACCGAAGTCAGCATAAACGGCCAGGTCGTTGTGTCTCATCTGGAGAGCGACCCGACGCGAATAAGAATCGAGCTTGATGAAAACCTCGCAGTCAGAAACAGCGCGGGCCAGCTCACTGTGCGCGCGCGAAACACGAGTCCATCGCCGTCGAATTTTTCCAACGAATTGATAGCCGGGCGACTCGTCGGGCCAGAGATCACATCGGTCACGGTCAAGCGAAAATCGTCTAACGGGATGTTGACCTTCAAGGTGAGCGGCATGAATTTCCCGCTCAACGGCACTCTGGAAGTTCGCGCAAACGGCGAGCTGATAAAACTTAAATCCGATGATATTGACGAAACAGGCTTCACCGATACGAAGGTCAAGCCAAGGAATTCGCCGCCTTCGGGCACTGTGCTTCGCTTTGTCGTGCGCGGTCCGAACCAAATTCAATCCAACGAGTTCGTGACGGTCGTGCCTTGACCGGCGATTGCAAGTTGACAGATTGGCAGCCGATGTGTAGGATGGGCGAGTTTTGATTTACCAGTAGTGTGAGGAGGACTGAAGTTGAAGTTAAGGTTTTGCGCGTTTGTAAGTTTGACCGCGAACGCTCTTTGCTTTAGCTCCGATCATCACGCTGCAACTCACTTCAGATGAAAAGGAGAAGAAAGCATTGAGAGAATTAGGAACTGTAAAATGGTTTAATGCCACAAAGGGCTATGGGTTCATCACCCGCGCAGGCGGCGATGACGTATTCGTACACTATTCGGCGATTGAGGCCGATGGGTACAAAACTCTGAACGAAGGCCAGCAGGTCGAGTTCACGATCATCCAAGGCCCGAAGGGCCTGGCCGCAAGTAACGTTACTGCCAGCGCAGCATAGCTCGCATAGAGATCGAAGGCGGGTCCGAAAACGAAATCGGGCTCGCCTTCGCATTTGGACGCTCCCCTCTCTGAACTGCCCAATCTGAAAGACTGCCGAATTTCTTCCAAACTATTTTGTATGATAAACTTTGTTTGCCGTTGAAGTCGTATCGGTAATAATCAAAAAGGGGCAAGGAACAAATGGCGGATAATAAAAAAGAGCAGTTCATCGACGCGGGAACAGCCGAAAGCGAACAGTACGAGCCGGATGAAGAAGTGCTTGAGGAATTTGCCGAAGCGCAGCGGCTGGCATCGGGCGGCGACCAGTTGAAACGCGAATTGCGCGAACATCATTCAAACACGCCGGAATTGTCGGCTGGCGATATTGACGCAGACTGGCGTCGCGCGGACGCAGGCGAAGAGACCGTGGGCGGGTCTGCCCCTACGCCCGATCAGGATATCGTTGATGAATTGGGCGAAGCCGTCGGGCTGACTTACGATGACAACGAGCCATTGCACAGTACGGAAAAGGTCGAAGAGCGCGACCGCCGCAGGTGGGAACTCGACCCGGCTTCTTCTGAGGACTACAACGACCGCGTTAATCACGAAGGCGAATAGCGAAGTTTCCAATAGCGAAGTTTCATGGCTGGCCGCAGTTTGATATAATGCGCGTCCGTGAGCGAAGCCTTATCCTTAATAACCGTAATCCTACAAATGCGGAGGCGTAAATAATCATGCGGAAGCGATATATTCTCCTGCTCGTCCTGCTCGCGCTCGTCGCGCAAGTGGCCGTAGCCGATACGATACATTTGAAGAATGGAAGCATCCTGAAGGGCAAAGTTGCGAGCTTCGCGGACGAACAGTTTGTCGTCATGCTCGACACTGGCTCAGGGCGCAATCTCAGCCGCGCCATGGTCTACATAGGCGATGTGGCGCGAATAGAATTTGACGGAGCGCCTGCCGCCGCAGCCGAGCCTGTGCAGCCTTCCGTCAGGTCAACCGATGTGCCAGCGCGCGTCGTCATTGCGCCCGACATACCGCGTACAGAGTCGTCGCGAAACACTCAGCCCGCAGAAACTCGCCCCGTAGAAACCCGTCCCGTTGACACTCATTCCGCAGAAACCCGACCTGTTGAAGCTCGCCCCGTTGAAACTCAGCCGCAGCGCGAAACCGGTCCGCCCGACACCCCGATCAAAGAAAAAGAGAGAGAGCCTGAGCCTTCTGAGCCTTCCGACAGTGAACGCTCAGGCTCGTCGCGCAAGTCGGCTGGCCCTGTCAGGACTGTGACCGTTGACATAGTTGGAAAGCGTGACTGGACAAGCACAGGCTTGATAGTCAAGCGCGGCGACCGCCTGCGCATCTCTGCAACGGGCACAGTGACGCTTGATCCTTCGAGCGGGCGCACGAGCGGGCCCGAAGGAATGACCGATCTGCCTGATCCGAAGAAGCTGATGCCCGATCAACCCACTGGCGCGCTCATCGGCGTCATCGGCGCAGACAATGACGACTTCATATTCATAGGTCGCTCGTCCGAACTGACGGCAACGCGCGACGGGCTTCTGTTTTTGTCGGTCAACGAAGGAACTCTGGCCGACAACGCAGGCACATACAAAGCTGTCATCGAAGTGCAGGCGCAGCGGAAATAAAGAGGAAGGTAAAAAGGGGAATAGTAAAGATACAGGCCGCAAAACGAAAGAATACACTCTTTCCATTTTTACCTTTTCCCCTTTCTACTCTTTCCTTTTTCGCCCATCTGCCAGTTCATCCCGCCTCTTTTCCCTCCGGTCGATTTAACGCCTATTTTCCTTGACTTGCTTGAGGCCATGAAGTAGCCTTTTGCTTACTCGCGAGGCAGTTTCAATTCTTTCAAAAAATCGGTCCTGTTGAGCGCATTGCTCAATCGCCTGATCGCAAGGGCGTCGAATTGAAAATTCCGCAAACGCGAGGCTGCTCATTAATCAGGTTGACTTGAAAAATCTTAATACCGCGCGGGCTATATGAATTCTGAATATTCATTGCAATTACCTGCTGTGGTTTGGATTAGAAGCTGGCGAGAGACGAACGGGCTGCTTTCAATTCAAGCTAGGAGCGTCTCTACGGCCTATTGAGGTGAACTGGCAGTTGAAGCGCGCGTGGGGCTTCAACTGAAGAGATTTATCATTTAAGAGAGGCAGGAAAATGTCAAAACGAAAACCATTCCATTCACTTTGCGCATTGCTGCTGGCGCTCACGATGTGTCTCAGCGCGACTACTGCGCTGGCTCAATCGCAGGCCAGCACAGGCCAGATCGCGGGCATCGTAATCGATGGCCAGGGAGCCGCAGTTCCCAACGCGGCTGTCAAAGCCACTAACACTCAGACAGGTCTTGAGCGCTCGACTTCGTCGAACGACGAGGGACTATACAGCATAGTGCTGCTGCCGCCGGGCATCTACAAAGTGGCGGCTGAGGCAAGCGGCTTTTCTTCGGTCACAGTCGATAACGTCGAAGTCGCCGTTGGCCGAACCATAGACATCAAGATGACGCTCGGCGTGAGCGGCGTCTCAGAAGTCGTCAACGTCACGGCTGGCGCTATACAGGTTCAGACCACACGCAGCGAAGCCGACGCAGTTCTCAACGAACGAGCCATTACGAATCTGCCTATCAACGGACGGCGATTCCAGGACTTCGTCACGCTTACGCCTACAGCGCAGGTTGACCCCCAGCGCGGCCAGATTTCGCTTTCGGGCCAGCGCGGCATCTACGGCGCTAACATCAACGTTGACGGCGTGGATTACAACCAGCCGTTTTTCGGAGGCATACGCGGCGGCGAGCGCTCGAACACGGCGTTTACTATTCCACAAGAATCTATCAAAGAGTTTCAGGTAATAGCTTCGGGCTACTCGGCTGAGTTCGGTCGCTCTACGGGCGGCATCGTCAACGCCGTGACCAAATCCGGCACCAACACTCTTCATGGCTCGGCCTTTTATCTTGGCCGCCCGTCAACCCTCGCAAGAAAGAACGAGTTCTTCGACACTCTCGAAGAGAGAGTCAATCAGCTGGCGGGTGGCACGGCAGGCAGAGAGATCAAGCCTGCTCCGACTCAGCAGCAGTTCGGCGGGTCAATCGGCGGCCCCGTCAAAAAGGACAAGATATTCTGGTTTGCCTCGGTTGAACTCCAGAAAGTCAAACAGGACCGCGAGACTCTCTTCCCTGACCTGATCGGGTTTACACCGGCGGCAAACACCATCGAGGCATTCAATTTTTACCAGAGCCTTCAGGGCCCGTTCCAGGTGACCAATGACGCCATCGCGTTGCTTGGTCGCATGGACTATGAAATCAATCAGAATCATCGTTTCAATGTCCGCTACAGCTACAGCCGCAATAACGCGGAGAACGCCAACGCCACGGGCAACGCGCTGTTTCCGAATACTGTAAGCGCGCTGTCGAATAACGGCACTGAGAAAGATAACACCAACACGTTCGTCGGGCAGTTCGCAAGCATCTTCAGCCCGACTGTCGTAAACGAATTCCGAGGGCAATACTCTCGCGAAGAGCGCCCGCGCGAAACCAACTCGGAACAGCCAAACTTCACAACAAGCTTTGCGCGTTTCGGCGCGGTCAACTTCCTGCCGACCACACAGTTCGACTGGCGTGTGCAGGTGGCCGACAGCCTGACATGGACAAAAGGCAGCCACGCCTTGAAACTGGGCGGCGAATACAATCGCACTTTCGCCGATCAGTTGTTCGGCTTCAACCAGTTCGGCAGCTATTCGGTTTCCGGCAGCACTGTGCCCACGATTCTAGATCAGCTTTCGTTCTCGCCCGGCTTCACGCCTCCGACCGGAACGACAACGACCGTCAACCGCTTCGACACAACGGCTGTGTCGTACCTGCGCGCAATCGGAGATCGTAAAGCGGCTTTCGGCACACACGAGATTGCCTTCTTCGGGCAGGATTCGTGGCGCGTGCGCCCGAACCTGACGTTCAACTATGGCCTCCGCTGGGAAGGGCAGTACAATCCCACCCCGGAAGCGAATAACGAATCTGTGCTGTCGAGGATTCAGGGCTTCCGCTTCCCGTCAGGCCACGTTGTAGACCCGGCCAAAATCAACGACTCTACAAATCAGTGGGGGCCGCGCTTCGGCTTCGCCTGGGATCCGAAGAATGATTCCAAGACGGTCGTTCGCGGATTCGGAGGCGTCTATTATGCACGCTCGCCGCTGCTTTTGTTTGCAAGCGCCGTCAACAATTTCCGCAATCCTCCCGGCGACGTTTCAGTGAGATTGCCGTTCTCGACAAGCAGTCTGCCCACGACAGATCCGCGTCGCGCATGCACGACGATCTTCTGTCAGGCGAACCTGATCGGCATAAACTTCAACAATGTCACGTTGGACAACCTGCCAAACATTACACCGGAACAGATACAGGCAATTGCGCAGGCACTCGGACTGAGCATCGATCCGTTCCTGGGCGCTAACGTCCAGTTGATAGCACCGGATTTCAAGAACCCGAAATCCTATCAGGCAGGACTTGGCGTCGAGCACGAAATCAACAGCAGCCTCACGGTCGGCGTAGACTTCAACTATGTCAACACGGTTCAGTTGCAGCGCAATCGCGACCTGAACCTGCCGCTGCCGCTCTCTTCGATAAGCCAGTCGCCGCAGGCGGGCAATCCCGCCCTGAAGGTTAACATCGTTGACCCTGCGGGGCGTCCCTTCTTTGGCTTGCGCGGTAACAGCGCAGGCCCCGCCGATACCAGATACCTTGCGCGGCTGCGCCCGATCTCGTCGCTCGGCGCAATCGAGCAGCGCGAATCAACAGGCCATGCGCTTTATCGCGCTCTGACCCTGCGCTCGAAGTTCCAGCGCAAGTGGGGGCAGTTCAACGTCTTCTACACGCTCTCGAAATCTCTGTCGGACGACGATAACGAGCGCGATTCCGGCGGACGCCAGTTTGAGAATGCCTTCAACCTTGCTCCGGAATATGCCGCAGCGCGCCTTGATCGGCGGCATCAGTTCGTTGCGAACCCGATCTTCTTCCTTCCGGCTGGTTTTGATATTGCGAGCGCGATTCGTCTGCGCTCAGGCCGTCCGATTGATGCAAGCGTAGGCTTCGACGCCAACGAAGACATCGGCGGGCCTGATCGTCCGTTCCGCGCGGCTGGCATTCCGTTCGAGCGCAATGCATTCCGCAATAGAGCGCTTTACGACATAGACGTTCGCGTGCAGAAGCGGTTCAATCTCGGCGAGACAAGAAGGCTGACCTTCACTGCCGAAGTCTTCAACCTCTTCAACCTGACGAACATCGAAATCAACGACAACGGCGGCACCAACGCAGGCGTGACGAATTTCTGCGTGGCAGTCGTTCCTACCGGCGCACCGGCGGGAACGGCAGCTTCGATTCCGCGCGATTGCGGATTCCTCGCGCCGACTAACCTGAACTTCCTACAGGTCAGGGATCATTCACTGAACGCATCAACGTTCGGCAAGCTCCTGCTTACAAACAATCCGGGCTCGCCGTTCCAGATGCAGGTCGGCGCACGCTTCACTTTCTAACGCGAAGTCTGCACGATAAATCACAAGCGGCGGCGAGGCTGATCTCGCCGCCGCTTTTTTCACGCCTGCTTTTTTTCATGCCCGCCTTTTTCACGCGCTGGCTTTTTTGCAAGCCGACCGCCCTGAAGCGTTCTGTCATCGTAGAGAGATTTTTGGAACTCAGAACGGATAATGGTGTCTAAACAAATAGCGCTAAACCAACACTGAGTCCGCAGCGCGCTGCCGTGCGACGCGCAATCTAAGGAATTGCGAGCCATCAGAAATTGCTTCACTCAGGTTTGAATCATTGAGAGATCGACTTCGATCAATGATTCAATGCTTCACGGAATCAATCTTCAATCGGCTCCGGAGGTTCATCATGCAACGGAGACTCACTCTGTTTTTTGTGCTCCTTTCAGTAATCTGTATCGCAGGCTTCATCACACTCGCCAAAGTAACCAGAACAGGAGGAACAGGATTTACGGCCAGCGCGTCAGGCTCGATCACTCAGGGTGCGCTTCAGGTTCTTGATCCCGAAAAAGGAACTATCGCCGCCGAGTGCCCTCTTAAACACACGGACGTTAAAGCGGAGATCAGCGGATTTTTGTCGCGCGTAGTCGTCACTCAGGAATTTGAAAATCCATTCAAAGATAAGATCGAAGCCGTCTATACATTCCCTCTGCCGCCGAATGCTGCCGTAGACGATATGACCATGCGCGTCGGCGACCGGACGGTTCGCGGCAAAATCAAGAGACGGGAAGAAGCGCGCGCCGTTTATGAAGCAGCGCGCAGGGCGGGCAACGTCGCAAGCCTGCTCGATCAGGAACGCCCGAACATATTCACGCAATCGGTAGCCAATATCGCGCCCGGCGAAAAAGTTTCGGTGACGATCAGCTACGTCGAGACTTTGAAATACGAAGACGGCTCTTACGAATTCGTCTTCCCGATGGTCGTCGGCCCGCGCTACGTGCCCGGCGCGCCCACAGGCAAACAGGGTGGAGGATGGTCGCCCGATACTACGCATGTGCCCGATGCTTCGCGCATAACTCCGCCCGTAGCCGCGAAAGGTACGCGCGCAGGCCACGATATTTCAATCGAAGTCGCGCTCGACGCAGGCGTGCCGCTCGATGGTCTTAAATCGACCAATCACGAGGTTGACTCAGAACGTTTGACGGCTCACAGCGCTTTCGTTCGACTCAGGAAGGGTAACGAAATCCCGAACAAAGATTTCATACTCAGGTTCGATGTGGCCGGTCGAAAGATAGAGGATGCAGTGCTCACGCATCGCGCGGCGCATGGAGCTTCGAGCGAAGGATTTTTCACGATGCTGCTTCAACCGCCCGACCGCGTTACTGCCGAAGACGTTACTCCGAAAGAGATAGTATTTGTGATCGACACGTCAGGCTCGATGTCAGGCTTTCCGCTTGAAAAAGCCAAAGAGGCTATGAAGCTTGCGCTTGATGGTCTATATCCGCAGGACACTTTCAACCTGATCACGTTTGCGGGCGATACTCACATACTCTTCCCGCAGCCGGTCTCTGCGACCAGAGAGAATCTGAGAAAAGCGCAGGAGTTCCTCGAATCGCGTCAGGGCGGCGGCGGGACTGAGATGATGAAAGCGATTCGCGCCGCGCTCGACCCATCTGATGCACAGGATCATATTCGCATCGTCTGCTTTATGACGGACGGCTACGTCGGCAACGATATGGAGATTGTTTCCGAAATACAGAAGCACCCGAACGCGCGTGTCTTTTCATTCGGCATAGGGCAATCGGTCAATCGCTTTCTGCTGGACAAGATGGCCGAGCAGGGACGCGGCGAAGTCGCCTATGTTTCCTTAAACGATGACGGCTCTGCGGCGGCCCGTGCGTTTCACGAGCGGGTTCGCAGCCCGTTGCTGACCGACATTTCGATAGACTGGGCGGGGTTGCCCGTCACGGATATTTATCCGAAGCGACTGCCCGATCTGTTCAGCGCAAAGCCTGTCATAGTCTGCGGTCGCTACACGAGCGGCGCTCAGGGTGTGATCAAATTAAAGGGCAAAGTTGCCGGACGAGACTTCACGCGCGAGATAACGGTTGAACTGCCTGAATCAGAATCACGCCGCGATGTGCTTGCGACTTTGTGGGCGCGCACGCGAATCGATGATCTGATGAGCCAGGACTATGCCGGGATTCAAAGCGGCAGCGCGCGCCCGGATGTGCAGGAATCGATTACCGCGCTTGGGTTGAATTACCGATTGATGACGCAGTTCACATCGTTCGTCGCCGTCGAAGAGATGACAGTGACCGAAGGCGGCGAGCCTCGCAGGGTTGACGTGCCTGTCGAGATGCCCGAAGGCGTGAGCCACGAAGGCGTGTTCGGCAAGGAGAGCGACGGAAAAGTTGAGAGATTGCAAACATTGGCTTCGCTTCAACGCGCCCCGATGTCAGGTAACGCCCAATCCGGTCAGAGTGCGGGAAGGGGCGTGATTGGCGGCGTAACAAGCAATCAGCCAGCCCCGCCGCCTAAGTCAGCGCCTGCGCAAGAGCCGGGGAAAAAGGACAAGGGCGCTTCTTATGACGCAGAGGCCGGGCGCAATCGCATGTCGCCGCAAGATCAGAGGCGTCAGCAGATTCTTTCCAAACTGCACCCGTCAATTGAAAGCCTGATCGAACGATTGAAGCAAAAAAACAGTGTGCCCGCCGCAGATGAATCGAAGTTCGTGCGCGATGGCAAAGCTGAAGTTCAGATATGGCTCGCTGATAAATCGCCTGAGATGCTGGCAAAGCTCAAACGGCTGGGCTTTGAAATAGTGCTCGACCCGAAGACGGCAAGGATGGTGATTGGCCGTGTGGCGATTGAACGGCTCGCCTCGATTGCCGAGTTGAACGGGGTGCTCTACATCTCGCCACAGATGTAACGATTTTCCGTCTCCTTATTCATTCCGCCAGTTCATTGCGGAAGGCAAGCTCACGCGAGCTTGCCTTTTTTTTCTATGGTCACACATAATTCAACGTTATGACTGATTCGGTTAGAGTTCGTTTCGCCCCTTCACCAACAGGTTATCTTCACGTCGGCGGCGCGCGCACGGCGCTTTTCAACTGGCTGTTTGCGCGCAAACACGGCGGCACATTCATACTTCGCATCGAAGACACAGACCGCGAACGCTCATCGGAAGCGATGGTTCAGGGCATACTCGAAGGCATGCGCTGGCTGGAACTCGACGCCGATGAAGGCCCGTTCTTTCAATCGGATTTCGTCGAACAGCATCGCGCGGCTGTGCAGAAGCTCGTAGCCGACGGCAAAGCCTATTACGACTTCACGCCTAAAGAGCAGGCAGGCGACCGCACGATCAAGGAGCGAATCGTTGATCGCGCGCTGTCAGGCAAAGAGCGCAACCCTTATAGAGATCTTCCGATTTACGAAGCCCTGAGGCGAATCGAAGCGGGCGAGCAGGCCGCAATCAGATTAAAGGTACCGGAAACGGGCGCGACTCGATTTGAAGACATGGTTTATGGCACGCAGGAGCGCGATTATTCGGACATCGAAGACCTGGTGTTGATTCGCTCGGACGGGCACCCGCTCTATAACCTGTCGGTCGTGGTTGACGACATCAACATGCAAATCACTCATGTCATTCGCGGGCAGGATCATCTGACGAACACGCACAAGCAGGTGTTGATATACGAAGCGCTCGGCGCACCTGTGCCCCGCTTCGGACACTTGCCGTTAATCAACGCGCCGGGTGGGCTTAAGCTCTCCAAACGAAAGCACGGCGAAGTCGTATCGGTCACGACTTACCGTGATCGCGGTTTTGTGTCCGACGCGTTTGTAAATTTTCTGGCGCTGCTCGGCTGGTCGCCCGGCGGTGATCAGGAGATTTTGTCGCGCAAAGAGTTGATCGAAAAATTTTCGCTCGAAGGCGTGAACAAAGCGTCAGCCATCTTCAATTTCAACGAGACGGAGCAACGCGACTGGACGGACCCGAAAGCGCTCTGGATGAATGGTGAATACATACGCGCAATGCCGCTCGATGAAGTGGTGCCGCTGGTCGGCGAGCAATTAAAAAAAGCGGGCCTCTGGCGCGACGAGTATGCCGAAAGTGAACGGGAATGGTTCGCGCGCACAATCGACCTGCTGAGAGCGCGGTATCGGACAACGATTGATTTCGCGACGCTCGGACGGCCTTACTTCACAGACGATTTCGAATACGAACCACTGGCTGTGAAAAAGAATCTGAAGGACGAGCGATTGAAGGAGTTGCTGGCAGGTCTCGCAGACGCTATGGCTCAAGTCGAGTCCTTCACGCAGGATGGCGCAGAATCGGCTCTGAGAGCCTATTCTGAGGAGCAGGGCGTGAAAGCAGGGCTTCTTATAAACGCAGCGCGCACGGCGCTCACGGGTCAGTCGGTAGGCCCCGGAATGTTCGACATCTTCGTGGCTATTGGGCGCACACGTTGCGTGGAACGCTTGCGCCGCGCGGTTGAACTCGTCGGCAAATAAAAACAGCAATAAGTAATGAGTGACGAGCGGAAGACGGAGGCTCAACGCTGATTGTTGTTTTGCTCCTATCTGCCCCTACCCGATCAGGTAAGCGCTGGTAGATTCGCCCTATTCTTCATTTAATAGAATTGAGCTGCCAGTTGACCTGTACTGGTTCGACTCTATGCTCCGAATCGAATTAACAATAAAGAGCGACCCTGAAAAGATGGAAAAGAAAGCCCCAAACCTCATACCAAGCGGCATTGAACCCGTTGACAAATTGATGGGCGGACTTCAAAACGGCCTGTTGTATCTCGTCCACGGCGAAGCATCGGGCAAGTCGCTTTTTGGAATCAAGTTCCTGATCGAAGGACTCAAGCGCGGCGAGAACGGCGCGCTCGTCATACGCTATTCGCCCGAAGACGCTGTGCGGCGATTCGCGCGTCTCGGCTATGATTGCCTCGAAGACGTTTACAGCGGACGCCTGGTCATACTGGAATATTCGGATGACATAATTCAGCAGATTTCGCGGCTGCGCGAGCTTACGCCTGTGCTGCGCGAGCTTGAATGGCTGCTGGGCGAAACGCGACCACAACGGCTTATCTTCGACCCGTTCACAAGCCTCGTGGCTGGCGAAGGAGACCTGCGGTCCCGCGTGCGCGAGTTCACAGACTGGGCCAGTTCGTTCGGGGCGACTGTCGTTTTCATCGCCAACGGCGAAGTCGAGGTAGTCGAAGCAATCAAACCGCACACTGCCGAAATATTCAGATTTGAAGTCCGGGAAATCGAAGACCACGCCGCGCGCTTCATCGTGTTCGAGAAATCGACCGCCCTCCCCGACCATGCAATCGAGGTCGATCCGTCGCGCGGAATCTTTTTACTTGAGCGGGCGAGAACTCAGGAACACTTCTTCTCGATGTTTCAGGCAACGCCCTCATCCGCTGAATCAACTCAAGTGACAATCGAGCACGAAGCAGTAGAATCGACCGATGAAGAATCGGCTCCTCCGCCCGCCAGTCGCGGCGCGACAGTCGCAGATGTGCCAGTTGCAGATGCGCCGATCTCGAATGAAAAAGAGTCCTCGGATTTCGATACTATCGCAGCAAAACTCAGAGAAAGAGACGCGGCTCAGTTAAAGAGCGCTAAACCGACATCTGAAAGCAAACCGCTCGCAACATCCAGATTATTCATGGGGCCGGAGCCGCACCCGGATCAGCCTTCGTCGGACGCGCTCCCGGTAATCATCGAATCGCAATCCGATGTGTTCGCCGATTTAGCAGACGAGTTGACCAGCGATATTTCTCCGCTCGATCTGGACGATATACCGACTGTCGAAGCGGCAGTCAGCGTCGAACAACCACCCGCCGCCGAGCAGTCCTTGTTCAAGCAGTCTGTGATCGAGCATGTGTTGCCCGCCGATGCGCCTCCTGAAAGAAAACACGTTCGCGCGTCTGACTTGATGATAGATTCAACGATAGCTGCGCGCGCGGCAGAAATATTATTGCGCCCCCCTGAATCAGAGCCGCTTGCGCCGAAAACAGAGCGCAAAGCCGCGATCTCGGACGCGCCTGTTCCGGCAAATGTTCAGCCGAAAGACTTCCAGGTGCTGATTATCGAAGATGATCCCGTGACGCGCGATATCATAGCTCACGCTTTGAGCGACTACACGATTGACACTGTGGGCGATGGAGTAAGCGGACTGGCAAAGCTCATTGCATCCAAGCCCGACCTTGTCATGCTCGATCTCGATCTGCCAATCATCGATGGGTTCAAAATTTTAGAACACATTCGATTGAGTCTGAACGTGCCCATCATCATCGTGTCAGGCTCGCGCGTCAGAGCAACCGACCGCGTGCTTGCGGCAGAGCTTGGCGCAGACTATTACCTGACGAAACCGTTCAGCGTGGCAGAGCTTCAACACAAGGCCCGCCAGTTGGTAGCGCGTTATCGCGGTATAGATTCGTGGATATTGTCTTCAAAAGCAGTGAACGGCGCGCAGGATTCCGCAACGCAGGCTCCGGTCGCAGAGCCTGTAGTCATATCGGTCAACCCGGCCTCCGAGCATTTCATACCCTATCAGGATTTCGCTTCGCAGGTTGAAGAACGAGTCAAAAAAGCGATGGAGAGCGGCGCGGCATTTTCTATAGTCGGATGCCATCTGGCGCAGATGACTGCAAACGCCGGAATGTCTGCGCTCAGCCTTTACGAAGTATTGCGAACGCTTGTGCGCGACTCAGATTTAATTTCGACGAACCTGCGTAACGATCTGGTGATATTGTTAACGGACGCAAATGCTACTGGCGCGGAGGCTTTTGTAAGCCGATTGCGCGAGCGAGTGTTGAACGAAATGAATCAGGAGCCGTCCGTCTGGCTGCGCAGCTTCCCCGATCTCGAAGAAGCTACGGAAACGGCGACTTCTGCTTTCAAGCCCACCAACGGAAGCCGCGCAAGACGCCGCGTAAGCGATAATCAGGATTGGGATAACAAGACAGACTCGTCTGCAACCGTTCAAAAGAAACTCGACCCGCGCGAGCCGTATATAGATTTCCTCGAAAACCTGTAGGTGGTGAACTATTCCGTAGGCTAATGTCTTTTGAATCTTCGCGCTTTGAATTCGTATCTCGGAAGACTGCCGAGGGCGGCGTGTTCGACCCTGACACGAATGTTGAAATGATGGCGAAAGCCGTTCAACAGGGCGCGCGATGTCTCTTCAAAAGGAACCACGCCGGGGGTTTCGAGTTTGATTAACAGATCGTCCATTCCTTCGACTCGCTGAATCTCCACTTCGTACTCGGTAATATCAGGCAGACTGCGAATCAGATCATCAATCGCGCTCGGATAAATATTAACGCCGCGCACGATTATCATATCGTCCGTGCGACCCAGCACGCCGCCTTTTATGCGCGCAAAGCTGCGACCGCAAGGGCATATCTTATCGCTCATCTCGACCAGATCGCCCGTGCGATAGCGCAGCACAGGCATGCAGCCGCGACCGAGATTCGTTATAACAAGCTCTCCGCGCTCGACGCGCTGACCGCTTGCGGGGTCTATGACTTCAAAGATGAATTCCGCTTCGTTCAAATGAATCGCGCCCGTTTGAGCTTCGCAATCGAAGGCCCATGCCCCGGCTTCGGTCGCGCCCGCGTGATCGAAACAGACTGTCTCCCATGCCTGTTCAATCGCGCGCCTGACATTAGGCAGGCTCGCCCCCGGCTCGCCTGCGTGAATGTTGCGCCGTATGCCTGAAGCGCGCAAATTGATTCCCTGCTCTCTTGCGACTTCCGCCAGATGCAGCGCGTAAGTCGGCGTGCACACAAGAACAGTGCAGCGATTGTCGAGTATCGCCTGCAACCGCTGCGCAGAATTCATCCCCCCGCCCGATATGCACATTGCGCCGACATGCCACGCGCCTGAGATAGCTGCCCAGTGGCTCAGATATGGGCCAAAAGAAAAAGCGCAGAATACAATGTCGTCTGCGGTTACTCCCGCGCCGCGATAAACATACCCCCAGCAGCGCCTCCACCAGTCCCACGACTCTGCTGTGTCGAGACATTTGAGCGGGCGGCCTGTCGTGCCCGATGTCTGATGAAAGTAACGATAATCCGATAGCGGATAAGTTAGCAGACGGCCAAACGGCGGGTGTGATTGTTGCTCTTCGACAAGCTCGGCTTTCGTCGTGAAAGGCAAGGCCGTCAGATCTTCGACGCGCCTTATGTCGTCAAGCCTGATCCCGGCTCGATGAGCTTTCGCATTGTAGAACTCGTTTGCCGCAAGTTCATTTATGAGCGCGCGCAATCGCTCGTTTTGCAATTTCAGCAAATCGTTTTTATCGAGCGTCTCCAGTTGATGATCGTAGAAATTCATCGCATTAAGTAGTAGCGCAAGGCTCGAAATTATGCCACCCCGTTCAGCAATAAAAAAGCTTTAACGATTTATTAAGCGAGTTTTCATCCGCCGTTCGCTAATATGCCGACAGTCGGGCAGGCAACCCGACAGGCATTACAACTAAGGAGGTGCAAAACCATGTCAACGTTAAAACGAGGCGCGCTCATAGCGATGCTGCTGGTCGGCGCGGCAACGGGGACGGCAGTCGCGCAGGAACCGACACAGGAGCGCGTGGATTTCACGATCAGCGCTCCTTATCAATTGAGAAAGAGCGATGTCGTTTTTCCAGCGGGCAAGTACATACTTCAACAGGTAGCCGAGAGCGGCCCGGACCTGTTTGCGCTTTACAAAGATAACCTCAGGCACTCGCCTGTAGCTTTAGTCAAAACGACGCGCATTAAGTATCTTAACGATAACTACCCGAATAAAACGGAGATCCTGCTCGATACGAATGACCCACCCGCCCGTGGTTTCCCTGTTGTTGAAGGGTGGACTATTCCGGCAATGGAAGGCTGGAAGATCATCGGCGTCGTCGCATCTGATTCAAAGTGATCAAAGCCCAAAACGATTTCCCACCGCTACATCCGGCAAGCCCAATGACAGGGCTTGCCGGACCCGCCACCCGATGTCACTTGTCCAGCAAAGACGTAGCCGCAGCCAGACGCATAGTGAATCGCGCCCCATGTCCGAGCGCGCTCTCAACTTCCACTCCGCCCTGATGCGCGCGAACTATCTGATCGCAGATAGCGAGTCCAAGCCCCGTCCCGCCATCGCTTCGCGCGCGCGCGTGATCCACGCGATAGAACCGGCGAAATATTTTGGCCTGCTCTTCCAGGGGAATGCCTATGCCTGTGTCGATGACATCTACGCGAACGAATTCGCCGTCATGGGTGACGCTGACACTGACGCGCCCGCCTTTGGGAGTGTATTTTAAAGCGTTTTCGATCAGGTTGCGCAACGCCTGATTTATGCGCGGGCGGTCGGCATAGACTACGCAATCAGACTGAGCATCGAGCGTGAATTCGATGCCGCGAGCCTCGGCCACGGGCATGAACTGCTCGTAAACTCCAGCCGCTGCTTCTGACAACGACACTTCGCGCAGTTCCATAGACAGGTTATTGGAGTCCGCGCGCGCAAGCAGAAAGAGGTCGTCTGCAAGAACCGTCAACCTTGTGGCGTCCTGCAACGAGCCTTCGATCACCTGTCTGTACTCTGCCGCTGAACGCGTCTGTCTGAGCGCGACTTCGAGCCTGCAACGCAGCGCTGCGATTGGCGAACGCGTCTCGTGCGAGGCGTCTTGAATAAACTGTTTCTGGCTATCGAAAAGCCGCTGTAGTTTATCGAGCATTTCATTGAGAACGGTCGTAAGTCGGACCATCTCTGAGCTTGAATCAATATACTGGAGCCGCTGCCGCAGGTTTCCTTCGCCGATCAGATGTGCCCGCTCGGTTATGTGATCTACGGGCTTGAGCGCGTTCCCGATTATCAAATAGCCTCCGGCAATCGAGGCAACTATGGCCAGAATATCTATGGCCAGTATTATCATTCCCACGCGCGACATCGTGCGGCGCACGCTGTCGGTCGCAACGCCGATGACGACCGTGAATGGCTGGCCATCGCGTTCTCCGCTGAGGGCCGCCAGCCGAACGGGTTTGTCGTCAAGAAGCAGTTCGGATTTTACTACTGCGCCAGAGAGCGCGGCAGAAAGCTGCGATTGATTTATCACAGAGTTCGATTCGGCGGGTAGCCCCGACTGGCCCAACACTGCGCCTTGCGCGTCGAGGACCTGTACGAACTGATGGATGAAGCGCGGGTACTGGTCCGCGCGACGGCTTATCGATTCCAGATCGAGAGTGTTGCCTTCTTTGTACGCGGCGCTTTCAAGCGTCGCCATTGACACGAGGCCGGAGTCGAGTTCCGCGAGCATAACTGCGCGCAGCGCGCTGTATGTTACGTAGTCCGAGACAAACAGCACCAGGCCGAAAACGAAAGTGAACCACAGGATGAGATTGGCTCTCAGGGATTTGGGTCTCATCGCTTACTCTTGAATGCTCATTGAGCGGCTATTTATCGGGCGGTTATTTATCACTGATGATATAGCCCATTGCGCGAACCGAATGCAGGAGCCGGGAGCCGCCACCGGCTTCCAGTTTCTTCCTCAAATGACTGACCGATACGTCTATGACATTCGATAGCGGATCGAAATACTGATCCCATACATGCTCGGCCAGTTGCGAACGGCTGATTACTCGCTCAGGATTTCTGAGAAAGTATTCAAGCAGCCCGTACTCTTTCGCGGTCAGTTCAATTCGCCTGTCGCCGCGCGTGACCGTGTGAGAGAGCAAATCCATATGCACATCGGAATATTCGAGAGTGGTCGAAGCGACGAGTGGCCCCCTGCGCAACAATGCGCGGACGCGGGCGAGAAATTCTTCAAACGAAAACGGCTTGGTCAGATAGTCTTCGGCTCCGCTGTCCAGTCCTTTCACTTTATCGGCAGTCGTATCGAGCGCCGTGAGCATGAGTATCGGCGTTTTCACATTGCGGCTTCGCAGGTCTCGACACACCTGTAGCCCGTTGATCTTCGGAAGCATTATATCCAGCACGATCAGATCATAGTCGTTGGTTTCGGCCAGAAACTCCGCATCCTCTCCGTCGGCTGCGCGGTCAACCGCATAGCATTCTTCTTTAAGGCCAGCCACAATCGAATGGGCAAGTCCCGTTTCATCTTCAACAACAAGTATGCGCATCTCATCCATAGTGTAGAACCGGGGAATCGCGCAGGCAACCGCAGCAACTGAAAACCGATGTGGCCAATTGCGATTGTGCCGACTCCGGTTAACCGGAGTCGGCACATCTGCGACAAACAGATTCCCGCTATCTTCCGTTTGCCATCAGGTCATACTTTGCCTGCGCGGCGCTCATTTTCTTTCAGATCATCGCCGCGCAAACCTGTCTTAAATGTGCGGATGCCTTCGCCGAGCCCTCTCATAGCTTCCGGTATCCGACGCGCTCCGAAAAGCAGGACGAGCAGCACCGCCAGCACCAGCAATTCAGGCAAGCCAGGATCGTCCATTCGGAATACTCCTTTTGGGCTGCGCCGGTCGCATTCCCACCCGGCGCAGCCCCACAGGCGTCTCTATCTACTATGCTTAAGAGGAATGATAGAGACCGCCTTGTCCCCCGTATGTGCTTAACGCACATCGCTTGAACACTCACATTTATTAAGGCGGTTGCCAGGTGTCGAAAACCACTCTTAACTAAGGCAATCCCTGGCAACCGTTAAGGTAGGATCGCCCTTATATTACAAAACGACTCGTGAAAGTTCGATTAAGAGAAGGTGAAAATCTTTTCATAATCGACGAAAACTGACCAGGCAATGGCAGCGCCAACGGGAACCCCGTTTATGGGAGTCTATCAATGAAAATGGCGGCTGCACATTGCCTCGCCACGTTCATAATATTGAATCCTCGATTAAAGGGCAGTTAAAAGATCGTGAAAGGTTTTTAATTATTCCCGGTTAAGGATTTTTCACGCTTCGTTCATCATGCCTTCACTCAAATATACATAGAATAGATCGCGAGATCGTTGGATTCCGAGAGCACATAAAAGAAGGAGATATGCAATGTTTTCTCATAACGTCACATTGAGACTCAAGCCGAACTCCGCGCCGGAGTTGTCTCACATCCTGCAAAACAGAATCATCCCGCTGCTTCAGGAGCGATGCGGGTTCCTTGATGAGATCACCCTTACTTCGCCGGAGCGGTTGGAAGCTTTGGTGATAAGCTTCTGGGACACGAGGGAGAGCGCAGAAGCTTATGACCGCATCAGATATGTAGAGTTCCTCAGAGCACTGCTGAGCGTGATCGAGGGGATTCCGAAAGTAGAGATGTTTCAGGTTACAGATTCGACCTTGCGCAAAGCGGCTGCCAGAGTAGCTTGAATATTGAGCGCATGAGCTTCATGTAGGGGCGACCCGCAGTGAGTTGTCCCTGCGCATGGTTGATTCGTCTGCATTATTCCGGCTGCATAAGACAAGCTGAAACTCGCATTGACAAGAAAAGACTACGCGAATAGAGTGAGCGCATCTTTTGAAGAAGGGGCGCGCAATGATTAAGAGGTCAATGCTCCGGCGGCTTTCGAGCTTGCTGATTACGGTGGCAATCGCAAGCGGTGGATTGAGCGGTGACGAATCGCGCTACGTCGCAAACGCGCAGGCGCAAAAAGGCAAAACTGTAGAACTGCCCAAAGCGCGACATGCCAGTGTTGATAATGAAGATTTTAATAATGACTCTGTTATTGTGACGATCAATTCGGCGGGTGAATACCACATTGGGAACGATAAGATCAAAAAAGAAGATCTCAGAGTAAAGTTCAGAGACTTGCTCGAAGATCGCCCTCCGGACAAGCAAATAATCTATATCAAGAGCGGAGCAGAGGTCAGTTTCCTCGCAGTCAGAGAAGTGATGAACCATATTCGCGACGTAGGCTTTGATCGTGTCAGCTTTGTCGTAGAGAACATTGAGCCTGCGAGCAGCAGCGCGATATTCGAGGCGCAAATTGTTATGCCCCCCTTCGGATTCGAGACTGCCCTGAGTGATCGGCTGCCCGATCTCCCGCCACGTCCGCGACAACCACAAACAGAGCCTCCTCCGCCACCTCCTCCGCCACCGCCACCCCCGCCACCAAGCGTTCCCCGGCACCTGATGAAGGAAGTGCCAATCGCGCCGTCTATTTCACCGGACTCGCTCGTTGTCGAATACCAGTCGGGCGCAATGGTCGCGGTCAACACCAGACAGATGCCTCTGACAGAGCTTTCATCTTTTCTGTCGCGCTTCGTCGGTGAAAGCTACGCTAACCCCATCATTATCAAAACGCCGAGAAACGCATCATACGGCGAAGTGATAGCCCTGATAGATGAAGTCAGGGGTGCGGGGGTGGAAGTTGTTCCGCTTCTGATAGACGATGTCAAAGTGCCGAACAAGCTACCCCGTCCTGCCCTTCGCCCGACTGTGCCTGCCGGTAGCGTACCCGGTGGCGTACCGGGCGAGCCAGGTATAATTCGCAAATCAGGAGGCGAACTCCAACGCTCTGCCATTAAACGTGTAGAAGCAAAGACGCCGCCGCTCGCAAAGGCGGCACAGGTAACAGGCCATGTCGTTGTAGAAGTGACGGTTGATAAAAAAGGTAACGTAGAATTCGCACGCGCGATTTCGGGTCATCCTTTACTCAAAGATGCTGCCAGTACAGCAGCGCGTGAATGGAAGTTCGCTTCAACCAAAGTTCGCGGAAGACTCGTCAAAGTTATAGGCACTATAACTTTCACGTTCAGGTAGTAGATATTTAATCAGGAGCGGACAGGTCGCCGAGCGCGTGCTGAATCAAAGCTAACGCCGTAATCGCTGCGGTCTCTGTTCTGAGTATGCGCGGGCCGAGCGTGATTGATTTTGCGCCGTGCTGTTCAAACAAAGCCAGTTCATTATCGCTCCATCCGCCTTCCGGGCCGATGATTGCAGTCACATTTTTTTTATCGACGACTGTTGAAAGCGCCGTCGTGATGGAAACTCCGCCGCGCTCGCTGAATGCCAGCAGAGCGCCCGCTGGCTTATGCTTTTCAAGCAACTCTTTGACGGCGAGCGGAGGTCTTATCTCCATAAGCCTGCGGCGGCCACATTGCTTCAGGGCTTCGAGCGAAATGCGCCGCCAGCGCTCCATTCGCTTCTCCGATTTTTCATCCGACAGCTTCACGTCGGCATGCTCGGTTATGAGCGGAATCACACAACTCGCGCCCAGTTCCGTGGCCTTTTGAATTACAAGGTCGAATTTCTCTCCTTTTGCAAGCGCCTGAGCGAGCGTCAGATGAACGGGCGACTCGACTTCATCTGCAAGCGTTTCGATTATCCGAAGACGGGCGCGATTGTCTATTATTGATTGAAACGCGCATCTATGCTCGCGCCCAAAGCCATCGAATACGAAAGCCTCGTCGCCGGGGCGGAGCCTGACGACGCGCGCAAGGTGATGAGTTTCGTCGCGCGACAGGTTGACCGTCGAGCCGTCGATAGAATCCTGTGCGGCATAAAACCTGCGGCGCTGCATCAGACGGAATCTTTCTGAGCCACGAGCGCAGACCATTCGCCCGCTTCGCATTGTTCGATAACCGTCATGCCGGATTCGATAATCGCGCGCTCTACATCTTCTCGAAACGTTGTGAGAATGCCTGAAAGTATCATCACACCCGTTGAAGCGAGACAGCCCGTCAGGTCGTCGATAAGACTGATGATTACTTCTGCGGTCAGATTTGCAACGACCACATCGAAGTGGCGTCCGGCGTATTCGCCCGGTTGACCTTCGATTATTTCGATGGAGCCGGTCACGCCGTTGATCTCTATGTTTTCGCGCGCGACCATGACGGCCTGCGGGTCGATATCAATTGCCGTGATCAGAGACTGGGGCGCAAGCTGCGCGGCTGCGATTGCAAGTATTCCTGTACCCGTTCCGACATCCAGCAATCGCCCGCCGCGCCATCGCTTTTCGATTGCTTCGAGGCACATTCGCGTCGTCTCGTGCGTGCCCGTGCCGAAAGCCATGCCGGGATCAATTTGAATCACCCGGCGGCCTCTGCTTTCACGGGGAAGTTTCCATGACGGCGCGATCAGCAGGCGCTCGCCTATCTCGACAGGCTCGAAGCCTTCTTTCCATTTCTGCATCCAGTCCTGATCCGGAACGCCCGAAATAGCGATGCTGAAAATCGCGCTGTGCAGTCCGGCGCGCGCGAACTCCGCGTAAATCGAGCGCGCAATCGTTTCCATATCCGCCTGCTCATCAAAGTACGCGCCGAGTTTCACGCTGGCGTCGGTCTCTTCGAGAGTAAGGATTCCGCTCGTGCCAAGATCAAACAGCGCAACGCTTGCGAACTCTTCCGCATCGCGCGCGACTTCGAGTGTGACGAGATTCCATATCCGCTCTTTTATCGAAGCATCTGGCTGCATATCAAGTTTTCTGAAAAATATATGATTGGCAGTGAACGATGAGACTATGCAGAGTCTTTCTCTGCGCCGCTTCTGTGTCCTCTGCGCCTCTGCGGTGAACTCTCTGGTTTACTTATCTCAGAGATGAATGGCTCTGAAAGACCGCCATTTAAAGTTTATATGCAGTTCACCCCTGTATGCCAAGCTCGTTCAGCGTGCGCTCGTCGTCGCGCCAGTGTTCGCGCACCTTCACAAACAGGCTCAGGTAGACGTGGCGGCCCAGCAGTTTTTCAATATCTCGCCGCGCGGATGTGCCGATCTCTTTCAGTCGCGCGCCGCCTCGTCCGATTACTATTGCGCGATGCGACGGTCGCTCGACGTAGATCAGGCAATTGATCTCGGTGAGATCCTGCTTCTCTTCCCACTTTTCAGTCACGACGGCGGTCACATATGGAAGCTCTTCGCCTGTCAGTTGAAGAATTTTTTCGCGCACAAGCTCGGCGACAATCGCGCGCTCCGGCTGATCGGTTAATTCGTCTTCGGGGTAAAGCGGCGGGCCTTCGGGCAGATACTCGAACGCCTTTTCGACAAGCAACTCCGCGCCGTCGCCAGTGAGCGCAGAGATCGGAATCACTTCGGCGAACTCGCGCTCTGTGCTGTAGGCCGAAATGAGCGGAAGCAGGCTCGATTTATCGCGGAGCGCGTCAATTTTATTCAAAACCAGAAACGCGCGGGCGCTCACGCGCTTTACCATATCGAGGACGAAGCGGTCGCCTGCGCCCATCCGAGCGGTCGCGTCAATCATCAGCATTATCAGATCAACGGTCGAAAGCGCGTCCGTGACGATGCCCATCATCCGGCGATTGAGCTTATATCCGGGTTTGTGAATGCCCGGCGTGTCGAGAAAGACTATCTGCCCTTCGGCGCGCGTCAGAACGCCGCTGATGCGATTGCGCGTGGTCTGCGGTTTGTCGGATACGATTGCTATCTTTTCGCCGACGAGTTTATTGAGCAGCGTTGATTTGCCCGCGTTCGGGCGACCGATCAGCGCGACCATCCCGGATTTGCCGCTTTTAATTTCCATTCCAATTGATTTCGGTGCTCTATCCTTCAAGGGGTTCGTATTTATTGCTGCTGCCTGCCGGATCTTCCATCTGTCGCAGCCTGACGCGATTGACGCGCTGGCTGTCGGCCTCTATAACTTCAAACTGAAGACCTTTGAATTCGAGTTTCTCTCCGACGGCAGGCACGTGGCCCAGTTCGTTTATCAACAGTCCTGCGACTGTTGTGAAGTCGTCGGCTTCGACATCTTTGTTGTACAGCAGTTCGACTTTTTTTATCTCGGCGCTGCCGTCAACAAGATATGACCCGTCTTCGCTTCGCACTATTCCTTCATCAATCGCGCCTTCGTCTTCGTCTTCGATCTCGCCGAGTATCTCTTCGATGATATCTTCGATGGTAACAAGCCCGGCCACGCCTCCGTACTCGTCGATGACCATGGCTATCTGCACTTTGGCCTTCTGCATCTCTTCGAGCAGCGCGCGAATCGTTTTGCTCTCAGGCACAAAATAGACCGGGCGTATGCATTCGGTCACAGGAAGCCTGGCTTTATCGCCTTCACAATAAGCCAGCAGGTCGCGCACATAGACGATGCCTTCTATGTTATCAATATGTTCTTTGTAAACGGGGATGCGTGAATACTTCGATTCGATAATCAGATTGCGCGCGTCGGCCACCGTCGCGTTTGCTTCGATGGCCACTATCTGAAGACGCGGGCGCATTATCTCGCTTACGAGCGTGTCGCTGAATTCGATGATGGATTGAATCAACACGCCTTCGGACTCTTCGATTATGCCTTCCTCTTCGCCAACATTTATGAAGGCTTGAATCTCTTCGAGCGTCTCTTCTTCGCCCTCGCCTTCGACCTCTTCTTCTTCGGTTTCGGGTTTTCTCAGCCTTCTGAGCAAAACGCTGATCGGAGCGACGAAGACTGAAAAGAGGCGATAAAAGATCTTAAACAGCGGAAGCAGACTCCACAGGACTTCCTGCGGGTTGTTCTGCGCAAGCAATCTGGGCAGGAACTGGCGAAACAGCACGACGATAAGAAAGACTATGACCAGCGCAATCAGCACCGCGCCGTGCGCGAGAAAAGCTGATAGCCCCATGGCCGCCATAATTGCAATCGCGGCTATTGAAAGCTGCGTGCCGAGTATCAGCATCAACTCGAACCGCTGACGGTGTTCGAGTAATTCGCGAAAGAACCGCGCGCGCGGATGAGCTTCGTGCTCGGCAGCCATCAGGCGGAGCGCCACTTCGCTCAACGATTCATAGGCGCTTTCGATGGTCGAAAGAAAGACCAGCACTAATAACAGAGCGCCGGTCACTATTAACTCGGTCAACATAACGCTATCGCATAGGGGTTGGGAGTCAGAGTTGAACAACGATTGCCGGGCCTCTGAATTGAATTATTGCCTGTCTGCATACTCTTACTTTTTCCGCCCCTTGCCCCTGTCTAACAAACGTCGCCTGAGTTTCAATTCGAGGCGATTCATCTCTCCATGGTCCGTCTCGTGATCGTAGCCGCAAAGGTGAAGCGTGCCGTGGAGAACAAGCTCGCTCACTTCGCGCTCGAATGAATGACGCGCGGCGCTGGCCTGGCGAAGCGCCGCGTCAGTCGAGATAACAATGTCGCCTATGTAGTTACAGGCTTCATCAAACACGCATGCCGTTTGCCCGTCGTCAGCCGGAAAAGAGAGCACATCGGTCGCATAGTCTTTGCCGCGATATGTCTGATTCAAATCTCTGATCACACGGTCGCGTACAAAAGCGATTGCGAGCGAATCACCGGCGCGCCCCGCTTCGTCGAGCGTCGCTTGGGCGATGCGGGCTATCCGGTCTCTGGCAATCGGGCAGAGCCGCTGACGGTTTACAACTTCAATCGCCACGGGCTTCTCTGAGCTTGGGAGCAGGAGTCTCTGCGCTTACCTCAGTTGTAGATGCGGCTGGCGTGCCGCTGCGATTGAAATCATAGCCGGGATACGCGATGCGATGATGATGAATTCCCATCACAGCCTTCACAAAACTTTCAGCCACGATCTTCAGTTCGCGCAGCGTGATGTCGCACTCGTCAAGCTGGCCGTCGTCGCGTATGCGGGTAATGATCATATCGATCATATTGCGCAGCTTTGTCGGCGTCGGCTCGTGCACAGTGCGCGCGGCAGCCTCTACGGAATCTGCGATCATGATGATCGCGGCCTCCTTGGTCTGCGGTTTGGGGCCGGGGTAGCGAAACTCATGTTCGAGCGCTTTCGAGTCCGAATCAGCCGCGGCTTTGCGGGCTTTGTAATAAAAATACTTCATCAATCCAGTGCCGTGATGCTGAGGTATGATTGCGATTATTCGCGAAGGCAGCTTGTGCTGGCGGGCAAGCTCTATGCCCTGCTTGACGTGATTGGCGAGCACGATTGAACTCATCTTCGGCGAGAGCCTGTCGTGCCGGTTGTCCATGTAGGTCTGATTCTCTATGAAGTAAGTCGGGCGCACGCTCTTGCCAATGTCGTGATAGTAACAGGCGACGCGCGCAAACAGCGCATCTCCGCCGATGGCTTTTGCTCCGGCTTCGGCAAGCAACCCGACCATTATCGAATGATGATAAGTTCCGGGCGCGCGCTCCGCCAGTTGCTTCAGAAGCGGCAGATTCAGGTCGGATAATTCGAGCAGCTTGATATTCGTCGTTATCTCGAACATCCACTCGAACATCGGCAGCAATATCGAAGCGACCATCGCCGCAAGCACGCCGCTGATAAACCCGCAGAAAACGTCGAACATGACAAACAACACGCGCGGCTCGTTTGCGCCCAGAAGATCGAGCGCCAGCGCAGCCGTGGCGTTGACGGCTCCGATCCACATCCCTGCGCGAACCAGCGCCGTACGGTCGCGGCAATTCTGCAAATGATAGATCGCGCCCGCGCTCGACACCAGTGTGTATGCCGCCAGATACATGTTGCCCGAAAACATGCCTATGAAGACCGTCAGTATCGCAGAGAAGACGAATGCCGCGTGCGCGTCCGTCAGTATCGTCACAAGCACTGCGCCGACCGCGAGCGGCGCGAGATATTTGTACCCGGTCTGCGAATTGAAGGGCGCACTAGTCGCCCAACTGCTCATAGCCGATGCGTACCCGAAAAACAACCGGGCGAGTCCGAGCGTGATGATGAAGCAGGTGATTTGCAGCAAAAAGTGGCGGCGCACTCGAAGATGGCGACGCTGATAGCGCACAAGGTATTGCCATAACACCAGCACCAGCATCATCACGATTATCACAGTGCCTGCGAACTCAATCGCGCGCTGCCCTATCGGGCGATTTCTGGCCGCCTGTGCAATCAACGCGGCTTTTACGGGGCTGACCCTTTCATCGTGCTCGACTATGGGCTTTCCTTTCTCGACCGTTACGATGACGGGCGGAATGGAATCGCGCGCTGCTTCCCTGCGCGCCAGCGTTTCAGTCTCGTTGTATTCAAAGTTCGGGACGATCAGCGAGCCGAGTATTTCGCCTAACAGTTTCCGGTCGCGCGCGTCGTAATCCGAGGGCCACAACGTTTTTTCAGAGCGGAGGTGCGCGCTTGCCGTTATCTTGTCGTGAATCAAACTCAGATCATTGATGACGCTCTCCTGTCCGCTCTTCCCGTCGTGGCGCAGTATGGATGTCGCTCCGAGCCTGCGAAACTGGCTGCGGCTGCTGACAATCGGAGTCATCGCGACAGACTCCAGATGATCCATCATCAATTTTTCAAGCTCTGAATCGAAATGGTGTTTTATCAGGACCCTGACCTGCTCCGAGTCGAGGTTGATGCCGCTGCGCACATCTATGCTCTGGCGCAACTGGTCAACCGTCGAATCGGAATCGGCTTCGCGCCCGGCTGCAAACATATCCTGAAGACTGGCGACCGAATCGCGCGCGTTCCGTGGGTTGAAATCGAAAACAGGAAGCGATTGCGCGACCTCCTTGTCACGCAGTCGTTTCGTCTCGACCGTGTCTTCAACCTTCAGATCTTCGGGCGCGATGATGTCGGTTGCCGCGATGGAGCCTGCCGGGAGATGTTCGATGATGGGCCGCTGGTAGTTTCTGAGCAGCAGCATTGAAAGCGCGACGATGATGAACAGCCCTACGCCAGCGTCTATGACTGCCTGATCTGACAGGCTCGCAGAAAAACTCTTCACGCCATTGAACATTCTGGCTGAAGATCGGGACCGCGATTTATCAACGGGCTTGAGCATAATGATGAATGATGAACGATGAACGCGGGATGATGAAGCGAACGTTCAGTTCATCATTTTGCGTTCATCATTCATCAATTCTTTCACAGTTTGTCCTCAAATTTGGTTTTGGTGTGCCGATCATATGCCTGAACTATCATCTGAACAAGGCGATGGCGCACTACATCTTTATCAGTGAAATGAATAAACTCTATGCCTTCGACATCGCCGAGCACGCGTTGCGCCTCGATCAGACCAGAGCGCCGACCCGCAGGCAAGTCTATCTGGGTCACGTCGCCCGTGATCACGGCTTTCGAGCCGAATCCGATGCGCGTTAAAAACATCTTCATCTGCTCGGAGGTCGTGTTCTGCGCTTCATCGAGGATGATGAAAGCATCCGCAAGCGTGTTGTGCGTCAGGATGAAATCGTTCGTGACGTACAGCGAATCAAGGGCTGCGATGCTGATGCACTGCGTTTCCTGTGTTCCGATGAGCTCTATGTTTTTGATAAACCTCATCGGGCGATCGCCGCCGAATTGCTCGTAAATTTCGGCTTTGCGCTCCAGCCAGAATGGCTTGATAGCTTCCGGCAAACGTATGTCCAAAACAAATGCATCGTTGCGATATGGAACCTCTCTCCCATTTGCAAAGCCCGGCTTGCGACCTTCCGCTTCGCGTCTTCTCCAATGCGCCACGCCGCCAAGCGAGCGCACAAGGAAGACCACAGCATCTTTCAATCTCTCGGAAATGGTTACATATTGAATGCGACAAGTCCGCCCCTCCTGTCTCACCGGCCCGCCATCCGTATCCAACAGACCTTGCAAAAGCGCGATGCGAACGTCGGCGCTGTTGTAAAGGTAAATATCGGGAATAAATTTTGTAGATGAGTGGGTCCCGGACAAACTCAACTCGCGCAATGCCTGCGTGAGCGGATTACGAACGGGGGCGAACTTGTTTCCGCCTTTTCCCGCAAGCGGATTCACCAGCACATAGTCAATTTCCGATTTACGCCGGATGTGCAGGCTCATATCCGAAAGCGAATGATTCAGGGACGAAACCAATTCCGCGTCGGCGGTTGCAAATGACGGCGACGTTTTCCCTGACATACAACCGTCGCCCAACATCAATCCGAGCGCGTAAGGCTCAACCGGAACCGGTCTGTTTTCCCATTCAACAGGCGCAGAAAGCAAAGGCAATTCGTAACGGTATTGATGATTGCGTCGAAAATCGCCTGACATTTCCTGAGTTTGCAAAACACGCGGCAATCTATTTCGCCGCTTATCTTCCATCGTTTTAACTTGCCAGAGGTGTTCTGCACAGGCAACCGCGCTTGAACCATCCGTCATGGTTAAACGATAGACAGGCTTTTCACCCTGCGGAAAAACGCCGATGACTTCGGTTGGCTTGCCGTCCGACCCAGTGACTAAATCACCGATTTTGATTTTACCCATCTCGCGCCAACCGTCCGGGGTCATTAACAGACTGTCTAAAGGTTGGGCGCGGCCCCGCATGAAGGCCAGCGGCGCGATTTCGATAACGCGCTTTTCGAGCAGCCTGGTCACTTTTTCGTAATCGATCAGGTCAAACAGCGCATCGTAGAGCGGGCGCAGGTAAGGATCAACCTTGTCCTGAAGATCGCCCGGCAGAAATCCGAGTTTCTCGCCTGCCTCGACCGCAGGCCGCGCAAGCACTATGCGATTGACGCGCTTCTGCATCAATGCTTCAACAGCCTTTGCGACTCCAAGATAAGTTTTACCTGTACCGGCTGGCCCTATTCCAAAAACAATATCGGTCTTGTCTATTGCTTCGAGATAGCGGCGCTGGTTGGCAGAGCGCGCGGTCACCTGTTTTTTGCCTGTAGGATTGAGCCGCGTCTTTGTGAAGTAATCGCGCAGCGTGTAAGCGCGGTCTTCGGCGATCTGTTTGAAGGCGGACTTCAGCTCGTCGTTCGACATCTGCCGCCCTTCATCGAAAAGCGCAGCATAATCGTCGAGTATGTTTTGAACCAGTCCAACGTCCTGCTCGTCGCCTTCGATTATCAACTCATTGCCGCGCAGGTTGACGCGCACACCAAGCAGTCCTTCGAGGTGTTTGATATTTTCGTCATAAGGTCCGAACAGCGACCTTATGGCATTTTCTGGCAAAGTTACTTTCTTCAATGCTCCTGAATTATCCCCCATAAGAAAAAAAGCGCCCATCCAGCCTTCCGGCTCACAAGCGCGCACTTCAGCTGCTCATTCATTATAGCACGCAGACTAAATCAATCATTGACAGATTGTCGCAGGTCACCGAGCAAAGCTACTACAGCAGGCATGGCATGTCAACCACTGTAAATCACGTGATAAACATTGATTTGCGGACCGGGCCGACTCTGGCCCCGTTATTGCCCCTTAAACTTTATGCGGCTGTATGCGTGAATCAACTGTTCCGTTTTCGAACTGATGGTCGCCATAACCGACCCGGAGGCAGACATTGAACAAAGCTATCACATTAAAAAAAAGGCGAATCCCTTTGCTCGTTATTTTAGGTCTGTTCCTGACACTTGGCCTTGTGATTTTGATGAATCTTGAGCCGCCGAAAAACCTTGTCAAAACACAAGCGCCGAAAAACCAAACATCAAAAGATCAGGCGTCAAATGACCAAACGTCAAATGACTCTGCCGCAAACACGCCCGCGACAGCCAGCGCTCCGAAGATTACCGCTGCGCCTGATGAAAACTCTGATGCGAAACCGGATGAAGCAGTCGTCACAGTGCAGCCTATGGGAACGCCTGCACCGGCGGATGCAGAGCCTGCGACGACCCCGCCGCCTGTGGCGAGCACAGTTGGTGAAGCAGACATGTCTATTTTGAAGTTGAGAAATTTATTGATACCGGTCGAAGGCGTAAGCGCCAGCCAGTTGCGCGACAATTTTTTTGATGGCAGATCGGAAGGCCGACAACATCAGGCGCTCGATATTATGGCTGCCGGAGGAACGCCTGTGCTTGCCGCAGCCGACGGGAAAGTCGCACGGCTTTTTCAAAGCGAGAAGGGCGGCATCACGCTATATGAACTGGACTCGTCGGGGCTTTACTACTACTACTACGCTCACCTTCAGGGCTACGCCGAGGGAATGGCCGAAGGAAGACAGTTGAAGCGCGGCGACGTGATAGCTTATGTCGGTGATACAGGCAATGCGGGCGCGGGCAACTTCCATCTGCATTTCGCCATCAGCAAACCAACTGCGCCCGGCAAGTGGAGCGGCGGCGAGCCGATCAATCCTTTTCCTCTGCTCGCCAACCGATAGCTCTTCTTATTTCTTTTTGGTTCCCTTAGCTGGCTCTTTTACGGGGCTGCCTGTGTTTAAATTTACAGGCGCAGGATAGCCTTTCCCTTTGAGCGCGGCTATTTCGATGACGACCTCTTTACTGCCTTTGATCGTCCGCGTGATCTTGCCGGTCGTAGCTTCCGGTTTTGTCTTCGAGTTGGCATTCGCGCCTTTGCCTTTCGATTCTTCAACGACATCGCGCGACATATCCTTCAGCCCGTTCAGAGCCTGCGAACGCTCCTGATCGCTCAACTGCTCAAAGGTTGCGCCGTTTGCCTGTAGCACAGCGCGAAGGTTTTCTTCGGTGTTCGTGTCCTGATCATAGACATCGCGATATATATGCAGTTTGCCGTCTTCGATCATTATGGTTTCGTAACGCAGATCGACGGGAACGGCTTTAGCTAATTTCACGTTCTTTGTTTCCGTCTTGTTCTTCTCGTATTCTGCAATCTGCGCATCATCGATGCTGGCTCCGCCGACCTGCGCCAGCAGCTTTGCGAATTCCTGCGCCTGCGGGTTTGTCAGCCCGACACAGCCGTGCGACCCGAAGCCGCCAAGTCTTGCGGGATTTTTGCCGCCGTGTATTAACGAAGGCAACCCGATGGGAATCTTGAGCGGGCCGAGCGGATTCAACCTGTCACCAGCCTTAACCGTCTCGCCTACCTTAACCTTGCTGCCGGGCGCTTCCACCCACGGCTCATCGGGAGGAGTCCATGTCGGGTTGAAGATTATCGATTCAGCTTTGCGCATACCCGAAGGCAAAGGGAATTCAGGGTAACCGATGGCAATCCTGTAAGATTTGATCAGCTTGCCGTTATCGAATAAGTCCATTCTGAAAGCCGGGGCGTTGACAACAATTCGCGTGTCAGATGGTATAGCTCCCGCAGTAGTCGGGGCAGGCGCGACGGCTTCCGCTTTGTAGCGTTCACCTACAAAGGCCGACAACTGCTTTGCCTTTTCAGCGCCAATGGCGGCGTTGATATTATCTTCGGCCTGCCTGCGGGCAACCGTGGCAGTGCCTTGACGAGAGTCGCCGTCATTGCTCTCGCGCAGTTTCGCGGTCGCCTCGCGCGCGATGGTGCGGAGTCGGTTGACCTGATCATCGTTCAATTGCAGACGCGACTTCAGATCATTTGCGAATGTTTCTTCGGCAAATAAGGCATCGAGCAGCGGCAGTGTTATTGTCAGATTGCCCGCTTTTGCATTGTCGGTGGTTGCTGCGGTCGCCCTGTTGGCGTTTGAGATATTTGCGTTTGCTGTCGTGTTGGTGTTTGCGTTATTTGGTACCGCATCGCAACCCGCAGCCGCTGTGATGATTATCAGGAAAAGGAGAATCGTTATTGAACGCGCCATCATCTTCATAGATCAGTCTGTCCTCTATATGTTTAGTGTCCGTGTAAACTTTTTTAATTGAGCAATAGTGATACCACGCTCTAAACCATAGCTTTTTACCGACAACGGGGGTTTCGGTGAATAGCTTCGATACACCCGCGTATTTAAAACGAATATTCTACTTGTAAGACTCTGTTTTGAGATTTCTCAGTTTTGGGCTTTCTCGTCGGGGTTTGCTAAAATCGAAGCTCGCAATACTGACAGGAGAACTCTAAGTGATGGGACAGGAATCGATTGCCGGAGTAAATGAAATAACGGCGGCGGCGAGCGAACGAAACGCACGCCTGATCAATCGCTATCGAGATCGCGTCATCGAGCTTGAGCCGAAATATCTGGTTCAGATGGCGCATCTGACCACGCCCGCTACCGTTTGGAAGTATATCGAAGGCGCGGCGACTAAATCGAAAGCCAATCTGGTGATGCTCGATCTGGAAGATTCGATTCCGCGCGACAATCGCGAGATGCTCGAAGCCGGGCGCGCAAATGTGATTCGCGCTTTCAACGAACTTGACTGGGGTCGCAGGCTGCGCTTTTTTCGCCCGCGCGGGCTTGAGCTTGATCCCGCGCACGAAGACATCGCGGTCATCGTCGGGCAGGCGGGCGCGCGGCTCGACGGCCTTATCTACCCAAAGATCGAAAGCGCAGACGAAGTGCGCTCGATTGATGAAACGCTAACCGCGCTCGAAAACAGACTCCATCTCCCGCAAGGCCGATTGCGCATCGAGGCGCTTATTGAATCCGCCGAAGCCGAAGAGAATATATTCGAGATAGCCCACGCATCGAAAAGATTAGTAGGTCTCGTGCTCGGCACATATGATTACTGGGCGAGCCTTGGTCTGAGCGCGTCCGGTTACAGGTCGGATCACCCGATCATCAGTCAGGTTCGCGGGCGCATAGTCCGAGCAGCCGCGGCGGTCGGCGTGCCTGCGATTGCCGAGATGACGACCAATTACCCGACGCGCGACAAGAACGAACAGGAGCGGCGCGCCGCCCTTGAAGAGTTTCGACGCGACGCCGAGCTTGCGCGCGATTTCGGGTTCGCGGGCAAGTGGACAGGCATACCTGAGCAAACCGCGCTTGCCGTAGAGATATTTCAGCTTCCCGATCAGGAGATCGCCCGCGCCATCGAAGAAGCGAAACTGTTTTTGGAAGCCGAAAGCCAGGGACGCGGCGCGACGATGATCGGAGGCAGGATGGCCGACCGCGCGACCGACAGAGTCAATCGCAACACGCTGAAGACGGCTTATGCGCTCGGTCGCATAGATGAAGCGATGGCTGAAGAATTGGGACTGGGAAGAGATTGAGAGGTTTTTATGAGCAGCACTGAAAAAAAATCGCGAGTGATCGAGCCGCAATACGGGCGACTGCTGGATGATTTCAAAATCGGGGAAACATATCACCATCTCTGGGAAGTGACGATTGACGAAGGAATGCTCGCCTTGTTTGCCGCTTCATTCCTCGACCCGAACCCGCTCTATTCAAGCCGCAGATTCGCGCGCGATCTTGGTTTTCGCGATAGAGTCGTTCACCCGATGGCGCTCATGAACCTTGCGCTCAGTTTCACAGTCCACGACATCTCAGAGCAAGCCATCGCGCACCTCGCATACATTGATTTGAAATTCCCGAACGCGGCATATCCGGGCGATACCATATGCGCCTCAACCGAAGTCCTCGGCGCGCGCGCGTCCTCGTCAAAACCTGATCGCGGCGTGGTGCACGTCAGAACAATCGCGATCAATCAGGACGGCGCGCCGATAGTTTCATTCGAGCGCAAGGCGCTGATTCCTACGGGCACGCTCGCGGGCCGCGCGCATCCGCCCGCGAGCGATCACCAAAACAAGCAGCAGCGCACAAGCGGGCCGCTCGCCCAGCCTGCTCACCTTCTGGCCGAACCGATGCCCGTAGAGCTTGCCCTGCAAATCCGCGCTCCGCGATGGGCAGGCCGCCCGCTCGGACTCTACGAAGATTTCAACGAAGGCGATGTGATACTGCACAGCACGGGGCGAACCGTCGGCGAAAGCGAGCATATGCAGCTCGCCGTGCTCACACGCAACAGCCACCCGCTGCATTTCGATGAGCTCTATTCGCGCCAGCATAGTTTTGCGCAAACGCGCGTGGTCGAAGGCGGGCTGGTCTTTGCGTGGGCCGCATCGATTGCGAGCCGCGACACGACCGCAAACGCGCTTTGGGAGCTTGGCTACGACAAAGGCAGCCACGCCAGCCCCGTGCTCGGAGGCGACACAATTTACGCCGCGTCGCGTGTGATCGAGAAGCGCGATTACAATGACCGCGCGGGCGTCGTCAGCTTTCAACTCGTCGGCGTGAAGAACGAAAAGCCAGCGACGCTGATGAATCGAGGGCTGGATCTGTTTGAAGGAAAGTTCGAGCAGAAAGTATTCGAGATAGAGCGAACAATCCTGCTGCCGAAAAGAACCATCGGAGGTTAACCGCCGGGCATTATTATTCATCCCGTGCGGTTCAATCTCCTCAACGCCATAATCAAAAGCTCAGTTCACAAGATGCCCGCATGACAAACCGGCGATAGCGACTGGCTGCCGGTTGCGGAATTTTCCTTCAACTACGCTTTTTCTGCCACCAGCCCGCAGACAAAGGTTGTTGTTGCGAATGGGAAGGTAACGGCCTGGAACGGAGACTTTGCTGCGCCGCGAATCGCAAAAGATTTTTTGAAACAGATTCAGGCTGCGCGCGTCCGGCAGAAATAGAGACGGTTGCCGGGAAAAGCAAATCGCGTTTTTGCTTTTCCCGGCAACCCTGAACTCTATCCGGCAGCATTACTTTATCCGCATTATCTTGAGCACGCCTATGAATGGCGGACGGTTGTCGCCGCCGTGGCTATGCGATCCGTTATTACTCGTCGAGAAGGTGTGCGTATGGTCAATGCCTGTCACCTCCGGGGGTCTGCCCGGAGCTTCGTCCGTATCGAACCCGTGAGGATCGCTTGCGTTACTATTGCGAGGAGTCGCGGTTCTTCCATTATGAGTATGATCTCCGCCAATTGGAATGTCAGGTCTCCCGCCTGATTCCCCAAGTCGATTGCCTGTGACGCCCATTGTGAATCTGTCTATCAAATTCGGCGTCCTCCGTTGAAAGAGAGGGCTTTCCGGGTCAGCTATGACTGCGCCATCACAAAGCTGAAATCCAAATGGTACGGCGATGTTCGCATCAGGGCGGAGCCAGTCGAGAATCGTTCCCAACGGGACATCCAGGTTCCCGGTAACGCGGGGGAGTGTATCGGTCGTAGAGACTTCGGCAGTGAGTCTGTTGTTTTGAAGTGTTTCTCTACGAACGCTGACGGCAAAGTTGCTCTCGCGGCGAAGGGCCTTCTTATCGACCACGAAGACTTGAAATGATTTGGGTACGGTCACATTGCCTTCAAGTTCAAACTGCCAGCCTTTTTCCTCCATACTTTTTTTCAGTTCATCAAGTTTGAAGTTACCGTCAGCGCCAGCGCTGAAGAGACCTAAAAAATCGGCCTTCGCCGCGAAACTCGTATCAATGAGCTTCTTGTCTTCCTGTTGATAGGCTTGCTTGACGCTGCTTACAAGTCTGTTTATCTGATCCGGCTGGAGATCGGATTTCTGGAACCCAAAATCGGATAATTTCGCAATGTCATTTGCAAAGACCTCCGTCAATGATATTGAAAATGGACTCAGCGAGCTATTCAGATAGCGATTCATGGAAGCTTCAAGTATCTTAAGGTCTTCCGAATTCTGGACTGTATAAGCAATTCTCACCTGCTCTTTAACATCGCCTTCAAAGCTTGTTTTTTGATCTCGCGTGATGATTGTCGCTCCGGTGTCCAAAGCGCCGCCGGTTATATTTATATCGAAATTGAAAGCCTTTCCGTTGCCTAGAAGCTGCTGCACGGCTTCGGTTGTGGCAGCGTTCGCAACACGGACTTCTGCCGTTGATACAGAGTCTGTGAACACAGCGTTCAGCTCGTAGGTAACTTTAAAGCGAGGAATAAATCGCCCCTCTCGCAGATCGCCTGCTAATTCATCCGCGACTTCTTTTGAAAACCCGATTGTTTGAAGAGTGATTTCATCTTCGAGCGTTTCTTCGAGCAAGGTAACAGCTTTGAATATAGGCCCGTCGGCTATTTCCTCGATTCTCAGATTCAGCATCGGGATGGCGATTAAAGAAGATGATTGAAGATTGCTGAATCTGCCGGGAGGGGTTGCTAACTGGTGCTGCGACCGGATAAACGCTGCCATAGCTTCAACCTTTGTTTGCGGAGAGACTAAGATGGTCAGCAATACGCTATGTGACTGCTGGCCCGGAGGCGGATTTTGGCGTATTGCCTTCAGTTTTCTGTCCTGATCTGCCTTAAAAGCAAAGAAAGGGGTAAAGAACAGGCGATTATCATCTGCGGCTGTTCCCGCAAGGTATACGTCTGACTTCGCTGCAATGTCGGACAATGGGGTAGATACATTCATGAATTCTTCGCCAATAGGTTTAGCTGCCATAACTGGATTCTCCTTTTCTATTTGAATTGTCAGTACCGATTCTCAGCGTTTTTCAACCGTCAAATCAGCTCATCCCTCGCTTTTGACCCGGAATCCGATCACCTGAACAAAGACTTACTGCAAATGAGCAGGAAACCTTCGGGCGTTTCGGTGAAATGGAGTTTGCCGCGTTGCGTATCTTCATAGATTGTGCGCGAGGTGACGCTGCATAACACAGCCGCTTCGTCTACTGTGATCATATGAACAGACTCGGCGCACTCTGAGCACCACATTGACGGGCAATCGCCAGACCTTCTAACTACAAAGGTCTGCTCAATCTCCAGATTGTATTCCGTTTTTCTTTTTCGCCTCATGTCGCCTCTGATCCGTCAGGGGATTTTCGATTCCTGCCACAGTGATCTGCGATGTCACCGCACACCCGACACTAGCTAAAATGGATGGGAAAATCTTCACAATGAGGACACATTTTCATCACATTCTTAACATAAAAGGGGATCTACGACCGCTACGGGCTGCCATTTTCTGCGTAGGAAATGATTTGGCAAAAAAGTCATCTAATAATCAGGAGACGCAAAGGGTTCCAGTTCTTACCTGTGATTCAGAGATCGGTTCCAGATGGTTATGAGCGAGCAGGCAAAACACTTTTACGAATTCGGCCCTTTTCGCCTCAACCCGAAAGAGCGCCTTTTGCTGCGCGACGAACAGATAGTCCCGCTCACGCCTAAACTGTTCGACACGCTGCTCGCGCTCGTCGAAAGCAGCGGCCATCTGGTCGAAAAAGACGAGTTGATGAGCCGCGTCTGGCCCGACGCTATTGTTGAAGAACGCGGCCTTACACAGAACATATTCCTGCTCAGAAAAATGCTGAGCGAAGACGGCGTTGAAACGAAATACATAGAGACGGTCCCGAAGCGCGGATACAGGTTCATAGCCGAAGTGAATCAGCGCTTGAACGGGCATACGGATTTGATCGTTCGGCGGCGCGCGAGCGCCAGTCTGAAGATCGAAGAAGAGATCGAAACCGACAATGAGGATGCTGCGAATGCAGGAGATTACAGGTCGAAAAAAAGCAGGCTCACGCCGGGTGTCGCGACAGCCGTCACGATGCTGCTCATCCTCATTGGTGCCTTCTACTGGTCGAGATCAGATCGCGTAAAATCAGAGGGCGTGAGATCAATCGCCGTGCTGCCGTTCAGGCTGTTGAACGGGGACGACGATGGGTACACAGGGATCGGCATGGCCGATGTTTTGATAACACGGCTCAGCAACCTCAGGCAGGTCAGCGTGCGCCCGACGAGCGCCATACTCAGGTACAAAGACCGCGAGACAGACCCCGTGGCGGTGGGCCGAGAGCAGCAGGTTGACGCCGTTCTGGAAGGCCACATTCACAAGCTGGCCGACGGCATTCGCGTCACAGTGCAGTTGATCAGCGTCCGCGATGGGGCGACGGTGTGGGCCGAGCAGTTCGATGAAAAGATGAGCGACCTCTCAAGCGTCGAGGATGCCATCTCGCTTCGTCTGGCCGGGGCGCTCGCGCTCAAACTGGGCGCGGATGAGCGGAAGCAACTGGCTAAACGCCACACCGACAACACAGAGGCTTACCAGCTTTATATCAAGGGCCGCCACTTCTGGAATAAACGCGACGAGGAGGGGATGCGGAAAGCAATCGCTTATTTTCGGCAGGCGATTGATATTGACCCGACTTACGCGCTCGCCTATGCCGGGCTATCCGACTGCTACTCTTTTTTAGGGTCTGCTTATTTCGACGCGCTGCCGCCCAGTGAAGACATGCCTAAAGCTAAGGCGGCGGCTATGAGGGCAGTAGAACTGGACGAGACGCTTGCCGAAGCTCATTCGGCGCTGGCTTTCGTTCAAGGCTGGTACGATTTGGATTGGCCGAGCGCCGAACGCGAGTTAAAGCGCGCGCTTGAGCTTAACCCTAACTACGCAACAGCGCACCAACGATACGGCTGGTATTTTCTGGCTATGGGGCGGACGGATGAGGCTCTCGCCGAGATGAAACGGGCGCAGGAATGCGATCCGCTCTCGCCTGTTATCAACATAAACATCGGAGGGTTTCTTTACTACAGCCGCCGGTACGATCAGGCCATTGAGCAGTTTGGAAAGATGGCGGAGATAGACCCGTGTTTCAGTTGGAATCATACGTGGACAGGATTGGCTTATATGGAGAAGGGCGATTACACACGGGCCATTGCGGAGTTTCAGCAAGAGAAGAAGCCCTGGGAGCAAGGCGTATGGGGCCTCGGAATGACCTATGCCCGATCAGGAAAGCAAAATGAGGCGCGGAGAATATTAAGCCGGTTTCAGGAGTTCACCCATCAGCGTTATGTATCGCCTTCCGCTTTCATCCTGATATACACAGCGCTGGGAGAAAAAGATCTGGCATTCGCCTGGCTTGAGAGAGCTTATGAAGCGCGCGATTTTGATCTCGGTGTTCTCAAAGTCGATCCGAAGCTCGACCCTCTGCGTTCGGACCCGCGATTTACGGACCTGCTCAGGCGCGTCGGCCTTTCGCAGTAGACGGTCGAGCAGGCTCGCCAGCTTACATCACTTGCTCGCCATGTTTCCGCCGAGGAATTTCACCAGCGCGGCGTTGAACTCAGCCGCCTTTTCCAGTTGCGGGACGTGGCCGCACTTTTCTATGACCACCAGTTCAGAGCCTTGTATCTCTTTCTTAAACCTTTCGCCCATCGCAATCGGAGTGAGCCCGTCCTCGCGGCCCCAGATGATCAGCGTCGGCTGCTTCAACTGGCCGAGCCGGTTGTCGAGCACGTCTTCGCCGTGCGTGATCGAATCAATGAACCGCTGAATCGTATAACTGTCGCCTGCGGTCATCTTTCGCGCGAACAACATATCGACAGCCGCATCGCTTGCGTAGATTTGCTTGTTATAAAAGACCAGCGACATCACCTGCTTGAGCGCATCGCGCGTCGAAGGGTTCAACCCGTTCACCACGCGAGGATCAACGTCTCCCGATATTGCAAAACCCGCTGCGTCAACAAGCACGAGGCGTTCGACTTTTTCAGGATGCGCAAGCGCGTAAGCGGCGGCAGTCCATCCGCCGAGCGAGTTGCCAACAAGCGACGCGCGCTCAAGCTTGAGTTCCTTGTAAAACCCGTCCAGAAAATCGACCAGCGTGCCGACGCGATAATTGATCATAGGCTTGTCGGAGCGACCAAAGCCTATCTGGTCGGGCACGATGACCCTGTATTTTTGAGAGAGCGGCCCGATGGCCTGCGCCCAGTTCGACACGTCGCCGCCCAGCCCGTGAAGCAGGATGACGACGGGGCCGCTGCCTGCTTCCTGATAATGAATCTTCACGCCGTAAACCGTCGCTGTTTTATCTGCGACGGCTGATTGTGCGGCGGCGGAAGCTGCGGTCGAGATTGCAAGCAGAGAGGCTATTGCGAGCGCGAGTTTAAACGCCCGTCGGCGCGCATTGTGAGCAGGGAGTTTTTGCATGGTGATATCTCCAGTCCGGGGCTACACCCAGACTTTTTCCAGAGGCTCATTCGCCTTTTCGGCGGGCCATTCTTCGGGCCTATAGAACTTGGCGTCTATGTCGAGAAGCGAATAGTAAGGGACGCCGCCCGTGTCGAAATGCGCATCATTGAAATGCACGAGCGAGCCGACGGCGACCACTTCAGCGCCCGCCTGTCGAATCAATTCCAGCATCCCCATGACGACTTTGCCTGAGCGCACTATGTCGTCAACCAGTATGCACTTGAGCCCGCGCGCGTCCAGATACTGGCGAAAGTGATATTTGCCTTCGTCCTTTTCTGCCCAGAAAATCTGGTCGGCGTCGAGCGCCTCGCGTATGCCGAAGGCTACGGGTATGCCGCCCGCCGCCGGAGCCACTATCGCGCAATCGGGCAGCGCGGCCAGCACTTCAGGCTCTTTGCGAAGAAGGCGAGAGAGCGCGACGTTCAACACGCGGGCGTTGCCGTGATACCTCATGGCGAGCGGCATTTGAAAGTAATAATTCGATTGCAGCCCGTTAGGAAACTCGAAGCGGCCTTCGCGCAGCGCGCCGGTCTCTCTTAAAAGGTCGAGCACCTGATCGGGCGAGGGTATGAGTTGAGGTCTCGGAATCAGCATTGGTCCTCCGTTTGAGCTTGAGAGCGCCGGAGCAGGTGTGAGCGCTTCGAGCCTCGTGCTGGAATAATATAAGGAACGGTTTCACTAAAAGGCGCATTATATTTGCTCATCACGGTTGTTTCAACCTCAGCAGATGGCTGGCGGCTAAAATGACAACGGCACGCTTTCACGCATGAGGTGATAAAAGTTGGCCGATGTGCGCGAAAGCCCGGCAAACTCTGACTGTTCCCATCGGCGGTGAAGCAGAAACTGCGCGTGGTTGTACGCGCCTATGAACGGGATTCTGATAAGGTCTTTTCGAGGCGCGCCTTTGATGAACAGCGGGTTGAAGACTTCCATGTGCACTTCGACGCGGCCATCTTCAAACAGACCGATGTGCAGCGCGGCGGTCGCCGCATCCGTTTCCATCCACCCCTGTTGCCACGCCTTATGATTCCACGCATTCAAATAGGCGAACAGCCCGTTGCTCAAATTGCATTCGGTATAGGTGCCGCGCTTGCCCGATTTCGAGTTCAACACATCGGCAAGCGTGCCCGCTTCGGTTTCGCGCGGCCAGAAAAAGAAGCCTCCGTCCCACGGCCAGCCGTCTATGTGCCCCACTGACCCGAGCCAGCCTTCGTTGTGAATCTTGTCTATCAGCAGCGCAGTCGAGCGTTGATAATGCGGGAGCCACGTCTCCCAAACGTCGCGCGCGGTCTGCTCGTCTTCGGTGTTGGCAACTATGCGCGAAACCTGAGCGATCATCTCTGTGTCGGGCGCGCCCCAGTTGCGAGTCACTTGATGCCACGCAGGCACAGGCGTATCTGCATCCGAATGCGTCAGGTAAACAGGGTAATCATCGGGCACGCCGAACATAGCGATCTCCTCCGCCGAGAGTCTACAAAGTTTTAACTGTAGCTTCAACGCGGCACGCGCATTGCCAATTCTTGTATTGGCGGTGATTAAACGGATTCGCCGGTCTGTTTCGGTACGAACGATGATTATGTATGCCGCGTTCCGATACGACCGCAACAGGATTTTAAAGGATACGAAAGGTAGGGAATAAAATGTCTGAATATCGAGAAAGACGAACAGTAGTTGAAGATGTACCGATTGGGCGTAGACCCGTAGTCGAAGAACAGTATGATACGGTCGTTCACGAGCGACGCGGCATGTCGGGCGCGGCAATCGCTGCAATTGTGATAGCGGCAATCGCCGCCGCCGTGCTCATCACGATGATGATTGTCAACAGCAATCAACAGGGCCGCGAAGACGAACTTGCGCGTCAGCGCGATAAGGCCGAGGCCGATGCGAGAGCCGCACAGGCAGCAAATCAACATCAACCTGTGCCTCAGCCCATGCCGTCTCAGTCCCAGCCTTCGACCGTTGTCGTGCCTGTGCCTGTGCCTGTGCCCAGCGCTTCGCAGCCTGCGCCCGCCGCAAGCGAGCCTGCTGTATCGGATACGAGCATAGAGATAGAGATCAATTCAAAGATGCTAGATGACGGTGATCTGCGCTCGCATCCCATTGATGTGAAATTTTCCGGCGGGATCGTGAGATTGAGCGGCACCCTGCCGAATGAAGACCTCAAGATGCGCGCCGAACAGGTCGCCAGAACCGTCAAGGGCGTGCGCCGCGTCGTCAATAACATCACAGTCAGCGCGCAGTAGTTTAGGTCAGGGCTTCGCATCTGCGTAGCAAATGATATTTATTTTATGCAGGGGTTGATCCACCGGGTCGCCCCTGCATAATTCATAAAATCCGATTTCGCGCCGCTCTCGTTTCCCGCCATAATCTTCCTCGATTCAACCGAGTCGCGCGTCATAAAACGAATCGCACAGGTTGGTCTTCTCAAGTGTGATGGTTTATCCTCTTCTTCGTTCATCAATAAATAATTGGTTTCTTCTGATCTATGCCATCTGTTTACGATCTCAAACCGCGATTTCAAAATCTGCTGAGACCGTTGATGCGAAAGCTCGCAGCAGCGGGCATCACGCCGAACATCGTCACTATAATCGCAATCGCAGGCTCGATCATCACAGGCGCGATTGTGTCGCAATCCGGCACGCGCCCGAAGCTTTTATTGCTTCTGCCCGCGTGGTTGTTTGCGCGCATGGCGTTGAATGCGATTGACGGAATGATGGCGCGCGAGATGGCGATGTCTACAGATCTGGGCGCTGTATTGAATGAACTGGGCGACGCCGTTTCAGATTTAGGGTTGTATCTGCCGCTGGCGTTCGCATGCTCGCAGGCCGCGTGGCCTGTCATAGCTTTTTCAATCGGCGCGATACTGACAGAGATGAGCGGTGTGCTTGGGCGCGCGCTCGGCGCAAGCCGACGTTACGAAGGGCCGATGGGCAAAAGCGACCGCGCATTCATCGTAGGCGCGCTTGGGCTTGCGACAGCTTTCATCCCCGCTGCATATAAGGCGTGGCCCTGGATATTTGCAGTCGCGGCGGTGTTGACCGTCCTGACCTGCTGGAATCGAGCGTCGAAGGCGTTAAAGGAGTTGAGCCTGAGCAAAGGACATTAGGTACAATGAGCGAAATAATGGGTTGATAAGATGACGATAATAGACAGTATTGAAAATCTCTCGCCTGTGATGCGAATGGGCCTGCTCGTCCTGGGCGTGCTCGTGATCGCCTCCGTCGCGGTTCAAACGCTCCGGCGCGTGAAGCCCGGAAATGACTTCTCGGAGTTGACCTCTCGCGTGCAGGCGTGGTGGATGATGGCTGCGGTATTTTTCGCGGCGATCCTTGTGAGCAATCGTGTGTCGCTGGTCTTTTTCGCATTCCTCAGTTTCTGGGCGATGAAGGAATTCATCACGCTGCTCAAGACCCGGCCCGCAGATCATCACGCGCTGGTCTTCACGTTTCTCGCAATTCCCATTCAGTATTACTGGATAGCCATCGGGTGGTACGGCATGTTTATCATCTTCATTCCAGTCTATATGCTTCTGGCTTTGCCCGTAAGAATGGCGCTCTCTAAGGAGACCGCAGGTTTTGTAGCCTCGGCCTCGCAGATTCAATGGGGTCAGATGATCTTCGTTTTCGGCCTGAGCCACATGGCGTACCTGCTCACATTTCCGCAGATCGGCGAGTCACAGGCGAACGAGTCGCAGGCGAATGGCCGGACGCTGGTTCTGTTTTTAGTCTTTATAGTAGAGATGAGCGACGTGCTGCAATACGTCTGGGGAAAGACATTTGGCCGTCATAAAATCATTCCGACCCTAAGCCCGAATAAGACATGGGAAGGCTTCATCGGCGGCATAGCATCTGCGATGTTGTTGAGCCTCGCGATTCGATTTCTCACGCCGTTTTCTATCATGGAGACGTTGATGGTGTCGCTGTTTATAACGGTTGCAGGTTTCTGCGGCGGCGCGGTGATGAGCGCCGTCAAGCGGGACTTTGGCGTGAAAGATTTCGGCCAGACGATTCCCGGTCACGGAGGAATGCTGGACCGTGTGGATTCGCTCTGCTATGCCGCGCCGTTCTTCTTTCACTACGTTCGCTTCTTCTACACAAAATGAATGAGGGGAAACCAATGTCGAGCGGCGCAGTTAAATCAAAAGAAGACACAGGCGCGAAACCGCAAAAAGTGACGGCCCGCGATATCGCGCAGATGATACTTTTCGCGCTTCTGGTCAGACCGTTTATGGCGCTCTTCATCGGGCTTCGCGTGCGCGGGCGCGAGCACCTGCCTCGCTCAGGCCGGTTCATATTGATTGCAAATCATTCGAGCCATCTGGACACGGCTTCGCTCTTAAGCCTGTTTAAGATCACAGAGCTTCGCCGCGTGCGCCCTGTCGCGGCAGCCGATTACTTCGAGCGAAACATATTCATATCGATTTTGACAAAGACCGTATTCAACATACTGCCGATTGCGAGAAAAGATATTAAATCCGAAAACAACCCGCTGCGCTGCATGCAGGCTGCGCTCGAAGCGGGGCAATCGCTGATAATCTTTCCCGAAGGCACGCGCGGCACGGGCAGCGATCTGGGGCCGTTTCGATCAGGCGTCGCGCACCTGATCGAGAAGATGCCTGCGGTTCCCGTCGTGCCCGCTTATCTTGTGAACATGGGCCGCAGCCTTCCCAAGGGGGAGTTCATACCGGTTCCCTTTTTCTGTGAAGCGCGCATCGGCCCGCCGTTAATCATCTCAGGCAATCGCCAGGATATAATCCGGTCGCTTGAAACCGCCGTGCGAGAATTGAAAGAACTCGATTAGATGATTCACACCCCGAACGAAAGGGCGAGCTTTTCAGTTGATCGCTTCCTGACAGGTCGCGCGCTCCTGTGGATAGCTTTTTTCTGGGCAGTCGCGGAAGCGAGCTTCTTTTTCATCGTCCCTGACGTGCTGTTGACCCTGATTGCATGTCGCGCGTTCAGGCCCGCGCTCAAAGCGACGCTTGCGGCTCTTGCGGGCGCGCTCATAGGCGGCGCGTGCGTGTATATGTTTGGCCTGCGCTCGCCGGACGATGCGCGCGCGCTGCTCGATTATGTGCCTGCGATAAACCCGAATCTGATCGCGAGAGTCGCCCGCCAGATTGACGAGCACGGATTGATTTCCGTGATGACAGGCCCGCTCAAAGGGATTCCGTACAAAATCTACGCCGTCGAATGGGGCGCGCAGGGCAGAAGCCTCGCGGCCTTTCTTTTAATCTCGATCCCTGCGCGCTACACCCGCTTCATTCTGGCGGCGGTTGTTGCGCGCCTGCTCGCTCGATTGATCGAGCCTGTGACGAAGCGCCGGGCGAGCGTTGAACTGCTAATTCTCGCCAGTATCTGGATTGTGTTTTATGGATTTTATTTCCTGCGCTTTGGCTGGCGATAATTTACAGGTGAAAAAGTAATGGCAGGACTTCTTAAGTCCTGCCATTTATTTTGCGCTTACTGATTCGCGGTCTTATCCGTGTCGCTGATGACTATCTCGACGCGCCTGTTCTGCTGTCGGCCTTCGGGCGTGTCGTTGGTCGCCACGGGTCTTATTTTGCCAAAGCCGCGCACAGCGATGATGCGGTCTGTCGCTATGCCTTCTTTCATAAGATAAGAGTGCACGGTTTCGGCCCGGTCTTCGGAGAGCTTCTGGTTGTAATCCTGCGAACCTACGCCATCCGTATGCCCTTCGATTTCGATGCGATAAGTGCCGGGATAAGCCAGCATTATGCCTGCAAGCTTGCTCAGTTTTTCTCGCGCGCCGGGTTTGAGCGAAGCCTGATTGAAATCAAACAGTACGTCAGACAAATTGACTATAAGCCCGCGCGCTTCGCGCCTCGTATCAAGGATGGCTGAAAGCGAAACGAACAACTTGTCCTGAAGCGCGGCCTTATCCTGTTTGGCCTGCTCGGCTTCCAGTCGCGCTCGCTCGGCTTCTACGCGCGCCAGTTCTTCTCTGGCTTTCGCTTTGTCGGCTTCGGTCAAAGCTTCTTCGACACGGCTGCGAGCGGCGCTGACTTCCGATTCCGCCTTGGCTAAAGCGTCGCGATAGACGGCAGCCTGTTCTTTTGCGCGGTCGGCTTCATCGCGCGCGCGGTCAGCTTCATTCTGAGCCTGCGAGATGGCGCTGCTCGCTTCGCGGCGTTCGGCATTGAGCCGGGCCTGATACTCGCGCTCGACTGCAAGCTCGCGCGCTTTTTCACCTAACCTCATGACATCGCGAGCGATGCCGCTATATTTCTTTTCGTCTTTGCGACCCCGCGTCCATGTCTGCTCCAGCGCTTCAAGTTTTACTTCCGCTTCTCTGAGTTCCGGTTCTGCAAAGCGGCGCGCTCCTGCGCGATGAGCGATCTGCACAGAGCGGCGAGCGCCGAGTATGAGCAACGGCGTGTTGTAGTCTGCGCTGAGCGCGGGCGCATCCTGCGTAGCGACTACGTAGAGCGTGCCCGAATCGCCGCTGTAATCTATGCGGCTCGCCTGAATAGCGCCTTCGGTGCCCTTGCGCAGAGCGTTCTCTGCGATGATGACCGGGCTTGGCAGCTTGACCGCTGAATGCGGTTCTGCGGTAACGATCAAACCGAATGTTTGAAAGCTTGTAGTAACTTCTATCTCAAATTTGTTCGTGACGGGCAGTTCTGCAAGGTTGTCGGCCTGTCCTTCGGGCGCAATTGCCCAGAGGATGTAAGTCGTATAATAAGCTCCCAACGCTTGCGGGTTGCCGACGTTTTCCATCTCAAGCCTGACGCGGGTGCGGCCTTCTTTGCGTTTGACCTCGGCTTTTCCCATCGCCTGTGGATTCAGTGTTGTGCCTACCATATTGACCGAAGTGCCATCTTCATCTTTATACCTGATGGCAAGAGTTGCGCGCTTGGCGATAGTCACCTGCGTGAGGGGTGATGCCTCTCTGACTTCGACCACCTGAGCCGGTGCGATTCCGACGAGCGCAAATGAAAGCAGTACGCTTGCAATAATAAATTGTTTTAGTTTCATGATCTCGATTCCCTCCCTGAAAGATTCTTGTTCCTGCCTCCGGCGAAATCCTGTTTGTACGATTCAATTTCATCCGAAAACGCTACACGTGTATGCGATCATCTGAACTCAAGAGATACAGAAGCGTGCAAACAACCGCGAGCAATGCTTGTCAGGGCAAACCGCATTCCATGTTTATGAAAGAATACTAATGTGGCTTGTCAGAGGTAGCCGGTCGGCAGGGATAGGGTTAATCCAGCTGCGGCAGGAGCGGCCTGTTCATCACAAGGTCGTTCCTGCCGCAGCTTTTTCTAAAGCAATTATTTCGAGGATGGTTTGTCTTCGGGGCGCTTTTCGCTCGGTTCATCCTTTGCAGGCTTACCGAGCACGTACTCTGAAAACCATGCGTACTCGCGGCGCATCTTGTCCAAACGATGTCGCGGTTCCTGCAACCCGTGCGGCTCGCGCGGATAGAAGACCATCTCGACCGGCACTCCGTTTTTGCGAAGTCCCATGTAAAGTTCCTGCGCCTGACTCGGCGGCACGCGCGTGTCCGCTCCGCCGTGCAGTATCAGTGTAGGCGTTTTGGCCTGCTTGATGAACGTCATCGCAGACGCGCGCTGATAGGCTTCAAGCGCATTCCATGGCTCGCCCCCAAAGTATGCTTCGATCACGCTCTGCAAATCGTTCGTCGAGTACATCGAAAACATATTGGTCAGCCCTGCGCCGACCATCACGGCTTTAAAGCGATTTGTCTGCGTCAGCGTCCACGCCGTCATGTACCCGCCATAACTCCAGCCCGATTGACCTAAGCGGTCGGGGTCGGCTATTCCTTTGGCCACGAGGTTGTCTAATCCCGTTTGAATGTCCTGATAGTCGCCGCCGCCCCAGTCTCTGATATTTGCGAACAGAAATTTCTCGCCGTATCCGGACGACCCGCGCACGTTGGGGTAAAAGACAACCCATCCGCGTCCCGCCCACACGTGACCAAAGTTACCCCAGGAATTTGGGAAGCTCTCTGACCATACGCCCGACGGGCCGCCGTGAATCAAGGCGATTGTCGGGTAACGTTTTCCCTGCTGGTAGCCGACAGGGTAAATGACAACGCCTTCGACTTCCATCCCGTCTTTGCTCTTCCAGCGGACGACTTCGCCCGTGCCGAGCGAAAGCTCGTCCACATGCGGATTGTGATTCGTGAGCTTGACCCCGTCGCGCATATCGGCGAGTTTGGCTACGTAAATATCATCCGGGTGCTGAACGTCGGAGCGCGTAAATGCGACGACGGAATTATCGCGCGACAAGGTGGCCTGTCCCATGACGCCTGCGACTTTCGACAGTTGTTTCACCTCGCCGCCCGAAGCGGGAACTGAAAACAACTGAGACGATGTTCGCACGCTTGATGTGAAGAAGATCGTTTGCCCGTCGGGCGACCATCGCGGCGCGCCCGGTTGATACATAAACGACGAAGCAATCGCGCGCGGGCTGCCGCCTTCTGACGAGATAACGCTAAGTCCCGCCTGACCTATCACGCCGAGCTTTGCCGGGCGCGTCAGGTAGGCAATCTGGCGACCGTCGGGCGACCATCGCGGCGAATTGTCAGGCCCCAGATTTTCGACGAGCTTTCGCTGTTTGCCCGATTCGATATCGACGATCCAGATATCGGACAAACTGCCGTCGTCTGCTTTAGGCGTGGGAAAAGTCGTGTAGGCCATCAGGCGGCCATCGGGCGACCACTGCGGGTCGGCGGCAACGTAGTCGCTTTTGATCACCTCGCTGGATTTTTTCGTTTTAACGTCAATGATCCAGATGCGGGAGAATTTGTAATTTTTATCAAAGACCTGCGGGTCGTCCTTATCTTTCTGCTTCTTCTCTTCATCAGGGGTCAGTTCCTGCTGCGCGACATAAGCGACGCGCGAATTATCGGGCGACCACGCGAAGGATTGAACGCCGGATTTCGAGTCGGTCAGTTTTTCAGCTTCGCCGCCCGTAGGTGAAATCAGAAAGACCTGCGGCTTCTCTTCGCGTGCGGAGATGAAAGCTATCCGGCGGCCATCGGGCGACCATCGCGGCTGGTTATCGTTCTTCTTGCTGGTGGTGAGCCTTACGGCCTCGCCGCCCGATGTCGAGACAAGCCACACATCTGAATCCGTGGCGTTTTCTTTCATGTCGGTCGAGGTCACGACGTAGGCAATCCACTTTCCATCGGGCGACACCTGCGCGTCGGAAACACTCTTGAGCGCGAGCATGTCGTCAAAGGTCATCGCCTGCTTCGGCCCGGCCTGCGCCGTTGCCAGACAGAGCAGAAGCGAGAGCGCAAAAAGATAGATCGTGCGTTTCATAATTTTCTCCTTGCGATAAGAAATTTAGATCAGCGAGTCAGCCACTACACCGGCGATTATTCTTCGCAGGTCTGAGAAGATGGATTACAGCACTTTAGCTGAAGCCCGTCAATTCAGCGGTCACGAAAAAAGTTGCGCGGCCCGTATCTCTCTGGATATAATGCGCCCGGTTGCGGCAACCATTTCTCTACCCCAACTGAACGAAACCTCACCAATTTCCGCCGCTGAATCAATATCAGTGTTTATCTGATCAGCTCTAAATCGCAAGTTACCGCAATTGAAACATAAAAATCTGCACGCTTCAGGCTGAGTTCTCAGCCCACATAGCAAGGAAGGAGATAGAGCAATGCCAAAAAACTTTAATGATCTGGATATGTCCGAACTGGAAAGAGAATTCGAGCTTGAGATGGAAGACGATCATGAGAGCCTGAATAGCGATGAACTGGAGGCAGAGTTTGAAGGGCTGGAAGGTTACGAATCCTATGAGCCGGAGTTGGAGTTTGAAGAGAGCGATCACGAGGGAGGGGATTATGCCGACCGGTTCTATGAGCTTTCTCAAAGAGGGTATGAGTCCGAATCACAAATGGATGAGGAGCTTGACTCGATACTCAACGAAATGGAGCAGGAGTATTTTTTTGGCGGCCTCAAAAAAGCTCTGAAGAAAAGGCTCCCCGGAATAAAAAATCTGATCGGTAAGATCAAAACATTCGCTCCGGCTCTGGGGTTGTCGGGGCTGACGGGGATAACAGGGCTGGCGCAGAAAATCCTGAAAGACGGCTCGCTCAAAGGGCTGGCCAAGGCTGGCCTTACGGCAGCGATTGGCACAAATCCCATGGGGGCGGCGGCCCTCACCGCGTTGAAGGGTCTGGGCTTTGAAGCCAGTGAAGATTCGGAAGCCAACAGAGATGCATGGAACAATTATGTCGATGTCGCCAGAGAGGCATTCGAGTCGCTTGCGGAAAATGTCAATGAGAGAAGCGATGAGCCTCTGGAAGCGAGCCGACAGGCCACAGCCGCATTTCAGACTGCGCTGCATAAAGTAAGAGCCAGAGTCCCGCACGCACGGCACGGGCGCGGAATCTATCGCGCCGGGCAGGCAGGTTTTCCCGCCGGGCAAAAGCGCAGAGCGCGAGTCATCCGCGTGAGACGGGGAGAGCGGATTATCATCATCGGAGAATGAGAACTGCCAGTGAATGAATAATCTTCCCCATCAATTTCAGAGGCGCGTCGAATCGTTGAGGATGAGGATAGAGACTCTGTCCTCGTTGCGTAACCTCGTCGCCCTGCCGCCCGCTCACGATATCAGCAGTCGGCAGTGGGTCGTCATTGAATCAGAGTTGAAGGCGGTCGAAGCAAGGCTTCTGAGGCGTTTAAAAAGAGGAGCAAGGGCGCATCTGCCGCAAGCTAACAGCCCGCAGGTGGCTGCGATACTGAATGCTCTTTTAGGCGAGATCGAGATGGAGATGTCCAGAGTCTTCACCTTCTTTGATACCTATATGGACGTGCTCACACAAAGACACCCGGCAGAGCTTGGCCTGTTGCTGGCAGGCTGCGACGTTCTGGCATGGGACGGCATCAATAGAGATCACCCGGCGCTCGCCATTGTCGAGATGCCTCTGGTCTATTGCGACAGGGGCTTTGGCGCATCGACCCTCAGAGAAGGCGTTCGGCTTCCCGGCCACGGCTTCAATCCCATTCCTCTCGTGCAGATTCCTTACTCCCGGCTGAAGGAGAAATATAACCTCACGTCAATCCTTCATGAGGTAGGGCACGAAGCGATGGTGCGATTGGGGCTGGTCCGGGCATTGCCGAAAGTGCTGCGCTCGGCGCTCTCCAGAGCAGGCGCGTCCAAAAGCATTCAAGACCTGTTTGCGCTGTGGAGTTTCGAGATCGGGCCTGATTTCTGGACCTTCTGCGCAAGCGGAATAGCCGAGGCGGGCGCTATAAAAGAGATTTTAGCCCTGCCGCCCGTTCACGCCTTTCGCATCGCGTGGGCAGACCCTCATCCCCCGCCCTACCTGCGTTCGTTGCTGTCGTTCGAGTGGTGCCGTCAGGTATGGGGCGCAGGCGTTTGGGACCGCTGGGAGAAAGAGTGGCTTGAGCTTTACCCCTTGAAAGACGCTCCCTTAGAGACGCGCGATATTCTAAAGCGAGCCGCAGTTTATCTTCCCGTCATAGCCCGCGCGTTACTGCGCACAGGCTTTCGCGTGTTGAACCAAAAGACGATACCGGATCTGTTCAATCTGTCGGCGCTCGCTCCGTCCGAGCTTCAAAGAATCGTTGATAACGCAAAAGACGGGTCGCTTGAATTAAAGGGCCTTCCTCCGTCTGCGCACCTTGCCGTGTTTCGTTTGATCAAAGATCAGGGAAGGCTCAATGAAGAGAAGATTGACCGTGTGATGACCGCGTGGCTGTTAAAGCTCGCAGCGCGAAAAAAGAATTTGCAGTAAGAAAAGAAAGAGAGGTGACCATAATGTCAAGAAAGTCTTCAGATAAAAAGCCGGGCGAGACTGGCTCTTCAAAAGATCAAAAGACGCAGGAGCAGCAAACGCAATATAGCGATCAATCATCAGCAGTCGCATCGGGGCTTGAGAATATACTGCAAAACATATTCGCGCAGCTCAGGATAAACGGAGTCCCTTTTAAGTTCGTGACGACTTCGCCCTCGCCTGAGGAGAGAGACCTCATGGCGAGGATAAATAATCGCCTTACAGGAATAAACGAAATACCTGAGCTTGGCAGAAGAGGCGAAAAATGCATCAGGCCCCTGAGCGTTGCGTTCCCGGAATGCTCCGATGTTTTGCTGTCACTGATAAATACTCAAAGCCCCGCGACTCAGGACGATATCACAAAATACTTCAATGACTATTTCATGTTCTGCGATCACAGCATTGTGGTCGAAGGCAAGAACCCGAATCAAAGACTCGACTCGGTGCTGGATGAAAAGTTGATCGACTGCGCAGGCAAATGGCTTGAAGGGTATGATCGCTCGTTTTGTCAGGAAAGCATCATACTCCGGGACACAGACGCATCGCTGTTTAATGATCCGGCAGCGCGCGCAGCCGACCAGCCGTGTTCGACCAGTTTTCAACAGGAATTTCCGCCGCGCTGGCCGCCCCCGTGGTGCTTTCCGCCCACCTGCGTCACGCTTGAAGGCGCGAGGCGGCTTTATCAGAGCGCGGTTCCAGCGCCCCAGTCCTTTGACCGCATCAGAAGGCTGTTTGTGGCCGATCTGGTATGGCTCTTCTACTTCGAGCGCATGGGGATATTCAAGATACTCGGCGTCATTTTAGACGATTTCGCCTACAAGGGAAGAATACCGATTTCTAACGGGATAGTCTCGCCCGGCATCCGCGATGACGTGGTGGCGATGGTCTTAGAGGCAATGACGCGAAAGATCGAAACGGGTCTTTCGTCCAAAGTCAGAGCGCGGGCCAGTTCATATCGCAGGTGTCTGGGATGGAATACGGATGTCGGCAGAAATCTGGGGATGGATACGGCAGTAAACACAGGGTTTAACAGTCTCTATCACAAATTCATTCTGCACGCGCTTGAATTCTACAAAGACAAGCGGCTGGCAACGGCGATTCAGGGAGTAACCGTTCCGGTCGCGAAGACATCTGTTGCCACGCTTATCACGATCAGCGATACGCTCGACCTGTTGAAGAAGGCTTTCGACTCTTTCGATTATGGCCGCAACTACTCGAACACGCTGAGCGGAATCGTCTGGGTCATCGCAGGCATGGCTTTGATCAGAGAGTTGAGAACGACTCTGGGAATACCCGCAGAGTATGAACAGCCTTACGAATACATCCCTGCGGCTTACGACATACTGGTGATGAAGCGCCCCATCACTCCTTCGGAAACCAACCAGTACACGCTGCACAGGGAATGCGCCAACACTGCGCGCGACATCCTGCTCGATGTCGAAGTCATAAACCATCGCGATACGGCGATAGGCGGAGAGCTGGAACTATGGCTCAATATTATTGAAGACAGGGTGGAAGGCTATCGCACGGCTTATCGTTCCCTGACGGGTGTCGATCTCGGCACAGGCCCAACTCCCGTGATCGAGCAACAGGCATAGATTTCAAGCATTGCCATGAAAGAACGAAACTGCTTTGAAAACGAGATGCGCGCGCTGGGCATTTATCCGGCAGGAAAGCAGAACCTGCGACCGGCAGCAGGCGGTCAAAAAGCAGGCGGCTCAAAAATCGTCAGGGTGGAAAGAGAGTTTTTCCACCCTGACGATAACGGCGGCAGCTCTTCGGGCGGGCCGCCCCGGCTCAGCAAGGGCGCTTTAGGCGAAGCGTTTGCCGAGCTTCAGAATTCGTCCGGGATTCCCGACGAGGCGATCATCAAGCTGGCAAAGACTCAGGTGTTTCAAAACTGGATGGTTAAAGATATTGATAAAAATTACGTCGCTGTCGGCCAGTTGATGGCTCAGGCAATATCGCCAAACCTCAACAGCGAAGGCAGAATGCTCAACAAGGGCAGTCTCAAGAACCGGCGGGTGTTATTCGTTCAATCTTCGGCGGCGCTCGATTTTCGCCGGGCGCTCTATGGCGATCATACGCGCGCCGCCGATATAGCCGAGTGCGATCTGCCTAAATCAACAAACCTTGAAAAAGAATGGATCAAACGAATAGTGCTTATGGTGGGTCAAATCCGTAACGAAGCGGTCGCAAAGCGGAAAAAGACTGATCCTCTCGATAAGCGAATCAAGGCTCTCATCAAAGAGCAGGTCGCGGTGCGCAGAAATGTTGATAACGTTCTGAGAGATTTAGACAGCCACAATCCGGGCTTTAATTTCGGCCTGCTATTTGACGGACTCACGCTCCAGGAATTTGTCGAAATATCATATCATCCGCTCGATTTTTTACTCGGTGGACGGTTCATCCTCACCAACCTTGAGTACTACGCGTTGTTAGAGTGCATGGATGAAGCGCGGCGGCAGGCGGGATTGAAAGTCGATCAGGTCGATGATCTGGTGACGCAATCGGAGGCGAAGCCTGTAGGCGGGAGCATAGAAGACCTCGGCAAAGAGCTTGACGCTTTGAAACCCATGTTTAAAAAGGTGAGGGGCAAGCTGGTGCTTTCCGGCTTTGAGAATTTCCATTTCGCCCGCCGCCTGATTAATCGTCGCTGGCAGATGCTCAATCCCAACGACCCCGGTCATAAGGACTGGAGAAAAGATATAGATGTTATTGAAATGCGTCGAAAGCATACGGAAGTAATCTTCCCGCCTGACCTGAAGTATCTGCTGCCATAGTTTTTTACTGTGAAGGGTAAAGCGATGCCGGAAAGACTGCGTTTCGAGCGAGAAATCACCGAGCTTGGATTGCGCGAATATGATAATTCCCCCATCCGCCGCGAGGTGACGGTCGGAGAGCGCATAGTTGTCAACATTACAGATTTCATCCCCGCTGATACAGAGGTTAAAGACGTTCAGTGGACGATACCGGGCACGGTAGTAGCGAGTTATGTCGGGGACAGAAAAAGATCGGATGTGTGGGAGCTCAAGCCTGCCAATTTCAAGAAGCCCAAAGTCACGTTCTACTGGGTAGACGCAATAGACGGCAGAACAGTGCAGGTCCGCATCACTCTGAAGTCGGGCAGCAAACAGGAGTTCTCTTACATCTTCGACGTGAAAGGGCCAACGCTGGATCATTTCAAGGACAAGGCCGACGCCTCTCATCTTGCCGGAGAAAACGGCCTCCCGGTGATTCGATTCGGAGTTCGGGACAAAGCCGGTCGCAGGGACATAAAGAAAGGCGTTCAATGGGACTGGCAGGTGACGATGCCTGCCCGACAGGGCGGCTTTATAAAAGATTTACAGACTATCATCGTGCGGCAGGAAGAGACACGGGCAACGGGCAGATTTGTGCGGCAGCATCCTACGAAAAAAGAGCAGCATGAGCAGTTGGACCAGAGCTTTTTCGACGAGGGCACAGAGGCGACCTACAGCACGAAAGGAGCCTATGATTCAATCTCATTCCCAACCAAAGTAGAGGCCGGAAAATCATTCCGTGACAACAAGACCTATGACAGCCCGGGCACGCGGCTTGAGTCTAACGGCACTAAGGCATCTGTCAACAACAGTTTCAAATATTACATTCTCTACAAGCCGCTCACGCCCGGGGCGATCTGGGTGCCTGTTGCAAAGGCCGAGTGGTTCTGGCAGGCCGAAGTGGCGAAGGCAAGCTCTAAATGGGTTTTAAAGAGTAAGGACGGGAAGGTGACTGCCAAAGGCGCTGCGACTGTGAAGTTTCCGCTCTATGAAAGCAACGTAAACCAAAATGACTGGATCGAGGTCAAGTAGATGAGAGAACGAATCACAATGGAGCGCGAGATGGAGATGCTGGGTCTTCGAGATCAAGGCATTTCGTATGAGCTGAAAATAAAGCCCGGCGGGCAGACAGTTTCAAACACCTTCGATGTTCCATTCCGATGGATTTGCAGGTTGCAGGTCGAAGTTCCTCACAGCAAGGGCTGGGAGCAAAAAGAGCCGGGCACAGGAGTCCTCGTCGGGCCGAGACACGTGCTGACGGCGGCCCACGTTGTCGATCCTTATAATAAGCTGCCAGCCGGTCAATGGCGGGTCATAGCTCGTCTGGCATTTGACGGCAGCCGGGATCTGGGAGAAGAGATTTCAAGCAAGGCTTACGTCAGCAAGGGCTGGCAGGCGAAAAAGAAAGACGCACTTGACCCGGGCGCTTACGACTACGCAATGATTATTCTTCCGGGCGACATCACGAGCAAACCTAGAAAAGAACTGGGTAACAAGCCGCTCGGTTACTGGGGCCAGTCCACGGTTGATTACAAAACCGTCTTCGCTCCGCTCAAAGCCGAGTCGCTTGAGGCGAAATTCATTTACTGCGCGGGGTATCCGAGGGGAGTCAAACGCGCAATGTGGGTCGGCGCGGGCAAACTTTCCAATATCCTTTTTCGCACCGGGACCAAAATCGTCAGACGTAAGCGGGGAATGAATCACGACGCGATGACCTCGCTCGCAGAAGACGCGCACGGAATGAGCGGCGGGCCCGTCTGGTACAGCGATTCGGTTCCGTGCCTGGTCGGGATAAATAACACTATATCGCAAATCCCCGAAGCTGACCCCGACGGCAAGATCATAAGAAAGAGATGGCAGGCGCACGCGGCGCGAGTCACCATAGAGTTTTTCAACGAGGTGAGCGAATGGATAAAAGCCAACCCCTGAGCCAAAGCGCCGTAGCAATCCCTTCGCTCCTTTGACGATCATAAACGCGCGCTTGACCTCTCGGCGCGAAAACCCATATCCTGCCTTTGCCTGTCAAAAGCTTTTCCAATTTCCCACTGGAGATGAACGATGAAACGAAGGTTAGTTATCGCCATCAATCTTGTTTTCATATTTACGCTGCTGGCCCCGGGCCTGCTGGCTCAACGGGCTATCGTCGCGTCGCGCGAACAACAAATCGCGCAATCAGCCGAAGCTTTGCGCGCAAAGCTGATCGAACAGCGCCGCGATTTTCACATGCACCCTGAGCTGTCGAACCGCGAAGAACGCACATCGCGCGTGGTGGCTGAACGGTTGCGCGCGATTGGACTGGAAGACGTAAAGACAAACGTAGGCCGACACGGAGTGACGGCGCTGCTTCGGGGCGCAAAGCCCGGACCCGTCATCGCCGTGCGCGCGGATATGGACGGGCTGCCGATTCAGGAAAACATCGATGTGCCGTACAAATCGCAGAACGCCGGAGTCAAACATGCCTGCGGCCACGACGCTCATATGACGATAGAGCTTGGCGTCGCGGAAGTCCTGAGCCGTATGCGCGATCAGATTCCCGGCACGATAAAGTTCATCTTTCAACCTGCGGAAGAAGGCCCGCCTGCGGGCGAAGAGGGCGGCGCGGGGCTGATGCTCAAAGAAGGCGCGTTTGAAAATCCGCGACCTCAGGTTATCTTCGGGCTTCATGTCATGCCCAATATAGAGGTCGGGCAGGTCGGCTACAACTCAGGCCCCGCGATGGCTTCTTCGGATCGTTTCGTCATCACCATTCGCGGCAAGAAAGTTCACGGCGCGTACCCGCACGAAGGCGTTGATGCCGTAGTCGTAGCCGCCGAGTGCATTTCGGCTCTGCAATCAATTCACAGCCGCCGCATCAACACTCAGGAGCCGCTTGTCATCACGGTCGGCAGCATTCACGGCGGCAATCGCTTTAACATCATCGCCGACGAGGTGAAGCTCGAAGGCACTGTGCGAACGCTCAGTGAAACTGTGCGTAAGTCGGTCAAAGCCATGATGGTTGAAACGCTTGCGGGCGTCACATCGGCTTACGGCGCGAAGTTCGAGATGGATTATAACGACGGCAATACTGTTACTTACAACGACCCGAAGCTTGTCGAAGAGACGATGCCTACGATGAAACGGATAGTCGGCGAAGCAAATCTAGTCACGCCAAAACCGCAGATGGGCGCGGAGGATTTTTCCGAGTATCAGAAAGTCATTCCCGGCTTCTTCTACTTTTTAGGCGTGGGCAACAAGGCGAAAGGGATCACGGCTTTCATCCACACCCCCGAATTCGACATAGACGAAGACGCGCTCGTCTTCGGCGTGAAAGTCATGTCGAACGTTCTGGTCGATTATCTGGAACGACACGCCGCGAATAAATAGACGGCCAAAGGATTAAGGTACAGATCTTCACTGTCGTGTAGTCTTCTGATCCTGCGCGGTTATTGGAACGGAAAATTTCTTCAGCCGAAGTGTGATGATGAGCACGGCGCAATAATCCTATGCCTGCCCAAAAACAGAAGTCAATCGAAACGGAAGCAGGCTTTTGCTCTGCACGCGCAATCCCTGTTCTGCTATCATCACTCGCGATCCTTTAAACCGGAAGGGAAAAATCTTAACACCATGACAGCATCGAGCGAGCAGGCGAAAGTATTGGTCACAGGCGCGACGGGGTTTGTCGGCAGCCACGTTGTTGACCGCCTCGTAGAACAGGGTCGGCGTGTGCGTTGTCTGGTGCGACCGACGAGCAACCTCAGGTACTTAAAACATCCACAGGTTGAATTCGCTTATGGCGGTCTTACGGATTCGACCGATTGGGACGAGGCGCTCGCAGACGTTGACACAGTCTATCACGTCGCGGGGTTGACGTTCGCGCGGCGCGCAAAAGACTACTTCACGGTCAATCATCAGGGAACCGAAGCGATACTTTCGGCGGCGATCAAACATCGCAATCTGGTAAACAGGTTTGTGCTTGTAAGCTCGCTCGCGGCAGTCGGGCCGGGAATTGATGGCGTGTCCGTTGATGAAGATACGACGCCCGCGCCCATAACGCCATATGGTCGCAGCAAGTTGATGGGCGAAGAGGCCGTTCGCGCCGCTGGCGACCTGCTGCCGTTCACGATTGTCCGTCCGCCTGCCGTTTATGGCCCGCGCGACTACGCGCTATACGAGTTATTCAAAGCGATGGCGCGCGGAGTGTCGCCGATGATAGGGCGATACGACAAGCAGGTCAGCCTCGTTCACGTCAGGGATCTCGCGCGCGGGATCGTCCTCGCGGGCGAAAGCGAAGCCGCCACCGGGCGCGCATATTTCATATCGAGCGCGGAAGTCTATTCGATGCGAAAAGTCGCGGACAAAATCGCAGAACTGCTGGGCCGTCGTGTGCGTCATCTTGCGATTCCCCGACCGGTCGCCTTTGGCGTGGCAATGGCAGCCGAAGCGTTCGCGGCGCTCACAAGAAAGCCGCCCGTTATCAATCGCGATAAGGTGATTGATCTGTCGCAGCGATGCTGGGGCTGCTCGATAGAGCGGGCGCGGCGCGAGATTGGCTACGATCAGCAGGTGCCGCTCGAAGAAGGACTGCGCGAAACGATTGACTGGTACAAACGCGAGGGCTGGCTGTGAGCAAGGCACCTGCCGATCAGGAAAACACGGCGGCGACTGGCAATGATAATTCTGTGAACGCGGCTTCGCTCGACTCGTTACACAAGGGCTTGCTCAATCCCATAGATAAAGTTGTCATCGCTTATCTTGTAATCATTGCCGCGCTGGTTCTGATCTTCAGCTACAGAATCCCGCTCTGGCCGCGCTTGATCGCAGCGCACGCGGCGGCAATCGCCGTCATCACGCTTATCGCAAAGCTTTCTTCTCGTAGCGCCCCTGCCCGCGCCGGAACCGGTTTCCGGCTCAGCCATTTCATCAGAGGCTGGTATGCGGTCGCGTTGATACCGACGACCTACAAAGAACTGAGTTATCTGATTCCTCTGATTCATCCCCGCGATTTCGATGTAGAGCTTGCGATGATCGATCACCGCCTGCTGGGCGTGCATCCGACCATATGGCTTGAGCGGGTGACGTGGCCGCCGTTGACTGAGTTTTTTCAAATCTCGTACGCGACTTATTATTTCTGGCCGATAGCGCTGGGCGCGCTGTTATGGCGCAAGCGGTGGTTCGATAAATATCATTTCTGGGTCTTTGTAGTCGCGCTTGGATTTTACCTGTCGTATCTGGGTTATATCGTCGTTCCTGCAACAGGGCCGCGCTTTCTGCCGATGATCAAAGACGCGCAGAGCGGGCCGCTCACGGGCATCTGGTTTTATCAATCTATACGCGAAGCTTTAGACCGTGCGGAAGGCATCACCCGCGATTGCTTTCCGAGCGGGCACACAGAGCTGACGCTTTTGACGCTCTACTATGCTCGCAAATTCAATCGCCGTTTCTTCTGGTGGATGTTTGTGCCCGCAAGCGCATTGATTATCTCGACCGTCTACCTGCGCTATCATTACGTGATCGATGTCGTAGCGGGCGCGATTCTGGCGTTGATAGTCATAATGGCGGCAAAGCCTTTGTATCGCGCGCTCGGCGGCAATCTATAAGTCTTATGGAGTGGACGGATTCACAACGCGAAGCGATAGAGACGCGAGGGCGGCGCGTGATAGTGACGGCGGGCGCGGGGTCTGGAAAGACTCGCGTGCTGGTCGAGCGATTCCTCAGACTGCTCGAAGAGAATCGGGCGTGGCGCGTCTCTGACATCCTTGCAGTGACATTCACGGAAAAGGCCGCGCGCGAAATGGTCTCGCGCATACGCCGCGAAATCCGTTCCCGCATTCAACAAAGCGAGCGCGCAGAAGACCGTGAAGCGTGGCGCGTGCATCGTAACGCGCTCGACTCTGCGCGCATAGGGACTATTCACGCGCTCTGCGCTTCGATACTGCGGGCGCATCCGGCTGAGGCGGGGCTTGATCCCGCGTTCGAGGTGATGGAAGAGATCGAAGCGGCGGGCATGGTCGAACGAGCCGTCGAAGAAGCGCTTGATGAAGCCGCTCGTGAAAGCAACAGTGATGCTTTTCGGACCTCGACTCCTCTGAATCTGATAGAGATATTCGCCTACCTTTCGACGCGCGAAGTGCAAAACGCATTGACATCGCTTATCGCTCAGGGCGAGCGAGCGCGACGCGCCATTGCGCATCTCGAAAACAAAGGCCCTGATGAAGTCATCAGGTTCTGGCAATCCCGGCTCGACCACTTGCGAAGCGATGCCGCGCGCGCGCTCATCGAAAGCGATTCGTGGGCCAATGACGCCAGAACCATAACCCGCAACGGCGCGAGTCTGGATTCTGACAAGATAGAAATAATTCGCGGGCAGGTGTCTGCGCTGCTCGGTCGAATATCTGCAATCGCAAAAGATTCAGCAGACGCGCAGGTTGTTACGCGCCTGCTGACAGAGATCGCATCAGGCATAATTCTGCGCGGCGGCTCGAAAAAGAACTGGGATTCGGAAGAGGTCTTTAACGCGGTGAAGACCTCTCTCGGCAGAATGCGCGACCGCGTGCGCGCAGAACGCCTGCTCGCGCTTGAACTGAACGAAGCCGACAGGGCTGCCTCAGAAGTGGCCGCGCGACTGGCGCGGCTGTACGAACGCGCGCAGGCGCGACTGGCGCGGCTCAAACGAGCGCGCGCCCGAGTCGATTTCAACGACCTCGAAGAGATAACCGAAGCGATGCTCTCCGCTCACCCGGAAGTGTGCGCGCGATACAGCGATCCTGAAAATGGACTCGCGCGCGCGATTATGATAGACGAGTTTCAGGATACTTCGCCAATTCAGAAAAAGATTCTCTGGATGATCGCCCCGCGCTCTGATGAAGTCTTCATCATCGGCGACTCGAAGCAGTCAATCTACAGATTTCGCGGCGCGGACGTGACGGTCTTTCACCAGACGCGCGCCGAGCTTAAATCAAACGGCGGGCATGAAGTGCCGATGGATACCTGCTTTCGCTCACACGAGCGGCTCATCGGTTTCGTCAATCACCTGTTTCCCGGTATTTTCACGCGCGAGAGCCGCTACGATACGCCCTATGAGGCGATGAGCGCGAGCAGGCGTTCTGAGCACGACAATCCGTCGGTCGAGCTTCACATCATCACGCAGGCGAAAGAGTCTGAAAACAGATTGAGCGCCGCCCGGTTGCGCGAAATCGAGGCAAGGCTTCTTGCGCGGCGAATCGATGAAATCATATCGCGCGGCGAGCGTGTCGTCTGTGAAAAAGAGGATGCCCGCGCGGCCTTACCCGGCGATTTCGCGTTGCTGTTTCAGGCTTCGACCAGTTTCGATATTTACGAGCAGGCGCTTCGAGACGCCGGAGTTCCTTATGTGACTGTAGCCGGTCGCGGTTTTTATGATCGGCAGGAGATCACGGACATCACCAATCTGCTCGCTTTCCTTGTAAGCTCCAACGACAACCTGCGACTGGCCGCCGCGTTGCGCTCGCCAATGTTTGCGCTTTCGGATGAAACGCTGCTGAGTCTCAGGCTCGGCCCTCAGGGGCACTCTCTTTCTCAGGGGCGCTCGCTTTGGAAGGCGCTTCTGGATGAGAGCGTGGAACACGCGGAAGCGGAGCGCGAAGCTGTGCGGTTCGCGCGCGAAACTTTGAAACGGCTGCGCAGTGTTGCCGGAAGATTGAGCGTGGCGGATGTGATAATTGCTGCGCTCAGAGAGACCGGATACCTTGCGACTTTGATGGCTCTGCCGCACGGCGAACGGCGGGTGGCGAATGTCGAGAAGTTCATCGAACAGGCCCGCCTGCTTGCGACGCTTACGCTTTCGGAACTGGTCGAACGCACGGCTGAGTTAAAGTTCCGCGAAGCGCGAGAAGGCGAAGCGACTGTCGAAGAAGCGGGCGCGGTGCGATTGATGACTGTTCACAAATCGAAAGGGCTTGAATTCCCGATTGTGTGGATAGTAGATGCGACTTATGGTGGAGGGCGCGACCGCAGAATCGTAGCCTCGCACGCAGAGCACGGCATCGCGGTAAACCTTGGCGCAGACCACATGGAGACAGACGACGATTCATTGCGCGCGGCTTCGTTTGAGATGTTTAAGCGGGTCGAAGAGCGGATGGACGCGGCAGAGAAGAAACGATTGCTGTACGTAGCGGCAACGCGCGCGCGCGATCACTTAATTATCTCTGGCGCGCCGGGTCGCTCCAGATCGGCGGGCGATCACTGGCTCGGTCGCATACTTGCCGCGCTTGGCGTAGACGAAAACGAACGCCCCCGTTCAATCGATTACTCAGGCGGGCAGGCGGTAATCGAGTGGCACGATGCCGACGAGAGGCTGGCAGATTACAGCGCGCGCAGATTCGATAACGCATCAAGCCCCGATCAACCTGAGGGCGAAACAGGTGGCGATATGTTTCCTCTCATAAACCCGATAATGCCGCGATAGGCTCTTCGGAAAAAAGAGATCAAATTCGCTCGGATGACTTCGCGCCTTGCCGGATGCTAGAATCCTCTTTTGCAATCAAATCATTTTTATCGCAGAGGACCAATGGACTATAAGGAAAACATTCTCGGGCTGATCGGAAGAACACCGCTCGTCAAGCTCAACAAACTGACCAGAGGCATTCAGGCAACCGTGCTTGCAAAGATGGAATCGCTGAATCCGGGTGGCTCGGTCAAAGATCGCATAGGCATCTCGATGATCGACGCAGCCGAGCGCGAAGAACGCATCAAGCCCGGCGGCACTATCGTTGAAGCGACGAGCGGAAACACAGGGATCGGCCTTGCTCTGGTCTGCGCAGTGCGCGGTTACAAGGCCGTGTTCGTGATGACGGATAAATGCTCGGTCGAAAAAGTCCGCTACCTGAAAGCGTTAGGCGCTGATGTTGTGGTCGTGCCGGTTGCGGCCAAACCCGATTCGCCCGATCATTACATCAACACCGCGCGGCGCATCGCAAGCGAGACTCCCAATTCGATCTTCATCTTTCAATACGGGAACACGGCCAACCCCGAAGCCCATTACCTGACGACCGGCCCCGAAGTCTGGGAGCAGACCGGCGGCAGCATAACGCACTTCGTTTCAGGCGTCGGCACGGGCGGAACGATCAGCGGCACGGGGCGATATTTGAAAGAGAAGAATTCGCATATCCGCATCATCGGCGCTGACCCTTACGGGTCGGTCTTCAAGACATACAAAGAGACGGGCAAGCTTATGCAGGCGACACCCTATCTGGTCGAAGGAATCGGGCAGGAGATCATTCCCGAAAACGTCCACATGAAATACATCGACCAGATCGTCAACGTAACGGACCGCGACTCGTTTCAGATGGCGCGCGCGCTTGGGCGCGAAGAAGGCATATTCTGCGGCGGCTCTACGGGAACGAATGTGTGCGCGGCTCTCACAGTCGCGCGCGATCTGGGCAAAGACGATGTGGTTGTCTTCATCGTCTGCGACACGGGCGAACGATACCTGTCAAAGTTTCATTCCGACGAATGGATGAAAGAGAAACGAATGCTCGGCGCTGACAAAATGACTGTCGGGCTTGTAGCGCAGCTCAAGCAGGACGATTCGACTCCGCATCTGGTGTCGGTCAGCCCTTCCGATCAGGTAAACGATGCGCTACAGATGATGAACAATTACGGGCTTTCTCAACTGCCCGTGCTCGAAGAGGGGAAATCGGTCGGCAGCCTGCGCGAAGGCAAGCTGATGTCGAAGCTTTTGATGAACCGCGACCTGATGCAGGCCAGCGTTTCAGAAGTCATGGAGAAAGGCTTCCCGGTTGTCAGCGAAGACATAGCCGTGGATACGGCTGTGAAATATCTGAAGACATCGCCCGCATTGCTGGTCGAAGAATACGGTCGCATCGTCGGCATACTGACGCGCCACGATGTAATCAACGCGCAGCCTTGAACGGGTTTCAAATCAATCAAAACGGACAGGGCTAAATGAACGTGCGATTACAGACAGGCATGCGGCTCTGACGGTATTTTCATGCTCTACATTTTCGACGCGATTGGCTGTGTATTCAGTCTCCCCAGTTCCGTATATAGATAAAGAATCGTGTTTCTTGAAACGTCTAATTCACCCATCAGTTTGGAGCGTATTTCTCCCGGCGCAGTAGTGACGATCTGGATTATATGCCTGGCCTGCCAAAACCATTCAATTCGACTGTCCCGCTGTAGATCAAATTCGTTGAGAAGTGACACGTAATTCTTCATCACATAATCGCGTGTAGAACCCAACATCAGTACGTCGAGAAGGCCCACATACAAAATGCACTTCTGATGAAAATAGTCCTCTTCTGATTTTTCATCTTCTTTATGCCAGTTTGCCATGTCCTTTACAAAGTCGTTTACCTTAGACCGCCAATCCGCAGTATTTCTTTCCGTATCACTGATCCGCTTGTTATCAATCCCCAAATTAAGCTTCTGAGCCTTAGCCAGGAACTCCTGGGATTTGTGAGATTGCCAGTAGAGATAAAGGCTCTCTTCTCCTGTAATTTCTGACGGCTTGATTTCGTCTGCCGAAATTGGCTGTATGTTCTTTGCCGTTTTGGGCAGCATACGACTATTGAAAGCTGCCGTATAGTTCTTCCCAGCGCCTTTGAACCAGTCATAAGGGTCGGCGCAGCGGCTGCCGCTCAGTTGTTTGACCAGATAGAAACGATAGGCTTTAAGCAGACCGTCCGTTGCGATCTCTCTTTCCTGACAAACTGCCAATAGTTTGCTCATTCCCGCTTCTGTAGTGCGGTCGGAAAACCAGAAAGCTCTATCACGGCCTGATATTTTGCCAAGCACGCTGCCAAGAGCGCTAACCAGTCTTTGAGTTTCGTCCGGGGAAAGTTTTATAGCCGAGATAGCTTCTGCAACCGACCCGATTTGAACCGGAGAAACCACATCGTTAATTCGTGATTCCAGAAAGTAAATGTGTTCATTTCGCTGGCTCTCTTTTTTGTCAAATGCCGTTTGCGCGAGGCCTGCGAGAAGCGAGTAATAACTGGAAACGTCATAAATAAGCGATTCTTCGCAACCAACAGGCTCAAGCTTGAGCTTTGGGATTTCGTTAAACAGCGACAGGGCTTTCGCTTTATCAATCTTTAGCATCGCTTTAACCGCCCGGCATTGCAGTGATAAAGTGTCGAGTTCAAGCTCGAATGTATAACCTAGAAACCCCGCCCGTGTATCTATCGGATTCCATGTCTTAAATGCACGCTTGAATGGCTGTTGCACGTCTGGCGCTAAACGAAAAGCTTCTTCCAACATCTCAGACTTCCATGCCGGGTCTGTAATCTTATCCGATAGGGCGAGGCGGATTAACAGGTCAGCAGCAAATTCCGGCTGGGCAGAACGGACATTGTTAACAAAATAGACTAACTCGTCAGGGCGTTTAGGCGGTTGCTTATCTTCGGCTATAGGTTTCTTTTGAATATTGATCTTATCGAGTTGCTGCGGTTTCTTTTTCGATTGTGCGGGTACAGACTCATCTACGCTGGCAATAAAGAGCAGGACAAACAAGACCAAGCTTATTACCTTCATAACCACCACCTTATATTCTTTGCATCCTGAAGTATCAGGAGGCTCTAGTGATAGGTATTTGCTGCTTTCTATAAACCGGGAAAAACAGTCAATTGGATGACGCAGTTTTATATTGAACAGCATTTGTATACTCCTGTGTTCAAATGATGTCAATAAAAACATATACGTTATACTGCGAGGGCGATTGAAAGCAGGTTTTCAGGCGACTCTGTTCTGACGATCAGCGTTGGCGTAGCGACGATCTATCCTCAAAAAGAGCTTTCGACTATTTCGTTATTATCGGCGGCAGATCAGGCGCTGTACCGCGCGAAATTTGAAGGGCGCAATCAGGTTCTTATCTCAGACTCTTTTCATCTATCGAATTGAATTTGAACAAGCTGAATTTGAGATTGATATAATCCGCAATCATCTTTCCAGTTGTCAGGCAACGCGGCGCGGATACTTCCCTTCTGTTTCAGCATCCCCCGCCCGATCAACTCCGACCGAATGTTTAAAGACCATCTCTCCACCGAGCCAGACGGATGCCAGTATCAGAATTACTCCGAGCAGCGACAGCAGCACAGGGATAGTCAAACTGCCGTCAACTATCCGCGAGCCGCGATCAGTTCGCAAATAGAGGCTGGCAGCAAACAACAGCAGCGCAAACAGGTTCAAACGCGCGTGCCAGGCTCCCAGCCTCAACACCCTTTTATCCCGAATCGAAAAGTAATCAATGACACCGGGCACTGCCGCCACGACGCCGCCCGCTATGCCGCCAGCCAGCGTGTAAAACGCCACGGTCTCCCAATTGTAGTCGTTCGTGCCGAAGTAATAGATCAAATCCGCGACGAGCGAGAATGTCCAGAGCGCCAATGGAAACCCTGTGAGCATCGGGTGAATCGGATGACCGCCTATGCTTGCGGGAGTCTTCATAAACGCCTCCTTGAATGTCGATTATAAAAATCAAAGCCTAAAATAAAGCGCAGCGAAAAGCAAAAAGGCAGAAAGGCGATTGGCCTTTCTGCCTTTTATTATGACGAGCAGGCCCGTCTATTTACTTCGATTTGGTCATTGCCACTTTGCTGTTTATGTCACGCGCCATCTGCAAATGCTCGCGCAGCGTAGGCAGGGTCTTTGCGGCCCAGTCCTTAACTTCCATATCTTTTGCCTTGGTGGAAGCGTCCTCGAATTCCTTCACCTCTTTGGTGTGATCTTTGACCATCAAGCTTATGAATTCGCGGTCGAAATCAGCGCCTGAAAGCTTAGACAGTTTATCTTTCATAGACTGGCCTTTCATCATCGCCTTCGGATCTTCTCCAATAGAGATACCTTTCTGCGAAGCCAGTTGTGTCAACTCATCGTTAGCCTTTGTGTGATCGTCAACCAGACGTTGCGCGTATTGTTTCACTTCGTCGCTGGAAGCTTTGTCAACGCCCATCTTTGCAAGCTCTACTTCCATCATTCCGCTGTGCGCCGTTTCCATGACAAATTTCTTATCGCTCGATCCGAGAGTAGAACTACTGTCCTTCTTCATCGAATCGTGTTTCATCGAATCGTGTTTCATCGAGTCCTGTTTCATCGGCTCTTTTTTCATCGCGGGGTCCTGCGTCGGCTCCTGCGCGAGTCCAAACGAAGCAAATAACCCGATCATCAACATTGCTGCAATTACCATTACCCTTTTGTTCATTATATCTCCGTCCTTTCATTTCAAATTATCAGTCCATTCGCTTTCAATCATAAAAGCGTTCAAATGAAAAATTGTGCCTCGAAATCAACCTGTCCTTTGCGTAACAAGCGCCGGACAGACGCGCTGCAAACTGCTCCATTACTGCCCTGATATGAGACGCTTTTGTTTGCTTTTAGAGCGCCTTGAATTGTCAAGGACACGCGAAGTCGCTTTGCTGAGGCGTTTAACATTCGTGCACAGTTATCAAAGGCAATATCTGTGCCGTATAAGTTCGATTTGAAAAGTTGTGTGGAGGGTTTTAGGCTCGCATACGCAGCGATCTGATGCCTACGTAAGTCAGCCTGATGTTGGTCATTCTATGAGGCGTGGTGTTGACGCCGATTGTGATCAGGTCGCCGCTAATCAAGCCTTCGGACTTCATAGTCATCAGGTATTCGAGCATATTGCCTTCCGGGCTGAGGTGTCTAAGATGATCAACGCTTACCGGAAGAACGCCGCTTTTCAGGAGCGTATCGATCTCCTGCAAGATAGCCTGAATCAACTCTCGATCTATCATTGTTCCTTAACGCTAGTCTCCGATTGCTATTTGCGCTACAGAAGCATTGAGAGCCGTTGAATCGCCGTTGACATTACGTAACAGGGCGGCGGCGCTTTGAAGCTTCACAAGTGGCATCTTGTGAGGTTCCACCGGCTACCACTCAGACCGGATGGCATTCTGCCGTATTGCAGATGCAATAAGACTATACCGCGCGCAAATTCCGGTCAAGGCAGTCTCAGTTGAATAGCTGGAATCTCCAATTTGTCATTTGATCTGGAGGCTTTATGGTCTATGATGATGAATTCGGTGTAGGCAGTCTGGCCCGTTGGGATTGTTTGAATCCGAGGTAATAAATGATCTACACGCCCAAGCCAATAGTTTTGCGCTGGCTCCAGGTTGGCAAGAGAGAAGGAGCGACACATATGTTGCTGGTCGAAGACTCTTTGGCTGATGAGACTATTCCTGTGTACGTCGCTCCGGGTGAAAATCTGGACTATAAGATCAGCCGCTTTAACGACGCGCGCCTGACGCATGTCGTGGCGGTCTTCGACCTGTTTTTGAACCTCGAAAAACAGCTGGACACGGTCTATCCGTAGCCGATTCTCTCAATCAATCAGCAGGAACGATATACGAGCAAGCCGACAAGCAGAGCAAGCAGGACGAATGCGCCTATCTGCTGTGAGCGGGAGAAAGACATCGGTGTCAGAGGCTGGAGGTTAGAGGCCAGAGGTTAGTTCTCAGACTACTAACCTCTGGCCTCTAACCTCTTATTTTTTTGCCGCGTGATTGCAAACGTAATTGATCAATGTGCGAATGGCGACGCCTGTCGGCCCTTTCGCCATGTACGGTTTGCGCTCGTTCTCCCAGGCTGTGCCCGCTATGTCGAGATGCACCCACGGAGTGTCTTCGGCAAACTCGCGCAGAAACCATGACGCCGTAATAGTGCCCGCGTAACGGCCTGCGGAGTTTTTGATGTCGGCAATGTCGCTCTTTATCAACTCGCGATAGTCGTCATCCATCGGCAATTGCCAGAACCTCTCGCCTACCTCGCTCGCCGCACGGCGCACTTCATCTACGAATGCCTGATCGTTGCCGAGCACGGCGACGTTTATGGGTCCGAGCGCGATTGAGACGGCTCCGGTCAAAGTCGCGAGATCGATTATCTGAGTCGCGCCGATCTTGCGCGCATAGGTTATGGCGTCGGCCAGAATCAATCGCCCTTCGGCGTCGGTGTTTATGACTTCGATGGTCTTGCCGCTCATCGCGCGCAGCACATCGCCCGGCTTGTAAGCGCGGCCCGACGGCATGTTCTCCGTCGTCGGCATCACGCCTATAACGTTGACGCGCGGTTTGAGCTGGGCGATTGCGCGCATGGCTGCGAGCGTTGCGGCAGCGCCCGACATATCGTACTTCATCTTCTCCATGCCTTCGGCGGGCTTGATGGAGATGCCGCCCGAATCGAAGGTGATTCCCTTCCCGACAATCGCGACGACATCGGCGTCATTGCCCATAGGTTCGGCTCCGTCAGGTATATAACGCAGCACGATGAGCTTTGCCGGTTCATCCGACCCGCGCGCGACTCCAAGCAGCGCGCCCATGCCGAGTTCTTTCATTCGCGCTTCATCGAGCACATCTATATCGAGGCCGAAGCGGGTGGCCGTCTCTCTGGCGCGTTCGGCCAGTTCCGACGGCGTGAGCGTATTGCTCGGCTCGTTTGACAGTTCGCGCGCCATGTTGACGGCTTCGGCGATGATGCGCCCGCGTTCGACTCCGCGCGCCAGTTCGTCTTCCGAACCGCTCGCGGCTGAAAGCAACACAAGCTCGTCGATGCGTCGCTCCTCTTTGTTTTCGGTCTTGTACATATCAGGCTCGAACAGTCCTATCAACGCGCCTTCTGTCGCCGCCTGCGCGCTCTTTCCCAGATCGAGTTGCGAGCGGCGCAGTATGGCCATCGACCTCGCGCCTTTGCTGCGCAAAAACCTTGCGGCTGAGCCAGCCATGCGGCGCACGCCGTCTAAGGAAAACTCTTCGCGCTTGCCCGCGCCGACCAGCAGAAGCCTACGCGCGCGAATATTTCCGGGCCGATAGATGTAGACCATATCGCCCGGCTTGCCGCGCATCTCGTCGGTGCCGAGCATTTCGCTTATCATGCCGCCCGTGCGCTCGTCTATCTCCTTGAGCGCGCCGTCGTCGGCCCGTTCGCCCTCGTAGATCGTGATGACGAGCGCATCCGTATCAACATCGTAAAATTTTTCAAACTCTGCTTTGACTTCCATCTCTTCTCCTTAGCTGGGAGTGATCGGTAACACATGAGGAGTAAAAATCTGTTTTTTACTTATTACAGTTCACTCTTTGCTTCTCGTCTTCATGATCGCGCGCGCTTCGCGGTCGGCTTCGCGCCGTTTTTCAGTCTCGCGTTTATCATAAAACTTCTTGCCCTTTCCTACGGCAAGCTCGACCTTCAATCGGCCATTCTTGAAATACATCTTCGTCGGCACGAGCGTAAGCCCCTTCTCCTGAGCCTTGCCCGCCAGCCGGTCTATCTCTTTTCGGTGCAGAAGCAGTTTGCGCGCGCGCGTAGGTTCGTGATTCTCACGGTTGCCGTGGCTGTAGGGGCTTATGTGCGCATTCATCAACCAGGCTTCGCCTTCGCGTATAAAGCCATAACTGTCTTTGAGATTGCAGCGCCCTTCGCGAATGGATTTCACTTCCGTGCCCATCAGCACGATGCCGCATTCGTGCGTCTCAAGTATGTGGTAATTATGGTAGGCTTCCCGGTTAGTCGCCACGACTTTTTCACTAGACATATAACCCGCAGAGCGCAAGCTTCGACAATCGCGTCACAAACAAGGCGTTACAAACAAGCGGGACGCTCGCGCTCAATTCGGCAAGAAATATAAACGATGCCTTGTTGCCCGCGCAACGATAAGAATGCGATTACGCGTTTGCCGATTCATAACGAGCGGGTCACACATCAGGCCGACCGGCTCGAATAATTCTCTGCGCATGACATATTGAAATATTAGTAGTAACCTTCATATAAGTCAGTCGTATTTAGATTTGAAACAGACTGCAAGGCATCGATCAACGCTTTGCGGATTAAGACTGAAGCTTAATTGACAGGAGAAACGCCATGACGAGGAATCGAATTCTGCTCTCCCTTCTCGCTTTATCGATAATGTCCGCGCTCGCATTGAGCGCAGGAGCTTTCACAGACCCGCCCGAAGTGGGCAAGCCTGCGCCTTCCTTCTCGCTTACGAGCCACGAAGGCAAACAGGTGGATTTGAAAGAGTACAAAGGCAAGTGGGTAGTCCTATATTTTTATCCGAAGGATTTCACCTCCGGGTGCACGCTCGAAGCGCACAATTTTCAGCGCGACATAGCAAGCTATGAAAAAGCCAACGCAGTGATTCTGGGCGTGAGCGTCGATGACGCCGCTTCGCACAAGAGCTTCTGCGAAAAAGAAGGCTTGAGCTTCAAACTGCTGGCAGATACCGAACACAAGGTCTCGGACGCTTATGGTTCTATGATGGAATATCAAGGCAAGCAGTATTCTGCGCGAAACACCTTCATCATCGACCCGAAGGGGAACATCGCGAAGGTATATATGAAAGTCAGTCCCCCAAAGCACAGCGAAGAGGTGCTTGCGGCGCTGGCCGAAATGCAGAAGAAGTAAAATGAAAAAGAAGTAGGTCGCATCTTTCGATCATCCTTCCAATCAAACGGTCTTCCCAGTTATGGGAAGACCGTTTGTCGTTCATACAAACCTTCTGTCGTCGCCGTCTCGTAGTGTAGAATCATTTAGACACAAAATTATGGGCATAAAAGAGAGATATTCGCGCCAGGTACTTTTTGACGGAATCGGAGAAGAGGGTCAGCGGCGGCTCTCAGGCTCAAAGGTCGTCATCATCGGATGCGGCGCTTTGGGCGCAGTTCAAGCCGAGACGCTTGCGCGCGCGGGCGTAGGAAAGATAATTCTGGTTGATCGCGATTTCGTCGAAGAATCGAACCTCCAGCGCCAGATAATGTTTGAAGAAGCGGACGCGCTTGAGCGCCTGCCGAAAGCCGTGGCCGCCGCCCGCCGCATCCATCGCATAAATTCCGACATCACGGTCGAGCCTGTTGTAGCGGACGCGACTTTTGAAAACATCGAAGAGATGATCGCGGGCGCGGACCTTGTGCTTGACGGCACAGATAATTTCGAGACCCGTTACCTGATCAACGATGCCTGTTTGAAATCGGGCATCGCGTGGATTTACGGCGCGGCGGTCGGCTCCTACGGCCTGACCATGACGGTTGTGCCCAAACAGTCGCCCTGCCTGCGCTGCGTGCTTCCCGGTATGCCCGAACCGGGCGCGGGGCCGACCTGCGACACCGCTGGAGTTATAATGCCCATTATTTCGATCATCGGCTCGATTCAGTCAGCCGAAGCGATGAAGCTGCTGACCGGGCATCGTGACCTGCTTCATCGCTCGCTTCTGCGAATAGATGTCTGGGATTTCCAGATCAATCGAACAGATCTGTCGAGCTTCGCCTATGGCCGGGACTGCCCCGCGTGCGGGAGAGGCGAGTTCGAGTTTTTGCGCGGCGCAGGTCGCCAGGTGACGACTACGCTGTGCGGAAGAAACGCCGTGCAGATAGCCAGACAGGGGGCGCGACGGATAGACTTTGCGCAACTGGCCGAGCGATTGAAATCCTCTGGCGAAGTCGCGTTCAACGATTTCCTGCTGCGCTTTCGCGTCGAAGATTACGACATAACGGTCTTCCGCGATGCCCGCAGCATTATTCGCGGGACGACCGACCCCGGCGTCGCGCGCGGCCTGTATGCGCGCTATATCGGAACTTAGTCGGGTCTCAATATTTTTATGCAAGCAAGTGTAGACATACTGAGCGCAGCCGCCATCGAAGACTTCGAGCGAGACTTCATGGGCGAAGGCGAGGTCATTGTGCGCCGCGAAGGCTATAGCCGCGCGCAGCATATTTTCATGGTGAACGGGCGCACGATAGCGCGGCTCAGGTGGCGGGGGATGCGTCGCGCAGTGTACGAGGCCGAAGGGTTCAGCTTTGACATTGCAGTCGGCGCGCTCGACAAACGCATAGCTATTATTGCCGAAGACGGAAGCGAATCGTTTCTGGTCGAACGCTCGCGCGCCAATCCCAACAAAGCGGGTCTGCGGGTCGAGATGGCCGAAGGCGATAATTTCCGCCTTCTTCGGGCGCGCGAGAGCATCCTGCGATCAGAGGTCTCTTTCGCAATCAACAAAAAGTTTTACGCTTCGACCCTCATGATCTTTCGCTTCGACCTTGAGCGCCGAACGCAGACGACCGCGCGCATAGAGGTCAGGCCGGTTATGAAGTGGGAAGCGCGGTTCGCCCATCGCCTGTTTGCGCTCGTGGTGTGCAGGATAATTCTCGAACGGAGGCATTTCGGCTCGCAGCCGCGCAGAATCAAAGAGAGGCCGCGCCGCTTTATCAGCAGCGACCTCGTGCGCAACCGCAAGAAGATCAAGAGGTGACAGAGTTAAAATTCCGATTCATCCATCAACCGACTTCATGATAAGCTTCTGGCTGACAATCAACGTGATTATCAGGAATTATTTTCATCATCAGGAGATTTATGCCATCAGAGAATAAACCGAACCTACTGTTCATACCCGTTATGTTTGGTGTGATGGTTGCCGCCCTATTGTTTGCAGGATGCAATTCCGCGAGCAGCGGCGAGAACGTGCCGAGCGCGAAGCCCACAGGCGCGCCTGCCGTTGTCAGCAACGTCCCGCAGAGCCTCGAACAGTTCAAAGGAAAAGTCGTGCTGCTCGACCTCTGGGCCACGTGGTGCGGCCCATGCAAAATGGAGATACCCGGATTTATCCGTCTTCAGGAGAAATATCGGAGTCAGGGATTCGAGATCGTAGGCGTATCGATGGACATCGTAGATTCGCGCGGTGCTGGCGGCGCGGCGGCAGTCGGCCCGTTCGTGCAGAAGGCGGGCATCAACTACACAGTCTGGATGGTCAATAACATACAGGCGCTCGGCCAGTATCCTTTGTCGCGAGGCTATCCGACTACCTACCTTATTGGCCGCGATGGCCGCACCATAAAACGCTACGACGGCGCGCAACCGGACACGACTTTTGAAAACGACATCAAGCCGTTGCTCTAAAGATAAAGGCGGCGCGTTGACTGCGCCGCCTTTCCCGTCGCCCAGCCCGAAGTCAACATGAAACCCATCACCGAACAGGCCAACCCCAGGACCAGAGATATAGACCGCCGCTCGACCCTCGAAATAGTCACGCTTATCAACGAAGAAGATAAGACAGTGGCCGAAGCAGTCTCGCGCACATTGCCGGACATAGCCAAAGCGGTTGACCGAATCGTAGAGCGGCTGGCTGCCGGTGGCAGATTGTTTTATATAGGCACGGGGACGAGCGGGCGGCTGGGCGTGCTCGACGCTTCGGAATGCCCGCCGACGTTCGGGGTCTCGCCCGATCTGGTGTGCGGAGTAATCGCAGGCGGCTATGACGCGCTGCGCAAAGCCGTAGAAGCCGCAGAAGACGACCCCGATCAGGCCAGCCGCGATCTCGAAGCAAACGGCCTGACCGCGCGCGATGCGGTTGTGGCAATATCAGCCAGCGGCAACACGCCTTACACGCTCGGCGCGCTTGAATATGCGAAGCGCGCGGGTGCGGCGGCCATCGCGATAACCTGCAACCCCGAATCAAAGATGGCGGCGGCGGCAGATGTAAGCATTGCGCCAGCGGTCGGGCCTGAGGTAATCGCGGGTTCGTCGCGGATGAAAGCGGGGACTGCGCAGAAGATGACGCTCAATATGCTATCGACGGCGACGATGATACGAATGGGGCTGGTATACGGCAACCGGATGTCGAACCTTCAGCCCAACAATGAAAAGCTCGTTCGCCGCGCGTGCGAAATACTTGTCGAAGAATCGGGCATCAGCAATGAAGAGGCCGCTCGCGTCTTTGAATCGGCTGGCCGCGATCTCAGTCTCGCTCTCTTGATTGCGCGCACAAAGCTTCCTCGCGAAAGGGCCGAAGCGTTGCTCAAAGCGCACGGCAACTCCGTGCGCCGCGCGATTGACAGCCTCGGTTGATCTGCCATTATTCAAATCATCATGACGGAGCTTCTAATACACAACGCGAGAGTCGTCTGCGAAGACGAAATCCTGCGCGGCGGCGCGCTCATACGAGATGGCCGCATCGTTCACCTGTTCACAGACGAGCAGACGCCCACGGGACTCGGCGCAAGCGAATCGGTCGATCTAAAGGGCCTGTATCTCGCGCCCGGAATGATAGACATTCATATACACGGCTCGGCTGGCGTGGATGTGCAGAACGCAGACCGGGCGGCTCTTATGAAACTGTCGGAGTTTCTGCTTTCCGAAGGCGTGACAGGCTATTTCGCGACATTCGTGCCTACGGATGAGCGCGGCTACATCGAGGCGATTCGAGAAGTCGATTCGTATGCAGATGAAGACCCGCGCGGCGCTCGCATATTAGGGATTCATTTTGAAGGGCCGTTCGTAAGCCGCCATCGTTGCGGCGCGTTGAAGCGCGAGTATTTCAGAGATTACGATGGCGACCCCCGCTCGATTGAAATCTTCACTCAGGCATCATCCCTTGCGCGATTGATGACGCTTGCGCCTGAAACGCGCGCGGGCTGCGATCTTGTGCGCGAACTGACAGGCGGCGGCGTGCGCGCGTTTCTCGGCCACACCGAAGCAGAGCCTGACACGCTTGACCGCGCAGTCGAAGCGGGCGCGCGGCACATCACGCACTTTCCGAACGCGCTCGACTTGTTGCACCACCGCAAGCCGGGCGCGGTCGGCTGGGGACTGGTACGCACTGATGTCAGTGTTGATGTGATAGCCGATTTTCATCACGTCGCGCCGCTGATGCTCAGGTTGATTTATCAATCGAAGGGCGCGCGCGCGATGGCGCTCATAAGCGACGCGATACAGCCGACAGGTCTGGGCGACGGAGAGTTTTCAGTGTGGGATATTCCAATCAGTGTGCGCGATGGATTGACCGCTCTGGCCGACGGTACAATCGCCGGTTCAGTGATAACCATGCGCGAGGCGGCCAAAAACATCCTGAGCCTCGGCGTGCCTGTTTATGAAGCGATCAGCATGGCTTCGTTCGTCCCGGCCCGCGCGGCAGGCTTAGAGCGCGAGTTTGGCTCGATAAAAGAGGGCCATCGCGCAGACCTTATCGCGTTGGATGAAGAGTTCGTCGTTCAGCTTGCAGTCGTCGGCGGAAGCATCGCGCTGGATAAAAGATAACCAGAAATATAAGTCCCGAAAATATAAGGCGAGCCCGCATTATCAAGGATTGATGATGCGGGCTCGCCTCAAACTTGATTAAGTTTCAAGCCAGACTTATCTGCGTTTTGCTTCATTCAGCGTGATGGTAAAGGTGCCATCAGGGTTGTTTCGTATAGTGGCTTCACCGTTTGCGCCTCTGAAAGTGCCTGTGCCGCCAGTTATAGCAATAACATCATCACCATTAAAAGTGCGTTGACCACCAGGACCGACGACATGTACACCGTGAAGCCCGTCGTTGACGACATCAGACAGTGTACCCTGCGCCTGGAGTGTGCCATTGAAGCCCGGAAGCTCGATACTCATATTAACATGAGCGATAGCAATGCTTATCGGCGAGCCATTAGCAAGATTGCTAAATACTGTATCTGTTTTTCTTGTGCCCCATATTCTTATTCGCCCGACTTCCTGGCCATCAGTAAATAAGACACCTCCCGCAGTAAGCGTGGCGTTCTCGCCTGCGGCAGCACTGGCCAAACTGGCCAAAGAGGTGCCGCCGTCCATTTCCGCGGTCACAATCGCGTGGTTGAATCCACCGCCTGATTGAGCCTGTCCTTCTTGAACGCTCGCTTGCCAGAATAAGACTGCCGTGAGGAGGACTAACATCGCTCCCAGGCCAAACATATGCTTGCCATTAATTCTCGATCTAATCATTTTGTTTTACCTTCCTTTCAGATGTTCTTGCCAAATTTCGGGGAGTAACCTGATACAGGCGATTTTTAACTTCGCCAAAACTTTCCCCATACTGCTTTTGTATGGTTTTTTTTAGGAAAACATTTCCATTTAGGTTTTAGCAGTGGTTGCTCTCCGAATTAATATAGACGTAAGTTAAACCCATTGCAATGCAGGTTTTTCATTTTTTTTCATTTTCTTTCGTGTGAATTAAGTAGAAACTGGCTTTCGGTTTTAACAGAAAAGTCTGTCATCAAAGAGAATTTCTCTGTATTCCTGCGCCTTATCGTAGCATGAACAATTTTATCGGAGAATAAATTATCGTTACACAGACATTTCGATAGAGAGCTTAACAGTTCGCTTTGGCAACAGGCAAAACGGGAATTTAAAAACTGAGAATTGGTATTCAAGTTATGGCCAATTAGTGATAGACTTCCCGCTTTCAAACGCCGCCGGGCGATGTTCTTTTCAATCTGATATTTTCAAAAGGAGTTTCGCATTATGAGTCAACCTATGCCGACCGACGATACCTTAAAACACGACCAAAAACTCGATGAACTTTGCATAAATACTGTTCGCACTCTCGCTATGGACGCCGTGCAGCAGGCGAACTCCGGCCATCCCGGCACGCCAATGGCTCTCGCGCCTGTCGCCTATGTTTTGTGGAACAGGTTTTTGCGTCACAATCCACATAACCCGGCATGGCCGGGGCGTGACCGATTCGTGCTTTCGGCAGGCCATGCATCGATGCTGCTTTACGGCATGCTCCACATTTCGGGTTACGACCTGCCGCTTGAAGAGCTAAAACGATTCCGACAGTGGGGTTCGCTCACGCCCGGTCATCCCGAATACGGACACACGGCGGGAGTCGAAACAACGACAGGCCCGCTCGGTCAGGGCGTTGCAAACTCTGTCGGCATGGCGATTGCCGAGCGATGGCTTGCGGCCCACTTCAACCGCGACGGCCACGAAATAGTCAATCATCGCGTCTATGCAATCGCGGGCGACGGCTGCCTGATGGAAGGCGTATCGCAGGAGGCCGCCTCGCTTGCAGGCCATCTTCAGCTTTCCAACCTCGTCTGGATTTACGACAACAATCACATCACGATTGAAGGCAATACGGCGCTCGCATTCACGGACGACGTGGCTTCGCGTTTCATGTCTTATCACTGGAACGTCATGAGGGTTGGCGACGCAAACGATCTCGAACTGCTCGATCAGGCACTACAGCGAGCGCATAAAGAAACAGATCGTCCAACGCTCATCATCGTCGATAGTCACATTGCCTGGGGCGCGCCGAACAAACAGGACACGCACGCAGCGCACGGCGAGCCGCTCGGCGACGAAGAGATCAGGTTAACCAAACAGCGTTACGGCTGGCCGCCTGACGCGAAGTTCCTCGTGCCTGATGAAGTGCGTGATTACGCCCGCCGCTCAATCGAGCGCGGCGAGCGGTACGAAGCGGAATGGAACACCCGATTCGCCGCCTACAAAGAGGCTCATCCCGACCTTGCCGCAGAGTGGGAGACCATGCAGCGCGGCGGTCTGCCTGACGGCTGGGACGCAGGAATTCCCGTCTTTCCCGCCGATGAAAAAGGAGTGGCCGGGCGCGACGCAAGCGCTAAGATACTGAACGCCATCGCGGAGCGCGTGCCGTGGATGATCGGCGGGTCCGCAGACCTTGCGCCCTCGACAAAGACGCGCATGACGAACGGCGGCGACTTTGAAGCCGGGTCTTACGAGGGCCGCAATTTCCATTTCGGCATACGAGAACACGCCATGGGCGCAATACTTAACGGCATGGCGCTCACCAAGCTGAGAGCTTACGGCTCAGGCTTTTTGATCTTCTCTGATTACATGCGCGCGCCCATCAGGCTCTCTGCTTTGATGGAGCTGCCCACGAATTTCATCTTTACGCACGACTCGATTGGCGTGGGCGAAGACGGGCCGACGCACCAGCCCATCGAGCAGTTGATCTCTTTACGCTCGATTCCGCAGCTATATGTGATTCGACCCGCAGACGCCAACGAAGTCGCCGAAGCGTGGCGAATAATAATGACTTCGCAGGACCGGCCCGTCGCGCTCATCCTGAGCCGCCAGCCGCTGCCCACGGTTGATCGCACGAAATACGCTTCAGCCGAAGGCACGAAGCAGGGCGCTTACATTCTGGCTGACTCGGACGGCACACCCGACGTAATATTGATGGGAACAGGGTCAGAGGTGCAGTTGTGCGTAGCCGCTTACGAGCAATTGAAGGCAGAAGGCATAAAAGCGCGCGTGGTCAGTATGCCCTGCTGGGAACTGTTCGAGCGCCAGTCGGACGAATATCGCGCGTCGGTCTTGCCGCCTGCTGTCCGGGCGCGAGTGGCGGTCGAGGCCGGTTCGACTCTGGGGTGGCGCGGCTATGTCGGGCTTGATGGCCGCATCGTCGCGCGTAGAGAGTTCGGCGCATCGGCTCCGTTAAAAGAATTGCTCAAGCAGTTCGGCTTCACGGTCGAAAACGTTGTGGCCCAGGCTCGCGCGACCATCGAGCAAAATAAAGCATAATTATCAAGCAGGGGCGACGCTTTGTGTGGTCGCCCCATTTTAAAAACATGTAAATCTGAGGCGACCCGCAAAGCGTCGCCCCTACACGACGAGGATAAATCATGAGCAACAACCCATTAGTAGAATTGCAAAAACTCGGACAAAGTATCTGGTATGACAACATCCGACGCGCGCTGATCGACACGGGTGACATCGAACAAAAAATCAGCGGTGATGACCTGCGCGGGGTGACTTCCAATCCCGCCATATTCGAGAAGGCCATCGCAGGCAGCACAGATTACGATGCAGCTATGCGCAGGCTGATTGCAGATGGCAAAGACGTTGAAGACATCTACGAAGACCTGGTGATCGAAGACATCCAGCGCACGGCTGATCTGCTCGCGCCGGTCTACGACCGCACAAATCGCATCGACGGCTACGTGAGCCTCGAAGTATCGCCGCTGCTGGCCAACGATACCGAAAGCACAGTGGCCGAAGCCAAACGGTTATGGGCCGCGCTGTCGCGCAAAAACGTGATGATCAAAATTCCGGCCACGCCCGCCGGAATCCCCGCAATCGAACAGGCAATCGCGGCAGGACTGAACATCAACGTCACGCTCATCTTCTCGCAGGAAACCTACGATCAGGTTGCGGAAAGCTATATTCGCGGACTTGAAAAAAGAGCCGAGGCGGGCGAGCCTATAGACCACATCGCATCGGTCGCAAGCGTCTTCGTCAGCCGCATCGATTCGGCGATTGATAACCAGCTTGAGTTCCGCATTCGACGTTCAAGCGACGACGCGGAAAAAGAGAAGCTTACCGTCCTTCTCGGCAAATCCGCGATTGCCAATGCGAGGCTGATGTATCAACGGTTCAAAGAACTTTTTAACAGCGAGCGATTTGAAAAACTCCGCGCAAAAGGCGCGCAGGTGCAGCGCCCGCTGTGGGCGAGCACGGGAACAAAGAACCCGCAGTACAAAGACACCTATTACGTCGAAGAACTGATCGGCCCGGACACGGTTGACACGGTGCCGCCCGCGACATACACAGCCTTCCGCGATCACGGCGCGGTTCGAGCAAGCCTCGAAGATGATCTGCCGGGCGCGCAATCGACGATCAAGCGACTGGGCGAAGCAGGCATCGACCTCGGCGCAGTCACACAGCAATTGCAGGACGAAGGCGTGCAGGCATTCGAGGAGTCGTTCCGCAATCTGATGGGGAGCATCTCGTCGAAACAGGCCGCCATCACAAGCGGCATACTCGAACGTCAAACGGCCTCGCTCGGCTCTCACGCAGAGGCTGTAAAGAAGGCGCTCGAACAGGCGGACAAAGAGACGTGGATTCGCCGCGTCTGGAAAAAAGACGCGAGCCTGTGGAAAGACGACGCAGAGCATCAGAAGATCATTCGTAACGCGCTCGGATGGGTGACGGTCATCGATCAGCTGGTCGATAACGCGGACGAGCTTGCCGCCTTCAGCGAACGCGTCCGCAATGATGGATTCACCGATGCTATGCTGTTGGGGATGGGCGGCAGCAGCCTTTGCCCCGAAGTCTTTCGCCGCACCTTCGGCAAAATCGACAACTTCCCCACGCTGCACGTGCTCGACTCAACAGATCCGGCGACGGTTAAGAGCTTTGAAGAGCGCGTCGATCTTGAGCACACGATGTTCATCGTCGCAAGCAAATCCGGCACGACGACTGAGCCGCTGATGTTTTATAAATACTTCTTCAATCGTATGCGCGAGATCAAAGGCGACCGCGCGGGCGAAAACTTCGTCGCGATAACCGACCCCGGAACGCTCATGGAAGCGATGGCAAAGGGAGACAATTTCCGCCGAATCTTCCTGAATCCGGCAGACATCGGCGGGCGCTATTCGGCGCTTTCATTCTTCGGAATGGTTCCGGCTTCTTTGCAGGGCTTCGACTTCAAAGCGCTGCTTGACCGAGCAGAGCGCGTTATGCACGCCTGCGCTCCGGCTGTTCCGACTCCTGACAACCCTGCCGCGCGATTGGGCACTATTTTAGGCACGCTCGCAAACGCCGGTCGAGACAAGCTGACGCTTTCGACCTCTCCCGATATTGCGTCGCTCGGACTGTGGATCGAGCAGTTGATCGCCGAAAGCACGGGCAAAGAGGGCAAAGGCATAATCCCCATCGCGGGCGAGACTTTAGGCGCGCCCTCGGTTTACGGCAATGATCGCCTGTTCGTTCACATCAGTATCGGCCCGGTTGATGCCGATACCGATGGCAAGTTGAAGGCGCTTGAAGCAGCGGGCCATCCCGTAGTGCGTCGCACGCTCAACGATCCGCTCGACCTCGGCGAAGAGTTTTACGTCTGGGAGCTTGCCACTGCCGTTGCGGGCAAGATATTAGGCATCAACCCCTTCGATCAGCCGAACGTGCAGGAGAGCAAGGACAACACCAAGCGCCTGCTCGAAGAGTACAAGAAGAACGGGGCGCTGCCTGTTCAGGAGCTTGCGACGGAAGGTCAGGGGCTGCAAGTATTCTGCGAAGCCGAAACGCGCACGGAGCTTGGCGAGTTGCCGCTCGATCAGTTCATCACGGCGCACCTGAAGCGCGCAGGGAATGGTGATTTTATCGCGCTGCTCGATTACATTCAGGAGACGGCAGAGCACGACCGTTTGATTCAGGCGATTCGCACACACCTGCGCGACGTTGCGCGCGTTGCGACGACGACGGGCTACGGGCCGCGCTTCCTTCACTCGACGGGGCAATTGCACAAAGGGGGACCGGCGAGCGGCGTCTTCGTACAGATCACCGCCGACAACGCCGTGGACGTGCCCCTGCCGAACGAGCCGTTCACCTTTGGCATTTTGAAAGGGGCGCAATCGCTCGGCGATTTCCAGTCGCTTGCCAGCCGCCACCGCCGCGCGATTCGCGTTCATCTCGGAAAAGATGTGACCGCCGGATTGCGCACGCTGCTGGAAATAGTCCAAAACGGCTTCCCGATCACGCAAGGAAAAGCCAGTTAAAAATAGTTCATTGCGTGGGCGAGCGGAAACCACTCGCCCACGCGTGAGTGCGTGTAAGTCCGGGACGACCCCGCCCCGGTCGCCCCTACAGGATTGTTTCTATGGATCAACATGATCTTTCGCCGCACATCGCGCTTGTGATTTCCGATATTGACGGCACGCTCATCACTTCAAACCACGAGATTGCCGAATCGACCAGACAGACTGCCGCGCGGCTCTACGAGCTGGGTATACAGCTGTCGCTTGCAAGCTCGCGCCCGCCGCGCTCAATTCGTCCGCTTGCAGAATCGCTCGCGCTTCGTTCACCGTTCGCGGCCTTCAACGGCGCTCTGCTGATTACCGCCGACGGCGAAGTCAAGGCTCGCAGCACACTTTCTGTTTCGATCATCGCGCGCATTAAATCGATAGCCGACGACTACGGGTTGGGCGTATGGGCTTATGACGAGTTTGACTGGTGGGCACCCTGGCGCGACGCTTTCGTTGACCGCGAAGAGCACACATCGGGTTTCAGCCCGCTGATCGACGGCTACGACGAGAGAATCCGCCGGGAAGTAAACAAGCTCACAGTCGTCGGCAAACCCGAACTTGTCGCAGAGGCCGAGAAGCGATTATCAAAAGAGCTGACGGGCGAGGTATCGGCCTCGCGCTCGAAGCCCCGCTTTCTCGACGTGACCGCTTACGGCATTCACAAAGGCACGGTGGTCATTCGCCTCGCCGAGGTGTTTCAGGTCTCGACCGAACAGGTGGCCGTCATCGGCGACGGGCCGAACGATGTCGAGATGTTCGCGCAGGCGGGCGTAAGCATTGCCATGGGTCAGGGTGTGGATGAAGTGATTCGAGCCGCAAGCTATATAACTTCCTCAAACGACAGCGACGGCTGGTCGCGCGGGATTGAAAAGTATGTGCTCGGCACTGTGCAATCTGCCGGAGTATAGGACCAAATAATGTCTACTGATGAAGCAAAAACAAAGCAGGCGCAGTTCGGCATGATCGGGCTGGCCGTGATGGGCCGCAACCTTGCGCTGAACGTCGAAAGTCACGGGTTTCCTGTCGCCGTGTGGAATCTTGAAACCGATTGGGTTGACGCTTTTGTGGGCGAGAACCCGGAAAAACAGTTCATCGGCACAAAGACGTTTGAAGAGTTCGTCGCCGCGCTCGAACGGCCTCGCCGCATAATGATGATGATAAAAGCGGGCGTGCCGGTCGATCTCACTCTTGAAAAGCTCAAGCCGCTGCTCGATCCGGGCGACATCGTTATCGACGGAGGCAACTCTTTCTACAAAGACACGCAGCGGCGCGAAGCCGATCTGCGCAGCACCGGATTGCGATTCGTCGGCTGCGGAGTATCGGGCGGCGAAGAGGGCGCGCGAAACGGCCCGTCGCTGATGCCGGGCGGCGCGCGCGAGGCATACGATCACCTCAGCCCTGTCCTTGAAGCAATCGCCGCAAAGACCGAATCAGGCCCCTGTGTGACATACGTGGGGCCGGACGGCGCGGGCCATTTCGTCAAGATGGTTCATAACGGCATCGAGTATGGCGATATGCAGCTTATCGCAGAGGCTTATGACATTCTTCGTAACGCGCTCGGCCTCGAAGCCTCTGAGCTTGCAGACATATTCGATGAATGGAATCGCGGGCTGCTTAATTCGTTCCTGATCGAAATCACCGCGCGCATCTTTCGCTTTCGGGATAAAGAGACGGGTCGCCCGCTCGTCGATCTCGTGCTCGATAAAGCGGAGCAGAAAGACACGGGCAAATGGACCGCGCTTGAAGCTATCGGATTGGGCGTGCCTATTCCGACCATCGCTTCGGCCATTGACGCGCGATTCATGTCGAGCATGAAAGACGAACGGCTGGTGGCAAGCAAAAAGCTCAAAGGGCCGAGAAAGCAGCGCTCAAGAGGCGACCGTAAAAAACTGATTCAGGCTGTTCACGACGCGCTCTATGCGTCGAAAATATGTTCTTACGCGCAGGGCATGAGCGTGATCGGCAAGGGATCGCAGTCGCACGACTGGGGAATTCAGTTGAGCGAGATGGCGCGAATATGGAAGGGTGGGTGTATAATCCGTGCGCAGTTTCTAGACCCGATTATGAATGCCTACAGGCGCAATGCAGGGTTAGCAAATCTTTTGCTCGACGATGAATTCAATCGCTGGATCACAAGCCGACAATCGAACTGGCGGCTGGCGGTCAAGACAGCGCAGGGATCAGGCATTCCCGTACCTGCGATATCTGCGAGCCTCTCTTATTTCGACAGCTACCGCGCAGCGCAATTGCCGCAAAACCTGACGCAGGCCCAGCGCGATTACTTCGGCTCGCATACATATGAACGCACGGATCACCCCGAGCAGGGCCACGTTCACACCGACTGGACGCCCTAAGGAGAAGCCATGACAAGTCAACAACATTCGACCGGCGAAGATCGAAACGCAGTTACTGAAAATACGCGAGTGCTGGCCATCGATATCGGAGGGTCGGGATTGAAAGCCGCGATTCTCGATATGGACGGCCAGATGCTGACCGAGCGATTGCGCGTCGAGACTCCGCACCCCGTAACGCCTGACGTGCTTCTTAATGCTCTGGTGAATTTGATAGAGCCTCTCAGGGATTACGATGTAGTGTCGGTCGGATTTCCCGGCGTCGTTCGCAAGGGGAAGATAATCACAGCGCCCAATCTCGGCACCAAAGAACTGAAAGGCTACGATCTCGGACTGGCGCTTGAAAAGCAACTGGGCAGGTCCGTGCGCGTGTTAAACGATGCGGACATGCAGGGCTATGCGGCCATCGAAGGAACCGGAGTCGAGATGGTCATCACGCTTGGGACAGGCTTCGGGTCCGCGCTGTTTTTAGACGGCGAGATTGGCCCTCATCTTGAGATAGCCCATATTCCGTTTCGCAACAACAAAGACTACGACGCGCAGCTTGGCGATAAGGCGCGTAAAAAGATAGGCAAAAAGAGATGGAATCGCAGGGTTGCGCGCGCCATCGAAACGATGCGGATACTGACGAATTTCGACAAGCTCTATATCGGCGGCGGAAACGCCGACAAGATCGATTTCAAGCTCGACCCTGACGTTAGGATCGTTTCAAACGAAGCCGGAGTAAAAGGCGGGGCGTGGCTGTGGCGCAATCGCGATTAAAGCGGGCATTGAGAGGAAACGAATGTCTACACGGATGTTGAACAAGTCTGACGCGCAGATCCGCATCTATAAGGATGCGGACGAGCTTGCGCTAAAAGCCGCGCGTCACTTCGCGCGGCTGGCCGATCAATACTGCCTGGGCAGCGGGCAATTCACAGTAGCGTTGTCGGGCGGCTCGACTCCGCGAAAGATGCTTTCGCTGCTTGCCGAAGAACCTTTCTCAGACACAGTGCCGTGGTCTTCGATCTACTTCTTCTGGGGAGACGAGCGCGCGGTTCCTCCTGACCATGCGGATAGCAATTACCGGATGGCGCGCGAAACTCTGCTTGAAAAAACGCCTGTGCCTGCCGAAAACATATTCCGCATACCGGCTGAACTGCCGGACCCTGCGAGCGCAGCCAGTAAGTATGCGGCGACTCTCAGGGAATTTTTTCTTTCAGACCCGGAAGCGACTCTTGCAGACCCTTCGGGCTACGTCCCGCGCTTCGATCTGGTCTTTTTAGGCATGGGGCCGGACGGGCACACGGCATCGCTTTTCCCCGGCACAAACGCGCTGTACGTCAATGATCAGATAGTGGTAGCCAACTACGTCGAGAAGTTCAACGCTCATCGAATCACGTTCACGTCTACACTAATCAACAATGCGCGCAATGTAACATTCATCGCCGCGGGAGCGGATAAAGCGGAGGCGCTTCGAGGCGTGCTCGAAGGCAGCTATCAGCCTGATGTTTATCCGAGCCAGCTTATCCGCCCGCGCAACGGCACGTTGCTGTGGATGGTGGATGAAGCGGCAGCTCAACTGCTTGCAGGGCAGAAGTAAGCAAGTTGCGCATACTCGTATTCGAAACGCGCAATCCGTAAAGGTTGCGCTACATCAATCTAAAAGCCGACTTTGGCACAGAGGTATAAAAACATGACCGCAGAAAGTAAACCGGAATTAGCAAAAATTGGAATGGTAGGACTCGCCGTGATGGGCGAAAATCTCGCGCTCAACATCGCGCGCAACGGGTTCCCTATAGCAGTCTTCAACCGCGACCCTGCGAAGGTTGATAAATTCCTGCAACGCGCAGAAGGCCACCAGGTCATCGGAGCGCGTTCGATTCAGGATTTCGTAAACTCGCTGGAAACGCCGCGCAAGATGATCCTGCTTGTCAAAGCGGGCAAGCCTGTTGACGATGTTGTCGATCAGCTCAAGCCGCTCCTGAGCCCCGGCGACATCATTATCGATGGCGGCAACTCGTACTTTGAGGACACGAGAAGGCGGGAAAAAGATTTGAAGGCCGAAGGTCTGAACTTCATCGGATCGGGCGTATCGGGCGGCGAATCGGGCGCGCTGTGGGGCCCGTCGCTGATGCCGGGCGGCGACCCTGCCGCTTACGAACACATTCGCCCGATATGGGAAGCCATTGCTGCCAAAGTCGATGACGGCCCCTGCGTGACATACGTGGGGCCGGACGGCGCGGGCCATTTCGTCAAGATGGTTCATAACGGCATCGAGTACGGCGATATGCAGCTTATCGCAGAGGCTTATGACATTCTTCGCAACGCGCTCGGCCTTGAGGCTTCTGAGCTTGCAGACATATTCACGCGCTGGAACGAAGGCGACCTTAATTCGTTTCTGATCGAAATCACCGCGAAGATTTTCAAAGTCAAAGACCCGCAAAGCGGCAAGCCGCTTGTCGATCAGATACTCGACGCCGCTGGCCAGAAAGGCACGGGCAAATGGACGGCAGAGGTCGCGCTCGAAATGGGCGTGGTCATCCCGACCATGCAGGCCGCAATCGATGCGCGCGTGCTTTCGGCGCGCAAAGATGAGCGCGTCGCGGCAAGCAAACAGTTGCCCGGTCCTGCCGAGTCGCGATACAGCGGAGACAAGCAGGGGCTGATCGACGCGGTTCACGACGCGCTTTATGCGTCAAAGATATGTTCATACGCGCAAGGCATGAACCTGATACGCAAGGGCTCCGAGCAGTACAACTGGAACATCAATCTGGGCGAGTTGAGCCGGATATGGAAAGGCGGCTGCATCATCCGCGCTCAGTTCCTTGACAAGATCAAGCAGGCGTATCAGCGGCAGGCGGATTTGCCGAACCTTTTGCTCGACCCTGTATTCAAGGAATGGGTGCTGGAAGCGCAGCCTCGATGGCGGCAGGCCGTGACGACGGCGCAGAGCTTAGGGATACCTGCGGCGGCGATCTCTGCGAGCCTTGCATACTTTGACACCTATCGCACGGCGAACCTGCCGCTGAATCTGACGCAGGCGCAACGCGATTTCTTCGGCTCGCACACCTACAAGCGCGTGGATAATCCCGAAGGCGAATCCATCCACACGGAATGGGAAGACGAATTAGCCAAGAATTAAACCGCAAATGAATTTCATGCAGGGGCGACCGTCTCTGGTTGCCCCGGATTCAATTAGTGCCAACTGGGGCGACCAGAGACGGTCGCCCCTACATGACCGCACACAACTATAAGGAAGAACCGCATGTCCAGCACAACTACAGACAATCCCTTAAGACAAGGCATCAGGCTTGAACGAACGGCGGAGCCTTGCACTGTTATCATCTTCGGCGCATCGGGCGATCTGACGAAGCGCAAACTGGTTCCGGCGCTTTATCGCCTGACGCAGCAGCGGCTTCTGCCCGCCGAATTCGCAATACTGGGATTTGCGCGCTCGCCGATGGGCGACGACGAGTTTCGCGATAAGATGAAAGATGCGGTCGCGACTTACGGCGAAGCCAAAAGCGTTGATGAATCGGTCTGGCAGAGTTTCGCTCAGGGAATCTTTTACATTGCGGGCGACATCAACGACCCGACCTGTTATCAGAAGATGAGCGAGCGACTGGATCAGATAGACGCCGAGCGCGGAACGGCGGGCAATCGCGTATTTTATCTCTCGACTTCTCCGACGCTCTACAGCGAAGCGATAGAACGGCTCGGCGCGGCGGGGCTTGCAGACGCGAAACCCGGCGCATGGGTGCGCATCATAATCGAGAAACCGTTCGGCCACGATCTGGGAAGCGCAAAGCAATTGAACGGAGACGTTGCCAAGGTCTTCGACGAAGATCAGGTCTATCGCATAGATCACTATCTGGGCAAAGAGACTGTGCAAAACCTTTTGGTCTTTCGATTCGCGAACGGCATATTCGAGCCGATCTGGAATCGCAACTACGTAGACCACGTGCAGATCACAAACGCGGAGGCGATAGGCGTCGAAGGTCGCGGCGGGTACTACGACACATCGGGCGTGCTGCGCGACATGATTCAAAATCATGTTTTTCAGGTTCTCTCACTGGTCGCCATGGAACCGCCCGCGAATCTTTCGGCAAACGCCGTGCGCGATGAAAAGATAAAAGCGATGTGCGCCGTTCGCCCGATTGCGCGCGACACGGTTGACGAATTCGCAGCGCGCGGCCAGTACGGCCCGGGATCAGTCGCGGGCAAAGAAGTTCCGGGTTATCGCCAGGAAAAAGACGTGAATCCCGAATCCAACACCGATACCTATGCGGCTGTGAAACTCTATTTCGACAACTGGCGATGGGCCGATGTGCCTTTCTACCTCAGGTCAGGCAAGCGATTGCCAAAGCGCGTGACAGAGATTGCCATACAGTTCAAACAAGCGCCGCTTCAATTGTTCAATCAGATTCCCGACCAGCAATTCGAGCCGAACGTGTTGATAGTTCGCATCCAGCCCGACGAAGGCATCACCTTGAGGGTCGGCGCAAAGATACCCGGTCAGGTTACGCGCATTCGATGGGTAAATATGGATTTCCGCTACGGCGCATCATTCGGCGTATCGTCGCCCGAAGCTTATGAACGGCTGCTGCTCGATTGCATACTGGGCGATTCGACTCTCTACGCGCGGCGCGACATGACGGAGCGCGGGTGGGAGATCGTTCAGCCGATACTCGACCGATGGCAAAGTTCCAAAGCCAATTTTCCCAACTACGAGGCAGGCACGTGGGGGCCCGATGAAGGCAATCAGTTGATTGAAAAAGACGGGCGGCGATGGCGCAGGCCATAAGTTATGGACGCAGGCAGTAAGAATTTCAAATTCGAGATTTGAGATTTGAAATAGAGAGGCAAAGATGAGCGCAGAACAGACGCAATCGGCAATCAACGTCGCAGCAATAGAAAAAGAGCTGACCTCGCTTTGGAAAGAAGCGTCCGAAGATGAAACGGGCGGCGTAGTCCGTTCATCCATTCTCAACCTTTTGATCTATGTTCCCAACCCTGCGGAGGCCGACAAGGTTGACGACATCATGATGGATATCACAGGGTCGCACCCCTGTCGGGTAGTCCTGATAATTGCAGATCGAGAAGCGCCGGAATCCAGGCTTACGGCGCAGGTCACTTCCCGGTGTACGCTGCCGACCCCGAACTCCAAGCAGGTCTGCTGCGAACAGGTCACGATCACGGCAAGCGAAGATCATCTTGACGAGGTGCCAAGCGCAGTCGTGCCGCTGCTGATTGCGGACCTGCCCGTTTACCTGTGGTGGCGCGCGGTGCCGCAGGTTTCGGACAAGCAGTTGTTCGGGCGGCTGGCAGAGATTTCAGATCGCATGGTTATCGACTCGTCGCAGTTCAACGATCCGCGCGGCGATCTTGCGAGCATGGCCGCCGCGCTTCGCAACACGGAGCGATGGGCGGCCCTGAGCGATTTGAACTGGGCGCAGATGACGGCGTGGCGCGCGTTGATCGCAAGCTTCTACGACGTGGCGGATTATCGCCCTCTGCTTGAACAGCTGGACAAGGTGGTCATCAGGTATGCGCCGCCCTCGGCTGACGCTTCGGCAATTGCCACAAGGGCGCTGTTGCTGGGCGGCTGGCTTGCGAGCCGTCTCGGCTGGCGATTCAGCGGTGAATCGGCAAACCATGCGGCAGAAGGTCAGACAACTTTTAATATGATCGCCGGTGACGGGCACAAGATCACGCTTGAGTTCGCGCACACGGATCGAGAGATCGAGCCGGGCCGCATCGCGCACGTGATGATAACGAGCGCAATCGATACATCAACTGTCTTCAGCGTCCGTCGAAGCGCAGACGGCAATCGCATCGAGACTGCTGTTACGCGTGATGAAGAGAAGAAAGCGCAGCGCGTGCTCAGCTACGAAGGGCTTGGCGAGAGCGCATTGATCGCCAGAGAACTTGAGATACTGGGCCACGACCGCATCTACGAACAGGCGGTGCAGGCGGCGGCAGAGATGATAGGCGGAAAGCAGTAAATAGCGGGCAGCAGGCAACACAGTACCGCGAGCGATAGCGAGCGGGTTGCATTGCGACTCACCCGCTCGCTATCGCTCGCGGTACTGTTCGGAGGGTAAATGATCCTTGCTGGTGATATTGGCGGCACGAAAACGAATCTCGGTCTTTTCGATCTGCGGGACGGCGCTTTGCGCGCGCAAGATCTGCAAAGCTATCCAAGCCGCGATCATGTCGGGCTTGAAGCCATCGTTCATAAATTCATGGCATCGAAAAGCGCACAGGTCACGGCGGCCTGCTTTGGCGTTGCGGGGCCTGTTGTTGACGGGCAATCGGTGACACCCAATCTTCCCTGGATCGTGAACGCGGAAAACCTCGCGCGCACTCTCAACCTCGAATCGGTCGCGCTTATCAACGACCTCGAAGCGACGGCGCACGGCATCCCCGCGCTGAAACCCGAAGAGATGCTGACGCTGAACGAAGGGATGGTCGAAGAAGGCAACGCGGCGCTGGTCGCGGCAGGCACAGGGCTTGGTGTGGCGAGCCTTTTTTGGGACGGCAGTCGTCACCTGCCGTCCGCGTCCGAAGGCGGCCACATGGACTTTGCGCCGCGCGACCCGCTGGAGATCGAGTTGCTGAAATACATGTTTACAAAGCACAGCCGAGTCAGCATCGAGCGCGTGCTTTCGGGGCCGGGCCTGTTCAACATCTATGACTTCCTTCGCGCATCAGGCTATGGGACCGAGCAGCCTGAGATCGCCGCGCGCTTTGCCGAGCGCGACCCCAGCAGCGTCATCTCGCAGGCGGCGCTCGCCCACACGTGTAAGATGTGCGTGAAGGCGCTCGATATGTTCGCCGGGATTTACGGCGCTACGGCAGGCAACATTGCGCTGACGTTAAAGGCCATAGGCGGCGTTCACATCGGCGGCGGAATCGCGCCCAAGATTTCAGAGAAGCTGAAGGACGGGACTTTCATCGGAGCATTCATGGACAAAGGAAGGCTCTCGCCGCTGGTTGCGACCATCCCCGTGCGCGTGATCCTGAATGACAAGACGGCGCTGCTCGGCGCTGCTCGTGTTGCAGCCCAGATGCAGTAACGAGCAATGAAGAAACTCACACTGCAAATCACAATCACCGCCCTGCTCGGTCTGGCTTATGCGCTGATCCGGTTTTTCAATCCAGACCTGGCTGCGATGAAGGGCGCAAAGTATGTGCTTGCGGCTTTGCTCGTGGCATTCAGCATAATACTGGTGCGGGCTGCGAGCTATCTGCTTTTCGACATCGTATTCGTAAAGCGCAAAGGGCGTGAAGCGCCTGCTCTTCTGAGAGGACTGCTTTCGACAATCCTCTACGCTATATGTTTCGTACTTATATACAAGCTCCTGCTCAACAGCGAACTGGGCGGGTTAGAACTCATCGCAACATCGACAGTCGTATCGGTAATCATCGGTCTCGCGCTACAGGACACGCTTGGAAACTTCTTCGCCGGAATCTCGATTCACATCGAGCAACCGTTTCACATCCTCGACTCCATTAGAATAGACAAAGAGCTTGGCAAGGTGGAGGCCGTTACATGGCGCACCACTTCAATTCGCACGAACAATAACACGCTCATCATTTTTCCCAATAGCAAAGTGGCGCGCGAGGCGCTGGAGGTCTACCCTTTCAACGGTCTCAACCGCCGCGTGCTTCGCTTTCCCGCTCCATATCAGCTGCCGCCTCAAAGAGTGATCCCGCTTGTGCGGGAATCAGTGCGCGCTCTGCCCAACATTGCGCCGGAAAAAACTCCCGTAGTCCGCATCGCAGAGTTTCATGATTCGAGCATAACTTACGAGATACTTTACTGGGTTAGAGATTACATGCTGACTCCCGACCTTGATGCGAAGATCCGTGAGCATATCTGGTATGTCTATCGCCGCAACGATATTGATATTCCCTATCCGATCCGCCACGTGTTGATGGAAGAACAACAACCCTCCCTGAAACCTCAGGAGGAAAGCTATGAGAAGATCATCGAATCGGTCGCCATATTCGAGCCGCTCACTGCTGACGAGCGATCTGCCGTCGTCAGGTCGCTGGTTAAATATATCTATGCGCCCGGCGAAACAATTCTGCGGCGCGGAGAGCCGGGCGATTCCATGTTCGTCATCTCTCGCGGCAAAGCCGAAGTGCAGGTGCCTCAAACCGACGGCAACCTTCAGCGCGTCGCAGTTCTTGAGCGGGGCAATTTCTTTGGCGAGATGGCTTTGCTGACGGGCGAGCCGCGCAACGCAGACGTGAGTGCTCTAGACGAAGTGGAAATTCTGGAGATCAGAAAAAGCATATTGCAGGAACTGTTAAACGAGAATGCGCAACTGGTCGAAGCCTTAAGCCACAAACTGGCAGAGCGGCAGGCGGAACTGGCTGAACGATCTCGCGCAATGCCCGAAGCGGAAAAGAGAATGCGCTCGGAAACTCTGCTCAATCGCGTCAAGCGATTCTTCAACCTCGACTAGCGGCAATCTCCGGCCCTACAGGCTTGCCTGATCGCTGCGAACCCGTCGGCGCAAGAGCTTCTGTTTATCTCTAAACACTCGAATCCAATATTTGACATTGCTCTTCAGTAGGTTTTTGTTTCATGCTTACAGACACCATCGAGCTTATGAAAAGTATGAACACAGGGAGACGGCGCGCAGGCTGAAAGTAACAAGCCATCCTTGAAACAGGCTGTGGCAGCCGGTTTCAGGGTATTTATCATGAGCAAACAGGAAATCTACGACGCAATCATCGTTGGCTCCGGCGCGGCGGGCGGAATCGCCGCATACGTGCTCGCAGGCAAAGGACTCAAAGTTCTGCTGCTTGAAATAGGGCCGAAATGGGACCCGACCAAAGACTACATCACGTCGCACAAATGGCCTTACGAGATGTCGTTTCGCGGGCGAGGCAAGCCGGGGCAGTATGACGGGCTGTGGAAGATAGACGCTTATACCGAGCACCTCTACGTCAATCCGCGCGTTGATCGCTACGGGGTAGCGGAAGGGACCGATTTTCACTGGACGCGCATCCACGCGGTCGGCGGGCGCACAAACACATGGGGCCGCGTGAGCCTGCGTATGTCGGAAGCCGACTTCAAGCCCAAATCGATGCAGGACGGATACGGCGAGGACTGGCCGATTTCCTATAGCGAGCTTGCTGACTACTACGACCGCGCCGAAGCGTTGATGGGAGTCTACGGCACGCGCGAAGGGCTTGCCGTGCTGCCGGACGGAAATTTCATGCCGCCGCCAGCCCTTCGCTGCGGCGAAATGATGTTGAAGCGGGGATGTGAAAAGATCAATATTGCGGCGATTCCGCTTCGCGCGGCAGTGCTGACACGCAATCACGAAGGGCGCGCGGCGTGTCATTACTGCGGCGAATGTGGGCGGGGCTGTGAAACTTCGTCTCGCTTTTCGACGCTCGATGCCATCATTCCAAAACTCGTCGGCAAACCGAATTTCACGCTCCGCACTCAGGCGGCAGCCCATCGCGTGCTGCTCGACCCGAACACGAAACGCGCGCGCGGTGTTGCCTACATCGACACTAAAACTCGGCAGGAGCATGAAGTCTATGGCAAAACAGTCGTGCTGGGGGCAGGGGCGATGGAATCGACGCGCATATTACTGAACTCGAAATCGCGCGAATACCCGACCGGGCTTGCGAACACATCGGGCGCGTTGGGCCATTATCTGATGGATAGCATCAAATCGGGTTTCGTCAGCGGTTACCTGCCGCGATTGAAAGGCGCGCCTGTGATGAATGACGATGGCGCGGGCGGCGGGCACATCTACATTCCGCGCCACACAAACATCAAAGGCGGGCGCAAATCTGACGTGTTGCGCGGCTGGCAATTTCAACCATCAAGCGGCTCGCGCATGTTTCCCGGTTACGCGCGCGGCCTGTCGGGCTTCGGCTCCCGGTTCAAGCAGCAGGTGCGTGAACAGAACACGGCGATGATTTCCGTGGCGGGATTTGGCGAGTGTCTGGCGGATTTCAGGAATTACTGCGAGATTGATCCCGGCGGGCTAAAAGATCGTTACGGCATTCCGCAACTGCGATTCAATGCGCGGTGGGGCGACAATGATTTGAAGATGGCTGCGGCGATGTACGACAGCGCGGAAGAGATTTTGCGCGCGGCAGGGTGCGAACTCGCTCCGTTTAATCGCTCGGCGATGCCTCCTCCGCCCGGCGATGCCACTCACGAAGTCGGCACGGCTCGCATGGGCAACGATCAGAGAAAATCCGTGCTCAATCGTTTCTGCCAGTCGCATGACGTAAGAAATCTTTTTGTCGTCGATGGCAGTTCATTCGTTTCGATAACAGAGAAGAACGTCACGCTGACAATCATAGCTCTGGCGTGGCGAGCCTCTGAATACCTCGCGGAACAGTTGCGAACGGGCAATGTGTAACGCTACTTCCACGAGCCGATCACGAGAAACGCCGCCCAGTAATACGGATGCTGAAACCTGACCGATTTCATCAAGCTCTTTTGCGCCTCCTGCATCGCGCGGGCTTTCGACATTCCTGACTTCAGATTGCCGTAAAATGCGATCATCAGTTCTTTCGTGCTTTCGTCGTTTACCGACCACAGGCTGGCGATGATCGTAGCCGCGCCCGCCTTCTCGAATCCATAAGCCAGCCCCGCGATCTCCTGTCCCTGCGAATGGTCGCCCAGCGCAGTCTGACAGGCCGACAGCGTGACAAGTCGCATCTGCCCTACTTCCATGCGACCTATCTCGTCAAACGTCAGCCGCTGATCTTTGTCGCCCGCAAGCAGTATGTAGGACTGGTCGGGCGATTCGTTGTTCAGATAACCGTGCGTGGCAAGGTGCAGAATCTGGTAATCAAAAAGCGTGTCGAACAGATTCTTCTTGCTCGCCTCTGCATGCTTGAATATGCGAACGCGGTCGCCGCCGTCAAACAACTGGCGCAACTGATCAACCTCTGTGTCAGCGCCGGGCAGCGGGGCCGTCACCGGCTCAGGGTTGCTCAACGCGAGCATCCTTGTCTGGCTCATGTCCAGCCCGCGCTCGTCGCCGATTCCGATTGAACCGGCGCGCGTCAACACGGCGATTTGATAACGCTCTATCAGGTATTGCGCGCCGTCGTGCAATGTCGCAAACGGAATGTAACGCAGTCGCCCGCTCGGACTTATGATGAGCGTGGTGGCGTCTGAAATCTCAGGCAGGACAGGCTTGATGAGCCAGTCGTACAGGCGTTCGGAGTAACGGAGCGGGTCTTCGGCTTTCGCATTCGTGTTCGTCTCCGTGTCTTCTCGTTCAGCGCGAACCGTTCCGAATCGTTGTTCAGGCCGGGACAAGGCTTCGCGCAGCTTCTGCATTGTCTCGTTGACCTCTTTTTCGCTCACGCGAGTCTCGCGATAGATGAGCGGGACGTTCGCGCCCCATCTGACGGCGAATATGACGATTCGATCACCAAGCATCATTGGCTCGATGAACACTTCGCCCTTTTGCAGGCCCTTTTGAATCTGCCGGAAGTCTTCTGGCTCGATCTGCACAAGCTTCTTCTGCTCGGCGTTGAGCGATTTTGTGTAGCGGTCATAATCTAATTGCACTATGCGCAACTGAGCGCTGATGCGATCAAGGCTTTCCTGATTACGCGCGGCAGAAGGCTTGCGTCGCTCTTCGTCGAGTTGACGTTTGAGCGCAAGCTCGCGCGTTTGAAACGTCTGCGCCTGTCCTACGATTGCGCGTTCATCAGCCGTGCGCGCCTGCTTGAAGGAATTGCCAAAGATGGTTGCAAGCTCGCTTGATTTCGAGCGAGCCAGATATTGCCACGCGCGGTTCTCGCAGTCCGCGCAATTTTTTTGCTTCAACAACAGGTCGATCAGATCGCTGTAGAGGTTGTTCTTATCCGATTGATAGAGCAATTCTGCCGCATCGCTTCCCGCCTGTCCGCGCAATCGCTCGACTATATCGACCGCCCGCGTCCAGTGCCTGAGGGCTTCCGCATCATTGCCCTGATCGCGTTCGACCAGTCCGCGATAGTAGAGCGGCTCCCACATCTCGTTCAACAGGCTCTGTCGTTCGCGCTGTCCGAGCGCGGCGTCCAGATGCGCTGCGGCAGACTTGTAATCCTTCGCGTGATACTGGGCCATGCCAAGCTCTTCTTCGATATCGTAGACATCGAAATTCGCATCGAGTTGTCTGGCTGCCGCGAGCGCCTGACTGAGCAACTCTATCGCTTTCTGATAATCGCCTTTCAAACGATAGACCCACCCCTGCTTGAATTGAACATTGATGGTTTCCGTGCGCTGGTCGAGGCTTGCTGAAATCAGCATCGCTTCGCCCAGCCAGCGCAACGCTTCGTCGTAATTCGCAAGCCGCGCATAGATCGCAGAAAGCGCAGTGAAGGCTCGGCGTTTGAGAGGTGGAAAGTTCATCTCTCGCTCCATGGCGAGCGCGTTGTTGAGATTCTTTATGGCTTCGGGGAAATTTCGCAGGGCTTGATGTGTCGCGGCCAGATCAACATATATTTCCATCTGGTCTACGCGACTGCGCAGCTTTTGAAATCGCGTCATAGCATCCATCTTGTTAGCCAGCGCCTGTTTCAGATCGCCCGTCATATCGTAAATGCGACCGATGGTTGCGATGGTGTTGGCCTGTCCGAATTCGTTGTTCGTCTCCTGATAAATTTTCAGGATGTCCTGCTGCAATTTGAAGCAGAGTCGTATATCGCCGCGTATGGCCGCGATGTAGCTCAACTGCGTGAGCGCGCGCGCTTCGGTCGCGCGATTGTGCGTTTTGCGCGCGAGCGAAAGCGCGCGCTCAAGCTCTTTTTCGGCGGCGCTGTATTCGGCAAGATCGTAAAGCGCCGCGCTGATTTCGGCGAGCGTGTCGGCTTTATTGCTTTGATCGCCGAGCGAATCGTAAATCTGAAGCGCTTTCAGGTAGAGGTCGAGCGCGGCGCGAGTCTTTCCCTGCGACCAGGTGACGCTTGCCATGCGCGTCAGGCTTTCGGCTTCCAGCGATTTGCTTTCGGTCTTAACGGCGAGCGCAAGCGCCTGCTCGAAATGCTCGGTCGCCTCTTTCCAGCGCGCGTTGAAGCGATAGCCGCCGCCCACGCGATGCAGCGCGCTGATTATGCCCTGCGCGTTTCCGACTTCCTGCCACAGCTTTAAGGCTCGTTGGGCTTCGTCAAAAGAGCGGTCCGTATCGTGCAGCCAGAAGTGCGAGGCCGAGAGATTTTCAAGCGCCCGCGCCTCTTCCGCGCGATTGCCGAGTTCCTGCTGGAGCTTGTATGCCTGCTGATAATTCTTTTCGGCTTCGCCGTAGTTGGTTTGACTGAAATAAACGTCGCCAAGCTCGTTACGCAATTCGACGATCTGGTCAAGCTTGCCGATCTTCTGCCTGAGCTTGAGCGCCTGCTCGAACAGCGCGACGGCGTCTGCGTACTGACCGGCGTCGCGTTTCAGCGAGCCGATCTTCAGATAGACGTTGCTCTCTTTTTCCGCATCGTTCAATTCGCGGTAAGTTCGGAGCGCCTTGTCATAACTGCCGGTCGCGGTTTCGTAATCGCCGAGCTTCCAATAAAGCTCGCCTATGTTTGTGAGCGTTTCGGCTATACCGCTGCGGTTGTCTGTTATCTCGCGTTTGAACAGCGCCCGTTCGTAATAATCAAGCGCCGTGCGATAGTCGCCCAGATTCCAGTATCCGCTCCCGATATTGGCCAGCGATAATGCCGCCGAATTTTCATCCTTCAGCCTGGCCCTGAGCGTTTGCGCTTTTTCGTAGTAGAGGATCGATTGTTTGTACTCGCCGCGTTTCGAGAGAATGTAACCAATGTTATCGAAAATACCGGCGCGATATTCAAGCGCGCCCGCGCCCGGCTCGTCGCCTAAAATTTCAAGCGAGCGATTGTAATGTTTCAACGCCTCTTCATAGCGGCTCTGATCCGAATAGGCTTTGGCCAGTCCCAGATGCTTCACCATCCATCGCACCCGGTCGAGTTGATCGGGATTTTTGGCGTAATATTCGTCTATAGCTTTGACCGCCAGTTGATAGTGCTCGACATCCTCTTTGTAACGCCCCAGACTTCTGTATTCGAGCGCGAGGTTGCCGACCGCAGCGGCGTAGTTTTTGAGATCATTGTTCTGCCACGCTTCGGCTGCAAGCTTATACTGAGCGATGGCGTCATCGGGCCTGCCCGCCGCGCTGTAAACTTTTGCCATCAGAAAATAAGCGGCTGCCTGTACTTCACGCTTCAAATCCTGATCGTCGTTCAGTTCACCGAGAATCGGCAGTATTCGCGCCAGGGCTTCGCCGTCCTTGTATTGCTGTTCATCAATCTTTTGCTCAACGGTGTTTGACCATTCATCTATCTCGAAGCTTCCCTGTAGGTAAGCGCGAAAGGGCGCGAGGTATCGGCGCTGCTCGTCAATCGTCTTGAAGGCAAGCGCGCCCCTGACCAGTTCTTCCGTGCCCGGAGGGCCTCCGGCAACGGCCCACTTTGCAAAGGCCGTGCTCAGTCTATATTCGCCGCGCATCTGATTCGGGTAACGAAGCAGAAAATAGAGAAACGGCTTCAGATCGTTTTCATTCACTTCGCTCAGGACTTCGGTCGGTGTGCGGCCTTTGTAACGGCCCTCTTCAATCCTGCCCGTCAGGCGCAGCAGTTCATCGTCTTTTTGTGAGCGAAGATCTGCGATCATTTTCAGGTAGACTTCCGTGACCGCCTGCTCTGAATCGTTGCCCATCAATTCCTGAAGCGTGACGAACGCAGAGTGATGCTGATCGTTCAGCACAGCGCCGTTCATCAACACTCGCAGCAGCGGGCTTGGGCTGGGGTTGAAAGGCAGCACGGCTACGGCTTCGACCACATCGCCCGCATAGTATTGATCTTTTTGCGCATCCCACAATGTTATGCGGGCAGCGAGCTTGCCGTTTTCCACTTCGACGATTCGCGCTGCGCCGATTCTACGCCCGCTGCGATCTTTCTGGTCGTGGTCGCCAAATGCAATTACAGACGCCTGCTCACCCACAAGCAAACCGTCTTCGGTTGTGCGATTGAGATAAGCGAGTCGGCTTCCGTCTTTATCTGTTTTTATCTCTTCGATGATGGCTGCGATGTTCGAGAGAGAGACTTTGATCGCGCTGGCCTGGCGAAAATAAGCGATTGCCTCATCGCGTTTGTTCTGCGCCTGAAATATGCGGCCCAGTCCTTCGAGCGCGCGTTTCTGCTGCCAGCTGTCTTTGAGCGTCCGGCTCAACTGCGCCGCTTCCTGAAAATGCAGAGAAGCAGCATCGAGCTTTTTGTCTGCGGTTGTCTCTTCGCCAAATCTGATGAGCCATCTGAGCCTGCGCCTGTCGGGCGATTTGTAATGCTCGATCAATAATTGATAAGCCTTAATTGCAGCAGGCGTATTGCCTTCGTCTCCCATCGCCTGAGCCAGAGCTTCGAGGCGAGTCACCACATAGGCGAATGTTTTTTCATCAGGCTTGCCTGCCAGCACTGCGCCGAATTCTGCGAGAGCTTCATTGGGTTTCGCGGCCAGCGCAAGGTAGACGGCATAAAAAGAACGCGCGCTCGCGGCCTGCGCAGGGGCGCTGCGGTCGGCCAATTGCCATGCGGCGCGAACAGCCGCCAATGATTCATCCCTGCGGCCCAGCCGGTTATAGCAGTAACCGAGTTTTTGATTCGCGGCGATTATCTCAGTCGGGTCGCTGCTGGTTTCGATGGCAAGTTTCAGATTACCGAGGGCCGAGTCGTAATCGTCCTCATCGCTCTGCAAATCGCCAAGCTGATATGCAATGGTTGCGGCGAGTGCTTTGTTCTGAATATTTTGAGCCAGCGCGAGCGCCTCGCCAAAGCTCTTTATGGCCGAAGCGACATCGCCGAATTTTCGCTGCGCGGACGCCAGCAGCACTAACAACTGCGCGCGGCGCGTCACGTCACCGGGAGCGGTGTAACTGGCGGCGGATTTTTTCAGGTATTCTATGGCCTGATCGTATCGCTCGCTGAGATAGAGTTTTATCGCGAGCAGACCGACGACCTGCGCCTCTCTTTCCGAATCTTTTAATTCATGAAAGATAGCCTCGGCCTTTTTCAGATTGGCTGTCTCTTCATCGGTTATCGGTCTGGACGACGGTTGAATTAAAGTTTCGGCTGTGTAAGAGCGCGCTTCCGCCAGCCGGTCGCCCGCCCCTTGAGCCTGCGCGCGCACATCGCGCAGAATCGCGAGGGCTTCTTCGATATGGCCGAGTCTGCCTGCGGCCTGAGCCACGCCCAATCGCGCGTCTAAAAGTCCGCGCCTGTCCTGACGCGCGCTGTATTGGGCGGCAGCCTGCGTGTACTTTTCGGAAGCGTCTTGATGCTGCCCCGCGTTTAGACTGGCTTTCGCGTCATCCATCAGCTTTTTGAGCGCGTCGTCGGAAAGTTGTTGACGAAGTGCAGGAATTGATAAAAGTGGGGTTGCTTTGATTGATGTGTGAGAGACGAATAACGCGACGATAAAAACCAGCAGACAGACTCGCTTCATATCACCTCAGAAGAATTATTGAGAAGAGTAAACCCATTCACCGCAGAGGATGCTGAGATTTCGCAGAGAAAAAATAAAACTCTGCGCCTCCTCTGTGTCCTCTGCGCCTCTGCGGTGAATCCCGACTGGCAATAGTATCACTTCAGATGACGATCAAAAAAATCTACCGATGCCGCGTATGCGCGCAGCCAGTTTTCGTGGCGCAAAAAGTCATGCACGTCGTCGGGAAAAACCATCTCTTCAAACTTTACGTTGCGCTCGCGCAGTTTGCGCACCAGCTCGACGGTCTGATTGAAAGCGACGTTGCGATCATCGTCTCCGTGAATGAGCAGGACGGGCGATTTCCATTTTTCGACCGAGGCCAGAGGCGAAGACTCGCGCCCAAGCTTGACCAGTTCGCCGGTCGCCCACGGGGCTGCTCCGACCCGGCGGCTCCAATCGTGAACACCGTGCAGATCAACGCCCGCCGCAAACATATCCGAATCGCGCGCCAGTCCCATCGCCGTCAGGTAGCCGCCGTATGACCCGCCCCACAAACCTATCCGTTTATCGTCAACATCGGTTCGAGAGCGCAGGTATTTGCCGCCCGCTACAACGTCCTGATACTCAGAAGCGCCGCGCGGCCCGCGATGCTTGGCTTCGCGGAAAGCCCGCCCGTAGCCTATGCCGCTTCTATAATTGACCGACAGCACGGTGTATCCGCGACTGGCAAGATACTGATTGAAGGCATACGCATTGTGATAATAATAACTGTAATGCCATGCGGGAAGCATCTGGCGAATGGGGCCGCCATGCAGAAAGATGACGGCAGGCGCGCGGCCCGTCTGAGTCTTCGCTTTGAACAACTGCCCGTGAACTGTCACGCCGTCGGCGGCTTTGAAAGTCACAGACTCCGGCTCGACCAGTTCCGAAGGAAAGCCCGCCGTGAGCGATGGCGGAGTGAGCGGTTTCGCGCCTCGCCCGTTGACAGGCACGATGTACGGCAGGAATGGCGCGACGGCTGTCGCGTGCAAAAAGGCGATGTGCTTTCCACCATTTATTATGGCCGGATACATTTCGATGCTGTCGCCTTCGGTCAGTTGTTCAGGCGCGCCGCCCGCGATGTTGACTCTCCACAGGTGGCGCTGATTGATGTCGCCCGCGTTCGACGAGACGATGACGAACGAACGATCAGCAGACCACGCGACGTTTTCGACTTCGTAATTGCCCGGCGTAAGCGCCGTCGCGTCGCCGCCCTTTGCCGGTACGGAATAAAGATGCGCCCAGCCATCGCGTTCAGAGGCGAATACGATCCGATCATCAGCCGCCCATTGCAGTATGCTGTCGCCGAGCGGAAGGCGCGAGAACGAATCCATCTCTGTCTCGCCCGATTTCCAGATCTCAGTTCCTTTGCCGCTCGCAACGTCAACGATGCGGATAGCCCACGGCTGCACTCGCTCTTTGTCGGCTGAAAAAGTGTCCGCGACGTTGAATAGACGAATGAAGGCAAGGCGTTTTCCATCGGGCGACCATCGAGGCTCGATGTCCCGGTCTACGGACGGCTCAAGGAAACGAATGCGCGCAAGCTTTGCGTCGTAGAGGGCGATGAAGGCGTGATCGCCGCGCGATGAAACGAAGGCCAGCAGCGACCCGTCGGGCGACCACGCAGGAGAATTGACCTCTCCGCGAATCTCGAACATCTTCTTTGGCTCGGCTGCCTTCGGCGAAACAGCAGGCACAGGCGCAGACCACAGATGATCTTCGCTGTTAAAGATGACGCGGTCGCTGCGCGGTGAAAACAGCGGGGCGTCGCCTTCGCCGATTTTTGCCATCGCGCCAGTGCGCGTGTTGACTACCCAGATTTCCTGTTTAGCGCCAGCCGGGTCGCTCGTCGGATTGGGAATATCTCTATCGGAGTTCGGAGGCCCGCCGTGAGTGTAGGCAATCCAGTTGCCGTCCGGAGAAAAGATCGGCTCGGTAATCTCCTGCCCGTCGTCTTTGTCATAGCGAGTCAGTTGACGGGCTTTGAAGGCCGGAGCTTCACAAATCCAGATATTGCGCCTGCCCTGATGGTCGAAGACCCAGGCAACCTTGTCGCCCTGTTTTGAAGCGATGAGGTCAGCGGGGAAAGGCGAACTCAGGATCTGCTCAAGCGTAAAGCCGTTGCCAAAGGCAAGCTGAGTCGAGAGCGCCATGAAAGCCAGAGCGAGCAGCGTGGTTTTTGCGCGTGCGTAGCCGTTCATAAATCCTCCGATTAGAAGTTAAATTGAAAGAATTGATTATGGCTAAGGCTTATAAGCTTTGCGGGCGACAGTGTCAAGCGCGGCGCGTGAAAACATAGTTGCTTTGAGAATCCGTTTGTCCAATAATGGCTTTTAATGAGTGGTTCGATTATTACAACAGAAGATTCATTGCATGAAATACACCCTTTTGAAGTATCTTCTATAGAGTCAGCAGTCTTTGGCAACCAACCAGAAGCCTCCGATATAATCAAACAACTGCATAAGCAGCAAAGACCTATCCCATTTCAGGGACGCCTTGAAGTACAGGGGGTTCCATCAATTCCGGAACAGGCTTTTACAGTTTTCCTCACGGACAGAGGCTTTAATATTGAGAGTCAACTAACGGACTCCTGGCCTGTGATAAATATCGAGTGTGAGTTCGACCCATCGCTGACGAAATTCAGAGTCATTAATTTTGTTTTGCGACTCGCAAATGAAACAGTAGATGGATACCTCTTACATACTCGCGTCATATTGTCTCTTGACAAGGCCGGTACATTTTCCATTCAGGCAGTGGATTTTGGGAAAATACTTGAAGTCAGTCATAAACTGCTTTCGGAATCCCAAGAAAAGGAATTGCGGCGGCTCGCCAAGCTGATCCGTAAGCTAAAATATATTCAAAGTGTTTTCAACATTCAGTTTTCTCTTCCTGAAAAGTTTTCTTCACAGGAAATGGAATTAGCGGACATTGTATTTCGTGGTATTACAGAAGGCCAATTTACTACACGCGGTTCTAAATTCACGTTCAAGAATATTCCGGCCTCAGAGATTGACTTGACTAAGCCTCCTTTTAACGGTGTGGGTGCTTTTTTTCATGAAGTCGAAGGTAGTAGCATTTTACTCTACAGGCAGCTTCCTATAGGCCCAGTGAGCATACATCTGGATAAGGCTGAATTGGCAAGCCCAAGAGTAGTTGATCACATAAAAGGCTTAACTAGCCCTATAGATGTGAGCTTTGAAGTGTTGGACAATAAAATCACCTATCGCTTTGAGAAGTTTGCGCGTAAACCTCGAAGCCAACGGATGCAGCAATTAATCCGCTTCAAATACCAACTTACGCAAGAAGAGCCAAAAGAATTAGTGGATCTGGTTGATGAATCGCTCCAAAACGATGTTTCCTCCGATGAAGCTCTTCAGATAGCGGTCGGCTGGACACAGTATAATGACTTGCCGGATCGCTACTGTCCTCAAGAGCCTAAGCTTAATGCTGCCGGGCAATGGCACGTGCCTATATATCTGGTTCACACAAAAGGCGAAGGCGGCCCGGTTGGTGAACTCATCATAGATGTAAAAACGGGAGTGATCGTCAGCCACACATCTATTGAGGAGATACGCAGCAAGGGTCTCGCTCTTGCCGAACAAATCCTTCATGCCTGATAAGCCTCCTTTATACAAGCAGGAGACGCCATACTCTTGCGCGCCTGCTTGTCTGCGGATGGTGCTTGCCTGTTTTGGAATCCTCGAAACCGAAGAGAAACTAATTGAGATATCAGATTGCATGCCTGATGGCACAAGGCCGCTTGGTCTCATAGACGCGGCAAAGAGTTATGGCTTTGAAGAAACGCGCAAGTATAATCAACTTTCAATCGATGATTTAAAATACATACTTGAGCAAAAGTTGTATCCGATTGTTTATGTTGGCGTCCGTTTATCGCTTCTTAATCGGCTTGAAAACCATGCTATGGTTGTAACAGAGGTTAATGAAAAAGAGGTAGAAGTGCTTGACCCTTTGCGCGGTGATATTGTTCTCTCACACGAAGCATTTGAAAGCGAATGGACTCAGACAAAACGACTCACTATATTAGTGAAGTAACTGCTTGGATACGAGCTATAGCTCCAACATCAACGACTCTTCTATCTCTGCAAATGCTCTGGAGCAGGTGTATACTTGCTGGCATCGCCTTACGAAGACTGATGGGGGGTTGATAATGCCGTTTAATATCGCAGAAGAATTCGAGGTGCAGGCTCCCGTTCAACGCGTGTGGGAGTATCTGATCGACCCTGCCGCAGTGGCCGTCTGTATACCCGGCGCTGAGTTATTGGAGTCGCGAGACGACGGCACATTCATCGGCGCTGTCAAGGTCAAGGTCGGGCCGATGACGATGTCATACAAAGGCACTGTGAAGTTCACAGAACTGGACGAACAGGCCCATCAGGTGCGGCTGGTCGGAGAAGGACGTGAAGCGGGCGGCGGCGGGTCCGCAAAGATGACTATGCTCAGCCGGGTCACGCCGCTTGCAGGCGGCGGCTCGCAGGTCACAGTCAATGCCGAAGTAGACCTCGTCGGCAAAATCGTCCAGTTCGGTCGCGGCATGATTGAAGAGATCTCCCGACAACTGTTCCGCCAGTTTTCGGCCTGCGTCAAGCAGCGTCTCGAAGTCGCAGCCCCGCCCACGCAAGCGGCTGAACCTCAAGCGGCTGAGCCTCAATCCGATGAACCACGAGCGGCTGAACCTCAAGCTAACCAAAAAGCTGTTGCCGAAGAGCCAAAGGCCGTGAGCGCCGTTCCGCTTATGCTGCGCGCGCTGCGGTCGGTCATCGCGCGTTTCTTCCTGCGATTGTTTGGCAAACAGGCCGGGTGAATCAATATCCGCGAGCGATCATGTCGGAGCCTATCAATATATCAGCCTCGCCTGCGCGATTGCTTCGGTCAGAGGTAGAGCGCCTGAGGCGCGATTTTCCGATTCTCAATCAAACCATAAATGATGCGGCGCTTGTCTATCTCGATAACGCGGCCACAACGCAAAAACCGCTCGCGGTCTTAAACGCCGTGCAGCAGTTCTACGCGGCGGACAATTCAAACATCCATCGCGGCCTTCACACGCTCAGCGAGCGGGCGACCGAAGCCTACGAGCGCGCCCGCTCTCAGGTGCAACGATTCATCAACGCTTCAAAGAGCGACGAAATCGTCTTTGTGCGCGGCGTAACGGAAGCCGCGAATCTGGTGGCCGCAGGGTTTGGCCGCAAGGTCGTGCATCCGGGTGATGAGATCGTTATTACCGAAATGGAGCACCATTCCAACATAGTTCCATGGCAGATGCTGTGCGAAGAACGAGGGGCAATACTCAGAGTCGTTCCGGTAGACGATGAAGGCGATTTGCGACTGGACGAACTGGCTGCGCTTTTGACTGAGCGCACGCGGCTTGTTGCCGTCACGCACGTTTCCAATGTTCTTGGGACCGTGAACCCGCTCCGCGAAATCATCGAGATGGCTCACCGGCAGAACACGCCGGTCTTTGTTGATGGCGCGCAATCGGCGGCTCACATCAAAGTGGATGTGCAGGAATTGGATTGCGATTTTTACGCTTTTTCCGGGCACAAGGTTTATGCCACTACGGGAATTGGCGCGCTCTATGGCAAAGCCGAACGACTAGCGGAAATGCTTCCTTATCAGACAGGCGGCGGCGCGATCAGTTCGGTCACTTTTGCAAAGACCAGTTTCAAGCCGTCGCCCGCGAAGTTTGAGGCGGGAACGCCTGATATCGCAGGCGCGATTGGCCTTGGCGCGGCTCTCGGCTATCTCGACGCGCTCGGACTTAACCGTATTGCTGCGTACGAAGATGAACTGCTTGATTACTGCGTGACGCGACTTTCCGAAATTCCCGACGTGCGCATCCTCGGCCATCCGCGCGCGAGAATCGGCATCGTGTCGTTTGTCATCCGGGGCGTGCACGCGCACGATGTGGCAACTGTTCTTGATAGCCTCGGCATCGCCATCAGGGCGGGCCACCACTGCGCCGCGCCGCTACACGAACGATTCAAGGCGAGTGCGACCGCGCGCGTCTCTCTGGCTTTCTATAATCTGAAGGAAGAGATTGACAGGCTTGTAGAAGGAATTCATCTGGTCAGGAAAATATTCAAACTGTGACCATCCGTTATTCTCTGCTCAGTTTCAACTGTTTGTAATTTTTAACACCCAAACGAAACGCCTCAAGCGCGAGCATTGCGCATTTTCTGCGCGAAGGCTTGATGTCGCTTTTGAGCGATGAAAGAATCTGCTCGCTGGAGATCAATTCATCATTCCCGTCGATGTTTGCGCCCATAATCAACTCTGTCAGGATAGAAGCCGCTGCAATGCTGATCGCGCATCCGTCGCCGGAAAAGTGCGCCGCTTCGATCACGCCGCCCGCAAGCTTCAGCTCGACCCTGATGCGATCACCGCATAATGGATTCACCTCTTCGCAGGCGACATCGGGAGCAGGCAGGCTGCCGTAATTGCGCGGATGGCGAAAATGATCGAGTAAAACTTCGCTGTAGAGCGTCGCCATCAGCCCTCCTGTTGCTTCTCGCTCAGCGGCGTTCCCGGTCGGCCCGCCTTAACCGTCATCGCTTCAGCCAGTGCGGCCAGAGCGATGTCGGCAGCCGATTGTGCGCCGATGTCGAGCCCCATCGGCACTCTGATGCGATCAAGCGCGGATTTTTCGATGCCGCTTTCTTCGAGGAAATCCAGTATCGCCTGACCTCTGCGGCGGCTCCCAAGCATACCTATGTACGCGGCTTCGGTTCGCAGGACGACCTTCAGCACAGGGATATCGTATTTGTAATCGTGTGCGGCCAGCACGACAAATGTGGAAGATGTGTATGAGAGCGTGCGGGCAATTTCGGAAGGGATGCCGATCAGCAATTCGCTTGCATGAGGAAAGCGCTCTCTGGTCGCAAAACGAGGTCTGCCGTCAACGACTATGGTTTTCAGCCCCATCTCTTTTGCCAGATTCACCAGATGAATCGAAACCGGCCCTGCTCCGAAAATGATCAAGGTATGGGGCGGCCTGTGCGACTCGAAAAATATTTCCTGCGAAGATACTGTGACTGTGCGAGAGACGCGCCGGGCGATCAATTCAAGCGCAGTCGCGCGCGCCTGCCGGTCAAGCTCCGTATCGCCCAGTGTGCCGATTATGCGGCCATCTTCAAAGACCGCCATTCGTGATGACGGGCACTCGATCATCGTCACAATCATCGCGCTCTTTCCGGCTTCTACTTCAGCGCGAACTGCCCGGTACAGGCTCAGCAAATTATTTTCAGCATCAGTCAGGTCCAGCGGCTCGATCATAACCCGCACGGTTCCGGCGCAGGTGAAACCGGTTTCCCACGCATCCTCTTCGCCCATCTCTATGGAAAGAATCCGGGATTCGAGCGAAGTGAGCGCTTCTTCGGCGGCTTCGATCACTCGCGCGTCAACACATCCGCCGATGGTGACCGCCCCCAGTATGCGGCCCTGCTCGCTCACCCACATCTTCGCGCCTTCTTTTTTCGGACTCGTTCCACGAGTTGCCACCAGCGTAGCCATCGCGACTCGCTTCTCTGTCTTCGTAATAGTCTCAAGCTGGTCGAAGACCTCGTCCATCATCGCCTCATAAAATCAGGTGTTGCTCTAACGCTTTCAAACTAGCCAGATTATAGAGTGGGGCGAGCACGTCTATAGAAGGAAGCGCCGCCTGCATACCGCGAACCAGCGGCTGATAGTCCGAGCTTCCGAGCAGAGGGTTGAGCCATATCAAACGGCCCGCGTGACGCTTCAGTTCAGCAAGCGCAGCGGCAAGCTCCGCAGGCTCTCCGGTCTCCCATCCATCGCTCATAATAATAACGATAGTGCGCTTATCAACCAGTTTCAGCCAGCCGGAATTAAAGGCCGCAAGGCTTGCGCCGATAAGTGTGCCGCCCGACCAGCCGCGCACGTTACTTGATAATCGCTCCAGAGCCTGCCTGTAGTTTTTGTGTTTCAGATGCGCGGTTATTCGTTCGAGCGCCGTGCTGAAGACGAATGTCTCAACGCGCGCGAAACTGTTTTGCAGCCCATAAATAAATTGCAGAAGTATGCGGCTGTAGATGTCCATCGAACCCGACACGTCGCAGATGACGACCAGTCGCGTCTTTTTTTGTTTGCGCCGCTTGAAGGAAAGCTCCACCAGTTCGCCTGCCGTGCTCAGGGAGCGGCGAAGCGTGCGGCGCAATAGAACTCTTGGGCCGCGCCTGACAGGTTTCCACCGGCGGCTGGGGCTGCGGGCAAGCCGCCGAACTATTCTCCGCGCAAGCCTGTTGATCTCTTCAAGCTCATCGTCTCGAAACAGGCTGAACTCTTTTTCGGCGAATGATTCGGTATCGCTCGCAGCAGTCAGCTTTGTTGATTGAGCGGAGCCGGACTGCGTGCGGCCCCAGTGCTCAAGAAAAAAGGCCAGCCCCTTGCCCGTTTGCTGCGGTGAAGAAAGGCGCGCCGGATACGAGCGTTCGACCGCCGGGCGCGCGCTGATTCGATTCCAGAAAACTTCAAAGAGTTCCTCGAAAACCGGATAGTCTTCCACGCGCGACGTAAGCACGGTTCGCAAACTCAGAAAGGTCTCTCGCCGGTCATCGAGGTCAATAAGCCTGAGCGTTGTGATTGCGTCAATCGTCTCGGAAGGCGTCACATTGATGCCGCGATCCCTGAGCGCCCTCGAAAACAGGATGGTGTTTGTTAAAAGGCTGGCTTCGGTCATGAGACAGAGTCGATGCGACCGGCGGCAAGCTCCGATTCAAACTTGCGAAGGTCAGATTCGTCCTTCAAAAAGCAACCCTGTGTTTCGGCAATCACCGTCGGGTCCAGTTCTGTCGTATTCAAGGCAACCAGCGCCGCAGCCCAGTCAATGGTTTCTGCAACGCCGGGGACTTTCGTCATATTCAGTTTTCTAACTGCCTGTATCACGCGCGTGATCTCGGCGGAAAGCGACTCGCTTATTGCAGGCACTTTGGCGCGCACGATCTCAAGCTCTTTATCGAAGCGCGGGTAATCTATCCAGAGGTAAAGGCATCGACGGCGCAGGGCATCGGAAAGCTCTCGCGACCGGTTCGAGGTCAGCACAGTGTACGGGCGATGAATCGCCTTGATCGGGCCAATTTCAGGAATCGTCACCTGAAACTCAGAGAGCACTTCGAGCAGAAAAGCCTCGAACTCTTCATCGCTTCGATCAATTTCGTCGATCAACAGAACGGGCGAGCGCGTCTGATTGGTTATGGCTTCGAGCAGGGGCCGTTTCAACAGGAAAGGCTCGCTGAATATCATCGCTTCTTTTTCAACACTGCTCCCGGCAACGGATTCCTGTAGTTTGATGTGAAGCAGTTGCTTTGAATAATTCCATTCATAAAGCGCTGTCGCCGCGTCCAGCCCTTCATAACACTGAAGGCGCACAAGATTTGTGTCGAGCGCCGTTGCCAGCACCTTTGCAATTTCGGTCTTGCCCACCCCCGCCGGTCCTTCGACAAGAAGCGGCTTGCCAAGCTGCATCGCCAGATACAACGATGTAGCGACCGCCGCGTCGGCAATGTAAGTTTGCCGACCGAGCAATTCCTGTATCTTTCGTACTTCTTCCCTCACCTGACATCCTGCTGCGCGATGCGCTCGAAGTCTTCCTGAGTATCTATATCTTCGGGAAAGGGGCGGTCGAACGCGACTTCGCGGAGAAGATCGGGGTTCCGGTCAACAAGCTTCCACGCCGCCTTGTCGCCGTGCAACTCCTTAAGATGGTCGAACATCGGTTTTGCAAACAGCAAGGGATGCCCCTTGCGCCCTTGATAAGAAGCCAGTACGATCTGCCCGTCGCCTTGTCGCCATCCCTCAGCCACGCCATCAATTATTTCGGAATCGACTCCCGGCTGATCGCCCAGAATAATCATGATTGCGGCAGTCGCGGAACTGGCAGCAGTGATGCCTGCGCGGTACGACGATGCGCAGCCTTCGCCAAAGACGGGATTATCGACCACCTTCGCATTGCCGAAATCCACACGCTCGCGGATTTCACTACTCGCGCGGCCCAACACGACCATCACTTCGTCAAGCCCTGTCGCGCGTTCGGCCTGCCCTGTGACCCAGCCGAGCAAGGTGGTTCCTCGAAAAGGCAAAAGCTGTTTTGGCTGTCCGAAACGGCTTGACGCGCCCGCCCCAAGAATCAGCCCCGTGATGAATTTCCTCATGACTTACCCGCGCCCGCCGTTTTCAGGTATTGTTCGGGTGATTGGTCGAAGCTCTCCTTGCACCTGAGGCAGCAGAAGTAAAAAGGCTTGTCCTCGAATAAGCTCTTGTATCTTGCGTTCGTTATGGCGACATGCATCCCGCAGACAGGGTCGCGGCTTTCGGCAGATGACTCAGCCGACTTTTGCACGACGGGCAGGCTGATCAACCTTGAAGCCTTGATCTGTTGAATCATCTGTTCCGGGGTTCTACGCAGGCGGGTGATTTCGGCCATAACGCTGAGCGCGATTTCAGCCAGCGTTTCGCCGCCAAGCGCAAGTCCGGCTGGGCACTTTATGCGGTCGAGATCTTCGTCAGTCGCGCCTTTGTCGCGCAGGTATTGAAAAAGGGATTTCGCTTTCTCTTTGCTTGCGACAAGTCCGGCGTATCCAGGGTTTGTGCCGACGACCGCATCAAGACCTTCTTCATCGCCCGTTCCCATTGTCGCAATCACAACGAAGCACTGCGAATTTATGCGACCGCGAGCCGCCTGAAGATCGGTCAAAACGAGATCGGCTTCCGGGAATTGTTCCGGCGTGGCATCGGGGTCGGCTACTGAAACCTTGAAGTCGAGCAGTCGTCCAAGTCCGACGAGAATTTCAGCGACCGGCGAGCGCCCGACGATTAAAAGATCGGGTTTGGGCGTCACAGGTTCAAGATAAATTTCAAGCGAGCCGCCGCCCTGACAGGTCATTTGATAAGCCTCGACTCCTTTCCAGTCTTCGCGCATGGCTTCGGGGCTGATGCTTACGAGAATTGGTTTGCCTGTTTCGAGCGCCTTTTGCGCTTCGCGAATGACTATGGGTTGAACGCACCCGCCGCCTATCCACCCCGTTATGGAGCCATCCGGTTTTATTATGGCCTTCGAGCCGGGCCTTGCCGACTGCGGGCTTTTGTAGGCCACGACCGTAGCGATTACAAATGGCTGCTCTTTGCCGCGTAACCTCGCCGCCTCGTCAATGACATCATTCCACATTGCTAACCTTTATCAAACCAGACATCAGCAATTACGCGCGATACAGCTTCGTCTTGTCGAGCTAATCGCTTCGCTCATGTTATTCCCAGATTTCTTTTGATATGTCTCGCCAAAATATTATCAATCTCCGTATGGCGCGGAACCGGCTGCTTTTTCCCGTTAGCTGGATTGAGGTAAATATCATGACTTGCGCCGTGTCGGTGCAGAACACAGCCTGCCGCCACAAGTTGGCGAATTAGCTCGCTACGCTTCATACTGCGATTTCTTTCACCTGATACTCTGTAGGCACATCATCCATCACCATCAGTTGATAAGCATCTTTGATGTTTTCCTCAAGCTCTTCCAGCGTTTCTCCCTGAGTCATAATCTCTGGATATTCGAGCAGTTTACCCAACCAGAATTTATCCCCTTTCCAGTAGATCAAGGTCAGATTCTTATTCATGTCAAGCTCCTTCCTTCAGGACGTGCGGAATTACCACAACCCTGATTGCTTTATCGCGAAACCCCGTTCACATCTGCCTAATCAGTCACTCCCGCATCTCTTAAAAGCTTCCACACCTTTGGCGACGTGATCGGAATGTCGATGTGCCTTACGCCGAGATGCCAGAGCGCATCGACGACGGCGTTCACGATTGCGGCTGGCGCTCCGACGGTTGCCGATTCGCCCACGCCTTTCGCGCCCAGCGGGTGATGCGGCGAAGGCGTGCAGGTCTTGTCGGTTTCCCAGTTCGGCGTTTCAACTGCCGTCGGGAGCAGGTAATTCATGAAACTGCCTTGCAGTATGTTGCCGCTCTCGTCGTATTGAATCTCTTCATAAAGCGCAGGGCCAAGCCCCATCGCCAGTCCGCCGTGAATCTGCCCTTCGACGATCATCGGGTTGATGATGTTCCCGCAATCGTCTACGGCAACAAACCGGCGCACTTTCACTTCGCCGGTTCCTTTATCGATATCAACGACACAGATATAGCTGCCGAACGGATATGTGAGATTCGGCGGGTCGTAATAAGAGACGGCTTCAAGTCCCGCTTCCATTCCCTGCGGGTGATTTGTGTAAGCGGCGAGCGCAATCTCCTGAATAGTCTTTGCTCGATCAGGCGAGCCTTTGACAAAGAATTTGCCCGGCTCCCATTCAAGATCGTCCTCGTGAGCTTCGAGCAGGTAAGCGGCGATCTTTCGTGCCTTGTCTCTTATCTTGCGCGCGGCTACGGCACAGGCCGCGCCCGCGACAGGCGTGCTGCGGCTCGCATACGTTCCGAGCCCGTAAGGCGCTGTGTCCGTGTCGCCTTCTTCGACAGCGATGTCGTCAACAGGGATGCCAAGCTCTTCGGCGACGATCTGCGCATAAGTGGTTTCGTGCCCCTGCCCCTGCGACTTGGTTCCAAATCGCGCAATGACTTTCCCCGTCGGATGGATGCGAATCTCTGAACTGTCGAACATCTTGAGGCCGAGTATGTCGAAGTGCTTTGAGGGACCAGCGCCGACTATCTCCGTAAAACTGCTGATGCCGATGCCCATCAATTCGCCGCGCGCGCGACGCTCGGCCTGTTCTTTTTTGAGTTCCGCATAGCCGATCCTCTCCATCGCCAGTTTAAGCGCGCCCGCATAGTTGCCGCTGTCGTATTCCCAGCCGAGCGCGGATTGATAGGGGAACTGCTCCGGCTTGATAAAGTTCTTCATGCGAAACTCAGCCGCGTCCATCCCTATTTCGTGCGCCATCAAATCGGCCATGCGCTCGATTGTGTGGACGGCTTCAGTTACGCGGAACGAGCAGCGATAGGCGATGCCTCCCGGCGGCTTGTTCGTGTAGACGCCGTCTACTTCGACGTGCGCGGCCTTCAGATCATAAGACCCTGTGCAGACGTGAAACAGCCCTGCGGGAAACTTTGAAGGGTTCGCCGCCGCATCCGTGTAGCCGTGATCTGCGACCGTCTTTATGCGAAGCGCCGTCACCGTGCCGTCTTTTTTTCCGGCCAGTTCCGCGGCGATGTGATAATCGCGCGCGAACGAATCGGCCTGAAGGTTCTCCATGCGGTCTTCGATCCACTTGACGGGCTTGCCCGTCAGCACAGAAGCCGCGACCGCAATCACATATCCCGGATAGACAGGGACTTTGCCGCCGAACCCGCCGCCGATGTCGGGCGCGATGATTTGAATCTTGTGCTCGGCCAGCCCGACGTGGCCCGCGACAAGAGCAAAGACCGTGCGTATGGCGTGCGGGGCCTGTGTGGTCATCCAGACCGTGAGCTTTCCTGAAATCTTGTTGAAAGAGGCGACGCAGCCGCAGGTCTCGATGGACGAGACGTGAATTCGCGGGATGTAGATATTCTCTTTTACCGTGACCTCCGCGTCCTCGAAGGCTTTATCGGTTGCCGTGCGGTCGCCCCATTCCCAGTGCCAGATGTGATTGTCTTTTTTGTCCGGCTTGTCCGTGCGCAAAACAGGCGCATCGGGTTCGAGCGCCTTGAACGGGTCTACGACTACGGGCAGCGGATCATAGTCAACTTCGACGCCGTCTACGCCATCGGCTGCCGTGTAACGATCGGTCGCCAGCACTGCCGCAACTTCCTGTGCCTGGTACATCACCTTGTCTACGGGAAGCACCATCTGCGTATCCGACATCAGCGTCGGCATCCAGTGGAGGTTGTAAGCGGCAAGGTCTTTGCCAGTGATTACTGCGATCACGCCGGGCGTGGCCAGCGCCTTCGACGTATCAATGTTCCTGATCGTGGCGTGCGCGAAAGGGCTGCGGACGATGTCCATATAGATCATATCGGGCAGCACTATGTCATCAACGAAAGTTCCTTTGCCGCGAATAAAGCGCGGGTCTTCCTTACGTTTGACAGAATGGCCCATGCCGCCGACTTCCGGTGTTGTTTTTGGCGTCATGATTTAAGCACCTCCTTCGCGCAGCTTTGCCGCCGCGTATTCGTAAGCCTTGACTATGTTGACGTAGCCCGTACATCGGCAGAGATTGCCCGAAATCGCATGGCGAATCTCGTCTTCGCTGGGGCTGGAATTGTTATTGAGGAACGCATACCCGGTCATCAGCATACCGGGCGTGCAGTAGCCGCATTGCAGGCCGTGCTCGTGACAGAACCCTTCCTGCAAAGGATGCAGTTTGCCGTCCTGCTCAAGTCCCTCGACCGTAAGGATCTCGCGCCCGTCGGCCTGCACCGCGAACATAGTGCATGATTTGATGGCGCGGCCATCGAAGACGATTGTGCAAGCGCCGCAATGGCTGGTGTCGCAGCCTATATGAGTGCCTGTGAGCCTGAGCGTCTCGCGCAGGAAATGAACAAGCAGCAGTCGCGGCTCGATTTCCGCGTGGTGTTCGACTCCGTTGACTTTTACGCTGATGCTGGTTTTAGCCATTGCCTACCTCCTGTCCACTTGCGCGCGCGAGCGCGCGTTTAAGCGCACGCACGGTCAGAACGCGAACTATGTCACGTTTGTAATCAGCCGAGCCTCTGATGTCATCGAAAGGCTGAGCCTCGCCCGCCGCAATTTCAGATGCCTGTTTTATCACCGCGTCATCAATCAGTTTGCCCTTGAGAAAGGCTTCCGTCTGCGAGGCTTTCAACGGCATGAAGCCTACATTCGTAAGCCCGACGCCCGCGCGCTGGCAACTGCCCGCGCCATCGAGCGTGACCTGCACGGCAACGCCTGCCGTTGCATAGTCGCCGACTTTTCTTTCGAGTTTGAGGTAAGCCCCGCCGCTTGAGGGGGGCGGGACAGGGACTCTTATTTCTTTGAGTATCTCGTCGGGCTGGAGGTCTGTCGAAAACAGCCCGGTGAAAAAATTCGCGATGGGTATTTCGCGCTCGCCGCCGACCGAGACGGCAACGAGCGTGGCTTCCAGAGCAAGCATCGTTGCCGGGTGATCGTTTGCCGGATCGCCGTGAGCCAGATTGCCGCAGACTGTGGCCTGATTTCGCACCAGCGGATCGCCGATGACCACGGTGGTATCGGCAAGCAGCGGATAGCGCGACCGGATCAAAGGAGAGATTTCCAGATCGCTTTCTCTGGCAAGCGCGCCGATTCTCAAAGTGCCATCCGATTGTGAGACGTAACTGAGATCAGGTATGCGGTTGATGTCCACAACGGATGGCGGCGAGGCCAATCTGAGCTTCATCATCGGTATCAGGCTTTGCCCGCCGGAGAGGATCTTGGCATCAGGGCCAAGTTGCTGGAGGAGGGATAGAGCTTCGTCCAGTGTGTGTGGCGCATAGTATTCAAAGCTGCGCGGTATCATAGGGCTTCAACCTCCTGGCAAGACGGTCAACCCCGGAGTATGCAAGTACAGTCCTTGCCGGTTGTCTCCGGGGTGAAGGTCGCCGGTTTCTGATTAGCAAGACTCGAATGAACCATTAAGACTGGCTGCTGACGAAGCCCGAAAGATGTCGTATAACCGCAACTCTATTCAGCCCTCGCTCGCGACGAAATTAGCATACTAATTGTCACAGAGACCGTCAATCTTACACAGAGCGAGGTATAGGATAATAATCACGTTCAACGATTCCGCTTTCGTGTTGAGCAGAAATTTGACTCTCCTGTATCGCCCGTACAATGCTAAAGTAGCGGGGAGAAAACAACGGCATCACAAATAATCGAGCTATGTCCAACATTGTCAGGCAGCCGTGCGACGAGGGAGTTATCAGATCAGAGCCTGCCGCCGCTCCATGCGCGCGAAACGCCGAGCCGTGGATTCTGGCCGCGACAATTCTGGGGTCAAGTCTCGCCTTCATCGATGGAACAGCCGTAAATGTCGCGCTGCCCGCTCTGCAAAATGACCTCAATGCTACAGCGCTGGACGTGCAGTGGGTGGTCGAATCATACGCGCTTTCTCTTGCCGCGCTCCTTCTGGTCGGAGGCGCTGCGGGCGACCGTTTCGGCAGGCGATCTGTTTTCTGCGCGGGCGCTGCTCTTTTCGCTCTGGCATCGGTGTGGTGCGGAGTCGCGCCTGATGTCAGTCAACTGATTATCGCGCGCGCTGTGCAGGGCATAGGCGGCGCACTGCTTGTGCCGGGAAGTCTGGCCATCATCAGCGCCTCGTTTAGTGAAGAGAAGCGCGGGCAGGCCATTGGAACATGGTCCGGGTTTACGGCTATCACTGCGGCAGTCGGCCCCGTAATCGGCGGCTGGCTGGTTGAGCATGTCTCGTGGCGCGCAGTCTTTTTTATAAATATACCGCTTGCGGTCATGGTGCTGTTGATCTGTTTTTGGCATGTGCCTGAAAGCAGGGATGACAAGCAGGGCAGGCAGTTGGACTGGCTCGGCGCAGGGCTTGAAGCCTTCGGTCTGGGGGCGCTTGTTTACGGCTTGATCGAGTCATCCCGTCTGGGATTCGGCAATCTTCATATACTGGCTGCGCTCATGCTCGGCGCGTTATCGCTTTCAGCATTCCTCATAGTCGAAGCGCGCAGCCGCAATCCGATGTTGCCGCTCGCGTTGTTTCGCTCGCGCAATTTCACAGGGGCCAATCTGCTGACGCTTTTTCTGTACACGGCGCTCGGCGGAGCCTTGTTTTTCTTTCCGCTCAATCTGATTCAGGTTCAGGGGTATTCGGCAACCGGAGCCGGGACGGCCCTGCTCCCTTTCATTCTTATTATGTTCGTGCTGTCGCGCTGGTCGGGCGGACTGGTGAAAAGCTATGGCGCGAAATTGCCGCTCGTGATCGGCCCTGTGATAACGGCTTTCGGTTACGCGCTCTTTATTCTTCCGGGCACGGGTGGCTCTTACTGGACGACCTTCTTTCCTGCTGTGGTGGTCTTGGGTTTGGGGATGGCGACCAGCGTTGCGCCGCTCACAACTACAGTGATGAGCGCGGTGCCGGAGGGGTTATCGGGCGCGGCTTCGGGTGTTAATAATGCTATCTCGCGCACTGCCGGGTTGCTTGGAGTCGCGGTTCTTGGCCTCGTGATGTTGCACGGATTCAACCGTGAAGCTGATCGTCGATTTGCGCAGTTGAAGGTCTCGCCCGATTCTCAGCGCATAATCAATGAACAGCGCGTCAGGCTTGCCGGGGCAGAACTACCTGCCGATATAGATGATGAGACGCGAGCGGCATTAAAGCAGGCGGTCAATGAATCCTTTGTCTTCGGCTATCGCCTTGTAATGACATCTGCTGTCGGGCTGGCGCTGGCGAGCGCGCTCAGCGCATTTATGATGATCGACAGTAATCGCAATAAGGCCCGTACTGGAAGAACGACTCATAAAACTGTAATCTAATAATTTATGTCTCTACCTGTTTTTACTCCTTCCTCATCCAGAGACACAGCACAGCGCCGCTCAGCTTTCTCGACATTGCGTCATCGGGATTTCCGCCTCCTGTGGATAGGCCAGCTCATCTCCATCACAGGCTCTCAGATGCAGATTGTGGCCATCAACTGGCATGTTTATCTATTAACAAAATCCCCTCTTGCGCTGGGCGGCGTCGGGCTGGTCAGAGTCGTGCCGATAATATTCTGCTCGCTTTTGGGTGGCGTTGTCGCCGATGCAGTGAACAGAAAGTATCTGATGATAGTAACGCAGGGCGTGATGTTGATTAGCGCGGCGATACTGGCTGTAATAACGGCTTCGGGGCTTGATAGCGTATGGCCTATTTATATTTTAACGGCCATCGCTTCGGCAGCCATCGCCTTCGATAATCCCGCAAGGCAGGCTTTGTTGCCCACTCTTGTGCCTGCCGAAGAGTTCCCCAATGCCGTAAGCCTGGGGCTGCTGGTTTTCAACTCCGCAATGGTTGTCGGCCCTGCGCTCGGCGGGTCGCTTCTGGACGCGCACGGACCCGCGTTGATTTACGCGCTCAACGCAGTCTCTTTCCTTGCGGTCATCGTTGCGCTGTTTCTTATGCGCGCAAGTAATCGCGCAGAGGTTGAAGAAGATATATCAAAGGTGAGCATTGGCGCGCTTGGTGAAGGGCTGCGCTTCGTGTGGAAAACACCGATCATCGTACAAACGATGACGCTGGATTTCATCGCCACTTTCTTCGCATCGGCTACAGCGCTGCTTCCCATATTCGCGGCAGAGATTCTACATATCGGGCCAAAAGGGCTTGGCCTGCTTATGGCATCGCCTGCGGCAGGCTCGGTTGTAACCGCGCTTGTGATGGCGAGGCTGGGCGTTTTGAGCAGGCAGGGCAAGATCGTCATCATCTCCGTTGCTGTGTATGGCGCGGCGACGGTCATTTTCGGTCTATCGCGATGGTTCTGGCTTTCGATGCTGATGCTTGCGATTGTCGGAGCGGCAGACACCGTGAGCACAGTCTTGCGACAGACAATTCGGCAGATGGTTACGCCCAACAGATTACGCGGGCGTATGACATCGGTGAATATGATCTTTTTTATGGGAGGGCCGCAGTTGGGGGAGTTGGAGGCCGGAGTCGTTGCGGCGCTGATAGGGTCGTCGCTTTCGGTAGTGATGGGCGGGGCTGGGTGCGTTATAGCGGTCATAGGAGCTTACGCATGGGCCAGAAGTCTATGGCGCTATGAAGGTCACGAATCGAACTCCATCAATAAGACCGTGTAAGCCCGAAGCGCACTTTGAATCGAGCAAATCGGTTAAGACTGATTGTCAGCAATTACCAGACACGCAGCCGAACGGGTCCAACCGCCTGTGAACACTCGTTCAAATTAATCAGCTTATTTTCAGATTTGTCCAGAATTGAACAGAACTCTATGGGATTTGACCGCTAATATAAAGCAGCTTTAAACAGAAAATCCCTTCCAAACGATGCTCGCAAGAGCGCCAAGCTGGGGAGACGGCATAAGGCACGCTGACTATGCTTTCTCCCCAAACCTCTTATGCAGCTGCGTTCGGAATTTAAACGGAAGGATAAAGAATGTGGTACACAATAGAATCAGATAAGAGCACTATCCGAAGCGAAGGCGAGTCGGGTTGCAAATTGACTTACCAGAACCTGAGCAGGATGTTCCAGATGCCTTCATTCGATGCAGTGATTGTCGGGCTATCAGGCGACTTCACAGGTCTCATGCAGTGGACCGAAGACACGCACATTAAAGTGCTGCCATTCACATTCGAGAGAGATAAGCGGGTAATGTTTGATCTGGTGCCAAAAGGTGAAAGTATCGCTGTGGGAAGCCTGTGGTACGGAACTTCGGAGACGATGAGCGCCACGTTCAGCAAAACCAGCGACGCAAAAGAGATACTGGGTATGTACTACCCACACTGGCTAATCTCATACGGTGCGCTCAACTCAGAGTATGCCAGAGTCTCTATCAGAGAGGTCGTCGAAAACCTCTAACCCGGAAAGCGGCGAGGCTTCGCCATCACCGCTTTCCGGGTTAGAGTAATAGCCGATGAAACCTCTCAGCCTAATCACGGCTTCTGTCTTACTGTTCGTATAACCATCTCGGTTCCGTTGTCCAGTATGAGATCATTGATTCCCTCGACATAGACTGTGCCCACTCCGACGGTGCCTCTCAGTACGGTGCGGCTGCCGCTCTCGATGCGGCCTTCCTCGTCCACCCTCTTTACCTGCTCAGATATCAGTATTCTCTCAAGGTCTGCGCTGAGTGGTCCCTGCTCGCCGTCGGCAAGAATTATAGTATCGAACGCAAGCCTAAGCTCGGTCTTTCCAGTAATTTGCCCCGACCGGGTCAGAGACGCGATGTGACCCTCGACACGGGCCCCGACGTAGCGTGAAGGCGACGTGATGGCCGCCGTAAAACGATCACCGACCTTGTTGATTTTTGTGTTTACGGGCGAGGTAAGTCTGAGGCGCATCTCCGTATCATCCGGTACGCTCAGAGGCGGATAGCTTTTTGAGTTGCTGTATCGATCCCATGAATCACTGACCGATTGTCGATCCCTCGGTCGCTCAGCGGCTCCAACCGATGCAGGATTAGACATGGCAGAAGCGTTGGCCGGGACAGTTGAGTTGCGCGCACGTCCGTAATAACCATCGCTATAGCCCAGTTCGAGGCCAAGGTTATAGCCCTGGGTGAGATCATCCCGATCTTTTTCAATTGAGCGATCTCGCGGCCTGGGTTGGTCCGAACGCTGAACTCGCCTGTTCCAGTCTGCCTGCCCCTGTCCGAAGCCTTCGTTATACCCTTGCAGATAGCTTCGGTCGTAAATGCCGGACCGTTGATTGAGTTGCGGTCTTCGCGCGTTTTGCCTCTGCGAATATGCCAGTGAACCATTCGCGGCTACCAATAAAACTGCCATCACAAGCGTTAAACCAGCTCTGATCATTATCATCTCCCTTTATCTGTTTCCAATTTGAATTAATCCCTGGCACGAGTCGTTTATAAAACGGTGCCTTAATCTGCCCCAGTCCGGCATCTGTTGGATTGAAATTTATGGGTAAAGCTCTTTTCTCACTCTGGCTTCAATGCTTGCGATCTCGGCCATGGTTGATTCCTGCACTTTTTTATATGGATGAAAGATGAGACTTAGCCGCTCTCGCCACGCGGCCTTCATCCGTCGCCAGCGAAAGCTCCCGCCGGAGGCAGGCTGATCTGTCAATCTGGTCGGTAGCGCGGGATTGTTGCCAGTGCGTCGAAGCTGACTTTTTTCTCTCATATTTCCTCTTAACCGGCAGCAATACTTATGCAAATAAAGGAGGGCTGCATCAGATGTGCAGCCCCCGTTTGGAAGGTTAATCTATGCTACTCGCTCATGATACACCCGGAATCAATTTATTACTGTTCATTACTGCACATCTGTAGAAATAAATTATTGACAGACGGGTAGCTAGGCAATCGAGGCGAGATAAGCGGTGAGTTTCGTTTCCTTGATAATCAGATGATGCTCCAGGCTCGTCTCTATAAGACCGAGGTTGCGAAATCTTTGCATGAAGACGCTGATGCGGGGCCTTGTAGTGCCGACCATTGAGGCCAGTTCTTCGTGTGATATCCTGAGCTCTATTCGTATGCTGCGCGGGTCTTTCTTGCCCAGCTTTCTGGCCAGTTGCAACAAGGTTTTACCCAACCGCTGCTCGCTATCAACCGTAACCAGATTGGCTATGACTTCCTGCTGGTCCGCCACACGCACTGTCAGGTACTTAACGAACCCTTCAAGCAGCGAATCCCTGCCCAGGCGTTCAAGGAATCTTGCGCAGGGGATTTGTTTCAGGACCGTGTCTTCCATCGCTGTCGCCGTTTCCAGCCTCCCGGCTAATCCCGACAGGCACAGCTCGCCGAATATGTCTCCCGAAGAGTGAATGGTAAGTGTGCATTCCTTACCTTCGGATGAGAGCATGACCAGTTTGACCTCTCCGCTTTCGATGAAATAAACCAGCTCGACCTGCTCCCCGATAGTATAGACGTTGTCGTTTTTCGCAATCCTGATGGCGCTGGTGTTTCTGGTCTCGCGCTGCAAAGAGCCGCGCATCTGCTGTTTGAATAGATCCGTCTCAGAGTTACGATAAATCATCTTTCTTCACTTTCGATTTGGGCTGTCACAGATAACTACTCTCTTGCCCATAGTAGTATACGCTCAGTACGAAATAAGCGCTGTTCAATAAGGGACAATTGCTGAAATATATCCGTTTGCCTTTCCCAGTTGATGGCGGTCTTCACCGATCCTGAGAAAAGATCGTCTATGATAATTATTTCGATCCATTGTCTAATATGGAACAGACCTGCTCATTCGCCCGGTGATAGAATAACCGAGAACTGAGCATAGCTCACTCTCTTCTTCAGCTTCGCTGGAATCATCCAGTTCATCTGAATCCAGTAAGCTCACAACTTCAAAAGAATCCGACTGCGCTGCTTAGCCTTGCAGTCTGCTTTTGCCAAAAGGATAACTCTTATGTCAGTTAAATTGTATGTTGGAAATCTCGCCTACGAGACTACCAGTGATGAACTCAACACACTTTTCAGTGAAGTAGGACAAGTGGATTCGTGTAACCTGATAATAGACCGCGATACGGATCGCTCGAAGGGATTTGCCTTTGTCGAGATGGACTCCAAAGAATCGGCTAATGCGGCAAAAGAGAAGTTCAACGGGCAGGATCTGCATGGGCGTGCGCTCAAAGTCAATGAGGCTAAACCGCGAATTTAGGGCCGTGGGGATTCACGCTTTAGAGATTCATGCTATTGGAGATTGACGCTTTGCCGCTAAATGATTCGAGTTGATTTCAGTCCGTTCAGCGCTGTGAAAACGACCTGTCTGCGACCGCCGCGATGTATTCACCCGGCGGCGCATCAGGGTCAAGAGAAAGGCTAATGAGGATTCATTTACGGCTCTTCCCCTCGGCCAAAACATCCCAGGCCATCCGCGATTTCATACATCGACTTTATTAAACTGTGATAAGTTTATTCGGTTTTGATCAATAACCGCCGTCTAAGCGGGCAGTTTCAACTCATCAATCACTCTTCTTATAAAGGCATCATCAACGCGTTTTTCCTCAAGCTCCTGTTGCCTTTCCGATTCCGTTCTTTCCTTTTTGCTTTGGATTTCCTTCTTGTACTTTCTGTTTACGATTTGAATATCTTCGCACACACGCCCCACGACTAATCCAAGTTCATCGCCGGGGCAATCGATCACCAACTCTCTTCTTTTAATCCAGATATGTCTCGGATTCTGCATTATTCTATATACCCACTCCTGAACAAGCAGTTCGTTCCAGCGTTGCGGTGGGGTAGAAGAGAGAGGGAAAAAGAATATGTTTGTATATGGTTTACTCCCTGTTTTCACTTTATCCGCATCGGGCTTGCCAATTATACGAATTTCCTCAAACTCTTCTTTCATTATTTACTCCGCGAAGGCCTGATGTTTGCATTTCTCAATGATAACACAGAGCGCGGGATAGACGTTCACCTCTGCATACTTGTCTAATATTGCACGGAAACACACGCCGAGAGGGTGTATCATTAAACGAACCGGGAGTTCAGGTAAAGAAGCGAGGTTTGAGTGACATTGATCGTTGGAAATAAAGTTAGTTATCCGTCTCAAGGCCCGTGCCTTATCGGCGCTGTGGTCAAGAGAATCATTGATGACAGGCCAATGATGTTTTATCAATTGCTTGTCCTTAATAGCGGCGGCGGAAACTTATTTATCCCGGTAGATAATGTTCAGACAATAGGTATAAGGGCGCTGTTGAAGAAGTCCGAGATTCCAAAGCTGCTGGATCGGTTGAAGCAGCCTACTCAATCAGCCGACACATCAAGGCAACGCGCCCTTGATAACCAGAAACTATTCGCCTCAGGGTCGGCGTTTGCTCTGGCTGAAGTCGCCGAAGCGCTGACTGAGTTGAGAGAGACAAAATCCTTATCATTTGGCGAGCACAAAGTACTTGAAAGGGCGAAAAGGCTGCTGATTTGCGAGATATCCCAGGTCCTGGGAGAGACCGAAGAAGAAGCCGAGCAACAGGTGGAGCAAGCTCTCAAAGCACGATCCAGATAAGTCTCGTGCAAATACCCGTAAAACAGATGGGGAAAAATGATTACAAGCTTAGTGGATATTGAAGACGCCAGAGCGCGTCTCGCCTCCGGGGACAAGCCATATGCATTTGAGACGAGCGACCATATCATGATGGTTGGGCCTGCGTGCGGATACGGAGCAGATTACCTGAAACGGCTTCGGACAGAAGGGCGTTATTCGGAGAGTATCGAAGAGGCAACGCAAATTGCGGATCTGAGAGGCGCAACAATTACTGGGATATGGTTTGTGAAACGATAGACTCCTATCGCGAAAGATCCCGGCTACAGGTGAGGTGAGGTTGCCTATAGCGTTATAAGCCGATCTATGATTCCCTTGGCGATTTTAAGTGCAGTTTCCTTGCTTGAGTACAACATGGGATGTCTAAAGCCACGTATAGTGGCTATCTTGTACTCCCATCCTTCGCCGGTATCAATAAGCTGAATTTCGTGCCCCTTATAATCTTCTATTTGATTTGTCATAACATCTTTCTGATCATTGATTCAACGTTCCTGAAGAAACTTTATTGGCCACTAACCCACACGCGCACTTTATGCTCTGGATGGCTTTTAAGGTGGGTCCCCTTCTCTTCTTTAGGCTTCGTTTCTTCCTTAGCTTTTACACCAGTCCAATTACAGGTTTGGCAGTGAGCAATCCATTGTTTCATGATTTACCACCTTTCTATAAATGATTATATCATAGTATGAGTATAATTAACGTATACTCACGAATGCGATCTATTAGTGTTTGACCAGATGACTTGGCGGACTCCTTTGGCTGCCAACTTCGTCTCCACCTCTGCTTGCTCACGGCTGCGTGCCTGTATGTCGCCAGACAGATGCCGCTTTCAGGCATATTTACATGGTAATGCTCTTTGACTTTAGCTGCGGCTCTCGCGTCTGTTCCAGGAGTTGAATCCTTCAAAATCTAAATCAGGCCGCGTGAGATTGGGACACTCAAGCGGCAGCCTTTAACCTTTCATCAGCAGCCATCTTTTCAACCGCTGCTGTGACTTCTACTGTGTAGTAGATTTCAGACAGCTTGTATTTCCACGGGCCATTGACTCGCAAATGCTTGATCACATCTCCAACCAAATCCCGCAGTCGCTTTCGCTTGTGATTGCGCGTGCATTTATCATGCACATCTCCAAAGGCTCGCTCTATAGGATTGGCTTTCGGGCAGTAGGTCGGCTAGATATATCAACTCTATTCGTGGATGCCTCAGAAGCCATTGCTCGACCGCCTTAGCTTTGTGGATTTTGTAATTGTCCACAACCACGAAGATATTCGTATACTGATAGGCCGAGTAGGTTCGGTCAATGACCTTGAGCAGATCAATGAACAGGCCGCTGGTTTTGCGAAACCAGACGCAGTGCAACATACGGCCTGTGACTATATCAAGAGCTCCGGCCAGATAGTCCTTCTCATTTGTACCCGGCGTGCAGACTTCAAGTTGGCTGCCTTTCTCCATCCACTGATAGCCAACTTTTGGCAACAAGTGGATGTCGAGTTCATCAGCAAACAGTAGGAGTTGTTTCGCGCTTATATGCTCAAAGATCCAGCGAATTCGTGCCAACTTCTCGACCCGTTGCGGATCATCATCTTTAGCGATGAGCTTGGCCCGCTTCCAAACCCAGCCGAGTTGATGCAACCAGCGACGGGTGGTATCGGCAGAGGCGGTGATGCCACGATTGACTTTGAGTTGTGCAGCCAGAGTTGCGCAACTCCAGCGCGTGCGACACCAACCGAAGGCGTGAGGCGCGGCTTTGAGCAATGCCAGCAAGGAGCGTCGCAAGGAAGGCGACAGACAAGAGGTTGGCACAGGAGGTTGAGGTTGGCCATCCTCAGTGAAGGCAAAGCCGAGCGACTGACAGTGATAAGCCGAGACGATGCGATAGACCGAAGAAGGCGAGCAGAACAAGAAGGCAGCGATCTCGGTAGGCGTGCGGCCAGGGGCACAAAGCAGAAGGACGTGCAGCGCGAGCAAGTAACCGTAACGGGCTTGACGGATTTGAGAAAGCATCTGTTCTTGCTGAGGTTGCGGAAGGTCAAGTATGGTCGAGTTGGGCACAGCTTGTTCTCCGAGACAAATCGAGTGTGTAGCAACAATCGATTTATCAGAGAGAACCTGATCTGTGCCAATCTCATAGGTTTCGATTTAGAGTGTAGTGAACCCCTGAATGAGACAGAAAGTTAAGCATCTGTTGATTGACCAAGCTGTTGCTCGTACTCGGCTGGCGGCACATAGCCTATCGCCGAGTGCAACCGCTTCTGATTATACACCTCTTCCAGAAAATGACTGATCCGCTCTCGTGCTTCTGCCAGAGTCTTGTACTCGAACAGATACACCTCTTCGTACTTCAACGTTTTCATGAAGCGCTCGGCTTTCGCATTGTCGTAGGGATTGCCTCGCCTCGACATACTGATGTGGATGCCTCGCTCTTTGAGTAACTCTGTATATGCTGTCGATGCGTATTGCACACCCCGGTCCGATTGGTTGATCGACGTAAGCCGCAACTCCGGCACCAGATTCCGATAGACCAACAACGAATGATTGGAATCAGTCGTAGACAGAAAGCGGCGCTTGCGCAGACACAGAAGGTTATCTTCGCGCATCAAACGCAACACGCGCTTGTGATTAGCGACCCCACGCTGGCGGTGAAGTTCAGCCGTGATCCGTCGATACCCATACTGCGGCCACTCCAGAGCCAGGCGTTGAATCTGGTCGCGCAACTGCATGTCAGGATCTGAAGATGCCGGGTTTGCCTGCCGACGGTAATAGGTGGCGCGGGATAAATCCAGCGTCTGAAAAACCGCCGCCACGGGTAGCGCGATGTCCGCCGGTAGAAGTTGTGTGGCGAGGTTAGACATTACTTGCCACCATTGTTTGCCGCTCGGTGTGAAAGCGATTCGAGTCGCTGCAAGGCTTTTTTAAGAGGTCATTTTCCATCGTCAAGCGCCCGACCATACGTTCGAGTTCTGAGATGCGGGCGTCGTCGGTGTAAGAACGACCGTTACCAGCAAAGGCATGATCGGAATACTGGCGATGCTGTTGACCTGTCCCCGTTCTTCGGGCCAACTAAGATGAGATAGCTTCCAAGCCAGTCTGTTCAGCGCGAAACTGCGCTGGTGTTTTATACCCTAAACTCGAATGCGGTCGCTTCTCGTTATAATGCTTCCGCCACTGCTCGATTACTACCTTTGCCTCTGCTCGGTTTCTGAACCATTCCAAGTTCAAGCATTCATCTCGCAGTTTTCCATTAAAGCTCTCATTTAACCCATTCTGCCACGGCTTGCCTCCTTCTATATAGGCTGTCTTCACTCCGTTGCTGCTCAACCACTGTTTTACCGCTTTCGATACGAACTCCGGCCCGTTATCACTTCTTAGATATTCGGGCTGTCCGTGCACGCTCATCAGTCTTATCAGCACACCTATCACTGCCTGTGAATTAATCCTGCCTCCTACTTCTATCGCCAAACTCTCTCTGGTTGATTCATCCACTACTGTAAGAAGTTTCAACTTCTGCCCGTTGGCGCAGGAGTCAAACACAAAATCATAGGCCCACACCTGGTTGACCCGTGTCGCCGCAAAAGGGCGCAGGCAAATTGTGCGAACTCGCTTGCGCGGTCTGCGCCTGGGTAAACAGAGTCCTTCTTTGCGCCAAAGCCTATAGACCCGCTTCGAATTTATGGCCATACCCTCTTGCTTTATCAAAGCAGTTGCTCGTCTATATCCGTAGCGAGTATGAGTTCTGGCGATAAGCCGCAGCTTATCGCCCAATTCAGCATCCTTCTTCTTCATGCGACTGGCGTAGCCCCGCGCCGACCTCGCAACTCGAACAAGCGCACACGCCCTCCTTACAGACAATCCTTTTCCAACAGCAAAGCCAACCATATCTCTGCGGACGAGTGCGCTCACCATTTTTTTGAGTTGATCTCCTTAAGGACAGAGATATCGAGCGCCTGGTCAGCAACAATCTTCTTGAGGCGTTGATTCTCACGTTCAAGCTCTTTGAGCCTGGTAGCGTCTTTGACTTCCAGCCCACCGAACTTGTTACGCCAGCGGTAGAAAGTGTGAGCGGAGATAGAATGTTTTCGGCAAACAGTCTCTACGGTATCTGTGCTGGTTTCTGCTTCCCGAAGTATTGCAACGATCTGTTGATCAGTGAATCGGCTTTTCTTCATCGATTGTTCCTCCGTCGCATGGGAGCGATTGTCTCACAATCGATGGCTCGAATTTAGGGAAGCAGGTCACTGTTTCTGCCAGCGGCCAATGAGAGTCAGATGGAGTTGGTGCTCACGAGATGCTTGGGCGACAGATTTTCCGGCGGCAATCTCCGCCAGGACTTGAAGTTTGAACTCGCGAGTGAATTTGCGACGGTGTTTTAGAGTCATCGAGTAGCCTCCATTCTTGCTATGAAAGCTTAACTCTTTGTCTCATTCAAGGGTGCAGTTCAACCTGCTCGCTTTGGGCAAGCTTAGTAACAATGAAGGTGAGGAAAAATGCGGCAATCATCAGATACGGCGCAGTGCTTAAGAATGCGATCAAGTCTGATATATGATCTCCTCTCTATGTTGATGAGGAGTGTACTACAGGTTAAAGAATACCCCTTGGAGCAGGGCATGAAGGCAAGGTAAAATAGAGTATCTGATTAGATTTTTGATTAGACAAGCAAAGAGGAGTGTTGCAGGGTTGCGGGTAAATTGTTGAAAGGATTGATGGCCCCTGAAGGATTCGAACCTACAACCAAAGGATTATGAGGAATAAGCTCAGGAACCGATAACCACTATCATAGTCTCAACAATTAAACGTCTTTCGTACCTTCAAAAATCATAAGTCCTTTGATCTTCAACTATCTATTTTATCACGCATGTCAATGGGTTTGGGAACCTTTTTTGCCATATCCCGTTTTGAGCCATGAGAGTATAATGCTGCCAATCGAACTAAGATTGGATTGATAATGTTGTTAGTTCATTGTTGCCGATTGGATGATTTAAAAGAATTGGAGGGATAGTTATGGAATATTTAGGTAAAGAAAAAGTCGTGGAGATTCTTGATAGAATAGACAAATTACAACCAGAATTGACAGTTGTTGCTCATCCTGTAATTCGTCGCTCTTCTAAACCTCAACATGAAGAAGTTCATTTTGAATCAAGTGAAGGGATTCACGGTAACTTGTGCTATTGGTTATATGCTTCGTATGTGCAAGGGGTGATTAAAATATATCAAATAGATTCTGATACAAATGAGACTATTACTATTTGTGATGGAATAGTTAGTCCTGGAGAATCTGGGCAATTAATGCTATTTCATAGATATATAGAGAAAATAATTAATTACATTGGAAACTAAGTTCGTTTATATTGAGCATTCTCAGCATTGACTTGCTGATAGTGCCGATTCAATTTGTTTCTGGCTTTATCTATTGAGAACTGCCAGTCAATCTTGATGCCTTTTTCTTCTCGTTCTTTGACAATCGTCAAGAGTTCTTTCTCCAACTCTTCCTTGGTGGCTATCCGCCTACTGAGGCATTGCTTCGACAGCGCCGAAAACTCTATCTCAATTAGATTCAGCCATGAAGCCTTCTTCGGCGTGTAGTAATATTCAAACCTCTGTGACAAAGCGAATGCCTCTTCGGCACTAAACGTCTCATAAAACGAACTGGCATTATGCGTGTTGAGATTATCTTGTATGACTCGTATCTTTTTCGCCTCCGGGTATCGAGAGGCCAACTCTTTCATAAAGATCGCATACTCGCGTTTCCTTCGTTGGCCGTGAACCTGCGCCAGTCGCTTGCCACTGTGCGGCTCAATCGACATCAGCAAGACGCAGGAGCCACGCTTCTCATAGGCGTAATGCTGGCGGGCGACTTGACCGGCTTTCATTTGTAGCCCTTCGACTGCCTCGCCTATCAAGAAACAGGGGCGTTCATCGAAGCAAATCAAGGGGTAAAGCGGATCATAGGGTAGCTCATAAAGATGAAGTATCTGTTCCATTCGAGCGATGAAGTTCGAGTCCATAATGGCGATACACCAGGTCTTTTTCAGATGCGGTCGGAGTTCATTTTTTTTAGTATCTGTCGAGTAGCGGTGTGCGATAGATTGTCACAATAGCCGAGTTCGACGGCTTTGTCAGCAAGCAAGCGCAAGGTCCAGCGCGCTCGGCCTTCTGGAGGAGTTGAGCAAGCAAGGGCGGTGATCTTGGCGCGTTGAGTGCCGTCAATTTCGATAGGGCGGCCAGAGCGTGGTTGGTCATAGAGGGCGGCCTGTAAACCGCCGTCGAGGAATCGGCGCTTGACGTTATAGACAGTTTGTTGGGAAACCAGCAACAAAGGGGCGATCTCAGCCGGTGATTGCCCGCGATGGAAAAGATCGAGTATGCGGGCACGACTGAGGGTGCGAGCCGAAGCCGTGCCACGAGTGAGAAGAGTTTTCAAAGAGCGAATGTCGTTGCTGCTAAGAGTTATAGGTTGTGATTGTCTTGCCATACCTAAAGGGTACGACAAGACATATGCCTATTTAAAGAATTTTATTTACAATGTATTAATCCTTTTTATAAAGCTTTTTTGAAAGCGGAAGAAGAAAATAATAGGGAGAATAAAATCAAAGAACAAGAAGCAAGGAATAAATTTTTTGGTAAATGACGGTAGTGACCCTACGAGATTGGAGAAATAATTATGGATCAGCCGCTCTGTAGCGCAATACTTCTGCTATCGACCAGACGTGATCGCTGATCCCTTGCCTCTGAGCTGGTGTCTCTCCTTTCAATCCTCTGTGCTTCCGGCAGAAGTTGTAGAACACTTTGTCCAACACACATTGATCTTGCATATACTCGACCAGCTTTGCGAAGGCTATCGTCTTTCTCACCAGATACCGGTTGCGTGATCGGGCCGTGCTATTTTGTCTCTCTAGCAGCGATGTCGAACACCATCTTAAATCTTCCGTTGCTGCCCCCATCCTTAACTTCTTTTCTATCCTTACTGTTTCTCCTTCTTCGTGCTTTATGACTTGCCCGTAGACCAGCTTTGGGTCCGGTATCACCCTCTCTTTGCGAGGCCGCCCCGAATGAGCCTGCTTCTTGAGTGCCAACTTCAGTTGATGCAGTTTGACGGGTCGTACCTGCTCTGAAAGCGGCTCCTTGTATTGATCATAGCCATCGCTTGAGACACGCGGTAAACAATGCAGGCGCAGTCGCTCGAAGCTATCTTCGACGAGTCGGCGTGCCGCTTCCGATGTGCGAGGGCTGACGAATTGTTCTACAAGCAGTCGGCTCTCACGAGCAAATGCCTTGTGCCACCAGGCTTCGCCTCGGAAGTTACTCTCATCAAATGAAGCTTTCTTCTTACCGGCGAATGACCACTGCTCATCGAGTTCGAGGTCTTTGACACAAAGATCAACGAGCAGTTCGAAGTCTAAGGCTTGAGCATTGGCAGTGGCGCGACGTTGCCATCTGCGCAAGGAGTCTGCTTTGTGATGGCGTGCTTGAGCAATGGAAGTCTGAGTGTCGCCACGAGTCAAAGAGTCAAGGCAGCTAGTGACTTCTGATTCTGGGGTTTTGAGGTTGAAGAAAGCAGTGCCGCGACGTTCAGAAAGGCATTTACCACAGAGCCTGCATTTAAAGAGGGAGCGAGGGCCATCGCGCGTGATGTAGGTGCTGTGGTAAAACAGATGATGCGCGATAGCTCCACAAACGGGGCAGCGCAGACGGGGCGGAGGGAATATGGATTTGTGTCTAGGCATCGCAACCAGACACTTTCCACACTCCGCCCTTTTTTGTGAATCCCAAATATCACAGGGTCAATACCTAAATGACAGATGTTTTATCAATCATCTTTAAGGCATTATGTTTGGTTTGCTATTGCAGTACTATGCTTGGGGTTAGGGATATATTTTTATCCGAAGCAAGCGATTAATCATCTATCTACTGAACCGTCTATTGAAAAAGTAACCTCAAAGCCCGAACCTCTTCCATCTCCTTCACCAAAACTGAAACCCGCAATCCAACTTAGTGGAGATTCAACGTGGCAGGTATTTCTACCGCAGGGAACCGAGTGGGTGAATACGGATAAGCAATTGATAGGAGAAAAGGGTACTCCGGTTTATCATCCTCGTCGTAACGCTTTCAGGTTTACAACCGATGACTGGAATGGAACATATTTAGTCAAGGTTGGTTCTCAAGTTTTTACACCGAATCAAAGATACTTTTCGATTGGCGCAGAACAAGGGGATTGTTTGTCTGTGTATATTAAAAATATCTCGAATCATGATTTAACATTGAAAATGGATATAACAAATTATCCATCTCATTATAATCCTCCGACACCTTGTAAGTAGGTGTTGATTGTCGGAAAATTTAAGTTGTCTTTAGGGGGCCGTATGTACATCTTATTTTTCGTGCTGGCAGGAATATTCCTTTGTATCGGTGTTTATAAATCGCTACAAGTTACCGAAAAGAACAGCGTGATTTAACAGTCCAAGTATTAAACCTCCAAACAAATAAATTCAGTACGGACATGAACCGATTTGCGGCGATGAAGGAATTTAAGCCTTCGGAAAAACGAACGGAATTAGCACTTCAACTTGGAAATGAAGCTACCGCAGTCGCCGCATTGGGAACGGCACAAACAAAAGCGATAGCCGCAGAGGATGCCGTAGCGAACGCCCCGGCTCGATTAGCAGAAATACGACAGCAAGAAGAAGCCAATCATCAAAATTTGCTAGTTATAACGGAAGAGGCTACTCGATTAAAAGTAACTCCGTTGGTTTTAGATGAGATCCGTAGGGATGAAGAAAGGTCTAAAATTCGTGTTAATGAAAAGCGCGACCTTGACCGTTTGGACATAGAAAGACGGTGGATAGAACTTGAACAGGATTTAAAGGCAGGATTTATTTTTGCTCAAAAGGAATATCAGTATCTTCAATTGTTCCGTCAATATCTGAATGGATTATATGAAGAGCGAAAGTTATTGGAAGCGAGTTCTAGTCTTGCTAAAGATGACCAATTGAAATTGATAAATACACACATACGAGCGATGGAAAAGGATTTCCGTGAGCAACAAAAGAGATTACTTCAAGCTCCAACACGGAAAGAGCTTCCAAGAAGCGACGAGGATACCCAAAGCGAGTGAGATTTTAGACCAACAGTTAGAATCCCTGCGCTCTCAATATCCTATTCGTACTCTTCGAGGTTCTGAGGACTCCGTACAATTACGGTAAGAAGAGCGCGAGTCCCATATGCACATCATTGGGACTACGGGTGAAGGTAAATCCAAATTCTTAGAGTGGCTGATTCGAGGCGATATAGACAACGGAAACGGGCTGTGTTTCTTAGACCCCTCAGACCGGGGGGATACCATGTATAAGATCCTCTCCTATTGCTCAAAAATAGGTCATAAGAAGGTTTTAGTCATTGATCCGCATCAAGTACGCATTCAGGGGAAAATCGCTCCTATAAATCCATTACAGGGCTATAAAGACAGTGCAATAGCAAATGTAATGGACATTTTTAGAGTCCTGTTTAATGTCAAGGATGCTGCCGAAACAGCAAGGATTCAGCGTTACCTGGCTGCTATCCTCTCGGTTCTCTGGAATGCTAACTGTACCCTGTATGAAGCTTTGTACTTTACGGATCTGGCTTATACATCCCAAAGGATGAGGATACTTGAAAAGTCTGATGAATTAGACAGACATCGGCTTGCTTTAGAGGAAGTTTTTAAATCAAGGGCGATGTATTTAAACGAGCTTCAATCAACAGTGAGACGATTAGAACCTCTTTTTCATCCTACGTTATCCACAATGTTCGGCTCTACGAAGGGGATAGACTTTGCTAGACTGATAGCAGATGGTTGGGTGGTCCTCGTTAATCTTTATTCAGGGTTTGGGTTTGAGCCTATCCATACCCGGCTTCTGGGAACAACAATAATCAATGAAATTATTTCCTCGCTTGACCGCTTACGTAGTAACAATTGGCGTGGTGTTTTCTACCTTTATCTTGATGAAGCAGGGCGTTACGCCAATCGGAACTTGGCTGACCTTCTTGCTTATAAACGTAAGTCTGGTTTGCGTGTTATTCTCGCGCACCAATACTGGAAACAGTTTGAAGACTTATACATCCTCGAAGCGGTCAAAGAACTTTGCAAAATCAAAGTAGCGTTTTTCCAGCCGGATTCTGATGAGAGATTGCAGACGGTTAAAGCAATGTTCGGGGGTGAATTAAAAGACCGTGATGTAAACTATTCGCTCTCATCTTTGAAGAAACAGAATTGCGTTATTAAGAAGCCAAAAAAATCCCCGATGATTGTCCGTGTCCCCGATGTACCAGATATTAAACCTGCTTTTGAATCTTATTTGAAGAAACTTTATAGCAAGGATTTTTACATTACACCCAGCCAGATTATTGAAGATCAGAAGCAGCGTATTTACGCGAATGAATTCCACCATGCAACTACAAGAACAAGTCATTCACCATCTAAGAAGACACCCAAGACTACACGTAGACCAAATAGCAAGGCTGCTGCACCCCGCCGCGCTCCTGACTCCTCTACCGAACAATCGTTCGCGTTCGACAGCCTACGAGAAGACGAGATTACTTATCCAACGGATGATAAAGAATAACCGTCTTCGGCCAAGAGAAGAACAGCTAGAGATTCACGAAGTCCCCTTAGAGAATGGTCATAATTGGGTTGTATTAAAAGGAACGGAAAAGCTTAGATTAGGGAAGTACGAACACGAAACCGTCAAAGGAAATCTCTATGTGGCGTTCCAGCATCTTTGTGATGAGTGGGTCAATGAATGGGCGTTTCCTGATCTGGTGAGCGATGCCAGCGTGGTATTTCGTGGGGCAAGGTTTCACCTAGAAGTTGACTTGGGGAATATGGAACCAGTCAAGCTGTTCTCCAAGATAGACCGATATACTGCGTATGCGGGGTCGGGTGAAAAGGTTATCTTTTTGCTTCGTGACGGCAATCGGAAAGCTTCAACAATTGGTGCTGCGCTAATGGAATACTGCACCGGAAAGCGGCTTGGTAATTTTGTTACGGCTGGTGGGCTGGATAACTTCTTACGCTTCCCCTTGGGGGATGTCTTGAACTCTCCGAAGGACGGACGCATTTCCATCACTCAATTAATAGGCTAAATATTATCTGCGCCGAGCCGTTCAAAACGGGCGGCGCATCCGCTTCCTCCTTACTGACTTTCAGTTGAACAGCCCTGCTTACAAAGTTTGTATACGCATTGGAACAGGTGTTTATATACGCATGGGATACTTACAAGGTTAAGAATGATATTTTCTACTCTTAAATAAAGCAAATGTTATAGTTGCTGATGGAGTCCATATTTAGGCAGAGGACTACCAAGGGGAAGAAAGAAGAGACGAGAAATCAGGGTGGGCGGGTGGGTTCAATAATGCCGCGCCAGCCACCGATTCCCCCTCCTTCCAGTCGGGATAATACGCCAACTAGGTAAGGGTTATATTATGGTCATAATAAATCGGCTAAAGAAAAAAACAGCAGATGAAATATCAGTCATCGGGAGAGAGCGGTGAGAAGAGCCGATGATAATACCCCTCAAAGCGCAGCTTTGGTGTCTGCTTAAATTTGAACTCAATCCAACTGGAGAGATGTTCTTGATAAAACTTACCGAGGGTTCGTTGGTCAAGAATGGAAGATTTGAGTGATGAGTTTCCGCACAGTCGCGGGCGATAGAGTCGCCCGCTCTGTGGAAAACTCTTAAGGCGGCTATGCTCCAGTGTGCGGTTCGGTCGCTTCCCTTCGGGGAAGCAGAAGATGGTAGTGATAGGGTTGATGGTGTTGTTGAGTGTGTATACGGTGTGGGTGGTAGTAATGACGTTGAAAGTTGTGGATAAGACAGGTGGTTGTAGAGATTCGTTAGTGTTTAGAGGTGTTGTGAGATAGAGATATTTTTAATAGGCTTAATATAGATTCCCATTGATCAGAATTTATAAATAAGAATAAAAGTAAGAATGTGTTTGAGACGGTTGATTTTTGACTAGGTTAGAGTTTGTTTACGAGATTGTGTTTATCGCTTTACTAACGTGTGGATTGATACAAATAGGCAAATTTATGAATACACCATATACAAGAGAATACTATCCTCGAAGATCATTCGTCAGCTATAAGAAGACGGGGAAGCGACCTCACCTGCACACAGCCAAAATCCCTTGTATCCAGCATAGCCGCTAGATGAAGTTTTTATGATATTCTGCACTTGGAACGGGTCCGGCCATAATGATAGCAAGCATTAGCGTATTGATGTTGCCTTGGAGTGATCCTTGGTGGCTTGCCGGGTGTGGAGTTGGGTACATCTCTGCATAGGGGGTAGTTGTTTTGTACCCTTAGAATGACTATTCCTCGCCCGTTCTGTTGTTAAAGAAAAGAGCTACCGTTAAGTAGCCCTAAATTTTGTGATATAATTTTTCTTCTAAACGGTCTTTTGGCTCGCGGGTCAGATTACGTCGGTAAAATTGTGGGTTAATCTTGGAGAATGAAGATGACCCGAACTGAATTTGCTGAAACTGTCCACCAAGATGTTGAAACCCGTATTCGTGAAGGTGTTAAAGCCGTCATCGAACAAATCCTTGAAGAAGAGATGACCTCTCACATCGGGGCCGCGCGTCGTGAGCGCTCCCCTCTCAGGCGTGACGAGCGCAACGGTCATTACGAGCGCGACCTCATCACTCCAGTTGGTAAAGTCGAGCAGCTTCGTGTACCTCGCGCTCGCCAGGGCGAGTTCCTCACGGAAGTATTTGACCGCTATCAACGTATGACAGGCAATGTTGAAGAGGCCGTCCTTGAGATGTACCTGCAAGGCGTATCTACTCGCAAAGTCGCTGCCATCACTGACGCTTTGAGTGGAGTAAGGGTAGGTAAAGACGCTGTCAGCCGCATAGCATCGCGCCTTGATTCGGAATTGAAAGAGTGGAGGGCACGGCCTCTGACTTTGGCCTATGCTTATCTATATATGGATGCTGTTTATCTGAAAGTTAATTGGAGCGGGTCAGTCACGGATCTGGCCCTACTTGTAGCCATCGGCGTTAATGAGCAAGGCTTTCGTGAAGTATTGGCTGTAGAAGCTGCCGGAGCAGAGCGCAAAGAAGCCTATAGGAATCTATTGAAAGGACTGATTGATAGAGGGCTTCGCGGCGTGCAACTGGTGATCAGCGATGATCACGAGAGCATAAAGCAGGCAGTGAAGATCGAATTGCCAGGCACAAGCTGGCAGCGATGCACAGTCCACTTTATGAGGAACGTGATGAGCGGAGTGCCAGCAAGCGATATGGCTGAAGTAGGGGCAGACCTCAAGCAGATCTTCAAGGTGAGTCGAAGTTCATCGGCCAGGGCGATGGCCGATGAGTTCGTCCAGAGGTATGACAAGAGGTACATAAAAGCGATAGAGGTGTTTAAGCGAGGGATAGAGGACGCGCTCTGTTATATGAGGTTCCCTGGTTCGCATCACAATTTCATTCGGACGACGAATTGCTTGGAGAGGCTGTTCAGGGAAGTAAAGAGAAGAACAAGAGTAGTAGGAGTATTCCCCGGCGAGAAGAGCGCAGTGAGTCTATCAACGACAGTGATGTTGAGAGCGACAGAAGATTGGGCGCTGCGCAGATATATGGATATGGAGCCGTTGAAGGCACTGAACTCTAACCCACAACTTTAGCGACTTGATCCGCGGGTCAAATTGGCTTCACCGCCTGGGTTCTTTGGTTTCTGATTCTAGTTGTTTGTAGAATGTTAGTGACCAAATCATGGTCTCAGGAGGTCAATATGATGGCAAATATTGGGTCGTCTTCGATGGTGTCAATAGTTGAAACTCTCTGGGCGGTTGAAGCCAATGTCCTCGCGGCTTAATCAAAACTTCAATAATCTCCTTACTCATATAGAGTTTAATTAATCTCCAAACCTTTCCTTGTATCTTTTGCAGATTTCACAAGTTTCTGGATTGTGTACTGCTGGGTTTGCATTATGAAGTTGATATTGAGCTTTTAATTGTTCAGCTTTTTGGTCGTACATATGTTTTTAATTAACGTGAGTTCGACGTAACTAAAACGCCAGAGCAGGCAACTGCTCAAGCTCTTTGACACGAATGTTCAACGACGGCAGCTTCTCTCTGAAGGTATAGGCCACTAACGCCGCTATCACATTCACCAGAAAGTTTGCACTACTTCGATGTCTCGTATGCTCTATCTGGCAGATGTTCTTCAACTGATCATTGATTGTTTCTATCAACGCTCGCTTCCTCAGCAGCAGTTGGTCAAATACTGTCAGTAGATGGTTTTTCATGTTCTTTTTGATTTTCGTGATTAGCTGCAGATTCTGCTCGCTGAGTACCTCTTGCAGAGTCTTAGATATGTAGCCCCGGTCGCCAAAGAGTTTGCCAAACAAACCCCTGGCCATCTTCGGCACTGGCTTGCGGTCATCGACATTGCCTGCCGTCAGGTGAAACGACAACAACTCTCCCCGATCATTTACGATCAGATGTAACTTGAAGCCGTAGAACCAATCGACCGACGATTTGCCGCGCTCGGCCACATGAGCAAAGACTTTGTGCGAATGAATCCTGCGATTATGACAAACCGCTATAGGCAGCGAATCGATGAAGGCGATACCAGCGGTCTTGCCTTTACGAGTCTGCAAGTAGGAGCACAAAGGCACGAGTGCCGAAGGGATCAACTCGACGAAGCGCGTATAGCTGACGAGGTTTGGGAATTCATCGCGCAAGTGCTTTGAGACCTCTGTGCAGTAATAGGCTTTGAAGGTGCGATAGCCAGACTGTTGAAACCAGACAATGATCGTCATGATTTCGCTGAGCATCAGGGTCATTTTGCGATGCCGATGCAGAGAGCCAGATTCTAGCTGTCTGAACTTGTAAGTCGGTTCAAAGGACTGGCAGAAATCGTCAATGTCAGAGAAAAGAGGTAGAATTGAGTTGTTCACAGGAACTCCTTGAGGTTGAAAGATTTGTTTGTTGAACATTTCAATCATACCTCAAGGTGTTCCTCTCTTATGTCGAACTCACGTTAATTAAGGCTTATTATTTTAGGGGAATGATGAGAACAGGAATTACTTTTTCATTCACATCATATTTCCGTTGGAAGATTTCAGCCTCTCCTTTACGATAATAAATATGAAGTTTTGAACTATAATCTGAGCACAATACCCCATCTCTTAGATGAGTAATTGCCCACGCCTTAACTGGCTTTATTGCTTTCTTTGGTTTAATTGAAAGATTGGTTGTATATCCATCTTTAACCTGTTCTTGTAACTTGTCCTTGAATTTATTGACTGCATCGTAAAAATACTTTCTCCATTGATCTATTTCATTTTTTGTCGGTTGATTATGTTTGAAACGATATTTAGATAATTCCTGAATGCGTCGCAGGAATTCCCATAAATCATCTCCATTCCCATATCCTGAAGCGTCTAACAGTGCAAGCATCCAATCCGAACGCTCGCAGTGTTGCCAGAAATCAAGAAAGCTAGGGTGATTATTCGCAAACTCTTTATAGTCGTCTCCAAGATTAAACTTGTTAGCGAATTCTACCGCGTTGGTAATTCTGTCCTTAATCATGTTGGCCTCTGGTTTATTTTAAATTAACGTGAATTCGACATAGTAATCAGCCCTGAAAGGGCAATGGCATTGAATTAAGCATTGAGCTTTTTGATGTACTTGTGAAATCGCAACTTATGCGCGTATTTCAGCTTCGGCCTCTCTTCTCGACGCCCTTCTCGTATTCGGGTCGGATTGGTCTGAAACAAGTGATGTAGTTCCTCCAGCACTTCTTCCACTTCCCGCTTCCACATCAATAATTCTACTACCCTATCTACCATCGCCACATAACTCACGGCTCGATTCACTTTTGCCACTCCCTTCCTCTCCCGCTTCTTTGACTCTTCGTCCATCTCCTCCTGCGCACTTTTTATCAAAATGCTTTCCAGCGTCGCTAGAAACATCGTCCCTTGGAAATCCTGTTTGATCGCTTGTACGCTCGTCCCGCTGAACCTCTCTACCTCGAATATGTTCTTGAATCGATCAAAGAATGTCTCCTCTCTCCACCTCCACCCGTATACTTGTTTCATCTCCCAGGCCGGGTACTTCTCTTTATCTATCATCGTTGTCGCAAGCACTTCCGTCTCCCCTCCGTCGAGTTCTACGCGCACCAGTCTCACTCTTATCTGTTTGGCTAATTCGTGCTTTTCTACGAAAGCTCGCGCTGATCGAGGCGCTTGCAATAATATCTCTTCTTCTTGCGATTCGCTTTGCCAGAACCCTTCGCAGGCTTTGAATCTGCCGCGCGGCAGCCTCACTAAAACCTCCCGCTTTTGCTTTATTGCATATGCAAATACGCAGTAATCGGCATATGCCCTATCCAGTACCAGAACATCCCCCTCCTTAGTGTCAGGCCACAACTTTTCAAGCAACTGCTTGCTTTCTCCCTGACGCGGAGATAGCACCCCGACAAGACCCAAATCGTTGCGCAGGTCATACAACAGACAGCACAAAGCCTGTACACACTCGCCCCCTTCGTGTTGATTGACCTGGAGCCTATACTCAGCGCGAGTCTCAGCCGTGTCTGGCAGGTTCAGATAAGTGCCCTCGGCTGCTAATAAGCGATGCCCGCGCCAAAGTTTGACCGCAGAATCACTATGATAGAGTTGGTAGAAGTCGCTACAAGAGATCGAGTTGAGATGAGCGAAGAGTTCAGGCTTGAGTTTGAGACGAGCGTGAGAATAGGCGCTTGAAGAGGGCACCTTAAAAACCTCACCCAGAGCCGTAAAGAACTTGTTAAGGGCATTCTGCAAGCTCAATTTGTGACCTCGTAAAATCAATAAGGCGACTCGTGCAAAGGTTAGGGCACGGATGCGAGTGAAGTCTTGTGGACGTTGTCGAAATAGCTCCCGCGTCGTAGTGCTAAAGAGTTCCTGCTGCAAATGTTTGATCAACTGCTGTTCGTTTTTTTGGCCATATTTATAGGTTTAGACGATTTCGTCTCTTAATTCAATGCCATTGCCCTGAAAGGGCGAAATTCAATAGCACAGGGCATCGCCCTGTGTCTTGCATCAGGAGAAACTACAAGCCCTGTAAGGGCGAAATAAACCAAGTGATTTATATCGCCCTTACAGGTCTTGTGTGGTAGTGGCGTTGCATACCGTGGGTTTCACCCACGGCTATTGAATTTCGCCCTTTCAGGGCTTTTACTTCGATCATTATGTCGAATTCACGTTAAATTAAAACCGTCAGCCGGTTAAAGCCCATACAATGAACTTCGGTGACGGTAAGGCAAGCCTATTCTACCGAAATAGAAGTTGGTAGAGATGAGAATAGGATGATTGTTGCTTTTATTTGTATTTTGTTACATTAAGCAAGCCTTCGTTAAATGCTTTAGTAATGACGAAATCAATATAAGCAATGACTCGACAGGCTTTGGCTAAATACAGAAAAAACTTATAGCGCATTGGTGCGCGTTCGTGTGGGAGCATATTTTTTAAGATGGCTGCTTTCAAGGGTTCATCAATATCACTATGCAAGGCATCGTTGATCCACATATCTGTAACGAAAAGAGGGGTAAGCTCTTGGCCGTTGTAAACAAGGCCCATTCCATCGGCCTTCATTATCTCAGACCACTCTGCGCGAGCTTTAACCAATTCACCTTTCAAGTGTTCGTCGGTTAGACATTGGTGAAGCGTGTTAAAAACTTTATATTGATTGATTTGTTCATTGTCGTTAACAAACTGACGAAAGATCCCTAAGAAGCCGATAAGAAGGTCGCTTCGCGGTTCATTTGATGAGACTGTCATTTCTGGCTTGTCGCCCATCGTGCTGAACGTCATTTTATATCCACCGCCAAATCCAGTTGTTGAAAGTTCATTTTCTTTTAGGGCTTGAACTCGCTGACTGTATTTGCGGAGTTGTTCTAACGGGTCTATTTTCTTTGGCTGTTTCCTGGACATACCAAACCTCCACTGTGATCCAAAGATTAGACTGCTTAAGCAATCTATATAGTGGGGTTTCTGAGGCAAGATTTTACCATAACCTGTGGATAACTCGCCATTGACCTGCCATATACAGTTGCTAGAATTTAAGTAGTAGTCCTTCCAAATAGCTGGGTGGCGGAAGCTGATGGTGTGGTTTCGGAATTATCCGATGCACTCGCAAGAGTCCATTTTGCAATCAACATCATCAGAAAATAGACGCTAAAAGGGGTGGGTAGGCACAAAGTGAGATGGGAGTATCGGCTATCCGGCGAGGAGTAATCCGGCGACCCGTACGAGAAACCATTGGAAGTGCTTTGCAGGTATCGAATCCTGCCCCAGCCTCTAACTAACCAACCTGTATGCCAAGCCGCAGTTTTGTAGTCCAAAAATTAATTGGAAGAGAATTTGAAAAAGCCTTAATGTCCGTACTGGAGCAAATGGGTTTTCGAGTCATAGACGTTGACCTCTGGGGATACAAGCATAAAAAGGGTAGAGACATCATTGTTGAGGTAAAGGGTCAACGGGCCTCACTCGAACTCAAATATGATCTGCTTTCAGAGAAGACTAATCGGATCTGCATTGATTGGGACTCAATGAGTAAGACTCAATCCCGTTACTGGATATTCGGACTGCCAGAGGGTGATAAAATTGCCGTATACGCAATGTACGCCTCTCAGTTGAGAGATTTTGCCTTACAGTATGTAAAGAGCCATCCTGAATCAATGAAGCGTGTAGGCGAGTTTAAACAGTATTGCGTGATGATCCCCAAACACACATTTGTTAGTCAGCCTTTTATCAGTAAGTTTGGAACAATTAATCTCAACTAAGATGAAGCCTGTTATAAATAAGTGGCAAGTGCATTTCTACTTTGGTAAAGACTGGTCAAGATATGAGCGCGGTTGGAAACAAGTAGATTTGGGGATATTGAAAATTCATAGCCTACCGCCTGAAGGACAGCAACTACAAAAAAAGATGTATAGAGGCTTTCTGATTAGATTCTTTATCTGGTTTCCGATTGATTCTTAACCTCACCTCCTTAAAAGAATCCGCTCTCGTACAACAAGTCTTATCCTATCTCCGCTACAAAGGCCACAAAGTCTTTCGGATGAACTCTGGCCGAATATTCATTGGTCAACAGAAACAACGGCTGATCCAGCTTGCGCCTTCCGGCTGTCCTGACATCATCGGTTGGTAGAAAGGGACCGGGAAGTTTATCGGGGTAGAGTGCAAGGTAGGGAGCAATAAGCGCACACCGTTACAAGAGCAATTCGCTCAGTCAATGATTGATGACAAGTGTATTTATGTGTGATCAAGTCGCTAAAGTTGTGGGTTAGAGTTCAGTGCCTTCAACGGCTCCATATCCATATATCTGCGCAGCGCCCAATCTTCTGTCGCTCTCAACATCACTGTCGTTGATAGACTCACTGCGCTCTTCTCGCCGGGGAATACTCCTACTACTCTTGTTCTTCTCTTTACTTCCCTGAACAGCCTCTCCAAGCAATTCGTCGTCCGAATGAAATTGTGATGCGAACCAGGGAACCTCATATAACAGAGCGCGTCCTCTATCCCTCGCTTAAACACCTCTATCGCTTTTATGTACCTCTTGTCATACCTCTGGACGAACTCATCGGCCATCGCCCTGGCCGATGAACTTCGACTCACCTTGAAGATCTGCTTGAGGTCTGCCCCTACTTCAGCCATATCGCTTGCTGGCACTCCGCTCATCACGTTCCTCATAAAGTGGACTGTGCATCGCTGCCAGCTTGTGCCTGGCAATTCGATCTTCACTGCCTGCTTTATGCTCTCGTGATCATCGCTGATCACCAGTTGCACGCCGCGAAGCCCTCTATCAATCAGTCCTTTCAATAGATTCCTATAGGCTTCTTTGCGCTCTGCTCCGGCAGCTTCTACAGCCAATACTTCACGAAAGCCTTGCTCATTAACGCCGATGGCTACAAGTAGGGCCAGATCCGTGACTGACCCGCTCCAATTAACTTTCAGATAAACAGCATCCATATATAGATAAGCATAGGCCAAAGTCAGAGGCCGTGCCCTCCACTCTTTCAATTCCGAATCAAGGCGCGATGCTATGCGGCTGACAGCGTCTTTACCTACCCTTACTCCACTCAAAGCGTCAGTGATGGCAGCGACTTTGCGAGTAGATACGCCTTGCAGGTACATCTCAAGGACGGCCTCTTCAACATTGCCTGTCATACGTTGATAGCGGTCAAATACTTCCGTGAGGAACTCGCCCTGGCGAGCGCGAGGTACACGAAGCTGCTCGACTTTACCAACTGGAGTGATGAGGTCGCGCTCGTAATGACCGTTGCGCTCGTCACGCCTGAGAGGGGAGCGCTCACGACGCGCGGCCCCGATGTGAGAGGTCATCTCTTCTTCAAGGATTTGTTCGATGACGGCTTTAACACCTTCACGAATACGGGTTTCAACATCTTGGTGGACAGTTTCAGCAAATTCAGTTCGGGTCATCTTCATTCTCCAAGATTAACCCACAATTTTACCGACGTAATCTTTATGTGTTGGCTTATTCATTAACAGATGTAGAAAAGATTTTATGAAAGATTGGCAGCAAGAATTTGATAGGTTCGCCAAAAGGAACGGGATAGGCGGTTTGGCTCGTGTATTTTTAAAGCCTTTCATTCAATCCCTGCTCGACCAACAAAAGCAAGAGCTATTGGATAAATTGACTCTGGGTTTTGATCCTAGCGATAACCCTTGTATGGAATGTGGTGATAATGGTTATGAACGGGCTAAGACCGATTTAGAAGAACTTAAAAAGACCCTCAATGACTGACCGCATTGTTGTCATAGAAGGCGACACACATAAACTCATAAACTGTGATTGTCCCTGCCACATTGAAGGCTGCGAGCATTGCCTATGTGAGCCAAAAGCTGTATGAGTTCTGCCTACAGACAATCAAGTAAGCGCACAGAGTTAAAGCGGAAGCTCTGGGATTATAAGCTTACGCATCCTTGCGTTGATTGTGGGGAAACTGATCCTATTGTTTTAACTTTTGACCACAAAGATAAGAAGAAAGGCGCTATAGCCAACCTCGTTCATGAGATGGCACACCGCAAGTTTGCTTGGGAGAAAATCCTAGCCGAGATACAAAAATGCGATGTGCGTTGTTTTAACTGTCATATGAGACGGACTGCAAAACAGTTGAACCGCTACAAGTGGCTACTTCAACCTGCTTAGAATAGATGTCTTCTGATGCGCTCGTTTTAGATCCTCCGTCTGTAGCTGAACGTAGATTTGAGTTGTGTTGATTGAACTATGACCGAGCAAGCGGCGAAGCTCTGATATATCTCCTCCCTCCCTAATAAAATTAAGCCCGAAGTTATGTCTAAGCTGATGAAACGGACGGTAGGGAATACCAAGCTGTCTACAAAACGCCTCCCACTCTCTGAGGATATTTCTATACGAGAGCCGGTTTTCAGTAGTGGTGCAGAAGATATAATCACTCCTCTTATCGAGTCGCTTTTTGAGATACAGGAACAGCAGCTTTTTAAGCTCAGAACTGAAGGGTACGATACGCTCTTTACTGCCTTTGCCCTTCACCCTGAGAAGCTGGTTATCAAGGTCCAGTCCACTGGTTTTAAGCGTCAAGACCTCTTCAATTCGACAGCCGGTATCAATAAGTAGGCACACAAGCGCAAATAAACGCCATTCAAAGAATTCCTTTGGTTTGTAGTGGAGTACTCGTTTGATTTCCTCGTCCGTGTACTCTTGATAGACTTTCTTCGGCTCCTTTATTTGTTTAATCCTTAGTCGGCTGGGGATGTGGTTGTTCTCATAGAGCCAGGACAGGAACACATTGAACGAACGGATTGAGATGTTGCAGGATGTTTCCTTTAGCCCTGATTCGCGCATAGCAATGACAAAGGTTTTCAAGGATGTTTCGGTTGGCAATTCGTCAGGGCAGGTTTTCAGGTAGCGATTAAGCGACTGTCGGTAGGATTTGATGGTCAGTTCACTCTTGCCTTCAAGGATGCGTTTCTCTTTGCAGTAAGTCTCAAATAGCTGTTCCAACATTTCTTCACTCCTCTGGTATATGGGGTTGAGTGAAGGTGACTAAAGGTTGGTTTAACTATTGAGAAGAAAAGGATTGATGGCCCCTGAAGGATTCGAACCTACAACCAAAGGATTATGAGTCCTCTGCTCTGCCATTGAGCTAAGGGGCCATGTATAAGGCTAACAGATACAATAATTAGGGCTTCCGTAAAGTTTTTCCTCCTCTGAGATACCAGAGGATTTACGGAGGTTCCTAATGTTTGATCAGTTCATCAAAGAGCTTCAATACCTGAAAAACATCTCGCCACTTACAATCAAGAGCTACAAACAAGCTTACGACCGCTACAAAAGGTTCTCAGGCGAAAACGACATTCTACCAACGAAGCAATCACTAAATCAATTCGTAATCGGAATGAGAGAAGCAGGACTAAAACCAAGCTCCTGCAATATCTCAATTCGAGCTATCAACTCCCATCTGGGCTGGCTGCATGAGAATGAACTTGTTAAAGAACGGCTCAAGATCAAACAGCTAAAAGCAGAGCGCAAAGTCATCGAGCCTTACACGGATGAGGAGTTGCAGAAAGTCCTGAGCTTCAAACCAAAAGACTTTTATGAATGGCGTTTATTCGCGCTTGTGGCGCTTCTTATTGATACCGGCTGTCGGATTGAGGAGGTTTTGACGCTTAAAACCAGTGGACTGGACCTTGATAACCAGCTTCTCAGGGTGAAGGGCAAAGGCAGTAAAGAGCGTATCGTACCCTTCAGTTCTGAGCTTAAAAAGCTGCTGTTCCTGTATCTCAAAAAGCGACTCGATAAGAGGGGTGATTATGTGTGATGGTCAGGACTTGATCTGACACTACTAACCTATAAGGTAGCCTGCTCGCCGGTGCTCTCGGTGAGACTGACAGCCTTTAAAGAATTTAGCATCTTCTCATCAGCCAGATGCTTCGCACTCAGGAATGTATCCATCGGCGTCTTCACATAACAATACTTCCCGCTGTGCGTCCGCTCCTGGTTGTACTCATCTATCCACTGATCGGCATCCGCCTGTAGCATCTCCAAACTCTCGTACAGCTTCTTGCGCAAAGCTACTCGATAAAACTCATCCAGCATCGTGCGGTGGAATCGCTCACAAATGCCGTTGGTTTGCGGCGACCTAGCTTTCGTGCGGCTGTGATCTATGTCTTCAACAGCCAGGAATAACTGATACTCATGATGCTCAAGGTTGCCGCAGTATTCACTGCCTCGATCTGTCAGCATTCTCAACAACCTCACGCCTTGCTCCTCAAAGAAGGGCAGCACTCGATCATTCAACATATCCGCGGCAACCAGCGCGTTCTTGCGGTCATACAGCTTCACCATAGCCACCTTCGAGTAGGTGTCAATGAATGTCTGCTGGTAGATGCGACCCACACCCTTGAGCGTGCCGACATAGAAGGTGTCTTGCGCTCCCAGATAGCCGGGATGTTCAGTCTCGATTTCGCCGTGAGCTTCTTTCTCCTTCTTAGCCCTCTGCATGGCCGAGAGCTGCTCTTGTGTAAGTATGAAATTCTCCTGCGCAGCTTTTGCTTCAAGGGCTTTCAGGCGTTTAGGGAAAGTCTCCAGATCGTGGCGTACCCAGATACAGCGGACTCCACCAGGGGAGACGAATAGGCATTGCTTCTTGAGTTGATTGCTGACACGTAACTGGCCGTGAGCCGGCTTGTCGATAGCAAAGGCCAAAACAGCCTTTTCGACCTTCTCTTCAACGCGATTCTTCGGGCAGGGCTTTTTGCGACTGACTTCCTGAAGAGCTAACTCTCCGCCTGTGTCGTAAAGCTGTTTGAAACGATAGAAGCTGTCACGCGAGTAGCCCATGACTTTGCAGGCTCTTGAAACGTTGCCAAGCGTCTCGGCCAGATTGACAAGGCCAACTTTGTTACGGATTATTTTCTGATCGGTATTCATCTTTGACACTCCCTCCTGAGCTTTGCGCTCGGATTATAATAGAGTGTCAGATTAAGTCGTGACTAGAACAGATTATGTCTTCTGCGCCACTACTGGCAATAGGCTCTCGTATCGAAACATTCTTCGGGATTGGGAAGCGTTTTGTAGACGGCTTAATATTCCGTACCGTCCGTTTCATCAGCTTAGGCATAACTTTGGGCTTAATTTCATTAGAGAGGGAGGCGACATCTCAGAGCTTCGCCGCTTACTGGGGCATAGCTCGATTACTACCACACAGCTTTATGTAAACCTACAGACTGAGGACTTGAAACGAGCACACGCAAAGACCTCTATTCTTTCAAGACTAAAATAGCTTCTGGAAAGTTTAATCGGGCGTATTCACCGAACAGGGAAGGGGCGTTCAAGTCGTAGGCCATAGCTGCATGACGTTCTTCTGGAAAGTTGCCGAGCATTACTTTCTTACCGTTCCTAGATGGACGGCACACCAAGATACGGAGGTGAGCCATCAGCAAATGGTATAATTACCGGATACTCAAAACACTTATTTTGTAAGGAGGTCCGGTGCTCTCTAAACAGGATCGTCTTGAAGCCATGCGCCGCTTCAAGCACAAGAAAACTAAATCTCATGAGCGCTTGCGCTACCACGCCCTGCTGCTCGTCACCGATGACTACTCTTTCCAGCAGATCGCTGATCTGCTCTTTGTTGATCCTGAATCGATCTCGCGTTGGATCCAAATCTATCAACGTGACGGGCTCGATGGCTTGAAGAATAACCCACTGTGGGGCGGGGAGCGGGGACAGCGCTGGCTCAACAATGAGCAGTTGACCCAACTCGGTACGTTGCTCGACCAGGAAGGCATGCCGGGCACGGAGGTGGGCACTGGTTGGACCGTTCGCGCTATCATCAATCTGGTTCAGGAGCGTTTCTCGATCAGCTACTCTCAGCGCGGTATGCGCAAGATTCTGCGCACCCTGAACTTCAGTAGCCAGCGCGGTCGCCCGTTCTACAACCGGCGGACGCCCGCAGATCAACAGCGTTTCGAGAAAGAAACCCTTGAAGTTCTCGAAGAATTCGCCGATTCGGGCAAGCGTTTGATTCCACTGGCGGGCGATCAGACACGAGTCTATCTGGAAGGCACGGTCGGCAAGCGATGGAGTCGGCGCGGCCACCAACCGAAAGTGCCCTCGGCGTCGCGCCGCAAATACGCCGAGAACATCTAGGGAGCGGTGCACGTGGCAACAGGCGAGGAGGTAGCTCCCTTCTCGATAGATTTTCAGGATGCAGATGCGACGATCCGGTGGTTTGAGATGGTGATTGAAGAGAATCCACGAGGGAAGATATTGGTGTGGCTGGACTCTGCACCGCATCTGGTGCACGAAGAGGTCGACGAGTGGCTTGAGAGGCAACAAAGAATTCGAGTGAAACGCTTCCCACACTACACACCGGAGGAGAATCCAAAAGAAGCGACGTGGAAGACGCTTAAGCAGGAAGCGAGTGTGCAGGGCTGGCATCCGACGAAAAAGAGTCTGTCGGAAGCGATAGATTGCTTTTATCAGTCGGTCAGACGACATAAGGTGAACTTTCTGGAGCGGTTCGGTTATGTCTGGAAGAGGGGACGTATCCACCCGCTGCCTCAATTATCATGAGTCGGCATTTTGGTGTGCCGTCCATCTAGACCTGTCAGCTTCCTCTAGGAATAAATCGGTTTTGCGGAAAGCTCGCCGTCCTTAAGGCATTATCTCCACTTACCTATATTTTCACCTTGAAGAGATCTTTCATCGTTTTTCAGAGTGAGTCAGGTAAAATAAATCTAGAGTCCTATATTAACGTGAGTTCGACATAACTACACAAGAGCAGGCAACTGCTCCAGTTCTTTGACACGAATATTGAGAGAAGGCTTCTTCTCTTTGAAGGTGTAGGCGATCAACGCCGCTATTACGTTGACCAGAAAATTTGCCGTGCTCCGGTGCCTTGTGTGCTCTATCTGACAGATATTCTTCAACTGATCGTTGATCGTCTCTATTAACGCTCGCTTCCTCAGCATTATCTGATCGAAGACCGTCAGCAACCGATTCTTCATATTCTTCTTGATCTTGGTGACCAACTCTAGATTTTGCTCACTGAGCACTTCATTCAAGGTTTTTGAGATGTAGCCCCGGTCGCCGAACAGTTTGCCGAACAATCCCTTCGCCAACTTAGGCACAGGCTTACGGTCATCTACATTGCCTGCCGTCAGATGAAACGACAACAGCTCTCCCTGATCGTTGACTACTAGATGCAGCTTGAAGCCGTAGAACCAATCAACACTTGATTTGCCGCGCTCGGCGACGCCAGCAAAGACTTTATGCGAGTGAATGCGGCGGTTATGACAGACCGCCAAAGGCAGTGAGTCAATGAAGGCGATGCCGGAGGTCTGGCCTTTGCGAGTTTGCAGGTAAGCGCACAAAGGCACGAGCGCCGAAGGCATTAGCTCGACGAAGCGCGTATAGCTGACGAGACAGGGGAATTCTAGACGGAGATGAATGCAGACTTCTTTCTGGTAATAGTCTTTGAAAGTGCGATAGCTGGACTGCTGAAACCAGATAATGATGGTCATAATCTCGCTCAGAGCCAGCCTGGATTTGCGATGGCGTTGCAAGTCGCCGGATTGCAAAAGCCTGGCTTTGAAGGAAGGCTCAAAGCTTCGGCAGAAATCGTCAAGATCGGAGAAAAGGGGTAGAATCTGATTGTTCATAGGAACTCCTTGAGTGTGAAAGGTTTGTTTGTAAGACAACTCAATCATACTTCAAGGTGTTCCTTTCCTTCTTATGTCGAACTCACGTTATATTAGGACTTAGTTCTAATGGAGCAATAATTCCTTTGATTACAACAAGCAAAAAAAGATGTGGTGGTATCAACAAAGAAGATAAGGACTTTGCCATATTATTGAAGGGAGTTCAGGATGTGGATATTGTAGCAGTGTCGGAAACGGCGCGAGCCAAAACAATCGAGCGATTAATAAGCCTCACACTTGAGAATGCCGAAGTTAGACAAGCAAAGATAGACCTTGCGGCGGTAGAACAAAGAGTCAAATCTCTTTTCGATGAATCAGAAAAGCGAAGCTGGGCATTGCTAAAGGTGATAGATGAACAAGGCGAGGAACGAGCAAAGCAAATCCTGAAAGACATTGAGAAACTACGCACCTGCTTCTTTGTAATCTTTCATGGTTGGAAGAAAGCCCGACAAACCTTTGGAAGATGGCAAATTGACAAGCTGATGAAAGAAGTTCGCCAGCACTGTCCCGAAGATATAGCATTGTATAAACGCGCTTGGCGCGATTGTCGGGAAGCTCGCATTAGGCTACAGGCTACTGAGAGTTTACTCTCATGGTATTGGCAAAGGTAATAAGAACTCTGTCGCCTATCGTACAAAGGTAGATCTGGCTCGAAAGGCTGAATCATATTTCCGCAATAGACGGCTAATGAAATATATGAACCACGAGCTACTTTCAAGAAAGGCCGAGCGTAAGCGTGCGAGAAAAGAGCTTCGAGACGCACAAATGGCTATGCCGATGGCTCGACAGCGAGTCTATCAAAAGATGGAAATACCGCTTGATCTCATTTAACGGAATATGAATTCTCGGTGGATAACTATCCTAGAATCAATACTTAGATCTTGAAATCCACTCTTGTCAGAAAATACATTCGCCAATAGCCTTTCAGAGACAGGATTTAAATAGTTCGCCTACAGCCTTATGGGTAATGTCCGGTCCCTCGAACGCTTCAATCATTCGCATCCTACCCGCCTGGTGAATCTCGACTCATTCCCCGACAGCCGACACACCTCTTTATTGCTGTAAGTGCAGGGCTTGTTTTCGGCACATTTTTTGCCCGCATATTGTGTCGATTGGTGTTATAATGGGAATAATATTGGTAGTGGCGAATGAATGACGTAAAGTGAGGTAGCCCTACTTTACGTCTGTCCCGCGAGTTGGTATTCCACATACAACCTCTTTGGGAATCAAACCTTAAATACAATTACCCCATTTGCACATTGGCAAGGGGAATCCACTAAAGGATGCTGCCTCAGCTTCCTGACCAACCGAGTTTTCACTCCGGTTATTACTTCTTGAACTGTTTTCAATAATCGACTCCACTCCTCGTAAAGAAAGAACCACGAAGGAGGAAGAACGGGAAGAAAAGAGAGAAGAACGAGAAGACAACAGAGAAGAACAACGAACGAACAACAGAGGGCTTACTTTCTCTAACTTTGATAATTCATTAAGCATTATTTCTTTTGATTACTTAGTTTACCGTGATTGAAAGAGTCGAAAAATGGATTCGCACAATCATAATCGAATCATTAAAGGACAATCTTATGACACAGATTCAAGCTTATATTCCCGAATCTCACAAGATGTTGAAAGCGCAGGCCGAAAGAATTCGCACTAAGCTTTCGAGTTATTCAGAGCAGGACATACGCCTTTATGTACACTTGCTCGACAGCAATGTAAAGCAGTGCCGTCAATACCCGGATGGATCGCCTCTGCCTTGGAAAGTCATTAACAAACACTTGCGTGGCGCTGTCAGTCACAGGCTTAAAGATTTTGTTGAAATTGGCAAATACTGGCATGGCCATTCTCGCAGATACAAAGTCAAAGATGAACACATCACTGAACATTTGGAAATTGCTGATCGGATGGATACGAAAGAATATCAAATCGATCCCAAGGTCTGCTTTGAAACTATGCGGATATTAAACAACTCGCCTCAAAGCCGCATCAATGATTCTTCAAGACATCCTGAGCCGCCTTTGGTACGAGCAGCCATAGAGGTTCTGACCAGAAACGGTTACTACGGAAATGAGGCAGCTATAAAATCTCACATTCAGCAGCGCAGAGCCGTTTTTGAGGAAACCCGTCGTCGCTGTGATCCAAAGAGTGAGGAATATCGAAAGGCGGCAGGGAGGTACTACAATGATTCAGCTTGTGAGAAAGCATTCCTGGATTACAAGCTGATTGAGCAATCAGATGGAATAAGATACTGCACACCTGCTTGGTACGCCGTCAGGACCGGACGCTTGCATATAGTTGGCGGAGGTCTACAATCCGCCAGTGGAGATATGAAGCGAGTAGCCTATGCTCAAATAGACGGCATTAAGAATTATGACATTGAATCCAGTCAGCCATTTATCGGGGCTATGCTGTTGGAGCGTGCTGGGATTGATGCTTCTTGGTTAAGAGATTATCTTCAAACTCTAAATTATAAAGAAGTATATGGCGATGCGGCAGGAATCCCCGGCTCCATTTTTAAGAGAATAGTCATTGCAATGCTAATGGGGGGACAACTCCCGCATAGCGTCAAAAGCGCATGGTATGGGCATTATGACATTCTCGATTACCTCAATGAAGTAGCTACAGATGAAGAACATCTGTCACACCTGCTAAAAAATCTATGGCAAGTAGTGGGTGAATTGAATGACAGATTAAAGCAATGGCATCGGTATCTGCTCGATACATATATTCCACAAAACAAAATAAGAGGCGGGTATCGTTGCAATGCGGTTGATAAATATAAAGCTCTCTCTGAGTTGAATCTAAGCGATTCAAAAAAGAAGAGGAAGGATATTCCAAAGGTCGTAGCTCACATCTTACAAGGAGCAGAAGCGGCAGTAATTCTAGAAATGATCGCTCGCAGTGATGAAGCCAACTTCACTCCTATTTCATGCGAACACGATGGTTTCATAGTCTCGGCAGGTGAGCCTGATATGGCTCTATGGAAAGAAATAACTACGCGACATGGCTTAAGTGGAATCAAACTTGTGCCGAAGGAGTTATAAGGAAAATAAGTGTCTGGCTGACTTTATACGAATACTTGAGTGAGAAGATTTACGCTCATTATTAAATTTGCAAAATCGGCAAGTGACGCTCCTTCGCAGCAAGCTGCGAGGTATCAAAGAGAGTAGAGGCAAAGGAGGCGCAGCAAGCTGCTCGGAATGGCCTGACCCTCTTCAGAATTCAAGAAAGAACGGCGCAATTCGTTTAACGGTCGCGGGAGCCATAGAGCACCTGCGTCTGTTGATCGGGAAATCCAACTTCTCTCGCGTATCTTTAGTCTCGATATAGAACGTGGCGAAATTCAGAGCAACCCTTGTAAGGGAGTTAAGCTTCTCGCTGTGGGCAATCAAGTAACTCGATACTTGTCGCCTGAACAACAGGAAAAGTTAATGACGTTTCTTACAGGTCGCCGCGCTCATTTGCGAGATATTTTGATGATTAGTCTGCATACGGGGATGCGACGAACTGAGATATTGACTCTGCACAAGAGCCAAGTTGATTTCCTTCGTGATGCAATCGAAATCACAAGGACAAAATCCGGCAAATCGCGCACCGTACCAATTTATTCAGATCTCAAGCCTCTTTTGCAGAAACTCTGCGGGCAAGCTCGACCGTCAGGCTACTTATTTGAAAATCCGCGAACGGGCAAACCGATCAAGGATATTAAGACGGCCTGGCGGGCCGCTCTACGAGATGCTGAACTCCTGCACATACCTTTTCACTGTGCGGGGCGACATACTTTCGGCACGAGAGCCATTGATAATGGCGCACCGTTGAGTGCTGTAAAGGAAGTCATGGGACATGCAGACATTCATACAACGATGCGTTATGTTCATGCGACAGATGAAGGAAAGCGCCGTGCGGTTGAAGCGGCAGCAAGTGGTGGGGTAAAATCAAACCCTGCCACAAATCTGCCACAAGCAGAGAAGGCGACAGCATGATACCTTCTCGTTATAGGTAGAATAAGGCATGGCGGGGTAGCTCAGGTGGTTAGAGCGTGGGATTCATAACCCCAAGGTCGGGAGTTCAAGTCTCCCCCCCGCTACTATAGATTCAATAGCTTATGGGCAGCCTAGCCGGTTGCCCTTTTTACTTCCGCCACATTTCCGCCACTTCTTTCCTGTGCTGCCGCTCTTACCGCAGCATCTACAGTCCGCCGTTTGCCCTGATCTGTCGCATGTACATACAGCATTGTCGTTGTGACGCTTGAGTGGCCCATGATTTCCTGAATGTCTTTCGGGCTTGCACCCCCTTCCGCCGCGCGAGTGCCGAACGTGTGACGCCCCGCACAGTGAAAGGGAATGTGAGGAATGCCTGCATCCTCCAATGCGCTCCTCCATCCGGTCTTAATATCAGTGATGGGCTTACCGGTCTTCGGGTTCTCAAACAGATAACCGTTCGGCCCGGCTTCATTGCAGAGGCGTTGAAACAGTGGGCGGATGTTCGGGTGAATCGGCACAAGGCGTGGCTTGCCGTTTTTCGTCTTAGTCAGAAGGATCTCATCACGGATGAAATTAATCTGCGAGACGTTCAACGACAGCAACTCCGTGCGCCGCATCCCCGTGTGCAGGTCTATTTCTAGGATGTCCAGCAGGTGTTTCCGCCTGCCCGTAAGATAAGGCTTCAACTTCTCCTCATCCTCTACGGTCAGGTACTTGATTACGATATTGCCAGGGTTGGCGAGTTTTATGCCCTTGCACGGATTCGACTGCAACACATCGCGCTCGACCGAAAGCGAAAAGATGCGAGAAAGTAACTGAATCTCACGATCAACAGAAGCAGGAGCGCGCAGGCCGCCACGCCCGTTGGAACTGGCGAGACGTTCCCTGCGATATGCCCGCACGTTGAGATTAGTTATGTCGCGCATCTTCTTATTCTTGAAGTAAGCGAGAATGGGCTTTGACCGGGACAGGTCATTGCGCCAGGATCGCTTTTCTGTTTTAGACCAGGGCAAAAACACCTTCTCGACAAACTCCTTCAGGCTGATGCTACTGGGTTCACCGCCGTACTTCCCTTCAAAGACTTCATTCTTGGCTTTCGCTTCAGCTTGCTCGGCCTGCCACTTGATTGTGGCTTCTGGAACGGCGCGGGTATAGCGCACGCCGCGAATCTGGAAGCGAATGTACCAGACGCCCGCATGAGTACAGGGCGTGTTGCAAGCCTTACATTTACCCTTCGGCTTGCCGTGCTCGCATGGCTTGACGCACAACTTACATTTGCTTTTGAATACTGCCATCAGTCGGTTCTCCTTTCACGACCGATAGACAGCTTTGACAGAGTAATTTTACACTGCTGCGCAGAGGTGAGTCTATGTCGTGTATGCTTGTCATTTTCAGGCAATGTCCAGTTGAGAAGCTCAGAAAGAAGAAACACAGGACGGCCACCAGCATAACGAACAGGAATCAATCCTTTGCTGATCCAGGTCGAGACAGTTGAAGATTTGACGCGCAACAGGTCGGCGGCCTCTTCCACGTCGAGAAAGACGATTTGAAGCAGTCGCACAAGATCTTTTGCTTCCAACCGGCGGCTAAGGATGCTTGCCACTTCGGTTGCAATATCTTCAACTGACAGGTTCTCGTATTCACTAGCCGTTGTACTCATAATCAAATCTCCTGAGTATCCTCAAACCGCATTGACGTACCTCAGTGAAGTTTGTCCATTAGGATTCCTCATGCAGCCCTCACGTTCTGCGCCGGTCGCTGCATCCACAATTCGAGCGCAATATGCTTAGCTCTTGAGCACGCCCCACAGATAAAGCTATCGCCTTCGCCAGCGTCGAGTAATTCGGCACAACTCGCGCAATCTCCTTTGCTTGACTGCGCAGCAGGCATGGCGAACAACGTAGGAATCGAGCAAGGCCAAGAACAATCTTTTAATTGCCTGAGCATCGCACCCGCTCGCCAGGCGACCTCTGTATCCTCAACAGCCACTAGCGCCGTTAATTCGGGCTTATGATCGAGAATTAACAAACGCAGATCGTCATCTATGCGAGAGCGAGGCCCGACATACAGCACTCCATTCTTCACTTCGGCCCTTAGTCCTTCGGCTCTAATATGCTCAAGAACTTTGGCCGCACCTGCATGAAACCCCTCGAAATATTCAACATGGGGAGTCATCAAAAGCCCTCCATATCGTCTTCGAGTAAAGCATCAACCACAGGGTCGCCAGTTGTGACCGCATCGGATGGTAAAAATTCAAGCTCATCAAAAGGTACGCCGCCCGCGCCATCTGACGTTCTGACATACAATCTGCCATCGGCTCCTGGCTCATCAAAAATACCTATCACGTTTGTTGGAGCATCGTACTCCTTGTTGCGCCAGATTGCCGCTCTCGGCAGGGCCACGGAAATATCACCGAGCGCCCGCCACTGCCGTAACTGCTGCTCGTAAATCGTACCTTTCATGTCGCCATTAGTATTCACACCATAATGACTACAAGCAGACTTGTTCTTAGCGGATTTGGTGGATTTTTCGTCATCAGGAGGCATACCTTCATGCATGAAGGTATGCCTCCCTCTTTCGCTTGTCGTATCTTGTTGTAATTTCAACAGTAAGCGGCGGCGTTCACGCTTATCATCTTGGAGTAGGATTAACTTAATTTGATCTAAAAGCCGCCCCACAAAAACCCGGCGGTCTTGGGTTGTTTTTCCAAGGTCTTCAAACGCATCGGCCCACTTACTGGCAGCCCGCATCATCGTTTTTTCCGAACCAACCCATTTGCTGAATTCGTCAATATTAGGCTTACTATTGGAAGAGTCTTCCCGCCCGTTCATCTTGCTATACTTGCGCGCGACATAACGCGCAGCTCTCTCTCGGCACTTGCCAGGGTTAGGCTTGGGTTGATAGCTGTCATCGCCTTGCCACTCCTTAAATCGGGGCTTCCCATCGCACCATTCATCATAGTAATGGCGGGAAAGAGCCAAGGCTTCGCGGAATATCGTCAGATCAAGCTCGTAGCGCGAGGGTTTAGGTCTTTGAGTTCGCTTGTCCAAGCCACGCTTCTTGCTATGCTCAATGATCGTCAGCACCGGAACATTTAGCGAACGCCTGAGCGCCTTTCTGAGAGAGTCTAGTCGCCGCCCGCCGAATTGATCTAAGGTTTTAATACTTGCCACTGCCTCGCTGTCATCGAGTCTGCGTATGCGCCGCGCCAGCATCCCACGAGATACGGCAGCGGTTTTCCGTCCGGCAAAGACGCCTATTAGAGCAAGAAGCGTTAACTTGTCCTCTTCGGACACAATAGGCTCAAGCTCAGCCAGTAGAAGCAGCACGATATCGTCAAACTCTGAGGCAACTTTCGGTATTCCAACCAAGTTGAGCTTTATACCATCTTTTTTGGGCAGGGCTTTTGCGCAGATATCAGTCTGACTTTTACGAATGAAGTTTATAGTTCGCTCAACATAGTCTCGCCGATTGATCTTATCTCTATAAAGCCCGCTCGACTTCCACAACCGTTCTACCTGTTCATCGTCAAGCGTGTGGTAGCAGAGCAAGCTCACCATTGCAGAGTCAGCTCGTGAAGGATTGCCGTCAGGATGGGTCGCATCTATATAATCGCTTATATCTCCCTTCCAAAGCTTTTCAAACTTTGCGCTGTTGACTGCATTCATGGCGCAGTCCATCACTTCGCTATCTTTTAAATCCTTCCCCTTTTGGTTCGGATCAATGCTAGGTCGTGCGCTTGATTGTTTGCCAGATTCCGTATGGTCGAGAATCCATTGGTAGAATTGATTGGCAGCTTCTTGTCGAGGCTCGATTGTTTCTGGCGTGCCGTCAAGGTGGTGGCCTGTCAGTGTAAGAAATCTGCCCTTGTCGTAAATTTCAACATGGCACTTACGGACAGTGCGATTTAAGCCCGCGCCGGGAAGAGAACCTTCAAAGAGAATACGAACGCCAGTACCTGAAGGCGACTTTTCGGTATAACTATCAAAGGTCCGAGCTATCACCATAGCCCAATCTGCAATCTTGCCAGTCTCAGGATCAATGCAATGGTCAAGATCAACTCCTGCAATCGCGTCAGCCATCGCGATGCCGATACCCGTATAGCCGCCCTTATTGTAAGCTGCCTTTGCATCATCGAAACTTGACCACGTTTGCGCGTTTGTAGAACTCCCGCTCTTACCAGTCCGGGCATTAAAAGGAACCTTTGTCCATTTGCCCTCGCGCTGCTGCGCTTTCCAAACAAGAAACTGGCGTAAAGGTAAGAGGCAAGCTGGCATGGATTCAAATTGAGGCTTTAGCCAGATAGGGCTTTGTCCGTTGCTGTTGTAAGTTACGCCTCCCATAACTTTTTACTTCCCTTGTGGAAACTTGGTGGTGCTACTGTGCGGCCCGCGCGCGTTTTTGTCGTTCGCGCTCGATTGCAAATTTCTCAACGTCTTCAGCGCGAAACACACGCTGGCCACTGGGCATCTTCTCAGCAGGTAACTTGCCTTCACGCTCTAATTGCCGTACGCGCTCGGTTGAGCAACGTAACAAATGTGCAACGTCTGTTGTGCTAAGAATACCTGACATGTTCCTCATATCTCCTTTCTGTCTTTTGATTTCCTAAAACCTAAGGGGCATAGTAAGGAAATATCAAAGCAGGGTCATGGCAAGTTCAAAAATAATTTGAATTCGGCTGATTTAGAGGATTTCTCGCTGAATTCCAGCGGATGTTTGATTTCGGATGAAATTGTGGAAAAGCCCAGGAATTCAAAAATAATTTGAATTCGGCTGATTCTAATAGGAGTTACGCAGTTGAAATAATACCTTATGGAAAACAAAGGACTTACCGCAATAAGCCGTTTTGCTAAGTTGTTGATTCTTCGTCCAACTGCGTAACTCCTATCTAATTTACTTTGGGCAGTATTGCATGACGGCTTAAAGTATCTGCCGTTGCACCGAATGGTTTGTAATCTGATATGGCTCGACGAGCAGCGATTTCATAAGCAACTTCCCAAGGATCTAATACAGTGCCGGAAGCCTCCTGGTCAGATGGACCACCGAAGTAAACCTGTTCCATCTTATCCAGCATGTCGGGATAGCTATTTAAAATCGGATAATCAAGAGCAAGATGCAAGCGCCAATTATTCTTATTATTCCTGTAGTGCCGTTTAGCATCCTTCTTCACCTTCTTAAATACAGCTTTTAATTCCATATACTCCCCGCCAAGTGCTCGAAGAACGTTTTCCGGCTGGTTCGCTATTTTTACATTACGTCGCCCGCCTCTTTCTGGCGGCAGTGGAACAAGCCCGATGGGCGGAATACTTGACAGCCGATTGAATTCCTTTGCGCTTATCTGCCAATTTGATGTGCGAGATGCTGCATCACTTGCCCGTATCTCACGCACGATTAGATAGATTGTGCTATCGCCTATGGTAGAACGAATATAGCTCTCCATCTTAGCCGCAATATTCTTGGCCAATTTTTCGCGCGATGGTGATTTATTCCATAGAGGCGCGGATACCTCCATCTGTCGGTCTAAAGAAACAGGCGTGGCTCCTTGGACCATACAGTATAGACCGGCAAACAAATCGTGACTCTCATTGTCGTAGTGTTCGTCGTATAGACCAACTTCAAGAGTAACTTTACTCCATTCGTCGGTGAACCGCTCGCGAGCTAAAGCGCGAAAACACTTTTCTAAATAGTTTTGAAGTTTGTCGAGATCATACTCGACTGAGAGCTTAACAACGTCGTCGAAATTAACAGTTGTAGTGTGCTTCTTTGGAGGTGTTTCTTCAGGATCGCATAATGCGAGAAAGCGTTTCTTCTTGTTGGTCATCCCGTCCTCCCTGTAAGAGCCTACTTGTTCTATTCAGTTCATTCCGCCCTTGATAATAGGGATACCGCGATTTCCTAACACTGGTCAGTGAGAGCACGCCGGGCTGAAAGTCTACGTTGCTAACTCTGGCCTCTCCCCACAACTCGAAGCCGTCGCTTTGCAGGTTGCTCCTGCTTTTCTTTCTTTCCCTTCTTCTTGCGAACCGTCTGCTTCTGCACATTCGTCTGCGTTGCGTTGTCTTGTGCCACGTTCACCGTTTGCGGGTTGTTAATTATTATCTGCGCCGAATACCGCCTCAGATCGCGTAATGCCCGAATTGTTCGCAGACTCATCGCGTTTACTCGGCTCAACATCTCGTGCGCCTGCTCCATCTGCGCGTCCTTGCCGATTCCCATCATTTCCCATTTACCATTCCTTTTTATCTTGTAACTTTCCTCCTGGGCATCAAACATCGTCCGCTGTACACATATTTGCATCCAATGGTCCTGTAACATTTGCAATTGAGCCAGCGTTTCAACTAACTGCATCTCCTGCCCGCCGCGCGGCTGCCATTCTTCTATCAATGCCTCTCGTCGAGCCAGGAACCTCGCATAGGCTATCGGAGCCTGACACTCTGCCACCACACTCGCCGCATGCATTCCGCTTTTAAGCTCTTCTCTCGCTCGCTCATTGACATGTCTCCATAACGCCTCGGATGCACCCTCTTTGTCAAATTCAGCGTCGGCCATGTTGTGCCAACCCAAACGCTCAGCACTGACCAGCGACAATTCTTCCTGGGTCAATCTCATCCGAAGATAACCTTTGTTCTTTTCGCGCAGTATAGATGCATCTATAAAAGCATCCGCCATATTGCGAGCCACAAGGTCGGTTTCAACCTGACTTGGCTTAGCTTTTTGCAAGTTGTCTGATGATTTCTTCATGCTCCCTCACAAGCGCCTTTAGCTGGCGCAGTCCATCATCAATCTCTGCGATTTCCCAAAGGAATAAGCGTGGTTGCTCGCTCAGTTCTCGCATCTGTTCCACATCGGCAAGTCTAATGTAACGCTTCCGAATTCGGCCATTCTCTTTCCAAAAGGCCGCGAAATATGGCCCGTGAAGTTGGCCTAAAGCACACTTACAATTGGGCTTACCACATTTGACGTACTGAGCGCAGACGGCGAATCGGTAGGCCGGTGCCGAAACAGTCTTATGTAAACTTTCGTCCACTTTTTTTGAGCGTGCCGAGTCATTGCGACTAGAAACTATCTTTTTTTTCTCAGCTCGGTTCATAATCGGTGATTTTAACATAACTGCAATTAACTACTACGTTGTCATATCACCTTTACCGCAAACTGACCCTCAGTCGTGATGTAGGCAAGCGGCCAAGTATTCTATTAGCCAGTATCATTCTATCGTTTACTCTTTGATTTTTTCTTGCTTGCTGGCTTTTCATCCTCAATCATCAGTAGATCGCCGGGAGCACATTCAAGTGCCCTGCATATGCGTTCCAGCGTCTCGAACTGAATGCCTCCTGTTTTACCTCGCCTCAACTTATACAATGACACTTCGCTAATAGCTGTTTCCTTCGACAGCCAGTAAGCGGATCGGCCACGATTCTCAAGTAGTTCATCTAATCTAACCTTAACCATCAATACACCTCCTGCCAGCTTTAGTATAACCATAAACATAGTATCTGCCTAGTACCCCCTTCGGGGCAATGGCATTAAGTTAAGAGGGGATATTTACGAGCATAGCTATTTGCTGGTAAATATCCTCTATGAATAAAAAAACGAATCCTCCATAATTAATCGCTTGCGAGCTACTATCGATTCCCCTTCGACCGTCTCGCGTTTCCGTCAACAGCCTCACCACTTCTCCAGACTCAGGCTGCTGACTTTGCCTCGTATTGTCGTTCTTATCCTCAGAGGTAAAAAATTGGCCTTCCAAAACGCCCTCAATAAAGTCTTCTCTTCGCTCGCCGATTTGTTTCACGTGCCGACTGCCAGCGCTTATTGCCAGGCTCGCCTTAAACTCAAGCCCGAACTCTTTGCTCACCTCAATGAGATCGTCTGCCAGGATTTCTATCGCTTGGCAGGACAGGAAGGCTCGCTGCAACTGTGGCGAGGTCATCGCCTGTTGGCTTGCGATGGCACCTACTTGACTCTTCCCGATAACGCCGCGACTCGCGCGCAATTTTCTGTGCAGACGAATCAGTACCTTGCGGCTGATTGCGTGCAGGCGCTGTCGTGTCTGCTTTATGACTTGCTTAACGACCTCGGCCTGCGGGTAGCGCTGGGTAAACGTCAGGGTGAAAAGAATTTGCTGTTTGCCGAGTTGTGGCAGGCGACCGAACCGGGCGATGTTGTGGTCTTCGATAGAGGATATTGTGATTACACGGTGCTGGCATATGCGCGAGCCAGCAATCGTGAGGTGATTGTGCGCTTGCCACAGCGGCGATGGGCTGAGACCAGGCGATTCTGGCAGAGTCGGGCCGCAGAGCAGATAATCACATTGCCTTGCCCGCCGACTGCGCGACAGTTCGTCGAGCAACAGGGGTTGAGCGAAAGCCTGAGGGTGAGATTAATAAGAGTGGGACTCGACGACGGCACACAGGAGGTGCTGGTAACGACGTTGACAGATAAGAAGGCATATCCGGCAAGAGAGTTCAAGCAAGTCTACGGGTGGAGGTGGAGAGAAGAGACCTATTTCGAGCGGATGAAGAACATCTTTGAAGTGGAGCGATTCAGTGGGGAGAGTGTAATAGCAATCGAGCAGGACATCTACGGGGTAATATTTTTAGCGAGTTTGGAAAGCGTGTTGAGCAAGAGTGATGAAGAGGAGATGCAAGCCGAAGCACAAGAGAGGCAAAAGCAGACCAAGCCGAAGGTGAATCACGCGGTGAGCTATGTGGCGCTGGTCGATAGGGTGGTGGAATTACTGGTGAGTGAAAAGGATGAGGAAGAAGTACTAAAGGAGTTGCATCATCTGTTCAGGAAAAATCCGACGCGAGCGAGGCCGGGAAGGCATAACGAGCGAAATAAGCAATTGCGATATGCCTACCGGCTGCGCTTTCACAAATATGTCAAAAAGCTGTTGGCTTAACTTAATGCCATTGCCCCTTCGGGGAATTTACACACAATGATACTATAAGTATAATTAGGGTATGATTGATCGAGCGAAACAACGCGGTAGGCGCTAGGCAATAAACGTAAAGTGCCGAGTGCGCGAACACTCAGCACTTGATTATCCCCCTGTTGAAGCAGGGAGAAAGGATCGTGAAATCCAATGTCAGAGTATACCCATGAAGCATCCGACATCAAGACTTTAATAGGCCAGCAGGTCTATGCAGGCTATCAACAGCAACAGCAAGGCAGAGAAGCGGCAGAAGCTAACGAATATGAGTTACTAGCTTGCTACTTCTGCAAATCTGAAATCCGGCCAGATCAGGCTATCAACCTCCATCATTCTACATATAAGAGCAATGGCGGCACACATGTTGAACCCGCGCACGAAACTTGCCATGTCGAGTACCACAGTAAGAAAGGTGACTTTCAGCGGTGGGGCAGGCAGAGCGCCCAGACACGGCGATGGGCATTCAACCTCAAGCGCGTTAAGGACGATCCCGCATACGACTTTGACCGCGCCTACTACTTGATGTTCTACGCACGTTGAACAGAATTAGGGGCAGATAGCCTGCCCCGTTTCATTTGATGATCAACCAAAGGCATGCAATCGCGGTATGAACAATTAACAACCTCGACCACTTTATCAGCCCACCTTCTCCGATGAAACATGGTTTGCAAGTTACACCGGAAAAGGTGAGCCGGGTTAGCTACTTTGAACCAAGCCGAAACAAGATCAGCAACGCGAATGCAAGCAACATCACGCTCGATGCACTATCAATCGAGCCTTTGTTTGTGGTAGTATCACGCCCGCTGGCGACGGTTGCCGCATTGGTATTTTGTCCTCCGCATTCGCCAGGGTCATAGATACAGCCAAGGTCGCCGCATGTGCAGTAATAGCCCCCCACGCTAGTGCGGCCAGCGTAAGCGACCATCGAGGCCGATGATTTCACGGCCTGATTATTGTCAACGCTCACCATAAAAGGTGAAGCGAGCACTAGGAGAGATACAACGATGATTCGTTTCATGGAATCCTCCAATCGAGATAGTGCCGCTTTGCTAATGGCGAGCGGCCCGCCGAGATTATACCCGCTTATCGCTTCTGCGGGTTTAACTACATTCAGTCAGGTGCAAACTCTGGCCGCGCAGATTGCGCGTGTCGCAGAGCTTGCCTATGGTCAGCGCAATATCAAAGCGATGGAGCATACAGGCCGGGAGTTGCTGAGATTTCCTCTGGAAGCCGCACAAAACGCCGGACTGTATTACCTTGCAGTAGCTACGAAGTGGCAGGGCAGAACAGATGAGGCCCGCGTACTACTTGAAGCCGTAAGAGGCCAGTATCAGGCGCGAGCTATTCATGCTCTCGGCGCAATTCATTATGAGGCTAGGAAATTTGACGAAGCGGCGAAGCTGTATTCTGAGGCTGTGCGCGCCAGTCAAGGCCGTGATGCTTTTACAATCATCAACGCGCAGTTTCAGGTATCAGCTATCAAGAGCGCACATGGCGATCACGAGCAAGCATTAAACGATCTGTATTCACTCTGGCCGGTCGTAAGAATTGCCGCGAAGCATCACCCGCATTTGTGGCCTACGCTTCATAATGAACTCGCTTACGAACTGCTACAGCTTGGTAGAATCGTAGAGGCAAGTCAGGCCGCGCGCATCGCCGTCGAGTCACACTGGGCTGTGAGCTACCCGGAGTGGAGAGAGACAGCAGCGGAGGTTGAAGCAGCAACATCACAAGCGATCCTTGTCGTAGTTCCAGCCCGTCCACCAGAGCAATCACCACAGCCAAAAGTTATAATCCGCTTTCTACTCGTCGAGTCTTGCGCCCGGCGGAGACTTATCAAGCCGACCATCGGACCTGCACCAGTAATCCGCTCGATGATCAAGCGAGTGGCGACGGTCGCGCCCATCCATGCCCCGCCTGCCGTATGATTTAACCGGATAAACTTATAAACCCTCAAAAAACTGTAGGGCCGAAGTCTGCCCTCTTCCTGTTAGATTTGTGCAGACCCGGCCCACTTCTAAGCAGATGTGTGTCTGCTCAAAAGGTGAAAGTATGGAAACACAAAATGACATTAGGAAACAAGTTACATCCGAAGATGTTGACGGATTCATTAACACTCTGACCCTGCTTCTCGCAGGCAACAGGCTCCCCGACAGCACAAAAGAAACTCTCAGAGAGACATTCTGTAATGTAGCAAACACACAGGTAGTAGGTGACATCAGCAGTCCCGAAAGCATCAGAGCTTGGCTCGCCAAGGCTTTGAATATAGACAGGGCGGAGATGGCAACAGAGCATGAGAATGAAGACGAAAGTAAAGCCTTTGTGATTTATCCTGATGAAGCCGAAGCACAGCACGCTATTGACCTAATCATGAAAGGAATCACAGAGCAGGGGCTTTACATTCTGGCTAACATTCTCGTTGAGCTACGCAAGATGACGAGCGAAGGGCCAGAAGAGGCGAAGAAAGCAAGTGAGGATATAGGCAGAATCCTTGAGCTTGTCTTCAGGCATTCCAGATCATACCATCAGGCTCTCAGGCTCTACGCGAACCGCTTCGACATAATAGGAGGCGGCGACCCAGATGAGCATATCAGTCAGTTGGTTGATGGACTGTTGAAAGGCGAAGAGGTGACAGCCGCAGAACAGTAAGAAATTGACCTTCTATAGCAAAGGGAATGAAGGGTGCACAACGCCCCACAACAATCGACCCAGAAGCACAAGGCATGAAAGAAAGAGGTTACCTGCGAGGGTTGGCCTCTTTCTTTCATGCCTCACATTGATAATGTCTTTCATCAATTACTGTCCGAAAGCTTATCTGTGGCCAATTGTGCGGGCTGAATTCTACTTGTATGAGTACGGAGTGGAATTGCTAAGAGGCATCAATCGAGTATCAACTACTGCTTATGACGGAATAGCAGTAGGAGAATGGATAAATCCTCAAAGCGAGAGAGGCGATGGCTGATGGCTAACCCCGGTAAATCTAAAGACCTCGAAGCTTTTGCTGGCTTGTTCATCGTCTAGCGCCGAGGGATGACAAAAGAAAGTACAGTTCCATATGTCGTACAGGCCGCGCTTGACCGCTTTATCGAGTTGCTGCTTCAAGATTCGGAAGCCTACCAGCTGGTGTTGAAGCTATATATGGGCCAGTATGAAGTGATTGTCGGAAGAAACGCTGCAAACATTTTACGCCAAGTCATTGCAGAGTATATGCCCGAAAACGATGAGCAGACGCCGCCCGAAAAGTAATGTGAAGGCTTAAGGGGCTGCGTAAGCGGCGGAAGATGTCATCGTAATGAGGCACCAATTGCTATCCCTCGCTGCTTCAGCAACTCAATTGCTGCGAAGCTACTGACATCCATTCCAAAGATCGGTGGGTCTGCAGAAACGAAACAGGCAATCGATAAAGTGAGCAAGATGTGCTTGCCCCAAGAAGGGACTAGCAGTCATTGTTTGAGCACAGGATGATAGCTCTAAAATGCAACTCCTCGGCTTTGCCCGTGACGCGCAGACAAGCCGTGACGATGCGCTTGCCTATAGCTAGAATATCTCTGCAAAATAGCACTTTCACATGCTCGAAAACAGGTTTGGAGAATAGGGACGCGAAAGCTACAATCAACGTCGCTGCGTCGCCAAGCTCCAGACACACGACCCTAAGATGCTTAGTCAAAGCAGGAAGAGGTAATTCAATGGCCGGTGCTTTATGAGTAAAAACGGAGATAGAGGTCATAGACAAAAGTTGAGAGAGCGATTCTTGAATGGTGATGAGAACGCACAGACGGATACAGCCCTTTTAGAACTTCTCTTGACGTATGCAATTCCGCAGAAAGATGTCCAGCCTTTAGCCGAAAAGCTGATTAGAGATTTTGGTGGTCTTTCAGGTGTGCTTGGCGCTGAGGTCGAACAGCTTTGCATGGTAGATGGTATAAAAGGTAACTCGGCGGTTTTACTTAAATTGGTGAATTACCTTCGAGGAAATACTTCAGCGAAATCAGTCGGGCGAAAAGCTAATAAGAGTCAGCCGATTATTGCGCCCTTACTTTTCGAGCCGCGGGAAGAAAGCTGGGCGTCTCGATCAGGTAAGCTACATCCCGCAAAGCCTGTCAAAAAAGCTCCTGTTGCGCGGCGTGGGACTGGGTTATTCGGAAAGTCCATCCTTAAGGAAGCGATCGAGATGTTGCCAAGGCTCCCTAATACCGAATCAGTAGACGAGATCAAAGAATATCTGAAAAAGAATCTACATTTCAGCGCCGAACAGACGCGGAGAAGAAACGCGGATTATATTGTAAACCGTATGTTCCCTAGCGGGCGTGCCGATCAGGCTTTACGCGGTTTTGCCAGAAAATACGAAGGGCGGCAGGAGTTGAGTGATGCCTGTTTCTACAGGTTCTGTAAAGCTGAACCTGTGATGTACAAGGTCATTGATGACCTATTTATCCCATCTATCGGAGCCGGTCGCCTCAGTCGTGAGCGGCTGCGTGATTATCTATCACAGCAGTTCCAGACTGTCAAAAGCATAAAAGATTATGCACAAGCCATGATAGAGGCACTGGCGGACAGTAGTGTGGCGACGGCTGATCGATCACGAATCACTTTCAGTTATCGTGAAATACTGATTCCTTCATTTGCTTTCGTCGTGCACAGCGAATTTCCTGAATCAGGGATGTACCCGATAGACCAGTTGGAGAACAGTCCAGCATTGCGTGCGATGTTTTGGAACCCCGATCGCGTTTTAACGGCACTATATGAGCTAAGGAATCTCGGTCTGATCGCGAAGATATCGGAGATTGACACAGTGCGCCAGTTCACCACGAAGTGGAATCTTGAGCAATTGGTGGAGAGGCTTGTTAGCGAGAGGGCGAGCGCGTGAAAGAGACAGAAATCATAGATACCCTGCGCAGCAAGCTGACCGTGCCGGGGGGAAGACATCTATATGGGGTGTTGGGAAACTACTCGGCGCTTGATGTTTTCGCAAATAAACTGCAACAGGCGAAAGCTCCTGACGGTAGACGCTTTCCAAAGCCGTTATCGGTTAATCGCGGCATTCTAGACAGCATTCCCGACGACGAGTTTCGCAAGCTGGCAACAGATGAGGCTAAGAGGCCGGAGCCGACAGCCGCACATGTGGCACAGGCTTTCGAGCGGTTTCTCCGGTCAAAACTCAAGGGTAAGGGTCTAGTGGTTCTGGCAAATCTGGAGATGCTGTTTGCTTATCACTTGGAGTTGAATCTGCTGCGCACGATGGCGGCTGACGATTACCGTATCCTGCTCTTGCTTCCTGGTAAGCGAGAGCGTGGGACTATTATTATGTTTCCAGATATCGATCAAGGGCGCTATACACTGCCGACAAACCTCATTGCCGAAAATCACCTTTGGGAACTGAAGGGATAAAGCATGGCCAAGTATTCAATTACTGAACAACAGTTCTTAAATATGCAAGAGGCTAACTATAGATCGGAAGATCATTACTCTTGTGACAAGCCAAATGTGTACCTAAATACATTTGTAAAGAACTCGCAACGTGAAAATTATTCGGATGATTACAATATAGCACCGATAAATCAGATTGTTACTGGTAAGAAGAATGATTCTCTTTATATGCTTCATTCTTATTGGGCCAAAAAGCCTTTTAATGCAATCGAAACGTTTATTGAGCACTTCACAGAAAAGGGAGACATTGTACTAGATCCTTTTCTAGGATCTGGTAGTACAGCCTTAGTGGCTGCTCTGTCTGGTAGAATTGCAATCGGTGCAGATGTCTCACCATCAGCAATGAGAATTGCTTGTGGATATTGTAATGACCATCCGTTTACCGAACTCCATAAAACAAGAGATGGGCTGCTTGCGAGAGTTTGGAAAGAAGTGGGCTGGCTCTTTCAGTTAAAAAACAAATACATTCGAAGCATAATAATATCTGAGAAGTTCCGTTGTGTAAGATGTTTTCGGGTACTTTCGATTGCAAAATTGGGGCTTGAGGAACAGCGGGAAAAATGTCCGTACTGTAAAGAGCCAGTCAATACGCGAACTTTATCCTATATTAATAACTCTGCTGCACCATATTTAGTTGAACTTCAAGATGAAGCACTCTCTCCTCGCGCCAACGATTCATTTATAGCAGGTGAATCGGCACAATATGACCAGGCTTTAGGGGAATTGTATAAAGAGATTGAGTCATCTCCTGAGCGCGATTTGCCTGCTGATCGCCCAATCCCTCAGCGTCTAATTGATTTCGGAGGAAGGCTACGATCAAGCGGTACTCTATGTACCTCGCAGTTACATTCTAAAAGGCAGCGATTAATATTATCGGGGATCAGGCGGGTTATTGATCAGGAACATTGCTCCATTTCAGCAAAGCGCTCCTTAGAATTCATTTTTTCTTCAATTCTCTTAAGCTCGACTCAAATGTATCGAGTACGGAAAAGTGGTGGCGGTGGAGTAGCTGGTGCCTACTACGTGCCGCCCGTAAGGCGAGAAACGAATACATATCGCATGTTCGTAGAAAAGTTTGATGGGTTATTGAAAGCTCAGAAATACTATCCAATAGATGGCATTAACAAGAGGGTATTATTGTCTCGGCAATCCGCTGGAGATATCTCAAACATACCTGCTAATAGTATAGATTATATATTTACCGATCCGCCTTATGCGGACACCATGCCATTTGCAGCGCTTAACGCTATTTATGACTATTGGTTTGAAACCGATTCAACTTATGCTGCTTTTGAGGCAATTGGCGACGATTGGATCAGCATTATGCGTGCTTTTTTCAAGGAAGCTCATCGTGTTCTCAAGCCTGGGCGCTGGCTATCTTTGTGTTATCACGATACGTCTGAGGGAACTTGGACTAAAGTGCAGGACCTTGCTGCGGAATCTGGGTTAATAAGTGATATAGCCGAAAGAACTGTAGGGATTGACTCGAAACAAAAAGCCTACCAGCAAACGGTTGGTGATAAGGTCACTAAGCGCGATCTCGTTATTAATTTTCGTAAGCCCAGAGTTGTTGAGAGTTTGGGGACCATGATAATTGTTGGCGATGAGGACAATACTACTTTCAGCGAAAAGGTACGCACAATTATTCGTGATTATCTAACAGCGAATCCTGGAACGGTAAAAGATCGAATTTATGATGATGTCGTGAGCCGCATGGTACGCGCAGGTCGCATGGAGGCGCACAATTTCGATGAGTTGCTGGCTCAAGTCGCAGAGAAAGTGTACGGGCCAGTGCGAAAAAATTTACTCGAAAATGGAACCCAGAACCTCGTGGGCGCACCTGAGAATAGCCGTTGGTATCTCAAAGAAACCGAGATGGCTGTTGTTGACTCCGCCGAGTCAGCAAAAGAAGATGCTGCCGCCGTGAGTATCGGCACATTTGTCAAGGAGTACCTTGCCAAGCATCACGGTGTTGAAGGCGTTCACTACAGCGACATCTTCGAGCACTTTGTGTACACTGTCAAAGATAAGCCGCGCCGCCCACTGGCCGAATGGTTGCTCGATTACTTCTACAAAACGGAGGCAGGTACTTATCGCCTGCCCGCCTCGGAAGAAGAGAATCAATTTAAGAAAGAGGGACGCGCGGCGGGTACGAACCGCCGCATAAAGCGGTACATCGCCTATTTGCAGCAAGGCGTGGCCGTGCCTCAAAAAGAGCGCCCGAACGCCTCGACACTTGCGGAATGGATCAGAAATGCCAAGCGCTCCGGCATGTACGAAGCGGGCAAACTCCTGTACGAGAGGGGCGGTTTGAATCTCGACGACCTACCGGAAAATTTGATGGTCAAGGTCGAGGAAGATTATCAGATTTGTGTTCGTATGCTAGCGCGGGTAGTTGACCATCCATCCGCCGCGAGGAAAGCGGTAAAGAAGAGCAAGTAAGGTTGATTGCAATCAGCGCCATGACTTGCTATTTATGCCCCCTTCTAAGTAGCAAATGCAGCCATTGATTGATTTAATGTTGCCTCATCAGTAAGGGAAAGCAGAATAGTTATTATGCCAACAGCCGAAGACCTTTTTACTCAGCGCAAGAGTTTAGACGAGATTTGTGCCGTTCCCGACAAAATCATCTCCGTCTATTCACTGGAAAAGCACGTGTGGGCAGACTCGAATTCCGAAACTGCAAGGAAGGAGCGCAAACCTGAGTTGCAAACCATCGAAGAGTTCCAGATAGATCCGGTGCGTCCCTTCCTCAACGACGTACTGCGTAATGTGGCTGCGCCGTATAACCCAGAGCGCCGAGACCAGACTATCGGTCAGGGCTATTGGATACAGGCCGAATTCGGCTCCGGCAAATCTCACCTGCTCTGCTTTCTTTCAGCATTAGCGTTAGGTAACAAAGAGGCTTGGAAGCTTGTGGATCAGAAAGAGCGCAAGGCTGAGCGCGGCAAGCGTGAATCAATCTACCGTTTCTGGGAAGAAGGGCTTGAGGCCAAAAGCGCCAAAGGCAAGAAGGGTATATTTGTTATCGTCAAGACTCTTGTTGGTTCTGGCGGCGGAACCATCGGCCTCACCGACAAAGGACAACGCCTCTCCGAGTACATCCTTGAAGCCGCGCGAGATCAACTCAGAGCCGAACTGGGTAAGAATATATCACTCTATCCTTCGGAACTACTTGCTGACCGCTTCATCGCCAAAGACCTTGATCTCTATCGCGCCAAACTCAAAAAATTCCTGCGCGACCCGAACTACTGGGAAGAAGACGAGTTTGAAGATGTAGACGATTTCATCCGGGACATCCAAGAGAACAAGTCGCCAGACTACAAGCGAAGTTGCGCCAACAAACTCTGGCGGTTTTACACAGAGTATCTTGAGGTCAGCCCGCAGATAGCTGCTGAGACAGAGGACGTGCTGAAGCATATGGTTGAGGCCATTCTAGCCGAAGGTTATAGCGGCGTGCTGCTAGTGCTCGACGAGGTTTCTCTGTTCATGAAGAATCGCGAGGACTCCCAGCGCACAGACGATGAGAAGACGCTGGTCGTGCTCTCAAACCGTCTGGCAAAAATTCATAACTTACCGATCTGGACGATATGCGCGGCGCAGCAGGCAATCGAAAGCAAAATGGGTGTCAAGAACATCATTGCGGACGACCGTCTGAAACTTGTCGAGTTGTTGAAGGAAGACAAAGACTATTACGACATCGTTCTGGCCCGAGTCCGCGAGATTAAGAATCCGAGCGCCATCAAGAATTACTATCTGCATTATAAGCGCGGCTTCACCTGGCCCAACGTCATTGGCGAGGGAGAGTTCACGCATTTTTTCCCTTTCCACAAACCGGCTGTTGAGGTATTGCGTGATATTACTCACGAACTGACCACGGCAAGATCGGCCATCCATTTCATGCATCAGACTCTGAAACACCAGGTGAAGAATAAAGGTCGGGAACTGGTTCGGCTGTGGGAATTGTTCGATGAGGCTGTGCGGTACGAAGAAGATCCAAGTGGTGTACATGCCGGGCTAGTAGCAATAAAGACGAAACGTGAAGAGGAATACCGTGCCTATGAAGCGTGCAAACGACAGATTGATGGACTAACTAGGGGTTATCTGAAAGTCTATCGCGACAAGGCTGTCAAAACTGTTCAGACGCTTTTCCTTTATCACGTCGCGCGCTCACGCCAGCAAGGACTTACTCCGGAAGAGATAGCCAATGCTGTTCTCATTGAGCGTGAAGACGCACAGAACCCTGACGAGAACATCCAACATTTTGAAAGTATTGCTGAGAATCTTAGAAAAGAGTTGCGCCAGATCGCCCAGAGCTTCGACGAAGAACACCGCCCACGGTATCGCTTCGATCCAGTTGTCACAGGCGTTGACCCGCGCAACGAATTCCGAAAGGCCAAAGATGAGGCTGAGTCCAATCCGGTAATGCGACAGGAGGCTTGGGATCATCTACTTGCTCTAGACGAGTGGCCGGTACGGACACGACAGATGACCCTTGATCTGGCGAGTGGTGTGAAATCTATCTTTCGCGACATCGCGCCATTCGTGGGGCCGTGGGAGGATAGGTTCACTGCGAAAACCGGAGATCAACCCCTTGAGGTTATTTGGCAGGGGCGGGCAACTATGGGATTAATTGGAATGCGAGATTTAGGCCGCGCCGCTTCCAACGGTCTTTCGCTGCCTTCCATTGAAACTGATCAAACAGATCATGATTTCGCCGTCTTTATAGGGACTAAACAGGTATCGAAGAGCGACATAGATAAACTGATTGCATTCAGGAAAGACCCAAGGGTTCTTTTCTGGACGCCGGGCGAATTCACGCTGGAAGAGCGCGACCGCCTGCACGATTTTGCCGCGTACCGTAAGTTGATCTCCGAATGGCAAGGGAAAGATACGGAGGACGCTGTCGCCGTTATCAACTGGGTCGCCAACGCCCTTCAAACTGAAATGGGCAAAATCCTCAAGATCGTTGATAACAGCTATGCGCGTGGGCGGATTGATGCCCTTAATAACTCCGAGATGGAATTCCATGTTGCTGGGGGGCTGTCAAGCATTCTTGCCCCACTTGTGGATCGGTTGCTTGGCTCCGCTTATGAATCCCGCGACATTAAGTTTGACCCTCCGTTCATTTTCCGCAAGGAAGAGGGCATCAAAGTTATCAACGGTATAGTTAAAGTAGGGCGAATTCATAAAAATGCCAAACCTAACCAGAACATCAGTGCCGCTCAGAATTTCAGCCTGGGATTGAAGATCGTTAAGAGAGGAGCGGATCGAGAACTTGACACCTCAGACAACCCTTATGTGAGGGACATGTGGAAGTTTATTGATGATAAGCTTCCCGGAGACGGCCAGACCATGAAGGTTGAGACGCTCTTCAAGAATTTTATGGGGATAGGGGGGCCAAAGGATTATGGCCTGTCGCGTCGGATGGTACAAATCTATTTGTTATGCCTCGTCCAGCAAGGCAAACTGAGAATTGCCCTCAGTCCCCGTTCTGGTCTCATTGCGCCGGTTGACTACGCCAACATCGCTGAAATTGACTTTTCCACACGTATCCTTGACGCCTTAACTGAAGTACAGAAAATGAGGCAGCCAGAGAACTGGGAAGTCTTGCGTCCGTATGCCGAGAAACTGCTAGATGAGGTAATTCCTTCGACGCATGATGATGCTCAGATCTCCGAATATCGGGCCAAGCTACGCGAATTATTCTCACAAGAACAGGAAGAGTCACGCCGGATGGTCAGCAAGGCTGCGAGTCTCTTTGAAATCTTGAAAGCAACCAACCCTTATGATATCGAACTAAATCAGATGGCAAAGTTATTCGGGACGGATATCGAAGGTGGCGACGACATCAACCTGTTGTTATATGGACTCAAAGAGTCTCTTGATTATCATGCCTTCGACGAAAATACCCATACACAAGCCGAAGTGGACGATTTGGCCAACCGCTTGAAAAATTATCGCGATCTTAAAAAATTCCTTTCATATGATACGGAACTAAGAACGGTGCAGTCTTATTGCGCTCATACCCTGCCTGCTCTTCCTGACCTAAGGAGGGTTCGCAAAAGCCAGAAGAAACTTTGCGATAAGCTAGGGGACTTACGTCCATATATTGATTCGGATGTGCAGCTCAGGACCGATCTTGTTGGACGGATTCCTCCCGATGCAGGAGAAATGGGAACACTCGGGGCTTTAATCCACGAGTACACAACCGTATACTCGGCACTTCACGAATCGGTGATGGAGGCACTTGAGCATGACAGGGACAAGATTCAACTACTCATCGATGGTGACGAGCTAAAGGCTCTGAAGTTCTTGGAGAAAGTCTCTGCGCTTCAACCCTCAGTGTCTGATCGCATTGTTGTGCAACTCACCAGCTTGGTAGATGGAATTGTTATATGCGAGTCGGCTTCTAGAGCATCGGTCGAAGAACAACTTAAGGCCAGCCCCATCCACGAGTGCGGATTGGAGTTTACCAACGCCGACGAACGAGTTAAAGCAGGCGAACGTGCTGTGGAGGAAGCTCGTGAGTTATTCGATAACGCATTGACCCGAAAGCTGGAGATATTTCTTAATCCTGCCATCCGTGAGCGACTTCAGCAGGGAATTTCTGAACCCCTCATTGCTTCTCTCCTGAAGCTTGAAGATGTCGAAGCCCTGCGAGCATTTTCGATTGAAACCATTCTGAAGGATAAGTCTCTGGTAGAGATCATTAATCGTTATCTGAAAAAGATAGTAGTGAAACGAGTTAAAATCGCGGACTTTAAGCCAAGCATTGGCACCGTTGAAAGAGAACAGATCGCCAGCCTTGCTCAGGAGTTTAGACAGTTTTTGGAGGATCAGCTCACAAGTATAGACGGTGATGAAAACACGTTTCCTATGCTTCAGGTGGAATAAGAGCATGCTCATCGAGATACGTGAAGGCACGGTCATTCAAGAACGGTTTGAGATACGCGGCTATGTCGGTGGCGGCGGGTTCGGCACGGTCTGGCACGCCTTCGATAAGAAGCTTGAGCGGGAAGTGGCAATTAAACGCTTCAAAACCAAGTCAGCCTTCCAAGCAGTAGATCGGGATGAAGTATTCGGAGAGGCGAGAAAAATCGCCTCATTGTCACACCCAAACATCGTTTCTGTTTATGAAGTTGTCGAGCATCAAGGTGAACCTTTGATCTGTATGGAGTTTTTGCACGGAGGTTCACTTCATGAATACCTGCGCCGCAAATCTAGAGAGGGTACGTGGGTAAGCGCAATAGAAGCGGTTCGATTAATCAAAAGTATATTGTTGGGCCTCAATGAGGCGCATAATTGCGAACGCGGGCCGATTATTCACAAGGACCTCAAGCCACGTAATATCCTCTTTGACCGCGCGCGACAACTGAAGATCGTAGATTTCGGACTTGCTACCGTTGGCGCTGTTCCTGAGATTCCGACAGCGCATCCTGGCAAATGGCCACATGAGGGAACATTCGGCTATATGTCGCCAGAGCAATTAAGAGGGGCGCAGATGGATCAGCGGAGCGACCTTTTCAACGTTGGCCTTATCGCTTATCTACTTTTTGCAGCGATCCATCCGTTCATCGATCAGCGGTTTCTCTTCGATTATAAAGAGATGGTCATTGAACCTTATCAAATCCTGCCCCTAGTTTCTGCGGCAAATTTGCCAATAGAAGTTGGCGAGTTCGTTGCCACGCTCCTAGCTGTAGATCCTGAGCGCAGATTTCAGAGCACTGCTGAAGCCCTATCTGAGTTGGAAAACGTCGAAGGAAGATTCCAGCACCTAACCTTACAGAGATCCCTTGAATTCTTGGAGGCCATGTTGGCGGGAGAACCTCTTGAATCACCTTCGGCAGAGGAAATAGCTGAAAGCATTTTATTGTGTAAGAGAAATGGACTTTATGACAAGGGGGCACTTTTGTATGAGAGATCGGGAACAGATTTCAGCGGTCTATCGGAAGATGCGAAGGCCCGCCTTGAAGAGGATTATCGAGTCTGCAAGAAACGCGCGGAAGCGGGAAGGACGGCTGCGTGATTAGTGAACCTCAAGATATACAGAGCTGGGTTTTAACGAAACTCGAAGCGATCAAGGAGCAGCCATATGTTTTGGTCAGAGACGATCTACGTTTGCTCCCCGACACCGATAGCATGATACATAACTATGGCCGTGAAAACGGTTATACTGTGCTTGTGGCGGCCACCAATCTGGTTTTTCGTGAATTGTATGAGCACGCGGTCGCAGATCATGATACCAAAAAGATTATGGTTATTGACCGGGCACCACGGAGCAGGCGTTTAAGACCATCTGTCACTAAGGCTCCTCCTCCTTTTTATCCCGACCTGCTTGCTCGTGTTCCGGAGAATGCACGCATCGCTCTTGATCTGCGGCAATACCTTAAAGAGAAAACCGGTGACCCGAATTGGCCGCAAGAAACAAATGAGCCTCGCTATGCACGATTAATTGTCAGGCATCTGGCCGGGGTGTTGCGCGCCTATCGTAATTTGCGTGCAAATGATCGTGCGAGATTTACAGATAAAGATTTTAAGGAAATTGTGGCTTTTTCCAGCTTGGGGGTGGCAGAGGCTGCTTTCAAGAAACTAAACCCTAAAGATTACTGGCGTATCGGTCTCTTAAGTCACGAAGCGCTAGAAGAATTAGATCATCTGGCTCCGGAGATAACCAAACCGATTAAAGACGCTCTACAAAAAGCGGAAGCTCCATTCTGTTGGTTCGGCAGTTACGATAGCGAAACTGTCATTCAGGCTTTTTATCTATCATTGATTATCTCCCAACATCTTGAAAATTGGAGATTGCTTCTTGCCAATATTGATCCCCGACTTGCTGCTCTGACGGGTATTAAATCGGATGTACTCTCGAAATCCGCACCACAATTAGTTGAGCTTGATCCGGCTCAGGCCAACCGTGATCTGGAGACTATCGAGGGAGATCTCAATCCGGATTCGTTACAATTATTGCTTCTCGATCAGATAAATATCGGTGAACCGAAAGGCTTTACTGCGGCCCTTGAGAAAGAAAAATACTCGATACTCTTCCGATCTCTGGCGCTTTTGATGGCGCTGGATAATCTCGTCTCGACGCAGCCTGCAGGAAGTGAGCATCAAAAGATTTCTACCGTTTTATTTCCAGAGAAGGATGTTGGCAAAGGAAGTTTCGTTGACACTCGAGTTTCTGTACACTGGTCGCACTTGAAGGAAGCCTATCTTTTAGCAGGAAGTATCTTGCCTTTGCGAGATGAATTGGCTTCTGTTGTCAAGAATCTTAAGGTCAAAAAGACGGAACAGTTGAACTTTAAGCTGTTCCGTGAGTTGTGGAACAAGAAGAGAATCAATCGCCTTGAGTACTATCTATCTGCTTTCGAGCGGTTAGTTGAGAGCGGGGATTTCTTGCCGCGCACGGAGGACGACTTGCCGTCGGCGTTCATTAGTGCTCTGTCACGCATACGCCAACGCGTTAAACAGATTTCCGAGGATGTATACCGGCTGATCGATGAAGTCAATAAACGATTTCAGGAGATGGTGGCTGCGCAATATCCATCGTGGATATTAACAGACGGTGAAGTGAGGTTGACCAGTCAGTTTTTGCGCCGCTGCGTGAGGCCGCACTGGGACCCGGAAACAGAGAAGGCAGTCGTTTTTATCTTTGACGGCATGCGCTACGATGTGTGGGACGAATTGCTACGCCCTATGATGGAAGATCGATTGGAGATTATCGAAGACCTCCCCGCCTCTTCTTTGCTTCCCTCCGAGACAGAAATCTCGCGCTGGGCGTTGGCTGCCGGAACGGAGCCGCAGAACTTCTGGCCGCGTAAGGCCGAGAACGTCCATCTTAAGGAAGCACTCGGTCATCTTTTCAATTATCGAGGCGAAGTTGAAGTCGTAGACCCTGAAGGCTCCGGTACGGGTGAGACGGTGCGCTACCGCGCGGGAAATCTTGATTATTACATCTTTGAATTTTGCGATAAGGAACTCCATGGTATACAGATGCGGGAGTTGTCTGATGGCCGCATTGTGCCGAAGCGCCCTTTGTCTTACGTCTACCAACAGCACTTGAAGAACATCATTGATACGGAAGTGATGGCGATTGTTCGTCGTCTTATACCAGGCACGAAAGTCTTTATCACTGCTGATCATGGCTTTGGTAGGGTTGGACGGGATGCGATCTGGTTCAGCGAAGCCGCCCTCAACGAGAAAGCAGATTGTTCCTATCTGAATTGCTGGCTGCGGGTTCCTCTAGAGAAAGCCAACCTTCCGGCCAAAGCGCTAGACAACGTGATTTCGTTTACGCCAGAGCAGTTGCACACTCCAAAGGAAGAGACGCGCACGATTCGCCAATCCGGCAACGTGTTCCACAAAGAATACAAAGCAATCGTATTTCCAAAGGTTGGCTACTCATTCAGTCGGCAGGGCGCGCCCTATAGACCGGACGCCTACACGCATGGCGGCATCTCGATTCAAGAATTGATGATTCCAATGATCGCTTTGCGAGTCAGGGCGCGTGATGAAGGACTCCTTACGCTTGACCCCATCAACGGGCCATCAGAGGTTGTAGAGGGTGAAGAGATTGTCTTTAGTGTCCGTATGAACCCTACAAAGGATGGCAACGCGCGCGAGGTTGAGATTCGCGTCGAGGTGGAAGCCACATATAGCCGCAATCCCGAACGTTTCTCACTACCTAAACAAGTTCTCTACCTACCTTCTCAACATCCGGAGATCCTCTATCGATTTACACCTGATACGGAAGAGGCGACCGAATCGGAACAGCGTCAGGGAGTGATGACGCGGACGTTCACCGTTGCAGTGAGCTATCGCGAGGGCACGCGGATGGTACGCAAGTCGCAAACGCATCAATTCGCTATCAGGCTCAAGTCAGAGAAAGTCATCCGTCGACTGGGGAATCTCGGAAATATTTTGGGTTTGACACCCAAGAGTATGAGGTAGTTTTTAAAGGAGAAAATGCCTCCACCGCCTCGACAGCTGAGATTAATGGTGTCGTCCTCGATCTATAAGCTCGAGGATTTTCTTGATCAGGTGTACGCTGTTTTATCTGGATATGGTTACGAGGTATGGATGTCTCACAAGGGCACTATCCCTATTAGCTCTACAGGAACAGCATTTGATAATTGTTTGGCGGCGGTAGAGAATTGTGATGCCTTTCTTGGGATTATAACCGGGTGGTACGGCAGCGGCGTCGCTCCGGGAGAGCTTGGAATTACACACAAAGAGATCCTTCGAGCAATTGAGCTTGATAAGCTTCGGTGGTTCTTAGTACATCACCATGTGACAATTGCGAGGCAACTGTTGAAGCAGTTTCGGTTTAATGAAGACAACACTCCTAAACAACTAAACTTTAAGTCTACACCGATTCTGAGCGATATCAGGGTTCTTGAAATGTACGAAGCAGCGATTCGAGAAGATCTTGCCCTGTCTGATCGTAAGGGGAACTGGGTACAGCAATATATTAGTCACCAAGACGTTTTTAACTATATCAACGCTCAGTTTCGGGATCCAGAGCGTATATGGAAGCTCATTAATGAGTCGTCCAGCTAAGGCAAAAGAAAAATGGTAAGTACGCCTCTACAACACATGATAGCTGCTGGCGAATCGCTCCGGGTAGAGTTCAAGTCATCTGCCTTTGATCTGAGTGTAATAGGCCAAGTCGTATGTTCTTTTCTTAATTCTGAAGGCGGGACTTTGCTCATTGGCGTTACTGATGATCGTCAAGTGGTAGGGGTGGAATCTGCTATACAAGATGCAGAGAGTATCCAACGTCACTTGCTTGATAAAATTTCACCTAAGGCATCATGGTCTGTGAATGTGAATGAGTTTGATGGCAAACAGATCCTCGTTATTGATGTTCCTCAGGGAATTGAAAGCCCTTACGTATATGGCAACAGCATTTTCGTGAGGGAAGGCTCAAGGAGTGTTCCGGCGAACAGTGATGCTATCAACAGATTAATTAACCGACGTAACACAGAAGAAGTTAGATGGGAGCGTTTGCCTGCACTTGGGGTTGAGATCGACGAACTGGACCAGGATGAGATACAGCGTACTGCGAGCGAGGCTATCTCACGAAGGCTTTATACATTTACTAACGTCAATGATTCTTTCAGCCTTCTGGAGCAGTTAGGATTGGCGTCAGGTGGCCTGATCCGCAATAGCGCGGTTGTGTTGTTTGGCAAACACCCTGAGAGACGTTTCCCTCAAGCGAGAGTCAAAGCCGCGCGTTTCAAAGGAAACAGTATCTTAGGTTCTTTTACTGACAACCGGACTTTCGAGGGACATGCGTTTACTGTCGTTGAAAAGCTGGAAAGCTTTTTACGTACTCATATCTCTATCGCTTCCGAGTTGCCAAAGGAAGGCACAAGGCGCAGTGACAAGCCCAGCTATCCATGGCCCGCGTTAAGAGAGGCGCTGCTCAACGCCATCGTGCATCGCGATTATGCAGCCTTCGATGGCGGCGTATCCGTGGCTATTTATGATGACCGAATCGAATTTTGGAATTCCGGCACACTGCCGGAAGGCATGACAGTTGACGACTTGAAAGGTCCCCATCCTTCACGTCCTCACAACCCTGATATCGCCAATGCCTTTTTCCTGCGCGGATACATTGAACGTTGGGGGATTGGTACGAGGCAGATTGTGGCCCGATGTTTGGAGGCCGGTCTGCCGGAACCTGAATGGCAGGATGCCGATGGTGGCGGAGTCACACTAACAATGCGGCTGGAAGCCTCGCCCCAGGAAATTGAGCTAAATCAGCGCCAAGCTCGTCTCTTGAAGAAGTTAAAACCCAGAGATCGAATAAGTCCCGGCGAATATTTCTCTTCTGTTGAAAATGAAGTCAAAGAGAGGCGCGCAAGGAAGGATCTAACGAAACTCTTCGAGGCAGGATACTTCGTAAGGGAAGGTCAAGGCCCCTCTACTGTTTACATTCGCACGGATAAAGCTTTGCCATAATCCGGCATTTTGGGTTCAAATGCGGCACAATCCGGTACGAATAATAGTGCCGGATTAGCAAAAAAGAGTGGAATCAGAGTAGTTTTGGAGTAGTTTTGGAGCATTGTATAAAGACCGGATTCGTGCCGGATTTTATCAACGGACCAGCAAGGGAGATCATGAAGCGCGACGATAAGACAGAAGCGATGTTTAAGACGAGTGTTCCGGCGATGCCAGAAGGATATTATTCAGGCGACAAGCCCAACCCTAACCTTCGCGCCTTCGTCGAAGAGCATCTCCGCGAGCATCCTTACAACCCTGAGACGGATGAATACAGTGTGTCTGCCTTCGATAAGCCCATTGAGACGACAAAAGCGACAGCCATTTACAATATGCACACCTACTGGTCGAAGAAGCCACACGATGCGATTCGCGAGTACATTCGTCACTACACGAAAGAGGGAGACCTCGTATTAGACCCGTTCTGTGGTTCGGGAGGGACGGCGCTGGCGGCATTGATGGAAGGACGAAAGGCAATAGCGATAGATCGCAGTCCGGCAGCGACGTTTATCACGAAGAACTACTGCACGCCTGTGGATGTGGAAGAATTGAAGGCGGCGTTCGAGGAATTGAAGCGCAAAGTACAGCCGGAGATTGACTGGCTGTACGAGACTCGTTGCGATAGGTGCGACGGCAAGGCGACGACCGGATACACAGTTTACTCGCAGGTATTCCGTTGTGGGCGGTGTATGGAGAAGGTGACACTATTCGATTGTGTTGAGGTGGAGGGGCAGACTGCTAAAGGTAAACCGCAAAAGGTCAATGTCTGCCCGCATTGTTATCAAAGAGGGAATCGTGAAGTCATTCGCTCGCAAAGTGAGAAGTTTGGATCTATTCCAGTGATGGTGAGTTATTTATGCAAGAGTGGATGCAAACCAGCGCGCGGCCTGCGAAAGCATAACGAGGTAGACGAGAAAAAGCGTGAGTATTTTCATAAGTACGATTTAGGCAAGCTCAGAGAGATCGAGAGAAAAGGGATTCCATATCGGTATCCACAAGGATTTGATATGACTGGCTTCAGTCGCTATCAAAGAGATGCGCTACGGCTCTATAACATTAAGGAAGTTGCTGACCTATTCACAAAACGTAATTTGTGGGCATTAGCAGTAGTCAGAAATGCCGTTCGGAATATTAATGACGTTGATCTTAGGGTTCTACTAACATGGTGTGTTCTTAAATGCTCTCGCATGATGAGGTTCTGTAGTGATGGAATTGGCCGTATTATGACAGGTACCTATTATATTCCTCAAATTGGCCGAGACTCGCATGTGCTTTCATACATCAACGAAGCGTTCGGAGATGTCCTCGCTCACCACATTGCTAAAAGAATAGAAATAGCTAACCAACCGCTAGAGGTATTTATATCCACAGAAGATTCTCGTCGTCTAAAAGCCATCTCTGATGAAACCGTTGATTACATATTTACTGATCCACCATACGCAGACAAAATTCAGTATGGAGAATTGAATTTTATCTGGGAGGCTTGGCTTGATTTCGATACTCGCTGGCATGATGAAGAAATCATTGTCAATGAAGTGCGAGGAAGGTCAGTGGCGGATTGGGCGGAGATGACCCGTCAGGTAATGACAGAGTGCTATCGCGTTCTCAAACCTGGACGATGGCTTTCACTTTGCTATCACGATACTTCAGAGGGGACTTGGTCATTAGTTCAGGATATTATGAAAAGTGTTGGCTTTGAAGTTCAAACAGGTGACTCGGTTTTATTTATTGATACAACCCAGAAGACTCATAACCAAATTCATGCTGATAAAGTAAACAAGCGCGATTTAGTTATTAACTTTCGAAAGCCTAGGTCAGGTGAGGCCGCACCACAAATCTCCTTCACTGGTGAAGAGGATGATGCGACCTTTAACGAGAAGGTGCGCGCCATCGTCAGCGACTATCTAGTGGCGCATCCCGGCTCGACCAAAGACCGAATCTACGACGAGGTGGTCAGTCGTATGGTGCGCGCTGGGCGCATGGAACCACACAACTTTGACGAACTGCTAGCGCAGGTTGCCGACAGCGTCAGCGAGACTAACCGCAAAAACTTGTTTGAAACTGCTGACCCAGACCTGTTCGGCGCACACCAAGTTACGCGCTGGTATCTCAAAGAGCAGGGTGGCAGCACTGAAGTCTCCGAGCGACTTACGGAAGAATCTGCCGCCAGTCGCATTGAGGAGTTTCTTGTCCGCGAGTCGGAAAAGCAGTTTCAAAAATCGCAGCCACGATTCGATGAATTGAATCGCAGGCAAGGTGACATCAATCAAGCCCTCGCCGCGTTGCAATCCGACGACCCGGAACGCAAACAATCTAAACTCAAACGAGAACTGCGCGAGACAGAGCGCCAACTCCACAAATTCGAAGCTGATCGCGCTGAGTGGCGACAGCAAGCGCTCCATTACACATATATTCAGGAGTTTTATTTCACGATCAATCCACGCCCGCAAAAAACTCTCTTCGATCTGCTTGAGGATTACTTCTGCTTAACCGACGAAGGTAACTGGCGTCCGCCACAGACTGAAGAAGAACGCGAACGGAAAGCGAAGGAGCGTAACCAATCAATCCGCCACACGATTCAACGTTTCTGCCGCCTCCTTTCAGCCAACGAAGCCATCCCGGTGGATGTCCGTCCAAGTTCTACCACACTCGCCGAGTGGATCAAGTACTGCAAAAACGCACAACTTTACGCACAAGGCAAACTGCTCTATGAGCAAGGTGGCTTGAATCTCGATGATCTTAGCGAAGACGTATTGATCAACGTCGAAGAGGATTATCAGGTCTGCGCCCGACTATTGGCGCGAAGCATGGGTACGGAGAAAAAGCGCAATGTCAGAAAGGGAAGAGGCAAGAAGTCAGAGTTCCAGGAATGAATACTAAGTTAAAAGAGGTCTTCAAGGGCAAGGTCGTCAACAAGGCGCACACCATCAACACGGGCGTGGATGAGTTTCCGCGCTATGTTGTCGAGTACCTGATTGACAACTACTGTTCCGAAGATACTTTCCACGAAGACATGGAAAAGGTCATTCGTCGGCTGAAAGAGAATTTCGTTCACGGCGCGGAGGCCGAGAAGATTCGACATCACATACGCGAGAATCGCCGCCACAGCGTTATCGCCAACCTTGAAACACGCCTCGTCGAAACTGAAGACAAGTATTGGGCTTCGATCTCTGCCATCAACGAGAACTTCGTCAATATTCCTGAAAGTATTGTGCGGCAATATCCCATGCTTCTTTCTGGAGGCATGTGGGGGACCATTGACCTGACCTATGACGAAACCGAAGTCCATCAAAATAAAATTCGTCCCTTCAAAGTTACAGCCTTCACTCCCTTTCAGGTGAGCGTCATTAATGTCGACGAGTACATCGAAAAACGCGCTGAGTTCACTTCAGATGAATGGATAGATATTCTTATCAACTCATGCGGTCTCAATCCAGAAAGGATGTCGAGGCGAGAAAAGCTTCTTTACTTGTGTCGTTGCATTCCGCTAGTCGAAAACAATGTCAATATGGTCGAGCTTGCCCCGCGCGAAACAGGTAAGACTTACCTCTATCGCAACATCTCCTATTACGCGCATGTACTCTCCGGCGGCAAGGCCACACCCGCGCAACTCTTCGTAAATCTCAACACAGGCAAGATCGGCGAAGTCGGCACACGGGATGCTGTCGTTTTCGATGAGATCGCCAACACTGACTTCACAGATCCCAAAGCCTTTGTCAGCATCATGCAGGGGTTCATGCAGGATGCCAAATTCAGCCGGGGCAAAAAAGAAATGCTGGCCTTTGCCAGCTTGGTTTTTGTCGGCAATATTGATGTGCAAGGGAATCTACCGCACGAGAAGTATTACCATCTATTCGAACCGTTGCCCGAATTCTTACAAGTTATTGCGTTTCTGGATCGTATCCATGCATATCTCCCAGGCTGGGAAATTCCTAAACTTCGACCTGACAGTTACTCGAAAGACTATGGCTTTATCGCCGACTACTTCTGCGAAATCATGCATGAATTGCGACGCATTGATCCGGTCGCTTCTGTAAGAAATCGCTTTGAGATATTGGACATCAGCAACACTTCTCAAGGGATCTCCGGACGTGACCAGCGCGCCATCATGAAAACCACCTCAGGATTGCTCAAGCTTCTTTATCCGAACGGAAGGTTTGGCGATGGTGATTTGGAAGAAGCCCTTCTTCTAGCCTGTGAGATGCGGCAGCGAGTGCGCGATCAGTTGCACCTGATCGCTCCTGGTGAATACGACCGAGTCCAACTCGGCGTGAAGCTTTCATCTGGAAAACAAGTTGCTCCCTCTCTGCCCGATGCTAATCGAATTCATCGTGTGACCTTGCCTGAAAAGCCTTCTATTGGGGAGGTCATAGGTTTAGCAGTTCAAGGCGATCACGGCACTATCCTCCATTTTGAAATGCAGGCCACAAAGGGCGGCGGAAGGATTGTTCCGCTGGGATCAATACAGCGTGTAATGCGCGAAAGTATTGAGGCGGCAGCGCAATACATCAAAGCAAAGCATAACGATCTCGGGATCAGCGCAGAATGGCGGCAGAACTTCGATGTCGCTGTATTGGCGACTTACATGGGTGTCCCCAAGGAAGGGCCATCGGCTGGCATTGCAATAGTGACAGGTATAGTCTCGGCATTGAAAGGGTGTCCGGTTCGTAATGATCTAGCCATGACCGGCGAGATTACAATTATGGGAAAGGTTCTTCCGGTTGGTGGAGTCCAACAGAAGATCCGAGCTGCGTTTGATGCTGGTATTATAGAGGTCTTGTTACCATTAGATAATATGAAAGAAGCTGAGGGATTGCCTTCCTATATTCTTGGCGCTGTTAAATTAACTCCCGTACAGAGTGTAAGAGAAGTTCTCAAGAATGCGTTATTAGATTTTGAATCGTGATAGGATTTAAAGTTTATGGCAACTGGATTCTAAGGTCAGGCTATCCTGGTTATCGCACTTGCAGCCTGCCTTTCCGCATTTTTTATACTGAAGGCAGATTGCCATTTGCTTGGGTAACATTTTCAGAATCGATTTCAGGGCTGACCACGCGCCATTGTTGGTTTCAGTATCTTTTTCGCCTGATCGCAATGATGGTTCACAACTGTACAAACCATCCTTACATTAACCCTATAGGATTTTGAACGGAACCGCTAGCGAAGCGTCCTCTCTCCTACCAATTGATAAATCTAACATCAAGCCTGTCCTTGCAAGCCACCGAACGTCATTTCGTTTTCATTAGATTTGCTTGACCGCTTTGGCATGAATCCATCATAGCATAGCAGCCAATAGATCCAATGGGGCATCAATACAAGATTACTCCACCATCAGGCATTGACATCGCTAGGTAAGGTACAGTAAATTAGGCTTTTTGTGGCAGAATTTACATTAAGATGTCTCACCAATCTATGCATCCAAAACATCGGCGGAACAGAGGCATCCCAGTTTGATCTACTGCTGTGTTATCGTGAGGCACCAACGCTTGTTTCGGCTCGTAGCATTTGGCGAAGTTAGCAATACTCGTAATTCCTGTAATTGCCCTACGAGTGATCGAATTTTGATCATTCTGAAGATATGGTTTTAATCTGGCCCGGTGCCGAACACTCCCTGACTTCTGCATTGTTTTCGAAGGAACTCTAGTGTTAGCGCGATATAGTTTGGCGTCGCAAGCGTCCCTTCAGTGGAGACAAAGCTCAACGCTGTATACTCAGTTTCATGAGGAGGGTGACTTTTGTTATCAGAACGAATTTCAAAGTGCAAGGACGTGAGGATTGCTGTTATAGGATTAGGATACGTTGGGCTGCCACTGGCGCTTCAGTTAGCGAAGAAAGGCTTCTCCGTTGTTGGCGTTGACATCAATCAAAGGATCATTGATGAGATCAAAGTAGGACGTAGCACCATAGAGGGAATATCCCCTGAGCAGATACTGGAGGCGGTCAGGGTCAATCAGACGTTGATGCCCCTGAAGGTCGATGCAGAGCCGAATAACAATACCGCAGAAACGCTTAAAGCGCTCGTTGGGATCGACGTTTTTATTATCTGTGTTCAGACCCCTCTTCATCGAGAGCGAGGGTGGGAGCCGGAGACACATTGGATTAGGAAGTCAGCGCAGCTAATTTGCCGCATAGGTGAGGAGGAAGAGAAGAGCTCTCGCTTACCGCGAGAACGGCTAATCATACTTGAGAGCACTACCTACCCAGGCACAACTCGGACAATCTTTTCCAAAGTCTGTGAGCGGTTTAGCCAAAAAGGGACGCAGTGTTTGCTGGCTTATTCGCCCGAGAGAACCAGTCCCGGTCCAAACTCCCACGGCGACCCGATCGGACAGGCCGCGAGTGGAACCAGTACTTTTGAAATCACGCGCATCGTCGGCGGGGCTGACGAGGTCAGTTGCGAAACCGCCCGCGCGCTTTACCAGACAATCTTCCGTCGAGTTCACTCAGTCGAGAGCCTGGAAGCCGCGGAATTGATCAAGCTGGTGGAGAACACCTTTAGGTTTATATCGATTGGGTTCGCAAACGAAATGGCGCGCGTTTCCAGATCATTTGGATTGAACATCTGGGATATTATCGAGGCCGTAAAGACTAAGGGCTTTGGTCTTGATCTCTGCCTTCCCGGATTAATCGGCGGGCATTGTTTGCCCATTGACCCGCATTACCTTGGATGGGCTTACCGCAATCGGCGGAGCATCGCGACCTTTGTTGATGTGGCTGAGCGGTCGCATCAAGACGCTCGCCGTGATGCCCTTGACCTCATTATACGTCTTCTCAGTCAACACGATAAGGGGGTTCCCAAGTCCTCGATTCTCTTTTTCGGCGTGGCCTACAAGAAGGATGTCGGGGATATTAGAGAATCTGGTGTTCTCGACTTGATGAAGAAACTGTACTCTTACGGTGCCCGTCTGAGCTTTTGGGATCCAGTCCGAGCCAGGCAGTCCGTCAAACATGACTTGCACCTGAATTTCTCGGAGGCGGAGCGCCGCCAACTCTCCAAGCCTGCATTGGAGAGACTCGTTGAGCAGCCCGATGGCCAGAGTTTCGTCAAACCGCAAGAACTCGATGGCGACTGGAAGAGTGTGCGGGATAAAGTCTTGGGCACCGACTTCGATTGTGTCGTGCTCGCAACGGATCACACGGACTTCCACTCTGCATACACAGAACTGTTCAGCTCAAAGAACTCCCCACCCGTGGTGGACATCAATAATGCAGCGGAGTTCTGGCTTAGGACGGCAGAGTTAACATCGGCACAGAGAGACGAAATAAAGCAAACCATGCATGACCGTAGCCGTTACATGCTCTTCGGTCACAATTGAGCCGCAGTATGAAAAATGGCGCATTCAAACCTAATGCGGAAAACAACCTGAAGGCAAATGAGGATGTGACATTCTTCAATCCGCACCAGGAGATGCTCAAGGAGCTTTATAAGCTGGAGCCTGACGAATGTCTCCGCATCATCGCTGGTAAGCTTAAGGATATTCTTCACTGCGAGACGGTCTGCATCCTTCTATGGAATGAGGGCAGGCAAGAGCTGATTACAGAATATGAGTGTGGCCTGCCAAAGGATCTCGATAGACCCGAAGCATACGCTCTGGATCAAGGTCTCACAGGCAAGATCATCTTCTCGGAGAAGCAGTGGGTGAGGTGCGTGATCGATATGGCAGCGCACCGCATCTATAACGAACAGACGAAGAGCTTCATTGATGAGGGAACCACCAAGTGGCACAACATGGAGGCTTATCAGCGCAGCTCTGCCCATGGAGACTTCAGGAGCTTGCTTGGCGCTCCGTTCTTCGTCAGGAGCCAGAAGCTCGGAGCCGTTAAGCTTATCAATAAGCTGGACGCGCAGGAGCGTTTGGCTGATGAAGGATTCGACGTACAGGATTTCGAGACACTCTCCTACTTCCTTGATGTCATCGAGCACGTCGTCGAGATTAAAAGAAATGAGAAGCGGGTTCAGTCGCTTCTACGCATCGGCCAGAAGATTATCAGCACCGCCTCTGGCTACGAGGAGGTTCTCACAGAAATCACAGCGAGCTGTGCCGAAGCGCTGAACTACCGCATCTGCCTCATACGCTTGCTAGAAGACAACCAGCTAACCGTCAGGGCCAGCAACATGCCTCTCTCAGGTACGTGCGAGCCTGAAGTCAGATATGCCCCTTCTCTGAGTGCTGTTGAGCATAAAATCCCCCTCAAGGGCAGTTACTATGAAGAGATCGGCAAATCACCGCGTCTGAAACTGGAGAGTGCCGAAGGGCGTAAGCAAATCAAGCTCGCGAAGGTCAGCAACAAATTTATCCGCTTCCTTCATCAACACGCCCTGAAGTCCTTCCTGATCGTCCCGATCATCCAGCGGGGCAACGTCATCGGCACCATCGAATGCTATACGTCACTGCGGCGTGAGTTCTCCGCGCAAGAGTTGGATGCAATCCGCCTCTACATTGATGCGCTAGTCATCACTACCATCAACAGCAGGCAGCAGTTACTACTGACCAACTTGATTGAGATGCAAAGGATCGGAGCCGTTTCCGACGAAGACGGTGGCGAGGAGGAGGAGAAAGCTATCAAAGGCGTTCTGCGCCGCACGAGGGAATGGCTGGGTTGGAGGCTGAAACTACACTCCGTCATTTTCTCTGAAGACCGCCTGGCAAGGTCGAAACTCAACTGCCGGTCACTCTACGGGACAAGCAAAAATGAGCTTAAATCTGTTCTTGGCGCGAAGGCGGTTGATGCGCTCCTCAGCGAGTTGAATAAATCGGGTAGGCGCGCTCCCGTGACACATTACCGCGCAGAGCCAACCAAACGTACGAGGAAAAGCGGGCGCGAGCCACTCGACATCATCCAGGTCTGCATCTTGCCCGAAGGCGAGGGGTCTCCCCTGGGCGTACTCCTACTCGGACTGCAAGAGGCAGGGAGTGAGGACGATTTTGCAGAGCAGGTCGCACGACTCGGCGCTGACTACCTTGGGGTGATGCTTGGGAACATTGAGGAATACAGACGCTCAAAGGGAATTCTCAAGATCATTGATGACGCATCCAACAAAGAAGCACTGCCCGATATCTACAGATTCATCCTCAACCAGACGACCGACTTCTTCGGATTCGACTTCGGTGCTATCTCACAGATTAATCATATAGCCCGAAGGATTGAGACGGTGATGGCCTGTTCGGCTAAGCCAGATCTCGTAGATCCGAATCAGTGGATGAATTTTTCCTCCTACGCTTGGGACGAGTATGACATCCTGACGGATGTGTTCAAGCGCAAGAGCGACGTTATCATCGACGCCGCAGGCCCCGGCGAGCCGCGCGATCCTCGCCTTAACGAGAAGATTTACACGCGCTTTAACCACGGGGACCTAGCGCGCATCTGGGTGCCGTTCAAATTCCGTAGGGACGCTAGCGGACGCGAGCAAGACGACTTGGTTCTTGGCATCATCGAGGCAGGTTATCATCGCCATACGCAAGAACGCATTAACCAGCAGAAGAGAGACTTGTTCGTCCGCTTCGTAGATAGTTGTGCCAACTCTCTACAGCGGGTCACGCTCCTCGAAGAGAGGAGGTCCATTGACGATGTGCTGAAAAAATTTAACCAGGAGAGGAACCCAGAGGAGGTTCTGCGCAAACTTCTGCAAGCGTCGGTTGACCTCGTGAAGGGGGACTGGGGCGACATCACATTCCTGACCCACTATGACGACAAGATTAGGTTCCTCGACCCTACTATTTCATACAAACTTCCCGCCTTGGAGCCAGGACGATTCATACATGAACTTGAAGTCGGCACGACGGGCAAAACCGGGATTGTTGGTTTCGTGGCTGGAACCGAAAAACCTTACTGGAGCAACGATGTCAAAAAGGACTCGAAGTATATCGAAGAGTGCGAGGAAGTTGAATCTGAATTGGCCGTCCCCCTGCGCTTCTCCGGCCAGATCATAGGGGTTCTGGACATCAACTCCAACAAGAAGGACTGGTTCGACGAGCGAAAAGCCAGTCTTGTCCAGACAGTAGCCGACCAGGGGACAGTTCTCTATCAGAACGCGCGGCTCGATGAACCGCTCACCGAACTAATCAGCCCCTTTAATCCATTTGCCAGCCCGGAGGAGATTTACGAGAAGGTCATCAAGATCATCGAAGACTTTCTGATAACGAAGACCGTGAGCGTCTGGAAAAGAATTGCCGATGGAGATACTTTCAAGCTTGAACTGGTCGCCGCGAGCGAGGGGCTTTGGGAGAAGTACAAGGAGGCGGGCATCTCCACGCTCCCGCCCACCAGTATCACCGGCAGAGCCGTCGCCGAGAAGAAACCAGTTCCGGTTACGCAGGAGGAGATCAGAGCTGGGTTCGACTACCCAGAGTTTGCCGAGGAGAATGGGCTGCGCTCATTGACCATCGTTCCCATTCTCGTCGGGGATGAAATCTACGGGGTGATAAACGTCTTCTCGCGCCGCGACACTAAATTATTCACCGAGGAGGTAGTGATAGTGCGGATTCTCGCGAGTAAAGCCGCCATCGCTCTGCAGAGCGCGATGCTCGTCCAATCTTTCAATGACATCGCCAAGATTTCGCTGAGCGACGATATCAATTCGATCCTCAAACGTATCGCCCTGAACGCCCTCGACGTCCTTCACGCCGAGCCCGTCATCCTCTTTCGCTACGACGCCTCTGCGAAGCAGTTTGACGCTGACGCCGTCGTTGCTGGCAAGCTCTATTATGAGGACGTGCAGATTGCGACCAACGAGAACGATATGGCTAACATGATCCTTAAGGAGAAGGAGCCGCTCTACCTTAAGCATGAGGATGACTATCTGGCTTTCGAGCGCTCGGTCAACAGGCATTGGCACAGCGACCGATTGCCCAGTGACTTCTGGCACCGCGAGAAGGTCGAATCGCTCGCCGCACTCAAGCTTGAGCATCGTGGCGAGATCGTGGGAGTCATGTTTATTAACTACCGCGAGCCGCAGGTCTTCCCCGACTACGTCGAGAGGCTCATTAAGGTCTTCGCCTCCCAAGCCTCCTCCGCCATCTACAACGCCAAAATCTCGGAGCAGAACAAGAAATTCTGGGAGACCCGGCGTGCTGATAGTCTATCGCTATCTGTGAGCGAGATAGTCTACAGCCTGGCTCACAATTCAGGCCATCTGCTGAATCAGATCAGTGATAGCTTTGGGAAGATAGACGACCTGCTGAGCAGAGGCAGGTTCGCGGAGGCGCAATTAAACAAGCTCAAGGAAGAAGTGAACAACGTGAAGGAGCCGCTGGACGCAATCCTAAAAGACTTCAGTCAGCTCAAAACCTATCGCCAACTCGACGCGCTAAGGCTTGAAGATAATGAAATAAACTCTTTGGTCAGGAGGTCGCTGGACATGATCAGGGACACTTTCAGGAAACAGCGGATTACTATTGACGAGAGGTACACTGCAAATATCCCGCTGATTCAGTGCGATGAAACACAGGTTCAGCATGTGTTCCTCAACCTCTTCCTCAACGCCATCGAGGCGATGGGGCATAAGGGGAAGCTGTCGGTCACCACAAGCGTTGATTGGCAGACTAACGAGGTAGAGATTCGCGTATCTGATACCGGGCCCGGCATCCCGCGCGAACTGCGAAACAAGATTTTCGAGTTGTACTTCTCGACGAAAAAGCAGAAGGCAGGTTCCGGCATTGGCCTTCCAATCAGTAGATACATCGTAAATGAGCACGGAGGGCACATCGAGATCGGGCCCTCTAGCAGTAAGGGTGCGACTTTCTCCGTTTATTTGCCGATTAACGATTGAGGAGAGCAAGATGGTGCAAACAAAAGCCGATATTCTGGTGGTTGATGATCTCAAGAAACAGGGCGACATTGTTACAGGGCATATCAAAGAGCGGCGCGGCTACAGGGTATTTTCACCCGAATCATTAAGCGATTTGATTATGAACCTCCCCTTCGTGATCTACGAAGGCGTGCTGATCGATGTTGTGTGGGAGGAATGGAAACCACCCGTGAAGCTGAAGAATTATAAGAAGAAGATTCACGATGGGATAGACTTTGCGCGCTTCATCTTCGATATTAACCCAAAGCTGGCGCAGGCAATCGCGCTTTACAGCTCTGTGGCTCAACTGGGCGATCCGAGCATGAAACAGAGGATCAAAAGCCTGCCCTTCGTGCCCAAATTGATTTCCACTCCCTTCTCCTGGAAACGCACTGAGGCGAAGAAGGAGATCAATCCGCTGCTTGACGAAGCCAGTAAGGTGCATAGGTTCAACCCTCTGATTCAGTCACCGGAATTAAGCGGTAGGCCGATTAATACACGATTCCAAGTTTACAAGTCTGTTGTTGCCGAATACTCGAAATGGACGGACTTCTCCTTCGAGACTATCGGCGACTACGCTTGGGCGGTAATCTGCGGGTCGAACATGGAGAAGGACTATTACGGCATGCCGCTCAACGGAGGGCACAACGGCTTTGATATTAAGCACAACGACCACTATCCGAGCGCGGTAACCCTGAGTCAGCTGTCGAAGCGGCGGCACCTCTTTCCCTTCATCCTTTGGAACACCCGCAAGCCGGAGTTCCTCGATGCGCAGTTTGAGTTGGCTGGCCCGCAGTTGACCAAAATTCCCGAACAGTGGCGCAGCTTCTTTGGCATCGCGATGGCGAGGCAATGCCCCTACGCTTACCTCGGCGGCCAGGATCACAAGGTCCTTAAGTGGTGCCGTGAACTGGATGAGTACGGCAGGATTGAGGTCCCGAAGCAGATCTATAAACTCCTGCGGCAAGAAGATCCGTCGCATATCGAAAAATTTGCGCGCCGCTGCGAGGCTCAGGAGCTGCCGGTGATCGCAGACGTACTTACCGGAAAAGTAGAAAGCATAAACCGAGAGCACAAAGATGAGGACAAGTGGTGGGCCAAGGTCGTAATGTGGACGCATGGCGGCGACTCCTTCATCGAGACTTTTAACCTGAAAAGGCTTTCGGATTCCAACATTAATTTCCCTGACACGCGGTTCGAGTATACTGTCTACCAGCGACCCCGTGGCGAGGTAACAGCATTAATCGAGCCTTGCGATCCCGACGAGGTGAAATATGACTCGCAATAGAAGCAGGAAGTCCAGACGTGACCGCAAGTTGACTGTCTACCTCTTCAACGTCGGGCAAGGGGATAACATCTTATTGAGGTTGCCCAACGGCGAATACGGCATTATAGATTTTTTCTACGATATCGACCTCAACCTGTCGGAGCCGCCCGCTCTCACCTACCTCAAAAAAATACGGAGGCGTTTGCAACCGACGACCCCCCTCATTATTTCCTTTGTCTGTCTCTCGCACCCCGATAATGATCATGTCAAAGGTGTAAGGGAGTTACTGGAGTGGGTTAGTAATAAAAAGAACAATGTCCAATTGAAGAATCTGTGGCTGTTCTCCGGCACGATCATGGAAGAACTCATGGGGCAGTACGAAGATTACGTGGCTTCGACGGTTGAGAGTGTTAGCACCCACCGTGCCTCAGAGGTAAGTCGCCAACTGCGGGCCGTCCTCAACTTCCGCGACAGCAGACATTGGAAGGGCAACGTCGAGTATCTCCATGAGGTACGCAAGCTGGCGGAAAACGCTGGCGGCGGCGTCAAAGCAGTCTCGGTCGCGCCTCTCGGTAAGCATGTCAACAGATTCAACAAGAACACGCAGCGCGCATTCGTCCGTTTCACAGTCGAAGGCAAGAAGCATAAGACGCCACAGCAGAACTTGATATCATCTATCCTAATGCTAATCTACGGTCGCCATAGGCTTCTTTTCGGCGGCGACACGGGCTCCAAAATCTGGATGGACTGCATCAAACACTACTATGAGCACAAACACGACAAAGAGTACGGCCCGCTCCAAGGGCACTTCGTCAAGGTCAGCCATCATGGATCGAAGCACTCATCTAAACCGCAAATCTGGGCTCAGGTTCTCTTTCCGCAGTCGCATGTCGGCATTTCTGCAGGGAGGAAGGGAAACTACCACCATCCGCACCGCGAAACGCTCAAGGATGTCCTCGGTACCTTTAATGAGGAGGCAAAGTGTCCGATCGTCCTGTCAACCAATTCATGTCACGAGTGTGTAGGCAAGCAGTCCATGCCGAGTAGAACTCTAGACTGGATGGCGAGCAAGCGCCCGCCGCTCAAACAGCAGGTAGAGGAATCGCTTGATCGTTACCGGCATATGGAGGCCGAGACTGGCGGTCAAAACTGGCCTGAGGGTTGCGCACTGGATCCTCCCCCCAACTACCTTGCCGCCTATATTTTCCGATTCGAGTCTGGTAATGTCATCAAGGTTTATAAAGGTCTCTCTTCGAAGGTCAGTAGCGATGAGGAGTGCCTCTTCAAAACTGACCATTCGCTTCCATTTCCAAAATGTGTATTACGCAAATCCGAACAAAATACCGAACCTTAGAAAAGATGTTGTTCGGTCCCAAACCTTGAGAATGTAAGGCCGTGCGTAGGGTCGGCTCGCTACCTGCTGTTAGCCATTGACGGCCTACACTGCTATCTGTGGCTTTCTCCATCGGCACTGAAAGTTGCTGGATTCAAAAGTATTCTTATTTATATTCGACGCATTGATACCTAACCCAAAACCAGGTGATAGAGCAGGGGCATGAACAAACAGATAGCCCATTCCCAGATAGAATACGTCAGCATCCAGTCAAATCAGGCGTTCTTGATGCCAGATGCGCTGCCGCACATCACCTCTTCGATGCTATCAACCCATCGAGTATCTTCGAGGCCTGGCCAACTCATTCTGTGATATAAGGGCAAAATATTTCCGCCACATTTCCGCCACATCTTTAACAAAATTTATCGAAATCGAACAAAATCCGACATGTCAAAGCTGTCTAAAGAGTCGGTTAAATCGAAGATTATCAAAGGCTATCGAATCTGGTAGGTGGGTAAGTTGTAGGATTCATAACCCCAAGGTCGGGAGTTCAAGTCTCCCCCCCGCTACTTTATACTCAAACAATTAAAGCCACCATCACGGTGGCTTTAATTACATGCTCACTCTTACACTCACTCTTTCGATCTCAAAAATCACAACTCACTCATTTTTTCTTTCGCTTGGCGCTATCATTATTTTCAGTAAGTATCAGCAGATCGCCCGGCTGACATTCGAGTACGTCACATAGTTTTGCTAACAATTCGAGATTCAACGCCTTTATTTTTCCGTGTAGCACTTTGTAAAAACCGCCGTGAGTCATCCCCACTTCGTTGGCCAGCCAATACGCAGTGCGCCCGCGCTCTTTCAAGAGTTCATCTATTCGCAAAACAATGTTGCTCATAACCTGAATATATCGCAGGCAGATTATTAATTCAATAGCAATATATTTTGCTATTAGATTCATTTTTCTATTGACTGTATACATCTATTAGATCGATATAGTCAATGTCAGATTGATGTTTGAAAACAAAGCGCGAAGCGGTCAGGTCGGAGTTGAAGGGATAACCCGAAAGGCAGCGACGAGCGCAAAGCGAAGTTGAGTAAAACACTCACCCGCTGACAACAACGCACGAAACGAACTCCAAAAAGTTAAAGGCTCAAGATGCTGAAACATCCTGAGCCTAACAACCGGGATGCTGAAACATCCCAGAAAGGTCATTTAAACCATGACAAGCATAATTACTTTTGAATCGAATGTCTACTCCGAAGAAATATTCGCAGGTATAAGCGAAGCCGACTACAACGAAGTGATGATGGCTCCCACAGTCGAAGATGGATGGCAGGGCTACAGCAAATGGTCAACCGAGCTTGAGCAAGGCACGGTCATTGACACACCGCGCGGTCAAATCCTCATCAACCGCGCTTGCTCACACGCCGCTTGCCGCACTACCCGATGTGAGAAGGGCGCGACTTATCATGGGATAGCAATATGAAAACTTGCTATCTCTGCCATCTGCCAATCATCGCAAAGGATGAGATCGAATACCATCACCCCATCTATAAGAGCAAAGGGGGCACTGAGGTTGCCCCCACTCATAAGCAATGTCACCGGGCACACCACAGCAACAAGGGTGATTTTCGAGAGTGGGGTAAATCGAGCGCACTAACTCGCGCATGGTCATTCAATCTTTTGAATATTCGCAATCATCCTGCCTATGACTTTGACCGCGCTTACTACCTAATGAACTACGCGCATTGACCGGAGCAAGGGCCGCGCGAATGCGGCCCACTTCACTTGATGAGGAGAGACAAAACATGAGCGCAACAGCAACACAAGAGAGATTAGCGAAAACAACAAGCTGGCTCGCACAGCTTAAAGGCAATGCAGAGCACGCCGGATTCACCGCTACAGACGCAGCACAGAAGGCTCAAGAGCGATACGGCAAGCCGCTTGATGAACTGACCGTCACTGAGGCTCAGACCTTAGCATGGGAATACTCAGACATCAGCAAGCAAAAAGCAGAAGCGGCTCGCGCTGCTCTTACTCCGCAAAACGGCTCACATTCTCACCCCTGCTTTCAATGTGATGGGCCTGTGCCGTGCAATCGCCCGGATTGCCGCGAAACAGAGTTAGAGCATGGCTACTGCCATGTAAGGATATACAGCAGGCGAATGGGTGAACTATCACCGCAAGTATGGCGATGGCGGACAATTGAGCTAAATCAATCCAGGGCTGCGAAATTCGTCACCACGCAGAAAAGGAATCAATCATGAGTTTATCTAAAACGGCGCGGGTAACAGAGAACCGAATGGAACGCGCGATAAGGATGTATCAAGACGGTCTGGTGCGAACAGTCAGCGCAGGCACATTCGTTGTTAAAAGCGAATCTGGCAACGCTTATTACATAGTGAACTCTCACGGTTGCACCTGTCGGGATTCAGTCGAGCGTCAAATGATCTGCAAACACGCATGGGCCTGCTTCGTTGGAGCCATCCTAACGATCTGGCGCATTCGAGACGCGACAAGCAGACACGAAATTGAATCGCTCGCCTCGCTCAATTTCAGCAGTGCGCCGCTTGGCATCACACGCACACTCTACTTGGAATGTGAGAAGGCATACGAGCGCATCGAAGCATAAACTGACAGTGGGCTGCGCACACTTGGAAGCGTCTACGTTTCATCACGCGGAGAAAGCAACTCACCACCATGACAGATGAAGATTATTTGCGTGAATACTTCGGCGAACCGATCAGCATTTACAACGATCAGGACGCGCTCAATGACGGCATACTGATTGACATTACTTCGCTCAATCTTGTCTTTGAAGAGAAGTCAGTCAATCGAATAACAATCGCGCTGTTTGCTTCGATGGAGCAACTGTATCCCGCGCCTGATTGCTGGACTATTGACCTTGAAGCATGCGGGCGCGCGATGGGTGCGAAGCTTGCAACCGCAACAGGTGAAGGCAGATTGCGAACAATCCCGCCTGATATGTGGCTCGTAGAAAACGAAGTCAATGGGTGGACTTTGATGTTTCCATCTGACTATTGAAAGATTTGTGAAATGGCAAGAGCAGTGAGAAGCGGAGAGCGGGACGGATGATGATTCCATCCGTTCCGTTTTCTTTAGCCAACACATCGGATCAGTTATCCATAGCCTCATTCTTTCTCAAGCTGTTTCAAGAGGGCTTTCAATTTGGAGGGCTTAAAAGTCAACAGCTTTTTGACAATCCTGGTAAGTTCTGGGCTATGAACAATCTTCTCCATCGCTTTGATTAAAATCGGACCAGGCCAATGATTGCTTACGCTTTCTTCCTTGTAGCCTACTGCGACTTTAAATACTTCGATGCTGTCTACTCCTAAGCCATCTGCTATGGCTTGTATCTTTTCAACTCCGATACGTTTCGTCTTGCCATTCAAAATATCGAATATGTAAGCATCTGTAATCTTTCCGCCGCTGCGCTCTTGAATATCTACACCTTTCAGGTTTTTAATCCGCATCATCTGACGGATATACTCTCGCAAAGATTCCATTCGCTTCCTTCCTGGAAGCAGCAAGATAGTGATTGACAATACTGAATGCAATCAGGTACTATCTCGCCGTTCCGTAGTTGCGGAATCTTCTTAACAGTAGCGGAACTGGCCGACTGGTAATTTGTCAGTTCCGCCAAAACTCAACTTTGTATCACATAGAAAAAGGTTCGCTCAATAGTGAGGCGTAAAACTCAGTGTGTTCTTTGTGATGGTACGAGGATTATCTCAGGAGTGTAATGACTTTCCATTCTTTCAAAATGATGTATGGTGTCAGTGTCCTTTAGGGCAGGGGAAAGCTCAGTTGATTTCCGAGTTGACTAACTCTCAGGCGAAAGTGGCATAGGTTTCCTTCTTGGGGATGAGGGGGCGTGTACGTCTTTATGTCAGGTTGCAATCAACGTACATTCTCCCTTTTTTAATATGACTATATCCAGAAAGTACCCTCTCTCTGAAAAGAAAAAACAAATCCTTGCCGCTATGCTGGCAAACAAAATAGGATACCTGAGAATCAATGACGTAGTGCCTTCAGGTATTCTTGAAAGCCTATCCGTTCAGTCATTCAATCCGCATAGAATTATAAGCTGTAAGGATAAACTATTTCTTATCAGAGAGGGATAGTTGAAATCTGGCACACACATCATGACCAGCTCGTAAAGAATCTGGGGCTAGGAATGTCGTTTGGAAATATGCCGATGCTTGGGCAGACGATGCTTGGAACAAAAGCAATTTCTGCGACTGTGGGAGCTGCGGTTATAGAAATAACTCCTGACACAATAAGGGAGTGGGTGAAAGCAAATCCTCTGGTAGTAGCAGAGTGGATGGGAACAAGGTTAGCCGAAATAGAAGTCGAGCACTACAGGGCAGTTTTACAGTCGGCAGATTCAAGAGTGGCGGCGCTTTTATTAGAATTGGCAGGCGAAAGCTCAATAGTCGAAGGACTGACCCACAAAGATTTGGCATTAAGGATTGGCCTTTATCGAGAAACAGTAACCAATATTCTCGGCTCAATGAAAGCTAACAAGCTGATTAAGATCGAGCGCGAGCGTATAAAGATATTGGATAAGCGATCATTGCAAGAGCTGAGCGAGTTATAATGTCAGACAAGTGGCTCGAACAAACCAAAGCGGCCAGTCATATTCGAGATTTATTACACCCGCGAAAGCTTGAGCTTCCATCTCGCAAGATGACGCTGCCAGATAATCAAGAGTGGATAGTGTTTCAGCATAAGCAGCGACAGATAGGCATTGATATTGCTTCCGGGGTATGGGTGAGAGAATCAGATCAAGATAATTGGAAATGTCTCGCAATGCCGTGCACGGTGAGTGGTGCGCTACAGGCTGTGGAGTTTCTCACTCAGGAATAAGCTCATAATCTTATCGCATAAAAACCAGTCAAATATTCATCAATCGAACATCGCGACTTCCCTGAAGTTATAACAGCAAGCGAAGAGGCTGTGTGAGGTATTGCCTTTGTTTTTGATTACATGGGAGTTGTGATATAGATTGCGCGTTCCGGTCAACAGAGGCGTAATCGTTTGCGCTTGCATCAAGCTTGAAAAAGTGTGATAGGATACCGCAACAAAAAGAAATAACATTGAAACTATGAGACTTGTTGATGCCCAGTACAAAATAATTAAGCTATTGAGTGCATTTGTTACGGAAATCAAAGCATCTATAGCTATGGGGAAGAGCGATTTTAGTAAAGCATCTGAAACAATCTTGATTCCTATCTTTGCCGAACTCTATGGATATAAGCAACTGAGAAACTTGAATGATACAGAACGGATTAATTTTCCAGGTATTGATTAGCAGATGATAAAGCGAGAGTTGCCTATCAAATAACTGCTACCGCTGATAGTGAGAAAGTAAAAGATACTTTAAGGAAATTTGTTTCTTACAAGTTATATGGGAAGTATGACCGTTTGATCATCTATATTAACGTGAATTCGACATAATGATCGAAGTAAAAGCCCTGAAAGGGCGAAATTCAATAGCCGTGGGTGAAACCCACGGTATGCAACGCCACTACCACACAAGCCCTGTAAGGGCGATATAAATCACTTGGTTTATTTCGCCCTTACAGGGCTTGTAGTTTCTCCTGATGCAAGACACAGGGCGATGCCCTGTGCTATTGAATTTCGCCCTTTCAGGGCTGATTACTATGTCGAATTCACGTTATATTATTAGCGAAAAACAAAAATCTTATACTGGCAAAGGCTTTGCTGAGATAATAGAGAATAAATTCTCTTTTCATAAAGACAAGGATATTCAAGACTATAAAACATTAATTGCTTACATAAATGCTCTTCAGGTTGAACAGACAGAAAAGATTGTAAAACTCTTGGAAGCAAACTTTGGAGCATCACAAGCATTACTTTAAAATTTGTATCAACTCCCACCATCACCAGCGGATTTTATAGGACGTGAAACTGAGTTAAATGAACTGGAAAATAAAATTAAGCAAGATGGGTTTAATATCATTGGTATACACGGTATGGGAGGGATCGGGAAGACGGTACTAGCTTCAGTATTAGCCGAGAGACTTGCACCAGACTATCCAGATGGACAAATTTATCTTGATCTAAAAGGAGTTGACCCAACGCCATTGTCCAAAGAATATGCTATGAAGTATGTTATTCGTACCTACGATGAAAAGAAGGAGCTTAATAGTAACTTAGGACTAAACCAGACTGCACGAGCATTGGCATCTACACATGTCGAGTACGCTAATATTATAAAATGTGTTTGCAACACCCAATCTTGAACTGCGCCTGCAACGGCGCTATCAGCAACTCGTGACCGAGCAGATGAACCCAACACAGGCCGTCGCCGCAGGGCTTCGGGCTTTGCCCGCTGCCGGTACTGCTTTCGCCAGCACTCAGGCCGCCTGGCGTTTTTATAGCAATCCGGCTGTTTCGCTTCCTCAATTAGCCGAGCCGCTGATCGCCGCTGCCAAACGAGTGCTTACAGACGAAACCGGCGACTTTGCTCTGATTATTCACGACTGGTCTGAACTCAATTACGATCTGCATACCCGTAAAGCCGACCGCAAGGCCATCTGTCATAAGCGTTCGCTCGGTTACAGCTTGCAAACTGCCTTATTGATATCTGATCGTGACGGCACACCCATCTCTCCGCTGTCGTTTAGCTTGTGGGCCAATGATGGTTTATACACGACGCGCCAGTCGCCGGTATTGGCCGATTGCTCGCACCTTGATGAAATCACCGACACCCTGGCGACCATCAGCAAGATGCAGTTGTCCAAGCCCGTCGTGCATCTTATTGATCGCGCCGCCGACTCGGTTGGTCATTACCGACAGTGGGATGATCAAGGAGAAGCTTTTATTGTGCGGGCGCGGGCAGTACCGCAGGTGGAGTTTGAAGGAGAGAGGCGGCGACTGGGCCGTGTGGCAGCAGGCTTGTCATTGCGGCTGGGCCAGGCAATTGCTGTTGCGCCCGGACTTGTCGGGCAGCAACTGCTGGCTGAAACGAAGGTGACGATTACCCGACCGGCCTTCCCACATCGACAAAAGGGCGGCATCAAGCAGCCCCGTGAGCGAGTCTATGGCAAAGCTTTGCAGTTGAGGCTTGTCGTGAGCCGGATCGTTTTACCAGATGAATCGTTGTATGCGGAGTGGCTGCTACTGACGAACTTGCCTGAAACGGTGACGGCAGAGCAGATCGCGCAGTGGTATGTGTGGCGGTGGAAAATAGAGAGTTACTTTAAGCTGTTGAAATCCAGCGGCCATAATTTGGAGCATTGGCAACAGGAGAGCGCCGAAGCAATAGCTAAACGGTTATTGGTGACAGCAATGGCGGCAGTGGTTGTCTGGCAGTTGGCGCGCGGTCAGACACCTGAGAGCGAGCAGGCGCGTAATCTCCTGGTGCGATTGAGTGGCAGACAGATGCGTCGTGACCGCCGAGTGACCGACTCAGCGATGCTGGCTGGATTATGGACGCTGCTAGCAGTGCTGAATGCGCTTGAGCGATACAGTGTCGATGAACTCAGACAAGTAGCGTGTCTCAGTCTACCGGGATTTTCTCGCTATGATACGGGCTGATCCGGCCAACATGTGTAGATGCCAATGCTGCACGAGGTTGGCACACTCAAGCAGCCTTGAGTAGCCGTTGTTTTTCAAGTTCCTGCACGGCGGCGGTCACTTCCGCCGTGTAATAGATTCCTGACAGTTTGTACGGCCACGGGCCGTTGATTTTTAGATGCTGTTGAACATCCTCAACCAACCGCCCGATCTGCTGCCGCCGATGATTGCGCGTGCATTTGTCATGTACCTCCCAGAACACCCGCTCAATCGGGTTCGCTTTCGGGCAATACGTCGGCACAAACAGCAACTCGATTCGCGGGTGCGCCACAAGCCATTGCTGGATAACTTTCGCTTTGTGAATGCCAAAGTTATCCACCACCACCACGACCCGTTTGTAGGTGGCTGCTGCATAGCTGGCGTCAATGGCTTTGAGCAACTCCAAAAACAGCCATCTCGTCTTGCATTCGCCGATGCAAGAAATGACCTTGCCGGTCAGGGCGTCGAGTGCCGCCGCCAAATAACGCTTCTGGTTGACTCCCGGCGTGACCACCTCGACGACTTCGCCTTTTGGCATCCACTGGTAGCCGACCTTTGGCAGCAGGTGGATGTCGAGTTCGTCGGCAAACAGCAAAGCGGCTTGCTGGCCGAGATTTTCAAAGCAAAAACGGATGCGCGCCAGTTTATTGATGCGTTCGGGATCATCATCGCGCGCGACGAGTTTGGCGCGCTTCCAGACCCAGCCCAGTCGGTGCAGCCAGCGACCAATAGTGGCAGACGAGACTTCAACCCGGCGCTGCACTTTCATCTGGGCGGCGAGCGTGGCGCAACTCCAGCGCGTGCGACACCAGCCATAAGCCGAAGGCGCACGCTTGAGCAAAGCCAGCAGCGAACGGCGCAACGAAGGCGTCAATGAGCCGACGTGTCGTGGTTGCTTGGCATTGCTCAAACTGGCCAGCGAGCCTTTGCGATAAACGCGGACAGCGCGGTAGACACTCGACCGCGAACAGAACAAGACGGCGGCGATCTGCGTCGGGGTGTAGCCAGCCGCGCACAACAAGATGATGTGCAGGGCGAGCCAGTAGCCGAAGCGGGCGCGGCGCAGTTCAAAGAGCAGTTGTTGTTGCTCGGAGCAAGAAAGATCAATTATGGTCGAACCGGGCACAGGGCAGTCTCCTTGATAGATCGTGTGTTAGGCAACAAACGAAATATCAAAGAACAGCAACCTGTGCCAACTTCATGCATTCTGGTTTAGAATCGTTTTACTACTCAGTTCTTCATGGAAAGCGTACCTTGCTGTTAATGGACAACGCTGCTGATGATAGGCAGGTAGAACGCCTAATTCCACCTAAAAGCTGTCTGCTAATATTCACTTCACGCAAACTTTTTAATTTGCCGGGATTATTTTCTAAATCTCTGGACAAGCTGTCGCCTACCGACGCATGTAATTTTTTGTTAAAAATAGCACCACGCATCGGCAATTGTGTAGATGAAATAGCAAAACATTGTGGCTATCTACCATTAGCCCTGCGTCTGGCTGCTAATATATTAGCTACAGGTACTCTCAGCCCAGAGGATTATTTAAAACGATTGGCCGAAAACAAAGAGCGTTTAGAGCTTATTGATGCATCCATTAGTTTGAGTTATGAATTACTTGATGAAGAAGAACAAAAGTTATGGCGTCAGTTGGCTACATTTAAAGAAACTTTTACTCTTGATGGCGCTTCGGATTTATGGAAACTTGATAAAAAGATGACACAGAAAAAACTTGATAAGTTCTATTCGTCCAGCTTGATAGAATGGAACGCAAATGATGAACAATATCATCTTCATGATTTGGTCAGAGTATTTGCAGATGAAAAGATGAGTAGTGATGACCATTATACTGAGCAGCAACGCTTTGTAGACTATAAGAATCGACCATTTGTAATGGAAAACTTAAGCAAGGCTTTTGTACAATCCATAGCCAGCGTAGCTGGAGTTTCACTGAAGTTTGGTGATTTTGATTACGGCATAGATGGAACTTTCCACCAGATAAAGATTTTGCGTGGTAAAACGATTTATTCTGGATTTCCACTTGATTTTGTCTTGCAGGCCACAACAAATTGGAAAGTTTCCGAAACTTCTATCAACCTTCCTCTTACTGCTAAAACCTACAATAGATTAGTCGTCCGCAACAACTCAAATAAAACAATCCCAATAATATTAATCTTATTATGTTATCCAAACGACTATAAAGATTGGATAACATACACAGAAGGCCAAGCTACTCTAAGGATAAGGTGTTATTGGGATGTATTAAGAGGGAATATGACTAACTTAGCGGATTTGATGATAAGAATTCCTAGGTCTCAGCAATTTACACCATATTCCCTTAATGATTTGCTTGTTCGCTTGGAGTCTGGACATTTTTGGGAATCCGATGCTTAACACATTGCTAGACCCAAGCCGCCGCGAGACAGCCGCGCGAGCAGTGCTACTGCTATAAGAGAAACGCGCTTTGCTCCTACTCTACACAGCCTCTACTTACAGTGGTATTATCTCCAATACTTTGCACCTGAAAATGATATAGATTCTAACAATCCTGAGTTATTATATAGCCTACCTCATATATCAGAGGCTGAAAAATTGAAGCGTAGGGGGATTCAGTGAAAAAGGACACGAACTCTAGAAATAAGCTTCAAAATAGCTTGTTCCCGGATGACTCATCTTCAGAAACAGAACTTGAGGCAATCAAAGAGCCGAAAGAGTCTAAAAAGCTTAAACTATAGTGCTCCCAAAAATCAAGACCAAAAAACGGTCAAATTAAGGTGGTCTCGACTGCTTGTTTCTGTCCCTGCCGATAGACCGCTTCCGGCGTCCTGTACCCTAACGATTGATGCAATCGCTCCCGATTATAGAACTCGAAATACTCTCCTAATCCCTTCCTCGCTTCCGGGACATTCCTATAATCTTTCAGGTAGACCTCTTCATACTTGACGCTACGCCACAACCGCTCAACAAAGATATTGTCTAAGGCTCGCCCTCTCCCCTCCATACTGATCTGTATGTCTTCGGCCAATAGTTTGCCCGTGAAACTCTGACTCGTCAATTGTGATCCTTGATCCGTGTTGAAGATTTCCGGCTTGCCCTTCAATAAGGCTCTCTCCAACGCTGCCACACAAAAACTCTCCTCCAGCGTCACCGAAACTTCCCACTCCAATACATATCGAGAGTACCAATCAAGTATTGCCATCAGATATATAAAGCCTCCGACCAGCCGGATGCAGGTAATGTCCGTGCTCCAAACTTCATCGACCGCCTTGATCTTCACATCTCTGAGTAAGTACGGATAAACTTGTCGGCCTCTCTGCGCCTGACTCAAGCGGGGCTTCGGATATAGAGCTTGAAGGCCCATTGCTCTCAATAATCGACGCACCCGTTTTTCATTGACCTCTTTGCCTTGTTGCTTAAGCCAGGCCGTCATCCTCCGCACTCCATAAAACGGCGCGCGGGTATATTGCTCATCAAGCAGGTTCATCAATTCAAGGTTGTTGGCACTTTCTGCCCGTGCTTGATAATAAAGTTCTGAGCGATGCAAACCTGACAATTCGCATTGTCGCCTGAGACTGATCCGGGCATTTCCGCCTTCTACAAGCTGGCGCTTCTGGTCAACGCTCAAGTCCAGCTTTTTTTTTGAGCCAGTCGAGTTGGACTTTCAATGGACCAATCTCCTGATAAAGTCGAGCTTTCAAGTGTTGGTCATCAACTGCCTGGCGCGACAATCGAGAAGAGAACGCATCTGGGATAACTGAAAGAGCCTGCTTCTTCCAAGGCGTCACTTGATGGGGGTGAACGCCAAAGATAGAGGCAATATCATTAACAGTTTTGTCGCCTTTGATAGCGGCAACAGCAACCTTCGCTTTGAAGTCGGCACTATAATTCTTTCGCTGCTTCATTATCTTGACTCCTTGTTTTTGAGCAGCGATTTTACCACCTTAAGCGGTGGTCCTAATTTCGGGGAGCATTATACATCAGGGAGTATTCAAGAAAAATTATGATGGTGTTTTTTGGAACCTCAAAGATGATAATCTAGACCACCAATCAGATGAAACGAAGCAGTTTCTTATAGACCTATTAAACAAATAGCTTATGTCTGAACCCTGAAATTACGCAGTAGGAGCGAAGTATTCCAAGAACGGAAGTTGATCCGGGATCGGCTGTTGAAATAAGTCACGCTTGAAGGCATAGACTGTCTGCCTCTGAGCCAAGGCCGCTTGTTGTATTAAACATAGCGCCATCATTCCCAAGTGCAGATGTGCCACCTGTGCAGCAGCCTTCCTCGTGCTTGATCCTCCCCAGCCGAACTCCTGCTTCAATAGCCTGAACGTCTCTTCTATCTGCTGACGATTCCGATATACTCGTTTCATCTGTGCCGGACTCAACCCTAAATCATTCGTCACCCAATAGCGCTTACCATCCTTGATGATTCGCACCTCTGCGGCTACTTGCTTGAGATGACCACAAGCTTGCCCGTACCTTTGCCGCCACTTCCTACGAATCTGTTCCCCTTCCAGCAAACGATTGCTTTTAATCCTGGCCACATACTTCCAGCCCAACTCCTCAACCAGATTCAAAATACCTTTTGATGTGTACCAACTGTCAAAGAGCACGTATTTCGGGCACAAACCGCGATCAGAAGCTTCATGGATCAACTCTTTGGCGAGCGCAACTTTCGATTTGCCACCCTTCTGCCATAGCCTGATACCGACAGGAATCTTGCGTTTGCCATCAGTCCAGACCAAGACTACAATCTGCATGCCGAGACGAACTGAGCCAGCAGTCGATGACCATACTTTGCTGACGGCTTCGGATGACTTCGCTTGTCGCTGCCAGGTCGTGTCGTCAAGCAAGAGGTAACCACCTTCGTGAATCATTCGAGAAGAGTTCCCAAAGCCGTCCGGACCAGGGAAAGCTCGAATGAAGCAAGCGGTTCAAGCTGTCGTGAGAGACGAACGAACAGAGCGCAGCAAGAGACAAGCAACTGGTTCTTGTATTGCGATAGATAAGCGCGATCAAGTAGGCTTGGATTGCAGGGGTTAGTAAGGGGGTGATGTTGTTCATAACACCAACATTCTATTCCTCTTTCGACCCCTTGCGTAAAATCAGTGAACCAATAATTATAAAAGAAGGAGAAGTAATAAAAATTTCTGATTTAGAAGGAAAAGACTTTTTAAACTGGCTATTAAATTCAAATGAAAACAATCAAACTACAAAACTCTAATGAAGTTGCCCAATGCGATGATGAAGATTATGAATTTTTGAGTCAGTGGACATGGTTCTTGGATAAGGATGGTTATATAGCCCGATATACCACTAAGAAAGAGAAGCGACTTACCATAGGAATGCATAGGATGCTGCTTGATGGTAGCGAGATAGATCATATTGATGGGAATTCTGCTAATAATCAAAAGATCAATCTTCGCGCTTTAACCCACCAGCAGAATATTCATAACAATCGCTCACACAAGGACAGCACTTCGATATACAAAGGAGTATCGAAGCGCGGCAACAGGTGGCGAGCGCAAATATCTAGATGGACGGCACACCAAAATGCCGACTCATGATAATTGAGGCAGCGGGTGGATACGTCCCCTCTTCCAGACATAACCGAACCGCTCCAGAAAGTTCACCTTATGTCGTCTGACCGACTGATAAAAGCAATCTATCGCTTCCGACAGACTCTTTTTCGTCGGATGCCAGCCCTGCACACTCGCTTCCTGCTTAAGCGTCTTCCACGTCGCTTCTTTTGGATTCTCCTCCGGTGTGTAGTGTGGGAAGCGTTTCACTCGAATTCTTTGTTGCCTCTCAAGCCACTCGTCGACCTCTTCGTGCACCAGATGCGGTGCAGAGTCCAGCCACACCAATATCTTCCCTCGTGGATTCTCTTCAATCACCATCTCAAACCACCGGATCGTCGCATCTGCATCCTGAAAATCTATCGAGAAGGGAGCTACCTCCTCGCCTGTTGCCACGTGCACCGCTCCCTAGATGTTCTCGGCGTATTTGCGGCGCGACGCCGAGGGCACTTTCGGTTGGTGGCCGCGCCGACTCCATCGCTTGCCGACCGTGCCTTCCAGATAGACTCGTGTCTGATCGCCCGCCAGTGGAATCAAACGCTTGCCCGAATCGGCGAATTCTTCGAGAACTTCAAGGGTTTCTCTCTCGAAACGCTGTTGATCTGCGGGCGTCCGCCGGTTGTAGAACGGGCGACCGCGCTGGCTACTGAAGTTCAGGGTGCGCAGAATCTTGCGCATACCGCGCTGAGAGTAGCTGATCGAGAAACGCTCCTGAACCAGATTGATGATAGCGCGAACGGTCCAACCAGTGCCCACCTCCGTGCCCGGCATGCCTTCCTGGTCGAGCAACGTACCGAGTTGGGTCAACTGCTCATTGTTGAGCCAGCGCTGTCCCCGCTCCCCGCCCCACAGTGGGTTATTCTTCAAGCCATCGAGCCCGTCACGTTGATAGATTTGGATCCAACGCGAGATCGATTCAGGATCAACAAAGAGCAGATCAGCGATCTGCTGGAAAGAGTAGTCATCGGTGACGAGCAGCAGGGCGTGGTAGCGCAAGCGCTCATGAGATTTAGTTTTCTTGTGCTTGAAGCGGCGCATGGCTTCAAGACGATCCTGTTTAGAGAGCACCGGACCTCCTTACAAAATAAGTGTTTTGAGTATCCGGTAATTATACCATTTGCTGATGGCTCACCTCCGTATCTTGGTGTGCCGTCCATCTAGAGCTTGTCTTCAGGCATTCCCGGTCATACAAGCAAGCTCTGAGAATCTACACAAACCGCAACGAGTTAATAGGCGGCGGCGACCCTGATGACTACATCGGCGAGTTAGCTGACAGATTGTTGAAAGGCGAGGAAGTGATGGCCCTCGAAGAGTAAAAAATCCTTGTGCGAATGAATAATCGGGCCGTGATGCGAGCGCGGCCCTTCGCTTTTCATGTTTGGATGTAATATAAAATGCGCCCTGACAAGCCAATAGATGGAGGCTAGGAGGGTCGAACAGGTAGTATATAGATGTAGATAGAAGTATATAAATACAGATGATTCCATATAAATGCATATGCTTCTACCCAGAGTCTTATTCTAAGTTATGCCGCTCAATTGAATTGCTGTATGCTCAAAATTGAAAAGAAATGACTTTGTTAAGTGAGATGACGCATGGCTGTAGAAGAACATAGCGGAGGAAAGCTTGGTGAACGTAAAGTTCAGAGTTTTTTTGACGCGAATATAGGAAATATAATTACTTTCCCAAATGCAAAAACCAAACGCAACGCTCAGATAGCAGATTTGCTTGTTTGGCTAAATTGGAAGGTGATGTTGGTCGAAGTCAAAACTCGCGTGTCGAGTAAGATGACGCTCGATCAATGGGTACAAGAGCGAATAGTTGCGGCAGTTGAGCAAATCACAAATAGCTACTCAAAGTGCATAAGCGGTGAAGAGATTTATATCTACAACGACCATTATCATGTAAGATTTGACAATGCTGGTGCCAGCTTTTATACGGGGCTGATCGTTCTAAACTTTGAGGGGAAGAGCCATGTGCTACCGTCAGTAGCTATGCCTGACATCTACAGTCGCCCGCTTCCTATCCAAGTGATCAGCTATGATGATCTCGAACAGCTTGGTCAAGAGATTAACACATTTCCAGACTTGGGATACTACCTGAAGGACAGGTTTGAATACGTAAGAGAACATGACATACCTCTCTGTATCGAGAAAAATGTGATTGGTCGCTACAAGCTGTACGAGAATAGATTTCCAGACTGCTATGCCGATTTCGAAAGCTCTGATCTTTGGGGTGAATATCAGAAGACTATGAATCCTGCGATTGAACGTAGAGATTCCCATAATGAGCATTCTACTTTGATTGATGCGCTCGAAGGATTGTTTAATAATCAGAGAAGATTGCATGAAACTTTGCCGCTTGGGCTGCTTTTCGCATGGGAAATAGGAGCAATGAGCCGTAGGGAGCGGGCGATTGTTGGGGAGAGAATGGACAGAGCGAAACTACGCTTCGAGCAAGGAGGTAGCCGTCGATATTTTTCATTCCAAAATCCTTCAACCGGAAACTGGCTTGTGTTTCTATTCGCAAATGCAAATGCAGACGAAGTTAGTCGTAAGACTGAGCTACTTACGAGATTGAAGTTGGTAAAGGAGGCACACTTCCGAGATTTTGAATTCGCGGCATACGGGTTTGGTTTTCAAGTATCTAGCACCTATCCAATCCGGCTGTTGGGGATTAAAAGAGCGGTTGTAATCAGCTCAGACGTGGTTAAGCCATACTCGGAGCAAGATATACAAGCTGCAATTACAATATGGGGTGATGAGCAGATTGAAAAACAGATTAAGATTCTAGAGTTCCCGCCTGCGAATCCAGAATAAAGATAGGGGAAATCTTATTGTCGAAAGCGGCAACGCGGCATAACAAGCACACGCACCGGAGCCGCCGAAGCGAAATTCCTATCGTTCTCGCAATGCCGCTCGGAGGCCAAGTGATGTGGGAGGTTAGACATTTGGAGAGAAAACTATGCTAAAACAAATACTAGACAACCTGCTGCATGATATATCATTGGTCCAGTTATACATCAAGAACAACCAAGATGTCGGCTTTTCCGATATGACTCGGCTTCTCGAAAGCCTTTCAATTCACCTCTTCAAGGCGACTCAGGACATGAATCTGAAGAATGTAAACATTCTTCAGGCAAATTTTCCGGCTATAGATCTGGTAGACGATGCAAAACGAACTGCAATTCAAGTTACAACAAATGCCGATGCAAAAAAGGTAAAGCATACATTGAAAATGTTCTCGAAACAGGAGCTATCAAAGAAATATGATCATCTCATCATCTTTGGTTTCGTCCGTTGCTCAGGTCCGAAAGAACTTCCAGCATTTTGCACCGTGATTGGAATACGCCATTTACTCTCAATTGTTATTGATAAACACGATGAGGGCATGGCTCAAGACTTGGTAGATGCTTTGCAGCAGCACCGTGACTTTTCCAGAATCCACCCTTATGAGGATGTGAATTGTTTGGAGATAGTGCTGAACTGCATTGATCGCAATGCAATAAAGCATCGCATGATATGTGAAGGCTCCTATGACGATATGGTACGAGGATTGAACGAGATCACGGAGTTAATTAGTAAAGACGGAGTTAATTAGTAAAGGTACGATCAATCGAATATCAAAGGGGAAATCCCTTGATGATTTTAAAGACGTGCAAATACGATCTTTCTTATCTAATGTGCGTGATGTGTTTGGGAAGATTATAGGAATAGTTAATGAGTGCCGGGTTGCCGGAAGTGAATTTGTAGGTATTCATTATGAAAAGATGCGTCGAATCGACAAATTAAAAGCACAGATTGTAGATTTGTCCAACGCTATCGCTGTAACAAAGGGCGTGAATAAGCAACTCCACATTATCTAATGTCGAATATTTATTGCAAAAGAAGTAGTCGCAGGGAAAGCGACAGGAAGTTAGTTTGTTACCTTTCGATGTCTAACAGAAGCTGCAGCAGAGGCCGCGAAGCAAGTTTCATATTGTTTTGAGTTTGATGCGCGGCCCCGCTGATGCTGGATCGTTAGGTTTCTCAAACACGCCATCCGCAGCGGAGTTCTATGAGCCAAGAATCCAGAATCGACTCGGAGTGGGTAGTGGTCAGCGCGTTCAGGGAATTCCTGAAGATCGCCACGAAAGGTGACTTAGCGAAGTCGACCTACGACGATGCGCTTGAGTTTGGTGGTGAATTGTACCCCGCATTGCTTGGACGTGAGGCGAGCCTTATCCGACGCGCACGAGAGTCCGATACCACGAAGGAATACCGGCAACGCGCAATGCTACGGACCCAGAAATCTGGGGAAACAGTAACTCCACTTGAGTTGCTGCTTCCAGACATTGACGAACTTGAAGACCTGCTGAAAGTTGCAGCACAGAACAGAAAAGATCGTGGGCGCGTTGACCAATTGAAGCGCCGCTTGAAAGTGCTCCACAATGCGCAAGACGAACTCAATCCTGCCCCACACTCTGAGAATCAACTGATCTTTCGTGATGTAGGTGCAGTCACGCATGATTTGCCTGCGATGAGCACAGGCAAGGGCTATCGAGACTTCCAACTTCCAGATACCAACATCCTCCGTGTGAGGGTTCTTCACCCCGATAAGCCTGAACAGGTATCAGGCGCTGACATCATCTATGAACGCCATAACCCGTACGAACAAGAAGCAAGCGTAGTAGCAGTGCAGTACAAGATTTGGGAAAATCGGACCCTTCGTCTATCAGATTCTCGAATGCAAGAGCAGCTTCGAAAGCTAGAGAAGTTCACTTGTGAAAGCGGTCTATGCGCGGAAGGCTCGGAAGAATCTTCCTTCCGATTTCCACACTGCGCCGCCTTTCTTCGCCCGACAGACAAGCTTCAGAGATCGGATCAGAAGCTAATTAGCAGTGGGGAGCATTTACCCCTCTGCAAGATTGATGTCTGTACAACAATGACTAGCCGAGGGACACCTGTATTGGAGTACAAGAACATGCGTAATACTTCGATTTCCAGTGAAGCCTTCGAGTACCTTTTCAACACTGGAAAGGTAGGTTCTCGGATGCTGACATACGAGGAATTGGTTGAGCTATACGCAAAGTTTGAGGTGTCTGCGCAGCGAGAGCACGTAGTCATTCACGCCCAAGAGTTTGCTGATGCTTGGTAGTGAGCCCACTACCCCTTGATAAGGCCCTTGACTGGAGCCGCGATAGAAACAAGCTGAAACGGATGTTATCACGCCATTGGCTGATGACTGCAGGTCGCAGCAAATGTGAAAGGCGGTCATAAAATGACAAGCCTGTTCTTTGCGCCCATAACCCAAATTTTGTAGCTTTAGCTTGTGGCATATTTGTGGCAGGACTCTATAGAAAATCATGTCAATCTATCAAAATGTACTACTAATCGGCTGGCTACAAATCGCTTTAGATAGAACGTTATAGGAGTAGATAAAATTGGAAGGACGGCGAAATTGCAGGGTTATGAATTCCACGCTCTAACCACCTGAGCTACCCCGCCATAAGAGGCAAATTATAGCCGAGCGAAATAATATCCGCAATTATCGCACGCACTGACGATGAGCCTCTTTCATTTTTTCTCAATCAAGATTGTATAATCCTAATGCAACCATCAAAAGTATGGGTGCAAGCGTTCAGCCCGAAATACGATCTTGTCGCTCAAATATCCGAGGCGCGACAGTTCTCTGAATCCAATGCGCAAAAAGACTATCACACTACTTGCCCTGGCACTGATACTGATCGCTGGCGCATTCGCCGCGTGGTACTACTGGACTCACCGCTACGACAAGCTGATCGTCACGGTCGCACAGAAGCACGGGCTTGATCCGCTGCTGATAAAGGCTGTTGTTTACGAAGAATCGTTCTTCAGCCCACGTGCGCAAAGCTCGCAAAAGGCTGTAGGGCTGATGCAGGTTACGCCCATCGTGGCTCAAGAGCTTATCGAAGTGACGCGTTCGCGCACGCTTGCACAGGCAATTGCCGATGTTTCGGGCGGCACGCCTCAGGGCGACTCTTCTTTTGAAGAGACTTTGAGCGACCCGACGACGAGTCTGCATGTCGGCTGCTGGTATCTTCAAACCTTGCTCAATCGCTACCGTGACGAGCCTGATTCGCTTGCTGTCGCCCTTGCCGCTTATAACGCAGGCCCGGCCAACGTAGAGCGATGGGCTTCGAATGCCGAACGCTCTACCCTGTCGCGCGACGAATTCATTGACCGCATTCAGTTTCCAGTCACCCGCGATTATGTGAAAAAGATCATCGAGCGATACGATTACTACAAGCGCGACCGGAACATAAAGCCTTAGGGGTCAGAGGTCAGAGGCTGGAGGTTAGCGAATGTCAGGATACGAATTGCTTTTTACTGATCTCCAGCCTCTGACCTCTGCACTTATCATTCAGATTGAATGAACCTGACTGATGATGATTGCCAGTTTGACCGCAGCCTGTGATTCGCGCTTTGATTGCCCACCAGTTTCTTGCCGCTAAAGCACTCCATCAAAAGCATTTAAAAATAATCTCGATAGCCACGATCGCGGCACGAGCATTGAATAGCATTTCATTGTGCTGAACGACTGCCCCTTTTTGAACATTGAAATCCGGCGCAATTGCTCTCATCCTCGATTTTCGTTTCGAGGTCGCGCCGTTTGAACGTTGATTTCTCAGTTTTCGGTTCCGCCAGAGGTGAATAGATTGTGCGGAAAAGTAATGACCTCCAAATAGGATTATTTACCTGGTCTGTCTCAACGGCGGGCGCGTTTGCGCTGTGCTACGCAATCTATCGACTGGCGCTCGAATCTGTCCGGCTCGACTGGATGCTGATTCTCATATTTATGGTGCTGGTGACGTGGCGAGCCGAAGTATGGATTCCCGGAATCGGCAGCAAGATCACGCTTACAGATACGTTTATCTTCATCGGCGTATTGCTGCTGGGTCCGTGGGCCGCGACAGCGCTTGCCTCCATTGACGGGCTGGCCCGCTCGCCCCGTGGCTCTAAAAACAGGCGGGTCGCGACGGTCGGCATAAACATGGCGGCGATGAATCTGTCCGTGCTTGGCGCTTCGTTGCTGGCCGTGAAAATCTTCGGGCCGCTTAACGATCTGGTCTATGGCAGTAACCGGCTCGATAAACTCGCGCTCGCGCTTGGCGTGATCGCGCTCGTCAACTACCTGATCAACACGGCCATCGTTGCGACCTGCATTGCGCTCTGGCGCGGACGCAACGTCATAAAGACATGGGCTGAGAGTTATCTGTGGACATGGGCGGTATTTTTGACGGGTATGTTTGCCGCGGGCCTGATCGTGAAAGCGATAATCCTGTTCGGCTTTTATTCGGTCGCTCTGTCCGTGCCTATACTGGCGCTCAGTTATATCACCTATAAGACTTATCTCGGAAAAGTCGAAACATCGAACAAGCGGATTGAAAAACTGACAAAGCTGCACCTTGCGACTATCGAATCGCTGACGATGGCGATTGACGCTAAAGACCCGCTCACGCGCGGGCACATACAGCGCGTCAGGGTGCTTGCAGAAGGGCTGGCTCGCGCAGTCTCTTACCCGGAAGATCAGATGGAAGGACTGAAAGCCGCAGCCCTCCTGCACGACATAGGCAAACTCGCTGTTCCCGAACACATCCTGAGCAAGCCGGGGAAACTCTCGACCGCAGAGTATTCAAAGATAATGATCCACCCGGTAGTCGGCGCTGACATTTTGAGCAACGTCGAATTCCCTTATGAGGTCGTACCGATAGTCAAACATCATCACGAGAGATTCGACGGCACAGGTTATCCGAGCGGGCTGAAAGGCCATGATATTCCGTTCGGCGCGCGGATACTGACGGTCGTTGATTGCTATGAAGCGCTGACGACGAGCCGCCCCTATCGCCCCAGCTACAGTCGCGAGCAAGCCCTCGACGTAATGCGCAGCGAAGCGGGCCGCACGCTCGACCCGGTCATCTTCGAGCGGTTTCTTTCAATAGTCGATCATCTCGAAGACAATCTGCCGCTGCCTTCCACCTGCAACGTCTCGATTATGGATGTCAAACCTGTTATGACAGGGCAACTGCTGGAACAGAGTTTCGGGCCTATGCCGAGAACGCGCGCCGAAAAAGCGCTCCGCGACATCACAGCCGCGCAGCGCGAAGTGCTGTCGCTTTACGAAATCGCGCAGACACTCGGCTCGACCCTGAAGCTGTCGGAGGCGCTTCCGATAGTCGCCACCAAGCTTGAAAACATCGCTAACTTCACAACGCTTGTCATCTATCTGGCCGAAGACAATCGGCTACAGGCCGCTTATGCAATAGGCAAAAACGCCGAAGCGCTCAAAGGCATGGAGATGGCTCTGGGCGAAGGCGGAACAGGCTGGGTGGCAGAGCATCGCCAGGTGCTGATAGGCGGAAGCCCGCTTGCTGACCTCGAACGCCCGCTCGGCCATCTGGCGGCCCGCTATCACTCGACGGCCATATTCCCGCTCCTGCACGAAGACACGCTTGTGGGCACGCTCGCGCTCTACTCGGAAGAAGACTGCGGTTACTCGCCCGATGAAGTGAGACTGCTTGAAACGATCTCCTGTCATGCGGCGACTGCGGTTCACAACGCGCTGACGTTCGAGCGCACGCAGGAATCCGCGCTCACGGATAATCTGACGGGTTTGCCGAACTCGCGCTACATGTACAGTTTCTTCGATCAGGAGCGCAGCCGCGCGGAGCGACACGGCTATCAACTTGTGTTGATGATGATGGACCTCGACGGATTCAAAAAGGTCAATGATACGTACGGCCATCATGTCGGCGACGAGATACTGCGCCGCGTGGCTCAGTTGGCGCGCTCGCAGGTGCGCAGCGGAGACTTGCTGATTCGTTATGCGGGCGACGAGTTCGTTGCGGTGCTTCACCGCGCCACGCCCGAAGTAGTTCTGGATTTGAAGATGCGCCTTCAGGAGTCGGTTGACAACCTCGTTTACGAAGTCAGGCCGGGCCGCGTAGCGCGCGTGGGAATTTCGATAGGTCATGCCGCCTACGGTCAGGACGGCACGGCTATAGATGAACTGATGGAAGTGGCCGACGGACGAATGTACGAAGACAAGATCGACCGCAAGCGCATGGCAAACGCGCATCGCGTGGCGACTTTTCAGGCAAGATGAAACCGATTTTTATTTTGGATTCGGGTGATATATGAATATCTTAAATGACTTTGAAGTAGTGACAAGCGCGCCGCCGTTGTCGTCGCGCGTAAAGATGAGAATGCTTGAGCAGATGGCCGAAGCGCTCGAAGACGAAGCGTCGGGGCTTTATCGCCGCGCTGCGGCATTCGAGGAAGAAGAGTTTCTGCTCAACCGCGAGATAGAAGAGCGCCAGACAGAGATCAATCGACTGCTGCTCAAGCTCGAATCTATCAGAGCAGAGCGCGACGGTGTGCTGGAAAAGATTGAATCCATCACAAGCGAAGCTACACAGATGAGAGATGAGGCGTTCAAAAGCGATGAAGCCAAAGTCGCGTTTCGATCTCAATCCGAAGATCAGGTGACGGAGCCTTACATCGCAGCTTCGGATCAAAACAATCAGTCGAACGGCTCGGTATACTTTCGGCGATTGACATTGGCCGATAGCGCGTGCTGACGCGCGTCCGAACTATTACGAGTGAGCCGCCCGACAATTCGATATTTTATTGAATTGCTGAAAGCTCAACCCTAATAGTCATTTTATTGTTATGAGAGAGGTTCTGTCTCAATCGAAAATTCAAATTCGGGCGAATCATCGGGCAAAGAGGTCTTTATGGCTTTATGGAATGGAGTCGAGCGTCGCCGGTTGTCGGCTGACCGCCGCGCGACAGAGCGTCGTCGCTCGCTGCGCTACACGGCTGATACAGTCATCGTGGTCGAAGGTATAACCTGGATCGATAACGAAGGGACAGATCGCAGGCGCAAGATACGCCGTCAGGAAGATCGCGAGCGACTGGCTCAAAGAATTCTCGACGACGCTCTTTTCTGAAAATCCCGCGCCGCGTGCTTTCATCGTTGCCGCCTTCAACAGACGCATTGTAATCTGCGTTTCACCAATTCTGCTTGACATTCGATCCTTTCCTGCTTTATTGTGCCTTGCTTCTCAAGCACAACATAAAAAATTCTAGTGGGCAGAAAAAATCACACGAGAAGCCTCCGTTTCTTTTGCCGGTTTTTCACTAGGTGTTCCTATAACCCGATCATCACAGGGGATGGCTGTAATCATTAAGCGTCCGAAGGCGACAGCAGATCAGGCGGTCGTCCGTGTCACCAATCGAGTAGCCTGATTTCCGCTTCAAATCTTCCTCACGTCTTCGACTGCTAGCAGATCAGCCGTCATGGGTAGCTTTCGTTCCGGCTGTGGCCAGCGTTGCCACAGGTCCGGTACGTCAGCTTTGTTTTGTACGATTCCCAATAAATCGGCCTGCTCGGCCACTATAAGGAGAAGGAAAGTAATGAAGCATTCAACAGTTTTCGTGATCGGACTTGTGCTGTCGGTCTTTCTTTTCAGCACGAGCGCGATGATGCAACAGGACACTCACGGCAATCCACAGCTAGCCAACCTCGACGCAAGATCAGATGCGTACATCAGCGACAATTCATGGCATAAACTGATCATCAGTGCAGAGGATCAGGCCACTTACAACGAACTGATAGCCAAGGACGCCATTCTCAACGAAATCAACTACGGCAGCTTCCGGCTGGTCGTAGTAAAAGAGCAGGCCCTTGGCGGGCGCGCCGCGCTTCAAGCGTTGACCGGCGCTGTTCAGGACGATCTCAATCTCATACCGCTCAACGGCTACGTTCTGGACACGACCGCGCCCGACGCGACTTATAATCAATTGCCCGCAGACCTTCGCAAAACGGACATATCCGATGCGCTTGCGCGCGGAACCAAACCGCAGGGCGGACTCTACATCATTCAGTTCGCAGGGCCGATTCAAGACGCGTGGCTTGCTTCGCTCAAAGCGACGGGCGTCGATGTAATCACTTACATCCCCGCTAACGCTTATGTAGTGCGCGGCGATGCAAAGTCCGCATCGGCTTTGCTTTCATTCGCAAAGCAGAATCCGTTCACGCAGTTCATAGGCGATTACGAGCCTGCCTTCCGGCTCTCGCCCGCGACGCGCGCAGTGCAGGCGGGACTGAGCCGCGCCGCTATCGATGTCACTGTGCAGGTGATTGACGGGCCGGACGCGAAAAACACCATTGCGAATCTTTCGGCCATGGCCAGCGAAGTCGTTCAAACGACCCGCGTACTGAATTATCACAACGTCGAACTCCGCGTGTCGCCGTCGCGGCTCGCAGAGATGTCGCGTTATGACGCTGTCTTCGCAATCGAAGAGCGCAATCAGAAACGACTGCTTGACGAAGCGCAGGGCCAGATAGTCGCGGGAAACCTCGCGGGCAATTCGCCCACAGGGCCGGGTTATCTTGCATGGCTCGCAAGCAAGGGCTTCACAAGCTCGCAGTTCGGCACGTTTTCCGTAAACGTCGCGGATGACACTTACACGCTGGCGGGCCATCCCGATCTACCAGCCGGTCGCGTTGCGTTCCAGAACAACCCGACGGCTCAGGCAGGGGTGCTCGGCGGACACGGCTTCCTGAACGCGCACATCGTCGGCGGGTTCAACAACGGCACAGGCGCGGCTTTTGAAGACGCTCTCGGATTCAATTACGGGCTGGGAATCGCGCCATTTGCCAGAGTCGGCGTGACGGCAATCTTCGGCAACGGCGCATCATCTGGAACCGTTTGGGAGAACACAGCCTACGGGCAAGGCGCTCGCATATCGAGCAACTCATGGGGATTCATCAACCTCTTCCGCTACGACACGAACGCGCAGATGTATGACCGCATAGTGCGCGACGCTCAAACGGGAGTAGGTGGACTCCAGCAACTGACCGTCGTCTTTGCAGCAGGCAACGATGGCTCAGGCGCGAACACCGTCAGCAGCCCCGCGACGGCAAAGAACGTCATCTGCGTGGGCGCAAGCGAGAACGTCAGACAGACCGGCACTGACGGCTGCGCCGTTGCAAACTCAGGCGCAGACAGCGCCAATGACATCATCAACTTCTCAAGTCGCGGGCCTGTCAATTCAGCGGGCGGCGATGGCCGCATCAAACCGGACATCGTGGCTCCGGGCACGCACATCGAAGCGGGCGTTCCGCAATCGAATTACAACGGCAGCAGCGTGTGCAACCAGTTCTTCCCCGCAGGCCAGACGCTTTATGGATGGTCTAGCGGCACATCGCACTCTACGCCGGGCGTAGCGGGCGGCACCGCGCTCGTCTATCAGGACTTTTTAAACAAGGGTCTTCCCGCGCCAAGCCCCGCTCTTGTCAAAGCTTATCTGATGAACTCGGCGGCTTATATGAACGGCGTAGGAGCGGGCGGCAACCTGCCTTCCAACAGTCAGGGCATGGGTCGCATGGATCTGGGTCGCTCTTTTGATGGCGAGGCTCGCATACTTGTAGACCAGACGCAGGTGCTCGGCGCGACGGGGCAGACCTTCCAGCAAACAGGCACGGTCGCAAACACGGGCCAGCCTCTGCGCGTCACGCTTGTCTGGACGGACGCCGCAGGGCCGACGACCGGCGCGCCCTGGGTCAACAACCTCGACCTCGAAGTCACAGTAGGCGGCAACACCTATAAGGGCAACGTCTTTTCAGGCGCGAACTCCATCACGGGCGGAGCCGCCGACACCAAAAACAATGCCGAATCAGTCTTCCTTCCGGCGGGCACGTCCGGCAGCATCACCGTCACCGTGAGAGCAACCAATATCGCGGGCGACGGAGTGACGGGCAATGCCGACACGACCGATCAGGATTTCGCGCTTGTCATTTACAACGCGAATACCGGCGCGCCTGCCAACCCGTCGATTGGCGCAAGCCCCGCAAGCTTCAACTTCAGCGCAACGGCGGGCGGCGCGAACCCGGCCAATCAGTCCTTGAGCATCACCAACACGGGCGGCGGCACGCTCAACTGGTCTGCTACGGATGATGCGACGTGGCTGACTCTCAGCCCGACATCGGGAACAGCGCCTTCGAGCGTGACGCTTTCAGTAAACATCACAGGGCTTGCTGCCGGGACCTACAACGGCAATATCACAATCACCGCAGCAGGCGCGACCAATTCGCCTGTCACGGTTCCTGTGACGCTGGTCGTGTCGCCTCCCGGCGGCGGCGCGCAGCAGCTTCTGGGCAATCCCGGATTTGAATCCGGCAATACCATTTGGACTGCGACTGCGGGCGTCATTACAAACAGCGCATCGCAGGCGGCGCACGGAGGAACCTGGAAAGCGTGGCTCGACGGATACGGAACCACGCATACGGACACGCTGCGCCAGAACGTGACGATACCCGCAGGCTCGTCCAGCGCGACGCTGACTTTCTGGCTGCACATCGATTCAGCGGAAACGACGACGACGACGCAGTTCGATATTCTCAGAGTTCAGATACGCAACTCGACAGGCGCTACAATCCTTTCGACGCTTGCGACCTACTCGAACCTGAACAAAGCTGCGGGCTACAGTCTGAAGACCTTTAACCTGAATGCGTTCATCGGACAGACGATTCAGGTATTCTTCACCGCAACGGAAGACTCAAGCCTTCAGACATCGTTCGTAATTGACGACACGGCGCTGAACGTTCAGTAGCGTTTTGTCGGTTGAGACTTGAAAGCCCGGGTCAGTCGGCCCGGGCTTTTTTTTATCTTTCGGATTGCGTCAGGCCGGTTCTACGTCAGGGAAATTGTCGCGCAGGTAATTAAAGCAGAGATTCTTTCATTACACTCACGGCTCGATTACGACATTAGTGCCTTTCGGAATGGCGTCGAACAATTCTTTCATGTCGTTGTTGTCGAGCGCGACGCATCCCCATGTCCAATCGCTTTGCGAGCCGTTCCCGTGAATAAAAATCTCGCCGCCGAGCGGTGTGTTCCATGGCGGACGGGCGCGCCTTTCGAGCGCGCTCATTATCTCGTCGTACTGCGCGCGCGTGATGATGCGGTCGCGCAACCCGCGCTGGGCGTGTTCTTTGTTCGGATAGCTCAAACCGAGCGAAAGATAAAAACTGCTCTGCGCGTTCTTGACGCAGACATAGAAGCTGCCTTCGGGTGTGCAGCCGTCGCCCTGTCGCGCCTTGTCAGCTTTCGGGCTGAACCCAAGCCCGACCGTGTAAAGTCGCACCACTTTTTCGTCGGAGTAAAGCGCGAGCTGGCGTTTGCTCTTTGTGACCCGAATGCGCGGATTGACGAGCGGCAGTTTCAGCCCGGTCTTATTCACATCGCTCGCATCACTTGCGCCGTTTGAAGCATTGGCCGATGACTGATTTTCGCTTCTCTGAAACATAGTGATGGGTGCCGTAGCGGTGCCTACAATAAGCGCCAGAAAGAGTACACGTTTTATCATCGAAAACCTCATTTGAAGTCGGGGCGCTCTCGCTCAGGTCGGGCGACATTATATCCTTCGACGAAAAAAGCGAGCAAGCGCCCGCGCCGATTTCCGCCGCGTTGACAACCAAACGTCAAAGGCGGAAACTTCCGAATAACGCACGACACTGCTCAAGGAGAGTCTTATGAGAACACAGCCCGGACTGATCTGCCTTGTCGTAATAACGATCACCTTTTTACTCTCGACAATCGCGCCCGAAGCCGACACCTTTCGTCCCGTCGTGCGCGGCGCGCGCGGCGCAGTCGCAGCAGGCCACCCTCTTTCGGCAGAGGCCGGAATGAGACTGCTGCAACAGGGCGGCAACGCTGTTGACGCGGGCTGCGCAGCAATGCTCGCCGCATCCGTGATCGAGTTTTCGCACTTCTCGTTCGGCGGCGAAGTGCCGATCATCATCAAGACCGCAAACGGCGCGCCCGTAGTCATCAACGGTCAGGGCATCGCTCCGCGCCTTGCGACGCGCGAGTTCTTTATTGAACAGGCTAAAAAAGGCGAGCGGGCCGCCGGGCCTGTTTATCGCGGCTCGCCCGAATACGTATCTATCTCTTACGGCGGCGCGCAACCGGGCACGATTCCTTCATCGGGCATACTGCCCGCAACAGTGCCGGGCGTGCTCGATGCGGCGATCACCGCGCTTGATCGCTTCGGCACCAAGACGCTCGCAGAAGTGATGCAGCCCGCGATTGAGTTGGCCGACGGGTTTCCGATTGATGAACTGCGCGTGAGCTATCTGGAAAAGACTCGCAAAATATTCGAGGCGTGGCCTGCGAGCGTGAAAGTTTTTCTGCCGCAAGGCCGCATGCCGCGACCGGGCGAGATGTTCGCGCAAGCCGACCTTGCGCGCACGTTGCGCGAGATCGTTAACGCGGAACGCAGCAACAGGTCACGCGGACGACACGAAGCGCTCCGTGCAGCGCGCGACTATTTTTACAAAGGGCCAATCGCAAAACGCATCTCTAAATTCACGGAAGCGAATGGCGGACTTCTGCGGGCAGGCGATTTCGCGGCTTTTCATGCAAACGTAGAAGAACCGACCCGAACAAGCTATCGCGGGTACGAAGTCTACAAGACAGGTTTCTGGGCGCAGGGGCCTGTGATGCTTGAGATGCTGAATATGCTTGAAGGCTATGACCTGCGCGCGATGAAACACAACTCGGCTGATTACATTCACACGCTGACCGAAGCCATGAAGCTGGCATTCGCAGATCGTGATCGTTATTACGGCGACCCTGACTTCGTAAAAGTACCCGCCAAAGAACTGCTCTCGAAAGACTATGCGATAGCGCGCCGCGCGCTTATTGACGCAGAGCACGCATCGCTTGAACAGCGCCCAGGCGGCCCGTTCAACCTAAGAGCTGCCGACCGGATCGAGCCGCCGCCGACAGGCCAGTCGCGTGTGCCGGAAGCCGAGCGCGCAAACGATACGACCTGCGTCAACGTGATCGACAAAGACGGCAACGTCTTCAGCGCGACGCCTTCGGGCGCGTGGTTGCCTGCCGTCGTTGCAGGCGACACGGGTGTGTTGCTTGGTCAGCGAATGCAATCTTTCCTGCTCGAAGCCGGGCATCCGAATGTGATCGAACCGGGCAAGCGCCCAAGGGTGACGCTGTCGCCGACGCTTGTGATGAAAGACGGCAAGCCCTTCCTGATTCTTTCGACGCCGGGCGGCGACAATCAGGATCAATCGCTCGTTCAAATCCTGCTGAACATCATCGAGTATGGAATGAATGTGCAGGAGGCGGTCGAGGCTCCGCGATTTCAAACGCTACACTTCGTAAGCTCGTTCGACGATCACCGCTTCAATCCGGGCGTATTGAATTTAGAAGACCGTATCGGTAAAGAGATCGCCGCTGCGCTTTCGTCGCGCGGCCACAAAGTCGAAACAGGGGCGGCGTGGAGCAATCCGTCCGCTCCGACTGTTATCATGCTGAGACCTGATTCAAATGTGATCGAAGCAGGCGCAGACCCGCGACGTGGCCGGTATGCAATCGCGTGGTGATGCATGAGATGATAAGAGAACACTGAAACTAATCTGGAAAAGGAAATAGAGATTGATGACAACACAGGACTGGAATAAATTTGCCTCAGAGCTTAAATCGCTATTGAACCTGCAATCGCCGCCGCTTGCGATTACCTTCTCGAACGACGCGCCGCCGGACGTAAAAGCGTTCGAGGCAAGGGTGCCCGAACCTATGGCTGACGGGCGAACAGGCAAAGTGCCCGCAGGCTGCGTGTTTTGGATAGAAGCCGCCAACAAAACATTCACGACCGAACCCGAAGATCACGCCAATTGCTCGGTCGGAAGCCTCACGCACGGGCTCAAGACGCTCGAAGAAGTCGCAACCAACAGCGATGTTGCCGCCATACTTGAAGCCGGATGGGTGACGATGGATGTCGTGCCGCAGATTCCCGTAGTCAAACAGCGACCGAACTTCATCACCTATGGCCCGCTTGCAGAGACGAGCGTTGAACCCGACGTTGTCTTTCTGCGCATCAATGCCAAACAGGCGATGATTCTTTCCGACGCGGTGCCCGGCCTGCGATTTGAAGGCAAGCCGCAATGCCACATCATCCCGATGGCCAAAGAGCAGGCAACGGTCGCCGTCAGCGTCGGCTGCATGTTGAGCCGTGTACGCACAGGGATGTCGAATAACGAGATGACCTGCGCTATCCCTGCTCATCGAGTTGGCGAAGTCATCAACCTGCTCAAATCCACCGCCGTCGCAGACAACGCCGTTGCCGCTTACGCAAGCCGCGACGCCGCGCGATTCAATCGCTGAACATAATCCGCGAGCGGGCCGGTTTGCTCGACTACCCGCTCGCGGCACCGTTATGGCCGGACGATAAAGCCGCGCAACGTTATGTCTCCGATTCAAATATTCAAGCTCGTAGGGTTCGCGACGGGCGCGATGCTGCACCTCTACATCGCGTGGCTGATCTGGAGCCGCCGTCTGGGCACGCGCCAGATACAGTCGCAGCCCGTGCGGTTAATCACGGTTCTCAATCTATGTCTGGGCGTGTGGTTTCTTGGAAACCTTTTTATCACGCTGCACGAATTGCTGCTGACGAGAGACCGTCTGACGGGACTGCTCAGAGTATGGGACACGCTTGCGATGACGGGGGTGGCGCTGCTTCCAGCCGCTTTGCTTCACGCGCATATCGCGATGTGGGCGTCGCTTGACAACTATCGCACGCTCAAACCGCGACACATTCGGCTTATAGGCATATCGCTTTACCTCCCGCTTCTGTTTCTCCCCTATGCGATCTACAAGATCAACACGGGCGATTACCGGCCCTTTATGCTGAAGATCCGCGTGCTGTTGATCCCTTATTCGATATGGTATCTGCTTGTGCTGTGGTCGTCGGCGCTGCTCGATTGGGCGATGAAAAACAAGCTCGACCCACAGGCGCTCAGAGAGCGAATATTTTTCAAGCGCGTTGCTGTGCTGCTTGTTTTAAACGGCGCATTCGAGTTCGTCGTCGTCGCCGTGCTCGGTTCAGGCCCAAATGATTTCCTGTGGGTGACGTTCATACTTTCGTCGCTTCTGCCGGTCTTTTTCGTAGCCTATCACGTTTACCGGTACAAACTTGTGGACGTTGCGGTTAAAGACGGTCTGGTTTATGCGGTCTTCGCGCTGGTCTTCATCGCGGTCTACACCTACGGCGTCAGACGGCTCGATCAATATCTGGTCGAGCGATTCACTATCACGCCGGGCGTGGTCGAAGTGATATTGATACTGGCGATGGTCGCGCTCGCAAGCCCGCTCGTGCGCGTGATCGACCGGGCCGTGCATCGGTTGTTCACGAGCGAAATAGGCGTCTATCGCGATGTCGTGCGGCAAGTCTCTTCGGGCGCTGAAGGCTTCGGCGAGTTGTCGGCGCTGGTGCGTTATACGGAAGAGACCATAAGGCGCGGGCTTGAGCTATCGAGCGTGCGGATAATGACACTGGATTCGACGAGTGCCAAAAGCCCTGAGCGAAGGCTCGCAGAAAAGATGACCGAGTGGGAAACGGATGTGATCGAAGAGAATGAAGACCTCGAACAGATAGGCGCGAGCATGGCTTACGCGCTCAAACGCGAAGGCGAGATCACAGGGTTGATGATAATCACAGCCGATGCGCGCGCGCTGACAAGCGAAAAGCGCTCTATACTGGACGTGCTCGCCGGGCAGGTCGCGATTGAAGTAGAAGGCTGTCGGCTTGTTGAAGAGAAGGTTCACCTTGAACGCCAGCTTGCCACACGCGAACACCTTGCTACGCTTGGGCAGATGGCCGCGCAGGTCGCTCACGAAGTCAAAAATCCGCTTTCTGCGATAAAGTCCATCGCGCAGGTGATGCGCGAAGAGGATGCCTTAAAAGCTTATGACCAGGACCTCGGCCTGATCGTCAGCGAGATTGATCGCCTGAATCGCACTGTCTCGCAGCTTCTCGCCTTCAGCCGTCCGAGCCGCGCAGAGACTCGCCCCGTCGCGCTCAGAGAGCTTATAGATTCAACCGTCACCCTGATCGGCAATGAAGCGAAAGAGCGCGGCGTTGAGGTGAAGGTCGCAAACGTCAGCGATGTAATGATGACGGGCGCGCAGGCAGGCGCTTTGCGCGAAGCGTTCAGCAATCTGGTCATCAATGCGGTTCAGGCCACAGAGCGCGGCGAAGTAAGGATTGAAGCGAGCATCGAACCGTCCGCAGTTCAGCACAGCCGAAACCGCGCGATTTCAGAAATGAATGATTCAAACGTGCGGCTGGTTTTGACCGTCACGGACACGGGGCCGGGCATACCATCCCAGACGCAGCAGAAAGTATTCGAGCCGTTTTATTCAACGAAGTCGCGCGGCACAGGGCTTGGACTTGCGATAGTGCAGCGCCGAACGGTCGAGATGGGCGGCATGGTCGAACTCATAAGCCCGGTCAAAGATGATCAGGGCACGCGCTTTCGCCTGATCGTTCCGCTCGCGCCTGCGGCTGAAACACAAACATAGAACTTACAATTTGCGGTCACTCTCTACGCGATCTAACGTGCGCGTAGTGTGTTCGGTCACGCTCAAGCTCGGCTCAGGCAGCACGCGCATCGGGGCTTCGTCGAGTCCTTTGGTGGAAAGGCTCTTCACACTCACTTCTTTAGCGCCCCGCATGGAACGCAACAACACCCAGACGAACACGGCGTCAACTCCCAGAAAGGTTAAAAAGGTCAAAAGCGAGAAGGCGACGATCAGCGAGTCGTTGAAATGAAGCACCTCCTTCATCACAGCCATCATGCCGATAGTAACTCCGAGACCAACGATTGTGACAGATGCAATAGCCCAGATGAGAGATTCCGGCATTGTTTTGGACATCTGGGATTGTTTCGGCTTCAACTCGGCCCCACAACGATTGCAGTGGTTTAAGTTTGTAGGCACTGCCGCACCACAAGATGAACAATACATTCTTTCTACCTCCGTGACTCAATACGATATGGCGCGCCCCCGTGTTCAGCGCAGTCTACACAGATTCCCGGTCACGTCTGTTATAGACTACGGCTTCACAATTACAGCAGGGATGTTCTGATCCCGCACCAGCTTATTGAATGCCGGAAGCTCTGTCTTTATGACCTGATCGAGCTTCTGCAACTGCTCGTTGATCTTTGCGACAAGCTCTTCGTAAATCACGAAAGCCTGATCGGTCGGAGCCGCGTCGGATGCGGCGACCACGCCCGCAAGCGCCGCGAGCTTGTTGTTCAGACGAACGGGGTAATTCAACGGGTCCTGACTGCTCTGATTCTTTGTCTGATACAGAGTCTCTTCAACCGCGGCCAGATTCGCTTTCAGAGATTTTGCCGCATCCGCTATCGCTTTCTGATCTTTCATGCGACCCGTCACGTCGTCAATCTGCTTGCGCAGGTCGCGTATCTTGATTATCGCTTCGTGAGTTTCGGTCAGCTTGTCTCGAATCTTTATCAGCAGATCGAACTGCTTTGCGAACTGCTCATCAGTAGTCTCGATGCGAGGGTCTTTTTTCACTTCAAAGCTCTGCGTCATCGTGCTTGTGCCGACCGTGAGCTTCACCTGATAAGTGCCGGGTACGGCGCGCGGCCCGCGCGTTTCGCCTGACCAGAGTATCAATCCCGGAAAGCGCGTAACTTCCGGGTAACGATAATCCCAGATGAACCGATTGATCCCGGCTTCCACGGGCGGGCGCGGCTGCCCTCTTGGGCCAGCTTCTTCCTGACCGCCCCCGGCTTGCGCGGTCGGCGCTTTAGCCGTGAACTTCCTGATCGATTTGCCAGCCGAATCGAGTATCTCAATCGTTAAATCCGAGGTCGGCTTGCTCTTCAGGTAGTAATGAATCACAGCGCCTGCGGGCGGGTTCTGCCCGACGGTCGCATCGCGCGAAAGCTGACCGCCGCCGCCCGGCAGTTTGTACGCGTCTTCGGGCTTGAACAAAAAAGCGTCAGCCTTTGCAGCATCGGCCATCTGATGAAGCACTGTCATATCGTCGAGCACCCAGAACGAGCGCCCCTGCGTGGCTGCGACCAGATCTCGCTCGCGTTTGTGAACCGCAAGATCAGTGATCGGCACAACGGGCATGTTGAGCTGAAGCGATTGCCAGTTATCGCCGTCGTCAAAGGAGACGTAAATGCCTGTTTCCGTTCCCGCGTAAAGCAGCCCGCGACGGTTCGGGTCTTCTCGAATCACGCGCGTGAAAGCCGTGTCTGGGATGCCCGTGGTGATCTTCTTCCATGTCTTGCCGTAATCGCCCGTCTTGTAGAGGTACGGTTTATAGTCGTCGAATTTGTACATTGTCCCGGCGACATAGGCTGTGCCCGCCTGAATCGAAGAAACGTCAATCGAGTTGATCTGAATCCATTCGGGAATGCCTTTCGGCGTGACGTTCTGCCACGTCTTCCCGTCATCGCGCGTGACGTGAACCAGCCCGTCATCCGAGCCGACCCATATCACGCCTTTTTCAAAAGGCGATTCCATCGCGGCGAAGATCGTGCCGTAATACTCGATGCTCGTGTTGTCTTTCGTGAGAGGCCCGCCCGACGAGCCTTGCTTGGATTTATCGTTGCGCGTCAGGTCATTACTTATGATCTGCCACGACTGGCCATCGCTTGTCGATTTGAAGAGAACGTTTCCGCCCGCGTAAAGAGTGTTCGGGTCGTGCGGTGAAAAAATAATCGGGAAGTTCCACTGGAACCTGTATTTCAAATCCGCCGCGCCATGCCCCATCGGGTTGTCGGGCCACGGGCTGACGTTGCGCTCCTGCCCTGTGCGATGATCTCTGCGGGTGATCAATCCTCCGTACGAACCTGCATAGACTATGTTCGAGTCTTTCGGGCTTGGCGCAATCCAGCCCGACTCGCCGCCGCCAACGTCGTACCAGTGCGTCTGATCGATGGCCGAATCCGTAGTGCGGCTCGGTATTCTCACAGTGGAATTGTCCTGTTGCGCGCCGTAGATGTTATAGGGGAAATCGTTATCGAGTGCGACTCGATAAAACTGCGCGGTCGGCTGATCTTCATCCGTCCATGCCTTGCCGCCGTTGAGCGAGACTTCCGCGCCGCCGTCGTCGCCTAAGATCATGCGAAGCGGGTCGTTGGGCGCAATCCAGAGGTCGTGACAATCGCCGTGATGAATATTGTCTATCGAATTGAAGGTGCGCCCTCCGTCATTAGAGCGATACATGTCCGTGTTGAGCACGTAAACGCCATCCGCGTTTTGCGGGTCGGCGTATATTCGCGTGTAATACCACGCGCGCTGGCGAAGATTGCGTTGTTCGTTCGTCTTCGCCCACGTCTTGCCCGCGTCGTCGGAGCGAAACACGCCGCCGTCTTCGGCTTCGATGATCGCCCAAACGCGATCAGGGTTTGCGGGCGAAACTGTTACGCCGATGTTGCCTATAATGCCTTTCGGCAGCCCTTGATTGCGCGTGATTTCATTCCACGTGTCGCCGCCGTCCGTCGATTTGAAAAGCCCGCTTCCCGCGCCGCCGCTCTCCAGAGTCCACGGCTTTCGATAGACCTCCCACAAGGCGGCGTACAGGACGTTCGGGTTTGTCGGGTCGATAATCAGATCGGTCGCGCCCGATTTGTTATCGCGAAACAGAACGCGCTGCCAGTTCTTTCCGCCGTCTGTTGATTTGAAGATGCCGCGCTGATCGTTCGGCCCCCAGACGTGGCCCTGCGATGCGACATAAACGATGTCGGGGTTTTTTGGATGAACGCGCACGCGGCTGATCTGGCGAGAGTCCTCAAGCCCGACGCGCCTCCATGTCTTTCCCGCGTCCGTTGATTTGTAAACGCCGTCGCCGTGCGAGACGTTGCCGCGAATGGGCGTCTCTCCCATGCCGACATAGATGACGTTCGGGTCGGACTCTGCGATGCCGATGTTGCCGACCGAGCCTGTTTTGAAGTATTCGTCGGAAACGTTCTCCCAGTTGACGCCGCCGTCTGTTGTCTTCCACAGCCCGCCGCCCGTCGCGCCGTAATAAAATACGTTCGGCTGCGATGTGACTCCGGCGACTGCCGTTGACCGACCGCCGCGATACGGGCCGATGCTGCGCCACTGTAGCCCTTTCATTAAACTTTGATCGTAGCCGCGCTGCTGTGCGCCGATGTTCGTTTGAGGAATCGAAAGACAAATTATCAATGCAATAAAACAAACCAACCCTCGCGCGGCTTTCATCTTCATCGTTTCCGCTCCTTTGATTATCGGTAATTGCTCCAGCGAAGAAATATCATTTTTACGTCGAAGACGCCAGCATCGACAATTGAGTTTCGTCTATTTGAAATTGAAGCTCAACTTGCCGCTGTAGCTGCGAGGGCGGCCAAGCGCCGCGCCTGACGAGAGGCTCTCGAAGGTAATCAGGTAGAATCGGTCGGCAAAATTCTGCACGTTGAATTGACTCGAAATGGAAAGATGGTCGTTTACTGTGAAATCGCGCCCTACTGAAAAATCCAACACGGTGTGCGGCTTGATGAACCCGCGCTCGAAGTTCACGCGATCAAGTATCTTTGCCGGAAACAGTCTTTCAAAATTTTCTTGGCTCTCTTCATCAAGCTCTATCGAATAGCCGCTGTCGTGGCGACCGCCGACGGCTGCCCACACATGGCCGGGAAGCCGATCATAAAGCAGTTGAAAGACTACCGTGTTTCGCTGGTCTTCTTCGATGCTGACCCGCTGACCCGCCATTTCGCGAAGCTCAATCGCTTCGCCTAAAAACAACCCGCCCGTCAGCGGCGCAAATCCGTATATGCGCAGGTTCGTGTAGCTCAAAAAGCCCGATAGCCCCCCCGTCGGCGCAAGGTCGAGCCGCGCTTCGACGCCCTTCGAGCGCGAGCGGTCGAGCGTCGCCGGAAAGACGATTCCCGTTTCAAGGAAGTCTGTGAACTCGAACGGATTTCGCATCCCGCGATAATAAAAATCCGCGTCGAGCCTGAGCATACCGGCCAGCTGTTGCTGAAAGCCTACGTCAACCTGCCATTCGCGGCTCGGACGCACGGGACTGCCCTTCTCTTCGTCGCCTTCACTGCCGCCGGGGCTGAATATGCGCGCTTCTTCCGAAGACGACAGCAGCAGGTTTTCAAGCGCGGGCGTTTGCAGAAAGCGATTATATGCCGCGCGCAAAACAGTTCGCGTCCTGCTTACGTGATACGCCACGCCCAGTCGCGGGCTTGCGTAATTTTTATCGACAAGAAAGTGATAACTGTCAAAGCGCACGCCCAGATCGAACGTTAAATCGCGCGTGGCGTTTATGTGATCCTGAACATAAGCCGACCCTTGATGGCCTGCGCGATGCTGGTTGAAAAAGAAAGGCCGATTGATCGTAAAGCCCTGCGCCGCGACAGGCAGAGCCGGTTCTACTTCAAGCAAACGGTCGAGATCGGTTATCGCAAAGGTGAAGGATTCAGTCACGGGAAACCTGACAAGCTCGAAGCCCGTCTTTACGGTGTGCCGACCTTTATGAAAGGTGAGCGAGCCCAGCAATCCATAGTTTGAATGCTTGCGCGCGGCTTCGGCGAAGACCGGAATCGAAGCCGTGTTGCTGAAAAGCCGCGCCTGATTCTGTCGCCTGTAGATGGCCGTATAACTTGTCAGGTCCGGCGAAAATATGTGTTCCCACGAAAGCGATTGCAGATCGTCCTGCGCGCTTCGGCCCTGATCCTGCCCTCTGAACTGCTGATCGAATAGATTTGGCACATCGAATCGTTGATAGCCCGCAAAGATATTCAAGCGAAATAGATTTTTTTCGCTCTGCGTGTAATCGAATTTGAAAAAGCCTTTCGCTGTCTGGCCATCGTTATGAAAATTTTCAAGCGCGGGCGGATCAAGAAAGCGAGAGGTTGTCGAGCCTGCGCCGCTCGCGAAATAACCAAACCTGCGCGAATGCCCGCCAGCGTCGAACGAGGTTTCAAAGGTCGAAAAACTTCCGCCCGACAGCGTCACGCTGCCCGACGTGGGAATCTCAAGCCCTGACCGCGAAGTGACCGCGATTACGCCCCCCAGTTTATTGCCGTATTCAGCCGGTATGTAAGCTGTAGCAATTTCTACAGAGCGGAAATTGCGCGGGTCGGGCGCGCCCGCGAAAGTATCGGCGATTGTGTCCGTCACGGGGATGCCGTCAATCGAATACTGCATCTGTGCTTCAAGTCCGCGCGCGTGAAGCCGGTTGTTGGCGTCAAGGGTCCAGCCCGGCACAGTGGCGATCAGGCTTTCGGCGCTGCGGCTGGGCTGCGAACCTGGAAAGCGCAGAATCTGATTGCGATCAAGCACAGTCGCGGGGCCAGTCTTTTCAGGCTCAAGCAATTCGCTTGCGGCGGTGATGTTCACCTCCTGTCGAACGACTGCTATTCCCAGTTGCAGATCGATCTGCTGTGCCAGATTCGACCTGACGGTTACATCTCGCGCTGCGGGCGCAAAACTCGCGGCTTCGACTTCCAGCGCGTAGTCGCCGAATGGAACGTCGATCATCCGGTAAAAGCCCTGCTCGTCTGTCACTGTTGTTTGTGTGTAACCTGTGAGCCTGTTTGCAAGCTTTACTTTTGCGCCCTGTACAATCGCGCCCGCATTGTCTGTGACAACGCCGCGAACTGTGCCTGTTTTAGATTGCCCGTAAGCGACCGAAGCCAGCGCGATTATAAAGATTATGGCAGCGCACAATTTCAACATCGTGGCCCTCCTTGCCGATTGGTTCAAAGTGTCGCCTTATATGCAAAGAAGCGCAAGAGGCTTGAGCAGAAACTGTCTACGCCTCTTGCGCTCTTCTCAATCCGCTTGCGAACAAACGTTCAGAAGCGAGTGTTGTATCTGAGATAAAGGCCGCGACCCGGTGCGTCCATGCCCCAGCTTATCCCACGATAATTTCTATCGCCTATGTTCGCAAAATCCAGCATCACTTCGTGGCGTTCGCCGAAGCGGAAGCCGCCGCGAACGTTGAACGTGACATAGCCCGGTATGGCCGTGTACAACGGCGCAGAGGTGACACCCACGCCGAGCACACGGTTCTGAACCTGCAAAAGCGTTTCGCCCGTTGCAATCAATCTGTCGTCTGCATTGCCCGGCACGCCGTCGGGGCCTGCGCTGACAAGCCCGCGAAATCGCGCGCCGTTGTTAAAAAAGTTTGCGATTGCGCCGCGCGACCGACCTGCGCCCGTGCGACGGTCTTCGAGATCGAGGCTCGATAAACGATCCTGACGCGCCGCCGCGTGCATATACGGCTCGACCCAAAACCTTCTGCCCGCGGGCGAGTAGCGAAGCTTCAGCCAGCCGTCGGGCGCGGGCGTGCCGCCTTCGATATTTGGCGGAAGATCTGTGCGACGGTCGCGCGCGTGCAGGTAAGTGAAGATAGTTGCGACAGACCAGTCCGACGTGATCTTTGCATCAAGCGTGTGCTCGAATCCATAGATGCGCACATCGTCGAAATTCGCCCGCACAAGCACGGGATTCGTGGAAGCCGCGACGAAGACTACGCCGCTTGGAAGCTGTGACGTGATGGGCGTCGTGCCCAGCAGTTTGCCGGTTGCGCCGAGCGGAAGTATCAACGCCTGTTTGACGATGTTGTCGTCAACATCGTTTACGAAGAAAGCGAAGTTGGTATCGAAACGGCGATGGTGATAACGCGCGCCGAATTCGTAATTCATGCTCTTTTCGGGTCCGACCTGCTCGACGGCCAGTCCAGTCGAAACCGCCGTGCTGCCTGCTGAAGTACCGATTGTGCCGCCGAGCCCGGCAACATCGGGCGCGGCCACTTCAAAACCCGATCCTGTCAGCCCCAGCGTGCCAAGGTCTGTTATGTGCGGCGCTCGGAAGCCCCGGCTGAAGTTGGCCGACAGGCTTAAGCCATCGACCGGCGTGACGACCAGTCCCGCGCGATAGGTCACGTTATCGACTTCGAGCGAATCATCCGGCCACAGCGGGTTTCCGTTAACGAGCGGCGAATCAATCGCGCGCGCATTATAAGAAGCGCCGCTCCAGCGCACGTTGCCTACAAGCCGCAGCCTGTTCGGTATCGCCTCGAAAACATCCTGAACGTAAACGCCGCCGCTTTTGAAGCTTGCGCCGTTCGGCACGCGCGGGCGGCGAAGGCTTGAAACATTCGTTACAGGATTAACGCCGAACGAGGGCGCTTTGATCGCTTCGCTGTAAAATTCACCGCCAGCTAAAAGGTTGTTTCGCACATTCCACTGCTTGCCCAGAAAAGCCTGAACGCCGTGTGCGTTGGTGCGCTCGAACTCATGAGTAATCGTAGCGTTCCGGTTGCCGTTGCCGCCTTGATTGACGCGCTCTTCGCGCTGCGAGTTGAACGAATATATGGCGGTGAAAGTGTCGAACCATCCCAGCTGCACTTTGTCATAACGCGCATAGGCGAAATCGAGCATGAAATTTCTGAGGTCGGCAATCAGGTTGCCGTCGCCGCCCAGCAGTTGATCATACCGCTTGCCGCCATCCTGCTGGCTGCGCGCATAGTTCAAAGTCAGATGGTGGCCCTGACCGGGCTCGAAGCTCAGCTTCATAAGCCCGCCGTACTGCGTGAAGGCTGTGTCGGGCAGGCGGTCACCGATGACAAGGTCCGAACTGAGCGCGAAAAATCGTGTCACAGCATTATGCGAATCGACTTCCTGACCCACGCGAGTCGTGTTCACGCGGCGGCCCGTCAAATTTGTAAGCAGCGCGAATCGCTTCGTCGCGAATGTGGTCAAAAGGTTCGAGCCAAAGCTTGCGTCCGCGCTGTCGAACGACGTGCTGAACTTGCCGCGAAAGTCCGACTCGTTTGCCGCGAATGCCGGAGTAAAAGTCAAAAACTGAACGCTTCCGCCAATCGCATCGCTTCCGTATTGCGCGCTGTTGGGCCCGCGCAGTATCTCTACGGCCTGTAGGTTCGACTGGTCTATCAAATTCAGAAACGAGTTGACGCCGCCGCGCTGCGCTGCGTTTGAATAGCGCACGCCGTCAATAAAGACATTGACCTTGTTGCCGGTCAGCCCGCGAATAAATATGCCTGAAACGGTCGGGCTTGTGCGTTGAAGATGGACGCCGACCTCTTCATTGGCCACCTGCGCGACGACCGCTTTCGCGCGTTCTTCGATCTGCTCTTCGCTTATGACATTGACCTGCTGCGACACGCTCACGGCGCTTTCGACGTTGCCGGGATTTGTGGTAATCGTCACCTCTTCGGTAAGAGGACGAGGTTCGACGATCACCTCGATGTCAGCGCCGGGTGAACCCGCGGACACGGCCTGGCGGCGGTCTGCGAACCCTCGCGAAGATACGACGAGCAGATAGCTTCCCTGCGGAATAACTGTAAAAGCGAATTTGCCCTGCGCGTCGGTTTGCGCGCTGGCAACAACGGCCTTCTGCGCGGTAAGTAGCGACACGGTTGCGTCCGCTATGACAGCGCCTGACGAGTCACGCACAATGCCTGATACCGAGCCGTCTGCTGCGGCATTTGCAATCTGAATTGCAGAAAGAAAGACCATCATGCAGACAAGCTGGCAGGCAATAATTTTTCGTACGCTTGATCCGGGCATAATTTTCATTGTTTTTCCTTTATGTGACCGAAAGCTCCGCCCGCCTTTATCCGTTGCATTCGGCGGGCACTGGCAATCGGCCTTTTTTTATTTAGTAGTAACGTTTACGGAGATATAAATCTGTGTTTGTCGGATTCACATCTCACCTGATTTAATGACAAAACGCGAGGCATCGAGTTATAACTCAACGCCTCGCGGTGTCGCCATCTTCCTGAATTCCTATTTCGCAGCCGGTACAACTGTAAAGTCGTCGAAGTAACTGACGCTGTCGGTCTTGGACCAGACGCCCACCTTGCCCGATACGGCTTCGGCCATAGTGTATTCCAACAATAGCTTATCATTGAGATAAGCTTGCAGGCTCGTGCCGCTGACTCGAATCTTGAGACTGTTCCACTGATTCATGGTGAGCGGAACATTCTCTGTTCCCTTTTTAACAAAGCTGCGCTTTCCTTTGTTGAACGTCCAGAGCACAACATTGTCTTCTTTGCCGTTGAAGCGCACGGTCAGGTAATCGCCGTTCGGCTTCAGGTTGAACAGAATGCCCGCGCATTGATCGAGCTGGCCCGATACCAGTTTGAATCGCAGGCTGATTTCGCCGTCGTGAAAGTCATCAATCTCTTTCGCCACGGCGTAGGGAAAGTAAGCGAAAGCTTTCACGTTGTCTATGAACTCCTCGTGGCGCGAGCCATAAATCGAGCGGGCCTTTTGAGCAAGACCGCCCGCAGGCTGGCCGCGCATCCACTGGCGACCATCGACCGCAAGGCATTTTTTGTCGTTGTCTTGAACGACTATCCAGTTGCCGACTACAGAGAGAAATCTGGCGGATTCAGTTCCGACTTTCTCTCTCGACAAATCCACATGGATGCTCCTGGGGCCGCCTGCTTTCTTCGCCTTTTGCGCGCCGACGGGCAGAGCAATTGAAAATAGAATCAGTGCAATGATCGAAACAAAACGAAACTTCATACAGACCTCCTTCATTTTCGAGTCAGCCACCAGGCCGTTATTACTGCCAGCGGCCAGATGAGATAAAAAATCCAGTTCGCGCCTGTTGGGCGCGCGGCCAGCGGATAACCCGCAAAGCTCTCTTCTTCTGTGCGCTCCGGCGGATTGATCCCGGCTAATTCGTAAAGCTGTTCCAGAACAATCGGCTCAGTAGTGGAACGATTCATCACTTTGCGGTCGCCCATCTCGTACCATATCTCGCCGTAATGATCTTCGGCCTCTTCAAAGAGTCCCGTGCGGCTTCGGGCCGCGTAATCGACATCCACGCGAGGCAGTATGCGCCGCAGCTTGCCCAGTATGCTACGCTCCAGATCCATCAATCGCGGGTCTTCCGGCGATAAGTAAACCGTCACGCGCAGCGGCTCGCGAATCTTTCCGAGCGTCGCCTCATCGGCCTGTGAAAAAGAGTTGCGCCGATTCTCGCTCACATCCCAGCTTGAACGCAACTGAGCGCCAAAGCTTGCGACCGCCAGAACGGCTGCAACTATGATCGCCGACCGAAAGCCGCGAGAGCCGAGTCTGCGACCCGTGTGCAGCCACGCGGTCGCCAGAGCGAAGCCGCAAAATCCGAACGCTGCTATCACAATCACAGTGCTCAATCGAAGCAAGCCCTGCTCGAAGACGTGCAGGGCTGCAACAGGCGTGTAGAGGGCCACTTCCTGTAACCAGCCGCCCCGGCCCGCAGCGATAAAGTCGAGCGCCCACGTGCCTACTGTAAACCCCAGGGTCACGATGGCCGCACTCGCAGCGCTTTCAGCCACAGCCGCCGCCGCAACGGCTATTCCGCCGCCTATTATCATTCGCAGCAGATGGCCGAGCATCAGGTTCAAAGTCTCTGGCCAGTATAGGTGCCCGCCGTATGATCGCCACAAGATCAACGCAATCAGCCCCGGCAGCCATGCGAGCATCCCTCCTATCAGCAACACAAGAGCTTTTGCCGTCATCTTCGTCGCAAGGCTCGAAGGCAGTTGAAGCAACAGCTTTAACGCCCCGCTCTCTTTTTCAGCCGCTATCAGACGAATCGCAACGAAAGGAAAAAGCAGCGTCACGGCCAGATCATAAGCTCCGAAGGTCGGCGCGAGCAGGCCGTCGAGCGGAGTCAACCCTTGTGGCAAAGCAGCAGGTCCGCCGTCTATGCCGCTCGCTTCTGCATAGAGTTCAACCGCAGTTATAAAGCTGTTGCCGACGAGCGGCCCGATCATCACGAGCAAAAGCCAGTAGGCTCGCGACCCTGTCAACTCGCGCCATTCTTTGCCGAGCAGCCTGAGCAGATTACGTGAGCGCAAGAAAAATCTCCTCAAGTCCGCCTTCCGTAAGATTCGCCTGAGCGCGCAATTCAGCGATGCTGCCTTCTCCTGCGATCTTTCCCTCGCTCAACAGCACCAGTCGATCACACACTCGCGCGGCATCGACCAGTTGATGAATCGAAAGCATAAGCGCGCAGCCTCGCGCGGCGTGATCTTTGAGCAGTTTCATCACGTCCCGCGTCTGTCTGAGGTCGAGGCCGTCGAACGGTTCATCGAGCATTAAAACCGGGTGCGATGTCAAAAGCGCAAGGGCGAGCAGCGAGCGTTTGCGCTCTCCCTTCGAGAGCGACTTTATTCGCGCCTTCATCAGGCGCTCTAACTTCAAAGGCTCGATCAACTCTCTGGCTTTCACCTCAGAGCGGGCATACAAATTTTCAAAGAACCTGAGCGCCCATTCGACGGTCTGTTCGGCCCACGGAACTATGGCGTCGGGCATGTAAAAGAGCGCTTCTTTTCTTCGCGCCGCAGGCAACGCCTGATCGCGAAACATCACCTTGCCGCCGTCGGCGTGCATGAGCCCGGCGACGCACTCAAAGAGCGTAGTCTTGCCCGCGCCGTTCGGGCCTATCAGTCCAAGCACTTCGCCCTGTCGCACGGAAAAACTGACATCTTCAAGCGCGCGGTGAAATCTGAACCGTTTTGAAATCCCCTCGACTGTCAGCAACATTATCGAAACCGGAGGTTTACTCTCCGAAGATTGTTTGCGGGTTCTGCTCATATAGATTCTGTGGGTCAGGCTTGCTGTTAGTTTTTAGCAGAAAACTGCGCATCTTCATTCTTTGACTTGGCAATTCCGGGGCAGCGGAATGTTCAGGAGAGTTCTCAGTTGAAGCCTGTATTCAATCACTCAGGGCATTTACTTTTACAAAAGTCGTTTGAGTGGCCTGAGCCGCGCTTCAAGCTCGGAAAGCGCGCGATTCAACCGCGAAGCCACGGTGCCCGGCGCGCATTCGAGTGTCGCGGCAATCTCTTCGTAAGAGAGGCCCTCCATATATTTCAAAGCGACGACCGCGCGCAGCTTGGGCGATAACTCCATGACCGCCTGGCGAATTATTTCGCGCCTCTCGTTGTTTGAGTGCTGTAGGTCGGGCCAGGCGGCCCGGTCATACTCGATGTCGCTTCCCAGTATTGCTTCAAAAGGCACGTACTGCGCGCCGCGCCGCTGCTGTTGATTCATGCATTCGTTGAGCGTGATTCGATAAATCCAGGTCGCAAGAGCGGCCTCGAATCGAAAACCCGGCAGCCCTTTGTAGATCTTTATGAAGACGATTTGCAGCACGTCTTCAGCCCAGATTTCATCGCCAAGCCCGTAGAAGATCAGGTTGTAAACGCGGTCGCGGTAACGCTCGTAAAGAGTTTTGAATGCACTTCGGTCGCCTCGCTGCACGGCAACGACAAGCTCCCGCTCTTCTTGATCAAAGTGCGTTTCCCGGATGGTCATCTTAATAAATTAGGTATTGGATCAAAGCTCCATGAGTATTAGACACAGCTCACGCGAGTTTCTTCCGTTCGATGAAAAAAAAGTTTAAATATCAGCTTCAGCCCCGGTGGCCGATGAAATCAACTGCTTGCTAATGGGTCAGGATATCAGCTATACCAATTCTCAGGTGATAAAATCATGGCACAGCAAAACACGTTCGATGTCGTATCAAAAGTTGACATGGCCGAAGTAAAAAACGCCGTCAACCAGTCGCTCAAAGAAATCCATCAACGTTACGATTTCAAAGGTACGAACTCAGAGATCGACCTGGACGAAAAAGAGTATAAACTTGTACTTTCGACCGCAAGCGAGTTCACGCTGAAATCGCTCAACGATGTGCTTCAGCAGAAACTGATCCGGCGCAACGTATCGCTCAAGGCGCTCACGTACGGCAAGATCGAGCCTGCCGCTAAAGACAGCGTGCGCCAGACCGTCACGCTTCAACAGGGCATACCCATCGAGAAGGCGCGCGAGATAGTAAAGCATATCAAAGACTCCAAACTCAGGGTGCAGGCTTCGATCAACGGCGATTTCGTGCGCGTGTCGGGCAAAGATCGCGACACGCTTCAACAGGTCATCGCGCTATTGAAGGAGAAAGATTTCGACATAGACATGCAGTTTACGAATTATCGCTCGAACTAGAAAGTGGAATAGATAAATCTGCGCATCAGCCGTCGCGTAGTTGATTGGGCGTTTCGTCAGTCTTCGCCATTCGACCGCAGGCGCGCACGGCTCGTAGACATTTCCAGGCAACATTTGCCTCGGCTTTCCAGTATAAGTAAGACGGCAGTGCCCGCTTCAGACATTACATTCTCTAAATTTGTTATCGAAGGGATCGTTCCGATGAAACGAATTTCTGCAATCGCTCTTGCCTTGATTCTGGCTTCTAATTTCGCCCTGGCTCAAAGCAACGAAAGCAAGCCTCAGACATTCACCCGCGAGCAGATCAATGAAGATTTCCAGATCGCACGCCGCGCGCTCGAAGAAGGCCACAGCGGCATCTATCGCTACACGAGCAAAGCCGAGCTTAATCGCGCCTTCGATCAAGCCGCAAAATCGCTCGATCATTCGATGAACGCATACGAATTCTTTCGCGTGATGGCTCCTGTCGTTGCTCTGATCAAATGCGGACATACGAGCGTCGCTCTGCCTTCGGACATCAGGCAGGAGATCAACACACTGATGCCTGTATTGCCGCTACAGATCAAGGTGCTCGACAAAAAGCCCTACGTGCTGCGCGATTTTTCAAGCAGCGATCATAAGCTGGCAGGCATGGAAATTCGCTCGATCAACAACGTTCCGGCCTCGAAGATCGTAGCCACCATGATTCGAGCAACGCCAGCCGACGGCGACGTTGAATCCTCAAGGCAGATGCGTATAAGCGGCTGGCGATTCAACGGCGCGCTGATCACTTTGATGGGGTTCAGTAGTCCTTATAATGTGACGCTGTGGAACGCCAAAGCTAAACGCGAAGTGAAGACTCGCCTTGAAGGAATCAGTTTGCCGAAACTTACAGAGGCATCCAAAGCGCAATACCCCGAAGACCAGCCGTCTGAGCGCGCGGGCGAGATGAAGTATTTCGACAAGGGGCGAATCGGGATGATGACGATTTACAGTTTCGGCGGATATGTTGATCCCGAAAAGAAAAAAGGACTCCGCGAGTTTTACAAAGAGTCTTTCGAGGAGATGGAAGCAATTGGCTTGAAAACGCTAATCATTGATCTCAGAAACAACGGCGGCGGCGAAGATGAGCTTGGCAAATTGCTGCTCTCTTATTTGGTTGACCAGCCGTTCAAGTATTACGAAGACCTCATAATCAACAACAACACGTTCAGCTTCGCGAAATACACGAACCAGCCCGATTTCAAGCTTCCCGAAAAAGTCGCAGAGAAGGGGAAGGACGGCAAGTATCATGCTGTGGGCCATCCGAACTGGGGCATCAATCAACCGAGCAAACCTACGTTCACGGGCAAGACTTACATCATCATCAACGGCGGTAGTTTTTCGACCACATCAGAGTTCCTGTCGCAGGCTCATTTCCACAAGCTCGCGACTTTCATCGGCGAAGAATCTGCCGGTGGCTACTACGGCAACAGTTCAGGTTTCATGCCGAATGTCGTGCTGCCGAATACGAAGCTCAGCGTGCGCGTGCCGTTGATGACTTATTACATGGCCGTGACCGGTGACAAAGGAGCATCGCTCCACGGCGTCGTGCCGGATTATCCGGTCAGGCACAACATAGAGGATTTGATAGCGGGACGAGACCCCGACCTCGAAATCACGTTGAAGCTTGCGCGCGGAGAAAAAGCGACGGTCAGATTGAGATAAAGGGCATCGAAATAAATAACGTGAATTCGACATAAGAATCAGCCCTGAAAGGGCGAAATTCAATAGCACAGGGCATCGCCCTGTGTCTTGCATCAAGATAAACTACAAGCCCTGTAAGGGCGATATAAACCAGGTGATTTATTTCGCCCTTACAGGGCTTGTGAGGTGGTGGCAATCATACCCGGCGCGATGCGCCGGGCTATTGAATTTCGCCCTTTCAGGGCTTTTACTTCGATTATTATGTCGAACTCGCGTTAAATAGAATTGAACTGAGCGATCTATCTCGAAGAAACGTCTGTCTCAGGGAAGATTCTCTATAAGCAGTCGCAGTGTGTTGCGGCCCATGATCATTTCGATCTCCTGATCGGTGAAACCTTCCCCAATCAGCGCGTCGGTTATTTGAACCAGCCCCGTTGTGTCGAAGGGCGCAGGAATAGCTCCGTCGTAATCCGACCCCAGAGCAACGTGTTCGACGCCGATTATGTTGGCCGCGTAGCGAATGGCGCGGGCTATCGCTTTGGCGTCATTGCCGCAGACGGCTGTGTCCCAGTAGCCGATGCCTACGACGCCGCCCGTTTTGGCGATGGCTTTCAGTTGTTCGTCGCTCAGATTGCGATTATTATCGCAGGTTCCTTTGACGCCCGTGTGCGACACGACGACGGGCCGTGTGGCAATGGCTAAAACGTCGTCAATCGTACGGGCCGATGCGTGCGCGACATCAACTATCATGCGTTTGGCTTCCATGCGCTTTATCATCTCGCGGCCCTTGTCGGTCAAACCGCCTTTTTCAACGCCGTGCGCAGATCCCCCTATGTCGTTATCAAAGAAATGAGTCGGGGCCATCATGCGAATGCCCGCATCAAAGAGCGCGTCAATGTTATTCACGTCGCCGTCTAAAGCGTGCGCCCCCTCGATGCCCAAAAAGCCCGCGGTAATTTCATGCTCTTTCAGTCTGCGATCAAGATAATTCGATAAGTCATCTCTCGTCTTGATCAAGGTGAACTTACCGCCGGAGCGCGCGGCAGTATCTGCGAGCTTTCGCGCTTGATAAAGCGCTCGCTCTTTCAAGCTGCTCCACGCGCCGATGGGCCAGCGTTCGGCAATCGCAAGCAGTGTGATGTTGTCAGTATCGCCCGTGTTGGAGTCGATGTTCATGTTTCGCGGGGTCTTCGTCACAATCGTGAAAGCCTGCAACGCAACGTTGCCTTCGATGAGTCGCGGTATGTCAACGTGGCCGCGAGTGGCGTGATCGAGCAGGTCGCGATTCCACAAAAGCGAATCCGCGTGAAGGTCTGCGACGAGCAGTCGTTTGTGAAGTTCTACGGCGCGTTCTGATGCCTGATACGGCGGCGGGTTGAGCGTCTGATTCATGTTCCGCTCGACGTAAGACGGCAGCACAAAAAAGAAGATGCCGAGCGCGAGCAGTATAATCACGCCGAGGGCGACCATTATTTTTTTCTTCATCGCGAGTTTTTCTGAGGCGCGCCGAAACCCGGATTAGTCTGAAAACGAGATTAATCCGATGCCGCACTCTCTGCGCTTGCAATCACCTGATTGACATGCGCGTCGCGTTCGGCGCGCAGTTTGTCATACTCCGCAGCCACGTCTTCATCCATCGCGCTGAGTTCTTCGATATTGACCTCGGCGAATTCTATGACCTTCATGTCAACGAAGGCTTTCTGAATGCGCTCGCCCCAGAGGCCGATGTCTTTCAAGGTAGGAACTATTCTTGAAAAGAGCATCTTTGTGTACTGTTGCATGAAAGGCGAGTTGCGCGTGTAGGAGACACATCCGGCCACATCCAGACCGAGCCGCTCCCAGATCTCTTCGGCCATGAAGCGGTCGCGCATCAGGTAACAGGCATCGACCGCAAACTCTTCGCGCTCGTCTCGTTCCCTGTCCGACAGGTGCGGGTAGTAATCTCTGAGCGCGAGACGCCCGAACGCCACATGCCGCGCTTCATCCTGCATAACGTAAGCGTTGAGCGCTTTGCCGAGCGGTTCCGTAGCAAGGTCGCGAATCGTTCCGAACGCGGCAAGCGCAAGGCCCTCGATAATCACCTGCATCGCCAGATAAGTGAAATCCCATCGCGAATCCGTGATGGCCTGATCGAGCAATGTTTTCAGATGAGGGTTAATCGGGTAAGCCAGTCCGATTTTTTCTTTCAGGTAGCGGGAGTAGACCTCGACGTGTCGCGCTTCGTCAAATACCTGAGTAGCGGCATAAAATTTCGAGTCGATGTCGGGAACCGTCTGAACGATTTTTGCCGCGCAGATCAGCGCGCCCTGTTCGCCGTGCAAAAACTGCGAGAATCGCCACGCATCCAGATGGAGTTTCGTTTCGCCGCGCATCTTCTCGTCCATATCATTCCAGATGTCAGAGCCATACAGCGAGATGTAATAATCGGGAAAGCCGAGCGGGTTCGTCAGATCGACTTCTATAGACCAGTCCAGACGGTCGCTTGCGTTCCACTGCTTGTTCTTTCCTTTTTCGTAAAGCGTTAGCAGTTTGTCGCGCCCTTCGTCGTATTGCCAGTTGAAGACCGTTGTGGAACCCGTATTCGGAACGTGCCACTCGGTCTGCTCGACCGGCAGCGTGTATATGCGTGTGCTCATAAGATTGCGCTCCTTTAAAAAGAGAGTTTCGCGATTGCGAGATTATGAGTTTTGCAGGTTCAAGTCAAGCTCATCATACTTGCGAGGCTCAGGCTTGTGCGCCTTGACAGGAGCCGACAAGCGATAGTAGGCTGCGAGTGTTCGAAACATCTCATACTTTGGGCCGGGGCGCTCCAACTTACCCAAACAGGACGGCCTAGTTTTTTAATCCGACATCATTACATCCCGGCTTGCTTCCACACCCGTTCCGCATTAAAACACTAGCAGGAGTTTCGGGAGGCTGATCGAGAATGCAACAACCATCTGCACACGACCCGGTCTTGCTCTACGACGGAGTATGCGGCCTCTGCAACAAGTCTGTTCAGATGATTTTAGACCACGATAAACGTAAAGAGATGCGCTTCGCCCCGTTGCAAAGCGACTACGGCAGGCAGGTCATCGCGCGCCACCCGGAGTTGAAAAACGCCGACTCGATTGTCTTCGTCGAGCGAGGGTCGTCTGAGCGGGTCTTTATCCGCTCGAATGCGGCGCTGCGCGTTGCCAGCTATCTTGGCGGAGCGTGGAAACTGCTTCTGTTTTTTCGCATAATCCCAAGGCCCGTCCGGGATTTTTTCTACGACCTTATGGCAAAATATCGTTACAAATTCTTCGGTAAATATGACAGCTGTATGCTGCCCTCGCCCGACGTGCGCTCTCGCTTTCTGGAGATGTAGCCCGCCTGTCACTCGATAAACGATGCCTTCTTCAATCTTTCTTACGGGACAATGGAAGCACCTGGCGATGATCAATTACGAGGTTGAGCCGGGCCTGCTTGGCCCCTACGTGCCGCCCGGCACAGAGCTTGACAGCTGGAACGGGAAGACGTTTGCGAGCCTTGTCGGTTTCATGTTTTTAGAGACCCGTGTGCTGGGCTTCAAGCTGCCGTTTCACCATAGTTTTGAAGAGGTCAACCTGCGGTTCTACGTGCGGCGAAAAGCAGATGACGGCTGGCGGCGCGGCGTCGTGTTCATAAAAGAGATCGTGCCGCGCCGCGCCATAGCCACAGTCGCGCGCCTCGTCTATAACGAAAATTATTCCGCGATGCCTATGCGCCATCTGATCGAAATGGACGACAAAAGCGGCAGGGTCGAATACGGCTGGCGCTATCAGGGAAGATGGAATCACCTGCGCGTCACGACGACGGGCGAAGCTCAAAAATTGATAGAAGGCTCGGAAGCAGAGTTCATCACGGAGCATTACTGGGGCTACGCCGCGCAGTCGGGCGGCGGCTGTGTGGAATACCAGGTCGAGCATCCCCGCTGGCTCGTATGGGAGGCGTGCAATCGCTCGCTTGATTGCGATGTGAGCGGCATTTATGGCGAACGGTTCGCAAGCGCGCTCAACTCGGAGCCAAGTTCGGCGTTTCTCGCTCTGGGGTCTGAAATAATCGTGCGCAGAGGCGTGAGGCTGTCTTAATCGCTTTACCGCCAAACTTTTAATGTCCGCTTCATTTGTTGTATAGTTTTTGATTCAACGCGAAGCAGTATTTTAATCAGACAAAGGAATCGATCCGGAATGGCAGATATAGAAACAATCACAAGTTTAGCCAAGCGGCGGGGATTCGCTTTTCAATCAAGCGAAATTTACGGCGGGCTTGGGTCGGTCTGGGATTACGGGCCGCTTGGCGTCGAATTGAAGAACAACATAAAGCGAGCGTGGTGGCGGTCTGTCGTCTACGAGCGCGACGATATGGTGGGGCTTGACGCAGGGATATTGATGAATCGCGCGGTGTGGAAATATTCGGGTCACGAAGAGACTTTTTCAGATCCGCTCGTCGATTGCCGAAAATGCAAAGCGCGGTTGCGCGCAGACAAGCTGGAAGACGGCAAATGCCCCGCCTGCGGCTCGCAGGATTTAACCGAGCCTCGACAGTTCAATCTCATGTTTCGCACAACGGTCGGCGCGGTCGAAGATGAATCGGGGCTGGCTTATCTGAGACCCGAAACGGCGCAGGGCATCTTCGTCAACTTCAAAAACGTGCTCGACTCGACCAATCGCAAACTGCCGTTCGGCGTCGCGCAGATCGGCAAAGCCTTTCGCAACGAGATAACGCCGGGCAATTTCATCTTTCGCACGCGCGAGTTCGAGCAGATGGAGATAGAGTTTTTCGTCAAGCCGCCCGACATCCTGAAGCCCGGCGAGATGAGCGACGAAGAGTGGCACGAGCGATGGATCGAAGACCGATACAACTGGCATATCAAGCTCGGACTGAACCCCGAAAATCTCAGAAAGTACCGGCAGACGCCCGAAGAACTCGCTCATTATGCGAAGGGCTGCGTAGACCTCCAGTATCGTTTCTTTCCTGATCGCGAAGATGAAGAGAAACAGTGGGACGAGCTTGAAGGCATCGCAAACCGAAAGGACTTCGATCTGAAGGCGCACTCGAAAAAACCTGTGAACGAAGAAGGCAAACGGCTCAACCCGGATTCGACGGCTGACCTCACTTATTTCGACCACGAAACGAACAAACATGTCTTTCCTTACGTGATCGAGCCGTCAGCCGGGGTTGATCGCAAAGTGCTGGCCTTCATGATGGATGCCTACGCCGAAGAGGAAGTTGGCGACGGAAAGCGCACAGTGCTGAGGCTGCACCCTGAGCTTGCGCCGATCAAAGTTGCCGTGCTGCCGCTTGCGAAAAACAAGGAAGGAATAGTCAGCCTCGCAAAAGAGATCAAAAATCGTTTGCAGCGCACGGGCGCGATACGCGCCGTGTATGATGACACGGCAGGAATCGGAAAGCTCTATCGCCGCCAGGATGAAGTCGGAACGCCGCTCTGCATCACGGTTGATCATCAATCGCTCGAAGACAATCAGGTTACTATTCGCGACCGCGACACCATGCAACAGGAACGCGTTCAGATAGCCGAAATTGAAAAGATCACCGGGCAGAGGCTCGGCATTGCGGTAAGCTTGTGAAACCAGAGTTCCAGAAGTTATCAATCACAATAAATCGAAAGGAGATTTTGAATGAAGTCATTCAAATCAGGATTAGTAGTTTCACTGGCAGTTCTTCTCAGCGCCGCTTGTACCGCTACGGTAACAAACAACACCAACACGAATCGAAATAGTTCGCCGCCCGTCGCAGCAACGCCTGCCAACACAAATGCAGCTTCGACGAATTCCAATACGGCAGTCGCGGCTTCCGGCCTGGATGGTGCCGCGCTATTCAACAACGATACCGCGCCCAAGTGCGCCAGTTGCCATCAGGCTGACGGCAAAGGCGTTGCAGTGATGAAAGCAAGTATGAAGGACCTGCCCGATTTCACGGATGCGGCATGGCAGAAGAAGGCGACCGATACGGAGATGATCGAAACGATCAAAAACGGTCACAAGCCCATGCCTGCTTACAAAGACAAACTGAACGACGATCAGATCAAAGCGCTCGTCGCTTATGTTCGCAAATTCGCAAAATAGTCTATAAGCCTTAGCCATCAGTCCGCGCTCGCAGGGCTGCGGACTGATGGACGCTCCACATCTTTCGCTTTTACCCATCAGGCGATGAGGATATTCTTTTCTCGATGCGTCGAGAAGTGTTGAAAGTGTGCCAGGCTGTGCATGACGCGGGCGGGCGGGCCATGCTCGTCGGCGGATGGGTGCGGGATTATCTGCTCGGCGCGGAATCGAAAGATTTCGACATAGAGGTCTACGGCCTTGAGCCATCAAGGTTGCGCGCCGTCCTCGAAACGATTGCTTTTGTCAATACGGTCGGCGAGCATTTCTCGGTCTATAAACTCGCATTCAAATCCAGCGATGAAGGCCGATTCGAGATAGACGTATCAATTCCCCGTCGCGAATCCAAATCGGGTCGGGGCCATCGCGGATTCGTCATCGAAGGCGACCCGCATATGACGATTGAAGAAGCGGCGCGGCGGCGCGACTTCACCATCAATGCGATTCTCTACGACCCCTTGACCGATGAAACAATCGACCCGTTCGGCGGCGCGCTTGACCTCAGACAACGAGTGCTCAGGGCAGTCGCGGCAGATACCTTTATCGACGACAGCCTCAGAGTCCTGCGCGCCGTTCAATTCGCCGCGCGATTTGAAATGACTGTTGACCCTCAAACTGTCGAGTTGTGCCGGTCGATTGATCTGACGGATCTGCCCCGCGAGCGCATCTGGGGCGAGGTGGAAAAGCTGCTCACCTTTGCAGATCGGCCATCCACGGGGCTCGATTGCGCGCTCGAACTTGGCGCGCTCGATAAATTATTTCCTGAAATTCGCGCTCTTGTCGGCAGTCGAAATGATCCCCTCTTCGCTCACACAAAACGTTCTCTTGATGAAGCGGTGAAACTGACGGGCGATCTTGCGAAAGAGAAGCGCGTGACCGTTATGCTTGCGGCCTTGTGTCATGAACTTGGAAAGCCTGTTGCAGAAGGTGTGGGCGACGAAGGCGAATTTTTCATCGAAGCGACCATCGTGCAAACCCGTATGGTGCTCGACAGGCTGGGGCTTTACACCATAGCCGGATATGACGTGCGCGCGCAGGTGACGGCTCTTGTGCGAGAGCAACTCAGGCCGCTTGAGTTTTATAATAACCTCGACCTTACTACGGAAGGCGATTTTCGCCGCCTCGCGCAAAGGGTTGAAATCGACCTGCTCTACCGATTGTCTAAAGCCTGCGCACGGGCTGACAACTCATCTTCAATCGCGCAGGACTGGTTCATCGAAAAAGCGCGCGCGCTCCGAGTCGAACACAGCCCGCCTGCGCCGCTGCTTCTGGGCCGCCATCTTATCGAATCGGGCATCGCGCCCGGCCCACAGATGGGCGCAATACTCCGCCGCATCTACGATCTACAACTCGACGGCCAGATCACTACTTTAGAAGAAGCCCTCGCCTCGGCCCTCCGCCTCTCCTGACTTTGTTATTGACAACTGCTGATGTTAGCTTTATTCTTCCGGTGACGAGCCAAATTGAAATTCATTTTCATTTAATCAAGATCTGGCGTTTATAAAAAGCGAGGAAGTCATATGAGCCTGTTGGATGCGGCGAAAAACAAGTTATACCGAATTGAAAGCATCGAAGGCCCCGAGGATGAATGCCGCAGGCTTCTCGATCTGGGGCTGACACCGGGCGAAGAGATGGCAGTCGTACAATCGGTTCCGTTCGGAGATCCGCTGGTTGTGACCGTGCGGGGAATGCGTCTCGCCCTGAGGCGTCGCGAAGCGGCATGGATAAGAGTTCAGTAGTGGATACAGGTTCTATAAAAGTTGCCTCTGCCGAAGCGGAGCCCGAAGCCAGCACACCAGTCCATCAAGCAATAAAACCAGAATCGAAACCCTTGACGGTCTGTCTGGCCGGTGTCCCCAATGCGGGCAAGACTGCGCTGATGAACGGGCTGACCGGCGGGGGGTTTCATACTGCGAATTATCCGGGCGTAACGGTCACTTTATCGCGCGGCAAAAGCCGCACGGAGTTTGGGCCGCAAGTCGCTCTGGTCGATCTGCCCGGCGTTCATTCGACGGTCGCGCCCACGCCCGAAGAAGAACTCTCCTGTCAGGTCATCGAAGGCCGACATCATTCAATCACACCTGACGCATTAATAATCGTTGTTGACGCGACGCAGTTGGAGCGCCATCTGAAATTCGCAGGTTACGTCGCCGCTCAGGGAAAACCCGTCGTCATAGCGCTCACGATGATGGATCTGCTCGCCCATTCCGGCCAGTCAATCAGCGTGAGCAAACTCTCCGCCGCGCTCGGAATTCCGGTCGTGCCTGTAGACGGGCGAACAGCCTGGGGCATGCAAGAGTTGATCGGGGCGCTGCGCCATGCTTTGGAACAGCATGGCGGCTATCATAACGCGCTTTCCGAGTTGCCTGACGAACCGGTCGAGGCTTATCGCATATTGCGCGACCTGCTTGATAAAAGCGGGGCTATCAAAAAAGGCAAAGCGCTGCTGCTCGCGCAGGATTCGTTCACTGCCCGCATTGACCGAATAGTGCTGCATCGTTACTTAGGGTTTCCGATCTTCTTTGCGATATTAGGCGCGTTGTTCGCCTCGATATTCTGGGCCGCGCAGCCCTTCATGGATCTAATAGAATGGGGATTTGGCGAACTGGGCCATCTCACAATGCAGGTTCTGCCCCAAGGGATGCTGGCGAAATTCATCGCGGAAGGACTGTTCGGAGGCGTTGGCTCTGTGGCGGTCTTCTTCCCGCAGATAGTCATCTTATTTTTCCTGATGACGTTGCTCGAAGATTCGGGCTATCTTTCGCGCGGCGCGGCTCTCGTCGATAAGCCGCTCTCAATGCTTGGGCTGCACGGGCGATCTTTCGTGCCGATGCTGTCGGGTTATGCCTGCGCGATTCCGGCGGTGTTGGCCGCGCGCACCATTCCATCGCGCCGCGAAAGATTGCTGACAATCTGGATTCTCCCCCTGATGAGTTGCAGCGCAAGGTTGCCTGTTTACGCGCTGCTGCTTGCGGCATTGATGCCGGGCGCGGCTGGGAAAGCGGGGCTTGCGCTTGCGGCCATCTATATTGCGAGCCTTTTGATAGGCGCGCTGATGGCAGGACTGATAAGCCGGTTTATTCTGCGAAAAAAGTCGAGCTCGATGCTTGCGATGGAGATGCCGCTTTATCGCAGGCCGTTGTTGAAGCCAACGCTTAGAATGACCTGGACTCGCTCGTCCGCTTATCTGAAAAAAGCGGGCGCGCCGATCATCATAATCTCATCGTGTTTATGGCTGCTCTCGAACTTCGGATTGGGTTCGCGCCAGATAGCGACCGCTGACGGAGCGCGGCCTGCGGCAATCGCGCCAAGCGATCTGGATCATTCATTCGCTGCGCAGATAGGCCAGACCATGGAACCAATCCTGCACCCGATGGGAGTTGACTGGCGCGTAGGCGTTGGACTGATATCGGCTTTCGCCGCGCGCGAGGTATTCGTCAGCACTATGGCAATCGTTTTTCACGTGGCCGACGACGAGTCGTCGCAGCAGGAAGGTCTGCTGGCAAACATGCGCGCAGCCACATTTGCCGACGGCTCTCGCCCTGTATTTACGGCTGCAAGCATCATCGGGCTTATAATCTTCTTCTTCATTTCATTGCAATGCCTGTCAACAGTGGCAGTCGTGCGCAGCGAGACAGGCTCGTGGCGCATGGCGGGACTGCAACTGCTCTTCTACACGGGGCTTGGCTACCTGCTCTCTTCGGCGACCGTACAGGCTCTGCGCCTGTTTGGAATCGAATAATCTCTCACGTGCAACCTTCTGCTCGTCTTTGACACCAACCTTGCGCGGGTCTAAGATAGCCTCAATGCAGGGAGGGGAGCGATGAGAACTGCGATTATCAAGCGCGCGAAAACTTTGCCCGGTTCATTGTGCGCCCTGCCAGTTCATCCTTTAAAAAAGATCGTGGAAAATTTGAGGAATATCTGACGCTCCGAAGGATTCAAGCGCGCGGGCCGGGAGGCTCTTGAAATGAACAACCGCACGAAATGGATTTTAGTCGGGCTGGGTTTTACATTCGGGCTTCAGGTCATAATCTCACTCGCATTCACAGGCATAACTTACAGCGCGGCAAGCACGAGCGCCGATGTGCTGCAAGACCCGATGCTGATGGTGGCCTTCGGGTTTTCGCTCGGCGCATTTTTGATAGGCGGCTTCGTCATCGGCTGGATGAGCGAAGAGATGCGCGTATTTGATTCGCTGTTCGTCACACTGGCAACTATGGCGCTGATCTCGCTGGTTTACATCGCGCTCCCCTATGTCAGCAGAGGCCAGTTTGTGAGCGGCTATTTTCTGAGCGACATAAAGCGCGGCTCGGTATTCGCAAGCCTATCGATGATCGGAGCAGCTGTAGGCGCATACTGGGGCTGGCACGTTACAGTGCCTCAGGAAGGTGTGCTCGACCGTGTGGCGCTGTTGATCGGATTGCTCGGAGCCATCATCGGGCCGTTTGTCTTACTGGCGATAAGCGGGAGCGACCCCAACAACCCGAACGAAACAAACCTGCCCTGGTATGTGCTGGTGATCGTGCTGGTGATCGTGCTGGTGATAATCGGCGTGGGATTTTTGATGTTCACGCGCGAGCCTCACAACGAAGACATATCAATCAGCCCTGAACAACATAAAGATCCTTAGCAGACTGTGGCCTATCTACTGCCTGATGTTCTCAGGTCTTCGGCCACCTCCGTCGCCGATTGATAACGTTCGGCTGGAGATTTTTTGAGCATGCGTTCGATTACCGTGACGAGCGCGTCGGGCGCATCCTTGCGATGCTTTTTTATAGATGAAGGCGCGCGTTTGTTTATCGCTTCGATAGTTTGAAAATAGGTTTCGCCGTCAAACGGAAGCCGCCCTGTAGTCACTTCATAAAGCACAACGCCGAGCGAGAATATATCCGACAGATGTGTCACTTCGCCGCGACCCGAAGCCTGTTCGGGCGACATATAATTCACTGTCCCCAACAGCACGCCCGATTCTGTCAGCCGCGTTTTACTTATCGCGCGATTGAATACAGGCAGCGGCTTTGCAAGCCCGAAATCGAGCACCTTGACCTTGCCGCGCCCGGTTATCATTATGTTTGAAGACTTGATGTCGCGGTGAACGACTCCGCGTTCGTGCGCTTCGGCAAGCGCGTCTGCCGATTGCTCGCCGACCTCCATGATCTCTTTGAAATCGAGCGGCCCGTTGACAAGTCTTTCGGTAAGCGTTTCGCCTTCGACGTACTCCATCACGATATAAGGATTGCCCGCCGCTTCGCCTATCTCGTAAATCGTAGCGATGTTCGGATGATTGAGCTGCGACGCCATGCGGGCTTCCCTCAGGAATCGCTGCTTCATCGTTTCGTCTTCGATATGTTTGGCCGCGAGCACTTTGATGGCGACAGGGCGATGAAGGTCCGTGTCGTAGCCCTCGAATATCTCGCCCATGCCGCCTGCGCCGAGCGAGCGGCGGATGTCGAATTTTCCGATATGCCCGTGCGGCTCGATGAGCGGAGGCGCTGCGACCTTTTCCGTCTTGCCGTCGTGAACAGCGAGCGCCGCGCGATCTGTATCTTTCAACTCGGTCGTGATAACGCGCGGGCGCGAGATGATGCTTGAAAAGAGCGTTGAAAATATTCGCGGCCCCCGGTCTTCTTCGATGAAGTAACCCGCCCGCTTTAAGTCTTCGTACGCGTGCGCCTGCTCTTTTTCGATATTCCCATCTTCGACGAATTCGCGGATCGAGCGGCGCGAGCTGTCGCTCATGTGATCCCAGATAAACCGAAACTGCCCCTTTGCTTCATCGAGGAAGTTGGCTTCAACCTCTTCGCGGTTGAGCTTGCCTTCATTCTCGGAAAGGTAATCGAAATAGGCCGAGCAGGCTATCTGCAAAAAATACGGGAAGTAACCGGCTATCTCTGTGATGCGCCGCGCGTAGCCTTCAAGCGGCAGGCCCGCTTCCATCGAGGGTCGCGCGATCAAATCGAACGCCTCTTTGCGCGTGAAGGCGCGCAGGAAGACATTGGTGAATATGTTGAAGAAGGGCGAATCGGCTATCAGTTGTGTGTGGCAAAGCTCCTGAAGATCGCGCGCAGAGCTTGTCACATAAGCCACGTCATAGTTGTTGGCGATGGAGCGAAGGAACGAGTAGAACTCCAGATCGAACGCGCGATTCGTCGTTATGGCGTCGAACTCGTCGAACAGAACTATCAGCTTTCGCCCGTCGCGGCGAAAGTCTTCAAGCAGCGCGCGGACAGAATCGAACGTGGGTTCGAGTTTTGAAATTGCTTCGTCTTTCGTCTCTTTCGCAACGAGCGTGAACAGTTCTTTGAAGAATTCCGTGAGCGTGAGCCTTCGCTTCTGCTGGAGGTCTATAAAGGCGAATATGTAAGATTCGGGATTATCCAGAAAGCGTGCGCGCGCGCTCGCGTGATTGATGTAGCAGAGCAGTGAAGATTTGCCGATGCGCCGCTCGCCTACAACGGATATGGATTGCGGGCGCGAAGCGGCAAGTCGCGAAAATATCTTAGAGACCTCGCGCGTGCGCCCGAAAAACTGCGCGGGGTCTTTGATCGCCACTCGATTCAGATAAGGATTGCGCGTCATCTCTTTTCCGCCGTTCAAAATCAATCTACTGCAAATGACAGTATAGCCCAAGGCTCTCGGCAGAAATCAAAGGATTGTGAGCGGATTGATCCTGAAAGAAACCCGTAGCGTGAATTTCATATTCAGAAGTTTTAAATTGCGTCACTCGGAATAATAAACTTTGAGCGCAGCCACGAGAACGGCTTCCTCTTCTAATGCTTCATAAGCAGCTTTTTTCAAATTATCCGCGTACCGAGAAAATCTCTCGAAATTCTCTTCAAGAGCAAGAGGTACATCTGTGTAGATGATGCTTATACTATCCTGCATCTTTGATCCGGCTCGTGAAAGATAGCTGCCGTCTAGTCCGCGAATGATCGTGCAGCCTCCGAAGGTATAAGTGAATTCCTGATCGAAAGCTGCCAGCAAGTCTTGATAAGATTGCTTGGGCAAGTCAGGAATGTATACTTCAATTCTTACCTTTTCGGACAGTGGCAATGAATTTATCCTTTCGCTTGGGAAATTCCTCCATCCGTTTGATAACCTCTTTCGCAGATAGCTTAGCTCGTTGAGGTCTTTCTATTTTAATCTCTTTAACATCTTTCAGCCTCTTTGCCATATCATTTCCTGCTTTTGTTTTGGTTTAAATAAGCTTCTCACATTTTCTTAAAATCGTACAGAGTATAGGATTCACAAGTTCAAGTACGTTTATATCATCTTGATCATCGTTTTCGCTGGATGGTAATGGTTCAAATATGGTTATAACGTTCTTACCTCTTTGACCACTTGCCATATCGAATGCGAGCGGCGAATCCACAGACGAAACAGATCAATCTTGAATCTGAAGCCGTCCGTAGCGTTTTTCTCAAGTAATTCGCGGCGGAACATCTCTTCCAGCGTCAGCCGAATAGTGGTCTCGGATAAATTCACGGGATAATTGTTCCACTTCACAGACTCGCGCAGAGTGTAGGCGGTCGCGTGCGCCATCGCGTCCGGCAAAGTCTCTGCCAGAAGCGATAGCGCCAGTTTCTCGTCGTCCGACAGCCCGTCCCACGCATATATCATCTGCGGCAGCGGGTTGTCTATTATATCCGCGATGACACAAGTCAGGTCTGCGAGCGTCAGCCAGTTCTGCTCATGCTCGTTCATGTAATCAACAGAGTTCTGGCAGAGGACCTGCGTATAAAACGGCTGCCCGGCTGTCAGCCTGTACATCACGTTTATGACCCCGCGACCGTAGACCACTTTCCCCTCGACCGGGTCTGTGATTAATCGCACAGTGTCGTTTTCGGAAAGAAAGCCGACCTTGCGATACAGCGACCTGCGCAACAGTTCGCGCCAGTATTTTTTGTCGCGCTCTTCCAACCTGCGCGAGCCTGTGAATATGAGCGCGAGTCGCTCTTTGTTATCCATCAGCCCTGCCAGAAACGTGAATAACTCCGCAGAGAGCTTGCCTTCGTCCACCTTCCCTTCCATCAACTCGTACTCGTCCATCATTATCAACAGCGTTCGGTCGCCAATGCCTGCGAGCACTTCGTCGAGAAAATCCAGAAAGACAGGATAAGGGTTGCGTCCATCGAATTGAGGCACCCTTATCGCGCCCGACAGGGCAACAGCGTGAGGTTGAGCGGCCACGGCCCTCTCGACTATGGCAACCCGGTCGGCGCGCGCGACGGCTTCGGCTATAAGCCGCGAGATGCGGGCGAAGAACTCAGAATCCGTAGCAATGACCATCTCCTGCAAATCGACGAAAACAGGGATGAACCGCTCGCCCAACCGGCCATTGAGCACCTGATACAGAATCGAGCTTTTTCCTGCGCGCCGCTCGCCGCAAAAGACTATGACGACGCCCTGGCTCACGCCTTCTAGTTTCGTGCGTACATAGCGAAAATCGTCCTCGCGGCCATAAAACATTTTTTCCGTGCGAATGGGATTGCCAACCAGATAAGGGTTCGGCTCAATCGGGACGTACGAGCGCAGTTCTTTCGGCAAAACATATTCACGTTCCTGCAAGCGGTGCGCCACGAAAATGGCTCCCAGAGCCAGTCCCAGAACACCGAGCGCGAGCGCATAAAACCAGCCGCGTTTCCAGAACGGCGACCCCACGCGCAGCGAAAGCGTTACGGGAGGCGCTCCCGCCCCGTAGAGGTCGCGGTTTAAAGCGATCAGCTCAAACGTGTGCGCGCCTTCGCCGAGGTTGGCTCTGGAAACATCGCGGTCGGCCCCCTGTTGAACGGGCAGAACTTCCCACGGCTGGTCGCCGTCTTTCAAATTGACTCTGTAGAGATAGCGCACCTGCCCGCTCATGCTGACGGCTGCGAAATGGAAAGTCAGCTTGCTTGCGCCGTAAGGCACGTTGTAGGTCTTTGACTCATAATCGAGCGGCACATCGCTTCGTCCATCCACTTCAAGCGAGACGCGCGTGATCGGCTCAGCCCTCACAGGGATGTGTCGCACAGCACCACGGTCCGTCGCAATCCAGATTCGCCCTTGATCGTCTTCGGAAAAAGAGTTGATGCGGCTGCTGGTCAGAGCGTAGACCTCGTCCGTATAACTGGTCCAGACGACATAGCCGCCGACCGCGGCGAACTTCCTGACCTGCCCTTCGTCAGTTCCCACCCACAGACAGCCGTCGTGATCCACGAACAGAGTGTTTGCAGGCTCGCTGTCGAAAGTCGCGATAGTCGCCGAGTTGTTATCGCGAAGCGTGCAGGTCTGGATTCCTCCGCGCGTGGCTATCAACACTCTGTCGTTGAATCGAGTGATCCATCGCACGTCATTATCGGCCAGCCCCCGGCCCGTATCGATTAAATCGGCCTGGCCGGTCGTCAGGTCGAGGCTCATCGCGCCGCGCGTAGTTGAAAACCACAGGCGACCGTCGTTGTCTTCAAACACATGTCGCACATCATAACCTGCAAGCGCGTCGAGACTGCGAATCTCGCCGTCCCTGAAGATGGCCGCGCCTCTGGCCGTCGCAAAGACGATTGCGGAACCATTCGCAGTGCTCGCCACCCATCGCACATTGTTTGAAGGAAGCTTGTTGCCTTCGTTAAATTGAGTGAGCGTCTGCCCGTTGAATCGAAGAGCGCCCTGTTCGGTCGCAAGCCATATGGTGTTTGCGCTATCGAACGCTACGGCGCGCGGGCCTGCGTTTGCAGGCAGTCGCTCGACAGGCACGAATCGCTCGCCTTCCATGCGCGATACGCCTGCGGCTGTTAAAAACCAGAGCTTGCCTGCCAGCGGGCCTGCGCTCTCAGGCAACTCAAAGACTGCGCGCACATCGTTGTCGGAAAGGCCACGGCTCGTAGTAAATCCTACAAACCGGTAGAAATCGGAATAAACGACGCCGTTGTCTGTGCCGAACCAGACGTGACCTTCGCGGCCCGTGAAAACATTGGCAACGTGGTCGCGATCAAGAAAGGCCAGTCGCTGCGATTCGCGCCGCGCAGGGTCGTAAAGCAGCACGCCACCCTGTGCGAGCGCAAACCACAGGCGACCGCTGCGGTCCTGGCTTATAGCGCGCACAGAGGCCGAACGCAGCCCGTCTACGCCAAGGCTGTTTGTTCGGTTGCCGTCATAAAACAAAACGCCTTTGCCCGCAGCAATCCATACCGTGCCAGCCGCGTCTACAAAGATCGATTGCGCATCGCTTATCGCCGCCGCATTCTCTGATTCAGCCGGACGCGGGAGGGCCGCCCCGCGCGCGCGCTGAGATTGTCGCTGAGGTCGCGCCTCTCTGTCTGAGTCCGCTCTATCCGAATCATCGCTTTGGGGTTCAAACAAGACTGTGTGACCGCCTTCAAGTATTGCCACACCTGTCGCGGTCGCTATCCATATTCGCCCGCTTTTATCTTCGGCGGTCGCCCTGACATCGTTTGAAGGCAACCCTTGAGTCGAGCTGAAATCTGCCCCGTCGAATTTGAACAGCCCCTCGGCAGTCGCAATCCAGAGATTGCCGCTCGAATCGACTGAAAGATGACGGGCATCGTGGCCCGCAAGCGCTGCGCCCAGATCATCGCCCGCCTTTGAAACTCGCCGCAGACCGCGCGGCGTAGCTATCCAGATCACGCCGTTTCTATCTTCGGCTATCGAGCGCACGTCTTCGCCCGCGAGCGATCCGTACAGAGTGCCCGCGACCGAAGACGATTTGAAGTCCGTGCCGTTGAAACGAGCCGCGCCTTTGTCTGTCCCAAACCACATCCAGCCTTCGCTGTCCTGATAAACTGCCTGGACATTTTTCGACGGCAGGTTGGGCAAGCCATACCGCTTGACCGATTTTTCGTTGATGGGGATGACCGGCGCTACCTGAAGCTGCAAAGCGATATCTGTCGGCACGCCCGATGTGATGAAAACATCGTTGCGGTATTCATCATATCCGCGCAGCGTTGCCGTCAGTTGATAAGAGCCGGGCGCGAGCCTGCCAAAGTATGCATCGCCGCCTTCGTCCGTCGTCTTGCGGTCGGCGGGCGCGGCTGTTGCGCCGCGCTCTTTTCCGGACAGACTCAGGGTAACGCCTCGCAACGGCTGATTGCCTGCGTCGAGGACGGCGACGTGCAGCGAAGAGGCGACGAGTTGAATCGGCGGCTGATTTATAACTTCGTTAGGTTGAGCGATGGTGACAGAGACGATTGCTTTGCGGAATCTGGGCGCTTCGGCAATCAGGCGATACGAGCCGGGTTTGAGATTTCGGAACTCGAATTTGCCGTCAGCCTGTGTAAGCCTGGAGGCTGAGAAATCCTGCTTCGTCAGGCTCACTTTCGCCTCGGCTACGGGTGTGCCGCGATCATCCTGTATGACACCCGTCACTGCCGCGCCTTCCGTCTGGGCCGCAAGAAAACGATCCGTTCCGGGAGAAATTAAAGACAGCAGCGCGAGCGTGATGAATTGAAGCGTGATGAATTGAGCGGCGAGCCTAGTGAAGCCGCGAGATGCGAAATTGCCTGGGATTCGTTTAGACACGATGCGCAAAAGCCAGATTGCGGGAGTTGCTTTAAGACCTGAGTATACACGCCCGAATAGTTGCGCATCAAGAAATGCAATTGAAGGCGGGAGTGCTCATCAATCAGCCGACGAGTTTTTGTTGTGTTTTGCGCGCCTGCTTGCGCGCGTACATCGCAGAGTCGGCTTTTTCAATGGCCTGCTCGATTTCGCTCATCTGCGTGAAAGTCGCCAGCCCGTAAGAGACGATCACAGACATCGGCGCGGCAACGCCCGGTAATTGCTTGAGCGCAAGCGACGCGTCTATCGCGCCGACTCGCATGTGCGCGACGCTTTCCGACAGGTTGAAAAAGAGTATGAGGAATTCGTCTCCGCCCCAGCGAAACAGAAGGTCATCTGCGCGAATGACTGAACGAACCGTGCGAGCCACTTCCCTGATAGCCTCGTCGCCCGCCGCATGGCCTAAGGAGTCGTTTATCGGCTTGAGATTATCTATGTCGAGCACGACCACACAACCGGGCTGTGCAACTGCGTTCTTCTCCATAAGCGAGTAGAAAGCATGTCGGTTGAGCGCCTCTGTGAGCGGGTCCATGCGCGCCAGTATTTCAAGCCTGTCGCGCGCGGCGATCAATTCCTGATTTACCGATTCGACCTCGTGCCGCGCGCGGTCCATTACAAGCATCAGCGTCCCGAATCCCAGAAGGGTTTCAAGTATAAGATCGTAGACGGAGGTGTAACGCAGATAGCCGATTGGCAGCGCCATATCGGTTAGCTTGACATAGGCGAGGACTGGCACGTAATGAAGAAAATCGAGCGTCAGCAGCATCAATGCTACAAACATAACTCGCAGTCCGAGGCTGACCTGATTTTTTACGCGCGCGGGCCACAGCGCGCGAAAAGATAAGGCGAACAGCGTCGCGAGAACTACAGCGTGCGGCATGAAGGCAATGTTGAAATCACCCGGAAGACGGGAAAACCCGATGGCCAGAAATGCAGCGGGGATTAATAAATACAGATGTCTGCGGGTGAGCCGGGCTTCACCTGCATAGTTGCGGCAACCGGCGATGAACAGATAGCCGAATGCATACTCGCCGAAAAAGTAGATCGCGTAGTAAAACGCGTTAGAGTGCGAGACGCGAAAGGCCACCGATAACGCGAGAAGCGAAACCATCAAACATATCCACGCGCCCGTCCAGTAATCGAGAAAGACGCGCCTGATTGACCTCGTCATGAAGAATGACAGAATCGTTACCAGCAATATTCCGGCGCATTGAATAGTAAGACCGATGATGCTCAGATTGTCTGATTCCATCTCTAATAAGAACTCGGCTTTATGATTCGAGTTGAATGAAGAGCGCGGGCTTTGCAGTATTCAAGCCCCTGTTCTTGATTTCAATCGAGCAGATTGTCGCAGAAGCGGCTTAACGGGGGGTAGGCCAGCAATAAAATCAGAGCCGTTGAGGGCATCAACTCAGACGATTTTCAGGATACTTGCGGCTCTCGGCCAAGTCAACAGTTCTTTCTTTTGCCGATACGGTTTTACGGATCACGTGCCTTCGATGTAAGGGCGCGACTGGACTATGTAAAGCTGCCCGCGCAGGTAGAGCCATTCGATGTCCTGATCGCGCCCGCCGAAAGCGCGTTTGATTTGAAGCGCCGCACGGGCAAGTCTTCGCACCATCTCGTCTGTCAGCACGGCGCGGCGCATTTCAATCTTCACTTCTTTTACGCCGCCGCGCTCGTCAAATGAAAGCTGCGTATCTTCGTCCGAGCGCGTTAAAACCTGCAAAGAGTTCGAGCGCGGGCGATAGATGACCTGTTCGGCCACCCTGCGGCCTTCGACCACCTTGATGCCCAGCCCGCGTTTCGCGTTCACATAAACCGCCCCACGGTCCGTAGGGTCGAACGGGTCTTTCGTGATTGCGACGCCCGCGCTTTCCGCGTCTATGCCTTCCTGAATCAACACCGCCGGGTAAACGCCGAAGTGATTCATGCCGAAGCTTTCGCGGGCTTCATACGCTTCGTAATTCCAGACGCTTGCCCACACTGATTTGATGGCTTCCATCAGTTGATCCCCCGTGCGAACATTCGGCACGGTCGTATAGAGTCCCGCGCCGCTGAAGCTTGGCAGGTCTTCGGCGTTCGTAGAGCTTCTCGCAAAAAGCCCTTTGCTTGCGTACTCGCGGCGGACTTTTTCGAGCACCAATTGCCTGAACTCGTCCGCGTGGCGGCCTTCCTGAATCCAGCGACGAATCTCTGCCAGACGCACCTTTCGATAAACCGGATCGTGGACGAAGCGATCTTCTTCGACCGCAGAAGAGATTCGCTCTTCGAGTTTGTTGCGACGAATGAACTCCTGATAAAAGCGGAACGGGATGGTAAATCCCGGAGGGACAGCGATGGCGGGATTCTTTAAATTGATAAGCTCGCCAAGGTTTGCCGATTTTGCGCCGTATCGCACGGCGTCGCGCGCGCGCTGGTCTTTGAGATCAGTGAGCCTGTCGTATGTCAGATCGGCGCGCGGCGTGACCAGATCCTGTCGTTTGATCCACTGGCGATTGCGCTCCCCGACTTCGCGCGCGTCTGCCGGAATCAGTATGTAATCGTTTTCACGAACTTCCAGCCGCACATATTTCCCTTCAAGCGCGGCAAACAGTTTGTCTGCGTCCCTGATGCTGGCGTTTGGAATGGCCCAGGACCGCGCGAGCATATTGACGTGCGAAAGCGGCGACGCAGGCGTGGTCGTGATGATGCCGGAAAGCGGCGTCAACTGCACGGGCACCTCTTTGAATATGACTATCTGATTTCGATCAATGACCGTGTCTGGGGTCAGGTGATCGAGGATGCGAAGCTGGCCTATCGCTGTGCCGGGATTTAGCGGTTGATACTTCTGGTCGCGCGCAAGCTCAACGGCTGTCAGCACGGGAACTGTTGTCGAGGCGGTCTTGTTCAACTCAATCGCGACATCTTCGTGCGCAAGCGAGTTGGCTTTGAAAAATACGGGCGCGTAAAAGCTGCGGCTCAACGCCGTGTAGGCTTCCGCGAGCAGGTCCGCAGTCACCCGGTCGCCTTCCCAGAACTCGAACGTGAATTTATCAATCGGCGTCTGGTATGCGACCGTGCCGAGAAGGAATCGGCGTTCTGCTTTGATGTAGTTGTTCTCGTAGAAGGCGCGACCGCGTTCAAGCGACAGATAGGTCGCGTTAACGAAGTCTTTGTGAAATTGAAACAGTTTCGAGTTGACGTAATAGACTCGATTGTGGTCGCGGCGGTCGATGACGAACATCAGGTGAGGCAGCGCATAGAATCGGCCTCGATAATATATGCGCGCCAGGCGATCAAACTCGGCGCGGGTGTTGATGCGGTCAAGCGCGCCCTTCGCGGGTTTCGGGTTCGAGAGCTTCGCCGTTTGAACTCTGTTTGCGGTCACGGCAGGCGCAACGGCGGTCAGGGCTATCGAAAAGATTAACGATAAAGCTAGACGCATGAAACATACTCCCTGATTAATCGTCCGACCGGGAGCAATTTTAGCACAGCGGCAAGGCCCTTGAGCGGCAACTGGTTTTCTTTCTCGACGCGATGGAGTTATAATCTCCCGCGCTCCACGATAATAATAAAAAAACTGCTTGATTAAACCAGACTCGTTACCTTAATAGCTCATTTGCGATGACTACAGAAGGAGATCGCGCGAACGATGGGCGGCTCGACCAGCAGCCAGCCCTATACTTTTCAATCAAGGTGGCTGTGATGCAAAGAAGTTTGATGGCTTACATTTTAATCGCACTCTTAATTCTGCCGCTCGTTGGATGCGTGCAGGCTCCTTCAGCCGATGATGTTTCATCCTCGCCCGATAAACAGAAGGCTGCGACCACCTCGGCAGCACCGCCGACCGAACAGGCGTCGATCCAGCCGCAAGCGCCAGCAGCAACCGAAGCGCCGCGTTATTCCGGCCCGCTTCAATTTACGGACGTGACCGCGCAGGCGGGCATTCACTTCAAACACAACAGCGGAGCCTTCGGCAAAAAATACATGCCCGAAACGGTCGGCGCGGGCTGCGCTTTCCTCGATTACGATAATGACGGCTGGCAGGACATACTGCTTGTCAACTCGATGAACTGGCCTGAGCGCAAAGGGGCGAAATCTTTTCCCGCTCTTTATCACAACAACGGCAACGGCACGTTTACGGACGTGACTAAAGAGGCGGGGCTTGCAGTCGAGATGTACGGCATGGGGTGCGCCATTGCCGATTACGATAATGACGGCAACACAGATATATATTTCACGGGGCTTGGCTCGAATTATCTTTTTCGCAACGCGGGCGGCGGCAAGTTCACGGATGTGACGGCGAAGTCCGGCACTAATGATCCGGGGTTTTCTACGAGCGCAGCATGGTTTGATTACGACAAAGACGGAAAGCTCGATCTGTTCATTTGCAACTACGTCGAGTGGTCAATTGACAAAGACCTCTTTTGCTCAAGCGACGGCAAGAACAAATCTTACTGCACGCCCGAAGCATACAAAGGCCAGAGTTCGACGCTTTATCATAATCGCGGCGACGGGACGTTTGAGAACGTGACCGAGCGCGCGGGACTCAAAGACCCGACGGGTAAATCGCTTGGCGTCGCTTTGATCGATTATGACAGCGACGGTCTGACCGACCTGTTCGTAGCAAACGATACGCAACCGAACAAACTCTATCGCAACAACGGCAACGGCACTTTCACCGATAACGCGATTACTGCGGGTGTGGCTTTCAACGATCAGGGCAAGGCGCGCGCAGGCATGGGCGTAGACGCTGCCGATTACGACGGGTCGGGCCGCCAGAGCCTCGTCATAGGCAACTTCTCGAACGAGATGATGGCGCTCTATCACAACGAAGGCACGGGCCTGTTCATCGACGAAGCGCCGACATCGACCATCGGCCAGACATCGCTTTTGACGCTCTCTTTCGCATGCTTCTTTTTCGATTATGATCTTGACGGACTCCCGGATATATACGCGGCAAATGGCCACGTGTCGGACGACATCAGCACCGTACAGCCAAAGGTCAGGTATGCCGAGCCGCCGCATCTGTTTCGCAATCTCGGAAAGAAAAGGTTTGAAGCGGTGACGCCGAAAATGGGGCAGGCCCTGCAACAGGCGATGGTGGGACGCGGCGCGGCTTACGGCGATTTCGACAACGACGGCGATCTCGATCTGTTATTGACTTCAAATAACGGACCCGCGCGATTGATTCGCAACGACGGCGGCAATCAAAACAACCTGCTGCGCATCAAGACGGTTGGGACGGTCTCGAATCGCGACGGCATCGGCGCGAAAATCACTCTGAAGCTGAGCGACAAAGAGAAGCTCTGGAGCACGGTCAAGACAGGTTCGAGTTTTTGCTCGCAAAGCGAGTTGCCTGTGACGTTCGGGCTTGGCAAAGCCGAAAAAGTATTAAGCGTAGAGATCCTCTGGCCGAGCGGGCGCACGGACACGCTTTCAGATGTCAGCGCCAATCAGATCATAGTCGTTCAGGAAGGCAAGGGGATGATCTCTTCGCAGCCCGTCGCGGTCGGAGCGCCGTAAGGCTGCTCTTTAAGTATAAGAGCGGGCGGCCTGTTCCAACTGGTCGAGGAATTCCACAACCGATTGAATGCGATGGTTGCGGTCTGCCGCCAGTGCGCGCATCAATACGCGATCCACTTCATAGGGTATGCTCAAACCGGGATAAAACTCGCGCAATGAAGGCGGAGGCGCGTTGAGAGTCGCACGCTGATTTACCTGCTGCCATACAGACAGCCCTTTCACAGGAAAGGGCAATTTGCCGCTCAACATCTGATAGACCATCACCCCAAGACTATAAATGTCCGAGCGCCCGTCAAGCTGTACGTCTCCGCGCGCCTGTTCGGGCGACATATAGGCAGGTGTGCCCATCACAGTCCCCGGCATCGTTTCGTATTCGCCCGGAACGGTCATAGAGCGTGCGATGCCGAAATCAACGACCTTCACCATATCCGCTCTGTTCTGTCGCTCGTTAATCATGACGTTTTGCGGTTTGAGGTCGCGATGAATGATGCCCAGTTGATGCGCCGTATCAAGCGCATCACAAATCTGCCGGGTTATGTTTAGCGCGCGCGCGAGCGGCAGAGGGCGGGGCTGGCTGGCTTCACAATCAATTATGCCTGCCAGGCTTTTGCCGGGTATGAACTCCATCGCGAGGTAAAACAGGTCTGCGCCCACTTCGCCGTAATCATAGATGACCACGCTGTTCGGATGATTGATGCTCGAAGCAAGCTGCGCCTCGCGTCGAAACATTCTCACTGAATCGGGAATGATAGCCGTTTGCGGCAGCAGCACTTTTACAGCCGAGAGCCTTTGAAGGTGGACGTGATAGGCTTTGTAGACCATGCCCATCCCCCCTTCTCCAAGACGGGCGAAGCAGCGATACTGACCGATGATGAACGGCTCGATCTCTGCGTCATGCTTTGCGGGTCGCGGGGCCGGACTGATCTCTACAAGTCGATTCCCATCGTGATGACAGAAGGTCGTCGTCACCGGATAATCCGTATCGCATTGCGGGCATCGCTTCTTCGATTCGATTGATTGAAGATCGTAAAAAGAGGGCGAATCTTTTTTGACCTCCTCTTTTGGCGGCGTGATCTTTACATCTTCCCTGAGAGTGTTTCCGTCATATACGCAGAACTGCCCTGTGATCGGAAATTCCGCCCGGCAGGACGGGCAGCGTTTTATGCTCTCTCGAAGATGCGGCTTTTCGTGAATCGGCGTCTTGACTGTCTCGGCTGTGTCATTGCCTGCGCGCACAGGCTGAGGCGGCCACGACTGCGGCGGCCACGATTGCGGAGTTGGAAACTGATCCTGCCAGTGTTGCGCGGGCTGGAAACCGGTTCGAGCCGCAACCGATTTGCGACCGAGAATCAGCAGTGTTGTCGCGCCCGCCGCGCCCGCCAGAGCCACACCTAAAACGACCCAGAAGATTGGATTCACGCTCTCTTCCGGATTCACCTTCTGCTGAGGAGGCCGTGAAGTCACAGGAGGCGCGGTGGCAGTATTTGAATTAGGAGGAATAGTCGGTCTGGGCGGCGGACTTGTAGGCGTTGCCTTTCCAGTATTCGTTTCATCAGGACGCGGAGGCGCAGTCGGCATCTGTTGCGGGTCAGGCGCGGGGGACTGCGTATTGGTGTTGCTTACCCTGCTGGTCGTGCTCCGGTTACCTGTGGACAAAAAGATGACTGCCACCGCCACTGCCGCCAGCAGTGCCACACTGATTAAAATCACCGGGAGCAGTTTTTTTGAAGCGGCGGCCCTCTGCGGCGAAGGGGCGGCAGAGTAAGCAGGCGACGGAGGTGGTGGAGCAGAAGCAAAAGCCCGCTCAGAAGCGAGAGGTAAGGCGGAAGCAAGCGTTGGAAAAGAATCAAGAGTCGCGGCTTCGAGCCTGTCGGTTACGGGTGAGGCTGATCGTGCGGGCGGGCTTGATTGCAAGGGTAAACTTGACTGCATTGTCGGCCCGGACGCGGCATCTTCAAGCTCCTGCTTCAACTGTCGAACGGTCTGCTGTCGAGCGGAACGCTCCTTTTCAATCGCGCGCAGTATGACTTCCTGAAGCTCGCCTGAAATATCGGGCCGCAGTTCGCGCGGGCTTTGCGGATGTTCGAGCAGTTGTTTGACTATGAGCGCAGCTGGCGAAGAGGCTTTGAAGGGCAATTGGCCCGTCAACATCTCGTATAGAATTGTTCCGACGCTGTAGACATCCGATGGCTTATCAACCTCCTGCTGCCGCGCGGCTTCGGGCGACAAATAAGATGCTGACAACGGCTGTGCCTTCGTTTCTTCCCGAAGTATGCTTACAACAGGAGACTGACCGTGATCATCTACGAATATCTGTTGCGGGTGCAGGTCGCCTATTATCCGGCCAGCGCGATGCAGGTCTTCCAATGAATCGCACAGCGAAAGGGCGATACTGATGGCGCGTTCGACTGCAACAGGGGCTTCCGTATTAAGTATGTCTGAAAGAGGTCGAGCCGGGTCTGTCTGTTGAGAAAGGGCCGGTTCAAGTTTGTGCCCATCGATGACACAATGAATCAAGCTATCTTTGAACTCTCGTTTACAGAAAGGGCAGCGTTTCATTTCACATCCTGCGGCATGAAATTCATCCTGAGACAGCGGGGCCGAATTTTATCACAACCGGCGTTGTTTTCAAGCTCGCTTCCATTGGCAAGCTTGCGTTACGACTTCCTTTTGGTTTGAATGTTAATAGTGCTGGCGCGATGACAAAGAGACATGATTTGAAACGGGCATTCTATGATCTGTATGGTACGGACGCGCGATTGTTTCGAGCGCCGGGCCGGGTCAATCTGATAGGCGAGCACACGGATTATAATGAGGGCTTCGTCATGCCTGTGGCGATTGATCTTTATGCATCGGTCGCGCTGGCAGTGCGCAAAGACCGCCGCATCTTTATTCACTCAGAACACTTTTCCGAAACCTTCGAGTTCGACCTTGATGAAAGATCAGTGCGCCCGCGCGGTCACTGGAGCGATTACGCGCGCGGAGTAGCCCTTGCGCTTGAACAGGCGGGCTGTCGCCTGCGGGGAGCCAACCTGCTGCTCAGAAGCGATGTGCCTGTTGGCGCGGGGCTCAGTTCATCCGCCGCGATTGAAGTCGCAGTCGCGCTCGCCTTGCTTGACGGGGCGAATCTGACAATAGATCGAGTGAGACTGGCGAGATTATGCCAGCAGGCCGAAAATGAATTTGTCGGCGCGCGCGTCGGCATAATGGATCAGTTCGCCGCCTCGAACGGTCGCGCGGGTTACGCGCTGCTGCTCGATTGCCGCACACTGGATCACCGGCTGATTCCTCTGCCCTCACGGGCACGGCTCGTCATCCTGAACACTATGGTCACACACGAGCTTGCAAGTAACGAGTACAACACGCGCCGCGCCGAATGCGAAGCGGGCGCGCGATATATGATGAAATCTCTGCCACACATTCGCGCGCTCCGTGATGTGACGATTAAGGAGTTGGAGCAGGCGGGCCGGGATATGCCCGAATTGATTTACAAAAGATGCCGTCACGTCATAAGCGAAAACGCCCGCGTGATCGAAGCAGCCGACGCGCTCACGCGGGGCGATCTCAGAAGCGTAGGCCAGCTTATGCGCGCATCGCACGCCAGCCTGCGCGATGATTACGAAGTGAGTTGCAGAGAACTGGACATTCTGGTCGAGCTTGCCGAAGGGCTGGAAGGCGTTTACGGAGCGCGAATGACGGGCGGAGGCTTTGGCGGCTGCGCGATCAGTCTGGTTGAAGAAAAGCGCGTTGAAAAGTTCAAACTGCAAGTCGCCTCCGCATATGAGGAAGCGACACGACTCCGGCCTGAAATTTACACCTTTGGTGCCGCCGAAGAAACGATGAACGATGAGTGATGAGTAAAGAAAGGCTTTGAATCAGTTCATCATTCATCGTTTCCTTGTGCTGTTGATATCTTCGGCGTATTTTAAACTGACGTGATTAAATCAGCCCTTCTACCTTGAAAGGATGGATTAGAGCTATGAAAAAGGTCGCATGTATCAGATTCGCCTGTATCAGGTTTCTCTCATTTACGGTCGCGGCTGTGGTTTTGTGCGCCTCTGCATTCGCGCAGACCTCTTCGCCTGCTTTGTCGAATCTCCCTGAATCAGATGCGATTGCTTATATAAATCTGCGGCGCATACTGAGCGACGTGCTGCCGCACGTTATGACTGAAAAGCAACTGGCAGAGATGAAAGCCGAGATGGATAAACTCAGGCAATCAACAGGCATCGATCCATACGGCATCGAGAATGCTGTTCTGACCATGCGACTAGGCAAGTCAGCAACAGGCGCGCCTGCTCCTGAGTTCCTTTTAGTTGTGCGCGGTTCTTTCAATGCCGATGCTCTGCTGGCTTTGATGCGAATCGGTTTGAAAGGGAAATATAAGGAAGAGAAATACGGGTCGAAGACGCTGACCACGTTGAATTTGAGCGAAACGCTTATGCCGGGCGGCGACAAAGAGATATTCTCTTTGCCTGTCAAACTATCCGAAGTTTCAGTGGGTGCGCTCGACTCAGGGACTATTGCTCTGGGCAGTCTTGATTACCTGAAAGCCGGAATTGATGCGCAGAAAGGGGAGAAAGTCATCAAGCCTGAACTGACTGCGCTTGCCTCGCGAGACCCCAATTCCCTGTTCAGCATCGCGGGAATCATTCCGCCCGGCCTGCTCGGCAATCTTCTTCCGAAAGAGATGGGCGGAAACGACGAACTGAACAAGCTCATCGCAGGCATAGATCAGATCTACCTGTCGATTGGCCTGGACACGACAGACTATACCCTGCTTTTGACGATCCGAACCGGGTCAGCAGAGCACGCCAACACCTTAATGGGGCTTGCGCAGATGGGTGTTCAATCGATTGGCAGCAGCTCGAAGGATAAGCCCCTCAAGGAATTGCTCAAGGGTCTCGAAATCACAACGCAGGACGCTGAAGTGCAGTTGCGAACCAGAGTCCCGCAAACGGTTGTCACGGAACTGGCGCGCTCAATGGCTGCCACCACAAAGCAGGCAACTGCGGCAGCGCCTTCGACACCGGCTAAGGCAACGACAAAGAAGCCGACGCAAAGGCGCGCGACCGGAAAGCGCCCTGTTAAAAAACCCTGACAGGCAGAATTGAAATAAATGTCACAATCAAGAATCGAAGTGTTTGAAACCATGCTTCGTGATCAGCCTGATGACCCGATGATATGGTACGGGCTGGCAAGCGAATACTCCAAACTCGAACGCTGGGGCGATGCGGCTGGCGCACTGCAAAATGTCGTGCGGTTGAATCCGAATTACACCGCCGCCTACCAGATGTTGGGCAGTGCGCTGATGAACGAGGGAAACCGCTCAGCAGCACGCGACGCGTGGACCAAAGGCATCGAAGTCGCCACCGCTACGGGGGCATGGAAAGCGCGACAGCACATGGAAGGCTTGCTTGCGGAAACAGAGACTAAAAGCGGCTCTGAGTTCTGCGATCAATGAATGTTGATTTCACGCTAAAGATGCGAAGCAGTCATGATAGCCATCGGGCTTTGTCTCTTCGCGTCTTTGCTTGAAATGAGAAGTCATTTCAAATCCTTTTAGCCATCACCGGAGATTCAGCTATGAAAACAAGAAGCTGCCTGCTTCTGCTATTCGTCTTGTCATCTATGTCAATTGTTCGTCATCCGTCAATCCGCACGATTGAAGCTCAAACCGCGCGCCCCACGCTTGCCGAGCGATTGGGTTTCAAGGCAACGGACAAAATACTGATCGTCAATGTGGATGATGTGGGCAACAGCCACGCGGCGAATGCAGCCGTCATAGACGCGATGGAGAACGGGCTTGCGACCTCTTCGACCATCATAGTTCCCGGCCCGTGGTTTCCTGAGATAGCTCAGTACGCGGCGGCTCATCCGAAATCGGATTTCGGGCTGCACCTGACGCATACGTCGGAATGGAAGACCTACAAGTGGGGGCCTGTTGCGTCGAAAACGGAAGTGCCGGGACTCGTTGATCCGCAGGGATACCTATGGCCCGATATAGCGAGCGTCTACAAAAACTCTACGCCTGAGCAGGCCTACACAGAAGCGCGTGCGCAGATACGAAAAGCGATTGCCGCGGGAATAGATGTGACTCATCTGGATTCGCACATGGGCACGCTGCAATATAATGAAGCCTATTTTCAGGTCTATCGAAAGCTCGCAAAAGAGTTCGATCTGCCGCTCAGGATGGGCTCGCAGGAAACGCTGGCCGCCGCAGGCGGAGGAGGGCAGCGCGCGCAGTTGGACACAGACGGCATCGTCTACCCCGATTATCTGATTTTGGGCGGGCGCAAAAACGGCGAATCGATGAACGATTACTGGAAGCGAATGCTGCGCGATTTGAAGCCGGGCGTAACAGAGCTGTTCATTCACGCATCAAGCGCGGGCGACGAGATCGCGCACATAACCAATTCGTGGAAAGACCGCGCCGAAGAGTATCGCCTGTTTACAAAAGACCCGGAGGTTCGCCAGATTCTCGAATCGCAAAACGTCAAGCGCATAGGCTTTCGCGCTCTTCGCGACCTGCAGCGAAAAGCTCGCGCCACGGACGGGACAAAATAAGGGAGGGCATTCATGAAATTATACATGCGCTTCGCGGCTGTTTTAACACTGCTTACATTCATCGGCTCTATCGCTTCGCTTTCAGCGCAGGATGCCGATGAAGTCAAAGCCGCTTATACGAAGATGGAAACAAAGATCACGATGCGCGACGGCGCAAAGCTTTTCACCTCCATCTACCAGCCAAGAGACACATCGCAAAAATATCCGATCCTGCTCTGCCGCACGCCCTACAGCGTTTCGCCTTACGGGGACGATTATAAAAGTTCGATAGGCCCGTCAATCCTGTTTCAAAAAGAGAAGTACATCATCGTCTATCAGGACGTGCGCGGGCGGATGATGAGCGAAGGCGATTTCAAATGGATGAATCCTTACAAACCCAGGAAGACTTCGCCAACCGATGTTGATGAAACGACCGACACTTATGACACGATTGAATGGCTTGTGAAAAACATCCCGAACAACAACGGGCGAGTCGGGATGTGGGGCATCTCGTTTCCGGGCTTCTATACGGCGCAGGGGATGATTGACGCGCACCCGGCCTTGAAAGCCGTCTCGCCGCAAGCGCCGATGGCCGATAATTTTCTGGGCGACGATATGCATCACAACGGCGCGTTATTTCTGCCTCACGCGTTCAACTTTATCTCCGGTTTTGGCAAGCCGCGCAAAGGCCCGACGATGGATTCGTCTTTTGGCTTCAATCACGGCACGCCCGACGGGTACAGGTTCTTTCTGGAGATGGGGCCGCTCTCGAACGCCAACAAAAAATATCTGCACGACGAGATTCGCATCTGGAACGAATGGATGACGCACGGCACTTATGATGAATACTGGCAGGCGCAAAACGTGCCGCAGCACCTTTTGCACGTTCGGCCCGCAGTGATGACGGTCGGCGGCTGGTTCGATGCGGAAGATTTGCAGGGCGCGCTCAAAATTTATCAGGCTGTCGAAAAGAACAACCCGAACGCCTATAACATTCTGGTGATGGGGCCGTGGTTTCACGGCGGCTGGTCGCGTTCGGATGGCGATGAACTCGGCAATGTTCGCTTCGGCTCAAAGACTTCGGAGTTCTATCGCCAGAACATCGAGCTGATCTTCTTCAACCATTTTCTGAAAGACAAAGGCGAGATGAATCTGCCCGAAGCCTATGTCTTCAACACGGGTTTGAACGAGTGGCGGACTTTAGACCATTGGCCGCCTCGCGGCGTTCAGGCAAAGAGCATCTATCTGAATTCGAGCGGCAAGCTCTCCTTTACAGACGCGGCTGTGCGGCAGTGTTTCGCAGAGTACGTCAGCGACCCGGCCCGCCCCGTGCCCTTCATCAACAACACGGCAATCGGAATGACGCGCGAGTATATGGTTGACGATCAGCGATTTGCGGCGACACGGTCGGATGTTTTGGTCTATCAAACAGACGCGATGACAGAAAATATGACGGTCGCCGGGCCGATCAAAGTGAGCCTCGACGTTTCGACTTCGGGGACCGATTCGGATTTCGTAGTCAAGGTGATAGACGTTTATCCGGACGATGCGCCGGATAATGATCCCAATCCTGCGGGCGTAAAAATGGGCGGCTATCAGATGATGGTCAGGGGCGAGCCGTTTCGCGCGAAGTTCCGCAACAGCTTTGCAAAACCAGAACCGATGACGCCGGGCAAAGTGACGCGCATCGAGTTCGAGATGCCCGATGTTTTGCACACGTTTTTGAAGGGACATCGGTTGATGGTGCAGGTGCAAAGCAGTTGGTTTCCGCTCGTAGACCGCAACCCGCAGAGTTTCGTTGACATCTATAACGCGACGGAAGGCGATTTTCAAAAAGCCACTGAGCGGGTCTATTGCTCCTCGCGCGTGATTGTGAACGTGATGAAGTAAGAATAAAGCTTTCCGGTCGCGTTCAAGCAGTCATTGATAGGGGTTGGCTCGTGCTGTAACATTGGTCTGGATTATAAAGCGTCCAGACCGGTGAGAAAAATATCCTTCATAGTCATGGAGGCTGAACAGATTGTTGCAATAGGATTTGAGTTATGCGCGCTGAAGTATCTTGTCTCTTTCATCTTGAATATCACCCCAATGTGGTCAAAGAAGCGCTCATCGGCAGCGGCGTTTATTTGCAGGAGATTCTTTTCAGTGAACCGTCTGGCAACTGGCTAAATAAGATTCTGACACACGACCATCTGCTAAAAGCAAGGCAGGAATTCAATTGGGGACCATACACCCATCGTTTTTATATCTCACTAGATGAGGTTACTGACGACGAAGTTCCTCTTATTGATCATGCACAACAGTTGATTATTCGAGCAATCGTTTTATCCAGAATAATCCAGCCAGTTCCCATTGCTACAGGCGGCCCTTGGGTAAAGAGCTTTTACCCTGACTCCGGCAACCCTTACCACCTTCCTGAGATAGGCGTGGGCTTTTATGGCAGCGCATATACATCAAGGCCGCATTCGGAATTGACGATCACAAAAGACGACGCGGCGCGCATGGCTAAACTATGGGCAAATCTTCAATATCTTTTCGACAACGAAGAAAAGTATCGAAGAATTATTCGAGCCTTGAAGTATTTCGATGGCGGCTATCATATGTATCTCGCGGAATTCAGGCACATGGTCTTTTGTGCTGCATTGGAATCTCTCATTTGCACCAGCCCTGACTCGATCAAATCGCAGTTTGCGCAACGGTTGCCTAGATTGGTTCCGGAGATAACTGAAAAACAGGCGCTCACGATCTACAATCTATTAAACGACTTTAAACACAAAGCGTCTCCCTGGCAAACAATAACAACGGACAGCGAGGAGATAGTCGCAGATAATAAAGAGCGCTATGATGCTGTTAGATTGGCGGAAACATCGCTGCGATTGTTGCTAATGCGGGCTGTGACTGACCGCGCCTTCGCCGACCTGCTGGCTGATCGAGAAGAATTTGCTCGTCAATACCCGGTGGCCATCAAAAAAGGAAAGCCATCCTCAATTGGATCACTCGTCGTTCGAGACACAGAAATACGAAGCGGACGCCCTATAGTTGCAGGGACAAGAATGACTGTGGCCAGAGTCGTCGGCTGGTATAAGTTAGGACTGAGCCCGGAAGAGATAGCCGGACGTATCGGGCTTTCATTAGCACAAGTCTATGCGGCGCTAACTTATTATCATGCCAATCGAGACGAAATCGAAGCTGATATCGCGGCTGAAGAAGCCGAAGCCTACCGATTAGAGCAGGAACACTATTCGTCATTGCAGAGCCGTTCGTGATTATCCGTTTGTATCTCGACGACGATTCTCTCGATAAAGCTTTGGTCAAAGCATTGCGTTTGCGCGATGTGGATGTTGTTACGGCATTAGAGGTCGGCATGGGCGCGCGTGATGATGAAGAGCATTTAGAATACGCCACAGAGCAGGGGCGCGTTTTGTGTAGCTTCAACCGTGGGGATTTTTGCCGACTCAATCAGGAATGGTTGGCCAGCGGGAAATCTCATGCAGGAATCATACTCGCATTCCAACAAGGCTATGATATCCGCAAGCATATTCGTGGGCTCCTCAATTTGATAGAACTCAAAACGGCTGAAGAGATGCGGGATCAAGTAGAGTTTTTGAGCCGTTGAGACGGGCGACGTAAGAGAATGTTCAAACCTGGCCGGACAAAAGTCTGAATGAAAGTTCGCGCACTTCATCGTATTACAGGGCTGGTGATGCTGCTGCCTTTGATTGGCTGGGCCATCACCGGCTCCATCTTTTTTTTGAAGCCCGGTTACGAGACCGCTTATGACACGCCGCAGGTAAAGACCTATCCGCTTGAAACAGGCATCACGTTGCAACCAGCCCGGTCGTGGCTTGAGTTCCGATATGTGAAAACAGTGCTTGGCGAACATCTGCTTGCGCGCACGGAAGAGGGCTGGCAGCATCTTGACCCGCACAGCCTGCAACCAAAGACCGCGCCAACCACGGATGAACTTAGGGCGCTGCTTGAGGACGCTCTGGCTGTGAATCCGTCGCGCTATGGGCATATCACAAGCGTTGAAGGAAACATGGCCACAACAGACACGGGCGTACGTGTGAGGGTAGACTGGAACCGGCTCGCGCTCGCGCAGCGCGGCGCGGACACCGACCGCATAGATCTGCTCTATAAGATTCATTACCTTCAATGGACGGGCGTGGCGGCACTGGACAAAGCTTTAGGCGCGCTCGGCATCGCGCTTGTTTTGATATTGAGTCTGCTTGGGACACGGCTGTTTTTTAGCAAAGGATAAAGTTATGGCTCAAAAAAAAGTAGCTTCTTATGGTTCGTGGAAATCGCCTATTACCTCAGACCTGATCGTCGAAGGGACTATAGGTCTGGGCGAAATCGCGCTCGATGGCCCGGACATTTACTGGATAGAGAGTCGCCCGTCGGAGAAAGGTCGCAGCGTTATCGTCAGGCGAACGCCTGATGGGCAGACGACCGATGTCACGCCGCCTGAGTTCAGCGCGCGCACGACGGTTCACGAATACGGCGGCGGCGCATATGTGGTGTGTGACGGCGCGATCTATTTTTCAAACCACGCGGACCAGCGCCTCTACGCCCAGACGGCTGATTCGCCTCCGCATCCGATCACTTCAGCCGAAAATATGCGATACGCGGATGGCGTGATTGACGTGCGCCGCAACCGAATGATTCTGGTGCGCGAAGATCATACCGCGCAAACCCGCGACACTATCAACACTATTGTGAGCGTCAGGCTCGACGGCGACACGGGCGGCACTGTGATCGTTTCAGGCAGTGATTTTTATTCATCGCCGCGACTCAGCCCTGACGGGCAGCATCTGGCATGGCTTCAGTGGAATCATCCGAATCTGCCGTGGGACGGCACCGAACTGTGGGTCGCCGAAATAAGCGAAGACGGCTCGCCCGGTGAGCATAAGCTGGTTGCGGGCGGCGCAAGCGAATCGATCTTTCAGCCGGAATGGTCGCCTGACGGAGTTCTTCATTTTGTCTCTGATCGAACGGGCTGGTGGAATCTCTACCGCTGGCGTGCGGGCGCTGTCGAGGCGCTGTCGGAAATGAACGTCGAGTTTGGCCTGCCGCAGTGGATATTTAGAATGTCAACTTACGGATTCGATTCGAGTGATCGAATCATCTGCGCCTACAACGATCAAGGCAACTGGCAACTGGCATCGCTCGACGCACACACGCGCAGGCTTGAGAAGATAGAGACACCCTACACGGATATCGCGAGCCTGAATAGTGCGCACGGGCGCGCGCTGTTTTGCGGCGGCTCGCCTGCCGAAGCTTTGTCAATTGTTCAACTCGACCTCCGAACGCGAAAGACGGAGGTGCTGCGACGTTCAAGCAGCATAGAGGTTGATCCGGAATATCTCTCCGCGCCCGAACCGATAGAGTTTGCGACCGAAAACGGATTGACCGCGCATGCTTTCTTCTACGGTCCGAACAATCGCGATTACACGGCTCCTGCGGGCGAGAAGCCGCCGCTTCTGGTCGTCAGTCACGGCGGGCCTACGGGCGCGGCGACGACGATATTCAAACCGATGTTTCAATACTGGACGAGTCGAGGGTTCGGCGTGCTCGATGTCAATTATGGCGGGAGCACGGGTTATGGCCGCCTGTATCGCGAGCGATTGAACGGCCAGTGGGGCGTCGTCGATGTTGACGATTGTATAAACGGCGCGCGCTATCTGATCGAGCGCGGGCGAGCGGACTCCGAGCGATTAATCATTCGCGGCGGGAGCGCGGGCGGATACACGACGCTTGCTGCGCTCGTGTTCCGCAATTTCTTCAAAGCGGGCGCGAGCTATTACGGCATAAGCGATCTGGAAGCCCTCGAACAGGATTGTCATAAATTCGAGTCGCGATATAATTCGAGCCTCATCGGCCCGTATCCTGAAAGACTGGATCTATACCGCGAGCGTTCGCCGATTCATTTCACAGACCAGTTGAGTTGTCCGATAATTCTGTTTCAGGGGCTTGATGACAAGGTCGTTCCTCCGAATCAATCGGAGATGATGTTTGAAGCGGCTCTCGCAAAGGGACTGGCCGTCGCTTATGTTCCTTTTGAAGGCGAAGCGCATGGATTTCGGCGCGCCGAAAACATCAAACGCTCGCTCGACGGCGAACTATACTTTTATTCAAAAGTATTCGGCTTCGACGCGGATGTACAGATTGATCAGGACTTTATTGACAGACTACACAACTTCCCCGAAGCATGAACCGGCAGGGCGTACTTTAAGCTCAAATCTTTTTTGATCACAGCAACTCTCTAACTATAACCCGCATCTTTGTAGCTCTACATCAAGTAACCACTTTCAGCGGCGCATCTACCTAACAAAATGGGGAGGTTTCCCAATGAAGAGGATCGTCATAGCATCTCTATTTGTTTTATGCATCGTAATACTGCTCTCGATAGCAAGGAGCGGTTAACATGCACACCAGAACGAAGTCCCACATGATCGCAGCTTTCGCGGCGGCCTGCCTTTTTTTCATTCAGCCGTCCTCACTTACATCGCCTGAACCGGACGGGCAGGCTCCTGAGGGGAGAACTCTGGAGATTCAACTGACGGAGCTATCGGCTCTCATCTCCAAGTCCTCAGGGGTCGAGCAGCATTTCGAGTATCACGTCGATAAGTATGGCTCGGTGACAATTATCAATGACAGGCCGGAGGACTTCGTTCACATATTTGTTCTGGGCAGTTCGAGAGACCTTAAGTTTGAGTTGAGAGAGATGAGGGGCGTTCGATTTCTGGCTGACTACGTGGTCGAGGGGGCTCCGTCAGTCAGACTGCCGAATCCTATTAAAGATTCGAGCCAGTACGCCCTGGTTGCGCTAAACGAGATAGATTCAGAGGAGTCGGGTCCCGCAGTCATCGGTGACTTGACCGCCCTGGCTTCGGTCGCGGATGAACCTTTAGAGTTGAATGGGTATATGCATCACGATCAGACGGGGAAGTTGATTCCGCTTAAATGTGGCCGCAGCCTCAAATACTATATGAAGAATAGAGCGTACCTCAGAAACCAGGATGGCAGCCTTCGTTTCGATGCTTACCAAGATTTATCTTCGCCTATTCTGTACATCGTCGACAACTGGCCCCATGTTCACATCCCTTATGCACCGATGTTCACTTGCTATCCTGTTCTAGCGGAACAGTTGACCAAACGGGTCTCTCGCCAGGAGCTTTTGAGGCAAATCTACAAAAAGCCCATTGAACGTCACGATGAGACCTCCACATACAAAGCCAGGGTGCAGGGGGGCAATAAGATGTTTCGCCGACGTAGATATGTCGACCTTGTTCTCGTCGAACAATTACTCCGCTACGAAGATGGCGTGTGGCGACTAGAAATGCAGAACTACTCGGTTGCAAAACCGGAGGGGTGTTGGCTCATTTCTTTCGAGAGAATCGGGGGACGCTTGTTCATTACAGAGGTGATTGGGTGAAGCAAATCCTGTCACCCTAATTACTACAGTTGTAGATGACTAACTTGTGCTGATTGCCACAGACTAACTACCACAACAGCCGTAACCCGCTTTGGCAAGCGGGTCGGCGACGCTGCGCACCCAATCGGTCAGCCCGAAGATTTCGTGAATCAGTATCACGGCAGTCGCTTTGTTTTGACTTCGGGAAATACGATAAAGGCGTTGACTGTGCGGTCACCGTTTTTAACCTTGACCCATTCCCGGTGACGCGGCGATTTTCAAGTTTCTGCTCTCATTTTGATTTTGTCTCCTCTGAAGTGAGTTCTTGTTTTAAGATCGGAAGCGACCTCAGGCGATTGCCCGTCGCATTGAATATGGCATTCGAGATTGCCGGAGCAAGCCCGACTATCGGCGTCTCTCCGGCTCCTGCCGACGGCAGGTCTTTGCGGTCGAGCAGGACTGTTTCAAGTACAGGGACATCGCTGAATCGAGGCACGCGATAGCGCGAAAAACGCGAGTTTAAAACTTTGCCGTTTTCAAACTCTATGGCTTCAAACATCGCGCCTCCGATGCTTTGAATCACAGCGCCTTCGACCTGATTCTTCAAGCCGTCAGGGTTGACGATTGCGCCGCACTCGAACGCAGTCACAACGCGCGTAAGCTTCACTTTGCCGCTCGATTGATCAATCGAGATTTCTGCGCACGTCGCCACATAGCCGCCTTTCTCGAATCCGCCCGCTATGCCAAAACCCTGATTCTTTGCCCGCACAGCTTTGCCCCAGCCGAACGATTTGGCGGCAGCAGAGAGCGCGGCGCGCAAGCGCTCGTCTTTCAGGTTCCTGAGCCGGAATTCGAGCGGGTCCGTCTTCAGGCTCTCGGCCAGTTCATCAATGTGGACTTCGCGCGCGAAATGATTGGCCGTCGCCGCAAGCCCGCGATATGACCCCTGTCGCAAAGGCGAGCGCGTCGCATGAAACTCGATCTGCTGATTGGCAATATCGTAAACCGTGCGAATGCCCGAAGACCCTGAGTTGTAGTTGTGAAACTCCCATGCGGTGATTATGCCGTCTTTCGTCACGCCGCTTTTGATTTCGATCACGCCAGCGGGACGGAAATAGGCCCACGTGAATTCCTCTTCGCGCGACCATGTGACTTTGACGGGTTTGCCTGCGGCTTTCGCAAGACGCGCCGCTTCGAGGGCCACTTCGCCGGTATGTTTGCCGCCATAGCCTGAACCTGTGTCGGGCACGATCACGCGAACCTGTGTTTCCGGGATATGAAAAGCGTCGGCCAGTTCGCCTCGGACGCCGAACGGGCGTTGCGTTCCTGTCCAGACCGTAAGCCGCCCGTCTTTCCACTGCGCAACGGCGGCGCGTGGCTCAAGCGGCGCGTGCGCGATATAAGCTACAGTGTATGCACGCTCTAATTTCTGATGAGCGGCGGCCATTCCTTCCGCAATCGAGCCGCGAGTGTAGTTGGAACGCCCCTCGCCGCCTTGACCAGCGGCTGGCTGCTTCTTCAAATAATCGAATAACTCTCTGGTCGAGATTTGCGGAACGGTCTTCCACTGCGCGCGCAACGCGGTCAGAGCGCGCGCAGCCATTGGCTGGCTGCGCGCGGCTATGCCGACGAAATCGCCGTCGCGCACAACGGTCACGCCTTCAAGTTTTTCAGCCTCGCGCGGGTCGAAATCTGCAAGCGTCGCGCCGAACGACGCGGGGCGAAGAACTTTCCCCTCCAGCATGCCGGGAAGCTTCATGTCGGATGTGTACTGATGTTTTCCTGTGACTATCTCGCGGCCACCGACCTTGTGCGCAGAATGTCCAGCGATCTTCCACTGATCTGGCGGGGTGAGCAATGCATTGTCAGAGATTGTTTTCAGCAAACGCTGACCTTTGGTCAATTGCCCGAAGCCGAGCGCTCGTTTCGTCGGCGGATGCAGAACTTTGCCGTCAGCCGCTACCAGAGAAGCTGGCTCCACTTTCAGTTGCTCTGCGGCCAGCCCGATCAATACTTCGCGCGCGGCGGCGGCGGCTTTGCGCAGTTGCGGATTCATGGTCGGTGTAGTCCGGCTTCCAAACGTCCCCATGTCATAAGGCGTCAGGTCTGTATCGCCCATCACCAGACGAACGGAAGCCATAGGCACGCGCAACTCTTCGGCGACCGCCTGAGCAAGCGATGTGCGAATGTCTTGTCCAAACTCGACCTTTCCCGTGAAAGCGGTCGCCGCGCCGTCTTCTCCGATGTGAAGCCATGCTCCGATCTCCTTTGGGAGCGAGCCGCCCGACTGGCGTCGCTCGCCGCCCGATTCCTGTAGGGCGAGCGCGTCTTTAATCGTGAAGGCGATCAGTATTCCGCCGCCCAATGTTTTGAAGAAGTCGCGACGGTGCATCTCGAATCGATAAGCGGCCCCTTCGGCAAGCTCGTACCGCTCAAGCTCAATTTCGTCCATCGGTTTATCGCTCACCTGACACCGCCTTTCTCGCTACTGGCAACCTTGCGAATGGCTGCAAATATGCGCGGGTAGGTTCCGCAGCGGCAGATGTTGCGCTCCATAGCGCGGAGAATTTCCTGATTGGTCGGGTGCGCGTTTTTCCTTAACAAACCGACCCCGGACATAATCATGCCCGGAATGCAGTAGCCGCACTGCATAGCGCCAGCGTCGAGAAAAGCCTGTTGCAGCGGGTCGAGTTGCCCGTCCTTTTCAAGGCTTTCGATTGTCGTAATCTGCCTGCCTGTCGCTTCGCCGACAGCCATTAAACAAGACCTTGCGGGCTGGCCGTCAATCAGCACTGTGCACGCGCCGCACTGGCCTTCGCCGCAGCCGTATTTGGTTCCGGTTAAATCAAGCTCGTCGCGCAGGACGCTGAGCAGTTTTCTGTCAGCCTCTACGTCCAGACGACGGTTGGTTCCATTGATTTGAAGTTCGATAGCGCTCACAAAACACCTCCTATCTGACTTCGTCCACAATGATTAATTCTGACATCGAGCGAGCTTTCCGCTGATGTGTATGGATGTCTTTATTATAATTCCATGAAAACAGGCGGAACAGTTCGGTCCACTGATAGCGTCAATTCCATTTTATCATCTTGCGGCAGAAATACCGACTGGCGCGAATGACAAATATCACGCAAAGTTTTTCAGGCCGTGAGCCGTTTCAATAAAATAATACGCCTTAGTACATGAGGGTAGAAATATTCAGAAGTCAGCGCTTCAAAAAGAGGTGTACTGTGTACGATCAACAAACGATTATCGAGGTTGCAGGCGACCAGTGGCTGGTCTATATAGAAGCTCTGTTTTCCGCATACACGGAATTTTTCATGGTCTTATCGGTAATAGTTCTGATCTCGATTGCCGTGTTGTGTGTGCGTGAAACGCGGGGCGCTTCAAAGCGGGGCGCTTCAAAGCTGCGGCGACAAAACGGCGATAATGCTTATTTATCCGCACAACTCTACGCAAACAGACTGGAGGGAAGATGAAAATACTTGTTAACGCTATGACTGCAATTATCTGCGCCTGCCTTATGGCGGGTACGATTTCCGGGCAATCTCGCGCGGAAGACGAGGCTGCCATTCGCAGGATAGTCAGCCTGCTGCAAGACGGCTGGAATGCGGGCAGTGGAAAAGATTACGCCGCCGTATTCGATGAGGATGCCGATTACGTGATCATAAACGGCAGGCACATCAAAGGGCGCAAAGAGATTGAGGCAGGCCACCAGCATATATTCGATACCATCTACAAAAACAGCCGTATCAGCCCGGCGATTCAAAGCGTCAGGTTTCTTTCCGATACGATTGCGCTCGCCCACATCGAGTGGCAGATGAAACTGGCCGAGGGGCGCGAAGGCAGGGCGATGAATTCGCTTCTTCTTACAAAGAAGAACGGACAGTGGAGCATCACGGCTTTCCATAACACATCGGTTGATCCGAACCGGAAATAGAAGGCGACACATCGGGCTGCGTCATGCGTTTAATATCGCGATTAATCAGGACCGGATTTCATCTGCGCGCGACTGATGCGCGCGTTGACTTGAGTTCTACATGTGGGTATGCTCTCGGAGATTCAAGACCAGGTTTCGAGAATTCGCGCAATGAATCTATGAGCATATCGTCGCCTCAAGATGTAACCGGCCTGCTTCAGGATTGGCGCAATGGCGATAAAGCGGCATTAGAAAAACTGACTCCCCTTGTTTACGATGAGCTTCGACGGTTGGCAAATCGCTACCTGCGCAGCGAAAGAAAAGATCACACGCTTCAGGGCACGGCTCTCGTTCACGAAGCCTACATGAAGATGGTCGGCTACACGGACCTCGAATGGCAAAGCCGCGCTCATTTTTTCGGCGTCGCTGCCCGCATCATGCGCCAGATACTCATCGATCATGCACGCAAGCACAAGGCAGGCCGCAGAGGCGGCGGCAAACAAAATCTGAATCTTGAAGAGGTCGCTATATTTTCCGCAGAACGCGCGAGCAGCCTTGTGGCGCTCGATGACGCGCTTGAGAGCCTCGCGGCGTTTGATCCGCTGAAAGGGCGAATCATAGAGCTGCGTTATTTTGGCGGGCTCAGCATCGAAGAGATCGGCGAAGTGGAAGCTGTGTCAGCCTCTACAGTGAAACGACACATGAGAATGGCCGAAGCATGGCTGCATCGCGAAATTAACAAGTAACTGATTTATGAACCCAGAGAGATGGAAGCAAATAGAGGCGCTGTTTGAGTCCGCGATTGGGCGCGACCCGTCAGAGCGCGCGGCCTTTCTCGACGAAGCGTGCGCGGGTGATGCGACGCTTCGCCAGGAGGTCGAAACGCTGCTTGAGCATCATCAGCCGACCGGCAAATTCATTACGACTCTGGTTCACGAAGCGGCCCGGTTGCTTCCTCAGGACAGATCCTTTACGAGCGGCGGCGCTCGCTTCATTCCCGGCACGGTTCTGGCCAATCGCTATCGCATCATCGCGCTTCTGGGTAAAGGCGGCATGGGCGAAGTCTACAGGGCTGACGATTTGAAACTTTCTCAGCCGGTGGCTTTGAAATTCCTGCCGGAAAAACTTGTGCGCGATGAAGGCATGCTTGAGCGGTTTCACCGCGAAGTCCGCATAGCCCGCCAGATTTCTCACCCGAACGTCTGCCGCGTGTTCGACATCGGAGAGGTCGAAGATCAGCACTTCCTGTCAATGGAATATATTGACGGAGAGAATCTCTACACGCTGCTTCGTCGCATAGGCCGCCTTCCTGCGGATAAAGCGGTCGAGATAGCGAGCCAGCTTTGCAGCGGGCTGACGGCGGCGCATCAGGAAGGAGTGCTGCACCGCGATCTGAAACCGGCCAACGTCATGATAGACGGGCGAGGCCGCGCCAAGATTACCGATTTCGGGCTGGCCGGGCTTGCAGATGAGTTCGTAGGCACAGAGGTTCGAGCAGGTACGCCCGCCTACATGGCTCCAGAGCAGCTTGTGGGCAGGGAGGTAACCACAAAAAGCGACATCTATGCTCTGGGCCTCGTGCTTTACGAGGTATTCACGGGCAAGAAAGTTTTCGACGCCGCGTCGATTGAAGAGCTTGCTCGGATGCACGAATCGTCTACTCCGCCGAGCATATCCAGTCATGTCAAAGAAGTGGACCCGATGGTCGAGCGCGTGATACTGCGCTGTCTGGAGCGCGACCCGCGCAATCGACCCACGTCAGTCGCGCAGGTATCGGCGGCGTTGCCGGGCGGCGACCCGCTGGCGGCGGCGATTGCTGCCGGTGAAACTCCTTCGCCTGAGATGGTCGCAGCCGCCCCGAAGGAAGGCGCGCTCAGGCCCGCCGTCGCGATAACCTGTCTGGCGGTCTTTTTTGTAGAGCTTGCCTGTGTCATGTTCCTGTCAGGCCGATTGATGTTTCATAACAATCTGCCGCTTGAAAAACCGCCTGAGGTTCTCGCATACCAATCGAGCAATCTCATAAAAAGCTTCGGCTACGGGGATTCACCTTCGGATGTCGCCTATGGCATAGGCGAGGACTATGCCTATAGCACTCACATCAGACAGCGAGAGGCTTCGTTCGAGGATTGGAATAAACTGGAAACCGGCCAGCCGCTGCTTTACTTCTTCTGGTATCGCCAAAGCCCGCGCCCGATGCCGCCCAGCTTCAGACAGGTGACGCTTGAGGACCCGCCGATGGAGACTTCCGGCATGGCGAAGGTCATTCTCGATATGCGCGGTCGGCTGGTCGAATTCTACGCGATTCCGCCGCAAATCGATACGACGGCTTTAACCGCTCAACCTGACTGGTCGGCAGCGTTCGCGCAGGCGAGGCTTGATATAGCCCGCTTCGCGCAGGTCGAATCGGTCTGGATTCCGCCGACTTACGCCGACGCGCGAATGGCGTGGGAAGGCGCTTATGCGGATCACCCGGACATACCGATTCGAGTAGAGGCGGCTTCGTATCGCGGAAGGCTGGTCTATTTTCAAATCCTTCCGCCATGGGAGAAGCCTACACGACAGGAAGAAGTGTCGGGCATGGCGTCGCGACAGGCAGCAGGCTATATCCTCGCTGTGGTCTTCTTTGCGGTCCTTACGGCGAGCGTGCTGCTTGCCCGTCGCAACCTGCGATTGGGGCGCGGAGATCGCAAGGGGGCGTTCAAGCTGGCGTTTTTCGTATTGCTGACGCTTATAATCGGGCAGATGATAGGCGCAGATCATGTCCCTGCGCTCGGCGCAGAACTCAATATATTATTCAACATAATCGCGTGGGCGCTGTTCGCCTCCACCCTGATCTGGATACTCTATATTGCGCTCGAACCTTACGTGCGCCGATTGTGGCCGAGGTTGATCATTTCGTGGAGCAGGCTTCTTGCGGATGGGTTCCGGGACCCGATGGTCGGGCGCGATATTCTGATAGGCAGCCTTCTTGGATTCGGCCATACGCTCTCGATCTGCCTGATGCCGTTTACGTCCAACTGGGCCGGGAAACCATCCGGTTTCATCAACAGTATAAATCCCGAAACGCTTCAAGGGGCACGGAGCGTTATTACCAGCCTGCTGACCATCAGCTTTGTCCAGTGGTTTACAGTCGGCGTGGGCCTGCTATTCATCCTGCTGCTGCTATACATTCTATTACGCAGGCAATGGCTGGCCGCGCTCACAATGTGGCTGCTGTTTGCCACGGTCGAAATCCTTGCATTTGCAATCCCCGGCCCGATAACTTTTTGGATTGGCCCTCTACTGAATGCGACTCTGGCGGTAGTGGCCGTCTCCCGGTTCGGGTTGCTTACGACAATGTCGTTCCAGTTTTTCTTCGATCTCAGCTTTCACTACGCGCTCACTCCGAATCTTACAAGCTGGCACGCTCAGACGACTTTTATCATTTTGCCGATACTTATCACGGTGGCGCTCTTCAGCTTCTACACATCGCTTGCGGGTCAGTCCGTTTTCCGCTCTGAAGTCCTCCGCGATTAACCAGTCTTTGCTATTGTTTAATGGCAATGCCGCAGCAGACAATCAGATTGTACGAACAGTTGCCCGCAGCATGTCTGGAATATGATCCGCGCGCTGCTTATCCGCTTAACCTCCGCTCGCAAGGTTGATTTCCCGCACGTCAGAGAATACTTTGTTATAAACGAGGCCGCACGCGAAGGCGGCTTTTCCGGCTGAAATTTAAGGAGAAGCGATGGCTAAAAACTTTGAACGCATCGAGACTAAAATAATTCACGCGGGCGAACCTCATCCGCGCATCAAGGGCGCGGTCACGGTTCCCATATTTCAATCGGCGATGTTTGAATACGAGGGCGAAACCAGCTATCACGACATCAGGTATATTCGCCTGAACAACACGCCGAATCACGAGGCGCTTCACCAGAAGCTGGCGGCGCTGGAAAACGCCGAAGCCGCGCTCGTCACGGCAAGCGGCATGGCCGCAATCTCCACATCATTATTGTCTGTCTTGTCCGCAGGCGATCATTTGCTTGCGCAGGATCGTTTGTACGGCGGCACTCACGATTTTCTGATGAAAGATTTTGCCAGCTTCGGTCTGTCATATGATTTCATCAACGGCAACGACCCCGATTCATGGAAAGAAAAGATTCGGCCAAACACGAAAGCCATCTACGTCGAAGCGATGACGAACCCGACGCTTCAGGTAGCCGATTTGAAACGCGTGGCCGAGTTCGCAAAAGAACATAATCTTGTATCGCTGATCGACAGCACCTTCGCAAGCCCCATAAATTTCCGCCCGCCTGAGCACGGTTTCGACCTTTCGATTCACAGCGCAACGAAGTACCTCAACGGACATTCGGACATCGTCGCGGGCGCAGTCATCGGGCGCGCCGCTCTGGTCGAACAGGTCAAGCACAAGCTCGATCATCTGGGCGGTTCGATGGACCCGCACGCCGCATTCCTGCTCTATCGCGGCATTAAGACGCTTGCGCTGCGCGTGAGATTTCAAAACGAGAGCGCGCTTAAGCTGGCTCAGTTTTTAGAAGGCCACCCGCGAGTCGCGCACGTCAACTATCCGGGGCTTGAAAGCCATCCCAATCACGCGCGCGCGCGCGAGTTGTTTGAAGGCTTTGGCGGCGTGCTCAGTTTTGAACTCGACGGCGATATCGCCGCAGCCGATTCCGTCTTGCGAAAAGTTACGCTTCCGATAATTGCTCCGAGCCTCGGCGGCGTCGAAACGCTCATCACTCGCCCGGCCACGACCTCGCATTCCGGCATGCCTGCCGAAGACCGCGCGCGGCTCGGCATCACAGACACGTTGATTCGCGTCTCTGTCGGAGTCGAAGCGACAGAAGATCTGATCGAAGATTTCGATCAGGCTTTGAAGATTTGATGGCGCAGCAGGGCGCAGAGAAAACCAATGAATGATAACCGGAACATGACGGGCAAAATCTGCATGGTTACGGGCGCAAATTCCGGCATCGGCCTTGTGACCGCCCGTGAGCTGGCTGATCGCGGCGCGGCGGTCGTTATGGTCTGCCGCGACCGCGTTCGGGGCGAATCGGCGCGCGCGGAAATCAAAGCGCAAAGCGGTAACGCGGGAGTCGAGTTGATGCTTTGCGACCTTGCGTCGCAGAGATCGATTCGCGAATTTGCCGGAGAGTTCAAACGGACGCACGACCGGCTTGATGTGCTGGTCAACAATGCGGGAGTCTACATCCGCAATCGCACGGTGGTCGAAGGCAATATCGAAACGACTTTCGCCGTCAATCACCTCGGCTATTTTCTGCTGACGAATCTGCTGTTGGACGTGATCGAACAAAGCGCCTCTGCTCGAATAATCAATGTCGCATCGGGGGCGCATACTTACGGACGCATGGATTTCGATAATTTGCAGGGCGAGAAAAACTATAGCGGCGTCAGGGCTTATGCGAACTCGAAGCTGGCGAACGTCTTATTCACTTACGAGTTGGCCCGCCGTCTCTCTGCCGCGCGCGTCACAGCAAACTGCCTGCATCCGGGCGCGGTCGCAACGGGCATCTTTCGCGCGCTGCCAAAGTTCGTCGAAGCGATTATCAAGCTGATGACTTTAAGCCCTGAAAAAGGGGCTGAGACTTCCATACACCTTGCCGCTTCGCCTGAGGTGGAAGGCGTGACGGGAAAGTATTTCGTCAAAAAAACTGAGACAAGATCATCGCCTGAGTCCTACAATGAAGATACGGCTCGAAAATTGTGGGCGGTGAGCGCAAGGCTTACCGGCCTTGAAGCATCATAAATGATGGTGAGGCTTTGATGAGCCAATTCTCGACATCTTAAAAGAGGCCACGAAATGAAAAGAAACTTTTTATTGCTCGCAATTCTGCTGCTGGTTCCTTTGAGTTCTTCGCTTGCGCAGAAGCGCCCGTTTACGATTGAAGACCTCTATCGCATCAAGTCAATCTCTGATGTCCACATCTCGCCCGACGGCAAATCGGTCATCTACGTTGTTGCTACTTCCGACCTTCCACGCGCAACGCGCACGAGCAATATATGGATGATGGACATTGACGGGCGCAACGCGCGGCAGATCACCACAGATGATACGAGCGCGTCCACGCCGACGTTTTCGCCCGATGGTCGGTCGATAGCTTTCATCAGCTCGAAAGACAGTAACCTGTACGTCATGCCCGTGGGCGGCGGCGAAGTGAGAAAAGTTACAAACATTTCTACGGGCGTGGCCGACCCGCTCTGGTCTCCTGACGGCAAATGGATTGCCTTCTCGACCGACGTGTATCCCGAATGCGGAGGCGATGACAACTGCAACAGGAAGATCGCTGAAAACTGGTCGAACGGCCCACTGAAAGCGCACATGGCCGATCACCTGTTTTATCGCCACTGGACAGCGTGGAAAGACGGAACGCGCACGCACATCTTTCTGGCAAATGTCGCGACGGGCGACGCGCGAGATTTGACGCCGGGCGATTTCGACTCGCCGCCGTTTCAACTCGGCGGCCCCTTGCAGTATGACTTTTCGCCTGACGGTTCAGAGCTGGCGTTCACGTCGAATCACGATAAAACTCCTGAGTCATCGACCAACAACGATCTGTGGTTGATATCGCTGACGGACCCGAAGCCTATGGCTCGCAACATCACTTCGGCAAATCCCGCCTATGATGGCAGCCCTAAATATTCACGCGACGGGCGCTACATCGCTTATCGCCTGCAAAAGCAGCCCGGTTACGAATCCGACCTGTTTCGCCTCGCGCTTTATGATCGCGCGGCTGGTACGACAAGCGTGATGACGGAATCGTTTCGCAACTGGGTAGACGATTTCGCGTGGGCCGATGACGGCAAGGCGATCTATTTCACAGGCCCGGTCGAAGCCCAGACGCCCGTCTATCGCCTCGACCTTGCGACGCGCAGCATTACGCAGGTTCTGGCCGACAAGTCGATAAGCGCATTTGAAATCAAGTCGAAGCGAATGATTTATGCGAGAAGTTCAGTCGGCGCGCCGGTCGAAATTTACGGCGCAGAGATCAACGATAATAAAGCTGCGACTCCTGCGCGGCTCACTCGCGTAAACGAATCCGTGGCAAACGAAATAGACATTCGCCCGGCTGAGCAGATGTGGGTCGAGGGAGCCAACGGCAAACGAGTTCAGGTATTCGTCGTGAAGCCGCACAACTTCGATCCGTCGAAAAAATATCCGCTCATACTGAACGTGCATGGCGGGCCGCAGTCGCAATGGTCCGATGCGTTTCGCGGTGACTGGCAGGTCTATCCGGGCGCGGGCTATGTTGTGGCGTTTGCGAACCCGCACGGCTCGACCGGTTACGGACAGGACTACACCGCAGCGATTTCAGGCGACTGGAACGGGAAAGTTTTTGAAGACCTGATGAAGGTTACGGACGCGCTCGAAAAGTTATCCTACGTTGACCGGAACCGAATGGGCGCGATGGGCTGGTCGTATGGCGGCTACATGATGAACTGGTTCGAGGGCAACACGAATCGATTCAAAGCGATTGCTTCGATGATGGGAATCTACAATCTGAAATCGTTTTTCGGCGCGACCGAAGAGTCATGGTTTCCCGAATGGGACGTGAAGGGCCAGCCGTGGAACTCTGAGCTTTACGAAAAGATGTCGCCGTCAAATCATGTTAAGAGCTTCAGGACCCCTTGCCTTGTGATAAGCGGCGAGCGCGATTATCGCGTGCCGTATACGCAATCGCTTGAGATGTTCACGGCGCTTCAAAAAATGGATGTGCCATCGAGACTTATCATCTATTCAAACGCGGGCCACTGGCCGAGCTGGTACGAGATGGCTTTGTACTACACGGCGCACCTCGAATGGTTTCAAAAGTATCTGGGCGGCAGCCCGCCTCAGTGGACGACAGAGCAGTTCCTGCGCAACAGTGTGTTTGATAAGGCAACGGGCAAGCGCCTGATCGAGCCGCAGGCGGGCAAGCCGGTCGAGATGGACAAGCCTGCGGGCAAGCCCGATCACAAACCGTAGCCAGTTTCAGAGGAACATATAATGAAACAAACATTTCTGAAGCGATTTCGCACGACGCGGCGAGGTTTTCTCAAATCCGCTTCGATTGCCGTCGCGGGACTGGGACTGAATCAGACCAAGGCTCTGGCCGATGAAAGAGAGAAAGAGATGGACAACACGCTTAACGTAGTGATCTACCTTTACAACCGGATGACGGTGCTCGACGCCATAGGCCCTTATGAAGTTTTGCGTTGCGTGCCGGGCGCGCGCGTTCGTTTTGCCGCCAAAAAAGCCGGGATCATTCAGCCCGATTCCGGCCTTCAGATGCTCAACGCCGAACACGCGATCAGCGATGTCACGGACGCCGATATTCTGGTTGTGCCGGGCGGCGACCCGACCGCGCAACTCGGCGACAAAGAGGTCCTTGAATGGATTCGCCGTCTGCACGAGAAGACCAAATGGACGACATCTGTCTGCACAGGCTCGCTGATTCTGGGCGCGGCGGGATTGCTGAAAGGACTTCAGGCGACGACCTACTGGAGCAGTCTCGATAATCTGAAGATGTTCGGCGCAACGCCTGTCAGCAAGCGATATGTGCGTCAGGGCAAAGTGATTACAGCGGCGGGCGTTTCGGCAGGCATCGATATGGCGTTGCAGCTTGTCGCGCTCGAACAGGGCGAAGAGATGGCGCAGACGATTCAACTGTTAATCGAATATGATCCGCAGCCGCCGTTCAATACAGGCTCAAGCAGTAAAGCTTCGCCTGCGATGATCGAGAAAGCGAAAAAAATCCTCAGCGCGGTCTATTCACAGGGCAAGCGTTGATGCCGATTTACCGCCACAGATGCCGGGAGCGCAAAGATTTCGCAGAATTTTTCTCTTCGCATACTCCACGCTCCCGGCGTCTGTGGCGGTAAACTTTCTGTTCTCATAAAAACTTACCGGCCCTGAGTTGAAATAAAATCCGCAATCCGCTCTCTAACCTTTTCCTTCCTTCATGTCTCTATAATCATGTAGGGCGATTATGGCAAAGCCAGAAGCAGAACCGCCTGATGAGGTGCTGGTTGTCGCGTCAATCGTAGGCGACCTCGACGCATTCGAACTGCTTGCGACGCGTTATCGCGCGGCTGTGGTTCGCACCGCTCAGGCAATAGTCGGGCGCGAAGACGCCGAAGACGTAGCGCAGGACGCGCTGTTGCTCGCTTTCAAAGCATTGCCTTCGATTGAAGACCCTGCGAAGTTTGCGGCGTGGCTTTCGGCCATCACGCGCCATCGCGCTTTCAGAATCGGCAAGCGGGAGAGCGCGCACAAAGAAGGGCGCGTTGATTTGGACGAGTTCCTGCTTGAACAGGTAGAGGCTCTTGCTCAACCGCTCGTCGATGACGGGGATGAAGAGCTTGGGCTTGCGTTTGAAAATTTGCCAGCCGATTACGCGCTCGTGCTGCGGCTCCGTTTTTTCGACGAGATGCCGCTCAAACGAATAGCGGCGTTTGTGGGTGTGCCGGTCTCTACAATCAAATGGCGCGTCCATCGAGGCAAGCAGTTGCTGCGCGAGCAGATCGAATTATTAAGACAATGAGGTGAGAAATGGAAAGAGACAAAGAAATAGTGAAACTGACGAACGTGGCGCATCGCATCGTGCGGGCAGCAGGTTACGCAGCCTGGGCCAATGCTGCGCCTGATGCCGCGCGATTCTGCGCGTCGCAATACAACAAAGTGCTGGCTCGACTCGAAGTGCTTGAGCCTGCCCTCAGGCCGTTGTTTGCGCCGCTTCCGGAATCGGCTTCTCCTCAAGTGATCAGACTGGCAGCAGGCGAGCTTGCTGCTTATTTCGAGGACGAAACCGGAACTGAAAGAGACCGCACACGTGAAAGAGGTCACAGCGGCGGGCGGCATTGCGGAGGCCGTCGCGCGCGGGCCAGAGTATTTGTGCATGGACGTTGCTAGCAGGAGGTAAATCATGGAAAGAGAGAAAGAACTGGCAAAGCTGGTAAATGTTTTGCGGCGTACGTCGCGCATGGCTTTGCAATCGGAATGGACAGGAAGCGCTCAGGATGCTGCGCGCTTTTGCGTCGAGCAGTACAACCGCGTACTTGCGCGGCTCAGAGAGATTGATTCGGACGTAGGCGCTGTATTCGAGCCGCTTCCGGCAGATAGTTCATTGACGGTCGCGGCGATGGCTTGTCGCCAGCTTGCGGCTTACTACGAAGACGAAGTCGGCCACAGTTCAGGCTGGGGCGACTGGGCAGGCGTGTGGGGTAATGCTCCGCGTGGCAGGGGCGCTGATAAGCGCGCGTTTAAAGAGTTCTGGAACAAGTCCGCGCGCGATATAGAAGACTTCGGCGAATTCATACGCGAAAACATAGAAGAGTGGGCTCGCCAGTACAGGGGGAAACGCGGCAACACTGAAAGCAGCAGTGCTGAAAGCGGCGGCGCTAAAGGCTCTGAACGAACGACCAGTCGCATCGATCCTGACGAGACGAAACCGCAGTGAGAGAATTCGCGGTGAGCGAATCACGCAGAGGCGCAAAGGGTGCCGGCCTCCTTTGCGCCTCTTTATTTTCGCGGCGTTTTTGGAAACGGCGATCTCTTCGGTTAAAGAACCTTTAACCCGCCGCCGCGTTTGGCAGCCTTGCGATTGCGCGCGTGATCGACGAGTATCCGCCGCATCAATCGAGCGGCAGCCCCGAAGAGATGATGGGCATTAACTTATCAACAGCCGCAGAATCGCCGTTGTTCCAATCCAGCAGCAGTTGCGTGACTTCTTTCGAGTGAGGTTGCATAACGCAGCATCTATCGAGCCGCGCGTAGCATATTCAATCCCGGAGGCTTCGTCAAAGGTTATTTCGTTTCGTAGATCAACTGCCCTTTGCGATTTCTGCCCTCTATCACCGCTCCGACAACAGCCCCGCCAAGCAGAATGCTTTTGGGAGTATCCAGATACGAATACGATCTTCTGCGAGATATGCGAGCGCCGATATAAGCGCCTTTCGCGGCCCCGCGCAAAGCAGAACGGCTTTGAACGAGATAGATTCTATGAATGGTTTTCTGCTCCAGCGCAACGCTTTTACCGCCCTGAGACAAATTCAAAGTCGTGCCCGTTATGTCACCCAGTTTTCCTTTGATAGTCTCTGCCGTTTTGGTTTCAATAATCAACTCGGTTCCGGGCGCTATGGCTTGAACGACGCTCCAATCCTGCAAGCTGTCCTGCGCCGACACGACCGGCAATACGGTCAGGGCCAGCATTAAAGCGAGAGCATGTGCAACGGCTCTAATCCTCATGGTGATCTCCTTTGAGCCGCAGTCTAATGCAGGTAATGGAAGGCGAGTGTGGATGTTGTGGCACTTGCGCAAGTGCCACAACGAAGGCGCTATTCGGGCGCGGGCGCGTCTTTAGCCGACCGGTCGGTCACAAGGCTGATTTCGGCAAGCAATTCGTCGCGCGTGAAACTGCCCTTTTGAATTATTCTGATAGTGCCACGGTCGAGCGCGCGCCGCTCTTCGTGCGACAGATCGCGTGCCGTGATTAAAATGATCGGAATCTCGCTCCAGTCCGCGTTCAGGCTCAGCCGATGAACAACCTCAAAGCCGTCCATCTCCGGCAGCATCAGATCGAGTATGATCGCGTTCGGTCGCGCGCGCCCAAGTTCATCCAGAGCTTCGCGCCCGTTCCGCGCGGTCTGAATTTTGTAGCCGCTATCTTCAATCATCGCCACAACCAGATCGAGCGCGTCTTCGTCGTCGTCAACGACAAGCACGCGCCCCGGCGGCGTGCTTGTGCCTGTTCGCCCCAACACCGCGACCAGATGCTGGCGTTCGATAGGCTTTCTGATAAATACGGTCGCGCCCGCATCCATCGCGCTTCGCTCGACACCGTTATCTGAAGAGAGAACGATGATCGAACGCTTCTGATCTGCGTTTTCGCTTCTGGCCCGCGCAATCCGTTCGATCACGCTGAGTCCGCCTTCGAGCAGATCCAGATCGATTGTGACGACGGCGGGCTGCGCCAGCCTTACTATCTCAAGCCCGCGCCCCGCGTCGTCTGTTGCTGCGACCGAGTAGCCCGCTTCGGTCAGGTACTTCTTCGTCAAATAGAGCGTGGCAGGATCGCTGTCAATTACGAGCGCGGTGCGGTCGGGGTCTGTAAGCGGCGCTTCTGTGTCTACGGTCGAGGCGGCGCGGCCTTCTATCTCGACAGGCAGCGTCACTATAAAGGTCGAGCCGCTGCCCAGACTGCTCGTCACGCTTATTTCGCCGCCAAGCAGTTCTACAAGCCGCCGTGTGATAGTCAGTCCAAGCCCCGTGCCCGATCTCGATGTGCGTGCAGAGCTTCCGACCTGCCGGAACTCTTCAAATATCTTCGGCAAATCCGATTCGGCAATGCCCGGTCCTGTGTCGCTGACGCTGATCAGAATGCGGTCGGAAGCGCGCGCGGCTCGAACCTTCACTTCGCCTTCCTGTGTGAACTTGATGGCATTCGACAGCAGGTTGATCAGGACCTGCTGAAGCTTCATTCGATCAGTCTTGAGCGTTGGCAGGTTCTCTTCCAGCTCCATGCTGAGTTTGACGGGGCGATTCTCTTTCATCGGCTCGACTACGGTGATGGCGCGTTCGATCAGGTCGTGCACATCGGCAGGTTCCGAGTAAACATCCATGCGCCCTGCCTCTATCTTCGATAGATCGAGCACGTTATTGATGAGTTCGAGCAGGTCATGCGCGTTGCGCGAGACGCGCTCAAGGCTGCTGCGGTGGCGGTCTTTGAGTTCAAGCGAGCGGTCGTCTAAAAGCAGGGACGTAAAGCCTATGATTGCGTTCATAGGTGTGCGAAGCTCGTGCGACATATTGGCGAGAAATCGCGATTGCGTCTGGCCTTCGACTCTGAGTCTGCGATTCTGTTCCGCGAGAACGCGATTCCGCTGTTCCAGTTCCGCGCGAGAGCGTTCGCTCGCCTCCGCGCGCGCGCGCAGCTTGAGCGCACTGTCTTCGAGCCGCGCCGTCAGCGCTTCAAATCGTTGAACGGCATCTTCAAGTTGAGCGTTGGCTTGTCCCAGCGCGACATTCTCCTGCTCAAGCTCTGTTGCGCGCGATTTGAACTTTTCGGTTTCTGCCGTAAGCGAGTCGAGGCGCGCGGACTGAGATTCGGTTTCATCTGCGCGCAACTGAAACAGAGCGTGCGATTCATTAAGCGCTACGTTCTTCTGCTGAAGCTCGACCACGCGCGCGCCGATGTCGGCGCAGGCCTGAGAGAGTTCCGCGTTGTCCTGCTCAAGCTCGGCTATGCGCGCTTGCGCGCCGTCGAATTGCACGATCAGGGTTTCGGTTCTGGCTTCAAGCTCGCGTGCGCTGGCCACTGCCTCTGCCTGTATGTCGGAAAGCTCGGAGTTCATCTCCACCAGTCGCTCGTTATCTTCGCTGAGCGAGAGGCCGCCCGACTGCAACACTTCTACTTCGACGCGCAGCCGTTCGACTTCGACGACAAGCTGCTCGTTTTCGCCGATGGTGCGGCTGTTTTCGACGCGCAGCCGTTCCATCTCATCGGCCAGATGCTCGATCTTTTCTTCGAGGCTGACGCGGGCCTGTTCCTGACGGGTTCGCTCGTCTTCGGCAACGCGCAAAGAGCGTTCAAGCTCGACGACGCTGTCAACTATATATTCTTTCTCTTCGCTCAACTTTGCGTGATCGGCTTCAAGCGTCACGTTGTGCTCGAACAATTTCGAGTTTTCTTCTTCGAGCGCCGCGATGCGAGTTTCCAACCCCAACGCGGCTGCAAGCTCCGTTTGTTTCGATTCCAAACCCGCCTGGAGCCGCCCGATTTCCGAGTTGCGTTCATTTATCTGGTGCATCAGCGATTCGCGCACCTTGTTGAGATCGCCAAGGCCCGCTTCCAGCATGGCGACGCGCCCGTTGAGCTGCATATTCTCTTCTTCGATCCGGCGGCGTTTGGCTTCAAGCTGCAAAGCCGTCTCAGAGGATGAGTGGCCGTTGTGCTGGCGGGCTTCTTCGAGCGAATCCGTCTGTTTGCGAAGCTGGAGATTGTGCGTTTCCGCCTCTGCGACTCTGCGGTTGAGGTCATCGTTGGTTCTGAAAATCGATTCGCGTTCGACCTGTAATTGAGCGACCAGATGTGTAAGTTGCGCGACGGCGTCTTCAAGTTCGGTTTCGCGCGCGATGGCTGCCTGTTGAACGCTGGAAGTGGCGGCTGTCTCTATTTCGAGTTTCCGCGCGAGCGAATCGCACCGGGCCTGCATCTCGGCTACGCGGATGGCGGCGACGGCAGCGGGCGCAATCTCTTCCAGCTTATGCAGTTCTTCGCTGTGCAGAGGGCGATTGTTGAAAACGCCGATCAGGCCGACAGTGCCCGATGCGCCTTTGAGCGGAAACAGCGCATAGGTGTCGCGCGTGTCCTGGCTCAGTTTGTGCTGAAGGCCGAAGAGTTTTTCGCCCGTGTTGCGCGGATCAGAAAAGTCTGCGACTCCGCCGCGCGCTATCATGGTCGCCTTCAGCACGGCGAGCGGAATGCGCGGATACTCTTTTTCGAGATCGGCTCCGCTTGCGACAGCCAGATGCAGGCACATCTGCCGGTTGGTGCAGTTTTCAGCGAGCGGGCAGCGCTCACAAATATCGCCGCGCTTGACTACCCATATCTTACAGGTAAGCGCTGCGGTTTCTGCAATGATTTGGTCTGCGATCAAATCGAGCGCGTGATAGAGGTCCGTGCCGCGCGCGACTTCATCAAAGATTACCTTAATTCTGTTTTCCAACGCTGTTTGCATTTGGTTGCATGATTGGGGGCGAACTCCTGTCCGAAATTCAGATTGCTCTATTAGGCCTGTCGAGATTCTAATCTGTAACCTCTTAAGCGTCAATTGACTTGTTTGAAACAAAGCTTGTTAGGTTAGCCTCAGGCGATATACACTTATCGAGGAATGCCGCTTCGATCATTAACGCGGCAGAGCGAGCAATCAAGGTTTCGGGTCAAGCTTGCTGTCAGCCTCGGAGCAATATCATCATTCAATTTTGCGAAGAGGAGTTTAAGTCTCGCGTCGGGTTTTTAATTTATGTCAGAAGAAATCAAACAGAAAATTCAAGCTGAGCTTCACAAGCTTGAGGCGGAGTTGAGAACAGAGATTCCGCAGGAACTGAAGAAAGCTGTCGCAATGGGCGACCTGTCGGAAAACGCTGAATACGAAGCGGCCCGCAATCGCCAGGATTACGTGCGCGCACGCATAGCAAACATGCGCAAGCGGCTGGCCGACCTTTCTATGATCGATACGTCGCGGCTGCCCGTAGATCGCGTAGCCTACGGCTCGACCGTTGTGCTTTACGATCAGGATAGCAGCGACGACGTGACCTACAAGCTGGTTATGGCCGAAGACTCGGACATAACTCAAAACAAGATCTCCACCACGTCACCTATCGGGCGCGGGCTTATGGGGCGCATGGAAGGCGACGAGGTCGAAATCATCACGCCTTCCGGCAAGCGCCGGTTCGAGATAGTCAAACTTACTACGGTTCACGACTCAGAGAATTAATCAGTCTCTAAATGCATCGTTGCTGTTAGTGGACGCATCAAAAGCTGGCACTCGAATCAGGGAGAGCGAGTCCTTGACAACCCGTGCAGGCGTTTGAGATATTAGCGCTTCGTTCGCGCGTCGATTGGCCAGAGTTGGGAGGCCCGCAGATGATTAGTGAAGCCATCGGAGCAGGTGCTAATAGAATTATTAGCGCAGTGGTGCGCGGGCTTGCTCGCAGTCGAATCAATCCGAATGTGCTGACGTTCATGGGGTTGTTGATGAATATCGGCTGCGGCGTGCTGTACGGGTACGGAATGTTTTTCAAGGCGGGATTATTGATGATCCTCGCCAACATCTTTGACATGTTTGACGGGCAGGTGGCGCGGCTTCGCGGGCGCGTCACTCGGTTCGGCGCGTTCTTTGATTCGGTCATCGACCGATACTCCGACATCATAGTTTTCGTCGGCATCATGATCTATTACGCCCGCCCGACTGAGAATCATTCGACTCTGCTGGTCGCGCTGACAGGGCTTGCGCTGGTCGGGTCCGTGATGATCAGCTATTCGCGCGCGCGCGCAGAGTCGCTCGACATAGCCTGCAAAGTCGGTTTTCTTGAAAGACCAGAGCGCGTGGTACTGCTCATCATCGGGGCGCTTACAGAGATAGGCCCGCCGAATATGTTCCTGCACAAGATGCCGCAGGTTTTATGGGTGCTTGCAGTATTATCGCACTGGACGGTAGTGCACAGAATTTATCATACGTGGCGCGAGTTGAGAGAGCCTGATCGCGCGGCGGTCGAGGCGGCACAGGAAGCACTCGGCAAAGACAGGCTGGTGCAGGCCGATTACTACGTTCAGAACTGAGTTTTGTGTTCTGATTGAGGAGAGCAAAGTGAGTTCAAATCTCGGAATTCAAAACAGGCGTGCAATGCTGTGCCCGTGCTGTGGGAAAAAGATTGCGCTCGGCGTGGCCCAGTGCTCCTGTGGCGCGCGATTCGTCGGCGAGCCGCTTTCTGACACCCCGATCAAGGTCAAACGATTCGGCCCCGCCATGACTGCGCTGCTGCTGATGGCAATTGCCCTGAGCGTCCCGCTGATCATTACCAAGTGGCTCGCAATCATATTAGTAATCCCCATCTGGCGCGCGATGCGTGCGATGCGGCTTGCCCGGCGCGAGCCTGACTGGTACGGCGGCTATAAAGTGGCTGCGGCTACGCTCGTTCTTTCCATCGCCGCAGCAGCCATCAGTGTTGCATACGTCGCAACGAGCGTCCCGCAATTTCTTGAGAACAGAAAAGTGCGCCGCGTAGCCGCGACACAGGCGGCCATGTATCATCTGGCCAGTCTGCTCGAAGATTACAAACGGGCTTACGGCTCTTATCCGCGAAATACTCAGGAGATCAGGAAAGCCGTGACCGAATCGCTTCCGCTCGACTACTGGAAAAAGAGCATTAAATATCAGAGCATCCCCGATGCCGTGGCCGGTAGCCAGCTGGGAATAACCGGAATCTCTTTCAACGATTTTGAATTGCGTTCGGCGGGGCCGGATGCAATAGAGGGAACCGACGACGACATAATCATGCGCGACGGCATCTTCTTTGCAAACTCTGAAATCAAAAAGCAACCGGCAATAAGTAATTCATCCAGCCGATAGGAAGACAGAAGGCAGCAATCAACAAGCAGACGGCAGACGGCAGACGAAATCGGCGTTACTGCCTCCCGCTTGTTGATTGCTGCCTTCTATCTTTTGTCTTATGTTCAAAAAACTGCTGATAGCTAATCGCGGAGAGATAGCCGTGCGTATCGCGCGCGCGTGCCGCGAGATGGGCATATCGCCCGTCGCCGTCTATTCTGACGCAGATCGCGCGGCGCTTCACGTTCGCAGCAGCGATGAAGCCGTACGGATCGGCCCCGCGCCTTCTATCGAGAGCTATCTCTCGATAGAAAAAATCATTGATGCGGCAATGCGTACGGGGGCAGAAGCGATTCATCCCGGCTACGGCTTTCTGTCAGAGAATGCCGAATTCGCTCTGGCAGTCGAACGAGCAGGACTCACACTGATAGGCCCGCCCGCTTCGGCGATGAAATTGATGGGCTCGAAGACCAGCGCGCGCATCGCGGCGCAACGGGCTGGCGCGCCAGTAGTGCCCGGAACAACTTCGGCTCTCAAATCTATCGAAGAGGCTGAAGGCGTAGCTGATCTTACGGGCTACCCCGTGATGCTGAAAGCAGCGGCGGGCGGCGGCGGAAAAGGCATGCGGCTCGTCCGTTCGCGTGAAGAGATCGAAAGCGCCTTCTCGCTTGCGGCAGCCGAAGCCGAATCGAGCTTCAACGATTCATCCATCTATATCGAGAAATATATCGAGCATCCCCGACATATCGAGATTCAGTTGATGGGCGACCATCACGGCCAGATGGTTTATCTGGGCGAGCGCGAGTGTTCGCTTCAACGACGCCATCAGAAAGTCGTCGAAGAATGCCCCTCGCCCGTTGTCGATGAGGATTTGCGAAAGCGTATGGGCGAAGCCGCCGTCAGCATTGCGCTCAGCACCGGTTATTTCAACGCAGGCACCATCGAGTTTTTAGTCGATCGAGAGCAAAATTTTTACTTTCTTGAAATGAACACACGGCTTCAGGTCGAACACCCTGTAACAGAGATGGTCACGGGCCGCGACCTCGTTCACGAACAGATAAGAGTCGCGGCTGGCTACCCGCTGTCGTTTTCGCAGGAAGATATTTCGATGCGCGGCGCGGCCATCGAATGCCGAATCTATGCCGAAGACCCTGAAAATAATTTTCTTCCGAGCCCTGGCCGCATCACAGGACTGAGAGCGCCTTCGGGGCCGGGCGTGCGCGTCGATAGCGGCATTTACGAAGGATGGGAAGTGCCCGTTTACTACGACCCGTTGCTTGCGAAGCTCTGCGTGTGGGCCGAGACTCGCGAGGCGGCGATCAATCGCCTTCGGCGCGCGCTGGACGAATACAGTATAGAGGGCATTCGCACGTCGCTCGTTTTCTTTCGCGCAATCGTTCGCAACGAAGAATTCCGGCGCGGCCAGTTCGACACCGGGTTCATCGATCATTTTTTAAAAGATGGAATGAATGTGAGTCATTCGACAGGCGACCGGGAAGAAAAGCTGAAAGATATGGCCACCATCGCAGCCATCCTGCACGCGCGCGCGCACACCGCGCGACCCGGGGCCGAGAGCGCGCGCGAATCCGAAAGCCGTTGGAAATCATACGGACGACTGGCTGGGCGAAGATGAGATACGAAGCTGAAATAGATGGCCTGCCGGTGAGCGTCGAGCTTGATGAGCGCGACGGGCGCGTATCGGCAAAGATAGGCGAGCGCGCTTACGATCTGGAGATAGCGCGCCCCGAAGAGAATGTCTATCTGATCTTTGACAAAGATCAGGTCTACGAAGCGCGTGCGTGGAGTGAAGCGACAAACAGTGAAGCGACAAACGCAACGGGCATACAACTGCGCGACCGAATATTTACGGTCAACATAATTGATCGAAAGCACAGGCGCATGGCGGCAGACCACACAAGCGAAGGCCGTCAACAACTGATCGCCCCAATGCCGGGCAAGGTAGTGCGCGTGCTCCTTAAACTCAATGATGAAGTGGCTGCCGGGCAAGGCGTCGTCGTGGTCGAAGCCATGAAGATGCAGAACGAAATCAAATCGCCAAAGGCCGGGCGCGTTATCGAAATTCGCGTCACAGAAGGTGCGACGGTTACCGCAAATCAAGTGCTTGCCATCGTCGAATAAAATCTTCGGATCAATAGAATTCACCGCAAGGGGCGCAGAGTTTTTATAATACTCTCTGCGCCCCTGCGATGAATCGGTCACTTTTCTCTGGTGAGTTGAATCAGGGCAAAGAAAGCGCCACTAAGCGACCATCGAAGGTGGCAACCACAATGTATTGTTTGCCACCGCTCATGTAAGTCATCGGCGTGCCGTGAGGGGGGCTATCAAGCTTGACCTCTGCGACCACTTTGCCCGTAGCCTTGTCGAAAGCGCGGAAAACGTTTCCGCCGCCGCCTGAGCCGCCGCCGCGCCCTCCGAATCCCTGGCCGACAAAAAGCAGCGTCTTTGTAAGCAAAGGGCCTCCGCCGCCTGCGCCTAAGGGGCCGACATCTTTACCGTTGCCGAGCAGTTCATTCACTTTCTGACGCGGGCCGTCGCCGTGTGGAATCTGCCAGGCGTGTTCACCTGTGTTTAAGTTTATCGCGGTGATTCTTCCATACGGCGGCTTGAACAGCGGCAGCCCTCGCGGCCCGATGGGGTTGCCGCCCTGCGTCCGGGCGTACTGAAAGTTCGACCGCGCGGGGTCGGGCTTGCTCAGTTTGACAACGATGGGGCCGGTGCTTGACGGAATGTAGAGCATCCCCGTTTCCGGGTCGAAAGCCGCGCCCCACCAGTTGGCTCCGCCGCCCCAGCCCGGAAGATTGATTGTTCCTTTTTCAGAAGGCGGAGTGAAAAGCGGGCCGTGCTCGAACTGGTTCAGTATCCGGGTCGCCTCCTGTCGCAGTTCGGGCGTGAAATTGATGAGATTGTCTTCGGTCGCTCCCTGCAATTCATACGGCGCGGGTTTTGTCGGAATGGGCTGCGTCGGCGAACTGCGCTCTCCGGGTATCGTGGATTGAGTTACGGGGCGCTCTTCAATCGGCCAGACGGGCTTGCCCGTCACGCGATCAAAGACAAAACAGAATCCTGTCTTGCTGATCTGAGCGACCGCTTTGATCTGTCTGCCGTTCACCCTGATATCGCAGAGCACGGGCGCGGCTGGCAGATCATAATCCCAGAGTCCGTGATGGACTGTTTGATAATGCCAGATGCGCTTGCCCGTTTTTGCTTCGAGGCAAATCAGGCTTTCGGCGAAAAGGTTGTTGCCCAGCCTGTGACCGCCGTACCAGTCGTTGGTCGGCGTGCCGGTCGGAAGATAGACATAACCCAGTTCCGTATCGACGCTCATCATCGTCCAGACGTTGGTGTTGCCTGTATATTTCCACGAATCGTTCTCCCATGTCTCGTTGCCGAATTCGCCCGCCTGAGGAACCGTGTGAAATATCCATGCAGGTTTGCCTGTCCGAGCGTCGAACGCCTGAATGTCGCCGCGCGGCGCTTCTTTATTCATCGGGCCGTCATTGATCGAAGACCCTACCATCACAACATCGCGGCACACTACAGGAGGAGACGTGACAGCATAGTTGCGCGCATTGACGGCGAGCGGTATGGCTTTCGTCAAATTCACCTTGCCGCCTTCACCGAAATCAGAGACCACCTGACCCGTCTTTGCGTCAATCGCTATCAGATAAGCATCGCTGGTCCCGATGAATAATCGTTCCGCTTTGCCATCAGTCCAATAGGCTACGCCTCGATGCAGAAAGCCCAGATTGGTCGGATGGCCCGTCAGATAGCTTTTGGGGTCGTAGACCCAGATCGTTTCGCCTGTCGCGGCATTGATTGCAGCCACCTGGCTCAGCGATGTGCTGATATATAAAACTCCGTTGATCATCAGCGGCGTTGCTTCGTAACCAAGCGTGTAAAGCTTCTGATTCTGTTCCAGGATTTTCAGATCGGGCGAATTCCATGTCCACGCGACTTTCAAATTCTTCGCATTGTCGCGATTGATCTGATCAAGAGCGGAATACTTCGTGCTGCCCTGATCGCCACCATAAAAACGCCACTCGCCTTTTTTGGCAGGGTCTTTTCCCCCGGCAGGCAAAGCGACTGAGGCCAGAAACATCAGGCATCCAAGCAACGCTGAAAACCGTTTGAACTGCTGCATCAATTTTCTCCTTGTCAATACGTTTTGACGACGCCGAGTTGTTTCGGTGTCGGCACTACAGCGCGACCTTTGCTGCGCTTGAGCATCCAGTCGATCAAGGTGTTGGAAACGGCGCTGACGCCCGGCTGACCGGGCACCCCTTTCCCTTCGAGCGAGTCATCTACTGATACGAAGTCCGTGTGAAAGTAGAGCGCGGCATTGATCGCGGGATCAAAGGGCGTAATCCGTTTCGCTTCATCGGTTTGAAACGTTCCCTTTTTGTTTACTTCCGTGAAGTCCGAAACCCGTGGAAAAGGGTTGTTCAAACTCGCGTTCGCATTTTGACGCGCTACGTAAACCGGTATCCCTGTTATCGCGCCTTTGTCTATATCGAGGTTTGTGCCCTGCTCCTGAATTTTGAATGTGCGGAATCGTCCGATGAATCCCATGTCGCCGTCGTAGCGTTCAGACGGGTAAAAGTTTGTGGCGATCATGTTGCTCGCATCAATCGTCTTCTTCCCGCTCGCGGCAAAGTTCACCGTCACGGGTTTGATGTTGCTGCGCGAGGGCGCGAATCCCTGCGAGTCCATCCATAGCTGAGCCTTCCCGGCTCGATTGGAAACTGTGCCGTTTCCGCCGCCTTCGAGCCAGCCATACAGCTTGTTCGGATCAACCTGAGCAGCAGACGGGATGCAGGGCGGCGGCGCTTTTGCAGAGTCGCATTGCGTTTCGGTGCCGGGCAACGGCTTGAAGTCGAGCTTCCCTAACCCTTCACCCAATCGCGTGAGCAACTGAATCTGCATGCTTGCGCCCGGCACAGGGTCAACATCAAACGACATCCCTGCGCGAGCGCGATAAGTCAGTCGCAGCGCGGACAGGAACGCATCGCCAGCCGGAGCAAACTGTGTCGAACCGACGGCGCGCGGCCCAAAGATTGATTCTGAATTCGGATCTTTGAAATTGTAATGCGCGTTGACGACAACGGAAGCGGCGGCGGCCACAGGCCCTGAAAGATTACCGAGCGCGCCCGCTGCATCTGTAAAGACCGGAGCCGCGCCGCTGCGCAACTTGCCGACGCGGTCAAAATACTCGCTCATCTGCTGCGCGGTTGGAGGCGCTTCTGCTCCAGCCGCCGGGCCGCCGTCGAGAAAGATCAGCCCGCTGAGAATTTCGTAACCTCGCTTACCATCTGGTCGCAATCGTCCGGCATAGTTGGCGACGAATCCGCCCCCCTGCGAGTGCCCGGCCAGAAAGATGTTCTTTGATCCGCTCTGCTCTTTTACGAGCGCGATCATGCGGTCAACATCTCCCGCATAAACTTCAAAACCCCAGTCGGCCATGAAAGGCACATCCGCCTGTTTCAGCGGCAGCCATTTCGAGCCTGCCCGCCCCACAAGAGTCTGCGGAGCAACCAGCGGCCACTTGCCGGGGCGCTTCGAGTCGCTCGATAAAACACCATTCCCAAAGTAATACTCGATTGCCGCATCAGGGTCTTTTTTTGCGCGCGCAGTGCGTCCGCCAGCGGTGTCGGCAAGATTAGCGCCGCGCCGCTGCACTATCCATACTTCGACTCGACATGGCGAGTTGTCCGCGCAGGTTCGCCTGCCCGCCTTGTGAACGAGTTGTGAGCCGAGATAAAGCCAGTGGCTCGGTGTGCTGGCAAAACCGGGCATCGCAACTACGACGGCGTTTGCCGGTCGCGGGTTCTCGTTATCGCTTGCCGCGCGGAGGCGCAGAAATGTCGCCGTATTGAGTGCGGCGGGCGTCTGCGGCGCATCGGCTCCGGGGATTTGCAGGTACTCTGCCGTAACATCAGGGAATCCCGGCACCGCGCTTGTGTCGGCAGAACGGACGGTCTTTCCGTCCCTGTCGAAGGTCTGCGCCGAAGCGTTCGTCAGTGAAATGAGCACAACTGCTATTAGAGCTAAGACAAGGCGTCGAGTGAGCGACATTGTTCCTCCGCGATTCTTTAGTTTGTTTAAAAAGTCCCGTCAGGGGCGACCTGTCTATAGTTCCGGCGTCAGCAGAGATCTATAGCTCCATAGGAGCGACCGGTTGATAGGTCGCTCCTATGAAGCTTCTTTCTAAAACGGCCTTATTGCTCTTCACGCACAGCGGCTTCGACCGCCTGCTGTTCGGGATGCTCTTCCAGCAGTCGCTGCACGCTCCAGTGCTGCTTATCCAGCACGTGAGCGACCAGCAGGTGATAACGCAGGTACAAACCCGATTTCCACCGATCCATCTCAGGAGCATCAGCTAAAAAAGCGCGGCGGGCTTCGTCGTAATTGAACGCATCGCCTTTGGCGACATAATCGGCGTAGCCTTCGCGCACCCACTCAGGCAGCTTGTAATAATCGAACCAGCCGACTGCCTGAACGGTCAGCGTGTGGGTGATCTCGTGCGTGATGAAATAATCGAGCGTTCGGTCGCCCGGCACCTGACTGCCGCCCGGCCCGATCAACCGGTTCTCTCCAACAAGCGCGTCTCTGAGAAACACGTTGCTGGTCAGCGGGTATTGATTTACGCCGCCCACTCCGTAATTGCGATTGAAAAATAGTCGCTGTCGCCAGCGCGAGTTGCATATAAAAGCGGCGTGGTGTTGCCCGGATGAATAGAGCGGCGAACGGGCGAGTTTCGCTTCGACTGTTTCCAGAACCCGTTTTCCTTCTTCGGATGAAAACGACTGATCGGAATAAAGCGCGAGGTTGTTGGCACTCACCGAAGACCGGAAAAAAGGCTGTGGAAAACACAACAGAGCCCAATAAAAAACGAATAGCCCAAGCAAGGCAGACGTTAATCTCAGCCAGAACTTTTTCGTCAGTTTTATTCTCATTATTCTAGCTACGATGAGCAGCAGCAGCCGGTTGCCGACATCTTTCAGAAAACTGTAAAAGCGCGCAGGCTTTTTCAGTTTTAAGTTGAGCGGCGCTTCTGGAATTGCTCAAGAAAATCGAGTTGCTCTTTGAGCAGATGGCTGCGCATCTGAACCATGTCGCCGAAGTCAATATAAGGTTCCGCGTCGCTCGTGTACGCGGTCCATTTGAGCAATCCTTTGCCGTTAGGGTCGCCGGTCGTCGCAAAGTTCACCCAGTAACTCATCATCATTTCAGAGAGCCTGGCATCATCTTCCGTCATCAATGCGTTCTGTCGGTTGAGATTATTGAACACGTACGCAATCTCGCCCGCGTGGTAGGCTCCCAGATATTTGCTGTTCGGGTTCGGAGGCGCGTGGGTGAAAAAATATAGATAAGCTTTTGAGCGACCCGTCGCCGTCATCCGCGCCCACGTTCGCATCTGTAGGGTGAATGTCACGTCGCGCAGGATGCCAAAGTATGCAGCCGGAATGTCGGCTTCGGTCTTTACGGGATAGACCGCGTCGAATTCCCTGATCGCCTCGCCGTACTGAGCCGTGATGCGCTTGTGATAATCTTCCACTGTCTTTGGCAAGGCGGCGGGCGTCATGAGCGATGTCATCTCGTTTGCGTTCGAGCCGACGATCACGGGCACATCGTTATGTTTGCCTCGCGCAAAAATATTGCGGACCTCGTCGGGCAAGACCCATCCGTCCACGTTCGGCTGCGAGCGGAACTTTCTACCCTCGGCATCGTTGTTGAAAATCTCTATGATCTTTTCCGCAGCCACCGCGCGCAGAGCTTTGATGGAATCGGCTCCTGCGGCTTTTGCAAAAGCCGCGCCGATCTTTTCGGCTGACGGCATTTTGTCTCGATCTTCTTTCAGATAAGCCATCGGCCCGAACTGCCCGCCGCTCTCGCCGATGGCGCGATGAAACAATCCTTTGGCAAGCGGCGATGCGACAAGCACATTGACGCTCCACGAACCTGCCGACTCGCCGAAGATAGTCACTCGACCGGGATCACCGCCAAAGGCCGCGATATTTTTCTGCACCCATTTCAAGGCCGCAATCTGATCCAGTACGCCGTAATTGCCCGATGCGTGATTGCCGGATTCAGCGGTCAATTCCGGGTGGGCAAGATAACCGAGCGGGCCAAGCCTGTAATTGATCGTCACCAGAACGACGCCCTTCTTTGCGAAGGCTGTCCCATCGTAAACGCTGGTCGAACCCGACCCGCGCGTAAGCGCGCCGCCATGAATCCACACCATCACAGGTCGCTTATCCTTCGACTTGGCCCCGGTCCATACATTTAGATAAAGACAATCTTCGCTCTGCTTTTGCGGCGGCGAGTAATAGAGCGACGCCTGCGGATAAGGGGCTTGCGGGCAATCCGGCCCGAAGTCGCTGCACTGGCGCACGCCTTCCCACGGCTGTAGAGGCTGGGGCGCTTTCCACCGCAACTCGCCCGCAGGAGGCGCGGCATAAGGGATGCCCTTGTAGCTCATTATGCCGTCAGTAGTCGTGCCTGAAATCAGCCCGCCCTCTACGCGAATCTGGCCGTTGATCGAGTATGCGCGCGTGGAGAAATTAAAGACGGCAAATGCCAGAATAAACATGGCAGCAAGCCAAGCCGGTATTGACAGAGCGTTTCGTCGCGTCATTTCATTCTACCTTTCTGATCGAGCTTTGATCCGCGAGACAGTTTACTGAAAAACGGGGCGGCGCGAAATCTCTTTCCGCGAAATCTCTTTCCGACGCCCCGTCTATGTCGCCTGCTTAGAAGCTGAGCCGCGCAGCAAGCTGGAAGGCTCGCGGCCCGCCTGACCCGAATATCGCATTCACTCGGCCAGTGGGCTGCCCGAAGTTGAATGTCGCAGGGTTTCGACCCGGCGCTGTTATCGTTACGGTCCCGTTTGCCGCCTTCGTAGCCGTCGGGCGCACATAGGCATCCAACGTATTGCTGAATCCTGTGAGGTTTGCGACGTTGAAGATGTTGAACCCTTCGCCTATCAACAGGAGTTTCACTTTTTCAGTTATGGAGATTGATCGCGTAATGCGCAGATCGTGCGTCATGAAGCTATCCGCGTTTGCGAATTTCTCAGGCAAAACGATGAACGGCAGCGCCGTGCCGATGGCATCGCGCTGCGCGCCAGCGGGGATGCTTGCAAGCGGCGTATCTTTCGGCGCTGGCAGCGTCGCGTTGTATTGATTTACCAGCCGCCTTATGTCACCCGCGTTCAGATCGTATCCGAACGAACTGACGACTGTTTCCGGCAGTCGGAATTCCCGCTTATGCTCTCGCACTCTGCTTCGGTGGGCGGGCGCAGCCGGTTTCTGAAGTACGAATACGAGAACCGAAAATCGTTGACCAGCGTCGGATTAAAGACGCTTGTCACACCCATTACAATCTGACACGGTAACGTTGCTCTCGTTCAAGGAGAGTGTGCTGGCGGTTATGATCTGAGGAGCCTGCCTGCGAGAGTATAGACGAAATCACTTACGCTCACGCCGGGGCTGCGAGCGCAGCACTCCGCCGAGCGCGATCTTTATAACCTCTTCGGATATCTGTTCGGGGGTCATTCTGCCTTCGGGTTTATACCAGCGAGACAGCCATAAGATCATGCCGAGCAGGCTGAAGGCCGCGGTCGTTTCATCCACATCCTTCAGCTTTCCTTCTTCCTTGAGTTGCTTGAGCGTATCCCGGACCAGGTCTACATAAACGCGTTTCCGCTGATCGATCTTGCGGCGCTGCACGGCAGTCAGCCCCGCGACTTCATCGACTATGATCGTAACCGGATTATTGCCGTACTGAGTGCTGCGGCTGGTGATCAGATGCACGTGACTGGCAATGATGGTTCGCAGCCGCTGTTCGGCATCTGCGACGGCGCGCGAGGGGTTGATCACCTGCTCGTCGAGCGAATCCATTCCATAATTCATAATGCCGTAGAGCAACTCTCTTTTGCCGGAGATGTGATGATAGATTCCCGCTTTGGTGATTCCAACAGCTTCCGCGATGTCGTTCATGGATGTCGCGTCGTAGCCTTTTTCACAGATGATATGGGCCGCCGCGCGGTATATCTCTCCCAGACGATCTGGTTCGGTCGAGGCGGACTGGCTGAAGGGATTTTTTGTTAGCCTCATAATTTACGATAAGGGCGCGAAGTCAGAACGCCAAATCTGATCCTCTTTCAAAATGCCACTGTAATCGAGTCTTTCTCTGTAATCGATTCTCTCTCAAAGACAACAGCCGGTTATGACTGATTGGCAAAACGGTAAAATACTTCCCCCCGCCCTAGGTGTCAAGTTAGCAGAAATCCATCAGCAAACAAAGGGATATCCATCGCAGATTGGCATTACCCAAAAATTGTCATCCCAAATCGTTCGTATTGATTCGCAATTGGTGTTCTAATTTTTTCCACTCGCCGGGCAACTTTTTTTCACCCTCTTATATGCTTGAAAAAAAGAGAAAAGTCCTCTTTTCCTCGTCAATCACCTTTGGCATAACAGTTGTAATCATAAACCATGCAGAGCAATTGTGAAGGGCTCTGGCAGTGATGAAAGGGAGGATAAAATGAAACTGAACGGTTTGAAGAGAGCAATAAGCGGTGCAACCCTGACGATTGCTGTAATGTTCGCCATCACTATTGGTTTGAGCTCACCGGCTCAGGCGCAGTACCGGGATTACAACGGCCAGTATAACAACGGCAGATACGGTTATCAGCAATGGCCCAGAGAGCGAGTCAGGGATTACGCCCTGAAGCTTGCCTATCACAATGCCTACACGGAAGCTAACCGGGTGAAGGACAGCCGCTACAGGCCAAATTATAGAAATATGCCGGGCTATCGCGATGACACTAACGGCTACCTGTCATGGATGGGCTATCAAAACGATTATCGCGAGGCTTATCGCAGGGGCTATGAGATGGGATTCAACGAGTCGCTGCAAGGTCGCTCGCGCCGCTATGACAGAGATGATGTCGAGCGAGTGCTCGGAGGCGATTTGCAAAGGACATATGACAACGACCCGTACAACGACAGAAACGGGCGCAACCGCGACCAGCAGCGCAACCGAGGCGGCAGGGTCCGGTGGCCTTTCTAAGATTAACCGACAGGATTTGAAATCGGCATCGATTTCGTAACAACAGGGCAGCGAATCAATCGCTGCCCTGTTTCAGTGCTGTCAATAGCGCGCGGTTGTGAGAGGTGTTAAGCTAATGGCCGGAAAGAGAGAACATTGATGACCGAAGAAACCGGCGCGACAAAGTTGAGCCTCGATTACACAATATTCTGTGAAGACGTGCGGCTTGAGATAAACAGCAGGCTCAGTTTGATGGGATTATTTTATGCCATACAGGTTCCGCAACTGCCCATCACGCTGCTGAAGCTGGTCATATTCAATCATTGGACGGGCGATGGTCAGTATCTTTCAGAGGTTCGAATACTGACGCCTGACCGCTCGCAACCTGTAGCCGTTTCGCAGCCTTCGTCTTTTCAGGTTCCACCCGATGGCTTTGCCGACAATGTAACGATGTTCGCCAACGTGACTTTTCCCGCCGCTGGTGATTACGTCGTGCAAACGCTCATAAATTCAAATGTGTTCGCCGAACATAAGCTCACAGTCAACAACATAAACCAGCCATCACCGGGTATCAGCACAGAGACAATTCAGTAGCGCTCGATTTGTCATAGTGCTCAATTTGGTGTTGACCCTCAACGACCGGCCAGTTAGGCTTTCATCGAAAACAATGATTGCGGAAAGCCGGGGTGCGACCGATTCCTCATCGGCCATCCGCGCGATTCGATGCAGAAAGAACAACTGCTCAGCTTGCTCGATACAACTGCGCGTGAAGCGTTTGAGCGTGCCAAGCCGCTTGCCCGCGCAAGAGGCGGTGTGCTTACACCGCTGCATATACTGGTCGCGCTGCTTGAAGATTCAGCGCCCGTTTCTGAACAGTCGGCTGAGTTGCTTCGTTCGGCAACAGCCGCGCTCTTGTCGAGATACCCGCAGCCCGGAGACGCGATAACGATCTCCAAAGATACTCAGGCGGTAATCTCGCACGCCGGAGAGTTGGCGCAAACAGAAGGCGCAGCGCTTGCCACGCCCGATCACCTGCTGCGCGCGGCGCTTGCCAGCCCTCTGGTTCGAGATGTTCTGGGTGACGTTTCGCAACCGCAGTCTGTCGCTCGCCCTCTTCAACCTGTTGCTCGCACGCTCACAGGCTCGCTCAAAGACTATTGCGCAGACCTCGCCGAAGAATTGCGCGCATCTTCATCGCATCCGTTCGTAGGGCGCGAGCGCGAATTGACGGCTGTGCTTGAGACGCTTTGTCGAAAGCTGAAGAACAACCCCCTGCTCATCGGCAAACCCGGCGTGGGCAAGACCGCGCTTGTCAGCGCCGTCGCCACGCGGCTTTGTGGAGGCAACGTGCCTGCGCGGCTGCGCGGTAAGCGAATACTCGAAGTCTCCAGACTGCGACTGCTGGCCGATGCGAAATTTGCAGGCGATATAGAAGAGCGATTGAAACAATTGCTTGCAGACGTAAAGCGCGAAGGCGATGTGATTCTGTTTTTCGACGAGATACATACGTTGCTGAATGCAGGCGGCGCGGGCGGCACAAGCGACATTGCCAACCTCCTGAAGTCTGCGCTCTCGAAAGGCGAGATCACCTGCATAGGCGCGACGACGCTTGCGGAGTATTACAAGTACATAGCGCGCGACGAGGCTCTGGCGCGCCGCTTCAGCACTATAACCATCGAAGAGCCTTCGCCTGAAGAGACGCGACGCATACTGATGGAAACGCGCAGTTCGTTTGAGTCTTATCACGGCGTGAAGATCGAAGACGACATCATCACCTTCATCGTCGATATGGCAGATCGTTACCTGCACTCGCGCAGCTTTCCCGATAAGGCGTTCGACCTGCTCGATAAGGCTGCGGCGAAAACCCAGCTCGCGGGATCGGATCATCTTACGCGCGAAAGCGTCACTGAAACGCTTTCCGAAACCACAGGGCTTCCGCTTGAGATCATGGACGAAGACCCTGCCGAGAGGCTTGAGCGTCTCGAAGAGTTTCTCAACCGGGCAGTGCCGGGTCAGGCGCGAGCCGCCCGCGACGTTGCGCGCGTTGTGCGCATAGCGAAGCTCGGACTTGAATTGAGGCCCGAACGACCCGACGGCGTTTTCCTGTTCGTCGGGCCGGAAGGCGTTGGCAAGCACGAACTGGCAACGGCGCTTGCAAAATTCCTTTACGGCTCTTCGCAGAAGGTGACCGAATTCGATCTGAGCCAGTTCACCGAAAGCTGGTCAATGTCGCGGTTCATCGGCGCAGAACCGGGATACGTCGGCTACAGCGAACGCAGCGGGTTGCTCGCCAAAGCTGCCGAGGACAGTCCTCACTCGGTTCTCTATTTTCGCAACGTCGATGTTGCGCACGCAATCGTTCAACAATTTCTCGGCGAAGCTTTCGAGCAGGGCCGATTCACAGACGCGACGGGCGCGCGGATTTCTCTCTCGAACACGACCATCGTGATGTCGCTTTCGCAGATGAGCGAGACCAACAGGCATGCGCCGGTCGGCTTCCTTGCGCCAAGCGATAACAGCCAGACAGGCAATCTTCGCGCGACGGGCAGCCTGCACATCAAAGAGCGCGGCGCGGGGTTCGGGCTTACGGAATCGCTCGCGGCGACGATTGACGAAGTGATAGAGTTTCAGGTGCTTGATCGCGCGGCAACTGAAAAGATCATCGCCGAAAGGTTCGAGTCCCTGAAGGCGCGGCTCGAAGCAGCGCAAAACGTGAGCATAAAGATGGACCCGCAGCTTGTCTCTTTCTTCAACGAGCGGCTTCGAGCGGAGCGCAAGAGCCTTGCACAACTGGAACGAATATTACAGGAAGCGATTATCATTCCTTTCACGCATCTGCACCTCGACCGCCACGCTACAGGCGCGCGACCGGAGGTGAAGATTTTCCTGGAAGACGGCACGGTCAGGGTTGACGCAGAAAACGTTGACACAGGAAACAGTGACGACCGATCTTTCCGGTAAACAGATCGGGCAGGTTGCCAATAAAGATGGAATTCAAAAGCGACGCGCATAAAAAAGCCTACGAAAAAACGCGCGATTACCTGCACACTCTCTTCGGCGAGGTGAACGTAAAAGCGACGGGCGATACTTTCGTTTTACAGGAAGGCTCGACCTTCGTTTATGCGCGCACGTTTCCGATAGGCAGCAATAAATCGGGCGTCGAGGTTTTCGCCTACGTCGTGGTCGATCTTGAGGTGACAGAAGAGTTGATGCGTTACCTGCTCACCTACAATCTGCGTTTGATACTGGGCGGGTTCGGGCTTTCGATTGGCGAAGACGGCAAAGGCTCTGTCGTGCTGACTCATACGATCTTAGGCGATTCGATGGACCGCGAAGAACTCTACGGCTCGGTGTCGGCTATCGCAAGAGTAGCCGACGATCTCGACGATCAAATAGTCACTTCCTTTGGCGGCAGGACGACGCTCGATAAATTGATGGCGACCCAGCACGCGCCCGCCGAATTCTGGGAGTAAGAGCAAATAATGAGCGATGAACAGAAGCCTGACTGCCCGGCGCTCATCTTTCACATTCATCATTCATCATTATGTTAAAAGTCGGACTCACAGGCAGCATAGCGGTTGGTAAAAGCTTTGTGCTTTCGGTGCTCGCCGAGCTTGGATGCGTGACGTTTGATGCCGACAAGATTGCGCATTCGGTGATGGAGCCGGGTCGCGAAGCTTATCAGGACATCGTGCGCGAATTCGGCCCTGACGTGCTCGCAGACGACGGGCTGATTGATCGGGTGAAGCTGGGCGCGATTGTGTTCAAGGATGCCGAGCGCCGCAAACGATTGAACGAGATCGTCCATCCGCGAGTCATTCAGGAACAGAATCTTCTGCTCGGCGAAGCTGAACGGGTCGCTCCTGATGGGATAGCAATCGTGGATGCGGCGCTGATGATCGAATCGGGCGGCTATAAGCGATTCGATAAACTGATCGTCGTTTACTGTGACCGGGAAACGCAAATCGAGCGATTGATCGGTCGCAATCAAATCACACGCGAAGACGCCGAGCGCAGAGTCAGCGCGCAGATGTCTTCGGAAGAAAAACGACGCTACGCCGATTACGAGATAAATACATCGGGCACGATGGACGAGGCCCGCCAGCGCGTCGTCGAAGTCTATGACGAGTTGCGCCGCCTTCAACAGACCTGAACGCGACTCGTCATAGGCCGCTGATTCAGTGCAAAACGATTCCGATTGAAAGCCGTGCATTACTTTGCGTGCTGCCGCCAAAACGCGTGAGCACATAATCAGCCTGAATCATCCTCAAGCTCACGTTTTCATTGAGCTTCAAGTCCAGCCCGCCGCCGAATGCGGCAGTGAAGGCTATATCGGCTGTAGAAATTTCTCTGGTTATACCGGCAAAACTGAGCGTGGCCTTCGTGCTCAACCGCGATGCGCCGAACAGCGCATGCGCGAACGGGGTGATCTTTTTATGCTTGCGATATGCATATTGCAGCCCTCCCAGAATCATGTGCAGTTTGGCGTTGCTGTCGGCTCTGGCTATTATCGTTGCCGGAAAATCAGGGTCTGAAAAATCCGCGCGCAACGATTGCGTTCCGTAATGGCCGCTCAGGTCTGCGACCACTCCGAATGACTGGCCGAGGTTTCCGACAATCGAAGCGTTCCAGCCATGAAGGCTTCCGCCTCCGTCACCCTTAAAGAACGAATAGCCTCCAAAGACTTCGACATCAGGTGCGTCCTGCGCCTGCGAAGGCGCAGACAGTGTGATCAACAAAACGGCAGTAAATATGGTTAGTCGCATTTGCTTCGTATTCCTTTCACAGATGTTTGTTTATTCTGAGCAAGTGCGGGCACAACGGATTCGATCAATTCCTGGAATTTCTTTCGCGCCTTATCGTGCAGCCCTTCCCATTCGAGCAGCCACCACCAGGGCGCTGAATCCTGTTTCGAGATGAAATCGCGCACCTCGTCCCAGGTTTTCAGTCCCTGCTGCTCGACGAAGTAGCGCGGCAGCAACTGCGCCATAAAACCGACCTGCATCCAATCGAGAAAGCCGCAGCCATCAACCGGCAGGAACTCTGAGGTGTTTCCAAAAACGATGCAGTGATCCTGATGCTTCTTCAGGAAATGGCAGACTGCGGGGAGCACTTCTTTGTAAAGCCAGTCTGCGCTTTCGGTCTTTGACGGATTCCAGTACTCTTCTGCCAATAATACGGATTCCACACAGACAGGCTCGCTTCGCGTGCAGATGCCTGTCTCTTCAAGCGACCAGTAAGCCCATCCATATCCGGCATCAACGTATATTTTGCAGTCCGTACAGGCGAAATAAAGATTGTTCATAATCATTATTCAATGCGGGGTTGCGATTCCCGGCTGTCGGTCAGTCAGTGATTGACGCCAACTCCCTGCCTTCATAAAAGAGTCGCGCAGGCAGCGGCACTTTGCCGTCGAGATCATAGGTCTCTTTTATGTATGCGCCGGGGGCTATCTCTATCGGCGAAAGCAGGTCGAGTTGGTGGCCCTGACGGCGCGGGCGAACGTTGATCTGTCTATTGCTGCTTATGACAAACGAGAGTCGCTGTGGGTTAAAAGTCGCGGCGTTACCGGAGGTGTTTTCCACTCTTACCCGTATGGCCGCGCGCGTCAGTAGCGAGCCTGTTCGGAATCCTGTAATTGTGATCTTCAGATCCCCGCTGGTGAACGGATGCGTGTCGAGGTCTGATTTAGGTATGCTGACTGGCTCATCGCCCGCTGCGGTTGAGGCAAGAATAAAGATTAACGCGATTGCAAAAGCGAATAACTTCGAGCGCATAGAATCGTCCTTTCATCTGAGAATGGTGCCGACCAGGCTGATGAGAAGAGAGGATAAAGCTACGGATGGGGTGTTTGTTTTCGCTTCTCATCAGCCCAGTCCGCACCACCTCGAACTGCTTACTTTTTTAAACTGCTTAATTTATTTCCCGTCTGAGCAAAACCAGTGTTCTAAAATTGCTCCTCAGGGCGAAACTGTCCGGCATTCATAATCCCTCACGCTTGTTCCACTGGTTTACGAAAAGCTTTACTTTGCCTCGATCAGCGCCTTACGCTACAATGGGCGCGGCAAAGGGACTGCTGAACTAAAACGCCGCCTCAGGTGGGCAGACGATACTGCGAAGGCCGCGGGAAGTCCTCAGAAAAGTCTCAAGTATTTCTCAAACATAGTTCTCAAAGCCTTCTATGGGTGAGCAAACAAAGCACTTCTACGAATTTGACCGCTTCCGCATAAATGTTCCCGAACGGCTCCTGTTGCGTGATCGGGAGATCGTTCCGCTCACCCCAAAGGTCTTTGATATATTGCTGACGCTCATCGAAAACAGTGGCCATGTGATCTCAAAAGACGACCTGATGAAGCGGGTCTGGCCTGACAGCTTCGTCGAAGAAGGCAACCTGACGCAGAATATTTCGCTGCTCAGAAAAGCTCTGGGGGAAGGCCAGAACGGCCATAAGTTTATCGAAACCATCGCGCGGCGCGGCTATCGCTTTGCATCGCCCGTGCGCGAATCTATGACTGAACCGCTTGACGCCATCGGACAGGCAATGATTGAAAGCAAAGCTCAGTCACCGGTTTCGGATAATTTCGTTAAGCCACAACAGAGTTACCCGACTTACCCTGAAAGCGGATTCAAACATTACAAGCGGGCTGCGCTCGTGGCTTCGGGTGTTCTGGTCACACTGATAGCGGTCATCGCCTACTTCACAAGCGGCAGCAAGGCTATAGACGGCAGCAGCAATGTAATCGAGTCGATAGCTGTTATGCCCTTCGTCAATGAAGCGGCTGACACGGATGCCGATTATCTAAACGACAAGATATCTGAAAGCCTGATTAACAATCTTTCGCAACTGCCAAAACTGCGGGTCGTGCCGCGCAGCCTGACTCTTAATTACAAAGGGCGTGAAATCGACCCTCGCAAGATCGGCAGCGAATTGAATGTGCGCGCCGTTCTCACAGGCCGTGTTCACAGGCGAGGCGATACTTTAAGCATACAGGTGGACCTGATCGACGTGGCGAACATGTCGCAGATCTGGGGGCAGCATTACGACCGGAAGCTCTCTGACATTCTGCTCGTCCAGGAAGACATTTCAAGAGACATATTCGAGAATCTTCGAGTCAAACTGAGCGTCGAAGAGAAAAAACAACTGGAAGCCTATAGCCTATATCTGAAAGGGCGCAATTACTGGCGCAAGCGAACCGAAGAAGGGCTGCAACAAGGCATCGAATATTTTCAGCAGGCGATTGAGACAGACCCGAATTACGCTCCGGCTTATGCAGGGCTGGCCGATTGCTACAATATGCTTGTCGTCTACGGCATAAGCCGACCTAAAGACGCTTTTCCAAAAAGCAAGCAAGCCGCCATAAAAGCGCTGGAGATCGATGAAACGCTCGCCGAAGCTCACACATCGCTCGCCTTTATCAAGTTCCGATGGGACCGCGACCGGCTGGAGGCCGAAAAAGAGTTTCAGCTGGCAATCAAACATAAGCCGGGTTACGTCCCGGCTCATCAATGGTACAGCTCTTATCTGGTCGCCGTGGAACGCTTTGACGAAGCGATAGCCGTGGCAAAACGGGCGCAGGAGCTTGACCCTCTCTCCTTCATCAGTAACGCGCATTTAGGATGGATTCTTTACCTGTCGGGCAAGTACGACGAAGCAATCGAACATTGCAAAAGATTGCTCGATGTCGATCCGAACTTTTTTCCCGCGCACAGATATCTCGGTTTGACTTACGAGCAGAAGGGAATGCACAAAGAAGCCATCGCAGAGTTTCAAAAAGGGCTGGCGCTGTCAAAGAGCACGCTGATGACGGCCCTTCTGGGGCACGCTTACGCGATCTCAGGCAAAACCAGTCAGGCCCGGCAAGTGCTCGCAGAGTTGCAGCGCCCGGATCAGGGTAATGTTTCGTCCTATATGGTAGCTGCGATTTATGCGGGACTTGGCGAAAAAGATCAGGCTTTCAAAATGCTGGAGGAAGCCTACGAAGAGCGCGATATGTGGTTAGTCAATATCAAGGTTGATCCTGTCTTCAGCCCGTTGCGTTCGGATCAAAGATTCCGAAGCCTGCTTGAACGCACAGGGCTTGTCCCCTGATTTCAATTTCTAGATAGTTTCAATCAACCGCGCGAGCAGAGCGGCGCGGCGCGCAATGTCGCTGATGATTATGTGTTCGTGCTCTGCGTGCGCGCCCGCGCCGTCAACTCCCAGCCCGTCAAGCACTGGGACTCCGAGCGCCGCGATGAAATTGCCGTCAGAGCCGCCGCCTACCGAGCCTTCCTTCAGTTCATAATCCATCTCTGCGGCAAGCCGCTTCGCGTGCTCGAAGAGCGCGGCTATTTCAGGAGTGCGGACAAGCGGAGGCCGGTTGATCCCGCCGCGCACTTCGATCTGCGCGCCGTCGAGCACGGGCTTGAGCGAGGCAATCGCATCGATGATGCGCGCGCCCTCTTCCGCCGTTTGATAGCGCATGTCAACCGATGCGTGTGCTTCGGCGGCGACTACATTCGACAACACGCCGCCGTGAACTACTCCGACGTTGAGCGTCGTGCCGCGCCCGTAATCCATAAGCTTGTTGATGGCAAGAATCTGATGCGCCATCTCTGTTATCGCGCTGATGCCTGAGCGCGGATCATTGCCCGCGTGCGCAGACCTTCCGCGCACGATCAGTTCAAACTCGCCTACGCCTTTGCGCGCAGTCTTGATCGTGCCGCCGGGAATCGGAGGCTCTATAACAAGCGCGGCGCGAGCCGGTCGAGCCTCTTCTTCAATGATCTCGCGCGAGAAATGGCTGCCCGTCTCTTCATCGCAGGTCATCAGAAAAGTTACCGGCCTTTGCGTGCTTCGACCCAGTTCCCTGATCGCGCGCAGGGCAAAAGCGGCTATTGTCACGCCTGCTTTCATATCGAATATGCCCGGCCCGAATGCGCGTTCGCCTTCGATGCGAAAAGGGCGCGCAGCGAGCGTGCCTATCGGCCAGACCGTGTCGAGATGACCGACCACAAGCAAGGGCTTATCATCGGAAGTTAGCGAGCCTTGATTCAGCGCAAAACGCGCGCGCAATGTCGCGCCGTATCGTGGGTCGCTCAGTAACTCAACCGCCGCGCCTGTCTCAGCAATGCGCTCACCAAGATTTTCAGCTATGCGCCGGGTCGCTTCCGGCTCGCGCGACATTGACTCCTGCTCGACGAGCCAGCGCATAAATTCGAGCATCTCTGACTGACGCTCTTCAAAGTATGGTAAAAGCGTTACGTTATTGTTGCTGTCGGTTTTCATCAGAACAATATTTAGCAGAGAAAAAACCCGCGCGCCAAGTCCGGGCAGCAGTATCGCGAATCGGAAAGTCGATTTAAATGTTCGACGCCGACTTCTTTGCGATCAGAAGTCGGCGTTTGAATGGCAGTTGATTTACTTTTTGAGAAGGCTGTCTATGATCGTAGCCATGTCATTTACGAAGTCAGAGTTCGGATTGAACCCGCCACGCGGCGCACCTTGCGGCTCGCCTTGCTGATTCAGCACAACGACTGTCGGAAGCTGCTGGACCTTGCCGCTAAAGCGCTTGAACGCCGCTCGATTATTGTCGCGCAAAATAACGATTGAGCCTGTAGGCCCGCAAGCGGTTTTGAGCTGATCGTTGCTTGCTTCGCCGGGCGTGTTGACGCTGATCCAGTAAATCTTTACGTCCTTGCCCTGATACCTGTCGGCTAACGATTGCAGGGCTTTGATCTCGTCGCGGCACTGAGGGTCCTGTATGCCGCCAAACAAAACGACGGCCACTTTGCCGCGCAAACTGGACATGCTTACAGATTGTCCGTCAGGCGTGAGAAAAGTGAAATCCTGCTGCGCGGTCGCAGCAACCGCCAGGCTCGCAACTATCACAGCGCCGGTTATGATTGCTTTGATCTTTTTTAACATCATCTCCTCTTGTTCAAAGTTATTCGACAGATTGGATGCTTCGCAGAGCTTATTAGTTCGATTCGATTCCTGCGACTGCGCTCGAACAAGCAAGATCGGTTCGAGTGGCAAGGTCGGCTTGAGATATAATCTTAACAGTTCCAACACAGGTTTTTCGATATGATTTCAGCAGTGCTTCTGGCGGCGGGCGAGTCGCGCCGGATGGGCGAGTTTAAACAGTTATTGACGCTTGATGGAAAAACTTTCATCGAGCGTTGCGTTGATAACCTGCTTGCGGCTCGCGTCGGCGAGGTAGTCGTGGTCACAGGCTACCGCGACGAAGATGTCCGTCGCGCAGTTGGAGATCGACCCGTACGATTCGCGCACAATACGGATTACCGCGAAGGGATGAGTTCGTCGCTCAAACGCGGCGTCGAGTCGTTGTCGAAAAACGCTCGCGCCTGTCTCATCGCGCTCGTGGATCAGCCTCAGATAAGCGTCGATATTTTCAACCGCGTCATAAAGGAATATGAAACCAATCAACCGTTGATCGTGATTCCCACCTTTGAAGGTCGAAACGGCCATCCGATTATTTTGGATTTGAAGCTCAAAGAAGAAATTCTCTCGCTTGACCCCGCCGAAGGGCTGCGTCAGGTGGTTCACGCTCATGCGAGCGAAATCTATCGCGTCGATGTCGCGCAGGAGTCGGTGTTGATGGATTTCGATTTACCCGAAGATTATCGTAGAGCGTTGAATAAGTGAGTATTGAATAAGTGAAGCGTTGAATAACCGAGGGCAGGCTAGTGGCTACTGTTTGCTCATCACTAACTTACCAACGACTACAGAGTGCTCACTAAAACGAAAAGACCGGAGTTCATTCCGGTCTTTTTAGAAAGTTAATTTTGCGCGATTGTTACACGGCAATCTTTTCAGATCCCGACCGTGACGCGCGCGCAGGAACTTCAAATGGGATAACCCGACCATTGCTCGATTGGTTCTGTGACTCTGCCATTCGCGCGGCTCTCAGATGCAGCGCGTGTAGGGCGAGACTGGAGGCCAGAATATAACTGTGACCGCCGCAATGCTCGCAATTGCCAGAGTGATTCAGATAAGTTTTATATGGAGTCAATCCTTCGCCAGAACAATCACCGCAGATTATCTGAATTCCCATGGTGGGAATAGAGGGCCGCGGCTGGTTGAGTTGCGCCGAATCGGTTTTGTGCCCTTTCACCAGAAAAAGAGCTGTGAGGGTTAAAGTCGTCATTGTCGCCGCGATGATAATCAGCATATATGTTCTCCTCGCTGTTGTTTATCGCTTTCAGCGGCTTCCTGCTGCCGCCTTGTCCTTAAATACGAACGAGCTTGAAACAAGGTTTTGCTCGCTCGCTAAAAATATAGCAATGTATGTGCCGAGGAAATCGGACTAGCCAGTGCGCCAGATTTTAAATTTTTGATGTTAAAGATGCAGGTAGAGAGACAGATTGGGATAAAAATGCAAGCTTATAGTACAAACGTGTACAGTTTCATTCCATTTTGAAAATTAATTCATTCTGACCAAACGAAGCGGGGCTGTAGGCAAAATGCTCACAGCCCCGCTTCATATCTTCACACTGTCGCTCTCTTCAGGAGTTACGGCGCATCATTCGATATAGCAACAGCAGCAGGAGCGCCCCCACAAGCGAGAGTATCCAGCTCTTGCTAGGGGTGAAGTAGCCTTCGCCGCGTACTTTTCCAAATATCAACTGGCCAATGTAGCCGCCCGCGATGCTGCCTGCTATGCCGAGCAGGGCCGTCATCAAACAACCCATCGGATCTCGGCCCGGAATAATGAGCCGTGCAAGCCCGCCGACGATGAGGCCCATTATCAACCAACCTATGATCTCGCCCATCTCTATCTCATCCTCCTTCAGCGCACGTCCACAACTCAGTTCAAACAGTTCTATTTCGATATTAGCCAGTGCCGCAGCCAGGCGTCAAACCGATCAACCGTTGCTGCCGCTGCGCTTGAGGTAGAGACGATAAGAAGTCGAGCGAATCACGTCAGGTATGTTCTTGTTTAAAGAGAGTGCGCGCATATCGCGCGTCTGAATTCGATTGAGGAAGCCCAGTGATATGCCTATCGGGGTGCGCGGGTTGCGAACCAGATTATGGATGACTGCGTAGGAGCGAGTCCACGCGCGGTTCTGACCTATCTGTCGCAGCACGTCTTCGGGAACCGTTTTTATCGAAGATATGCTTTCAACCTCGGTATCGGTGACGCGCGGGTTGCGCAGGACTCCTCCGGCAACTATGCGATTGGGGTCGCGCACAAGAATCATTCGAGCCTCGCGCGTGCCTTTGATCGCAAGCATTATCCGATCTTTTATGCTCATCAAGGCGATCTGTTGAAAGACGGGCAGCCGCTCAGGCGAAATCTCGCCCATCTCGGATTGAATCTCATCAACCAATCGACCTATGTCCAGATGATCGCCTTCGGCAGGCTCAGACGCGTCGAACGGGCCGAACTCTGTCTCATATTCAGTGATGAGCGAATCGTCTATTCCTTCTTCGACCAGTCCGAGCCGTATAAGGTCTTCGATGCCTCCGATAGTGACCGTATCGCGCTCAGCTTCTTCGGCGGCGCGTTGAACAGCATCGCTTGCTTCGCGCGCGCGTCGCTCGTCGGCTACAAGGCGAGCGCCGAATCGCTTTTCAAAAAACTCCTGTCGCACTTCGTTGGCGCGGCGTTCGGCTTCCTGCGTGCGCGCGGGATTTGCGAGTATCGCTTCGATTATTTCGGGCGTGCGAATAAGGCTCTGCTGTTTGAGCGAGATGGCTTCGATGACAGCCGGATTCCTGCTGGTGGCAGCAAGACGGGAAAGCGCGGCATCCGGCGTAGAACGATTGAAGACTGCGGCTTCGACTATCTCGCGCGGCGCGCGCGGCCACAGGCACAGAAAACCGAGCACGTTGGCAGGCGCGTCCGCTTCGGCTGCAAGCGTCAGAAAAGTTTCGGGTTTGAGCGTGTCTATCGTAGCCGCAGCCGCTTTGCGCACGTCTTCATCCGTGTCCGAGGTCAAAACGACCAGCGCTTCGAGCATCTCTTCGTTCGTGAACGGAAGGATGCCGCGCGCAGCCGCCAGCTTGACTGTGGGCGGAGCCGAACCGGACCTTATCGCTTCTATGATGACGGTTGAGATAGCTTCTTCTCTCTTTAATGATTTCGAGTCTTACTTAGGGGGAGCAAGGGGACTGTGACGAGGCAAGATTACTACAGGCCGGAATGATCTTCAATCGTTTGTTGAAAAGTAAAGGCAGGACGTAGCCCTGCCCTTACTGAACTGGCTTATGCGCCGCAGCACTTTTTGTACTTCTTACCCGACCCGCACGGGCAGGCGTCGTTTCGCCCGACGCGCGGGCCTTTGTTCCGCACAGGCTTTGCCGCTTCTTCTTCGCCTCCTGCAAAGGCCGTCTCGTTGGCTTTCGTGAAGGCGACTCGCCCGCGACGCTGGCGGCGGCGGCGCTCAAGCAGTTGCTGTTCGACGGGCGCGGCCACCTGAACCTGCAGGTTAAACAGATAACGTATCGTCTCCGTGTTTATCCGGTCGAGCATTCCTTGAAAGAGATCGAAGGATTCGCGCTTGTACTCGACGAGCGGATCTTTCTGCGCATAGCCGCGCAGGCTTATGCCTTCCCTCAGGTGATCGAGCGCAAGCAGGTGATCTTTCCATTGCGCATCGACTATGTTGAGCATGATGTAGCGTTCGAGGTTGTGCATTGACTCGACGCCAAGTTGCATCTCTTTGTCTGCGTACCTCGCTTCGAGCTTTTCCCAGATAATATCGTGCGCTTCATTGGGGTTCATGTCGGCGAGGTTTATGGCTTCCTGATCCACATCAAAATTGAAGACCAGTCGAAGCTGCTCTTTGAATCCCGTCAAATCCCATTCGTCAGGCCGCTGGTCCTTCGACAGGTATTTCTCGACGAGATCGTCGAACAGGTCTTCGGCAATGCCTAAAATGTACTCGCGCTGGCTTCGGTTCTGTTCTTCGGGCGTCTCGCCTTCAAACCCCATCAACAGATCGCGGCGCAATCCGTAAACGGCTTCGCGCTGCTTGTTCATAACGTCGTCGTATTCGAGCAGCTGTTTTCGCTGTGTGAAGTTGCGCGCTTCGACCGATTTCTGTGCGCTTTCGATTCGCTTCGACACGAGCCGCGATTCTATCGGCACGCCCTCTTCCATCCCCAGTCGCAGCATGATGTTTTTGATCCGCTCGCCGCCGAATATTCGCATCAAATCGTCTTCGAGCGAGAGATAAAAGCGCGATGAGCCGGGGTCGCCCTGGCGGCCTGAACGACCGCGCAACTGATTATCGATTCGCCGCGATTCGTGACGCTCAGTTCCCAGTATGTGCAGCCCGCCTGCCTCCACTACTTCCTGATGCTCTGCGTCCGTAACCTTTTTAGCGCGGGCGATGGCGTCGTCCCATTGCTGAGGCGTCGCGTCGTCCGGGTTGATCTCTTTTTCTTTAAGATACTGCTTCGCCAGAAATTCAGGGTTGCCGCCGAGCAGAATGTCGGTTCCGCGACCGGCCATGTTCGTAGCTATAGTTACCTGTCCCTTGCGACCGGCCTGAGCAACGATATCGGCTTCGCGCGCGGCATATTCCGGCTTGGCGTTCAAAACGTTGTGCGGCACGCGCAGCTTCTTGAGCCGCGCAGAGAGGGTTTCGGAATTATCGACCGTAATCGTGCCGACAAGCACGGGCTGGCCTGTGTCGTGAAGGTCCTTGATCTCGTTGACCACAGCATCCCATTTCTCGCGTTCCGTCCTGTAGATGACATCAGAGGAATCTTTGCGAACCATGGAGCTGTTGGTCGGGATGACCGCGACATCCAGTTTGTAGATGTTGCCGAATTCCGAGGCTTCGGTTTCAGCCGTGCCCGTCATGCCTGAGAGCTTCGCGTACATGCGGAAATAATTTTGAAGCGTGATGGTTGCAAGCGTCTGGTTTTCAGCTTCAATCTTCACGCCCTCTTTCGATTCGACGGCCTGATGGAGTCCGTCGCTCCAGCGCCGCCCCGGCATGGTGCGGCCCGTGAACTCGTCAACGATGATGACTTCGCCGTCTTTGACTATGTACTGTTTGTCGAGGTTATAAAGAGTATGCGCTTTAAGCGACTGCTCTATGCAATGCAGCAGTTCCATGTTGGCAGGGTCGTAGAGATTGCCTGTGCCTGTGTATCGCTCGGCCACTTCGACCCCTTCTTCTGTGAGTGAAGCCGAATGCTGTTTCTCGTCAACGTGATAGAGCAATCGCGCGTCCGCCTTGAGATCGACATCGCCGTCCGCCTTCTTGATATCGGCGACGCGCCGCTGCTGCTCGCTTTTTAGTTTTATCATGCAGTCGTTCGCGGCGTAGTATTTCTCGGTCGAGTCTTCCGACGCGCCGGAAATGATGAGCGGCGTTCGCGCTTCGTCAATCAGAATCGAGTCAACCTCGTCCACTATCGCGTAGTAATGGCCGCGCTGCACCATGGCCGAAGGCTCGAACTTCATGTTGTCGCGCAGGTAATCGAAGCCGAACTCGTTGTTCGTCCCGTAGGTGATGTCGGCGCGATATGCTTCCTGCCTTTCCGAATCATCCATGTCGTGTTGTATGCAGCCGACTGTCAATCCGAGAAAGCGATAAATCTTCCCCATCCATTCGGTGTCGCGCTTTGCCAGATAATCGTTCACCGTAATGACGTGCACGCCCCGCCCCGATATTGCGTTCAGGTAGGCAGGCAGCGTCGCAACCAGCGTCTTGCCTTCGCCCGTCTTCATCTCTGCGATCATTCCGCGATGCAGGACGATTCCGCCGATCAACTGAACGTCGAAGTGGCGCATACTCGTGGTGCGGCGCGACGCTTCGCGTACGACGGCGAACGCTTCGGGCAGTATCTCGTCGAGCGCTTCGTCTATCGTTGCGCGCAGGGCCTTCTTTTGTTCTTCGGGCGTGCCTGCCGCCAGATCCGCTTCGGCCACGCGCTTCTCTACAAGCTCGCGGAATCTCGAAGTGTATTCGCGCAGTTCATCATCGGAAAGAGCCTTCATCTTCGGTTCGAGCACGTTAATCTCGGAGATGACGGGCGCGAGGCGTTTGAGCAATCGCTCATTGGCGCTGCCGAATATTTTTACTGCAACTTTGTTGAATATAGCTGTCATACTTGTCTCTTGTCTCTCATCTCCGGTAGCCACTACGAAACCGGAAGCTAAAATAATCAGCCTGCTGACCTCAGGCTCGCGCTACGACTCACAGGCGCGCTCCCGGCAACAGGCTTTCGGTTGAGGTATCCGGTTTAACTGAGAGCATACTCACAGTCAGCCTTCTCATCTTACGGCGATACCAAATAAGAATTCTATGTGATGCCATCATATAGAGTCAAATTAGTAGGCAGCAGAACGCCGCCAGGGTTTTATTTTGTTTTATACGAGCGGGCGAACACCTGCCCTCCGCACCTGCCGGAACGGGTGAGGGCAAGCAATAAAAAAGCTTTTTAAAAATAGTGTTGACACCCTTCAGGGCCGGTGGTAAAAAGTGTCTGCATTTGGATAAAGTGTCTTTTTGATATTTGATTGGTTGTGAAGGCTGGAATCATTGGAAACGATGAATGCTGAATGTTGAATTTATAATTCATAGTTCATAATTCACAGTTCATAAATTCTTCGCACCCCGTCCCCCCGGAACTCGCCCCTTCTAGAGGTTCTCACAACCTTCTTTGCTTCTCCTTAGTCTTATGTCTGCCCCTGCAAACGGATTTTAGATTTTAGATTTGGATTTTAGATTCAGGCATTTCCCCGATCTGAAATCGGCAATCTGAAATCCGGAATCGAACTCCTTACTGGGGGCTGCAATGCTTGGTAAAAAGAATAAAAGCATCGTGGGGCTTGACATCGGCTCAAGCGCGCTGAAGGCGATTGAACTCAAACCCACGCGCAACGGTTTCGAGCTTGTGCACATCGCTCATCAGAATCTTCAATCCGACACGATTGTTGACGGGCACATCATAGACCTTAATCACGTGAGCGACTCGATCAATCGAGTCTGGACAGATCAAAACATCAAAACAAATCAGGTTGCCACGTCGCTGTCGGGCCACGCCGTCATTGTAAAAAAGATATTGCTTCCTCAGATGTCGGGCGAAGAGCTTGACGAACAGATTCACTGGGAAGCCGAACAATACATCCCGTTTGACATCAATGATGTAAACCTCTACCACGAAGTCATAGGCCACGATCCGATGGCCCAGAACATGGACGTGCTGCTTGTCGCCTGCAAGCGCGATAAGATAGCGCAGTTCACGCAGGTCATATCGCAGGCGGGCAAACAACCCGTTATCGTCGATGTTGACGCATTCGCGCTACAGAACGCTTACGAAGTCAACTACAACCCGATGCCGAGTCAGACGATTGCGCTTTTAGACATCGGCGCTTCCGTGATGACGATGAACATCGTGCGCGGCACGACTTCCATCTTCACGCGCGACATCTCTGCGGGCGGCAACCAGTATACGGACCTTCTTCAAAAAGAACTGAACCTGACGTTCGAGCAGGCCGAAGCGCTCAAACGCGGCATCGCGCCCGATGAAGAGATATCGGTCGAACATGCTCAGGCGGCCATCAGTTCGGTCTCCGAGATGCTGGCGCTTGAGATTCAGCGCACACTCGATTTTTTCCGCGCGACCGCCGTTGACTCTCCGAACATCGATCAGATGTTGATAGCGGGCGGGTCGTCGAAGGTGTCGCAACTGTGCCAGTACCTTTCCGATAAATTCCAGATGCCGGTCGAGCGATTCGACGCGTTCCGCTCAATTCGCTATGACCACAAGCGATTCGATGACGAGTACCTGAGAGAGCTTTCACCGAACATGGCAGTGGCCGTTGGCCTGGCAGTCCGCGTGGCGGAGGTGGCGAAATGATCAGAGTCAATCTACTGGAAGGAACAGCAGAGCATCGCGTCTCTGTGCAAAAAACCAAAGTAGCAGCGCGGCGCGGGCAGCAACTGTTTATGATCGCAAGCGCGCTGTTGATCTTCCTCGTCGCGTTGGGCGTCGATCATCTCTGGACAAACAATGCGCACGCAGACGCGCAAACAGAGCTTGACCGCGAGCAGGAAGTGGCCCGCAAGCTCGAAGCAGACATTCAGCGCAAGAACGAACTCGAAGCCGAAATCAAGCAGGTCGAGGAGCGCATCAAGGTCATCAAACAACTGCGCGCCGAACAGAAAGGGCCTGTCGCGATGATGTCGGCCATAAACGAGCGCATGCCGGGCGGAGTCGCCGATTTCCGGCTCGACCAGATCGTGCAGAAAGGCAATCACTTGCAGATCATCGGCACCTCGCTCAATCAACAGGTGATTGCGGATTTCTCGCGCCAGTTGGAATTTTCCAACGGTCTGTTCTCCAGCCTCATGCTTTCGATTGAAGGCCAGGAAGTGAAACTCGACGAAGTGGCCGACCGCAAAGACGCGGACAAAAAAGAGGCCGACAAGAAAGAAGCTGACAAGAAAGAGGCCGATAAGAAGCCCAAAGATAAAGATGCGGAGACGCCCGAAACGGCGCGCGTCTTCCGATTCACGATAGATTGCGATTACAACAAGCCCCGCGCCGAAGAGAGCAAACCAGCGACGTCGAATAAGTGAAGGAGATAATTTATGGCAGCATCAGCGACAACCATAGTCAAAGGAGCGGAAGAACAAGGCAACTTCTTCACACGTCTGGCCTGGTATTACCAGATGCTCGTGCTTTTGTTGCTGGCGGGGCTGTTGTTCTGGGCCTCGGATTATCTGCTCTACAGCGACACGCGCGCTGACACGGTTAAGATCCAGGAGCAGGTCGAAACGCTAAAGACCAAGAACCAGCAGGCCAACATCATTCAGCAGAATCTCAAAGACGCCGAAGCAACGCTCGCTGAAAAGCGCGATGAGATTGACCGACTGCGCGACCTGTTGCCCGACGCCGTTGAAATATCCCGCGTCTACGACAACATCAAAGACTTTCTGCGCGAGCAGCGGCTGGAGCTTAAACGGTTCGTCCACTTGAAACCGACTGCGGCGGAATTCTACACGGCGCAACCCATTCAAATCGAAGTGACCGGCTCGTATGATTCGCTCGGCCAGTTCTTCTCAAGACTTGGATTCTTCACGCGCATAGTCAGCGTGACGGATGTCGAAGTAAGGCAGGCCGAAGATAATGCTCAGCAAGTAGGGCGCTCGATAAACGGCTCGTTCGTGGTGACGGCGTATTACATCGCGCCTGAAAATCTTGAAAAACTGACATCGAGAAAACCTGCTGCGCCGCCCGCAGCAACTAATCCGCCCGCAAATCCGAGCAAATAGCGGAGTGGTGCTATGAGATCAAATATGTTCAAAGCAAATCATCAAACGCAAATGAGCGGCAGAAACAGTTCTGAGACATTACGGCGCATGTGCCTTTTGCCTTTTGTCTTCTGCCTTTTCGTTATAGCCACAGCCGCGCAGGATAATGCGAGCAAGCCACAGCAGGGGCCGCAAAGCGGCAGAGAGTATCTTGGGCCGACCGCAGATTCCATTCAGCCTTACAGGCCATACAACCGCGATCCGTTCAAGAAGCTTCCCAAGCCGAAAACGCCCAAGGCCAAACAGGCCGAGATGGCAAGGCTGCTTGGGTTTCCGGCGATTGACGCGCGCCGCGCAGAGTTCAGACAGAAAGTAGATCAAGCTCGCATGCGCGATCTGGCAGAGCCGGACCCTATTACGCAGTATCTCGTAAACGAACTTGACATAACGGGCGTATTCCGCGACGAGCGCGGGTACGGCGCATTTGTCAAAGCGCAACCGACGGGCACAGTATTGTTCATTCGCAACGGTGCCAAGTGTTATAACGGCGAGGTTGTGCGCATCGAAAGCGATGAGGCTGAATCCGGCGGCGCAAAGGTGATGTTTCGTGAGTTTTCTTACACTGAGCAAAACAACAAGCGCACGCAGCAGGAGCGCATGGTTGTTAAAGCTCCAACTGCAACCCCCAACAGGCAGTAGTCAGTTTTCGTTTGGCCCTCAGTTTTCGCGTGCCCCTCAGTTTTCGTTTGGCCCTCAGTAGAGTTCAGATAAGACTGTATAGGCAGACATCAATCAATAGAATGTCGGTTGATCTGCGCAGTTGATCGAGGGAACGGATGCGGCAACATTTTGAGCCACGCTCGTTTCAGCTTCAAATAAATAGAGGGGAGATTAAAAGTTATGTTCGCTAGGAGGCTTGTTATATTACTGGTACTGCTGACGCTCACAACCAATGTTTTGGCATTGGCAGGTTCGAGCGCAGGAGCTAGCGCCTCAGAGGGTCAAGCGTTCACTTTGGTGTCGCTCAAGCACGAATCCACAGGCGCGCTCACACGCATAATGATTGAGTCGAGCGCGCCCCCCCTCTACACAGTCTTTCGTCCGACTGACCGGCTGATCGTCGTAGACCTGCCGGGCGGCGAAGGCTCGCAACTCGCTTCGCAATACGCAGTCAAGACTGCGCTTGTTGATTCAATAGCCGTTCACCAGATCACATCAGGCACGGCTGGTCGCACCGTGACCAGAATTGAAGTCGCCATCCGCAATAGTGCGCGCGACCGGTCAACGGTAACCGGCAACACGTTCATACTTGAGCTGTCGCCCGAAGCACAAGCTAAAGATAAACAGTATGCGACTGAAAAACCCGCTTCATCATCGGGCGTTTATGTATACCCGACGCCGGTTGCAAAACGTAACACGACGACTGAGCCTGATCGCGCGCAGCCTAAGGCACCGATCAATCGCGCTGTGCTTGAGCCGAAGACTGAGCCTAAGCCGGAGCGCGCCGCTCTGCAATCGCCAGCTCTGAAACCTGCTTCGCTTGTGCGCGCTGTGCGTTCGGAGACGGCAGGAAGCGCGGTTCGCATAGTGGTTGACTCGGATGGCGCAGCGCAGTTTAAGGACTTCGTGCTGCCGAACCCGTGGCGCGTGGTCGTTGACATCACGGGCGTACGCTCGAACGTCGGCAACAAGACGACGACCGTAGGCAGCGGGCCTGTTGATCGCCTCCGCGTCGGACAGCCCGCGCCCAACGTCGTTCGCATAGTGCTCGACACGAAAACGAAAACGCCTTACACGGTCGAGCGCGAAGGCACAGCTCTTGTCATCACAGTTGGCAATCACAGCGCGGCACGAAACGACGACGCTCATCCTGCGGTCGAAGTCAAAGCGCAAATCCCAGCCAAACCGAAGGAAGCCGCACAACCCGCAAGCAAGCCCGAAGTGAAAGTGGCGAGCGAGCGAGTTGAAAACAAGGTTGAAGATAAACCCGCATCGGGCATCCCGTCTGATCTGCTTGCTCAAACAGGTCGCCCTTCGCAGGGCGCGGCAGGCCAGCGCGTCACATCACAGCCGAATCGCTCGTTACCACAGCCCGGCCAGCCGGGTTCGGGTTCATCTAATCCCGTAAAAGAAGTCATTACCAGCGGGCCTCAGCCGTCTCCTGCTGTCACGCGCAGCGCAATGGACGTTCAGCGCAACCCGGCAGTTCAACCCGGCGCGCACAACTCGGCAAAGTCGCGTTCCGACCTGGCTTTCTGCGATCCCAGTTACGTCGGCGGACTGGTCAGCTTCGACCTGCGCGCGGGCGTTGACATACGCGATATGCTGAGATTCATCTCGCAGCAGTACGGCGTCAACTTCATCGTGGACAAATCGGTCGCAGCCGTTCCCGTCGATATTCGCGTGACAGACATACCCTGGAATCAGGTGATGGAAGCGGTTCTGCGCGCCAATCGCCTCGGCACAGTCTGCGAGAGCAATGGTCGTATGATCAGAATAGCCACTCTCACAGCCGTGCAGGAAGAAGAGCAGTCCAGACGAGCGATAGCCGAAGAGCAAGCCAAACAGATTCCGCTTCTGACCAAGATCATTCATCTGAAGTACGCCCGCGCTCTTGGCGCGCTCGGCGCAGGTGGCAGCGGCGCGTCGGGCCGCAGTTCAGGCGGCGGCGGCGGCTCAGGCGGCGGACAGGGCAGTGGAACGCTGCTTTCAATAGTCAACAGCCGGTTAAGCTCGCGCGGTCGAATCGAGATGGATTCGCGCACCAACAGCCTGATCGTCACAGACCTGCCCGAATATATGACCGTAATCGAAGACATGATATCGAAGCTTGATCGCCCTGAGCCTCAGGTCGAAATCGAAGCGCGCATCGTCATCGCGAGCCGCAATTTCCTGCGCGATCTGGGCGTTGAACTGGCAAGCGCAGTGACCGGTAGCAAAGGAAAGACCGCATTGTTTGAAACATCACCCGTGCAACTCGTAGGCGGGGGGCTCGCTCCCGGCACTGGCGGCTCTGGAAGCGGCGGCGGCTCTGGAGGTGGCACTGGCGGTGGTACTGGCGGCGGCACCGGCGGCGGCACCGGCGGCGGTACTGGCAACAGCCAGTCAACGGGGCTTGGCCAGAACCTTCTTGGCCCGTTTGCCGATAACTCGCTTCGCTCAGGTGTTGCAAACTCTGTGCTGGCATTGACGACAGGAGCCATTGGCACAAGCATACTATCGTCAACGCTCACGGCGTCCGAATCGAAGGGCCATATCAGAACCATCGCCAGCCCGCGCATAACGACGACCGACAACAAGACGGCTGAGATAATCAACGGCGTGCAGATACCCGTGCAGACGGTCTCGAACAACACGATCACGACGACGTTTGTGACCGCTGCGCTGCGGCTTGAAATTACGCCGCAGATAGTCGAAGAGACCGGCGAGGTGCAGATGCACATAGTTGCTGAAAACAACACAGTCAACTTCCAGCTCGCGAACTCCTTCAACAACGGCACGCCCGGCATCGACACGCAGTCGGCTGAATCAACCGTGCTTATCCAGGACGGCGGCACAACCGTTATGGGCGGAATCAATGTGGATACGGAAGGCCACACGCTCAACCGCACACCCGGCGTATCGCGCATACCCGTGCTTGGCGAATTGTTCAAGCGTCGTCAGACGCGACGTGACTCAGCTGAAATTCTGTTCTTCGTCACGCCGCGCATAGTCAGAGGCGACGGGATGGTCGGGCCGCGCGCGCCGCATCGCAGTTCTGTCGAAGGCATGCCGAACCCGAACGCGCCGCAGCGAGCCGTAACCGTTCCGACACCCGGCGTGAAAGACAACCAGCCCGCTCAGCCCGCTCAGCCGACGAAAGTCGCAGTAAACGGCAAAGGCGGACAGTAACAGAAAGTAATGATGAATGATGAACCCGTTGTTTTCGGTTCATCATTCATCATTTACAATTCATAATCAGGTCACAAGATGGGATTTGCAGAGACACTCACAGAGATCAGCAACCGCATCGAAGGCTGCGCGGCAGCCATCATACTGGGCATCGACGGCATACCTATCGAGCGGCAAATTCGAGACATTGATCCGGCGATTGACATAGAGCTGGTAGCGACCGAATTCACAACGCTCCTGCGCCGCAACATGCGCACGGCTGCCGATACAGAACTCGGCGATATGCGCGAGATGGTCTTTGTCACAGACCTGCTTACATTAGTGCTGCGCCCGATCACCACGGAATACTTCCTCTTACTGGCGCTCAACCCGGGCGGCAATGTTGGCCGCGCGCGCTTCGAGCTTCGCAAAGCGCAGCTTGAAATGGAAGCCGAGTTTGCCATCTAATTCTGCCAAAACATCGCCGCGAAGAAGCGCTGGCAAAGCGCAAGCAATAACCTGACAGATCGCTCAATCGTCCGAGATACGACCGACGACGACGTTTGTGCTGAGCGCGCTTCTTTGCGGCTGAAATAATTCCAAAATCATCCGCCTTGCGCCCTTCATTCGGGATGCTGTATTTTACAAAGTTAGCCTGCGGGCCGAATTTGTGACACACTCATCAACACTCGAAGAAGGGAATCTGATTACAATGAACGCAAACGACATCCGTCGCGGAATGATAATAATCTATAACGGAACGCCGCATCGCGTGCTCGATTTTCAACATCGAACGCCGGGGAATCTTCGCGCATTCGTGCAGGCCAAGCTGCGCAGCTTAAGAAATGGATCTTCGACCGAAGTCCGATTCAGCTCGACCGAAAACATCGAGCGCGCGATGCTTGAAGATCACGAGATGGAATATCTCTACTCCGACGATAATCTGCATCATTTCATGAACACTGAAACATATGATCAGACGGCGCTCGACAACGAATCGCTCGGCGACGCCATGAACTACCTTGTGCCCGGCACAAAGATTCAAGTCGAGTTCTTTGAGGGCGCGCCCATCGGAGTTGAGCTTCCGCCTGCCGTCGAGCTTACGGTCGTCGAGACAACGCCTGAGTTGAAAGGCGCGACCGCCTCGAACAGCCCCAAGCCCGCAAAGCTTGAAACGGGCGTGACCGTGCAGGTTCCACCCTTTATCAAGGAAGGTGACCGCATTCGCGTTGACCCGGCGAAAGGCACTTACCTTGAGCGCGCGAAGTAAGCCGAAATCAGAGGTCAGAGGTCAGTGAGCGGGTCGCAGTTTGACCTCTGACCTCTGGCCTTTAACCTCTATTCATGTACCTCCTCTACAGTTTCGCCCTCACGATTCTCTTTCTCGCGCTGCTGCCCTACTTCATCTATCAAGCATTGCGGCACGGCAAATATCGAGACAGTTTCAAAGAGCGTCTGGGCTGGCTGCCTGTTTTGATTCCCCGCGATGAACGCCAGACTGTCTGGGTGCACACGGTTTCAGTGGGCGAGTTTCTTGCAGCCAAACCGCTCATCGCGCGCATCAAACGCGAATTGCCCGATTGGCGACTGGTCGTTTCGACGACAACGCTCACAGGTCAACGGCTCGCGCGCGTTGAGTCAGTTGCCCGCTTCGACGCGGTCTTCTATTTTCCGTTCGATTGGACGTTCGCCGTGCGTCGCTCGCTCAATCGAGTCAGGCCGTCACTGGTCGTCATCCTTGAAACGGAGTTGTGGCCGAACTTTCTGCGCGAGTGTCGAAGACGCAGCATCCCGACCGTTATTGCCAACGGCAGAATATCGCCTCGCTCGTTTGCGCGATACAACAGAGTCCGCCGATTCATGGCTCGCGCGCTTAATGACGTATCGCTGCTCGTCATGCAATCAGAAGCCGATGCAGAAAGAGCCTGTCTGCTTGGCGCTCGCGCAAGTCAGGTGCGAGCGTGCGGCAATCTGAAGTATGATCTTGAATCAGAATCTCTCGGTTCAAATTTGAAATCTGAGGTCGCAGAGGAAATAGATAATCTGTTTGCTCTGTCAAGCTCGCCCCGGTTGATAATTGCAGGCAGCACTGCGCCGGGCGAAGAAAAGATTCTGCTTGCGGCTCTAGGCCAAATCCGCAAGCAGAAGGGGCTAAGCGACGCGCGCCTTATTCTGGCTCCGCGCCACCCTGAGCGATTCGATGAAGTGGCCGGTCTGATTGCGCAATCGGGCTTCCGGTCTGCGCGGCGTTCCGAATCGGCGCGTGATTCACGAACAGCGGATCTTATTCTGCTCGACACGATAGGCGAACTCGCCGCGCTTTACAGATTCGCAGCCGTAGTCTTCGTAGGCGGAAGTCTGGTTCCGCGCGGCGGGCACAACATCATCGAACCTGCGCTTTACGCAAAGCCGATTATTGTCGGGCCGCACACGGAAAACTTTCGCCAGATAGTTTCCGATTTCGCAACTGCGGATGCTGTTGTGCAGATAAAGGCGAGCGACGAAGCCTTGCCAGACAGTTTCACGACGGAACTGATTCGCCTGCTCTCTGACACCGAATCGGCGCAGGCGATGGGCATGCGTGCACGCGAGATTCTGCACAGGAGTCGCGGCGCAACAGAGTGCGCGATTGCGGCAATTCTTGAACTGATCGATTAGAGATTTGAAAACATCCGAGGTGATTGAAAAAAAAGAAAAGTTGAAACGCGCGCTGGTGTGGCTGCCTGCAAAGCTCTACGAGCTTGCGGTGCGGCTGCGCGTGGCGGCTTACGAGACTGAATACAGAAGAGCGAAACGGCTTGACGGCACAGTCATTGCCGTAGGCAACATCACGCTCGGCGGCACAGGAAAAACGCCTATGGTCGCCTACATCGCGAGCTACATCGAATCAGAAGCTCATTCGGTCGCCATACTCACTCGCGGCTACGGGCGCACCTCGTCAGGCATGCGTCTGCTGAACGCCTCGCGCGAGTCTTCAACGAACGACCGGGCGCAAAATTCCTATAGCGAGTTCGGCGACGAGCCGTTGATGCTGGCGCGCGCTTTGCCCAATATTCCGATTGTCATCAACAAAGATCGCTACGCGGGCGGGCGCTGGGCAATAGACAGGCTTGGCGCTGAAGTTCTGGTGCTTGACGATGCTTATCAACATCTCGCGCTCGCGCGCGACCTGAACATTTTGCTGCTGGATGCAACCGACCCGTTCGGCGGATTCGAGATGGTTCCTTTCGGTCGCCTTCGCGAACCGCTGTACGCGCTCAAGCGAGCCGATCTGGTAATCGTCACTCGCGCCGATAAACCGTTCGATCAGGACCAGACAAATTCTATTATCAAACATTTCTGCGGGAACAAAGTGCCCGTGATGTATGTATACGCATCGATCACCCGCTTGCGGCACATTGAAACGGCAGAGATGTACGAAACGAATCAATTCACAGGCTGGAACGCAGCAGCGATGTGCGGCATCGGTAACCCACAAGCATTTGCCGACGACATACTACAGGCAGGCATTAACATCGTCAGCGAGAATTTCTTTCCCGATCATCACGCCTTCACGCAGCAAGACCTCGACCGTGTTACCGCCGCAGCCCAAGACGCCGGAGCCGATATGATTATTACGACTGAAAAAGATGCTGTGCGGCTCGAAGGGTTGAAGCACGGCGCGGTTCCCGTCTACGCCGCTCAACTCGAAATTCAAAGCGAAGACGACGTGAGACTGAAAAGCCTGCTGTTGAGAACGCTGGTCAAAAGGCAAAAGTAAAATGTCATTAAAAGTTCTCTCGATCTTCTTTCACTATTGCCTTATCTCATCCCGCTGTCGAATTCGATTGTGACTTGAACGAATTGGCCTCGCAGGACTTTCACCTGTTCCGGCGAAGCGCGCGGCAGAAATCTGGCGGGCTTGTCCGACACGGGCACAATTTCGTATTCACCGGGGGGCAATGCGACGCGAAAGCGGCCATCAGAGCCTGTTTTGACTCGCTTGACCTCGCGCCCGTCACTCGCGGCCATGATTGCCAGCGTCGTTTCGTAAGGCGCTTTGTTGGGCAGTCCCGGTCTGATAGGCCCGGGCCGTGAGGGACTGAGGAAGACTTGTCCTTCCACACCTGATTCGCCTTGTGTAGTCACGCCTCCGCCTCCTTCGGCGCGGGCAATTTCCGACCCGCGCACTTCATACTCGCCGCCCGAAACCGGCGGCCAGCCTGAGCCGACATCAGAGCGCACATAAACGACGACTCTGCTTTTCGCGCCGCGTTTGATTTGATAGCGGTGAACGCCGCTCAAGTCATCCTGAGCGCGAAGCTCAACGAAAGCCTGCTTTGCGCGGTCCCAATGAAAGATTCTGAGCGAGGCTCCCGCCGATGCGCCCTCCCACCAGAGGCTTGTTATTTCAGGCAGGCCATCGCCATCAAGGTCCGTCAACTGAATTGAATCAACGAGGTATTGAGTCTCGCCTCCGTCGGTCTGCCAGATACGGCGGCGACCGGCTTCGATTGCCAGATGAGCTTTAGCGTAAGGAAGAGTTCCGCCCTGTGGATTAGGCGTTTGCCAGGTGATTATCTGTTGAATATCGCGAGAGCCTGTGAGGTGGCCGCGCGCGGCGACGCGCTTCTTTTGAGGCGCGCTGACTTTCCGGCCTTGCGCGGCATACCCGACAATAGAAACTGCTAACGACAATGATATTGTCGTTAGCAGTGAAATTAATTTCAACGATCTTTGTGTCATCGCATTTCCCGAAAGATTCTAGCACCATGGCTGCGATGACAAGAACTCGTTAGCGGCGGTTGCGGAAGAAACGATTGAAGCGCCCGTTGTCGCGATAGCCTCTGTAATCGCGGTATCCATAGTAACGGTTATTGTCCTGCTTGCCCTTGTAGTAGACGTAGCCACCGCCACCGCCACCACCGAGCAGGCCGCCTATGACCGCGCCCTTCTTGCCGCCGAGCAATCCGCCAAGGACTGCACCTGCCGCTGCGCCGCCGCCGATGATCGCCGCTTTCTCACCCGTAGATAGTCTGTTACGGTCACGCCATCGCTGGGCGTTCGCTGGCACAACAGCCGCACACATTATGACAAGGCCCAAAGTCAAAGCACCAATTTTCTTATTAATCGCTAACATTTCATGCCCCTCCCATCAATCTTGAACTGCGGCGACCTTTGCACCGCGACTATTATCAGGGCAAAGGTCGTGCCGTTGAGAAGCCGGAACGCGCGCGCCTGCAAGTCTAACCTTTACAGCAATTAATATTTCCTGAGCGAACAACCACGAACACGGTATAGACGATATGGTGTTGAGGGATAACGTAATAGTAGGTTCCGGGTTCCGACAGAGGAGTTTCTCAAGCGTAGCAAATCGGCTCATCCCTCTTAAGAAGCGAGATCCATAAGCCACGGTTGCAATTGGCTCAGGAAGATTACTATTCTTCGCCGGAAAAAGCTGTGCTACCATCCGAGCGTAACAGGCCAATGCAACGGCGATCTGCCCCTCTTGATTTAACTGCTGACAATCTTAAAAGCATCGACACCGGCTGCCAGCTAAGCTGAACAATCTTTTTATAACAGCCCATTAGGAGCACTGAGATGAAATTCAAATCTTCGATATTCGTCGCGCTCTGTTTCGCGCTGATATTGCCTGCAAGCGTATGGCCGCAATCGCTTAATACTCGTCCGCGCCGAGCCGTGCCGGTTGCCTTTGAAGTTCGCGATATAAGGGCGACACGCGCTACAGACAGCCGTGCCGCAAGCCCTGCCAAACCGGCAACCCTCGAATCATTCGTTCCGCGTGAAGGATTGCAATTTTATTTCGAGATAAGAAACGGCGGACTGGCCGAGCTTGCGCGCGCAGGAAGCGCGATGACGCCTGTGACAAAGATGCTTTCTGCGGGGCCCGTGAAAGCAACGACCGAAGACCTCACTGCTTTTGTAATAAGCAACCTCGCCGCGCTTTCAAATGCCAGGCTGGCGCTTGCGGGCTATGGCACCAGCGGCACGGCGGCGCTCATCGAAGCTGCAAGCCCCGCCGATGCCGAACAACTGCGGGCGGGCGTGTCGGTCCTGTTTACGAGAAACCGCGCGGCAGATCTGGGCATAGGTCTTCAGGGCCGCATGGTTGTTGCGGGAGAGAAAGCGACCGTCGCCCGAATTCTGGAATCAAATGGCACGTTTGCCGTTGTTGAAGATCAGGGCTTTATGAAAGCCCGCGAGCGATTCTCGGCAGACCAGTTTTTCGCATACGCCGAACTCGGCTCGCAATCGCTCCCGTCAGGATTCGGCACGGGCAACGCGGCTTACGATGCAGGGATGCTGGCCGGTCTCGGCGCAAGACCCTATGCGATTGCAATGGGTGGATCATTGCAGGGCGACGCAATGATCGTTCGCGCTCTTATGCTCTTCAGCTCGAAACAAAGCGCCGATTCGCTGTTCGGAATGTTCGGGTCATTGACATCAACCGGGCAAACGGGTCAATCAGTGGCCGCAACCTTTGCCGCGCCGGACGCGGACATCTTTGTAGGTTTCATGCTCGATTGGGACAAGCTTTATGATTCGATTCAATCAGTCCTCGGCATGATCGCAACCGCGCAATCAAACAATAACCCTCAAGCCGATAAGGACCTGTTCGCAATGGCCGAGGCATCTCTGGGCTTCAGCATCAAAAACGATTTAATCCCAACGCTTGGTAACGAAGTGGCTATCTCACTTTCAGGCTTCGACAGTGTTATGCGCCTTGTGCCTCAGCCGGGCATGCGCAAAGTCGTCGCTCAAAAGCCGACCACACCGCGCTTCATGCTGATGGTCGCGCTCAAAGACCCTGTCAGGTTCGAGAAGCTGATAGCTCGCCTCGTCAACCCGACCGGCTCTCAATCGCCTGCCCGCGTCACCTATCGCAATGCTGCGATCAGTTATAACAAAAGCTTTGCCTATGCCATAACAGACAAATTTTTCATGATCGGTGGCAGCGTGACCGACATTCGCCGCGCACTGGATGCACACGCGCTCGGCACCTCGCTCGCTTCTACGGCAGACTATCGCGCAGCAGTAGGCCCGGCTCGTCAAACGATGTTGCAGGCTTATCTCTCTTCAAATCTTTCAAACAAACTCTACGACTCTGTTTTGGCGGAAGCTGCGAAATCGAACGCGGCGTTGAAAGAGTTCGTCTCAAAACCCGCGCAGATGCGCTCGGCTATCGGCCTTGCGATGTTGCCCGACTCGGATGGATTAATGATGGAGATGCGTGTGCCCACCAGTTTGACCTTTATGGCGCTCGCTTACCTGGCGACAAACAAGCCTGCGGTCAACAGTCCCGTTTCTTCGGAGCCTTCGGGTTTAGGAATCCCCAACCCGACAGGCCCTTCAACCAGAACGCGCACTATGGATGGCCGCAGGGTTCCAACGCTCACAAACGAGGACCTCAGAGACCGCAGGCCGTGATACGGAACGGCCACGCTGATGGCTAAAGATGGCAAGGTGATAATAACGTCACTTGACTGAAAGTCATGCTACGCCTGAAAGCCGAATGATTCCGCGCGCGCGCTCGGCTATAGCCGTGTAGTTTTCAAATTGCATATCGCCGGGCGTGAACAAACGGCTGCCTAAAGCGATGGCGAACGCGCCTGCCCCAAAATAATCGACGATGTTTTCAGGCCCGACCCCTCCTGCTACAACAAGCCTTACGTCAGGGATTCTCGCTGTGAGCGCGCTGAGATATTCAGGCCCGCCCATGGGCGCTGCTGGAAACAGCGAGACAAGCGGCGTGCCGACCGCCCACGCCCTGGCAACTTCCGTAGGAGTGAGAGCGCCGATTATCGGAGGTATGTTTCGATTGCGGCAGGATTCGACCAGCTTCTCGTTCGTGTGCGGCATAGAGATAAACTGCGCGCTGCTTTTGATCGCGCGGTCTATCTGATCATGGCTAATGACTGAGCCTGCGCCTATGGCGGCGCGGTCGCCGTAACGGTGGCGCAGATCCGAGATGACGCGAAAGCTGCCCGGCGTTGAAAGCGCTACTTCGATGAGCTTAATCCCGCCAATAATCGCGGCCTCCGCCGCGCGCAGGGCCGACTGAGCCGACGGCGCGCGCACCACGGCAAAGACCCTGTGATCGGAAGCCATCTGGATTAACTCCTGGTCTTTCATAGCGGAAATAGATGTCAGATGTCTGAAATCATTGCCTAAGCACGACACGGGCGGGTGCGCCGTCGCCATCCGTAACCTTCAAAGGCATGCAGATCAATTCATAATCGCCCGGCTCGATCTCGCGCAGGTCGAGCCCTTCGATTATCAAGGTGCCAGCGTTCAGGAAAGTCAGGTGCGTATCGAAAGTTTCGACTCCATACTTTTCAACGGATAGATAATCGATGCCTATTACCTTGATGCCCTGACTGACAAGCGCGCGCGCCGCGCCGGGTGTTATGTAGACATAGTCTTCGACGAACTTCTTCTGGCTCCAGAGGTACGAGTTGCGCGTCTTGAAGAGCACTCGCGCGTCCGGCGTGAAATCGAATTCTTCGAGAACTGTTTCGTCAATGCGCGGCGCTGTCACCTCGACGACTCGCGCGCGGCCCACCAGTAATTCCAGCGGGAGTTTGTCAACCGTGATGCCGTTTTCCAGAAAGTGAAAAGGCGCGTCAACGTGCGTGCCCGTGTGCGAGCCGAACGAGTAGCGACTTAAATTAGACTTCGCATCGTTTTTGTTGATTGTGGATTTGCGCTCAATCTTAACGGGGGGGTCACCTGGATAAACCACCATGTCCTTCGAGATCGAGACCGTTACATCATAGATTTTCATACCTGCTGGCCTCTCTTATACCCGATGTATGCTATGTGGCTTGCCGACGGTTGTCAAATTCAGTAAGCAGAAGGCGGCTCCATTTAATATTGAATTACGGAAACCACGGCAAACAAAACGGCCCGCCATCTGCCTACTTTTTTCTGCGGATGCTATGCCTCAGTTCCGCGAGCAGGTTTGTCACCTTTCGGGCTTCTGTTTCATCGAGCGACGCGCCTCCGAATCGAACCCGGTTATATAAGACTGTGATCTCTTGAATTTCGTTGAAGCCGGAGACGGCGGCGAACTCTTTAGGCGTTTGACTGGGCTGCTTGACGAGCCCCGCGCGACTGGCGATGGCCAGCATCTGCTCGTAGAACATAACCGCCGACTCGCGCGTGTCGCGCCGCACGAGCCTGCGACTGCGCCACGTGGGCAGTATAAACAGCCTGTGCCACCATGGGCCGTAGCCTGTCGGCGCGATGCTCCAGCGTTTTATATGCAGCGCGACATATAACGCTGTCGTCATCGCAAACAGAAGCGCGAGCGCGATGCTGAGCTTTACCCAGTCGGTTGCGCTCCAGTCGCGCGCCGTAATAAAGCTCAGCGTTTTTCGAGTCCACTGCTTCGCGTCCAGGTAATAAGCGATCAAACGGTCTTTTACGGCGAGAAGCTTCTGCTGAATGCTGCTCATGATGGACGCCTGCTCTTCGCTGTCGAGCGTCACTATGTAGTCGAGCCAGAAGACCTCCATCGCATCCATGTACTTTCTGAGTCGCGCGAGCATCCCGCCCTGCGAATAATCGTTGATGCCTGCCGGAGGCGTGGGGTCGAACTCTATCCAGGAGTTCGTGCGCGGAAAGTAAACTTCGACCCACGAGTGCGCATCGCTTTCGCGAACAATGAAAAGACGATTGATGTCGTTGTACTCGCCCATCTGAAAGCCGTTTACAATGCGCGCCGGTATCCTGAGCGTGCGCAGCATCACGACCATCGCGGTTGCAAAGTATTCGCAGTGGCCTTCGCGCACGTCGAATAAAAACTCTGCGAGCGGATCGCTGCTGTTGATCTTGAGATTGAGCGTGTAACCGAATTTGGTCTTCAGAAAATTCTCTATCTCTTTGGCTTTATCGTAAGCGGTCGGCGCGTTGCGCGTCAGTTCGTGGGCAAGTTCTCTGATGCGCGGATCAAGCTTTGGCAGTTGAAGGTTCAGCAGCTTGATGCTCTCTTTAGAAAGAGCAGGCGAATCTGCTTTCAACTCCTGCTCGCTCGGAACACTTATGTCAGAGAAGACAGAGTAAGCGGTGCGACCTCTGAGACGGTTGGCAGTCAAGGCATCCGTGTATTCGTCTCTGGTGATGGACGGAAGCGGCCCTGAAATCCTGATCGGCCTGCGGGCGGCAAACAGTGTCGGCGTATCGAGCGGCTCCAGAATAATCTTTTGTTCGATGATGGTTTGGCGTTGTTGCTCTGTTTGAAGCTGAGGCTGTTCTGTCGGTTCAGATAAAGCGTACCTGCGATCAAATCGCGAATCGCTGGCAGAGCCGTCGCCGACAGAATTTCGCCCCTGGCTTTGTGTCTTCAGGCGATCAACCGGTTCGCTATCGGATACAGACCACATACTGCCGTTATATCTTTCGAGCGCAATGCCGCGCCATCTGAGGTAACGGTTCGGCATTGGATTAAGCTCGACGCGCATCACCACCTGCTGGCTCTTTTTAATGCGGGCGACCTGGCCCAGCTCGACCTTGTCGGAAAAGCCTGTGGCCGGTGTGTCGCCAAAACCGCGAGCCACGCCGCCGCCGCCGAATCTCGGTATCAGGAAAAAGAATGGCAGCGTGAGGAGCGCAATCATCGCTAACTGCCCGATAGTCGCGCCGACTAAGTAGCGTACGCGCTTGCGGCTGCCCGTTACAGGCAATGCGGTCTCGCTCGCTTTGTATTTGCGCTTCGCAGGTTTTATCGGGGCGATGATCTCTTCTTCGCTCGAAGCAAGCTCGCGGCGGGCGCGGCGTATCTCGAATGCGGCGAGCGACGAGATAAAGAAAAACAGGAAGGTGATGAGCGAGGCTACGAACGTGGCGTTGAAGGTGAGTCCGGCAGCCAGCAGTATTTGAAAGAATGCGATCAGATACAGGAAAACCCAGTCGCGGTCGCGCTTGTGCTGATAGAGCTTTACGGCGGAGACGAACAAGGTCATATGCGTGAGCGCAAGTATGCGATTGCTTACGACCATCGCATCTATGAACAGGAAGGGGACGTAAGCGAAGGCCCCGGCGCGCCACAGCCATGTGCGCCAGCGCGACCGCTTTACGCCGCGCGCTTCGCTCTTGCGCAGATCGCTGTAAAAGCTCGCCACAACCGCCAGCGAGTAGAGCACGATGGAAATCCAGTCAAGCTCGCCCGTCAACGCCAGCGCAAGAAATGCCGTTATAACCAGCGCATATGAAGTTGTTCTAAAATATGTATCCATCTCAAAAAATGATGAATGATGAATTCAGAGAAAAACAATTTATCGTTCATCGTTCATCGTTCATCGTTCATCATTTCCTACAGGTCGTCCATAAAAACCACATGAGCGCTGCGCCACACGTGGGCCGGAATCGTACCCTTCGCGGCAGAGGTTATCAGAACTTTGAAGCGGCGGTCGTCGCCAAGCACAGGCACTTCGTCAAGCAGTCGCCATGCGACTTTGTCGTCGGGTATGTTTGCGGCAATCGAATCGCCCTGCTCTGTCTGCTGTTGTGCGGCGCGGTGAAATAATTTCCGACGAGTGCCGTTCGCTTTTTCAACCTGCACTGCCGCGCTCGCGTTGATGGTAGGCTGAAGCGTCGCAAGCGAGCGCAGTATCCTGTAAAGCTGATCGTGGCCTGAACCGGGGCTGACATTGTGTTGTTCATTGGTCGTTATCAACTCGACATCCGCGCGTTCCTGTGTGAAATGATTCGCAAGCGAGGCGGCCATAACGATTGCGCGCTCGAACTTCTTTTGAAAAGCGTCTGCCGCCGATTTCACCTGCGCATCGCGTTTTTCGCTTTCGGCCTTAGCTTTCGCCTTTTTGTTGCGCCAGAGTTTGGGCTTTTTATCTTTCGCCTCGACAGCTATTCGCGCAGAAGGAGCGGGCGGGGCTGAAGTGTCGAATACGATAGTCAACCTCCACTCGTCTTCGCGCATGTGCTCGCGCACCATCATCTGCGTGGATTTGGCAGTCGCCTTCCAGTCTATGTAACGCATATGATCCGAAGACTGATAGCGGCGAATGCCGTAGAGGTCATCGCCCGACCCGCGCGCGTGACTTTGAATTCGCCCCGCAAGCATCGGCAGCGCGTGATAAAAATCGTCCAGAGGCTTTGGCCGGGGATAAACGATTATCTCGCCCGTCGCGTCAATCCTGCGCCACTTTTTGAAAAACCCTGCGGGGAATTTGGTCGAGATGCGAAAGCCTGTTATCGGATAGCGACCGCGCTGGTCAAAAGGGCGCTCGATGCGTTTGCGCGCGCTTTGCTGCGCAGGAACCAGCACGAAATAAGCGAGCTTGCCGATGGGCAGCGCAGGCACGGGATAAAGATGAGATAGCGCGACAGGAGGACGGCTCGGTCGCTTTGTATCGCTATGCTCAGCCTTTACATCTTTGTCTTCGGCCTTTGCTTTTTCTTCGGCCTTCGCTTTTTCTTCAACCGCTGCGGTGACGCGCGCCTGCGTCGTCGCGTCGTCTTCTTCGCGGGATTCCGACAGCGCTTCGACCATGATGCTGTAGCAGGGAAGTATGCGCTTGTGATTCAAAAGCGTGACGCTGATATTGGCAGACTCGCCCGCGAATATGTGATCCGGGAAGCGCAACTGAACCGAGAGGTCTGCAAGCGAGATGCGGGCGATCAAATTGGCGGCTATAAGAAATGCGAGCATCGCAGACAGGATTAAATAGAGCAGGTTGTTGCCCGTGTTCCATGCGGCGAATCCTATGACGACAAGGCAGACTATAAATAGCAGCCCTTCGACCGTTACCGTCGTGCGTATTGCGAAGCGGAGGATTTCAAGTCTTACGTTGCGCGCCAGTCGCGGGATGATGTAAAGCGCGCCCAGAAGCGCAAGCACGAGCGAGACCGCAGCCGCGATCGTTGCCAGCCTCGTGTTTCGTTGTTCAGCCGCGACCGAACTCAGCAGGGCGATGATGAAAGCTATGCCGAGAAAAAAGACAGTTATGAAGAAATCGCGCCACGCCTGCCGGTTCATGCTTCACCTCACAGGGGAACGCTGATTGTTTTGAGTATTTCCTGGAGGGCCGCTTCGGCTTCATCCGAGCGGCGCATTCCGGTGGAGAACCGCGAGTTGACTATGATGCGGTGAGCGAATATAGGGACTACCAGACGCTTTATGTCGTCAGGGATGACGTAATCACGCCCTTCGATGAAGGCCATCGCCTGCGCCGCGTGATAGAGAGCCAGAGAGCCGCGCGGGCTTACGCCCAGATCAAGTATGTCGGACTCGCGCGTCGCGCGCACTATGCGAATCAGGTAATCGATCAGCGATTCATCGACCGTGACCTCGCGCGATTCGCTTTGCAGCGCGAGCACATCATCGCTGTGCATGACAGGGATGAGGCGATCTACGGCAGAGCTGATCGTCTGCTGGCGCAGTATGATCTTCTCGTCTTCCATGTCGGGATAGCCCATTCGCACACGCATCATGAAACGGTCGAGCTGCGATTCGGGCAGCGGGTACGTGCCGTGATGCTCAATCGGATTTTGCGTCGCAAGCACAATGAAAGGACGCGGCAATTGATAGGTTTCCTGTTCGACCGTGACGTGACCTTCGGCCATCGCTTCAAGCAGGGCGGACTGCGTCTTTGGCGTCGTGCGATTGATCTCGTCTGCAAGGATGACGTTAGCGAAAATCGGGCCTTGATTGAACTCGAAAGTGCTTCGCTGCTGGTTGAAGACCTCCAGACCTAAAATGTCTGAAGGTAACATATCGGAGGTGAACTGAATGCGATGAAAGGTGCAGTCGAAGCTGCGCGCGAGAGCTTGAGCAAGCGTGGTCTTTCCGACGCCGGGCACGTCTTCGATCAGCAGGTGTCCGCCTGCCAGCATCGTCACAAGCGCCAGCTCGACCACATCGGACTTACCGCGAATAACAGTCTCGATTGTTTTCTGGAGTTGTTCGATCTTCCCGGCAGTGGTGATCACTAAAACTTGTCTCCGCTCAAGCGATTTGGGCGCTATATTAATCTACCACAAACAAACGCCCTGTGCGACGGAAAGTTTCATTCGTAAGTTTAGAGTACCGGAATGTTCAGCAAACAAAGCCTTCCGTACTCCAACCACTTCTCCCGATTCTCCTGATAAAAGAAAATAATCACTGCGATCAGGAAAACTGGTAGAATTAGCCTGCAAAAGGCATGGGCGACTTAACTAAGAGCATATTTAAAGCTATTGACCCGAAACGAAGCGCGAGCGGATCAGAAGAGGTTGTTGCGCAGCTCCGGGAAATGATTCAACACGGCGAGTTGCGACCCGGCGACCGGTTGCCGCCGGAACGAGACCTCGCAAAAACGCTCGGAGTCAGCCGACCGACCCTGCGAGCCGGAATACGATCTCTGGCTGCCGTCGGCGTCCTTCAATCGCGCCAGGGCGCGGGAACTTTCGTCGTTGACGCCGAAGGGCCGCCGTCCTTGGACAGCAGTCCATTGCGTTTGATGGCAGCCCTCCATGGTTTCAAACCCGCCGAGATGTTCGAGGCGCGATTGTCGCTTGAGATGGCTATCGCAGGGCTTGCCGCCGAGCGCGCGACGGGCGATCAGATGGCCTCTATCGCAGAAGAACTGGCCGGGATGTATGGGTCGATGGACGAGCCTGAGCAGTACCTCGTCCACGACATGCGATTCCACCAGATGATTGCCGCCGCCTCCGGCAATGGGATACTGACGGCTCTGATGAATATGGTCGCGACGATCCTGTTCGATGTGCGACGCAAGACCGTTAACCGCGCGCACGACCTGAAGGAATCGGCTGAAATGCACAGGCAGATTTATCGGGCGATTCGTGACCGTAACCCTGAAGAAGCGCGACTCGCCATGCGCGATCACCTGCTGCTTGCGCAGAAAGCGCAGGAATCGGAAGAGACCGATTCCAGTGAGCCGTCCGGGAATGCTGCGGCACATCCGAGCGGCGCAGACGGGCATAAATAATTTCAGACAGCGCGCGACTCTCTGACGATCTCTGTAAACCTGCGCGCCCTTTCAGCAATCAAATCCTTTCGCCCTTCGCGCAATGCTTTTAAGTCCACAAGTTCTGTGCCGACTCCCAGCGCAATTGCTCCGGCCCTGATGAAATCCGCGGCGGTATCGAGCGTCACTCCTCCGGTCGGTACGATTTGAATTTGAGGAAGCGGAGCCTTAAGCGATTTGATGTACTTCGCCCCTCCCATGCTGTCACAGGGAAAGACCTTCACGAAATCAGCGCCTGCCTGCCACGCGGTTAAAACCTCGGTCGGCGTGAGCGCGCCCGGCATGACGACTTTGCCGTAGCGGCGACACAGGGCAATCGTTTCAAGGTTGAGCGCGGGACTGACAATGAACTCGGCTCCCGCAAGAATGCATGCGCGGGCAGTCTCAGGGTCGAGCACAGTGCCCGCTCCTACCAGAGCTTCCGATCCGTAACGCGCCGCCACCGCTTCGATTACGCGAACAGCGCCGGGCACGGTCATCGTGATCTCCAGCACAGAGATGCCGCCTGCTTTGATCGCATCAACGGCGCGCATCGCTTCATCGGCGGAAGCAGCGCGCACTACAGGAATCACGCCCGTCTCTACGATCTGCTGAATCACTTCTGATCTGGTCATTCGTTCTCCGAAACCTGTGTCATCGCGCGACGCGGGCCGTGCCCCCCTTCATCGCGCGCTCGACTTCGCTGAGCGTAGCCATGGTTGTATCGCCCGGCGTGGTCATCGCAAGCGCGCCGTGCGCCGCTCCGCATTCGACAGCCCATTGCGCCCCGCGCTCCGTCATAAAGCCATAGATCAACCCGGAAGCGAACGAATCGCCGCCTCCGACTCGATCAAATATCTCAAGGTTTTCGCGCATCACGGCATGATGAAACTCGCCGCCGCAATAACAGATTGCGCCCCAGTCGTTGATCGTCGCAGTCTTCGCATTGCGCAACGTCGTAGCCACGATTTTGAAATTGGGATACTCTTCGACGGCCCGCTCGATCATCCGGCAGAAGTTGCTCGAATCGAGCTTCGAGTGATGTTCGTCCAATCCTTCGACCTCGAATCCGAGCGCCGAGGTGAAGTCTTCTTCGTTGCCGATCATCACATCGACCATCGGCGCAAGCTCGCGATTGACCTCCTGCGCGCGCGCTTTGCCTCCGATTGCGCTCCAGAGCGATTCGCGATAATTGAGATCGTAGGAAATAATCGTGCCCGCGCGCCGGGCCGCCTCCATCGCTTCCTTAGCGACCTCCGGCGTCGTCTCTGACAGCGCGCAGAATATGCCGCCCGTATGAAACCATCTTGCGCCACAGCGTGCGAAAATCTCATCCCAGTCAATGTCGCCCGGTCCCAGTTGCGAAACGGCTGTGTGGCCTCTGTCAGAACAACCGAGCGCCGCGCGAATGCCGAACCCGCGTTCTGTAAAGTTCAACCCGTTGCGAACCGCGCGACCCACGCCGTCATATTTCACCCATCGAACGTGCGACTGATCAACGCCGCCCTGATAGATCATATCCTCGACGAGGCGGCCTACCGGGTTGTCTGCGAGTGCCGTCACGATGGCCGCACGCATTCCGAAACAACGCTTCAAGCCGCGCGCGACGTTATATTCGCCGCCGCCTTCCCACGCCTGAAACGTGCGCGCTGTGTGAATGCGGCCCGCGCCGGGGTCGAGCCTCAGCATTACTTCGCCGAGGCTCACCACATCCCAGCGACAATCTTCTTTCGCTTTTATATTCAACACGTCCGCCATTTCAATCTCAGACGGTTGCGCTGTCAAGGTTCACCGGTTCAAGTCCCGGCGCAAACAGATGAATCACAAGCAGCGCAAGCAGATAAGCCGAGCCTGCGATGATAAATATGGGCAGGTAGTTTCCGGTCTTTTCGAGTATTCCGCCGACCAGCAGCGATAGCAGCATCCCGCCGACTGCTCCGGCCATCCCGCCAATGCCTACGACCGAACCGACTGCGCGGCGCGGAAATGTGTCTGAAGCTATCGTGAATATATTGGCAGACCAGCCCTGATGCGCCGCCGCCGCCAACCCTATCAAAAACACAGCCACCCAGAGATTAGAAGCCTGTGAGGCGAAAACTATAGGCACAACACATAAAGCGCAGACAAACATCGCCGTCTTGCGACCGGCGTTTATCGTCCATCCGCGTTTGATCAAAGCCGATGACAGCCATCCGCCCCCGACGCTGCCTACGTCGGCCATAACGTAAATTACAACAAGCGGAAGCCCGAACTCTTTCAGCCCCAGTCCGTGCCGTTTGTTCAGAAAATCAGGAAGCCAGAACAGGTAAACCCACCAGATCGGGTCGGTCATGAATTTGCCGATGGCAAACGCCCAGGTCTGTCTGTGAGGCAACAGATTCGCCCACGGAACTTTCGCCGTCGATTCGGGCGGGTCGCTGCGAATGTGCGCAAGCTCTGTGCTCGAAAGCCTTGGGTGTTGTTCCGGCCTGTGATAGAGCGCCAGCCAGAATATGAGCCAGATAAAACCGACGGCTCCTGTGAGAATGAATGCCCAGCGCCACCCCCAGGCGAGCGTAATCACAGGCACGACGAGCGGCGTCACCAGCGCTCCGACATTCGTGCCCGCGTTGAAAATGCCCGTGGCAAAGGCGCGCTCTTTTTTCGGAAACCACTCGGCGACAGTCTTGATCGAAGCCGGAAAATTGCCGGACTCGCCAAGCCCAAGCAGGAAGCGCGCGATGCTGAACCCCATCACAGAACGTGCGAGCGCGTGCCCCATGGCTGCCACGCTCCATGCGATGATCGCTATTGAAAAGCCTTTGCGCGTGCCGAACCTGTCCATAAGACTGCCGACCACAAGCAAGCCAATCGCATAAGCCGTCTGAAATGAAAAGACGATCCAGCCATACTCGATTTCAGTCCATCCGATCTCTGTTTGCAGAGTAGGTTTGAGTATGCCGATCACCTGTCGGTCCATGTAGTTGATAGTCGCGGCAAAGAAAAGCAATGCGCAGATGCCCCATCGGCAGCGCCCCATACGACTTTCTGTCGCAACAGCAGTCGCGGCGGCCCCGGCCAAAGGCCGAGATGTGGCTTCGATCACCTTTTTGACTTTGCTCATCGCTCACCCCGCCTCTCTTATTGATTTACCCCGCTTACAAGCAGCCCCCCGTCTACTACGAGTATCTCGCCGTTGACAAAGCTCGCCGAGTCGGAGGCAAGAAAGACTGCGGCTCCGGCCAGTTCTTCAACCCTGCCAAATCTTTTCATCGGCGTGCGCAGAATGAATTCGCGCCCGCGCTCTGTGCCATCCAGTAATTTCTGGTTGAGCGGCGTCGGAAAGACTCCCGGCGCAATGGCGTTGACACAGACCCCGTGTGAAGCCCATTCAATAGCCAGCGATTTGGTCAGCGCTCCGACCGCCGCCTTGCTGGCCGAGTAAGCCGCCACTTCGTAAAGCCCGACAAACGTGGCAATCGACGCGATGTTGATGATGCGCCCGTAACTGCGCTCGATCATATGGCGACCGAAGACCTGACAGGCTCGCAAAGTGCCCGTCAGGTTCGTATCAATGATGTCGTTCCAGTCGTCCTCCGTATAGTCGAGGGTCGCGCCGCGTTTGGTTCGGCCCGCAGAGTTCACCAGAATGTCTACTTTGCCAAACGCCTCGATGCTTTTGTCCAGCACGCGCTGTAATGAAGCGCGGTCAGCTACGTCGGAAGCGATGCGAAGCGATTTTCGGCCACGCTGCTCGATTGCTTCCGCCGTCGCCTCTACCTGTTCGATTCGCCGCGAAGTAGCCACTACCTCCGCCCCCGCTTCGGCCAACCCGTAAGCGATGGCTTGACCGATGCCCGATGTGCCGCCTATCACAACCGCCGTTTTACCATTCAATTCCAATAGCGGATAGCCCATTGATTTACTCTTTTCTCAGGAGAAATTTAGTGATCGACCTATACTCTCAATCTCAAAGTTTTTATTCAAGCGTCAGTTTAAAAACACGTAAAGGTAATACCAATTTCACGACAGGAGAGTATGTGTAACACCAGCATTTTATCACTGTCAAGAAAACTTCGACTTCAACTGGCGTTTATCAGGGCTTTATTGAAACTGCTTGTCTTCCATTCGCCTGTATGGTTAAATGGTTTTTCTTCACATTTAAGTGGTTTGACCATTTTATCGTTAAGGGTGTTATGTTTAAGAGGCAACCGTCTGATTCCGGTCTGATTCGCCGAGTGATAGGCGAAAACGTCTGGCTCAGGCAGGCGGCATCCATAGATCAGGAGTTGGTTCCGCAGAAACTCCGTTATGAGGTGAAGGAGACGGAAGAAGCGGTCGGGCGCGCGATGTTGGAAGAGATAGAAGCGGCAGCGCGCGAAAAACAGGGTGATCTGGTTATCATTCTGCTGGGCGGGCGCGGCGCGCAGGGTTTGCATATTCTGTTAGGCGAGATGGCTCAAGCGGGCGAGCGCGATGATTTGCTTGGTCGGCTTCACGTCTTCACTCAAGACGGGCTTGCGCCGATGGGTATGAACAACGGGTTCAGTTTCGTGCGCGACTTTGAGCGGCTGCTTGGGCGATCCTTCTTTGAAAAGGTGAAGAGTTTTACACCGATGCGGACCGATAGGACGGATGTCGAAGGCGAGATAGCGCGCTACGTTGAGAAGATGGAATCTTTTGGTGGCGTTGACATCTTTTTTCTGGGGCTTGGGCCGGATTCTCATATCGCCTATATCAAGCCCGGTTCGGGCGCAACGGCAGGCGATGTGGCAGGAGTAATTCCCATCTCTTCCGGCATACTCGAACATCACATATCGAAGTTCAAAGCCGGTGGGAGTGTGACGAGCGAAGCGGACGAAGCGGAATGTCGCCGCGCAACGCATATTCTGACGCTTGGCCCTGCCGCTATTCTCTCGGCCAGAAGAATAGTACAATCAATCGTCGATGCGCGAACCGCTCCCGGAAAGCGCGAGAGTTTTCGCCGCGTACTGGAAACAGAGATTTCGGGTGACGCTGTGGAGCGCGCCGCGCAACTGGATGAAAACCCCGGTTTGTGGGTGCGCCTGCATCCGAACGTCAGGTCACTCGTTCTGCCTGATGTCTTAGAAGCCTGGAGAAAATCATGACAAGCGCTGACCTTGCACAGGCTTCACCGATTAAAGATTATGCCATCATCGTTGACCCCAAAGACAACGTGGCCGTGGTAAAGCGGCATACTCAGCCGGGGCTTGAAGTCGCTCTCGGTGATCGTCGCATCATCAGCGTGACTGCGGCAGTGCCGCCCGGTCATCGTTTTGCCATCCGCGACATTCCTGCGGGCCAGTTCGTTTTGCAGTACGGCCAGCCAATCGGCACATCGCTCGGCATAGGCGAAGGCGACCGAATCTCGCACGACAATATGTCGAATGATGTTCCCATCGTGCGCGACCTGCCGGATGACCTTTATGTGCCGCCTCCCGGTTACATACTGGAACAGGAGCGCGCGCGGTTCTCAGGCTTTCGCCGTCAGGACGGGCGAGTCGGAACGCGCAATTATGTATTGATCGTGCCGACGAGCATGTGCGCGAGCCACGAGGCGACACAGGTCTCTGTGATGGCGGAGTATCTGCTTTACAAGCGAGAGAGATTTCCGAATGTTGACGGGGTGGTGGCCATCCCTCATAACAAAGGCTGCGGGTGTCAGGACGGCTCTAATATCGAGGTGATGCTGCGGACGCTTTCTAATTACGCCGATCATCCGAACGTTGGCGGGGTGGTGCTGATGGATTTAGGCTGCGAGAAAACGAACCTCGCTTATGTTGAAAAGTATCTGCTCAGGCGCGAGAAATCTTTCAATAAGCCCGTCGCCAAAATCGGCATTCAGGAAGTGGGCGGGACTCAGGCAGCCATAGAGCGCGGGCTGAAAGAAGTCGAGCGTATGCTGCCGGAAGTAAACCTCGTCGCGCGCGAAGAGTTTCCCATAAGCGAACTCGTTCTGGGAGTGAAGTGCGGCGGATCGGATGGTTTTTCAGGCATCTCGGCCAACCCTTCGCTTGGGCGCGCGGCAGACCTTCTGGTTCGTTCAGGCGGGACGGTTTTGATCACCGAGGTGCCGGAGTTTTGCGGCGCAGAACACATACTGGCCAACCGCGCGAAGGATGCCGTCACGGGGCGCGCAGTCTATCGCATGGTGGACTGGTACAAAGAGTATGCGTCGAAATTCGGCGCAGTGCTCAACCAGAACCCAAGTCCCGGCAACATCGAAGGCGGACTGCTCAACATTACAATCAAATCGCTCGGCGCAATCTCAAAAGCCGGAACGACGCGCATCGAAGGCGTAATCGAATACGGCGAAACGGCGGCAACTCGCGGGATCAATCTGATGCAGGGGCCGGGCTACGATCAGGAATCGACGCCGGGGCTGGTCGCCGCAGGAGCGACCGTCATAGTATTTACGACGGGGCGCGGCACAACCATAGGCAATGCCATTGCGCCCGTAATCAAGCTGGCCTCGAACACAGCGGTCTTCGAGCGCATGTCGCGCGACCTGGACCTTTCGGCAGGCGGAGTCATTGACGGCACAGAGACGATTGATGAAGTCGGCGCTCGCATCTACGATCATGTACAGAGGGTTGCGAGCGGCGAGCTTCCGGCCAGGGCCGAAGAGCTCAAGCACCGCGAGTTTCAATTCTGGGCCGAACAGTCCGTATCTCTTTAATCACCAACTCACAACAAGTCTTTCCATTGATTGAGTCACGCCGCTTCAATATCCTGCGCTTCAGTATTCGGGTGAAAGCGGGTTATTATTCGGATTCATTTCAGTTCAGAAAGGAAATCAGATATGAAACTGGCACTCCCCTTCACAGCAGTCTTCCTGCTGGGCTTTGCGTTTTATACTTCGGGGTCTGTATCGGCGGGCAACGAAGTCACCTTTGCCCGTCACGTCGCGCCCATCCTGCAAAAACGGTGTGAAGAGTGCCATCGTCAGGGCGGCATGGCTCCCATGTCTCTGGTCACTTACGAAGAGGCGCGGCCCTGGGCGCGCGCGATCAAAGAGAAGGTCGTCAAACGCGAGATGCCGCCGTTTCACGCGACGGGAGTGGTCGGGCGCTATCACAACGACCCGCGACTGACAGATGCAGAGATCGCTACAATCACAAAATGGGTAGACGGCGGCACGGCAAAAGGAGAGGCGAAAGAGATGCCCGCGCCGCGCGTCTGGAAGAACGAATGGAAGAACGGCCAGCCCGACCTTGTGGTCAAAGTCGCGCAGGCTTACACGATCAAGCCGAGCCAGAAGGATCAGTACGTCTTCTTCGTCTTCGATTATGTCTTTCCCGAAGAGACGTGGATTCGCTCGGTTGATACTCGACCGGGCAACCTGAAAGCCGTGCATCACGCCAACACGCACATCGTGCCGCCGGGTTTCAAGGCTCCAATAGAAGGCTATATCGCGGGTGACTTTGATCCCGGCGCGCGCGGCACTGTGATGATAGCCGGGTGGGCACCGGGCGTTGACGGGGTGATGCTTCCCGAAGGAACGGCTGTGCGAATCCCCAAAGGAATGCGGCTCGGCATACAGGTTCACTACGCGCCGACCGAAGAAGAGAGGATCGATCAGACTTCGGTCGGAATCTACTTTGCAGACGGGGTGATCAGGAAGAATTTGCGGGTCTTATTCGGTGATCGAAAGGATGTTGAAATCCCCGCGGGCGATGAAAACTACCAACTGGTCGCTAAAAAGACTTTTGATACGGATGCGGTGGTGAGATTCTTTCACGTGCACATGCACCTCAGAGGCAAATCTTACACAATGAAATTCACCTACCCGGATGGCCGACAGGAGACGGTGCTTGATGTTCCGCGATACGATTTCAACTGGCAGCGCGTCTACATGTTGACGGAGCCGATGCGGGTGCCGAAAGGAACCGTGGTCGAATACGTCGGGTCTTATGACAACAGCGCGAAAAACCGATTCAATCCCGACCCGAAGCAGGTAGTGCACTGGGGAGAAAAGACAACCGACGAGATGATGCAGGGTCGCATATTTTATGAAGCGGCGGATGAGAACCTGAACATTCCAATCAAAAAAGGGCGAGCTATTGCTGCCCCTGAACCGGCGGGCAGAAACAAATAGGCTGCCGCCTCTGCATCAACCACGGTCCCGGCGAAGCGTAAGACCGCCATCAACCGTGATGACCTGGCCCGTGATGTAATTATCAGGTTCGACAAGCAGCCTGATCACGCGGGCCACGTCTTCGGGCCGACCAAAGCGCGGGATGATATTTTGCTCGATATAAAAATCGTACTTGCCGCTCTCGATTGACTTCACGGCCATGCCTGCGCGGTTCACTCCCGGAGCCACGACGTTGACGCGAATGCCGCCGGGGCCGCCATTCTGTTTTGCCAGTATCTTTGCCGCCTGAATCAAAGCGGTCTTCGGCCCCGCGTAGTTGATGCTCGATTCAAACGGAGAGATCGCCTGCATGGTCGAAAGCAAAACGATAGCGCCCGGGGTTTTGCGCTCGCTCATTCGGCGCGCCGCATCGCGCGCAAGCAGGACGGGCGCAATGTAATTGTTCTCCATCGAATCGTGCATGTCCGCGTCCGTCACGTCATCGAATTTCACGCGCGCCGGGTCGCCTGTGAAACAGACAAATCCGTAAAGCCCGTCGCCTATAGAATCGGCGGCCTCGATATAGCGGGCGCGCGCAGCCGGGTCTGCGATGTCGCCTTTGACCAGATGGACTGTCGCCTTGTATCCGGCTTCCAGAACCTGTTTCAAGGCATCGGCTCGATTGTGGTCTTCGCGGCATCCGATTACTACCGAAGCCCCGTCGTGCGCAAGCAGGGCCGAAGTTGCGCTTCCAAGCCCGCCGCTGCCGCCTGCGATAAGTATGACGCGGCCCGCAAGTCCGCGTTCGTTGAAATCGAAATCAAAAGAATCATTTATTGATGACAAGTTTTCAGCCCCCGGTTTTTAAGATTAAGTTTTTATCGCGCGCTCGTACACCTGATTAGAATTTCTGTAATCCCGCGTTCCCCGTTCCACGCTCCTGCGTTGCGCTTTTCTGCCTGCGCCTTTCCCAAAACAGCCATGCCGCAGCCGGGGCGAACATGACAACGCCCAGCCAGATTGGCATATCAGGATAGACTGTCGGCACGTACCATAACAAATACATGAACACAGACGCGCCCGTCAGATAAAGCCATCCCAATCGCGGCGCAAAGCACAGGAACGGGAGTATCCATGCGTAGTGCCAGGCATAATGCGGCGAACTGAGAATCAAATAAACAGTAATGAGTGTTGCTGCCCCGCAGGCTACGTCTACGACATCGCGCTTTTCTCTTATCATCCACCACAGGACAAATGCGCCAAGCACTGCCGCTCCCAGAATCAAATATGCGTTCGTTGACAGCGGGATGGCTTCGTGCGCCAGCGCGAGCAGAAAGTATCGCACGCCTTTTCCCGTGAAGCCCTCTTCGTGAAACTCGCTTGCCAGCGAGCCGATTCCTGACTTGCCTGTGAGCGCGTATGGCATATAGACAAGGCCCATAGTGATTGCAAACGAACCAAGCATGGTGAGATTTGCTCTGCTCGAAAGCAGAGAGCGAAACCTGCTCAGGCCCGTGGAATCAGATTCGACTGAATTTTCGGTCGATCTCAGAAAAACGGGAACTACAAGCGCGGGATAAAACTTGACGAGCGTCGCAAGCGCAAGCGCTATGCCTGTGAGCGCGTGTTTTTTGTGAACCCACGCAACGAGCGCAAAGCCAAGCATTGCCATAAACGCCGCTTCGATGTGCCCGCTGTGCGCGCCTTCAAAAATCACCAGCGGATGCCAGGCAAATATTATCGCCTGCGCGGGGTCAAGCCTTGCTCGACCAAGCGCCCACATCAGCGCAATGACAGTTAAAAGATCGAATGCGAGCGTTGCTGCCTTCGTCGCCGTGACGTTCAGCGGTTGTATGAGATAAACGAGCAGGTAGATGGCCTGCGCTGCTGGCGGATAAGGAGTCGGCAGGTGAAGCCAGCTCATATAGGGATAGATTTTGACTATACGGGGAAACCTCTCTTCATCGCGCAACTCGGCCAGTTCAGGCGCGTCCGGCGTGTAGAGATATGGATTTATGCCCTGAGCCTGCACGTGCCCGTCCCACACATAGCGATAAACATCCGAAGAGAGATAAGGTCGCTGGGGCACGAGCGTTGCGCGAAACGCAACGGCGAAGAAGATGATTATTCCGATTCTCAGCCACTCGACGGCTCGCGAAGAAGGTTTGCGCCATTTGAGCGCGACCCAGCAGGCTGCCGCATACATTGCAAACTGGCCGATGAACAGACCGATATAGGCAGTAATCCACTGCGTGAAGCGATGAAGATCGCGGCCCCACCAGTAGAACCACAGCATACCCGCGCCAGTCGCAAGTAAGGCAACGAGCGCGAAGGCAAGCCCGCGTTGAGAAGTGTGGGCCTGCACTGGTCGCGCTTCGTCAACTTCTATTATCTCGTGTGTGCTGCGCAGTCATTGCTCCTTAAAGTTTCTTGCGTCGAGCGCGAATAGAACCTGATGCGCTTTCGATAACTACTGCCTTTCAGTCTTCCGCACTATTTGATAAAGCCTGCTGTGCGCGGCTTCGGCCTCGTCGGGCAGTTCCAGTTGAATCGTCAGGTGGCCGATGTTGAAGTTCTTGCGCAACCGTTCCTGTAGTTCTTCGAGCGTCGTGCGATGCGGCGCTCCCACCTCAAGCGTGACGTGCGCCGAAAGCGCGTCTTTGCCTGAACTGATGGTCCAGACGTGAAGGTCGTGCACATCTATAACGCCTGAAACATTATGCATAGCTTCCACGACTGCGTGAATGTTTATGTGCGAAGGCGTGCCTTCCAGCAGTATGTTCACAGATTCGCGTATAAGCTGCCACGAACTGTAGAGGATCAGCAAACACATCAGGACGCTGATTATGGGGTCGGCAAGCGTCCAGCCCCATTGCCAGATCAACAGCCCCGCGACAATCGCTCCGACCGAACCGAGCGCATCGCCTAAGATATGCAGGAACGCGCCGCGCATGTTCAGATTTTCGTCCGAAGCCGAATGCAACAGCCATGCGCTGATTGCGTTTATCACCAGTCCGCCCGCAGCGATCAACAGCATCTCGTACCCTTTGACGCTCTCAGGCGATTTGATCCGGTGAACGGCTTCGTAAGCAATCAACAGCGAGATGACGACCAGCGCCACACCGTTTGCGAGCGCCGCCAGTATCTCCATCCGAAAATAGCCGTAGGTCTTTCGTGTGGTGACCGGGCGTCCGGCAAACCACATCGCCAGCAGCGCAAGCACAAGCGCCGCCACGTCTGCAAGCATGTGCCCCGCGTCTGAAAGCAAGGCGAGCGAGTTCGTCAAAATCCCGCCGACGACTTCGGCCATCATATAGACGACTGTCAGCGCGATCACAAATATGAGCCGCCGCCGGTTGCTCGCGTGACTGTAAGAATGGCCGTATTCGTGAGTGTGCTCGCCAGACATATATCAGGGGTCAGGGGCCAGAGAAGGATGAAGGATGAATAGGGAAGAAAGAACTTTGTTCATCCTTCATCCCTCATCCTTCATCCTTTTTCCGGCCCCTGTTTTTCACTGCACTCCGAGTAGCTCGACCTCGAATATGAGCGTTGCGTTGGGCGGTATTACCGGCGGCCTTCCCTGTGCTCCGTAGCCGAGGTATGCGGGGATGGTGAGACGACGCTTGCCGCCTACTTTCATCGTCATCAGCCCTTCGTCCCACCCTCTGATGACGCGGCCCGTTCCAATCGGGAAGACTATTGGCTGGCCGCGATCAAGCGAGCTGTCGAACTTAGACCCGTCTTCAAGCGTGCCCGTGTAATGGACCGTAACCCTCTGGCCCGGCTTCGGGCTTTCGCCCGTGCCGATAACTTCGTCAACATACTTCAATCCCGATTCGGTAGTGACTTCGCCGCTCATGGATGATCCTCCCCATATTCGAGTGTCCTGCGAAGCGATGACGCGCCAGCGGCCCTGTCGCTTCACAACCGTGTCTGTGAATCTGATATTGCCGCTCGACGGCTTGCCGTCAATCGTAAATTTCCCTGCCCGGCTGCCAACTACAACGCCCGTGTCGCCGTAGACGCGCGCCGTCAAATCGTCGAGGCTGTAAGATTCTACTTTTATCGATTTCAAAGCCGCTTCGATATACTGCGCTTTGTTTAAGATCTGCCCCTTGTCGTCAGTGAAAATAAAATCGTCGGCCAGAACGCGATTAAGAATCTCCTTGTCCCGATTCTTAAAGCCTTCCATACATTGCCGCTTTAAATCTTTCAACGCCTGATCGGCGCTCGCCGCCTGTTTGCGCGCAGGTCTTCTGCCTTTTGCCTGGCCTGCGGCAAGCGAGGCGAGCGCAAGTATCAACGTAAGAATTACAACAAAGCGTTTCACTTGTAAGACTCCTTTCGCTATAGCGCAAGAGTTTATCTTGCCCTGCTAATTAACAGCAAGTTGCGATGGGTGATTGATCGAACGCCCCGCCCCGACTCAGCGAGCATTGACTACTTGCGAAGCCGCGCCGCCGATATAGAGAAGTTTATGATTCGAGTAACCTATCTCTGCGGCTCTGTATAACTCGTCAATCAGGCTGTGGCCGTAGCGCGACAGGAAGTAATAAACATTCAGTTCGCGCTCCTGAAGGTTCTTGTCCGGCATCAATGTCTGGTAGGCGCGCTCGACCTGACGAAAGACCGTCTCTTCGCGGCGCGCGCTGGCATGGATGAACTGCGTGCGGAGGTGTTCGATTTGATAGATGATCTTTGCGCGCGCGCGTTTGATCGAAGCGCTCAAGGTCGGGTCTGCCCGTCGAAGGTTTGCATCGAGTTTATCGAGTTGCTCGGCCAGTATTCGCTCGATGTCGGCAAAGGCCGTCGCCGTATCGCGATCAAGGCTCTGCTCTACCACTTTCGTGATCGCAGGATGCAGCCCTTCAAAAAAATCTTTCAATTCGAGATTGTGCTTCTTCAAAGTCTTTTGGTGACGCCCCTCGATAATCGTGAAGCTCGCGCGCGGCAGCACGCACGGAAGCTCGCGTTCGAGCGTTTCATAGACTGCCCGAATCTGCGCGAAGTAAGCAATCTCAGCCGGGCCGCCTATGTAGGCAGCTGTCGGCAGAAGGAAATCCTGCACGACAGGGCGCAGCGTCACGTTCGGGCTGAAACAATTAGGACAGCGACGGGCAAGCTCGACCAGCTCTGCTTTGTCGAATGAACGATCAGCGCCCTTCACAAAAAACCGCCCCTCGCTTTGAGTCATCGCAAGACGGCGGCCATCGTTCATTATGAAGAGCGGCGTCATGTCTTCCGACACATGAACCTGCGCGTGATAGCCCGCCTGCTCCAGTTCCCGGCTGCGCGCTACAAGCGATTCGGCAATCTCGGATGATTTCTCGATGGCTTTCGAGTAAAGCGGCGCGACTACCTGTTTTAATTCTTCGTCGAGCGGGTCCATCAGCACAACGCCGTAATCCTTGAACAATCGCGCCATCAGTCGCGCAAAAGCTTCTGCGAATCCCGCGCCATCACTGTAGCTTTCGCGCAGGTCGCGTTCGATTTCGGGCGTGAACTCCGAAGGCGGAAGCTGCGCAATAAATTCATCAATAGTCTCTGTGATGCCCGAATCAAGAAGGACTCGACCGACAGGCACATCCGGCTTTCTATCACGAGGCTCGTATCGCACACTCGTCAAATGCCCGTCGCGATCAATCATACGAGTGTGGTTCACTTCTTCATAATCGTGATCTTCGCTTGCAATCCAGAAGACGGGCGCGGCTTCGATGCCCTGTTCGCGCAGGCAGGCGGCGAGCTTGATAACCGTGAGCGCTTTATGAATCGTATAGAGCGGGCCTGTGAAGAGCCCCGCCTGCTGACCTGTTACGATTGCTACTGAGCCGGGACGGCGAAGCATCTCGATGTGCTCGAACGTCAAATCGGGCGAGCCTGCGCGACGGTTGATTCGTACAAGCGCATCCGCCACGCGCTCGCGGTCAAACTCCTGCGCGCCCACAACTCTTGCGTGTTCGGCCAGCGGCGAAATAGTGCGGCCACGGTCGGTGTAAAATTGCGCGACTTTTTCATAATCGTAGAGGAATTCGTTAAACAGGCGAGATGTGCGCGGTATCTCGGTAAAGCGCAGAGCATCCTTCAGACGTTCAGCAGCGGCTTCGAGGTTTCCACAATCGGCTTCGCTCATAATGCTGGTAGAGTCTTGAGATCAGAGGCTGGAGGTTAGTAAAGCCCATAACCTCCAGCCTCTGATCTCAAGACTCCTTTCTCCTTCACTCCATTTCAGGAAAGAGCCCTGTTTTGCGCATCACGTCTCTGACACGCTCCTTATCATTTTCGCTCACCTGAGCAAGCGGCGCGCGCACGCGACCACCCGTGTACCCGCCTATATCCATCGCTGCTTTGAGCGCCGCAACGCCCAGCCCCGCTGTAACTATGTGCGAGAGCGGCGCGATGCGTGTTTGAAGTTCGCGCGCTTTTGCGTGATCGCCCGACTGAGCAGCGTTGTAAAGATCGACGCACGCGCGCGGGGCGGCGCACGCAACAGCGAGTATCGCGCCCACGGCATTCATCAGAAGCGACGGGTAGAGGATGCCGCCATTGCCCGTCAGCACTTTGAAACTCTGAGGCGCGCGGCTGATAGTCTCTGCAATAGCCCCGAAGTTCCCGGAACTGTCTTTGACGCCGATGATGTTTGGGTGTTCGCCAAGCGCCGCGATAGTCGCCGAATCGATTACGACGCCTGTGTTCTGCGGCACGTTGTAGACGAGCACGGGAATGCTTGAGTTATCGGCAACGGCTGTAAAGTGCTCGGCCAGAGCACTGCCTGTCATGTGAGATTTGTAAAAGTAAGGCGTGATGACAAGCGCAGCGTCCGCGCCCGCATCAGCCACACGCTGAGCCGAATCGATTGCCGCGCGCGTCGAAAATTCGTTCACGCCCGCGATGATCGTGTGATCCGCCGTGGCCGACTGCCTGATGGTTTCAATAACGCGCACACGCTCGTCCGCCGAAAGATGCACGGCCTCGCCGTTCGACCCCAGCGCGACGTAACCTCGAAGCCCCGTATCATTGTATTGCGCGATATTTTGCTTCAGCCCTTCGTAGTCAACATTTCCTTCCGCGTCGAATGGCGTGGTGAGCGGCGGAAATATCCCATTGAAGCTAAGATCATGCGTTTTCATTATTGTACTTTCTCTACGACTCGACCGCCCGCGCTGTTTCAATCAAGCGCACAGCAAATTGGGATTATAAGAGGCTGAAACATAACGGCGCAACATGGCTCGGAAGAAGATATGTAAAAAGATGTAAATCACCTTTGCCGTAACTGGCTTTGGCACCAGTTTGAAAATCGCCCGCAATGCCGTTATGAATAGAGTATGAAGCTTATCTTTATGGGCACGCCGGAATTCGCAGTCCCGTCGCTTGCGCGATTGATTCAGGACGGCCACCACGTGGCGGCGGTCTTCACGCAGCCGGACAAGCCTGCCGGTCGCGGCAAACATCTGCAAATGCCGCCCGTGAAGTTATTCGCGCTCGAACACGGTATCGCCGTTTATCAGCCTGCGCGGATTAAAACCAATGAAGAGGTGCGCGGGATCTTTAAAGACTTTGCGGTTGATGCCTGCATTGTGGCGGCATACGGCAAGATTTTGCCTGAATGGTTGTTGGGTATCCCACGGCTCGGCTGCATAAACGTTCATGCGTCGCTTCTGCCTAAGTACAGAGGCGCGGCTCCGATCAACTGGGCCATTGCAAACGGCGAGCGCGAAACGGGCGTAACTATAATGCAGATGGACGCGGGGATGGACACAGGGCCGATGATTGCGAAACGCAGCCTCGCAATCAAAGATGATGAAACAGCGCCGGAGCTTTCGGCGCGCCTTTCTGAACTCGGCGCAGATGCTCTGTCAGCCGTGTTGCCTGTAATCGAGCGCGGCGAGGTTACACCTCTGTCGCAAGATGAGCGAGAGGTGACCTACGCGCCGATTCTCAAACGCGAAGACGGGCTGATTGACTGGCGAATGAGCGCGCGGGAGATAGCCTCGCGCGTGCGCGCGTTTCAGCCCTGGCCCGGCACTTACGCTCAATTTCGCGGCGCGCGGCTCACCCTTTGGCGCGCGCGCGCAGCCGACGCAAAAGCTGAGCCGGGGACTATTGAGCCGGGAACCATAACGAGCATCGATAGATCAGCGATCACAGTTGCGTGCGCTGATTCGACCGCTCTCAGCATTGAAGAGTTGCAGACGGAAGGAAAACGAAAAATGTTGGCGCGCGATTTCGTCAACGGCATGCGAATCAGCGTGGGAGATCGCTTCGTTTAGAAGTTGATCCGGCCTGATCTTGAAATCACGGCTGTAACAAAGTCGGTTGACAATCATGGTAGGGGCAGGGCTTGTCCCTGCCCGAATCGCTGTAAGGCGATGACTGTCATGGCCTGTCGGCCATCCGGGCAGGGACAAGCCCTGCCCCTACTTTTACTTTGTTACAGCCCTGATCTTGAAATTGATTATCTTGACGCGCGCAAAAAGCGACCGGTATAATTCTTGCGCAATTAAATATAAGGGGAGTAGATCACTCCGCAGTCTGGTGAGATCGTCAACACGGTTGCCTTAGCCTGGCAATCCGGTCCGCCAGCGAGGGCTAAACAACAGCCCACGGATCGAGACCTTTTGCGGCAACCGTCGCAAAAGGTCTTTTCATTTTGTGAGGAAGAGAGAACAATTATGAAAGATCTCGATTGCCCTGTAAGGAGTACATTTTGCGCAGACATTTGAAAGTGGTCGGAGGCTGTACGCTGATTTTCATCGGCCTGCTGGGTATGGTCCTGCCGATCATTCCGGGCATTCCCATTCTGGTTGCGGGCGTGGCGATACTCGGCACAGATCACCCGATAGTCCGTCCCTTTGCCCGCCGCTTCGAGCGACTGCGAAAGCGATACACTAACTCCAAATCAAATGATGAGGATGAAAAACCATCCGAGTCTCAACCAAAATCTTAATCGCTGTGAGTGTTCCGCATCGAGACGTGAGTTTAAGATCAAAAAGCAAAGTAGATAAAGATGAAAGAAAAGACACAGGCTGAAATTGCAAAGATAAAAAAGTACAGCGTGCTGGCTTCTCTCGCTCTGGTCGCATTGCTGGTTGCGGGCATTATGTTTTACCTCCCGCGCAAGGCAGACCACGATAAAAAGAGCACTGACAAATCCGATAAGAAGAAAAAATCGAAGCAGAAGCAGGACGGCGCAATCGCCGGACACGCTATTGAAGGAGGCACATTTGAAGCCTCCGACGTAGTCTATGTGCCGGGTACGGAAGGCGTCCTGTTTGTCGATGACAACCACGAGACGGAAGTCTTCTGGATGCAGATGAATGACGAAGGCGAACAGGTCGGCGCGGTCAAACCGGTCAAGCTCGGCGCGAGCGTTGCAGACCCCGAAGGGATTACGACGGACGGCTCTAATTTTTATATCGTCGGCTCGCAGTCGAAGGCGAAAGGCGGCGAGCAAAATACGCTCGTCCGATTCCAGTTCGACGCCGCGAGCCAGAGCGTGACGAAAGCCGAAACGATAGGCGACCTGCGCAGCTTCCTGATCGAGCGCGTGCCTGAACTCAAAGACAAAAAAGGCGAGGGAGGCAGTCTCAACATAGAAGGGCTTGCCTGGGACCCTGTGCACGAGCGGTTGCTTTTAGGGCTGCGCTCGCCTCTCAGCAACGGGCAGGCGCTCGTCGTTGCGCTGAAGTTCATCGACCCAAAGGCTGGATTTTCACTGAGCAATCTTACGCTTGCCGCGCCGTCTATGATTCGCCTGCCGCTTGCGGGGTTGGGCATTCGCGGCTTCGAGTACGATGCCCGCTTGAAATCGTTTTCGATAATCGCGGGCGCGCCCGAAGAAATGGACAGAACGGAATACAAGGTCTGGGAGTGGAACGGCGAGGACACCAGTCCCGGAATGCGCGAAAGAGCCACGCTCAGCCGAGACCTGAAGCCCGAAGGAATCACGCGGGTAAAGGCGGGCGATTCCGATTTTCTGCTCGTGGTCTGTGACGCCAGCCGCTATATCAGGCTGGATGAATAAAAGTATTTTCAAGGGACAATCATGGATGTAACTCTGTTTCCGATAGCTGACTACTGGTGGTTTTACGCATCATTCACGGGATTCGTGCTGTTGATGCTCGCGGTCGATCTCGGCATATTCCATCGCAAAGCGCACGCGGTATCTTTTCGCGAGGCGGCCATCTGGAGTTGCGTCTGGATGGCGCTCGCGCTCGCGTTCAGCTACCTGCTTTATCAATTCGCGTTGTGGAAGTTTCCTCAGGACGCGCGGCTTCTGGGGGTTCCGGGGTTTGATCCGCAGGGCGCGGCGTGGCAGATCACGCTCGAATTTTTAACCGGCTATGTGATCGAGAAGTCGCTTTCCGTAGACAATATATTTGTCTTCGTTCTGATCTTCGGCTATTTCCGCGTGCCTGCGAAGTATCAGCATCGCGTCCTTTTTTACGGCATCATCGGCGCGCTGATTTCGAGAGCGATCTTTATAGCCATGGGCGCTGCGCTCATCCGTTATCATTTCGTCATCATCATCTTCGGCGCGTTTTTGATATTCACAGGCGTAAAGATGATGTTCGCGTCCGAAAAAGAGATTGAGCCTGAAAAGAATCTCCTGATCCGGTTGTTCAAAAGATTTGTCCCCGTCACCGCAAAGATGGAGGGCGAGCATTTCTTTGTCCGCGTCAACCGCATTCTGCACGCGACGCCGCTGCTGGTCACGCTCTTATTCGTCGAGATGACCGATGTCATATTCGCAGTAGACTCCGTGCCCGCGATCTTCGCGATCACAAAAGAGCCGATGCTCGTCTTTACATCGAACATCTTTGCGATACTCGGTCTTCGCGCGATGTACTTCATGCTGGCAGGCGCTGTGGATAAATTTCACCTGCTCAAATACGGGCTTGCTCTGGTGCTGATCTTCGTCGGGTTGAAGATGGTCTGGTTGAATGGTCTGTATGACGGCAAATTCCCGATCACGCTCTCGCTCGGCATCATAATCGGAGTCATTGCTTCGTCTATAATTCTTTCGCTGTTGTTTCCGGCAAAACCGAACATAGACAAGGTGAAACCGCCGCGCAAACGAGTTACAAAGCGCGTGGCTGATTAAATCCTGCAATCGAAATGCGAGTGATACCTGTAATAGTCGGCCCGACCGCTTCGGGCAAAAGCGATCTTGGGATTCGGCTGGCGCTGGCCTTCGAGGGCGAAATCATCAACCTTGATTCCGTACAGGTTTATCGCCAGATTCAAATCGCCACTGCGAAAGTTCCGCTCTCTGAACGTTGCGGCGTGCCGCATCATCTGATCGACATAGTCGAGCCGACTGAAAACTTCACCGCAGGCGAATACGCGCGCATGGCAGATCGAACGATTCAGGAGATAGAATCGCGCGAGCATCTGGCCCTGTTCGTCGGCGGCACGGGGTTTTATCTGCGCGCGCTGGTCAGCCCTTTATTTGAAGGCCCGAAGACTGATTTGAGGTTGCGCGAACGACTCGCGCGACTGCGTGACGAGCATGGCGCAGAACATCTTCATCGGCTGCTCGGTCGCATTGACCCGCAATCCGCGCAGACGATCAAACCGCGCGACTGGTCGCGCACCATGCGCGCAATCGAGGTCTTCTTTCAAACAGGCAGCCGCATCTCCGACTCGCACACAGAGAGCGCGCCCCCGCCTGAGCATGCCGCGCGCATTCGAGTGCTCGCGCTGAATCCTCCGCGCGAGCAGTTGTACGAACTGATCAACCGTCGGGCCGAAATAATGTTCGAGCGCGGGCTTGTCGAAGAAGTCGAATCGCTCATCTCGTCGGGCGTGCCCGCAAACGCAAAGGCGTTTCAGGCTCACGGCTATCGCAGAGTAGTCGAATACCTACAGGGTCGCCGCACTCGCGAAGACGCGCTCAACCAGATGAAACTCGACACGCGCCACTACGCCAAGCGGCAATTGACCTGGTGGCGCGCGTGGCCTGATGTGAAATGGATCAATCGTTTCGGAAATGAAAAAGAAGCGTTCGACGAGGCGCAGACGATTCTTGAGAACGAAGCGCGCTGAGCTTGGATATTTCAGCCGCCTTTCAATAATTAACGCGAGATCGACATAACAATCGAAGTAAAAGCCCTGAAAGGGCGAAATTCAATAGCCGTGGGTGAAACCCACGGTATGCAACGCCACTACCACACAAGCGAAATAAATCACTTGGTTTATTTCGCCCTGTACGACACAGGGCGATGCCCTGTGCTATTGAATTTCGCCCTTTCAGGGCTGATTATTATGTCGAATTCACGTTAATTACGATAATTGCCTGCCTTCACCCTTGAAGCTGACTCGCTCAGACCGCGATCTTAGCGGTTCCAACTCTGACTGAAGTGTTCAGGATTATAATCTGAGTCGCTAAAACTTGAATCCAAGTCGCTAAGCTCGCGGCCTGAGTTACTTGGATCGCGACCGAAGTCACTAAGATCGCGACCGAAGTCACTAAGATTGCGACCGAAGTCATTAAGATCGCGATCTGAGTCACTAAGATTAAGACCAAAGTCGATCAGGTCGCGATCTGAATCACTAAGATTAGGACCAAAGTCGATCAGGTCGCGATCTTATCGACTTGGATTGCAATCCAAGTCGATAAGATCGCGACCTGAGTCGGTAAAACCCGGACTGAAACAGCTAAAACTGCAACCTCAGCGACTCAGATTCAAGGAAATGGTGCTTGAATCTGCGCCGCTTTTAGCCGGAGTTAAAAGATATTGCCGTTTCATCAGGCTTTATTGGCGACGGCGATGATCTCTTCTATCGACTGATCGAGGCTATATTGTTCGAGTTCCGTCTTCTGGCGCTTCAAAAGCCAGTCCAGATCATCTGTGATGCGGGCGCGAAGTCTTACGGGTTGGGCGCTTGATTTGATGGTCGTTTCGGCGGCGAGCTTCAGGGCTTCGGTCAGCCCTTTCACGAATTCGCTGTGACTTGCGCGCCCTACGAAAACGATCTCCCCCGCAAGGTATTCAAACTCGACGCCAAACGGATCGAGAAACGGATAAAGTTCGGCTATCTTCAACTGCCCTATACGCAGGTGTATCGGGAAATTATCTCGCGGCTCTACTGCCTGCATCGCTTCTTCGATTGTTCTGGCTATTTCGCCCATCAGCCGCTTGACCTCGGCCATAACGTCGGCATCGCTGCCTCGTTTTAACAGCCCCGTCGCCTGAAGATCGTTATGAACAAGCAGCAGGTCGCCCGTTATCCGGTCATTCGCTTTATCGCCGGGTACCAGATCGCCGCCAGAATCAGGCGAGCCGGAATCAGGCGCGGATTCAATCTTTTCGTCGCTCGTGAAATTACTGCTCAGCGCATCGTTGTTTGTCGCAGCCGCGATCATCGCTCCGCCATTGCTGCTCAAGGAAGCCGGTTTTTCATGCTCGAATGCAGGCGCGGCATCTTCGATAGACAATGATTCAAAGACGGCCTTCGCTTCGATCATTGCCTGCGACACGCCGTTTTCCGGCTTGCTTTGAGGCGGGGGAGTTTCATCAGTCGCGCTCTTGAAATAAACATCGAAGACGCCGCCCGAACGATTGCATTCATCAAACACCTCTCGCAGCATTGAATTGCTCGTCAGATCGGCGCTTTCGGATTCGCTCAGAGGCTCGCCTTCTCGCGAGGCCAGTATCAAACAGGCATCCTCTTTCAGGTGAATGAGCGCCGCCAGTCGGCTTTCGGTCGAAACCTCGACGAACCACTGCCGGTCGCGTTCGCGGCTCAGCTTGGAGATCATCTTTTCAAGGTCGGCGAATTCCGTGCTCAACCGCGTGTAGAGCGGCGCGGCATTGGCATAAGCGGCTAAAACGTTCGCGGTTTCTGTCGAGTAGCTGTAAATGGAGACGCGCCCGCGCTCGCCGCGCGATTTCGCGGCCAGTTCCGCGACCGTCCTGCGCGCAACAGGATTTGTGTTGTCGCCCTCAGCGCTGCGGCTCTCAATCGCGGCAATGACTTCGCCGCGCGCAATGATTATGTGTGCGTCCGAATTGCGCAGCACTATTTCCACAACGCCCGAAAACCCGCCTTCGCACAGGTCCGCGACAAGCCCGTCAACAAGCACATAGCTCGTAGCCAGATTTTCATGCAAAGCTGTTCCGCGCGGAATAAACATAGTTAGAGATCAGAGGTCAGAGGCTGGAGGTCAGAGAATAGCAACTACAAAGCGACGGCTAAACTTCGGCCTCTGACCTCTGACCCCTATTTCTTCATCGGTGATTTGAATTTGCCCTTCCTGATGCTGTCAATCATTCGCGTCGCGTGATTGCGCGCAATCAAAGGCTGCGTGTCATTGCCCGATATTTCGCGCAACATTGCGAGCAATTGTTCAGGCTCGGCCACGCGCTGGAGACTCAGATCGTTTTCAAGCGTGTCGAGCAATCGCGGCAAGTCGAGGGGCTGGTATCGCTCGGAAGTCTCTATGTCGAACAGATGCATCTCCTGCGTGGCAATCGCGCGAAAGATGTCGGATAGTTCCGACATCTCTTTGTTCGTCGTGTAGTTGAATCGCACGAGCCGCTTGCGCGGTCCCTGTTGCGCGGAAAGACTTACCCAGCCGAGATGAGAAAAATCTTTTTTGTCCTGATACTCTTCGCCTGAATCTAAAAAGTTCGTGATGTCATAAAGCCTGCGTATGCGCGCGATGGTTGCGGGCAGCAGTTTGATCTTGCGATCTATGATCTCGTCGGATTCGCCGCGTTTGAACCGAAGCTCGCCCGTTCCCATTGCCGACAGATCAATCTCTATGACCGAAATGTAAAAGCGCGCGTTCTCGAATTTGTATTTGAAGCTTGCTTCGGCAGTGATGGAACTCTCCTGCGCCGACACGGTCGAAAAGGCAAAAGGCAAAAGGCAAAGGGCTAAGAGCAAAAGGGCGCGCCGCCAGGTAGTTTGCTTCACTCCCGCTTTTTGATTTTCAAACCACCTGCCAACGACTGACCTGAAACCACTGACCACTGCTTTTCTCCTACTCGAACTTCACCGACACCAGTTTTGAAACGCCCGGCTCCTGCATCGTTACGCCGTAAAGCGCGCGGGCCGCCTCCATCGTGCGCTTGTTATGCGTGATGACTAAAAACTGCGTGTCGTTGCTCATCTCGATCACCTTCTGCGAGAAACGACCGACGTTTACTTCGTCGAGCGGCGCGTCAACTTCGTCGAGTATGCAGAAGGGCGACGGGCGATACTGGAATATCGCGAGCACGAGCGCGATTGCCGCCATCGCTTTTTCGCCGCCTGACAGCAACAGCACGTTTTGAAGCCGCTTGCCGGGCGGCTGCGCTATTAAATCGATGCCCGATTCCAGTATGTCGTCTTCGTCTATCAGCATCATCTCGCCGCGCCCGCCGCCGAACAACTCAGTGAACATCTGCTGAAAGTTTTGATTGATGTGAGTGAAGGCGTGGCGGAATTTCTCGCGCGAGCGGCGCTTGATTTCTGCGAGCGCTTCTTCGGTTATCCCAATCGAATCGAGTATATCGCGCCGCTGCTCTGTTAAAAACCTGAACCGCTCCTCGGCCTCTTCAAGCTCTTCGAGCGCCATCATGTTCACAGGCCCCATGTCATCGAGCTTGACGCGCAACTCATCGAGACGCGCGCGCGCGGCATCCAGATCAGAAGTCAGAAGGCGAAAAACGGGTTCTTCCGTCTCCTGATCGGTCTGCTCAACGGCCTGACTTGTGTGGACGGGCGAATCATCGGATGCATTAACTTCATCTGTTTCCTGCGTTCCTCTTTCTGCCTCCTGTTCACTCGCGCCCGGCCACTGCCCGCTGATCTGCACGCTCGTCACCACGTCTTCGAGCGTCATGGCAAGCTCGGAAAAACAGGTGCGGGTCAGGTGTTCGGCTTCCGATTCGATGCGCGCGCGTTCGACTTCGAGTTGGCCTCGACGGTCGCGCACCGCGTCGGACTGCTGTCTTAGCTCGGCGAGCATCGCTTCAAGCTCATCCGTTCTCGCGCGCGATGAAGCAAGGCTCTCGCTCGCAACGCCGATCTGTTCGGCAAGCTCCGTCGCTTCCGTCTCGAACCGCTCGGTGGCAGCGCTGCCTTCACTGTGCGAAACGGTCAACTGCTCCGTGCGCCCGTGGCTTTCATAAAGTTCGAGCCGGTTGCGATTGATTCTTGATCGCAACTCTTCGGCCTCGCTCTCGATTCGTCGCATCTCCGCGCGCGCGGCATGCAGGCGTTCGGCTCGCGCCGCGACCGAAGCGCGAATGGTTGAGAGCTGTTCTGAAAGCTGTTCGGCGTGCGAGCGCAATTCGATTAACACGGATTGCCGTTCGGTGAGCGCCGATTGCACGCTTGCGCGCGAGGCTTCGGCAGCGCCGGTTTCTGCAAACAGTTGCTCGATGCGCGACTGAATCTCTCTGTGCTCTTCAGCCGTCTGTTCAAGCTCCGATTCGACAACGCGGACGTGCTGCGCCGCGCGTTCAAGATCGCGCGCCAATCCTTCAAGCTGCGAGGTGCGCGCGGCTGCGGCTTTCTCGTGCTGGCGAAGCTCACCGTCGAGCAGAGACGCTTCGCCCTCAAGCCCTTCGCGCTCGCTTTCGACCTGACCAAGCTCGTTTGCGATTCGCTGCTCTTCTTCACCGAGCATTGCGGTCTGCACGCGAAGCTGTTTGATCTCGCGTTTGAGTCCGAGAAGCGAAGCGCCGCGCTGTCCGGCCTGCGCGCCCGTAACTATCAAACGACCGTTGACGACCTGCTCGCCCTCGTAAGTCACATAGATGAGCGAGGGGTTTTCGATTGAAAGCTGCAACGCCGCTTCGATGTCGGGCACGACCGAAGCCGCGCATTTATCGGGGAACGCGCGCTCGACAACGGTTTTGATTCCCGGCCTCAGGTTCAGAAGATCAATCGCGCGCAGCACATCAAGCTGAAAGCGTGAAGCTTCACGGTTTGCTTCTTCGTCAAACCTGCGATCATCCTGCGCGAAGTCTTCCGACTGCGTGTCGTCGTCGGCCATCGGCATTTGATAACCGGCGTCCGGAAATTCAACGAACGGCTCAGTGAAAGCGAAGTCCGCAGGCGGCAGTTGTCGCTCGATGGGAATGTAGTCATCCTGAAATCGAGACTCCTTACCAAGGGTCTCGCCTTCAACCAGCCATCGCTCGATTCCGTTAACTGTTTCGCCTTCGTCTTCCGCCTCTTCCTCGCCGCCGTGAAGCCCGACAACCAGAAACGCGCCGCGCCCCAGACTCTCTGACTTTATGAACTCGACGCCTGCAAGCGCATCGTCGATGGTCGGGACCAGCATGCATTGAAGCTCGCGCCCGAACAGGCTTTCGATCAACCTTTCGTATTGCGCTTCGACTTCCACGAAGTCCGCAAGCGTTCCGAGCGCGTTCACGCGCGCAGCCTGCTCAGGCAGGAGCACCTGCTGCACTGCGTCCGAATAATAGGCGTGATGCGCGTCAAGGTCTTCAAGCGATGTGAGGCGATGTTCGGCAGCCGCGCGCTCTGCGTGTACCTGTTCGAGTTCCGAGCGAAGCGAAGCCACTTCGTTGCGAAGCTCGATGATGTGAACGGCGCGTTCTGCTATGTGCTGTGTCAGTTCTGCGAGCCGAGTCAGATCCTGCTCGACTTCGTCGCTCACGCGATTATGCTCGTTCGAGGCATCCTCGTGTCGAGTTGAAGCGCGCTCCATTTCAGCGTTCAGGTTCGTCTGCTTCAGGTCGAGTTTTCTGAGTGCGTCTTCGAGGCTGGCGCTCAGATTGCGCAGCCGCTCTGTTACGCCTATTTCGGTCAGCATTCGCTGTCGCAGTTGCTCTATCTCGCTTTCGGCCTCTCTGAGACGGGCGAGTTCTTCCTGATACTGGCCTTCGCGGCTCTGCAAATCCGACTGCTCGCCCGCGAGTTCCGTTTCGAGCGCGGCAACAGCAGTTCCGCGCTGCTGCGAGCTTTCTTCAAGCTGTGCGAGGCGCGCTTCAAGCGCCTGCTGATCCCGGTTAAGCTCTTCGATGCGCGCCGTCAGTTCTCTGATCTGCTGTTCTTCAAACGCGCGGCGATTGCGCGCGCGGTCGGCTTCAAGCTCAACGGCTGCCGCGCGCTCGCGCAAAGATGTCAGATCGTCTTCGGCCTGTCGCGCTTCAATCGAGGCAACGCGATGTTCGGTTTCGCGCTCTGAAAGCTGCGCGCTGAGATTGCCCCTGCTCGCTTCAACATTTTCAAGCTCCAGAGCCACGCGCTCAATTGATTCGTTCAGGCGATAGTAATCAGCCGTGAAGACTATTTTGAGCAGCCCTCGCATCTCTTCGCGCAACCGGCGATAGCGGCGAGCCTTCTGCGCCTGTCGTTTAAGGCTGTTGACCTGGCGCTCGACCTCGCTGATTATGTCGTTTAGTCGCGTAAGATTCTGCTTGGCCGATTCTATGCGAAGTTCGGCAGAGCGCTTTCGGGATTTGAACTTGGTGATGCCTGCGGCTTCTTCGATAAGCGCGCGACGGTCGAGCGGCTTGGATGAAAGTATCTGGCCTATGCGGCCCTGCTCGATGATGGCGTAATGTGCGCCGCCCAGCCCCGTGCCCGCAAACAGGTCCTGAACGTCGCGCAACAGGCAGGGGCGGCCATTCATCAGGTATTCGCTGTCGCCCGTGCGATAGAGCCTTCGACCGACCGTCACGCGCTCGCCTGCCGATATCGCTATCTGTATGCGCTTGCGGCGGCGATAGGTGCGGGCGTGATCCGCCTGCTTTGCCTGCGCGTCCGTGTGTTCAGCCTCCGTTTGCCCGGTGTTCGTTTGCTCGGTCGCGGGTAATTCAAGACCTGCGATTTGCGCTTCCTGATTTACAGATGCCGATTGATCGCTTTGATCGATGTTTGTTTGATCGGCGGGCTGCCCGGTCTGCGATGTCTGCGATTGTTCACCGGCCTCGGCAGCGGTCTCAGCCGGAGTATTCTCCTGAACCAGCGCGCGCGCTGTGTGGGCTGCGCGCTCTGCGTTAGCAATAGCGTCTTCGTATTCGTGCTCGTCATCTTTTTCTGATGATTCGGTTTCGCGGGCGGCGATGTCTTCGATTGCGACCATCGTGAGCACGACTTCGGCCATGCCTGTGGGTTTGCGGTCGCGGGTGCCGTTAAAGATTACGTCTTCCATCTTGCCGCCGCGCAGGTTCTTGGCCGATTGTTCACCCAGCACCCACGAGATGGCTTCTGACAGATTCGATTTCCCGCATCCATTCGGGCCGACGACGGCAGTTATGCCCTCGCCGAATAGCAGCGTAGTGCGGTCGGCGAAGGATTTGAATCCGTTGATTTCAAGTTTATCAAGTCTAAACATCCGTTGCTCCGTGGCCGCGCGCGACCACAATTAATAGAGTTCTGCTAAAATCACGGCACACTATAGTGTAGACCTCTTTGTTTCATCAACTGAATTTTTGAGGCAATGTGAATAATATAGGATAATGGAGTTCCCCCCGTTTTACAAAGCCACAGAGGGTGGATTTCGCCGATAGCGCTGCACGCGTTAAGCTGAATCAGATATGCTGTCGGGAATCACTGATTGAGACGAAAGGTAAGTCTGCTGTCAACCCGGGCGGGCTTGCCGTCAACGAGCATCGGCTCGAACTTCCACCGAAGCGCGGCCTCTTCGGCAATCTCTTTGAGCGTCGAATCTCCTTCGATGAGTCTGGTGTCCACGACTTGACCGGACAGAGAAATCATTACTCTCACAATCACCTCGCCCTTCCCGGCAGAGTGAAAGACGGGCGTGACTTTGAAAATAGCTTTATCACGGATGAACTGCTCACTTTTTTCGACCAGAGGCGCAACAATGGGCGGTGCCATTTTACCCATCTCCGGACGAGGTTCAATCGTTGGATTGGACAGCACTATCTGGCCCATCCCCCCTATCAACGCCTTCGCCGGTCTATGGAACCACAACATGATGCCGAGATATCCCAGAAGGGTCAGGATTGCCGCAATGATATGTGTTCGAGTGCGCGTGAATTTATCTTTGACAGCCTGTAATCCCACGGCGCAATTCCGGGTCAGAATAGTTCCGTCTGCTCTTCTGTAAAATCTGACGCAGAGCCGTCCTTCGGTCCGTAAAATCAGGTCTTCGGCCTGCTGGCGGGTCATCGCTGAAAGATTGTAGACGTTCCGGGAACACTGACCGCAGAAACGAACACGGTCATTGCCGTACATCCATCTCCATTCTGCATTGCACGGGGCGGCTATTTTGATTTTTTCGAGCGGCGGATTATGCATCATTACACCCATTCATTATCAGGAATGTATCTTGATGCCGAATTTGCACCGCCGGTTGTTTCAAAGGTTATCCGGGAAGAGGCAGAGCGAAGAAGACGGCAAGCGCAACACAAACACCGACGCTTGCCGTTACGCTCACGAACGAAAGCCCGAAAGCCACTATATAAAGTAACGGGCCGATTTTCTGGTTTCTCTCATCTCAGAACTATACGTGCATAAAATAACTCGACATCGGCCCATATGTCTTCAAGCCCCAGATGAGCGGCGAATATGCGGTCACTCTGGTCTGTCACGTCGCGGCACTTTGCCAGATTGTAAGTCCCTACTCGTTTGCCCGCGTTCAATTTGAACGAGACGTTTTCCTCCATCGCATCTTCCAGTTCACCTGCCAGTCGCAACAGGCGCGACGATTCAGCATCGGAAATATGGTCGAGATCGACAGGGAAATCGGCGAACATCCGTCGCGTCACGTCGAAATCGTCGCCAGTGATTGCCCAGAAGGCAAGCATCAATTTACCGTTCAGCAAAAGAAAGGCGAGGTCGCGCGCGCGCGCGCTGGCAAAGTAAACTGTGCTGAACTTGGTGTGCGGTATACACTTTCCTTCAAGGTCATAGCACGGCGGCAGGCGGCGACAGAAATTGAGCCAGTTGTAAGCGGTCCTTTTGAAGTGCAGCGCATGAGGCGTGGCCCCTCGGACAAAGCTCGCTTCGATTGTCGAACGCGCGCGGGTTTTGATCTGCTCGAAAGCAAGGGCGAGATTGCGCGTGCCGAGTTTCGGAATCCTGTTTTGCCATATTTGCGGAGTAAACGGCGCGTATTCGATCAACTCGAACAGGTGTGGTCGCGCGGCTTCAAACCAGCGATGCAGACGCGTCGCATACTGGCAACTCGACTGCTGGCAACTTGACTGCTGGCGCGCGGGCTTTTCAAATTTATGGCCGATATGAATGGTGTTGCGGATGCGAACATCGAAATTAAATAGCGCGGCGGGAATCCTTGCGAATGACGAAAACCAGTTCTTGCTGTAAGACGCAAACAGAAACTCGCGGCAAGAGGCGAAGTCGCGACTGAAGGTCAGGCTGAGAGGAACTATCTGGCCGCTACGGCCTCCCTCGCCTAACAGGTGGCAGGCTCTTTCCAACACCCACGCATAAATGTCAGGGCAGTCTGCCGTCGCGTATTTCTCAATCACATTTTGCCTGCTCGCGCTCGTGGCAGCGACATACGGCGGATTGCCTATGACACACGAGAACCCGCCGCGTTCGCTGACCAGGGGAAATTCAAAGGCCCAGTGAAACGGTTTATTAGTTGCAATCCAGTCTTCATACGGCACCCGTGCGCCTGATTCGATTGCGAGGCGCTTATCGAGGTCGGGTTTGCTTAGAGAATCTTTTTGAACCGCATAACCTGCGAGCGCATTTCCACAGCGGAGGTTGAATCCGATTTCAACCATCGATTCGATGCTTGAATGCGCCAGCAGTTTTAGAAAGAAGCGCAGCCTGCACATTTCGACAGCTTCCTGCATGATGTCAACGCCAAAGAGATTGTTATTGATTATCGCCTTCAGGATGAAGCAGCGCTTCTCTTCGGCCTCTATCGAATCGATTGATTTGCGAAACCCGCAGAGGCTCTCTTTGTCGTGGCGCTCAGGATCGCTCAGGAAAAATCGCATCCGCTCAAGGCAGACATCGTATAAGGGTTCGAGCAGGTTCAGGGCGGCAAACAGAAAAGCGCCTGACCCGCAGGTCGGATCAAGCACGGTCAGGCTTTCGAGCGCGCGCCAGAACGCAGAAAGAAATTCCGCGCTTTCGCAGGTTTCGATAACGTCACGCGCGAAGCAGCGAATATCGAGGTTGAAAGTGATTACATCGTCAATGCTCAGAATCTCGCCGTTCGATAGTTTCGCTCGCGCAGCCTCGGCGCTCTGAAGCCGCGCCCGCCGCTCGCGCGAGGTTTCGGTCGGCAGCTTTGCGCGTTCTTTGACAGCCGGGTAGATATAGCGGTCAGGGTCGGCTTGAAGCAATCGCCAGATGGAACGCTCGCCGCAAAAATCGGCTTCGCGCTCGCGCCGCACTCTGTCGAGCAGAGCCGGGATGATCGTGTTTTTAGCGATGTACTCGGTGATGTCGTCTTTCGTATAGTACGCGCCCATCTGTTTCTGATTGATGTGTTGTTCGAGTATATGGCCGAGCACATAGGGTGTGATCTCTGTGTCGTCGCGGGGCGAATCATCTTCGAGCCGCCAGCCGTACTGATCGAAAAAGTCAAAGACTCTTTCAAAAGCCGCATCGGGTATTTGAACCATTTCGCCGTGCTGGTCTTCCATATCGAAGCGCGAAAATATTTCGCCGAGGCGAAAGTAGAACCCGTTACGGCCTGCTCTTTTGCTTTCGGCAAGCTCTGATCGCAGGTAATTTATATCCCCGTCAAACAGACCTTTCGACTGAACGAAGTAAACGAATATCAAACGGATGAGCAGAATAGATGCGCATCGCTGTTTATCGTCTTTGTCCGTGATGCCCTCGATAGACTTACTGAGTTCCTCGGATTCGGACTTGAAGCGCGCATAGAATTTTGTGGAGCGGTTAGCAGCCGTGTGAGGCATTACGCCATCTCTTTTACACTATAGAACTCGTACTGCGCCATTGACCGACCATCAGTCGCCAAGTTACCATCCGACCGTACGCCGAAATATCCGCTTATCATGTCAGGCAAGCTTTATCTGGTCTCAACGCCTATAGGCAACCTCGAAGATATAACACTTCGCGCGCTTCGCGTGCTCCGCGAAGTTGACCTGATTGCCTGCGAAGACACGCGGCATACGCGCAAGTTGCTCGCTCATTACGAAATCTCAAGGCCCACCGTAAGCTATCACGAACACAACGAACGCGAGCGCGCGCCGGACCTTATCGAAAGACTCAAGGCGGGTCTGAACATCGCGCTTGTATCGGACGCGGGCACGCCGCTTGTTTCCGATCCGGGCTTTCGGATTGTGCGCGATGCGATAGATGAAGACATCGCAGTCGTTCCGATTCCGGGGCCGTCGGCGCTCGTTACTGCGCTCGCCGCGTCGGGTTTGTCAACAGGCGAGTTCACTTTCGCAGGGTTCCTGCCCGCGCGACGTCAGGCGCGCAGAGCGCGATTGGCCGAGCTTGCGCAATTGCGCTCGACGCTCATCTTTTACGAAGCGCCGCATCGCATCAAAGAGACTCTCGCGGACGCGCGCGCGATGCTTGGCAATCGTCAATCGGTCGTCGCGCGCGAGCTTACAAAGCTGCACGAGCAGTTCATTCGAGGCGCGCTTTCTGAAATAGAAATCACAGAAACAAGAGGCGAAATAGTTTTGCTCATTGGCCCGCCCAATGACGAGACGCTTACTACAGAGAAAGCGCACACATCGATACTTGAAGAGATCGAAGCCGAAATGCGGGACGGAGCCAGAGATCGCAAGAGCGCGCTTAAACGAGTCGCGCGCGCGCGCCATATAAGCAAGAGCGAGGCGTATCGACTTATGCTGGCAGAAGCCAGCGCGCATGAATTAGAGTAATGTTATGTGCACTTTGAAATACCTGTCTGCAATTATCATAGTTTGTTTACTTGCTCCGTTTGCCCACGGGCAAAGCGGCGCAGGAAACTCGCGCACGAATTATCGCGAGTATGGCGTAAATCTTACGTTCGCCATCTATCAGTACGACGCGCAGCGGTCGCCCGCGCTCGAAGAAGTCACGCGGCTGGCGGGGACTTCTTCCACTCCCGAAGAAGAGATGGCTTATCTCAAAGACAAACATAAGCTCGAAGAGATAGCCGTTCGTCACGTGCGCTCGGTCGGGCTTCGCAGCAACGAGACATTCAATGATGCGGTCCTGCTCGGTCCGGAATACATGGTCTTTTTTATAACTCCGCGCGACGTTGTACGCGGCTATATGAAGCTGGACATCAAGGTGCGCTACGCCAACGCGGCAATGCTGGATCAGAAGGGCGTGGAGTTTGAAAACTATGAAACGGTGATCCTGCGCGGAGGCAAGGGGATGTTCGGGTTGAAGTATTTCGTCGGCGCAGGAGGCCGACAGGAGAGCGTGCCGACAGAGCGCACGTTGCTTGTTTCGATGACCCCTGAAATTGTCCCCCTTTCAAACCTGCGCAATCGACCCGAACAGTTATCGCGCCCTGTTGACCAGTACGGCGGCGTTGTTCAAATGCAGGAAAGCGACCGCTTCACGCCGCCCGTCGCTTTGGAACGTGTTGCGCCAAAGTTTGAATCCACCCGCAGCGTTCGCGGCTCTGTGCTTGTGGGCGGCGTAGTCACACCCGAAGGAAATATCATCAACGTGCGCGTGATGCGTTCGCTCGACCCTGTGATAGACGAGCGCGCCGTCGAAGCGTTTCGCCAGTACAAATTCTCGCCCGCGCTCTTAAACGGCAAACCCGTCTTTGCAACCTATCGCGAAGAGATTAGCTTTGCCGCCGCTCCTCCGTCTCTGCTTGAAATCGAAGAGCAGCAACGAAAACAACGCGAAGCAGAAAAAGAGAGAGAGAAGGAAAGAGAGCGGGAGAAGAAAAAGAAGCCCTGAGAGGAAGGCAAAGGCAAAAGTAAAAAGGCAAAAGTGAGGAAACACTTTTGCCTTTTTACTTTTGCCTTTTGCCTTGTTACGCCTTCTTCTTGAATCGAACCCAGTAAGGCACGCGCAGAGTCTGACCCGTGGAACTGGTCACGATGACGTAACCGGTGTAGTGCCGTTTTTCAGCATTCTTCTTTGCCGTGATTGAAAGCTGCGTTGTAGCCGTCTGCCCCGAAGCAAGCGTGAGGGTCGCGGCAGATGCAATTTCTGCGACGACTTCATCATCAGGGTCAAGCTGCTCGACGCTGAAGGCAAACGTCTCCTGTGCGTCGCTCACGTTTGTGACGCTCAAATCGAGACTGACCGACACGGTCTTCTTTTTCAGTTTTTTGACTCCGAAACTGAGGCTCGCAGGCGCAAATGTTGCGCTGACCTCGCTGGCCCGGCTCAAATCCAGGCGACCGGCTCCTGTCGCAAGCACGCCAGCTTTCGCGGTTTTGGCTACGTTTGTAAACACGTCGGTCGTGGCCGAACTCATCAGCGCAGACTTGATCTGCGCAGGAGTCCACAAAGGGTGCTGCTGTTTGATGAGCGCGGCGGCTCCGGCAACATGCGGCGTAGCCTGACTGGTCCCGTCAGCAGGCGCAAATCCGCTCGGATCCGTAAGTCCTGCGGGATTGCTTGCCTTTATAGCGCCGGAGTAGATGCTTGTGCCCGGCGCAGCCAGATCGGGCTTGAGGTTTCCGGCTGGCGAAGGCCCGCGCGAACTGAAGACAGCTACAGCGTCGGCAGGAACGTCGATTGCGCCGATTGCCTCAGGCGTCAAACTCACCCTCGCGTCCGCATGCAGCGCTAACCAGTCGCGCAATGCAAGCCCTACGCTGCGCTTCACAAGGACTGAAAGAATATTTGTTCCATCCACGTTTATAGGAAACAGGTCTTCGCCGCCATCGGCACCTTCACTGAGATCCTTATTAAAGATGATTACAGCCTTAGCGCCTGCCCGGTCAGCCGCGTTGACCTTGTCTGCGAACGCGCAAGGCTGAGCGGGCGGCTTTCCGCCGCGTTCGATCAAAGCAATTTTTCCCGAAAGCGAATTCGCGGCGAATCCGTTGCACCCTCGCGCGCCGTTATCGAGCGTGCTGACATCCACAAGAGGGAGAGGCCCGACCGCAGCATCCAGCGATGAAGGGTTCAAGGCTCCGATGCCTCTGGAAGATTTCACGCTCGCAAGAGCAGACCCTTCTGCGCCCGTTACCGCCAGAACAGCTGTCGTTCTCGCCCCTGCGAGATGAGAATTCGTCGAAGCCGCGACTGTGATGGCCGAAGGCGCTATGCCGGGCGATTTAATGCTCGCCTCATCATCAATGCCGCCGTCGCCTGAATTGCCCGCCGCAACTGTCACGACGCGGCCTGCGGCGACGGCGCTTTCAACAGCCCTTGCAAGGAAATCAAGATTTGAGCCTGCCGCCCCGCCAAGGCTCAGGCTGAGCACATCGAAGCCGTCTCTTACGGCTTCTTCAATCGCGCTCGCTATCGCGTCGTCCGGGCCACTTCCTTCCCTGTCAAGAACACGGTAGTTGCCCAGATAAGCGCGCGGCGCTACGCCAGAGATCAGGCCGAGCGGCGTTACTGTATTGAAGTTGCCCGCCGCGATGCCCGCTACGTTCGTGCCGTGACCGTTTTGATCCTGCGCCGTAGCAGAGGTGGGAACAAACGATTTGGCGGCTATGACTTTCTTGTTCGTAAGCGACTGGTTGTTGTTATTGAATTTCGGAAAGCTTGCAGGCGCAGTGTATCCGTCATCTGAAAACAGCGAATTTGTAATATCTATTCCCGTGTCGAGAATGGCTATCTTGATTCCTTCGCCTGCTTTTGACGTGCCGCCCAACTTGCTCCAAATTGCGTAGGCGTTGATGAGCGCAACGCTTGCATCGAGCGTCGCGTGAAACTCTTTGACAAGCTCGACTCGCTTCACGCCCGGCAGAGCCGCGATGGCTGCGACTTCCGTGCCCGGCGCTTCAATCGAAACGGCGTTGGCCAGCGCGCGAAGTTCTGTCCTGATGCGAAGCCCCGGCGAAACGAGCGCCGCGCGCGATTTGAAACTGGCCTGTTCCCTTTCAATCTGCGCGCTGTAGGCCAAAGATTCTGCCGACTCGAAATCTATCCGGCGGTCGGAAAGCGCGGCAGCGGCGAAAGCTTTTCCGCGTTCGACTACGGGCGCGCGCTCAAGCTCGATTATCGCTTTGACAGTGGCGGAAGATTTAAGCGCTTTTTGAAGAGGTGAGTCGTCATCTCGAAACGCGATTTGCGCATGCAGGGCTGGCACTGCTTCCAGCACAAGCAGCAAAACCATCAAGCGTGCAAGCAAAGAAAACCTTTTGTTCATACGACCTGCTTTCTATGACCGTTTCAGTTTGAAGATAGAAATATCTAAACCCGGATCGTCAGGGCCGGATTATTTCAGAGTCTGATTACTTTGCTTTCGCACTCGGACATACTGAGCTTGCGAGTAACATTGCGCGTGTCAACGATCAGCGGCGCAAGGCGCAGCACTCTCATATAGTCTATCTTCGAGTGATCCGTTACGATCACAGCGCAGTCGCATCCGCTCAATGCCTCGTCCGTCAGTTCGATATTCGTGAGCGATCCTTTGCCATCGACATTCATCACAGGGATGAACGGATCGTGATAGCTGACCCGCGCCCCTTTGTGCATCAACTGGTCCACTATCCCCAGGGCGGGCGATTCTCTCACGTCATTGATGTCTCGTTTATAGGCCACTCCCAGCACCAGCACGCGCGAACCTTTGAGCGCCTTCTCGCGCTCGTTCAATCCATCCTGCACAAGCTGCACCACGTGCTGCGGCATATGCGAGTTCACCTCTTCGGCCAGACTGATGAAGCGCGCTTCAAACCCATGCAGCCGCGCCTTCCAGGAAAGGTAGTGCGGGTCGAGCGGGATGCAATGGCCGCCTATGCCCGGACCCGGATAAAACGGCATGAATCCGAAGGGCTTGGTCGCCGCCGCCTGAATCACTTCCCAGCTGTCTATGCCGAGGTGATAACACAATTGCGCCATTTCGTTTACAAGCGCAATGTTGACGGAGCGAAATGTGTTTTCAAGCAGCTTTGTCGTTTCGGCCACGCGGGCGCTCGACACCTTATGGACTCTTTCGACAATCGTCTGGTACAACGCCGCCGCCACTTCCGTAGACATTGCCGATACGCCGCCGACCACTTTAGGAATGTTGTGAGTTTGAAACTGGCTGTTGCCCGGATCGACTCGCTCTGGCGAGAAGGCGAGGTAAAAATCTTTGTCGAGCGCGAGGCCCGTCTCTTCAAGCATCGGCAGCAGAACCTCGTCGGTCGTGCCGGGATAGGTGGTCGATTCCAGCACTATAAGCTGAGGCGAGTGAAGATGGGCTTTGACCTGTTCGCTTGCGGCGAGGATATAGGAGATGTCAGGCTCTTTGGTCTTGCGAAGAGGCGTGGGCACGCAGATGATGACTGCGTCGGCTTCTGCCAGATTCGAGAAGTCGGTTGTGGCAGACAATTTGCCGCGCTCGACAAGCGTCTGAACCATCTCAGTCGGAACATCGGGGATGTAAGACCGTCCGGAGTTGATCGTATCGACGCGAGACTGATCGAGGTCAAATCCCATGGCGCGCAACCCACCGCGCGCGAATTCCACAGCCAGCGGTAATCCCACATAGCCCAGGCCGATGACACCTATGACTGCGCGGCGTTCGATTATTTTGCTTAACAACTCTGCACTCATTCTGTATGTTTCTCCATTAATACTTAAATCTGTATCCGGTGCGATCAAAGGACAGGGCCATAGTTATGAAACTATGCTCGCCTTGCGCTCGTCAACACTAATTCGATACGGGTTAAATCGTCGCCAGCAATTCATCGCGGGTAACGGTTGCGGTTCCGACTTTTCCGACAACTACGCCCGCAGCATGATTTGCGAGCATAGCCGCTTCCACAAGCGACGCCTTTGAAGCGAGCGCGAGCGCAAGCGTTGCAATCACCGTATCGCCCGCGCCCGTTACATCGTAGACTTCGCGGGCGACCGTGGGAATATGCGTCACTTCGCCTCCATCCGTGAATAAAGTCATGCCTTCTTCCCCGCGCGTTATAAGCACGGCGCGACAATCAATCGAGTCGAGCAGTCTGTGCCCGGCTTCGATCAAGCTCTTTTCATCCTCGATTGCGACGGCTGCCGCTTCTGCCGCCTCCTGATGATTCGGAGTGATTACCGTGACGGGCTGATAATGAGCGAAGTTGCGCAACTTCGGATCGAGACAAACCATAACCCCGCGCTCGCGGGCCAACGGCAGCAAGCGCGCAAGCACGCGCGCAGTCAACAGCCCTTTGTTGTAATCAGAGATCACTACTGCGTCTGCCGTTTCAATCTCGCTTTGAAATCGCGCGATAATCCCGTCTTCAACCTCAGCTGAAATTGAAGCGCGGCTTTCGCGGTCGGCGCGCACTACCTGCTGGTTATGCGCGATGACGCGAGTCTTGAGCGTGGTCGGGCGCGCGAGGTCAACGACGAGGCCGCTTGTGCCGACATTCAATTCGCGAAACCGCGAGCGCATGCGCTCTGCGTCCGCGTCATCGCCGACAACGCCGACCGGCGTGGGTCGAGCGCCGAGCGCCACAAGATTCGACGCAACGTTGCCTGCGCCGCCTAAGGCAAGCGTTTGCCGTTCCACTTCGACGACAGGGACAGGCGCTTCGGGCGATATGCGGCGCACGCGGCCCCAGATAAATTCGTCGAGCATCAGATCGCCCATCACGACGATTCGTTTGCCTTCAAATTCACGCGTCAATTCTTCTGCGCGCCCGCGCAATAGGGTAATCATAAGAAATCAGTTTTCAGGACTTCATCAACTGCCGCGATCACTTCGCCGACAGCAATACGCCTGATTGCGAACTCGGATTCTTTTGAGAAGTCAGTGTCTTTATCTCTTTCGGGCTGCGCGCTGGATTTTACGATTTTGTACGGAGAGTCGGTCCACGGGTGCCACACGTCTGCGTTGGACGAGCCGAAGATGGAAGCTATCGGGCGGCCCGTAGCGGCGGCGATATGCATGGGGCCTCCGTCGTTGCCGACGAACAGGCGCGCAAGCCTGATCAAGGCAATCAGTTCTTTCAAGGAAAGTCCGACCATCACCGAAGCCTTTGAACGCGTTCGCGCGCTTACCGATTGCGCGAGATGTTCCTGTCCGGGGCCTGCGATGATGACGCTCGGCAAATTCCAGCGCTCGCTCAAATGATCTGCAACGCCTGCAAAACCTTCCCGTGTCCATCGCTTCGATTCAAAAGCTGCGGCGGGCGCGATGATTGCAAAACCCCTGCCTTCGTTCGAGCCTGACAGTCCATTTAATTTCTCGCGCACGCGGACGGTCGCTTCTTTTGACGGCGCGAGGCTCAACCGGGGCCGCGACGTGGGCCAGGGCACGCCCGACCAGTGAATGAGCGCCAGTTGCTGTTCGACGCTGTGTAGAAGCGGTCGGCCAAGTATCAGGTCAGGCGCAGGCGCGCGCGCCGTGAGCCACCACGACGAGCGATAATCTCTATACCCCACCGTATACGGCGCGCCTGAAAGCCCTGCCAGAATAGCCCCGGTTGACCCGCCGTGCATGTTGAAGGCGACATCGAATCGCTCGCGGCGCAATCTGCCGACGAGTCGCGCGCGGGATGAAAGAGATTTTTCGCTGATTATAAGATTGTCAACGAGCGTATGGCCGTCGAGAACCGGCGCGGCGAGAGGCTCGGATAGAACCGTTATCTCAATATCGCGTCGCCAGGATTTGAGCGCCTCAAGGCACGGCGTCATCAATATCGTATCGCCTATTGATCGCAAACGGACGAGCAGCACTTTTCCGACGCGCGACCAGTCCGGTAGGTCACTCTTCAATCACTGCCTCGTCAATGAGCATCACAGGAATGTCATCTTTTATCGGGTAGACGCGACGGCACTGCGGGCATTTCAATCCCGCGCCGTCGGCTTTCAACTCGACTTTCACCTTGCAGGCAGGGCACGCAAGTATTTCAAGCAATCTTTCGCTTACTGCCACCTCGCACCTCCCGTCATTAAGCCTAGAAGTCTAACACCCGGTTTGGATGACCGTCAATTTTTGCCCCTCTGTGATAGACTTAAACGGACATTCACGCACAGTTGACATGGAGTAAAATCGTGAAGACATCCTTTATTCTCAAAATCGCAGCAGCAATAGTTGCTGTAGTCCTTTTAATCGCGCCCGCTTTAATCGCGCCCGTATTCGCTCAAAACGATCAGGTCATAAAACTGAAGGCCGATCTGGTGACGATAGATGCAACGGTCACAGACAAAGACGGCAATTTTATCCGCAATCTCAAGCCCGAAGATTTTATCCTCTATGAAGATGACCAGCAGCAGCAGCTCGAATTTTTCGACGCAACCGAACAGGCTTCGATGACGCGCCCGCTCGCCGTAGTCGTTGCTATCGACACATCGGGCAGCATCAAGCCGGAAGAGATTCAGCGCCAGCGCGAGGCCACGGAAAACTTCATCAAGCTGGTGCGGCCCGAATCCATCTTTGCGGTTCTCGCATTCAACTCAGAGATGCGCGTGCTTCAGGACTTTACAAGCGACCCCAGAAAAATCAGTCAGGCGTTTCAAAAGATCGGCGAAGCGACAGGCTCATCCAGAATTTTCGGCTCGATTGATCGCGCCGTCTCCATGCTGAAGCGAGCGCCACGCTATCGCAATAATCGCCGCCTCCGCCGCGTCGTCATAGTGCTGACGGATGGCTACGATAACGTCTCTGCGCCGGACCAGGATGATCTGATACGTCGCGCCAACGACGCAGAAGTGACGGTCTATTCGATCACTCTTCCTTCCTACCTGCCGGGCGCTGGATCAAACAAGCGCATGATGACGCTGCTCGACGTGTCGCGCATAGTTCCAAATACAGGGGGGGCCGATTTTTCGGCTGACACGAGAGATTTCTCGCCCGTCTTCAAAGCGATTGCCGAAGAGATAAGGTCGAGTTATACGCTCGCTTATTATCCGTCCGAAAAGAGCCGACGCGATGGCCGCCTGCATCAGCTTCGCGTCGAATGCCGTCATAGCGGCGCGATCATACGCACGAGCCGCACCAGCTATCAGATGGTGACAAAGTGAAGGCTAGCGAAAGCGCGTGCCTTTAGGTTAACATCGTTGTTTGCGCAATGGGCGATTTTGATGACATGAGAGACTGCGGGAAACATTAATGTCTGAAAAGAAGAAAGTAGGAATGGTTAGTCTGGGCTGTCCGAAAAACCTTGTTGACAGCGAGGTGATGATGGGACTGCTTGCGCGGCAGGGGTATGAGTTGACTACGGACTCCGGGTCGGCGGACGTTTTGGTTGTCAACACCTGCGGTTTCATCGACTCTGCGCGGCAGGAATCGGTCGATACTATTTTAGAGATGGCCCAGTTAAAAGAGACAGGCAACCTGAAGCGATTGATTGTCGCGGGCTGCCTTGTTGAACGCTACCGCGAAGAGTTGCAGCGAGAGATACCTGAAATTGACGCGCTCATCGGCGTTAATCAGCTCAAAGAGATCGAGACGGCAGTATCTCCTTCTGGCCGCCGAACTCTTCCCGTTTACAGCGAAGGCGCAAGCATGCCTGAGCTTTATCTTTACGACGAGACAACGCCGCGATTGCGCGCGACTGCGCCCTACACTGCTTACGTGAAGATAGCCGAAGGATGCGATCACACATGCGCGTTCTGCATCATACCGAAACTGCGCGGCGTGTTTCGCTCCCGCTCGCCGGAATCGATCATTCGTGAAGTCGAGATGCTGGCCGCGCAAGGCGTAAAAGAGTTCGTGTTAATATCTCAGGACACGACCACTTATGGCTCTGACCTCGCATTGAAAGACGGGCTTGCGCAACTGGTGAGGTCGATTGCTGACGTGAAAGGCGTCGAGTGGGTTCGCTTCCTTTACTGTTACCCGACAGCGATTACCGATGAACTGTTGCGCGTCATGGCCGAACGCCCGAACGTCTGCAAATATTTCGACATCCCGCTTCAACACGCCAGCCGCAGAGTCCTTCAACGGATGAAGCGCGGCGGCACTCGCGCTTCTTACGAACGCCTGATCGCACGCATTCGCGACCGTGTGCCCGATGTTGCGGTTCGCACGACCTTCATAGTCGGGTTTCCGGGCGAGCGCGAAGAGGATTTCGAGGAGCTTGTAGATTTCGTGCGCGCGGTCGAGTTTGATCGCGTCGGCGTCTTCACATATTCGGATGAAGAGAACTCGGCGGCAGTCGAGCTTGACGAAAAAGTTGACCCTCAGATGGCGCGCAAACGCGAGCGGCGCTTGATGAAAGAGCAGGCGCGCATATCACGCCGAAAGAATCGCCGACTTGTCGGCCAGCGCGTGAAAGTGTTGCTCGAAGGCAAATCCAAAGAAAGCGACCTGCTGCTTGAAGGGCGAATGCAGTCGCAAGCGCCTGAAATAGACGGCTCGATTTTAATCAACGACGCGCCGGAAGACGGTGATTTCCGGCCCGGCCAGTTTGTCACAGTCGAGATAACCGAAGCGCACGAGCACGATTTGATAGGAAGTATAGTTTAGCTGCACCTTCGCGTTTGATGCGCAATAGAGATACCAATAAAACCCCTCTTCGCCCGCTTGACCGGCTGGGCTATATGATCGCGACCGGCGCGGGAGCAGGCTCAGCTCCCGTAGCGCCCGGCACGTTTGGCGCAGCCGAAGGCGTGGTGCTTTTTCTCATATTCAACTCCATCGCGAACAACACGCTGAGGCTTACGCCCCTCTGGTCTCTCATATCATTTGCGGTAATCAACCTCGCGTTGTACGCAATCGGCGTGTGGGCGGCGGGTCGCGCTATTTATGTTACCGAAACAGACGACCCAAGCGTGGTTGTGATCGACGAAGTGAGCGGCCAGTTGATCGCGCTCACGCCGCTCATCCTTCGGCCCTCGCTTGCGGGCATATTCGTCGCGTTCGCGCTCTTTCGCTTCTTCGACATCTTCAAGCCCTATCCAATCCGCAAACTCGAACGCCTGAACGCGGGGCACGGCGTGATGGCCGACGACGCGCTTGCAGGCATATACGCCGCCGTGGTGACGTGGTTGGGGATGTACTGGCAATTGATATAAGCTATCGGGTGACGATGGAATCATCGCGGCTCAGAGAAATGATCGAGCGCCTGGATGTCGAAGGCCCGCCTCGCATCGAATTTATCAAGCGAGCAAACCGAAGCGGGCCGCGCGTCGGCATATTCGCATCCTCATTCAATCCCACAACATCGGCTCACATCGAATTGATAAGACGGGCGCGCGTTGCCTGCTCGCTCGATGAGATGGTTGCGCTTGCAGGACTTGCGAACGCCGACAAGATAAGCTACGAGTGCCCGCTCGAAGACCGCCTTGCGATGCTTGCGCTTGCGTTCGCTCGCGACGCACAAACATCAATCGGGCTTTCGTCGCATGGATTCTATGTTGACATGCTTGACGCGCTTCAACGCGATTACCCGCAAAGCGATTTGCACTTCGTCGTCGGCTTCGATACATTCGAGCGCGTGCTCGACCCGGAAGACCGCTACACTAAAAGATATAATCGCCGTTTCAATGACCGTCTGGACGCGCTCGACTATCTGCTTTCGCGCAGCCGACTCGTAGTAGCCGCACGCCGAGGCGCAGGGCGCGAGCAGGTTCAAACGCTGCTTGAACCTGAGCCTGAAAGTTTCCGGGAGCGCATTGTCTATCTCGATTTCCCTTCAGACCTGGGCGAGCGCTCGGCTACGGAAGTGCGCGACCATTTGCGCGCAGGGCAATCAATCACGCGGCTTGTGCCTCCGGCAGTCGAGAAGTATATACAGGAGCGAGGACTCTACAGGTAATTATGTTGAAAGCAGAGATCATAGCTATCGGTTCGGAGTTGCTGACGCCGCACAGGACAGACACAAATTCGCTGTGGCTGACCGAGCGGCTGAACTCCATAGGCATCGACGTTCTGTTTGAAAACGATTGTCGGCGACGACGAATCAAGGCTGGAAGAGACCGTGCGTGACGCGCTCAAACGTTCGGATGTGATTATCTCGACGGGCGGGCTTGGGCCTACGGAAGACGACATCACGCGCAAGGTGTTCGCGCGCGTCACTGGCCGCCAGCTGATGCTCGATTACGAGATACTGGAACAGATACGCAACCGGATCACGAGTCGCGGTTACCAGATGACGCCCAACAACGAGCGACAGGCGCTTATCCCGCGCGGCGCAGAAGTGCTGCCGAATCCGAACGGCTCCGCGCCCGGAATCAAACTGGATCAGGAAGGCAAACTCGTCGTGCTGTTGCCCGGCCCGCCGCGCGAAAACCAGCCCATGTTTGATGATTTCGTCCTGCCTGAACTCGAACGGATGTCGCGCGGCGTACGCCGTGCCGTGCGTGTTTTAAAAGTTACAGGCATCGGCGAATCGCAGCTCGACGATAAGATTGCGCCGATCTATGGCCAGTACACCAATCCCACGACGACCATATTATTTACCGATTCGGAACTGGAGATTCATTTGACGGCGACGGCTGAAAGCGTCGCGCGCGCCGAAGAGATCGTCGAGGAACTGACCGACAAGCTCGAAGAAGCGATAGGCCAGAGTGTCTACTCGACCAGAGGCGAATCGCTCGAAGAAGTGATAGGCTTGCGGCTCCGCCTGAAAGCCTACACTATAGCTACCGCCGAAAGCTGTACGGGCGGCCTTGTCGCCGAACGAATAACCCGCGTGGCAGGCGCGAGCGAATATTTCGTCGGAAGCGTAGTGAGCTATACGGATCATATCAAGACCGAATTGCTCGGCGTGCCTCAGGAGATGATCGAGCGATGCGGAGCGGTGAGCGGCGAGGTCGCCGAAGCCATGGCGCGCGGCATCAAAGAGCGCACGGGCGCAACTATAGGATTGAGCGTCACAGGCATCGCAGGCCCCGGCGGCGGAACTCAGGCCGTGCCCGTCGGAACCGTTTACGTGGGACTGGCCGACGATGTGATGACATCAAACAGGCGACTGGTCCTGCCCGGCGACCGCCACCTGATCAGGTGGCGAGCCTCTGCGGCGGCGCTCGAAATGGTGCGGCGGCGTTATCTGCTTTAATCGAATTTCCGACTTCGGATTCCTCGGTTCAGGTTTCGTTAATTTATGTCTTCCAACTCTCTCAACCAGCTGCTTGATGAACTCGATGAAGCGAAGCGCAGTTTCGGTAATGGCGGAACGCGCGTTGAAAATCTGCTCTCTTCTCTTGCCGGACATGAATTTTCAGATGTGGAATCTCTCATTCGATTTCACGAGGCGCTGCTGTTCATCTGCGCTTATCCGCAAAGCCGCAAAGCCCTGCAATCAGCCGAAGCCGCGCTCTCGTCATTTGCAGACAGAGTTGAGAGGTCAGGCGAAGACCTTACGCCGCTTGATTACATAGAGTATTCGGGCATCGCAGGCACAGTGCTGCACGGGACATACAGTTATGGGATAGCTCGCTGGCTGGTCGATAAACATCCCGCAGATTCGGAGATTGACTGGGAGAGGGTTGAAAAAAAAGAGCGGCTCGGTTTGATATTGCCGCGCATCATTCCGCTTCTGGCAGAAGACTCGCTCGTCGAAGCCAACGTCCCTTATCTTGACTGGATTCACGCGGCGAAGAAGCCGCAAGCGAGCGATCTTTCGTGGATCGTTGAAAGCTTTGAACGGTCTGCGCTTTCAGAGAAAGAAAAATCCATGCTTTATGATTCGCTTGAACTGTGGATCAGCTGGAACATGAATCATTCGCATGCGTCGCGCACGCTGAACAGACGCAAGCCGCGCAAAATCTTTTATCACACAACACCGCTCATCCGCCGCAACGAAGTCACACTCGCAGAAGAAATAGACTCGCCGATTTCGATAAGGAAACTTTCACGCACAGAGGGCCGCGCCGTTCTCGATATGTGCCGCGATACGACCTGCGTCAGGTATCGCGAGCTTTACGGTATTGCCTACGGCGACCCGTCGAGCATAGTCGGGGCCGATGTCGGGCGCGGCGTTGAAATTTTTCTCTGGGGACTGGCCGCCGAACGGCGTCTGCCGCTGCGCGCATATCACGCGGGGTTCACTTTGAAAAACGGAGTGCCTGTCAATTATATCGAAGGCATCTCGATATTCGAGCGGATGGAGCTTGGCTTCAATACTTTCTATACCTACCGCGACGGCGAAACGGCATGGGTTTACGCGCAGGCGCTGAGATTCCTGCGCCAGTTGGTCGGCGTGACCTGTTTTTCGATTGACCCTTATCAAATCGGGTTCAACAACGATGAAGCGCTGGAGTCGGGCGCGTTCTGGTTTTATCGCAAGCTCGGGTTTCGGCCAACTGAAAGCGGGCTGGCAAAGCTCGCCCTCGCGGAAGAAAAAAAGATCGCCGCCAATCGCGAGTATCGAACGCCTCTGCGAGTTCTAAAAACGCTTTCCAGAGGACACGTCATTTATGAATTGCCCGGCGCGCGCGCGGGCGACTGGGACGGGTTCAGGATTCGCAATCTCGGACTCGCCGTCCAGCGGCGCGCGGCCAGTGAGTTCAACGGTAATCTGAAAGCGATGCGCGCCGCTTCAATCAAAGAAGTCGGCGGCGCGCTCGATCTTGAGCTTGAGAGCTTGAATAAACCGACGCGGCGGGCGTTTGATGATCTCGCGCCTGTGCTCGCCTTGATACCCGATCTTGCGCGCTGGACGGGTGAGGAAAAAAGAAGACTCCGGGAGATCATCCGCGCAAAGATGGGCCGTAACGAAACTCGTTATGTGCGCCTGCTTCAAAGACACGAACAGTTGCGCGACGCGATCATCAGGCTATCGTGACGCGCGATTTCGAGAATCATCAACCGATTGCATGAGTATGGCTAAAGGTTGTGCTTCTTTTTCAGATTGTGCACGTGTACCTTTGACACGCCGAGCTTGCGCGCTGCGCGAGTCAGGCTGTTGTTGGTCTGCCTGAGCGCGTTACGAAGCAGGAAGCCTTCGAGCGTTCGCTTCGCTTCCTGCCATCTGGGAAGCTGGTTGCCGTCGAAAACGAGGCGATTGTCATCCGTGAAGACTATCTGCTCTTCGTACTTCGTAGATACACGGTTGAATTCATCGCCAAGCCAGGCGTCTTCAAGGTTGTTCAACAGCTCGCTTACCCGCGTAAGCTCTGTGCGGCCTGCACGAGTATCTATGTTGTGATAAGCCTCTGCCAGATAGATTACGGCTTCGAGTTCCAGCCTGCGATTTTCCGCCGACCCGTTTGAGCTGCGCGCAATTTCCGCCGCATCGCGCAGAGCGTCGGCGGCCTCTTTGAACTCTCGCTCAAACAGCTTGACGTGGCCGAGCGCGATGCGCGCGCGAGCACGCGCCTGCATGTAATCGCTCTTATCGGCCAGTTCGACGGCCAGCGTCACATGAGTCAGCGCCTTGTCCAGTTCGCTTTGCTGAATCGAAGCGAGGGCGAGCAGCGATAGCGCTGCGCTTTCCCCTTTCGGGTCGCCGCGTCTGAGGTCGCGGCTCTCTTCAGCAAGTTTCTCTGCGCGCTCGAAGCGCTTCAACCTGATGAGCGCACTGGCGAGTTTTATCTGGCTTTCAGCCAGATCGCGTTTTATGTCATAGCGTTCAAAGACGGTATTGGCTTCTCTGTAGGCTTCCAGCGAATCCTGAAAATCGCCAAGCGCGCATTTCAGATCTGCCATGCCGACAAGCGCCTGACCATAGAAACGTCCCTTCTCAGTGCCCTTGAGCAGTCGCATCGCCTCTGAATAACATTCCTTCGCCTTCTCTATTTCGCCGCTGTCGGCAGCCACGGCTGCCTGCTCTGCGGCTATCAGTCCGCGCAGGTATTCAGTTCGTTTGCTGGTACGCCCTTTAACGCCGTTTGAGGCCGCCTCTAATTTAGCTTCTGCATCGGTGAGATGTCCGCGCTCGCGCGACAGCCGGGCCAGGTTCAGCAGTGATTTGCTCGTGGCAAAAGAATCGTTTTGGAATACTGAGAAGTGGTAAGCCGTTTGAAGCTGCGTCTCTGCCTGCGCCAGGTCTGCGAGCCATAAAGCCAGTCGTCCCTTTGTGAGTGAGAAACGAGCCGCCACGCCTATATCGGCTATTCGCGTCGCCACCTGATCGAGCAGACTGGCCGCATCTTCGAGCCTGTCGAAGTACATAGCGACTTCGGTTCGAACGACCATTTCCATAGGATCATCTGTTCTACGTTCAGAGAATATTTCTTCCGCCGTCAGAAATTGACCGCTGTCAATCATCTCAACGATAGCATCCTGCGATGCTCGTCTCTCCATCACTTTTTCGTCCTCCAAATTGGGGAGTAACAGCCAGTCGAGATCAGAATCTCAGGCGTGTAAGTGAGATTACACGTACACCTGTACCAGCCGTTGGGGCAAAGCACAAGATCCGTTTTTTTTACCACTTCCCGATTCTTAATCTGCGTCTGCAAAAACGGCGATACCCTACCAAATCCCCTATCGCCGACTTTACGACATTCTATCAGTAATTCTGTTGAGTGCAAGACTTGCGAGAAAAAAATTGAGTTCAAATACAAATTTATTATTTTAATTTCCCACAGCCGTAACAGAGTCGCCGAGTAAGCGTAAACTAATGCAGGCAAGAAGAAGTGCAATCTAATTGGACTCAATCCCAACTAAAAATGTGAGGGTTTATAGTCAAAAAATTGCAATCGTAAAAGTCCCAACAGCTACCCCCGATCTTTTCAGACCGGAGGTAGCCGCTCTACTCACCCGAAACGGCGTAGCGGTGTCCTTCAGAATCGCTGATACCGCTGCCTGTCTCGGAATGAAATCTATGACCTAACGGGCATGTAAACCATACCGAATCCTCGGTGGAGGCTACCCGTCGGAGGGGGTTAAAGCATTTTGGGCATTTCATACAGGGATTCTAACACGATTTTCTTTTTTTGTGAGCTTTTTCTTCTGCTTATCGTCAAGCTTTAATGCCAATCGCAGCTGTCTTTCGCATAAGAACTAACCGGCGTTAAAATCAGCTAAAGAAAATTTACCCGGAAATGTTGTAAGCGTTTTATTCTGCCAGAAATTGTAACTCGTAATCTGGAAAGCAGGGAATAAAATCGAGTTTTTCAGGAAAAATACTATGCAATAGTTAATAAAGCGAATGTCGGTAATCGCGGCCACATTTTTCTTGACTTTACCATGCAAACTGTTTTACATTCGCGCTGCTTCCTCAAAGCACTTTTTATTTTGGTAGGGAATAAGAAGGCTAAAGGAGCGCCCCGCTTCTCTTGCTTGTATTTCCAATTGACGAGATAAAAACAGAACAGCTCTGCCCATACGTAGGCCAGAGAGAACGAGCCAGTTGGGTTAACAAAGGGTTCCAGGGAAACTCGCAAGCAAGTTAGTACTAAAGGCAGACAAATCCACAACCTGTCTTGGACGAAGTGTGTTCAAGCCTCTCAAGGAGAAACCTACAAAATGAGATATTTGAAGTTTTCGGTTTTACTGTTATTCGCGGCGGTCCTCGTGCTTCCGTTTACCTACACGAGTTCTGTCGAAGGCCAGGCTATAACAGAAGCCTTAACAACCGATATGGATGCTCGGACAGATGACCTCTTTAATAACAACGGCACGGCAGCCGATTTTGCTGAGGCCCAAATCGAGTTCTCAGGCGTAGAAGAGATTGCCGATGGAGTCGGACCAGTCTACAACGCGCAATCGTGCCGCGAGTGCCATCAGAATCCTGACACTGGTGCCGCAAGCCAGATCAGCGAGTTCAGGGCCGGGCATCTGGTTGGCAGTACCTTTGTTGAAGCGCCGGGCGGCTCGCTCATAAATGACAGGGCAATAGATTCGGACATTCAGGAGCGTGTGTCGAGCAACGACCCCGTTCGCACTTTCCGTATGTCGATCAGCATACTTGGCGATGGTTATGTTGAAGCATTGGCCAACACCGTGCTCCAGAATAACGTTGCGGCGCAACCGGCAGCCCAGCGCGGCACGCTGATCAATGTCGAGGTGTTTGAAGCTGCTGGCCAGACCCGCATAGGTCGATTCGGCTGGAAAGACCAGCAAGCCAGTTTGCTTTCATTTTCGGCTGACGCTTATGTCAACGAGATGGGTATAACCAGCAACTTCCCGCAGACTGACCACGAGAATACTTCAAACGGAGTATCGGTCGCGGCATTCGACAATTGCGGTGCCGGTTGTGTAGATCCCGAAGATGATACCAATGAAGACATCGGCCTTTTCGCAACCTTTATGAGAGGGCTGAGGGCTCCCGCACGTGGGCCGATCACGGCTCAGGTCAGTCAGGGCGAAGCGCTGTTTGATGCGCTGGGCTGTGACATATGCCATACGCCTTCGCTCACCACAGCGGCTCCGGGCACGTTGATCAACGGCGGCGCGGCCACGGTTTCCGCGGCTCTTGGCAACAAGAGAATTCATCCTTACAGTGACTTCGCGATGCATGATGTGGGAACGGGTGATGGAATAGTGCAGAACGGCGGGCAGGGAACCAGAAATCAGGTCCGCACGGCTGCTTTGTGGGGCGCTCGCGCTCGCATACGCTTGATGCATGATGGCGAAAGCCTGACGGTCAACGACGCAATCCTGCGCCATGGCGGTCAAGCATTGACCATCAGAAACAACTACAACAATCTAAGCAATGCCAGCAAACAGGCTGTCATCGCGTTCGTCTTATCGCTTTGAAACAGAGGCGATAAGAGCCGTCAGCAAGAGGCTCGTCGCGTTAAGACATGGCGAGCCTCTTTTTATAAAGAGGGTTGCAAATATGATGAACATAAAAAAGACCGCTATTATCTTCTATCTCTTCCTTTCCACATTAATTCTAACGAACTGCGCAAAGCCGCCCGCTCAACCGCCGAAAGAGGCTCCTCCATCAGCCACAGAAGTGCCGCCTCCCGCTCCGCTTCCGACACAGCCTGCTGATAGTCAGGACCCGGAAAAGTTGAAAGCCATTCCTCCGCCGACCCTTGACGAAGCCCGTTCGACCGTCGCGCGCGTTTATAAAGATGTCGTAAGCACAGGCTCACTGTTTACTGTCGGGGATTTTAACGGCGACGGCTCGCAGGATATCGCGGTAATCGTACAGCCAATAAAAGAGAAGCTCCCCGAACTCAATCATGAACTTGCAGGCTGGCTGCTTAGAGACGCCCGGACAGACAGGGCTCCGGAACCGATGATGCAGAAGACCCGTGACGAGCCAAAATCTCGCCCTGCCGTCACAGAGCGGGATGAATTATTGCTCGCAGTAGTTCATGGATATGGACCGGAGGGCTGGCGCAACCCGGAAGCCCAGATCTCTTATCTGGTCAAAAACGCCGCCAGCGGCAATCTCAAAGCTCAGGCAAAAAAGAGCGTTCTGCGCGCAAACAAAGGCAGGCAGATTCCACCGCTTATCGGCGATGTGATTAATGGGACGCTCGCGGGAGTATCGGGCTTTGTCTATTACACAGGCTCATCTTACGGATGGTATGATCCGCAGAATTATCAGGCAGAGATCGCAAAGCGTCTTCCGCACTGAATAATTCAGGCAGATTCGGGATCGCCGGATTTGAAATCAAGGATGTCTTTAAACGGCATCTTCGCATCGCCGAAATCGGGGCGGTAGTATTCTGATGCCGAATCGAAGTCCTGCATCCATCCTTCCTCCATGCCGAGCGACTCCATGTGCTCGATTGCCGTGAGCCATTCGGTCCAGCGAATCTTGCGCGAGATGAGCGGATAGCGCGCTGCTGCGACTTTGTTTGTCGGAAAATACTGCGCCATCAGGCTCACTGCCACTTTCGGCGACAGCTCTTCGCGTATCCAGCGAAGCGATTCACGAATGCCCGCAATATCGTTTGGCAGGACGAGCAATCGAATAATCAGCCCCCGCCTGAGCAACCCGTTCTCGTCATATACGAGCGTGTCGCCCACCTGACGGTACATCTCTTTGAGCGCAGCGCGCGAGTGGCGCGTGTACTCTGTCACCTTAGAGTATTCGCGCCCAGCTTCGTCGTCGCTGTATTTGAGGTCGGGCAGATATATATCAACTACCCCGTCGAGCAGTCGCAAGACCTCGACCGCGTCGTATGAATTCGTGTTATAGACGACAGGCAGTCTGAGGCCGCGTTCGGCTGCAATATAGAGCGATTTGGCCAGCTGCGAGGCGAAGTGAGTGGGCGATACCCAGTTGATGTTATGGCAGCCTTTCGCCTCAAGCTCCAGAAATATCTCTGCGAGCCGCTCAAAAGAGATTTCGTTTTTGCGCTGCTCGCGAAACGTCTGACTGATCTGGTAGTTCTGGCAATAGACGCAGCGCAGGTTGCAAAGCCCCAGAAAGACATTGCCCGCGCCGCCTTTACCAACAAGCGCAGGCTCCTCGCCAAAGTGCGGCGTGTAAGCCGAAACTATCGGCAGCAGCCCTGAATAGCAGGCGGCGACTTCATCATTCAAACGATTGACATCGCAATCGCGCGGGCATATGCGGCATACGCGAAGCATCTCCATCAGGGCTTCGACGCGCGCGTGTAGCTCGCCCGATTCGAGAAGCTTTACATAAGATGGCTCGTGCATAAGGTCAAGTCTACAGGCGAACCGGCCCTGCCATCAAATTGAGCAGAGCGAGGGCGTAATAAAAAAATACATATGGCTTTATTCATCGCGCAAAAACATCTGCGTTTCGTGATAGCAGGCTTCGCCCGGCGCGCGGCAGGCGGTGTTGACAGCTCTGCTGTGTAACCTTTAATCTCAGCCAAGGAACTCAGCAAATCGAAGGGGCGACACATTAACCGCGTCCGTTTCGAGGGCTTTTCGGCAGGATTGTTTCAATTCTTATCCGAACTTGCCAGCAACAACAACAAGGAATGGTTTGACGAGCACCGTCGCCGGTACGAGACGGAAGTGCTCGGCACCATAAAATCATTCGTCACAGAGATCGGCCCCGTGCTTCATATGCTCAACGAAGAGTTCGAGACACAGGCGCGCGTCGGGCGAACCATCAGCCGCATCAGCAACGACATGCGATTCCACAAGAATCGCCCTCCCTATCGCCCGTTCATCTATGTGCTATTTCCCCGCAGAGGTCAGAAATGGACCTCGGAAGCGTTGCTCTATGCCGACATAGCCAGCCACGGCGTATCAATAGGCTTTTATCCGGGCGGGTACAAACAACCGCGAACGGGGCCTGTGCAGCAAGGAATAAAAAAGAACCTCCGACTGTTTCAAAGGTATCTCGACGAGCGGCGCATAGCCGACACCTACTGGGAGATCGCGGACACGGAAGGGGACAATATGAAGAGATGGCCTCTGCCTAAAACAGCGCGGCGATGGATGAACCTCGACAGTTTCACCGTAGGCGAATACTTCGCGGCAGATGATCCGGCTCTTTCGCGTCGCCGCTTTCTTGATCGCGCGCAAAAGATACTGCTCGACCTCTACCCGCTATGGCTGTTTGCGACGAGCGAGAATCTGAAGAGTGACTTTGAGATGTACAGCGAAAACGCTGAATCGCTCGCCCGCCCGCTCACAAAAGCAGTAAGCAGTTCCCTGTAGATTTCCAGATCTTAACCGCACGTACTATATCAGCTCGCGCAAAAGCAATAGCGTCTCAGTTCGGATCATCTGCTGCCGACCTTTCGGTCGCTAAATCGAGTAATAATTGATCTCTGATGAGTGACTGTTTTGATGGCACGGCCATTGCTCCAAATACCCGGTGAAGTCAAATTGCGTTCGCAATCAACCGAGCAGTTCAAGGAGTTCAGATCAAGGAGTTTGGCAATGAACGAAAATGATAAAACATCACATGTTGTAAAAGCGGCGGCGGCAACGGCGCTTGCCGCTTATGGGTTCAAGAGGGGCGGCATTGTCGGCACTACTGTAGGCATTGTCGGCGCGAGCATTACCGCCACAGAGATTGCAGCGGCAGCCGGAGTCTCAATCCTCCCCTCAACACCGCGCGAAGTGAATCAGGCGGTCGAAGTTATGGCCTCTCCCGAAAAAGCCTACGAGATGTGGTCGCGCTTTGAAGCCTTTCCGAGCTTCATGCAAAACGTCATCGAAGTCCGCAGGACTGGCGACCGCACGTGGCATTGGGTGGTCGAAGGGCCGCTCGGCCAGCGCATCGAATGGGACGCCGAGGTGACGGTAAACGAGCCGGGCAGGTTCATCGCCTGGCGCTCGACCACAGCCGATGTCGATAACAACGGCGCAGTCCGTTTCGAGCCGACCGAACACGGCACGCGCGTCTTCGTCTTTATGACTTTCAATCAACCCGCAGGCCCGATTGGCGCGGTCGTCGCAAAAGTTACAGGCAGCGACCCGCAAAAGATGGTTCGTCAGGACCTGCGTCGTTTCAAGCAGCTGATAGAAGCGGGCGAAATCGCTCGTGTCGTTCAGCTTTGGAACCCTGAAAAGCCGAGACTCACGGAGGTAATAGCACAATGAAAGCACTCGTCTATCACGGCAAAAACGATGTACGCGTCGAGCGCGTGAATGATCCTGAGATCTTAAACCCGCGCGATGCAATCATAAAGGTCACGGCTTCGGCCATCTGCGGGTCTGACCTGCATCTCGTGCATGGATGGGTGCCGACAATGGAAGAAGGCGACATTCTGGGTCACGAATTTATGGGCGAAATCGTCGAGGTCGGCCCTCAGGTGAAGAATCTGAAAAAGGGTGATCGAGTAGTCGTCCCCTTCACGATAGCTTGCGGGCGTTGCTACTTCTGCAAAAACGGCTGGCCCACGCAATGCGATAACTCGAATCCGAATGCGGAACTGCCTGAAAAGATGCTCGGCCACGGCCCGTCCGCGCTATTCGGTTATTCGCACATGTACGGCGGTTATCCGGGCGGGCAGGCGGAATATGTCCGCGTGCCGTTTGCCGATTACGGGCCGCTTAAGCTTCCCGCAGATTTGCCTGATGAGAAAGTGTTGTTCCTGAGCGACATCTTCCCCACAGGTTATTTTGCTGCTGAAAACGGTCAGATCAAACAGGGCGACACTGTAGCCGTATGGGGCTGCGGCCCTGTCGGGCAGTTCACAATCGCGTCGGCGTGGTTACTGGGCGCAGGCCGCGTGATCGCCATTGACGATACGATTGAGCGGCTGGAGATGGCTCGCAACAAAAACAAAGCCGAGACGATCAACTTTGCCGAGAAGAACGTTCTGGAATCGCTTAACGAGATGACATCGGGGCGCGGCCCTGATGTATGCATTGATGCAGTAGGCATGGAGGCAAAAGGGTCGTTTTACGACAACGTGAAGACAAAGCTATGGATGGAATCGGGCAAGATTCCTGCGCTGCGCGAATGCATCTGGGCGTGTCGCAAGGGCGGCACGATTTCGATAGCGGGCGTCTACACATCGTTTGTTGACAAGTTCCCGCTCGGCGAAGCGTTCGGCAAAGACCTGACGTTCAGAATGGGTCAATGCAACGTACATAATTATCTGAAGCCGCTGCTTGCATTGATAGAGCAGGGAAAGATCGATCCGAGTTTTGTCATCACGCATCGTCTTTCGCTCGACGAGACGGCGAAAGGCTACGAGATGTTCGGCGAGAAAAAAGACGGCTGCATCAAGGTCGTGCTCACGCCTGATCGAAAAGCTGCATAGCAGTGATAAAAATCATTTTTGTCAGGGAGGCTCAATCGAGCCTCCCTGCAAAGTTTCCGTTTTACCTCAATAACAATCGGGCTGCCAGCGCCAGCGCTGCCGCTCCGGCAAGCGAAGCGGCAACGGGATGTTGCGTTAAGATATTGCTGCTCTGAGCGTCCTCCGCTCCTTCTCTGGTGCCTCGCGCAGTCCAGCCTCCGCGCTCGCGTTTGTCGGGCGGAATCTCAAACAGGTTATTGACCTCGCTCGAAGACTTTGGCTCGGTCGTCAGTTGTCCGCTCACACCCGCTCTGGCCATAAACCAGTCAGCCAGACCCGGCGCAACGGCGTTGAATAGTGTAAGCGCTTTGCCTGCCGACCCGACCAGCACTTCGCGTTGAGGGTTTTCCGCGCACGCTATTATCGCTTCCGCCACAGTCTCAGGATCGTAGACCGGGGCCATCGGTTTCGGCGCAAATCCCTCTTTCGTCAGCACGTGATCAAAGAATGGCGTGTTGATCGAAGGCGGGCATATAGTGCATACGTTGATCCGGGCAGGCTCACCGGCAAGCTCTGCGCGCAAGGACTCTCCGAGCCCGACGATTGCAAATTTTGATGCGCTGTAGATGCTTTGCAGCGGAATCGCGCGTTTGCCCGCGACCGAAGCGACATTGATGATCGTGCCTTCTCCCTCGGCGCGCATTCTGGGAAGCGCGGCTTGAATTCCGTAAATAGTGCCCATGAAGTTTACGTCCATAATCCGGCGTATCTCTTCATCTGTAAGTTTGTCGAACGTAGCATAGATTGAAATGCCTGCATTGTTGACCCACGTATCTATGCGCCCGAAATAGTTCAATGCTGCGTCGGCCAGTTGCTCGACGTGTTCGCGTTCGGTGACATCGGTCGGGATGGCGTGAGCAACCCCGCCCGCTTCCGCTATTTCGTGCACGAGTTCGTTCAGTGATTCGGCATTGCGAGAGCCGAGCAGCAATCGCGCGCCTGCTGCGGCAAACATTCGAGCAGTCGTTCGGCCTATGCCTGACGACGCTCCGGTTATCACGACGACCTGTTCGTTTATACTTCGCGGCATAATACCTCCTTGATATAAAAACCGAGGGCGCGTAACTTGTGCGCCTTCAGTTTATATGCAGATTTTGGACCGGCTCCGGTTGAAGCGCAGCCTGCATCTGACCTTCTTTTTGTTCCTGGACGGGCGGCTTGTTGCTGCTCTTATCGATCTCCGAATTGATCTCGCCGCCCAGCAGCAGCGCCAGCCCTATCAGGTACAGCCAGAGCATGAGCGTTATAACTGCGCCGAGGCTTCCGTAGGTTGCGCTGTTGGACGGAGCTATGCGCAGGTAAACAGAAAAAAGGTACGACCACACGAGGATGGCTATAACTGCGAAGATTGCGCCGGGCGTTATCCATCTCCACTCCTGCTTCACGCTGGGCCCGAAGTAATAAAGCATCTGGATGCCGAGAAACAGAAGCGTCAGACCTATGACATAACCAACAAGGCTCCCGGCAATCGCAAGCGCCATTCCAACTCCGAGCAATTCGGTGAGCCAGTCGCTCAGTTTGTGGCCGAACATTACGAGCGCCGCGCCGCCGATGACCAGCAGCGCAAAGGCTACGGTCAGGGCGATTGCCAACAGTCGCACTTTCCAGAATGAACGCTTCTCTTTCGCTTCAAAGGCGACGTTGAGCGTCCCCATAAGCGATTCGACTCCGCTCGATGCGGCCCAGAGCGTGCCTAAAACGCCGAACGAGATCAGCCCGCCGCTGCGATGGCTTATAATATCGGCGAGCGTCTCTTCGATTAATCTCATGGCATCTGCGGGCGCTACTTTGGCGAAGGCGCTAAGTATGTTCGCCTGCAATCCGGGCAGAAAGCCGACAAGGCTGGTCAGAAAAATGAGCATCGGAAAGAGCGCGAGCAGAAAGTAGTAGGCGAGTTCGGCCCCGCCGCCAAAGACATTATCTTCATTCGACTCTCGCCACACATTCGAGGCAAGTTGCCTGAGTGTAAGCCCTCCGAACATCCTGCTGCGCATAACTGGTGCCTTCGCTCTGTATCAATCCACAAGACGGCCTGTCCGGCTTCATCGCAAAACCGGTGCCACACCGTTAGCCTAGCAAAACTATCCGCGTCGGGAAACTTTAAACCCAATCGAGATTGACATCAAAGGGCTTGCCGGATTCAAATAACGCTCAAGGTTGATTATGGAAAAGGACGAAAACATCAGATCGCACGAAAAGCGCCGGTCGCAGGTCTACGCAACGGGCGAAGACATACTGGTTCGCATTCTGGACATCCCCGAAGCCGATTACAAATGCGTGATGGTCAACAGTTCCTGGATAGACAAAGGATTGATCGAAGGCGACATCATTCTGTTTGCTGAAAGGAGCGACCCCGTAGCCGGTGACATAGTTTTGATCGAGGAAGCGGGCCGAACGCGGCTCGGACTGGCGTCGAGCTACGGGTTTTTGGAAACATCGCTTGGGCGTCGCCCGATTGAAGCCGCAGAGCGCATAATCGGCGTGGGCGTCGCGCTTGCCAGAAAGCTATGAACCGGCTTCGGCTCTTTAATATATTGCCTGACGAGAAAGTGGTTCACTTATGCGGATAAAAAAGATTTTCATTCTGTTTGCGCTTTTAATCGGGTTGGCGGAATCATCTCTTTCTTACAACCCGAATGCGCGCGCAGAATCTGAAACGAATCATTTGCCGGACATCAGCGGGCTGGCATGGATTGAACAGGACAGGTTTCTGGCTGTTCACGACGCCAAAAATCCGGAAGAGAATAATCGCCCTCGCGTAAGCCTTCTCTCGCTTCCACAAACAGCGGAAGGCATCCGCTGGAAATCGCTTGAGCTTGATTGGCCGCTCCCCTTAAAGGAAAGCAGCGATCTGGAAAGCATTGCGCGCATTCCCGGAACACAGTTGTTCCTGCTGGTCGAAAGCGGCGAAAGCAGTTACAAGGGTCAGCGGTTCGGGCGCATTTTCCTTGTCGAACTCAAAGCTGAAAAGTTAGTAATTCGATCATTCACGCAATTACCGGCTACGACCAGAAACATCGAGGGCAGCGCAGTATTCAGATCAGGTGATCGGCTCGCCTTCGTCTGCGCTGAACGAGCAGACCACCAGGTCGGCTCAAAACTGTTCTGGGCGGACTTGAAGCTTGAACCGTTCGAGTTAGGAAAATTTCAGCAGACATTCTTTCGTCCGGGCAGGTTTACGGGCAGAAACAAACGACCCGTGAGCGCGATTGAAATAGATAAGCAGGGCCAGATTTACATTGCCTCAGCCTATGATTCCGATGATGATAACGGCCCGTTTACAAGCATGATCTGGCGAGCCGGGCGCATCCTTGCTGATAGAAGCGGCAAGTTCAGGGTTGACCTTTTGAGCAGGCCCGTTGAACTGGCGAGGCTTGATGGATTGAAGGTCGAAAGCCTTGCAATTCGCGAGCGAGAGCAAAAAGCGCAGGAATTATTTGCCGGAACGGATGATGAAAACTATGGCGGCGCTATTCGATTGATTCCAAATCAACCGTGATACAGCAGAATGCCGGGCAGGTTAATATTGCGGTTGATGGTAGGCAGCAGGTTAATGTTCAAGAGAAGGGAAAGGCAAAAAAGAAAAAGCCTGTGCGCCGAGTTTTGAGGCAGAGTACCAATGGCAGGGATTAACCAGAACTCATTTACACAATCTATCTGACACCCTCGTCTATGCTTTCAAGCGTGACTTATTTCAACAGCCGATTCCGAATCAACTTCCGTTCTTGGAATACTTCGCTACTGCTGCGTAATTTCAGTTATCAATCAAGCCTTTTGGTAACTGCCATCGATTCTGCTCGCCCACCGAGATGATAACGATTTCTACCTCACAGTCGGTAAATGGATATGCAAAAGCAGGTCCGTTCAACCATCGTTGCTGAACGGACCTGGCGCATCTGGCGAGAACCTATGAAAGGTGACTGCCTGCTATACCTTTCTGTTTTTATATTACCGTTCGATCCATCCTGACACTGGAACCGGCTTTGGCTTTCGCCGCTTCAGCATCCATTGGCGGTAGCGGGATAACTTCATCCTTTGTAAGTCTGACTCGCTCACCGCTGCGCAGGCTTAATTCAAAGCAGGGGTCTGTGCCATCAGGGCTGGAATCGCAACGGAATCTTTCACGATATGTCCGAAGATGGTCTTGCAGAAACCTCAGCGCCAGACTTTCTCCCAACAAGATTCCATGCTCTCCGTCCGACCTGTAATGTACTCCGCCGAAGTTGCGGCCAAGCGCTATGTTCGAGGCAAGCTTGTCCAGTTCGCCCCCGACTGTCAACGGCACGCCATCCTCGTCCGTAAAGGGGGGACTTCCATCAATTTGCTGTAGTAGAGGCAACTGATCATCGAAGATGGCTTTAATCACTGTAACGCAGGCCCCGGCTACAGTCGCGTGCCCTGACGGCCAGGACGGATGCGCGGGAGAGGCTTCTGGAAAGACCTGCGACAACAGGTAAGTCGAAGCATCCGGCCCGCCACGCCCTTCATTTTCCTGCCTGATTCGATTAAGCAATTTACCGACGGTAGGGTTATTTAAAAGCTGCTGATTTATTGGCCCATAAACATTTGCAGAGCCGCCATTCTTTCGCTTATGAATCAGCGCGGCGAATACTTCGGGCCGCGCGCGCCGCGCCACAAGGTATTTCTGGCTCCACGCCAGACGAGCGGCCTCGATGGCTACCGCGCCGACCAGTGAAGCAGCGTCGGGCGCGCCAAGCGTGGGGCCTCCACCTTCATTCCTTGAGTGGAATCCTGGCCGGTCAAGCGGGTTTGAGTATGGAGAGACGAGTGTAGTCTTGTAATTTCCCGCCGTGAGGACATCAACGGCCCAGGCGTGTTCCTGATAAAGTCCATCCACATGCACCAGGCTCGCAAGGTTCCGCCCGTTGCTGATTAATACCTTTCCCTTGAAATCCCCCGGCTGGTATTTCTGCGGCGTTTGACGATTCTGTATCTTCACATAATTATCCCACGTCAGCCCGAACTCGCGGCGCGGGTTAGGCTGCGGGGCCGTCATTGATTCGGCCAGTTCGCCGAAGAATATCCCTGCGTTGATGAGGTCGGCGGTGCCCGGCACACACCCGGAAGCGAACAGCGGGGGTCGCCTTAACAGCAAATATTTCGACAGGTAATCTCCCCGAAGCGATTCGGGGCTGTTGCCTCGAAATAGTGTCTTTGCCGTCACCCTGTAGGCGCTGCCAACCCTTTCCTTTGGGCCTCGGAAGTTAGCGCCGAAAACATTGAGCGCATCAATCGCGAGCTGCACATCAGGATTCGGAATACTGTATACATCAAAATCGATGTCGCGCAGCAGAGCCATGGCGTAGACCTCGACCATCTCCGCCGCAGAATATCTTGAGCTTAAACTCAACTCGTCAAGCAGGTCCTCCGTATCATCGCTGGCAGGCGCGTAGGCGACTTCGTAACCGACTTGCCATCTCCGATCAGTAACAGGCTGAGCCTTGAATCTAAAAGCCGCTATATCACCGCCTTTGATCGTCAAGGCTTTTGATGATTGCGGATTGACCAGGACTCGCGGCGGAGAATCGTTCGTCGGAGCAAGTTCAATGTCATTCAATGCATTCCAGTCGAAATCACTGTTAGGTGGCGGGTTCGCCGGGTCATCAGGGTTATTCAACCCCTTGAGCAGATTTTTGTAGCTGGGGACTCCGCTGCCGTCGGTCAGCAGCCCGGTATCCGGATCATGCACGAACAGCTTGTGAAATGAGGCCGCATAATTTTTGAACTTCGGATTATCTTCGTCCGGTGTTTTGGTTATATACGGCACATCGTACGCGGGCTGGACATCGGTGGGTCTGGTTACGGTCTGAAAGAGCGTAGCTTCATTCCTTGTTCGCTTCGATAACTTTTGCCGCTCGCTCGGTGGAGCCGCCGCTGCGTTTTGACCATCTTTCTTCTTGCTCATAAAGATCCTTTCTTCAGACAGTTTTGGTTTGGCGAAAGCGGCAGCACAAGTGGGTTAACCGACTGGCAAACTGACCGCTCTCTGGCCGGGACAAGAAAGTACGGGCGTTGCCAAAACTACAAACAGGCAGGCCCGCGCGTAATATCTTCAATGACGGACATAAATCACTGAGTCAGACATTACGTATTGATCGGTAATTGATGGAAGATGAGGTTGAATATTTCTATCACCATCCCTTTTGCTCGGATTGCGCGTCCATGAGTTAATGTAAAATTCTGTAAACCATTTCAGGTTTCTTCACATCATAAGTTTGCGGAGCCGCGAAGCAAATTGCCTGAGCGCATGGCGCGGCCCCGCTGATTCGCTCTTTTGTTTAAAAGAGGCTCACCTCTCACTAAATTCAGCCTTAAAAAAGCCGCTCATCACTCTTCAAAGTATTGTATCCAGTCATACTGAGCAGAGATCGGCGTGCCGGGATACGTGAAGGGCCCAAGCCAACTGTCAACCCCAGTTCCCGCCCAGAGGTTGACTTCTATTCTGCCCGCCACGCTCGGCAGAGGCGTGCATGACGACGCGCTTACCATATGCACCAACTTGTCATCAACATACCACTTGATATGGTCAGCCGACCACACGAACGCGTAATTGTGATAACCGAGCGCGGCGTCGAATCCCAGATCAATCATCTCCTCGTGGCCGCCCACGTTATTAACGAAATAGTTGACCTGCATCCTGGTCGTGTCCTTGCCCAGTATCTCAATATCGATTTCGTCATGCGCCAAGCCATCTGATGGCCCCGCATAGGTAAAGAATGATGTCACAAGCCCGCTCCCTTTTGCGGCCTTGAGGCGTGTCTCGAATTTGCCGTAGCCGTAGAAGACATCCGTGCGATATTCGCCCGACGCATATGGCTTACCGCTGCAACTCGAAGGGCACGACACGTTATCAAGGCGCAGGCTCATGATGCCGCTGGTAAACGTGATATGGTCTGCCCGCCACCCGACGTTGAACACGCCTCCGTTCGTCCAGCCATCGGATTTGTTCCAGAGAGCCGTGTCATAAGAATTAAGCGGGTCAAAGAATGTGACTCCGGCAGCTCTGGCCGGACACACGTCGCTGGAAACCAGGACGCAGAAAGCCATAAGGTATAGAAACGATTTACGAGCGCGACCGTTTCTAAAGAAAGAGTTTAGCTGATTCATAACAAACCTCCTTGAAATTCAGGCACGCGGCCTGAGTTAGTGAACGTTTTTCTATTTCATAACCGGAAGGTATGGCGGCGTCATCCCACTGAGCAGGGACGTGGCGGCGCGGTCGGATCGTTGCGGAAGTCAGAGGATGGTCGTAGGAAAAGACGCATCGGAACTGCCGTGCCTGCAATCGTCGCGCTTTTGAGAGATGTGGCTCTTGCTGAACAGATCAAGCAAGGCTGTGTGATAACTGCCCCATTTTACCCTCTGGTCACAGCGTCATGTGCGTGCTGGTGTTTAACCGGCAGAGACTGCTCGCAAGCCGTCCACTTTCGTTGCGAATTGACTCCTAATTATATAGACGCAAATTTCAAGCGTAATAATGCATTTTTGTAGTATCTGTTACCGGAAGTTCTCTACAAAATGTGCAATCATAGGTTAGGCTGTCCGATGCGGGCAATTCTGCCTGTCATGAATTGTGCTTGACTATGTAGCCGAATGGTTTGCATTGCCTGAAGCTATTTGAGGGCGATACATGGCGCTCCGGACGACAGGAAATCTTATTCAGTCGTTCAGATGAGTCAAGCATATTAACGCCCTAATCGAAGCTTCTAAATCCTTCCCTCAGGCTTACCCCGCTCGCGGTACTGTGACCGAAGCATCCTAAACACTCAATTGCAAATAGTTATAGGTCACAGTTGGCTTCACCGTTTTCACATAGTTTTGTAACTACAATGCCAAGTCCCTGGAAGCAGTTCGTCGAGCCGGTTGCATTCACGGGCAGCCACACCCACCAGCCCGTGCCATACCACAAACCGCCTCCGTAAACTATATTAGCCGTACCGGCACCAACCGCGCACGAAGGCAAGTAGAGAAGGTAAAGCTCATCAGCCGGGAGAATATCATACCGTCTTACATGAAATTTGATGAGCAGCTTTTTGCCGCGCTGATAATGCGCAGCCTCTCTTCATATCATGACTACCACTCTTATTGTTTTCCCGATCCCGGCTCGGCCATTTTGCGATGCTGTTCGGCCAGCACCGATGACGGCGTTATCAAAGCAATAGCCGATTGCAGTTTGTTCTGCCAACCGCTCACGACATCTCCCTCGCCCTTCATCATCGCCTCGAAACCGATCTTTGCAACATCAACCGGATCGTCCTTCTTCTGCTGCCCGACCTTCGTATCCAGCATGTCGGCACGCTCGAAAAAGTCAGTCTCGGTCGCGCCCGGCATCAGACAGGTTACCGTCACGCCTGTGTCTTTTAATTCGGCTCTTAGCGCGAATGAGAAGGAATCCAAAAACGCCTTCGTGCCGTTGTAAACCGCCTGGTATGTGCCCGGCATGAATCCTGCGATTGACCCGGTAATGAGAATGCGGCCACGCCCCTGCGCACGCATGTCGCGCCCGACCTTCTGTATCAGGTAAATGGTGCCTGTGATGTTGGTATCAACAACATGCCGCGCTTCGTCAAAATTCTGGTCGAGGAATCCGTGACCCAGACCGCGTCCGGCATTGGCGAGAAGCGCCTCGACTGTCCGCCCTTTAATTAAGCCATAGAGCTTATCCACGCCTTCTATTGTGGCGAGGTCTGCTTCCACCGCGTCTACGTTAACGCCGAGGCCGCGAAACGTCTGCGCTGCGTCACGGATTTCAGGCTCATCGGCGGCGATAAGCAGATCAAATCCGTTCTCGGCGCAGCACCGGGCAAGCTCGTAGCCGATGCCGGTCGAGGCACCGGTAACTACAGCCAGAGGCCGTGATTGTGAATTGACTTGATCTGAATTTCCGTCGGCCCGGTTCTGCCATTGATCGTTGGAATTGCTTGTCATTATCCCTCCCTGTTCGTAAATGAATGAAAGGTTATATGGCAAGTCTTATGCCTGCGAAATCCCTGGATAAAACAGTGCAGAGCGACAATTTTTGCATCAATATTGTCTGAGTGCCTGCATAAATTTCCCGCCTGTTACAAAAGCGGCTTTTACTTTTTCTTCCTTCCCGCGCGACTTCTTTTCTTTTTGAACAGCCCGCGATTCCCTTTCGGGGTTTCGATCAATACATTCAAGTCTTTCGATTCGGCGTCGAAAGCGGGCATGGCGCGAGTGCTCAAGGCCGACATCGGATTTGATCTTGCCAATCAGGACAACGGATAATTCTTCAACGAGTATCTCATCCACGCATTAATTCACCATTCATTTCTTCTTTATAATTGTGTTGGCCTTGAGCCGCCGCAGCCTTTTCCCTAGTCCTCTGAGGGGTTTTTATATCACCTCGCGGACCTTATCTTTTATCACAGTCTTGATTATGTCCCACCGGTCCTCGTCTCCCCTTAACATCGCCTCGGCAAATTTCAACGCCTGCTCGGTCGTAATCCTGCCGGGCATAGGTGCTTCGTTCGGGTCTATTATCGCGTCCACCACCGCTGGCCCTTCACGAGCAAACGCCTCACACAATATGTGCTGAGCCTGTCCGGGGTCTTCCAAGGCCCACCCGCCAGCCCCGCAAGCTCTTGCGAATGCCGCGAAGTCAATCGGTTGCAGATCTATGCCAAAATGCGGATTGCCTTCCAGAACGATCTGCTCCCACTTGATCATGCCAAGACTGTTGTTCTTAAAGATTATTACTTTGACCGGCAGGTTCTATTTGACCAGTGTCGCCACCTCTGCCATCAACATGCTGAACCCGCCATCGCCCGCCAGACATACGATTTGACGGCCCGGATTGGCAATAGCCGCCCCTATCGAATAAGGCAGGCCATTTGCCATCGTCGCAAGCATACCGGATGCGGAAAACTGCATCTCGCCGCGCATCTGAATGTGGCGCGCCGCCCAGGTCGTGACGGTTCCCATATCGGTAATAATCATTGCATTGCCTTCAAGAAGCTTGTCTACATTGTGAGCCACGATCTGCGGTTTCAAAGGGAAGCTACCTACTTGCGAGACGGATTGATACAAGCAGCCTGGGCGGCTACACATACAAAGCAGACCTATCTTGCAGCGCCGTTCAAGCGACTGGTAAGAGTGAAAGGCAAGAAGCGAGCGCTGGTAGCAGTCGGGCATAGCATAATAGTGATCGCTTATCACCTGCTGAAGCAGCACAAGAGTTATGAAGATTTAGGAGGAGACTACTTTGACCGACAAAATGTTGAGGTGCAACGAAGTCGCTTGATCAACAAATTGGAGGCACTCGGTTTGAAGGTCACAGTCGAGGTAAAAGAGTCTGCTGCTTAATGCTCATCCCGGAATTTCCATAGGAGATCCCTTTCATCAGCCTCTCCCATTTTTTATGATATTGAACTGAGTTATTTTTTGTGATATATATCACCCGCCCTCGGAGTTGAGATTGATCTGTTTCCCAGGCAGGTCTGGATCGTGCGGCCTCGCTGATGCCCGGCGTTAGGTCGGTCCAACAATGTTAATCACCAAATCACAGGAGGTACGACTATGGTTCGCAAGCTGTACCAAAAGATCAAAAGGGCGCGCACTGCTTTGACCCGCAGCCTCGCGTTAGCAATGGTCTTGGGGCTATTAGTTTCGGCTTTTGTGCCGATCACTTCAGGCTATAACGCCGATGCCACACAGGCTATTACGGGGCTGGCAACGCACAGTTCCTTTCATTATGAGATGGTCCGCGTTCTCGCCGTACTCGCCGGGTTCAATAAAGATGAGGCGGAGGAAATCGCAGTGGCTGGGGAGGCGGTGGATCTGGGGACATTCACCGGGTATGAGATTTCAGGCGGAGCGAAGACCATCACCGTGAGAAACACCAACCGCTTCGGCCCTAACGGCCTGCTTTATCATTTCGCCCGGCGTTCATCGGAGTATGAGAAAGTAGAAGCACCGGGCTCGGTGATTAACACCTGCGAATATTTCAAGAATGGGAATCCAAGTAACAAGTATACCGCACCCTGCACAGATAAGGGCCCCGAGATTGACTGGATCAGAAACTGGACGTTTGCGCTGCCGGGCCCTAAACCTAACGCGAGCCAACTGCCGCTCGACAAGTCCGGCAAGCCTGTGAAGCCAAAGACACTGGTGGCGCTTGGCATCTATCTGCATGCAATCGGTGACACCTATTCTCATGAGAAGTGCATGATTGACCAGTCATGGCGTTTTCATAAGCCCAACCCGTTTTCCTGTAATGCCAATTGGCACACCGACCCGCGCGGCGATTTCGGCGAAGGCGTTCCCTTCACCCAGACAGCGGCCAATGAGGTGTGGCGGGCGCTGCGGCGTTACAAGGGTGCCGACGGCTCAAATGTTCCGACCTTTGCGGCGGAATTCATAGCCATCAAAGTCGCGTGTCAGCGAGTGAAATTTGCGGTCGATACCTTCAACAAGCTAGCGAATGAAAACACGGTGATTACCTGCGACTCAGCTACGCAAACAACCGGGCGGCGTCGGCGTCGCGGGCGGTGATATTAATCAGGCGACTGTGAAAGGCCGAAGAGGCAAATCCATTTGCCCGGACTTTTATGGATAGAAAGAAGAGGGGGAGTTTTTGGCTCCCCTCTTCCTTAGGTATGGGAAGAGGTGCTGGCTGCATAAGATTGAGCACGACTTCTCAAATGCACAATCTGAAAACTGTCATCGCGCCATGTCTGATGGGCCGTGATGCGAGCGCAGCCCGCCTTCGCACTCATAGCTTGTTACCGCCATCCTGAATTATGAATATACATAAGAATATCTTCCACAATCGCAGATGTAATCTCATCAATCGGGCCTGTGTAATTCCTCTCAAACCGGTTATTCCCCCGCTTAGGTTCTTGCTTGATGAGCTGGACCGTAATAGAAACTGTCTGTGAACCCGCGCCTTTGCCAATTGGACCGTCCTTAGTCGCCGGGTTCGTCCCTGGCTCTTTGTTTTCTGCATTCTGCTTTACTAACAGGTTAAGCGTTGCATTAGCGCCTTCCGATTCTTCAACTACGATAAAGGTTCCTTCTGCTTCCAATGCGGGAATGATGTTGTTACGAGCCCTGACGCTCAATAAATCATTGTTGCTTGTCTTGACACATATTATTTTTTTTTCGTTTTGCGCGATAATAGGCGACCGATGAAAGGTATTGATTACAACTAATAAAATGATCGCGGTGCATATAACACAGAATACATACCGTGCCGTTTGCTGGATCAGAGGCTTCGGCACCCATTTGTGAAGTGATCGTTGAAGCAAGTACCGGGCATCAGATTTTGGATGATTGGTCTTTTGAATCAAAGCTGGTAACTCAGAAGTAACGTTTTGCTCAGATGCGGATTTGCAGGCCCGTGCTGAAATCTGTTGGCTGATCCGATCAGGCAGGGCTTCATTGAAGTTCAGTCCCCTCTGCTGTAGTTCTTCTTTGACAGCCTCGATGGGCATTGTGGCGATTGATTCTATTAATTCTATGTCTGTATCTATCGCTAACATACTTTTCATGTCATCCCTCAATGCCTGTTTGTTCAGGCCATTGTTGTTGTTTAAAGCCGCGTTGTTGTTAGCCACTAATGCTTTCCTCCCATATCCTTTGAAGTCCCATGCTCAAAAGGCAATTGCATTAATACTGGAAGGGTAATGCTGCTACGCCCCTCCAGCATTCTCTCGGCTCTTCTGGCTAATCGCTTGATCGCATTGCGGACTTCCGTTTCAGATAAGTTCAATCGTTGAGCTATATCCTTTGGTTTCAGGTCAGGTTCTTTAGTCAGCAGGTCGGCTATTCTTTTTAAGAGCACGTCATCACCTGCTGCCTTGAAAATCCACCAGCACCGCTCATTGTAAAGAGCTTGCCGGTCGCTGCTCTGCATGAGATCAGTGGTTATGCGGATCACCAGTTCCAGAAGCTCTGGCATTTCATCATCTAAAATGGAATCTAAGGAGACCATTCTCTTCTTCTGCCCCAACATATGACTGACTTTGCTGCGTACAATTTGGCAGAGGAAATAAAAAAAGCTGATATCCCTGGTCTGACCTTGATCGTTCACTGGCGGCCAGTGCCTGATGCCCAGAAGAACGTCTACTATGACGTCCTGAATAACCTCCTCTATATCTATCGTGCCGTTTAAGATGCTGTGACCATATTTCTTATAAGCAAATAAGGTGAGCCTGTTGTAATAGTCCTTCCAGTCTTCCTCCGTCAATTTATAAAGGTCTTGGGGCTGTTTTTCCATAACTTGATTCCTCACCTCGATAGTTCATCTATGTCATTGTATACTCGCTTTCTCCCTCCAGACTTAAATCCCTGCTGTAGACCGGCGTAGTCATTTTATTTAGACTCTGCCAATGCGCAAAATGTCTTCTGTAATATATATGCCAGTCAATTGGTATTTTCTGCCATTGAACTTTAATTTTTTTTCAACGGCAGAAAGAAGCCTTTAGCAGGCATTACATTGCAGGGAATGAGAGATAAAACGAGCTATTTGGAGGATACATACAGGGATCAATGTAAGTGAGGTTAGGGCAACAAAAAAAGGGCTATCCAAAACTGTAAAGGGCCGGATGCGCTAACATCCAGCCCTTGAATTTCCGCCCGTGTCACCGGGCAGAAAGGCTAACACAATGAGAAACTACCACGACCTCTGACCTGCAACAAGTCTAACCGGCAACCATCTCTGAACCCGATCCAAACTTTGAGAGGCTGGCGCAGTACGGCGCGCATCGGGTGAGGTGCGCCTACTCAGACCCGCCATAAATATTTTACTTTGAAGGAGATTAATCATGAAAAAGAACATCAGATCGTACAAGCAGAAGATCACGATGCTTATCGTAATCTTGCTGACAATTATCAACCCGTTTCTGGTCCCGGGCGCGCTTGAACAACTTGTTCAAGCGCAGGAGAACTGTTGTCCTGCCGGGTCATTGACCTGCTCGGTGACGGTTCCTGGCCAATCTAATCCCTGGTTAGCCGGAGCACCGGCTGGCACACCAACCGGTGACGGAGATTCCGCGCCCGCTCAATCTCCGGTTATTGTTGGCTGTCTTCCTGTCAGAGCTTGTGACAAACTCAGTTTTAACGTAACCGGCACCGTATCATTTTGCTCTTCGGGTTGCACAGTGAGCGGCCCTGATGGTGATCCAACTCAAATAGTTGATCATTTTTTTGGGGATCAATTTGGAATATCAAATGTAACTGCCCCTGTGAACGCCTTGATCGGCGTATTCCTTGGGCCAGCGGCTCCAGGCGGAACAGCCCCACCGGCCTTAAGCTTCAGTACTCCCGAAAGTCGGCGCTTTGCGAACATAGCGCCTCTGCTACAGCAGACATTCTTCATCGGAGATGGACGCGGCGGGGCGACAGTACCAAGCTGTCGAACAGTGATGGTGCCGTGCGGAGCAACGCGGCTTTTCCTGGGAACAATGGATGGCTTTCAATGGAATAACAACATAGGCGCTTTCAATGTTACGGTCTGCAAACAATCGAACTTCGATTTGTGCATTCAAGATGACGGCGCAAACCATATACTGCAAATTGACACAACCACCGGAAGCTATCTGTTCAGAAAATGCAGCACGGGCTTTACGCTATCGGGCCGGGGCACAATAACCATATCAGGGTGCGTAATAACATTGAGACATGTTGTTACGGAATCTTCGATTGGAATCTCTGCGCGGAATGTTTCGGCCAACATAGATACATGCGCTAAGCGAGCCAACGGGTCAATCTCTGTGCCAGCTACAAGAGGGAGTACGTTCTTCAGCATCTCGGATTCAAACACAGGCGACAACACTTGCTCCTGCCCTTAACTATGAGCAGAAATATATCTGCTGCCGGGTCTTCGCTGATGGACATCTTATCGTCCGAATCCGCGAGCGCCGGGTAAACTCGGAGAGTGGCTATAAGCTTTGATCATAGCCACTCTCCGATGTCCGATGTTCGCGCAGTAGGCCGGGAGAGATGATCGCTCACGGGTCAACTTCTGTCAGTATCCGCCCTGTACCGCTGTCGCCTTTCAACCAGCAGCGCAGTGGCATTCTCGCCTACCAGGATAGAGGCATCTCGTAATCTATCAAAAGTGGTAGCACAAAAAACCTCGATCTCGTGATGTATTCCTTGTGGCGATTCTCCATAGTGTGAGCGTCGCAAGGCCAATGAAAGGCGGCAACTGATGCGCAGGAAACCCGTGGGCGGAGTATTGCAGCGGTCAGCTACGATGCTCAGTCAGAAGAACGGGATTAGGAGTGAAGCTATCATAAGCTCATTTGTTGACGTGAACAATCAAGGAGGCGATATGATCTATTATCAAGACCGGTGGGCTGTCGTGACTGGAGCGTCGTCCGGGTTGGGCCGCGGGATCGCCGCCCGACTCGCGGCCCGAGGCATGTTCCTGGTGTTGACTGGCCGCAACGAGGCTCGGTTGGACGAGGCGGCGCATCAGATCCGCCGCGCTGCTCCACGGGTGACGGTCGAGACAGTCTCCGCAGATCTCTCGACCCAGTCAGGTGTGTCCGCGCTGCTCGATCACATCGGCGACCGCAAGATCGAGGTTCTGGTCAACAACGCCGGGTTTGGCAGCTACGGCCCATTTACCGAGGCCGACCCGGACCGTGAGGCCGACGAGGTGGCAGTCGATGTCAGTGCCGTGATCACCCTGGCTCGTGCATTCCTGCCCGGAATGCTCGCCCGAGGCAGCGGCGGGATTCTCAACGTTGCGTCCACGATCGCGTTCCAGCCCGCGCCTTACCAGGCCGTGTACGGGGCGAGCAAAGCATTCGTGCTGTCGTTTAGCCAGGCCCTATGGGCCGAGGCCCGTGCGGGCGGGGTGGCGGTCACCGCGCTGTGTCCGGGTCCCACCCGCACAGGTTTCGTCGACGCGCTAGGCGTCGGGGTCGGCCACACGGCGATCTACCGCCGGCTCGCCGACCCAGAGCCCGTCATTGAGGCCGGGCTACGGGCTCTGGACAAGGGCCGGGCCGTGGTCATCCCAGGCATGCGGAACAATGTGGTCGCCGCAAGCGGACGGTTCATGCCGCGCGAGTGGCTCACCCGGGTTTCGGCCCGGCTGCTCCGCCCGGTCAGCACAGCCTCCCGGCCACCGATTGAGGTTCGCAACGAGACCGTGATTCCTGCCCCGGCTGAACGTGTGTGGGATCTGTTGACCGACGTCGAACGCTGGCCGACGTGGTATCGGGCCTGCCGGTGGGTCCGAGTCGAGTCAACTGGTAGTGCGGCCCAGCCGCTCGTCTTCCGGTGGAAGGCACACCCGGTCGAACTGCGCAGCACTGTGGTGACCAGCAATCGACCGCATACTTTCGCCTTCGTCGCGGACGCCGCGGGGCTGCACGCCGAGCGCACGTTCACGGTTCGGCCCACGCCCGATGGCATGAGCACCGTCGTCGTCAGCCATGAAATACAGGTCGGGCTACTCCCGTGGCTGGGCCGGGTATTCCTGGGGCGGCGGCTGCGTGCGGCCAACCAGGCGATGTTCGACGATCTGGCCCGAGCCGCCGGCCACGCCGTGGCGACTTAACTGAAAGAGGTGATTCTTGAATTGAACAGAATAACTCCTATATCGCTTGAAAATAGACCGCCTCAGCGCGTTCTATGAAATCTCTCCATTTATCTTCTGTTGGTTCGAACGTGATTCAGTTAAAGACTTGCCCGGAACATGTACAAGTGTTGTTACTAGTGTTTCTATCTATAATGCTGAACGTCATACCCTGTGATAAGACCTGGATTGATGTAGTTGCATTCTTAGCACAGGTATCAATTCTCGCCAATACTCTGCGGTCAGGCCCATTCACCTGCAAAGTTACAAGGCATCCTCTCACAGTAATTGCACCTGTTCCGCTAATCGTTAATCCTCTGCAATTGGTGAACTGATAGCTGCCCGTTATTGAATTCACCAATAGAATATTGCCGTTACTTTCATCTTGAAGGCAAAGATCGAACTGCGACACCCGGATAACCGGAATGCACGCCGAGAACTCGGATGTGTTATTAGTCGGGTCGGTCGCTGTGGCCGTGATGACCTTATCTGCGCCGACCGATACCGGGAGCGTGGCGGTGAAACTTGCACTGCAATTGCTATCTGTAGTCACGGTCGCCGAGCCGATGAATGTTTGCCCCTCACCAAAGCCGGACGGATCGCAGGAAATATTAGCGAAAAACTGAATTAAAAATGTCGTGTTTGGGGCGCTGTTGATCGTTCCCTGAATGCTCGTGGTGATCCCATTGGAATTAGCGGAATTCAACACTGGAAAGTTTTGGAAGTTGTTTGATCCCGAATCAACATCGCAGGGATCATTGAGTGTTACTCCATTAGTGCCCAGATCGATTCCTATGTTTGAATTGGAGAAAATGGAATTGGAAAGAATAGCATCGCCAACGGCGGTATCAACGAGCACACCCAGGTTGCCGTTAAAGGCTATAACATTCCCTGCGCCGCTTTCTATCCCGCCTACGATGTTATTGCTCGCGAAATTTCCTATTGAAACTCCAATGCCCGCGTTACCAAGAGGCGATGCGCCTGTAATGTCTGTGCCTATGAAGTTGCCCTTGATTTGATTCCCTGTCGTGTCACTTCCCTGGAGGAGAACACCGTCATTATTATTGCCCGAAATCAGGTTGCGCGCCGCAGCCGTCGTTCCCCCGATAACGTTGCCGGACGCACCGACAATAAAAATACCAAAGCGGTTGTTAGCTAATTTGCTGGTGCCCGTAACATCTGTTCCGATGAAGTTGCCTTGAATCATATTGCCTGTTGCCTGAGCGAAAAAGATCATCCCATCGAAAACGTTGCCGGAAATAATGTTTCGTGCTCCCGGCGTTGTCCCCCCTATCAGGTTATTTGACGCTATTGCGATGTTTACACCAATGGCATTACTAAGGGCGATTGTGCCGGTAACGTCTGTGCCTATGAAGTTGCCCTGCGCTACATTCCCGGTCGCCTCGGAGCCTTGGAACTCCAAGCCATCACTACCGTTCGCTGAGATGATATTACGCATAGCGGCAGACGTGCCTCCCACATTGTTGTTTGCCGAGTCGAGCCTGACACCTGCGGACTGAGTGCCGAGAGCTATCGTGCCGGTAATATCGGTCCCTATGAAATTGGCCTGCACTCTGTTTCCGGGGGCGTTTGGGCCTCTGATAATGACGCCAAAACCCGGATTGCCGGAAATGATATTGCGAGACGTGGCGCTCGTCCCGCCGATTATGTTACCCGCTCCGTCGAACACGTCAACGCCTACCCCCCCGTTCCCCAGGGCGGTCGTGCCATTGACATTGGTGCCTATGAAATTGCCTTCAATCACATTGCCGTTTGCTCCAACGAAGCCGATGTTTATACCTTCAACATCGTTACCGGAAATAAGGTTGCGCGCCGCAGCCGTAGTCCCGCCCACTCTGTTATTACTCGCGAAAAGAATCCTTATTCCCTCAAGTTTATTACCCAGATCCGCATTCCCGGTTACATCAGTCCCAAGAAAGTTGCCTTCAATTATATTATTGCCATTACTCAATACTATAATCCCATTAACGAAGCGGTTAATAACCAGTCCCCGCACAGTGGAATTTCCGGCAATAATGGTGAGGCCATCGGCAGGCACCATAGTCCCATTAAGTTCAATGACGGGCGAGCCTGCGAAGCCGGGCTGCGTGGTTCCATCTATAGTCACAGGATCGCTGATCGTTGGCAGGACCGAAGTCAAATTGATCGTGTGAGCACCCGCCCCCGGAATGTTGAACGTAAGGACATCCGCACCGGCGTTCGCGTTTGCCGCATTAATCGCTTCCCGCAATGTGCAGTCTCCCGTATCGCACACGCCGTCATTATGATCGTCTGTTTTATTGACGATGAAAGTTGCCGCCGCAGCCGTCTTCACTACTGCTGGCGAGCTATAGCCTGCTTGAAGGATAACGAGGTCGCTAAGTGCATCGTTATTCAAGCGCATGGGCAGGACCGCTATCGGCTCGCCTTCCAAATCAAGTGACGCAGTCAAACGCGCGGTTGAAGACGACGTAGATCTCGCTACACTTCCAGCAGCCATCGCGTCCGGGTCACTTCGCGTCATCGAATTTGAATCATCACTCGTCACTATATGCAGTTGGCGAGCGGTTCTATTCAGGATCAAAAGGTCATTGGCCGGGCCGTTTGAGACCTGAGCAGAAAGCAAATGAGTAGCGCCTAACCACTGACCCAGGCTTTGAGCGCTATTCGATCTGCCCATTATTTTTTTGTTTGCTTTCTGTCCGTTACCCTCCGCAGATTTTGCGGTGGCGAGATAAACCTTCCCGTCGGACGACAATAGTGCCAGACTCGTCTGATGCCTTCCGGAGAAGTCTCCGACTGCAATTGACTTGATGTTGAAGTCGAAGGAGCGTCTCTCTATGATAGCTTGTGATATCTCAGCTTGACTGGCGTTATCAAAAGAGAGTCGCCGATCACGCCCCTGCGCAATCACCAACTCACGCCCGGCTGCGAACATCAGGTCTACCAAATAGTCATCGTCGAATTGACCCAGCGCTATCGCCTGGGCTTCGGCGGGTAAAAAGAAGATTTCAGGCTCAGCATTGAATGCTCCTTCGGGTGATTCAAAAACCAGACCTTTCGACCCTCCGTCGCCGACTACACTGACCACTATATCCATCAGCCCATCAGCGCGGTTAATGTCTCCGCTCACAAGCGCCGTTAACGCTCCGGGCAAAACAATCTGCTTTGCCGCCCTGAAGGCTCCGTGGCCATCTCCCGGCACCAGATATAGAAACCTGCTACGACGAGTTGCCATCACAACGTCTGAATGGCCATCGGCATCGAAATCTCCTGCTACGAGAAAGTCTGGAGCCTGAGCAACCGCAAACGAACGCGCAGTGTGAAGGAAAGCCGAGTCAGTGAAGGTGCCAGCAGTTTTGTGTTGCTGCGCTTCGAGGCTGTTCGGGTATATCGAATCTGCATTGCCTTGATACAGGGTCAGGATGCCGTTATCAGGTGTGGCATATCCGCAGATCAAATCTGGCAGCCCATCTTCGTCGAAGTCAGCCGATATTAGCGCTCGCGGTTGAGCCAGACCTTGTGTTAGAAGCTGTTGACTCATCGCCTCGCCTGTATAAACGGTTGGGACCTGCACCCCATCGCGCAGATTGATTGAGGGATTGCCGTGTACAGTGATTTGGTCGTGCGCTCCAGCACTCAACGCAGCCTGTCGCGGCGATACTGCTTCAACTATCCAGGACTTGATAGAGTACGGTAGAAGGCTTAATCCTACTAAGAGTATCAATAAGAAACCTGGCTTTTTCATGTTGATGTCCTTTCTTCTCAGTTGATTCACATTCGAATGGATTGCTCGAATTAGATAGTTGCTACTGTAGAACAATTATGTTTTAGATTCTGCGATTAGGCTCGCGATAGCCTACTCAATAGTAATAGACGCAAAATCCAATGCAAGTAATGCAAAGTTTTTCTAACTGCCAGATGTCATCGTTATAGCCGCCGCGAGACAGCCGCGCGAGCATAGTAATTTAGAGCAAGATGCGTTGCTTCCTGTTACGACAGAGCAAATTGTGGAATGGTGCGGCCACGCCATCTCGCTTCTCGCTCGATCATTAAGGCGACGTTGATTTCATAGACTCTCGGCTTCTCTTGCTGACTCACCGTAAGAAGCTTCTCGGACGTATCCCGGACAGGATATGAGGCCAGCATTTTAATGCTCTGGGAAATGACCCCGGTTGAGACCCGATGAAGTGGGCTAGGAATTCGGGTTGTGAAAGAGCTTGAGACTTTACTAAAGCACACGGTTTCCCTGAAGCCCTTGCTCGACTTCTTAACAGAAGGATAGAGATGAGGGAAGGAGGCGCGAGATAGTATTATGTTTAGCCCCACTCAAGCAACCATTCAAGCTCCCTGCGCAGGGTCAATTCATTCTCTAAGATCAAGACCAAGGGCTGCCATCGCAAGCCCCGGCTGCGCTGCATACCTCCGACACGCCCCCGCTATGTTTGTCGCTCCTTCCACCCTCATCAATGAGATTGCCGCATTCCTCAATGCCGCCATCACTTGTGATATCTTTCCTTTTCTCACCTGTGATTTGTCTTCTTTGTATGTCACATCTCTGACGTAATGCAACTTATTCTCTATGTGCCAGTGCTCTCTCCACGCCTTCATCAACTCTTCTGCGCTCGCTCGCCTCTGATCCAGGCTCGTTATCGCGTATGTCTCTTCTTGCCTCACTGCTCCCGTCCTTTTCGTCGTTATCTTCCTTTCCATCCTCAGCACTCGTCGAAGTCCCGGCCAATCGCTGTAGCCATACATCGCCGTTGATGCTTTCAGAGTCCGTTCTTCTATTCGACCTCCATATGCATCCGTCATCTTTGACTCTGTCAAGGTATCACTCATCCACCATTGATCTGTGAACGCCTGCTTTATATCTTCCAACAGCGTCGGCTGATTCGCCTTCACGCTTATGAGGTAATCGCTTCCTTTCTTGATTATCTTTCGGGCCGTCTCGCGTTGGGTAAACATCGCATCGCCTGTAATTACAATGCCTTCCAGCATAAGCATCTCTATCAAATCATTAGCCGCCGTTATCTCCTTGGATTTTTCTGCAACAGCGACCTGGCCGAGCATTAAGCCGAGTTTATGACTGAGTGATGCCAGCAAGTGAGGTTGAGCAGCTTTTTGTTTACTGCTTCCGCACAACAGTTTCCCCTCAAAGCTTGCGCCTTCGAGATCTGAAGGGCGCACTAAAGCCAATGGCCCGAAAAGCCTGCTGACACCAGTGACTGAGTAGAGATTCGAGTTTGAAGACATCAATGCCTTTGAAGATGCGATGAAGAGTAGACTGGGAGGGCGAGCAAGAGCGCTTGAAGCCGAGTCTGTAGAGCCAGTGATGAGAATAGTTGTGCCCCAATCTGAGATGGCGGATTGACTATATCGACATTCGCTTGAATGCGACTAAGAACAAAGAGTAGCATTATTGAATGCGAGCTTACTCCTTAGACTTGCGTCAGAAAGTCGTAGCTGCCTATGAACGCGGCGAATCCTCTATTGATGAAATCGCCGCCCTGTTTTCTGTCGGTCCTACTTTCGTTAAAAAAATGCTTCGCCTGCATCGTGAGGGTGGCGATCTCTCACCTCTACCTCACGGCGGAGGCCATACCCCAAAACTCTCTGACAAGCACCTTCATTTGATTCGTTCTGAAATCGCTCGTAATAATGATGTCACCATTGAAGAACTCCGCGACCTGCTGCGAACTCGCTACAAGGTCGAAGTAAGTCAACCCACCGTCAGCCGCGTCCTGGCTCGCCTCAATCTGTCACGCAAAAAAAACCGTGGTCGCCAGCGAGCGGAATAATTACAAGAGGGCTTGGTTTCGCCATCGCGTTTCGAGCATTGATCCCAACCAACTTATCTTCATAGATGAGGCGGCAGTCAACATTGCAATGACTCGCCGTTACGGGCGAGCCGCACCAGGAGAGCGGGTCGTAGAGAGTGTGCCTCGCAATTATGGCGAGCAGACATCAAGGATTAGCGCCATAGGGCTGCGCGGGCTTGTAGCGACGAGGACCTTAGAAGGAGCAGTTGATACTTTGGCCTTCAATGCATATATCAATGAAGTGCTGGCGGAAAATATCAACCAAGGCGATGTAGTGATACTCGATAATCTCAATGTGCACAAGGCCAGTCAGATTGAGGAAGTAGCCTCAGGAACAGGAGCGAGGGTGATCTGGCTGGCACCGTACTCGCCAGACTATTCACCGATAGAGGAGTGCTGGTCAAAGATCAAACAGTTAATCAGAGCCGCTAAAGCTCGAACGCGACAGGAACTGGAAGCAGCACTGGTGAGAGCGATGGATATTATCACAAGTTCTGATATTCGCGGCTGGTTCAAGCATTGCGGCTATCTAGTCGCATCCGGTTGAATGCCGCTATAGCTGCAAAGCGTGCCGTCACTTGATTAAGTGACGGCACAGGTTCCTTCAGGGCCGGGGCTGGCCCGCGCCGCTTTCAGATTCCACATTTTTTGTGTCACTTTTCTTACGCAGCAGGTTCTTGACTCCGAACAGCGATTCCAAAGTGTCCTGCCAGAACGGCGCGCCTACGCTGAGTAAAAATGTCATCACGATCCAACCGATGAGCGTCTTTAATTCCTCTTTTCGCCTGTCAACCCAGCCGTCTGTAACCCAAAGAGTTTTCACGCGCGCTTTCACCTTCTGCCACGTCAGCGAGTGAAATCCGAAGCTGCTGTATTCAGCTATCTGCCGCTTGATTTCATCCGAATCTTTCCTGATGTCATCGAGCGTCTGAACTATCTGCTCGTCGTTATCGGCCTCTTTTGCTTTCGCCAGTCTTTGCTCATTGGACTTTGTGCGCTCTTCTCCAAACTGAACAAGCTGGTTTCGCAAAGCGTCATTCGTGCTGATGTTTTTGTAGATGTCAAACACGTTTGCGTTGAGGTAAGCCACTACGAGAAAGCTTATGACTATCGCCCAGGTCTTCATCCCGCGCGTATAGCGCTCCTCGAAACTATGCATCACCGTGTCATACCACGTCTCTACTTCACCCAGCTTCGTGCGCAAAGGCGTAATAGCGCTGTCAAGCCCTTCGCTCAATCGCGTCAAAGCCTGAGCAATCTTTGCCAGCCCTTCAGACAGCGCAGTCAGCCCCTCTGTAAGACCACTTCCAGTAAGGCTCCCGCTTGCCTGTGCTTTGCTGGCTTCTGCCAGATCACTTGCCACCTTCTGCTGTATCTGGCCCAGAATCTGAAGCGCATCCTCCAGCTTGATGTCGCGCAGATTTGTAATGTCTCCGATCAGCAGAGCCGGAGAAAGCTGCTGCCCGTTGTAAACCGCGCGCAGGTCATTGAGCAGCGGCGCAAGCTGTTGCTGCATCAACGCGAATTTGGCGCTGGCCTCTCCGCTCAGGCTGCTCAGATAATGGTCGTTGATATCTTTGACAGCCGCATCCAGACTGGTGATGTGAGCGCAGGCGGCCTCAAGCCTGCCCGAAAAACCGGGCAGAAGCGTATTGGGCAGGACTTTCCCCATGACCTTTTCCAGGTCTGCTTTGGAAACGGAATCGAGCATCTGTTTGCCGGTTTGCGCGACCCTGCCTACCTGCTGAAACCCTCTGGTCACTTCGTCGAAAAGCGTTTTGACAGGTGACGGCGGATAAGCAGCCGGGTCGGCAGGGTGCAGGGTGCGAGACAGAAATGTGTAAACTTTTCTCAGTATCGGAGAGGCTGCGGTGACTCTGACAAACCAGCCCGACGTTTTGCCTGCCTCCGGCGTGTAATGAAGCACATTCTCGAACAGGTCTATCAGCGAATCTTCGACCTGCCGCGACTTGATCTTGAACGCTTTCTTGAGCACCGATTGAATTGATTGCACGATCAAGCTCAAGAGTAGAATCACAACGACTACGGCAATGACATTATCGAGCGCACTGATGTCAATCATAGTTCCTCCAGTTCGATTCTGATTCGAGACCGGTTTTTTGAGAGGCCAAACGAATTTCTGTCAGGCTAAAGCTGCGTTACGTCCGCCTTGACAGGCGATTCTTCAATCAATGAAAGACCGTGTTGATTGAGCGCATCTAAGATTGCGTGCTCGAATTTATTATCACCTGGCAACAGATAATACCCTGCGACCGAAGTGAGCAGGGCCGCCGTCGAATCTTCCTCGGATCGGCGCAGCGCTGTTTCAATCATCCATCCAATCTCAAGCAGATCTCCCATCTTATCAACCAGTCGCCGCGCGTGCGTCTCAACCCATTTGCGATCTGCGATTCGTTCTCTCGACAAAGCTTCGGTCGTCTGTCTGAACGCCTGCTCGAAACCTTTGCGCGTCGATGAAAGAAAATCCTGCGGCCAGCTTTCCAGCGCGCGGCTAACTTCTGCGCGCCAACTCTCCACAAGACCGGAGCGCGCGGCGTCGCGGCAGATTTGCAAACAGAGCGTGTTGTGCGGGCCTTCCCACGTTTCGATTATCATCGCGTCGCGCAGCACGCGCGGAAGGACTGTGAAGTCTTCTATGATTCCATTCCCGCCCAGCACCATTATCGCGTCATGTATGGACATTGTAAGCGCAGCGCCTGTTCGGTACTTTGCCAGATTCACAAGAAAGCGCTGCCACATCGCCTGATCCGGGTCTTCGGGCGCAAGCCCGTGCTCGTCAACCAGAGCCGCGAGCTTGAAAGTGAGCAAGCGGTATCGCCAGAGTTTTTCAAGCAGAGAGATGAGCGTTTCCTGAATCAACGGATAATTGATGAGCGCGCCGCCGAACGCATCGCGCTGGCGGGCGTAGTTTCGCGCTTCGAGAAAAGCCCTGTGCAGAAATCCGCAGGCGTTCGCCGCATTGTGAATGCGCGAGACGTTGATTACATAATTCATCAACGTCCTGAAGCCTTCCGAAGTGTCGCCAATCGCGTAGCCGGTCGCGCCCTTGAAATCTATCTCGGCGGTCGGAAGCGACTGGGTTCCGAGCTTGTTCTTCAATCGTCGAAACGATATCTGGTTCAATCTGCCGTCAGGCAAAACGCGCGGCACCAGAAAGACGGCTATGCCTGTTGTGTTTGAAGCCGCGCCCTGCGGGCGCGCCGCAACCAGAAAATATTCGTCAGGGTTCGAGCAAAACCATTTCTCGCCCGTGATCGCCCACGTCCCGTCGGCGTTCGCCCTTGCCTCGGTTTCTATTGCTCCCACATCCGAGCCGCCGTCCTGTTCGGTCACAAACTGCGCCCCCGCGAGTGGAGTTTCAACCGAACGCAATAGCGGGAGATAGGTTTCGCGCAGGAAATCGGAGCCGCGAGCTTCGACCGCGCGTATCAGTCCATCCGTGCAACTGAGCCCGCAGTTGACCCCTGCTTCGCCGTTGTGTGCCAGCAGGTAGACAATCGCGAAGCGATGCAGGTTGCTGCGGGCGCGAGTGAGCACGCCGAACCCGGCGACTTCGCGGCGCAGTTGCCGGGTCAGCGGGCCGAAGTCAACTCGCTCTTGCGTGTGGCCTGCGCGATCATACTTAAGGATTCGCGGAAGGTTCTCTGCGCGGCTCGCCTCGCACGCCATCTCGTTCCATCGCCCGGAGACAAGTCGCGCGCAATCGTGCAGGGATGCGAACACATCAGCGCACACAGGTTCGGCCATCAGGTCGGCGAGCAATAGCTGAAGCCCGCGATCCTGCTCGAAGAAATCGGTGCCTTCTATGCCTTGAAAATCTTTCAATCGTCCCATGAGTTGTTCTTCCTGATAGTTAGCTTGGCGCGATACTAACAAGCTTGCGCAAGTCGGGCAAGGCGGCTCAATCTCGATATTTCGATTACTTGTACGGGCAAGGACAAGCCTTGCCCATACATCCACTCAATTCAGCTTTGTCTTTTTTTTCTGGCATCGAGCAATCGGCTTGAGAGCGGCTCGTCAGCCGTTTCATCAGGCTTCGCTTTCGCGACAACCGGCACCGGAGTAACAGCGGGGTCGGGTTTTAGAGGCTCGAACATGCCTTCTTTCGCATCGCTCGATCCATCGCTGAGCCGCACGCGCGAGCGCGCACCTTTCAATTGAGCATGCGAGACAGCCGTCTCAGCATTCGCCTCTGCCTGAGCAGGTCGGCGCAGCTTTGCTTCAACCCACGCGCGTGCCTGCAATAACTGCTCGCGCGTGATGTGGACGCGCCGCACTCCAACGTCAATCGGCAGCAGCAATATCGCCATAAGCAACAGCGTTTCCAGTATCTCGTGAGGCCGCGTGCGCGAAGCGTGCCGCTCGAACAGATTCACGTCGCTTGCGGTTTGCGGTATGATTCGGCCTCCTGTCGCTTCGCTGATTTGCGCAAGCAGGTTGGAATCCGAAGTTGTTATGTTGAACTCAGGCGAATATGAATTCACAACCCCCGTGACGGGCGCGGGCTGCCCGTCCGCCTGATACACATTCACAAGATACGACCCCTGAGCGGTCGCCGCGAAATCTCCTTCGTATCGCCCCGATGCTGTCTGTTCAAGCGGGATGTCCGTCGCTTTGAAATCAGGTGCGACTACGTGAGCGGTCAGTCTAAGGTTGTTTTTGAACTGGCCGTCAGGCGCGACAGCCTCAACCGAGACGTGCCCGCGCCCCGCGTTGACTTCGACGCGAGGCGCGAGTTCGCTCGCCGTTTCGCGTCGCAGCGTGTCTCTGAAAACCTGCGCCCAGAACTGACCAAATCCAGACCAGTTCATCCACCCTGCCGCCCATCGCGGCTTCGCATCCGAAGTGAACGCAGCCGCGCGGCCCAATCCGTATTGCCAGACTGCATACACGGGATCGTCTTTATCTGAAACGAGTGATGTGATGGCGGGTGATTTTTCCGAATCACGCTCGGCTGTTCCGACATAACCGCCAAGCGCGGGCGCGCTGCTCCAGTCAATCCCGCCTGTTGCCTGCGCGGGTCGAACCAGTCGCGGGGTGAAAGGCTCTTCGATTATAGTCGAGCGCGATGCCAGAAACGCTTCGCGCGTAAATATGCGCGGCAGGTTTTCGGGCGTGTCCGCCGCATAGAATCGCCCGCCGCCTGCATCTGCCAGAAACTTCATCGTGTCGATATCGGCATCATCTCCGAGGGCCACGGTCGTCAGCGTCATCCCGGCATCGCGAATCTGCTTTGCGACGGCGCGAAAATCGCCCTGCTCGCTCTGCCCATCCGACATGACTATGATGTGCTTTATCTGCGCGTCGCTCGTCGAAAGCCAGCCCTGAGCCATCTTGATGCCGGGATACATATTCGTGCCGCCTAATGCCTGGATCGTGCCTATTCGGTCGATGATCGTTTTCTTGTCTTCGACCTTTGTGAGAGGAACAACCTCGTATGCGTCTGTGTCGAATGCTATAACGCCTACCGAGTCACGCTCGGAAAGAAAGTCAACTGTCGCAGAAGCGGCTTCCACAGCCATTTCCATCTTGCTGCCAAGCATCGAGCCTGACTTATCGACGACGAGCGCAATCGCAAGCGACGGGAAATGTTTCTTGTTGCGAACGTCGAGCGAGACGGGCAGCAGGTCTTCAATCGGAGTTTTATAGTACCCGCCGGGGCCAAAGCTCTGATCCCCGCCTATCATGATGAAGCCGCCGCCCAAATCGCGCACATAGGATTGAACCATCTTCATCTGCCCGTTCGTCAGCGACTGCGCCGACACGTTGTCAAAGATGACGAGATCGTAGTCTTGAAATCCTGCCAGCGTAGTCGGAGCCGCAGATGCCTGTCTGAGATCCGCCGCGAAATTTCCTTCCGCGAGCACGCGCGCAACCGCTGGCGAGGGGCGAGGGTCGCCGTAGAGGTAGAGCGTCTTTGGTCGGCCTTCGACTATGGCGAATGCTTCGCGCGTGTTGTTCTGCACGAAGGAGTCCGCATTGATGGCTTCTATTTCAGCGCGATAAGTGTAGAAGCCTTTCTGCTCGACCCGCTCGGAGAGCAGGAAGACGTTTTCACCCGATGCGCTCAACTGAACCACGCGCTCTGAAACCGGCGAGTCGTTGCGAAAGATGCGCAGGGTGGCATCCGTGTCGCGCGTGCTGTCAATCGTCACCTTCAAATCGAACGCTTCACCTTCTGCCATAAGCGACGGCGTTGCCAGATCGCGCACGGCAATTTCGCCGCGCGCCAGCCCGCGCTCCGTGGTCGTATCAATCGCGCGAGTGTAGACCTCTATGCCCGATGCGCCGAGCAGTTGAGCCTTTTCAGTTGCGCTCTCAAGATTCTCGTTGCCGTCGGAGACGAGCACAAAGCGCCCGACTGCCGAATCGGGCACGAGCGCGGCGGCAAGGCGAAGCGCGGCGCTGATGTCTGTGTAGTCGCGCGGCGGGTCGGAGGCGATCTCTTTTATGCGCCAGTCCGCGAGCGTTTCTTTGCGAGTCGGCGCAAGCTCGACGGAAGGCTCGCGCCCGAAGGCCAGAATGCTTATGAAATCGCGCGGCCCTGCGCGGTCAATTTCGCTGTTGATGAAATCGTATATCGCGGGGCGCGAATCCTGAGTCACGCTTGCCGATACGTCAACGAGAAATATCAGCGCCACATCGCGCGACGTGGTTCTGATTCGCAACCCCGCAAGCGCGAGTATGATGAGCAGCAGAATCAGCACCCGCACGCCCGCGCTCACGCGACTGCGCAGCCGCGAGAGATTTGCCAGACTGTGTCGCGACAGGTAGAGCGCGACAGGTATCAGCACCAGCAGCAGCAGCGCGAGCGAGTTTGTAAATTCAATTCTCATCAAAGTGTAGGGGCTCCCGGTCCCTGCCCCTACTTATGTAGCAATCCTTTTATGATAGACCCACCACTCAATCGTTAACACAGCAAGCACGACAAGCGCGACCCATCGCCACGCTTCGCGCTCGGAATTGAACGTCTCGACCTGCCCGCTCACTTCGCCTGCGCGCGTCCTGATCGAATCGCGCGGCGTGGTGTTGGATTCCGATTCGCTCAACAGGCTTGCCGTGAACGGCTGCGCGTCCTTCACCTGATACGGGCCAACGCGCAGGGTGTCGGCAAAAACGATTGAGCCGTCGCGCGCGGCGACTTCCTCTGTATTGCCTGCCGGGGTCGTTATAGATGCGCCGCTTTGCGTGGTGCGAATCAACGCGGGCTGGCCCGCGCGCACGGCCCTGTCATCGGTCAAAGCGTCGCGGCCAGCAAGCCACGCGATTGAGTTCGCAAGCAGAATCGGGAACTCGACCTTGAGCGGCAGGTCGCTTTGCGACAGGTCGAACCCGATCATCACAACGCGACGATGGCCGTCCGTGCCTGCCCAGATCAGCCCGTCGCGCGCGCCCGATGCGATGGGCCGAAGCCACGAAACCACTTCGCGACGTGACGCGCTTTCGATGTGAAGGTCTGCGTAACTTAAAAAATTATTGACCGGATGTGTTCGCTCAACGGTCGTAATCTCAGGCCGTTCCTGCGCTCCTGTCGCGCGCCACAACCCTTGCGCATCGGAAGGGTTTATGGAAAGCAGCGCCAGATTGCCTTCGATAATATCCGACCGGAGCGCGCCATCGCTCACTATGCAGTCGAATTCCGAAAGGGCCGTACCGGCATTGATCCTGCGCGCGTCCAGATCCGTGTTGACCGCAAGCGCGCGAAGCAGAAACGGGTTATCGCTCGCAACGCCGACTCGAAGCCGTCGCGCGTCAGACAGGAAAGCATAGGCTATGTTGTCGGACGAAAGATCGTCACTGAGATCGAGCGATAGTTCGGCCATCCCGCCTGTTTCCGGCAGCGAATCGAACAGGAGGGCCGTGCGGTCATGCGCGGCAAGACTTACGGTTCGCGCATCGGCAAGCTCGCCGTCAATCCTTAACTCGACGCCAAGCGTTCGGTCACTGTCGCCAAAGTTTGCGATTGAGGCGAACAACTCGCGGCGGCTGGTTTCAGCCGGACGCGAGTTCATAGCAACGATGCCGACGTTGTCTGCGCGCTTGCCAACACGAACGAAGCGAATGGGTGTAACGCCCGACTGCGAACCGAGGTCGGCGTTGCCGCCGTCGCTGATCACAACCATGCTTGCGTCGCGCTCCGTCTTTGCGATCTGTTCGGCCAGTCGCACGCCGTCCGAAAGATCGCCCGCCGCGTCCGTCTCCTCGACATCGTTGATTGCCGACGCGAGCGCCGCGCGGTCTGAGGTGAGCGAGGAACGAACCGTGACGCGCGACGAGCTATCGACTATGGCCGCGCGATCATCGCCGCCCAGCCCGTTAACCATGTCGCGCGCGAGTTCTTTAGCCCGGTCGAGGCGCGAGCGCCCGCCTTCGTCCCGCGCGCTCATGCTCGCGGTCGAGTCAATAATGATTATGGTGCTTCCCGAAGCGAGCGAGCGCATCGTGATTAGCGGGCGCGCGAGCGCAAAGACGAGCGCCGCAAGGGCCGCAAGTTGCAGCAGGAGGAGAAGACTGCGGCGTAATTTTTTGAAAGGGGCGTTTGCTTCCACCTCTTCAAGCGCGCGCTGCCACAGAAATACGCTCGGCACGACGCGCCGCTTGCGCTTGAGCTTAAGCAGGTAGAAAAAGATTATTATTGCGCCTGTAAGCATCCACCACAGTGCGCTTGCCGAAAGCAGTCTCATATTAAAAATCCCGCAGCCGTTTCGATTATAGCAAATCAATCACTGGATAAATCTTACACTACAGGGATACCATCTCAGTCATACGCTTTGGCTGAGGTGCAGGTTTTATGTCAAAGGATGCCCGTTAAAAATGAACGATGCGACTGAAAGGCTGACCGAAGCAGAAAACGCGGGCGGGCGCGAAGCAGGAGAAACCGAACTGACGGTCTCACGTGAGCGCGCCGCCCGGCGCGCGCGGTGGGCCGAGATAGTCTTCGTCATTTCGTTCAGCTTCTATGCAGTGCTTGCGGTGATGGCGCATCACTACGCCTACTTCGCCTGGGATGTCCAAATCAATCACGCGATCAGATCAATCACGCTGCCGGGTTTCGGCTCTCTGATGGTAGGGCTGTCGTGGCTGGGCAGCGACCTTGTGCCGATTGTGCTTGTAGTCGGCACAGGGGTCGCGCTGATGGCGGCAGGGTTTCGGCTCGAAGGGCTTATCTGCATGATCGGCGTGTCGTTAGGCTCGGCAATCAACAGCCTTTTGAAGATACTCATCGCGCGGCCACGCCCCGACTCTTCGATTATCGAAGTGATGAAGCAGTACGATCACAACAGTTTTCCTTCAGGTCATGTCACCTTCTTCTTAGAGTATTTCGGCTTTCTCTTTTTCCTGAGCTACGTGCTGCTCAAACGCGGTCGCCTGCGCAACGCATCTTTCGTGTTGTTTGGGTTGTTGATTCTGCTCATCAGCGTATCGCGCATTTATATGGGCGCGCACTGGCCGAGCGATACTCTGGGAGCCTATCTTGCAGGCGGCGTCTGGCTGATGCTGATGATAGAAGCATATAGACGGTTGAAAGCGAAACGAAGCCGATAGCCGGTAAAAAAACGAGCGGGCAGGATCAGTGATAATCCTTTACCCGCTCGCGATAGTATCAGTATTCACCGGTCAGGTTTATTTCGCAGGTTTGCTCTGACGCGATAAGCGATAGCTCTGATAAGACATCTTCTTGCGCGACATCTTTATGTCTTCCGAGCCGGATAAATTCGCTACGAGTTCGTCGAGCATGCCTGCCTGCTCCCGTACCTCGGAGTCTGCCATGTAAGGGGCGCAAGCCTGAGCCAGGGCCTGAGTCGCCCCCACAACGCTCTGACGCGCGGCTGTGATGTCGCCGCGATCAAGATGCTGGATGGCTTCACGACGCGCGCGCGCTGCCATCAGAAACTGCACGGCCTTGATAACCCGCTCGTCGCTCGGCGCGCTCTCGGCTATACCGGGTTCGGCAAATTCGACGAAGGCGCTGTGACCCAGAATCTCTCTATCGCTTGACGGCGCGCCCTGCGGGGTCCACGCCAGCCGCAGGTCTAAAGCCTTGAACCGGTTGCCCGCCGATTGCGAAGCCAGCTTCAGCCTGACGACTACATCGATGGGCGCACCGGCCAGAAGGTTTGGAAGCTTGTAACGGCCTGTGTGCGTCACCTCGAAATCGTTCAGCACATCCTGAACTCTCACTCCATCCGAAGGCGTAAGGCCGAGACTTACAGTGCTGCCGGTCTGAGCGACCAACCCTTCCATCTCCGTCGCAAAGATGCGCGCCATGTCTTCGGCTCGCTCGACGTGCCAGGCGTTTCCGCGACCCGCCTCGGCCATCGGTATAAGCAGGTCTTCATTGAAGTCTCTGCCGATTCCGATTGTCGAAGTCGTCACGCCGCGCGCAGCCAGTTCGCCTGCCTGCGTCACTATGCGATCAATATTCGTCTCGCCGACGTTCGCAAGCCCGTCCGTTATCAGCAGAACGCGGTTGATGCCGTCCTGCATCAGGTGGTTGCTGACTTCGATTCCTCCGCGCACCCACGCTTCGTGCAGCGCCGTCGAGTTTCGAGCGCGGATCTGCGAGATGCGCTCTTTGATCGCTTCCTTGTTTTCGGCTGTCTGACTTCGGACAAGCAGATCGATCACGTCGTCGAATATAACGAGGCTTATGCGGTCTTCGGCCAGCAACTGGTCGATGCAGAAGGCTGCGGCCTCGCGCGCGCGGGCGATCTTTTCGCCCTCCATGCTTCCCGAACGGTCGAGCACGAGGCTGAGGTTCAGGCGGGATCGCTTTGTGTGCGCTTCAGACTTTGGCGGCGTGATGCGAATCAGCAGGTCTGCGGTCTGATCCTGACCCGCCGGAAAGAGGCGACGCTCTGTTATGACTTCGATGGTGGGTTTAGTGGTGTTACTCATTCTTGCTTCTCACTTTCTCTTGATTTTCGATCTCACTCAACATTCTTCGCGCGAGGCGCTGCCGTTCTTTAACGTCGTCGGGCAACTGGTAGTCTTTGCGAATGTGCAGTTCGAGTCCGGGTTCGACTTCGACCCGCGACCACGCATTTACAGAAGAAGGGCTGGCCGAAATTTCCGCCAATGCTTCCGGCGCAGCCATCCGCGACGCAACCCTTCGCGATGCAGCCATTGGCGGCGCAGGCAGTTGTGGCGCAGGTATTTGTGGCGCAGGCGGTTGTGGCACAGCAGGCGCGCGCGGCTTTAGCAGAGATTCCAGATACTCTGTCGCCGCGTTCTTAGCCGCGTTTTTCGATTTATCGCCCTCTACCTCTAACATCTGCTCAAGCTCGCGTTCACTTTTGCCCTCGACCAGTTCCTTGATTTTTCTGATGGGCAGATGCTCTGCCTGCAATCGCTTGATCACAAGCAACTGCAAAAGATGGCTGTACCCGTAAACCGCAGATAGCCCCTGCTTGCCTTCCGGCGGAGAGATAAGCCCTTCGGCGCTGTAGTAGCGCACCATCCGCTCGTCCGGCACTTCCGTGACGCTCGCGCGCTCCTGTCGCGGCACAAGCTCTGTGATAAGCCGCGCCGCCATATCGGCAAGCTGCGTAGTCCCTACGAACTTCTGCCCGCGAAAACTCTTCAACGTTTCTCTCATACACGCAAAGTTTACTATGAACAGTAATTACTGTCAACAGTTATTACTGAAATTATTTTCGATCAAGGTGGAGAGGTGCCGGGTGGGGCGAGGGTGGTTGAGGATTGGTCATGATGTGAGGATTTCAAACCGCGTTCCAGACCTGGTCGAGTCGGCGCGGGTAGACATAATCCGCTCCTTTATGTTTAATAGATTAAGTCGGAGCTTAAAGTATATCCAAGGGGTCGGCATGTCAAACTGATGTTGTGATGATCATTGTCCGCGACTCTGTCCCTGCAAAAAAATCAACATAGCAGTCCTCACCTGCTTCACCGTGCTTGAATCTTTTATGGACGCGCACCGCGCTGGCTTGTCGTCCGAGCAATGCCAGCCAATTGAGAGGATTATTATGCGAAGAGCAAGAATTCTGTGCTGGTGTCTCGCGTTACTTGGCGCGATCTGTCCTTCACTCCATTTTGAAAAGACTGCGCTCGCTCAGGCAACCAATATAGAACTCGTGGAGGTGGTGTCGGGGTTGAGCAGTCCCATATACCTTACAAACGCGCACGACGGCAGCCGTCGCCTGTTCATAGTCGAGCAGGACGGGCGCATCAAAGTCCTCCTGCCCGGTTCGACTGTGCCTGAGGTCTTTCTCAATATCACATCACGTGTGCTGTCGGGCGGAGAGCGCGGGCTGCTGGGGCTTGCCTTTCACCCGCAGTTTTCAGCCAATCGCCGCTTCTTTGTTGACTATACGCGGCAGACGGACGGCGCAACGGTAATAGCCGAATATCAAGCCTCGGCTCAAAGCCCGAATCTGGCCGAGACTAACGAACGGGTGCTGCTCACAATTGCGCAGCCGTTTGCAAATCACAACGGCGGCATGATCCAGTTCGGCCATGACGGTTTTCTCTACATAGCGATGGGCGACGGCGGCTCGGCAAACGATCCCGGCAATCGTGCGCAGAACACTCAGGAGTTGCTCGGCAAAATACTCCGCATAGATGTTGACCGCACGCAACCGGGACTCGCTTACGCGACGCCTTCGGATAATCCTTTCGTCGCAACTACGGGGCGCGACGAAATATACGCTTATGGGCTGCGCAATCCCTGGCGCTTCTCGTTTGATCGCTCGACGGGCGCGCTCTACGCAGGCGATGTCGGCCAGAACGCAAGAGAAGAGGTAGACATCATCACGCGCGGAGGCAATTACGGCTGGCGCGTAAAGGAAGGCACAAGCTGCACGAACAACGATCCGGCGATTTGCACCTCGCTTTCGTCAATTTCTCCCATAGCCGAATATGGTCATACAAACGGGCGATGCTCGATCACAGGCGGTTACGTCTACAGAGGCACGCTCGGCAGCCTTCCCGTCGGGGCGTACACTTATGCAGACTTCTGCACGGGCGAGATATTCCTGTTTAAGGATGGAGCGAGCAGTCTCGTGCTCGATATGCCCTTCAACATCCCGTCATTCGGCGAGGACGAAGCGGGAGAGATTTACGTCGTGGGGGCGAACGGCACTATCAATCGATTCGGAAATCTCACGGACCTGCCGCAGGCTTTTACGATAACCGGCGCGTTTGTGCGTCGCCGTTCTTCGGGCGAGGTGTTCAACCCTGTGACGGTCAAAAAGAACGCCAAGAAATACGAGATCGTCGTATCCGAAGAAGCAATCGCGCCCGTGGCCGAATCCTCAGGCGCAGCCATAGTGATCGACGGAATTCCGTTGGAAACCTCTTACACGACAAACGAGCTTGGAGCGCCTGTATTCGTCGCGCGTTTGAAACGCAAAATGCTTCAGGACCCTGATACGCTGACGGTCGAAGTCGTGCGAACGAACGACACGCGCTCGAATAAATTATCGGTTCAGGTCGTCGAGCAGCCCTGAGCGACTGCCGATTTAAGATTGCGGATTGCGGATTAGGAAAGGTATCCTCGTTTATTGACGTTGCGCGTTTGAAGCCGGTATGCAAATGAAAGGTGTCTGCGCGCAAGCTACCGATTAATCCGCATTCCGTTATCAGCATCATCGCAGTGAACAAGGGGGAGTGAAGTTTTGCCCAGATCGAAATTTTCATATGTCTTGAGCCTCATCGCAATCTTTGCGCTCATGCTCTCAGCAATCGGTTTTCCATCAACGGCCCGCGCGCAGTTACGCGCAGTCGATCTCGCGCCGGGATTTGATTTCACCATTTTTGCAAGCAGCGCGAACGTGCCCGATTTCGCTCTCAGCGCCTTCACAGGGCCGACCTCGATGGCCTTTGATTCGCGCGGGCGGCTGTTTGTAGGGACGCTTTCGGGCAAGATTTTAGTCATGCTCGATAAGGATGAAGACGGCAGGCTCGACGATCTCAGGACTTTTGCAAGCGGCCTCCAGCAAGTGCTTGGATTGGAGTTCAACCCAAAGAATGGAGACCTCTATGCGACGAGCAGCGGTTTCAACGGCGGAGTGGGTCGAATACTGAGGCTGCGCGATACGAACGGCGATGACATAGCCGACGAGATCGCCGTAATAGTTGACGGATTGCCTAGCGAAGGCGATCACCAGACCAACCGCATCAAGTTCGGCCCCGACGGCAGGCTCTATATAAGTCAGGGGTCTTCAACAGACAACGGCACGCCACTGCCCGGCCATCCCGAAGAGCGGCTTTTCAACGCGAGCATACTTAACATCGATCTCAATAACCCTGTCGTCAACGTATTTGCGACAGGGCTTCGCAACCCGTTTGGCATAGCGTTTCACCCTGAAAACGGCCAGTTGTTTGCCACAGACGGCGGTTCGGGCGAGCTTTGCCAGCTGAACCCGCAGAACTGCCCTGAAGACCTTGCGCCGCCTGAGGAAGTCAATTGGGTAGTCGCGGGCGGCAACTATGGCTTCCCTCAATGCGAAGGAACGCCGACAGGCGACAGGCCCGGTTGCTCAGGGGTTCGCCCTCCTGCGATTCAGTACCCGCGACATCTTACGCCGACATCGCTCGCTTTCTACACAGGCCCGCAGGCGGGCGAGTTCAAAAACCAGTTGCTGCTGACGCTGTACAAGAACCTGCCGAACACGGAAAATTACGGAGGCGATTTGCGTCGCCTCATAGTCGAAGGAGACGCCGCGAGCGGTATTCGTCTGAGAGATGCCGGGCCTGATGGATTCATAATAAGATTTAATCCCATAGACCCATTCGATGGGCCAATCGAAACGACGATTGATCCCATCAGCGGCGATATCTACGTCGTGCGCATAGACACTGTCACGCACCGCGATCTGAACGAGCATCACCACATCATCTACCGCATACATCGAACGGGCAGTGACGCTCAGCCCTTTATCGGCGCTCTGCGCCCTTCGCAGATCAAAGCGGGATCAAACGCTGTTACTATTTCGATGACGGGTCGCCATCTGAAACCGGGCGCTGTTGTCTTTAATGTAACTGATAATACGCCGCTCACGACCCGTTACGACCAAACCGCAAACAGATTCGAGATAGCCGCAGACCTGCCCGCAAGCGCAATCTCGTCGGAGCGCACAATCACGCTCGAAGTGCGAAACCCGGACGGCGGAATCTCGAATCAGCAGACGTTCGCTGTTACGAAGGGGGATGTCATTGATCCGCCCCTCGAAAAGACTCCTCAGCTATCATCATTTTTCGTTTACAAAAAGAAGCGAAGCAAAGTGATCAATCCCGTCTCGACGGCATCGAACGGCAAAAAGTACCGGCTTGTCGTTACGGGGGTGGATTTCGATTCCTCCGCGCAGTTATTGATAAACAACGCGCCGCTTGTGCTCGACAGCTCAACGGCTACGGAACTGGTTGGTCGCTTCACGAAACAGCAGCTTGCAAGCCCGGGCGAGTTGAATGTGCAGGTGCGCAATTCGACGGGCAGGATTTCAAACACGCTCAAGATAATTGTCACACAGTAAAAATTAACGCGAGTTAGACATAATAGAGGTTGATTCACCGCCGGACGCAGAGATTTTCTCTGCGCAACGAGAGGTTCCAGGCGAATCTATTTCTGCTGCTTCTTCAATTTCTTCAGCACCTCGACGGCGTTCTGATTCGTGGAATCAAGCTTCAGCGATTTCTCGTAGTTTTCAATCGCAGGGTCGCGGTCGCCGTTCTTCATATATGCTTCGCCAAGACTGTCATACGCGTTCGACGATTGCGGATACGATTCCACGTTCAACTGCAATACTCGAATCGCTTCCTTCAACTTCCCGCGCGCCATCATACGATAGCCCAGATCATTCAACTGGCTTTCCTCAAAGGCATATGCGGAGGGGGCTGTCTGCTTCAACTCGTGGTACTTCTTTACGGCTGCCTCAAGCCCTTCGACGGACATCGTCTTGTAAAAAACTTTAGCTATCGAGTCTTTGAATACGACAGGATCGGGCTTCAATCCCAGCGCCACGTCCAACGCAGCGTTCGTTATGCTGCCGAGCGCCGAGGGGCCGTCATAATTCGACATCATCACTACGGCCACGCCTTTATCGGGTATCATCAAAAGGTTGCTGCGGAAACCCGTGTCGCCGCCGCTGTGCCCAACCGTCTGAGATTCTCTGCGCGCTCCTAAAAACCAGCTGATGCCGATATTGCGCCATTTATCACCTGCCGCCCTCCACATCAGATCATAAGTCGATGCACGCAGTATTCTTTTGCCGTCAAGCTCGCCTCGATTCATGTTGGCAATCGCCCATCGAGCCATGTCTAAAACATTCGAGTAGAGCGTCGAGCTTGGCGAGTGCATGCGGTTATATGGAAAGATGCGGCTCACAGTCGGATCATAAGAATCGTCTAAAACGTGCGGGCTTGTCAGTAACTTCGGGTCGGCCTGTTTTATGAGCAGCGTGCTTGTTTTCATTCCGAGCGGCTCAAGGATGTGATGTTTTACGTAATCTTCAAAGCTCTCGCCTGAAACTTTCGCTATCACGTCGCCCAGTATTTCATAAGCCATGTTGCTGTAACGAAACATAGTGCCGGGCGCTGCGATCAGCGACAGACCCGTGAGGCTGCGCACGTATCGTTCGAGCGCGCGGTCGTCGTACTGCGGTTTGTCCCACTCGTAATCTTCCACATCGGGCATACCCGAAACGTGGCTCAACATCTGCCGTATGGTGATCGTTTTGTATCGCTCGTCTTTCATGCGAAAGTACGGAAGGTACTTAACGAGCGGCGCGTCGAGGTCAATCTTTTCCTGCTCCCAGAGCTGCATTATCGAGGTGGCGACGAACGGTTTTGTGATCGAGGCCATGTGAAACAGAGATTGCGGCGTGATCTTTTCATTACTGTTTGTAAGATTTTTCACGCCAAAGCCCGCAGCGTAAACTACCCGTTGATTTTGAACGATGGCGATGGCAAAGCCCGGAACATTAGCCTGCGTCATGGCGCGTTCGATCATCGGTTCGAGCTGCTCTTTAAAGCGGTCTTTTGCCTCCTGAGCGCGAAGCTGGACAGGCGAACAGAGAATCGCTGAAATTAAAATGAGCGCGCGAATATTTCTTTTCGTCATTAAATATGCCTCGTTGGTTGAAATAATCATCTTTGCTTACGACGAATACGGTTATTTGTTCTGCGGGTTTATAAACTTCGCAATTCGCCCGCGCGGCCCGGCGGCCCAGCCCGCGCCTGCTCTGAAACTGACTGCATTGTAATTCTCTCGATCAAGCTCCGCCCAACTGTTGCCGCCATCGTTTGAATGATCCGAACCCGATGTTCCGACCGCAACCAGCACAGCAGCGCCCGAAACATAGGCTACGGACGAGCGATACCCTTTTGGCCGTACGCCCTGCGCGAGCTTCCACGTGCGGCCTCCGTCTGTTGTCATTGCCACATTGTTTCCGGCTTCATCGGGCTTGCGATAATCGCCGCCCGCGATGATGCCGCGCCTTGCGTCCTTGAATGCGATTGAAAATATCCCCGCAGATTCCGCGCCGCTTGTGATCGGAGCCTGGGCGACCTGCCACGTGCGGCCTCTGTCGGTCGAGCGAAACACGCGCGCCGCCGCGCCGCCGCTTACAAACCAGACATTGCTTTTGCCCTGAACCGTTATGCAGGTGCCGCTCGCAGCAAAACCTCCCTCGCCTTTGACTGCGGGCGGAAGGTTACGCGCAGGGACTTGATTCCAGGTCCGGCCCCCGTCATCGGTTGTGATGATTAGAAACCGGTCGTCAACCGGATCGCTCATCGCGATGCCGTGATCGCGGTCCCAGAACGCCATCGCGTCGAAAAATCCTTCGGCCATCGTATTGGTAAATTGCAAAGCCCAGCTTGCGCCGCCGTCCGTCGTTTTATAAATCCTCGATGACTGGCCCTTGCCTATGCTCAACAGATAAGCGGTGTTTTGGTCGAACGCCTCAACATCACGAAAGTCCAGCTCGCCTGCGCCCGCAACCTTTCCCGCGCGCCAGGTATGGCCGCCGTCCGTAGTTCGCGTGAAAGTGCCGCCAGTGCCGCTCGCCCAGACAACTGTCGAACTGACGACGCACAGCCCTCGAAAGTCCGCATCCGTGCCGCTCGATTGCACTCTCCATTGCGCCGAAACGGTGTCGCCCGCAAGCAAAAGAACGATAGACAAAAGACCGGCTTTGATCATTCTCGTCCGCATCCATTCACCTCAAATCATGAGTTGCTCGATGTTTCGACTCGCTCGATGTTGTCAATGCGCCGCACATCAATCGTCAGCAGATCGTTTTCCAGCGGGCGATTGAATACGTTGGTGAATCGCGCGTTCCAGACTACCTCGTCGGCCTTATAAGAAGATCGCGCGTGAACGGTCTGCGAAAATGTTTCGTCGATCCCCGTAAGCAGAATCAGAAACTCCGCGTTCGTCCTCCGCAGGTCTTCGGGCGTGAGGCCATAAAGCGGACTGCTCGCGTCAACCGGATGCACAATCGTCCAGCTAAGTGGAAAGAAGACTACCTTGTCGCGTTCAAGTGACAGAGGATAAAAACGGCGTACGCTCTTTCCATCCTCTTCTTCAAACTGCGCGTAAAGGATCTTGGCTTCAAGCTCGATGATCTGGTTTGTGCGCGCGTTTGTGATACGAAACTCGAACGCAGTTATGTCTCTGTAAGGCGCGACTATCGCCTGCCGACTGAATATGATCCGGGCTGTGGGTCTGGAAAATCTGGCGAACAACAACCCTGTGGCGAGCGCGAATCCGAGCAGTCCGAAGAGCGATTCAATCGTGACAACTACATGCGCGGCAGGCCCTGTGGGAATGATGTTGCCATAACCGATCGTCGCAAATGTTTCCACGCTGAAGAAGAAGGCGCGCAGGAAGTCGTTTTTAAAGGTCACCTCCGGCGAACTCACAAGCGACTCTGGCCCGCATGCCATATAGGCCATTGCGAAGACGAGGTTGGCAAAAAGATACGACAGCATGACGAGGCCAAGGAATTTCGACCACGATATAGTCAGCAATCTGTGATAAAGACTGAGCGATGTCCAGAAGCTCAGCCCACGGCGCGCGACGTTGAAGCTGCCGTCTCGATTCAAGAGCCGCTGGCGGCTTTCGTGCGCGACCACTGAGCCAAATCCCAGATCGCGGTCAGCTTCTTCTTTGCTTACACGTTGCATGATTTCACCGTCAGGCATAAAGAGTCCCGTTGCTTGAGTGAAGAATGACCGATGGCTAAAAAATAAGCAACATCACGGAATCGTAAATCAATACCTCCTTGCTACAACGCGCGCTGATAACGTATGCTGGCGCTTCACTCGAATCAAAGACATTAAAACCTTTCAGGATTATATCTCATGAATGATCGCCGCGAACTGTTCGGCTGGTATATCTATGACTGGGCAAACTCCGCTTTCTACACGACTGTAGTGACGGTTTTTCTCGGCCCGTATCTAACGGCTGTTGCGAAAGCTGCGGCTGACGCCGAAGGATTCGTCCACCCGCTCGGCATGAGAGTACGACCTGGCTCTTTCTTCTCGCTCGCCGTTTTTCTGTCGGTGTTTCTTCAGATGCTCTTTCTGCCTTTGCTGGGCGCTATCTCGGATTACTCGAATCTGAAAAAACAGTTGCTGGCTTTCTTCGCCTACACGGGTTCGTTTGCGACGATGGGTTTGTACTTTCTCGACGGCGACCGTTACCTGCTCGGCGGCGTACTGTTTGTTATAGCGAATCTCAGCATCGGCGCATCGCTTGTTTTCTACAATGCATATCTAAATGACGTTGCAAGCCCCGACCGCCGCGATTCTGTTTCGTCAATAGGCTTTGCCTGGGGTTACGTCGGCGGCGGGTTATTGCTGGCAGCCAATCTCTGGCTTGTCTCCAACGCGGAATCTTTGGGACTCAGCACAGGACACGCCGTTCGCATCAGCTTTCTGTCAGCCGGATTATGGTGGGCCTTGTTCACTCTTTTTCCGCTTGCGCTGCTCAAACGCCGGAAGGCCGTTCTGAGCCTGCCGCCCGGCGAAAGCCATATAAGCGTAGGATTCAGGCAACTCAGGCACACTATAAAAGGATTGACTCGATACCCGCAGACGCTATTGTTCTTGCTCGCCTTCCTGCTTTACAACGACGGCATACAGTCGGTCATAGCGCTCGCGTCGCAGTTTGGCAGCGAAGAACTGGGGCTCGACATCACAACGCTTACGCAGACCGTTCTCGTAGTCCAGTTTGTCGCCTTCTTTGGCGCGACGATCTTCAACTTTATCGCAAAGTCTGTGGGCACGAAGCGAGCCATCATCATCAGCCTGATTATATGGATAGGCACCATCATCTATGCATATGCGGCGCTCAAGACCGCGCGCGATTTTCTGATCATGGGCGCAGTCATCGGCCTTGTGCTCGGCGGGAGTCAGGCGCTCAGCCGTTCGCTTTATTCGCTGATGATTCCAAAGGGGAAGGAGGCCGAGTATTTCAGCCTCTACGAAGTGAGCGACAAGGGAACCAGTTGGCTTGGGCCGTTGCTGTTTGCTCTGGCCTTTCAATTTACGAACAGCTATCGCCTCTCGATTCTTTCGCTCATAATATTTCTGATTGCAGGACTCGCGCTGTTACTTTTTGTCAACGTTGACAAAGCTATTAAGGAAGCAGAAGGCCACCAGCAGATGGGAGAAGCTACGGGGCAGTAAGCAGTTGGCGGCTTACTGCCCGCTGATTACTTCGACGGCGCGTAAAAAGGATTCTGGCCCGAAGCGTGATCCGTCGAATCGAATATCTCCCGCACTTGCGGCACCTGCTCGCGAATCATTCTTTCGATGCCCATCTTCAAAGTAACATCGGCAGCGCCGCAACCCTGACAGCCTCCGCCCATGCGTATGAACACGTTGTCGTCCTGCACGTCGAGCAACTCGACAAACCCGCCGTGCGAAGCCACGCCGGGATTGATCATATCGTCAAGTACCGCCTGAACGCGCGTACGCACGGCCTCGGACGGCAATCGCTCGCCATCGGCGACTGGCGGCGGCGGGTTGAAGAATGTGCGAATGGCAGAACCTATGCGCTTGCCGAGTTGTCGCCAATCCTCACTGCCTGTCTGGGTCACCGATACACGGTACCCGTCAAGCTCTACTTTCGAGATGCCCGGTATTTTGAAAAGCCTGTCGGCCAGGTCGTTGTCCTTCGATTCTTCGGCGCTTGTGAAAACAACCGTACCGGGATGAACCGGGCGATCAACCGTGAAACGGCAAACGCGAATGTCCTGCTGGTCTACTTCCGCTCTTATCTGAATGTTATCGGCTAATGGTGAACTCATATCGATGCCCCCTTCAATATCATTGTAAAGGATGAACGCGTGAGCAGAAAGGAGATTTCATAGTTCAAATCCTGTCGCTCTTAAACTCCCGACCTTTTTTCAAGGGGACCAAACTGGTCCCGTGTAGGCTCCGCTCAGCAGAACCATGCTTCCGTAAGGCGCGGCGGGCGAAGCCTGAGCGGCGCAATCTCAGGCACATAGCTGGTCGTCTCTTCATCGCCGCGCACGCGGCAAGCCGCGTCTCGGATTCGTTGAAACGTGATGCCCGCGTCTTCATTACTGCGGGCCGCCTGTTCGACTAGATGGACGACCTGTTTGTGCAACTCGTCCATCCTCAGGTCTGTGTGCGACCAGTTGTAGCTGAACGTCTCTTCGGCAAGCCTGCCAAGCCAGAGGTCAGCGCCGGGCTGCGAAACAAGCAGCGAGCCGGGCGGCACGAGCAGGCGGATGCTGTACTGCACAGGGTCAACGTGATCTACGAGATTGTGCGAGCGGACAAAATCGAGCACGTCGATAAAATCGTCAATCGTCGTCCACGGCGTGAAGGATACCAGTGACGGCCTGAGCGCAATGCCCGCGTCGCGAAGTATGTGAAGCGCGCGGCCCACGTCTCCGCGCGTGTGGCCTTTCTCCAGATGCGCGAGAACCGTATCGCTCAACGACTCGACCGCAGAAACCACGAATATGCAGCCCGCGCGGGCAAGTTCCGGGATGAGCGAGCGATACTTGATTATGTGCTCGACCTTCGCCGTGAAATCGAAAGTCAGTTCGGGAAACTCTTCGTGCATTGCGCGCGCGATGCGCAGACTGTGCGTCGGGCCGTTCAAAAAATCGGGGTCTCCGAATGTCACGTGGCGAGCGCCCGCCGCAACGAGCTGGCGAATGTCTTCGAGCACAACAGGCTCAGGCACGACGAAAAATCGCCCGTCGTAAACGGGTGGAATCGGGCAATGCGTGCAATGATGAAGGCATCCGCGACTTGCTTCAACGTAACCGACAAGGTGCTGTTCACCATTGCGCTCAAGTTTGGCGTAGCGAGTGAGCGCAGGCAGCCGGTTACGTACCGGAAGCGGAAAATCGAGCCGCTCAAGCACAGGCAGTTTTTTCGCGCCGGGTTTTTGTGATCCTTCATCGATAGACTTAATGAGCGCGACGAGCGACTGCTCAAGCTCTCCGCCGATGACCGAATCGGCTACGGTTTCGAGCAGATAATCGGCATTGAGTGAAGCATACAGCCCGTAAAAACAGATATGCGAGCGAGGATTGATGCGGCGAATCGTTTCGGCAACGCGCAGCCCCAGCCTTAAAGCCGTGTGCATGGGAACTGATATGCCGATAAATTGCGCGCGTTTCACTCTCTGCTCGTCGAAACCTTCGACCGACACATCCATGGCTTCGGCTTCGTACCCCGCGCGCCGCAGGAAACCCAGCGGCACGGCCAGACTTGCAGGCTGATGTCCAAGTTCGTAGCAGGATACAAGTAGGATAGATAGAGTTTGCTCAGACATAATCCTTTCATTGTTATAGCGTAAGGCTCAGCCTCAGAGCAAACTACCCTGTCAGCAGGATGCCGGAGGGTGAAATGTAATAGGGATTAAATGCATATCTGAATGGAGGAATAACTATGCTGAGATTTGCAACGCCACGTGTAGAGAGAGAGTGGGGCGATTCAAGGCTGGCCGCAAAGGTGAAACAAATTGTTACCGAAGCTTCGCAGTACGCTGAAGAACACTGGAACTGGAATCTGACGATAACATCTATTTTCAGAACTCCGGCAGAAGATGCGGCATTGCGCGCGAGCGGCATTCACGCAGACTGGCGGGCCGTTGATGTGCGCACTCGCGGACAAAGTCAGGCCGCAATTGATGATGTCACCAGATATATCAACAGAAAATGGGCTTACGATCATACACGACCAAATCTGAAAGTATGCTTTTCAGAGCCGCACGGGACAGGTCCACACGCGCATTATCAAGTGCATCCGAGGACCAGACCTAATTTATAGGAGATAAGAGAAATGGCATCACGTGATTTGAATGATCTCGTCGCTGAGCTCAGACCTAAGGCAAGAACCCTGATAGGGAATTGCCGTGCCCGGGGTATAGAGATGCGAATTTACGAAACTTTGCGTTCTCCATTTGAGCAGGGAAAGATATGGAGACAATCACGAACCAGAGATGAGGTTCAACGAAAGATACGTGAGTTCCGAAGCAACGGAGCGGATTTCCTGGCATTTTGCATAGAGAGCGTTGGCCCTCAATCCGGCAGACAGGTGACGGATGCTCCGCCGGGCCTATCGTGGCATCAATGGGGTGAAGCGTTCGACGCCTTCTGGCTGGTTGGCACATCGGCGGAGTGGTCAACAACAAGAAAAATAAATGGATTAAACGGCTATCGCGTCTATGCGCAAGAAGGGCAAAATCTCAGCCTGACGGCAGGCGGGTTATGGGCAAGACTGAAGGATTGGCCTCATATACAACTTAGATCGGCAAGCGGCCCTGCCAGAGTTTACGACATCACGGAAATAGATCGGGTTATGAAAGAGAGGTTCGAGGGCGACGCTTGAAGTGAGGGCAGAACGATCAATCAGGCTCGATAACGAACTCGATTCGGCTGTGCGCTTCGCGAAGCGCAGCTTCTGCTTTTTCGGCACTATCGGCGCGGCTGAAGATGAATCCCAGATAACTCGCGCCTTCCGGCGGCGGCTGAATTTTCTGCGTGATGTGCGCGCTGATGATAACGTCTTCAACATCCCTTACGCGGCGCGCCTCATCCACGCCTTTGACCTCGCGCAGTATCCCTGAGCGAGGAACCGGAATCATCATCACTCCAGCCGCTCGATCTTCGCGCTCGATGCGGCTTACATCTTCGCCGAGCGCGTGGCGAATCAACACCTCTTCAAGCGAAATCCCTTCGCCGAATCTGAGCGCGCGCGAGCACAGGCCGCCGATGGCGCGCGCGGCCACTTCGATCACCCACGGGCCGTGATCGTTTACGCGCAACTCTGCGTGCACAGGGCCTTTCGTCATGCCCATAGCTTTCGTCGCCGCTGCCGTAGTCTCTATGATCTGCTTTTGAGTCTCAGAAGAGAGGCGCGAAGGGGTTACATATATCGTCTCCTCGAAGAAAGGCCCGTCGAGCGGGTCGGGCTTGTCGAAGATTGCGAGCGCGCGAAATCTGCCATCAGTAACAACTCCTTCGACCGCGACCTCAAAACCCGGAATGAACTCTTCGATCAAAGCCTCGCGCGCAAGTGTGCCTCCGCGCCGCGCAATATGCGGACTGCCGACAATGCTGTCGAGTCGCGCAATTGCTTCGATCAACTCTTCTTTCGCATCGGCCCTCATCACGCCGCGACTCGTCGAGAGAAAGACAGGTTTGACTACGCAGGGGAATGCGACGCGCGCAGCTAACAGGCGCGGGTCTTCGTCGAGCGAGAAGTGCCAGTAGCGCGGCACAGGCACGCCTGCGCGGCTCAGGAGTTCGCGCATCAAATATTTGTTCTTTGCCGCGCGCGTCGCCTCTACTGAGTTATGTTCGAGACCGAGCGCCTGAGCGATTGATGAAGCGGCTACGGCGGTATCTTCGTCAACAGGAATTATGGCATCAACCCTGTGCTCGGCGGAATACTCTGATGCTTTGCGCGCAGATTGTTCGGGGTCAAAGAAATCGAGCGTCAACAACCTTTCGGGATTTTGCGCCGCGAGCGTGCTGGGCTGTTCGGTAGCCGCGACGATGTTGACGCCCATTTTTAGCGCCGCATCCATAAAGGCTTTCGTGCGATAGGTGGTCGTAGGCAGGAGTAAAAGGACTCTCGGCATAACTTCTTGATCCGTTTAACGATGCTCTTCCACGCCTGATTGTTGACACATCTCAACAACAGGACAGGCAGAGCAGTGCGGGAGCCTGCCCGTGCAGATATGCTTGCCGAACGGTACAAGCAGGCGGTTGATCTCTACCCAGTACCGGCGCGGCAGTTTATTGACGAGCGCTTCCATGGTCTGTTCAGGCGTGCGAGTCTGAACGTAGCCCCAGCGGTTTGTCACGCGGTGAACGTGTATGTCAACGCCGATATAAGGCTGGCCGCACGCGATGCCAAGCACAAGGTTGGCGCACTTGGGGCCGACGCCCTTGAACGAAAGCAGCACGTCCCGGTCGCACGGAAGAAGGCCCTCGTGCTCTTCGACTACGCGGCGAGCGATTTCATGAATCTGTCGCGCTTTGTTCTCATGAAAGGTTGATGGACGGATTATCTCGCCAATCTCTTCCGGCGCAAGACTACTGATCTGTGCAGGCGTTCGCGCGCGAGCGAACAGTTTGCGCGCCACAGGCAGCATCACTTCGTCATAAGTGCGGATAGAGATGATGCAGGCAATAAGTTGCTCGAACGGCGAATCAAAACCGTCTTCGGCAAGCTCGAACATCGCAGCTTTGGCGAAAGGCTCGGTAGCTTCGCGGATTCGGTCGATTGCCGTGTCGATGTCAAAGGGAAGTTTCGCCATTGTCTCTCTCAAATCGTCTGAGGCTTGTAACTCCTGATCTTAACACAGACCGCGCGACTCAAACATCACTGCTTGCTATGATATTAAATCTATAGCGACCATTATGGACATAATAAAAACCGATTGCCCGAAATGCGCGACTCCTCTCGAATTCCCGAAAGACTTCGATAGCGTCATCTGCGCAAAATGCGGGGCCGCTTTTCAGGTTCGCGCCTATAAAGACGCAATCAATCTGTCTTTGAAAGATCAAACGACCTCAACTGAAATGGACGAAGCCGAAGCGCTGATGGTCGTCGATGCAAGGCTTGCCGAACTCGACGAATTGATCTCAGAGGCCGATGCGGAAGTCGAGGCCCTGAAAAGCAGAGAACTGAGCGTGCCACTTCAAACCGGCTGCTCTTTCTTCGGGCTTTTCATGCTGATTATAATCGTCATCATCGCTTTCATGCCGCTCGGCAGAAAATACTTCGGCAACTGGCTGTTCTATCTGGCGATTGCCCTGGTCGCCCTTCTGGGCTTGCAGCGAATACGTCGCAAACAGATAAGTCCCGCTCAAATCGAACAATTTCGCGCAGAACGTCTCAATGTTGAATCAGACCTGGCTCAACTGGAAACCGAGCGCGAATATGTGCGCAACCTTAAAGCCAAAATTACTTCGTTCGACCTTGAAGAGCCTGACGCTTAAATCTTTTTGTTTTGAAACATTTAATGCCTGACTTCACTACTTGACGTGGCGAGGCGCGCGCAGTATACTATTTAATGTAGATTAACTATTAATCTGCATTAAGAGAGGTTGAATGCGAAAAGCCACTGCTGTAGAGGCCGAAGCCGTACTGGACAGGTTTTTAGAGACGATGTTCAGGCTGATGATGGAGCAGCATCAGAAGCATGTTCTCGAATTAGACCTGACACTGGCTCAGGCTCAGGCTCTCAGAGTGCTGCGTCGCGGGCCGCTTTGTACGGGTGAACTCGCGGCTGAATTACGGATTTCTGCTCCGGCAGTCACTCAATTGACCAATCGGCTTACACGCAAACATCTGATTGAGCGAAGGGCCGCTGATAAAGATCGACGCTCTGTGCTTGTGGCGCTGACTGACAGAGGCAGGCAGGCTGTAGATAGGTTTCGCGAACGTCGTAACACGGTATTTGGAGGCGCACTTGTGCATCTTGATGCTGATTCTCGGTCTCATATAGTGCTGGCATTGTCAAAAATGATCTCAGCTCTTGAAAAATTCGACTCGGAGTCAACTGATGTCGAATTATCATCCGTTTATGTGGAAACGGTCGTACATGAAAAGTATGAGACTATACCGGTTGTTGACGATCAGGACCCGCAGACAGCAGTTGAGACGCTTGTGGCATCCAATGATGATAGACGGACAAAGATGGGTCCGACCGGTCGAAGGATGAAGATGGAATGGGATTGAAGATTAAATGAGGTAGAGATTTCAGGAGGATAAAATGACTACGATCAGAAGAAAACTAATTACGATTATGGCATCGCTTGCTATTGTGGTATCGACTGCATTTGTCGCTTCCGCTCAAGATAGAAACGACGATGTGCGAACGGCGAATAAGGTTCGCAAAGAGCTTGTCACACTGCCTTATTATGGAGTGTTTGACAATCTGGCTTACAAGATAGACGGCAGCACTGTGACGCTTTATGGTCAGGTCGTCGATGCCGTTACGCGCAAGGATGCTGAAAGACGTGTGAAGAAGATAGAAGGCATCGAGCAGGTGGTAAACAATATTCAGGTGTTGCCCGTTTCCGGGTTTGACAACACGATCCGCGTTCGCACATATAGAACGCTAGTCCGCACGGGCAGCCTCTATCGTTACTTCCAGGGCGCGAATTCCTCGATACACATTGTCGTCAATCGCGGGCACGTGACGCTTGAAGGCGTAGTTTCAAATAAGATGGATAGCCAGCTTGCCTACACGGCGGCAAGAGGCATATCCGGCGTCTTCTCTGTCACCAACAACCTGCGCATTGAAAGAGACAACTAATAAAATTCTGGCCGGGCGAGATAAAGGAACTTGCCCGGCCAGACAGGCGTTAAATCACCACGAGCCAGTCGGCAGCGGGCGATAATTGAGCAATGAAGCAATCTCTTGTCGTTCAAAATTTCAGAGGTGGCTCGCAGTGAGAGGATTTAATGGAGGTTGAACAGATGGGTGTGAGTACAGACAAAATTACACAGACTCGGAGAGGGGTGCAGGCGCTGATTTTCGCTCTGGCCATCGCTGTTGCGGCGGGGCTGGGGTTTGAAATAGAAAAGAGAGCCTCCGCTCAACAATCGCAGGCGCAGTTGCCCACGCCAGCCGATTTATCACGCACTTTCATCAATGTGGCCAAGCAGGTCAAACCTGCGGTAGTCAATATTGATGTGGTCGAAAAATCCAAGAGATCAGCAATGCGTCTGCCGGAAGGTTTTCCGGATATACCGGGCCTTGGCGGCGGGCAGCCTCGTCGCCAGCGCGGCACAGGGTCAGGCGTAGTCATCAGTTCTGACGGCTACATACTTACCAATAATCACGTCGCGGCAGATGCCGAGCAGATCACCGTAAAGCTTGCAGACGGGCGCGAGTTCAAAGCAAAGCGTATCGGCACGGACAAGGAAACGGATCTGGCGGTTATCAAGATCGAAGCGCAGGGACTGGCTTTTGCGAAGCTCGGAAATTCCGATGCGCTTGAGCAGGGCGAGTGGGTAATCGCGCTCGGCAGCCCGTTCGGACTGGAGCAGACGATGACGGCAGGAATTGTCTCGGCGACGGGCCGTGATCTTCCCGGCGCGGGACAGTTCACGCATTTCATACAGACTGACGCCTCGATCAATCCGGGCAATTCGGGCGGCCCCCTGATCAATATGCAGGGCGAAGTCATAGGCATTAACGCGCTGATCTTTTCGCAAACCGGAACCAGTTCAGGTATCGGCTTTGCTATTCCTGCAAACCTTGCGAACAAAATCTACGCGCAGCTTATCAAGAGCGGCAAGGTGACGCGCGGGTATTTGGGAGTTATTCTGAGGCCGGTAACGCCTGCTCTTGCCAGAGCGATTGGTTACGAGGGAACAGAGGGCGCGCAGGTTCAGGATGTTTCTAAAGAAGACAGCCCTGCGGCTAAAGCCGGTCTGCGCAGCGGCGACGTTATCGTTGAATTCGAGGGCAAGCAGGTCAAGACACCGGGTCAGCTTACCGAACTTGTAGCAGACACGCCTGTAGGCAGACCCGCTCAACTCAAATATGTGCGCGATGGCCGCACGCAATCGACAACCGTCAATCTGGGCGAGCGCCCGGACTTGACCGAAGCTCAGGAAGAGAAGCCGGGCGCAGATGATGACGAGAACGGCAGCCCGCTCGGCATTTCAACACAAACCGTGACGCCTGACATAGCTCGCGAGTTGAAGTTAAAGATCAATTCGGGTGTTGTTGTTCAAAACGTTCAGTCTGACGGTCCTGCCGGAGAGGCTGGTCTTCAGCGCGGTGACGTGATCCATCGCATCAACCGCATGCCGATCACCAGTCGCCAGGACTACATCCGTGCGACTCAGTCGCTCAAGGGCGAAAAAGAGGTTGCCCTCCAGATTGAACGCGGCGGCCAGCTTCAATTCATAATTTTGACATTGGAGTAGTCAGACCAAACTTCTGATGTGGCATAAAGGGCGGTTGAAATTCAACCGCCCTGATTTTTTGCCCTGCTGACCGCCTGTTGCAAGCCTTGCTCATCGCGTATAATCAGGCGGTATGAAAAGCTCCAGATGTTTTTCCGTACTCACCCTTCTTGCAATCTTTGCATCAATGACTTTCAGTTTGCCTGTTGTCGCTCGACAGCAGGCAAACGGCTCGGCCAGTCTTTACTCATCACAATTGCTGACTGAACTGAAACAGTTGCAGCAGGCAGCGCTCGCAAGCGAATACGCTTACAGGCAGGTCGCTCATCTGTCGAACAACATAGGCCCGCGCCTGAGCGGATCATTGCAGGCCGAGCACGCGGTCAGGTATGTCGCCGACGAGATGCGGCGAGTTGGACTGGATGTTCGGCTCGAAAAAGTAATGGTGCCGCACTGGGTGCGCGGCGTCGAAACGGGCGAGCTTGTTCAATTCGCAGGGCAGGCTCCGAATACCACTCAAAAGATATTTCTGACGGCGCTCGGCGGGAGCGTCGCCACACAGCCCGAAGGACTGACGACCGATGTTGTAGTCGTCGAGACTTTCGATCAGCTTCGCGCGATGGGGCGCGAGCGGGTGGCCGGAAAGATAGTCCTCTTCAACGCGCGATTCGACAAGCAGATGGCCGAGCAGGGATTCGCGTTTGACGCCTATGTGCAGGCGGTCGCATATCGCGGCGCAGGAGCAAGCGAAGCCGCGCGCCTCGGCGCAGCAGCTTCGCTTGTGCGCTCTGTAGGCAGCGCAGATTTCCGTTTGCCGCACACGGGCGCTCTTCGCTATCTCGATGATGTGCCAAAGATTCCCGCCGCTGCCGTCGCGGCAGAAGACGCGGATTTGATCGCATATCTCGCTGCTCAAGGCAATGTGCGACTGCATCTGACGCTCACGCCGCAAACGCTTCCCGATGTCGCAAGCTACAACGTCGTCGCGGACATCAAGGGGAGCGAGCATCCCGAACAGATCGTCATCGTATCAGGCCATCTCGATTCGTGGGATCTGGGAACAGGCGCGATTGATGACGCGGCGGGCGTGGGTATAGCTATGCAGACGGCCAATTTGATAAAGCAGCTCAAGCTGCGCCCCAAGCGGACGATTCGCATTATCGCGTGGATGAATGAAGAGAACGGACTGAGGGGCGGAACAGCTTATGCGCAGGATCACAAGGCGGAACTGGCCAATCACATCGCGGCAATCGAGAGCGATTCCGGCGCGGGCCATCCATTGGGATTTTCCGCGCACGCAAGCCGCAAGGCTGTTGATATGCTCACCCCGCTGTCGGCAATTCTGCAAACTTCCGGCGCTGGCATCGCGCGGCAGACTCAGAACCCGGAAGGAGCAGATGTCTCGCCACTCGATCAGGCAGGCGTGCCTACGTTTTCCCCGCTTCAGGATGTGCGGACCTACTTCCATTATCATCACACAGCCGCCGACACCCTGGACAAGATAGTCCCGCGCGAGCTTGCAGAAAACGCAGCGGTGATTGCCGTGCTTGCTTACGCGATTGCCAGCCTGCCGGAGCCGCTGCCGCGTTGAGAACAATTAATAATTACGAATTAAGAATTACGCTTCAATCCTCGATTCTTAATTCGTAATTTCTTCATTCGTAGCGAAGCGCAATCATCGGGTCAACCTTCGTAGCCCTGCGCGCGGGGATGTAGCTTGCAAGCATAGCCACTGCCACCAGCACAACCGAGATGACCGTAAATGTAGCCGGGTCGGTAGCGCTCACTCCGAAAAGCAGGCTCTCCATCAGGCGGGTCAATGCGAAAGCAGACGCAAGACCTATCGCTACCCCGACCGAGACGAGCTTTGCCCCCTGCCCGACAACGAGCTTCAACACATCGCCGGAAGTGGCTCCCAGAGCCATTCTCACGCCGATCTCGTGCGTGCGCAGCGTGACCGTATAAGACATCACGCCGTAGATTCCTACGCCTGCGAGCGCGAGCGCCACAGCCGCAAATATTGCAAGCAACAGCATGTTGAATCGCTCGCGCGCGACTGAATAAGCCAGAATCGCTTCCATAGTTGAGACGTTTGAAACCGGCTGATCTTTATCCACAGCCCACACTTCGTCTCGCACTGCGGCGGCAAGTTGCAGCGGATCGACAGACGTGCGAACTACCAGATCGCGCGGCGCGAAGTAGGGCATCTGAGCGTAATTGAAATAGACCTGCGGCTTCGGGTCGATGTTGAGTTCAAATTGCCGCACATCTTTTACTACTCCGACAACCGACAGCCACGCTTCGTCCGAATCAAGTCGGCCCATCTTCAGCCGTTTGCCAAGCGGGTCTTCGTCGGGCCAGAACGCGCGCGCAGTAGACTCGCTGATGATGATCGAAGCACGCGTGTCGGGTCTGTCCTGGCTGCTGAATTCGCGCCCTTTCGATAAGGCAATGCCCATCGTACGAAAATAGCCGGGGCTTACGACCCGCGTGATTACTATTGGAATCTGATCGACGGGCGGCTCCGGGCGGCCTTCGATTGCTACGCCCGCGTTGTTGCCTTTGAAGGTCAAGGGAAGATTTGTGATGACGCCAGCCGATTCCACACCCGGCAAAGATTGGATTCGCTGCAACATCTCGTCATAAAACGCCGAGCGTTTTGCGCGGTTAGGATACTTCGAGCGCGGAAGGACTACTTTCATCGTCAGAAGATTGGCGGTCTTAAATCCCGGATCAATATTGCGCAATCTGAAGAAGCTGTTGATCATCAAACCCGCTCCGACCAGCAAAACAAGCGCGAGCGCGACTTCGGAAACTACGAGCAGGCTCCGCAACTTGTTGCGACTGCCGCCCGACGTGCCCTTCCCGCCTTCCTTCAATGCTTCATTCATGTTTGGTCTTGACGCCTGTAGCGCAGGAGCTAAGCCGAAAATCACTCCCGTCACGAGCGAGACGAGGAATGTAAAGCCGAGCACACGGGCGTCAATGCTGATTGTTTCAGCGTGCAAAAGTTCCGGAGGTATGAGCGTTGACAGTATCTTCAATCCGAATACAGCAAGCAGCAATCCGACAGCGCCGCCCATTGCCGCAAGCAACACGCTTTCTGTAAGAAACTGGCTGACCAGTCGCGCGCGGCTTGCGCCGAGCGCAGTGCGAAGCGCGATCTCTTTTTGTCGCGCGGCGGCTCGCGCAAGCAGAAGATTGGCGACGTTTGCGCACGCGATCAAAAGCACGAAGGCGACGGCTCCGAGCAGTATCAAAAGAGCGGGTTTTATGTCGCCAACGAGTTGCTCGTGCAGCGAGACGACCGTTGCGCCGATGCTCATGTTCGATTCCGGGTAGGCTTGCTCAAGCCGCGCGGCGATTGTCGTCATCTCTGCCTGCGCCTGCTCGACCGTAACATTCGCCTTTGCCCGCCCGTAAACTATCAGATAATGGCCGCCCCGATTGCCCGCTTCTTCCGCGCTGAAGGCGATAGGCACATATAGCGCGTTCTCTTCTCCCGCAGACTGATACGGGTCGGGAAATCTGAACTCTTTCGGCAATACTCCGATCACCGTGTAGCTTTGGCCGTCGAGCATTACGGGCTTTCCAACGATGTCAGGGTCCGAGCCGAATCGACGCTGCCACAGACCGTAATTCATTATGACAACGAGACTCGCGCCGGGCTTGTCTTCTTCGGGGAGAAACGAGCGGCCAAGGATTGGCTCAACGCCAAGCATAGGGAAGAAACCGGCAGAGACGCGCTGGCCTTCGATCTTTTCCGGCTCGAACGCGCCTGTGAGGTTGAAGGTCTGAGACGCAACCGCCGCGAGGCTTTCAAAGACCTGATTCTGGTCGCGCCAATCGATGAAGTTTGCAGGCGCGGGGGTGTCTTTGGGAAACCCATATTTTTCACTGTTTTCCCAGACTATCATCAACTGATCGGGCGATTTAAAGGGCAGCGGCCTGAGCAATACGGAATTTACGACGCTGAAAATCGCGCTGTTGGCTCCGATGCCTAAAGCAAGCGCGAGCACAGCGACGAAGGTGAAGCCGGGTTTTTTCGCAAGCATCCGAACCCCGTAACGCAGATCCTGCAACAATGTTTCCATGAGTCCTCCCGAACAAACGATGGGCACAGAAGTTTCAACAAGAAATATCGAGTTATAGTTCTTTGGCACACTCCGCCGCAGGTTAGTGCTTTGCAGGGGCTAAAGGTTTCATCACACGGGCGGCCTATCTGGAATTCTCTTTGCCGCTCTGATAACCTGACTGCCTGTAGTGAATCACTTTTGGGAGGTTATCATGTCGGAAGACTTGACCAATTTCAGGCCAAAGACCGGGTACAACAGAAGAGAGTTCATCGTAACTACGCTCGCGGGCGGATTCGCGCTCGCCGTGCAGCCGGTGTCTGCGCAAACGATCACCACCGATTCAGACGGGCTTGTTGCGGGCGAAGTGAAAATTCCTGTAGCCGGTGGCGAGATGCCTGCCTATCGAGCCATGCCCGCGAAAGGCAAATCGTTTCCCGTCGTTCTGGTCGTTCAGGAAATATTCGGCGTTCACGAACACATCAAAGACCTCTGCCGGAGACTGGCCAAAGCAGGTCACATGGCAATCGCGCCCGAACTCTATGCGCGGCAGGGCGATGTTTCAAAGCTGGCCAGCATCAACGACATCAGACCGATAGTCATGAAAGTTCCGGACGCGCAGGTGATGTCGGACCTCGACGCCACGGTCATGTATGCTAAAAGATCGGGCAGCGGCAACACGTCAAAACTCGGCATCACGGGTTTTTGCTGGGGCGGTCGAATCGTGTGGCTATACGCAGCGCACAATCCCAATCTGAAGGCGGGCGTCGCGTGGTACGGGCGGCTGGTTCCCCCGCAGCAGATCAGTGAGTTGCAGCCAAAACACCCAACTGACATAGCCGCGCAACTGAAAGCTCCGGTGCTCGGACTTTACGCGGCAAAGGATCAGGGCATCCCCCTGGATTCGGTCGAACGGATGCGCGCGGCGATAAAAGCGGCGAACGGCAAATCCGAAATCATCGTCTATCCGGAAGCAGATCACGGCTTCAACGCGGATTACCGCCCAACCTATAACAAGGAAGCGGCTCAGGACGGCTGGCGGCGCATGCAGGAGTGGTTCAGGAAATACGGCGCGGCCTAATCATGACGCGCCGTTATCATGGCGCGATGTAAAAATGGCTGACACCATTCCACCCAAAGAGATCGAGGCGATGGACACGCCCGACGAGCACGTGACATTTATGCGCGCGCAGTGGGCGACCTTTGCCGCCTACGCGTGGGAGAAATATCTGAGCGAAGGGCGCGGCGCGATAGTCGTTGATCTGAGGAATGCTTCAAAAGATGGCTCGATGATCAATGTGCCTTCTTACTACATCGCGCAGGGAAGCGCGCGCCTTTCGAGTCGCGGTGGCTGGCCGAGCGCGGAAGTTGCGGAAGTGATCGAAGACTACGACCCTGAGCAGGACGTAGTCTTCATCTTCCTGCGCCTCGACGGAGATGTTTTTCATTACAACGTGTCTGATGAACTGACGCCGCCTGCGGCTTATCGGTCAAAGCGCGGCAAGATTTGATCTCACCTGAACTCGATCTCACCTGAACTCGATTCCGCAGTTGAGACAGCGGTTAGGCTCTTTGATCATCAAAAAGAAGAGCGAAAAAAAACAGGTCGGCAGGGCAAGAATTATCGCAAGCAGTATTGCCCATGAGGGAGTCGTTCCTTTTGTCACGCTCATAGAGCCACATCGCGGACACAACTGATGCCCCCATGCATAATGCGGAGGCATAGGTGCAGGCAGAGGCGGAGGCTGTTGATAGTTTGTCTGCTGATGCTGCGCTGGCGGATATTGAGTGCTCTGAGGCGGATATTGCTCTCTGAATGCGTTTGCTTCGGGCGGCGGCACCGAAGGGACATAGCCGGAGTTAGGTTTTGAATCCGTCGGGCTGAAACGATGAGAACAGTATCGGCAAAAGTTCGACCCTTCGCGATTCTCCGCCCCGCACCTCGGACATTTCATCGAGCATTCTCCTTCGCGCTATTATTGCAGGCTAATTCGTAAACCTAGCTCGTGTCAATGATCGGTAATTCATTATTCATCCTTTTTTTATAATCCGGCCATGTCCCACTTGCGGCGCATTTCCAGGATCAGCTTTGCAATCTTCTCCGTCACCTTTGCGAAATAGTCGTCGGCTTTCTTCTGATCGAACTTCACATAGCCCTGACCTTCTTTATACAGCCCGATTGATGAAGGCGACGGGTAGGCCGAATAGGTGCCGGGCGCGGGGTTCGGCGTTGCCAGATCGTTTGAGTACCGCTCCTTGTGCACCAGTTTCGGATCAATCGCCTGAATGAAAGCCGTTTCGTTCCATCCCGCATGCCCTCCGTCTTCGCCGAATACTGAAAGCGTCACGTCCGATGCATAGCTCCACCAGTTGACGACGAGCGTGCGCACGTGTTTGTCCTGCCCGACCTCCATCGCCACTGCGTTTAGCACAGCCGTCTGCGGCCCGCCGTGTCCGTTGATGATGATTATGGTGCGAAACCCGTTTTTGGCAAGCCCTGCCATCACATCGCGCACATAGGCGCGGTAAGCAGATTCCGAGATCGAAAATGCGCCGGGATATGCGTCCATGCTGCCCGTCATGCCGTAAGGGATGATGGGCGCGATCAAGGCGTTCACGTCGCGCGCGATTCTTCTGGCAATCGCGACGGGCGCAGTGATGTCCGCGCCGTTGTTGATTACGCCGTGCGGCTCAATCGTGCCCGTAGGCAATATCACAGTGTTGATCTTTGACGGCACTGCCTCTTTGAACTCCATCCAGTTGATGTCGCTCATTTCGCGCGTAGAGACTATGTCGCCGGTTTGAGCCGTTGCGTTTGCGGCGGCGGCGGCGATCAGGCAGAGAGGCAAAAATATCAGGCGAAGTCGAATCATTTCGGATTCCTCCTTTGATTGTGCTTGAAACTTCTGGCGATTCTTTGTCTATAAACCACGGTTTGTCAAGAAGCTATCTTTGACTGCGCTGCCGGGCTGTGATAATTTCACCAACTTGGATGAACGCTTAGGAGGCTTGTATGGATATTAAAGAGCGAGTTGTTGACGGGGTGAGCGTGCTCGATCTGTCGGGCAAAATAGTGCTGGGCGAAGGCGACGGGCAGGTCAGAGAGAGGATCAAAGACCTGCTCTCCGATGGCCAGAAAAAGATATTATTGAATCTCGGTGATGTAACCTATGTCGATTCTGCGGGGCTTGGCGCGCTTATCAGCAGCTACACGACGACGAAACGCGAGGGCGGGCAGTTGAAGCTTGTGAACCTGACAAAACGCATTCAGGATCTGCTTGCCATAACCAAGCTCATCACTGTCTTCGATACGTATGAAAGCGAGCAGGAAGCGTTGGAGTCTTACTCGAACTGATGAATTTATGGCTGCTGTGATGCCAAAGCGCGAACGCGTTCGATGCTTCCCTTAATCGCCGCGTCGTTTGTCGCTGCGTATGCTTTTTCGTAGATACGCAGCGCCTGTTGATACTGCTTGTCGCTTTCGTAGACGTAGCCAAGCTCAGACAGCGCCGCAATCGAATCAGGCATCAACTGAATAGTTATCTCAAGCGCCTCCATGGCTTTTCTCATCTGCCCGCTGCGCGACAAAGCTATGCCGTAATAGAGCCACGCCTGACCGTTATCCGTGTTTGCTTTCGCAACCTTTTCGAGCGGCGCGACAGCTTTGTCGAACTGTCGCGCGCCGAGATATGCGCGACCGGACAAACCTGCCGTCTTCTGATCGTCACGGATAGCTCGAAGCCGTTCACCCACCTCGACAGCCTCAAGCCACGCCGAATTCAAATTCGATTTGCGCGCTTTGCGCATCAGGCTTTCGGCCAGCAGTTCCATCGCTGCCGCGTCTTCCGCGTTTGCCCTGACCGCTTCTCTCAGCGCCGCAATCGCGCGGTCGTCATCTTCGCGCTTGAAATATATGGCTCCAAGGTAGTAGTAATTCACGCTGCTGTCTTTTGATTTATCCGCCGTCGCCGCAAGCAGGCTGGTCGCTTCGTCGTAGCGTTCGAGATGGAAGTAGGCGCGACCGAGCGCAGTGCGCGCTAAGGGGTCAACCTCGCGCCTCGCTCTCTCGGAAAGCTCTATGTATCGCTTGAGCGGTTCGACCGCTTTTTCGTAACGGCTCAGAAGATAATTAGAGATGCCAATCGTGTACCATGCTCCGGCAATGTCCGGGCTTGCGGGCGATTGAATTTCGAGCAGATCGATTGCGCGCGAAAGCGGAGTCTCGACTCGCTCGTAGCGTTTGAGCTTGTATTCGCACAATCCGATGTAATACCACGCGCCAGCCGCGTCCGGTCGTTCGCTCGTGATGTCTTGAAATTCTGCGAGGGCCGCGCGGTATTCGCCCTTGTTGTAAAGCGCCACGCTGCGCTCCCAGTCCGAAGCCGCAGCCGGTGCCGCAAATAATATGATGAGCAGGATTGCGGTCTTAACCCTGATGATCGATTGTTGCATCAAGCAGAATTATTGCATGGCTGGTCAGGAATTTCACGCAAAGACGCTAAACGTCAAAGCCCGCAATGTAAAACTCTTCTTTGCGGGCTTTGACGTTTAGCGTCTTTGCGTGATGCTGTCGGCTCATTTCGACAAGGTAATCATCTCGCGAATTCGTTTGACGACAGGCATCATCAGCGGCGGGTCGTAATTCGTCATCACTACGGACGTGTAGCCAAGTTCCGGGTACATGCTCAGATCGGAACCGATGCCGGGAGCGCCGCCGTTGTGGCCAAAGACGCGCGCGCCGTTAACCACTTCATCGCCGAACCCGTAAGCGTATTTAGCCCTGCCCATATCGACTTTGCCCGTGGTGATGAGGTCTGTGTATTTCTGACTGAGCAGCTTGTGACTCTGAAGCGCGATGTGAAACCGCAGCAGGTCCTTGACGGTCGAATACCCGCCGCCAGCAGGGCCGCCTTTGTTCGGGCGAGATGCAGTGTTTTCGTGTCGCGGCCCCTGCGCCTCTTCGTTCGCTCCCTCGTTCGTGTAGCCCATGGCCAGGTTCGGCGTGTTTGCAGTCATCTCGAAAGCGTCAGTGCTGTTCATGCCCGCAGGCTTGTAGATGTGCTCTTTGACATAGTCGTAATAACTTTGTCCCGAAACTTTTTCGACGATTGCGCCCAGGACGATGAAGCCGGAGTTGCTGTATTGAAACTTCTTGCCCGGCTCAGCCGCGAAAGGCTCGTCCGCAAACAGCGCAAGGTAATCAGAGACCGATTTGATCGTCCCTTTTTTCGCGTCGAACTTCGCGTTCCAGTAAGACCCAAGCCCGGATGTGTGCGTCAACAGTTGATGAATGGTGACTTTGTTTGCGACATCCTTGTTGGGATAATCGGGCAGATGTTTTCCAACCGTATCGTCAAACGAGAGCTTGCCCGCTTCGGCCAGTTGAGCGATGGCAACGGCTGTGAACATCTTGTTCATCGAGCCGAGATTGAACCGTGTCTCCGCGTTGTTCGGGATGTTTTTCGCTTTGTCTGCAAGCCCGTAAGCTTTCTCGAATACAGGCTTGCCGTCTCTGGCGATCAGCACGACGCCAGAGAACTTGTCTTGTTTCGCAAGGGTCTCAAGATAAGCCGCAATCGATGAAGCCATCTCCGCGTCGGTCATCTTTTTTGCGACAGGCGCAGCCGTCTCCTTAACTGGAGTTTTAGGCGCGCCTGTCGCGTCCGGGCCTGACGCGGGCTTAACTTTTATCTCGTCTATAGGGTAAGGCGCATTCGGCCCGACCTGAATCGAGAATAGAAACCAGCGATCATCATTTTTCGTCTGCACGAGGACTTCAATCTCGTAGTCGGACGACTGCGCGACGCGGTTCAGTTTCAAACCGCCCGTCTGTTTATAAAAATTCATGTCCTGCTCGGCGTTTTCCTCATTTCCGCCGCGCTCCGCGTGAAAGCGGCGCAGAGTGTCAGGGTTGCCGCTGTTGAATGCCGCGAGAAACGCCGCTAAGGTTCGCCCTACAGGAGTATCGGGCAACTTCACTGTGTCAGATGTTTGAGCGATCACCATCGCCGCGAGAAATACAGAGACCAGCGAAACGATTGCAGACCTTTTCAGATACATTTTTTCCTCCAGAGAAACTTGTCTAGTTACAATAACATTTAACGACAGATGAGGAGATTATATGGTCAAATCGAGGTAAAGAGTTTGTTAAGGATGTAAAAGAAAACAATGATCGGCAGAGAAAAAAGATACCGCGCTTAATAATGGTGCGCGATTGGCGAAGGTATCAGGTTAATACTTTAAAGGCCGAAGACTAACGCAGGTTGATACTCTACAGATAGCAAAAGTACCTCTTGATGCTCTATTCATAGGGTGCTATTCTCCCCTGACGTTGTAACGGTTCTATACCCGACACGCAGAGAGGCAGTCTTCAGAGACTGAAGGGTTTATAAAGAACATATCAGTCGCAGGACATTGAGTTGTGTTCGCAGGTGTCCGAAGCAATGACAAACAAAGAGAGACAAGATGGGTTTCAGGTTCAAATTAATCATTATTCGGACCGGGATTTCCTGGAATTATTTCGCAATGATCTTGCCGGCTCTTTAAGCTTTATTATTATTCTATCTCCCTTTCTTTCTGAAAATCGGGCTATAAATTACTATCCTGTACTTCGCTCGCTTGTGACCAGACAGGTAAAAATAGACGTTTATACCAAGCCCGGCAACGAACAACCGGAAAGCTTGCGCGAACACTATGGTGAAGTTATAAACAGGCTGAAAAACATCGGAGCGCAGGTTTTCATAAGACCCGGTATGCACGAGAAGATTGGAGTCATAGATGGTAAAATTCTATGGCACGGAAGCTTAAATATCCTGTCTCACAATAACACTCGTGAATCCATGCTGCGATTTGAGTCGCCTGATCTTGTCTATGAGGTATTGACCGATCTGGGGTTTGGATCATATTTTCCCCGCCATGAAACGGTTTCACTAACAGAATCTGGTGCGAGCCGTTCGACAGAGACTTTTTTCACTAAAACTTCTGATTGCCCCGTATGTGGTCAGGTCATGCTACTGTATGAAGACACAGGTATGTGGATTTGCAAAGACAGCCCGAAGTGCAACGGCGTGTTGATGTCCGTCATGACGGCGTCTCAGGATCGCAATACCGAAACGCAGATTGAGGGATTGACTTGTCCTGTCTGCGGATCTGTAATGAAAATCGTTCGCGGCATTTTTCAACGGATTCAATGTTCAGCTGCTGATTGCACGTTTGCCCTCGATCAACGTCTGTCCGCCGGTATTATGAGGGCGTTGAGAAAGAAAAACCTGCTATGAGTCTTCCATTCGAGGTCGCAAGCAAGGTCCGATGCCGGAATCAGGTCTGGGAGGTCGGAAAGATAACCGATAACGGGGACGGCTCCTGGACCATTCGCCTTTATCCTGAGAACGACGGTAAACCGCAATCATTCCTCTATCCGCACACCCCTATCGAGCCAGTTCGCTCGGCGCTTGACCGCCTCGAAGAAGAACGCCTCGATCATATAGACCATTATCGCCTCCTGACCAGCGCAACTCGCCTTTCTCTGGTCTACGAATACGACAAGCTTCTCAGCATCAGCAACTCAAAGATGATCCCTGAACCGTACCAATTACTGGCCGTGAAGAAAGTGATGGAATCTTTACGCCAGCGATTTCTGGTCGCAGACGATGTTGGGCTCGGCAAAACCATAGAAGCTGGCCTCATCATGCAGGAACTAACTGCTCGTCAACGAGGCAACCGTGTGCTCATAGTTGCTCCTGCATCTCTTCAGGACCAATGGAAGAAAGAGATGCAGCGCCACTTTCTAAGAACTTTCTACATCTATAACAGTCGCAAGATGGAAGGGATTCAGGAACTCGTTGACGAAAACCTCAACCCCTGGCTCGCGAAGAACTCAATAGTCACATCCATTGATTGGGTAAAGCCACAGTATGAAGGAACAGGGTCGGCCCGGCGGAACATTAACAAGGTTTTCGATCAGCTTATTAAGGTAGAGAAACGGTGGGACATCGTTATCGTCGATGAAGCCCACTATGTCTCGACGACCGCCAACCGCGCCGATTTTGCCAGGACGATTCAGGAACGTTGCGACAGCTTGCTGCTTTTGACCGCGACGCCGCACTCTGGCAATCCTGAGCATTTCTTTAATCTTTTGAACCTGCTTGATCCATTTATGTTTGCGAATCCCGAAGACCTGGACCGCCCTGATGCGCGCGAGCGCGTAGATAAAGTGATGATCCGGCGTGGCAAGGAAACCATCTTTGAGATAAACAGCGAAGGTAAACTCGTTAAGAAGTTCCGAGATCGCCAGCCGCAATCAATCGAGATAGATTTCTCTAAAGACGAGCGCAGGCTTTATGAAGCTGTCTCTGAATATACGAGCGCAGGCTGGGCACAATTGAATCGGAAGCGGAAAATCTCGGAAGCCGCGCGCAACGCCGGAATCTTTCTCCTGACTCTGGTTCAAAAGCGCATGGTGTCGAGCCTGGCGGCACTGCGCGAAACCCTCCGCAACCGAATCGAGAGCATCGTTGAAACCCGCACGGCAGCGCGCCTGAACAGCGACAGCCGAGAGCTTGCTCGCCTTCTGAAAGATTATCAACGCGATGAGTATATGGAAGACGAAGACCGCGAGCGCGTCGAGCGTTATATTGAAACTCGCCGTATCCAGTCCAGCTATGCCGAACGCACTACGGAGATCAAAACGCTTCGCGATTTTCTCGAAAGCACAGAGGAACTCATCCGTCGCAAACAAGACAGCAAGCTCAAGTGGCTATCTGAATTCCTTGAAAAATTATTTGCCCGCGATCCCGGTGAAAAGGTCATCGTTTTCACAGAGTATCGCGACACGCTCGACTATCTGAAATCCGAGTTAGAAAAAAAGTGGATGCTCGGGTCCGACAGCATTGTTGTGATTCACGGCGGTATGCCGCTTGGCGAAGACGAAAGCGAAATCGGCTCCAAGCTCTACGCCGAGCGGCGATTCAATGAGCCAGATACGCGCGTCCTGCTTGCCACTGACGCCGCATCAGAAGGTCTCAACCTCCAGCGCTATTGTCACATCCTTATCAATTATGAACTGCCGTGGAACCCGAATCGCCTTGAACAACGCATAGGCCGCATCCATCGCTATGGGCAGCGCCGCATTGCACAGATATATAATTTGATGATCAAAGGCTCGAAGGAAGCCGAGATATTCAAACGCCTACAGGAGAAGATCGAGATTATACGCCAGCAGCTTGGCAACATGGCCGAAGTCCTCGGTGTGCTGGATCGCATCTCACTCGAAGATATTATCATGCGCGCTCTTGATAAATCGGTTGACATCTCGGAGCTGGGAGTTATTGCCGACGAAGAACTCAAACGCATGGACCGCATCGCGGAAGAGATTCGCAAGACGCAATTCCTGTCAGGCTGTCGGCAGTTCACACGCGAGGACATACGCAAAGCCGAACACGCTATAGAAGATTCGCAAATAGCCATCCCGCAACACAAGGATGTTCAGGCATTCGTCGAAACCTTTCTGCGCGTTTTCGGCAATCAGGAAGGGCAACGGCTTCATCCGTCGCAGCATAAAGGAATCTACCGGCTGCATGTCCCGTCTGTGATTCAGGATGACAAGCTGCCGAAAACTTACCCCCGCGTCACTTTCGAGCGAGCGATTGCCACAGCCGACTGGCCGCGAAGCCACGAGCCTGAGTTCGTAGCCTTCGGGCATCCCGTGATTGAGCGCATGGTGCATTACTGTCGTGTCACGCGCGCCGCTGACCTTGAAGGCCGCATCGCATGTCTGGTCACTGATTACACAGGGCTTCCCGGCGTCATCTTCAATTTCGTCCTTCGATTTGAGGATAAGGTGGGGCGGGTGATTCGTGAAGAACTTGAACCGGTCTTTGTCGATCAGGAAGGCGAGATACAGCCGGGTCTGGGGCGCAGGCTCTATCTCGCGCCCAGCCTGCCGCAAATCGAACCCAGCCGCGAGACCATTTCGCTCATTCGCGCCCGAATAACAACGCTTAAGCAAAAGGCCGAAAACTTTATTCGCGCGCACTATCAGGCGTATTATCAGCGCGTCGAGACGAGGCGAAACGAAGATGTTTCTGTACTGCTTGAAGACCTTGACCGGTTTGATCAGGGAATCACAGAGCACTTGCAGGGGCGGCTCATGCAGATCGGCGCTCCACAGGCATTGCTGTTTGATGACATCGAAGAATCGACTGTCAAAGGACAACGCACTCGTATTGAGAATCAGTTGAAGATACACACTCACCGCATGGCAGAGCGCCGCGCCGAGGTTGAGAACATGCGACTGGGAGCCTTTCCTGCGCCCGCGCTGCTCAACCTCATTATCGTGATGCCGGTTTAGGGAGAACTTCATGACCGATTACATTAAGAGGCTGACTGAACTGAGACGACACGAACAGGAGGCTCGCAACTATGCCCCATCAAGCCGCTGGTATGTGGGACTCAGCCATTCAATTCAGCATCTCGCTCTTGCCGACACAGCCACAAATCCAAAAGATCGGTTCCTTAACGCCTGGAATGCCATCTATAACCTGACCATGATTATGCATTCCAGAGGAGACGCCGAGTACCGAACGCTCGCGCGATGGATCGAAGAGATTCAAAGCGCCCCACAGGTCAGAAAGCTCGCCGCCGCAACGCCTGTTGATTTTCTATCAGCCATTCAGAAGGCGGAAAGGGCGCTGCTCTGGAATGCTGAAACAAAGAATTGGCGCGAAGCCAGAACGCTGGTCGAAGCATGGTTGCAAAAGAAGGAATCACTCTCTCCCGAAAAAGCCTGCCGGTATGTTTTTCTCGTCGCGCGCGATCTCCGAAACGCGGTGCACCACGCGACATTTTCCCCTAATTCGACCAACGTCAAAAAAGCGTTGTCGCTTGCCGCAGACCACATCATCCCGCTGGCGGAAGCCGCCATCCGCGCGACTATCGAACACCCTCCGGCGGGCACAACCGGACGCGCAACCGCATACAGGTCTTTCCTCTATCCGTTTCTGAAAAACTCCGACAGCTTCTTTTCGGATTACTATCTCGAACGCCTCTTCGCCGACGCCGAACTGAAAGACTTTGACGAAGATGGCGCAAAACAGTCGCTCAGGGAATTGTACAAATCCTTCAACCGGCTTAACCGCGATCTGCTCAACGCCGATGCTGTAGAAACCGGAAAGCTGTGGTGTGACGCCGTACTGTTCCCCACGCTGACTATGGCAGCGCACAGGGGGGTAAGAATTGTTGCCGAGGGCGGCGTCTTTGATCCGGACTATGTACTGGCGCGGGCTGATCTGAAGGGAAAGCCGCGAAAAGAGTATCAGGGCAAAGACGCCGGACGCGATCTGGCATGTTTGATCTGGGCGCTCGACTGGTCGAGCAATATGGATGCGGTCATAGAAGACCCGAATTTCGGCGCTCTCCCGCTTATGGAGATCGCCAATCGCGCGCTGGCGCAATCAAATGTTGCATGGGCAGTCATCACCAATGGGCAGCGGTTGCGATTGCTCTACAAAGGGACGGTTCATAAGCTGCGCTCATTTCTTGAAATCGATCTTGCGGCTATCATCGACCGGCGTGTGGACAACGATGCCGTACTCGCTTTTCGCTATCTGCTCGGCCTCTTTTCGGGGTCTTCGTTCATAGAAAAAGACGCCGCCGACAACACGCGGCTGGATCGCGCCCTTAAAGAGAGCGAGCGTCACGGCAGGGAGATAGGCGATGAGCTGAAGGAGAACGTCTTTCGCGCGCTCGAAGAACTCGGCAGCGGATTCCTTGATTATCTGCATGCCAATCCCGTCGAGATGCAGGCATGGCGACACGGGCGCGCGCCGCAACTTTCGGCTCGCGCTTTTTCGCAATCCGAAGAACTGCTCACTGACGTTTATCACGAATCGCTCAGTTTGATGTACCGGTTGTTGTTTCTCTTTTATGCCGAAAGCCGCGACCTGCTGCCGATGGAAAACGAGCTTTATCGCGAGACCTACAGCCTTGAATCCGTCCGCGACGAGATCATTTCCACTCACGACGATCCCGATCCGAGGCAGTTCTTCAGCGCAGGCAACTACACTCTGTGGGAGCGCCTCAAGGAACTTTTCGGACTGGTCAACAAAGGCTGGCGCAATGTCATTCCAGCCTATAACGGCGGGCTGTTCGACCCGGAGGAACACGAGTTCCTTGAGCATATCAGGATCGGCGATAATCGCCTGGCGCAAGCCATCGATCTGCTCAGCCGCGCGCGCGTGGGTCGGGCAAAAGGCGAAGGCCGCAAAAAGGTCACATATCGCGATCTTGATGTGCGGCACCTCGGCAGCATCTACGAAGGCATTCTCGAATATGCCGCGCGCATCGCCGAAGAAGACCGCGTTTCAATCAGGCGCGACAAGTACGAAGAGTACACGCTGGTTTCAGAACTGGATAAGGCAGAGCAGGAACAACTGCGCGTGTGGCGCGAAGCAAAGGATGAGAATCCCGATAACCCGCAGTTGCCGCGAAGTTGTAAGATCACCGACCTCAAGGAGAAAGGGCAATATTTTCTGGTCTACGGCGGGCGCGAATCGAAGCGCAAATCTTCGGGGTCTTACTACACGCCCGATTACATCGTGCAATACATCGTTGAAAGCACGCTTGGGCCGCTGGTTCGTGGCGAGAACCGCGAAGGCGAGTTGAAGGATGTGCCGCTTACCGCCGACGAGATACTGGAATTGAAAGTGCTGGACCCTGCGATGGGTTCGGGTCATTTTCTGGTTGCGGCGACGGAATACCTGGCGCGCGCTTACGGCGAGGCGCTGTTGCGCGAAGGCCGCGATCAGGACGGCGTGGTGAGCGAAGAAGAGAGCATTCGCTACAAGCGGATGGTGGCCGAGCGATGCATCTACGGCGTGGACATAAACCAGATGGCCGTCGAGCTTGCGAAGCTGTCGTTGTGGTTGTTCACGATGGATCGCGGGCGTCCGCTATCATTTTTGAATCATCATCTGAAGTATGGCAATGCCCTCATCGGAGCTTGGATCGAGGATTTGGGCGAGCCGCCTGAGTTCGACAGCAAAGGCAAGTTGAAAAAGCGCGCGCGCAGCTTGAATAGGAATCTCTTTGAAACTCGATTCCGTGAGAGAGTTCCGCTGATGCTGCGCGAAATCTTCGCTATCATCAATCAGGAAACGCTGAGTTACAAGGATATCGAGATTAAGAAGACACTCGACAAAAATGTTGAGAGTCGGAAACAACCCTTCCGAAATCTTGCTGATATTTACATCGGGACGTATTTCGGCGAAGAGGCGCAGGATTATCATAACCTTTTATTAAACGTCGAAGATGCGCGCAATCGCCGCTCGGCAGTGGCACTAGAGCATCAGGCTTTTCACTGGGAGTTAGAGTTTCCAGAGGTGTTTTTTGATATAACGGGGTCCTACCTCGACAAGGGTGGATTTGATGCGGTATTTGGTAATCCACCTTATTTTACAATTCAATCCGAGGCAGATTCCATTAAGACTTTATATTCTGCACTATTCTCTGAAATCTATACGGGTCAGAGCGACATTCTCTATTTCTTTATCGCAAATGGATGCAGGTTGATGAAGCAACAGGGGAAGACCTGCATGATTACTTCACGGTACTATCTTGATTCGAAACACGCAGGCCCTTTTCGAGAATGGCTTGCCAGGTCTAACGGCCTTGAAAGACTGGTCGATTTTCAGAACGCGCAACTTTTTGAAAAAGTTAATACTTTGGTTGTGATCAGCACTTTTAGCCAGAAGAAACTGAAGGGTAAAACAAAGATTCTCTTTCTATCTGAGGAAGCAGATTCGCTAAAAGACGAATTGCTTCGAATAGTTCGAACTCCTTCCACTTTTGATATTGAATCAAAGTATTTCACACTATTCGAATGTGACGCTCCGCCATTAGGAAAGACGCCGTGGAAGTTTCATCAACCACAAGCGAATGCAATTATTGGTAAGCTTCAGGCTGTTTCGGAAACGGTATTTGGTAGCCTTATTCGTTCTGGACAAGGGATCAAGACCGGCTTAAATGACGCTTTCATCATTTCACAGGAGAGCGTTGATCAATTTTCCATTGAGCAGGAAATATTGCGGCCTTATGTAAAGACAAGAGATATTCAGAAGTACGATATCGCATATCGTAATCTCTTCATGATCTTCCTTACGACTGATGATATGATCAACGACTTTCCGGGTGCTAAGAGATGGCTGGAACAATACAAAAAGCAGCTCGAAGAAAGATATCAGTTCAAAGACGGCGTTTGTGACTGGTACTCACTTAGTATTCCGCAAAGTCGGGAGTTATTTGAGCAAACAGAACCACGATTATTAGTTCCCCTCTATTCTACCAGCAACAAGTTTGGTATAGATCAGCACAAACGAACCTATGGATATTTTACTGCTACCGATACTTATGTAATCAGTCGGCTACGTCAGGATGCTCCATCAGTTTATTGTATTGCGGCAATACTAAATTCTTCTGTGATGAATTATTGGCATCATAACGAAGGAAAACTGAAGCGAGATGGCTACTATGAATATACGGGGGCTGTAATCCAAAATTACCCTCTCCCATATTCAAGGTTGAAGATGGATATATTTGAGGACAGTAAGCAGATATTGGATGAGTTGCCAGTGCAGATGAAAAAAGATTGTACCTATGAACACATTCTCGATCATTTGGTTCGCCTTAGAATGTCTAATAAAGTGTCCTCTCACCTGATAGATGAGGCCATAAATTCAATCGTCGAATCACTCTATAATCTGACAAAAAAAGAAACGGGGATAGTGCGAGGCCATGCAACCGATTGAAATTGTCGAGCGCGTCAAAACCACTTACAAGAACTACGTCAAAACGGCGTTTCCGGTCATTGACGACGACCTGCGCGAGCAGATGCACGCGCACATCGAAGAGGCCAATCTGCTCTGGCGCGGGCCTTACCTGTCGCTGCAACGGCCTTATCAACTCGCCAGTTCGACGCTTACCGAACAAGCTGCCGCGCTCGGGCTTCACGCCAAACTGCTTGCGGCGGGCGAGTACGTTGATGAAAAGGGCGAGCGTCACGCGCCGTTCGGCGAGTGGCGGCTTTTTACGCATCAGCAGGAAGCTATCGAACAGATCATATCAGGCGCGAATACCATCATCTCCAGCGGCACAGGGTCGGGCAAGACCGAAGCCTTCTTCATCCCTATACTTAATCACTGTCTGAAGCATCCGGGCCCAGGCATCCGCGCGCTCATCCTCTACCCGATGAATGCGCTGGCCAACGACCAGCACGAGCGTTTCGCAAAATATCTGGCCGGAACCGGCGTCACCTTCGCCCGCTATACCGGCGACACGCCCGAAGATGAGCGCGACGCGCAGACCAACAACAAAGAACTGCGCCCGGACAGCCTGCCGCGCGAAGCCGTCTGGTATCGAAAAGAGATGCGCGATCCGAAGAAGCTGCCGAACATTTTGATGACCAACTACTCGATGCTCGAATACCTGCTCCTGCGCAAGCTCGACCGGGTGCTGTTTGACGCCGCGCTGCAATACATCGTTCTCGACGAAGTGCATACCTATCACGGGGCGCGGGGCATCGAAGTCGCCTGCCTGATCCGCCGCCTCAAAGAGCACGTTAGAAAGCTCGATGGCAAACTCGTCTGCATCGGCACGAGCGCGACCGTTAAAGGCGTCGATACAGAGCCGGTCGCCCGTTTCGCTTCGGAACTCTTTGGCGAGCGCTTTCTGTCCGAACAGGTGCGCACGGAAAAGTATCAGCCCCTGCCTTCGCAGCACGGCGCTTATGTGCCGCCGACGCCGACCATCGAAGAGGCCGATCTGAAAAAGCTGCGCGACCTTTCTAACCTCGACAGCGTTTATGACTTTTGCCTTGACCACATCGCCCCCGAAGAGATGGTCATCTCGGCGATGGATGCCGTCGGCAACGCGGGAGCGGATGCGCCCGCCGAGTTTCTGGGTCGCGTGCTATCGGACAACATCATCTTCCGCACGATTGAAGAAGCGCTCATCGTACCGCGCTCGCTGGACGAAGTAACCACCCTTCTGCAAACCGGAGAGGGGCTGCGCGCTGGCGCGGACGAGACCTATCTGCATAGAGAAGTCGAAGCTTACCTGTTGCTGGGAGCCAAGGCGCGCAGTGACGAGCAGCCGCTCATCCGTCCAAAAGTGCACATCTTCTGGCGCGGGCTTCAGGGGGCCTATCGCTGCACCAATGCGAACTGTGGGCTTCTTTACACGGAATTTGCCGATTCGTGCGGCACATGCCATGCCCGATGCCTGCCCGTTGAGCTATGCAGAAGCTGCGGCCAGGATTTCTATCGATCTTATCCCGATGATGCCGGAACCGATCTGAATGCCCTGCTCAAAAAGCGCAAGGCCAAACGAAAGAAGGCTGAAGACCTGCCTTCATCATTCCTGCTCACAGATGAAGCTCTCTACGATGCGCTGCCGGTTCACTTTACGCACAACCTTTACGACAATAGCGAGACGAGCGATGAAGAGGCGGAGGCGGAAGATGATGACGCTCATGCACAGGAAGTTGCGGCCCGCTACTGCGCGGCCTGCGGGCGGCTGTTTATCGGCAACGCCTTCGGGTGCGATTGCCAGCGACGAGAGATAGTTCGCGAAGACGCACGCATGCTCGTTTCTCCGAAGACCTACCTCGGCAAGATTCACAAATGCCCGGCCTGCGAAGGCGTCTATGGCGGGGGCATGGAAGTGGTCACACCAATGCGGTCGTCCACGATGGTCAGCATCAACATTCTTGTTGAGGCGATCTTTCAATATCTGGCTCCTGAGCAAAGGCGGCTCCTGATCTTTTGCGATAATCGCCAGGACACAGCTTTCCAGGCGGCTCACCTCAACAACAAGCATGGGCAGTTCATCGGGCGACAGGTCATCTATCAGACATTGCGCGATATTCAATCCGAAAGTGGTCCGGTTAGCTTTGATCGTTTGCAGCAACTCCTCTATCAGAAGCGCGAGCGTTACGCCATCTACTGTCCAAAGCAGCGCCGCGAAGCCGACGGGCGGCTCACCTACGAGATGCGCAAGCCGGAGAACCCTGACGAGGTGGCGCAGGAGTACGCCGACATTCAAGCAACTCTGCTCGCGGAAATCGCCCGGCCCGGCGCGCGCCGCGTCAGCCTCGAAGGACTGGGATTGCTGGCCGTCGAATATTTCAAAGGGTCTGAGACTTTAATCGAAATCGCGCGGCGCGCGGCGGGGCTTCAACAACGCTGGCGGCTGTCTGAAGAAGAATCATATAACCTGCTGGCGGCCTTGCTCGACGAGATGCGATGGAAGCGGGCGCTGTCTCATCCGATGTTGCTCAAACCTCTGGACGGCAAAGGAACGGTTTTCGGTCGCGCCAGTTTGCCTGTTGGCTTTACCTTGCGCAAACAGGGCGGTCAGGGACAACCTTATAAGACATTCGGATTCTTTTCGGTCTCTGGCGGCGAAACCTCGCTTCTGAATTACCTGACAAAGATATTTGGCAAAGAAGCAGCGGTTGAAGCGCTGACGGATTGTGTCGATCTTCTGTCAAATGAAGGATTCATTGTTGCGAAGGACATAGGCAACGACAGGGCGACGTTGCAGGCGCAGATGGTCAATCACAGTCGAGTGATGCTAAGGGTTCCAGAAGAGCTTTTCCGATGCAATCGTTGCCGGAACGTAACGACACATAACGTTCGCGGCGTTTGCGCTCGGTGGCGGTGCGAAGGACGGCTGGAGCCTTACCGCCCCGAACCAGAGGCGAATTATTACGTTGATACATACCTTTATAGAGAACCGTTCCGAATGATTTCAGATGAGCATTCGGCTCAGCTATCGGGCACACGCCGCATGGAGATCGAAAGGAAATTCAAGAATAAAGAATCCGATGTTCTGGTATGCACACCGACGATGGAGATGGGCGTCGATATAGGCGATCTGCCGAGTGTTTTCATGCGCAACGTTCCGCCGGGACCGGCCAACTATGCGCAACGCAGCGGGCGGGCCGGGCGCAAGGAACGAATCGCACTGATCAACGTCTTTGCTCTGGCCCGCGCGCACGACACCTACTTTTATGATCGCCCTTCCGAGATGATTTCAGGAGAGATCGAGCCGCCCGATTTCTCGATAGAAAATGAACGGATACTGCGCAGGCAGATCAATTCGCTAATCCTCGAAAAGCTCGACTTTCAGTTCTGGAAATCTATGGGCGAGCACATGAAAGAGGAATCGGAAGATTTCGCGCTGCCGGGTCTGGAAATGGAGATCGGCGCACGGCGCGAGCAGATTATTGAAGCCGTGCTGAAAGCCTTTAACAAAGATAAGCAGGAAGAAGCAAAGCGCGAGGGGCTTGCCTGGATCAACAGAGATGAAGTGAGCCGCATTGTCGATGGCTTCTACGGCGAGTTGAGAAAGGCGACCGAACCCTGGCTGAAGGAGAGAGATGCGCTGTTTCAGGAGATTCTCAACATCAGCATGGAAAAAGCGAGGCTCAGACTGCGACAACCGAGACTGGCCGCACAATTGACTGAACGCGAAACGCATCTTTACAGGCTGATCGATCAGGTTGGTGGCGTCTATCCACTCTCTTATTTTTCCGAGCAAGGGGTTCTGCCGTCCTACGCCTTCCCCTCGGATTCGGCGCGGTTAATTTGTAAGGATGAAGTAAAGCGTCCCGTACTGCGCAGCATTAATATGGCTCTCAGGGAGTATGCGCCCGGCAACACTGTGTATATGGACAAGCGAAAGTATCAGGTGATCGGCCTGGATTTTCATCGCTCAGTTGTCCCCGATCTGGATCAAACTTATAAGACATGCGGAAGTTGCGATCATGTGACGTTCGATCCGGCGGCGACGCATTGCCGACATTGCCGACAGGAGTTGATGCCGCAGGCTCTTCCTGTTTTGATGGCCACAGCATTTGTCGCTGAGCGCGCTGAGGCCATCGGGTCTGATGAAGAATATCGTCAGCGAGCTTTCTATGGCGGCAACACATACATGTTGCAGGCAGGTGACGAAGGCGACCACTCGGCGATAGAGGGTGTGCAGGTTGAGTACCATCGCCGAGGCGAGATATTCGTGACCAATACCGGTTTGGTCGAAGAGCGGGGCACCGGATTTTTACTGTGTCGGGCCTGCGGGTACTGGCATGCGCCGACCAATCGAACCCCTTTTGAGGAGCACAAACTGCTGAACAATCGTCGGCAATCCTGCGGCGGGAATGCCGAGAGGTATCATCTGGGCTATCGCTTTCATACCGACGTGCTGATACTAAATTTCGACCATGTACCACATAACTCGGAGGACTTTTACGCCAGCCTGAGGGCTGCCATAATCGAAGCGGCCAATTCTGTTGTGCGAGCTGAGTCCGGCGAGATAGGCGGGTTCACTCGCACAATCAGAGCGGAGGGAGCAGATCGCCGTGATTTAATTCTCTACGACACAGTTTCTGGTGGGGCCGGGTACGTCAGGAAAGCGGCTTCAAATCTGGAAGCTATACTCGCCGCAGCGAGGTTGATTCTGGACGGTTGCCAGTGCGAGAAATCCTGCTACAAGTGCCTGCGGTCATACGGTAATCAGTTTGAGCATAAACTTCTGGACAAAGCGCTGATACAGCCTTACCTTGATCGTCTTCTGGTTCTCAATAGCGAAGAAGAGCGCATCAAACTTTCAGGATACGACTCTGGAAGCCAGCGATTCTATGGAGATAATACATCCCTCTGGTTGCAAAAAAGATGGCGCGGTTCAGGCGGGGGGCTGGTTGGGATATGCTCGACCGTTGACAATAGTTTTCCTGAGCACGCCCTTCCCTGGTCAGAATTCCTGGTCAGGTATGCCAAAGATAATCCTGATGAAATAATCGAGCTGGGATTAACGCGACCTCCAAAGTTTACCGAAATCAATGAGGAAAATTTTCTCGCGGTCAAATCGCTCTTAGATCTTATGGAAGTCGGGATCAAACTTTTCAAAGTACCTGATGCGCCAAAGACCGCATGGCATCTGGTTACTGGCTCCGATGCTGGAGCAACTACTGCGATAGGCGTACCCGATACATTGATCTCGCTTACTGCGGCGCTTGATGAGCAACCCTTAATCTACAACTTTGGCGCTGATGTTTGTCAGTCCGCCTTGAAAGGCATCAGAGCTATTCTGAAATCGGGAACCCCGATCACCCCGGCATCTCTAAAGGCTCCTAAGCGAGAATCTTTCGAGATAATAGAAATAGTGGACGGGGCACGTAACTTTACGTATGAGCGACTCTTCGGCCAATACCTGACTGAGGCAAAAAAAGTACGAATCGTAGATCCCTATATTCGCCTCGATTATCAAGTCCGCAACGTTGAAGACTTACTCAAACTCCTGAGGTCGCCACAGGAATGTACAGTTGAGCTTGTGACTATGTTTGAGAAAAATGATCGATTCGGCTTGTCAGAAGAGGACAAGTCGCGTGAAAGACTTGAAGCTCTTAAGAGTAAACTTGCAGGAAAAGGCATAAAATTCATATATATGTTCGATCCCCAGGCACACGATAGATTTATAGAGACAGAGAACTGGCAAATCATTCTGGGACGGGGTTTGGACTTTTACTACCCGCCTGATGCAGGTCAAAGCTATGCAACTGAAGGCAGGCGGACAAAAAAGTGCAGGCTTATCTTCATCCCGAAGCCGAGGTGAAAGGAAACATGGTTCGTTTTAGTTGCGAGCCACCTGCCCTGCTAAAAAGAATCGAGCGCCGGGGCCAGTCGTCGCTAAATCCGTATCACTCGATTAACGCGAGTTCGACATAATAATCGAAGCAAGACACAGGGCGATGCCCTGTGCTATTGAATTTCGCCCTTTCAGGGCTGATTCTTATGTCGAATTCACGTTCGATTAAATCGAAATCACTCGCACCGCAGCGCGACCATCGGGTCTACTTTTGTCGCGCGGCGCGCAGGGATGTAGCAGGCTGCCAGCGCGACGCCGCTGAGCAACAATGCGATTCCGCCAAACGTCACAGGGTCGGTTGCCTTCACTCCGAACAGCAGACTCGAAATCACGCGCGTCAGCGCAAAGGCCATTCCCAGTCCAACCACCAATCCGATCAGTGTCAGTTTCACTCCCTGCCCGATGATCAGCTTCAGGACTGCGCCTGTTTGCGCGCCGAGCGCAATGCGAATGCCGATTTCGTTTGTGCGCTGGTTCACCGAATACGAGATCACGCCGTAAATTCCGAGCGAGGCGAGAATCAATGCGAGAATAGCGAAACCAGCCAGCAGGATGGTGATGAAGCGTCTGGGTGAAACCGCCCTGTCAACAAGCTCATCAAGGGTCTGGAAGTCGCTGGCGGGTAAATCAGGATCGAGATTTTCGAGCGCCGCTCTGACGCTCGGAACCAGCGACTTCATAGGCAGCTTTGCTCTCACGACCAGATCCATTGACCCTGCGCCGTTTTGCGTGACCGGAAGATACATCTCCATACCGCCCTCTTTTTCCAGATTGCTGTGGCGCACGTTGCCGACGACGCCCACAACCTGCCACTCGTCCCGGTTGATCAGCGCGGTCTGACCCACAGGGTCGCGACCGGGCCATAGCCGCGCGGCAAGAGTTTCGTTTATCACAATCACCTTCTGGCTTTCGGCAGTGTCGCGCGGCGTGAACTCTCGACCGGCAACCAGCGGAATTTTCATTGCCCGAATGTAACCGGAATCTATTATGCGCGGATAGGCAATGGGAAAAGTTTCGGGAGTATAAATTTCGCCCTTCGCTTGAACTCCCCAGCTTCGATTGCGGCCCAGCGGCAGGGCGTCGGTCAAACCCGCAGACTCGACTCCCGGAATCGCCTCGACCTTGCGGACCAGTTCTTCACGAAAAGCATTCTGTTGCGCATCTGTTTCATACTTCTGGCCCATCTCTATCCGCCATGCGGCAGCCTGTTCAGGGCGGAAGCCGGGATCAACGTCGAGCAGGTGTAAAAAACTCCGAATCAGCAACCCTGTGCTGACAAGCAGAATGCAGGCGAGCGCAACTTCCGAAATCACCAGCGTGCTGCGAATCCACGCGCCGCGCCCGCCTTCGCTTGAGCCACGGCTGGAATCTTTGAGGCTCTCGTGCACATCCCAGCGGGAAACCTGTAGCGCTGGCGCGATTCCGAACATCAGCCCCGTCAAAAACGCCGCAAGTATGGTGAAGACGAGCGCCGTCATATCTATGCGCACGCTCTGCAACAGAGGGATACTGATCGCGTGTGTGGCGGCCAGCGCTCGCGTCGCAATGAAAGCAAGAGGCATCCCCACCGCCGCGCCGCAACCCGCGAGCAGGACGCTTTCGGTCAACATCTGGCGGATCAATCGCGAGCGGTCGGCTCCCAGCGCAATGCGAACCGCGATCTCCTTGCGACGCGAGGTCGCCCGTGCCAGCAATAGATTTGATAGATTGGTGCAGGCAACCAGCAGTACGCATCCGACAGCGCACATAAGCACAACGAATGCGGGTCGAAACCGCCCGCTGACCTGTTCCTGCAAACTCGTAAGACGCGCGCCATTCCGGTTTCGCTCCGGGTGAGCCTGTTGTAACTCCGGGGTGATCAAATCGAATTCGGCCTGCGCGCTTTCAATCGTGACATTGGGCTTCAGCCTTCCGACTACTGCGAGCGTATTTCCCCAGCGATCTGTCTCCGGGCAGATCGGGAAAGGGACCAGCATATCGATCTGAGAACCCGGAGAAAAGACGGACCCGAAATCGAACGATGCCGGAAGCACTCCGACGATGGTGGTGGGGGTGTCATTGAGCGTGATCGTACTGCCGACAACGCCTGAGTCTGCGCCAAAGCGACGCTCCCAGAAACTATGTGTCAGAATCGCGGCCCCTCTTCCGTTCCACACGCATTCTTCATCTACAAACCCGCGCCCTCTTTCAGGACTGACTCCGAGCAGGTCGAGAAAATTCCCGGACACCCCGACGCCTCTGAGGCGTTCGGGTTCGCCGTTGCCTGTGAAGGTATAACTGCCATAATCAAAGAAGGCGAAGTATGAAGCCATATCCTCGAACGATTGATTCAACGCGCGCCAGTCTGAATAATGCCCGACCTGCGTGGTGACGCTCGAAAGGTTTCCTTCCGATGCTGCCAGATTGCTTGAGGACCCTTTATCAACGTTGCGATTGCTTGAAATCCATACCAATCGGCCCGGGTCCCGGAACGGGAGCGGTCGTAACAGCAGGGCGTTGACTACGCTGAAAACGGCAGTCGTAGCCCCGATGCCGAGCGCAAGCGTGGTAATGGCTATCAAGGTGAAAGCCGGTTTCTTTACAAGCATTCGCACGCCGAATCGCAGGTCCTGAAGCAGAGATTCCATCCGTCACCTCCAAAGATTTTTATACAGCGCAGGTCCGGAGACCATTCAGTTTAGTAGTTGGCAGATCTAAAGAAAAGGTTTCAGTTGAAACAGGAAATATCCTGAATGATAACATGTGGTAACGGAAACCAGCAGGCTTGAGGCAAGAGGTTGGCATCAATCATGTCACAAGGCAGCCGAACGGGCATAACGTTATGTCGAGCGAAGATCATTCGCAGCGAGTGATCTTCGACTTTACTTTGAATCTTACTTTACCGGCATCGTCGATCTTTTCGGTCTGTATGATCTGGAAAGGTTGCGTAATCACAAGGATCACTTTGCAGGGCAGGTCGGGCGAGACTTCTTTGACATAAACTTTCAGCTTTCTGCCCGACTTCACCACTTTGCTGATAGAAATATCGTATCCGCTCGAAGGCTGATTGCCTTGAAAAACGGCGATGATGCTATGATTTGTGAAATCTATTTCAGGCGCAGGCGGTCTGGGGTAGGCGTTGGAAAGCGTCGCATCCCAGAGCCTTTCCCACTCGTCGCGGGTCGTCACCACATAACTCATTTTTTCGGCCTGCCCGGACGCGAAATTCTTCGATATGGTTTCAAAGTCGGCTTTTCGTTCCAGCTCCTGCCCTCTCGCGGCAGTCGAGAGCAGAAAAAAAAGCGCGACGAGGCTTACGCAAAAAGAAGAACGTACAGGGGCTTTCATTTGATCTCTCCTATACGTCCTTAAATGTTTAAAGCTCGAATTACTTCAGGTTTCGAGTCGAGTTCGTTCCTGACGCCACAGCAATCTGTCCATGCTCCAGGAGCCGCCTCCGGCCACGGTCAGATAAAGGAAAACGAAGCAGTAGGCCACGGCCAGTTCTCCTCTGTTTTGTATTGTCCAGAACCCCTGCGGCGCGTGCGCCATGAAGTAAGCGACGGCCATCAGCCCTGAAAGAATGAATGCCACAGGGCGCGTGAACAGCCCGAAAAGTATGAACAGACCGCCGAAAAATTCCAGCACTCCCGCTATCCATATCATGGAAAAGACTGGAGACGCCGCCCATTGCTCAGGAGCCATGAACCCGAATAGTTTCTGCGCGCCGTGTTGGATGAAAAGAAACGCTATGATGACGCGCATAACGCTGAGCAGACGCGGCACCCACTCCGAATAGAATGAATTCAAATTAGCCATTGATTCCCCCAATACTGGAAAGACCTTCCCGTATCACGCTCTCGAAAGAGTGTGATACGGGTGAACCTTCATTATTTGTTCGACGGAGCTTCGGGTTTCGGCTCCTGTTTTACTGCCTCGACAAACAGCGCGATCTTCACGTCGTTTGCGACCACAAGGCCCCCGTTATCGAGCTTCTGGCTCCACGCCACACCGTAATCCTGACGATTGATCGTCAGCCCGGCTTCGACGCCGATTCGCATCTTGCCCCACGGGTCTTTGATAGCGCCGTACAGTTTGAATGGAAGGGCAACCGTTTTGGTCACGCCGTGAAGGGTGAAATCGCCGTGAGCAATAAAATCGTCTTTACCTTTTTTTTCGATGCGAGTGCTCTTGAAAGTGATCTCAGGATAACGCTCCGCGTCGAAGAAATCCGCGCTGCGCAGGTGTTTGTCGCGCGGCTCGATCCCTGTGTCAATGCTGTTGGATTTTGCGGTAAAGGTGACGGACGAATTGGTTAAATTCTGCGGATCATACTGAATCGTGCCGTTAAATTCACGGAAGCGGCCCGGCACAGTGTTGATAACCAGATGCCGAACGCTGAAACCGATAGTTGTGTGCGCGGGATCAATCACGTACGTGCCGGTTTCAGGCGCTACGCTGTTGGCGAAAGCTTCGGAATTGATAAAACCCGTATTGCCCGCGTTGCCTCCGAGGCTTAACTGCGCGAAGGCGAGTAACAATGCCATAGAGACGAAAAAGATACTTCTTTTGATCCGTTTGTTCACGATTGAATCTCCCTCTGATGTCAAATTTATCAAATTGCAGTTGTGTTGTAACTGCTCGAAAAAAAATCATTCGGGCCTGTTACGCGCATCCTCAAGCAGCCTGCTTAAAGTGGCGAGCCGTTTTTCCCCCAGATGCCCCAGCTGGCGGCGATGGCATTCGGCTATCGGCTTATCAAGCCCCGCAAGCAGACGCAACCCGTCATCGGTGATGCGCGTTGTGATACGGCGGCGGTCGCGGGTTTCGCGCTCTCGTGAAATCAGCCCGCGCGTCTCCAGGCGATCAAGCAATCTGGTGATGTCGGAATCTTTTGTGACCAGTCTTTCGCTGACTTCGCTACAGGACACACCCTGCTGCCCTGCGCCGCGAAGTATGCGCAGAACGTTATATTGCGTGGGCGTCAGATCCACCTGCCTGAACGTCTCGCTGACGCCCGACCACAACATCTCCGCCGTGCGCTGGATGTTGAGGTAAACTTCCTCTTCGCGACTTACAAAAGGTCTGGTCTGCTTCAACTCTTTTTGCAATCTGGTCCCCACGGTCAGCAATATAGTCGTTATAACGACTATTGTCAAGAGGAGTACAGGGCGGATGTTAAGCTTGTAAAATCTGCGGGCGATAAAACCGGAACCCCCGCGCGGGTGTTATAATCCAGTTCGTGAAGAAGCCGTCTTTGATGTTGTTGCTCGTCGCGGCATTGATCGCGCTGCTGCCGCTTTTGGCCGTACTGCAATTTCGCTGGCTCGGCGAAGTCAGCCGGGCCGAGCGCGAGCGCATGCAGGCGAGCCTGAAAACGGCTGTCGCAGATTTCAGCCGGGACTTTGACGGCGAATTGACCCGCGCTTACCTCGGTTTTCAGATGGACGCGAAGACTTTGCGCGCGCGCGCGTGGTCGGATTACGCCCGCCGTTACGATCACTGGTTTCAGACCGCCCCTTACCCGCAGATTGTCGCGAACCTGTTTTTAGTCGAGCCGGACGCTCGACTTGCGCGCTTCAATCGGGCGACCGCTCAGTTTGAGCCTGCCTCGTGGCCCGTCGAGCTTGAGCGCCTGCGCGAGCGTTTCAACGGCGAATTCAAAGCCGCGAGCGACGATCCGCGACCCGTTATCCGCGCGTCGGTTGATACAATGGTTGAAGACGGCTCGGCGCTTACGATCCCCATTACGGATTCCGATGTTTTAAATAAACGTGAGGGCAGTTATCCGAATCAGCGAGCGTCTATCGGTTACGTTGTGGCGACTCTCGACCTGGATTTCATCAGGCAGCAGTTCATCCCGGCGCTGGCTGCGCGCTACTTTGCAAACATTGATTACAGCTTTGCGGTCGTCAGCCGCCTCAAACCCGAAACGATCATTTACCAGAGCGATAAGAATTTCCCCGAAGCGACGACTACAGTTGGCGATGCGACGGCAAATATTTTTAACGTGCGACTCGATATGCCGTTGCTGGTCGAAAACAATGCCAGCGAAATCGAAACAACCGACACGGGAATTGAGAAGCGGGACAAATCGATCCTTCGCGTCTTCAACACGGTTATAAAAAAGGGCGCGGATCAGACAGGCTCGGCTCCGCGACTGGCACTGGTGAGCGGCGAAGGCGAACGCTGGCAGATAATACTCAAGCATCGCGCAGGCTCGCTCGATGCGGCGGTGGCGGTTGCGCGACGCCGCAATCTGGCGATCAGCTTCGGCATATTGCTTTTGTTGAGCGTGAGCATGGCGATGATAATAATCTCGACTCGCCGCGCCCAACGGCTCGCGCGCCAGCAGATGGAGTTCGTCGCAGGCGTGTCGCACGAGATGAGGACGCCGCTTGCGGTCATCTGTTCGGCGGGCGAAAACCTCGCCGACGGGGTGATTGACGAACCCCGGCAGATCAGAAGATACGGCGCGTTGATCGAGAGCGAAGGCCGAAGGTTGTCAGAGATGATCGAGCAGGCGCTGGAATTCGCAGGCGTGCAATCGGGCCGGAAAAATTACGCGCTGCGCCCTGTCGATGTCGCGAGCGCGATTGAAAGCGCGCTTGCGGCCTGCGCGCCTTTGATTCGAGAAGGCGAATTCAAAATCGAAAAACAGATCGCCCCCGACCTGCCTGTGATCGCGGCAGACAGCGCGGCGCTCAGTCGTTCGATTCAGAACCTGCTCAACAACGCGATGAAATATAACGGCGAAAATCTATGGATAAAGATCAAGGCCGAGCGCGTTGGCGATGAAGCGCAAATCACCGTCGAAGACCGTGGCCTGGGGATCAACCCTGCGGAGTTGCCGCACGTGTTCGAGCCGTTTTTCAGAGGGCGCGAAGTTATAGACGCGCAGATTCACGGCAGCGGATTGGGTTTGAGTCTGGTCAAGCACATCATCGAAGCGCACGGCGGGCGCATCAGCGTCAAAAGCGCCGAGCGACAGGGCAGCGCCTTTACCATTCACCTGCCTGCCGCGACCGGAGTTGACGAATTCAACACAGTCACAGCGAGCGGGTGAAGTTTGTGACAAGCGACCGTAGATTATTTTATGAGCAAGCGAATCCTTCTGGTCGAAGATGAGCCGGGACTGGTCCTGACCCTGACAGATCGTTTGACGAGCGAAGGCTTTATCGTCGAGAGCGCGCGGGACGGCGAAACGGGACTCGCGCGAGCGACCGCTGAGACGTTCGATGTGATAATCCTCGACGTGATGCTGCCGCGCAAAAACGGGTTCGACGTGTGCCGCGACCTCCGCCAGCAGAATGTTCAGACGCCCGTAATAATGCTTACGGCGCGCGGGCAGGTGGTTGATAAAGTCATCGGCTTAAAGCTCGGCGCAGATGATTACGTCACAAAGCCATTCGAGATGATGGAACTGCTTGCGCGAATAGAGGCGTTGCTTCGTCGCGTGCCCGTCTTGTCGGCATCGTCGCCGGATGTTTATCAATTCGGCGCTATTCGCATGGACTTTCGCAAAGCCGAAGTCACGCGCGACGGCACGGTGGTCGAACTGTCTTCGCTCGAATTTCAACTGCTGCGTTATTTTATCGAGCATCGCGAATGTGCCATCACCCGCGACGAGTTGTTGAACGAAGTATGGGGCTATAACGCAATGCCATCGACGCGCACAGTAGACGTTCATGTCGCGTGGCTGCGCCAGAAGATCGAACCCAATCCCCGTCACCCTCAATTCATCCTCACGGTTCACGGACTCGGTTATAAATTCGTCGGATAGTTCGCAGTGCGAGATCTTGTTAGGATGTAGACCTTTTACATCCTTAAGCTTGATGGGTAGGCGCGCGGACTTGCCCTGCCCTTGCATCGATGGCGATTCTGCGATTGCATTGACAGCCGCGCGGGCGGTCGCTTACGGTTATGGTTTGCTTATGGCGAGCATTTTATCTATAGAAGGACACATAACATGGAAACCATACCAGCGCATGGCGGTCGGCTCATCAATCGCGAGCTTGCAGGCATAGAACGCGAAACTCTGCTCGAACAAGCCGCTGCCATGCCAAAACTCAGACTTCGCGCGCGCGAAGTCTCTGACCTCGAAATGATTGCCAACGGCGCGTTCAGCCCGCTCGAAGGCTTCATGTGCGAAGACGATTACACCGCTGTTTGCGACAATAAACACCTTGCATCCGGTTTGCCCTGGACTATTCCTGTCACGCTTTCAGCCTCAGATGATCTTGCCTCAGGCTTTACAGAAGGCACAGACATCGCGCTTTATTCAGGCGACGATCACCTGCTCGGCGTGCTGCACCTGCGCCAGAAGTTTCGCTACGACAAAGAGCGCGAAGCCGAGCGCGTTTACCTGACGACAGACCTCGCGCATCCCGGCGTTGCCGCGCTTTATGAACAGGGCGGCTGGCTGATGGGCGGCGCGATCAGTCTTCTCAATCGCCCGCGCAACTCCGCTTTTCCCGCCTACAGGCTCGACCCTTCACAAACGCGCGAGGAGTTTAAGAAAAAAGGCTGGCACCGGGTCGTCGCTTTTCAAACCCGCAACCCGATTCATCGCGCGCACGAATACATCATCAAATGCGCGCTCGAAACCGTAGACGGGCTTTTGCTTCACCCGCTCGTAGGCGAAACGAAATCCGACGACATACCCGCCGATGTTCGTATGCATTGCTACGAAGCGATGCTCGAACATTACTTCCCGCGCACGCGCACACTGCTTGCCGTAAACCCTGCGGCTATGAGATACGCGGGGCCGCGCGAAGCCGTCTTTCATGCCATCATAAGAAAGAATTACGGCTGCACGCATTTCATAGTCGGTCGCGATCACGCGGGAGTCGGCAACTACTACGGCACATATGATGCGCATTACATCTTTAACGAGTTCGACCCGGAGGCGCTGACCATCACGCCTATGTTCTTCGATCACTCGTTCTACTGCCGCCGCTGCGACGCGATGGCGTCAAACAAGACTTGCCCTCACGACTCGTCCGAGCACGTCACGCTTTCAGGCACGAAGGTGCGCGAGATGCTTTTGCGCGGCGAGATGCCCCCGCGCGAGTTCTCTCGCCCGGAGGTCGCGGCGATACTGATTGATGCGATGAAGAGCAAACAGTGATGACAGGCGGGCGGCGGCTGGCGTCCGCCCGCTCTAAACATCTTGGCTTTTTCGAGGATTCGTATTAAATTTGGCGGGTTGCCCATAATCTGTCTTATCTGCAACGAAAGAGGCTTCCGGTCATGAACAGAGCAAAGCGGTTCCTCCTGCTGGCAATCAGTCTCTGTATATTTATGTCGCTCGCAGCGCCTGCTCAGGCGAAATTGGGCGACGAAACCGTGCCAATAGACGACGATGCGCGCTGGGATGACGGATTCGGCTTTTCAACCGTTAACCAGTTGCCTTTCGTAGTGGTCAGAGCAATAGCGGTAAACAGCAGCGGTTTATATGTCGGCGGAAGCACCATGTTCTTCTTCGGCTTGCCGGTCATCAACGGGATAGCCCGATGGGACGGCAACAACTGGTCGGATGTGGGCGGAGGCGTCGAACTCTGCCCAAGCATTTGCTACGGGGCAGTCTATGCGCTGGAAGCGAAAGGCGACGACATTTACGCAGGCGGAGCCTTCACCTCGATTGACGGGGTAAAAGCAAACGGAATCGCGCGCTACGACGGCACAAAATGGCACGCGCTGGGCAGCGGCGTGGATGGTCGCGTTCAGGCAATAGCATTCAAGGATAATGAAGTCTATGTCGGCGGCTTATTCACCACGGCGGGCGGCAAGACCGCCTATAACTTCGCAAGATGGGTTGGTCCTGCTGTAGTTGCTCCGCCGCCGCCGCCGCCCGTACTGCTTCCCCGGATCACAGGTGTAGAGATCAATCGCAAAAAATTGACAGTTGCGGGCGAAAGATTCGAGCAGGGAGCAAGTATCCTTCTTAATGGCGAGTCTCAAAAGACGAAAAACGACGACCAGAACCCCCAGACTCTTCTGATAGCGAAAAAATCGGGCAAAAAAGCAAGGCCCGGCGTCAGGCTTCAGGTCGAAAACCCGGACGGAAAGCTCTCGCCTGAATTCATAATCTCACAATAACCTTAAAGGAGTTACAGGCCTCTCGCTATTTAACCGGTTGTCTGACATTGACACGAACCCAGCGTGACGACGGATTGCTTTTATTGCTACTGTTGAAAGTGTAGAGTATAATCCCGTTGCCGCGAGACCTCGCCCTTTGGGTAGGGATGGCAGTTGGAGGCCCAGCCTTATGATCAGGTGCAACAACTGTGGAACTAATAACATTGATGGCAGCGAGTACTGCGACGAGTGCGGTATGAAGCTGGACCTCGTCAGGCGACAGGGCGCTTACAAACCGCCAAGCGCTGTCGAAAGCGATCCTGTGCCGTCGAATACGAATGAAGGGCCGCCAATCGCTCCGCCGTCATTTACGACTTCAACAAGCATACCCAAGCCCGCCATGCCTGCGCGCGAGCGCAAGCCTGACGAGAGATCGGCAGACGGCAATTCCAACAGGCGGCGCAACGTGACGGATGAACGCTCTGCTTTCAATCTCAGCCCAGCCGAGCCCAATCGCCCGAGTCCGGGCACCAATGCTCCGTCGTCAACTTTCGGGCTCTCGCCGCGCGGGCAAACCGATGCTATGGAGGCCGATTATCCGCCCGCTTCTGTGGATAACTCGCGCGTTACGGCGCGCCTTATGATCGAACGCGGCGGGCGCGTGGGCCGCGAATTCTCGATTACGGGCATCGAAACCAACATCGGGCGATGGGACGCAGACAGCGGCATCTTCCCCGATGTGGACCTGGACGAAGACGACCCGGAAGCGAAGATTTCACGCCGCCACGCGCGCATAATAAATCATAACGGGCAGTACTTCGTCGAAGACCTCGGCTCTACCAACGGCACATTCGTCAATCGCGGGCGAAGGTTGCTTCCGGGCAAACGGCATATGTTACAAAACGGCGATGAGATCATCGTCGGCAAGACGTTTTTGAAGTTTCAGATTCTGAGATAATGGTTTCTTGTTTCCAGCTTCCGATTTGGCTTCCGTCAGCAAGCAGACGAGAATATGAACCATAAACCAGAGACCATTGACAGGGAATCAGAGACCAGAAACCGGAACTCGATGTTATGTATTGTCCTGAATGCGGCAATCAGTTGCAGCCAGGAGACCCGTATTGCGGAGAGTGCGGCGCGGGGCAGGAACCAGCGCCGCTCCCGCCTCCGCCTGTCATTATAGAAGCGCGCAGCGGTAGCAGTGAAATTCAAATGCCTGATTCGAAGAAACCAAAGCATGCCTCGTCGCATCAACTAGAGCCGGGCACACTTCTGCTTGATCGTTACCTGATAGTCAACCGCGTCGGCGGCGGCGGCATGGGCTCCGTCTATCAAGCCCGCGACAAACGGCTCGCCGACAGGTTGTGCGCCGTCAAAGAGATGATCGAAACATCGGCGGACCAGAGCCAGCGCGCAAAGGCCGTCGAAGACTTCAAGCGCGAGGCGGAAGTGCTGGCGCAACTCGATCACCCTTCGATACCGACGGTCTTCGATTATTTCATCGAGGGCGGCAAGTATTATCTCGTGATGCGATGGATAGGCGGCGGCGACCTCGCAGAGCAGATGCGATTGCGCGGCGGCACGGTCGATGAACCTACGATCACGAAATGGGCTGTTCAAATCTCTGACGTGCTTCATTACATACACTCGCAGAAGCCGCCGATAATCTATCGCGACCTCAAGCCCGCAAACCTGATGATCGACGACAAGACGGGTCGCGTGATGCTCGTCGATTTCGGCATAGCGCGAATCGTCCGGCCTACGGAAAAGGGCGTGACCGCGATAGGCACGATGGGATACGCGCCGCCAGAGCTTTTTGCGGGCAAAGTCGAGCCGCGCTCGGACCTCTACTCGCTCGGCGCAACAATGTTTCATATGCTGACCGGGTCCGACCCGCAGGACAACCCGCTCCTCATCTTCGATTTCAGCAAGAACCCGCGCCCGTGCCAGATCAATCCTGCGATCACGCCGGAGATGGAGCGCATATTGATGAGGATGGTTGCCCACAAACCCGAAGACCGGCAACTATCGGCGCTCGAATTGATGCGCGCGCTCGAAGAACACAGCGGGCGTCTCGAAGGGAAGCCGAAGGCGGAAACCGGACGGCCCTCTTCTCGCTATTCCAGCCCGACGCCTTCGAGCGGGGGGGCGGCTTTTTCGCCGATCAAACCCGAACGCGATTCAAAATCGAATTACTCGGTTCCCATCAATGATGCCGCGCCGCCAGCCTCCGGTGCTGTTGACTGGGTCTTCTGCGGCCACTGCGGAGAGAAGATCGGGGCCGAAGATGTATACTGCGCTCATTGCGGGAATCGCCAGCCCGCAGCCGGGACCAGCGCCGCGTCCGGCTATGTCGGGACAGTGGGGCCAGGGCGCGTCACTGCGCAACTGGTCGTCGTCGGCACAAACGATATGGTGAAGCCGTTTGTGATCGACAAAGAGAGCGTACTTTTGGGGCGCACGGACCCGCACACAGGAATATTCCCCGAGATAGATCTCACGATGCATGACCCTGAGACTAAAGTATCGCGCCGCCACGCGAGGATTTATCGTCAGGGCGAGCAGTTTTTGATAGAAGACCTCGGCTCTGTCAACGGCACAATCGTCAATTCTATCAGCGGCGGCTCGGTTCGGCTCAATACAAAAGCCCCCCGCGTGCTCTCTGCCGGTGATGAACTCAGGCTCGGCGGAACCATTTTGAAATTCATGGTAGTGTAGGGTAGTTTTGCCGGAGGTTAGAGATCAGAGGCCAGAGGTCAGTAGAAACAGCCGGTGAATCATCGCTATTTACTGACCTCTGGCCTCTGACCTCTAACCTCTGATTCGTTATGACGAAATTTTGTCCATATTGCGGAAAGCAACTGGGTGAGCGGTCGAAGTTCTGCTCGCAATGCGGAAAAGCTTCGCCCGGGCGCGGGCGACAATCTGCAATCGCGGTTGATGAAGCAAGCGATCTCTCTGCGCCCGCGCCGCGCCCGATCGAACGCGCCTCGGCTACAGAGACGGCAGGCGCGCGCGTCGCAAGCCGAGATAGAAATGGCGCTCAGTCCGCAAACCGCCGGTTTGCGCCGCCCACTTATGCGCTGATAGGCCGCCACGAGAGCGCAGGATTCGGGCTACGCTACGGCGCGTGGATGTTCGATTTTCTGATTTCGCTAATCGCCATTATGGTCTTCACTTTTATTGTGACGGCAGTCAGTCATAGTTCGGTACTGGGCTCGAATAAGCAGATTATGCTCGTCGCCTTATTGACTGTGTTGCTTTTTGTATTGAATTTCGTTGTGCTGGCCGGTTCCAACGGGCAGAGCGCGGGGATGCGGATACTCGGCATATACATAGTGCGCGAAGACGGCAGACCTTTTACAATCAAGGATGCGGCGATGCGCCATCTGGTAGGCTATCCGCTCTCGACCGTGGCATTCTTTCTCGGCTTTCTCTGGATGCTGTGGGACCCGCGCCAGCAGGGCTGGCACGATAAGATCGCCCACACAATAGTTGTGATGTCAAAATGAAAATGGAGTCAGAAGTCAGAAGTCAGAAGCATGGATTTGAGGTTTCTTCTCAGCTTTGACTTCTGATTTCTGACTTCTGACTTCTGGAGTTACATGTCTACTTTTATCATTCGACCGAAAGACTACGAGCCGTCAACGATCAAAATGGATCGAATGAAGCTGACCATTGGCCGCTCGTCGCGCAACGACATCTGCATAGGCGACCCGTTCGCCTCGCGTCTTCACGCGGAACTGCGCCAGGAAAGCGATCACGTTCTGCTTGTTGACAACGGCAGCGCAAACGGCACCTTCCTCAACGGGCAGCGCGTGACGGGCGCGATAAGGCTCGAAGTCGGCGACCTTATTCGCATAGGCGAGACCGAGATAGAGTACACTTCGGGCGGGCAGGAGATGATGTCGGGAGCGACCGTCTATCTTTCCGGCCCGGCTGTGGCTGCGCTTCCGGCAGATACCATCACTTCGCCTATCGGCACTCGCTCGACCAACGACCTGATATCGACAATTCAGTCGGGCGCAATGGAGATGCGAAACCCGTCCGGCGCGCGCCCAAAGCTTGTGCCCGACGGAGGCCGCGATCTTTTGAGCATAGTCTCTCAGGTGGGCATAGCGCTTCTGCCGCGCACGACGCTCGAAGACACGCTCAAGATGACCATCGATCTGGTCTTTCAGGCCATCCCGGCTGAGCGCGGTTTTCTGTTTTTGAAAGAAGACGGCGACCTGACCTGCAAGATAGCGCGCGGCGCGCACCACGACGCGCTGCCTACGGCATCGCAAGTCCAGCTTTCGCGCTCCATCACAAATAAAGTCATCAGCGAAGGCGCTTCGGTCCTGACGTCTGACGCGATGCACGACCCGCGCTTTCAATCTCAAAATTCCATCGTGTTGAGCCAGATTCGCAGTGTTATGGCCGTACCTCTGGCTTCGGGCGAAGAGACTTTCGGAATGATCTATGTGGACAACCCGTTCCACAGCCGCTTCAAAGAAGAAGACCTCAAGGTGCTGACGACCATCGCTTCGGTCGCTTCGATTAAGATAGAGCACGAGCGACTGCTCGACGAAAGGCTGGAAAAGCGAAGGATGGAAGAAGAGTTGAAGGTCGCCTCTGAAATCCAGATGCGACTGCAACCCGTATCCCCGCCGCAGATCGAAGGCTGGGACATGACGGGCGTCTCTTTTCCCTGCCGCGAAATAGGCGGCGACTATTACGACTTCATAAGGCGCAAGAGCGACAATCGCCTGATAGTCGCAGTCGGCGACGTTTCCGGAAAAGGCACAGGCGCGGCGCTGTTGATGTCATCTCTGCACGCAGCCGTGCGCGCGCAGTCGCAGACGCGCCGGACCATAAGCGAGGTGATGGGCGAGATCAACGAGTACATATTCGAGAACTCGCCGTCGAATAAATTCCTCACCCTCTTTTACGGCGAGCTTGATCCCGAAACGGGAAAGCTGGCCTATTCCAACGGCGGCCATAACACGCCGCTGCTCATGCGTGTTTCGGGCGAAATAATCAGCCTCGATCAGGGCGGGCTGCCCATTGGAATGATGAAAGGCGTGCAGTATCAGGAGGCTTCTGTCTATTTCAATCCGGGCGATTCGCTAATCATCTACAGCGACGGCATCACGGAATCGATCAACGAGCGCGATGAAGAGTTCGGCGAAGAACGATTGATCGAAGTTGTGAAACATAATTTGAGCCGCTCTGCCTCAGGCATACGCGACCGCATCGACGAAGCGCTGTCCCGCTTCGTGGGCACGACCGCACCTGTCGATGACATGACGCTGATGATCATCAAGCGAACTGCCTGATGAATGATGAGTGATGAGTTAATACGTTCAACTCATCACTCATAACTGCTGCTACCGAACACTCCTGCATTGCTCTTGCGCTCGCACATTTTTATAATCACTTAGAGAGCGGGCGAGACAACTTTGGGCTACTTCTCGTCTTCTCAACCTCAGGGATCAAATGGCAACTGCTTTACTGACAAATGCGGAACTCAGGATAGTCTCAATAGACGAGGCGGAGGTCGCGGGGCTGGAACGGCTCTTCGACGAGCAATGCAGTGAATGGCTCGCGCTGCTCAACTGGGACTACACAGGGCCGAGCCGTATGATTCGCCAGGTCGCGCGCCAGCGAGAGCTGCCCGGATTTGTAGCCACAAAGGGCGGCCAGACAGTAGGCTTCGCTTATTACATTATCGAGACAGGGCGCTGCTCAATAGGCGATATCTATGTTTCAAAGAGCTGGCGCGGCGCGGGTGTCGATCAAAGACTGCTTGCGGCGATACTCGACCATGTAGAACGCCAGCCGCGCGTAAGCCGCATAGAGAGCCAGTGCGTCAGCATCGAAAATGACGGGGCAAGCGAATTGTTCGCGCGCAGCGGGTTCGACCGCTTTGATCGTTATTACATGAGGGCCGATCTGTCGCGGTCAATCGGAAACAGAGTGCCACTCAACGCAAACAGCGGATTGTCGAACGTTACGCTCAGGGCCTGGGAAGATGATGATTTTGCGCTGGCGACGCGAATCGTTCATCGTTCGTACAGGGGCGGGCCTGACAGCCGTATCAACAGCCAGTATCGAACCGAAGAGGGCTGCGCCGAACTGCTCAGCATACTCACAGATCACGTCTGGTGCGGCGATTTTCTGCCCTACATTTCGCGCGTGGCTGTTCGCAGCGCGCCGCAGAATATGGTTGGCGTGCTGATAGCTTCGCGCATAGCGCCTCGCGCGGGGCACATAGGCCAGATTTCAGCGCATCCGGCTTATCAGGGGCAGGGACTTGGCCGACGAATGCTCGGCAGCGCGCTTGAGGAATTTGATCGCTACGGCTTCGGTTCCGTTTCGCTCGCCGTAACCCTGACAAACAAGCCCGCGCTTCATCTCTACGAATCCTGCGGCTTTAACGCAGTTCACACCTTCCCCGTCTTCTGCCGCGAGAAATAACGAGCGGGTCCCTGATCGAACAGAAGGGCATAGCTGCATAAGTAACGTGAATTCGACATAATAATCGAAGTAAAAGCCCTGAAAGGGCGAAATTCAATAGCCCGGCGCATCGCGCCGGGTATGATTGCTAGTACCACACAAGCCCTGTAAGGGCGAAATAAATAATTCAATTTATATCGCCCTTACAGGGCTTGTTGGCTTGTTTGACGACTACACAGGGCGATGCCCTGTGCTATTGAATTTCGCCCTTTCAGGGCAATGGTGTTAAGTTAAGCCAAAAGCTTTTTGACGTACTTGTAAAATCGAAGTTTGTGCGCATATCTCAGCTCTTTTCTTCGTTCGACTTGTCTTCCGGGTCGCGCTCGACTTGGCTTCATTCGAAACAGATGATGCATCTCTTCCAGTATCTTTTCTGCTTGCTCTTCACTCAATAACAACTGTACTACCCTTTCGACCATCGCCACATAACTTACTGCATGATTGACTCTCGCTTCACTTATCGCCCCTCTTTCTTTTGACTCTTCTTTCAACTCCTTCTCATCCTTCTTGCTCAAGACGCTCTCCAAACTCGCTAAAAACATCACTCCATAAAAGTCCTGCCTGATCGCTATGGGCGTCTTCCCGCTGAATCTCTCCACCTCGAATATATTCTTGATCCGGTCAAAAAATCCCTCCTCGCACCACCGGTAAAAATAGACCTCTTTGAACTCATAAACCGGATACTTCTTTCTGTCGAGCAATGTCGTCACCAGCACTTCTGTTGTCCCGTTCTGGAGTTCTACTCGGATCAACCTCACACTTATTTCTTCTGCCAATCCCTTCTCTTTGACATGCTCTCGGGCAGAGATCGGACAACTCAACTTTATGACCTGCTCACTTCTTTTGCTCTGCCAGAAGGGTTGTGCCGCACTGAATCTTCTGGTCGGCAATCGCACTATTACGTGTCGATTTTGCGCCAAAGCATAAGCAAAAACCGCATAATCCGCATAATGACGGTCCAACACTAATACGTCTGCCGGTTGTGTGGCTTGCCACAACTGCTCGAATAAAAGCTTCTTCTCGCCCTGGCGTTTGCCTAAGGCAGCAGCCAGACTCAAATCGTTGAGCAGATCATAAAGCACACAACCCAGTGCTTGAACACAACTGCCATCGTCGTATTGATTGGTTTGCACAGAGAATTCCAAGCGAGTCTGTTTTGTGTCGGGTAGATTCAAATAAGTGCCGTCACAGCCTAAAAGTCTATGACCTCGCCACCGCCTCACCAGTTTGTCCGATTCGTAGAGTTGATAAAAATCGCGGCAGACCAGATCATTGAGATGAACGAAGAGTTCCGGTTTTAGTTTTTGACGGGCCTGAGAATATGCGCTGGCGGTTGGGACGGAGAAGAGTTCGCCCAGAGTTGAAAAGAGTTTGTTGAGAGCATTCTGTAGAGACAATTTGTGACCTCGCAAAATGAGCAAAGCCGTGCGTGCAAAGCTGAGGAGTCTGGTGCGAGAGAAATCCTTCTCACTAAGGCGGAAGCGCTCTATCGTAAGAGGGTTGTTGAATAGATCTCGCAAATGTTGAATCAGCGCAAGTTCGTTTTTTTAACCATAGAAGATTTTACCAGTTTTGGGGTATGCCATTCTATATCCCTTAACTTAACACCATTGCCCTTTCAGGGCTGATTATTATGTCGAATTCACGTTAAGTAACGAGCAATACGGCACATATCCTTAAGCTGGCGCTTATGCCATGAAAGGGCTTTTGTCGAACTCAGGTTATTATTACGACAGCAGCAATTCCAAATCCTCGCGGCCAAGTTTGCGAATCAGGCTGTTGTCGGCATTGATTATCGCGTCGGCAAGCTCGCGCTTTGCGTTTTGCAATTCCAGCACCTTCTCTTCGACCGTTCCGCGCGCGATCAAACGATAGGCAAATACGTTTTTCATCTGGCCTATGCGATGCGCGCGATCAATGGCCTGAGCTTCGACCGCCGGGTTCCACCACGGGTCGAGCAGAAAGACATACTCAGCCGCCGTCAGGTTCAACCCAAGTCCTCCTGCCTTCAGGCTCACAAGAAACAGTTTGCAATCCGGGTCATTCTGAAATCGCTCTACCCGCGAAGCGCGGTCACGCGTGCGCCCGTCCAGATATTCGTAATTTATCCGCTCGTCGTTCAGGCGGCTCCTTACTATTGAAAGCAGGCTTGTGAATTGCGAAAAGACCAGTGCTTTGTGGCCTTCGTCCAATACTTCCCGCAACTGCGGCAACAATAGATCGAGTTTCGCGCTCGGCTCCGCCGTCCTCTTTTTATCTATCAATCCGGGGTGACATGCGGCCTGACGCAGGCGCAGAAGTGCTTCCAGTATTTGTATCTTCGATCTCTGTATCCCGCGACTTTCGACCAATCCGAGCAGAGAGCGGCGATAATGGTCTCGAAGCTCGTCATACAGCTTGCGCTGGACGGGTTCCATTTCGCAGTAGATAGTCTGCTCCAGCTTTGTCGGCAGGTCTTTTGCCACCTGCTTTTTCGTACGGCGCAGTATGAATGGGCGCAAAGCTTTGCCCAGCAATCCGCGAGTGTGCTCGTCAGGGTTTCGCGCCGCCGCGCCCGTCATCCTGAATACTGAAGCCGCGCCAAGCAGGCCGGGATTTAAAAAATCGAACAAGGCCCATAACTCGCCCAGATGATTCTCGACAGGCGTGCCGCTCAAAGCCAGACGGTGAGAGCCGCGCAACAGGCGCGCGGCCTTTGAGGATTCGGTACCTGCATTCTTGATTGCCTGCGCTTCATCCAGAATTATGTAATCGAATTCGATATCTTTAAATTGAAGCGCATCGCGGCGCAATGTCCCATACGTTGTGATTATCAAATCGTAATCGTCGAAATGCTCTGTGGACTTGCGGCGAAACTGGCCCGTGTGATCGAGCACGCGCAATTCAGGCGTGAAGCGCGCAGCCTCCTGACTCCAGTTGAAGACGAGCGATTTGGGCACGATGAGAAGCGAAGGAGGCGGGCGGCGCGGCGGCGCGGCGTCTTTTGACCTCTTGCCTTTCTCTTTACCACCAGCGCGCAGTTCGCGCCGCGATTCGAGCAACGCAAGAGCCTGCACGGTCTTACCCGTGCCCATATCGTCTGCAAGGCAGCCGCCGAATTTGAACTGTTGAAGAAAATAGAGCCAGCCCAGTCCTTCTTTCTGGTAGCCACGTAACTCGCCCACAAACCCTTGCGGAGGGTCAACCGATTTTACGCCCTCGAAACGTTGCAGATGGTCGCGCGCCTGCGCGAATATCGGATCGAATGTGGCTTCCGGCTGCGCGGCCAGAAGCGCATCGAGCAATCCCACCTGGTTCGGAGTGAATCGCAGGTGATCGCCCTGAGCCTCGCCGAGTCCTGCAAGCATTCCATATTTCCTGAGCCACTCTTCCGGAAGCAAACCAAACGTGCCGTCGCCCAGTTTCACGACCGATTCGCCTCGCTTCAATGCCGCAAGCAATTCGGGCAGGTTGGCCGTTGTGTCTCCGAAATCTACCGCGCCGTGCAGTTCAAACCAGTCAATTCCTGATGTGACCTCGATGCGGATCTCGCCCGGTTGCCTGTAGAGCTTTCCTTCAGCTTCGAGGTGCCAGCCTTCGGCGACCAGCACGCTAACCACGCGCGGCAGTTTATCCGCTTTCAGTTCAAGATTCGGCTTTGTATCTCCATAAAAATAACCGCGCTTGAATCCCAGTTGCTTTAATCGCGCAGCGGCACCCTGTTCAGCCGCCTTGTCACGCAGCATCAACCGGCGCTCACCTGATCGAAATATTCCCGTTCGCATATCATGATCGGCGATCACCTCGCCGTCGTAATCGAAAGACAGTTCGCCGCGCAGGGGCGCTGATTTCCAGTAATTCTGTTCCGCCTGTCGTATCTTCAATCGCAATCGCGGCGCAAGCAGAACCTCTTCAAACCGCAATTCTTCGGGTAGCTCCAATCGCGGCAGGCGGGGGAGCATAAGCAGTTCGTGGAGTAAAAGGTTTCCCTCGCCGACAGGAACGTACAGCGCCCCTTGCCTGCGAAGCATGCCTATCCATGCGAACGCTTCAAAGTCATCAAGCGGCGCAACCGTTGAATGATCGAATACAAGGCCGCCGCTTATCAGCATCACAGGCTCGGAAAGCTCTCTTCGCTCGCTCGCTCGACGCAGGCTCCCGGTTATCGCGTATTGATCGCCGGTCTGGGTACGACGGATTTCGAGCCAGAACTCCCACGCGCCCCGGTCGTCGAAATCGAGCGTTGTCGTTTCTGCGCCCTTCTCTACGCGCAAGCGGCAACGCCCCGTCCTGCACATCAAAGGGATCAGAGTCTGGCCGTTCGGATAAACCAGTTGAAAGCGACTCGCGGCAGGTTCGTAGGAAGAATAGTAGCTGTAAGAGGTTTGATCTTTAGCGCCCAGCAACAGACCTGCTATCTGCCTGTCTGATGAATCGGGCAGGTCACGGACGGTTTTGTTCGTGATGCCTTGCGCCTTCGGTTTGCTCCATTCGCCGTTTAGTTTTCGCTCGCGATAAACAAGCTCGATGGCCAGGCCGTTGCCCGCTATCGTTAGCGGAACATCCACAACGTAGAGCAATTCGCGGCCAGACCAGATTTCGGGTTGCTGATCCGCAGGGCCCTGCATTGCCTGGCTTAAAAAAGTGAACTGTTGTTTCCATGCAGACGATTTCACCTTAGTCGGAGTCGGCGCAGGATTATATCTACGAATCGCCGATGACCCGATCACATGTTCTTCCTGTTCGTCATCGTCATCATCATCATCATCTTCTTCGTCATCATCTTCTTCGTCATAATAGTCATCTTCGTCATTATAACCATCGGCCATACGCAATCGGGTCGGGCCGGGGCCGGGGCCGAAGAGATAGCCTCGCGCCTCTGCCGCAAGCATAGTTGCCCAGATGTGCTTGCAGATGTCTGTATCGGCGTAATAAGGGCACGTGCACGAAACGGAAAAGGTTTGGTCTTCTACCGAGAGCATAACCTGATAGCTCTCGGAGCCGCGAACTCTTGCTTCGACAAGATGGTCGTCACCGCGCGTGATGCGCACCAGCCCTTGTTGATAATACGAGCGCCCGCGACCGCGAATGGTGCTGTCAATTAAAGATGAGAATTTTGTGGTCAGAGACATAATCAGCCTGAATGAATAAAACGATTGATTCGCAAATTCAATCTAGTATCAAAGCAAATCGTAAAACCGATTTCAACTTCCTGTCTACAAACAGATCATAGATAGGCGAAAGAATCTCTGTTTGCCGGAATAAAACTCGTCTTTGATTGTATATACGATAAGGCGCTCGGATTTGCGCGACGAGGGATGAAAAATCCGCGACCGTCATCCGCACGTAGTTTTCAGTGAGCAGTGGTAGAATTAAAAGCAGGTAAACAGTGATGTTGATCAAAAAGCCCGAAGATATTAAAAGCAACCAGATAACGGACAAAGACGTTTATATGTCGCGCCGATTCTTTATGCGCGGAGCAGTGCTTGCCGCGACGACTATCGGAACCGGCTGGCTTTATCGCCAGTTCGCGTCGCCCAGTCAGGGCGGACAGGTCGGAGAAAAGATTGCCGACGTGCAATCTGCGCCTTCATCGGTCGAGCAGGCGCTAAACGAAGCGACGACTCCATACAAAGACATAACCCACTACAACAACTTTTACGAGTTTTCGACAAGCAAAGGGGCCGTTGCGGCAAAAGCCAAAAACTTCATCACACGCCCGTGGGCTATCGAGGTCGGCGGGCTTGTTCAAAAACCGAAGACGTTCGATCTCGACGACCTGATAAAGATCAGCGCGCCCGAAGAGCGCGTATACCGCCATCGCTGCGTCGAAGGATGGTCGATGATTATCCCGTGGGTGGGCTTTCCGCTCTCGAAACTTCTGGATCGCGTCGAGCCGACATCCGAAGCCCGCTTTGTAGCCTTCGAGACGCTGGCCGATGCCAGCCAGATGCCTAACATCAACACGAATATTCTGGACTGGCCTTATGTCGAAGGTTTGCGACTGGATGAAGCCCTGCACCCGCTGACGATTCTTGCAAGCGGGCTTTATGGTGAAACGCTCCCGCCTCAAAACGGCGCGCCGCTTCGCCTCGTGGTGCCGTGGAAATACGGATTCAAGGGGATCAAATCTATCGTAAAGATCACTCTCGTCGAAGACGAGCCGCCGACTACATGGAACATTGCCGCGCGCGACGAATACGGCTTCTATTCCAATGTGAACCCGAACGTGGACCACCCGCGTTGGAGCCAGCGAACCGAGCAGCGCATAGGCGAATTCGGCAAACGCGATACCTTGATGTTCAACGGCTATGCCGAGCAGGTCGCGCATCTGTATGCAGGTATGGATTTGCGGAAGTATTTTTGAGCAGAGCTATTATTGAAAGGCGCTTCAAGTGAAAGATACGCGTTTTGCAAGGTTCGTCATATTCGCAAACAGCATAGTGCCGCTCGCGCTGCTTGCCAATGACGCATATTATCACAGGCTCGGCGCGAACCCTTACGAGTTCGCCACGCGCACGACGGGCACGCTGGCGTTGTTATTTTTAATACTCTCGCTTGCAATCACTCCGCTCCGAAAAGTGCTCGGACTGCCGTGGATGGTGAAGTTCCGAAGGATGCTGGGGCTGTTCGGGTTCTTCTACGCAGGTCTGCACCTGCTGACCTATATCTGGTTCGACAAGTTCTTTGATGTGAAAGCGATTGTCGAAGACATCGGCAAACGCCCATTTATCACAATTGGAATGGCCAGCTTTATATTGCTTGTTCCGCTTGCGATAACCTCGACGCAAAAAATGGTCAAGCGATTGGGTGGCCGGGCGTGGAACCGATTGCACAAGCTTGCGTATGTCGCGGCAATAGGTGGCGTACTTCATTATTACATGCTTGTGAAAGCCGACACGCGCGAGCCGTTACTTTTCGCCGCCGTTCTGGTGCTCGTTTTGATCTATCGAGTTGTGAACAGGTACCTGCCTCGCTACACGGAGCGCGTGCCTGCAAGAGCGCAGGCCCGACCGAATTAATCCTTAAATCTCAAATGCCTCAATTATAGCTCGATTTCTTGTTGCGCATTCAGTATGCGTGCTAGCATTACAGGCTTATTGCGCTTTGTCGATCAAGGGAAATCGTGTGGCTAAGAAAAGAAATCACGGCGACAAAACCAATCTCGAAAAACAAACGGTCGTTAAACCGACGCGCGATTTATTAATTGCGGCAACGCTCGCCGTCGTGACTCTCGCGGTTTACGGGCAGGTCGTCAATCACCAGTTTATCAACTATGACGACGACCTCTACATCCACAACAATCCTATGGTCATCGGGGGCCTGACGCTGAAAGGAATCGGCTGGGCTTTCACGACTTTTCATGCAGGCAACTGGCACCCGCTCACATGGCTATCGCATATGTTGGACAGCCAGCTATTCGGCCTCTCTGCGGGCGGGCATCTAATAATGAACGCGCTGATCCACGTCGCCAACACCGTGCTCCTTTATCTCTTTCTCAAGCGAGTGACCCGTGCCAGCTGGCAAAGCGCGCTGGTGGCGGCGCTGTTTGCCCTGCATCCGATGCATGTGGAATCGGTCGCGTGGGCGGCTGAACGCAAAGACACATTGAGCACTTTTTTCGGGCTGCTGACTTTACTGGCTTACGCCCGTTACACCGAATCCATTTCGTGGAGGCGATACGCGCTGGTCGCGCTGGCGCTTGCCTTAGGGTTGATGACGAAACCGATGCTTGTGACCTGGCCTTTCGTTCTGCTCCTGCTGGACTGGTGGCCGCTCGGTCGCCTTGAGTGGAAACCGGCGGACGGCATAAAAAGATTGTCAAAAGCGTTGCTGCCCTTCGTTCGAGAAAAAATCCCGCTCTTCGGTCTGGTCGCCGTTTCAATGGTTGTAACCTATCTGGCGCAGTTGCGCGGCGGCGCTGTGCAGGGGCTTGTCGAAGAGCCGCTTTCGATGCGCCTGGCCAACATGCTTGTCTCGTATGCCAAGTACGTGCTGTTGACTTTCTGGCCCGTTAATCTGGGCGTGTACTATCCGTTTTCGCCTGCCCGCCTGCCCGCCTGGCAGCCGGTCGCGGCCTTCATCTTTCTCGCTTTCATAACCATAATCGCCGCGCGACAGGCAGCCCGCCGCCCTTATCTGATAGTCGGGTGGCTCTGGTTTCTGGGAACGCTTGTTCCCGTCATCGGGCTGGTGCAGGTGGGCGGACAAGCCATGGCGGATCGCTATCACTACATTCCTTCCATCGGTCTGTTTATCGCACTCGTATTTGCGACAGCCGACTTCCTTGTCGCGCGCCGAACGAGCCGGGCCGTGATGGCCGCTATCGCCACGGTGGTGCTTTTGATAATGGGAACGCTTACCTGGAGACAGACGGGTTTGTGGCGCGACAGTGTAACGCTATTTACTCATACTCTATCGATAACTTCGGATAATCTGCCGATGGAATATAATCTGGGTTACGTTCTGGGTCGGCAGGGAAAGAGCGATGAAGCCGTCGCGCATTTCAACGAAGCGTTGCGAATCAGCCCTGACTTTTACGACGCGCTGATCAACCTGGGGATCACGCTTGCCGATCAGGGCAAGGTGGCCGATGCTCTCCGCTACTACGAGCAGGCCCTGCGCGTTGAGCCGAACTCAGGCAAAGCGCATACTCAGATGGCGATTGCTCTGGCCAGACAGGAAAAGATGCGCGAGGCGATGCCGCACTTTTACAAGGCGGTAGAGCTTGCCCCGAACGATGCTGATGTGCACATGAATTTGGGACGGGCTCTGGCGCTTCAGGGAAAGAGGCAGGAGGCGCTTGAGCAGTTGAACGAGTCGCTGCGGCTGAATCCGAACAGCGCCGAAACGCACAACAATATAGGGCTTGTAATGCTTGCCGAGGGCAGGCTCGAAGAAAGTTTGTCCTATTTTTCCAATGCGCTGCGACTGAAACCTGACATGGCCGTCGCGCGGGAAAACCTGAAGCGGGCGCAGGCCGAGATAAACGCCCGGCAAAAATAGACGCAATCGGTTCTTCTGTTTTGAGACAACTGTGCTGAACAATAAAAAGATCATCGTTGTCATGCCTGCTTACAACGCGGCTCGAACGCTTGAGCAAACTTACGGTGAAATACCCGTGGATGTCGTTGACGACATCCTGCTTGTAGACGATAAGAGTTCTGACGCGACGGTGGCGCTGGCCAAAGAGATGGGGCTGACCGTTTTTCTGCACAAGCGAAACATGGGATACGGCAGGAATCAGAAGACCTGCTACCGCGAAGCTCTCAAAAGCGGAGCCGACATAATCATCATGCTCCACCCCGATTATCAATACTCCCCGAATCTCATCGTGTCGCTGGCAGGCATGATCGCATATGGCGAATACGATCTGGCGCTGGGGTCGAGAATACTGGGCGTCGGCGCGCTCAAAGGCGGGATGCCGCTCTACAAATATATATCCAACCGTTTCCTGACGCTTGTTCAGAACCTGCTGCTCAATTATAAGCTGTCGGAATACCACACGGGCTATCGCGCATTCGCTCGAAGAGTTCTCGAAGACCTGCCGTTGGAAGACAACTCTGACGATTTCATATTCGACAATGAAATACTGGCTCAGGCCGTCTACTTCAAATACAGAATCGGAGAGGTTTCCTGCCCGACCCGGTATTTTGCGGAAGCTTCTTCGATCAATTTCACCCGAAGCGTGAAGTACGGACTGGGCGTGCTTGCCACTTCACTCAAGTTCCGATTGCAGAAGATGAGACTGGGAAAATTCAAAATCTTCGACTCGACGGGCAGCAAACTGATGCTCGATTATTACGAGCGCATAGCCGAGTAGATAAAGCGGGCTTCTGTTTGCTCTACGTGATCCGCGTTCTTCAAAGTCTCATTTCGCCTGTTGAATCTCGCTGAGAAGCTGTTGGCGGAAATAACCGGCTGGTATCGTTCCCTGCCTGATGTAAAGCAGGTGGAACGTCTTTGGCGAAAACTTATCGCCGACCAGTTTCGCCGCCTCTTCGCGCATCTGGTATATCTGGTCTTTGCCCAGACGATAAGTAATCGCCTGCGTCGGCCATTTCGAGTAGCGAAAGATCGCGCGCTCGGCGGATTCACAGCTTGCCCGCTTTGTATCGTTGCCCTTCTCGCTGCAAGAGCCCGGAAGGAAATTCACCACTTCCGAAAACAGAGTCACGGCATCATTGTAGCTCATCCGGCCAGTGTGAATCCCCGTATCTACTCTCACTCTCAAATCTCGATAGAGCTTGCCTTGAAGCTGATAAAGCCTCTCTTCGGGCGTGTAAAAACCATTGGGCGCGCCCGGCTGCGGCTCGGCCATCAGGGCTTCGCTGTAAAGCCCCCAGCCTTCGCTCGGCATCGAGTCTTCCCACATCGAAGATGAATCCTCTACGGCCCCCGGCGTAAGCCATCGCACGGGCGAGATTTGATCTCGATACTGAGTCAGCACCTTGTAATACCAGTCGTGGCCCGGAAACCCTTCGTGCGCCGCAAGGTCCGCAAGCGCGGCGCGATTGTTATCTTTGAGCGCGGCCTGATCGTTATTCGTCGGCGTGACATAGAAGCGACCGACGCCGCTGTTTTTAAACGGCGGCGCGGGATAGTAAGCCGCGCCGTCAATCGAGGCTTGAAGCGGCGGCGGCGTTTCGACCACTTCGAGCTTGTAGTCTGCGGGCACATCGAATATGCCTGTCTTGCGAGCGTAATCAACCAGCCGGAACGCTGAGTCCCTGTACCACGCGACCATCTCGGCATCGGACTTCGGATAATCTTTCGACAACTCGTCGAATACGAAACGCACGGCGGCAGACCCGTCGGCGGGCAGGGGCCAGTTATGCTGACGCCCGATCTCGCGCGCAAGAGTGATCATTTCCTGCTCTGTAGCCTGCACAATCGGCCACGCTTCTTCGTAAAGCTGCGCGGCTGTCTTATCAAGATGGAAATTGTTTTTCAGCGCCCAGTTGTATTCATCTTCGCCCATAGCGTAGTGATCGGCGCGGAATTCCGGCTTGAGCGCGTCAATGTAATTTGAAAGATCATCCGAATTAAAAAATGTTTTCTTTACAAAGTCGCGCAACCCCAAATAGGCTCCGGCAGCCTGTTTCGAGGCGTCGCGTATTTGCGAAAGCAACCCGTCGCGCTGTTCGCCGCTGATTCTTTCCCCGGCCATATTTGGTAAAGTCTCTTCAAAATATTTGACGTTGGCCTCTGAAGTATTAATGCCGTCGCGCCCAATCATTCGCTGGTCGGGCGCATTGCCGGATTTCACCCCGACAAGCAATTGCTCCTGCGCAGTAGTCAAAAACCCCGGAATCGCCACTATGCGCTTAACGACGAGCGACCATTCGTCCGCAGTCCCATAAGTCTTATCGCCCGTCTGTGTCATCCCCTGCAACTGCCAGTCGAGCGCGCGGAACGGTTCGCTTGTATACGTGTCGAGCGCGCGTTCCTGATAGCGCCGCACCTGATGCTGGTGAAGCAGAAAGCGAATCTGCGCGAGCGCCACCTCGCGATCTATGCGCAGGTTCTGCGACAGCGACTGCGCGTCAACGGCTTCGATTGTCTTCTGCGTCTGTGCGAGCCATTTATCTTCCGCTTCAAGCGCTGCCGCCGAGTGATCGCGCAACGCGCCGTCAACTTCCTTTAGCGACGGGTCGAGGCCAGCGCCGCCCAGATAAGTATTGACAGTCGGGTTGCGGCGTAAAAATTCAATCACGTAAGAATCGAGCGTTTTCCTGAAAGCCTGATCCCCGTTTGAATTGTTCACGTTTTGATTCGTCGTATTCGTCGCGCAGGCTGCGGCTGCAATCGTGATTAAAAGCAGAGCAATAAATCTTTTCATCATTTCACCTTCATTCTAAACTCAACTGAGCGTGCTCTTTATCTGGTCAGATGGCGATACTTAATTCGATGCGGTTGATCGGCTTCTGCGCCGAGCCGCGCTCTTTTATCCGCTTCGTATTCGGTGTAGTTGCCGTCGAAAAAGACCACGCGGCTGTCGCCTTCAAACGCCAGTATGTGGGTCGCCAGGCGGTCAAGGAACCAGCGGTCGTGGCTGATGATGACGGCGCATCCCGCGAAATTCTCAAGCGCCTCTTCCAGAGCGCGCATCGTGTTGACATCCAGATCGTTGGTCGGCTCGTCCAGCAGCAGGACGTTTGCGCCCGATTTAAGCATCCGCGCAAGATGCACGCGGTTGCGCTCGCCGCCTGAAAGCAGGCCGACCCTCTTCTGCTGATCTGTTCCAGAAAAGTTGAACCGCGCAACGTAAGCGCGAGAGTTGACCTGCCGCTTTCCAAGCTCGATTATGTCCTGCCCTCCGGAGATCGCTTCCCAGATCGTCTTGTTCCCGTCGAGCGCATCGCGGCTCTGATCCACGTAAGCAAGGCGGACAGTCTCGCCCGTGCGAATCGCGCCGCTGTCGGGTTGCTCCTGCTCTGTGATCATTCTAAAGAGCGTCGTCTTGCCCGCGCCGTTCGGGCCGATTACTCCGACAATGCCGCCCGGCGGCAGCGCGAACGTCATGTCTTCGACCAGTATGTTATCGCCGTAAGCTTTCGTCACATCGCGGGCTTCGATGACCACATTGCCGAGACGCGGGCCGGGCGGAATGTAGATCTCAAGTTCGCGCGCGCGCTTTTCGCTTTCCTGAGCCAGCAGCGCCTCGTAAGAATTTATGCGCGCCTTCGCTTTTGCGTGGCGGCCTTTGGGCGACATGCGAATCCATTCAAGCTCGCGCTCCAGTGTCTTCTGTCGCTGGCTTTCGGATTTTTCTTCCTGCGCAAGGCGATTCTGTTTCTGTTCGAGCCACGACGTATAATTGCCCTCCCACGGTATGCCGCGCCCCTGATCCAGTTCCAGAATCCAGCCCGCGACGTTATCGAGAAAGTAGCGGTCGTGCGTTACTGCGATAACAGTGCCGGGATATTTTTTCAGATGCTGCTCAAGCCACCCGACCGATTCGGCATCGAGATGATTCGTAGGCTCGTCGAGAAGTAGTATGTCGGGCTGCTTCAGAAGCAACCGGCACAGCGCGACGCGACGCCGCTCGCCGCCTGAAAGAACTCTGATTTCAGTATCGCCGGGCGGACAGCGCAGCGCGTCCATGGCCATCTCTAATCGGCTGTCAAGGTCCCACGCGCCAGCCTGATCGAGTTTCTCCTGCACTGCGCCCTGTCGTTCAAGCAGCGCATTCATTTCGTCGTCCGTCATCGGCTCGGCGAACTTTTCGTTGATCTCGTCAAACTCTTTGAGCAGGTCTACGGTCTCCTGCACGCCCTGCTCGACTATCTCGCGTACGGTCTTCGATTCGTCGAGTCGCGGCTCCTGTTCGAGGTAGCCGATTGTATAACCGGGCGAGATGACCGTTTCGCCGACAAACTCTTTGTCTTCGCCCGCAAGTATGCGAAGCAAGGTGCTTTTGCCTGAGCCGTTGAGTCCAAGGACGCCGATCTTTGCGCCGTAAAAATAGGAGAGGTAGATATCTTTGATGATCGGCTTCTTGTCGTAATACTTGCCCACGCCTACCATCGAATAGATAACTTTGTTCAGAGTCTCTGACATATATTTCCGCGTATCCTTTTGAAAAAAGTTATTCGCAGCGCTCATCAACTGGGATAAGCGCGATTCATATAACCTTTAACTTTAATGCAGACCGGCGCGATAAACAACGGGCCGCGTTTCGTCAGGCAAACTGATAGGTTATATTTTATTCGAGCCGAATTATTTTTGCGCGCGGGACGATCCATGCTCTCTTATCTGCCAGTCAATCTTTTGCTCGCTCTTATGGTCCCTGTTTCGGGCTTCGGCCTCGAAGCTTTACCTCAAACTCAGTCAACACCTTCCACACGGTCTCCGTATATGATCGAGTGGTTCATAGACCTGAATGAAAATCTCGATCTGAAGCAGATATGGGGATCGCTCAATATAAAGATTTCCACCGATATGGCTTACAGGTGCAGGGGCGACTGCGAGGCTGAAACCTTCGATCTGGACGTTGGCGCAGAGAAAGAAAGACTTGTCGTTTTAAGGATCTCTTACAGGGACGGAGGCTCCCATCAGTATCTTTTTTTCAAAAAAGCGATGACGGATTCGACCAATGCAGCGTGGCAGTTTATCGGAAACATACCGGCTCACGGCCCGCCCGATTACAGGATCGAGAGGGGAGATGATCGAACATGGTTTCTCATAAAAGAGCTTCGAGGCCGGGAAGTCTACAGCGAGGTCTGGTACGAGATTAAGGAAAAAGAGGTGAGAGAAGTCCTCTCATATCCGATTCAGGGGCAGAGCGTGTTCTGCCGGAATAATTTGACGCGAACTTACGGGACGCTTCTTTTCCGCCACGATTTCGACAACGGGGTTTATACGGTGCCGATTCAATTCATCGTCACTTACAACATCACCGATTGCAGTAAAAGGGGGGGCGCAACGCTTTTTGCAAAAGGACAAAAAGCGTACTACGTTTGGGATGATGACAAACAGCATTTCATTCTGGACAGGTCGCGCTCTGAGGTGACGGAAGAAGAACTGAGCAGCGTTTACAACAACGAAAGATTGAGCAGTGAAAATCTGATCGAACATAACTTCGCAGAGCTGTCAAAGATTGCAAGGGCGGGCGATCAGGAGCAGAAAAGGTGGCTGAGAACTTTTTTAAACGGCGTCAAAAACAGTCCGCAGAAACTGGCCCTCGAACAGGCCCTAAAAGAGTTTTGATGAGGCGTGCCGGGGGAATTTCCGACAAATGATACGCTAAGAGCGGAATTATCTCTTAGCATACCATTTGAGGAATTTGCGGATTATAGACGACTAGCGGACCATCACTCGGTTGACTATCTGGCTGGTCGTTCTGCCGTTGCGAAACGTCGTGATTCTGTATGTAACTCTGTAAAGATGCCTGCCCTGTCGCACGGTGCGCGTCACCAGACGAACACGTCCCTGCCGCCGATTCCATCTCTGTACAGCCGCCGCAGGCGCAGCAGATGTCACTCGAACAGCCGTCGAATTAACCGGACTGGCTGATGCAGCGCCAGTCGCGCCGCCTAATGTAAATGCTGAAGCCAATAGCGATATAGCTAATAATTTTTTCATAACCCTGCCTCCTTTTTTCTACCACTCATACAGGCGGCAATAGCAAAATCAAGGGAGAGGTGCCGCGCCTCTTACCCTCTATAAGACTAGACACCGCACAGCGCCGACTGGTTACGGGTGAGGGTCGAGATTTGAAATCAACCCTCATCCTCAATAATTAAGGCTTACGGTCGCGCCGGGGTTGCAGCCGGATGGGGCGTCGCGGCAGGTTGCGGCGTTCGTGGAGCGTTGGAAGGCGGCGGTAGCGGCGGCATCGCTTCCTTATTGAATCTGGGCAGCATCTCGTCGCGCATCGCAAGTTGATATAGTGCCGCTGCAATCACAATCGCCGATGTCTTTACATCGTCTTCGATGATGCGTTCGTAAGTATCCATGTTCGTGTGCCAGGTTGCAGAGTTGTATTCAATCGGGTCCTGGCCCATGCCTATTCCGGGAAGCCCTGCCTGACTAAACGATGTGTTGTCCGACCCGCCCAGCCCACGGCTCTTCGAGGCGATGGCTCCGGCTACGCCAAGGTCTGCAAACGGCGCGAGCGCTTCGCGCACTACCGTGGCAGCTTCGGGCGGGCCGAACACGCCTGCGCCTCGCGCGCGACCCGTGCCTGAGTCGATATTGAAGTAAGCCACTATCTTCGTGAAATCACCTTTTGGCTTCTCGAACGAGCCGAAGTGCTCTTTGACATAAGCCTGCGAGCCAAGCAACCCCTGCTCTTCGCCGCTCCACAGCGCCACGCGAATCGTGCGGCGCGGCTTTACGCCTATAGCTTTTAAAATGCGCGCGGCTTCCATCATCACAGCGCATCCTACGGCGTTGTCTGTTGCGCCCGTCGCCGAATGCCACGAATCCAAATGTCCGCCCAGCATCACTACTTCGTCTTTTTTATCAGTGCCGGAAATTTCAGCAATCGTGTTGTAAGCCGTCTTCCCTTCGGGATAAACCTGATTGACTATATTGAATTCAAGCTCTACGGCTGTGCCGTCCGCTGCTATGCGCGAGATGCGACCATAATCTTCGTTGGTCATTACGACAGTCGGCAACGCTTTCTGAAGATCATAAGTGCGATTGCTGAAGGCGCGAATCTGGCGATGCTCGCGCCCCGCATCGTTGATTCTCATGAGCGCTCCGTTTTCGATCAGGAATTTATCGACCTGCTCATTGATCTGCGCTGCCGTCAGCAGCGCAGGGTCCTGCTGTTCTGACGACCGGGGGCCGCCGGGCCTTCCGGGATATTGACCCGCGTTCGGGTTGTTCGGGTCGTAACGAGACTTTGCCTGCTGATCGTCCATGCGGCGCGGCGAAGGAGTGAGGTTGACCGGCACAACCTGCTGTTTGCCCGCAAACACGATGCGACCTTTAACCTTATCCCTGACGCCTGAAAGGTAAGCAGTGAGCATTTCCTGATTCGGCTTGTCGGGCCATATCATCTGAAATGCCTGCGCTTTCAGCGTTCCATTCGTGCCGGGCGTCCAGGCCAGGGCTTCGCAGACGAGCGGTTCTTTGACAGGCGATACGATATGCGCCGTCAAGCGTTCGTTGAGCCATCCGGGATGTCCAAAATCCCACGCTTCGAGATGGCCGTTTTCAAATCCCCAGCCGCTCATCTGCCTGATGGCCCACTCGCCCGCCGCTTTGAGATTGGGCGAGCCGGTCAGTCGCGGGCCGTACACATCTGTGAGGTAATGCAGGGTTCGCATGATCTGCGAATTTTCCGTTCCTTCTTTGCGTATCTTCGCGTTGATGTCGCCGCCGTCCTGCGCAAATGCCGGAAGCGGGCTTAATAGCGATACGCAAGATAGAAATAGTGCAAGGGCTTTTATCATAGGAGTCTCCAAAGAGAGTATTTCCACTGGTGAAGTGTGAGCCGAAATTATAGTCGAGCAGGCAAAACAGGTAAACCTGCCGAACTCACTATCAGTTTATAGCCACGGCTCGAAGCATTGCCTGCCCGGAATCGCGCGCGAACCGTTTTTGCAGCGCGCGCGCGAAGGGGTAGCCGAGATGCGCAAGAAACTGTCCGGGACGGGAGAAAGCCAGAATGTCGTAAGATACTGAATCGTCTTCGTGATTCCATTCAAGGGTGAATCGCTCTTCGCCGCGCTCCGCGTGATCGGTCAATGTGCCGTAAGCGAAACCGAACCGTTTTGTGGGGCCATCTTCGTCAACGACATAGATGATTCGGCAGGCGTTCAAAGACCAGAAACCGAGATGATGAACGCACACGCAAACAGTAGTGCCCGGTTCAATCGGCGCACGGGAGTGAAAAAGCTTCACCCACCGAAGGGCGAACATATTCCAGTCGCGCATGGCTTCCACGGCCCTGTTAAACGTCTGCGCGCCAGAGCCTACTGATCTTTGAATAATTAATGTCGCATTCGATCATGCTTCCAAGATAATTGAGATGCATACAAACAAGCTCGTAATCGCCTTTGCGATACTCGTGTGCGCTGCAAAGCTGCCTGCACATTTGCTCGCAACTGATTGATGCCCTCTGGTGCCGTGCCAGCCAGATACTCTTTTGCCTGTGTCCAAACAAACTCGACCGGATTCAGTTCGGGCGCACAAGTCGGAAAGTTGTAGACCGTCAGCCTTCCGTACCGATTTATCATCTCCTGCACTTTCTTCCGTTGATGTATTGGTGCTCGGTCCCACACAAGCAAGATTGGGCCTCGCACTCGCCGCAGCAGGTGCTTCAAAAATTCGATGATAAGCTCGCCTGTGATGTTGACTTCGTGTCGCTTAGCTCTCAACTTCACCTTTCGTCCGCCGGGCGTCAGCATCACAGCACCAATGACATTGATACGCTGATGATGCTGTAGGCTTGTGCGTACTTTGGGAGTTTGCCCGCGTGGTGCCCACGTCCGCTTTAGCGGCGAGACGAGCGAAAAACCGCTTTCGTCCTCAAAAATCAGTGTCCCGCGAAGGTTGCGCCACTTTTTTTATATGAGGCCAGAGGTAGCGTTTCCAATGATTGATGGCTTGATCATCACGCTGTAGGGCTACGCGTTGCGGCTTCTGACAACTCCAGCCGAGTCGTTTGAGCAAATGCCAAACGGCGCTGGGGTGATAGCGAACAGAAAACAACTCCCAGATGAGATGTGCGATGCGATCCAATGTCCAGAAGTCGCCCGTATAGCCACGCGCATAGGCACCGCGCCGTAAAGCAGACTCAAGACGACGGAGTTGGGATGCGGTCAAACGGCTTGGGCGTCCGACTTTTCTTTGGGGACGATGGGTCTTGCGTTCGGGAGAGGAGGCAGCCTGTTGCCAGCGTTGAACGCTACGAGCGGAGACGCCAACTGATAGAGCGACTTCGGCTACTGAGTTCCCTTGTCGCAAGAGGTGTAAGGCACGTTGGCGACGGACAGCCAACTGCGCAGTTGTTCCCATCGGCCTCATATATCTAAGCATGACATACGGGTAGAAAACGCGACATTAATTTTTCAAAGATCAATAGCTCAACCATGTTGTGGTCGGCGTTATAGCCGGAAGGCGGGCGGCTGCGAGTCATTCCAACCTCTTTGTAAGAGAATGTCTGATCGCTTTGCGATAAGAGAAACTGGCGGATCTGAGCTTCGGAAGGCTTTCTAAGCAGGAGCATAAAATCAATCATCTATTTACTGCGTTGTTCAATCTCAGATAGTGCACGTAATCGAACCGCACCGAATCAAGCTGATCGGGCGCGCGACGTGCGGGCCGATGAAACCTGTTCCGCCGACGATGAGTAGTCAGCCTCGCATCTATTTCTGAGGCTGTGGAGGCGCAATGCGACTTAAATGTTGAGCGACGATTTGCCAGCGTCCATCCTGCTTAATGAAGACCAGCGTGTAGCGACGTTCGTTGTCAGCGTCTCTGCCCTTTAGATTGATTCTCCATTTTGCATGACCTGTCACCACAGCCGCGTTGCCGAAGATGCGCACACGCACGTCTTCAGTGTTGAAGAAGTAAGTCTTGATGTCTGCGCTCGGCCTGAGGTCGTCCATCTCCTGAGCTTTATTTCTGACTGTGCCGTTGCCGCTTGTGACGGTCATATCGTTTGCGAACAAGCGATCAAGCGCCTCCATATCGCCGCGCACGATGGAATCGGCCCATACGCGGTTCAATGCTGCTACTTCCTGTTCGGCGGTGTTTGCGTTCTCCGACTTTTTATCTTGCGACTGTGCGATTGCCACACCCGCAAAAGCAACAATTACTGCCGCTATGGTAAAAGCTTGTTTCATCGGGGTTATCTCCTCGCCGTAAACTTTGAGCAGGGCATTCAGGATTCATCTTTCAGGAAACTGCGCGCGCCTGTCAAATCTTTTAAGCGTTCCTTGCCGCAAAGAAGTTTCCGGTCGCAGGTCTGCTGAAAATCGTAACCATCTCCGGCCCCTTCACGTAATCTATCCCGGTAGGATACAGTATCATCTGACGGCTGTTTCAAATCTCAAAATCAGTTGATTCGTTCTCGGAGTCGGCAAATCTCAAATCGCTTTGTCGCTTGAGTTGAACGTTTTTTGAAGCTATCATCAGCTTACCTACCGATAAGTCAGGTTAAGCAGAAGGCTTTGGGAGAAATAGCTTCTTGAAAATGGGTTTGCTCACAGGAAGGATGAAAACAGACTTCAATCTCAAGCTGCGCGGGTTCATCTCCGAATGACGAAGGCGCGGCCTCGAAAGGAATATCTACTATGTGGATTCGCAAAAAAGATAGAGACATGAAAAAGGGTGTGGATTCTCCCATGCCCACTCAGGTGGTTTCAAACGAGGAGTTCATTCCGCGCCCGCAGAATCCTCAGCAGAAAAAGGTCGAATATTTGATCGGTCAGATGGCCGAAGAAAAATCCAGGAAGCTGGGCATGGACCGCAGGGCTTTCATGTCGAGCGCCATGGGACTGGCCACCTGCTTCGTCGCTCAGAATCAGGTCTTCGGCAAAGTCTGGGATGTGGATGAGGTTGAGACGTTCGAGGCCGCCGCGATAGAAGAGAAGTTCCCGAAAGGCGAATACTTCGTCATGGATGTTCAGGCGCACTTCACCAACGGCGTGGCGCTGCGGTTCCGCGAGATGGAGTTCGTCAAGAACATGGGGTTCAGTCTGAAAGACGACGTTGAGTCTTACGGCTTCAAGAACTTCGTTAAAGAGATGTTCCTCGACAGCGAAACCGAGATGCTGGTCATATCGGGCGTCCCGACGCTCGAAACGCAGAGAGGCGAGGACGGAAAGGTGCTCGAAGGCAAAGCGCGAACGCCTCGCGGCGGCATCCTGCCAAGCTGGCTGATGGCCGAGAAGAAGAAAGAACTGAACCAGTTGTCAGGATCGGTTCGCGCGCTGTGTCAGGGCAATCTCGCGCCGAATCATTACTGGAACAAAGAGACCAACTCTGTTGACAAGGCGGCGACCATCGAACAGATGGAGCGCGAGTTGAACATCTACAAGATCGATTCGTGGAAGTGGTACTGCCACACGGACCCCGGACGGTCGGGCGGCGGTTTTCAACTCGACGACGACAACGCTCAGTGGTTCATCGAAGAGTCGCGCAAGCGAGGCATGAAATTAATCAGCGTGCATAAAGGTTATTCCTATCAGTCGCGCACGCTCGGCCACCTTGCCAACCCGAAGGATGTCGAGAAGGCTGCGCTCAGAAACCCCGACTTCAACTTCATCATTTATCACTCGGCAATCCAGCACGGGCCGAACGAGCCGAACTGGATGGAGAGCAACAAATACGACCCGACCACGGGCGATTTCGAGTGGCACAAGATATTGATGGACATCAAGAAGCGCAATCCGAAGATGAACAACGTCTACTGCGAGATCGGCAGTTTCTTCAATGTGCTGATAGTCGCAGACCCTGTGCTGGCCATGCACGGCATCGGCAAGAACGTAAAGACGTACGGCTCGGATCACGTCATCTGGGGAACCGATTGTCTATGGTGGGGATCGCCTCAGTGGGCGATTGATGCCTTCAAGCGATTCCAGATCAGCGACGAGATGTGCGAGAAATTCGGCTACAAGAAACTGACCAAAGAAGACAAGGCCAGGATACTGGGCCAGAATGCCGCGCGGATTTACAAGGTGAATCTGAAGGACAAACGCAAGCCGTTCCCGCCCGACACCCTCGACCGTTTGAAAGCGGCTTACATCGAAAACGGCGGGCAGCGCAGCAATGCGGCTTACGGCTGGGTTAGAGCCGACGACTAAGCGAGAGCCGATGTTTGCTTACTTATCCCGGTAGCGGATGAGGCGCAGGCGACAGAGTCTGTGCCTCATCCATTCTACTTTTAAGGTGTAGAGATCCGTATGCAACAACCGATCTGGAATTTTGAGCAGGAACCGTCCGACGAACCTATGGATGAGACGGATGTAAACCTGCGCGCTTATTTCGACCGAATGGCTGATGAAAAGATGCGGCAGTATTCATCCGACTGGACTGATGAGCAGGTGGTGGAATGGGACGAAAATTTCCGCGACGATGGCAGCCTGTTCCTGATGTGTTCCGAGCGCGATGTCGAAATAGAAGAATATAGAAGAGTGCTCGCGCAGTGCATCGAGTATCGTAACCGTGTGCGCGCTCAATTGACCGGCGTCAGCGAAAACTGAGGGGTTCAATATTCGCACAACGGGCTGTGAACGGTGTAAGGCTTGCTGCCTTTGATAGCCCCTTCCGCGTTGTGGCAATCCGTGCAGATGGCCGTTCTCGGCGCTCGACGATGTTTGAAACTCGATTGCTTGTGAACATCGTGGCAGCTGATGCAGGTCGGGAACTCCGAGCCGCCCAGCGCGACATCGCGAACGTTCTTTAAAATATGGCGGTCGCCGGGATTCAGGCTCTCGTCATCCGCTTTTGAAAAGTCCACTTCGTAATCCTGAAACAGGTTGTCTCCGGCTACGAAATTGTTCGGGTACGGCAGCCCTGTCGAGCGCGATTTCCCTCCGCGAAGATGACACTGCGCGCAGGCGGAAGTGATGGCCCGCGCATTGCTCCTCTGCTTTTTCGACAAGAAGATCAAAGAAGTGTCATGAGTATGATTGAGGTCTACGACGCCGTGGCAGGTGTAACAGTCAAGTCCGAAAGCCGTATAAGCTTTTGTGGCCGCCTCCACGCCCGTCGTGTGACAGCCCGCGCACTGGTTGGCGAATCGGTCTTTATCCCAGACGGGCTTTTCCTGGTCGAGCAGTTTTTGAGCGTGGCCGTCCGCGCCCATAACGGCCTGCGTGTTTAGTATGGCAAGTTTCCCGTAGCCTGATTTTTTCAGTAGCCGCACGCGATGACGGCTGCCCAGAAAGTATTCGACCTGAGTCGCAAAGGCGGACATGGCTGGCTGTTTGAGAATCTCTTCAAGTTCGGGAGCGTCTTCGCGCTGGCGAACTGTGACGCCGTGCGTGTTCTTCTGCCAGCTGGGGCCGATGTCGTTGCGGTGGCAAAAGAGGCATTCGTCGCCGTGGACAAATTCCGGCACGGGTTTGCCCGCGTGATTGCTCCCCCACGCTTTCGGGTCGGGCGGCTTTTGAGGCTGTTGAGCAGAAGCCTCAAAATAAAGAGTCGCCGTCAGAAGCAAAACTAAAACGACCGTGACCAGCTTGAGCTTTCTTTGCATTGGATATACTCAGATGATGTCGGAATCAATATCGCCCACACAGATTCTAAAATCCGGAGGGCACGCGCTACAAGGGCGAATTGAAATCCCACGGCGCAATCTAAACATCCTGCTTGATATATGCGGTTTCATTGAAATAGTATTTCAACTATCCTCATCAGGCAGAATCGACTGATCGCTTAAAGAAAGGAAGTTGTCTTGAGATTTTACAGGCGCGCTGACGGTAGCCTTTTCCGTCGAATCAATTTTATTAAGGCTGCGTTCGCCGCAGGAATGCTCATCTATGTCGCGCAGGCGGCAGGCATTCGGGAATCGAAGCCGAATCCCGAACAGATACAACTGGGCGCGCGGCTGTTTCGAGATCAACATTTCTCTTCACCCAAAGGCGATCTGCTCACGAGTTGCAGCAGTTGCCACTTATACAGCGAAGACCCGGAAAAACTTCATGCCTTCACAGATTCGTTTGCGCGCAGCTGGGTTCCATGGCGCACGAGCGACCCTCGCCGGGACGGATTGCGCAATACGCCGACTCTGTTTGATGTGGCGGAGATGACTCAACTCCATTTCGATGGCGAGTTCCGCTCGCTTGAAGATCTGGTCAAAGGCACGATGTCGGGCCGCACTTACGGATGGCTTCCGGGCGAACAGACCGAAGCGATTCAACAGATCTATCAGACTGTATTAAACGATACCGAGAGCGATAATGCCTCTTATCGCGATCAGTTCAACAAAGCTTATGGGGTCGATCTGGAAAAGCTGAACAAGGAAGAGGTAATCGATCTGACGGCCCGCGCCGTTTCCGATTATTTAAGAACTCTCAAATCAAAACGTACTTCGCCTTACGATAAATTCGTTCAGATGAACAGACTCGATTCAGCCCCAGCGCAAAACGAGACGGCTGCGGCCTTTGCCAAACGACTGCTTGCGCGCGTCACAGAACTGGAAGCGAAGGGGCAGTTAAAGACCACAAGAGATTTTGGCGCGACGGCTGTTTCCGGGATGAAAATATTTTATCGCACAGAAGGCGCGCAATCTGCGGGCAACTGCGTCTCCTGCCATCAGCCGCCTTCGTTTACGGATTCTTCGTTTCATAACATGGGCGTGTCGCAGAGCGAATATGATCGCCTTCACGGAGAAGGAAGTTTTGCCGCTTTGAAAATTCCGAGCGCGGCAGAGGCCGTTCGTCCATCCGCAAAGTTCAGAGAAACCCCTTCGCGCGATAAACCCGGCAATGTGGATTTAGGCTTTTGGAATTTCGTAAACATGTCCAATTCCCCGCTGCGTCGCGCGACAGAGAGCGATGAACGGTTTCTTCAGCGAATGACGGCGACTTTCAAAACGCCATCGCTGCGCAATCTGACCTACTCACAGCCTTATATGCATAACGGCGCGTTTCATTCGCTCGACAGCGTCTTGAGTGAACTGATGCGATTGAGTGCACTGGCGCGCGAGGGTCGCGTCCGGGAAGCTGATGCGGGGCTGGCTGCAATCACAATCAGCGAGGCTGATACGCGCCCGCTGATTGCCTTTTTAAACGCACTGAACGAGGTCTTACAGTAGTCATAGAAATTCATTCGATTTTACAGCGAGGGTCAAATGAGCTTAATTCGTCTTATCAGGCAGAGCGAACCGGAAACCAATCTGAAGACCGTGTATGATGCCATCGTCATCGGGTCAGGCGCGGCGGGCGGGATGGCTGCGCACGTTCTGACTTCGCATGGGATGAAAGTGCTGATGCTCGAAGCGGGTAAGAAACTGAACATCGAAAAAGAGCTTAAATCTACAGAGTGGCCTTACAATCACCCCAGAAGAGGCGAGATGCCGCCCGGCTCTCACGCGCTCAGTCTAAATGAATACAACGTCCGGCAGCCGCCTTACGCCAAGGGCACTGCCTACAATCACGTCTATTCTTATGTTCAAGGGTGGAGCGGGCCGGATTACAGCAAGAACATAGTCGTTGACGAACGCGATCATCCATACACGGGAACGAACTACGCCTGGGTCCGAGCGCGAGTCCTGGGCGGCAAGACGAACATCTGGGGTCGGCTTGCGCTGCGGCTGTCGGATTACGATTTCAAAGCGAAGACGCACGACAGCTACGGCGAAGACTGGCCGATCTCTTATAAAGACGTAGCGCCTTATTACGACAAAGTCGATCTCTATCTCGGCATATCCGGTCAGAAAGAGAATCTGCCGCACCTGCCCGACAGCATTTTCCAGCGCCCGGTCAAGCTGACGGCGGCAGAGGTGAAGTTGCGACAGGGCGCGAAAAAGTTGAATCGGATGCTTACGCCTTATCGCGCGGGCGTGACGACAGACGGGCTGAAGCATAACAAATATCGAAGCAAGTGTTTCGGTCGGGGCGCGTGTTCGCGGCGCGCGGGAGGATGCGATATTCACGCCGCGTTCGATTCTCCGACGGGGCTGATCTATCCCGCGATGGAAACGGGAAAGCTCACCCTGCGCACGAATTCAATCGCGCGCGAAGTGCTGGTCGATAAAAAGACGGGCAAGGCCGAAGGCGTCGCTTTTATAGATTCCGAGACTGGCAAGACCTACGAAGCGAAAGCGAAGGTCGTGGTCATCGCAGCCTCGACGCTCGAATCGGCGCGGCTTATGCTGCTGTCGAAATCCGATGCTCACCCGAACGGCATCGGCAATTCCAGCGGTCACGTCGGGCATAATTTCTGCGAGCACGTCATGGGGCCGGGCGTTTACGGGCTGGTTAAAGACCTTGTGGGCAAGCCGCGCACGCTCGACGATGGCCGTCCGGGGAGCTTTTACATTCCGCGCTTTCGCAATCTTTCAGAGCGCAATCCGAACTTCATACGCGGCTACGGGTTCGAGGGCGGCAGCGGGACGGCGATGTTTCCGGGCAATGCGATGGACACGCCGGGCTTCGGCGCAGGTTACAAAAAGCAGGTTCGCGATTATGCGGGCGCATTCATCGGGATGGGCGGGTTCGGAGAAGTGCTTGCGCGCTATGAAAACTACATGGACCTTGACCCGGAAGTGAAAGACAAGTGGGGAGTGCCCGCGCTGCGGTTTAATTATAAGTTTGGCGATAACGAAAAGAAGATGGCCGCAGACATGGCCGACACAGCGCGCGAGATGTTCGAGGCCTCAGGGATCGAAATAATCGGCGTTGACCGCCAGGTATTGACCGAAGGCTGGTCTATTCACGAACTTGGCACTGCCCGCATGGGCGCAGATCCGAAGACATCCGTGTTGAATCAGTTTCAACAATCGCATGACGTTAAGAACCTCTTTGTAGTCGATGGCAGCAGTCATGTGAGCGCGTCGTGTCAGAATCCGACATGGACTATAATGGCGCTTTGCTGGCGCTCGTGCGATTATCTTGCCGATCAATTCAAGAAAGGAAATCTGTGATGGCAGACCGAAACGATCAATCCGCAATCGATGAAACCGGGCAGAACAAAGAAGAAGCCGAATTGACCAGACGCGAGATGATAAAGCTGGCGGCAGGCGCTGTCGTCGCCACCCCGATCATCGGGCTGGCCAGAGCGCAGGCAGAAATCACCTCTACAGTAGCCGCACAGAATAAGGCTCCGCTCTTTTTCACGCCCAAAGAGTTTGCGCTTGTCGATGAATTGACTGAATTGATCATACCGACAGACGATCATTCGCCCGGCGCGCGCGCCGCCGAGGTGGCCGCTTACATAGATAGACGAATGGCTGAATCATTTGAAGAAGAGCCGAAGAAGTCATGGCGCGAAGGATTGAAGCTGATCGATTCACTTTCTCAGGAAGCGTTTGGCCGCGCTTTTCTCGAAATCACGCCCGATCAGCGCATTGAATTGCTCACGCGCATCTCTAAAAACGAGCTAAATCCGAAGAAAACAGAAGAAATCTTCTTTAAAGAATTGAAAAATACCACCGCTCGCGCTTATTATACCTCCAAGATAGGCATTCATACCGAGATGCAGTACAAAGGTAACGTCTCTATAAAAGAGTTCGTAGGCTTTGACGCAACTTGATGTGAAAAATATCTGAGGCGGTTCTCCCCCTGAAACCAAACGACTAAACCGCGTTCTAATACGGCCCCCCCAGCAGTTAGCTTCGCCCCGTAAGATACAACTTAAGGAGAGAACTACCCATGCGACGTGGCCTACAAGAAACGCGCGCCTTTTATCAATCGATTCGCTTGCTATTAATCTTAACGGTAAGCTTTGTTACGTTGATTTTTCCTAACATCAAAAGCGCCGACAGCGGACCGGGCGATAAAGGGAGCGTCAAGACTGTAGATCCCGGCGTCTCTTCGGTTGAGTCGAAAGACAAAGACCAGACGTTCTCTCCTCAGGCGGCAACCCCGACGGCGGCGCTTTTTACGGTACAGGGCCGCGGAGCCGGTTCAGACAATGGCGATTACGTAACCGATTCCGGCTCGCTCAATACTTTTCACAGTTACTTTATCGAAGTGCCAACCGGGCTTGCCCGCCTCACTGTCGAAATATTCGACGCGGACGTAGGCGATGGCGGTAACGCCGAAGATACGGCAGGCCGGGATAGGGATAGAAACGGGTACGACACTACGGCTACCTACACGCTGATAGATCCCGGCGGCACAACGCGCGCCACGCTTACGGGCGACGATAACGGCCCTAACAACTCCGACAACGCCTGGATCACCCTGTTCAACTCGACCACAGTGACAACAGCAGGCCACTGGGAATTGCGCGTTTCCCTGTCAAATGATGATGACATCAATGCGTTCGGCATACGCGCGCACGACGGCACAGCGGGCGCGGGCGGAACGGAACTGAACGTCTACGTCGATTCGATTGCGGGAATCGGCTCGAATCCGCCAGCCTCAGGCACGATGTCGCGCAGTTATACGCTTTATCCATACATCACTTCGGGGTGTTCCTGCTCAAAGAACGATTTTGATTATGACAGTAACAGGGGCAACACGGGATCGATGTCGTTCACGAGCCGAAACAGTAGCTTTACGCAGAACTATGCAAGCACTTCGCTGTCAGTCGATGATGCATGGCGACAGGATATATTCTCAGGCTGGACATCGGATTCAAATTCCACAGGCTACGGCATCTGGACAGCGGGCCTTACAACAAGCAGCTATGTTGTCAGCGGCACGCCCAATGGCAACTATGCGAACTTTTACATGGCGAACTTTCAGGCGGCGGCCCCGCCTCCGGCTGCCAATCCTGTAACAAACGCATTCCGAATATACATGCCAACCGATGGCGGAGCGGCTCCCGTAAAGCCTTATCTGGAACAACTGCTCACATACGCCAGTTCCGGGCCTAACCCGCCAGCCGTGGGACAGACAACCAGATTCACTGTGACCGTTCGCCTGATCAACCCAACGGCGCACGCGATCACATTTTCGGCAGCGAACCTCGTGACGGCAAACGTTCCGGGCGCGGGCGCGGTCTATGCGGGCAGCGCAGCAGTTTCGCAAGGCACCATCATCGCGCAACCGACGGTCGGCAATACAGGTAATGTTACATGGAATCCGGGAACGGTGGCGGCTGGCGCGACCGTGCTACTCTCTTATCGAGTCAACGTAACACCGACCTCTGCCGGACAGCGAATTCCCGTGACGGCGACTCCGGCTTCCGGCAGTGGCACGCGGGCACAGTTCCGCGACGAGACCGGCAACACGACGCAGGCGCGAGCCTTGTTCGTCTTAGGCCCTGTGTGCGAACTGGCGGCGAGACAGGGCGTCATAACCGCAATCGAACTCGCATCGTTTACGGCAAAAGCCTATGACGGCGGGGTATCGCTTCAATGGGAAACAGGCTTTGAAGTAGACAACCTCGGCTTCAAGTTATACAGGGACGAGGGCGGCAAGCGCGTACCTGTAACCAGACAAATTATCGCAGGATCGGCTCTGGAAGCCGGTTTCGGGACGGCGCTCGGCGCAGGGCGCGCTTACAACTGGTGGGATGCTGAAGCGACGAGCGGCTCTTACTGGCTCGAAGAGATCGACATTCGCGGTAAGAGCATCTGGCACGGCCCTGTAACATCGAACTTTGTCGGAGGCCGCGCGCCCGTGCTCAGCCGAGCGACATTGTTGAACGACGCAGGGCGCGCTCCGTCAACCTCAATATCAGGCGCGCAGCTTGAGCGCAAAGCCAGTCTCCCAGCCGCAACGGTTCAATCGTTATCAACACAGGCAATCCTTGCACAGCAATCCGCCATCAAGCTGTCTGTGCGGCGTGAAGCGTGGTATCGCGTGACGCAGCCTGAACTTGTTCTGGCCGGGTTTAATCCCAATATTGACCCTCAGTTGCTGCAAATGTTCGTAGATGGAAGACAACTGCCAATCAAGGTAACGGCGGGCAAAGGCAATCAGTTCGACTCAACAGCTTCGGTCGAGTTTTATGGACTGGGCATGGACTCGGCTGTCACGGACGCGCGCGTCTACTGGCTGGTCGCGGGCGCAGAGCCGGGCTTGCGCATTCAGCAGGTCAACAGCGCGGGGCTGTCTTCTGCGGCGCGCAGTTTTCTCTACACGGTTGAGCGTAAGGATCGCACACTGTTTTTCTTCTCGCTCATGAATGGAGAGAAGGAGAACTTTTTCGGCGCGACGGTTTCATCGACACCTGTGGATCAATCGCTCGCGTTGCAGCATCTCGATCAATCTGCCAGCGCGACCGCGACGGTCGAGGTCGCGTTGCAGGGGGCGACGCTACAGACTCACAGCGTTCGCGTGCAGCTTAACGGCGCAGAGATCGGAACCTTTTCTTTCGACGAGCAGGAGGTAGGCATCGCAAGGCTGAATGTGTCTCAGTCATTGCTCAGAGAAGGAGCAAATCAGGTGACGCTCACCGCGCAGGGCGGAGAAAGCGATTTCAGCTTCGTAGACTATATCCGCATCTCTTACCAGCACAGCTTTACGGCGGACGATGATCGCTTGCGCCTGACCGCGCAAGGCAAGCAGAGAGTGACAATCAGCGGATTTACCGGCAATTCGATCACCGTCATGGATATTACGGACCCGAATTCAGTTCAGGAATTGAGGGCAGAGATCGCTCCACAGGGAAGCGGATTTGCCGTCAAGGCCACTTCCGTTGGCAGCGGACAACGAACGTTGCTGGCGTTTGCCAGCGCGCAGGCAGCAAGTCCCGCCTCGATCTCGCGTGACTATCCGTCGAGCCTGCGAAGCAATAATAATGCGGCTGATCTGATAATCATCGCGCATAGAGATCTATTCACGACCGTTGAGCCGTTGAGAGCGCTGCGTCAGGACGAGGGGCTTTCGACGATGACCGTAGACGTTGAAGACATATACGACGAGTTCAGCTACGGCCAGAAGACGCCTCAGGCCATCCGTGATTTTCTCGCTTTCGCAAAGTCGAACTGGGGCACGGCTCCGCGCTTTGCGCTGCTTGCGGGAAGCGCCAGCCGCGACCCCAAAAATTACACGGGGTTCGGGAACTCTGATCTTGTGCCGACGAAAATCATAGATACAACAAAGATGGAGACCGCATCCGATGAGTGGTTTGCAGATTTCAACGGCGACGGATTAGCCGAGATTGCTTTAGGGCGGCTGCCTGCGCGCACCGCTGAACAGTTGTCGGCGATGGTTTCAAAGATCATCGCCTACGAACTGGCCCGGCCTTCCGAAGAGGCAGTGTTGTATGCAGACAGCAACGGCGATTTTGATTTCGAGGCAGCTACCGCTTCATTGGGGGCGCTGATTCCGCCCGGCATCAAAGTGGAACAGATCAGGCGCGGAGAGACGGATGCGGCGACGGCTCGACGCAGATTGTTCAAAGCCATTCAGCGCGGGCAAAGGGTGGTCAACTACATGGGCCACGGCAGCGCGACGATCTGGAACGATTTTGTGCTTACGTCTGATGACGCGGCGAGCATGAATAACAACGAAAGATTGCCTATGTTTGTGATGATGACCTGTTTGAACGGATATTTACTGGATTCGAGCGCCTACTCGCTTGCCGAAGCGCTTATGGACGCAGACCGCGCGGGCGCAATTTCCGTGTGGGCATCGTCAGGCATGACGGCGTCCGCAGATCAGGTGGCGATGAATCAGGAATTCATCCGGTTGATCTTCTCTAACTCAAATCAACAACTGACATTAGGGGAAGCAATTGCCGGAGCGAAGGCCGTTGCGAATGATTTGGATGTTCGCCGAACCTGGATTTTATTCGGCGACCCGACGATGCGACTCAGGTGAATTGAGAAGTAATGTGAGGGGCGACCCGGTGATGGTCGCCCCTGCACAAGGTCAAATCGAGTTTGATCGCGACTCGAATCTCAGTGCGCCCACTTCGGCCAGCATATGAAGGAAGTCATCAAGGTCGCTGCGCGCTTCTTCAGCCGTCACCTGGAATTCAGATTCGATTGTGCCTGCAACCTCTTCCGCGCTTCTGTTGCCATCAATCAACTCTACTATGCGAGTGCCGATTTCGTTGACCACAATGACTTCGCCGCTGTCGGCCAGCACAATGACGGCCAAACCATCAACGCTCTGCATCGCCACCTGCGGATGCAGCACTGGGTATTTCGCATTCATAAATCTCTCTCCAAAACCCTGAATCGAGTCGAAACCGCAGCGCGCGCACCGGCACGCATTCGATCAGTTGCGAACAGATTTTCACTGCCCGTTTTGCATGTGCCGCATCAATAATTACAAAAGGCATACAGCCCAGCAATCGCGCTAAGGCTGCGGGCGGCTCAACGTGGGTGATTGCGTGCTCGGTCGCTTTGACCAGCGTAAACAGGCCGCGCAAATCTGCCGACGTATTCACGCGAGGGGCTTCAGGAAAATCTCCGCGAAAAGGGACCCCGTAGACGCGCGCTTTTCCGTCCTGAATTCTTAGAATGACCAGATCATCGCTTAAAATAGTTTTATCGAGCGAGAGCCGCGATAAGGTCGATTTGCCGTTTCCCGACTGGCCGAAAAAAACGAAGCCCGCGCCGTCACTGACGACTCCAGCCGCGTGCAGAAGCAACCCGTCTGCGCGCAGGCACAGGTGAGCGTAAAGCACTCGCAGGAAATTTTCGACATCCGTTTCCGGCGCAATCTCTAAAACGCCCGTGCCGCGTTCGATGTCCACCTGCCCTTCGTCGAAGTGCGAGCGATATTTCAACTGGCCCTGTTCGTAGGATGTTTCGATAATCCAGGGTCCCGGCTTCATTGGAATGAATCGCGCTCCGCTTGTGACCGTGACGCGAATAACGGCCTGCGGCTCTCGGTCAGCCGTGATGAACTCCCGGTAACGTTCACGCACAGACGCGAGTTTGTCGGCGTCGGCGATTTCAAGCGCGACCGTAATGCCAGCGATGTCGAGCCGCACGGTATTTTCAGAATCGGTTGAAGTCATCAACTTGCGCGTCTGGGGAGTATAGCATTTCGAGTGACAAAAAAACTTGCGCGCGCTATCAGATGAGCCGCTTTGCCTGCGCGCCGCAGATAGTATAAAGGCATCAGCCCTCTATTATTAATCTTATATCGCGTTTGCATATAGCCCTGAGACGGAAACATTACGCGCAACCAGTAAGCCGATCTTCTACGCGCGCCTTTCAGTCCAAGCCCTTTCAACACGTCAAGCTCGGCATCCGACAGCTTCTTTGTGGCTGCAAGTATCATACGCCCTCTCCAGGGCATCTGAATCGTACGCAACCGCGCGCAGGAAGCAACCGGTACGCTGACGCCCCATCTCTGGCGCACCTCTGACAGAGCTTCGTACAATACCTGTGATAATCCGAATTCTGTAGCCGATTCAATCAGGTCTTCCCAGTCAATCTCTCCGTAGCATCGCGCAACCAGCAGCGCCATGTCATATGACCAGATGAGACGCCGATAACTGTGCATCATGTAGTGCACAGACAGATGCAGCAGTTGCGCCGTGGGCGAAAAAGCAACGGCGCGCCGGTTGTTTATCGAGATTTCCATCGTCCGTTGCTGGAACCACGCCAGTGGAGTGCGCTCGAAGTAATAAGGCGTTGTGAAAGCATGCCAGTGAAGATCGATTTGCGAAGGTCGATTGCCCTTTTTGAGGAAGGCTTGCTCTACTGAAAACCTGTTTGCAAATCCGTCGGCCATCTCTGTATAGGCAATATAGCCTTGCCCGACGAGCAGACTCGCGGTGCGCTCGACCGCATCAGGAGCGATCAACAGATCCACATCGCCCATTGGCCGCAACGCGATCTCTGGATAGATGGTCCCCGCAAGCGCGCCGCCTTTGAGAATGATCAGCTCTATCTTCTCGCGCTCGAAGCAATCCACCAGAGAAGCGAGTTCCTGAAAAGCCTGTTGATTGGCCACGCTCGCGCGCACGTAAGCCAGGCGCAGCGTCTCAATCGCGCTTTTCGGTGCAGCGTTCAATAGTCCGCTTTTTTTGAGCGACGCGAAAACAAGCGAAGCGAGGCCGTGATGCTCGGCTGTTTTGACAAGCAACGGCCAATCCGTAGCTCCGAGGTCGGGCAGCCCTGCCGCGCTTTCATCAAGCGGAAAAGCTGCGCGGATCAATTCTACAATTGTGCTTTCAACCGTCATCTCGACCGTCCTTCATTCGGTAGTCCATACGGCGACGCGCAGCCATGCGCGAAGGATGCGCACAGCCCAGCGCCGGAAAATTTCCGGCTCTATCCGGCTGGCTGATAATTGGCAGCGCGAAAGAAAAGCGATGACAAAAGCCCGTCGCTTTGCTTGCGTGAGCTTTTTATGCCCCGCTCGCTCTATGGCAACCACTTTGCCGACCAGTTGAGTCGCTTGCCACGCGTCATCCGCCTTAAGAGCGTTATCGCCTTTGGTTATCAGGTGGATTTCATTGTCTGCCGTATAGCTGCCTATGAGGCGATGCGCGATATGTGCGTCTGCTATTTTGCGAACAACTATATCGCCCGGTCGCAGCTGGTCGGGCAAGGCGGCTGAGATCAGAACTTTGTCGCCCGGCGCAAGCGCAGGCCGCATGCTTGACGTAGACATTGTGAAGCAGAGCGATCTGCCCGCGCGCAGGTGATCGCAAATCAAAGCATTCGCCGTCAGTTGAATCGCTTTCAGATTAAGCTCGTATGAGTTCACAATATTTCTTGCAAATCTAGATAAGACTCCGGGGGAAGAATCTGAATTAACAAAGGGAGCGTGCACGATTCAAGTGCGGGGGTTACTGACAATTCAAACTGCCGGAAATATCGACAGGCTCCGGTAATTCGATCCTGTTTTTCTGATAACAGTGTTCAGCATATCCGTTCATCGGGCTGCATGCAACAGATAATGTGTGTCAGGCAGGGCTGTAACAAAGTAAAAGTAGGGGCAGGGCTTGTCCCTGCCCGGATGGTCGTAAGACCATGACAGATCATCGCCTATCAGCGATCCGGGCAGGGACAAGCCCTGCCCCTACATTGATTGTCAACCGACTTTGTTACGGCCCTGGTGTGTCAGGGTCGTAGCAATGTCGTGTGATAGGCATCGTGGGCCTGGCAGTCACGGCAGGTCATCACCTTTACTCGCAGGCCCTTCGTTTGAATCAGGCAGGCGTTCCTTTGAAACGGGTAGGTAAAACTTAGGAACGTGCTCACGTTCCTTAGGAAGGTGCTCACGTTCCTTAGAAATGGGTTCATGTTCCAAAGGAACGAGTTCACGTTTCTTTGGAACATGTAGGCAAAACTCAGGAACGTGCTCACGTTCCTTTGAAACGGGTAGGCATTCCAAAGGAACGTGAACACGTTCCTTTGGAATGGGTTTACGTTTCTTTGGAATGCCTACGCATTAGAAAGAAACGGCCACATTTTTCAGGATACTGCAAAAACGGTTGACATATGAAAGAAGTCGGCCAATCGTTCAGCCCTTGTGTTTTGCGATTGCGGCATCCAGAGTTTTCAGCGCCTTTTCAACGTCAGCGACATGCTTGCGAGCGCTGGACGCAACGGCTTTCATATTACGCAGGTCACCGCTGGCAATCGCTTCCTTGATAGGTACGCCGTAGGGCGGCAGCGGCACGCTCTTCACAGCAGCAGCTTTTTTGCTCTTTGCTCCCGATGCACTTTTCTTTGATGACATAAGTGTTCCTCCTATTGAATGTTCAGAAGTTGCGCAAGTCGCTTCTCTGCTCGTCTCGCGCGACGCAAATCGTTGTTGTAAGTAAGTCGAAGCAGCCTCACATCTCCACCGCAGTGGGGACAAGTTCTCGTGCCTCGCGTTAGATACTGATTGCAGCCGCGACATAATTGCAGCCTTTGCGACAGGCGAGGAGGGCTAACTGCTTCGGGTTTTCGTTTCAGTCCGGATGTAAGCGTGATCAGATTCTTTTGTGCGCCAGCCAGTAATGTGGCTTCGTCGCTCGATGTCGCAACACCGTCAAGGTCTTCGAGCACCAGCGCAAACTTGCCGTGATCGAAGGGCAGGCCCGGCGGGGCTTCTTCCCTGACTATCCGCTCGCGCAGCCCCTGAGCCGCAAGTTCGAGCGCGCGATGGTGACAATATGGATTGTTGCCCGGACGACCAAACAAAGTATGCGTAGTCCATGTGCAACCGGCGCGGCACACATCTGCGTAATAGCACGAGCGGCAAAATCCCCACAGGTCATCAATAGTCCGATTTCGTGTGAAAGCAAGTTCCGGGCTTGTCTCCCATATCTGCCGGGCTGTAAGGTCGCGGATGTTTCCACCTGAGTAAGCAGTTGTAGGCAGAGACGGACAGCCTTTGATTGTGCCATCGGCTTCGATACCGACCGTATTCTGGCCCGCGTTGCAGCTGCTCCAGTGCACTTGTTCGTCACCAAAGCCTCGCAAAAGAGATTCATACGGGCCGAAGTATCCTATATTGTTCCCCGGCTGCATCAGAAAGCCATGGTCAACGCCTTTTCTGTAAAGATCGGCTAACAAGGGCATTAATTCCAGCAATTCGTAAGGCTGAAGCAATAATTCGGGATTGTCGGCTGCCCTGCCCATCGCAACCGTCAATTGAATCTGCCAGTGGCTTGCTCCTGCCTCGATGAACAGTTCCTGCATCTGTGCAAGTTGCGGCATTACCTGCGAAGTTATCTGCGTGTTGACGCTGGTCGTCAAACCATATTTGCGCGCATTACGTAGCGCGTCCATCGCTTTATCGAACGACCCCGCGACGCCGCGCAGGCGATCATGCAAATCCTTTAGTCCATCAATTGAAACGCCTGCGGCGACCAATCCTGCCTCGGCTGCCTGTCGCAATCGCTCATCAGTCAAATGCAGTCCGCCGCTTTGTAAAGTGCACTGGATGCCGTTAGAAGTAATTTCGCTGATTATCTTCAGCCAGTCCTTGCGCAGATAGGCTTCGCCGCCAATCAGGGTTATCTCGCGCGTGCCGAGGCGCGCAAACTGCCGCACCAGATCGAAGCATTCTTCCGTAGAAAGCTCCCGGTTCCGTATGTGGCCCGCTCGCGACCCGCAATGCATGCATTTGAGATCGCAGGCCAGCGTGATCTCCCACACTATATGAACGGGAGTGAAATTCAGCACGTCTTTGGCCGACAGATATCTTTTCGGCACTGACGTCCGATCTGACATAGACACCTATCTCCTGATTGATTGAGTAGCGCTGACTATAAAATTACAGCAAGTCAACGAACAATCTGCGATCCGGTACTAGCCCTTCGTCTTGGCTATAGCCTGATCCAGTTTGGCAAGCGCTGAGTTTACATCGGCTAAATGCTTGCGCGCTTTTGTAGCCATGCTTTTCATTGATTTCAGGTCGCCTGACGCTACAGCTTCTCTTATCGGCCCGCCGTACAATGGCTGAGGAATAACGAGCTTTTCCGGTTTTGCGCTTGCCTTCTTAGTGGACTTACTTGCTGCTTTAGCCATACACCCTCCTCGAAAATATATAGAGATTTTGGAAGTGAAGAAAGTATGCGCCATTACTATCTTTATTATGCAGATTCATGTCAAGCAAAAAACTTCGACGCAGGAATTAGGTAGTGACCCTACGACATTTGATAAATGATTATGGATCAGCCGCTCTGTAGCGCAACACTTCTGCTATCGTCCAGACGTGATCGCTGATGCCTTGCCTCTGAGCCGGTGTCTCTCCTTTCAATCCTCTGTGCTTCCGGCAGAAGTTATAGAACACTTTGTCCAGCACGCACTGATCTTGCATATACTCCACCTTCTTGGCGAAGGCTATCGTCTTTCTCACCAGATACCGGTTGCGTGATCGTGCCGTGCTGTTTTGCCTCTCTAGCAGCGATGTCGAACACCATCTTAAATCTTCCGTCGCTGCCCCCATCCTTAACTTCTTTTCTATCCTTACCGTTTCTCCCTCTTCGTGCTTTATGACTTGCCCATAAACCAACTTCGGGTCCGGTATTACCCTCTCTTTGCGAGGCCGTCCTGAATGAGTCTGCTTCTTGAGCGCTAACTTCAATTGATGCAGTTTGATCGGGCGGACCTGCTCTGAAAGTGGTTCTCTGTATTGATCATAGCCATCGCTTGAGACACGCGGTAAACAATGTAGGCGCAGTCGCTCGAAGCTATCTTCGACGAGTCGGCGTGCCGCTTCCGATGTGCGAGGGCTGACGAATTGTTCTACAAGCAGTCGGCTCTCACGGGCAAATGCCTTGTGCCACCAGGCTTCGCCTCGGAAGTTACTCTCATCAAATGAAGCTTTCTTCTTACCGGCGAATGACCACTGCTCATCGAGTTCGAGGTCTTTGACACAAAGATCAACGAGCAGTTCGAAGTCTAAGGCTTGAGCATTGGCAGTGGCGCGTCGTCGCCATCTGCGCAAGGAGTCTGCTTTGTGATGGCGTGCTTGAGCAATGGAAGTCTGAGTGTCGCCACGAGTCAAAGAGTCAAGGCAGCTAGTGACTTCTGATTCTGGGGTTTTGAGGTTGAAGAAAGCAGTGCCGCGACGTTCAGAAAGGCATTTACCACAGAGCCTGCATTTAAAGAGGGAGCGAGGGCCATCGCGCGTGAAGTAGGTGCTGTGGTAAAACAGATGATGCGCGATAGCTCCACAAACGGGGCAGCGCAGACGGGGCGGAGGGAATATGGATTTGTGTCTAGGCATTGCAACCAGACACTTTCCACACTCCGCCCTTTTTTGTGAATCCCAAATATCACAGGGTCACTACCCAGGAATTATGGCTCAATTAATATCTACCGAGAAGCGCCACGGTCAAATAAATGGTTAGGCAGACGGGCAGCAATCAGGACGGCTTGATCTGTTTTCCGGCCAGAGAAACTGAGGCTCTTAACTTGATATAGGCCCGGAGGGGCAGACTCCGGGGTTGCCTTTGGCGGGCGGCGCAGGGGCGCACACGGCAGCCATGGCTTCGAGCGGCGCGCGATAGATGATCTGAGGCTTCTCGTACGCTCTTTTTTCGGTCTTATTTTCCGACGCCTTGTCCGGCTCATCATCAGATGAGGACAATCGCTCTCTTGTATCTTTCATAAATGTATCTCCCCCAGCACGGTTTTTATCATTTTATCTTCAACGCATCAATAGAATGATTACGATTGACGGTCAGCGCCGAAACCGGCATGAAGTTTGCGAAAAAGGCAGGGTCTGCCGGAAGCTCGACGCAATGTTGCGCGACGTAATCTTTCAAATGCGCAGGTATCGGATAATCAACAGGCAATGCGCCCTTTTCAATCAGCACTTGTCTGCGCGCAAGCGCCTCGCGACAATTCGCAATCGCAGGCCCATACAAATCCCCGTCTTCGACCTGCGCCAGCCCGTGACAGCGGACGCAGAGATTTACCAGTTCACACTCTCTGCACACCGGCAATTCGCTTATCGTGAGGTTGCCCAGTTGCTTCCAGACGAGGGATTCTTCCCATATCTTTTTAAGCGGCTGCTCTCGCACGTTGCCTGCAAGCTCGCGCGTCTGCACGCAGGGAAAGATATTGCCGTAAGGATCAATCGCAATCGAGTTCAACGTGATCCCGCAAGTTCTCGCGTCGGGCGAGACTCTGCGTCTGGCCCACGCATCGGCGACGAGGATTTCCCTGAATACCTCGACCAGTTCCCCGTACGTCAAGCGATGCTTTAACGGCGAAAGGCTTCCATTGTCTTTGGGCGTGATCGTCGTGTCGTAACGAAACTCAGCGCCCAATTCATCGGCCAGTTTTTCGATCTCTCGCAGTTGGCCGTAATTTTCGCGCATCAAAGGCACTTTTATCTTTGTGCGCACGCCGCGTTCGCGCAGAAGTCTTAAGGCCCGAACGGTCAATTCCCACGAGCGCTCGCGCTGCGTTATCCGGTCGTGTGTTTCCGGGTCGCTGCCATAGAGGCTGATCTCAACAGCATAAGGGTGGAGCGCGGCAAGATGGTCAGCCACCTGCGGCGTTATCAGGATGCCGTTGGTGAATAGCCGAAGCAGCAGACGTTTTGATCGCGCGTATTCGGCTATCTGAAAAAAATCGCGCCGCGCCAGAATCTCGCCTCCCGAAAACAGGAGATTCATCACGCCTAATTCGACGAGTTCATCAATAACGCGGAAACATTCATCGGTTGACAACTCTCCGGGCACATCCTGATTGACCGGTAGCACGTCCAGATAGCAGTGCGAGCATTGCTCGTTACAGCGATAGGTTAGTTCCCAGTGTGCGGAAAAAAGGCGATGGGTTTCCTCTGTTCGCGCAATGATCTGATTGTAAGCGTTTTGATGATTAAACCGGCCCGCAGCCTCTTTATCCGACATCTATCCTCTCCGTTAAATCGTCGAAAGCTGGGGCTTGCATAGCTTTATACAACATGCCGCTGCACAGATTGTCAAGGGTTCAATCTGAAAAGAAATTATCTGCGACCGAAAACAGCAGGCCACCTTTTGACCGAGTAGTGTAATCTTATTAGGCGAGAGCATCTATTCAGATGGGGAATCATAGACAAACGAGAGGTAAAATGAATATGAACTGGCAAGGATTGAAGAAGGGAGTCGCGGGAGCAACCCTTGCGGTCACTCTTCTGCTCGGCAGCGGGGCGATTCTTTCGACCACGGCTCAGGCGCAGAATCGTGACCGCGATTGGCGGCGGGATGATCGGCGAGATGATCGGCGAGATAATAATCGCGATTGGAATCGGGACGGTCGCCGTGACGGAGACGGGGATCGCAACCGTGACCGTAACCGCGATTGGGAACGCCGACAGGCGGCAGAACGTGCTCGCGCGATTCAACGCGCACGCGAACTGGAATGGCGTCGGCAGCAGGAACTGTCCAGACGCCGAAACAACGGATACTACGGCGGCTATCCGAGAACCTATCCTAACGGCGGCTATAACGGTGGCTATAGCAACGGCAGATCGTACGGCTACAACAGCTACGACGAGCAGAAAGGCTTCCGTGACGGACTCGACAGAGGACAGGAAGATCTTCGCGACCGCAGGCGTCCGGATCCGAACAACTCTGACCATTTCAGAAGCGGAAACGCTGCGTACCGCGAAGGATTCCGCAGAGGGTATGCGCAGGGTTACCGCCAGTATGGCGGCAGATGGTAATCGGCCTGAATTTCTAAACGGTCTGATTCTCTAAATGGCTGGAGCGGACAGGGCTTATGCGCCCTGTCCGCTTATCGCGTCGATATATAATCACGCCCGCTCTGATTTAACGGAGGGGGCGTGAAGTTTTTCAGCGTAAAAGGTCAGAACGCTTTCGGCCATCTTTATGACTTTCTCGCGCAATGAAGGCGGCTCCAACACTTCTATCTGAGCGCCGAAGCTCAACACATACTCACAGGCCATCTCTTCGACATCAAACCTCAGCGAAACCTTTATCCATCCATCCTCGTCGGGCGCGTCCGCCTGCTCGATTCGCGCGAAACGGCCCGCAAAAAGCAATCGCGGAAAGACTTCCGAACGAACGCGCACCGTCGTTTGATAGCGCGGAAGCGCGGCTTTGAAGCTCGCAGTGTTCTGTTCCCAGTAGGCGGCCAGATCGAATCCTTTTGGACGCATGCAGGGCTCGTCTATCACCTCCGCGTCGCGCACGCGGGATATGCGATAGCTGCGAATGTCGCCTTCAACCCCGGCCACCAGATACCACACGCTGCCTTTTGCAACCAGTCCGAGCGGATCGACCGTTCGCTCTACAGAGTCGCAATTGCCTCGATCATAAGTGATGCGCAGCCTGCGCTCCTGCCAGACCGATTCCTGAAGCAGGGGAAGAAATGGAATCGCTTCTTCCGAGCGAGTCCAGCCTGCCGTGTCTACATAGATGCGCTGGCGCGCGCGCTCTGCATCGCTGCGATACATTGCAGGCAGCGCCGCGAGAAGCTTGATAAAGGCTCCGTCGGAAGCTTTGTCTAATCCGAGGTCGGACAAAAGTCGAGATGGTCCGGTTAAAAACAACGCCTGAATTTCAGACTTATTTAGTCCCGTCAGGTTCGTTCGATATTCCTCGACCAGCGCCCACCCGCCGCTCGCGCCGCGTTCAGCAAACACAGGCACTCCCGCCATGCTCAACGCTTCCATGTCGCGATGGATAGTTCGCTCAGACACCTCAAGCCTTCGTGACAGCTCACGCGCCGTTATGCGCTTGTGAACCTGCAAAATCAACATAATCGAAAGCAGACGATCAGCTCGCATATCAAACCTTCGCTTCTTCAGGATTGAATCAAACTCTATCACATAAATATGACAAAGGATGTCAGGAAAGCAGGCGTATCCTCTGACCCGTAGCTTCAGAGATGAGTTAGAAAGGAGGCTTGTATGAAGTACGGATTAGTCATTCAAGAAAGCGAACTCAGAATCCTGTGTGATATGGCCGCAGAGGCCGAGGAAGCCGGGTGGGACGCTGTTTTCATCGCCGACGCTTTATCCATCGAGACCAAGGGCTATCCCGCCTCCCCCTGGTACGATCCCTGGATTGCAATGGCCGCCATAGCGATGCGGACCGAGCGCATACGAATAGCCACTATGATAGCTGCCATATCCCGGAGGCGGCCCTGGAAGATGGCTCGCGAAGCGCAAACGCTCGATCATCTTTCCAACGGTCGCCTGACGCTCGGCGTCGGACTTGGAGCAGCCGAACACGACGGAGGGTTCTACAAAGTCGGCGAAGCTATGGACCTCAAAACTCGCGCACAGTTGATGGATGAATCGCTTGAGATTATGGCAGGGCTATGGACAGGCAAGCCGTTCAGCTTCAAAGGCGAGCATTATCATGTTGACGATATGACCATGCTGCCCGTCCCCGTGCAGTCACCGAGGGTGCCTGTCTGGGTTGTAGGCGTATGGCCAAAAGAAAAATCCATCCGGCGCACGTTACAGTGGGATGGCATCATTCCACAGAAGTACAAAGCAGGCCCAGGCGATCTTCCCGACCCCAATTTCGTCCGCGCCATCAAGGCTTTTGTTGACGAAAATCATCCGCAGCCCGATAAGTTCGACATCATAATCGGCGGCATGACGCCCGGTCGTAATAAGAAGCGCGCGATTGAAATGGCCCGCCCGTTTATGGAGGCCGGAGCAACGTGGTGGGTTGAAAGCGACTGGTCAGCCGACAGGAAAAAGATTCTCGCGCGAATTCGTCAAGGCCCGCCGCACCCGGATTGAATCAATCGGCCTTTACGAACTGGCTGATGCTTTCAACTATCCGATGCGCGCCTTCGCCAAACAGCATCGTCATGTGATTGCCGGGCACTTCCACGTAACGACAATTTGCCAGAGCCTCGGTCGTCGCCTTTGCCTGCTCTAAAGGCACGATTGGCGGCGTACCCGGAAGGCCATAAGGGCCGGGCGCATGAAGCAGTAGCGCGGGTTGGCGTATGCGAGCAACGATTTCGTTCCAATCTTCCTGTTCCGCTTTGTCCATAGCTTCATTGATGTTTTCGGGTCGAGACCTTGGTCGCACCGTGCCGTCTTCGCCTATCTCCGCGTCGGCGCGAAAATAACTTTCAATAGTCGGGTCCCACCATTCGTAAAAGAAGGGCGCGCTCTTCATCGCCTTCAAGTAGAGTTCCCACGAAGGCACGACACGGCCCAGGCGATCAAGTGATGGCTTGATGAGCGCGCGGGAATTTTTATTGACCAGCCCGCTCGATGCATCAATCGCTACAAGTTTGGCGATTCGATCCGAGTAGTTGGCCGCGAGGTAAAAAGTAAGCATGCCGCCGAACGAGTGGCCGCACATCACCGCCTGATTTATACCTAAGCTGTCGAGAAGCCCTAAAACGTCCGCCGCGTGATCTGCCATCGCGTAGCCTGTCGCGGGCTTGTCGCTCAGGCCCCGCCCGCGCAGGTCGAGAGCCAGAACGCGAAAGCGCGAGTTCAATCCGGCTTGAATCAGGCCATCGAAACATCGAGCGTTGGCAGTCAGTCCGGGCAACAAAATTAAGGTCGGTTCATCGCCCGGATGATCGATATAATGAAGCCTGATGCCATTAACCTCAGCGAAATTACTCATAACACCTCTTATTCGTACAAACTTTCAAGCAAGTCCCGGTATCGTTCTGTCACAACCCGGCGTTTGATCTTCAGGGTCGGCGTGATCTCGTCTCGCGCGACGCTGAGGTCGCGGTCCAGAATCACGAATTTTCTGATCGCTTCCGTTGACGATACTCTGGCGTTCGCGCGCTCGACTATCCGGGAAACGAGCGCGCGCATCTCGGCGGGAAAATCTTTGTCAGCAATTCCACGCGCCTCAGTGTACTGGCGGCTCTCGGCTGGGTTGAGCGTGATGAGCGCCACAAGATGACTTTTGCCTTCGCCGTAGGCCATCGCCTGACTGATGAGAGGATGTTCTTTGAGCAGGTTTTCAATCAGGGTCGGGGCTATATTTTTGCCCGTTGACGTGATGATCAACTCTTTCTTGCGACCTGTTATCTTCAAAAAACCTCGTTCATCAATCTCGCCCAGATCGCCTGTCAGAAGCCAGCCGTCGCGAAAACTCTCCGCCGTCTGCTGCGAGTCTTTGTAATAACCGCTGAACATCATCTGGCTTTTGACCAGAACCTCGCCATCGTCTGCTATCTTTACTTCGCATCCCGGCATGGGCGGGCCTACGGTTCGGAAGCGATAATCATTCGGGCAATTGAAGGCGACACAAAGATTTTCAGTCAATCCATAAGCCTGCAAAATCGGGAGGCCGAACGCATCGAAAAATTCCTGAATCGCTACGGCCAGCGAAGCGCCTCCGGATGTCGCGACACGTATTTCGCCGCCAAAGTAGCTTTTTATCCTGCTCAAAAACGGCGCGACTTTCTGCTCGTGCTCTATGCGTAAATCTTCGGGAATTATCTGGCCGGTCTGACGCAGGTGGCTCAAGGCCAGCCCCGCTGCGAGCGCTTCGTGAAACTGTTTTTGCTCTTCGGGCGAGCACGTTTCAATGTCGCTCAGGATGCGCGCGTGAACCTTTTCAAAAAATCGCGGCAGGCTGGCAAAGACAGTCGGCTTCACTTCCGGCATATAGTCCCAGAGTCGCGCGGGTTCATCTACAAAATAGGCCGACGCGCCTGCGTATAACCGGTTGTAGAGACCTGAAATCCGCTCGGCCACATGGCAGTAAGGCAAATACGAAAAAGAGCGGTCAGAGTCGCGCAGGGCAATCGTGGCTCTGAGCGATTCGACGCTGTTGATTATGTAGCGATGGCTCAGACAAGCGCCCTTCGGCAATGCAGTCGTGCCCGAAGTGTAAACCATCATTGCCGTATCATCCGGCTTTGCGCTTTCGCCTCGTTGTTTGAGCGTCTCTGAGAAGCTTTCGCTCTGCTGTCTGCCCATGCGCAGGAATGCCTGATAGCTCCACACATCGTCGCCTGACTCGGCCCCGACCTCATCGAGCGCGATGACGGCTTTGACGCGCGGCAGGTCTTTGCGAATGCTGAGTATCTTGTCGAGCTGGAGTCGTGTATCTACCAGAATGAACTCTGCATCGGAATGGTTGATGATATATTTGCACTGCTCTGCGGAACTGGTCGGATAAAGGCCGACGCTTATGCCGCCTGCGATGATCGTGCCGATGTCTGCAATGGGCCATTCAGGAACTGTGCCCATAAGTATGCAAAGGGGTGTTCCTGTTTCAAGCCCCATTGAAATCAATCCGTAACCGAATTCGTGCGCTTCGCTATAAAACCTGTCCCACGAAATCCCTGTCCACTGATCGTTCAGCCGCACATAAAAAACATCCCGGCCTCGATACTGATCAGTTCTTTCACGAAAGAGCGAATAGATATTCGGGTACTTCATCGGGTTCAATTTTACATTGCCGGGAGCAATGAAGTCTCCCGGCAATATCTCAAAAGTGAACCTTGAGCGCGAACTGAATCACGCGCGGCCCGGCGCTTGTCGAGGTGATTCGACCGAATGTCGCAGGCACTGCGATGTTGCTGTTCGGGTTCGCAAAATTCGCAATGTTGAAAATATTGAAGAACTCGGTACGAAACTCCGCGCGAACATTTTCTGTGACGGGGATGAACTTGACGACGGAAAAATCGACGTTGCTCTGCCCCGGCCCGCGAAGCAGGTTTCGCCCCGAATTGCCGAATCCGGCAGGCGCGACGAATGCAGTCGTATCGAAAAATTTATTCAACCGGCTCTGGACCGAACCATCAAGCTCGGCTGAACCCGAAAAGCCCGGCGCTAAATCCGCCCGGTTGAAAACGGCTGCCCCGATTGATTGAAATACCGAAAAGGGCAGCCCCGATTGCAAGGTCACGATGCCAGCCAGTTGCCAGTCATTTAAAACTTTTCCCGCAAGAGTTGAATTGCCTTCATAAAGGCGGGGCAGATCATAAACGAAGCTTGTCACGAAGCGATGCGTTCGATCAAAGTTCGATACTCCACGCTGCGTGCGAAAGTCCTGTTGATCGCCCGGCAGCGTCGTCAATTCGTTCGCAAATTCGCCTGAGTATTCATCAATGGATTTGCTGTATGTGTATGACGCGAGAAACTGCAAGCCGTGCGAATAACGCTGGGTCAGGCTCAGTTGAAGCGAGTTGTAGTTCGATACGCCCGTCGTCTGCACCTGCTGCGTGCCGTTAAGTATGCCCTTGCTGCTCGAAAAACCCGCGAAGCGCGCAACTGTCTGTCCCGGCGCAAGCTGATTCAGATTGAAAACCGTCAACAGCTTCGTGCCCTTCGAGCCGACGTATGCGGCTTCCAGCAACGTCCTTTTCGCTACCTGCCATTGAACGCCGAGGCTGTACTGCTGAACATAAGGCGCGCTCAAATCGGGCGAAACGAACAGTCCGGTGATCGCAACCGGCGCGAGCGGGATGCGGCCTACGCCCGGAATGAAGGTCGTAATAAATATCGGCGCGGGGTTGGTCGCGGCAACAGGAAAGGCTGTTGGCGCGGGAACATCCGGGAACGGGTCAGCGATAGGCACGATGAACCCTGCGGCGGGTATGCTTACACCTGCGGCGATGATCCCGTACGGATAATTAAAAAGCTGCGAGTTGGCGAACCGTGTCGAGAAGCGATCATAGTAGATGCCGTAGCCGCCGCGAACCACTACATCGTCGCCTATTGCCTTCCACGCAAACCCGAAGCGCGGCGCAAAATTGTGTGTACTCGGATTGATCGTGCCTCCGATTTCGGGCACGCCCGGCAGCGGCCTGTCAGCCCCGCTTACCTGAACTATTCCGTTGGGCGGCAAAGCGGGCGCTTGCGCAGTGCCAACTTTGAAACCGGCAGGATCAAAATTGACCAGTCGCCCGCGAATGTCTGAAATCCCGCCAAAGTATTCGTATCGCAGACCGAGATTCAACGTCAGGCGACTCGAAACGCGGAAATCGTCCTGAACAAAAGAACTGAAGTCTGTCGCGCGAATGCCGCGATCAGGGACGCCCGACCCTAGCAGCGAGGTTCCGACCTGCCCGCGCAAAAAATCCTGAAACGTGTTGAAGATCAACTGACCGCGCGAGAAGAAATTGAAGAACAGATTCGCCTGATTGCGTCGAATTTCCGCGCCCGCTCGAATCGCGTGGCGGCCTCGAATCAGAGAGATCGTATCGCCCAGGGTGAAGGTGTTGACCGCCGCGCCTTCGTCGGCAAGCGTGGTCGAGCCGATTGTGAATGCGCCCGTTACGCCTATGGTCGGCAGGCCCGGAAAGAGGCTGCTCAGAGGATTGCGAATGCCGAACTCCGATGCCGTGAACGGCTCTTCGGGAAATGAGAGCGTGCGGATGCGGCTGAACCCGAAACGCGCTTCGTTGACTATGCCTGAACTGAAGACATGCGTGTCTGTAAGCGAGAGCAATCTGTTATTGACTTCGAGGTCGCCGCCGTAACCGGGCGCTTGAAACGCATTCGAGCCGAGGAAACTGAACAAGGCTTGAAATGTCGGCGCGCGCGAAAAGAAGAATTTGCCGCTCAGTTTGTTTTGCGACGTAAGCTGCACATCTGCGTTCGCATTGAACTGGTCTTCGCGGAATCGAGAGATGCCTGAAATCGCGGTCGGCCCTGACGGATTTGTGGACGACGGAATGGCAAAGCCTCCGCCGGGAAGCTGCGCATTGAGCAGGGCAAGCGAGACATCGCTGATTGCTGCGGCAGGCACGCCGAAGCGCGCAGCAAGCCCCACGCGGCTTCGGTCATCGGTCAGCGGCGCTGGCGCAGACTGTCCCGCGACGGGAAAGTTCAGATTCAAAAAAGCAAGACTGTTGGTAAGCGACGCTCCGTTGCGTTCGCGCGTGCCCTGATAAGAGCCGAAGAAAAATATCTTATCTTTTATGATCGGCCCTCCCAGCGTCCCGCCGAACTGATTGCGCGACAGCACGGGCCGGTTTTGCCCCGATGCGTTCAGGAAAAAGTCGTTGGCATTGAGCACGCGATTGCGAAAGAACTCATACAGGTTGCCGTGAAAATCGTTCGTTCCCGATTTAGTCACAGCCGCCACGTTGCCTCCGGCGTTTCGCCCGCCCGATGCGTCAAAGAGGCTCGTCTGCACGATGAACTCCTGAATGGAATCGGGCGCAGGAGTTGCAAGATTTGGCGTTGAGTTGGTTCCGGGACTGTTTACCTCGATGCCGTTGACCACAACGTTATTGCTCGTCGTGCGCTGGCCATTGACAGAGATGTTGCTGTCGCCGCGCCCCAGTTCCGTCGTGTTCGCGAGGCTTGCCACAGCACCCGGCGACAGCGCGAGCAACTGCTGAAAATTGCGCGTGGGCAGCGGCAACTGGCGGATGCTGCGCTCTTCGACCACGCGCCCCATCTGGGACGAAGTCGATTGCACAAGCGACGGCTCTGCCGTGATCGTGACGGTTTCAGCCTGCGTTGCCGGTTCCAGAGAAATATTGAGCGTGGTGGTCTGCGTGATATTTACTACCACGCCTTCCAGCACCGCCGACTTGAAGCCCTGTACTGTAACCTTCACAGTGTACTGGCCCGGAGGCAACAGCTGAACTGTAAAGTCTCCGCTTTCACCGGTTACAGTCTGCCGCTGTAGAGAAGTATTAAGGCTTGTGACTGTAACGGAAGCGCCCGATAATCGCGCGCCTGTCGGGTCGGCAATCGTGCCGCTGAGCTGTCCGGCAGCCCCCTGCGCCATAGCCGTGCAAGGAGCCAGAAGGCATATCGAAATAAGGATTGAAAGCAGCTTGCTTCTGGACATAATTTCATCCTCCTACACTGAAACATTTCTCAAACGATTATAGAAACTGGAGCGGAACAAAAACGAACGTCCGTCTTATTTAAGCAGATAAAAAAGAGCAAACCAGTCAGGCGGCTTGCTCCTTTTCACTTCAGGGTCGCTCACTTCAGAGCCGCTTTGCTCTTTCGCGCCCCTGCCTTCACCTTTCCATTGCCCGGTCGGCGCTCGAAGAGGTCAGGTTCGAGGATGCCACGGCAAAAAATATCAGTGAGCTTGGCTATCACCTGATCGTCGGTCATTCCGAAATGGCGATTGCCGCCAAAGAGCTTTTCGACAAGGAAGTAATTGAAAAACTGCATGTAAACGGCTGTAAAGCCGACCGCAGGGTCTACCGAATCGCGCACGATTCCTCTTCGCTTGAGGTCGTTGAAATGAACGGCAAACTGTTTGCGCAGATTAGAGGTGAGGTTCTCGAACATCTTTCTAAAGTGACGATTCTCGAATTCCAGCACATCTATGTACATCAGCAGCCAGTAGTCCGCGTGTTCGCTTACGATCTCTTTGACCCTCTGCCCGAATCTCAAAAGGTTCTCAGGATGGAAAGGCTCGTCGAATTCGCCGAACATCGCGCGGAGTCGTTCATCAATCACTTTCTGGTATTTTTCGGTGATCGATTTCAGCAGATCTTCTTTAGTCGAGTAATAATTATAAAGATTGCCGAGCGAGACATCGGCCCGCGCCGCGATGTCGCGCATGGAAGACGCGTGATAGCCCTGCTTTATGAAAAGGTCTTTGGCCGCAAGCTCGATGCGGCCCTTTTTTTCTTCCATTACCTGCGGGCTGAGTTTTGGCATTCTGACTCCAGATAAAAAACGAACGTATGTTCTTTTATATCTTTCCGCGATGGATGTCAAGAACTTTTGTAAACCTCGACTGACGTTACTTTTTAATTATTTCAAAATGTTTTGACATATTTTTCGATCTGCTACTGTCTAAACGTGTGTGTGAATGAGACAGGCAAGCGATTCGGCCCTTATGAAACCAGGACCGACGAAGAGCTGGTGCAGATTATAGTCACCGGCCAGCCAGAGGTGTTTGCCGAACTTTACGAACGTTATTACTCGCGCCTCTACCGGCTGGCTTACGGCATGACGGGGCGTCACGATTTGGCGGAAGACCTTGCGCAGGAAGTTTTCATCCGCGCCTATCAGAAGCTCGGTCTTTTTGGCGGGCAGTCGAGTTACTCGACATGGTTTTATCGCCTTGCGCTGAATCATTGCCTGAACCACTGCAAGTCCGCTCGAAGACGAAAGCAGGCCGAGACTATCGATTCCGGGCAACCGGCTTTGACAGCCGCTTTGAGACAGATGGAGAAGAATATTCTGCAACATGAGATGCAAGATCAGATTCATCGCGCGCTGCTCAGCCTGAAACCGAAATACAGGCTGATCGTCATCCTGAGAGACATCGAAAATCTGAGCTACGAGGAGATCGCAGAACGCGTGAACTGTTCGACCGGAACACTTGCGTCTCAGTTGAGGCGCGCGCGAAAACTACTGGCGCGAAAGCTGGAGCATCTGAAGGGGGCATTTTGAATATGAACGCCCTTTGCCTGATCTCGCGCTACAGGCGACACCTTACGCCCTACATTGACGGCGAGCTTGACCGTTTTCGGCAAGCGCGAGTCGAGAGGCACCTCGAAAAATGTGCCCGTTGTCGCAAAGAATACGACCGGCTGCTCTTTGCATCCCGAATAGTGTCTCAACTGGCATTGCCCGCAGCGCCGCCGACAGGCGTGCCCGCGTGGCCGGGGCCACCAACAGTTGAAGCCCGTTTCCGGCAGCCGTGGAAAAAACTTGTTCCTGTCGCCGCTGCAATACTTCTGGTCGCAATCGCGATTGCTTACTGGTACGGCGCGCGCGCGCGCGATGCTTCATGGGAGGTCGTGCGTTTGTCGGGCGCGCCCAGGATAAATTCCAATCAGATGAACAGGACCGGCCAGATTAAAGAGGGCGACTGGCTTGAGACGGACGAGAAATCCAAAGCGATGCTCAATCTGGGAATCCTTGGGCAGGTCGAAGTCGATCCTGATACGCGCATCAGGCTTGTCACGTCGCGCTCGAATGAGCAGAAACTGGTAATGACGCGCGGTCGCGTATTCGCGTCCATAATGGCTCCGCCCCGCATCTTCTTCATTGAAACGCCATCAGGAATAGCCATAGACCTCGGCTGCGCGTACACGCTTGAAGTAGACGATTCAGGGCAAAGCACACTCTACGTCGCAGCGGGAGCCGTGGCCTTAGCCTATAACGGTCGCGAGGCCGTAGTTCCGGCAGACGCAGTGTGTCGCGCGCGGCCCGGAAGCGGGCCGGGAACTCCATACTCACGAGATGCTTCAGAACGGCTTCAAACCGCGCTCGCAGAATTTGATTTTGGAGACGGCGCATCGAACGCTTTACAGATAGTGATTGCAGAAGCGCGCGTTTCGGACGGGCTTACGCTCTGGAGCCTGCTGAAGCGAGTCGAAGGCGCAGACCGCGATAGGGTTTATGACAGATTGGCGCAGCTGATTTCACCTCCCCAAAACGTAACAAAAGACGGCGTGTTCAGGCGTGATCAGAAGATGCTCAATCTCTGGCTTCAGGAACTCGATAAGGTGAGAGTAAATCACTTCTCGAACCCGGAACCTGCTCCGGGCGCGATCAGATTTACGGGCAATATGGAGACTGACAGGTCCTGGCACAGATCAACTCTGCTGCCTGACGGAAAAGTTTTTGTCACAGGCGGATTGGACAGTTACGGAAACGCTCTGGCGAGCGCGGAGATTTATGACCCGGCGACGGGCCAATTCACCCCTGCCGGAACGATGAACTCGCGCCGCGCAGGTCACACGGCAACGCTTTTGCCGAACGGACTGGTGCTGATAGCCGGGGGCGCGTACAGCAAAAACGATTGGGAGACTTTATCGAGCGCAGAGATTTATGATCCTGCGACGGGCCGATTCACGCAGATCGCCGGTTTGAAGACAGCGCGTATGGGGCACGAAGCGACTCTGCTCTCTGATAAAAGAGTGCTCATCACGGGCGGCACGGGCGCGAACCGCGATATCAGAGGGCTTCGCAGCGCAGAGATTTATGATTCACTCACAGGAGTTTTTACAGAGACGGGCCATATGAGCGAGCCGAGACTGGATCACACGGCAACGCTTTTGCCGAACGGATCAGTGCTCATCACGGGTGGATATTCCATACAAATTTCGTCGAGCGAACTCGCGTCCACTGCCGAGCTTTACGACCCGGCGACAAACAGTTTCTCGCTTGTAGCCAGCATGAATTTTTATCGTTACAAGCACTCTGCCGTATTGCTCAGCGATGGCAGGGTTCTCATAGCCGGAGGCATTGCAACTGACCCCGGCAAGCCTCGTTATACCACTGCGGAGATATTCGATCCTGCGACAAACAGTTTCGTCAAAACAGGCGATATGATCCTTGATCGCTTTAAGGTCAGGAATGGAGCGGTCCTGCTCAAAAACGGCAAAGTGCTGATTGCGGGAGGAAGCTGGGGGCTTGAAGTTTACGACCCTGCGACGGGTAGATTCAGCTTCAAGCCCAGCCAGATGATGACTCGCTATTACTCGACCGCAACGCTGCTCGCAAATGGCGAGGTAGTCATCATCGGCGGATACAGCGGCATTCAGCCTCAGGATTTTTATCATTCAAGCGCGAGCGCGTGGATTTACAGTCCTGAATGAAAAACGCGGACAGTTGCCCGATTTTCCAATGGTCAAATTTCAAGCGACGGAGACAAATGATGATGCACCCGGAATCTAATAAAAGTTTCAAAACGATCAGCCTTGCGCTATGCCTTATAGCCTTATTGCTTGCAGCAAGCATCGGCTTCAGCCAGCGCGTAGTGGCGATGAGTTCCACCGCTTTTGCGTATATCGCCATGCCTTATAAGCCTGACAGTTCGCCGCAGCCGGTAGTGCTGTATCGCGGAGACGCTCATCGCACAGGCGCTTATGATGTGCCGGGAATACGTGCGATGACTCGCGTTAAATGGCAGTTGCCGGTCGGAGAGATTACTCATGCCCCGCCGGTATTTGCCAACGGTATCATTTATCTGATGAGCAGTAACGGTCGGCTTGCGGCAATCGACAGCGCGACAGGGAGCACCATCTGGTCATTTAAAGCCAAACCCGCGACGCCGCTCTTCTCTTCCGTGGCTGTCGCCGAGGGCGTGGTTTACGTCGCGCAGTACAAACGCCTTTACGCGCTGAACGCTCAAACAGGAGAGAAACTGTGGAAGTTCAAGACCAAAGACCTTGCCCTGCCCGGTCCTCTGGTCGTCGGCTCTACAATCTATTTCTGTTGTTTTGATAACAATCTGTACGCCGTAAACACAAGCACAGGCAAAAAGAGATGGAAGCTCGATATCGGGGATTCAGACACGCCTCCGGTTTATGATAACGGCATCGTTTATGTATCTTCGCTTGACTCCGCATCAAATCAGAGCAATCTGCTGGCAGTGGACAGCGAGACGGGGCAGGAGAGATGGCGAATCCAGCGACCTGCCTCAATCGCGTGGGCGAATGGCATTGCCATAAGCGAGGGTCTGCTGTACATCGCAAGCAACGATGGCCGCCTCTACGGAATAAACATCGAGACGCGCGATGTCGTTTGGAGCTATCAAGGCGGCGCTTCCGGCTGGTCTCGCCCGGCTGTAGCCAACGGCGTCGTTTATATAGGAAACCAGGACCAGTATCTGCACGCGCTCAACAGCACGACAGGCGAGTTGCTGTGGAAGTTCAAGGCGGAAGCGGCGGTGATGGCCGATCCAATCGTAGCGGGCGGGGTGGTTTATTTCGGAGTAGTCAATTTACAGGATACGCCCACGCCGCGCCCTTTTTATGCTGTGGATGCACGGACGGGAGAGGAACTTTGGAAATTTCAAGCCGACGGCAGAGTGATCGCTTCGGCGGCCATCGGCGATGGCGCGATCTATTTCGCCACCAACTTCGGATCAACCGGAACATTGTACGCCCTCGAATAAGTAAGGAGATTCTAAGGATGATGCACAGCATCATTTAGCGTTTGGAGATCAGAGCTTCATCGGTGAGGCTCTGATCTCCAATATTGCAGATCAGAACTGCTTCGTTGAGATTCCGAACTCAAATGTTTGAGTTCCGATCTATAACTATTGAGGTTCAGAACTGCTTCGTCGCAGTTCTGATCTCCAATGTTGGAGATTCGGAGCTGCTTCGTTGAGGTTCAGAACTCAAAAGTTTGAGCTCCGATCTATAACTATTGAGGTTCAGAACTCAAATGTTTGAGTTCCGATCTGTAATTATTGAGGATCAGAACTCAAACGTTTGAGTTCTGATCTGCATCATCGGAGATCAGAACTGCTTCGTTGCAGATCAGAACTGCTTCGTTGAGATTTCCATAGTCAAAGGCGAAGGTTTCAGCCATCCGGGCCGTGGGCTTACCCGCGCCGCGCGAAGCGCATACTGCGCCATCACCGCTACATTTACTTTGCAATAGCCCTGGTTGTCCATTTTAGATTACCTTCCAGCCGGACTCTGATATAATTTATCGGCCATTCAGACTTTATATAAAACGAGCATAAAAGGGTTGAGCATCTCCCGGCGACTGACGGGAGAGTTGTTGAAAGAGGTGTTTCGGTGTTCTTCAATTCATTCAGTTCCAGCAGCCGCTACAGCATTTTTCTCTTCATAACTATTTTTGTATTCGTTTCGCAGTTTCCGATTGCGGCGCAGGTATTACTGCCCGCGTCTTCAAATGAAGTCGGGGTTACAAAAGAGTTTGAACCGTTGCCCGATTTCGACGCTCGGCAACTGCGCGCGCGCCCTATTGAGGTTTCAAACGTCGAACAGAAGCAACGCGCGCTGGCTTTGAATGATAAAGCCATTCTCAGATGGAATGACGAGATGGACCTGCCTCACGCGCTGCTCTCGCTCGCAACTCCGCTTACGCCCCGGTCAAACGATACGGCTGTGACAATCGCCCATCGCTTTATTCGAGACAACCGCGCTCTGTTTGCCGCAAGCCGGAATCAGATCGATTCTTCCCGCGTCTCGGCTCATACAATCGACGAGCGGGAGGGACTGACCCGGCTCGCGCTCGAACAAAGGGTGAATCGAATTCGAGTCTTCGATTCTGAAATGCTGTTTATACTCGACCGCGAGGGCCGCGTTCTTTCGGTATCCGGTAGCTTCATTCCGCAGATCGAACATCGAGCGCCCGCGCCGTCGCCTTTGATGACTGCGGAACAGGCGCTTTCGCGGGCGGCTCAAATTTGCGGGGTGCGGCTCGCGGCTCCGCTCACGGCCACAAGGGAATCGTTGCCTGCGCGCGAGCGCGTCGTCTTTTCGTCTGATGAAGTGGATAGCCGCTCGGAGGCGAGTCTGGTTTATTACCCGATCACGCGCGATGATGTGAGGCTTGCCTTTCAAGTCCTGCTCTACGGCGTGCCTACTGCGCTTGATTCCTACCTGATACTGATAGACGCAAAGACGGGCGAAGCGCTTAGACGCGACTCGCTCACGCTTGCCGTGGACGGGCCGCAGGGAAGAGTCTTTGCAAAAGAGAGCCCTGCCCTGAGCGACCGAGAGATGATATCGTTTGCCGGAGACCAGACCGCTTCGCCGCAAGGCTGGGTTGGCGCGAACCGCACAGAAGGCAATAACGCGCGAGTCTTTCTAAATCCAACTCTAAGCGGCGGTAATATCGTACAGGCGAACGCCGACGGCAATTTCGATTTTGCGCTCGATCTTACATTGGGACATTCTCCATTAAGTTCGGGCGAAGCTTCGGCTGCAAATCTCTTTTACTGGGTCAACGTCGCGCACGACCGCTTTTACGCGCTCGGCTTCAACGAACTGTCGCGCAACTTTCAGGCTGACAATTTCGGCAAAGGCGCGGGAGGGGACCCTGTGCGGGCAGATACGTTGCGCGGGGCTGACATCAATCCATCGAAAACAAACCAGCTTGTTCGTAATAACGCCTACTTCACCCCGACCCTTGAGGGTACGCCGCCCCTGCTTGCGATGCTTCTGTGGAACCAGACCGTAAACGGGCAGGCCGTAGAACTCGACAGTTCCTACGACGCGAGCGTGATAATTCACGAATACACGCACGGCGTCTCGACGCGACTGGCGGGAACGGACAATACAATCGGGCTGCGGTCGAATCAGGGCAGCGGTATGGGCGAAGGCTGGTCCGACTTTTTCGCCATGTCTTTTCTCGCGGGCAGCGACAAACCCCTCGACGCATCAGTCACGACTGGAAGCTACATCACTCAGCGCGCGCGCGGCGTGCGAGCCTATCCCTACAGCACCAGAATGGACACAGACCCGCTCACGTTTGCCGACATACAAGCCAACTCGGAAGTTCACGCGCAGGGAACCGTCTGGTGCACGATGCTTTGGGAGATGCGGCAGTCGTTTATCGAGCGTTATGGATTCGACGCGGGACGACAGGCAGCCGAGCGACTCGTCATCAACGGATTGAAAGTTACGCCGATTGTTCCGACCTTTATAGACGCGCGCGACGCGATATTGCTTGCCGACCGAACAACCAATAACGGCGCGAATCAGGATTTAATATGGCGAGCGTTCGCTCGTCGCGGTCTGGGCAAGACCGCTGCGACTTCTCTGTCATCTGTTCGCACCGGATACAGAATTTCTGCGATTGAAAGCTACGAGATGCCACCCGAAGTTTCAGCAGGCGAAATTGTGATCAATGACAGGCCGGGCTCTCCCATAGTGATTGGCGAGCAGATCGCAATCGTTGTCGTTGATCGCGACCTGCTGTCCGCGCCTTCAATTGATGTGCATATCAGGAATTCGCGCACAGGCGCGGACACAATATTAAATCTTCCGCAAAGCATTCCGGGCCGCTTCACGAACACATTCAGCCTGCTGGCCGACGGCGGGCCGGGCGCAGGCATACAGGCTCAACCGGGCGACGAGTTCGTCATCAGCTACGCGAACGAGCGCAACGAATCGGGCGCGTTTGAAACAACTGAAATGCGCGTGGTGGCGGGCCGCCGCATCACGCTTTACTCGATGGACTTCGAGCAGGATGCGCCGGAATGGCTGTTGCAGGGCTACTGGCATTTGACGAAGCGGCGGGCGGCGGGCGGAATTCATTCGCTCTACTTCTCAAAGAAAAAAGGCTCGAATGATCGCAAGTCTTACACGAAAGCCGGTAGCTCAGGCGTGGCTTACTCGCCCGTCATAGACTTGCAAAACATGGCAAAACCGCAGCTTGAGTTTGATTACTACTTCAGCGGACTCGAAACGCCAAGCGATTTGATGAGCCTGACGGTCAGAAATTTTCCGTTTAGCGGAGCCTCGACTGGCCCGGACGAGCCTACGCTTCCGCTGGCGTTCGACGTGCGACCGAACACAGACGCGGCGTTTCGCCCGGCGAAAGTTGACCTTCAATATATCGGCAGGAAGCGGGCATATTTCAGCTTCACCTTCATAACATCTTCAGCAGATGTGAAGCGCAATAAGTTTGAAGGCTTCTATCTCGATAACGTGCGCGTCACCGCCGTTTCGACACAGTAATCACAACTCATAAACTGACTGACGCGAACATTTAGACTCAAAAACTTCATTCGTATTCTCATCACCGTCTAAAAACTCCGACAGGTGATCTACTTCACATGCCTCCGGAGATTAAATCGCCCTTTTCATCGAATTTCATTGACACGGAAATTAGCGTGTGATATAAGTCACGTCCTCTTAAGTAGGCCGCGTCACAATTCGTTCTATATTCACTCATAGGTGCGTTTTCTTATTCTGCAATACTGTGTTTGGCAGTTTAGTGTCTGTGTAAGGTCTTTGGATTCAGTCGGTTCGACATAAAAGCAGTGCTGTACATTTCTTAAAGCCCTGAGCCAAAACCTGTTTTGTTGATTATAAATGGCATAAAGCCTCCTGAGGCTGTAGGTCTCAGTGTGTCTACGCTTACATAGGGAATATTCCGGATGCGGATGACAGGAGATGCGGCATGAAGACGAGTAACTACATCATCTTTTTTCACGTTTCTGAAAACGACGAATTCTATCTGGTTCATGGCTATACGGGAGCCGTTGACCTGGTGTCAGCCGAAGTTGCCAATTATCTGTTGGAGCGCGTTGATCCTGACCACACCTGGCACATAAAAGACCAGGAGATTGTCAGAGAAGCGCTCTGTGGCAGAGAACTCGGCGAGGTGTCGGATGACACGATCGGCATGCTGAAAAGCCGGGGTTACCTGACGACCATGTCTTCGGCGGAAGAATTGAACTACGTTGAACATATTGCGGGCTTCCTGCACGACAGAAACGTGAAGGGGTTCCGTCCCAGATTCATGATGGTCCCCAGCTATGAGTGTAATCTGCGTTGCCCTTACTGTTTCGAGACGGATACGCGTATAGAGCTGGGAAAGCTCAAAGTGCTCCAGAAGGTGATGACAGAGACGATGGTGGACGCCGCTTTCGACAGTATGGACAACCTCGTCAAGCAGCGGCTCGGAGCCAAAAGCGAGGCTCTCAGTGATAACACGAAGTACATAACTCTGTATGGCGGCGAACCGCTTATGGCCGAAACTGTGCCGATAGTGGAGTATATAATTGATAAAGGATTAAAGCAGGGTTACAAATTCGGCGCTATCACAAATGCCGTTGACCTGGACCGCTATATCCACCTTCTAGGCCCGGACAAGATAGGCTTCCTTCAGATCACGCTTGATGGCCCGCGCGAAATCCACAATAAAAAGCGTGTCGGCCCCCGGTACAAACAGGGCACTTACGACATGATCATCAGCAATATAAAGAAGGCGCTTCCGACCGGGGCACATGTTTCGATACGTTTCCATGTAGACTTCAAAAACATATCGCAGGTGAAAACGCTCATAGATGACCTTGAGAGCGAAGGTTTTCACGAACACGACAACTTTGAAGTCTACACCTATCCCGTGCATAACTTTCATAAGGGGCAGGCAAACCCTGACTACCCGCTGATGGCAATTCACCATATGCAAAGGGAACTGGAACCGATGATCGAGGCCCGCTCGTTGCCCATCTACGCTCAAGGCGAACAGATCGCGCGCGGCAGAGAGTTGAAAGTGCTGGCTTCTGATGAAGGCATCGAAATGAAGCTGAAAGCCTATGTAAAAGATAAGCTGCCGGGCCTTTATGCCAAGGGCATCGAGCCATGCGCGGCTACGACGGGCCTGTATATCTTCGACCCGTTCTGGAAGATTTATACGTGCTGGGACACAGTAGGGATGGTCGGGCATGAGACCGGCACATACTCGCCTGCCGGGCCTGCCTTAAACGGCAGGAATGACGACTGGCTTACGCGGTCTCCGGCAACCATCGACGAATGTAAGAACTGCAAGTACGCCTTCTTCCACTTTGGCGGCTGCGCCTCTTTGCCGATAGGGGTTAAGGGGACGATATTCGGCCCCGCATGCTACGAATTCCAAGACAACTTTCTGTACGCGGGTCAGGCTTTCTTCAAGAAAGGCATTGATCAGGCTTTGCAGGGAGGTCTCGACCGGGATGCGCCATCGGTTGAAGCCAGCTTTGGCCATTAATCCGATACAGCATCTTTGTGGTGAATGCGCTATTGGCGGGGGCATTCAACCAGTTTTATGACAGCGCCCAATCATCAACCTCTAACAATATGAAAAAAACCCAATGGAGGTAAACTAATGAAAAAGAAAGCAGAGAATCTTGAGATTCAGCCGCTGAATGATGATGTATTGGCCAACCTCAGCATAGAAGACCTTGAAGAGAGACTTGAGCTCCAGCTTCTGCATGTGACCGAAGCGCAAGGCTGCTGGGATTGCGGTGCAGAATGCGGCACGTTCGCTTCTCCAACTAATCCTCAGCCGGTTGGACCGGGTGGCGGCGGTGGCGGTGGCGGGCGTAATCCTGAACTGCCGGATGTGGTAGAAAATTAGGTGTAGTTGGTTCATTGTTTTTCCCAATGAACCGGGATACTCCTTTCCTTGACTAATTAATTGCGGATACCTCTCTGGCTTGTAACATCTCCCCCAGAGAGGTATCCCTGATTTTTCCCGGTCAACATCCAGGGGTGAAATAATGTCTGCGGTAACAAACACACTGGCCCCAGCCGATGTGCAGATAGTCTTCAAAATGGTTCCTGGCCTTCAGGTTCTGCCGCTCGACTCATGCGCTTCAAGCCCTCAATACGTAGCAAAAACTGAGCAGGGACGGTCTTTAATGCTCTCCGAGAGATTGAGAGACATTCTCCTGATGCTCGATGGAGCGCGCGATCTGGAGCAGATTGCTCTTGAAGTATCCCGACTCGAAAACGCTCTGGTAACCCCTGAAAAGATCAGGAATGTGATAGATACTTATCTATTGCCCTACGGGTTGGTAGAGACGGTTCAGCAAGCCGCAAGCTGTGAAAGCGTGAAACCGCGCGTTGCGGATGCGAAATCGGTGGTGATAAAGCCGCTCGACTTTATCTTCAAGATCGTACTGATAAAACCGCAGCTTGCGATGCGGATGGCAGACAGATTCACGTGGCTATACAAACCGGGGATTTGCGCAATCGCCATCGTGGGGTTTATCCTCGCGCATTTTGCATTCTACGGAGGCTGGCTGCGGCCACGGCAGACTACAAATCTGAGCGCCTGGCAATATCTGTTCTGTTACGGGCTCGTGCTTTTGACTGCACTCTTTCATGAAATCGGGCACGCAGCCGCGTGTAGAAACTACAAGTGTACGACTGGCGGCATAGGGCTGCTCCTCTATATCATCTTCCCGGCTTTCTATGTGAATCTTTCCGATGCCTGGAGGCTTTCCGGGCGTCAGCGCGCAGTGATCGATATTGGAGGGATATATTTTCAACTGATTACTGTCATACCGCTGTTTCTGGTATTCGCCATCACCGGAAGCAATTATTGCGCTGCCGCCATCTATTCAGTAGACGCACTGGCGCTGCTGTCGCTCAACCCGCTCTTGAAATTCGATGGCTACTGGTTACTGGTCGATCTCACGGGATTGATTAATCTTAAAAAAAGATCATGGAAAGTTGTCAAAGAGATGGTTCTCTGGAGCCTTGGGTTCGCAGAGGATATGCCCACATTCAAAGAGGTGAAAGGTCAGGGGCGTAAATTTGTCCTGGCGACCTACTCTTTCCTGAGCATCGCCTTCTTTTCCACATTCATAGTGCTGCTGCTCATATTTACCCCGGACAAGGTTTTTGCGACCGTGGCAAGCGCGCGTGATCTGGTGGGCAACAGAGGGACTGCGCCTTTTCTCATAAGCGTTCTCAAGCTCTTTATGAACCTGTTTTTCCTCTTGTTTGTGTTCGCCATCCTGAAAAATACTCTGTTCAAGCTGTTGAAGAAAACATTCCAGAGAAGGGCCATATGAGGATCACAGAGATAAATAAAAAATACCTTGCCTTAGCAATTTTGATGACCTTTCTGCTTTACGGCGTCTTTCAGGTTCTCACCTTCTTTCACGAGATGGCGCACGGCCTGACGGCAGTCTCACTTGGAGGCTATTTCCCCTTTATAGCCGTAGATGCCGATGGCGGAAGAAGCATTTTTTACTTCCCTCTTGGCTCCCAGTCGTGGAAAGAGGCGCTGGTGTTGCTTGCCGGGCCTGTCTTCAATTTTCTGGTCGCGGTCCTTGCTCTGGTAATCATAGCCGTGGGTGTAAAGGGGAACAGGGCGCGCTTAATCTGGGCGCTTGTGGGCGGCGTTTCGGCATTGATGGTTATAAACATGACAGGGGTCTTTCCGCCGTGGCGCAGGAATTATAAAGAGACGGGTCAGGCGCTCGCGATGCTGGGATTTCCGTTCGCTTTTCAGGTCACTGTAAAATGTTTATGGCTGGTCTTCAACGTAATATTGATCATAAGTTTCTTCCGGCTTATCTTTCGTCAGGTCTCGTTCGATTTTCCAACCGTCACATACCGCCAGCGTCTTGCGCTGGTCACTGCGGTCCTGATCTTTCCCTGTGTAATCATCATGAGCTTCCAGAGCATCATCATGCTCAGCGCGGGTTTTGGAGAAGGGGTGATCAACCCCAACAGGCACCTGCCGCATATGATTTTGTTAGTAGTGGTCTTTCTAGCGATGCCTTTTGTCATCACATCGACTAAATCCGATAAGCAGGCAAGCTTTGCCATCACAGGCAGACAGATCCTGGGCTGGGGCATAGCGGCTGTCGCAATCGCGAGTTTGCAGCCGGTCGTCTTCGGCAACGACAGGCTCAATCCCAAGGGACTCTTTCTGACCAGACAGCTGCCAGAGGTAAACATCGAAGCCTGCAACGTAGTCGTAACGCTTGAAAACGACGATAAAGTGCGTGTGCAATTGTTGATGCGGCCCTTCAACCAGACTCACAATTTTTTGTGGGACAAAGCAAACAGCTACGACCCGGCGGAATGGAAGTATTACGAAGAATTTGCCACAAAGAATCTTCGAGTGCTTCTGGGCACGGATGATTTCGAGATCGTCGATAAATATGCTGATCGCTCTACGAAGTTCTTCAACGGAGAGTGGGGAGCAGGCGCAAGGGTGATCGAGGCGCTGGCACCGGTCTCTTCGCTTGTGAAGGCGGATGAGGATGGCGGAGATCGTACGTTGAAGCTGGTTGATTTCTGGGGAGTCAGAGGGATCGGCTACATCGACTATACAGAGGTGAAGGTAAAAAACGGGCTGCGGATTAAGAAGGTCAATATGGACCCTTCGTCTACGTCTCCGATGCGCTTACGAGCCGACAACAAGCTCCTGCAATGGATGAACACGCCTTTTTCTAAAGCGCCTGTAACCGCGCGGCTCGATCTGGAATAGCAAGAGCTTTATGACTGGCAGAATTATCAGAGAGATATCCACTGCGGGCCTGCGGGTCGAAGGCAAGCGTGCATGGGATGAATTCAACAAGATAAGAAAGACCATTCCCGGTCTTGATGACCCGATCCTCTCCAAACACATTCGTGAGTTGCGCGGAGCAGAAGTGGGAAACAGTTTTTACGCCTATTTCCCGTTCCTGTTTTCTGATGCTTTCCCGGACACAGCGCGCGAAAAGAAACAGAAACTGGCGCTCACTGGGCTGTTGATGCTTTATCAACTGCTCATCAATGACGAGATGATCGACGAGGCGGGCGCGCATTGCGCGGCAGGAGTTATTGCGAGCAACTCATTTCAAATGGCCGCCTTTGCTACGCTCTCGGAAGTCTTCGACGGGCAGCCGCTGCCATGGAAAGATTTAGATAGACTCTTCCGCCAGTACAGTCAGGCTATCCTGCTTGAAAACGGGGTTCACAAAGGTCAGATAGAACAGTATTCGAGCCGGGACATAATCAGAGTCCTTTCGCGCAAATCCGCCATGGCCAAGATCATAGTCGTCTCGCTGTGCCTTGTGTCCGGGCAGGAAGAACTGCGCAAGCCTCTCGAAGACTCGCTCGACCTATACTATGCCGCCGAACAATTGTTTGACGATTTCAAGGATTGGAAGGAAGACCTTAAAGCCGAGAGATACACCTACCTGCTCACGCAGACGATCACCACCTGCAACTTACAGGGCAAACTGGCTTCTCTCAGCCCCGAAGACCGCATCAGCCTGATAGGAAAATATCTGTACCTTTCGGGATTTGCGGAAGATTATCTTCGCAAGCTTGCGCGCTACTGTACGGAGGCAAAAAAGAAGGTCGAAGGCATAAACTGTCCCCACTGGAAAGACCTTATAGATTCGCTGTTGATGGGCGTCCACAGCGTGCGCTCCGAAGTATCCATGCATTCGCGCGAAGCATTGCTGCAAACCCGCACTCACGAATACACCCTGTCATCGAACGGCAACGGCTCGAACAGTTGCGCTCATCCGGTCTGGAAAACGCCCAGACGGATTTCGGATGCAGCCGCAGACGCCTGCGATTTTCTCGTCAAGGCGAAGGGCTTCTATGAAGATTTCATGGCGTTTGGCGAGACCTTGCCGATCTGGGTGAGCGCGTATGTAGGCGCGGCGCTCAGAGAATGGCAGATGCCGGGTTCTAAAATAAAAGGCATAAGAAAGACGCGCGGCCTGCCCGCTTTGCTGGAGAGAATGCGCGACTGGCTCATCAGTGAAAAACAGGCGATAGGATGGCCGTGTCTGAGGAACGTGCCCGAAGACGCAGACACGACTGCGTGGGTAGTGAACTTCATGGTCTCTACCTGCCAGATCAGCGAGAAGGAAAAGCAGGAACTTATCGCGCTCGTATCGGGGTTTCAGCAGGAAGACGGCGGGTTTTTCACCATCCCCGCGCAGGGAAGAAGCGGCTTTCAGTCATACGGGATGAGCCACGTCGAGGTAACTGCCGTTGCGGTAGATACTCTATTAAAGCTCGGCGTCGCGCCGTCGGATGAATCGGTCATCCGAGCCACTGACTTCATAAAAAAGGTATGGGGAGATGATCGCATCTGGGAGGCTTTCTGGTGGGACGGGCAGATGTACGCCACTTTCTACAGCACGCGCGCGCTGATAAAGACAGGCTATCGGCTGACGGAGTCCGATGTTAAAGGGATGTCGGAAAGCATACTGCAAAAGCAGTCAGCCGAGGGGTGTTGGGGACTTGATACGACGGGCAAAAATCTCGCCTTTGAAACCGCGCTGGCGCTCAGAACGCTTATGCTCATCAGGGTCAGAACTCCTGATGTAAAGCAGGCCGTTGCGCGCGGCATCGTCTGGTTGCTCAACTTTCAGAACCGCAACGGCAGCTTCGATTCCCGACCGATGCTTCGCATACCGAATGCAGGCGACCTGAATCCGTGGGAGAACAAACAGTGGTCGCAAGGTTCGGGCACGGGGCTTGGCGTGCTGGTTGCCGATCATAACAGTTATTTCACAACCGCTACGGCGCTTGGCGCGCTGACAGATTTCCTGCTGACAGAGAGTAATCAAAGGCTCGTTGCGCTGAAAGCATAAAATCATGAGATATCTATTCTGCCCACTTGCCAGCCACGGTTTTGTTTACCCGCTTATCGGGCTGGCCGAGGCTGCGCGGTTGCAGGGGCACGAAGTCAGCTTTGTCACCGACTCCGCTTTTTCCGAGACCCTCAATCAGGTGGAGTTTTCCCGCATTCCGTGTGGCACAAAAGACCTGACCAGCTTTGAGGTCAGGAACTGGACCAAGCCGTTAGCCGTTGCCATTCAGGTTAAACATATTCAGTATGCGCTTGAGCGGTTTCAGGCTGACGCGCTCGTAACAACGCAGCTTACGCTCGGCCCGCTCATAGCGGGCGAGATCACCCGGTTGCCGGTTGTCGTTTTAGGATTGGCCGCTTATTTATGGCCGCTCTGGCCGTTGGATTACGAGCCTGAAACCCGCATCGAGAAAGAGACACAATGGCGATACGGGGATATGATGTCTCATTACAATAACGCCCGCCGCGCGCTCGGCCTTTCGGCGAGCGACGCGGATCATCTATCGAACCCAATGCTTGGCGATCTCTACTTACTCCAGAGCGTCCCGGAACTGGAACAGAGCCGATACGACTTTCCATCGAATCTACATTTTGTTGGAAGCTGCGGCTGGGAACCGGCATCTTCGGACCCGGAATTATCGGCGTGGCTTGAAGAGGCGAAAGCTGCCGCCGAACCTGTCATCTACGTGCAGCAGGGCCGGTCTTTTACCATGCAGGGATTCTGGGCGAAACTGTGCGATGCTTTAAGAGATAAACCCATCCGAGTGGTGGCCGATGTGGGGCGGATGGACGAAGAGGTAGGCAGCACGCCCGGAAATTTTTTCATACGCGAACATGTGCCTCTGGGCAAGGTCTTACCTTATTGCTCAGCCGTAATAAGCACCGCGCATACAACTTCGGTTCTGGGAGCGTTGATACATGGTCTTCCAAGTTTATTCTTTCCTTCCGGCAGCGGGTCTGACGACATAGCCGAGCGTTGTGAAAAGGCCGGGGCGGCCTTGCGCGTTTATGCAACGACTGTAGATGCCGGATTGATCGAAAGCAGCGTAGATAAACTTTTGACAAGCTCTGACCTGAGGGAACGCGCGCAAAGATTGAAACACGGATTCGAGCGGGCGGGCGGCGCGCGCCGCGCCGCTGAGCTTATAGAGCAGACTATTGCATCCGACTGCGCTCTTACCTGATCAATCCTGTCTGAGCGCTTCCATAGGGTCTACTCTGGTGGCCCTGTAAGCAGGAATAAGAATCGCTATCACAGAGATAAGCGCGATCACCAGTGAAACGGTTACGAAGACCTGTAGATCAAACGCCTGCACGTCATAAAGCAGGGCTGACATGGCTTTTGTACAGGCAATGGCCCCGGCTGCTCCGACTGCTATCCCTACTAAAGTGATGCGAGCGCCTCGATAAAGGAACATCTGAAGCATGCGTATCCTTCCCGCGCCAAGCGCCATCCTCAGCCCTATCTCTTTCGTTCTTTGCGCGACCGAATAAGACATGACGCCGTATACGCCTGTCGCGGCCAAAACCATAGCTATACAGGCGAACACTCCGAGCAGCCAGCTCGTCAATCGCTGAGATACTGCCCAGTCCGAGATTGCCTGTTCCATTGTCTGTATATCGTATAAAGGCTGATCCGGGTCTTCGGCCACGACGACCTCCCGAATGGCGTTTGCCACGCTGCTGGTATCGGATGCCGTTCTGACTACCAGCGTGAGGTTGCGGACGGGCAACTGGCTGATCGGGAAATATGCTTCCGGTTCTTCATTGTTATCCTGACCCGAATGCTTGACATTTCCCACGACTCCGACAATCGTGCACCAGGGAAAAGATCTGCGGTCGAACCTTATGCGCTTTCCGATAGGTGATTCGCCCGGCCAGATGCGATCAGCCGCGCGGCGGTTTATTATGACGACGCGCTGCGAATCTTCCCTGTCTACATCTGAAAAATCCACGCCTTCCAGTAACGGAAGCCCGAAGACTTTAAAAAAGCCCTCTCCGGCGCTGTGATATTTGATAATGGGGCGGTCGGCAGTTGAACTGCTGGGCCAGTCTTCTATGGCGAATATGTCAGAGGAATTACTGTTAGAGAAGGGGACTTCGCTTATAACGGCAGCCGACTGCACAAGCGGAGTCGAGCGGGACTTCTCGATTAAGTTATCGATGAAACTCTTGACCTGAGCCGCCTCTTTGTACTTTGACACGGGAAGCGACAGCCGCATGGTTATTAAGCCTTCGGGATTGAATCCCTGATCTCCGCCCACAAGCTTGTAAAAGCTCTTGATCATTAGCCCTGCTCCCGTCAGCAGCACCAGAGTCAGAGTTATCTCTAAAACTACGAGCAATCCGCCAAGCTTCATTCCGCCTCTGTCTGAAACCACGCCGCTTTCTCTGACAAGACGGCTGAGGTTAGGGGCCGATATTCTGAGCGCAGGAGTCAGCCCGAAAATCACGGCTGCGAGCACCGACAGGAAGATTGTCGCAAGCAGCACTGTCCAGTCTAAACTCAAATCCTTGAGCGCCGGGATAGAGTCGCTTATGAAATTGGGCAACGAGGTGGCGAGCATTCGCGTCCCCCAATGCGCCAGCAGTATCCCGATGATTGCGCCCGCAAACGACAGAAAAAGACTTTCCGTCAGCAACTGCCTTATGATGCGCGCGCGGCTGGCTCCGAGCGCAGTCCTGATTAGCATCTCCTTTCTGCGCGCGCCGCCTCTGGCCAGAAGTAGATTTGTGACGTTTGCGCAGGCTATGAGCAGGACGAAGGCGACTGCGCCTAATAAAACGGGGATTGTTGTTCTGGCGTTTCTTACAAGAAAACTGTGAAGGCTTGATACCTTCACTCCGATTTTCGCATTTGTTTGAGGGTATTCCTGTTCGAGGCGTGCTGCCAGCGAAGTCAGTTCGGATTCTGCCGCCGGAAGACTCACATCCGGCTTCAGCCTGCCTATAACTCTGATGTGGCGCGTGTCGCGTGTCGTCTTTGACAGGTCTACGCTGAAAGGCACCCAGATATCGGCTCGCGCAAAGGGAGGGCGGAAATCAGGAGGCATCACGCCCGCTACGCTATAGCTTTCACCATCGAGCAGAACCTTCTTTTCAAATATCTTCTCATCAGAGCCAAAACTGGTTGACCATAAGCCAAAGCTCAGCATGACGATACGCTCTGCCCCGGCTTTCTCGTCTTCCGGCAAAAAGAGTCTGCCTTTCAGCGGGTTCACACCGAGCATGGAGAAGAAGCCGGACGATACGCGGGTTCCCTGCACCCTGACAGGTTCAACCGCGCCTGACAAATTCATGCCTATTGAGGATATCGCAGCCAGATAATCGAATGACCTGTTTTGATCTCTGTAATCTAAAAAGTCGGGCACCGACATGCCGAGCGTGCCAAAATCGCCTCCGGTTCTTACCGCCTGTAACATCACCAGTTGCGAAGGATGATGGTAAGGCAAAGGCTGTAAGAGGACCTTGTTTATTACAGTGAAGATAGCAGTGTTTGCGCCTATGCCCAGACCAAGCGTAAGCGCGACTATAGCTGCGAATCCCCAGTTTTTAGAGATCAGGCGTATGGCGTTCCTGCAATCGTGCAACACGTCGGAATACCTCCGAGCAATAATACATGCCAAATTGAAGTTTGCTCTCCCTCTGCTCAATTCAGAGGCGGGCTATAGGGTGTAGTTTCTATTACGATCTACAGCAAAAGTCAAGGTACAGTCGGTGGCGGCGGCGATTGTAAATTGTCTCCTGTACTTGTAATAACAGAGAACAATTCTACATCGAACCTTACTGACTTATCCACAGCCCCGCCAAACTGGATTTGCTATACTTACTACTAAAGCTAATCTCTGGTAAAAAACTCCACAGCTTGAAGGGCCGTACTCACCGTACAGGTTCCGAGCGGGTTCCATTTACCGCCCGACATTCCAATCCATAAGCCAGCATTGGGGTCTATAGCAAGACACTTTCTTTTATAGTCGAATACCTGCCAATCACACTCCCCGATAAGCAATATGCCCGATTCTATGTGTATATTTCTGCGGGCGAGAAGATTTGTAATATAGCGAGCAGCTTCTATTTGTTTAGACATAAAAAAGAGGGAGGTATGCACATTGATTGCAACTCTGAGGATCTTCCCAAAACGTACATCCCCTTCATCACACCAACTTCAAAAGGATAAATCTCTGTTAGCTTCGCAATGATTCCTGATCCGTTACAGACACGGCTGTAACAAAGTCGGTTGACAATCATGGTAGGGGCAGGGCTTGTCCCTGCCCGAATCGCTGTAAGGCGATGACTGTCATGGCCTGTCGGCCATCCGGGCAGGGACAAGCCCTGCCCCTACTTTTACTTTGTTACAGCCCTGCGTTACAGAGCGTACATTTGCGTCAAATGCTTCGCATATGATAATAAAAAGGTCTGTCAGGATGCAGTCGGTAAAACAACATCCTGACAGGCTGGAAATTGTTTACTATAATAGAATGGCAAGATAGTACCTTGACAGCATCAGTATTATCAATCACTTTCTTGTCGCCCAAAGGGGCAAATGAACCTAGCTGAGTTCGTCCGTTTACGGATGGAAGAAAAGAATCTTTCCAGGCTGGATATTGAACGCAACAGCGGATATACGATTACCGATGCTCATGTTGCCACCATCCTCGCTGGAAATGCCGATAACCCGAAGCTCAAAACTCTGCTTGCATTGGCTAAGGGATTGGACGTTGAGCCGATTGAAGTATTAAAGGCTGCTGCCGAGGTGGGCGAACCGGAAGATTCCTGGACTGCCGAAAGCCTGATTACTGTCATTAGGAAAATAGTCAACTTGAAACCGGCTGAGATAAAGAAGATTAAGAAGATGCTCAAGGTTGAATAGTTATTGATTTTCTTTAGCGTTTAGCTCAAATGACTGACCGAGATACCATAGGAGCGTGCATGGAGACACTATCTGAGTACGTGACTCGGATAGTGGCATCAACCAGAAATGCTCGCGCCGCCGTCAGCTTATGCTTCCTCCTTTTAAGCTATGGAGCGAGCCTCAGGCTCGCGCTCGAAATCGGGCAACTGTTGATTTTTCTACGGTTTGTATGCCTGCTGAAACCATCTGTACCGCTGTTATAGTCATCTGTACGGCTGTTAAACCCGGCTGGCGCATTGTTAAAGCGCGCTGGCACGGGGCCGGGGTCATTCGTCGCGCTGCTAAATTGATCTGGCGCATTGCTGAAGTCAGCCTGCGCGCTGCTAAACCGATCTGGCGCACTGCTAAAGTCATCTGTGCAGCATGTAAGATCGGCTGGCGCGCTGCGGAGAACCTTGTTTGTTTTGCTGAACTGCACCTGACGGCTTCACTTCAAGCCTATACTGCGTCGGGCGGGACTCAACGAAGCTCTAAGGCTTTATGCAACACTCTTACTGGCAGCGAATGAGAATCCAAAGGTGGTAAGCGAGCGTTTAGGACACGCTAATATCTCGCTGACGCTCGATACTTATTCGCATGTTCTGCCTTCAATGCAGCAGGCAGCCTCGGAGAAGCTCGAAAATCTCGTGTTTGCGAAAGTGGCACACAACCCGCACACAAGATGAAAGTCATCAGATTATGTGTTCCTGTAAATTCTTTATTACAATGAGATACAGAAACCTATCCAGTTCTGTATAGAGATTTCCCATAGCCGGTACTTTATTCCCGGCACACTTGTTACCAAATCTAATCAGCCGCGCCTCGCAATATTGATCTCATAACAGATGAACTCGTCTTAAAAACACAACTTAGATTCATCGCGTGACGCGCGCCGGACACTTGGCATAGCGTGTGCACTTCGATTCACAAGTTTCTACGCCGCTTCAACGAGCAGGCGTTGGGAATTGAAGGCAACTTTAATAATGGCGGCAGTGAGACTTATTAAGCGCGTGACTCGTGTGATGATGGCAGCCGGGCTTGCAATCTGGTTTGCAATGGCTCTCTCCGTGATCGTTTCAGCTTTGGCAGGCGCGTTTGAATCAACCGAAGCCGTGTTTCAGTTGCAGGCTGGACCGGACGTGAATCGACTTAGTCGCGGCGCGGCCTTGGGATCGCCACGGAATGCGGGATCGCCGAGTGCGGTTCATAAGCTTCCTGAGCCGCTCCGCGACGAAGTGGTTTCACGTTCGGTCCAGCCTGCACCAGCCGATATTCAATCTTCCACAGTAAAAATGAGACTGCTCGCGCGGATGGAACCGAGTCTGCGCCTTTTGTGTTCAGACGCTCAGATCCATAAACGCCTTCCGGTCGGTTCTTAATCCATCAATACTCGATAATTCAGCCTCGCTTGACTTTTCGCGCGAGTGGAATAGATATTATTGCCGGATCAAAGGGGAAAGACTTTGGCTGAAAATGAAGAAAAAGGAAGGGATGAAACGGGAGTCAAGCAGGACCCGTTCATCGAGCGAGTGGTAAATCGCTATGTCGGGAATACGATTCTTCTATTCCTGTCGGCGCTTTCAATAGTAATGCTCGTCGCAGCCGCAATCACAGCATACGATACAGTGGTTCGCGAATTTCCGAAACTCTGGCATCCAACGGATGAGTACAGCGCGTTGCAGGGCATAATCCAGAACATCCTGCTGGTCGGGATTGCTGCCGAGCTTGCACTGCTGCTTCTGTTTCACAGGACCAGCGCGGCAATCGAGGTGGTCATATTCATCATCGCCAGAAAGATGGTCAGCCCCGACGTTTCCGCGCTCGATCTATTGTTGGGCGCGACGGCGCTTTCAGGACTCATCATCGTGCGATTCTATTACCTGCCGGGCAAGCCGGAATGAAAGCGGCAGGAGCATCTGAATTCCTGCCGCTAATCCTGATTTAAGAAAGCTCAGGGCGCAGGAGTTGAACCCACCTGCACGACTCCTCCTTTTTTGATAATCGCGACTTCGATGCTGAAGAAGTAAGGACAGATCTCACTGATTCGGACATCGTGTCCCCGAATTAATCCCTTGATAGTCTTTTTGGGGATAAAAAGCACGCGAGTAATGTCAGACCCAAACGGTATCTCTTCTATGGGTTTCATTACCTGGGAGACTATGTTCTGTCGCTGCTGTTCTTTCAAACTTGGAAAGAGCGTGTCTAATCCGGGTAACAGCAGGTTGGAATATTTCTCCAGGCCGAGGGGCAGATCGCTGTTTTTACCGGGCACGGCTACAGAGGTGATAAATGAAACGCCTGTCCCAAAAAGATCAAACGCTTTAAAGACCCTTGAGCGAATGCTTCTGTCGTCGCGCCTGTCAACCGTATTAACAATCATTTCAAAGGTGAACGGCCTGTACTTCAGTACGCCTACGCAGGTCGGCTCATCTTCCGGCTTATACTCCCCGATTCGCTTCCTGATCGCTTCGTCCCATGTATTCTGCTGATTACTTATACGGTACATATCTGTTTGAGTAAGAGGGTGCCATTTCCCGTCGTCAACAACAGCTTCACTGAAAATAGCATCCATCGGGTTTTGAGGAATAAAGGCTGAGCCTCCAAGCGCCAGATTGATAGAATCTCTAAGGCCGATCACTTCGGCAAGCTTCAGATTAGACTCTTCTCTGGCCTGAGCTGCTTCTTCTCTTTTCTGCTCGAATCTCTTCTGAAGCTCAGTGCCGGTAGTTCCCCTGAGCCGTATCTCGTACTCCAATATTTGCACAGTGCGCTCAAGCTGGCTTGCCTTGCTCTCCAACCCGGATAGCACGTTGATTGCGTCTTTCAATTTCTTCTGATCTGCTGCTGCCTGCTTCCCATATTCGACGGCATTTTCCCGGGCTATCTGCTCGGCGGCCTCAGATTGCTGCCTGGAGATTGCCTCGGCAGCTTTCTTACTAATCACATTTGGGAAATCGCTCCCGGATTTGGCGTCGAATTTTTTCTCCAGTCCGACGGCCATTTCTATAGATGCGCTGTAGGCGAGAATGGATGAGCCAAAATACTGGTTGCTCTCTTCATCCTTGAGGTTGTTGAACAGGCGAACCGTCAGTATGTGATATTCTTTGCTCGTGACCGAGCCATAAAGGTCGCTGGCCATTCGCTCATCCATCGGATTGAGTTTCACTTTCAACGGAGCGAATTTCGTTATCTCTCCCATGCTGATATAAATTCTGCCTACAATGGGTGAATCGCCAACGTCTGTTTTGGCAACAATTATTATCTGACTGGGCCGCACGACATCTTTGCTTGGGCTGCCGGGTGCAGGTTTCGGCGGCTCATTCCAATAAATATTGATCTTGTTTCCTTCGGGAGCCAGAGTCAGCCATTGCTTTTGCGACTGATCCGCAAAATCAAAAGTCAAAGGAGTTGGTAACGTCGCGCCCTCTTTGCTTATAACAAAGGCCGTAAATGACAGACTGCCACTTGGCATCAGGAATCCTCGCGGAGGAGGCACAAAAGTTATAGAGCCAGCTTTGGCTGTGATCCTTAAACCCATCTCAGCATATTTGTCTTCGCCTTTCGATGGCTTCGATTTGATTTTAAATTTGATAATTATGTTTCTCACCGAGCCTGCTGGATGTGGAATACTTGGTGCCAGCCGTGGATTATTTGGCAATAGCAACGATAGCGTTCGCACTTCAACTACATCACCCGTTATGGTGACATTAGCCAATTGACTTGCAGGAGCTAAATTATCTCTAGTAGATGATGCAAGGTCTTTGTCTATAATCTCTTTATCAACCGGGATCATCCTCTCTTTAAAAGTAAGAATAGTCCCTTTGGAGCCAGTAATCTTTAGTTTGCCTGTTACGTGTTCCTCTTCGGCAACCACATTCGCGGACAAATCCGTAACTTCGATTTTGTCAATGGATTCCAGAATTTTGCCTGTAAAGCTCAGTTCTGGCTGTTCCTTATCACCAATCTTTACGGTAATTTTGGACCGGGAACCATTCACCGCATCTTGTCCGATTATGGTGTTATTATTGTCTCCTATCTTTACGAAATTTGGTTGCTCGCTTATCAAGACAAAAGCAGGAGGTTTGTCTTGAGTCTCGGCCTTGCCATCAGAATAAACCAATTTAACTGATTTATTATCTTCCTTATATAACTCTACTACCTGATCCTTGCTGATAATTTCGCCCTCCACCTTCACGATCAAAACCCTGTTGGCTTTGATCGTAACCGTGATCGGCTCACTGGGAATGGTAGTCTTTTCATCTTGCTTATACTGGATATTTATCTTCTTTGTTACATCGCTTAAGGCCACATAATCCGAACTGACGCTCAGTTCCAGTTTGGCAGGATCAAATTTCAGCGGGGCCTCATTTAAAGGCTGGAGTTTGCTTTGATCTATCTTATCACCTTCCAACTTGGACAGTTCCAGCGTTGCAGATTTTCCGACCTCAATGGTTACTTTATCGGAGTTAAAAATGGGTTTCCTGGTGGCTTTGATCGTGACAGTGATCGGCTCACTGGGGACGAGCGTATCATCTTGCTTATACTGGATATTTATCTTCCTTGTTGCACTGCTGAAGGCCACATAATCCGAACTGACGCTCAGTTCCAGTTTGTCAGGATCAAATTTCAACACCTTATCATCAAAAGACTGGAGCTTATTCTTGTCTGTATTATCACTCAGTTTTAGCGTTGCCGGTTTCCCGACCTCAAGAGACGCCTCAGAGGAAGTGAAAAGCGTATTTCTGGTGGCTTTGATCGTGACATTGATCGAGCCGCTGACAATCGCCGATGCCGCGTCTTTCTGATAAGTGATCTTTATTTCTTTCGTTGTATCCGCAAAGATGGGGAGGGCCGTGTCCTTAACTTTCAGTTCCAGTTTGTTGGAGTCCAGTGTCAGCTGTTTATCATCAAGCGCAAGCTTTTTCTGGTCTACAGTGTCACTCCCCAGTTTGGCCACCGGCAGCGGGACGGGTTTTCCGGCCTCAATAGTTACGGCAGCTGGTGTGAAAATCAATTTTTTGTCGTCTTCTCCGCGAACTATATTCACGTATAGGATGACGAAAGCGGTGAACAGGCAAAATACCAGAGGCTTGTATGGAAAACTGCGCAGGCTATGGTGAGGACGGTGATGCAGATTCTTCATGATTTATCTCCTGTCTCAGAAATGTTTCAGAGTACGGGCCGAAAGACTCGGATAATTACTTAATTGCTTTTTGCTATCGAGCCGGGTTTGTAAATACGCTACATACCGAAATGAGAAAATTAATAAAACATTTCACTATTTTGAACGCGCATCCGGGCATACATACTCAGCACCCGTTTGGAGCAATCAATCAACTTCACTACTTCATTCCCCATCAGACAAGACGAATGCGTTGATAAAGCGCTTGCAACCAGCCGCCATCTGCGTTTCTAATAATAATAAGAAGCGTGCCCGCTTATTTTCATTCAATCGGAGACTCAGGATGGAGACTATATTTCAAGATCTGCGTTACGGATTGCGAATGCTTGTAAAGAATCCGGCCTTTACGGTTGTCGCAGTAATAACTATGGCTTTAGGCATCGGCGCAAACACCGCTCTGTTCAGCGTGGTCAACGGCGTGATGCTCAAATCGCTGCCCTTCACAGAGCCGGACAGATTATTCTTTTCACTCGAAACCAATGCCAAGTTTCCGTCTCCGGGCGTTTCCGCATCGACTCTCAACTACCGCGACTGGAAAGAGCAGTCGCGTGCATTCGAGTCCCTGAGCGCGCGCCAGGGCTTTACGGGCAACCTGACGAGCAGCGACCAGCCTGAAAAAATTCAAGGCGAAAAGGTGACGTGGGACTATTTTCCTACGCTTGGCGTAACACCGATTGCCGGGCGCACATTCACGGAAGCGGAAGACAAACCCGGCAGCACGCCCGTTATCCTTTTATCGAAGGGGTTGTGGCAGCGCAGGTTCGGCGGAGACCTGAACACAATCGGGCAGGCAATCCCCTTTAATGGCCAGAGCGCGACCGTCATCGGAATAATGCCGAACGATTATCGCCCTAACATAGAGTTCTGGGCTCCTATGGCAATCACTTATCAGAACGCAGACAGAAACCTGCATAACATACAGGTGATAGGCCGTCTTGGGCCGGGCGTAACCCGGCAGCAGGCGCAGTCAGAGATGTCAGCGATTGCAACGGGGCTTATCGAACAATACCCCGACTCGAATGCAGGCTGGGGCGTTGCGCTTGTGCCGTTCAATGAACTGGTTACATTCAATATACGCCCGGCTTTGATGCTGTTGCTTGGGGCTGTCGGGTTGGTGCTGCTGATCGCCTGCGCAAACGTAGCGAACCTGTTGCTTGCGCGCGCGGCATCACGCGAAAAAGAGATTGCCATTCGACTTGCAGTCGGCGCGAGCCGGGGCCGTTTGATAAGACAGGTGCTTACTGAAAGCGTTTTGATCTCTGTGATCGGAGGCGCTATCGGCGTGCTGATCGCCCTGTGGGGTACAGAGGCTCTGGTCAGTTTGAATCAGCAGGGCATTCCGCGCGCTGCCGAAATTGGTGTTGATGGCCGCGTGCTCGGCTTTGCGCTGCTGGTTTCTGTCGTCGCGGGAATCGTGTTTGGGTTGGTTCCGGCGTTGCAGGCGTCAAACCCAAATCTCAACGAGACATTGAAAGAGAGCGGCAAATCCTCGTCCGGCAACGGGCGCGGACATCTTGTTCGCAGCACTCTGGTCGTCGTACAGGTTGCGCTCGCGTTCGTGCTGCTGATCGGCGCGGGGCTTTTGATCAAGAGCTTTTCCGAGCTTCAGCAGGTCGATGTGGGGTTCAACCGCGAGCGATTGCTCACAATGCAAATCTCTCTGCCCCCGGCTCAGTATCCGCGAGACAACGAGATAAACGGTTTTTATAAAGAAGCGATTGACCGCCTCTCGGCTCTCCCCGGCGTCACGTCGGCTTCGGCAATATCACAAGCGCCGCTCGCCGGAGGCGGCCCGCAGTTTGTCTTTGCGGTCGAAGGCCGCCCATTGCCTACACCATCGGAAGCGCCCATTGCCAGCTATCGAATCGTCATGCCAAATTACTTTCAAACCATGAACATCCCTTTTATCAAGGGACGCGCCTTTACGGATTCGGACGACCAGAACGCTTTGCAGGTGGTCATCATCAATCAGAACATGGCCGACCTGATCTGGCCGGGCGAAGATGCCGTAGGCAAGCGAATGACCGTTGGCGTGCCGCTGCCCAATGAACAGCCCGACTGGGCTACCGTTATTGCAGTAGTCGGCAATGTAAAGCACACTGCGATTGCAGGCGAGACAGGCATGCAGATGTATCATCCTGTATCTCAGACTCCATTTCTGGCATTGAATCTGGGTCGCTCGATGACTTTCATCATTCGGTCTCAAATTGATGCGACCGGCATGGTTGCGCCTGCGCGAAGCGTGTTCAGGGATCTCAACTCGACGCTGCCCGTCTCGAATGTCAAAACGATGGAGACAATCATTCAGGATTCGGTCGCGCCGTTCAGGTTCAACATGTTTCTGCTCGGACTGATTGCGATTATCGCGATACTGCTGACCGTTGTCGGAGTCTACGGCGTGATGAATTATGCGGTCGCGCAAAGAACGCGCGAGATCGGCATTCGCATGGCGCTGGGCGCACGGCCCGGCCAGGTGCGTTCGCTGATACTCAGGCAAGGGTTGGTGTTGTCGGCAACGGGGCTTGTCATAGGCATTGGCGCATGCTTCATCTTCATGCGATTCATTGCAAGCCTGCTGTTCGGAGTGAGCACGACCGACCCTGTGATTTTTATCGCCGTAGCTTTCGGGTTGATCGTGGTCTCGATGACGGCCTGCTACGTCCCTGCGCGCAAGGCGACAAAAGTCGATCCGCTCATTGCATTGCGCTACGAATAGCTCACCGCAGAAAACACAGAGGAGGCGCAGAGATTAACGACTCTGCGCCTCCTCATTATGTACTGGCACAGGCATTGCCCTGATAAGAACTCGAAATGTGATTTGAGCAGGGGAGAGCTATGTTAAGACCAATAACTGGATTGTTAATGTTCACGATGATTGCATTGATGGCGTGCAGCCAGCCGGTTAAGCCTTTAAAAACCGAAGACGCGGGGTTGATAGCCGCAGCGCGGACAGGGCACGCGGGAACGGTGAGAGACATGATAACTTCCGGCGCAAACGTGAACGTGAAAGACGAGCACGGAAACACCCCTTTGATCGAAGCGGCGCGCAACGGCCACGACGATGTTGTGCGGACGCTGCTGGCCGCTGGCGCAGACTCGAAAATAACAAATGATGACGGCCAGACTGCTTTGATCCTTGCCCGACTGGGGGGTCACGAAGACGTAGTGATGGCGCTGGGAGCCGTAGGACCATCCCGGTGAGTATCAGCCAATGTGAGTATCAGCGTTTATCGCTGATGCCGAGCGCCTTCATTCGGCGGTAGAGGTGCGAGCGGTCAATGTCTAAGGCTTCGGCTGTGCGTGTGATGTTGCCATCGCACTCGGCGATTTTGCGGATTATATAGTTGCGTTCATAAGCTTCGCGCCCTTCGCGGTACGAAGTGAAATTATACCTTGCAGGCATCTTCACCCCTTCAAGTGAACCGAGCAGCGGAAGGTCCTGAGCGGCAATCGTTTCTCTGGCCGTCATTATCACAACGCGCTCGACGGTATTCCTCAATTCGCGTACATTGCCGGGCCAGTCATGTGCCGCCATCTGCTCGATTGCGCCGTCTGCGAAAGTCTTGGGCGCGCGATTATATTCCGCAGAATATTTTCGATTGAAATAGTCTATCAGCAGCGGTATGTCTTCGCGCCGCTCCCTGAGCGGAGGCACCTCGAACGGAATCACGTTGAGGCGATAAAACAGATCGGCCCGAAAGGAGTTTCGTTCTATCTCTTCGTCCAATCGCTTGTTGGTGGCGGCTATGATCCTGACATCGACTTTAACAGTCGTGTTTGCTCCGACAGGCTCGAATTTCTGTTCTTCCAGAACGCGCAGCACTTTTGCCTGCACCTTCAAACTCATGTCGCTGACTTCATCCAAAAGAAGCGTGCCGCCGTCGGCCTGCTCGAACTTGCCGTGCTTGGATTGAGTCGCGCCTGTGAACGCTCCCTTCGTGTGGCCGAACAGTTCTGATTCGATCAACTCTTCGGGAATGGCAGCGCAGTTGAGCGCGACAAAAGGCATCGAGGCGCGAGCTGAGCTGTGGTGAATGGAGCGCGCAACCAGTTCCTTGCCTGTTCCCGATTCGCCATAGATCAGGATGCGCCCGTTGGTCGGCGCGGCAACTGCTATCTGCTGGCGGAGCGCGCGCATGGGGACGCTTTCGCCTATCATCACGCAATCGTCGAGTTGCTGGCGCAGCCGCTGGTTGTCTGCTTCAAGCTGCCTCTGCCTCAGCGCATTGCGAATGGCCAGAACGGTGCGTTCAATCTGCAAAGGCTTTTCGATGAAGTCGTGCGCGCCCAGTCGCGTGGCGCGCACGGCAGTTTCGATGCTGCCGTGCCCGCTTATCATTATCACGGCTGTTTCAGGATAAGCGGTTTTCAGTCTTTCAAGAGTCTCGATGCCGTCCATGCCCGGAAGCCACACATCCAGCAGAACGCAACTGAAGACGCGCCGCTCGAATGCTTTCAGGCAGTCTTCGCCCGTCGCCGCCGTCTCGACCGACAGCCCCTCGTCTTCGAGCACGCCTGAAAGCGTCTGCCTTATTCCTTCTTCGTCATCTACAACAAGTACAGAGTTGGGCATAAAATATAAGGATGAAGGATGAGGGGTGAGGGGTGAAGGATGAACGGAAAACATGATTTTCTATTCATCCTTCATCCTTCATCCCTAATCCCTTTTGGGTGGCAGTCCCAGCAGGTTGGCTTCAAACGGATCGAGATCGAGCCTGAGCATGCCGCCCGCGTCAGAGAAGGTTTCCTGCTGTCGTTTGCGCCGTTTCAAAAAGACTATGGTGCCGAAGACCGAGCCCAGGCCAAGCACTGTAAGTATCAAAACGCCGAGCAGTCCGAATGTCGAAATCAGCATCTGCGCCGCCTTCTGCATGCGAAACGGGTCGCGCAGGGGCCGTCGCGGGTCGTGGAGCCATTTGACGCTGTAAGGGTACTTGATCGAATCCACGAGCGCCTGAGTCGCGTCGCGATCATGAAAGTTTAAGGCTTCGATGATGAAGTTCCCTTCGCGCTTGACGATGATGCGGCACTGCTCGGTTTCGCTGAGCGAGTTGACGTAACCGGTCACGCGCGCTGTAGCGTCATAAGCAAACTGCGGCGTCTTGTATTCGATAATGACGATCTTCATCGGCGCAGGCTGCACGGCTGACGCGTGCGAACCCGTTGCGGATGCGTGGCCCTGCGCTCTTGTGTGGTATTCGGCAGTAACGGCTTCGGCAGCGCCTTCAAATCCAAACATTTCCCGACCGTGCTCTATATAAGCGTTCAGCGATTCGGGGCCGAGAAAGTAACGCTGGCTTCCTGCGATGATCGTTTGCTGCGGCAAATCGTCGAGAAGGCGCGGGCGAGTTGGCGGATCGACTGGAATGATAGCCTCGGCGACTGCGCGGGCGAGTCCCGCGTTTGCGAGTCCTGCGTTTGCCTGAGTCAGGCGCACGAAATAATTATCTTTCCAGAAGACCAGCGCGTCGTCTACGCGCGCGCCGCCTGAGCCAATCGCTTCGACTGTCGCGTGGCTTTTGCTTTCACCCGAAGTGTAAGTCAGCAGTCCGAATGCCGCCAACGGAGTCTGCGTCTCAAAGACATCAATGCGAGTCGAGCCGTACTGGCGCGATGCCGCGCGCTCGACCGTGTATTCCTGATAGATTGTTGCTTTCTCCGCGAGTAACTGCCCGATGTCGTCGCCGGAGTATTGTTTGATGTCGCCGGTCGCCTTTAAGCCTGCAAGCTTGTCAGGCAACAGATCCGCGAGCGGTCGATGGGTTGCTACAGCGACAACCTGCTGCTTGTCCGGCTGTTGCGCTTTAACAATAACCCCTGATGCGATCAGTAATAGAATCGCCGCAATAAATGAAATCTCTTTTCTGTACAGCATTCGTTTGATTCCCTGTTGAAGATTTAACAACCCCTTCTATTAGACCCCGCGCCGCGCGTTTTAGTTCCGGTGACGAAGTTCGCCAAGTATGATGCTGGCATAACGCTCCGGGTAGTGTATGTCGTCAAGAACTATTTTGCCTCCTTCCGAGGCGCTGTCTATCTCTATGTCGCCGATGTTGATGAGCCGCTGCCACGCGGAAGCTGTAACGGTAACGTCCTGTATGTTGCGAAGCGGTATGTTACGCACTATCTTCGCAAGCAGCCCGTAGCGCATCTCAAGCTTATGATTGGTGAGAGTATAGACTTCGCGCCTTCTCAGTATGTGTTTGTAAACCGGGATTGCAAACGCCACGAGCGCGACTATCGTCGTAATCAACAGCGCGACCATTCCACTCACCATGCTGCTCAATAGCCCCATCGCGGCTGCCGTCGCAATGACGACAAGCGCCGCCACGATGTAGCGAAGGAAAACAAAGACCAGAGTCGGGCGCAGTGTGAAGATCACTTCTTCATTCGGCGCAAATCTCGACACATCGCTTGCGCTTTTATGCACATCCCGCTTTTGAGCGCGGTGCGCCGCCGCATCCATCTCGGCGTAATTGCCTTTTGATGCCGGGCCGCGCTCGATGTCATCTTTCTCGACGTTACCTTTACGGCTGCCCACGACTGCCGAGCCGCAAACATTGCAGAACCGGCTCGACGGAGGAAGCACCTCCCCGCATTTATTACAATACATAATCGTCACCCACCAGCGTTCATTCAGGGCCGACCGGCATAGCCATTTGCAGGCATTGTCGCCAGTCCACTTAAAATTCTAGCACATCTGACGGCAGCCGGATAAGAACCATCCGCCTGAACAACTCGCCTGCGTTTGCGTATCATCCTATAATTGACCTGTATGGCTTGATTCAGAGGCGGGAGGCGCATGTGACAGGAGAAGTTAACGACGAAAAACAACCGGCGATTCCTTCGGACTTAACAGCCGTCGCGCGTCAGAAGAGATGGCTGCGACTGGCGGGGTTGCTGGGGCTTGGCGCGGCAGGGTCGATCGGGCTTGCCATCGGCGCTACGAGTTATCCGCTGTCGGGGTTGCTCATTCGGCCTCGACTGAAGCGGCTATCGCAACTGAAAAGCCCGCACCTGCGCCACCTCATCAAACGCCGCAAAATAGAGTTTGAAGACATCATCATCTCGTCATTCGACGCCACCAAATTATATGGATGGTGGATGGCTGCATCCCCTGATGCGCCAACAATAGTAGTGCTTCACGGTGTGAAGAAGAATCGCACGGACGTATTGCGCGCGGGACTTACGCTCAGGCAGGCTGGATTCAACGTGCTTATCTTTGACGGGCGCGCGCACGGCAGCAGCGAAGGCCGATACGTCACGTATGGATTTTTTGAGCGGCGCGACGTAGAAGCGGCGATTGAATGGCTGGTTACGGAAAAAAAGGTTGATAGAACCAGCATTGGCCTGGCCGGTGAATCCATGGGCGCGGCAATCGCGCTGCAAGTCGCCGCGCATAACGACTGGATACGCGCTGTGTGGGCCGATAGCCCGTTTGCAAGCCTCCGCCGCGTAAGCGAAGAGTTTCTGCGCCGTATTACACACTTGCCGGGCGCTGTTTTAAACCCTGTTGTCTGGACAACCCTGCAGGTCGCAAACTATCGAGGCAGTTTCGATGTCAGGGCTGTGGACCCGCTCGCGCTTGCCGCTCGAATCAAATGCCCTGTGGCGCTGGTGCACGGAACGGCTGATGAATTGATAGCCACCCTGCACTCGCAGAATATCTTTGATGCGCTCGGCGGCGAAAAAGAGTTATGGTTTGTCGAAGGCGCGCGTCACGCCCGCTCAGCCCGTTATGCAAAACAGGAATACAGCGAGCGGCTCACTCGGTTCTTTAACGACAAGCTGAAACGCTCTCACCAGACCGAAGGCAATAGCGATTCATCCAGTTCGAGCGTCTCGCCGTCGGGCAGGATGTGAATTATTCGCGCGCCGCGCGCGCGCAGCGGAATCGCAAGCATCCCGACGCGATGGCAATTGGCTCGTGGCTCGCGCGCGTGAGAGGTTACGGGCTGCGACTCGGAGCACATCACTCCAACGCGCATCTCTGAGGCAAGCTCGATGATTCGATCAAGTCCGCGCGCCAGTTCATCGGGCGGAGCAATCACCTTGCCCCCGCATTCGGGCAAATGCTCGTAGCCGATTTTGTTTTGCCGGAGAGCGTCGGCCAGCGCGCGCCCGTTGAACTGCGGCCAGCGCGAACGCGCAGAGCTTCGCACGTCGCACACGAAAGCGATTTCGTGTTTTCTGAGCAGATCAAGAAAGTAGTCGAACGGATGGCGACCGTGACCGATGGTGTAAATGGCGATTTTGTCTGATGACATTCTGCCTCTACCGTATTTTACCTGCTGTTTGATAATCTGCGACAGGTTGCTTTCCGGTTTTCATCTTGCGCTTCAATGTGGAATCATTTATTTATGATTTATCCCGACGATAAGAGCATCGAAGTGACCATATACACAGTTAGAATCAGAAACCCTATAATCGATCAGGAAGTCATGAAAATCGATACCGAAGACCGCGCGCTGGCTCTCGGCGAAGCCCTGTATTACTCCAGGCGACACGGCATTGCTCAGGTCTTCGACAACTCTGGTAACGTCGAGATCGCGCGTTTCAGGTATGGAGTCGAAGAAAACCTTCAGGCATAATCATATACTTCAGGAGAACGCCGAATGCTTTTGCCAAAAAAGATGACCGCACCGACCGTCATAAACATTTCGCGACCCTCAGCAATTCATCTGATCGTCTTTGCGTTAATTGTGTTTTCAGCAGTGCGCGTGTCTTTGGCGCAGGAGAAGAAGAGAGCCGCGCAGCCTGCGAAGACCGAAGCGTTAATAACCAGCGAAGAAGCCGCGCGCCTCGAAGCCGTCATCACGACGGATGCCGGGGTGATTCGCTTCGAGTTTCTCGCAGACAAAGCGCCCCGCCATGTTCAGCAATTCGTCAAACGCTCGCGCGAAGGTTTTTATGACGGCTCGGCTTTCTTCCGCGTGATAGCGCGCGCAATCATTCAGGGCGGTGACCCAAACCTCAAAGACCCTCAGAAATCCCGCGACACCTGGGGCACGGGCGCGCTCTCGCTGATGCCTGACGAGTTCAGCGACGTTCATCATGTTCGCGGCACGGTTTCGGCTGTGCGTGTGCCGGGCAAGGCAAACAGCGGCGGCGCGCAATTCTTCATCTGCGCTTCGCCGCAGCCGCAACTCGACAGTCAATTCTCGGCCTTCGGGCAGGTAACGGAAGGCATCGAGGTTGTCGATAAAATTTCGATGGTCGCCTCGGACGCTCAGCAACGAACAGTCGGTCCCGTAAAGATCACGAGCATAAAGATCGAGCCAAAGAAGGAAGAGCCGTTCAAAAATGCTTCGGTCGATCAGATGCGAAAAGATGTTTTGCTGCGCACGACCCTCGGCGATATAACGCTGACTATGGACCCGGACCTTGCGCCCGAACACGTGCGCAATTTTCTGAAGCTGGTTCAGTCCGGCTGGTACGATCACACCGCATTTCACCGTATCGCGCCCGGCTTTGTCATACAAGCGGGCCTCGGCGCGACGCGCAGGGGCGGCGCAGGCCACAGCGCAGACCGCTGGGTGCATAATCTCAAAGGCGAGTTCTCTCATGAGAAGCATATTCGCGGCGTGCTCTCGATGGCGAGGGCGAGCGACCCCGATTCGGCAAGCACCTCATTCTTCATCGTGCTTGGTCCGGCTCCTCATCTCGACGACAAATACTCGATATTTGGAAGGGTGCTGGATGGCTTCGAGGTTATAGATCAGATAGAAAAACTTCCGCGCGACGGCGAAACTCCGCGCGTGCGCGTCGAGATAATCGAAGCGACAATCAAGCCATGAATTTGCAACCCATGAACTTGCAACGCGCGGCTTGCCCGGACGACTTCCGGCCAGAGCAAGCCCCTACTGCGCAATATATCCGCCATCTACAACCATGGAATGTCCTGTTACAAACGAAGCGGCATCCGAGCACAACCAGACGACGGCTTCCGCGACCTCTTCCGGGTTTCCAAGTCGGCCAATCGGATGCAACGCAATCAACTGGTCTTTGGCTTCGGGGCTGGTTGTTGCCACTTCGATCAAAGCGGTCTCGATAAAGCCCGGACATACGGCATTGACTCGCACGCCCTGTCTGGCATACTCCACTGCGGTCGCTTTGGTCAGCCCGACCAGTGCGTGCTTGCTGGCAACGTAGGCCGATGCGCCGATCTGTGTGCCCCCAAGTCCCAGCACCGATGACATATTGACAATCGAACCGCTCCCCTGTTTAACCATAAGCGCAATCTCATGCTTGAGGCATAACCACGCGCCTTTCAAATTGGTATTGATCACAAAATCCCACTCCTGCTCGCTCACATCGACGGCAGGCATCAACTGGCCCGAAGTTCCCGCATTATTCAGGGCGCAATCCAGTCTCCCGTATACTTCCATAGTTGCGCGCATCAGCGACTCGACTTCCGCCGCGCTCGCGATGTCTGCTTTGACAAAGACGGCCTCGCCGCCGTTGCGTTTTATCATATCGACTGTCTCTTCGCCCTGTTGAACGCGGCGCGCGGCAACGACAACCTTTGCGCCTTCTCTCGCAAACGCAAGCGCCGCAGCCTGACCGATGCCAGAGCTTGCGCCCGTGACAAGCGCTACTTTCCCTTCAAATTGTTTCGTCATCTGCTTAACTCCTTCTCTATTTATCTGATGTAACTAAAAGCGGGGCTTAGTTGTGTGAGGTTGGTGCGCTCAATCTCGCTTCCAATTACATCAGCCAGTACCAGAATTGCTACGAGCGCGAGCGCCATTCTGGTTTTATCAGGACGCAGAATCGTCTACGAGGAGGCGCGGCGGCTTGAAACTTGTTAAGATGAAAGACAGACGGGACGTTTGAACTTCAACAGGAGAAACGAGCGATGGCAGACGAAACAAAGACATGCGAGCACAGTATTTGTAATTGCGCTGCAACAGATGACAGCAGCGATTATTGCAGCCCCTATTGCCAGGCGGCAGGCGACTCGATGGAGCTTGCCTGCAACTGCGGCCATCCGGGCTGTGCATCGGCACTCTAAACGAATCACACAATCAACAAAGGGAAATCAGGGCGCGCGAGTGCCCTGCTTCTCTTTTTAAAGCGAGTTGCCGCTCAGGAATGCGAGCGTGGCTTCGATAGAGGCTTCCGGCTGATCTGTGACAAATATGTGGCTCGCTGCTGGCAGCATCATGAGTCTGGCTCCGGGAATCATCTCCGCTATGAGCCTGCCGTTCTCAGGCGGCACGAGTTTGTCTGTTTCGCCGTGGATGACGAGCGTCGGGGCAGCTATCTGCGAAAGCCTGTTATAAGACTGCCAGGCGATGATGGCTTGAACCTGCGCCGTATAGCCTTCGACCGAAGCAAGCGTCCGCCGCCTGATCTCCAGATCTTCTTCGATTCGCTCGCGCGGCGTCGCTTCATCATAGATGAACGGGATCATAGCTCGTATCGCCTCTTCGGGGGTCATCCGGGCGCGCGCCATCAACGTCGCAAAGACTCCGGGCGCTGCCGGTACTGCTTTCGGCCCCCCGCAGGCCGTGCAGCCTAAAACGAGCGACTTCACGCGCTCCGGGTATTGAAGCGCGAATTCCTGCGCGATCATTCCGCCCATCGACACGCCGAACACATGCGCCTTATCTATTCCCGCATGGTCGATCACGGCGCGAGCGTCTGCGGCCATCAATTGTATCGAGTAAGGGCCGGGAGGAACATCGCTGCGGCCTACGCCTCGATTATCGAAAACAATCGTTCGGAACCGCTCGGCCATTGCGGGCAGCGCGCGGTTCCACATATCGAGCGTGTAGCCAAGCCCCATTATCAGCAGCAACGGCGGGCCGCTTCCATGTTCTTCCCAGTAAATCTTCGCGCCATCGCTTTCCACATAAGGCATCTGTCGATTCTCCTTTTACAAACTGATAGCAGGTCGAAATCCATAATCGCTGTAACGAAACTCAGGCGCTAACCGGCTGCGCGCAGCGACGCGCGTGATCTTGATCTGGTGACGCCATGAGCCGCCGCGCGACGCTCGCCGAGTTCCAGACTCCGGGCCTTGAGGGTTGCGCGCGGGCGAGCGTTCATAATAACGCTCGTCAAACCAGTCGGCGCACCACTCGTGAACGTTCTCTGAAATATCGTAAAGCCCGAAGCCATTCGGCAAGCGGCGGGCGACGCGCTCCGGCCCTGTGAGCCACAATTCAGTGTATCGCGGTTGACAAGTCGGCGGCTCGTCGCCCCACGTATACAACTTTCCTTCAAGAAGCCCGCGCGCCGCGCGCTCCCATTCAGCTTCGGTCGGCAGGCGATAAGCCTTTTGCGTTCGACGGCTGAGCCACGCGCAATAATCCGTAGCGTCAAACCAGCTTACGCTCGTCACAGGTTGATCGGGATGATTGAATCGCTCGTCGTTTATGCTCACGCGCTGTGTCTCTTCGAGAAAGAAGCGGTAGAGGCGATTCGTCACCGCCGTGCGGGCAAGGGCGAAGCGATCAACCCATACACTGTGAACGGGGCGCTCGCCCGCAGCGCCCTGTTCACAGCCCATCAGGAATTCGCCTTCGGGGATAACGACCATCTCAGGCTCGCGGCTCAGGTCGAGTTTTTCGATCAAACCTGTCAAGGCGGTATTCCTTGTGAGCGATTGTTATGCGTAAAGAGAAATGCGTAGATGTCGCCTTCATTGACTGAAAGCGACATCTACGCAGCCGTGTAACACAGTATAAGGGTACGGGCGTCTTTAACCGGGACGCCATGAAATCAAGCGTTCGAGGCTTTCTTGCCGGGCTGCCCGACGATGCGCAAATAGGGCTTGAGCGTCTTCCACCCTTCGGGGAATTTCTCTTTGGCCTGCTCGTCGGTCACGGCAGGAACGATTATGCAGTCATCGCCTTCTTTCCAGTTCACAGGCGTCGCCACGCTGTATTTGGAGGTGAGTTGAAGCGAATCAATGACGCGCAGTATCTCGTCGAAATTGCGGCCAGTGCTCGCCGGATAAGTGAGCGTCAGTTTCACCTTTTTATCCGGGCCTATCACATAGACCGAGCGCACGGTAAAGGTTTCGCTTGCGTTCGGATGAATCATGTCATAAAGCTCGGACACTTTGCGGTCAGGGTCGGCGATCAGAGGAAAGTTCAAGGCCGTGCCCTGCGTCTCTTCTATATCTTTGGCCCACTTCGAGTGGGAGTCTGCCGGATCGACGCTGAGGCCGATGACCTTGACGCCGCGCTTATCAAACTCAGGTTTGATTCGCGCAACCTCGCCCAACTCTGTTGTGCATACGGGAGTGAAATCTTTCGGGTGAGAGAACAACACAGCCCAGTTATCGCCTATCCATTCGTGAAAATTGATCGGGCCTTCCGTCGTCTCTACAGAAAAGTCCGGTGCGGTATCGCCTAATCTAACAGCCATCTTTAGTATCCTTTCCAATCCGGGGATTCTTCGCAATTTGAGAACGACTTTCACGGTCTGTTTAACAGTCAGGTGTCAAGTGCTCGCACAGTACCCGTCAGTCTCAAATCTCAATGCGCAAATAATAATACATCGCCTTTTCATTGAGTGCCATCTGCCAATCGCTTCGATCTCATTTTCCCGCTGAAATCCTTCCCCATCCGACCTTCTTGACATCTGAAACATTTGAGAATTATATTCGTTTATACGAGTTATAACCGTATGATCAACGAAATAGACAAACAAATACTGAATATTCTTCAAAAGAACTCCCGGACCTCAAATGCCGAAATAGCGCGCCAGGTGGGGCTTGTGCAATCGGCGACGCTCGAACGAATACGCAAACTGGAAGAACGCGGAGTGATCAAAGGATACGGCGTTCAACTCGACGGGCAATCCGTAGGACTGGGATTGCTGGCTTTTGTCTTTGTGCGAACAGAAGAGATGGCGGGCGAGGACAAGGTCACGCGCGAGCTTGCGCGGCTTCCCGAAGTTCTCGAACTGCATCACGTTGCCGGGGAAGACTGTTTTCTTGTGAAGGTGCGGGCGGCAAACACAGAGATGCTTGGGCGATTGCTCAGAGAAAAGGTCGGAACGATCAAAGGCGTCCGCGCCACGCGAACGACCATCGTGCTGAATACTTCTAAAGAGACGACAGCGCTTCCTTTAGAGCAGGAAGGTGAGGGGAATCCAGATGACTGATGTACAGACACAAGAGAAACCATCGACTGTAAAGCTTGTGCTGGCGTTTGCAGCGGTCTACCTGATTTGGGGTTCGACCTATCTTGGGATTCGATATGCCATCGAAACCATTCCACTGTTTCTATTCGCGGGCACTCGTTTTCTGATTGCGGGCACGGTTCTTTATCTATGGGCGCGCGCGCGCGGCGCTCAAAGCCCTGACTGGGTGAACTGGCGGGCGGCAATCATCATCGGCGCTTTGTTACTGCTGGGGGGCAATGGTCTGGTTGTTATGGCCGAACAGAGCGTGCCTTCCGGGCTCACGGCATTGTTAATTGCGACTGAGCCGTTGATGATCGTGCTGCTCAACTGGGCGCGGCCCGGAGGCGAAAGGCCAGGCGCAAGGGTATCGCTTGGTCTCGCGTTAGGGCTTGTCGGAATGTTCCTGCTCATAGGTCCTGCGAACCTGGCGGGTCAGGGGGAGGTCGATCTATTCGGGGCAGGTTTGATGATGCTGGCGACTACATCGTGGGCCGTAGGGTCTTTCTACGCTGTGAAAGCGAAGACCGCCCCTTCACCTGTGCTTGCAGCAGGGATGCAGATGCTCGCAGGCGGAGCGTTGCTGCTCGTCGTAGGGCTTGCAAGAGGCGAGACCGCAGGTTTTCAAATCACTCAGGTATCGCTTCGTTCGGCGGTCGCTTATTTTTACCTGATAATCTTTGGCGCGATCATAGCCTTCACCTGTTACAGCTGGTTGTTAAAAGTAACGCCGCCGTCGCTTGCATCGACATACGCTTACGTAAACCCCGTAGTGGCTGTGATACTGGGCTGGGCCGTGGCTGGCGAACCGCTAACCATGCGCACGATGATAGCAACTGCCGTAATCGTAGGGGCAGTGATAATCATCACATCTCACAAAGAACAGGAAAAGACTCCGGCTGCACTGAAAAGCGCAAAAAAAGAGGCGACTCGTTTTGCGAGATGTGATCGGCTGGAAGCAGACGATTAACAGGCTTCAACATTTTTAACAGGAGGCATCAATGACGACGGAACTCAGTTACCCGATAGGAAAGTTCAACTGGGAAGGCGATGCAACAAACGAACAGCGGCAACAGTTTATTGACGAGATAGCCGGGACTCCGGCTTCGATTCGCGCTGCGGTTGAAGGCTTGTCGGCAGAACAGCTTGATACGCCGTATCGTCCGGGAGGATGGACTGTCCGGCAGGTAGTCCACCACGTTGCCGACAGTCATCTCAACAGCTACATCAGATTCCGGCTCGCGCTGACCGAAGACGAGCCGACCATCAAGCCTTATCACGAAGACCGCTGGGCAGAGCTAGATGACGCCCGAACCGCGCCGCTTGAAGTTTCGCTCGTGCTGCTGGAATCCTTACACGAGCGTTGGGTTCATCTGTTGAAATCGCTCAAGAGCGAGGATTTTGCGCGCACGTTCAGGCACCCGGACATCGGCGTGCTTTCGCTCGATAAAAATCTGGGGCTTTATGCATGGCACGGTCGCCATCACGTCGCGCATATCACCCGATTGCGCGAGCGCATGGGCTGGAATTGATCGTAGCTTGACGAACGGCGCTTTATGACGCGGCGTGGATGGCCTTAGACCTTCTCGGCGGCTCGCAAGTCACCGGTGGTTTCAACAGACGGAGTAGACAGTTCATTTCGCCTCGATGAGCAAGGCCCGAAACATACAGCGGCGGCTTTTTGCATTTTCCGCATCAATCCACTATTGAGAGTCTAACCCAGCCTGTGATACAAAACTCGCCTGCGGGGATTAACAATCGCCGTACAGGCATCGTTTAGATGTGGCGCGAGAAGTTATCTTGCGCATAACTGTATTCAACAACGCGCGATCTAGCCGCATTGCACTGTATCCTTTCGCAATTAGAGAGTGCGTCCTGAAGTGACAAACTATGGCTAAAGACAGGATCGACAAGTATAAAATCGAAACGCTCAGCCAGTACGTAAAACGCATTCTCATTGAAAAACAGTTCACACACAAGAGCGTCGAGGAGCGAAGCGAGAAACGGATTACCGACGCCTATGTCGGCAGCATCATAAACGGCTCGGCAAATAATCCTTCGGTTGATAAACTCAAGGCGCTGGCAATCGGACTGGACGAACCGGAAGACGATGTATTCAAAGTCGCGCGAGGGTTGCCTCTGAATTACCAGGAAGGAGTCAGCTATGACCCATGGCCGGGAGCCGTCCTTGCAAAAGCGATGGAGAGAATCGTAGCCAGTCCCGACTTGACGAAGATATTGCAGGCGTTACTGCTAATGTCATTTAAGGACCGGCTGGCGGTGTGGAAGAGCATCGAATCCATGCAGAACACCGAATCCATTAAAAAACCGAAGCCCAAAGATTAATCAGTTTCAGGCGTGAGCTGCGCTTCGACTCGCTTGCGCCATAATGCTTCGCTCTGCATGCGTTCCTGCGTGAACCGGAATATGTATGTGATCATTTCATTGATGATGTTTTTCAGGCGGAGATCATTGTCGCAATCTCTGAGCGCAGACAGGACTGCGACGTGGTCGTTGATATTGAGATCGCCGCTGGTCCAGAGGCTCATCAGCATTTCAAGAGCGCCTTTCTCTTCAAGGTTGATCTGTCTGGGCCTTCGAGATTGTGGAGGCTGGTCGTCAAGCTCGGTTGCAAAAGCGAGCAGGCGGTCTAAAGAATCTTCTTTGAGGTTGCAGACGATGTCTACGATGAGGGAGCGTTTTTGAGGAAGGGTGAGTTGATTTTGAGTAGCTTCGATATGGCTGTAGAGCGTGGGTTGAGGTTTGAACGAGGGTCGTCTTCTGAATAGAAGCAGATTGCTGTCCGGCTCGACCACCTGTTCGTGGATTGCGGGCGGAGCTTGTTGAATTGATGTTTCGTGATGGGCTTTCGCTTTTCGCTTCCTGCTTATTGCCACGACTGAGCGAGAAGCGCGGCGGGCTTTGCGCGAAATATCCTTTGCCGTTTCGTGCCATTCAGGATGTACGCGGGCAAAAGGTGAAGCCAGAGCGAGGCGGGAAGTATGCCGGGCTTCCTCGATACGACCTAATTCTCCCAACTCAACTGCAAGGGCGTTGGCATAGAGGTAATAATAGTGCGGGCAATCCGAAGTCATCAATCGTACAAAGGGAAACAGCTTTTCCAGGTTCCGCAAAGCTCCGTTATGATCACCATCTATGCTCTGGATCACAGATAACATCCATTGTGATAACGTGACCGTGACTAAATCGCGACCATATCTTGGCGATGCCGCATAGGCCGCTTGTAAGAAATAGTGCAAAGCTTCATCGTCATTACCAGTATCATGATAAACGGCTCCAATAGATTCCAATGCTCGCGCCCTGTATTTGATTGGAGTAGCTTCTGACTCCGCGACGCGTTCGAGCATAGCACGAGCAATGATATATTCGCCTCGATGAAAAACAGACATCGCTTTATAGTAATGGCCTATGCCATGATAGCTGTGCGGCAAGGGGGTATTTACCAGTATCTCACTTGCCTGTTCGGCCACATCAGTATTGCGCATTGCCAGAGCATGATCGGCCAATATGATGAGTTGAGTCCCAATATTGCCGAACTGCTTTTCATAAGCGCCTCTGATGAGTATCGAAACTAAGTGCTGATACAATTTTTTCTGCTCAATCGCTTGGGATGTCTCACCGAACTTGCCAAAGGAGAAAAGCCTCATGAAACTAAGATTGTTATTAGCTGTGATTTGCATTTTCACCCTCCCAATGTGGTTTTCGCTTGCCCCGAATAAAACCGCGATCAACTCGACCCCGTTTGCAACCGTTGCCTTTGCAGGTCATTCGACCGTAACCGGCGCATGGTGTCAGTGCGGTTCTTCCGAATACTGCATTTGTGATCCGGGCGAAACCAACATACATAGTCAGACTTCAAAAAAGCCTTCCGCGAATGGCAAGGCATTATCAGGCGCGGCTACTGAATTTGATGCTGGTGCCAGCGCGCTGCTTGTTACACTCGCGCTGTTGTTAGGCTTGAGAGTGCGGTTCTAATCCGCCGCATTCTCTGACCGTTTCAGCTAATCCTCTTGAACGTCCGCCTCTGGCGGTTGAGGTGAAGTGTGGACAAATGACGGATGTAAGCTGAGACGCATTGAAACATAGCTTAAATCCGCAGTCAAGCTCGACTAAATGCGAAAAGCTTCCTGAATATCGCGGCAAGATTGTACTACAAGCTACTGTGTTGTGCGCAATAAAGTTTACATTCAGTGATCTGCGAAAAGAATCTGTTACTTCAGATCGCGGCTGTAGAGTTGCTGGTAAGCCCAGTAATTGCACATCACTTTTGCAACGTAGTCTTTTGTTTCCGGTATTGCTATCTCAACCGTTAACCGGTCAACATCTTTTGACCGCGAGCGGTATATCCATCGCTCCACGTTCTGCTCGCCCGTGTTATAGGAAGCCGCAACGGCATATGGATTATTCGGGAAGAGTTTGAGCAGATCGGCCACATATCGCACAGAGAGTCGAACCGCAATCTCAGGCTCGTAGACATCATCAAGCTCAAAATTGCGTATGCCTTCTTCCGCCGCCAGCTTCAACGCGGTCTCCTGAATGAATTGTACGAGGCCGCGCGCCGCAGCATTGCTCTTCACCGATGGATTGAAGCGGCTCTCCTGCCGCGCGAGCGCAAGCACCAGTCGAGGGTCAATGCCTGCCGCAACCCCGTATCGGTTGAGCGGATCACGATAAGGCGCGGGATAGAGCATCTCCGCAAAATCGCGCGGCAGAAGTTCGATCCGGAAGTCCTGCGGAATTGATCGCGCAAGCGGCTCGGCAAAAGCTATCGCGTGCCACGACTGGTCACCGCGATTGCTGTAGACGGCGAGCGAATAGGTCGTATCCGCGTTGGCAGCAACCGACACCGTGCGTGCCGCGTTTTCGTCAGACCCTTCCGAATCATTGACTACGCGCGCGCCGCCGAATCCTCCCAGCCTCAATTCCGTCGCGCCTTCGTCGTACAATCCAAGAAAGATCAGCTCTGCCGCAAGCGATTGATGCGAGGCGTCAAGTGCGCCCTGCTGCGCGTCAATCGCGGAGCGCGTAGCTGGAATCAACCGAAAGCGCGCGCCTACGTTGTAACCCGGAAGCTGGCTGTAGCTCGCGCGCAAAATCGAAATCAAATCGCTCTGCGCGGCAGCGTCCGTAGTCAGTCGCAGAGCTTGCGTCGCGGCATCTTTCGCTTCACTGTAGCGCGATGCTCTAAGCGCTGCACGCGCCTGCTCTCTGAAACCGCGAGCGAGCGGCTCGATTATCGCGCGGCCTTTGTCCGTCGCAAGCATTGCCTGCAATCGCCAAGTCGCGCGATGGCCAAAGTAATTATCGCGTTCGTCGGGTACGGCAAGATACATACGCGCAGCTTCGCCGAGTCGGCCAGCCTGCTCTATTGCGTAGATTCGCATGAAGGCAGCTTCGCCGCGAATAGGCGCGCTCAGAAGCTTGGGAGTCACGGGCCGCGCCTGGACCTGCATCAGCAGGTTGATCGCAGCATCGTAGTTTCCGCGCACAAGCTCGATCTTTGCTTCGTTGAATAATCCGACCGTTGCCAGTGGTTGACTGGCGAAACGCTGTTGGATTCGTCTGGACCATTCGAGAGCTTCCGCGTCTTTGCCCGCGTAGCGATAGCTGTCAACGACGTTGCGATATGCTCCTTCCATCAGATCGCTCGCCGGATAAGCAGTGATGAAATCCGAGTAACGACGCGCGGCTTCTTCATAACGCCGGGCTTTCTGAAGCGCTGTGGCGACCCAGTAATACCCCTGCTCGCCCTCTTTTTTCGCGGGGAATTCGTTATAGACGCGCTCGAACCATTTTATGGCTTCATCCTGTTTCTCTTCGCGATAAAGAGTAAATCCGGTTTGATAAAGAGCTTCCGCGCGATTCTGGCTTTCAGGAAATCGGTCTACGATGTCGAGAAGGCGCGCGCGCGCTTCCGCCCAATGGCGATTGAACAGATATATTCGCGCTCGACGAAGCGCGTCAAACTCGTTCGGTTTTATGTCCGATGCGCGGTCCAGTTCGTCGAGTCCGAGCGACGCCGCGAGCGCATAGTCGTCACGCGCGCCAGCGACGAGCTGATTAAAAACAGTGCGCGCTGATTGACTGTCTCCGGTCTTCGAGTAAGCCTCGCCCAGTCGCGCCATCGCGCTTCGCCCGCGCACACCTGAGGTTGAAGCAGCGGGGCGAAGCATCGCTACGGCTGCCCGGTAATCTCTGCTTTCGAGATGGCTGTCAATCAACCGATTTCGCGCGCCTGTGACGAGCGCGCTCGATGGATAAACGGCAAGCATTCGAGTGATGTATTGCCGCTCAAGCGCGAGATCGCCCGACGCGCGAGCAATCAGGGCAAGGTGCCAGAGCGAGTATTGAGCCAGATTAGAATTTCGATTGAGCAAACCTAAATAAAGAGTCGAGGCTTCGGCCCGCGCGCCGCGCCGCTCGGTGAGCCGGGCGAGCAGATAATCGTAGTTGTTTCGAGTGAAGGCGGCGGGGTCGCTTGCGCGCAGTTCTCGCGCCAGCCGTTCTGCGCGATCAAACGCGCGACTGTCCATCGCTGCGCGAATCTCGTTCGCTCTTGATTGCAAGCTCTGCGCGTTTGCCGACGCTGCAAACAGCAATAAGAGAACCACAGCGATGACTTGCGGAATTAAGTGGCTCGTTTTGAAAATACGCAGAGAAAATTTTCTCTGCGTAATCCCTGCGTGCGAAGCACATACATCGGCCATCCTGCGTCCTCTGCGGTGAATCGTCATTTGCGCACTTATATTTACTGATTTTCCCATGCACCCTCACCCTGTGAGTTCAGCTATCAACCGAAAAAGTAAGATTCGAGCGTTTCGGCGTAAAGCACCGAGCCGAGCACAAGCTCGTCAATAATGACGAATTCGTTCGGCACGTGTGCCAGCTTGTCGTCGCCCGGATAATGCACGACCGAAGTGATGCCTGCAAAATAGAGGTTCTTTGCGACCGTGTTGCCGCCGAATGTCTCGTAACTCATCGGAAGCCCCAAACGACGCGCCGCCGCATCGAAGCTGCGAATGATGATAGAGTTTTTATCCGACAGGTGCGGCTCTGTTTCGTGAAGCACCTTCACTCTCAGTTCGGCGTCCGCAGAGCGATGGCGAACGGCTGCGACCTTCTCTTCTATCTTCGCAAGCACCTGCTCTTTGTTGATTCCGGCAGGCAGGCGGAAATCGATGGTCGCGCGAGCCATGGCCGGAACTGTATTGGTTGACGAGCCACCCTGAATCGTTCCGACGTTCATAGTCCAGCCGTCGAACGCGCGGTCATAGCTTGCGCCCAGATCGAGCGATTTGATTTCGGCAATCGCTTCCGCGAGCGGGATGATTGCGTTGCGGCCAAGTTCGGGCGTCGAGCCGTGCGCCTGTATGCCGTGACTTTCAAGCTCGACCCAGAGAATCCCCTTCTCGCCGTAGATCGAAAGATCCATTCGCCCGCCGTCAGGAATTATCGCAACATCGAATTTCAAGCCGCACTCTTCGACCAGATATATGATGCCAAGCTCCGAGCCTACCTCTTCGTCGGCTGCGGCGATCAGATATACAGTGCCGTCAAAGTCCGCGTGCTCTGCCAGAAACGCTTTGCACGCGGAATAGGCGCAGGCGAAAGAGCCTTTGTCGTCGAGCGTGCCTCGCCCGTATATGCGCCCTTCTTCGATGGTCGGTTCAAAGGGCGGCGTGTTCCACTGCTCAAGCTCGCCCGGCGGCACTACGTCCATGTGCGAGACGAAGCCGATTGACTTCGCGCCGCTCCCCATTCGGCCCACTACGTTCGTGCGACCGGGTTCTTTTTCGTAGTAGGAGATCTCCATTCCGAGTTGCTGCATGCAACTGGTGACGATCTCCTTGCAGAGGTATTCATTGCCCGGCGGGTTGACCGTGTTCTGGCGCACGAGGTCGCATACTATTTGAATGATTTCATCGCGGTTGACGTATCTGGCAAACTTCGATTCCATAAATTAACTCCTATGATGAGTTGTCTACTCCGAGGTTGATATTTCAGCCCTCGACGAGGACAAAATTAGGGAAATCCTCAAACACCCAATCATTCTTTAATGTCCGATAGATTATTCCCAGAAACTTCCGCGCGGTGGCTATTATTGCTTTGCCTCCGCCTTTCTTTCCTTTTATCCGTTCATAGAACCGGCTCAGGTACGGGCTGTACTTCTTCGCAACCAAAGTGCATTGCACCAGCGTCGTCCGTCCAAGCTTTGATCCCCTCTTCGTTATCCGCCCGTGCCGTTCTGTTTCATTCGAGTTCGACACCCTCGGCACTATCCCGAAATAGCTCCCCAACTTCTCCGCGCTCTCGAAGTCTGCGACATCTCCTATCACTCCCAGCAAGATCGCTGCACCTCTCGGCCCTATCCCTTTGATCGACACCAGATTCTTCTGCCCTCGCATCTGCTCCCCGCTTTCGACTAACTGCTCGTCGAGTCGATGGATGCCTTCGTTGAGCGATTGGATCTGACTGGCTATGACTTCCACTTCAACTCGCTGCGTCGCGCTCCACTCCTGCTCAAGCACTCCTCGCAACCCCTTCCTGCTCAGGAACTGGCTCTTGCGACTCGCTACGCCTCGCCCTCGCATAAGCGCGTGCAACTTGTTAACGAGCGTCGTGCGAAGCTTCACCAACTTGTCGCGCGTAGTCGCAAGCGAGTTGATCTCCGATGCCTGCTCTGACTTCATCCTCGCCTCCGGTAACATCTCCTTGCTTAAAAACAAGGCCAGTGCTCTCGCGTCGTTCTGGTCGGTCTTCTTGACGCTCTTGCGAATCACTTCGAACTGATTCGTGTTTACGACGACCACCTGCTCTACAAGCCCTTTGACTTGAGCGACGAACCAGCGAGTGTTGCCGGTGGCTTCTACAGCCAGTCGATCCGTGCGCCTCAAGCCCTTTTGAAATTCTGCGAGCTTGCTGAGGGCAAAAGTTGCGAGTTTCTCCTTGCCTTGTTTAGTCAAATAACAAACCGTGATCTGGTTGCTGTGCAGGTCTACTCCGATAAATCGCATGTTTAGTTTCCTCCTGAAAGATATTCTGGAGTAGACTTCGTGTTGCGGCGGTCACCAGCCTCCTATACAGGGTCTAGTAGCCCTATGGTGGCGCTTCGGATAGAAGGTTGAGTAGTCTCCTTAACGTGGTCACAAGCCACAGGCAAATATTCAGCCTCTAACCTATCTACTCCAGATACACATAGCTGCGTAGCCGGAGTATACCGCCGCTTCACTTTCTCATCATGCCGTCTCCTTACCTTTCATCAAGGGGCTTCTGAGATAACATCCAGCCCGGCAACACCGGCATAATTAGAGCAATTGTGAGTAACGAGCGGGACTTCGTACAGCAAAGCAGTCGCAGCAATCCAGGCATCAGCAGTTCTTATGGGTCGCCCGTTTCGGCGTGCGCTATATACGGCTTCGGCCCACTTGCGACACAAAGCTCGATCACTGAAAGAGATGAAATACTTCTGTAGAAATGTCTCCAGTCCGTTGCGTTTCGCTTCTCCCCAAGTGTATTGAATGGCCCAGCGATCAAGCTCTGCAACAGTCATAAAAGAAGCTATCGTCAATTTACCAACCAGATGAGGATCATACAAATCTGCTCTTGTATCGCCTTTGAAAATGAATGATATGACATCTGTGTCTACTACGATGCCTTGCATCAAGGCAATTCTCTCTCTCCGCCTTCGCTGCCACGGCTGTAACAAAGTCGGTTGACAATCATGGTAGGGGCAGGGCTTGTCCCTGCCCGAATCGCTGTAAGGCGATGACTGTCATGGCCTGTCGGCCATCCGGGCAGGGACAAGCCCTGCCCCTACTTTTACTTTGTTACAGCCCCGCCTTCGCTGCGCCATTCCTGTACCGCAGCTATGAAGTCGTCTATGCTTTCATCTTCCGGCCAAACACAGCTCATCGCTTTGAGAGCTTCAAGTGTCATCGGCTTCACGCCCTGCTCTTCGGCCAGCTTCATCAGCCTGCGCTGCGCTGCGCTCGGCCCCGATTTCTGACGATCTTCTGGCTCGCTTTCGGTGACGTTTTCTCTTGTCATAGCTACCACCTCCTTGCCTCGTTTTAGTATAGACTGGCTTTTCGCTGCAAGAAAGCGGGCGCAATTGAATTCGCAGCCAGGAAAACTCTTGCGATGGCCCAAGCGTCATGTTATAAAAGCCTCACCCCACAAATGCCCCTGCTGGAACACTCAGCTAAGGATGCCAGATTCAATCAAATTGCCAGACGTTTTGTGATAGCAAATACTGAACGTCACTTTTGAAAAACAAGCGCGGGACTTCTGGCGTAGCTCGTTTAAATTGTAAGGAGAAGTAATGGCGGCTCCGGTCGTAATGTATGAAGAGGAGTATGGGCAGCTAAAGCATGTCATCACGCGATTGTGCGCGGATGCGAACTCCAAGTTCGTCTTTCTGGTCGATAAGAACGGCCAGCAGATAGCCGCGCACGGAGAGATGCTCAACCTCGACATAACCAGCCTGGCGAGCCTGACCGCCGGGAACGTCGCAGCAACGGACGGGCTTGCGCACCTGATCGGCGAGCAAGGCTTTCCGGTGCTTTCGCACGAAGGCGAACGCGATAACATTCATATTTCAATCGTCGCCGGGCGCGTGATACTCGTGGTGATATTCGACGAACGCTCAAGCCTGGGACTCGTGCGTTTAAGGGTGAAGCGCGCGACTGCCGAGATGAATCTGATATTCGAGGCCATAGACACGAAGGTAACCCGCGAGCGCGATGTCGGGTTTGAGATCGATTCACCATTTGCCGAGATCACCGAAGAAGACATTGATGCGCTTTTCAGTTGATGATTAATGAATCTGGTTTGAAGCCCCTATGAAAGCGTAGCAGACCGGGAGCCACACTAACCTCACCGGCATAGTGATAAGGAATACGAGCATTGACGTTCATCAATTACGCATCGCGCGAGATCAACTGCAAGATTGTTTATTATGGGCCGGGACTTGGCGGCAAAACGACAAACCTGCAATACATATACGATTCGACGGCCCAGCAGTCCAAGGGGAAATTGATCAGTCTTGCAACTGAAACCGACCGCACTCTATTTTTCGACTTTCTGCCTTTAGACCTCGGCACAGTGCGCGGATTCAAAACCCGCTTTCATCTATATACTGTTCCGGGCCAGGTCTTTTACGACGCGAGCCGCAAACTGATTCTGAAGGGCGTAGACGGCATGGTCTTCGTGGCAGACTCGCAACGCGAGCGAATGGATGCGAATGCCGAATCGCTGTTCAACCTCGAAGCCAACCTCAAACAGCATGGTTACGATCTGTTGAAGCTTCCCTACGTCATGCAGCTCAACAAACGCGACCTGCCCAACGTCGTTTCTGTTTCCGATCTCAAGGCAGAACTCATTCGCAAAGATGAGCCTGTATTTGAAGGCGTTGCCAATCGCGGCATAGGCGTCTTCGATACGCTCAAAGCCGTCGCCAAACAAGTTCTGATGGAGCTTCGCAAAAGCAGCGGCGGATAAGGCGGCTTCACTGTAGAGAGCTTATCCGTAGAGCTTAACTGAATCCCTCCCTCGTTATTACGAACCTGTGCTCGTGACAGAGTTCGCCTTTGAACCAGGCTTCTTCTGTCTTTTCGAGTTTCATCCCCAGTCGTTCGAGCAACGCTATGGAAGCCCTGTTGCGCGTGTCTGTTATGGCTTCAACCAGCTTGACCGCAGTCTCGTCGAACAACAATTCGATCACTTTTCGCACGGCTTCCGTAGCGAAACCTTTTCCCTGATAGCCCGCAGACAGCGTGAAGCCGATCTCGGCGCTTTGCCCGTCCGTGTTGACCCACACGCCGATATCGCCGACAAGCGCATCCGTCTCGCGTAGCGCGATGGCAATCTGCACCCAGACTCCGGGAAGGGCGAAGGGCGTTCGCCGTTTCGCTTTAACCAGAGCTCTGGCTTCGGTTTCGGTAATCTCCGTCCAGTTTTGATAGCGGGCAACTTCACGATCAGACCGATATGCGATAAGCGCGTGTATATCTTTTTCGTGAAGCCTTCTCAGAATCAGGCGTTCGGTAAAAACAGGCAACAGATCCATCTCTTGATTCTCCACTAAAGGTCGTGTTATTCAAACATCGATGACAATGTCGAATGATAGATACGTACCCGCTAACGAACAACTCATAATCGAGCTTTACACAGGCGACATAAAAGCATCCTGCGCATTTTATCTCGCATTCGGGTTTGAAGTCGTTCGCGAAGAGAGCAATTTTATCGTGCTTGGATGGAAAGACTCCATGTTGTTTCTCGAAGAGATCGAAAATTGCCCGCCGCCCCCTCTCTCTCCCGCAGGCAATATACGCGTGATGGTTCCAAACGTCGATTACTACTGGGAACTGGCGACAAAACTGGGCGCGCGCGTGATACATTCAATCGAAGACCGTTATTATGGCTTGCGCGACTTTACAATAGCCGGGCCGGACGGCATAGGGCTTCGATTCGGAACCAGCCTGCAAACGGCTCATTGATCCGGGGACGAAACGCTACGGCTTCTTCTGTTTCAGCGATTCAATGCGCGACTGTGCTTTTTCGCGCGCCGCGCGATCAGAGGTTTGCTCAAGAAAGCTGCTCCATTCTGCTAACGCTTTATCATACTGGCGAGTGGTTTCATAGATTGCGGCAAGCGCGCGATGGCATTCGGCACACTGCCCTCGCGCCTTTCGGAGCGCGTGAGTAATCTTCTTTTGCGCCTTCTTCATCCTGCCCTGATCTGCATCATCCTGTCCGCGATTCAGCAACTCTTCAACCGTTTGTCGCGCCGTCTCTTTCACTCCTCGCGAACGCTTGAGCGCAGACACAGCCTCCTTCGAGTTCGGATTGATTTCAAGAGCTATCCTGGCCTCGCGCTTCGCTTCTTCAAGATTACCTTCTGCCAGATACGATTCTGCCATCAGCCAGTGCGCGTTGGAATAATAGGGATCGCAGTTCACCGCTTCGGTTGCCCATGTGCGAAGCTCAGCCGCGTTGCCGGAGCGCAACGCCAGATATGAAAGCAGTATGTAACTCGCGTCCGGCGTGAGCGTGTGAGGGAGTGATTCTCTGATTTGAGTTATGGCCATATTGATCGACGACGCTCTTTTTCCCGCATCGGCAGTACCCGCGAGGTCTGCATAAAATGTAAGCGCCCTTGCGTATTGAAACCTGTATGCGCCTGTCGGTTCAAGGCTCCGGGCTGCGCGCTCGCCGTGTTTCACCGTGGCTTCATAATCCACTGCGCCTGCTGAAGCGAAAGATTTTTTGATCTCGAAGTCTGCTTTTGCCAGAGCAGTCGCGTACCACACGGCTGCCCCCACAAACGCAACCCCAACAACGATTATTGCCCTGCCCGGCCATCCCGGAGACAATTTTACTTTTGAGTTTCGAGTGTCTGGTGTTGCGACGCTCAACGCAGATTGCGCGAGCGCCACAAGCGCGAAGAAATAAAGCCCCGTCGGAATCTGATCGAAGATGAAAAAATTATGTACAGCCACAGCCACAAGCGACGACAGAAGCCCGGTGATTATTATCTTAGTCTCTGGATTTCCGGCGCTTCGCCGCGCTCGCATTAAAAGAGAGAACGAAGATGCAATGATCGCAACATAGCAGATTGCGCCCGGCAGTCCATAAGATATTGCCGCGTCAAGATACGAATTGTGAGCGTTTTCGTCGTTTGTTCCCGGCGCGAGTTGCGCTATCTCTTTTGACTTGTAGGCCAGAAACGCTTTGCGAAAACCTTCGGGGCCGCATCCTGTGATGGCGAAAGCCGGTATCATCTTCGCAGCGTCGCGCCACAGCACCGTGCGACCGGCCCCCGTTCTCCCTTCTTTGATCGCCGAGACTGCGCGCGCCGTTATGCTGCGCGATGCCGGGTTCAGGCTAATCAACAATATCGAGCCGAGAATGATTGCGGCGGCGACTGCCGCGCGACCGAGCGTCCTGCGATTAAACGATATGCGCGCAGTCCGAAACTGAAGGGCTGAAAAAACGACCGCGCCTGCCGTAAGTCCGAGCGCCGCGCCGCGCGTCCCGCTGAAAATTATCGCGGCAATCGAAACCGCTGTTGCGATCAACGCAAGCATCCGCACACGGTCGCGCGTTGCAAGCGCAAGCGCTATGCTCGGAAGCGTGGTGTAAAGCAGGAAGTTTCCAAGATAGTCGGCGTGCCCCAGCGTTCCGATGACTCGGACGACAGGCCCGGCCACTGAGTCGAAGGTGTAGAGCGCGGGCGACAAAAAAAAGTCCTTCCCGAAGAATTGCATAAAAGCGTATATGGCGACCGCGAGTCCCGTGATCGTCATAGCCCACACGGTTTGTCGAAAGCGAGCCTGACTGTTGCCGATCCCTGCGATCAGGCTCAAAAAAAAGATCAGAAAACAGAGCCGGGTGATCAAGCCCATCTGGTTTTCAAAGCTTCCAAACAGCGACGCAACCGGAGCAACACCGAAAACGGTCGAGATAATAACGGCGACGAAATACAGACTCACAAGAAAAACGTGTTTCGTCCTCAGCCAGTCACGCTGCGCAGGGTTTAACGCCATCAGACTCAGCAAGAGAACAAGCACGGATGAGCCGACCAGTAATACTGCGAATTTTGGAAGCGGGAATATTCTGTGAACCGCCGGGCTGAACACAAGCGGCACCGCCACCAGCAGCGAAAGGCTTAACCGGAAAATAGATGAACGAGCGCGGGGTGCAGTTTCAAAGTTTGGAGCATGGTTGGACATGCAAAGAATGGGGTTATAGAGAGATTGCGCAGTTATTGAATCGTCCGATGTTCATTCACTCCTTTAACTATATCGCCAATGGTCAGAAATCTTGGAATGGCATCATCCGGTATCTTGATCTTGAAAGCTTCTTCCAAACGCAGCGCTATGTTGAGCGCGTCGAGCGAGTCTGCGCCCAGGTCTTTCATCAGGTGGGTGGCCGGGCCCAGTTGGTCGCGGTCCACGCGCAGCTCTGCAACAATGATGTTTTTAACGGCGTCTTCTATAGACTCAACAACCTCTCTAGTCATATTCTGTTTTTCCTTCAGATTACACGCTTCCGATAAACTCGCGTTAGGGGCGTAAATATAAATCGATCATCAAGGCGTCTAATATTACTCCGCATACTCGCGAACAACAAGCACGGCGTTGTTGCCGCCGAACCCAAACGAATTCGAGAGAGCCGTCCTGAGCGGCGTATTGCCGCCCGCCGCGCGCGCGCCTTCTGTCACATAGTCGAGGTCGCATTGCGGGTCCGTCTCTTCGTAGTTGATCGTTGGGGGTATCACTTTGTTGTCAATCGCGAGAATCGTGCCTATGAACTCAATCGCGCCAGCCGCCCCCATGGAATGTCCGAGCATCGATTTGATCGAGTTGATCGGTATCTCGTAAGCACGATTGCCAAAGACGCGCTTAATGGCTTCCGTCTCCGAAGCATCGTTTAGCTTGGTCGCCGTTCCGTGCGCGTTTATGTGATCGATCTCCTGAGGCGCTACGCCTGCATCCTTAAGCGCGCGCAGTATCGCGTGGGCTTCGCCTTCGGGGTCAGGGAAAGTAATGTGCGCTGCATCGGCTGTCGAGCCGTAGCCCAGAACTTCCGCATAGATGTGTGCGCCGCGCTCAAGCGCAAGCTCTAAAGCTTCGAGGACGACTATCCCTGCGCCTTCCGACAGCACGAACCCGTCGCGATTTGCGCTGAACGGTTTACACGCGCGTTCGGGAGGATCGTTTTTCGTAGAAAGCACGCGCATCTCTTTCCATGCCTCCATCACGACTGGCGTTACGGGGGCGTCCGCGCCGCCTGCTATCATACGCTCGGCGTGGCCGTAGCGAATCAGATGAAATGCGTGTCCTATCGCATTTGCGCCCGACGAACAGGCAGTGGTGACGGTGATGTTCGGCCCGCGAGCCTTGAACCTTATCGCAATGTTGGACGACGAAGCGTTATACATCGACTTCGGGATGGCGATGGCCGAGCGCCTTCCTTTTCCGTTTGAAAAGAACGCGCCACAGAACTCCTCAATCGAACCCTGCCCGCCGAAACCCGTGCCCAGACTGACGCCCACGTCATAGCTGTCGAGCTGGCCGTTTGTTAGTCCTGCCTCGCGCGTAGCCAGATGGGTCGCGGCGATTGCCATTTGCGACACGCGATCAAGCCGCGTCATTTCGCGTTCGTCAAAGAACTCGTCGGGGTGGAAGTCGCGGCATACGCCTGCGATATTAGTCTTCAGATTCGATGTGTCGAAGACCTCTATGCGCGAGATGCCGCTGCGTCCTTCGGTGAGCGCAGACCAGAACACCTCGCGCCCGACCCCTGTGGCCGCGATAATACCGATTCCTGTTATTACAACTCGCCGCATAATTTAAGGGATGAGGGATGAAGGATGAGGGATGAAGATGAAAGTAACGGCTTTTGCGCTCTTCTCATCCTTCATCCTTCATCCCTCATCTTTAATTAATGATCCCTGACTTCTTTCCTATTCTATGCATTGCTTCGAGCAATCGCTCCGCGTGCTCGTCCGTGTGCGTAGCCATGCAACTGATTCGCAGAAGGCTGTGCGCTACTGCGGGAGCCAGCACGGGGTTTGTGTATATCCCCTCGCTCATCAACTCCCAGAAGAATTTGCATACCAGCACCTCGTCGTCCACTACAACAGGTATTACCGGAGTGATCCCGTCAAATCCCGTATTCGCTTCGATCAGGCGGAATCCCATGGCTACCAGTTCGCGGCGAAGATGCGCGCTGGTTTGAAGCAGCCTTTCGCGCAATTCAGGCTCGCGCTCGATTATCTCGATTGCTTTAAGCGCGGCGGCAGCGTTTGCGGGCGCGAGCGAAGCCGAATAAACGAACGAGCGACTATGATGCTTGACGAACTCTATCACCTCGCGCCGCCCCGCTATGAATCCGCCGATGGAAGCAAAAGATTTTGAGAACGTCCCCATCACCACGTCAACATCGCTTTCAACCCCGTAATGCTCCGTCGCGCCGCGCCCGTGTCGTCCGAGCACGCCTATGCCGTGCGCTTCGTCAACATACAATCGAGCGTCATATTTTTTCGCGAGCCGCACTATTTCGGGCAGGTTGGCCGTATCGCCCTCCATCGAAAATACGCCATCGACTACGATCAGGCGGCCTTCGTCGGGTTGCAGGCCCTGAAGGACTTTTTCCAAATCGGCCATATCGTTATGGCGAAACCGGGTCGTTCGCGCAAATGATGCGAGGCAGCCGTCGAGCAGCGATGCGTGAATATTGCGATCAGCGATTATCACGTCGCCTTTTTGAGCGATGGTCGAAAGAGCGCCGAGATTAGTCTGAAACCCTGTCCCGAATACGAGCGCAGACTGGCGACCCATAAAGCGGGCAAGCTCTGCTTCCAGTTGCACGTGCAAGTCCATCGTGCCGTTGAGCATACGCGAACCCGAACAGCCTGTGCCGTATCGCGCGATGGCCTCAATGGCCGCAGCTTTGACTTCCGGGTTGGTCGTAAGCCCCAGATAGTTATTCGAGCCGAACATGAGGATGCGACGGTCGCCCATCATCACTTCGGCTTCGCCCGAATCCACTGCCCCGGAAAACTCCGTGAAGTATGGGTAAAGCCCTGCGCGACGAAACTCGTCCGCTTTTGTGTAGCCGATGGCTTTTTCGAACACGTCTTTCGCGGCAATGCGCGACGGCTGTTGCATAGTGCACACCCTCACTCGACCGAATTAATTGTAAACCTGCTTAGCTACGAGGGACCCTGCCGAGTCTAAGCTCCCTGTAATGCGGAGAATTATATCTAAAAATCACGTTAGGGCAAGCTGAATAAGTGTGCAAAAGGCAATAAACATAAGGCAGAAAGCCGCTCAAGCCCTACTTTTCCTCTCTATTGCCTGCTGCCGACTATTACCTTCGGCACTCGCTCGCTTATGCGGCAGGTCACTTCATACGATATTGTTCCAAGAGTTCCAGCTATATCTTCTGCGCTTATGTGACTGGCTGCCTGCGTTCCGATTATCACAACCTCGTCGCCTGTCCGAACGTCCGCAACATCGGTCACATCAATTATGGTTAAGTCCATGCTGATGCGGCCTACGATAGGCGCAAACTGGCCGCGCACGATGACGCGGCCTTTGTTGGAGAGCGCGCGACTCATCCCGTCCTCGTATCCGATTGCAAGCGTTGCTATAAGGCTGGGGCGGCTTGTCACAAACGTGCCGCCGTAACCGATTGGAACGCCCGACCCGACCGCTTTCAAAAGCACTATGCGCGAGTGAAGCGAAAGCACGGGTCGCCAGTCGAGCGGCGCGGCTGTCGGGATGGTCGCGTCGCGCCACACACCGTAAAGCAGGCCGCCGGGTCTGATCAGATTTCCGTGCGCCTGCTCATAAGCGAGTATTGCCGCGCTGTTGGCTTCGTGAATCCAGGTCGGGTTGTACCCCTGGTTGCGCACTGTTTGAACGGCGCTTTCAAAAAGCGTGATTTGATGGCGCGTGAACTCGGCTTTCTCCGGATCATCAGCCGCCGCAAAATGTGTCATCAAGCCATCGAGCCTGACGTTTTCAAACCCTGCCGCACCAGCAAGAAACTCTTCAAGCTCTTCGTAAAGCACGCCAAGCCGCCTCATCCCCGTGTCTATCTTGAGATGATAATCAGCCGTCACGCCTGCCGCGCGCGCCGCGCTGTTGAAGCGTTCGAGGAGGTCGAGCCGAAACAATACGGGCGTAAGACTACGAGCGATGACCGTATCTTCCTGCCCTTCCCAAAACCCGCCGAGACAAAGCACGGGCCGCGTGACGCCCGCATCGCGGAGCTTTAATCCTTCTTCGGGCAGCGCGACTCCGAACCAGTCCGCGCCTTCGCCTTCAAGCGCGAGCGCGCAACTGACAGCGCCGTGACCATAAGCATCCGCTTTCAACGCAGCCATGATGGCAACGCCCGCGCCGACCGTCTTTTTTATCAGGCGGAAATTATGAACGAGATTGTCCAGATTGATCTCGGCCCACGTGGGGCGACCCGGAAGGATGAAGGATGAAGGATGAGGGATGAGGGATGAATCGTGGGCTGCATTTATAGTTTTATCGGCAGGCTCTTTTTCATCCTTCATCCCTCATCCCTCATCCCTTGTATCTTATTCCCGCCACATATTCTCGAACCGCGTGAACTCTTTCAGGAAAGCCAGTTGCGCCGTTCCTGTCGGCCCGTTGCGCTGCTTGCCGATTATCAGTTCGGCAGTGCCGCGATTTTCGTCGTTCTGATTATAAACCTCTTCGCGATAGATGAAGCAGACCACGTCTGCGTCTTGCTCGATGCTGTTGTGAGCAATCATACAATTGGCGATAAAGTTATGCTGGCCCGGCACTGTCAGGTCATAAACTTCCGCCTCTCCATCTGCTTCTATACTTATGATCTGATCCCAATATATGTCGCTACGCGATAGTTTATTCAGATAATCAGAAGAGACCGCCGTTGCGATTCTGGCCGCTCGCTCGCGGCTTACATTCTGCTTGTAGATCTGTGTGCCGCAGTAATGCGTTTGTATGCCTGCCATCATCTGGCGAGTAGTGATATCTGCTTTTTGCATCGCAGGCACAACAATTTCTCTCCAAATCACGTTCGGGATTATATCCCTGTTCGTGTTAGCAAGGCGGTTCTGTATATATCGCGCGACATCCTCAAGCGAGTCGTTCCTGTATTTACCCACTGCCCCCACCAAATTAATGAATCGCTCAAGATCAGGCTTCCCGGTCACAGTAACATGAAATTGATCTCGCCCTTTTCCATTCTGCGATCTCTGACGCAGCCACGCATTGATGCCAAGCCGCAACAGTAACGATTGAACGTCTCGCGCGAGCCGCTGGCTGCTCGACGCGTAGTATACAGCAGGGGAACAAAATCCCGGTTTCATTCCGATACAGCCGTCAGTAGCCCAGAGATGGCGCAGAAACAGTGCGATTGCCGATTGAGGTTGCTCAAACACTTTATCGGGAACTCGCTTCTCGTAAGAACGCAAACCGAAAACGCCGAGGTGTTCCAACCATTCCGTTACGGCACTGTGAACATTATGAGTGTGGCGGCGCGTCGAAGACAGATAAACCTGATACCAGGTACGCTCATTATTGATTCGGGGCTTTACTTCATCTCCAAACACCTCGCTTGCCAGAGATGCCACGAGTTCAGCCAGGTCTTTCTCTCTCGTTGTGTATTGAATGACATGGCGAGGAAGTGTACAGCCGTCTCCTATCAGATGTCCCAGTAAAGCCAGTTCTGCATCGCTCATATTTTGAGATGATGAACCGCTCAACTCGCGCGGCACAGCCAGACGCTCGCCCGGCTTTAATTCGTCGAGCCGCCTCCAACCTTCAAAGGTGCGGAATTTGTGATTGCCTGTGGCTCGAATGCATCGGCCTAATCGCGTAGTCAAACAATAGACGGGTTTGATTCCGGTTGAAAATGCCCGACTCACAAGAGCACGCTCGATTTTCAGCGTCTCTTCGTTGAGCGCCCACACGGCAAACTCTGATTGTCCGACCAGATCACGAATTGGGACCTCAGCACCAGTATCAGCCATCGTCACGCGGGCTTCACCGGCAAGGCAGCCGCTTTCGCGTAAGTCGCTCAGTTGCGGGCGGTGGTCGCTTCGCGTTTCGGTCGCGCGCGACAACTGCGAGAGCGCGATTACGGGCATGTCCAGTTCTTTCGCAAGCCCCTTGAGGTCGCGCGAGATCTGCGATACTTCCTGCTGGCGCGATTCTATGCGACCCCGCCCGGACATCAATTGCAGGTAGTCTATGATCAACAGGTCAAGGCCGTGTTCTGCCTTCAACCGGCGCGATTTCGCGCGCATCTCAAGCACGTTTGTGCCGGGCGTGTCGTCTATAAACACCTGCGTTTCGCAAAGCCGCCTGAGCGCGTCGGCAAGGCGCGCCCACTCTTCGCGGTTTAGATACCCGGTTCGCAGACGATGCGCGTCAACGCGCGCTTCCGAGCAAAGCAATCTGGATACGAGCTGTTCGGCAGACATTTCAAGGCTGAAGACACCAACCGTGTTCCCATTCTTCGCCGCGTACTGCGCCATGTTAAGAGCTAACGCAGTCTTACCCATTGACGGGCGCGCGGCGATGATGATCAGGTCCTGGCGCTGAAGGCCGGATGTCATCTGATCGAAATCCGTAAACCCTGTGGGCACGCCCGTAATCATCTCCGGGCGACCGGCCATCTGTTCGATCTGTTCGAGTCGGCGCTGGGCCACTTCGCCGATGTACTGGAATCCCTGCCGCACGCGGTCTTCGGCTATCTGGAAGATCATCTGCTCCGCGCGGTCGATGATGATGTCGGGGTCGTCTTCTTCGTCAAAGCAGTTTGCGATTATCTGATTAGAAGCCGTGATGAGTTTGCGAAGCTGGGCCTTCGATTTGACTATCTTTGCGTAGTGCTCGATTGTATCCGTGCGCGGCACGCCGTCAATGAGCGACGCGATATAGGTCGCGCCCCCTATCTGCTCGAACTCAGCCGCGCGCCGCAGTTCGTCGCTCAAAGTAATGTAGTCGATGGGCGAGCCGCGTTCCGTAAGAGCGACCATCTTGTCGAATATGCGACGATGAGAATCCAGAAAGAAGTCTTCGCGGCGCAGCAGCTCTATGGCCTGATTACAGACTGCGTTGTCTAAAAGTATTGCGCCCAATATCGAGCGTTCGGCTTCGACGTTGGAGGGAAGCCCTTTCTCGAAAAAAGGATCGCTTGAGGCTGGCCGCGTCATAAGCTGAATTCCAATTGATTTACGGGAGGCTGCCCAACCGAATAGACGACATCAGAAAAGAAAAGCGAACCGGCTGCGCCCTCAGCCGTTCGCGCGTGATGATAGCAAAAACGGGAATCAGAGGCTAGAGGTTAGAGACCGGCAAGAGCAATAAATCGAATTACTTTTTACCGATCTCTAACCTCCGGCCTCTGACCTGTGTAGATTTATTCCTGAGCGGATTCGGCTTCATCTGAGGCGACGAGCGAGGCTCCCGGCTCTGCGCCTGATTCGTCAGCAGCAGTTTCTGTCGGTTCTGCGGCTTCGGTCTCCGTCGATTCTTCGGCGGCGCTGGAACTGGCTTCCACAGCCGGTTCCGTGGCGACAGCCTCTGATCGAACAGGCTCGTCTACGGCCCCTTCCTTGCGCACTTTAACCTTGATCGTTGGAATAACATCGCGGTGAAGTTTGATCGTCACATCATAATCGCCCACCTCTTTGATGTGATCGCGCAGGCTGACTTTGCGGCGCTCGACTGTGTAGCCGAGTTTCTTCAGTTCTTCGATTATGTCGAGCGCGGTCACAGATCCGTAAAGCAGTCCGTGCTCGCCGACGCGGCGCTCGAAACGCAGTTCAACCCCGTCGAGTTTGGCAGATTCGCTCTGAGCACTTGTTCGTTCGCGATCTTCGCGTTTGGCCAGCACCCGGCGCTGTTCTTCGATCATGCGTTTGTTGCCTGTGGTGGCTTCAATCGCCAGTCCCTGCGGGAGCAGATAGTTCCGCCCGTAGCCCGAACGCACGCGCACGACCTGCCCGCGATCCCCCAGATTGTCTACATCCTCTTTGAGTAATACATCCATGTGTGCCATTGATAAATCCTCACTCGGTTTTGGATTTTGGATTGCTGATTTTGGATCGAAGCCTTCGATCCAAAATTCAGAATCTAAAATCCAGAATCGTTAATCTACCGCGAAGGGCAAAAAAGCGGCATTGCGGGCGCGCTTGATCGCCGTCGCAAGCATTCGCTGATGCGGTGCGCAGGTGCCCGATATTCGACGAGGCAGAATCTTGCCGCGCTCAGGTATGTAGCCGCCCAGCGTTCGCGAGTCCTTGTAATCTATATAGTCCACTTTGTCCGCGCAGAATTTGCACGACTTGCGCGCGCGCACGAAGCGACGACCCCCCTGTCGCCCGCCTTTGTCTTCGCGCCGACCTTGATCTCTGTTATCACTGCTCATTACTCTTCATCCTCCTCGTCGTCATCGTTTCCTATCGGAAGCACGGGTTCAGAGCGCCGTCTGCCGCGCGGCCCGCCGCCTGCCGCTGCGTGCGCCTGGCGGCGAGCGCGGAACTTTTCGGCGCGTTTGAGGTCTTCGTCTATGCGAATAGTGATGTAGCGGATTACAGCATCCGTCACGCGCATGCGACGTTCGACTTCGGCAATCTCCGCGCCTGTGCCTTCGACAGTAAGCACCACGTAGTAGCCTTCGTTGAATTTTCCGATGGAGTAGGCGAGGCGGCGACGGCCTATGCGATCAACCTTTGCGATCGTCGCGCCCTGATTGGTTATGACATCGCTTATTTGAGTGATAAGCGCTTCGGTGTCGCTCTCTTCCGTGTTGGGAGCGACAATAAACAAGACTTCATAAACTCTCATCCTAAGAGTCATCCTCCTTTTGGATTATACTTCGCCAGCGTCATCAAAACGCTGCGGTTAAGCCCTGACCTTACTGATCAGAGCAAGGAGATTCATTATAGAACCTCTTGAGAAAGAACTTTGTCATAGATTAGACGATGGCATCTAATCTACGGCTTCCGAACTCTGCTTCACGCGCTCGTTAAAGAGCGACATCGCGCGCTCGATGCCTTCGCGTATGATCACCTCAACGGCGTCGGCTGCGCGATCAAGCATATGGTCAAGCGTCTCGCGGTCGCGCCTGGGTATGGGCGAAAGCACAAAGCTTGAAAGATCGCTCACCGCATGATCCGGCTTTACGCCCAGTCGCACGCGCGGAAACTCCTGAGACCCGATCCGCTCGATGATTGATTTCAGCCCTTTTTGCCCGCCCGCGCTGCCTCGCCCGCGAACGCGAATCATGCCAAACGGCAGCGCCGCTTCGTCAGAGGCGGCAATCAGGTTTGCCGCCTTCGCCTCGCCGTAGCGTTCAAGCAGAGGGCGAACAGCATTGCCGCTCAGATTCATATACGTCTGCGGCTTTACGAGCAGGACGCGCTCGCCTGCCAGAGTCGCCTCCGCAACTTTGGCATTCGATTCGTCGCGGAAACGCCTGCACCCTGCGCGCTCAAACAATCTATCAATGAGCATGAATCCGAGGTTGTGGCGAGTCGTCTCGTACTCTCTCCCCGGATTCCCAAGGCCGACTATCAGCTTCATAACAGAAGGCGGTGGTCAGTTGCGACTGACCACTACTCCTCGTCGGTCTTGCCCTTCTTGATGACTTCGGGCTCACCACCCGCAGCAGCATCGGCTTCGGCATCGGCAGGCGCGGCTTCTTCAGCCATGCGCGGAGCCAGCACGCTTGCGACCAGTTGATTCTCATCGGCGCTGACCTTGATCTTCTCGCGATCATAAATCAGATCTGCAACCGTCAGATGATCGCCTATATGAAGGTTCGACACGTCGATTTGCAGTTCTTCGGGGATATCGCCGGGCAGGCACTCAACCTCGATTTCGCGCATCTGCAAATCGAGTATGCCGAGTTCGAGTTTGACGCCGACAGGCTCGCCTATGGGTTCTATCGCCACTTTAACGCGCGTGACTTCGGTCATCGAGAGCCGCAGCAGGTCTGCGTGCAACAGACGACCCTTTACCGGATCAACCTGCCAGTCCTTGATGATTACGGTCGCAGGCTCGGCGTCGCCGTTTGGCAAAGCGAGCTTGAATATCGTATTGTGCCCCGTGTCCGAACGCAGTATGTTGGCGATCTCTTTCGCGTTGATCGCGACTGCCGATGCGGCTTTGCCTTCACCGTAAACGGCTACGGGGATCATCCCCTGCTTTCGCAATCGGCGGGCTTCGCTTTTTCCGAACCCCTCGCGCGAGGCTGCGTTGATCGTTAAGTCTTTAATCATATCTGACCACTCCTCAAACTGAGCCATTGATTCAACAGTCACCGGCTCATCGATTATAATGATTCAATGAATCAATCTATATGAACAGCTTACTCACAGATGTCTCGTCGTGAATAGACAAAATGGCTTCGGCCAGAATCTTCGCCACGCTCAGGCATTTCAACTTCTGAGAGCGGCAAGCATTCTCGGTCGGAATAGTGTTGGTCACGACCACCTCTCTGAGCGGCGAAGCCTGAATTCTCTCAACGGCTGGCCCGCTCAGCACAGCGTGTGTGGCCGAAGCCAGCACAGCATCCGCGCCCTTTGCATCAAGCGCTTCGGCGGCCTTCACAAGCGTTCCGGCGGTGTCGATCATATCGTCAATGATCAACGCCGTGCGCCCTTTGACCTCACCGACGACGTGAAGCACTTCCACTTCGCCGAGCCTTTCGTAATCGCGCCGCTTATCTATAATCGCAAGCTCTGCGCCCAACCGCTTCGCATAAGCGCGCGCGCGCTCGACGCCGCCCGCATCGGGCGCAACGACTGTGAGCTTTGGAAGCTTCAATTCCTGAAAATAGCCGACCAGCACGGGCGCTGCAAACAGGTGATCAGCCGGTATATCAAAGAACCCTTGAATCTGACCCGCGTGCAGATCAAACAACAATACGCGGTCTGCGCCTGCTTCGGTTATCAGATTGGCGACCAGCTTCGACGAGATCGGCACCCTTGGCCGGTCCTTGCGGTCTTTGCGCGCGTAGCCGTAATAAGGGATCACGGCTGTGATGCGCTTGGCCGACGAGCGCCGGAACGCATCGAGCATGATGAGCAACTCCATGAGATTCTGATCAACCGGCGGGCATGTGGGTTGAACCAGAAAACAGTCCTCGCCGCGCACGTTCTCAAGTATCTGGAAATTGAACTCGCCGTCCGAGAACCGACTGGTGTTGGCCTTGCCGATCTCCATCCCCAGGTGCTGACAGATCTCTTCAGCGAGCGGCCTGTTCGCATTTCCTGAAAAGACCTTTACGTTCACACTGCCTCCGCGAAAGAAAGTAAGATAGACAGAAAGCAGTAGGCAGAAGGCCGAAAGCAACTGATCACTGCTTTCAGCCTGCTGCCTGCTGCCTACTGCATTCTGGCTGGGGAGGGAGGATTCGAACCTCCGAATGTCGGCTCCAAAGGCCGATGCCTTACCGCTTGGCGACTCCCCATCGCTTTTTTGAAAACTTTTTTGAATCCTATTGTCCGGTGCGCCCGCGATTTCGTTTAAACCTTTGCCCGATTGCCGTTACAGGTATCGTGTTCGATCAAGCTTAAAGCTTAATCGAATAGAGTGCTCCAATATTGTTGACGATTTATTGCGCTCGCTTTTTCTGACCAGTAGCCTGCTGCGCGCATCTCAAATTGCGCTCGCTCGCTCATCTGTGAATTGTCAAAGACCGCAAAGACGGTTGCCCCGCTGCCACTCATCAAAGCGTGCCGTGCGCCCAGGCTCAGGAGCCTTCGTTTGACTTCCGCAATTTCTGGGTGAGCGGCTGAAACGGTCTGTTCCAGATCGTTGCTTGCCGCAAGCGGTAGCTCACGGATGGCTTTCGCGGCTAATAAAGTAAAGGGTATGATACGGGCGGCGTCTTTCATTGTCAACCGCGAAAGCCTGCCGTATGCCGTGGCTGTCGAGACCGCGAAACCGGGATTAACGAGCAGCAGGTTTTCGCATACGGTCTCTTCAATCGGGTAAACCTCTTCGCCCCGCCCGACGCCCAGCGCCGTACCGCCAATCAGAAAAAACGGCACGTCCGACCCCAGGCTCGCGGCCAGAGCGATCATCTCGCGCTCGGCCAGTTCGACGCGCCATAGCCTGACAAGCCCCAAAAGCGTCGCTGCCGCATTCGATGACCCTCCGCCAAGTCCGGCGGCAACCGGGATCCGTTTTTCGATCTCTATACGCGCCCCTGTCTTTACATTGGCGGCCTCGCGCAGCAACACGGCTGCCTTGTGCGCAAGATTTGTTTCATCTTCGGGCACACGCTCGTCATCGCATATGATTTCGATGGCGTGGGGGGTCTGGCTGATGCGCAAATGATCGTGAAGAGAGACGGTCTGGTAGATCGTGCGAAGCTCGTGATAACCGTCTTCGCGCTTGAACAGCGCGTCGAGCGTCCAATTGATCTTGGCGTATGATCTTACCCGGAGCATAGTCAGTTAAGAATTAAAAATTGAGAATCGAGGATTATGAATTCGACGAAATTCTGCGCTATTCAACTGTTCATCTATTGTGTAAGAAATATCTCTGTAAAGTAGATCGTGCCGGTTGAGCCGATCCAGACGCCTATCGCAGTATGTCGCCAATCGGGATCAAGAATGTTGCGACGGTGGCCGGGGCTGTCCATCCAGCCGTGAAGGCTCACGGCAACAGGATTGATGTAGCCGTTCGACAAAGCGAGGTTTTCACCGACCATTCGCCACTTGATGTTTGCATCGTTGACACGCTCCCGCACGCTTCGGCCTTCGGGGTCGTTATGAGAGAAGAATTTTTCTTCGGCCATGCGGCGGCTGTAACTGCGCGCCACCTGCAACAGGTCTTCGGAGAACGTGAGCGGCACAAGCTTGCGCGACTGGCGCAGACGATTCACCTCGTTCAAACACTGCACTTCGAGCGATTCGATCTCCTGAAGCATCTCATCGGCAGGCGGCGGCTTCAATAAATCATCATCGGTTATAACGCCCGCGTCCGGAATGCTCGTAGCGCGCTTGCTGCGCTCGTTTTTGGCAGAGCCTGCAACCTCTCCGCTTCTGTTCTGAGCGTAGCCAGAAGAGATGAGCGCGACAATCGCGACCGCAATAAAACCAGCGAGGCCCAATGTCTTTCTCATACGACTTTCACCTGAAGATGCGATTTTCACACAAAGGCGGAGGGCAGCAATTCGATCTTTTCCAATCGGCTGCCCTCCGCCCTTTGCCCGTTGCCTATTTCTTACCGAGTTTTTCTTTGATCTTCTTTATCTCGTCAGGCTCGGTGGCGAGTTTCAAAGCCTCTTCCCACTTCTCGCGCGCTTTATCCGCCTGGCCCTGCTTTTTGTAGAGGTCGCCCAGATGATCGTGAACCGTCGCCGAGCGCGCAGAATAGATCACCGCCTGTTCAAGGTATTTCTGCGCTTCGGGGATCTTGTTCTGGCGAAACAGCAGCCAGCCGAGCGAGTCGAGGAAAGAGCCGTTCGTAGGCTCTATGTTTACGGCACGTCTTATCAACGCTTCGGCCTCCGGCAATCGTTCGTTGCGGTCTGCCAGAAAGTAACCCAGATTGTTCAACACAGTTGCGTTGTCGGGATCTATCTCAAGAGCTTTCCTCAACGTCGCTTCCGACTCTTTGTACTTCTTCTGCCGGTCCTGAACGCTGGCAAGCGTAATAAGCGGCCCGATGTCTCTCGGCTCAAGCTCGATGGCCTTGCGCGCGCTCTCTTCGGCTTCCTTCAACTGATTGGCTTCAAGCTGTACGCTCGACCAGTACAGGTAAACATCTACGTCTTCCGGCCCGTTCTTGAGCAATCCGCGCAATGTCTGATCGGCTGTCTGCATATCGCCCAGCTTGCCTGCCGCCTGCGCCTTATAGAGTTTGAACGAGCGCTCGTCGGGGAATTTTCCGACCGCTGCGCTTGCCGCATCCATCGCCTCTTTGTATTTGCCTTCGTTAATCAGCGTGTCCACGATCAGCTGATCGCCGCGCGGGCTGTCGGTGCCCAGCATTTTTTTCATTCGCTCAAATGTTTCCATCGCTTTGTCGCGTTTGCCCGACAGCCTGTAGGCAAGCCCGATTCGCTGCAAAACGATCCCCGCTCTGTTTTTATCTCCTTCGTTGTTATTGACCGTCCCGTCCGGGTTGACAATCGACGAGAGCGCCTCTTCGTATAGCGGGATCGCTTTGTCGAACTGGAGCATCTCTTCGTAGGTATCGGCAAGCGAATACAGAATCGCGAGGCTTTCGGAAACGTCCTGTCCCTTGAGCGAGTCTTCGAGCAGGCGGATGGCTTCATCGCGCTTGCCTGCGCGCTTGAGCGCGTCCGTCTGAAGGCGGACGGCTTCCAGATAGATCGGCGTGTCTTTGCGGATGTTTTTGATTAACGGGTCGAGCAGTTTCGTCGCATCATCATAACGGCCAGCGTAGACGAGCGCTTCGGCGTAATCGAATATGAGCGGGGAGGTGGGCAGGCCGCCTTTGATTATATCCTCCTCATCGCCCTTCGCTGTTGAATCTTTCGAGTCCTTGATGCCGATTGCCTTTTTGTAAATATCTATAGCCTCCTGCGTGCGCCCGATGCGCAGCAGCGAGCGCGCAAGCAGCCCTGCGTAAGCAACGGTTTTTCGAGGCTCCGGGGTTTTCTGATTGATGTCGTATGCCTTGCGAGCGGCGACGGCGGCTTCACGAAATTTGTTCTTCTTAAAGTAAAGGTCTGCCAGCTGATAATGCGCTTCATCCGATGTCACGTCATTTTCCGATACTTTCTTCAGCGCTTCGAGGGCTTTGTCCTGCTCATCGATAGACAGGTAAAGCCCTCCGATAAGCGTAAGCGCCGGTATGGCTTCCCGTTCATTAGGCAGTTCGAGTTTCGCCTTCGGGTCTATTCGCACTATCTCTTCGAGTTCTTTAATAGTGGCGCGCGCCTTCTCTTTGTTGAGATTTGTGCCGACCAGCGTCTGCGCCAGATAGATGCGCGCAAGCAATTTGCGGACTTCAAGGTTGTCGGGCGCAAGGCGGGTGGCCTCGCGCGCCTGCGCTTCTGCGTCAATGACGTTGCGGTTCTTGAGGTACAACGAGCCCAGCGTTACGCGCAGATCAACCGATTCGGGGTCAAGCGCGATTGCTTCTTTATAAGCCGCAACCGCGCCCGGATAATTGCCTGTATCTTCGAGCCGTTTGGCTTCCAGGTATTTTTTAGCCGCCTGAGCCTGCTTATCAGCTTTTGAATCCTTGTTCTCCTGCCCGACAAAACCGGCTCCCAGAACCGATTTCACGTCCGCGCTGCTCAGAAGCAACAAAGCAAATGCCACGAACATGCTCTTCACCATTATGTTCTTTCTCAAGGTTGGTACTTCCTTTCTATACTCTTTATCTCTTTTGTATAGCCCAAAGCTTAAACTCTTTTTTCACGGTCGGGCTATTGACTCGGACTTACTGACCCGGACTGCCCGCTGCAAAATAAGCGACTGCCTGCTGCCAGGCGCTGCGTCGCGGATAAGTGAAAAGCTCGACCACGAGCGCCACTATTCCGAGCCTTATGCAATCGCTCATCTCGCCGCCCATCAGGCTTATGACCACGGCGAGAATCCCTATCAGTTCGGCCAGCGACGCAGAAACGAGCGTGACCTGAAAAAAATGCCTGACCAACCCGTCAACGCCGCGCAACGCCGCGACCGCTTCAAGCCTCAGGCGACGCATCTGCGCCCGCCTGTATGCGATTGATCCGAGCGCCAGAAAAATTGCGCCTACGTAAAACGAATAAGGCGAACTGGTCGCGCCCACAGTCGCCGGGCGGGAACTGATGTTGAAAATTCCTATCGCAATATAAAGAACGATGCTTGCGGCAAAGGCTAACACGATCCGGCTTGCCTTTGCGTGTGCGGCTCGCACCTGCAGGTCCGGAGCGGCAAATTTAGTCTCTCCGAAATCAGGAGTCACTCGGTTGCTCCCTTTACCATCTGCCCGTTTTCAAAAACGATATCGTCGCCTGTGTTCGGTTTGCCATCCGGACCGAGGCTCGCAAGGCGATAGCCTGCCGATGTGCCCTTATATTCAAACTCGTGCGACCAGGCATCGAGGCGGATGATGGCGTTCATATACGTGGGGGCGAGATTGTCAACAAGCGCAGAGTTCGTCTCCGCCTCAACATAAAAGCCGCGCTCGCGCCGGAAAGCTTCGAGCGCCGTGGCGAGTGTGCGCAGATCGGCTGTAGTTCGCAACGCTTTCTCTTTGCCCACAGCCGTCCTGATTAATTCAAGTGATTCCCATTGCCGGTCGCCTGTGCGAACCTCGACGACTTTCCACTTGCCGTCTTTTTCCATGTTGAAACGAAACGTGGCGTCGAACTGCGCTTCGACGATAGCCTCGCTGCCCGGCCCCACGCTTATGTTTTTGACGCGCACTCGATCAGGCTTATCAAGGTTGAGCGCGGCAGCGATCTTCTCGCGCGCCTCGCGCGCGCCAAGCTCGCGCGCAAACGTCACAACCCAGACCATAGCAATGGCAAGGGCTGTCAAAACAAGCAGGCGCGCCATCAATTTCACGATTGTTCCTCCGGCCTGACACGGGAGCTGTAGCTGCGGCGAACAGCTATTTTGGATAGTAACAAACGGTTCTTTCTATTGGCAATAGTTTCAAAAAACACGACTGAACTCAAGGGTTTTCAAAAACGGGGTTTGAATATTTATTGCCTGACGAATGAACGAACCTGTCACCTGATTTTGCGCGTGTGATTCGCGCCTTGTTACAATCAGCGAGGGAATTTTAGATTTTAGATCGCTGGATTTCAGATTAAAGGGACTGGAAGCTCGGTTCTCATCTGAAAACTTGCGTCCGGCAATCCAGAATCTAAAATCTAAAATCTAATATGACTCCACCTGAAACCTACTACGCCGAACTATTCGGCTCATTGTTTCAATCCGACGAACTCGAACGGCTCGCGCGCGAAATCCGGTCGGGTCGCCGCACCTGTATCGTTTCAGGGCTTGCAGGCAGCGCGCGGGCGCTTGTGCTTGCCGCGCTCGAACGGAAGCTCAACCGCCGCATAGTCTTCGTCGCCCGCTCGAATCGAGAGGTCGAAGAGTTCCAGGCGGACGTGGAGTTTTTTTACTGCGCGCTGAACGGCGTAGGCTCCTGCGAATCTGCCGTGCTGGCGATTCCTGCGCTTGAGACGGACCCCTATGACGGCACTTCGCCGCACGCCGAAGTCCTCGAACAACGCGCGCTTGCGCTCTATCGCGCAATGCAGGGCGAGGCGCGCATACTGCTCACGTCGCTCGGTGCGCTGGCCGAAAGAACCGTCTCGCCGGACCTGCTCCGCTCGTCATCCATCACGCTTCGCACGGGCGAAGAGATGCCGCTTGAGCTGATCGTCGATCTGCTGATCGCAATCGGGTATGTGCGCGAAGAACCGGTCGGCGCAGTCGGAGAGTTCAGCCTTCGAGGCGGAATACTCGATCTGTTTTCGCCCGCGCACGACGCGCCGCATCGCATAGAGTTTTTCGGCGACACGGTCGATTCCATCCGCGAATTCGATCCCGACACGCAGCGCTCAACCGGACGCGCCACGGAATCGATCATCGTTCCAATGCGCGAGTTGTCGGTCAGGCGCGAAGAGTTCATGTCGTGGGCCGAAGCGGCAGAGCGCCGATGGGCGGATGAGTTGTACGGGCGCGACCTTCGATCAAGACTCGCGCACGCAGAGCGCGGCGAAGCTTTTCCCGGCTGGGAGTATCTGCTCCCGCTCACGCGCCCCGTGGGTTCGTCCGCGTTCGATTATTTCAAAGACGCTGTTTTAGTCATCGACGAACCGGCGGATATGGAAAAGCGCGCGGCTGATCTGTATGGCTATCTCGCCGACCGTTTCGCGCAGGCAGACGATACGGGAGAACTCGCGCTCCCGCCTGAAAAACTCTTTTTGACGGCAGACGAGTTGCGCGCGAAATTCGATTCCCTGACGCGCATCGAGTTGAGACTGCTTGGCCGCGCCGCAGCCGCCACAGACGAACAGTTCCGCATCGAATCGCTCACGGCTGATGACACATCGACTATAGCCGAGTTTACGGACGACAGGGGCCGACAGTTCGTGGATGGCTTAAAGCAATTCGCTCATCTTTTTCTTTTCACAATTGATGAAGCGACGCCCGACATTTCGATCATCTCGCAATCGCCTCGTCGTTATCACGGTCGAATCAACGCGCTCGCGCAAGATCAGGAATCAGAGACCGGACGAACGACTCTGTTCGTCATGCCGAGCCTCGGACTTGCCGAGCGCGTTCGAGAGATGCTCGGCGAATATCAGATCACCACAGAGCTTCTGCCGTCGCTCAATCGCAACGAGCGCGAAGCGGGAGCAGTGCTTGCGACAAGCCGCGTCGTGACGGTAGGAAAACTCACAAACGGGTTCGCGCTTCCGGCGGCTGATCTCTCTGTGCTTACAGAAAGCGATCTGTTCGGCGAAGTCGAGCGCGCATCACAGCCTAAACGAGCGCGCAAACAGCGCAAGGCTTCGGCCTTTCTGTCAGACCTCGGCGACCTGAAGATCGGCGATTACGTCGTTCACATAGATCACGGCATCGGCCAGTTTCAAGGCATGAATCAAATCTCGACCGCGGGCGGCCCGACGGGCAATGTCGCGGCAGGGCTTGAGCGCGCTGCGGCAGGCGTGCGCGAATTCATGCTTTTGACTTATGCCGAAGGCGCGCGGCTATATGTGCCTGTCGAGCGGCTCGACCTTGTCCAGAGATTTTCCGGAGGCGAAGGACATCAGCCGACACTCGACCGGCTCGGCGGCGTCGGCTGGCAGAAGGCCAAAGCGCGAGCCAAACGCGCCATGCGCGATATGGCCGAAGAGTTGTTAAAGCTCTACGCCGAGCGCAAACTCGTCGGCGGTCACGCCTATGGCGCGGACACCCCGTGGCAGCACGAGTTTGAAGACGCCTTCGAGTATCAGCTTACGCCCGATCAGGAATCGGCCATCGAAGATGTGAAGTCGGGCATGCAGGACGCTCTGCCTATGGACCGTTTGATAGTCGGCGACGTAGGCTACGGTAAGACGGAAGTGGCCATGAGAGCCGCTTTCAAGGCGGTGATGGAAGGCAAGCAGGCGGCAGTGCTCGCGCCCACGACAGTTCTGGTCTATCAACATTACAAAACTTTTCAACAGCGATTCGGCGCGTTCCCCGTCCGCATAGAGATGCTTTCGCGTTTTCGCACGGCGAAAGAACAGAAAGAGATCGTCAAGGCTCTCGAAGCCGGAAGCATAGATATAGTAATCGGCACTCACCGCCTTTTGTCGAAAGATATTCGCTTCAAAGACCTGGGGCTTCTGATCGTTGACGAAGAGCAGCGATTCGGCGTGGCGCACAAAGAGCGCATCAAGCAGATGCGAAAGAAAGTTGACGTGATAGCGATGTCGGCCACGCCCATTCCGCGCACGTTGAATATGTCGCTTGCGGGGCTTCGCGATATGAGCATAATCGAAACGCCGCCGCGCGACCGTCTTGCGATTCAAACTCACGTCGTTCAATTTTCGGACTCAGTTGTGCGGTCTGCCATAGAGCTTGAGCTTCAACGTTCGGGGCAGGTCTTCTTCGTTCATAATCGCGTCGAATCGATCTATACGATTGCGGAACTGATCGGGCGGCTGGTTCCGCAGGCGCGCATCGGCGTGGGGCACGGGCAGATGTCGGAAAAAGAGCTTGAAGACGTTCTGCTGAGATTCATTCGCCACGATCTTGACGTGCTGGTTTCGACCACGATCATCGAAAACGGCATAGACATTCCGCTTGCGAATACGATGATCATCAATCGCGCAGATATGTACGGCCTGTCGCAGCTTTATCAACTGCGCGGGCGCGTTGGCCGGTCGAGCCGTCGCGCTTACGCTTATCTGATGATTCCATCCGAAGAAGGATTATCGGCAATCGCGCGCCGTCGCCTCGCTGCGATACGCGAGTTCTCTGATCTGGGCGCGGGATTCCGCATCGCCGCGCTCGATCTTGAATTAAGGGGCGCGGGCAATCTGTTGGGAGGCGAGCAGTCCGGGCAGATTGATGCGATTGGATTTGATCTCTACACACAGATGCTCGAACGCACGGTCAGAGAGCTGAAGGGCGAGCCGATTGAGGACGAAATTTCGACCGCCATAAATATCGGCGTAGACATTCGCATACCGGAAGACTACATCTACGACATGAGCCAGCGGCTTCGCACATACAAGCGCATCTCGTCTGCCGAAAGCGAAGCGGATCTGGCCGATATTCATGCCGAGATAGCAGACCGCTACGGGCCGATTGCAGAAACGGTCGAGAATCTCTTTGAGTATGCGCGCCTGAGACGCGAGGCTTCCAGGCTCGGCGTTGTTTCGATTGACCGCGAAGGCGACCGATTGGCCGTGAAGTTCGCTGAATCGGCGAAGATTGACCCTGACAAACTGATAGCCATGGTGTCGAGCAATGCCGCCAGTTTCACGCCGAGCGGCGTGCTGAAGATCAACGTGCAGGCTCAGACGGACGCGGCTGTGTTTGATGAGGTAAGAGGGCTGCTCAATCGGTTGCGGTGAGATTTAAAGGCGACAGACCGCGCGAAGGGATACGAATATCCGTTCGCGCAGTCTGTCGCTTTCTGCCTGCGCGTTGTCGTTAATTGCCCATGCCGTTATCGGCAAGTTTGATTAACTCTTCAATCGTCACATTGTCGAACCCGCGCGACTTCATCTTTTTAATGAAGCGGGCGCTGACTCCGTGATCCTGCATCCTTACCAGTTGATCGAGCGACGGACGGCCATAACCCGCCTCTTCAATCTCTTTGATGAAGCGCGGGCCGACGCCGTGATCTACGAGCCTCGTCAACTGCTCAAGCGGGAGCCTGCTGTGGCCGAGCGACTCAAGCTCTTTGATGAACCCGGGCGTCACGCCATGATCCACGGTCCGAATCAACGTCTCGACCGGCATATGTTTGTAGCCGAGCGCGTCCATCTCTCTGACAAAGCTTATAGAGACTCCGTGATCTACCATGCGGGTCACCAGTTCGACGGATTGAACCGTGTAGCCTTGAGCCTTTAACTCTCTGAGGTATTCGAGCGAGACCCCGTGGTCGCCCATTCGCACGAGTTGATCGAGCGTGTGGCGGTCGTAGCCCTGCGCTCGCAACTCTTCGATGAACGCAACGCCCACGTCATTCATTGCCAGTGAAAACAACTGCGCTTCGGTGGGCGATTCATAGTTTCGCTTTCTAAGCTCAGAGACGAAGGCCGCGTTTGAAGCGAACTGGAAATGGCCCGAACCTTTGCCCTGCTTGAACCAGCCTTCGCAGTTGAACGTGCCCGCGTCACGAACCAGCTGGAACTGCACGTTTGATCCTGCGGCCATCATTTGCGATTGAGTCAAGCCTCGCAACTGTTCGGGCGCAATTCCGAAAGAGGTGATGGAACTGCCTCTGCCCCACTTGCTTCCGGATTTTTCCGCCGAATAAGTCAAGGTCAGTTGAAGCTGGTTCGACGCGCGCTCAGGCTCGATTATCCATTGCCCTGTGTATGAGTCCTGCGCTCGCGTGTGAAATGTTGAAATGTAGCTTGTCAGCAATATCATCGCAGCGACAAGCGCCGACAGCCTGATTGCATAAGTCTTCAGCAGCGCGAGCGCGAAGATTGTCTTTTCGTGCGCATAGATCGATTTTTTCATTTTGCACCTCCTTCTTGCTTACTTGTCAAAGCCATGAATTCGTAGCTGGATCAGGTCGTCAATTGAAAGATTGTTGAACCCGCGCGATTTCATCTTCTCGATAAACGCCGCGCCAACCCCGTGTATTCGCATCGCAACAAGCTGATCTACCGACACGCGGTCGTAGCCGAGCCTCTTAACCTCTTTGATAAATTCCGGTTTCACACCGTGAATCCGCATCGCGACCAGATCGTCTATCGGCACGCGCTCATAACCTATCTCTCGAAGCTCTTTGATGAAATCCTCGCTCACGCCATGAATTCGCATCGCGACCAGATCATCAAGCGGCGGTCGGTTGTAGCCTTGATCGACCAGTGCTCTGATGAACTCCGTGCGGACACCGTGAATTCGCATCGCGACCAGATTGTCTATCGAAGGATTATCGTAACCGAGCGATTTGACCTCTTTTATATAGTCAGGCGTGACGCCGTGAATTCGCATCGCGACCAGATCATCAACCGGCAGATGATCGTAGCCCGCCGATTTCATTTCGCTGATGAACTGCGCGTCTGCTCCATGAATTTTCATGGCGACCAGATCATCAAGCGACAGGTGATCGTAACCGCGCGCGCTCAAGTCCTGCACGAACGATATGTTCAGATTCAAAACGGCCATCGTAAACAGCTTCTCGTCCGTGAGATTGCTGTAGCCGAGGCTTGTCATCTGGCCTGCAAAACCCTGATTGGGCGCGAACTGGAAATGGCCCGAACCTTTGCCCTGCTTGAACCAGCCTTCGCAGTTCAGCGTTCCCGCATCCCGCACTATCTGGAACTGAGCAGGCGACCCGTTGCCCTGAACTAAAGCCGCGTTCAACCCTTTGAGACTGTCCTGCCTGATGTCCGTAGACGACATCGAGTGGTTATGTCTTCCGTCGCCGCCGTGCTTGACAGTCAGGTAAACCAGATCGGTTCCGGGTTTAGTCTCTATTATCCACTCGCCCGTTATGGCTTGCTGCGCCGCAGTCGAACGGATCTGCGTGTAGCACAACATCAGCACGAGAGCGGTTAAAGTTGCGCGCAATGCGTTTCTGCGAGCTGTAATTCTGCGCCTATGATTATTCTCTGTGTTCATACTGGTAACCTCCGATGCAGACACGTGTCTCCTGACAGAGACTTCGGCCCCTTGTCGCATTTATGATTTTGCAGCAGAGCACTTGCCGCAGTTATTTTCTGCTCGAACCGGGAAGGATGTTCAGACGGCGCAACTCCACAATCTGATCGAGCGTCGCGTCTTTGAACCCTCGACTCCTGACGGTCTCGATGAATTCGGCGGTGACGCCGTGTATCCTCAGGTTTGTAAGATCATCAGCTGTCGGTTTGAACCCGAGCGCTTGAATGGACTTGATGAAGCCTGCGCTGACTCCGTGAATCCTGAACGCCATAAGCCTGTCCGCTGATAGATTCGCGTAGCCGAGCGATTTCATCTCTGCGATGAATTCAGTAGTGACGCCATGAATTCGCAGGCCTGTCAGGTCATCGGCAGAAAGATTGCTGCCGAAATAAGACCTCATGGTCTGAACGAATTCAGAAGTCACGCCATGTATTTTAAGGCCCGTCAGGTTGTCCGGCGAAAGTTGATTGAACCCCAGCGCTTTCATCTCCTGCACGAAGGCGGGCGTGACACCGTGTATCATGAAAGCCTGTAGCGAATCGGCGGACAGGTTCGCGTACCCGGCGTTCTTCCAATCCGAAATATACTGCGGCGTGACGCCGTGTATTCTGAAGCCGACCAGATCATCGGCAGAAATATTCGAGTAGCCCAGGTCCTTGATAGACGCCATGAATTTCGGCGTGACGCCGTGAATTTGCATCGCGACCAGAGTGTCAACCGGGAGCTTTCGATTGAACAAGCCATTCATCTCTCGAATGAATTCGGGACTGATGCCATGCGTTTTTAGCGAGATGAGATCGTCAACTGACAGCCCCGTGTACCCTTGAGCAGCCAGATTATTTATGAAGTCGCCTGAGCCGCCCGCCGCGCTCTCCTGAACCGGTTCATCGGGCGTATCTTCTGTGGTGGTCGTCAAAGCAGGCTCGTCTTCGTTTTTAGCTGCGTTTTGTTGAACAATCACATCGTGATTTTTATCGCTCGGCTTCTGATGCGCGCTCTGCCCCGGCTGCGGGCTGTCGATCCTTGTTTCAAGCGAGGCCGTCGATGATTCTTTAAAGGAAAAGGACTGCTCATCGTTTGAGAGAATCCGGGTCTGCGCGCCCGCAAAAATAGTGAACGCAGTGGCAAGCGCGATGACTCCGGCCAGCCACGATTCAAAGCGATGAGAAGCGCGCGCAGGGCTTCCGACAAGCCGCTGAATGCGAGTTATGAGCGCGCCTCCGTTTGCGGCGACCGCAAGTTGCGGCGCAACACTGCGCAGATGCTCAAGTTCGGCCAGCGCGCGGGCATAGGTCAATACATCGCCGCAGGTGGCCACTGCCAGATCGTCGCAGCAATGTTCGCGCTCCTGGCGGATCTGGGCCGAAAGCCACCAGACCGCAGGGTGATAGAAAAGCAATGTTTCAACTGCCGTCTGGATCAGATTGACCAGATAATCGTAGCGTTTTATATGCGCCAGTTCGTGAGCGAGAAGCGCTTCCAACTGCTCAGGGCTAAGTCCTGTAAGGGCGCTCGCCGGAACCAGTATCACTGGCCGCATCCACCCGATGACCGTAGGCACCTCGACCAGCAGAGACACGCACAACCTGACGGGTCTCGACACGCGAAGGCGTTTTCGCAGCGACGAAAGCTTTTCCTGCCACTGCTGTAGGTCTTTGCCCGTCTGCCTGCGCTTGAGCCGCTGCGCTACGACAAGGCCGCCTAAAAAGCGCAGCGAGAGAAACAACACCCCCGCAAACCACAAGGCCACAAGCCACGGCATAAGCGTCGTGAATCGCTCTTTTGCCCATAGGCCGAATGACAAAGATTGAGGCGACGCTGAAAAATTACGCGCGCTCTCGGAAATGGATGTGACTGGGGTCAGAGTCTCTGACCCGGTTTCTGAGGCGCGCGAAGTTGAAGGCACCGATTTGGTTATTGATTCATCTTTTGAAGATTGGCCTATTACATAAATAGTCGTGATGGGAAGGGCCAGCATCAATAACATAGCGGCACAAGCCAGACTGTATCGAACATTGGCCGCGCGCTTGCGAAGCATCACGGCTACCCCGGCGTAAAGCACTGCGATAATCGCGCCCTGCCAGATGAAATGGACCAGCGCCCAGCCCAGCGCTTGAAAGACCGGTTTGGCAAGCAGTGAATTCATCGGTCGCTCCTCTCAAATTCGTCGAGCATTCTGCGAATCTCCGAAAGATCTTCGGCTGAACTCTTCTTGCCCGTGGCCAGAGCCTGCATGACGAGACTGGTAGCCGAGCCGTTAAAAACGCGCTCAACCAGATCGCTGACCATCTGCTGCTGGGTCTGCTCCTGAGCGAGCCGCGCCTCGTAAACATGTGCGCGCTGCCGCTCGTCCCTGCGAACCAGCCCTTTGTCCGTCATGATCTGCATCAACTTCAGAACCGTCGTGTACCCCGTGGGCTTCGTTTCATTGAGCGTTTCCTGTACCTCGCGAACCGTAGACGGACCGCGCTGCCACAGCGCTCTGAGTATCTCCAGTTCCGCATCCGTCGGACGCGGCAAGCCAGATCTGGCCATCACAACCATCCTTTCACCTGAAATCTGCTGCCCGCCATACTAGTACGAAGACCTTCGTATGTCAACGAAATTCTTCGTAGACAGACAAAATTTCGCGCGCGGGCGGCTTGCGGATACTGCGCGCGAGTTTATAAAATGCGCGGCTGCACGGGTAGTGTGAATTCGAGATGACGATGAAGTATGTTCGATTTATATTCCTGCTCTTTGTGGTGATGGCCGCAGGATGTCGCGCGGGCAGCGACCGCTCGCCCGTGATTGCGACGCTTGACCGGCAGGAGATACACCGCAACGAGTTCGACAGCTTCGTCGCGTTTAAGATTGGCGAAGTCGCTTCATCAGAGACTGCGGACAGATTGCGCAGCCAGATGCTTGACGATTACATTCGCCGCCGTCTGGTTTTAGATGAAGCGGCGAGGGCGGGCATGACAGTAACCGGCGCTGAAATAGAGCAGGCCGCGCAGGAAAGCCCGCAGGTCAAAGCCGCCGCCGGGACTGCCGATACGCGAGAAGAGTTGATGCGCGATCTGCTGGTTCAAAAATATTATCGCCAGATTCTGTTGCGCGATGTGAGGGTTTCTGATGAAGAAATTCAGAAGTATATCGAGCAAAACCAGACGCGCCTGACAGACAAACCCGGCTTTTTCGTGCGCGAGATTCGCGTGCAATCAAGAGCCGAAGCCGAAGCACTTCATCTTCAGGTCACCGAAGGGCGGCGCGATTTCGGTTCGGTCGCGCGCCTGCGCTCTGACGCGCCGAACGCTGAAACGGGCGGGCTTGCGCGCTATGAAGAGGGTCAGTTGCCCGACGTGCTTGAAAAAGCGATTCAGCCGCTTCGACCGGGCGATGTGAGCGCGGTCATCGAATCAGGCTACGGCTTTCATATCTTCAAGCTGGAGCGTCGCATCCAGCCCCATGCGATGGAAGAGCGCAGGTCGCAGCTTGACGACCGCCGCGCGCAGCTGGCCGAAGAATTGATCGCGCGCAGAAACCAGCAGGCAGTCGATGCAGCACTTGATCGGCTCGTGTCCGAGGCCGGGGTCAGGATTCACGACTCGACGCTGGGCTTCACATATACGGGGCAGTTAAGGCACAATTGAAGATCACGATGAATGATGCGCCCCTGCAAATTAACGGAAGCTCATCGTTCATGATTCAAGACCATTATTAAAACTAAAGAAGGGATGTGCAATATGAAGTTTATATTAACTGTGCTGACTCTGGCTTTCGTGCTCGCGATTTCGACTCCGGCGCGCGCGCAGGAGCCTGAGCTTATCAACGAAATCGTGGCGCGCGTCAATAACGACATCATCACGCGGGCCGATTATCTGAACGCGGTTGAGGCTTTCAAAGAAGAGCTTCAGCGCCAGATGCAGGGCAAAAGCGAAGCAGAGATTTTAGCCGAGTTCGAGCGACTGCGAAACGGCGTGCTCGATTACATGATCGACGATATGCTTTTGGAGCAGAAGGCCAAAGAGCTTGGCATCGATGTTGAAGCCGATGTCAATCAGCAGATGATTCAGATTGCCAAAGACAGCAATTTACCCTCTATGGCTGCGCTGGAAAAGGCGATGCGCGATCAGGGCATAGACCCGGAAAACGCGCGCGCCACGCTGCGCAAAAAGATTCAGCAGCAAATCGTCGTGCAGCGTGAAGTGCTGCAACCGATCTATCAGCGACTGAATGAAAAAGATCGCCGCGCCTATTACGAGAAGCATAAAGATTCGTTCACGACCGTGGGCGAGGTAACGCTGTCGGAAATCTTTCTGCCGCTTGAAGGGCACACGGCTGCCGAAGTCGAGCAGCGCGCGCGCCGCCTGGTTGCAGAGCTTCGCGCAGGAATGAGTTTTGCCGATGCGGTGAAGAGCAATTCGCCCGCGACTCGCGCATCGCGCGCGCAGGACGGGAAACTGGGCATGTTCAAAGCGGGCGAGATCAAAGAAGACATCACGGCGGCGATCTCGACGCTGAAGGTCGGCGACGTGACCGAGCCGATTCGCCTACAGGACGGGTTTCAGATCATTCGCGTTGATGACCGCAAGGCTTCGCTCGTTCGCCCGTTTGAAGATCCGGAAGTGCAGCAAATGGTCAGTCGCGGAGCAACGATGGAACACGCCGAAGAATCCCGCAAGAAATACCTCCAGAAGCTGCGCGATGATGCCTTCGTCGAAATCGCCAAAGGCTACGCCTCGACTCAGGCGAAAGCAGAAAAGAAGTAGGGAAAAGTGAAGAGAGTAGGGAATTGCTTCCCTACTCTCTGATTTATGCGTATTGACATATTTCTAAAGCTCTCCAGACTTGTGCCGCGCCGCACGCTCGCGCAGCAGATGTGCGAAGCGGGCGCGATTCGTCTCAATGGTTCGCCAGCCAAGAGCGCGCGCGAAGTCCGCGCAGGCGATCTTGTAGCCATTCGTCAGCGGGGCCGTATCACTACGGTTCGCGTAATCACGGTTCCCGCAAAACCGCCTTCAAAAGCTCAAGCCTCATCTTTGTACGAGATGATCGGCGTTGAATCATACGACCCTGAAACAGTAGGCAGTAGTCAGTTTTCGGAAACTGAATAACGAAAGATCATTGCTTCTTTCCGCTTTTCGCTTGCGGCTTGTCGTCTTCGATAAATTCCGCCTCGATCACGCTTTCATCCGGAGGCGCGTCCGTTTCGCCGAGTGCTGTCTCGGTTACTGCGGCAAGCAGACGGCGGCGCTCGGCAGGCTTGAGCTTGTAACGCTCGATGAAGATGTTGTAGAGCAGTTCTTCTGCGCGATCAACGCGCGGCGCAATCAGGTAAAGCGTGATGATGTAAAGCGCGACCGTCGCAAATCCCAGATAGCCGGTTGCCGGAGCAAACACCTCGAAATCGATTGTGCCGAGCGTCGCCGTCTGCATCAGCTTCTGCAAAATGTACTTTGCCCATGACTCGCTCGGCGCGAACAGGTCCGCGAGCACCAGATACTTGAGCGTGAAGGAGGCTCCCAGAACTGTCGCGAGGCTTTTGGTCAGCCTCACAGGGTTGAAGACGACAAACAGGTTGTTCCAGAAGATCAGAAAATAGAAGAGGTAAAAGCAGAAATTGAGCAACCCGCGCTCAGGCGTCACCGCATTGAAAATCTGGATGGTCGCAAAATAAAGAGTCGCAAGCCGCATTGCGCCCGCTGCGTTTTCAACCAGACCGTGATGCTCGCCTATGTAATCGGGCAACTCGATAAGCCCGCCCCGAACAAAAAGGATCATCACGAAAGCCGCGAGTATGACCGAAACCAGCTGAGGCGCGAGGAAGCTGAGTTCGTGTGTCTCTGCCGTGAATCGCACGCCGCCCAGAAGCGCGACTGTCAGAAACAGCACCGGCGCGATGATGTAGATGAGTACGTCTCTGGTTTCGGGTTTCCGCATTTCGATAAAGGTACGATCTCGACTCTTATTTAAACCAGTTGAGCGGATTGAAATCCGACGGGGTGACTCCGAGCCCGTCCTTGAAACGCTGGCGCAATGCGCTTGCGCTCTTTATTTCAAGATCGGCGCGATCCGTCTCAAAGATGTTATTGTTTGCAACGGCCAGCGCGCGTTCGACAGCGGCAAGCCCTTTTTTGAACATTTCATCATCATCGTAAATACTGCCGCGCCCAAGCCTGTAATAACAATATGCTATGAAGAACTGCGTTGCCGCATCGTTATGAGCCGGGTCGGCCAGTTCAAACTGATCTATGGCGACCTGATAGCGGCCCGCGTTGAAATGTTTCATCGCCTCGTCGAAGTTCGCCTGATTTATCTGATAAGCGTTCGCTTCGACCGCTATCTGCGTTTTGAGTTCTTCGAGAGAGCGAGGTTGCCGCACGTAGAGCCACGTGATGGCCGCGCCATAAATAAGCGCGATTGCAAGCCCTGAGATTTGCACTGTTCGTTTCACGATGCCTGGATGATCGAGACGCGGATTTCTGCTGCCCTGATTTATAAAGCGTCCGAAACAAACATATCATGGTACGGCTTGTTTCATAAGGAAGTCATAAAAGCTTTATAAAGCTTTCATAAAGATTCCGCTTACGGCTTCCTGCCCTACAAGTTGCAGATCAGGAAGTCGTTATGTTTCAATCGCTCTGGTATGGTTAAAAAATTTACGATACAGGAGCACGTCCGGTGGTCCGACATTGATCGCGCGGGTATTATTTATTACGGTCAATTCCTGCGATTCTTCGAGATAGCCGAGACGGAACTGTTTCGCGCAGTGGGTCTGCCCTACTCAGAGGTCTTTGACCGGTTAGACATCTGGCTTCCGCGCGTGCAGATTCATTTCGATTTTCGCAAGCCGCTTATGCTCGACGAGCAGATAGAAGTCTCGGCCTACGTTGGCCGCTTCGGCAGCAAATCGCTCACGCTTCGTTTCGAGGTCAACAAGAAAGGCGAGAGCGATCTGGTTGCGGAAGGTCATGTCATTTTAGCCTGCGTATCTCGCTCGACATTCAAATCCGTCTTCGTGCCCGCCGAGATAATCGAAAGCCTCAGACCTTATCTCGCAGAGCAATCCGCCGACTAACGGAAAATATGCGCGGACGGTTGCATCTCGACCGCGCGAGAGCTTAACCTAATCGAGTTGATTCTTAATAATCACAGACACTTACTGTTGAGGTAACGATGGCCGATAAACATCACGCTTTGAGCGGTGCTCCGATAAATCCCAAACCAGTCACAGGAGAGATGACCGTAGCCGATCTGGTCGATTCGGCTTTCCTGGCCTACAACGCCGCACGATTGCGCGAAGGCTGCCAGCTCTTTGTCGAAAAGATGCTCGAAGAAGATGTGACCATAGGCATGAGCCTGACGGGCGCGCTCACGCCTGCCGGTCTTGGGATGAGCGCCATCATCCCGCTGATCGAAAATGGATTCGTGGACTGGATCGTCTCGACGGGCGCGAATCTTTATCACGACACGCATTTCGGCATAGGGCTGAAGATGCATCGCGGCAATCCGCAGACCTCCGACATTCTGCTTCGCGAAGAAGGCGTCGTGCGCATCTACGATATTTTCTTCGATTACGATGTGCTGCTGTCAACAGACGACTTTTACCGAAAGATGATCGAAGGCGCGGAGTTTCAACGCGATATGAGCACGGCAGAGTTTCATTATCTTGCAGGCAAGTATATCGCCGAGCGCGAGCGGGTCTTAGGCGTAGGGCGCAAGAGCATACTGGCGGCGGCCTACGAAGCGGCGGTTCCGATTTACACGTCATCGCCGGGCGATAGCTCTATCGGGATGAACGTCGCGGCGAAAGCTTTAACAGGCAACAAACTCCGCTATGACGTGACGGCTGACGTAAACGAGACCGCAGCCATAGTGCTTTCTGCAAAGCGCGGAGGCGGAAAATCCGCCGTGCTGATCTTTGGCGGAGGCAGCCCCAAGAATTTCATGCTCCAGACCGAGCCGCAGATTCAAGAGGTACTGAAGATCGAAGAGAAAGGGCACGATTACTTTTTGCAGGTGACCGACGCGCGCCCCGACACGGGCGGGCTGAGCGGGGCGTCGCCCTCCGAGGCAGTAAGCTGGGGCAAGATCGACCCGGACCGTTTGCCCGATGCCGTTGTCTGTTACCTCGACTCGACAATCGCGCTGCCTGTCATGACTTCGTATGCGCTCGCACGCCACAAGCCGCGCGGGCTCAAGCGCCTCTACGATCATCGAGTGGCGATGATGACGTTGCTCGTGGAAGAACACGCGCGCGCGGTTGAAGCTGAAAACGAACCCGCTCCGGCAGAAGACGCGCACGGCCTTGATAGAATCCGGTAAAGACAATGGCAGAAGACATTCAAGCAGAAAACTTTCAAGCAGAAAATATTCAACCCGCATATTCGCTCGTTCAATCAGATATCGAGCGCATCATACAGGACCGCCGCGACTTTCACGCTCACCCGGAGCTTGGTTATAACGAGCAGCGCACCGCAGCGACCGTGGCCGACAGGCTCGCAGATCACGGCTACAGTGTGACGCGCGGCGTGGGGCGCACGGGAGTGGTCGGACTGCTCGAAGGCGCAAAACAGGCTCCTATAGCCGATTCCGAGGCCGACACCCGCGTTTTGCTTTATCGCGCGGATATGGACGCGCTGCCGGTGCAGGAAGAAAACGACGTTGATTATCGCTCGCAAAACACGGGAGTGATGCACGCCTGCGGGCACGACGCGCACGTGGCTATCGCGCTCGGCGTAGCGGCGCAAATGGCGCGAGAGCGCGCAAGTCTGCGCGGCCATCTGAAATTTGCTTTTCAACCTGCGGAAGAAGGCGGCAATGGCGCGGTCGCGATGATCGAGGACGGCGTGCTGGAAAACCCGAAAGTTTCGGCAACCGTGGGATTGCACGTATGGAATAACTTTCCCGTCGGAACCGTAGGCATCTACGCAGGCCCGATGATGGCTGCCGTTGACGAGTTCGAGTTACAGATTCAAGGGCGCGGAGGTCACGGCGCGATGCCGCAGCAGACGGTTGACGCCATCGTCGTCGCCGCGCAGATCGTCACCGCACTTCAAACAATCGTGAGCCGCAACGTTTCGCCGCTCGACGCAGCCGTAGTAACCGTAGGCAAATTCACAGCCGGGACCGCGTTCAACATAATCGCGGACACGGCCTATTTGCGCGGGACGATTCGCACTTTCAGCCGCGAGACTCACGCCAGTATTCCCGAAATGTTCGAGCGAGTAATTCGCGGCGTGTGTCTCGGCATGGGCGCGACTTATCAGCTCGATTACAAGCGACAGACGCCTCCACTGGTCAACAGCGAAGAGGTCTGCGAGATGGTCGCCCGATGCGCTGCCGAAGTAGTAGGCCGCGACCGCGTCATCCGAGACGAGAGCGTGCGCACGATGGGCGGCGAAGACATGAGCTACTTTCTTGAGCAGGTGAAGGGCTGTTACTTCTTTTTAGGCACCCGCAACGAATCGCGCGGTCTTACCTATCCGCATCACTCGCCGCGATTCGACATAGACGAATCTGCGCTCGCCACCGGCGTCGAGATTATGACTCGCGTCATCAGAAATTACCTGCGATAAATCAGAGGCTGCGCATGCACTTTATCGATCAGACACTGGCCCGGCGACTGGAGTCCACGGATGCTTATTCGGGCGTCGAGTTTGCCCGCGCGCATGTCCGGTTGAACGAGGGCTCGCGTGCGACGGCAGAAGCCTTCGCTGGCGGCTGGGCCATCTTTGCGGGCGTCGATTCCCCGCTGACGCAGGCCTTCGCTCTGGGGCTTGACGGGCCTGTCGATGAAGACGAGATCGAGCGCATGGAAGATTTCTTTCACAGTCGCGGAGTTGCAGCGGATGTCGAGTTGTGCCCTTACGCAGATCCTTCGATTGTCCAGATATTCAAGGCTCGCAGTTATACGCTGCTTGAATTCTCAAACGTGCTTGCGCGAAAGCTCTCGCCTGAGGACGCGCGCACGGATTCCAGCAGCGAAGTCCTTGTGCGCAGGTCGGAGCCGCACGAAATAAGATTATTGGCTGAGACTGTTGGGCGAGGGTTCTTTGAAACCGGCGATCTGCCGCCGAGCATGATTGATATGTTCGACGCGTTCTTTCAAAGCTCTGTCGGCGTAGCCTTCCTTGCCGAAGTTGACGGCACAGTCGCAGGCGGCGGCGTTGTGATCATGCACGAAGGCATCGCGTCGCTTGGCGGCGCAAGCACGCTTCCAGCCTTCAGGAATCGCGGCATACAGACAGCGCTGCTGCGGGCGCGGCTTGCTTTTGCCACACGCGCCGGGTGCGAAATCGCGATGGTGACGACTATGCCCGGCACGATTTCGCAGCGCAACGTAGAGCGCCGGGGATTTCGTGTCGTCTACACCCGCACGAAAATTCAGAAGCAGAGGTCAGAGGTCAGAGATCAGTAGTTTGAGATCTTGAATTTGAGATTTCAGAACACCGGCCTCTGACCTCTGACCTCTATTTGTGTTAATCTGGCCCGATGAGCATGAACCTGTGGCAAGGTCTTGTCATATTCGCCGCTGCTTTCGTCGCGGGAATGATGAACTCGGTTGCGGGAGGCGGCACGCTCCTTACTTTTCCCGCGCTCATCTGGATCGGTATGGACCCGAAAGCGGCGAACGTGACAAGCACTGTGGCGCTGTGGCCCGGCTCTCTGGGTGGAATGTTTGGATATCGCCGCGAGCTTCGAGACAGCCGTCGCTTTATGCTGCTGCTCACGCCATCTTCGATTGCGGGCGGGTTGATCGGAGCCTTGCTGCTGTTGCGGACTCCTTCGGGAACATTCGCTTCAATCGTCCCTTATCTCGTATTGTTTGCCACAATTCTTTTCGCCGTCGGAGAGCCTGTCGCCAAACTGCTGCGCCGCAAGAATCGAGAGACAGAGGCAAGTGAAATCAGCCGCGCGTGGTGGATCGCAGCAGCCGTGATCCAGTTGTTTTCTGCGATCTACGGAGGGTATTTCGGCGCGGGCATCGGCATAGTGATGCTCGCCGTTTTGGGGTTGATGGGCCTGAACGACATTCACCAGATGAACGGACTGAAAAATTACTTTGCCATGTGCATCAACTTGATTGCCGCTGTATACTTCATCCTGTGTGGACCTGTGAAGTGGGGCGCAGCCATAGTAATGATCGCAGGCGCAATCGCCGGAGGATACGGAGGGGCGGGCATTGCGCGAAAACTCGGTCGTAACTTCGCTCGCCGCGCAGTTATAGTGATCGGGTTGGCAATGGCAATATCATTGCTGTTTCGCCACTGACAGAGCAATTCAGATAAATCGAATCGCGGACGCGAATGCAGGATAACTTCCCTGCGTTACATCTGACGTTCTGCGACAAATCGAGATTATTCAAACTTTCTTTAAACATCAAACGTCTTAACGAGGCTGCCATAGGTGTGCTTGAAACTAAGTCGTAGTTTTAAATAATGGCGGCCCAGCCAACGAAGCCGCCTCATACATCCTCACTAGCCGTTCGTGCCGTAAAGCGAAAACGCATTCCGTACAGGGAAGTATTCGAGAAGGGGAACCGAATGATAAAACAGAGCAAGCAGCGCGAAATTATACTGCAACGAAAGGGGCTGCGCGCGCAGTCGCTTTTTGTTTGCATGAAAGCTTTTGGCTTTTGCATCCTGTGGGCTGTGATTTCTGCTCAGGCGGCAAACGGAGCCGAGTTGAGCAACGACACTATTCGCCTGACCCTCGGCGTTACAAGCGACGGGATTCCTGTGATTGAAAAGGGCGAATGGGTCGCGACCGGCTTGCCTGTCTTTACCAGCCTCAGCACCCCCGACGGATTGAGCGCGTGGCTGCCTGCCGGATTAATACCAAAGCCGGGAGAGGCGAATAACCATGTCAGCTGGCACGTATTTGAAGGGCGTAATTTCTTCGTCGCCAAAGCGATTCGCGAGATCGCCAATGAAATAAGGATAAGCTGGGTCATCGAGCTTGCGAAACAGGGATCGCTGTTTCGTCTGCATGTTCGATTGAAGAATTTCAGCCAGCAGTCGCAAGCCATCGACTGGTTTCCAGCGTGGACAGCCACTTGGAATCTGGGCGAGCAGGCCCGATGGGTTCGATGGTGGGACTCTTTGGGCTTCGGCCCGTCCGAGCAAAGCTTGTCGGAAAACGAAAAGGTCGATCTTGGCAGCCACGTGCACAGTTCCGATAATGCGCACAATGGCGTGAATCCCTACTGGATCGTCGGCAACAAACAATCGCGGATACATTTTGGAATGGAATGGAGCGGAGGATGGGAGGCGAAGCTCAAAGGTATCGACGACGGAATGACGTTTTCGGTCAGGCTGCCTCCCGAAGAAACGCAACTGGTACTAGGGCCGGGCGAAGCCGTCGAAGGCCCTGCCCTGATCGTTACGCCGACGAGCGAATCCGGTGATATGAATAATCGCAACGTCTGGATGACCCAACGCCTGACGCTGGGGCAAAGCCTGTACGGCGGCCCGCTTCCGTCTTTTCCGTTAGCATATAATCACTGGTATTCGATCAGGATGGATGTGGATTCAAAGTACCTGAAAAAACAGGTTGCGGCTATGGCTCCTTACGGCTTTGACGCATTCATACTCGACGCCGGATGGTATGACAAGGTCGGCAGCTGGCAGCCCAATCAGGAGAAATTTCTGCCGGGAGAGTTTGAAGAGATTCTCGGTTCGATCAGAGATCAGGGCGTCAGAACAGGAATCTGGTCGTGCCCGCAGTTTGTCAGCGTAGACGGCAACATAGAAGAAGGCGACGCGCCGCCGGATATAGAACAACCGTTTTTCTTCAACTCCATCGCCAACGGATACCTGCTCGACCTTACGGGCGCTAATCTGAAAACACGGCTTACCGATCATGTAAGTCAACTGCGCGCGCAATATCAGATGGATTGGTGGAAGTACGATCAGGACTTCTTTGTCGAACAGTCGAATGCCGGGTTGATGAGAAACGTTCTGACTTTTCAGGACGCGCTGCGGGCCGTGCGACAGGCAAACCCCGACCTGACGATTGAGAATTGTCAAAGCGGCGGGCGAATGATCAATGAATTGACGCTGCTTGCGACTCAGCTCAGCTGGCTCAGGGACGGGGGCGATAACGGGTTGGAGCACGCAAAGCAAAACATCACCACGGCGCTCGGCGCTTTGGAATTCATCTTTCCGTGGGCCGTCTTCCGCTGGACGAACAACCTCAACGATATGAACCAGAGCGATGATGAGTTGACACGATTTTATTGTCGCAGCGCGATGGCCGGAGTGTGGGGGGTTTCCTCGAACCTCTCGCAGATCGAAGAACATCAGCAGGCTGTGATCCTGAAAGAGATTGAAAATTACAGGCGACTCAATCAAATCAAGCAGGACAGCCTCTACGAGTTGCAACGCCCCCACGACGGCGATCAGTTCGCAAGCGTCACTTTCTATGACACGCAGCACAACCGCGCGGCGGTGCTCGTTTATCGATGGGACCGCACAGGCCCGTTTGATGCAAACATCGCTTTAGATGTAGTGAAGTCGAAGAAGCAGTTTCGGGTGACCGATGTGGATACGGGGATCAAATCCAAGGAGCGCGGCAAAAAGCTGGTGAAGGAGGGGTTAAACGTTTCCTTCAGTTCCAACCGCATGTCGGCGCTCGTCTTTATCGAAGCTGTAAATTAACGTGAATTCGACATAAGAATCAGCCCTGAAAGGGCGAAATTCAATAGCACAGGGCATCGCCCTGTGTCGTGTATCAGGAGAAACTACAAGCCCTGTAAGGGCGAAATAAATTGAATTATTTATTTCGCCCTTACAGGGCAATGGCATTGAATTAAGAAAAAACTGATAATAGGGCTTTAATGGTGTCAATGATTTGCCTTGTGCCGAATTTGCGATTCTGATTTGGCAAATCCTTAATTCAATGCCATTGCCCTTACAGGGCTTGTGAGGTGGTGGCAATCATACCCGGCGCGATGCGCCGGGCTATTGAATTTCGCCCTTTCAGGGCTTTTACTTCGATTATTATGTCGAACTCGCGTTAAATTAAGTGTGCTCGGCTGCATTTAAAAGTAGCGGTAGTGGCCTATGATGCGCCACTCGAACAGGACGTTTTCGAGTTTTGCGCCTGCGCCGATGTTGTGAACGACGTGAGACTGGTTGTTGACTATTATACCGATGTGCAGCAATCCGTTTCCCAGATTCCACGCCACGACATCGCCGGGCTGGTAATCTTTCGGGTCCTGGGTTATCGGCAATGATTTCTTCATGCGGTTGAAATAGGTCATGAGATTTGGTACGCGGCGATGATCAATGTTGGTATCAGGTTTTCCAAGCCCCCAGCGCTTTGGATAAACGGAGAAGTTGCGCGCCATGTCCTGATGAACCTCTTTCTGTAAATCGATGCCGCATGCGCGAAACGCGCGGACTATCACATCCGCGCACACGCCTCTTTCAATAGGAAGATCGCCGCCCGGATAATTCAGCTTTACATAGGCCGGGTCGTACACCTTTGTGTGGCGAGTCTGCTCAATGGCATTTTCTACCACAGGCTTTAAGGCGGGTGAGAGGTCAGCTGTGATCGTCGGTGGTTTTTCTGTCTGCGTGCTGGCCGTCGGGCTGCAAGCCATCGTGACAAGCGATACCAGAATCGCAAAGCTGAAAATCGTTTTGTTTGCAGTCACAATCATGCTCCTTTATGCTTTGCCCTGCGACGATAAAATCTATGATAGCCTGACGCATCGTCGAGTTTGATAAGTCTAAAGCCCCGTATAGAAACGGGTCAATCCGTGATGCTATTTTGCCCGGATGAATTCGAGAGCTAAAAAAATTCTCAGACCTTTGGGCCGCCGAGTATGTCTTACTTAATGTAGGTGGACTGCTTCGGGAATCTAATACCGAAGGGGGAAATATGAAGAGATTAGTCAGCATTTCATTGTCGGCAGTATTTGTGCTTGGCCTGAGCATAGTTGCAATGGCGCAGACGCCTTATATTGACAGGCGCGAGCACAGAGAGCAGCAACGCATCCGTCAGGGGATTCGCAGCGGCGAATTGACGCGCCGCGAAGCGATGAGGCTACAGGCGGAACAGGCAAGAATCAGAGTCGCCGAAAGGTACGCAAAATCAGACGGCCACGTATCATGGCGCGAGCGTCGTAGACTCGATAATATGCTCGACCACTCCAGCCGCGACATTCACCGTCAAAAGCATGATCGGCAGGATCGCAACTGGTAGCGCTTAAACAAAAACGAAATAACGAAGCACTGCGCTTCGTTATTTCGTTTCGCATCCGTATAGTTTAATGACGAAAGAGTTCAATCGAAGCAGGCTTGATAATTGAATCAAGTAAATCAATAACTCCCCAACGACCGGAGGACCATAATGAAGAGATCTGTCAGTGTTTTATTGACCATTGTATTTACGTTTGGTTTGAGCATAGTTTCGATGGCCCAGACTGCTACTACGCCAAATATTGACAGGCGCGAGCGCCATCAGCAGAGACGTATTCGCCGAGGCGTGCACTCAGGCTCGCTGACGAGGCGCGAAGCTCTCAGGCTCGAACGCCAACAGGCGAGAACGCATGCACAGGAAGCTGCGGCAAAATCGGATGGCGTGGTGACCGGAAAAGAGCGACGCCACCTCCGTCGCAGAGAGGCGCGCACCAGCCGCCACGTCTATCGTCAGAAGCACGACGGTCAATCTCGAAGGCCATAACTCAATAGTCGAAGAGGCGGACTCGTTCGACTCGAAGCCCGCAAAGCGCAGGTATAGCGCTTTGCGGGCTTTTAAATTTAATGAGTCGTTGATTCGATTTCGCACACAACGCCGAAGTCTCTGAAAAATACAAACCGCAATACCTTTCAGGCCGCCAAAAGAGCCGGAAAATCTTACACGGCAAGCTTGTAATCTTTACCTTTGAATGGCCCTTTTCTTCGCACAAGGGCTGGATTTTAAGCGATTTACGCTCGCGCGGGCGGCGGCATACATCTTGCACAAGTCTATGTGGGGCAGAGATACGGGTGATATTTTATCCGGTCTCTTTTTGCGGTTACTGTGGTGAGGACAGTAACCGTAACGGGCGATGCGGACAATATCTGCATCGCCCTTTATAATCTCAAGTCGAGTGGGAGTATTAAGACATGAAAAGCAGGATCGCAGTTCTGACAGCTCTGAGCACAGTTCTGATTTTGAGTTCAATCGGATGCGCGACGAAAAAATATGCGCGCAACCGCATCAACGAGCGCGTCACCCCCCTTGAACAGCGCACGGGCGAACTGGAAGAGACTTCGCGTCGCAACAGCCAGGACATCGGTCGGCTCGGCACGGATGTCAATGACGTGCGAGGCCGCGCTGATCGTGCGCAGTCGCAGGCCGACTCGGCGCTCGGTCGCGCAAACGAAGCCAACACGCGCGCAGGCGGCGTCGAACAGTCTGTAACAGATCTGCGGACAAACCTCGACAAGTTTGCGCTCCAGAATACGGCAACCGTGAACTTCAAATTCAACAGCTATGTGCTTACGCCCGAAGCGAAAGAATCGCTCGATCAGGTAGCCAGTCAGATAAAAGATCGCGATAACTTCATTCTTGAGATCGAAGGCTTCGCAGATGCTATCGGCTCGGACACATATAACAATCAGCTTACGCAGAAACGCGCAGACGCAGTGCGCCGCTATCTGGCCGAGGAGCACAACATTCCTTTGTTCAGAATGCACATGCTAGGATTTGGTGAAGTCCGCGCAGTCGCAGAAAACAACACGAGCGCGGGCCGCGCACAGAATCGCCGGGTCGAGATTCGATTGCTTACTCGCAATGTGGCAAACGGCTCGACGGCAAAGACCGCATCTACATCACAGCACTAACCCTCTCTTTCTGATCGATCACTGTTAGAACCAACAGCCGTTCGATCAATCACTGCCTCCGATATAAGGGCGGGCCACGCGGTCCGCCTCTTTTTATTTCATCCCGCTTTAAAATCGGCTTTGCATATGAGATAAAGATTTTTCCGAATGGGTTTCAGCATTGGAAATTAAGATGAAAGACAGGATTGAAATCCTCAAAGCTGACATAACCACATTGAAAGTAGACGCGATAGTCAACGCCGCGAATAGTTCACTGCTGGGCGGCGGCGGCGTGGACGGCGCGATACATAGAGCCGCCGGTCCCGGCCTTCTTCGCGAGTGCAGATTGCTTGGCGGCTGCAAAACGGGTCAGGCCAAAATCACCAACGGATACAATCTTCCGGCAAAATATGTAATTCACACTGTAGGGCCAGTGTGGAACGGAGGCGAACAGGGCGAACCCGATCTGCTCGCTTCCTGCTACAGGTCGAGCTTTACGCTTGCCGCCCAAAACAATGTCAGGACAATCGCTTTTCCCGCCATTAGCTGTGGCGTATATGGCTACCCTGTCGAAGCGGCGTGCAGGATCGCGATAAATGAAACCGTCAGGTTTCTTTCCGATAATGATTCAATCGAAAAAGTCATACTCACCTGCTTCGATCAAGCCGTATTTCAGGCTTACGTCAGCCAGCTTGAAAAGGAGCCTGATTGATTTGATGAAACGGGATGCGCCCGTTATATGTTCGAGAAAGGGCTATTCAATTGGCAAACAAAAAAGACGGCGATAAAAAATCCAAAAATAGAAAGCAGCATTGCTACGATTACCCGCGACCTTCGGTGACTGTTGATATAGTCCTGTTCAGTCGCGCAGCCGAGCGCATGGAAGTGCTGCTCATCAAGCGCGCGCGCGCGCCGTTCAAAGGAGACTGGGCATTGCCCGGCGGATTCGTTGATGAGAACGAATCGCTCGAAGCGGCTGCCGCGCGCGAGTTGAAAGAAGAGACGGGGCTTTACGGCATTGATCTCAAACAGGTCAGCGCGTTCGGAGACCCCGGGCGCGACCCGCGCGGCCACACTATAAGCATTGTGTTCGCAGCGCTGCTCGAAGTTCGCCCGGAAGCGAAGGCCGCCGATGATGCCGAAGACGCGCGATGGTATTCAGTTGCGCGCCCGCCAAAGCTTGCTTTCGATCACAGGAAAATCATTCGCCTCGCGCGCGCACACCTGCTCGATTCAAATGAGAGCAAAAAATGATGAGCCTCGCACCTGCTGACACCGAATCGGGCAATCAAGCGCGGCTGCACATTGCGCTGATCGAGCCTGAAATTCCGCCCAACACAGGTAACATCGCGCGCATGTGCGCGGCTACGTTCACGCCTCTGCACATGGTAGGCAAGCTGGGATTTCGGACTGACGAAAAAGCCGTACGGCGGGCAGGTCTGGATTACTGGAGTGAAGTCGAGATCTATTATCACATGAATATCGAAGCGCTCTACGCTGCGCTTCCAGCCAGTCGCTTCCTTTACTTCACGACGAAAGCGGAGCGCCTCTACACAGACTTTCAGTATGCGCTCGGAGACTGCCTGGTTTTTGGCCGCGAGACCAGAGGGCTTCCCGAAGAGTTGCTGCGCGCAAACTGGGAGCGATGTTTAACTATCCCGATGCCCAACAAACAAGTGCGCTCGCTGAACCTCGCCACTTCGGCAGGCATCGCGCTTTATGAAGCAATCAGGCAGACAACTGAAAACAAATCGGGCTGACTCTTGCAGTCAGCCCGAAGTTTACAAAGGAGCTATGAGATAGACTTAAGGTTTCTTGTCAGGCGGCTTGCCGTCGCTGTCGCGTCGCTTCAGCACGGGCTTGTCCTTTGGAGCTTCCGTAGTCGTAGTGGAATCCGTTTGAGTCTGGTCTTCGGTTCCATCCTTGCGCCGCTTGAGCGTGGGGCGCTTCGGCCCGGTGTCGCGATTGCCCGACGGGTCAATGATCCGGGCATTGGTCAGCTGAAGCAGACGCGATTTCACACGTGTGAAATCGGACGTGCTGAGCATGTATTCGTCTCGGTCAGGAAATCTTGCGAGCAGGTCATGCACCCTTGTGATGCGGTCGGCGGTCGGCGGATGAGAGCCGAATAGTTTCGACAGCGTCCCGGGTTTGCCCTTCTCTTTTTTCTCAAGCTTCTCAAAGAAGGTGAGAAAATGGTTCGGGTCGTAACCGGCAGACCAGAGATATTGCGCGCCGAGCTTGTCGGCTTCCGCTTCTGCGCCGCGACCGAACTTCAGGAAAGCCAGCGGCACGCCGATTTGAACGCCCTGATAAACCAGATACCCAAGGCCGCCCGTCATAAAGATCAGCGGAATCATCGCATAGTTTGCAAGCGTCGCTTTCGACGCCTGTTCGACGCCGTGCCGCGCGGCTACGTGAGCAATCTCGTGCGCCATGACACCGGCAAGTTCGGCTTCGCTGTCTGCCGCAAGTATCGCCCCTTTGTTGACGTAGAGGAACCCGCCGGGCAGCGCGAATGCATTCACGTCGTCGGAGTCCAGAACTTTGATCGTAAAAGGAATCTTGGCATCCGAATGCAGCGCCAGATTCTGGCCTATTCGATTCACATACTCCGTTATGACAGGATCATCAACAAACTTGGCCTGCTGATCAACCTGCGCGGCGACCTGGCGGCCAAGCGCGACCTCTTTGTCAAGGGAGTAAAAATTTATCTGGTGTTTGTTGACGTTGCGTTTGCCGATAAGCGTCGGGTTCTCGTCATCTTCGAGCTTGCCTTTAACCCCTGTTTGAGCAGGCGGGGCTGACTGCTTGCTCTTGTCGTCCTTCTTTTCATCCGCAAGCAGCGCGGTCGGCGCAGCAAACAGGGCTGCCAGCGTCAAAGCTGTAACGCGCTTTAGTAAGTTTGATTTCATCGTGTGAACTCCTGTGATCAAGACGGAAATTGCTTGCAAGCATCCGCACGGGACGGTTTGCTCTTCCGCTTTAAGTCTACCACAAGCACATTTGTGGCCGGAAGCTGCAAGGATTATACCCGTCCGGATATTAAAAGGTGATTAGAGATGAATTATAAATCGCTAATTTGCGCCTCGTATACGAGGGCATCTATCATCAGTATCTCAAATCTCAGATGATCCGATGAAGGGGTGGTGCATTTGAAAATCTCAATCATAGGCGCGGGTCGCGTCGGGCAAACAATCGGGCGATTGGCGCGCGAATCGGGGTACGAAATAATTGACGTGGTATGCCGCTCGCGCCGGTCTGCGACTGCCGCCGTTCGCTTCATAGGCGCAGGCAATCCGCAAAAATCGACAGGCGTTCGTCTTTCTGCCGCCGATTTGATTTTAATCGCAACGCCTGATGATAAGATCGGCGAGGCCGTCGAACTTGTGATGAACAGCGCGTCAAGCCCCGGTCGCGCAGTCGCGCTGCATACGAGCGGCGCGATTTCGAGTGATGTGCTCGCTCGATTGACCGCGCGCGGACTGGCAACGGGGTCATGCCATCCGCTTCAAACGTTTGAGAGTCCCACGCGCGCTCACGCACAGGCTCGCCACAGCTACTTCTGCATCGAAGGAGATGCGCGCGCCGTTCGCGCGGCTCGCCGGTTAGTGCGCCGGATAGGCGCGCGATATTTTGAAATCCCTACAGAGATGAAGAGCCTCTATCACGCGGCGGCGGTGATGGCTTCGGGCGGCGTTGTCGCGCTTTTAAGCATCAGCCTGGAACTGCTCGAACGATGCGGACTGAGCGAGGTTGAATCGAAAAAAGTGCTGATGCCGCTGGTCGAAGGAACGGTCGCAAACGTGCGCGCTTTTGGGCCCGCGCGGGCGCTGACAGGTCCTGTTCGCAGAGGCGACGCGGGCACAGTCAGGCGTAACCTGAAGGCCATAGCCGATGTTTCGAGCGACTGGCTTGAGATTTACCGGCTGCTGGCCGCGCGCAGCCTGACTCTGGCCGCGCGCGCAAAGATTGATGACAAGTCGCTTGATGAAGTGCGAAAGTCGCTGCGATAAAAACGTCATTAACGGTTGCTGGCAACAGGCTTATTCCGGTGATGGTCTTCCGTGATGAAGTGGCCGCGTATGAGGTCAATGCCTACGGCAGAGCCGTGCGGCGGGCGCAGCGTGAGCGAGGGGTTGGATGTTACTTCGAGCCAGATTTGACGATTGCCTGTCAGCACAAGAACGGCTTTGTCGCTCGTCCAGAATGGTGTGCGTTGCAATGCCTCGACGCGCGACAGCGCCGTCTGATTACTTATCGACGGCTGGCTGGTGGACGATTCTGTGGCAAGCCCAAGTGAAGAAAAAGGCGAGATGGTCAGCGTGTTGCCGGTAATGAAACACTGCTCGGTTCGGTTTGCGACGGCGGCGGCAAGTTTCTCAAAAAGCTCAAGCGAGCCTTTGCCTATTATGTCTGCGATCTCGGCCAGATAGGCCGCGAGGCTCAATTCAGTTTCGGCTTCAAGGTAGAGCGCCGACGAGCTGATTCCTTGATGTATGGCTCTGAGCCTTACGTCCGAATGATTATGGCGGGTGATTTGAAACTCGTAGAGGTGAGCGATAATTACAGCCCACACATCGTCGCTGACGCGGCCTTCAACAAGCATTTGCGCCATAGGCTTGCTCAGAATGCCGACGAATGCCTCTTCGAGCGAAGCCCGCTCCGCGTTGCGGTCGTCCGGGCCTATGTCAACCCAATCGGCCCATGCATCGTCGAGTTTCGCCCCGGCGAATGAGATGTTGTACAACTTTGCGCCTGAAAGGTTGCAGCCCTGCAAAACCGCGCCCGAAAGATTCGCGCCGCGCAGGTTGCAGCCTGTGAGCGTGCTTGCGGAAAGATTTGCGCCCGAAAGATTCGCGCCTACGAGCGAGCAACCGTCGAGGTGAACCCCTGACAGGTCTGTGTGCGAAAGGTCCGCCCCTTCAAGCATCGCATTGGTAAGATTGCTCCCGGCCATCTGAGCCATCCTGATATAAGCACCCGGCAATTTCGCGCCGCTCAGGTCTGTTTCGTTCAGGAAGGTGCCGACCATATATGCGCCCGAAAGCGTTGCGCTTTGAAGGCTTGCTCCGGTCAGGTCAGCGCCGCTCAGATCAGCGCGGCTTAAGTCAGCGCCGTTGAGCATTGCGCCAATCATGCTCGATTCGACAAGATTTGCGCCTACCAGATTGCATTCGTTTAAGACAGCGCCGCTCAGAAAACATCCCGTCAGCCGGGCGTCTCTCAAATCGGCTCGCGTCAGATCGGCCATACGCAGGTTGGCTTCGGCGAAATCGGCTTGCGCCAGATCAAGCGCCGAAAGATCAATGCGTACAAGATTGACCCCGCGAAGGCTCTCGCCACAAGCGATGCGGTCAAGTATGTCGCCTCTCGATAGCTGCGGCATTATTTCTCTCAGAAGATAGTAGGCTGACCGAGGGACAGCGAACTACAGAGGGGGTCTGGTTTATATGCTATGGAGGCGTGAGCGATTAGTCGGACGATATAGCGGTGCGCAAATCCCTCAACTCAATCCACCGGACTATGTTAGCCGGACTCGGTCGGCCAGTAAATACTAATTTCAGAAAACCCTGTTTGCGCAACGAGATATTCGAGATTTCTCGCTCATCTTAGTTCAGGGCTTATCAACATCCGGGCGCACGGCTTATGCCCGCCTTGAGCCGCGCCGCCTCCTGAATCTCTTCGGCAAGCCCAAGAGTGTGGCGTGCCGCCTGTTGCGCGACCGTCTGCTCATCAGCGGTCACGCAGTAGCGCGCAAGCAATGCGCGGCCCAACTCGTGATGGTGCTGTTCGTCCGGCTGAATCCGGTCGCGATATAGAGCAGCCGTTTCGTGATCGCCGCGCGCCTGGCAGAATTCGATGAACGCCTGATTGCGCACAAGCGCCACGGCTTCGCGCGTGAACTGTCCGGCAGCGACGCGAGCCACTGTGCTTTGAAGCGCTTTGAGGTACACAAACAGGGGAGAGTATCCGCCCTCGCGCGGATCAATAAGTCTTGCGTCGATGCCGAGACCGCCGAGCCGCTCTGAGATCAGGCGATAATGCTTTGCCTCATCGCCAGTCTGACGGGCGAAGGCGAGCTTCACATCAAGCTCTGAGGTCGTCGCCATCCACAGGGCCGCAATCTCTGTCGCTTCAAGCTCGTTTTTGAGCGCGACCAGAAGCAGTCGCTCAACGCTTAACGATTCCGGCGCATCGCCTGAGGAACTGAGCTGCCCCAGTCGCTCAAGGGTCGAGCGATTCTCTTCTGCGAGCATTGTTACAAACTCTTCGCCGCTTAAAATCTGGCCATTCTGAAGAATCTGCGCATTCTGATTTGTAGTCATAGAATCCGATTATATCAGGCGATCTGTCGATTTTGAGTTGTCTCGGCTTCAAGGTATGCGGCGGCGGAAGAATCTTACAGTAAAGGTGGCCGCGCACCAGAGCAGCCCCGATGTGGCCATCAAGGCCCAGCCGAATTCTTCTACAAAAGAATAAAACCTGCCCACAAGACCGGCTATCATCCACGAGATAAAAAAAGTCACAGCCGCAAGTCGCCGCGCCCAGCGAATCTGGTTCGATATTCTTATGCGATTAAGCTCTGATTCGAGAAAATCATCGTCGCCCATCAGCCGCTCGTAGTAGCGAGCTTCGCGCGCGGCCATTCGCGCCAGCGCCCGGTCATTGCTGGCCGCCGCCGCGTTATAAAAGTGCGCAACGTGCGCGAGCTTGCCGTCGCGCAACGCTATCTCTGCAAGCCCGACGTTTGCGCGAAAGCGCGCAGGGTCAGACGCAAGCGCGCGGCGGAAACAGTCAGAGGCGCGCTTGTAATCCAGTCTCTCGAAAAAAGCTTCGCCGATTCGTTCGAGCAGGCTGGCCTCTTCGCCCGCAAGTCGCGCCGCAAGCCTCAGGCAGGCGTCCGACCGCTGTAGCAGTTTGATATCCTGCGTCTGAGCAGACGAGCGGAAAAATCTCGACATCTCGTAAAGCAGTTCGGGATTGCGAGGCTCTTTTTCATAAGCGACGCGGAAATAACTCGATGCCTGCGCAAGCCGCCCCGCAAGCTTCAGCGCGTTGGCTATCGGTCGCAGGCGCGCGACGGGCATCGCGGCGATCTCGTCTTTCAAAACCGGCGAGCCTTTTATTGTAGTGCCCGATTCGAGGTATTCAAAAAGCTCCAGCGAGCGAGGGTCCAGCTTGTTGGAACCCGCCGCGCGAAACAGCCATTTGATAAACGGCACGTAGGTCGAGCGATGCGAGCGAACGACTATCTCTATCCCTGCGCCGCTGACGCGCGTGCGATAACTCATCCGCGTATCGCCGGTCGCAAGGCTCAGGCTGGTCGTCTCGGTCGTGATGGTCTCTATCTCAAAGACGGATAGCTCGCGGCGTATGCGGAAAATTTTCGAGAGAAGAAAAGCGAGCGGCCCGCGATGAAGAATCTTTTGCCCGTCGAACTCTATGCGATCAAGCAAAGCCGCCGCAATCACTGGCGCGAGCATCAGCCAGAACAAAAGCCCCGACACAAGCCATCCGGTTTTGAGCAGCGCAGATCCCACAGTCATCAACACTGCGGCTGAGAGCGTGTAAGGTATATATCCGGGGCGAATGCTTGCTGTATTCATCAGTCAACTTCAATTCTATTGTCGAGCGGTTGCGCAGGCAACACTAAAGCGACTCGGCAGAAAAACAACTACTCAGAACCACCGCACGTCCGTTGATAAAACATTCAGTTCGCGATCCAACTCCACGCGCATTCGTAAATCGAATCGCAGGTCGCGCATCGAGACGCTGTATCCATCTGCCCGCTCTTCAACGCTTGCTGCGGCAAAGCGGGTGAAGTCCAGAAAGACCTGCGCTTCGGGCGACCGACGGAGGGCTTCGACAAAACCGGGGTCAAGAGTTGCCGCCTCGCGCCATTCTGAATTTGCCGGTTCGAGCAGGTTTATATAGCTCGTGTAGAGTTGTTCTTCTCTACGCGCAACCGACTGCCACAACATGGGATTTGCTGGTGTCGGCCACGAAGCAATCTGATTATAGCCCTCTGCCCGCGCATGATTTTGGCTCATGGCCGATTGGTGAGCCATCCACATCCCGCCGTAATAGATCCCTAAAATGAGCAGCGAATATCGGGCGAGCCTTTCGCCGTAGCGCCCCCAGCCCATCAGCGCGCCTGCGATGATAAAGGCAAGCCCTGCAAACCAGATGATTCGCGCAAGTGTCGGAATGTGGGCAAACTGTTCGGACGGATTGCGTAACGCAAGCCCCATGATGAGCGCGAGCGCGACTCCTATTGCAAGCCACAAAAAAGCTCGCGCAGTGTCGGTTGTCGTCAGCCACACGACAGCCGAACCCAGTATCAGCCATATCCACGGATCGGCGACGAAAGCGATGTCGCCGTAAAACCAGCGATTGCTGAAAGGCAACAGAGGTCGCACGCCATAGTTGTTCGTAAAATCCATGTACGTATGACCAAGCCCGCCAAGATAAGCCACCCAGAAAATTCTGAGAGGGCGGACGGGCCTGCGGCGATGGTCGCGCCGCAGTCGAAAGCGGCGATCAAGATAAGTCAGCAGCAGGGCAATCGCCGTGGCAAGCAATGCCAGCCCTGCAAACGAGTGCGTGAAACCGCGATGATAATGAAGGTAATCGCTGGTGTTGCCGCCGATCCGCATCAACACGTCAATGTCAGGCAGGTTCGACGAGATGACAAGCGCAGTCGTGGCAAGCGGCGTCGCGCGTTCGAGTCCCGCTTTTGCCAGCGAAAGACCGAGGAGTGTATGCGCGAAATTTTCCATCAATGGTCAATAGTCAGTAAGCAGAAGGCAGAAGGCAGCGGGCAGTAAATAGAAAACTGCCTACTGCTCACCGCTTACCGCCTACTGGTCAGGGTTGGTAGGGCGCGCTGGGCGTTGCGGGCAAATCCTTTATTCGATCGGGCGCGAGCGCGGCCAGCCGCTTCTCTGCTTCCTGCCCCGCGCCGATGGAGCGGTCAGGCTTGGCCGCCTCGAAATAGGCTTCCACAGCCTTTTCCGTGTTGCCGCTCTTTTCGTATATGCGACCGAGCGTCAGTTGGATTGCCGGTTTGAACACGTTATCGGATTTTATCAGTTGTTCGCAGATCGAAATGGCCTTATCCGTTTCGCCGTTGGCCGAGTAGTTTTCGGCCATCGCAAGTCGCGCGAGGTCCGAAGTCGGCTGATCGTTTTTGTTTGCGGCCTGTTCCAGCAGTCTCAGCCCACGGTCGCGGCTGCCTTCGAGATGGAGGTAAGAGACGCCTGCGTAGTATTGACCTATCGCGTCGTAATAGCTGGAATAATCACTGGCCAGTTGCTCGAACGCCTGAGCCGATTCCTGCCACTTTGTCGCTTCATCGCTGTAGGTCCTGCCCGTCGGAGGAGCGGTCGTCACAACGGTCGAATCCTGCACAGGGGCGTTGTATCTCTCAAACGCCTGCGCGAATGCCGTTTCGGCTCTCGCCTTTCTGTAATGGAAGAAGTAACTGCCTATGGCGTAAACCAGCAACACACCTATTATGATGCCGATACCAATGATGAGCGGGCGGCCCTTGTCTTGTAGCCAGTCCTGCGTCTTTTCGTAGAAGCGAACCATCGGGTCGTTGCGATACCTCATGTCTTTGACCGAAACCCGGCTCTTTTTCCTGCGTGCTTTTGCCAAAACTTCTTGTCCTCCTAGGATATGACGGGCGCTTAAGGTCGGCTGCGCCGTTTGGTAGATTAATAGACAAAATAACGGCCTCGCCGCTCGATTGTCAAGCAACCGGGCAGAACTGAAAAGGCAAAACGTGAACCCTGAAAAGCAATTGCGCGGGCACAGCTTTCTTTCCCACATTTGCTCTTTGTCATTTAATTATCCATTCAAATTCCTTCCTGCGCCGCGTTCTCTGTTATGGTAGAGTTATAAAAGCTGGAACATTCTGATCCTGTGAGGTGTCTAAGAATAGCGACAAGTGAGGTGAAGGGCCATTGCCCGCTCTCGTTGGAGCTATTTTACGGCGCTCGGCTTCATAAAGGAACGAGCGATGGCCCACTCCGGTCAGTCTTAAACACGAGGAGCGCCACAAATGTCAGCCGGAGATATGGCCGCACTGGAGCATACTACACTGGCTCGGCTCGAGATGGAGGAGCAGCCGTCTGAGGTAGGTCTGATCGCACGGTTGCGCGCTCGTGATCTGACCGCATTTGAAGAACTGGTCGCTCATTTCGAGCGCCCCGTCTACGCGCTCTGCTTTCGACTGCTGAATGATGCAGAAGAGGCGCGCGATGCGGCGCAGGAAACCTTCCTGAAAGTCTATAAAGGCTTGAACGGGTTTCGAGCAGAGTCCGGCCTCAAGACCTGGATCTATCGCATAGCCATTAACCAGGCGATGAATCAACAACGATGGTGGCGGCGGCGGCACAGGGACGAAACCATATCGCTCGACATCCGTCGCCCGGAGACCGATACGACGCTCGGCAGTTCGCTGCCCGGCAAAGGCATCTCGCCCGAAGCTCAGGCCATTGCAAACGAGCGCGAACAACGCATCATGAAAGCGCTGGGCGAGATCAAGCAGGAATATCGGGTCGCGCTCATACTGCGCGAAATCGAAGAGCTTTCTTATGAGGAGATCGCTGAAACGCTTCAGGTCTCCATCGGAACGGTGAAGTCACGAATCGCGCGCGGGCGCGAAGAGTTGCGCCGCCGTGTGAAAAACTTTATTTAGCAAAATCGGATTCAGCTAAATCTGATTTAGACGTGTTGATTATGGAATGCAAGAAGTTTGAATTGACAGCATCTGCTTACGCAGACCGGCAATTGCCTGAGGTCGAGGCCGCCGAGTACCGTTCGCACATCTCTGTATGCAACGACTGCCGGTTGCATCTGGTCGAAATCGAGCAGGTCTCTCTTTTGTTCAGAGATTTCGAGGAACCCGAAACGCCGCGCGAACTCCATAGCTACATAATGACCGAAGCAAGGCGACACGCAAACAAAGAGATAAACCTCGCTCAACTTATGGTCGAGTGGCTTATGAAGCTGAACCCGCGCCTCGTCGCCTACACGACCGGCCTTGTGCTATCGGTCGTTTCATTCGGATTATTGTTTTCCAGCTTCAAGCCCATCCCTGTGGGCAGCAGCGGCATAATTGATACAGAGCAGGTGGCAATCTATCCTGTCGTCAGCGGATCAGACCGCGAGTATCACAGCTATAACGGGTTGCCGGACGACGAAGGCTCGTCAGAAGACGAACATTACTACCAATTGCCTCGTGTGCTGAATAACAGCGCGCTGGTCAGTTTCAGTTATACTGCCTACAAACAGGGCGGCAACGAAACAATGTCCGCCCTGGTCGAAGTAGACGCAGACGGGCGCGCCAGACTTGTCGATATGATTGACGCGCCGAACGACCCGCTTCTGATCGAGCAACTCTGGTGGACGTTGAGCAATCGCACGTTTCAACCGGCGACAGTTTCAGGCCATCCGGTCTCCACTCGAATAATTCTTCTGGTGGAGCGCATGGATGTGAGCGGCTAAGAGAGCAAGGATGAGGGATGAGGGCGGAAGGATGAAGTAATCCGAACACTTTTTCTTCCGCTTCACTTATCTCGCATCCCTCATCCTTTATCCTTCATTCTTCACCCTTATCAAGAGAGCGCCCATCACAATTTGCAGGGCAACGATGTCGTGTTGCCTGAATGGAGAGTGTGTAATGTTCAATAAGCTGATTATCTCTGCAACCAATCGGCGCAGGCAGCGGACTGCGAATTTTTTCTGCGGCACGGCTGTATTTTACCTGCTCAGCGTGGCGGCGGCCTTCGCCGTGTCAATCATCATCACAAATCCAAAGCTCGCGGACACAAGCGAGCACACGGCATTGATGATAACGCCTACGCCGTTGCCTGTCACAGGGCCGCAAACTGTCACGAATCGCGGCTACTCGACCGTTGCGCCGCGCAATGACCCGAGGCAAGTGACCGATCTCGAAAAAGTTATGGCTACCACTCCCGGCCCCGTCCGAACCAATGCGCCGGTTGGCCCGCCCGGTCTTGGAAAGGTCGAAGCAGAAGGCTCGGTATGCACTATGTCGGGGCTGCCCATCATCTACGTACCCGGTAGCGAGGGGCACGGCAACCCGACCGCGCTGCCCGACCCGCCACCGCCCGTAGCTCAGGTCAGGCCGGAAGGTCCGCGCTCCGTGAGACTGCCCTCGACAGTGTTGCAGGGAAAAGCCGTTGTGCGCCGCACGCCGGATTATCCGCCGCTTGCAAAACAGATTCATCTGGATGGATCAGTATCGGTCGAAGTCATGATCTCGCCCGACGGGCGCGTCGAGTCGGCGCGCGCTGTAAGCGGTCATGGTCTTTTGAAAGCAGCAGCCGTTTCTGCCGCCACAGGCTGGCGGTTTCAGCCGACTCTGCTCAACGGCGTTGCCGTGCAGGTGACCGGCGTGATCGTATTTAATTTCAAGCTGAATGAATAGCCGTATAGAGGGTCAGAGGCCAGAGGTTGGATGTCAGTGAAAGACTCTCATCGACATCCAACCTCTGGCCTCTGATCTATTCGTTGACTTTGAGAACGGCGAGGAACGCTTCCTGAGGTATCTCTACTTTTCCGACGCGCTTCATGCGTTTTTTGCCCTCTTTCTGTTTTTCAAGCAGCTTGCGCTTGCGCGTTATGTCGCCGCCGTAGCATTTCGCGATCACGTTTTTGCCCAGAGCTTTGACGGTTTCGCGCGCGATCACCTTATTGCCGACAGCGGCTTGAATCGGAACCTCGAACAATTGTCGGGGAATCAACTGGCGCATCTTCTCGACCAGCGCGCGGCCTCGCGTGTAGGCGAATTCGCGGTGAACGATCAGCGACAGCGCATCGACGGGTTCTTCGGCAACAAGTATATCGAGCTTGACCAGATCGCCTTTCCGATAGCCCGTCAACTCGTAATCGAATGACGCGTATCCGCGCGAAAGCGATTTCAGCCGATCATAAAAATCGAACATTATCTCGGCCAGCGGCAATTCGTAAGTCAACAGCACTCGTTTGGGCGCGGGGTATTCAAATCCGAGTTGTGTGCCGCGTTTCTCTTCAAGCAGCGCGAAAAGCGGGCCGACATAATCGTCGCTGCTCATTATCATAGCGCGGATTATAGGCTCTTCGATCATCTCTATCTTGCCCGGATCGGGCAGCCGCGAAGGGCTGTCGATCTCCATCACCTCGCCTGAGGTAGTCGTCACACGATAGCGCACGTTCGGGGCCGTCGTGATCAGCTCAAGATCGAACTCGCGCTCCAATCGCTCCTGAACTATATCCATGTGCAGCAGGCCCAGAAAGCCGCAGCGATAACCGAAACCGAGCGCGGCTGACGCTTCGGGCTCGTAGAAGAACGACGAATCGTTCAGCCTCAACTTATCGAGCGCATCGCGCAGTTCTTCATACTTGTTCGATTCGACAGGGTAGAGACCGGCGAAGACCATGGGTTTTATGCGCTTGAATCCGGGAAACGGAGTTTCGGTCGGGCGCGCGGCTTCCGTCACAGTATCGCCTATTTCGACATCGGCGACCGTCTTGATCGCGGCGGTAAAGAACCCGACTTCGCCCGCGCTCAGTTCGTCTATCTCGCGCGGCTTCGGCGTCAGCACGCCGAGCGCGTCCACCTGATACTCTTTTTCGGCGTCCATCAATCGAACGCGCATGCCGGGTCGAATCACGCCGTCGATGACGCGCATCAGGACGACCACGCCTCTGTAGCTATCGAACCACGAATCGAAGATCAGTGCCTTGAGCGGCTGATTGCGGTCGCCTGCGGGCGGCGGCACTTCGCGCACAATCGCTTCGAGCACTTCGTCGATGCCTATGCCCTGTTTGGCCGAGATCAACAAAGCGTTATCTGTTTCAAGCCCGATGGTGTGTTCGATCTCTTCGCGCACGCGATCAGGCTCTGCGCCGGGAAGGTCGATCTTGTTTATGACGGGGATGAGATGGAGGTTGTGATCGAGCGCAAGATAGGTGTTTGCAAGCGTCTGCGCCTCAACGCCCTGCGAAGCGTCTACGACAAGCAGCGCCCCCTCGCAGGCCGACAACGACCTTGAGACTTCGTAAGAGAAATCGACGTGGCCGGGCGTGTCTATGAGGTTGAGCAGATACTGCTGCCCGTCGTGCGCTTTGTAGTTCAGGCGAACTGCGTGAGCTTTGATGGTGATGCCGCGCTCGCGCTCAAGGTCCATCGCGTCGAGCACCTGTTCGCTCATTTCGCGTTCGGAGAGCGCGCCCGTCGCTTCGAGCAACCTGTCGGCGAGCGTGCTCTTGCCGTGATCTATGTGAGCGATTATCGAAAAATTTCTTATTTGCAGACGATCGATCATGGTTTAGTTTCTGATTCCAACTTTCAAGCTTCTAGTTTACACGAATCCGAACCAGAAACCATAAACCATTATTCAGCTTGATCGCGGGCGAGAAGCGCGGCTCCGATCATACCTGCCTGCGGGCCGAGTTCGGCGATCACTATATCACAACTGTCGAACGAGGGCGGAAAGGCGCGGCGGCGAGTCTCTTTAATGGTCGGCTTCAAAATCAGCTCGCCCGCTTCCATCACACCGCCGCCCATCACGACCATCTCGACGTTCAGCAGATTGATGACGGCGGCCAGCGCTATGCCCAGAAACATTCCCGTGCGCTCCATCATCAACTGCGCCATCTCGTCGCCTTCGCGGGCTGCGCGGGCTATGTCTTCTGCGGTGAACTCGCGGTCGCGCGGAATCGCCAGCCTCGAAAGTGAAGAGGTGCGGTCGCGATAAAGCCGCTCGCGCGTGCGGCGGACGATGTTCGGCCCCGACGCGATTGTTTCAAGGCAGCCGATGTTGCCACAGGCGCACTCGATGCCTTCGGGGTCAATCGTCATATGTCCGAATTCGCCAGCAAACCCTGCGGCCCCGCGAAATATCCTGCCGTTGATAATCAACCCGGAGCCGATGCCCGTTCCAAGCGTCACGAAAAAGACATCGCGCCGCCCGCGCGCGGCCCCGACCTGTAGCTCGGCATAGGCAGCCGCGTTTGCGTCGTTATCGAGTACGACAGGCAGTTTCGCTTCGCGCGCAAGCTCTTCGATAATATCTATGCCTGAAAGATTGGGCAGGTTCGGCATGACTTCGATGCGGTTAGTCTTTCGATTGACGAGGCCGGGAATTCCTATGCCGATGGCTGCGGCGCGACCTCCGGCGCGTTCGTGGTCGCGCAGCCCGCAGGCCGATTCAATTATCTGAGCGAGCAGCGCTTTTGCGCTCTGTTGTTCGGTGTCCAGGCGAATCTCGTGGAGCATTTCGCCGGATGCATTGACAAGCGCGCCTTTGAGCGTGGTGCCGCCTAGATCAATGCCGATAAATACGGAATCAGTTGTCTGGCTGGTAGTCATAAGTCCGATTTTAAGAGGTTACCGGAAATTTCAGAATAACAAAGGCGTGAAAGGGATGTCAATTTTGGCTCTCTTTGCTAAAATCCACAAGCCCTAGAGAATGGCCGGAGTTTCTGGTTTCTGGTTTATAGTTTCTGGTTCGGGATTTTATGTAAGCCCTGAACTTAAAACCGGCAGCTACAGACTGGAAACTGGGGACTAGAAACTGAAATAATGTACGAGCTACTTCAAAGGTACGGGTTATGGGCTGTATTTTTCGGCACCATGCTCGAAGGCGATCTGACGCTCCTGTTTGCCGGTGTGCTTGCCAGAGCCGGTCTGTTCAGCATCGAAGAGGCGCTTCTGGTAGGCATGATTGGCGGCTTCGCGGGCGATTCGCTCAGCTATCTGATAGGCTCGCGCTTTCGCACGCGCGCGCTGTCACTGAACATTTTTCTCAAAGCCCGGTCGCGAATAGAAAAACTGATGAACCGGTTCGGCATACTGTCGGTCTTCATTGTAAAGTACGTTTACGGGCTGAGGACGGCGAGCGCGATCTTCTGGGGGCTGGCTCAATTCGGCTATTTGAAATTCGCGGGGTTGACGCTGGCAAGCTGCGCCGTCTGGGTCGGCGTGCTCGAAGGGCTTGGATTTACGTTCGCCACAGGCGTTGAAACCCTGATAGGCGATATGCATCGCGTTCAGATAGGCTTGCTTGTGGGGCTTATCATAATCGCCACCGTTTACATCATCAGCCGGTTCGAGCGAAGGGTTATCGAAGAAAACAAAGAGTTCTTTTCCGAATCGGAAGAAGAAAAAGAATTGATCGCAAAAGGCAAAGAAATTTTCAATAAAGCGTTGACTCACGTGCACATGCCGTCTACGCGCGCAGAGAAAGAGGGCGACGAAGAGGAATCGGCTGTTACGGGGAAGAAAACCATACCGGATGAATGAACCGTAGATGTAAGAGATGATGACTGCCGATCTCTACCAATATCGCAATGCTAGTGTTGAAAAGGGCGAGAACCCTGTGATTTCAGAAACAATTTCGCATTATCGCATTCTGAAAAAGCTCGGCGCGGGCGGCATGGGCGAAGTCTATCTGGCCGAAGACGCGCGGCTTGGTCGCCAGGTCGCGCTCAAATTCCTTCCCGCTTCATATCAATACGACCCCGACCGCCGCTCGCGATTTCTCAAAGAAGCCCGCGCCGCCTCCGCCCTGCGCACGCCCAACATCGCGGCCATCTACGACATAGGCGAGCACGACCAGATCATGTTCATCGTGATGGAGTACGTCGAAGGCGATCTGCTTTCGCGGCGGGTCGAGCGCGGCATAATGGATACGCGCGAAGCAATCGACATCGCAACACAGATCGCCGACGCTTTAGACGAAGCTCACACTCTCGGCATAATTCACCGCGACATCAAAGCCTCGAACCTCATGATCACGCATCGTGGGCTGGTGAAGATGCTCGATTTCGGGCTTGCCAAGGTGACCGAAGCGCGCTCGACTACCGATAGCGACGACTTCACGGTCCCGCTCGGCCAGCAGACAGCCGCAGGCATAGTGCTGGGAACCATCTCATATATGTCGCCCGAACAGGCGCTTGGCCGCGACGTGGATCATCGCACGGACCTGTTCTCGCTCGGCGTTGTCATCTACGAGACGCTGACCGCGCGATTGCCGTTTGGCGGCAACAGCCCGACTGAAATCATAGATTGCATACTACATCAGGAGCCGCCGCCTGTTTCGCGTTTCAATTACAACGTGCCAGCCGAACTGGAACGCATCGCGCGAAAATGCCTCGAAAAAGACCGCGAACGCCGTTATCAATCGGCGCGCGAGGTCGCAACCGATCTTCGCAATCTGCGGCGCGATCTCGATAGCGGCGCACTGTCAACATCCGGTCTGACCACGGTTCAAACCGGCTCCGCGCCCGTTGCGCGCCGTTCGCGCTCGCGCAAATCAATCGATTCGCTTGCCATACTTCCGCTCGCAAACTCAAGCAATGACCCGGACACGGAATATCTTTCGGACGGCATCACCGAAAGCATAATCAACAACCTGTCGCAGTTGCCGAAGCTGCGCGTCATGGCGCGCAGCACAGTCTTTCGATATAAAGGCAAAGAGGTCGATCCAAAAGAAGCCGGTCATGATTTAGGTGTGCGCGCGGTGCTTGCGGGCAGAATGTTTCAGCGCGGCGACACGCTCATCATCAAGGTTGAGTTGGTCGATACGGCAGACGGGTCACATATCTGGGGCGAGCAGTACAATCGCAAGCTTGCAGACATATTCAATATCGAAGAAGAGATTTCAAGCGTCATAAGCGATAAGCTCAGATTGAAATTAGACGGCGCGCAGAAAAAGAAGCTCGCGCGCCGTCACACGGAAAACACCGAAGCCTATCAGCTTTACCTCAAGGGCCGTTACTACTGGAACAAACGAACGGCGGAAGGGATCAAAAAGGGCATAGAGTATTTCAATCAGGCGATAGATTCTGACCCGAACTACGCGCTCGCTTACGCGGGGATTGCAGACTCCTACAACATACTTGCAAGCTACAGCACCATCGCGCCCAAGGATGCTTTCCCGCGCTCGAAAGCGGCGGCAAGGACCGCGCTTGAACTGGACGACAAGCTGGCCGAAGGGTACGCATCGCTTGCGTTTGCGACCTTCGGTTATGACTGGAACTGGTCGGAGGCCGAACGCGCATTCAGGCGCGCGATTGAACTCAATCCCGGTTACGGCACGGCACATCAATGGTACGCGCTTTATCTGGCCGCGATGAATCGGATGGACGAGGCGTTTGCGGAAGTAAAGACCGCCGAAGAACTCGACCCGCTGTCGCTGCCGGTCAACACAAACGTAGGATGGCTTTTCTATCTCACGCGCCGCTACGACGAAGCGATTGAAGCGTACAATAAAATCCTCGAACTAGACGCCGAATTCATCCTCGCGCATCGCCGCCTCGGACAGGTTTACATCGAAAAGCGTATGTACGAAGAAGCCATCCGGGAATTTGAAAAATGTCTCGCCCCTTCGCGCGAAGACGCGGAATCGCTCGCGTGGCTCGGTCATGCATATGCCGCATCGGGAGCGCGCGACCGTGCGATGCAAATCATCGACGAGATGAATCGGCTCGCGAAAAACCGTTATGTCTCTTCGTATCTGATGGCGATAATCCGCATCGGGCTTGAAGAAACAGAGCTTGCCTTCGAGTTGCTCGAAAAAGCTTATGAAGAGCGATACGGGTTTCTGGCTTATATGATGGTCAGCCCCATCTTCGACCCTCTGCGCGCAGACGAGCGGTTTCAAACACTGGCCGCGCGCGTCGGCCTCGCCGTTTGAACCCCCGCCTACCGGGTAGCCCTTCCAAGGTGTGGCTATTGGCCAAAGAAATCAGAGCCGCGTATCAATTTGATTTGGCAGTAGTATTGGATCGCTCTGAAATCATCATAGTCATTGGTAACGACCGTAGCATTAGCGCGTTTCGCGCTTACCGCAATGAGGGCATCGAAAAACATTCGCTGGCTGGCACCGGGGATGAGCTTGGGCGTTTTGCCGCCAGCCTTTTTCTTGCGGCCCTGGGTAAGCCAATAAAGAATTCTGCTGGCCGTCAGCCAATCGTCACTGCTCGGAACCAACAGGGCACCGTCTTTGATGTAATTGAGGCGTAAGGCTTCAAACACTTTCCGGCTGGAGTCATCGGGAGCCCCTGCCGTGAGTTCAGCAATCACCACTGCTGAAAGCAGAAAATTGGTGGGCAGCTCATCCACCTTATAGGCGATGATGACTGAGGTATCAAAGGTGTAGACCGGCATTATGAGCTTTTTCCGTGATGCGCTTCATAAGCCAACTGAAAAGCTTTAAGGGTTAGCTTCTTAGTTTTCTCTGAAAGCTGCGGGGTTGCAGGATTGCGTCGGCGCGGGGGCTTGGTCTTTTTCGCAGTCCCGTTCCCACTTGTTTCAGTGGCCAATATTTCACCATCTCCGTGCGCTCTTACAATTTTTCTCACGATTGCTCTACCTCGCTTAACCAACTGGTCAAATCCAGTATACCACTGGCTCAGTCTCGAATTGAGCAGATCATCGTATAACATGCGATTGACTGGAAGCCGATAGCCCCGACACGACAGCCTGTCCAAATTACTTGACGGCAACTTTTATTACAAATTAAAGTAATGTTCATCATTCGGAGGCTCGATTCCGAGCAACCGGAAACTCGAAACCAGTTCGCGAGTAAGGAGATGCTAATGCCATATCAAAACATCAACGCCTCTGTCCCGACAGCCGATGTGCAAGCTATTAAGGATGCCTTCGCGCTCATCATTAACAAGTTGCCGTTTCTGGTCAATCTCACGACTGCCGAACGCCAGTCCATTTTCAAAACCGGGCCGGACAGTCTGTTCTTTATTCAAAATGCTTTGACTGCCGCTCAGGATAACCCGACCATCTTGCCCGTCAGTTTCATCACTGCCGAATTCAAGAATGATGTTGACCTGTTTGCAGTGCTGACGGAGCTTACTACGCTGGCCTCGTCGTTAGCTTCACAACTCGACGATACGCGGCTGGCGGTCGGCGGCGAAGCAATGCAACAGGCAAGTCAGGTCTATAGCTATGTCAAGACCGCTTCCAAAATGACGCCCGGTCTCAAGCCTGTCGCCGAGCAGTTGGGCGAACGTTTCCGACGAACCGGGAAGCAAAAGAAGGCTCCTCAGCCTTAAGCGAGGCTTGGAGTCGGCATTCTCTCGATATTTGCAGCCTTCCCGCGCAATATATTGTGATTACCGAAGTTGCGCGTATAACGCTTGAGTCTCAAAGAGACAATGCTGAAGGTTCAAGGCTTTTTGATGAGGATTGCTGACTCAACAGTGGAGTTCAGAGCTTTAACGGTTGAGTTCAAAGTCTCAACGTTCGAGTTCTAGATACTCGATAATGGAGTTCACGGACTCAAGCTTGAGACTCAAAGACTCAGCGTTGAGATTCAAAGACTCAAAGATGAGGCGTAAAAATTCAAAACGTTGAGTGTTTAAGGTCCAATGATGCGCTTCAAAGCCTCAATCAAGCAGTTCAAAGCTTCAAGGATGAGGGTTCAAATCTAAATCTTGAGATTCAAAGACTCAAAGATGAGGGTTTGCGCTTCAACGCTGAGCCTTTGAATCTCATTTGCGTTTCGCTTGCGGGTAGTTACGTTTTTCGTAGCGATAGCAGTTTATCTCCAGATCGCTGATTGAAAAGCTGACCGGCGAGCAAACGTAACGTTTGGCGGGCAGGGCTTGAAAGGCTGCGGGGGTAAGCAATATCTCGTTTTTTTCTGCGAGGTCTTCACCCAGCTTGCAGGCCAGATTCATCTCTGACCCGAACATGTCTCTGTCTGCTATTATCAACGTCTCGCCGTAGCCTATGCCTATGCTGCCGAAGATGTCGCGTTCGGTCGGGACAACGCTGTTGATCGCATTGAATGCTCGAAAGATGTCGAACGCGGCTTCGAGCGCGTGAGCGGGTTTGTCAAAGACGGCGAACAGATTATCCGCTTCAAGTTTGATTACGCGCCCGCCGTTGGATTTCACAGCCGGGATTGCTCCCTCCGCCATCTGATGAATCATCGCAAGGTAATGTATGATTCCATACTCGACCGTCAGCCGCGAAAACCCAACCATGTCGAGCGCCAGTATTGCAACCCGCCGCTCGAACGCATCGCGTATCTTCTTTGAGATCATTTCGCTGCGCGCAGGGTATTGATTGAGTTCGGAAAGAAGGCTGTTTAAAAGTTCGTGGCCACTTTCATGGGATGAGCTTTCATGGGATGAGGGATGCGGGATAAGGGATGAATCGTGTGATCCCGGTTCAGCGCTCCTTGATTCATCCTTCATCTTTCACCCCTCATCCTTCAAAGCTACTTGCCTTTGACGAAGTCGCGTATGTAGCCGTTCACAAGCTCAGGCTTTTCATGAATGACCCAGTGCGAGCCGTCGGGGATGCGCTTGATCGTAAGATTCGGGACGAATTTATCAAGCCCTTCCAGATTGCCCGTAAGTAGCGCCGTATCCTTCTCGCCCCAGATTACCAGCGTGGGCGTTTTCACCATAAGCGACGACAGGTCCTGAGCGAAACTCGTCCCCGATTTATCGCCTTCGCCCGAAGGAGGGCCGACGCGCGCTGCGCGATAATAATTCAAGCCGCCTGTAAGCGCGCCCGGCTGCGACCATGCTTCGATGTAAGCCTTTTTGTCTTCTTCGTTGAACACGCCCGATTTCAGTCCCGGCCCCAGAACTATCTGCACAAGCTGGCCATAGTTGTTGGCCGAAAGTTGCGCTTCGGCCTGCGGGCTGCGGAAAAAGAGCATGTATTGCGAAGCCTTCTGCTGCGCGGGATTTTCGCGCAACTCGCGCGCGAACACGCCCGGATGCGGCGCGTTGATGATGACCAGTTTTTCGAGATAATCGGGATGAGCTATTGCAAAAGCCCACGCGATTGCGCCGCCCCAATCGTGCGCGACGAGTGTGAATTTCCTGTGGCCGAGCTTTTCCGCCAGCGCGCGCAAATCTTCGACCATGTATTTCACCTGATACTTTTCAAGCTCTTCGGGTTTCGACGAAAGGTTGTAGCCGCGCATGTCGGGCGCTACGGCCAGATAGTCATTGCCGAACTCCATGAGTTGATTTTTCCACTCGTACCAGAACTCTGGAAAGCCGTGAACGAACATGACGAGTTTGCCCTTGCCTGCTTTTGCATAATGCAGGCGGACTCCGTTCACGTCTGCGTATTCGTGTGTGATCATTGCTGGCTTTCCTTCCTTTTTCCTGTCAGGCCGATGGCTTGCGGCGCAAGTGAAAGCGCACATCAAAACGATGACGCAGGCCATCACCTGCCTGATCCATCCAAGCTTTTCAAATCTCATAATCGTTCACCTGTTTACTGGTTTTACTTTTTGACCTTGGGGTGAAGGTACTCCTGGGGAGGGCCTTCATAGATTGCGTAACAGCGCTGGCAGCGATGAATCGTGTTGCCTGCTGCCGCTTTCTTCACGACATCGGGCGGAGCCGTTTGCCATTGCTTGACGTGCGCCTGGCATCTTTCGCCCTTTTCGTTTTTAACTGTGCAGACTGTTTGCCCCGCGACGAGCGGCAGATATTCGCCACCCGATTTGACGGTTCCGGGTTGAGTCTCTTTCGACTGAATGCCGGTCAAGCCGACTTGCTCCATCTGATTGTCTCCTGAGAGTGATTATCCGCGCGCTATATTATGGCAAGCGCGCGGCATTGGTCAATTCGAGCCGCGCGCAATCTCAGCCACCGAATCAACAAGCCGCGCGACTTCTTCTTCTGTGGTATAGCAGGCCGCGCCTGCCCGCACCAGCCCATCTTCTACCAGATTCAATCGCTCGACGACGGTCGCGGCATAGAAGTCTCCGTGCGATGCAAAGATTCCGCGCTCGACCAGTCGGCGGCTGACATCAATCGAAGCCAGCCTTTCGACAGTAAATGAGATGGTAGGCGTTCGCGCGTGGTCGGGCGTCGGGCCGTACAACCTGACGCCTTCGATTGATGAAAGCCCTTCCCACAACTGTTTCGCTAAAGCCGCGCCCCGCTCGTGCAGGACGCTGAAAGCTGATCGCAGACGCTCGCGGCGCGTATCGCCCTGAGCAAGCGAGGCCAGAAAATCGACGGCTGCCGCCGCGCCGATCATGCCTTCGTGATTCTGCGTTCCCGTCTCTGCCAGTTCAGGCGCGTAGTCCGGCGCTGGCTGAAGCTTGGGAAAAGAGACCGTCTCAAGCAGTTCGCGTTTGCCGTAAAGCACTCCGACGTGCGGGCCGTAGAATTTGTAAGCCGAGCAGGCCAGAAAATCGCAATCAATCGCCCGCACGTCGATCAACTCGTGCGGCGCGTAATGTACCGCATCGACGAAGATGAGCGCGCCGACCGAACGCGCTAATCTGACGGCGCGGCTTAGATCGTTGATCGTTCCAAGCGAGTTCGACGCGGCACCGATTGCAAGCAACCGCGTTCGTTTGTTGACCAGTCGCTCCAGATCGTCCCAGTCAAGCTGCCCGGTTTCAGTATTCATCTTTGCCATGCGCACATTCAATCCGCGCTCGCGCGCGAGCGCCTGCCACGGCGCGACGTTCGCGTGATGATCGAGTTCCGTCACGACTATTTCGTCATCCGCGCCGTACTGATAGCCCAGCCCTCTGGCAAGATGATATGTAAGCGTAGTCATATTCGCGCCAAAAGCGATTTCGGCAGGCGATGCATTTAGCATGTCTGCCAGCGCCTCGCGCGCGCGTTCAAGAAGCGCATCGGTCTCTTCGCTTGTCGGATAAGCCCAGTGCGTGTTGGCGTTGTGATGAAACAGATAATCCTTCATCGCTTCGACCACGCCGCGAGGAACCTGCGTGCCGCCCGGCCCGTCGAAGTACGCAACCGTCGAATCATTGTGAATGCGCTCAAGCGCCGGAAACTGCGCTCTGATCTCTTCTGTTGATGCGACCTCGGCCATTGAATGTTTTGCGTTTGTCATAATCGTTTCTGTATTCAAACAGTGTCATCGGAAAACAGCATAGTAAGCGAGGCAAACAGCGGCAGGCAAGGCAATCCACATTATTGTTTGAAACTTCTTCCATCACACTCTATCTTGATTGAGTTATGCCAACACGAACGGATGCCTGGAATCTGCTTTGCGAATACACGAAAAGCGACTCGCTCAGAAAACACGCGCTCGCAGTCGAGGCGGTGATGCGCGCATACGCTCGACGGCAGGGTGAAGAGGAAGAGAAATGGGGCGTGGTCGGGCTGCTTCATGATTTCGACTACGAGATGTACCCCACAGCGCCCGATCATCCTCTGAAAGGTTCCGAGGTATTAGGCGAACGCGGCTACAGCGAAGAGACGCGCCGCGCAATATTAGGCCATGTAAATCAGACAGGTGTGCCGCGCGACACGCTGCTCGCGCGCGGGCTTTATGCGTGCGACGAATTAACGGGCTTCATCGTCGCATGCGCTCTGGTTCGCCCGAACGGCATCTGGGATCTGGAATCGAAGTCCGTCAAAAAGAAGCTCAAAGACAAAGCCTTTGCGCGCACGGTCAACCGCGACGAAGTATATGAGAGCGTTCAGGAACTGGGCGCAGACCTCGGCGAACATATCGATTTCATCATCACAGCGCTGCGCGAAACATCAGTGGATGTCGGACTCAAACCTAAAAGCAACGAGCAACAAGCATGAATTCACCGCAGAGCCGCAGAGGACGCAGTGATTACGCAGAGTTTTCGTCTCTCAGGGTTCCCGGCGGCTCTGCGGTGAAAAACCGTTCGCGCCTCATGCTTCTGTTTTTCGCTTATTGCATATTGCATATTGCCTTCTGCCTTCTGCCTTCCCTCTCTTTATCCCGCGCGCAGACTTTATCGCCTCGCTTCGAGACATCAATTGAAAATTCAACCCGACTGTCCGGACGAGGCGAGGAGTTGCGCCGCAGGTGGAATCTCGACGCTGCCGAAGCGGCTTTCCGCGAAGCTCTCACGCTCGATCCGGCAAGCATCCCTGCTGCGCTGGGTCTCAGTCGGATTGCTCGCGCAAGGCTCGATTACGTTGCCGCGATTCGATTGCTCGACCGGGCAGACAGGGATCATCCCGGCTCGGCTGATCTGCTTGCGGAACGAGGCGAGATCAATCTCGCTGCGGAAGAGACCGCGCGGGCGAAACAGTATTTTGAAAGCGCGCTCAGGATCGACTCTTCAAACGTGACGGCCATCATCGGGCGCGCGGGAGTTGATCTGCTGGAGCGCGATTACGCGGGCGCTGAAACACGCCTGCGCGACCTTGTAGCTCGCAATCCCAACAACAGCCCCGCTCACGCGTGGCTTGCGCGCGCGCTCATCGAAAGCAATCGCAACAAAGAGGCTGCCGCCGAGGCCGAGCGCGCAATCGCACTCGACGAATATGACGTGAATGCTTTGGGCGCGCTTGCATTCATCAAAGGGACTGAGCGAAGGCCCGACGAGGTTCGCGCGCTGGCGCGGCGCGCGGTCGCGCTTGATTCGTTCAATGTGAGCGCGCGGCGAATGCTTTCGCAGTACCTCGACGGGCGAACAGGCTACGAGCAAAAAGTAGCGATTCCAGCCCGCAGTCATTATGAGCGAGGACGCGCGCTCAAGCGAGATGGAAAGCTTGCCGAATCGGTCACAGAGTTTGAAGCTGCGCTCAGAGTAGAGCCGCGCTATTATCGCGCGCTGCTCGCACTGGGCGATGTGTGGCTGCGAGAAGGCGACTACGAGCGCGCGGCTGTTGTTGCGCGAATGGCTAAAGAGATAGACGCGGACGGCGCGACTGCTCATCTTGAGTTGAGTTATGCTTATCGCGGCTTGCAGGAGCGCGCGCGCATCAATGTCGGCGCGACCGATTTCGCGGCACAGTTTTATAACAAACCAGCGCCGCCGAGCTTCGCTCTTACGCGCGAGATTTTCCCGAATTACGATTCGCTCACCCGCCATCAGCAGATGGTGATTGATTCGGCGGTTGCGCCGCTCTCGGATTTTCTGCCCGCGCTCGCGCGAAGCAAAGCGCGCCACTACCTGCTCGCCTTTGACGAAGCGGTAAGCGATCTGGGAGATTTTCAGGAGGTGGCCGAAGAGAAGACCTTCGATGGTCGCTATTACGCAAGCATTCGCGGCGTGGGCGGGCGCATCACGGTATCAGGGCTTGAGTACATAGAACTGGCTGCGCAGGGCGGCTATCACACAATCGCGCACGAGTTCGCGCATCAGGTGCATATGGCCGCTCTCGGAAAAGATGATGCGAAGATGATACGCAGGCTCTACGAGCAGGCGCGGCGCGACGGGCGGGCGCTGGACTACTACGCAGCGGCCAACGAATTCGAGTATTTCGCGCAAGGCTATGAAGCCTTTGTATCGGATCACAAGCGGCCCTCGGCAGGCGTGACGGCGCGTCACACGAATCGCGAATTACGGATGCGCGACCCTGAATTATATGCGTTCCTGATGAAACTGACCGGACGCAGGCATCCGTAGTTATAAGTTGAAGCATGAGCGGTTTTTTGAGCTTTGAAATGCGGGTTTCACAGCCGTATTGCTTGACAAAAAATGTGAGCGCGTGCGACCATAAAATTGGAGCTTTTCCCGTGAGTGATGGTCAGCAACTCCGACTGCTCCGCAAAGCATCCTAGAGTTGCACCAATATCAGTAAAACACAAGGTATCGGCAGTCTCGAGTACGCTCGGAATAATCCAGTTCAGGAGGAGTATCGTCTAATGAAGAGATATATAATAACGGTAGTGGCCCTCACCTTCTTGCTGACGGTGGTTGCCCCACTTGCCTCGGCACAGGCAACCAGTACCCAGCCCGCAGCGGCGCAGGACCCCGCTGCCGAAGAGGCTGCCGCTTACAAGGCATTTTATGACGCATACACAGCCAAAGACCTTGCCAAGGAATTAGAGATGGGCAAGATCTTCGTCGAGAAGTTTCCTTCAAACAAGAATGCTGAATATGTAAAGAAAGAGATTGTTCGCGTGCGCAGCATCCTCTTGCAGAATGCTATTACTGCAAAGAATTCTGCCGAAGTAGTTCGACTTGGCAAGGAAGCGCTGGCCGCAGACCCGAATAATGTGGATTATGCCATCTACCTGGCGATTCAGTTGCGCACGATTGATACCAATCTCCAGTACGCGGCTGATATAGCTGAGTTCACCAATACTGCAATTCGTTTGATCGAATCAGGCAAGACGCCTACTCAGGCAGCAAACACTCCTGCTTTCGACAAGAACAAAACGCTCGCTTATTTCCAGAATTTGCTGGGCGGCATAGACGAGCATGGCAAGAGTACGGACAAGGCGCTCGAACATTTCCATCAAGCGACGACGCTCGACCCGATGAACGCCGCGTACTTCTTTAATTGTGGCCGCCTGCATCAAGCCAAATATACGGTTGTTGCTCAGAAGTACCAGAGTTTTTCTCAGGAAGACCGCACAGCCGCAGAGCCTAAGCCCGAAGTGAAAGCTGCGCTCGATGAGGCAAACAAGGAAGCCGATGCGGTCATCAACTGCTGGGCGCGCTTCATGGCCCTGAAGAGCGATTACAGTCAGGACACGCGCGACAAGGTCAATGAGTCGCTCACAGGTCTCTACAAGTATCGCCACAACGATTCGGAAGAAGGCTTGAAGAAGCTGATTGAGGATAACAAAAACAGCCCGACCCCTGTCAGCATGACGCCGCCGCCTGTTGCGCCCGCAACTCCTCCTGCTGATCAGAAAGCAGTAGATCAGAACGCAATGGGCGCAAAGCCGGGCACAGCGCCTGCGAAACCGGCTCCGGCAAAACCGAACGGCAAAAAACCGAGATAGTTCTAGAGGTCAGGGATGCTTTTCAAAAGCCAGCCTAAATCGTGGGCTGGCTTTTTGATTTGGTGAAGCATGCGCTTTTATATGCTATATTGTGAAGGTCGTTATGATCTCAATTGAGCGCGAAAAATTGCTGTCCGAGATCGAGCAGAAGATCGGCTATTCGTTCCGCTCGCGCGCGCTGCTTGATCGCGCGCTTACGCATCGTTCTTTCGCCAACGAGCGCGCGGCGCAGAATTGTCAGCACAACGAAGCGATGGAGTTTCTGGGCGATTCGGTTCTGGGCTTCGTCGTCAGCGCGTGGCTGCTCGAACAATATCCTACTCTTTCAGAAGGAAAGCTTTCAAAGATGAAAGCCCATCTCGTGAGCGAATCGAGCCTGGTCGAGCTTGCCGAAGCAATAGATCTGGGCCGCTACATCCTGCTCAATCGCGGCGAAGAAAAGACGGGAGGCCGTCGCAAGCGCGCGCTTCTGGCAGACGCTTATGAAGCGCTGATAGGCGTGGTTTATGTCGATGCCGGAATTGCCGTAGCTGAAAAGTTCCTGCGTCGCGAACTGCGCGGAAAGCTGCTGGGGATAGACCCGACTGCGATGATCGGGACTGATTACAAATCCGCTTTGCAGGAACGGTTGCAGGCGGCGGGCGGGCCTGTGCCTGAGTACGCCGTAATCGAAGCGCTTGGGCCCGACCACCGCCGCACTTTTCGCATAGAGCTTCGCGTATCCGGGCACTCTGTCGCTCAAGGCGAAGGGCACACGATCAAAATCGCTCAACAGGAAGCCGCGCGGCTCGCGCTCGATTCAACAGATGAACTCCTGCGCGTCGTCGAAGAGCATCGAGCGCGAAAAGCTGCCCGCAACAACGGAAACAACGATTCTTACATGGCTGCCTACGCGCCTCAGGCCGAAGCGGAAGAAGTGGCCGATGATCGAGAACTATCGGTGGAGTATGATGAATCGCCGCTTGATATTGACGTAGACGATCCGTTCAGGGCAATTGCAGATGAAATTGAAGCCGCGTCCGAACGCGAGTCTGCTGGCGCATCAATCGAGTCTGAGGATAAGATTGAGGTGAGCGACGAGGACCGCGCCGACACCGAGGCGAGCAGCGATAATGAAGCGCGCGGCGCGACCACTGACGCTTGAACCCGGATAAGGTAATCGAGTTTATGAGTGATGAATTGGATTTGAAAACCGAAGAACAGATAGCTGAATCAGAAGTGAGCGAGCGACGCGAGCTTCCGCCCCCTGAAATAAGAACCATGGACGTGGAGACGAAAGAAGCGCACGAGCCTGTATACAAAAAAAGCCTGCCGCGCGAATATTTCGAGTCCATAGTAGTAACGCTCATCATGGCGTTATTCGGGATGACGTTCATAGTTCAAGCCGTAAAGGTTCCGACAGGCTCGATGAAAAATACGATCTGGATTCAGGATCACCTGCTTGTCAACAAATTCATCTTTGGGCCTCACGAGGGATTGAACATCCCGCTGTTTCCGACGCGCGCAATCAGGCGCGGGGATGTCGTGGTATTCAAATTTCCAAGCGACCCGCAAACGAACTTCGTCAAGCGCGTGATCGGGCTTCCGGGCGAAACCATAGAGTATCGGTCAGGCAAAGTCTACATCAATGGACAGGTGCTGCCGGAACGTGAAGTATTCGTCAAGGCTCAGATGCCTGATGACCTTGGACAGCTCGAAGAGATCGAAACCAGCGAAACCGGCCAGGGCGCGCAATGGACGGTTTACTACTACGGAAACCGTCACGGCAGCGTCTCTCTCGAATATAACGACGACAGCGGCAAATATGGAATAAGGCAGCCGTTCAAAGTTCCCGTGAAAGGCGACCCCGTGCCGGAAGAGATCAGAAACGATCCGAGCCTCGGTCATATATACGATGGAGACGGTGACGGGCTTTATGACAGCGATCAATATTTCTGCATGGGCGACAACCGGGATAACAGCCTCGACAGTCGGTACTGGGGCACGGTCCCGCGCAGCAGCATTGTCGGGCGCGCGATGTTCGTTTACTGGTCAATAGATATCGACCCCGAAGCTGGCGGCAACTTCTTAACAAGATCGCGGTGGTGGAGAACAGGCAAATTCATCAAATAAATTTTAGATTTCAGGCTTTGGACCGGAGATTATGCCTGTCTGAAATAAAACGCCTGCAATCTAAAATCTAAAATCTCATGTCTGACGAGATCACACCCCTGAACTCTCAAAATCAAAGCGAAACTGAAATCGCGCCCAGGGAATCGAGTTCTACCGAGAAACGCATCCTTGAGGTGCGCGCGGCAATAAGCGATCTGGGATTCGAGCTTGATGCGCAGAAAGTCGGGCTGGCGATGGCAATGGGAGCAGGCGTCTTTTTGATACTGCTTGCCGCGCTTGCGGGCTACGATCTGCTGACGGGCAAAGCGGGCATATGGATGGCCATCGGCATTACACGAGACATGCTCAACCTTATTGCTTATGGATCGGGAGGCATCGCGGTAGCTTTAATAACTTACGCCATTGTGAAACGCCTGCGCCGTGACCGCAAACGAGAACGAGAGCTTGACGAACTTGAACAGGAATACTCGCGCCTGCTCGATCACCAAAAGAGTCTTTCACAAAAAGGCTCGCTCTGAAGAAAATCAGGGCGCACTTTTTAAAGGTGCGCCCTCGAAAGTTATCCACTCTATCCACAGAAAAGTTTCCAGCGTCCCCAGCTCGCGCTACTTAATTCGCGTCATCACCGTATGGTCCTTCGCTACTACACTGATTATCTCCCATCCGTCTTCGCCCGGAATGTTCCAGCCGCGAATCACAGGATGCAGATCACTGCTCGATTCATCTATATCGAGAATCATATTTGTCTTGCCCGGATAATCCCCGCTTTGATATTCGATTCGAGTCGTGCGAATCATCGCAACGGGCGAATGCGTCGTGTCGTTCTGGTAAAGCGCAAACAGGGTCAGGTCGTTCTGGTTTATCTGATAAAGAACGTACCGGCCCGGCGACATCAGATAATCGCCCATCCTCATTGTATGGCTGACGTTGATCGTGTAATTGATGCGCTTGTTCATAGGCCCTTGCGCGAAGGCCATGGATGCGGCAGCGACTATCATCAGAATCGCTGCAATCGCGCCCTTTCTCATCCCTTTCATGCTCGTACCCTCCCTTGCTCGTAATATCAATTCCGCCACGTTGAAGTGCAAGGTGTGTGCCATTCGCGGCGCGCCATATTTCAAGATAACGCCTGTCGTTTGAATTGTAGTGTTGGGTTTGTGTTCAGGTGCGTACTAAAGAATGACGAATCGAGACGAGACACAGGATTCGGCGCGCGATTGTTTGAACCGCGCGCCGAATAATTAACGAGAGGTTTTACTGGGTTGTCGGCTTATTGAACTTTGCTTCGTCAATGGCGACGTTGTGTTTGATTTCCGTGATCTTGATCGTTAAAGCAACAGCCGGATTCGTCTGGCGAATTGTGAAAGGCAGTTTAACGCCGTCCACATCCTTGTAATCGTCGAGATAAGTCTCTGTGGGAAGCTGTCCCTGCGGGTTATCGAGCACAAAATCTCTGCGCACGAGAAGCCATGTCTGCGCGTCGTAGTACAACTGCTCAGGGCCGCCTTCTGCGGGCGTCGCTTCCACAAGATAAGCATCGCGGTCTCCGACCTTCTGCTTGCCTTTGACTACAGCCTTCGGGTACAGCTCTTTGAATTTAAGATCGCCATAGAATTCGGCTTCGCGTCTTACCAGAGCCAGTTCTGTGCCGCTTAACACACGATAACCTGCCATCGGGTTCTGCTCCCAGGCTGTTTTCCCATCATAGCCCTGCATAAAGTCACCTATCCCGTCGATGCTGGACTTGTTTCCGTATTTGTTCGGAGCCTTCGCATAAGCTTCGGTAGTGCCGCTTATTCCCATCGCAGGTATCTCGATCCTGCCTTTCATCGTGCGGCTGGTGAGCTTTTCCATCGCAGCCTTGCCGCCAATCGCCTGCAGGTGTTTTTCCATTATCTGATCAACCGTAGGCAGCGCATCAGTTGATTTAGTAGTATCTGCGGGTTTAGTATCTGCCGGTTTCTTTTCCTGCCCGCCCTGTGCGAAAGCCGGGATCGCAACGGCCAGACAGAGTAATAAAATCGTGAGCGTTCTTTTCATGGTTCATCCTTTCTTTGAAAACCGATGACAAGCCCTGAGCGTCCGCCTGTCACTTCTTGCTAATCTGTTCGATTGCCGCTTCCAGTTGCGTATCGCGCCCTTCGAGCAGGGCGCGGCGCGTGAGGCTTACCTGCCGGTCAGGGGCGACGCCGCGCCCTTCGACAAGCAAGCCTTTCGGAGTTTTGAAATCGGCGATTGCGTATTGGAATAAAGCTCCCGTCGGCAGCTTTTCAAAGACTGACGGCAGCGCAGCGCCCGCGCTTCGTTCACCTATAACGACAGCGCGACCTATATCCTGCATGCCGCCCGCAAAGACTTCGCTGGTCGAAGCAGAGCTTCCGTCAATCAGTATTGCCACAGGCCCTGTGTAGGTTCCGGACTGCGGAAAGACCGCAAAGTTCATATGCCCGGTTCGCATCCTCATCACGCCAAGCGAAGTCTCTTTCGATTCAAGCACGCCTGCTATTCCGGTCGCCATGCCGCTGACGCCGCCGGGATTGCCGCGCAGGTCAATGATTATTCCGGGCGCATCGTTCATCTGACGAATCGCAGTTCTGATCTTTTCCATCAGCGGTACGACGAAGATGTTGAATCGAATATAGCCTATTCCGCCTGCCAGCCGCTTCGATTCAAACTCCATGTACTGCGGCGGAAAGTTTCCCATCGCAGGCGACATCTCGCCCTTGAACGGCTCGCGCTCAATTGTGGCCTCGCGCATTTGATCGCGCTCATCGAGATAGGACAGGCGAACAACGGTTCCGGGCTTGCCATCCACGCGACCAAGCACAGAGCGTGTGATGTAGAGATTTGTGAGCGATGGCGATTGATTGCCCCTGGCTAATCGCTCGATTATCTGCTCGACGGGCGTCTGATCGATCTGTTTGATGACGAAGCCCGCGCGCAAACCTGCGGCGGCGGACTTTGATCCCGGCTCGACGCGCGTGACGACCGCCTGTCGATCAATGATTCGCACGTCAATGCCAATGCCCCCTTCAACAGTTTCTTTCGATTCGGCTGGAGCGACGGCTTCAGGCGGTATGATGGCAAAGTGAGATTGATGAAGCTCGCCGAGCATCTGTTGAAGCAAACGGTAAAGCTCCGTGTCGCTTTTGACGGCGGCAACGCGCGGCGCGTACTGCTCGCGCACATGGTCCCAGTCAACGCCGCCAAATGCCGGGTCGAAATGTCTCTCTTTGACAGTGCGCCACACTATATTGAATGACTCCTGTCGCGCGTCCGGTCGCGCAGCCGGGGACTGGGCCACGGGAGACTGGGCCACAGCGCTTGCCGACAGCACAGCGAGCATAAAGATAACCGGCAAAAGCTTTTTCACAATGGATTCTCCCAGCGGATTGGAATTAAAGGTTCGCCTATGTTGTACGTTGATGCAAGTATCAAGTTCTTCAAATGTATCGCTATCAACTGATTAAGAGTTTATCGCGGCTACAGCCGGGCAACAAGTCTCGCGCAACTCATGCACGACGGTTGTTTCCCTACTGTTTGAGCATTAAACTGTATGTTTGACGTTATTGAGGAAAATTCATGACAACTACCAGGCAAATGAATCAGGCCGAACTCGATCAACTTATATCAGACGAATTCGGCGTCAACGCGGATTATGTCAGCGAGCTACTGACGCAATTCAGGCGCAATCCTGCTTCGGTTGACGGAGACTGGCGCTCTTATTTCGATGAGCTTTTTACCGACGGTCATCAGGCAAATCAGATTTCACCCCCTCAGCAATCGCGCACGCTACAGCCTACTTACGACTGGGGAGCGCAATCAGCCGCGCCCGAAACTTCTGCGGCTCAAGTTCCGGCGGCTCAAGTTTCCGCGCCGCAAACATCTGTGCCTGAAACGCAGCCACCCGCAGTACAACCACAGCAGGCAGAAACAGTCGAGCGCGTTGCGATGCGCGGCCCTGCGCTTCGCATTGCAGAGAACATGGAAGCGAGCCTCGCGGTTCCGACTGCGACTTCACAGCGCCAGATGCCGCTCAAGCTGCTCGACGAAAATCGCCGCCTCATCAATCAGCATCTCAAGGCTTCGGGCCGCAAAGTCTCATTCACTCATCTGATCGCGCGCGCCATCCTTAAGGCGCTCGATAGTTATCCGCAGCTCAACGACTCTTTCGAGATCGCGGATAAAACGGCCTACCGCATCCGTCATAAAGATGTGAATCTGGGAGTAGCGGTCGATGTGACGAAGAAAGACGGCTCTCACACACTGCTTGTTCCGAACATCAAGGGCGCGGACAAGATGACTTTCCATCAACTGCTCGACGCATACGATGACATCGTTCGCCGCGCACGCGCGGGAAAGCTTCAGATCGCGGATTTTCAGGGCACTACCATGAGCCTGACGAATCCCGGCACGATAGGCACGACCGCATCGAACCCGCGATTGATGTCCGGGCAGGGAGTCATCATCGCAACGGGCGCAATCGAGTATCCGCCTGAATATCAGGCGATGTCGCCCGAAGCTGTTTCGCGTTTAGGAATCAGCAAAGTAATGGTAATAACCTCGACCTATGACCATCGCATAGTGCAGGGCGCAGAGTCGGGCGCGTTTCTGGCCCTGATCGACCAGATGCTGCGAGGTCAGCACGATTTCTACGACGAGATATTCGCGGACCTCGGCATAGCTTTTCGCCCTTACCGCTGGGCGATTGACATCAACCCCGCAATACTGGGCGAAGACCGGCGTCGCGATGAAGTGCGAAAACAGGCGCGCGTGCTCGAATTGATAAACGCTTATCGTGTGCGCGGTCACCTTATCGCAGACATTGACCCGCTCGGATGGAAGGAAGTCCAGTATCACAAGGAACTCGACATCGAAACCTACGGCCTGACTATCTGGGATCTTGATCGCCAGTTCATCACGGGCGGGCTTGGCGGCACAGAGACGGCTATGCTGCGCGAGATAGTTGACCGGCTCAGGCGTTATTACTGCGGCAAGGTCGGCGTCGAGTATAGAAACATCTCAGGGCCGGAAGAGAAAGAGTGGATTCGCGCGCACGTCGAATCCGAACCCGCGTCTGTTCCGATTGAAACCAAAAAGCGACTACTCTGGAAGTTGATATCAGCCGAGTCGTTTGAAAAATTTCTGGGCACGAAATATCTGGGCCAGAAGCGATTTTCAATCGAAGGCAACGAAACGATTATCGCGCTGCTGGATCAATTGATCGAAGGCGCAGCCGCGCGCGGCGCGGACGACATCACAATCGGCATGGCGCATCGCGGGCGATTGAACGTCATCGCAAACGTGATAGGCAAATTCTGCGAGCGCATCTTTACAAGCTTTGAAGGCTCTATCCATCCCCGCTTCCCTCACGATCAGGGCGACGTGAAGTATCATCAGGGCGCAAGAGGTGTGCGCGAAACCGATGCCGGGCATCAGGTCCAGCTTGAAGTCACTCCGAATCCAAGCCATCTCGAATTCGTTGACCCCGTGGTCGAAGGCATCGTGCGCGCCCGGCAGGACGCGGACGGCGAGCCTGAAAGCAAGCTTGCCGTTCTTCTGCATGGCGATGCCGCGTTTGCGGGCGAAGGGGTTGTCGCAGAGACGTTGAATCTTTCGCAGCTTCCCGGCTACCGCACGTGCGGGACGATTCACATCATCACCAACAATCAGCTCGGCTTTACGACCCCGCCGGAAGAAGGCCGATCTTCGACCTACAGCACAGACATTGCGAAGATGATTCAGGTTCCAATCTTTCACATCAACAGCGATGATGTGGAAGCCGCATACAACGTGCTTCAAATCGCGCTCGATTATCGCCTGCATTTTCAGAAAGACGTTGTTCTTGACGTGATAGGCTTTCGTCGGCTGGGCCACAATGAAGGCGACGAGCCGACATACACTCAGCCCGTAATGTACCAGCGAATCAAAGCGCATCCCGGCGTTCGCGAGCTTTACGCGCGGCGACTCATTGCCGAAGGCGTGATGACCGGCGAAGAAACCGCTCAACTTATCGAAGAGCGCATGCGCCGTTACGAAAACGCCCAGCTTGGCGCGAAAGAGATCGTATCCCGTCAGGGAAATCAGGTTGCTATTCCCACGCCTGCGCCCGAACCCGAATCGGTCGAAGTGATAGAGACGGGCGTCGCTCAGGCAGAGTTGCGCGAGATCGTTCAAACGCTTACGACCGTGCCGCGCGGGTTCAACCTCAATCCCAAGATAGTCGGCTTGCTCGCTCGCCGCGCGAAGATGGTAGAGGGCGCTTCGGCGGTTGACTGGGGCACTGCCGAGGCGCTTGCGTTCGGATCGCTTGTGATCGACGGGACGCCCATTCGCCTGACCGGCCAGGACACTGTGCGCGGCACGTTCAGCCATCGACATGCGGCTTTCACAGACACGCAGACAGGCGAAGAGTGGACGCCGCTCGTAAAGCTCGCGCCTGAAAAAGCGAAGTTTCAAATCTATGACAGCCCCTTGTCGGAAGCGGGCGCGCTCGGCTTCGAGTACGGCTACAGCGTGGCCGCGCCTGAAACGCTCGTGTTGTGGGAAGCACAGTTCGGCGATTTCGTAAACGCCGCGCAGGTGATAATCGATCAGTTCATCTCGTCAGCCGAAGAGAAATGGAATCAGTCAAGTCGCATCGTGCTGCTGCTGCCGCACGGTTACGAAGGTCAGGGGCCGGAGCATTCGAGCGCGCGCTTCGAGCGGTTCCTGCAACTTTGCGCCGAACAGAATATGCAGGTCGTCAACTGCACGAGCGCCGCGCAATATTTCCATCTGCTCAGAAGACAGGCGCGGCAACAGGCGAGCAAACCTTTGATAGTGATAACGCCCAAAAGCCTGCTGCGACTGCCGGAAGCAGCGTCCTTGATTTCTGAATTCACACGGGGCGGTTTCCTCCCGGTCATCACGGATAATGCGGCGAACGAGGCAGCCGTCAAGCGCGTGCTGTTTTGCAGCGGCAAGGTTTATTACGACCTGCTGGCTGAACAAAAGAAGACGAAAGATGAGGCTGCGGCGATAGTGCGCGTCGAGCAGTTCTACCCGTTCCCGAAGAGACAGATTGCCGACGAGTTGAACAGGTTCGCAAACGCAATGGATATCGTCTGGGTGCAGGAAGAGCCGGAGAACATGGGCGGCTGGTGCTTCATGGAATCACGATTATTGAAACTGCTGGCGGCGGGCCGACGGCTGAGATACGCGGGCCGCGCTCCGAGCGCAAGCCCCGCGACAGGCTCGCACACGATTCATCAGATGGAGCAGCGCCAGCTTCTGAAAGACGCATTCGGAGGTTGATACGATAGAGCTGTATCAGCCGGTGATAAAATATTACCGGCTGACTGTTTGAACTATCTGGCGGTTTGAAACTTCGCTTCGTACAGGCTGGCTTTCAAAAACCCGGTGAAGTCTTTGATCTCAAGAATGTCTTTGATCGCCTGCCGTTTGTCTTTCATCTGGTTGTAATAGGATTCGACAATCTTGTAGCCCATGTAGTATCCAAGATCGGCGGGCCGGTCTTTTGTATTAGCGCCGTTATAAAGCCACTTGCCGAAATCGGTTCCCCCCATCTCCTGCCTGAACTCTTCCCATAACTGTTTCTCTCTGGGATTGCCGTATGCGTGCAGGTGGGGATTGATATTTCCCCCGGAGACAAGCTCTGCGATGAAGTCCGCGCTGCCTTCATTGAGCGACTGGTAGAGCAGATTTTTTTTCAACTGCAAACCATGTTTCTGCTGATAATGAATCAACTCGTGCGCGACGATGTAAGGCGCATCTTCAATGGGTCGCAGCACCTGTTTGTGCCAATCGCTCAATTCGTCTTCGGGCGTGCGCGCAGTGCGGCCATACATCTCCGTGCCGATCAGAAGCCCCCGCTTTGAAAGCGTGCCTCCGCTCGACATCCGCCCGATGACGAAATAGACATCGGGGAAGACCGCATCGCTGTAGAGATACTTCAGCGCATAAAAACAGGCCCGTATCTTCGCCTGCATCGCTTCGACGCGCTGTGTGCTTTCACGAATCGAACCGTAATACTTAGGATTCCCGTTGATCGTTTTGACCAGTGCATCGGCGCTCGTGATTCTCAGCTTTATGAAATCCTGTAGCCCCTCGCTGCCGCGATTTAAGTATTCGCGCTCGAAGACTTCGACCTGATTGTCGGGCTTCGCCTGATCGTAAGCGCGCCAGAAATTCTGAATGTCCGAGGTGATGATCTTCGCGTCGTTGGGGTCGCCGGAGACTTTCGCGCCGCTTTGCCCCAACACGTTTAAGACTGTGAGGGCAAGGATTGCGACAAGGGCAAGGATTCGTTTCACAGCGACTCTCATAATCTTCACATATTGCAATGCGACACGCCGCGCTTTTCAAGATACTGCTGGTGATAGTCTTCGGCCATGTAAAACTCGGATGCCGGGATGATTTCAGTCACGACATCTCTGGAATACTTTCCGGATCTTTGAAGCTCTTCTTTTGAAGCACGCGCGGCAGCCTCCTGCTCGGCTGTGTGAAAAAATATCGCAGACCGATATTGCGTTCCGACATCAGGCCCCTGGCGATTCAGCGTAGTTGGGTTATGGTTCTCCCAGAAGACCGTCAGAAGGTCTTCGTAAGAAACGGTCGAGGGGTCGTAATTGACTTCGACTGCTTCCGCGTGCCCGGTCGTTCCCGAACAAACGTCTCGGTAGGCCGGGTCTTCAAACGAGCCGCCTGTGTATCCGACCCTTGTTGATGCTACTCCTTTGATTTGTCGAAACGCTGCTTCCACTCCCCAGAAACAGCCTGCTGCAAAAGTTGCTTTCTCGGTTTCCATTACCTGCCCCTTCCTTGTATATAGATCGTAGAATCTCTTTATTATTTTACCTGAATAGCAATCGCCGTGCGCTCTCTTTTTCTGAGCTTGCTGAATAAATTTCCCATTCTTTTAAGCAATCCATATTTTCGATTGAGCAGGCGATGAGCCTTATCCGCTTCTGCGCTGTCGAGTATTCGAGCCTCTGCGTCAATCCATTCGCCTTTAATATTCCCGCGAATATCGCAAGGCACGATTCGCACGCGCGGGTTGTTGCGGATTCGCTTCACCTTCCACGCGTTGGCGAGCGAGTAGATGTAAAAGACTCTGCCATCCTCGGCAAACCACAAGGGCGTGGCGACCGGCGTGCCGTCTTTTTTATAGCTTTCAAGGCTCAGATATTTTTGATCGGCAAACTGGGCTAATTTGTCTCTGCTCATTTTTCACCAGAAGAGAAATGGTTTCGCGCAAAGTCGCCGAACCTCTTTGCAGCTTTGCGCGAAACCCGCTCGACTAATCAAGTCCTGTAACTAGTCAAGTCCTGTAACTAGTCGCGCGAACGACGCACGATGTAATCGGGCCAGCAGTTGTTTTCGTCCGCTCCGAATCTTCCAAACGGAAGCTGTGGCGCGGCGGCAGGCTGAGGTTGCGCGAATTTCGGATCGAGCGCTTTGGCAATCTGATCGCGCGCGTCTTCAAGGTGCATACGCGCTTCACGGTCTGTCGCGCGTGGAAGCGCACGCGCTATCACCTGACCGAGCGCGCGCAATTCGCCGCGAATGAAAGGACGCTGGTCGTCCGTTACAGGCGCGCGGCCATTCAGGCGGTCGGCCATCAAATCGATGTAGGCTCGCTGCAGGTTGCGGCGATACGCATCGACGCGAATCGTTGGAGCCTCCAGTTCGCTCCATATTCCGCGCCGCACGTCTTCCATAAATTCAGTCGGGCGATAAGCCGCCGCGCCGTCAATCGCTTCCTGCTCAACCAGGCGATTGAATCGCGCGCTGCTCATCAGAGAATTCAGCACGCGCATCTGCGCCGTTTTCACGCGGTCGAGCGCGCCCGCAGGCTCTACGCGGCGCAGCACATCGGGCTTGATGGCCCACATCGGCGTCGCAAAAGCATGGTCGTTGAGGAAGCGCACGGCTTCCTGTTGCTTCTGTTTAGGAACAGCGGTGAACCGGACGCCGTCCTGACCCGCGTGTTTTTGCTGCGAATAAAAACCGCCGACCAGTCCCGTAACGTGATTAAGTTCCGTCGTCCACTGGCCGAGCATTCGCCCGTACAATTCTTCAAGGTCATCGTAAGGCTCGCCCGGCTGGGATGTCGCAGTGATCAGCATATTCGATACACGCTCAAGGTTCTTCAATCCAAGCGCGGTTGACCTGACCGCATCGCCGTCGCCTACGGCTTCGGTGTTTTCGCCCGGATCAGAGCCGCGCGTGTCGGCGGTCGAAAACCTCAGCCATGGAGTCTTGTCCTGCTGGCGCGCCCATTCGTCGAGCGTCTTCTTCTCTTCATCGGGCGTTCGCGCGCCGGGTATAGGTTTATATCCCCACATCGTGGCCCACTTATCATACGGGCCGATCTTCGGTATCAGGTCAGCGGGTTCGATTTTGTCTTCGGGCTGTGCGACGTAATTGAAGCGCGAATAATCCATCAGAGTCGGCGTGTGGCCCATCTTCCTGATCCATTCGCGATCACGGATTTTTTCGGCAGGATAAGTCGCGCTCGCTTTCATGTTGTGCTGAAACCCAAGCGTGTGTCCCACTTCGTGCGCGACTACGTATTCGACAAGCTCGCCCATCAAATCATCGGGCAGCGGGAAGCGTTGCGCGCGCGGGTCAAGCGGCCCGGCTTGCAGGAAATACCAGTCGCGCTGAAGGTTCATTACGTTGTGATAGAACTGTATGTCGGATTCGATGATCTCGCCCGTGCGCGGGTCGTGAACGTGCGGCCCGCTGGCATTTTCGATGGTCGAAGGCAGCCAGCGAATCACGCTGTAGCGCGCGTCTTCGGCGCTCCAGTCGGGGTCTTGTTCGGCGGTCGGCGCTTCTTTCGCGATGATGGCGTTTTTGAATCCCGCTTCCTCGAACGCTTCCTGCCATTTCTCGATGCCGCGCTTTATGTAAGGCACCCATTTGGCAGGCGTCGCCGGGTCAACGTAGTAAACAATCGGTTTGACAGGTTCGGAGACGGCGGCGTTCGGGTCTTTCTTTTCCAGTCGCCAGCGCGTGATGTAAGTGCGTTGCGGCGCGCGATGTTCGTCTACGCTGAAGTCCGTCTTGCGAATCGTGAAGTATCCGACGCGCTCGTCGAACAATCGCGGCATCATAGGCTTTTCAGGCAGTTTCACCATGCTGTAGTGCATCAACACGGTTGCGCTGCCGGGACGCATGCCCGGCGGAGCGAACGGATTTGTCGGCTGCGGAAACGGTGACGCGCTCACGTCGGGCGGCGAAGTGAAGGTGTGCGTGGCTTCGAGTTCGATGTTTTCCGGGAATGCCGATACTCGCTCGATGAAAGAGCGCGAAGAGTCGAACCCGCGTGCGCGCAGCCGAGCGCGCGCGCTGAACTCCGTTATCTCCGTAGTAAAGAGCCTTGTCACGTCAATGACCGGCGCATCATCTTTGCCGAGCGCTTCAATCCAGAATGACTGTATTATGGTGTCATTGTTGGCCGCCTGCACGGCGCGCGCGATTGGCAGCCGTTGATCGGCCACGACTTCATACGAAATGCTTCTGAGCAGGATGCGATTGCCGTGTCGTTCCCATCGCACTACGTGATTGCCAGCCGCCTGTCCGCCGTAGCCTACGCCGAGCGTGGTGCGGGCAATCTGGCTGACCCAGAGAAATTCTTTGTTCAACTGGTTTCGGGGGATTTCGTAATAGACTTTGTCTTTAATGCGATGAACGGTGAAAACCCCTTCGTCTGATTTCGCGTCCTTCGTGATCACCTTGTCGTAAGATTTGATTTCGGGCGCGGAGTCTCGGCGGAAGGGAGAGTCCTGACCGGCGGCAGGCGTCGGCTCCTGCTCTTCGGCTGTCGCGGCAACAGACGGAGACTGCGTTTTGCCATACGCCTGAGATATAGTCGGACGGACATAATCAAACGCGACCGTAGCGAAAGCTACTGCGAGACAAATCACACACAAGCGTTTCATAGTATGCTCCTTATGCAGTATGGTCCTTAGATCGATCCACTGGAGATTTGATCAGATTGTGAACTCGGAAGCATACCCGCTTTTTGCGGTAGATTTCAATTGCTTTTCACTCAGGGCTGCCAGGTTATGTAAAACTCGCATACGGCATCGCCGCGCGACCGGCAGCGAGTGTGTGTTATGCGCGCCGAGCGAGCGCCGCATAGCTCTATGGCATGTTTAAAGTAAGAGCTTCCGCTCAAACAGTAGCTCACGGGCGGGATTTGATCATAGTTGATCGTAAGCAATCCGCTCGTATCGCTTAACGGTTCGTATACGGCTGAGCCGAAGTCCTGATAAGAGCGATGAATCATGGCCGATTGCGACAGAAAGCTGTGAATGTCAGGATTGAGCAAACTGCTGTAGGGACCGGAAAGGCTGCTGGTGGCCGAAAACTCTCCGAGCCGCTCAAAAATCTCTTCCTCCACTCCGCCCAGTTCGTCAGCAATCGCGCGATCAATCACATCAAGGACGCGAAGCGGGTACCAGTTATCGAGACTGATATCTTTCAGTGATAGGCGGTCTTCTTCGGGCAGGCTCGCCAGAATGCGCGCCCATACATCAGGGCCGTGATTCATTATCACGAACAGAAAGCGTGCGCGCAGCAAACCGCCTTTTATGTGCATGTCGGAATAACTTTGATGGGGCGAATGCATAATCCTGCTTCAACTTTCCAGATAGTCAGTTTCGATATATTCAGTTTCGATATATTCGGCACGGGCACCGGCAACCGGATTATATCACGAAGCCCTGCCGCAATCGCCTTAAGTTTAAGTTACGAGGCGAAATGATTTCTCAGGCTTTCGGTTTGCTTGCAGTATTAACGGCTGGCTATCGGGACACTTGCGGAAGCGATGCGCGTGATGATCCTTGCGCTGGACAATCGGCCAGTGCGCTCGGCCACCACCTCTACCCGATCATTGATACGAAGATCAGTTGCACTCAAAGTAATATCGCTCATCGTCGCGATTGAAATAAGCTCGTCGGAATTAAGCAGGGTTGCTTGATCGTCAATCCTGAAATCATAGTGCGTGCCTCGCGCTGTCTTGATACTTATGAAACCATCGCGGATTGCTGTGATGCGACCTTCTACGAGCACGCTGTTTGAGCGCGCGATTATGCGCGGAGCGTAATCACGAGGCGCATAGATCCGTGTCGCGGACTGTGCGCTCGCTTGTTTTGAAGCGCGGTTGTTATTCTGAGCCTGAACGCCAAATGATAAAGTAACGGCCAAAGCCGCAAACGATGCGAGCATGCGTACAAATTTTATTCGGCTCATCCTGACTTACCTCCGCTAAGCGTCGTTACTGGCAAACTCTATGCCGCTCTCTAACGACGCGCAGCGTTGTAGTAAAGACCGTAATGATTCGATAACATACGTGCGTTATGGCTGAAGATAGAACAACTATGAAAAATGTGCGTAGTGCTCGAAGCGCGAATACCAAATCTGCCGAAGGCTCGATCACGGACGTTCCCGGCATCAGAGTCGGCCACGCTCACAATCTGGAAGCGCGCACAGGATGTACGGTTGTGCTGTGTGACGCTGTTGCGGGCGTTGATGTGCGAGGCGCAGCGCCCGGCACACGTGAAACCGACCTGCTCGAACCCGGCAATTTAATCGAACACGTTCACGCAATTCTGCTCACGGGAGGCTCGGTCTTCGGACTGGATGCGGCGTGCGGAGTCGTGCGCTGGCTCGAAGAGCACGGTGTGGGTTTCGATACGGGCGTGGCTCGTGTGCCGATTGTGCCTGCGGCTGTGATCTTTGATCTGGCAGCGGGCGATGCGCTCGTGCGACCGGATTCAGCAATGGGCTACGAGGCATGCGAACGCGCATCGAGCGATTCAGTTGAAGAAGGACAGGTAGGGGTCGGCGCAGGCGCGACGGTTGGAAAAATTCTTGGCGTTGGTCTGGCATCGGCGGGCGGCGTTGCCAGTGTTTCGATCAGGCTTACAAGCGGCGTAACTGTGGGCGCGATTGTCGTGGTCAATTCGTTCGGCGACATAATTGATCCCGCAAACGGGCGCATACTGGCGGGCGCTCGCTCGCCCAAAGGTCGCGGCTGGCTCGATACGCAACGCGCAATTGAGAGTGCGAGCATTAATAAAATGAAGAAGCCGCGCGAGTTTTCCGCTATTGAAAACACCACGCTTGCAGTTGTGGCAACAGACGCACGGCTTACGAAGGCCGAGGCGCGAAAAGTTGCCGCGATGGCTCACGACGGAATGGCGCGGGCTATTAAACCTATTCATACGATGTTTGACGGCGACACGATATTCGCGCTTTCGACAGGCGGGTTGCAGTCGGATGTGACGACAATCGGTTCGGTCGCGGCTGAACTGGTTGCGAGGGCAATCGTAAAAGTCGCTCGCAGGATTAACCGACTGTAGAAGTGCGCGTGAACTCTGAGCACTTCGGGTCGCGCGGGTGCGGATCGACGAAGGGTTCAGCATCGATGTCGGGCGGGACGCCGCGTTCTATCATTGAGCCGAAGTATCCGTCTATCTGTTCATAAATCTCAGCAACAGTCTGCGAATGAAAGACGCGCTCGCGCAACCGCGCGCCGCCAGCAAGCCCATGAGTGAAGTAGCCGCACATCTGCTTGAGCTTGCCCGTAAGCTTGCGCTCATGCATTTCATCGCGCAGCAGTTCATCATAGCGATGCAGCACCCGCTGCTTTTCGGCAAGCGTCGGCTGATGAGGCTGCTCGCCGCGCATCAAATCGGCAGTCTGTCGGAATATCCACGGATTGGCGATTGCGCCGCGACCTATCATCACCCCGTCAACGCCCGTTTCATTAAATCGCTCGACGGCCTGTTCAGCAGTAACGACATCGCCGCAGCCGATCACAGGAATCGAGACGGCGCGTTTTACGGCAGCGATTATGTCCCAGTTAGCTCGACCGCTGTAGCCCTGCGTTCGCGTGCGACCGTGAATGGCCACCATATCGCCGCCGCAGTCTTCAATAAGGCGCGCGACCTCGACCGCGTTGATCGAAGAATCATCCCAGCCCGTGCGAATCTTCATCGTCAAAGGAATCGAGACGGCTTTGCGCACACGGCGTAAAATCTTTTCGAGATGCGGCAGGTCGCGCAACAGCGACGAGCCGCCGCCGCCATTCACAACTTTCTTGGCCGGACAGCCACAATTGATGTCAACGATATCCGCTCCGACCTCTTCGATTATCTCGGCAGCAGCAACCATGCGATCATCATTATGACCAAATATCTGAATCGAGAGCGGGCGCTCTTCGGGTAAAAATTTCATCATGCGGTGAGTCCGCATATTGCCGCGCGTGAGCCCTTCGACAGAGATAAATTCAGTGACGATCAGGCCGACGCCTGTTAGTTCTTTGATCAGTCTTCGGAAAGACGAATCGGTTACTCCCGCCATCGGAGCAAGCACGAGGTTCGGAGTTATCTTGATCTTGCCAATGCAGAGTTCCCCTGCGGTATTCATAACGAAAAAGTTTAACACACGAGAGCAAGCCGCTTAAACATCAGCTATTTTTTTCATAGTAGTGGCAATATTCGACCAGACAGCACTGCTCGCAATTCGGGTTCTGCGGTCGGCAGACTTTGCGACCGTGGCGAATGATGTTGACGTGGATTTCGTAGAAGCGCCCTTCGGGAATCATCGCGGTCATCAGTTGATGCGCTTCCTTGTCAGAGCACTTTTCCGGAAGCAGCGCGAGACGACGAGCTATGCGAAAGATGTGAGTATCAATCGGAAAGACAGGGCGATTGCATGCGAAAAGGAGCGTGCATGCGACTGTCTTGGGGCCAACGCCTTTGAAGCTTGAAAGAAATTCGACGGCCTCTTCAAGCGGGGCTGTCGCCAGAAATTTGAGATCGAGCGCGCCGCGCCGCTCATGGATTTCGTTAAGAAGCTGTTTGATCCTGATAGATTTTTGCCGAGCCAGTCCGCCTGATCTTATCGCCGTTTCTATTGATGTGACGCGAGCACGTCGCGCCCTTTCCCAATCCGGGAATCTTTGCTTGAGGCTTTCAAAAGCGCGGTGGCTGTTCGCGTTGGTAGTAGATTGCGAGAGAATGGTCTGAATCAGCACATCGAGCGGGTCAAGGTCAGGCTCGCACTGCGGCACGCCGTAGACCGCTTTGAGGTTCTGGATAATGTAAGAAAAGCTCTCCGGGACAATAACTTGTTGCATTCTTAATTATCTATCACTGCTGATTCATCACACGCAACATTGAAAGCGGCAGCAACCCAAAAGCTGCCGCCGCTCTTTACCCCTTTACATTATTGCAATGATCCGTGTTGAGGATAAAACCACCCCTTGACGGGTGAACGTTATTGAATCTCCAGGACGAGATTTTTTTCGCAGAAGTCGAACTCGACCGGATCAGTCTCCTCGCCATCATCCAATTGGGCCTTGAAATACCACTCGCAATTCCCGTTATCGGTCGATTTGCTCCATTCCATCGTGACCGTCTTACCGGCAGCGATACCGGCTCCGATGTCAAATTCTCTGTAGGTCTTTCCGTCCTCAGAGGCAAATAGTTTGACGATGTTGCTGTCAGTTTTGTTATGCACCTTAAAAGTGTAACTGGCGTAGGCGCTATTGACGGCCAGGCTAACCAGCGCAAGCGCGCATACGAGCAGAGTGATCCTCTTAATATTTCTTCTAAGCATCTGTCATTATTCTCCTGATAAGTTATGTTGGGACATGCTATGAAGGCAACGCAAATCCCGCACAGCCCGGATAATACCATCAACGCTTCATTTATCAATATAAATAAAGTCTTCTGCAAATCTCCTCCTCCCTGCTCTTTGTTGTACTGCTTCGGCCCGCTGACGATTCTCATCAGCCTCTTGACGCTCATGAGCCTACGACGACTGATACTGCTTAAGGCTCTCTCAATCACATCAGATAAAAACCATTCCCGCTCATAAACAGTTCAAATTCATTATTCAGGACTTGAGTTTTAGGCTGTTGAAAGGGTACAGTATTGATCTTGTTCTTTACACGAATATTTACATTCCTTTCAGGAAAGTAAATGCAAAGGCACTAAAGGAGTAATTAAGAGCCTCTGTTAATTTCTAAGTAATAATTCCAAGCCGCTTCTCTGCGCCCGTAGCTCAGTCGGATAGAGCGTTTGCCTACGAATCCAGCCCTAGCTTACTTTCCTGCAAAACCAATCATTTACAAGAAATTCAATAACTGTTGAGCGTTTGCTTGGCTATTTTTCGTTTAGCCAACGCATTGCAGGAAGGAATTTCTATGGTGCTGACTACCTTGTTTGAACAATTTAAGAAAGAGAAGACCTACCTTAAAGGTGTAAGCCACAACACGATTATCTGGTATGACTATTCATATCGTGCATTCAAGAATGTCTGCGGTGACGTGAGCGAACTCTCAAAACAGATTCTAAATGAGTTCGTCATTGGAATGCGCCAGTCTGGAATTTCAGCCGTAACGGTTAACAACTACATTAGGGGTATGAACGTTTTTTTTACTTGGCTATATGAAAACGAGTACACGGCTGAACACTTCAAGATTAAGAAGGTTAAAGAGGCACAGAAGGTACTAAAGGTATTCTCTGATAATCAGCTTAAAGCAATCATCAAGTGGAAGCCCAAAGGATGGTATCAATGGAGGCTTTACGCTCTGCTATCTACCATCATTGATACAGGCATCAGAATTGATGAAGCTCTAAGCCTCAAGCGAGATGATATAAACTTTGATGACCTCTTAATCATCGTCACTGGAAAAGGTAGCAAGCAGCGCATCATTCCATTCTCACTTGAGCTTCGCAAAATACTTTGGCGGTGGGGCAGAATGCATGAGCATCAATATTTCTTCCCATCGAAGACTGGAAATAAATATATGTATGACAATCTCCGCCGTGATATGAAAACTCTAAACCAGACTGCACGAGCATTGGCATCTACACATGTCGAGTACGCTAATATTATAAAATGTGTTTGCAACACCCAATCTTGAACTGCGCCTGCAACGGCGCTATCAGCAACTCGTGACCGAGCAGATGAACCCAACACAGGCCGTCGCCGCAGGGCTTCGGGCTTTGCCCGCTGCCGGTACTGCTTTCGCCAGCACTCAGGCCGCCTGGCGTTTTTATAGCAATCCGGCTGTTTCGCTTCCTCAATTAGCCGAGCCGCTGATCGCCGCTGCCAAACGAGTGCTTACAGACGAAACCGGCGACTTTGCTCTGATTATTCACGACTGGTCTGAACTCAATTACGATCTGCATACCCGTAAAGCCGACCGCAAGGCCATCTGTCATAAGCGTTCGCTCGGTTACAGCTTGCAAACTGCCTTATTGATATCTGATCGTGACGGCACACCCATCTCTCCGCTGTCGTTTAGCTTGTGGGCCAATGATGGTTTATACACGACGCGCCAGTCGCCGGTATTGGCCGATTGCTCGCACCTTGATGAAATCACCGACACCCTGGCGACCATCAGCAAGATGCAGTTGTCCAAGCCCGTCGTGCATCTTATTGATCGCGCCGCCGACTCGGTTGGTCATTACCGACAGTGGGATGATCAAGGAGAAGCTTTTATTGTGCGGGCGCGGGCAGTACCGCAGGTGGAGTTTGAAGGAGAGAGGCGGCGACTGGGCCGTGTGGCAGCAGGCTTGTCATTGCGGCTGGGCCAGGCAATTGCTGTTGCGCCCGGACTTGTCGGGCAGCAACTGCTGGCTGAAACGAAGGTGACGATTACCCGACCGGCCTTCCCACATCGACAAAAGGGCGGCATCAAGCAGCCCCGTGAGCGAGTCTATGGCAAAGCTTTGCAGTTGAGGCTTGTCGTGAGCCGGATCGTTTTACCAGATGAATCGTTGTATGCGGAGTGGCTGCTACTGACGAACTTGCCTGAAACGGTGACGGCAGAGCAGATCGCGCAGTGGTATGTGTGGCGGTGGAAAATAGAGAGTTACTTTAAGCTGTTGAAATCCAGCGGCCATAATTTGGAGCATTGGCAACAGGAGAGCGCCGAAGCAATAGCTAAACGGTTATTGGTGACAGCAATGGCGGCAGTGGTTGTCTGGCAGTTGGCGCGCGGTCAGACACCTGAGAGCGAGCAGGCGCGTAATCTCCTGGTGCGATTGAGTGGCAGACAGATGCGTCGTGACCGCCGAGTGACCGACTCAGCGATGCTGGCTGGATTATGGACGCTGCTAGCAGTGCTGAATGCGCTTGAGCGATACAGTGTCGATGAACTCAGACAAGTAGCGTGTCTCAGTCTACCGGGATTTTCTCGCTATGATACGGGCTGATCCGGCCAACATGTGTAGATGCCAATGCTCGTGCAGTCTGGTTTAGATAGCTGAGTTCGGAAATCACACTGAGTAGTTGCGTCTTTCCGCTACCGCGTACCCCATTAGACCACATAAATCCAATAACATTGAAAGCGTCAAGGAACCAAGTGGCTAATATATAGCAAGCAATAATCTCACACATTGTCTTCTGGTCAGCAAAGCTATGATTAAAATCCATGAATCTATCTATTATTTGGATGATGCGATTAAATACGTCTATTGCTTCAGGTCGCTCGCCATCAAGAAATCCTGTGAACCCCGATTTTGACAAGAGCTTTTCTAACTTTGGTGTTTCAGAAAGGTGGACTTCTAGCCCCGACCTCTTGAGTTCTTCAAAGCCATCTCCAAAGACCTCTCCATCATCACGAACGATTAACTGTCTAAGTTCACTACGACTGTTATGTGGTTTAGCATAGAGCCAAGTCACAGCATAGGCATGGTCTTCAATCAGCGACAAAGGTTTTCTTATTGCTAAGGGCGCGGAATCGAGCAACTCAGTTCTTGCTTCTGCTAGTCGCGCTTGCCCTGAGTTTAAGAAAGGGCTACGGTTATCAGCGATTGTCTGTACTACAGGCTCGATACTGGAGTTTCTTTTTTCTGTACTTTCGCCTTGAGGAGGAACTTCAGCATATTCACTGCTTTGCGATTCGGCTGTAGTCCCGTATATAGGAAGTCGTGACATTATCTCGGCGGCACTCATACTGCCACCATTTAAGAATTTCCGTTTATCTTTCATAATAATCCATCCTAAATAAAAATCCGCGAGCATCTGTGCTCACGGAGCTATGATGATACAACTATAGAAAAATAGGAGGACAGTTATGATTATTTGCCCTGTATTACTAGCTGTATTTCCTCAGTACATCAGGCCACTTTAAGTCGTGCCGACGTAGTAATCTTCTTAATTCGCTTGCTTCCTTAACTCCTGGCAAAAATGACGCTACATTACTTTGAATTGGTTTTAATCCTTCCTTCATTACCGCACGAAAGGCAGTTTCCAATTCTTTCTCAACTTTAACTCTTTTTTCTTTGGGGCGACCGCGTAATCGCTCAATACCTACTAAAACCCGAAAAGGTAATAGGCTCTCTATCTCTGTTATAGATACATAATCTCCAATTAAGTATAGAGACTCAACGATGAGTTGCGTGAATGCTTCATGCCACCTTTTAGAGATATTTTGATTAAAAAAAACTATAGCCTGCTTCATCCTTGCTTCTAGCGATTCTCTAGATTCTTGATATGGCTTATCCTTTCCTTGCTCATTTTTGCCAATCTCCTTGTCAGTCTCTTTCAATCCTTTTTCATATAAGATTTCAATTAGACGTTGTTCCATCATTTGAAGCTGCGCAAATCTTGAATCACTAGCCTTATTCTTTAGCCTCTCTAAATCTTGACGTAGTTCACGCAGTTGTATCGGAGTGGCATTTGCTTTTAAGCTATTAAATAATGCTAGGAATGCTATAGCGAGCATTAGATTGGCCATTTCTTTTTTGTTGAATGCGTGTTTCAAAGTCGCAGAAACCAGTAGTGTAGTAGGCTCTAATCCATCCTCTGTAACTAGCGCATCGATTAGCCTGTTTGAAAGCCACCTTCCTGCTAGTTCTTCCGCCTGTTTTTTCTTCGCTCTGGTCTTAGATTCTTGTATTTTCATAATCCTTACTGCTTTAAAGAACAAATCTATAAGAATAAACGGACATTGAGCGCGATAACCCTTATAGTCCCGTTTTCTCGATTTTAGTTAGACCCGCTGAAAGCGTGGTAAGTTAGTAGATGTGTCTTTACACCGAAAGTTTTACGACACAGATTGGCTACTGTGAATATAGCCTTCTTACTTTAGAAGAGCAATGATGAGGCTATACTAGGAATTTTGATAATAGAGTTCTGGTGCAGCTTTACGCTCGATTAATTACGTAGCTTACATAACCTTTAATAAGTTATTTCATTCGGTTAATAATCGAAATCTTAGCATGGGCTTCCTTCAAATCTTCTGGCTGTAACTCTACCTACTTTCTAGTCATCGTCAGTGATGTGTGACCGAGTTGTTTTTGCAAATGTAGAATCCCATTTTCCGCGCTGCCTGTCATTCGAGCAAACGATTGAGCATATTTGTGTAAAGAGGCGAGTTGATAACGAGAAATAGAGTAGGTATAATACTGCTTTTGCAAGAGCAGTAGAGTGTTTGCCTAAGCAACAGGCCCTTTGCTCTTGTCCTTGTAAGTTGTTGATTTTGCGCCCGTAGCTCAGCCGGATAGAGCGTTTGCCTACGAAGCAAAAGGTCGCACGTTCGAGTCGTGCCGGGCGCACTTTAGTTTCAATGATTTAAGGCAAGTCAACTGGCTTGCCTCTTTTCTTTTGTGACCGAATTGTGACCGGCAATTCTGGTCGCTCGCTCTTGAGCTTCCACAGCCCGACGCTTTCCTTCTTCTGTCCCATGAGCATACCGATTCGTCGTTGCGAGGCTTGCATGACCTAATGTGTCACGCACGCCTGTTAAAGGCGCTCCCTCGTCAACGGCTCGCGTGCCGAATGTATGCCTCAGATCGTGAAAGTGAAAGTCTTTTATACCCGCGTCACGAAGAGCACCCGTAAAGGCTCGCTTTACATCATTGTATCGCTTGCCTGTACGGGGATTCGTAAAGATGTACTGCCAGCCTTCCTGTCTAGCTTTATCAGCAAGCCCAAGCAAGAGCGTTCGCACTGTGCCATTCATCGGGATTTCTCGGTCTTTATCTGTCTTGCTCTGCCTTACGTAAATCACGTTGCGGTTAAAGTCCAAGTCTTCGAGCCGGAGTTTGAATAGCTCACTCCGCCGAAGGCCGGTGTTAAGATCGAGAATGATGATTGACTTCAGATGCGCACGCTTCCCACTCAGCGCAGCCATTAATCGTTCCTGCTCATCAGGTAGTAAATACCGTTTACGCTTTGTTTCGCCTTTTAGCTTTGCCACCTCTGAGCAAGGATTTACTTTGACTTGCTTTTGAAGCTTTGCCAGTTGAAAGATTCGACTCAATAACTTTAGCTCGTGATTGACCGACGACTTACTACGCGGGAGATTTCTTACAGTCATCGAGTCACGCCGCTTGATTTTGTACCGTTCAATCTCGAAGGAACTGATCTGCGACAGCGGCTTCCTGCCAAAGTAATCAAGTAACGGCTTGAGCATAGAAAGATCACTCTTCCAGGAGATCTTGTTGTTCTTTGCCCAAGGGAGATAGATTTGCTCGACAAATTCTTTGAGTGTTTTAGACCTACGGCGTGTGCCATAAGCGCCTTCGTGAATCTGGCTGAGCACCTTCAGGTAAGCTTCTTCTGCTTGCGCCTTTGTACGCGCAGTTTTGAATGCGCCGCGATAGTGCACTCCGTTAATTGTTTTCGTGAAATGCCAGTGCTTTCCACGCTTGTATAGTGACATTTGCATTGCCTTTCCCAAGCCGCAGCCAACGACCGGGCGTTGTGATTATACGGCGTTCTGCCTTATCCATTCCAGCACTTCACTCAGTTCAAACAGAACTCCTCGTGTATTAGGTGCGCGGTAGAATTTCAACCCATTCTCTTGAGCTTTTTCTATCCAGCTATAGACCGTGCGCGTCTCGACATGCATAAGCTCGGCTAGTTGTTCGGTGGTCAGAAACTCTACCTGCTTGATGCTTATTTCGCCCTGCTCTTGAGCTATCTGGATGTAAATTGGCCGTTTGAGCGTGCGTTTGATTTCACCACTCAACGACTTAACCAGCACGCTAATATTCTCTTCCGTTGTTGCGCTCATAATGCTCCTATGATTCTGCTTAATGGCAGGTGATGGATCATGTTAGATATTTGAGCTTCATCAATCCCGCCTGTGATAATAGATAGCCAATGATTCGCATTTATGCTCCGAAAATCTGTCGTAGCAGCGCATCAATTTAGTTATCCTTTATGAGCTTGAAATAGCCTTTATTCCAAGCGCCAATGCTTTTCTGATGGTTAATGTTTTCCCTGTAAAGACAATTAGCACGCCTGGGTGCCCGATGAACGCACCCTTCGGGGCGAAACGTTAGTGGAGAACCCTGCGACCAGTCGCAGGGTTGCGTTCTTGGGCTGGCGTGTATAATTCCTAAAAAGGGGAAACCGGTTTTTAGCATCGCGGCATGCTATCGCTTTAAATTCATCTCACCTGATTTGCAAAGATTTGTCTCGGCCTGTTCTATTAATCTTTCGGCTTCCTCATTGCCGTAACGTAGACCGTGCCGGTGATAACAGTACCAGCAGGCTATAAGACCCTGATCTTTATATCCTTTGCATAACGGGCACACTTCGCTCGCGCGGACGCACGGATAGTCCATGATCTCACTCTCTTAAATTATTGGCCTTCGTTACTTAATCAGGAACGATCAGGTGACTTGGCGAGCACTAACCTCCAGATAATCTTCTGGTTCTTTTTCCCGTCAGGAACATTCTCCAGCACGATCCTGTCCCCATTGGTCGCCGCTATCGTAATGTCCGAAGTGTCGAAGAAAGATTGGAAAAAGGTTTGGCTCAACGTCACATCGCGAATGTAGACGAGAGGAATCAGGCGAACGGTCTTTTTAACGGTCCCAATCTGCGCTTCGATGTATTCGGTCGTCACCGTGTAATTGGCGCGCCTGAGTCTAGCATGAAATGATAAGAAGAAGAGCACCGTACAGAACGTGAACATCGCCGCCCCATAGCCGATAGCTAATCTGGTGCCTTCATCGTCTGACATCAGCACACCCGTAAGGCCAGCGGCCATAAGCGCGAGAGGAACGAGATAACCGAACTTGATCAACCTCATATCCGGCTGGGTGATGAGGACGGAAAGAATCGGCCCCGATCTTCTCTCACTGCCTTGAAAGCCTGTCGCTGATATTGCCTTGTTCACTTCGCCCTCCCTAATACCGTAATGTTAATCCCTGTTCAAGGTTGCGGGCAATATTATGCCCCACCGAACTGATGACGCTTGAGAGCGCGTGCAGCCGCGCGGCTTCGATTGCCGAGTCGCGCACTTGTCCCGCCGCCTTGACCGACCCTTCGAATGTTATCCTGTTCGCTCGCTGTTCAAGCGACGCCCCCTGGTTGATGCCGCCTATTGTTATGGATGTGCCGCGATTGACACCGCCCGCAGCTTGAGACGCACCCTTAGTAGCAGCATCAATCTGCCCCTGCGCGAATCTCTGATGTGCTTCTGTCATCTGTGAGAGGTAGGCGTTTTGGTTGGTAACCTGCCCAGCAGCCGCGCGATTCTGATTATCCATCAATCCACCGGTCGCTACATTGAGCGCGCTTTGCTGCCCTTCGGCGCGGTTTTGAATCGAGCGGTATTGCTCACGCGCACCATACACGCCGCCGCCGACCTCTATCACCGTACCCGCCGCCTTTCCGGCTAAAGTCTGTCTGCCATCGCCGTCAGACAGCAGGCTGCGCACTGCCCCTCCGGCATACTCCGAGCCTTTGATGATTTTATCGCCGACAAAGTTCTGAGTATCGGCTGCGCGGTTCGTTTCGATGAGGGAACTCTGCTGATCCCGATGCACGCCGAGATCGCCGATGGCTTGAGCGTTACGCACATCAATATCACCTTTGTTGAGGGTTGCCGCAGCCGTCGCCGAGTTGACTCCGAATAACTGTCCGGCCTGCGCGCTCATTATCGCCTGCGTTCGCGCGGCATAGATCTGTCCGAGCGCCGAGACCTGCCCGCCCCGCGCACCAGCGATGGACGCTATCTGCCTCGCCCGGACTCCTAAATTGCCCGCTTCGAGCATGGCCGTAGAGCGTGTCACTTCGCTGCCGTACGCTCCTTCAGCCCGCGTCCTCTCCGCCTGATTGCTCAACGCTGCCGCCGCTTGCGCGCTCACCAGCTCGACTCCTGTGCCGACTATGGCCGCCGCCCAGCCCGACACTGTGGACGAGACTGATTCGTAAACCTGTCCCATCGAAACCTTGTAGGCGATGACAGGAGAGAACCAGACGCACAGGCCTGTGATCAGCATAATCACAGCGGCGATCACGATGGTGTAGATCGGCTGCGCTAGAGGGTTAGAGATCACCTGCATGGTCGCAGGGTCCCAGACGTAGAGCGGGCTGGAATCTCCCATCGCCATAGCCATGTTGCCCGCGAGGTATGCGAGGCTCCTGATGAGGTAGCTCACCGCTGGCCATATCAACGTAAGCACAATCACTCCCCACAGAAACGGGTATGAGATTTTATTTGCAAGGTTCCGGTCAATGGCTACGGCTATCATGAAAGGCACAGCCAGCCTCACCGCCATCATCAGAAAGCCGCTCATCATTATCAGGAAGAGATCGCCGAATTCGATTATGCCCCGCGAAAGGCTCAAGACGCTGAACATCGTCGGCATATTCCATGAGGAAACATCCAGCTTCCGCTCCACGTCTTTCATGTTCGCTTCCTTATCATAGAGAATGCCCAATACCACGTCCGTGCCGTTCGGCCCCGGCTTAACCGGCACGTCATTCCCGTTCACTTTCACCGTAAATAACCCTTCGGTGAATTTTTGGTAGCTGTCGTTGAAGCTGTCTCTCTGGGTGTGATAGAAGCGGCTCAACACCGAATCGCCGATCAACTCGTTCCCCTGCGCGATCTGGTTTCCGATGCTGTTCAAGCTATTAATCAGGAAAGGTCCGCTCCCCAGCAAAGCGATGCAGACCGCTAGCCGCCCGAACCACCAGAAGACATCCGTACCTGCGCCGTTGTTCTCTCTCCACAACCGGGCGAAGCTGAATATCACAATGAGCGCTGCCAGCACTATTGAGATGGTCTCGAACCACGGCAGCAGCGGGCTTTCAAGCTCGGTCCGAAGTTTAGGTATCATCTCGCCCGCGCGCTGCATAAGTCCGGCGATGTTTTCGGAGAGAGTCTTGCCGCTTGATGGAACAGCAACAGGAGCCGTAGATTGCGCCAGAACCGGCAGGCTCAAGCACAGGTTGAAGACGGCGATTTGAAGGGTTGTAAAAAGTATTCGCATAGCTTTCCTCTACTTAAGGTTGCGGTTGCTCGTTTCCGCCTTCGATTTGATCGAGCAGTTTGTCGAGTGCATCTTTGTCTATGTTGAATTTCTGCCACGCGTCGTTAGCCGACTGCACCTGCTCGCCGAATTTCGCACGCTCGTCGAGGATAACGTTGTACTTTCTGGTGCGGGTGACTATTTCGGCCTGCAACCGGCTGATTTCTACATCGAGTTGGGTAATCAGTAATTCGCAGTTGGAGATTTCCTGTTTGAGGTCGGATATGCAGGCGGCGCACCTCTGGCTTTCGGGCTTGGCCAACTCGACATCGAGATTCTTCTGCGCTTCCTTCTTCTGCGCCTCGGCCCCGGCCCGTCTGGCCGAAGCCGTCTCCATATCGTATTGCATTCGCTCAAGTTGGTTATCCATCCGGGCTAATCGCTCAAGGTTGGCGACCGTATCCTGGCTCGTCCTGCCGATTGAATCCTTCAGGTACTCTTCAAAATCGCGCAGGTCTGCGTCAGGGTCGAATATGCCGTTCTTGAGACGCTGATTGATCGCCTGGATAGCGCGGATACGCGTCCTGACTAATGCTTCGAACTGGTTCTTTAGCAGAAAGACGCCGCGCACAGTGCGCCCGATGTCGCTCATCGTGGCGAGCCGTTTCGAGTTATGGAAGACCAGCTTCTCAGCCTGCGTAAGTACGCCCGTCAGGGTAGTCAATTGCTGTACCGCATTCTCGTATATGCGCGCGTAGTGGGCGATGGTCTGTACCCATCGGTTAGCTTCCTCAATTCGCTTCTCCCATTGGAGCGCATATTGCGCCGGGTCATATACGGTCCACTGCGCCTGAACAGGAACTACAGGGATGACGAACAGGCCCAGCAACAGGCCGATCATCAGATGTTGTCTCAGATTTGGTTTGAGTGCCGCCATTTCTTTCACCTCACTTTCGATCAAGCAAGCAATGTTTCATCAATCCCCACCAAGCCTGCCGAGGCCAGCCCGCGAGGGTAATAGATGGAGAGCCACGCGATCACATCTGCCAGCGCCCATTCGGGTTTCAGCGCTATGACGCGCGCCCTCGCGTTACGCTCGTAAGGGTTGGTGGTGTACGTCCAAAGCTCTACCGGCGCGAGGTCAATCTGGATCATCTCGACTATCTGATCGTGGCCTGAGCCTAACGTCAGGACGTACTGGGCGTATTCGCCAGCGACGTTTTTGATGGCGCTTACCGCAGCCGCCGCATTCTCCGACAATCCTGCGTCGGCTATGAGCCGCGAGCAGTCGCCTATCTGTTTGCCTATTATCTTTATGCCCGCCGTTCTGGTTATGTCGTGAATGCCCGCGAAGTCTTCGTAAGCATGCGTCGCAAGCATCGTTACGACCGCCTCTTTGCGCCCCATGCGAGCGCCCTTCTTTATCACCCTGAGAATCTCCGGGTACTGGGCTGTGATCTTCCAGACCTCATCGAACACGAGCAGCGTCGGCGTTCGCGTCCCATCAGGTTTCAGCTTGCCTATTGACCGCACGACACGAGCAGCGACCCTGCTCGCCAGAGTCTCGCGCACGTCCTGTGGGAATGCGTCCAGGCTATCAAGCTCGTAAACGTCGTAAGCCGACTCTGCGGCGAAGTCCGGGTGTGTAGGCGCGTCGAGCCAAGGGTGATCTCGATACTTCTCCAGCGCGAGTTGCAGCGTGGCGGCGCGCTCCCGCACCGCCTGCGAAGGGAATGGATAAGTCTCAAGCAGCGCGAGCAGATGCGAATGCGTAGGCTCATGCTTCGGCCCGTCTCTACGGTTGCGCGGAGCTTCGTTCTTGAAGACTTCCGTCACGACGTTCGTGAGAATGTCTTCGGCAAGATTGTCATCTGGACGCACGCGAGCCAGTTTCATCGCGTCAATGACCACAAGCGAGATCTCCGCCTCGTTCGGCATCTCGCCCCGCTCAAGACCCGGATAGTCCCAGATGTTGATCGTTCGTTTGTCTTCGATATTGAAGCGGAGGTGCCGCCCGCGAACGACGTCCACATGCGGAGCAAGCGATTCGCCGAAATCAACCGCCCTGACCTGCGCTTCCGGCATCGTCGCGAGCACGTCATTGATCACTCGCGCCATCGCAGTAGATTTGCCGCTCCCCGGCTCACCCAGTACGAGTGCGAGCGGTGAACTGATCAGGGCGCTGTCGTAGAAGTTCAACCCGATCAGCCTTCCGCTCGGGGTCGAACATAGCGTGTGAGGTCGCTTTGCGCCTTCCCATGCGGATTCGGTCGGCGCGAGCGCTGCGAGCGAATGAGCCACTTCGGTGATCTCTCTGCCCGTCGGATATGCATCGGCCTCGCCTACGAGCGCGCGGTGATAAAGGGCGCGAAGGGATGCCGGTTCTTCGCGTGCGGCTTCGACTCCGGGGATTGACTGCATGGCGGTCACCATCTGCTCGCAGTACTGGTCGAGATTCCTGAGCGATGCTTTCAACTCGGAACGCGTGCACGCCGGTTCGGCGTAAACGACCGTATAGAATCGCGCTTCGATCAAAGCTTCGCGCGAACCTGCTATATGATCGCGCACGCTCTCAAGGTCGAACCGCGCGGCTCTGGCTTCGGGCGTTTCTCGCTGCCGCCCGTCGGCGCGGATATGCGTTCGCCGGATCTGCCGTATGCGGCGGTCGAGGCGTTTGACCGCCTTGCGCTGGTCGAGATAGATGAACTCGGCGACGACCGTATGCCTGAATGTGAGGCCCGGATGGTGTGTCAGCGCACGCAGCACATCCGCTGATATTGTCGGCTGCGGCGGCACAAACATCGAAACGATGGCGGCAGGATGCGAGCCGTGAAAAATGTACCAGCCGTCACCAGCTATGCTCTCCCCGCAAAGGTAATCACGAAGATCAATCCCGTTCATATCAGGCAGGATTGGAACTGTTATCGCGTCCTGCCTGTGTCCGAGATAAATCGCCTGCCAGAGTTCTTCACGACCAAAGCGGCGCAGGCTGATCGGGCATTCGCGCTCGACCAGACGAAAGACTTTCTCGGCCTGCTCTCTGGCCTGAGCCTCATCCTCCATCACCCGCCGGATCACACCATCGTTTTGTGTGTCGGCATAACTGGACTGAATCGCCCGAACGAAGTGAGCGATTCCCTGCCTTCCGATCTCACGACCGGCTGCCGGGATGAACGCGCTGAGGCCCTGACTCGTGGCATCATTCAATTGTCGCACCGGCACGCGCACCCAGACCGAGAGCATGCCATGACGGTATGCGTTCGCTTCCGTCGCAGCCCGGTAGAAATCTATGTTCATCGCATGGAGGCGCGAAGCTTCTATGTGAGTGAGCGAACCATCACCCCGCGATTCGAGGTGAGCGGTGATGGCCCGCCCCGGATCTGGTCCCGACGAGAAACGAAACTGAATAAGAGTGCCGGGTGGTTTTTCGACGGCCAGCATCCGCGCCAGCTCGTCGCAGCGGGCTTCTACTACGGAGTCGGCTGAAAGCATCGTAGGCAACATCTCAGCGGCGTATCCAATGGTGTAAGAACCGTCCGTGTGCCTCAACGCGTTCTCATAGATGCCTGCTATTGATGAGTCGCGCCTGCGGCCATCGGGCCGCGCGAGCTTCTTTGTTCTCTCTAAAAGATCATCTATCTGTCCGGTAGATTTAGCCTCATCGCTCGCTCTCCACCGTTTCAGATCACGCCCTGCTCGAAGTCCTACAGGCAACAGTCGCAGCCCGGCTCCGAGTCCGAAGCCCGCGCCGGTAGCCGCCAGAATACCGCCTATGATAGAGATTGGTTCCACGATTAAACTCCTTGTTTCAACCACGGCCTCCGTGGCCGTAGCAAATGATCACGCGGGAGCGTGCGGCGTATGTTTGGTTTTTCCCTGAGCGTACGCAGGTGGTGTTGCAGCCAGAATGGTCGCCGCCCGATCCGCACGAAGTTGAAGAAGGCGATGCTCAAGGCGGCTGCAAGTATTCCAGTCCACAACTCCAGCGGCACGCGCCATAACTTCAGGTCGAGCCAGAAAGGTATGGAGTAGCCGAGGAGTGTCGCAGCCAGCACGAACTTCCAATCGCTGCTGACGACGCCGAAGCGCACCACCGGCAGGTAGATATTCGATCTGATACGTCGCGGTCGCATATATCACTCCCTACTCTGTTTTAATTGCCGAGGTCCGTATCGAGGTTGACGGCGTTGCCCTGTGAAAAGCTGTAGATCAGAGAGACCGCGCCGCCGAAACCGAGACAGAGCAACCCGCCGATTATCTGCCTTCCCCAAGCTCTTTCAGTCATCAGGTTGAAGATGCCCCAGCCGACCCCGACCACGCCGAGCAGAAACAGAAGATTGCGCCCCCACTTGATGGCCTCACGCACGCCGTTGCCGAGCGATTGGTCGTTGCCGCCGAAGATGCTCCCGCCCGGAGTCTGTGCGAACGCCGGATGCGCCGCTGTGGTTATCATTAAGATGGCGGTGACGGCGATGACCAGCACCGGCTCGATTGCCCGGACGATCACGGCCAGTTGAATGGCGCGCTGTCCCATCCGAGCTATGCCGGACTGTTCATAAAGCTCGTCGTCAATCCTGTAAGCATCCGTTCGTACACATATCCACTCACGCAGTCTTTTCATATCATCCTTCGCTGCCTGACAAATTTATTCACCCGCACAAGGCGGATGCATTGCTCGTGTCCCACCTAACCACCGGGACAAAACTTAATGAGTCATTTCGCCTGTGGTCATATCAAAGCCTGTGCCAAGTGACTTGTTCCTTTGGCGGAAACCTCCTTGCAGAAAGAGCCTGACCTTATCTTTTTGGAGGATGAATCAAATGAGCAGATTAGTGTTATTGAGTACGGTAGTACTTGCGTTGTTGACAGCCTCGCCCACAAAAGGCTTCGATCATAAAACGACTCGGACGGAGGCAAGGGCAAAAGCCGCGCGGGCAAACTTTGAAAGATTGCTCGACCGATACCCAGAGTTTCTGCCTGAACTACAGAAGGTGGCCGTCCGGCTGGAAACAAATCCCGAATGGCTGCTCAATGTAATGGCTAGCGAATCGTCGTTTATTCCATCTGTTCGCAATCCGCTTCCTCATCAAACCGCGAGCGGCTTGCTTCAAATAATTGAGGGAACGGCTGCAAGTCTGGGCACAACCACTTCGGCGATCCGGCGGATGAGCGCGGTCGAACCGGTAAGGATAATCGAAAAGTTTTTCACGCCGTTTCGCGGCAAGTTGAACAGTCAGGGCGACGTGTATCTGGCAGTTTTCAGGGGTATCATCATAGAGGGCGGGCCGGAAACAGTGGTCGCTCCGTTGAACAATTCTAGTAAAGAACGTCGCGCCTACTACCTGAATCGAGGTCTCGACGTGAATGGCAACGGGCGCATCACCAAGGGTGAGCTTGCCCTTACCGCTTTCAGCGTCGGAAGATTCGGCAGCTCGCAGCAAGTAGCAGAGACTCGCTCTCAAACCGTCCCGCCTCAGCAGGAAGTCACTTTAAATTCCAAAGCGGACGTACCTCGCTCCCCTGTTAGCAGCCTATACATTATGGCTCCGGCCACGAATAAACCGGTGCCGGGAACCTCGTCAAAGGAATCAGTTCGGTCGCAATCTGCGATGCCAGGAACTCGCTCGACTTACTTCCCATGACTCAGTTTTTCAGTTTAAGGGTGTGACGCCAGCGTCACACATGGGGTGTGACAGTTCACACACAGGTGGTTTCGGAAATAACTGACGACTTTCGAAGGAGTACGCGATTACTGAGATTTCATAACCCTCAAGCTCGGCACGGGACTTGTAGACCGAGTACACGAGAAAGAAATAAACCGATGTGTTCAGATCGCACACTTAAAGATTTCATTGAGGGCTTTGTCTGGGAGCATACGCTCAATTCCGGCGGCGAGATGGTTCTTAATATTTCGCCGGAAGACATACAGGCCCTCGGCGATTTCTTTGTACGCGGCATTTGCGGCTGGGCGCTCAGTCTTAACACCGAGCAGGCGAATTGAAGGCTTGTTGAGGTTACTGATGTGATCCAGTTCTCCGAGTCCTGCGAGGCCGGTCGAAAAGAACCGGAAGATGAAGAAGCCGATAAAAGCTCTATCAATTGAAACCCTGTAAAGGAGTGATATGAACGCCAACGCCAACACCGTTGAACGAACATCTGACTTGAACGGCACTGATAATAATGAGGCACCGCGAGATGAAGCGGTTGCCGCATCAGGCATCCGCGTACTACACCGCGACCCTTCGGACGTGCGGACGATTCTCAGCCTCGCCGCAACGGGGATGCTCCTCGTCGTGTTGCTCCTCACCAGCATAGCCTTCAACTTCTATCAATACGTCCGCCGTCCTGATCGCATCGTGGTGGATCGTTCATCCGGTCGCGTACTTCAAATCAATGACCGCGATTACGGCGAGACCGAAGCGGTGCAGCTAGGGCCGGACAGATTGACAGTTGCCGACAAGCAATACATCACCGGCGAGTTCGTCCGCGCCCTTTACCAGATAGACCCGGCCACGCGCCCGCGCGACATCGAACGCGCGCTGAGAATGATGGTGCCCGACAGCGCGTTGAAATTCGCGCGCTATCTTAAACAGGAAGGCGTCCTTGAAAAACAACGCGCGGAGAGCTGGCAGGCCGTATGGACTCCACAGGATGTGTCGGTTGATCACACCGATCCTTATACGGTGCGCGTCATCGGCAAGCAGGAGATCACAAAGTTGATTGCCGGGGCTACCGAGCATGAGACGCGGCAGTTGAATCTGACGCTCAAGCTCGCGGCTGACCCGCAGCGCCGCGCCGACCGGAACCTGCGCTCAGGATTCCTCATCGCAGCTTTCGATTACAAAGAACTCGGCTCGGATTCCAGTCCGGCATCACAGGCACCTAAACAGTAGCCCACAACCATTCACTGAATAAAAGTTGGAGGAAGGTATGTTCACGAGTATCAAAAGAGCATCCGTTTTGCTTTTAATCGTAGCCATCGCTTTCACGAATCAGACCTATGCCGGGCAGAGTAAGCAACAAACACCTGTGAAGCGCAACGGCAGTTCACAAGGTCAGGACGCGAGCGCCGCACAGCCGATAGCTCTGGTTCAGCAGCCCGCGCCTGATTACCTTTCCGGTGAAGCCAACGTCGCAGTTAAAGGGAATATGAATCCGATCATCCGGCTGGGGATGTCGCAGAATGGCGTAACGATGATCGAGTTTCCCGTATCTGACCGATTCTTTGCCATCCACCCCGGCAACAGTGAACTGGTTATGATTGACGAATCTCCGACTAAAGCGACCGATCACTTTCTGGTGATGCGCGCTGGCAGCAGCTTTGCCGCCCCATCGGTCGCGGCAAATGTGGGGCGTGGACCGGCGTCTTCGATCATCGTGCAGATGCAGAGTGGGATGGTGATTACTTTTCTGATCTACCCCGTCCCGTACCTCGCGCAACAGGCGCATCGCTGCGTGGTGAGTTATGACCGCAATGAAGTGGTTTCCGCGAGACGCGCGGCGGGTCTTGCGGTGAATCTTGACGGCACCGCGCTTGCCCAGCAACAGACATCCTCCGTCAGAATCGCGTCCGGTCAGCCCGTTGAGAGTACGGGTACGACGGTAACCTCTTCTCCCCGTACCTTAGCGCCGGTAATCGCCGAGATTGACACAAAACAGTCACCAATCAGGTCTAATAAAAAGGACGGCGACGACCGCACCCGCGTAGTCGCAACGGCGCTGGCGGAAGCAGTAAGAGCGCCCAACAGTTTTAAGAAATGGAGCGACCCTGTTCACGGATTGGCCGTTTCCGTTTCACAGGTTCGCGAAGTGGACGCACATTCTCGATTAGTAGTCATAGCGGTACGCAATACCGAAGCTACGACGATTCAGGTCGCGCCGGGAGCGCCGGACATCTACGTCCAGACGCTCGATAAAAAGGGATACCCTCTCCAAATTGAGCAGATCAAAAAGCTGGTTACCGAAACCACAACGATCAATAGCTCAATCCCTGCTGGCGCGACCTGTTATTACGCCCTCGTTTACGAGACACCAATTCTGGGAGCGAGCCAGCGGCTTCGCGTATCCGTCGCGCAGGTGAACGCGGCTGACGAGCCTTCTTCGGCTGAACTGACACCGATTCGATAATCTGCGGCAGGAGTTTAACGATGAAATCAACAGTTATTACGAATGAAAGCGGGCCTCTCGACGATGCGCGCATAGCGTTCGACGCGGAAGACATGGACTCGCCCGCCGTCGAATCATCACGGCAAAACAAACTCAGGCACAGCAAGCGAATAATCGGGGCATTGCTCCTGCTCCTTCTGGTAGCGAGCGTCGCCGTCGCGCTTTACTTCATGACCGGAGGCAACCGCTCCCGGCTTGACGTGAATGTGCGTGACACACGCCCGCAAGCTGAAAAGAGTTCGGCTGCGCGCCAGAACCCGGATGATGTGACTTCTCAGGCCATAGCCGAAGTGCGCAGCGCGACCAATGAAGCAAAACCGCCTGTTACGCAACTTCCCGATGTGACGGCAGGCGCTTCTCAGGTATCACCGAATGCCCCGGTAACAGTCCCGCTTGATGGACCAGGCGGCACAGTCAGCCCCCCGGTACTGAGTGTGCCAACATTACCCGGTGAACGGACGGCTACGGGTACTACCTCTACTCCTAGCCCAACCGAAATAACTCACGCTGACGGCGCAAGCAACACCGGCACTGTAACGCCTTCACGACGTAACCCGGAACATTCGATACGTTGCGCCCCGCCTGCTTCATCTAATAATCAACAAAATCAACCCCTCTCCAAAATCAGACTGAACGAACCCCATCTGCAAAGTCTAAGCAGGCGGATGAGGGGATAGCGCTTCCTTCCTTCGGATCAATGCTCCCGGTCAGAACGCTCGGCGTGCTCTATACATTACGCTCAGGATCACTCGCGCGCTTTGAGCTTACACGCGACGTGCGTGGACAGGGCTGGACTATGAAGAAAGGGACGGTGCTCGTCGGCGTGAATCGCGGCGGCGAATACGACCGAGCTTATCTTTCCATAGTCGGCTTCATCGACCCGGAGAGCGGTCGCTTCGTGAAATTAACCGGGGATGTGCTCGGCGGCGACGGCGGGGCGGGCCTGCGCGGCCATCGCCGGTCATTGACGAGCGCATGGTCGCGCGCTTTCAACCGGGTTGGCGCGTCGGCAATGAACGTGGCCGGTCTCATGCTCAGCGGTCTGGGGCGTAGCTCGGTCGTCGTAAGCGACGCTTATGGATATCGGGTAGTAAACCCTGTCACCTCTGAATTGAGCGGACTGGTCACTGAGCGCACAAACCGGCAACAGCAAGGATTCATCGAGGTGCCTGCCGGGACGCAAGGCTACGTGATGGTGAGCGACTTGCCGCAAGAGATTCGCGGAGTAGATGCGCTCGGAGAGTTGAGCGCGAAAGATCTGATTGAGCGTTCCGACGTGAACGGCGTGCGCGCTTCGATGGGCCTCAGCGAGCGTGAATTGGCTGACCTTCTTTCATCCGGTTCGGTCGAACAGATTCGCGCCGCGTTGCCGCGAATGACGCCTGAGATGAGGCGCATCGCCGAAGCCGTGATCGCGGAGTCGAGGTAATGATATGCAGCCGAATGATCCGAACCTTCAAAGCTTTGATCCCCGACAGGTGATTGAACAGGTAAGCGCGGACGGACTGGCGGATATGCTCGCTTCGACCGGCTACGTCATACAGCGCCGCATCCTGATAGACCTCGCGCACGCTTTGAGAAGCCGTAAGCCCTGGCTGATTGAAGGCCCGCGCGGGTGCGGAAAGACTGCTCTGGCCGAAGCGTTGGCGAAAGCCTGCAACCTCTCGACCTTCTACTTGCAGGGGATGGATGAGCTGACTCTGGCCGACGTTCTTTACAGTTGGGATCGCGAGGCGCAAACGCAGATGGTGAGGCAGGAGTTAGCCGCCGGTTCCCACCTCAAAGACGCGCAGCTCCGCCAGTTCACCCGCGAATATCTGATACTCGGCGAAGCATTGGCGGCGTTCGACTACGCATCACATTCCGAGACTATCCCGATACTGATCATTGATGAGGCCGACAAGCTGACCGAAAAGATCGAAGACATGCTGTTGCAACTGCTCGGACGCGGGTGGGCGCACGTGCCGCGATTCGGGAATATCGGCGTTCATGACCGTAAGCTCTGGCCCATCGTGATTCTGCTCTCGAACGACATCAGGCATGATCTTTCAGCGCCGTTGCGTTCGCGCTGTCTCTACAGTTGGCTTGAACCCCCAACCCCAAAGGAAGAGGTGAGGATTCTGCGCGCTCGCGTTCACGGTGCCACGCCGGATCTTATTCGCGGGGTGACGAAGCTGATTAACTGCATCCGACGGGACATGCCTGCGGTGAGGGATAAGCCGGGTCTGCGCGAATCAATTGATCTTCTCGATGGGTTAGTCAGAGATGAGGTTCACACTCTAACTGCCGAAGTAATTAACGAATACCTTTGCTTCCTTGGGAAGCGGCATAAGGAACTGATGAATCTGCGTCAAGGAATAGCGCGTCTGGAGTTCGCCGTACAAACCGCCGACCAGGAGATTGATGAATGGGTCGAGTGGGCTTGTGCCGAGAATGCTCACGTTTTAGAGGTGGCCGCATGAGAAAACTCATTTCAAAATTTTCACCGCTCACCGTTGTGTGCATGATCGCCATAATCGTAGTCGCCTCATCGGCCATCGGCAATCGCTTGCTCAGCAAGAGCAACCGCACCATTAATCCTCGCGTGATTACAGAAATCAAGGATGGGTCGGATGGGCAGGCGTTGAATAAAACGGAAAATCACCGCAACGTAGTAATCACTGCGATAGATGGCGAGGTATCTCGCACCGCTGACCGCATCGGCGAGGCTCAGGCTCTGGCGCTTGCGACCAGTCTTTACGCAATCACCGAACAACTTAAAGGGCGCGCTCCGCAAACCACTGATGACCTTCTCAAAAGTGTGGCTATTAGGAATCTTTTACCACCGGGCCTCAAGCTTACTGATAAGGAAGGCGCGCTCATCTCTGAACACAGCAACCTATTTGTCCGCTACCGTGCTGCACCTCTTGGCATAGAAATCGTGTCGCTTGGTCGTGAGCAGAGGGACGGCCCGGCGATCCTAGTGCGCGTTCCTGATGAGAATTCGAAGGAAGGCGGTGTAAGCCTGTTTTTAGCAACCCGCCTTAGTAATGTGAGCATACCGCCTGCTTTCACGTCTACGGCAAACGTTATCTCCGCCGGGTGGTCGCCTGAGCCATTACACCTGATTAAGTGAGATGGAGTTGTTCAAAAGTCATGTCGTTAGATCACTTCTTCAAACGTGTTGACGCTAAGTACAGGCTCCCGCGCCCGGCGAACGCATTACACCTCGACTCATATCAGGCGGGATTCCGACTGCTGCGTGACGTTGGAGAGGGAACGATCATATTTGCGTGCGGGGTGATTACCGCATTCCTGATCTGGAGCATCGCCAACATTATTCAGGTCACATTCGATACTCGAATCTATTTCATTTTCGGGATGGTCATCTCCGTGCTCATCAGTCTGGCGGAAGCACTATCGCTCATAGTTCCCTACTATCGTATCTCGCAACGGCTGACTCACGGGTCCGCGAGGTGGGCTGACGCGTCAACGCTTCACAGCTTGGGATTGGCCTACGATACGTGCGAGCCGCTGCCGCTGGGAGCACTCAGGCTCGGACGGCTTACGAGGAAGTATGACTTCGTGCTTCCATTCGAGCGGGTGATCTGCCACACGGCGATTTTCGGCCCCCCTAATTCCGGGAAGTCATCAAGCTTCATCATGTCAATGGCGCGCGATTGGTCGCGCACCGGCTCCGCCATCTTCCTCGACCCCAAGGGTGAGTTGTTCAAACACACGGCGCGACACTTCCGCAGGGTCTACCGCCTCGATCTTGCCCAGCCTTGGCTGTCGGACAGGTGGAATTTCGTTCCGGCCTGCAAAAACGACGCGGAACTGGCGCATGAGGTCGCGTCAATCATCGTCGGCTTCGACGCCAACAAGTATTACAACGGCGATCCGTTCTGGCCACAGGCCGAAACGGCGCTTGCGACCGGTATGCTGCTTCACCTGCCGCAGATCGCCGACCGTCCCACGCCAGCGATGCTTGCCGAGTTTCTGGCGACGCGAGAACTTAAGCGGCTCGATGCTGAGATGACCTGCTCACAGGACGAAGAAGCGCGCATCCAGTGGGGCATATTCAAGAAGGCTGATCGTGAGAAGACTCAGGGAGGCGTATTCGTAGGGTTAGGCACAAAGCTCGCCCCACTCCGCGCGCCGCACGCGATGGCCGTGATGCAATCGCCTTCTGAAGAGGAGCGCGGGCGCGGGGTGCGCGAGATTAATCTGGGCCATCTTAGAGAACCGGGAACGGCAATTTATGTGATCGTGCCGGAAGGTGATGCGACGCGGTACCGTATCGTGCTTTCTATTCTATTCGGACTGGTGGCGAGTGTCGTGCGAAAGACGAGCGATGACCCGCACGCCGCGCCGGTGCTTATGGCGTTAGACGAGGCGGGCAACATTCCTATTCATAACCTCAGCGAGCAACTCGGAGTTGGTCGCGGGCGACGGTGCGGAATAGTGCTCGGCTATCAGAACATCGGGCAGGTCTACAAGCAGCACGGACATGACGGCGCGAATGCCGTTCTAGGTTCCGTCGGCACGATGGTCTTTTTACCCGGACTTGATAGCGAAACGGCTCAGTACGCGACCAAGCGAATTGGCCGAACGACTGTCTTGCAGCACACGAGCGTTGACGCGCCCGGCTCGACGTTTGATAACGAGCGCGATTCTGAAACCGGGCGTGATCTTCTAGACGCGGCTGAACTGAGGCAAATGGTCGAGCATGGGCAGGCGGTGGCAATCACGGGCACTGCGCCGCCTGTGATATTCGGCTTTCCGCCATTCAGTAAGGGCGGCCCCGTGGCTCATCCGCTGCCCCGTGAAGTGGTTCGTGCTGTCTCGCTAAAGGATGCGGAATCCGCTTATGCAAAACATCAGACTCAAGAGGGTGCTCACAGACAGTTGCAGCTTAAAGGGTCGAGTACTGATGATGGCGCGTCACATCAGGCGAAAATGTTTAGCGCACCTGTTAGCACTGAGGTTCAAAATGCGCAGAGCTTATCTGATATGCACCCGGCATCAATGAATATAGACGCCGGTGCCATCATCGGAAGAATCACACGAAATAACCTTATAGATACAGATTAGGAATCCAGCCTTAATCAACCGAGACAGGCAAGACAATAGCGCAGGGGCTTTTAGTGAAACGATGAATGAAGTCGCGGGTAAATCCAGATTGCGAATCTCAGTCGTGATGGTCGGCATCACCCTTGTCGCCCTCATCGTGTCTTACACCTGCGTCACGATTGCGGCGTCATGGCGCGCTCAAAAAGAGATACCGCGTCTCGCGGCTGATAGTCTGATCAAAGCTCTTCGCAGCTATTACCAGCAAACCGGTAGTTTCCCTGCAAACTTTCACGAGCTTGAATCGCGCGTGTGGAAGCACAATAAATCTTCGGATTTCGGCGTCGATGGACGCAGCCTTTCGGTCGCCAATTATTACTACACCTACCACCCGGTAGATGCGAAGACTTGCACCATCTGGATCATCCCGACGGGGCCGCGTCGAGAAGAAGGGGCGACCCATTTTCTCCTCCTAACACCGGATGGCCTAAGGCGATGGAAGGGCGCGCCTCTTTCACTCGATGAGGTGAAAACCTTGCCTTCGGTTCCTCAGTACAGGGAGATGACTGTCCTGGGTATGACCGAGCAAGAGCCAATTGATCTCAGCAAGAAAAAGTAGGAACAAGATGCGCGCAGTGGTTGCGATCAAATCAACCGGTGGCCGTGGCGCTTCTCGCGCCACTCGTTACATTTCCGAGCGCGACCGCAATCCTGAGCGCGAAGGTACGAAGCCTCGTCCCCTATTTTCCGATAGAGAAAATGCTCTTACCTACCGCACCGCTGATCGCCTGTTGAACAAAAGGGCGGGCACGCCCGATAAAAACGACCTCATCCACATCGCCGTCAGCTTCCGCAAAGAAGATTACGAACGACTGGGGCTAACTGATGAAGAACGCAAAGAACAGCTCCGCGAAGTAGCGCGAGAAGCGATGGGTGAGATGACACAAGAACTACGCGCCAGAGAAATGAGGTGGGTGGCGGGCATTCATCTCAACACAGATCACCCGCATATTCACATCGTCATCAGTAAAGAGGTCAGAGACATCGAAACGGATAAGTCTCGGCGCATAGGAAGAATTCCCAAACGGCTTCTTCCCCACCGCGAGTCACAGGCAGATGGCAACACGCGGCCCGTAGAAGGGCGAATCGGTAATCACTTTGTCGCGGCGCTGGATCGCCACATCGATATAGCAAGAGGAAAGACAACGCGAAGTCTTGAGCCTGCTCATGAGTCAAGAATAACTAAGGGAGTGGGTGAGTGGCTGCGTAATGAAGCAAGGGCGCGCGATGCGGATGCGTCGTGGAACGCACCGATGAAAACCGTTGATGCCTCACAGATTCGTCAGGATAGAGTTGTGCTCGGCGAAGCGATAGAGAAGAGTTTGCGCAGGAAGTATGCGGCTCTTGATTACGAGAACGCGCTCAAGCGCGGAGAGACGTTTCGCTTTCGCGTGCGTGACGAGAGCACCAACATGGAGCGGCAGATATCTGAGTCTGACGTGAGGCGGCGTGCTGATGCGCGCGGTTCACGCGCCGCCTATGAACAGGATTTACACTCTGCGGTTGAGCGGCAGAAAGTTCGTCAACAAGTTTCGGCAGGGGATGTCATTCGCCATACCGCTACGATCAGAGAACTGCATAAGATCAGAAGAGACCTCCTAGAAAAGCTTGGGAAGGAATTGAGCAGGGCTAACCTTGAGCACCTGCGAACTCAGTCCCGCGCCAGCGACGTTCGACAGAAATATATGGCTAGTGGCCAGCAGATACCTGCGCCAATCATAGGGAGGGAAACGTTAGTTGAACTGCAAGAGCGAGCCATCGATCATAGACTGGCGAACCACATGAAGAGTTTAGAGCGGATTCGGGTTACGCTCGCTGCTGAGAATGGCCAGCCCGTCCGCGATGACAAAGAAACGGCCCACCTCGGCGCGCAACTCTTCACAGCACGCACAGAATTTGATGCCAGCCAGGATCGGCTGACCGCGTTTGATCAGATGCGACACCTGCAACGACGGGAGATCAACGGTGAAAGGTGGTCGCTCACCGAACTTGATCGGCAGATCGAATGGCAAAGCGATCAGGCGCGCGTGATCGGCAAGTATAACCTTCACATAGACTCAAACGCTCGCAAAAGCGCAGACAAAGAGGTGGCGCGGCTTACCACAGTCAGGAATGAGTTGGTTAAAAGAATTGATGAGCGGCGAAATGAGCTTTGCAAAGAGGCGGAAGACAACCGCAAGCTCGTCGAGGTGTTGACACAAATTCATGAAAGCGAGGTTGCCCGCCACGCCATTGATGGTCGAGTCATTCCACAACCTGAGTTCACGCGGGAGGAACTTCATCGCATTGAAGCTAACGCCGAGACGATGTGTGATGCCAGTCTACTCAAACAGCTTGATGAATTCGAAAGACGCTTTAACGCGAGCAGTTCGCAAATCGGGCGCACACAGCCGGAAGAGCGGCTGGGGCACGCGATGGCAAGAGAGGTTATGGCGGAGGTGGCATACCGTGAGAGTGCCGAGCGGCTAGCCAACTATAACGGGCGAGGTGACGCGCAGCCACTTGCAATCGAAAGCAAGGATGGTCACATCAAGGTACACCGATTAAAAGAAACGAAACCGCATTCTGTCATCGAGCGGGCGCTCAGGCCGCTGCTGGAGAAGCCTACCGTCCGCGAGACTCGTCATGCGATAGAAGCAGCGGCGGCGAACTCGCAAGCGCGGCTGGTGACCGGCTATGAAAAGAGCCGGGCTTATCTCGAAGCTGCTCGTGAGATCGCCAGCAACCTTCGTGTTGAGGTACGAGAACAGGCGATTGATAAGACACATCTTACACCTGAATTCACAGCGAAAGAGCTTATCAATCTGGAAATACACGCAGAGCGCCAGACGGACCCGCGAGAGCGAGCGTATTACCTCAGCTTGGCGCGTGGTGAGATAGTCCAAGCGACACTTTTACACAACTCATCTGGTGGTCGGCTCGCAGGCGATCAGGCCAACCGACCCGATCCTGGGCGCACCACCGAGCAATCGCATGAGTATGATAACCACACCAGATCAGCAGGCCGCGCACGCTAAGGAAAGGGCAGATGAAAGAGATCAACAAACGCACACTCGCATCGCAGCCATTCTCTTTTAACGCCTACGAGGATAATTACGGCGCGGTGATGTCGTTGTGTGAGGCGAGCGGGCGTAAACCGGCTGAAGAGTTGCGCGACCTGCTTGATGAGGGCATCAACGCTCGTTTGAGTCGAAGCGGTGAAGGCTCTAGAGCAGTTGCAGTAGGATCAGCGCAACAAACATTGAGCAAAGATGACACAGTTCAACTCGCTCAGGAGCTTCAGCAATTGGTCCAGAAAACATCTTTACAAAACGACATGTTGCTTCGGGTCGTGTTACACCTGCGCGAGCAGTATGGAATGGTCTTGGAATCCGTCGCGGCGGGCTACGCGGCTCGACATCTGATCTGGAAATATGTCATCGAAGGAATGCTGCGTGACGAGGGGCTCTCACCTGAACAGATCATGCAACGTCTCGACGCGGAGCGCCGGACTTGGAATGCAGAGCGCGACCAGGCTGCTGACTTACTTGAGCAGGCCATTAGAAGCCTTGGCTCTGACCGCGAAGAAGGCTCTGGATCAGCATAAACACTTTTAGTCAATGCTGATGATTCACAGAAACAAATTAACACTTAAAAAGGCAAGGTGACTATGAAAGAGAATAGCAAAACTAATAACAAAGAGAATGGCAAAACAAACAGCAATGGATCAGGCCCTCTGCTCAAATTTAATCACATAAGGCGTGAGACGCTTCCACAAACTAGGATTGATGTTCGCGCTCTTGAAATGATCAGAGGCTATCCTGTCTATATAAAGGAGCATACAGATTATGAGCCGCCTCTTGGCGAGGTTCTTGAACAATGTATCATCAATACATTGAGCAGTGATGCTGATTTTATTGAATGGCTCGCACATCAGCCTCGCGCCGAAATGGTAAGCGAACAGAGTAACAATTCGACATCGGCTCAGAAAGATATATCCGCTCCTGAGCAAAGCTAAATCTTCTGATATTAAGATAAGGAAAATGACTTGGGTAATAGAAGCCTGCTCAGCGATGAGTTTCTCCGAGTTTCTTGAGGTGTTGATTTTCACGCTCAATTTTTTCATCAACTTCAGGTTATCGCCTTAGATAGTTACAAATTGATTGCGCCAGCGATAGTAGATTTGCTTAGTGATGGCTTCTGTTTATAGATGGGGTTCAGTAGAAGCATTATTAATAACCTCAATATAGGCTTGTCGTGGTAAATTAATAATTTACTCAGCGCTATACTTTTCTTCTTCATAATATTCCAACCTATGCATAAGGAATGACTTGGATCTGCGAAAACTATAATTAACGGTTGCTAGCCAACAGGCGTTTTTTCGATTTGAATCATTGATAATCAGAGTTTCGATTAGCTATCCTTCCTGTAAGACGAAAGAGGCTATAATTTGTTAAAGCGTGAAGAATATATCAAAAAAATATCTGACTTCTTAGCTGAACTTGAAGTGAAGATAAAAAACCGATCCATTTTACATCTGTTTGATCAGAATGTAATTATGGAAACGTTCTTTGCCGATTTTTTGAATGCTATTTACAACTACCATTTAGAGAATCTTAATTTCGCAAAAGCAAATACTGATAGTATTGATATAGGAGATCGAAAGAATCGAATCTGTTATCAGATAACATCTGATGGGAAAAACAGAAAAATACAAAAAACCATCGACGGATTTATAAAGAACGGTTGGGAAAGAGAATATGACACACTGAGAGTGCTTATCGCCGGGGTCAAACAGAAATCATACAAAAGCTTAAAGACTTACGATCTCAGCTTTACGGCTGAAGGCAATATCTTCAATTTGCAAGACCTTTTAATTGATATACAAAAACTGAGTACAAAAAAACTAAATCGACTCTGTGAAATTATTGATGGGGAGACAGGCAGTAGTGCCAATCAAACTATTAAAGCATTAAATAATGATTGGAAAGAAATCGCTCACCGCATGCTCGATTCACAAAAAGTAGTGCGGGATTGGCGTAACTCTTTATTGGGTAATCTTCACAGATTTGCTTTTCAAAATAGTGGGGTTATCATCGGTGCTCCGGGCGTGGGTAAATCGCATACGCTTCAGGTTTTCTGCTCTAAACTCATTGAACAGAGTAGCCCCTGTTTGTATCTACCGATTGATAAACTAGGAATCAGTACAGATGAATCTTTGCTATCTGAACTTCGTATTGACAAAGATTTTATTACTTATCTTAAAAGCATAATCGCTACAAGCGGAGCTTCAAAAGGCATTCTGGTTATTGATGCTTTCGATGCCGCTCGTTCAGAAACAACAAGAAGCTATTTCATAAGATTGATTCATCGAGTCATCACCGAATTACAGGATAGCTGGAATGTAATTGTAAGCGTGCGAACCTATGACGCAAATAAATCAGAAGAATTGCAAGAACTTTTTCCGAATTTTCACCACAATCAACCTCTTGTTCAATATCAGCGTCAAGGAATTTACTGCCGACATTTCTTCATTCCTCCTTTAACGGACGAAGAAAGACTGGAAGCTGTTTATAGTATCCCTCCGCTGGTTCCTATATTTGAACGAGGGGGCGAAGACTTTTTGAATCTATTGAGAATCCCTTTCAATATCTGGTTGCTTGAGAAAATTCTCGGTAGAAATCCCGAATTACCAGAACTCAGTTCGGTAAGTTCCGAAGTCGAGTTGTTAGGTTTGTTCTGGAGGCAGCGAGTAGCAGAAGGATCTAATAGCGCAGACAAGCGACAGCTATTGACCAAGGCAACACGAGTTATGGTCAACGAACGCTCGTTATCTGTTCGTGAAGAAAATGTTTATAGCTTAGGTGGGGATGAAGCTTGGCACTCCCTCCTCAGTTCTGAGGTGTTAGCCTATACGTCTTCAACAGCACAAAGGGTCGCCTTCTCGCATAACGTTTTATTTGATTACGCAGTAAGCGTTTTGTTAATGGAAGACGAGCCGTATAGGCTGATTGAATTCCTGAACAAGGATCAATCACGCCCCTTTTTCCTTCGACCGAGTCTGAACTACTACTTCACTAGGCTATGGCTCACCACACCCGATATTTTCTGGAAATCCTTTTGGCACTTTCTGCCTCACAAGGATATTCATCTGCGTCTCATTGCTCAACTTGTACCAACGATTGTGATCACGAAAGAAGCTCGAAGCATCGACCAGCTTACCTCTCTAATCGATGCGCTCGCAGAATCGAAGCCATTCGCGCAGGATGCCGTCTTGCGCATGCTTCGGGCTCTCGAAGCATCAGAAATCAAACGCGACGATTTATGGGCACTATTTCTGGAGGAAATTTCAAAGTATCCTCACAACAGTTTTATTAGTCTGCTGTCGTGGCATGTCTCTGACATCTTGAAACGAAACTTAGGCAGGCAAGGAAATGAACAACTAGTCAGCAAATGCGGAGCTATAGGTCGGCGGCTTCTCCACTGGATTTGGGAGCGTAGGAAAGAAAGGGTAGAAAATTTCTTGGATTCTATAGGAGCAACATCATTGGTGCCGATTATCGCGCAAACCTATGGGACAGACGTGGAATCATCTCGCGTGGTTTTAGAGCCTGTACTTGATCTGACGAAAGAAAGCAATTATCCAATAAATTATCTTTACCGGCTGTCCCACGAACTCGATAAAATTTGGTCGTGTGATCCAGATTTCGCGGCCCGAACCTATGAAACGGTTTTCAGTTCCTATGAAACGAGTCAGGAGCCGACCAGTATGGGAACGCCGATTATGCCGATGAGGAGCACGCGTCGGCAAGATTATGAAATGTGTCGCTACATTTTGATCGAATACTTCCATCGATTCCTATTAGCTTCCCCACAAGCGGCAGCCAAAGTGTCAATCCGTATTATCAACAAATCAGCGCTAAGCGACCACGCCTTACCTTACCTTAGCGAAGGAGTCCAACTCGAAGATATTATTGAGGTATTTCCGTTTCGAGGGAAGAAGGCATACTACATCCCGGATCTTAGTTATATCTGGGGCGATCAGAATCATTATGATTACCTGAAGTTGGGGAATGCATTATTTGAATATATTGCCAATCTAACATCAAATAGTGAGATAGAGACTTTGCTTGATCTATTTCGTGATGAGGTCTGGATTCCTTATTTCTGGGGGGAGCTTCTAAATATTGGGGCTCGGAACCCGAACATTTTCGCGCCTTATCTATTTGAGCTGTGTGTTGCCCGTCCCATACAGGTCGGCAATGACACTATCTGGGAGCTTGGTAAGTTTTTGGATGTTGCTATTACAACTTTCACTGAAGATCAACGACTGACTATTGAACAATCAATTTTATCCATTTCGGAAGAAGAGCCAGAGAAAAAGGAACGCCGAGAACACATACGAAATAGACTCTTAAGCAGGATCCCTGCTGCGATGTTGAAGACTGACCAAGGTAAATCTCTCCGTGCAGAAATGGATACTAATAACTCCGTCCCACGAAATGAGCCTCTATCAAGTTTTGAGTTCTACTCTCAAGACTACACAGAGGATGATTGGTTACGTGAGCAAGGGGCAGACCTTGAAAAGGCTGAGAATAAAGCATTTCGATTACTATGTGCTCCACTAAATGAATTTGACAGGGAATGGCAGAATAAAATCCCTCCCACCGAAGCTATTTGTATGATTCTGCCACCGGCGAAAGACTTGTATGCATCTCTGCAAACGGAATCAAATGCTGATCAAGCAGTTATTGATTCAGCTTGGACTACACTCGCAGAAGCCGTTGAGGCAATGAGCCGGGGCATAAAGGATGCAGAAACCGAGGAGTATGTTTTCTGTCGGGAAGTCCTCATTCGATGCTCGCGGCATCATCTCCCTGAGCCTGACCCAGAAGCAGATGCTAAATTCAATACGCCTGGTTGGTCACCCTATCCTAGAACAGAGGCAGCTCAAGGATTACCTTGGTTAAGCATTTACGCGGCGGATGAAGAAATCCTGCAAGCAATCGAAGCCTTAACACAGGATACAAGCCCAGCAGTCCGGTTCCTTGTAACTCGCGAACTATTCAGAGTCATGGCAAGAGCGCCCGAAGAATTTTGGAGGCTTGTCAACAATTTGGCAGACAATGAAAAGAATGGTGTGGTTTTACATGCGCTATGTAGTAACATCGGCAGAGTTATTTCTAACAATGAAGAACTGGGCGTGAATATCCTAAAAAAGATCGCTCCACGTGCAAAAATGAAATACCCTCGTACGGATTTCATGAACTACTTTGTGTCTGTGGTTATGTGGTTAGTTTTAAATCGGCAGGACGAATGGGCGATTCAGGAGGCAGAACTTTACAGAACAAATCCGCGCGAATTCGCGCTACTATTACAGCACGCCGCACTTGATGCTTTATCTTATATAAAGCCGGAAGCTATTGAGTCTCCAACGAAACTTGAGATCGCTGACCGAGCTATAAAATGGCTTTTGGATACCCTTCCCCTTGCTGGCACTTCCATGAAATCATTGTTGGAAGAGCTTGAAATGGAATCGAACGAGGAAAAGAAGCAAATCCTCAGAGATGTTTATGGAGTATTTGATGAAGTTGTCATCCGTTTATGCTTTTCTGCTGATGTAATTCATCACCTACGGCAACAAAGTAATACGGCCTTATCAAATCAACAGCGGTGCGCCTATTACTTCAAGGTCAAACCTCTTTTAGAAGGCGTGTTAAGTCAAACAGCCGATGAGAAAACTAGCCTCTTGTTTGCGTCTACTGCCCATCGCTTTATGGAACTGCTGAATGGAGTTGTTAATTGTAACCCCAAAGGGGTATTACATATGGCAGCCGTCGTTGCAAAGGCAAGTGAGTTTGATAACTTTAATCTTGACCCAATGGCCGCTGAAGAAGTAGTGAAGCTCGTGGAAGCCATACTATCTGACCACAGGGACCTAGTGATTGAAGGAGAACCTCTTCAGGATTTACTAAATCTATTAGACACCTTTGCTAAAGCAGGGTGGCCTGCAGCATTACGCTTAGTCTGGCGTTTAGATGAAATATTTCGGTAAGCGTCAAATGGGAAATGAGCAAAAGAATGGGGATGAAATGGCCCACAGAGAAATATATAACGTGGTTAGATAATTAAAAAAACTCGCGAACGATATCTCCAGAAGCTACAACATAGCTTCACTCGGCGATTATACATCAACCCGAGTGCTTACATTACGCATAATTTGAGCTTGAAGTTGATCTAGTTCAAACGCCCATCATACAGCGGCCCCAACGCTCATCATACACTGATATAGTAAATCTTTAGCGGAAGGAGTAGGCAGGACTTCAATGCTATCCTTTCAATAGGCTACAATGGACCTGTTATGAGTTCACCTTTCCTTGATTTGCTCAGAAAGATCTCCGATGGGGTAGTCATCTATGAGCCATTTCCTCGCAATACCCAAGGACTGAATGAGTTTCAGGACACGGTGCATCGCTTGCGAGAGATGGAACATCTAGGGCTGGTCGGGAGACTGTTTGTGCAGACACGAACGAGCCGCGATGCGGAATATGTTGATATGGTCATGGTCCAAGGTGGGCTTACGGTTGAAGGTCAACGCCTGCTAGCCGAACAAACCAAACAATCCACTAGTGACTGAATAGCAACTTGGGATCAAACGACGACGAGTACTTTTGCCCGGAAGAATCATATATCTTGTAACCACGCCTCATATATCTCATATATGAAACAGTCAACCGCAGCGCTTTATACACTTCTAAATCGTTGAAAACATAAGACATTTAGGAATACCCATCTTCTGTTGCTCGCTGGTGGGGAAACGCTTCCTAGATATATCCCGTAAGTCCTTAAGTCTCAACAACATTTATGAAGTCGATATTTTCCATATGAACTCTATCCTGTCTGCTCAAATCTATATGTGGCGACTGCTCATCTTGTTCTATCTATGGAACGCCACCAAAAAGAGTGACGGCTAATCAAAGTCTCTACCAGAGGCTTTAATAATCGGGGCTAGCCAGAGCATCTTCTGAATACTCTAGCTAGCCCCTGATGGGTTGAAGACCGTGATTATTGAGTTACACTGGCTTCACTCATATAACCGGATTTGAGAATTTGATCTGCAACGTGAAAGATTTTCTGCGCCGATTTTTCCGGGATTACATCTCCGCTCAACCAGCTTTGAATATACCCGCGACAGAATTCTGCGCCGGGAAGACCGAGCGATTCGCAGCAAATGAGGGCCACAGATTCGGCTTCGGCCTCTCGCAAATTCTTTGGCGTATATTCCGTATCACTCATCTCGCTCTCTGAAGTGTGTCCCAGAAGGACGTGAGCTAGCTCGTGAAAGGTGGTCTTATGCGGCATCTGATTGATTGGGCTGATTGCGATCTCGCGCTTTCTTGCATGATCAAGTCGCTAAAGTTGTGGGTTAGAGTTCAGTGCCTTCAACGGCTCCATATCCATATATCTGCGCAGCGCCCAATCTTCTGTCGCTCTCAACATCACTGTCGTTGATAGACTCACTGCGCTCTTCTCGCCGGGGAATACTCCTACTACTCTTGTTCTTCTCTTTACTTCCCTGAACAGCCTCTCCAAGCAATTCGTCGTCCGAATGAAATTGTGATGCGAACCAGGGAACCTCATATAACAGAGCGCGTCCTCTATCCCTCGCTTAAACACCTCTATCGCTTTTATGTACCTCTTGTCATACCTCTGGACGAACTCATCGGCCATCGCCCTGGCCGATGAACTTCGACTCACCTTGAAGATCTGCTTGAGGTCTGCCCCTACTTCAGCCATATCGCTTGCTGGCACTCCGCTCATCACGTTCCTCATAAAGTGGACTGTGCATCGCTGCCAGCTTGTGCCTGGCAATTCGATCTTCACTGCCTGCTTTATGCTCTCGTGATCATCGCTGATCACCAGTTGCACGCCGCGAAGCCCTCTATCAATCAGTCCTTTCAATAGATTCCTATAGGCTTCTTTGCGCTCTGCTCCGGCAGCTTCTACAGCCAATACTTCACGAAAGCCTTGCTCATTAACGCCGATGGCTACAAGTAGGGCCAGATCCGTGACTGACCCGCTCCAATTAACTTTCAGATAAACAGCATCCATATATAGATAAGCATAGGCCAAAGTCAGAGGCCGTGCCCTCCACTCTTTCAATTCCGAATCAAGGCGCGATGCTATGCGGCTGACAGCGTCTTTACCTACCCTTACTCCACTCAAAGCGTCAGTGATGGCAGCGACTTTGCGAGTAGATACGCCTTGCAGGTACATCTCAAGGACGGCCTCTTCAACATTGCCTGTCATACGTTGATAGCGGTCAAATACTTCCGTGAGGAACTCGCCCTGGCGAGCGCGAGGTACACGAAGCTGCTCGACTTTACCAACTGGAGTGATGAGGTCGCGCTCGTAATGACCGTTGCGCTCGTCACGCCTGAGAGGGGAGCGCTCACGACGCGCGGCCCCGATGTGAGAGGTCATCTCTTCTTCAAGGATTTGTTCGATGACGGCTTTAACACCTTCACGAATACGGGTTTCAACATCTTGGTGGACAGTTTCAGCAAATTCAGTTCGGGTCATCTTCATTCTCCAAGATTAACCCACAATTTTACCGACGTAATCTCGGAAAAACTCCTTTGTTTAACGTGAGTTCGACATAACTACACAAGAGCAGGCAACTGCTCCAGTTCTTTGACACGAATATTGAGAGAAGGCTTCTTCTCTTTGAAGGTGTAGGCGATCAACGCCGCTATTACGTTGACCAGAAAATTTGCCGTGCTCCGGTGCCTTGTGTGCTCTATCTGACAGATATTCTTCAACTGATCGTTGATCGTCTCTATTAACGCTCGCTTCCTCAGCATTATCTGATCGAAGACCGTCAGCAACCGATTCTTCATATTCTTCTTGATCTTGGTGACCAACTCTAGATTTTGCTCACTGAGCACTTCATTCAAGGTTTTTGAGATGTAGCCCCGGTCGCCGAACAGTTTGCCGAACAATCCCTTCGCCAACTTAGGCACAGGCTTACGGTCATCTACATTGCCTGCCGTCAGATGAAACGACAACAGCTCTCCCTGATCGTTGACTACTAGATGCAGCTTGAAGCCGTAGAACCAATCAACACTTGATTTGCCGCGCTCGGCGACGCCAGCAAAGACTTTATGCGAGTGAATGCGGCGGTTATGACAGACCGCCAAAGGCAGTGAGTCAATGAAGGCGATGCCGGAGGTCTGGCCTTTGCGAGTTTGCAGGTAAGCGCACAAAGGCACGAGCGCCGAAGGCATTAGCTCGACGAAGCGCGTATAGCTGACGAGACAGGGGAATTCTAGACGGAGATGAATGCAGACTTCTTTCTGGTAATAGTCTTTGAAAGTGCGATAGCTGGACTGCTGAAACCAGATAATGATGGTCATAATCTCGCTCAGAGCCAGCCTGGATTTGCGATGGCGTTGCAAGTCGCCGGATTGCAAAAGCCTGGCTTTGAAGGAAGGCTCAAAGCTTCGGCAGAAATCGTCAAGATCGGAGAAAAGGGGTAGAATCTGATTGTTCATAGGAACTCCTTGAGTGTGAAAGGTTTGTTTGTAAGACAACTCAATCATACTTCAAGGTGTTCCTTTCCTTCTTATGTCGAACTCACGTTTGTTTACATTTCCCTCCGACATTCGAAATCCTGATTCCCAATGTTCTATTCTAAATGTACCGCCTTTTGCTACTGCTGCTGCAAACCTGAACCCCTCCAGCACCTTCTTTACATTTACATCATCATATTGCAGTTTGAATTTAACTTCAGTCTGGGGCGAGGCGAAATTATGGATTATTTCAAACTTCCAAGGGACTTTTTGGCCCTCATTAGTAAGTGTGATTTCTTCGCTGCCACCTTTTGTTTTGAGTAAAGGGATATAATCAAAGCTGACAGTTTCTCCATCATCACATTCAAATTCGATTCTGACGACTACCACGTCTTTTTTACTTGGAAGAGTGCCGGTTGTTATTTGGTAATCACTCTCCAGTATTGGGGCAAGGAATTTCTTCATGAACTCAGGTAGGTTGTGTTGCTCAATATATTCTTTGGTAATCTTCAGTTCAGAGCCTGTTTTTACATATCGGTCAAATTCTTCTCGTTTCGCTTGCCCTTCGGGGGTATCTGGAAATTTAAAGCGCAAGGAGGCTTGGGGTGGGTTTTCCAATGCTGCTTTGAGGTCTTTGGGTTCTGGAGACAGAGATATACCCTCTGCTGTTATTCTTCCAGTCATACGCCAGTTGGGGTCGGCGTTATCCATTACCCTTTTTGCTTCACTTAATTTGTTCCATACTGCTCGTTCACCCAAGTACTTTTCAACAAGTTCCCACAGTTCATCACCACCAATGAACTTTACGACTTTGTTAATATTGTTGCTTCTTAATACATTTTCAATTGCTTGTCTTGCAGTTGGAATTATTTCTTTATTAGTAATGATAAAGCATCTATGTATTTCTTCTGTTGTGCCGGTAACTGGATCAAGATATGGGTTAGCTAAAGCTTGTTCGATTTGGAAGCGAACATTTGCTGCTGTTGAATTTCCAACAGCCTTTCCGGTTATCCTTTTGGCTTTTGCAACCACAGCATAATTTACGCGCTCTTCAAGGTCTCCCGGCTTATACATTACTATGTCTCTACCAATCTCACCGTTTCCCTGTAATAGTGTGATGCCTTTATATTTCATCTCTCTGAATATAGGAATTAATATGTCTTTTTGTAATTGGCCTTCCTTCATTTTATCGAACTGTTCTCGTGTAAAAGTCATGGTGTTGCCTCCTCTGCTACCTTTAGTTGGGTTTAGCTATTCAGACAAATATTTTGACTATTCGCAGCAGTCTACATAGCGGGGTTTCTGGGGCTGGATTATACCATTGCTTGTGGATAACTTGCCATTGACCATTCCTGTAGATATGCCATGATTTAATAACTGACGTTACGCAGTCAGGGACTGCGGATTAAGCTTGACGAGTTCAGCATAGGCTGACTGCAAAGCCGTTAAATAGATCTTTGACTTCAATGCAAAATGGTTGATGCCTGTCCTAAGCTTCAGGCCTTCCAGCTTGATATAGGCGCATAGACTCCCATACAGGTGATTGCGTTGCGTTGTCTCGGTCCGTGTCGGCGACTTCTCCAATGATGCGTTCTGCTTGAGCGACTTGTGATATACCTCGACACTCCACCGTCTTTTGTAGAGCGCTGTCATCCGGTCGTAGTCTAGCGTCTCATCGCTCGTTACCAGATATCGCTCTCCCGTTGATCCGTCTTCGTTTGTGAAGCGTTGTTTGGCTAGAAGCAGTGGGAAGTCCACTTCTTCCAGCCAAACTATTCGGGTAGAGCTTTCCGGCAAATCGAGTTGAGAGACTGCCTGATACTGACCGCTTTGCTTTTGCTCAAGCGTCAAAGCCACTTTGCGATTTTGTTTCAGCGGCATCACAAATTGTTTCTTGAGTGTGTGCTTGATGAACATCATATTGTCTGCGGATGCATACCAAACATCATTGAGCACATAGCTAAACCGCAGCTTGTTATGCAGGCAGGCCAGAAGCAGCATACGGTAGCGCGCATTCTTTGTAATCTGCGAGCGGCGCTTCTGTTTACCGGTTTTGGCATCAATGTATAGCTCGGTCTTTGTAACGAGATCGAAAGCCACTGGCAAAGCCAGTTGTGGAGTGTAATAGAGTGCCGTCAAGAAATTGATCCCTTTGACCGAGCGGTCTTGAGAATGATCCCAATGCCAGCAGATGAGATCGTTCTCATCTGTATAAGGTTTTTCTTCGATGCTGTCGTCAAGGACGAGCGCCGCATCATCAGTCTCGACCTGGCGAACCAGAGGCTTGGCAACGCGCCAAAGATCAGCGCTGGTCTTAGGTTTGGAAGCCAAAAATCTAGTAACAGCATCATGACTAATTTGACCGTCAAGCAATTGCGACAAACCGGTCGCAGTAGTTTGACCGAAAGAGCTGATAAGATAATCGGTGTAGAGGTCCAGCAGCGACTTGTCCATATGTCAAGTTTACTACTGGAATATCTCACCGCGTAACATCAGTTAATAAGTAATCCTTTCAAATATGTTTATCCCTGCTAAATTCGTAGCTAATCGTGATGAAGTGCTGCGAGCAGAAGATACTGCCGCAAGGCTCTTTCAAATGGCGGGGATGCCTATCTATGTCAATCAGACTCCGAAGCACAACCGTTATCTAGCAGAGTTGCGGGAAGCTGATTTACTCTACGGTGGTATGTCCCCCTTTGCCGAGGTCAAGACAGATTGGATGTCGGCTACTACAAAGCGCGTAGCCTTTGAATTTGGCTCTCTAAAGGGTTCTTCCTCTCACTGGCTAGTCCAGATGCTTCCAACCTATTTCGTGGCTCCATTGGCTAAAATAATCGCTTTAGAGCCGTTCCTAGAATCTCGTCCTGGCGGTGACTTTCATAACCCTCTGGGACTGATGGATAGATCAGAGTTTGTCAGACTCCCCTTTGTTAAACGAATGAACTAAATGAAAATCATAATTGATAAATTTGACCGTGAGTGGTCAAGGTTGGTCAGGGAGCGGGATGATTACAAATGCCAGATATGCGGGAAACAGAGCAAGTATGTAAACGCTCATCATTTTATCCGCCGCGCAATCCTGCCTACCCGATTAGACATACAAAATGGGATCAGTCTTTGCGCTCAGTGTCATACATTTAATAGCAAGTTCTCGGCTCACCAGACACCGGCAGAATTCAAAAAGTGGTTTAAGAAAAGTTGGCCCGCTAGGTCAAAGGTACTTGAAGACAAAGCAAAAGGATATATGAGCCGTTCCCAAGCAATCGAGAAGTTCTGCTGGGAGAATCGTTATCAGTTAAGTTCTGCCCTATACAAGCAAGTAATGAAGCAAAGAATGGAAGATGAAGAATTAAGTCATTAAATGTAGAAAAGGTTTTATGAAAGAGTTATATGAGTATCGGTGTGAAAAATGCGACAAGATGTTTGATTCACATCAAACAAAAATGGATGTTGTGTGTATACATTGTGGAGCATTAGAGGTTGATTATGCATTTAAGTCAAAAAGTAAAAAAGAACCTATGACTACAAATAAAGAAGAACCTATCCTTCCCGCACAAGCAGGTTACTATAAGGCGTTGGTTGCAAAGAAATATGAGGAAAACACGGGCTTGAAAGAACAGCGAGGTTGGTTGTTGGAGCAAGTCTATTTTTTACGGAAAGCAGTCAAGTTTTTGGAAACAAGAAAAAAGGAATTGGAAGATGGAATTTATGGTTTGGAGAAGAATATTACTATTGGGATTTCTATAATGGAGCAGTTGGAAGAGAATAAAGAATTTCAACAGTTGTCTGAGAAAACAGCAAAGGTAAATAAGTAACAGATCCAGCCAATGACTGACCGCATTGTTGTCATAGAAGGCGACACACATAAACTCATAAACTGTGACTGTCCCTGCCACATAGAAGGCTGCGAGCATTGCCTATGTGAACTAAAGTCTTATGAAAAAGATTCCTCTAACTCAAGGTAAGCTCGCTCTGGTTGATGACCACTGGTTTGATTACCTCTCTCAATGGAAGTGGTACTACAACGTTGGGTATGCGGAACACAAAGAAAACGGAAAGCATCTGCAAATGCACCGGGTTATTATGAACGCTCCCGCAGGAGTATTTGTTGACCATAAGAACGGAGATACTCTTGATAATCAAGCAAAGAATCTACGCCTATCTAATCACAGCACCAACGCAATGAATATGCGGAAGCACCGAGGGGTTTCCAAGTATAAGGGTGTGTCAAAGCATGAGAACTCCTGGCGTACTCAGATATGGCACAATAACAAGAAAGTTCTGGCTATCACTTTCCCAAATGAACGATGGGCGGCGATGGCGTATAACTTAAACGCTGCCGCCCTGTTCGGCCAGTACGCGAGGCTCAATTTTTCAGGCGCGATAGTTGGGATGTCTGTAGATGCATCTTCTTCAAATCCTCAGTCTGTAAATTTACATACCGCTTAGTCATTGAAAGATCCGTGTGGCCCATAGCCTTTTGAAGATACAAGACGTTCCCGCCCTGCCTTACATAATTAACGGCGAATGTATGCCTCAGAGTATGAAAGGAAACCCTGACACCTTTGATCCCCAGTTTCGCGCCTAGCAACTTAAAATCCCTGAGCATATTCCGATACCCCAAAGGATTTCCCTTATGAGTACAAAAGACAAGATCAGATTTATGTCTCCTGAGAAGTTTAAAGAAAGCCTTTTTAAGCTCGATAGAGATGGGTACAATGCGTTCTTTCTTGCCCTTGCCAGTAACCTTGATAATCAGGGAGTCAAGGTCTACGTTGTCCCTCGTAAGCGTCAAGAGTTCTTAGCCCGTATCAATCGCCGCCAAAAGAAGCGTGTGAAGCCGTAGCTCGAAATCATTCTTTGGCTTGAACTCGATTATCGCATCTATATGAAAGCTACACCAAGAAGTGGAACTGGATTGATGTAGAATGAGGATGATGAAATTTGAGCGACCGGAGCTGAAACGTGCTTGATGAGCAAGATTATGCCGAAGCCTGTCGCCGTTACAAAGACCGCCGGACCAAGCTACCGGAACGCCAGCGCTATCACGCCTTGATTCTTGTCACTCAAGGTTACAGCTATCGAGAGGTCGGTCGCATCCTCCTCATTGATGAAGAATCAGTCAGTCAATGGGTTACTCTTTATCAAGCTAACGGTCTCAACGCTCTCAAGAATCATCCTGGTTGGGGTGGTGAGCATGGGCAACGCTTCTTACTGTCTGACCAACTTCAGCAACTTAAACTCTGGCTTGCCGTAGAAGCCATGCCGGGCACTAAAGCTGGTAGTGGATGGACAGCCAAAGCAATCAGAAAGCTCATTCGTGACCGATACAATGTAAGCTACAGCAAGAGCGGTGTGAGAAAGTTGCTTGCCGAGATAGGATGGAGCTATCAACGCGGGCGCAAGTTCTACATTCGCAGGAGCGTGGAAGAACAAGCCCGCTTCGTATTGGAAACCGAAGAAGTACTGGCGATTTTTGCCGAAAGTGGAGAGAAGGTGGTGCCACTGGCAGGCGACCAAAGCAAAGTCTACTTGGAAGCGACGCTTGCCAGGCGCTGGAACCCAATCGGGCAGCAACCTCTCGTAGCCGATGGGGCGCGCAGCAAACAAGCCGAGAACATCTACGGAGCGATAGATCTTGGAACGGGCGAAGAGACGAGTAGCTTCTGCATAGACTGGCAAGATTCAGCGGCAACCGTTCGGTGGTTGGAAATGATATTAAGGGATCATCCACGAGGGCAGATTCTGTTATGGATAGATTCAGCGTCACACCACAGGAGTGAAGAAGTAGAAGAGTGGTTAGAGGCACATCGGCGAATCCGGGTGATACACTTTCCAGCATACACGCCAGAGGAGAATCCAAAGGAAGGGACGTGGAAAGCGATGAAGGAAGAAGTGTCGCATCATCAATGGCATGAGAAGATTACAGATTTAAGGAAAGCGATCAATGAGTACTACCAAACAACGAAGCGGCACACAGTCAACTTTCTAGCGAAGTTTGGATATGGCTGGAAGGATGGAAGGCTCTATGCGCTAAATCCACTTCTTGGTGTGTGCGGCATATAGTTGCTTATCAGTGAACGTCTCGATTATCGTTTGTTCTTCTTTGATCTTCTTGACCTTTAGATGAGTTGGGGTGTGTTCATTCTCAAAGAGCCACGTAAGGAAAACATTGAACCCTCGGATATAGTCATTTATTCCGGCTTCTGAGAGTCCAGACTTTCTCATTTCTATTACAAACTGATTGAGTGTTTGTTTAGTAGGCAGGCCAGAGCAATGCTTCTGATAGTGTCTGTAAGAGTAGGTGTACCAGACTAATGTTTTTTTAGACACTCTGACCTGCTTCCCTAAATTCGAGCCATCGATTGTGAGACAATCGCTCCCATGCGACGGAGGAACAATCGATGAAGAAAAGCCGATTCACTGATCAACAGATCGTTGCAATACTTCGGGAAGCAGAAACCAGCACAGATACCGTAGAGACTGTTTGCCGAAAACATTCTATCTCCGCTCACACTTTCTACCGCTGGCGTAACAAGTTCGGTGGGCTGGAAGTCAAAGACGCTACCAGGCTCAAAGAGCTTGAACGTGAGAATCAACGCCTCAAGAAGATTGTTGCTGACCAGGCGCTCGATATCTCTGTCCTTAAGGAGATCAACTCAAAAAAATGGTGAGCGCACTCGTCCGCAGAGATATGGTTGGCTTTGCTGTTGGAAAAGGATTGTCTGTAAGGAGGGCGTGTGCGCTTGTTCGAGTTGCGAGGTCGGCGCGGGGCTACGCCAGTCGCATGAAGAAGAAGGATGCTGAATTGGGCGATAAGCTGCGGCTTATCGCCAGAACTCATACTCGCTACGGATATAGACGAGCAACTGCTTTGATAAAGCAAGAGGGTATGGCCATAAATTCGAAGCGGGTCTATAGGCTTTGGCGCAAAGAAGGACTCTGTTTACCCAGGCGCAGACCGCGCAAGCGAGTTCGCACAATTTGCCTGCGCCCTTTTGCGGCGACACGGGTCAACCAGGTGTGGGCCTATGATTTTGTGTTTGACTCCTGCGCCAACGGGCAGAAGTTGAAACTTCTTACAGTAGTGGATGAATCAACCAGAGAGAGTTTGGCGATAGAAGTAGGAGGCAGGATTAATTCACAGGCAGTGATAGGTGTGCTGATAAGACTGATGAGCGTGCACGGACAGCCCGAATATCTAAGAAGTGATAACGGGCCGGAGTTCGTATCGAAAGCGGTAAAACAGTGGTTGAGCAGCAACGGAGTGAAGACAGCCTATATAGAAGGAGGCAAGCCGTGGCAGAATGGGTTAAATGAGAGCTTTAATGGAAAACTGCGAGATGAATGCTTGAACTTGGAATGGTTCAGAAACCGAGCAGAGGCAAAGGTAGTAATCGAGCAGTGGCGGAAGCATTATAACGAGAAGCGACCGCATTCGAGTTTAGGGTATAAAACACCAGCGCAGTTTCGCGCTGAACAGACTGGCTTGGAAGCTATCTCATCTTAGTTGGCCCGAAGAACGGGGACAGGTCAACTCCATTAAGGTAGCGTCTTTCTTCTAAGAACTGGTTAAAAAGCTCGTCCATAGTCCCTCCTAGGCAAAGGGTATTTGAATACCCATTCATTTTTAACTAGGAGGGTAACTACAGGAAGGAAAGGATTTAGTGCGCCCGGCACGACTCGAACGTGCGACCTTTTGCTTCGTAGGAAATCGGTCGCCCTTCAAAGTTAGTACCATCTGATGCTAACTGATTACATCTATTACACGCCGCAGCCAACGGTCAATGCATCAAATAACACCGATTCGCATCAGTTGTCAGCTACTCCGGTCACAAATCGGTCACAATTGATTTCTCACAATTTCAAAAGTAGAGGTGTGTAGGCTTGACACCCAACATAATATTTCCTCAACGCCGGAACTACCGCCAGAGGCTTTGTTCTATTCGGCCAGTATGGGGTGGATAATTACGATGAGGTTTAGACAAGTATAAATAAGCTAGCTCTGCTTCTCTCACCCAATTTGCACCACAATTAATTATATCAAGCCTGTTGTTCTACTTTTATTCGAGGTTATAATGCTACGAGGAAAGTCACAGGGAGCAATCGCACGAGGAGCACATATGAGTAAAGAGTATATTGAGCAACGAGATGGTAGCTATCAGATAGCTGGTACTCGTATATCATTAGATTCGGTTGTCTACGCTTTCAAGGACGGTTTATCGCCGGAGACTATTCAGCGAGAGTGCTTTCCTCTGCTTTCCCTTGAGCAAGTTTATGGAGCCGTAACATATTATTTGGCTAATCGTGCGGAAATTGATGCCTATTTAGAAAAAGCGAAATCAGAATATGAATCTTTGCGAGAGGCTTCGCACCAAGCAGATTCAGAGTTTTATAAGAAACTAGCCGATGCCCGTCAGCAAATGCGGATCACAAAATAATGAAGATACGGTTCCAAGCTGATGCTGACCTACGGGAAGTCATAATCAAATCTCTGCTACGATATGAACCAGCTATAGATTTCAGATCAGCGCAAAAAGCAGATTTGGCTGGCCTCGATGACTATAAAGTATTAGCTCTGGCCGCAGACGACGGGAGAGTGCTTGTCACACATGACCGCAAAACCATGCCACACCATTTTGCAAAGTTTATAAAGGCAAGAACCGGTTCTGGCGTAATAGTTATTCCTCAAGATTTATCGATATCTGCTGCTGTGGATGAATTGCTCTTGATATGGACGGCGAGCGAAGCCAGTGAGTGGTTGGACAGGATATGTTATTTACCACTCTAGCAAATTAATATAAAACTAATAGCCGTAAGGCCCTCGCCCACGCTCCTCCTGATCTAGTTCGTCATACAGCCAATTTCTCACCTCATCCAAAGATTCAATCAGAGAAATTTGATAGGGTTTAATGGTCGGATAACCGTTTTCCAAAGCCAGCGGATGCGCTAGCTCCTGATAGATGTCCGGCAGATGAAGTAGAAAATTATTTTCGCCAGGATGCACGAAATGAGATTGAAGTCCTCTTAAATTTAGAAATAACCGGGCCTCATTGTTTCCACTACATATACTTGTCAGGTTTCGTCATAGTGCATTCAATCAATCATTCCTTTCACCTATAGCGCGATACCATAGACATGGCAGCTACTATTGCTCTCGCATTATTATGGGTGGAATCCCCAGTTCGTTCCCCCGCATATGAAACAAGGGGGTTAGAGAAATAGAATTTTCTATGGTCGGCGGCTCTATAAGACATCATTGTGCCAACTTCGCCTTCATCCGGGTCGTCATTAGGAGGGTCAAAATACCACCCATGAGAATCCGGGTATAATCTCAAATATTTTTCAACGTCATGGCCCGCTCCCAAATTATGATCCAACTCATGCACAAAGCAGTAATATCCTTCTGAAATACAAGTATCAATAATTTCAAAGAATCCTCTGGCAGACCAGTATTCAAATTGAGATGGGTCTAAGGGGTCTGGCGGGGGATTAAGTTCCCACCTTGGGTGAAGGCTAAAGGCTAAGCCTTCATAATCGCCCCTATTCGCAATTAATCCAACTAAGTCAGCTTTGGATTCATCACGCCACTTTCTAACCTGTTGCCCGCCAGTTTTAAGTGCGAGTATGTCTAGGTCAGTATTAAATGACCCTGTTTCAGGAAATGAAGTCTCTTCCATACGGACAACTTTTATATACAATGGAATCTGGCTATTTTGAAAGGTCTGATTAGTCTGTTCTTCGGCAATGCGTATCCTATCTTCAATAAGTTTTTTGCTACCGACATGTACTCTTGCCCTGAGGATATAAACCACAAGCACTGTAATTTCAGTTTCGGCAAAGTCTTGCGGTAGCGCGGGCGTACTGGCGGCGGCTTGTTTTTTCGTGAAATTCTTCGCTCTTCTTAACTCTTTGGCGCTTAACTTATGCCCCCCCACCCCACATACACTGTTAGGACCTTTTGCTCGGCTTTTCGATGCTTTACCCTTTCTTATTTTATTCTCTTTAGGGTCAATGCGTGTACAACCTCATGTGTACGATCCCGAGCTAGACATTATCGACAACCGAGCTGTGATTATAGTCCTCGACGAGCCATATTCAAAAAACAGGTCCGACCAACTCTCAATCAAGCCTCTCAACGGCCAATTTGTTACTCTACCCTTCAGCATTTTTGTTTTACTCGAAAACATAGAGTATTTGGCTTGGCTCGTTCAACGAACGGCAATAATTGCTGATCACTTACCTCTCTGACTCACAGTGATGAATATGCTTCATTCACTCCGAGGGCGCGCTGACTACTGTTGCCCGACCTTCAGCCACTAACTCCACATCTCATATAAAAGTTTGATCACAAATAGTGATTGGAATATGAGGGCGCGGTCACTGGAACCGGCTCTCGTTCATCAGGGGCAAACTAATAGCGCCAATAGGTCGCAGTTATCTTCAGGTAGGATTAACTACAAAATGTAAAAAGAGATGGTATTTTAATCGTCAGATGACAAATATTTATGTGGTAAACACAAGCACAGCCCATTAGTTACAAGTACGTACTAAGAGTATACGGCTGACAATACGCCTCCTTTAATTTCGAAGGCCTCTTCAAATAACGAAATAAATCGCTGGAGAAATAATCATTGGCAACAGCTCCAACAGCTTCGAGAACCTTGAAGACATGAACTTTGCCGACATCGACGCGATAGATCGCAATTGCCACGCGGCAATGCCCAAGCTCGAAACAATAGAGCGCCTTCTAGCAGGAGAGCAGAAAAAAGAGACGCGATGAGCGAGCAACTTATCAAAGGCACTCACGAACTCATTAGCGAACTAATAAAGCGTCTCTCTGATGGCGAGTCGTTCGATAACACGAAGCTAACCGAGCTTGCAGACAGCATCTATGGCGGCACTCGCGCCGAAGGTGTCTATAGCCCGCGCGATGCTTACAGTGAGTGGATTGTTCGTGTTATGACGAACGGAAACTAAGGCGTACTGGTTCGCGTCGCTTTTACCCAATTGCGAAAAGCACGACGAGCTTTATATGTCCCCTTGGTCTCGCTGCTTGTCACAAACTCAGCGATCTGTTCGGCGCTTAAAAAAGGAAAGGCCGGGCTTTGTGATGCGCGCGAGTAGACTTGATCCACCAATTGCCAAATCTGCCATTGGCCTCCGTCATAGCGCCAGATTTCGGGTACATCCATGGCTGCATAGATGGCAAACTTGCCGGAAGATTCACTTGTTAAATCGATCTCGATCACCAGATCAGGTGGTGGATCATTGCTGAGGTCCAAACGATCTTTGCCAGCAACTCGACTGGCGTGCTGGATATAAAAGCAGTCATCCCCTTCCGCGCCTTTACTGTGTGACTGGAGTTTTAGGGTGACAGAGCCATAGCTGAAGATATCTTGCTCCAACTCGTCACCTAAGATGAGCACCAGGTCATGCAACAGGTTCTTATATTTTTCGTGTTTCGCTGAAGGACTCATAATTTCCAGCCGACCTTGATTGTAACTGATGCGCAGGTGAGAGTGATCGGAGAGTTGATCGAGGAGATGTTCATACTCGTCCCAGTCGATTTCATAGAGAGTCAACCTGCCGCCCGACGGCAGGTGAGTAACGGCATCAAGATAATTCGCAGTCTGAACACTCATCAATGTTAGCCTCACTCAGGCGATCCATTATAGCATAGGTGGATATGGGGCAAACCGGACCATTAAGGTTTTGCCATAAGGCGACTAATGATTTACACTGAGTCAACATCGACTAAAGATTCGTTAACCGATGTGATTCTCGTCATAATGTGTAGCAAGCGATTTTCGCGAAGTCATTGAACAAGCCTTGAGCCAATGCGATGTTTTCCTTGCGATCATAGGGCCAGAATGGCTTGAGATTACGGACGCAGCCGGACATCGCCGACTACAAGATCAGAACGACTATATCCGTATTGAGATTCAAAGAGCGCTGGGGCGAAATATACGCATCATACCTGTACTCTTTAATACAACAATGCCGCCAGCGGCAGACTTACCCTTTCGGATAGATGATTCAAAGATGTGCTAGAGAATAATTATTGACGAATCAAAGCGGCGTCCCTTGAACAGCTTGGCTTAGTCAAATGAGTTTTCGGGCGTACGGCTGATCGACCAGTCCCCGGATTCGCTGAGTTTAAGCGCCATTAAGTTGCGCCCTACACTATTTAAGAAAGTCATTGACACGCCTTTGATTTTGTACTATATCTCACATGTTTTCAGGTTGCGTGATTGATGATTTATTCCAGAACAAAGTTAAGCTTATTATAAAAAAACGCTTCGGACACTCTTTAGAAACGGGCTGTAGAAACGTATTGGAAGCTGTAAGTTAAACTTGATTATGCCGCAAGGTATATTCAATAGTTTACAGAAAAATGTCCTGGCTCTTGTGCCCTTAGCCTGTTTGTGATGGCTGCCGCTGACACACTTGTTTTGGTTGCCGCCGGATGAATTTCTTTCGCAACAGGGTTAAGGGTTAGTAATGATTAAGGTATCAGCGCTCAACGCAGGCTCTAAAGCTGTTAGGGACAAAATTATTTAGCAAAATGCGGTCAAGTTAGAAAGAGAGGAAAGTGTCAATGATTTATCTAACACTCAGAAAGAGATTCGGGCGAGCCTTTATCTCACTGCTGGTAATGCTTGTGTTAACCTCATCTATGCCGGGATACCGCCTGGCGGGACAGACCCGGAATGCTCCTGAAAAGCGGCAGGTCTCGTTGACCGAACAGGAACGGCAGGATATCAAATATGTCGCCAGCCTCTTTAGACCGGGGGTTCCGCTCGTTCTCAACTTCGCCGACAGCGCCCAATATCGGTTTTACAAATCTCAGGTTGAAAGAGCCGGATTAAATCCTAAGCAGAACCCGCAATTCTTTAACGCTCTGGAAACGGCAAGGCAAGCGCACATAAAATCGCCCCCTTCACCGACTCCAACAGTCCTCTCAGCGTCTGCGGATTCAAATACGCCAGTACCGCTGAACACGATAGTTGATCTCGGCAGCAAGAATCAGCAAGCCACCTCCACAGCCTTTTCAACATATCCGGGCGGAACTGATGTCACCATACTTACTATCACTGTATATGATGTAAACGGCAATATAGTTGCTCCCTCTCAGACCACGCAGCAGTACGGTCAAGGGGAGAATGTAACGGCCACAACAGCGGCTCCGCTTCAGCAGCCTGAAACTCTTAACGGTATCGCCACATTTTATACGCTGAAGGACGGAAATCCGACTTATGCGGCATATAACGTAGTGGATTCTACGCTTGGCGTCGCTATTACCAATATAGCGCCCAGGCAAGTTGTGACTCACCCGGCCCCGTTGATAAAAGTCTGCACGGCAGGAAGAACGGCGCCCGATTGTGATTATACTGTTGGAGGCACAACACAGGTCTCTTTCCCCATACAGGGGAACGCGGTCTACAGCGGAACCATAACGCCCCCAACGCCACAAAATTCAGCCTCGTCCATCAGCGTCTCTCCTCCTCCGGGAGGCGCTTGTCTGCCCGTCTTTCTGAGTGGGGATTTCTTTACTCAACCGGGCACCACAATCAATTACACCACGAACACACTAACCTGGAATATGAATCCGGCTCAATTTGGCAGCGCGTGCTGGCCCAACGGCGCGAACGTCACCTATAACTTTTACGTTCAGCTTATGGTTAATAACGTCCCGGTCCCTATTTTTGTTACTAACGCTGCCAGTCCGCCGCCAACGAATACCGTGATAATTCCGCCCATGCAAATATGGTATGGCTGCCTCGCCGCCGACACAAAAATAGACATGGCTGGCGGCGTCGAAAAAACAATCCAAACGGTTACGAATGGAGAGAAGGTAGTGTCGAATCAGAAAGGAACTCTATTGACGGTTGATAACATTACCAGAGGCAAGGAAGAGATCCCTATGATTCGCATAAAAGATAATAAGATGCATTCTCTCTTACTTACCGAAACGCATCCGGTGCCCACGAGCAAAGGGGTCCTGCTTGCCAAACAACTAACGCCCGGAGCGGTCGTTTTCACGAAAACCGGATCGGCCCGGATTGTAGAAGTAAGTAAAGAATCCTTCAGCGGGAATATTTGGAATCTCGATGTTGGCATGCCCGGAGACCACGTTAAACTGAATCAGCAGAATACAACTTTTTACGCCAATGGGATTCTGGTCGGTGATACTAAAATGCAGGTGACCTTTACGCTCAGGTACGAAACCGACCAGCGGACGGTGCTGGCTAAAATTCCGAAGGAGTGGCACCGCGATTACCTGAATTACATAGCTGCCAAAAAGAGAGCTAAAAAATAACCTTCAATATACTGAGCGATTCTATGAAAACATGCTCATCTCGCTCGATGGCCATAGCGTGTTAAACCCTTTTGAATACTTTCGCTAGTTTTCAGGCGTTTACTAGCGACCAAGCGTGTTTGCCGAGGGATAATATGCCAGACACACTTCCGATCATCGCTTTTCTCTCTTATGATAGCAACTCACTGTACGTTACCTGGCAAAGCACCTTCCCTCCGGGCCTGAGCTACTTTCTAGTCGTGCTGTACGAAGTGGATGGGCCGCTGCGAATCGAACAGCAGAGCACGACAACCTATGCTTCGATTCCAGCCCAGTTGAGCACCACTCAAACATATAAAGTTTACGTGCAAGAGTTCATTAATAATCAGCCCGGCCCGAAGAGCAACGAACTTACAGTAATTACTGTGGCGCCACAGTTGACCTCTCTTTACTACACGGGCGCTGTCGTCGGATCATACTGGAATCCGGTAACGGTTCAGGGGTCGGGGGCATACGCTGTGTCGTTATATGATACTGGCGGCACCTACAACAATACGCAGAGTACTACAGATATTTCTTATCAATTTCAATACGCCCTCCAGCCGTCAACACAGTATCAGGTGAAAGTATCAGCCACGTCGCCTGACGGTGTAGTGGTCGGCCCGGCGAGCATCGCTCGCACCGTTATTCAGATAGCCCCTCTGGTTACTCTGCTGACTTACAACCTCGCCATTGTGGGAAGCTACTGGTCTCAAGTCACCGCGCCCGGCGCGGGCACTTACTCCGTCTCGCTATACGACACTACCGGCACTTACAACAACTCTCAACAGACTTCCAGCTTATCTTACAATTTTCAGGTCGCGTTGGAATCTTCCAAGCAGTATCAGGTCAAAGTGGCGGCTCAGTCTCCGGACGGCGTAGTCGTCGGCCCTTCCAGCCTGCCCAGAACCATAATCCAGGTCGCGCCCGAGCAGACGCTGCTGACTTATGACTTGACGGTCGTGGCTTCTTACTGGAGTCAGGTAAACGTGCCCGATGCGGGCAGTTATGCCGTGTCGCTGTCAGATACGAGCGGCTCTTACAACAACACACAAAGCACGACCGACCTGTCGTATCAGTTTCAAGTGGCGCTCGACATCAACAGCACTTACAGGGTCACCGTGTCAGCCACATCCGTTGACGGCGTCGTTATTGGCCCGGCCAGTGTCCCCAGAACGGTCATTCAAGTCGCCCCGCAAATTGCCTCGCTCAGCTATAACTTCACAGTCACTGGAGCTTATTGGGTTCCTGTTATCGTGACAGGTGCTGGCGGCTATGCCGTATCGCTATATGATACTGGCGGAACTTATAACAACACACAGTACACGTTGAATATCTTTTATAATTTTGATGCCACACTTGATATAAACATGGAGTATCAGGTCAAGGTGTCAGCTACATCACCAGACAGAGTTGTCATCGGCCCGGCGAGCATCGCTCGCACCGTTATTCAGATAGCCCCTCTGGTTACTCTGCTGACTTACAACCTCGCCATTGTGGGAAGCTACTGGTCTCAAGTCACCGCGCCCGGCGCGGGCACTTACTCCGTCTCGCTATACGACACTACCGGCACTTACAACAACTCTCAACAGACTTCCAGCTTATCTTACAATTTTCAGGTCGCGTTGGAATCTTCCAAGCAGTATCAGGTCAAAGTGGCGGCTCAGTCTCCGGACGGCGTAGTCGTCGGCCCTTCCAGCCTGCCCAGAACCATAATCCAGGTCGCGCCCGAGCAGACGCTGCTGACTTATGACTTGACGGTCGTGGCTTCTTACTGGAGTCAGGTAAACGTGCCCGATGCGGGCAGTTATGCCGTGTCGCTGTCAGATACGAGCGGCTCTTACAACAACACACAAAGCACGACCGACCTGTCGTATCAGTTTCAAGTGGCGCTCGACATCAACAGCACTTACAGGGTCACCGTGTCAGCCACATCCGTTGACGGCGTCGTTATTGGCCCGGCCAGTTCTGGCCTGATCGTGATACAGGGAACTCCGACGATACAAGAGTTGGACTACGATGCCGCCAACCTTTCCGTAGCTTGGAGTAAAGTCGATCAGTCTGTAGTCACAGGGTACTCGATAAAGGTTAGCGAGACTGGCGGAAGCAGTTACACCTTTGATGTAGGCAATACGGACCACACGACGGTTAGCATTGAACTCCGCGCCGACAAATCTTATCAGGTTGAACTACGGGCGACAGGTGACAAAGACCTGGGGCCTTTCGGTCCGCCGCTTGCCCCTCTGACATCTAGCCCCCGAAATGTGCAGTTGAACTACACGGGAACTCAGTTTAAGGCTAGTTGGCTTAAGGACAGTAATCCGCAGGTGACCTATTACATTGCTCAACTATCAAAAAACGGGAACGTCTTTGTAGAAATCCAGGTGCAGGAGCCTCCGGCTGTGTTTGACTACACAATCGAAAATGGAATCGTCTATAGCGCAATCGTCAGAGACGCGGGAGACCGTGTTAAAGGGCCGTGGACAGCGCTTGTCTACGGGCCTTATGCGGCGGCTGTGACTATGGATTACGATGCGCAGAGCCGCATCAAAATCGTCAAATGGAACAATCAGCAAGTATTCACCTATGCTATTGATGATTCCGGCAACATACTGTCAGAAAGCTACTCACAGATCACCCTGGCCGACGATCAGGCGAAAAAAATCTGAGCAGAGAGACCGAAACAGGAGACAAGATGAGCTTACCCGGAGACCCGCAACCGCCGACACTGGATTTCACGTACTCAAGCACACTTGATCCTTCCGCGACTGTGTTTGAGTTTAATGGTCAGGCTTCGATCAGCCAGCAATCAGTCGCTAATTTTCCGACAAACGGGTTGACGATTACCTTCTGGCTCAAGTGCTCTGATCCGCAGCCCGATGCGATCATATTCAGTTACGATGCTCAGGCGAACAGCGATAGTCACTGGCTGTGGATCAAGAATCCGGGTGACATACGAATCGGGTTCGGGGCGTCGGACACAGGCAGCACCGGCGTTAACCTTGCCGACGGGGCCTGGCATTATCTGACCGTCACTATGGCCCCCTACGACACCACACACTACGAGGTCCAACTTTACATAGACGGCGCTCCGGCATTCATCAGCATTGGGGCCATTCAACATTCAAGTGACACCGTGATCGAAACGGATGGAAGCCTTGTTCTGGGCAAGAAAACGGTCGGGGGACAGGAAGCAGGGCTATCAGGATTCATGAGCGAATTTCGGCTATGGCAGGGCGTGTGGTCGGCAGCCGATATAATGACCGGAATGCAAATTCGCATGAGCGGGAGCGATCCGCACGCCGTCATATGCTGGGCCTTGACATCGCCAGCGACATCGGGAACCGTTACTGGCGGCAGCTTCGTCAATTCCGACTTGCAGTTCCGCCAGAGACAGCTTCTGGCCTCGTGGAGCGAGGTGTCGGGCGCGCAATATAACCTGCAGGTTTCATCGGCGGATGGCTGCTGGCAACGAACATATCAGAATCTCACCGGAACACGGCAAGTCATAGACGGTTATCAGATCAATATTCAATATCAGGCGGAGGTTCAGGCCGTAGTAAACGGCGCGTCGAGTACATGGAGTGCTCCAAAATACGTGCTCGTGCTCGATCTGCAACCGATCAACCTTACGTTGACAAACCCCAGCGGGGAGACGGTTTTGGCGCAGTGGCAGCCGGTCGATCAGGTTCAGCAATATCAAATACAACTCTATAAGAATCAAGCCGTCACGCCCGAATCGTCTACTCAAACCACGACAACATACGATCTTACGAACCTTGTGCAGGGGGAAGATTTCTGGACTTATAAAGTAACGGCGACTTCGGAAGGCTCCATAGGGCCTGCAAATCCGGTTACTACGCTGGCGCAGGAGCAAATAACCCTTTATTACTACAACCTGGATTCTTCAAATATTTATTTGCAGGCTAATTGGAATGCCGAACCCGGTACAGTCTTATATTATCTCCAGATAGATCAGCAAACAACGCCGGTCGCGCATCCTCTGCTGGATGGAAGCACGACGACATACCGGATTAACGGACAGTTGAATGATGATACGGTTTATAAGGCGCGAGTTCGCGCTCTGGGCGTTGGCGCTATAGCAGCCTGGTCTTTACAAAGCACCGTTATAATTCACAACCTGCTTGCCCCTGTGATTACATCGGCAACGGCTGATGCGGGCGCGCATTCCATAACAGTAGATTGGACGGCTCCGCCATCAACCGCCGCATTGACTTTCAATGTCGAGCTATGGAGGCTGGACGGGACCGCTCCTTTCCGAACTACTTCCACTCAACTGGATGCGGCAACGTTTACGGACCCGGAGATACAAGACGGCGCTTCGTTCAAGGTTCGAGTTCAGGCTACGGCAGACAATTCAATAGGCCGTTGGAGCGAGTTCACGAATGTCTACGTAAGTTCGTTGCCGCAAGTACAAAACGTAATCGCAGGCGTCAACAGCACGAATGACGTTACGGTAAGCTGGACCGCCGTTTCGCTTTCTAACTTTCGTTATAAAGTAAACCTGAGCGGCCCCGGCGTGAATGTGGACCAGTACACCACTAACACCTGTGTCAATTTTTATTCGAGCGATACGCATGTTCAAACAGGGCAGGTGTATGGGGCAACCGTGTGGGTGGAGCAGAATGGCACTCTGGGTCCGCCAAGTCAGATGACTCCGGCCTCGCAGGTGACAATCGGGCAGGTAACGCCGGTCTGCCCCGTCTGCCAAGACAATGCTCATCATGTTGACGATCCTATCAACATAGCTATTGGCTCTTACAACTATTCTCACACGGACATTCAAGTCAACGCTCCTGTGCCGCTCACGTTCATCACAACCTACAACACGACAACTCCCACTTCGGCCGAGAGCGATTACTACACCGGAAAACCCATGGGGAACAGGTGGAATCATTATTATAATACCCGAATTATACGCAGCTCGGACGGCGTTCAATTATATGTGATCTGGGGAAGCGGCGCGGTTGACAGCTTTTTGATACCAACTTCGATAACGGGCCAATATACGCTACTTGGGATTCCAAACGGCAGCAGGCTCTTTCTCGGCACAGACATGATATTTGTGCTCATGACGAAAGATCAGCAACAGTTCCGCTTCGCCTTTGACGGCAGGCTGATGCAGATTACAGCGCCGAGCGGCAACACAGTTTCGCTGCAATACGATTTGGCCAACAAGCTCGTCCTGATAAAGGAAAACCAAACAAATCGCTCGCTCACGATAGATTACTATGGCGACGGCTATTTGAAATCCGTAACAGACAATTCAGGCCGCAGCGTGTCATACACATATGAGAATGGCGATCTGACCGTTATGACCGATGTAATGCAGTATCAGCGGGTTTTCGATTACTACACGCAATCCATGCTTAAGTCCATCACGGACGAAGATAACAACATGATACTCAAGAACACCTACGAAGATGGTCGCGTGATTTTTCAGCAGGATGCCAGGTCCCTCGCCAGCGGCGCGAATTACGGAAGCAGCATGAACTACACGGTCACGCAGGAGAATGGCGTAGATATAATGACTACCGATTACACGGATCGCGCTGGCAATCAATCCAGATTCAAGAGCGTTCTGGCGAACGGCAACATGTTGAGCGCGGAGTACCAGCTAGGCAATCAAAACATCAGGAAGATCACGCAGACTTATGACGGCCTCAATAACATGCTGTCAGAAACCCAGTATGAAGGCCCGCAGTCGAGCTACACGAACGGAAAGGGCAACACCACTTTATACACTTATGATGGCTCGAATAACCTGTTGACCGTAACCAATCCGGCAGGCCAGCAAATGTCGTTTACCTACGATAATAACAACCACCCGATTTCGCACACCGATTTTACCGGGAACACAATGACGATACATTACCAGGGAAACCTACCGAAGGAGATTATAGATTTTCTGGGTAGACAAACCGAATTCACCTACTACGATGGCCAGATCAAAGGGCTTATAAAGACTTATGAGGACGAGAATGGCAACACCTTTAATTTTGAGTACAACAATGCTGATCTTTACAAGGTGATCTCGCCGCTACTGTCAAGCTCCCGGTATGAATTTGACAGCATCGGAAGGCTAACCAAACTCGAAAACCTTGATAAAAACCAGAACATCATCCGCACGACACGAATCGCTTATTGGCCTTCCAGCCATGTGAAGCGAAGTTCTGTGTGGCTACAGAACCAACCGGAAGCCAATGCTTACGCTTACGACTATACCTATGATGGCGTGGGGAATTTGCAGACCATGACTGATCCACTTCTGAATCTGATGACCTACGGCTATAATCCGAATAATTTTCTAAGCAGCGCGCTGTTCCCTGCTTTCGAGGACATAGCCCCGACCACACTCTATGATTATGACAGAGACGATAATCTTCAAAAGATAACTTATTCGACCGCTGTGAAACAGTTGTATAGCTTCGATCAATTCGGCAGAGTTTTGACCTACACCGACCCAAATACCAACCTCTATCAGTACACATACGGAATGTTGTTAACTGGAAACGGGCCTTACGACCTCGTAGAGAGTGTGCTATTCCCCACGCTGTCATCAGACCCCGGCCACCAATACAGCGTCGTGACAACTTACAATCCGAGCGGCAGCTTGAAATCGGTGAAGGACCGCCGCGATCAAGTTACCAGCTACACATACGGTGTTCAGACCGATCCGATCAACGGCACAAAACTGCTTGTTGAAACTATAACGCTGCCTCCGGCGAACGAAGGTGACGACCCCTACACCATACAGCAGATTTATGATGCCATTGGGCGATTGGTCTCCCTCACCGACGAAGGTAACAACCAGACAACTGTAAGCTATAGTCTGCAACTCGATGCGGTCACGAATACTTATCAGCAGGTTACGACAATCACTGACCCGCTGGGCAATCAGACCATTTACATACTTGACGCGCTCAACCGTCTGGTCAGCTTTAACCAAGGAAAAGACGCTCTCTTTTACGAGCTTTATTATGCATACAACGCCATTAACTCGCTCATCCAAAGCGGCGAGAAAACAGATAATGGCATCGTCTGGACAACCTACTCTTATCAGTATGACTCGCAGACCGAATGCATAAAGGTAAGCACCGGCGCGCCCGGAAACGATCAAGTTGTCACGCTACAGTACTACAACGGCTTAAACCAACTGGTAAAGGAAACCAATCAGGTTAACAACTCGCAAGAGATGGATTATTCGCCATGGGGCGGGCTATGGAAATATACGAATGCGAACAATCAGACGCTCACTTACGGCTACGATGAGGCCAGAAGATATTACAAGACCACTCTGCCGGGTACGAGCGGGGAGATCGTTCAGATGCTGGACTTCAACGGGAACCGGCTCCAGACGCTCAAAGATCAGGCGGTTATGATTACAAGAACTTTTGACGAGTGGAACCGGCTCGAATCAAGGACAAACTCGCGCAATCAGACGATAGGCTACGATTACTATCCGACGGATCAGGTCAACGTATTGACCTATTCGGATAACAAGAAGGTGACTTATTTGCTTGACGGGTTGAACAGGATAAAAACCGTCACCGATTGGAATAATAGAATAACTGACTATGATTACTGGCCCACGGGCAGCGTAAAAGACACCCGGTTCGCTAATGGCAATCTATCAAGCTATGAGGTTGACGTGGCGGGCCGTTTGACCGGGATCAGTCACACGGGCAGCGACACAATTATTGCTAGCCTGTCATTCATTCTCGACGCCATAGGCAATATCAAAACGAACAACGCAATCTACCCCGCCCCTCTGAACATTCCGACAGACAGCCGAATCTATACTTACAACAACGCTAACCAGATTTCTACTTATAATGGCGCGGCCCTGACATATGATAATGATGGCAACCTCTCCGCGTTGCCCGTAGGCGGGCAGCTTCAGACTATTAACTACGACCTGTTCGATCAGGTCGAATCCGTCGGGAGCGACGCTTACACGTACGACCCGGACGGCTTGAGGAGTTCGGTGACCATATCCGGCACTGAGCAGTTTTTTGTACAGGATGTGAATCAATACGAAAATCCGATGATTGAAATGGCGGACCCGGCCCTTGCTATTGTCGGGGCATCTATGCTCCCTACAGTCTTCGGAGCCTATACTCTAGCGCCGGATTATAGCGCGGCCGGTCAGGCGCACCTGACCGCTACGTCATTGAACAGTTCGCTTGCGACACTGGCGTCGCAGGGCGGATATCAAATCATCACGTCAGGCTGGTTGAATGCGATAACCCAACCGGAAAACCCGGAAAGCTACAGCGCACTTTATAACTACCCTGCTGGCAGCGCGTTGAACAACCTGCTTGAAATCACCGACCCGCAAGGAACAATACTGTACCGCTATGTCTACGGGCAGGGATTGATAAGCCAGAGCGACAGCGCGGAAGATTACCGAGTCTATCATTTCGACAACACGGGCAACACGCTCGCACGGACCAGACTCGATGGCGGCATAGTTGATCGTTACGCCTACGACCCTTTCGGTCGCATAACCAACAGTCAGGGTAACGGATTCAACCCCTTCTTATACAGCGGGCAGTATGGCGTAATGAATGATCTCAACGGGCTGTTATTTATGCGCGCCCGGTATTACTCGCCTGAATTGATGAGTTTCCTTCAGAAAGATTTTGTGTTCGGCAACCTTTTAATCCCACAGACGCTGAACCGCTATTCGTATGTTACCGGCAACCCGATCTCGCTTATTGACCCGCTGGGTTTGAGCGGCAATAGCGACACGGCGAAGATCATCGGCGGAATTGCGGGCGGTGTGGGAGGGCTGATTGTACTGGCCGGAATCGGTTTCGCTCTGGGCGAAGGGTTCGCCGAGGGGCTGGCCCTGACAGCGGGCGCAGAGCTTGGGTCTTTAGCTACGGGACTCGGCTCGCAACTGGGGCGACCGGTAGGATCAGCTTTCGGTCGAGCCGGGGCCAATATTGCCCGCCAATTCGGTAGGAGCGGCCAATTCCGCAACTGGGGCAGGAGGCTTGCGCAAAACATTCTGACGAAATACAGAGGACCTGTCTGGCAGGTTCCGGCAGGCGCGGAGGAAATCGAATTGGTCGGGCTATTAGCGGCCAATTAAGTTGAGGTGCAAGCAATCGGGGTTGGCCGTCCAGCGTCGGCTTTGGAGGTGAAGAATGATCACCCTTGAACAAGCATCAGGTGCGGTCAACTATGCATCAGGCATCACCGCATTATCATTGGATCTATTGGCATGGCCGGGTGAACTCTCCGGTAATGTTCACTTGCCAATCGCTTACACAAGCAATGTCTATAAGACGGCGGCGACCTGGAACATGTCGGCTCCGACCGGGGCGCTGGGGTTGGGCTGGCATATGGGCTTTGAACTGATTGTGGCAAATCCGCAGTATGATAGTTCACAGTCAAACACTCAATATTATCTTCTGTCGGGCGGCAATTCGACGCCGCTGGTCTGTACCGGATCATCCGGCGATCAGATAACTTTTGCGACTGAGAATTATGCGTTCTGGAAGATCACTTATGATACTGCCCGCGAGTTGTGGCAAATCATCAAAGAAGACGGCATATCCTACTATTTCGGCGACATCAATAGCGGGCGAGAAACCGTGCAATGGAGCATTGCGTGGGATAACTGGTTAGGTTCCAGCAGCCAGACGCAAGGGCAAACGCCTTTTGCAACCGTGTGGAACCTTTCGCAAGTCGTGGACATGTGGGGCAACACTTCAACTTATACGTATGAGAACATCTTTCAATATGTAGGGCCAGCGCCCACAGGTTCAGCGACTCGCGCGGCATATACTCAGGCATCTTATCTGGTGAAGATCACGGGCATAACCGGCGATATGGCCGTGTTCCATTATGAGGAGAAAGACCCAAGCGAGTATCAGTATCCGCACACTAATCCTCCGCCTCCAAATGCGTATCAGGATCGCTATGAGACGCGCTATCTGAGTTCAGTAGATTACATCTCTTCTACAGGGCAAAGGCTGTTTACCAGCAATCTGCTGTATGACAATGGGCAGGGAGGCACAGCTTTTCTTGGGAGCGGTGATCTAACAAAGCGACTGCTTACGGGGATCAGGTGTACTTGGCCCGGTGGTGAATCGCTACCAGGCCCTCGGTTCACATACTACGGTCAAGACCCACTTGATGGGGTAAGCGCGACGAATCTCTACAACGCCGCGACTCACGCATTGTATGGCGCGATGAAAGCAGTAATGGTCCCGGAAGGCGGCACGGTGACCTATCACTACAGCGAGTACGATCTTGGGCTTTCCGACCGTCAGGCCACGGTTACGATACCCGTGAAAACGGGCTACGCATTCAGCCAGCCGCGCTTCAGTTTTGCAGATAATTTTACAGTCGTCACATGGTATGGAGAACAGGCTGGCGGCGCTAATCCGATCATGCAAGTCACCGCTTACACGTGGGATGGTCGCTGGCTGTCGGCTACGCTGGACGCGATCCCTCTGAGCAGCCCGACGGTCTACAACCAGATTCCTATCCTGACGCAGGATAATTTCTTCGGAATCGTAAGCGGGCAGCGAGTGTACCTGTATCATTGCAATTTCAATCAAGCGGGACAGTGGATATCGCCAGCCGCAGGCAATCCGAGTGTGCCTTATTTCACCACTGCCATCCCCACCAGCGAGACCATACAATTTGTGGGCGGGGACGGATTCGCAGCGGTGCTTGGCACGACTGACGGACAGTTATACCGCTATCACTGGAACGGCCGGAACTGGGTAGATGATGGCGCAATCACACTGAGCACAGGCGGAGGAGTTTCGCTTTTCGCAGCGACGGGTAGTTTCAATTATCTCTTTACGAGCGGGGCAGCCGCGTCGGGCGGCGACATGTACTTGACACTGTTTTACCTGGATGAAACCGGCGCATGGCAGTCGAATGCCTTTACCAGACCCCGATTGGTCTCGAACCTGAGCCAGCTAACGCTCCAGTCGGGCCAGAGCTTCGTTGTGTTAACGGAAACAAGCGCCCTTGCATCATTGCAATTGGTACAATACCGCGTTTTCTGGTGGAACAAAAACTACTCCTCGCTGGACGTGTTTCCGCTGGGCGGATTTAGTTTCTCAAGTGGTCAAACACCATATCGAGCGGTCATTCATGCCTCTGATATTGCGCTTAATCAACGCCTGCACCGCTTTAATGGAGTGCAGTGGCTCACGCAGGATATCGGTCAGATCAATTCCCCATCAAGCAGCACGCTTTCAAGTATCTCCTACGGTGTGGACCAGGTCCTGCGCATCATTCAGACCGGGACTAGCGCCTATACCTACGATCTGGTGAACTATGATCCCAATACCCAAACGTGGTCAGTACCCGGAGGGATGAGCGCTACAGGGAGTACCAGTCAGGTGGCCTGCCGTGCGGCCATCACCTGGAATCAACCGAGCAATTATGTGATCTTCAATAGCAAGGTCTACTACCAGCAACCCGATGGCCTATGGGCTAGCCAGCTAACCATCCCTGATACCCTCAGCGGCGACGATCTGGCGAGCCTGCAACTCATAGGGTCGGATTACATTATCTATCAGTCGGGAGGCGATACGAAGATATACACCCTGCAAAACGGCACGGTCACAAATGCGGGCGCCCCTCCCATTACGCTCCCCGATCAGAAGATGCTGGTTTCGGCTTCGATGCCGAACAGCTTAACAGGGCAAAACGCCTTTGCGACCTATACGGACGCTTACGGAACGCCGTCTTCCATACTCACACTCTACCGCGTGGTCAATCAACAGGTGAAAGACTTACAGGCGGGCTACTGTGTCACGGGCATTCTGGCCTACAATGGCTATCAGTCGGTGATTACGGGATACAAATACACCGCGTCGAATGCCACGGTAGACCTTACGGGTTTGATTCCGTACTTTAATCAAGTGACGATAATTCCCGGAAGCGAACTCCCTTCATTCACTACGTACGGCACGACAGAAAACTATTTCTTCAATGGGCTTACGTTAAACGAGTCTCCACTAGAGCCGTATCCATCTGATCCCGCCTACACCAATGCGACCGGCTATTACACTCGTATGAAGGGCCTGCTCTACACGAATCGTATCAAAGATTCAGCGGATATTCTGAAATCATCTACGAATTATTACTGGATGGTCTACCAGAAGACGCTCGGACTTAGCGGCGTCGGACTCTATACACGTCTCACCAAAGAAGTCCCGATGCTGGATAACATCGCGGGCCAGATCATCAACAGTTACAGCCCGGATACAGGCCTAGTCAAGGAAACCAGCACCCGCAATTACAATTCTGCTGGCGTCGAAGAACTGACAGTGCAGCAGTATAAATATTTTTGGGAAGTATACGACCCGACTCGGAGTCTGAATCTGCTGGTCCCGATCATTCAAACAACCGCACGCACGCAGCAGCCTGCCCAGTCCATCGATGTCATAACCGGAATCACGGTGACGACATGGAAATCAACGTGGGGGTATGGTTCGGGGGCCTGGGGGCCGTGGCAGACTTTTTCGGCGCTCAATGCTTCGGCTACATTCACGGAATGGAATGGCGGCGACAGCGACCCGGCCTGGCTGCTGACGAGCGCGGCTCTGTCACGCACAGCGACTGGACTGGTAACATTGATGACCGACGTAAATGGCGTATATTCGTTCACGCTGTTTGATACGAGCCAGTGGTATTCCACTGCCCAATTCGTCAATGCCAGTGCAACCAATGGCGAGGCGAATTATTACGGTTTTGAGCCGTATGAGAATTTACAGGGCTGGAGTTGGACCAACCCTAACAGCAGCCTGACGGCTAACATCACGACGATAGATTATCACACAGGCACACAGAGCTTGCAGTTGCTGCCTTATCCGCAACAGCAATACGGCCCCATCAATGTATTCCAGCCTTCGGATCAGACCCGTAGTTATGTGTTCTCGTGTTGGGCGAAAGCAGAAGGCAATTTCGATCCCTTGCAAGGGGCGGCTCGCTGGCAGCTTGCCGTCTATCGCGGCGATAACAATCAGCAAGTCGGGTCAACCCTCAACCTGGATATTCTCAATACCAATAATGCCTGGGCTTATCTTCAGAAGACGGTAGACCTGCCCGTTCTTCGCGCCAGCGGCAATGTCCCTAACACCGTGAGTCTTTACGTCATAATTTCCGCTTTCAACCAGAACAGTTCCAATTACTGTCTGGTCGATAACCTGCGTTTTTCTGCCGTGAACGGCAGCTTCGGGGCCATCGTCTATCAGCCTGATAACTGGTTAGTCACCGCAACAGTGGGCAACAATGGCGAAACGAATCGCTCGCTGTTTGATGATTGCTGTCGCTGCATTGCTCAGATAGGTCCCGGCGAGCAGGTGAAATGGTTAGTCGAACCGTCCTACTCTCGCGACCTCACGAGCAGTGATCAGTTCCTACAGGATTTTCCCAACAGCATCCTGCTTCTGCAAACGACCAGCGACAGCGCTTACTACGATTTCCACGATGGCAATACGTCTAATTGGACCTTTACGGGCGGCACCTGGACTATCGCTAACGGCGCGTTGAACTATGTACCCTCCGTCCCGCCACCCACTGACCAATTGGGCGGCACAGCTACGTTGAATCTCTTTGCCTTTACAAATTTTGCCGCGCGCATTATCTGCAATACGCAAATCAGCGGCACGGCGGGCATCGGCAACGGAGACGTATTCGTGTACTGGGATGGAACCGCGAGTCGATGGGTGCTGGCTCGCAAACAGACGGATGGCACGCTTATAACCGAGATGCAAAGTAACGCTCAGGGCTTTGGCAAAAGCTGGGTCTTTGCGATCATTGAAGGGTTTGTGATGTTCTATGTAGAGGGGGTGCAGTTGTTCAGCTACACCTACGTCATGAATTCCTTGTTGCCCAATGTCGGCAAACCCGTGCTAACTCTCAAACAAGCAGGCAGCTTTGATGATCTGCTGATTTTAAACGATCCACAACTTAGCGTGTCATTGCAGGATGGGGCAGGCAATACACTGCAAAGCATAAGCTACAAGGGGCAGGTCAGCAGCGATGGCTCGCCCATCTATATGGCGAACGGCGCAGGGGTGCTTATTGATAGTCTGGGCCGTCCTGCCTACGACCGCAATGCGCTAAATGCACCTTTGCAACTCGCCCCGCCGAGCGGCAGCGGTCTAACTGCTGCCGAATTGCTGGAAGGCAATCAAGATACATATCTGGTCGATGTGCAGGGTCAGCATCTTAGTGTGCAGGAATACATTGACGGAGAAGGTGGAATCTACGATTACACTTTGAGCCAATACGAGAGTTCCCCGCTTTCTCGTGTTACCGCCAACATCATGCCGCGCGAAACTTCATCGGACCCGGCCAATTTCACTGTCAGCTATCGGTACCTGACAAATACTTCAAGCGGTCCCGGCTCCGTGATGAACGACCTGCTGCCAGCAGGCTCAGACAATCGCTACTACTTGAATCAGACTACCGATCAGAACGGGGTGAATCGCTACTCGCTGATAGATCAATCCGGGCGCATCGTCGCGCTGCGAACTGTAATGGCCGACAACACATACAACACGACCTTTTTCTTTTATGATGTCTCTGGTTGCTTGACGCTGGCGAATCAGCCAAACTACTACGCGCCGCCGGGAGGATCAACAAACACCAACTGGCAAGAATCACAAACGTTTGATTTCTTGAATCGCTTGACTTCGCGCACGACCCCCGATACGCACCTGACACAATACCTCTACGATAACGCGGGGCGTTTGCGCTTCCAGATGACGGCGGAAGGGAAAACCCAAACCCCGCAGCGAATTCGTTACTTTAAGTACGACGCGCTGAGTCGTATTACAGAGCGAGGATATATTCAAGATAATTCTTATCAGTGGGGCAGTGCGCAGTTGACCGGAATGGTCAATAACCAAGCATTCCCAAATGTAGCGCAACAGAGCAGCCCCTATTACGCATCGGGAAGCTGGTATCAAAAGAGCATCTATGATGCGAATCCGGCACAAGCGGATGTGCCCAACCTGCTCGGTCGGCTCTATCAGACGCAAACCAACTATGACGTGCCGGGCATAGAGACAGAAACGTTTGCCTATGATGCGGAAGGTCGCGTCACAACGCAAACGAGCAACATCGCTAACTACGACAGCGGAACCTACACGACGAATTACACCTACAACAATCTTGACAACGTGACTTCAATCATTTATCCGCGCCTCCCCGGCGGCAGCGAATTCAAGGTGGCCTACTATTATGACAGGCTTGGTCGCGTAGCCTCTGTCGGTGATGTTGTAGAGGGAAGCCCGGTCATTGATCCATCGCATCCCGCAGACGCAGGCGAAAAATACTACGCCGCTTATACCTACAATGAACTAGGCAGCATCGCCACCGAGAGCTTGAACAATGGCAAAGGCAATGCGCCGGGCACGACCAACCCTAACAGCTTTATGCGAACATACGCATATGTGCCGCAGGGATGGCTGACTAATATAGATGATCCCTATTTCAACGAGAATCTGGATTACTATCAGGATGCGGGCACGAAATATTACAACGGCAATATCGCAGGCATCAGCCTTGCGTTGAAACCCGGAGAGGGCGCGTGTCCTCCTCAAGATTACGATTACGATTTCACCTACGATAATCTGAACCGCATGATTACGGCGCAAAACAGCCTGAATGATGCCTGGACGATGAAACTCGGCGCGGGTGGTCAAACTACTTATGATGCGAATGGCAATATTATCAATTTGCAGCAGGGCGCAACGAAAACCACATATTATTATGCCCCCTCCGGGCAGAACCCGAATAATAATCAGGTGAATCATCTGAGCAGCACCGCATCGAGCAATTTATCCTTCGATGCAGTCACCACATCCCCTGCGTGCAGTTCGGGATGGTGTTGGGGAGCTAACAATGGCGGCCCGTCCACCTCAGAGGTGGTGACCGATGCGCAAAAAGGCAAGGTACTGAAACTGGGAGGTGGTAGTTTAGGTCACTATGAGTTTTTGCGTCTACAAACATATCTCGATCCATCCGGCGTCTACACCCTCAGCTATCAGTTGAAAACCGATGCTGATTTCAGCAGTGGCGTCGGTGAAGTGGGTTGGCTTGTGCGCCTCTACACGCCCGCAAATGAGATCGTGGCGATCATGGTATCGGCCATCACCAGCACAAGCAGTGCGTGGGTCGCAAAAACTGCTACGATCAACATACCTGCGCTAATCAGTTCGCTGGGATTGAATGAGCAGGTTACGTATGTGACGCTGGAATGCATGAATTATCTTCGCCCGGCCGGTTCCAGCGGCACGGGTCCGGCTGTGTATCTGGATGATCCTTCAATCACCATTCAGACTACGCTCAACACAGCCGCTTACATCTACAATCAAGATGGCAATGTCACGTCGGCTCCGGCCCAATCGCTGACGGCTTTGGGCTACAACTCCGTGACGGGTCTGCCTGAAAGCCTAACGCTGCCGGACCAGATCAGCCAGATATTTACTCAGAATTCGGCAGACTTACGCAGCCTGGAACTCCAACGTGATTCGAGCCAAAGCACGCTCGGTTCAGCGCGGACTTTGCGGGGGTTATCCGGGCGGCCGCTTGTGCGCATAGACACAGTGGGACAAGCGCCCGTCCAAACAACATGCTATGTCCACGGTGTAGATGGGATGTTAGCCAGTAATCGAAATGGCGCGACCAGCTACTTTGTGCGCGATCATCTAGGCTCCCCGTGCGCGCTCGTAGATGGTGACACAGGGCTGGTCGAAGGGAACTACAATTATCTGCCGTTCGGCGGTTTGATGCGGGTGGTTGAGGGCGGCGATACCGTCTACCGCTTTACTCAGCAGGAGTACGACGAGAACAGCGGTATGTATAACTATAACGCTCGTCTATACAACCCGCCGTTGTTGCGCTTCCTCTCCCCGGATCAAATAAGTTCGCTAACAAGCCCTTACGCCTATGTTGGGAATAACCCGATCAGCAGAACTGATCCCAGCGGGAACATCATGATTCCTGAGTATCAACACGAATCAACCCCGTTCCCCTCACCGTCAGAGATCGCTGACTCGATCATAAATGCCATTTTCAGAATGCGCAGAAATTTTGGCGAACTCACACAGATACCACGCCAGGATATGTCGTTGGCGGAGTGGTTATACAATGCCCCGGCTTGGATATACCTGCCCTACACAAAGGTTTCCCCGACGGAACTGGCAGCGACGGGATATCATCTGGTATTGCTTCCGGGGCTTTCATTCGTCTCACAAGGCTTGCAGGATGCCTACACGTTCGCCACAAGCCCCTTAACAATCTTCAAGACAATAAAGAGCGTAATGTATGCAACAGTCTATAACCCTATGCCAAATGGCCAGCTACATTTACTCTCTATGTTCGCAAAGAAAATGATCCTTCGCACCGGTTTTTACACGGCTAAAGCTTATATATCGCCGGTTTTGGACTGGCTCAAGGGTCTGCCTAAGCTCCCAGGTGAGCTTAGCAATACCAATCAGGAAGCGCGCGATTTTCGCAGCGACCTTAAGTCTGATCCCTGGATTAAGAACTCTTATCGCCACGGGTACTGGATGTGCCGCTACACCCAGAAATGGGGAGAGAATTTTGCGCTGGCAATCGGCTATGCGCATGAATACGCGCACCTCGATCTTACCATCGAAGGGCCATACGATTCGGTGATAGATAAGATAAATAATTTACGCGGAGCCAAACTGGGCCTTACGCCGGGTGGAGACTGTGGAGTCCTGGTTAACAGTACCGGAAGCAATGCCGCATTGGCGTGGGCAAAGAATTATGTGCAACACCCGATTACAGGATTCCATCAACCGACCCTGTTTAATCTCCAGCGGCCATTGGATATGCTCTGGCAAGATTACAAACAGCTTCCTGAATTCAACTCCTATGATCTGGGAGCGTTGGCACGGCTGAATATCACTTTACCCGATAAGTAGCTCTATGGGGTTGTGGTGCAAAAGGTGGGATAAATGCATAATGGATCTTCCCCCGTAGAGTGGAGACAGAGTTAAGTCTCTGCTCCCTACGCCGCCTGTTTGTACTTCTCCTCATACTCTGCCGGTGACAGATAATCTGCCGCCGAGTGGATTCTACTCCGATTGTAATACACCTCGATATACTCGAAGATTTGGTCTCGTGCCTGCTGCCTATTTTTGAACCGCTCATTTGCTACCAACTCAAGCTTCAACGCGCTGAAGAAACTCTCGGCTACTGCATTGTCCCAACAATTCCCCTTACGGCTCATACTCTGGCCGCAGCCCTGCGCCGCCAGTTTCTCTCTGAATATGGAGCTTGAGTACTGGCTCCCTCGATCCGAATGAATTAGCGGACTGACTCCCCCTCGCCTCTTCTGCCCCATCTCAAAGGCTGAGACGACCAACTCACTCGTTATCCGCTCGCTCATCGACCAGCCCACCACCATCCTCGAAAACAGGTCCAGAAAGATCGCTAAATATAACCACCCTTCCGCAGTCCACACATAGGTGATGTCCGAGACCCAGGCTTTATCCGGTTCTCTGACCTTAAAGCCCCGATTCAACACGTTCTCCGCTATCGGCTCATTGTGGTGCGAGTTAGTCGTTACTTTGAACTTCTTCATCCGCTTGGCACGAATCTCACTCTCCCGCATCAACCGTTCAACACGCTTGTGGTTGCACTCTTCTCCCTGTTGACGCAATCGGCGGTAAACTTTAGGGCTGCCATAGTTTTGGCGGCTTTCTTTATGTATAGACAGGATTTTAATCAATAGCCGCTCATTGTCCCGCTTTCTGTTACTGCTTGCACGGCTACGCCATCGGTAATAGCCCGAAGCACTCACCTCTAAGACGCGACACATCGCCGTGATTGAGAACTCCTGGCGGTGCTCGCAGACGAAGCCGTACTTCACTTGAGGTGAGTGGCGAAGTAGGCCGCCGCTTTTTTTAATATCTCTTTCTCCTCCTCAAGCTGTTTGACTCTTTGGCGAAGCTCGATGATCTCCTGCTCTTGAGAGGTGCGATTGCCATTGCCTCGAAAAGCATCAGGCCCTTCATCTTTAGCAGCCCTAACCCATCGCTAGAGACTCCATGCAGGGATGCCAAGGCTAGTGGCTGCATCGGAAATAGAGCGGCCCTGCTCAGTAAGGAGGCGGACCGCGCCCTGCTTGAACTCTTTGGTGTAATGCTTTCGTTCTTTCATAGTGCCTCCAATTATGTCACTTACTGCGGCGGAGGCGTATAGGACTTAACTGACTCTCTACTCTTTGAGGGAAGGTTCATCTGATGCTAAATGATTACATCTATTACAAGCCGCAGCCAACGGTCAGTGCATCAAATAGCAGCGATTCGCATCCTTTATCAGCTACTCCGGTCACAATTTGGTCACAAAATCACAGCCCTGTCTGCTCGCACGACAACGTCTACCTTTCTTCCTCACTTTGCTCAGGCGATTCAACTGGAAAAACGATGCGGTCGTACACTTCTGCCAGTCGCAACGTACAATCGATAGATGCAAGATGGAGACTCCCTTCAATATCTTTTACCGTAGAATAAAGCCATTCACCATTTGGCTGGCGCAGGTAGTGTTCAATCTGCGGCTTCGCTTGAGAGACAAGGACATAATGCATCAATGACGGTAGCCAGGTTTGATAACGCGACCATTTTTCGCCACGATCAAAGGCTTCGGTCGATTGCGATAAGACTTCGATGACCGCCGTCGGATTAAGGAGAACGTCTCGGTACTCGTCATGAAATTGCGGCTCTCCGCAAATAACGACCAGATCAGGATACGAATATAACCCTTTGGTCTCATAGCGCGATTTTGGCTCCGACCCGCTGCGAACCTTCATATCTTTGGAGAAGACCTGACAGGGCTTGCCTCTTAACTGATTATAAAACTGCCCGCTAATGTTGGTGCAGATAGTGCCATGGTCAAGGCTCTCGCCCGCCATTAGATAGATCTGTCCGTCCAAGAATTCAGAGCGTTCTTCAGAAGCTCGTTCCAAAGCGAGATATTCTTCGACAGTGCACCGAGGATGTGAATGCGGCAAGCTCATACTCTCTCGACCTCACAGCAAATCATCACTGACTGACGATCAGCGTCCCCATTGTAGACTATTCCGATAGAGGATGTCAGTATCGTCTGACCAGCCTTCCATTGCCATAGAATTCAGAGTTAAAATCCCGCTTTCGGGAGGGCACCGATCTTAGCAGATTCTTGATATTTTCACGGTCCAGTATTCGGGAAGCAGGTCAATCAAAGCCCTGGTTCGCTTCATTAACATCGGTTGTTTTCACAGATTGAGGATCAGGCATATCAGCATCAAGGTGAGGATCAGGGCCTAATTTACTGCGCAGCTTTTCTCACAGATCATTTAACTTTGCTTCATCAGTTGCTAAATCCGCTGTCAAGAGATATGACATTTATTAATCGCTGCATTTGAGAGTCAAAAGTGGCTGCATCGGTCAGGTCCAGGTGAGTGAAGATTTTTAAGCGCACTGGCAAAAGGCATTTTTCCACCAAAACAGGTACGATGTGCCGGGCATGCCCAATCGGGTCTAGGACTTGAATCAGCAAAGATTCAAATATAGTCCACTCACTTTCCACCCAATTGGGTGTGAGTATCAATAGAACTTTTCTACTTTTCCTAACTGCCTCTTCCATATTCACCAAGCTCGGCGTACCAATCTTGAAGTCACGACGATCTATGCATATTCTCAATTTATTCTGTTCAAGTGAAGGCAGTAGCTTCTCGTGCACCCAATTAATATCTTTACTGCTATAGCTGATAAACGCGTCATACTGAAACTCATCTTGTGATGATTGGGTATTGATCTCTGCCAGCGCACGTTCGTAAATCCGGTTACGGATTTGACGGGGCCTCTCCGAATCAGCTTTGGTAATCCCGAGTACACTTGCCAGCCGGAAGTGATTTTCATTGAAGATTGGGTGCAATCTTTCAGCACCCAATCGAGTTATACTGTCTAGTAGCTCAGGCGATGCCAGAAGCTCTTTGATTCGGCGAAGATGCTGCCTGTCTTCCCTGAGGAATCGCTCCACATATGTGTCGGCGATATTACTGATCTGAGAAGGGGTGACGGAACTGGCCTGGCTGGAAATATGGAAGAATAACCACTGGCTTAAAAAGGGCTGGCCATCCGTCCAATAGAAGATGCGCTCGGCGGCTGCATCAATCACATCGCTCGGGGCATCAAGGTGGTTTGCGAGTTGTCGGATCTGCGTCTTGTCAAAATCATACAGCGGAATTCGAAAATCTATATTAAACCCTGAAACGGTTGGATCTTTGATTAAGCTTACAGGATCAAAGACACCGGCTATGATAAAGGTGATGTGTTGATAAAATGATTGGCTCTGTCGGTAATTATAAATGCTGCGAATGATGGTGAAGAAATCAGTTGACCAGTCCTGCGGCATAGCGCCAATCTCATCCAGAACGATGACTACTTTGTGAGACTTGGCCATGGCAATCTTAGATACATGGGTTAAGAAATCCCTCCACGAATCGCCCCCCACAGGCGCCTTTGGCCGCCGATTGCCAAAGCGGAAAGGCAATTGGCTTAAGATCCGTTGGCCAAGCGCGCCGTACCAAATTTCCGCCGAGCCTTTATAAGAACTGAAATCCATCAGGTCAATCACAGCGAAGGAGTATCCATAACCCGAGTATTCTCCCATAAGCCTATTGATGAGGCTGGTCTTGCCCTGCTGCCGACCTTCGATCAGGGTTATGTACTGCATTTTTTGCAGGCAATCATCCGCGAGGATGTCCGCTTCCCGCCGCAGGTATACAGGCGAGTTGGATAATAAAGAACCACCGGCTTGAAAGAGGTTACGGCTCATCTTAGTCGCTCCGATTTCTCATAGTTTTCGACCAAAGAATCCAGCAAATCTTCGATGATCCTTGTTCGGCTCAGAACCCTAGGGAAGGATTCGACGGCGAATTGGTACCCGACCGACGAATGCTTCAAGATAAAACGCAGATTGGTAAGGCGGTCCAGCGCCTCCCTAGTTTGTGCCACTGTCGGTACGATTTGCGCTCGCTTACGCAATAGATTGCGAATCCTGTCCAATTGATAGGCTTTAGCTGATCTGTTAAGCCTGATGCCAAGTCGGTGTAGGAATGAAAAATGCCGGCCTATCGCCGTTTGCGCCATCAGCAAGGTGATGATTCGCTCCAGTAAGGTAGCTTGATCCCAGTAGGTTTGCAAGAAATCTCCCTCCTGAAATGCCGGGTCGTCAATAACCAAATTGATGTCATCAAGCGCAATTGACCTGGTGCCGGATTTATTTAGCTGATCAATCAAACGACTGCATAACCGCTGAATGATGTTGGGATGCCCAGACGTAAAATCATAAATTCTGCGAACGATCGCCGGCTCATCCGTTAATCGAATGTAGAGTTCCTTCATCGGGGCGGTGATTAATTCTTCAACGGCATAAGAGTCCAGCGGGCCGAGCAGAATCGGGTTGGCAAGATTAAAGAGCGGACTGCTTGCATCCCCCATCGCTTCCCGCATCGTACTTTCGCCGCTGAGGACGACTTGCATTCTCTTGGCATTCGATAGCGTCCGGAGCGCATTAAAAATCGGCCACCCGCTGCTGCGCTCCGCAGGGATTAATTTATCGGTCTCATCCAGTAGCAGGACTAATGGCTTGTCGTTTGGCGGCGAATCCAACAACTGGCTGAAAGTGAACGGCGCGCCGGCGGGCGGTCCGGGCTGCCAGTTGCTGATCTCCGCTCTGAGAAAGCTATCGCTGGTGCTGTGTGAGGCGCAATCATGAAGCACAGTCCTGAAGCCGGCGACAGGCAATCGCGAGCGGTGCAGGCGATCAAGCAGAGATGATTTGCCGAAACGGCGGCCACTGATTACGGCGTACGAGGTGGTTCTTGCATGCTCGGTAATCTTGCGCAATTCAGATTCTCTGCCGAAAAAAGCGTAGTCGGGCGTCACGCCTGTCACATTAAATGGAGATACGGCGCGAAGATTCACTTGGGAGAGCACAAAATCGCGAAGCGCTTTCGCCGGCTCGGCGGCCAGCATGATTTCTCGCAGACTGTCCAGATTGATGATTAACAGATCGCATGCGTAAGTCCGGAAGAGCTTACTCTGGATCAGCTTTTTTGACGCATCAATGGAATCGGCAGAGCCGAAAAAGAAGAGCAATGCAACGCACATTCGGCGGTCGGCGAACTTGATTACCAGCTTCCGCAGGTCCTTCAGGTGCGCCCATTCAATCGTCAACTCATGATGAAAAATCAAAAGTAGATCGTCTGACAACAGGCTATTGGTGAATATGATCGAAGTATCAATATTGCTGATTCGATAACCCAGAGCCGCGCGAGGGGGCTGGAGAAGCTTGCAGCCCAGTCGTTTGCTGAGAGACTCTGTCAGGGCATCGCTGCTTTGTTCCAGCAGTTCCCTATCGCCGGTCTGAATGGCCTGTGCCACATTATCCCAGCCTATCTTGACCGAACCCCAGAGGATAGTTTTCAGGGCCTCCGGGCGCTGCACATAGCAAATTCCGCTGAACCGCTGTGTCTTTACATGCCACAATTGTTTTATTGAAACGCTGGGCCTCACACTTTCCCACTCCTGCTGCCCTTTGTAACGCTCGCTGATTCTTACAAACGCCTCTTGTTGGCGTCCCTCTTGCGTCGTCCGTAGGACTCGTATGAGGGGCAATTCTTCGGAAGAGTCGGGGTCCTGATGAATGATAATCTTTGAATCTTTCGAGAAGAGTTTACGAAGAAGATCATCAAGCTCGTCCCCAAGCTCTTCATTTGAGAGGCTCGGCTTGTCTACGAATTGGCTCTTCAAAAACGATTCAACAAGTTTGTTTATTGTCAGCCCTTCGGCGAATTCTACACCTAAAGAGAAATTGATCCCGACATGCTCTTGGAAAGCTCGGGCGATAGCCTGTAGCAATGCCTCGCCTCCTTCCTGTTTGGCCAAGAAGTTTATTGCTACGGGTAAACCATCAACGGCAGGCGACAATGCTTCTCGTACAGCTTCATAGTCCGCATAGCGTGTCATTATGATTTTAGGTATATCAGGGTCAAGTTCTCGCGCCAGCAGCAAGCCGCTTATGTCTCTTTCGTCATTGTCATTACTTAACCGCAAATCAGTCACAATAAGATGGACGATGCCATGTTCCACAATTCTCCGAACCTCATCCGGGGATGATGCCGGAAGGACTAGATAGCCTGCTCTTTCAAGCTGCTCTTTCCGCTCCCTTAAGAAGCGCTCATCGTTGTCTGCTTGAAGAATGGTCCCTATTTTAGACATAACAGATCGTCCGGATCATTGCTGCGCCAAGGGTAGGTGGACAGCGATTTTCGTCCCCATCGAGTCTGAGCTGACTATACTGATGTTGCCCTTGTAGGTTTGCACAATGGATTGAGCCATAAGCAGCCCTATGCCTAATCGCTTGGACCCATTCTCGTGCTTGATCTTCTCGTTCATTATCCTGTGTCTCAACTCCTCAGGTATGCCATGCCCGGTGTCGGTTATTTCAATCACCGCATACTTATCATCCATCCGAGTGCTTATGAGCAGAGCCTTGTTAGGCGAGTCCTTCATCGCCCCGATGGCGTTATCAAAAATCACGTCAAGGGCGCGGATCAGCCAGTTGGAGTTGGCCCTGACCTGGGCAGAGTCGTCAAGCCTCAGGTCAAATTTGATGGAAACCTGCCGATAATCTTCAGGGCTGTAGTCTTGTAACTGCCTGGCCCGCCGTCTCAGCAGAGCATTCACATTTTCGAGCTTTCCGAGTTCTTCCGAAGACAGTTCTTCGGACGTAGGATAAGATTCGATCATTCCTGCCAGCTCGGAGATTTCGTCCAGTTTGCTCTTTATGTCAACGATCGGCTCTGTGGCATGCATCAAATTAACATGACTGATAATGTCGCGTATCGCGCTCGCGTGGTTTTGGATCGTGTGACGCCAATAGCTGCTATTCATCCCCATCAAGGCCAACGCGGACTTTGCCACGGAAGCGGCCTGCGCTTGCTGCAGGTCTTTAATCTGCCGCGCGCTCCTGATCGCTATTACAGCCTGCTCCGCCAGCAGCGTCAGCACTTCCTTATCGTTCCCGTCGAACCCACTTTCCTGCCCGCTCTCAAGGCTCAGCACCCCTATTACCTCTCCCCCTGCATCTATCAATGGTACCGCTAATTCAGACTTCGTCGTCGGGTTGTATTCGATGTAATCCTTATCCTCGCATACCCTAGCAACCAGCTGAGGCTCTTTCGTCAACAGGGCTCGCCCCGCTATCCCCACCCTTTTGCTCTCGGCTCGAGGTCCTGCTATGGACCACCGCTCGCCGATGATCGCATAATTTGCCGAGTACTCCACCGGGTAGATGCTCTCGAAGACCAACTCCTGCGTCTCCTCGTTATACATCTGGATCGTGCCGAGTACTACCTTGCGCCCCCGCTTGCGTTTTATGCTCTTGGTGGCCTGCTCCAGTATGAAGTCGAGCACCGGCTTGAGTTCCTGCCCGACCGTCAGCGAGGTCAGTGCCTTGCTAGTGTCGTGCAGCGCCAGCAGGTTCTTGTTATGCTGCTCTATCTGCGCGTACTGCTGAACTATCGACAGCAGCATGGCGACCTGATTGGCTATCAGGCCCAGCAATCTTGCGTCGGCTTCGGTGAACTGCCGCAATCTACTGGTGTGCACAAGCATTGCCCCGACCAGCTTGCCTTCCCTGATCATCGGCACGCTCATGCCTGATCTGATCTTCTGTTCAAAGACCAATTGCGGCACGCTGAAGCGTGCCTCCGTAGAGTAGTCGTAGGTTATGACCGGCGCCTCGGTCTCTATGGTATACGCGGTTTGAGAGCATCTGCCTTTGTCTAGCTTGAAGGTGCCAGTTAAAGTGCCGGGCCAGCCATAAGCCGCGTTGAAGACGAAGTCCCCGTTCTCGTCCGGCAGCATTATGCTACAGTACTCCGTGCTGAGTGCTTTGGCAGCTGCTGCTACAGCATGGCCGAGTATTTCCCGGAAGTTGTCGAAGCTGACCGAACTCAATACCGACTTTGAGAAATCGGCCAGCAGTTTCTGCTCGTTGAGCCTCTTGGACTGCTCCTCGAATAGCTGGGCGTTGTTTATGGCCACGGCGGCATGGTTGGCGAACAGTTCTACGTTGATGAGGTCCTCGGAGGTAAAGAGATGGGGGGTGCGGTAATTGATGAACAGGACGCCGACCTTCTTCTCATCGACCTTGAGCGGTACGGCTATGCACGACTTGATCCCTTCCTCTATGGTGAAGCGCCTGTCTTTGAAGGTAGGGTCTTTGGAGACGTCTTCGGCCATGTAGAGTTCGTCACGTTCGAGCATTTGATTAACAATAGATTCCGACAGCTTCTTCTTGGAAGCCATCGCTTTTTCGAGGCTACGAACGTTGACCATTGTGGGCGGATGGTCGAGTGTGCCGGAATCCTGATTGTAGGTGTATAAGACGACAGCGTCGCAACCGAGTACTTCGTGAGTGCCATGGGCTATTATGTCCAATGTCTGTTCATGTTTTCCCTGGGCCATAGTGCGGATTGCGCGTGCGGTAGCTTCGGAGGCTTTTTGGGATACCTCGATTGTGGCTTTGGCCTTGTCAAACTGATCGAACAGCCGGTCATTTGCCAGGGCTGCCTGATCTGTGTTTGCGTCTTCATTCTCAGAGCTCCCGGCCCGATTTCTATTGACATCAACTAGACGCGCCTTTTCTCGAAGCTCTCTGCACTCAGACTCAAGCTCAGCAATGTGGCGCTCTAATTCTTTCTCTCGTTCACTCATCCAGATTCCATGTTGATACCGGCTGAACCCTGCTAGGCCTCGGTGATTATTGTTGGGCGCTGGGCGTTGCCAGCCATGGCTGATCAAAAGTAGACATAGGGTATTGCAACCCTCTAAAACATACTCTCAATCCCTGACGCTTTCAACAGGTTTGGTGGTTGTGCACCGGATCGCCCCTGGTGCCGCTGCAGAAAGATGATAAGAGAATTTGTTACTTCACTATTTTCGGCCTTTTCTTATAATGGCCGTGGGAGGTGAATGATAAATACGGAACAGGGATCAGGTGGTCACGGCAATAAGGTTGTGGTGCAAACGACGAATCAAGCGCATAATCAGCCGCATGTCCGAAAACTCATCTGACTCAGCCAAGCTGTTCAAGGGCCGCCATTTTGATGCTTCAATAATCATTCTCTGCGTGCGCTGGTACATAACATACAAACTCAGCTACCGTGACCTGCGCGATATGATGGCCGAACGTGGCGTCAGTCTTGCCCATACAACCATCCTTAGATAGGTACTACGCTATGTCCTTGAGTTCGAGAAGAAGTGGAATCATTATGCTCGCCCGGTAAGCACATCCTAGCGGGTTGATGAAACATATATCAAGGTGAGAGGGGAGTGGAAGTATCTATACCGTGCGGTTGATAAGCAGGATAACACTGTTGATTTTCTTTTGAGTGAGCACAGAGATATCGCAGCCGCAAAGCGGTTTTTCACTCAAGCGATTGACGGGCAAGGCGTACCAGAAAAGATTACACTCGACGGCTACGCTGCCACCCCTACCGCTGTGGATGAATTAAAGGAATTCGAAATCTTGCCGATCAATGTCTGCGTCCGCACGAGTAAGTATTTGAACAACCTGATTGAGCAGGATCACAGGCACGTAAAGCAGCAAGTCTATCCGATGCTTGGATTTAAGAGATTCGAAAATGCGACAATCACGATCAGCGGGATTGAGTTGATACACAAGATTAGGAAAGGGCAGTTCGACACCTCTGAATTAAGGCTAAGGGAGTTGGGAGCAGAGGAAATTTGGCAAGCGGTTCTGGCAGCGTAATCTCGACAGTATTAGCGAACGTCTACTTCTCTTACACGATTTGCACCACAACCGATGAACGTACTGTTGCCGACTGGCTCAAGCGCGCCGGTCAGCATTGCCAACGGGTTCAGCAAAAACTCGTCGAGCAGCCTCGTGACCTCGGCCAGATCCAACTCTGGTAGTGATTCAACAAAAGCACGATTCCCCTCTACAACCTCCCACATCGCTTCTGGACTGCCAATGATGTTCATTAAGACATCTGACATCCTCACCTCCCATAAGTTATCGAATTATAATCAAGATTACTCCAAGGCATCGGCCAGTACTCTTTATCAATCCTGATCACCAACTCCTCGTGCTGGACGGGGTTTAAGTTTCCCGTCTTCACAGCGAATCAACCTTTCAAGCTCTACTCCATCCTCAACACCGACCCAATTCTCCTCCGTTCCTACCACCACGAGAAACAAGATCCCTGCATGCATTCGTGTCTGATGAAACATATTGCGGATCATTTTTTGGTCGCGCGCAGATGGGCTTGCGTAAGGCTCAGGGTGCGAATGCCATTCGCCGAGATAGATCTGTTCACCTCTGGACTTTTTCCACGCCTTATTGACTATTCTTTGGGCGGCCTCGCGTGAGCGGTCGAAGTAATGCGTGCCAGCTTTATCAAATCGATTGGGAGTTGTTGCGACCTCTATGATTATGCCCCCTGAAGGGCAATGGCATTGAATTAAGGATTTGCCAAATCAGAATCGCAAATTCGGCACAAGGCAAATCATTGACACCATTAAAGCCCTATTATCAGTTTTTTCTTAATTCAATGCCATTGCCCCTGAAGGGCAATGGCATTGAATTAAGAGACGAAATCGTCTAAACCTGTAAATATGGCCAAAAAAACGAACAGCAGTTGATCAAACATTTGCAGCAGGAACTCTTTAGCACTACGACGCGGGAGCTATTTCGACAACGTCCACAAGACTTCACTCGCATCCGTGCCCTAACCTTTGCACGAGTCGCCTTATTGATTTTACGAGGTCACAAATTGAGCTTGCAGAATGCCCTTAACAAGTTCTTTACGGCTCTGGGTGAGGTTTTTAAGGTGCCCTCTTCAAGCGCCTATTCTCACGCTCGTCTCAAACTCAAGCCTGAACTCTTCGCTCATCTCAACTCGATCTCTTGTAGCGACTTCTACCAACTCTATCATAGTGATTCTGCGGTCAAACTTTGGCGCGGGCATCGCTTATTAGCAGCCGAGGGCACTTATCTGAACCTGCCAGACACGGCTGAGACTCGCGCTGAGTATAGGCTCCAGGTCAATCAACACGAAGGGGGCGAGTGTGTACAGGCTTTGTGCTGTCTGTTGTATGACCTGCGCAACGATTTGGGTCTTGTCGGGGTGCTATCTCCGCGTCAGGGAGAAAGCAAGCAGTTGCTTGAAAAGTTGTGGCCTGACACTAAGGAGGGGGATGTTCTGGTACTGGATAGGGCATATGCCGATTACTGCGTATTTGCATATGCAATAAAGCAAAAGCGGGAGGTTTTAGTGAGGCTGCCGCGCGGCAGATTCAAAGCCTGCGAAGGGTTCTGGCAAAGCGAATCGCAAGAAGAAGAGATATTATTGCAAGCGCCTCGATCAGCGCGAGCTTTCGTAGAAAAGCACGAATTAGCCAAACAGATAAGAGTGAGACTGGTGCGCGTAGAACTCGACGGAGGGGAGACGGAAGTGCTTGCGACAACGATGATAGATAAAGAGAAGTACCCGGCCTGGGAGATGAAACAAGTATACGGGTGGAGGTGGAGAGAGGAGACATTCTTTGATCGATTCAAGAACATATTCGAGGTAGAGAGGTTCAGCGGGACGAGCGTACAAGCGATCAAACAGGATTTCCAAGGGACGATGTTTCTAGCGACGCTGGAAAGCATTTTGATAAAAAGTGCGCAGGAGGAGATGGACGAAGAGTCAAAGAAGCGGGAGAGGAAGGGAGTGGCAAAAGTGAATCGAGCCGTGAGTTATGTGGCGATGGTAGATAGGGTAGTAGAATTATTGATGTGGAAGCGGGAAGTGGAAGAAGTGCTGGAGGAACTACATCACTTGTTTCAGACCAATCCGACCCGAATACGAGAAGGGCGTCGAGAAGAGAGGCCGAAGCTGAAATACGCGCATAAGTTGCGATTTCACAAGTACATCAAAAAGCTCAATGCTTAATTCAATGCCATTGCCCTGAAGGGGCAAAGACTCTCCCAAGCAGGATGCCGCCGGCTTCATTCATACGGCGTGTTTGGCGGTACTTACGCAGTGTCTCTATAACCCCATCAGCGAACGCGAGAATGTTTCCATCCTTGAATTTATACCGAATTGGCATCGCTATTATAGTGGTGACTCTGCTGCGCACACGCAACATTGGGTGTTGCGGCTGAGTAAACTGGTATGAGTTGAAAACGCTGCGGCGTCAGCCCAGGTCTCTTCTATGTCAACCCCTTGCCGCCGCGCCCCGTCAATGTCGCCGACCCAGGAAAACACCAAGTTATCGGGCGAGTCGGCAGCCGCAAGCAAGAACCTGGTCGTCGCACAGATGAATTGCTGCAGGTCCAGACCGCTGTAAGGCACGAAGGTGGTCTGGCAGCCTGCTTCGCGCTTTGAAAACCGCTCGGGGTGGCTGAGCACCCTTTGCGTGAAAACCATTTGCTCGCTGAAGGCACACTCGAAGCAACTCTGCCTGGGGTCGCGTATGTAGACGACGTGCCCGCCATACAGATGCGGCTCAACCCACATGAAGCACAACGGCAGGGGGACGGAAGATGAGCCGTTTTCCGCCCCGAGACGGCTGAGCTTATTCAGGCGCCGCTCGACTGTTATATCGCCGATTGCGACCAGGGTGAGCGACGAGGATTGCAGCGCTGAAGGTCGGGCGCGTAGTAATTCGAGGATATCGCTCTCATGGCTCTCACACACGACATGGGGGAAATGACTGATGAGTTTTGCGGCGGTCGCGGCGGCTTTGTTCTTTCCCACGTCGGCCATTCCGCAATAGTGCCGCGGGACGTTCTCGACGCCGAGGTGTTCGGGCTCCACTAGACGGAAGGATTGGGCGGTGCCCGACCGCGCCAGGGCCTCCGCGGCGAACCCCCCGTTAGATCCGCAGCCGATGACGTTGACGGCGTGATTATATCTGGTCGTAAGCATACCTGTGGTCCTCTGGAAAAGGCGCTCCGGGTCGACGCGAGACACAACGGCGCGCTTCAACCTTTCCGCCCGGTAGAGCGTGGACAACTCTACGTGATTCGAGAGCGCTTGTTTGACGAACCTGTTCTTGGGGGTGGTATAGAAGATCGTCCCCCTTCGAGATTTCCTCCCGGCCTTCTTCTTCGATTTGCTTTGCCTGAAACCCGGCATCACTCCAGATACTTTCAGCGCCGGGCCATGGCCTTGATAAACCTTGTGGGCAAACTCCGGGTGCCACCACGCCCCCATGACTCTTCCTCTGCCGTCTACTGGAAGAGAGAACAGCACACCTGTGGGGCGATCATGCTTATGTAAGAAGTCGAGCAGGACGGGCAAAGCGTTAGGGTTCAAGTCTCTGACCCGCTCATATATTTCGCCATTCGTAGAGGGGAGGGGCGGTAGGCCGAGCGTGTTCAGCGGCAGATAGAGAATAGGAATCGCTTCGGTCTTGCCTCCGTATCCCGCCGCGACGAGCCAGCGCTTCCCATCCGACTCACCCTCGGCAAATAGCCAAGCTGCTTGCTCCCACGCTTCAACCAGGCGCAGTCCCGCGACTTCCCGCGGCTCATCCGTGGGGGTGACGAGTGAGTAAGTTGATACAGTGCTCCCCAAAGCCCAGTATGCGCCGAATTCATCGAGATAATCAGCCCGGTTAGCCCCGCTCACCCCGGCGGTCCAGATGTCCAGTCCCCGCTCAATCACCCTGAGTGCGACGCCCACCGGGTCGTCGGAGTTGGGGTGCGCATCAGCCCCGTCGAACGTGCAGAGGAACCGTTGGTCATCAAGGTGTGGAATGACTCCGGTCTCCTGGGCGACTGTTCTGGGGAGGTAGACGGATGGGAGTTTGTCCGGAAATGTATTTGGGATGGCGAGCAACAGCTCCCGTGGCAAGGTATGCGGCCCTCCAGGTGGGAGATCTATTTCCAGCCGCCACACCTCCCGCCAGTCCTTTTCCGCGGCGGGGTAGTCTGCGGAGGTAGGGCTGATGATCGTCAGGTAGTACTCGCCGGCGAACGCCCGCCGGGCGCGGGCAGTCGCTGACGCATACTCCTGGTCGAGTACGGTTTCAGGCGAGTGCGCCAACTGAACTTTGGTAACTAGGCCGCCAAATTCACGACAATCTGCGGCAGTGGCCTAATCTCATCCAAACGCTCATTTAAGACCGTCACTCGCAAGGCCACTATCGCATCACATCCAGCCTCGCCCCATCTTCTCCCACATCCGTTCGTCCGCGCCCCTATTAACCGACACCCTCCTTCTACTGCTCCACTCCCTATCGGCAATCCTTCTTCTCTGTAGCTTTGGTAATCCATTGCTCCACTGTGGTTGCGTAAATACCCCAACACCTGTCTTCTGGTTTCTTCTCCTGTCTTTGTCTCTATCTTCAAATGAGCAATTCCACGGATTACTTTCTCTACCTCACTCGCCTTGAGTTTCTCTAGCTGCCCTTTTACCCAAGCCTTCCCTTCATTATCTCCCTCTCCGAATCTCACCTCTGCTATTGCCTGTATGCGCTCGGCTACATGATAAAAGTCTCGGATGCGCGTCGCCTCAGGCGCGACAAAGGCGAATATCTGCTCCATAGAATGCGCCCCGTCGGCTACCGCTACAAGGCGGTCACCGTCTTTGACGCCAGCACGTTTCATAGCTGCCCAGAAGTCTTTGGAAAACTCTTGCCAGCCACAACGCCGAGCCAACACCTCGCGCTTGAGCAAGCAGTGTCGCCCTGTGCCTGGTTCAACTCTCTGTGCCACATCGTAAATCACCCCGACTTTCACTTCCTGAAAGCCGCCATCCTGAAAGCCGACAAGTTTGCCGTCGGCCTCTATAACCCATGTTTTCGGCATCTGGTTTTGGGAGCGTTTCTCAACCTCAAGTTGTTCGTAGCTCTGTCGCTGAATCTGTTCCCAATTCTGGCATTGGCGGCCAGTTTCTTCGGCTATCTGTCGCACAGTTTCGGCTGATACTTCCAGATCGAAACACTCCCGCACGGTCTTTGAGACTGTAGAGAAACTGAGATGTGCCGATAAAAAAGCGACAATGCGTTGTAAGCGGGGAGAGCAACACCGGTCGCCTAAAGCGAGTTGCTCGTCAAAGGGAGTGCGACTTTGCTTGCAGGGGCGACAATAATAAAAAGCTCTCTTATAGGAAAAACGCCCGAACAAGGTAATGACACTGCGTGAGAGATAGCCTTGCAAGGCCATTTTCTTTTGGCAGTTTTGGCAGAAGACTACAGAAGGTTTAGTGTGGAGAAAAAGAAAGGCCAAAAGCCCGGAAAACAACTCAAGAGCGAAGTTTGAGATAAGTTTAGCGACAAGGACTTCGACGGCTATCAAGGTGAGGTGGTCGGATTTGGCGGCCTGTAAAGAGGCAGTGAGTTGATTGATTAAGCGATCAGATAGTGGCACAATCAGGTCACGAATCTTAGATTCCATAAGGGGTAACCTCCAGATTGTTTGCTAGACATCAGAAGGTTACCTCTTTTCTTTCCAAAGTTCAGTTGGCGCACTCGTTTCAGGCCGAGCGTCCATCATTCCCCAGGATTGCCGGAGTTGCCATCCTGATCGCCGCACTCTTGCTCTCGACTGCTTCCTCCGCGAGCGGGAAGCGGTCGCCGAACTGCTTCTGCCATATTTTAGAAGCCCTGACGTCGTCCTCCTCATCGATCGCGTCCTGCCCTCGGTCACGCAGCGTTTTCAGCTTCTCGATAAAATTTGATTTCTGCGCAGAGGTCCAGCGGGCGGCGACGTTTTCGAAGGGCGTGACCGGCTTCCAGATGCACCCGTTATACTGCATATGGGTGTATATCTTTTTCACGGTTTCGACCAGCGCGACGTTGTCCCGATCGTCGGAGTGAAAGTTTTCCGCGACCAGGATGGTCAGAGACAAGCCGCTCACCTTGGCGAGGCCGCTCTTCTGCTTATCGCGCCATCCCTTCATATACAGGGTGAGGCGGCGCACCTGTTCGCCATGGTCTTTGACTTTCTGGAGGAACCACTCGGTGAACGCCTTCGGGCTGCTCTCGTAGGGGTCTTTGCCTTTCTCGAAAAGCATGGGGACGCCCGAGGCGTTCATGGCGTAAATCGGGAGGTCCACATGGTAGTCTCCGCTATAGCGCACGCGGACACAGCGGGCCTTATCCTGAGGAGGGGTGCTGGTGTAGCCTTCGACCGCCTTGACGATCCAAGAATGAACCGTTTCGGGCTTCGGCCATTTCGACTGATCCGTGCCGAGACCCTGGAGATACACCCCGTCATCGATATCGTAGTCGCAGTCGAGCGGGTTGATCATTGTAAACATCTTGTAAGAGCCTTGGCCGTGGAAGCGCGGCTCTTCCCTCTTGAGCGTGTCGCGGAAGTAATCGCAGATACGGTTGCGGTTGGCATTGCGAGAAGTTCGAAGAGACTCTTTCTTTTTGGAGTTGATGCGAACTTTGCTCAGGTAGTCTAAGAACAAGTCATGAGAGTTGGACATGGGCTTTCCCCCTTTCTTCAGATGCCCTGAAAATGGGCTTCAGTGCTCGTTCCTCAAAGAACCGAGTCACTTCCGGCCTGGTGTTATACTCTTGACCAACAGAATGGCCGAAATTCATCAGCAAATCCATAGCCTGCTTGGTGGCTATGTCGAGTCCGAGGTGCCTTCTTATCTCCGCCGATACGTTCGGCGGCTGGACGCGCACGTAGGTAACATCAAAGTCCAAAGACCGGGACATCAGGTTGATGAAGTGCCCGGTCGCTTTCTGCTGCGTCTCGAAGGTGACGTCAGCGATGGCCTTGGCAAATGACCGAATCGACAGGCCGCGCTTCTTCCCGACCGTGTAGCCGACGGTGGGCGAGATGACCGGCACGGAGAGAATGCGCACGGCCGAGTAAGGCTTTTCCGGGCCGGCGAAGAACCGGCAGGCCTCGATCAGTCCCACAAGCGCCGGGTTATTTGCCCAGAGGCCGCCGTCTATGTACTCTCCGCCCGGCACCCGGCTAGAGTTGGCAACGGGAAAGTAAAACGGTGCCGCCGCAGTCGCCATAGCCACGTCGGCCATCAGCATGTCGGAGTCCCGCGTCAGGCTCGGGTCGTGGTCCGTTTTGAAGACATATGGCGACGCCGTGGTCAGGTTGACCGACGGTATGCACAGGTATGAGTTTGACTCGCGCATACACGTCTCGCCGAGGACTTCCTGGGCGGCCCGCCGGAGATATTTGTCTGTATACTTTCCCTTCCAGAGGTAGAAGCGAAACTTGTCGCGCCAGAACCGCCCGAGTTTGCCGGCCGGAAAGATTTTCGGAAGCCACCGCTGATAGAATTCGACCACCTCGCCGGCAGACTTCCCCGTCGCCAGCGCAAGGGTGATGAGACCGCCCGTGGAAGTGCCACATAACATATCGAAATGCTCGGCGATCGAACCGTTGGCGCTCTCTATCTCCTGTAGTACGCGCGACGAAAAGAGCCCCCGAACGCCTCCGCCATCAAGCGCCAAGATCTTGAATTCTTTCATATTCCGATACCATCTAAAAGAATCGTTGCTAAACCCAGAGAGCGCGACCTATACCTACGAGACGACCTAAGGGCTCAGACAGGCCGGTCAAAGTGCTGCTGGTCGACATCTCGTCAACCAGAGATGGCCGAGTGATGGAGCCCCCCATGTAATAATAGAGATTAGAGCTATTTCTGACGACGGCGGCGGTGTGTCGGAAAGTCTTCAGAGTTTCCTTCAGACTTTTGGGCGGCGCCCGGTGATTGACTTTGAAGTAGCTTGGCGAGGTTTGATATCGTCTGATCGCCGATCTCGATCAGCTTGTCGACTGCGCAGTCGCCGATTTTCACGCTGGCGTCAAAGCTGTAGTCGCCGTGGTAATGGTTCTTGATGATGTCAAAACTACCCAAGATTGGCTTGAGTTCATAGCGCAACGTTGAGATGCCCTTGAAACCCTGATCCTCCGTCGCGCCCATATCGCGTTTATTAACTGGTTCTCCCTTTTGCTGAGCGACCATCAGATGCAAGAGCACCTTCAGTATGGAATTAGGGAGCTCGACTGTCTTAGTCCCGATTGTTACGCATGTTCGGCGCCCAATCCTTTCACCTGGAATCCCGATCACGATCCCGTCTTTCAGGTTCGGACTTTGTGTTTGCGGCGGCTCATGACAGCGCTTGTGCATTTGACGGCCACTATTTTCGAGGGCCTGCCGTATCCGTTGTGAAACTTGCCGGCTCTGCAATGGTTTGTGAATAACATCGCTTGCGCCGTCTTTCATTACGTCGACAGCCTCGTCAAGCTCGCGCGCGAATCCACTAACAATGAGCACAGGTAACCAGAAGGTCGTTCCGTTATGGTCGTGTTGCTTCTCTCGAATATTGCGCAGAAGTGCCTTACCATATTCGACGTGACCTTTAATCGAGTCGCCCGCCTTTTTGATCTGCAAATCTAACAGGATCAAACAGAAAGACCTGTTCTGCAGCTCAACTAACGCGTCTTCGCGATTGTCTGCAACGACAGTGCCACAGTCGAGAGACGACAGAATCTCAACCAGATCTTCTGCTGTTTCCTTGTCATCTTCGACGATCAGCGCGATGTGCTGTTCTTTCATCTACGATCTATGGGGCGATGTCTTGGAATAATGATATTAACGACGGTGCCATGGCCTTTCACACTGTCTATGCTAAGCCGGCCACCGTGTTCAGATTCGAGGATCTTTGCCGAGAGCGGTAAGCCGAAGCCAGTGCCGTTCGGCTTGCTGGTCGCAAACAGAGTGAGCGCGTCACGCTGCGCCTCAGCGGACATTCCACATCCTGAGTCTTCCACTCTTATTGCGACTAGGCGCTCCTGGAGCTCGGCTCTGACCTCAATTGGTTTCAGCGAATCCACCCATTGATACGATTCAATCGCATTCAGCATGACGTTCGTAAGAGCTTGAACAAGGCGCGGTCGTGAGATGTCAACAACGACACATGACTCTACGCTAATCTCGATTGACGGCCGTCGTGATTTGTCCCCATCGCTCTCAAGCGCCACATTGGCAGCTTCTTGAATCACTTCTCGCAGAACCTCTGTCTTAAAACTGAGTGCGGGTAGCGCAGTGTAGGCACGCATCGCATCCAACACAGCCCGAAGCTGAGTGATGCGCCGACTGATGCGGTCGGTTTCCACTGCAAGTCCTTCCACTGGAACATTGGCCGCCAAAAGCTGCGCTCGTAGACGCTCGGCTGACACAGCCAACGGCGATAGGAGCTTGATGATCTCGTGATAGAGTTCGCGCGCGAAGGTGTTTGCAATTTGTTCGGCAGCACGTTTTACGGCATCCCGACCCTTTGAGCCGAATCGTGCTTCAATATCGTCTAGCGTTGAATTGATGCGGTCTTCGTATTGCTTCCCCAGCGAGCTTGCGTGCCGCGAGTCGCGCCGTCGGAGTGCAGCGTGTTCCGAGGCCTGTCGAACGCGACTATTGTCGTCGAGAGTGAGCTTGGCTAACACGCTCTCGAATATCGGGTGAGGTGCGTGTGCGGCGACGTTTGCGACAGCCCTACGCACTTCCCATTTCGGGTGACTCGCAAGCGCAACGAGCTTCGCGACAATCTCCTCGACTTCGGGATCGCCAACGATCGAGCCCCGTATGCATCCGTCAGCAACGGTTACCGCTTGAAGTGCGACGGACCAATCGGGTGCGTCCAACGCCCGCAGCAACTCCCGGATAGCGAATGCCTCGTCAGTGGCCATAGCGAGCCTTCCTTTGTAGAAATGCCTCACGTCCGCCTTCCAGAATTCTCTCGATATGCTCTCTGCACTCATCGACTGTTCCGACTTGTTTAATAGTGGAGTGTTGGCCGTCAGAAGAGAATACAAAAACACGTTCAGCCTCGCCAAGAACGGGTATGTTTGGATTGTGCGTCACAAAGATTACTTGGCGACTGCCTTTGATAGTTTGCAGGGCTCGAACGATCGTTTCGTAAACGAAAGCGTTGTCAAGATTGTCCTCAGGCTGATCAATCAACAAGGGCCGCTCACTTTGGGTCAACAAGATGGGCAAAATGGTTGTACATCGTTGCCCTGTAGACAGATGCGCTGATTCTTTGAAAGTGTCTCCATCGAGAAGTTCGATACAAGGTTGATCATCAAGAGCCACCGTCTCTATTGTGTAGTGAGTACCTTCGCTGCGCAACGCGCCTAATATCTTCTTAGAGCGTTCTTCGTCGAATCCTGACTGCAGCATAAGTGTATTGAGATCGTTGTTAGCCACCACTTCAGCCAACTCACTTGGCAAAAATGCCGAACACAACCGCTCTGCCGCCATTCCCTGTTTAACGCCAGAACCCTTAAGCGCTTCGGTGACAAGCACTTGATATTCGTGCAAATCGGCCGCCTGCGTCACTGTGACACGAATGCTAGGAAATTGACTTGAGAGGCGCTCGGCGATCCGTTTTCTCAGTGCGAATAGCTGATCGCGAAGTTCCGAATCTTGCTTCAGCAACTCTCGGCGAGCCTTTATCATGGCCTCCCGCTGCTGTTCTTTTGCCAGTTGTTCATTCGCGGCAGATTGAGCGTTAGCCAGCGCGGTTTGCAGCGCCAGCCGTTCGGCTGCGCGTTCGCCCTGTTCTTCTGATGCTTCGATAATGGTCCGGTACTCTGCTTCCTGAACGGCATGTCGCTCAGCAAGTACAGCTACCTGTCTCCTGATCCGTTCTTCAGACCATCCAGCCTCGTTCTCAATCGACTGGACGGCCGTCACGAGATGGCGTGTAAAGGCTTCAAGGTCCGATTGAATCGCGTGAAAGACCTCGCGGTTAGCGCCCTGACGAATTTGAGCATCGAGTTGGGTGTCAATGCCGGCCTGAAACGACGATTGACTTAGGCCGATGTCTCGTACCAGCTTTTGCAAAGCCGCAATTAAGAACTCTGGAACCTTCTCCTCGCGGGCGCGCTGGCTCTTTGCTGTGTGTGCCGCGTTGATTCGATTTGCGTCCGGGCCAGAGATCTCGGCGAGACCTTTAAGCTTTTCTTGGAGGACGGGTAGCTCGGAAGCGCGAACGCGAATGTCGGCCACCTCCTGATCAATGTGACGAAGGTCGATGCTCGATTGTTTGAGTTGCCGTTGCAGTTGCTCCAACTCACGATCGATTGTTACTGTATCGTGTTCTTGAAAGCGGTCGAGAAGCTCAAGCTGGGCTGCGGGGCTAGATGCGATCTCCTCAATCTCGTTCTGGCTAAAAACGTCCGCACTGAATATCTGATCACGATCAAGGAAAATCGGAACAGCTGTACCTACTTCGTTCAAGACTTGGACGGTTTCATGAGAGCTGCGATTGGCTGTATACCGCATATTCGTCTTCGTGCGGAGTTCGATCCTTAGGTGCCCGTTTCCAAGGTTCGCTTTAACCAACGCGTCGATGGTGCGATACCGCTGTAGATTCGCTTTTGGGTCTGGCATTAGCCCGAGACCGAAACGAAGAAACTCAAGAGCGGTTGTCTTCCCAGTCCCTCGACCTCCGATCAGGCAGTTCAAGCCGTCGGCGAACTCCAATTTCGCGCTCGCCAAAAAACCGCCCGTAACATCAAGACTAAGCACAATGTGGTGCGCGAATGGATTTTTACCATGAGTCGTCATACATCGTCATAACGCCAAAGGTGTCGTACGGACGGCACCTAACATCTTGCCAGCTTGCCGATGGCAGGCAGGAACCCTCAGCGTGAGCTCTCGAGAGCGGTTACGGGGCTCACCTTAGCATCACTATGTATGCACATAGACAAGGGGGTTGCATGGCCAATGTTCTATGCTCAAAAGGGCCTCCCAATAGGCAGAAATATCCATCGCAGCAGAGAATTGCGAATAAGGTCTCCGGGCGATACAAAAAGTCGGTGATAGTCTAGCTGCACCTGCTGCGAGGCGCAAGCTTCCCTCTGGAGGAACCAGGGTTTATTCATTCTCGGAGATCAAGACCAAGTGCGAGATCGTTTCAATTTTTCAAACTCAAGATCATCGCGGTAATTTTGTAGTCTTATCTGCTTCTTTAACTGATCGAATACCGCCTCCACCTCATAAGGCATCTCGTATTGTAGCTTACCAAATCTATTAATCGTTTGTTCGAAATCCAAATGAAGGATGATACTTCCTCAGTCCTCCGATTAAGTGCTCTTTGGTGATATGCGTATATCGTTGGGTGGTTGCGATGGAAGCATGCCCGAGAAACTCCTGCACTACGCGAATATCCATTCCATTGCGCAGAAGCAGGGTTGCGACTGTATGGCGAAGCATGTGTGGAGTTATATGCCGGTCTATCCCTGCTTCCTGGCGTAGTTGGGCTATAATATTCGCGATTCCTTGAGTTGAAAGCCGCTCGCCAGAGGCATTCAGGAAGAGAGCTGGACTTTCTGTTTTGATTTGCGCCCGAGATTCAGCATGCTCCCGCTGGAATCGCATAGTTTCCTCATCGACTACGTAGGCCAAGCGATCTCTGCCTCCTTTACCCTTTACTTTGAAAAGCGCCTCTTCCAAAAGGAAGTCTTGGAGATCAAGAGATGATACTTCTCCCACACGCATTCCTGTTGCAAATAGTATGTCCACTAAAGCTAAGTTTCGTAACTCTCGGTATGCGCGAAACGAACTTTGATTAGACTCGCCGCATATTATTGCTGATCGGTTTTGTCTGTACTTAAAGGCTAAGTAGTTATGCCTTGCTTGGACAAGCAGAGCTTTCATCTCTGATTCTGTAAGAGTACGAGGAAGTTGTTCAACCCGGCCAAAGCTGAGCTTAATGCGCCAGAAAGGAGATTCTTGCAACATCCCCTTCCTTACCCAGTAAGAACAAAATACTTTGAGAACAACCATCTTCCTTCGCATTGAAGTAGGAGAATATCCTTCTTGGCGCAGATGGGCCGCCCAGTGCTCGATAATAACGCCGCTCAAAGACGTAAGACCCGTGTTCTCGCCTGCGAAAGCGACAAATTGTGCAAGGTCAGAGCCGTAAGCATCTTTAGTCTTTTTCTTACGTTCGTGAGTCGAAAAATAGCCTTTGAGGAACTCATCACTTGCTTGATTTAATTGCATCGAACACACGCTCCCTACATTAAGAGAAATAGACTCCCGCCAGTATTTCTCTCCAAAGAAAAGAGCGCCTTATAAATCCCATAAAAGGCTTAAATACAAAATTGAGATGAAGAGAAGCCCAGCCAATGCGGGTAGAGTGTAATAATGATGAAATCAAGTTTCAAGCGAATCAGACGAATATATGCAGGATCTCAACTCCGTACTGTTTATCACACAAATGCTCGGATCTCTTTCAGGTAATCGTGGATCAAGTAGCTCTAATGAATATCCGCTTCTTTGACTATGCCAATTCGTTCCTCTTGATAATTTAAGATCGGGTGAGAAATATGGAGTATAGGCCTTCTCTCAGGTTAACAAAATTAGACTCTTAGGATTAGTATAAAAATAGAGCTGGTAAGATAGTAAAGAAAAATCGCATACAGATATTGTGCAAACTGTAATTTCGCGACATAATAAGGCCGCGTTAATAGGAATTGACCCCTTATTAGTAACAAGCTTTGGATAACGAAGAAATCTCACGCCGCATATTTCTCATCAACTCGTGCTCAGCAGTCAGCATTGCATGGCTTGCCGCGCGCTGGCCCGAAGTTCTGGCCGCGCAACAGCACGCGCATGAGGCGGCCAAATCCGAGCAGCAGGTCAAATTTGAATTTTTCACCGCAGAACAGGCTCTCGAAATCGAAGCCGTCGCTGCCTGCATCATTCCAACCGACTCGACGCCCGGCGCGCGCGAAGCTCGCGTGATCTATTTCATTGATCGCGCGCTCGCCTCGTTTGACAAAGATAAACAGCCGCTTTATCAAAAAGGTCTCGCCGCGCTTCAGGCAAGAGCGAAAAACAGATTCTCTGATCTGGATTCCGCGCAGCAGATAAAATTGCTCAAGGGCATTCAACATACTCAGTTCTTTCAACAGGTGCGCGCGCACACGATCATGGGGTTTTTGGCAAATCCCGAATACGGCGGCAACTACGAGCAGACGGGCTGGAAGCACATAGGCTTTGAAGACCGGCATTACTTCAAGCCGCCTTTCGGTTTTTACGACAAATAAAACTCGCGCCGAGGTTGAGGCTATGAATCAGCAACAGCCGAAGTATGAACCATCGAGCGAAGTCGATTTCGTTGTCGTGGGCGCAGGCGCGGCGGGCGGCATAATCGCAAAAGAGTTATCGTCGGCAGGGTTTCGCGTCGTGGTGCTTGAGCAGGGGCCGTACCTCAAAGAGAAAGATTTCGAGCACGACGAAGTAAAGACCCTGTTTCAGGGCGCGCTCGTAAACGATTACAGGTTGCAGCCGAACACATTTCGCAAAAAAGAATCGAGCAGGGCTAATCAACAACCGGCTGTCGGTTACGGGCGAATGATTGGCGGCGGGACTGTGCACTTCACGGCGAACTACTGGCGCTTTCACGAAATCGATTTCATCGAGCGCAGCAAACTCGGAATGATTTCCGGCACGGGCTTTGCCGACTGGCCCATCACTTACGCGGATCTTGAACCCTTTTACACAAAGGCCGAATGGGAACTTGGCGTGTCGGGGCTTGCAGGAGCCAACCCGTTCGACCCTCCGCGCTCGCAGGGCTACCCGCTGCCGCCGCTTCCCATAAAATCGTCGGGCGCGTTACTGGAGCGGGGCGCGCGCAAGCTCGGCCTTCACGCAGCGCCCGCGCCGATGGCCATATTGTCCGAGCCTTACAAAGGACGTAATGCATGCACTCATTGCGGCTTCTGCGAAGGTTTCGGCTGCGAAGTCGGAGCGAAATCCTCGACGCTCGCGACAGTCATTCGAGTGGCTGAAAAGACAGGGCGATGCGAAATTCGCCCGGGCAGTTATGTGCGCAAAATCGAAACGGACAAAAGCGGGCGCGTCACGGGCGTAATCTATTTTGATGAAAGAAAGAACGAGATTTTTCAAAGGGCGAAAGCCGTTGTCGTCTGCGCGAACGGGGCAGAGACTCCTCGACTTTTATTGATGTCGAAATCGAATCTCTTTCCTCAGGGGCTTGCTAACGGGAGCGGGCTTGTGGGCAAGTATCTGATGTTCAACGGCAGCGCGTTCGCGGGGGCGTTGTTCAATCAACCGCTCAACGAATATAAGAGCGTCGTGGTGACCAGAGTGATTCATGATTTTTATGACACAGACCCGAAGCGAGGATTTTACGGCGGCGGGGGAATAGATTTCCGGTTCGATTATCAGCCCATGACGTTTGCGTTAAACGGGCTGCCGCCGGACGCGCCGCAATGGGGCGCAGGATTCAAGGCGATGTTGAAGCATTACTATACGCGCTCAGTCTTTTTGTACGGTCACACGACTTCGCTGCCAGTGAAGACCAACAGCATATCGCTCGATACGGAAGTGAAAGACGCATGGGGGTTGCCCGCCCTGCGGATCACTTACAAAGATCACCCGGACGACATAAAGACGATGAAATTTTTTCAGGAGCGCGGGCTTGAACTGCTCGACGCAGCCGGAGCCGAAAAGATGTGGAGCTATCCCGTGACCGAACAGAGCTTCGGAGTTCACCTGCTCGGCACCTGCCGGATGGGCGATACGTCCGAATCTTCGGTCATCAACAAATATCATCGCGCGCATGACGTAAAGAATCTTTTCATATGCGATGGCAGCAGCCTCGTCACATCGGGTCGAGGCCAGCCGACCTGCACGATTCAGGCACTGGCTTTTCGCGCGGCTGACCATATCACCAGAATGGCTAAGAGCGGAGAGATTAAGTAAGCAATGATGAAGTATGAACTCGGAATGATGAACAGAAATTTCTGTTCATCATTCCGGATTGAGCCATTGCAGGCAGGGTGATTGTCACCTGAAAAATCAAGTCCGCACGGCAGGATAGATCAATTTAACTTTAGGTGATTTTTCGCACTAAGCATTGACAGAGCGAAACATTTGCGGCTAGACTGGCCAACTCTTGACTCATACTGAGTCTCAGTTTAAAAGATACTTTAAACTTCTTCCAACTTTTTGTATGACGACAGCATCTTTTGCTATACGGAAATCATTCGATTGCTATGGAGGATTCGTTAGAAGATGAGCGACTTTCTACAGCTGAGGGGCAAGAGACGAATTAGTGATAACGGTTTTTTAGACTTGCTTGAAGATAAAAGCCATGAAACCCTGGCCGACCGGGAAACGAAAAAAGCTAAGTTGAAAGAACTATTACAGAGCTGGCTCGATGCGGATGGCTATCTGAAAGAATCGGCTTCCCTAACCAGATTGATCACGAGAGGCAAAATTGGAGACTCGATTATGCGCAGAATGAGTTCCGTCTCCGGACACATGTGGATTGAATTCAGAGAGGAAGTCGAAGACCCTCATCAAGACGATTCGGTTTATACCGGAAGTAATCCGCGTGACGAAAAAATTAATGCCCACATTGTCGAATTCATACCGCAAAATGATGAAGAGATATTCGGCCAGCCTGAGTTAGACCCGGAGCAGGTAGGAATTAACTGGGATGAGATTACAGGCGACGACCTGCGTAAACTCTTTTCACATCTGAAGGTAGGAGCCAATAAACGAAGGATTGATACTGTAATATCAAATCGCTCGCCTGCTGCTTTATTAAATGGAGATATCAACCTGCTTTCCCCTGATAATATCCAGGAGCATAATCAAGCTTGGTTTGATGACCGGCAGGATGCGTTCAGAACTCCTTTGTGGCCCGTTTCGCAACCGGTTAAAACTTTTCAGGGGCTTGAAGAGCAGCAAAAGAAAAAGAATAAAAACTTCTGCTACTCTTTAACGCCGGAATACTATTTAGAAACCCACAACTGCGTCACTTGGGGTTCCGAAGCCTTGAAAGACAGCCTGTTCATAGACTGGCTGGATACTATTAGAACCCAAATCCCTGCGGCAAATACCATTGCTAATAGCAAGGATGATGAGTACGATATAAAGGTGAGGGGCCTGATGTGGCGAGCCGTGCTATACCTCAAAGTGGCGCATGATGAAAGGCGATTGAATAGATTGAGGATTTTTCCATGAGCGACAACGAGATAGCAGGCATTCACCCTGCATCGCAAATAATAGTCGGAATTGAAGAGTCCGACAGTACCGGATGGTTTTTGCTTCATTTACATGATTGTTTGAATGCGGTTTCAATCCGGCCTGATCAGAGAACAGTTGTTATTTCTCAAGGACAAGGTTGGGGACGCCTTCAAAATACTCGTATTCCTTTTGAGAACGTCATGCGGGTTGAAGCCTATGAAGTGCCTATAGGACATACTTGTGTGTCCGGTCCCGTTGACGAGGAGGCCGTAGGCGAGCACCAATCAATTGTTAAAATAGGGGTGTTTATACCAGTCGGAATTCGGCTGCTCGTTCGCGGTGTAAAATATGATTTCCTGTCTATTTACGATTTGGGGATAACGCCATTGCCCATCCTGGTGCCATTTCTGAAAGAACTGCCTGAGACGGCGTTCGGGTTGCGGAAAATAAAAAAATTGAGAAACGCCGACGATTGCCTGGACCTGTCAAAAAGAATTTTTGAGTGGGCTCAGAAGGTAAATCAAGCGATCAAAAAAGCCAGACTGCTTCGGGAAGCCGAAGAACGGGAAACATCGACTTATGCTGAATGGGCGAGTATTTGCGATCAGGCAACTTCCAACACCGCTCACCGCATGCAAGTGATGTATGCCGCGTACAACGCAATAAGGTTGTGGACCGCATTAGCCACAGGCGCTGTAGTGTCAGCGTCAACCGTAAAGGCGCGCCTGAGAAATATTAAGAACGTGAGACTTCAGCATACTTTCCCCCTAAGCTCTGGCATTAGCCAAGCTGGCAGCCCCGAATTACAAACCATGTTCGGAAGCCTGCAAGAAGAGATTCATAGATTTCATGATGAAACCAAACGACCCATGCAAGAGGCTCTGGATTTAGTCTCTGAGCATATCAAAGACTTACAAGAGATGGACCCGGGCACAGATGCTTTGCTCGAAGAATTCAGCTTGAGATACAGCATGGTCGAGATGATTAAAAAGATCAGTGAGAGTATATCGCTTTTTACTGATCGGGGCTTATCTCACATAGAGAAGATCGAAAAGTTTTTCGAGAATGAAAAAATAGATATTTGCTACTGGAAGGATTTGGATTTTCTCTCGCTGTTAGTAGAAGGTGAAACCGAAAATCGCGAAAAGCACTATATCGTTGTTATAAAAGAGGGACTCCCCCAACCGTTAACGGAATTTTTACTGGCACACGAACTGGGGCACTGGTACATCCACGTAAAGAGCAACCTTGCTGAAAGAATCAAGCAGGTAGACCGATACCTTCGCTCATCGGGCAAGCCCAATTTTTTGGAAGAACAGGCCGACCAATTTGCGATGTTGCTGTTATTTCCTCCAGCATATCTTGCTGATCAAGAGATTTCCCGAATGGAACTTTCTGCTGAAGGCCTTTATACGAATTTTCTTGAGGAAATTAAAGACGATAAACGAATTTCATCGGGGCTCAAGCGTGAAATTTTGAAATATATTAAAAATCACATTGAAAGATATTATGAATTCAAAGTGAGCGCATTCAATGTCAACGAGTTCAAGGTTAGTAAAAATCCCGGCTTCAGCATTCAAGTGCCATCCATAGAAGCGGACTATGTCGAGAAATTCATCGATATGTTGTCGAAGGCGGATAACAAATACTGGGTTCAAACTGATGTTGATTCCAAAATAGTATTGTCAAGCAAATGCTTTGCTGGATTGTTCGGGCTGTCTGTGGAACAGATAAAAGGCAAGACGCCTAAAGATCTCATAGTGCCCGAAGAAGAAACCCTGTTAGAGTGGCGAAACAAAAGAAGAAAAGAGGCAAAACAGTATATCTACTACTTTACGAAACTCAGTAATGAGCGCGAAGTAATCGTTTATTCATTCCCGATTCTGGAGAATGACAATTATGTCGGCGCTATGGCGATACTTATACCCATTGACGAAATCGAGTCGTCTTCTTTTCAAGACTCTATTCAATATGAGTTTGATAGTGCACGCTTGCCCTATAACACAAACGAGAATACCGAGAGTGTCTCTTAATTGATACTATACTGCGCGCTATTTGGCGGATGCTAAACAAAGCAAGCTTCAATAAGCGTATTTGTGCCGTCGAGCGTAATTGTAAGCCGTGTAGGCGGAGATAAGGTGGCACACCCAGCCGAAAAAACCTCCCGTGCCGAGCCATATGCCCGGAGTCACGATCAGCCAGAATATGCCTCGTAATATCTTGCCGTTGTAAATTTGCCCTACGCCTGGAATGAAGAAACTTAAAATCGCTGCTATTCCTGGGTCTCTCATTTTTCCCCTCCCGTATTTATGATACGAGTAACCTATGGGTGAAAGTTCACCTGTGCGGAGTTATCCGGTAGCTTCGGATTCTATCAGGGCTTGTCCCTGCGCCTGTCATTCTTGTTATCATTCTCAAACCTGTGTAAATAATTGCATTCGATCAACTATCCTGCTGCGTACTAATGCATGGTGGGGTGGGAAGGGACTTACACATTGGAAAAGGCTACGGAGGCCCAACTTGAACAGGCGCTGGCACGCTCGGCGTTGGGCGATCAGTTGGCCTTCGCAGAAATTGTTCGCCAGCATCAGGGAATGGTCTTCAGCATTGCCTGTCACTTTCTGCGAGACCGGTGGCTGGCAGAGGAGTTGGCTCAAGAAGTGTTCCTGAACCTCCACCAAAACCTCTCTGCCATAAAGTCTGCGGCCCACCTCACGTTCTGGCTGCGTAAGGTGACGAGCCATCGCTGCATAGATCAGGCTCGTCGTCAGAAGGTTCGCCCGCAGGTGAGCCTTGATGATGTGCCGGAGCCTGTGGCCGAGACCAGCGAATCCGATTTCATGCTTTCCGATATGCTGCGTCGAGTCGTTGAAACGCTGCCTGAGAAAGCGCGAATGGTCGTTGTGCTTCGCTATCAGGAAGACCTCGAACCGGTTGAGATTGCCCGCGTGCTTGATATGCCGGTCAACACAGTGAAGAGCCATCTGCGGCGGTCGCTTGCGCTGTTGCGCGACAAACTGAGCCGCTCGTTAGGAGAAGTACAGGTATGAGCCGTCTTGATGATGAACTGAAAATTGCGCTGCGTCGCCAGGAGCCGTCACCGGATTTCACCGCGCGGCTGATCGAGCGAATCAACTCGTCTCCCGCACCTGCGCCGGGTTTCCGGCAACGGTTCGCGGCTTTCTTCCATAGCCTGAGGTTTGGCTGGGCCGCCATAGGCGCGACTGCCGTAATTCTTATCGCAATTGGCGTGGGGATTCATCAAATGACGGTCCGGGAAAGAGGCAGGATTGCGGCGGTCAATTCGGCGGACACGGGAGTTGAGCTAAGCGATGGGTGGAGCGGTAAAGCTCCGAAAGCCGCCGCCGCCAATCAACTCACCTCCAATCAACTCGCCGCCATACAGCCCGGCTCAAAGCTACACGAACCGAGACGGATTAGAGCGAACGCGGTTGCAGTCAGAAGAGAGGCGCGACCCAGCCCCGAAGCGGAAGCCGCCAAAGTGCAGGTGCTGTTTGCGCTTCAGGTTGCTGGCGCAACTCTCAACGATGTGCAGAAAGCGATTCACTATGATGGCCCTAATGATAAACCGGAGCCTTTGAATAACAGGTAGTTCGAAAGGAATCTTATGAAACCGATTAATACATCTTTGAAAAAAGTCCTGATGCTTGGCCTCGTGCTGTTGTGTGTCGGTGTAACGCAGGCGCAGGCGCAGGACGCTCGCCTGCAACTGGGCCAGCTCGACCGCTTTGCCGACGTTGCAGACAAGGTGATTGACGTGACCGTAGACGAGGGGTTGATAAAGCTTGCGATGGCGGCTTTTCGCGCGGACCGTTCGCCCGATGAGGCGAAGATTAAAGAGATACTTTCAGGTTTGAAGGGCGTCTACGTCAGGCGGTTCGAGTTCGAGAAGGAAGGCCAGTACACCTCGGCAGACGCCGAATACATACGCGCGCAGCTAAACACGCCCGGATGGACGAAGATCGCCAATGTCCGCAGCAAGCGCGAAGGCAGCTATGACGTTGTGATGATGTATGAAGGCAGCGTTATTAAAGGAATCGGAGTGCTTGCGGCAGAACCTCGCGCGCTGACGGTTATCAACATCATCGGCACGATTGATCTTGCAAAGTTCCGCGAACTCGAAGGCAAGTTCGGCATTCCGAATTTCGGGATTGAGCAGATACCCGGCTTCACGGTCAAAGACAATCGCAAAGACAAAACGCCCGATGAGGAGACAGAGCATACAAAATCGAGCGACGACAAAATCGTGATAACCGACAAGCGCCCCGAAAAGAAACCGCCTCAATTGATCAGACAGGAAAAGCCGCCTCAGGAGCAATAAGCGATGACGATAAAAAAACGATTTCTGCAGGTCGTAATCATAACTGTGCTGTTGTCGCTTGCAAGCGGCTCTGCTTTTGCCGGGGACAAGAGTTTCAGCACGGTCGTCAAACACATAAAGTCGAACTACAACGGCAAGCAACAGAGCTTCTTTGGGATGATGATGTTCGCGCGCATGGCTGTAAAGATGATTAAGCCCGCAGGGGTTAAAAATTTCAAAGTCGTGCTGATCCGCGAGCTCGATTACACGCGCGGCCCGCGCCCCGGTCGAAGCGAGTTTCATTCTTTCATAAGAAGCAAGATCGAACCTGTGTGGATGCCGCTCGTTCAGTTCAGTTCGCCGCGCCAGAAGCAATGGACATATGTTTACGCGCTACAGGAAAAAGAAGACGTAAAGATACTGGTCGTGACGATGCAGCAGGCCGAGGCGGTTGTGGTGCAGGCAAAGATAAGCCCCGAAAAACTGATCGAATTTATGAACGATCCGAAGATGATGGGCATCTCGCTCAAGCACGAAGAGAAGCCGAAAGATTATCAGGAAGCGACGGATGAAGATGATGAGGATAGTAATGACGAGCATCCCGACCAGCCTGCAAAAGCAAAGCCTCCGAACCCCGACAAAAACGGCGCGATAAAATAATCTGACCGCACGAACCGTACGAGCGAGGACACCATCCTCGCTCGCTTTTAGTTTACATCAACAATTGTGTGATTAATCCGATGAAGGATTCGAGCTCTACGGGCTTGGTTGCGACAGCCGTTCCCCCTGCGATCATCGCGTCTGCTAAAACTTCGCTGTGCAGAGCGCTCGTTACCAGAACAGGCGTATGCATGGTTTCGCTCTGCATTCGTAATTTTTTTATCATCTCGATTCCATTAAGGTTTGGCATCTGGATATCTGAGATTATCAAATCGGGTTGATGATCCTCGATCATATGGAGAGCCGCTTGCCCGTCCTCAGCGCAGGCTACAGCAAAGCCCTGAGCTTCAAGCACGGTCTTGAGCATAAAACGGGCGTCTGCATTATCGTCAACAACGAGGATGAGGCGAGGCATGACGAGAACTCCGGTCACGGAAGATTCTCACAAGCTCATAAAAACAGTTTCACTCACCTGCTGGATAATAGTCAAACGATTGAATTTAGATAGAGCCATTGTCTTTCGCGCGATCACCACGCGGCGTGGTATAATTCATACGTGCGGAAAACAGCAAATCGTTCCCGGTCACTGGCGCTTATCTTTTTTTGCGCGCTTACCGGAATCTATCTTTCGAGCATCCTCGGCCTGATGATCTCTCCGGTTCGGGTCAGCTCTGCTGCGCCCCGTCACATAATTTTACTTGCCCGGTTATCGTTGACCGATTCTGCGCTCGTTCGTTTTGAGAAACGCGCGCTGAGTTCGGAGAGCAAAACCTTCAGGCGACAGATGCCCGTCGCCCTGCTTCCTTCCGGCAATAAACCCGCATTGCCTGTTTTTGAAAACGAACAGCCGTCTGCTTTTAAAAATGAGCGATGTAACTTCCTGACCGCTATTTCGCCTCCGACCGATCGCGCGCCGCCCGGTCTGTCCGTGTAGCCAACCCCAACTTGATTATTCAGGATCTGTCTGTAACTGACCAATCGCCTCTGCGGAGGTGATTGCTATCAATCTGCCTGTGCGTGAATACGCCAGCGCCATGAAAAGGGAGTATTATGGATTCAGGGATTATCCTTGTATTGGTCTTTTGCGCGATTGCCGTCGGCTTTGTCTTTTGGGTAAGGATGAACGATCAAAACCATCAGGAAAAGCGGGAAGACGAAAAATCGCAGTGAGTAAAACCGCAATCAATCGGGGGGCCTGTGGCCCCCCCTAACCACGGGAGAAATTAAAGTGAATCCGATCTGGACACAGATGATCTACAACTCGGTCAAGGATGCGATGAAGATCTGCACGCATTGCAGCAAAGCCTCTGTCTATCAGTTGAAGCGACCGGGGCAGTATTATAAGTGTCACTATTGCGGGCACAGGTTCAAGGAAAAAGGGAAGTAGATTACGCATCATCAACCTGCATTGCCTGATACTGATAAGCGACAGGTGTGTCCATAAAAATTGTGTGAGAGGTTACCTTCAAATGTCTACCATCAGAGAATCGAATCTTCCGGGCGTCGGTCATAAATTTCAGATTGAGGGGACGAGCGGCGACCGGCTGACCATAGTAATCCACGACGACGGCACGCGCGAGCTTTACCATTTCATGCGCAAGAACCCTGACCGGGTCGCTTCGGTCGTCACGCTCACCGACAGCGAAGCCCGCCAGGTGGCAGGCATCATCGGCGGGTTGACCTATGTGCCTAAAGCGCTGCCTTCGGCAGAGATAGTTTTAGATGATCTGCTGCTCCAGTGGTACACGATTGAGCCGGGATCTTACTGCGTCGGAAAGACTATTCGCGACCTTCAGATTCGCACACTTACAGGCGCGTCCATTGTCTCGCTGATCGAGCCGGACAGAGAGAAGCGGACCAACCCGGAAGCCGACACCGTGCTCAACGAAGGGGCGACGCTCATCCTTGCGGGCGACCGTCGAACCATCGATTCGCTCAAGCGTCTGCTGGTTTACGGAAAGGCGGATTAGCGCATGGATCATCTGATTTTTGAAGTTGGTCTGGCGCTGGCGCTGGTGGCGGGCGCTGTGCTGCTCTCCACGAGGTTTCGTTTCTCGAACGTCCCGCTGCTGATTCTGACAGGGATGGTTGTAGGCCCGCACGCGCCAAAGATATGGATAATGGATTTTCGTTTCATCGAGAGCGCCCCGCTCATTGAATTTATGGGGCGCGTCGGTGTGTTGTTCCTGCTCTTTTATCTCGGCCTTGAGTTTTCGGTCAAACGCCTGATCAAATCAGGTCGCTCGATAGTAGTGGGCGGCAGCATCTACATCGTCATCAACTTCGTCGCCGGATTTGCCTACGCTTTACTGATGGGGTGGCCTTTGCTGGAGGCGCTGGTCGCAGCCGGAATCACCACCATCTCGTCGAGCGCCATAATCGCCAAAGTCCTGTTCGACCTGCGCCGCACGGCCAACCCTGAAACCGAGTTGATCTTCAGGCATCACCATGTTTCAGGACATCTTTCTGGCCCTCTATCTTTCGCCCATCTCAGGCATTATCTTAAGCGGCGCGACTTCGCTTGGCGGTGTGCTCACCTCTTCGGCCATCGCGCTCGCTTTCATATTCGGCCTGATCGTTTTAGGAAGATTAGCGACGCCTCTGTTGAACCGGTTTTTTCGCATCTCTTCAAACGAAGCCTTCCTGTTGACCCTGTTTGCGTGCCTGTTTTTGCTGGCCGGGTTCGGCGAAACGATTCATGTGGCAGAGGCGGTTGGCGCGCTGCTTTTGGGATTGGTTCTTTCGGAGACCGAGCACGGCCAGCGAATCGAACAACTGATTGTGCCGTTCCGGGATTTCTTCGGCGCTCTTTTTTCTTCAGCTTCGGGCTGACTATTGATCCGCTCACGCTGGGCGGCGCTGTCTGGATAGCGCTTGGTGCCGTGTTTGTGACGCTTGTGGGAAATATTGCCGCAGGGATACTGGCGGGCAGAAGCGCGGGGCTTTCATCGCAGGCTTCGATGAACATCGGATTGACAATCGTTTCGCGCGGTGAATTCTCGATCATCATGGCCGAGCTTGCAAAAACAGGGAACCTGCTGCCTGTGCTTCAGCCGTTCTCGGCTCTTTACGTCCTTATTCTTGCGGTGCTTGGGCCGCTGCTGACCAAAGAATCAGAGCGCATTTACAATCTATCAGCAAAGCTTTTCAGACGCGGCAGGCGGAAGGCGGGCGACAGCGAAGCGGAGTTGATTTAGTCGATTCACCGCAGCAGAACCGCTCAATCTTGACGATTCATCCTGTGAACTCTAAACTGGAATTCACTGAACTGTCCTGTCTGTTGAACCTTTAACAACCCGCGCATCAAACAGCGCGCAAAACAAAGCAGTTGATTGAAAACTTATGACACACAATCTTTTTAATTCGCTTCAAAGCTTCAACATCACGCCGCAGCGCACGGGCAAGTTCTACTCTCTGCCTCAACTGGAAAAAGAAGGCGTTGGCCCCGTTTCAAAACTCCCGGTCAGCATTCGCATAGTCCTCGAATCGATCCTGCGTAATTATGACGGCAAGCGCATCACGGAAGAAAATGTGCGTCAGCTTGCCAACTGGGGCGCGACAGCCGAGCGCACGGAAGAGATACCGTTTGTCGTTGCGCGCATACTCCTACAGGACTTCACAGGCGTTCCGCTGCTGGTCGATCTGGCGGCGATGCGGTCGGCTGTGGCGCGCCTTGACGGCAACCCCTGCATCATCGAGCCGCTTGTCCCTGTCGATCTGGTCATCGATCACTCGGTTCAGGTTGACTTCGCGAGCACCTCTGACGCCTTCACGAAAAACATGGAGATGGAGTTCAAACGCAACCGCGCGCGCTATCAGTTTTTGAAGTGGGGCATGCAGGCGTTCCATAGTTTTACGGTCGTGCCGCCCGGTATAGGCATCTGCCATCAGGTCAATCTGGAATACATCGCCAAAGGCGTGCAGGAACGCGACGGCGTTTACTATCCCGACACGGTCGTCGGCACGGATTCGCACACAACTATGATTAACGGTCTCGGCGTGGTCGGCTGGGGCGTGGGCGGCATAGAGGCCGAAGCCGGAATGCTCGGCCAGCCCGTCTACTTTCTGACGCCCGATGTGGTCGGTGTTTCGATGAGCGGCAAGCTGCGCGAAGGCGTGACGGCGACCGATCTTGTTCTGGTCGTGACAGAGATGCTTCGCAAAGCGAAGGTTGTCGGCAAGTTTGTGGAGTTTCACGGCGAGGGCGCGGCATCGCTTTCCGCGACAGACCGCGCGACGATTGCGAATATGTCGCCCGAATACGGCGCTACGATGGGTTTTTTCCCCGTGGACGAAGAGACCATCGCTTATTACAAAGCGACGGGCCGCTCGGACGAACAGGTCGAGCTGATATTCAATTATTTCAAGGCGCAGGGCATGTTCGGCATTCCGCGAAAAGGCGAATGCAATTACAGCACGCTGCTCGAACTAGATCTCGACACGGTCGTGCCGAGCGTGTCAGGGCCGAAGCGACCGCAAGACCGCATCAACCTGCCCGACCTGAAAGACAAATTCAACGAGCTTCTGCAAAAGCCCACGAGCGAAAACGGCTATAACATTTCTGAGGCGGATATTCATAAGCGAGTCTTTACGCCTATCGGAGGATATAGATCGGACTCGATTTATCATCTGGCGGGCGGCGGCGATCAGAAGACCGAAACGGCTCCGGCAATAGCGGGGAATTCGGAAAGCGATAAGCAGACGAGCGCGTGGTCTGAGACCGAAATGATGAATAATCGCCCCACGCCCGACCGCGTCGAAGAGATTCTCGAAGAAGAATTCCCTCGCGCGCAGGTCGAGCTTGGACACGGCGACGTGTTGATTGCGGCGATCACTTCCTGCACCAACACCTCGAATCCTTCCGTGATGCTTGCAGCGGGACTTCTTGCGAAAAAGGCCGTCGAAAAAGGGTTACAACTGCCGCCCGCCGTGAAAGCATCACTTGCGCCCGGCTCGCGCGTCGTGACCGAATATCTCGAAAGGACAGGGCTTCAGCCCTTTCTCAATCAAATCGGATTCAATCTGGTCGGTTACGGCTGCACGACCTGCATAGGCAATTCAGGCCCGCTCGACCCTTCACTCGAAGAAGCGATCACCGAAAACGACATCGTTGCCGCAAGCGTCCTGAGCGGCAATCGCAATTTTGAAGCGCGCGTGCATCAGAGCATCAAGGCCAATTTTTTGATGAGCCCTCCGCTGGTCGTCGCCTTTGCGCTGGCCGGTCGCGTTGACATCAATCTGTCCGAAGAACCAATCGGCAATGGCAAAGACGGGCTGCCCGTATTCTTGCGCGACATCTGGCCAAACAGCGAAGAAGTGCGCGAGCAGGTGCGCACGGCATTTGATGCCGAAACCTATCGCAGGCTCTACAGCAATTTCGCAGAGCAGAACCCGATGTGGAACGACATCCCAAGCACGGCTGGCGATGTGTATGACTGGGACCCTGTTTCGACCTACATTCAGGATCCGCCATACTTTGAAGGCTTCGGGATGGAGGCGGGCAGGATAACTGAAATCAAAGGCGCGCGCCCGCTCGCAATCTTTGGCGACTCGGTAACGACGGATCACATCAGCCCCGCGGGCGCGATCAAACCGACCAGCCCCGCAGGAATATATTTGCAGGCAGAGGGCGTATCGGTTGAAGACTTCAACAGCTACGGCTCTCGTCGCGGCAATGACCGTGTGATGACGCGCGGCACATTCGCAAACGTTCGCATAAAGAACCTGATGGTGCCGGGCACGGAGGGCGGCTTGACGGTGCATCAGCCGGACGGCGCGCGAATGAGCATCTACGACGCTGCGATGGCCTATCAATCGGAAGGCACGCCGCTTATGGTCATCGCGGGTCAGGAATACGGCACCGGAAGCTCGCGCGACTGGGCTGCAAAGGGAACCAAACTGCTCGGAGTTTGCGCGGTCATCGCGCAGAGCTTCGAGCGAATACATCGCAGCAATCTGGTTGGAATGGGAGTGCTGCCCTGTCAATTCAAAGAGGGGACGACCGCGCAATCGCTACTCCTTGACGGGAGCGAGACGTTCGACCTCACAGGGTTTGAAGGCCAGATACGCCCGCGTCAGGACGCCGAGCTTCGCATTCATCGCGCAAACGGCGAGACCGAAAGCGTGCCTGTGACTATTCGCATCGACACGCCGATTGAAGTCGATTACTACCGTCACGGCGGCATCCTTCCATACGTGCTGAGGCAGTTGATCCGCCAGGGGTAAATAGATGTTCGGCGGCTTCACGGACATTGCGGATTGTTATGATGAGCCTGTCGGCAATGGGGAGAATTATCTGTGAGCAAGATCACTACTGTAGATGCTTCCAGCAACTCGTTCGATATTCACCGGGATCTTTCTGTCTCCACCCGCCCGCGCAAGGCTGGTCCTCCTGAAAGGATCGATGGCATGACTGTGGGAATCGTGACCCTGATCGAGGACGCGCCTCATGGGGGCGAGGTTCATCCGGACGGAGACGAAATCCTCTACGTCATATCAGGAAGGCTGCGCGTAACGGGCGAATCTGACCCGAACGCGGCACTCGAACTGGGACCGGGAGAAGCCTGCATCGTGCGAAAAGGCGAGTGGCACAAGGTCAGCGTGCTGGAACCCGCTCAGCTCCTTCACATTACGCCGGGGCCAAACGGCGACCATCGCCCACTCTAATCAGGCATGATCGGCTGTATAAGATAAAAGGCTGGAGATGATTTTTTCAATCTCCAGCCTCCTACCTCTGACCTCTGATGCTTCCTACCTTAGAGATGACTTGAAGGTCCTGCTGGCCGTAGCGTTGTTTCTGTCTCTCACCGTAACGGTAAAGCTGAAACTGCCGCTGGTGGTTGGCGTTCCGCTGATCAGACCCGTGCTGCTCAGGCTAAGACCCGGTGGCAAAGCGCCCGCTGTTACGGTCCAGGTATATGGAGTCGAGCCTCCTGTTGCACTGAGTTGCTGAGAGTAAGGCACGTTTTTCGTGAGCGGAGCAAGCGCAAACGTCGTTATCGTAAGCGTCGCTGGCGGCGTTGTCGATGTAACCGATACGCCAACGTTCGTCGTCAGCGCGCCGAAGTATCCGGTTGCCGATTGAAGCATGCGCCACTGGAAGTTGTAAGTGCCCGCAACGGTCGGCGCACTGATGTTGAATGTAAAAGTCGTATTAGCGCCCGGCGCTACGTTTGACGAAAGGCTCACGCGATTCAATCCCCAGGTCGTGTTGTCGGTCGGATTCTGCGAGCCTAAAAAGTACGACCCTGCAAACCATGTGGCCGTGCCCGTGTTTCTCATCGTCACAGAGACGGTCGCCGTCTGCCCCGCTTGTATTGACGCAGGGACATTCTGCGAAACAAAGGCCGAGTTGTTCGCCACAGTGCCCGTGCTTGTCGTCGCAGATGCTTCATTGGAATAAGCCGACTCGCCCGCGTTGTTGTACGCCTTGATGCGATAAAAGTAAGTGGTCGAAGCCTGTAGCCCAGTGTCCGCGTAGCCGGTCTGATTTGCCGCAGGCGTAGCGATCAAAGCATAGGTTCCGGTGAGGCCTGTTTTTCGTTCGAGCCTGAAGCCCAGTTCGTTGCTGCTCGTGTCTGCCCACGAAAGATTGATTGCGCTGCTCGATGCGGCGCTTGCCGAAAGACCTGCGGGAGCGGCAGGAGGTGTAGGGGTCGGGTTGCCTGTTCCCGGATAAAGGAACGAGACTGCCGCTATGTCATCTGCGCCGAGCGTCGCGCCGCGTCCCTGCCCGTGCGCGCTTGCGAACATTATTGCGCCTTGATCGGGGCTGTGGCCGAACCCGATAGAGTGGCCTATCTCGTGAGTAGCCACTTCGGCCAGATTCGCCGAGATGCCCAGAAAACACTGGAAGTTACGATTGAATACAACGTCGCCTTCAAAGATGTGGCTGAACGTTATGCCGCCGATTACGCGAGTCCCGCCGCCTGCTCTTGTGACTCCGCCGATTGCCAGCGTGCCGCTACAGCCCACGGGGTCCGACATTTGATCTAACGGGTCGTTGTAAGAAATGGCCGACACTCCATCGTTCTTAAACCCCGATACAGCGGTCGAGCCGCCGTTCTGAAGAATGAGTGAAGATGTCTGTACGTTTGTCCACGCGGCGAGCGCAAGATTGACCTCCGTATTGCCGCCGTTTGCAATGGGCGAGCCTGTCGGGTTTACGCGGTAAGTGACAGGCAATCCCGTATCAGGCTCGAACCAGCGAAAGCTGCCGAGGAAGGTGTACTGAGTCGTAAAATCGCCGGGCGCGCTGTCGGTCGCCCCGTCGTCAATATATTCGGGCGGCGTCTCGACTATCGGGATGGCTTCGTATTGACTGGAAACCTCAGCCGCGTTGTTGCGAAGGACTCTTTCGATCTTTCGAGTGAACCTGTTGAGCGGCGCGTCATTGGTAATATTGGCCCCGTCCGTGGCTCCCAGAATATTTATTTCGCCTTTATCGAGTTCCCGCTTTATGCGGGTACGTCCTGTGTTTTGATCGTCCCTGAGATCGTATTTGCCCTGAAAGAGATGGGCCACGCGAAGAGTTCCGTCCTGCGCCGTGTCGAGAAACAGCAGCACGCGCTGCCCGGACTTGTATTCAGGCGCGCCAAAGATGACGGTCGAGTCTTCGCCGACAGTGCCGCCGAGTTGCTTGAAAACGATAGTGTCGTTTTGAAGCTGGCCTTTGAGCGTCTGTGAAATCTTTATTTTGACATAGGTGTTGATCGTGTCGTGATTGAGGTCCCACTGGGCTTTTACCGATTGAACCTCGCCCAGAAGGATGACGCGAGAGCTTGAGATAAGCTGCTCGTCTGAAAGCATGACGGCGGTTGTGGCTGTAGCTGTTTTAACCGTAAACAACAGGGCCAGCAAAAGAGCGAATGCCTGAACGGCAGGCCGAGAGATAAATCTTTTCATTCAGTAATGTCTCCTCAAAGAATAAAGCTTCCGGCGGATATATACGCCCGGACGATTGATTGAGTAATTCAGGCGGTCAGATTGGGAATGCTGATTATGAATTTGAAAAGGCCGAAAGTGAGGAGCGCTGCCCAGTCAATTAGCTTACCCTTAATACCACCCGCTTGATCGTTCGTTGATTATTTTTAGTTATTACCTTCGGGACAGAGGGATTCTCCCATGGCAGCAGGTTCGTGTCAATAATCGCAACATTTTTGCTAGAATTTGGGCCGCCTGAAACGAGCCAATAGACTACTTTACGCCTGAAACTTTCTTTATCTCTTCAAGTATAGCTTCGTCACTGGGTCTATCGGTCGGGTCTTTGCCCACGTGGAGGAAACGGATGCGGCCTTCTTTATCAACTATGAAAACCGAAGGGTGAGCAATGCCTCCGTGTTCTGTGGCGTTCAGAATGCCGTACGAGACAATAGTTTTCTTCTCGCTGTCGGAAAGTATATTGAATTTCGCTCCCGTGGTTTGCCCCATTGACCACGCATAAGTTTGATCGTCAACACTGATAGCTATTAATTCCGCGCCCGCCTGTTTGATTTTGTCGTAGTCTTCCGCAAGCCTTGTGAGTTGCTGTGTGCATGCCCCGCACCAGTAGCCGCGATAGAATATGAGCACTACCGGCGAGCGCGACGTGTATTCCGCAAGCAGGACGAGCTTACCGTCACCGTTCGGCAGTCCGAAATCCGGAGCCTTATCGCCGACCTTGAGCTTGACGCCAGCAGGCGCGGCAGGCAGTTTCGGCGGCGCGAGCGGCGACTGCGGCGCTTGCGCAAACGCCGAAGCAACCGACAGGATTACAATCATCGTGCAGAGGAGCGATTTCATAGTGGGTTAAATCTAATTTGCGCAGGGCGGGATTGTCAACTTTTAGATTTATGTTTCGGGGTTGTTCTAAAATCCAAAATCGACAAATTCCTGTTGAGTCGAACTGCAAATCTGCTTATACTGGGCGCATCCTTGATTCAGGTTAAATTCAAATGATCTTAAGTTTGAACAGCCTCGCCTGTTTCTCAAAGTCTCGCCAAGCTAAAGGAGCTTTGTCGTATGTCGGGCTTATGTGACCGATGCAACGAACGAACAAGCTATATCGTAAATATCGCGCACCTGCCGGAACTCGTAGCCGTAGAGCATCTGGGCTACCGCATGGTGTGCTCTCCCTGTTATGACGACCTGTTGGCCGAGGCCAGCGAAACAGAAGACACGGACGAAGACCGCTATGCCAAAGTCAACATCAAAGCGACGGTCGAAGGTAATACTTCTCACCTTGAACCTTTCTTTGAAGAGATGACCATCGAAGAGATAAGCCTGGCTGGTCTTCGCCTGCACACAACGCGCGAACTTGAGCCGGGCACAGTGCTCAAGGTGAGCGTGCCGTCATATGATTTCGATGTCGCGGCAATCGTAGAGACGGTGTGGCGCGAGGCGCAGGGGCGCAGCGTGATCCTGAAACTGGTCGAGCCAAGCAAGGGATGGGAAAGGCTCTGGGATGAAAATGGCGCTGAATAGAGGTCAATCAAAGGTCGGAAACCTGTAATTTTAAATTTGAGATTTGCAATCCGAGATAGCTGACCACTAACATCTAACCTCTATTTACCGATATGACTATAAACGAAACCACTGCGCAGTTGCGCTGCACGGAACCGGACTGTCAGGCAATCTATCCTATCGACCGGCGACTCTACACCTGCAAAGCCTGCGGCGGGCTGCTCGATGTCGATTATGATTTCAAACTGGCCCGGAGCGCAGACGAGATGAAGGCGATTTTTCGAGAGCGCCGTGTAGCCCAATCCGACATGGACCGCAGCGGCGTGTGGCGCTTTCGCGAGTTGTTGCCGTTCGTTGCCGACGGGTCGCAGATCGTCACGCTCGGCGAAGGAAACACACCCCTGTACGCCGCGCCGCGTTCGGCTGATTACGGGCGGATGGACCGTCTTCGATTCAAGCATCAGGGAATGAATCCCACAGGCTCGTTTAAAGACAACGGCATGACGACGGGCGTCACGCAGGCCGTACGACTGGGCGCGACTGCTGTCGCATGCGCATCGACCGGCAACACGTCGGCCTCGATGGCTGCTTATGCTGCCCGCGCAGGTCTTCGCGCGCTCGTCTTTATTCCGGCAGGGCAGGTCGCTTACGGAAAGCTTTCGCAATCGCTCGAATACGGGGCGACCGTGGTCGAAATCGAAGGCAACTTTGACGACTCGATGCGAATCGTGCGCGAGATGGCCGAAGAGACAGATCTTTATCTGCTGAACTCGATCAATCCTTTCCGGCTGGAAGGGCAGAAGTGTATCGCTATCGAGATGATGGAGCAGACCGAATGGCGCGCGCCCGACTGGATAGTTGTGCCGGGCGGCAATCTGGGCAACTCGTCTGCCATCGGCAAAGCGCTTCACGAGATGTCGCTACTCGGCCTTATCTCGCGCCTGCCGCGCATAGCCATCATTCAAGCCGAAGGCGCATCGCCGCTTTACGAATTGTTCATATCAACGGATAGGACGGCATTTCAACCCGCTGCCCATCCTCATACGCTTGCGACGGCAATCAGGATAGGCAATCCCGTTTCATGGAAGAAGGCGCTGCGCGCGATTGACTGGACAGGCGGCATAGTTGAGCGCGTCACGGAACAGGAGATAGCCGATGCGAAGGCAATCATCGGGCGCGACGGAATAGGGTGCGAACCCGCGAGCGCCGCAACGCTTGCGGGCATTCGCAAGCTTGTCGCTTCAAAGGTGATTGCTCCGACAGATGACGTGATCGCGGTGCTGACGGGCAACCTGCTCAAAGACCCCACCTATACAATCGACTATCATACGGACAAGCTCTCGTTTGAAGGCGCGGGCAAAATCAAGGGGAACTTCGCAAACAAAAGTGTGCGCGTTGCCGCTGATAAAGAGCAGATCAAACGGCTCCTTGAAGTGTAAGACGCCGCGACTTGCAGGAAAATATTTCACACTCTCTGTCTCAGGCTTCACTTTATAGAACAGATTTCAAACACTAAAGTCATTAATATTTGATCGCTCGCCGCGAAAATTAAAGATCGCCTCTACATTTCGGCCCTTCAATCGAAAGCCTTGTGATACGTGGTTTTCGCCTGTGCATTATCCGGCGTTGCTCTGATCAGGGGCTTGCGTTTTTTTTAGTCTGGTGTAATGTTGTTCACTCTGCCGATATATTTCACGTTTAGCTTCAGGAGAAAAACTATGAAAACATTTGCTCTTTCCGTTCGTCGGCTATGGCTGGCGTTGTTCGTTGTATTTTCTCTGGTAGTTCCTGCCAGTGCGCAAACTACTACATTCACATATCACGGCAAGATTGACGACAACAGCATATTCCCCGTTGAGTTCGATTTGCGTTTCAACCTCTACGACGAAGTTCTAGGGATAAACTCGCCGCTCAACACTAATCCAATAATTATTCAAAATGTGGAAGTAACAAGGGGCGAGTTCACCGTATCGCTCAACTTTGGCAATCTGTTTAATACGGGAGCAGATCGCTTTTTAGAGATCGCTTACAGGTCGGGCAACAGTACAGGGTCGTTCACGATTATGAGCCCGCGCCAGCAAATCACATCATCACCTTTTGCAATTCGCAGTCTGTCTGCGGCGATGGCAGACACGGCGACCAACGCGCAAACCTTAGGCGGGACGGCACCAAACAGTTTTGTTTTAATCACAGATTCGCGGCTGACTGACTCAAGGACTCCGACAGCGGGCAGCGGCAATTACATTCAAAACACGATCAGCTTACAGCCGGGCGCAAACTTCAACCTCGGCGGCACGGGAACGGCAAATGTGTTCAACGCGACAACGCAATTCAACATCGGCGGCAACCGCGTGTTGAGCGTGGCCGGAGTGGCCGGAGAAGATAATCTGTTTGTTGGTGTTAACAGCGGCAATAGCAACACAGATGGAAATAATAATTCATTTGTGGGCTATCACGCAGGCAGCCATACTACAACGGGTTATCGTAACTCGTTTTTTGGGTCAGGTGCAGGTTTTGGTAATTCCACAGGGCATAACAATACGTTTGTTGGCGGCGCTGCGGGCAGTCTGAATACGAATGGAAACTACAACATCTTTATTGGTGAAAGCGCAAACGATAATAACGGAAATGGCAGTCACAACACAGTCATTGGTTCATTAGCTAATATCCAGTTAGGATCGAACCCTGTTTTCTTCGCAAGCGCCATTGGTGCAAGTTCAAGAGTAAACGCAAGCGATACGATAGTTCTGGGAAAAGTTGCCGGAGTCTATGACGGGGTTTCACGTCCGGCTGACACGGTTCAAATCCCCGGACATTTACAAGTTGTGGGATCAATTACCGCAGGAACGATTACCGCGAGCAACTTCAATGGTTCTGGATTAACAAATATCAATGCCTCGAATATCACGACCGGCACGCTCGACAACGGGCGGCTCGGTGTCGTGCCGGTCAACAAAGGCGGTACGGGAATAACATCGGCAGGCTCATCAGGAAATCTCCTGCGAAGCAACGGCACAGGCTTTACGTCTTCGCCCTTGCTGGTTGGAGACGTGCCGGACTTGAGCGGAAGCTATATTCGCAATCAAACAGCGATATTGCAAAGCGGCGGTTTCAACCTATCAGGCAACGGCACGGCAAGCGGCACCTTGTCGGGCGGCATTGTCAATGCAGCGACGCAATTTAACATAGGCGGCAATCATGTCTTGAGCGCAGCGGGAACGAATAATATTTTCGCTGGCACTGGTGCGGGCGCGGCAAACACAACTGGCAGCCAAAACTCGTTTTTCGGTTATCAAGCTGGCAACAGCAACACGACCGGCGTAACCAACTCGTTTTTCGGTATGCAAGCGGGCAACAGCAACACGACCGGTTTCAACAATTTGTTTATAGGTATGCAAGCAGGATTAGCCAATACGACAGGTCAAAGCAATACTTTCCTGGGAGTATCCGCAGGAAGCATAAACACAACAGGCAGAAATAACACCATGATTGGTTCTGGTACCACGGCCCTCGCGGAAAATCTTTTCTACGCTACGGCCCTTGGCTCAAACGCAACGGTCAGCACAAGCGACACCATTGTTTTGGGCAAAGTTGCCGGAATGCATTCAGGAGGATCGCGCCCGGCTGACACTGTGTTGATTCCCGGTAATCTGAATGTAGTCGGCACGATCTCCGGCAACATCAGCGGCGTAGGATTGACTGATCTGAACGCCACGAACATAACAACCGGCACTCTCAGTAACGCGCGGCTCGGCGTGGTTGGAGTGGCAAACGGGGGCACGGGAATAACGTCAGCGGGCGCGAACGGAAGCTTTCTGCGAAGCAACGGCACGGGCTTTACAAGTTCGGCGCTGGCGGCCTCAGATATTCCGGCAGGCAACGCCAACTATATTCAGAACACGACGACGCAGCAGGCGACCAGCAACTTTAATATCTCTGGCAACGGCATTATTGGCGGAAACCTTTCGATCAATGGCGCGTTGAACGCAAGTGGTTCAGGGCTGACCAGCCTGAACGCCGCGAATATAACAACCGGGACGCTCGACAATGCGCGGCTGGGCGCGATTCCGACAGCCAATATTGCCGACGGCGCGATCACTACGCCGAAGATTGCCGATCTGGCCATAACGGCAGTCAAGATCGGAAACAATCAGGTGGTCAAAAATCTAAACGGGCTGACCGATAACGTGAATCTGGCAGCAGGCGCGAACGTTACTATTACTCCATCAGGAAACACTTTGACGATTTCGGCGGCGGGCGGCAACTTCATTCAGAACACGACGACACAACAGGCGGCCAGCAACTTTAACATTTCAGGAAATGGTACGGCGGCGAACCTGACGGCGAGCAGCACGCTGTCGGGCAATGTGGTCAATGCGGCGGCACAATTCAACATCGGCGGCAATCGTGTATTGAGCGCGGCTGGAACGGACAATATTTTTGTTGGCAACACGGCGGGCAGCAGCAACACGATTGGCAGCAACGTTACGATCATCGGAGCAAACGCCGATGTCGGGGCAAACAATCTTTCCTATGCTGCGGCCATCGGCGCAGATGCGACGGTCAGCGCCAGCAACACAATAGTTTTAGGTCGCAGCGCGGGACAGGACGCGGTTCAGATACCGGGTAACTTAAACGTCACCGGAGCGATTTCCGGTAACATCAGCGGTGCAAGCCTGACAAATCTGAATGCCTCGAACATCACGACCGGCACGCTCGATAACGCGCGACTCGGCGTGGTTGGAGTTGTAAACGGCGGAACGGGTTTAATATCGTCGGGCGCAAACGGGAGCTTTCTGCGAAGCAACGGCACAGGCTTTACGAGCGCAACATTGACAGCCGGGGACGTGCCGGATTTGAGCGCAACCTATCTGCGCAATCAAACAGGAACGGCGCAAAGCGGCGGCTTCAACGTTTCAGGCAACGGCACGGCGGCGAACCTGACGGCCAGCAGCACCTTGTCGGGCAATGTGGTCAATGCCGCGACACAATTCAACATTGGCGGCAATCGTGTTTTTAGCATAGCCGGGACGAGCAACACATTCGTCGGCACAAGTGCAGGCGTCAGCAATACAGACGGCATTAGAAATTCGTTTTTCGGTCGCGGCGCGGGCCAAAACAACACAACGGGGACTAACAACGCATTCTTTGGTGCATTCTCCGGCAATGTTAACACGACGGGTTACGTCAACTCGTTTTTCGGCGACGGCACGGGCCAAAGCAACACGACGGGTCACAGCAATACCTTTATTGGTACCAGCGCGGGACTCAGCAATGATACTGGCAACAATAACGTGTTTGTCGGCACCAGCGCAGGATTCAATAATACGAGCGGCGTTGTTAATGCGTTTCTCGGTCGCAGCGCGGGTTATAGCAATACGACAGGCAACAGTAATACTTTTGTCGGCACCAGCGCAGGCTTCTATAACACGACAGCCAATGCCAATTCATTTGTCGGCACCAGCGCGGGCTATAACAACACGACGGGCTTCAGCAATTCGTTTTTCGGGGCCAGCGCAGGTTTGAGCAACACGACCGGGAACTATAACTCGTTCTTTGGCACCAGCGCGGGCCAAAGCAACACGACGGGCTTCGCTAATCTGTTTTTTGGTCTTCAGGCAGGCTTAAACAATACAACGGGCAGCGGGAACGCATTTGCCGGTTATCAAGCGGGCTATACTAATGCGACTGGCAACAGCGGTTCATTCTTTGGCACCAGCGCAGGCTTCAGCAACACCACTGGTTTTTTTAACTCGTTTTTCGGCTCTCAAGCGGGCTACAGCAACACAGAGGGTACGAACAATTCGTTCATCGGCACGCAGGCCGGTTACAGCAGCACGACTGGGAACCTGAATTCATTTCTGGGGATAAACGCGGGCTACAACAACACGACAGGCAGCAGCAATGTGTTTGCCGGTTATCAGGCAGGATCGACCAATACAACAGGCAGCAGTAACACGATCATTGGTTCATCCGCCAATGTCGGCTCAAACAATCTTTCCTTTGCTACTGCTATTGGCGCAGGCACAACTGTCAGCGCCAGCAACACTATAGTTTTAGGGCAGAGCGCGGGAGTCGATACCGTTTTAATTCCCGGCAAACTGCAACTGAACGCGCTTGGCACGGCGGGCAGCAGTCAGCTTTGTCGAAACGCTTCCAATCAAATCGCTGCCTGCTCGTCAAGCCTCCGCTATAAAACGAACATTGCGCCTTTTAATTTCGGCTTGAACCTTGTGCAGCGTTTGCGCCCGATCACCTTCATCTGGAAGGACGGCGGGATGAAAGACCTCGGCTTTGGCGCAGAAGAGGTTGCGGCAATCAATCCTTTACTCGTTACCTATAATGAGAAAGGGCAGGTCGAAGGCGTCAAATATGATCGCATCTCAACCGTTTTGGTCAACGCTGTCAAAGAACAACAAACGCAGATCGAAGCGCAGCAATCCCAACTCAAACAACAGCAGACGCAGCTTGAATCGCAGCAGAAACAACTCAAACAACAGCAATCACTAATTGATGGGTTGAAAAAACTGCTCTGCCAGCAAAATCCAAATGACGATGTTTGCCGGTAAAACAGAAGGCCCGGAGATTAATTGCCGAGCCTTAGAATCGCGCTTAAAATGGATAAATCCAACACTGAAGTTTAAACTTCGGAAGGCGATGATGCTTTTGAAACGCGTGGGAGCGGAGCCTCACAGCGCATTAATGCGCTGCAAGGTTAAGTCGTGGTAGGGCGACCTTCTCCGCTCCCACATCCTTGATGCTCAATGTTTCCCCGGTTCGAGCGCCACGCCTTTGCGCTGCGACAGAATGTAAGCCTCAAGCGCGCGCATCTTGGGATCATCGGCATTCAACACCTTGCCCCGTGCGGGGTTTTCAATACACCAGTTGATCATGTCGCGCAGCAGGGCTACGCGCTTGAGCTGAATCTGAAACTTCGGATAAGTCTCCGGATGAGTATTGGAGGCGTTCGGATGACACATCGCGCAGGCGATGCCGTTGGTGCTTCCGATCAGCTTGTCATCGTGAAAAATCTGATTGCCGTATTCGACTTCGCGAGCCACTTCGCGGTCCCAGATCAGGTGATCGCGCGGGCTGAAATCGGCCACCTGCTCGGTTACGGGCGTAAGCTGCCCGCGACCTGTATCCTGCTTTGGCACGGTCTTTTCATCTTTCATTGATTCAGGCGGTGTTCCGGGCTTCGGGTTCTGCTGTTGCGGGTTCTGCTTTTGCGCCTGAGCGATTTCTTCAGCCCATTTGGCTGCCGCCGTGGGGTCCTGCTGCGAAAGCCACAGCGACATGATTTCATCCGACACCGCCTGCGCTTTTTCCGGCGTCAACCGCTCGTCGGGGCGAACGCCCTTAACGGTCAGGTTTGTCTTCCCGTCGCAGAGCTGAACGACCATGTTCTTGCCGTCTCCGGGCGCGGGCTTATGCCTGACCTGTTGCGCCTGCGCAATCTGGTAGAAAGCGATGCCACAGACAAAGGCGACAAGGATGCTGATCTTCAACCTATACTGGCTAATCATAAGCTCGCTCCTCAATAAAACGTCAGGGTCGTTTTGGCCGGTACATCTTCCGCCCCGTTCGATGAAAGGTATCGCTCCGAAACTATCATCGGATTGCGATTCCACAAATCGTACTGCATATCGACGCGCCCGGTCCGGCGCAATCGGATTATGCCGTCGCCCATGCCGTCTGTCTGGTTGAACGGGTCAGGCCGGTTCATCTGCACTGTTAACCGTGGCAGTCCCGTCGGCGCATACGGCCAGGGCCAGGCGGTCGAAAGCATTCCGTGAAAGTGAATGTTGCCGATCCTGTTCGTCAATACCTGATGCGTGTGGCCGTGAATCACGGTGACGGAATTATAGGGTTGCAGGATCGCCTGAACCTCTTCGGCGTCATCGGTCCAGAAATTCCAGTCGCGATAGTATTTGTAGAGCGGAGAGTGCGAAAAGACGACGATGGGCGTGGTCGCGGGTATGCGCGACAGATCTTTTTTGAGCCACTCGCGTTCCTGCTCGCCGACTTCAAACCGGCTCTGGCGGCCATCATCAAGCCCCGCGACAATATGCATGCGCTGCATCGGCGTCAGTTTCTTTTCGGTCCAGAAGTCGCGCTCGTTAACGCTCATCAATGTTATAAAGTGAACGCCTTTGTGATCGAATGAATAATAAGGCGCACCGAACATCTGCTTCCACAGATCGCCCATGTCCAGAAACCAGTCGTGTTCGCCGACCATCATCTTCATAGGCGCTTTGAGTTCTTTGAGAATCTGCTGGCCGAGCTTTAACTCGCCCGGTTGACCGAGTTGCGCAAGGTCGCCCCCGTAGAGCACGAAATCGGGTTGAGGGTCGAGCGCGTTTACATCGGCTACTGCGCGCTCAAGCTGGCGAACGAAACGCTCGTTTAAGGTCTTCTCGTACAGGTGCGAATCCGAGATGTATGCGAATGTAAAGGGCTGCGGCCCTGATGTCGCCTGCGCTCCCACAACATCGACGAGCGAGAAAGTGTGTGGCATAAGCTTCGCGCCCACGGCCACGCCTGCGGCCATTGCCGCCATCTTCATGAACTTGCGCCTGCCTGCTTCGACGCGGCCTGCGGCCATTAACTCGCCGAACCATTGCTCGCGCTCGTTTAAATACTGCTCTCGTCGCTTGATCCATCTTAGCGGATTCATAAAGCTTTTCTCCTTATTGCTCTATCTGTCGCCGGACGCAGAGATCGGCGCGCGCGTCTGCGGCTTCACGCTTTTTATCTTGCGGCGTGTGTCGTCGCTTGTGAGCGTCTTCATAAACTCGACCACGTCATCCATCTGCGGGTCGGTCAGTTTAAGCGGGCGCATGCCTCCATCCAGATTCGCGTTCGGCTCGCCGCCCTTGTTATAGAACTTGACGACATCAAGCAGGGTCTTTTCCGAACCGTTATGCATGTAGGGCGCGGTCAACTCTATATCGCGAAGCATGGAGGTTTTGAACGCGCCAATGTCCCTCTGCTGTTTGGTGACGAGGTATCGACCCAGTTCGGAAAATCCTTCCGAGAGCGCGAGCTGATCGACCAGTTCTGCGCTTCGCGGATTTGAAGCCGTAATCTGTCGCGCGCGTCGCGCAAGCAGGTTGAAGTTCTGATCTTTTGCGGCGACGCCGATGTTGTGGAATTTGAAATCGCTGAAGAAAGGCGACGAAGCGTTGAATGCGTGACAGCTCATGCAGCGCGCCTGTCCGTTGAAAAGCTCCCAGCCGCGCTTTGCCGCAGCAGAGATGGCTTTTTCATCGCCCGCTATAAACCGGTCGAAAGGCGAATTGCCCGAAAGCTGCGTCCGCTCGAACGAAGCTATGGCTTTTGCGATTGTGTCAATCGTTATGCCTTCATCGGGGAAGATGGCGGCAAATTGTTTCTGATAATCCGCCACTGCGCGAACGCGTTCGACGACCGCGTCGTGGTCTTTCATGCCCATCTCTATGGGATTGATGATCGGCAGTTTGGCCTGCTCTTCGAGCGAAGGAGCGCGACCGTCCCAGAATTGCAATTCGTTGAACATGGCGTTGAGCACGGTCGGAGAGTTACGCGCGCCCTTCTTTAACTCGATGCCGACGGCTAACGGGTTATTGTCGGCAAGCGCAGTCGCGGGATCGTGGCAGGTGGCGCAGCTGACCGAGCGATCTGCCGAGAGCCGCTTGTCGAAGTAGAGCTTTTCGCCAAGCGCAACTTTTTCCGTCGTCAGCGGGTTATCTTCCGGCACAAGGTAGGCCCATATGTCTGCGGGCAGACCTTTCGGAACCTGCATCTGAAACCGGGCCTGCGGCGCTGCCGCTTGAGCGATTGTGTCGATCTGGCCGCCTCCGGCGATCAAAAGCAGCGTGATTGCGATTGAGCCGAAAGCAATTAACACCGCGAGCTTTATAAGCGCCTTTCGGTTGAAACCGGCCAGTCGCGCGATAGATTTTGTGATTCTTTTCATGGCAGCCCTCGAACTCTTCTCTTTACTCGAACTCTTCATCTATTTATCGACAGGCGAAAAACGCCCTGACTTTGAAGCGACCTGTTTTTTGCGGTAATTGAGCCGAAGACACATTAAACATTAATGGCCTTGTGAGCGCCTGCATATAGCTGTAAATTTATTCTTCTCGATGTTCGACAGATAAAGCTGACCGCACCAGTAATAACACGTGATGCGTCGGTTTATTCCATAGCTTCAAAAAAAATAATATTGACGTGTCTAGGGAATATCTCGATTCCTGGCGTGTTATGAATTAAGTGGGATTGAACATCCGGTTGGAATGCGGAAATCAGTTATCTCCGCAGGAGAATCCCCTGTGAGTAAACCCGATACGAGCGAATCGAATTTCAGTCAGGCGGCGCTTGAGCATCTGGATGCTCTGTATGGCTTTGCCATGATGCTGACGCGCAACCCGACCGAAGCGCAGGACCTCGTGCAGGATACATATCTGCGGGCCGTGCGAGCCTTTGGCACGCTCGTTCCCGACAGCAATCTGAAGGGCTGGCTGTTTACCATTATGCGTAACGCCTGGCTCAACCAGCTTCGTCATTCGCGCAGCGGCCCGCGATTCGTCGAGATCGATGCGGAAACAGAAGGGCAGATGGCGTGGCTCGATAATATGGCCGCAGACCCGCATATCGTCTTTGTGCGAAAACTGGAGCGCGAAGAGGTTCGACAGGCTATAGAGAGTCTGCCCGAATCTTATCGCGAAGTCATCGTGCTGCGCGACATCGAAGGGTTCAGCTATCAGCAGATCTCGCGCGTGCTGGGCTGCCCTGCCGGAACCGTGATGAGTAGATTGGGGCGAGCGCGAGAAAAGCTGCGACACCTTCTCGGTCAGTGGCAGGCTGAGACGGCTGGAAATAAAATGCGAGCGAAAGAAGCATGAGTAAAAGAAGCAAAAATCAGTGTGATGAAGTTCGCAGAGCTATGGCCATTTACCTCGACGACGAGTTGAGCGGAAGCGATCTTTCCGCCTTCGAGTCGCATCTACAGGTTTGCGATTCGTGCAGCGAGATGATCGCAAGCGAACGGCGCTTTATCGAAAGCATCCGCGAGGCCAAACCGCTTCGCGCCGCCCCGCCTGCGCTTCGCGAAGCGGTCGAACAGATTCTAAACCGTGCCGCGCCGCCTTACGCCGCGCCGCCTGAATTGCGCCGTCGAGTTCGCAAGTCGCTCGCTTCGCCTTTCCGCTTAAGCAGTCGCCGTCGCCTGATAGCAGTGGCCGCGATGTTTGTCTTCGTCGTCGGGCTGGCAAGCGTGTGGTACGCGACAAGCTTTCGCCAGCGGTTACTTGCAAAACTCCCCTCGGATTTTGCGATGATGGCCGTTGACACACATCTGCGTCACCTGCGCGGCCAGCTTCCATTCGAGATCGCGACAGATTCTCCCGATGAAATTTCGCTCTGGTTTTCAGGGAAAGTTTCTTTCAAATTGCAACTGCCCAATTATCAGGAAGCGTCAGGGCAGGAGAAACTATATCGATTGGAGGGCGCGCGGCTGGTCGGATTCAAGAACGATTACGCGGCATACGTCGCCTATCAGATGCAGAAGCGGCCAATCAGCCTTGTGGTGACTTCGGAACGCGTGGCCGTGCCGTCGGGCGGAGAAGAGATCGTTTCAAAAGGGCTGACGTTTCACTATGACTCGATTGACGGGTTGAAAGTCATAACATGGTCGGATAGAGGTTTGACCTATGCGCTTGTCAGCGACCTCGAAGAACGCGGCCAGCAGTCCTGCATGGTCTGTCACGCGGGCACGAAAGACCGCGACTTCGTCGAGAGCTTAAAGCCTGCACGATAATCCGAAATATTTTATAGTTTTAATAATCTTAAGGAACAGCAATGAAGAAAGTCTGTCGTTTCTCGGTGGCGTTTTTAATGATCTGCTCGGTCGCAGCCGCCTGTGCCGGTCAAAATAAAACGCAGGATCAGCCCTTTGTCGTCGAGTATTACTACAAAGCGAAATGGGGGTACGCAGACGAATTCATCCGCCTGTTTAAAAAGAACCATTACCCCGTGCTTAAAAAGCAGATTGAAAGCGGGCGCATACTCGAAGTCCGCGCCGACCGACCGCGCTATCATACGACCGAAGAAGGGCGCTGGGATTATCGCATCACTATAGTCTTCAAAAACGCCTCGGTAGCGTCGGATTCAAGCGGCGAAGAAGCTTTAACCAGACAACTCTACCCCGATCAGGAAACCTTCAAGCGCGAAGAGCAGCGGCGATTCGAGATATTGATCTCGCACTGGGACCTGCCGCTTCTGCCGGTAAATCTCGATCAATAACAGACAGTTGGAACTAACGCTTTTTGATCTCGATCACAATCAGCCCGTAAGGCATATCCTGAATCGTGAACGCCACGTGGTCGCCTGCCGCGATTCGGTCGAGCAGCGAACTGTCCTTGACCTCAAAGGGCATCTTCATCGCAGGCATTAAATCTTTGATATCTTCGTGATCTATCTGCACGGTTGTTCTTTGCTCGTTGATGGAATCAACGACCCCGACGCCGTGATAAAGCTTCGCCTGCGGATTCTCCTGCGCCGGATTCTCCTGCGTCGGATTCTCTTTGGGCTTCTCTTTCGATTGCTGCCTGAACTGCTCTAAGTCGCTGATGATCTCAGCAGGTTTCCACTCGTTGCCCGTGTAAAGCTTCACCACCTTTCCATCGGGCGAGATTAAGGCCGTGACGAGCGAATGGATGATCTGATCTGATTCGGTAAAGTATTGCAGCCCGAAATAAGTCGCAATCTTTTTCACTTCATCACTGCTTCCCGTGGCAAACTCCCAGTGCCCGCTTGTGTGTCGAGCGCCGTGCTCGCGCAATCGCGCAGGCGTATCGTATTCAGGGTCAATGCTGATGCTCAAGAGTTGAGTCTTTCCGTATAACGCCGCGTCATCTTTGATCGCTTTGACTATTTCGGCAAAATTGTCTGTCATCAGCGGGCAATAATCCGGCAGCGGGCAGCGCGTGTAGATGAACGTCAGGACCAGCGCGCGGCCTTTATACTGGCGAAGTCGCACGGGCCTGCCGTCCTGATTGACGAGCGTGAAATCGGGCACTTCTTCGCCCGGCGCAGGCCCGACTGACTTAGGACTGACTGAGCCTGTGTCGTCAACGGTCTCCTGCATGATGATTATGTTTTCAAGCCACGAGCGCAGGCCATCGACAACGAGCGTAGCCTGCACGCGATTGCCCGGAGCCAGCACACCGAACGCCCATTCGTCTTTCAGTTTGAACGGCATGGTCATCGCGTCCATGTAATTCGGGATTTCCTGATGAGCGAGGGTGACTGTAGAGCCTCGCTTGTCAAGGCTGACGACGACGCCTTTCAACTCGTAGCGCTGCTCGTTTGATCGCGAGCGACAGCTTACTGCAAAGATTGCGATGGCAAGCACCATTAAACAGCATAAAGGGCGGTTCAATTTCATAACGGACAATTTTCTGTCATCAGGAGGCTATAGACAACCCTCGGTCGTAATCATTGTAATTAAGGGCTTGACTCTGCGACCCGCGTTGGTATTTTATTACTCTATCAAGAGGAGCAGTTATGTCTAAGGGAACAAGATTCATTGCTTTATCCGTCGCCGCCTTTTTGGTACTCGCCGCATCATTTTTCACTCCGAAGGCTGCAATGCAGTCCGAGTTGACGCTTGCTGGCGAGTGGGTAATGGTTTCCAGCCCGATCAGTAATCAGTTGTTTTCGAGGATGGGCAACTCGCTCGGCTTCCCCGACCGCGACATGATCTTCGAGCAGCAGGGGGACCTGCGCACGGGCGTGGTCCTGCGCGAAGAAGGCGAGGATGTCCGCCCGCTTGGCGTGTGGCGCGTTTCGGGCGATAAGTTCAGCGCGACCTTTCAATTGTGGTGTCCGGACAGCCGTGGCGCTTGCGGGTCAGTCATCATGCGCGGCGAGTTTTTGCGCGAGGATAAGGTGAAAGGGACTATGACCGTCTTCTTCGATCAGGAAGACAACTTCCGCCCGACAGGCTATGACACGTGGGTTTTTTCGTTCAGCGGAAATCGCGTGTCGGGAGGATCAAACTGATGGCAGTCGGAATTCAACTCCTTCGCAAACGCGCGCACGTCGCCGCTTTAATTCTCGTCACGGTGCTTGCCCTTGCGCCTTCGGCGCTGGCCTCCAAAAAGTTCGAGGGCCGGTGGTCGGTTTCCATCACTATGCCTGTCGCGCCGGGCAGCAATGACAAACGCACCTTCACCGTTAATTTCGATGTCGGCCCGCGCGGCGAAAGCCTGCACGGTCGAATAACGATCCTTGATGAACAGGGCCGCACAACGGGCGGCGTCTGGCGGCAGGTCAACAAGAAGATCTCTGCCACTTTCGAGCTTTGCCCGGAAGACGGCGGCCCGTGCGCCTCGCTCGTTCTTATAGGAAAACTCAAGAGCAGCAACTCGAAGATCAAGAAGGGCGATGTGATAGTGATGTGGGACACTGAAAACCAGCAGAACCCTGCGCTCTACGATACGTCGAACGGGTCATTCAATGCCGACCGCTTGCCGTGACGAAACAGAGTTGATTGGGCCGCGCGAGGCTCAATCAACTTTTCTCAATGATTTGTCCCTAATTACCCATCTTATTTGATCAGCCTGACCGTCGTACTCTTCGACATTCTTCATCGGGCGATTCCCCAGATCAACTTCAAATGAGTCTTTTCTGAAAACAATTCCTTCCATCAATATATGCCGCACGTCTCCGGGCACGTTTAAGACTCGAATCGTCATGGACTGGCCTTTGTATCTCAATTTAAACTGCGCCAGTTTTATGCCGCACTCTGCGCGCACTGAAAAACTTTGAATGCCTGACGATGTCTTCATAAGCTCCGGCTTCACATCCACAAGTGTATCGACATTATCAACTGTGTAAGTGGCCGACACTGTCGCGGATTCAAAATCCGAAGGGAGAATTATTTTTCCAGTTTGGTCGCGGAGATATAGCAATAGCGAATCGCCGCAACGTTGCGGGAGCGCCGGTATGGCGAGAACCGCGATGAGCAACAGAATCTTCATTGCGCTCTCTTTCCTGCGCGCTTCATTGCGGCGTTGATTATCGCTTCCCGATCATTTCTCTCCCAGGCTTCAAAAAGTTCCTGCTCGCCCATACCTGCGATGCGTCCAAGAATAAAGAAACCCTGCGCCGCATGACCTCTGTTTTTCCATCGAGCAATCTCGACAAGCGATTCAAACGCTCGATTGCGAAGCTCGGCGAGCAATACAGGATTACGTTTTTGAGTGAGAGTCATGAGCGTAAAAGATGATTTGTTACGGTCTGTCCAAACTGACGAATTGAGCATCTCTATAAACGGAGTCCAGGGAATCGTGATCTTTAATTTTTCCGCCTGCCCCATTACGCCGAGCGCCCGCATCGCATTGTTACGCACCTCTTCGTCAGGGTCTTTGATTGCGGCGACAAGATCGTTTACTACCGATTGTTTGTTTTTTGTATAAGCGATAATCTCTGCTGCCAGCGCGCGATGCAGTGAGTTATTTGAATTGTGCAAAACATCGCGCAAATGTTTCAGGTCGCGGGCGGCGAATTTGATAAACTGCTCCTGAATTGCGCGGGCCGGTGGATAGTGCAAAAGCGCATGGCCCTGAGATTCATCTTCCGTTACATCATTGCTTAAAACTCCCTGCCGTATTGCTTTTTCGAGAGCCTCACCGGCTTCGACAATATCGGGTGACAGCAGGAGATTCTTTTTAGGAGCCGGGAGGAATCGTAATGCCGGAAACCCTCTTTCCTCGATGCCGATATACAGTATCGATTTCCCCTTATCATCGCAACAGGTGATATTGATATAAACCTGTTCTACGCCCGCCAGTAAACGCAGATCTTTTACCGCTTCTTCTGAAGCTGCGGAGTTAAAATCGCCATCTTTGAATTTGAGAGCCTGCCGCGCCTGACTTTCAGTGAGGTTGTGAAGCCCGTAAAAATCAATGATCCCTACCGGCGGCTTCTGAGCGTTTGATGAACTTAAAAGCAGGCAGGCCAGCACGCGAAGCCAAATCATAATCAACCCTCCTTTGGTTCAGAGCGCGCATTGAAATCGGCTCATCTCTTCGCCAGTGTTTTCTCGAAGAACTCGAAAGCCATCCGGCTTACCTGTTCGTGTACAAGGGCGCGGTCAACCCCCGCGCCGTCGCGGCAGATTGGCAAAACCTTTTTTCCGTTGGGCGTGCAGGTTGCAAGAAATGTGTAGTGCCCTACTTCTCCCGAAAGAACCGTCAGCTTCGCTCCCTTGATCAGGTTCGCGTACCGCTGCGCGTTCGTAGCCAACGGAGTCACTACATCTGCCTGACCGAGGACTATGCGAACGGGTATTTTTATCGCGCTCAGACTGGCTTTCGTAAACCCGCTGCCGAGCGCAGGAGCGATGGCGAAAACAGATTTGATTCTTTTATCAATATAGGAATCGCCTGCCTGAAGCACGGACGCCTGCACGACCGGGTCTGTCTTTATCAGTTCCTCGAATTTCGCTCGCGCTGCGGGGAATTCAGGCTGAGGCTCGCAGGTGAAGTCTCGCTGCGGAGAATTGCAAAAGCTTTCAAACTCTTTCAGGCTGAACCGGCCCCCGGCAATCGAGATAACCGTGTAGCCGCCCAACGAAAAGCCCGCCGCACCAATTCGGTTTCTATCAATCCGGTTTCCAAAGACCGGGTCGGCAAGCAGCTTATCGAGCACGATGGTCAAATCCTTGGGGCGTTCCCAGACGAGCAGAAAGCCTTGAGCGGCGGGTTGTTTTTCCGCCGCCGTGTTGCCGTGATGATTCAGGGCCGCAACTATGTAGCCGCGAGATGCAAGATAATGGCCCAGCCACATCATCATCACAGCCGAGCCTCCTGTGCCGTGAGACAGGAGAATAAGCGGATATTTTTTTGAGGCAGGCGAAACCTCAGCAGATGGCGCAACCGTGACGGCAGCAAAAACCTGCGTTTCAGGCGGGCCGGAAAAGATCGTTTCTTCTTCGGTCGTGACGGCTGCCGGATACCAGATAGCGGTTCGCAGCGGGCGCGGGCCTGTCGCCTGCCAGTTCTTTCTTCCTTCGTCTACGAAATCCCGTGTCACCATGCCGACGCGGACCTCCGGTTTCGCCTGCGCAACAGCCTCGCTTGCTGAAAAATGCCAGAAGAGCGCAGCGACCAGCAGCCATCTTGAGTAATTCATTTTTTCTTTACCTGTAATGGCTTTGCGCCTAAAGTCGTGTTTGCATCAAAAGGCTGCACGCCTTTAATAAGAAATTCTTTAACGGATGTCTGAATGTAGTCAAACCGCTTATCTTTTATCAAGCACTCCCATACAATCATAACTTTCCATCCTTCGCGTTCAAGAGATTCGAGGTTGCGCCTGTCACGGTCAACATTTGAAAGTCTTTTGTTCTGCCAGAATTCATATATACCTGAGTATCAGAAACAACGATGCGAAATTCATCGGTGAACCCCAAGAGTGGCGCACTTTCACGCGAGATCAATTGTCTTGGGTTTTGCCGCGCCCATGCGGTATTCGTATTACTGCCCTGTTGGGTTGATCTGATGATGAAAGTTGTAGATGATTTCAAGGTGAAAGTGATTTACTTACGACATTTTCCCAGAATCTAGCTGGATTCGCCAAGTTGCTTTTCCAAAGAGGTAATTATATCTCTGAAATGCCTGCCTATGTCTTCCGCTTCAGTTGCGTCTCTACATTCTTCTGGAATAAAAAACTGATCTAACGCATATTCACTATCCATCTCTGTTTTATATTCACCATTCATCAAAACCGCTGTCTTTTCGTAACATTCCGCTCTGTTTTCCAGCGCATCAAGTATCTGTAGAACATCGGCGGCTTCCAAGATGATTGTGATCGGTCTCGACATAGGCGCAGTCCTCTATCATGAATTCTACTGCCTGAAAATCTCTGTCCTATGATAAGCCAAAGCTACAGGATCAGGGGAGAATCTTTTCGGCAGCGAGATTATTTTACGTTCAATCTCCAGCAGCGCAACCATATGCAGTCGGCTTGAGGTTATTACTTTTGCTGTCTTGGAAAGCAGTACCCGAAATGAATCATCGAGCGTTATTATTCCCCGATCAAAAGCACGATCATGGATTGCACAAAGGGCCAATCCATTTCGAGGATCAGCACGTCGCTCCACATTTCGACTCCAAGGAATGATGTGGCTGGCTGTCAGTAATTCCACTAAACTGAGGTCACAAATAGTACAACGATAGTCGTAACTTGTAAGAACAGATTCACGGAAAAAACGTTGAACCAAGCGTACCCGGACTGACCGAGTTGTTTCGGTTGGGCCAGAAGGTGGAAAAACTATCTTCTCAGGTTCCGTAATGCGCTCTACAATTTCATCGAATGCTTTTTGACTTTCAAATGCCAATTGCTCTGGGTTAGCATTAAATTCATCCCAAATGTGATGGTCGGCTTGGCTAGCATTGCTCAACCCTCGAACAGATCGCGCTTGATGAACAGGGTCAAAGCTCGCGAAGTTGACAAGCTTCATTGCCACTGCGCTAGGTGTTCGACCAATCTTGCGTGCGAGTGAAATGATTTCAGGATTGCCTCTGTGCAACCGACCGAAAGGAGTGCGACAATATAGATTAAAGGTTACAAGTAGTTCATCTCTAGACCAGCTTTGACGAGGCATAGTTATTTTCGATCAGCCATCAATCTGCAAATAAACTCTGACTACGCTGCTTTAGGCTCTACGGCATTCCCGAACTTAAGAACGAACTCCTGTTGAGTCATCCTGTGCTCGCTTCGCACCTGCTCTATCCAGGAGCGAATTTGTTCCGGCACGTCTCTGACTAACAGATTGCTCATAGCTTCCTTTTCTGTTCAAATCCTTCGCTGGGTAAATCTGATAGCAGATGATAGCACTTTTCCCCGACATGTCTATCAGAAATCAGGCTTTTATGCGTGAGGTGATTGCCAGAATTGGTATATAGCCAACCGCTGGCGCAGGAGGTGGATTGTTTGAAAAGATGTTTCACCTCTACAACTACAAGCGTGATGAGTGCCTTGTCGCCTGTCGCAAGCGGTCAAATATTGAATCAAGGTTCGACAGGGTCAAGTTGGTTTTGAAATCACCCTTGAACCAAACGCGGGCTGATCTTTAAACTTTTGATGCAAAGCCATCCGTGAGTTTAAGGCTTGGCTTCCATCCAGTTGTGACCGATGCCAATATCTACGATCAGCGGGACTGCAATCGGATAGACCGATTCCATCTCTTCGCGCACTATATTTGTGGTGCGCTCGATCTCTTGTTCAGGCACTTCGAGCAGCAATTCGTCATGCACCTGAAGAATCATTCGCGCGCCCAGATGCTCGCGGTTCAATCGCTCGTAGACGCGAATCATCGCCATCTTCACAAGGTCCGCCGCAGTTCCCTGCAACGGGGCATTGATGGCTTCGCGCTCGGCGCGCGCGCGCAGGTTGTGATTGCGATTGTTGATATCGGGTATCGGGCGAATGCGACCGAACACGGTTCGCACGAGTCCCGTTTCGCGCACTTCTTCGGGCGTCTTTTCCATGTAGCGGCGCACGCCCGTGTAGGTCTCGTAGTAATTTTCAATCGCTTTTTTTGCTTCCGCGCGCGTAAGCCCGGTTCTGGCGGCGAGGCCGAACGGGCCAACATCATATGCGATTGCAAAATTGACAATCTTTGCAAGCCTGCGCACATCCGCTTCTTCCTGCTTTGTCTTCGCGCCGAACACCGCGCGAGCCGTCCGCGTGTGAATGTCTTCGCCTTTGTTGAACGCATCGGTCATAACGGGGTCGCCCGTCAGGTGCGCGAACAATCTCAATTCGATCTGCGAATAATCGGCTGACATCAGCGCGTAGCCGGGTGATGCGACGAACGCGGCGCGAATGCGGCGGCCACTCTCTTTTCGGATCGGAATATTTTGCAGGTTTGGATTCGTGCTGCTCAATCTTCCCGTCGCGGCGACGGCCTGATTCAGAGTCGTGTGAACGCGGCCCGTGCGTGGGTTGATCAGCTTCGGCAGCGCATCGACATAGGTGTTCTTTAGTTTCGCAATTTCTCGATACTCCAGAATGAGGCGAGGCAGATCATATTTCGTCGCAAGCTCTTCGAGCACATCTGCGGATGTTGATATGCGCCCGGTTTTTGTCTTGCGGCCAACATCGAAATTCAGCTTCTCGAAAATTTCGCCGAGCTGAATCGTGGAATTGATATTGAACTCCTGCCCCGCGAGACTGTAAATCTCTGTTGTGAGCCGCGCAAGCTCGCTCTCCATTTCAGCGCCCGCCTGTTCAAGCGCCGCAGTGTCTATGCGGACGCCTATCCGCTCCATCTCAAAAAGTATCTCGACCAGCGGAAGCTCGATAGCGGAATAGACCTGCTCAAGCCCCTGGGCTTCGAGTTTTGCGCGCAGCACATCCGCGATATGAAATGTCAGGTCAGCCGTTTGAAGCGCGCGCGAATCGTCTGCGTCAAATCCTTCGATTGTTTCGGCCAGTTCAAGTCCTAACTGTTCGCGCGCGATTTCAAGCACGCGATAGGTGGTGCGGTTCGGGTCGAGCAGGTAAGCCGCAAGCATCGTGTCGTCTTCAACGCCTTCGATGCGAATTGCAGGTTTGAAATCCTGAATGCAGCCCGCGTCGGCGGATTTATTCGGCGTTTCGGTCGTTTCGCGCTCGCATACGTAATGGTCGAGCATGGTGAGCGCGCCTTTCCAGTCATGCACGGACTTGCGAATCAGCCCGTTTTCCAGCATCTCTTTCACAAGCGGCAGCGGGTCAGCGCCTTCTTCAAATTTTTCGAGATCTATCAGCGCGGCATTCATCTGCGCCGTAGAGATACTGATGCCGTACATCGCGCCTTTGCGTTCGGCTATCGAGAGCGCAAAGCGATCAAGCGCCCACAGCGACTTGATGAACTTTTCAAGCTCTGCGCGAGTCGTTATGCGCGAATAACGCGGCTTGCCCGGTTTGCGCGCGGCGACCGTTGCGACCGCTTCGTGCGTGGCCGCGTCTGCGAACTCGCGCGTCAGTTGCGAAAATTCAAGCTCCGAAAACAGTTCGTAAGCGGCGCGGCGATCAGGCTCTTCGTAGATGAGCGCGTCGAGGTCAAGTTTGATCGGCATCTCGCAATGAATCCGCGCAAGCTCGCGCGATTGCAGAATCAATTCGCGGTTGTTTTGAAGGCTTTCGCGATATGTCTTTCGCGTGATTTCATCCGCGTGCGCGAGCGCATTTTCTATCGAGCCGAACTGATTGATGATCTGCTGCGCGCCTTTCTCGCCCACGCCCGGAGCGCCGGGAATGTTATCCGATTGATCGCCCCAGAGTCCCAGCAGATCAACCACCTGATCTGGCCGCACGCCAAATCGCTGTTTCACCCCTTCACGGTCGAGCAGCGCCAGTGAGCCGTCGCGCCCCGTGCGCAGTATCTTCACATGATCTGTGACAAGCTGGCACATATCTTTATCATTTGTAACAATGATAACATCGAGATTGAGCGCTTCGGCCTGACATGCGAACGTGCCGATGATGTCGTCGGCTTCGTAACCGGGCGCGCGCGTGGTTGGAACCTTTAGCGCCTCGCAGGCGCGAAAAATATAAGGGAGCTGCACCGACAGATCGTCCGGCATTGCGGCACGGGTTGCCTTATAAGCTTCAAAAGATTCGTGGCGAAACGTCGGTTCGGGCGAATCGAGAGCAACGCCCAGATAATCGGGCTTATCGTTGGCGATCAAACGGCGCAACATCATCGTGAAGCCGTATATCGCATTCGTCGCAAGCCCGTGTGAATTGGTCAGCCCTCGGATGGCATAATAGGCGCGATAGATTTGCGACATCCCGTCAACGAGGAATAGCCGCTTGCGTTCAGAGTGAGCCATGGATTGCATGCTACGAGCCGCGATTTCCGGGTGTCAAGCAATGCTAATTCTATGATTGCCCGGCGCGGGCTATGTGAAGTAAAATCAGGCTGGCTTCTCAATCCTCGCTTGCACGCGTCAAAGTCGCTATGGACAACTCCGGCGCAAAACATATTCGAGTGCTTCTGGTGGATGATCATCTGGTGGTTCGCACAGGCTTGCGCATGATAATCGACAGCCAGCCCGATATGAAAATGGTTGGCGAAGCGGGCAATCGTGCTGAGGCGTTGGCGCTGGCCGCGAGTGAAAACCCGGACATCATTCTGCTCGACCTCGATATGGGCGATTTCAACGGCACAGAGATCATCGCCGATCTGCTTGCCGCCGCAAATGCTGCGCGAATAATCATACTGACGGGTATGCGCAGCACGGAAGTTTACAAAAAAGCCCTCATGCTTGGCGCTATGGGCATAGTGGCCAAGGACAAAGCCGCTGACGTGCTGATAAACGCCATCAAGGTGGTTCGCAGAGGGGAAGCGTGGCTCGACCCTGCGACGACGGCAAGCATGCTGGGCGAAATGTCGCGCGCGCCCAAACCCAAAACCCCTGATCCCGAAGCGGAAAAGATAGCCACGCTGACGAATCGAGAGAGAGAGGTCGTTACGCTGATCGGCGAGGGCATCAGGAACAAAGAGATAGCCGACCGACTCTTCATCAGCGAAACGACCGTGCGCCATCACCTGACTTCCATCTTCGACAAACTCGATGTTGGCGACCGCGTAGAGCTTCTGATCTATGCATACAAGCATAAACTCGCCGACCCGCCTCGCTGAGACTCAAAAAAACTTATGGCATAATTGTGCCATTGCGCGCTGCAAAAAATAGGAGTCGAGTGTTGCCCGAATTAGGAGCCGCGTACGATGCGCATTACGACAGGTCGTGTTTTAATCGCAAACATGAGAGGCGCGTTTCAAAGGAGTGGATGATTCTCTCCATGCTTCATCATAAGCTTATAGGGAATAAGCTCTATCCACGAGCGGATTGAAACGCGCCCTTTTGATTCTTCAACCGGGCTGATATCGGAGAGCTTGTATCGGCGCGAGATAAGAGTATGATTAGCCATCAAAACTTGCGACCACTAATCAACAACGGGCGTGATGCTTTACCGATTTGAGAGGGGCCGCGTCGAAACGAATCCTGAAAGGAGAGCGAAGACTATGTTTCACATCATAGGCATGCTGATCGTTGGGCTTATCGCAGGCGCGCTGGCGCGTTTGATCCTGCCGGGTAAAGACCCTATGGGCATCATCGCTACGATAGTGCTGGGTGTAGCCGGGTCTTTAGTAGGCGGATTTCTGGGCCGCCTGATTTTAGGAGCAAAAGATGGAAGGGAAGACGCGCTTTTGCGTCCCAGCTTCCTGTTTTCACTTCTGGGAGCGATCATTTTGCTGTGGTTATGGCGAAAGTTCGGCCCGAAGGCGTAAATGGCGTAGTCGCAAATCTGAAATGAATTTTATTCGAGCTATTGATATCTGAACCCTCATTTGTCAAAGGCTCGCACAGGGTCTGGCCCGAAGTCGGGGACGCGCACGGGGGGATCAATTAGCTTCGGGCCAGACCTCTTCCAGTAATCCCCACATATATTTACTCTATCCTGCCAGCGACGATCACCTCATAATCCGGCAATTCTTTTTTTCGTCAGCTGTGAACCTGCTTCAATCAAAGCGGCACAATTGTGCCGGGGCGATAGGCTGGCGCGACCATGCGCGCTCAGAAAAAATGGTCTCCCGCAGCTATCAAAAATAGGCGTCCCGCACGATGCGCGAAAAACGGCCCTGTGGTCTAATGGCCTCGTTGGCAAGTGATGAGTTTTATTAGTGAGAAGTTTTATTCGGCGCAAAGCTGGCAGCGACAGACGCGCCTTGCGAGCCGAACAAAGAGTGCTCTAGCTCGGCAACTAGGATGGGGATGATGTCGGGCTGGCACGGGGACGCCGAAGCTTATGTGGAATGCTCACTCCGCTCGGCTTCGGCTCCCCCTCTATTCGACAGGCGAGGAAACTGATATGAGTTTCTCAAGTGAATACAAAGATCGACGGGATGCCGGGAATAATGATAGCGGCAGACTATCGCTTGACAACATAAGCAACAACGACATGATAGAGATAAAGACCGGCAACAACATCTATCGATTTGTCTTTGCTGATGCGTCGCTGCGGCAGGGGATGCTTTCCGGCGGAGTCCTGAACGATAGGCCGCGCAGCGCTATACTGATCGGCTCGATAATTGAAGGCGCGGATGTAGAGGTGAGCGAAAGTTCCGGGCTACAGGTTGGCGGGCGCGCGGTCTTCTATATCCTGTCGTCTGCCGGGATGGAGCGGCTGATCACTTCTGTTGTTATCAGCCTTACTCTCATCAAAAGCGACAAAAAATCGCCGTTTGTGACCGATTCTTCTGATCGAATGTTGCCCGCACAGTGCCTGATGTCTGCTTGAGCAAGCCTCACTCTCTCTTACGGACGGGCTGCTGTTTACAGTATTATCGTTTCTCTCCATCGCCGGTGTGATGACGCGCAGGCGACCCGTCAAGTGAATCTTCCGTCGGGTGAAACTTATGGCAGGAAGCGAATCCACAAACACATTGTCAAAACCGGCTCGCATACTGCTTGTAGAAGACAATGCGGTGAATCAGCGGATAGCGCTTCGTCAGCTTCAAATGCTCGGATACATAGCCGATGCCGCGAGCAATGGACTGGAAGCGCTCGAAGCTCTTTCAAAAACCGCTTATGACGTAGTGCTGATGGACTGCCAGATGCCTGAGATGGACGGCTACGAAGCGACGCAGGAGATAAGGCGGCGCGAAGGCCAGTCGCGTCACACGACGATCATCGCAATGACCGATAACGCGGTTGAAGCGAATCGCGAACGCTGCTTTCAATCCGGCATGGATGATTACATCAAAAAGCCAGCCCGGCAGGAAGACCTCGCAGCGGTGCTTGCGCATTGGACGCAGGCAACGTCGGCTAAGCTGGACGCGACGGACGATGAATACGCCCTGACGAAAGTGATAGACCGCGAAGTGATAAATAACCTTCGCAATCTTACAAAAGCGTCCTGTCCCGAATTTCTGTCGGAACTGATCGATATGTTCATAAAAGATTCGCCCACGAGGATTGACAGGATGAAAGAGGCTCTCGCGATGGACGACTCGCGGGCGCTTGCCGTGGCGGCTCATACGCTCAAAGGCAGCAGCGGTCAGGTCGGCGCGCGGCGAATGCATGCGCTGTGTGACATCGTCGAAGACCGCAGCCGCGCAGGCCATATGCACGGCACAGCCGCGCTCGTTTTGACGCTCGAAGAAGAATTCCGTCGCGTCTGTTGCGCGCTCGAACTGGAAAAGAAATCTGCAAATTAAAAGGCCATTCCTCAGGCAGTTTAATCCCGCCCGTCGATACCGGATCTCCCCGGATATTCTTTACGCGACATATTCAGGCGTGTGATATACTTGGGCTGCCTCGCGGTTGGGACTTCCAATTATATGCCGATCAAGCCTGTCCTCAGAGATGAATATATGCTTGGTAAAAAGCGGATCAAAGCGACTATATTGAAGAAGACCAAATCGAACAACCGGTCGAATAAAGCGGCAGGCAATAAAAGCAATTCTAAAATAAGGAGCAAACCTAAAAGTATGGCTGAAGAGAAAAAAACACGTAACGATGGTAGCCCGGGGCAGACCTTGCAGGCGCAGGAAGCCTCGATAAAGTCAGGGATATACTCTTTGGCGCTCAGTCGCGCGAGTACGAAAAGAGGATCATTCGGTTGGAAGAACGAATCGCCAGAGAGTCGTCCGACCTGAGAGGCGAAATAAAGATGCGCTTCGATTCGCTTGAATCCTATATCAAAGGCGAAATCGAATCTCTAACTGACCGCTGGAAAACCGAACAGGGCGAGCGGTCGGAATCTGTTAAGGAACTGTCGCGCGAACTCAAGGATTTGACCCGGACCGTAGAGAAGAAGACCGTTCAACTCGACGAGAAGGTCACAAAGACACAACGCGAGCTTCGCGACCAGATACTGGATCAGTCAAAGAATCTCAGCAGCGATATTCGTCAAAAATACGAAGAGCTTTCAGCCGCGCTCGACCGCGAAGCCGGAGAACTTCGCAATGACAAGACCGACCGTTCCGCGCTCGCCGATATGTTCACAGAGCTTGCGTTGCGGCTCAACAACGAATTCACGCTTCCAGGCGCGGGGGACCTGGGCAATGGCTGAAATGATCAGAGAAGGCGGCACTGCGGAAGCCGAAGGTGATGATTGCGATACGAATCAGGAAGACCTGTCCGAGCTTCGCAGTCTGCTTTTCTCTGAGGAGCAGTCCCGGATAAACGAACTGCAACATCGGCTGGATGATCCGAAACTCCAGACCGAAGCTGTCAGCCGCGTGCTGCCCGACGCAATCCTGCTTCGCACGTCCCGCGACAAGCGATTCACAAAGGCGCTGATGCCTGCAATCGAAGAAGGCATCACGGCCTCGGTCAGAAAAAATCCTGAGACTTTAGCAAACGCCATCTTTCCCGTCATCGGCCCGGCCATCCGAAAGACCATCTCTCAAATATTCGGTCAGATGGTTCAATCGCTAAACCAGACCCTTGAACACAGCCTTTCGCTCAAGGGTCTGAAGTGGAGAATCGAAGGGATAAGAACGGGCAAGCCGTTCGCAGAAGTCGTGCTCACACACACCCTGCTCTACAGCGTCGAGCAGGTCTTTCTAATACACAAGAGCACGGGCCTGTTGCTTCAACACGTGGCGCGAGCGTCCGTATCGACTCAGGATGCCGACCTTGTGTCAGGGATGCTGACGGCGATTCAGGATTTCGTTCGCGATTCACTGGGCGCTGAAAAAGGCGACGAACTTCAATCCCTGCAGGTTGGAGAACTGACGGTCTGGATAGAGCAGGGCGAACAGGCGGTGATCGCAGCAGTCATTCGCGGCAATGCTCCGGGCGAGCTTCGCGCGACCTTGCAGGACGCGCTCGACCAGATTCATCTGCGGCAAAGGGCCGCGCTCGATTCATTTGAAGGAGACGCCGCGCCGTTTGATGCGTCTCGCGACGAACTTGAAAACTGCCTCCGAATGCAACTGGAGACCCGGCATAAGAAGGCTTCACCAGTCATCTGGATTGCGATTGCCGCAGTCGTGCTGGCGCTTGGCGTCTGGTTGTTCTTTTCGATTCGTGACCGCAGCCGCTGGAACAGTTATGTGAGCGCGCTCAAACAGGAGCCGGGCCTTGTCGTCGTTTCCGAAGAAAAGCGCGGCGGAAAATATTTCATCACAGGACTGCGCGACCCGATGGCCACGGACCCATCGACGAAATTTGAAGCGACGAATATCGCTCCTGAAGATGTCATAAGCCGGTGGGAGCCTTATCAATCCGCTTATCCCGAATTCGCGCTGGCCAGAGCAAAGAGCCTGCTCCAGCCGCCCGAAACGGTCGCGCTCAGAATCGAAGACGGCGCGCTTTTTGCCGAAGGCATCGCCCCGCACACATGGATTATAGAAGCTCGCAGGCTTGCGCAGATGATCTCCGGCGTCACAGGTTTTCGCGAAGAGAGACTGATTGACGCAGATGGAGCAGAGAATAAAATCGCGTCGCTCAGGCAGCAGATTGAACGAAGCGCCGTCACGTTCGATGCGGGAAGCCCGAATCTATCGCCGGATCAGGATGATGCTCTTCATAAAATCGCGTCTGACATTCAGGCGCTCGGCACGCTGTCGCGCGAGATCGGGAAAGCCGTCCGCGTAGAGGTTTCAGGTTACACAGATCAAACCGGAACCGAAGAAGGCAACGAACGGCTTCGCCAGCAGCGCGCTGATACCGTTCGTGCCGCCCTGATCGCAAGAGGCGTGAAGCCGGATGAAGTCGTTTCGACCGGCGCACAAGGTCGCCGCACGATTGAGCGGAAGGTAACATTCAAAGTGATGGGCCTGTAAAGAGGCCGCCAACAGAGAGGCGTTAGGGCAGTGATTCAGAAAAAAATTTGCATGGTTGGGGCTTTCGCAGTGGGCAAGACTAGTCTTGTCGCGCGCTTCGTCAAAAGCATATTCTCGGATAAGTATCTGACGACGGTGGGCGTGAAGATTGATAAAAAGAGCCTGAGCGTCGGCGGTCAGGAGATGACGCTCATACTCTGGGACCTTGCGGGCGAGGACGAATTTCTACAGTTACGCACATCTTACCTGCGCGGCTCGGCGGGCTATTTTCTGGTCGCTGACGGCACGCGGCGAGCGACGCTTGATAAAGCCGCCGAGCTTCAACAACGCGCGGAAAACGAGATAGGCAGCGCGCCGTTCATCCTCCTGATAAACAAATCGGACCTGAAAAGCGAATGGGAGATTCAGGATTCGGAGATCGCGGCGCTCACACAGAAGGGCTGGGTCGTGTTTGAAACGAGCGCAAAGACCGGCGAGAATGTGGAAGAGGTTTTTCAATCAATCGGCGAAAAGATGATCAAAGGTTAATGGCTGACGAAACGATCAATTCAGAGATGCTTGCCGCGCTCGATATCGTGGCGATGGATAGACTCGAAGATGGCTCTTTCAAATTGATGGGGAGCGCGCCGGACTGGTTCGCCCGCCTCTACCCCGCGCCGATCTCTGCAAGCGAGACGATCAGACCACAGGACGTTTTCATCTTCCTTGAGCACTTTCTCTGGGAAGCCAATTCTTTCTGGACTGCGGGCCGTGTCGATAGATTGAAGTCCGGCCCGTGGAGCGAGACCGATTCGACCGGGAAGCTCTGCCACCTCGAAGCCGCCGCGCTGAGGATAGGGACGCGTAGGTTGCTTGTCATCGAGCTACTCCGCTTCAACTACGAAGAGATACAGACGCTTGCGCAGAAAGCCAGAGAGAAAAGCCTGGATTACGAACGACTCGCTCGCACCGAAGATGCGCTCAGAAAAAGCGAGGCCCGCAATCAGGCGCTGCTCAACGCGATACCGGATCTGATGTTGAGAATGAGCCGACAGGGGTTGATTCTCGATTACCGCCCGAAGCGCGGCATCGAATTGCTGCCTCACTCCTCGGACCTCATAAGAAAAAATGTCTCGGATGTTTTGCCGCCTGAGATGGCGCGACAGATCGAACAGTGCGGCGAGGCGGAGATGGAAAACGGCATCGCGCAAATCTTCGAGTACGAGCTTGAAGACCGCGATTACGAATTGCGCGTCATCGTGAGCGGCGAAGATGAGACGCTTGCCATTGTGCGCGACATCACTAAGCGAAAGCGACTGGAGCGCGAATTGATCCGCGCGCGCGAGGAGGCGCTTGAGGCCGCTCGCGCCAAGGCGAATTTTCTGGCGACGATGAGCCACGAGATTCGCACGCCAATGAACGGCGTCATCGGCATGGTCGATCTGCTGCTGGGCACCGAGTTGACCGCCGACCAGCGCAAGCTCGTCGAGACCGCGCAGTTCAGCGCCGATACGCTGCTGGCAATAATCAATGACATCCTCGACTTCTCGAAAATTGAAGCGGGAAAACTCGTGCTCGAAACCATTGACTTCGACCTCGGCACGACGGTCGAAAGAGTGGCAGATATGCTTGTCGAACGCGCGCGCGCAAAAGATATCGACCTTGGGTGGCACATTGACGAGGGCGTGCACAGGAGGCTTCGCGGCGACCCTGTTCGATTGGGTCAGGTGCTCGCGAACCTGTTGAGCAATGCGGTGAAATTTACCGAAGAGGGCGAGGTGCGTATCCATGTCAGCAGAGAAGGCGAAAGCGAATCGCGCATCACTGTCCGTTTTGCCGTGAGCGATACAGGGATCGGAATTTCACCCGAAGCGCAGCAACACCTTTTTCAGCCTTTCACTCAAGCCGACAGTTCGACGACGCGCAAATACGGCGGCACGGGGCTTGGGCTGGCAATCTCTAAACAGATCGTTGAATTGATGGGCGGAGAGATAGGAATTGAAAGCGAGCCGGGCCGTGGCTCGACATTCTGGTTTACCGCGCCGCTGGAAAAACAGACCGGCGTCGAAAGCGTTAAAGCCCGGCAAAATCACGCGCCGCCCGAAAGGCAATCTTCGCGCGAACGCCGCCAGCAGATTCGCATATTGCTTGTCGAAGACAATGCCGTCAATCGCGAGGTCGGAGTGTTGCAGCTTCAGCGAGCCGGTTATAAAACCGACACCGTCTCAAACGGGCGAGAAGCGATTGACGCGTTGGAGAAAATCGCTTACGACATAGTGCTGATGGACTGCCAGATGCCTGAGATGGATGGGTATCAGGCGACAAAAGAGATAAGGCGGCGCGAAGCTGATTCGAGGCACACCGTAATCATTGCGATGACCGCGTACGCTTTGCCGGAAGACCGCGACCTCTGTTTAGCCGCCGGGATGGACGACTATATCAGCAAGCCCTTCAGGCAGCGCGAGCTTGCCGAAGTTCTCGAACGATGGGTCGGGAAACAATCGCTTCGATCAGAAACAGCCGGGCAGACCGAAGAGATTGCCGCAAGCGAGACTGTTTCGCTGGACGCGCGCGTGATTGAAAGCCTGCGCAAGCTTCAGATAAAAGGCGAGCCTGATTTTTTCTCGTCGCTGATCGACCTGTTTTTTGAAGAAGTAACAGCTCATCTGGCGATCATACAAAAGGCGATAGCGCAGGCCGATGCTCATGTGCTTGCCAACAAATCGCATTCCTTAAAGAGCAGTTGCGGCAACCTCGGCGCTACGCGGATGACGGCGATCTGCGCCGAGTTGGAAACGATTGGCCGTGCGGGTTCAGTCGTTGGGGCCGCCGAGATGGCCAGAGAGCTTGAAGACGAATTCCTCCGCGTCCGACGCGCGCTCGAAGCAGAACGGCGCGGCGAGCAGTAGCGAGCGCCTGCCCGCTTACAACAGCTTTATCATCAGCCACATCAAAAAAACGTGCAGCGACCAGATGGTTATGGCGAACGGCAGTTGGAATTTTATCACCCCGTATTGATCGCGCATGTTCAAAAGCGCAGTCGGCACTATGTTGAAGTTCGCGGCCATCGGCGTTATCAGTGTTCCGCTCGACCCGGCTGTCAGCGTGATGATACCGACCATCGCGGGATCGACGCCGAACGGTTTGATTATCAGCGGTACGAGCACGCCCGCGGCGATGACCGGAAAGGCCGCGAAAGAATTCCCCATCACGATTGTGAACAACGCCATCCCTAAACAGTTCGCCAGCACAAGCAGAAAAAGGTTGTCAGCCGGTATGACCTGATAAATGCCTTTCGCAATCAGGTCGCCGACATGAGCCGCTGTAAAGATGATACCGAGCGAGGCGAGCAGTTGAGGCAGAATGCTGACCGTTCCGATAGCGTCGTTGAGGCGGCGGCCTTCGTTCATCATCCGACGAAGAGTGCCGCCCGTCAGCCATAAGCCGACCGCCATGGCCGCTACACCGCCGAAGCCCAGACCTACGAGCGCGCCTCTGGTCACGTCAAGGCCAAGCTTGCCGAACGCGAACGCGAAGCCGAAAGTCACGACGGGAATCACCAGCACGGGCAGAAATATTTTATCGCCCAGACGGCGGGCATGCTCTATCTGCTCTGCTGTGGTTGCTTCGTCATAGCTTCCGCGAGCGACGCGGCCCGCTCCGTCAAGCGCGACCATCGCCAGAATGAGCACTCCTGTAAGCCAGTGCGGCAGGAGGCTTCCGAACGCGAAGACTATGCTGAGTATCAGCCAGAACGCGGCGCTCGTTCTTCTTCGCGGGTTGCTGTGGTCGGCCCACGTCCGGCAGGCGAAAACGAAGAGCACTATACCCGTCAGCGCGTATACAGAATCGAGCATGGAGAGCCTGTCCGTTATGGCAAAGAGAAAAACCATTGCGCTAGAGTTCATTTTTCGCCGCCTTTTTTCTGAACATCCGGTCAAATAACAGGAATTGAATGATCGCAAGAACGATTGAGATGGAAGCGATGGGGATGGCAAACAGCACAAGGCTTTTAACGCTGACTTCATAGCCCAGCCCTTTCAACGTGCTGTATACCAGAAGTATGCCCGATTGAACGGGCGAGAGGTTCTGGCCGTAGAAGTTACCGTAATTTTCGCTCGCGGAGTTCGCGGCCTTGATTCGCTCGACCGATTCCGTGGGCAATTCGTCTGCGCTATGGGCGCAGGTCTGCGCTTCGGCTGCGCCTACGGACATTGGAAATATCAGCGGGCGCACGAATGCCGCGTGGCCGTTGAGCCTGAGGCCGATTATGCCCATCAGCACGCGGAGCAGTTGATAGACGATCTGCAAACGGCCCACGGTTGCCGCGCTGATGCGGCGGATGAGCGAGGCTGACTGCTCCTGCAATCCGAATCGCTCGGCCAGCCCGATTGCCGGAAGCGTGATGATGAAAAGCGTCATCAGGCGATTGTCTGAAAATGCGCGACCAAGCATGTTGATGATGCCTTCCTGTTCGGGGCTGGTCAGAGCGGGAAGGTCGCTTGAAAAAAGCGGCAGCCCTGCCACAAGCCCTGTCACAAGCGCAGCCGTTACGACCACGAGAGTCGTGCGCAGCTTGAGCGCAAATCCCACAATCACGATTACGATTCCGCTGAGTTTTAAAAGGTCACCCCAGTTCATCTGTCCCTCCGTTGAAAGCGAGTGTACTCCACGCCAAAGTAAAGTGGCGAGCATAAGCAACGATGAGGATTTTACATAAAATTAACGTGAATTCGACATAATAATCAGCCCTGAAAGGGCGAAATTCAATAGCACAGGGCATCGCCCTGTGTTGCGCATCAAGATAAACTACAAGCCCTGTAAGGGCGAAATAAATCACTTGGTTTATTTCGCCCTTACAGGGCTTGTGTGGTAGTGGCGTTGCATACCGTGGGTTTCACCCACGGCTATTGAATTTCGCCCTTTCAGGGCTTTTACTTCGATCATTATGTCGAACTCGCGTTAAAATTAAAAGTAAGGACATAGCCATCTAACTTTCAGGCTTTATGCTGTCTAATCACTCGGTTAAACCTCTTGAAGCGCGTGACGCTTTCCCCCTGATCGTAAGTTGCGCGCCAGCAGGACAAGGAGCGTTATATGACCACATCTTATTTTGAAGAACCGATTGGCAATCTCAGCCCGCATAAGACCTCTGTTCACTTTGCCGAGCGGCGGCATGTGGAGTTCGCTCATCCATCCGAAGAAGAGTTTGCGCGCATACTCGACTTTTACCAGATAGCCTGGCATTACGAGCCGCGCACCTTTGCCATCGAATGGGATGATGAAGGCAATTTCGTCAACGGCTTCACGCCTGATTTCTATCTGCCTCAGCACGACATTTATATCGAATTGACTACGCTGAAACAGAAGCTCGTAACGGCCAAGAATCGCAAAGTACGATTGCTGCGCCAGCATTACCCGGAAGTAAATATCAAGCTGCTTTACCGTTCGGATTATCACAAGCTGATCGAAAAATTCGCGGCAACAGGCGCGTGGGTAGAGCAGAAAAGCAGGCGGGCGCTTAAAGAGAATTAATAGCGCGATAAATATCGCTTCGAGGGGCGGGAAAAGAAGTATCTAGTCTCAGGCCTGAGGCTTGGAATCTTTGCGACGCCTCATGCTTTCACGGGAAATGCGATTAATCATCTCCCTGTGTTTCTCGCAGTGAGTCCCGTTTACAGCCGCCTCTGAGCAGCGGGCGCACAGACCCGCCTTTTTATGTCTTAACTGATAAGCTCTCTGCTTCGATATCTTTTTAGCCATTCACAATAACAGAGTGTAAACTCGCTTCGGAAATACAAAAATTCTTCATTTAATGCCCCGAAGTAACCATAAAATCGGATGCAGATGATACGATTATTTAACAATTGCGTAATTGTTATCTAACGAGGCCGGGTTAATCTACGAACATCTTCTTTCCGAAATCGGTAGACCTGATACCGCGCGTCACACCTCTGGCGAACAAAGAGCGCGCGGTCGGATTGATTCCCTGTGCGCGGCGCAACAGAACCCACCCAACCTCTGTTACGCCGCGCTTATTCTTTTTTGAACTGGTGATCTGTTCAGGGTGAGTTTTAATGTAACACTATGCGCAGGCAATCGTGAGCATCGCCGCCTAAAAAAACGTGTGACCCTGAAAGAGCGACTCTTTCAGGGTCAAAATAGATGATTCTATAAAGCGACCGGAGCGTTCAGGCCGCCGCGTCTTTGGAAGCGAAGCTGATCATCTCTACCAGTTCCTGTTTGCGTTCTTCAAGCTCGTTTGCAAGCCTCGCGACGGTTGAACTGTTAATGGGCACTGCCGTGCGCGCCCACTCAAGTTCCGCCTGCTCTCTTTTCGACGGGCCGCCTGCGGCAGCCACACGGGCACTCAGAAAGTCGAGCCGCGCTTTCAGAGCGTCGAGGTGATAATCGGCCTGCGCAAGTTTAGTTGCGGCCAGTTGGATTTCGAGTTTCTTGGCTTCGACTGCCGCTTTGTGAATATCTTCAGCCGGAGCGTCCTGTTTGCTGGCTATCTGGTTTAACATCATCTGAGCCATTTCAAGCTCTGCTACGCATCGATCATATGCTGATCTCTTGTCTGTCATTTCCTGCCTCCTGACAAATCTTTAAACTATTACTCCCGCTTGGCGCGCATCTTTTTTCGCAACCGTTTGAGCGCCTTATAAAGTTGAATGTATTGGGCGACCACGCGCTCGATTTCGCGCTGCTTGCGGGGAATTTGATATGCATCACCGCTGGTCGTGCCTTGAAGACACGCATTGTATTCTTTGACCACACGCCTGATGACGTGGGCTTTCTCCCGGGCCTTGCGCTCTAACTCCACTGCATATTCTTCCAGGCTCTTTGACATTGCTTGCTCGCACTTTGCACATAAGGTTTCCTGTCCGATGCAAGCTTAATGTCACAGGGTTATCTGTTTGTTAATCAAACCTTAAATACATTTGAACTCTACCTGTAACGCGAGTTCGACATAATAATCGAAGTAAAAGCCCTGAAAGGGCGAAGTTCAATAGCCCGGCGCATCGCGCCGGGTATGATTGCCACCACCTCACAAGCCCTGTAAGGGCGAAATAAATCACTTGGTTTATTTCGCCCTTACAGGGCTTGTAGTTGCTCTTGATGCGCAACACAGGGCGATGCCCTGTGCTATTGAATTTCGCCCTTTCAGGGCTGATTCTTATGTCGAATTCACGTTACCTGTAACAAAGATTTAATTTTGGCTTCATAATCGTTTAACCGCAGCTTGCTAGACTCCGCGCTTGCATCACTATGTCTTACCACTTGAAGAGATAAACAACTACATTCCGCAAACAACAACAGGAGGCATTTATGGCAGGAAAAAAGAGTACTTCAGTGAGCTTGATGCTCGCCCTCACACTCTTCGCGCAGCTGTTCATTCAAGCTGTCGCGCTGGCTCAAACCGATCAGGGCCGCATCGTCGGCACAGTCCGCGATCAGTCTAATGCGGTGGTGCCCGGCGCAGGCATCACCATAAAAAACGAGCGCACGGGCGAAGAGCGCGCAGTCAATGCGACGGAGCAGGGCCAATACCTGGTCACAGCGCTGAAGCCATCTTTTTACACGATAAACTGTAAGGCGCAGGGGTTCAGCAATGCTGAATTCACCAATGTTCAGTTGTCCGTAGGTCAGGAGCTTACGCTCGACATCGAGCTTAAGCCATCAGGCACTTCCGAGAGCATAACAATCGTCGGGACACAGGAAGCCGCAATCGATACAAGCTCTGCGCGCATCGGCGCAAACGTCAGCGAGCGCGAAGTGGTCGGGCTTCCGATCAATGGCCGCCAGCTTTCGCAACTCTACCTGCAAGCGCCCGGCTCGCAAAACAGCGGATCGGGCACTTTCGGCGACATCCGCTTCAGCGGTCGCGCAGTAGAGCAGAACGCCATTCGCTACGATGGCATCGAAGGGTCGGCCATCATCGACGCATCGCCCGGCAACGTCAACGGCGAGTTGCCGTCTCCGTTTCGTCTTCAATCCAGCCTCGAAAACGTTCAGGAATTCCGCGTCGAATCCAACAGCTACCCGGCAGAATACGGCACGGGAACAGGCGGGCAGATCAGCGTCGTAACCCGTTCGGGCGGGAACCGGTTTCACGGCTCGCTGTTCGAGTTTTTGCGCAATGATGTTCTGGATGCGCGCAACTTTTTCGACGGCGCAATGAAGTCGCCGCTGCGCCTCAACCAGTTTGGCGGCTCAATCGGCGGCCCCATTATCAAGGATAAATTGTTCTTCTTTGGAAGCTATGAAGGATACCGTTTGCGTTCTGGCATCAACTTTCTCGAAGCCGTGCCGTCGGCGGCGGCAGCCGCGCGGGCCGTGGCTTCTATAAGACCGGTGGTTGATACATTTCTCGCCCCCGGCGCTGTCATACTGCCGGGCCGTTCGGCAAGCCCCGATTTTGAACTGGCGCAACTCAATTCCAGCCAGAAGGTGAATGAAAACTCTGTGGCGCTTCGCTTTGATTATCGCTTCAATTCGCGGTGGTCCATGTACGCGCGCTACTTCCGCGATCAGGGCGAAAACGATGAGCCGCAGGGCGTCACGGGTCGCCGCCTCGTCGTCACCTCCGTCCCTCAAAACGGGGTGCTCTCTTTGCAGGGAGCCTTGTCGTCGAACACGATCAACGAAGCCAAGTTCGGTTTCAACGAAGCGCTGTCGCGCGTCAACGGCATCGCGCCCGTAGTCAACGGCATAGATCTGTCGAACGCCATAATCAACATCTCAGGCGCTGTCGCAAACGCAGGCATCGCGGGTCAGGGCGGAAGCTCAGGCATCGCCATACCGGGCGGATTGATACGCGGCAGCAGCGCGTTCAACGGTCGCGGATTCCCGTATACGCCTTACTCGCTCTCTTTCGTTGATAACCTGTCGTGGGTGAAGGGGAGCCACAACGCAAAGTTCGGAGTCGAAGCGCGCTTGATCCGCATGTACACGGACAGGCTCGGCGGCATCACCTACACCTACTCGAACATCACGGAATTTCTCGCCAATAGAGTGCAGCAGGTACAGTTCAGCGGCGACCTCAGCGAGCCCAGCCCGTTCAACAATGGAGCGGTCGGCAATCGCAAGGCCGAACAGGAATACTACATAGGCTTTGCGCAGGACGAGTGGAAGATCAAACCGAATTTCACGCTCAACTACGGGCTTCGATACGAATACTACACGCCGCTTCGCGAGGCGAACGACCTGAACGTGCAGTTCGATATAACAAGAGGCGTGCTGCTCGATCCGAAGCAGGAGTTCTTTGGATCTCACAAATCCAACTTCGGCCCGCGCGTCGCGGCCACATGGTCGCCCAGCCCTATGGGGTCGGGATTTTTCGGCGGCGGTCGAACAGTTATTCGCGGAGGCTTTGGCCTATATTACGGGCCGGGCCAGACCGAAGACCAGATTCAGCCGATTGAAAGCGACCGCATATCTTCTACCCTCAGCGGCGGCGCGTTTCCGGTCGATGCCAACCTGTTGAAAAATAACTTCATCAACAACCCCGACAATCGCCAGTACCAGCCGCGCGCATACTCTCCTGACTATGCCATCCCGGAGCGCGTTTTTCAGTACAGCTTCTCTGTGCAGCAGGAGCTTTTCTACAAAATGGTGTTGACAGCGGCTTACGTAGGCAGCCAGGGGCGCAACCTCTTTTTGCGCAGCGTCACAAACCAGATCGTGGAAGTAAGAACCAATCCTAATCCGACAGGCAACGCGATAGTGATTCGCGAGTTCGACATTGTGCAGGGAAGCACGATTCTGAGACCGTTTGCCGAAATCGACTTCAAGACGAGCGGCGGGCGCGACAGTTATAACGCGCTGCAACTGGCGCTCGGTCGCCGTTTCAACACGGGGCTGACGCTCAACGCGCAGTACACGTTCGCGAGAAGCTACGGCACCACCGGAGGGTCAAACGAAGCGCTGACCTCTGGCAATCTGGCGCGCGAAACATCAGAAACGCCCTCAGGAAGAAGGACCGCCAGCTTCGATTACGACGAAGGCTGGAATCAGTTCGACGTGCGCCACACCTTCAATTTGAGCGCGCTCTATGCGCTGCCGTTCGGCAGAGGCAGAGCGTATATGAACAACCTCAACGGCATTGGCGATATGTTTCTGGGCGGCTGGGAAGTCGGGACTATAGTCAACGCGCGGAGCGGCGTGCCGCTGAGCGTGCTCGTCACGCGACCCGATGTCGTATATCGTGACGCGGCAGGCAAGATATTCAGCTCGCCAGCCGCAGGGCGCACTGCGATCATCAACACGCCGGGCGGCGGCGCATCGCGCAACGTGCGAAGACCCGATCTGATACCCGGCGTTGATCCTTACATACACATCAACGGTACTGCGTTCATCAACCCAGCGGCGTTTGCTATCCCCGCGCCGGGAGAGTTTGGCAATCTCAAACGAGGTGCGCTGCGCGGGCCGGACTTCAAGCAGTTCGACCTTGTAACGACGAAGCGATTCAGAGTCACAGAATCGGCTAACCTGGAGTTCCGCGCAGAGATTTTTAACATCTTCAACCGCGCGAACTTTGCCAATCCTCCGGTGACGCTGCCAAATGCGCTCGGAACCGGATTGAACCAGCTACAACCGGGAGAGGCTTTCACCTCGGCGGCGGCGGGAACGTTCGGCATCGTCAATTCGACAGTCGCAAAGACCGTAGGGCTGGGAACGAACCGGCAGATTCAGTTCGCGCTGCGTTTGAATTTCTGAACCACCCAAACTAACTTCCTCAAGTAAATTCAAGTTCGCTCGTCGCTTTGTGCGGCGAGCGATTTTTTTATTACGCAGCAGAAGTGGTATTCTTGAGCAATACCAAAAGGCATTCTGGCAGGCAGTCAAAAAATTCGCTTCTCAGGGGAGTGATGATGGGCAAAAGTAATAAAGACAACTGTGCAGGTTCAATAGGAAATCGCAGGCGATTTTTACAGGCAGGCGCAATGGCTATAGTCGCGCCTGTTTTACGCAGTTCAGCATCTCAAACAGCGAAACCATTTGATCTGGAAGAAACAACAATCGCTGCTTTGCAGGAAGCGATGAAGTCGGGGAAATATACCGCGCGGCAGATCACGGAAATGTATCTGGATCGCATTGACGAGATAGACAAACATGGGCCTGCGATCAATTCTGTGATCGAGATCAATCCCGATGCTCTGTCAATAGCCGACGCGCTTGACCGTGAACGAAAAGCGAAAGGCCCGCGCGGCCCGCTGCACGGCATTCCAATACTTATCAAAGACAACATCGATACTGCCGACCGGATGATGACCACTGCCGGTTCGCTGGCGCTGGCCGGTTCGACTCCGTCGAAAGACGCGTTTATAGCCGGGCGACTTCGCCAGGCGGGAGCGGTGCTGCTTGGCAAAACGAACCTGAGCGAATGGGCGAACTTCAGATCGAGTCATTCGACGAGCGGATGGAGCGGTCGCGGCGGGCTGACAAAGAACCCTTACGCACTGGACCGAAACCCCTGCGGATCAAGCAGCGGATCGGGCGCAGGGGTTTCAGCCAATCTCTGCGCCGCAGCAATCGGTACGGAAACGGATGGTTCAATCGTCTGTCCCTCGTCATCAAATTCGCTCGTCGGAATCAAACCCACGCTCGGTCTGGTCAGCCGCGCGGGCATAATTCCGATAGCTCACAGCCAGGACACGGCAGGGCCGATGGCTCGATCTGTTGCCGACGTCGCGCTGTTGCTCGGCGCGCTCACGGGAATCGATTCGCGCGACTCTGCGACGAACCAGAGTCGCGGTAAATCGATGACCGACTATACAAAGTTTCTCGACCCTGCGGGTATGAAAGGCGCGCGAATCGGTGTCATGAGAAAGTCTTTCGGCTTTAGCGAGCGAGTAGACAAACTGATGAACGAGTCCATCGAGGTGATGAAGCGGCTCGGCGCAGTGGTCGTTGACCCGGCGGATATTCCAACGGCAGGGAAGTTCGATGACTCGGAGTTCGAGGTGCTGTTATACGAATTCAAAGCAGACTTGAATGCTTATCTCGCAAGCCTCGGCGCGCGCGCGCCTGTCCATTCTCTGAAAGAGATAATCGAGTTCAACGAGCAGAATCGCGCAAAGGAGATGCCTTACTTCGGACAGGAAGTCATGATTCGGGCCGAAGCCAAAGGGCCGCTCACAAGCCCCGAATATCGAAAGGCGCTCGCAAAGAACCTGCGGCTTTCAAGGACCGAGGGCATTGATGCCGTGATGCTAAAACACAGGCTCGATGCGCTGATTGCGCCTACGGGCGGGCCGCCGTGGAAGACCGATCTGATTAACGGCGACCATTTCACGGGCGGGTTTTCGACCGCGAGCGCAGTAGCGGGCTATCCGCACATCACGGTTCCGGCGGGCTATGTTTCCGGTCTGCCTGTCGGCCTGTCATTTGCGGGCAGAGCCTACAGCGAGCCAGTGCTGATAAAGCTGGCTTACGCCTACGAGCAGGCAACGAAGCACCGTCGCGCGCCACAGTTTCTGCCCGGCGTCGAACACCTCGCCGTCTAGTTGATACAGATGAACTTTGAGATCATCAGTGAGATTGTTGAAATCGAAACAATTGCCATCGGCAGCAAGATTCGCATACTTCCGATTTTGAGAAAGAGATATGGAAAAGGTCGCTGGCGAAAGCTCAAAGGTATTGCAACTGTGCGACTGGTAAATGGTAATATTCGTTTAGCGGAACTACATTGGTTTGAGGCGCATGGACTGGGCAGGAAGAAAATGAGGATCAAACGATTTCTGGATTAAGGCTATGACAAAGCAAAAGAATTCAGCGCGGCAATTTGCTATCTGCATTAACACGGACGACCCGGATTTATTGACGCCTCGAATGATCTATCAGGTGCTGCCCGACAAGAAAGCCGCAAAATCAAACTACATCCGAGTGATAGATAATGAAGGAGAGGATTATCTCTATCCGGCGGATTACTTTGTTCTTTTTGATTTCCCCCCTGCAATCGAACATGCCTTAATGCAAGCATTGTAAACGGAGAGCGCCAGAGTCTAAGCAATAGATGCTTTATCGCCGGAGCGCCATCAACAATGAAAGAATTTATTTTCTGCCGAAAGAAACTGATTTCCAGTTGACACAAATCAGGAGGCGGCGATTATGAAAATCATTGCGGTCATTTTTTTACTCATCGGCTCAATTACGGGGACTGCGGCTGCCGCTCAAAAGCCAAAGGCAGAGGCTGAAGCAGAGGTGATGAAGCTTTTAGACGATTATATGGCCGCCTGGAACCGGAAGGATTTGTCTGCATGGGAACGCACCTTTCATTTCCCGCACTACCGGCTGGCCAGCGGCAATATGAGCGTTCTCGAACGCCCCGGACTACAGGATGCGACAAAGGTATGGGCAAGCGCGGGCAGTGACTGGCATCACAGCAAATGGGACCGTCGCCGTATCATTCATGCGTCCAAAGACAAAGTGCATGTCGATACCAGATTCACACGCTACCGGGCCGACGGCACGAAAATAGGCTCCTATGATTCGCTCTATATCGTGACGAAAGAAGCCGGGCGATGGGCAGTCAAGCTGCGATCAAGCTTTGCTCAATAGCAACCCAAACCAGTAGATCGAAAGTCAGAGCTTGCGATCCAGAGCAAGAGCGCGAATCGCCGCATCAAGCTCTGCCTGTAGCCGCGCGCGTTCGACTGCCGCTGCTCGTTTTTCAACGGTGATCTGTTCGATGCGCGTCTCCTGTTGCGTAGCTTTTGCAACGTAGCGCGCGATCAGTTGCCGCGCCTCCGCCTCTTTGCTCAACGCCTTGATGTTTTCGCGCAACCGCTCCTGGTCTGCTGCGATCTCTACGGTTTCGCGGTCTGCCGCCGCAACACGGGCATCGACAGATGCGATCCTGCTCTTTATCTCAATTATATTTTCGAGCGCGGCGCGAGTCGTATCGTCGATGTAGCGGCGCGCGACGAAAATCTCGATGTCGTTTCGAGTCAGGTTCGAGAGCGCATAGCTGTCCATCAGCGCAAGCTGTTCGATGACGGGCAACTCGACCGTCGCGCGCGGTTTCACTTCGACGTGGAAGCGATAAGCTGATGCGGTCGTTTCGTAAGGTTTTGCCGTATCGCCTGAGAGCTTCCATCGCTCGCGTATCGGATGCTCTACGAACACGATGCGCGGGCGGTCTGTCTGATTGGTGATGGTGTAGACTTTTCTGTCTGTTTGATAGTAGTGGGCCTGAATCACGCCTTTCACGGCTCTGATAAGAAATGCAGGTTCACGGTCGTTTTTTAACCGTGTGGTGACGAGCGTGCCCAGATCCAAAGCGAAAGAGATGAATCTTTCTTCGCCCGGTTTGAGCCTTTCAATCAACGCTTCACCGGCATAAGCGTCGCCGTCAAGGACTGTCAGCGACCCGCCTTCGAGCGTGAGCGCGGATGTGTTCTTTAATCGAAGCCCGCCCATCGGGCGATCTTTAATCTGCGATTGCTTGAAAGGCAGGTTGACCTCCGCGTGAGGCGACACCGTTCCGCGCCGCTCGAAGTAAGCGACGCCGTTGCTGTAAAGAATGACGCGGCGAATCGGAAGCTGTGGCTGTGAGGGTTGAACGGATGCCTCGGTGGTTTGAACGGCGCGTCGGGCCGTGCGCGTTTGCGCAATCTGGCTCGGCACCAGGAGCATGAGCATGGCGAAGATAGTTATAGATTTCATTTGCCGGAAGACTCCTTGAAACAGGGTTGCGTAACGATTGGAATGGCGCGCTCAGGAAAACTTGCATCGCCATCGCAAATGTAGAGCAGGCCCTCAAGCCTGCTCTACATTTGACACCGAATCATTGCTTACTGTTCCCAAAGAGCCGAGTCCGACCTCAGAATTTGTAGATAGCGTCGAACTGCATTCTGTTCAGCCAGCGATTGACCGGGGAGAGCGGCACGATTGTGTTCGCGCGCTGAGAGAACAACCCCGTCCATTGCAACGTCACGCCGTTGGAAACCTGATAGGCGAAAGTCGGGATGTGAGCGCGGCTGTTGGACGAGAGGATGTCGCTGAAGTTGAACGGCACAAGCACGGCGTCCTGCTCGATGCGCGTGAATGTATAGCCAACCATCCAGTCGTGCGCTTCTCTGGTTTGGCCTACCTGTACGCCTGCCCAGTAACCGTTCTTTTCGTCGTCAATTCTGTCTGAGAGATTCCTTACATAGTCAAAGGTGAAAGTCACAGGGATTTTGTGACCTGCCTGCCATGTCAGATTGCCGAGCACGTCAAAGAGATTGAACCCGGCAAGAAAGCCCGTAACATTCCCGCTCGCATTTCTAACGAGACGATTTGAAGTGCCGAGCGCGCCGTTTTGATTGCCCGTCAGCCCCGCGCCGTTAAAGATTCCGCCGTTGACCTGAGTCGCCAGCGCGCCAAGCCCAAGCGCGATCTGATCGGCCCTGTTCCATGCGTAATAAGAGGCATTGACGTTGGCTGAAACCGTCGGAGCAAATTGCCAGTCGGTTTGAAGCTGGCCGCCGTAAAGCACACCGTCTTTAGCGGCGGATAGTTCATTGAAAGGCAACTGGAAGGCGACCAGCTTGATCTGCTTCAAGCTCGAAGTTGACTTGAAGTAGAGCGCCTCGCTTGCGCCTTCAACGTTCACATCGTCGTCCCAGACCATCTGAGTTCGGCGAAAGGTCGGCTCGAATTTCCCCGCGACCAGTTGCACGCCTGCCCCATTGTCACTCGCTACCGAGTCATAGCGAACGAAGGCGCGTTCGAGCGCAAACGGCTTGCGCTCGAAGAAATCGGTAAAGGTCTGATTCGACGATATCGGATCGGTGAATATCCCGGAAGCCAGCTTGACCCCCCAGTCGAAATGCTTGTTGAGCGAGCCGTCGAGCGCAAGCCGCACACGCATCCGCAGCCGGTTACGCGCAGGCGCTTCGGCAAGGCTGTCAAAGCCCTGATTGCGAAACGTCTCTGTGCGAAAGCGAATGTCGCCGCTGAAGCGAATCGCGCCGAACTTCTTGTAAAGCTCATCAACTCGCTTCTGAGTCTGGTCGGGCGGCGCGGCTTCATTCTTGCCCGAAGCCGGAGTTTGATCTGCGGCGACTATGGGCTGACGCGCTTCAGAGACGGCGTCGGTCTTTGCGGTTTCAGCATTGCGCTTTTCTTTGTCTATCATCTCATGAAGAGATCGAATCTCGTTCTGTTGTCGTTCGATTACCTGTTCGAGCGCGCGAAGCCTGTCCTCAACTGAAGGCGCAGGCGCGGCTTTTGACGCCCCGCTCGTGTCTGTGGTTGTTGTGTTGTTGCCTGATGATTGTTGCTGCGTTCTCGCCTCGGCCTTATCAAAACAAAATAGGAGAGCGAGCATCAATACTAAACTCAGCACTGTTGACCTGCTTTGCATCTTTCCTCCAGATAGATAGAAGTGGTTTGTTTGGTTCCCGACATCACCAGCGAAGGGACAGGCGATATATTTCACTCTCCGGTGTAAAGGAAATATGAATTGAACGCTCAGTATATAAATGCTTTATTAATAAAACGTAACGCGAATGTTACATATTGATTAAAACAAACTTCTGCTTGCCATTGAGCAGATCAATAAGCAGACTGTGATTATGCATGAAGAAAGAACGCGAAAAAAAGTTATAGTGACGGGCGCATCGAGCGGCATTGGTCGCGCAACGGCAAAGCTTTTCTTAAACGCGGGCGCGACCGTCACGCTGGTAAGCCGAAGCGAGAGCGCGCTTGAGCGCGTTGTGGATGAAGCGGCAGCCGATAAGGGAGAGGCTTTCATCATCGCGGCTGATCTTTCAGATGAAAGGCAAAGCCAATCCTGCGTGACGCGAGGGGCTGAGATGATGGACGGGCTTGATGTGTTAATCAATGCGGCGGGCATTCTCAAATCGGGTCGCATAGAAGAGACATCGCTTGAGCTTTGGGACGAGATGATGAACATCAACCTGCGCTCGGTCTTTCACCTGATGCAGATGGCCGTTCCCCATCTGGAACGCTCGCGCGGAAACATCGTCAACGTGTCGAGCGTGACCGGACCGCGCTCTTTTCCGGGCGTGCTGGCCTATTGCGTGAGCAAAGCGGGACTCGATCAGCTTACACGCTGCGCCGCGCTTGAGCTTGCCGCGAAAGGTGTCAGAGTCAACGCGGTGAATCCGGGCGTCGTCGTTACCAGTCTTCATCGTTCGGGCGGAATGAACGCGGATGCCTATCGAGCGTTTCTCGAACACAGTAAGACCACGCACCCGCTCGGTCGCGTTGGCGAAGCCGGGGAGGTCGCAGAGTTGATCTGCTTTCTGGCATCTGATCGCGCGAGCTGGATTACAGGCGCAACCATAGGCATCGACGGCGGTCGCGCGCTGACCTGCGCCAGATGAAACGAGTTCGGTTGAATGCATAGTAGGGGCAGGGCTTGTCCCTGCCCGAATGGCCGTAAGGCCATGATTGATTTGAAATCTACCGAATTATAAGTCTGTCATCGCTTCGCGATCCGGGCAGGGACAAGCCCTGCCCCTACATCTACTCGCAACAGCTCTGACTTGAACTACCCCGGTTTTGCTCGTAGTGTATACTGTCATTTATCCGCACATATTTTAAAACGCAAGGGAGAGTCAAGGTGAAGACTATTAAAATTTCAATTGCGCTCTTTTTCGTCGGGGCTTTTGTTACGGCGCTCGCGGGAGAGTCGTTCGGCTATCCGCTTTTCCTGAACAAAGCACGCAAGTTCGGCGCGAAAGATTGTACCTTCTGTCACGTAGCGCTCGAAGGCGGCGCGCCATGGAACGAGCGCGGCCAGTGGCTTATATCAGAAAAGGCGCGGCGCGGCGCGGACGCCATCGATATTGAATGGCTCGCCGAATACAAGCCGGGCATGAAGGTCGAAGACAGGAAAGCCGAAGAGCCAAAAAAGCCCGCAGACACAGCTTCGCCCTCGACTCAGGCAGGCTCTGTCGAACAGGACCTGCTGAAGCTTGAGCGCGAATGGCTCGACGCCTATACAAAGCGCGATGTGGCGGCAATGGAACGCATAGAAGCAGACGATTTTACGATCACCTTTTCTGATGGCACAGTCATGACTAAGGCCGATGAAATAGCCAGACTCAAAAATCCCGCTCCCGCAGGAGCGCCGCCTATATTTATGACTGCCGATACGAAGGTGCGAATCTATGGCGACACGGCTGTGCTGACGGGCAAGGTCATTCAGAGAGGGACCTATCGGGACGGGCCTCAAAAAGGTCAGGACTATAACCTTCAGCACCGCTACACGGATGTATATGTGAAGCGCAACGGTCGCTGGCAGGTAGTCGCATCGCAATTGTCGGGTCTTGCTTCACAGACATCCTCGCAGGTTGTGGACGTGCCAAAGGCGACGCCATCTGCGTCTGCGCCGCCTGCCGTCAAAGTTGATCCGAAAAATTTCGACGCCTATGTGGGACAGTACGATACTCCGTTCGGGCCTCTCAATATAACCAGAGAGAACGACCGGCTCTACGGCCAGCCCAACAACGATACGAAAGAAGAGTTGATCGCTGAATCAGAGACCGTCTTTAACGTTCCGACTGTAGGAGTGAAAATTACTTTCGTAAAAGATGCAACAGGTCAGGTGACTCACATGAATCTCAATGTAAACGGGCAGGAGGCTCAGGCGAAGAAGGTGAAGTGAGCCAGGAAGCAGGACGGTACAGGAAGCGATAGCGCACGGGTGTATTCAAGCTCGAACAATCTTTTTTTACACGGGCGCTATCGCTTTCGGTACTGTTTGGCCCGCAACAGTATGTGCTTCTCACTTTCACTTTTCGGAGGTTGCTCGTGCGCCGAACTCTTTCAAGCCTGCTCCTGTTTGTGCTCTTCTCGTCAGGCAATGCTTTTGCCATCTCTCAGAAACCCGCAACAAAGACTGCTGACCTGATATTCCGCAACGGCGCTGTCTACACGCTCGACGCAGCGCGCAGTTGGGCTGAAACCGTAGCCGTAAGCCAGGGCCGCATAGTTTATGTCGGCCCCGACAGCAAGGCTCAAAAATGGATTGGCCCGCAGACTGTCGTCGTCGATTTACGAGGCAGGATGCTGTTGCCGAGCTTTCATGACTCGCATGTCCATGTCGTGTCGGGCGGCATAGAGATGGATGAATGCCAGTTGAGCGAGCTTACTTCCGAACAGCAGATACTTGACGCTGTTCGGCGGTACGCGGAGCAGAACCCGCAGAAAAAGTGGATTCGCGGGTCGGGCTGGCAGCTTCCGCTTTTTCCAAATGCCAATCCGCACAAATCCAGTCTCGACAAAACGATTCCTGACCGGCCTGTCTTTTTGTATGCCGCCGACGGCCATTCAGCGTGGGCGAATTCGCGCGCTCTCGAAATTGCCGGAATAACGAAAAACACGCCTGATCCGAAACCGGGCCGCATCGAGCGCGACCCCGCGACGAATGAGCCTACGGGCACGCTTCGCGAAGATGCGATGGCGCTTGTCGAGCGTCACCTGCCTCAGTATTCGACTGAGGATTACACAAAAGGGCTTCGACGCGGGCTTGAGATGGCAAATCGCTTCGGCATCACTTCGTTTCAGGACGCAAGTGTGAGCGAAACGTATCTTAAAACTTACGCCGAACTTGACCGTCGCGGCGAGTTGACTGCGCGAGTCGTCGCGGCGCTGTCGGTCGATACGTCGAAAGGCGCGGCAGAGGTGTCGCGCCTCGCAGAGATGAGAAAGCGGTATCAGGGCCGCAGGTTGCGCGCCACTGCCGTAAAGATCTTTGCGGACGGCGTGATCGAAGCCCGCACAGCAGCGTTGCTTGAGCCTTATGTCGGAACTGAGGGTGATCGCGGCAAGGCGAACGTCGAGCCTGATGTATTCAATCCTCTGGTCGCGGCGCTCGACCGCGAAGGGTTTCAAGTCCACGTTCATGCCATCGGCGACAGGGCCATCAGAAACGCGCTCGACGCTTTCGAGTTCGCCCGCTCAAAGAACGGCAGCCGAGACTCCCGGCACACGATAGCCCATATAGAACTTTTCAACCCGCAGGATGTGCCGCGCTTTCGGCGACTCGGCGTCATTGCGAACTTCCAGCCGCTCTGGGCTTATGCCGATACTTACATAACGGAACTTACGCTGCCCGTGCTTGGGCCTGAGCGCTCGCGATGGCTCTACCCGATTCACAGCCTTTCTGCAACAGGCGCAGTCATAGCTTGCGGCAGCGACTGGTCAGTCACTTCGATGAACCCGCTCGATGCGATTCAGGTAGCGATAACGCGCAGAGGGCTTGATAAAGGGCCGGGAGAGGCGTGGATTGCCGAAGAACGAGTTGATCTCGAAACGATGCTTGCGGGCTATACGATCAACGGCGCGTATCTGAACTTTGAAGAGGCCGAGACAGGTTCGATTGAAACGGGCAAAGCCGCCGACCTGATAGTCGTGGACCGTAATCTGTTTGAGATTGCGCCGCACGAAATCCACAATGCGAAAGTGCTGCTCACTTTGTTAGAAGGTAAAGAGGTTTATCGCGACGCAAGCTTCGCTTTGAAACGATAATCCCCTAACGCTTTAATTATTCCAACTGGCGCTCTATCCGTAACGCTAATTGCCGGAATATTTTGACAGGGCTGTAACAAAGTCGGTTGACAATCAATGTAGGGGCAGGGCTTGTCCCTGCCCGAATGGCTGAAAGCCATGACAGATCATCGCCTATCGGCGATCCGGGCAGGGACAAGCCCTGCCCCTACAGTTACTTTGTTACAGCCCGGAATATTTTGATCGCCAGATAGGGACAGTTACCATACAGTTTTAGTCTCGATGCAACTGGCCGGATAAGTGTGAAATCAGTAATGGGGTGTAAGTGAATATCTGATTCTAAAGACCGTTTACTGCATAATAAAACAAATAGGCAATGGCGCTTCGGGTCGTGTTTATTTTGAATCTCGAATTTTTAAATGCCTACATTAACGCGAGTTCGACATAATAATCGAAGTAAAAGCCCTGAAAGGGCGAAATTCAATAGCCGTGGGTGAAACCCACGGTATGCAACACCACCATCTCACAAGCCCTGAAAGGGCGAAATAAATCACTTGGTTTATTTCACGATGTACGACACAGGGCGATGCCCTGTGCTATTGAATTTCGCCCTTTCAGGGCTGATTCTTATGTCGAATTCACGTTACATTACTTATGATGATTTTTACAAAGAATATCAGGCGTTATAATCTGAATAACTGTTGAGTCCTCGCCGTAGCGATTCACCGCAGTGGCGCACGCGAAATAATTGTTAGTATTAAAAATCACAGTTTTTATTGACACCAAAAACTATGAGAGATATAGTTGGCTCGCTAATCGCAATGCGGGCACAAATATAATTAATAATAATAAATCTGCCTGATGACAAAAAAAATATTAGCAAAATAAAAAATATAATTTAACGAGAGATGATTTACTGTCAACGATAGATGACGTTCTCTCAATAAAAATAACAATCTCTAAACAGAAGATGATGCTCTCTGAGCGAGAGATACTCGTCTATAAACAAAAGATCATTATCTCTCAATAAGAGATAATGCTTACTTATGCAAGGAGGAAAAAGATGGCTTCAAATAAAACGGTGGATTCGGTGATTGCTGATGCCGAGCGTTTAGCTCAGGTTTGGAGTGAAAACCCTACATTTGCTTTGGGAGATGTGACGATTGAGAGCCTGAAAAGCTCTATAACCAAACTGCGCAACCTGAAGCAAACTCGCGATGAAATGCGTACCGATCTGTCAAAACTGGTTGACGATACCAGCGATCAGATGAAACTGGTTGAGAGTTATAACACGCGAGGACGCAGCGGAATGAAGGCCGTTTTTGGTCCCAATTCGGCGCAATATGCTCAGGTAGGCGGCACTCGTCTAAGCGAGCGCAAACCTCGCTCGTCGAAGAAGCCTGATTCGAGTGAAAAGATCAGCTAACAAACGGAATAGAAAATATATAAATCATCATTGAAGACCGATGCGACGCAGGAGGTCTTGAAAACGTGCGTCCGAGCGAAGGTTGTCCCAGGTCGGTTCTACCTTGATGAAAACCGGAAGATCGCTTTGCGCTTCATAGGCCCGCTCTAACCATGCGAGCGCCTAATCCTTCGACTTCGCTCTGGCGCAGGTAGATGAAAGACCTGCTGCAATGATGCGAGATGTAAATGAGTGAGCCATAGATGACAAAGATGCGACGGGTTTGAATTTCTGAGAACCCGTCGCATCTTTATCCGTTCGCTAATTACCCGTTTGTTTCACCGAGTAAGTTTTTCCGGCAATCGTTATCTTGCCTGCGCGGCCATTGGTGCCGGGGTTAGCCGCTACTGTGTAATTCACCGTGCCATTCCCTATGCCGTTATTGCCCGAAGTAATCGTTATCCAGTTGACGTTGCTTACAGCGCCCCATGCGCAACCCGAACCAGCCGATACGCTCACAGCGCCGCTCCCGCCGGTCTTAGTGAAAGACTGGAACGCGGGAGAGATCGAGTAACTGCAACTCCCGCCCGATACGCCATTCTGAATCACTATGAAGGTCTGTCCTGCGATTGTAAGCGAACCTGTACGCGCGCTTGCAGTGAAGTTCTCTCTCACTGTGTAGGTAACGACATTGCTGGTTGTGCCGCTATTGGCTGAGGTGATAATGATCCAGTTGTCATTGCTCACAGCCGTCCAGCCACAGCCAGCCCCTGCCGATATGGTTACGCTGTCGTCTCCACCGTTCATCGGGAAGAACTGACCGGTCTTTGAAAGCGAAAGAGCACACTGGACTGTAACATTCCAGCTTCGCTGTTCGGATAAAAGTTGCTGGGGATCACTTCTAACCAGAGGCGTCGCGTCGCTCACCCGACCTTCTACCGTATGAGAGCCGATACTGAGCGCGCTGGAATCAAGATTGAACGTCAGCCCTGTACCCTGCATCTGGCCGTCAACGAACCATGTCACACCAAGCGTGTGCGTAAACGGTATTGGCGTTGTCAGGCTGAATGGCTGTATCTGTCCCTTTGTAATCACCAGATTATTTCCGGGCGGCTGGCTGGAGTCTATTGGCGAGACAAGGTTGTATACGCGCTTGACATGCTGCTCGGTGTTTATCTGCTCGAACGGGCGATCAAGCGACCGCATCTTGGAGTCAAACGTTGGTCTGTACAATCCAAAGTCGCAGTATTTGGCGCTCTCGTACAGTCCCGGCACGCCCGGCGTACTCGTCGTTGTCGGGACGGGAGTGGTGAGCGCGATCCATTGATTCCATTTAATCAAGGCGCGCACGGTCTCTTTGGTGGCATTAGGCTCGGAAGGCTCGATACCGGCATTGCAACTCGGACCTCCTCCGGCGTATTCGTCGGCGAGGAGTCCGAAGCTGTGGCCCACTTCGTGTAATACAAGCTCTACGACCGCGCCATTAGTTGACGCGACGGCCACACTGCCGCCCGACCCTCCGTATTCAGGGTCGTTGACGATAATCAACACAACGTCAAAGAATGAAGCCGGGAGGGTGTTGTTTATAACGTTGAAGACTTTAGTAGTATTCACGCAGATGAGACGCTGAATGTTGCCGCAGTTGTAAGTTGCATCAAACGCGGTATTGACGAAAACTGCGGGATTGCGTTCCGGATGGTCGGCTCCTGATTGACTGCTGATTACATCAATTCTGTGAACGTTATAGTAACGCGAGTATTCCCTGTATGGCTCTTGCGCGAATACGCCCTGAATAAAATTCTGAACATCGGCCCTGTATTGCTGCATCTGGCTGGCCGTATAACCATCGCCGAGAATGGCGATGTCCACTCTGTTCTGAGGGCTGCCGTTACTGACAATCGTCTCAAACGACTCGGCCATCGCGTCCACAGGACAGCAGAACAGAAACAAAAGAAATAAAAGCTTCGGCATCAGTTTTAACGTCTGATTTATCATAGCGTTTCATCTCAACTTTTTATCAGAAGGAATCGCCCCTAATGGCTCCAGAATGAACTCGGAACCTGTCCAATGTGGGTGAAAAATGCGTAACTCTGTGATCGTCTCATCGTCAGGAAAAGCGATGACAAAGTCTGCTTTAGAGCGATAGAGAACCTGTCCGCTAAGCGTTCCTCCGGCATCCGGCGTCTCTGCGCGCATAATGCGAGGGTCCGGAATCAACGACCACCAGCGAAGCTGAAGTTTCTCGTTAACAGCCACTACTAAAAGCTGGTTTGTCGAGAGTTCCAAAGAGCGTTGCCGCGACAACACCTGTGCGCGCTTTTTGCGCTCAATCGCGGTTAAAACACGGTTCACAGGTTCCTGTTCCGAAAGGACCATATCCTGCGAAATTGCGTCGGCAACATCCCAGCGAATTCTCATCTCCTGAAAAGACTGAACCTCTGCGGGCAACACCGAATCTTCGACGCTTACACCTACTGCCGACAGCAGAGTTGAAAGCCGATCTCTATTCATGGTTTCCCTCACAGAAGTTGCAGTTTTGCCAGCCTGAGCAAAGCTGGAAGACGCTACTGCTACTAAGGTGAATGCCAGAGTGAACACTCGATATTTTTTCACGTTGCTTACCTCTTGAAAATCGCGAAACTTTTGTAGGCTTCCAACGGCCTGCAATTAACTATCTTCTATCACTTATAGGACGAAAAATCTATCGCGATTGATTCAACAAATGTGTTTATTTTTTAAAATAGTTCATTTTAGCTGCTCAAACCGCAGATTGCCTGTCAGACGGTTGCGGCTGTCGAAAGATCGGATTAATAATCTGAATACCGGTCTGGAATCTAATGTCGAAGAGAGGAGAATGATTATGAAATTAACCTATGCCATTAAATACGTCGGTGATATGCAGCGAGCCATCGAATTTTACAAAGATCGGCTTGGACTCGTTTTGAGATTTCAATCTCCGGAATGGACCGAGTTTGAAACAGGAGAAACAACCCTTGCCCTGCATATAGCTTCGCAAGCCAATCCTGCGGGCACATCGCAACTGGGGTTCGGAGTGGATGACCTTGATAAATTCTATGCGGAAATGAAGGACAATGGAGTGGAGTTTACATCTGCCCCAACTGAAATATTCGGAGGCCGCATAGCGAGGTTTAAGGACTCAGAGGGAGTTGAGTGTAGCGTGAGCGGGAAGTAGCAATCCAAGTGAGTATAGATGATCGTGTCGAATGAATGAATCAAGGCGACGGGCAGCCAAGACCGGTGCCCGGCCCTGATGACGCCGGATGAGGGCTAATCGCAGACCTATCCATTCAGCGATACGGGCGCTTCTTCCTTTTTCGTAATGGGAAGAACGATTTCAACCAGCAGCCCGCCGCGCGGCGCGTTTGAAGCCGACACGGTTCCGCCGTGAACTTCTACTGCGCGCTGACTGATGGAAAGCCCCAGCCCTATGCCGCCCGATTGTCTGTCTCTCGCGTCAGCCACTCGATAGAAAGGGCGAAATATATCGACCAATACTGATTGAGGGACTCCCGCCCCCTGATCGAGAACCGTTATCACTGCGCTCTCGCCTTCGCACTGCAAAGAGACCTCGACCGCAGTGCCTTCCGCCGTATATGACATTGCGTTTCGCACTACGTTCTCTACGGCGCTGTGCAGCAGTTGCTCGTTGCCGATTACAAGGCAAGCCTCGCTCGTAATCATTCTCACCGAGCGATTGTGATTGCGCGCCTCGAAATCTGCGTCAAAAACGATCTCCTGCACAAGCCGTTTCAGATCGACCGGGTCGCTGTTTATCCCCGGCGATTTGCTGTCCAGACGCGCGAGCGTAAGCAGTTGGCCGATCAGATCATTCAAGCGGTCGGCTTCGCGCTCAATGCGATCCAAAGCCCATCCGGCTTCTGCGCCGTCATCCTGCCGCGCCAGTTCGAGCGCTATTTTCAAGCGCGCGAGCGGCGAGCGAAGTTCATGCGAAATGTCATGCAGAAGGCGCTGCTGTGAAGCCATCAAAGTCTCTATTCGCTCGGCCATGATGTCGAAATCGCGCCCCAGATCGGCCACCTCGTCGCGCCGTCTCCGCTGCGCCGCGCCCACGCGCGCCGTAAGGTCTCCGCTTGCGAGTTGCTGTGTTGCTGCTCGCAGTCTGGCGACGGGCGAGCTTATGTACCGCGCCAGCCAGTAGCAGAGCAGCCCTGCCGTTACGAGCACAGCCGTCAATTGCACCCACCAGTTACGAGGCCAGAAAGGCAGAAACGGCGGTCTTGGCGGTCGCGCGCCAAACTGGTGGACCATGACATACCGGTTTTCGCCGGAGGCGATAAGGGGGCTGACTACATATTCAAGCTGGTTGTTTCCAGAGTACCGTACCTCTTTTTCAGATCTCGCTTTACTGGCCGCTTCCTTCGCCTCCGGCGGAGCGTTACGCCCGGTTATTTCATCCCCGTTCTGATCGAAAAGGTATGGGCGGGTCAGCGTCGTTTTTTCCAGAGCTTCAAGATAACCGGTCGCTCCATTTTTGCCTTCGCGCTCAAGCTTCTCGACGGCTGTCTGAGCGAACATCGTCGTGAAATTACCGGGAGGCCGCCCGCGCGAGTCCTCTCGAAACGTCACATAAGAGGACAGGAAATTCGCCGATATAACAATCGCCATAGCCAGCCCGAACCAGATGAATATTTTTAAAAAAAGGCTGCGCATACACCAATCACTCCTTCTGCAATTCGCCCGGTGTGGCGTAAATATAGCCGACGCTGCGAATCGTTTTTATTCGCTCGATACCGTCTACGTAGTGGCCGAGCTTTTTGCGCAAATTGCTCACATGCGTATCTATGCTGCGGTCATAGGGGGTGAAGTTGCGCCCAAGTATGGACTTCACCAGATCTTCGCGAGAAACAATGTGACCGGCAGCCCGCATCAATGCTTCCAGCAGATCGAACTCGACTGTCGTCAACGGCAATTGCTCGCCGCCGCGCGTGACAATGCGCGTGCCTTTGTCCATCTCTACATCGCCAACAGCAAAGCGCTCAGGGCTTACCGGCGCAGTCGCTTCGGAAGGCTCAAGCCTTGCACGCCGCAGTATGGCGCGGATTCTTGCGATAAGCTCTCGCGGGTTGAAGGGCTTTTGCAGGTAATCGTCCGCGCCCATCTCTAATCCCACGATGCGGTCAACATCGTCTCCGCGCGCCGTCAGCATCAACACAGGCACGCTCGATCTTCTTCTTATGCTGCTCAGGACATCGAACCCTGTAAGACCGGGCAGCATCACGTCTAAGATTACGAGCGTGTAATCGCCCGACATGGCGCGTTCTACGCCCTGCTCGCCGTTATGCACCATCTCGACCTCAAACCCTTCGCGCTGCAGGTACTTTGCCAGCAGTTCGCATAGATCCAAATCGTCGTCAACAACCAGAATGCGATTCATCAGTAACCCCTTTGTTAAAAATGAGACGGGCTGACTGTATTAATTAAACGTTCGTGTGATCCGGTCCGCTGTGAAGAAATGTCAGTCGAACTCGACATAACTAAACATTTGCCTGACAAATTCTTGACACTCACATGTATCAAGTCGCTGTCTTCATCCTCAATATAACATGACAGGGCTTATGGCTTCCTCAGCATTCGCTTTGATCCAACTAACAATTATGGGAGATACAAGCATGAAAAGATTCACGACGCTCGCAACCTTATCGCTGATAATGTCCACATTATTAATCTCATCCTTTACGTCTGTTCGTGCTGATGTCGAAGACCGGATCTTCGATTTCAATAACGCTTTCTACTGGCAGAACGGCGTGGACCCGGTCAAAATTGTAAACCGTGTCAACGGCACACCGCCGAGATCTGTCTTTGACAGCCCGATCTTTCCGTCTCAGACAAACGTCAGAATGCTGGCAACCAATCCCGCCTATGCGCATAACGGCAAAGTAACTTTCTGGTCAGTAATGGGAGATTTATTCGTCGAAGGCTTCACCAATGACGCAGCGGGCCGCAGGGCGAAGCAGATAGCCGACAGAAGCATTCTTTATGTCTTTCCCACGCGCACCGGAAACCCGATTGGACTGGGCAACAATCGTCAGGCCGACATCGTAGACCTGCGCAACGGCTACTTCAGCGGCAACCCTCTCGGTCTATGGCTCCACGTCTGGGTCAGCTACACGGACCGCGCGTTCAACACTTCGGACGGTCGAAAGGCGCTTAACGATCTGACGAAGCGAAACGGACTGGCCCTCGACGGGACTCCGATAATCAGAACGCTCAGTGAACTCGAAAACCTGCTCAGCAAAGGCTTTGCCGCCAAACGCCTTCGCAATCCGAACGGATCGGAAGGCCCGATGTACGGCATCTGCCCTGTCATTGAAGATCCGACAGACGGAGGCATCGCACCCGACGCAGTTCTCAACTTTGTTCGTAAGCCGGACGGCACGCCGCTTGAGCCTGAATTTCTGAGGAATTTCACGAGCCTGCAAACTACAGGCGACTGGGCCAACTAATCGAGACTTGAATTTAGTGAGGCAAATTTTAAGGGGGCAAACACGATATCGCGTTTGCCCCCTTAAGTGTTTTTATCAATTCAGAAAGTTACTTTGTCGTAGCCTTTTTCGATGCAGGCACCGGCAGGAACAGATTCTTGAAAACGTAATGGCCCACGTTGCGTCCCTGTGCGATACCTTCGGTCTTATCGAACGCCCAGTGAATGCCGAGATAGATTCGGCTCTGGCCGTTCTCTTCTTCGGCCTGTGACAGCGTCGCGAAACTGCGCGGAATCAGCGGGCGCACAACGCCGTCGTTGCCTATCGTCGTCCCGTTGAATTCATCCGAAACGAAGGTGAAGGGGATATTGTCCGTCCCGTAGAAATCGCGCAGAACCTGAAAGAGCGAGCCTCCGAACGTCGCGTGTCCGGACGGATAAGACGGGAAAGGCGGCGTGAAGTTCGGCCCCGTCAGATTGCTGGCCGGTGCGCCGAGCGGCGAGAATAGCGGATCGCCGATAGTATCGGGATTGCCATCGCCTAAACCGGTCGCGCCCGTGCCCACATCGGATTCGCGTATGCCTCCGATTGGACGCCAGAACTGATAGAAATACTTCGATTCCCAGGACGCGATGCCTGCATCGGCCATAGCCACATTTACGAGCGTCAGCAGCCGCAACAGCTGAATTCCGCTTGTGCCCTTTTGATTAGCTATGACTGTTGTGACTTGGTTGTAGAGCCTCGGCGGCGCGCACAAGCTGGGGGTTCCATCATAAGCCCAATAGACGCCAGCCAACGTTTGATCCGCAGTGCGCTCTGTAGGAGTGCCCAGACCGTCGCCGCCCAGTCGTTTCACTTCGTTGTAGGCGGCGGTATAGGCGGCGCTGTTCATCGGAGGCGGAGGCGGAATCCTGTACTGTTCGGCTGAACGCAGGATGAAGGGTGTAACCTCACCCCAGTGCGCGCCCAGTGCGAGCGGATGATGGCTGATCGGGTCTTGTCGCCATATCCCCGGAGCGATGCTCGGAATGTAATCTATGTTGACGCGAGGCTCGGCGTGCGCCGCGTGATCGTTTGCGCGCATCGCAATTATCGCGGCAGCCGCCCATTTGCCGATAGCGATTCCGTTGTTTTTCTGTTGCCCGTTTGCAATCAATGCAAGATCGTCATCAAGCTTCGGGTCCAGAAGCGATTTCTGCGATGGGAACATCCCCACCAGCGCATCATGCGCGGCCTGTGCGACTGCCGCATCGGTCGATCCGGGGCCGGTTTTGCGATTACCTGTTATATAGGGTTTGAAGCCGCCGACAATGGCGTTGAGCGCCTCGAACATCGCGATATGGACGATTGCCATCGCGCGGGCTGCCCGGCACGGCCCGACCTGCTCGCCGAATACGCGGGTCTCGCCCGGCGCAACAGGCGTGTGGTCGAGGCCGCTGCAATCGACCGCGATTTTGTTCCAGCGAAGAATTGTGTTTGTTATGGCAGAAGGGCCTGCCTCAACTGCATCTCCAGCATTCGGGGACTGAAATGTCCTTGCTGGTACAGCCATGCTCAGTATGAGAACGGCCATCATTGAGACTATAAACTTGTTGTTCAGTTTGACTAACATGTGTAATGTACCTCCTTGTTCCAGCTAAACCTGATAAGCGGAAAAATTATCACTAATGTGAGAGTTGTAGAATTCAACCCCTCACGATCACACCCAGAAGAAACCATCATCTGTGAGAAAGGCGGACAAAGTATATATCAACTGCGTCGAAATTGTGTAGAGGGTCGAGCATTTTTATCGATCAAAATTTGTACGGCGACAATTGCTACTTATATGGTCAGCGCCTGACCATATAAGTAGCTACTCTCCCTTCATTTTACGTAGTCCGCAGTTTACGAATTGCGCTAAGGATTTTTCGTATCCTGATCTGCCTGTTGAATGGGCCGAGGCGAAGCCGGGGGCTGCTGTACTACGGGCAGGGTCAAAGGTCTGGCAAACTTTATTCGGAAGACTGCGCCCGGAGCGACTCGTACATCGCCGCCCCTTGTAAGCAATAGTCCCCCCAGCAATCCGCCACCCAGCACGGCTCCTGCGGCGGCCCCTCCGCCACCCAGCAACACGGTTCCGAGCGCCCCCGCGCCTCCGATTGTCGCGCCGCGCTCGACGTTCTCAGCCGTTCTTTTGCCGCTGCGACTGCCGCTAACTTTGCCTTCTTCATCGGCTTTCATCTTTTCGTTGTTCGTCCAGTCGTCTATCGCCGTGATCTCGACCGCGACCGGCTCGTCGCCCCAGGGCATACGAATTCGCTCAAAGACCAGAACGATCTTCCCGTTTTTCTGGCCTCTTCCGGCTGGCGTCACCTGAGCGACCTTGCCGTGAAATTCAGTCCCGCGTCCGAGCACCATATCGCTGCCCACGTAAATAGGCTCGTCCAAAATGGCTGTGACAGGGTCTCCCGGCTCGTTCAACTTGGAGTTTATATGCGACTGCAATACGAGTCGCGCTCTGGTTTCAGGCTCGATTGTGGCTTCACGCGCAGCCTGCGGCCTCGCCTGTATGGCCGCGCAAAATAAAGCTGCGCAAAGTAAAACTGCGAACACACTTTTGCTTATTCTCATGTAGGAACCTCTCGTTTGATCAGTAGAATCGCCTTCGATTATTGTGCGGGCAAGACCATCACTGCCCAGTCTTACGAACGCGAGTCCGCATTCGCCTTGCACTGCAAATTAGCGAATACGCTCTCTGCAAAGAAGTGTGAAGACGCGCGCCCTGAAATTAACAAAACTAATTATTTGCTTAACGAAACCTTGACCTTGCTTTGAAAATAGTAACGTTCTAATGAGTGACTAAAGAGTATTATAAAGCGCTTTGCATTATATCTGCTTCGGCTGTGTGCTCACGTTAACAGCATTTGAGCTTGCGTGCAGTTGAGCGTTCTCCTCACATACTGAAATCAATACTTTCGAGAAGTCTCTCTCGCCCTTGTTAGAAAACAAGTATAAGAATCGCTGCGCCCGTGCTTGAACTACTCGGACCGTGATAGGTGTTGCCTGCTTTTGGAAAGCGGCGGTCACCATCGCTATCCCTGCCGCCTGACTTTTTTAGAAAGGACGCTGAGACGATGAGACTTTTGAAGATAACCGCTTTGATCTTTTTTGCGGCAGCGCTCGTTATGCCTGCTGCTTTCACCAGTGTCATACAGAGACAATCGCTGAACACACGCCCGGAAAGCCTTCAGTCCCGCCTGGAGAGATTCCAGCATACCGATGTGGTTGATGACGAAGACAGCCCTGCCGTTGGGACTAATGCCAACGTGACCGAAGCGCCGACGGGATTTGACAACCTGACTAACGGCTTCAATGAGCAGGGGCCGCCTTTCGATTCCATAAACGAAGACAACGTCGTGGCGCTTCGTTCCTTCAACGATAACCGATTTATATTCGAGGAGGTTGAACACGCAGCGGATGGGCTTGGACCTACGTACAACGCGCAAAGTTGTGGAGAGTGCCATCAAAACGTTGCGACAGGAGGCGCAAGCCAGATAGCCGAACACCGAACCGGACGACTGGCAAATAACCGGTTCTTTGAATCCCTCGGTGGCTCGCTGATTCAATCACGCGCAACTGACCCTGAGATTATGGAGCGAGTAGCCTTTGAGGACGGCGTTAGAACTTTCCGCATCTCGACAAACACGTTGGGCAACGGCTATATCGAGTGCATTGCGAATGGCACCATAACTGCCATTCGCGATCAGCAACCTGCAAGCATGCGCGGCACCGCGCTCATCGTCCCTGTGCTTGAAGGCGACAGCAGCCCGCGTATCGGGCGTTTTGGATGGAAAAGCCAGCACGCCAGCCTCGAATCATTTTCCGCCGATGCGTACCTTAACGAAATGGGAATCACCAGCCCTCTGTTTCCGCAGGAGAACACCTCCAATGGCCGCGACGTTGGTCCGTACGACGCGGTTGCCGACCCCGAAGACGATGGAGAAGATATTGTGGCGTTTGCCAACTTCATGCGATCTACAAAAGCGCCTTCTCGCGGGCCAGTAACCTCTGATGTTCGGGCTGGCGAAACTCTGTTCAATCAGATTGGGTGCGCTGTCTGTCATGTTTCTTCGATCACGACGGCAGCGGCGGGCACGAGCATTAACGGTGGCACATTCATCGTTCCGGTGGCTCTGGGTAACAAAATCGTTCATCCTTATAGCGATTTCCTGTTACACAACATCGGCACAGGCGACGGCATACCGTTTTTGCCAACAGCGGACTTTGCATCAACAGCAAATCAGATTCGCACAGCGCCGCTATGGGCGCTCAGGACTCGCAATCGCCTGATGCATGACGGGTTGACCTTTACAAAGCAGGAAGCCATCCTGCGTCACGCCGGGCAGGCCGCAAATGTGACGCGCAGATACAACGCGCTCTCTACAAGGCAGAAAAACCAGCTGATGGCGTTTTTGGATTCGCTTTAAAGCCGAAGAGAGTTCACCGCCGCAGAGACGCCGCAGAACACAGAGATTTCGCAGAGAATTTATCACCCTTTGCGCTCTCTGCGTCTGCGGTGGTGAATCGCCTTCTTTTTCAGGAAGCTCAATTGTCCCGCTTTAATTGTCAAGATATGAGGCTTGAAATTGACAAAACTTCACAAACCTTAACGCCGATTTCAAGTGCAATCGCGTTCCATAAATCGAAGGGTTGTTGCGCAGATTCCAGGCAGTTATCAAGCACATAGCCTCTGCGAATCTCAGTCGGATAAGCAACAACCCTTAAACCCCAAAACTGATAAACAAGGAAGAATGGATTATGAGGTTCAAGGTGAAAAGTTTGAATAAAGTAATTTCAACGATAATAGCTCTGACAATGATGGCTGTGTCGGTCGCCGCATTTCCGCACAGCAACGATACGGAAGCTAAAAGCGCGCCCAAAGCTCCTGAGCCGCTCAAGGATAATGAAAACCCGCTGAAGATCGGCAGCCGGGATATAAACAAAAGAACTATAGATTTTTACTCGCTCGAAAAAGAGGCAAAGGTTGGCCGCCAACTGGCCGCCGAAATAGATCAGAAGGGCAAGTTCATAACCGACCCCGTAATCACTGAATATATAAACCGGCTCGGCCAGAACATCGTGCTGCACTCGGACGCGAAGGTGCCGTTCACCATAAAGGTAATAGAATCGGCTGATGTGAACGCATTCGCTCTGCCCGGAGGCTTTTTCTATATCAACACCGGAGCCATTCTGGCAGCCGATAGCGAAGCGGAAATCGCAGGCGTGATGGCGCACGAGATCGCGCATGTTGCCGCCCGACACGGAGTCGAGCAGGCATCGAAAGGCGCGCTCTTTCAGTATCTGTCAATCCCTCTGATTTTTGTCGGCGGCCCGCTTGGAACCATCGCGCAGAATGCCGCGAACATTCTTGTGCCGTTGACGTTTCTGAAATTCAGTCGCGGCGCTGAAGAAGAAGCAGACCGACTTGGGCTTCAGTATATGTGGGCGTCGGGTTATGACCCGACCGCGATGCTCAGTTTCTTTGAAAAGCTCAAATCGAAAGAGAAGAAAGAGCCGGGGGCGCTCGCAAAAATATTCAGCACTCACCCTGCGACAGGCGACCGCATCGAAAAGGCCCGCGACCTGCTTGTGCGCTTTCCTGAGAGAGACGAGTACACCATCTCGACATCAGAATTCAACCTCGTCAAACAGCGATTGCTTGCGGCAATCAATAAAGACATGCCGGTCAACACAGGCAAAGCCGCCCCGACGCTTAAAAGAAAACCTGCAAACACTGGTTCCGATGGTAATGAGGATGGGTCGGAAAAAGCCCCGCCTACATTGAAGCGCAAACCCGGCAGCGAACCGGATAACGACTAACCCTTTTTATCAAACAAAGTGAGAGTTCGTGTTGTCTTAATCAACACGATGAAAATCATAGGAGTAATTATGCAACGTGCCTTTCGATCAGTAAGAAAGTCGTCGCTTTCTTTATTAATGATTTCGCTTGTCTCTCTTTTACCAACTGCTGGCGCGGCTTCGACCTCGATCAGACAAAGCCGCACCCGGCCCCTGCCTGTGCCGGAGTCGCACGCATTCATCAACTACAGGACTGATGGCAGGATCGGGTGTCGCGAGGCGACCGAAGCAGAAGCCAGCGCCCTGAAGCGGCGCGCGAATCAGTCTATGCATGTGATTTCGCCGACGCGTTCGGTCAGCACGCAGAGCCTCTCGGCAGAAAGCGCGGGGCTGCAAATCGTCCTGCGCGCGACAGGCCAGTTGGAAAATTTCCCCACAGCCAAAGCGGCTTTCCTGAATGCCGCCGCCACGTGGCAGTCTTTAATCAGCACGCCTATAACCGTTATCATCGACGTTGATTTCGGGCCAACGTGGTTCGGCGAGAGTTATGATGAGGATGTATTGGGCCAGACCGATTCGCAGACGCTCGGCGACAGCTCGATATATAGCGATGTGCGAGACAGCCTTGTCGGCCTTGCCGCGAGCGACGAACAGGCCGGTCTCTTTAACCAGTTGCCTCAGTCCGCCGTCCCGACAGACATAGGAACGACCAGCTACGTGCTGGCTCCGAGCGCGCAGTGGCGCGCGCTTGGATTCATCAACCCCGTGGCCGACCCTGATTCCGAGCAGAGCGATCTGGGCGACCCGCCCGCCGTCGGGTTCAACTCGGATTTCGATTACGATTTCGACCCGTCGGATGGCGTTGACTCGAACCGCATTGATTTCGATTCCGTAGCCGCGCACGAAATCGGGCACGTTTTGGGATTTATGTCGAACACGGGTTACAGAGAACTGGTTCGCTCTTCACCCGTGGCCGTCACGATCTGGGATATGTTTCGCTTCCGGCCCGGCGTCACCTCGGCCAGCTTTCAGACGGCGCAAAGGATACTGTCTTCGGGCGGCAGTCAGGAATTTTTTGATGGCAGCACAGAGGCCGCGCTCTCTACTGGACGACCCGACGGCACAGGCGGAGACAGGGAACAATCGTCTCACTGGAAAGATGATCGGCTGACGGGAACTTATGTTGGCATTATGGACCCGACTCTGGCCGACGGGCAGCGAGACACGATCACCGATAATGATCTGGCCGCGCTGAGAAGCTTTGGCTACACGGTCGTCGGAGATGTGAGCAGTTCCGACGCGCCGACGATAAAGAACGTCTCCTTCAATGGAAGGAAGCTGAAAATCAAAGGGAAGAAATTTAACGGAGTGCTTCAAGTCGAAATCAACGGTCTTGTTCTGGCTTCTACCCTTGAGCTGGATGTCAACAACGCCGCCAGGAAGCTGGAAATCAGAGCAAGTCAAAGCGTGCTCAACCTGCTCGGCGGCACAAATCAGGTGCGAGTAATCAGCAACGGCGTCGCTTCAAACACATTTGCCTTCACCTTGTAATTCAGCCTTTGCGAATTGGTGTGGCGTTGCATCCATTCGCAAAACTCTGCTGATTCTTGACAATCTCTGGACATCTGTTTCCAACCCCGCGCGTTGATTAAATAGAAGCGGGTAAAGACGCATATCCGCTTTGAACAATCCGGGAAGGTTGTTGAGCGAGCCTTCCCGGATTAGAGATTGGCCAGACAGAACGGAGAGATAATTATGAAGATGATGGCAATTACTGATTTCAAAAGCCTGAAAGAGATACTTGACCCATTGCAGCAATCCGGCATGCCTTACAGTGAATCGAAACCGGAAATCAACGTAGCCACCCTGCTCGCAGGGTTGGAGCTGACGGATAATCAGAAAAGAGAGATTTATCACATTGTCGAAGACGAAACGCTATACCTAGAGTTGCTTGAAAGCCAGTTGATCAAAAACTGTCGGCAACTGCAACTCGCCGCTAAAACTCTGTTGTTCAGCAAAGGGCAGATCGAGCTTCTCTTGATACAGCGCGCGCGAATCCAAAAAGAGATGATCGTCGCAAGGCAGCAATTAAAGAGTCGGATACTGGATAAATTGACGGCAGATCAGCGCGCGGCTTTAGCAAAATCCTGACAAATCTTCACACTGGCCTGCAAACACTTAACGTCCCAATCCTCGAATCGAGCGTATTAATTAGTGAAGCCGAGAGCGTGCATGCACGTTCGACAAACTATAATTGAACAGAGGGTAGAGAGTGATGACGAACAGAAAATCGAAGCATTCAATCAGCCGTCGAGAGACGCTTCGCCTCATGGGAGCGGCGGGCGCAACGGCGCTTGTCGGATGGGCGAGCGCGCCCGCCACGAGGCTTTGGCCGGGAGGGAAGGTAGAGGCCGCACCCCCTCAACAGAGCTGCGTCGTGAGACCCCAGTTGACCGAAGGCCCGTACTTTGTGGACGAGAAATTAAATCGCTCAGACATCAGAACAGACCCCACGACCAATGTGGTGAAGGCGGGAACTGAACTGCGCCTGAAGATCAACGTCAGCCGGGTCAGCGACAGCGCCTGCGTGCCTTTGACCGGCGCTTACGTGGACATCTGGCACTGCGATGCGATAGGCAGTTATTCCGATGTCAGGGACGGGGGATTTGATACGCGAGGCCAGCGATACCTGCGCGGCTATCAGGTGACGGACAGCAACGGAGCGGCTGAGTTCGTGACGATCTATCCGGGCTGGTATTCAGGCCGCGCCGTTCATATCCATTTCAAGATTCGCCTCTTCGCCGGTTCCGAGAAGACTTACGAATTCACATCGCAACTCTTCTTCAACGATTCGCTGACCGATCAGGTTTACACGCAATCTCCGTACAACGCGAAGGGGGTGCGCAACACGCGCAACAATCAGGACGGCATCTATAACGGCGGCGGCTCTCAACTGATACTTGACCTGACGCGGGAAGGGCAGGTTTACACGGGAGTATTCAATATCGCGCTGGAAGGAATCACGCAGGCCGATCCGGTTGAGCCGACCGACCCGCCCGCGATTTCCGGCGCTGTTGTGTCGGGCAAGAAGCTGATCGTGTCGGGTCTTAACTTCAGTTCGGGCGCGAAGGTGTTTTTAAACGGCGACAAACAGAAGACCAGCAACGACGACACCAACCCGACAACCGTCCTGATAGCCAAAAAGACCGGCAAGAAGATCGATGTCGGAGAGACCGTAACGCTTCAGGTCAGAAACTCTGACAACACGCTCTCAAGCGAATACGCATTCACGCGGCCTGTTGAATGACACGTTCGATTTTTATATGGACAGAAATGGTAAGGAGATCAATCGTATGAATAAGCAATTAATGACAGTGACAGTTTTGACTATGATGTTGAGCCTTGCGCTCGTTACCTTAGGCGAAAATTTTCTTCAAGGGCCGCGCCCCGGCCCACGGCGTCCGGCCTTTTCCAATCTCGATAAAAATAGCGACAAAAAGATCAGCCGCGAAGAATGGCAAGGCCCTCCCGAAGCTTTCGATCACATAGACGCGAATCACGATGGCAGCGTCGAGGAAAGCGAATGGAACGCCGCGCCGCCTCCCTTAGGGTTTCACGGTGACGGGGGAGCGCAGTTGGTGAAGGCTTTAGACGCCGACGCCGACGGCAACGTATCGCAATCGGAGTTCAATCAGGCCGCCGGTTTTTTTGATAAGCTGGATCAGGACAAAGACGGCTCGCTTACTGCCGAAGAACTGGACCGACTGCCGCGCGCGATAGGAAACGATGAAGTCAGACCGCCGAGAAACGACGGCCCAAGAAACGGCCCCGGTTTTTTGCCGAACTTTGCAAATCTGGACGCCAATTCGGATAAGAAAGTGAGCCGTGATGAGTGGCAGGGGCCGCCGCCGATGTTTGACCGCATAGACGCAAACCGCGACGGCAGTATAGACGAGACAGAATGGAGCAGCGCCCGTCAACGATTGCCGCGTGGCGGCCCTCCGGCTTTTGGCGAGAGATCCCTTTCATTTTTCGATAGCAATGCAGATGGGAAAGTTTCGCGTGAAGAGTTTTCCAAACTGACCGGCTTGTTCAGCGCACTCGACGCCGATCATAACAGCCTGCTCAACAGGGCGGAGCTTGGGCAACTCTTCAGGGTAGTCAACGAGACGAGCAAGTAACAAAGCCCGTGCTTGCGTCCTCTTATTCCTTGAGAAAGGAGGTGAGGCAGACTATCTGAAGTGTGATGACAGTTCGTGCAGCGTTAGTGAAAGAATGGCTTTCGTGGCCGAGGCTGCAAGTGAGTTGTACTGGGGATGGTGAACCGCTGTCGCCTCGGCCACTGGCCAGCTATCGTTCAAAGTTAAATATTCTCGATCATCCGATTACCGCAGCGCCTGTGCCCGGCGCAATGCGGTTGATGTGCAACAGCCGCCGCGAGGGGATACTGTGTGCGGCGGCTGTTGCGCTGTAGGCTTTCTCTTACTTTCCGTCTATCGAGAAGGCATAGAGCTTGTTGTTCGGCTTGCCCACGCGAAGCGATTGATAGCCTGACCCGACATAAAGCACGCCGTCAACTACGGTCGGGCCGCCACCGACTCCTCCGCCCGTGTCGAATTGCCAGAGAATTTTGCCATCCTTCGCGTCGTATACGCAGATAGCGTTTTTCGATGAGCCAGCGAATACCAGTCGGTTATTGCCTGTGCCTGTTACGGTGATGGGGCCGAAATTGGAGCCGCCATCCGGTGCCAGAGTTTTCCATAAAACTTTGCCCGTAGCGCCATCGAGCGCAGAAACCCACCCTTGCCTGTCTTTATTTGCCGCATTCGATATCGCTGCATAGACGCGCTCGCCGTCTGTCGCCGCGCCGAACTCGATGCCGCCCAGAAATCCGCCCGTCCCTACTTCCGTCTTCCACACAGGCTTGCCGTCTTTCGGATCAATCGCGTAAAACCATCCGCTCTTCTGGCCCGCTCCGATCAGCTTTTTACCGCCCGGCCCTTTGAACGAGATCGCGATGGTTCCAAAATCATGATCCGGCCCGCACCCGCCCGGCATCTGAGCGCAGTTCATGTTCCATACATCGCCTTCGGTCGCCTGATATGACCAGACCAGTTTCCCTGTATCCATATCCAGAGCCATGATGGCATCGCTCATTTTGGACTCAGGCCGCGTGTAATCATCGCCCGTCGTGACATAGACTCGTTTCTCTTCCGGGTGAATAGAGACTGTTGACCAGACGCCAACACCGGATGGCCCGAATATTTTTCGACCCATCTTGTCTACGCCCTGTTCTTTAGGCTCTTCCGTCACGGTGTAGAATCGCCAGATCTGCTTGCCGGTCTTTGCGTCGAAAGCCGCCACGCCTCCGCGAAACGTGCAGCACTCGTATTTTGAATTCCCCATCATGACCACTTCTTCGCGCGAAGAGATGCCGATATAGACGCGACCGTTGTGATAGATCGGCGCGCTCGTAGCGATGGTCATCGGATGAGGGTCGGTCTTCGTCTTCCATATCTGCGCGCCTGTCTTTGCATCGAGCGCAAAGAGTCGCCCGCCAACGTCGCCGAAATAGATGACGCCGTCGGCATAAGCCGTGCCGCTGCGCGACGGAAGCCCCGCTTCAAACTCCCATATCTTCTTGCCGGTCTTTGCGTCAACCGCATATTGTTTGCCGTCCCACGAGCCGAAATAGATGACGCCGTTTACGACCGTCGGCTGGCTCGATACGTCGCCTCCTGTTTCAAATATCCATTTGACCTTGAGGCGAGAGGCCGTCGCAGGCGTTATGATCTTTTCCGTCGGATTGTAGTGCGAGCCTGCAAGGTCGCGCCCATACATGGGCCAGTCGGAGGATTGCTGCCCGTTGATTGTCTTTGAACTCTTCGTATTCAGGCGGGCAGTCTGTCCGGCCACCAGACCGGCTTCGAGTAAGATAGCGCAAACTATCAGCCAAATCTTCAAGCGCATTGATTGCTCCTTTCCAGTTCCAATGTTGATTGCAGAGGGGGTAAGACCGAATGGATTCTATTCGATTGACGAATCTCTTTCAAGAAAAGTAACAGCCCCGCCGCGCCGCTCGTGCTGTTCAATCGCTATCTCATCATTTAATATTCTTGCCATGCGACAGAAGACCGCCGCCATTGTTGTCATCGGCAACGAGATTCTCACGGGCAAATCTCAGGACAAGAATGCCAGTTTTCTAATCGCCGAATTGTACGAGCTGGGAGTCTCGCTGCGCCGCATAGTAATCATTCCCGACGAGGTCGATACAATAGCCGGGGTCGTGCGCGAATGCTCCTCGGCAGTAGATTACGTTTTCACTTCGGGCGGCGTCGGGCCTACGCACGACGACGTGACGATAGAAGCCATTGCCCGCGCGTTTGATTGCCCGGTTGTTCGCCACCCGGAGCTTGAAGCCATGCTGCGCGGCTATTTCGGAACGGAGGCCGATGATGTCCGAATGCGAATGGCAGATGTGCCCGAAGGCGCAGAACTGATCCGGGAAAAACAGTTGCGTTGGCCCGCGCTTGTGATGAAAAACGTCTACGTGCTGCCGGGCGTGCCGGAACTTTTTCGCAGCAAATTTGAAGCTATTCGCGAGCGGTTCCGCGCCGCGCCGTTTCACAAATCTGAAATCTACACCCGCGAAGACGAATTCGACATCGCTCAACATCTGAACAAGATAGCGGCAGAAAACACGGATGTGGAGATAGGCTCTTACCCGGTTTTCACGCGCGAAGATTATCGAGTGAAGATCACAATCGAATCGAAAGAAGCGACGGCAGTCGAGCGAGCGCACAAGGCGCTGCTGGAACTACTCGACCCCAATCAAATCGCCCGAATTGAATGATTCAATCGATTGAAAAGATATATGAAAAAAAGATGGCTGCTCGTTGCTCTGGTGATGGCGCTTGCCGTGATTCAATCTCCTGCGCGAAGCACTGCTGCAACTTCTCTTAAATTCGAGATCACTGTCGCGCAAGGGTTGATGCAGGGCTCGCAAAGCGGGCGATTGTTTGTCGTGATGAACCGGGCAACTGCGGGCGAGCCGAGGCTGATGGTGGGCGAGACGGGGCTTGACGCGCCGCCGATGTTTGCGCGCGACGTGCGAGATTTTGCGCCCGGCGTTGCGGCCACACTTGACGATAAAGCCATCGCTTTTCCGATAGAGGACCTCGCGCATCTGCCTGCGGGCGATTACAACGTGCAGGCGCTTTTCGATTCCAACATCGATTTGAAATCGGTGAACGCGCCGGGGAATCTCTACAGCCTTGTTCAAAAAGTCAGTCTCGACCCGGCGCGCTCCGCAACGGTGAAGATAGAACTGACTAAGAAAATCCCGCCCGAAGCGCTGCCAGCCGAAACCGATTACGTCAAATATGTAAAGATTCAATCGAGCCTGTTGAGTAAATTTCATGGCAGGCCGATCTATCTGCGCGCGGGCGTGATCGTCCCGCGAGACTTTGATAAAGAGAGCGGGCGTAAATATCCGCTGCGCGTTGAAATAGGCGGATACGGCTCTCGCTTCACTGCCGTCGGGCGGATGATGGCCGACGGGTCGGGTTTTAAAAGGATGTGGATGATGGATGACACGCCGCGCATGGTGATAATTCACCTCGACGGCGATGGTCCTCTGGGAGACTGCTATCAGGTCAATTCAGCAAACCACGGCCCCTATGGAGATGCGATTACTCAGGAGTTGATTCCTTACGTCGAGAAGAAATTTCGCTGCATTGGCGAATCCTACGGTCGCGTGTTGAGCGGCGGCTCGACGGGCGGATGGGTATCGCTCGCGCTTCAGGTCTTCTACCCCGATTTTTTCAACGGCACGTGGTCGGGTTTCCCGGATGGTGTTGACTTCCGCGCATTTCAGCTTATCAACATCTACGCCGACGATAACGCTTACGTCAATGCCCACGGATTCGAGCGCCCAAGCGCGCGCGATTTGAATGGCGATACGAGGTTTACGATTCGCCACGAATGCCAGATGGAAAACGTGATGGGGGCGGGCGACAGCTGGACTATGTCGGGCCAGCAATGGGGCGCGTGGAATGCCACATACGGGCCGCGCGGCGCAGATGGCCGACCCGTGCCGCTGTGGGACCCGCGAACGGGAAAGATCAATCGAGATGTGGTCGAGCACTGGAAAAAATATGATCTTCGTCTGGTGATGGAGCAGAACTGGAAGACGCTCGGCCCGAAGCTGAAAGGCAAATTAACGATCTGGGTTGGCGAATCGGACGAATATTTTTTGAATAACGCGGTGCATATGCTGGATGCTTTCCTGTCTAAAGCAGACCCGCCATACGGCGGAAAGATAATGTACGGGCCGGGCAAGGGGCACGGCTGGATGGCTTTGACCGAGCAGCAGATGATGACTGAGATGGCTGCGGCTGTTGAAAGAGCGCGGCATTGATTGAAGAGCAGAAAATAAGCGAGCCAATAAGAAAATGAAAAAACAAACAGCGAAGAAAAAAACGTTCAAAGATATTCTGATAGAACACGGGCTTGATGTGTTGCTCGTCTTCATCCCCCTTGCGGTGATACTGCACTACACGCATGCGCCAGCGGTGTGGACTTTTATAGCATCGGGTCTGGCAATCGTGCCTCTGGCCGGATGGATGGGCAAGGCTACTGAAAGCCTTGCCGAGAGATTGGGCGCGGGGATTGGCGGGTTGCTCAACGCAACGTTTGGCAATGCGGCTGAGATGATAATCGCTTTTCAGGGATTGCGCGCAGGATTGACCGAAGTCGTCAAAGCATCGCTGACAGGCTCGATACTCGGAAATATCCTGCTGGTGCTCGGCTTGAGCATTCTGGCGGGCGGGATGAAACATAAGAGCCAGAAGTTCAACCGCACCGCTGCGACCATGAGCGCGACCTTGATGGCCCTGAGCGCCATCGGTCTGTTGATTCCGGCAGTATTTCACTGGGTCACTGTCGGTCAGCCGCGCGCAGACCGATTGGAAGCCGAAGCCAACATCAGCCTGGAGATAGCCATCGTTTTATTTGTCACCTACATCCTGAGCCTGATCTTCACGTTGAAAACTCACAAAGACCTTTTCATGGGAACCAGCCACGAGCATCAGGAATCGTCTCCGATGAGTATGAAGACGGGAGTGCTGATTCTGGTGATAGCAACCGCCTTCATCGCGTGGATGAGCGAGTTGCTTGTGCACGCAGTCGAGCCCGCGTCGAAAGCGGTCGGGCTGACAGAAATCTTTGTCGGGGTGATAGTCGTAGCCGTAATCGGCAACGCTGCCGAGCACAGCACAGCCGTTTTGGTCGCGATAAAAAACCAGATGGATCTGGCTTATAACATCGCTGTTGGGTCGAGCATGCAGATAGCGCTGTTCGTTGCTCCTGCGCTCGTATTTTTGAGCTACGCAATCGGGCAGCCCATGAATTTGCTGTTTACGACTTTTGAAGTCATAACGGTTGGGCTTGCTGTCGCCATCGTCAGCCTTGTGGCGATTGACGGCGAATCGAACTGGATGGAAGGCGTGCTGCTTCTTGCGGTCTACTTGATATTCGCCATCGCGTTCTTCTTTCTACCGCCTCACCTGTTGACTACGTGATGAAAGAGTGCGGCGCGAAATCGCCGGATCTTACTTCTGCACGCGCAGTTGTTTGATTATGTCTCGAATCCTGTCAGCGTCTTTGGCTTTCGGCGAGTGGCTGAGGTATTTCTCCAATTCTTCAGCCGCTCGTTGATTGTTGCGCATTTCGATATAGACTGCTCCCAGGAGCCTGTAGGCTTCAACCATCTCGTCGCCTTTTAATTCTATAGTCTGTCGCAGTTCACGTTCTGCCCCGTCATATTTGCCCAGCCACACCAGCGCCTGACCGTAATAGAAATGCGCAGCCGCAGAAGAGCAGTCTTTTTTTAACGCCTGCTCAAGGGCAGCTGCCGCGCCTGTGAAATCCTTCATCTGCAATAACACAATGGCGTAGTTGAGATTTGGAGCGAATTCATCAGGGGCTAACCTGAGCGCCGAACGCAGGCTTTCGGCTGCCTTGTCCCATTTGCGGAGCTTTATATACTGCACACCCATTTCGTTGAATGCCAGCATGAAATCAGGGTAGATCGAAAGCGCGCTTTTTAATTGCTCAATGGCTTTTTCTCTCTTTCCAGCCTGCACGAACACAATAGCTTCCTTGTAAAGCTTAAGCGGGGCCTCCGGGGCTTCTGCCATAGAGGCATCCACGATGCCTGTCGTCTGCTTCGCGGTTTGTTTCGGTTGAAGCGTAATCTGTATGTTGACGGCAGAACCCGTATTGCCGGAAGCGCTCACTATATCAACCGTATCACTGGCCGATTCGTATTCCACCCCTGCCTCGACTACGACATAATCTGTGCCGCTTCGTAATCGGCTGAAAGTGAATGCGCCGTTGCCGTCCGTCGTCGTGAATTGCTCGCTGGCGTATGCGCTGCGGAGTTTTACTCTGGCCTGTGTGTTCAGCAGATGTCCACTGGGCTTTCGCACGTGGCCCTCGATTGTGTGCTGGCCGCCTGTGCCTGTGCCGCTGGCGTCATTGTTGACTCGCGTGTCTGATTGAGCATTCGCCGATGCGGTGCACACAAGTGACACCACGGCAATTGATAAGAGCACTGAGCGAATAGATCGAGCGTCCCCCGGCTTGATCTTAGCAAGATACACGTCCGCCACCTCCTTGCCGAAACGGTCCAAGAAGAATGTAATGTTGCTAGAATCCTGGGCCTGAAAAATGTGGGCGGATGATATCACAAAAAAGAAATAATGCGAGAATTATTTTTATCTTCAGAAGCTGGAAGATGACAGGCGGGATTAGCGATTTGTCACGGCTGGAATTCGCAATAGCGCTGAATGAAATCACAATGAGCATAGACTAATCGCCTATGCTCATTGTGATCCAACAGGTCTGAGTTTAATTTTTGGCCTGGCTGCGCAGCTGTTTGATTATTTCGCGAATCTTGTCAGCATCTTTGGCTTTCGGCGAAAGGCTCAGATATTTTTCCAGCGCGCTCACAGCCCGAACGCTTTCGCCCATTTCGATGTAGGCCATCGCCAGATATCTATGCGCTTCGATGCTTTCTTCGCCGCCGATGCCGATGGCTTGCTGCAACTCTTTTTCTGCCTTGTTATAGATGGCGAGATTCACGAATGCTTTGCCGAGGTTTAGATGCGCCGCCGCCGATGAGCCATCTATTTGCGCCGCGCGCTGTAACTGGGTCGCGGCTTTCACGAAATCTTTCTTCATCATCAGCAGAATGCCGTAGTTAAGATGCGGAGTGAAGGCTTGGGGCGCTATCTTCAGGGCCTCCTGAAAAGCGTTTTCGGAGCGGTCGTATTGTTTGAGCCTCATGTGCTGCACGCCAAGCTCGTTGAGCGCCGACATAAAGCCCGGATAAATCTTGATCGCGGCATTCAATTGCTCGATGGCCTTTTTACTCTCTCCTGCCTGCGCCGAATCGAGAGCATCTTTATAAAGATTGCGCGCCTCTTCGGGCACGGCTGCGCTTGCCACGTCCACCGTGCCGACGGGCCTTGCTGCGGCTTGCCTGGCATAGAGCGTGATCTGCACTGTTTGGGTTTGGCCCGGGTCGTCGCGCCTTCGTGTGCCCTCGATGAAGTCAACCGTATCGGAAGCCAGCTCAAACTCGCTGCCAGCATCAACCAGAACAGTGTAGGAACCGCCGCGCAGGCGGCGAAAACTGAATGAGCCGCTGTCGTCAGACATGGTGAATTGCTCGCCATAGGGGCTTCGCAGTTTCACTTTTACACGCTTGTCCGCCCGTCGCCCGTTAGCATAATAGATATTGCCTCTGAGCGTATTTCTGCCGCCGGTTCCCGGGTCGCCCGGGTCGCTATCGATGCCGCCAACTTGCGCTCGCGCTTGCCCCATACACAATGCGACGAACAAGAGCGCGCCAAGAGACCGCCAAACTGTAGACATGCACCTCTGTGAGCGGGGTGGTCTGAGTAATGAGAAAAGCATATCTCGACCTCCTTGTTAAAACAGGCAATGGAACTTGAAAGCAACTAGATGGATGTGCGAAAACCTCAGCGATAATATCATGACTTCACAAGCGGTTAAAGGATTCGCACGCGAGAAACGACGATGAATTTCAAGTGCTATTTGGCACCGCGCTGATACCAGACTATGTGGTCGCCGTCGCCGGGGCGGTCGGAATAAACCGCCGTTTCATAACCGACCGAATGCACGCCTGAGCTTGGAAGTTCCAGCAGCGCGTTGTTTGATAGCAGGAAGCCGCCCGGACGAAGCATTCTTTCCACATTTGCCAGCGCCAGGCTCTGCTCGAAAACATCATAATAAACAAGAATGTTGGTGGCAATGATAATATCGAAGGCTTCATCCTTTGCCAGATCAAGCCGTTGCAGCACTATGTTCACATCTGCGGATGAAATGAGCGAGACGATGGCCGGACGAATGCGTACTGCGCGCACTTTCACATCGCCCAGACTTGACGGCGTGGCGACAGGCGCGACCGTCACGCCGATTTGATCGCCGAACTTTGACCAGTAATCGCCAAGCTCCGGTTTCCACTGCGAGTCACGCGGCAGTTGCACAGTATAGCCCGTGCCTTGCGCCGCCTGTTGCCGCGCGCGGTCGAGATGAGCATTGATGCGAGGGCTGAGATCGAGCGTTGTCAGGCGCAATTCATTTGCGCGCGCCAGCCCCAGCCGCAACAGAGAATCTATGAGCGCGAACGGCTGAATGGTCTGTTGCGGATAAAAATCGTACCCGTCCTGCTTGTCTGTGAAATCCAGTCCCGGCCCTACTATAGCGACGCGGCGCACGCTGCCCGGCGCAATCAGCCCTTGCATCTTCAAGGCGGCAAGCGATCTTTCGATAGCGAAGTTCGGCATCAACGTGGTGTCTGATGACAAGCCACGATCTCGAAACAGTTTCGAGCGTTCAGCAAACTCGGCGCTCGGATCGCCCTGCATGCGGGCAGATTCCAGTATCTTCGCATAACTGGAGCTTTCGCTGATTACGCGAAAAAAACTCTCTATCAGGTATTGCTTGACGCGGGCGCGCTCGGCGTCCGTCTTCAGGGCGTAGCTTTTGCCGTCTATTATGCGGCGCGCAAACAGCAATCGCTCGTTGCTCGAAGGCGCGAGCAGACCCTGAATCAAATCGTCGGCTCGCAGCTTGATGCGTTCCATCACCGACATCACTTCGGGCGACTCTGCCCCGCCGCGCCCTGCCTGCGCCAGCTCGTTGAGCGTGATGCGCGGGCGGCGCGTAAACGATATGCCAAAGAGCAGGAAGTTCACCAGCGAATCCTCGTCTCCCTGAATCAGGCGCGCGCGTATTTCGGCGTCGCGGCCTGTTGTCCACTTGACCCATGCCGCAGGCGCATCGGCCTTCAGTTGCGCGGGCAGGATTTCGCTTAACGCTTCAAGTATCGGACGCGCTTCCTGATAAGGAATATAACTGGCTCGCCGGGGCGTTGTTTGCGAGCGCGAAGAAGGCGCTGAGCCTGCGAGCATCGTCAGCCCTGCCAGTAGCAATGCGAGAGTTTTTTTACGTGTGTTGTTCACTGAAACATTTTCGGGTTGATCGGAATATTGTGACGATACTCCGTGATTGTGGTGATGATGGTGCCGATATTCTTCTGTTTGAGTATCGGCGCGGTGGCGACAATCTCAAATTTGAACGGCAATTTCACGCCGTCAACTTCCTTGAAGTCCGTCGTTTCAATAAAGAAATCGTAAGTCGTTTCCTGATCTTTTGATTCGACGGCATTGGTGAACCCGCCCATCTCTTTGGTGAGGCGAATGGAGCCGTAATCCGAGCGCAACCACATGAAGTTTTCCGCGTCGAAGTAGAGGCGTATTATATCGCCTTTTGGTCGCCTCATCTCAACCAGATAAGCAGATCGACCTTTGATTTTCTTCGTGCCTTTCGCTTCAAACTTGACGCCGCCTTCTTCGCCCGCAAGCAGCGCGTTGTAAAGCGAGATGCCGTTGAACATAGTGCCTGTCGAGAGCATATCCTGATACTTCTGCATCACGGGCGCGTTGGCGCGCGTCAGAACAGGGCGAACCACAGACTGTTTGCCATCATAAAGCATCTGCCAGTTGTAGCCCTCGAACTGATAAGTGGCCGAAACGCGATTGGGCGCTTCCGACACGACATAGACCGGCACAGCGGCATCGCTGTCTTTTTTGGCGACGCCGATGGCGACGCGGGATTTGATTTTCATTATTGCTTCTTTGCCGCCGACCGCCGCAATGTGTTTGCTGACAATCTCGGCCCCTGTAAGAGATTGTTTCTCATCGCCTGCCACCGCGACAGCGAATAAGGCAAGCAGAATAGATAACGAAATGAAGATCACAAATCGCTTCATGTTTTCAACCTCAATGATGGGATATCGTGACAGTCTCAGTGGTTTAAAGATTATCATGCCCGCATTGTGCGAGCAAACCGGTCGAAAAAAAGGGGAGCCACGAAGGCTCCCCTTGATCGTTTTCGCGTGCGCGAAAATTAGAAGATGATCTTACCAGCAATCTGAACGTTGCGGCGTCCGTCGAAGTTTGCCGGAACGAATCCAGTGCTGAGTTCCGCTTCACCGGTCGATGCGAACAGGTTCGCGTGGTTGAAGACATTGTATGCTTCAAATCGCAACTGGAAGTTCACGCGCTCTGTGACTTTGAAATTCTTGAAAAGTCCTGCATCAAGATTCCAGAAGCCAGGTCCGCGGAATGCGTTGCGCTTGGTCATATTGTCCGGGTACGGACCGAAGTCGCTGGTGCCGGTAACTGGATCAATGTAAGTACCAGCAGTAAGTCCGGTCAGGTCAATATAGTTGTAGCGGTTCGGCGTATCGGCAACTCCAACGGAATGATGATTGACATCGCCGTTGAAATTGACTGCACCGTTCTCGATGGCGCGGATGAATACCTGGTTGCCCTGGGCACCATCCCACACCGTGAAGGGTGTTCCGGTTCTGGCGGTGAATATGCCTGTAACTTCCCATCCATTGGCGATGTGGTTGAAGACGCCTTTTGCATCGTTGAAGGTAGGAACTGCCCAAGCAAAGCTGGTGACGAATCTGTGACGAATGTCAAAGTCCGCGTAGTTATAATCCAGATCCGGATCGAATGGATCCAGGAAGCCGAGGTTGAAGTTGTTGCCGCTGCCGCTGAAGGTCGTGCTGAGGTTATCCTTGCTCACAGAGTAAGTGTACCTTGCAGTCAGACGAAGTCCCCAGTTGTGCAGGTTGCTGCTATCGACTGATGCGATGAACGCATTGTATCGCGATCTGCCGTCGCTTCCTCGGAAGTTGATGGCGGTGGCTCCTGCGTTATTCAATCTTGCTGCCAGACGCGGGATGCCGAGATAGAAGAATCCAGACAATCCGCGATTGATGTTCGAGATCGAATAAAGCTTCTCGCCTGCCGACCCTGAATACTCAGCCGAGATGACAGTGTTATTGGTGATCTGTCGCTCCACTGCGCCGCTCCAGAAGTGAGCATACGCATTGACGATGTCAGGATCAACAGCGCGAAGGCTGACTGCCGGGAACGACTTGCTGATGCCGCTGCCAGCCAGAGGACCGAGGTTGTCAGGAGTGATCGGAAGAGTTCCGGCAGGAACATCAACACCGGATGTGATGGCTACTGTTGCGTTGTTAGGCGGATTCTGGATGACGTTGAATGTTACGTTTCCAAAATTGCGCTCGTAAGCCATGCCGTAGCCGCCGCGAAGGCTCGTCGTGCCATCGCCGAATACGTCCCACGCAATTCCAACGCGCGGTGCAAAGTTGTTCTTGTCTACCTTCCAGAGCTTTCCAATCGGGCTGTCCTGCGCAAGCAGGATTCGACCGTTTGCGATGCGCTCGAAGATGTTTGATCCCTCTCCGAAATAGAAATTGGAATCAAGGCTCTGATCGGCATTGTGCTGAGTTCCGTAGTACTCGTAGCGGATGCCGAGGTTCAGGGTCAAACGCGGTTTGATCTTCCATGAATCGTTGAAGTATGTCGCCCACTCATGGTAGCGGTTGCTGCGGCTGAAGTTTGGCTCGGACAACGGCGTCTGAAGCGTGCACTCAGGAGTGACGATTCTTGCGCCGGTCACAGGATTGGTGAAGCAGGGGAATTTACCCTGTGGGAGGACCGCAACGGAGAACGACCGAAGCTGGCCTTTTACGAAATTGTCGAGAGCCGCCGGATAGCTCTGTCCTGCGGAACTGAGAGCCTCGACAGCATTCTCATAGGCACCGAAGGTGCGGTTGTCGCGAATGTGAACATACTGGCCGCCGAATCGGAATTGGTGGTTGCCCTTTGTCCAGTTCACGTCGTCATAAGCCTGAATGAAGTTCTGCGGACCACCAAACGGAATCGCGCTGCCCGGTGTGGTTGCGCTGTAGCCCGGGAACCGGATAAGGAAACCGGCTAACTGACCGGTGAAGGTGTCATTGATATACAGCGTCGGTCCGGGCGGTTGCTCGGCCAGCGGCTGTAGCAGGTTCAAACGATTGAACACCACCTTGCTCTGATTGACGATGTTCGACGAAAACGAGTGAGTGATGTTGTACAGATAGTTCTGGTTCCGTGTCGCCTGCCCTGTGTTGAAGCCTTGATATGGGCTGAAGTTTACGGAGCCTGTCAGAAGGCTTGCATCTTCAAAAGCGCCTCGGAAGTACATCTGGGTCTTATCGCTCCAGTTGTAGTCGAAACGACCTACGGTCTGCCAACCATTCTGCGGGGCTCCGCCACCCAGATCGGTCGCTCTGTTGAGTCGAACCTGACCGAAGGCAGGAAGATTGCCCGGCAGTGCGGAAAAGGCGTTGCCCGCCGCAGGTATGCCGAGTTCCTCTACGACGCGGCTTACGTTAAAGACAGTGCCGTTGATCGGCGTAACAAGCTCGTAGGGCGCAAAGAACGCTTTGGTGTTGGCGTTCGAGGCTGCGATCAGTTGCGGCGTCGGAACGATGCTGATGACTTCGCCAACGCTGCGAACGCGCGTCCATTCCGTGCTGCTGAAGAAAAACAGCTTGTCTTTGATTACGCGACCGCCAGCCGAATAGCCGAACTGGTTGCGTGTGAATACGCCTTTGGCAATGTCGTTGGCGTTGTTGTCGAAGCTGTTTGAAGCAAGAGCCGAAACGCGATTGAACTCGTAAAGCGAGCCGTGGAAAGCGTTCGAGCCTGCTTTGGTTGCGACGTTTACGATACCGCCCGAAGCGCGACCGTATTCAGCCGAGAAGTTGCTTGTGATAACGCGGAACTCCTGGACTGCATCAAGCGGTACGCTCTGGCCGACAGTCGCGGTAAACGCGTCAACGTTCTCGCCGCCGTCAAGCAGGATGTTGGTGCTGGCAGCGCGCTGGCCGTTGATGTTGAAGCCTGTGCCGCGACCTTCCGGGTCACCAGGCGAAACGTTGCCCGAAATACCGACCAGATCATAAGGATTGCGGGTCAGCGTCGGCAGCTCTGTGAGCTGTTTCTCGGAGACGACGTTGGAGAGTTCCTGAGTCTGTGTATTGACTTCGACTCCGCCTTCACCGGCAACTACTGTGATCGATTCTCCCTTGGCCTGAGCCGAAAGAGCAGATTCGAGCGTGAGTTTTGAACCGGCTGTTATCTGCACACGCTGCTGGGAAGCGGCAAAGCCACCACCCGTAACGGTCACATCATAGAGTCCGGGCTGAAGGTTGGTAAGAGTTGCGACGCCTTCTTCGTTGGTTGTATTGGTCGATTCCGCTCCTCTTTCAACAGATTTGACCACCACCGTTGCCCCTGGCACGACTGCGCCCTGCGGGTCAACGGCTTTTACAGTGAGCTGGCCTGTCTCGGTCTGCGCAAATGCAGCGACAGGGCCTAATGACATGAGAAGAAAAAGTGTGAGAAGGCTTGCCACCGCCTTCTTCAACATTCTTCGATTGGTATTCATTTGGTTTCCTCCTAAGAGTTAAGATAGCCTGGCAAAGAAAGCTCCCACGAATGTGAGTCCGATTCTTTAGCTATCGACAACGCCGGTCTGCGCTGACGGGAGATCCGGCAAAACTACAGCAAAATACATAACAAAGTTTGTAATTGCCTGAAAATTTTCTTTGAAAACTTTTGATCATTAACCGTTTATTGTTTCGGGTTCTTTTCAGTAGAAAAGCTGTTTTTTCTTGTACGGCAGATTGATTTTGAGACACTATCAGAAAGTCTCATTCAATCATTTAAAACGAAAAGTGAACCTTGAACCTGTGAACCCGGTAAAATCAAGGCAAGTTACGGGCCTAATGTGCAGATAATGAAGGATTGAGGCAAGTCCTATAATTTCAGAATTTACTTTTCCCACAGCTCTCGAAAATCTCTTTGAATCCGCTCTGAGATTTCAAAAATTTGGATATTTTCCAAAAGAATGGAGATTCCGAGCCTTGCTGCTCAAATAAAAAGGGGAGCCCGAAAGGCTCCCCTCAGAAACTTTCGATTGAAAGTTAGGTTTAGAAGATGAACTTCAAAGCAAGCTGCACATTGCGGCGGCCTTGACGAAAGCCTTCGACAAACGGGCTTGAAGAAAGCTCTGAGCTTGATCCGTTCACAAACAGGTTCGCGTGATTGAAGATGTTGTAGACTTCGCCACGGAACTGCAAGCTTTTGCCTTCGGTTATACGGAAGTTCTTGTAAAGCCCTGTATCGAGGTTCCAGAATCCCGGACCCCGGAATATGTTGCGCCCGGTCATGCCGGGCAGGAAGTTGAAATCGGTGATCCCCAGTTCCGGCACAGTCGGGTCAATCGGAACCTGCCCGTTCAGATCGATCAGATTGAAGCTGTTCGGAGCATTGGGATCAGGATTTTGTGCCGGGTCGCTCGGCGTGTTGCGCGGCAGCGCCGATGTGGGCACTATTCGCGGACAGACCTCCGCCGCATTCAGACAGTCGAATATGGTGAAGGGCGTGCCCGTTCTGGCGGTGAATATGCCTGTCAGCGTCCATCCTCCGAACGCCTGATTCATAAAGCCTGTGCCTACCGGGCGATTGCCGCCTATAGACCAGTTGACGCTGGCGACGAATCTGTGACGAATATCAAAATCCGCCGAGCCGTAATCGAGGTCCGGGTTGAACGGGTCGAGCAGCCCCAGGTCAAAGTTGTTGTTCGATTCGCTGAAGGTCGTGCTGATATTATCCAGCGCATGCGACCATGTGTAGCGCGCCGTAAACTGCAATCCCAAATCGTGCAGATTGCTGCTGTCTACAGAAAAGGTCATCGCGTTGTAGTTCGACCGCCCTCTGTTGCTGCGCGTGTTGAGCGGGAAGAACTGGTCATTGAGCAGGTTGTTGGGATTGGTAGCTGTTGGAAGCTCGCCAAAGAAACGGAACGCGGAGCCGATGCGATTATCGTTGGTCAGATCGAAAAGCTTGCGGCCAGCCGATCCTGAATATTCCACCGAAGCGATTGTGCGCGGTAAAATTTCGCGCTCGACTGCAAGGCTCCAGAAATGCGCGTAAGCGTTGACGATGTTCTCGTCGACGCGACGGATGTTGATCAGGCCGGGCAGAGCGACCGTGCCGGAGTTCGGGAAAATGCCGAAGTTGCTTGACGGAACGGGAACGGTCGGAAATCCGGGCGCGCCCGGATCTATCGTTACTACTGCTGTGCCGGGCGGGTTCTGGATGACGTTGAACGTGACGTTTCCAAAGTTGCGTTCATAAGACATGCCGTAGCCGCCGCGCACGCTGGTCTTGCCATTGCCGAACACGTCCCACGCAAATCCAACGCGCGGAGCAAAGTTGTTCCGGTCGGGTTTCCACAGCGCTCCTATGGGACTGTCTATCGCACGCATAGCCGAGCCGTTTGCGATCTGCTCTTGTATGGTGCTGCCCGCTCCGAGATAGAAATTCGAGTCAAGCTCGCGTTTTGCGTTGTGCTGTACGCCGAAGTATTCATAGCGCAGGCCGAGGTTCAAAGTGACATTCTGGCGAATGCGCCAGGAATCGTTAAAGTACGTAGCCCATTCGTGATAGCGATTGCTTCGGCTGAAGTTCGGCGCTTCAATCGGCAACGTAACGAGTGAACCGGGCGTGGTCTGTCCCTGCGGGTCTATCGCAACCTGCAGGCGTCTGAGATTGCCCTCCACAAAGTTGTTCAGGCCCGTTGTGGTGCTGGTCGTGCCAAAGGCGGCGACTGCATTCTGAAACGCTCCGAAAGTGCGGTTGTCGCGTATGTGAATGTAGAGCCCGCCAAAACGGAACTGGTGGCTGCCTCTGGTCCAGTTCAGGTCCTGATACGCTTGCAGGAAGTTCTGCGGTCCGCCGAACGGAATGGCCGCGCCGGGCGAGAATGGCAGATAGCCCGGAAGCGCGACGGCAGAGCCTGCCAGCGTCAACACCACATTGTTACGGAAGAAGAATGTCGGCGTTGGCGGTTGATCGTCATTGAGCGGTTGCTGGTTGTTCAAACGGTTGAAGACCAGCTTGCTTTGCGACACGAGATTCGACGACCAGGTGTGCGTCAGGTTGAGCAGGAAGTTGTTGTTAAAGTTCTTAGACCCTGTGTCGAACCCTGCAAACGGGCTGAATGCGTTCGTGCCCGGAAAGAAATCCTGGCTTTCGAGCGCATAGCGACCGTAAAGCTGCGTCGTGTCAGAGACGTTCCAGTCTATGCGACCGAGCGTCTGATAGGAGTTCTGCGGCAGTCCGCCGCCGACATCCGCAGGAGTCGTGAATCGCACTTCCTGAAATGCCGGAAGCCCTCCGGGCAGTGAAGCGAAAGATCCCGCGCCTATGCCGAGCTGATTTACCACATCGTTTACTGTAAGGGTTCGACCGCTTACTGCGCCCGCGCGCAACGGGAACTGGTTGAAGATAGCCTGAGTCCTCGCATTCGAGCTCGCAATCAAAGCCTGCGACGGAACGAAGATGGATTGCGATGACTGGCTGCGAACTCGTATCCATTCGGTGCTGTTAAAGAAGAACAGCTTGTCTTTGATGATTCGGCCACCCCCGGAGTAACCGAACTGGTTGCGCGTGAATACGTCTTTCTCGAATCCTCTCGCGTTGTTGTCGAAGTCGTTTGACGCAAGCGCCGCGACACGATTGAACTCGAAAAGTGTGCCGTGAAAATCGTTCGAGCCTGCTTTGGTCGTGACGTTTACGATGCCGCCCGTGGCACGACCGTATTCAGCCGAGAAGTTGCTTGTGATAACGCGGAACTCCTGAACTCCATCAAGCGGAACGCTCTGTCCGACAGTCGCGGTAAACGTGTCAACGTTTTCTCCGCCGTCGAGCAATATGTTGGTGCTCGCAGAACGTTGTCCGTTGATGTTGAAACCCGCGCCGCGCATAGCCAGGTTCTGAGGATCGCCTTCGCTGACGTTTCCTGAAAGCCCGACCAGCGCATAAGGATTGCGCGTCAAGGTAGGCAATTCGCGTATCTGTGTTGTCGAGACTACGTTCGACAACTCCTGAGTTTGAGTATTGACTTCAACGCCGCCTTCACCGGCTACGACGTTGACGACGGCTGACTGAGCCTGAGCCGACAGCGTGGCATCTATCGACAGCTTTGAGCCGACCGTTACCTGCGCTCTTTGCGTGAAGGCCGCAAAGCCTCCGCCTTCAACCGTCACTTCATAGAGGCCGGGTTGCAGGTTTGTAATAGTCGCAACCCCTTCATCATTGGTTGTGCTTGTAACCTCTGCGCCTCTGTCTACTGATCTGACTTTTACTGTTGCTCCGGATATGACCGCGCCCTGAGGGTCGGTCGCCTTCACAACCATTTGCCCCGTCTCGGCCTGCGCGAATGCTATGGCCGGACTGAGCGACACGAAAAGCAAAAGCATAAGAAAACTGGCTACAGTCTCCTTAAAAGCTCTTTGTGTAAACTTCATTTGAACTTCCTCCTAAGAAAATCAAGGTGGTTAGTTTTGAAAGCCTATCGAGCATGGAAAATTCTTCAGATGTATTTATTTACATCTGCCACTAGAAAAAACGCGCTGCATTGAGGCTTTCGTCTAGCAGTACACTGGCAAGTGCTGGTTTGAGTTCTTGAAGAGTCTCTCTAAGTGTTGATTATTTTAATCCCCTACTTGTTCAACTTGTTTTACTTCCCGGTTGAAGAGGAAAGCACGGACAATCTCTTTAACCGGAATTAATCTCTCAACAGTTTAGCATTCACTGTCTGTTCATCTTCGCAAGTTACAGACCTGTTTTACTGAAGCGGCGAGCGGGAAAATAAATTCCGTTATGTCAAAGGTTACAATCAGACCCGTGAAAAGATGTATGTTTATTGTTCAGCAGAATTATTCCGAAATTATGGAAAATTTCCGAAGGAATGGAGATTATAAAATGATTCAATTCCCAATAGTGTAGCTGGAGCCTGAAAGGGCTTTTCGCTCAGTATGTAATTCGGTTATATGAGCAGCGTTCCCGGAATAATCAGCGCCGGGCTTTCTCCAGAAGTAAAAGCGAATTGCGCCTGTGAAGCGAGATGACGCTTAAAATAGTAACGGAGCCGAAAATGGCGCTCAGCAGCAACAGCCCGTCTATGCCTGCCTTCTCGGCAAAATATCCACCTATCGTTGCCCCGAGCAACTGCCCTATGCCGAGAAAGACCGAATAGAGCCCCATAATCGAGCCGCGATCTTCCGTATAGCTTTCCGTCACGTCTGCAAGATAAGTCAACGCCGCCGGAGTGAAGCCGCTCAACAGCATCAGCCCTGTCAAAAACAGCGCCATCAGCGGATAGTAGAGCGGGCTTGAGAAGGATTCGAGATGATTCAAACCGTAGACCGTAAGCAACACCACAAACAGCCCTCCGGTTGCCACAACCATCACGCTGGTTTTGCGATAACGCGCGAGCAGAAAACTCCACGCCAGAATCCCAAGCGCGAATATTATAAGAAATACTGCAACGCCGTTGCCGAATTGCACGGTCGAGATGTTGCCAATCAGCAGTTGGCCCGTTTGACGCTCATCGCCCGTCAACAGCCGGATGCTGTTATTGTTCCAGACTCCTATGACCGAAAAAACCGCAAGCCACGCAGGAATAAACGCCCACACGCGGGGAGATTTCAAAAGAGCGCGGTAATGCTTCAATTTCTCTCTCGCGCCCTGGCCGTACGCAGACGAGCGCGGTTTACGCCTGAGATCTTTCAGCCCCCACACAAAGACCGCAAGGCTCAGAAGATATATCAGACCATTAAGCGAAAAAGCCGGACTTATCAGTTCGATTCCTGCAAAGCTCACGGGCTTATCAAAGTATTTCCAGAGGTAGCCGCCGACCGATGCGCCCATCGCTATGCCTCCGACGAGCGTGATTTCAAACATGCCTATCACCCGCGCGCGAAGCGCCGGACGCCCTACCGTGGCTTCAGAGATATACCCCAGCGTCGCCGGGACTGAGCTTGCCGTCGATAAGCCTTCGAGCAGTCTCGTTACGACCAGCAGCCATAGCACGACCGTCATCGATGTCAGTTGCACGGCGATAAGGCCGAGCACAGGGCCGAGAATTATGAACAGCTTTCTGCCAAAACGATCACTCATCGCGCCGAGCACGAGCGAGCCGAACAACTCTGCAATGAAGAAAGATGCCGTTATGAATCCCGTCAGCGTGTGCGAGAGCGGATAATAATCTCTATTTATTTTTATGAAAAGCGACTGGAGCATCTGCCCGGTGGTTTGCGACGCAAGGCGAAGGATGAGGCTTCCTACGATAACCGCAACGAGCGAGCGAAGCAGCATACGCGTCACTCTGGCGCGCCTCGACACGGGCGGGCGACCGCGCAAGGGGTCATCGGGAAGGATTGAAACAGTTGTTTCCGCGTCTACTTTTTCTGCATCCATAATCAGGGTTGTCTTCGGGCTGTACGCGCATCAGGCGCATCTCAGTGCTGGCTGGCGATGCTGTTTGCACACCAGTGAACAGAAGGAGGATGTCACCCGCATGGTTTTTGAACGTCCGACGCAGTCATTGCCTATCGCGTAAAAGCCATAGCAACAACCTACTGGCAAAATTAACAGAACCAATAGTAAGGTGTCTAGAAGGGAAGGATTAAGGTTCAAAGATGAGGGATGAAATCTCTATTTCATCCCTCATCGCTTCTACCCTCATAACCTTATTGGACAGTGACCTTGGTCATCTTAATCGGACTGGCGGGGCGGTCTGTTCCCGGCGTGACGGGCGCTGAGATTATCTTGTCAACAACATTCATGCCTTCTATAACTCGCGCGAATATCGTGTAGTTGGGCGGCAGGGACGTTAGCCCGCGGTCCTGATGCATTATGAAGAACTGGCTCGATCCGGTTTCCGGCCTGCCCTTATTGGCCATTACGACATCGCCGCGATGATAGCCGTTTTGATAGAGCGGCGAACTGCGAACGATTTCGTTCGGAAGCGGTTGCCCGTCGGCAGTCTTTCCTCCTGTGCCGTTGCCGTTGGGATCACCCCCCTGAATCATAAACCCGCTTATTATGCGGTGAAAGATGAGGCCGTTATAAAAACCCTGCTCGGCCAGCTTTCTGAAATTCTCAGCCGTTTTGGGCGCGTCCCTGTCGAGCAGTTCTATTTTGATTCGCCCCGCGCCGGTCTCAATCGTCACCAGTCGGTTTTTCTGGTTTGATGCCACAGGCGCGCTTTGATTTGCGTTGGCTGCGGGTGGTTGAGCGTTTTGATTTGCCGGGGCCTGTGTCGCCTGATTGGCATTCACGGCGGTTGGCCTGGCGTTTTGATTCGCGTTCTGGTTTTCGGGTTTGCTTTCGCAGGCGGCCATTGCAATAGCGAAGAGCGCAACTGCAATCATCAGAAGCGGGCGAAGATTGGCCCGGGCTTTAAGGGTGCTCATAACTTGTTTCTCCAAAGCGCAAGCGGCGAGCGCTTGCCGCGTCAGTAGTCTGCGCGTGCGTTCGCCGCTCTCATATGGAAGTTGAATTTTTTGCGCTGATTTGAATCTCCGTCAGCGCCCGAATCGCTGACCGGATTATTTCGCTCCGGCGTGATCCTTCTTGTATTTTTCGACACAATGATCGCAGCAGAAATAGACCTTGCGACCTTCATACTCGACAAACTTCTTTTGATCTATCGGCTCGCCGGAAACCGGGCAGGTTGTGTTGGTCTTGATGGCTTCCTGCTCGTCTTTAGACATCTTTGCGACGAAGGTTTCAGCGTTCTTGTTGAATTCATTCACGCATCCTTCACAGCAGAGATAGACATACTGACCTTTGTATTCTGTACGATACTTTTCGACGACAGGGCCGCCGCTGACCGGGCAGAGTTTGTTGGTTGTGGCTTTCTTCTCAGCCCCGTCAGACACATGCGCCGCGACAGCGCCTGCAATCATCATCAATGCAAAAAGAGCAACGGTTATCCTACGCATAAAATCTTACTTCACTCCTTAACTGGTGTTGATTCGGCTGAGAGGCAGCCGAACATTGATTATACCCATCGCCTGCGGCTATCGCAAAGCGAAGGATTCCGTTAGTGGAGATATATCTCCAGCGCGCGGTTCTGGGCCTGCGGGTCGTAGATGACCGATACGACATCGCTTTCTTTCAATTCGGCGGCTGTAATCGTTTCGTCGTCGCGCGCCTCATCTGTCAACAAGCCCAGCAGGTCGGAATCTGAATCGCGCCCGACCGCGCCTCCCACAAGATCATTTTCGCGCGCAAGGACTGTCACCTCTGCAAACTCTTTTGCGGGCCTGATGGTGATCAGCAGTCTGCCTTTGGCCGGAGATTTTATGCCGACGATCTCGCCGCGCACGGCGGCCAGATGCCTGCTATCGGGTTGCCTGCTTTGGGGAAGGAGCGCAAGCGCAAGCATCATCGAAAAACTCAAAAGCGTGGGGAAGGTTTGCATCACTATTTTCTACCCGCGTCGTTATTTTGTGGAGTCGCAGATCGGGGAGATCGGGGAGAACACTTTGTATGCTACTACGACGCACACGCGGCTTCAAGCTTTTAACCGGGCGCAAGAGGCCAGCTTGCAAGCCGTCAATCGGTGTGTTAGACATTGAGTGTATACAAATTTGTTTTTTGAACGGCAGGATAACAGGGGATATATGCGGGGTAAGATAACGATATTCATTGATGGCAACAATTTGTTCCACGCAGCAAGATCGGTCGGTGTTGAAATTGATTATGCAAAGTTTTTGAATTTTCTTCGCGGCAACTCGCCGCTTCTGCGCGCCTTCTTTTACACGGGAGTTGATGAGAAAGCCGAACGCCAGCAGGGCTTTCTACTGTGGATGCGCAGAAACGGCTATCGAGTGGTCGAAAAGGAACTCAAGACCTACGCGGATGGCACAAAGAAAGCGAATCTCGACGTAGAAATTGCAGTAGACATGCTCTCGCTTGCAGACAAGTACGATACAGCCGTGCTCGTCTCAGGCGATGAGGATTTCGCCTATGCCATAAACGCCGTCGCATACAAAGGCGTGCGTGTGGAGCTTGCCGGATTTCGCTCCAACACCAGCCCTCGCCTGATTGACGTGGCCGACCAGTTCATCGAACTCGATTCGCACGTCGAAGAGATTACCAAGACCGAAAGCCGCTACCATAACAATCACCACTCCGGGAGCCACTACGTTCAGACGCGCAACAGCGGCAGCCTCAATTCCGGCGCTTTCAACACGGGCAGCCTCAATTCCGGCAACCTGAACAGCGGAAGCTTTAACACTTCGCAATTAAACAGCGGCGGCTATGTGCGCGTTCACGACGAACAGTCTGCGGAAGAAACTCCGGTTGACAAAGGGCCTGAACGCATAGAGACCGGCGAAGAAGTCGTGCCAAGTTAGAGATCAGAGGTTAGAGATCGGCCCGCGCGTGCTGGCTTCTTCTAACCTCTGGCACCTACCCTCCTGACCTCATAACTCATCTTTTCATCGAAACATCTGTGCGGATGCACGCCGCGTAATGAGACGGGCTTATCTCGATAAGAGGCGGGCGCGCGCGCTTGCACTCTTCGATGGCTATCGGGCAGCGCGTGTGAAAACGGCACCCTTCGGGTGGATTTATGGGAGTCGGCGCGTCGCCTTCAAGCCTGTGACGGTCGCGTCTGGCGCGCGGCACGGGGAGGGGAATCGAAGACAGCAGCGCCTGCGTGTAGGGGTGAAGCGGGCGCGCGAATATCTCTTCCGTTTCGGCTTCTTCGACTATTTCGCCCAGATACATTACGGCCACCCGGTTCGATATGTGTTTGACGACCGCAAGATCATGCGCGATGAACAGATAAGTCAGCTCGAATTTCTTCTGAAGCTCGTCGAGGAGATTCAATATCTGCGCCTGAATGGAGACATCGAGCGCAGATACGGCTTCGTCGCAGACGATGAATTTTGGATTGAGGGCAAGCGCCCGCGCAATGCCTATGCGTTGGCGCTGCCCGCCTGAAAATTCGTGCGGGTAGCGATTTATGTATTCCGGCCTGAGACCAACAAGCTCCAAAAGTTCTGCAACACGCTCGCGCGAACTTCGAGTTGAATTCGGACCTGCATCTTTTAATCCAATTCCGTGAACCAGAATCGGTTCTTCGATCATCGCGCCAACCGTCATTCGCGGATTGAGCGAGCCGAACGGGTCCTGGAATATGATCTGCATCTCGCGCCTGAGCTTGCGCATCGCATTTGAAGCGAGCGCGAATACATCGCGGCCATCGAAGGTAACGCTTCCTGAGGTCGGCTCGATAAGGCGGAGAATGGTTCGCCCTGCGGTCGTCTTTCCGCAACCCGATTCGCCCACAAGACCGAGCGTCTTTCCGCGCGGTATCGAAAACGAAATGCCATCGACCGCGCGCACAGCGCCTACAGTCCTGGGCACAACGCCTTTGCGAATCGGGTAGTGCTTCACAAGGTTTTCGACGATTAAAATGTCGTCCATAATCGAGATTTCTTCAGACAGACAGTTCTTCAGACAGATCCGCGCGCCCGCAGACCTACCTCTTCTGCGAAATGACAGGCCGCGAAATGATCCGGCATGATTTCGCGCAGCGGAGGCTCCTGCTCGCAAATTTCCTGAGCCATCGAGCAGCGCGTGCGGAATCGACAGCCCGAAGGGAAATCGAGAGGACTTGGCACCGCGCCGGGAATTACCGCAAGCTTCTCTTTCTTTTCCGCCAGCGACGGCAGCGACCGAAACAGCCCGTGCGTGTAAGGGTGCTTTGGCTTGTCGAATAACTCAGCGGCGGGCGCGTACTCGACCACGCGGCCCGCATACATCACCGCCACCCGGTCACAGGTCTGGGCTATCACGCCCAGATCGTGCGTGATTAATAATACAGACATGCCAAGCTCTCGCTGAAGCTCGTTCAACAGGTCGAGTATCTGCGCCTGAATCGTAACGTCGAGCGCCGTGGTCGGTTCGTCGGCGATCAGCAGTTGAGGGCGACAAACGAGCGCCATTGCGATCATCGCTCGCTGTTTCATTCCGCCCGACAATTGATGAGCGTATTCATTGAATCGAATTTCAGGCGACGGGATGCCGACCCGCCTGAGCATCTCTATGGCCATATCGCGCGCTTCGCTTTTTGATTTCTTTTGATGCTCAAGGATTGCTTCCGTGATCTGCCGCCCGATTTTCATTATCGGGTTGAGCGAAGACATCGGCTCTTGAAAGATCATCGAGATCATATTGCCGCGCACGCGGCGCATGTCGTTATCTTTCAAAGCAAGGAGGTTTTCGCCTCGAAACCTTATTTCGCCTCCTGCATATCGGGCAGGGGGCGCGGGCACGAGCTGAAGTATCGAGTATGCAGTGACGGATTTGCCGCAGCCTGATTCGCCTACGAGTCCGAGCGTCTCACCCTCATTGATGGAAAAGCTCACACCATCGACAGCCTTCAATATGCCGTCGTCTGTGTGGAAATAGACGCGCAGATCGGAAACATCAAGGAGATTTGGGGTTTGGGGTTTGGGGGTTGAGGTTTCGGTTTCTGCAATCATGCTCGTTGTTTCAATTCAAATCTTAGAGCGGGGATTGCGGATTTAGATAGCGCCAATCCAAAATCCGGATTCGCAAAATCCGGATTCGCGATCTTCTGTGCCATGAAAATCCAAAATCGCATTATTTTTTCTGGGGCGCAAGGATATCGCTGGCAAGATGAATCTGTTGCTGTCCCTGATCTCGCACGCGGCGGGCGAGGTCGCCCAGTTGTTCGTCCTTATCCTGAGTTGCAAGCTTGATGACCATCGGTAAATTGACACCCGTCACCACCTCGACCTCCGCCTGACCGAGAAAGGTCGCCGCAAGGTTCGTAGGCGTGCCTCCGAACATGTCCGTAAGCAGCAGCACGCCGCTTCCCACATCAACCTGCCGTATGGCTCGCTCGACCTCTTCTCGCGCCACATCGACATCGTCGTGCCAGCCGATAGAGACCGCCCTGATGTGGTGTATCTCGCCAACGATCATTTCAGCGGCAGAGACCAGTTCATTGGCCAACTGCCCGTGCGTTACTATGACTCCACCTATCATAAATTTTAGATTTTAGATTCTGGATTTTAGATTGAAAGATTTTGACTCGAACCCGACCGGGCAATCCAAAATCTAAAATCCGGAATCCGTCATACCTTATATCGCTGCTCGTCTTTGGCTATGTCGCGATGGACGACTTTGGCTTTATACCCTTGTTCAGCCAGTCGCCGGGTCAGCGCGTCGGCCACCATCACAGAGCGGTGGCGACCCCCGGTGCAGCCTACGCCCACAGTCAAATAGCTTTTACCTTCGCGCTGAAAACGCGGCAACAGGTATGCAAGCAGATCCGTAAACCGCGCGATGGTCTCTTCGACTTCGCTCTGCGAGTGCAGATACTCTATAACAGCCGGATCGCGGCCCGTAAAGGGGCGCAGTTCAGGAATGAAGTGCGGGTTGGGAAGAAACCGAACGTCGAAAAGCATATCCAGCCCGCGCGGCAATCCGTGTCTGAAGCCGAATGACGAGATCGTCACGTTCAACTCCTTAGCGCCGCCTTTTTCACAGAACCGATCTTTTATCTCATCGCGCAGCGTGTGAACCGTGTGCTCTGACGTGTCTATGACGAAATCCGACAGGTCGCGTATTTCAGAGAGCATTTCGCGCTCCTGCCGTATGGCTGCCACCACATCCTGATCGGGCAGAGGGTGAGGTCTGCGGGTTTCGCTGTAGCGGCACCGCAGCACTTCGTCATCGGCTTCCAGAAAAAGCACGGTCACGTTGACGCCTTTGCTGCGCAGTTCTTCGTGAATGTATGGAAACATTCTGAGGAATTCGCGCGAGCGCACATCGACTACGAAAGCTGTGCGATCTATTTCGCTCGATTCATCGCAAAGCCGCACAAAGGTCGGGATGAGCTGTGCCGGGAGATTGTCTATCGCAAAGTATCCGAGGTCTTCGAATGCTTTGAGCGCAGAAGACATCCCCGATCCGGAGACGCCAGTGATGATGACGACCGATACTGGCATATAAATAGAGGTCAGAGGCCGGAGGCTTGAGGTCAGTAATTGATAAGGCAGTTATGACGGCGCAACTGCCCGCAAGCCTCTGACCTCTGACCTCCGCCTCAGGGTTCGATCAAGCCGAAATTGCCGTCCGTGCGGTTGTAAAGCACGCCTACACGGTTCGATTCCGCATCGCGAAATACGATGAACAGATCATCAGAATCAGTCAATAACAGAGCCGCCTCTTCAGGCGTCATCGGTTTTACGCGGTAGCGTCGCGCAAGGATTATGCGCGGGGCCGGAGGCGCAGCTTCTATCTCGCCGTCCGGCACCGGAGCTACGTCTTTCATCGATGCGCGCGAGCGCTTCTTGGTCTGGAATTTATCTTTGACACGAAGCGCCTGCTTTGCGACTTTTGCGGCGGCGGTTGTGACCGATTGCGAAATATCGCTGTTTTCTCCCACTGCTCTGAAAACGTTGTCGCGCCAGTAGACGACGATCTCTGTGCGTTTGCGATGCTTTTCCGAAGAGACCGTTACGTGCGCGCGCATCGGCGTAGAGTCAAGCACGAGGTCGAGCTTCCCAAGCTCTTTTCGCGCTAACTGCTCGACGGCTGGAGTGATGTCAATATGGCGACCTGTGAACTCGAAATCCATTTACTCTTCTCCCTCGATTGAGTATTTACGTGGCGCATTGTTCGCTGCGCGAGGCGCGATTGCGGGTTGCGGGTTTGAAGATCATCTGCCAATCTCCGCCAGGAATCAAAGCCCGGATTGCGGATTGTTGAAAGGAGTCCACGGCCTTTTAAATCCGCAATCCCAGATCCGCAAACCGCAATCGGTTAAACTATGGCGCGGCGTTCGCGCGAACCGGGTATTCGCATCTGATCGCGATACTTGGCAACCGTGCGGCGGCTCATCTTTACGCCCTCTCTGGCCAGGCGCTTGGCTATTTCGTCGTCAGTGATTGGGTGGTGGGGGTCTTCTGCTTCGATCATCTTCTTGATATGCAACTTCAGCACGCGCGTGGAAACGTCTTCGCCGCTGTCGCTCTTCATCCCTTCGGTAAAGAACCTGCGCAGCTCGTAAACGCCCTGCGGCGTGTTGACGTATTTGCGATTGACCACACGCGAGACGGTGCTGAGATGCATGCCTATGTCTTCGGCCACATCCTTTAACATCATGGGCTTGAGGTGTTCGATGCCGTGATCTAAAAAGTCCTGCTGGCGCTCGACTATCGACTGGCAAACCCTGTAGATCGTCTGGCGGCGGTGCTCGATGTTTTTGAGCAGATCGACCGCCGACCGGAATCGCTCTTTAATATAATCGCGCGTCTCTTTCGACGAATCCTTCGACTCCATCATCTGGCGATAAGTGCGGTTTATCCGAAGATGAGGCATGCCCTCGTCTTCAAATCGAATCAGGTAACCGTCGCCCACCTTATCAATCGTTACTTCGGGCACCACGGGCTGCGCCTCTTCCGACGAATACTTGCGACCCGGTTTCGGGTCGAGCTTTTTGATGATCTCCATCTCTTCGAGCACCTGCTCAAGCGGCACGCCGAGCGTCTTTGCAAGCTCAGGCAGCTTGTGCGTCTGTAAGCTCTCGAAATGATCCTGCACCATTTTGGCTGCAATGCGGTCGCCGAAGCCGTAGTAGTCGAGTTGAATCAGAAGCGATTCGCGCACATCGCGCGCAGCGACTCCGACGGGGTCGAGTCGCTGGACTATGTAAAGCGCCTGTTCGACCGTCTCGACAGGCCACGGGCCCATCGCGGCTATCTCTTCGACGGTCGCATCCAGAAAGCCCGTGTTTTCGTCGAGGTTTCCTATGATGGCTTCGCCAGCCGTGCGCACTTCGTAGGCAATCTCCGTCAGGTGCAGCTGCCAGATAAGCTGTTCATAAAGCGACTGGCGGCGCGTAAGCATGTTCTCGAAAGAGACATCGTCTTTCGCTTCGTACTCGTGCGTCTTATAGCCGGGATCAAGATATTCTTCAAACGTCGAGCCGAAATCGATCTCCTGAAACGAATCCCGCTCTCGATCAGGCTCAACGTCCTGATCGACCGTTGAAGCCTCGGCTGAACTTGTCAGCAACGCGTTCCCGTCATCCTGCGGCGTGAAATCGGCTGCGGGCGGCGGCTCCTGCGCGGCCTCGCCCGGCTTTGTGTAATCGGCTGTTGTGGCGTCGATGGTTGCAATGTCGTCGGCGACTGAAGAACCCTCTTCGGACCCCTCGCCCGGCGCTACTTCATCAAGCACGGGATTGGCGGTCAGTTCAGTCATGACCATATCGGCAAGCTCAAGCTTGGTCATCGCCAATAGCTCGATTCGCTGCCGCATCTGCGGCGTCAATACCAGTCGCTGCGAAAGGCTCGTAGAGAGATGTGGCTTGACTGACATAATTGCTTCGGTAAGGAAAAAAGCAGAAGTAAAAAGTGAGAAGCTCGAATCTCGCGTTTCGCTTTTTTACTTCTGCCTCACATCCTAAAATTCTCCCCCAGATATACTCGTTTTACTTCTTCATCCCGCGTTAACTCATCAGGCGTCCCGGCGCGGAATATCTGCCCGTCATTGATTATATACGCTCTGTCCGTAATCGCCAGAGTCTCGCGAACATTATGATCTGTTATCAACACCCCTATGCCGCGCTCTCTGAGCTTCTGCAAGATGCGTTGTATATCAATCACCGCAATCGGGTCAATGCCCGCAAACGGCTCGTCGAGCAGAATAAATCGCGGCTCGATGACCAGACATCTCGCGATCTCTGTTCGACGGCGCTCGCCGCCTGAAAGCTGATACGCTTTAGTGTGGCGCACATAGGCAATGTCGAGTTCGCTTAACAGCGATTCCAGTCGATGCTCGCGCTCGCGCCTCTTCAGTCTCAGCGTTTGCAGGATGAGCATTATGTTCTCTTCGACCGAAAGCTTGCGAAACACACTCGCTTCCTGCGGCAGATAACTTATTCCGTTGCGGGCGCGCAAATACATCGGAAGTCGCGAAATATCCTTGGAATCGAGCAGAATTTTGCCGCTGTCGGGCTTTTCAAGCCCAACGATCATATAAAACGCTGTCGTTTTGCCCGCGCCGTTGGGCCCAAGTAATCCTACGATCTCGCCCTGTCTTATTTCGAGCGATACGTTATTGACAACCACTCTTTTGCGATAAGATTTTCTAAGCCCGTGCGCGCCGAGCACGCTCGCTTCTTTGATCGAGGCTTTCGTGTTTATATCGTGGGAAGGTTGCGGGGCGTCCGGCGGCGACTCGATCAGGGAAACATCTTCTACCATTTATTGCTTGGTCAATTCTCTTTTGATTTCGTCATGCGATGAGTTGATTTAACTCGGCCCGCGCCCTGCTGATTTTCGACCAAAATCTTATCATCGCTCCTGTAGAAAGTCAATTGAGTGCCCATCGTAGCGCCCTTCTCAGCATCATCGACTCGCGCGGTTTTTCCCGTCAAAACCGCGCGGTCGTCGCTTGATGTGTAAGCGAAATGATCGCCCGTGCCGCGCCTTCCCGGCTGCGTCAGCACCACGCTGCCTTCGGCATTCATGCGATCAACGTCGTTGGTTTCCTTATGCAGATACACATCGACTGCCGATGCCTCTATGCGGTCTGTGCCCTGTCGCGCTTTCACGTTGCCGTCGTAGTGAACCAGCCGGTCGATGTCCGAATAATTCATCCGTTCTGCCGTTGCATATCCTGGAACCACTTCGGCCTTGCCCTGTTTGCCGGACTTTTCCTGTTTGTCGGGCTTCTCCTGTTTATCGGGATTCTCTTGTTTGTCGGGTTTGCCGTCGGTTGCAGTCTGTTTGACCTGATAAAGCGCGCTCTCGACATTTCCGATGGCGACCATGCGTTTCTCTTTTTGATAAAGCTCGATTCGATCAGCCTTAACGAAATTGTCGTCCTGCCAGCCGCGCGCATTGATTGTGTAGACAACTACTCCGTCGGCGTTTCGCGCGTCCGCCCGTTCGGCTGTGATGAAGACGGGCGATTTTGTGTTCTTGAACGGGGTCGCATCGCCCGTGGTTTCGCGACTGTAGTAGGTCGTGCGCACATCGCCGCGCGCGTGCGATTCGTCCTTTTGGCGGTCGTAATCGATCTCGTCAGCCTGCGTGCGGGACTTCGCGTCCCACGCCTGCGGGCGCTTGCCTCTGAGATTGAGAATCTCTTTCTGCCCGTCGTAGATGGCTCGCTCGGCCACGCCGTTGCGGTCGCCCTCATTGTATTTGAAATTGCCTTCCTGCGTGACGCGCTCGATGTCTTGAGAGTCGGCCAGAAAATCGGCGTTCAGGTGATCGCTTGTCGTGATGCGCGGCGGGTGTTCGCCTTCGACCATCGCTTCGATTTCGACCTTGACTCCGCCCGTCGCGTTAAAGGTCTTCACGCGATTGCCTACATCATAAAATGACGAGTCCATCTGAGGCGCGCGGATAGTCTTTTTATTTGCCCCGCGCTCGGCGCGAACAGGCGTGACCGTCATCACGGCATTTTCGCTGGCCTGGGCTGTCTTGACGTTTTTGCCGTCCGGGAAGAACTGCATCGAGACGTTATTGGCCGTCAGTTCGCGTTCCGTTGGATTGATTTTATCGCTTGCAGGTTTTTCGGCGTGTATCTGAACTACGGCGTTGCCTGTCGCTTTGATCGTATCGACAGCGCTGCCCTCTGCGCTTGGGACGAACATTGCTTCGATGGTTGAAGCGCGCGCCTCGCGTCTGGGCTCCGCTCCGAGCGATTGAGTGTAAGCGCCGCCAACCGCCACGGCGCGTTCGATCTGGTGCGTATCGGCGAAGAAGAAATCCATGTCCGGAGATTTGATCTCTGCTTTGTCAGTCTGTTTGAGATAAGAGTTGCCGCGCGCCTCTATGTGCTTGATGTGGTTGTCTGCGTCCGTATAGCTCGTCATCTTGTCCGCGCGCATCTGGTCAGCGCCCTGCGTGACTATGACGCTGCCGTCGAAGGTGACGCGATGATCTTTCTTTTCCAGCAGCGCCGTCTGGCTTTGAATATGAGTTGGCCTCTTTGAGGCGATCTGCGGCGCGCCTGATTTGGACTCGTCCTTTGATTTAGAGCCGCCCGTGGCCTTCGATTTTTTGCGCTCGCCGGAGGCAGGACTGGTTTGAGCCAGGGCTTCCTGTCGCTGGCGTTCGAGCTTGCGCGCCCGCTTGCGAGCCTTCTTTGCGGCCTTGCGCGCGGCCTTTTCCGCATCGGTTTCGTCGCTGCGCTTATCCTTCTTCGCGCCGACGCCGCTTTTGTCCTTTTCATCAGGCTTTATAGTCGCGTCAACATCTTTGAGCAGGTGCGCGCGTTCATACGTCGCTTCGATCAACAGTCCTGTGCATCGACCGGAGAAATTTCGACCCGCAAACTCTACTGGCTTATCCGTATCAATCGTGTTTTTGATGTGATCGTAATGAAGGTATTCGCTTTTGACTGTCAGCCCGTCAGTCGTCTGCACGATGACGTTTGATATGAACTCTGCGTCGAGTTTGTCCAGATCCGACGGGTCGCTGACCTTCGCGCGGTCAGAGGTGACAATATCGTGGCGATTGCTTTCCGCGCCGAAAGATTCGAGCTTGACCTGTTCGAGTTCGTGCGTGCCGTCTCCGTAAGTCTTGTCTACGCCAGCCGTCATGATGAAGCGCACGCGGCCTTCGACCTCGTGGGCATATCGCGTGTTGTTGAAGACGGCGACTATAGGTCCTTGCAGCTTCGGGTCACGCTTATGGGGTTCGATGCGCTTGTTGCGAATGACCAGATAAACTGTCAGAGCCACTGCGATTGAAATGAACAGCCCCAGCGCCGCAACTCTTCCTGCCGATAATAATTTTGTTCGTATCATGAATCTTTAAGAGCATGAAACGTGCTCTCAAAGATTCTTGCACGTCGGGCGAGCAAGTGTCGAACGAGAATTATTCGATCTTCAAATCGCGCAGCGTCAACTGCACCTGAGTATTGTTGTTGTAGGTATTTTCCGAGAGCGTGAAGGCGAGGCTGACGCGGTCGCCCGGAAACATATCCCCGGCGCGATTTCCCGCGCCCCACCAGATGCAGTCGAGCCAGCGGCTTGATTGCTGAACGCGAAACTTCAAATGTTTTTCTTTCAGCACGCGCGGGGCCGAAACTATCTGCGCGCCGTGCGATTCAAAGACGGGTTGCGGATTGCCCGGCCCGAACGGTTCAAGCCGGGTGATCTCTTCCACCGTCTCAAGCGAAGCGAGCTTGAGCGGGAGGTGGTAATCTGTATGAATCACCGGAATCAGGTCGTCATCCGTCAATACGCTGCGCGCGTGCTGGTTCAGTCGCGCTCTCAGCTCATCGATCCTGTCTGCGCGCATTGCAAGCCCCGCCGCGTGCGAATGCCCTCCGAATCGGTCGAACAGATCGCTGCAACTTTCAAGCCCGTCGAGCAGGTGAAAGGCTTGAATCGAGCGCCCGCTGCCGTGGCCTACGCCGTTTTCGATGGAGATGATTATGGCGGGGCGATAGAGGTGATCCACGACTTTCGATGCGACGATGCCTATCACTCCGCGATGCCATCCTTCGCCCGCGATCACGGCGACGTGCGAATCGCGCAACAGGGTGTCGCTTTCGATCTTCGACATCACCTGCTTTAGTATGTCTGCTTCTATCAGCTGTCGGGCCGCGTTCTGTTCGTCCATCACAACCGCGAGCCGCATGGCCGTTTCAAGGTCGGGCGCGTCGAACAGATCAACCGCGGCGCTTGCGCCTGCCATTCTTCCGACCGCGTTGATGCGCGGACCTATGCGAAAGCCGACATCGAAACACGACACGGTTTTGCCCGTTATTCCCGCGACTTCCAGCAGCGCGCGCAGTCCGTGATTGTTCGGTTGCTTCAAGCCTGTAAGCCCGTACTTGGCGATGACGCGATTCTCGCCCACAAGCGGAACGATGTCCGCGATTGTACCGATGGCCGCGATCTTGATGAATGATTCGGTGAGTCGCTCGTGGCCTGTTTCGGAAAGCAGCGCCTGCGCGAGTTTGAAAGCGACTCCGCAGCCCGCGAGGTTCTTGTTCGGGTACGAGCAATCGGGCCGCTTGGGATTTAGCACGGCGTTTGCGCGCGGCAAACCTGCTTCGGGCAGATGATGATCCGTGATTATGATGTCGAGTCCGAGCGAGCGAGCGTGTTCGACCACCTGTTGCGCGCGAATGCCTGTATCTACGCTGATGATCAGGTGATAGCCGTTCTCTTTTGCCGTCTTCATCGCGTCGTCGCGCAACCCATATCCGTCCTTCAGTCTTTCGGGAATGTAGTAAGAGACATCTGCTCCGATGATCGAAAGCGCTTTTTTCAGAATGACGGTCGAAGTCGTCCCATCGACATCGTAATCGCCATAGATGAGAATCTTTTCTTTTAACTCGATTGCGCGCATTATGCGCGTTACTGCTTCGCGCATGTCGCGCATCAAAAACGGGTCGTGCAGATAACTGATTGATGGGTTAAGAAATCTATCGGCGGCTTCCGAATCAGTTATGCCGCGCGCGACCAGCAGCGTCGCCATCAGTTCCGAAAGGCGCAACTCGCGCGCGAGTCTCGCCACGTTTGCACTGTCGCATCGAGTTTGAATCCATTTTTTGTTGGGGAACCTTGCAGGCATTTAGAGCCTGATAGTAACACGAAAATGGATGAAGTCAGAAGACAGAAGCCGGAAGTCAGAATGAATAAATTATCGAAGCAGTGTTATAAACTGATCTCGACATTCTGACTTCCGGCTTCTGTCTTCTGACTTCTAATTATCGGCAGCCGGACGGTGAAACGCGAGCCGCGCCCCTGTTCGCTTTCGACTTCGATGGAGCCGTTGTGCGCGTCAACTATCCACTTCGAGATGGCAAGCCCAAGCCCGAAGCCTGTCACGCGCGAATCGCGCGGCTCGCTCCGGCGATAGAACCGCTCGAATATGTGCGGCAGTGATTCTGCCGGTATGCCGCGCCCCTTGTCTGAAATTTCTATCAGCGCCACCGCGCCCTGAACCGACAGCACCAGCCGCGCGCTGCCGCCTGCCGGAGTGTATTTGATAGCGTTATCGAGCAGATTGACCAGCAGTTGCTTGAGCCGCTTCCCGTCGCCTTCGATCACGACAGGCGAAGCAGGCGCGTCATAGCTGAGCGCGACCGATGATGAATCGGCAAGCGGTTGAATAAAAGCGTGCGCTTCTGCCGCAAGCGTGTCCAGTCTGACAGGCTCAAGCTCAAGCACGCGCTCGCCTGCATCCGAGCGCGCAAGCGTCAGGAGGTCGTCTGTGAGCTTGGTCAATCGCGCGATCTCTTCAAGGCTGGATGCGAGCACGTCCCTGTATTCTTCAGCCGAACGCTCGCGGCGCAACGCGACTTCGATGTCGCCGCGAAGCACGGCAAGCGGAGTCTTCAATTCGTGCGAAGCGTCGGCGGTGAATCGCCGCTCGCGCTCAAAAGCCTGTTCAAGCTTGCTGATCATTTCGTTGAACGTTAGGGCGAGCCGCCCTATCTCGTCCTGAGATTTCGACTCTTCGACGCGCTCGCTTAAGTTCCCGCGCCCGATGCGTTCGGCTGTGCGCGTCAAACGGTCAACCGGGCGCAGCGCCTTGTTTGCTATCCAGTGGCCGCCCAGCGAAGCAAGCAGCAAGGCTATCGGGTTAGAGACGGCAAGCAGTATGAGCAGTTGCCGTTGCGCCCGCTCAAGGTCTTTGAGCGATTGCCCGACGACGACGAAGAAAAGCTCGCCGTCTTCATCGCGCGCGGGCCATGTGATTATTCGGGCGTGTTCGTCAGGCGAGATCGAAACCTGATCGAATTGGGGTTTGCCGTCGCGCCCGGCCTGTTCAAGCGATGACTGAATAATCGGGACCTGGTGCCCTTCGGCATCGAGTATCGCGTCCGTTACTTCCCCTTCTTTATCAACGATGGAGACGAACTGCGGAGCGAGCATCAGCGCGCCGGGCTGGCTTGGTTCTTCGTTGCTTGACGGATGGCCGGTCGCAAGCGCGATACGTTCGGCCTGATTCCATAGCGACGTGTCTATTGCAGCAAGCAGCCCGCGCGACAGGTAGAAATAGATCGCAACGGCGAACGCGCCGAGCACTAATGCGGCTATGCCGAGATACCAGAGCGTGAGCTTTGCGCGAATCGACAGCATGAAAATTGAGATGCGAGTATATCAAAGCCTGAACGTGGATGAGAGGATTTAACGGAAAACAGAAGCCACAGCTTCTAATATGTAGATGGATGCCGAAGGGGGGACTTGAACCCCCACGACCTTGCGGTCATGCGCCCCTGAAACGCACGTGTCTGCCAATTCCACCACTTCGGCATATTGCCACTCACGCGAGTGTGATTCAATCAAAGCAAAAATATACTACCGAGCGAGTGCGAAAAGTGTCAATATCAGTTAGAGGATTCCTTTATTGCTGACGACCGACATTTCACCGCAGAGAGTCCTTCAGGCTTTGCCAAAATCGCGCGAGCGCGCAATTACGGCTGACCATCTGGCCGAAGCGCTCGGCCTCAATGACGCGCAATCTGCGCGTTTGCGCCATTATCTCGCCGAATTCGCGCGCACAGGGCTTGCCACTGCGAAGATCGGGCGCTACTGGCGCAGGCCATCGTCAAGGCTTCTGATTGGCACGCTCCGGGGCACTCGCTCAGGCCACGCCTTCGTCATTCCCGAAGATCAAAAGGATAGAAGGGAAGGCGACCTTTATATTTCTGAGCACGCAATGGGCGGCGCGCTCAACGGCGATATCGTCATCGCTCACATCACGGGCGTTCGAGCGCGCGGGCGCGAAGGCCGCATAGAAGCAGTGCTGCACCACGCCAATCCAACCGTCGTCGGGCGATTTATAAAGCTCAAAACTGAATGCTTCGTCTCTCCTGTCGATGAAAAATTCCTTTACGAAATCAGCGTGGCGGTTTCAGATGCTCTCGGCGCAAATGACGGCGACATGGTGAACGTCGAAATCACCAGACCGCCTGTTGCAGGACGATCTCCGTGGGGCCGCGTGATCGAAGTGCTCGGTCGAGAAGATCAGCCCGGCATAGACATCGAAATCATCATCAGAAAACATCATCTGCCGCACGTCTTCCCCGATAAAGTGTTGGCCGAAGCCGAATCAATCTCTGACATAATCGGTGATGAACAACTCGCGGGGCGCGTGGACCTGCGCGAATTGCTTACCATCACGATTGACGGAGAGACTGCGCGCGATTTCGATGATGCGGTTTCTCTGGAAATATTGCCCAGTGGTCGCGCGCGGCTCGGCGTACACATTGCCGATGTCAGCCACTATGTTCGACAGGGAAGCCCGCTTGACGAAGAAGCGTTCGAGCGCGGGACTTCCGTCTACTTCCCTGAGCGCGCGATACCGATGCTGCCCGAAAGATTGTCGAACGGCATCTGCTCGCTCAATCCGCGCTCTGATCGGCTCACGATGTCTGCCCTCATGGAGCTTGACCAGAAAGGCCGCGTAGTCGATTACACGCTTGCGCCTTCGGTGATTCACAGCCGCGAGCGCATGACTTATACAGCCGTCAGCGAAATCATAAACAACGCGGACGGCGAAACCAGCAGGCAGTATGCTCATATCAGAGAGATGATACTTGCAATGCACGAACTGACGCTTGTGTTGATCAAGCGGAGAGAAGAGCGCGGCGCAATTGACTTCGATCTGCCGGAAGCCGAGTTGCGCTTTGACGACGAGGGCCGGATTTGCGGAATAGTTCGCTCGGAGCGCAACATCGCCCATCGTTTGATCGAAGAGTTTATGCTGCTTGCGAATGAAACCGTAGCGAAACATCTGGAACGGCTCGGCGTGCCTGCGCTCTATCGCATACACGAAGAGCCTAACCCGGAAAAGGTTGAAGAGTTCGCCGAAATCGCCCGCTCGTTCAGTCATAAATTTTCCATGCACGGCCCGACGCCGCAGCGCGGATTTCAACAGCTTGCGCGAGAGATTCGCGGGCTGCCGGAAGAGCGAATGCTCTCTTATCTGATGCTGCGTTCGATGCAGCGCGCAAAATACACGGCGCAGAATCTGGGGCACTTCGGGCTTGCGATGAAGACTTACACGCATTTCACTTCGCCCATTCGCCGTTATCCTGATCTGATCATTCATCGAATGCTGCGCGAAGTCCTCGAACACGGTCATCGAGGCGAAGACGAATGGGAGCAGGTTGATCTCGGCCATAAGCGCGCGCTGAAAATAGTTTCGTGGCCCGTGCTCGATGAAGAGCGCGAGCGGGAATTGCAGAGCGCGCTTCAGATGATCGGCGATCACTCAAGCCAACGCGAGCGCGCGGCTGATGACGCGGAGCGCGAGCTGATGGATTGGCGAAAGGCTGACTTTATGGCCGAGCGCGTGGGCGACCAGTTCGAGGGCATAATCACATCGGTCAAAGATTACGGCTTCTATGTGGAGTTGAATGAATTCTTCGTCGAAGGACTCGTGCACATCTCAACGCTCAGAGATGACGCTTACGAGTATCAGGAGCGCAAGCATCGGCTTGTGGGCGTTCGCACGAATCGCAAGTATCGGCTGGGCGATGCGGTGCGCGTATCGGTCAACCGGGTTGATCGTTCGCGTCACCTGATAGATTTCTCTGTTGTTAATTAATCAGGCAGTCGTCCGCTGGCGGCGCGACCGCAGGCGATTCCACGCGCAAAACAGAAGCTCGCGCTCATCCGTATCCAAACCAATCTGACCGAGCAGCAGATCGTCCTGCATAGGGAAAATCTTTTCAGGCGAGTTGTCCTGACGGATTGCCTGATTCAATCGTTCGAGCAGAAAATCGCGCGGCGGCGAGACGGGGATCAATAATCGCTCTATCTCGGAAGGCACTAATTCCAGAACTCCCCCGCCGTAATGCCTGCCTTCCAACTCAGCCGTCAGCGCCGTCAGACTGTTGACGAACGAATAGACCAGCCGTTCCGATTCGATCTTGAAAGGGCGAACTCGATAAGCCGTATCCGTCGTGTAAGCTTCTGCGCGATTCAATATCAGGCGCGAATAATCGTGCGCTCTTTTCAACATCGCCACTGGCGCAGTAGACACGGACGGAACGGTGTACCACGGGGTTCGGATGCGGCATTTGTAACGACGGTGCAGCCCTTCGGTTTCGCCATTCAATATGTACTGCTGAACGCGGTCGGGAAGGTCGGACAACTCTGCTTCCTTAAACCATAAAAAGTTTGCGGGCAATCCGGCCCTGCGGTTCTCCGCGTGGCTTTCTTTGTCATAGATGACGCCGCGCACGTGCCCGCTGCGGCCAAACATAGGTCTTGTCCAGCGATGCAGGTCGTATTGATCTACGATCTGGTCCGGCACTAAGAAGAATTTGTTCGCGCCCGTTACTATTCCGACATCGACATCCGCAACATCGCCGAACCGGACAACGTCAGAGTGACGGGCGAGTCTCTTTAACAGATCTCTTTCAATACCTGTAAGCAGCGCAGGCATCCATTTGCCCCGGATGATCTCTCCATTTGAATACTCTGAGTCATCAAAATATGCGGCGGGGTCATCGTTTAGAAACGCGCGGCTTCTAACCTGTTTGATGGCGATGCCGTTGCTTTTATCGGCTGCGTTCGTTTTCTTTTCGGCGAGCAGCAGAACGACTCCCTGTAGCGTGTCGCTGAACCATAGCTCTTCGGGGTCAATGATCAGTATTCGTGAGCACTGCGCGGCGAGAAAAGTGCGGAGCGATTGTGCGTGCAGCACGTGAAGAATTTCAGACGGCACGACCATAGCCAGTCGCCCACCCCGTCTGAGACTGGCAACCGATAGAAGCACAAAAGGAACCCACAGATTGGTGTGTTTGGTGAAGTGAAGGCCAAAGGATTCAAATATTTTTTGCATCCGCGACTGCTGCGCGTCTTCAAGATATTGATAACGAATGAAGGGCGGGTTCCCAAGCGCGCCGTCAACTTCCAAAGGTTGATCTATATTCAATAAGGCCCATTCCAGAAAATCACCTGTCATTACAGTCGCATCGACACGGGCAGGGGTTTTGCGCTCTGCCTTGACGGCTTCTGACCGGTCGAGTTCGCAGGCGACGAGCGACTTCAAACAACCTGTGTTTATTTGATTGATCGCGTCGATGAAAACTCCGTCGCCGCAACTCGGCTCAAGCAAACTTTGCGGGTTGAGAGCGAACACCCACCGCGTCAGAAATTTCGCAATTTCAGGATTTGTATAGTAACCTCCCCTCAGCTTTGTCCGGCTCTCGTTTTCGATTGAATTCATTGATCGCCTTTTTCAGAGACAGTAGAAGCGTATTTGAGTCGAGCAGGTGAGTCAAACCGTCTATAGGTTCACAAAGCTGTTAAAGACGAAACGCAGTCTTTAATAGCGCCATCATTTGTGTGACTGCTCGAACTTTTTGCGTCGCGTGTCCGTATCTCTTGTTTCGCAGCGAACAAAAAAAACGGATAAAGATTGAACCTTTCAAGCGTTTTGAAAAACGACGAGAGGAAATAAGCCTCAGTTGCGTTATGCGCCAATTGCTGGCAGTTCAAGCCATCTCCTCAGGAGGACAGTATGAAATCAATTAACACCTTTCGGAGCGGCAGCCTGAAGCTGACTGTTCTGGCATTGCTGGCCCCGCTGTTTCTGGCGCAGGTCTCGGTGCTTGCTCAAAGTAAAAAGCCTGCGGCTCAAAAACAGACTAAGCAATACACCATAGAGCAATTCCTGACCTCTACGAGCATCAGTGGAAGCTCGTTCTCTTCGGACGAAAAATCAATCCTGTTTCACAGCAACAAAACAGGAATTTATAACGCCTATACAATTGCAGTCGCGGGCGGCGAACCGAAACAATTGACCCGCTCGACTACGGAAAGCGTATTTGCCATCTCTTATTTCCCGAAAGACTCGCGCGTCTTGTATACGCACGATCAGGGCGGCAACGAGAATGATCACATTTACATGCTTGATTCGGATGGCAAAGAGCGCGATCTCACGCCCGGCGAAAAGCTCAAAGCGCAGTTTCTTGAATGGAGTCAGGATGGCAAGGCGTTCTACTTTTCAAGCAACGAAAGAGACCCGCGCTTCTTTGACATCTACAAGATGGACGCAGCCACTTTCGAGCGCAAGCTGCTTTATCAGGACGACACGGGCTACCAGTTAGGCGATATTTCCGACGATGAAAAATACGTCGCATTTGCCAAACCCAATACCACTGTGGATTCCGATATCTTCCTCTATGATATTGCGACGAAGCAGATGAAGAATATCACCTCGCACACGGGCGAAATGAGCAACAGCCCTTCATCGTTCGACCCGAAGTCCCGTTATCTTTACTACCTGACCGATAACGGCAGCGAATTTTCCTACGTGGCGCGCTACAACCTGGCGACGGGCAAAAGCGAGCCGGTCGAAAAGGCGAAGTGGGACATTAACTACACCTACTTCTCGCGCAACGGGAAATATCGCGTTGTGGGAATCAACGAAGACGCCCGCACCAGAGTAATTGTCTATGACAATGCGACCGGCAAACCCGTCTCGTTGCCGAATATGCCCGATGGGGATATAACAGGGATCAATATATCTGACAGCGAAAAGCTGATGGCGTTTTACGTCAACGGAGACCGCTCTCCGGCCAACCTCCATATTTACGACTTCTCTACGAAGCAGGTGCGAAGATTAACCGATAGCCTCAACCCCGAAATCGATTCCACCGATCTGGTTGAAGCGCAGGTTATACGCTACAAATCTTTTGACGGCATGCTGATTCCCGCGCTGCTCTACAAGCCGCATCAGGCGAGCGCGACAAGCAAGGTGCCCGCGCTCGTAGAAGTGCATGGCGGCCCCGGCGGGCAGTCGAGAAAAGGATACCGTGCGACGATCCAGTATCTTGTCAATCACGGCTACGCTGTGTTGAGCGTCAACAATCGCGGAAGCTCAGGTTACGGCAAAACGTTCTTTACGGCAGATGATCAGAAGCACGGGCGCGAGCCGCTCTGGGATTGCGTAGAAGCAAAGAAGTATTTCGCCTCGCTCGGTTACGCCGATCAGTCGAAGATAGGCATAATGGGCGGAAGCTATGGCGGATACATGGTGCTTGCGGCGCTGGCGTTCAAGCCGGAAGAGTTCGCCGTCGGCGTCGATCTGTTCGGCGTGTCGAACTGGCTGAGAACACTCGAATCAATCCCGCCTTACTGGGAGTCGTTTAGAAAAGCGCTCTATAAAGAGATGGGCGACCCCGTAAAGGACAAGGAAAACCTGAAAGCAGTTTCGCCGCTCTTTCACACCGATAAGATCATCAGGCCGCTGATGGTATTGCAGGGCAAAAACGACCCGCGCGTCATCCTGCCCGAATCGGATGAAATTGTTCAGGCGATCAAAAAGAAGAACGGCATAGTCGAATATGTGGTCTTCGATGATGAAGGTCACGGATTTACGAAAAAGCCAAACCAGTTGCGAGGCTATAAAGCGATACTCGATTTTCTTGATAAGTATCTGAAGGCGGCAGATGCGGGCAAATAACTGGTAGCGACAGCTTGCCAGCAATTCGGGCCGGGAATCTCGATTGGGTTTCCCGGCCCTTAATGTTAATAATAGCCGGAGCAGTTTCGCGAGGCTGAGATGGCTATAAAACTGCCGGGCTATATTCTCTTAAACCGGGCACTGAAAAGAACTGCGACGCTTGTCATCGCAGTTCTTCTGCTTGCCTCGGCTTGTCTCATCTCACCGGCCCAATCCGCTCAAGCGCCTGCGATTTCCAAGGCCGAGTTCGATGTGATCGAAGGCGTCTTTCACGACGGGCTTGGAACTTATGCGGAAGTATTGCTTGGCAACGAACTGATCGCGCTTGCTCATCTCTCTCAAGCTATGTTCGACGCTTCACCGAGCAGGGCAAAGATGCAAGACGCCATAAATCGTCTTACGGTCGCTCATCCGAGTCGAGCAGTCTTTCAACAGGAGATTGCCAATATTGAAAGGGCCGTAAAGCGCGGGGCCGTCGAATTGCTGAATCGGGCAAGCCCCGGCAAACTTGCGCGCGTCTATCACACGCCGCGAGAATATCAGGACGCCAAAGCCGGTGATTTAAGGCTTGAATTCAACGGGCGCGACCTGTTGCCGGTCTCCGTGAAGACGGATAAATCCGGCAAGGTCGCCGTTGCCGAAGGGCAAACGCCTGACATCGAATCGAAATGGGCGGAAAGGTATTTCAAAGTCTCACGGGCCGAGATGGATAAGATGATCCGGGAACTCGGTTTCGATTCCGTGGCTGAACTCAAAACGCATTATCTGAACGTCGCGCGGCTGGTGGCCGAAGTTCTGATTCACAAGCTCGATCTCATGGATTGCCAGCCGACAGATTTCAGCCGCGCGCGCGTCAGAGATTTGAGTGCGGCAAAATATCTCTTTCGCCAGTTGCGTCACTTCAAACGCGGCAATGACGACAGCCGAGTCATCATCTTTGATCGCTCGACCGGTGAAGTGAAATGGGAATCGCTGCTTGATGAAATAGAGATAGACAAGCTGACCGCAGACAGAATCTCTTTTCTGCCCTCGCGCCCTCGAAGCCCTCACGAAATCGCTTCGGAGTTCGGCCTCAAAATTGACGGACGGACTGTTGTCTCTTTTCAGATCAAGCACAGAAGAGGGCGCTTGCGCGGGACTGCTCGTCAATACGAATTTTCAGACATCACAACCCGGCTGAGGCTCTGAATGTTGCTAAAACGTTGACTATGCAATCAGTGGTTGGTAGCCTATAAATTTGCTTGCTCCCTGTTTTTTTCACCTGTGTGAAAACTATTTGCCTGCGGCAGGAGTCAAACCATAATGCAGAGGGGTTTCAGGAGAGTTATATGCAGCGTTTCATCGCCTCGTTGATTATCTTTGTTTTATCGCTCGCGGCTGTTACGGTCGCAAAGACGGCGCAGCCGCCAAAGCCATTCACCATTGATGACCTCATCAAAACTCGCCGCGTCGCTGACCCGCAAGTCTCACCCGACGGTCGCCAGATTGCCTACACGATTACGGACACGGACAAAACCGCCAACAGTCGGCTTACGCAAATTTATCTGATCTCGGTCGATGCGGACGAAGCCCGGCAGCTTACGAACGAAAAGCAGTCTGCGGACTCGCCGCGATGGTCGCCCGATGGACGGCTGCTCGCCTTTGTTTCCGATTCGCAAATCTGGACTATGGATGTTGAACGGGGCGAGACTAGAAAAATATCGAACGTGGCGATGGGAGCTTCGGACCCCGTCTGGTCGCCCGACGGCAAGTCGATAGCCTTCACATCGGAAGTCTATCCCGAATGCAACAGCGACGAGTGCAATCGTCGGCGTGCAGAAGCGGCTGCCGCAAGCAAGGTGAAAGCGAAAATAGCCGACCGATTGCTCTTTCGCCACTGGAAGTCATGGAAGGAAGGCAAACGCAATCACGTCTTTGTCGTCGCGGTCGAAACGGGAGTGGCGCGCGACCTGACTCCGGGCGATTTCGATGCGCCGCCGTTCAGCCTTGGCGGAATGACCGATTATGCTTTCTCGCCCGATTCGCAGGAACTGGCTTTTGCGCGCAACACGGATAAAGATGAATCGAGATCAACCAACGGCGACATCTTTATAGTTCCGATTTCGGGCGGCGAAGCGCGACGCATCACGAATGATAATCCCGCGAACGATCTTTCGCCTCGCTACTCGCCTGATGGTCGATACCTGGCCTATCGCGCGCAGGCCAAGCCCGGCTTTGAAGCCGACCGATGGCGGCTGATGCTCTATGATCGCAAGACCGGCCAGGCCCATTCGATTACCGAACAGATTGACAACAACGTCGAGAGTTTTGTCTTTGCGCCCGACGGCGACCGCGTTCTCGCATCGGTGCTCGAACGCGGTCGCCAGCCCGTTTACGATATCTCTATCACGGGCGCGACTGCGCGAAAAATCATCAGCGACGGATTCAATGATGACGTACAGGTGAGCGCCAGCGGTCGGATGATGGTCTTTACGCGCCAGAGCCTCGCTCGCCCGGTTGAAATCTTTCGCGCAAGTGCGGCGGGCGGAGTAGTCACGCAGGTGACAAAGATCAATGACGGTCTTTATGCAGAGTTCAATCTCAAGCCTGCCGAAGAGGTGACATGGGAAGGCGCAGGCGGCGCGAAGGTGCAGGGATGGATCACGAAGCCTGCCAACTTCGTTGCCAATCGCAAATGGCCGATGATCGTTTTGATTCACGGCGGGCCGCAGAGTTCATGGAACGACGCGTGGAGCTATCGCTGGAACCCGCAGGCGTTCGCCGCCGCAGGCTACGTGGTGTTTTCACCGAATCCGCGAGGCTCTCTCGGATTCGGCCAGAAATTCACCGACGACATTTCAGGCGACTGGGGAGGCCGCGTTTACACGGATCTGATGAACGGCGTGGCTTACGTCGCGAGCATGCCCTACGTAGACCGTGATCGAATCGGCGCAGCGGGCGGAAGCTACGGCGGTTACATGGTCAACTGGATTTTAGGCCACAACGACGATTCCCGTGTGAAGTTCAAAGCGCTGGTTTCGCACGCGGGGCTATTTAATCTGAGCAGCATGTATGGCGCTACGGAAGAGCTGTGGTTTCCCGAATGGGAGTTCAAAGGAACGCCCTGGACCAATCCGAAAATGTACGAGCAGTGGTCGCCTCATCTGTTCGTAAAGAATTTCAGGACGCCAACTTTAGTCGTTCATGGCGAGATGGATTATCGAGTCCCTGTGACGGAAGGGCTACAGCTTTTTACAGCGCTCCAGCGGCAGGGCGTAGACTCGAAATTGCTCTACTATCCGGACGAAGGGCACTGGGTCTTAAAGCCGCAGAATTCCGAACTCTGGTACGCGACAGTGCTTGACTGGTTCGACAGCCATCTGGTCAAGCCGAAAGCTCAGCCTTGATACCACCGGCCATCTGTCGATAATCGGTTGTCAACTGCTGGCAACCGATTATCGGCTGAAAAGAGTAAAGATCATCCTTTTTCCGAATCGCTGATCTTCCCCTACCCGACAACTCGAATGCTTTTCGCGGATTGTGACAACGGTCAATTTCGATCCGTTATTTATTTACGCTAGACTTCGAGCAGAGATTGAAGCAAGCTACAATCGAGGCGCGAATCAGAACGAAGGGATGATATCCGTCGTGTTATTGAAAGGGGCCTGCCCTGTCAGGCAATCACCATTTGCGATATGCCGGACGGGGCAGGCCGTACTAACGACTAAATAAGCGGAGCGGGCTTGTAAGTCTGTCTACGCATGCCATAGAATCGGCTCACTCCGTTTGGTCCGTATCTTACGAACGGATTTTATAGACAATGAAAAAGGCGAGAGCGAACATCAAAAGACCCGGCCCGGTTGTATCGTTGATGCCGGGCGAAATGCGCCCGCTCGCGTCTTTACCGGGTGACGCCGTTCTATTGCCATCGGCGCACGAAACGCCACAGGCAGAACATCGACCGTTCGTGCACTCACCCTCACAAAATGCCCCGCTTACTTTAACGTGCCCGCCGAACGCGGGAAGCGCCAGAGCCAACAACAGCACCAACATACATAAGAATCGCTTAATCATAGTAGCCTCCATTCAAAGTGAAGTGATAGCCCGCCTATCAAGGCAGGCTGAGATTGCTTACACACTGCGACAACTCGACAAGGTTGAAGCAGTGGGCAAACAGTTAGAACAGATACACAGGCCAATCGCCTCATACTGGCAAGGACTTGCAGCGCAGCAACAGGGAGCAGGTAATCTTGACCAAGCCCAGAAATTGCTTGAGCAGGCAATAAACCACGCGCCCGGAAACTACCAGGCCCGCGCTTTGCTCGCACTCGGTTCAATAGCCGAATACGAAGGTAATTATAAAGCAGAGTCGGAATTCTACAGGCATGCCTTAAGGCTTAATAGTGCCGATTTGTTCGCAACAGTTGAAGGACATCGAGCAATCGCCATATTGAAAGCCATTGACGGCAACCATAAACAGGCCGTCGAAATATTGGAAAGCGTATTACGGCTCGCGCACCGCTACAGAGCGCGCAGCCCTTATCTGTATCTGCAAACAATCAACAGTCTTGCGATTGAATTATCCTGTGTTGGCCGCAGGCAGGAGGCCGTCCAGCTTGCGCGTATAGCCTGCGCATCACCGTTTGCCGCTATCTATCACGAATTCAGCGAGACGCGCGCGGAGATCGAGCAGGAGATTGCCGAGACTCAGGCGCAGATGATTGTTGTAGTTGCGCCAGCCCGTCAGGAAGAACAGCAAAAGGTTATCATCCGATTTCAATACGTCGAGTCCAGCGCCCGACGCCAGAGTTTAAAGCCGACCATCAGACGTGCGCCAGCAGTCCGCTCAATGATTGAGCGAGTGGCGACGGTCGCGCCGATTCACGCTCCGCCTTTCAGAAACAGTTACCGGATAAACTTATAAACCCTCAAAAAAGCAGGGCCGGAGTCAGCTCAACGAATAGAGCAGACCCGGCCCGCTTTTATTGCGGATGCGATAAATCACGGCTGGACGCTCCGCCTCTCTTCTGGCGTTGTGCGAAAATTGATGGCTTGGTAAAAACAAAGACGTGGTCAATAAATTTTTTGGAGGTGATTATGAAGGCGTTCGGATTTTTTGCAGCTTTAATTATGCTGACTGTTAGTTCAGCTTATCCGGTATCGGCGCAAGAGACGAAAGTCAAATGGTTTGGACACGCAGCTTTTTCAATCACTACGCCCGGAGGCAAAGTGTTATTGATTGACCCCTGGCTAAAAAACCCATCAAACCCTGAAATAAAAAACGGTAGCGACCCGTTAGCCTCGATTCCAAAAGTTGACTACATTCTGCTTACACATGGACATCGTGATCATGTTGGCGATGCAGTTGAGATAGCAAAAAAAACGGGTGCAGTGCTTATTTGCAATCCTGAATTAGCAGGCAATTTGGTAAAGCTGGCAGACTTCCCCGGCAAACAAGCCGATACGGACCTGATTATGGGAATTGGCGGCGAAATTCAAATCAACGATGGCGAGGTTACAGTTGCCATGACACCGGCTGTTCATTCGAGCAGTGTTTTCAATCCGAAAGCCGGTTCAACCGAACCAGAGAGAGCTTATGGCGGAAACCCGGCGGGATTTGTCCTGATAATCAAGGACGGCCCAACTATTTACCATTCCGGCGATACGGCATATTTCAAGGATATGGAAACCATAGGCGAGCAATATCAGATTGATTTAGCTTTGCTCAATATCGGCGGTCATTTTGGAATGGAACCGCGTATGGCGGCTAAGGCTGCAAAATCTGTTCGCGCCAGGCTGGCAGTTCCGCAGCATTATGCCACCTTTCCGGGAATTGCTGGAAATTCAGCCGACTTTGCCGCCGAAGTGAAGAAACTGAAAATACCTTTTTACGAAATGAAACCCGGCGAAACTATCACATTTCGCGGCAGACAGATAATGAAAAAATAAAGCCGCCGCCCGACAAACGCATGCGAAGGAGGGCGCGAATCGGGTTTCATGACTTTGCTCGAATATTCATCTTAAGTAGAATAGCCATCTCAGAGTAAAAGATCTTTGGGCGAATGAAAGGTGGGCCGTGATGCGAGCGCGGCCCGCCTTTTCATCGTAAGGTGATTGTGATATAGATTGCGCTCTGAAAAGAAGAATCTGTTTACACATCATGAAAGACGTAAAGTAACGCGTCATTTATGAAGACCTAAAATAACACGTCTTTTATGAGATCTACTCATCAGTTAGGCGCTTGATGGCGACTCGTTAGTTGAAGGAGGAAATCAATGCAATTCACAGTTCTGATCGAGTTCCTTGTTCCGGGCCTTGCAACGACGTTGCTCACCCTGCTCCTATTGCCAGAAGGAGCAGTGCCGGAGCTATCACAAGGTCTACTTAAAGGAGAGACGGCGTCCGCCTTACTGTTGCTGGCTGTCTCTTATCCAGTTGGAATTCTTACGAACTTCCCGGTTTTCCAGCTTGTTCAACGGGCATTATCACTGAAGATACGCCGAAATCTAATTGAGAAATATGCAGGAAGAAACCTTAGATCTAGTGGAATTGGTCAACAAGCAATTAAGCGTTACCGTCTCTAAACCACCAGATGGTAAGCTATCTACGGAGGACAAAGAGAGCATCAGAACAATATTCGGCTTTATGCGCGCGTTGACCTTTAGCAGGAATATTGAGAGGCTGAATGCCAACCATCTCTATCATGAAGGACTCCAACGGCTCGCGCGTGGAATGCTACTGCCGCTTCTGTTAGCCAGTATAGTCGTCTGGCAGCACAAATCACCGGGATGGCCGTTGCTAATCGCGGTTTTTATAATTCTAGCTATATCGTCTTACGCATTACTACTTCATTCGCTCAAAACAGAGGAAGACCAACTGATACGATTTTTCGTTGCATGGACAAAGTCCGATCAACGTATTGCCCAAGGCTAGCGTTATACCCAATGTACGCGCCTAACATCGCGTGAACCGGAGCGCGCAAAGCGAATTTCTTATGGTTACTTTGAATGCCGCTCGCGCGCCCGGTTACGCGGGGCGTTAGGCAGCCTGATTGGCAGTTATGCCAGTGACTCAAACTTACACTGTTTGTCATCTCGAAGTGAAATATATCCCTTGTGCGTCAAAATTATATGGTCTAGCACTGGTATATCCAATGTCTTTCCAGCTTCAATTACCTTGTTTGTAAAGCGTATATCTGCATTCGACGGCTTGAGCTTTCCGCTTGGATGGTTATGAGCCAGTACGATATAAGACGCCCCTAATAAAAGTGCATTTCGGAAGATAGCTTTTCCATTAGCAAGGCTTGTCCTCTCATTACCGGAGGAAATAACTTTGTACCCAGTTACCTCTTGTGAAAGGTTAAGTACGAGCAGAACTAAATGCTCCTGATCATCGTCTAATTGGTGATAGATTGCTTTTAGAATCTCATAAACATCAATAGGAGAATCTGCTGCTGGCAAGTCGGCATCGGGGTCTGCAATGAAATCTTGCCTGATTTTGAGAGTGATGGTTCGTAGTGATTTTGTATAGATGGTTGTTGTATTAGAGAAGTCTTTCATCAGCTATCCACTCCGCATAAGGATGATGTACTAAGGTCATTTATTATATCGAAGCAAGCAACGGCTGCCTAACAAATGTCTGTAACGGAGCGGCGCGCGTGAGTTTCTTATGGTAGATTTAGTTCTGTGCGCGCCGCCCGCTGACGCATAGCTTTAAGCCGTAGAATATGATACTAGCAAGCGACGGCGCGAACACTGTTGGTTCCTCTGGCATTGACTTTATTTGTCTGGTGGTATATATCACTTCCGTTTTTGTTTACACTCTTCTTGCATCAAGTGTAAAACGGCACTCACTAACAATTTCCACCTATAAGGAGATGTCATGAGCGACCAATCGAAAGTGCTCAATGAAGAAAATTGGACAGTCGAAAGACTCCCCTATACAGAAGATTGCCCTGCAAGGGGCTTTCTTCAGTTGTGCGCTGATAGGCGATTCCACAGTTGTATACAACAGGAGTTTAAAAAGGACGCCAATCTGACTTCGCGTGAAGATTATTGGATACACGCGGATGCAGGCGGAACACCAAAGATGGAGAGCCAGCGAACGACACCAAACTACTGTTATCACGATAAGAAGGTGCGGTTGATGGGATGGTCAGCCCACGGAGCTGGTTGTGGAGGGTTCGGAGAGCATGTGCCAGATAATGTCATCATGCGGGAATTGTGTACAACAATGCAAAAGAACGTAAAAGAGTACCCCCTGGCAAAACACTTTATATATTTCGTGACAGTGGTCAAAGAGCAAGGTAACGAGGAGACGGTAGTGTATCGCATGATAGCTGAACCGGGTTCAGACATAGCATGCACGCAAGATCCAGATTAGTTTACGTGAATGGGTAAGGCGAGATGAAGACTGGAACCCCGCGAATATCGCCGGATAGTAGTCAGCCGCAGCCTCACCACTCATTCAACCTGATCGCGAACATCGCATTACTTATGCGCGAGGCTTGCCGCTTATGATGTTGTGCGCGCGCCCGGTTAAAGTCGAGCGTTATGCCGCTCTCATAGCAGAGACGAGAGATGAGTGCTTTGGGCTTGGTTTCGCGGGAAAAAGAAGTTGCGTGTGGCGAGCAGGGCACGATTAAGTCTCCATTGAGCGTCGCCGATTGGAGCTATCGTCACGGACTCTTGTTAAAGAAAAGCAGTCGCTTGTAAAACTCCGCGAGTTCTTTCAAGCTCAATCCATCAACAAAATAATGGAAGTCGGAATCATTCGCCGGATTCTAAAACAGGCCAAACGCTGGCACATAGTAGCAGACGACATAAAGCCGCCAAGCGAGCAAACCATTATGGCTATCGCCGGTCACGTCTCGCGCAAGATGCTTGAACGCTACAGTCATATCAGGATGGAAGCAAAGCGCGCGGCACTGGAAGCACTTACAGGGAGAAAGCCGGAAGGTTACGGCACAGTTGGCGATTCTATACCGGTTTATACTGATCTCAGTTCAATGAATATAATAGATAGGGTGTTAAAAAAATTGGAGGTCGCCACCGTGCCCGAGTAGCGACCTCACCCCAAGTTCAGAACAGAATGGTAGAGATTCTAAGGATGTGCACTTTTAACATAAGCAATCCCGATACCGCGAATCCTCTGCTCACTCAAATCATAGCCAGTCAAGCTCTTAGTGGAAATCGTTCACTCGCAATCTGCGAAAGCTTTCCATGTTTCTGGAAGTATTTACGAAAAATTGGAAATTGAATCAGCGCCTCCTGAATTCATGGCCAGAAAATTATGCGGCGGGCATCAATTAATGCCCGCCGCATAGCAAGTGAACCCGTTGCTTAGAATTCGATGCGCCCGCTGAACTGAAGGCGACGCGCAAAGATATTCTGCACATTACTTATTCTCTGCGTCGTAATCACACCGAAATTAGCCGGACCTTGCAGGGTTGGCGCAGGGTCTGCGAAGTTGACATGATTGAAGGCGTTGATGAGATCGACTGAAAATCGGAGACCTACCCTTTCAGTCAGTCGCGTCGATTTGCCGAACGTCAGGTCGGTTTGCCAGAACCCAAGCCCTCTGAGAGCATTGCGCCCGCTTCGACCGTCCTCGCTTAGGTGAACGCGCCGAACATTCTTAAACACCTCTTCCGGATTACCGAACAGGTTAAGCCCGGAGCCTCTCACGGCTGGATCTCCAGATGTTCCAACTCCTGTCGAACCGGCAACACCACGATGAACGCCCGTCTCAAAGTTACCCGCAGGCAGCCCTATCGCGCCCGAGTTGTTTCCGAGCAAGGCGCTTCCGCCCCAGACCTGCGAGCCTTGTACGATTGTGACCGGCACACCTGTCGAGGCGCGATGGATGCCTGATGTGTACCATCCAGAGACGAGCCTGCTGAAAAACGGATTCATGCTATTGGCAAACCTCTGGCCCTGGCCAACCGGTAGCTCATAGACCCAGTCGGCGTTGAAAATATGCGTAGAATCAAACGCAGACGGCGTGTATTCAGCATCGGGGAAGAAGGAGTTGGGCTGCAGGTTGGCGCTGTTTTGCACCGCGCCTACCTGATCGAGTGACCGCGAGAGCGTGTAATTCAGATCGAAAGAGAGGTTGTGCGAGACACTCTTGCGCAGCGTCAAAACGAAAGCATGATAGTTTGATCGGCCTATCGAAGTGCGCATGAACAGCTCCGTAGCCTGACCGAAAGCGTTGAAAGGCTGCGCGGCGAAACCGTCAATGTTGAGGAACAGGTTACTGAGGTTTCCGTTGATTATATTGGCAGCGCGGGTGGCGTTTGAAGCAAACGCTATCGTGCGACTGCCGTTGACCGCAGCCAGCTTTGGCAGCAGGTTTTCAAACCATGGCTGTGGGGTTACGGAAGCCGCTGGAACTCCCGCCCGAAGTTGATCTGCCAGCGCGTCGAAGGCTTGAGCAAAGGTCTGCCCTGAGGCCGGGTCTTTGAAATTGTACGGAACCTGATTGAGGTTCAAGCTCTGGTAGAGATTGCGCCCCATACGACCGACGTAACCAAGCTCCAGTATCATGCGGCCCGGCAGCTCTCTCTGAATTGTGAAATCAATTGTGTGGTTTCTCGGCACAGTGATGAACGGATCAACGACGAAAGACAACACTTCGCCCGGAGCCGTGACGCCCGGAATTATAGGCGTGGTAATCGGAGGCGCGGCAGGCAAAGGCAATGGCCCGTCGATGCCCGCCCTGAAAGGCTGACCCGCCCCGTTCTTTGCGGCTCCTGTTTGCAGGGTCTGGGCAAACCCGACTCCGAGTGTGGGAATCGTGATGGTCTGAATCGTGTTTATCCGATCATACAGCAGTGAATAGCCGCCGCGTATGACCGTTTTCTGATCGCCGAATACTTTGCCTAAAAATCCATCCCGGTAAGACGGAGACCACGCGGCAGAGAAGCGCGGAGAAAAATTCTTTCGATCTGTGTTGAACGCCCCCTTGCGGCCCGTATCTGCGATGGGTACGTAGGCAAGCTGGGGGTTGAATACTATGCCTTGCGACGCCGCAGCGAATTTCGCTTCCAGGTAATTTTTCGGATTTACCAATTCATTGGAATCTGCGAAAACCAGAAGCGTCTGCTTCTGATCTTCTTCCACAGGAGGAACCTGCCACGAATACATAAGTCCATAGGTGAGCGTCAGCGATGGTTTTATGCGCCAGGTGTCGGCTGTATAGATCTCATAAGCGTTCAGCTTCGAGTTGGTGAAAAGCCCTGTGCCGGGCGGATTCGGATTGAATTGCCCGTCGCGGGTTGCAAGAAATGTTATGTTTTCAACCTCGCCCAATAACCCTGCGTACAACTGATTGTAGCGACTGGCATCGGCGGGCTGAATAAAGCCCGGGCGCTGAGCGGTCGGTATCTGGTTGAAAGCCGCAGATCCGAGTTGAGCAACCGGCGTCGTTATCGAGCCGATCACCTTGTCATCGCGGAAATCGAAAGAGGTGATGTGACGGACATTGAATCCACTCTGGATAGTGTGTGTGTTCTTTGTCATCGTCAGATTGTCTATGAACTGATAGGTGTTTATGGTGCGAGCCTGATGACGCGCCCTCTGCGTATCAACGTCAATCGGTTCGTCAAGAAGTGCGCCCGCAATGTCAGCCGCTATGTTCAGGCCGGACACCTGCGGGAACGGAGATACGACGCCGAAATCCAGCCCGTCTCTGGTCCACCCGTAGCGGAACTCGTTCGTCATATGTGGTGTCAGGATGCCCGTGATTCCTGCCGACAGCGTTCGAGGCCGCGAGGGCTGGATGGCTGTGCCTTTGACATTAGTGATGTCAACCTGATTTGCGACTACGCCCAGTTCATAATATGAGCTGAACTTTCCATCGAACGTCCAGTTCTGGTTGAAGCTGTGATCTACCCTCAGGGTTCCAAGATCGCCACGAACAGAGGTCGGAAAGTTTGCCGTAAACCCTGCCGTGTTCAGCGTATCGCCTTGAGTGAAATCGTTCGGATTCGGGTAGAGCGCAAGCAGCGCAATTACCGTGGGGCTTGCCCCGATGTTGCGCGGATCAAGCGATTTCGGATCGATTGTCTGCACAGCGCCTGTGGCATCGCGAAATCTCAGCAGACCCTGCCTCAAAGTCGATGTCGGCACTATGCGCGTGGCCGAGGTTGCGCCTGCATTGCGGCGACCCTGATAGTTGAAGAAGAAGAAGGTTTTCTCTTTGAATATTGGGCCGCCTATCGTGCCCCCGAAAAGGTTGTCTATCAGTTTGGCTCTTGGCAGCCCAAGCCGGTTGTTGGTCCATGTGTTGGCGTTGAAGACGTCATTCTGATGGTACTCGTAAAGCGAACCGTGAAACTGGTTGCCGCCGCGTTTGGTCACGAATACGACCTGCGCGCCCGCCGAACGACCGAACGTGGCGTTGGGGTTTGCCACCGTTACGCGGAACTCTTCGATGGCTTCCGTAGGCGTTGGTATGACCGTGCGAAATACCTGTCCTAAAACATTATCTGAAACATCGATCCCATCGAGCGAAAAGGTGGATTGATCGTTGCGAGCGCCGCTCACCTCGCCCGACAGCGTTGTGCCCGGTTGCAGTTGCAGCAGTCTGGTAGCCTCGCGACTGATGTTTGGCAGCAACGAGACTTTCTTGTTCTCAAAGGTGTTGCCGAGCGAGGCATCCTGCTTTTGCAGTTGCGCCTCTGCGCCTGCGGTCACTGTAACGATTTCGCTTACAGCGCCCGCTTCGAGTCTGAAGTCCTGAGAGACGGTCTTGGTCACGTCAGCTTTCAATTCGGCAATGGCTGCCTTCTTGAACCCGTTGGCGCTGACTGTCAGTTCGTACACGCCCGCGTCAATATTGGCGAATACATATCTGCCTTCATCGTTTGTTGTAGCAGTCCTTTCCTGATTGGTGACTTTGTCTTTTAGCGTAACGGCTGCGTTCGCTATAACGCCACCCTCCGAGTCTGTCACCAGCCCTGAAATAGATGATGTCGTCGCTGTCTGCGCAAACGCCTGAAGCGAAAGCAGCAGTGACATAAGAATTGAGACGAATGGTCGGTTATTGATCCTTCTCATTTTCTCCTCCTACAGATTTGGAATTCACCATAAACGGGCGAACGCATCACTGGGGTGATTGCAATGCCCTGATGTGCTTCGCTTAACAGATGAGAGCTAAAGTGCCCAGCGCTTCAGAATGATCCCGGTGCTTCAGAAATTGATTACTACTATCGCTGTTTGAAAGGGCGACAAAAATATCTTCCGGAATATCAGAGGATTCCAGATAAGGTGATACTTATGTATTAGATGGATGTAAGCCAGATCCTTTGTGCAATGTCTGTGCCAGCCGACGCGCGGCTTCTAAGGCTATTAGTATTTGAAATAAACGTTGAACGATGCCTGCCCTGCCTGAAGTTTTTTCCGAAGATTTGGTCAGGCTTACGAAAAATTGGAAATTTCCAAACCTCAGATGAGAGCCTGAGATTGCCGCTCGAAATGTAATGCGCGAACTGTCACCTGCGCATTTGTTGACAGGGCGAGCATGGCTATTGTTAAATGGTTTCTGTATTGCCAGAGGGCATCACGATTTGAAAACGCGCGGCGAGCTTAATACGAAGAGCTATAAAAGATCACGAGCCTATTCGTTCGTGCTTCTATGCCTTATGGCTCACGCTCTGTTCGTATGCTTCACGCATCATCACAACGTCCGACCTGACTTACCTTCTCTGGCAACTGCAAGCATCTCCGCAACGGGCGACAGCGATTCGGATAACTCGACCGATTCCAGCAGCGATGCGCACTGTCTTTCGTGTCGCTTGCAGCGCAATTTAATCTCCGATCATCCTGCCGCTTCGCTCGTCGTTGCGCTCGTTCCCGAAGCGTTGAGCCGCGAAGCAGGGTTCGCCCAACTTCATTCGCAACGATTCTTCATCTCCTTCTTTGGTCGCGCGCCGCCGACGGCTTGAACCCGCCATCAGCCTTAATAATTCAAGTCGGTCGCTTCTCGTCCGGGTCGCGATCTGATCATGAGATCAGTCTTTCACTTATTTGAAGGAGAACGAGTCTATGCAAGTGAAAAAATATATAAGCATCTTTCTGACATGTCTTTTTATTTCCGGCAGTCTTTCCGCGACTGTCTCCGCTCAAACAACCGGTAGCCTGCGCGGGACAATAACGCTTGAGTCCTCGAACAAGCCTCTGCACGATGTGACCGTCACGATCATTCAACTGAAGCGCGCCGTTCAGACGGATGACAACGGAGTTTATGAATTCCAGAACATCCCGGCAGGCACATATGATGTGGTAGCTCATCTCGACCGCGTTCCCGATGTTGTGCAATCGGTTCAGGTGGCCGCCGGAAGCCCCACGACTGTCGATATCCAGATGCGGCTGAGAGTCGTCGGAGAACAGATCACCGTCACCGCAAGCGGCGATGGAGAAACCTCTTTCAATTCGATTCAATCGGTGACCTCTCTGACAGCCGTCGAGCTTGCCGAAAAGAATACTCAATCGCTGGGCGAAGCGCTCGATCACGAGCTTGGCATCGCAAAACGTTCTTTCGGCCCCGGCACGTCCCGGCCCGTGATCAGAGGTTTCGACGGCGACCGCGTCCTGATTCTTCAAAACGGAGAGCGAATCGGAGGGCTTGGATTTCAATCGGGAGATCACGCCGAGCCGGTTGATGTATTGACGCTTGAAAAACTGGAAGTGGTAAAAGGGCCTGCCACGCTTCTGTACGGCAGCAACGCCATAGGCGGCGTCGTCAACGCGATCAACGAGCACGAGACTTCTCATAAAGGAGTGCGCGGTTATTTCACAGGCGTCGCCAGCACCAACTCCTACGAGGCGGGCGGCAGCGCGGGCATCGAGTACGGCACGGAGCACTGGCTATTTTGGGGCAACGGCGGCGGGCAAAGATCGGGCGATTATGACACGCCCGCAGGAAGGATCACCAACTCCTACACGCTTGGCGGGAACGGCTCCGCCGGTTTCGGCTATTATCCCGACAAGGGATTTTTGAGCCTCGATTATTCGTTGGACAGAAGGCGCTACGGCATCCCCTTCGATCAGGCGGAAGAAGACCCGGAAGTCGTAAAGCTCAATCCGCGCCGCCAGAGCATTCACTTCAACTCAGGCATCCGCGATCTCAATTCGTTCATCAACGGAGGGCAGTTCTCGCTGCAATACAACAACTACAAGCACGACGAGATAAATTCGTTCACTGACGAAATAAACACACGGTTCGAGAACAACACGCTCAACTATCGCGCTACGTTCGATCAGCGAAAGAGCGGCAACTGGTCGGGCAGTTTCGGCTTCTGGGGATTGCATCGCGATTATAAATCGCTTGGCGAAGAAGCAATCGCGCCCCCGACAAAACAGAACGCCTTCGCGTTGTTCGGGCTGCAAAAGATAGACTTCGAGCGATTGTCGCTACAGTTTGGCGCAAGGCTCGAACACAACGGCTATAACCCCGATCAGGTATTTGATCGCCCGACGCCTGATCGCTCGTTCAACGGATTTTCAGGCGCGATGGGCATACGCATTCCTACGTGGAAGGGCGGGGCTTTCGTCGCCAACTACTCGCACTCTTATCGCGCCCCCGCGCTCGAAGAGCTTTACAACAACGGCCCTCATCCGGGCAATGCGGCTTTCGAGATAGGCGACCCGGAGCTTAAGCGCGAGCGCGGCGACGGGCTGGATTTGTCGCTCCGGCAATCATCAAACAGAGTGCGCGCCGAAGCCAATTTCTTCTATTACAGGTTCAGAGATTTTATCTTTCTGGCCCCGACGGGAGATTTGGAAGAGGGCTTGATCGTAGCTCGCTACTCGCAGGACAACGCCCGTTACACAGGCGCAGAAGCGAAGTTCGATGTCGCGGTTCATCCGAATCTCTGGCTAACGTCAGGGGTCGATTATGTCAATGCAAGGCTGATCGACCCGAACACGCCGCTGCCGCGCATTCCGCCTCTGCGCGGTCGCCTGGGGCTTGAAGCCACGTACAAAAGTTTTCGATTCGCGCCCGAAGTGATTATGTCGAAAGATCAGGATAAGCTGTTCCCGACAGAGACGCGTACAGCCGGATACGCAATCTTCAACGCTACGGCTTCCTATACAATCGCGCAACAGCACACGGCGCAGGTCATATCGCTGAACGCTTTCAATCTGGGCGACAGGCTCTATCTCAACCACCTGTCGTTCATAAAGAATTTCGCTCCGGAGATTGGTCGCGGCGTGCGGCTTACTTACACGCTGCGGTTTTACTAAACCAATCATGCAGTTCACCGCAAAGGACGCAGAAAAAATCCACCTCTGCGTCCTTTGCGCTTCTGCGGTGAACAGGCTCTATATTTAACGTGAATTCGACATAAGAATCAGCCCTGAAAGGGCGAGATTCAATAGCACAGGGCATCGCCCTGTGTCTTGCATCAAGATAAACTACAAGCCCTGTAAGGGCGATATAAACCAGGTGATTTATTTCGCCCTTACAGGGCTTGTGTGGTAGTGGCGTTGCATACCGTGGGTTTCACCCAGGGCTATTGAATTTCGCCCTTTCAGGGCTTTTACTTCGATTATTATGTCGAACTCGCGTTATATTTAATGCCTCAATCGCCTCAAAAGTATTATCATACGAATTCATGGAACTGTCTGAAGAGGTTGAAACCTACAGAGATCACGCATGGCGTCGCACTCCTGAATTGCACGTGGAGACGGCCATCGAAGCCGAACAGTTGATTGAAAGCGCAGGCTTCTGCGCTGCTATGACCGATAGCCGCCGGGGCGGGCCTTCTCTATACATTGCCGTGTGCGGGCGGCGCGATGCCTATATGCCGCGCAACGTGCAGAAAGACCCCGAAGCAAGCCTTACGTGGGTTACCAAAGATGAAGTGATGCGGCGCGGACGAGTCTATTACGCAAAGCTCGCGCGCGGACGTTCAACCTTTGCAGCAGTTCGGCTGATTCCTTTTTTCAATGCCCTGTGGGGCGTGCCTCGAAGACAGGAATCCCTACAGCTTTCGCCCGACGCTCGCGCCGTGTTGAAAGTCCTTCGCCGCGAATGGGAGATGGCGACTAAGGATTTGCGCTCGGAATCAGGCGTGACAGACCGCGCCCCATTCACGCGTGCGATTGACGAATTGCAGCGAACGATGAAAGTGATTCCGGGAGAAGTCCTCTACCATCCGTGGTTCACCTACATCTGGATGCTTGCCGAATCGCGTTTTGCAAAAGAGCTGTCGGTGAAAGTGAAACGCGAAGTGGCGCTGTGCGAAATAGCGCGGGCTTTTTTGAACGGCGCGGGGCTGACCGTGCGCGGCGAGCTTGCGCGAGTGACGGGACTTTCGCGGCCCGATGCCGGACTGGGCAATCGCGCGCTTGTAAAGGAAGGGTACGCGGAGCGCGTCAGTGATGGGGTTTATCGTTTGACCGATTTTGAAGAGCGATTAAAGAGTTTCGCTGGCCAATAACGGCTCGTTCAGCTCTCAGGCTCCCACTTGTACTCCATGTACCTCGCGGTTTTTTGCGCAACGTCACGGCCAAGCAGTCTGTCCACAACATGAAGCGCCGCGTCGATGCCTGCCGAGACTCCTGCCGCTGTGACGATCCTGCCGTTATCGACAAATCTTCGATTCTCGCGCACGGTTGTTTTGGGAGCCTGCTGCTTCAACGAGTCGATGGCGCTCCAATGCGTAGTCGCTTCTTTCCCGTCGAGCAGTCCCGATTCGGCCAGAAGGAATGCGCCCGTGCAGACGCTCATCATGACTTCTGCGCGCTCGGAAGATTTCTTTATCCACTCGATCACTTTTGAATTGGCCAGCGGCAGATCGGTTCTACCGCCCGGCAATACGACGATATCGGGCGGCGGGCAGTTGGCAAACGTGTACTGCGGTTTGATGGTGACGAATCTCTGACTGGTAATCTCGTCAGCGGTTGCCGCAACCGTATAAACATTGAAAGCCTGGCTTTGGCCTGCCGATGCGAAAACTTCGCCGGGGCCTGAAAAGTCGAGCAACTCCACGCCTTCGTGTATAAAGATGGCCACATTTCTTTTTGCGTTCAGAGGTCGCGCGCGGTCGCTCGCAACCTCTCCGCCTGAATCGGCTGACTGGGAACCCAAGCCTCCGATCAATAACGACGATGTGAGCACGATCATAGCTAAAACGCTCAGCACGGCAACTGCAAAAAACAATCTCTTCATACATCTCCTTACCTGATCAATTGCTTCACTCCGGACGCAATCTGGTCGGGTCTGTCCGTATGCTTGAAGCGCGACCGGACTTCGCCCGCCTGATCTATCAGGTAGAGGTAGGTCGAGTGATTGATGTGGTAGCCCATGGCCGAATCCGATTTTTCTATCTCGTAACTCGCGCCGTACTGACTGACCACACGGTCAATCTCTTCTTTCTTTCCCGTAAGCCCCACGGCAGAGATCAAGAAATATTCAAGATATTTCTTCAGAGCCGCCGACGTATCGCGCGCAGGATCGACGCTCACAAAGACGGGCAATACCTGTTTCCAGTCTGCGCCCAGAGCTTTTGATACGCTCTTGAGTTTGACCATCATCGTCGGACAGGCATCGGCGCAGGAGGTGTAGCCAAAGAATAGCAAAACGATCTTTCCACGTTGTTCACTCAACCGAAAACGGTTGCCGTTCTGGTCTGTCAGCGCGAAATCGCCGCCGATACTGTCACCCTCTGCCCTTGTCCGAGCGGGCGCGCTCAGGCATAAACAAGCCAGCAATAAGAGCAGATGTTTGCGGGATGATATTTTACTTATCATTGTTTTGCTTTCAGTTCCCCATCGCTTCACGTTTTCTGACGGGGACGCGTATGGTCTTCTGAACGGAATTGGCAAACTGCAATGTGACGGTTACTTCGTCGCCCTGCCTGATCTCTTTGTTCAACCCGATCAGCATGAGGTGAAACCCCGAAGGTCTCAATTCCGCCCTGCCTTCTCCGGGAACCGAAATCAGATCGACTTTGCTCATTCGCATGACCTCATCAACCGTCTCCATCTTGTGAAGCTCAACCACATTGGCAATATCGGTTCTGGCCGACACCAGTTCGGTTTCAAGTTCGCCCTGATTCTCTATTACCATGAACGCCGCGGTGAGCTTTTGCGAAGGCGGGCCTTCCTGTATCCACGCGTCTCGGACAGTTATCTTGTTCGGATCGGCAGGACTGGCAGCGGTTATCTGTTTTCGATCAGCGCGAGCGATCTTCAGGCTGAGGAGAAATCTGTTTTTCTCTCCGATGAGAGTCTGAAGGCTGGCCGACGCGTTCCATTGTCTGCCTCGCTCGTCTGTGAATTTCCAGAGGCTCGCCGTGTCTGTTGATTTTTCAGAATCCTGCTTTACCCAACGGCCCTCGGTCACGAGCGCCTTATTGATTAACTCAAGAGTCTCTGTGACAGGAGATTTTCCAATGACTAAGTATCTGTTCTCCCAATATTCCGAGCTGCCCTCTCTATTCAAAACGATCCTTCTAAGACCATCAAAAGAGAAGTTCAGATATTTGTCGGCAAGCGCGGGTCGAACGAAACCTCCTTCCGGAAGCCAGTTGTACTCGATGCCGAGCGCGATACCTTGAGCGCGGCCTCGCCCGAAAAGCCTTGATACGACGTGAAGCGAGCCGTCTATGCCTGACGAAAGCCCGCCGGTCGTGATTATCTTGCCGTTGTCAACAAAGCGTTTGTCGTAAACGACCTTGATATTGGGCGCAGCCTGCGCAAGCCCGTCAATGAGCGGCGCGGTGGTCGTCGCAGTCAGCCTGTTGAGCAGACCGGCTTTTGCCAGGATGTAAGCTCCGTTGCAGACCGAAAGAACGATTTCAGCTTTTTCCGCCGTTTCCTGAACCCATTTCAGCGCCTTCGGGTCGTTCTGCGTTTGTGTAACTCCGCCGCCCGGCACAACCAGAATGTCAGGCGTCGGGTTGTTTTCCGTCGTGTAGGCGGGGATCACTTTCATCCCCATATTGGTCGTGATCGGGTCGGCTTTCAATGCCACAGTGTATACATCGAAACCCGCCTGCCCGAACACTTCATACGGGCCTGTGTAATCGATGATCTGCACCCCGTTGAAGACCAGTATGGCAACTTTGCGCCGCTGCGGATTCGGCTGATCTGTCTGAGGCAGACTGGCCGCGCTCCCTTTTTCGACAAACTTCATTCCGCACGAAGGACAGGTGCCGGGCTTATCGAAAACATCATTGTCTTTGTCGCAGCCGCACGGCGGACAAACATATTCTTTTTTGTCAGACGCCTGACGCGCAAAGATCGAAGCGGGTTGAAGCGAGTTAAAAACCACTGACAGGCAGATTGCTGACAGCACCAGCGCAAAACGAATATTGAATCTTTTCATTATAGTTCACTCCTGCCGGGGCTGGCCGATTTACACACGACCAGCCAGCAACGCATATCCATTGGGCACAATCTATTTATTGTTTTGAGACTCGGAAGCCTCACCTCGTCATTCGCTTCTGAGCGCAATCATCGGGTCTATGGTCGTCACTCGCCGCGCAGGGATAAAGCATGACAGTGCGGCAACGCTGATCAGCACTATGCCAACCGCCAGGAAGGTGACGGGGTCGGTCGGCTCTACCGAAAAGAGCAGAGAAGTCATCAATCGAGTCAACGCGAGCGCCCCGACTACGCCCAGAGCAAGGCCCGCGATTACCATCGTCATGCCCTGTCGCATGACCATCGCCATCACTCGCCCGGAAGTGGCTCCCAGAGCCATTCTTATGCCAATCTCGTTTGTGCGCTGGCTGACCGAAAGCGCCATCACGCCCGCTATCCCTGCGGATGTGATGACCAGCGCGAGACCGGCGAAAAGCCCCATCAGGATAGTTGTGAGACGCGGCGAAGCGAGCGATTCGCTGCGGACCTGCTCAAGCGTTTGAACGTTGTCCACAGCTGTTTCAGAATCGACCGCATAAACGATTTCGCGCATCACGCGCGCCATCGCCATAGGGTCGGATGCTGTGCGGATCAGCAGCGTGTTGCCGCTTGTGACCTGCGCCATAGGCGAGTAAAGCTCGTCGGTTATTCCGGCGCTCAGACCGTATTGCTTTACATCGCCCACGATGCCAACGATTGTTACCCAGTTCTCGCCGCGATCAAAGCTGACACGCCTGCCGATTGGGTCTTCGTTGCCCCAGCGATGCTGCGCCATCGTCTGGTTAATGACTGCAACAAGCGGAGCTTTATCCTTATCGGTTTCTGTAAACACTCGCCCCCGGATTAACGGCATTCGTATGGTGTTGAAATAATCGGGGCTTATGACGCGGATGTCTGCCTGCGGCGCAAGCTCGTCATCGCCTAGCGGACGGCCTTCTATATGAAACCCGCGATTGAATGGTCTGGAGATGTTTCCCTGAGGATTCAGCGGAAATGTTGTAGAAATTGCCGCAGAGATCACACCCGGTTGTGACTGTGCCTTTTCGAGCAACCGCGCTTGAAACTCTCTGAACTGCTCGTTTGTCACATGCTTGGACCAGTTCGGGCTGAACCTCATCGTCAGCACGTTTTCGGGATTGAAACCGGGATTGACCTGCTGAAGCTTAATCAGGCTTCGCATCATCAGGCCCGCGCCAATCAAGAGCATGAAGGATATCGCAACCTGCGCGACGATAAGCATATTGCGCGCGCGCTGCCGCTGGGCGCTTGCAGAGGTGCGCGTGCTCCCTTCCTTGAGCGCGGCAGTCAGGTTCTGCTCTGAAGAAAATGCTGGCATCAATCCAAAGGCAAGCCCTGTTAAGACGGCAACCCCGAGCGTGAACAGCAGAACGAAACTGTTTATGTTGATCTCGCTCGCGCGAGTCGTAAATCGCGCCGCGAACGTCACGAGCAGATCAAGCCCCCACGCGGCGACAAGCAACCCGATTGCCCCGCCTGCAAGCGAGAGCAATGTGCTTTCAGTAAGCAACTGGCGAATCAATCGCCCGCGACCAGCGCCGAGCGCCGCGCGGATGGCCATCTCGCGCTCTCTTCGCATCAGGCGGGCAAGCGTGAGATTCGCAACGTTCGCGCAGGCGATCAGCAGCACCAGACCGGCAGTGCCGAGAAGTATTAAAAACGTCGGCTTCGCCTGTCTGGTTAGCTCTTCCTGCAACGGGATAAGCGTTGCCGCGTAGCCGCGATTTTCCGGGTACGCTTCCGGATATGCCTTCTGCAAGTTGCTCGCAATTGTCGCCAGATCTGCTCCGGCCTGCTCCGGGGCGATACCCTCTTTGAGCCGACCGAATACATTCATCATGCGAAAACTTCTATTCGCAATTACTCGATCAGACGAGCGAGTCGGGCAGGCAACCGTCGGCATATATACATCGCTTTCGACGGGGTACTGCGGTATCAACGGCAATACGCCTATGACGGTGTGAGGACGGTCGTTCATGCTGAAAACGCGCCCTACGATGTTCGGGTCGCCGCCGTGACTTCGCAGCCAGTAATTGTAGCTCAACACAAGCACGGCATCCGCGCCCTTCACGTCATCGCTTTCCGTAAATGTTCTTCCAAGCATCGGTTTCACGCCGAGCAGGTCAAAGAAATTAGCCGAAACGACTGCGGTCTGAACGCGCTCAGGGTCTTCGCGACCGAGCAGTATAAACGACATCGAGTGATGTTCGGCCACGCCTTCGAGCGTCTGGTTCTGCTCGCGGTAATCTGCAATCTCTTTGACGGAAAACCCCATCTCCTCGACGCGTGCGAGCGGGGCCTGCTGATGCAGGATCACAAGTCGGTTGCCGTTTGCATAAGGCAAAGGGCGCATCAGCACGCCGTAAATTACGCTGAAGATCGCCGTGTTGGCTCCAATCCCCAAGGCGAGCGTTATGAGCGCGACCAGTGTGAAGCCGGGATTCTTGATCAGGACTCGCGCGCCGTAGCGCACGTCCTGAAGCAGGTTTTCGATGAACCTGGGTCTCTGCACATCGCGGCATTCTTCTTTGACCCGCTCGACGCCGCCGAAACTCTTTAGCGCCTGATTGCGCGCTTCTTTTGCGCTCATGCCGCGCCTGATGTTTTTTTCAATCTCCATTTCGAGATGGAAACTCAATTCCTTATCCATCTCGGTTTCTAAACGGTCTTTTTGAAAAAGCGCCCGCGCCCGCGTTAAAAGCTTGCCGAACATATTACGAACCTCCAGCTACGTCGTCTCCAGCACCTGAGTGATGGCTGCCGAGAGTCGCTCCCAGTTTTCAGTCTCTTCCGCCAGTTGTTTGCGCCCGGCTCTGGTCAGTTGATAGTACTTGGCCTGACGATTGTTCTCCGAACTGCCCCATTCGGAAGCTATCCATCCTTGCTCTTCAAGCCTGTACAGCGCCGGATACAAAGACCCCTGGTTGACGTTGAGCACACCGTCCGAGATTTGTTGAATGCGCTGCGATATGCCCCAGCCGTGCTGAGACTCAAGCGCCAGCGTCTTCAAAATCAACATATCCAGCGTTCCTTGCAGAAGATCAGATTTTTGTTTCGCCATCCCGCCCCTCCTAGATTGTCTACAGGAACCGATGATATGCCCGCTCCTGTAGATTGTCAAGGGGAAACTTTTTTTCAACGGATCGAGCGAAAACAATTCTTCAATCTCCGGGGTGGTTGTGATATAGTGAGGGCCGTCATCACAGCCACAAAGATACGGCCCTGAAAAATACGACCTCGAAACATGCGGAGAATACCGCAGGGTTAACTTCCTCACTCTGGAAAAATAATAAATTCCGAAGCCACCACAATCCCCATCAGTGTGTGATAGCGGCGGTTTAACAACCCGCACGAGGAGGACGACCTGCTATGGCCATTACCTACGACGAGGCTGCCCACCTGCTGAGGCGCGCAGGCTTTGGCGGCGCTCCCGACGAGATCACCAAACTTGCCAAACGAGACAGGGAGAAGGCCGTTGACTCTCTGCTCAACTATGACCGCATCGATAATCAGGAGATGGAAGACCGGCTTCAAAAGAGCTTCAATCCGAAGAAGTTCACTCCGCAAGATGACCTCCAGTTATGGTGGATCGTGCGAATGATTCAGACCGCGCGCCCCTTTGAAGAGAAGATGACTATCTTCTGGCACAATCATTTTGCGACGGCGCTCGAAAAAGTTGACTATCCGCTGATGTATGTTCAGAACCAGATGCTGCGCAGTTTCGCGCTCGACCGTTTCGACACGCTGTTGCTGAACGTCGCACGCGACCCTGCGATGCTCGTCTGGCTCGATGGCGTGACCAATGCGTTAGGCAGCCCGAACGAAAACTTTGCCCGCGAGCTTCAGGAATTATTCACGATGGGCATAAACGACGTGGTCACAGGTCAGCCGAACTATACCGAACGCGATGTCAAAGAGATCGCTCGCGCTTTTACGGGCTGGAAATTCAAGCAGAAAGATAACAAGCCATTCAAACCGGGTTTCTTTATTCAACCCGACGATCACGACAACACGACTAAAGAGATTTACGGGCAGAGGGCGAACTTCTCCGGCGAAGACGTGATCGAAGTAATCTGCGCGCGCCGCTCGACGGCTCGTTTTCTGGTGAAGAAGTTGTTCGAGTTCTTTGTCTATCCGCTCACCGACAGCGCGCAGGACATAGCGACGACCGAAAAGTTTGCCGATATTTACGCAAACAACAACCGCTCGATCAAAGCGCTTGTGCGCGCGATATTCATATCGGATGAATTCTTTGGCGAGCGCGCACGGTTCGCGCTGGTAAAAAGCCCGGCTGAACTGGTCGTCGGCTCTATTCGCATGCTCGAAGCCGAGTACAATCCGGGCAAGGTTACAGACGGCGACTTTGAACTCTACAACCAGTTTCGGCGAATGGGGTTCGATCTGCTCAACCCGTTCGACGTGTCGGGCTGGAAGCTCAACCTCGGATGGCTCAATACAGCGACGGTGCTTGAGCGGTACAATTTTGCCAATGAACTTATAAGCAATCGCAACTCTGACAAGCGCGCGCTCGGAGCGAAGATCAGTAACGAGCAACTTCGGAAACATACTTCTGCGAGCGCTGAAACAACGGTTCAGAATTTTCTCTCATTGCTTGGCCCGCTCAATGTCGATGGACAGACTGTTCGCCTGCTGGCCGATTACCTGCAAACGGACGATGACGGCAATCGCGTGCCTTTCGTCCCCGACGACGATACCGTAGACAAATCCGTGCGCGGCCTGGTCTTTCTGATCATGTGCCTGCCCGAATTTCAAATGAATTAGGAGATAGCCATGCCTATCAACAGAAGACAGTTCATCAAGCAATCACTCGGAGCAGTGAGCGTGGGGCTTATGATGCCACGGGTTTTTTTCGGCAGGGCGTTTCCCACGGATTCTGATCGCAGGGTGCTTGTGATTATCGAGTTCGCAGGCGGAAACGACGGCCTCAATACCGTGATACCATACGCGGATTCTCGTTACGCGAGCCTTCGGCCAACACTGTCGTTCAAAGACTCGGAGCTTAAAGACGCTCAAGGCCGCTCGACGATAATCTCGGACGAGTTGGGGCTGCACCCTTCGATGGGCAGGATCAAAGAGCTTTATGATGCGGGCAAAGTTGCAATCGTTTTAGGCGTGGGCTATCCGGACCCTACGGGATCTCACTTTGAATCAGCCGACATCTGGCACACGGGCAAACGCGAAGGCATAAGACGCGATGGCTGGCTGGGCCGTTACGCGGAACAGGCGCTTTTGGGCAGCGCGGGTCTTCCGGCCATAGCCGTTGACGACCGGTTGCCAAAAACTTTTTCGTCAGCCCGGTTCGTCGTTCCGAACATTCCGAACTTTGAAGACTACGGGCTTCAAACCGACGATCATTACCCGGACAACCGCAACAACAAAATCAATACTCTGCTGGCGCTTCACAATCGCGGTCTCGCGCCCGACAGTTTCGTCGGGCGGCAGGCGCGCATCGGACTAGATGCGTTGACCGGCTCGCTGCAATTTCGCTCGGCGCTCGACACCTATACTTCGACCGTTGAGTATCCCGAAAACAACGGGCTTGCCGACGGATTGAGGATGCTGGCGCAGATCATAACGACGATACCTGAGGCGAACCTGCTTTACCTTCAGATGGGAGGATTTGATACCCACTCAACGCAGATCAATCCCGAAGATAAATTCGCTGGTCAGCATGCCAGCCTGCTTCAGGATTTTTCGGACGGCGTCAAAGCGTTTCATGAGACATGGCCGAGCATCAGCTTGCCGATAAAGTGGTCATAGCGCAATGGTCTGAGTTTGGTCGTCGCCCGAACGAAAATATATCGTTTGGCACGGACCACGGCACAGCCTCTTCGCTTTTTGTAATAGGGGATGGAGTTCACGGCGGGTTGTATGGTCGCCAGCCGTCACTAGAGGCGACAAAGCTGGACGACGCCGAGAATATGGTATTCAACGTCGATTTTCGTTCAGTCTATGCGACAATACTGGATCGCTGGCTTGGCAGCGATTCAACGGCGGTGCTGGGCGGTCAGTTCGAGGATTTAGGGTTTCTCGGATGAGCCGGAGCCGCTGCCGCTGAAACATCGTCAAGCTCAGAAAGAACTTTTGTTCGTGCGCGCTCCATCAATTCTGCGACATTCTCTTTTGAATAATCACTTGTGCTTATGGGGTCATGCACAGTGATGCGAACGGTTGACGGATAGACCCTGACCTGAGCTTTGGGCATTATTCTAGTCGCGCCTGAAATCGTGACCGGCACGACCGGCACACCCGCATCAATGGCCATCATAAACGCGCCCTTCTTAAATGGCAGCAGTCGCCCGTCAGGCGAGCGCGTACCTTCCGGATAAACGACAAAAGACTTGCCGCGACGCAATTTCTCGGTCGCCTGTTTTGCGCTTTCGACCGCAGCCGCGCTGTTGCTTCGATCAACCGGCACGACTCCCATCAAGCCGATGCCGTAACCGAATATCGGATACTTGAAGACTTCTTTCTTGGCCAGATAGGCCGGATTGCGTCCGAGGTAAGTGACGAACAGCGGCACCTCGATCAGGCTCTGATGATTCGGCGTGAAGATGTAAGCCTGATTCGGATCGACCCGCTCAAGACCTTCGACTTCGACGCGAACGCCGACCATCCAGAGGCCGAGGCGAACGAAAAATCGCACGGGCCTGTAGATCATGTTTTCGTTTCCGGTAATCAGGCAGAGCAGTATCAGGAAGGGCGCAAGTAAACCGATTGCTGTGAACCAGAACGCTAACAGAAAGACTCCGCGCAATCTTGGCATCATCCGAAAGCGAACCTCGCATCTGAAGGATAAAGTCTAAAATTAGCCTGAAGCCTAGCAGACCTTCCAGTCTCTTGTCATCTTGATGGCCTTGTTGACTTACCAATCTCTATCTCATAGGCTAGGAATGTGGCCTTCGGAGTGTTCCGACCTTTTTTACAGGAGAGAATTATGGCTAAAGAATTTCATTGTTCAGATGTAATGCAAGGGTGTGACTACGTAGCACAGGGCAATGATGAAAACGAAGTAATGCAGAATGCCGCGCAGCACGGAAAAGACGCGCACGGGCTTGATGAAATCCCCGCTGATATTCAGCAAAAAGTGCGTTCAGGCATTCACGATTCGAGTCAGTGTGATAAATCGTCTGCAAAAGCATAAGCAGTGTTGCAGGCTTGAATCTGCTGAGAGGAGGTGAACCGACAGTTCACCTCCTCTAATTCCGCAGTATTAGTTTCCTTTGATACTGATGATTATAAACTTTGTGATAATATCTCTCAGTACATTCCGGGACTTAATTTCAAGGAAGAGGATGACAGTGAATTTAATAGCACGAACTCTGGTGGTATTCGTCTTCGGTTTAAGCTTCATCAACTCGATAAATCCGGCGCTCGCTTTCGACGATAAGAGTAAGGCTGATAACTCTGCTCTTTTCGAGAGAGTGGGTGCTAGAGAAAGGATATATAACATATCATTCGATGAGATGTTGAACCTGTGCAATAAAGCCGCGTTTCGTACCTTTGAAAACGTGCATACGGATAGGGACAAGGGCGTGCTGGAAATGGATAGCGGAATAAGTCTTTCCAGGAACGCTTTTCATATCGTTGTGAATCTGGAAAAGGTAGATGCCGGTAGAACTCGAATAAAAATAAGCACACAAAAGAAAAGGTTTTTAAGCTGGGGCTCCGGAGATCGCCTTGCCAATGACTTCTTTAAAGCCATCGATGAACAGTTAAAGCCGGATATGGCCCCTAAGATCAAGATGTAAAGATAGAAGCCGCTCGAACCTGAAATCATTACCGCTCACGGCTCTCTTTAATATCGCCTGCCTTCGCAAATTATTATCCCGCGCGTTGATTAGAATTCTGCATCAATTCACTGGTATCTTTTCGTCTATTGAGATTAGAGACACTTCATCAAATGACCCGGAATTGGTATTTATAATGAAAGATTATGAAGACTTTGAAGTTTGGATAGGCATGCCCGCAGAAGCGGGCAAATACCCTGTGAACATCTTCAGCTCGCCCGCAGGTCCTGCCGCCGGAGTCCTGGAACTCGATCTGGGCAGTGAGCAATTAGCGCAATTTAAAAAAGACCTTGTGAAAGTGCAGGGCATAGTTATGGACCAGCAACTGCGCGAATCGGTCGGCAATCGTCTGTTTGAAGAGCTTTTCAAAAGCGATGTGCGCGATGTCTGGAACAGCAGCAAAGGGCGTGTGGCTGCAAATGCAGCGAGCCAGGGGTTGCGCTTGCGGCTCTGGGTCAATCCGCCTGAGCTTGCCGCCCTGCCCTGGGAGTTATTGTTCGAGTCGGGCGAGCAGAAATTCATGGCGACCTCATCAAGCTTTGCGGTTTCGAGATATTTGCCCGTGCCCGAACCGCCTTTCTACTCCGCTAAAACGCCGCTGCAAATCTTACTCGTCACGCAGGCCCCTCAGGGCTACGCTATCAAAGAAGCGGAGATAACCAGAATCGAAACCGCGTTGCAGAAACTTGCAGGTAAAGTCGAATACAGACTTTTGCGTGATTCTTCTCTCGCCGAAATTCAAAACGCGCTTCAGGAAAAAGAGTATCACGTGTTGCATTATCTCGGTCACGGAACAAGCGGCGAACTGTTTATGATTTCTGATGACAAACAGAGCAAGGTGTCACGCACGGACGCGCAGTTCGCCCAGCTCTTCATAGACCGACGAAGCTTGCGGCTCATCGTATTGAACGCCTGCGATAGCGCGCAGGCGAACACGGGCGGCATATTCACAGGCATAGGCCCGGCGCTGGTGCGCAAAGGCATTCCGGCTGTCGTGGCGATGCAGTATCCGTTTGTGCAGGCAGACATAGCAGGAATTTTCAGCGAACGATTCTACGGCAGTCTGGCTAATGGATTACCGGTTGACGTTGCCGTAAATCAGGCGCGGCAGTTTCTATCGACAGGCGAACTTCTGGCAGCGCGCGATTGGAGCACGCCCGTACTCTACCTCGGCACGCGCAACGGGCGCATACTGAACCTGCTTTCCGAGACGGCAAATCAGGTGGAGCAGGCATGGCACTCTGTGCAGGCTGTCGCCCAGGGGGATAACAAAGCGACAGCCGCGCTTGATTCACTGGCCAAAGTCTTCCGGGAACTGGCAGGCTATCACAGTCTCGTGCGCGAGCTGATGGAGTTATCCGACCTGTTGCGCGGCGCGCGCGAAGAGTTCGAGCCTTGTGAAACGCTGGCAAAGGCAGTCGCGGCGTGGGATATGGCCAAGATCGCTCCGCTGACTCAGGCATGGAATAAATTCCAGCAAAGTTCTCTTCTGCGACTAAAAACTTTTATGAGCAGGATGAAGGGACTCGATGCGGGAGTGTATCAGGCGTTTCAAAACAGCGCCGCGATTATTGATAACCAGATTCGGCAGGGCGTGTTCCAGAATTTACAAACCCGATGCCAGGACTTTGGCAGGCTTTTAGAGGAAACTGGAGTACAGGTTCAATTAAAAATAAGTTCCACCATGAATACGATGCTTGATCTTTCAAATCAAACGCTGGGGCGGTTGAGTCTATGAAGAAATAGAATTACTATCAACCGGTTCGCCGCAGGCGCAAACCGGACAACCTGCAATCCCTCTGCAAGGAGTTTTTATGATCATTCAAGGGTCGCTACAGCAATCATTCGACGAGATCGAGATCAAAATCTTCAAAGATTTGAAAGAAGGCTATGTGGGCGAGTTAAGTCTTTCGGAAAGCAAAGTCTCCTGCGCCTTGCCGCCGTTGCCTTCTGACGACTGGCTCGGTCTCGCATCGACGGACGTGCGCAGCTACGGACTGGAACTCTTCTCGTGGTTATTCAGAGATGAGTTACTGGAAAGTTTTCGCCGCGTCCGCCGGTCGTCGGAAGGACTGGCGAGGTCGCTTGGGCCTGCCAGCGGCCTGCGGCTTCGCCTGTGGCTCGACCCGAAGGCCGAAGAATTACGTCGCCTCTGGTGGGAAGCCATACGCGACCCTGAGCGCGATGAGCCGCTGGCATTAAGGACGGCCTTCTCGCGCTTCCTGCGAGTGCGGCTGGCGCGAGGGCGGCCAATCCTTGAACGCCCTCTGCGCATGCTCTGCGTGGCGTCGAATCCGACGGGGCTTGAGAGATTCCAGCTGACGCGCATGGATATGTCGCTGGAAATCAGCGTCATCGGCGAAGCCTTGCAGTCTTTAAAAGAGTTTCTGGAATTCAAACCCATGCCGTCTTCTGCCACAATCTCAGAGATACTCAACGAGGTAAAGCGAGGCTATCACATCATTCATATCCTCGCGCACGCAACGAAATTTGACGGGCAATACTGCCTGATCCTGCCCGGCGAAAATGGAGACGCGGTGGCTGTGCCTTTCGATCAGATAACGAAAGCCTTCAACAGCACGGATGTTTCCGCGCCACACTTCGTCTTTCTGGCTACGCCGATGACGGCAACCGAAAGCGTCGGAGAGACTCTGGTAAGCTTCGCGCCTGAGATGGTTGAAGCCGGAGCGCAGGCAGTGCTTGCTATTCAGTCAGCAATGGAAAATGACACGCTCAGATACTTCACGGAAAGTTTCTATAATAGATTGATTCGTACCGGCACAGTCGATACGGCAGTCAGCGCGGCGCGCAATCGCATCTATGATCTGGGAGGCTGGCAATGGACATACCCGGTTTTGTATATGCGAACGCCCGACGCGCAGCTGTTTCACCCGCTGCCGGATTAATTATTGATAGCAGAGTCCTGCGAATGATTTCAGCGCAGATGGTTTTCGTTTCATTTGCGGGAAATAAACTTTTGAATCGCGCGCTTTCACTTTTGCTTTCAGGGGGTGAAAATCATGTCCGGTGTACCTGATAACAGCATCCTGCTCCCGCTTCGGAATAAATTCGATGAAGTGGATTTTCGTGCTAACCGTCTCAGCGAATGGATCGAACTTGACGACTATTTGCGCAAGCTGGAGAGCAGGTTCAAGGATTTCTATGATGCAGCAACAAAGTCCGCCGGACCTCCACTGATAGTAAACCCCGATATTATCGCTAATCTTAATGATCTATGGCGGCGATGCAGCGAGGCCGAGCTTATAGACTTACAATCATTTGTTGCCAGCCTGGAATTTATCAATCGCCCCACATGGATGCAAACCGGCAATGGTGCGGGCATACCGTTAAATGTAGTTGGTATGTATATTATTAACGTGTCAGGTCTTTATCAATTGATCAACTCTATCGAGCAGGAACTCAATAACGGCAATATTAAGAATCTTGCGGAGCAATGCTCGCTGTTTCGCAAAACGCTCAATGGCTTGATCGCAGACCGCAAGCACGTGCTCAGGAAAGAGAAGCAGGATTTATGCGGAGCGACCAGAGGGCTGGTGGATTTCAAAACAGAATGACAATCAAATCTGCCCGGAGATAGTTTCACCGCCCGTGTGAAGCGTCAAGGCTGAAGACTCAAGGCTGGCGCTCCCGACAGATGGCATAGGAGACGACATATGCTCAGTGATGAAAAGATATACCTTAACGGAATTGACGCGAGGACAGGACAGTATCTCGTTGACCCGATGACTTACGATTTCGCGGCAGAGCTGGTCAAAAGCGAGCCGACCGACAAAGCGAAAGAATCGTTGATGCGTCAGCTATGGCGCACGACCAGCGAGCCGCACCTCGGCTTGCCCTTTCCGCGCAACCCCGAATTCGTTGAACAGGCGGGCTGGGGGATCGTTTTTCACAAAGACGAAGACGCGGCAGTCAAAGCCGCGCTCGAACCGCTCATCGAGCATCGGCGCAAACAGATCAAAGATAGCTCTATTGTGAAAATCCTCGAATATAAGGACGAAAGCGTCAACGACTGGCTCGCCGGATACGGCGTAGGCAGAGGCAGTATTTATCCGGATCGCGTGCCTTATTACCTGCTCATTATCGGCAGCCCGCAAAAGATACCGTTCCTCTTCGGCCATGAACTCGATGTCGAATATGCCGTAGGTCGCCTGCACTTCGACGCGACAGCCGACTACAGCGCTTACATCCGGAGCGTGATCGATTACGAAACCAGCCCCGAAGTGCCAAACTCAAAAGATGTGGTCTTTTTTGGCCCGCGCCACGCGTTTGACCCGGCCACGCAGATGAGCGCTGATCTGCTGGTGAACCCGCTCGCGGACGGGACGGCGGGAGGAGGGGGATTGGCAACACCGACACAGGGCGTGGCGCAACGCTGGGGCTACAGAGCGCGCAAGCTCTGGGGAGACGATGCCAAAAAGGGCGCGCTTGCCGAGGTCTTCAATCCCGTGGCTCAGGTGAAATCTCCGGCGCTGCTGTTTACGGCGACGCACGGCATGGGGTTTCCTCTCGGCGACCCGAATCAGGAAGCGCAACAGGGCGCGTTGCTGTGTCAAGATTGGCCCGGATTTGGAAACCTGACTGCCGACCACTACTTCTCCGCAAGCGATCTTTCTTCAGACGCGCACGTTCACGGATTGATCGCTTTCAATTTTGCCTGCTTCGGGGCAGGCACGCCGCGTTTCGACCGCTTTACTAAGAGCCCGGGCAACCCGCCGGAAATTGCGAAGGAGTCATTCCTCGCCGCCCTGCCCAAAAAACTGCTCACGCACCCAAACGGCGGCGCGCTCGCCTGCATCGGTCACGTCGAACGCGCGTGGGGATATTCCATTGTCACGCCGAACGCGGGCGCGCAGATCCTGCCTTTCGACAACGGAATTGCCCGCATACTCGTGGGCCAGCCTATCGGCCACGCCATGAAGGATTTCAATGAGCGTTACGCGGCGCTCTCCACGAGTCTGGCAAGTTTGCTTGAGCAGGTTAAGTATAAAGAGCCTGTATCGAATTACGAACTCGCATCAGCGTGGATAGGGCGAAACGATGCGGAGGGCTACGTAGTCATAGGAGACCCGGCTGTGAAACTGCGCGTGACTGACTTGAAATAACGCCACGTTTTATTATTGAAGGAGAAAACCAATGTCTATCGAAACTATCCCCGGAACAGATGAAAAATATTTCCTTATCGCTTATGACAAGCACGGCGAAGAGCGCGACGATCCCGATGGAATGATGAGCGAGCAGATTCTAAATGCAATCGCCAACGAATCATATACTGATGTCTTTCTGCTGAGCCATGGCTGGAAAGGCGATGTGGATGCCGCGAAAGATCAGTACGACAGATGGCTCGATGTGATCGCCGCGCAAAAAGCGGACATCGAGAGGATGAAGCAGGCGCATCCCGGCTTCAAACCGCTATATATAGGTTTTCATTGGCCGAGCAAACCCTGGGGCGAGGAAGATCTGAAATCTGAAGAAATGCCCGCAGTCAATTTCTCTCCACAGGCCGCTCCTCCATCCATCGATGCGATGGTTGATGAATATGCGGACATCATCGCGGATACGGACAAGGCGCGCGCCGCGCTCAGAATCATCTTCGAGTATGTTGCGCAAAATGCTAACGCGACGAAATTGCCGAAGGAAGTGAGCGACGCTTACAGGTTGCTGGACGAAGAAGCAGGTCTTGGAGCAAACGGTACCGCGCCCGAAGACGAGCGCGAGCCTTTCGACCCGGATTTCGCCCTCGCCGCGATGAAAAGCGAGATGCCGCATTTCAGCGGGTTCAGTTGGAGCGACCTGCTTTCGCCGCTCAAGCAATTGTCTTTCTGGACGATGAAAAAACGCGCGCGCAAAGTAGGCGAAAGCGGCGGCGCGGATTTGATCAGAAAGATTCAGGCGCAAAGCGACTCGATCAGAATTCACCTCATGGGCCATAGCTTCGGCTGCATAGTTGTTTCTTCGATGGTGAAAGGCTCGGAAGAGACCGCTCCCTTGAGTCGGCCCATAGATTCAGTCGTGCTTGTACAGGGCGCAGTGTCATTGTGGTCTTTGAGCAGCAGCGTGAAAGACTCGAACAATCCGGGCTATTTTCGATCTATCATCGATGACAAGAGAATCAAAGGCGCAGTCGTGACTACCCGATCTGCGCACGACAGAGCCGTTGGATGGTTTTATCCGATTGCCGCGGGCATAGCTTTTCAATCAAGTTTCCCGGCTGGAATTTATCCGCTGTACGGCGGACTTGGCGCATTTGGCGCGCAGGGAAAAGAGCTTGATATCATTGACGGGCAGATGCTGGAGGCGGACAAGGATTACAATTTTGCCGGAGGCAGAATTTACAACCTCGAATGCAGCAACATCATCAAGGAAGGCGGAGGCGCATCGGGGGCGCACAACGACATCGCGCACAATGAAGTAGCTCATGCGATCTGGCAGGCGGCGTTGACCTCGGCTTCGTAACAACATATCAACAAGCGTGCAACCCGGTGTGGTTTTAGCTTTGCGTGATTCTGAGCGTGTCTGCCGCGTTGTATAAAATACGGCTATGTATGACTTTCCGCTCACACCTTTTTTGCTCTCTCTTTCGGCTGACGGCATCCGTGTAAAGCTTGACGACTATGACCGCATCATCCTTGTCCTGCAAACCGGCGGCAAGTGGAGCATCAGCCGACTGCGAGGCGTCCTGCTGGCCCTGCTGGTGCAGAGCGAGCGCGAAGAAGAACTCTTCCTCAGACGATTCAACCGTTTCTTCAGCGATGAACTGGCGCTCGAATCCGCCGCGCCGCTCGACATCGAATCGGTGTTGCGCGACATCCGCAAAGCGTTTCAACAGGACGGAGGCTCGACAGCCGAAAGGACGGACAGCGGAGAGAAAAGGCCCGCAGACAAAAAACTCGAAGGAAAGAGCTACGAGCCGAAACAGCCGAAGGTACGCGAAAGCCTGAAAGCGTTCTTCAGCTTCTGGCGCATAGTTATACTTGTTCTGGTCGTCGCGCTAATTGCCGCTTCTTATTTGCTGTTGCCGAAGAATCATAATCAACCGCAGGTGAGCGATGACAATTCTATTGCTGATGCGAGGGAGGTTGGTCAGGTCGAGGAAGCAAAGCAGGATGCGCAGCAATCAATCGAAGTGAGTCCTGGCAGTTTTCAACCTCTGCCGCTCGAACGCGAATGGCGAGACACGGCTGAACTGGTCGGCCTGCTTGCGCTCCCCATGGCAATGATGTTGATGCTCATTCGATGGGGGAATCGCCTTGAACGCAGCAAACCGCCCCGCTTCGATCCGGCAAAGCCGCGCCATTTTCCGTTGGGCAGCATCGGCGAAAGCCCCGCGCCCCGACTGCTGTGGGACACGCTCAATTATCTGGCCGATACGCTCAGTTATTTTCAGAGCGAGATATTGAGCAAACGATTGAACATTCGCGCCTCGATCAGTAAGACCTGTGACAACGGCGGGCTGCCCACGCCAATCTTTCATCGCCAGAAACAATTGCGCACAGTCTTTGTTCTCGAAGACGCTTACGCAGAGCCGCTGGCGTGGAACCCCGTAGCTCAGGAATTGTACGTGGGCTTGCGGCTGCGCGGCATCAACGTCATGCGCGGAAAATTCTACGGCTCGCCGTCGAATTTTCATCTGGACGACGGCACGACGGTGATGCTCGAAGACCTGGAAAATAATCGCAGCAATTATCTGATGTTGTTTTTCAGCGACGGCAAAAAGCTTCAGCAGGGCCGCGACGCTTTTGTGCTGGAAGCGCTGTCGCGCTGGCAAACCGTCGCATGGATGGATTTGCGCGAGCCGGAATTCTGGGATGACAGCGCGGCGCTCATCGCGCGTTATAAAATCCCCATCTATCCGGCATCGAGCGACGGCTTGACGCGAGCGATGGAGCGGTTTTTGACCGAGCAAGGCTCGGAGAATGACAACTCGCAGGAAGCGCGAAAGTGGCGCGGCACGTTGGAAAACGTTCAGCCTTACCTTGACGATTATGTCGAGCAGTTGCTGGGTGACGCGCTGCCGTGGGCTCAAGCCTGCGCGATGCTGCAACCCGTCACTGTGGGGCTGGCCGACGAGTTGCGACTACGGTTCTGCGCGCATATTCCGCAGTCGCGCATCGAGCGGTTGTTTATGCTGCCCGGCACGACCGAGAGCGTTTCCGGCATACGGTTTTCGGTTCCGGTCCTTTCGGTCTTACGCACGGGCTTCGCTGTTCGATGGAGCGAAGAAGAGCAGCGGCTGATTCTCGAATTCATCATCGCGGCAATCAAAAAAGCAGAGCCGCCGGAAGAAGAGCGCGACAGCTTGAAACACCTCGCGTGGGAGTGGGCGCTTGAGCGCGCGCGCCTTGAGCTTGAGCCTGATCAGGCGTTGAAGCGCATTGCGCAACTCGCCGCAAGCCCGCTCGGCGGCGCGATAAAAAAAGAGATGGCGCAGCTTGCAAAGCCCGACGCCGACATTCATCAATCCGACCCGGCAAGTCCGACTATGGTCCCGTTGCGCGTGATGCCTAAGAGCGGGGAAGGGCAGAAGCAACTGGCATCGCTTGCCCTGCAATTGAAAGACAACCGTTCGTGGATCGCAAAGCTTCGCGCGTGGAGCGAAGAGAGAAAGAAAGAAGAACCGGAAACGCTCAAAGAGCTTTGGCAGAAGATAAAGAAAGATTCGGACGAAGCATCCGTGCGCGCTGCTCTGGCCGTAGAAAAATTCTACATCCGAATCAAAGAATTTTTTAAGATAGGGAAAGCTGAAACAACGCCCTCCGCTGAAGCAGGCCAATCGCAAATCACCATTCAGCCTCCGCGTCTGGAGTTCAAAAATCTCAAGCTGAATCGCCTCTATCCGCAGACCTTGACTGTCAAAAGCGCCGGGGGCAGTTTGACCGGCCATTTCAAAACCAGCGCCGAGTGGTTGCGCATTGACTCGGCTTTGCTTGATTCTTTACAGCTTGAGCGGCGCGTCAAAGTCAGCGTCAATACGAGCAACCTCCAGCACGGCGAACATGCCGGAGAAGTCATTTTCATTTCCGGCGCGGATGAAAAAAGAATACCCGTGAGAGTCTTTGTTACGAAGTCTGTGCGAGAGCGCATCAATGCGTGGTGGGCAGAGAACAAACCTTCGATTACGATTCAAGTGACCATCGCCGCGCTTTCGCTTATCGTGGTCGGAGTCGTTTCTTATTCGATTCTGCCCCCGAACTGGCTCAACAATCGTATTAATAAACCGCCTGAGCTTGATCAGATCGAAGCGAAAAACGAGTTTGACGATGTCGTCTATCTGACGGCCTATGCCAAAGACCCCGATGCGAAAGACCCTGAACGTCCGGCTATGACATACATCTGGAAAGCCCCGCTCACCTTCGACACGGTGTCGGGAACCGCAACAGATGATACCATCAGCTTCGATGCCGCAAGCGTCGTGTCCGCCGACAGCGAAAAGACTATAGATGTGAAACTGGATTTGAAAGACGGGCGCGGCGGCAGGGCGAGTTATTCGATTCCGATTACTTTGAAGTCAGCGAGAAATATAGGGGAACTCCCTATATCGACACGTGATGTTATCGAGCCGATAAAAAAGACAACTGGGCAAAACGCCACGCTCATCGCCAGAGTGAATGTTGACTCTAAATACGCTGCTCAGACCATACTGACCGTTGCCGAACTGAAAAGCGGGAAGAGTAAAAACTACGTAATAAAAGACAATGTTGATTCGCCAATTCCCGTAGCACCGGGCAATTACAAAGTGACATTCAGAAAAGACCTGTATCCATCTCAACAGCAAACTGTCTCTGTAGCTGAAAACTCGCGCGCAAAAGCCACCGCGACTTTTGCAGTCGAAGTCATTAGAATTGACTTTTACATCAAACCTGCCAACTCCGGGATGTTTTTTACGCAGTTAATTATCGACGGCAAACCGGCTGTCGATTCGGCTAACTCAGACAGTTTTTCATACGGAATTGCTGTAGGCACTCACACATTTACGGTAAAGCGAGCGGGCTGCAAAGATTGGCATCTGGTTATTCCCATCCGAAGACTCTCGATGGCACAGCAGGAACCGGCACAACGAGTAGATGTGGCGCTGGATTGTTCTCTAGCCTCCGACATTTTTGCTAATGCTTATCCTCCGGGTTTCGAGCAAATCGTGAATTTATTCAATCAAATGAGACTCGATGAGGCGCAGAATGCGATTAAGTCGGCTCTGGATAACTATCCTAAAAACGCTTTGCTTCTTGCAATAGACGCGAAAATAAGTCAGAAGCTAAGCGCCATAGTCAAAACGGGAGGCAAGCCAGAAGAGTTTGCCAAACTGTTCAGCCCGGCGAAGGTTCAGAAGAAAGTCGATGCGTCCCTGCCTTCAAATTTCGGGAGTTCAGACACAAGGCTTTCTGTCGCAGTGGAAGTCGAGTTGAATCCCTCCGGGAGTGTTATCAGCGCAAAAGCTCTTGCCGGGCTGGATGCGTTTTTGCGGCTTGCTGAGCAGGCAGCTTTGAAATGGAGTTTTACTCCTGCATACGTGGATGGCAAGCCATCCGACAGCACACAGATCATTTTCGTTGAATTCGTGCCGCCTCGTAGCGCGGGCAGAAGTTGAGTTCTATGAAAGGAGGTGAATTATGCGGCTCTTCGTCGAGATACAAAAAGGCGAGGGCGGTTACACGGGCAGCGTTCATCAGGGCAATCCGGGCGCGGCAGAGAAATTGGCGAATCTGCTTTTGAAACCGGATGACGCGGTGATTATCAATCGCCAGTCCTATGGGCTGGGCGTGCTGGTCGATAAACTGATCGCCTTTCGCCCGGACGAGATGGACAATCTGTTCAACGAGCGCGGGCAGCTTGAAATCGGGCAGCACCTTCACGCGCAAACCATCGGCAAGCTTGCTCCGGATAAATTTCGCGATTCCCGAAACGACCGCAGCGCAACCGACAAGGGCATCGAAATCCGCATAGTCACCGATGATGAACACGTCGCGCGATTGCCGTGGTCATTGCTCGCTGACAGAGGCGTGTTTCTGTCAACCGCCGGTTGGTCGGTCGCGCTTTCCAGACAATCCGAAAGCCGCGCGTGCGAATTGCCGCCTTCGCCAAAGATTCTTGCCATAATGCCTGAGCCTGTATCTATCGGCTCTGACATCCCCCCGACGAATGCGAAACAACACCTGGACAAACTCGAAGAGATGCTGTCGGCTGCCAACAGCCTGCACCGCGTTGGAGATAAATTGCAGGTTGCGCAGACGTGGAGCGAGTTCGAGCAGAAGGTCGATGCCTTTCAACCCGACATCATCTATTACTACGGTCACGGCGTCGGCGATATAACGCGGACGCATCTGGTCTTCGCCGACTCGTCGAAACGCCGCGAAGACAGGCCGATGGTCGATTTCGCTACCCGTCTGCGCAACCTTGGCCGAAATGCGCCAAGGCTTGCCTATATCAACTGCTGCATGGGCGAAGCGGGCGGCTTTCTCGGCGCGGGATGGCAACTGGGCGATTTCATTCCCGCCGTCATCACGAATTTTTCGCGCGCCAACCCTGACGCAGCGCAGGCGCAGGGGCTGGCGCTGTGGCGCAGCATACTGCTTGAAGGAAACGCGCCGCACATCGCCATTGCCGAGATGCGAAGAGAGTCTGTGCGGTTGAACCTCAGTCTTCGCGACGTGCGATGGATGACGCCCGTGCTTCACTGCAATTACGATTCGTGGCGGTTCACGCCGCCGCCGCCGTTGACCGACCTTGAGCGCGACCTGAATCGCTGGTTGAAGCTTGACCGTTCCAGCCAGATCAGCGACGTGATGTACAGGGCGTCGGAGACGCTGAAAAACGGCAGCCCGAAATCGCTTGCCTATGTCTGGTACGGGGAACAGGGGCAAGGCGTGCAGATGTTTCATCAGCGGTTGAAAGTCGAGATGCAGTCGAATTCAGAAATCTTTGTAATGGAAATATCGCCGCAGTGGCCTCAGGAGTTTCATGACTTTCACCGCTCCGTGACCGACATGCTTACCGAAGCTTTCAGTGTAAAGCGCCTTGAAGAGATTGCTGACGATATTCGCGCAAGGCTTCAGGACGCGCCGGGCCGACATACACTTGTTTATGTATGTCACGAACCTATCGTAGCGGGCATGAATGTTAAGCTCAGTACGCTCAAGAAATATCTGGAGTGGTGGGACTCTAATTTCGCCCCCTTATTGGAAGAGAATATATACGGGCTGGTTGCCGTCTCTTATATCGTAGGGAGTCCTGCTGATTTCAGAACGCGCGTGACCGAAGTGGGACTGGAGGATATGGACCTTGCCTGCACAGAGTTCCATGTGCTGAACGAGATGGGGACGATACTGGCAAAAGACCTCAAGGATTTTTTGCGAAGACACAAGCCCAACGTGCCAAAACCCCGGAGGGACCGAATCGTAGAAAAACTCATAGCGGAGACCAAAGGACAGTATGAAAAAGTTTTGGAGAGGCTGAGAGAAATTGACCGCCTGATCTGGGAAGATGAGACTGTGGAAGAGCAGAAAGTCGAAGGCAGCAAAGGTGAGGATGAGGACTACTACTGAAGGTGAAAAATCATGAAAGAGAAGAACTATCCCTTTGATCTGGTGCGCCATGACAGAGAGGGCGCGATAGACGAGGCAGACTTGATGAATCGGCCTTTCGCGGCCATGGGCAGTTCGTTCAAGGAGGACGCAAAAAGATTCGTGCCCGGCGAACAACTGGAAATTGCCATCAACACGGCAATCGCTGTCGGGCAACCTTTGCTTATCACGGGCGAACCCGGAACGGGAAAGACGCAGGCCGCTTATTATACAGCCTACAAACTCGGCATCGAGCCGGTGATTCATTTTCAAGTCAAGTCCGACAGCAGCGCCACCGATCTGCTTTATCACTTCGATTCGGTGCGCTATTTTTACGACGCTAACCTTGCCGCGCGCGGGAACCGCGAAGTCAAAAAAAGCGATTATGTCGAGCGTCGCGCCTTCTGGGAAGCCATAGACTCGCCCACACTGCGCGTCCTGTTGATAGACGAAGTTGACAAAGCGCCGCGCGATTTTCCGAACGACTTACTGCACGAATTGAACCAGATGGAATTCACCGTAGCCGAGACCGGCCAGCGCTTTTCTGCGCCCAGAAGTCGGCGACCCATCGTGTTTATTACTTCCAACAGTGAGCGACGACTGCCGGAGCCATTCCTGCGCCGCTGTGTTTATCATCACATACGCTTTGATTACAAAATTATCGAACAGGCCGTCGAAAGCAGGCGGGACGAGTATGGGAATTTGAGCAAAGAATTTGTAGACCTCGCGATCAGGCGGTTCCTCGCCCTGCGCGAGCGCCATCTGCGCAAAAAACCTTCGACCGGTGAACTCCTCGTATGGCTTCGCGTCCTGTCTTTAGCCACGGACGCATCTCCCGAATGGTTGAACAGGGAACTCTCTTCCCTGCCATATTTGAACGTCCTGCTGAAAGACCATCAGGATGTAGAAGAACTGGCAAACAAACGGACAGGTTAGAAAAAACGGACCAGCGCCGGTTCTATCAGGAGAGATTGAAGAATAGAGCTTTAGATGCTTCAATTGTTGCGTTTGACAGCGGGGGATGTGCTAATCTCTTCTCGCCGCCGCGCAAACGCCGGAAGCCGTACTTGCCAGTGGAAGCCGCGCTAATTCTATCCGAACCCGAGGTCTTCGATTGAAATGATTACCCGCCCACGTCTCTCTTTAATATCGCTTGCCCTGTTGCTTGTGGCGACGCTTGCCGTTCGGGCGCAAGCCACAGATTCACCCGCAGTGCCTTCGCCGCGCGATGTGCTCGGATTCGCGCCGGGTGATGATCGCAAGCTTGCAGACTGGTCGCAGATAGTCGATTACTTCAAGCGGCTCGATTCGGCTTCGCCCCGCGTCTCCGTTCATCAGGCGGGAACATCGACCGAGCGCCGTCCTTTCATAGTCGCAATCATTTCGTCCGAAGAGAACATCGCGAACCTTCCGCGAATACGCGAAGCTCAACGACGGCTTGCTGACCCGCGCTTGATTTCATCCGGCGAAGAACGCGAACGGTTGATCCGCGAAACGCCCGCCATCGTAGCCATCACCTGCTCGATTCATTCAACAGAGATCGTGGCTTCGCAGATGTCGATGGAACTGGCGTACAGGATGGCAAGCGATAACACGGCGGCCACGAAAGAGATTCTGCGCAACACGGTTCTTGTGCTCGTCCCCTCGGTGAACCCCGACGGCATCGATATTGTCACGCACTGGTATCAGAAGACGCTCGGCACCAAATTCGATGGAACAAGCCCGCCAGAGCTTTATCATCACTACACGGGTCATGACAACAATCGCGACTGGTTTATGCTCACGCAGGTCGAAACGCAGATTGTGTCCACGCTTTTCTGGCGCGAGTGGTTCCCTGAAATTGTCTACGACGTGCATCAGCAAGGCTCGTTCGGTTCGCGCATGTGCGTGCCGCCGTTTTTCGACCCGTCGAATCCGAACATTGACCCTGTGATCCTGCGCCAGGTGGGCGCGCTCGGAATGAAGATGGCCACAGACCTTGCGGCTGCCGGGCATCACGGAATAGTGACGAACTCGACTTATGACACATGGTGGCACGGCGGGCTTCGTACAGCGCCTTATTATCACAACTCTGTCGGCATACTGACGGAAGCGGCGTCGGTCAACATCGCAACTCCCTTGCAGGTCAAGCGCGAGCAGTTGCGGTCGCCCACGCGCGGGCTGGCTGACCCGCTCGTCGCCGCGACGAACTTCCCGGACCCGTGGCAAGGCGGCGCGTGGACGATGCGCGACATCATGAATATGGAGTTGATTACGACCCGCACGGCGCTCGAAGAAGCCTCGCTGCATCACGACGAGTTGATTCGCAATTTTGTCGGCGCGGCCACTCGCGCGATTGAAGCAGGAAAATCCGATGCGCCTTATGCCTACGTCGTGTCCGCCGCGCAGCACGACGCGCCGACTGCCGAGCGGATGATAAACATCCTGATTCAACAGGGAGTAGAAGTTCATCGCGCAAAGTCCGACTTCACGATTGATGGAAAGAAATATGAGAAAGGAAGCCACGTCATACTGCTCGCGCAGCCGTATCGCGCGAACGTCAAGTGCCTGTTTGAAGCGCAGAAATATCCCGACCGCAGGATTTTTCCCGGCGGCCCGGCAGAGCAGCCTTATGATGTGGCGGGCTGGACGCTGCCCATGCAGATGGGAGTCGATTACGCCGAAGCCGGTAAACGATTTGACGCGAACCTGGAGAAAATCGAGACGGCTGCACTGCCAAACAGCCTAGCTGTATATGCTTCGGATATACTTCGAGCGAAAGATGTGACGCTGTACATTCCGTCGGATGCGAACAACGCTTTCGCTATCGCAAATGAATTTGCAAGATCATCAAACGGGTTGACGCTCTCGCGCCTGAAGCAACCTGCCGTAGTCGGCGACAAGAACTATCCGGCGGGCAGTTTTGTAGTACAGGCTAAAGTTGCCAAAGGAAAAACAACCGCGGAAGGTCTAAAAACTCTTCGCGCCAGATGGGCCAGTCTGTTTGGTCTGGTTGAAAAGTACGGCGTTGATATGCGTCTGGTTCTTGACGAACGCAACCCTATTACAATCGAACAGATTACTCAGCCGCGACTTGCGCTCTATCGCAGCTGGTCGCCTTCGATGGACGAAGGCTGGACGCGATGGGTGCTTGAACAGTTCAATTTCGATTACAAAAACATCTACGACGCGGACGTGCGCGCGGGCAATCTCAAAGACAGATTCGATGTTGTTATATTGCCCGATCAAAGCATGCAGCAGATCATTGCGGGCAATCGCGCAGGCTCATACCCGGAAGAATATACGGGCGGAATCGGCGATCAGGGAGTTTCCGCGCTAAGGAGTTTCGTCGAAGCGGGCGGCGTGCTGATCTGTCTGGACTCGGCTTCCGAGCTTGCCATTAAGAAATTCGACCTGCCTGTAAAAAATGTGCTCGAATCGGTAAAGCGCGATCAGTTCTATGCGCCGGGCTCGATATTTCGCGCCGTGGTAGATACCAGTCATCCGATTGCTTACGGCATGCCTTCGGAAGCAGACCTTTACTTTGTGAGCGGCGCGCGGCGTGCACGAGGCCCGGACCCTGATGCTGCGCCCGCCCCGCGCGCTGAATCAGCAACAGGGTCGCAACGCCCTTCGGATTCGAGCATCCTCGTAAGCGCGTTTGCTTTCGAGATCACCGATACGCAGCGCGCACGCTCCGTTGCTCGCTATGTTGACAACAACCCGCTTCGATCAGGCTGGTTGCTGGGGCCGGAGTTCATAGCGGGCAAGACCGCGCTCGTTGACGCATCTTTAGGCAAAGGCCGTGTCGTTTTGTTTGGGTTTCGCACTCAGCACAGAGCGCAAACGTGGGGCACGTTCAAATTCCTGTTCAACTCGATACTACTGGGCGGATACAGATCAGCAGTGAAATGACGGTCGGTCGCGTCAGCGAGGCGCAGTTGCGTCAACTGGCCTGCCCTTGATTCGCGCCAGCAACGTGTTCAACTCTCGGCGCATATCCGCTTTACCTGCGTGAGCGCGTCGCCCATGTCCCGGCAGCACCCATTCAAATTCGTAATCGAGCAATCGTTCGACCGAGCGCGTCTGCTCTGACCACGAATACCAGCAGACGCCCTGCGACGCATGAAGCGATTGATAATTTGAAGACCACCAGAGGTGATCGCCCGAAAAAAGATAATGATTTCGATAAAGCAGAACCGTATGCCCGCGCGTGTGGCCCGGAGTCGGAACGACTGTCAGATCATCGGCAAGCGCAATTTCATCATTGCCTGTCAATTGCCGCTCGATGTTTGATGTAGAACGGCTCACATCACTGCGATGCATGATGCGCTCGGCGTTGAAGTGCGAAGCCCACTGCTCGTGGTCAGCTACGTCGTCGCGATGTGTGAGAAAGATCGTTTTGATGCCGCCCATCTCTGCGATCTGCCTGACGAGCGGGCGCGCGAATCGCGGCGAATCCACGAGCACGTTTCCTTCGGGCCGCACTATGAGATAGCTCGACGCGCCGTAAGATGATTCGGACGCAAAGCCGCAGAAGTAGACGTTTGCGTCGATCAATTCGGGATAAGCGGCGACCGCTTTTTTCGTTCTGACCGAATAATTACCGAGCGCGCCGATTGAAGCCGTAGGGCAGGTCACCAGTGCCTTCAGCGCGTTCATCTGTTCCCCATCGCTTCGCGGCTGCCGGTGCACGATTGATTGATCGCCAATGTCCGAGAAAGTTTCAGGCGCAATCTGGCGACACAGATCGCAATCTATGCAGGTGCTGTCAACAAAGAAATCGCCCGCGACATTTTCTGCCAGTCTCAGTTCAATCAGTGCCATACTATTCCAGTATAAGCAGGCAAAAGCCGCCGCGCCAGCAGGTCAATTAATGTACTTTGATTCAAGGGCGACGTAGCGGCGAAGGTCGTTCATGATTTCAGCGAACATCGGCAGCGTAAGCGACTGCGGGCCGTCCGACCATGCCTCCTGCGGGCAAGGGTGCACCTCGATAATCAGCCCGTCAGCGCCAATCGCTATCGCAGCTTTGGCCACGGGCTGGACAAGACTGCGGCGGCCCGTGCCGTGCGACGGGTCTACAACGACGGGCAGATGGCTCAATTCGCTGAGCAGCGGCACAGCCGCAAGGTCGAGCGTGTTGCGCGTAGCCGTTTCAAATGTGCGTATGCCGCGCTCGCATAGAATTATCTGATCGTTACCGTGAGTTGCGATGTATTCGGCAGAGAGCAACAGTTCTTTGATGGTTGAACTCATGCCGCGTTTGAGCAGCACAGGCTTTCGCACTTTGCCGAGGCGTTTGAGCAGCGCGAAGTTCTGCATGTTTCGCGCGCCGACCTGAAGTATATCCGCGTACTCGGCCACGATATTCGTGTCTTCGGTCGTCACAACTTCCGTGACGATCTTCAACCCTGTGCGCTCGCGCGCTTCCGCAAGCAGTTTTAACCCTTCGACCTCAAGCCCCTGAAAATCATAAGGCGAAGTGCGCGGCTTATACGCGCCGCCGCGCAGCACCTGCGCGCCCGCCTTTTTTACGGCTTTGGCTGTCTCCATCAACTGCTCGCGAGTTTCGACCGAACAAGGACCGGCCATCACTATGAACTGGTTGCCGCCGATTTCCAGATCACCCACGCGAACGACCGATTTCTGCGGCTTCAATTCGCGGCTGACGATCTTGTAAGGCTGTAGTATCGGCACCACGTCGGCAACGCCCGGCACGCTTCTGAGGCTCTGAAGGTGATCTTTGTTATCGCCGTGTCCGACTGCCCCGATAACCACCCGCTCCTCGCCTCGAATCAGGTGCGGTTTGTATCCGTAACGGCGTATGCTATCGCAGATCTCCTGTATCTGCTCTTCGGTCGCGTTCGATTTCATAGCTATGATCATTGCTCGTTCCCCCTTAATAAAACAGTGATGATTAATAAGCGATGAGCGACGAGCGACGAGTATATTCTACTCATCACGCATTACTCATCACAGGCTTTGGCGTAGCTCCCAAGTACACGTATGCTTTCAGCAATCTCTGACAGTTGCGCGAGCGAACGCTCGACAGGTGAATCGCTTCTATCACCCATCAGATCGAGATAAAACGAGTATTCCCAGGGGCGTCCCTCAATCGGCCTCGATTCGATCTTCGTCAGGTCTATATCTCGCAGAGCAAACGCCGCAATCGCGCGAAACAACGACCCCGGGTGATTCGATACTCGAAAGACGATAGATGTCTTTCTTTCATTGTTGCTGGCCGTAGTTTCAATCTCTGCTGCGCGGTCGGTGCGAGCCAGCAGCAGAAAGCGCGTGAAGTTTTTAGGATTGTCCTCGATACCTTCGGCTAAAATCTCAGCGCCGTAAATAGCGGCAGCCGTCGCGCCTGCAATCGCGGCCTCATCACAACGTTCGTTTTCGATGATCATCTTAACGCTGCCCGCCGTGTCATAAGCCTGCGCGACTTCGATCTGCGGATTGGCGCGCAAAAACTTTTCGCATTGAGCAAGGGCGACCGGATGAGAGCAGACGCGCCGCACATCCGCAATATCAACGCCTGTGCGCGCGATCAGGTTATGAACTATCCTCACATTCGTTTCGCCAATGATCGTCAAATCGCGCTCGACCAGCAGGTCATAATTTTTATGCACAGAGCCCGCGAGGCTGTTTTCAATCGGCGCGACAGCGCAATCTGCCGCGCCTGTTGACACGGCGTCGAACATCTCATCGAACGTTCTGTTGGCTAAAGTCTCGACCTGCGGGCCGAGAAGCTTTCGCGCGGCGTCCTCGCTGAACGCGCCTCGTTCGCCTTGAAATGCTACTCTCACGGTTTCGTTTGTCATCAATCTGCCCCCGGCCCCTAAAAAACTAAAAGCCCGCTCCCTCGGTTCGGAAGGAGCGGGCTTCTATAACTCTTGCGATTTTGTATCGGCTTACACCATCGCGCCCCCCGCTCCAAGTGCGGTGCTAAAGCTAAAGAAGCTAAAAGCGAATGCTGCGGCAGGCGTCGCATTGTGGGCGTCGAAGTTGATAGTCGATTGTGTCGCGTCGTAATTCATTTTGAATCTACTCAAGCTAGGCGGGCATTATGCGCGAGATAACGAATGCTGTCAAGAGGGAGAACAAGAATGGTTTGATAACGAGATAAGAAGCGATGAGCCTTTATAAGTCGCGCCTTCGATTCAAAGGGGCGAGACACCGTTTGCCGTGATCCACGTCGTTTCTGTTTCAATCCGCTATAAGTCGCGTCTTTGATTCGCTTAATCTATGCCCACTCCTGAATTACTTTAATGTAACGTGAATTCGATATAATGATCGAAGTAAAAGCCCTGAAAGGGCGAAATTCAATAGCCGTGGGTGAAACCCACGGTATGCAATGCCACTACCACACAAGCCCTGTAAGGGCGAAATAAACCAAGTGATTTATTTCGCCCTTACAGGGCTTATAGTTTCTCTTGATGCAAGACACAGGGCGATGCCCTGTGCTATTGAATTTCGCCCTTTCAGGGCTGATTCTTATGTCGAATTCACGTTAATGTAAACATGCACACGTTTCTTTATATCGGGTAGGCGATATAAAGAAACGTGTGCACGATATAGAGTTTCGCCTGCACGTTACTCTATATCGCCTGCCCGATATAGAGTTTCGCCTGCACGTTACTCTATATCGCCTGCCCGATATAGAGTTTCGTGTACCCATAACTCTATATCGTCTACCCGATATAGAGTTTCGTGTACCTGATATAGAGTTTCGCCTACCCATAACTCTATATCGCTTTGACGGCTGGAAACACCGCTTGCGGGTCGGCGTCTGTGCGGTGAATTGACTTCTTTCCCGGAAAACTGAATGGCCCGGGCCAGATTACGACGGCGCAACTGGTTTTCAAAAACTCAAGGAATTTTTCACAGGTTATTGTCATAATGCCCCTCCTGCCGCGCCATCAAAATCGAACGACGAGACCGCTCGAAACGCGCACTCTTTTCGGGTTATGCTGCCCTGCGTTGAGGTGATCGAGTTGAAATGCGCGAAACGCGTAGCGGTCGCTCAGTTTGATATCCACGCCGCCGCCTGCGCCAAGCGTCAGTTCCGGGGCGTAGTTGAAACCCGGCTTGCCATCCAGCACCGCAGGCGTGTGCTCTGACCAGCCTCCGATTGTCAGGCGCAGAAACGGGCTAACCGGGCTTTGCTTTTTGATATAAACCTGAATGCCCAAAAGCAATACGTTGAACCCTCTGGTGTTTTTGATCTCGCCGTCAGGTAAATTGACCCGGGCGGCTCTGTAGTGGCGGCTGAATTCTCCGAAATAGCCGTGATAACGGCTTCGATTGAAGGTGATGGAAGTCAGCCAGCCGGGCGCGTCTCCGTTGCCTCCGAGCGCATAAGAGAAAGCATTGGAGAACTCGACATGCGGGCCGTCTTTCGACTGCGCGATTGCAGTCATCGAAAGCAGAAACACCAGTGAGGCTATCGTTATTATTTTCAGCATTGCTTCATCCTTTCAGGGCAGCATCATTTCTTTGGCTTCTGCGCCGGGGGATTTCTGACTGCGCGAACCTGCTTTATAAAACTGCTGGAAATTTTTCCGGCAACGGTTCCGAAAAGCGATGTAACATGGCCGCTTGCGACTACGAGCCGCGTCTTTTGATCAACGACCGTGTAAGGAAACTCCACCGTGAACGGCGCGCGATCAATCTCTATTATCAGATCGGCCTGAAATTCATCTTTGGTGATGACCATCCCCAGTTCCTGAAAGTCCTTTCGCTCGTGAAGGGAGTTTTCAAGCGACTTGCGTTTCAGATAAGCCGTGTTTGAATGAACACAGACGATTCTGGCCGCGGCAAGAATCGCCGTCGCGTCTTTGTTCGAGCGCGCAATTTCGAGAGCCGATACATCCTGCGATGTTTCGCTCGCCGCCTGCGCGAAGAACATGGCAAAGATGGTGATTGCCAGCCAGATCAACAGAAAAATTGTCGCGACCGCGTATATCTGAAATAAACCTTTGTAGCTGATATCTTTTTTGATCTGCTTTTGCATGGGTCCCCCGTCAGTGAAAAATCTTTGCTATAAATCAATGAATTTTCACAATCACAGTTTATGTGGGGACCGGCGCGCGAGGGGTAAACTTTGTGACACTTTCTGAACTGTCACACGTTTAGATGAAGCGTTATTCGAGTTAAGAGGCGGATTTTGTGAGGAACTCTTTGAAGTTTTGCAACTCGGCAATCGAAGCGTCAGAGACTATGCGGAAGACTCGCGTGCGGCAGCCTTTTGGAAGGTGTGCGGCAGTGAGCGCGTCGGTAATGACGAGCGCGCTTGATAGAAGCCCTTTCTGCCAGTCGGGGATGCGCGCGTCGCGGAAGCTCAAAGCGTCAGGGTCAACCGCAGCGGCAACCAGAATCGTGTGCGCCCATTTGAGAAATTCCGGCCATCGCGAAACGACCGTGACCAGCGCATCGGGCGAAGGCCGTTCTTCCGCTAAAAGCGACGCGGGAACAGAGCGCAGCCGCAACACTGTTAATGAAGCGTTAGGCGGAAGCAGGGCGCGCACCTTCTCTTCGTAAGCGAACATGGTGACGGGCGCTGCGCCTGCAAACATATCAGGACTTGAGCAATCCGTGAAGCTCGCGCCTGAAACGCGAAACCCCGTCGCTTCTTTTATCTCCTGAATGAGAATGCTGCGAAGCTCCGCGTCAGGCTCTATCACAAGAAAGTGATCGGGCGGCTGCGTCTCCAGCCATCGCTTCACGCGCGATTGAATCTCGCCGAGCGAATAGCCTTTTTCGCGTGCGATTTGAAACAGCGTGGAGATCAGTTGATCGAGCACAAGCTCTACACCCGTGACGGCGGTTTGAGCTTTCTCGCGCACATAGATGCCGCTGCCTTTGCGAAACTCGACCCATCCGCGTTCGGCCAGATCGCGATAGGCCGCGCTGACTGTGTTCGAGTGAATGTGAAACCTCTGAGCCAGTTCGCGCGTGCTCGGTAATTTCTGGCTCGGCTTCAGATCGCCGCTTACTATTCCGAGCATGATTTGCGTCGCGAGTTGCTCGCGCAGCGGGACTTCGCTGTTTTTGGAAAGCCAGATTCGCATGAAGGCAAAGAGTATTCTCGATCAATCCTCAACGCAAGGCTTATGCTTCACTGTCTGGCGCGCGATCTTCTTCTGTAATGCTCGACCAGCATATTGAGCTTCAGCAGTTTCTCGTCGATCAATTTCCTGATTCTGATTTTTTCGTCTTCGTCGAGGGAGTTATTAAGAGCTTCCTTGAGCGACTGCACGTCTTTCAGCAATTGCGCTTCTTCGGGAACGAAGCCGGAGCTTTTAAGTATGGAGTAAGGGATTCTGACATCTTCCGGGGTTGCGAAATACGCATCGAGGTCCAGTGGCTTTCCTTTGCCGGAAAGATTATCGAACTCTCTGTTGGCCATGGCCTCTCGTATCTTTTCTTCGACGAGCTTATCGAAATACATGGCGCTATTTTACTGGAACCTCCGTCACACGTGAAGCGAGCCGTCGAATCAGGTAGTTCCCCCGCAGTCGCCTCATTACCTAATTCATTACCTAATTCATTAGGTACAACCCAAGCTGCTTAGGTTGTCAACCAGGCAGCCTGGTATTATCAGCACTCCATTCGCTGGTTTTTTGCCATTTCGCATCTCTTCCGCGCCCCAAACATTCAACCTGCGGGCGCAGTTTTTTCAATACTATTCGAATCAGATCAACACTGACGCTTGGACATTGACGCTGAATATCAGCTACGCTAAAGGCATTGGTTCTTTTCGTAATGGCGTTGATAACCATCTCGGTCTTTGCGCCTTTAGGTGACGCAATATGTCCGACTCGCTCTTCAAATTCACGGTACGCTATCTTAAGAATGAAAAGCAGATAATTCACATACGGCCAGGGATTTTGCTTGCCCTCATGCCAGGCACGAGAACTTTCTTCTAACGTCTCGTAGTAACGTTCCTTGTTTTCTTCGATAATACGCTCCAGGCTGACATAGCGACCTACTTCATAGCCCAAATGATAGCATCCCAGAAGAAGCAACAACCGCGATACGCGCCCGTTCCCATCTCGAAATGGATGAACGCACAAAAAATCGAGATTCATCGCCGCCATCGCAATTAAAGGGTGAACCCACCGCTCTCGCAGGCAATCATTCCACAACCCAATTATCCCACGCATGAACTCTGGGGCATCCGCCGCCGTGACAGTCTTGAAGCGAACACGCTCGCGACCATCGGGATACTTTTCTATAATATCGCCATCTTTTTCTTTGTATTGTCCCGCATCCGCAACCCGACCCATGATTTTTCTATGAAACTCTTTGAGGTTGCTCTCGGTAATCGGAAGGCCATAGCACAATTCGTGAATGACTCTTAGCGCATCTCGGTAGCCGCGAACCTCTTCTTCATCACGGTCACGCAATTTGGACTTCCCGAATACAACCGTGCCTATGCGCGATTGCTCAATGACGACCCCTTCAATTCGATTTGAAGAAACGGCACTTTCGATCACCGCGTGTTCGCGCAAGGCTTTCAGTTTTTGCGGCGATTGTTTCGTAAACAATTCTTGTTTGCCGAGAGCCTCGCCCAGTTCGGCAAGATACCACGATGTCGAAATAGGAATTGATTCGATACCTAATGAGAATTGCCTCAAGGTCATCATGACTCTTACCATCCTGAGCAAGTTTTCTCTGATTATCCCGATGCTACCTCTCCCAGAAGAACTTCGCCCTCACCTTAGCCTGCGGGTAGACCTCGTTCATGTTGTTCGTTTCGTAGAGCACGCCGTTGATCATCACATAGCTTATGCTCGATGTGTTTTGAATGTTTTCGAGCGGGTTCTTGTCCATTATCATCAGATCGGCGAGCTTTCCGACTTCGAGCGAGCCGATGTCTTTATCAAACCCCAGATACTGCGCGCCGTAAAGCGTGCTGCATCTGATGGCTTCAAGCGGTGTCAGCCCGCCCTGCTGCAACATCCATAACTCCCAGTGCGCGCCCTGCCCCTGAAGCTGACCGTGCGCGCCAAGCTGAACTTTGCCACCAGCATGCAATATGTCTTTGACGGATTTTCCCAGATCGAAATGATAGAAGTCGTCTTCGGGAACCATCAGGCGGCGGCGCGCTCGTTCATCGATCACGCCGCGCGGCGTAAAGCGCATCAATCGCTCGTTCTCCCACACGTTCGTGTGTTGATACCAGTAGTTCTCGCCCCAGATGCCGCCATAGCCGACGATCAGGGTTGGCGTGTACCCGCTCTGGCTCTTCGCAAACAAAGTCACGGCGTCTTTGTAAAGCGGAGCAACCGGAATCGCGTGCTCTACGCCCGTGTGCCCGTCAACGATGTGCGTCATGTTGAAGAAGTAGGTCGAGCCGCCTTCCGGCACAACCATCATTTGCAGATCGCGCGCCGCTTTGATGATCTGCTGTCGCTGATTGCGGCGCGGCTGATTGTAGCTCTTAACGCTGATCGCGCCCACGGCCTTCAACCGCTCGATGTTAGCCTTTGCGTCTTCGTAACTGTTGATGACCGCTTTATCAGGATTGTCTGCGCCGTAAAGCACAAACCCTGTCGAATAGATACGCGGGCCGACCATCATGCCCGCCTTCACCATCTCTGACTGCGCGAAGACCAGTTGCGTCGAGGCCGAAGGGTCATGCGTTGTCGTTACCCCGAACGCGAGATTCGCATAGTAGGGCCACTGCCTTTCGGGGATGATGTCCAGCGTGTTGTAGCCCATGTGCGCGTGTACATCGACCATGCCGGGCATGATGGTTTTGCCAGCCATATCGATCCGTCGCGCCTCAGCCGGAATGTCGATGCGCGCGCCGATGGCTTTTATGCGGTTGTCTTCGATCAGGATCTGGCCGCGCTCAATCACCTCGTCGCCTTTCATCGTGATGATACGCGCGTTCGTGAGCGCGACCAATCCGCGAGGCTTCGCGGTTTCAAACTCGAAGCCGATCTTTGTAGCCTTTGGTTCAGGCGCTTTCTCGTCCTTCGCAAGCTGCTTTTGAATATTATCAAGCGTCTGCTCGTAGAAGTTTTCTCCGAGCGTCCACTGCGCAGATTTGCTGTCGCGCGTCCACGCCAGCCAGTCGCCCGACCCCGTAGAGATCGTTTTTACAGGAACAAGGGCTTCGGTCGCCGTCAGCTTCAGCAGTTTGCCCGTCTGCGGGAACGGCGCGATGTAGAGCTTGTGCAGTTCTTTGAAAGCGATCCATTTGTTGTCAGGCGAAGGGACGATTTCCGCCGCATACTTCGATTCGATGTGCTGGCGATAATCGTCGCCCGAAAGCTTGACGCTGCTCAGATAAGTATTCAATCCGCCCTGCGCGGGCTTCGATTCCATAAAAAATATGCGCTCGCCTTTCGGATCGAACGTAAGTATGGGCATTCGCGCGTTCGACCCGCGATTGAAGACATCGAGCACGTAACGGTGCGAGTTGCCGTCCCAGTAATGAATCTCGAAGTTCGATTCGTTCGCCAGATCTTCTTCGTGATAGACGCTGCCGCGCCCTTTCAGATAAGCGATCCTGGTTCCGTCGGGCGAGAAAACGGGGCTTGCGTACTGGTCGCCGACCGTGGTGATCTTGCGCGCGTTCGAGCCGTTGCTGTTGGCCACCCACACAGCGCCCTTTTCTGTATCAGACCATGTGACATAAGTGATTCGCGAACCGTCTGCGCTGAAGTTCGGCGAGTATTCCAGATAATTCGTCTTCAATAACCGGCGGGGCGCGGCGTCGCCTTCTTTCACATAGAGCTTGCCGAGCGCGCTGTAAATTATTCGGTCGCCCGCGCGCTTTGCCCATCTGAGCAGTCTGGCGTTGTCGCGATCAGGCGCAACCTTATGCTCGAAGCGCAGCGCGGTAGTGACCTTCTGCGCGACGTGAGCAGTGAAGGGAATCGTTGTTGCCTGCTTTGTGTCGATACTGATGCGAGCGAATTTCCCTTTCGCCGTGATGACAATGCTTTTGCCGTCAGGCATCCACGCGTAGCCGGGATAAGTTCCGTAGACCGCCCACGTCTCCTGCTGGTCGCGCGTCAGCCCATCATAGACGGGCCATTCGCGCCCGCTTTCGATCTCGCGCAGAAAGAGAACGGTCTTCAATCCATCGCGGCGTATGAATGCGAGATACCTGCCGTCGGGCGAGACTGCCGGTCGAATTGCGCCGCCCGAAGCCTGTATAAAGACCGAGCGCCGCGCGTTGGTCGTGTCGTATCGCTCTATCCAGTAGATCGAGCCGTAGACATTCTTGTTGTAATCGAAGGCCGTGCTCTGAACGAAGTAAACGAAGCGACCGCGCGGATCAATCGCAGGCTCTCCGGCGTTGGCAGTCCAGTTCGGTTTTTCGGTCAACTGCAAACCCGTCCCGCCGCCGTTCACGTGATACATCCAGATTTCGCCCGCGCCGAGCGAGCGCTGATCGACGAAGTGCTTGCGAACCAGAATGTATTGCCCGTCAGGCGTCCACGCGGGAGAGTTCACCAGTCGATAAGTCTCTTTCGTAACCTGTCGGCGGTTCTTGCCGTCCGCGTCCATCACCCAGATGTTATCGCCGCCGTCGCGGTCTGATGTGAAGGCAATAAGCTTTCCGTCAGGACTGAAGCGCGGCTGCGCTTCCCACGATACGCCGCCCGACAGCAGATCGGCTTTGCCTCCGCTGATCGGCATTTTGTATATATCACCGAGAAGGTCAAAGACTATGCTTTGGCCGTCGGGCGAAACATCGCAGCTCATCCATGTGCCTTCATCGGTATCAAATTCGACCATCGTGCAGGGGCCCTGCTCGGCCTCAACATCCCACGGCTCGGTCTTTTTCTGGTCTTGTGCGGGAAAAGCCTGTACGGCCAATGCGAATGAAAGTATCAGAATGCAGACAAATATTTTTCGTAACACAAATTTACCTCGCAGATGTTTTCGGGCACATTTTTGGCAACAGAAATAATCAACCTGAGTATGAAGCAATGATCAGTATAGCGAAACAAGACGCGCCGAGACTAGGTCGGCTTGATAGAGGTTGCGTGATTGCGTAAAGTTTCGGGCTGTGAATTCACCCCTGCTCGTTCTAGTGTGGGCCGCAATCCTTCGATTCAACCGGCGATAAAAACAAAGGCCGCCAGGTTACCCGGCGGCCTTTTCCATTTCAGTTGAAGCGTTGATTAATCGCCGAATCCGGCAGGCGTTACTTCCTGCTTCGGCTTGCTGATCTTTAGCTGGACGATCTGCGTGTCAGGCGTCGCCTCTTCTTTCAGTATGTGCTGGCGATAGAGTTTCGCCATGCGCTCGTTCTCCATGGTTAAGGCGCGCGCGCGCTGTTTTTCTTCACGCGAATTTTTGGCTATGCCCAGATCATCCAGATCATGCTGGATCTCGTTGGTGACGAGTTCGTCTTTCAGAATAAGCGAGTGTGCGTTGCTGTTAAGCTCAACCGATTTTCCGCCCGCAAATATTTCATGCCGCCCGTGTTCTTCGTACCACTTCGTCAGCGTGGCCGTCATATGCATCTTCTCGATGATATTTCTCCAGCCAACGCCTGTGTTATAGGCGCAGAATGAAATCTCGCCTTCCTGCGTTGCGTAAGGAATGATGCATTGTTCCGTGCGGCGAAAATCATAGTTGAACAGATCCTGAAACCACATCCCCGCGATGAACAGGAAGTTCCACCGATCAGAGCGGCGCTTCTGAATGTCTTCGACCGTTCGCGCGCCGTCCACCTTGCCGTAGTTTTTGCCCGACGCGCCGAACGATTTATCGAACTTCATCATCAGGTCTTTGATGCGGAAATGCGTCGGGGCCTGGAACGGGTCGTAATTGCGAAGCAGCGCCAGCCCCGCGCCCAACAGCGATAACTTCTTGCCGCGCGCCGCGTCGTTGACCTTCATCAAATCTTTGGCGAACTGGTCGGCGTCGAGGAATGCCGTGACGGGCGCAGCCTCTTTCGTCTCTTTGTCGATCATCAAAGCCATGCCGATGCCGCAGTTCGGGTGGCATCCGCAACTGAGTTGTCCCCAATCCTTGTCCGGCCCGTGCACCAGATCCGCCCAGTCCGAGAACGTGCTCATAAACGAGATCGGAAACCAGTCTCGCGTCGGCTCGCCAAGCCCTGTCTGATTTTTGATGTCGTGCGCCATATGCGCGAGCGTGTAGCGCTGCGCCTGACGTTGTTCGTCGGTAATCTCTTCGTCGCGCCCCGTGAACGATACTGGCTGGAACGAAAGGAACGAAATCTTCTTCGGATTGTCGAGCGCGAACTTGATGATGCGCCCGACCTGCTCGTTATTGATGCCGTTGACGATTGTCGTTACAGGCACGATCTCTACGCCAGCGCCGTGAAGATTTTCGATCGCGCGCAATTTCACGTCGAAAAGGTTGCCGACCTTGCGATGCTCGTTTGCGGCGTTGCCTATGCCGTCGAACTGGAGGTAGGCATAGCGCAACCCGGCTTCGGCTGCCTCTCGGCAGAATTCAGGGCTTTTGGCGAACTCGATGCCGTTGGTTGCCGCCTGAACTGAGTTATAGCCGACCTTGCGCGCGTAGCGAACCGCATCGAGGAAGTAGGGCGACATCGTAGGCTCGCCGCCCGAAAATTGAACGGACATCTGGCGGCGCGGTTTTATCGTGATGGCGTTGTCGAGAAGTTGTTTGATGTCTTCCCAACTCAACTCGTGGACGAATCCGACCTGATTGGCATCCATGAAGCACGGATCGCACATCATGTTGCAGCGGTTCGTCAGGTCAACCGTGAGCACAGAGCCTCGACCATGTTTTACGGTGCTGGTTCCGTGATTATGCAGTTTCTCGTCGTTATGAGCGGCGATGTCGCGGCCAGGAAACATCTCTTCGAGGTGTTTAAAAAATGCCGGATCGGTTGACATCACATCTTCAAAGTGGCCGTGCTTCTCGCAGTCCTTGACCATGAGAATCTGGCCGTCGCGCTCGATGATCTGGGCTTTGATCTCGCCCACTTTTTCGTTGAGCAGAATTTCGTGCGGGAGTTTGCCGTCGATGATTTGCTGGCGAATTTCAGGCACGCACTTCGGGCAGAGGCTATCGGTCGTGCGAGGCCAACCGAGAGGCGGTTTGGTCTTCTGATAGGATTTCAAAAGCGGTTTGTCAGACCACCTGGGCGTGAAAGATGGATTCTGTTTGATGCGATTGAGCGGCTCGTATACCTGCCATGCAATGTTAGCCGCTACTGCTAATCCTTTCTCCACGTACTTTATCGGTTTACGCATATCTTCTCTCCTCGTCGTAAGCGAAGTTTCTCGAAACACACCCCACACTTCGCCGTTGTTGAATTACACCTCTTCGTTAAGCGGTGCGCGTTATCATCATAAACATACAAATAGCAATTAAAGTCTCTGCCCGATTTGCCGGGCGCATTCCAATTCTCTATTCATGCTGTTCGATCTGGTACAGCGTGCGTATGGCCTGAACAGACTCACGCTCGACAGCGCCTTTGGCCGGAAGCGTCTGAGGGTCTCGCTTGTTGTCGAACGTGGCGACCTGATGAACGCAGGCTATCGTGCAGTAAGGCGCACAGGCTTTTTTCGTCAGATACTCCCGGCGTATGTCTTCAAACGTGTATTGCTCGATGGGAGTTCCCGGATAGCCGCGCTGCTGCGAGCAGTAATGCACAAGTCCGTCTTCGCAGATGTAGAGATAGCGAGCGCCCGCGCGGCATCGCCAGTTGTTCGGCTTGCCGTCTGCGAGGTTGTCCTGAAATCGATTTATGCGAGTGTGCCCTTTTTTGCCAAGGCTCTTCATCCTTGTATAAATCTCGCGCTCTACTCCTGCCAGCGGCTTGAGCGTGCCGAGACGGTCGTGAATGATGCCAAGCGATGTTGAAAATCCCAACTCGACAGCGCGCTCGCCGATTGTAAGCGCATCTTCCGGTGTCTTGATGCCGCCGCCGATCACCGAATTGATGTTGACACGGAAGCGGGCCGTCTCCGATAACCACACGAGCTTTTTGTCGAGCACCTTGAGACTCTTCTTTGAAACATCATCCGGTTTGACGTTATCTATGCTGATCTGCAGGTGTTCAAGCCCGGCTTTGTTGAGTTGCTTGATTTTCTGCTGAGTCAGCAAGTAGCCGTTCGTAATCATGCAGGCGAGCATTTTATGATGGCGAATCCTCGCGATGATCTTTTCAATCTCCGGATGCATGAGCGGCTCGCCGCCGCTGATAATGATAGCCGTCGTCCCCAGTTCGGCGAGCTTGTCCAGGCGCTTGAACATTACTTCGAGGGGAACGGGTTTTGAGAAATCATCATACTCGTTGCAGTATGTACAGGCTAGATTGCACCGTCGCATGGGGACGATGTGAGCCAATATGGGATGCTTCGTCGATAAGACACCTTTGGCCAGGAACTTAAATTCGCGGAGATAAATTTTAAGCCTGCTAATTGTTTTCATAGGAGCTAATCGGGAATCCAACCTTAGTATGGCTCGGGCCGTCTCAAGAGCCTGTACAAAGGTGTGCTAACTTAAGAGCAATTGATATTCCCCTTTCGGGTATGTCGCTCTTTTTCTACTAACCTTCATCATTTCTGCAAATAGCTTTCACCAGTCTCCGGGCAACAAAACATCCCGAATCAATTAAATCAGCTTTTGACACACACCTTGAAAAAGCTTGCGATCAGGGCGCGGCTTAATGACACATATGCTGCCAGAATGGTCCTGCTTTAGTCATTTTGACCCGATTCCAAATGGTTGAGGCTCTAATCCTACAAAAACCCCTGCTTATATGCGCAGGGACAATACCATATCAGCCAACGGCCTTTCAACTTTTATATTGATGTTTGGGCAATTGCTGGCCTCCGCAGGCAATGCTGATTTGTTTATATAAGAAAGCGGGTCAAGTGGAGGACGATAGTTGATCTTTGTCATAGCATCAATTTACAAAGCCGTTACGTTGACACTCGCTTGGTGCTGATATACACTTTCGACATATATTATAGTTTGATTGTCGATTCATTAAACGCGGGAATGTTTATTGATTCTATGCCAACTGGTGCAAAGCTTACGGCATCCTATGTCGGCAGATATTTCGCGTGGTCGACAAATTGACCAGCAGACTCTATGGAGGGAATTCGATGTTCAGCACAATTGTGAAAAGGGTTGTCGGTTTCGGCGCGCTTGTTTTGCTGCTATCGGTCGTTGCAGACGCTCAGACAGGGCAGATCGAAGGCAACGTTAAGATCAAAGAAGCAGACGGCACGATGAAAACAGTCCCGGGCGCGCTTATAGATATTTATCGCACGGATATAAAAGGCCACTGGGATGTCAAGGCTGACAAAAACGGCCATTACATCCGTCTCGGCATGCCGCTTCAAGGCAATTATCTGTTTGTCGCTACAGGGCCCGGAATGCAGCCCACCTATGTCAATGGCGTGCGCATAAGCCAGGTTCCGGTTCTCGACATCATCGGAAATCCCGGCGACGGCAGCACCTTTACGCCCGAACAGGTACAGGCTTTAATGAAGGGCGGCGGAGCGCCTCCGCCAGCGGCGGGCAAAGCCCCATCCGCTTCCGACAAGGCGAAGGCGGAAGCCGATGCCAAAGAGAACGAAGCCAAGCTGAAAGAGGGCAAAGAACTTCAAGCCAGCTTCGACACGGCCAGAGGACATTTCATGAAGGGAGTTGAACTCCAGAAAGCCAGTAATTACGAAGCCGCGCTCGCCGAATTCCAACAGTCTGCTTCTGTTGACCCCGGCAAAAACAAAGTCTTTGTTGAAGTGTCGTATAAGTCCAATGCTCAGATCGCAGAATCGCATTATCAGATAGGGGCAGATCTGTACTCGGCCAAGAAAGACAGAAACGGAGCCAAGCCTCACTTCGAGGAAGCATTGAAGGCTATAAAACACGCAATCGACCTTGCTTCGACCGTCACAGAAGAGCCCAACATAAACAATGATTTGATCACTTACTACAACGTGCTGGCAAAGAATGCCAAAGTGCTGGTCGAGATCTATAGAGTCAACGATCTCGTTGATGACACGGTCAAATCACTGGACAAAGTTCAGGCGATAGACGCTGCCAATGCTGTGAAGTGGGATTTGGCCAAAGCTGATCTCTACCGTTTTGCCGACCGGACGGACGAGGCCGTTGCCTCATATAAAAAAGTGCTGGCCAGTGATCCGAAGAATCTTGATGCACTGTTCAACATAGGGCTTGCGCTGCTTGCTACCAATCCGCAGGAGTCTGTCAACGCTCTTGCCGACTTTGTCGATAAAGCGCCTCCGACAGATAAGCGCGTGCCCGATGCCAAAAACACGATAGCGGCGATAAAAGAGCAGTTCAAAGTCGAAGCGGAAAAACCAGCCAAGCGCGGTCGCAAGCCATAAACGCGGATTTCGACTCGCAGGCTTTTCCAGTCTAACCTGAGAGCCACGGACCTCTCCCACGCCGTGGCTCTTTTCGCCCCCTTCAGGCTGTATTTGCGGTAGCATAAGCCACTCCCTATGTGCTACATTGCAAAAGTCTTTATCGTGCGAGGGGCTTTTGAAATATCCATTCAATAATAAAGCGAAGTTAAAATATCTGAACACGGTTGCGCCTCGCCGCCTGGCGATAGCCGCTATTATTCTGGTTTCCATGCTGCTGCTGATCGCAAGCGCATTTCCGCGCACGCAGGTTTCAGCTTATTCATCGCGCGCGCGGCGGCAGGTAATTGAGCGGCAGGTGATGTCGAAAGATGCCAGCCGCATCGCCAGACATGCGAATCTGAAAGCACGGCTGGCAAGTGCGAGCGCCGCCGAATTTGAAGACGGGCTTCGGTCGCTTGCCTTGCTTGATGAGCCGGGCGCGCTCGACGTATGGCGCGCGGCGCTTAAAAACCTCAACCCTCAATTGCAAAAGCAGGCGTGGAACAAGTACCGTGGCGTGCAACTCGAACTTGCTCGCAAGGAATACATCCCTAAAATCGCCCGCATCAACGCGCCGACTGACGAAGTTCTGCGTGTCGCAAATTCGAGCGGCCTCGAACTCACAATCTGGAAGTCGAGCGGCAGCGAAACAATCGCCGCCGCATCTCCTTACCTGATCGAGCGTCTACAGGGCGAGGGCGTGAATACCGCGATCATTTATGATTCGGTAGCCGATTGGCAACGCGCGCGCGAGGGCGGCGATGCGCTGGCAAGCGCAATCACTCCCGAATATCAATCCGAGCGTGCGCGCGAGTCTTCGCAGGTGCGGGTTGCTGTTATTGACCTTGCGAATCGAAACAAGCCTGCTGCCGGTTACTCCGACTGGTTCGGCGACCGCGAAAACATCCTGATGCGCGAAGGCTCGCTTATCGCCTATCTGGATATATTTTCAAGCGACGGTTCGCCTTCTTCGATAAACTCGCACATTCAGGAACAATACGCGCAGCGCGGTTATCGCCTCGCGGGATTCTACACGGTGGAAGAGTTCTCGTCGGTTGCGCCGCGATTGTTTCCGGGTCAAAGCCTTGACCGGGAGCTTGGCGCAAAGACTGGACAATCAGGCGGAGTGGTCACGCTCGCAAATGATCACTATCACAGTTATCAGCAAACCGTTGACGAGTTCAAAGCGCTTGCCAACTCGCATCCCGACATCGCTCGCTACGTCAAGCTGGGTGAAAGCTATGAAGGCCGCGATATCTTTGCGCTGAAAATTACAAAGGGCGCTTCCGCAGATGATTCGAGCAAGCCGGATGTGCTCATCACGGGATGTCATCACGCGCGCGAGTGGATTTCAGTCGAGACGCCCGTTCATATCGCGAATCAACTCATCAACGGGTATGAGACCGATAGCTCGATCAAATACATGGTAGACCGTTTGCAGATCTGGGTCGTGCCTATTGTCAATCCCGATGGCCATGTCTTCAGTCAGACTGCGCCCGGCGGGCCGGGTTCGGGCGATAAATTGTGGAGAAAAAATCGCAGACCCATATCGCTCGGCGGCTGCGTTTCAACCGTAGGCGTAGACCTCAATCGCAACTACGATTTTCAATGGCGGCTGCGCGGCGATAATGCCTGCGAGGACTATTGCTCTTCCGATAAAAGTTGCATCAATGACGACGTTGGAGCAAGCGATGATCTGAGAAATCTTGAGACCTATCGAGGGCCGGAACCTGATAGCGAGCCGGAAGTAAAGGCTTTGAAAACACTGATGGATGACCCTCATCGCCATTTCCGGGCGGAACTTGATTATCATAATTACGGACAATTGATTCTCTATCCCTGGGGCTATCAGCGGTTTTCCGCCCCCGATGACAAGATGCTTTCGGACCTTGCCCAGAAAATGAGCAAAGAGATCAGAAGCGTCAATAACAAAATCTACACACCCCAGTCGGCCTTTGATCTTTACACTACGACGGGCACGTCGTCAGACTATGCTTACGGCGTCAACAAGGTCGCTGTGCCGCTCGTCGTCGAGATGCGCCCGACCTGCTGCGATTTCGATATATCCGAAGACCAGATAGCCGGAACGAACGCGGAAAACTGGGCGGGCGCGCGGACGATTCTCAACTGGGCCGCAGGGCCGCCGTTTCTCGAATCGGTCAAAGCCTACAGTATGGGGACGGACGGAACATTCTCGAAACTGATCTATTCCGCGCGATGGATAGAGCCTGCCGAGTCGATAACAAACGAGCGACAGTTCATAGTCGATACGCGATTTCCGGGCATTGAACCGGGCCAGTTGCAGGTGGTTTTGCAGTTCTCGAAATCCATGAATACATCGCTGCCTGCAAGAGCGACGCTCGGTCGCGACGGGCGAACCGACGAATTGACTCTCGTCACTGCGCAGGCGAATTCCGGATGGCAAAAGACTGTTTACGAAAACGACACCTGGACAGGCGAGACCGTAATAACGCAGGACGGAAACGAAACCGGCGTGTGGCAGCTTGCAGTTGCGGCAAATGATAAAGGCGGGCTCAGCCTTGATGCTGCTCCTGCGACTATCGCAGATTACGCGACGGGCACGGGCCATTGGAAAAATTACGAAGACTCGGACAAGGCCGGTACAGAGGGCGGCACAGACAAACTGCATAGCTTTGGGCCGACCTTCAGCGGCGACTTCCCAAGCGTGTTCGTTGCTTCGCCCGTTGGCGGCGAACGATTGATAGGCGGCGAATCTTTGAACATCGCCTGGACGGTGCCAGAAGAATCCGGGTTTGTTCCCGCGCGACAGGAACTTTACCTGTCAACCGATGGCGGCACGAACTTCGAGCGCATAGTCGAAGGGCTGCCGGGCAATATTGAAAAATACCTGCTCACGCTGCCAAACGTATCAACCACCCGCGCGCGCATTCGTCTACTGGTAATCGAAGGCGTTTTCGGCAATTCACTGGTCGGAGACAGTCAGGCGGATTTTACGATTGGCGCGAATGTCGGCTCAGGAGTCGATATAAAATTCCTCTCCTCTGAAAAATTGAGCCTGAACTGGTCCGACACTGCTTCTGATAATCCAGCAAGCGGGGCGCTGAGATTTGTAGTGAATGTCAGTCTGACCAATCGAGGCTCGGTTCCTGTAGCGAATCCTTTCCTTCGCGTTGCCGACCTCAATCGAGGCCACGTCCTTTTAAATCGCGATCCGAAGACCGCGCCTTCTGTCGGCGCTCGGCTGTCGATTGACGTTGGAGAAGATAATATTCTGTCGCCGGGCGAAACCGCTCAGGCGCGATTATTAGTCGGATTGGTGTCGAAGAAGAAATTCAATCTGGCAGTTGAGATGTACGGCGTTCCAGTTGAAGGAACGATCATTCCATCCAGCCCCATAAAACTCTGGAGCAACAAGCCTAAGAACAGGTAAAGGCAAAAGCGGAGAAAGGTCTATGGTGCATGCCGGACCTTTCTTCCTGTCTTTTGCCTTTACCCGTTTACTTTATCAGCTGCCTTTTTTAGCGGTTGCCGGATTGCTGTCCGCCCTTTGTGCCGGTCTGGCCGCCCTGTTCGCCTTGCTGGCCACCCTTCTGACCGCCCTGCTGCTGATCGCCTTGTCGCTGACCGCTCTGGTCGCCTTGTTTGCCGAAATTATCCTGGTCCTTATCTTTGTTTGCTGACATGAAAATCTCCTTTGTTCGTTAATTGATAGCCACAGGCCCAAAGGCCTCTTCGCAAATCATCACATACAATTTTGTAGCAAGAAGCATTCCTTATGAATATCGCTAAAGGATGGCAGTCAGCTTATAGTCTGCTCTCTTAAGTTTACAGGCTTTTTCCCGATATGGAATCGATGTTGCTTTGAAAATCCAATGGGACGAGTTGGTTTTTGTATCGACGCGATATTTATATGAAACCCGTGCATTGCGCGCACGCAATTAGAACAGGAGCGCGCGCGTCCGAGGTCAAACGCTTGAAAGCGGCTTCCATAGCCGGTTTCAAGCCATAACAATCAGGGAGGAATGTAATGCCAAAAGGAGACAAAGGAGCGTATACGGATAAGCAGAAGCGTCAGGCCGAGCATATAGAAGAAGGCTATGAAAAGCGTGGCGTGTCCGAAGATGAAGCCGAGCGTCGCGCGTGGGCTACGGTTAACAAGGAGTCAGGCGGAGGCAGGAAATCCGGCAGCGGGCGTGGTAAGAAAGAGAGCCACGAGTCGAGTTGAAAAGGTGGGCAGCATTGGTTTTTACCGCTACAAATAACAAGCGTGAATGCTATCCGGCCATATGACAAGTTTGTCACATGGCTGGATCATTCATGTAATCGGGACAGGCCGGTCATTGCCATGCGATTGTCGCAAGCCCTGCTGCACCTGCCAGATGCTCAAAGCGAATCGCTTCCCCGGCCAGGTCGAATCCAAATTCCGAAGGGTCGAGCGGACGTGGGTCGCTTTCAGTTGCATCGACCACAGCGCGCCGCGCTTCTTCGCGATCAATATCGCCTAATACCAGCAGTCCTGCCAGACCAGCGGTCGCGCTGCCGCCTGCAAGTCGATCACGATAGTAGAGCGCAAAGCGGTGAAGCTCGTCTGTCCTGGACTCGGCATCGCAGGCATACGTGCGTATAAGCACAGGCTCGCCGTTTCGCACGACGAGTGATGTGAAGCCGTTTCGGGTTGCCGAGATGAGCATCTTGTCGCCCGGCGTGTTGTCCCACATCAGCCACTGCGCTTCGCCCATATGTCTTGGCAACATAAGACCGGTGCTCCAGCCTATGCTTTCAAAAACCGATTCGTACTGTGATAAGACTTCGTCGCGCGCAACCGTTATCAGATAACGATCCTGTCCCCCGACCGGACTTATCTTCTGATGCGCCAGACGCAGTTCTGCGATAGGCACAGCCACGACGCGCTCGATTTTCCAATTCAGAATCTCATCCAGTTCGCGGCGGCTTCCGGGGTTGCTTTCAAGCGTGATGACAAGACTGCGCGCAGATGTGTCGGGCAGGGCCACCGACCAGCGCTTCTTCTTTGAAAGCCCTGCTGCTTGTGCCGTTTGCCTTATGACTTCGATCAACTCTTCCGGGTTTTGAATGTTAGGCTCATCGAACGATTGAGCGATAATGCCGGGAGGCAGTTGAGTGACCGCGCTTGATGTAAGCGAAAAACCACGCCGCCCTCGTCTGAGATCGACTACAGCAAAGTAATCGTCTATAAACCCGGCTGCGGTGTTTGGCGCTTTCGGCGCAAGCAAATACCTCTGCAATGATGACATCGAATAAAAAGGATGAGGGAAGAAGGATGAATGCGGAATAAGAGATCCGTTGTGAAACTGAACAACGAACAATCGCCTGTTCCCGACTCAGCCTTCCGCCTTCATCCCTCATCCTTTCTTAATATTCACTATATGGAGTGCCGTCGCTGGATGTAGCTTGAGAGCTGCTGTGAACATCGACCAGCCCCTGCCCGCCGTCGCGCGATACAGTGTCGTCGCCCTGTTCCTCCTGCCAGTCTTTAGCAGCCGTCATGGGATCAATCGGAATATCGCGCATATAACCATGAGTGACCAGGTCTTCGAGCGCTTTGGGCAGTTGCTCTCTGTCTGCCTGATACTCGTCTATCAGCTTTCGCATCGTCTTGAGGTCTTGTTTCAAAACCTCCTCTTTCGCTTTCAACTGAATGTGCTGGTACGAGACCACGCCGACCGTCGCGAGAACAACTATGATGGTCATCACCATCACCATCTCCAAAAGGGTGAAGCCCTGCTCGCTATCTTTGTGTTGCTGAAAATTCATAATACTTCATCCGAAACTACCAGTCTTTATACTGCGACCCGTTAAGCGCCGTGGCGTCGCTTTTGGAATAAACATCGAACACGTCATCGCCGCTCCACGACGTAGCATCGGGCTTGTCTTTGTAAGCCCTGAATCCCCATTCGGCTCTGCCCGTCATCGGGTCAACTGGAAGGCGGCGGAGGAATCTCATCTTGTTGCCGCTCGTGCCTACCACGTTAGCCGGGATAAAGCCTTCGACAAGGATTTTCAGATTTTCGTCGCCTTTCGGATAACCGCTTTGAGTCTTCCACTCAATCGGTACTCCCGTGCCGTTGGTTCTGTCGTGGAATTCTTTGTAGCGGTCTATTGCCTGACGCAACTGTCGCAGCGCGAGTCTTAACTCGATCTCGCGTTCTCGCTTGACGGAGTTTCGCACCATCGGCACTGCCGCAGCCGTAAGCACCGACAGAATCGTTAAGACTATAATGATTTCAAGGAGGGTGAACCCGGATTGCAGATTGTGAATCTTTGAAGCCACTTCTGTTTTCCAGCCTTCTTTTCCGAAACCCTTAATTCCAAACCTAGAGAACTTCATGATTCACAAATCCGCAATCTGCAATCGAATTACTTAGCTTCAACCTGCGCCGACTGAACCTTGATCGGGAGCGTCTGCCCGTTCGGGGTTCGGAAGAACGACGACTGGTCGTTTATCGTCAACGGAGATTGACCGGCATTCTTCACAGTGAAGACGATCAGGCACAATTGCCCGCGCGGCGGCGCGCCCCCTGCTCCCTGCGGCTTGTCCATCTGAATGTTCAGCAATCCGCCTTCGCCCGTGAACTGAAGGTCAGCGGCAGTGCCACCCGTTCGCATCAATCCGCTGTCGCGCACGCTCTTGGCTTCCAGAATGTTCGGATCATAACTGAGCGAGATGTGCGCTGACGAAATATCATTGCTGCCGTTGAGTATTATCGCAACGTAGAGATCCTGCCCCTTGGTTGCCGTAGCTGTAGCAGCCCTCACGCTCACCACGATGGGCAATAGCTGCTGGTTATTCTGTTGAGCAGCCGGTGGTTCGTCATCGTCGTCGTCATCATCGTCATCATCGTCCAGACGGTTAGCGGGCTGTTTGCCTTGAGCGGTTTGCTGATCTTCCTGTTTCGGTATGGAAGCGCCCGGCTTATCTACCGTCATGCGTTGAATGTTAGGTCTGGCTGTTGTCGGCACAGGCTGCACCACCACCCCCGGAGAACTGGTGTTGACAATCGTGCCCGTAGGCGGCTGCACATTGTTCGGCGGCTGTACGACAGGCTTGCTTTCAGCTACAGGCGCAGCGGCGGGCGCGCCGCTCGCGGCTACCTGATTTTGCTCCGCGTCCTGCAAATCGGCCATATAGAGAATCTGATCGATCTTTAACTGGTTGGTCGGATTCAATCCGTCGCCGGATGCTTTCGCCAGATGATCTTCCTCGCGTATGTCTGCGCGGCGCAGAATGTGAGGCGTCACCGTTATGATAACGTCGCTTTGCCGGTTCGTCGTTCCGGGCGTCGCAAAGAAGCGTCCAAGTATGGGAATCAATCCGATCAGCGGCAAGCCCCTGACACTTTTCGCTTCATTATTCTGACTGACACCGGCAATCAATGTCGTCTGCCCGTCCTTGATACGCGCAACCGAACTCATCTGTTTCTGGCTGAATATCGGCGTCAGCGAGTTGGGATTATCGACGGATGAAGACTCTATCTTCATCTTCATCTGCACTTCGTCTTCATAGACGTTCGGCGTGATGTCAATGTTAAGGCCGACGTTTTCATACTGAATCTGAGGGAACGCCCCGCTGTTGTTGAAGAAAGGGTTTACGCCGTTCTGTTGATTGGTAGTCCCGGCAGTGTTGCTGGTGTTACCGCCGTTGTTGCCGACAAATCCCGTCGGGAAGAACGAAGCGGTCTGTATGGGAACCCTCTGGCCTATGCGGATAGTGTTCTGCTCGTTATCGACTACGTGAACCTGAGTGGACGCAAGCAGCTTGGATTTTCCTTTGTTCTGAAAGAAGCTGATTGTGCTTGTAGGAAGCCCCAGAGCGAAGGCAAACGGACCTGTAAGCGTGCGCGGGAATTTGCCCAGCACTGACCCTTGCAGTCCGAAACCTCCGAGCGGAGGCCCCGCGTTTTGTGATCCGTCGGGAATGTTGAATTGATTACCAATCTGCAACAGGTCGTCGCGCGTGACTTCATAAATATTAACGTCCACGAGCACTTCGGCTTTGCTCTTGTCGAGCGAATCGATCATCTGATCTATCAATTCAAGGTTGGCCGGAGTATCGCGTATGATGAGCGCATTGAGCTGTTTGACGGGTGTGATCGATTTCGTTTGCGGCAGCGTACCTTGAATGGCCGCTCGCACGTCCTGAAGGTCTGCGTTCTTGATATAGAAGGTGCGCACGGAATAAGGCTCGAATTTCATGCGCGATTGCGGGTTGTCGCTTGCAATCACGACTGTGCGCGAATCTATCTGCGCATACATCAGATTGTTAGTCTTGAGCAGCATTTCGAGCGCTTTCGGATAAGTCACATCGCGCAATTCGACCGTTATCTTTGCGGCCCTCATCATATTGACGACCTGCTGATCGAACATGACATTGAGCTTCATCGTCTGCGCGAGTTGTTCGATTGCCGTCAGCAGCGGCGTGTCGCGATATATAACATCGGTTCTGGTGAAGCGGCGTCCCGGTATGCCGGGCAGTTGCGTTTTGACATTGTTTGCGCCGGTCGTTCCGGTTGTCGTGTAAAGTGCTTTCACATTCGGGTCGGCGGAATCGGATTTTGGCTTGTGGCTCGGCCCGGCTGGGTCATTGCCGGTGGGCAGATTGTCTGTCGGAAGACCCTGCGCCTCCAGCATGCGGCGCGCTTTAATCAGCGCAAGCTCGTTCGTAGGATCATATGCATAAGCCTGACGATAAGCCTCGTACGCAGCGTTGTAATCTTTCTGTTCGGCAAGACCGTCACCGCGCTTGACCAGCATGATGCCTGCGCTGACTAACGAACGCTGAAGATGGAGTTGATACTCGACGTTGGATGGCTTTTCAGCGGCGGCCAGTGCGAATTGCTCAGCGGCTTTGTCCCATTGCTGATTCTCTTCAAACTTCAGCCCCTGTTTGAAATGCTTTTTGCCATCACCGGCCAGCGTGGCAACGGGTGCCATAAAAATCAGCACCAACGCCAACGCAATCACCTGTCGAATCCTCAGCCTGTTGCTTGCCATAACAAAATACCTCGATTAGGATTTTCCCACTTGTAAAATGCACCCTTGAAAACCGACTGACGGCTTGATCGCCTGTCTAACCCTGCGCGGGCATTACTACCGCGATTCGTAACTTTAAGAGTGTCTGCTTGGTTAAACTACTCTACCACGCTTCGGTTTCAAAATAAACAGACATTCGGCAATTATTCGATTACTCGACGAACGTGACGCGATTGATTTCATGCAGCGTGGTCACGCCCAAAAAGCACTTCGCAATTGCGGATTCGCGAAGGCTCGTCAACCCTTCGGCTCTTGCCGTGCGGCGCACTTCGGAGCCGGGCCGTCGCTCCAGTATGATCTCGCGTATGCCGTCGGTCACATTGAGCAGTTCGTGTATCGCCGTGCGGCCTCTGTAGCCTGTAAAATTGCATACTTCGCAGCCGACCGAATCGTAAAAGACTTCGGTGCGATACTTATCAGGGTTCAACCCCGACTCTGTTAAATCAAGGTCGGACGGTTGATGTCGGCGCTTGCAATGACTGCACAGCATCCTGACCAGCCTTTGAGCCAGCACGCAGTTCAAAGACGAAACGAAGTTGTAAGGCTCGACTCCCATATTGAGGAATCGGCCAATAACGTCAATGACGTTGTTGGCGTGGACGGTCGTAAATACCAGATGGCCCGTGAGCGCAGACTGAATGGCTATCTGCGCAGTCTCGGAGTCGCGGATTTCGCCGACCATTATCTTGTCCGGGTCATGACGCAGTATGCTGCGAAGGCCGCGAGCAAACGTCAGCCCCTTCTTTTCATTTACTGGAATCTGCGTGATGCCCTGAAGCTGGTATTCGACAGGGTCTTCGATAGTGATGATCTTGTCTTCTTCGTTCTTGATCTCGTTGAGCGCGCCGTAGAGCGTAGTCGTTTTACCCGAACCCGTCGGCCCCGTCACCAGCACCATGCCGTAAGGCTCTGCGATGAACTTGCGAAACTTTTTCAAATCCTGCGGGGCGAATCCGACGACGTTCAGATTGAGGTCGCGGAACTCTTCGTTGATCTGCTCTTTGTCGAGAATACGAATGACTACGTTTTCGCCGTGTATGGCGGGCATGATCGAAACGCGGAAATCGATCTTGCGCCCGCGCAGCATTATTCGGAATCTGCCGTCCTGCGGGACGCGCCGTTCGGCTATGTCGAGTTCGCTCATGACCTTGATGCGCTGCACGATTGTTTGATGGTGATTGATGTCAATCGGGTCAGCCGCGCGATAGAGCGCGCCGTCAATGCGGTACTTGACTATTACATCCGAATCTCGCGTCTCGATATGAATATCGGATGCTCGTCGTTCGAGCGCGTTCAATACGACCGTATAGACCAGTTTGATGATCGGCGACATCTCGTCGTCGCCTGTCAGCCGGTCGAGATCGAGCACCTCTTCGCCCTGATCCGTCTCGCGCACCAGAGCCATGTGCTCCGAGCGAAATCCAGCCGTAGCGTCCTGAAGCACGCGCGCAGCCGTGTCGCCGCGCTTGAGAGCGTCTTCGACAGCCGTCTGCGTGGCGACAGCCGGTTTCAATCGCACGTGAAGCTGCGCTTCGATTTCATCAATCACTTCGAGGTTGGTCGGGTCAGCCATCGCCACATAAAGCACATTGCCTTCGCGGCTCATCGGCACAAAGCAGTGGTGCACCATCAACTCGACCGGAAGCTCGTGAATAAGATTATAGGCAGGCTCTTCCGTGCGCAGATCAATGTAACGCAGACGGTAGCGGCGCGCTTTTTCGCGCGAAGCTATCTCTTCCTGCGACATCTCCGACGGGGTGGGCGCAGTGATCGTGCTCGAAACTACCTGACCCTGATTTTTATCCTGTTCGATTGTTTCAGCCATTACTTCTCCATTGCGCTCAACCGCGCCCGCCGCTCAGGTTGCCTATCATATTAAACAGCGGCAGATACATCGCAAGCAGTATCGTCATCACCAGGCTTCCCATGAAGATCAGTATCACGGGCTCGATAAAAGTCGTGATCGCGTTGAGCCGCACATCGACTTCCGAATCATAAAAATTAGCCACTTCATCCAGCATCTCGCGCAGCGCGCCCGAACGCTCGCCCACGCCTATCATATCGAGCGCAAGTTCGGCGACCCAACCCGCCGCCGCCAGACTGTCGGTAAACGGTCGCCCTTCGCGTATGCCGACCAGTATGCCGCTGCTCGCTTCTCTAAGCCCGCGATTCGTAATCGACTCGCTCGCAATCTCGACCGATTCAGGCAGAGTGATTCCGCCTGCAAGCAGCGTGGCCAGACTGCGCGTGAATTGCGTTGTGGTCAGCATGCGAACGGTTTCGCCCGCGATAGGCAGCTTTAATATCCAGCGATCAACCGTCAGTCGCCCGTTCGGCGTGCGCCGCCACATGACAATAAAGATTATGGCAGCCGTGATCGTAGGCAAAAGCCAGATGAGATTACCGCTGATGAATTCGGCAATGGTGACAACCATAACCGTTATCGTCGGCAGCGTATCGTTGCCGACCCCTTCATATAATTTCATGAACTGCGGTATGACGAATGTCGAAAGCACCATCACCAGTATGATCGAAGCGCTCATCAACACAGCCGGATAGGTGAGCGATTTCTTGATTTTGCGCCGCGCTTCGGTGATCGTTTTCTGATAGCTCACATATCGAAGCAGCACTTCGTCGAGCGAGCCTGAGCGTTCGCCCGCCAGTATCGAAGCGACATAGATTCGCGGAAAGGCGTCGCCCTGAGCCGCGAATGCCTGTGATAGCGCGTGTCCTGCGCGAACTTTATCCTCGACGCTTTCAAGCATCCGCCTCAACTGCTCGTTCGGCACGCGCTTTCGCAGTATGCCGATTGCCTGCAATATGGGAAGGCCCGCGCGCAGCAGCGCTGACAACTGCTGATTGAAGAGCAGAAAGTCTTCGGTCTTTATCTTGTGCCCGCGCGATTCGCCGCCCATCGTGCGGCGAACGCTTTTTCCGCCCGGCGCAGCGATTGAAAAGATTCGGAAGCCTTCGCGTTCGAGCTTCACCCGAAGCTCGCGCTCGGCACCGGCTTCGATAGTGCGAGTCACAATCTCGCCTGTAGGAGTGCCTATGCGGCAAACATATTCAGCCATAAGATTGAATCCGATTTGATGTCGGCCTGTGCGTCCTGGGGCAATGCGCAACCAGACAAAATCATACCACAATTCGCGCGCGTACGACCACTGTATCGAAATGCGCTTTTGAACTTGGTCGGGCAGGTTGTTACACGCTCTCAGGCGCGTAGTGTTTCAAAGAATCTTGAGCGGAATCTTAAGCCATCGCTCGCCTAACATCGGCAGGCGAACGGCGACGACAAATCGTGGCGGTTGTTTGAGCACGCCCGCGCCAATTGAAAAACCTCGCCGCGGTGTCACTTTCTCGCTTCTGATACGGTAGCGAAGATCGAATCGAATGATCTCAAGCAATGCCTCATCCGCGAGCGCGCCCGCGCGAGCCAGCAAGCGGGCGAATGACCTGCCGTCTGCCAGCACCCCGCCTTCCTGCGCGAGCGTGTGCGCGTGAGCATACAGTTCAAACTGTTCGTCGAACGTTGCGCCGAGCGAGCGTGCAAGTTGCGGCCATGCGTGAGCCACCGCGCGCGCGCGTTTGCGCATCAGCGTTCGCGCTGTCGCTTGAATGCGCGTGCAATCGAACTCTGCGGGCGCGCCCGTGCGACCCGTAAGCGCGCGCACGAGTTCCAGTTGCGCTGCCGCTAATTTTTTTCGCGCGTCAATATGCATAGACCGATTCTTTTCGACGAACGCCGCGCCTTCGTGTTTCGGCAATCGCGCGCATCTCTCGGACAAGCTCCGCCTCTTCGGGAAAGTGATCGTCGCGTTCGAGCATCACGCCGAGCGTATCAACACGCGCGCAAAGTTCTTCGAGCAGGTCGAAAGCGCCCGCCGGAATATTATGCGCGTGTGTATCGTGATAAAGTCCGGCTTTTGTGATGCCTCCCGCTATGTGAACATAGGCGAGCCGGTCAAGCGGCAGGCGGTCGAGAAACTCTACGGCATCCCAGTTATGATTGCAGACGTTGGCGTAGAGGTTCGACACATCAAGCAGCAGCAATGTGTCCGTACGCCGAAGCGCTTCGGCGAGAAACGTCGCTTCATCCATCTCCGCGTGCGGCCATTCAAACAGCGTCGCTATGTTTTCGAGCGCGAGCGGGACGGGCAACGCTCGTCTGGCTTCATTAATATTTTCAACCAGCACATCGAGCGCTTCAAGGGTTCGAGGTATCGGCAACAGATGACCAGCTTCTACGCTCCCGGCGCGAACAAACGCTGCGTGTTCGCTCACAAACGGCGCGTCGAGCGTTTCGGCAAGCCGCGCAAGCTGCGAGAGCCGTTTGCTCGAAGGCCGCTCTGCGCCGCCAAGCGAAAGCGATACGCCGTGCGGGATAATCTTAACGCCTCGCTCGCAGAGTTGCCGAAGCGCGAGAGGTATTCGATCCGGCGAGATGTTTTCAGCGACTACCTCGACGAAATCGATCTCCGTATTGCGCGCAATCGAAAGCGCAAGCTCAGGCCGCCAGCCTATGCCGATTCCGGAATCGAGCGCGCAATTTTTCATGAGCCGCATCCCCCGCATCCCCCACCGCCGCACCCGCCACCGCAGGATGAAGAGCTACACGAAGAAGAACTGCATGATGAACTGCTGCCTGAAGAACTGCCGCTTGAAACGGAGGGAGGCGGGAACATCTGTTTTCTCAGCACGGACCATGATTGATCCTCGAATGCGATGGCCCCCATACCAAACAAGGCCATCGCCATGGAGACATCCCCGGTCGCGAGCCGTTGCGGCTGCGCTTTCGCAGTAGTTTGCAGGGCGGCATTTAAGCTCTGGAGCCGTTCGAGAGTCCTGTCGCCGAGTTGCGTGCGAAAGGGCGGCGATTTGTAGAGTCGAAAAGCGATGAAAGCCGTCAGCAGGCATAAAACGAATAAAAAGCCGACCGCGCGACCGCGCGACAGGCCGATGAAAATTTTGATCACGCCGAAAAGCAGGTTCGTCATCATTATGATGACCGGCAAGTTATGCGCCGTAGTCGTCTGCTGGTCGCTGATGATCAGCCCCAGCGCTTTCAACCGCGCCGCAATCTGATCGGCGGCTGATTCGGTTTTCGTTCGGATGCTTTCAATCGTTCTGGCTTCGCCCGATGCGACGACGCTGTGGACCGCCCGCTCAAATGGGTGAGAGTTGCGAGGCAGGTTGGCAATTGATGAAAGCGTGTTATCAACGAATGATAGCCGCAACGCTTTACTCCGAACGAGAGTGGCGATGGCCGTAGCGGTTGCCAGTTTCGCGCCGCCGCTCAAATAAGCCGCCTCGTAAGCGTCTAAGCTCGATTCGCGCGGATCGAATCCCCTATCGCCGCGCGCAGCCTTTTGCCGGAGAAAGTAAGCTAAGCAACAGGCGACGGCCATCACGATGATGTAGAGAATCAGAAACGCGGGGCCGGGCAGGTCGAAAGGGTTCATCTGATATAAGAGAGTCACAGTGCTTACTCCATACGAGAGACAATCTCTGCTGCGTGTGAAATAGTCGCGAGCGCGCGATTGTAGAGCGCCGGTAAATCTTCCGGCGGCGTCGCGTCACGACGGAGCGCGGCCATCAACAACAGCGCTTCGCGGTCAAGGCCGAACTCTTTGGCAGCCGACTCTAGGACGGCTGCCGATGTCGATTCTGACGGCTCATCTTTTCCTGCCAGTTGCAACAATGCCGCAAGCTCGACTTTGAGCGGCACTGCCTGTTCCTCAAGCGTCAGGGCGAGCGCGCGCGGGTCATCGAAAATTGAGATGTAGCGCCGCCGCAATCGAAGCGCGAGATTTGTCAGGCTTTGTTCGATGCGCAAACGTATGAGCCTGCGCGAAACATCGATTCCGATGAATGGGTTTTCGCCCATCAGGACCAGGTGATGAGTTTGAATGTCGAGCAGCTTGGTCGGAAAAGTTTCTGCCAGTCGCGCGACCTCTGAAGCCTTGATGATGAAAGGCTCGACTCTGACCGCGCGCCATCCGGCGCGCAGCGCAGGCGCGATTGCCGCAAGCGATTCGGTAGATGCATCGCTTATTAACACGATCAGATTTATGTCGCTTTTGCCGGGCCGATAACGACCGCGCGCCAGCCCTCCATAAAGTATAAGCCCTCGAAGATTCGCGCCCGCCGCCGCGACAAGCTCTTCGCATAGCTCAGCGATTCGCGCCCGTATCTCGGCAGGCGCATCAAGCCCTTCGAGCGAGCCGCTCTTTCTGTCAGCCATTTAATCACTCCTTACAATGGTTATTACGATGCAGGCTAAAGCAAATGAGAGAGCCAGTGCATGACGTTGAGCGCAAACTGGCGATTGTCTATTCCCGAACGATTCATCCCCATGCGAAAGTCAGGTTGATTCGGTCGCTTGACTATCTGAGCCGAAAGCATCGCCGCTTCGCCCAGCACGACGACGCGCCCGCGCCCTGCTCGCATTGCGACGCCTTGTGCGCGGCCCGCAGCCGAAACATCAGGTTTTTCCCGCTCGCCTCCGGGCTTCGGAAAAGTGTCAATGGCTGAGGCCGCAAGTTTCATGAACGCGACGCTGTCGGCTGGCCCTTTCAGCGATTGGCCCGTGAATGCAATGATGCGGTTGATACGCTCGGACGCATTGCGCCCTCTCGTAATAGGATGGTCTGCAAGGCGACCGCTCTCGCGAGTGTAGATGATCAATCCCTGATTGTTTGATTCCTTGTCATAATTTTCCGGATCGGCAGTGTAGCCCTTGCTCATATCGACGCCGAAGCGTTTGCTGAGATTTTCAGCCGCCGCGCCCATCGGCGCGTGATCCGCAATCAGCAGCAGCGATCCTCCGGCTCGAACCCAATCACGCACAACGTCGCACTCTTCATCGCTGAAAGCCGATTCCTTCGCGGCGATTCCCTGATTGTTGTCAGCGCCAAGAGCGTTTGCGATCACCAGTATGTCGTAGCTTTTGAGCTTGTCGGGCTGAAACTTCTCTTTGTTGGGCGTTACCTGGTAGCCATCGTTAGTGATGAGAGATGCGAATGGTTTGTACCGACCATCAGTTGTATGAAAGTTCAAGTGCGCTTCGTCGAAAAGGACTTTCGGATGCTTATTCGTGTAAGCCGGACGAGCGACCTTCGCATCGAAATCAGGGTCGGCCATCTGCTGCCCTCGCGTTGTGATTGCCTGCGCAAGAAACAGGCAGACGGCGAGCAAGGCAAGGACTCGCGTGATGTTCGTCTTCATGAGACTCCTTTTATCACAATTCTCATTGCTCTTGAAATGGATATTTCCTTTCTACTCACATTGCCGCACGAAGGAAGCGCGTGCTAGTATCGCCTTTGCCCGTGCAATAGGGTCGGAGGTAGTTTTAATCCAATGGTTCGTTTCTCAAAGGCGCTCTCGACCGCCCTGTGTCTGTCACTTCTGATAGCGGTCGGCGCTGATTCAACATTTGCTCACTACGGCGAACCGTACGCCGCTCGCGCACCTCGACAAGACGAAAAGCAAGATAAAAAAGAGAAACGAAAAGAGCGTCGCGCCCGGAAAGAGAGCGAGAAGCAGAACGCGGAGCCTGATAAGTCGAAGACTGATAAAGCTGAGCCTGATAAATCGGAAGCCTCGAAAGCGACCGAGAGCGAAGACGTTGAAATCATCGCGGATAAGCAATCGAAAAACGGCGACATCTTTATCTATGACGGCTACGTCAATGCGACTATGGGTGACGTGCGACTTCAGGCCGATCACGTTACCTTCAACGAAGTAACCGGCGACATGATCGCCGAAGGAAACGTCATCTTTGATCAGGGCATCGATCAGCGAGTGACCGCGCGCCGCGCTGAAATCAATTCAGCCACTCGCAGAGGCATATTCTGGGACACGACAGGCTTTACTAATCGCACTCAAACAGGCGAATACATTTTCTTCACCGCCACGCGAGTCGAAAAGACAGGCCCTTTGACCTATGAACTGTTCGACGCTGAAGTGACCGCGTGCGAAGATGTTATCCCGAAGTGGAAATTTCAAGCCAAACGCGCAGAGCTGAAGCTCGGTGATCGCATCACTCTGCACAACTCTGTCTTTCGTGTGAAGAGCCTGCCCGCGTTCGTGCTTCCGTTCATGTGGATACCCGCAACCAGAAGCGAGCGCAAGTCGGGTTTCCTGCTGCCCTCGACAGGCACATCTAATCAAAAGGGGCGCACGCTCAAACTCGCTTACTACCAGACGCTGGGGGATTCGGCTGACATAACTTTCCGAAGCGATGTCTACACTCAGCGCGGGCTTGGATTCGGAGCCGAGTTTCGCGCGCAGACCGACGAGAAGTCTTTCATGCGAATGGGTGTTTACGCAGTCAAAGACCGACTCTTCGGCCCGGCGGGTGAAAGCCAGGGCGGGACTGCGTTCGTCGCCGAAGGCCAGCAATACTTTCCACACGGATGGGTTGCTGTCGGCAATGTATCACTTGTTACTAATCTTGCCTTTCGCCAGATCTTTTCCGATGACATCAGTCAGGTCGTCAACCCCCGGCGCGAATCCACCTTCTATGCCAACAACAACACGCGCAGTTTCAGCTTCAACTTCCTTGCCTCGAACGAGACGACGACGTTGTTTCGTCCCAGCCGCGACCCGCTGTCTACGCCAGACGTTGGCAGCAGCATCGACGTACACGTTCGCCAGGCTCCTGAGATAGACATGACCGTTTACCAGCGCCGCCTGTTCGACCGGTTGCCTGTCTACTTCTCATTTGACACAAGCATTGGCGCGCTCAAACGTGAAGAGACGGTCGATAGCAGCACAGTGCTTGTCACGCCCGCAGCCGTGCAGCGATTCGATTTTCAACCAAAGATCACCGTCCCGCTTGCGACAATCGCAGGCATCGCCATCACGCCGAGCCTGAGCGTGCGCGAAACTTTTTACACAAGCAGTCTTGACCCGACGGTCGAGGCGTTCGACCCTGACAAGTTCGCAACATCGGCTGCCGATCTGCGGCTCGACCCGACAAATCCATTATTCAATCCGAACGTAAAACTGTTTGACCCCCAGTTGCTCGACCCGATAATCCCGCAGGACATCTCGCGTCACTACGCGGAGCTTGCCGTAGAGATTCGCCCGCCCGCGCTTGAAAAAACTTTTGTGAACGATGACGGCACCGCTCGATTCAAACACCTCATCGAGCCTTCTATCACCTACCGTTTGATAAAAGGCATAGGCGAAGAATTCAACAAGATCATTCGATTCGATGAGCGGGACGCTGTTGCCAACACGAACGAATTTGAATACTCAATCGTCAATCGCTTCTACACAAATCGCAGCACATCGGATCTGGGCCGCAGGCGCGTGAAGAAAAGAGATCGAGTCTTTGACGATCACGAGATGGATACGGTGCGGCCCGGCGACGAAAAAAACAAGCGCAGGAAGAAAGGCAAGGGCGAAAAAGAGAGCGAGAAACCGACTGAACAAAAACAAGTGACACCCGATGAGGCAAAAGTCGAGCAACCGGTTGAATCAATCGATGCGGCTGCCAAAAAGCAGAAACTCGAAACGGGCGAGCAGACAGAACTGTCCAAACGTGGAAACAGCAAACAGAACAAAAGCGATGAGAAAGACGCAGGCGCGCAGGAGATCAATAACAGCGCAAATGATTCGAGCGGCGCAGATGCTCTGGCGGTTGCGACAAACGAAGACGCGCCTGTGCAGTCTTACGAGTTTATGACCGTCAAGGTCGCGCAAAAATATTTCATCGACCGTGATTTCGGCGGCGCGCTTGTCGAAGGCCGTCGCAATCAATTCTTTCCGATCAACACGCTTTCGGGCTTCACGTTTGGAGGGCGCACGCGCAGTTTCTCTCCGGTCAACGTCGCTGTACGCTACCGCCCGCTCTCGTCCGTGTATGCAGACCTCAGAATGGATGTTGGCTCCGATGATGGCGCTGTGCGAAACGTCGTCGTCGGCGGAGGGGTGAGAAAAGATAAGCTGACGGTTTCAGCCGACTATTACCTGTCTCGGCGCATAGAGATTGCGCCGAACTCATTTGAGCCGGGCACGTTTCCCGGCAATCAGGTGGGCACAACCATTCAGGTGGGCGACTCGTCGCAGGGGTTGTATGGAGGCGCGCGAATAAGCTATGACTTCACAGATCAGTTCATCTCGTCGAGTCAGGTGATTAAAGGGCGGCTGCGAAATTCGCGCAGTTATTTTGGTTACGCCTGGGACTGTTGCGGCATGCAGTTCAACTACAATACGTTCAAGGCGGGGCTGAGAAACGAGAGCGCTTTCTCGTTCACGTTCACGCTGGCAGGGCTTGGCAGTTTTGGCACGGACCAGTTCTCTCAACTCGGCGGCGGTCGGGGCGGGCGCAAGCGCGGCAAGCGTAAACGCAATGTTGACATCGATGATGATTTTCCGTAGAAAGTGAAAATTTTAAACCGGAGATCTGAAACCGTTTATGAAAGTCAGAAGAAATGATACTGGATTCCTTGTCGTGCTTGACCCGGGCGATGAAGTCATCTCATCGCTTTTAAGACTGGCTACAGCCGAGCGCATAGGCGAAGCGTCGCTGACAGGAATAGGCGCTGTGCGCGATGTGGTGCTGGGTTATGTCGATACGAATGAGAAGCAATACGCTAAACGAGAGTTCGGTCCTGAATCGATGGAGCTTGTTTCGCTCACGGGAAATCTCGCAATGCTCAAAGGCGAGCCGTCGGCGCATTGCCATGCGGCTGTCTGTGACCGCGAGATGCGCTTGGTCGGCGGACACCTTTTTTCTGCTGTAACAACTGTTACTGTCGAAATTTTCCTGCATGTGTACGAAGGCGAGATCGAACGCAGGTACGACCCGGATACGGGCGCAAATCCGATTTCGCTTTGAGCTGACGGAAGCCCTTCAATGGGCTGTGCGATAGCCGGACTCTTGCGCGGGTGCATCATTACAGGGCAATATTATTGACAGGGTGGGGCATTGATGGTACTTTAGCCGTGATTCCATTCGAGATTGCCCCTCTGCTTAGAACCTATGAAGACAAAAAGCGGTTACAGCTTCGACGACCGCAAGAAGGAGATACTCGCGGCGATTGTGAAATCTCACATCGCAACGGGGCAGCCTGTCGGGTCTCTTGCGCTTGCGAAACGATCAAGCGAACATCTGTCGTCCGCGACTATTCGCAATATATGCGCGGAGCTTGAAGATGAAGGCTTTCTCACGCACCCTCACACGTCTGCCGGTCGCATGCCTACAGACAAGGGGTACAGGTTTTACGTTGACAAAGTGATAAGTTCGACCAGGCTCTCGCGTTCGGACGAGGCTCGCATCAACGAGCGATTGCTCGATGAAGAGACGCTGACAAGCCCCGAACGCTTGATGGAGCGCACGAGCCAGTTGCTCTCGCAGTTGTCGGACAACGTCGGGATTGTCATTACGCCGTCAATCTCGAAAGACATAATGCATCACATAGAGTTCGTGCGATTGCCCGATGCGCGAATACTTGTGATAACAGTTTCGAGCGCGGCCCGCGTGCAGGACCGCGTGATTCGCGTGGACTCGGAGTTCACGCAAGACGAGTTGAACAGGACGGCGCGCTACCTGCTCGACAATTTTCGCGGCTTGACATTGACAGAAATCCGCGACGAATTGCTCAGAAGAATGAGCGAAGAAAAAGCGCTCTATGACAACCTGCTGCGCAACGCCGTTTTGCTGTGCAGCCAGAGTCTTCAGGACGGCGATAAGCCTGATGTTTTTATAGAAGGCGCGTCGAACATAATTGCGAAGCCTGACTTCGCCGACACCGAGCGCATGAAGGCGCTCTTCAAGATGTTTGAAGAGAAGAGTCGAATGGTCAAGATATTGGATGAGTGCATAGAGAGCGCGCATCACGAATCTGTGGCGGTTCGCATCGGCAGCGAGAACCTGTTTGCGGATTTGCGCGACTGCACTGTGATTGCCTCTCCCTGTTATTATGCAGGCGGCACAGCGGTCGCGAGCCTCGGCGTTGTAGGGCCGACCAGAATCGAGTACGACCGACTTATCAGCATTGTGGACTATATTGCGAGACTGTTCGAGCGCGTGCTTGATACGGGAGGCACGCGGACGCTTTAGGATTTTTAATTGTAATGGATAGGAAGACGTTGAACGAGAGATGACAAATAAGAAAGACGAGCCAAAGGAAATACCGATTCAGGTCTTTGATGAGAGTGAAGACGAGCAGGCAGAAGAGACGGGCGCGCCGGATGATCAGGAGAACGAGCAGCAAGACCCTTTCGCGTCATTACACGCGCAGATCGAGGCCATGACGCAGGAAAGAGCAACGCTCTATGATCAGTTGCTCAGGCGTCAGGCCGAGTTTGAAAACTATCGTCGCCGCGTTGATCGGGAAAGAAGCGAAACATATACGCGCGCGCGCGCCGAAGTGCTTCTGGAGTTATTACCCGTCATCGATAATTTCGAGCGGGCGCTTGCAAGTCTTGAAACGAGCGTGGGCGATGCTGAAAGCCTGCGCCAGGGCGTTGAACTGATTCACAAGCAGTTCAAAGACGCGCTTACGAAGTTCGGGCTTGAGCCTGTTGAGTCAGTCGGGAAGACGTTTGATCCGCACGTGCACGAAGCGGTGACGATTGAGCCGACAGACAAGCACAAGGAGAACACTGTCATCGAAGAGTTTCAGCGGGGTTACAGGCTGGGCGAAAGGCTGCTGCGCCCCGCCAAAGTGAAAGTCGCCTCCAGCCCCGAAAGATGAGAAACGATGAATTATGAATTATGAACGATGAATGCAGTTCGATCTCTTAGTTCATAATTCATCCTTAGATTAGACGCCCGCCCCTAAGTATTCACCTGACCCCCAGGAACCCCCCTTCCGGTTTTGTTGACTAGGAGGCCATTGCCATGGGCAAAGTGATTGGAATAGACCTGGGCACGACTAACTCGTGCGTAGCCATACTCGAAGGCGGCGTGACTCAGATAATACCTAACAAAGAAGGCGGGCGCACCACGCCGTCCGTAGTTGCTTTCACCGAAAAAGGTGAACGCCTGATTGGCCAGATAGCCAAGCGCCAGGCCATAACAAATTCCGCCAACACCATTTATGCGGTGAAGCGATTGATGGGGCGCAAGTTCAATTCGCCCGAAATCCGGCGCGCCCTTCAGGTCTGTTCCTACGAGATTACCGAAGCGTCGAACGGCGATTGCCGCGTAAGAGTGCGCGGGCGCGATTACTCTCCGCCTGAAATATCGGCGATACTGCTTCAGCGATTGAAGCTCGCAGCCGAAGAATTTCTCGGCGACGAAGTGACGGAAGCCATCATCACAGTGCCTGCATACTTTGACGATATTCAACGGCAGGCGACGAAAGACGCGGGCAAGATTGCCGGGCTGAATGTTCAACGCATCATCAACGAACCAACGGCAGCGGCGCTCGCTTACGGGCTTGGCAAGCGCGACAACGAAAAGATAGCCGTCTATGATCTGGGAGGCGGCACGTTCGACATCTCGATAATGGAGATGTGCGACGGCGTGTTTGAAGTGCTCTCCACCTGCGGCGATTCATTCCTCGGCGGCGAAGACTTCGATCAGCGGATCGTTGATTGGATGATCGAGACTTTCAACGAAGAGACGGGCATCGATCTGCACTCGGATCGCCTCGCGCTTCAAAGGCTCAAAGAGGCAGCCGAGCGCGCCAAGTGCGAGCTTTCAACCGCGAGCGAATCGCAGATGAACCTCCCGTTTATCGCAGCCGACCCGACAGGGCCAAAACATTTCAACAAAACGCTGACGCGCGCGAAGTTTGAAGAGCTGGTATCGGATTTAGCCGAGCGCACGGTTGAGCCATGCCAGAAGGCGCTCAAGGATGCGAAGCTTGCGGCCCCGGACATCACAAAAGTATTGCTCGTAGGCGGGCAGACGCGCTCGCCCATCATCATCAATCGCGTGCGCGAGATCTTTCACCGCGAGCCTTCGATTGAGATCAATCCCGATGAAGTCGTCGCAATCGGCGCGGCTATTCAGGCGGGCGTGCTGACGGGCGATGTGAAAGACCTGATACTGCTCGACGTGATCCCTCTGAGTTTAGGGATAGAAACGCGCGGCGGCCTGTTTACAAAGATTCTCGACCGCAACTCTACCATACCCACGAAAAAGAGCCTCGTCTTTACGACCGTCGCAGACAATCAGCAGGTGGTCGAGGTTCACGTGCTACAGGGCGAGCGTGATATAGCTTCGGGCAATCGCAGCCTGGCCAAATTCGAGCTTGTCGGCATACCGGCCAGCCCGCGCGGCATTCCGCAGGTCGAAGTGACGTTCGAGGTCGATGCTGACGGCATAGTCTCCGTTTCAGCCTGCGACAAGATGACAGGTCTGGAACAGGCCATGAAGATCACCCCGTCGTCGGGGCTGTCGGCTTCAGAGATTTACGATCTGATCGATGAAGCGGGCCGCAACTCGGAAAATGATCGCAGGGCTAAAGAAGTCATCATCGCGCGAAATCGTCTGGAGGGCTTGTTGCAAAACACCATCCGCTCGTTCGGCGAATTCGGCTGGATGTTGCCGCCGGGCGATCAGGAGTACGTGCGCCTGTCGCTTGATCGCGGGCGCAAAGCCGTCTTATCCGATGATGCGCCCGAAGTTCGCGCGGCGCTTGAAGAGCTGGAAAAAGGCGCGCGGCTGATTACGGATGCGATGTTTCGCCCGACAGGGCTTGCCTCAGGCTCCGACGCTGACGGCCAGGAAGAAGCAACCCCGCTTACAGAAGTTTCGTAGAGTTTGCTATAATCGGCTTCGCCCGGGGTTTCTGGTTTTAGTCTCCCTTCCGGAGATTACAAACCAGAAACCAGAAACTTAGAGACATAGGAACTGATTAATTGAGCAGCAAACGCGATTACTACGAAATATTAGGCGTCCAGAAGGACGTAACCGAACAGGAACTCAAACAGGCATATCGCCGCCTTGCAATCAAATACCACCCTGACAAAAATCCCGGCGATCTGGAAGCCGAAGAACGCTTCAAAGAAATAGCCGAAGCCTATCAGGTCTTGTCTCAAGCCGAGCTTCGCGCGCGCTACGACCGCTTTGGACACGCGGGCGTCAGTGCGAGCGCGGGCGCTGGCGCGGGATTCGGTCAGGGCTTTCCGGGCGTTGAAGACCTCTTCGACATAATCAGCGAATTGGGCGGAGGGATTTTCGGCGGGCGAACGGGCGAACGTCGTGGCCCGCGCCGAGGCTCCGATCTGCGTTACGATATTGAAATAACGCTCGAAGAAGCCGCTGTCGGGCTTAAGACCAAGATTCGCGTTTCGCGACTTGAGTCCTGCGAAACGTGTAATGGATCGGGCGCGGCTGAAGGGTCGCACCCAACCAAATGCTCGACCTGCGCGGGCGCGGGGCAGGTTCGCTATCAGCAGGGATTTTTTTCCGTCGCCCGCACGTGCTCGACGTGTCGCGGCAGCGGCAAGGTCATCAAGGATGTTTGCCGCAAGTGTCGCGGCGAGGGGCGCGTCGAGCGGGAGAAGACGCTTGAGATCAAAATGCCTGCGGGCGTAGACAACGGCACGCGCCTGCGAATAGCGGGCGAAGGCGAAGCGGGCGAAGCTGGAGCCTCGCGTGGCGACCTCTACGTGATCGTTCACGTCAAAGAGCACGATGTATTCGAGCGGCGCGACGCGAACCTCTACTGCACGATTCCCATCTCTTTCACTCAGGCAGCGCTCGGAGCGGAACTGACAGCGCCGACGCTCGACGGGGACGAGAAACTGAAGATTGCAGAAGGCACGCAAACCGGAACGGTCTTTCGTTTGAAGGGGAAGGGAATGCCTGTGCTTGGCGGGCGCGGGCGCGGCGATCTGTACGCCGCAATCAATATCATCACGCCTACAAGCCTCTCGCGCGAACAGCGCCGGTTGCTCGAAGAGATGGCAAAGATCGAAAAAGAGAATCCGCAACAAGATCGCGGGATCATAGACAAGATCAAAGACATCATCGGCTGAAGCCGGATTTCACGCAGAGACGCGAAAAAGCATTGGCTGAAAAGACGAAAGTTGACTCTTTTCGGCCAATGCTTTTTTATATTATGAATGCTGGCTCGCCCCGCCTTTTTTCTTTCGCTGCTTGATGCGAATGGGTGCGGCAAAAAATCCGAACTCCTCGCGCAGCCGGTTTACAATATAGCGCTCATAAGAAAAATGCAGTTTCGCGCGAGGGCTGCGCGATGAAGTGAAGAGCACGAATGTGGGCGGGCGCGTCGCAGCCTGAGTTATATAGAGAACGCGGAGCGGATATTTTGAGGGCGTTGTCGCGCGCGGCTGGTCGAGATTTTTTTCAAAGAAACGATTAAGCTCCGAAGTCGTTATTCGCTTTGCGCGCTCTGCGAAAGCGCGGCTGGCAAGCTCAAAAAGCGATGTCACGCGCTGGCCAGTCTTTGCTGATATGAAGACAATCGGCGCGTAGTCTGCAAACTTCATCATATCGCGTATGCGCTGCTCGTAGACCTGCATCGTGTGCGTGTCTTTTTCAATCGCATCCCATTTGTTGACCGCGATGATAAGGCTCGCGCCCGCTTCGTGAGCGTAGCCGCCGATTGTTGCATCGAGCGCGGTCGGCCCCTCTACTGCGTCAATCAGGAGAATCGCGACATCGGCCTCTTCAAGGTTGCGCCGCGCCATCACGACTGAAACCTTTTCAGCCAGCAATTCCGGTTTGCCCTTGCGCCTGATTCCCGCCGTATCGATCAAACGAAACGCGGTGCCTTCGTACTCGATGTCCGTGTCAACCGCGTCGCGCGTTGTGCCCGGTATTGGCGATACGATCACGCGCTCTGCGCCCGTCAGCCGATTGACGAGCGAGGATTTTCCCACATTCGGGCGGCCCACGATGCTCAATCGGATTTCACGTTGCACCTCTTCGCGGATCGCGGGCGCTGACACGATTTCAAGCGCAGCGTCGAGCAGATCACCCAGGCCATCGCCGTGCTCGGCTGATACCGCAAAGACCTGATCGAACCCCCATTGCTCGAACTCAAGCGCGTCTGCTTCGAGTTGCGCGCTGTCAACTTTGTTTGCCGCTACAAAGACAGGCTTGTGAATCGAGCGCGCAAGCTCCGCTAGTTCTTCATCGAGCGGCGTGATGCCCGCGCGCGCGTCAACGACCAGCAATATAAGCGAGGTTTCGTCGAGCGCGGTTCGCGCCTGAGTCAGGATATTGGCGGGTATCAACTCTTTTTCGTCCGGGATAATGCCGCCCGTATCGACCAGCCGGAATTCGCGCCCGCCCCATTCGGCGCGGCCATAGATTCGGTCGCGGGTAATTCCCGGCTCGTCACCTACGATTGATCTCCTCGTGCCTGTGAGTTTGTTGAAAAGCGTCGATTTGCCAACGTTCGGGCGACCGAGTATCACAACGGTCGGAATGATCGTTGGCTCGGTCGCTGCTTCTTCTTCTGGTTCAATGAACTCCATTATTTGTGTCTCCATCATCAATGTATCTTGCCGGTCAAAGCTTTTACAAGCAATCAATCCGGGGATAATATTGCGAACAGGCATGTTGAACGCGATCAAAAAGCTTTTGCCGGGGCGCGCTAAACCCAGGCGCGCTTTGCATCTTGAACTGGGCGAGCGGGGCGAACGCGCGGCGCTTGAATATCTGAAAGAGCGCGAAGGCTATGAAATAGTGGCGACGAATTTTCTCGTTCCTCTGGGGCGCGGGTTGCGGAACCAGAAACTCACGGGCGAGATAGACATCATTGCCTATGACGGCGACATACTTGTTTTTATCGAAGTGAAGACGCGCACATCCGACGAATTCGTCGCACCGGAGCGAGCCGTGGATTTGAGAAAGCAGCGACAGATTGCTCGCGCCGCTCACAGGTATCGCCAGTTGATAAAGGTTACACGCGAGCCGCACCGCTACGATGTAGTGACGGTTGTGCCAACCCATGATGGCAACCGCATAGAACTGTTGCGCGGCTATTTCGATGATCGCGTGTTTCGACGAAGCAGATACTTCAATAATCAGTAGGCGGACTTGTTACCAGGGCTGTAACAAAGTAACTGTAGGGGCAGGGCTTGTCCCTGCCCGGATCGCCGATAGGCGATGATCTGTCATGGTCTTACGACCATCCGGGCAGGGACAAGCCCTGCCCCTACCATGTCTGTCAACCGACTTTGTTACAGCCCTGGACTTGCTACCTTTTGCCTTTTTGCGGTCTCTGCTAAGATTGAATCAGGCATGTGCTTTGAAAGCTCCAGCCCGGCTATGTCCTTGGGGCGTGCCATTCATTTCGATTCGGAGGATGTATGAAGAAGTTTGCGCTCTATCGGGCGGCAGCCATTGTGATACTTCTGGCTGCGATGCTCGTCGCCTCTGTTGTCCCTGATTCTATCGTCGCAGCGCAGAGCGGGCGACAGCCACCGACGAAGAAAGTCGAAAAGAAGACCGAAGAGCAGAAGGGAAAAGAACCGACTGAACCCGTTCAGCAGGAACCGCAGGAGCCTGTTCCCCCTATGCCCAAACCCTCGAAAGACGATCAGGTCATAAAGCTTTCGGCTCAGGTCGTCAACGTCGATGTTACGGTTATAGAAAAGAAGACAGGGCGATTGATCCCTAACCTTACGAAGAAGAACTTTATTATTTATGAGGACGGCGTCAAACAGGAAGTGACCAATTTCCTGAGCGGCGAAGGGCCGATGACCGCCGTGTTATTAATTGAAAACAATTTCCGTAACCGTCGCTGGCAAGGCTATTTCAACCCGTCTTTCGCTCAGGAGGTGTTTCAATCAGCCGCAACCTTCGTGCAGGGCTTCGTCAAGAAGGATGACCAGATTGCGATAGTCACATACAGCATGAGGCCGAAGGTGATTCAGGATTTCACAGGCGACAGGAATCGTCTGTATCAGGCAGTCCTTGCCGCTTACAGGGACACGCTGAACTTCAGCGAAGCGAATATCTACGACGCGCTTTCGTTTGTGCTGCTGGGCGGCAAAGCCATACAACTTTACGATGAAGAGCATGGCGAGAGCGAGTACGGCGGCGTGTCAGAAGTCGAAGGCCACACGGCGGTCATACTGGTGACGCTTGGAATAGATACTTTCAGTCGCATCACCTATGACAAGGCGTTGAAGATAGTCGCGCGCTCCGGCGTGCCGATCTTCAGCGTTCACGTAGGCAACCTCTATTATAAGAAGTATGGCGACAACCTGCCGCCCGAAAACAGACTTGAATACGAGCAATCGAAGAACGCGCTGAAGACTTTCGCCAATTACACGGGCGGAATGTACTTTCCTATGACATTCGAGAGCGAGATACCCGCCATCATGCAGAGCATTCAGGCAATGCTGCGCAATCAGTACAGCCTCGGCTACGCGCCATCCAACACGCGGCGCGAAGGCAAAGATCGCAAGATCAAAGTCGAGGTGGACATTGACGGCGACGGCGTAGCGGACAACAAACAGCTTGATCTGCGATTCCGCGAGCGTTACGCGGAGCCGGACGATAGACCTGCTAAGAAGTAGTTTTCTGCCGGTTGTCAGTTGTTGAAACAGTTCTGTCAACAACTGACAACCGGCTACTGACATCTGACAGCCAGCGATGACAGAACAGTTTGAATTGCCTGCCGCCGAGGATGCAAATCTTGAAACGGTGTTTGAAGAAGCGCTCCGCGCCGTTGTAAAAAAAGAACCCAGACCGCAGGTTGAAGCTCGCTTTTATCCCTACGCCGGTCTTTCATCGACAATCCGATTGCGCAACGGGCGCGTATACGCACGCGTTTCAGACGTGCTGCGTCAATCGCCGCGCGAAGTCCTCTACGCGCTTGCCAGCATACTCGTAGCGAAACTGTACCGCCTGAAAGCTTCAAAAGAACACGAGCGCACGTATCGCGAGCATGCACTTGATCCTTCTGTGCTGGATCGGTCGGAGTCTATGCGAAGACGGCGAGGCTACAAGATTACGACTTCGCCGCACGGCAAAGTCTATAACCTTGACGAAATGTTCTCAGCCCTGAACGTGCACTACTTTCGTGGCGAGTTGAAACGCCCTGTGCTCTCCTGGAGCGTGCGACAGACGCGTCGCGTCCTGGGCCATCACGATCACGTTCACGACGCCATTATCATCAGCCGCACGCTAGATAGCCCGCGCATACCGCGCTTTGTCGTCGAGTACGTGCTTTATCACGAGATGCTGCACGTGAAGCACCCGCCACGCCGCGAACAGGGGCGCACACTTTATCACAGCCGTCAGTTTCGAGATGATGAGCAGCACTTCGAGCGCTTCGACGAGGCGCTGAAATGGCTGGAAAAACTGGCCTTACCTGCGCGACGAAAGGCGCGACGGCGGCGTACATGAAAGTTGGGAACAAAATATGCCAACTCACGTTTAAGTAAATGAGCGGAAGATCCTGAGAAGGTTGATTTAGGATGTGCTAAGACTTCTTCCACCGGATTAGGACCCACGCTCAGAACAGAATATCCTTCTCCTTGGGACGGGGCGCTTTGCGAAGAGCGTCCCGTTTTCTTTTTTAATAATCCAAAAAAAATCATAAGCCTTAGATTATTTTGAAACCGAAATGTGCTCGTCGCGTTATTAGCTTTGTGAGTGACCGATGGCAGCGGACTACGATAAATCTTAATGCGCCTGATAGTCGTGGCCCTGCTTGCTATACTAAGCGTATTCGCTTGGGGTGAATCCTCCTCCATTACTCACCGGGCGCTGTGGTCGGAATGTGGTTTCCTCCTTTGAGGCCGACCTAAGCGCCCGCACTTTTTACAAGCCTTCTTTTTTATGAAAGCTTCTTGTGAAACTGAACGGCGCTCAACACCAATAGCACAACTCCCATCACTGCAAGCGTAATGACTTCGGGTAGAAGATCCAGGAAGGTTGCGCCGCGCAGCACTATGCCTCGAAGTATCTCCATGAAATGTGTCGCGGGAACCATAAACCCCACTGCGCGCATGATGACGGGCATCGAATCGCGCGGGAACATAAATCCCGACAACAACACCGAGGGCAGCATGATGAGCCACGCCAGTTGCAGCGCTTGCATCTGGTTCTGAGCCTTTGTCGATATCAATAGCCCAATTGCCAGCGCCGTAAACAGAAAGATTATTGATAAGCTGAGCAGTAACATAACAGAGCCGTTTATCGGCACGTCAAATACCAATCGCATGACGACCAGTACCGTGCACGTTTCAAAAAAGCCTATCAGCCCATACGGCACAAGCTTGCCCAGCATAAGCCCGAAAGGCCGTATCGGCGTAACCAGTAACTGTTCCAGAGTTCCGCGTTCGCGCTCGCGCACGATTGAAAACGCTGTCAGCATGGTGGTGATTATCTGGAGTATTACGGCAACCAGTCCCGGCACCATGAAATTTGCCGACCGCGCGTCGGGGTTGAATAACAGCTTTGGGCGAACTTCGATCGGAAGCCCCGGCGAATTGAGACCGCTTGTGAGCCTTTCAAGCGATTGAGTGAGACCTACGGATGTCGATACCTGAAGGCTCTGCGTCGCGATGCTCGAATCAGACCCGTCAATCAACACAAGCACGGTGGCCTGGCGATTCGCGAGCAGATGATCAGAGTAATCGGGCGGAATCTTTATGCCGATTTTCACGCGGCCCGCAACTATGGCATTATTTAATACTTCGTCGGACCCTGCATACTCAACTATGTGAAAATAATCCGTGTTCTCGAATGCCGCCAGCAGATCGCGCGACTCGCGACCCGAATCAAGGTTATAGACGGCTGTCTTGATGTCTCGCACATCCCTGTTGATCGCATAGCCGAAGACTATCAATTGAAACATCGGCACAAGAAGCATCAGCACGAGCGTCACAGGATCGCGGCTGATCTGAATTATCTCTTTGTAGAAGATTGAACCGAATCCTTTAAACATAAATTTCAAGTTTGTGATTTCAGATTACCGTCTCTGTTGCCGTTGCCTGAGTAACGCTTTGTCAGCGTCACGAAAACGTCTTCGAGCGACGGGCGCGCAAGCGTTACCCCGGCATCCGTGATGCCTATGCCTGCGAGTGTCTCTTTCAATTTTTCAACGGGTTTGTTTATGTCCATCAGCAGGTGAATTGACTGGCCGAATATAGTCGCGTTGCGCACGTAATCTGCGCGCTTCAATTCTGCGAGCGCGACCGTCGTATTCGGGCAGGTAACTTCAACCCACTTTGCGTCCGTAGGCGTTACGTCCGGCAGCCTCTTCAGCTCGTCGGGCGCGCCATAAGTAATCAGCTTCGAGTTGAAGATATAACCGACCCGCGCGCATCGCTCTGCCTCGTCCATATAATGCGTAGTCACAAACAATGTTATGCCCTGACCGGAAAGGTGAAAGAACAGATCCCACAACTCGCGCCGCGCAACAGGGTCTATGCCAGCCGTAGGCTCGTCGAGAAAGATTATCTTCGGCTCGTGCACGAGCGCGCACGCAAGCGCCAGCCGCTGCTTCCATCCGCCCGACAGCGCGCCCGCGCGGCGATCAACGTAGTCGTTGATATGAGTCAAGTCGATTACGGCATTGCGCCGCCGCTTTAATTGCTCGCCCTTCAATCCGTAGACGTGCGCGTAAAAGTTTATGTTCTCCCAAACCGTGAGGTCTTGATAGAGGCTGAATTGCTGGGACATATAACCGATGCTCTGGCGAATCTGATCGGTCTGCTTTAGTATGTCGAAGCCCGCAACACGAGCCGTTCCCGCGGTCGGCGTAATCAACCCGCAGAGCATTCTGATGATCGTGGATTTGCCCGATCCATTCGGGCCGAGAAATCCGAATATCTCACCGTTTTCTACTGACAAACTGACGCCGTCAACGGCAGTGAAGTTGCCGAACTTCTTTGTCAGTCCTTCTATCTCAATTGCAGGGCTCATAGAGTTAATTGGTAAGATGGACACCTTGAAAGCGGCCACAGAAGCCGGTTTCAGGGTTTCCGGCTTCTATTTCATAATGTTCACGTCGGCGGCCATCCCTGCGCGCAACTTGTGCGTGCTGTTGTCTACTCTGACACGCACTGCGAAGACTTGATGCGTGCGTTCGTCGCGCGTCTGCACATTGCGGGGCGTGAACTCGCCGCGACTCGATATATGCTCAATTGTCCCTTTGAAATTCTCGCTCTTGAACGTATCAACGTTGACGGAGACTTCTTTGCTCAACTGCACATTACCCAGTTCAGGCTCAGGCACGTACACGCGCACCCACAAGCGATTGATTTCGACGAGAGTGGCAACGGGCGAGTTGGGATTAATCAAATCGCCCGGTCGCATCTGAAACACCTCTACGAAGGCATCGGCGGGCGCTTTTAATTCCAGTTCGCCAAGCTGCGTTTCGATCTGTTGAAGCGCGGCGCGCGCCCTTTCCAACTGCGCGCGCGCCGCATCGATATCTTCCTTGCGCGCGCCGCGCTGTACTAACTGTAGATTGGCCGCAGCCTGACGGTATTCCCGCTCGGCGCGCTGGACCTCTTCGTTTCTCGTTCCTGCCTGCAACATGTTCAGTTTTTGACGCGCAGCCTCGCGCATTCCGCCTGCTCGATCAGACATAGCCTTCGCATTATCGTAATCCTGTATAGATTGCACGCCCTCGCGCGTTAATCGCTCAACGCGCGCCAGCGACGAGCGCGCAACTTCGTAATCCGCGTTGGCAGCTTCTAATTCTGCGCGCGCCACATCGATCTCCTGTTTACGCGGGCCATTGCGCGCAAGCTCAAGATTCATCCACGCAGCTTCGGCCTGCGCTTTCGCCTGAGCGATCTCTTCGGGCCGCGAAAAGTTCTTCATCTTTTCAAAATTCGCTTCGGCTTCAGCAATCGCCGCAATAGCGTCGGCTCGTCGCGCCTCAAGGTCGTAGCTCTCAAAGCGAATCATCGGTTCACCCTGCTTCACCTCCTGGCCTTCTTTTACAAGCACAGCGCTGATGCGGCCTGCGACCTTCGAGCCGATATGTATCTCGTCGGCTTCGATTGTGCCCGAAAGCACAAGGCGGTCTGTCGCTGCGCGGCTGCTGAGGTATTTCCACGCGGCTGCTGCCCCGACCAGTGCCAGAATCATCGCGCCGATAAAGAGTGTTTTTCGAAAACTGCTTTTCATCCTGGCCTCACTTGGACTTGTTGGCTCTCTGTTTTTTCTTTGAACCGGCGGCTTTCTCACCTGCGCCGTTCAGGAAAAGATCTATCGTGTGATTCGAGAGTCGCTTGATGAAATGTTCGTCATACTGAATCTTAACTGGCCCGAGCGAAACGAGCGGCCTTATGAATTGGAATATGAGAATCATCCCGATCAGGCTTATCGGCGCAAGGTCAACATCTATTGGTCGCATCTCGCCCAGGCGGACGCCTTCCGACATCGCCTCGCGCAGCATCCCGTAATTCGCCGGTATGTATTTTTGCAGGAGCTTTGTAATGTGTTGCCCGCCTGACAGCATCTCGCGTGAAAGTATCCGAGCCAGATTGGGATGAGTGAATATGTACTCGGCGTATGCGCTGACGAAACTCGTCAGCCGCTCGCGGGCAGAGGCGTCGCTGCCGGTTGCATTGGCGATCAGCGAACGAACTCTGGACGCGGCGTTTTCGAGGATCGCCTGATATAGCCCGTCTTTGTTGCCGAAATAGTAATGGATCATCGCGCCGTTTACGCCTGCTTCGGATGCTATTTCGCGTATCGCAACGCCTGTCAGTCCGCGTTCGGCAAACAGCCTCTCAGCCGCCGCCAGTATCCTGGCTCTGGCTTCCGGGTCTTCTGTCTTTGGTCTCGCCATACTCGCTCTTATATTAATCAAACGTTTGATTAAATAATAGTGTTCAATCAATCTATAATCAATGCAGAGAGAGTTTATTGATATCTGTAGCGGCAGACAAAGGCTTTCATCTTCTGGCGAAACGCCGTGTGAGCGCTTTTGTAGCGGCTCGAAGCTCTTCAATGCCCAGAAGCGATGCGACCAGATAGAAAACAGCCGCGCCGACGCCGACTGATGTTATGACGTTTGCTGCTTTTACCGCGAAGCTGTCGCCTGCGTATCTGCTGATGCCGTTAGTGATTGCCCAGCACGCCGCGCCCATCACGAGCGAGGCCAGAATTATTTTGCCGACTGCCACTGCCGTCTTGCGATCTTCGATCCCCTTCAGGCGGCGCTGCATCATTATATAAAGCAGTCCGAAGTTCATCAGCGCGACAACGGAAGTCGAAAAGGCAAGGCCGCGCTCATGAAACCGGTCAACGAGCATCCAGTTTATAACGTAGTTGGTCGCCATCGAAATCAGGCTGATAATCATCGGCTTTCGCGCGTCGCCGAGCGCGTAAAATGCGGGCGCGAGTATTTTGATCACCGAGTAGCCCGCAAGCCCCACTGCGTAGAACGCGAGCGCGTTTGCCGTGTGCTCTGTGTCATTGGCCGTGAAGTGTCCGCGCTGATAGATGAGCGCGATAATCGGTGTACGAAGCATTATAAGCCCGACCGCCGATGGTATCGTCAAAAGAAACGCAAGGCGAATCGAAGTGGCAAGCGTATGCCTGAAATCGTTCAATGAGTTTGCCGCAGCGTCGCGCGATATGGCAGGCAGCGTCGCAGTCGCAATCGCTACGCCGAACACCCCGATGGGAAATTGCATCAGGCGAAGGGAATAACTGAGCCAGGAGACAGGACCTGTGCCCGGAATGTTCGATGCGAAGTTGCTGTTGACGAGCACGTTGACCTGCATGGCAGCGCCGCCGATTATTGCCGGGCCCATCAGGTAAAAAATTCGCCGCAAGCCCGGATCAGTGAGACTCAGCATCGGGCGATAATGAAACCCTGCGCGCGCAAGGCTCGGCCACTGCACGGCGTATTGCAGAAAACCGCCGATCAGCACGCCGTAAGCCATGCCGATTATTCCTTCGGTCGGTTTTTCGACAATCGAGCTTATGGGATGTGAGAAAGTCGGATCGGCAAGAAACGCCGCGACTAAAACGCCGCCGATGATCGAGCCTAAATTAAAGAATGATGACGCGAGCGCAGGCACGCCGAAACGGCCACGCGCGTTGAGCACTCCCATCGCCTGCGCGGCCAGAGCCACAAGCAGAATAAACGGCATCATTATTCGCGTCATGCGAACGGTCAGATCGAATTTTTCAGGAGTGCTCTGAAAACCCGGCGCGATGAAGGCGACCAGCGACCCGGCGAATATGATGCCGAGCACTACAAGCGTTCCGAGTATCAGAACGAGCGCAGTCGTCACCAGATTTGAAAGTCTGAACGCTTCTTTCTCATCTTTTTTGACGAGGTATTCAGAGAAGACCGGGACGAAAGCGCTGGAGAGCGCCCCTTCGGCAAACAGGTCGCGCAGCATATTCGGAATGCGAAAGGCTATGACGTAGGCGTCGTTTGCGAAGCTTTTGGATGCACCGAAAAAATATGCGAAGACCATCTCGCGGACTAGTCCGAGCACGCGACTGGCCATCACGGCGAGGCTCACTATTCCAGCCGAACGCGCGACGCTCCCTTGTCGCTTGCCGGTTTCAGATGTTTTGCCGTCGCGCGACACAGTATTTTCGACCTGATCGAATTCGATTGCAGGTGTCTTTGCTTCGGCTTCGGCCACACCGGTTTCGATCAGCGCGTTTTCATGTTGAATGATTTCCTGCTCTTCAATCGCCTGGGTGTCGGGCACATCTTCGATTTCGTGAGAAGGTCGGCGCTCGTTCATCGGTTTGATTCTATCCGCTTTCCGAAAAGTAATCCAAGCAGACCTCACGATACCGCTCGCTTAAAATTAAAACAGCCTGCAACTAAATCGGCGTCTTAATTGCAGGCTTGCTTCTTTGAATTGCGCGCAATCGCTTATTGCTCATTCAAGCTCAAGCTCTTTGATTCGTGTGAGCAGGGTTTTATAACTCACTGACAATCGCTCGGCTGCACGGGATTTGTTGAAATCGCATTCGCGCAACGTCACATCTATCTTTCTGCGCTCGACCAGCCGTTGCGCTCGCGCGCTCACTTCTGCGAGGCTGCCGCGAAGGTCAAAGCCGTCAAGCAACGCCAGCTGCTCGCGCGGCGAGTAGTCCGCTTTCGGAGTGATGTTCAAATCAACGGGCGTTATCTCCAGACCGCGAGCCAGTATGCATGCGCGCTCGATTGTGTTTTCAAGCTCGCGCACGTTGCCCGGCCAGTCGTATTCTTCGAGCGCGCGCAGGGATTCATCTGTCAATCGCAACGGCGCGCGCCGCAGTTCGCGGCCATATTTCGCGGCGAAGAACTCGGCTATCTGCCGCACATCGCTTCTTCGTTCGCGCAGCGCCGGTATTTGAACGGGGAAGACCGCAAGGCGGAAATAGAGATCCTCGCGGAACTGTTTGGACGCGATGGCGGCTTTTAAATCACGATTGGTTGCGGCAACTACGCGCACATCGACATCAATGTCTGCCGAGCCGCCGAGCCGCGTAATCACCCGCTCTTCCAGAACGCGCAGCAGCTTCGACTGCACGGGCAAAGCAATCTCGCTTATCTCGTCCAGAAAAATCGTGCCGCGCGCAGCAAGCTCGAACTTACCTGCTCGCCGCTGGTCTGCGCCCGTGTATGCGCCCTTTTCGTGGCCGAACAATTCGTTCTCAATCAGCGTGTCGGGAATAGCCGCGCAATTGATGGCTACGAACGGCGCGTTGCGGCGCGGGCTGAGATGATGTATCGCGCGGGCAAATAATTCCTTGCCCGTGCCCGATTCGCCCAGCAACAGAACAGAGGTTGGCGTTGATGCTACCTGCTGAATCTCGCGCCCTACTTTTTGCATTGCGGTTGAATCGCCGATTATGCGCGGGAATCCATAACGTCGCGCGTACTCGTCTCTGAGCAGAATGTTTTCAGCCCGAAGCCTCGCTCCTTCAAGCGCACGCTCGACAAGCATCAATAGATGACGGCTATCGACGGGCTTCTGAAGAAAATCGTGCGCGCCCTCTTTCATGGCCACAACAGCTTCATCAATCGTCCCATAAGCGGTGAGCAGGATGACAGTCGTCTCTGAATCCGAAGATTTCGCAGCGCGCAGCACTTCGAGACCGTCCGCGCGCGGCATCTTGAGGTCTGTGATGACTAGTTTATAACGCGATTCATGCAGCATGCGCCGGGCTTCTGCTCCGTCGCGCGCCTCATCGACTACGTATCCTGCGGTTTGAAGCGTCAGGCGCAGCATCTGCCTGAGGCTGTCTTTGTCTTCAACAATCAGTATCTCTGCCATTGATTATATAATTCCGGACCGCCCATTGTTCAAATGGACTCACAGAGTCGGTTAAGAAAATGGGACATCAAAGGGAGGCTCGTTTTAAGTGCAGGGGCAGGCTGATTATCTGAACACGCCGGGCGGCACGCCTGCGCGACGCGCTTCTTCCAGCAACTGGTCGAGTTTGCTCAAAGCCTTGCTTCGCGCTGCGCGCGCCTCATCAAGGCTTCGCTGCGCTTCTTCTTTATCCTGCTGAAGCTGCGCTGTATAAAAATTGTCGCCGCCGTTCTTGCCGCCGTTTAGCAGTATGTGTTGCTGCAAATCTCTCACGCGATAATCGTACAGCTGTATGCGTCGGTCTGCGTCATGAGCCTCTTCATTCAGCGCGGCAAACCTGGAGCGATAATAATCCTCATTCGGTTTCCCATCGCCGGAAGTTGACTTTGGCCCTTCGGATTCGCCGAACCTGTTCTCTTTGCCGTACTCTAAAAGCTGGTTGAGATCGTCTTTGGCCGCGCGCGATTGATTGCGAAGATCAGAGAGTTTCTGGCCTGCGCGGTCCAGTTCGGCGGCGGTATCGTTTCGGTATCTGGAACTCTGGCCCGAAACACTCAGATTATTTTTAAGCTCAGTGATGCGCAACTCGGCTTCTTCCGCCGCCCGTTCCAGTTCCTTCGCGCGTTCTCGCGCCTTGCTCGTCCGCTCGCGCCACGCAGATTCTTCTGCGCTTGCCTTCACTTCGGCTGGTTGTTTTGAGTCTTCGGGTTTTGCTCCATCTGTTTTGGTCGCATCTGTTTTGGACGCAACAGCCTTGTCCGCGTCTTCCGGTTTAGGCGATTCAACAGCCGGTTGAGCTGTCACGGGTTGAACGACATCTTCGGTGGTTAGACGAGGAGCTTTCTTTCTGCCTACGGCTGGCTGTTGCCCGTTTGCCACGCAGATAGAAAGCTGCAAAACGATGGCAAGCATGAAAGCGACTCTAAGATGAAAGCATTTCACTGCCATAGCAGCGGGCGCTTTGAAGCTTATCATAACGATCTCCGACTTGATTGCTTAAGACGATAAGGCAGGGGCAATCTGGCGAAAGGATACCCCAGACGGAGACGCGGTTCAAGAGTTAAGAACAGAGCGGCGTAATCGGTTGAACCTCCCCCGCATCCGTTAATTTCTACGATGTTTCAAAATTTACACACCAGCTCACACATTTTATATGAGGGAGTTTAATCTGAAATTCCGCTTGATCAATTAGGTGTAAGTTTTGAACGAAGTAATCGGAGCCACACCAGTGGCCGGTTATTACACCGATTCGGATTGTAAAAACGAATGGAGAAAAAGCATGTCTAAAACATCGCTCGCGGCTGATCCCTCGGGAGCCAGCAACTATTACAATGCTCTTCAAGCGGCTACTCAGTCTGCATTGAGCGGTATACTTCAGGGGAACCTCACCCCCCTTCAGGCGGGATCTCAAGGAGATTTCGCGTATAACTTTTTGAACTCGAACATGGCTCCTCCAGCCTTTAACTTGTGGTCTTACAATTACACCAACGCCGATATACTGAATCAGGGATCATCGAACACGAACTTTTCAGTCAGCTTCACCCCGCCCTCGCCTACTAATGTGCCTCTTTACGAGCAGACGGCATATGTCATAGGCGGCGTCATCGTATCCCCCGCGCAACTGCCGACCAGCGTTGTTGATACAGCCTTGGCATTTGCTTAAATGCCAGGTCGTCAGAAGCAGGCCTGCCCGATAGCAGGTATTCCGGGCAGGCTACTCTAAAACTACTGAAATTAAATTAAACAGGAGAAACGCCTTATGACTATATGGTCTCCAGCCGAAACAACAACAACCGGTATCCTGACTTTAGTTACAATCAATGTAGTTATTGAGCCGGACCCGTTCAATAACAACTTGCCCAAAATTGTTGCCCCAAGCTTTACCACTCAAACACCTGCCCAGAATGGCAATATCCTGTGTTGGGAGATACAAAACTCTTGCCCGGTTAATCTATGGATTGCATTCGATGGTTTTTTCTTCCAACCGGAAGTAGGAGTACAGGTTACTTTGACCATCCCTAACCTGTTTAATAACTTTGCGTCTTATGGCGAACAGTTGCCTGCGGCGGTCAATAATGTACCCTCATTAACCACCTGCCTCGGCGGCGCAGTATCGGATACCGCTCCTCTCAATTCAGCCTGGGCCTACACTATCACGCTGATAAATGAAAACGGAGTGGTGGACACGCTCGATCCTATCGTAGTGCTGTCAGGCGATCATCAGTCAGGTGCCTGAAGCGGGCCTGGAATCGCGTTTTATAGCGGATTATATCTAGACGCGACCGGTGAATCTGAGCCCTCCGGGATTTACAGAGAGTTGCAAACCGCTATAACGCTGATTACTGATCGAGACAAACCGGCGGCATCGGACAAAGGTATTTTAACTACTGGATTTCTGACAGGCGATTGTTATAGAATCGGCGAGCCTTTAAAGCATGGGCTGTTTTTCTTTCCGCCGATATTGGCCTGAACAGGAGGGAGATAGCGTGGCGTCGAAACCAATCATTGTTCGTGTAGGGGTGGACGATGACAACAACCCCAAGATCCTTGAACCAAGTATGTCATCCTCGCAATCAGTCCCACCGGGCCCCGTGACATGGCAGGTATACAACTCTTGCCCGAAGATTCAACTCTGGATTCAGTTTCAGGGATTTTTTTTTACTCCCGACACCGGGACTCCCCCTTTGCATAGCATTACGCCCGACCCTATGTTATTCGGCAGCTCAATGAGTTTCGGAGCAGAGTTGAATATTCCCGAACCGAACACACCTCCCGAACCGCAGACCGTAACAACCCCACCGACGTTCCCGACTGCTGCCGCAGATTCTAAATGGACATATAGTATTCTGCTGTTCAGTCACGGCGGCGTGGTGGACACGCTCGATCCCATCATAGTGCTGTCAGGCTGATGATGCGTGACAACTCAGGCAGCAAAGCACATCATGCGCCCTTGCTGTTACCTTATCGAATCAATCAGTGAATTAAAAAGTTCATTTTGCCGGAGAGATTCAAAATTCGGGTCCTGTCTGGCCTCGCTGTGACTGTAGCCCTGCGCCAGCGCTTCTCTGAGGCTTTCAAGAGCCGGTTCAACTCTTCCGGTCAGAGCATATACCGTGGCTCTGCGATAAATGACGGTCGTGTTGCGAGGCTCAATTTTCAAAGCGCGCTCTATGGTTTGATGCGCCTCGTTATCTCTTCCGAGCTTTGCCTGACATAGAGCCAGCCGGGATTGCAGTTGCGCATTTTCCTGTCTCGCCCTGAGCGATTCGACTAGCAACTGCAACGCTTTCTCGTATTGCTCGTCGGCGTCGCTCAATCTGTTCTGCCGCAAATATGCGTCGCCCAGATTTATATAATATAGATCGTTATTCGGAGAAACAGTGATGGCCGACTTGTATGCTTCGACGGCTTCTTCGTAGCGCCCCGTATAAAAATAGTCTGTGCCGAGATTAGAGTACGCTTCTTCGCTCGGCTGAATCTCTATCGCCCTTTGATGCATGACAAGCGCATCTTCGTACTGGCCCCGCAGGTAATAGATCGCGCCGAGGTTGTTATAGCCGTTATAGTTTTCCGGTTGCAATTCAATCACCCTTCTGAACATCTCGGCGGCGCGATCATATTGCGCAAAGGTGTAATAGCAAAGCCCAAGGCCGTTGTAGTAATCCCAATATCGAGGGCGTATTTCTATAGCTTTCTCGAAATAACTCACCGCTGCCTGCAAATCGCCTTTGACCTGATAGCACTTGCCGAGCTTTCTGAAAGCGTCGTCGCAGGCGGGTTGTATTTCCAGAGCTAACTCGAACTCCCTGATCGCCGCCTCTATGTTCCTTGTGGAGTAATAAATGTATCCGAGAGACAGATGCACCTGTGACTGTTCCGGGTCGAGCACCAGAGCGCGGTCGCTTGCCGCGATGGCTCGTCTCACCCATTCATAATCGAGCGTGCTGATATATTTGCGCCAGTATGCTTCTCCAAGTGAGGCATAGGGCAGGGCAAAGCGCTCGTCCAATCTGGTGGCCTGTTCAAGTATGCTTATAGCGGCGTCTATATTCTCTTTGACGTAGTAATGCTCAAGGTAAGCGCGCCCCTTGGAATAACACTCGAAAGCCTCGATGTTGGCGCTTACGGGCGGAGGCGCAGTGCGTGCCTGAGAGGCGATATTGAGTTTGAGCGCTACAGAAACGCCGTCGCATAACGAATCCTGTATGCGAAACAGGTCAGAGGAAGCGCCGCGATATCGCTCGCCCCAGATGACATAGCTGCTATCGACTTCAATGAGTCTTGCGCGGACCTCCAACTGCGCCCCTGAGCACATCACTTCGCCTTCCAACAGAATCGTCGCCCCGGCCCTGTGAGCTATTTGCAATGATTGCTCGGCCCTTCCAATCTGGCCGGAGTCTGCAACCTGCGACAGTACGGACAACCCTTTAATTCTTGAAAGCGTAGTTCTGAGGGCATATGCCATGCCCAATCCTATGAACGCGTGATCTTCGTTGCTGCCGAGCACTTCAAATGGCAACACAATTATGGTCGGTGTCGAAAGCCCGTGGTTTAGCGGGGTTTTTGCGAGTTCATAAGACTCCTGCCTGCTCACCTGATGCGATGATAATGATGTACGCAGGATGTCATTGCTCATCGTCATGCGCTGCTGGAGGCAGGCAGATAAGTCGCGTTTGATTTCATCAAAAGATCTGTAGCGGTTGACCGGCTCTTTTTCCAGGCAACGCAAAACCATCAACGCGATCTGTGGCGGCAGATCGTTGACATTTTTGATAGCTCCTGACGGCTTATCTTTCAAGATCGATGCGGCAATCTCTATAGGGGTGGAACCTGAAAACGGATGTTGGCCGGTAATCAATTTGTAGAGCAGGACGCCGAAAGAAAAAATGTCTGTCCGCTCGTCAACTTGATTGCCGCGCAACTGTTCTGGTGACATATAAGCCGGTGTGCCTATCAGCATTCCTGTTTTCGTTATGCTTTCCATCGCCGTCGAGCCGCTGGAATTCATCCATGCAGAATTGAGGTGTTTTGCTATGCCGAAATCCAATAGCTTTATCTTGTCGCGGTCAGTTATCAATACATTTTCGGGTTTGATATCGCGGTGTATGATTCCTTTTGAGTGGGCTTCGCCGATACCATCGCTGATCTGAAATGCGATCTCAAGAAATCTGTCTGCTCCCATCCAGGGCTGAGCTATTACCTCAGCCAGATTGCGGCCCTCCACATACTCCATAACTATATAAGCGCAGTCGTGTGTCGTGCCTATTTCATGTATGGTTATAACGTTGGGGTGGTTGATTGCTGAAGTAGCTCGCGCTTCGCGTAAGAAACGAACCTCTGCCTGATCCGAGAATTTTTGTTTTGAAATAACCTTGATGGCGACCGTCCTCAATAGCGAAGGGTCTTCGGCCTTGTAGACGCAACCCATGCCTCCGTGACCTATTGGCGAGAGAATGCGGTAACGCCCGACGAACTGTCCGATCTCAATGTCGGAATCCTGAAGGAGGCTGGCTGTTAAGATTGACGGCGGGGTATCGAGAAAATTCATCGGCGCTTCATGAGCGCAAATCAAAGACTCTATTTCAGAACGGAGATCGTCATCCGAGGCGCATATATGGCTAAGAAATGCGGCTCGCTCTTCGCCCTCAAGTTTAATTGCCGCATAGAAAATCTCTTCCACGCGTGTCAAATATTCTGACTCTTTCATTGTTTAGCTGTTATTTGAAATCCCAATCGAAAGATTTCAAATACCTATCTGACGGCGAAGCCATGCTCTTGCGAAGGCCCAACTCCGCTCGACCGTCGCGGGCGACACGCCCAGAACTGTTGCCGTCTCTTCTATGGTAAGCCCGCCAAAATAGCGCAATTCAACGATGCGACTGTGTTCCGGCTTAATCGCCGCAAGCCTGTTCAAAGCGTCATCAAGAATAATCATATCGATATCGGGCTGATTGCTGATGCGATCCGCGTCGGCAAGAGATACTTTCAATTGCCCGCCGCCTCGCTTGGATGCGAGCCGAGTGCGAGCGTGATCTACAAGAATATTGCGCATCAGCTTTGAAGCCATTCCGAAGAATTGCGCGCGAGTATCCCAACTCACCTGCTGCTGGCCCAGGAGTCTGATATAGACTTCGTTTACAAGCGCTGTCGGCTGAAACGTAATATCTTTGCTTTCCCGATGTAAATAGCTTCTAGCCATGCCACGAAGCTCGTTGTATACCAGCGGCATCAATTCATTTATCGCATCTTTATCGCCATCGCTCCACTTGAGGAGCAACTGAGATATATTGTCGGCCATCTCATGAACCCGCCGCGTCGGTTTTGCCTGATTCGTAAGATGCCAGCAAAACCAGCGATTGTAATATAACATTCATCAGGAATACGGTACTGCATTATTTACTTCAACGCTCCATAGAATCAAGGCGGATCAATCAAAAATCAACGCTTAATTGACACTGACAGGTGTGCGTGCTAGTTTGACCTCGTGGCTAGAAAAGAGAGAAGCGCACTGAGAAACTGGACCGAGTTTCTGCCTGCGTGGCTGTTGTTGAAGTCTCTCGGACTCTTGCCGCGCCCGATAGCTGTCTTTACAGGCAGGCTGATAGCTCGCGCTGCCTACCGGCTGCATGGAAGATTACAGCGCGTGGGCCATCGCAATCTACAGCTTGCTATGCCTGAGCTTGATGATGAGCAGCGACGCGCAATACTCAAAGGGGTTTGCGATAATCTCGGCAGGCTGCTCGGAGAGTTTTCACAGTTCCCAAAGATCACGCGCGAAAACATCGGCGATCTGGTCGTCTACGATGGGCTTGAAAACTACAAGCGGGCCGCCGAACAAGGTCGCGGCGTTCTGTTGCTGACAGGCCATGTCGGAGCATGGGAGCTTTGCGCCTTCGCGCAGGGTGTTTATGGCCATCCGTTGAGCTTTCTGGTGCGCCCGCTCGATAATCCACTGCTGAATCGAATGATAAGCCATTACCGCGAGCTTTCAGGCAATCGCACGATAGATAAAAATCGCGCCGTCAAGCCCGTTCTTGAAACGCTCAGGCGAGGCGGAGATATAGGGCTGCTCATTGACGCCAACACGCTCAGAGATCAGGGAGTCTTTTGCGACTTCTTCGGCCTGCCTGCCTGCTCGACTACTGGCCTTGCGGTCTTTGCCCTGCGCACAGACGCCCCTGTCGTTCCCGGCTTTTTGATCTGGGACGAACAGTTGAAAAAACATCGCCTGAGATTCGAGCCCGAAATACCTCTGATCAGGACCGGCGATTTCAAAGAGGAAGTCCAGATCAATACGGCGCGATACACGAAGGCGATTGAAGAATGCGCGCGCCGTTACCCTCAACACTGGCTCTGGATTCATAAGAGGTGGCACACGCGCCCGGAAGGAGAACCGGACCTCTATGCCCGCATAGACTCTGCGCAGGCCAATAACTCTTCGATGAAGATGGAAGCTGAGGCTTGATTAAGCCCTGGCGGGCTCCGTCCTGTTGTAGTCGTCCTCGAATCGCTTTATATCGTCTTCGCCCAGATACGCTCCGCACTGGACTTCAATGAAAACAAGCAGGTCCTTTCCAGGATTGGCGACTCTATGCTTAGTCCTCACGGGAATGAGAACATCTTCGTTCTCGCGCATAGGGATCTCCCGGTCTCCAACCGTTACCATCGCCTCACCAGCTACGATGACCCAGTGCTCTGTGCGACTCTCGTGCATTTGCAGGCTGAGGCGGTGACCGGGTTTCACGGCTATGCGTTTGACCTTGTAACCGTCGCCTTCGGCCAGCACTTCATACATTCCCCATGGACGCTCGTCTCTGTCAATTGCCATAGCGCAAATCAGTTTACACTAATTTCTGCGTGAAGTTCAGATTAAAAAAGTTTTGTGGCGAGCGAGGAATCGAGGATGATAAAAGAAAAAGGGGATGGTCTCCCATCCCCGCGTTCTCACACAGAGAACCCCCGTTTTGCGTAGCGGCAGAAGGTTATTTCTTCTTCGCGCCTTTTTTCGCTGCGGCCTTCTTAGCGCCGCCTTTGGCAGCAGCCTTCTTGGCGCCGCCTTTCTTTGCAGTTGCCATAATTGTGCTTCTCCTTTCCTTTAGATTTATACTCCGTACACAAGATACTGTAGTTCAACTACTCTTGTGTACTAGTCTTAATGATACACAACATATTGTTGTATATATTTGCTTCGCGCAGTCTTGTCAACTTTTTTTTTTGTAAATACCCTAAATAAAATCACAAATTACCAACATGTCCCTGAAACAGGCTTCCAGAGCCTGTTTCAGGGACACTCGATTTTGCCTCTGATGCTTAATGATGCGTGCGATAATAATAAAATAAAATTCTCAGTCGTGCGTTTTTGCAACCGTCGCGCAGTGTGAAACTGGCTCTGGGAGCCTGATTCAAGGTGTCTGTCATAAAAGTGGCTCTGGGAGCCAGTTTCAGGTCGTTGTCACGAAACTGGCTCCAGATGCGAGTTTCGAGGCAGGTCATCACTGGAATCAGGATGTTTGACTTTGCTGAACGACGGCAGATAATATCGTCACGATGTCTGAAAACATTATTGATCTTCATTCTCACACCGTTTTTTCGGATGGCAGCGCAACCCCTTTCGAGTTGATTGCGCTTGTGCATTCGCAAGGCGCGCGCGCCATTGCCATAACGGATCACGATACGGTCGCAGGACTGGACGCGGGCCGACAGGCTGCCGAGCATTTCGGAATCGAGTTCGTTGATGGCATCGAGATCAGCGCCGACTATTCACCCGGCACCATGCACGTACTGGGATATTACATCGATGACAAAGCGACAACGCTTCTGGCAAAGCTTACAGAGTTAAGGGAGGCGCGCGAAAAAAGGAATCCTGAGATCGCAGCCCGTCTTCAGGCTCTTGGTTTAGACATAAGCTATAAGGAAGTCGCGCTACTCGCCGGAAATAAAGTGGTCGGTCGCCCCCACTTCGCGCGATTGATGGTCGAAAGGGGTTACGCTGAAAGCATTCAAGACGCCTTCAACCGATTCCTTGCGAAAGGCGCTGCCGCCTATGTCGAGAAAGCCCGGCTTTCTCCGAAGGATTCCATTGCCCTGATTCACAGCGCTGGCGGGGTCGCCGTGCTTGCTCATCCTTATCAGCTGAAGCTTGCGTCGATTGAAGAGGCGGAACAGTTGATAGTCGAGCTTGCTCGAATGGGACTCGACGGCGTTGAAGCGATCTACAGCCGTCACAGCGACGAAGAGCGCAGTGTGTATGCTGAATTGGCGAAGCGACATGGATTGCTGGTTACAGGCGGAAGCGATTACCACGGAACTTACAAACCCGATCTCAATATCGTGAGAGGAAAAGGCGATCTATCAGTGCCTTATGCCTTGCTTGAAGAGATAAAAGCGCGAGCGGCTGCCCACACAAAAGCCGCAATGAGCGACTGAAATGCAAGACAATGTAAAGATCGAAGAACTGGTTTCTCAAATTACCGACGTGATCCTTTCCCGGCTTGGGACGAGCGGGAGCGCATCCGAATGCGATGTCTATCACGACGAATGTTTCGTGAAATGCCCCGACCGCATGCAGTCGCTGATTGCAAGCGGAGGGGTAAGGTTCGGGCTTTCCGGGCCCGAAAGCGAAGCCGCGCGACAGGTTGCTCGCTATATTGACCACACTCTGCTCAAGCCCGACGCGACGCGCGACGAGATATTGAAGATTTGCGAAGAAGGCGCGCGTTTCGGATTCGCTTCCGTCTGCATCAACCCGATCTGGGTGCGCGAGGCTGCGTGCGCTTTGCGCGGGAGCGGCGTGAAGGTCTGCACGGTCATAGGATTTCCGCTCGGCGCAAATACACCTGACACGAAATCTTTTGAAGCCCGCCGCGCGATCTTCGATGGGGCGAGCGAACTCGACATGGTAATCAACATCGGGGCGCTGAAATCGGGCGACTACGATCTGGCGCTGCGTGATATCGCAGGCGTGGTCGAGGTCGCACACGAAGTCGGCTACATCTGCAAGGTCATCATCGAAACCGCGCTGCTGACAGATGGTGAAAAGATTCGCGCCTGCACGTTATCGAAAGAGGCAGGCGCGGATTTTGTGAAAACATCGACCGGATTCAGCAAGGGCGGAGCAACCGTAGCCGACATCGCGCTGATGCGTCGCGTGGTCGGCGGCGAGATGGGCGTAAAAGCTTCGGGCGGAGTCAAAGACTTGAAGCAGGCGCAGGATATGATAAGAGCCGGTGCGACCCGCATCGGAGCAAGCGTCGGCGTGAAGATCATTCAGGAAGCAGCAGGCGGGCAGGCGTCGAGTAACGTTCAGTCCGCAACCGGCTACTGACAACCATACACAAAAAACAGACGGCGCGGCTCTTGCGCACAAGGGCCGCGCCGTCTGTTTTGAATCGCGGTTTTTTTCAATAAGCCCAGCGCGACAGCACAGATCCTACCGTGTAGCCCGCGCCTACGGCTGCAAAGACCACGAGGCTTCCTTTCCTGAGTCGCCCGTCGTCAATCGCATCGCCTATTGCCAGCGGGATTGTCGCCGCCGTGGTGTTGCCAAACTTGTGAATGTTTTTGACCACCTTCGCTTCGTCAAGCCCCAGTTTTTCAGCCGCCGCGTTGATGATCCGCAGGTTTGCCTGATGCGCGATGAAAAGATCAATATCGTTGCCCTTCAGGTTGTTGCGCTCAAGAACTGTGCGGCTGATCTCTCCCATCTTGCGCACGGCGTATTTGAATACAGGCTGACCTTCCTGGTGAACGCAGTGCATCTTTTTATCCACGGTCTCGTGCGATGGGGGATTGAGGCTGCCGCCGCCGGGCATATAAAGGAACTGGCCTCCCGACCCGTCAATTTCGTGCGCGTAATCCAGTATCCCAAAGCTTTCGTCTTCGCTCGGCTCAAGTAGCACGGCACCCGCGCCGTCGCCGAACAGCACGCAGGTCGTTCGATCATCAAAATTAAGGATGCTCGACATCACATCAGCGCCGATAACGACTACTTTGTTGTGCGCGCCCGTTTCGATGAACTGAACGCCGACCGTCAGAGCATAGAGGAAGCCTGAGCACGCGGCGGAAACGTCGAAGCCCCACGCGCCTGTAGCGCGCACTTTGTTCTGCACCATACAGGCAGTCGAAGGAAACATCATGTCTGGGGTGACTGTGGCGACGATAATGACATCAATCTCGTCTGCCTCGATGCCGCGCCGCCTGAGCAAATCGCCGACAGCCTGTGCTGCTAACTCTGAGGTCGGCGTGCCCGGCTCGACCATGTGACGCTCAAGTATGCCTGTGCGTTCGACTATCCAATCGTGATTCGTATCAACGCGCTTTGCCAGATCGTGATTTGTCACTACCTTTGGCGGCACATAGCGACCAAGCGCGGTGATCTTCGCCCTGCGTTTAGCTTCCATCTGATTCACTTCCTCCCTTAGAAAGCCCGATAGTAGCATCGGGTAGTTTTCCGGCGCAAGCAATCGAAGCCCGCACGCGCCTGAGCGATTGTTTGGCGTTTCTACTTGTGATATAGGATAAACCGAGAGCTTTGAGCATAAACGTCACCGGCGGCTTACAAAGGAGAGCGACATGGCAGAGAAAAGCATAAGCACCTTTCGATTGATTCTCGTTCCGAGTGTGATAACTCTGGCAATAACCTTATTACGATTGGTTGGTGAACTTCAGCATTGGCCAACTGCGTTGTTTAATCCTGCGGCTGGCGGAGGCGGCGCAATCATCGGCATCTCGTGGCTTCCGCTGATATTCGGGGTCTATTTTGCCTGGAAACTGTCTGAAGCAGGGCAGGGGCCGGAAGATCGCGGGCGCGCCGTCAGGCTTTCTGTCATTGGAACGTTGCTTTTTATAGGCACAATCGTGGTGGTTTCTGTTCCTCAAATCGGTGTGGTCATTAAAGTAATAGTCGGGGTTATTCTGGCAGTGCTGGCTATCGGGCTTCAGTATTCGGGCTGGCCCAGACTGTTCAACGTCTTGCTCGCATACGGGTATGCGGCGCGGATTCCGGTTTTGATAGTTATGTACATTGCGATGCGCGGCAACTGGGGAACTCACTATGATGTCGCGCCGCCAAACTTTCCTCCTGATACAGCATTCTGGCCCAAATTTATGCAACTGGCTTTTGTGCCACAGCTGGTTATCTGGATAGTTTTCACCATCATCACAGGTATGCTGACCGGAAGCATCGCGGCGGCTATCAGGCAAAGAAAAAATCGAACGGCTCAACCGGCAGGCGCGTAATGAAAAGGCCACAGGGCTTAATTTGCCCTGTGGCTTTATTTACTCTTCCCCTCGCCCTATCACCGATAGCTGGCAGTCTTTAAGATTTGTTAGCCATCTTTAGAAATAAATCCGCCTCCAAAGTCATACATGATATGGATGTCTCAACGGTATATTTAGAGGCTTGTCTATCTGACTTCTCCTTATTCATAAATCGTAGAATGAATGTAAATAATACAACATAATGACTTTATAGTTATCTGCGCATGCTTTCACCCTGAATCAGGCTATTGAAATGTTGGGCTCGTTATTTTCATCAGATCTTCTATTCATAGCTTTGTTTAACAGAGGAGGCAATAATGAGCAGTATTATAGAAAAGTTACAAAGAGCGATATGGGCTAACAGCATTTTTGATAATGATCTGCCAATAGGTATTTATGCCATTTCCAAAGATGGCAGCCTGATCACCTGCAATCAGCGAGTAAGAAGAACTCTGAATCTGATCGAAGGCGATCTGGATCATTCGATACAGGACTTCTTTTCAAACCCGGAACTTACTAAACAGCTAAATCAAATACTCATAAGGGCCGAAAAGGAAAACCGATGGATAGAGAAGCAGGCCCTGCCATTAAAAGTCGGAGACCGTGAATTATTTGTGCATCATTATCTGCGCGCAATCAAGGATGACCTTACGGGTGAAACAGACGCGTATCTGTGTTGCATGGTTGATTTCACAGAAGAAGAGCATTATCGCCAGATATTCGAGTCTTTGCCCGTAGGGGCTTATCAGGTAGATAAAGATGACATTCTGGTCGAAGCGAATCAGGCTTTTGCCAGGATGCTCGGTTATGAATCCGCATCGCAGGTAGAAAATCGTTCTGTAAAAGGACTTTACCTGCACCCGGAAGATGCCAGCAAATTCCGCCAAATGGTCGAAAGCCAGAACGCTATAGTTTCTCAAAGAGTCGAACTGCTTAAAAAAGATAGCGGTGCCATCATTGTCGCTTCGGTAATCGCTCGTAAACTGAGATCGCCCGATGGGAAATATATCGGGCGAGAGGGCGCTATGATAGATGTGACAAATGAGGAACGCTACCGGAAATTATTGGAAGAGATGCCACTTGGATTATATGAAGTAAGAATTAATGAGCAGGGAGAAGATGTAATCAACCATTGCAATCATCAGTTTGCTGCTATAAACGAATTCGATGATGTGAAGGATTTGATAGGCTTCAAGGTTAAAGATTTTTACTCTTCGCCGGAAGATTACAAAAATGTTATCAAAGCGATAAATGAAAAAGCTAAAGACGACAAGCCGCTGCATGGCCTCTGGGTACCCGCGCGAGGGCAAAAAGGGAAGAAGATGGTTGTTGAGGTGAATACGCGCGTCCTGCGCGACCGCAGCGGCCAAATGATTGGCCGCATCGGTGCGGTGCGAGAGGTCACGGAAGAGGCAGAACTGAAAGCTAATGAAGAGAAGTTGAGCAAAAAGGTTCACGAACTTACCTTTGACATAGGCAATGTTTTACATTCCTATTCAACCGCGCTCATTAATGTCCGGCAATCGACCCATGTTGTTTTGCAATCTCTTGGCCGCGACCCCTTTGAGCAGATAAAGGGAGTATTGCCGGAACAGATGGTTGACACTCTTGCGTCACCTGCAAAACAACTTGCGAAATCACTTTCTAAATTCACACAGGAGATCGAATCACAAGGCCGCGCAGACGCATTGCCGGAAGTTCAAAAAAGCGAGCTTGCGAAAAATATACACATGCTGAATGACTATGAAAAAATCATTCCCTATCCGATGGCTCGCTTCTCAACGCTCAGAGAGTCTGCTATCGCCGTGCTTGCGCTCTGCGGTGAAATTCAAAAAGGGAAGTTTGCCAAAGAATTGTTTCGCCAGATAAGGATGGATGCGCAGGAACTTCTACGCATATGCAATCTTATAACGCTTCATCAGATGAGCGATATGACGCTTGAGATAGATCATGTCGTGAATCAACTACGCGGGTACCTCCTCTCCGGGCTTCGCAACAAAGACCCCAAAGTAGTCTGTCTTGTTCGAGATTTAGTGTCGCAAACTGCTATGGGGCTGCATGAGTTTGCCAGAAGTCGCGGAATAGATTTCAAGATAAGATATGACGAGCCTGATTGCCAGATTGAGGCCGTACCTTCTGACGTGATCCGCGCGCTATCCAACCTTCTGCATAACGCCATCAAGTATAGTTGGAAGAGGCCGGGCGGTGTTTTGTCCTGGATATCCATCCGCACACGTCTGGCTCAAGGGGTTGTTTGCATAGAGTTTGAAAATTATGGAGTGCCAATACCGAAAGATGAAAAGGATTTGATCTTCCTGATCAGATTTCGCGGCAGAAAATCGAGCGACCGGAGAAGAGCAGGCACAGGCATAGGATTGACGGACGCCAGACAAGTTGCCAAAGAGCACAACGGTGATGTGAGTATCGACAGCCATCCTGCGTCACCGGGAGGAAGCCCGGATAATTACGACCAGCCTTTCCTGACAACTGTGACTTTCAGAATTCCAGCTCAAATAGGGTAAGGAGAAAAAGATGAAGATAAGAGCCCTCTGGATCGAGGATAATGCACTTTTCGATCTCCAACATGTATTAGGCCCGATTTACATGGACGGGCGTTACGATTTAGTAATTGCTGAAAATGCTTCGGACGGGATACAGCTTATAATGCAACAGGAATTTGACGCAGTCATAGTCGATATAAGACTCCCGCCTGGCGGTAACCAGGATTGGGTAACGCTGTATAACGACATACAGTACTGGGCGTCGGCGCGGCTGGGGCTGATTATTCTCTACTCGCTTTTGAAAACGGACGAGTCAAAGATTAAGCACAGCCATATACCACCCTGGATTAATTCTAATAAATTTGGCGTTTTTACCGTAGAGAGCGAAGGAGAAGTAAAACCGCATCTTGATAAACTAAAGGTTTCTGTTTATGAGCGAAAAACGGCGCAAACCTCTACGCGTATAGTCCTTGAAATACTCGCGAAAATCACAGGAAACAAAAAAAATGGGAGATGAATTTTATGCCACCACAATTAACCGAGGCGTGGGCTTCCGTATATCTGCAAATCCTGATCGGATTGTTGATTTTTGCTCTGGGCATACCGGCCTTTATTTTGCAATTGGTCGTTCACGAGGACATCCGCCATGTAACTGATCGACGAATGAATGTGACATGGTGGCGACTGTCGATGTTTTTACTTGGGATTGCCTCAGTGGCTTTCATCTGGTATTTGCATCCAACGAAGGAAGCAATAACCGGGTGGCAAAGATGGATTGCAAGCTTAATCGTTACCTTAGTCCCGATAACGGTTGCTTACTTCGGTCTCCAATTACTCGGCAATTTCCAAAGAGAGAAGGTCATAAAAGACCTTGAAGAATGGCTTATAAAAAAATCCGAATCCGGTGGGTCGATCAAAACGGAAACGCTCGATGATTTTATTTATCTGGGTGAACGCAGCAAAGCCGGATACCAGAAAAATCTGGTGCTGAAATCTTATAAAGAAATAGTAAAAACCGTGCAAAGCAGTTCCAATTATAAGGGCGAGGAATTGAAAGACCTTATTTTAAGTCTTATCGAGATTCTGAAAAGCGGAGAAGTGCCGGGTGATGAAGACAACTATTTCAAGGCAGCCGAACTACTGGCTTTCATCCAGACGGGTTATTCAGAGAAGCCCCGATACTCACATCGCGATTTGGATTCAATAAGAATTACGCTTACGGAGCTGGGACTTGAGGCTGTCAAATCGAAATCTGAAAGAACCGTGCTGAAACTCCTCAATGTTGCCACATCCTGTAACAGCGACATCGTATTAAAGATGGGAATATCGGCATTCCGATCAAGGCGATTTTTTATTGCCGCAGACGCTTTGAATATATTGGAAACAGAGGTCGGAAGAGAGCCGAAAAACAAGCACAGCGACGTTATGATGCGCAGGGATCATACTTCCAGACTGCTTGGGCTTATCTCTCACTTTGCCGTCTCAGGCGAGGCAGCCCGCAGGCGTGCCAGGACTTCTTTCGCGCTTCACGCCGCTGGGTTTTACGCTCCTCTCAAGGACTGCCTGAAAGAATCGCTTGAGTATTTTTATTATACAAGCGATTTCGACACATCCGACAATATTGCTGTGATGTTGAAATTTGTTGAAAACGGCCTGGATCCAGTTCCAAATTAAGAGATATGAATTCATTTCCGTTTGCAAATAAGAAGGCCGCCAAACATGCATGCTTGGCGGCCTTCTTATTTGAATCGAGCAAAGCTTAATCGTAATACTCAAGACCGAGATGTGTGATCAGCTCTTCGCCCTTCAAATGTCGCAGGGTATTTTTCAGCTTCATCAACTGAATGAACAGATCGTGCTCCGGGTAAAGGTCGGGCGCGGTCATCGGGCTTTTGAAGTAAAACGACAGCCACTCCTGAACGCCTCGCATCCCTGCGCGCTTTGCCAGATCCATAAACAGCGCGAGATCTAATACTATCGGCGCGGCCAGTATCGAGTCGCGGCACAGGAAATCAATTTTGATCTGCATCGGGTAGCCGAGCCAGCCGAATATATCGATATTGTCCCATCCTTCTTTGTTGTCGCCGCGCGGCGGATAGTAGTTGATTCGCACGATATGGCTGAAGTCTTTGTAGAGCGTAGGGTAGACATCGGGCTGGAGGATGTATTCAAGCACGGAGAGCTTCGATTCTTCTTTCGTCTTGAACGATTCGGGATCATCCAGCACTTCGCCGTCGCGGTTTCCCAGAATGTTAGTCGAAAACCAACCGTGCAGACCGAGCATTCTGGATTTCAATCCCGGCGCAATCATCGTCTTCATCAAGGTCTGTCCCGTCTTGAAGTCTTTGCCGCAGACCGGCAGCCCCTGATCTGTCGCGAGCTTTGTGAGCGCAGGCACGTCAACCGTGAGATTCGGCGCGCCGTTGGCAAATGGCACATCCGATTTGAGCGCGGCGTAAGCATAGATCATCGAGGGTGCGATGCAATCTTTATTATCCCGCATCGCCTGCTCGAAGGAACTCAAATCCTCGTGCTCTTTTTCGCACTGCATGAAGATTTCAGTCGAAGCGCACCACACCATCACCAATCGATCACATTCGTTTACGCGCTTGAACTGATTGATGTCTTCGATCAACTGCTCGGCCAGTTCCATCTTGTTCGCGCCCTGCTTGACGTGCAGGCCGTTCAGACGCTTTACATAATGCTGGTCGAAGACGGCTTTCATCGGCTTGACCCTTTGAAGCTCTTCTTTGAGTTGATTGACAAGATCGCGCTCAAGCACGCCCGCATGAAGCGCGGCCTCGAAGGCGTCTTCCTCGAAGATGTCCCACGCGCCGAAGACGAGGTCTTCGAGCGATGCAAGCGGCACGAACTCTTTTATCAGCGGCACGCGATTATCCGTCCGCTTGCCGAGTCGAATAGCGCCCATCTGCGTGAGCGAGCCTATGGGTTCGGCTATGCCTTTCTTGATTGCTTCTACGCCCGCGATAAAAGTCGTGCTGACAGCGCCGAGCCCGACAAGCAGCACTCCGAGCTTGCCTTTCGGCTGTTCGATTGCGACAGATGATTTCTGATTTTGATTAGACATTGATTGTAATTCCTTTCCTTGGCCGTCTGGTCGGCGCGCCTTTCTACACTTCTATTAGAACAGAGAATCCGGCGCTATGTTGCTGAGTTTTAGCGACAGCCTGCTAATAACATACAAGAGTTGCCGCTCATCGCGCTGGCAAATAACATTCCGATATAACGCAGCGGTCTATCATGGAGTTATGCGAATTGAATGCACTGTTTGAAACTGGCGAGCAAAGGCAAATCACGGTTAAAGTAATTGGTGACCGGAGCCATAAATCAAGAGCTTGAGATACGCCAACTGATATAGGAGGCCGCAGCGATGTTGCAGTCAATCTCGATTAAAGACTTTCGCCTGTTTCAGGATTTGAAGATTGATTCACTAAACAGAGTTAATCTTATTACGGGCAGGAACAATTCGGGCAAGACAGCATTGCTTGAAGCCCTGTACCTGCTATTTGGAAACTATAACAATCTTGTGGGCTTCCCTTCGGCCTTGCGAAGCAGTTTTATCAGGGACCCCTATGGTAGCAGCGGCCCTTTGTTTTTCGACGAATTTGACAGCTTTTGGATATGGCTGTTTCCGCAAAAGAATGTGACAAGCGGGATGAAGATTGAAGCGACTGCTGATAATCGCACATCTTATTCTGTTATTTTGGATGAAGAAAAACTGAGTAATTCCAGCACCGAGATTCGTTTTATTCACCATAAAGACAATGCTGGCTTAGCCTCTTTCACTATCACCAAAGGCAGCGGAGGTACAGGCGGCTCCAGGCCTGACGAAAAATCGTGGCCGAAGCTGAGTATCTTTTCCACTTCACTATCTTCACCAACAGAAGACGCCGATCAATTTAATCGAATCGCGGCCAAGCGCGGCGGAGAAGAAAGGGTTATCAAGTCGCTTCGGGTTATCGAGCCGAGACTTCAGGACTTGAAGTATCTGAAACTTGGCAACCAGCCGCTCGTCTACGCTGATATCGGAATGGAAGATTTAATCCCAACGACGCAACTTGGTCAGGGATTTACTCGGCTTTTGAGATTGTTTTCAGAAATCCTTGCTACAAAATCGAAAATCGTTTTGATTGACGAAATCGAAAACGGTATTTATTACAGCACGATGCCCGAAGTATGGAGAGGTATCGCGGCCATTGCTCGACAGGAGGATTTGCAAATCTTCGCAACGACCCATAGTTACGAATGCATTCGATCTGCGCATGAAGCATTCTCATCTGAAAGTCACTATGATCTGGCTCTACACAGGCTTGATAGAGTCGGGGATGATATAAAAATTGTTACCTACGATGAGACGACCCTTGAGACCTCTTTTGAGATGAATCTGGAGGTGAGGTGATGACGGCTGACCCGTTCAATGATATTCCACAACCTGCAAATCCGTTATCCCCTTCAAAACCCCAACCTCTCAAACATCAAAAGCTTCTAGTTGGTGAAGGCGATGAGGAAGTCTATTTCTTCGGAGCCTTGCTCAAGCATCTCAACATTGCTGATGTTCAGATTGAGCAATGTAAAGGCAAGACCAAACTCCACAATTACATTCTTACCTTGACGAAACGCTCTGATTTCGCAAATCTCGTCGCAATAGCCATCACTCGCGATGCGGATGACGACGCTATGGCAGCTTTTCAAAGCGTCGTTACCGCACTGGACAATGCCGGATTGGCAAAACCGCAGACGAGCGGAAGCTTTATAGACGGCAAGCCAAAAATAGGAGTTTTCATCCTGCCAGATTGTCAGGAGAGGGGAATGCTTGAAGATTTGTGTCTCGCATCTGCTGCCACAGACATTGCAATGCCCTGTGTTGATGAATTCTTCCGCTGCGTTGAAAACAACGGTCGCAAGCCGAATAACATGGCAAAAGCACGGGCGCATGCCTGGCTTGCTTCGCACGTAGAGCCTGATAAACGATTGGGTGAAGCTGCGCAAAAGGGCTATTGGGACTGGGACAGTCCGGTTTTCGATCCTTTGAAGCACTTTCTTCATCAATTATGAAAGCAATTCAGCCGCTACTGTTAATTTGCTAAATTGCGTGAATTGAATTAGCGTCCACGATAAAGTAGAGGTTGCCTGCTACCGGCCACTGCTTTCACGATAAACGCGTGGGGTGACGCCCGTGACGGACTTGAAGATTTTTGTGAAATGGCTCTGGCTTTGATAGCCGATGCGCGCGGAGATCTCGCTTATGGCCATCTCGGTTTCGGCAAGCAGCTTCCGCGCGTGTTCGAGTCGAAGGTTCGCAAGATAAACGTGAACCGTTACGCCCGTAATCTGTTTGAACAATCGCGCAAAGTGATACTCCGACAAGTAGGCAGCCGAGGCTATCTCTTCCAGCGCAAGCTCGCGCGAGTAGTTGTCGTGCATAAACTCTATGGCGCGGCGCAATCGCCGGTCTACAGGCCCTGCGCGCGACAACTCGATCTGCGCGGACTTCCTCACCGTCAGATGAGAGCGCAGCAGGTGAATGGCAAGCTGGCGCACAAGGGTATCGAGCATGGCAGCGTGCCCGAGTCTTTCGCCAGCCATCTCGCCTGCTATCGCGCGGGCGGCCTGAATGATCATTTCATCTCTGACGCGGCCTTCGCGAAAGACTATCTCAGCCGTAGCGCGCGTGAGTCCGATCTCTGTGACGAGTTCGTTGATGAGAGCAGGATTTATATTGATAGAAACGAAATCAACATCAACTGCTCGCGCGGCATGAGTCTGACCGATGCCCGTCAGCGCCACATCGCCAGCCGACAACTCGAATTCCGTCGCACCGATAGATGCCTGCATGCTCCCGGACAATACGGCGGTCACGGTGAATGCCGTGTGCGAATGCGGCTCGAACTCGCAAAGTCGAGTCGCTGTTTGACGCACTGTGAAGTTTGGGCGCGAGACGAATGCCTGAATCTCGACGAATGCCTGAATCTCAGCGCACGATTCTTCTATGGTACCCTTATGCCCTTCGTTTTTGTTCAATTCATCAGACATTGACATCTTCTCTATTTGCCTCGGAGGACGCCGACCAGCCGGTCTGGGAAATTCGTCATTATCGAATCCACCCCGCAGGCCGCAAGCCTGCGCATGACAAGCTTGCTGTTTGCAGTCCAGACGGAAACGGCGATGCCATGTTCGTGCAATGCTTCCACCGTTCGTCTGGTTGCAAGCCCAAAGTGCAGCGCAACTTCATCAGCACAGGCATGCACGGCTGAGTCAATGATCGAGCGAGCATTGGCAGCGCCTCGCCCCGCTATCGAAAAAGTTGCGGCGGTGCGAATATCAGGCGCACGCTGTTTAGCCTGCTTCACGATATTATGATCGAACGATAGCAATGTGGCCGACTGTTCTATATGAAACTCGCGCACGAGCGCGAGTGTGGCTTCAAGCAGTGATTGTTGATTGCCTTTCAATTCGATGTAAATGCGCTGCAAGTCAGCCGGAGCCAGCAGCGCAAGCGCGGCTTCAAGCGTCGGCACAGGCTCTCCTGAAAACTTCAAGCCGTTGCCTCTGACGAGTTCGGCCCTCGCTCGAACTCGCGGTCTTATGGCAAGCCTGCGGTCGAACCACGCGCCTGCATCGAGATTGGATAGCTGAAGGGCTGTGAAGTCTGCAAGATTTCCTGTTGCGTTCGTCGTGCGATTGACTCGCGCATCGTGCATGACGATTACGCGATTGTCTCCGGATAGCTGCACGTCCATTTCCACGCCGTCCGCGCCAAGCGCGATTGCAATTCCGAATGCGGCCAACGTGTTTTCAGGAGCAATCCCGCTTGCTCCACGATGTGCGATGACGAGCGGTCTGTGATTGCGTTGTGTAGCGGGCCGGTCTTTCTTGAACAAGGGCATTACCATTTCACGCCTTATTCAATCATAAAGCGCAGCCGTCAAACTGAGCAATGATGACAGGCAGTTCATTCAGCCTCGCAGGCTTATCGTCTCTATTTCCCTGATACGTTGGCTCGCTCAAGGGCCTTTTGAGCTTTCTGGCAATCGGCACAAATCCCGAATATGCGATGGCTGTGATGCAGAGGCTTGAATTTGTAGCGGCGAACTATTTCGTCCTGAAGCTGTTCGATCTCTTCGTTGTAAAACTCTATCAACGCGCCGCATTGAGTGCAGATGAGGTGATCGTGATGCTTGTGCTTGTATTCGTGCTCGTAGAGCGTGCGCCCGTCGTGAAATTCAAGTTCGCGAGCCAGCCCGCACTCCTTCAGCAACTTCAATGTGCGATAGACGGTCGTGAATCCGACAGATGGATCTTTCGCTTTGACAATCGAATACAGGTCTTCGCTGGAGACGTGCCCCTCGGTGTCGAGAAAGACATCGAGGATCAAATCGCGTTGCGACGTCCGCTTCAGCCGCGTGCGCTTGAGGTGTTCATGGAATAACTGTATCTCTTCACGCTCCATAATAATCAGGCCAGCACTGACTGAATTATACACCTGTGGAGCAGGTGCGCCAAACTTTACGCTGATACAACCGGATAATTACTCAAGAAAACCCTGACCGCGAAAAACAAGCGAAATCCTTTTTGAAAAGCCGATTCCGATAAGATCGCCAAGGTCGCTTTCAGTGCATTTGTTTGACAATCCATCTGTTGACTGATAGGGTGAATAGGAACCGAGTTTAGCTCACTCCCTTCTTCAGTTTCGCTGGAATCACCCAGCCCATCTGAATATACAGAGCTCATCGTGACAGATGCCGCATCAGAAGGCAACACCGACATAATTCGTTCGTTTCAAAAAATTAATGGCAACGAAGCCAGATCGCTGACGTTCCGGGGACTTGGATCGACAGGCATACTCGCGCCGCCAAAATCACGGAAAGCAACAATACCTGTCTGATCAATGAAGGAGACACGAATGAGGCTGACTGCTGGTGATAAGATCGTTTATCCATCTCAAGGGCCATGCATTATTGGGCCGATTGTCGAAAGAGTCATTGGTGACAGGACGCTGATGTTCTATCAACTCGTCGTACTTAACGAAGGCGGCGACCTGTTTGTACCCGTAGATAAAGTTAAAGCCGTGGGCATCCGGCAGCTTTTAGAGAAGTCCGAGATTCCGAAACTGCTCGACCAGCTGAAGAAACCGGCCAAAGCGGCAGATAGCTGGAGGCAGCGCAATCTTGAAAACCTGAGACTGTTTGCCTCCGGGTCTGCATTCGATCTGGCCGAAATCGTCGAAACGCTTACCGAGTTGAGCGAAACGAAGTCCTTATCGTTTGGCGAATGTAATAAGCTTGAGAGAGCTAAGCGATTGCTGATCTGCGAAATATCGGAAGTGACCGGGGAGACAAAACAACAGGTCGAGCAACAGGTGGACGATGCGCTCAAATCGCGAAAGAAAGCTGTTGCCACAACTGCATGAATTCTGTTAACAGCATCTCGACGAGCCAAAGCGGAAGTATGAGCGAAGTTATTGGAGATAGTAAATGAGATCGACCGATTTAATGGATAAACGGCCCTGGACGCGCCCCTGGTGGCAGTATTCTGAAGGCAATGGCGCGGTATTATTTTATATCGTTTCTATTCATGTGCTTGCGCTGGCGGGATTGATCTTATTCCCGCTGCCGAACTGGCGTGTGTTGATAGTCGCCCTCATCATCGCTTCAATCGGCGGCATCGGAACATCGGTCTGTTATCATCGAAGCCTCGCTCATCGCTCTTTGCGATTGAACTGGGTGGTTGAGAAGATACTCATATTCTTTACTATCTTCAATGCATCGGGAGAGCCTATGAGTTGGGTTGCCAATCATCGCCATCATCACGCCAAATCCGATACAGCCGAAGATGTTTCCAGCCCGCGTCACGGCGGTTTCTGGTGGGCGCACATCAAGTGGGTATATCAATGGTCAGGCTCGGAAGTGCGCCGATGGTGTCCTGATATGGACAATAGCAAGTACGGGATATGGAAAAGGCTGCAAATTCCGATTATCACGCTCTCCATATGTTCCGGGCTGGTTCTGGGCTGGCAGGCGTTTTTCTGGATCGGCGCAATACGGCTGGTTTACGCGCTGCATTTTCAGATGTTCGTCAACAGCCTGCTGCACATGACACCGGGTCTGCCGGAAGGGGTCGATTCCAGTCGCAATATCTGGTGGCTTGGCCCGTTGCAGTTGGGAGCCTGGGGAGAGAACTGGCACCGCAATCATCACTCGGACGCAAATGCCGCGCAATTTGGTCGGCGCTGGTGGCAGATCGATATTGGATGGTATACGATCCGCCTGCTGAAAGCGCTCAGGCTTGCAAGCGATCTCAAGCCGACCAAAGATATCCTCAAGCAGCATGCACAACACGCTTCACGTAATTGAATGCGCTGATATCAGATCTGCACTATGTTATGTCGTTGCCACCTAAAGCGGCAATCTCGGCGTCTGTGGCCTGCGCCCTTGCTTTTCTCTTCTTTCCGCCTATGCCGAACGCCTCGCCCAGAAGCCTGAAGATCGTTCGCCGGTTCTGAGCGATAACCTTTACCCACGCCCACGCGCTTCCCTGCGGAAAGTAAATTCCACGAAAGAATAAACGCGCGAGGAATATGCCCGTGCGATGACTCAGCGGTTTGTGGCTGATTGAATCTACCGCTTTGGCTATTGCTTCGGCGCTGTATGAATTTGTCCATGCGTAATTCATCTCAGCGTGAGCATCCTCGATGCTCATCTTCAGCGGCGTATGAGCCATATGGAAAGGCTTGAAGTCCAGCCAGTGCTTTGGCCGTGTAAGTCGTCCCGCAACCGCCAGCCTCTTATAAAGGGGCGTCGAGGGGAAGGGCGTGAGCATACCAAAAATAGGCAGACCGGGAGGCCAGTTGCGAATCTGCTGAAGCGTTCGCTCGGCCACGCCGGTTGTGTCGTTATCCATGCCAAAGATGAAGGAGGTGACGGCATAGATGCCCCGCTGCGCGAGGCGGTCGAGCACGGCGGCGTATTCGCCGGGCTTGTTAAATCCCTTGTTCACATCGGCGAGGTTGGTCGGGTCTATAGACTCCATGCCGATAAATATCCATTTGCCGCCCGATGCCGCGATAAGATCGACGAGTTCTTCGTCGCGCAAGAGGTTGGCGCTGATCTGTCCGCCCCAGAATATCTGCGCATCGGCGGCTATGATATCGCGCAGCAGAGATTTGGTCCGCTTGATGTTGATGGCGAAATTATCATCTATAAAAAAGACCATGAATTTGCCGCGCTCGCGCATGGAACGTGCCTTCAGCCGAAGCAATTCATTCACAACGCTTTCATTCGTGCGAAACCTTATCGAGTCGCCGAAGAAACCTGTCACTGTGCAGAACTCGCAGCCATAAGGGCAACCGCGCCCCGACTCAATCGGGATAACTCGAAACGTACCCCATCCATCTCCCGCGCGCCCAAGTATTGGGCCTAAGAATTTGGGCATCAGGTTGAACTGGTCCAGGTCCATCGTCTCCCACGGAATCTCAGGGTAGGGTTGAAGACTGGGCTTTCGCTCTTTTCCCATCATATCAACGGGCGAATATATCTCTTTGAGTTCGCCACGCACGGCGTCCTCGACAATCTGGGCCCATGTCTCATCAGCTTCGCCGAGCGCCACGGCATCGGCATGGCGCGGGCCGCCGTCTCGCCCCAACGCTTCATCGGGCACTTCTGTCACGTGAGGGCCGCCCATCACAACAGGCACACCGACTGCGCGAATGGCATCGGCCATCCGATATGCCTTGTGCGCCATTCTGGTCATAGCGCCGATGCCGACAAGCCCGATATTCTGCTCGATCACATATCGCGCGATGTCTGCTTCATCCATAGGCTGCGCATTGCCATCGATCAGCAACACTTCATGTTCAGGTGGAGTCAGCGTTTGAAGCAAGAACATCCAGAGATGCGGCATGAAATTACGTGTCACGCCGTTGTCGGGATTAAAGAGTAAAATCTTCATTAGTTCCTTTCAGCCCTTCCTTTTTTATTTATCAATGATGGGGAAATATACCGGCAACTCAGAAGCCTCGGAAGCCATTGAGCGAAGCTTCTCTTCTCGCTTGGCGATCAGCTTGATCTTTTTCAGTTCCGTACCTTTAAGCCCGAAAAAAACTGCCATCTGAATAATCTGGTTAGGGCTTACGAAATCGGATGGGTTGGAGCAGAACTTTCCGATGCCGGGATCAAACTCGCGGCAACTCATGTGCTTGGGAATATTAAGCCCAAATGCGCATTTGCCATCTTCCTGATACTGTAAACAAAACCCGCAAACTGTCATACGTCACATCCTTATACTGACTCTAAACTTTCGTTCCCGTTCTCATCTCGTTGCACCGGCAAAGGTTGACTGCCAAAAAGATTCACTTGTCTGCTTCGGTTCCTGGGCTGCGTGGTTGCCTCTTTAATTAGAGAAGACTGAACATTGAGATGTTCAGTCCAGGAGGCGCGAGGATTTCAGACAATGAGACTTAGAATTCGCCGGTACTTTCGATTGATAACAGCTGATATTGTAGACCGACAATCGATACCTGATCTCGAAAACCTCTGTTTCTCCTCATTAAACTCTCTGTTCGGTTCGTATAGCCTGAAGGATTAGCTAGTACCGATCACAGGTGCACGTTATCATTTTGACGCAAATAGTACAAATAATAATTGGCCGCAGTTGACGGGAATGCCAGAGCAATCACAGATTATCATCTTGAACTCGTATCGCGGTTGATTTCATCAAAGGCTGTGGTTTATGCTCTCAAATCGCGCCCCGCATGTGGATGCAAGTGGGCGCTCTTACAGAAGCAAGCATATAAAAACAATGCTGACAAAATCGCTCCTGCTCTACTTATCCAACAGCGAAGGCTTTAAAAATTTTCTCACTCGCTTCAAATCTTTCAACAACGTGACGCATCGCTTCGTCGCGGGCGAGGATCTCACGGACGCCGTCGAAGCCATTCGACAGCTCAATAAGAAGAGGATCATCGCCTCGTTCGATCATCTGGGCGAATCTATTTCATCCGAAGCCGAAACGCGCGAGGAGGTGAGAGAGTATACGCGCGTGCTCGATAGCATAAGCGCCAGCGCGCTTGACTCGAACGTCTCGGTCAAGCTGACCCAGTTGGGGCTTGATATCGACAGGCGGCTCTGCTACGAAAACACGCGCGCAATCGTCGAAGCGGCTGCCCGTCATCAAAACTTCGTTCGCATCGATATGGAAGATTCGACGAAGACCGACAGCACGCTTGAGATATTCAGGGAGTTGAGGCGAGAGTTTGATAACGTCGGCATAGTCGTGCAGGCATATCTGTACCGCACGGAAAAAGATATTGAGGAGTTGCTTGCCATCGGCTCAAGGATTCGCCTCTGCAAAGGCGCTTACAAAGAGCCTGAATCGGTCGCCTTTGCCGACAAGAAAGATGTCGATGCGAATTACATCAAGCTGATGAAGATGTTGCTGCCTTCAGGCATCTATCACGGCATAGCGACGCACGACGAGAATATGATAAATGCGACCAGAGAATTCGCATCCCGGAATAAAATCGCTTCAGATCGATTCGAGTTTCAGATGCTTTATGGCATCCGCCGGGACTTGCAGGAGAAGCTCGTCGCGGAAGGCTATCCCATGCGTGTTTACGTCCCATACGGTCAATACTGGTATCCTTACTTTATGCGAAGACTGGCAGAGCGGCCTGCCAACGTGTGGTTTATTCTGAAGAACGTGATGAAGGGATGAGCCGCCCACACAAAAAGCTCTCACAATATAAAAAGCCGCTTTCAACAAGCGGCTTTTTATATTTCAATCTCAAGCTGTTGCTGCCCGATTAAGTCGAGAGGCGGGATTCGTTAAGAGTTCTGCCCGTTGCCGGAGCCTTCATGGCTGCCGCACGTTTCTGAGCGGCCTGACCTTTCGCGGCTGCCTGTTTGACTACCTCGAACGCTTTCTTCAACTGGACATCCTCGACGGGCGGCGTGGGTTTTGGCGGCGTGACAGAAGCCGGTTGCTGCTGCTCAGGCTTCTCTTCTTCCGCGTCGTCATCATCGGTGTCGGGCAGTATCACTTCGGCTTCAACCGGACGATCAACTTTGATCGTGGGATTGACAGGCTCTTCCATAAAAGCCTTGCCGGTCGCGGGGGCGTATTTGGCTATGGTCAAAAGCAGCGCGCCGCCGTCTGAGAGCGAAAACAGTTGCTGCTCTGAGCCTGTGCCGAATGTTCTTTCGCCGACTATTTCGCCGCGCTTCTGATCGCGCACTGCTGCGGCGATAATTTCTGCTGCGCCCGAAGTGCTGCGATCTATGACTACGGCCATCGGGCCGTTGAAAACGACCTTGCTCGGATCGGCATTGAAAGTTTGAGTCTCTTTATCTGCTTTGCCTAACACTCTGCCGAGCGTGCCGGAGCCGACGAAGAGATTGGCGACAGCGACGCCCTCCTGAATCTTGCCGTTGGCCGCGCCGCGCAGGTCGAGCACTATCTTCTGCGCGCCTTTCGATACAAGATCATTCAGTTGCGTCTTGATCTCGGCGGCTTTGCCATCAATAAGGCTTGCGACCTTGATGTATCCGACGCCCGGCTCTTCCATGCGCGTTTCAATCGCAGGCTGATTGACCTTCGCGCGCGAGACTGTGAGCTTGCGCGATTGTCCCTGATGCAGGACGCGAAGCTCAACAGAGGTGCCCGCCTGGCCGTTGATAAGCTGCTCTATGTCGTACAGGCTCAGATCGCGCGAGGGAACTTTGCCGACATACTCGATGAAATCACCCGCTTTGATTCCGATCTGGTCGGCGGGCGAGCCTTTCAAAACAGTGACGATGTAAGCATAGCCGCCCACCTTCGACAAAATCATTCCAGTTTCGGCGCGAGTGGCTTTCGGGTCAAACTGTTTGACCTGTTCAGCCGTAAGGTATGCGCTGTATGGATCAAGCCCTTCGGCAAGGCCGCGCAGGCTGCCTATCCGCACCTTTTCAAGGTCGGGTGGCTCGACGTAATCGCGGATGATGTGATTGAGCACTTCATCGAAAATTTGCAGTTGTCCGTACTGGCTACCGCGCGCCACCACCTGGCTGGACTTCGACATGAAGCTGCCGACGATGGCATAAAAAGCGATTATCGTGGAAAAGACGACGATGGCTATCTTGGTTTTGAACCGCATCGAATACTCCTTAGTGGGCTTAATCGGCAACTTAATATTACCCCGCTCTTAGCCCGTCATGCAAGAATATAGAAATGGAGATAGCCGACTCCTGTTCGTTGACACCCTGCAAGGGCGATACCTATACTGATTTTAATGCGTGTGCTCGCCGTAGACTTTGGCTCGAAGCGAATCGGGACTGCCATATCGGATGGGCTTGGCATCAGTGTGCGCCCGGTCGAAACGATAAAACGGTCGAGCCTCGAACGCGACATATTGCGATTGAAATTTTTAGTCGAAGACCTCGAAGCCGAAGCGGTCGTTGTCGGTTTGCCGCTCAGAATGGATGGCACGACAGGCGACGCTGCCCGAAGCGCTATGCGATTTGTCGAACGCTTGAAATCCAAACTCAATGTCGCGGTCTTCACTCAGGACGAACGGCTGACCAGTTATGAAGCCGAGCAAATGATGATCGAGCGTGGTTTTGGACGCGAACAGCGGCGGGCGCGGTCTGACGAGTTCGCCGCAATGATAATCTTGCAGGACTACTTATCGAAAACCGGAACGAACAATTGAATTCTCGAATGGATGATTTGACCATGCCCTCGCGCTCTCGCGGGCGAAGGCGACGCCCTTTGCTGAGAGCTTTTCTCTTCCTGTTGATTCTGTTCATCGCGGCTTTCGCAGGCGGCGCATTATGGCTGAGGTCAACCGTCAACAAACCCGTAGAGCACGCATCGGCAGACCGAATAATCACCATAGAGCCGGGCACAGGGACGCAGGCGATTGTTACGCGACTCGGCGAAGCAGGCATCATACGCAACCCGACGGCGCTCATAATATATTTGAAGCTGACGGGGCGCTCGACCGCGCTCAAGGCAGGCGATTACAGATTCGCTTCTCCGATCTCGCCGCTTCAGGCGATAGACAAATTAATGCGCGGCGAGGTCTATCTCGACCGTGTCACGATACCCGAAGGATACAACCGCTTCGAGATAGCCGAAACGCTCGCGACAAAGACCGGCAAGGCAACAGCCGAAGAGTTCCTTCGCCTGATTAATGACCAAACGCCGATTGAAAAGATTGCGCCCGAAGCGCGCAACCTCGAAGGCTTTCTATTCCCGGACACCTACAACTATAGTCCCAGGACCACGCCCGAAGAGTTGATTCGCGTGATGGTCAATCGCTTTGACGAAGTCTTCACGCCTGAGTGGGCGACGCGCGCAAGCCAGCTTGGACTGACGGTCAATCAGGTGGTCACGCTCGCTTCGATCATCGAGAAAGAAGCGAAAGTGCCGGACGAGCGCCCGCATATGGCCTCGGTCTTCTTCAATCGGCTGAAGATAGGAATGCCGCTGGGAAGCGACCCGACTTTCATCTATGCCGCGTTGCTTGCCAACGATTATGACGGCAACCCGAATCAGCCGCGCCATCGCACGCGGCTCTCGCCTTATAACACCTATCTGGTTTCGGGCCTGCCGCCCGGCCCGATAGCCTCGCCCGGTCGCGCGTCGCTCGAAGCCGTGCTATATCCCGACAACACGGATGATCTCTATTTCGTAGTGAGCGGCACAGGCGGGCGACACAAGTTTTCTCGCACAGCCGCAGAGCACGACATCGCGGTACAGGAATATCGCCGCCAACAGCGCGAAGCCCGACAATAATCGAATTGAAGTTGATTAACAGATGAAGAGAGGAAAGTAAAAAGGCAAAAGAGTAAACCGGTTCTGTATGAATCTCTTCTTTTGCCTTTTTACTTTTGCTTTTTATCTTTCCTGAGGCGGGCGTTCGCTGAGGCGCAAAGTTACGGTTGAGCGATTATTATTGCGAAGCAACTCGACCTGAACCGAATCGCCCGGCTTTTTGTCCTGCAACGCGTTTTGCAGGTCCTCGGCGTTAGCGATCTTTTTGCCATCAATCGTTAGCAGTACGTCGTTGATCTGTTGAAGCACTATGTTACCCCAGCCGTCTTCGCCTACATTCGCGCCGCGAAGCCCCGCTTCCGCCGCGCCGCTGCCGCGAGCAACTGTGCCGATGATGATGCCTTCTTCTGCATTCAGATTGAAGCGACGCGCCGTGCGACGGTCGAGCGGCAGCAGCGAGATGCCCAGCCACGGACGCGATACGTAGCCTTTGCTGATAAGATCGGGAACTATCTTCTTCGCAATATCGACAGGCACGGCGAATCCGATTCCAACCGAGCCTCCGCCGTTCGGGCTGTAAATCGCCGTGTTGATGCCTATCAATTCGCCTTTTGCATTCAGCAGCGGCCCGCCTGAATTACCCGGATTGATCGCCGCGTCGGTCTGAATCGCGCCGTTGATAGTCCTGCGCGAAGCCGGGTCGCGCAGAGGTCTTTCAAGCCCGCTGATGATGCCTGTGGTCAATGTGCGCTGAAGCCCGAAAGGATTTCCGATTGCCAGCACTTTCTGCCCCACCTGCAGCCCCTGTGATGCGCCCAGACGGACGACCGTAAACTTATGCTCGCGCGAGGGTTCGATTTTGATGACCGCCAGATCGTTGTCGCGGTCGGTGCCGACGAGCGTAGCCGTGTATTTATCGTTCTCTACCTGCACTTCAAGCTGCTGCGCGTTGGAAACGACATGATAATTCGTGAGGATATAACCCTTCTCATCTATTATCGAGCCTGAGCCTGAGCCTTCGGAAGGGAATACTCCGAACAGCCCCTGTTGATAACCACGATTCGTGACGTTGACAACGCCCGGACTCACCGCGTGATAAATATCGATATTGTTCTGTTCGTCGGTTGCCACAGTCGGATCGGCAATGGCTATGGGTTCGAGGCTGCCGTTCAAAATTGCCCCCGGAGTTTTTTCTGACCGGTCAAATGCGCGTTGCGCGAACACGATTACGAGCGCCGAAAACAGCGCCGAAAACATGGCAATCGCCACCAATTGTCTGCCTGAGATTCGATACATACAAAAGCCCTCCTTCGTCGTTGCTTGCAATACTTTTATGTTAATCCAAAACCGCTCACATGTCAGCCAATCAATAACGCGATAAAAGCTGTTGCGGTTGCATCATTTTTTTATTGAAGGATTCTCAAAGTCCCGATAATCAAATTCAAGGCAGGCTATTATGAAGCGATCTGAAGAGCAGATACTAAAAGGCGGCATATAAAAAGCTGATGCGCAGCCGAGGTTGAACCATCAGGCTTGCGCATCAGCTTACCCACATTTCCATTGTTCGTATTCGTCCGGTTAAACCACCGTCCGGCGACCGCTCAACAGGTTGAGCACCAGCACCACCGCAGCGATGACGAGCAATAAATGAACCAACCCGCCGCCAACGCCACCGATCAATCCCAGTAACCACAGAACCAGCAATATAACAAAAATTGTCCAAAGCATAGTTTCCCTCCCTCTTAAGTCCGTTCTAAATTTTCAACCCCTGCCATCCGCGTCGAGCTGCCTCGAAGCCGGAAGCCTTTCGCATAACTGACAATCTAACTAGAGCAATGGTTGTGCCACGAAAGCGCATCTTTGCCGAAACGAAAAAAGGCTTGTTTATAGCCACTCTATTATGAGACCGCAGGCAATTGTTAAAGAATGCGTATAAGTTTATTACACAGCGACTGTACTAATTATTTCAAAGGCGGGTTGTTCGCTTTATTCTGTGTGATGTAGAGGCCAGATCTTTGTCATTGTCGGCAGGAAACTCGAAGCCTCATCAGAGAAAATATAGCTCGTGACTTTGATCTCATGAGAGCTTAACTCAACGAGGTTGAAAGAGTTCTTCAGCCGCTCGCTTCCTCGACCTCGCAACGAAGCGGCAGTCCCGGCCTGCACAAGCAAAATACGATGCCCGGCCTGCTCGTGCATTGTGATGTGAGATTCGTGCAGGTGTCCCGTCAATACCATATCGACGCCGCATTCTGCGAATAATTTCAAAGCGCGTTTAACCCCGCCGACCGTATCTTCGTGCTCGAACCCCGGCGGTTGAACGAGCGGGTGATGAGTTACGAGCGCTTTGAATTTGTCTGACGCAGGCATGCATAAACGCTGCCTGACGGATTTCAGATCGCTACTGTCGATGACGCCTCCTTTGATCGTGAAACTGCGCGTCGAATCCAGTCCCATCATCAACAACTCATCATCTTCGTAAGTGGGATTCAGATCGCTTGTTATCCATCGTTTGTATTTTTTGAGCGGCGAAAAGAAGCGGTCAACTACATTCCAGAGCGGAACGTCATGATTGCCGGGCACAACGATCAGCGGCGCATTTACCCGGTCGAGGAATGCGCGCGCCTCGCGAAACTGAGCCGTGCGCGCGCGCTGCGTGAGATCGCCTGAAACGGCAACGACCGTAGGCTTGATCGCTTCGATCTGAGCCAGTAGAGCCTCGGCCCAGTTCGGCGCTTGCGGCGCGCCGAAATGTATATCGGAAAAGTGTAGAATCTTTTTCATAAAATCCGACTCGACGACGAAAGATCAGGGCGCGGGGTTTTGGCTCTCCTCCCTTTTCGGCGCGACCACGCGAAGGCTGCCGGGCATTGAACTATAACGAAGCGGAGAATTAAGCTTGCACACTTCGCCGTCGAGCGCCACGTGTATTCGTCTCTGTCTCGTAGTGATGACGACTTCGGCTGCCGTGTCGTTTTCAAAGCTCGCTGCTTCTTCCAGCTTGTACACGAAGCTCTGGAGCGCTATTCGCAGTAGCCCCGCGCGCCCTTCATCCCGCAGCAGGTATATGCCGAGCAAACTATTATCCAACTGCTTGCGCTCGGTTAGATTGCCCGGCTCCAGCTTATATTCATTGTTGCTGATAAGCACCAGCGGGCAATGACGGCTTACGATCTTGCCGTTGAATTTCGCTGTGACACGCAGGTATCGAAAGCGCGCCAGCGTTACTATTGACGCAAGTATCAAGGCAGGCCAGCGACCTATTCTTTTGCGCCACACCTGCCGCAATCGCACCTGATCTGCGTAAAGCCCCAGACTGGAATTGTTGATAAAGATCCTTTCATTGACCGACGCCACGTCTACATTTCTTGCCTCTCCTGAGCATATCAAAGCCGCAGCTTCTTCGAGGTCGAGCGGTATTCCCAGATCGCGTGCGAAATGATTGAGCGTGCCAAGCGGCAGCACGCCAAGTGCGACATCATACCCGACAATCTGCGCCGCAACTGAACTGACCGTCCCATCACCGCCCGCCGCAACTATCAAATCGTAATGTTCGTCACGCATCGTGCGCGCGATTCCAGCGACTTGTTTGCCGTTTGCAACTTCGACTCCTGCCTGCACGCCGTTACGTTCAAATATCGCGCTAATCTGGATTGCAAGCTCCTGACCTCTCGAAGACCCTGCGGTGGCGTTGATGATGATGCCTGTCTTTTGCACTGGAATCAGCATACAGGATAAAAAAGCCAGTATACAGTTGGGTGTTGTGCAATAGGTGTGATCGAGACGGGAGAATGGAGAGTAAAACAGAAGCGCGGGATGGAGACCATCTCCATCCCGCGCTTCTTAAGCTATTTGCAGCTATTTGACGGTTATCTTAAGAGCTTTGGTTACGGTATGGCCGAGTTGATCTCTCACCATAACGGTGAAGGAATAGCCTCCGGCTGTTGTCGGCGTTCCACTGATAAGCCCTGTGCTGCTGTTGAGCGTCAGTCCGGTCGGAAGGAATCCGGAAGTGATTGACCATGTGTAAGGAGGCGTGCCGCCCGTGGCTACTAACAATTGGCTGTAGGCCACCCCTCTGGTGCCATTAAGTAGCAGCGTGGTCGTTATGGCAAGCACTCCGCCGCTCGGTTGAGAGACGACAACCGATACGTTTGTGCTGAGACCGCCAAACGCTCCAACACCATCCTGAGCCATGCGCCACTGGAAGTTGTAGGTTCCGGCAACTGACGGCGCGTTGATGTTGAAAGTGAACGTAGCGTTAGAACCCGGCGCAATCGATGACGAGAGGTTAACGCGGTTTACTCCCCACGTGGTGTTGCCCGCGGGATTTTGCGATTGCAGGCTGTATGTGCCTGCTGTCCATGTAGTCGTACCCGTGTTCTTCATCGTCACGCTGACGCTTGCGCTCTGTCCCGCGTTCATTGAAGTTGGCACGCTTTGCGAAACGAACATCGCATTGTTCGTGCCGCCGCCACCACCGCCGCCGCTTGTAACACTGACTGCGACGTTCGTGCTGGACGAGCCGAAGAAAGTGCTATTTTGCTTCATGCCCCACTGGAAGTTGTAGGTTCCGGCAACTGACGGCGCATTAATGTTGAAGGTGAAAGTAGCCTGTCCGCCCGGCGCAACCGAAGATGCAAGCGAAACCTGGCTCAATCCCCATGTAGTGTTATTGTCCGGGTTGCGCGAACCGAGGAAGTAAGTGCTCGGTGCCCAGGTGGTGGTGCCGGTGTTTTGCATGGTGACGGATACGGAAGCCGACTGCCCTGCGGTCATCGAAGAGGGCACGTTCTGCGTTACAAAGGCCGCGCCATTCGTGCCGCCTCCACCGCCGCCGCCGACCGTCATAGGCATATTCAGCGTCATGTCTCCGAAGAAGCCCGTGGTATCTTGAATCATCTGCCACTGGAAGTTGTAAGTGCCCGGAGCGGTCGGCGCTGTGACATTGAATTTGAAGGAAGCCACTGAGCCGGGCGAGATGCTCTTTGTTACCGTTGCGCGGCTCGTCCCCCAATTCGTGTTGTTTGCAGGACTCTGCGATCCCAGCTTATAGGTCAGGGGTGACCAGTTGGTCGTCCCTGTATTTTTCATGTTGATCGTCACGGAATAGGTCTGTCCCGGAGACCATGTTGCAGGAATGATCTGCGACATGAACTGTGCGCTGTTTGGACTGCCGCCGCCGCCGCTTGTAACGTTGATTGATACATTTGTGCTCGACGCTCCGAACGCGCCAACGCCGTTTTGTGACATTCCCCACTGGAAGTTGTAGGTTCCGGCAACTGACGGCGCAGCAATATTGAATGTAAAGGTGGCTTGTCCGCCCGGCGCAACCGAAGATGCAAGCGCCGCCTGACTCAATCCCCATGTGGAATTGCCTGTCGGGTTGCGCGAACCGAGGAAGTAAGTGCCGGGTGCCCATGTAGTGGTGCCGGTGTTCTGCATCGTGACGGATACGGAAGCCGACTGTCCAGCGGTCATCGAAGAGGGCACGTTCTGCGTTACAAAGGCCGCGCCATTCGTGCCGCCTCCACCGCCGCCGCCGCCAACCTGTATTGAAACGTTCGTAGACATCTGCCCGAACGGCGTGCTGGCATCTCTTGCCACTTGCCATTGGAAATTATAGGTGCCCGCCGTCGCAGGCGCGACAGCCTGAAAAGTAATGTCAAGTTGTCCGCCGGGAGGTACTGTGAAATTGGTAAGCAGTACGGTGTTTCCTCCCCACGTCACGTTGTTGAACGGGTTTTGCGAAATCAGTCTAAGCCCCGTCGCGCCCTGCCAGGTTTGAGTGCCTGTGTTGAGCCATGAGATGGTTGAGTTAAATGTCTGGCCGGGCGTGAGCGTTGCAGGAACGGTCTGCGACAAAAACATCGCATCGTATTGTGTTCCAGCAGGAGTTACCGTTATGGAAAGAGCCTTCTGCGCGGTCCCGGAAGCAAAGTCTGCTACCTGTACTGAAAAGTTAAATGTTCCCGATGTAGTTGGCAAGCCTGCGATTGTGCCCGTGGGAGTTAAGATCAAGCCGGGCGGAAGCCCGCCGGAAAGCAGACTCCATGTATAAGGCGGCGTGCCGCCTGTGGCCGAGAGCGTCTGCGAATAAGCTGATCCGACTGTGCCGCCCGCAAGCGACGAAGTCACCACTGACAATGGGCCGGGGCCGCCTCCGCCTGTGCCCGGATACATAGTCGTTATTCCGGCTACGTCATCTGCTTTCAAACTGGCGCAACGACCGTCGAAGTGAGCGAACGCATACATCGTCGCGGTCGAGTCGGCTGAATGACCCAGTCCCATCGCGTGACCGAGTTCGTGCGTTGCGACTTCCTGAACGTTGCAGTGATTGCCAAACGAGCAACTGGCGAACGGGTTGAAGGAGACGAAACCCGCCGTCGCCTGTAGATAGGTCACGCCGCCGATTATCTTGCTGTTTCCGGTCCAGCCCAGACCTCCGAGCGCCAGCGTGCCTGAACAACCCGAAGTCTGTGACCATCGTCCGTCGCAGCTGTTGAACAGAATCAGATTCAATCCGAAGGTTTCGCGGCACGCGCCGGTCGCTCCGCCGTTCACGATTCGCAGAGCCGTTCCGGGCGTATTTGACCATGCATTCATCGCCGCTGTTATATCGTTCATCACCTCTGCATTGGGCGCGCCCGCAGGATTGACCATGAAAGTGACTGGCAGTCCAGTGTCAGGCTCGAACCATCGCGGGTGCTGACTGCTGATGTAAGTCCATTGCGCTTCGACATCGCCATGACTTTTCAATTTCGCGTATTCGGCAGGCTGCCTGAGCATCGGCACACCGTGATAATAGGTGTCTTGAAACTGTCGCGAGCGCTCGCTGTTTATCTCCAACCTGTTTCGCACCATCTCCATGTATGTCGATAACTCCATGCGGTCTGTAGAGATGATGTCGGGCTGACCGTTTAGCGATTGAGGCCGTAAAACCGTGACATTGTCATTCGGGACACGGCGCTCGACGAATTGGTGGCCGGTCGCTTCATCACTTACGATTGAGAATTTGCCTAAGAACAGTTGATGAGTGCGCAGGCTTCCGTCGTTCCAGGTGTCGAGGTAGAGCAGGACTTTTTCGCCGAGCGTGAATTCAGGATTGCCATAGAGTGTAAAGCCGCGATCTGCGACCTGGCCGCCCATCTCCTTAATCACGATTTTGCGGTCGCTTATCTGACCTTTGAGAACTTCGCGGACCTTGATGGTTATGTATGTATAAATGCGTTCCTGCTGATCGTCGAAACTGCTTTCGATTGAAAGAACTTTTCCGGTAACGATAGCTCGCGCGCTGATTACCAGATCGTCATCGGCGGGAAGAACGAACGTTGACGCTAAACTGGATTGTGCAGTTGCCAGCAGGCATATAAGAAGGATTAGTGAATTAAACCATTTATTCTTTAGAACGCGCTCCATACTTGCCTCCATCAAGGTTCCCCTTGAATTGAACTCTTACAAGCTTTGGAAACTGACACAGGACTTGACGCGTTCCCACATGCTAAAGGGCGGCTCTATAGCTATAAGTAAAGATAGGAGCCAGCGCTAAAACATCGCCTCTTGTCTCAGACAGTTGCTGCTTGATTTCAAACCTGTGAACCAACAAAGGGGCTTGCCTGCTGAAGGATCAGGCTATATGAACTGCTATCCCCAAAAAGCTAACCCGAAACTCGATTAGGGCTCAGTGCTGCTGTTGAGGGAGCCTGATTTATCCGTAACAAAAATCTTTTTGGGGCTAACTTGAGCTTCGGTAGCCGAAGTAAACCACAAGAAAAAATCTTTGTCAAACTCAAAAACAAAGCAAAATACAGGCCATCTCAGACGCATCACTGCTGCCCGCGTACAGTTGCTCGAAAACCTTTTGATGGCGTTCCCGGCGTGGGGTAAAAGAGTGATTATTTTAGAAATCAGGTCTGAGATTCAGGAAGCGATAACTTCCATTCACAGAGTCATTGTTCCATTTTGGGCGCGACAGATTGTGTCACTTGTGGTCACATTCGGTCAGCCGTTGCAAGGCGCGAACTTTTACGGGTTTGAATTTTTTCGCGGGCCGGTGTTTAGTATTCGAGTGCTTCGGTCCTCAGATATGACAAGTGAAAAACTCGGTCGGCTCGCGTTATGGGCAGCCGCGCTTGCGGTCATTATTGCAGGCGCGGTGCGTTACGTTGCGCAGCCCTCGTTCTGGCTCGACGAAGCCTTCGTTGCCGTGTCGCTTCGCGAGCCTTCGCCGCATATAATTTTCGCGCAGCTTGAATACGGGCAATACTTCCCTCGACTTTATCTGGCAGGCATCGCCGCAGTGAGAGAACTCTTCGGCTATAACATCTTTGCGCTCAGGCTTCTTCCATTCCTGTGCTTCGTAGTCGCCACCCTGTTCTGGGCGCGATTGCTTGAAAAGAGATCGCAGCAACTGGCAACTCTGGCCCTGTTCAGCGCGGGGTTGCTTGTGGGCGCAGGCTTCTGGCTCGATCAGGCCATACAACTCAAGCAATACACGTTTGATGTCATGCTTGCGCTTGTTCCGTTTCTGATAGGAGATCAGTTTTTCAAAGAGGCTTTTGTTGACGGCAAACGCAAAACGCTTTTGATTGCGCTGGCTACCGGATGTCTCTTGTCATATACGTACCCTTTCGCGATAGTCGCTCGTGTTTTTGGATGGTATTTGCATCGCGGGCGGCGTGAAGGATGGTCTGTCAGGGCATCAGCAGTAATTATATTAGCTGCGTCAATCACGCTCGGATTGCTCATCATCTGGCTGACAGATCATCGGTTCAACATCAACGACCGCGCGGCCTATCTGGCTTACTGGAATGACTGCATCCTCAGATCGTGCTTGCAGCAAGGCGCTGGCAGCACGATTCGATTGATCACCAAATATCTATGGGGTTGGCATGGTCGCCAGCCGCCTGTCACTGCCGGAATGGTGGTTTTGCAAATATCCGGCATTTATTGGGTGATAAAAAGATGGAAATCACGGGACAGAACCGAGACCTCTAACTGGGGGTCGCGCTCGATAGGGTCGATCATTTTGCTGGCCGGGGTAATACTGGCAAGCGGGCTTTTGAATTATCCAATCTGCGGAGGCAGAATTGTTCTATTTACTCAAATTCATACTCAAATACTGGCTCTTGAAGGCGCGCTTTTTATATCGTCATTTTGGAAAAAGCGTAAAGCCGTGCAGGGCCTCGCAACTCTCTTTATTTTGATTCTGTTCATTTACTCAGGCCGAGCCTATATACATTATCTTGGAAGCGAGTCGGCTGAAAATATAATGCCAATGCTTTCGTTGATAAAGCCGGATGTTGCGAACATAGTATGGGTGCATCCGTGCTCTGTAGCTCAGGTGAGAGCTTTGCCTGAACCGTTGCCAGTCGAGCAGGTCTTATTTGGCAAGGAGGCAAAAGGCGCAAAACTTGAACACAGATCGACCGGAACGGAAATAGAGTCCCCGCAACCCGGACAGAAAGCGTGGATAATCTGGACTCATATGAGCGGCGAGTTTTGCCGTAAACCATTAGAGCAAATCCGCAATCAGGCGCGAAGCTGGCAGATGATTTACGAAGGCGCGGATGTCGGATTGGCGCTTGCCGAGTTTTAGCCCACGCCATCATTTGACTTTCATTCAACCGGCCCTTTACTATCGCATTCACGTCGAGAGCAAAGAATTCGGATGAAGATTTCTGTAGTAATTCCTGTCTATAACGAAGCGGCGACAGTCGCAGAGTTAATCAGTCGCGTGCAGGAAGTGGATATTCCCAAAGAGATAATCCTGGTTGACGACGGTTCGACCGACGGCACGCGCGAGCGCCTCGCGCAACTCGAACACCAATACGACAACCTGCGTATCTTTCTTCAACCAGCCAATCAGGGCAAAGGCGCTGCGCTGCGTCGCGGATTCAAGGAAGCGACAGGCGATTTTGTGCTCGTGCAGGATGCAGACCTTGAATACGACCCGACGGATTATCCGGTATTGCTCAAGCCGCTCGTCGAGGGCAAAGCAGATGTCGTTTACGGCTCGCGCTTTTTGACGACCAAAGAGCATCGCGTGCTGTTTTTCTGGCATTCGGTAGGCAACCGGCTTCTCACGCTGATCTCGAATATGTTCACGAACCTGAACCTGACCGATATGGAGACCGGCTACAAGGTTTTCAGGCGCGATGTCATTCAGGCGATCAAGCTTGAGCAGGACCGTTTCGGCTTCGAGCCTGAAGTGACTGTGAAGATAGCGCGGATGAAGCTGCGTATTTACGAAGTCGGCATCTCTTATTACGGGCGTACCTACGAAGAAGGGAAGAAGATCGGATGGAAGGACGGCGTTAAGGCTCTTTGGTGCATAATAAAATATTCGATCAGGACTCCTCACACTCCTTATCGCCCGGCAGAACACGCCTCGCCTCAACCAGCCGCAAACAAGGCGCTGGATCATTCTTAACGCAGGAAACATACGCACCTCTAACTGATGATGAAAAGAACTCCCGCATTGATTGTCGCGCTGTTATGTTTGACTGCGCTGACCGACAGCGCCAGTAATGTCAACGCTCAGCCGGGCGTGCGCCGCGCGCCTGTTTTTGGCACGGACATGTCTTTCGCTTCAACTCCTTCCGAGTTGATCGAAGGCTGGCTCGACAGGAAAAAAGGTGACGCTATGGCTGACGCGTTCCGATCTGCGGGCGTAAAGAGTTTGCGATTTCTCTTCGGCGGACTCTATTCCCCACGCGGGCCTGAAGCGACAGAGGCGCTTAAAGTTGAGAACAAGCTGACGAACAGGTACGCATGGTTTCCGCTCGACGCTTATATCGAGTTCGTAGCCGCGCACGACTTCACGACCATTGTCGGCGTCAACGTCGAAGAAGGCCCTTCGGTTGCCCGCGATTCAATCGAAAGGTTTATCAACCGGGGACTTAAATCAAAGATCGTAGCCATCGAGCTTTCAAACGAGCCCTGGCTGAACCCGCGCCCGTGGCAGCCCGAAGAGTATGCCGCCCGCGCTGCCGATCTGATTGAACAACTCACGCCGCTCGGCGTGCCTTTTGCGCTGCCGCTGACAGTAGGCTCTGACAACAATACTCCGACAAAGCTCACGGACAACGAATGGAATACAAGGATGCTCAAGGCGCTGGGGTCCCGCATAGATTTGAAAGGCAGGTCGGACATTTACGGCGTTCTTCACCTCTATTCGGGCGGCATGCGAAGCAAGAGCGTGGATTTCTTCAACAAAGCCGTCAGGCCCTTTGCTCCGCAAATGCGATACCTGGTCACGGAATTCAACATCCGTTTGAGCCTCGCAGGCAATCCGCACCTGACGAACCGGTACGCGATGGAGTTTGCTCGCAAGCTCGCAGACGTTGCGAGCCGCCCGGAAATCGAAGCCCTGTACACTCATTCAGTCCCGGCTCATTCGATACTCTACTGGTCGAACGGCAGAAAGTACGCGACCGTTGTCGGAGGGCGCGACGAAAAACTTACGGGCGATCAGATGTCGCGCGGCTGGCATCTTACCCCTACGGGAAAAGTTTACAGACTATATTCGGAACTTGCGTGGAACGGCGACGTGATAACTTATCGCGGGGGCGACAAACAGAGCTACTGGGCAGTCAGGTCAACCGACGGGCGCATGACCGTGACTTTGTTGAACGACAGCGACAAGGCGACGAAACAGAAAGCGAAGATTGCAGGACAGGAGATCAATCTGGCCGCGCCGCCGCGATCAATCATCTGTTTCGACCAGCAGGGGCGCGAAATCGAGCGACTCCTGCTGCCCTATTAATATGAAATGATGATTGTTGAACGATGAATGATGAGCAAAGAGAATGTAGTTATTCAGTTCATCATTCATCGTTCAACAATCATCATTTCTTCTCCGGGCTTGTCAGTGCACCAAGCGTCTGCAAAAATAAAGCGAGGCCGCTTGAAATCCACCCTGGCAGTTTCAAGCCCCGTGCAGGCGTCGAAGCAACTGTCCAGCTTGATAACAGTGGCAGACTGCATGCTTCGGATTTTGATCTTCGTATAGTTGAACCGAATGCCCAAGTCGAAAGCAGGAAGAAGCGCAGATCGGCAAAAGGTGGCCTGGGCTATCTTGTTATGCTTCTTCGCCTCAGGGATGAGCGGGCTGGTCTATCAGGTCGTGTGGGTGCGCGAACTGGTGCTCGTTTTTGGCGCAACCACCTTCGCCGTCAGCACCGTGCTGACAGCTTTTATGGGAGGGCTGGCGCTCGGAAGCTTTTATTTCGGTCGCCGTTCGGAAAAAGTCACGCGACCTTTGCGGCTCTACGGGCTGCTTGAAATCGGCATAGGCGTCTACGGGCTTGCGGTTCCCTTTATCTTCGCCGCGCTTCCCGCTATTTATCATCCCATCTGGCAATGGCTCCAGCTTTCATTCTTCACTCTGAGCATAGTTCGATTCCTGTTCGCGATACTCGTATTGATTCTTCCCACGGCGCTGATGGGCGCAACCTTGCCAATACTTTCGAGCTACTATGCGCGCGATGCCCGTCGCATAGGATTGCGCGTCGGGTCGCTTTATTCGCTCAACACATTTGGCGCGGTCTTTGGCGCGGCGGCGACAGGTTTCCTGCTGATACCCGTGCTCGGCATGCACGCGACTACTGTGACGGCTGCCTCGATCAACATCATTTTGGGCTTCATCGCGCTCAGGCTTTCGCGCGCCGTAGAGACCGTTAGTGATGAAGCACATACTGTTCAGGAGCAGCGCGCAATTGAAGCCGCAAGGCCGGGTGGTAAGAGGCGGTTTGTCGCGTGGCTTTCAATATTGATGGTTGTGTATCGCAGAGCCGCCAACTGGAGACCTGAAAGAAAATCGATTTCATCTGCAACCGCAAACCCTGATCGATTGAGAATCATCGCGACGCTCGGCGGGTTCGCGCTCAGCGGCTTCATCGCGCTTTCTTATGAAGTGATCTGGAGCCGCGTGCTCGCGCTCATCATCGGCTCGTCGGTTTATGCGTTCAGCATAATGCTGACTACGTTTTTAATAGGGCTTGCGGTGGGAGCGTCTGTCGCCTCGCGCTTGGTCGATAGAATCCGTCACCCGGTCTTTCTGTTCGCACTGATCGAAATCGGCGTCGGCGTCACGTCTTTCATCGGAGCATACCTATTCAATGACCTGCCATATGTTTTCGTCCAAATCTACCGGCTGGCCGGTAGTTCGTCGTTCGGCGTTCTGCTCTTTGCCCGCTTCCTTATAGCATCGCTGGTAATGATCCTGCCGACGCTGCTACTGGGCGCGCTCTTTCCGCTCGTGGTCAAGATTGTTTCGAGCGGCGAATCGGCCCGCGCCAGCGGGCGGACCGTAGGCGACGCTTACGCGGCGAACACGCTTGGTGCTATCGCGGGTTCTTTCGCGAGCGGGTTCATCCTTATTCCGTTTCTCGGATTGCTTGGCAGTCTCAGACTGTGCTCCGCGCTCAATTTCGTCATCGCCGTAATGCTTTTCATCGTGAGCCATCGAAGCACGCTGAAACCTAATGATAAGCGCAAAGCCCGCCGCCTTGTCGCCCGGCCTCAGCGTCTGCGGCTCTCGGCGTTATTGGGTATCACGGCGTCTGTGCTCTGCATGTGCGTGATCGCTTTATTCGAGCCGCCCTGGGATTCCGAAGTAATGTCGAGCGCGGTCTATCGCTACGCTCCGCAACTGAGCGGAAAGAGCAAGCAGGAGCTTTTCGATTATCTCAAACGCGGGCAGGGCGAAACGATCTTTTACAAAGAGGGCATCACGGCAACCGTGGCCGTTCAGCAACAGGGCGGAGGCCGCGTGCTCAAAGTCAACGGCAAGCCCGAAGCCTCGACGGCGGGCGATATGCCTACGCAGATTTTAATCGGAGCGCTGCCGCTGCTCGTGCGCCAGCAGACCGACAATGTTTTATTGATCGGGTTGGGAAGCGGCGTCACGCTCGGCTCTGTTGAACAGTTCCCCGTCAGGCAGGTCACCTGCGTAGAGCTTGAGCCTGCCGTGGTCGAAGCGACGCACCACTTTGAAGACGTGAACAATCGCCCGCTCGAAGACCCGCGACTCCGCATGGTCTCAAACGACGGGCGCAACTTCATCTATACGACCGACGAAAAGTTCGACGTGATTGTGTCAGAGCCGTCGAACCCCTGGCTTACGGGTGTGGCCAATCTGTTTACGCTCGAATATTTCAAGCGCGGAGCCGCGGCGTTGAAAGACGACGGGCTGTTCGGCCAGTGGTTACAGCTTTACGAGATGGCTCCCGAAGACGTGCGCACGCTGGTGGCGACGTTTCGCGCGGCGTTTCCTCATGTCTATATCTTTCGCGGAGCCGAGGGCGATCTGATGCTGCTCGGAAGCAAGAGCGTGCGGCAACTCGATATGTCTGTCATCAGATCGCACTTTGATAACCCAAAGATTGCCGCAGACCTCAAGCGCATCAACACGACCAGACCCTCAGACATCATCTCGCGCTTCTATCTTGGCCCTGATGAAGTCAGCAGTTTATCGAACGGCGCACCGCTCAACACCGACAATAACGCCTTGATAGAGTTCAACGCGCCGCGCCGCGTCGGCACTGCCGAAGAGACCGTCGAGCGAAACGTCAAACAGCTTCTCGCTTACGCCACTTCGCCTTTGCGCTATCTTGATGGCAAATCAAGCATGCTCACGAGCGATGCCGATCTGTTGACCGAAGTCGCGCTCGGCGCGGTCAAGCGCGACGACAGAGCGCGCGCAGAGCAGTTCGTAAACTATTCGCTCGAACTTACGGAAACGGCGCAGGCGCACAGCATGCTTGGCGAACTGCGTGCCGCGCGCGGCGATGAATCGAAAGCCATTGACGAATGGCAGGCAGCCCTGACACTGGACCCGAAACACTTTTACACGCTGATCAATCTGGCCAAGCTCTATATGTCCAGGCAGGACACGGCCCGCGCAGTTCCTTATCTTGAACGCGCAATCGAGGTTGACGGGTCAAGCCCGCGCGCTCATCACCTGCGCGGACTTGCCTATCAGGCGTCGGGCGATCAGGCGCGCGCCGCTCTCGAATATCGTAAAGCGCTGCCCGACGCGGCCTATGCGCGCAACTTTCCGAATTTTTATCTCAACTTCGGCACGGCGCTCACGCAACTTGGAATGTATGATGAAGCGGCGCAGATGCTTGAACAGTTCGTGCGCCTTCAGCCTGCGGATTTCGACGGCCATTATCAGCTTGGCGTAGTGTTGGAAATAAGCTCCGAGCGAACGCTTGACGAGGCGACTACGCGCCGCGCAGTTGACGAATTGAAACGCGCGCTTTCGATACAAGGCGACCATCAGATGTCGGCGATGGCGCATTACTATCTGGCGAAAGCCTACAGGCGTCTTGAGCTTTACGATAAGGCCGAAGCGGAGTTCGAGATTTATGAGCGGATGTCACCGTGATGCGGTTGTCGGTTAAACGATTATTGTTCCGGTAAGGCGTAGCAACTTTCTCCGGCTCGCCCCGTGAGGCTTGCGATAACGTCGATCAGTTCGGCCAACTCGACGGGCTTTGTCAGGTGCGCTTGATAACCGGCTGAAAGCAGTTGCTGACGATCTTCCGGTCTGGCATATCCGGTCAGCGCAATGGCGGGAATCTGTCCTCCGCTTTCCGGCATCATCTCTCTCACCTTCTGAATTAAAGAGTAACCGTCTTCGTCCGGCATCCCTATGTCGGATACCAGTACCTGCGGAAGCCACAGCTCCAGCACTTTTAACGCACCCTTTGCCGACCCCGACACTTTGACTTCGGCCCCGAACTGCGCAAGCAGTACCTGAAGCATCTCACGCGCATCGGCTTCATCGTCTACGATCAACACGCGCAGTCCATCAAGCTTCAAGGGGTCGATTAAAACCTGTCCGCTTTCTGTTGCGAAAGCAGGCTCCCTGTCGTCGCCGGAAAGTTGCGCGGCCTTCTCCTTGATAAAAGCCTCGGTGTTTCGACTGACCAGTAGCGGCAGTCTCACGATGAAAGTCGCGCCGTGTTGATCTCCGTCGCTGGCCGCCTGCACTGTTCCGCCGTGCATCTCGACAAGATGACGGACTATTGCCAGACCCAGGCCAAGCCCGCTGTGGTGTCGCGTGCTTGTACTGTCGGCCTGGCGGAAACGATCAAACACGAACGGAAGAAATTCTTTGCTGATCCCTTTTCCCGTATCGCTGACCGTGATTTCAGCCTGAGACCCTGCGCGATTAAGCTGGACGCTGACCGTCCCCGCTTTGGGAGTGAATTTTATAGCATTGGAAACCAGATTCCACACGATCTGTTGCAGGCGATTCGGATCGCCCGACACCAGACTGTCAGGGTCTTTGAACACGGTCTCGATCCTGATGTTCTTGACCTCGGCAGCCAGACGCACGGACTCCAGCGCCGCTTCGATGACAGGCACCAGATTGACCGGTGTGACATCCAGCCTGAGCTTGCCCGTGATGATGCGCGACACATCCAGAATGTCTTCTATGATCTTCGTCTGCACTTTTACGTTGCGATCTATTATCTCTACTCCCTGCGCAAAATGATCGGCATTGATTCCGCCCTTGCGCAGGATTTGCACCCATCCGGCTATGGCGTTTAGCGGCGTGCGCAACTCATGCGAAACCGTAGCCAGAAACTCGTCTTTGGCGCGATTGGCTGCCTCTGCTTCCTTGCGTGCGGCCTGTTCGCGGGCAAGCAGCCTGACGAGCTGTTGCTCGCGCGCTGTTCGCTCAGTCACATCATCGATTATGGTGACTGTTCCAACGACGCGCTCGCCTTCGACGAGAGGCGCGATACGCGCGCTCTGCTGCATCTTTGTGAAAGAGTGCTCGTCGGCAGGCGGCGACATCTCTATCAGATAGTGATGAAGGCGATTGGAAAGCATCATAACCTGCCCGGCAAGGGCGTCTTTATAATACTTATCCAACCCGCGCTCGATCAGGTCGGGGAAAGCATCAAACAGTTTTCGGCCAATCATTTCAGACGCGCTTCGCCCGCTGCGGGCTTCGAGCCAGTGATTCCACCCGCTAATGGTCAATTCAGCATCTGTTATGAAAATGCCCTGCACTGAAAGATCATTCATCCAGCGCAACGCTATTTCGTCTGTCATCTCTTACTCATGAAAAATTGGATTTCGGCATCAGCGGATTTATGCCGGTAACTTCCGATCAATTGCAACGGATCTATTGCCCCTGTCTCTCTTCCCAGCTCTCGACCTCATGTATCAGGCGATCCATGCTCACTACGTTCAAAGCTATGACGAGGTATCCGCGTATCGCGCTGTCGCGCACGTGGAATGCAGTGTAGACGACAAGCGCATAGCGCAACTCTTCTTTGTCGATGACGAGCGACCTGACGAGTTCGGCAAGATTTTCCAGATGCAGTCGCGGCACGGAAAAACTGACGCGCACCTCCAGAAGGTTACCGAACACGCCCAGACAGGCATTCAAAAGTATATTGCCCACTTCGGTCAAGACTTCGCGCGCCGACTCGTTCAAGCGATGCGAACGTATCGCTTCATCCGTCAGCAAATCCGTCAGCATAACCGCGCCGTCATAATTCAACAGCAGCAACGCATCGCCCGTGAGCGGGCCTGTGAAGACCTGATGCACGCTGGCAAGCTCGGCAGGCAGGAACTGGGCAAGCCTCGTTGCCAGTTCATTGACCGGATAAATTTCGACCTTCGGCACATCGAGTATAACCCTGTAGCCCGTCAATTCCGAAAGCGAAGCCGCCGTTCGCGAAAAGGCTATGTTGATCAGCTCAACCAGTGCGTCATTCTGGCGCTCAGTCAGTTGCATCCGCGCCTCCCCGAAGCACCTTGTTTAAAATGCTCAACACCTTATCGCTCGTAAAGGGTTTGTTGATGAACCCGCTCGCGCCGCCTGCCTCGACCATCTCGCGCGTGGAGCTTTGAATGTCGGCGCTGCCAACAATCACGCGAGCCTGTGGGTCCATCTCGCGCAACTTGTTTAAAACATCTATTCCGTACATCCCGGTCATCGTCAGATCGAGAAAAACCAGATCCGGTTTTTCCAGAAAGTATCGCTCAAGGGCAATGATGCCCTCTTCGGCTTCGATAATTTCATGTCCTTCAGGTTCGAGGATTTTACGCAGGGTTCTGCGTGACATGCCTGAATCGTCCACCACAAGAATCTTTGCCATCATACCACCTCAAGAATAGACTGCGCCATTTGTTCGAGAGGTATGCTTTTATCACTCAGGCCCGCTTCAACGACTGACCCCGGCATACCATATACGACACATGATTGCTCGGCTTCTGTAAAGATCATGCCCCCCTGCGATTTTATCCAGGCCGCGCCCTGCTTGCCGTCGGCTCCCATTCCTGTCATGACTACTCCCATCGTGCGATTGCCGTATACTTCAGCCGCTGACTGAAACATCACATCTACAGACGGGCGATGCGGAGCATCGAACGGGCGCGCGCTGAGATGTATGACGACTTCATCGCTGGCCTGACGGTGCATGGTCAAATGGCGTCCGGCAGGCGCAAGCAGCACACTGCCCGGTTTGATCAGGTCTCCCTCGTGCGCTTCGCTGACTTTAAGCTCCGAGATCTCATTCAGTTTCTGCGCATACATTTCAGTGTAACCCACAGGCATATGCATTACTATCACGATAGGCACAGGGAAATCTGCGGGCAGTTGAGGGATCAGATGTTTGAGCGCCTGCGGGCCGCCGGTCGATATCCCCAGCACGATTATATCAATCAGACTTGCCTGCTTCGGCCTGAGAGCCGCAACCCGTGGCGGTTCGCGCTCAAGCACAGCTTGCAGTCGCGCCATCGGCACGCCTGCGGCTGCTTTGACCTTCTCGATCAATTCATCGCTCACTTCATATATTTTTTCCGTGGCGAGCGCCGTAGGCTTCTGCGCGAAATCTACCGCGCCCAGATCGAGCGCCGCGAGCGCCATCTCGCTGCCTTCATTGGCAATGCTCACGACGACGATTGGAAGTGGCCGACGCGACATCTGCTCCCTGACGAAACTGACCCCGTCCATAACGGGCATAATCAAATCGCACGTCACAACGTCGGGCCGGAGTTGTTCAACCAGTTCCAGAGCTTCCTGCCCGTCGCGCGCAATGCCGACTACTTCGAGGAACGGGCTGCGAGAGAGCATCTGCTTTATCGCTTTGCGCACGTAAGCCGAATCATCCACCACCAAAACCCGCAGCACTTGATCCATGTTTCCCCTTAGCTTATTGCTTACTGCTTGACGTAAACGAATGCGCCGCCTATCTCCTGAAACTGAAGCGTAGTCGTCAATCTCAACAAGGATTCCGAGGCGGCTGTAAACAGATACCCCGGCTCAGGCATTCGGGCAGCAAACTGCCGCACGGTCTTTTGTATCGCGTCATCGGAAAAATAGATGAACACGTTTCTGCAAAAAATAATCGTAGCCGTGGCCAGTTGCGCAACGTCCGCTTCGTTCGTAATGTTTGCCGTCGCCCACCTGACTCTTTTATGAAGTTCCGGCGCGATGCGATGCGCGCCGTTCTCCGCCGTGAAATATTTCTCGCGCAGTTCGGGCGGCAGGCTCCTGAACGAGCGCTCGCGATAGAGGCCGCTCCGCGCACGCTCCAGCGCAATTGAGCTTGCATCCGTAGCGTGAATTTCGATCTGCATGCGGTCGAACCAGCCCTTTTCATTCAGCGCCATCGCTATCGAGAGCGGCTCTTCGCCCGTAGCGCATGCCGCGCTCCATATCTTCAAAGGCCGCACGCAATTAGCAGAGAGATATTGCGGCACTAAAACGTCCGCCACCGCCCGTACCTGGTCCACCTCTCGCCAGAAAAAAGTCTCCTGAACCGACAAAGCATTCACCACGCGCTTCCATTCCGCATCGGCTTCGCCGTCGTACTTCAGCAGATAGTAATAATCGAGAAACGAATTGAACCCGCGCTCGACCAGAAGCGGCGAGAGCTTGTCAGTAAGCAGATCGCTTTTACCGTTATCATAAAACAGGCCCGTGCGTTCGTGAATCAGGTCGCGCAGGAGCACGAACGCGCTGCCGGACAGGCCCAGAGATTCTGAATAAAACGTCATAAGTAGGCTATAAACTATCTGCTCAACGCCTTTTGGGCGGCGCGGCGCACAGCCGGTTCCGGGTCGGCTCGCATCAACTCCACGAGCTTTCGTTCCGCGCTGCGGTTGCCTATATAAGTCAGCGCATTTATTGCCGCCAGACGGACAGACGCCTCTTCGTCATCCAGAACCTTGCTCAGCAACTCGCTTGCCATCGGATGTTTCATGCGACCGAGCGCATCAACGAGCGCGCGGCGCACGCTCGGCTGTGCGTGGGCCAGCCCTCTGCCTATAAGCGCGATCTTCTGCTCGCCGAGGCGTGACAGGGCCTTGATGCAGTCTTCGCGGCGCGCAGTTTCGGCGGTCAGATTGATAAGCGCAGCGATTGATTCGGGCGTGCCCAGTCGCGCCAGCGCATCAATCGCCGTTTGCGCAACGTTCGATTCCGGGTCGGCTGCCGCTGCCCACTCGATTGCTTCGACCGCGCCTTTTCCGCCTCGCATCCCCAGCGCCTGCAAAGCCTCTCGGCGTCGCGCAGGCTCTGTCGAGCGCAATGCTTCAAGCAGCGGTGACAGTGCGTCTTCATGCTCGATCTGGCCGAGCGATTTCAGCGCCGCGCGGGCCAGATCTGAATCTCCGCTTTCGATTATGGACGCAAGAACCGAAACAGCGCGCGGCCCATCTAGTTTGCCTAAAGAATCGACAGCCGCGATTCTCACATATTCGGCTGCGTCTTTCTCAGCCAGCCGCGCAACAGGGTCCAGTCCTTCGCCGCTTCTGTGCAGACCGATTGATCTGATCGCAAAGTATCGCACCCACGCATCCGCATCATTCAAAGCTTTGAGCAGGTAAGGCATTGCCGCAGGGGTGTCAATCTGAGCGAATGAACCGGCAGCCGCCGCGCGCACTCTCGGCGTGCCGTTCTCTAATGCCTCTATCAGGACAGACAATATCCGATCATCTTCAAGATAAGGTATGTGCTCAATTGCGGCGCGACGCACGCTCTCTTCTTCATCCCTGCACCGCTCGAATAGCAGGTCAGCGCATTGCTCATAGCCGAAATAGCCTGCAATCTTTACCGCAGATTCGCGCACTCCGGGGTTCGGATCACTGAGCAGCCCCAGCGCCCGCGTTGCCATTTCCGGATGACCGAGCGAGTTGATGGCGGCGATGACGGCCTGTCGCACCGCCGCGTCTTCGTGGCCGATCAAATCGAGCAGAGCCTCGAATGCGCGGCGGTCTCCGATCTTTCCGAGCGCGCCCGCAACAGGAATAATCAACTCCGTGTCACCGGTCATCGCTTCGACAAGCGCGGGCACGGCTCTCGCGTCTCCTATGCGACCAAGCGCGATGACAGCCGCTTTGCGAGTTTCAATCTCTTCATGATCGAGCTGCTCGATCAGTAATTCGGTTACACGCTCGCCATAGCGCACGAGGGCTTCGAGCACTTCCTTGCGCACGGTCGGTTGGCCGAGCAGTCGCACGAGTGCACGCTCGACCGCTTCGCCTTCAAGCCAGCCCAGAACGAGCGCAATCGCGCCAAGTTCATTGCCGCTCGCATTGTCAACTGCATCGAGCAGGTTTTGCACGCCTTTCTGATCGATCCGCTCCCGCGTCAGATCAGCTATGTGCGCGCCCTCCCTGTACAATCTTTCATATCGGTTATGCAGCGCGGCAAGCGCCTGAGCCGTCACAAGCGCGGGCGCGCCCTGAGAGTTCAACAAAGCAGTGAGCGGCGCGATGATCTCTTCATCGCCAAGCTTGCCTAAAGCGTCAATCGCGGGCGAGCGCAACATCTCGTTTTCGATCAGATGCGCAAGGCGCGGGGCAATGCGCGAATCGCCGATCAGCGTCAGAGCATCGAGCGCCGGAAACGCCAGAAAGAAATCTCCCGATGTGGCTATCTGCGCAAGCGCATCGACAGCATCGACTGCGCGCAATCTTCCGAGAGCTTCAATCGCGTGATAGCGCACGTTCGCGTTTTCATCTTCGAGCGCGCCGATCAGCACGGGGACCGCGCGCGGGTCGTGCTGGTCTCCGAGCGCGTGCGTCGCATAGATGCGAAGGTCTATGTCCGTGTCGTTTAAAAATTCCGCCAGCGGCGCAAGGGCGTCTATGCCGCCAAGCGCAAGCACCTGAAGCGCGCTGTTTAACACGCCCGGATTGCGATGGTCGTCGCGCAGGGCGCGCAACAGGATGTTGACTTCTTCCGCTCCGGCGCTGCGCGCAAGCCCGTCAACGACCGTCTTTCGCACTCGCCAGCTTTCGTCGCCGAGCGACCCTATAAGCCTCTCGCCCGATGACGGATCATCCTCTTCGGCAAGGATCTGAGCGGCCCGCAGCCGGGTCGGCTCATCTGAGCTTGCGAGTTGCTCGGTCAGGTCGCGCTCGCGGTCAAGCCTGCTCGTGACATCTTCTATAGTGACGATTGCGCCGACGATTGATTGCTGTTCGCGCAAGGGAGCAATCGTCACGTGCTGCTGCATCCTGTCAAATCGCTTCGAGAAGCCGAGCGGCGCGCAGGCGATCAGGTAATGATGAAATGTCGGCGCAAGCACTTCGACAACACCTGTGGCCAGCACGCGCTCGAATCGAGCGAGCATCCCGCGTGTTTCAAGCTCCGGAAAAAGCTTGTTAAGCTCTCCGCCGATTGCCGACTCCGCAGAGATTCCTGTGGCACGAGCCATCCATGAATCCCATGAGCGAATAACCAGATTTGCGTCTGTTATGAAAATACCGACCATATGCTCGACCGAAGACTTGATGCTTTTGAGGCGGATACGTTTTGTGTTTGAATGTCCGGCATTTCAGCAATGCCGCTTCCGATCATCTCTCCTACCCTGCTTTGAAAGAAAGGCGAATCACTTCTTAGCCCTCTTTTTGTTTCGAGCTTTCTTCCCGTTGTTCTCGTCCCTGCTCATGCTATCGATAATCGAGTTGAGCGCCTGCGCCCTTTCGACCAGAGAGCCTGTGCCGCGCAAAGTATCTTTGACGCTCTGAGCATTGCGCTCCGTAACACGGCGAATCTCCGCAAGCCCGCCGAGAATCGCCTCCGAAGCGGTCGAATGCTCGCGATTGCTTCGCGTGATCCGGTCAATCTGTTTGGATACGTTCTGCGCGCCGCCCGTCATATCTTTAATAGCGCCGGTTTGCTCAATCATCGCTTTTGCGACCTGATCGCTTTGCGCCCGCATGTTTTCGGCTGCCATTGTAATCTGGCCTGAGGCTTCGGCCTGCTCTTTCATCGCCTTGCTCACTTCCGCAATCATGCCCGCAAGCCGCTGAGCCTGATTCGACACCTGTTCGCCAGCGGTCGTCTGCTGCGCGATTGCGCGCGATGTCGAAGCCGAACTGCGACGCATGGATTCAACGGCCTGCGCGATCTGGCTTGCCGCGTTGGCCTGTTCCGACGAAGCTTTGCGAACCTGCGCGGCGTTTGCGGTGGTGCTTTGCGCGGCTTTGATAAGCTCGCGCGCGGCGCGGCCCTGTTCGTTCATGGCCTGAGAAACCTGCTGAGCTGTCTTGCGCATCTGCAACGTGGCTTGAACGATTGTCTCTATAGCCTTTGCCTGTTCAGCCGTGGCATTGGCTACCTGTCTGGATTGATTTGCCGTCGTTGTGATCGCGCGCACGACCGCCTGCCCCGCGTTCAACTGTTCGTCGGTTGCGTGAGCTATCTGGCTGACGACCAGAGTCGTTTCTCGAACACCCGTCAGAATCTTGTTCAACCCGTTGACTCCGTCTTCGGCAGATCGACTGCTTTCATCAGCCACGCGCAAGCCGTCATTGGAAGCGATGACGGCCTCCTGAGCGACCTCCTGCAACGCCTTGATGATCCCGCCAATGTCAGCCGTCGCGCGCGCCGAGCGGTCGGCGAGGTTACGAATCTCTTCGGCAACGACGCTGAAGCCGCGCCCCGCCTCGCCTGCGCGCGCGGCTTCGATTGATGCGTTGAGCGAGAGCAGATTCGTGCGCTCGGCGATCAGGTTGATCGTATCGACTATGGAGCTTATCTCGGATGCGCGCTTGCCCATCTCGCGCATGACGGTCGCAGACTGCGCCATCGAATCCCGCACTCGCCCCAACCCCTGAATCGATCTCTGCGCCGCCGCATTACCCTCTTCCGTCTCGCGCGCCACGCGCCCTGTCATCTCGTCCGCCTTCTTGGCAAGCGATGCGACGGAGCGGATCGAGCGATCCATCTCTTCGGCGGTTGTGGAGGCTTCGGTCGCCGCCTCGTTGATCTTCTCTGCGTTCTGCGCGACGCCCTGTATCGAACGCGCCATCTCTTCGATTGAAGTGGAAAGCTCTTCGACAGAGGCCGCAAGGTTCTCGCACATCGCGGCCACTTCTTCGATTGATGCGCCAAGCTCGTTTACAGATGAAGCGGTCTGTTCGGCGGCGACATTCAGATCATCAGCGTTTGATGCGATGCCTTGAATCGAGCGGTTCATCTCTTCAATGGCCGCGGCGCTCTCGGCGATGGACGCGGCAAGCGTTTCGGAGTCGCCGCTGACATTTTTGATGGACCCGGCAATCTGGCTCATCGAAGCCGTCACCTGCTCGGCAGAGCGCGCCATCTCTTCGGATGTGCCCGCCACGGCTTGAATCGAGGCGGATGTCTGCTTGATAGAGACGACGGTCTGATTGAGCGACGTGCCGATGCTGAGTGTGTTGGCCGTGATCTGTTCGATGGATGCGGCCATTTCGTTGATTCCGGAAGCGAGTTGCTCTGAGGAGCCTGCGACCGATTCCGCCTGTATTGCCGTATCCTTCAAAGAAGCGGTCATTTGACTCGCGCCCGACATGGCCTCGTCCAGAGAGCGAATCTGTCTGTCCGCGCCCTCAGTAAACTGGTCCGCGGTGCTCGATATTTCGTTGGCCGTGCGCGCCACCTGAATAACCTGTTCGCGTGCGCTTTCGATGTCGCCTGTCATCTCGATATTATCTCTGCTCGTCCGAGCCGCCATTTCGGTTTGCCTCCCTGACCCTCAGCCTTCGGCCTCGATGGTTTCCGCCGGGTCAATTACCTCGTCCAGATTGAGTATCAATATTATTCGCTCGCCCAGAGTCGCAATCGCTTCGATGTATTTTCCTCGCGTGCCTGAAATCGCTTCATTCGGAGGTTGAATAGCGCTCGAAGGAATGGATATGAACTCGCGGGCAGAATCGACGATCAGACCAATCATGCGCGCGCGCGCATTGACGACTATCAATCGCGTGCGCAGATCGTGAGCCGACTTTTCAAAGCCGAACCTGACGCGCAGGCTCACGGCAGGAATGACCTGCCCGCGCGCGAATATGATCCCTTCGACGGCGGGCGGCGCGTTCGGCACAGGCGTTATATGCTCGACCATCTCCACCTGCTGCACCAACTGCGAGCGGACGCCGTATGTTGTGCCCGCAAGGTCGAAGAGTATGAACGGCTCGGATGAGTTTTGACTGCTCGCTTGATTTTCTGCCATCTCAATTCGCTCTCGGTCCGGCTCGCATCTGTTTGACCAGAGCTGCCGCATCGAGTATAAGCACGACGCGCCCATCGCCAAGCTCTGTTGCGCCTGCGATGCCCGGAACCTGAATCAGCGGGTCGTTGATTGCACGGACTACGATCTCGCGCTGTCCAAGAATTCTATCAACCGCAATGCCCGCCGCAGAAAGCCCCTGGCCCACGACAAAGGCATGAAAGGCCCGCTCGAATCGATTGTCAAGCCCGAACAATCGCGCCAGTCGCAAGACCGGTAAAACGCCTCCGCGATAATGGATAACCTCGTTGTTCTCGAACGTCTTCACCGACTGAGCCTCGATCTCCATCACCTCGCGCACGGCGGATTGAGGGATAGCGAATTTCTGACCGCCTACAGTCACAATCAGCGCGTCGGCTATTGCGAGGGTGACAGGCAGTTGTACGGTGAAGCGCGTGCCGCGACCTGGCTCCGAGTCCAGAGCGAACGTACCGCCAAGTCCAAGAACTGTGTTTTTTACTACGGACATGCCGATGCCGCGCCCGCTCGCCATATCGGCCTCTTCGCGTGTCGAAAAACCCGGCGTGCAGATCAAATCGAGCAGTGCCTCGTCATCAATCCTTGCGCCCTCGGTTATCAATCCCATCATCTGCGCGCGCGCGACTATGCGCTCGCGGTCTATGCCGCGCCCGTCATCTTCGACTTCGATGACGACCATCTCAGCCGCTGTGAAAGCGCGCAGCCGGATAACGCCTTCGGCAGGCTTTTCCCGAAGCGCGCGCTCGTCCGCCGGTTCCAGTCCGTGACTGAATGCGTTTCGCACCAGATGCAGCAGCGGGTCCATCATCCGCTCTATTAAAAGCTTATCGATCTCGGTTTCCTGACCGCTCAGCTCAAGCCGGGCATCTTTTCGATACTCGCGCGCCAGATCTCTGACGACGAAACGCATACGCTCGAAAATCTCGCCTATCGGCACCATTCGCACGCGCATGACGCCTTCGCGCAGATCGCGCAGCTGGCGCTCCATCATCTGGTTTGTCTCTTGCAGCGCGCGCCAGCTGAGGGCGGGCATATCCGGTTCCGCGTTCTTCAAGTTGTCTTCGAGCCGCGCGCGACTGATTACAAGCTCGCCGACCATTCGCATCAACTCGTCGAGCCTATTCAGGCTGACTCTCACGATTGATGGAGCCACCTGCCTGCCCGTATCAACAGGTCTTTCTTCGACCGGTTCGGCAAGTGTCAGGGCCGCCTCTTCAAGCGAAGAGTAAGTCAGGCCGTCTTCGCCGAGCGCGGCAAACAGGAATTCATTCGACGCCGGGCTTTCGACGATGAATTCAAAAGCGATGCCGCCCCCTTCGAGCACGCGCGGCGCGCCGTTTTTGAGCGCGCCTATCTGCTGCAATCGGGCGCGAACCGTGTTGACGCTGATGCCTCGTTCGGCAAGCGCCGTCGTCGGAATGAATTCAAACCGCCAGAGCTTCGCCGCGCTTTCAACAGGCTTCTCGCCAGCCTTGTCTGTAGCGCTGGCTTGATCGCCGCCGCGCGTCACAGTTTCAAGCTGCATTACGACCGCAGCGATCTCAGGCAGGGATTTCGACTCGCGCCGCGCAGCGATGACCTGCTCCAGCATCTTCGTGCCTGCGATGAGAGCATGGAAGCCCTCTTCGCCGAGTGTCGTGTGATCTTCTCGCAACGCGCGCAGATAGGATTCCATTTCATGCGAAAGGCGTTCGGCCTCGCGCAGGCCCACCATCCCCGATATTCCTTTCAGCGAGTGAAAACTGCGAAACAGTTCATCGGTCAGCAAACGGTCTATTCGAGGCTTGCCCACGAATTGTTCAAGCGCAAGCAGGTCGCGGCGCAAGGCCGTCATATGCTCTTCGCTCTCGGCGAAATAGTCGTCGAGAAACTCCGCAAAAAAATCATCATCGGCTTTGTGTTCAGATATGGACAAGGCTTTCCTTTACCTGCTCAACAATTCGACGACGTGCGCCGCAAGCACGTTTGGAAGAAACGGCTTGGTTAAATAAAGGGATGCTCCGACGGCTGCCGTTGCCGTCCGGCTGTCTTCGTCGCCTCTGGTCGTCAGCACGATTATGGGGATTGTGCGATACAGACTGTGTTTGCGCACGAAGCTGACGACTTCCAGTCCATGCATATCAGGCATGTTCAGATCGAGTATTATCAAATTGACGGGCGAGAGCGCGAGTCGCTCGATTGCTTCGAGCCCACTTGACGCTTCGTTAAAGCTGGTCCCTTCCAGATTGCGCAACGAGGCGATGACCATTCGCCGCATTGTTGGTGAATCATCTACTACAAGGATGTTGCTCATATAGAATCTGATCTTTGACGCGAGATCCACGGTTCGCAAAAAACAGGTCGCACAAGCAGATAGATTCTAGCACACACTCGCCTCCATTGTATCTTGTGGTTGCTTTTTACTTCGAGCTTTCGCGCCAAAAATCAAAGCGGCCAGCGAGTCACATAAAGACTGCTGGCCGCATCAGGTTTCTGATTAATCGCGTTCTTACTGGTTTGCAAAAAAGACATCCCACGCCCATCGGCCTGATTGTGCGCCCTCGGTGTCTCTGACTCTGGCACGATACCGGAACTGATTGCCGTATTGATCCGTGCGTCTCGATTCTATGTAATCGAGGTCGATCACCTCAAGTCCCATCGCCGACAGCCTGCGCAACTCTCCCGGCTCCGAATAGCCGTTGTGGTTCGTGTCTTGCCATAGTCGCAGCGATGTGAAGATCGCGTCTCTGCGATTGATTACTCCATCGTTGTTGCCGCCGTTTGCTGGCATGTCGAATTCTGCAAGCGCGATGAAGCCGTTAGGATTTTCAGATTGAGTCTGTTGCGTGTAGTTGCCGAAAAGCTCCTTGCCGTTATCAATACGACCGTTGCCGTTACGGTCGAGCGCGAGGAAAGCCTCATCAGAACCGATGGCAGTCCATGCGGTTTGTTCCGGTGAGCCGTCGCTATCGAGGTCGAACCTGATGCCGTGCTGCTGATCTGTGAGGTCAAACCCGTTGCCGCGCGTGTCTATAAGTATTGGGCTGTCATCACAGTTGGGTAAGACGTTAGTGCCGAAGTCGGGAGCCTTGTAGCCAATAAAGTTAGGATTGGCTCCGATGCAAGGATCAACCCACGGCCCTCCTCCTCCTCCGATAGGCGAACAAGCGCGGGATTGCGTTCGCGTAGCCGAAACACCGTCATTGCATCCATCAAATACCTCATAGCCACGACAGATTATCCTGTTACAATCATCAAAATGGTGATTAACGCCCTGCGCTATGACTAATTGATGAATGGCCCCTGGCTCAACGGTTGGACAATGGAATAGGGGCCAGCAGTATTCGTACTTGGTACTAAAGCAACATCCTGTCTGTGTATAAAGGCACTGACCGCCAGCTGTTGCCCGAAATATAGTGGAAGCCCCATCAGGCCAGGTAACATTCCAACTAGAACGCTTGGTAATAAGACCTATGGGTGAGCTATAGGTAGCCGCACAACCGTTCGATGGATCAAAGGTATCATTCGGAGGCACCGAAAATCCGGGGGTGCAGTTAGATGTGGGAGCGACCGTTACACACTCTGTTTGACTGCTAACCGAATTGCTGTTTATGTAATTTACTGCTAAGAAAGTTACACCAAAGGACACTAATGCCAAGGTGAGCCTTAGTTTTGTCATGATTTCCCTCCGAAGAACTTCGACTATCAATTTTGAATTCGCTATTCTCGCCTGAGGTTAAGGATTTGGAGAAATCGCGAAAAGAAGTGATTAAGAACGCAAAAGAATCTATTTATCTTTACCCTTAGAAAGTTCTACATGCTTTCTAAGTTCGTCTGTTTTCGTTTTTGAATAATCTATAAGCGCAGCTAACCCACTCTTACTTTCTGTAAGGGGCATTTTCTTTATATTGTCGATGTAATGGGAAAGTCTTTTTTGTGTATCGCTAATTCCAAACTTTACATATAAGGGTAGTGAAGCAGTCTCTGTTAGCTGGCCAGCTTGCGCCTGATTAAGAGCTACTTGCGATTCCTCATTCAAAGAATTCGAGGCACTACTGAGTAAGCGAAGAGTAGCGCTTATTTGCATATATTCTCCTAAGCGGTAGTCCTGAATTTCCTTGATAAACTCAGGATGGCCATCGCTGGCTCCATCTTCAAATACTACGGCTCGAATAGCGACATCAACTTTCTTAATATCGGGATCGAAATCTATAGGTAATAACTCTTCCTTAGAATCTCCGGGTGCTATGCCGTCTTGATGTGTACTCAAAATGGCGTCTATCAAAGTCGTAGTGCCGCCAATAGAAATTTCATAGGCAGTAATGCGCTTACCATAGCCGTTTTGTAACACCAGATGTATTTCACCTTGAGGAGTTTTCTCTTTTTTTGTGATGTTGAGTGCAGAAGTATAATTGGTCATCTTAAGGTCATCTACATTCGTCTCTTCAATAAGCTTTGCCAAACGTTTATAGCTATCTTCTTGTTGATGTTTTACAGGATGTGTAGCGCTTATGCCGATAATTGACAGGCAACCCAATATGACAATAACAAAAAAGCGTGAATTCTCAGCAAGCCGGTTATGTTTTTTCATTTTCGTGTCTCACCTCATGACTCATTCGCCTGATTTTGCTATGCAAAGCGATCATGTGTTATTGCCTACTTTAATACAAGGAAAAAGTTTTGGCCGATATTACTATTTGTTAGCCAATATTACTATTTTGCTTTACCATCACTACTTTCAGAAGAATTTACAGCCTGATGCTGCTCTCTATATGCTGAAGGAGTCACACCATAGAGCCTTTTGAAGTCACGCGTGAAGTGGCTTTGATCGCGTATCCCAACTTTCGTCATTATCTCTTTAATATTCAGGAATGTTTCTTCCAGCATCTCGCGGGCTTTTTCCATCCTCAACATCTTGAGGTATTGACCGGACGATAGATTATATTCAGACTTGAACAGATAACATATATGCGAACGGGAAAGCCCAACTGATTTCCCTATCTCATCCAGAGTCAGCTTGCGATCAAGGTTAGCCTGTATGAACTCGACTACGGATTGCACCTTGATAGTCATACTCTTCCTTTCATTATGATTGAACGGTTAACAAACCGATTCAGAGGCGAATTATTGAAGTCGGCGCAATACCGCGAGCGGGCGAGACAGGTCATCATAACTCTTACCCGCTCGCGGCGGTGATTGACGCTGAGTCGGATTAATCGCGCCTTTCAGCCGCTTGCCGCATCTGCTTCAATCCCTCTTCGTAAATCATCTTCATCAATAGCTGATAGCCCTCGCTTTTGTTCTCGCCTGCGACGAAGCGAATCAGCCGCCAGTTCAGTTCCTTTTTTGATATACTCATACGACTTCTCCGGCGGTCGGTCGTGTTTCAGGCAGACTATAGCTGTTTGCAATTGAGTGTATTGATGCGTTGGTCAAAGTACCGCGAGCGGGTCTGCGGTCAAACCAGCCCGCTCGTGATACTTTGGTTTATGCCCAATTGCAAACAGCAATAATCCTTTCGCACGACTGTACGAGGTTTGGCAAAGAGGGTCGTCCGTGCGGGAGGCGGCCCACCTGACAGTCATTTTGATTTTATTGTTGCAAACGATTTCAGAAGCAGACGGGAGGAGCGCAGTGGTTTGAAATTTGACGCTCCGGTGCAAACCAGCTTCCTGCCTACATCCAAATGCAATTCGCTTAAGCTCTTCACTTTCTGAACCTAATGCAATAACCACAATAAAAATTAAAGCGGCCAGCAAATCACATAAGGACTGCTGGCTGCATCAGGTTTCTGATTAATCGCGTTCTTACTGATTTGCAAAAAAGACATCCCACGCCCATCGGCCTGATTGCGCGCCTACACAAAGGACAGACCAAGCCCTCAGTAAAATCACCCTTCCATGAATTTTCAGACTCATTTAGGCTTACCTCGTTTCTTATTTGAAATCGGGTGAATGTCGAAGCTCTTTTTCAATCTCAGCGTAATTTCGACCTTTAAGACGTACGCGCGCTCGCATCCACTTAACGCCAGTGCTGAAACTATCCAGCCATTCAGAAGATCGGAGCGACAATTGATCTGCTTGTGGCTCGATTGTATCTAGCGACCGCACAATTGCGCCCACCCCCTCAGACTTCAGAATCTGCATCAGAGCGTCTCTTACCGCCTGCGCCCCTGCCCGTGTGCCGTCAACCCGCTCGCCGGTTTTCATCGTATCAAGCCCCCACCGAGTCCCATCTGCAAACTCAACAAAATCTACCGACAGAATCATCGTCTCCGGCATACCAGCGTATTCAATGCCTGTAATTTCCATCCGCGGAGATCGCCCCGGAAGCAAAGCACGTTCTGAGTCAGGGCTGATGTTTGCGATAGTGCCGGTAAATGCGCCTTGTCCGAATGCGCCTTCATGTTTCACTGCGTAGGCGATGATCACCTTATCGCTGTTATTTTTGACGGTGAAAATGATTTCCGGCATCCGTCCGTCTTCGGACTCAGCTATTACCATATTGCCAATGCTTAAAGGCGAGCCGGGTTGTTTCTTTTTCTCAACCAGTACAGGTTTTTTGATTAGAGGTTTGTCATCGGGCGATTGATCTTTTACCGGCCCATGTGCGCCGACCGTCAAAGGTGACAGGCATAATACAGCCAGCATGACAGGCACAGCGAATCTGAGTTTTGCTATTTGATACACGACTTCCTTCTTATTCATAGACCCTCCGTTGAAATGAAAATAACAGGACGCTTTCCAGTCTGGTTGAAACGGGCTTACTGCTCACAAGCGAGCAAGTCAACAGTCACAATCGTAACATTTTTCACTTTGGCTGGGGCCAAGTGTCTCTTAAACCGGTCCTTGATGCAAGTAAAAAGATTTGGCCGATTTTACTATTTTGCTTCACGAGTAATATCTATAGAAAAATCCACAGCGCGATGGCCTGCTCTGTATTGAGACGGTGTTATATGGTAGACCCTTTTGAAATTAGGTGTGACTCGCTGGCCGCATCAGGTTTCTGATTAATCGCGTTCTTACTGGTTTGCAAAAAAGACATCCCACGCCCATCGGCCTGATTGTGCGCCCTCGGTGTCTCTGACTCTGGCACGATACCGGAACTGATTGCCGTATTGATCCGTGCGTCTCGATTCTGTGTAATCGAGGTCGATCACCTCAAGTCCCATCGCCGACAGCCTGCGCAACTCTCCCGGCTCCGAATAGCCGTTGTGGTTCGTGTCTTGCCATAGTCGCAGCGATGTGAAGATCGCGTCTCTGCGATTGATTACTCCATCGTTGTTGCCGCCGTTTGCTGGCATGTCGAATTCTGCAAGCGCGATGAAGCCGTTAGGATTTTCAGATTGAGTCTGTTGCGTGTAGTTGCCGAAAAGCTCCTTGCCGTTATCAATACGACCGTTGCCGTTACGGTCGAGCGCGAGGAAAGCCTCATCAGAACCGATGGCGGTCCATGCGGTTTGTTCCGGTGAGCCGTCGCTATCGAGGTCGAACCTGATGCCGTGCTGCTGATCTGTGAGGTCAACCCCGTTGCCGCGCGTGTCTATAAGTATTGGGCTGTCGTCACAGTTGGGTAAGACGTTAGTAGCGAAGTCGGGGGCCTTGTAGCCAATGAAGTTAGGATTGGCTCCGACACACGGGTCAATCTACGGCCCTCCTCCACCGCCGTCGTCTCCCGTGGAGCACGTCAAAGTAATATTATGGTTGGTTTGGATACCGTTTGATTCTTTGCATAATATAATTTGTGCTGTACAACTGTTTGAGCCTGTATTGCAGACTGTAGAGATTATACGTTTACCAGTTGTATTCAATGTTGCCAGAAGCTCAGTCTTACAATTTTCATCATCAGAAGTGTCAGTTGTTCCGCAGGTTGTTTTGCAGTCATTAAAATCAACAGCTACAGGACAGGTTGCCTGCGTTTGAAAAGGAACATCATTAAGCTGGACGCTTTTATTGATGTCGAAGCGAAATGCGCCAAACGCTGTGAACACATCTATTGAAGACCCTCTTTTCACCACGCGATCCACGCCAGTAATGATTCCCGAAGGATATGTTTGAGAATCAATAACGAAACTATATTCCTGTAGTTTCTTTCCATCGGAGTTGTATTCGTAAACCCCTGGCGCATCCGAAGCCCCGTTCATACAAACCCAGATGTGATCGGTTTCTGGATCTATGATGGCAGAGTTAATGACAGTGATTCCTCCAATTTTATTCGGAGTCCTGTTTCTTAAAAATCCCTGAACTGCTTCCAACTGTAAGTCAATGGCGTTGCCTGTAACCGCAAATTCGGAAATCGCTTTACCATTCGAGGCATATTTCTGAATGCCGGGGGTTGGAGCAAATCTATATACAAAGTAGATTGCGTCAGTTGAATCAAGCAAGACTTTGCCTCGGTTGAGAAAATTATTCTCTTCTTCATCTGTAGGATCGAACTGTTTGACGCTTCCGAAACTTCTTATCCTCTGGCCAGATGAATCGTACAGATGCAAGAGCCAGCCATGCGAAGGAGATGCGACTATTATGTTTCCATTGCTGAGCACAGCAAAGGATAGTGGCTGATTGATTGAGAGTGTTTTAATCGCTTTCCCTTCGGGGCTAAACACTTTAATCTGATTTGCACCGGAATCAGCGATGTATATGCGGTTCTCGGCATCCACTTCGATTGAGGATGGAGATTGCATATAAGAGGGGAACCTACGTAAAAGGTTATGCTCCGAGTCGTAGGCTGATACCTGGCGATCACCTCCAAGTATATAAAAAAGTTGCCTGTCTTTAGAGCGGCGAATTGCCACATCTTTTTTAAAAACCACATCACTGAATACGCGTTCAGATGAGTAGAAAGAATTAATAGTCCGGGATAGTTTTTTTACCTGAATCTGAACTTTCTTTTTCGCCTGGACTGGAAATAGGACAAGCGTCATCAAGCTAAAAGACAATATGGCAAAACCAAATCTTCTCATTAGTGATCCCTCCATTATCTGCGAGTGATTGAGGGGTAGTCTTGCACTTATTGACCGTGAATCACGTCGCTTTCCAATTCGTAATGGAACTCACTATATCACTATGCGATTTATGGAACAAGAAAAACAGATGGCCTAAACTACTATTTAGCCTTTATGAACTCGACTACGGATTGCACCTTGATAGTCATACACTTTCTTTCGTTATGATTGAACGGTTAATAAACCGATTCAGGGGCGAATTATTGAAGTTGGTGCAATACCGCGAGCGGGCGAGATCAGGTTACTGCGCCATCGCCTCTACAGTCATTCGGCATCTGCTCTAAGCGTCAGGGGGTATCGGCCATCTGTTTTTAAGTCATCTATTCTTTGTGAGTCGCCTGCGTCGGGTTTATAAATCGAGACCGCCGTCAGGATTTTGCTTGCGTTTTCGCACGGTTGATTTAAGCTATCTGGGCTGCAACTTTTCACTGGCTTGCGCGTTCACTCTGGTAGCAGCAATCGAAAGCCTGCGCGGAGAAGGAGTTTCAGATGCCGAACTTCAAAAGAGCCGCCGTCCTGATTGCCCTGACCCTCCTCTCTTTCCACACGCCGAATACATATGCAGGCCCCGCCCTTGAACGCACTATTTTCGAGCGACTCTTCGACGGCCCCAAGGTCGTAAACGTAGTGGACGATTTTCTCATCTTCTGGGAGCAGGCGAAACATCTGCCGCTCGCGCGCCAACGGAAGCTGTGGATGCAGATGGTCGAGACCAGACATCGCGATTACTTTGACCGCGCCGTCTATCGCGGCGCTGATTTGAAAAGCCGCCGCGCGATGCTTGATGAATTTCTGGTGCGCGTCCCTGAAAAGATAGATGCCATCCGCGAGTTCAATAAGAACATCTCAGACATCCACACGAGCCTGCTTGTGATGGCGTTTATTGATTTCAAGACACGCTTTCGCGAATACCAGCAGCAACAGGACATTTATATCGGCCTGAGCCTCTTCAGATTCGATGGTGCCGTACGATCGCTGCATAACGATTCGGGCATACCCGACACGCTCTGCCTCGGCGCGGAAGTGCTCGCCGGTTATCCGCCCGATCAACTCCGTATCGCGCTGCTGCACGAGTTCTTTCACCTTTACCATTTCAGCTTTCTATTCCAGCAACCTGCGCTTGTCGAGTTTCGCACGCCGCATATGCCTTTGATGATCGAAGGCATGGCGGTCGCGGGAACCGAAGCGATCTATCCCGGCCAGAAGCGTTCTTTTTACCTGCACTTTTCAGATGAAGAGTTCAAGGCGCAGGAGCAGGACCTGACTACAAGCGCCGCGGAATTTCTCGAACTCATCGCCTTGTCCGCCCCTCCCGAACGATACGCGCCGTGGTTTACAAACGCGCAGAGCGACTGGGTTCCGCCGCGCGGCGGCTACCTGCTCGGCTATGAAGTGACTAATCGCGTGCTTGCTACCACCAGCCTTGAACAGATGATTCGTATGACCCCTGCCGAACTGCGCGAGCACGCCGAAGAGCAACTGTCGGCTATGGCGAGCGGCGGAATTATGATACTGACCTCTTCGCGTTAAATCCTTTTGACTGGTCAAGGCGCGAGCCGATACAATCCGCCATTCAATCACGCATACTGAAAGCTCAATAATCAGGAGGACTGACGGGTGGACGAACTGCTGACTAAAGAAAATCTCTACTACCGTGATCTGGCGCGCAGCATTGCCACAGAACACGTCGAGCCGATAGCCGCAGAGCTTGACCGCACGGGCGAATATCCCTGGAGCGTCATAAAGGCATTGCAGGACGCTAAACTGATGGGGATGTGGATTCCGAAAGAGTACGGCGGCGCAGGCTCCGGTCTGCTCAACCTCTGCATCGTGTCCGAAGAGATATCGCGCGCGTGCGGCGGCATCGGATGTGCTTACGTAGTCAACGCGCTGGGTTCGCTTCCGATCATAGTCGGCGGCACCGAAGAGCAGAAGCAGAAATACCTGCCTGATATTGCGGAAGGCAAAAAGCTGATAGCGTTTTGCCTCTCTGAAAAGGACGCGGGGTCTGACGCAGGCTCGCTTACGACGCGCGCAGAACGCGCCGACGACAGCTATGTAATCAACGGCGATAAGAAATGGACGACCAACGGCGCGGCGGCTTCCATCTACACGGTATTTGCGACGGTCAATCCTGATCGAGGCTCGCGCGGCGTTTCAGGCTTCATCGTAGAGCGCGACACGCCGGGTTTCGAGCTTGGAAAACGCGAAGACCTGATGGGCATTCGCTGTGTGCCCGTCAATGAAACACATTTTCGTGATCTTCGCCTGCCCGCCAGCAGCTTACTCGGCGGCAGCGAAGGCCGAGGCTTCAAACACGCCATGATGACGCTCGACGTGGCGCGCCCTTTCGTCGCCGCACAGGGACTGGGCATCGCGCAGGGCGCGCTCAATCTCGCGCTCGAATACACAAAACAGCGCCAGCAGTTCGGCCAGTCAATAGCTTCGTTTCAGGGGGTTCAGTTCATGCTGGCAGACATGGCCACGCAGGTCGAGGCGGCGCGCCATCTGGTCTATGCAGCAGCGCGAGCCGTCGATGCTGGCGTGAAAGATGTCTCGAAGATTTCGGCCATGTCGAAGGTATTCGCAACCGACACAGCGATGAAGGTGGCGACCGATGCAGTGCAGTTGTTCGGCGGATACGGCTATTGCCGCGACTATCCGATTGAGAAATACATGCGCGATGCGAAGATCACGCAGATATACGAAGGCACGAATCAGATTCAGCGAATGGTCATAGGCCGCGCTCTGATCCGCGAAGGCGCTTCGGCTTGATCGGTATTGCGGGCGGCGTCACGCTATTTGATCTTTTCCAGATCGCGCTTGAAATTCTCGTGTCGCTGGCGGGCTTTTTCGAGAATGACTGCAAACTCTGCGTCGGCGCGGATGTTCTTCAATAGAGGGTCGCTTGCAAAATACGGGTAGCAGAAAAACCCCTGCTCGACGCTGCGGTTGAGCGCGCCGAGCGCCCTGTCGCGCTCGCCCAGCGCGTCATATGCCTGAGCGAATTTGTAAGTGATTTCGCCGTCGCCGATTATGTTTTTCGCAATCCTGTCTTCGGCGACTTCCAGTATTTCAAGCCCTTCGCGCTGCCTGCCCGCAATGGCGAGCCTCAACGCCTTGCCAATATGTGGGATGACCGACGATTGATTGAGTTCAAAGGCTCGATCAAACGCGGAAGCGGCGCGCTCCAGATCATTCTGGTAGTAGTAGCCGATCCCGCGATAAAAGACAACATACGCATCTTCGCGCACGGGCAGGCTGCTGATGAACTTTTCGTACTGACCTGTGTACAGATAGCTGTTGAATTGATGCGAGTCTGTCCGCATGTCCAGCTGAATCGCTCGCTCGCCCGCGTCGATTGATTCGTCCAGCAGCCCCGCGTAACGATATGCGTAGCTCAATTCCCAGTGCGCGACCGCCATGGTCGGATGCGCTTTCAGCAGTTCGAGCAGCAGCGGCACTGCCTGCTCGACACGTCCTGTTTCCGTAAACAGTTTGGCTTTCAGCAATCGAGCCTCCGAAAGCTCAGGGTCAAGCGCCAGAGCCTGATCGTAATCGGCTTCGGCAGCGGAAAGCTCTGTTTTGTCGCCCGTAAACTGCAACGCATTGATGTGATATGCTCGCGCCAGATAAGCCCACGCCAGCGCATAATTCGGATCAAGCTCAACCGCCTCTTTGAGCAACTCAATCGCTTTGCGATGATTGTTGGTTGACATCAGATAGCGGCTTCGCAGGAAGTTTTCAAAAGCCTTGGAGTTGTGTGACACGCTGCGGTCAAATCGTTCGCCTTCGGCAGAGGTCAGGTTCAGCCTCAATCCCTTGACCACCTGCCGCGCCACATAATCCTGCACGTGACTCAACTCGTAATATTTTACGTTGATCGTTTCGCTCCACAGTTTTTCGCCGCTCGACACATCTATCAACTGCGCGTTTACTATCAGGTCGTCGCCGTCCTTGATATAGCTCCCCATCAGCAGCGTGTTCACGTCCAGTTCTTTTGCCGCCTGCTGAGGCTCTTTCTCCTGACGGGAATATTTCTCTATATAAGATGAGGGCCGGACGACAAGCGATTTCAGAAAATCGAGTCTGTTTATTACTGAATCGGCCAGCGCGAAACCGAGATAATCGGTCTCCTCGCCCGGACGCTGGTTTCTGAACGGCAGCACCGCGAGACGTTTCACCTGCGCGGGGGCGTTATGCTCGCCTCTGCGGGCAAAAAGCAGATAAGCGACGACCGCAAGGGCAATGATGATTGCCATCGCTGCGGCAATCATTATCAGCTTTCGCGCTTTCGTGCGGGTTACGGGCGACGCGGTCAAAGGCGCAAGGTCGGAATCCTGTTCTGCGATTAACGCCTCCTCTGCGCGGGACGGCTGAACGAATACGGGTTCTGACTGCGGAGGCTCGCCCCGGAACTCTTTTACATCGGCGTGGAAGCGATAGCCGCGCCGGGGAAGCGTCTCGATGTATTGCCCGCCGTCAGGCGTTTCGCCGAGCGATTTGCGAAGCATTGAGATGTTCACCGCGAGATTCGCTTCTTCGACGAACGAATCGGGCCATACCCTTTCCATCAACTCTTCTTTTGTCAGGGCAACCCCCGCATTGTTGACGAATACGAGCAACAACTCGAATGCCTTTGGCGTGAGCGAGACCGTCTGACCGTGAGATAGCAACACGCGTTCGGTCTCGTCGAGCAGGAATGAGTCGAATTCGTAGAAGTGCTTTTTCTGACGAATGACTGAAGGCTTCATAGGTTGCGTCCTCGATGCTATCGGCTCTGTAGAGAATTCACGGGAGGCCGGAAATGTTTTACCGAGCCGAATTATAAGCCCGGTTCAAAGTTCGGACAAGACCTCAGTACCGCGAGCGATAGCGAGCGGGTTGGATTGACACGCGACCCGCTCGCGGTACTGTGATTGATCGGTCTTCCAGGTTAAAAGAATGTGCGCTTGAATCGCTCGTGCCGGTTGCGGGCAATCTCCATCACCTCGTTGAATGCAGTCTCGCCGCGCAGGCTGTCGAGCATCGGGTCATTACGGAAATAATCTGAGCAGAAAAAACCAAGCTCGATGCTTCGGCGCAGCACGCGAAGAGCCGATTCCTTCTCTCCCATCACCGCATAAGCCTGAGCCACTTTGTAAATCCCTTCGGCGTCGCCCACGCCGCTCTGCACAATCTCTCGCTCTACGTCGCGCAGGATGTCGAGCGCCACAGGCTTTTTATCCCTGATCGCGTAGCTCAAAGCTTTTCCGACGCGGTTGTACAACTGCGGGTACATCTCGTAGGCGCGGTCGAAGTCGGCAGCCGCCTGCTCGGAATTCTTCAGGTAGTAATTGCCAAGCCCCCTGTAAAAGACGACAAAGGCAGAGTCGTCGCCTGCCGGAAGACTGCTGATGAACCTGTCGTACTGGCCCGTGTATAGATAGCTGTTGAAGGCCGAACTGTTGATCTTTACATTCGGATCTATCGCGCGCGCACGCTCTCCCTGCTCGATTGATTCGTTGAGCATTCCCGCGAAGCGATAGGCGTAGCCCAGTTCCCATCGGGCTTCTGCGATATTCGGATTTGCCTCCAGCAGTTTCCTGAGCATCGGGACCGCCTCTTCGACGCGGTTCGTGTCGGTGAACATGTTTGCCATGAAGATCGTTACTTCGATCAATCCGGGATTGAGCGCCAGCGCCTGCTCGTATGCAGCCTGAGCTTTTACATAATGCGCGCTGCCTTTGAGATTGAATGAGGCGCACGCGTTATAAGTCCTTCCGAGGTGCGCCCATGCAAGCGCGAAATTGGCATCAAGCTCGACGGATTTTACCAGCATCGGAATTGCTTCGATAAATTCGTTTCTTGAATACATATCTGTCCCGCGCAAAAAGTATTCATAGGCGCGAGGGTTTTCGGTGCCTAATGCGTGAAGCCGCACGGCTTCGTCGTCTGTCAGCTTCAGGTGCAACTGGTCAATTATGTTCTGCGCCACCTTGTCCTGCACTGTGATCAGCTTGTCGAATTTCGCTTCGACAGGGAAACTCGATATCATCTCGCCTTTGCTCACATCGATCAATTGCACAGTGACTTTCAGGCTGCTTCCTTCCTTGATATAGGTGGCAGTCATCAATGTGTCAACGTTCAACTCTCTGGCTGCTATTTTCGGATCAACATCCTCGCCGCGATATTTTTCGACGTAAGCAGAAGGCCGGACGATGAGCGAAGCGACGTATCGAAGCTTGGTCGTTGTCGCTTCGGCCAGCGAGGAACCGAGAAAATCGGTCTCCTTGTCCGGCTTGAGGTTGCGAAACGGCAGGATTGCAAGGGAACGAGGCTGCGCCGGTTTTCGCTCGGCGCTTGCGGGCCTGAAAAACAGGGCATAACCGACGGCTGCGACCGCGATAACCGCTCCGGCTACGGCTAAAATCATTGCTTTCCTGCCAGCCGGGAGCCGGGTTGTAGTTTGAACAGGGACTAACCCGCCCACAGTTGATCTTTCAACGAGCAGGCCCGGCTCTGTCAGCGAAACGCCCGAATTGATGACGGCTTCGATTTCGATTGATTCTACAGTCCTGATTGATTCTACAGTCACGCTCACTGCAAAGCGGTAGCCCTGTTTTGGGACGGTTTCAATATAGAGTCCGCCGTCCGGGCGTTCGCCAAGCAGTTTCCTGAGCGATGAAATCATCACCGCGAGATTGGCTTCCCCGGCATCCGAGTCAGGCCAGATTCGCCTTATCATCTCGCCGCGCTCAAGCACGCGCCCTTTGCTTTCGACCAGCACCAGCAGCGCATCGAACGCCTTCGGAGCAAGCTGAAGAACCTTGCCGTCACGTAAAAGACGCCGCTCCGTCGCGTCCACGCTGAAAATATCGAATTTGTATAAGTGCCCCATTTGTAACGACATAAAGAACATTAAAACCAGCTTTAGAATTTTTTTAGACGCCGCTAAAGACTTAAATCAAGCTTTTCGATTAGCGTCTGCCGTGTGGAGAGCAGCGGTGTTGGGCCAACAGTGGTGAGAGATTCAACAGGCCCAACGCCGCGATGATTATAAGGCTAGATGGCAAACGCGACAAGACATGAGAAAGAACGTGAATAAAAGAACCCGTTTCACAGTCCACCGGGGCCATCGCGCGGTTGTCGCAATTACCCTGATCTTATGGTTTGCCGCGAAGTCGCAGGCACAGCCGCCTCAGGGAGTGCCGCCCGATTTGCAGATTACGCAGGTCAAGGCGCTCGCAGCCGTGTCTGCCGCCGCGACGACGGATGTGGAAATAAGATGGACTGCGCAGGTTCCGCGCCTTACTACAATTGACGGGTTCGATATCACTCTGGAAGTGCGCTACGGCGACGGGTCGAAAAGCGCTGCCCGCAGCGAACAGCTAAGACCGTCTGCGCGGTCGGCCATTCTACAGGTGGCGACACACCCCAGAGCAAACAGCAATGCGACCGTGAAGGGCTTCAAGGTTACGGTGAAGGCGAGATTCAAAATCGCTTCATCCTTTACTGTGTCGCAACAGGTGGTTGCGACTCAAGGGAACTCCCTTCGCTCGACCGCAGGCTCTTCGAGCGCAAGCCAGCCCGAAGTCTTCATAACGCTTGCCAGACTCGTCACTCAAGGGTGCCCGCAGGGCAGGCAATGCGTTGAGGTGAAATGGACAGCCGTTTCACCGCGCAATATCACGATCAATGAGTTCACTCTAAACATTGACGCGCTTCACAAGGATGGAACGCGGAGCGCGGATTCTAAAACCATGAGCGGCACAGACCGCCAGGCGAGGCTTTCGGCGGGGGCGAACGGCTCTGAAGTCGAGTCGTTCAAACTCAACCTCCTGACCAGCTTTTCCTCGCTCGATACCAAGACTGTAGTCCGAGAAGGGGCATTGGCCCAGATTTTTGCTGAATCCCAGGAGCGGGCCAGCAAGTGACTTCAAATTCGGCTTCAAATATCAGGCTTTCGCAGATTGAGATTTTCAAACTGTCAAACTTTCAAAATTTAAGGAGAAGAATCATGAAAAAGAGTTTAATCGCAATGTCGCTTATGTTTGTGTTCACCTTTAGCTTCGTATCAATGCCGACGGCAGATGCCCAGTGCAATGTGCCTCCGGTTCTCAAAGAGCTTGCAAAGAAGCTTTCCGACAAATGCAAATCACTTGAAGGCACCAACTCGAAGTTCGCAGACTGCTCGAAGAAGATCGAGACGTTCAAAAACCTGACGCAGACCTGGAACAATCTGGTCGGCAACAGCTCGCTCAAGATCGGCCCTCGTGATATGGAGTGGAACACGCCTCAGATTGGCAACCTTGTCGCTCCTGCCGACCGCCGTTTCATCAGCCAGCCCCTCGAAGAAGGCAAAGGCGCAACCATCAGCGTCAAGAAGACCGCCGATGGCCGTGCCGCCTGCGAAGTATACATCTGCGCAGTTGACATAGACACGCAGGCCGAAAGCACGCTGGGTTCGTTCACCTTCGATAATGACGCCAAGGTGGGCACCGTGCTGTCGAAATCGTTTTCCGGCGCTCAGGTTGGCAAAAAGATAATCGTCGTCCGACTTAACGGCAAAGGTATCGCCTCCAGATTCCCTTATGAATTCAAGGCCGTCAAAAATTAAGCGACACCAGAATACCAAGGAGAAAAACTATGACACGCAAACTGATGTTTCTTTCAATCTATACCGTGACGCTCGCGCTGGTCGTCCTCGGCCTGACCCAGAGCAGCGCGCTGGTGATGAGAAGCACGCAGGCCGCCGCAGCGCCGATAGTCGAACCGGTTCAGGGAGCGAGTGCCACTAATCCCTGCGGGCTGAACGTCAATATCACAGCCACTGCCAGAAAAGGGCAGCAGGGAAACAATGACATTGTGCAGGTGAACTGGGAGTTCAAGGCCCTTCCTCAATGCATGAAAGTGGACAAGACAGAAGTCGAAGTTACGATCACGCGAGGCGGAACGCCCTCGGTCGGCAAGTTTACTATAAACGGCAACGGCACTGTCGCCACAGTTTCAGTGCCCCGCGTCGCACCGGGCACTACAAAGACGCCTTCGACCATCAAGGCCACGGTCAAGTCTTCGGCGTCGCTCGCGACAACCAACACGGACGTTTCGCAAGCTCTGATCGGAGCAGAGAACTAGTCAGGTAAGGGCCGCGCGATGGCCATCGCGCGGCCCTTATCAATTTCCGGCAAGCATCGTTTCAACCTCTCAAAAAATTTCAGCTCGATTAATTAAGGAGAAAGATTATGAAAACCAGGATAGTAATTGTAACCCTGATTATGCTGGCCCTCGGCGCGACGGCAGCGCCCGCGACGAAGGCTCAGAACTGTAAATCGCCTGCGCAGATCGTCAATAACATCTGGAAGAAATGGGGCGACACCATTATCGCGGTAGGCTGTGTGGCAAAGAGCGCGGCTGCGACCGCCGCAACGGCTCCGGTGACGGGAGGGGCCTCGCTTGTCGCGACGGCAACGCTTTCAGCCACGTGCATAAAAAACACTCAAAAGTATAAAGAAGCCATAGAGAAGATGGTATCGCTGTTCAACGATCTGGCGGACAACGGCCCGGCAACGCTCGGCCCGCGCAGAATCGAATTCGGCAACTTGCAGACAGGCGTTCTGCTCGGCCCAATGGACAGAACGTTCGTCAGCGTCTATCCGATGGATAAAGACAGCGTAACTTTCCGCGTAAAGAAGGTCGAAGGCGAATCGAAAGTCGAAGTGGTTATCTGCAAGATAAACACGCAGGGAACAGTGACCAATCTGGCCGTCTTTGAAACCGACGACGATGACCCGGATGGCAAGGAATACGTCAGGACCGTAACGGGCGTGTCGAATCATCTGGTTCAAATTCGCCTGAACGGCAAATCAGCGGTCAAAAAGTTCAAGTACCAGTTCAGAGCCACCAAGTAGTGATCGAAGATTGAGAAAGGAAAAAAATTATGATTCGCAAAGTAGTGCTCTATACACGTCTCGTTCTGCTGGTTTCGCTGATCGCGCTGGGTTGGGCCTTCGATTTCTCTAAGGCCGCGACTTTAGGGGAATTTGAAAGCGCGCAGGGCAGCATCGGCCCCGCGACGTTCCCGCCCGAATGTCAGGCGACGGTCAACATTACGAGCGTTCAGAACCTTGGAAACTCCAACGGCAAAGACCGTATTCAGGTGAACTGGACCGTCGCGGGGCCGCAATCTTCCTGCTCCTCTATGTCGAATTTCAGAGTGGAGGTGAAGATAACCAGACGGTTCGGCAACGTAGACACAGGCAGCAAAAGCACGGGCAGCGGCACGGCTCGCAGCGCAGTGGTCGAAGTGGCGCGCGATACTTTAGAGACTGACCCCGCCTCTTTTGATGTGAGTGTCGCGGGAAGCTTCAGCGGCGGACTGCCGGACAAAGTCATCAAAACGCAGGGCAGCGGCGCGCCGTCGCTCAGCCCGGCTTCCAAGTCGCTTCCCGGTCTTATCACAACTGGCTGCAACCCAAGCCTGAGTTTCACTGACATAAATTTCTTCCCTAAAGCGGCAGGTAACAAAGACGTGATAGGCGTTTTCTGGAACGCCGCTTCGTCGTCGCCCTGCATCCGGCTCAACAATTTCGATGTCACGGTGAAGCTGACTCGCGTAGACGGCAGCGTCACGACAAGCTCGGCTTCGGTCGGCGGCGGCCTCAGAAGCGCGAGAGTCGAAATACCGAGCGCCGCCTTCGATATCGTCTCTTTCGAGATTAAGCTGACCGCGAAACTCGGTTCGGAGACCGTTTCCATCCTCGCTTCGGCAAACAAGAAAGGCAACTTCTAAAGATCTTTTGTATGAGGTTAAGGAAAATGCTCAAGCCTGAAATAAAGAAAACCAGTTTGAAAATTGCCAGGCCGGGCGCGCTGCTGGCGGTTGTGATGGCGTTCGCGCTTGCCTGCGCCAACGCCAACCTGCTCGACGGCGTACTGGCGCAGGAGACCGAGAGCGCAAACGTCATACTTACGGTCGCGGCGAGCTTTGCCGATAAAAAGCAGGTTGCGCCCGACGAGCAGATTGAGCTTCGGTTGAATCGCGCGCCCGGCAAAGCAGAAGGCCGTGTTGCAGTAGTCATCAATCAGACGGACATAAGCAATCTTTTCACCTCGATTGAAACCGTACTGCGTTACAACCCGCAGCTTTTACCGCTGCCTCTGGGCGAATCGGAGATGATAATCTATCTGGTTTCTCCGAAAGACCAGTGGAAAGAGATCGCTCGATTTGCCTTGAGCGTCTCGAATGAAAAGCCCGCTGAACCGGCTGAACCGGAGAAGCCGAAAGCTGAAGAGAACAAGCAGGCCGAAGCTCCACCGAACAAACCAACAGAACAACCCGAAGCTAAAAAACAGACCGAAGGCGAAAAACAAACCGGCGATCCGCAGAAAGGCGAACAGGCCGAAGTCAAAAAGCAGGACGAACCTGCAAACCCACAACCGACCGCCGAGCCAAAGGCAGACGAACAGAAAACAGAAGAGCCGAAAACAGAGGAGCCGAAAACAGTAGAGCAGAAGAGCGAAGCTCCACAACAAGCCGAAGCCGCGCCACAGGCCGAAGCCGCGCCGCAAGAGAAGCCCGCGCAAAAGAGGTTCGGGTTTGAAAAGCTCGATTTAGTTCCATCAATCGCTATCAATATCAAATCGCAGCCCGCGCAATCGAATTTTCCCGAAGCGAATCGCCCGGAACGCCCGACCTTTACCGATATGAATATGCAGGCCAGCTTCAAGAGTGACGTGGCTCGCGGGCCTTTCAATTCGCAAACTCAGTTTGATTTCGTGGGCGCGAGCTTTCAAAAAGAGGCTCTGCGCTTCGGCGAACTGGCCGACCGCGCGCCGCAGGTCGATCTGTCGAGCTATCTCATGCAGTTTCAATCAGGAAAGATGAAGTATCAATCGGGGCAGTATTCGTACGGCTCGCTTCGCCATCTGATGAGCAGTTTTTCGAGTCGCGGCATGATGATGTCTTTTCCTGTCGGCAAGAGCGGAGATTTTTCGCTTACGGCGATGAACGGCTCGACGGTCGTCGGTTTCAGCAATTTCTTCGGACTTGCCAATCGCAAGCATCAACTGTTGAGCGGCACGCTCGGATACGAATTGCTTCCAAAACGGCCCGGCGGGCTGAGGATTGAAGCAGGAATGCTGGACGGCTGGCTGCTTCCCGTAACCGGATTTACAGAAGGCGCGATCAACGACGCGCAGAGAAGCCAGGGCGCAGGGTTTCGTTTGATCGCCAGCGACCCCACGCAGCGATACAAGGTTGAAGGCGGCTTCACCAGAAGTAAATTCCTGAACCCCGCAGACCCGCTGCTGAATCAAGTTGCGAATGTCCGCGAAGTTCCACCCATCACGCGCAACGCTCGCTACCTCGACCTTTCGGCAGAGCTTCTGAAAGATATTCCGATAACGAAAGAGAAGAAATTCAATCTTACTTTCACATTCAAACACGAACTGGTTGATCCGCTGTTTCGCAGTCTGGGCGCTTCGGCGCAGGCCGACAAAGCCTCGAACGATTTCTCGCTCGTAAGCGCCATCGGCGACGTGACGGCGCAGTTCACCCACACGCGATTCAATGACAACCTTGCAAACATTACTTCGATATTAACGTCGCTCAACAGAGCGGACACTTTATTGGTAGGCGTGCCGACGGCAGCGTTGTTCAGCGACCCGCAGAAGCCGTCGCCTTTGTTTCCGAGGGTTTCATACAACTTCAGTCGAATACATGCATTCAGCGAAGCCGTCCCTGTAAACGGCGGCTTCGAGCAGGACCCCGCGTCTATTCCCGATCAGTTGAGCACGAATCAGGGATTGACTGCCGACTGGCAGATTCAAAAATGGCGACTCGGTTACAAGCTCAATCATTCATTTATAAACAATCAGCAGTTGGGCAGCGAACTGGCCGATCAATTGACGCTGATCAATGGGGTCGTTGTCGGATTCTCGCCCAACGGCTCGCTCGATTTGAATCTCGATGTCAGTTTAGAGAGCGTCAACGACAAAGCCGCGCGCGCCCTTGATCGCAAGGTGGCGCTTTCGCCTACGATCAACTGGAAGATGAGCAGGAAAATGACCTTTGCCTCGAACCTTTCAACCACGCTTGCAAGCGACAGGGCAAGGACGAAGCGGGACCGCAATACTACGTTCGATATGCAGTGGACTTATCAGTTCGCTTTCTTCGAGAACGATAAGTTTCGCAAACTTACAGGTCAGTTCTTTATCCGTTACGCAGACAACTTCGTCCGCAATCGTAACTTCCTGTTGATAACAGACGATCTTCAGAAGACGCGCACGCTCAGTCTGGGCTTGAGCTTCAATATCTTTTGAAGCAACGCAATATGAAATTTTATTGAGGATAAGAAAGTGAAAAAGATAACAGCAATCATTGCCTTTACAATGTGGCTTGCGGCAAACGCAAACGCTCAGAATATAAGAGTCAATCCGTCGAGCGTCAACGCGTACTCGCAGGGCGCGACAACGGTCTTTCTTACGTTCAGCAACGTGGTGAACAAGCGCCCCGCGGATGCCTGCTTTTGCGGCGAGCTTGTTTCCGCCGCGCCCGACATCGGGTTCCGGTGCAGTCCGGGCGCGGAGTTCGGCTGCCTGCCGGTTCGCTACGATCAATCGCGTTTGAGCAGCAATGGGACTTATACGGACATCATGTCCGTTCCGCCTTCGGTGTCGCGACGCGCCTATCTGGACGCCGCGAGCGGCGCTCCTGCGACCTTCTTTTACGTGCGGCGTTTTGTGAGCACGGTCGGCGGCCCCGATGAATTCGTGCCCGTTACACTCAGGCTAACGGGTAACGGCTCGGCAGCTCCTTTCTCGATTACCGAAGTGAAACTCTCATGGGGCGTTGACAAGCCCGTGTTGATCGTCAAGCCTGATGAAAAGCTGCCTTCGATAAAAGCCGAGATCAGCTATACAGGGACGGGGCGGTTGGTGGGCCGCTGGGAACTGGTCAAGCCGGGCGAACAACTGCCTTCCGAACGCGACCTGCTGACAGAGGCGACGCTGCCGATTGAAGAGCGAGGATTGCAACGCCGCTACACGCAATTGAACCGCTTCAACATCTATATGCCGCCCGTGGGCCGGTTCACGCTGCCCGGCCCCGAATGGTGGCGCGTGCCGAGTCACATAAACGGATTGTATGTTGTGCTGCTCAGAATCGAAGCGGCAGAAGACGCAAACCCGGCTCTTGGTGCGGCAGGGCAATCACGGCTTGCAACCGGAGGCGTCGCAGGATTTTCAATGCCTGTCTTGCGCTACTACGTCGGCGGCGGAAGCGGTCTTCCCGCTGCGGCGGAAACAAGAGCGAAGTTCTCGCTCGTAGAACCTGCCGACAGGTCTGTATTTGCCGAAAGCGACTTTATAGATTTCAACTGGACTGCTGTTGAAGGCGCTGCGTTTTATCGCCTCGAAGTAGAGGCGGGGCAATCAAGCACCGTGTTATCGGCTATTCTGCTCGGAGGCATAAACAGTTATCGCGCTCCGTCGTGGCTACAGGAGAAGGCAGGCGAGGCGGAGCTTAGCTGGCGGGTTCTTGCGTTCGATCAATCGAGGAATCAGATAGGCGAAACATTGCGACGAAGCCTGCGCTTCAAATCGAAGAAATGAATATTACTGAACGAGGCTTTCGCCCAGCGCGGCGCGGATCAGTTGAGCGCGAGCGTCGTCTGCGGTATCTATGGCTAATAAGACGCGCCCGTCGGCAATGGCTTCATCGTAATCATGCTCTGCAAATGAATTGCGGCGCAGCAATCGCGCTTCGTAGATCATTCGACAGAGCGCGCCAAGTATCGCGCCGAGCATGCTTAACTCGAATACGATGATACCGAAGGCCCACGGCGCGACGACAGGCATCCCGCCCGTAACCAGATCAACTTTGTGCGATGTCCAGACGGTCAGGATCACGGCCACAACTGCGCCTGTCAGCCCGCCCGCAATCGCAAACGGCCCTATGCGAGACTTCTGCTCGCCTGCCTCGACATGAACAGGCTCGGAAGACATCAGCGTGATTTGAGCGGGCGGCACTCCCACGCGCTCAAGTTTGCCGAGAGCCGCAATCGCTTCATCGTGGGAATTGAAGATTGCGCGGATTTTTTCCATAAACATTTCGCCGAAGCTTTAAGCGTTCTCCAGTCCCGCGACAGGCTCGCCTGCTTCAATCGCTTCATTCTCAATAGCGCGTTTGTTGAATCCTTCTTTGTATTCCCACACGGCGATGATCGGGAACAGCTTTGTGAAGAGCGCGTAGAGCAGAACGAAATAGCCGAACATGCCTGCCGTCAGCGTCACCTCTACCCACGTTGGCTTGTAGGCTCCCCAGTTGAAAGTCAGGCGCGGATGCGAGAGCGTCGGAACGATTATCAGGAACCGCTCAAGCCACATCCCCGCCACTATGCAGAGCGAAGCGATGACTGTCCCTCTGATAGTCCTCAATCGTTTGAATGCCAGTATGGGCGCGGGAATCAGAAAACAACAGACTACCATCGTCCAGAACAGCGGCGAAAACGCGCCGCTCACTTTCGATCTGAAAACAGCCATCTCCGAAGGCTCGTTGCCGTACCACGTCGTCAGGTACTCTGCGAATGTGAAATAGAACCATATCAAACTCATCGTCAGCAGCAGCAGCCCCAGATTGTTGAAGTGTATGGGTCGCAGATACTCTTCAAGATGAAAGACGCGGCGGATAACCGCCATCGCGACTATCAGCGCGGCGATGCCTGAAAAGATCGCGCCCGCGACGAAGTATGGCCCGAACATCGTCGAATTCCACATCGGGTTGATCGTCATTGCAAAGTCCCACGACACGATTGTGTGAACCGATACGGCCACGGGGATGATGATGACTGCCATCACCCGCACGGCTTTTTCGAGCCTGTGCCATTGAAGCTGCGTCCCGCGCCAGCCCATACTGAGCGCGCCGTATATGCGCCGTCTGACGCCCTTAGATTTATCGCGCACGAGCGCCAGATCGGGAATCAGCGGAAGATAAAGATATATCAGCGAGCCGAGCAGATAGGTGTTTATCGCGAAGAAATCCCACAGCAGCGGTGAACGATAGTTGGGCCAGAGCTGGCGTTCGTTCGGGTAAGGTGCCAGCCAGTAGAAAAGCTGCGGACGGCCCAGATGAATGATCGGAAACAACGCCCCGATCATAAGCGCGAATACGGTTATGGCTTCGGCGCAGCGGGTGACGGGGCGACGCCATTCGGCTCCGGTCACGCGCAGTATCGCAGAGATCAAAGTGCCCGCGTGCGATATGCCTATCCAGAAAACGAAATTGGTTATGTCGAACGCCCACATCACGGGCCGGTTGAGCCCCCACACGCCTATGCCGCGCGTAAGCTGCAATCCGAAAGCCAGTAGGGCCGCAAGCATCAATGCGCCGCTGATTGCGACCGTCGCGTACCACCACGGCCCGGTCTTCATCAGGGGCCTGAGCAGTTCGCTATTGATCTTTGCGTCTGTCGGTCTAATGTTTGACATCTGTGTTAAGCGTTTTTCAGAGATGATAGATGTAACGATATACAGCGCAGTGATCGCTCAACTCTTCCTTTCAATCGCCTTTGTTCAAATAGATGACACGCGGCTTTGTGCCCAGTTCTTCGAGCAGGTGCGACGCGCGATTGCTCTTTGACAGTCGAGCGACTTCGCTCGCGGGGTCCGCGATGTTGCCGAACGTCATGGCCCGCGCCGTGCAGGATTGAACGCAGGCGGGCACAACGTCGCCGTCACGCACTTCGCGCCCTTCGTCGCGAGCCTTGTCCTCGCCTTTGCGAATGCGCTGGATGCAGAAGGTGCATTTTTCCATCACGCCGCTTGAACGAACAGAGACTTCCGGGTTCAATGATTTATCCAAAGGCGCGGGCCACACGGGGTCATAGAAGTTGAAGAAGCGCACTGTGTACGGGCAGTTGTTCGCGCAGTAGCGCGTGCCCACGCAGCGGTTGTAGACCTGCGCGTTCAACCCTTCGTCGGTATGATACGTCGCATAGACCGGACAGACCGGCTCGCAGGGCGCTTCCTGGCAGTGTTGGCAGAGCACTGGCCGAAAACGCGCGCGCACGTCGGGGTATTCGCCTTCAAAGTACCGCTCGACTCGAATCCAGTTGATCGAGCGACCGAGCGCGGCTTCTTCGTGGCCCGCGATGCGAACATTGTTTTCTTCGTTGCAGGCCACGACGCAGGCTTCGCATCCCGTGCAACGGTCGAGATCAATCACCATAGCCCACTGCGGCTTTTTCGATTCGTTTTTTTCGGCCATCTTCGATTTCCTATCTCGATCTGTCGTTTTCGATCTTTTCCAAAAGATCTGTTCCGAATCTTATGAGGTTTGATTCGCCCGCCGCTTTCGTGACACGGGCGCGGACGGATGTTTCCACGCCTGCCTGTGTGCGAAAAGGCGAAAGCAGCAGCGCAGCGTTTGCGCCGCGCCCCTTTGCGTAACGACCGTAAGCCGTGTGACCCTGACCGAAGGGCATCGCTATCGTGTCCGGTCGAATAGCCGGATACAGCACGGCAGGCGCGCGCACCGAGCCATATTGAGTAGTGACTTCGACCAACTCGCCGTCGGCAATGCCGAGCGATGCGGCAGTCTTCGGATTTATCTCTATCCAGCTTCCCCACATCACGCCGGTCATTGGGTCGGGCAGTTCCTGAAGTCGCGGCAGGTTGGCAAAAGAGCCGTCGCCGAGCGCCGCCTGCTCGTAAACGATCAGGTCCATCGTATATTCTTCGCCAGACGATTGTTGCAGCGCGGTCTGATTTACCTCTTTCAGTATTTCGACCGGAGGCAGCTTAAATGAGGCCGTCTCAGTTATCGTTTGTGGGCTGGCTTCCGCTTCTGCTGTCCACACGCCGCGTTCGGCAAAAGCCTTCTGAAAGTCTTCCGAATTTTCGGCCTTGATAGACCCGCGACCTTTCGACAATTCACCGGTGATTTGTTTAACAATCTCTTCGGTTGACGCAAACGGAATCGCGGCAGCCGATTCGCCGCCAAGCTCGCGACCGAGCGCGATCAGCACGTCTGCCGTCTGGCGCGTGTCGAATTCGGGTTTCACTACGGGCTGCGTGAGGTTAACGACCCGGCCCGCGTTCGTCGGATAGTGTGAATTGACATCCCAGCTTTCCAGGTAAACGTGATCGGGCAGAATGAGGTCGGCCATCTCTGTGGTCTCATCCATAAACGATGAAAAGCTGGCGATGAAAGGGAGGGCTTTGAGCGTTTCCAGAATCTCCGGAATGACGTGAAGCAGGTTGACTTGATGAAGCAGTAAAACAGGGCTGTTCCCGAATAAAGACAACTGATCTTTGCACTGAGCCGGATTTATCGCTGTGAAACCATTCCTGACGAGCAACTTTTCAAGCGGCTCGTCAGATATTCTGGTTTGTTCAGGCCGGAATACGCCGCCTTTCCTGTTGGAATTGTTTACGAGCGCATTGAGCGAATCAATAAACCACGAGTTATAGGTTTTGCCCGAATAGTCGAGCGAAGCCGTGTTTATCGCAAGCGGGTGCTCGGCTGTCGCGAACTCGCGCGCGATGCGTGTGAGCTTTTCTGCGGGAACATCAATCGCTTCTGAGATTTTTTCCGGCGCGAAATCTTCGAGAGACTTTACGAACTCTGGCGAGAGCGGGGTCCTGCTTAACCCTTCGCGCGCCATCACCTGAGCCAGAGCGAGCGCGACCAAACCTTCCATGCCTGATCGCGCAGGTATCCATTCGTCAGCATTGGCTGCCGTGAGCGACATTCGCGGCTCTACCTGAACGAATCTGCCGCGCGCCTTTCCTCTACTGTTGCGAAACTCTCCGTAAGCAAGAGAATGCATCACGGGCGAGTCCCACGTTTCAAGGAATCGCGCGCCGAACGATAGCAGGTATGTTGAATTCGCTATGTCAAAAAACGGCTGGCGAATGAGATGGCCGAAATTATCTGACTTCTGCTGGCTGAACAATGGACTGCATAAAACAGCAGCCGACTTGTAAGCCTCCATGAGTCGCGTGGCGACATGCGCCGCTACGCCTCTTGTTTCGGTTGTGAGGAATATGGATGTGTGACCTTTCGCTTTTTCCTCGCGCATTTTGTCCGCGAGAATTTTAATAGCCTCATCCCAGCCGATTGCTTCAAACTGGCCTGAGCCGCGCTCGCCCGTGCGTTTCAAGGGTCCGCGAATGCGGTCGGGGTTGTAAAGCGCCTGAAGCCCGGCCTGCCCTCGCGCGCACAGTGCGCCGCGATTTACGGGATGAAGCGGATTGCCTTCGATCTTGTTTGCTTTGTGCTCGCGCGTGCGAACGACTATGCCGCATCCCGCATCGCACATCGCGCAGGTGCTTGCTTTCCAGTAATCCATCCCCGGCACGTATTCGTTATCGGGGATCAGGGCCGGGATCAGTTTATTTTCAGGATGGCCGCAGGCGGAAAGCACTGTCGCGCCTGTCGCGCCTACTCCTGTCAGTATTATGAATTCACGACGTTTCATAAATTGGTTTGTTTCATAAATTGGGTTTCGGATTTCTTCAACGATGGCAGATGTAACAATCGACGCTTGTTTGCCGCGCGCGGTGACAATCCATGCACCAGCCCATCGTTTGATTTATCTCGCGCCGCAATTCGTGCGATTCGGCTACATTTCCGTGACACTCGGCGCAATCGACGCGCGCGCGCGTGTGCGCCTTGTGCGTAAAAAAAACATTTGCTCCTTTTTCAAACCAGTAGACGCGCGCCCACCGAGGTTGTTCGCCGCGCTCATTTATGGCCGTGAGCTTTTGGACTTCGGGGCTGTCCGTCTTTTCAGCGACGTGGCAGGCCATGCAGGTTTCCGTGTTCGGTATGGTCGCGTGCGGCGACTTGTCGGCATGCTCATGACAATAAGCGCAATCGAGTTCGGGGCCGCCTTTTTTTGTGACGTGCTGCCAGTGATCGAAAGCTACGGGCTGGCGCGGCGCTTCCGGTTTGCCCGCGGCTTGCAGCAGGATAATGCCTGTGATCAATATTACTATGGTCACAAAAGCTATGTATTTCGCCGATTTTCTCATCTATTCAGTGATTTTGCCGTCTGGAATTCGCCCTCCTGCCATCGAGCGAATTTCAAGAGCATTATACAGACAGCCCATCGCAGTCAAGTTCTCTCTCTTAAAACCGAAAAAGGGAGAGCTGTCAGCTCTCCCTTGCTTTCTGAACCGACGGCGCTGATTTCCGAGTCGGCTCACTGGCCGAATTTGAACACGATGCCGAACTGTGCGCGGAAGGTTTGAGTCCACCTGCCAACACTGTGCTCAGGGATATAATCGACTTGAAAGGCCCGTATGGCAAAACTCTTGCCCGCGTTAATGTCCACGCCGCCGCCCACTGCAATAGCAGCACCGCCGCCGCTATCCTGACCTTCAACCTTGAGTCTGGCTCCGCCAAACAGCACATGCGCAAATGCTGTGGCCGAATTGCCGCGTTTTGAATAGCGCGGCCCGCCTAAGAAAAAATACTTGCTGAAGTTCACATCCACATCTCCGATGATGGGGAAATTGAATACGTCTTTGCCATAGTGGCCGCTGATTTCGCCCACAAAGCCCCAGTGCTCGCTCAGGTTGCCGGAAAAGCTTGCGCCAAAGCCGTTCGTGTTTCTTCTGGTGATAAGCTCCGAGCTTGCGTAAGAGTACCCGCCGAATACTTCCGTGCTCGGATAAGAGCTTTGCGCGCTTGCCGGAATGGATGCCAGAAACAGTAACGCCGATAGCAAAATTAGTCTCTTCATGTTGTCTCCTGAAATTTCATGTGTCAGGCCCCATCCGTCTCCTTGTCGATCAAGATACCACAGGGGCCGGGCGGGTGTTAACCGCCTCTATTCAACACGCGCCCGATTATTATACGAGAGATTTCGAGCGACAACCATCAGCAGTGCATTTATAATCTCATCCATTCGCAAACCGCTTTAATAAGCCTTTCGCACTTTCACGCCCGTGTAGTATTTTCTGAAGAATCGCAGTGTAAGAGTAGCCTTCTTTTGCCAGCCCGTATGCCCCGGTCTGGCACATCCCGACCCCGTGCCCCCAGCCGCGACCCGTGAAAACGAAAGCCGTGATGTGGCCGCTCGCGTCCATCTCGCGATCAACGACGAAGAGGTTCTCTTTCAATCCGAGCGCGCTGCGAATCTGGGGGCCGCGCAGCCGCGCGATTCCCCCGTAGCCGGTTATCTCCATCTCGGTCACGCGATTCGATTCGCTGAAGGCGACCGGCGTAAGACTTTCAACCCGCCCTACGTTGATGCGCGCGCGCGCAAGCCGACGTTCGACCTCTTCTGCCGTCACGCGCTCCTGCCATTGCGCCACGCTCGAATAGCGGTCACTCGACGCGCTGTGTTCGGCAACGGCTGCCTCAAGAAAATCTACGCGCCCCGCCGGGTTCAGATGAAACGTGATGCGCTCTCCGCCGATCAGCGTCAGACGGGTGACCGCGTAGCTTTCGTTGCCAAAGCTTCTAAACAGCCACGCGCTTGCGTCTATCTCGAACCCGTCCGGTACGGGGTTTATCTGAGACGGGATCTCTTTCTGAGACGCGATCTCTTTGACGGCGCTGGTTTTTGCAATGACCTCTTTTGACTTCATCTCTCCGATGCGGCTTGCTTTCGGCGCGACGGGCTGCGGCTTTGCGATTGATGAAGCGATGATCAGCCGCCCGTTTTCAACGGGCCGTGCCGCATCGAATCGCAATCTCGCAATCTGCGTCTTCAGGGTGTCAGGCTTCGCAAGCCGCGACCTGAAAGAGAGCGCGCGGGCGATGGTTTCAATCGCAAAAGCTCGCGTGATCTGCGAGCGATTGTCAAACGACGCGGGCAATCTCAGTATGCCGTCTTTCAACAGCGCGGCTATGCTTGCGCGAACGTCCTGCGGCGTGTCCCTGCTTTCAAGACCGGCCAGCAGGTAATCGACATCTGCCGGAGTCAATAGCAGCGCGGCGCGACCTTCGCCATAGATTGCCGATGCGATCAATTGAGCGAATCCGAAAAATAGAGTCGAGTCATTGCGCGCAGCCCTCAGCCCTTCTTTTTGCGACAACTCGACGATGTGACCTATCCAGCCCTGCAATTCGCCCTGATCCGGCGCGCTCTTCAAATAACTGCCCGTCGCCCGGCGCGGCAGCGTAAATCCCATAACCTGAAGCAGAGCTATCTCGCGCAATATCGAACGACCCTCAGGCTCGACCATCGAATCCGCCGCCCGATTCGATGCGATGTCGCGGTCGGCAATCGAATGTCGGTCGGGCGCGCAGGCGACAGATCGCAGGTAAGAGAGGGGCTTTCCGCCGAAGATTACTTCGTTGTTTTCGGTCTGCCCGCCGCAGTTGGCGGTGTAAAGCGCTTCGATGGGCGAATCCGTGCCGTCTTCGCCTGTGTAAAAAGCGACCACGCCGCGCGTCTCTTCAATCGCGCGATTCGACATCTCCTGTTCAGCCGAAATCCCACCGTAGACCTGCGACCGCGTATCATCGCGCAGATCAAAGTCGGCATCGCGCGACTGGTTCAATCTGGTCAGCGCGTAGGTTCGAGCCGCGACTGCCTGCGCCTTCAGCGCTTCGATTGCGGGGTAGAGGCCGGGCGAAAGCTCCATCGCGACGACGCCGCGCAGGTACTGTTCGAGCGGCAGCGCGTTTATGACATTGATCTGCCCGCGCGCGTTGAGCGTAAGATGAATCTCGCCTCTGTAATATTTATCTCCAACGCGGATGAACGGCGCGGAGCCTGAAGCTTCGATGCGCGGGGAGGCGTGCGGAGCGGTATCTTTAGCGGAACCCCACACCGCTTTCTCGTCCTGTTTTCGCTTGTCGATATAGCTTTGTGCCGGAGCGTTCTGTGCCGGATATTCGGCCTCGCCTTCAGCTCTGGCGCTTACGGCTCTGAGCACGAGTTTCTGTTCGGTCAATGCGATCACGCGGTCGCCTTCCATTGCGACCAGTTGCGTAACGCGGCGGTACTGAGGCGCGACGGACGCCTGCTGAGGGTGCGATTTCGGTTTTACTGATTTTGCGGTTTTGGCAGGCTTCGTCTGAGGCTGATCGCCTATAACGTAATCAGGCGCGATGTGCGAAGCCGTGTAACCGGCGTGGCGAAGCTGTTCGATCATCGCCATTGCTTCGCTTTTTGAAGCGAAGCGGCCTATCAGAATGTGAAAGGCGTCCGATTGTTTGTCGTAGAGGTTTGAAATCGGCTCATCGAATCGCTTGCCGAGATCGTCAATCACCTTGCGCGCTTCGATCATATTGGAAACTGAGCCGACCTCGACGCGATATTCATTCCTTTTAATCTGCTCGCGCGCGGGCGCTGTGGTGTCGAGTCGAATGGACTGCTGCTTTAACTCTACGCGAAGGGGACGGGCGACAATCTTTTCCGCGTCGCGATTGTTCTGATCATATCGCAGCAGCGCAAAGCCGGACGAAGAGCTGAGCGTGATGGAGGATACGTCCGTCACAAGAGCGATGCGGACGATTGGCCCGTCTTCATTGCGGTCGATCCTGCGCGGGCGAGAGTAATCCTGTTCGTTAATCGTTTCCTGAGCTTTATAGTTGCGATCAAATGGAGGAGGGGCGTCTTTAGCTTTTTGCGCGAATGCCGCGAAATAGCTTCCACTTTGAAGCAGCAGGCACGCAGACAATATCAGAGATGCCACGGCGCGAGAGCGCCACAGCCGCGCAGGTCTATTCACTATTTGCATACGATCACCGCGAAGGAGTGTAATAAACAGTCACCTGAAGAGTGATTGTGTCGCCTGCGTTTTGAGGGTATCCCTCGAAGGGGCTAGCCATATATATCGCTTCTCGCGCTCGCCCGTCAAGTACGCGATAGCCGCTCGGTCGTCTCAACTCTAAGTCCTGTATATACCCGCCGCGCCTGATCGTGAGGCTGAACTCGGCAGAGACTTTGCCGTTCAATACTGTTTCTACCCAGTCGCGCGGCATGTTCGCTTCATTGATCTTGAAGACTTTTGCGCGCACTCGCGCCATGTACTGAGCCTGAACGGGCTGTATCCCGAAAGCGTTCGATTCCGTGCTGTCGCCCCTGCGCGCGCCCGCCTGAATCGATTCCTGCGAATTGTCTGCGGCCCCGTTTGCGTTCGGTTTTTGCGCGGGCGCGGGAGGCGCAGTCGCGGGCTGAATGGAAGGCGCAGCCGTATTGACCGGCGCGGAGGGCTGAGACGCGCGGTTCGGCTGTACGGAAGCAATCACCGGGGGCGAAGCTTGATCGGGCGATTTGTTTCCTGCGTCCCTGTCGCTTGCGCCGACCGATGATGCCGGTTTTACTCCCTCCGATGAGGGAAGCGTTCCATCGTTTCCGCGCTCGGAAGAGGGCTTTGGAGAGCGCGAGAGCAGTTCGGAATCATTAGCGATTTCCGGGTCGTATTGAAGCTGCTTTGTGTCTGCGCGCTCCAGCAGTTCGGGCGCAGAGCGAAGCGCCGGACGATGTGAAGGCGGCGCGATTTCCGTTATCACCACGAACTCAGACGGCTGCCCGCGAAGCGGTTTAATCTGCCGCATCGTCCATGAATTGAGAATAATCATAGTCGCATAAAATGCGAGATGGAAAACGACCGACAGCGCGAGCAATCTGGCAAAACGCCGCTCGTTGACCAGCCACCGCTGAACGTACTCGATAAGACCTTTTGGCGCAGGCTGGTCTTCGATATATTTGTTTAACGTCTGTAGCACAACTACCTAACTCAACTCTTCAACCGCGAGCGTATTGAACTGCTGCCTCACCTCTTTCATATCGAACGCGGAAACGCGAGGGTGAATGCGGTTCGTCAGCAGAACAAAGACGCGGCGTTTATCCGGGTCTATCCACACGCTGGTTCCCGTAAAGCCCGTATGACCCATCGCCGTCTGAGGCATCCGTGGACCTGCCGAACAATCTTTCGATGAAGCGAGAATCCAGCCTATTGATCTTGAAGTCTCATGCCCTTGCGTAAGATTTTTTGTAAACAACCGCAAGCCCTCTTCGTTTACAAGCGAACTGCCGCGCAGGAACTGGTTGGCGATTTGAAAAACTTCGCGCGCGACGGAAAACAATCCCGCGTGACCCGATACCCCGCCCAGATAATAAGCATTGCCGTCGTGCACTTCTCCCCAGATGATATCTTTGCGCCAGGAGCGCGGCGGAGAGGTTTGAGAGGTTACGGCATCTGCTGCGCCCTCCCGCGTCTCCGTGTCGCTTGCGGCGTTTGCCTGCTCGAAAGTCTGGCCGTGCTCGGTCGCCGCAATTTCGCGCTTCAGCTCGATAGGCGGGTTGAACATCGTTCGCTTGAGGTTCAGCGGATCGAATATATGTTTTTGAGCTATGCGGTCGAGCCGCTCGCCGCTGACGCGTTCCAGCATGCAGCCGAGCAGAATATAATTCAGATCGCTGTAGACCAGTGGAAACGTTTTCGCGTCAGGCGAATTCGCGAGCAGTCCGGCGATGTAGGCAGGCACGTCTGCCGGTCTGCTCGTTTCAAGGTAGAGCGGTCGCCAGTTCGGCAGTCCCGAAACGTGTGTCAGCAGTTCGATCAACGTGATCTGGCGTTTGCGCCTGTCATCGAACTCTTTGACATACTGGCCGAGCGGCGCGTTCAGATCAATCGCGCCGAGCGCGGAAAATATGACCGCAAGCAGAGCGGTGACGAGCGGTTTTGTAAGCGATGCCAGATCGTAGATGGTGTCAACGGTCGCCTGTATGCACTCAGGCTCGACGCTTGCGAAACCGACAGCCGCTTCCCGGATGATCTGCTGGTCCTGGCCCACGACGTATTGCGCGCCGGGAAACGCCCCGCGAGCGATCTGCGTTTCGAGGTACTCAGATAATCTTTTCGATGAATTCGTCATCTTGCTAATGCTACACCGGGCAACCTGTAAAATTATAATAGGGGCCGGGGGCCGAGGGCCAGAGAAAGGATGAGGGATGAAGGATGAGGGGATTTCAAATCTCGAATTTCAAATCTGAGATTTAGCATCGGTAATTCATCCTTCATCATTTTCTTCTTTGCCGGACTGCTTCGTAGAGCAGAATCGCGGCGGCGGCTGAAACGTTGAGCGATTCAATTCCTTCGGCCATCGGTATATGGAGGAATTCGTCTGCCTGCGCTGCCGCGTCTTCAGAGATGCCGCTCGCTTCCTTGCCCAGAATCAACGCGATTGGACCCGCGAGATTTGCCTCCGTGTAGATATAGATAGTCTCTGAGCGCGCCGCATCTTCGATCACGCCTTGAGGGCGGGCGGGCGTGGGCCGTGACCCGACGATCTTTATTCCGCGCTCGCGGCAAAGCTTCATTACATCGGCGCGCTTCGCATCGGTGACGAGCGGCAATCGAAGCGCCGAACCCATAGAAGCGCGCAGGGCCTTGTGATTGAACGGATCGACCGTGTGGCGCGTGGTGATAAGGCCGTCTGCGCCTGCTGCTTCGGCTGTGCGAATGATGGTGCCGAGATTGCCGGGGTCCTGCAACTGGTCTGCGATGACGATTGTTCGCAACTCGCGCTCGAACAGGTCCTGCAACTCGAAATAAGGGCGGCTGACGATTGCGGCCACCCCTTGCGGGCTTTCCGTGTCGGCTATGGCTTCCATAACGGTTTTGGAAACATGCGCGCCGCGACACGGCACGCTTACGAGAGCGTCGAGCAATCGCAAGCCGCGATCATTGGCTTCGAGCGCAGATGTGAAGGCGACCGTTTCAAAGTGTGCGCCTGCGGCAATCGCGTCTTCGATCAATCGCACGCCTTCGAGAAAAATATGATAACGCTCGCTGCCTGCGCGCACGCGGCGGAAACGTTTGACCAGAGGGTTTTGTCGGCTGGTTATTTTTTCAACAAGCATTGTGTGGACGGTGAGTGAAGGATGATCTCATATTTCAAATCTCAAATCCGAAATATATCACAAGCCGCGAGCTAAACGGACAGGGGCGTCCAGAGGGAAACGAATAAGGCTCGGCTGTCTGTTTGTGAATGTCAACTGCCGGTCGCAAGCTTCGTCAGATAACACGCACAGCTTGACAAGGTAAAGGGCGAGCGTATTATCGGGTAGTGGCACACGCTCACTAATTGCTATGAAGCCTTCTATAATCACCAGCACCGCTCGTAAATCTTCTGGGGAATCAATCAGAAAATAGGAATGAACACTCCGAAAACCAACACCCGTGTTCGCGTCGTCGTTGCTACAACGGTGATGCTTTCATTCATTTCGTTCTGGCGAGCGGCGGCCATCGTCTTGAGTGACCTCGGCTCGTCGGCCTTTTACGTCGGCGGCATAGCCGAACGTTTCGTCGGCAAATCCGCGCCATGGTTCATTTTAGGCGTGATGCTTCTGAGCGCCGCCGTCTCTGCGCTCTACATAGAATCGTCTTCGATGTTCACGCGCGGCGGCGTCTACCGCGTAGTCAAAGAGGCGATGGGCGGTACGATGGCAAAGCTCAGCGTCTCGGCGCTGATATTCGACTTCATCCTTACGGGACCGATCTCAGGCGTCGCCGCAGGCCAGTATATCGTGGGACTGGTGGCGCAATCGCTGACATATTTCGGATACCTCTGGGACCCTTCCGAAGATTTGAAGAACCTGCTTGCGGCGGGCGTCGCTTCGATATCTATTATTTATTTCTGGCGGCGCAACATCAAAGGCATTCACGAATCATCCGACGACGCGCTGCGCATCATGTACATCACGACCGTCATGGTTGTGATAATGATCGGGTGGAGCATACTGACATTGATCGAGCGCGGAGGCCAGATGCCGCCCCTGCCTTCGGCTGACAACCTCAGCTTTGCGGGCGCGCCACATCACGCGCTCGGATGGCTCGAAAGCCTGCGATGGTTTGTTCCCGACGGCGAAAGATTCAAGATCGCTGAAAGCGCTCCGAGCTTTATCGCCCTGCTCGGCATAACGATAGCCTTTGGCCATTCTGTGCTTGCGATGAGCGGCGAAGAGACGCTCGCACAGGTTAACCGCGAGCTTGAACATCCGAAGCTGAAGAATCTGAAGCGGGCCGGACTCGTCATATTCATCTACTCGCTGCTGTTTACGTCGCTGGTCTCGTTTTTTGCGGTCGCCATCATCCCCGACGAAGTCAGAGTGAAGTATCTGGATAACCTGATTTCGGGCCTTGCGATCAACTTCATCGGTCCGGGCTATCTGAAGCTGATCTTTCAGGCATTCGTCGTCGTCGTCGGGTTTCTGATACTGTCGGGCGCGGTCAACACTGCCATCATAGGCTCCAACGGCGTGTTGAATCGCGTATCGGAAGACGGGGTGTTGACGGATTGGTTCCGCACGCCGCACAGGAAATACGGCACTTCCTATCGCATCGTCAATCTGATAGCGATACTCCAGTTGATAGCCGTAATCGGCTCGCGCGGCGATGTATTCGTTTTAGGCGAGGCTTATGCTTTCGGCGTGATATGGAGTTTTTCGTTCAACGCCGTGGCCACGCTCATGCTCAGGTTCAAACGACCGGAAGGGCGCGCGTGGAAAGTGCCGCTCAATATCCGGCTGGGCCGAATCGAGATCCCCGTGGGGCTTATCATCATCGCGTTGATACTGATGTCGGTCGCGCTGACGAACCTGCTGACGAAGAAAGTGGCGACCATTTCAGGCATCGCTTTTACGGGTGCCTTTTTCCTCATGTTTACGATCTCTGAGCAGATCAACCGGCGCAAACTCGATTTGACGCTGGCCAAACTCGACCGCTTCCAGTTGCAGCACAGCGAGACGGTCAACCAGCAGGAACTCGGCGCGCGACCGGGCAACGTGCTTGTGGCCGTGCGCGATTACAACACGCTCTCTCATCTGGAGCACGCGCTTGCGACTACTAATACGGACGAAAAAGATATAGTGGTGATGACGACGCGGCTGGTGCCGAGTTACGATGGCGGCGAGCGCGAGATGTACGAAGATACGATGTTTGACGCCTACGAGCAGCGATTGTTTACCAGAGTCGTGGCGCTCGCGGAAAAGGCTGGCAAGCCCGTTGACCTGCTGATCGTTCCGGCAACAAACATCTTTGATGCCGCAGCGCAGACCGCCCTGCAACTCGATTCGTCTGAAATAGTCGCGGGCACGTCGTCGAAGCTCACCATTCAGGAGCAGTCGCGCGAACTGGGCGGCGCGTGGGAGCGGCTCGGCCAGAAACCGCGCAGGCAGGTGCGTTTCAGGATCATCGATCCGCATGGCCACGAACACGAAGTTCTGCTCGGAGCGCACGCGCCGGTGCTTACCGAAGACGACATAAATCTGGTGCACAAGATATGGCTGAAGGTGAGCAAAATACCGAGCCGCCGCCGCGTTCATCATCGCGACGTTGTGCGGGTTGCGTTGAACCGGTTAGAGCGCGACCTTCGCGGGCAGGGCGACGTGATGCTCGATTTTTACAAGCTCGAACACGAAGAAGACCCGGAGAAAAAACGCGGCGACGGCAACGGGCGCAACCGGGGTTGATGAGAGCATTTTGAAAAATCAGAACTTGAAGGAGCAGGAAGACGGATATGCCGATAGTTGATCAAATCAATCGAGATATTACGGAAGCGATGAAAGCCAGAGAGGCCGAACGCTTGAGCGCGCTCAGGATGGTTAAGACCGCGTTGAAGATGCGCGAGACGGAGCTTCCCGGCGAGGTCGATGACGCGGAAGCCGCCAGAGTTCTAACCACTCTGCTCAAACAGCGGCGCGACGCGGCTGAACAGTTCCGCGCAGGCAATCGCGAAGAGATGGCTGTGAAAGAAGAGAACGAAGCGCGAATAATTCAAAGCTACCTCCCCAGTGCCGCGAGCGAAGACGAGATGTCACGCGCGGTTGATGAGGCCGTCACGGAGACGGGCGCGGCTTCCATGAAAGACATGGGCGCGGTGATGAAAGCCGTTCGCCCCAAACTCGAAGGCAAAACGGTTGACGGGAAAGCCCTGAGCGATCTGGTTAAGGCGAAGCTGTCGGCGTAATCAACCAGCCTGATCTTCGGTCGGTTTGTGCACGGCAGTTCTCAGGTAAGCGTCTTCGCCTTTGATCCAGTCTTCTCTGGGCGGCGAAAAGATGTCATAAGCGACAAGGTCTTCCAAAGCCTCTGCCGAGTGAATCATGTCCGGCGGTATGTAGAGCATTTCATTGGGCCCGACGACGAGCGACTTGCCATCTATTTCAAAGCGCCAGCGCCCGCTGATTACGAATGTCAACTGTTCGTTGTGATGCGAATGCGGAGGCACGAAACATCCCTGCCTGCACTCCATCCAGGAGATCATCACTCCCCCCTGCCACGCAAGCTTGCGCACGAACTTATCATTTATCTGTTCGGTGGCAATATCATCCCATTTAAAATGCTGCATCATTATTTCCATCAGGCGAATCTCCTTTCAAGGTCAGATAATAATAGAAGCATCGAATGAGATGAAGCAAAGTACCCAAGCCGTCGAAGCCTATGATTTATCAGATAATTCAATTTGTCCGTCGTGCAGGGCCAGCGCAAAGCCTGCGCGCTGGCTCAAACCCATCGGCGCGTAGCCCAGCGAGCGGGCCGCCTCATCGCCAAACAGACAGGCCATGACGGTGGGATAATCTTTAGTGTCGAGATAGGGCGCGATGACCTCGCGCGTGTAGCAGATATCGTCCCGGTCAAGTGCAGGCTCGGCGCAGCAGGCCCGCGCCATTGCGAACGCTTCCTGCGCGAGCATCTCTCTGAGCGTTTCGGCAAACCCGTGCTGCTCGATGTGCGCTGCGCGATAAATGGTCGCAAGCACCTGATTGCGAACCGTTTCAGCTTCAGGCGCTTCGCTCGTCCACAATCCGACCTCAAGCCACCCGCGTTTGTGATAAGCACGGGTTCCAAAGCGGCGACCGAATTCGCTGGTATAGCGATTCGTCCAGCCGCCCATCGCATCGTCGGACAAAACGAGCGCCACTTTGAATTCGCCCTGCACGTTTGTAAGGCTTGACGCGGCATCCATCACCGCGCGCTCGGCTATCAGGTCCGCGTCCATCGCCAGATACTGATCGAGCAGCAGAGGGATGTGATCTTTGCCCATCGGGTTCATGCCCGAAAGCGGCAGTTTCAGGTCGCGCGTTTCAGGGTCGATCATCGCCGCCAGATAGGCGCGAAACCTTTCCATCCCGCGCGGCATGCCGTATAGCTCGTGCTGAAGTTTTAGAAGCGGCACAAATTCGAGCTTCATGATTTTCCCCTGCCTCAATCCAACAGATCACTGCCAGCATTAGCAGCGACCTTAAAGATTCCTGTCATAAATAATATTTTATCGCGTGTAAGGCTGATCGATTATAAGTCCGGGCACAACCTTATAATGCTTAACATTGAAGGTGCAAAGTGTGGCAGACAAGCCAACTGCGCAAGCTGCTATCAATGAATCAATCAGCCCCAGGTTATTTGATAAGTGATAGGCTGTGAAGTGCAATAGCGCTCGGTTGCAGTCAACTTCTGTCGGCCAGATTATTGGTAACGGGGCAAGCAGCCTCAAAGCTTTCCGCACTTGCTGTGAGTTCCGAGCATCCTGAATCATCTCCATTACGACCAGACCAGGGATTGAGGGCAGATCGGGGAGGCTTGCAAACCAGGCGAGCGCCGGAGGATGTCCGCGCTGAATATCAATCAAAATATCGGTATCGAGCAAATACATAAGATCATGTCCGCGCTCGTCGTTCAGTTCGTTGTCGTATCTGTCGCGCGTGTGTCTGGCTGTCAGCGATGTCGGGTCGTGTTCCTGTTAATCCCTCATCTTGCCAATATTGAACCAACTCCGCGCCTGTTTGAGGCTTTTTGCCAATAACAAAACCTGTAGCGAGCAAGCGCAGAACATACTCTGGCAAAGATATCCCAAGTTGAGCAGCTTCGGCTGAAAGCTCACTCTCCAATTCTTGCGGCAGATCGAGTGTGATGCTCATTCCGGTCTCCTTTCAGACTCGAATTATAAAACAGGGATGCAACTTTTGCTTGAACCGGTGGTCTTCAGTTTTAGCGTTGCGGCAACGCCCCCAACCCATTTAGGAAATTCTGCACTTCTGCCGCGTCATTAAAGTAACCGTCGAATCCTGAATAATCCGAATCTGCCCCCTCATAATATTTCCAGATCGCTCTTCGCTCAGGTAGCAAGCTCAAGGCTTCTTCTTCATTCAACTTGGAGTACTCTATAAAGCGTTGAAAGTATATCTGAAAGTACAGCCCATCTTCCTTACTGCTCTTTGAAGGAATCAAGCTGAAAACAACTTTCCAACTCCCATTGAAATTGTTTGTGAAAGCAACAGAGTTCTTTGTTGTGTGCTTATAAAAATGCTTGTCCATTTCGCCAATAAAATATCTGTATAATTGTTCAACTCCGTTTTTATCAGCGATCTGCTGTAATTCTTCATAGCGGAGACTGCGCTTACTTTTGGCCGTGCTCTTAATTTGAGTCTTATACTCAACCTGACTTGGTTCGATCAGAAAGATGCGCGCCAGCAGTTCGCCGCCAGTTTCTGACTTGAAGTAATTAAATGTAGCAGCATTTATGTTTATGCCATGAACGTCTGACAAGTATTTGATAATGCGCTCAGAACTGGAGTCGATTTCTGAGGCCACAACGAGCATACTGTGATTCTCGTTCAATGTGCCAGGTAACTCTTTCTTGAACTGTTCAGCAAAAGCCTTTTCAAGTGGGCCTTTTCCGCCAAGATACTCGTTGGCTATGTTTGTAATAGTATCGTTAGATAGATCATTGATCCATGCAGCGTAATCCAGGACTTGTGAGGTTACTTCTCTTGGGGTCTTATGCCTTTTCAATTCAACTATGACAGTGTTGCCATTACTATCCAGACAAAGCAGATCTAGAAAACCACCGAAATCAGTGGCCACTTGCCTGCCAATGACTAGAAGGTCGCTGGAAAGAATAGAGATATCTTCAGCCATCCAACCTTCAATTCGCTCTTCCAAATCCAATCGAGACTTTTGTAGTTCTCGCAGTTTGTTGCCCTGTTGAATACTCCATATTTTAACCTCTTCTGCCATAATTGATAACCTCGCACCTCTGCACGTCTAACGATACTTGTTCTGATCGGTGATGCTCTCCTAGTTCTTGCGGCGATTGATCAGGCTTGCGACGAATCCCGCGCCGAAACCGTTATCAATATTTACTACAGTAACGTTCGATGCGCACGAGTTCAGCATTCCAAGCAGAGCGGCCAGCCCGTTAAACGATGCGCCGTATCCGATGCTCGTAGGCACCGCTATAACGGGCACCGCGACCAGCCCTCCCACAACGGACGGAAGCGCGCCTTCCATGCCTGCGACTACCACGATTGCGCGAGCCGATTCAAACTCTTCGCGCGCGCCAAACAGACGGTGTATCCCTGCCACGCCTACGTCGTATATTCGCGCTACGCGGTTGCCCATGGCTGTTGCCGTGACGGCGGCTTCTTCCGCTATGGGAATGTCGGACGTGCCTGCGGAGATAATAGCTATCACGCCTTCGCCTCGTTCCGTGCCGTCGCGACAGACAGAGATCATCCGGGCTTCGGCGTGAAACACGGCGTCGGGCGCAATCTCTGCGACGCGACGAAAGACCTCTTCGCTCGTGCGCGAGACCAGCAGGTTAGGGCTGTGCTCTAATATTCGCTCGGCAATTTTGACTATCTGCTCAATGGTCTTGCCCTGCCCCAGTATGACTTCGGGGAAACCCAGTCTGATCTCGCGGTGATGATCGACGCGCGCAAATTGAATATCTTCGTAAGGCAGGCTGGCGAGTTTGTCGGTTGCTTCATCCAGACTGATGCGCCCCTCGCGCGCATCTTCCAGCAGTTTTTTTATTCGTTCTCTGTTCACGCGATAATTCTAACATATCGACCGTAGCCTGCGGCTCGGTCAAAACTACGAAGCCAGAGCAGATAGATAACCTCAATTGACAAAAAAATATCGGCGCGAGTAGACTCAGGCCATAAGCACTTATACAGTTTGCGCGTTTAAGTTTGTCGCGCCTGGATTCATTGTTCGTAAATCATCAGGGACGATAAACGCGAATTCAATCATTCCTCATTTCGCGGGTCGTCTTGTCCGTTCAACCGATTTTTCAAAGCCCGAACCAGTGGCAAGAGGAAAAATTATGAAGACCATCGGCTCGATAGTGAAAGACTCGAATCGCGACCTCTACACCATATCGGCTGACGATACGGCTTACGCGGCTGCGCGCTACATGACCGAGCGCAACATCGGCGCAGTCACCATCGTAGACGGGACGCGAGTGGTCGGATTGTTTTCCGAGCGCGACCTGATGAAGCGCGTCGTCGCCGAGGGTCGTGACCCCACAACCGTGAAAGTCAGCGATGTTATGACGACAGAGCTTACCATCGCCAGTCCCAATGAGAGCTACGAAGAAGGCTTGCGCAAAATGCAACATGCGCGCGTGCGCCATCTGCCCATTCTCGAAGAGGCCAGATTCATCGGGCTGATTTCATTGCGCGACCTCCTTAAAGTGGACGCGGACGAAAAGGCTGAAGAGATTCGCCTGCTCAACACATACATCAACTACGTGCCGCCCGGACTTGCCAGCGGCGCTTGACCGCGAGTGAAAGCCTGCGCTGACGTACGAGGCTACTGCTTTCGCACTCCGTGCTTTTCTCCAAAAATGCTATATTGGATTTGTCGGCGGCCCAGCCGTGGTTTGTTTCAACGAGCGACGCCGAAGGAGCATTAATGCATATTGCAGTCATCAGAGAAACCGAGAGCGGAGAGTCGCGCGTGGCGCTCGTGCCTGAATCGATCCGAAAACTGATCGCGTTGAACGTGACCGTGTCGGTCGAAAGCGGCGCGGGAGATCGCGCGGGCGCAAGCGATGCGGAATACGCGGCGGCTGGAGCGCGGATTATCGAAGACCCGCTCGAATCAGCCGACGTGCTGGTTTCGGTCAATCGGCCTTCGATGGAAGTGGTTGATCGGCTCAAGCCGGGCGCGGTCGTCGTGGGATTTCTCAACCCGCTCGATCAGCCGGAAGCGCTCGAACCCATAATCGCGCGAGGTCTCACGGCGTTTGCGATGGAGTTGATACCGCGCACGACCAGAGCGCAGGCGATGGATGTACTCTCTTCAATGGCAACGATTGTCGGATACAAAGCCGTGCTGATTGCAGCCGAGCGACTGCCGCGAATGTTTCCTATGCTGACCACGGCGGCAGGCACTGTGCCACCGGCTCGCGCGCTCGTTTTGGGCGCAGGAGTGGCCGGGCTTCAGGCGATAGCGACCGCTCGACGACTGGGCGCTGTGGTCGAAGGCTTCGACATACGCGCGGCTGCGGGCGAAGCCATTCGCTCGCTCGGCGCGACTTTTCTCGAAGTCGATCTGAGCGGCATTCAAACGGAGGACGCGGGCGGCTACGCCAAAGAACTGACCACGGAGGCGATGACGCGCAGCCGCGCCCTGATCGCAAAACAGGCGCGCAATGCGGACGTGATAATCACATCGGCACAGGTGCCCGGTCGGCCCGCGCCTTTGCTTGTGACCGAAGAGGCGGTTTCCGGAATGAAGCGAGGCTCGGTCATCGTAGACCTTGCGGGCGCATCGGGCGGCAACTGCGCTTACACGAAGCCGGGCGAGGAAGTAATAAAAGAGGGCGTACTTATTATCGCGCCCCTGAATCTGGCCGCCACCGTGCCCGTTCATGCGAGCCAGCTTTATTCGAGAAACGTTACAGCATTTCTGACTCCGCTGATCAAAGACGGAGAATTGAATATAGATTTGAGCGACGATATTGCCGGTCCCGCTTGTGTCGCGCACGAAGGCCGCGCTCGTCACCCGCGAGTCGCAGCCGCGATGCAGGGAGGCAACTGATGAGCCGGGCGAATTTGATATTTTAAATTTGAAATGTCAGATTTGTATTCTCATCCGTACACAATCGCGAATTCAAACTGTCGTTAGAGGAGGAAGCCTGTCTTGAGTTTTGAAATGTTTATCTGGGCTGCGCTCGCTGAAGAAACGGCGACCGGAAGCAGTATCATGAGCCCTGAACTGTTCATCGCCGCGCTCTATATCTTCGCGCTCGCGGCTTTTTTGGGCTATCAGGTCATCTCGCGCGTTCCGCCGCTGCTTCACACGCCCTTGATGTCTGCGACGAACGCCATATCGGCAATCTCGATTGTCGGCGCGCTCGTCACAGCAGGCGGCAGCTACAACAGGACGAGCAGCATACTCGGATTCATAGCCGTTGTTGCCGCCTCGATCAACGTCGTCGGCGGATTCATGATTACTGATCGAATGCTTAAGATGTTCAGGAAGAAACCTTCGGAAAAAGAGATCGCTGAAAAGGAGCAGGGACGACGCGGATGAGTTATTTCAGCGAGGTCACTTACCTTGTCGCTTCAATTCTATTCATCTTCGGTTTAAAAGGCTTGAGCCATCCCGACACGGCGCGAAAGGGTATGAATCTGGCCGCGCTCGGCATGCTGATGGCCATTGTCGGCACGCTCGTTCGTCACGAGATAGTCCGATATGAATGGATCATCGCAGGTCTCATCATCGGCTCTCTGATCGGCGCGGCGATGTCTATCTGGATGCCGATGACCGCGATGCCGCAACGAACCGCGCTCTCGCATGCGTTCGGCGCGCTTGCGGCTGCGCTGGTCGGCGTGTCGGAATACTACCGCCACGGCGAAACGCTCGGCGCTTTCAAGATGACCGCGCTCGGCCTTGAAGTGATGCTTGGCGGGATCACTGTCACGGGCAGCCTCATGGCTTTCGTCAAGTTGCAGGATTTGATTCGCGGAACGCCCATAACTTACAAAGGGCAGAACGTATTAAATATGACTTTGCTTGTGCTCACGGCAGGCATATTCGTTTACCTGATATTCGTGCCGACGGCGGCAGTCCTGTTTTACGTGATGGTGGGGCTGGCATTCCTGTTCGGCATTCTGCTGGTGCTGCCGATTGGAGCCGCAGACATGCCTGTCGTCATGTCGCTGATGAATTCATACGCGGGACTTGCGGCTGCGGCAACCGGGTTTGCGATTTCAAACAACGTGCTCATCATCGCAGGGACGCTCGACGGATTTTCAGGATTCATACTTTCGATACTGATGTGCAGGGCGATGAACCGATCCGTGACTAACGTATTGTTCGGAGCCTTCGGCGCTGAATCGACTACGGTTGCAGGAGAGACCGGAGGCGTGATGCGCGAGGTGAATGTGGAAGATGTCGCGGTGCAGATGGCTTACGCGCGGCAGGTCATATTTGTTCCCGGCTACGGCATGGCGACCGCTCAGGCGCAGCACATAGTTCGAGAGCTGGGCGACCTGCTCGAAGCTCGCGGCGTGAGCGTCAAGTACGCGATTCATCCCGTAGCCGGTCGAATGCCCGGTCACATGAACGTATTGCTCGCGGAATCGAACGTGCCTTATTCATCCCTGTACGAGCTTGAGCAGATCAATCCTGAATTTCACTCGACGGATGTGGCCGTTGTGATAGGAGCAAACGATGTGGTGAACCCCGACGCGCGCGACAACCCTCAAAGCCCGATTGCTGGAATGCCCATACTGGAAGTAGACCGCGCGCATTCGGTCATAGTGTTGAAGCGCGGGAAGGGAAAAGGCTTTGCCGGGATAGAGAATCCGCTGTTTTTCAAACCGAACACGGGGATGCTCTACGGCGACGCAAAGACCTCGCTTACGAAACTTGCGCAGGCGGTTCAGCAGGCATAGCTTCCTTATGGATGGGCCACCCCCTGCGGTGCCCTCAACTAAGACTGAATGCGCGCATTCAGTGAATTATATTACGCATTATGGTGTGGCGCGGAATCGGCGTGAACTATTATATTGAGCCGTAGTTTATATGCACATCCCACGACAGAACAAATCATCCTTTTAGTGAGCAATCTGGGCGTGATATATTTATAACGCCTTAGCAATCAAACGGTTGGGTGGTAGCTCGATTGCGCCGAATGCCCGCCGGGTTTGCAATCGCATTTTCCTCACGAAATCTGAAAAGATTGCGGCGCTTTTTTAGCGCGCAAACAGTAATAATCCCGTTAGGAGAGTTCCTATGAGCGGCTCCATCAACACTGCCCAGCAGTATCTGGATAAAGGTCTCGTATTTTACAATAAAGGATGGCTTGACGAAGCCGTCAGCAGTTATCGCATGGCCATTCAAATGCGCGAGGGCAACTTTCCGCGCGCTTATTATCAGCTTGCGCGCGCGCTGCTCGACATGGGCGACATTGACGGAGCAATCGAAGGGTTCCGCACTTCGATTGAGCAGCAGCCTGAAAACCCCGATGCTTATTACAGTCTGGGCATAACGCTTGGGCGGCGCGGCCAGTACGCCGATTCGATTGAAGCCTATAGAAAAGCGATTGAGCAGCGCGGCGGCAATCACCCGTGGGCTTATCACAATCTGGGGCTGTCGCTGATCAAGCGCGGCGATTTCGATGAAGCCGTTGACGCTTTCAACAGCGCCATCGAACAGCGCAACGGCGAATTTCCTAAAGCCTGGCACAACCTCGGCATTGCGCTTGCGCGGCGCGGCGACCTCGAACAGGCTGCCGCAGCGCTTCGCCGCGCGCTCGACCAGCGACACGGCAGCTATCCCGACACGCAGTTCGAGCTTGGCCGGGTCCTGCTCGAAAAAGGCGATCTCAACGGAGCCGTCGAAGCCATGCGCACTGCCATCGGACAGCGCCGCGCGCGGTTTCCCGAAGCGCACTTCGAGCTTGGCCGCGCGCTGTTCGGACTGGGCCAGCTGGAAGAGTCCATCGCCGAGTCGCGCGCAGCAATCGAAGAGCAACCCGCCTACCCGGAAGCGCATTACGCAATGGGCCGCGCGCTCGCAGGGCAGGGCCATCTGGCCGAAGCCATCGAAGCTTATCGCGCCGCCATCGCTCAGCGCGATCATTTCCCGTGGGCTTATCACAATCTCGGCGTTGCGCTTGCGCGGAAGGGAAACCTCAATGAAGCCGTCGTGGCTTTCCGCAAGGCGACCGAACAGAACCCGCGCTTCCCGCGCGCGCATTATGATCTGGGGCTTGCGCTCTATAACATGGGCGACGGGGCAAGCGCGACCGAAGAATTCAAATCGGCAATCGAGTTGCGCGGAGGCAGCTACCCGGACGCGCATTACGAGATGGGCCGCATCTATGTCGGCGAGCGCAAACTGGATCAGGCCATCGAGTCGTTTCGGACCGCTATCTCGCAAAACGAGAACTTCCCCGAAGCGCATCACGATCTGGGGCAGGCATATCTTGAGAGCGGCAAGCTGACAGAATCGGTCGCATCTTTCCGCTCGGCGATTCAACAGCGCGGCGGCAATTTCGCAATAGCGCGGCACAATCTGGGACTTGCGCTGTGCGATCTCGGCTTATCGGATGAAGCCATCACGGAGTTCCGCGAAGCCATCAAACAGCAACCGATCTTTCCGAATGCCTATCGCAATCTGGGCCGCACGCTTTATCGAGTGGGCGATCTGGACGGTTCGATAACTGCGTTGCGCACGGCTGTTGATCAGCGCAACGGCGAGTTTCCCGAAGCCTATCACGATCTGGGGCTGGCCTACTTCAGCAAAGGGTTGCTCGACGAATCAATCGGCGCGCAGCGAAAAGCAATCGAACAATCGAAGGACTTCGCGGAAGCCTACTTCTGGCTCGGCACTGCTTACAACGCCAAGGGCGAAGTGCAGAGCGCGGTCGAATCCTACAGGGGCGCGATTGCCAATCGCAAAGGCGCATACCCGGAAGCTCACTACAGCCTCGGCCTTGCGCACGCCCGCAAGGGCGAACTGCCGGAGGCGATCAAAGCTTATGGCGATGCGCTTGCGGAAAACGAGAACTTCCCGGCGGCGCATTACAGCCTCGGAGCCGCGCTGCTTGAAACGGGCGCGACCGAGCAGTCTACTATTTCGCTTCGCCGCGCGCTCGAACTGAATGAAGAACTGCCGTGGGCGCATCATCGTCTGGGCGTCGCGCTTTATCAATCGGGCAATCTCGAAGAGTCCATTCAGGAGCTTCGGCGGGCAGTCGAACAGCAACCCATCTTCCCCGACGCTTATCTCAACCTTGCGCGCTCGCTTTACGATCACGGCGATCTGAGCGGCGTGGTGGAGATTTGCGAAAAGGTGATAGCGCAGCACGAAGACGAATTCCCGGAAGCGCATTACCGTCTGGGGCGAGCCATGTACGAGCTTGGCGATCTGGACGCGGCCCGTTCGGCCCTGAGCGCTGCCATTCGAGCCAATCCGTCAATGGCCGAAGCGCACCGCGATCTGGGCCGCGTGCTTTATGACATGGGCGATCTGGATGAAGCGATCAGTTCTTATCGCGCAGCTATCGAACAGCAGCCCGGTTATTCGCTCGCCCATTACGATCTGGGATCCGCGCTCTACGAGAGAGGCGCGCTCGAAGAATCCGCGATGAGCCTCAGACGCGCGACCGCCGATGCGGGCGAAAAGTTTCCCACAGCATGGCATATGCTCGGCGTGACGCTTTACGATCTGGGCGAAATTGACGAGGCGATAACGGCTCATCGCAGCGCGATTGAACAGCGCGGCGGGCGTTACGCCGAGGCTCATTACAACCTTGGCAACGCGCTTTACGCGCGCGGCGAGATGGAAGAGGCTGTGCGCGCATACGAGACCGCTATCGAGCAGCAGCGGGGTAACTTCCCGGACGCGCATCGCAATCTGGGCAACGCGCTTGCGCGGCTCGGCGACCTCGACCGCGCCGCCGACACGCTCAAGCAGGCGATCACGCAGGGCGATACGGGCGCGGATGCGCATCACGATCTCGGAGTGATACTGTACGGGCGCGGCCAGCTTGAAGAATCTATTGCTGAATTCCGTCGCGCGCTGTCGCTCAGAGAGAGCAATGACGCGGAGACTCACCGCAATCTTGGACGCGCGCTTTATGAAATCGGCGCGCTAGGGGAAGCCCGCGCGGAGTTTGAAACGGCCATCGCTCAACGCGAAGGCGATGGCACGCGGCGGCGCGGCGGCACAGGGAAGATGGACGCCGGAACGCGAAAGATCGGCCAGAATGAAATAGCGGAACTGACCACGCACGATATGTCCGGCGCAAAGACGCAGATGCTTGACGACGCGGACTTCATCACGAAGTACACAGATACCAAATCGATCACCGCGCCGTTCGGAGCCACGGAAGCAGGCGCAACGGAATCGAGCGCAACGGAATCGGGAGCCACGGTATCGGGCGCAGGCGGAGGTACGCGCGATCTGGATGCGGGAACCCTGCCCGCTATCGTGCCGCCGACTTTCCCCGAAGCGCATCTCGATCTGGGCCGCGTGCTTTACGATCTGGGGCAGAGCCAGCAGGCCATAGCCGAGTTCCGCAAGAGCATAGAGCAGCGCGGCGGCCATTTCCCTCGCGCGCATTACGAACTCGGTCGCGCGCTCGTTCGCGCGGGCAAGCAGACGGAAGCGATGAGCGAGTTGAACAAGGCCATCGAACAGCAGGGCGGCGTCTTCCCGGAAGCGCATTTCCAGATGGGCGACCTGCTCTCGCGGCAGGGCGAATCGCAATCTGCGATTGACGCATATCAGATAGCGATCAAGCAATCGGGAGGAGTTTACCCGGAGGCTTACTCTCACATGGGCCTTGCTCACGTTCGCAGCCGAAACCCGGAAGCGGCTGTGGAAGCCTATCGCAAGGCGATTGAGCAGCGCGGCGGCTACTATCCGGAAGCGCATCAGGACCTCGGTCGCGTGCTCTATTCGATTGGCAATCTCGAAGCAGCAAACGAGGAGTATTCAATCGCAGTGCGACAGCGCAGTCCTCAACAGGCGAAATCAGGTAACGGCACCGAAAAGATTGCGCAGACGGCTACAACCGAATCCAAGCGTGCGCGGCGCAAAGCGATAGTCGGGGAACTGGAGACGGCATTGCGTCAGGCCCCTGCCGCAACCGATACGGGAAAGGGCGCGGCGACGGCTGCCCTCGCCTCGGACCTGTTAGCTGATGATCCGGGAAAGACAAGCGAAATCACGCGCCCGCTGACTCTTAAAGAAGAAGACTGAAGCAGACAAAAGTAGAAGCCAAAAGGCAAAAGCGCGAGTGATGAATATAGCATTTCTCTCCTCGCGCTTTTGCCTTTTGTTCTTCTCCTGTGTGATATACTGAGCGCCGGGGACATTCCTGAAGGAGCTGAGCTTATGGCCTGGGTGAATATGTCGCCGCTGGTGAAGCAGTACACGCTGGATGAGTTCTGGCAGTTGCCCGATTCGCCGGACGGCTCGAAGCTGGAACTTATCGCAGGAGTGCTCTATATGTCACCACCGCCCGAATCTACGCACGACAATGTCATCTCTCGAATAATCCGGTTGTTGACTTCCTACCTGGATACGACGAATCGCAAGGGCAGGCTTTACGTCCCGCGCGCCGCGATATGGACGGGGCAGAATACTTATCTTGAGCCTGACCTGTTCTACGTCTCGGCTGAACTCGAATCGAAACTCGACCCCGATCATCGAACGACCGCAGACCTTGTTATCGAAGTCCTATCGCCTGGCTCGGCAATCTACGACCGCAACACGAAGGCTGATACGTATGGCGCTCTGGGCGTTTTCGAGTTGTGGCTTGTCGATCAAACCAACAAGACCGTCGAGGTGCGCAACCAGACAGGAAACGGGTTCGGGTCGGGTGTGGTTTATAAGACGGGCGAGCAGGTTGCGTCCGCAATCTTTCCTGACTTGATTCTGCCGGTTGGAAATATTTTTCTGGATTGAATGACTATGACACATAGAAAAGTGTTTGAAGCGCCAAAGCATACGAGACGCGTTGTAATGGCAGTCGCTTTAACTCTCTTCGCCTCCGGCCTCTATGTGGCGACTCCCGCACAGGATAAGAAACTGACGCTCGAAGAGTTGATCGCCCATCATATCGAATCAATCGGCAGCGCAGAAGCCCGCGCCGCCGCCCGTTCGCGCGTTGCGAAAGGCGCAATCACGCTGACTTTTCGTGTCGGCGGAGCGGGGCAGGGGGCTGGAACCGGGACGCTTGCTTCTGCGAGCCAAAAGGTGTGGTACGGCATGAGATTCAACTCAACCGACTATACGGGCGAGAATCTGGCTTTCGACGGCAAGCGTGCGGCCACGGGTTTTCTGCCGCGGGGAGGGCGTTCGCAACTCAGTTTATTGCTCAGCATACGGGACGCGCCGCTCAGGGAAGGGTTGCTGGGCGGGGTGCTTTCGACCGCATGGCCTTTGCTGCGCATCGAGGAGCAGAACCCGCGCCTGGAATATCGCGGGCTGAAGAAGATAGACGGGCGCGAAATGCACGAACTCAGTTACCGCCCGCGCAAAGGAGAGTCCGATTTAAAGATCGCTCTCTACTTCGACGCCGCGACCTTTCGTCATATACGAACGCGCTACAGCCTGAAGATCGAGGCGACAATCGGGACCAGAGATGCGCCGAACCAGAACCCTGAAAGCTATTACTCTTTGACCGAAGATTTCGACGATTTTCGCGCGATTGACGGGCTGATGCTGCCGCACAAATACCGTCTGCAAGTCAGCGCACAGGGATCGAACGCCTCAGGGCTTTTTGATTACACTCTGGCGGTCAATTCAATCTCGCACAACGAGACGATTGACGACCGCGTCTTTACGCTCAAATAGGGAACCCGAAGATTACGCACCGAGATCTGTCCGATCTGCCTGTGCGGCAGAGATGTCATTCAAAGTGATTGACAAAGAGTGAAATCATTGCTACATTAGCGCCGCTCCAATTTATAATTTAGGTTCGTTTTTCGGTGTGCGTCCCTAGCCCACCCTGCGGATGCAACTATGGGAAGGTCTCCACTTTGTCTTTATAGTGGCAGGTTTCCATCGGCAGGTGTCCCTCTCTCGTTCCGGATGCGCTGCCGCGTGGCCGTGTTCAATCGGTACCACTTGCAGCCTGAACTCTTTTTTATGACGTGGCGAGTTGTCTCCGAAAGTCAGAACTCTGTAGCCGCCTGAGAATGTAACGAAACAAACATAGCGGCTTTTGACGAGTTCCCTCGCCTAATAAATTGGCAGACCGATTCCCCAGATTAAAAGCTCTTGGCTGCGAAGGGCACGCAATCGTTAATCTTATTACTTTCATAATAGGCTTTGTCGTTTCCCTCACCCGCCACGCACGCGCGTGACTGAAGGTTATTTGGCAATGCGCCGCCGCCTCGGATTCATGGTCGGACTGTTTCGCCTGATCTCTGAATTTGAGATGCGTCACATAGCCTACGGTAAAACTTCAACAGCCCGAGTGTAAGAGGAGAAGATATGAAAAGAAGACTTGCGTTGCTTACTTTGCTTTTCGTTTGCATGGCGTCGCTGGTTTTGATGCCGACGCTGGCTCAACAAACTGACTCGAATGCGATTGGCCCAAAGAGTGACACGGATAAGTTTCTCCGCATGGGCAAAGATGCCATCCCGTTTAATTACATCGTTGTTCTGGATGCCGATACTGATGTGGCCAACGGAGACGCCGCCTTTGCTGCCCAGAGCGCCAACGAACTGGCGGCTGCCTACGGCGGGGTAATCACTAACATCTACGGGCACGCGCTGAACGGTTATTCCGCTCAGATGTCGGAAGATCAGGCCATAAAGCTGAGCCAGGACCCGCGCGTCAGGTTCGTCGAAGAAGATTCAGTTATGCAGGCGACCGTGACGCAGACCAATCCTCCGTCGTGGGGGCTTGACCGCATTGACGAGACGGACTTACCGCTGAGCAGTTCTTACTCGTACACGACGACAGGATCAGGCGTCAATGTTTACATCATCGACACGGGAATCCGCCGCACGCACACGCAGTTCGGCGGTCGCGCTTTCATCGGCTTTGATGCCGTCGGCGATGGTCAGAACACGAATGACTGTAACGGTCACGGCACGCATGTGGCGGGAACGGTCGGCGGGTCAACCGTTGGCGTTGCCAAGAGTGTCCGATTGTTTGCCGTGCGCGTACTCAATTGCAGCGGCTCAGGAACAAACTCAGGCGTCATTGCAGGTATCAACTGGGTGACGTTGAATCGTATTCTTCCGGCTGTGGCCAACATGAGTCTGGGCGGCGGCGCTTCCACAGCACTTGATAGCGCTGTGCGTAATTCGATTGCCAGCGGAGTGACCTATGCTGTTGCCGCAGGCAATTCAAACACGAATGCTTCCACTTCTTCGCCCGCGCGCGTGGCCGAGGCGATCACAGTCGGGTCGTCAACAATAAACGACGCTCGCTCGTCGTTTTCAAACTTCGGCAGCGTAGTTGATATCTTTGCTCCGGGTTCGAGCATTGTGTCGTCCTACCGCACCAGCGACACGGCGACCGCTACGCTGAGCGGCACATCAATGGCAAGTCCGCACGTCGCGGGCATCGCCGCGCGGATACTGCAAAGCAATCCGGGCGCATCTCCGGCTACGGTGAGAAATACGATAGTCAATGACGCATCCTTAAATAAACTGAGCGGCATCCCGGCTGGCACATCCAACAGGCTGCTGTTCCGGTCACCTTCACTTTAACGATCAACTGTTGCGCGCCCGCTGCCTGATAAGAGAGCAGCGGGCGCGCAGATTGTGTCATCTCTCCGAAGTCATCCCGCCATAGAATTTCCAGTTGGCTGCAAAGTCGCGCGCAAGCTTCTGTTTAGTCAGCAGCGCGCGAACCATCTCTACGGGGATGCGATTTTCTTTCAGTATGAAATCGTGAAAAGCGCGGTTGGTCATCTTTCCCGACTCGACCAGTTCCTTGTGCAACGCGCGAAATTGCAAGCCGCCGAGCAGGTACGCGCACTGATAAAGCGGCCCGTATGTGCCGTTGAACGACCGCCGCACCTCAGCCGTAGCATTGTCTAATTCATGGCCGACGCGTTTTACCAGCAGATCAATACACTGCTCTGGCGTCATCTGCTCCAGATGAAAGCCGAGCGAAAACATGATTCGGGCCGAACGGTGCATTCGCCAGAAGAGCATCCCTATGCGGTTTTCGGGCGACTTCGCAAAATTCATATCCCACAGCAGCATCTCCCAGTAGAGCGACCAGCCTTCGGTCCAGAACGGCGTGCTGAACAGGCTGCGATAAGTTCTGTAGCGCTGCGTCATAAACCCCTGCAAGTGATGGCCCGGAATCAATTCGTGAAATACTGTCGCGCGCGAAAAATGAATATTGTTCCCGCGTATGCTCATCATCTTCTGCTCGTGAGCCATGGTGTTGGTGGGGAAGGAGACGAGTATCGTCTCTCCGCCCAGAAAAAACGGGCTTACCAGTTGACGTTCGGGCGACATCATCTCCATTCGCCACGCGTCGCGCGCAAGTTTCGGGACTGTGACTAAATCGTGTTTATCAACGAACTCAATCGCTTCAATCGCAAGGTCGCGGATCAATTCGGGTTGCTTGCCCGGCTCCGCGTGCAGGGTTTTGACATATTCGAGCGCCTTGTGCCAGTCGTCGCCAAACCCAAGCTCGCGCGAAGCTTTCACCATCTCGGCTTCGCACCAGTCCATCTCTTTTTTTGCGATGGCGATCAGTTCTTCGGGCGTGTAAGGGATCATCTCGTAAGCAAGCTCGCTCAGCAGCGCCTCGCGCCCTATCGGGTCGCCGATTATGGCGTTGTTGTCATCGGGTTTCACGCCGACCACTTTTTCGCGCAGGAACGCGCCGTAATCTGCAAGCGATTTATCCACCTGCTTGTAAGGCTCGCCAACCCACCACGTAAACATTGGGTCGTAACCGTTGTAGAAACCGAACCAGTCTTTCAGCGTGTTTCTAAGGCTGTTGATCGTTACGCTTGCGCGATTCGCAACGCTCTTTTTTGCCGCCCTGACACCCGTTTTATCATCGGGTTTGACGGCTGTCTCGGCGGCCTTGCGAATCTCATTGATCTGTTTGCTCAGAGATGTCAGCAGCGCCGCCGTCTTTTCGGAATTGATCGGCTCCATGCGCCGCCGCGTCTCTTCAAGCTCGATGATCGTCTTAGCGAATGGTATGAGCGACTCTGTTTCCGCGATCAGTTTTGACTGAATGTCGAACTGCCTCAATTCGTAATCGAGTTGATTTTTGAAGAGCAGGTAATCGACCCGGCCCGCCTGACTCATTGAATCGAAATTGATAACGGCCAGACGATCCCGCCATTCCGAGCAGAACTGTTTCAACCGATTGATGCGTGCAGGGGAAAAAGCGACGGTGTGAAACCTGTTGAGGCTCGCGCGATCAACGCTGTATCGCTCGATTATGCCGCGCATCTCGCTCGATTGTGAATTGAGATCATTGAGGTCACCCGCATCGGAAACCGGATTATCGGCGCATGCGCGCGCCGTCGGGAAACATCCGCTCAGGCTGATGATCGTCAGCAAAATGGTTGCAATCAGTCTTCCAATAGTTGTCATAAAACCAGCTCCGCTCAGAAAAATAAAGGCAAGAGCGACGGGACCGACCCCTTCGCTTTTGCCTTTTACCTCTAGCTTTTTGCTTTGATCAGGATTTCTTTTTAGCGGTCCATGTTCCTTCGCCGAGACCGCCCAAAATAACCTTGCCGCTCATGCTGTCTTTGCCGTCAATCTTTCCCATGTAGGTTATGTCGAGATCCTGCCCCTGCGCATTGATTTTAAGCGTAAACTTAACATCTGTGCCCTTGACCGAACCGGCAACAGGTGCTTCTCCGAACTGGCCTTTGTAGCTGCCCGTCAGGGTTTCGCCCTCCTGCTTCAGGGTGAATACAGGAGATCCCGTTCCATTCGGAGTCTCGACCGTGACATTCCAAACGCCTGTGATGTTCGTGTCGGAAGCGGCAGCAGGTGCGGCAGCGGGCGCGGCCATAGCGCCTTCTTTGTGCGGCACGGCAGACCAGGGGCCGGTCGCAAATCCGCCGAAGTCCGCTTCGCCTGACATCGCGTCTTTTTCAACCTTGCCTTTGTAAGTGATCACTATGTCCTGCCCCTGATTGTTGAACGTCATGACAAATGTGATTTCGTTGCCTTTGACGCTGACGCTGTCGAGCGGGCGCTCGCCTCGCGGCGACTTCATTGCGCCGGTTAACTTGTCGCCTTCCTGCTTGATTACCAGAAGCGATGTGTTTTTGCCGCGCGGTGATTCGACGGTGATGTCCCATTCGCCTGCAACCTTTGCGTTTTGCGCGGGGCGCGCAAACGCTGAGCTTACGAGCAGCGTGATTAAACACAGACTAAAAATCGGAAGCCTTCTAAAAATCGGGAGCCTTTTCATGTGTCTTACCTCCATCTTGAATGATTATTCTTTTGTCTCTTCGTGGTTGTAAAGTTGTAGCTTTCTGTAGAGCGTCTTGCGGCCTATGCCTAAGATTTGCGCAGCGCGCGAACGGTCGCCGCGCGTGTAAGCAAGCGTTTGAATTATCATCCGCTTTTCGACTTCGTCTATCGAAGTGCCGACCTCGATTTCAATAGTCTTATTTGTTTCCGCGCCGCGCACGGCCTGCGGCAGATCATCAAGGTCAATCATCCGGCCCTGCGCGATGATGACCGCGCGCTCTATCGCGTTTTCAAGCTCGCGCACGTTTCCGGGCCAGTCGTATCGCCTGAGCCATGCAAGCGCTTTCTTAGTTATACCCGTGATGTTTTTGTTCGACCGCTTCTTGTAAAATTCGAGGAAGTGAATCGCCAGCAGCGGTATGTCTTCGCGCCGCTCTCGAAGCGGGGGCAGTTTTATCGGGTAGACGGCCAGCCTGTAATACAGGTCTCTGCGAAAACGCCCGTCGCGTACGGCCTCTTCGAGGTCTACGTTCGATGCGGCAATCACGCGCACATCCGTCTTGATCGTCTCGTTGCCGCCCACGCGAGAGAACTCTCCGTTTTGCAGCACGCGAAGAAGCCGCACCTGCGCAAGCAACGACATCTCGCCTATTTCATCGAGGAACAATGTTCCGGCATTCGCTTCTTCAAACTTTCCTATCCGGCGATTGCGCGCGTCGGTGAACGCGCCTTTTTCGTGGCCGAACAGTTCAGATTCGAGCAGGGTTTCGGGAATAGCGCCGCAGTTGATCTTTATATAAGGCTTGTCCTTGCGCGGCGAGTTGGATTGAATCAGATCGGCCATCATCTCTTTGCCCGAACCCGATTCGCCCTGAAACAGAACGGTCGTGTAGCTGTCGGCGACGTAGAGCGCCATCTGCATGCAGCGCATGACGTTATCGCTTTTGCCGACGAATCCGCTTCCGCTCTGATCTGTGTGTGCGTGCTCAAGCTCGCGGCGCAGGCGCAATACCTCTGCTGAAAGCCTCGCCTTCGACAGCGCAATCGCAAGCTGGTCTGCGATCCCTAAGGCCAGCGCCGCTTCTTCTTTCACAAACGACTGCTGCGGTTTTTCCCAAAGCAGGATGAGCGCGCCAAAGATTTTATCTTCTATCAAAATCGGCACGACAATCGATGCGCCCGCCGAGAGGACTTCCGTCAGAAAAGAGCGCGCGTATTCGTGCTGGTCGGGGCTGAGTATCTTGAGCATCTGCCCGCGCTCGACCGTTTTCGGAAGCAGTTCAAGTATCGGGAATTTCAACGAAGGGCGCTTGAGTATATCGGAAGCGGCAGCCCCTGTAGTGCGCATGTTCGTGAAATGAATCTCGCTGTTGTTGGCATCGAGCACGGCAAGGCAGGCGGCCTGAATGCTCAACAGGTCGAGCGCGCGGTCGAGTATGCGCTCGATGACTTCGTTAAAGTCCGACCCCGTATTGATGTCGTTTGCGATCTCAAGAAGCGCTTTGTTGATGCGCGCTTCTTTCTCTTTCTCGCTGTATATGTGCGTGTAGCGATAACCGATGGCGATCTGCTGCGTGAGGTTGCGAATAAAATTTATCTCGTCCTCGTTCCAGTGATGAGCGTTGCGGCAGTGGTGCAGCCCGATCAGTCCAAGCAGTTGCAGGTTAAAGGTTATCGGCACGATCAGCACGGACTTGCTGCCAAAGCTCTCGACCAGTTTTTGAACAGCCGGGGGCAGCTCCTGCGAATCCGTATCTGTTATTGCCTGCGGCGTGTAAAGATCGAAACCCTCCTGCAATCGTTCCAGATCGACGCGCACTTCCAGCCCGAGCAGAGAAGGCGGTTCCTGTCCGTCTGCTGCCGCGCGATATTCATGTGTGATGCGAAAGGCGTTTTCAGGCGTGAGGGTGATCACATCGCACCGGTCTACTTCCATCATCTTGCCGACTTCTGTAACGGTCGCCTGTAGAAAATGGTCGAGGTTGATGACGGAGAAAGTTTCTGTTCCGATGCGGCTTAATATCGCCTCGCGCGCCTGATACATCTTCAGCTTGCGCTCCAGCGAAAGTAGCTGTGCAGTGGTGGTCATCGCGTTATCGTGATTGCCTGGCTCGTGCCGCCGTCCGGGTTGCGCAATCTGACAGTGACGGCGACGCCTCGCGGAAACGTGCTCTTTGGAACTTTTGCGAGCAGCTGTGTCCGTTCGTCGTTTTTCGGATTGGCGGTATAGAACTTGTCGCCTATAACTGCTCTCGCTCCGGGCTGTATGCCTGTGCCGAACAGGTTCAGCTTTGCGCCGCCGCCTTTGACTTTGGTTTTCGTAAGCACGGGCGGGGTGATCGTTATTTGAACATCGACCGTGAGCGCGCCGAACGCATTGAGCCGCGCGCCCGAAGCGACATAGGGGCGCAGGCTCTCGCGGGTGTCGGCTCCGTCCGTTATTCGCCGTTTCAGGTACATGGCATTGTCGCCGGGGTACTTCGATTTGACGAGCGCCGCAACTCCCGAAACGAATGCTGCTGAAAGCGAAGTCCCATCGCCTTTCGCGTACCAGTCGCCGGGGTCGTCGGAATTTACGCAGAGCGCGCACGTGCCATGCGCAGCCGTTGACATTATGGCAATGCCGGGCGCGGCAACCGCGACGCTCTTCTGTCCGAAGCCCGACCTTAACTCGAAGGGCGGGAAACTCGAATGCCATATCCCGTCATTGAAATCAGACGCGGCTACGACTATCTGATTGGGCAGCCCGAAAGCGCCCGGATAGACTTTTGTGAAATCGTTATTGAACCCCTCGTTGCCCGCTATGCTTACAAGCAACACCCCGGCATCGTTTGTGACATTGACGGCATCTTCGAGCGCAAGCCGTTGATCTTCATCGACCGAATCGACTGAAAAGAGGCTTCTCCAACTCGCATTGATTATCGAAGCGCCCGCCGCTACCGAATAGATGAGAGCGCGCGCGGCTTCTATAATCGTGGCGTCATACTCGGCGGGGCTGGGCCCCGTCTTTCTGAAGAAACGCACAGGCAATATCTTCGATTGCGCCACGCCCGCTATGCCGACATTATTATCTGACTGCGCGGCGATGATGCCTGACACCTGCGTGCCGTGACCCACGATGTCTGTTACATCGCCGTTCATATCCGCCACGTTGAAACCGTGCACGTCATCGACATAGCCGTTTTGATCGTCATCAATTTTGTTGTCGGGAATCTCCAGCGGATTCGTGTAGATGTTTTGCGCAAGGTCAGGGTGATTGATGTCAACGCCCGTATCCGTAACGGCTATTATCACATCAGGGCTTCCGGTCGTCATGTCCCACGCTTCTGCGACTTTGATGTCGGCATCAATCGTGGAAGGGAAATCGTCAACGCTGTAGCCGAAATTTTTCAGCCCCCACTGATCGAAGAAGCGCGGGTCGTTCGGTATGGTCGAACCCAGCGTGATGCGATAATTCGGCTCAGCGTATTCAACATCGTCGCGCAAAAGAAGCTCGCTACAGGCTGATTCGATATCCGCATCGAGGGCGAGCTTCAGCACAAACGTGCGGTCAAGCCCCCGCTCAGAGATGATCTGTTGGAGACGCTTGTTCGCCTTGACCGTAACCAGCGGCTCGACGGCGCGCGCTCTCGACTCGCCCTTTGTCATCAGAGCAATCGCCGCCGCGCGTTCGAGCGAGTCTGCAAACTGCAATTCCGGCGCGCCCTGTTTTAGTTTGACGATGATTTCGCCGGGCGCGTAAGCCGTATTATTGCGGTTGCGCTTCACTGCGGAAACTCGCGTCATCGGCGCGACCGCGATGAAGCAGAAGATCAGAGCGAGAGTGAGGGTTTGGAGTTTGCGCATATGAGATTAAACGAAGCTCAAAAATGGTTTAAACCAGTCTTTGCTTATACCTGAATAGGCTGGCTTTTTCAATAGCTTTGCTTGGGGCAGGGGGGCCGGGTCGAGAAAGGATAGTCTATCATTTTAAATCTCGAATCTGAAATCCCGTATGCTCGCCGCCTAAAGCGAGGCCAGTTCCTGTTCGATTTCGCGATGCGCGCGTTGAAGCTCAAGCAGGTAAGGCGGCGCAACGCGGTCGAGGCATTCTTCGGGCGAAAGACGGCAGCGTTCGCAAGTGCCGTCAATGTCGAGCCGCGTGATTTGCGGGTCGTTGGCGAACCTCACAGTGCGCTCGAAATCCGTGTCACATCGGAAGCCAAGCGAGACCGAAGACAATGCCGCCGGGTTAAGCGTCAGGTGGCGGGCCATAGCTATGCACAGGTATCGCGCGTCCGTGTCGATGAAACGCGAAAGCTGCGCGTCAACCACAGGCCCTTCAAGCCGGGCCGCATTCTGTTCAAGCGACTGGAGTATGCGAATCGCAAGCCATCGGCGGCAGTAATGTTCGTTTACACCCGTGCCGCCCGGTATCAGGACCTGCGACATATTCAGGTGTTTGACGAGCCTGTATCGGCTGCCTTCGTGATTGAAGCGAAGAAAGTGCAGCTTGATCCCGAAGTACTGCGGCAGAATCTCTGTCAGTCGATACATGAAAATTTCAGGCGTCACCTCGTAACGGTCAAGAAAAGCTCGAAACCGCTGAGGCTCCCACGTGGCGAGCGCGAAAAATTCTTTCATGTCCGCAAGCGCCGACTCGCGGTTGACAAGCAGCGCGCCCGCAAAATACGAAGCCTTGAAATCGTTCAGCACCTGCTCGAATGAATCTACCCTTTCGGGCGCGCTCGTCATGGCGCGCTCTTTGAGTCCGAGCACCTCGTAGCCGATCTCGCGCGCGAGGATGAACTTCTTTTGAAGCTCCGACAGCAACGGATTGATCAGAAGCAAGGGAGCGCCTTTCTTTTTGGCAACCAGAATCGAGCGAAACCGTTGTAACTTCCGGTGCTGCTCCAACTGCTTTTCATCGAGGCGGTATTTGAAGCGGCCCTCGATCAGCGCGCGAAGGTCGTGAAGGCGCGGCGTCGGGTTCGATTCGATCCCGGCTTCGCGCACGAAATCATCTACAGCGCGCTCGATATCGGGGAAATAATTCTCGTTTATCTCCTGATAAGCCCTGAGCGCAGAGCGGAACAGGTGCTCCACGCCGATGTTGTACTGCTCGGCTATCTCTACCAGCGCTTTGACGAGCGAACTGGCTTCGGCAGGCTGGCGCGTAAGCAGTTCCACGACCTGCGCGGGCGAGATGCCGAACAGGTGATATGGAAAACTGTGAATCACAGGAGAGCCGAGAAAACTGGCAAGCGGGCTTAGTTCTTCATCAAGCCGTATCGACACCAGATCGTCATAATTGCGACCGAGGACTTCGGCCATGCGCGCAATCTTTTCGCTTCGGGGATATTTCTTACCATGTTCGATCTCAGTGATGTAGGGCATCGAAAGCCCCGTGCGTCCGGCGAACTGCGTGAGCGAAAGCCCTGCGGCTTCGCGGTACTGGCGCAACTTCATGCCGAAGATGACCTTGTGATTGAAACCCATCTGACTTCCTTTGCCCGACCTGATTGCGGTTAACGCTCTGCAAGTGAGAGGCTCGCTCGCTTAAATTTGAAGCTAACAATTGCGGTATGAAAAGTCAACGCGACTGTTCTCGGCATGAAAGCTGGAAAGTTATCTGATAAAGGTGATAGGGCAAATGCCAAGCGCAGCAAGCGGATCGAATTCATGATGATCGGAGGTGAGCAATGAACCGCCTACACGATCTGTTAGCGTCATAGCACAGCAATCGGCAAGGGACACTTTTCGATGATCTCCCTTTAGTCGCCCGACTCCCTGCCAGAATGCGCTGTCGAAATCGCTGCGCTCGATTATCCCTACCGCGCGCAGGTCGCTCAGAAGGGATTGCGCCTGCGCCTCGCCAGCATTTCGGTAGGCATCATAGAATACTTCACACAGGTTGATGGCATGTGCCAGGCATTGAGAGTTTATGTCGCGCACTGCTCGGTCAACTACCTCTGCTCCAGGCTCATCGCTCAACCATGCGATCAGCGCGCAGGCGTCGAGAACATAAATCATCGCTGCTCTTCCAAAACAAGCTCTTCGGATTTATGCGCCGCAAATTCATCGCTGCCGGTCAGAATGCCCGCATACTTGCCGCGAATGCTGGCTGCCAATCGGTCTCTTTGGGTTTGCTCGCTGGAATCAGTCTGGCTATTGAGCAGGTCGCGCAACTGCCGTTGCTCTTCGAGCGTCAGCGTCTTCACTTCCTCAATGATTTTTTCCAGCAAAGTTGACATGCAATTTCTCCTTAAGAGAAAGGCTCGCTCGCTTGAAATTGAAGCTAACAATTGCGGTATGAAAAGTCAACGCGACGCAGGTTCGCAACGTGCTCGGATAGTTCGCGCCCGCCCATCTGCGGCATCACCACGACTGGCGAAGCTGTTCTTCGTGCTTGCGCTCGCGCTCGAACAATCGCACATTCTCGATGGCGACCGCCGACAGGTTTGCGGCCATTCGCATTGCAACCGCGTGCTCCTGCTTGAATGCCGCGAGTTCTAATGAATCGCGATTTGCCTGACCGGTAAACAGATTCGATCTGAACGTCAAACTGATCGAATCGTGAAAGAACCGGTTATCTTGACCGAAAGCGATCTTGCGCTGGCAGTCTCGCGTCTGCCTATGACACAGAACAGGGATCAACCCGCCTGACTTTCAATCTGACGGTCTGGCCAGTACCTGTCTATCATCCTGAAGATCAGCGATGACACGAGCGCGAAAGCCACTATGCCTGCCAGATCCCACTGAAGATCGTTTGCCGTGTCATGCAAAGACCATATGCGCTGAAAGTCTCCGTAGAACAACTCGTCCCATAGCTCAAGGATTTCGTACCAGCTACAGAAACTGAAGGCGACAGTCACTGAGAGGAATGTTACCATCGGCTGAGGGAGGCAAAATCCCATGCGGCGCGTCGTAGTCCTGAGCAACCACATCGCAGGCACGAGTGAAAAGCCCGAACCGAAGAAGTGCGCGAACTCGTCGAAGTCAGGCAGCGGCCCGAACGGTTTCCCGTAAAGCCCGAAGAGGTTTCCCATCACGTCCACGCCGACCGCCGCCGCCAGGCAGAAGATGACGAAAGGCGGGAACCGCATGCCCTGCCTGAACCTGAAAAAACAATAAAGCGATCCTAATAGTAAACTGGTGTAGAGGGCGTTTTCATACCATGGGCGATATGGCAGCCTGATGAGCAGGAACGATTTGCCTGCGAACGCAATGACGGTGAAGGTATAGAATTCAAGCTGTCTGAAACCGTTGTTTCTGACCGGAGCGATTGCTGCATCTGCCATTCTTCTCATCCTCCAATGGTGAGGTCAATTGAATTCGTGAGAGAGCATATCAAAACAATCTCTAATTGGCAGGCCCTTAGAATCCGACTTCATGATTTTGGTTGCTCACGATCAGTAGTCAGCCGTCCGCCGTTCGTGGTACGTTCTTTTTTTTAGATTACAGACAACACAAATGAAATCTGAAACCACCGGGCAGCAGGTCGCAAGCAATCACCATCTGGTAAAAGAGCTTCAACGCTTCGCCACTATAGATGAGCTTCGCCGCACCGATTTTTTCCTGACGCACAGAGCCGAGCTGAAGCGTTTGTTTGATGAGCCGAAAATATATGAGTCGCCGGACGCGCGACCTCGATTGCGCTCTTTTCTGCGCGTCGTTGAATGGAACATCGAGCGCGGCACGAGGCTCGATGGAATAGTCGAAATCCTGAACAAGCACCTGGTGCTTGGATTTGCGGACCTCCTGTTGCTCAACGAACTTGACGACGGAATGCTGCGCTCAGGCAACCGCAACATCGCGCTCGAACTCAGTCGCGCGCTTTCGGCGCATGCCGTTTACGGCGTCGAGTATCTTGAGATGACCAAAGGCACGGGCGAAGAGTTGAACCTGGCGGGCGAGAACCTGTCGGCGCTGCACGGCAATGCGATTTTGACCAGATACGGATTTTCAAACCCGCAGATAGTGCGATTGCCGCGATGCGAGAATAATTTCGAGAGCGCCGAAAAGCGACTCGGCGGGCGCATTGGAATCCTTCTTGATCTTGAGCTTGACCGAGCGAGCTTTACGGTTGCGACCGCGCATCTTGATGTCGTCAACACGCCTCGGTGCCGCGCCCGTCAATTGCGAGCGATGCTTTGTGCAATAGACGCACGCTTAAAGGATCAACAAAACGCAGACGGAAGGGTGATTCTGGGCGGCGATTTTAACACGCACACATTCGCGCGCGGCAACCGATGGCGCGTGATGAAGAACACGGCTTTGATTTTAGGCAGCAACCGTAATAAACTCGCCCGCAGACTCGCTTATCCCGAAGGAAAAGAGCGGGCTATAGTCGAACTGGCGCGCTTCGGCTATGAGACCGCCGCGCTCAACGACAGGCGGGCTACTGCGCGGAGCATGATCTCAAACCTTGAGGATTCGCGCGGGCTGCCATCGCCCGTCAGAAAGTGGGTGAATCGCAGAATCGGCCCCGGCGGACTGTCGCTTGAACTCCGACTTGACTGGCTTGCCGCGCGCGGGCTGCGAGCGCTCAAAGCGGGCGAAATGCTCGACGCTGAAACAGGCGTAACGAGCGTTGATGCTCAGACTTTCAATAACCTCACGCATGACGGACGCCCGCTTTCCGACCACGACCCGATAGTCGTTGATCTGGCGCTATAGAATAAGGATATGCAGATGGAGACCGTTTCAACACGCGGGCAGACATACAACAAGATGTGGATGCTGAATTATCATCGCGACCCTGTCTGGCTGCGCGATGTGAATTAAGGGGCGTACAGGTCTCTGGAAAATGGAATCAATTCACCGCCGCCACCGCGTGCGCAGCACATACATCGGCCATCCTGTGCATATCTTTTTATCCAGGCGACGATCATTAGTATTTTAATTCAAAATGGTGAGTGTTAAAATTGTTGCCTTATTGTTCAAGGGGGGCTGGCTGTGATGTCGAAAAAAATTTTGATCGTTGAAGACGACTTCGATACTCGCTATGTGCTTGCACTGATATTGAAAGATGAAGGGTACGAAGTCGTCACAGTGGCCGATGGAGAGTGCGCGCTCGCCGTGACTGCCGAGCACAAACCCGATCTGATAATCACAGACATCAATATGCCGCGCGTCAACGGCATAGAGCTTACGCGCAGCATACGCCTCAAAGAGGAGACCGCAGGGGTTCCCATCCTTGTGATCACAGCCTACGGTCAGACGACCATCGATTCTGCGCTCGATGCAGGGGCATCGGCCTGCGCGCGAAAGCCTCTCGTCATGTCGGAGTTCCTGCCGGTCATTAAAAATCTTCTTGTCTGACGTTAATGTCACTCTGACTGAATCAATGACCGAATAATTCAAACTGCCATAAAGCTGTTATTCGTCATATCTGCTGAGAAGGTTTTCTAACCCTTTGTAATTCAGGCAGTTATCGACGTTCACGCGTCTGCTCGCGGCTTGGCATCGTGCTTGTATATATATCAGCGCACGTTTCGATCAATCGTCAATTAAAAATCAAGCAAAGTGTTGCTCAGGCGAAGATAATGAAAAGACCGAGAACATTTACAAAATTCACTATGCTGGTGCTCGCGCTGGTTCTGAGCATCAACTTCGCTCCCCTCACACTCGTAGCAAGCGCAGATTCTTATGGCGCAGACGACCGGAGATCTCTTAGAGAGGAGAGCAGGCTTTCGCCGGAACTGAAAACGATGGCGGTCGATACGACTTCGACCGTGCGCGTCATTGTGCAGACGCGAGCAAGTTTTGATCAGATCGATGAGCGCATCAATTTAAGGGGTGGGCGCGTCAACCGCTCGCTTCCGCTGATTGGCGGCTATGTAGCCGAGATTCCGCGAAGCGCGCTGGCGGCACTGGCTTCCGACGATGATACTGTTTATGTATCGCTCGACCGCCAGACACAACTCCTTCAACTGCCGCGCTACGACAACAACCTCGTGCGCGTGACGACGGGAGCTGAAAACATCACAGGCCGCAACGGCATTTCAAGCCGCGACCTCGGAACAAAAGATTATCTCAACAGCCTGCGCGCAGGTCCGAACGGCAAAGGCGTGACCATAGCCGTGCTCGATTCGGGAATTTACGATGAAGGCGCTCTGCACGAAGACCTTCGCTCGATAAGCGATTCAAGCATTCGCCGCGTGCTCGCCCGTCGCAACTTTGTACAATCTGAAAGCGCCGACACAGACCGTGGCTACGATCCTTACGGGCACGGCACACACGTCGCAGGCATAGCCGCAGGCAGCGGGCGCGAGTCTCTTGAGAACGCCGGAGTCGGCAACTTTTACGCCGGTGTCGCGATGAATGCGAACCTCGTTGACCTGCGCGTAGTGGGAGCAAACGGAACGGGCACGATCAGCAACGCCATTGCCGCGATAGACTGGATGATCGCCAATCGCAACGTTTATAACATCCGCGTTGCAAACCTTTCGTTCGGCGCTGGCGTCACCGAATCCTATAAAAAAGACCCGCTCTGCCAGGCGCTCGAACGAGCTGTGAACGCAGGCATCACCTGCGTAGTGGCTGCGGGCAATCTGGGCAAGGATGCCGAAGGCAACACAGTCCACGGCGGGATACTTGCGCCGGGCAACGATCCGCTGGCGATCACGGTCGGAGCAACGAACACCTGGGGAACATCTTCTCGCTCTGACGATACGATGGCCAGCTACAGTTCGCGCGGCCCATCGCTCGTAGACGGCCTTGTCAAACCCGATCTTGTTGCGCCCGGAACGCTGCTGCGCTCTATAGCGTCGAATCGCAACGCTTTGACGCGCAAACACAACCTGACCGTTTATTCGAGCGGCAGCGAAGATGTCTATATGTGGTTGAGCGGCACGTCAATGGCCGCGCCCGTTGTTGCAGGCACAGCCGCCCTGATGCTCGACGCAAACCCGAGCCTCACGCCTGCGATGGTCAAATCCATCCTGCAATTCACCGCGCAGCCTCTGGCCTCGCTTTCAAATCTCGACCCGCTCATGGCGCTGCTCACACAGGGCGCGGGCTGCCTGAACGCAGACGCAGCGGTGCGCGTGTCTCAAGCCTTTGCGTCGGACGCGGGCAAGCGACCCGACGGAGCGTCACTGCTTTCGAGCGATTCAGGGCTGTTGAACGATCTGCTTTACGCATCGCAGAGCGCAAACGGCTTCACAAGCCAAATCGGCGGCGAGACTGTAGATTGGGGAAACAACGTTCTCTTCTCGCAGGGTCTTGCCTACTTTTACAGCAACAACCGCCTGACAGTCTTTAAGACTGCCGGATGGCAAATCTCGCCGCAGACAACGCTCATAAACGGATTGCTCATCACGAACGGCAATCTGTTGAGCGATGCGCGCGTGATGGCCTCTTCACGCATCACGACCGACGGGCGGTTAACGTGCGGCGCGAAGTTGACGGCTGAAAAGCTGGCGATGACTAACGCCTGGCTGTGGAATGCGAACGCCAACAGCCTGACGAATCCTTATGAAATCAAAGTTGTGTGGGCGGCGAACCTGATAGACCTGAGCGGAAACGTCTTGTCAGACGGAAACGTGCTGTCGGACGGCAATGTCCTGTCAGACGGAAACGTGCTGAGCGATCACGCGAGAATCGAAGGGATCATGGCCTGGGGCGACGACGCGCAGGGGTTCGAGATCAAGAGAATTGAATCAAGAAAACACCCGCTGTTCCCCCGCGGCAAAAAGATTAAGTAACTTTAAGGAGGTAAGACAATGAACAGACCAGGAGTATGCACGGGAGTCATCTGGGAAATCGAATTTTAATGATTCATATCGCGCAGCGCCTGATTTAAGAGCCTGCGCCTGTGGCTTAATCTGTAAGCACGCTGCACGTCCACCCGTTCAGCGTTAACTGTATCGTCTCCAATTCATCCGCTTGTTGTAAGGCGCAGGCCCGGTGCTTGCGCCCTTTTTTTTTGAAACCGACCCGCGCATTGACACTCAACACCTCAGATGGCAACCTTGAATTGAATTTGAAAGCGAGATCATAAGACGATGAACATAAACGAATTGAAAGTAGGACTGATCGGAGGGACGGGTGAAGAGGGGCGCGGGCTTGCGCTCAGATGGGCGATGGCCGGTGCGCAGGTCTCAATCGGATCGCGCACGATTGAGCGCGCGAAAACGACTGCTGATGAATTGAACCGGTTTATCCCAAACAACCCGATAAGCTTTGGCGAAAACAGCGCAGTCGTAGCCGAATCCGAATTCGTGTTGCTGACAGTGCCTTTCGCTCACGCCGCTTCGACGCTCGAATCATACGCCGGGGATTTTCGCGCGGGTGCGATACTGATTGACATCACAGTGCCCGTTTCCTTCGAGCAGGGGCGTGTGCGCTACGTCGAACTGGAGGAAGGCTCGGCAAGCGAACACCTGCGCGCGCGACTGCCTGAACAGATTCCTCTGATCGCGGCTTTCAAGACAGAGCCTGCGCATTTGCTTGCTGACGTGAGCGCAAATCTTGATTGCGATGTGCTGGTCGCAGGCGATGACAAAGAGGCGAAAGCGCGCGTGATGGAAGCTGTGAAGTTCATCGAAGGCTTAAGGCCGATTGATGCAGGCACGCTCTACAGCGCGCGAACGCTTGAGCGAATGACCGTGCTGGCCATCGGCATCAACCGCCGTTACAAGATAAAGACCGCCTGCTATCGCGTGATGGGACTGTAAACGAGTCGAAACGCAAAATCGTCAGAGCCGCGCCGGAAACCACAATGCACTTCCTGACACGGCCATAGCCTTATCCAGTTAATCCAACATATTTCCTGTAATGCGCTGCTTGACAACCTATGTAGAAATCTATACAAATAGAAAACTATACTGAAAGGAGCGTTGATGAGCCCTAAAGCGTATCTCTCTTATTCCGCTGCGGTCATCCTGCAAGCCACTGCAAACGGTTACCAGTACGGGTTCGATATCATGGACATCACAGGTTTGCCGAGCGGAACCGTCTACCCGGCGCTGCGCAGGCTGGAAGAGATGGGACTGGTCGTTTCCAAATGGGAGAAACAGACCGTCGCGCAGCAGGAACAGCGACCGCCACGCAAATATTACGAAGTCACTCGAAGCGGGAAAGATGCCCTTGCGGAAGCCGTAAACCGATACAGATTTCTGGACCGCCTGCTGCCTCAGGCTTCCCGCAAGATCAAGACGACCAGTTAGCCGTTATGTCTGATCGAACTGAGAAGCAAACCTTTAGACCGCACCTCCGGCTGATCGCGCTCGTCGGCGTGATCGTGCCGCGCCGACTGCGCGCGGACTGGCGACAGGAGTGGGAAGCGGAACTCAAATACCGCGAAGCGATGCTGGCCGGTTGGGACAAACTCGATTGGAAAGCAAAGCTTGCATTGCTGCGTCGCAGCCTCGGAGCGTTCCGGGATGCGCTGTGGTATCAGTCATACCGATGGGAGGACGAGATGATTCAAGACCTGCGATACGCAGTGCGGATGTTGCTCAAACGTCCCGGCTTCACGCTTATTGCGATATTCACGCTCAGCCTGGGAATAGGCGCGAACACTGCCGTTTTCAGCGTTGTCCACACGGTATTGCTGCGACCGCTCCCGTTCGCCGAACAGGAGCGGCTGATCGTGGCCTGGAAACAGGATACGACTGATGGCAGCCCCTTCCTTGAATTGTCAGTTGCAGAATTCAAAGATTGGCAGGCTCAGAGCCAGAGCTTTGACAGCCTCGCCGTGATGCCTACAACCATCTATGGCTATGGTTACGTGATGACAGGCAGAGGCGACGCCTTGCAGCTTGAAAGCTCGAAAGTCACCTCCGGTTTCTTCACGATGCTGGGCGTAGAGCCTGCGCTCGGTCGCGGCTTCAACGAAAGCGACGATCAGGTGAACGCCGCAAAAGTCGTTGTCATCAGCAACCGTCTGTGGCGCGAGCGATTCGATGCTGACCCTGAGGTCATCGGGCAGATCATCACGCTGACGGAGCAGGGCTATACGATCATCGGCGTGATGCCTGAGAAATTCGAGTTTCCCAAAGGCGTCGATTTGTGGGTGCCGCTGACGGCTACGATGAGCGCGCGTGCGGTCGAGAACCGTGGCACGGTCTTTCTACAGGCGGTCGGCAGGCTGAAAGCAGGAGTAAGGATTGAACAGGCCGAAGCCGAATTGAATACCATCATTGCCCGCATCAGTGCAGAGCATCCCGAAACCGAAGCCGACGGCCAGCGCGTCGTAATCACTCCGCTCGCCATTCATCTGTTCGGAGACGCGCGGCCTGCGCTCTGGCTGTTGCTGGCCGCCACCGCGATGTTATTGCTGATCGCCACGGCTAATATCGCAAACCTGCTGCTTGCTCGCGCAAGTGCGCGGCGCAGAGAATTCGCCGTTCGAGCGGCGCTCGGCGCAGGGCGCTTTCGCATCATACGCCAGTTGATGAGCGAGAGTATGGCGCTTGCGCTTTGCGGCGGCGCGGGCGGCGTATTGCTGGCCTACTGGCTGATTGACCTGCTCGTTTATATTGCTCCCGGCGATATTCCGCGCATCACAGATGTCCGTATTGATTTCACAGTGCTGCTCTTTGGATTGTTTGTTACGTTACTGACAGCGTTTTTCTTTGGCCTGTTTCCGGCGCTCGCGGCTGCGAAGATCAATCTGAATGAGACCCTGAGCGAAGGGAGCAGCAAACTGTCAGGCGAACGCACAGGAAAGCGACTGCGCAGCGCTTTGATCGTCGCCGAAGTCGCCTTAACCATTGTTCTGCTGTCGGGCGCGACGCTCATACTTCGCAGCTTTGTGAATTTAAACCGGGTGAATCTGGGCTTTGACCCGCAAAACGTCCTGACCATGCAGTTAAACCCGAAAGGCGCGAAGTATGGGCAGCCCACGGCGCGGCGTGAATTTTACAGGCAACTGATCGACAGGCTCGAAGCGCAGCCCGGAGTGATTGCGGCAAGCGCTGTGTTGATTCGTCCGATGGAAGGCCCGGTCGGCTGGGATATGCCCTTTACGCTCGAAGGGCAATCGGTCGCCGAAGCGCAAAAAAACATCGTGCCGAATTTTGAGGCCGTCACCGCTCATTACTTCCGCACGTTCAGAATACCTGTAAAAGCCGGACGCGAATTTACTGATCAGGACACGGATCAGTCGCCGCTCTCGGTCATTATCAGCGAGACAATGGCAAAGTCTCTGTTTGCGGATGGTGTAGATCCTCTCGGCAAGCGCATCAAGCTCGGCACGTCATCGCCCGATAGCCCGTGGCGCGTTATCGTCGGCATAGCAGGCGATGTTCGTTATCGCGAATTGCAGGATGTTCGTTTTGATCTCTATGTGCCGCTCGCGCAATGGCGGGCGGGTTTCGTCAATCACTTTGCCGTGCGCACAGAGATCGACCCGGTAAACTTTCTGGCGACCGTCCGCCGCGAAGTTGCCGCGCTCGATCAGACACAGGCCGTTTCGAGCGTCGCGACGCTCGAACAGCTTGTCAGCACGAATCTGGCTCGCCCGCGTTTCAGCACAGTGGCCCTGGGGTGGTTGTCCGCGCTCGCGTTGTTGCTTTCAGCCGTCGGAGTCTATGGAGTCGTCGCTTACGGAGTCGCGCAGCGCACAGGAGAACTCGGCATCCGCATAGCGTTGGGCGCGCAAGGCCGGGATATTCTAAAACTTATCATCGGACAGGGAATGCAGTTGGTCATACTGGGCGTCGGGATTGGCCTGATCGCTTCACTGGCGCTGATGCGTTTGATAGAAAAACTGTTGTTCGGTGTTTCTGCTACAGACCCCTTAACGTTTGCTTTGATTGTCCTGCTGCTAATGGGCGTGGCTTTTGTAGCCTGCTACTTGCCAGCGCGGCGGGCAACGAAGGTAGACCCGTGGGTGGCGCTCAGACACGAATAGCGGAGGAAACGTGAAACCGCATCTGTCGATGATTCGATTTATAGGGCTGATCGTACCGCGCCGGTTGCGTGCCGACTGGCGGCAGGAGTGGGAAGCCGAGTTACAACATCGCGAAGCGATGCTTTTGGAGTGGGACAGGCTCAAGTGGCGCGGAAAGCTCTCGCTGCTGCGACGCAGCCTTGGAGCTTTTTGGGATGCGCTGTGGTTTCAATCATACCGATGGGAGGACGAGATGATACAGGATTTAAGATATGGCGTGCGAATGTTAATCAAGAATTTCGGTTTCACGGTGGTGGCCGTGCTGTCGCTTGCGCTGGGCACGGGAGCGAATACGGCAATATTCAGTCTCATCAATACGGTGATGCTGCGCCCCTTGCCCATCGAAAAGCCGGAGCAGCTTGTATCGCTCAACAACTCGTCGGAGAACCGGATGTTTCCCACTTTCTCTTATCCGAACTACAAAGACTTTCGTGATAAAAACGACGTGTTTTCCGGTCTCATCGGTTACCGCTACGCGCCGCTCAGTTTGAGCTACGACGGCATAAACGAAAGAGTGTGGGGTTATGTGGTCACGGGCAATTATTTTGAAGTGCTGGGCGTGAACGCCGCGCTGGGGCGAATGATTTCGCCGGACGACGACCGTGCGCCGGGCGCGCATCCTGTAGCGGTCGTGAGCTACAAATACTGGCAACAGAGATTCGGCGGCGTACCGGACATCGTTGGCCGGGACGTGATCGTCAACGGTCGCGGGTACACAATCATCGGCGTTACGCCGCGAGAGTTCTACGGCACTGAAATCATCTCGGCTCCGCAGATGTGGTTTCCGATGGCGATGCAGGCGCAGATCGAAGTTGGCTCAAGCTGGCTCGACAGGCGGGGAACGGAAAACATTTTTGTGCAGGGCCGTCTCAAACCCGGCGTAAGCCTCGCTCGTGCGCAGGCATCGCTGAACACGATTGCTCTGGAACTGGCCCGCGAGTTTCCCGATGTCAACGAAGGCAAGCAGGTCACGCTTTCACCTCCCGGCTTGATCGGCAGCACGATGCGCGGCCCCGTGCTGGGTTTCATCGGATTGATGATGGTCGTGGTCGGGCTGGTTTTGTTGCTGGCCTGCACCAATCTCGCCAATCTGCTGCTGGCTCGCGCGACCGAGCGACGCCGGGAGATAGCCGTGCGACTCGCTGTTGGCGCAAGCCGCCTGCGTTTGATCCGGCAGTTGCTGACCGAAAGCATCCTGCTGGCTTTTGGAGGCGGGCTGTTGGGACTGCTGCTGGCCGTCTGGCTGGTAAAGCTTGCATCGGCGATCAAACTGCCGATAAACGTTCCACTGGTTATCGACCTGCACGTCGATTATCGCGTCTTTATTTTTACTGGCGTGCTCTCGTTTGTGACAGGCGTATTATTCGGATTGCTGCCTGCGTTGCAGGCGACGAAGACCGATCTGGTATCGGCGTTAAAAGACGATGTTTCATTCGGCGGCCACAGGCGTTCGTGGTTAAAGAGCGGGCTGATTGTCTTTCAGGTAGCGTTGTCGCTCGTGCTGTTGATCGGCGGCGGATTGATGCTGCGCGCGTTGCAGCAGGCGCAAACGATCAAGCTCGGCTTCAATCCGCAGAACGCCGTTGAAGTATCGTTCGACCTGCGGTTGCAGGGGTACGACAGCGCGCAGGGCAAAGAGTTTCAGAAACGATTGCTTGAGCGCGTGCGCGCGCTGCCGGGCGCGAGCGGGGCTGGAATCGCTGATCTGGTTCCTGTCGATCTCCATTTTTCAAGAAGCCCGATTTTCATCGAAGGCCAGTCCCTTGAGCGCGAGGCAAATGCGCCGGTTGCGATGACCAGCCGCATCAGCCCCGGATATTTTCAGGCGATGGACACACGTCTTGTTCAAGGGCGCGATTTCACCGATCAGGATGACGAGAAAGCTGTTCGCGTAGCCATCATCAATGAAGCATTCGCGCGCCGCTTCTGGCCCGGCGAAGACCCTTTAGGCAAACAGTTCAGTCTGGGCGGCCCCGACGCGCCGAAACTGCAAGTCGCAGGAGTGGCCGAAGACGGCAAGTACGCAGGGTTGAACGAAGACCCGAAACCATTTGTCTATCGCCCGATATGGCAATCTTTCTCAGGGTCAACATCCGTAGTTGTTCGCACAGAAGCAGGCTCCGAGCAACTGGTTGCAGCCGTTCGCCGCGAGGTGCAGCAACTCGATTCGCACCTGCCTGTTTCCAGCAGCACGCTGATCGAGCGTATGAGTTTGCCGTTGCTTCCCGCGCGCATAGCGGCTTCGGTGCTGGGCAGTTTTGGACTGCTGGCGCTTGTGCTTGCCGCGATTGGCATCTACGGCGTGATGAGTTATTCGATCTCAAAACGCACACGCGAGATAGGCATTCGCATGGCGCTGGGCGCAGAAAAAACAGATGTCTTGAAACTGGTGATGGGGCAGGGAATTATGCTCACGCTTGCGGGGCTGGCAATCGGTCTGGCGACGGCGCTGGCATTGACGCGATTGATAAAGAGCCTGCTGTTCGGCGTAAGCGCGGTTGATCCTGCGACGTTTGCCATCGCCCTGCTGATACTGGCCGCAGTGGCGCTGGTGGCCTGCTACCTGCCAGCGCGACGAGCAGCGAAAGTAGACCCGATGATCGCGCTTCGCTACGAATGACGAAGAATTGAATTATTGAAATAATGATTCAATCCTCTGAGGGAGGTGATGTGAAACCGCACCTCTGGCTGATTAAACTGATCGGGCTGATCGTCCCGCAACGATTGCGTTCAGATTGGCGACAGGAGTGGGAAGCGGAGTTGTGCTATCGCGAAGCGATGCTGGCCGATTGGGACAAACTCGATTGGAGAGCAAAGCTTGCATTGCTGCGTCGAAGCCTCGGAGCCTTTCGAGATGCGATGTGGTTTCAGCAAGCGCGACTGGAGGACGAGATGATTCAGGATTTGCGTTTCGGATTGCGAATGTTGCTGAAAAAACCTGTCTTCACCTTGATCGCAGTTCTCACGCTCGGTCTGGGAATAGGCGCGAACACTGCCGTTTTCAGCGTCGTGAATTCCGTGCTGTTGCGCGGGCTGCCCTTCAGGGATTCCGACCGACTGGTGACGATTGCAGAGACTCATCCTGAATTGCCGAGGTTGCAGGTTGCCACGCCCGACTTCAAAGACTGGCAGCAACAGGCGCAGTCGTTCGATAGTTTGGCGGCTTACTCGATGCGTAATCTGGTTCTCACTGACGCGGGCGAACCGGAACAGTTACAGGGAACCTGCGTCACGCAGAATCTCTTTCCACTGCTCGGCCTAAGCCCTGCTCCGGGCCGCAACTTTCTGCCCGAAGAAGAACAGTCAGGAAGCGACCGCGTCGTCATCATCAGCTACGACCTGTGGCAGCGGCAGTTTGCAGGAAACCCTGATATTTCGGGCAGCCGGATACGGCTCAACGGCGAAATCCACACGGTCGTCGGCGTGATGGCGCAAGGCGCGCAACTGCCGCTGGAAACAGACGTATGGCTGCCGATTTCGCGCCTCAGGCCGGAAGAGATCAACAACCGCATCTATCACACATTGGAAGTGGTCGGGCGGCTCAAACCGGGCGTGACTGTAGAGCAAGCCCGCGCAGAGATGGAATCAATCGCCGGGCGACTACAGCAATCTTATCCGGCAACAAATAAGACTATCGGCGCTCAGTTGACTCTGCTGCACGAGCAGATGACGAGCAATGTCAGACCCGCGCTGCTCGCGCTGTTTGGCACGGTCGGCATGGTGTTATTGATTACCTGCGCTAACGTCTCGAATCTCTTGCTTGCGCGCGCGGCCTCGCGCCAGAAAGAAGTTGCATTGCGCGCGGCGCTGGGTGCGGGGCGATTGCGATTGTTTCGGCAATTTTTGACCGAAAGCCTGATGCTTGCCTCGCTCGGCGGCGTTTGCGGACTGTTACTGGCAATATGGCTCGCCCCGTTATTGCGGGCCGTGCTGCCTGTGGTCGCGCCCGATCAGATACCGGGACTGGGTAGTGCGAGTCTTGATATGCGTGTGCTCGGTTTTACGCTCGTCACTGCGATGACGGCTGGAATCCTGTTCGGGATAATTCCCGGCCTCCAGTTATCGCGGCTCGATTTAAATCAGACGCTCAAAGAGAGCGGAAAGGCTTCGGCGGGAAGATCGCGGCGACGAGCCACACGAACGCTTGTGATTGCCGAAGTCGCGCTGGCGATGGTAACGCTGATAGGCGCGGGTCTGCTGGTCAGGAGTTTCGAGCGATTGCTGCGGGTCGATCCCGGATTCCGAAGCGACCACCTGTTGAGCGCGCAACTAATGCTTCCCGCGACGAAGTATCAGCAATACAGTCAGGTGAAAGATTTTCATCAGCGGCTGTTGACGAATATCGCCGCGCTCGCAGGCGTAGATCAGGTGGCGACGATTGATAACTTCCCTCTGGCTTCATCAAACGCCAAAACGCGCTTTGCCATTGAAGGCGCGCCCGTGCCTGACCTCGGAAAGTTTCCCGTAGCGCAGATTCGCGCCGTCAGCCCCGATTACTTTGATGTAATGAAAATCGCGCTCAGATCGGGGCGCAAATTCACGGAAGACGACATCGTGAATAACCGGAATTTTTACATCATCAATGAAACGATGGCGCGCCGTTATTTTTCAGGCGAAGACCCTGTCGGCAAAAAGATCGTGATGGGCGTGCTCAGCCCGACTCCGACCGTGGTTCCGATCATCGGTGTTGTCGCTGATGTCAAAGACCTCGGTTTAGACGCGCCCGCCGAGCCGGAGATTTACTATCCCGGTTTCAACAACCAGCAACTGCTGATGATTCGCACGACCGCCGAGCCTGCCACTGTAGCCGCGTCTGTGCGACAGGCCGTGAAGGCTACAGACAGCGAGCAGCCCGTCTATCAGATACGGACGATGGATGAAGCTGTTTCCGCTTCAATGGCTGGAAGACAGTTGTCAGCGATGCTTACGGGGTTGTTTGCGGTGATAGCGTTGCTGCTTGCGACAATCGGAATTTACGGCGTCATATCGTGGTCGGTCGCGGAGCGAACGCACGAGATAGGCATACGTCTGGCGTTAGGAGCAAAAGCCGCTAACGTGTTCAAACTCGTTATTGGATACGGCATGAAACTGGTGTTGATCGGCGTGGGCATAGGGTTGATGGCGTCGCTTGTTGTCACCAGATTGATGAAGAGCCTGCTGTTCGGCGTGAGCGCGTTTGACCCCGCTACATTCATATTCATCGCGCTGTTGTTAGTCGTTACGGCGCTGCTGGCGTGTTGGATACCCGCGCGGCGAGCAACAAAAGTAGACCCGATGATCGCACTGCGTTATGAGTAAAGCAAAATATACGGCTGATCAGAAAAGATTGAACGCCTCGCAACGTTTTGCGTTTCCCATGACAGCTTTGCGTATCACTGGCAGTCAGTACGAAAAACCGACAGGTCGTAAATCAAGCTTTACCACGCGCTATGTTTCAAGCGTAAGCGGGGGTAATTCTTACATACCCGGATTGTAATCTTTGACCTGCTTTCACTCATCAAAAAGTCTAAAGCCGCTCAGGAGCCAACGCAGAGTCGGCACGCCTGTTGCAAAAGTTATTAATTAGAAAACAGAACAGGTATAGGCCGATGTGCCTGAGCGCCGCCGCATCTTTTAACATCTACGGTGGTCAATTATAGGACTGCTTTTCATCACTGGAAAAGCGGTGGGGCCTGTTACCGTGTTCTCAAACAATGAGGACGCTATTCAAGGCCGGAGCACGGTCTGGCTTTAACGGGCCGCACACAACACGGCCACAAATCTTCAAGCAGGGGTGGAAAAATGAAGGTGAGAATTCTAAGTTTTGTTTTCGTTGCGACGTTGATGGCTGTGATGGCTAATGTGGCAATTGCGCAGGAGCCAGCGCCAACAAAGGAGGTCAAAAACCCGCCTGCGCCGACAATGAATGTTATAGAGACGACGAAAGCGGCGACAAATTTCACGACGTTTGCAAAAGCTGTGGAAGCGGCAGGTCTTACTGACACGCTGAAAGACGGGGGGCCATACACTATATTTGCCCCGACCGATGAAGCATTTGCCAAACTGCCAGCCGGAACGCTCGATTCTTTAATGGCCAACAAAGAAGACTTGAAAAAGCTGCTGCTGCATCACGTGGTGACCGGCAAGCTGAGTTCAAAAGAGATAGCGACAGTTCAGTCAGCTCCGACTATGGATGGCGCTGCTTTAAAGGTTGCGGCAGCCGGAGGCAAAATCACGGTTGATAATGCGAAGGTCGTTCAGCCGGATATAGCCGCGTCAAACGGAGTGATTCACGCCATAGACACTGTGTTAATACCGAGCAAGTAACGTAAATCGTCCGAACTCAATCACACAAGCCCATGCCAGATCATCCGGCATGGGCTTGTTGTTTTCAATGGCGGCGTTGACACTCACCTGATCAGATGGCAACCTTCAACTTGCATTTGAAAATAGCCGGACTATATCGATCATGAGAATCACAGCGTTAGCGGGCGGCATCGGCGCATCGAAATTCCTTCTCGGTCTTGCGCAGGTACGGCCACCGGAAGATGTAACCATTATCGCCAACACGGGCGACGATATCGAAATGTTCGGACTCCGCATCTCGCCCGATATAGACACCCTGACCTACACGATGGCAGGGGTCATAAACGAAACGACCGGCTGGGGTATCGCGGGCGACAGCTTTTCGGCGCTTTCCTGGATTGCGCGCTACGGCGAGTCGCAGTGGTTCAATCTGGGCGACCGCGATCTTGCGACGCACATTTATCGCACAGAGCAGTTGCAGAAAGGGCGCACGCTCAGTGAAGTGACGGATCACGTGCGCCGCTCGCTCGGCGTCAGGTCCGCGATCCTGCCGATGACGGACGATTACACTCCGACCCGCGTTGTGACGGACGAAGGCGAGATGCACTTTCAGGAATATTTCGTGCGTCGAAGGTGCGAGCCAAAAGTGCGCGAGATTCGCTTTGACCGGATAGAATCGGCCACGCCTGCGCCGGGCGTCAATGCTGCGATACTTGAAGCCGACCGTGTGATTGTCTGTCCGAGCAATCCCTTCATCAGCATCAATCCGATTCTTTCTGTGCCGGGCGTGCGTGATGCGATAAAGGAGACGCGCGCGCTGGTAATCGCCATAACGCCGATCATCGGAGGCCGCGCGCTCAAAGGCCCTGCGGCTGACATGCTGCGCGATCTGGGTCACGAAATATCTGCGCGCGGCGTCGCTTCTCTCTATCGAGACTTCGTTGACCTGTTCGTGCTTGATGAAGTTGATCGAGCGATGAAACCTGAAATCGAAGCGCTCGGCCTGCGCGTCGAGGTCGCAGACACGGTGATGAACACGCTCGAAGACAAACAACGGCTCGCGCGCAGCGTGTCGGAAATGACTGTGTGATTCTCTATTAAATGAAAGCCCTTCTGATTCCAGTCAAAGACCCGGCGAACGCAAAGACGCGGCTTGCTCAATTGCTTTCGCCCGATGAAAGGCGGCTGCTTGCGTGGGCCATGTTCGAGGATGTAAGCCTTGCCTGCGCGCGCGCGACAAAACCGGATCGAGTTGTGGTGGCCACAAATTACCGCCCGGCCATCGAGCGCGCAGGGCAGCTTGGATGGGACGTGCTCGTCGAACAGTCGCAGCAATCCGAGAGCGCGTCGGTTGATTGGGCTTCGCATGTGCTCGCAGAACGAGGCTTCGATTTAGTGATGCGTCTTCCGGCTGATCTTCCGCTGGTTCAGGCCGAAGACATTGACGAGCTATTGTCTAAAGAGCTGCGCGCTCCGTCTGCTCTTATCGTGCCTTCGCGTGAAGGCACGGGCACGAACGCCATAATCCGTACGCCGCCCACGCTGTTTTTGTCGCGCTTCGGGCCGAACTCATTGGCGCTGCATAAAGAATCCGCCGCCCGCGCGGGCGTTGAATGCATCATCGCCTATAACGCGCGCATCGCGCTCGACATCGACGAGCCTGCGGACCTGAAGCTACTGATTGAAAACGGGCAGGGGACTCAGGCGTTTGCCGCGCTTGCCCGGATGAATATCGAAAAGAGATTGAAAAATTGAAACAATTTCCAGAGATTCGACTTATCGCCGTACCCGGCATTCCTGAGATCGCGGCGGGCGATGACCTGCCATCGCTCATCGTCGAGACTTTGCGCGCGGCTGGGCTGGAGGTTAGCGACAAAGATGTCTTTGTCGTCGCGCAAAAGGTAATCTCGAAAGCCGAAGGCCGCACCCTTCACCTTTCATCAATCGAGCCGTCAGCGCTTGCGCGCCAGTGGGCCGAAACCTATGACAGGGACGCCCGCCTGGTCGAAGTCGTGCTGCAAGAATCGAAACGCATAGTGCGAATGGAGCGCGGCGTGATTATCTCGGAGACTCGTCACGGCTTTGTGTGCGCCAATGCGGGAGTCGATGTCTCGAACGTCGCGGAAGATATGGTGACTCTGCTTCCGGAGGATTCGGACAGATCCGCGCGCTGCCTGCAAAAGATAATTGAAGAGAGTTTCGGCGTTCGAGTCGCGGTGATCGTTTCCGACACATTTGGCCGCCCGTGGCGCGAAGGCATAGCGAACATCGCAATCGGAGTCGCAGGCATTGCGCCGATAATCGATTATCGCGGCCAGATCGATTCGCACGGGCGACCGCTCAGGGTAACGATCATTGCTGTCGCTGATGAACTGGCCTCAGCCGCAGAGCTTGTCATGCAAAAGAGTGCGGGCGTTCCGGTCGTGATCATTCGCGGTTTTGATTACGATGCGCGCGAAGCGTCCGCCCGCGAATTGATTCGCCCGGCAGAGAACGACTTGTTTAGGTGAAAGCGCGCGGCTGTGATAAAATCGCGGCAGATATCGGAATTGCCTGTTCAAGGTCAAATGACGCTGCTCGTTTAGTAAGGAGGTCAGACAATGAGCCTGGAACCAACAAAGAAGCGCGGCTGGTCGGATAAACTCGGGTCATTATCAATATTTCTTATGATGTCCTCATGGTTAGTAAAGTATATTTGGCCTCGTGGAACCTGGATGTATATGACTATGACATCGATCATTTATTCATTGGTGATTTCGTGTTTTGCCACTGTGCTACTTCCTCGTCTGATTGAAATAAGACGCCAGAATATAATCAGAGTAGTTCTCTTATTATTTGGCGTCGGGTCCATTCTGTTTGTAATCGGGATGTCCACGGATAATATCCCTTTGCTGACAATTGGCGCAGGACTCTTATTGATTATCTTACTGGCGGATCATCCGCGCACACTCGCATTTCTCGCTCGGCTGGGCAGATCATCCGGCGATGGTGTGCAAAGAAGTTAAGCGTAAAATAATTTGATGAAGTTGTCTTACTCGCCTGCAAACTTCAGGAGGGACTCTTATGCTGACACGTCGAACGTTTTTGCGAGCGACTGCCCTATCCGCCGCCGCTACTTTCAGCAATAAAGGAATCGAGCGCGTGATGGCCGCTTCGCGCAATGTTGCTGACGCTTCTCCTGAAAAGCTGGCGGCTGATGAAAGCTACTGGCGCGAGATTCAACAATCGTTTACGGTTGACCGGTCGCTGATCAATCTCAACAACGGCGGCGTCAGCCCTTCGCCTCGCGTCGTGCAGGAAGCCATGCAACGCCACCTGCAATATTCAAACGAAGCGCCTGTTCATACCATGTGGCAAGTGCTTGAACCGCAGATCGAAACCGTGCGCCAGCGGCTGGCGGGCGAGTTCGGATGCGACCCGGAAGAACTGGCCATCACGCGCAACGCCAGCGAATCGCTTGAAATCTGCATCCTCGGCCTCAACCTCAAAGCGGGCGATGAAGTGTTGACGACGAATCAGGATTATCCGCGAATGATTACCGCGTGGCGGCAGCGTGAGCGGCGCGAAGGGATAAAGCTCAACCAGATTTCGTTCCCCGTTCCTCCGCCTTCGATGGATGACCTTTATCAAAGATTCGAGCGCGCCATCACGCCGCGAACAAAAGTTATTCACTTCTGCCATATCACAAACCTGACGGGCCAGATATTTCCCGTGAAGCGAATATGTCGGCTTGGCCGCGAGCGCGGCATCGAAGTCATCGTTGACGGCGCGCACGCATACGCGCATTTTCCGTTCAAACACGCCGATCTCGATTGCGATTACTACGGCACAAGCCTGCATAAATGGCTGCTCGCGCCGCACGGGACGGGATTTCTTTACGTCAGAAAATCGAAGATCAAAAATCTGTGGCCGTTGATGGCGGCAGACATAAAACAGGATGAAGACATTCGCAAGTTTGAAGAGATAGGCACACACCCGGCGGCCAATCACAACGCGATTGCCGAAGCGCTGACATTTCACGAAGGCATAGGAATAGAGCGCAAAGCCGCGCGACTCCGTTATCTGAAAGAGCGATGGGCGCGACGGCTCGAAACCAGTAAAGGGGTGCGCGTGCTGACGCCTTACGACCCGCAGCAATCGTGCGGGCTGGCATTGTTCAATGTCGATGGAGTTGACCCGTATAAACTCGGAGCGCATCTGTGGGAGCGCCATCACATCATCGTTACGCCGATCTCTCACGACGAGTTTCGCGGCATCCGCGTCACCCCAAACGTATACACCACCATTAATGAAATAGATATGTTCTGCGACGCCGTAGAAAAAGCAATCCGCACCGGTCTGGCCGCTTGATTCGATGGGCGACAGGGGCCAGATCGATTACGAGGTGTGATATGCGCCCTGCAACTGAATCCCTTATATTTGTGCTTCGATCATTGTTCTGCTTCAGCCTTGTGTGCTTATCAATCAGCAGGCAGGCTCAGGCTCAGGCAAACGAGTGGGCGAGCATAGGGCCTTCGACGGGATTAATCGCCGATGTCGTTATAGACCCGCTTCACCCCGGCACTGTTTACGCCTATTCCAGTAACGGCGGAATCTTCAAAACCATAGATGGCGGAACGGACTGGTCTGTTGCTAACAGGGGACTGGACCTGGAGCGAAATCTACGAGTCACCGCCTTAGCTATAGATCGAAAAGATACCAGTATTATTTATGCCGGAACCGATAACGCGATACTTAAGAGCGTGGACAGCGGCGCGAACTGGGTCAAAGTACGGCAGATGAATTCAATCTGTAGCCTTGCCCTAGACCCGTCAAACAGCCGCATCTTATATGCAGGGCGCAGCCCCGGCGGCATTGCAGACAACATATTCAAAAGCACCGATGGCGGCGCAACCTGGATCGCCGTTAAAAATCAGTTCGGTATAAAGCAGGCGGAGTCGATTGTAGTAATCTCATCAAAAACAGCGGGCACGGTGATTTATGCGGCCACCAATAAAGGCGTGATCAAGAGCACAGACGGCGGCGCGAACTGGACTCTTTCCACATCGGGAATGCTCGATACCTGGACTCACCACGTGGCGGCAGACTCATCAAACCCGTCCGTCATTTATGCGGCAACCAACAAAGCTTTCTTCAAGAGCGTGGACGGCGGCACGAACTGGACCGGAATCAATTCGGGATTGCCGGGCGAATCCTATTCGGGGATTACGATAAGCCCGACGCACACGGATACGATATTTGCAGCCATCTTCAGACATGGAATTTATAAGAGCACGGATGGCGGCGCGCGCTGGACAAAATGTAATGCCGGGTTTGACGGCCTTTACTATTTTAATGTCGCGATAGACCCGTCGAACGAAAATGTCATGTATGCAGGGAGCGGCAACGGCGTCTTCAAGAGCGCGAATGGCGGCGCGCGCTGGGCCGCAGTCAATGCGGGCATTCATAGCCTCGACCTCGAAGCCATTGCAGTCGCCCGTCAGGACGCAAAGATAATTTATGCGGGCGACACGAGAGAGTATGTATATAAAACTACGAACGGCGGCCTTAACTGGGCACGCGCTTATGTCGGAGATGTGTCGTTTTTCGGTCTCACGATAGACCCATCAAACTCCGATATCGTTTATGCGGCAACCACTCGTGGAGTCTATAAGAGCGTGGATGGCGGCGAGAGTTGGAGGAAAACAAATCCGGATCTGCAGGGAGTTTTCGTTTTCGTTTATACGATTGCAGTAGACCCTTCCAACAACAGTACGATTTATGCGGGGATTACCGAAGGCGGCGCTTTTGAAGGCCCGAATAACGGCATTTTCAAAAGCGTGGATGGCGGCTCGAAATGGAAAAAGATCAGCAACGGTCTTGAGCAATACTATGCCGAAGCAATAGCGGTCGATCCGACCAATCCCAATATAATCTATGCGGGCGCAGGGCATGCTGTTTTCAAGAGCACGGACGGCGGCGCAAACTGGATCAACCTCGACACGGGACCGAAACGGCTTCGGGTCGGCGCTATTGTGATAGACCCGTCAAACACCGACACGGTTTTTGTCGGAACCGAAGACGGGATATTCAAAACGACGAATGGCGGCACGGACTGGCGCAGGTTCGAGGGATTAAGGGTTAGCTCACTCGCAATTGATCCGTCGGCAAGCAATGTGATTTATGCAGGCACTTCAAAAGGCGTATTTATGAGTTCGGACAGAGGCGAGAACTGGAGCAGGGCAAAACTCGGCTTGCCTGATGTCCATGTTCAGGATGTCGCGATAGACCCTTCGGACACTAAAGTGGTGTATGCGGCGACCAGAGGCAGAAGCGTTTTTAAACGACGGTTCGTATTGATGCAGGTGTCATCAGTAGTTTTTGGGAATGGGACTCTGGTAATCACCGGGCAAAACTTTGGCCGTTCGCCCCGCGTGATAATAAATGGCGTGGACAAGACTAAATTAATTGCTGATGTTTCTGATACCAGAATGCAATTGAATGGTTACAGGGACGACTTGAATCTCGAACCGCGCGAAAGCACTGTGCTGGTGATAGGCTCGGACGGAACAGGCTCAAGCCTTTTTATCCTCAAGCGCTGATTCACAGTTATCGCGCGCAAACCGGCCTGATTTAAACCTCGCGCAAGTGCCAGATGCGGGAAAACCCTTCCCAGAAGCGGACAACCTCTCGATTTCGGCTATTAGATTTTGGATTTTGGATTTGCGTGCCTGAGACTGCTCCTGCTTACCCGAATACTTACTTATAAAGCTACTTAACAAATTCGCAGGGTATCGAGAATATTCCAAAATCCGTTGTGGCACGCCGCTTCCCTTGCGCATAACGCCGTAGTGTATATTTGCGCCCTGCGATTCGATATTTGCAAACGAGAGGAAATTTAATGAACAGCCTGCTTCAAGACGTTCGCTTCAGCCTTCGGATGTTCGCGAAAAAGCCCGGCTTCGCCTTTGTGGTCGTGCTCGCTCTGGCTCTAGGGATCGGAGCCAACACGGCAATCTTCAGCGTAGTCAATACGGTCTTGCTGCGCCCGCTCGCGTACAGGAATTCCGACCGGCTCATCTGGCTGCGAGAGACTAATCCGAGCGCGGATATTAAAGAAGAGACTCTTTCGCCGCCGAACTATCTGGATTGGAAAACGCAGAGCCAGAGCTTTGAAGACATGGGCGCTTTCGCCTCTACGAGGGTGACGCTGACAAGCGGCAGCGGCGAGCCTGAGCGCATCAATGCCGCTTACGTGGCCGATGGCTTCTTCTCTGTGCTGGGCGCAGAAGCGAAAATCGGGCGCACCTTTACGCCTGAAGAAGACAGGCCCGGCGCTCAGCCTGTGGCCGTATTAAGCAATGGTATATTTGAGCGGCGTTTTGGCTCGGACTCGAACCTTATAGGCAACACCATAACGGTCAACGGACACGCTTTTACAGTCGTCGGCGTCATGCCTAAAGATTTCCAGACTCCAAAACCCGATGATCGCAGACCTCCTGAAATGTGGCTTCCGCTCGCGGTGGATTACAACAAGGAACACCGCAGAGGCGATTACCTCAACGCCATAGCCCGCCTCAAAACAGACCGAACGGTCGAGCAGGCGCGGGCAGAGATGGAGACGATCACAGGGCGGCTCGAACAACAGTATCCGGATACGAACTCAGGCTGGGGCGCAATCGTCATGCCGCTGCACGAAAGATTTGTCGGAGACATCCGACCGGCTCTGATGGTTTTGCTCGGAGCCGTCTGCTTTCTGCTTTTGATCGCGTGCGCGAACGTGGCGAATCTGATGCTTGCCCGCTCGACGGCGCGGCAGAAAGAGATTGCAATCCGCACTGCGCTCGGCGCGCGACGGAGCAGAATAATTCAGCAGCTTCTGACCGAAAGCGTGATGTTGAGTTTGACGGGCGGCGCGCTCGGATTATTGTTTGCCTTCTGGGGCGTAGAGGTTCTGACTTCGCTCAGCCCCGGCAGCATCCCGCGCTTAAGCGAGATAGGCGTTGACGGTCGCGTGCTCGCCTTTACACTTGGAATCTCTCTGTTGACGGGAATAATTTTCGGACTATTGCCCGCGTTGCAGGCGTCGAATCCGAATCTGAATGAAACGCTCAAAGAAGGCGGCAGAAGCTCTGTCGAAGGCACGCGCGGGGGGCGATTGCGCAACGTGCTTGCCGTGGCCGAAGTTGCGCTTGCGCTTGTTTTGCTGATCGGCGCGGGCCTGATGGCCAGAAGCTTCATGAGGCTTCAGGATGTGAATCCGGGTTTTGATGCGCAGCGCGTGCTTACAGTAGGGCTTTTTCTGCCGTCAACCAAATACAAAGAAGGGCCGCAGCTGGTCGCTTTCTACAAAGAGCTTTTAAGCAGAACCGAGTCGCTGCCCGGCGTGGTCTCTGCGGGCGCGATCGACACGCTGCCACTTGACGTGGGAGGAAACGTACTTGGCTTTGCCATTGAAGGCCGCCCGCCGCAACAGCCCGGCGATGATACGCCCGACGCCGAACATCGCGTGGTGAGCGCGGATTATTTCCGCGCGATGGGTATTCCGCTTCTGCGAGGTCGGCTGTTTGAAGAGCAGGATGGCCCGAATGCGCCTCAGGCTATCCTGATCAACGAAACGATGGCCAATCGCTACTTCCCCGGTGAGGACCCCGTTGGAAAACGGATTAATCTGGGCGACCCGGAGTCGAATCCGTGGCAGACGATTGTCGGAATAGTCCGCGATACGCGGCACGAAGCTCTGAGCGCAGATCCCTATTCGCAAATGTACGCGGTTCACACGCAGTCGCCGCGACGGTCGCTGGCTCTGGTCCTGCGAACTTCCTCAGACCCCTTGAGTCTGGTCTCTGCCATTCGCAGCCGGATCGCCGATATGGACAGCGACCTGCCGCTGTCGAACATGCGAACGATGGAGCAGATTCTTTCCGAATCAATCATGCGCCCGCGATTCAATATGCTGCTGATAACGATCTTTGCGGTCGTGGCCATGGTGCTCGCTTCGGTAGGAATATACGGTGTCATCTCTTATTCAGTAAGCCAGCGCACGCACGAAATAGGCGTGCGCATCGCTCTGGGTGCGCGTCCCGGCGACATCTTCAGGATGGTCGTGGGGCAGGGCTTGAAAATTGCGCTTGCGGGCGTGGGCGCTGGCCTCGTTGCGGCATTGGCGTTGACTCGCGTGATGGTGAGCCTGCTTTACGGAGTGCAGGCCACAGACCCGCTGACGTTTGCCGCGATATCGGCAGCGCTGACGGCAATCGTAATTATGGCGAGCTACATACCGGCTCGCCGCGCTACGAAGGTTGATCCGATGATCTCGCTTCGCTATGAATAGCAAATTAAGAATTAAAAATCAGGAATCGAAGAAAGATTCTTAATTCTTAATTAATCACAGGAGATGATAATGGAGACTCTATTTCAGGACCTGCGCTATGCAGGCCGTATGCTGCGACGGAGTCCGGGCTTTACACTTGTGGCGGTCATCGCGCTTGCTCTGGGGATAGGCGCGAACACGGCAATCTTCAGCGTCGTCTACAGTGTTCTGCTCAACCCGCTGCCTTACAAAGATGCAGACAGACTCTCAGTCGCAAATATATCTGTCCCCGATTACCGCGATCTGAAAGAAGCCAGTCAGGTATTCGATGAAACGGCTATCTGGGCTACAAACCTCTACAGCCTCAATAGAAATGGCGAAGCGGAGCAGGTACTTGGCGCGACCGTATCTCCGAGCTTTTTCACCCTGCTCTCTCAGGCGGCAATTGGCCGTGTCTTCGGGCCAGAAGAAGACCGCGAGCGGCTCGTCGTCCTGAGCTATGATCTGTGGCAACTCGGATTCGGAGGCGACACGAATGCGCTTGGCCAAACCATAGAACTCGGCGGTCGCATACACACGATTGTCGGTGTGATGCCCAGAGAGTTTCAGTTTCCCAGTTCCGAGTTCAAGCTCTGGGTGCCGTTCGGCTCGGCTATGGATATAGCGCCGGAGCAGGCTGAAAATCGTCAGCTTCGCATCTTTCACGCGCTCGCGCACCTGAAACAGGGCGTCCGGATCAATGAAGCGCAGGCAGAGGTGGACACGATAGCCGCCCGTCTCGCCCAGCAATATCCCGATACCAATCGAAGCGTGAAAATCGCTTTCACGCCACTTTATGAACGCATAGTCGGCGATGTCCGCCCTGCGCTTCTGGTGCTGCTCGGCACGGTCGGATTCGTGCTGCTGATCGCCTGCGCCAATGTCGCAAATCTCATGCTTGCCCGCACGACTGTCCGCGAACGAGAGATCGCCATTCGCGCGGCTTTAGGCGCGGGTCGATGGCGTGTGGCTCGCCAGCTTCTTACAGAGAGCCTGCTTTTGTCTGCGCTCGGCGGCGCACTGGGCGTGCTGCTGGCGGTGTGGGGAATTGACGCGCTCGCGGCTCTCAGTCCCGGCGACATCCCGCGACTCGTAACTTTAAAGATCAATCTGCCTGTCTTGTTGTTCACGCTTGCGGTTTCTTTGCTTACAGGGATTCTGTTCGGCCTTGTGCCTGCGCTCACCGCTTCGCGCTTCAACCTGAATACTGTGCTCAAGGAGGGCGGTCGCGGATCGAGCGGCAACCCGTGGGGGCGGCGTATGCGAGCCGCGCTGGTCATAGGCGAAATCGCGTTGTCGCTTGTAGTGCTGATCGGCGCAGGGCTTTTGATTAAGAGCTTCACGCAACTGCTGAAGTCCGACGCGGGCTTTGTAGCCGATAACCTCCTGACGATGAACCTTGAACTGTTTCGCCTGAAAGATGCGCAGCGTCGCACAAGCGTAGTTCGCGACTGCGTAGCGAGGCTCGAACAGATTCCCGGCATCGAAGCCGTGGGCGCAGGCACGGGGCTTCCACCCGTGACCCCGATGCGCGGGACCCGATTCGCAATCGAGGGCCTTGAACTTACCGAGCGCGGAGCCGATGAGTCGTATTTCATAGCGACAACGCCGGATTATTTTCGGGCGCTCAAAACGCCCCTCATTCAGGGGCGCGCATTCGACGAGCGTGACGCGGACGGCTCTCCGCTCGTGGCCATAATCAATCAAAGCCTCGCGCGCCGCCTGTTTGCGGACGAAAGCGCTGTGGGCAAACACCTCAGGCTCAGCAACCCTGAGCAATCGAACGACTGGCGCACGATTGTCGGCGTGGTCGGCGATGTGAAGTATTCAGGGCTGGATGATCCCTCAGAAGCGTCTATCTACACCCCCTTTCCGCAAACGCCTTTCATATGGGCTTATGTGATGGTCAGAACCGCGTCCGACCCTGCGACCGTTATGTCGAGCATCAGAAGCGCAGTTTCTTCGGTAGACTCGAATATCAGCGCGGTCAATCTTCAACCTATGAGCAATCTGGTCTCCGGCTCCGTGGCGCAGCCGCGATTCCAGATGATACTGCTTTCGACGTTTGCCGCGCTCGCTTTGATCCTGTCCACAGTCGGGCTTTACGGCGTGATGTCTTATCTGGTCACACAGCGCACGCGCGAGATAGGCGTAAGAATGGCTCTGGGAGCCAGTTCTACGGATGTGCTCAGACTGGTAGTAGGGCAGGGCATGGCGCTGGCGCTGGTCGGCGTGGGAGTCGGATTGCTCAGCGCATTCGCCGTCACTCGTTTGATGTCGAGCCTGCTTTACGGCGTGACGGCTACAGACCCTGTGACGTTCGCGGCGATTTCGCTGCTACTGCTGGGAGTGGCTCTTCTGGCCTGCGCCGTGCCCGCTCGTCGCGCAACAAAGGTAGACCCGATGATTGCGTTGAGGTATGAATGATGAAGAATTGAATGATCGAATCATTTGCTCATTGACTCATTGTAGATGATGAATCAATGATTCGATTCCTGTACTATGCGACCGTCTGTGATGTTGATTATGCGGTGGGCAAGCAGTGCGTTTTCGGGGTTGTGGCTGACCAGAAAAACAGTCTGTCCCTGAGCGTTTAGATTCAAAAAGACTTCCATAATCTCGCGCCCTGTGCGGCTGTCGAGCGCGCCGGTCGGTTCGTCTGCAAGCACGAGCGGCGGCGAGTTGACCAGAGCGCGGGCGATTGCCAGCCGACCCTGCTCTCCGCCCGATAGTTCGCCGGGCAATCGCAATTGCTTGTCGGCGAGCCCTACTTTTTCAAGCACGACGGCAGCGCGCTCGCGTTTCTCTTTTGCGCTCAAGTCAGTTGTCGCAAGCGGCAGCATTGTGTTTTCAATCGCGTTGAGATAGGTCAGCAGGTGATGCTGCTGGAAAACAAATCCGAGATACTCGCGGCGGAAATCTGCGCGGCGCTCGTCTTCGAGCGCGTATACATCTATGCCGTCAACCATCACGCGCCCTTCGGTCGGGTGATTCATCGCGCCGACAATCGTAAGCAACGTGCTTTTGCCAGACCCCGATGGCCCCATCAAACATATCATCTCGCCTTCTTCGATCTCGGCGCTCACGTCCCTGAGCACCGGCACCCTCGAAGACGAGCCGTTCGATTCGTAGACCTTGCTTACATGTTCGATTGTTAAGAAAGACACGCTGTCGGTTTTCCTTCAGATGTATCGCACCGCTTCGGACGGGTCGAGCCGTGACGCTCGAATGATCGGATAGAAGCTGCTTGCGATGCCTATCACAAGGCCCGCAATGATCGCCCCAATCGCAAGCAGGGGATGGAATTCGAGCGCTATTGCAGACTCAGCAAAATAAGGAAGCGCCGCCCAGCTTGCCAGCGTTCCTGCCGCCCAGCCCAGTAATCCGCCCATCACGCTTATGACTCCGACTTCGATCATCAGTTCTTTGACGATGTGCGATTTACGAAATCCGATGGCGCGCAGCACGCCTATCTCTTTCGTTCGCTCGATGACCGAACCCATCATGGTTGTGAATATCATCAACGCGCCGATGGCTAAAACTACGGCAGAGACTACTGCGGAGAAGCGCGTCAATCGCTCGACGGTTTCCGTGCGGGCGCGAACCGATTGCTGAATGGCCGAAACTTTTGCGTGCGGTAATCGCTCGCTTATCTGCGCGACGATGTCTTCGATTGGACAGTCCTTGCACAGCGCGCTGACTTCGATCAGGCTCAGCTGGTCGGCCTTGCCCAGTATCTGCTGAACGCGCGCAAGCGACCCGAATATCATTCGGTCTTCCGGCCCGCCCGTAGGTGACAAAACGCCAGCTATTGTGTGATCGCGCCCTGCGACTTTCAACTGGTCGCGCAGGATTTTGAACTGGTGCTTGTTTTCTTCGCCGTGCGAGTCATCGTGAGAATCGTGATGAGAAGCCATCGCTTCAGACAGGTCTTCGATGAGCGCAAGCGCGCGCGCGACTTCGTAACCCACGAGCAGGTCTGCGTCAGAAGCGGGCGCGCGGCCTGTGATATGCCACCAGCGTTTTAGCGTCATCTCGCTATCGAAATTGATCCCCGCCAGCAGCACTTCGCGCCCTTCGACTCCGACCGCGCCCAAAAGCTTGGGCGAGATAGTGCTGATGCGGTTGCCGAAGGGTATGTCGAGCACGTGTTTCGCGTCATCGTTATTGAGTTGCTGCACATCGAAGGAGACGCTTGAGACCGAAACGCCGCCGTAATCGAGCGACAGACTGTTTGATTGAGGCACGACGACTATATTGGCCCCGAAGCGATCAAGCTGCGAGCCTATCTCTTCTTTGATCGAACTGCTCAGGCTCAACAGGGCGACGGCTGTGCCGATGCCGATACTGATGCCGATGACGAGAAAGGCCGCTTTGGCTCGGCGGCGCTTCAGATTCGCAAATGCTATCGTACTTATTCGCATAACGGTGTGGGGTCAAAAATACTGTTTGCGGCTCTCCAGATCGCTCGCTTTGATTATCAGTGAATCGCCTTCGACTGTGCGCGGCAGCCCTACGGGGTTGCAGCCGCCATGAACTTCGTTGATCTTCGCCGAATGAAAATGCAGCCCGCAGTTATTGCATATCATATCGTCGCCATCCTGATGATACCCCTTCTTTGCGTGAAAGCACGTATCGCAGGCGTCGAGCGCGGCGCGATATACGCCGTCCGAGCTTTTGAGCACGAAGAAACGCATCTGCTTGTTGTCAGCCAGCTTGTAATCGAAGAACTTCGCCTTGCTGCTTAAATCCGAGATCGGGATTTTTATATCGCTCGTTGCAACCGTGCCTGCGCCAGAATCGGTCTTAACGGTCGTCGTCGCGGGTTTATCGCTCGACGTGCTGATTACAAGATAGGCGGCGACGGCCACGACGACCAGCGCGACTGCGATGAGCGCGGACGTGGTTTTGTTTTTCGCTTTGGGCGACTGGGAAAACTGCGCTCGTTTCTGCTCGCGCGTCTGCGGTTGATTCTGCATGTTGACTCTTCCTCCAGAGGCTCAATTATACCAAGCGAGTGAAAACGATTACCAGCAATGCCTGATTGACAGCGTTCAATCTGCCCTTGAACCGCGCCTCGGCTGTGATGATATATTAAATATGACTGCTGTAGAGCAAGCCGCTCCCCAATGCTCTGCGCCGCTGTGGACCGGCTCCAGTCAAAACAGGCAGGAGAGCGAATGTTGATTCTTTTACAGGACGAACCGCAGCCATCTTCCTTCAGCGCAATCGTCGAGAAAATACTTGATGTGCTGAATGCTCCTTTCATACGCCCACAGGGAGGGCAGTTCAGCGTCTCCATCATGAGCCTTTTCCTGCTCGTGCTGATTATCTTTCTTGCGACACGCGTTTCCCGCTACGTGCGGCGGTTTCTGGAAAATCGCGTATTGCCGCGATTCCACCACATTGATTCGGGGCTGCGTTACACGCTGCTCAGGATACTTCATTACCTGATCATGATCCTGGCCACGCTCTGGGCTGTGAAGCTGGGATTTTCCGTAGACCTGACAGGCATAGCCGTCATACTGGGGTTTTTGTCGGTCGGCGTAGGCTTCGGCCTTCAATACATAGCCTCGGACCTGGCTTCCGGTTTTATCCTGCTTTTTGAAAGACCTTTGCGCGTGGGCGACCGTTTGAAACTGGGCGACATCGAAGGGCGCGTCGATAGCATCAGACTGCGCTCGACGACCATGATCACGAATGACGATGTGACGGTCATCGTGCCTAATTCAGAGCTTGTTCGCAATAGAGTGGTCAACTGGTCTTACTGTAATCGCGTGCGAATAAGGATTCCGGTCGGCGCGGCATACGGAAGCGACGTTCGCAAAGTGACCGACGCTTTGCTGGAGGCGGCGCGCAGCGCAGAGCGCACCATGAAAGACCCGCCCGCGAAGGTCTATCTGAAAAGTTTCGGCGATTCGGCGATTGATTTCGAGCTGCTGGTCTGGATCGATAAGCCTCACGATCATCAGCAGATTCGCAGCGACATCAATTATGAGATAGAACGCCTGTTCCGCGAGCAGGAGATCGAAATCCCGTTCCCACAGCGCGACCTGCATTTGCGCTCAAGCTCGATTGAGCTGGCGCAAAACGGAGGAAACCTGAAGATTATTGAGACCGATGACGCTCGGAAAAAAACGAGCGATGTGGGTAAGCGATAAGTACACCAGTGCTATTCGAGGTTCATCCGCCCCAGCAGATCAAAGTAGCGCGGGTCGTCGCGTATGTCGTCGAATGCGCACTCCACTTTCAGATATACCAGAATCCCGTGGCGCTCCTGATAAGTTTTTTCAAGCCACTCGAAGGCTTCATCCCTCTGGCCCAGCCCCAGGTGAATTCGCGCTCGGCTGTAGGGCGAAATGTAAAGTCGCTTTGACAACTCGTTCAACACTCCGAGCGAGACTTCGGCATCCGTCTTTCTGCCCCACGCGGCGTACACATGCGCCATCACGGACATGGTTTCCGTGTCGTCAGGGGCAAGCGCAAGCGCCCGCTCAAGCTCTGTGATGGCTTCGGCGTACATCTCTTTCTGCTCGTATATCTGGCCGAGTCGGCGATAGCCCACGGGGAAATTCGGATACATCTCAAGCGCCTTCAAACATTGATCCATCGCTTCGTCGAATTCGCGCGCGAAGTAAAGCACCCTCGCCACGTTGAAATTGATGACGAGCGAAAGCGGGTCAAGCTCCTGCGCGCGCTTTACCTCGACCACGGCTTCCGGCATTCGGTCCATCGCCGCGAGGTAGAGCGAATACCAGAGATGGGCCGTTGCATAGCCCGGATTCAATTCGATGGACTGTTTGAATTCGCGCTCAGTGCCCAGCCAGTCCCACTCGTACCAGAAACGTATGTGAGCCAGCGACGCGCGCGCTTCTGCAAGATTCTCGTCCAGTTTCAGCGCCATCATCGCCGTCGCCTTCGCGCGTAAAAAAGCGGTGCGCGGCGGCATCGCGCTGTAGCTCGAAAGCAGGTTGTAGCAGTCGGCCAGCCCCGCGTAAGCCAGCGCGTAGTTGCCGTCAAGGCTGATTGCCTGCTCGAAGTATTCCGCGCCTTTTTTGATCCCTTCCTGTGTTCGTTTGTTCCAGTGATAGCGGCCCTTGAGGTAGAGCTGATAGGCTTCGGTGTTCTCCGTGTAGCGGCGCGCGAGCCGTTTCTTCTGCGCGCCGGTCAGTTTCAATTTCAGGTGCTCGCTGATCTCTTTGGCAATCTCTTCTTCGATATTGAACAGGTCGCTCATCCGGCGGCTGACCTGCCCGCCCCACAGATGAGACCCATCGCTCGTATCGACAAGCTCCGCTTTGATTATCACGTTGTCATCGCGCTGCATGATTCTGCCGATCAGAACCGCGCGAACATTCAGGTCTCGCCCGACCACCAGAGGGTCAGGCTCTTCGGCCTGAAGCCCTGAGGTCGTGCGCGTTTTGTAGCGAAAGACGGTCGAGCGCGCCATCACGCGAAGTTTTGGCAGTCTCGACAGATTATTGATCAGCGATTCCGTGATGCCGTCCGACAGGTAATCGGTCTCCGGGTCTCCGCTCAGGTTGATGAGCGGCAGTATTGCCAGCGAGTCGAGCCGCGTGCGGGCGCGGGCGCGACGGACCACCTGCGTGTTACGATTCAGCCCGTGAGACGTGTGCGTACCGGAGTCGGCGTCTCGCTGAAGATTTATGAGATCGGTCAGAATTTCGCGCGACGACTGATAGCGGCGCGCAGGCTCTTTCTCGATGCACTTGCGCGTGATGCGCTCAAGCTCAGGCGGCACGCTGTAGTTTAGCCGCGCGATGGCAACCGGCTCCTCGTTGATGATTTTGTTCATCACTTCGGTGGCGGAATCGCCCTCGAAAGGCAATCGCCCGGTCAGCATTTCGTAGATCACTACGCCGAGCGAAAAGATGTCCGAACGATGATCTAAAGTATGGCCCATGGCCTGCTCCGGCGACATATAAGCGACAGTCCCCGCTACCACATTTATCACCGTCTGATTGCCCAGCTTCTTGGTCTGGTCGTCGCCTTCGGGCGAGGAAGCCTCTGTGACTTTGGCAAGCCCGAAATCGAGCACCTTCACGCTGCCGCGTTCGTTGACGATCAGGTTTGCGCTTTTGATGTCGCAGTGGATGATGCCGATCTGGTGCGCTTCGGCGAGCGCGTCGGCAATCTGGACGGCCACGCCTATCACGTCTCTCAGCACAAGCGGGCCGCGTTCGAGTCTTTGAGACAGCGACTCGCCTTCGACATATTCCATCACGATAAAGATCGTGCCTTCGTGCTCGCCTATGTCGTAGATCGAGACTATGTGGGGCGAGCGCAGCGCGGATGTCGCGCGGGCTTCGGCCATAAATCGCGTACGGCGATCAGGGTCGTATTGATAAGAGGCGGGAAGGAATTTGAGCGCAACCTGCCGACCGAGCCTCGTGTCTTCCGCGAGATAGACTTCGCCCATCCCGCCTGTGCCGAGTTCTCTGATTATTCGATAATGAGATACGGTATCTGAGATCGCCAACCTCCACCCCTAGGGAACCTTTATTCTCCCAGATACGCCGCCTGCTAGTCCACCGAGACATAGCGCACAGGCTCTCGTCGCTCGGATATTTTGAGGCTGAGCGGGCGTGGAAATAAGGACGCTACGGGCAGTTATCTATCAGGACGTTATCTTATAGACCGAGTAATCGATCTCCTGAAATATCGTGTCAAGCGATTCGACTTCGCCGAGCCACGGCTCGTCAATCTCGTCGCGCTTTATCATTTCATATAGTCGGGTGAAACGATGGATGTGATCGCGGAAACGCTTCTTTGCGTACTGCACGCTCGTAGCGGTCGTGATGATGAAGGCCCAGTCCGAGCTTTCGGCCAGCAACAACTCGCGCGCGGCCTGATTCAAGGCGCGCGCGAGCAGGCCATCGGCCTGCGGGTACTGCTCGGCCATCTCGATCATGCGATCTTCGGCGACGTGCTGGTGCATGTACATCCATTCGTTTTCGCCGTTGATCCACACCCTGTAATAGCCTTCCGCGCCCCACGATGAAGTGCTGATCTGCTGATGCTGATTTTCCGTGTACTCTTCCAGATAATCTATCGGCGTGGCCAGACGAATCTCCGATTGATCGAAATGAATCCTGCGAAACAGATGGTTCAAAAACTGCGGCCCTTCAAACCACCAGTGGCCGAATAACTCTGCATCGTAAGGCGAAACGATCATCGGCTTGCGCCCAAGCGCGTAGCTGAGATGTCGAGCCTGCGATTGCCTGTTCGTCAGGAAATGAGCGGCGTGCGAAGCCGCTTTCCCCGCCGCCCACTGCGGCACGTAAGGCTGCTTCAGCCCAAGAGCCACTTTGCCCGTCACGCGGTAGTATTTTATGCCGAGGTTACGGCGAACCCCGTCGCCGTGCAGGAAAGGCCGGATGTATTCGTAATCAGCATCGAACCCCAGATCGCGATAGAACTCGCGGTAATCCGGGTCGCCCGGATAACCGATCTCTGCGCTCCAGACCTGCTCGCTCGTTTCAACGTCGCGCGCAAACGCGGCTGCGCCCGCCGGGGTGATTACCGGCGCGTAGATGCCTCGGCGCGGTTGCGGACTGCCGAACATTATGGCGTGCGCGTCGGTGATGAAAAATTCTATCCCCGCCTCTTTCAGCAGGAAATCTATCCCCGTGTCGTAAGCGCATTCGGGCAGCCAGATCCCGCGCGGGGCGCGCCCGAAATGCTTTATGTAATTGCGGCGGCCAACTTCGATCTGTGCGCGGCGCGCTTCGGTTCTGGTCATCAGCGGCAGAAAGCCGTGAGTCGCGCCGCAGGTTATTATCTCAATCGCGCCCGCGTCCTGTAGCGCGCGAAACCCGTTTATGAGGTTGCGGCTGTAGCGATTCTCGAACATATCGCGCGAGGCGGAGAAGTGTTTCAGATACATCTTCGCCGTTTCGTTCATCGCCTCTGACGCGCGGGTGCGTTCCACCTCTTTTTCGCATAATTCGATCAACCGGCTGACGTGGCGCAGGTAACGGTCCTGCAAGAGCGGGTCTGCGAGCATCTCGCACAGCGGCGGCGTCAACCCTAAAGTCATTCGCGCGCGCACGCCGTCAAGCAGACAGCCTTCGAGTATGTTCAACAGTGGAAGATAGGTTTCGCTGATGGCTTCAAACAGCCACTCTTCTTCGAGAAACTCAGGGTATTCGGGATGGCGCACGAAAGGCAGGTGCGCGTGAAGCACGATGGCGAGCAGTCCTTGTTCCATAACTCAAGTGTCCGTGGTCAGTAATAGTTAATTGCGAGCGGTCTGTCATCGGTCATTTCATTCTGAAGACTGACCACTGGCCGCTGGCCACTGAACTCAAGCTGCGCGGCAGTCCGGGCACGCGAATCTCTGTGTCGGGCCACGCGACGTTCTCCGTACCGCCGACGAAGAAGCGCGGCGCGACGTGAAGCGGATGAACGTGATCGCTTATCAACTCGCTATCGTCTTCAATCGCTTCGCGCAAAATCTCAGGCAGGTAGTGCATCAAGCCGACCGATGCCACGCGCCCGTCGCTTCCGTCGAACAGCTTTTGCAACTCGCCTCTGAGCGGGTCAGGCAGCGCCTCGATTATTTCAGGCGTAAGCTCTTTGCCTGCGCCTGCAATCCGCACGGCTTCGCGCACCTCTTCGGGCAGCTTGAGCAGCGCTTCTGAAAACTGATCGATTTCGGGCGAAGTTCCGGGCATCGCTCGAACAGTGATCTCAAGCGACGCTTCGGCGGCAAACCCTGTCGCTTCCAGCACATTCATGAATTCGGGCGGAGTTAATTTGTATTCGTGGTCATAGTCGGGTTCGGGCGAGACGGTCCCGCGCGGCGTCCGCACACGGTTCGAGCGTACGAGCGGAACATAACCGTGCGCAGGAGAACGCACGCCTATCTCGAATTCGTATTCGCGGTCAGGCAGTACCATCATCCAGTAACGGCCCTGACGGCCAACATCAAAGAACGCTTCGTTGCCTCCTTCGATTTCGATCAGCTTCAAAGCGGTTTTGAACCCGGCTGCGTCTTTTTCAGAGAAGTAGCGTGTGAGCGCCTTCAGACTCTCTTCGCGCACTTCCCAGTAGATGAAGATTCGGAAAGGGTCCTGAAGCATCGCGCGGATGATGTCCACATCATAGCTATCGGGCACGGGCAGCCCTTCATCAATATAAGGCTCGCCGGTCGGTTCCTGAGCCGGAACGACTTTGACTTTTTCGGTCACATCGGTCGATAGAGCTTCTTTCGGCTCGCCAGGCATTCGTCTGATCGGTCTGATGGGCGATGAGGGGCGTAATATGAACATCCATGCGACTCCTTTTGCAGCAAGGTGAATCTTAGTTTGTATGTGATGAGCAGTAGAGTGTCAAGCAGGTGGGGGATTTTCAGCAGCCCGCGCCACTGTTTTCATGCATTTGCCAACATACGCCCGGCAGATGGTATAATTTCCTGACTGCTCGTAACCTGAGCTTGGACGAGATCAATTTGAAACAGGAGATTCAGCATGCAATTCAGGACCATGGCACTTTCATTAACGGCTGTAATGCTATTAATAATGGGAAGCGCATACGCTCAAAGCGCGAAATCCGACAAGGCAACCGACGACTCTAAAAAACACCAGATGAGCGCGCAGGAATTGAAACAGCGGCTCGACAAAGGCGAGAAGGTGATTGTCGTAGACGCCCGCCATAACCTCAACGGTCAGATAATTAAGAACGCGGTTCACGTTCCCGTCGATGACCTCGCGGAGTGGGCCAAAAACATTGACAAGAACACGGTCATTGTCACTTATTGCACCTGCCCGCACGACGAGGCCGCTGAAAAAGAGGTGAAGGACCTTCTGGGGATGGGATTCACAAATCCTTATTCCCTGATGGGGGGACTGGATGCCGCTCGAAATGCGGGCATCGAGATCGCAACTCCAAAGGAATAATTATCACAAAACTTCGGAACCCGGTCGAATGCCGGTGCGATCATATCAGATATGTATAATGCTTGAACGCTGTCGGGAGGTGACGCGCCTCCCGACGCGAGAGCAAGTTTTTCTTGCTATAAGAGACCGGAAAGAATAAGATAGCGCCCAGGGCGCGCAGACCTCCACTGCGCGAAATTAGAATTAAATCTGAGGAGTTTGAACACGTGAAGCCTGATCGAAAACTGGCGACTTTAATATCGTGTCTATTGGTGCTGAGCTTTGTCGTGGTTCAGGCCAGCGACCGCCACGCGCGACTCGGCCAGATGCGCAGCTTTTCGCTGCCCGCTTCGGCCATACTCGACGAGAACGCCCAGCCTGTAATCGCTTCAAGCGGCAAGGTCGGATTCGTTTCTTCGGTCACGAATGGCGCGATCATATCTTTCAGCGTGTCGTCGGGTAAGATGCTTTCGTCTATAGTCGTGGGCGAAACCGCCGGACCTGTATCCCTGATAGAAACAGGCGGGCGCAGGCTCCTTGCTGTTGCCTCGGCCAACGACCCCGTCAAAGACAGCCCCGCGACCGTCAGCATAATTGATGCGACCAGCGCGCGGCGCTTGATTTTGAAATCGCTGCTCGTTCTTCCCCCGAAGACCGGCATTACGAACGCCACGCGCGCGCTGCTGACAAGCGACGGACGGTTCTGCCTTGTCGCTTCGAGCTTTGATGAACCTGCGCTTTTTTCATTCGACGTTGAGACGGGGCAGGTCGCATCTGAACTCAAACTCGCCGCAAGGCCGTCTGAAATCGCGCTCTTTGACGACGGCAAACAGCGAAAGATGGCAATCAGCAGCGCTCACTCGAACAATCTCTCTGTAATCTCGATTGACGAACAGGGCGCGCTCTCGTCGCTTGCGAGTCTTACGCCCGGAGGCGCGCGCTTCAATGAAGCGAATAACCCTGTCTTCAGCGGCGATGGCCGGGTGGTTTACATCGCTGCGGCGACCGGCGACCAACTCTACCTGATTGATGCCGACAGCGGCATTCAGCTCGACAGCATCTCGATTCCTTCTCCGCAACGAATCAGCGTAACGAGCGGCGCGGATAATACGGAGCTTGTCGCCGTGACCAGCCTTGGCGACAAACGCGGCGGCGTCACTATTTTAAAGAGCCAGCACTCGCGACTGTTCCCGCAAACGGAGTTCGCGCCGCCCGAAGGGGTGGAGTTTTCGCGCGCTAACAACGTTGTTTTCACAAGCGATGGCGCTACGGCTTTTGTCGGCTCGAATACGGGCGTGCTGTTCGCTTTCAACACCGAAACGGGCGAGCTTGAATCTTATCAGGCCGTCGGAAGCGGGCTTCGCCGCGTTGCGCTGAGCGAGAAGTCGCAAACAATCGCGGCAGTACGCTCTGCCGAGAGCGGCGACGAAGTGGTTATAATAAGTTTCGATTTAGTCAATCCCGAAGACCTCGACCCGACAAGCCCGATAATCGATTCTATTTCGCCCGCCGAAGTCGAGCAGGGAAGAATGAAGAATCTGTCTCTGGTCGTCACGGGCCAGCGCTTCACCGATGGCTCGTCCATAATCGTAAACGGCGCGGAGATGGCAGCAGAGATTGTGCAGAACGGCAGAGCGCTCGAAGCGAAACTCCCGCGCGCGCTGTTTGACCAAATCTCCACCATAAGCATACAGGTGAAGGGCGCAGGCGGCACACTTTCGCAGTTGAAAGAGTTGAAAGTAATAAGGCCGGGCGCTCCGATACTTGAAAAGATAAGACCGGCAGAAGTCGCAGGGCCGAGTCTCGCATTCACGTTAAGAGTCACGGGTCGGAATTTCCGCTCAAGTTCGACTGTTTTCGTCGCCGGTCAGGCGCTCAACACCCAGCAGGTCGGCGCAAACACGCTTCAGGCCGTTGTGCCTGCCAATCTGGTCTCTTCCGTAGGCCAGCTCAAGGTGCTTGTAAGGGACCTGGCCGTCTCTGACCTCGCGTCGGCAAACTATAAAGACCTGACGATCTATGGCCCGCGCATCACAGAGATGACGCCTTCCCTGAATAAAGTCGTGGCAGGCGGCACCGACTTCAGTCTTCTGATCAAAGGTCAGAATTTCCGCAGCGGCTCGCTCGTCGAGATCAACGGTCAGCCGCTTCCCGAAAGCGCAGTTCGTCAGACCGGTCGCTCGGCTATCCGGGTCGTTGTGCCAAAGAGCCTCGTCCAGGACGCCGGTAAATTAAGCGTCGCCGTGCGTAATATCGAAGGCAGCGTGTCGGAAGCAGGCGAGATAGATGTTCACGCGCCGCAGATTGTGAAATTCGGGCAGGCGAAAGTTATGGCCGGAATCACGAGCACTCGAATAGACATTCGCGGCCAGAACTTCCGTCGCGGCGCACGCGTGTATATAGGAAATGGAAGCGACATGAACGTGCTGCTCGGAAAGCGGCAGATCCGTTTTCGCAACAGCACGCACATCGCAGTCACGCTCAAAGGCGACCTGAACAAACTGCTGGCGCAGCCCGGCACACTGCAATTCAATGTAGTCAACCCGAACGATGGTGACGGCGTATCATCAAAGAAAACGACGCTTGATGTCGTCGGGCCGAATATCTCGAACGCGCAGATCGGGGCTGTAGAAAACGACGACCGCGTGCGACTTATGGTGATCGAAGGCGCAAACTTCCGCAAAGGCGCGATGGTCGAGTTCGTCAAAGGCGATGCGGTCATTCGACAGCAGACGCCGGAAAGCATAAAGAGCGACCGGCTGACGATTACGGTTCGAGCGAGAACGCTAGACGCGATGGGCAGCTTCCGTGTGCGCGTGGTCAATCCCGGCAACGTGGCTTCGACCGCGTTCCAGCCGCAGCAAGGCGAGATGGCGTCTGGTAACGAAGACGACTAGACGGCTGCTCGAAATTTTCCCGAAAAGGCGGAATCAGTTGAGGGTTCCGCCTTTTTTGTTTTGAGAATTTATTCGCCCATCAACTCGCCTGTCGTTTCCGGTCGCCTGAGCACGTAGCCCGCGCCGCGCACCGTATGGATGAGCTTGATGGGGAAGTTGCGGTCTATCTTGTTGCGCAGGTAATTGACATATACGTCAATCACGTTTGTGAACGCATCGAAAGTTTCGTCCCACACTTTTTCCGCCAGCACTGTGCGCGACAGCACCTGATCCGGGTGACGCATGAAGCATTCGAGCAGGGCGAACTCCTTTGAGGTAAGCTGAATCGGAAGGCTTCCGCGCGATACTTTGCGAGTGAGCGGGTCGAGCAGGAGGTCACCTATCTGCAATCGCAAATTGACTTCATTGCGGTCGCGGCGACGAAGCGCGCGAATGCGGGCGAGTAGTTCGGCGAATGCGAACGGTTTTGTAAGGTAATCATCAGCGCCGCTGTCAAGCCCACGCACTTTCATCTCAACCGAATCGCGGGCCGTAAGCAGTAAGACGGGCGTGGCTATTCGGTCCTGCCTGAGAAGGCGACAAACTTCGATGCCGTCGAGGAGCGGCAGCGTGATGTCGAGGACTACAAGATCGTAAGTTGCGTTCTTTGCGCGAAACAATCCGTCTTCACCGTCGGGCGAGATGTCTACAACCGCGCCTTCCTCTTCGAGTCCTCGCTTGATGAAGGCAGCCATCTTCGCTTCGTCTTCGACAACAAGAATCCGCATTGACGAAAGTATAGCAGATGAGAGGTCGGAGGCCAGAGATCGGCTGATTCAAATCTCGAATCTGAAATCTCAGGTAATTTTCAGCCTCTAACCTCTGGTCTCTTTTTTTTTTCGCTGTGCTATAATCCAATTGGTTCTTTGGAGTGGATTGGACGGTTGCTGGCTCCTCCGGATTTTTTTTAATCCGCAGGGGCGAGAGGAAAGTCCGAACACCGCAGAGCAACGGACTGGCTAACGGCCAGGCGGGGCGACCCGACGACAAGTGCAACAGAGAATAGACCAGCCGATGGCCCGACAGGGCACAGGTGATGGGTGAAACGGTGGCGGTAAGAGCCCACCAGCACGGGTGGCGACACTCCGTGGCTAGGCAAACTCTCCGTGGTGCAAGACCAAATAGGGAGGCGTCATCAAGGGCTGCTCGCCCGAAACGCAATTGCGCGTTACGACCTCCGGGTAGGTCGCTTGAGCGAGCGGAGCAATCCGCCGCCTAGATGAATGATCGTCACTCGGATTTTCGGTTCGCCGAAATCCAGTACAGAATTCGGCTTACAGATGCACTCCGATTAACTGAGATTCGTAAACGATGAGCGGTAATATTTATCGCTCATCGTTCGTCTCGCCAATCAGCGTTGGAGAATAATAGTGGATAAGAACAAGTATCTGGTCGGCTTCATTGGTCTGGTCATCGGCTTTATGATCAGCTATTTCTGGACTTCGGATTACAACAAATCCAACGCCCCTGTGGCCGCAAGCGGGCAGGCGGCTGCGATGCCGGGCGGAGGGGGGCCGGGCGGAGGCGCTCCAAACCAGCAGGCCATGATGGCGCAGGTGCAGCAGGGTATAGAAAAGGCAAAGAATAACCCTAAAGATTTTCAGGCGCAGATTGACGCCGCAAGAATGTTTGCTCAGGTCGGCAGGGATGCCGAAACGGTTGAATATCTGGAAAAAGCATACGCCATAAACCCCGAAGAGTTTATCAGGCAAAGCAAGACAGAGCTTGAGGGCGCGCTCGGATTTATGGGCTTGTATCATGCCGACCAGAAAAAATTCGATGAGGCTGAGACCTGGTTTCGCCGCGCGCTCGAAGCTAATCCGGGTGATAGTAGAGTCAGAGTCGAACTTGCAACCACCTTTATCCAGCGCCAGCCAGCAATGCCGGACAAAGCGATTCAGGAGCTTCAGCTCGCGCTCAAATCGAACGCGAAAGATGCGCACGCGCTCGGTCACCTCGTCGAAGCCTATGCGCTGAAGAAAGATGCGCGCGGAGCCGAAGAGACTTTCAATAGTTTGAAAGTAGCCGACCCGGCCAATCAGAGGATTACCTCTTTGCAAAACATGGTCGCAGACCTCAAGGCAGGCAAGCCTGTTTCAATTCCCAAAGAGTAGCTCGTATGATTCTGCGCTTTCTGTTTTATAGCTTTATTGCCTACGTCGCCCTGCGATTAATCCGCTGGCTGTTCACCCCTTCTCGGCAAAAGCAGACCGTGCGCACGCGTGGAGCGCGGCAACGCGGGGCCGCGCAAATGGTTCGCTGCGACGCATGTGGGATGTTTATAACCAAAAACAGCGCGTTGATGGCCGGAGAAAGGGATTTTTGTTCCAAAATCTGCCTGGAGCAGAAAGTTCACAGCGCTTGACGATTCGTAAAAAATATTATCCACATAAGCAGATTATTGCATCGTTCAGTAAAGTATTTCCGTCTATTGTTAGTGGAGGGAGAAAAAATAGCTTGAATTCACCCTTTATCTGGTTTGTTTGCTTAGACAGAGCGGGTAAGCCCGATCACAGTTTTGATGATATCCGTTCTCATCAATTAGCATCACGATAATGTGACGCTTAAACCGTTGTGGAGTTGATTACAAATACCAATGAGGTTGATTGATTCATTATATCGTTTGTTTAAAGGGGAAAGGCCGGAAGCCGGTTTGAAGGCAGACCTTCCCACACCGCAGTGTCCGAACGAGGCGCAAATCCTCACATATTCCGAAGGCAAGCTCTCGCCCGGCATGCGCGCAGGGCTTGAAAGTCATTTTGTCATCTGTAATGATTGCCGCAGTCTTCTGGTGCTTCTCACTCGATTTAATAATGAACCGTCCGAAAACGCTACTCCTATGACAGAAGCAGGAGTGAAAAAGCAGACAGCCAGAATCCTTGCCTTCATCGAAAACGATGAGCAGAAACGCAGTACATCCACTCAGCCGAGCGACAGGCCGGTACAGATACCGAGGAAGAAAAAAGGATTCTTTGTCTCGTATCCTCAGCTTGCAATGGCTGCGCTTGTCATTTGCGCAGTCTCCGCGGGTCTCGTCACCTGGCAACTCAGCCGACAGAAGTCTGATACGGCTGCGATGCAGACACTTGCAAAGGCAATGAAGGGCGAGCGACGAGGCGAAACGCGAATTTCAGGCGGCTTTGAATACTCGCCTTATACGGCGACCAAAGGTGCGAAAGAGAGCGACGATCTTCAATTGAGGCAAGCTGTGAACAAGGTTAAGGCTGCCGAAAACGATTCTGATGAGGTCGAAGCGCGACTTGCTCTGGCGAGAGTCTATCTGGCATTTGAAAAGGCAGACCAAACGCAGCAGGCGCTTGCGATACTTGATCAGCTTAAGTCCATGGGCATTGAGTCACCCGAATTCTTCAATGATCATGGCGTCGCCAATTACCAGATTAAGAAATACGACGAAGCAATCGAAGACTTCAACAAAGCACTTCAGAAAATGCCCGCTTATCCTGAGGCGCTGTTTAACAAGGCGCTGGCCGAAGACCGATCAGGCCGTTATCAGGACGCTAAGAAATCCTGGCAGCAATTTATCAATATGTCCCCTGACGCCAAATGGAAAGAGGAAGCTGAGAGGCGATTGAACACGCTTTCAAACGCCCCGAATCAATAACGGCTTGCTTTCACCTTCGCTCGAACTCCAATTCCGTCAATCAGTTTTCCAACTCTATTTGATCCATGCGTCGCTCGTCACTGTGTCAACGGTGACGGGCACGCTGCGGATAAACGCGCGCGCGGCGACGATCATCTCGCGCTCAAGCGTGGCGGCGCACTCTTCGGCCTGCGCTTCTGCGACTTCGACGACTATCTCGTCGTGTATGCAATTGACTATCTTGGCGTCTAACGGTTTAAGCGCGTCATAAAGCAACGCCAGCGCTCGTTTGATGATGTCGGCGCTTGAGCCTTGAATAGGCGCGTTCTTGCCCAGCCTTTGATTCGCTGCTACCTGTGAGCGATCATTCGCATCGAAGGTGAAATAGATCAACCGGCCTGAGCGCGTTCGAGACCGACGCTCCTCTATAGCGCGGTTCGCCGCTTCGCGCAGGAACGCAGCCACGCCGTTATATGCCGCAAAGTATTTTCGGATGAGCCCTTCGGATTCTTCCGCAGAGCAATCAATACGCGCCGCAAGCCCCGGCGCGCCCAGCCCGTACATTATGCCGTAGTTGAGTTGTTTGGCTGCCGCGCGCTGATTTTTAGTCACCTGTTCGAGCGGGATGCCGAACATCTGGCTTGCAGTCACGCAATGAAGGTCTTCGCCTGAAAGCAATGCCTTCACAAGCGCGGTATCCTGAGACCAGTCCGCAAGTATGCGAAGCTCTATCTGCGAATAATCGGCGATAACCAGCTTTCGCCCATTGGGTGCGCGAAAGCATGAGCGGTATTCAACCGTGTGAGGCACTTGCTGGAGATTCGGATCGCTGCAACTCATTCTTCCGCCGGTCGCGCCTATCTGTCGAAAGTCCGGGTGCAGCCGCCCCGTGACAGGGTGAATGTGTTCGAGCAGCGAGAGGCCGTAACTTGAGAGCGATTTTTGTACGCTGCGATATTCGAGCAGCTTTGCAATGGCCGGGTGCGACTTTGCGAGCGGTTGAAGCTGCCAGCTTCGAGTGCCTTCGACCTTAATGCCCATGCGCGCGAGCGCCTGAGTCACCTGCGAAGGGCTGTCGAGATTGATGTTGGGCGGCTCGTCGAAAAGCGAAAGCTGCGGGATGCCTGCCGCAAGCTCGCGTTTGAGTTCGACAGAGAGCGCTTCGTGCGTTCGCTCGACGCCCGAAACCAGACCGCGCCAGCAATCTGCATCGATAGCCATTCCCGCCAGCTCCATCGCGGCAATCGGCAGCACGCAATCGAATTCGAGCTTCGCCGCCTCTTCCAAACCCTCTGCCTCAAGCTTTTCAGCCAGCCGATCACGAAGCGGCAGCATCAGCGCGGCATCTTTTGCGGCGTATTCGTATTGAAGACTATTGAGCGCGCCCGACCAATCGCTCACCTGCATCGATTTATCTACGATCTCGCCCAGATACCGGTCGGCGACGGCGGAAAGCGCGTGCCCGCCTTCGCTTCGCCCCGCGCCTATCAGCTGGCTTGCAAGCAAGGTATCGAACAGGCCGCGCACTTCGAGTTTGAAGTGATGAAGCAGCATCTTCACATCGAACTTCGCGTTGTGAAATATCTTGATGACCTGCTCGGACGAAAACAATTCTCTCAACTGTGGATCGTCAAACGCCGCGACCTGAAACAGATCGATGACGAAAGACTGCTCGATTGTTGCGATTTGAAGTAATCGCACGCGGCTGCGAAGCGGGTCGAGTCCCGTTGTCTCCGTGTCCGCGCCAAGTATGGAATGGCCGGAAATGGCTCCCAGAGCCTGTTTTACGCCGTCAGCGGTTGTAACGAGTGTGAAAGGTGACTTGCTCAATTGCTATACCTTTTCCTGAAGGATGCGTTAACTTCTGAAATCTACAATTGAAGATTCTCGCACCAAGGTTCCGTACAATCAACCTGTGCTCGCACCGCTGCTTTCGCGCGGAGGCCGGTTTATATGTAGAATAGACGAATGAATTTCCTGAATCGGCGGGGTGACGAATGACTGCAACTTTAGATGCTCCTCGAAAACAGCAGGCCAGGCAAAGACGCGAAGAGTTTATGAAGCGCATAAGTTGCGGCGCGGCCCTCTTTCCCGCCGCGCCGACTGCCATTCGCAATAACGATGTCGAACACGAATATCGTCAGGACACGGACTTTTATTACCTGACGGGGTTTGAGGAGCCGAATGCTGTCGCAGTGCTTGTGCCCGATCACCCGGAACATCGCTTCACCCTCTTCGTTCAACCGAAAGATCGCGAGCGCGAAGTGTGGACGGGCTGGCGCGCGGGCGAAGAAGGGGCAAAGCGCGATTACGGGGCCGACGCCGCCTTCACGATTGATAAACTCGATGAGCAGTTGCCAAAGCTGGTTGGCCGAGCCGACCGCCTCTACTATTGCTTCGGCAGCGACCCCGCCTTTGACGAGCGGCTTGTCGGATGGATGCGCCATTTTCAGCGCGAACGACAGCGCAACGGCACGGGGCCGACCTCTGTGATCGATCCGGCTGAGTTGCTCCACGAGATGCGGCTCATCAAAACGAGCGACGATCTTGAAATGCTGCGCCGCGCTGTAGACATATCCTGCGAGGGCCACATGGCGGCGCTTCGCTCGCTGAGGCCGGGAATGCACGAGTACGAGATTGAAGCCGTGTTGCGATACGTCTTTCGCAAAAACGGAAGCCCGCGACACGGCTACGCGCCCATCGTCGCAGCGGGCGCGAACGCGACCGTGCTGCATTACACGACCAACAACCAGCGCATCAAAGACGGCGACCTGCTGTTGATTGACGCGGGCGCAGAGTTCGGTTATTTCACGGGCGATGTGACGAGGACTTTTCCCGCGCGCGGCATCTTCACCGAAGCGCAGTCAGATGTTTATCAAATAGTGCTCGACGCGCAGATCGAAGCCATAAACGCCGTGCGACCCGGCGCAACTTTCATAGAACCGCACGACCGGGCCGTTCGCGCGCTGGTCGCGGGGCTGCTCAAGTTAGGGCTTCTCGAAGGCGAAGCGGACAAGATTATCGAAGAAGGCACATATAAAAAGTTTTATATGCACCGCACAAGTCACTGGCTTGGAATGGACGTGCATGACGCGGGGCCTTACAAGGTTGCCGACGAATGGAGGAAGCTTGAGCCGGGAATGGTGTTGACCGTCGAGCCGGGGCTTTACATCGCCGAAGATCTGGAAGACATTCCGCCCCGCTACCGAGGCATAGGCGTGCGGATCGAAGACGATGTGCTGGTGACCGAAGACGGCAACGAGGTTTTGTCTGCGCGCGTGCCAAAGACCATCGAAGAGATTGAAGGCATGATGATAGGCTCTCATTTATGAAGCGATCTGAGGAGGAATGATGTTGCGAAGACAGGTGATTGCAGCAGCGATTCTGTTATTGATAACGGTTACTGCTTACGGCCAGAACGCCGGACAATCGATGAAAGGCTATGAGTTATATAGCTGGAAGGTCAAAGGTCGATGGCATTATTCGATTCAGGCGGGGACGAATCGCGCAAAGAGTTATGATGAAATAACATCGAGCGAAGCGGAGCGTATAGGTATCGAAGCCCTCAAAGACGAATTGAAAAAAATCCCGAAAGGCGAAGAGGTCTTCTGGAGGTCGGCTGCGCATCCGGGCATAAAGAAACCCCTGTCCAAAGGCTCGGCGATTCTGGAATTGCCTTCTCGAAAGCGAATCAAGGAGATCCGATCCTATTGCAACAAACTCGGCATCAGGCTGAAGCTTGTTTGAGAAAGCCCAAAAAAGTGAGAAAGCCCTAAAAAATAGTTTTTGACAATTCCTTTCCTGTATGCGTAATATTCAACCGTTGACAATATGTCTGCTGAAGTTGCTTGCGGCGCTTTACTGACGCGAGACGAGCAACACGGGGGAACCAAAGTCCCGTTGTGAGCGGGGCAGGGGCGCATCGTGAGAATCTGATTCACGTAGGACACTTCCAGTCCAAGCCCGTCAGCTAACCTCGTAAGCTAAAAGGAAGGGCATTACGCCGCGATAGATTCCGAAAAGGCGCGAATGCATTGCTTCGCGCCCTTTGTGTTTACCGCTACTACGGCTAATCCCCTTAACACAAATTAATATTCAAACTGTTCGGTGGAACGCTGAAGCCGAGGAGAGGACTACTCTAAATGAAGAAGAAAGCAAACAATCGAGCGAGTAGATGGATAACGCCTGCTCTTACATTATCTGTATTATTTATTACGACAATGCTACAGGGGTGTGGCGGGGCGGCAAACAATAGCGGCAACAAAGTCACATTGACTCTGGGCGGTTACACGACGCCGCGCGAGGCTTACGACAAAGCCATCATCCCGGCATTTAAGAAATACTGGAAAGATAAGACAGGGCAGGATGTCGAATTTCAGGAATCCTATCAGGGCAGCGGCGCGCAGTCTCGCGCAATCATAGGCGGGTTTGAAGCCGACATCGCCGCGTTGTCGCTCGAAGGCGATATAGACAGGATCAGTGAAGCCGGACTGATAACGCACGACTGGAAGTCGAAGCCGAATCGCGGGATGATCAGCGATTCGATAGTCGTAATCGCCGTCAGGCAGGGCAATCCGAAAGGCATAACGGACTGGCCGGACATCGCCCGACCGGGTTTGAACGTGCTGACCCCTGACCCGAAAACATCGGGCGGCGCGCAGTGGAACGTCAACGCCATTTATGGCGCGGCGCTCAGAGGGTTCGCGGGCGTTCCAAAAGATGATCGGGCCGCGGCGCATGAATTCCTGAAGAGCATTTTTCACAACGTCTCGATTATGGACAAAGGCGCGCGCGAATCGATTACGAACTATGAAAAAGGCGTGGGCGACGTGGCCATCACTTACGAAAATGAAGTGCTCGTCGGTCGCCAGGCCGGTCAGACTTATGATTACGTCATCCCCCGCTCGACTATCCTGATCGAAAACCCCGTTGCGCTCATTGACAAATACGTTGACAAGCATGGGGTGCGCCAGGTGGCCGAAGCCTTCATCGATTTTTTATGGACGCCGGAAGCGCAGCGCGCTTTTGCGAAATTCGGTTTGCGCCCCGTAGACAAAACAATCGCCGAAGAAGTCAAAAATAATTATCCCAATGTCGAAGACCTCTGGACGATGGAATATCTCGGCGGCTGGAAGAAAGTGACGGAAGAGATTTATGGCTCGCAGGGAATCTACACAAAGGTTGTTGAGGAGCTTCAAAAATCGAGATGAGCACTGTCGAAACGAATCTGAACTCTCCCCTCGCGCGCGCGGCTTTGCCGTGGGGTAAGTGGGGGCTGCGGGCAACAGCCATTCTCTATCTGGGCTTTATGGTGGCGCTGCCGCTTTCGGCCATCATCGAGAACGGGTTGGCTGGCGGGCTTAAGACTTTCTGGAGCGATATCACAAGCCCGATTGCCTTCTCTGCGCTCAAGCTGACGCTTGGCATGGCCGTAATCGTCACGGCCATCAACGCGGTGATGGGAACGCTCACGGCATACGTGATGGTGCGCTATCGGTTCGTGGGGCGCGACCTGCTCAACGGTTTGATTGATATGCCTTTTGCGATTCCGACGCTTGTTACGGGAGTGATGCTTGTTGCGCTCTATGGCCCGCAGCGCACGCTCGGAGCCTGGCTGAACGGGCACGGCATTCAAGTCATCTTCGCGACGCCGGGCATTGTGCTGGCGCTGCTGGTCATCACTTACCCGTTCGTGATTCGCACGGTTCAGCCTGTTTTGATGGAGGCCGAAAAGGGGCAGGAAGAGGCGGCCTACACGCTCGGCGCGTCGAAGTGGATGACGTTTCGCCGCGTTATCCTGCCGCAGATCGCGCCAGCCATCATCACAGGGTCGCTGTTGAGCTTTGCGCGCGCGCTTGGCGAATTCGGCTCGGTCGTAGTCGTTGCGGGCAACATCGCGGGCCGCACGCTGACCGCGCCCGTCTATGTTTACGGGCAGATCGAATCGCAACACCAGCGCGAGGCGAGCGCGATGTCGATTTTGCTGCTGGCTCTTTCCTTCACCCTGATCATAACTGTTGAGTGGATGCAGAGCCGCAACAGGAGCAGCCATGACTGATAATGTTTCGGCGGAAGCTGCGATAACAACCGGCAGATCGAGCGATGGACGCACGCGCTCGAAAATAATCGAGTGGGCGCTGATAGCTGTTGTCATTTTGTACGCCGCAGGGTTACTGGTCGCGCCGCTCGTTGCTATCGTCTGGGGCGCGTTTGCGGAAGGCGCGGGCGAATTCTTTCGCCAGATTACTGCTACTGATGCCGTTAGCTCTCTAAAACTGACTTTGCTGATGGCCGTCAGCGCGACCGTCATCAACACGGTCTTCGGCGTTTCGATTGCGTGGGTGCTGGTGCGCGATAACTTCTGGGGCAAGCGAATCCTCAATGGGCTGGTCGATATGCCGTTTGCAGTCTCGCCCATAATCGCGGGGTTTATGTTTATCCTGCTGTTCGGCATAAACGGCTGGTTCGCGCCTTTGACCGATGCGCTCGGAGTGAAAGTAGTATTTGCGATGCCCGGAATTTTGCTTGCGACAATCTTCATCTCTCTGCCGTTCGTGATACGCGAAGTCATGCCGGTCTTGAGCCAGCTGAGTCTCGATCAGGAGAACGCCGCTTACACAATTGGCGCGAGCCGCTGGCAGACCTTCCGGCACGTGACGCTGCCTGCGATTCGGTGGGGATTGTTTTATGGCGTGTCGCTCACGTTCGCGCGTGCCGTGGGCGAAATAGGCGCGGTGCTTGTCGTGAGCGGCGGCGTGAGCAATCATACGGAAACTTCGACCCTCTTCATCTTCCGGTCGCTTGACGACCGCAACTATGTCGGCGCGAATGCGATGGCGGTCGTGCTGGCTGCCGTATCGTTCGTAATCCTGATGGTGATCGAGTTTTTTAAAAGGCGAGCTGAAAAAAACTAGAGTCTGTAAAGGAGAACTTTATGAATTTTAAAAGAAAAACGTCCTACCGTAATCTTTCTCTGGTTGTAATTGCGCTGCTTTTCCCTGTGGCGACCGCGCGCGCGCAGGCAACGAAAGAGCAACCCGTGTCCCTCGTGAATCGAAAGCAGGAAAAGCAAACGGACGCAAAACAGGAGGAGAAAAATGAAGGTATCGAAGAGTTAAAGTCCAAAGTCGAACAGCTTCAATCGCTCGTCGAACAGCAGCAACGCGTGCTCGAACAGTTGCAAAAGCGGCTCGACGACACGGACCCCAAAGCGCGAAACGCTGCGATGGTTACATCGAAGACCGATGTGACGGTCGAGCCTCGCGCTGTGGCGCTCGAAGTCAATTCCACGCCCGCCGCGAGCCAGCCCGCCGCAAGCCAATCCAAACCTCAGGACAAACCTGTAGTCGTCGCGGGCTGGGATAAAAATCATGCTTTCCTGAGAAGCGCGGACGGCGCTTTCGAGACTTTCCTGACCGGCTATGGTCAGTTCGATCTTCGCGGTTATCAATCGGGTAATCATCCCCCGAACACTTTTCTGGTTCGGCGCGCGCGGCTCTCGCTTGAAGGCAAGCTCGAACGCTATTTCGATTTCAAGGTCGAAGGCGATTTCGCAGATACTGCGGGCACGCTTCTGCGCGACTTTTACCTGAACATTCACCGCATTGACGAATTTCAAGTTCGCTTCGGGCACTTCAAAGAGCCGTTCAGTCAGGAAGAGCTTCGCTCTGACATATATCAGGATTTCGTTGAACGCTCGCTGGTCAACAATCTCGCGCCGAGCCGCAGCCCCGGCCTGATGGTTTCAGGCGCGATCAACAAGGGTGTGTTCGAGTATCAGGTCGGCGCATTCACAGGCAAAGGTCTGCTCGCCCTCAACAACAACGGGACGCCTGAGACTGTCGTGCGTTTGCGCTTCGCTCCGTGGAAGACGGGCAACAGTTATCTGGGCAAAGGATTCGCCTTTGGCGGCGCATACGCTCAAGGCAAAAGCTTCGGCGGTACAAGCTTTCGCGGGCTGACCGAAAGCCGTAGCTTTACTTACTTTACGCCCGACACCATCAACGGGAAATATACGCGCGCGAACGGCGAGTTTACGTGGGTGTTCGGTCCTGCGGCTATACGCGCGGAGTACGATCAAACGAATCAGGACCGCGACAACCTTGGGCCGGGCGGCACGAATCTTCCGGGCGTAGTTGCCAAAGGCTACACGGCGCAGGCGACTTATTTGATAACGGGCGAGAACAAGCCTGACGCGGGGGCCGTCGCGCCAAAGCATAACCTGTTCGGTGACGAGAGCGGTAAACCGGGATTCGGCGCGTGGGAGTTGAAATTCCGATACTCGGATCTTCAGTTTTCCGACGGCACCGCAAAATCCAATCGCGCGCAGACGATTTACTTTGGGCCGAACGTTTACATGAATCGCTTTGTGAAATACGTGCTCGATCTGGGGTTCGAGCGATACAAAGATCCGCTGCGCTCGCCCAATCCCGGCGATAAGAATTACTTCGTCGTGCTGAGCCGCATTCAAGTGGCATTTTGAGATCGAAGGCGCGAATCGGCGGTTACTGCGGTTGCGCCGATTCGCGCCGGGGTGTATATGGAAAGACTGGCTGTTCGTGAAAACAGAGATATGCTCCGTGATTTAAATATACTGCTGCCGGTTGAAGATGCGCCGCTCGCGCAAGCCTCGCTGCCGCTCGCGTTGTGCCTGCTCGGTAAAAGCAGGCATGCGCAGGTGTCTCTGATCGGCGTTACGCAGGTGCCGTCTGAAACTTCTCTGAGCGAAGGAGCGCTGCTGGCTCAGCGCCTTCGTAATGATCTGGACAATCTGGCTGATGAAAACCCCGGCATCAAGCGACTGGCGGGAAGCCTGGTCTCTTATCACCCATGGCAAGACATCGAGGCGATGATCGATCATCGAATGGACGATCATGATCTGCTGATGCTGCCCTGGCAATCAGGAATACTACAGAACGATCTGGCCGAAGTTTTGAAAGACCCTCCCTGCAATATCGTCGTAACTCAACCCGCCGTGCATCCCCGCAACATCAAACGCATATTGCTGCCCGTGCGCGGCGGCCCGTTTGCCAACCTCTCGCTGCATCTGGCCGTGCGACTGGCTCGCGCTTCAAACGCCGAGATCACGCTCCTGCGCGTGCTTCCGAGCGACGACGATGCGATGAGCCAGTTGCTCAGAGAGAAATACGAAGGACTGTCGGATACCTTTCCTGAGATAACCACGGAATTGCAGATTGTGGGCGATGCGGGCGCAGCAATCCTGCGCGAACTGAAAGATCATCAGGCGGTGGTACTGGGAGCGAGCGCATCTACTGACGGGCCTCCGCTGGGGCTTGTGGCGACGCTCATACTTCAGCGCAAAGACGTGACGACGCTTGTGGTAAAGACCAAAGAGCCGTTTCGGTTGCCGCTGGCTCCCGCGCGCAGCGCCGAATTGCCTGTGCTGATTCGCGTGGAAAAATGGTTTGCCGAAAATACGTTTCACAGCCGCGAGTTTTCAGAGATCGCCCGGTTGATAGACCTGAAACGAAAACAGGGCCTGCGCATAAGCCTCGGGCTTCCCTCCCATAATCAGGAAGCGACCATCGGCGGCGTGATACAGACTATGAAGAGCGCATTGATGGATGATGCGCCGCTGCTGGACGAGATAGTTTTGATCGACAGCAACTCAACCGATTTCACGCGAAAGATAGCCGCCGAACATGGCGTCATTCCCTATATACATCAGGAGACGCTGACGGGGCTGGGGAATCTGCGCGGGAAAGGCGAGGCGTTATGGAAGAGTCTTTATCTGCTGAAAGGCGACCTGATCGTCTGGATGGATACGGACATCACCAACCCGCATCCGCGTTTCGTCTATGGCGTTTTAGGCCCGCTGCTGATGGATACGCAGATTCAGTTGTCGAAAGGCTTTTATCAGCAATCAATCAAGGCCGATGATGCCGCGTCGCCGGGCGTGACGGAGTTGCTTGCGCGGCCAATGATAAACCTGTTCTTCCCAGAGCTATCGGGCCTTGTTCAACCGCTTGCGGGTATATATGGCGGGCGACGGACCGCGCTCGAACAGCTGCCGTTTTATTCCGGCTACGGCGTAGAGATCGGATTGCTGCTCGATCTGCTTGAGCGATTCGGATTGCGCGCCATAGCGCAGGTCGATCTGGAAGAAGTCCGCCATCGTAATCCGGAGTTGAAGGCATTGAGCAAAACGGCTTTTGCCGTGCTACAGGTATTTGCCGAACACCTCAGACAACGGGGACTGATCGACGGGGAAGCGCCGATGGAGCGCACTATGAAATTGCTGCGCGTCGAGGAGCAGCGGTTTCATCTCGAAGAGGTGGATGTTCACGAACAGAAGCGCCCGCCGATGATCGAGGTGCGAGAGTATCGCGGGCGGCACGCGCCGCAGCGCACGTGAAAGTGAGTTTTGTGAAGGAGAGTTTCGCTGATCTCTGTTAAGGCATTATCCTCTATGGGCATAGTTTTTCATCACTACCATATTTCGCGGCGCTATAGTCGTTCGTGTGCGAGGCACTGTTAATGTCAATCGTTCTTGAGCAAATTACAAAGCGGTACGGCAATCAATGGGTGGTGGATAACGTCTCGCTCGAAATAGCGGACAAGGAATTGTTTGTATTGCTGGGTTCGTCGGGCAGCGGCAAGAGCACCATACTCAGGATGATCGCGGGCCTGACCGAACCTACAAGCGGGCGAATAATGCTGCACGGGCGAGACGTTACATACCTCACGCCGCAGCAGCGCGGCACAGGATTCGTCTTTCAAAACTACTCGATATTTCGCCACATGAGCGTAGCCGAAAACATCGAGTTCGGCCTGAAGATTCGCAAAGTTTCCAAAGCGGATCGCATAAAGCGGCGCGAACAACTGCTCGATCTTGTGGGGCTGGCGGGACTCGGCTCCCGCTACGCGCATCAGCTGTCGGGCGGGCAGCAACAGCGGGTTGCGCTTGCGCGCGCGCTGGTTTACGAGCCGGACGTGCTGCTTTTAGATGAGCCGTTCGGCGCGCTCGATGTGAAGATAAGAGCGCAGCTTCGCCGCAGCCTCAAAGAGATTCAGCAGCGGCTCGGCGTGACCGCGATACTGGTGACTCACGATCAGGAAGAAGCATTCGAGCTTGCAGACCGAATAGGCGTGCTCGAACGCGGGCGCTTGCTCGAAGTAGGCGCAGGCGAAGCGCTCTATGCTCACCCTCGCTCGCTTTTCGCCGCGACCTTTCTCGGAGCAGGGACGGTGGTGGTCGGTCGCGCAGAAGAGGGGCAGGCGCGATTCGGCTCTTTCACTCTGCCTATACCCGAAGAGACTCCGCATGACGAAGGCGCGCGCGTGCAACTGCTTTTTCGCCCTGAGCAGGTGGTGTTGAGCGCAGAGGCCCCGCCTCCTGATATGCCTGTTGTGGGTAAGGGCGCAATCGTGGAAGAGAGTTTCACAGGGCCGCTCAGGCGCGTGCGTTTGCAACTGCCCCGGCCCGACGGCACGCGCCAGATTGCTCCTGCGCTTCCGTTCGGAGAAGAGAACCTGCTGATTGATGCGGTTCTGCCGTCGGATGCTGCTGTGAACGGTCACGAGCTATGGGTCGGGTTGCGCGCGTGGACAATCCTCGGCCAGCCGCACCCGCACCTGCTTGTCTGCGATTCGGGCGACGGGCCGACTGCGCCGCTTACGATCACTCGCCTGCTTGCCGAAAAAATGCAGGCGCAGGCGACGGTGCTCGCGGTTGCAGAAAACCCTGACGCCGCCGAATCTTTGCGCGCTGTGATAAAAGAGCGCCAGCAATCGGCAGGACTGCCCGACGCGGCGCTGCATTTAAGGTACGGCAATGCGGCTGAACAGATCGCTACGGAACAGGCCGAATCGCTCTACGAGATGCTGGTGATGACTGCGCGGCCACGTTCAAAGGTTCCGCGTTTGCCGGGACGCGAAGCAAGAGCTTTGGCGCGGCAACTGGGCGAAACGCTGATGAAAGTTCTTGAGCACGCGGAAGCCCCTGTGCTGGTCGTTAAGGGAGAGCGGACGAAACTGGAGAGCATATTGATCTGCACGGCAGCGGGCGAGCCGGGCAAAAGCGACATACAGGTTGGCGGGCGACTGGCGCAACGGCTGGGCGCGTCTGTGACATTGCTCTTCGTATCAAGAGAGACGGAAGAGCCGGGCACCCTGACGCGCGGGCACCTTGATCGCGGGGCGGCAACGCTCAGGGCGCTCGAAGTGCCGAGTCAGGTGCGCGTCCGAACCGCCGCCTCGCCGGTCGAAGGCATAATGGCCGAAGCTCAATCGGGCGACCATGACCTGATAGTCATCGGCAGTTACGGCCCGCGCTCGCGCATGCTCTTCAGATTCAACGAAGTGATGTTGCAGGTGCTTGCAAACGCAGACCGGCCCGTGCTCGTCATCCCCTCCGGCGGGGGATGATGCGGTTAGAAATAAATACGAATTTGGCTTAAACTGTGTGCTTCGACAAAACGAAAACGAACTGCGAGGAAAAGTTTGGCAAGCACACAACAGCAGCAGCGAACACGCAAAATAATCGCGCAACTCAGGAAAGAATACCCCGACGCCCGATGCAGCCTGAATTATGCGAACCCGCTTGAATTGCTGGTCGCAACCATCCTTTCGGCGCAATGCACGGACGAGCGCGTCAACATCGTCACCGCCGATCTGTTCAGAAAATACCGCACGGCGCAAGACTACACAAAAGTGGATCAGAGCGAGCTTGAACAAGACATTCGCTCGACAGGTTTTTATCGCAACAAGGCGAAAGCGATTCAAGGCGCTGCGAAGATCATAAGCGAGCAATACGACGGGCGCGTGCCCGACAATATGGAAAAACTGCTCGTGCTTCCCGGCGTTGCGCGCAAGACCGCAAACGTCGTGCTCGGCAACGCATTCGGGATTTCATCCGGCGTAGTCGTCGATACGCACGTCGGGCGGTTGTCCGGGCGGCTCGGATTGACCACACACGAGCAGCCTGAAAAGATCGAGCGCGATTTGATGGAACTGGTGCCGAAAAAAGATTGGGTTGATTTCTCGCACCTGTTGATTTATCACGGTCGCAAAGTATGCAAAGCGCGCACGCCTCTTTGCGCCGAATGCGTAATCGAAAAACTCTGTCCATCATCTCTTCTCAAGTGAGGGGTGCGAGGGATAAGCCGAATGAATGTCATCATTTTTGGCGCGAGCGGTACTGCTGGCAGCGGCGTTCTCAGGGCATGTCTCTTTGATCCTTCGGTTGAGGAGGTGCGTGCGATCACTCGTCGCCCGCTCTCGGTCACCAGCGATAAATTGCGCACATTTTTACACGACGATTACCTGAATTATGGGGCAGTTTCGGAAGCCTTTGCAGGTGTTGATGCCTGTTTTTATTGCCTCGGCGTTTCAGCGACACAGGTTTCAACAGAGCAGGAGTATCGAAGGATTACTTACGATTTCGCTCTCGCAGCGGCAAATATGCTGAAGCTTCAAAGCCCTGATGCGGTGTTCCACTTTATCAGTGGCCGCAGCACAGGACTGAACAGTCGTTTTATGTGGGCTCGTGTGAAGGCGGAAACAGAACGGGACCTTGTGTCAATTACGAATGCCGTTTGCTGGCGACCCGCATATATCGCAGGTGAGTTATCACACAGCCGCCCGCTGCTGATTCGGGTTGTGCGGCAGGTCTTCAAATTGATGAAACCGGTCCGCCGCCTTTACGTTGACTCAGAAGACATAGGGAGAGCGATGCTGCGGGCAACGAAGGAAAATATCCGGGGCCGCATTATTGAGAATCCGGAGATCCGGGATATTGCCGCGCGCTGACCGAAAACAAACTATGAACGAGAAACCCCAACCTTCGATTCATCGTGCCGCTTTCTGATTCCAGATCGCAATGGCTCTGGGTCGAGAACCAATAGACCATGCGAGATAACCAATCCTGTTAGACGATAACTAAAGAGTTTTATATACTATGCTGCCTTGAACCTGTTTACTGAGAGGGCAGACTACAGTGCTGGCTTTAACGAAGAGAGCGGTGGCCGAACCACTTACGGCAAAAGAGGAGGTCTGCCAAATCGAGCGCCTTGACCTCGATTTACACGAGCACTTTGAGAATAAGTTTGTGCTCCACTCATTTCTGACTCGATCACTTGTTAGTTTTCAAGCCAATAAAACCAGAGCAGTTTACCGTTGGTATAAATACAAAGAAGCATTTTCAGCATCTTTGATAGAGTACCTTTTTCATAAATATGGGATTACGTCTGGTAGAGCATTAGACCCATTTGCCGGGAGCGGCACGGCTCTTTTTGCGGGAACCGCAGTCGGTATAAATGTCGATGGTATCGAGGTTCTACCTATCGGTCAGCAGATTACTATCGCCAGACGATTACTTGAATCGAAATTCACCGTTGATGATTTTGCCGCCTTAGATCGTTGGCTAACTACACGCCCTTGGATACATTCGCAGAAAGATATATCTTTGCCGGAATTACGAATTACCAGGGGGGCATATCCAGAACAGACACATAAAGCCATTGAGCGATACATGGCTGCCTGGGAACAGGAGAATGATCGAGTTAAATCTATTCTACGGTTTGCTTTGCTGTGTGTTTTAGAGTCAATAAGCTTTACTCGTAAAGATGGTCAATATTTGCGCTGGGATTATCGATCCGGACGACGACATGGGAAAAAGAAGTTTGATAAAGGGATAATACTCGATTTCGATCAGGCCATCTCTGCCAAAATACAAGAGATACTTTTCGACCTGCTAAATACAAAAGAGCAGGAAGGGTTATTTGCGGAAGTGATAGCCAAAGGAGATATGAAGCTTCACAACGGATCTTGTTTGGATATTATGCCGAAGCTATCGAACAATCTTTATGACGCGGTAGTGACCTCGCCTCCATACTGCAATCGTTATGACTATACCCGCACTTATGCTTTGGAACTGGCATTGATCGGGATAACTGAAAAAGAGTTGGTCAATCTCAGGCAACAGATGCTGAGTTGTACTGTCGAAAACCGCGCTAAAGATCTACTGAGAATTAATCCACATTGGGAGAATGCTGTAGCTGCTGCCGACAATCAGGAATTATTACAGGCGATTCTGAAATACTTAGACAATCAAAAATCCCGTGGAGAATTAAATAATGCCGGTATTCCCAGAATGGTTCGAGGCTACTTTTATGAAATGGCGTGTGTAATTGCAGAATGTTTAAGAGTAATGAAGCCTAAAGCACCTCTCTTTATGGTAAATGACAATGTCCGCTATGCGGGTGTAAGCGTTTCAGTAGATATGATTCTTTCCGATATTGCTGAAAAGCTGGGCTTTTGTGTGGAAAGTATTCTTGTGTTGCCAAATGGAAAGGGCAATAGCAGTCAACAAATGGGAGAACATGGGCGCGATCCATTGCGAAAATGCGTTTACGTTTGGAGAAAACCGTAATGGCATCGCGAAACTCTTATCTTCTTCATTTATCTTCCGGTGATGATCTTGTGACAACTTACGAAGCTATTCGGGCGGGTTTCATTGCGCTGGCCTTGGAAAAAAATCGACGTGCCACACCATTTGTTGCACAGGCAAGGGCTCTTAAAGTCGCCGCATCTCTAGCCAGGACACCCTCTGAGCTATTAAATATTCAGGAAATACAGCCTGCTTTATTAACAGCAGCAGGCATTTCAGATAAAGCTACTGCTCACTTACATCCCGAAGATAAGGCGGAGGCTATACAGGGACTAATCATGAGTTTTCTTGATCCAGCAGGTGAAAGCTTTGTCGAAGAACTGGTCTTTAGATTTTTACTCACACGGGGAGATACATTAGGCGGTTCAATGCGCAATGTCGGTGGTGCATTGGCTCAACGAAAACTAACACGCGCTATTATTTCTAATCTCAGGATTGCTGGTAAGCCGTATCAATGGCTGCATTCAACGAACAATATCTGGATGCAAATGACCGATGATGACTCAGATATTGAATTATACTTGCGGGGACTGAGTTGGCCCAAAGGCAAACAATGCAGGACTCTGATCTACAATCTGACTGTGCCGCTAATAAAGAACAATGTGGATTTATGCTTATTCAAATGCAGTCCGAAAGAACTCGCTACGAAAGAACTTGCGAAAAATATTTATAATTCTCCTGAATTGTACATCGCACTCGGTGAACTTAAAGGAGGAATTGATCCTGCCGGGGCTGATGAACACTGGAAGACAGCACGAACAGCACTGAACAGAATACTGGAAGCATTTGCAAAGCTGAGACTCAAGCCTCATACCTTTTTTATTGGAGCAGCAATCGAGAAGAAAATGGCAAGTGAAATATGGTCTCAATTAGAAAGCGGAACTCTTGAAAATGTTGCTAACCTGACCGACGATAACCAGATTGTGTCTGTGTCGCGTTGGCTGTGCAATCTTTAATCATATTACCCTGACGCCACCAGACAAATTCATGCAGCGGTGGCCGCGCATCGGGTTTCATCTTTATCTTTTGGTGTTCGGCATCGTCCTGCTGATGGAAGGCGATAGGCATCTGGTGAAAGAGCTAATATCCAAATCATGAACGAGAAACCCCAACCTTCGATTCGACGTGCTGGTCTGACAGATGCCGGAGTGCTGGCAGAACTGGGCACGCAGACTTTTTATGACACTTTTGCCGTCGATAACACGCCCGAAGACATGGCCGCATATCTTTCATCGGCCTTCAGCCCTGCGCTACAGGAAGCGGAACTTGCCGCCAACAACGCCATCTTTTTTATAGCTGAAATTGACGGAACAGCGGTCGGCTATGCCAAGTTGCAATCGAACCCCTCTCCGCCCTGTGTTCCGGGTTCAAACCCATTAGAGCTTTGCAGGTTGTATGTATCTCAGGCTGCGATTGGAAGCGGCATAGGCGCGGCTTTGATGCGAGGCTGCATCAGCGAAGCGCAGACCTCAGGCTATAAAACCATGTGGCTCGGAGTATGGGAGCGAAACGTTCGCGCGCAAAAGTTTTATGAAAGATGGGGCTTTCATCTTGCGGGCGAGCAGAACTTTCAGCTTGGGTCCGACGCGCAAATAGATTGGGTCATGTATAAAGAGATAGGAGGAGATTGATGGACAATCAGGAGCAGTCAATCAACGTTAAAGATCTGTTTTCAATCGAAGGAAAAGTCGCGCTGGTGACGGGCGGGTCGCGAGGCATCGGCCTGATGATAGCGCGAGGTTTTATCGAATCGGGCGCAAAGGTCTACATCTCTGCGCGCAAAAAAGATGCCTGCGACAAGGCCGCGGCAATGCTTTCCGAAATCGGCATCTGCATTTCCATCCCCGCTGATCTTTCCACGGTCGAAGGCTGCAAGCATCTTTCCGACGAGTTGAAGTCGCGCGAGCAGTCGCTCAACATACTAGTCAATAACGCGGGGGCCGCGTGGGGCGCTTCGCTCGAAGAGTACCCGGAAGCCGGGTTTGATAAGGTCATGGACACAAACGTCAAGGGCGTGTTTTTTCTTACGCAGCAGCTTTTGCCGCTGCTTGAAAAAGCCGCTCGCCCCGGTGACCCTGCGCGCGTGATCAACATAGGCTCGATTGACGGAATCAAAGTTCCTTTCATCGACAATTATGCCTACTCTCCGAGCAAAGCGGCTGTCCACCATATGACCCGCGTGCTGGCCGTCAAACTGGGCGAGCGCGGAATAACTGTTAACGCAGTCGCGCCCGGTCCCTTCGAGAGCCAAATGACCAAATGGCTGCTCGAAAATCACAAAGAGGACATCGAATCTACATGCCCTTTGAAGCGTATAGGCCAGCCATCAGACATGGCCGGAATTGCGCTCTATCTGGCGTCGCGCGCCGGGTCATATATAAATGGAGTCGTGATTCCTGTCGATGGCGGCATTTCGATCAAATGAATTCCAGGAGAGGATGACGAAGATTTATGAAAGCATGGCGAGTCAGCGAGTGGTGCGAGCCTGAGCAGATGCTGCTCGAAGATATTCCGATTGTGGAGCCGGGTCCGGGTGAAGTGCGGATAAAAAATCATGCGGCGGCGCTCAACTTCTACGACATACTGATGATTCAGGGAAAGTATCAGGTAAAGCCAAAGCTGCCGTTCACTCCGGGTTCGGAAGTCGCGGGCGTAATAGATGCGGTTGGTCAGGGCGTGACCGATTTTTCCATAGGTGATCGCGTGCAGGGAATGGCTGTAAGCGGAGGCTACGCCGAATACTCGCTCGCGCCTGCAAGCAAAACTTTCCGCGTTCCCGACCCTATGAGCTTTGAAGAAGCCGCGGCGATGATAGTGATTTACCAGACCTCTTATTTCGCGCTGAAGAATCGAACCACGATCACGCCGGGCGAGTGGCTGCTGGTGCATGCAGCGGCAGGCGGAGTCGGGCTTTCAGCCATGCAGATCGGCAAGGCTGCGGGCGCGCGCGTAATCGCCACGGCTGGCAGCCAGGAGAAGAGGGCTTTTTGCCTCGCGCAGGGAGCCGAACACGCGCTTGATTACAGCGATGACGCCTGGGCCGAACAGGTCAAAAAGATCACGGGCGGTCGCGGAGCCGACATTATCTATGATCCTGTGGGCGGGGATGTTTTCGATCTTTCGACAAAATGCATTGCACCGGAAGGCAGATTGCTGGTGATAGGTTTTGCCGGGGGACGAATACCGACAGTTGCGGCGAATCGGATTTTGTTGAAAGACATCTCCATCATCGGAGTTTATTGGGGAGGGTATCTGGAGCGCCATCCGCAATTTATGGCGGAAGCGCAGTTTAAATTATTTGCCATGTACGAAGCGGGCGAGATCAAGCCTGTGGTTTCGGAGAAGTACCCTTTGTCGGAAGCCGTCGCCGCGCTCAGAGCGCTGGCGAGTCGAAAAACTTACGGCAAAGTCGTGCTCGCCATCGAATGATGAAAGAAACGAATCGCATGGAATCAATCAGAAAATGTTTAAAAGCAATTCTATAGTGAGTGACCTTTTGATTTACAGGTCGTACAGAAAACGCTAACAACGCCGAAACTATAGTTAAGTGCTTGCCCTCAGTAATCGTGGTCATAATGACTATTCAAAACTAATGAACGGATGTATAAATGAGCCCTATAGATCAACTGCAGGTAAGAAGATATATCCTAAAAATCCGTTGGGCATAATAGCCTTGTTCGTTTTTCTGATCGAAGCAATTTCTACAGTATCATTGAAATTCCTTTTAGATGCTCAGTCTCCTTTTGTTGGCCCTATCGTTGTCTTTATAATTTCCTTTCCATCGGTAGTCGTCATTCTCTTTTTTATAACCTTATGGCTTTGAAGAGAAAGTCTGTATAGCCCCGCCGATTTTCGTGAAGACGCCAGCTTTGTTCACTTATTGGCCAAAGTTGAGAGATTAGAAGTGAAACAAGAGGCAACGCAACTCGACCCAAGGGGTGATGTTAGTAATGCTCTCGACATCATTCAGAAACTAATGGACAAGGATGAGGTTCAATCCGCTGTCAGTTTAGGAAAGGCTTTCTTAAAAGTTAGTCGTTATGCTAGCAGCTTAGAGATGTTTAGATACATAGAAAGGCGAATCATCCCTTCACATAAATATCATCCAAGGGTATTGGCTCATTTAGCCTACAGTTTGATTGGCCAGAAAGACTATCACGAAGCCATTAGGACATTACTACAAGCGCAACGTGAGACTCCACGAAATGAATTGGGGTTCTGGCCCGCACTCGGTTTGGCATACGCGTACCTGAAGATTGGTGATAAGGAAGAGTATGGCCGGTGGTTATCCTACGCTAAATCCATCCCCGAAACTTCCGAGTATTTTTCTTTGGTCGTAATGATATACCCAGAATTTAAAGATAGTTTCTTGCCAGGCAGGCCAAGAGAGGCAGAGATAGAAAAGGCAGGCCCAATTGCATGATTGATAAAATATTTGTAATTGGTGATGGCGACGGTATCAGGAAAAGAATAGAGTCCTACTTGTTAAGTGGGGATTTAGAATCTCTTGGAGCTTTCTCGTCTTCATTAACAGAAGCCATTCAGGAAATTGAATATTTGGCAGCTTCGACTATGAATTCTCAAATTGTCTTTGCGGGTGGTGACGATATCCTCTTTATTGTTACCGCCAGTCATTATAAAGAGGAGCAGATTCGAGAATTAATGAATATCTTCTCGAATAAAACTCAAAGTACTATTTCATTTGGAGTTGGGCCAAATATAGAGACAGCATTCATTAATTTAACGTGAATTCGACATAATAATCGAAGTAAAAGCCCTGAAAGGGCGAAATTCAATAGCCCGGCGCATCGCGCCAGGTATCATCGCAAACAATCAACAAGCCCTGTAAGGGCGAGATAAACTGATTATTTATCTCGCCCTTACAGGGCTTGTATATCTTTACTGATACTCACACAGGGCGATGCCCTGTGCTATTGAATTTCGCCCTTTCAGGGCTGATTATTATGTCGAATTCACGTTAAGTAACGAGCAATACGGCACATATCCTTAAGCTGGCGCTTATGCCATGAAAGGGCTTTTGTCGAACTCAGGTTAATTTAAGACGTGCCAAAGCAAAGGGGACAGGAATCTTAGTCGCATCTGGTCTATAGTGCCAATTCCGCGCATAACAATCACACGCACCGGAGCCGCCGAAGCGAGTTTCTTAGTGTTCTTTTAGTATTCGGCAGCGGCATGGTCAACCAGGTCGTTAGACGCTCACTCTGGCCAGTGATATGCTGTGCTTGGAGAAAATGAATATGAAAGTATTTACCGCTGTTGTGGAAAAATGTCCTGAAACCGGGCTGTACGTCGGTTATGTCCCCGGCTTTGCTGGCGCACATTCACAGGCTGAGACATTAGACGAACTGAATCAGAATCTAAAAGAAGTAATCGAAATGCTACTTGAAGATGGGGAGCCTGATATTGAAGCGGAATTCATCGGCATTCAAACAGTGAAGGTCGCTTGATTTATGGGCAAGTACCCTGTACTCAAATCTAAAGAAGTAGTATCTATTTTGGAAAAACTGGGCTTTAAAGAAATTCGCCAACGAGGTTCTCATAAACAGTTTCGCCACGCAGATGGCCGATGCACAACAATACCATTTCACGCGGGCAAGGACATCTCACCAATACTTTTACGACAGGTTGCGAAAGATATTGATCTTACCGTAGAGGAATTACTCAAGAACAAATAACTCTGGTTTAAGGATGCGTCGGCATCGGAGTCCGTGTGCGCGAGTTTTACCAGTACCAGATATAGCCCCCGCTGATGCGCAACTGATAGACAGTCTGCTAAAACAACTCTTCACCGCTTGACCGTGTCCTGTTCGTCCAGCCAGTCGCGCGTCAGGTCGCACCAGATCGCAAGGCCGCGCCAACGCCCGAAACGCGCATAGTATCGCTCGATCTTTTTATCCGTAACCGCCCGCCCGCCGTTACGAACGCGCGCGAACTTCGGGCGCACCCACGAATCGAGCGCCAGCCCGTCGTAACGACCGACGAGCTTCAGCAGATTTTCCGCAGCGTAATCGCCTACGCCTTTTACCCGCTTCATCTCGCGTTTGAGTTCGTCCGTCGGTAGTTCGCTCGCAAGCCAGCTTTCCACGTCAAGCTCGCCGCTCGCTACACGTGCGGCCAGTTCTCTGAAGTAAGGCGCGCGATAACCCGAACGCACCTCATCGCGATAAAAACTTTCCGGCATCGCGGCCATCGCTTCGGGCGTCGGAAACGCGTGGCGGCCATCGCTTGTTTCGCAACCGAGCGCACACACCATCACGCCCACCATCTTTTCCGTAAGCCCCCACGAACAATTGGTCGTGCAGATCGTCTTTACAAGGTCTTCAAAGACCGTAGGCCCGCGAAGCAAGCGCCCCGCGCCTGATGCGACAATCCAGTTGAAGTCCGGGTCATCCGCCACAAGCTCGTAAAAAGAGTTCATGTCGTCATCAAGCCTGAGCATGTGCCGCACATCCCGCGCTATCTTTTCAGCCGTGCGCTTGCTCGGCCTGCCCGCCGTCGTTACTTTGATCGCGCCCTTTGCGCCGGAGATTTCGACCTCTACCGGTTGCTGGTCTTCGCCCGGATCGATCACTCGCTTAAGAGTCCATCTGATCTCGTCCAGCCTGAACGGCGGCAGCCCTGACCATCCGTGACTGACTGCTGTTCGTTTGAAGCTGAAACCGGAGGGAGCGGGTATCGTGATTTCCATCATAACTCTTCGTCTAAATCGATCAATTCATCCGCCTGCTCGAACTCGAAGTAGTGGTCGAAGACCTCAGCCGCGCGCGGCAAATCAACATCGTCCGAGTAAAACAGGTATTCAAGGAAACGCTCTTTCACCTGTCGCTCGTCATCGACAATGTCCTGACCAAAGCCGCCCTGCGTAATCGAGACGATCAATCGCTGCGGCGCTGGTTCGTCAATTTCCGTCGCGACTGGGTCCGTTTGCGCGAACTTTCCGCGAAGCAGGTCAATATAAGCGGGCTTGTATGTTACGACGTAGTACGCCTTCTCCATTTCCATAGCGCGATTGCCTCACGTTGCTTTTTCATCACGCCGATATGAAGCGCGGATGATGGTCTTTATGTTTCCGCGAATGTTGAAATCGCCTTCGATCTCCAGTGCCACAGGGTCACAGGCCGCGACGAAATCATCGAGTATGCGATTGATTACGTGCTCGTGAAAAATCTTTGCCGAGCGAAACGAGTTGATATAGAGCTTGAGCGATTTCAACTCTATGCACAGTTCATTCGGCACGTATTCGATTTTGATCGTTGCAAAATCCGGAAAGTCTGAAAACGGGCAGATCGCCGTGAATTCAGGACAAGTGAAAGAAATTTTTATCTCTTTGCCTTTGTACTTATATGTGAACGTGTCGAGCGGGGCGAGGCTCATCGCTTCGGGCGGCGTCTCTTCGATCACCAGACCGGAATATTCTAAAACTTCGGTTGTCATCATCGATCTCCTTTTTCCCCCCAGTCTCCCTAAGGGGTTTTAGACTGGCTGCAAGGGCCAGGTTTCAGGTAGATAAAACAAAAGTGTAGCAGCCCCGCGCGACCGGCTTCAACTGTTCAGGTCGGACGGATGAACGGGTTTTGACTCGCCGCTCAACGCGCGCAGGAGTTTGTATAAAATTGTGGATGCTATCGCCGAGCAGACCATGAAGAGCCAGTACGGAAAGCTCACGTCGAGGAAGGGAAGTCGCTCCTTTATCGCGATGACTTGAAACGCGGCAACAATCGAGAGGCCGATGAAGCAGGAGAGAAAGAGCGTGAAGTTACGCGCCGTCTGCTGCCCCTTTTGATATTTGCGCGACAGCGGCAGAACTTCCCGCGTAAGGAATGGAATCATAAGCACGGCGGGCGTGATGGCTATCCACGGCGCAAGCGTCATCGCGGCATGCAAGGGATCGCGCCACAGGATTGAATAGATCGCGAACAACACGACAAACCCCGGCAGCGTTATCCACATCATCACAGCCTTTCTGAACCCGCTGTGAACGTCGCCGAGCTTTCTGATAGGCGCAACGCGATAGATGTAAGCCGCCGTATGGTCTTCTGAAAAGATCATCCCTTCAATCGCCGTCAGCGAGATGTAGCAGATCATCAACGCAGCCATCAGCGAGTAACTGCTGAAGCTTTGATTGACGAACGGGTCCGGCAACCCCTCCGTAAATACCGCAAGCAGCGGGATGAAGATGAAATAAGCGAGCGACGGATAGAGCCGGACTTTTACTTCGCGGTTGCGCCGCAGATAGATCGAGACAAGCTCAAAGACGGCTCGCTCTGTGGTGTTGGATAAAAAAAACGATTTCGTAACCTGTGTATAGGCGGCGCGCGCGACCGGTCGATGGCGCGCGCGCTCAGGCTCAGGCTTGCCCTCGCGGTAGGCAAGATTTGAGATGAACGACGAGTAGTCGAGCGAGACCTTGCGCAGCGCAACAGTGCCGAGCGCAATCAGCGACAGCACTGCAAGCGACGCGAGCGCGAGCCATTTCGCCTCAAGCTTGCCGATCAATAGCAAGGTAGCGCCCGAAAACCACGCGGGCGGATAGAGCAGGTAATACCATTGAAAGCCGGGCGCGAAGATCATTTTATTGGTGCCGAGAATGCGCGGCAGGATTTGAAACCCGAACATGAAAAAGAGCACCAGCGCGACCTGACTGTATGTGACTATGTTGTCGAATCGCTCGCGACCCACGTAACGCATCATCAGCCCGTAGCTGGTAACGATCAACGCGGTCGCAAACAGCGCCACGAGCGCGGCTGATATTGCGTGAGCGAGCACGAACAAAAGATTCGAGCCCGTCGCCCAGATGCCCATTATTGCGGGAAAGAGATTTGCCGCCGCCGCAAGCAGCAGAGTGAACAGAAAAAGATTGAGCACCTTCGCGGCAAAATAGGTTCGCGGGCTTAACGGAAGATGGCCTAAAACATCCGCCTCTTTTTCATTGAAGATGACATTGCCGCTTTCGGCCAGCATCGCAAGCGCTATAACGAAAAGGGTGAAAGTAAGTATGAAGACCGAATAGTGAAAAACATCCAGACCCGTCGCGAAGACAGCCATGCCCATCATGAATCCAAAGAAGAGGTACATCCCCGTCAGCATAAGCAGAGCGAGATTCGATTTGATGTATTCGCGCGCGCCGAACTGCATGAAAGCTTTGCCGCCGCGAAGATCCTGTTTCAGGTAGACCGACAGCAGCGTCATCAACTGGCGGGCGTCTATGCCGTGACGCGCCATTCGGTTTATGGTTGCTGATCGAAGACTCATCGTTAAAAACTGAACGTTTTCGAGAACTCTTCCGCGCGCTCTTCGAGGTTTGTGTGCGCCGTGAGCTTGTTGAATATGCGTTCGAGCGACCCTTCGCCGCTCGAAGCCTGTAGCTCTGCCAGCGTGCCATCCGCCACTACGCGCCCCTGGTCTATGATGACTATGCGGTCGCAGGTGCGCTCGACCACGTCGAGTATGTGCGAGCAGTAGAGGATCGTTTTGCCTTCGGCGGCCAGATTCTTAATCAGGGTCTTGAACATCAGTTGCGTGCTTGCGTCGAGGCCGTTGAGCGGCTCGTCGAAAAATATGACGCGCGGGTTGTGAATGAGCGCGGCAGAAATCACTACCTTCTGGCGCATCCCTTTAGAGTAGGCTGAAAGCAGTTTGCGCTCAATCGTCTCCCGGCCAAGCTCGAAAAAATCGCTGAACTTCACTATGCGGTCTTTGATTATACGGTCGTCCAGCCCATACAATCTGCCCACCATCTCAAGATACTCGCGGCCCGTCAGCGTTTCGTACAACGCGCCGGATTCGGGGACGTAGCCGATCATTCGTTTGATTTCGATGGTGCTCTGCTGAATATCCATTCCGTAAATTTCCGCGCGCCCGCTTGTGGGAGCGATCATGCCTGTCAGCATCTTCACGGTAGTCGATTTGCCAGCGCCGTTCGGGCCGAGATAACCGACCAGCTGGCCCGATGGAATCACAAGGCTGATGTGGTCTACGGCTGTGGTTGGATGATAAATCTTTGTCAGGTTGTCGAGGATGATCATAAATCTAAGAAGCCGCCAATCAATTATTCGGAACCGTAATAGTAAGGCATTTCCTGCTTCGGCTGTCGTCTGCGAAAGATGAATGAAAGCACTACTCCGGCCACGAATCCGCCGATATGCGCCATGTAGGCTACGCCTCCGCTGTGACTCGACTGATAGGATGAGGTGTACTGATAGAAAATTTGTATGACTATCCAGAAGCCAAGCACGATTACCGCTGGAAGCTCGACTATAGTCGCAATAATCCAGAGCGGTACAATAGTGCGCACGCGGTTGTGCGGAAACATAACGAGATATGCGCCGAGCACGCCTGCGATTGCGCCCGATGCGCCGAGCGAGGGGATGGGTGAGGTGGGGTCAGCGAGGATTTGAGCAAATGACGCGACCAGCCCGCAGATCAAATAAAAGATCAGAAATTTTCCGTGGCCGAAATTGTCTTCGATATTGTCGCCGAATATCCAGAGGTAAAGCATATTGCCGAGGATATGCAACCAGCCGCCATGCATAAACATTGCCGTAAGCAATGTTAAATAAATAGGGCTTGGGCCTGGCGCTTCATAGATGACAGGGCGCTGCACACGGCCTGTGCGCTCGTCGCGGACAGGCGGCGCGTCTGTTAACACGACAGGCTCTGTCAGGTCTTTGCCCGTGGTAATCTCAATAGGTATGACAGAGTAGCCGCTTGTGAAGTATTCACCCTGCTGAGACGACATAGCCTGCTGCAAAAACAGAAACACTACCGCGTTGATTGCGACCAGTATGTAAACGACGTAGGGCGAGGTCAGCCTGCCTTGATTGTCATCTCCTATGGGAAACAGCATTTTAACCTCCGGGCTTTCACCGCCCGCTCCATTTCAATTTGTTGCGCAGGATGTCGAAGTAATCCCTGTCCTTCGCCAATATCGTATTGAACGTTTTCGCGCTCTTTCTGATTTCGACGCGATCATCCGACATCAGCGGAATTCCAGTCTGCCCGTCTGAGGTGAGCATAACTTCCTGCTCGCGGGTATTTATTCGCAGTCTGATTTCGGCCTTGTTCGGCAGCACGAGCGGCCTGTTGGTCAGAGTGTGAGGACATATTGGAGCGATTGCAACTGCTTCGACGCCCGGCGCGATGATCGGCCCGCCCGCCGATAGATTATAAGCCGTCGAACCCGTCGGCGTCGCTACTATCAATCCGTCGGCGCGATAGGTCGTGACATAGTGATTGCCGACCGTGCAGTCAATATCGATTATCCGCGCCAGCGCAGATTTGTTTACCACGATATCGTTGAGCGCGGTACCCGATCCGACCTGATCTCCGTCGCGCACGACTCGCCAGTCGAGCATCATCCGGTGATCCACTTCGTATTCGCCGCGAACTACGGCTTCGAGCGCCGGTATCACGTCTTCGACGGCGAATTCTGTCAGGTATCCGAGCGTGCCCAGATTTACGCCAAGCACGGGAGTGCCCCGCCCGCTTACGAGCCGCGCAGTAGCGATCATAGTGCCGTCGCCGCCGAGCGCGACCAGCACTTCGCAGTTATCCGCAATGTCTCTGGCTGAGGCCGAAAAAGTGCCGGGCGGCAAATCCTTCACGCGGTCGTTTACAAAGAGATTGATCTCGTGTTCGGCAGCCCACTCTGCGATGCGCGCCGCCAGTTCAGCCGCGCGCGGTTCGTTCGGCTTGGTGATGATACCGATTGGCTGAGGAAGTTTGTGCATAATCAGTGGCCAGCAGTATTCAGTAGTCAGTCGCTTATTATATGCGACCCACTGATTACTGACCACTGTTTGTCGGGACCCACAGGAGCACTCGACGAATGAGTTGTATGTTGTCGGGCTGTAGCCCTATTTCAAAAACGTCGTATTCGTTGGCCAGCGTCATATATTCGCTGTAGAGCGCGCGCAGCGCCTCGCTTGCTTCCTGCTCCACGCGTTCGAGGTCTTCGCGCAATTCCGCTTCTTCCCACTCAAAGGGCTCGGACTGAGAGCGCAGCTCGGCTGTGCCGAAGACAGTGCCCGCAAGCGTCGAAAACATGTCGGCCATTCTGTTCTCGCTCTCAAACAGGTGCAGCTTATGCGAGATCAAACTTTCGAGGCTGAGGTTTTCGGCGGCCATCCCGCGAGCCGCCTGCGCCTCGCGCACCTGTTCAAGCTGAAGCTCGAATCGGTTGCGCAGATTTTTCATCTCAGGCTCGACGCGACCGAGCGCAGCTTCGGCCACCCGCGCGAGAAATACTTCCAGTTCGTCGCCCGGCGCAGAGAAGAGTCCGAAGACGGGGTTGAAAAAAACACGCAGCCGCTCGTTGCGCACAAGCTTATCGACCAGCTCCTCTTCATACTGGTCGAAGTCTTCTTTTGTCGTTTGATAGTTGCCCTGCCAGTAGCCCATTTTCGAGTCGGGCAGTACGGTCAACTGCGAGCGTTCGTTGAAATCTGCCGCGGGCTGATCCCAGTCTATTGCCATGTCGGATTCGGGAATCCAGGCGGCGTAATTGCGTTCTTCGGAATGATTTAGCCCTGCGCGGAGGCTGCGAAAGTTCACGCCGCATTCTATAAGCATGGCTGGACGATACACGCGCGCCTCTGTGCCGGGCGTGTCTGCTCCGGGTCTGAACCAGAATTCATTGACCCCTTCGATTTGTAGCTTCCCGGTCGCTTGTAGCCTCATAATGATAAATGACGAGTGACGTATGATGAGCGACGGGCCAGATATTTCTCTTACCCGCCACACGCCACACGTCACTCGCCACTGCTGTTCAATCCTGGCTCCCGGCCTCGGCGGATTGAATAGCGTCAGTTCGGTAATAAAGAATTCGACCGCAATTTTCGCAAGTTATCATCTGCTCGCCTTTGCGAACGTCGCTGAAAACCTTTGGCCGGATTCTCACGCGGCACACAGAACAGATACCGTCGCTGCGTATTTCCGCCAGCGCCTGCCCTCGCCTGCCACGCGCCATTCGATCATAGGTGGCAAACAGAGGCTTCGGTATTGTCGCTGCTATCTTTGTTCTGAGAAGGCCGAAGGATTCAAGCTTGGATTGCGATTCGTCGCGTTCGTTGTCCAGAGCCGAAAGATTCTGATCAACCTCTTCTCGTTTGCGATCAACATCAGGAGCCTTTTCTTTCAACTCGGTTTCCAGCTTTTCAAGCTCTTCCATGCTCTTGAGAATATCGCTTTCGAGCGAGTTGATCAGTTTTTTCGTCGCGTCGATCTCGCGCAGAGCAGTCTCGTACTGCTTCTGGTTGGTCACGCGCATCAGGTCCTGCTTGTACTTATCGTGATGTTCTTGAGTGGTTGCCAGTTCGGCTTCTAGGTTTTTGCGGTCTTCGAGGGTTTGTTCGTATTTACTCTTCAGGTCCAGGAACTCAGCCGCGTATTGTCGGAACTCACTCTCCGTTTCGTCCCGCTCTGCCGGTATCCTCGCTAGTCTGTCGGTGATACGCTGTATTTCAAGGTCAAGTTCCTGGAGCTCGATGAGCTGGCTCAATTCAGGGCTCACAGGCTTCCTCCATGTTCATTCAAAGCCAAGTCTACTACATCGACACGGCTTTCTCAAGGTGACGATGAATCAAAGATTGCTCCTTTCATGCCCGTGAGGTAGAATTCAGACTATAAATGCGTCGGGCATTTTGAGGCATCACCTTTTGGAGGTCGTTATGAAGCTTTTCTTTGCGCTTGTTGCCGCCGTCCTGCTCTCTGTTCCCGCGTTTTCGACCGGGACAATTCAAGACACAACAGATTTGACCGCTTTGCCTGAAATGAATCTTCAGGACCTCGACGGCAAAAAAGTAGCGGCGGACGAGCTGAAAGGAAATATCCTCCTGCTCGACTTCTGGGCGACGTGGTGCGTCCCCTGCCTCGCTGAAATTCCCTCGTTCAACAACCTGCAACAGAAATATGGCGACAAGGGGCTGAAGGTCATCGGCGTGACTATGGCTTCGGGCGACGCCAAAGAAGTGAAGCCGTTCGTCACTCGCAGTAAAATGCAATACACCGTACTGATGGGCGATGACGATCAGACTTACGATTTCAACATAGTCGGGTTTCCGACCACTATCCTTGTCACGAAAGACATGAAAATATATCGCAGGTATGTGGGCACAAGCCCACGGAAATCAACTCAGATCGAAGCCGATATTCAAAAGCTGCTGGCGCAGAAATAACCCTGTACCGACCGTAAGCAGAAGGCAGTAAGCTGGTAGAAGCGGGTTGCGCCCCTCTCTGCTGCTTACCGCCTTCTGCTTATGGTTTATTAATATTTCGCCTGCTACTTTTTCGCGCGAGGTCTGCGATGGCGCGCCCCGGCCATGTGGCCGTTCTGATAAAACTTCTCAACTTTTTTCGATAGCGTGTTGCGATGGATGCGAAGCTCTTCTGCGGCCTTCGATAAGTTCCCATTAGTTCGTTTTAATACTGAAAGTATAAAATGCTTCTCAAATTCGTGAACCGCATCTTCAAACAAGATACCTCGTTCTACCATCTCTGTAACAAGGGCCTCCAGCCTGTTTTTCATTTCGCCGTTCTCCTTCGGAGCATTAGTTATTGCTCACTTTTTATTTATTAACTTTTGCTCCCACATTCCCCGAATCATCGAATAACCATTGAAGAAACGTTCTCTCAGATCGCTCGAAGTCAGATAAGCGATTACGCGCGTTCCTTCCAGTAGTAAAGGCGCGAAAGCCGCTCGCTCGACAGCTTCCAGTTTGACAGGAAATGCCGTCAGAGCAAGATAAATCACGGAACAGACAAGCCAGCCTCGGACCAGTCCGAACACAGCCCCCAAAACATGATCGAGCCAGTCGAGCCGCGCCCGCTTCAGTCCCCCGCGCAGCCATCGCGCGAGCAGGCTCCCTGCCACCAGACAGATTAAAAATACTGCTACGAAGCCGATCAGGTTTGCGGTCCGCGCGGTCGAAACAAACCCGCTGAACACAGTCGCGGCAAAGGGATATAACTGCGCTGCCAGTACCAGCCCGGCCAGAGCGGATAGAATCGAGATCACCCCTTTTATTATCCCACGGGCCGCGCCCATTGCGACCGATGCCACAACCACTATCAGCACGAAATAATCGAGAAGAGTCATTCTTATTTTGGATTTTAGATTTTGGATTACAGGAATCGAATCCGGAAGCCTTTTGTGGCTCTAATCCAAAATCTAAAATCCAAAATCCAAAATCGAACGTCCCGTCAGCAATCCGTATGCTTCAATATATTTCCCGCTCGTGCGCGCCACGACCGTTTCCGGCAGTCTGGGCGCTGGCGGTTGCTTGTTCCAGTCGAGCGTCTCAAGGTAATCGCGCAGGTATTGCTTGTCGAATGACTGCTGGCTTCGACCCGGCTCGTAAGCCTGTTTGGGCCAGAACCGGGAAGAGTCCGGCGTCAACGCTTCATCGACCAGTATCACCTGCCCGTCTTTCACGCCAAACTCGAATTTCGTATCGGCGATGATTATCCCGCGCGAATCGGCGTATCGGGACGCGCGCGCGTACAGATCAAGCGTCAGTTCTTTGAGCGTGCTCGTAAATTGCTCGCCTATTCGATTTGCCGTCTCGCGTTCGCTGATGTTGATGTCGTGACCCGATTCGGCTTTCGTCGCGGGCGTGAATATCGGTTCAGGCAACTGGTCTGATTCTTTCAGCCCCGCAGGAAGCCTGACGCCGCACACTTCGCCTGTTTGCTGATACTCTTTCCAGCCGGAACCGGCCAGATAACCGCGCGCGACGCACTCGATAGGGAAAACATCCGCGCGCCGAACCAGCATCGAACGCCCTTCGAGTTGATCTCGATACGGGGCCAGCATTGCAGGATACGAACTGAAATCAGCCGTGATAAGGTGGTTTTCAACAATCTCTTTGAGAAAGTCGAACCAGAAGATTGAAAGCTGAGTGAGCACAACGCCTTTGTGCGCAATGGCGTCGGGCATAACGACATCGAATGCCGAAATGCGGTCGGTGGCGACGATCAGCAGTTTGTCTTCGACCGAGTAAACGTCTCTTACCTTGCCGCGCCGAAAAAGTTCTACACCGGGAATACTAGTTTGTAAAATTGGGTTAATAACCTGTCCTCTTCTGCCCGGATTAATTTATCAATTCGTGTGGAGCAGCTAACCGATGATTATGGGTTTCGTGATGGCAATCCGCATTATCAGCGCGACCGAATTCCTTGTCAAGCAATCGTCGCCTCAAGATCAACTTTTGATTTAGTTTTTTTTCCGGCGAATATTTTTTCGCCTGTTTGATCGCCCTCAAAGCTTGCTTGTATAATTTAATTTTGTGTCTCGACACGGATTAAAACCTGTCATGTTGCTACGCGAAGCGAATTGGCAGCTTACTGAAGAAAGGGGCGTGATGGATTTCAAACTTGTATCTGATTACGTGCCGCAGGGCGACCAGCCTCAGGCGATTGAGCAGCTTGTGCGTGGCCTGAACGAAGGCCGCGCGCATCAGGTGCTGCTTGGCGTCACGGGCAGCGGGAAGACTTTTTCGATGGCCGCCGTAATCGAGCACATCAACAGGCCCGTGCTCGTCATGGCTCACAACAAGACCCTGGCAGCGCAGCTTTACCAGGAGTTCAAATCATTCTTTCCTCATAACGCCATCGAATACTTTGTCAGTTATTACGATTACTATCAGCCTGAAGCCTATATTCCTTCGACCGACACGTTCATCGAGAAAGAGGCGACCATCAATGAAGAGATTGACCGATTGAGGCTTTCGGCCACGCGCAGTCTGTTCGAGCGGCGCGACTGCATAATCGTTGCGAGCGTATCATGCATTTATGGGCTTGGCGACCCAGCCGCTTACTACAAGATGGTCGCGTTCGTCGAGCGCGGCCAGCAGTTGTCTCGCACCGCTCTGCTCAAAAAGCTTGTGGAGATTCAATATCAGCGCAACGACATTGCGTTCGAGCGCGGCAGTTTCCGCGCGCGCGGCGATGTGGTCGAGGTCTATCCCGTCTATCAGGAAAAAGCCATCCGCATAGAATTCTGGGGCGACGAGATAGAAGCCATCTCGACGATTGACCCGCTGCTTGGTGAAGTTATCGAAACACACGACCGACTGCCCATCTATCCGAAGACCCACTACGTCATGCCGCAGGACACCATCAAACGCGCCATCAAAACCATCAAAGCGGAGCTTGACGAGTGGGAGCCGGATTTGATCGCGCAGGGAAAGCTGATCGAAGCGCAGCGGCTCCACCAGCGCACGCTTTATGATATAGAGATGCTCAAAGAGCTTGGCTATTGTCACGGCATTGAAAATTATTCGCGCCACCTGACAGGAAGGCTTCCGGGCGAGCCGCCTCCGACCTTGCTTGATTACCTGCCGCGCGATTCAATCGTCATGGTTGATGAAAGCCATCAGACGATCCCTCAGGTGCGAGGCATGTACGCGGGCGACCAGTCGCGCAAGCGAACGCTTGTCGATTATGGATTTCGTTTGCCGTCGGCGATGGACAATCGCCCGCTAAATTTTGCGGAGTGGGAGCATCGCGTTGGGCAACTGATATTCGTCAGCGCCACTCCCGGCCCCTTTGAACTGACCAAGACCGGCGGCGAGGTGATCGAGCAGGTGATTCGCCCGACAGGGTTGATTGATCCTGAGGTTGATGTTCGGCCAGTGCGCGGGCAGGTTGACGATCTGTTGAACGAGATACGCAATCGCGTCGAAAAAGGTGAACGGGTTCTTGTGACAACGCTCACAAAGAAGATGTCTGAAAATCTGACCGAATATTATGCCGAGTTGGGCGTGCGCGTGCGCTATCTGCACTCAGAGATAGTGACTCTTGATCGAATCCGAATACTGCGCGACCTGCGCGCGGGCGAATTCGATGTGCTGGTTGGCATAAACCTTTTGCGCGAAGGGCTGGACCTGCCGGAAGTGTCGCTGGTCGCGATACTGGATGCCGATAAAGAAGGCTTTTTGCGCTCGGAGATGTCGCTGATTCAGACCATAGGCCGCGCGGCGCGCAACGTAAACGGTAAAGCCATATTGTATGCAGACCGTATGACTGATTCCATGCGGCGGGCAATCGGCGAGACTCAGCGACGGCGCGAAAGACAGGCGCTCTATAACAAAGAGCACGGCATTACGCCGCAAACAATCGTCAAGGCTATAGACTCGACGCTTGTCTCCATAGTCGAAGCCGATTACTTCAAAGTCCCGATCAATCTGGATGATGTGGAAGAGTATTCACCCGATAACCTCGTAAAGACTATCGCTCGCCTCGAAGCCGAGATGCGCGCGGCAGCTGGCAGGTTTGAATTCGAGCGCGCGGCAGAGCTTCGCGATAAGATGAAATACCTTCGCACCCGTCAGCTTGGCATGTCAGATCAAGGTTAAAGGTTACAGCAGGTATTGAAATGGCCGAAAGCCCTGAAAGGGCAATGGCATTGAATTAAGGATTTGCCAAATCAGAATCGCAAATTCGGCACAAGGCAAATCATTGACACCATTAAAGCCCTATTATCAGTTTTTTCTTAATTCAATGCCATTGCCCTGAAAGGGCGCGATTCAATAGCCGTGGGTGAAACCCACGGTCTGCAATGCCAAAAAGCGGCAGACCCTGAAAGGGCAATGGTGTTAAGTTAAGGGATATAGAATGGCATACCCCAAAACTGGTAAAATCTTCTATGGTTAAAAAAACGAACTTGCGCTGATTCAACATTTGCGAGATCTATTCAACAACCCTCTTACGATAGAGCGCTTCCGCCTTAGTGAGAAGGATTTCTCTCGCACCAGACTCCTCAGCTTTGCACGCACGGCTTTGCTCATTTTGCGAGGTCACAAATTGTCTCTACAGAATGCTCTCAACAAACTCTTTTCAACTCTGGGCGAACTCTTCTCCGTCCCAACCGCCAGCGCATATTCTCAGGCCCGTCAAAAACTAAAACCGGAACTCTTCGTTCATCTCAATGATCTGGTCTGCCGCGATTTTTATCAACTCTACGAATCGGACAAACTGGTGAGGCGGTGGCGAGGTCATAGACTTTTAGGCTGTGACGGCACTTATTTGAATCTACCCGACACAAAACAGACTCGCTTGGAATTCTCTGTGCAAACCAATCAATACGACGATGGCAGTTGTGTTCAAGCACTGGGTTGTGTGCTTTATGATCTGCTCAACGATTTGAGTCTGGCTGCTGCCTTAGGCAAACGCCAGGGCGAGAAGAAGCTTTTATTCGAGCAGTTGTGGCAAGCCACACAACCGGCAGACGTATTAGTGTTGGACCGTCATTATGCGGATTATGCGGTTTTTGCTTATGCTTTGGCGCAAAATCGACACGTAATAGTGCGATTGCCGACCAGAAGATTCAGTGCGGCACAACCCTTCTGGCAGAGCAAAAGAAGTGAGCAGGTCATAAAGTTGAGTTGTCCGATCTCTGCCCGAGAGCATGTCAAAGAGAAGGGATTGGCAGAAGAAATAAGTGTGAGGTTGATCCGAGTAGAACTCCAGAACGGGACAACAGAAGTGCTGGTGACGACATTGCTCGACAGAAAGAAGTATCCGGTTTATGAGTTCAAAGAGGTCTATTTTTACCGGTGGTGCGAGGAGGGATTTTTTGACCGGATCAAGAATATATTCGAGGTGGAGAGATTCAGCGGGAAGACGCCCATAGCGATCAGGCAGGACTTTTATGGAGTGATGTTTTTAGCGAGTTTGGAGAGCGTCTTGAGCAAGAAGGATGAGAAGGAGTTGAAAGAAGAGTCAAAAGAAAGAGGGGCGATAAGTGAAGCGAGAGTCAATCATGCAGTAAGTTATGTGGCGATGGTCGAAAGGGTAGTACAGTTGTTATTGAGTGAAGAGCAAGCAGAAAAGATACTGGAAGAGATGCATCATCTGTTTCGAATGAAGCCAAGTCGAGCGCGACCCGGAAGACAAGTCGAACGAAGAAAAGAGCTGAGATATGCGCACAAACTTCGATTTTACAAGTACGTCAAAAAGCTTTTGGCTTAACTTAACACCATTGCCCTGAAAGGGTCGAACTGTTACAGATGCTAGTTCGACCCTTTCAGGGTCTGAGCATTTCTGTTCTATAACCGTGGGTTTCACCCACGGCTATTAAATATATCCCCTTTGGGGACTATTTCTGACTCTTGAATCACATCCATTTCCACGAGACGCTGTATGCGGTCGCCAGTTCGTCAAGGCTACGACGCAGCTGCGACCAGTCGTTTTGCGCCCGCTCCGTCAGGCTGTGATTATGCATAAAGCCGTCGATTCGCGCGGCTCGTTCGAGAACCTCTTCCGCATCACTGGCCGCCGACCGCTTTTTGCTGAAGCGATCCTTGAGATGATCTGTGGCGACCTCGAACTCTTTTACAAAATCATTTATGTTGTCTTCGGCCTTTGTGCCGTCAAAGGATGTCTTATCGAGCGCATTGTCGAGGCTCTTGCGAAAACGGTCTGCGTCTTGTTCGATTCGCCCCAGCAGACTCTTCACCTGCTGGTCGTTCAAACGAAACGGGCGATTGCTTACCCCGTCCCAGTTCCATGAAACGTTGTAAGAGGTCGCAAGCTGATCCAGATTTCTCCGCAACTCGGCCCAGTCCTCCTGAGCGCGCGAGTTCGTTTCCCTTCGCCCCATAAAGCCGTCTATTCGCGCCGCACGCCTCAGAACTTCTTCCACGTCGCCCGCCGCTGATTGATCGTCGTCAAAGCGATGTTTAAGATGATCGGTCGCCGACTCGAACTCTTTTACATAATGATTGATGTTGTCTTCGGCCCCCGTATCATCGATGGCGCTGGCATCAAGCATTTTGCCGAGGCTGTTGCGAAAGCGGTCAGCCCCGCGTTCTATCCGTTCCAATAATGCCTTCATCTCTTTTTCGTTCAGGCGATAGGATTGTCGCGCATGCGTAATGCTTCCCTGGCTGACGAGCAGCGCAACAACCAGCACTCCCATAATATTGGCGAGCATGACGCCCATTCGATATCTAATTGTTTTCATGTATCTCTCCCTTGTCTATTTGACTCGTTGGCAATTAATGCAAAGCAATGTATGTTTACACTTCACTTCACGCATCTGATTAAGAGGAGTGGCAAGCGACGTGCCGCTCTCAAACATTTGGCGGCGAAAGTGCGCACGTTATAAAATCGCGAGAGAGCGTCAATCTATGCAATTGAAATTCATCACGGCAGGCGAATCGCACGGCAAAGGGCTGGTTGCAATTATAGAGGGCTTACCTGCGGGACTTGCGGTCGATGTCGCTTTCATAAATCATGAGCTGTGGCGGCGGCAGCAGGGCTACGGGCGCGGCGGGCGGATGAAGATCGAAAGCGACGAGGTCGAAATACTATCGGGCATTCGTCACGGCCATGCGCTCGGCTCGCCTGTATCATTTCTGATCCGCAATCGCGATTTTGAGAACTGGCAGGACGTGATGAACGTCGAGCCGCGCCAGTTCACCGAAGAAAAGCGCGCTCGCCGCGTCACACGCCCTCGTCCGGGTCACACAGACCTTGCAGGCGGCTTGAAGTACGACACGCACGACCTGCGCGACATACTGGAACGTGCGAGCGCCCGCGAGACTACTGCGCGCGTAGCCGCCGGGGCGTTCGCCAAACTGTTGCTCGAAGAGATAGGCGTCCGCGTAGCCAGTCACACTGCGATGATAGGCGGCGTACCCGAAACTCCGATCACAGCCAGCTGGGAAGAAATCGCAGCCATCAGGGATGACACTGTTCTGCGCTGCGTTGACAAAGAGGCCGAACAGCGAATGATCGCGCTCATTGACGAGACAAAAGAAGCGAAGGACACGCTCGGCGGCATATTCGAGGTCGTGGCGCGCGGCGCAGTTGTGGGACTGGGGTCGCACACGGGATGGTCGCAAAAGATCGATGGCCGTCTGGCTCAGGCGATAATGTGCATCCCCGCCGTGAAGGCTGTCGAGATAGGCATGGGCACAGATGTCAGCCGGGCAACAGGGTCGCAGGTACACGACGAAATCGGCTATAATAACAGCGAACGCAGATTCACTCGACCAACGAACCGCGCGGGCGGCATCGAAGGCGGCATAACCAACGGCGAAGAAGTCAGAGTGCGCGGGCACTTGAAACCAATTTCAACCTTGAGGCGACCGCTTGCAAGCGTTGACGTGGTGACGAAAGAGGAATCTGCTGCGGCCTTCGAGCGTTCGGACATAGTTGCGGTCCCGGCTGCGGGCGTTATCGGCGAAGCGATGGTCGCAATAATTCTTGCCGACGCCGCGAGAGAGAAATTCGGAGGCGACAGCCTGAAAGAGATGAAGCGAAACTTCGAGGCTTACCTCGAACAAACGAGAGAGTATTAGTTTAAATGGAGCCGCGCGCATGGCAGCGATAAGCCGAGACCACGAGACTATAACAAAGCGACGCGCTGAAATAGATCGCGAGGTTGACGAACTGCGCCGCTCGATCAATGCGACGCGAACGCACGGCATTTTCTATTATCTGTTGCTCGTCGCGTTATTCTTTGTCGGTTTCGTCATAGGGTATGCGACGCATAGCCTTGTCGGGGCTGGTATAATAATAGTCGGGCTGGCCCTGTTGGCATGGCGCGAAGTGACAGGGTTCAGAGCCAGAACAGCAGTCCTCAATAACGTGCTCGGAGAAAAGCTCGCCGAGCAGCGACAGGTCGAAGAGAGACAGAAGGAGTTGGAAATAGAGCAATGATCCTGGATATTGTAAAATACGGCGACCCCGTGCTGACCCAGCGCGCAAGTGAAGTGACGGAGTTCGACGAGAACCTGCACAAGCTTGTAGATAATATGTTCGAGACTATGTACGGCGCGCCCGGCGTGGGACTTGCGGCTCCGCAGGTCGGCGTGCTCAAGCGATTGTTCGTTATGGATTGCAGCAGCGGCAGAAACAAAAAGCAGAAAGTCGTGCTGATAAATCCCGTGATCGAAACCGAAGAAGGCGAGCAGGTCGGCGAAGAAGGATGCCTGAGCTTTCCGGGCATATTCGTTCAGGTGACGCGGCCTGAGCGCGTAGTGGTTCGCGCGCAGGACACGGACGGCAGCCCCTACACGCTCGACATAATGGAACTGGAAGCGCGCTGCGTGGCGCACGAGACAGATCATCTGGACGGCGAGTTGTTCATCGAATATCTCAGCCCGCTCAAGCGCGACCTGACGAAGCGCAAGATCAGAAAGCGCATCAAGCAGGGCGACTGGTAAACCGCGCTCACATTCTGAAAAGAAAGAGGCCGACGTTATCAAAGCGTCGGCCTCTTTCTTTTATCGGTCAGGTTTGCTGCGACTATTGTTGCTTCGAGCCTGACCCGCCTGCGCTTGTGTGGTAATTCGGGAATGCGGGCTTGTTGTATTTCGGCTGCGGATTCTTCTTCATCGAATCCATCACCAGCTCTACGGCTTTTTCAAGCTGCGGGTCGTGGCCTTCTCTCCATAACTTCGGATTCATGTCTATGTCAACGTCAGGAGCGACGCCGTGATTTTCCACGTCCCATTCGCCGTTCAGATTGTAAAACGCTACGCGCGGCGCGGTCACCTGCCCTCCGTCCATCAGCGTCGGGTAGCCGTAGATTCCTACCAGCCCGCCCCATGTCCGTTTGCCAACGAGCGGGCCGATGCCCGCTTTGCGGAAGTACCACGGCATAGCATCGCCGCCCGACCCCGCATACTCGTTGATTATCATGGCTTTCGGCCCGTAGATTGATCCGACTGGCGTTGCGAAATCTTCCCCCTCGCGCGTCGTCCAGAAGTTCAGCAACGGCCTTCGCATGTAATCAATGATGTAATCAGCCGCCGTCCCTCCGCCGTTGAATCGCTCGTCGATGACTGCGCCCTCTTTGTTGATCTGCGAGAAGTAATAACGATTGAAATTGACGAAGCCCGCTCCGGCGGTGTTGGGCAGGTAAACGTAAGCCACGCGGCCACCGGTCATCTGATCAACCTTGCGACGGTTGTTTTCGATCCATGCCAGTTGTCTAAGTCCGCCTTCGCTTCCAACAGGCACGACCGTCACCGCGCGCGCGTTTGCGCCGCCCGGGTCCGGGCCGACGCGAATGATGACGGATTTGCCTGCCGTTTCCTGAAAGTAGCTATAGACGTTATTTGTTGAACGAACATCCTGTCCGTTTACGCTCAGCAGGTAATCACCGACCTTGACATCGACGCCCGGTTGAGTGAGCGGCGCGCGAAGCTGCGGGTTCCAGTTCTCGCCGCTGTAAATCCTCGCAAAGCGATAACGCCCGTTTTCGATCTTGTACTCGCAGCCGAGCAAGCCTACCTGAACCGGCGTAGCCTGCGGTATGTCGCCGCCTCCAGAGTTATGGTGCCCGACGGACATATTGCCGAGCATCTCCTGAAACAGGTAATTCAAGTCAGCGCGATGAGCAAGGTTTTCCAGATACGCCTCATACTTTTTCTCTGTCGCGTTCAAATCCAACCCGTGCAGGTTCGGGTCATAGAAGAAATCGCGTTGAACGCGCCACGCCTCTTTGAACATCTGTTTCCATTCGGCTTTCGGGTCTGCGTAGACCTGCATCTCGCTCAGATTGAGCGCCCCTTCTCCCGGTCTTATCGGCTGCATAGTCGATGCGATTGTCCACCGCATAGCTGTGGGCGGCCCTTGCGCGAAAAGAATTTTCTCGCCGTTGGCGGACAGGTCGAAAGCGATATTTCCATTCGGAAAAGCTGTGATGCCTTCGATCACTTTATCGAGTTTGCGTTTCTCAAGATCAAACTTATGCAGCGTCAAACCGGGCGGCGCTCCGATTGGGCCTTGCGCGGCTTCGAGTATGAATATCGTGCCTGCTTTGCCTGAATATACGCCCTGATAACTGCGCGCAGGAATCGGCAGCGCGATGATTCGCTGGCCGATGTTTTCAAAATCAATCTTCACCGCCGGAGCCTCTTTCTTAGCGGGAGGCTTGTCCGGGCCGGGCGCGGCGGCGGCGTCATCCGGCTTCTTTTCTTCCTGCACCTTCTCTTCATCGCTTTCAGGCGCGAGCGGCGACGGGTCCGTTTTGCTCAGCACGATTGCGTATATGCTGCGGGTGATTTGATGCGGGAAGCTCGACATGTCGAGCCATCCGCTCGCGGGTCCTGCGTCCGTGCTTGCGGCAAAATAGAGATACTTGCCGTTCTTATCAAACGATGCGAATTGCGCATCGCTCAAGCCATCTGTGGCCTGTTCGGTTTTGCCCGATTCAAGCGAATAGATGAAGACTGTGGCGAGGCGATTTTTGAGTTGCTTCGTGTATGTGATCCAGCGGCTGTCGGGCGACCACGCGGGGTTCAGCACTGGGAACGGGTTGTCATAAGTATTCGCGTCAATTTTGACAGGCGCGCCTTTTTCAATCTCTACGTACCAGAGGTTGAGCCGCTTGTCTGTGTAAACGATTTTTTTGCTGTCGGGCGACCAGACGGGCGAATAGAAAAACGAAGGCGGATTGCCGAGATTGATCTTTTTGACTTCGCCCGCGCCCGACTGCTCGCGCAGGTGCAGAGCGTATTCGCCCGATTCATCTGAAAAGTAGGCTATCCATTTGCCGTTGGGCGACCACGCGGGGTCGCGCTCCATCACGCCTGTCGTGTTCGTCATATTGCGGGCGTTGCCTTTTTCGGCTGGCACAGTGATGATTTCGCCTCGCGCTTCAAATACCGCGCGCGCGCCCGTAGGCGACAGTATCGCCGTCGTGATTCGATTGGCTACATTCTCGAAGTGCGGGCGCACGGACGGCAGATCGCCAGCAAGTTTCACGTCGAGCTTCTGCGTCTTGCCCGTTTTCATGTCATAGAGGTTCAACGAGCCGAACTGATCGTAAACGATTGCGCCCGCCCCGGCTGAAGCCGATTTGATATCCAGCCCGTTGTTTTGAATCAACTGCGTGACTTTTTTCGTTGCAGTGTCGTAAGCAAACAACGTCACGGGGCCGCTGCGATCAGACAGGAAGTATATCTTTCCTTCGACCCACATCGGATTGAAGTCGTTGGAGTTCTGTCGCGGAATCTCTTCCGTGCTGGAATCCGACAACTGCGCGAGCCATATCTTTGTCATCTGCCCGCCGCGATAACGCTTCCATTGCGTGAACGCGCGAGCGATAGGAAGATAAGCCAGCCTTTGCCCGTCAGGCGAATAAGATGCTTCCTCTCCCATTGGAAGCGCTACTTCTGCCGGGAATCCCCCTTCAATCGGCATAGTGAAGAGTCTGTCGAATCTCGAATAGCTGTTTCGGAACGAACGGAAAAGCACCTGTTTGCCGTCCGGCGTCCAGCCCAGCGCGACATCCGGGCCGGGATGATATGTCAGTCGCCTGGGGACTCCGCCCGTAGCCGTCACCACATAAACATCGACATTGCCGTCGTATTCGCCCGTGAAGGCGAGCATACTTCCATCGGGCGAAAATACAGGGTCCGTCTCTGTGCCAGCCCCCGTGGTAAGCCGTTCGGCGTTGCCGCCTTCGCGACCCACTGTCCACAGATCACCCGCATAGGCGAATGCAATCTGATTACGACTGATAGTAGGTTTTTGCAGCAGCAGCGGAGCGTTTGTCTGCGCTGTGCCACTGATTGCAAGCATCATTAAAAGCAATGCTACAAGGAACGCTTTTTTCATACGATAAGCTCCTTTTAATTTCAGCCTGGAATAAGCTGCTCGCCGCAGAGATGCTAATTCCTCCGCGGTGAATTGACATCAAAATAAATAGCCTTACTGATCTACCGGCCAGTGATTTCCTGAACGAGTTTATCAGCACCGTATAGTTTCTTTATCGCTTCGATTATCGCCGCGCTGTGCACGGCGACGGCTCGTCCGCCCTCGCCCTCTTCGACGTACCAGTAACGATTCGGAAGCTTCTGAATGTTGCTGTCGAAATTCAACCCGACTATCTCGGCTGAGCGGTTGATGACGGGGCTGCCGCTATTTCCGCCAATCGTATCCGCCGTGTAAACGAAGTTCATCGGCGTCGAAAGGTCGAGCTTTGCCTTACCTTCTTTGTACCTTTTCGGCAAATCGTAAGGATGTTTTTCATCGAAGCTTTCAGCGCGATCATACAACCCATTCATAGTCGTCTTGTAAGGCACAAGCGTTGTGTCCTCTTCGTAGCCGAGCACTTTCCCGTAACTGATTCGCAGGGTGAAGGTCGCATCAGGGTAAACCGACTTGCCGAAGACCGCGAACCGCGCCTGCGCGATCTTCTGACCCGCGCTCGCCTCTACGCTTTGAATTCGTTCTTCGAGCCATGCGCGCAGCTCGCGCGTTACAGGCTCGACGTTTCGCGCAAAGACTATCATCGGGTCGTCGGACTTTGCCACAGCGTCAGCGCCGCCTTCTATCAGCGCCTTTCGCTGATCGACATCGGCCAGTTTCGTCCCCGTCACTGCGCGACGGGCTGCTTCAGCCGGAGTCGAACCGGCAAGCGCAGCCCGCACGAACGGGTCGTTTGCGCCGAGCGTCTTTTGAGCTTCTTCGAGCCACGCCGCAAGCAGGTGCTCTTCCATATCCGTGTAGATCGGCGCGCGTGAAAGCATACTGAATCGGAACGATTCCAGATTTGAATCGCGAAATTCATCATAGCGTTTATTGTTCGGCTTGCGCGTCTCTTCCGTGTAACGAACGATTGCCGCAGCTATCGTGGCCAGACGAGAAACCGGATTGCCGAATGATGTGCCGAACAGATCCACTCGCGAAGGAGTCAGCGTCGAAAACGCTATTCGTTTGGCTATCTGCGGGTAATCGCGATAGGCTGCGGCTATCTGATCCCACGCGCCGCCGTATGCCTGCTGCTGGTCAGGCTTGCGCGCAATCTCTGCGCGCAGGGATTTCTCTTCCTGTTCTTTCTTTGACATCATTCGCGGATTGTTCAATCCGTCCTGCTGGCCGATGAGCCGCTTGATCGAGTTATCGAAACTTCTCCGCCCAGCGCCCGCGCGCCGCGCCTGCTCCGTCCCGCGCTCGGCATAACTCTTTAGCGCGTTGAGGCGCGACTGCCACACCTGCATCTGAAGCGGATTGCCTGTGTCTCGCTGGAAATGAATCTGCGCCGTGGTCAGCAGCCGATTGGTCGAGCCGGGATTGCCGGGCGCAAATACCAGTTCGCCATCCTTCGGGCCTCGCTCGGACCATTTGAAATAATGCTCGGTCCTGAGCGGCTGATTGTTTTCATAGACGCGAAAGAATGCTACGTCGAGGTCGTAACGAGGATAAGTGAAGTTATCGTAATCGCCTCCGAAAAATGCTATCTGCTCTTCAACCGCGAAGACCAGTCGAATGTCCGTGTACTTTCTGTATCGGTAGAGCCAGTATTCGCCGCCGCTGTAAAGCGTGACGACTTCCGAGCGCAGGCCGGTCTTTTCCGTGGACTCTTTTTCAATCGAGGCCATCTCCGATTTGCGCTGTTCGTTGGCTTCTTTATCCGATGCCCCCGCCTTAACGGCAGATTGCACGCGGCGCGCCACGTCTTCGTAAGAGACGAGCACGTTGACTTCCAGATCGGGGCATTTCAGTTCTTCCGCCGCCGAGCGAGCGTAGAAGCCTTCCTTTGTGTAGTCGCGCTCCGGCGTCGAGACTTTCTGCAACTGCCCGCTCGCCACGTGCTGATTGGTCATCAGCAATCCGTTGCCCGATACGAAGGCACCGCTTCCGCCGTCGTTTAATCGCACGGAAGCAAGCCGCACGTGATCGAGCCAGGAATCCTCAGGCTCGAAATTATAACGCTCTTTCCACTGCTTGCGCGGCGGATTATCGAATGTCCACATGCCATCGTCGGCATATATGCTCAACGGGGAAATCAGTAATATCGATAGCATTGCGATGCTTGAAATCTTTTTCATACAGGTGGCTCCACAAGGTTGTCTTTAGAAACAGTCCGACGGGTTTCGAGTCGTTCATAAATCGGCGTAACCCATTTGTCCGCCATACTGCGCATCAGGTCTGTAGCCGAACTGTTCTTTTTATCTGTGTCATTTGTAAAATGCAGCGAAGGATTCTTGGCGTCAAGCCGCGCCACGCGATTGAGTGTTTCGATGTCAGAGTCTGAATACTTGATCCCAAAAAAATTCGGAATTAAATTCCACATAGCCTCCGGGAGTTGTTTGTAATTTACAAGCCGCCCGCCTTCGCGATGTAGGAGCGGGGACTGGCAAATCTTTGCCAATGCTCTGGCGCAGTATTCTTCCGGCTGCATTTTAAAAATCGCGTAATCGTTCAAACCGAACAGACTAGGCTCGATCACGCCCGGCACCATATGCGCGCCTCTTCGATTCAGTTGCGAAACAATCACTTCGATAGGGTTCCTGTACAAAAAAATCCACGGCACGCCGGGAAAGGCTCGATGTATCAGCGGCAGTACGAGCGTGTTCCAGCAATCGAGCTTGATGAAAAAATGCTTTTCATCGCCCTGCCTTTCCTGGCCGAGCGCGCTGACCATAGATCGCAGCCATTCAATCTGCTCATCGTCGGTAAGATCCGGAACTCTGAAGTGCGCACGAAGAACAGAGTCAATCGGGCTTGCCTCGGAAACCACGACCGTGCGCGGGAGCGCCGCCAGCATCTGCGAAACCAGCGTAGAGCCGCAGCGCGACATATGAAAGATGAACCCGGTCGGCTGCAATCCCGGATTGCTCTCGCGTCGCGCGAGGAGTGTTTCGATAGGCGTTTGATGGCGAAAGAGCAGGTTGAAAGGCTGGCTCATCAGAAGCTGAATGGTCTGGTCGAAAAAGGGTTCGGTCAATCGGCGCGCCCCGACGTAGCACCAGTCCACAAGCGGGCGCGACTGTTGCCATTTGACCTGAATTGGAACCCAACCATCCAATTGAGCCGCATTGGTTCTTAAATCCATCTCTGAAGCCACGCGCGTTTGCTGGCTCGCAACGCCTTGTCAACCTCTTCAACACCGAAGACATAGCCGCGCGCTCTGCCCTCGCGCATTAGAGAAGTGATGAAGCGATCTCTGTTTGTCTCTTTTCTGAGCCGTTTCTGTAGCGCGAGGTCTTCAAGAACGAGCTGGCAGAATCGGTCGAAGCTTTCCTGCGGCGACAAGCTCATGGCAGCTATTGGCGGCGCTGAATCCGAATCTTCGATTTGAGCGGCGCTCTCTGATTTAATCATTGAGCGAACCCATGGATTGACCACGCAGTGCAGGACCAGATGAATCCGCTCGACTGCGCTTGCGTTTTCGACTCTGTGCATGAGGTTGAGATTTAGATACCAGCACTCTCCCTCGTTCATCACAAGCCTTTCGTTGTTCAGGAAAAACTCGACCTTCGGATTGGTGACGATGGGAATATGTATACCTATCTCTCCGTCTTCGAGTCCGAGTTTATAATCTCTATGCTCGCGGATGCGTGAGCCGGGCCCAAGCCTCAGAAGCCTCACGGAGTTCAGCGGGCATTTGAACTCTTCGATAGCCCGTTGAAGGTTCGGGCAGCGCGAAAGTATGGACGTATCGGCAAACGGCTCCTGCGCTGCCGGGTCCGGGTATAGTTTCGTTGCGGCTCCTCCGACCGAACGCAGAGGCACGCCGCTCCAATCGCCTTCGTAATAGCGATCATTGAAATGAGGCAGCCAATCATCCGTCAATATATGATCGAGATCTGCCTTGAGGCGCTCCGGGTCAAAGCTTAATGGAAGCTTGAAGCAGTCGGGCATCATCGTTTACGGTGGTCTCCGAGTCTAAAATCCCGGCTGGCTTATCGTCTTCGTATCGAGTTTAGTCGCGTACTTTTTAGCAACGGCCTGGATCTCGTCCGCTTTGCCTATGAGCACGAACACGAGATTATCGAGCGGGAAGTGCTGCTTGATAACTCTCTGGGCATCCGTCATGGTCATCGAATCCACTTTTGCGTAGAAGTCGTTTATATCATTTTCGTTCAGCCCGTAAAACTCAAGCTGCGCGACGAGCGCCGCAAGCTGATCGCTGGTTTCGATGGTCGGCGGGAACTGGCCTTTGATATAACTTTTGGCAGACTTCAATTCCTCTTCGGTGATTCCTTTTTCGTGAAGCCGCTTCAGCAGATCGAGCGTAATATCGATTGCCCGCTCGGTCGTCGGGTTTGGCGTGAACGTAGAAATTGCGAACGGCCCGCGCGCTCTACGCTGCACAAACGACGAACGCGCGCCGTAAGTCAAACCGCTTTGAATGCGCAAAGCTGTATTGAGCATCGAAGTGAAACGCCCGCCAAACAGCGTATTGATAACCTGAACGAAAACGCGGTCGGGATTCGTGCGCGCAATGCCGAGGTTGCCTATCTGGTAAAAAGTCTGAGTCGAATCGGGCTTATCGACAAGCAGGAGCTTTCTGCCCTGAAACGGCGCGGCATCGGGTACGCTTGTGGCAGGCGCGGACTTGTCCGGCCACGCACCGAGCTTGTCTGCGAGCATCTGCTCCATTTCCGCCGAATTGAAATCGCCTGCCACGGCCAGAATCGAATTCGATGGAGTGTAATAGGTTTGATAGAACTTCTGAACATCGTCGCGTGTGATTGCGGCAAGCGATTTCTCGTCGCCGTCAGTCGGCCTGCCGTAAGGATGGCTGCCGTAAAGATATGCGTTGAAATAGTTGCCGATAACGGCTTGAGCCTGATCCTTGGCCGCCTTGATTTCGTCAATGCGCTGAGTGAGCATCTTTGCGACCTCGTCCTGCGGGAAGGTCGGATTCATCATCACGTCGGCCAGAATATCGACGCCGCGCCGAATGTCTTTTTTGACGAACTCCGCCGCGCCGCTGGTGTAATCGGGGTTAGCATTTGTCTGTAACACCCCGCCGATGAAATCGAGGTCGGATGCGATCTGATCTGCGCTTCGCGACTTCGTGCCTTTGCGCAGCAAGCCTGCGGCAAGCGAGGCCAGCCCCTCTTTGCCTGCGGGGTCGGCGACCGAGCCTGCTTTGACGATGAAGCTGAAGCTGATGATTGGAACTTCGCGCTGCTCCATCAATAGAACGGTCATCGCGTTTCTGAGCTTGACCTTCCTGTAAGGCGGCAGGCGGAGCGTGCCGTTTTCAGCCTTTGCAGGCGCGGCGGTCGCGCCTGCTGCAAATAAAATTACGAGTGCAAATGCGATCAATCGCTTCATGTTTTCCTCTAAGACTTCTGAAACAGACTGTTACTGTTTGCTGCCTTCCGCTTCTGGCACGAGCGTCGCCACCGAACGATTCTTGTCGGTGAAATATTTCTGCGCCACTCGCCGCACATCTTCTTTCGTGACCTTGTTGTAGTCGTCTACGGCAGTGAAGAGCTTTTTGTAATCGCCGAAGAAAACTTCATAGCTGCCGAGCGTGTTGGCGCGGCCACTGATCGTTTTCATATTGCGATAGAAATCGGCGAGCAGAATATTTTTGGCTTTCTCCATCTCCTGATCGGTCGCTGGCTGCGCCTTCATCCGGTCAAGCTCGTCGTAGATGGCCTTTTCAACCGCTTCCGTTTTAACCCCGGCTTTCGGCTGCGCGATCACAGTCAGCAGGGTCGGATCGAAAGCGTAATCCATGCTGGAATCGATTCCGATGGCAAGCTCATCTTTATCGACGACGCGCTGATACATGCGCGAGCTTTGACCCGAAAAAAGTATCGTCCGCAGGACCTGAATCGCGTAGTAATCGGCGCTTGCGGTCTGCGGCACGTGATAGCCGATCATCAATATAGGCAGTTGCGCGTACTTCTTTACGACCACGCGCCGCTCGCCCAGTTGCTCAGGCTCTGCGGTGGTCACTTTTGGCGGCGGGGCGTGCGACTCGATAGGCTCGATATACTTTTGCGCCATCCGGAAGACTTCATCCGACTTCACATCGCCCACGACGATCATCGTCGCGTTGCCCGGCGAATAGCCCATCTCGAAATGATGCTTTAAATCTTCCATCTTCCAGTTCTCGATGTCGCTCATCCAGCCGACGACGGGCCACTGGTAAGGATGCGCGATGAAGGCCGTGGCCGAAAGCTGTTCGCCGAGCACGCCGAAATTGTTGTTGTCTACTGACAGCCTCCGCTCGTTTGCCACAACGCCGCGCTCTGACTCGATGATCTTCGGGTTGAAGGCAAGATTTTGTATCCGGTCTGCTTCGAGGTCGAATATCAAATCGAGCGTAGAGGCAGGGAACCAGTCCTGATAGACCGTGACATCGTTGTTTGTGTAAGCGTTATTGCTTCCGCCAGCGGCTTCCATCACGCGGTCGAACTCGCCCGGCCCGTACTTCTTAGCCCCGTTGAACATCATATGCTCGAAGAAATGCGACAGCCCCGTCGTCCCTGGCCGTTCGTTGCGCGAGCCTATGCGGTAAAAGATGTAGACGGTCGCATTGGGGATGGAGTGGTCTTCCTGCACAAGAATCTTCATCCCGTTTTTGAGCGTGCTGGTTTTCACGTCAAAGCTTTGCGCGCGGGCAATGGACGCGAATATGAGCAAGGCAAGACTGAGATTTATTGCCTTAATGAATCTCTTCATGGTTTCCCCCGTAGGTTTGAGCAAGTTCCTCTTACTGGCAGTCTGTATCCGGGCAACTTAAAAACATCCTATCTGATAAACATTCGCCTATCAAGCTGGCCGGTCAAATTCATCCGGCTTTGCAATGAGTATGTTAAGCTATGAATTATTGCGGGAGGCAAAAGAGTATGCAGTCTGTAATTACAAATCATATTCATCTCGATGAAGAAGGCCGGGCCTGGATCGACGGCGCAAACACCAAAGTCATCGAAGTCGTATTGGATAAGCTCGCCTGCGATTGGAGCGTCGAAGAGATTCATGAGCAGCACCCGCACCTGTCGTTGGCGCAAATCCACGCAGCGCTTTCTTACTACTATGACCACCAGTCCGAGATTGATGCGGAAATAGAGCGGCAGGATAAAGAGATAGATGCTTTGATGGAAAACGCAAAAGACTCGCCGCTAAAAAACCGACTGCGAAGCCTGCCGCGAAAGCTCGATCAGGGGACACAGGCGATCATAGATCAGGAGCTTTCGGTTAACCTCGACAAGATTGAACGCATGCGGCCTGATTTGTCACGCAAGCAGATAAGAGAGATGGCGCTTGATCTCGGCGCTGAAGAGCTTGTCTTTCGTGGGGGGATTGGCAGGAGAAAGACAGAAGAACAAGTGAAGCGACGAGCTTAGCCATTCACAAGCTTTGTATTATCGGTTTTGCAGTCTTTGCGTAATCACGCCTGAGCAGGAAGAAAACTATAAGTATAAAACTTTACATGGATCATAACGTTCCTCAGGCAATTACCGATGGCCTGCGCTTACGAGGAGTAGACGTGCTTACTGCTTATGAAGACGGCGCGCACAGACTGCCCGATTCGGAACTGCTTGACCGCGCAACGGAATTAGGCCGGATTCTTTTCAGCCAGGATGCTGACCTGTTGCGCGAGGCCGAACAACAACAACAAAGCGGAAAGCGTTTTTGCGGCGTTATTTTCGCGCATCAGCGAAGGGTTTCTATCAGGAACTGTATCGAAGATTTGGAAATTATCGCTCAAGCAGTAATGCCGGAAGAACTCGCCAATCAGGTCGAATACCTGCCAATCTAGTCACCCGGATAATTCAGTCTATCTTTCAAATTTAACCTTTCATCCGAAACTTTCTGCCTCTCGTCAGCCGTCGCGTACTTTCTATCGTTGATTCGCGTACGGTCTATCAGGAGGATGAACATGAATCAATCAAACGATACGTTCAATGTTAAAGGCGGCAGGTCGTTTATGAAGCTGACGATCACGGTGCTGTTTGCCGTGGCGTGCGCCGTCTCTTTCTTCACGAACATTCAGGCGAACGCCGCGCAACAGGAAACCGAGAAGCGATTCGATCACCTTGTGCGCGCAGATTTCTTTGCAGGGCTTGCGGGCGATCAGGCGGCGCTCGACCGCGCTATGAAAATCTGCGAAGCGACGCTGGCAAAAAATCCCAAACACGCTGAGGCGATGGTGTGGCACGGCGGCGGCCTTCTGTTTTCCAGCAGCAAATATTTTCAAAAAGGCGATCTCCAAAAAGGCATGGAACTTTGGAATCGCGGGTTGAAAGAGATGGATGAAGCAGTCACGCTCGAACCCGACAACATCGGCGTGCTGATACCTCGCGGCGCGACGCTGATTCCTGCGTCGCGATTCGTTCGATCTGCTGACGAATCCAAAGCGCTTTTGCAAAAAGGCGTGAACGATTATGAGAGAGTGCTGGAAATTCAGAAAGCATACTTCGCCGGTCTTTCAGGCCACGCGCGCGGCGAGTTGCTGTTCGGGCTGGCCGAAGGCTGGCAGCGGCTCGGCAACGCGGAAAAATCGCGCGGCTACTTTCAGCGCATAGTGAACGAGGCTCAAGGCTCCGAGCGACAGAAACAGTCTAAAGCTTTTCTGGAGACCGGAACGCTTCCGGCCAGTACGCAATCCTGCACGGGATGCCACAAGTAATTAAAGGAGCTTTTTGATGAACGAGAAATCAAACATCATTTCTACCGTTTTGGGAACGCTCGGAATATTGTTTTTCATGGCGATGGCTTTCGGCATCTTGCCAACGAAACTCGCCATCTTTTCCGGCATTGCCTGTTTCATACTGGCGGGCACGGTTAAGAAAATCGCGGCGCAGGACAAATACTGAATTATGCAAAGGCGCGCACCTCGCGCGCCTTTTGCCCTTGCCGGTTCGTCGCAACTCAGTGTGTTATGATTCGACTCGTTATCGGGTAAAGCGAATGACGAAAGGCGATCTACAAAAAGACGGTCTGCAAATAAGCAGGCTCGGTCGTGTTGCCCGCGATGTCCTTTTAGTGCTGGGCGTCAGCGCTGGCGTAGCCATCGTGTTGATGCTCATCATTCCGTTTTACTCCAAAACGCCGGGGCAGGTTGTCGTCACCTTCATCATCGGGGTGATCTATGGAACGAGCATCGGCGGCTTGATGGTGCTGTTTTTCAACCGCTTCGGAGACTACATCAGCAGGCAATCCTTTCCTGTGGACTGGGCTCTGATGATAGTCTCGCTCGTGGCCTTGAGCGCGGCTGGTTGTCTGCTGGCCGGGCTCATTCTCTGCGCATCGGGGGTGTTCGACTGGCAGAATTACTGGCGCACTTTCTTTCGCGATATGCGCTTTTCGTGGGCGATTGCCATCGTTATAGGCGTAAGCAAATCGCTTTATGAAAGGCTGCGCGAAAAACTCGAAGCCGCAAACGCGCAGCTACAGGAGAAAAAACTTGCAGCCGAACGCGCGCACAAGCTTGCCGTCGAAGCGCGCCTTTCATCGCTCGAATCGCGCATACACCCTCACTTTCTCTTCAACACGCTCAATTCAATCTCGGCGCTCATTCAGGAAGATCCGCAGCAGGCCGAGCGACTGGTCGAGCGGCTGGCGGCATTGCTGCGCTTCTCGCTCGACTCGAATCAGCGAAGCACCGTTTCGCTCCGGCAGGAAATAAAGATCACGCGCGATTATCTGGAAATCGAACGCGCGCGCATCGGTGATCGGCTGCGTTATTCGATAGATATACCTTCGGCGCTCGACTCAATCGAAGTGCCGCCGCTTTCGGTGCAGACGCTGGTTGAAAACAGTTTGAAGTATGCAGTTTCGCCCCGCCGCGAAGGGGGCGAGATTCGCCTTTCTGCGCGCGTTGCAGATGATCGTGTTTTCATTGAGGTGATAGATGACGGGCCGGGCTTTTCGCCTGTAGCCGTCACGGCAGGTCACGGGCTGGACAATCTGCACGCGCGGCTCGCCGCGCTCTTTGACAACGAGGCCGCGCTTGACATCGCACGGCGCGCCGAGCGCACCGTCGTCACAATCACATTGCCTCAACCGCAGGCTCGACCACTTGCAACCGTATGAACGCGACGACTTCCCAATTGCGCGTGTTTCTGATCGACGACGAATTGCTTGCGCTCAAGCGACTCGCGCGACTGCTTCAAGCCACGGGCCGGGTTGAAATCGCTGGCAGCGCGACCGACCCCGAAACGGCGCTCGATTTTCTCGCGAAAGAACCTGTTGACGCGCTCTTTTTGGACATCGAGATGCCCGGCCTCAACGGGTTCGAGATGCTCGCGCGGTTAAAGTCGCAGCCGTTTGTAATATTCACGACCGCCTATGACCAGTACGCGCTCAGGGCTTTCGAGGTCAATTCGATTGATTATCTCCTGAAGCCGGTCGAAGCGGAGCAACTCGACCGCGCGCTCGCAAAACTTGAACGTATGCGCGCGATGGGCGCGCCACCTGAACTGCGCGTCGCGTTAGAGCAACTGGCCGCACGATTTAGTTCGCGCAATTCTGAATATCCCGCCCGCATAGCTTCGCGCATCGGCGACCGCGTGCAGTTTATAGAGCTTCGCTCAGTGACGCACTTCATCGCCAAAGACAAACTGACTTTCGGGGTTACGGATGAAAAGAGCTATGTGGTTGACTCCTCCATCTCTGAGCTTGAAGCGAAACTCGACTCGAAAAAGTTTATCCGCATACATCGCTCGACGCTCGTGAATCTCGACTGGATTCATGAGGTTCACTCGTCGCTTGCAGGCGGGATGGTTGTGCGATTGAAAGATGCGAACCGAACGCAGTTACAGGTCGCGCGCGACCGCGTTCGCGCATTGAAAGAACGACTGGAGTTTTAAGATGCGCGCTTCTCTCCTGTGCCACTTTCGATGTAGAGTAATGGCTCATCACTTCAAAACAAAGGAGTCGGAAATGTCTGGTGCCAGAATATTGTTCATGCTGATGGCGATAATCCTCCTGTCGATTGGCGTCTCGGCCCGGTCGCGCAACACAGAGACGGGATTTTTGAACCGCACGGTCAAAGTCGGCGCAGAGACTTACACTTATCAGGTCTACGTTCCCGCGAACTGGACGAAGGCGAAAAAATGGCCGATTATCCTGTTCCTGCACGGCGCGGGCGAACGAGGCAATGACGGTCTGATTCAAACAGAAGTCGGCATCGGAACACTGATTCGCCGCCACCCTGACCGCATTCCCGCAATCGTCGTTATGCCGCAGTGCGCGACGAATCACTGGTGGCTCCAACCCGAAATGCAGGCGCAGGCCCTTAAGGCGCTCGAACAGTCGATGAAAGAATTCAATGGCGATCAGACGCGGACTTATTTGACGGGCCTTTCGATGGGCGGGAACGGAACATGGGCTATCGCTTCGGCTAACCCCGGAAAGTTTGCCGCGATTGCGCCTGTTTGCGCCCCCGCGCGCATATCGCCCAGGTATGGCGTGCAGGTGAACCCCGAAGATATGAGCGAAGAGCGATATAAAACTTATGCCGCGAAGATCGGCAGGACGCCCGTATGGGTTTTTCACGGTGACGCAGATCCCGTAGTGCCGGTTACAGAGTCTCGCCTGATGGTCGAAGCGTTGAAAGCGGCGAGCGGCGATGTGCGCTACAATGAATATCCCGGCGTGGGGCACGATTCATGGAATAAAGCTTACGCCGAGCCTGAATTATTCACATGGCTGTTTTCTCACCAGCTTGATTCAAACGCAAAAGCCAAACGCTAGTCAGAATGGGGTTATATTCAACCTGCATCTTTCCTTTTTTTCTCGACCTGATGCTGGACAACGAATTTATCAGGCGCGAGCGGCGCGAAACGCTCGCGCCGCTTTATGGAAGTGTGCTTGAAATCGGTTTTGGCACAGGGCTTAATCTGACTTGCTATCCGCAGCAGGTTACGAAGTTGACTGTTATAGATTCCGAGCGAATGCTTGCAGGCAGAGTCGGAAAGCGAATTAATGCGGCAGGTATCCCTGTACAACAGATGAAGCTTGATGCAGGCGGCAGGTTGCCGTTTGAGGATAACAGCTTCGACGGAGTGGCGACGACTTTGACGCTTTGTTCTATCGAGAATGTTTCGGCTGCGCTTGCGGAAATCCGCCGCGTGCTGAAAACTGAAGGGCGATATGTGTTTCTCGAACATGGGCGAAGCCGTGACCCGCAACTGGCAAAACGCCAGGACCGGTTCAATCCGATTCAGAAGCTCATCGCCTGCGGGTGTAACATGAATCGCCCAATCGACCGATTGATCGAAAACGCCGGGCTGAATGTCGCAAAGCTTGAGCGTTATTCGATGCCCGGATCACCGCGCATACTGAGCGAGATGTACAGAGGCGTAGCGCAGAAATAATGATGGGTCAGGAGAATTGAATATGAGTGGAGATGTTTACAAAGGCGTAACTGTTGTTGGAACTTCAAACGAGAGCTTCAGCGAAGCCATCCGCAGGGCCGTGGAGCGCGCAAATCAAACCATCAGCGAACTGCGATGGTTCGAGATCCGCGATCAACGAGGCGCAGTGCGAAACGGACAGATAGAGTATCAGGTGACGATGGAGGTATTCTTCAAGCTGAAAAGCAGCGATACGGGTGAAGAATAATATCTGCGGTCGGCAACAATCTATCTCTGATTGGTAACGATCAGCCACGAGCCGCAGTCGCAGCGATAAATGCCGGGTTCAGGGATGACGCGCGACTGTTTGCAGGCGGGGCAGTCGAACGAATAGACGTATCGCCCATGCGCGTCATTCCAGAAATGATCTTTTACTCGAACCTCCACACCGATCTGTCGCTTCGTCATAACGGGATTATACAAGGATGAGGAATGAAATTAAAATTGCTGTTCATTCCTCATCCTTTCCTTGTTACGGCGGGCGTGGGAAAATAATGAAAGAATCTGTGGACAATTGAGCAATCAATTATTAACTTGAGGTTAATGGAAAATGAGATGGAATAGAGTTGCTGTTTCGATTCGACAGGTCCTGGCCTTTCACGTCGCGATGTTCGTCCTGGCTTCGGTTGCCTGCGCGCAGTCCGCGTCAAAGAGTTCACAGGCAGAGCAAAAGCCCGCGCTCACGCATTACAACATCACGCTCGCCGACCTGCCGCCGCCCGAAGTGCAGAAAGGGCCTGTCAATTTCTCGCGCGTCATACCGCGACCCGAAGGCGCGACCCTCACGCTTCCGCAGGGCTTCGAGGCAAACGTGTTTGCCGAAGGCGATCTTAAAAATCCGCGCCTGCTCGCACTGGCTCCAAACGGCGACATATTCGTCGCCGAATCGGCAGGCAATCGCATAAGCGTACTCCGCGACAAGGACAACGACGGCAAGGTTGACGAGCGATTCGTCTTTGCGTCAGACCTTGCGCGGCCTTTCGGCATGGCGTTCTGGCGCGATTATCTTTACGTGGGGAACACGGATGCTGTCGTCAGGTTTAAATACAAGCCGGGGCAAACCAAAGCCGAAGGCGCGCCTGAAAAGATCGCAGACCTCCCGATCAACGGCTACCGCGAGCACTGGACTCGCAACCTCATCTTTAACGCGGACGGCTCCAAGTTATATGTCACCGTCGGCTCAAAGACGAATGTCGATGCGGGTGAAGAACCGATGCGCGCGACTGTTTCCGAGTTCAACCCTGACGGCACGGGCCATCGCTTCTATGCGACCGGCACGCGCAACCCGATTGGGCTTGCCTGGAATCCGACATCGAAAAAACTGTGGGTCGCTGTGCAGGAACGCGATTTGATCGGCAACGACCTTGTTCCCGATTACGTGACCGAAATCAAGCCGGGCGCTTTTTATGGATGGCCGTATAGCTATATCGGCAAAAACGAAGACCCGCGCCGCAAAGGCGAAAAGCCCGATCTGGTTCAAAAAGCAATCGTGCCTGATCTGTTGATACAGGCGCATTCGGCTGTGCTGGGGCTCGTCTTTTACGAAGGCAATATGTTTCCCGCAGAGTATCGCGGCGATGCTTTTGCGGCACTTCACGGTTCGTGGAACCGCTCGAAGCGCACGGGCTACAAGATCATTCGCATCAGATTCAAGGACGGCAAACCCGTGGGCGGCTACGACGACTTTCTGACGGGCTGGATGCTTGGCGAAGACAACCCCGAAGTGTGGGGCCGCCCCGTCGGCCTGCTCGTTTTGAAAGACGGCTCGATGCTTATCACAGACGACGGCGCGGACAAAATATGGCGCGTCACCTACTCGAAGAAATAGCCTGTTGCAATTATGGCAGTAGCCCGACCGTCAGCGCGGGCTACTGCTGATGTCTATCTTGAAGCGATGTCTACGGATTCTAAAAAGTCGCAGCGATGGTTGTTCGCCTTGTCCGTCATCGGCTACTTCACCGCGCACGGCCTCTTAATCTTTGCTTACAAATATCTCGACGACCTTGCCAGAGAAAGACCCGGCAACTTTCTTGGAACATTCACGGAGGAAATGACCGGGGCATACTCCGCCGCTATACTGTTTCCGCTTATCGTCACCTTTGCCCGCCGCTTTCCTGTAGATCGCAACAACTGGTTCCGGCGGCTGCCCGCTCATCTGGTTGCGATGATGCTGTTTTCGCTTGCTCACACGACTTTAATAGCCGTCACGCGCAACGCCATTGCCTACATGGCCGGATACGGCTCTTACGATTACGGCATCATGTCGATCAGATACGTGATGGAATTTTCCAACGACGTAATAAGTTACTGGCTGATGATCGCCTTCATTTACCTGTTCGATCATTACCGCCAGTCACGCGACAGAGAACTGAACACGGCGCAGCTTGAAACGCGACTGGCGCAGGCGCAGTTGCAATCGCTTCGTTTGCAGTTGCAGCCCCATTTTTTATTCAACACGCTGAACACGATCTCGGCGATGGTCTATCAGAACCCGCGCGCCGCCGACGAGATGATAGCGCGTCTGAGCGATCTGTTACGTTTATCACTGCGAAACTCGGAAGCTCAGGAAGTGACGCTTCAGGAAGAGATCGATTTTCTGAAACTCTATCTTGAAATCATGCGGGCGCGATTTGAAGAACGCCTCATCGTCAGTATCGAAGTGGAGCCGGGACAGGAGCAGGCTCTGGTGCCTCAATTGATACTTCAGCCGCTTGTGGAAAACTGCATACGCCACGCGCTTGATCCGGCATCCGAGGCCGTCCGAATCGGTGTGCGGGCCATGCGCGAAGACAAAGCATTGCTGCTTGAAGTGAGCGACAACGGGCCGGGAATCAATCACGAACAGCTTGGACGCGGAATCGGACTTTCAAACACCCGGCAGCGGCTTCATCAGCTATACGGCGCAGAGCAGGCGTTCACGCTTCACAACGCGGCGGGCGGCGGGTTGCTGGTCAACATCAGAATTCCTTTTCACACGTCTGGAAACGGACATGCCGGAAACGGGCGCGCCGCGAATGGAGCTTCGTCGTAATGGCAATGATCCGCGTGATGATCATTGATGATGAGCGGCCCGCGCGGCAGAAGATTCGTCATTACCTGCAAAGCGAGCCTGACGTGGAGATCGTAGGCGAGGCGGGCAGCGGGCGCGATGCCGTAGACTTCATTCAGCAACTCAGACCGGACCTTGTGTTCCTTGATGTGCAGATGCCCGGCCTTGACGGATTCGGCGTGATCGACGCGCTCGACTTCGAGCCGCTGCCGCAAATCGTCTTCGTCACGGCGCACGACGATTTCGCGTTGCGCGCTTTCGAGGTGCACGCGCTCGATTACCTGCTCAAGCCGTTTGACCCCACTAGATTTGAAAAAGTGCTCGACCGCGCAAGAGCCTTTATCAGGCGAGGCGCGCTTGAAAGCGACCGCGTAGGCATTCTGCTTGAAGAACTCAGAGGCCGCCCGCGCTATATCGAGCGACTGTTGATTCACTCGGAGGATCGCGCATTCTTTCTGCGCACAGATCAAATCCAGTGGGTCGAATCGGCGAAAAACTATCTCACCCTGCACGTTGACAGGCAGGTTTATTCGATGAGGGGGACCATCGAAGGATTGAATCGAAGGCTCGACCCGGCGCGGTTTTTGCGAATAAATCGCTCGCAGATCGTAAATCTCGACAGCATCAAAGAACTACAGCCGTGGTTTCATGGCGAATACCGCATCGTTCTGAAAGACGGAACGCAACTGAACTGGAGCCGCCGCTACCTGGACCGCTCGTCAGACCTGTTTGCCAGCAGGTTTTGAGATTGCAGCCCGCTCGTCCCTGATTCAAGCCCGCAAATCCCCGACTCGTTGCGCCGACGGTCGTCATTTAAGATACTGGCACTCGTATATGATCAAATGCTTCAGGAGAACCCGGACCGATGCTGATTACATCAAAGAAAATCTTTGCGCCAGTTCTTGTTATCTGTTTTCTGATCAACGCGGGCGTTAAAACGATTGCGTCTGATCGAGACTGGCCTGCTTATGGCCGCGACGGGGGCGGCACGCGCTACTCGCCGCTCGATCAGATCACACGTGATAATGTGAAGAATCTTAAAATCGCCTGGCAGTACCGGACGGGCGCGGCGGGCGAGAAAGGCAGGGCTGCAAGCAGAGCCGCCTTTGAAGCCACGCCTATTATGGTTGACGGAACGCTCTATTTGAGCACCCCTTTCAACCGAGTGATCGCGCTTGATCCCGAAACAGGAAAAGAAAAATGGACATACGACCCGAAGGTCGATTTGACGAAAGGGTATTCGGAAGTCACATCGCGCGGCGTTTCGACATGGGTTGATCGAAATCGCCGCCGCAGAATCTACGTGGCGACGATAGATGCCCGGTTGATAGCTCTTGACGGGGCGACGGGCGAGCTTTGCAAAGAGTTCGGGCAAGACGGGCAGGTCGATTTGACTCGCGATGTGCGACTGGTTGACAGGGGAGATTATCAGGTGACTTCTCCGCCCGCAGTGATCGGAAATCTGCTGATCGTCGGCTCTACGCTCGGCGACAATCGCGGCGTTGAACTGGAGCGCGGCATCGTGCGTGCTTTTGACGCTCGCACAGGCAAACTGCAATGGAGCTGGGACCCTATACCGAAATCACCAGATGATCCTGCGCGAAAAACATGGGAGGGAGATAGCGCCATACGCACGGGCGCGGCGAACGCGTGGTCTGTTATATCGGTCGATGCCGAGCGCAATCTGGTCTTTGTTCCCACCAGCAGCCCAAGCCCCGATTACTATGGCGGCGAGCGAAAGGGCAGTAATCTTTATGCTAACTCGGTTGTCGCGTTGCGCGCTTCGACGGGGAAAGTCGTGTGGCATTTTCAGGTGGTGCATCATGATCTTTGGGATTACGATGTCGCCGCGCAGCCCATGCTGATAACGGTAAAACGCAATGGCCGCAACGTTCCGGCTGTAGCCGTTGGAACGAAGATAGGCCATCTTTTCGTGCTTCACCGCGAGACGGGCAAGCCGATCTTTCCCGTAGAAGAGCGCCCTGTTCCGCAGAGCACAGTGGCGGGCGAAGAGGCTTCACCGACTCAGCCCTTTCCTGTGATGCCGCGCTCGCTCGTGCCGCAGAAACTTACGGCAGCAGATGCGTGGGGCATGACACCAGCCGACCGCGATGCCTGCCGCGAGCAGATGAAGAACCTGCGCTCGGAAGGCGTATTCACTCCGCCGAGTCTCGAAGGCACGATAGCCGTTCCGGGAAATGTGGGCGGTATGAACTGGAGCGGGATGTCTTATGATCCAAAACGCGGATTGTTGATTACGAATACAAATCGACTGGCCTTTCTGGTCAGGCTCATCCCGCGCGACGAATTTAATAAGCTGCGATCATCGGGCGCGGGCAACAGGCTGAAAGGCGAGTTCGGTCGGCAGACCGGGACCCCTTACGCGATGTACCGCGAACCTCTGCTCTCTCCGAGCGGCGCGCCCTGCAATGCGCCGCCATGGGGAGCGCTGACCGCGGTCGATCTGGCAACAGGCGCAGTGCGATGGGAAGTCCCGCTCGGCCAGATTCCACAACTGGCGATGGTCGCGGAGTCCGCGAAATGGGGTTCGTTCAATCTGGGCGGATCGATCATCACAGCGGGCGGACTGGTCTTCATCGCGGCGGCTATGGACACTTATCTGCGCGCCTTCGACGTTGAGACCGGGCGCGAGTTGTGGAAAGCGGAACTGCCCGCGAGCGCGCAGGCAATGCCGATGACTTTTCAAAGCGGGAAAGACGGAAATCAATACCTTGTGATCTGCGCCGGAGGGCACGGAAAACTTGGAACGAAGATGGGCGATCATGTAATAGCTTTTACTCTTTGAGAGGCCGTTATAGCAGTTCCGTCAGGGACGACCTGTCTATAGCTAAAAGAAGACTGAATATTTTTGTAGCTCCGCAGGAGCGACCTCTGAATCAACAGGTCGCTCCTGCGGAGCTACACATTATTTGCTTAATTGATACTATAGACAGATCGCTCCTACGAAGCTTAGCTTTAGACAGGGAGACTGCAATGTGGAAATTTGAATATACTGTCGAATGCCCGGTCAGTCGGGATTTCGCCTGGCAGTTCTGGACTAATGTCGATAACTGGGCCGTCGTTGATCCGGGGGTAGATGCCGTCACAATTGATGGCCCATTTGCCGCCGGGGCCAGAGGCACTACAAAACCTCGCAGCATGGATTCGGTTGATTGGCTGCTGACCGAGGTCGAAGACGGCACGAGCGCAATTATCGAGATAGCCGCTCCGGGTGCGGTTGCAAAGTTCATCTGGATATTTGCGGATGCTGCGGGCGGCACACGCATCACTCAGCAGGCCAGCCTCGAAGGCGAGCAGGCCGATCAGTACGCGCAGACGTTTGGAAAAGGGCTTGAGGACGGAATGCCTCCGGGAATGCAGAGGCTGGCTGATGCAATCGAAGCCGCCGCGAATGCCCCTCGATAGGCTTACTAATTTGAGCGAAAATCGAGTACCATACTGAAACCTTTAAAAGTTTGGGCCTCGCGAACGGAGCAGAAACAATGATGAGAGCATGTATTGAATTTGCCCTCGAAAGGGATGTCTTCAAAAGCCCTGCCCGATGTCTGCGGGGCGCTTGTAATCGCTGGTGTGTTCGATACATATCAACCCTACTCATTCTCATCCCGGCAATATGCTTGCAGGCATCAGCCGCGCAGCAAACCAGAATAGAAGGTATCATCACAGATCCAAACGGCGCGCCGGTTTCGGGCGCGGAAGTCACTCTTTCAATCAAATCGCTCACCTCTACCGCAACTACAAACGGCGAAGGGCGGTTCGCATTCGATTCGGTTTCATCCGACAACGGCACGATCACAGTGCGAGCAAACGGATTCGCCACGCTTGAGCGAAAATGGAGCGCAGGCGATAAAGCCCTGAGCCTTACGCTTGCGCCCGCCGCGCTGTCGGATCAGATCACAGTTACGGCAGAGCGCACACTGTCGCGCGTCAGCGACACAGCGGCAAGCGTGCTGGTGCTTTCGACCGAAGATGTGACAACTACGGCTGCCCTGACTTTAGACGACGCGCTTCGGCAGGTGCCGGGATTCACGCTCTTTCGTCGCAGCGGCAGCCGCACGGCAAATCCTACTTCGCAGGGCGTGTCGCTCAGGGGCGTCGGTGCAAGCGGAGCAAGCCGCGCTGTTGCGTTGAGCGACGGCATTCCGATAAACGATCCTTTCGGAGGCTGGGTATACTGGGGCCGCGTCCCGCGCGAATCGGTTTCTCGAATAGAGATAGTGCAGGGGGGCGCGTCTCATCTCTACGGCACGGATGCGCTGGGCGGCGTGATCAATTTCATCCCGCGCGACGCGCGCGACGGCGCGCTTTCATTTGAAGCGTCTTATGGCAATCAGCAAACGCCTGATGTCTCATTGTTCGCGGGCGGTCGTCTGTCTCAATGGAGCGCACAGCTATCTGCCGAAGCGTTTCACACAGACGGGTACATAATCGTTGATGAGCGCGAGCGCGGCCCTGTTGATGTTCGGGCAGGAAGCGAGCACACGACGCTCGATCTCAAACTTGAAAGATCGCTTTCAGATAAAGGCCGAGTCTTTGTGCGCGGCTCGATCTTTGGCGAGTCGCGCGAAAACGGCACGCCGCTTCAAACCAACCGCACTCACATTCGGCAACTGGCAATCGGTAGTGACTGGCAATCTCAGTCGCTCGGCTCGGTTTCATTGCGGGCTTACAGCAGCGCGCAGATCTTCGATCAGGACTTTTCAGCCATCGCAGCCACGCGCGCAACCGAAGCCTTGACGCGCAGCCAGCGCGTGCCCGCTCAACAGACGGGGTTTACTTCGCAAGTGTCGCGCGCCGCAGGTTCGCGCCAGACTGTCGTTGCCGGATTCGATGCGCGCGAAGTGCGCGGCGCAAGCGACGAACTTGTATTCGTAGCGGGCAATCTGACATCGGCAGTCGGCGCAGGCGGGCGCGAACGGACTATGGGAGTATTCGCGCAGGATATCATTCGTATCACGCCGCGATGGTTCGTCACACTGGGCGGGCGCTTTGATCGCTGGCGCAACTACGACGCGCTTTCGGCAACAAGGCCGCTTGTCATCCCCGGCCCCGGCACTGTGACGAGGTTTGCCGACAGACAAGAGTCGGCCTTCAGCCCGCGCGTGTCGCTGCTTCACAAGCTGACCGATAACGTTTCGTTTTTTCTGTCAGGCTACAGGGCATTTCGCGCGCCGACGCTCAACGAACTTTATCGCTCGTTTCGAGTGGGCAACGTGTTGACACTGGCAAATGAACAGCTGCGCGCAGAGCGATTGACGGGCGGCGAAGCGGGCGCGAACTTTGCGGCGTTCGATAGAAAGCTGAATGTGCGCGGGACATTCTTCTGGAGCGAAATCACGCGGCCCATAGCGAATGTGACATTGACTGTCACGCCCGCTTTGATCACTCGCCAGCGCCAGAATTTAGGTCGCACTCGCTCGCGCGGCTTCGAGGTGGAAACGGATGCGCGGCTGACAAACACCATCACTGTTTCAGGCGGCTATCAGTTCGCGGATGCGACTGTGCGACGATTCCCGACAAACACTGCGCTTGAAGGCTTGCTGATCCCGCAGGTGGCGCGGCATCAACTTGCAGTGCAGGCGCGCTACTCGAACCCCTCGCGCTTTACGCTTGCGATTCAAAGCCGCGCAGTCGGCGCGCAGTTTGATGACGACCAGAACCTTCTGCGGCTTGATCGTTTCTTCACGCTTGATCTTTTCGCCTCTCGTTCGCTCGGTCGCAATGTGGAAGCGTTCGCCGCGTTCGAGAATCTATTCGATCAACAATACGCAATCGGGCGCACGCCAGTGAAGACCATCGGCCCGCCCCTGCTTGCGCGCGTCGGGATTCGATTCCATCTGGGCGCGCGATAAGCCTCATAGAGAATAAAAAAAGAGGGGCTGCTGAAAGCCCCTCTCACGCTTCTCGTCAGGTTAATTAGGCATTAAAACAGTGTCAATGCTGTGGATAACGCCATTCGATTGTTTTACATCGGCGATAGTCACGTTCGACATCCCGCCCTTTTCATCCGTCAAAGTAATGCCGTTCGCCCCGTTCATTCTGGCAGTCAGGGTTCCGCCGCTCACGGTCTTGAGCATTGCTGAACCGCCGCCTTTTTTAATCATCTTCATCAAGCTCTTCGCATCATATTTTCCTGCCACCACGTGATAAGTCAGAATCTTCGTCAGCATCTGCTTATTCTCAGGTTTGACGAGCATGTCAACGGTTCCTGCGGGCAGTTTATCGAAAGCTTCGTTGGTTGGCGCAAAGACAGTGTAAGGGCCTTTGCCTTGTAACGTGTCTACGAGACCTGCTGCTTTGACGGCAGCGACCAGCGTCGTATGATCCCTGGAATTCATGGCATTTTCGACGATGTTCTTTGTCTTATACATCGCCGCACCGCCGACCATCGGATTGTCATCCGCTGCAAATCCAAAGCTCACGGTCGCTAATGAGGTCAGAAACATCAATAACATGAAAGCTGATTTCTTCATTACCCATCTCCCTTATTCGCAAAATTAAACATCTATAAGAACATACGCGCCTCGAACAGCTATTGGATTCTTTCTGTAATATAACTCTCAATGGGATTTTTTATTGCCGTATCGCCTCACACGAAGCTATGTAGGGGTATCGTGGCACTATTTTAAAAACTGTGACACAATGTGAATCCAATTCGCATATTGTCATCGTAAGTCGGAGTGAAGATGAAAAAATCCTCAGTGCTGCGCCGGTTCGGTGTTTCCATGGGGGATGAACTCCTTGACGAGTTCGACAAGATGGTTACGCGCAAAGGCTACGCCACACGCTCGGAAGCGATAAGCGATCTTGTGCGCCACGCGCTCGCAGAGGATGTCCTGGACGATGACAATGCGGAAGCCGTTGCTTCGGTTTCTCTCGTTTACAATCATCACGTGCGTAATCTGACGGCTAAACTCACCGAGACGCAGCACAGGGCGCTGGACCTCATTACCTCGGCGCTTCATGTGCATATGGACGCAGATAACTGTCTTGAGGTGCTTGTGGTGCGCGGCCCTCTTGGGCAGGTGCGCGAACTTGCCAACAATCTAATCAGCATTAAAGGTGTTAAGTACGGTAAGTTCGTAACAACAACGGGCGCGCCAGTATCCAAAAAAACTCGCACTCAATCGCATACGCACAATCATCCGCATAAACGTACTAAAACAGCCGGACACGATCATCATTGATTACACACTGATTCGGTCAGGCCGGTTTCATTGAAATTTCGCAATAGAAGCTTCTCAATCGTGCCACGAATTTTGCTTACGTGTTATGACAACTTCCAATCAAGAGGGGTATCAATGACAGCAAATCGCTTCGGTGCTTTACGTATACTGTCGCTTGTCTGTTTTGTTTCGTTGCTTTGCGTTCAGGCCGAAGCCGCGACAAAACCGACTCGCACACTCTCCGGCGGCATCCTTACGGAAAAGAACGAAGCGGTGGCAGGCGCTGTCATCCTTATTCGCAGCCCGTCCGGCGAACAGAAAACCGTCAGCGATGCGAGCGGCGAATTCAGCATCATTGTGCCTGATGGACCGCTGACCGTGAGTGTGGAAGGGAAGAATCTGGAAGCCGCTGAAAAACTGATCGTCGCGGGCGATCCGACTGAAAGCATCCAGATCAGAGTGAGATACATAGTCCCACCCGTACACGAAAGCATTGTGATTCAAGCCAGCGCGCTCGACCCGACCATTGACCGGCGCAATGATGCCATCTACAAAGACAGTCTGTTTGTCAGGGACGATCAACTTGTTCAGACGCTAAACGCAGGCATCAACGTCGGGCAGCACGAAGGCGGCGGCAAGTCTTTGGAAGTTCGCCGCTTCGGGTTCAACCTCGATCACGGAGGCGTGGGCGGCGGGCTGAAATTTCTGGTTGATGACGTGCAGCAGAATCAGGGAACGCAGGGGCACGGGCAAGGCTATCTGGGCCAGCTCAAAAGCCTGACGCCTGAACTTGTGCAGGATGTCGATATTCTCAACGGGCCTTTCAGCGTCGAGTACGGCGACTTTTCCGGTCTGGGCGTAGTCCATATTCGATTAAAAGAGTCTTTGCCCGATCAACTGACTTTGCGAGGGCAGGGCGGATCATTCAACAGCCGCCGAGGTTTTTTTGCTTACAGCCCGCAATTGAAAGATGCGGACTCTTTCATCGCATACGAGCCTTCATATACTGACGGCCCGTTCAAGAATCCGGGCCGGTACAGGCGGGATAATATAACGGGCAATTACACATATCACCTGAGCGAAACGGAAGCCATCGGCTTTAAGCTCAATTTCGGTCGAAACCGGTTTTTCTCATCCGGCCAGATTCCTTTAGACCTTGTGACGGAAGGCACGCTTGATCGTTTCGGCTTTATTGATCCATCAACCGGCGGGCGCGTGCGCACGGCGATTTTCGGAACCTATTATCGCAAGGAATGGCGAGACGGTTCTATCCTGAAAGCTGATGGTTTTGTGTCTCGCTCTCTGTTTGATCTCTTTTCCAACTTCACATTTTTTCTCGATGATGAAGTCAACGGCGATGGGATTCAGCAGCATGATTCGCGTTTACAGGAAGGAGGCACGCTACAGTACATACATCCATATCGCCTCTTTGGGCGGCAGATGCTTTTCATCGCCGGAGGAAATGTTCACGCAACTCAAGCCAACGTAGGGCTGTATAAAGAAAAAGATCGCGTTCCATTCCTGACGACTACCAGCGCAGACGCTCGCATCACAAACACGGCGGGTTACGTACAGCAGGGAATATATCTGTTCGGCGACCGCCTGCACATGGATGTCGGCGTGCGTTACGACTACTTCAGATTTTCCGTGAAAGACAGAATCAATCCGCAGTTTTCTGGTCGCGACGGGCAAGGCCGATTCCAGCCCAAAATCAACATCGCTTACACTCCGTCAAAGCGGCTTCCGACAACCTTTTATTTGAATTACGGGCGCGGCATAAACAGTCAGGATGCGCGCGGCGTAGTGCGTGGCGCGATAAAAGAATTGCCGAACCCTGATAACCCGATGCCCGGCGATGATGGAGCAGTAGGGCCTCCCGTAGCGATCACGGACTTCTATCAGTTCGGCGTTTCTCATAATATGAAGAGGCTTTCCGTCAGCGGCGATCTGTTTCTGATAGATCATTCCAACGAGCAGATATACATCCCTGATGATGGGACGACCGAGTTCGCAGGGCCGAGTCGCAGCACTGGCTACGAAGTGAAATCGTCCGTGCAGATTACGCGCCATCTATCGTTCAACGCGGGGCTGACTCAGGTTATGAATGCGTATTTTCGCGGTACGCGGCCCAGAGTCTATGTTGACAGCGCGCCGCACACGGTCGGAAACGCGGGGCTGATACTGGCAAACTTTCACGGTTTTACGGCTTCGCTTCTGTACCGCCACGTCAGCAATTACAGGCTGGACGGAGAAGACGCCCGCATTCGCGCATCAGGGCTGGATGTGATCGATTTCAGCATAAGCAGGAAACTTCGTAGCTGGGTAGACCTGAATTTTGCCATAGATAATCTGACGGACAAGCATTACTTTGAAACTCAAAACTTTTTTGAATCTCGCGCGCGACCGGGTCACCCGGTCATTGCTCGCGTGCATGGCACGCCCGGCTACTCGATAGGAGTTCTGGCGGGACTGACCTTTCATCTTTTCGGAAAGTAGAGATACACATAGCAGCCTGTCAGAGCATAACAATCTCATAGCTCGATGGGGCGACCGGTGAATCAAAAGGTCGCTCCTGAAACAAAACCCTCGCTTCGTGTAACCGGATGCCTTCGCCGTGCGTTATAAACTTCGAGCGTTTTTGTCTCAAGCTGAGAGGCAGCTTGAAAAGTTCCCGCGGGACTTGCTCGTTTGAGGCTCGCTCAAGGACAGTGACTGATACAATAGCGTGACGAAGTTTCATCTCCCAGTGGAAGACAGGTTCGGTATCAAGCGAGTTGAATGGATGAAGCCAGCGACAACTTTGCTCTCGCGCCTGCCGAGCCTGTTTATGCCTCGACGCGCGATGAGACGGATGACTCTCTTATCTCGTCGATTCGCGCGGGCGACGAGGCTGCCTTTGAGCAACTCTTCAACCGCCACCGCAGGCGAATCGCGCGACTCGCAGGGCGATTCTTCAACCGCCCTGAACGGGTTGAAGAGATCATTCAGGATGTGTTCACGAAAATCTATTTCGCGCTCGATGATTATTCGCCGGACAGAGGCGCAGGATTTGCCGCATGGCTTTCGCGCGTTGCGATCAATGCCTGCTATGACGAATTGCGGCGCGCGCGGCGGCGGCCCGAAAGCTCCATCAGCGATATTACCGATGACGAGGCCGCATGGCTGAATACACAAATGCGCGCAGAGGAGGCGGGAGGCAATGCCGAAAGCGTTGCTGTCTCGCGCGATCTGGCCAACAAACTCCTTGCGCGGCTGAGCGCCGACGACCGATTAGTGCTTATCCTGCTCGACGCCGAAGGCATGCCGGTCATCGAGATAGCAGAGATAACGGGCTGGTCTGCTTCCAAAGTAAAGGTGCGGGCACACCGCGCGCGAATGCTACTGCGCCGCGTGCTCGGCGATTTTATTTGAGCGGCTGCGTGGTTATAGCCGCGAGGTAATGATCCAGTGTTTTGGAAAAAGAGAGATCAATCGCATACGGAACTGCTCGACCGCGTGAGCTTGAGCATCACCCGCGCTTCGGGCATAGATGAAACGAATGTGGATCAGATTGCGTCGTCGCCGTTTCTTTACGCGCGCCTGCGCGCCCGCATAGAGGCTGAACGAAAGCAACAAACCGAGGGCTGGTTCGCAACTTTCAAAATAGCGCGCCGCGCGATACCCGTGCTCGCGTTTGTCGCGATTGCTGCCGTCGCCTCGCTCTGGTTTGCCGCAGCTAACCGGTCTGATAGTCCCTTGCCCGGCGGCGCGAACGTTTACGTCAATTATCCGCTTACGCCAGTCACCGCCTGCTCGTTGTCTGCGACTGATGAGTGCGCCATTTCAAGCGAAGAAGTGCTGGCGACGATGTTTGCTGAACAGGAAGGGAAGGAAGAGAAATGAACGTGCGTTGGAAATCGTGGATGAAAGTATGGGCGGTGCTGCTCGTGGTTTTCGCTCTTGGCTGCGTGACCGGCGCATCCCTTGACGGTATATACCGCTTGCGCGCCAAACCCGATCAGCCGACACTGGCACCACCAATGCGCGACACGGACGCTTACTTTGATACTTTGAAGCGCGAACTGACTCTGACCGAAGATCAATCATCCGCGATGCGAGCCATACTCGACCGCACGCGCGATGACTACAAAGCCGTGTGCGCCGACGTGCGCCCGCGCTACGACAGCTTGCGCGAGCGCACGCGAAGCCAGATGCGCGCGCTGCTGACTGCCGATCAGCAGCCACGATTCGATTCAATAATCACGCAAGAGGATTGCCGCTGCCCCGAACAGAAAAAATAAGATTACAGAACGCTTCCCATCTCTACACACGACACGCCCGCACTTGCGATTGGCCCGTAATTCGATCAATCTTAAAATTGTTTTATGATCTCATGTAAAAGGATTGTCTATGATGAGAGGTAGTGTTAAGCGGGCCGTCAGCATCACCGTTTTAGGTTTCGCGCTTTGTCTGCTTGCCGTAGCAGACAGTAAAAATTCTATTGATGCCCAGGACAGCAAACCGGAGAAGCCTGCCGAGGAGGTTTACAAAAATATTCAGGTGTTCAACGGGCTGCCCGCCTCGCAGTTGGACGGGGCGATGCAGTTTATGTCGGCATCGCTTGGCGTCGGCTGCGATCACTGCCACACGAACGCATGGGAGAGCGATCAGAAGACTGCGAAGGTCGCTACGCGCACAATGATAGTGATGACGCGCAACATCAATAAAGAAACCTTTGGCAACAACCCGGCAGTCACCTGTTACAGCTGTCATTTCGGCAGACCGCACAGCATACCTCTGCCGGGCGCAGAACTCCTTGCTTCAAAGGCGGAATCAGAACCCGCAATCACAAAACCCGCTTCGATGCCGACGACAGATGAAGTGATAAACCGATACATCAGCGCGATTGGCGGCCAGGCCGTGATAGAGAAGCTGAAGACGCGAGTGTCGCGCGGCAGCCTTACTACTACAAACCGTGTCAACCCACCGATAAGCGGGTCTCTGGAAATCTATCAACAAGCCCCGGACAAAATGTTTACCATCCTCAATTACTGGAGCGGCGGTGCAAACTATAAAGTATTCAACGGCGCTGCTGGTTTGGTTAAAGACCCCGGCGCGCAGCGCGAGATGGAAGGCAGAGAACTAACCGAGCAAAAGCGCGACGCCGATTTTTTCAGGTACCTCAAACTCCGCGAGAGTTTTCCGAGCCTTAGAGTCTTAGGCAAAGAGAAGGTCTCGAACCGCGAAGCTTATGTCGTCGGCGCGACCTCTGTTGATGGGAGCCGCGAAAAGCTCTATTTCGATGTCGCAACAGGATTGCTCATTCGCCGGTATATATCTTTCAAGACAGTGTTCGGCACAATCCCTGAGGTGACTGATTTCGATGACTACAAAGAAGTCAGCGGCGCGCGAGTTCCTTTTACCGTAAACTGGTCGCGCCCGCCTTTCGCTTACACGCAGAAATTCACAGAGATAAAGTTCAATCTTCCTGTAGACGGCGCAAAGTTCGAGATGCCGCGATAAGCAGAAGGCAGTTAAGGCTTCCACATGCCGCGTGCTACTGCGGGAATGAAGGTATCGAGATCTTTCGGGCGGAACTCGATCACGCGCTCCTGCTCTGCGCTCATGTAAGCGGTCATCAAAAGCTCTGTCACCGCGAGCCCGTCGTAAAAGCTTTCTTCGGGTTGACGGCCATCCAGAAAGCACTCGATGAAATGGCGATTTTCGGCTTCATATCCGTACTCTGCGGCTTCGCTTGCGACGACAGGCATCAATCCCTGCTCGGCATTCTGTTTTTCAACAATGTCTTCGCCTGCGTCGCCTACGACTCTGCGGCTGAAAAAAAGCTTCGGGCCGCTGTCGAGCGAACTGAGCGAGAGCGAATATTCCGGCCCAAGCAACTCCATGCTCAACCGCAACCCTGCTCCGACGAAACTCCATGATGTTGTCGCCTCGACTATGGAATTCTGGCCCTGCTCATCTACGTAATTGATCGTCGCGCGAGCGAAATCTTCCGAAGGTCTGCTGAGGTAATCGACCGCGCTGCCCATCGTCTCTTTAAGCTGGCGCGCGTATTCGGGCTGGCTCCATTTCAAAGACGCAATCTGCGCCGAGACTTTTGTAGGGCGCAGGCTGTTACGCGGCGCGCCCGGCGCGGTCAACAGGTAGCGCGCGACTTCGACGCTGTGGCACATCATATCGTTGAGCACGCCGCCGCCCTGCAACTCGCCCTGCCAGAACCATGGCATGTGCGGCCCGCTGTGCTCTTCGGCTGCGCGCGCCAGATATGGCCGTCCCGTAAGCGATGCGCCCCTTGCCCAGATTATCTCTTTGCCGCGAGTCACGCCCGGCGTGAACAACTGGTTTTCGAGATAGCCGTGCAGCAGTCCCGTTTTTTCGACCAGCTCGACCATTCGTTTCGCTTCGGCGACGTTTCGCGCGAGCGGCTTTTCGCAGGCTATGCCTGTGAGCTGCCCTTTGCCCGATTCGACAGCGTGCGCGATCTGCTCCATGCAGTCGAGCCGCGTGTGATTGGGACTGCACAGCCAGATGCAGTCAATATCAGGTGAAGCGATCATCTCTTCAATTGAATCGAACGCGCGAGCCTCACCCACGCGCAGATCGCGCGCAAGCGTTGCCGCCTCTTCCGCGTGCTCCGGATTCGGGCTCCACACGCCGCGCACGTCTGCGTCGCGCACTCCGACCCACGAACGTATGTGAAAACGAGCGACGAACCCGCTGCCGATAAATCCAACCCCCAGTCTCTTCGAGTTCATAAGCTAAGAATCTCTCCTGAGAAAAAAATGGATTGGAAGAATATCAAGAAGAGCAGGTTCGCGCAAAGACGCAGAGGGGCAAAGAATCTTTGCCCCTCTGCGTCTTTGCGCGAACCGAAACGCTATCTGCGCTGAAACTCAGCCGTGCCGAACAACAGGCCGATTATTTGACTCATGCGACGACGAGCAGGTTGAGCAGGGGCTTTGATCGCAACGATGCCGGGTTTGTTGTTGGCGATTCCGTCCGTGACCGCGCGACGGCTTTCAACTGACAACTCCGTGTGAACGATAAGTGCTGACATCTGATTGGTGGTTTCGTCCTCGCTCGCATCCATCGAAGCGAGCCGCGCCGGGTCATAGCTCGTGCCCTGTATCTGGTTGTTTGCAAGCGCGACGACGAAGTTGAGCCTGTTGAGGAAGACGCCCGTGTTCATCCACGCAGCCGAACGCTCGCTGTAGCCCGTGGGGAAAGCGTAGAGATAAAGCGGCTCGCCCATCTTGCGCAGCCACTCGTGCAGCGCGGGCGCGCCGTTCGTGTCGCCGTCAACGGCGCGAATGGCCGACGCCGCGAGTTCGAGCGGTGATTTCACCTTCGCGCGAAATACCGCTGTCGAATAAAACTCAGGCGACGTGAGAATCGCGCGCAGCACTTCGCCTATGTCCCCATCCGTTTTCAAAAAGACCTGCGCCACGCGCTCGATTAATTGACGAGGCGGGTCGTCGGCGATGAATCGCTCGCACAGTTTCTTTGATATGAATCGCGCAGTCGAAGGATGGCGCGCGAGTATTTCAATCACGCGCACGCCGTCACTGATTCCGTTGCCCGCAGGAAAACTTAAGCCGAGCACAGTCTTGCTGCCCGCATCGTGCATCCACGGGCGAAAGATGAAGCCGCCGCCTTGAAACGGGCGGTCTATCGTCCAGCCCGTAAGGCATCGCGCCACCTCCTGAACATCCTTTTGCGTGTATCCACCGTCAACGCCTAAGGTGTGAAGCTCCATCAACTCGCGCGCATAGTTTTCGTTTATGCCTCGTTTGCGCTGCGACTGCCGAGGCATCTGCGCGTTCGGGGCATCGGGTTTGGAATTCGGAGTTTGAGATTTGGCATCCTGACCTGCGCCGTCTACCTTTGCCAGCAAAGCGGCATCGTCGATAACCTTCGTTCTGTCGCTTGCGGCCTGCATCTCTGTTGAAGGCATCACCGCAGAAATGGCTGTGGGAGCCGGTTTGGGGCTTTCCTTCATCTGAGAGGGTCGCGGTGGGCGCGGTTCTTTCGCATCAATCGCAGCCGAAAGCCAGTTGTCCAGATAGTACAGCATCGCGGGGCTTTGCGCCGTGGCAAGCAGCAGATCACGAAACTTTCCGAACGCGCGCGGACGAATCACGTCGCGCTCGTAGCTGGTCGCAAGCCACTGAACGGCCTCTTTCTGCGCGAAGACGTTGAAGTGATTGAACCAGAAATCGGTCATCACTTCCTGCAACTGGCGTGTGCTCGAAACCGCGCGCACGAGCTTTTGTTGAATCAGTTCGCCTGTGATCTGTTGCGGGCGACCGAATATCGGCGGCGAGTTTTTCTCTTTCGCGCGCTGCTCTACCTGTTGCGGAGGCGGGTAGAATTGATAAAGCTCGAATGGTGTCATCTGTTGAGTCGGCAAAACGGCAAGCCGTTTTTCAAGTTCCGAATCGTCGATCATTTCCGGATGCAGTTGCTCGTCGAGGAATTTATCCAGCCCCATCTGCCGCACGCGGTCAATGTCGCCGGGTCGCGGGCCAAACGTCGCGCGATTGAGCAGGTGAAGTATCTTCTGATCTTCGGTGAGGCGCGCTTTGTTTGATTGCGATGGAACGGTTATCAACCGCTCGCGGCCCGCAAGACTCAACGAGGATGCCTCCATCCGTACGCGCGGCGGAATGTTTATCAGCACGAAAGGCGGAGCAACGGGAACGGGCACTCGCGCATCGACACTCGCAAGCCGTGCTTTCTGCTCGTCGGTCAGAAACGCCGCAATCTCATCTCGAATCGCGCTCTGTTCCTTTTCAATCTCAGGCGGCAGGCCCGGCGCATAAGGAGTCGCCTGCGCACGGCGGCGCAACTCTGTGATCTTCGGCTCGTGTTTTACAAGCACCTGTCGCAACTTTTCGACCTGCTCTTCATTGAGCTTCAGCCCGTCGCGGATCTTTGTTACGAACGGCTCGAACGGTTGAGGCTGCTGAATGGATTGCGCGATTGCGCTTAGCGGAGTCAACAACAGCGATATGAGAACGGGAAGAACAAACAGGCGAGACATGGACTTCATAAGCTCTCCTTGAACCGACAGACCATCACGATAGATAAATATTATACTTGCTATCGAAATTGTCTCAATAATCTTCTCTCGCAGAAAAGCGTTTCAAGGAATAGTCAGCACCTGGCCTACTTCGATCAGATTTGGGTTTTGTATATCGTTGGCCTGCTCCAGAGCCGACGGCGATACGCCGAATTGAGCCGCTATTTTGTCAACGGTGTCGCCCGGTTTCACAGTGTAAGTGCTCGCGGGCTGAGGCGGGGTTGGCGATGGCGTCGGAATCGAGGGCTGTGTCGGCAACACGGTCGGGATGTTCGGAACCTGAAGGAAAGTCGTCAAATCGGCAAGCGAGCCGTTGAACCAGTCCATATCAACGCTGCCTGTCACTCCGCTGACGCTTCCCGATTGCGAATACTGCCAGAACTGCCACGCGCTCCAGCCCTGTGGAATCGCGGGCGATTGAACGCCATAATTAGCGACCCATAGCGGGTAGTCGCCGAACTGGTCATTCAGATGCGCGTTCCAGAACGAAGCGACCGTGTATATCATGGGTGTGCGCCCGAGGCTTTGCTCGACGAGGGTGAGCCATGTCGTCACACTGCTGATCATCTGAGAATTGCTTACACCGTTATTAATCTCCACATCGATGACTGGCGGGAGGTCGCTGGCTTGAAGGCTGCCGACTGTGTTCAGGAAATCGTTTGCCTGAGCAGTCGCGTCCGCTGTGGGTTCAAAGAAATGATAAGCTCCGCGAATGAGGCCCACGGATTTCATTCCCTGCCAGTTGGTCTTGAACTGAGAGTCCACACCCGTACTGCCATCGCTCGCTTTTGCGAAGGCGAAAGCTACGCCGGATTGTTTTACGCTCTGCCAGTCTATCGCGCCCTGATAGTGAGAAACATCTATGCCCTGTGCTTTTGATTGCTGTGATGACATGCCCGACTCCTGTTGAAGATTTTCGACTCTGTGAAATATATCACCGATTCTGTGTTTGTGCAGTCGTGTTTTTTGCTCCGTTAAGATATTTCTCAATCCACTGCATCTCGCGGCGCATCTTGTCGAGTTGATGTTTCGGCTCGCGCAATCCGTGCCCTTCGCGGGGATAGATTATGAGTTGAGTGGTCACGCCCGCTTTTTTCAAACCCATGTAAGTTTCAAGGCTCTGGCCGAGCGGCACACGCTCGTCGCGCTCGCCGTGATAGATCAGCGATGGCGTCTTCGCGTTTTGCAGGTAGAAGACAGGCGAACGCTCGATTAAGTTTTTATTGTTGCGCCAGGGTGTTCCCTGATGCAGAGTCTCGCGCTGATACTGAATGTCGCCCGTGCTGTAATACGAGATAGCGTTCGAGAGGCCCGCGCCGAACACGGCTACTTTGAAACGATCCGTGTGGCCGATGATCCAGCCCGCCAGGTATCCGCCATAGCTGTACCCTTTGATCGCCAGCCGCGCAGAGTCTGCGATGCCGCGTTCGATCAGGTAATCAACTCCGCTCATCACGTCCTCGTAATCGCCGCCGCCCAGGTCTCCGACATTTGCCGAGGCGAACTCTGCGCCGTAGTTTGACGAGCCGCGAAAGTTCGGAAAGAAACTGGCATAACCGTGCGCCGCGTAAACGTGCGGGAACTCGCTGTAGCTGGACATGAACGACATCTGATACGCGCCTTCCGGCCCGCCGTGAAGGCTTGTGATGAGCGGGTATCGCTTGCCCTGTTCATAATCGAGCGGGTAGACAAGCACGCCTTCGATCTCGCGCCCGTCTTTTGAGCTTTTCCATTTGATCGTTTCGACGCGACCGAGAATGAAATCATTCACCTGCGGGTTCATCTGCGTGAGAATATCGAAGACGCCGAGGGAATCGCCCGCTGTGTCGGGTTGCACTAAGGTTATCAAAAGATCGGCTGGATGAGTCGAATCTTCTCTGAGATAAACCATCAGGTTTTTCTTTTGTGACAGGCTGAAAGAACCCTGCATATCAACCTGTCTGGTTCTCGTTTCCAGCTTCCAGATATTTGTTGCGATCCGGTATATATGACGCTCGACGCCCGTGTCTGCTGTGAAGTAAATGAACTTTCTATCAGCCGACCATTCCTGTTTGGTGATATAGCCATCGAATTGCGGCAGCAGAATCTGTGGAGACTTTATCCCCTGCTGCTTAATACCATCAAAGGCGAGCAGGTGAATGCGCGACGGGCCAATGGTCGGGTACTTGTCTGATGTTGAGAGGTAGGATAGCGTCCTGCCATCGGGCGACCACGCGATGTTGGATTCGGCTCGATCATTATTTGTGAGCCTGAGCGGCGGCTGTATGTTCACAGAATCAGCTACGTAGAGTTCTGTTGTCGAACCGTCAGCAAGTTTGGGCGTGCTGCGCGCGGCAAACGCGATTGTACCTCTATCGGGCGACCACGCAAGTTCTGTGACGTGCAAAGCGCCATCGGTGACCTTTGTAGGCTTCGGCATCTCGCCGCCGGATGACGAAGAGATGTCAATCACGCTGATGCGCGCGAACTGGTAATCGGCGTCAACTATGATTTGATCAAAGCCCTCTTTCTTCTCCTGCTCTTTTGCTTCGGGCACGGGGTCGGCGGCGATGTAGGCGATTCGTTTTCCGCCGGGCGACCATGCAAAGCTTTGCACGGCGGTCTTAACATCAGTCACTCTTTCCAATTCGCCGCCGTCGAGCGGCATGACGTAGACCTGCGCGCGGCCATCGCGGTCCGAGATGAAGGCAAGCATCTTTCCATCACTCGACCATTGCGGCGAATCGTCGCGCTTAGGCGATATCGTCAACGGGCGTGGCCTGTCACCCCCGGATCGCGGGTTGCCATCGCCTGCTGCAACTATCCACACGTCCGAATTGCGGAAGTTCGTCTTCATATCGGCCTGCGTGACGACGAACGCCACAAATCTGCCATCGGGTGAAATGCGCGGGTCGCTTACAGCCCGCATATTCATAACGTCGTCAACGCTCATCCCGACCTTCACCCGCGCGGCAATGCCTGCGGTCGGAGTTGAGACTGCAAGCGCCAGTAATAAAAGCCAGAGGCGATTTTTTATTTTCATGTCACGCTCCCCGTGCCTGAGTGATGCTGGTAGCAGATTGCGAAAACGGATGTTATAACAAACGCGAGCCGGATTCTACTCGCAAAGGCTTTTGCAGAAACTGAAAAAAAATCACTCCGCCCGGCGCAACTTTTTCACCGCTCGCCTGTTTTTATAGATGTAGAGAGTTTTATGGCGCGACAAAACGATGAGTTCATTTCGATCTTCGACGAGATCTATCCGAATCTCTGTCGGTTTCTCGAATGCCTGATTGGCGAGCGCGCGTCTGCTCAGGATGTTGCGCAGGAGAGCTTTCTGCGGCTCTATCGCTTTGGCCTTTATCGCCTGCCGTCGGGCGAAGCTCGATTCTGGATATATCGCGTGGCGCGCAATCTCGCGCTGAACGAACTGGAAAAGAAACGGACGCGAGCGAAACATTTTGACAGAGTCGTCGAAGCCTTCAGCGCCGCGCCGCCGAACCCGGAAGAGGCGTTCGCGCAATCTGAGCGACGACAGAAGGTGATTGAATTGATGGAGTCTCTGCCCGAAGACCAGCGCACGGCGTTGCTGCTTCGCGAACAGGAAGAGATGAGCTACAGCCAGATCGCTCGCGTGCTGAACGTTTCTGAAAGCAAAATCAAATCCGATATCTTTCGCGCGCGAAGCTCGTTGCGCGCCCGCTGGAACGATTCGGGCGACAAGACCGCAAGGACTTCCTGACGATATTGCGAGGCCGAAAACATATGAGTTGCAACTTCACAGAGAGATTGTCACTGTTGATTGACGGCGAGCTTGAGCCGGATGAAGCAGCGCAGGTGAAGCTTCACCTTTCGTCCTGCCTGATTTGCCAGCAGGCGCAGACGGATTTCCTGAGCCTGCGCGAGCAGATCAAATCGCATCAATACGAGCCGGACGCGAGATTACAGCGACAGGCGATCAGGCGAATCCTCAATTCTGAACGGACTCCGTTTTGGGAAAAAAGAATAGCTCTGCCCGTGCCCGTCCTGTCGCTGATGCTGCTGGCGTTTGTCGCGCTTGTTGCGTGGTCTGTTTACGTTCGCGCGACCCGACCGGCTCGAATCGAGCGCGCTCCCCTGGGTAATCAGTCGTCGCAGGACGGACTCGATTTATCCCGGTTCGACAGGGGCGAGCGCGCAATCATCTATACGACTAAACGTTGAGGAAGCGAACTGATGAAAACGCGCACTAAACTGACATTGATTCTATTCGCGCTCGCTTCAATGATGATAAGCGGCAGCCGACTTCGATCAACGAATGCGAATCCGGTTGCCGTCGGTTTAAAGCGAATGCAATTTCAGATTGCGACGATTCAAGAGCACGCAGGAGCGCGAACCGTTATCTCATCGTCAGTGGTCGAAGGGCCGCCGGGCACCGACTTTGACATAGATCTTCAAGGCGAACGATTCAAGATGAACGCAAGGTTTCTAACGGATTTTGACGAAAGTCGTGCGCTCGCAATCAGAGCAAAGCTGCAAACCCGCCGACTCTATGGCCGCTCGGCGCAAGGTCTGCCGCTTTACGAAGAAGACGAGCAGAGTCAGACGCTGCGGCTTGGGCTTGACGAACAGATCGTTCTGCTTCCGTTCGGGCGCGGCGGCGGCGACGACCGTTTGAAGATCGAAATCACGCCTGCGATGACCGAAGAATCGGTTTACACTCCGGCAGGCGAGTTGCGCCCGCTGACCATAAATATTCTTAAGATAAGCCCGGATGGAATTATAAACATTCATGCTTCAAAGATTCCTCATCGTTATGAAGCCGAAGTGCGGCTGCTCGAAGACGGGCGGGAAATCGCTCGCAGCGCGGCCAGCCTGATGTTTGACGAGCCTCATGAATTATTGTTGCGGTCAGACACGCAGGCCGTCGCAGTCAGCCTGAAGATCGACGGATATACGCGGAGCCGCCCGTCCGATCTGGTTGAGATCAACTTCGATATTCATCGCCTTGACGACAGCGGCAGGCGCGAGCCGGTCAGGTTGAACGGGGCGGGAACCGCAAGTCTCGGCTCTGATATCAGTTACGATTTGAGCGAGCGGTACCACAGGAAGTATGAGTTGAGATTCAATATCAAAATAGCCAGCGGCGAGATGGTTGATTGAATCGGAGTCGATTCTTGAAATGAATTGCGAGGAATGATGCTTACAAAACAGATCTGTCTTTCTATAATTCAAATGCTTCTGCTAATTGCTTCGACATTCACCGCAGGTCGGGGGCAATCGGTCAATACAGGGCTTGCCGAACAATACTTTCAGGAAGCGCGTTCGATCTGCGATAAAGATGGCGGCAAGCTGTGGGGAATCTCGCTCTACGGTCCTATGATGCTGGTTGACCCCGTGACACGCGAGGTGGTGGCGAATCAGGGCGATCCGCAGTCGCGTCTTTCCGGAAAAGGGAATGTGTTTGTCGGAAAGCTGCCCGAAGAGGTTGGCATCGCAAATACCGCGATCAACTGGGCTGGCGTTAAATGGACGATGATAATCTGGCCGCTGCCATCGGCTGTGCCTGCGCGCGCCAGATTGATGGTTCACGAACTGTACCATCGCATTCAAGACGATATTGGCTTGCCTGCTTCAAATCCTTCCAATAATCATCTCGACACGCTTGAAGGTCGATTGTGGTTGCAACTGGAATGGCGCGCGCTCAGGCAAGGGCTAAAGCATGAGGGTGCGGAGAGCCGTCAGGCCGTAGCCGATGCGCTCATCTTTCGCGCGCGCCGCCATCAATTATTCCCGCAGTCTGTACAAAGCGAATTGAGTTTAGAGATGAACGAGGGGCTTGCCGAATACACCGGAATCAAGCTGCGCCCGACGCCTGAATCGGATTCGATTGAGTTCCTGGTCAAAAAAATCGAGTCCTCGGAATCCCTGCCCACGTTCGTTCGTTCGTTCGCCTACGCTTCGGGGCCCGCATACGGATTCCTGCTCGACAGCGCGCGCCCGGCATGGCGGAAAGGATTGAAGCCGACTGATGATCTGGGCGCGCGTTTGGCAGACGCGCTTTCGATCAAACTGCCAGCAAAGCTCGATCAGGAAGCCGCCCGTCGCATGATCAGGTATGACGGGCGTGCGCTTCGCGCGTCGGAGGTCGAGCGAGAGAGCAATCGCAGGAAACGTGTCGCCGTTTATCGCGAGCGATTCGTAGACAAACCTGTTTTGATCATTTCTTTCACAAACGAGGTGCAGTACACATACGACCCCAACAACCTCGAAGCCTTTGACGATGCCAGCACCGTTTATCCGAATATGACAGCGAGCGATGTCTGGGGAATCCTTAACGTAACAGGTGGCGCATTGATGACGCGCGAAGCAGGAGCGATCAAAAGAGTCACACTTTCCGCGCCTGTTGATACGGACGTACGGCCCTTGCGGGGCGACGGCTGGACGGTTGAGCTTAAGGCGGGATGGAAGCTTGCGCCCGGCGCGCGTAAAGGCGATTACGTTCTAAAGAATGACAGGTGAGCCGATTTTATTCTGCGCCGGTTATCGCCTGAATTTGCAGTTGCAGGCGACGCAGGCTGGTCTGCTCGTCCGGCAAAAGATTATGCCCCTGATCGCGCATCGAAGATTTGTCTGCGAGCGTTGCTGCTTCCTGTCTCAGTTTTTCCAGTTTGACGTATAAAGTGTACAGATATCGCCTCGACGATTCTATGCGATGAAGGCAGTCGGATTCGGATGTTTTCAGATCGGCAATCGCTTTATCCAGAGCGAAGGTGTGAGATTGCTCCATCACCATCTCATTTATGTCGCCCGTCGATTTTATCATCTTGACGCGTGTTTCAATCTCAAGTCGTTCGGCCTTTCGCTCTGCGAGCACGGCTCTCGTGTGTTCTAGCTTTGCCTCCAGCTCCTGCAATTCCGATTCTGCTTTTGCCAGCTGGCCTCTGTTATATCCGTTGTCGCGCATCATTGGACTTCACCCACTTCCTGTGTTCGATTATATATATTTTTATAAAAAGTTATTTGCGTAAACGGCAGGGGCAGATAGCCAAAGAGTAGAACTAACCGGCGCTGGATGCAAGAGTATTTACTGAGTCGGAATTGAGGCGCGAGATTATACGGCGAACGCTCCCGAAAACGCGCGCGATTCAAGCTCGCGGGCGCGCTCGACCATCGTTAGAATTGACGCGCCGCCGTGAGCCACGGGGCGGCCAAGCTCGCTTTCAAGGTCTTCGAGGGTCAAATCATCGAGGAAGACATGGCCCGACTTCAGACAAGCCTGTTCGGGCACGATTACGAAATTGCCTTCGAGCGACTGACGCGCGCCAAGCACATCGCCGCCTGCCATCAGGCCAGCCACGGTTATCTCTTCGCCGAAGAATTGATTTTTGAGGCTGACAACCTTCAGCCTTGTCCCGAATCGCTCGTTTAACTCGGTCACGCACCTGGACAGTATCGGATAAAACAACTCGCCTGTCGCGACTGTGCCGTGAAGCGAACCGGGTTTGAGATCGAAGTCGCGCGCGAGCGCCTTCTTCGCGTCAATCATGAAGCGGCGCACCATGCCAACGCCGTCTTCAATCTGCGGATAATCGCCGTAGTGCGCACGGCCCGGCAGCCGAAGCCCCGCGCGCAGATAAAACTCGTCGGCTAAAAAGACAAACGTGCTGCCCCGTCGCGCGCGGAACTCGCGCTGCCGTGGGCGCATCTCTTTTATCAGCGCGCGCGCGAAGTCATCTGTCACCGCAGTCATCCGGTCTTTATAGTTATGAAGCTCTGTGAAGACGACGGGAACGACCGCAACGGAGGCAAGCGCCGGATAGAGTTCCGCCAGATCGTCGATAGTTCGATGAAGCACCGCGCCGTCATTTATCGTGGGGCAGAGAACTATCTGCGCGTGAAGGTCTACGGCGTGGTCTGCCAGATAACGCATCTTGCCGAGCACATCATCGGGCCGCTTGCGACCGAGCAGGTGGCGTCGGACTTCGGCGTCGGTCGCGTGAACCGAGACGTATTGAGGCGAAAGCCGCTGCTCGACTATGCGATCAAGCTCCATCCTGGAGATTGAAGACATCGTCGTGTAGTTGCCATGAAGAAACGACAGTCGCACGTCTTCGTCTTTGAAGAAGAGCGATTCGCGCGAGCCTGCGGGGTTCTGATTGCAGAAACAGAATATGCAATCGTTGCCGCACTGGCGCGGAGTGAAGTATTCAAAATCGAGGCCCCAGATTTCGCCTTCGCCGATCTCTACTTCCAACCGCAACTGTTTGCCTGACCGCTTGACGATGTCGAGTTGTACGCGGTCTTCCGAGCCTGTATGGAATTGAAAATCGAGAAAGTCACGCAACTCTGCGCCGTTTACTTTCATTATGCGGTCGCCGACCTCTATGCCGACCTCGTCACCGAGCGCGAACGCATCAACGGCTGTCACGACGACGCCTTTCTCTTTTTTAGGGGAGTTGATGGGATAGAGGGTCTCGAATAATTCCGTATACAAGCTCTTTACCGGCTCCTTTAGATTTAATACTTAGCGTGAATAACCGGAAAATCACCTGGATAGTCTGGAGGATTTATGGACGAGTTATTCGCTGAGTTCATGATGGAAAAAGAATACGTCTGTGGTTTGGCTAAAGTCACTCTTAAAGGATATAGGGTATCCCGGCGAACATTCAAGCGTCTTGTTAAAGAACCGGAGATTAATAAAGCGACGTTCCCAAGCTTTGTTGATGATATATACCGCTCAACTATTCCGGTGACTACTCCGCGCCCTGAAAGGACTGCATGTACCTGACGCGCCCGCAGACCTCGTTACCAGCATCAACCCATCGCTTCATCGAATAAGGAATGCCCGGCATGGTAGAATCGCAATCGAGAGGTGAATAGATATGAGCAACGATAATCGCAGCGAAGATTTTGAGACGCGAATCAACAACCGATTGGACGCGATCATCGAGAATCAGGCGCAGTTCAGCGACGATATGCTCAAGATACAGCAGCAGCAGGCGCGGTTCAACGAGCAGATGGATAAGCTTCAAGCGAACGCCGCTACCATGCAGGAGGCAATCTTAGGTTTGATTCAGGTGGCGCGGACGCATGACGAGCAGATCGACCGTAATAGTGAGCAGATAAAAGGACTGGGGGAACGTATCAACACCTTAATCCGCGTCGTGGAAAGCCACGTTTCCAATCACTCTTGAGGCAAAGCGAAGAGATCGAGCGCCGGAAATAGTTAATATGGAACCTAACAGGCATACAAATGCGCAGACGAATCTGATCCATGCTATTTGGTATGTAGATTATTCTCGAATCTCCACAGCAGGCAATGTGGATAAAACTCTATACGTTGGGCGGCAACTATTCTCAAACCAACCCTCAAAGGAGTACACATGAGAGAACTTATCGTCGCTGAATTCATCACGCTGGATGGTGTAATCCAAGCGCCAGGTGGCGCGGATGAAGACACCGAAGGCGGCTTTACGCATGGCGGCTGGACGCAGCCTTATTGGCACGATGACATTGGCACTCACTTCTTTCAGGCAATGGCCCAGGCCGATGCATTCTTGCTAGGCCGAAAGACATGGCAAATCCACGGGGGCGCATTTGAACCCATGGCGGGTGATTCATTCGGCGATGTGATGAACAACGTCCGCAAGTACGTGGTGTCCACCACGTTGAAATCCGCCTCGGCCTGGCGGAACTCCACCCTCATTAGCGACAATGTGGTTGAAGCCGTACGCCAGCTCAAGCAGCAGCCCGGCAAGAACATCCTTGTCGATGGGAGCAGCGTGTTGACCAGGGCGCTGGCAGAGAATGACTTGATAGATGAATACAGTCTGCACGTCTATCCGGTCGTGCTGGGCGGTGGCAAGCGATTGTATCCGGAAGGAAAGCGCCTCAACCTGACATTGGTGGAGGTCTCACCTCTTCCGACGGGCGTCGTGTTCATGCGCTATCGGCGTACAGCATAGTGAGGTGTCAAGTCTACTAACGAAGCCGTCCACATCGAGCGGAATGACCTTTGGCTTATCGTTCGCCACGGGCCGTCGCTTGATGCGCTGCACGGGTATCTGTCAGCGACGAACCGACCACGGGTGGGCACCGTGACGCCGTCCAACCAGCGATTGTAGCGGAGCGCGCGCCCGCTGAACGTGGCATTCGGCCCTTTTCGGCAGAGCATATGCATCGAGTCCTCGTCATCGGATCGGGAGGCGCAGGGAAGTCAACGTTTGCAAAGGACCTGGCGATGCGGACGGGGTTACCTCTCGTTCACCTTGACGCGCTCTATTGGAGAGCGGGGTGGGTAGAGACGCCGAAAACCGAATGGACGGACGTGGTCGAGAGGCTGCTCGCACAGGAGCGTTGGGTCATGGATGGAAACTACGGCGGGACGCTTGATCGACGGCTCGCTGCATGTGACACGGTGGTGTTTTTGGATCTTCCACGCTGGGTGTGTCTGTGGCGGGTGATACGGCGCTGGATTCAGTATCGCGGCCAGACACGACCGGATATGGCAGCCGGGTGCGAGGAACGCCTGACGTGGGAGTTCGTGATGTGGATCTGGCGATACCCGGCAGATCGCAGGTCACCTATCTTGAAGCGACTCTCGCTGCTCGGCACTGGACAGCGGGTGATCGTGCTTAGATCAGGCTCGGAGGCGCGGCGCTTCCTGGAGGCGCTTTCTGCTGACGCCGGGCCAAACACTATATTGAAAAGGCGCCCCTATATGGTAGCTTGGAATCGCTAAACACCAACTACCTTAGAAAGGAGCGCCAATGACTGACATCAAGTATGTCGCTTTTGATGTTCACCAAGCAACCATTTCTGCTGCCGTTCTCAATCTCGAAGGCAAGCTGTTGACTCAGGCCGTTATGCAAACTGATGCCACTGCCATCTGTGATTTCCTTCGTGGTCTCAGCGGTGTCGTTCATCTCACTTTTGAAGAAGGCACTCAGGCCCAGTGGCTCTTTGACCTCACACGTCCTTTAGTCTCTGAGTTGCTCGTCTGCAACCCGCGCCTGAATCATTCTCACAAGCGCGACAACAAAAGTGACCGGTTGGATGCTTTCAATCTCGTCAGGGATTTGCGTGCCGGGCTTCTCAAGTCGGTCTATCACGGCTCGCCACAGACACAGACTTTGAAGCAACTGGTCCACAACTATGAGAGCGTGACCGAAGATACCACTCGCACGATGAATCGATTGAAAGCGGTATTTCGCTCGCAAGGGGTCAAGTGTGCGGGGCGGGATGTGTACTACTCACGCAATCGAGCCGCATGGCTTGCGAAACTCCACAAAGAGGGTTGGCGAATGCGGGCGGAGTTTCTCTATAAGCAACTCGATCACCTGCGCGAGCTGCGGCGCGAGGCCAGGAAATCGCTATTGAAAGAAGCTCGCCAACAGGTGGCCTTCACCCGACTATGTGCAGTGCCGGGGCTTGGGCCGGTCCGCGTGGCGCAATTTATCTCGGTCATTGGCTCGCCACATCGGTTTCGCACGAAGCGACAGTTGTGGACATACTGCGGGTTTGCAGTGGTTACGCGATCAAGCGCCGATTATAAAGTGGTCGGCGATAAACTGGAGCGCCGCCACAAGAGCACGCAGAGGCGCGGGTTGAACCCGAATCATAGCCGGAGGCTGAAACTGGTCTTCAAGAGTGCGGCAGTAGAGGCACTCAAAGAAGAGTTCTTTAAGAAGATGTATGAGCGGCTCCAGGCAGGAGGAGTGCGAGCGGAGATGGCGAGGCTGACCATAGCGCGAAAGCTAGCGGCAGTTGCACTGGCGATCTGGAAGAGTGGAGAGGAATATGATGAAACGAAGTTGAGCAAGCTGGCAGCATAAGCGAAGGAGTTTCATCGAGTGCTGAGTTAGAATCGAAAGCAACCGGCAAGCGAAGAGGAAGCTGCTTATGCGAGAGAGGTCGCGGGAGAGTATCAAATGCGTTTGTGGACAAACAAGTCCCTGGCCTAACTATATGCCCCCGCAAAAGACCTGAAGAAGCCGTAGTCTAAGAGACTCAAATAGAACCATGGTCAGAAAAACCAGGAGCCAGGCTTGCAAAGCGGAGCAGCAGACTCAAAGAATCGTAGGTCGGAGAAGATGAAGAAGACTCAGTCGAAAGGTTCCGAGCCGAAACGGGGCTGGCCGTCAAAGAAAGTGATGGCGGGCCGGTCAGGGAAAGTGTTTTCTCTTGACTTCCTTTTCATAGAACTTCAGCATGCAGTGGAGCGCTGCGAATAAACGCTCACTAATACATACCTCATCGCTTCACCCAATCCGCGATATTGCTTACGAATCACCTATGCAAAACGGAATTTATTATTTTATTTTCTTAGCCTTGGCAGATCGCGAGCCTTGCGTTAACAATAACCCGACAACATTTCCGGCGGAATCTTTCTCAAATGAAATATTCGCCTTGACCTCAGACAACGTAAACTGTGTATCTGAAACAGGCTGGAGCTCCATTTTGGGTTGCCCTGTACCTTGTCCGAATAATTTATCGCCCTCTTTGGAAATTGTTAGAGTAAATTTCGGAGTGACTTCATAGTCGCCGACATACGCATCGAAGCCGGAAGAATCAACCTTTATTTCTTTGCCTTCAAGCCGTTTTACGATCAGCAAAGCGTTTGCATTCTTCGGATCAAGCTCGACCGCTTTTTTGTAATTCGCGAGTGCTAAATCCTTTTGATCGTCTGCCAGATACGTTTCGCCGAGACTGTCATAAGGATTTGCCGATTTTGGAAACATTTCGACGTTTAGCTTGAATATCTCAATCGCGTCTTTCGTGCGTTTCAGGCCCAAAAGCTGATAACCCAGTGTATTGAGTTCAGTTTCCGAGAAATCAAAAGTCGGAGAATTTTCAGCTTTCAGCTTCCGATATTCGGCGACGGCTGATGCAACATTTTTTTCAATCGCTATTTTGTAAAGCGTTTCGGCAATCGATTTTTTCGGCGGCTCAATCGGCTGTCCGTTAAGGATATTGATGATTGAATTCGTAATGTTTCCGTGAAAACGCCCTAAACCAACATTATCGAGTAGAATTACTGTCTGCTGTTTATCAACCAATCTTGTCAGAAGCGAGTTAAAGCCGTTGATGCCGCCTCCGTGCTGAATGACTTTAGTTTTCTGGTCAGTTTTTCCAATCGGTTGGTCAGCAATGATGAATCCGTAACCATAATTAGAAAGTCCGGGCGTAAACATCAGTTTTTTGCTGTCGGCTGAAAGGATCTTGTTTTCATAAAGCGACTGCTCCCATTTGTAGAGGTCTTCGACAGTTGAATAAATCGAACCGGCGGCGTAGGGCAGCGACATATCGAGATAAGCGGCGTTGACGTAGCCAGCGGGAGTTTTTTCGTAACCGCTGGCACGCTTTTGGAGAATCGACGCGTGATGATCGTAACCGGTGTTCGTCATTGCGAGCGGCTCTAAAATACGCTCTTTCAAAACCGTCTCATAAGATTTTCCGGTTACTTTTTCGATTATCGCGCCGAGCAGAAAATAACCGGAATTGTTGTAGCTGTATTTTGAACCCGGCTCGAATTCAAGGTCACCGCTGGCAAATTTTTTGACGAAATCCGTGACGCTATACGGGTTGCGGCTCACCTCGGCGAAAAAGTTCGGGCGACCCGTATAACTCGGAATACCCGAAGTGTGATTGAGAAGCTGGTGGATGGTGATTTTGTCGCCCGTGTCTTTGCGATAATCGGGAAGATAATCGCTGAGATGGCCGTCGAGCTTGATTTTGCCTTCTTCGACAAGCTGCAAAACGAGCGTCGCGGTAAACTGTTTGGTCACCGAACCGATGCGAAATTTCGTGTCCGGCTGATTCGGAATTGCCCATTCCATATTCGCCATTCCGAAACCTTTTTTGTAGATGACTTTGCCTTTTTCGGCAACCAGCACCGAGCCGTTAAATTGCCCGTAGCCGTGATACTGCTTCAACAATTCGTCAACTTTCTGCACATTTTGCTGTGCGAATGCGGTTGTTGCAGTTATGAATGCAACGATAAATAAAGTAAATAGTTTTGCGGGTTTCATTGTGGTTTTCTCCGATGAAATCAGGAATGTTCTCGCGGAATTCTCAACTAAGTTAAAATTCAAATTCAGGATTTGCTAAATATTCGGTTCATCGGTATTACTAAGCCAGCAGCATTTTTGTTCCGTGATTACTTCGCGCCCTAAAGGTGCACGGCTTAGGGTCTGCGTACCTGACGCGCCCACAGCTTTTGATCCCAGGCCACTTCATTACTCCATAGCTCTATTTAATCCGCGACATTGTTTACGAATCACACTGATGAGATACTGCGGGCGGACTCCTTTGCTTTTGATCGGAAAATGGAGGTGATATAAAATTCACCCTGACAAACCGATGGCGCAAGCTGGAAGGTTAAGCAGGAAGTATGTATCGGCATTAGAAGCTCTTTCGCGAGGCCGATCTTCGCCTTCCTGCGTGTGCAAATCATGCAGCATTTTTATTTGAAATTACGTCTTTAAGTCATGAGGGAATATCCAGACTGTTTTTACGCTAATGGAAATTAAAAAAATGCAACGACAAAACTTTTTCAGCTTGATCCGTTTTTTGCGCGTTCTGTGGCTTAGCCTGCTCGTGGTTACGCTCGGCGGGCTGGTGGAATCTGAGGCGGCGGCCCAAACCGCTTCGTTTGCCCCGCATACCGATTTTGGCACGGGCGTTCGTCCATTCTCGGTTGCGGTGGGGGATTTCAATGGCGATGGTAAGCTCGATCTGGCGGAGGCCAACTCTGGCGTCGCCACAGTCTCAATTCTGTTGGGCACGGGCACGGGCAGCTTTGGGGCGAAGACCGACTTCGACACTGGTAGCCAGCCAGTCTCGGTTGCGGTGGGAGATTTCAATGGCGATGGTAAGCTCGATCTGGCTGTGACGACCTCTATTAGCAACACCATCTCGATACTGCTGGGCACGGGCACGGGCAGTTTTGGGGCGAAGACGGACTTCGGCACAGGCAGCAGCCGTCTAGTCTGGGTCGCCGTGGGAGATTTCAACGGCGATGGCAAGCTCGATCTCGCGGTGGTGAATATTGATAGCAATACAGTCTCGATACTGCTGGGCACGGGCACAGGCAGCTTTGGGGCGAAGACCGACTTCGCCACGGGCAACTTTCCACAATCAGTCACCGTGGGCGATTTCAATGCTGATGGCAAGCTCGATCTGGTGGTGGCTAATACATTTAGCGACACAGTCTCGATTCTGCTGGGAACGGGCACGGGCAGCTTTGGGGAAAAGACCGACTTCGGCACAGGCAATGAGCCAAACTCAGTCGCAGTGGGGGATTTGAATCGCGATGGCAAGCTCGATCTGGCCGTGGCGAATAGTGGTGACAGCACCTTTTCGATACTGCTGGGAACGGGAACGGGCAGCTTTGGAGCGAAGACCGACTTCGCCGGAAGCCCCAGCTCTCCGAAGTCAATCAAGGTTGACGATTTCAATGGCGATGGCAATCTTGATCTGGCGTCGGCGAACGCGGGCAACGCCATAGTTTCGGTCCTCCTGGGAACGGGCACAGGCAGCTTTGGAACGAGGACCAGCTTCACAACAGGCAGCAGTTCACTTTCAGTCGCAACGGGTGATTTCAATGGCGACGGGAAGCCCGATCTTGCAAGCGCGAGCATTGCCAGCAACACAGTCTCGATTCTGCTGAACACCACGCCAATTGTCCCCTCCGGAGTGTTTTCTCCCAAGACCGACTTCGGCACGGGCAGCCGTCCAAACTCAGTCGCGGTGGGCGATTTCAATGGCGATGGCAAGCTCGATCTCGCGGTGGCGAACAAGGATGCCGATAGCGTCTCGATCCTGCCGGGCACGGGGACGGGCAGCTTTGGGGAAAAGACCGACTTCGCTACGGGCAACTTGCCACAATCAGTCGCGGTAGGGGATTTCAATGGCGATGGCAAGCTCGATCTCGCGGTGGCGAACGATAGTAGCTTCACCGTCTCGATTCTGCTGGGCACAGGCACAGGCAGCTTTGGAGAAAAGATCGACTTCGGCACAGGCATCCGTCCAGTCTCGGTCGCGGTGGGGGATTTCAATGGCGATGGCAAGCTCGATCTCGCGGTAGCGAACTTTGGAAGCGACACAGTCTCGATACTGCTGGGAACGGGCACGGGTAGTTTTGGGGCGAAGACGGACTTCGCTCCGGGTAGCTTTCCTACCGCAATTGCGGTGGGCGATTTCAATGCCGATGGTGCGCTCGATCTGGCAGTGACGAACTTTGGAAGCGCCACAGTCTCGATTCTGTTGGGCACAGGCACAGGCAACTTTGGGGCGAGGTCCGTCTTCGCCACGGGCAGCCAGCCACGTCCCGTCGCGGTTAGGGATTTCAATAGCGATGGCAAGCTCGATCTCGCGGTAGCGAACTTTGGAAGCGACACAGTCTCGATTCTGCTGGGGACGGGGACGGGCAGCTTTGGGGAAAAGACCGACTTCGCCACGGGCAGCCTCCCAGGATTTTCAATCGCGGTGGAGGATTTCAATAGCGATGGCAAGCTCGATCTGGCAGTGACGAACCAATCTAATGACAACACGGTCTCGATTCTGCCGGGTACGGGTACGGGTAGCTTTGGGGCGAGGTCCGTCTTCGCCACGGGCAGCCAGCCATTTTCAGTTGTGGCTGGGGATTTCAGTGGCGATGGCAAGCTCGATCTCGCGGTGACGAACGTTAGCAGCAACACCGTTTCGATTCTGCTGAACACCGTCTTTTCACTTGGGTTTGATTCACCAACAGTCACAGCGCAAGCGGGAACTACGGTTCGCGTAACAGTAAACATAAACCGCTCAACTGGATTCACCGGCAATGTGACGGTCACTCCGCCTGATCCAGCAATGGGCATCAAGCCAAAGTCGAATGATCCGAAGACGACAACAGGCACGAACGTAAAATTCAAGTTAAAAATCAAGGGAAGCGCGCCCCTCGGCCCGCATACGGTAATATTCACAGCCCGTGATGATTCGGGCCACACCAGCACAGCGACGCTCACGGTTATCGTTCAGTGATTACTCCGCGCCCTAAAGGTGCGCGGCTTCTAAGTGAGTAGCCAAAAGTTTTTGCAAAAATGATTGTCAAAGGACCGATAGATACAGGCTGAAATGCAATCTTAATTGACAGAACTTTTGGCTACTCACTTAGGGGCTAACGTGAATTCGACATAAGAATCAGCCCTGAAAGGGCGAAATTCAATAGCACAGGGCATCGCCCTGTGTCTTGCATCAGGAGAAACTACAAGCCCTGTAAGGGCGATATAAATCACTTGGTTTATTTCGCCCTTACAGGGCTTGTGTGGTAGTGGCGTTGCATACCGTGGGTTTCACCCACGGCTATTGAATTTCGCCCTTTCAGGGCTTTTACTTCAATCATTATGTCGAATTCACGTTAGGGGCTAAGTAGTTGACGCGCCCGCCGACTCCGCTACGAGCATCCCACCATCGCATGATTCAATCCGAGATATTGCTTATGAATCACACTGATGAGATACGGGTGCGATTTCTTCAAGCGGGAACCTAACTCCGCAGTAAATACAACAAAACAGCAAACCACAGCTCATTCGAGCAAAGTTCAGAAAGAACGACAACTCGCTATTCAATATAATCAGGCTTTGGTGAAATTATGCAGAGTGAACCAGCGACCCAACACACAGGAGAAACAAACATGGCAAAGATATTTCTCGCCGGTGCAACCGGAGCGATAGGCAAGCGGCTTGTGCCACAGTTGCTCGACGCGGGTTATGAAGTTTTCGGAACGACTCGCTCAGAGAGAAAAGTCGCCGAGCTTAAGACCTCTGGCGTCACCCCCATCGTCGTTGACGTGTTCGATGCATCGGCGTTGTCCCAAGCAATGACTGCGGTTTGCCCGGAAATCGTCATAAATCAACTCACCGATCTTCCCGCTAATCTTGAACCGAGCGGCATGGCAGAAGGCATTGTCCGCACTACGCGTATCCGCATCGAGGGAACACGTAATCTGGTTGCGGCGGCTCTTGAAGCCGGTGTCCGCCGAATTATCGCCCAAAGCCTGGCTTGTTGGGTCTACGCGGATGGGCCTCAACCCTATTCTGAAAATGCTCCGCTGGATCTCCGCGCCGAAGCACCTTACGCTATCGTTGTGGAAGGCGTTGCGACGCTCGAACAATTGACAACAATGTCGCCTCCCCTTGAAGGCGTGGTGCTGCGATACGGTCAAATATACGGACCGGGAACTGGCCGCGATGAGCCGACCCGACCAGCGCCTCTGCACGTAGACGCAGCGGCCCATGCGGCCTTGCTCGCAATCGACCGAGGCAAACCGGGCATATTCAACATCGCCGAGGACGACGGCTTTGTCTCGATCTCAAAGGCACTCCGCGAGCTTAACTTTGATCCCGGCTTTCGCCTGAAAAAAGGAGGACAGAATGTCTCTCAGATTGGGCAGATTTAGCTCTGTGTTTTTGCGATATGCGCTTGGGCTAGGTTTTCTTTCAGCCGTGGCAGACAGGTTCGGTCTGTGGGGAGCGTTTGGGCAACCGAATGTCGAGTGGGGGAATTTCTCACGGTTCCTGGAATACACACACAGCCTCAATTGGTATGTGCCGTCGGGAATGATCCCGCCGCTGGGGGTCATCGCCACTGGCGCTGAAACTCTCTTCGGTCTTCTTCTCCTCGTTGGCTGGCACACACGCGCCACCGCGCTGTTAACAGGAGTTCTTCTACTGACGTTCGGGGTGGCAATGACGCTTGCGTTAGGAGTCAAAGCACCCCTGAATTTTGCCGTCTTCACGGGAGTGGGAGGGGCCTTGCTTCTCGCCAGTTGCGAAAGCTTCCCCTTCACCGTGGATCAACTGCTGTTCCGTCGAACCCATTCAGAGGAACACCGATGAAAGCAGCACGAGTTCTACGATTCGGTTCACCCGGAACCCGCCGTTGGGCAATTGCTGGTCCGCATAAAGGCGGCAGGGGTGGGCCACAGGAAAAAGTCAACCTTAATATTGAAAAGGAGCAGACAATGAACAAGATGATATTGTTTTTATTACTGGCGTTTAGCGGCGTACTGGCGTTTAGCCGCGTACTGGCGGTTAACAGCGCTAATGCCCAGGCCGGAAAACCGACAACTCTGATGACCAAAGATCTTCCCGATGTGCCCGGAAAGGAAGGCATGATCGAAACCGTCGATTTCGCTCCCGGCGAGGTTTCTCAACCACATCGACATAACGCAGATCTCTTTGTGTATGTGCTGGAAGGAAGCATCATTACTCAACTGAAGGGGGGTAGCCCCCAGACCGTTCACGCTGGCGATGTCTTTTACGAATCGCCCACGGATGTACACAGCGTGAGTCGTAATGCCAGTGAGACGCAACCCGCGAAACTCCTCGTCTTCTATGTGAAAGCGAAAGGTGCTCCGCAAACTGTGTTTCTGGGGGAGGGGGAAAGGTAATGCCTCTCACGACCTTATAGGAAATGGCGCGCCGGTTGAACTCATCCTCATTGAAGAAGACGATGATCAAAGCAGTCTGACATATGTAAGACCGTCATCGCTTATGGTTGTCGAGAAAAACGAGCCACTGCTAGCGGCAGCCAAAGAGCTTGATGCGAAGCTTCAGGCATTAGCTGCAAAAGTGACCGGCGGTGGGACATGAACCCAAAATTTCCTGGCTGCGTCGAAAAAGAGTTGAAGGCCGAACAGGCCGGAAGCGCTGCGTACGCCCCCCGGACCGGCGCGACGGCGATGCGATGGCCGGTGCGCGGGTTGATGGTCGCAAACAACACCTGCCTGGCATTACGCCCGGTGATATATACCTTGGCTTGCTCACCGCGCAACGACTAAGCGGGGAATAAGCTAAAGCCAGCTCACTTAGAGGTAAAATCGTCTGTATTGGAGTCGTCTAATAGCCATTACGTTATCACATAGATCACGCGCTCCGTTCAGTTGAGTCTCGGAAGAAGTCAGGCGGGATTTCAAACCTATCATCGCAATAGGCTACAATAGCCATGTTATGAGTTCACCATTTCTTGATTTGCTCAGACAGATCTCTGATGGCGTAATCATCTACGAACCATTTCCACCCGATGCTCAAGGGCTCAGCAGGTTTCAAGACACCGTGCATCGCTTGCGAGAGATGGAACGGCTGGGGCTGGTCAAGCGATTATTTGTGCAGACGAGACCGAACCGCGAGGCCGAGATTGTTGATATGGTGATGGTACAGGGAGGTCTTACCGCCGAAGGTAAACGCCTCTTAGCTGAAAGCAATCTACTCGAATGATTGAACCGGGAATATAGCCCTGGTAATGGTTCAGCTAATGATCCCGATTATAATGTTGTATGCTCGACTTCAATATCAAACTCATCAACGGCACGCAGGATCTAACCTCTCTGGCCGCCCGGCTGGATTCGGCCCCCGCCCTGGCGCTCGACATTGAGACCGTTAACTGGTGGGATCGTCAGGTCGAGCAAGTGTCGCTCATCCAGTTAGCTTTCCGCGAAGGCTGCCAACTGCGGGTAGCAGTCATTGACGCGCTCGCCGGACTCGATCTCGATCATCTCCGCCCGTGCCTTGAGTTGAGTGCGGTGACGAAAGCGATCCACAACGCGGCTTACGACGCGCAGCGACTGTCGCGCCACTTCCGCATTCGCACCTCCCCGATCCACGACACGATGCTGGCAGCGCGGCGGGGCGGCGAGAAACGCTATTCACTCCTGGCGCAGGCACATGCACACCTCGGAGTCCAACTTGACAAAAGCGAACAGCGCGGTGATTGGTCCCGGCGACCGCTCACCATCAAGCAGTTGCGCTACGCCGCGATGGACGCGGCCTGCACTCTTTTACTTTATGAAAACCAAATAGCAAGAGGGTTGTCTGCCGGTTATCAACTGCCGGAGAGATCCCGAACTCTACAAACGACGCTGCCCTTAAGTGATGCCCCACACCCTAAACCCAGTCTCGCTGAAACGCCGGAAATTGAGGGTTCGGAAGCATCTGCGGCAGAGGGACTAGGCGCGCCTGTCATCGCATTGCTCGGCGTTGTGACTGAGTTGGCCGGGCGTTACAGCCCAGAACGTCTGGCAGTCTCGGCGGGCAGCGAGCGAGTGGGACTGGCAGGCTGGATCATTGATCGGGTGTTAGGTCCGGAGGTGGATTTAGATGAGGAGACGGCGAAACTGGGGATAGCCGAACTGTGCGAACAGGGGTTGGTCAGGCTCAATGTGGAGCGGAGACTGGAAGCGACCGAGGTGGGCGCACGCCTCTGGCACCGACTCAAGCCGGACTGAGTCTCAAGAAATCTCCGTGCGTCCGATGTGTAGTTAGGTCAGAGCTGTGTTACATGCCGTAACCGTTCAGGTGGTGTCGAAAAAATGAGATCAGAGCCGGGCAAATCTCTCGGATTCAAAAGTTGATGCAAGCCATGACTACGCTTCAACAGTCGCCCGGATCTGAGCAACACGGTTTTGCAACTGCTCGATTGTCTGCCGCAGGTTCGCTGGATTGTTCGCTCGGAGCAGGCGCAGAGGTGAAAGATTGAAAAAGATTGATTAATCAATTCGATAATTATTCCCCCTACTCGATCCGCCCGCCGGATTAAAATCCCCGACCGTTGCGGATTCATTTAACGGCCCGATATTGAATTCAGTGCGCGCATCGAGAGTGCCGTCACCGCGCCCCCAAAAACACGGAGATGTTGTGGACTCCTGATTAGCGGTCACCACATCAGGTTTGCCGTCGAGATTAACGTCGCTGACAAGAATGCAGAAAGAGGAGGTAGCGTTCGGGTAGTTGGTCGCCGGGCCGAAGCCTCCTATCCCGTTGCCTAACAATATTGATACGGAGGAAGTCACAGCCGCCCCGTTCGACACGGCAAGATCGGACAGGCTATCGCGGTTGAAATCGCCCACCGCAACCGAAAGAAGGGTGCTGCCGACGCCATAATCCGTCTTAGGAGAAAATATCCCTGTGAAACTCCCTAAGAATACCGATACGGTGTTGGCGGGCCGGTTCGCCGTAATCAGATCAGGAATAGTATCGAAGTTGAGATCAGCCGCCGCGATGAACGCGGAGCCCCCGCCGGTCCCGTAGTCATGACGCGAGACGAAAGAGCCGTCGCCATTTCCGAGATATACAGTCATGTTGTTGGAAAACTCATTCGATGACGCTATATCGAGTTTGCCGTCGTGAAAGTCAACTTCATCTGGTTGCTCGCTCGCTGCACAGGCGCGGGGAACTATTTGACCGTACTCAACCCGCCCCTGACAGCCGGTTCCGACACGTTCACGCTCGCGAAAGCAAACCAGTTCGGCGGCTTGCATTTCAGTCAAAAGGACATCTCCGCGCTTGAGGTTGAAATACTGCCAACTGACCCGCCCGTTAACTGGCAATTAAAAGTGACACGTCCAGACGGAGGAAATCTACAGAAAGACCCGGTGAAGCACGTCATGGAGGTCGAAGATCTATTATTAGTGTTGGGGTATGAATGGCAATAGTTGGTTGAGCGAACTCAATTCCGCGCTCGGCCATTGTAACACAAAACAGGAAAAGGTCAGTTCGCTACTTCAGGTTTACAGGTGAACAGGATACAAGAATTCCAGCTATCGGAAGTGATTGCAATGCAGAGGCTCATCTCCTTTCTGAATTTGTACTATAACCTTAATTATCCAGGTTTTTTGTCTTGCGCAAATCCTGTATCTGCTTCGCCCTTTGTTCGAGTTGCTCTGCCTCGATCTCTCGATTCGTCTTCCGCATCAGCGTAGCATAGTGAGTTAAAGTGTCAATCAGGTCCGGGTGGTCGGGTATTACTTTCGCCTGTATTGCGAGCGCCTGCTCGAATCGGTTTTCTGCTTCAACATACCTGCCTAAATCGGTGTAGAGTCTCGCCAACCCGCTCAATGTCTGAGCCAGATCGGGGGAATTCTCCAGCGCTACTTCCTGAATTTGCAATGCCTCTTTGAAAGCAGTCTCGGCATCGGCGTATCTCCTTTGCCTGTAATAGAGAGACGCCAGGTTGCTCAGACCGGAAGCTCTGATCGGATGTTCCTTCGCAAGCGAAGTATCCCAAATGCCAAGCGCCTTTTTGAAGAGCATCTCGGCGTGATCATAATTGCCCTGATCTTCATCAAGCAGTCCGAGGTTTTCAATATCATCGGCAATCAGCAGGTTGTCTTTGTCTTTGGGCTTCTCGTGAAGCTCTGCTGCTTGTACAAAGTAAGCATTGGCTTCATCGTAATTGCCCCGCTTGCGATAAATCGCTCCCAACCCGTTAAGGCTGAGGGCCGAATCCGACTCCGAATCCTCGTCCTTATTAATTTTCCAGATCGCCAGCGATTCGTTAAAAAGCGGCTCGGCCTGAGCGTAATTACCTCGCTCGTAGTAAAGCCAGGCCAGGTCATTCAAGCTTTGAGCCAGATCAGGACTATTTGCAGGCAATTTATTCCTGCGAATTTCCAGAGCACGGTTGTACAGCGGCTCAGCTTCATTGTACTTTCCTTGAGCGTTGTAACACGTTGCCAGCTTCCTTACCGGGATTGCCAAATTAAGATCATCTGGCTGCTCTACGACTTTCTCCAGAATAGACAGCACCTGTGTTAAGGGCCACTCAGCTGCTTTATATTTCCCCTGTTCCACATAAATCACAGCCAGATCGTTCAGGCTCGTGGCTACTTCCGGGTGGTCTGGCCCAAGGCTATTCTCTAGCAGTGTTTGCGCTTGTTGATAATAATCTTGCGCCTTTTGGTAGTAAGGCTCTGCCTGCTGATAATGGCCTGAGCGACTGTAGGATTCTCCAATGACACGGTGAATCCCGGCAACGTTATTGAGCATTATTCCTTCACCCGCTCTATTACCGTCCCGCCGGTAAGATTCGAGCGTCTCATTTAGCTTGTCCAATACTGAATTCAGGTTTTTACCCGCTTGTTTCGGATCGCCTCCTCCGGTCACTATGCTATATAGCCGAGCCAGCGTCTGACTACTCGCATCGGCTGCTTGAAATGCATATTTCTTCGCTCGCACAGCTTCGTCTCTTCGCTCATCAGCTTCAGCCCTTTGCTTCTCAGCTATAGCCTTCAACTGTATCGAAGCGATTGCGATGACGGCTAACGTCAATATTGACAGTATTGCTATAACGATTAATAAAACTCGACGGCGGCCAGCAGCTTTGGCTCTCTCTTCATCGCGCGCCTTCTCCGTTGCGCGCTGCTTGTCTTCTTCAGCCTGACGATCTCTTAACTTTTGATCATGCGCTCTTCGCCAGGCGAGAATCGCTGGCGCAAGCACATCATGAAAAACTTCGTAGCGCGATTCGGCCACCGCGCCCGGCGGGGCAAACACGCGCAGAATCCGGCTGCCTACGCCAGACAGCTTATTCAGCATTTGAATAAGCTCGTCCCGATCCAGCTCGGCAGATTCGGCGAGGTCCGAAGCTGACATCGCGATTTTACCGCCCGATGGTGTGACCAGATAATGAAAAATGCGAGCCACCATTGTTTGCTCATTCTCCGACAATTTCTCCAGCAACTCGGTCAGATGCGACTGCACGATTTTATCCGCACCTTGCAGGCCATCAAGTGTCGCGCGCCTGAGAGTCGTCGAGCCTGCGGCCATCTCCTCTTTCCACAAACGAGTCATCACCAGTTGTAGAAAGGGGGCTTCGATTCCCGCTTCCGTATCGGTCGTATCATCCGTCTTTGACAGACCGCCAAGCCCGCCATCGACTAAAAAGATCTGCCCCGGTCTTAACTGCCACAATACCTCTTCGACTAACTCAGGCTCTATGCTGATTCGTTGTTTACCTGCTGCATAAAAACGATTGTATTGATCAATCGGCTTAACGATGGCCGAACGCGCCGACGCCCTGTCGAGGTGCTCTATTTCCAGGCTGTTGTCGAAGACGTTGAGGATGTTTTCCTTGAGTCGTTCTATCTTTGAATAGGCATCATCGCGAATCGAGATTAGGAAATTAACCCTCAGGTCAGGGCGCTTGACCATCCTCGCAATCTCATAGGCGAACCCGCTCTCATCCTCTTGATCCTTATGATAAAGAAAATACTCTTCAAATTGATCGAGTATGATGAGCAAGTCCCCGCCCACAAGTTCTGTCCACAACCGAAAAGTATCGGCAAGCGAGCTCGGCTGAGGTATCGGCTCAAGCGTTTGATCGTCTAACGCCTCGCGAACGGCCTCCTGAACGCAGGCAGTCAGCCCTGCGATAGGGTCATCGCGCCAGGTGCTGAACATGGCGACCGCGAACTCCGGCTTCCCTTTTTCATCAAGATTTTTTTGGGCAACACTGCGAAGTTTATGAGCAACGCCTGCGCCCAGCAGGGAGCTTTTGCCTACCCCACTCGCGCCGAATACCAGCGTCAGGCGTTTCGCCCTAAGGTTGGCGATGATGCTCTCTTGCGCCCTCTCGCGCCCGAAGAAGAAATGAGCATTCTCTTCTGAATAAGGTTTGAGGCCCGCGTAGGGTATATCTGGAGGAGTCTTTTCAATCGTCATGCACAACTGCCGTGTATTTAAGCTGTGAGTCGTCGCTCCATCTCTTCGACATATTGTTCCAGGCCCACATCGCGGAGGATTCTCACATTGCGTTTATTCCAAAACTCAATGTCAACAGGGTCGGGATCCAGGCCTAGTGCCCACGATTTGGATTTTGGCCCTTCCTCTCCCCAGATTCGCCGACATATGATTCGCAAATTCCAGTCGCGAAGCCTGTAACCCATAAACAGAAAATTGCTATATCTGTCGCGTAGCTTCTCGACAATCTTTATCGGCAACCGATTGAAGAAGTCCGTGCGAGTCAGATGGTCGATATAGTCGTCTTCGGTGATTATGTAGCTATCTTGCTTGGAATTGTTGCGGTCAACTGCGCCGTGCAGTTTCAGTATGAGAGTGCAACGGTCAAGCGACAATGCGTCATACTTATTTGCCTTTGAGATTACTATTGGATCACACCCGTATGGCTTATGATAAAATCTGCCGCTGTGTTCTCCGCTGGCAATATAGCACACCAGATCATATGGCTCTTCCGCTTCATTAAAAGCTGTCTCCAGAGCGTCGTCATAATTTGTAGTCACTATGAGCTGGTAACTTTGTGCGCAGCCTTTTTGTTGCAGGATGCGAGGTAGCCTTGCCAGGAATTTGTGCAAAGATGTAGTAAGAAATGGGCGCGTGAAAACAGAGTGAAGCTCAGAATTTAAATACTCCGCGCTTTCAAGTGCCATGTATTGCGATACGCGCACAAGATCAAAAGGGCTGCCGGGCAAGGGGCGGATGCTCGATAAGTGAGCCGCTAACTCGCCGTCGCTCGGAGCATAAGGACCGCTCTCCCAGTTTCCGGAGATGCGACCGCACAGATTAGCACCCGCGCCTATGAAGGGGACCAGCCTTCCTTCTCTGAAGGCATTGGCCATCATTCGGTAACCCATCTCATCTGAATCAGGTGTCTTATCATCTTGACGAGCCGCTGGAGTCTCTCTGGCAAACACGCATCCGTCAGGCGAGCGCATGTACAAAGCTGGCGTACCCCACTCAACTTTCATTGCCAGCCGCGCATCAGCCATCGCAGCGTCTACAGGAGAGTAGTCAGCAATCGCTTTATAAAATCCGTTGGCAAAGTCAATCGCTGCATTATCGGTTATCGGAAACTGCATGGCGATAACAGCCGGAATTCCTCTTCTCACCAGACTCTGCGCCGTCCCCCCAAAAGGGTCTGTTAGTGAAGTTCGCGCGCCATCGCAAGCGTTCAGCACAACAAGACGAAGCGAGCGGTGGCTGCGCAGGTAATTTGCAAGCCCTTCGCCGTTTATGCGCTGACCGATATTTCCTTCGCCCTCCATTATCAGAAAACCGTCCCCGCTCTCTTTGTCATATCCGCCGTGGCCTATGAAATGGAAAATGTGATATGTACTACGCCGCAAACGTTGTTGCAGCGCAGACTCGCTGGCTTCCTCTAATCGTTCAAGCTCTACCAATCCCTGACTACGCAATTCAGCGAAAGAGTCATAGAGCATTGCCCATTCCTGCTCGACATCGAGCAGTGGATAATCGCTGGGGCTGGAGATCATTACCAGCACACGCAGCGGAAGTTTTATTGTTAATGGGCGGATGCTCTCAGGCAATTCCGTATAGCGCACGATGGGCGTTTCGGACGAAGAGGAGAGAAAGCCAAGGTTCGGGTTGTAGAGATACTCCCACGGCAGCGCGGCCAATTCCGGCACATCTCCCAAACGCAGGAGGAGGCGAAGACCTTTCTCCTCATCCTTAGCTTCTTTAAGGCTGACGCGCAGGCATCCAAAAATCTCTTTTTTGAATACAGCGCCGAACAGGCGACCGCCAAAATCTTTAGCCGCCCTTTCAAACGTCTGCGCGCTTTGTCCAGGTTGTCCCAGATTCATCAGAAACGCTTCTGATTCCTGGTCCGAAAACGGCATTTCAAAACCTTCGGTCGTCTCGCCGCCCGGCGAGGCGAGCACTCTGGCCTGATAGCCGTCTCCCTGACGCTCTATCAGCAATTCAAAGTTCAAATATTCATTCTGGCTCACTGCGGCCTCCTTCGGCTTAATGGACCTTTTATCACGGCTCTCGCTTCCACGTCAGAGTCACTTTGAAATTCGCTTCGACTCCCGTGGAGGCAATGACTACACCCGCCGCCGCGCTCAATTTGATTCCGAACTCTACTGCGACCTGTTCGGGTTGGTCGCTAAGTTCGCGCAGTTTGGCGATGATAGCCGAAGCCGTCGGCTTGATTTTTTCCAGCGATGCCTCAAAAGTTTGTTTCGCCTTTTCGGCCAGCTCGACCGGGTGAGCGCCGCGCACTGTACCGACATTCGTCACCGGATCTTCTACTTCAACGAACATCGTTGTGCCATCATCAAAAGGAAATTCAACCAGTTTCTTCATTCGTTCACCTCATCGTTCAATCTAACCATTCATGTACAGGTCAAGGGATAATGATTGGCGGAGGATTCTGCACCGGGACACGCTGCGGGTCCTTATGAATCACACAACACCACAGAACGCTTCCCAGACCGGCAGCGCCCACTGTCACTAGTATTTTGGTGCGCAAGGAAACGCCTCCGGGCGTAATTATTACGTCCTGCCTGTATTCTATGGCTGTTGTGCCGTCCGCAATGTCTTCAGGACTTAGCTCGACATTTGCAAGGATCTGCCCGGTTGCAGGGTTATCACCAGCCTGGAAATAAACTCTGACTATGCCTCTGGAATCGGTACTTTCCGAAGTTATAACCTGACCGGCTGCGTTGACGATCTGGCCGATGTCAGGAGGCTCAACTATGAAATGCACCAATCTGTTAGTAACCAGTTCTGTTTGTATCGTCTGATCGTTAGTCAACTGTGCGCCAGGATTGTAGGATACCGTCCGTTTTTTCTGGCGCTCGATCAACTTTTTAAAAAAGATTCCAATCTCGCTCGACCTTTTTTTGACCTTCACTTTAAGGGGGATTATTGGAATTTCCTCACCTTTAATATTGATGGCTCTGGATTCGATCCTCGGTCTGTTGTACTGAAGATCGAGAGTGACCGAACCGTTCGATTCGTGAATTACCGCCTTGCCTTCTCGAATCTCAATGCGGAAGCTCGCGCCATGTGATGATGTGTAGGCTGAACCGCCTGCTTCAATATAAGCGTTTGCTTCTTGATTGAGCCTGACGACTATATCTCCTCTGATGAGCGAAGCGACGAGCACAGGGCCGCTGCCATTATCGTCAAGCGCTGCCAGCTTAGTCGAGAGTCTCACTTTTGCGTCGTTTCCAAGCGTCATCTGGCCGACCGTATCAAGCAACACGCTGGCCTTTGCGCCCTTGAATGTCTCGATCAGATCGCCGCCCCAGATCGCTTGCTTACCTTGAACCGAACGGCCATTGATTCCCGCTGGGCCCGGTGAATAGATCGCACCGATGGGACCGTATGTTTCCGTTGCATTGAGGCGAACAGATTTCTGCGGGTCGATGTCATCAGCGCGCGCCGATCTTGGAATCAGGCCCGCTATCAAAACAAAGAGCAGTAAGAACCGGATTGAGCGATGCGCATGCTCTGTCATCTCTGTTTCTCCTTCCTGCTCTTTTCCGGAACTGCTATGAATTCAGTTGCTGGCAAGATCAGCGTTGCGCTTCGCATGCGTCTCAAAATTTGACGGCTCAACGCTTGATTCGTTTTCGTCATTAATTTTGCGGAAGCCGAAATCTCTTTCTCGCCATCAGACACAATCACTTCCACCTCAACAATATTCGGATGATCCCTTAGACTTGGAAGTTTTTGTATAACTGTGAAGCTCTGCCCAACAATCAGATTGTGTTCTTTGATCGGACCGGCGAGGTCACTGTCTATTGGTTCCACAGAAATCAGGTTCTTTGCGGCATCACGAAATTTATACTTCACCGTATTCACGCTCAAGTCAGAATCATAAACAGAAAAGGTGACTGCGAATTCATCACCTGAGCGTGTGAAAACTACTGGTTCCGACTCGCCGCCGTTCGAGTTTACAAGCCGGACGGCTGTTTTAACTTTGGCCTTCAAGTTGATCGTACGCTGGCCTTCGCCGTTGTTTTTGAATGTGAGGTTGATTGCAGTCGTGAAATTGTTGGGCACGAGTTCGCTCGCAGCAAATTTGCCGGTTCGGTTAACAACAGGCGGAATCACTGGATGGAAGAGGACCGAGAACCTCCGCGCGTTTTCGCTGCCCCGAAGAATCATTATGGATTGGCCCTTCGGAAAATCCGAAATGGTACCGCCCGGATTGATGATTCTGACAGAGAACATGCCGCTGTCATCTGTTTTGTCCGGGTCTATTATGCCGCCAATACCGCTTCCGGTTCGCTTTATGGAATCAACGCTCAATTCCAGCGGAGCGCATCCGACATTCTCTATTACGAAAGTTCTGACCGTCACTTTCTTCCTGAATTCAAGGGACGACTTTCCATCCTCCAGCGTGATCTTCGATATTGCGGGAAGGGTGCAGATAATATCAATCGGAGCAAGCTCTGACGTATTGCTGCAACGGAGGGGGCTTATAAACGGGTCAGTGGCTGAGGCAGTATACAACCTCGTTGGTGAGACGGGAAGATCCGTAGCGATGAATGATCCCATTGAATCAGCAATTACTTCAGTAAGAAAAGCTGTGCCATCTATAACGCTCTTTCCTGATACGTTCTTTAAGCTGTTGATCTTAAATACTTCGATCACCTGTCCGGCAGCCGCCTCACCTTTGATGGTTACAGTGTCGCCTGTTTGCACCATACTTACGATAATAGGAAAGTTAAGCAGCGTGTTGGGGCCCTCGTCAGCATCGCCGGAATCATTGAGTGTAGACTCGTCACCACCTAAGTCCACCGGTATTCTGCTTCCAGATATTGCATTTCGCGAAATCGTGTTACCAACGTTATGAGCGACCAACTTTCCTTCGACAGGCACAGGGTCGAGGATCAGCACACCTGCCATTGCGTTGTCCTCAAGAGTGTTCAACTCAATCCGATTGCACCCGACATTATCGAATGGACAGACAGGCTCAACTGTGACGCCAGCTCGTTTGAAGTTGATGATCTTCAGACCTCGGACGCTATCATGGTTGGAGCGGATCAATATTCCGTCGCTGTGCGCTTCACCCCTGGTCACATCGACACGCGATCCGTCTATAGTCACAAAGCGGGGGGGACAACTCTCTGCGTCACACTTAACAACCCCATCAATAGTGATGTCAGGCGCAGTCAAGGCAGGCAAGGGCGTAAGCGGTATAATCGTTTTGTCTATGAGGCTTTTATCGAAAGTGATTGTGGCATTGCCTCCGCGGCAATTGGCAATCTCGATGGCTTGCCTGAGCGAAAGCTTATCGCCGTCGGATGTGTCTTCATCGGTATTCACGACGAGTTCAACAGGGAGCACATCGCTTCGGAGCAAAGTGCGTATGTGTGAGGCAAATTCATAAACCTGGCGAACACAGTCTGGATCATCGAGGCTCGCGCCAGGCTGGTTACAAGAGCCTGCGTTAATTTTCAATATTCCACCCGGCAACTCGTCAGTAGGCTGCGGAAAGACTATCTTCTCAACTCTAGCCTGGCTTTCCGGAAATTCTACGAAATCCAGACCTATCAAAATTACATCCAGTTCAGAAACCTTTCCGAAAAGGCGGGCCTCATTAGCGGCGGTTACTCCACCGTTTAGATCGGTAGGCTGGCCGTCTGTGAACATGAAAAGCATACGCCGCGCATCCTGCCTGCCGTGTTCCTTGAGATAATCGCTTGCCTTCGCAATTGCAGCACCAAAGTTAGTGTTGCCGGACGGACAAGGAGGAGGCGCGGCTGGATCATCCACTACACTGCACCTAAGGGTTTCAACCATCGCAGCAATCTTTATAGCCTGCTCATCCGAATCGATCCCCTTGAGTTGCTTGCTATTGGGCAAATCATCGGAAGCTACTTTGATGAACGCATTATCATCGAAAAGCACGATCACAACGGCTGTTGAGCCGTCGCGCGGAATCACTGTCGGATCACGTAGCGCTTTAGCAACGCCTTCAATCTCTACATTGTAAGTCTGCCCTCGGCGAGCAATGCTGCCTGAGTGATCTATGATGAAGACTACATCGCGCTTCGCCTGAATAAAACAACCCGGTTTAGGGCCGGGCGAGCAAACATGATCAGCACTCCAACCGGAAGCCGTAATCGCCGTTGCCATGACTAACATGATCATCGACAAAATACACATTGCAGTTCGCCAGATTGTCGGCCTTGAAATTGAGATAGAGCTTACGGTTAGAGTGGCCATTATCGCCTTTCACCTCCCGGAGCAATTCAAGAATCGAAAAGCAAGGACATATAGGCTCATTTACAACTAACGGATGAGCGCGAGCATGAGCCGATGTGAAATTTATCTATAGATTCCGAGTCTTGTGCACTCTAATCTATATGACGAAGAAGATGACCGAAATAATGCAATAATCTGCACTCTCGGCAGGAACACGGTTTGCGCAGTATTGTTAGATTAACGGAGGCTTGTGATTAGGTTGTAATGCAAATCGGGTGAGAGAAGTGGACGCTCGCTGTATTGTGACTGATCCTACGCTGTCACAATGGCCTACCAATATATTGTTCGATCCACTGCTCGCCTTTCGGTCGAGCGGGTAGCCGACTATGAATTAAAGCCGCCCACGCCCCCGCTCTCTCCCTCGCCTTTCAGTTCGCTTTTATCTGCCGTCTGATTGCGGCGACAGTCTATGCAAATCTTTGGTTCCTCAATGCCTTGCCCTTCATATAATTGCTGATCGGCAACCGCATAGGTGAATTGTCCGCCGCAGGTTTCGCACGTCAAAATTTTATCTTCCACAGGTAATTCCTTTGTAATTGCGGTGTCATCGCACCCTCCGCACTTTTCGTGATCGAGCAGTTCCGCGCGGAGTTCTTTATAGTCCTGCTGCGCTTCTTCGCGCTGCTCTTCGGGTCCGCACAGCGCCAGATCACGCAATCTGTCGAGTCTATCCAAATCGGCTTTGACTTTTTCGCTCATGTTTTTCCTTACATCGTCCCGTACGATTATATCATTTATGCGACCGAAACCGCCGAGCCTGTTCGGGAAATAACGGTGAGCAGACAGGAAGTAGAATAGATGACAGCGTCAGTCCTGTTTTCTATTGACCATTTCCGGGTTTGCACTTCTCGTCGAACAAACGCTTGAGCGACTGCGCGTCCTGATCGTTCTGATCTATCTGCAATGCTTTGTTCAAAGATTCCTGGGCGCTCTTGCAGTCGTTTTTCAATACAGCGATGCGACCGAGCAACACGTGCGCCGCAACCAGTTTCGGATTCCAGAATATTGCTGCCTTGAGCGCGTTTGTCGCGCGCTCGAAATCGCCCCGACGTTCGTAAACGCGACCCGTCAGCAGATGCGCTTCGTAATTCTGCGGCGCGGTCTGCAACAGCTTGCCGAGCGAGGCGAGCGCGTCTTCGTTGCGGCCTTGAAGAAAAGCATTGCGCGCAGTATCCAACAGCTGATCTACCTGCGGCGTCTGCCCGCTCACCTGAGATTGAACGTTCAGCCGCTCGTCCTGATCGCGCTTATAGCGATAATAATTGATCTTGTTGAACGAAGGCTTCATGCGCGCCAGCGGCGGCGCGCCTTTGGTCTCCCACTGAGCGAATGCGGGCAGGAGTTTCTTTGCCTGATCGGACGCCTGAGTGGCCGCAGCCTGATCGTTTGTGGCCGCAAACGCTTTGCTCAAAATGTAATGCGCTTCGCCGTCCGAGGCTCGCTGCTTGATCTCTTCCTTAAGCGTCGCTATCGATTTCTGGTAATCCTTCAGCAGAAAATATGCGTAGCCGAGATTGAAAAGCGTGTCGGTGTCTGTAGGCGCAGCATCAACGGCGGGCTTCAAATGATTGATCGCCGTCTGGTACTGCTTCTGCTTGATGAACAGCACGCCTATGTTGTTATAGACCTCGTAGAGGGGAAGCCGTTCGGCCAGTTTTTGAGTCAAGGCAAGCGATTTGTCCGTATGATTCAGGGCGTCTTCGGCCACACCTATATAGAATTGCGTTTCGTCATAACGCGGATTCCTGTCGTCAACCTGAGCCAGTTGTTCGAGAGCGGCTTTGTAGTCGCCCGCCTCGTAATGAATGCGGCCCAGCTCGAAGATAGCCGGGATATATTTGTTATTGGTCTTTTCAGAATACTCTTTGATCGCCCGTTCCAGAAAACCGATCCGGGCTTCGCGGTCTCTTGTGAGCGTAGCCTTTATGAAATTCTCGAACGCGCCGATGGACGCCTGCGTAGCATCCGTGATTATCATCTCGCGCGAGAAGGGAAGCGCCTGATTGTGCTGATATAGAATCTCATAGGCCATCTCGCCCTGAAGCTTTTGAAGATCGACCAGATTGCCGCCGCGATTGAACTCTTTGCCCACGAGGCGGCCTTCGCGAATATCGATCACGCGAGCCGTAATCGTTATGCTGCTTTCGCGCCCCTGCCCATCGATGCGATAAGTGCCAAGGACTACGAGGTTGGCTCCGGCGCGCTCGGCAATCTTGATCATCGTGGCCCGCGTCAGTATCGCGGTCGGCGGCAGCCCCTCCTGCTTATATGCGACATTGCGCTCGTCCGGGCGAATGCCCACGAGCCCGGCTTGTCTAACAGGTCTGCGAGCGTCGCGGCAAAGCTCTCGCCGACCCAGTTATATTCCGGGCGGCCTGAGAGGTTTTCAAACGGCATCGTGACAATGGTATCGGTAGCCATCGCCGCCACAGCCCGGAAGCCCAGAATCAAAGTGAAGATAAAAGCTGGAACTATTCGTTTGATCATTCGCAAAATCAAGCGGGCCGCCAGGTCCTGTGCTGCGACGCTGAGCGGCCCGACATATACAGAGTTAAATAACGCGCCTCGCCAGCGCGAGTTCCAAAAGTGATGAGCGCCCTCATCACTCGTTTGATTGCAGATGTGGTGACTCGTACGGGATTTGAACCCGTGTTACCGCCGTGAAAGGGCGGTGTCCTAGGCCCCTAGACGAACGAGTCGAACTCGCCGGAGCCGCGTGCGAAAATCATACCGGCTCCAAATCGAAAATAGTAGCGAAGATCGGCTCACTTCGCAAGACGAGCGCGATGTTATAAAGCATCTTTATCAAAGATTGATGTAGGCAAGCAACGGAAAATGATCCGATGCCGTCTTGACTGCGGGCAGGCCGGTTATTACCTGACAGTCCTTCAAATGGTCTGTGTAGCGCGCAGGCACGAAGAGGTAATCGAGCCGTAAATGCGGGTCCCAGATCGGGAATGTGTAGCCCTTATCCTCAGGGTGTAGAAAGCGATAACCGTCCGCATACTCGGCATCGAGCATCACCTGGATGGTCTCTCTTTGAATTTCACGCCCGCTTATCCATATCATAGCTCGAATCCATGCAGGCATGCGCCGCGTATCGAGCAGTTCGCCGGGCGCGAGCGTATTGAAATCCCCGACCAGAACGTGAAACCCTGTTTGATGTCTTTTTATGCTTGAAAGCAGTGCGCGTATCTCTCTGGCTCGCCGCCGCTCGCTCCATTTTGAAAACATCGCGCTGAGATGAAGCCCGAATATACGGAATTCGCTTCCCGTGGGCACGATTTCGAGAAAGGAATGTTTGGCCCCCGCCGGGTGATGCCATTCGTGATGAGCTATCTCTATCCGGCTGATGTAGCCGATGGAGTGTGCGGGCCGGGCTGCCCAGAAATGTAAGCCGGTCGCTTCTGCCAGATTCTCGATTACGCCGGGCGCGGTCGCCTCTTGAAATACGACCAGATCGGGAGCGATGGCCCGGATGACTTCTGCTAATTGAGTTTCGCGCTTAAGTCCTCCGAAGCGAATGTTGTAACTGAGCAGTTTGAGAATCACGAGTTTTCGTCTTCCTCGATTATCTTGAAGTACGGCTCTCCGAGCAGAACATCGCGGACAAACAGTATCAGATTCGACGTTGCCTGAAAGTTGACGGGCCGCGCAACCAGCCGTTGCAGTTGGCAGCGAAGCGGGTTCAGCTTGGGAGCAATGTCAGGGTCTTTGTCGCCCAGAGGCTTGGTGTGCATGGCTGGAATATAATACGCGTCTTCGCTCCAGTATTGCATCGCGGCGCTGCCGATGAGCGTCACGTCAAGATCACTTGTGCCCTCACCATCCGCATCAAACGGTCTGCCGTCTTTCCACTTTTCATCCGTGACAACACTGCCGCGCAGCGCGACACCAGTGCCCGCAGGCAACCCGCCGCGCAATTTTTCGCAGAACTCGGAAAAGCGCTGCTCGTCTTCTGCAAACCCTAACCGGATAATGCGCGCGCGGATTTCATCAGCGGTCATCTCTTTTACATCACTGCTCATACACTATGCCCCAATTCAGGAATCGGATTTTTGTCCACACAAAGCCATTTTAATGTGAGCAATCCCTGTACCATCTAGCTGTAGGGAGAAGGGTTTGAGGTTCGAGGTTCGATCTGAATTTAATTCAGCAAAAACGGTATCAAAAGCCTGTTTCTGATTCAAAGTTGATTCCGCTGTAAAGCGTATCGACATCCAACTCGCATTCGAGCGTCACGATCTGTAAAACTTCACCCGTACCGTATTCTGTTTGCAGCCAGGCTCTCTCTGATTGTCGCAGGTAATGGGTAATGTGTTTTCTGGTCTGTGCGATGAGCAGGTATTCGCGGAAACTCGGAATAGATTTGTAGTGGGTGAATTTCTCTCCTCTGTCGAACCCTTCGGTCGTCGGCGAAAGGATTTCAGCCAGAAGTATGGGGTTAGTCAAACACAATAACCCGGTATGCTCTTCAAATTCGGGTTTGCCGCACAATGCAGATAAATCAGGATAGCGATAAGGCGGCAGGCTCGGAACTTTCACGCGCAGATTGGCCGGATAAATATAACAGCCGCGTTTGGCCGTCTGATTGTTGAAGCTTGTAATCAAGCGGCTTTCAAGCAGCGCGTGGTTTGGATGTACGCCGCTCATGTTGAACACTTCGCCATCAAAGTATTCAAACTTTTCTTCTGAGACCTTATCCAGTTCGATGTATTCTTCAATCGTCATTCGCTTTTTAGGATTTGTTGACATCTCTGCACCTCACGGCAACTTAATTAGTTGTTGTCGTGATTGTATCACGGGCCGGTTTTTACGTCGCTTGACCAGCGCCGCCATCAATTCTCTGCCGATGTCACTTGACATACGCCGCGACGCTGACAAAAATCCAATCGCAGCATTTAAATATTTTTCGTTGCGAGAAAAGAATTGAAATCCACCATAGAAACCGACACGGAATCGAAAATGAAAGCCGCGCGCAACACGCTTGATGCGTGGGTTCGCGAAATCGTTCAATGGCACTTTGACCCGGCGACGGGATGCCCTTTCTGGCTCGACTATGCGAAAAATCTCGACTGGGACCCGCGCCGCGAGGTACAGGGGTATGACGACCTTGCGCGCTTCGGATTCTTTCAGGACGAGTGGCTGCGCGGAGGCCCCGTCCGCCGATGGGTGCCTAAAGCCTATGCCGACCGCCCTGTATATGTATTCGAGACAGGCGGCAGCACAGGCGTTCCCAAATCCAGAATAAGCATTGATGATTTTCGCATAGACTACGAAGCGTTCAGCGGGACGCTGCCAGCCGACGCTTTCCCGAAAGGCTCGGACTGGCTGATGCTCGGCCCATCGGGGCCGCGACGGCTCAGGCTTGCCGTCGAGCACCTGGCGCAGTATCGCGGCGGCATATGCTTCATGGTAGACCTCGACCCTCGCTGGGTCATCAAGTTGATCAGGATGAATCAACCGGAGATGGCTGACAAATATAAACAACACGTCGTCGATCAGGGACTGACTCTGCTTAAAGCTCACGACGGTATTCAATGCCTGTTCACCACTCCGAAACTGCTCGAAGCCCTGTGCGAAAAAGTCTCTTTGAAACGAATGGGAATCAAGGGCGTGTTTTGCGGAGGGACCGAAATGACTCCGCAGTTTCATCGTTTCGCAGTCGAAGAGCTGTTGGACGGAGTCTATTTCGCGCCGACTTATGGAAACACTCTGATGGGGCTTGCAGTTCATAAACCACGCCTCGAAGAAGACAACTTTGCCGTCATCTACTATCCGCCAACGCCGCGAGCCATGATCGAAGTCGTTGACCCCGATAACCCTGAGCGGGTCGTCGGTTACGGCGAAACCGGCAGAGTGCGTCTTACCACGCTCACGCGAGAATTCTTCATGCCTCGCTTCCTCGAACGCGACGAGGCCGAACGCGAAGCGCCCTGCGACCTATATCCGTGGGACGGAGTTCGCAACGTCCGTCCGTTCTCCAGATTCCAGTCAACCGTAGTCGAAGGCGTATATTGAGAATGAAGATACAACTTTTTGCACCTTGCGACTGCGTGTTGATTTATAGTGGCAAAGAGGATGAAGCGGGTTCGTTATGATACATATACCTCTGCTCAGAAAAGGCGTTGCTTATAAGAGTCTGGACGTTGCGCGTCTGCCGCACCATCGCACGCGCGAGCCGTTCGTTGAGATCAGTCAGGCCAACAGCGGACTGATTCGCCGCGATCTGCTGGATCAACAGTCAAATCGCGACGCGATGGCTGCGCTCTCCGCTAAAGAGCTGCTCGAAATCTGCGTCAAGGCCGCCGATCACTTCATCAATGATTCGTTGCCTGTCGGCGACGATGCGCAGTCGCCTGAAGATTACGTGGAACAGGTTTCTGCCACTACAGGGCTTCCATACGCGCTCGTTCGCAGGAACATGAAGAAGATTCACAGCATGCTGGCGCAGATGGAGAGCGTGCTCAGCGGCCTGACCAGAGGGCTTGATCTGTCCATCCTCGACACAGGATTCGGAGAACTGAACGGGCAGGCATTGAGCTTTTACCCGCGCACTGAATCTTTAGGCGTAATTCTGCCCAGCAACTCTCCCGGCGTTCACTCGCTCTGGATACCGTCTATCGCTTTGAAAACGCCACTCGTTTTGAAGCCGGGCAGCGCCGAACCCTGGACACCTTATCGCATAATTCAGGCTTTGATTCGCGCAGGGTGCCCGCGTGAAGCTTTCAGCTATTATCCGGCAGACCACGCAGGAGCAGGTGAAATCCTGCGCCGTTGCGGTCGGGGGATGTTGTTTGGCGATTCATCCTCTACCGGCAAATGGCATGGAGACCCGCGAATCGAAATACACGGACCCGGCTACAGCAAGGTGGTCATAGGCGAAGACTGCATCGACGAATGGGAGAAGTATCTGGACGTTATGGTCGCTTCGATTCTGGAAAACGGCGGGCGTTCCTGCGTCAACGCATCGGGCGTCTGGGTTCCCCGGCGCGGCAAAGAGATTGCCGAGGCGCTGGCCGAACGACTGGCCCGCGTTGTGCCGCGCGCAGCCAGTGACGAACAGGCGCAGATCGCTCCGTTTGCCGACCCGAACGTCGCGGCGCGAATCGCTAAAATGATCGAGCAGGGGCTTTCGGAACCGGGCGCGCGCGATGTCACGGCTTCTTACAGAGAAGGCGAGCGACTGGTGTCGTGGCAGGGATGCTCTTATCTTCTGCCGACTATCGTTCAGTGCGAGACGGCAGAGCACATTCTGGCGAACCGTGAATTCCTGTTTCCGTTCGCGAGCGTTGTCGAAGTCCGTCAGGATGAACTGCCCGCCCGCCTCGGCCCCAGCCTTGTGATAACGGCGATAACATCGGATGACAAACTGGTTCGCAGGCTTATCGCGTCTCCGCTCGTAGATCGTTTGAACATCGGCGCTGTTGCCACAAATCAGGTCAGCTGGGATCAGCCGCACGAAGGAAATCTGTTTGAACATCTGTATGCGCGCAGGGCGTTTCAGAAAGCGTCGTGAATCAGCCGGGGAAGTTTTATGAAGCTACTTTATATCACCGCAGGGGCCGCAGGCATGTACTGCGGCAGTTGCCTGCGAGATAACGCGCTGGCCGCAGAAATGATGGCGCAGGGGCATGACGTTTCGCTCGTGCCTATCTACACGCCGACCCTGACGGATGAGAATAATGTGAGCCAGGAAAAAGTCTTCTTCGGAGGCATCAGCGTTTATCTGCAACAGCACGCGGCTTTTTTTAGAAAGACTCCCTGGCTGCTCGACCGTTTGTGGGACTCTTCATTCGCGCTGAAGATGGCTTCAAATCGCTCGATTCCCGTTGACCCTCGAATGCTCGGCGAACTGACGGTTTCAATGCTCAGGGGCGAGGACGGATACCAGCGCAAGGAACTGCTCAAGATGATTCACTGGTTGCAGAGCGAGAATGTGCCGGATGTCGTCACGCTGCCGAACTCTCTTCTGATCGCGCTTGCGCGCCCGATCAAAGAAGCCTTGAATCGTCCCGTCTGCTGCACGCTTCAGGGCGAAGACCTGTTCCTCGCCGGGCTTGATAGCTCTTATCGCAATCGCGCGCTCGAATTGATACGGGCCAATGTCGAACACATAGACGCTTTCATAGCGGTGAGCGGCTTTTATGCCAGCTTCATGTCAGAGTATCTGGGCATACCTGAAAACAAGATTCACACAGTTCCGCTCGGCATAAACCTCGAAGGCTACGAAATCAGGCCGCGCGCCCGGTCCGATGTTTTTACGGTCGGATATTTTGCGAGAGTGGCTCCCGAAAAAGGACTGCACGTTCTGTGCGAAGCCTACAAAAATCTGCGCGAGCGCGCGTCTTCTCCGAAAGCAAGACTTGAGGTCGCAGGCTACCTTGCACCTGAACATAAACCGTATCTGAGCGACATCGAGCGTAAGATGAAAGAGTGGGGTTACGGCGACGAGTTTCATTACAGAGGCGTTTTAGATAAGCGGGAAAAGATCGAGTTCCTGCAAACTCTCGATGTCTTTTCCATCCCCGCAACCTACGATGAGCCGAAGGGAATTTCCGTGCTTGAAGCGATGGCTTCAGGCGTTCCCGTAGTGCAGCCTCGTCGCGGCACGTTTCCCGAAGTCATCGAAAAAACACGAGGCGGAATTCTGGTTGAACCGGATAAGGCGGGCAGTCTGGCCGATGGACTTTTGCAGATATGGCAGGACCCTTCGCTTGCCGAAGAACTTGGCCGCAACGGTTATGAGAATGTGCGCGCATTCTATAGCGCCCCTCGCATGGCCGACCGCGCGCTTGAAGTTTATGCTACTCTTATTAACGCGAGGAATCAGAAAAGCCTGAACGCTGTACGGGTAGAGATGGCCTGAGATTGTTCGTTGAGTATTCAAGGTCTCCACATTGCTAGAAGCCTCCAACCTTACAAAAGAATATCCAACGCCGCGAGGCTTGCTTACGATCCTGTCAGACATATCACTGCGCCTGTCTCGCGGCGAAGCTGTTTCGATTATGGGGCCGTCGGGCAGCGGCAAAAGCACCCTGCTTCACATACTCGGCGCGCTTGAGCCGCCCACATCAGGCACCGTCACGCTCGACGGCGACAACCCGTTTCAACTCGACGAGCGGGCGCTCGCAAAGTTCAGAAATCGAAAAGTGGGTTTCGTATTTCAAGACCACTGTCTGCTTCCGCAATGCTCCGTGCTGGAAAATGTACTGACCCCGACTCTCGTTTCATCTTCGGATAATGGTTCGCTCGACAGAGCGCGCGCGTTGCTCGATCAGGTAGGGCTTGCCGAGCGTCTGGATCATCGCCCGGCTGAATTATCGGGCGGCGAAAAACAGCGCGTGGCTCTGGCGCGAGCGCTCATAAACGAACCGCTGCTGTTATTGTGCGATGAACCTACGGGCAATCTCGATCACCGGTCAGCCGAAGTAGTGGCATCTCTCCTGCTGGAATTACACAGCCGACAGCAAACCATTCTCATCGTAGTGACTCACAGTGCGGAACTCGCATCAAAATTTCCAATTCGATATGAAATGATCGAGCAGCGCATTAAGCAGGTGTGATGCAGACTTCGACACTACTGTTTCGTAATATTGCATACTACTGGCGCACGAATCTGGCAGTCGTGCTTGGCGTCGCCACAGCCGTGGCCGTTCTTGCGGGGGCGCTGCTTGTCGGAGATTCTGTAAGAGCGAGCCTGCGCGATCTCTTTCTGCTTCGATTGGGAAACACAGACCACGTGATCTCTTCGACGGGCTTCTTCAGAGAAAAGCTTGCCGCTGATCTTCAATCGCACAATCGGTTCGATGAAGCCTTCAAAGGCGCGTGCCCGATCATTGCGCTCGATGGAATGGTGATGGACGAGCGGAGCGGGCGCAGGGCATCGGGGGTCCGTGTTTATGGCGTGGATGATCGCTTCTGGAAATTTCACGGGCGCGAAGATAAAACACCGGGCGATAGAGAAGCCCGTCTCAGCCAGGACCTCGCGCGCGAACTTGGAAGCGAACCGAATGCTTCCATACTGTTGCGAATAGAGAAGCCCACAGCGATTCCTGCCGGGTCACTGCATGGCCGAAAGGATGATCTGGGCCGCACGATTCGCCTTTCCGCGATTGAATCGCTTTCAGCCCGCGAACTTGGCGAGTTCTCTGTGCGCCCGCAGCAGGGAACTGTTCGAGCCGTCTTTGTCTCGCTCAGCCGACTGCAAAAAGAGATCGAACAAACAGGCCGCGTCAATACCATTCTCCTGTCGGAGAAGAGCGGGCAACCAACAAAGCCCGAATTGATCGGCGCGATTTTGAACGACACCTTTTCGCTCGAAGATCTGGGCATCAAGCTTCGAGTGTTGGAAGAGGGGCGCGGCATAGCGCTCGAAAGCGAAAGCTCGATCATAAACGATGAGTTGTTCGAGAGCGCGCAGGCGGCAGCCACAAACGCCGGGATGAAGGTCGTTCCCGTACTCAGCTATCTTGCAAACTCTATTCGCACAGGCGAACGCGAAGTCCCTTATTCGCTTGTTTCGGCGATCAGTCCCGAAAGCTTTGAACCCTTCAGGCCCGCTGCCGGAAGTGGAACTGATTCTCAATCGCAATTGCCTCCGATAATCCTGAACGAATGGACCGCAAGCGACCTTGCCGCAAAGCCCGGAGACACGGTCACGCTCGAATACTATTTGTGGAAAGAAGAAGGGCAGCTTTCGACTCACACTGCCGATTTTCGCGTGGCAGCCGTTGTGCCGATAAAAGGCGACTGGGCAGACCGCGACCTTGTGCCCGATTATCCCGGTATCACGCAGACGGAAAACCTCTCTGACTGGGACCCGCCTTTTCCGATTGACCTCAAGCGAGTGCGCCCTCGTGATGAAGATTACTGGCATAAATATCACGCCACCCCGAAGGCGTTCATACCCATTGAAGCGGGACAGAAGCTCTGGCAGTCGCGGTATGGAAAGTTTACTTCGCTCAGATTGTTAGCCGCTGACAGTCAGGCGTATCTTGAAACCTACAGGCAGAAATTGCGCGCGGCAATCAATCCGATGCTGACGGGTTTTATCGTTTATCCTGCCAGGATCGAAGGACTTGAAGCATCGCGCGGAGCCACCGATTTTGGAGAGTATTTCGTATACTTCAGCTTTTTTCTCGTCGTCTCCGCGCTCATGTTGACCAGCCTGTTTTTCAAGCTTGGCATCGAGCAACGGTTGCGCGAAATCGGAACTCTTCAAGCTCTGGGATTTCCAGCCGCACGTATCCGTTCTCTGTTTTTGCGCGAAGGACTGGTGCTCGCAAGCCTTGGAAGCGTGCTTGGAATAATGGCCGCTCTGGGATACGGCGCGCTGATGATGCATGGCTTGCGAACATGGTGGGTCGGCGCTGTGGGGACGACGATGCTCAGTCTTCACGTCTCTGCCGTCTCGCTGGCTGTGGGCGGTGCGGGCGGTATCTTTGCCGCGCTGGGCTGCATCCTTTGGACTCTGAGAATGCTGAAACGCGTGTCGGTGCGCGGCCTGATGGCCGGAACCATTAGCGTAAAAGAGGGCGATTCGAGAGCACAAAAAAAATCTCTGCGCCTGCCGCCATCCATCGCGGCAGCGGCGCTCTCGTTGTTTGGAATATTTTTGCTGCTCGCCGCGATACTGGGCTGGGTTGGGCAGACCGCAGGTTTTTTCGGCGCAGGAACCGTGTTGCTCGTAGCGTTTTTATGTTTCGAGTACGCGTGGCTGAAAGCCAGAATGAAAAAGCTCATAAGCGGCAACGGCTGGTGGCCGGTTTCGCGCATGGGATTTCGCAATGCTACTTACAGACCGGGCCGCAGCATACTCTGCATCGCCCTGATCGCATCGGCTTCTTTCATCATCGTCGCCGTGGACGCTTTCAGGCGTGACAATCGCGATGCGACGCTCGACAGAAGATCGGGCGGCGGAGGATTCCCTCTGCTTGCCGAATCGCTTCTGCCTCTCTACCACAACCCCAATACGGAGGAAGGCAGAGAGGCGCTGACGCTTTCTACTCAAAAAGGGTTCGACCCTGAAAGCGTCACCTTCACACGGTTTCGAGTCCGGCCCGGCGACGACACAAGCTGCCTTAACCTGTACCAGCCTCGAAATCCGAAAATACTGGCTGCGACTGACGAGTTCATCAGGAGCGGGCGTTTCGCATTTCAGGATTCGCTGGCTGATACGAATGAAGAAAAAGAGAACCCGTGGCTGCTTCTCAATGATGAATCGACGGACGGCGCGGTTCCGATCATCGCTGATGCCAATTCGATGACCTACGTTTTGCACCTCAAACTGGGAGATGAATTCTCGTTATCGCGCAGTGAAGGAGGTCCTGTACGCTTGCGACTGGTTGGCGCGCTCGCAGACAGTCTGTTTCAATCCGAGCTTTTGATGTCGGAAAAGAATTTCCTGCGCCTCTTCCCGGATCAGGGCGGTTACGGTTTTTTTCTGCTCGACGTAGCGCCTGAACAATCTGCAACGGTCACGGCAGCTCTTGAAAGCCAGTTGTCAGACTTCGGCTTCGATGTGACTTCGACCGCAGAACGCCTTGCCAGCTTTCATCGAGTCGAAAACACATATCTTTCGACCTTTCAGGCCCTCGGCGGGCTTGGCCTGATGCTTGGCACAATAGGTCTGGCGATTGTGTTGCTCAGAAATGTGCTGGAGCGAAGAAGAGAGATGGCCCTGCTTCGGGCCGTCGGCTATAGCTCAAAGCATTTCACTTTGATGGTCGTAACAGAGAACGCTTTTCTGGTTTGCTGCGGGCTTGTGACCGGAACGTTTGCGGCGATACTGGCAATTGCTCCGGCATTCTTTTCCGGCAGAGGGCGCGTTTCAACTCTTTCTCTGAGCGTGCTGTTGTTGACTGTTCTGGTGATAGGACTCATGGCTTCCATAATGGCGACCGTGGTCGCGCTGCGCTCTCCGTTGCTTCCAGCCTTGCGCTCTGAGTGAGCATATTTATTACATCTTTTTACAGCCATAAAGATGACAGCCGAAAGCGACGGCCTCTATGATTTTTACGGCAGAATTTTATCGGATGATTGGCTTTTATGATAAATAGCAACTTATGGAAAGCGGCTCTGTGCTTTTGCTTTATGACGGCACTGGCCGTTGACGTTTCGTTTGCTCAGGAATGGTCCGGCTGGCGCGGCCCGAATCGTGATGGAGCGGTTCTCTCTTTTTCCGCGCCGAAAGCATGGCCCGACCAGTTGAAAGTTAAGTGGAAAGTGCCGGTCGGCATCGGGCATTCGTCACCCGTGGTGGCCGGGCGCACGGTTTATATCCTCTCGCGCCAGGACGAGCAGGAGGTCGTATCCGCGATTGATCTCGATAGCGGAAAGCTGTTGTGGAAAGACAGCTATACGGCTCCCTACACGATGAACCCTGCGGCAGCCTCTCACGGCAAGGGGCCGAAATCAACACCCGTTTTCAAGGACGGCAAGCTCTACACTTTAGGCATCAGCGGAATCGTTTCCTGTTATGACACGAAGACGGGCAAGCCGCAATGGCGCAAAGAATTTTCCAAACAGTTCAAAGCGACTTCGCCTTTTTATGGTGTGGCAATGTCGCCACTTGTTGAAAACGGCCTTTTGATAGTTCACGTCGGAGGAAACGACGCGGGCGCGTTGATTGCCCTCAACGCCGAGACGGGCGAGTTGAAATGGAACTGGAAGGGCGACGGCCCCGGCTACGCCTCGCCCATCGCAGTCGAGTTGAACGGGCTGAGGCAGATCGTCACCCAGACGCAGAAATTCATAGTCGGCATTTCTGCCGCAAGCGGTGAACTGATCTGGCAAATCCCATTCGAGACCGAATACACGCAGAACAGTGTGACGCCGGTCGCCTATAAAAACACTTTGATCTTTTCCGGGCTGGACAAAGGAACGATGGCCGTAAAAGTCATCAAGCGCGAGGACAAATGGACGACTGAGCAGGTATGGCAAAACCCGCAAGTCTCTATGTACATGAACTCGCCGGTCATAAACGGGGACTATCTGTTCGGGCTGTCGCACAAACGCAAGGGCCAGTTTTTCTGCCTCGACGCTCGGACAGGCAGGACGCTGTGGACGAGCGAGGGCCGGGAAGGCGAAAACGCCGCGATGCTCAGCGCAGGCGATATCTTGTTTCTTTTGACCAATGATGCAGAGTTGATCGTGGCAAAAAATGACGCGAAACGATTTGAACCTATAAAGAAATATACCGTCGCCCAAAGCCCGACCTGGGCACATCCAGTCGTTGTCGGCAATCGAATCCTTATCAAAGATGCTTCGACTCTGGCGCTCTGGAGCCTTGAATGACGAGAGGTACACCATGAAGAAAGAACACATGCTCATCTACCTATCGTTTCTCGCCTTCGCGTTGCTTGCGGCAAATCCCGCGAACGCGCAATCACAGGATTGGCCGCAATGGGGCGGGCCGCAGCGCAACTTCAAATCCGATGCTAAGGGGCTGGCAAATTCATGGCCCGCTACAGGTCCACGCATATTGTGGAGTCGCGAACTTGGCGAAGGCTATTCCGGCATCAGTGTAAGCGGCAGCAATCTTTATACGATGTATAGAAAAGGCGGGCAGGAGATAGTCGCGGCCATCGAAGCCGATACGGGCAAAACCAGTTGGGAATACAGTTATGAATCGCCATTCAAAAATTCTTATGAAGAGGCTGGCGGCGGCCCTTACAGTATGCCTTTGATCGTCGGCGATCAGATCTATACGGCGGGCGCGACCGGCAAACTGCACTGCCTGGATAAGAGATCAGGAAAAGTCGTCTGGTCTCATGATCTGTACAAAGAGTTCAACGGCTCGAAGATGGATTTCGGCTATTCGTGCAATCCCTTCGCGTATAAAAACCTGATCATTATGCTGGTCGGCGGGCGCGGCCATTCGATAATGGCGTTCAATCAGAAAGACGGCTCGGTCGCGTGGCAAAAACAGGATTTTGCAAACGGGTACTCGACTCCTGTGCTCATCAATGTCGATGGGCAGGATCAAATCGTAGCTTTCATGTCAAAAGATATTGTCGGAGTCGATCCCGGTAACGGCGAGTTGTTATGGTCTCATCCGCACACGACAGACAACCACTTTGCCATAAGCCAACCCGTCTGGGGTGAAGACAATCTGTTGTTCTTCTCATCTTCTTACGGCGGAGGAAGCCGCTCGCTTCAATTGACGAAGCAGGGCAGTAAGACCATCGTAAAAGAACTCTGGCACAACAACCGCGTGCGTGTGCATTTCAGCAACACGGTTAGAATTGGCGATTATATCTATTGTTCGAGCGGGCATTCGGGTCCCGCATTCTTCACTGCGATCAACGTCAAAACGGGCGAAATCGCGTGGCAGGACAGATCTTTTGCCAAAGCGAGTTTTCTATACGCCGACGGAAAATTCATCATCATTGATGAAGACGGGCGACTGGGTTTAGCCACGGCCACGCCTGAGGGCTTCAAGGTAATCTCGAAAGTCGATCTGCTTAAGAGCAACGCCTGGACCGTGCCGTCGCTCGTCGGAACGAAGCTTTACGTGCGCGACCGCAAGACGATAATGGCTCTGGATTTGCGCTAGCTCGTTAACGGATTATTGCTCGCCGGTTGCTTTCGGCTTTTCAAAGATCGCCGGATCAATCTTGCCGTTGATCGTCAGTGATTCTACTGCGGGCGAAAGCTCCGGCACTGGCTCGCCGTTGAAAGTGGTCGTCGTCTTAAACGGCAACGTCATGCCTTCGATAGTGCGAAAATCCGAAAACGTCTTTACTATCTCGCCGAAAGCTCCCATTGCTCCTCTTGCATGATATGAGAGGCTCAGAATGCGCCCCGATGACCCTTCGATGCCAACCGTCATGCTGAGACCGTCCAGATCGACAGCCACCTGCTCGACCACCGTCTCTCCTGCTTTACCGGAACCTGTCGCTGTTGCGTGGAAGCCCGCGCTTTTGCGAGCGCGCAGTATTGCCAGTTGATTTCGCCTGATCTGTTTCTCCTGCTCTGCGCGTTGCGGGGCGGACATTGTTCGCGAGCCGCCGGGAAATACAGTAAAAGAGTTGCCCGGTGCCAGCACATCAACGATGGTGCCAAAGCGCATTACGCGTTCAAGGCGTGTGCGGTCTGGAAAGATAACGGTCTTTGTACTTTTGATCTCAAGATCGCCCTGCGGGCCTTTCTGTACGCTAGTGGATTTTTCCTGATAGCTGATCATGCCATCCAGTTTTGACGCGCCGCCTATTGATTCTACAGCCTTCTCAATCAGCAACAGCCCTTTCCTTCGAGCCTCAGGCGTAGCGGCCACTTTTAGAGTTGCTTCTTGTTTGTGCTCAAGGTAATTTTCCGGGGCCGCTTCAAATTTCACCTTGCACTCAGGGCTGCCGAAAACATAGATCCGTTCTTTATAGACAGTGAACAGGTCGGGGTTGCCTCCTGTAGCCGGGCCCATCCTTGCGCAGGTGCCTTCAAGTTGAATTTCATAGCGAGCGGGGTCTTTCTCGAACAGTGATTTGTTCTCCGCGTTCGCAAAAAGATACTGAAAGCGCCCGCGTATGACAAATAACTTCTCAAGCCCCTGCACCTCTTTCCCCTGAGTCAGCATCACCGGGTCAAGCCCTTCGAGCGGAATGATGGCTTCATCCTTTTGAGCGTTCTGCCCCGGCCCTTCTGCGCCTGCTTCAAAGGTTGAGATAAAACAAGTCAAAATAAGGATGGCAAACAACGAGAGTGATCGCTTCATAAAATCTCCTTGAAACACAATTTGTGATTTAGCTCAGATCAAGAGCAAGAATAATTTTTCGGTCGCGTACATAGAGCTTCGTTCCGACGAGCGTGGGCACAGTCCACGCATTATTTGTCAATAACTCCACTTTGGAATGTACCTTCAATCCTTCGGGCGAGGGCGTGGCAAGCGCAAGATTTCCGTCTTCGTCGAGTATGATGAATCGCCCGTCTGCCGAAATCAAAGTGGCCCTTGATAAAGAGCGATTGCGCCACATGACCTGCCCCGTATTGACATTTACTGCCGTGAAGGGTGCGGGGCCGAAGTCGCCGCTTGAGCCATAGAGATAATCGCCCAGGCGTATGACGTTGCCATAGTGAATCCGAAACAGGCGATTGAACCATACTTCCTGAGCCGTAGTCTTGCCGCCCGCCCGTGTCAGCTTGATAACGCGACTTCCTCCGTCATAAGCCGAAGAGCAGAACAACAGATTGCCTTCGCCCCAGACCGGCATGCTGATGTTAAGACCCGAATCGGTCTTATGCGGATGGCTCCACAGCAGATCGCCATTGTTAGGATCAAGTCCCGCGACTTCGTCGAACATGAAGGCGACGAGTTGGTCCTGTCCGTCTATGTTTATCAGCAGCGGGGATGAAGGCGAGTTCTTGAAATCCTGTTTCTGCCACGCGACCGAGCCGTCTTTCTGATTGAACGCCATGATGGCGTGACCCGCGCCGCCAACCATCATGATAACCATGTTTTTGTAAGCAATCGGGCTACAGGAGTAACCGCGAACCCGGACAGTGCCTTTGAATTCACTCAAAAGATCATGGCCCCACACCAGTCTTCCTGTCTGCTTGTTTAGGCAGTGCAGCTTACCGGTTGCGCCGACGGCAAACACCTGATTGCCAGCTACAAGAGGCGTAGCGCGCGGCCCCGGCCCCTGCTCTAACTCATACTCTTTTGCGAAAGGAGCGTCATAGCTGTATTCCCAGATGGTTTTACCCGTCCCGGCATCCAGCGCGATTACCAAATCCTGATCGCCCTTGCGATACATCGTAAACAGCCTGCCCTCGTCAACCACGATGGATGAATAACCATCGCCGAGATCGCGGCTCCAAAGCCGTCGCGGCCCACTGGCAGGCCATGAACCGGCCAGCCCTTTAGCCTCGGATTTGAAGTTGCGCTGCGGCCCGCCCCACTGTCTCCAGTCGTTTGATTGCCCGTTTGCCGCACCGATTAAAAGAGATAAAATCGGCCAGATTGCGAAGATCGACCTGCGCACTCGATAAGTCATGTTTACAACTTTCTCCGCCTCGTTGTCCGCTCTTCTAGATAATCTACAGGAGCCTATGATAATGACTGCTCTTGTAGATTGTCAAGAGGAAAGCCCTGCTGTAAGTTCATACTGAATTTCGCGTGACGACAAGGTGAAATCCGGTTTCTACTTTTTGAGAGATTGTTCTACTATATGGGCATTTCCATAAGGAGCAAAGATTTGCGCAAAAGAATTCTTCTCGCATCAATCATCGCGCTCGTCTCCATCGAAGTGGCTATGGCCGACAACTGGCCGCAATGGCGCGGCCCGGCGCTGAACGGAACGAGCGCCGAAAAGAATCTGCCGCTCAAGTGGAGCGCGGAAGAGAACGTTACCTGGAAACTGCCGTTGCCCAGTTGGAGCGGATCGACGCCGATCATCTGGGGAGACAAAATCTTTCTCAACATCGCCGATGGCGACGATCTGTTTTTGTGGTGTGTGGATAGAGCCAAAGGGACGCCGCTTTGGAAGAAGCGCCTCGGAGGCGGGAACACCAAGATGCGCAAGCAGAATATGTCGTCGCCTTCGCCCGTCACGGATGGAAAAAGCGTTTACGTGATGACGGGAACGGGCGTGCTCAAGGGCTTCGATTTCACAGGCAACGAGCAGTGGTCGCGCGACATTCAGAAAGATTATGGGCAATTCGGCTTGAACTGGGGGTATGCCTCTTCGCCGCTTCTGTTTGAAGATTCTCTCTTTGTTCCCGTCCTTCACGGAATGAAGACTGACGATCCTTCATACCTGCTTCGCATCGACAGGAAAACCGGCAGGACCATCTGGAAAGTCGAGCGGCCCACAACTGCCATACGCGAATCGCCCGACGCATACACCACGCCTGCCCTGCTTCGTTATGGCAAGGCGGTTGAAATCGTCATATCGGGTGGCGACTGTGTGACGGGCCACGACCCGGCGACCGGGAGAGAACTGTGGCGCGCAAACGGACTCAACCCGGAGAATCATCCGTTCAATCGAATAGTGGCTTCTCCAGTTGTGTTCGATGATGTAATCTATGCGCCGACGCGTGTGAAGCCTCTGCTCGCAATCAAAGCTGGCGGGCGCGGCGACATCACAGAATCGCACAGGCTCTGGGCGTTTCAAAACGGCCCTGACGTACCGACGCCGGTTACTGACGGCAAGTATTTTTACGTCGTAGATGACAAGGGCGTCTGTTGGTGCCTCGATGCAAAGACCGGTCAGACGGTCTGGGGGCCGCAGCGAATAAAATCCGGAACCTATAGCGCGTCGCCCGTGCTTGCGGACGGAAAAATCTACATCACGGACGAAGACGGGCTTACGACGGTCGTCAAAGCAGGGCCGAAGTTTGAAGTGCTGGCTGAAAACAACCTGAACGATTATTGCCTCAGTTCTCCGGCCATCTCTGATGGTCAGCTTTTCATGCGTACGGCTCAGCACTTATACTGCATCGGCAAAAGGGCGACGAAGTAAATCAGGAATCCGGAGCGATAAACCAAGGAGGCCGTTTATGTTTGCCAGATCGATTTTCACCTTAGCGATTGTGATGGTGTTGTTGACCACAGCTTTTGCAGATGAGAAGTGGGCGCAGTTTCGCGGGCCGGGAGCTATGGGCGTTGCCGAAGACGCCAGTCTGCCCGACACCTGGAGCACGACTGAAAATGTCGCGTGGAAGACTGAGATTCCCGGCACCGGATGGAGTTCGCCGGTCGTCTGGGGCGACAACATTTTCGTGACCTCCGTTGTAAGCACGGTCGAAGGCGAAAAGCCGAAGAAGGGGCTTTACTTTGGCGGCGAAAGAAAAGCCGCAAGCGACCCGCATCGCTGGGTGGTCTATTGCGTGGATTGGAAGACGGGCAGGATTCGATGGGAAAGAGAGGTGCTGCAAGCTGTTCCGCAAAGCTCCCGCCATTTGAAAAACTCTTATGCGTCAGAGACTCCGGTCACGGACGGCGAGCGTGTCTACGCTTACTTCGGCAATGTGGGTCTGTTCTGCTTCGACATGAACGGCAAGCCGCTTTGGTCGAAGAAGCTGGGGTCGTTCAAGACCAGATACGGCTGGGGCACAGCGGCCTCGCCCGTGCTCTACAAAGACCGCATCTACATAGTCAACGACAATGATGAGCAGTCATTCATGCTGGCGTTGAATAAAAAGACGGGCGAGCAGGTTTGGCGCGCTGACCGCGAAGAAGGAACCAACTGGGCCACGCCCTACGTCTGGGAGAATGAATCGAGAACAGAGATCATCACGCCGGGAACCAAATGGGTTCGCTCCTACGATTTGAACGGCAAGCTGCTGTGGCAGTTCGCAGGGATGTCTTCGATCAGCATACCGACGCCGTTTTCAAAATACGGGATGGTTTATATAGCATCGGGTTATGTAGGCGATCAGGTTCGGCCCGTCTATGCCATTCGCCCCGGAGCGTCGGGCGACATCACGCTCAAAGAAGGCGAGAAGAATAATAAGTACATCGCGTGGTATCAGCCGCAGGCCGGACCTTACAACCCTTCGCCGTTGATCTATGGCGATTATTATTACACGTTGCTTGATCGCGGATTCTTCACCTGTCACGACGCAAAGACCGGGCAGGAGGTTTACGGCAAAGTGCGAATCGACGCGGGCGTGAATGCTTTTACATCTTCGCCCTGGGCCTATAACGGAAAGATATTCTGCTTGAGCGAAGACGGCGACACTTTTGTGATTCAATCCGGGGGAGAGTTCAAGGTGCTTCGGAAAAACTCGCTTGACGAGATGTGCATGGCGACGCCCGCAATCGCGCGCGGGAGTTTAATCATACGCACCGCATCGAAACTCTATCGCATCACGAAAGTCGCCGGGGCGAAAGCATGACGAAACCGGGTGATATCATGAAAAAACGAGCTGTTCTTGTATTGATAGCGATCTGTATGGCAGTGCCGGTTCTTGCGCAGCAGGACGTGCCGCCGATTCGCAACTTCCTTCGCGAAAACGCCGAGTTCTGCACAGGCGGCCAGCCGCGCCTCGAACATCTGGAAAAGCTCAAAGCCGAGGGCGTTAAAGCCATTATCAATCTCAGGCAGCCGAGCGAACATCGCGCGGAAGAAGAAGAAGCAAAGGCTAAAGAGCTGGGGCTTCGCTATTTCAATATCCCTGTCGCCTACTCGGACCCGAAAGAAGAACAGGCTACAGAGTTTCTGCGCATAACGGACGATCCGGCGAACCGCCCCGCTTTTATTCATTGCACGGCTGCGATTCGCGTCGGAGCATTCTGGATGATTCGCCGCGTGTTGCGGGACGGTTGGACTATGGAAGCCGCCGAAGAGGAAGCGAAGAAAGTTGGTCTTCGCGATGCGCCGCACCTTACGGAGTTCGTGCGCAACTACGTCGCCAAACACGGCAAGCAATAAGACTAAACAGTACCGCGAGCGATAGCGAGCGGGTATGCGGTCAAGCCAACCCGCTCGCTATCGCTCGCGGTACGGATCTAATCCTGCCTATGATTGCGGCGGCTTGAAGTACAGGACTATCCCCGCGCCCACCGCCACAAGCAGAAAGCCGACATAGAGCAGCGGGTTCGGCTGAGTCTTTGGCGGATGCTGGTACATCGAAAACAGCACGTTTACAATCGGCGCGCCGCCAAAGACCAGCGGCATCACATAGGTCGGTATCCCTCCACTTTTGAAGGCGTAGATGATGCAGATAGCTCCCGCCGCGCCAAGCGCCCCGCCTATCGTTGCCCACGTGACCCCGCCGCTGTTGAATCCCTTTAACTCTCCCTGTGCGCCGAGCGTTGCCAGCGGGAACAACACGCCTACTAAAAAATACGCCATCCCTACGCATAAAAGCGCGCGCAAGGGGTTGCCAAGTTCTACCTGCCCGCGATGCAGTATAGGGCCGTACAGACCCCACGACAGCGCTGCGCCCAGAGCGAACATTACCCAGATCATAGATTGATTCGTCTCCTTTTTCTTTGCAGTCATCGTTTATTTCAAACCTCTCTCTTTTCAATCACGCTGCGCAAAACAATAGAGCGCGCTTCTGGTCCGTATGTATATCTTGCCATCGGCAATCGCAGGCGTGGCAAAGCATTCATCATCGAGATTGTTCACCTTCAATATCTCCCACTCGCCGCCCGCCTTCAGCACAGATACGGCTCCGCCCTGACTGACAAGATATATTTTGTCATCGGCGGCGACGGGCGAAGCGAAGTATTTATCAATCGCGCCCTGAAGCCTTCCCTGCTTGATGACTTTGCCCGTCGCGGGGTCGAATGTTATCAGCACGCCGCCGTCGTTGACCATGTAGAGCGCGCCTTTGTAAAGCAGGGTAGAAGGGACCTGCGGGACTGGTCGCTGGTAGCGCCATTTGATGCTGCTGGCCGTCATGTCGCCGCGACCTCCGAGCTTTATAGACAACAGCCCGTTTTCAGCCGACATCATCGAGCGGTACGTCTCCCACTCTTTTGCCGTCAGAAATCCGTCTTTGTCCAGATCGAATACTACGAAATAATCTTTGGACTTCGTGCGTTCATCCGGCCCTTCGGCGAGCGAAATGCGACCGTCTTTATCCGCATCGAATTTCGGAAGGACTTCCTCGAAGGGCGGGACGGTGATCTGCTTGCCCGGCTGATTTTCAGGAAAGCCCCAGCCGTTGATGTAGAGCATATCGCCGTCAAGGACGGGAATCGATTTCATCTCGCAGGCCAGCCCCCGCACCCACCATATTTTCTCGCCGTTCTCGACCGAATAAGCCGTCAATTGAAACGATTCGGGAATCACGATTTGCGCCGCGCCGCTCTTGGGCTTATAGAGAATGGGCGTTGAATAGCCCGAAACCACCCATGGCCGATTGACCTTCCATTTGACGCGCCCGCTCGTTTTATCGACCGCTATCAGGAATGAGTTTGTGTCCTGATCGCAGGGCATCACAACCTTGTCATCCACAAGTATGGGCGAAGCCCCCAGCCCGTAAAATGTGTTGAACGGGCCGAGCGGAACTTTCCATCGCTCGCGGCCATCCGGCGCGTAAGAGATCAATCCGAAGTCCTGAAAGAAAACATAAGCGTTTTCGCCGTCGGTAACAGGACTGGGAGAGGCGGGATTGTTGGGCTTCAGGAGCCTGTCATTGCGATTGCGCGGCACTTCGCGCTGCCAGAGCAGCTTGCCCGTCTTTCGATCTACGCAGATGGTGAAAAGTTTATTGCCTTCAAATCCCGTCATGAAAATGCGGTCGCGACCGAGCACGGGAGACGAATGGCCGGGCGGCAAAGCAGTCTTCCATATCACGTTCCGCTCCGGCCCAAACTCAACCGGAAGATGCGTAGCGTTTGAGATGCCCGTTCCGTTCGGGCCGCGAAACTGCGACCAGTCATCTGCAAACGCATGGCCGATGCAGATGAATGCCAGCGCAAGCGCCGTCATATATCTATACATAGAAATCCCCTCGCTCAGTTTAAAGCGACCTGTAACAACCTGAAATTACCGACGCTTTTTCTCTCATAATCATTTGCCGGGGCACACAAGCGCAAGCATTCTAGCAACCGCTATAGACGGTTGCAATTTGCCGAACCCTTATGCGATAGTACGCTGACATTTTGCAGCAGGCGGTCAGGCTCGTGTGCCCTCAGAGACGTTCAGGTTTCTGTCTCCTTTGTGGCTAATGAAACCAGCACTATTCGTTATCATAGTCTTCGTTCTTTGCATACTGCATCAGGATTTCTGGTTCTGGCGCACGGCTCACCCGCTTCTGTTCGGCTTCCTTCCCATCGGCCTTTCCTATCACGCGGGATTTGCCCTTCTCACCTCGCTGGCCTTGTGGCTGCTGGTCAAAATCGGCTGGCCCGCGCACCTCGAAAGCGAGATTGAAGACGGCAAGGAGGATCAAGCAAGTTGATCCCCGCGATCTTCGTCTTTGCCTATCTCGTTGTCGTGCTCTACATCGGCATCTTTGCCTTTCGTAAATCGACTGGCCGCGAAAAAGCCGAAGACTATTTTCTGGCCAGCCGGTCGCTCGGCCCATACGTCTTTCTGCTCTCTTTATTCGGAACCAACATGACGGCCTTTGCGATACTGGGCTCGTCGGGCCACGCCTTCAATAACGGGATAGTAACGTTCGGGTTGATGGCCTCATCCTCGGCGCTGGTCGTTCCCCTGACGCTTTTTCTGATTGGGACTCGCGTATGGGCGCTCGGAAAAAAATATGGCTTTATGACTCCCGTTCAGATGTTTCGCGACCGCTGGGAGTGCAGCCACATCGGCACAGTGATATTCGTAGTTCAGGCGGCGTTGCTTGTTCCATACATCATCATCGGCGTGATGGGCGGCGGCACGGCTCTGAGCGCCATCAGCGGCGGCAGAGTCCCTTACTGGTTCGGCGGCGCGATAGTTGCGATGGTCGTGATGTGTTATGTGTTTTTCGGAGGAATGCGCGGTACGGCCTGGGTCAACGCTTTTCAGACAACGCTCTTTTTATGCTTCGGAGCCATCGCGCTCGTAGTGATCGGCGCAGGTATGGGCGGCTTTCGCCAGTCTGCCGAATCGATGCTGGCTTCGCCCGCGACTGCACCGCTGTTTACGCGCGAGCGCATCTCGCCGCTCTTTTTTCTCAGCTACATGTTCATCCCGCTTTCGTCCATCTGTTTTCCGCACATAACGCTCTTCTGCCTGACCGCGCGCAAGATGAGCCAGTTCAAAAAAACGATCATCTTTTACCCGATCTGCATAGTCGCCCTTTGGGTGCCGTGTGTCTTTCTGGGCGTGATGGCCAATCAGTTGACGGACGTTCCTCAGATTCAGCAGAAGATCGAAGCGCGAAGAACTCTTGCGACAGAAGGCGCGCGCCTTTCGCCCGACGAGCGTGACGCGCTGCGCCAGAAAATGGGCGCGGACGATGTGCTGCTGCTTTTGCTCGAACGATACGCCCCGCTATGGCTGGCAGGGCTTCTGGGCGCAGGTATAATGGCGGCTGTTATGGCGAGCGATTCACAGATACTCGCGCTTTCAACCATGTTCACCGAAGATGTGTTCGCTTTTTATGGCGGCAGGAAACGTTTCGGCGAAGCGGCGCAGGTGCATACCGGCAGGCTCTTCATAATACTGATAACCATCTTTGCCTACACGGTTGCGTTGCAGTTGCCTCAGACGATTTTTGATCTCGCGGTTCAATACGCCTTCTCAGGCTACGCGGCGCTTTCGCCTCTTCTGATAGCGGCTCTGTTCTGGAAGCGAAGCACGAAGTGGGGGGCGCTTGCGAGCACCCTTTGGGCGGCGCTTTCAGTCGTAGCGGTTGCGGTGTTTCAATCTATAATTCCCGCGCCCGCGCCCGGCCCGCCCGTCGTTGTGTGGTCTGTCGCAGGCGTCGAAGCGCTTGCGCGCACGCCGGGCGGCACAAGCGTCTTTGGCTTTATGCCTGTTGTGCCGATGACTATCATATCTGCGTTGTTGATGATCGTGATCTCTCGGATTACATCGAAGCCGAGCGGGGCTACGATCAAGCGTTATTTCCCTGATAAACGAAGAACCGAGCTTTCGACTCGACTCGACGCTGACAAGGATCATTATGACCAACCTGATGCCTACTCAAGATGATTCGCGCCTTACCAGAACACAGTGGTTGATCTGCATAGTGGCCTGTATCGGCTTTGCGTTCGACACGTATGAACTGCTGATGCTGCCGCTGGTCCTGCGCCCTGCGCTTGAGCAGCTTGGCGGGTTGCAGTTCGGCACACCGGGTTACAATCAGTGGCGCGACCTGATGTTCTACGTCCCTGCGCTTTCGGGCGGCGTATTCGGGTTGCTGGGCGGATATCTGACCGACAGGCTGGGGCGCAGGAGGATACTGACGTGGAGCATTCTGGTCTACGCATTTTCGGCATTTGCCGCGGGGTTCTCGACTTCGCTTCCGATGCTGCTTGTATTTCGCTCGGCGACGTTCGTCGGCGTGTGCGTCGAATTCGTCGCAGCCGTCGCGTGGCTGGCAGAGTTGTTCCCCGAACCGAAGCGGCGCGAATCGGTCATCGGCTACACGCAGGCATTTTCATCGCTGGGCGGCTTTATGGTGAGCCTGATGGCGCTCCTGATCGCAAATGTTGCGCAATCGCTGCCGACGATTCACGGCGGGCATGACAACTGGCGATACCTGCTGATTTCGGGCCTGATCCCGGCCATTCCCCTGATGATCATTCGCCCTTTTCTGCCCGAATCGCCTGTATGGAAAGAGAAGAAGGCGGCTGGTACATTGAAGCGCCCCAGCTTTGCCGAAATCTTCCGACCAGCTTATCGCAGGACGACGCTTGTATCGGCGCTGATCTTTGCGTGCAGTTTAGGTGCGGCCTTCGGAGCCATTCAGCAATTGCCGCAGATAGTGCCCGGCCTTGTGCAGGTTGACCCAAGCCTGTCGCCGCCTGAGCGACAGGCCGTCATCCAATCGACTATCGCCGGAGTGCAGACGATTCAGGAACTGGGTGGTCTGGTCGGGCGTTTCCTGCTGGCGTTTCTGGCCGTGCGACTGGTGTCGCGGCGCAAACTGCTTCGCGTGTTTCAGGTTCCGGGTTTGATCATCGTGCCGCTCGTGTTTCTCTACCCGGCTGTGCACAATCTGACGCTGCTCAAGTACGGTATCTTCTTCGCAGGGCTGTTTACGGTAGCGCAACTGAGTTTCTGGGGAAATTATCTGCCTCGCGTCTATCCAACACATTTGCGGGGGACGGGTGAAAGTTTTGCGGCAAACGTAGGCGGTCGAATGATCGGGACATCAGCCGCGCTTCTTACCACGCGCATAGCGATGGGAATGCCCGGCGACAGCCCCTCTGCTCATCTGGCATACGCAGCTGCGGTCGTGGCTTTTATAGTCTACGGGGTCGGCCTTATCGCAAGCTTCTGGCTGCCTGAGCCTAAACAGGAAGAACTGCCTGAATGAAGCGGGTTCATCAGCTTCGATGCGCTGTTTTTTTCATTGAAACCTCGCCCGCTTTTCTGATGTCATAAGCGGCGTTGACGAATGTTTGCAGATAAACAACCGCAGCCACCGCAAGCGCAACATAGGCCGATAGGCTCAGGTCAAATGATCTTGTAATAAACATCGCTGTTGTGATGGCCAGTAACATCACCACTACGGTCGCTACATGAAAATTGGTCTTATACCACAGGCTGAAAATCAGGATGAAGCTGAGTATCGCAATGAAGACTCCCAGCCTGTGCGGCCAGCCTAAAAGCAGGGCGAGCGAAAAGTAATAGACGACTACAAGGCCGCGAACGAATTTTTGCAGCGTGTAATAGTCTTCCCAGAAGTAGGGGAAAAAAGCCGCGAGCGCCGCGCAGGCGAGCAGCAGATTCATCTCTCCGGCAGGAATGCCGAGCGCGCGGATCAGCGAATAATGCCAGGTCAGGATGAAATAAACAGGCATAAAATTTCGCAGCCATTTCGCCTCGCGCCCCGGCCTTATCACCGTTAAATCAGCGATCAAATACAGGTAATAAACGACAACGGGCAGCCAGACGTAGAGCCATGCCTGATTCAAAGTGCCGCGCAAGCCCGCTGCGAGAGTCGCTATGATGGCGGCAACGAGCGGGGCCCATTCATAGCTGCGAATGTGCGAAGGCGGCTGGCGATACCATTTCTCGAATTGCGCGTCTCCGCGAAGCGCCGGAACGAGCGAGCGGTTGATGCTCGTCATCACACGCTCGATTATTTCGCGCTGAAAAGACCTGTCCTCCTGATGCGCTGCTCGCTCATCCGCGCTCAGATAAATCGGAGCGTGATAACGAACGATGATCCTTGCAGGCTTGGGCAGCAGCCTGTACTTAGGCCACGCGCGCGATGCGCCGCCGATGGTGATTGGCACAATCGCCGCGCCGGTTTCAAGCGCCAATCGCGCTACGCCTGATTTCAACTCGCCCATCGGCCCGCCTTCCGAGCGTTGCCCTTCGGGAAATATGCCGAGCGCGTCATTGGCTTCGAGCACGCGCAACGCTTCACGGTAAGCGGCTTCGCCCTTTCCTCGTCGTATGTCTACAGGAAATGCGCCCAGCGCTCTTATAAGCATTCCAAGCAGAGGAATCCTAAAGAGCGCGTCCCATGCCATGTAGCGTATGACTCGCTTGATTGGCAGCGCGATCAAAAGAGGATCAAGAAATGAAGGATGATTGCCTGCAAGAATGACAGGCCCGCTTTCGGGCACATTTTCTATCCCGTGATACTCTACGGCGAAGAGTACACGAAACAGCGGACGCCCGATTAGCTTTATCAAGGCAAGCATAAATTTGAGGACGAAAAATAGGGGCAGGGCTTGTCCCTGCCCGAATCGCCGTAAGGCGATGATCAGTCATGGCCTGTCGGCCATCCGGGCAGGGACAAGCCCTGCCCCTACAAGTTGCAACAATCTACTCACCGAAGCAGTAAAGCCGTCCGTCCTGCGAGCCGATCACGACTCGCCCGGCTGCGATGGCCGCCGATGCCGAGATGGGCGCGCCCGCATCGAACTCCCACACTTTCGCTCCGGTTTGAAAATCGAGCACGTAGAATTTCCCGTCGTTCGAGCCGACAAACACCCTGCCGTCGGCAATGGTCGGAGAAGATTCGACCCGCGCCCGCGTTGTAAAAATCCAAAGCCGCTTGCCGGTCGTCGCGCTCATGCAATGAACCATCTTGTCGCGGCCCCCGACTACGACTCTTCCGTTAGCCACCCCTGCCGAAGCGTAAAATGGAAACTGTCTTTGCGGATGTTTATATCGCCACAGGATGCGACGGGTTTTCAGGCTTACGCCGAGCACTTCGTTATTGAAAGTTCCATAAAACGCCGTGTCGCCCACAAGCGCGGGCGAAGCTCCCGTGTAGGCTCCTGACGCTATACTGTACAGTTCCTTACCGTCAGCGATGCGGATTGCGCGAAACTGTTCATCGCATCCTGCGATATAGGCTACACCGTTCGCTACCCCGGCGGTGCAATGAACCGGCCCGTCTGTTTTTAGTTTCCAGATCAGACTGCCGTTGCGCGCAGAGATGCAATACAGATGCTCGTCATAAGAACCGATCAGAACTTTATCGCCCACAACGACGGGCGAAGACTTGATCTCGGTTCCGGCCTTGAAGGTCCAGACCTTGCTGCCGTTGCTTGCATTGACGGCATGAAGGACTCCGCTGAGGTCTCCGACATAGACTATGCCGTTGCTGACACAGGGGGAAGATGTTTCGATCTGCCCTGCGCGATATTTCCATCGCAGAGCGCCGCTGTTCAAATCAAGCGCGACAAGATCGCCCGACTGCGAGCCTACGTAGACAGTGCCATTGGCGATTGCTGCGGATGATTCTATGGATTCGCCCGCTTCGTATGTCCATAGAAGTTTCAACTCCTTCGGCACGGTCGATTCCGATATCCCTGTCAATTGCGGCGCGCCTCGGAACTGAGGCCACGCATTCCATTGCGCGACCGTCTGCGGGTCGCTCGAAAGAGTTGTAGAAGGCAGAAAGCAAACTGTAAGCAAAAGGGCTAAAAAGCGCACCTGTAGACCTCCAAAGCATCAATAGCGGAAAACGGTCGCGGGTTGAAACGGCCAGTCCATTGTCCGGCAGCCTCTTCGGCCAGCGTTGAAAGATCAGCCTCCGAAATGCCGAGCTGGCCCAGATTGCCTGACAACCCTCCAGCCGCGATCAGTTGTTCGAGGCGCGAAGCCATAGCCGCACTCGGGTCGCTGCCATCAAACCCGTCATCCGACATCTTCAATAATTCGCTGTAAAGAGAATTGACTGCCTGCCCGTTCCATCGAACTACGGCTGGAAGCATCCGCGCTATGGCGATGCCGTGAGCCGTGTCGTAATGAGCCGTCAATGGATTGGCGCAGGCGTGCGCAGCGCCAAGCATCGAATTCTCGATTGCAAGCCCCGCATAATAGGCTCCAAGCTGCATAGCGCCGCGCGCATTAATGTCGCGCGGATTGATTATGATTCGTTCGTAATTCGCCTCAAGCAACGCCCAGGCTTCGCGAGAAAAGAGCGCGGAAACAGCATTGCGCTTTGTCGTGACATAACTTTCGACCGCGTGTGATATGGCATCGAATCCGGCAACGGCTGCTACAGAGGCAGGTTGCGAAAGCGTGAGGCGAGGGTCGAGCAGGGCGATTTGAAATGCCGCCTTCTGATCTCCGCACGCCATCTTCACATGAGTTTGAGCGTCAGATATCAGAGCGTAAGATTGAGCTTCGCTGCCGGTTCCGGCAGTGGTCGGGATTCCTATCATCGGCAGCATCGGTTTCTGCGCCTTGCCGAACCCCCGGTAATCCTGAATCACTCCGCCATTGGTCACGAGAAAGTTGATCCCTTTGGCGCAGTCAAGCGAACTGCCGCCGCCAAGACCGACGATGGAATCTATCCGGAGCGGAGCGGCAAAATCGCGCCCGGCTTCGATCATCAATGAATTGGGATTCGCCTCGAAATCGTGAAAGTCGAAGACGGCTATCTCTGACCGCTTGAGCAGTTGCGATGCCTCTTCTACGTACCCGCAATCGAGAAGCCCTCTGTCTGCGACCAGCAGCGTGCGGCTAAACCTCAGCTCGCGCGCCAGCGCGCCAAGCTGATCGAACGCCCCTTCGCCGAAGACGACCCGCGTATGAGTTTGAAAATTGAATGAGTCCATAAAGTGCTAACAGTACGGCGCGCGGGTCGTGATTGACAACTCGCCCGCGCGCCGTACTGCATATCAAGCTCGAAGCCTCACTTCTTGCTTTCTGCGATGGCGTAAAGCTGATTGCGATTGGCGACAAAGAGCGTGCCGTTGGCGGGAATCGGAGTGCAGTATACGGAGCTTCCCATGTTTATTTCGGCGATTACTTTCTTTTCTCTTGCTGCTTGCAGAATCGCTATATCGCCGTCCTCATCGCCCAGATACACCTTCCCGTCCACGACGATAGGCGACCCCCAGATGGCGGCGAACATGTCATGAACCCAGAAGGGTTTGCCGGTCTTCACGTCCAGACAGTGCAGGAATCCGCTGAAGTCAGCATAGAAGATCATGCCGTCATATATCGCGCCCGACGAGATCGAGCGGCGAATCTTTTCATAATGCCAGACCACGCCGGTTTGCGTGATGTCGCCCCGCTTCGACCCGTCTATGCAGTAGAGGTGGCCGACGCCTTCGCCGTGCTCAGGGTCCTGGCCGTTGGCTATATAAACTTTGTTGTCGTAGATGACCGGCGTCGAGATAACTTCGTTGCGCGTCTTGGGCCAGACGGAATCCTTGGGGTTACTGTCAAATTCCCAGAGCTTCTTTCCCGTCAGCGCTTCATAGCCACGTACCCAGCCATCGCCCTGTCCCATGACTACCTGATCGACTCCGCCGATTTTGCCAACGGCGGGCGAACACCACTGACCATGCAGAATGCGCTCGCCTACGGAATTGTCTTCCCAGACCAGCTTGCCCGTCTTCTTGTTGACGGCGATTATGGCCGGAGCCTTTGGCGAAGGAATATGCACATGGCTTTCATCCTGCCCGTTTGAAGTGCTCACATAGATCAAATCACCAAAAGAGACGGGAGACGAGTTCGACATGTTGTGCGGCTGCGAGCCGACCTCTTCGATCATATCGAACTTCCAGATGATGTCGGCGTCTTTCGGGCCTGTAAATTTTTCGTCTTTAAACGGCCCGTCGTTCTCGTTATCACGAAAGCCCTGCGTATCGAGACAGACGACCTCGCAGCGGTTCGTGACATAATAGAGCTTGTCGCCTTCGACCAGCGGAGAAGAGCAGACGCCTTGAAAAGGCCAGTCGTTGACGCGACCCGCGGCCAGCTTTTCATTCGTGTGTTGCCATAGAAACTCTCCGTCCGATTCTTTGAAGGCCATAAGCACGCCGCGATCACCCGGCTGCTTCGGGTCGCGCACAAGCTCGTTGTTCGTCCCGACAAAGACCATGCCGCCTGCCACGACGGGATTTCCATAAGACTGCGAGCCAAGCCCCGCCATCCACTTGACGTTCTTCTTTGAAGCCACGTCCCAGCTTATCGGCATGCCTTTCATGTTCGATACCATGTTGCGATCAGCCGTTCCGCCCCACATCGGCCAATCGCCTGAACCGGGGTCGGACGCTGAAACATAAGAAGGCGCAGCTGCCGAAGCCGCCAGACAGCACACGGCAATTAAACAAGCCATCACGCGCCTGCTTTCTGACTTCTGACTTCTGACTTCTGACTTCTGACTTCTGACTTCTGTTTTTCTCATTTATTGCTCGTCACTTTCAGATTATCGAAAAATACTTCAAAGAGAGCGTCCGAATATATTCCGGGGCTCCCCTGCCGGTTAGGAATCGTATCTATTTTTTCAATCAGCCAGCCGGAAGGTTCGGCCTCGCCCACGGCCCACGCTTTGCCGCGAGCGCGAACCTTGCCGTCGGGCAGGTTCTCGACCTCCAGCTTCAGGTGATACCACGTGTCGGCCTTCCAGGCGAATGGCACGGCCACCGTGCGCGTGACTTCGGGCTGCCACGGCTCTAACTGCAAACGCTGGTTGTTGCCGAAAAGCACCAGCGCGTATCGCTGCGCCACAACCCCCGCATCGCCCATCTGCCGCCGCTTCTCGGTTGCGCGCACATCGGCTTCGACTGTGTAGTTGGCCATATTCGACGGGCCGAAATATGAACGAATGCGTTTGAAAGTTTGATTGTCGGATTTCTTGACCAGTATCTTGCCGCCTTCTATTTCGCGCACTTCATACCGGCCCACGCCTCTGGCATTGATCCACTGAGCAGGCGCTGTATTGCCGACTGCCATCTGATCGAAATTCTCGCTCCACGGCAAGGGCGGAATGATTCTGACGCGCGCCGCTCCGGTAACTTGTCCTACTGTAGCCTTCACCGTCCCGGCTTGAGCGACCGCGTCGCCGCCGGAAGTGAATTTGCCGCCCTGAACCTCGCCGCGCAGCCCGTCGAGCGACCAGTTGCCCTGTTCTTCACGAATGAATCGACCCTGCGCATCGAATGCGCGGGCATGAAATTGAACGCTGTCGCCCGGCTTCAAGGTGAGTTCGGTCGGAACCACCTGCACATACGCAACGGGGGCGTTCGCGGCAGGCGGCTCTATTTTCTCCTGAGCCAAAGGAGCATTTGCGCCCGCCTTCTTCCCTATGCAGTAGAGGTTCGAGTCGGAAACCAGAAAAATCCGCCCGTGCGAAACAGCAGCCGAAGCGATGATCTGTTCGGGCGCGGTTTCGGTGCCAAGAGCGTTTTCGCTCAAAATCTCGCAGCGGTCAGGGCCCGGTTTGAGAATAAAGAACTTTCCGTTTTCAGTTCCCACATATAATTTGCCGTCTGCCATTACGGGCGATGCTTTCTGAATGGTGCCGAGATTCTGTTTCCACAGTTCTTTGCCCGTATTGATATCGAAGGCAAATACGTTGGCTCCGTTGTCGAGTTGATAGTAGCGGTCCCCGTCGATGATCGGAGACGAAAAGCCGCCCTGAAATCCTTTGATGATCCATTTGATCTGATCTTTGCCGATTGGGCCTTTGGCCGTGCCGTCGAGAGCCGCGAGCAACCCCATCTCGTTGGTGTCGAGGTTCTCTTCGCTGTGAGAGACAAAGACGGTCGTTCCCCTCACGGCAACGCCCGTATTTATTCCCCGCTTGCTCATAAGGTAAGTCCAGACAGGCTCTCCCGTCTGCGCCTTGACTGCGCTGACTGCGCAATCGCCGCCTCCGGCAATCAACAGGCGCGTCCCGTTTATGTTCACTATAACCGGAGGAGAATAGGTGGTATCGAAGGGGCGACCGCCGGGCGTCGAGACCCAGACTGTCTGACCGTTTTTCTTGTCGAATGCCATAAAGCGGAATCTTCGTTCCGCCTGATCCCCCCAGTTTTCAGTGATGCCGCTGATTATCACCAGATCGCCGTCAATGATCGGCGATACAGTGCGCCCGCCGTGGGTCGTCCATAATCCGAACTCTTCTCCGAGCGCGCGCTCCCAGATCGGCTTTCCGTCTTTGGATAAAGCCAGCAGGGTTCCGCCGACGCCGAGCGCGTAGATATTTCCTGTCGCAGGATCACCGACGGGCGAGGCCCATCCGACGCGATGCGGCGGCACATCGCTCTGATAGATGTTGAAGCGATATTCCCATATCACCTTTCCAGTGTCGGCGTTAAAGCACATCACGCGCTCTTGAAGCGCGTCGCCCTTACCGGCAGGGTTTTGCAGGTAGACGCGGTCGCCCATCACAATAGGCGCTGAACGTCCGCCGTAGGGAACCTTCCATGCGAGGTTCTCGCCTTTGGGCGACCAGTGAGCCGGAAGCCCTTTTTCAGCCGAGACGCCGTTGCGCGCAGGCCCGCGCCACTCCGGCCAGTCACTTGCCGAAACCGTGTGGGCGGAAGAGATCAGAAAAAGAAGAAGCAGAAAAAAGGAAAGATACCTGGAAACAGTTACGTCCATAATTATTCTTTTCAACCCGGCGTATTAATCCAGAGTTTGCATTTATTGGGCACAAAATCAGCAACTCAAATTCTCCACTGATATTTGACCGCTATAATCTCAAGATATTATGTTGCGATTGCCTGCGTCAAGCAAAGCGCGCCCAGAACCTCACAGGCACGATATGCGTTCTATAATTGTTACGAACAAAGCGGGATCAATAATTGTAAAAAATTGCAATCAGCATGATATAAAGTGATAATCGGTAATTGCTCAGGAGAACTCTCGCCAGTGCCCGGCGACTGATTCAGACTAAAACAGGAATTATAGGAAGTCTAAATATGTTCAGCAGACGAATCTTTTTGACCATTCTGGCATTGCTGCTTCCCGTTGCAGCGTTTGCCCAAAGCACAAACGAAGATTTTTTCGCCGCCGCCCGAAAGGGAGATGCCGCAGCCGTGAAAGCGTTTTTAGACAAAGGCGTTCCTGTGAACGCGAAGACACAATACGGCGCGACGGCTCTTTCTTATGCCTGCGACAAAGGCCATACGGAGGTCGTCAAACTGCTGATCGAACGCGGCGCTGACGTGAATGTGAAGGATACCTTTTATGGCGAAGTTCCGCTCGGATGGGCTTTGGGAAAAGGCCACGCCGAGATCGTCAAAATATTGCTCGACCACGGCGCTCAGGGAAAAGACAGAGCTTTGATCGAAGGGGCAGATTCAGGCAATGTCGAAATAGTCAAAGCCGTGCTCGATAAAGGCGACCTGAAACCGGATACTTTGTCTTCTGCATTGAGCCAGGCCACAAAGAAAAATCACACGGCGATTGTCGAAATGCTCAAAAAAGCCGGAGCGCAGCCGCCGCCGCCCGCCAATTTCCCTGTGGATGCTGAGACTTTGAACTCTTATGCAGGGGCTTACAAAAGTGATCGGGCGGGAGATTTGACTTTCGCTGTGAAAGACGGAAAGCTCACCGAAGTTACGCCAGGCCGACAGCCCTTTACTATGGGAGCCTATAACAAAAATACTTTCACTATTCTTGAATTCGACGGTGTCACGATCACCTTCAAAGTGGAAAATGGCAAAGTAGCTGGCTTCACGCTGAAACAGAGCGGAGACACGTCTGAATTCAAGAGAGTCGCAGAGAAATAATAAACAAGGAGTTCATATGAAACGCATTTTGTCTGTATGTTTATGTCTATGCCTTTCGGCAATCGTCAATGCTCAGAAAGCGACTACGCAGAACTGGCCGTCGTTTCGCGGCGCTAACGCTTCGGGCGTAGCCGACGGAGTAGCGACACCTACAAACTGGGACGCTACGAAATCTGTGAATATCCTGTGGAAGACCGCGATCCCCGGACTCGCGCATTCAAGCCCCGTCGTCTGGGGCGACCGGGTCTTTGTGACGACAGCCATCAGCAGTCAGGGGAATGAATATTTCCGTCACGGGCTTTATGGCGATGTCGATTCGGACAAAGATACATCGAAGCACACCTGGCATGTCTACGGGCTGGACAAACGCAGCGGCAAGATTGTCTGGGACAGGGTCGCCTGCGAAGGCGTGCCAAAGATCAAACGCCATATCAAATCGACGCATGCCAGTTCGACGCCCGCGACCGACGGCAAACACGTCATTGCGTTTTTCGGCTCGGAAGGTCTCTATTGCTACGACGTGAATGGAAAGCTGCTTTGGAAACAGGATCTGGGCATACTCGACGGCGGATGGTTCTACGACCCCGATTATCAGTGGGGCACGGCGAGTTCTCCGATCATCTACAAAAATATGGTGATCGTGCAATGCGATGTGCAGAAGAACTCGTTCATCGCCGCCTATGACATCAACAACGGCAAGCGATTGTGGATGACGCCGCGCGAAGAGATTCCTTCGTGGGGCACGCCGACCATTTACGAAGGCAAATCGCGCGTCGAATTGATCACGAACGCCACGAAAGCCGTTCGCAGCTACGACCCGGCGACGGGCAAAGAACTGTGGAAGTTTTCGGGCAATCCTGAGGTCACGGCTACAACTCCGATAGTCGGGCATGATCTGATCTTCATCTGCAACAGCTATCGCCCGAATCAACCCATCTATGCCGTGCGCCCCGGCGCAACCGGAGACATATCGCTGAAAGACGGCAAGACCTCAAACGATTTCATCGCGTGGAGTTATCAGCGAGGCGGCACTTACATGCCCACACCTATCGTTTACGGCGACTATTTCTATGGGTGCAATAACAATGGAGTCCTGTCGTGCTACAACGCGAAGACGGGCGAAAAGATTTATCAGCAGCGCATAGGCGACAAAGGCGGAGCCTACAGCGCATCGCCTGTTGCCGCGGACGGAAAGATTTATCTTTCAAGCGAAGACGGCGATGTCTTTGTAGTAAAAGCCGGTCCCAAGTATGAGTTGATGGCTACGAATCCGCTGGGCGAAGTATTGATGGCTACACCCGCGATATCGGATGGCATGATCTTTGTGCGCGGGCAGCATAACGTTTTTTGCATAGCCGACGCCGCAGCGAAACCAGGGGCCGCGAAATGAACTGGCTTTGACCGGAGGCGCTGTTTTAGTATTGCTACTACAGGTTTTAAGAGTGCCCACAACCAAATCTTTACGATAGAACTGGAAAGACCTCTATGAGCCGTTATTTTGTAAGGCTGTCGCTTGTTCTCACTATATGTCTGCTCGCGGCGCAGATCAGCGCGTCAACTAAAGGCCCGTCAGCTAAAGGCGCGTCAGTTAAAGGCTCGAACTGGCCGCAGTGGCGAGGGCCAGCCGGGCAGGGCGTGTCGGAAGAGAAGAATCTGCCGACGGAGTGGAGCAGCACAAAGAATGTGCAGTGGAAGACGCCCATACCGGGGCGCGGCCATTCTTCCCCCATTGTCTGGGGCAATAAAATATTTCTCACCACTTCCATCGAAGGACCGGTTGTGCCCGGAGCCAAAGCGGTCGAACACATAGACGAAGGCAAGCCCTATCGTCATCCCGATAGCGTCGGCGGCGACCGTAGCCACATGTTCAAGGTTCTGTGCGTAGATAGCGATACGGGCAAGATCGTGTGGGAGAAGACGGCTTATGAAGGCAAGGTCTTTGACGACCGGCACAAGAAAAGCTCATACGCTGCGCCGACTCCGGCAACGGATGGCCAATACGTCTATGCGTGGTTTGGTTCGGAAGGGCTTTACTGTTACGACTTCAAAGGCAATCAAATCTGGAAGCAGTCGTTTGGCGCAATCGCAACGTTTGGCATGGGAACGGGCACGTCCCCTGTGCTGTACGAAAATCTGGTCATATTGCAATGCGATGAAGACAACGGCGAAAAATCATTCATCGTCGCCGTAGACAAAAAGACCGGCAAACAGGTCTGGAAAATACCTCGCAAGGTTCAAGCCAGTTGGTCAACCCCCGTATTGATCAAGACCCGGCAGCGCATGGAACTGGTCACGAACGGCAACGAGTGGATCATCTCTTATGACCCGGCGACAGGCCGTGAGTTGTGGAAGTGTAAAGGCGTTGAAAGCAATGCGATTCACACACCTCTCGTCGGCCACAATATGGTGTATGTTACAGCAGGTTATCCTGCCAAACGCACTATGGCCATAAGACTTGGCGGGTCGGGTGATATAACCGGGACGCCCGGCGTCGTGTGGAAATTCGAGAAGGGCACGGCCTATGTCGCATCACCGATTCTTTATGGCGACTATATATATTTGATTTCGGACAAAGGCATTCTTACGTGCCTGGATGCTAAAACGGGCGATGTGAAATATGAGGGCGGGCGCGTTCCCGTGCCTGCCACCTTTATGTCATCGCCTGTCGCCTTTGACGGAAAGATACTTATATCGAGCGAAGACGGGGACACCTTTGTGGTCAAGGCGGGCGCGGCTCACGAAGTGCTGCGCACGAATTCAATAAGCGAACCGATATATTCGACTCCCGCGCCCGCAGGCGGAAAGATATTCATTCGCGGAGAGAAGAACCTCTATTGCATCAGCACTGAAGCTGGAAAATAGAGTGGCGAAACCCAACAGATAACCGTTGAGAGGGAAAACATCATGAAGCGAATTTCTTTCAGTATTCGATGCGCGACTGTAGCTTGTCTGCTAACCGTTTCCACTCTGGTCAATGCATCGAGCGGAGGCTCGAACTGGCCGCAGTGGCGAGGGCCAGCCGGGCAGGGCGTGTCGGAAGAGAAGAATCTGCCGACGGAGTGGAGCAGCACAAAGAATGTGCAGTGGAAGACGCCTATACCGGGGCGCGGCCATTCTTCCCCCATTGTCTGGGGCAATAAAATATTTCTCACTACTTCCATCGAAGGGCCGGTTGTTGATGCAAAGCCTTTCAAGCACATGGTAGGAAAAGAAGAGTTCAAACATCCTGACTGGACCGGTTCCGATCACAGCTATGCGTTCAAGGTCATCTGCGTGGACGCAGACAAAGGCAAGGTGCTTTGGGAGAAGACCGCTTACGACGGACCCGTTTTCGATCATCGTCACAAGCGAAATACTTATGCATCCCCGACTCCGGTAACGGATGGCCGATACGTCTATGCCTTTTTCGGGTCAGAAGGAATTTACTGTTACGACTTCAAAGGCAATCAGGTCTGGAAGCAGACTCTGGGCGGCATTCCTCAACTTGGAATGGGAGCGGGCGCTTCTCCGATGCTTGTCGAAGGATTGGTCATTCTCACAGCCGATCAGGACATGGGCGATACCTCTTACATCGTCGCGCTCGATAAAAAGACCGGCAAACAAGTCTGGAAGACTCCGCGCCAGAATCACGCCAGTTGGGCGACTCCCGTGCTGGTCAAGACCGCCAAGCGGTCTGAGCTTATAGTCAGCGGGTCTGAATCGATAGTCTCTTATGACCCGGCGACAGGCCATGAGTTATGGAAATGCAAGGGAGTCGAAAGCCACGCGATTCCTACGCCAGTCGTGAGCGGCGACATCGCGATATTTTCAGCGGGCAGTCAGGCAAAGCGCGCCATGGCTATCAGGCTGGGCGGCAGCGGCGACATAACAGATTCGCCCAACATCCTGTGGAAGTATGCGAAAGGAACCGCATATGTGCCGTCGCCTATTTTGTATGGCGATTACGTATATCTGATGACTGATTCGGGAATTTTGACCTGTCTGGATGTTAAAACGGGTGAGGTCAAATACGAAGGCAGCCGCGTTCCCGTGCCTGCGAAGTTTATGGCATCGCCTGTAGCGTTCGATGGAAAGATAATGCTTACGAGCGAAGACGGCGATACCTTCGTATTGAAGGCCGGGCCGAAATATGAAGTGCTGGGAACGAATTCGCTGGGCGAACCCATTTACACTTCGCCCGCAATTTCGCAGGGCAGGATTTTCATTCGCGGCGAAAAGAATCTCTACTGCATCAGCAATCAGGCGAAAAGCAAGGGCTGAAGAATTTTCAACAACTCACTTATTAACCGAAGGGGCGCAGGGAGCATGAATCTCTGCGCCCCTTCGGTTTCAAAAACGCCGTTACGATTATTTACAAATAAAAGACTAATCCCAACCACAGGCTTGTTGTATGCTTAAGGGCAAAGGAGTATCTATGGAATCAGCTTCTACGCCATCAATCAGTTGGTATCAATCATCAAAAGGAATAATCCTGTTATCGCTCGTTTTGCCTCCGGTCGGCCTCTTACTGCTATGGCTGAATCGCGATCTGGAAACAGGCAAAAAAGTTTACGGCTCGCTGGGCATTGCCGCGCTCGGCGCTTTCTACGTCTACATGATTTTCGGCGGCAGCAGTGTTATTACACCTCCCAACTCGGACGCACATTACGCGGAGCTTGAGCGGCAGCGGGCCGAACAGCGTGAGAAATTGCCGACCGAAGGGCAGAACGCAGGAAGCGCCAGCGCCACGAACGGCAATGCCGCGATTGCTGTTGCCAGCAGCAACAGCAATGCTAATGAATCCACCGCTCCAACCGTCACAGCGAAAGTGGCTCGCAATTACTGGACAAACTTTCGCGGCCCTGCCCGTGATGGCCATTATGACGAATCAAACATTCTGACTCAATGGCCTCCGCAAGGATTGACTCCCGTGTGGAAACAGCCTATCGGAGGCGGCTATGCATCTTTCGTCGTAGCCGACGGGACGGCCTTTACCATTGAGCAGAGGCGTAATCAGGAGGTCGTTGCTGCCTACGATCTGGAGACAGGGCGAGAGCTATGGACAAACGCGTGGGATGCGGAGTTCGTCGAATCGATGGGCGGCGACGGGCCGCGCGCCACTCCTACGTGGGATACGAGTCGCATATATGCTCTGGGCGCTGTGGGCGAACTTCGCTGCATCGAAGCCAAAACGGGCAAGGCGATCTGGTCGAGGAATATACTTTCCGACAACGGCGCGCAAAATCTCCAATGGGGCATGTCGGGCGCGCCGCTGATCGTTGACGACAAAGTGATAGTTCTTCCGGGCGGCACGTCGGGAAAATCCGTGGTCGCTTACAATAAGCACACGGGCGCGCCGGTCTGGAGATCGCTCAACGACCGTGCGGGTTACACCTCTCCGATGCTGGTCACTCTTGCCGGGAAACGACAAATTCTGGTCGTCACCTCAACGCGCATGGTCGGGCTTGAGATCGGAGACGGAGCATTGTTATGGAGCTATCCGTGGGACGCGCAGATAAACATCTCGCAGCCGATTGTGATTGATAAGAATCGCGTCTTTATATCTGCCGGTTATGGCAAGGGAGCCGCGCTGGTCGAAGTCAGCGGCAACGGCGCGAGCTTCGAGGCTCGAAAGATTTGGGAAAACAGTCTGATGAAGAACAAGTTTAATAGTTCTGTCATCTATAACGGCTACGTCTACGGGCTTAATGAAGGCATTCTGACCTGCCTCGATATTGAAACAGGCGAGCGCAAATGGCAAGGCGGGCGTTATGGATACGGTCAGTTGGTTCTGGCGAGCGGGCATTTGATCGTTATCACCGAACAGGGAGAACTGGTGCTCGTCAAAGCCACCCCTGACCAGCACACGGAACTGGCGAAGTTCGCAGCCATCGAAGGAAAGACATGGAATAATCCTGCTCTGGCCGATGGCCGTTTGCTCGTTCGCAATCAGACGCAGATGGCCTGCTTTAATCTGAATGGTAAATAACGCAAACCGTAGGGGCAGGGCTTGTCCCTGCCCGAATCGCCGATAGGCGATGACCGTCTCGAATTAAAACAGAAGCTTCAATCCGAACTGAATGTGACGCGGGCTTTGGGCCGACAGGATGCGGCCAAAGGTCGGAGACCCCAGAAAGTTATCCGGCAAATCGAAGTTCGGATGATTGAAGAGATTGAATGCCTCTGCTCTGAACTGCAAATCCAATCCTTCTTTCAACCGTGTATTCTTCATCAGCGATGCGTTGACGTTTTGAAATCCCGGCCCATCGAGGATGTTTCTGCCCGCATTCCCGAACGTGCCAAACGGCGAAAAAGCGAAGGCCGCAGTGTTGAACCATTGATCCGGCGTGCGATGTGAAAGGCTCGCATCAGAAATAACGTCAGGGCGATCATTGGCTCCAAAGCCAAGGTTTGATCGGCCCGTGTTGCTGTTATCAATCTCTGAAAGCAGCGCGACCGTGAACGGGCGACCGGTTTGCAATGTCACTATACCGTATGTCTGCCAGCCCGTAAGCAGACCTGTCACCCACCCATTGTCTGCAAGCATCCCCCGCCCCTTGCCAAACGGGAGATCATACCCGTAGCTGAACGAAAGGCGATGTCTTACATCGAAATTCGAGCGACCTCTTTCGGCTCTGGTGTTCAGACTGTCCTGCGGAAAATTCGGGTCGCCCGCGCTTGAAAAAAAGCTCGATGCGTTGTCAATCGATTTGGCGAACGTATAAGACGACAGGATCGAAAGCCCGAAATCGAGCCGCTGCTCGAATCTAACCTGAAGGCTGTTATAACTGGAGTTGGCGCTTGATTCCTCGAACGTCACGTCACTGAACTGCGGCACGGGGCGCGGGTTTACAGGCGCACTGCTTGGCGCGGGTTGATTGATGTCGCGGGCCGTTATCAGCTTTGTTCCTTTGCTGCCGACATAAGCCAGTTCAAGCATCCGGCTCTTGCCAAGTTGCTGCTGAATGCTCGCATTCCAATGTTGCACGTAAGGCGTTCTGAGGTCGCGCTGAAACGCGAAAGCCGAACTGGGAAACTGGAAAGGGAAGTTTGCCGGGAACGGATTGTCCAGCGTCAGCGGCAGACCCTGTAACGGGAAGAAGACTTTCAAATTGAAGAACGGAGGATTGAAATAAAGCCCTTCGCTCGGAGCCAGCGCCGACTGATCGTAATAGACGCCATAGCCCGTGCGCACGACAGTATTGCCTTTGCTTCCCAGCGTCCACGCAAGCCCAACTCGCGGCGCAAAGTTGTTTCTGTCCGACTCGTAACCGCTGCGCGGCAGTCCGTTCGTCCCTACGGCCACAAGCGACTGAGTTGTCGGGTCATAAAGATTGGCGCGGTCTTCGGGGTCAACCGGCGGCGAGTTGTATTCATATCGCAGCCCGACCGAAAGCGTCAGGTTCGATCTGAGCCGGAAGCTGTCGTTGACATAGAAATTGTAACTTTCGCCTCTGAGGTGCTGATGGTTGTCGAGCAGCGCGCCTCCTGTGGTGATAGGCAGACCGAGCAGCAGATCGGCCAGAGCGTTGCCCGTGAGCGGCGCTTGAGACGAGAAGGTCAGAAAGCCTCGCGATTGAACATCGCGAAAAGCATTCTGCTGAAGGGCGCGAAAGTCGATCCCGAATTTTGCGAGATGCCTGCCGCGCGCGTAGCTGACGTTATCGAGCAGTTGAAACGTGTTGGTGACGCTTTGCTGCGGGTTGTTGAATTCATCGCCGAGGTCGGAAAATCCTGAGATCGTTATAAAACTCAATCCGAAATCCCTTGGATTCGCCGAAAGCTCTGGCAGCCCAACTCGATTGTTGATGCTGGTTCCCTGATTTTCCTGAAGCACGGAACCGGCCACGCGGTTAAAGGCGAATCGCACCTCGTTGACCAGCGCGCTTGAGATGATATGCGTTTCGCCGAGCATGAAATTCTGGCCGCGTTTCGGAACATGGTTGCCGAAGCCCGGAACAGAGGCGAAAGTCGGGCCAGAAAACGGCTCGAACAGGTCACGGTCCGCAAAGCTGTAACGGGCTGCAAGTTGAGAAGAATTGCTGAACACATGATCTATGCGCACATCGAAATGATCGTTGCGGTCTCTTAAGACGGGCGAGGATACGAAATTCCCGAACGCGACATTGCGATTCGGCGCGGGATAAAGCGCCGCGATTGCCCGCCCGATGGGATTGATGGCTTCGGCAGGAAGCCTGTTGCCGGGAAAAGGAAACCCCAGACCGGGGATGACCGGCGGGGCGAAAAGGCTCTGCGAAAAATCTCCCGCGCGCTCGGCAAGCGTGGGAACGTTCGTGACGCGAGTTATTCCTTCGCGTATGCGCGTGCCTTCGTAATCGGCAAAGAAGAAAGTCTTGTTTTTTATGACAGGGCCGCCCAGTGAAAAGCCGAACTGGTTGCGCTGATAGCGCGGGTCTTTTTGATCGGCGGGCGCGAAGAAATTGCGCGCGTCGAGCACGGCGTTCCTGAAGAATTCGTATGCTGTGCCGTGATAAGAGTTCGAGCCGGACTTCAATATCACATTGACCTGCGCTCCGGCGTTGCGACCGAACGAAGCGTCATAGGTGCTCGTAAGCATCTCGAATTCGCGGATGGCGTCTACGGGCGGCTTCACGCCGAACGTGTTGAGTTTCGGATCGATGTTGTAGACTCCGTCGAGTAGGAAATTGTTCGAGTCTTCACGCTGCCCGTTTACGTTGAAAGCGAAATCTCCGCGCACAGACCCGGCAGAGCCCGGAGCCGCAGGGACTGCGCCGGGAACCAGCAGGCTGAGTTCCAGAAAGTTTCGCCCGTCGAGCGGCAGTTGCGTGATCTGGCGGTTTTCGATGACAGTGCCAATGGCCGGAGAGTCTTTCTTCAGCGGAGCCTGAGGCGCGGTCACGACAACCTGTTCGGCTATCGAGCCGACTTCAAGCGATACGTTCAACCGCAATTCCTGATTTACTTTGAGCGTCACGGATTGAATATATTTTTTATAACCTGTCTGCTCGACTTCAAGGCGATAGGAGCCGGGCGCGAGCGCAGAGATGGCGAATTCGCCGCTATCACTGCTCGTGGTTGTTCGCACTTCGCCTGAATCGATCAGCATCAATCTTATTGGAACGGCTGAAAGTCGCGCCTGCGAAGCATCGTTTAGAGTGCCACGGATAGAGGCTCGATGATTCTGAGCATAGACAAGAGATTCGAGCAGCAGGAGCAGCAGCGCAGAGAGAGAAATTATTTTTCTTTTCACAGTGGCCTTTCTTTATTCAGTGAAAGATTTTCAGACGTACACCGTTGGCACAAACGGCAGCTACGCCTCAATCGTTACCATCTTAATTGTTACAATCCCAATTGGCCGATACGAAAGTCGAATCACGCGGATCAGGGTTCTTTCGATTCCTGAGCCGCCGCGCGGTCATCATACTGCATATACTTTGCCGCAAGTATCTCTTCCGATTCCGCCTTCCTGTATTCGCTCGCGCCTGATTCGGAATCGGACTCGGCAATCTGTTCGTAAAGCGGCGGCGGAATCTCTGCAAACTCCGACATCGGTTCGTAGATGTCATCGACGCCCTGTTTGAAAACATCCCCGATCAGGAGGTTGATTATGTTTACGCGCTGCTCAGGATATTTCCTGAGGAACTGCGAGAAGCTGAAGTCCTCGGAATAGAAAGCATGCACGAGTTTGCGCATGGACTCGATGCCGTTATCGAGTTTGAGTTGAAACTGGCCCAGCCGCTCGCCGGAGAAATCATTGTGCTTGAACGCATCGTGTATGGCATCCGTGGCGAGTTCAGCCATCTTGAGCGCCAGCAACACGCCCGAAGAATAGATCGGATCGAGAAAGCCATACGCATCGCCGATGAGAATGAAACCGTTCCCGGCGTTCTGCATCGAGCGGTATGAATAATCCATGATCGAATAGATCTTATCGACGCGCTCGGCGTCACCAACGCGGCGGCGGCACGGCTCGCATTTTTCGAGTTCTTCTTCAAATATTTTCGCGAGGTCCTGGCCTCGGCCTTTGACCAGATAATCGGGATCGGCGACGATGCCGACGCTCGTTATGTCGTTTTCGAGCGGGATATACCAGAACCAGCCGTTGCTGCCTCGCTCTGTGCGCAGCACGAGCGTCGCGCCTCCGTTGAGGTCCGGCTCACGATGCGCGCCTTTAAAGTAGGAAAACAGCACGGCCTTCTTCAGTTTCGGGTCGCGCACGCGCCAGCCGAATTTATTCGACAGCATCGCGCTCTGCCCCGTCGCATCGACGACGACCTGAGCCGTGAACCGCTCGATTGTGCCGTCCTTCATCTTTACTTCGACGCCCGTGGCGCGGTCGCCATCAAAGAGCACCTGTTTGACCATCGTGCTCTGATAGACCTGCGCGCCCTGTTCTGCGGCGTGATCTATCAGCATCTTGTCAAAGACAGCGCGGGTCACCTGCCAGGTGACAGCGCTCTCGTGATGATTGGCCTCAAAGAAATAGAAAGGGCGCGATTCTTTGCCCTCAGGGTTTGCGAACTGGACGCTGTACTTCTGGACGAACGGGCCTTCCTTCATTTTTTCCAGAAACCCCATTCGCTCGAACGTCCGGTAAGTGTCGGTCATCAGCGATTCGCCTATGTGATGGCGCGGGAACTCCTCTTTTTCAAAGAGAACTACCTTGCGACCTTCGCGGGCGAGCAGGCTGGCCACTGTGCTGCCAGCAGGGCCGCCGCCCATTACTATCACGTCATACCCAGTTGTTTTGATTTCCATAATTATACATATCGAACAGATCTCAGTTCAGGTTCAAAAAATTCGGAGAGAAAATGATCAACTTCAAGCAGTCCGCGTCTGGTCAGCGCGATTTTTGCATCAAGGCGTTCGAGCAGTCCTGCTTTTTCCAACTCTTCGTAGACGGAATGAAACTCCTGCCAGACATCGGTGCCGAATTTCCGGCTGAAATACTCCGTGTCAATCACGCCGGTCTTGAGTTGCAGAATCATCTCGCGGATGAGCATCTGCTTTGCAGTCAGTGGCAACGCGCGCCACAGTTGCAGCTTATCGGTATCGAGCACGCGCAGGTAGTCTTCGACCTGCGGAGCGTTCTGAAAATTCACTCCGCCAAAATGTGAGAATGATGATACGCCGAGCCCAATCATGTCGCCGCCGTGCCAGAGCGCGTCTGTGTAGATGAATCGGCAGGGCTTTTTAGTCGTTGCCAGCGTGTAGGCGCTCGCCACACGGTAGCCGCGCTCCTGAAACTTCTCGAAGGCGTAATCTACCCATCGCCGCTTCGTGGGCCAGTCGGCTATCGGCGACGAGAGCCCCTTCTTTATCATGTCCTGCGAGATGACCGTGTTGTAAGGAAGCTCCATCTGATAGATGGTCACGGAATCGGGTTCGAGTTCGAGCGCGCGCCGGACTGTTTCGCGCCAGCGGTCTTCCGATTCGCCCATCATGCCTGCGATCAGATCGATATTGATCTGCGGAAAATCGACTTCGCGCGCCCACCTGTAAGCCTCATACACCTCTGCCGAAAGATGCGCCCGCCCGTTGGCTTCAAGTATGTCGTCGTCGAAATGCTCGATGCCGAGGCTGAGACGGGTGACGCCCATCGCTTTGAGCGTTTCGAGCTTCGATTTTCTGAGCGTGCCCGGTTCGCATTCAAACGTAACCTCTTCGGCGTTCTCCCAGCTTATGTGCCGACTGAGACCTTCGACCAGATTGTTAAGCTGTCTTTCGCTGATGTATGAAGGCGTGCCGCCGCCGAAATAGGCGAACCGCAGTTGCCGACCCTGAAAAGCGTTTGTGCGGCTGTAGATTTCATTCTCTTTGATGAGCGCCTGAATATACTGCTCTATCTCGGCAGCGTTTTTGTCCGTGTAGACTTTGAAGTAACAGAATTTGCATCGCTTGCGGCAGAACGGGATGTGAAGATAAAGGCCGAGCGGGTCTTCTATGCGCGGAGGTGCGTCAAGCGCTTCGATTGCGCGCGGAATGTATTCCGCTTTCCACTGCGAGAACGGAGGATAGGTGGCGACAAAATAATTCCCGACCTCGGTCGTGGTCTTCGTCGAGTCCGAAGTTATCTGTATCGTTGGCAGACTGGAATTCACAGTCGTATCGAGATCTTGTGACATTACACTCCCTTGTTTAAAAACGCTTCGGCGCTGATTCGAGATGAGCACCGAAGCGAAAGAAAACTATAATGCAGACCGAAGTTCAAAATCCACTTGTGTAGAGAAGCGAATACAAGATTTTACATTTATGGCCCGAAATCGCGAGAGTTTTGTATTACGGGCGGAGGGGTTTCGCTGTCGGATTTTTGATGAGCGAGATGTTCAGGATATACCCACGTCAGCAAAGGCGTGGTCATAAGCGTGGTGATCAAAGCCATTAATACCATCATCGAAAACAGCGCAGGAGAGATTATCCCCAGATCAAGACCGATGTTGAGAATGACCAGTTCAACCAGCCCGCGAGTGTTCATCAGGATGCCTACGGCGGTGGCTTCGCGCCATGGCATACCGTTGAGTCTGGCCGAAATCATCGAGCCGCCCAGCTTGCCGGTAACCGCGAGCAGTATGATGGCCGCGCAATAGAACCACATCTCCGGGCCTGTGATCAGAAAGATGCTTGAGCGCAATCCTGTGAATGCGAAGTAGAGCGGCAGCAACAACACAACTACCAGAGCCTCGAACTTTTGTGAAAGCTCTTTTAGCAATCCGTGATGTCTGGGCATCGATACCCCGGCCAGGAAAGCGCCGAACAGGGCGTGAACGCCGAGATACTCTGTTATCCAGCCCGATGCCAGCACGAGCAGCAGGATCAAAGCGAGGCTTTCGTGTGTCAGGCTGCCTCGCTTTTCATAAAGCTCAGCGAGTTTCTGTAGCCCGCGCCGCCCGACAAGCAGCATGATTGAAATGAACGCGCCGAGGCCGAGCAGTATCAGCCAGACGGGCAATTCCTGGCTCGATGAGCGAACTACAACGATGATGCCAGCCAGTATGCACCAGGCGGTAACATCGTCTACTGCCGCGCAGGTTATTGCCACGGACCCTACGCTCGTGCGAAGCATATTGCGTTCGGTCAGGATGCGCGCCAGTACGGGGAAAGCTGTAATGCTCATGGCCGCGCCCATAAACAGGGCGAAGCCTGTGAAGTGTACGCTCTGGTCAGAAAGTCTGGGATAAAGATAAACAGCCAGCAGCAGGCCCAGAATAAAAGGCACGATGATGCTGACATGGCTTGTTATCACCGCCGCGCGACCGAGCTTGCGCAACTGTTTCAAGTCAATCTCGCAGCCGACCAGAAACATAAACAGCAGTAGCCCTACCTGGCTCAGCGCGTTCAGGTAGCCAAGGCTTGCGGGCGGGAAAAGACTGGCGCTTATATCGGGAGCCAGACGGCCAAGCAGAGAAGGGCCGAGCAGAATCCCTGCGAACATCTCGCCGACTACGCGGGGCTGATGAAGCTTGTGAAACAGCCAGCCGAAGAGCCGCGCAGCGATAAGAATGATTCCTATCTGGAAGATAAGCAGTTTGAAACTGAACATAAATTATTAAGAAAGAGCCGCCCTGAAAGCGACTCTGAATATTTGATTGTGCGGGACCCGAACCTGTGACCCGATGGATAAAGGTTCTAATGAACAGTCCCGGCGCTTCGTCTCGCTTTAAACGATTTATAGCTGATTGCAATTGAGGGCAACGATGAGCCTTGCGCACATTTGAGCGCAAGACTACATCCAATCGCAAGCCGCTATAATAGTTTGTTTCTTTATCAGGTGTCTATCCTCAGCAATAAAGAGTTGGGATGAAACAGGCAGGTTGACGCTTTACGGCGGGCCATCGTGAGATTGGATATAAAGAGGCGGGCCGAGTATGTACGTATCGATACGTACATACTCGGCCCTACCGTTTTTGAGGGTTTATAAGTTTATCCGGTAACTGTTTCTGAAAGGCGGAGCGTGAATCGGCGCGACCGTCGCCACTCGCTCAATCATTGAGCGGACTGCTGGCGCACGTCTGATGGTCGGCTTTAAACTCTGGCGTCGGGCGCTGGACTCGACGTATTGAAATCGGATGATAACTTTTTGCTGTGGCTTCTGCTTAGATGGCAGGGCAGCGGCTACAATGACAATTGTGGCGCGTTCGACTTCGGCTAAATCCCGTGCGACCTCTTTTTGTGTTTCTCTCCATTGCGGATAAAGTATGGCCAGCGGCGAGGCGCACACTACACTTGCAATCTTCTGAGCCTCGCGCAGTTTACCTCCAAGATGAAGTTCGACGGCTAACGAGTTCAACACATCAAGCTTCAACCTCTGGCTCGGCGCTTTACGGGCTACTGAATATAATCTCTCAAGTATCGCAGCGGGATTTTGCTGCTGTCCGTAAATGGCGAGGGCGCGCAATGTCTCAACGTAGCTGAAATAATCCTGTTTATATTTGAGAGCATCGGCGTAGAGGTTCATCTCATATTCGTACTCGCCCTGATACCCTGCCACCGCGCCAAGTGCTAAAATACTGCGTGTAAGATAGACTCCCTGTGCTGTGGAAACGGCTGACTCTAAGTGCCACTTTGCCGCTTCTACCTGTTCCATTCGTAGTGCAGCAAGTCCGCGATAGTATGCGGCTAATGGCTCTGGCAGAGTTCCCGCTACAGCTGACAATCTGGCTGGTAGGTTTAGCTCATACATCAAATCCGCCAGTTGAAGTCTGGCAGATAAATCTTTCTGAAAGGAACTTAGTAAAATGAAAAAACTGTGTGGAATGTTGCTTTTGATCCTGGCATTAGCCCTGCCCGTTTCGGCTGGACATACAAGGCCGAGCGGCGCGTACTGTGCTGACGTAGATTGCGTGACGTGCTTTGATGCGTCATGTGTGAGCGGGAACATTAATGCAGCCGCATTACCTGTTCCAGAGAGTAAACACACCTCTCCCAACGCCGCTGATTCGGTGCCGTCGGGCTTGATGCTGTTCACTCTGTTCTTTTTCATTGTCTTTAGACTCCGTTCGTAAGAACGGGCAAAACGGAGTGAGCCGATTCTACGGTACGAGTAGCTATAATTACAAGCTCACTTCGTCATATTTTAATTGTCAGTACGGCTTGCCCTGTCCGGAATACCGCAACTCGGAAAAGGTTTAATTGCCTGACAGGGGTAGGCCGTGCTGTTCATTTTTCAATAGTCGCTCGGATACATTATAGTCCAGCCGCCAATCTTATTTTCAGCAAGCCGGTGAAACCCCTGTAGCTATTTGCAGTCGGGTGCCGCGATGTAGCACCGCGCGTACGGGGTTGTAACACTGCGCAATCTAACAGATTGCGCTACATGCCTGCTATAAGACTTTGAAAACTTATGACTACATGGTGAATTTACAGATTGAGCCTTCGTAAAAGCCAGTCACAAGCTGAAAGAAATTTCTCTTCAGATGGTTCAGTTTGACCGGTCAAATTGATGGCCCAGCCTCACAGTCGAACCTACATCAATCTCAATAATCCTTTATTTTAATGTATATCACCTTATGCCGCTGCGTGGCCCCTCGCTTGCCTATATCAACAGCGGCCTGCTCTCGGACAAACATCTCTTAAGTGCCCCTAATGATAGTATCCCGACACTTTCGGGTGGTCTTCTCCATCCACACAGGTTAGAGATCAATGCGATTGAATAAGGGACGATTTACCCTGATTGGGGTTTGCGGCGTGTGGGGGTTGATGATCGGGGTAGGACTTTGTCTGCTATGGGCTTATGAAAATGCCCCCGGTCCAGTTGTAGCTCCCCCCTCTCAGTGGCCTGCCGACAGCCGCATCCATCTTGCTACTGATCGCGCCACACTGGTCATGCTGGCTCATCCGCATTGTCCCTGCACACGGGCGAGTATTGGTGAGCTGGCCAGACTGATGACCCAGGCTCAGGGCCGTGTGACGACTTACGTCCTCTTCCTCAAACCGCCAGACTTTTCCGACGATTGGGAGAAGACAGACCTTTGGCAAAGTGCTGCAAGCATCCCTGGCGTTAATGTCATCGTTGATGAGGGCGGCGTCGAGGCGCAACGCTTCCAGGCCGTGACCTCTGGCCAAATCGTTCTTTACGATGCTTTGGGATGCCTGCTCTTCAGCGGTGGGATCACAGGTTCACGCGGGCATTTCGGCGATAACGCAGGGCAGAGCGCCATCGTGTCACTTTTGAATACCGGAAAGGCAGATCGCTCGGAGACCTTCGCCTTCGGTTGCCCGCTTTTCAGCGCAGACTCTGAATGTCGGGGGGGGGTGGATGAAAGAACTAACCGCTAACCTGTACGGGTGCGAGACAACCGCACAGCGAGTCGAGGAAATATTCAACGAGCATCAGAGACTTGTCCATAGGCGCACAGACCACATGTTCGCGGTCCTGATGATGCTCCAGTGGCTGGCAGGTATAGCCGCGGCTCTCTGGGTCTCGCCAAAGGCATGGGCCGGGGCGGCCAGTTATACGCACCCGCACGTCTGGGCCGCGCTGTTTCTGGGCGGCGTTATCAGTTCACTCCCTATCATTCTGGCGATGACTCGACCCGGTCACGCAATCACCCGCTACACGATTGCTGTCGGGCAGATGTTGATGGGGGCTTTGCTGATCCACCTCACCGGCGGACGGATCGAGACGCATTTCCACGTCTTCGGGTCGCTGGCTTTCCTCTCCTTCTACAGGGACTGGCGCGTACTCGTCCCTGCAACCATTGTGGTGGCCGCCGATCACATCCTGCGCGGCATCTTCTGGCCGCAGTCCGTCTACGGCGTGCTTACGGCGAGCGAGTGGCGCTGGCTGGAGCACGCGGGCTGGGTGGCCTTCGAGAACACTTTCCTCTTCATCGCCATCCGACACAGCATCGGCGAGATGCGGGGGATTGCAGAGCGCACGGCTGAGATTGAGAGCTTAAATGAAGGGCTGGAAGCCCACGTCGCCCACCGTACTGAACAACTCGTCGCCGCCAACCGTGAGTTGGAAAGAGAGGTAGCCGACCGCAAGCTGGCCGAGGCCGAGTTGGCAGAACAACGATCATTCCTGCGGCTGGTCATCGACCTCAACCCCAATTTCGTCTTCGCTAAAGACAGGCAGGGGCGCTTCACGCTGGTGAATCAGGCCATTGCCGACGCTTACGGCACGTCCGTCGATCACCTGTTAGGCAAGATGGATTCTGACTTCAATGCGAATGAGCAAGAGGTCGAATGCTTCCGCCGTGATGACCTGGAAGTCATAAATACCCTTAAAGAAAAGTTCATTCCAGAAGAGGTTATAACGGACGCAGGAGGGCAGGTCCGCTGGCTGCAAACCATCAAGCGCCCCATCATTTCGCCTGACGGCACGGCTAACCATATGCTCGGCATCGCCACTGACATCACTGCCCGCAAACAGGCCGAGAGCGCGCTGCGCCTGAGCGAGGAGAGGTTCCGTCAAATCGCGGAGAATATCCGCGAGGTCTTTTGGATAACAGAACCTCAGGACAAGAAACTTCTATATATCAGCCCGGCATACGAGGAGGTATGGGGAAGACCTTGCAGCAGTCTTTCTGAGGTGTCGAGCCATATGCGCGACACCGTCCATCCGGAAGACCGCGCGTGTTTGATCGAGGCCGAAGAGACAGTTAAGGCCGGAGGCGACTACGACATAGAGTACCGCATCATCAGGCCCGATGGTGAAATTCGCTGGGTGCGCGACCGCGCCTTCCCAATCGTGAACTTATCCGGTGAGGTCTACAGGGTCGCCGGTGTCGCCGATGACGTTACGGAGAGCAAGCAGGCGCTTGAACAGATTAAGATGTCGCTGCACGAGAAGGAGGTGCTCTTAAAGGAGATTCACCACCGCGTCAAAAATAACATGCAGGTAATAACCAGCCTGCTCAGCCTGCAATCAAAAACCATCAGGGATGAGCATGCGCTCTCGGTCTTTCAGGACAGCCAGAATCGCGTCAAATCGATGGCGCTGATCCACGAGACGCTCTATCAGTCGAAAGACCTGTCGCGCATCAATTTTGGAGAGTATCTCCAAAAGCTTGTCGCTCACGTCTCGCGCTCATACCGCCTGCGCCCCGAAGCCGTTAAGATAAACATCAATGTTGATAACGTATCGCTGCCGATTGATATGGCCGTCCCATGCGGACTCATCATCAATGAGTTGGCCTCCAACTCACTCAAGTATGCCTTCCCTGCGGATAAACGTGGAGAAGTTAACGTAACATTTGAGCAAGCTGACGCTCAATACATCCTGCGTGTAAGCGACACTGGAGTTGGACTGCCCGATGGCTTCGACCCGGAGATGGGCAAGTCGCTGGGGATGAAGCTTGTGCGTATGCTGACGGAGCAGTTGTGCGGAGAGTTGGAATGCCGCAACGGCGCGGGAACGACTTTCGAGATCAGGTTCCCTGAGCAAGAGGAGGAAGTTTGCGCATGACACAGGCTCGAATATTGGTGGTCGAGGACGAAAGCATAGTCGCAGCAGACATTCAGGATAGGCTTGAGGCTCTCGGATACGAAGTGCCAGCCACGGTCGGCTGGGGAGAAAAAGCAGTTGAACTGGCTGGCGCGTTGCGGCCCGATCTGGTGTTAATGGACATACAGTTGAAGGGGCGTATGGACGGGGTCGAAGCCGCAGACCAGATACGCCAACGATTCGGGATCCCGGTCGTCTATCTGACCGCCAACGCCGACCATCCCACGGTACAGCGGGCGAAAGTCACGGAGCCATTCGGCTACGTGATCAAACCCTTTGAGGAAAGAGAACTGCACACGACAATCGAGGTGGCCCTTTATAAACACCATGCCGAACAGAGGTTGAAGGAGAGCGAAGAGCGCTACAGACTCCTCGTCGAACTGTCGCCTGAGGCAATCGTTGTCCAAAGCGACGGTAGAATAGTGTACGCCAATCCGGCAGCGGCCATTCTGTTCAGCGCGGAGAGTGCGGATACTTTATTGGGCCTTGGAGTCGCCGATTTTGTTCACCCTGACCACCGCGAGAATTTCCTGTCGCGTGAGAATCACTTGATGGAGAACCAGCAGTCGAATCTCAAGGCGGAGAAGTTCGTGCGGCTGGATGGTCAGGTGAGAGATGTTGAGGTGGTACTGGCCTCAGTCACATACGGGGGGCGGCCCGCCACGCAGATTCTTACACGAGACATTACGGAACGTCGGCGCGCTGAAGAGCAGTTGCTTCACGACGCTTTCCATGACTCACTGACCGGGCTGCCTAACCGTGCGCTCTTTATTGATCACCTGAAACTGGCGGTCAATCGCTGCCGACGCAGGAGAGGCTATCTCTTTGCCGTTCTATTCATTGATCTGGATCGCTTCAAGGTCATCAATGACAGTCTGGGTCACATGGTCGGAGACAGTCTACTCATCGCAATCGCTCACAGGCTTGAGATATGTCTCCGCGACGGAGACACCATCGCACGGCTGGGCGGAGACGAGTTTACTATCTTACTCGACGGCATTAAAGATTATGGCGACGCGCAACGTGTGGCCGAGCGCGTGCAGGAAGTGCTCGAACAACCTTTCACTCTGGCCGGGCGGGAGGTGTTCGTCACAGCGAGCGTGGGCATCAAATACTCCGGTGGCGGCGACGAGCAACCGGAAGACCTCCTGCGCGATGCGGATACGGCGATGTACTGCGCCAAGTCGCTTGGAAAAGCGCAATCTCAGGTGTTCGACGCGAAAATGCACATGCGCGCGCTGACTCTCTTAGAGATCGAATCGGATTTAAGGCGCGCTATAGAGAGAGAGGAGTTCGAGGTACACTATCAGCCGATAGTATCGCTTGAGAGCGGTCGAATCAGCGGCTTCGAGGCTCTCGTGCGTTGGGCTCATCCCGAGCGCGGGTTGATTCCGCCATCCGATTTTATTCCCATCGCAGAGGAGACGGGCCTCGTCATTCAGATCGACCGTTGGGTTCTCAAACAAGCGTGTTTGCAGATGCGCAAGTGGCAGGAAGCTTTGCCCGTCACAGGACGGATGAAAATCAGCGTCAACTTATCCTGCAAACAGTTCATGCAGCCGACAATAGTCGAACAGGTGCTGGAAACATTACAAGAGACTGGCCTCGAACCGTGCAGCTTGAAACTGGAGATTACCGAAAGCGTGATGATGGAAAGAGGCGAATACGCAATGAGCGTGCTTGAGCAACTCAGCAAGGCTGGCATCGAACTGAGTCTGGATGACTTCGGCACAGGCTATTCTTCACTAAGCTACATTCACCACTTTCCGGTTAGCGCCTTAAAAATTGATCAGTCGTTCATCAAGCGGATTGGAGGTGAGCAAAATGGCGAGATCGTGCGCGCGGTCGTCGCACTTGCACGCAATCTTGGACTGGAGGTCGTTGCAGAAGGTATAGAGACTGTGATGCAACTCGATCAACTGAAGGCGCTGGGCTGCGAGCAGGGCCAGGGCTACTATTTTTCAGAACCGGTAGATAAAGAATCGGCAACAGAGTTGATACAGAAAGAGGCACGCGGCGAGCTTTTAGATATTTTGGGACAGGTCCCCTGCTGATATAACCGCTGATTGTAATTTGTCTATGGCTGTCGAGTAGTGTAATTGCCGCCCATATACCAGTACCAGACACAATCGCCTTACATCCGGTAATGATAGATCAAGTCCTGACTATTACAAGATGATGAAGGCAACCAAATACCCGACTGGCGGCCTTCCTGTTTTCTACTTTCTCGCGATGCTGTGCATTCCGGGTTCGATCGGGGCGGCAATCTGGAAAGACCAACTCTTCGATATCCGCTAAAAAAATTAAGTGAGCCGTGTAGGACTCGAACCTACGACACGCTGGTTAAAAGCCAGCTGCTCTACCACCTGAGCTAACGGCCCATATTCAATTCCGAAACACTCACAGCATGACACGGGCATGCTCAACTACTGCAAATTTGCATCTTAACCGACGTGATAATCATCGTCAACCCAGCCGCCCGCAATGCTGTTTGCGATTCGGCGAAATCGCGCCCGTCTGCGCGCGATTGATTCATTATTGCTCATCTTTTTCCGCCAATAATGAATTCACTTCGTTAAGCGTAGGCAGGGATGTGCGCGCGCCGACTGCGCGGCATTTCAACGCGGCCACGGCGTTTGCAAACTCAAGCGTCTGCTCGACTGAGAACCCCGCAAGCAGTCCGTAAATGAATCCGCCGTGAAAAGCATCGCCCGCGCCTGTCGTGTCGTGGCAATCGATTTTGAAAGCGGGCGAATGAATATACTGACCTTGAAAATAAGCCAGCGCGCCTTCTGCTCCCATCGTCGCTGCGACGAACATCGAGCCTGTCCGTTCAGCCAGTTTCTTCAGCGCGCGCGAAAGATCGGCCTCGCCCGTTATGCGTTCGGGAAAACTGCTTGAAGAGATGAGGAAATCGATCAGGGGTAAAAGCTCTTCTACGCCGGGATAAACCTGATCGATGTCGAGCACTGTTGCCACGCCTGCCGCGCGCGCGTACCCGGCAGCGGCTATCGAAGCCGCAACATCGTGGCCGTCGAGATGAAGCACGCGCCCCGCAGTGACTATTGCGCGATCAACTTCGCCTTCGCTGATTGTCAACCGCTCGTCGCGATGCCAGAGGATAGTTCGCTCGCCGCTCGCTTCGTCGATGATGATGAAAGCGATCTGGCTCTCGGCCCCTTCGACCATAATTACATGGCTCGATTCAACCCCTTCCGAGGCAATCGAATTGATTTGAAAACGGCCCATGTCGTCTGCGCCGACTTTTCCTATGTAACGCGCGCGCATGCCTAATCGAGCGAGCGTTACCATCGCCGTCGCAGATTGCCCGCCCGGCGCAAGCGTGTGAGAAAGGAATGCGGTTTTGCTGTTGAATGGAGGGTAGAAGGGAACGACTATGAGATGATCTACCGCATTTAACCCCAACGCTACAGCATCGAAAGGCTTGGCTGTCGGTAAATCGATCCCGAATTCCATGTTCAGAAGACAGAAGGCAGCAATCAAAAGGCAGTAATTGTTTATCGGCTCTGCATTCTGATTACTGCCTTCCGATTTTCAGTGCGATTGCTGGCTTACGGCGTTGTTCGTTAGCAGGCGAACTTCGACGCGGCGGTTTTGCCCGCGACCTTCGCGCGTCGTGTTGTCGGCCACAGGGCGGCTTTCGCCGAAGCCGAGCAGTGACATGCGAAACAGCGGAATACTGTGCCGCTCGGCCATATACCGGCGAACCGCTTCGGAACGCGCCTGGCTCAAACGGTCGTTCATCACAACATCGCCGTCGGCAGATGCGAAGCCTTCGATTTCAAGCAGGAAGCCGTTGCGGTCTTTTATCTGGCTCGCAAGCTCATCTAAAGAGGCTGTGGCTTCCGGGAGCAGATCGCTCTTTCCGACTTTGAACTGAAGGGTGACGGTTTTCTGCACCGTGTATTTATCGAGGCTTGTCCGCAAATCGGTTATTGATTGTTCAACGCCGGTCACGCGCGTATTGGCCTGCTCAGCAGAGCTTGCTGCGCGGTCGGCCTGTTGTTGCGCGCGGTCGGCGCGCGAGCGCACGTCTTCGACATCGCGAGATATGCGGCTTATGTCCTGCGTGTTGCGCCGCGAGGTCTCTTCAAGTTCGCCCGCCCGATTTTCGAGCGGAGTCACGCGTTCGTTTACTCGATTGCGAACATATTTTTTAGTAGCGCAAGCGCTTGCAAACAGCATTGCAAGTGCGATGCCGATTACAGCCATCGCTTTGAATTTCATAAGTGCCTCCAAACGGGTAATTTTACACGGAGCAAAACCAGCGCTGTCAGCTCGCGGCTGAGGTTCGTGCGCTCAGAGTGATGACGTTTGCCGTGATATTGCAATCTAATCTATACTTTTAACGAGCGACGCTAGAGTTAATACACGAAAAGTCAATCAGGAGTCAAGAAGGCTATGAGATATGTTTTTGCGATGTTTTTAGCCACAACGCTGATTCTGGCGCAAGTTGCATCGGCTCAGGATTGTAAAGCGCCTGAGTTAATCTGCAAGGCGGCCTCCAATCAGGACCGCTCGCTTTACATGCGTGACCGTTGCCGCTACGAGCAGAAGATTCGCCTTGAGCGATACAAGCTCAATAACGGCCAGGAGAAGATGGAAGAGACGCGCGAAACTTCTGTCACGGTCGAACCGGCAGGCAAACCCGACAAGACCGGCCAAACGCCTGTTGTAGTTCGCGTCATAGCCGATACTGACAAGCAGGGCAATCCGAAAAACTCCTTCAACGAAGAAGAACGTACGCTGCTTTCGGTCGGGGCGATCTGGGACCTGGCTTTCTTCCCGCTTCTGCCTGAGAAGATCAAGTTCTATAACTTTCAGGAAGTCATCGCCGAGCGCAAAAACGAAAAATGGTTCCGATTCGTCCCCAAAGCCGACGCGACGGGCGTGCCGCTTGCCGCAGGCGTGGTGATGCTCGACCCGCGCACGGGCGAAGTGATGACCGTCAAAATCGAATCACTGCATAACCTCGACGCGCTCGACAAAGAAGCGAGCAAACTGCGCACCTTCAACGCGACTATTGATTATTCCCAGTTTGAAGGCGCGCTCCGTCTGCCCACACTGGCATCGGGCAGCGGCGTGTCGGGCATTCGTCGTTTTGAAGGGAATTTCCGCTTTCGCTTTGAAGAAGGCAAGTACCGAATCGTCAATAAAATTGATTGATGAGAAGCCGGAAGTCAGGAGTCAGTATAAAGAGTACAACAGTCCACGCTCTCCGGCTTCTGATTCCTGACCTCCGGCTCCTGACCTCTATGACCCTCACTGAAAAACTCGCCAACCTGCCAACGCAGCCGGGCTGCTACATCTACCGCGACGAGAATACAAAAATTCTCTACGTCGGCAAGGCGAAAAACCTGCGCAATCGCGTACGGCAGTATTTTCACTCCTATCGCTCGCATGACGCGAAGACAAACGAACTTGTCTCGCGCATCGCAGACGTTGAACTTTTTATCACAGACAGCGAAATCGAAGCCCTTGCCTTAGAATGCAACCTGATCAAAAAGCACAAGCCGCCGTTCAATATTCTGCTCAAAGACGATAAGCAATACCCGCACATCAAGATCACAAACGAGCAGGCCCCTCGCGCAGTCATCGCGCGCAAGATCATAAAGGACGGCTCGCGTTACTATGGGCCTTATCTGCCGCCGTCGCTTGCGTGGCAGACGCTGGATCTGATCAACCGATATTTTCAGCTTCGCACCTGCACGATGGAGATTGATGGTCGCGCAGACCGCCCCTGTCTTGAATATCACATCAAGCGGTGTCTTGGGCCGTGCGTCAAAGACCTCTGCACGCTCGATCATTACAACGAGGCCGTCCGCGACGTTGAGCTTTTGCTTCAGGGCAAGACCGCAGACCTTGAAACCACGCTTAAAGATAGGATGCAGCGCGCCTCGGATGAGACGAGATTTGAAGCCGCCGCCCGCTACCGCGATCAGCTGAAAACCATCTCAAGGCTCGGCGAGCAGCAGAAGATGATGATGGTTTCGGGCGAAGACATTGACATCTTTGGCTATTACCGCGAGGCGCATCAACTGGCGCTGTCGCTGTTTACGATGCGCGAAGGCAAGGTCGTCGGCAAGCGCGAGTTTTTCTGGGAAGACATCAAAGAGCCGTTCGAGCCGGGCAATTTTCTGGGGCAGGCGCTCAAGCAATACTACACGGCGGGCGACTACGCGCCGGGCGAGGTCTATCTCCCCGTGGATTTTGAAGACCGCGAACTGCTCGAAGAATATCTCTCGACTCAGCGAGGCCGCCGCGTTCACATCGTCTCGCCTATGAAAGGCGTGAAGCGCGATCTGATCGATCTGGTCGAAAAAAACGCGCGGCTGAATTTCGATCAGCGATTCCGCGTGCAGCGGCCCGATATGACCCGCGTGCTACAGGAGTTGCAGGAGATACTGGAACTGCCCGAACTGCCAGAACGCATTGAGGGGTTCGACATCTCGAACATTCAAGGCGACGAGAACGTGGCTTCGATGGTCGTATGCGAAAACGGCGTGATGAAGAAATCCGATTATCGGAAGTTCAAAGTGCGCTCGGTCGAAGGCCGCGCCGACGATTTTCAGTCCATGTATGAAGTCGTGGGCCGTCGCTATTCCCGGCTGCTGCGCGAAGACAGGCCGCTGCCGAATCTCGTCCTGATCGACGGCGGCAAAGGACAGCTTCGCGCAGCCGCGCGCGCGCTGCACGAGCTTGGACTTGAAGCCATGCCCACGGCTTCAATCGCCAAGCGCGAAGAACTGTTATTTGTGAAGGGCAAAGAAGAGCCGATCAGAATAGATCATCACTCGCCCGTCCTGCATTTGATTCAGATGATCCGCGACGAGACGCACCGATTTGCCGTGACCTATCATCGCAAACGGCGTGCGATGCGCGATTTCCGCTCTGATCTGACTTCGATACCGGGCGTGGGCGAAAAACTGAAGACGCGATTATTGAGAAACTTCGGCTCGCTCAAGCGAGTTTCAGAAGCAAGCTTCGCGGAGTTAAAACCGTTCGTCGGGGCGACTCAGGCCGAGCGCATAGTCGAGCACTTCACCAACCTGCGCCGGACTGAAGCCGATGACGACACAGGAATGATCGAATGATGTTTCGGGGATTCACTCCCGCATTGATAGAAGACCGCTCCGGATAATTTCATCCCCGCAGGGCAACACGCCACCCTTTCCGTAACATCACACCGCCTGAGCCGAAATCCATCTGCCATTAAAAAAGGCATCACATCAGGAGAGGTGATAACTATATGAAGAGAATCATCGTTAGCTCGTTCTTAGCGGTGGCCCTGTTATTCGCTATTGGCGCTCCCGTGGCTGAATCCGTAGCCCTGGCAGCGCAGAAAAAGCGCGCGTGCAGTTGCAGTAAACCGACTCTGCGCCGCAAGTCTCGCGCCCGCCAGTCAAGACCGGTCGCGGTCAAACCGATCACTAATGCTTATTCGCAGGACGGCGCGAATGCGGCGATAGTCGGCCCCGTAGTCGCCACCTACACGCTCGACGCGAACCAGTATTTCCGCCTGAGAATGAATCAATCGCTCAATTCTGCCAGTTCGCGCACAGGCGACCGCTTTAAGGCGACCGTCGTGACTCCCGTTTACGCGAGCGGAGTGGCAGTCGTGCCCGCAGGCTCGACCATCGAAGGGCGCGTAACATCGTCGGTTCCGGCCCGCACGCGCGGTCGTCAGGGCCAGTTGGCGGTCGCATTCGATACGCTGATTCTGCCCGACGGGACGAAGCACCAGCTTGACGGCGTGATGACAGAGCTTCAGGACAACCAGCGCGGCGAAGTCGATGCAGAGAACGAAGTGAGCGGGCGCTCATCGGACAGGCGCAACATCGGCTACATCGGCGGCGGCACAGCGGGCGGCGCAATCCTGGGCGGAGTGATGGGTGGCGCGAAAGGCGCAGGCATCGGAGCGATACTTGGCGCAGGCGCGGGCGTGGCCGGAGTGATGCTGACAAAAGGCAACGAAGCGGAAGTGCGCAGCGGCACCGAACTCGGAATGATTACGAACAGGCCGATTACCTTCACAGTGCGCACGGAACGCTAAACGGCAAGCAGGTGCTGCCGGAATTGACAACGATGGACGAAGACCGTTCCTCTCCGGGCGGTCTTCGTCCATCATCAGTCATTAGCGGCACAGGCAGGTGGTGCCGATTAAATCAGAGTTTTAACCCGCAGGACTTGTTGACGGTTTCCTGACCGGGCGTTTACGGTCGCTCTGGCGTGTGCCGCCAGCTTGCTCGTACTGGCTGCTGTCAGGGCCGTAATGCGCTTCGACAGCGGCGAGCATGCGTTTGCTGGTTTCACGCAAATCAGATTCGGCATCGTCGAGTTGATTTTGCAGGTCGTCGAGCGCCGAGACCATCTGATTATAGTGATCGAGTTTCGTGCTGAATTCGTTGACCTGCGTCATATAGACAGCCAGCGACAGATTAGCGCCTAAATCCGACGCTGGAGTGATAGAGTTTAAGCCTGCCAACCGCTGATGTGCGGCTTCAAGGGCCGAAGAAGTACGTTTTCTACGGGCCATATATGTTCACCTCCTGATAGAGAATGTTTAATCCTATAGACCGAAAGCGCAGGGGCAACAATAGCGCGTAGTATATATTACGATTTTATGAGGGTTCAATAGTTTAGTATCGTAAATAACGTAAATTCGACATAAGACTCAGCTCTGAAAGTGCGCTCCTGTAATAGACTGGACTGCCGCGCGAGCATCGCTACGGCCCGCATCCAGCTCCTGATTTATAACACCGGCTGGAGTCAGGATGAAAAACACCTGTAGAATTGCAGTCATCATCCGAATCGGCAAACGGAGCGCGGTGGCTATGACGATTCATCCACGAGGTAGATTGAGCGAAGCGCATAGGCGACATGCTACTTACTATCTGAAGGTGCTATCAGGGTGCGACGATCTCTACCTGCAAGGGGGCAAGAACCTGACGCGAGCATTGGCGATATTTGACCTTGAATGGAGCAATATCGAGGTAGGGCAAAGGTGGGGGGTGAGCCGGTCGGAGGATGATGAGGAAGCGCAACGGATGGTGAGCGCATATCCTGATGCTGGAGGTTATCTGCTTTATCTGCGGCAGCACCCCCGCGAGCGGATTGTGTGGCTGGAATCGGCGCTGGCGGCAGCCCGCCGGTTGAATGATCGTAGGCATGAGGGTGTACATCTGGGCAATCTGGGCCTGGCCTACGCCGCTCTCGACGAGACAAACCGCGCCATTGAGTATCACGAGCAAGCTCTGGTGATTGCCCGCGAGATCGGCGACCGGCACAGCGAGGGTACAGACCTGGGCAATCTGGGCTTGGCCTACGCGGCCCTCGGCGAGACAAACCGCGCCATTGAGTATCACGAGCAGTATCTGGCAATCGCGCGGGAGATTGGCGACCGGCGCGGCGAAGGCAATGCACTGGGCAATCTGGTCCCGGCCTATTTCCTCCTCGGCGAGACCAGCCGCGCCATTGAGTATCACGAGCAGGCGCTGCTAATTCTCCGCGAGATCGGCGACCAGCGCAGCGAAGGCGCTGCGCTGATTAACCTCGGCCTGGCCTACGCCGACCTCGGCGAGACAAACCGCGCCATCGAGTATTACGAACAGGCGCTGGTGATTGCCCGCGAGATTGGCGATCAGCGTGGCGAAGGCAGTGCGCTGGGCAACCTCGGCCTGGCCTACTACAGCCTCGGCGAACTGAGCCGCGCTATTGAGTGCTTTGAGCAACATCTGATCATTACTCGCAAGATCGGCGACCAGCGCGGCGAAGGCAATGCGCTGGGCAGCTTGGGTGCAGTCTACGCCGACCTCGGCGCGCCGCGCCGCGCCATTGAGTACTTTGAGCAGTATCTGGCAATCGCGCGGGAGATCGGCGACCAGCGCCGCGAGGGCACTGCGCTGGGCAGTCTGGGCATGGCCTACTACCGCTTCGGCGAGCCGCGCCGCGCCATCGAGTTGTATGAGGAGCAGCTTGTCATCGTCCGCGAGATTGGCAACCGGCAAGGCGAAGGCAATGCGATGGACAACCTCGGCCTGGCCTACGCCGCCCTCGACGAGACAAACCGCGCCATTGAGTATTACGAGCAGGCGCTGGTGATTGCCCGCGAGATCGGCGACCAGGAAGGCGAAGGCAGTGCGCTGGGCAACCTCGGCTTGGCCTACGCCACCCTCGGCGAGCCGAGCCGCGCCATTGAGTATCACGAACAAGCGCTGGTGACTGATCGAGAGATCGGCGACGAGGAAGGCGAAGGCGCAGACCTGGGCAATCTGGGTCTGGCCTATGCCGACCTCGGCGAGCCGCACCGCGCCATCGAGTTGTATGAACAGCAGCTTGTCATCGTCCGCAAGATCGGCGACCGGCAAGGCGAAGGCAATGCGCTATTCAATATGAGCGATGAGCTATACAAGCTTGGCCAGCAGGATGAGGCGATAGCCATGATGGAAGCCGCGCTCGCTATCTATGAGCAGATCGAATCGCCAGATGCTGCTGATGCACGCCAGCAACTCGCCGCCTGGCGCAACCTCGCATCCGCATGACCTCGCGCGGCGGCTGATGCGGCTCAAACAACGTCAGAATCGAGTTTGTTGAGTAGATTATCAAAAACATTTCTGGCGAAGATATTTAGGTCTTTGTTGGATTTGCGGCAACACAAGATTAGGACACTACCCGCTGTAGACGCTTTGGTTAGCTCCGAAACAGGATTCGTAAATATGTTTGTAGGCCAGTTCGCACTTCACTTCGTAAAGGGCTTTCAAGTAGGTTTCCGGGAGTTTGTCGAAAACTTTTGCAGCAAAGATTGAAGCTTGAGTCAGTTCGGTTAAAGCCTGAGCGACCTGAGCTGTAATCTGAGCGACTCCAATCACCATTTTATCTGAGCTTCAGGCTGTAACTGACGACTGGCAGTCCTGTCGAATCATCAAACTCAGCACTGCCCTCAACTCCGATCCTTGCTATCTCTTCGGCTGTATACCTCTCCTCTTTGTAGATGGCATACATTGCTCCCAGTGCAAACTCGCAGCCTCCTCCACACGCATAAAACTTCGTGAACTCCTGTACTGATCTATATGCGCTGATCCCGAAAATCCCATACTTGTTTGCAACAAGCGTCTCTGCTCTTGTTGACTCAAACGAGCTTTGCTCATCCTCGTCCGGGTTCAGGTAGTAATCTTCTTTCAATACTCGATGCAAGCTTGTCCATGTCGCAAATATTGCCTCCTTCGAGTTGAGATCAATCTCTATATCAGGCCGACTTAGATAATCCCTGACTGACTGGCCGAATGTCATTGACCCCGCAATACCGATGTAGCTTTCGCCTACTCTTATTATCTTTTCGTGATTGGCTATATACTCAGCGGATTCTTTTATATAGTCCCACTTGGTTAATGTGTCTGAGGCTATTGCGGCATAGCCATTTTTCTTTACCACAGTGATTGTAGACATCTTCTTCCTTTCACCTTCGGGCGTTTAATGCAGGGCCTTGTCCCTGTCTCCGCTGTTTGGACTTAAACTTTTCGAGGGTTATACTCGTAAAAGTCCAGGACAGGAGGAGGCTATGGCTGCTCAACGGGAATCTATTCTCAGGCAATCTCCACATATCTTCAACAATAAAACGGACTGGGACGGCATATCAGTCCGCCATTCCCGCATGCCCAGCGGCGAAGTCGATGATCAATCGAATGCCCGCCACCAGATATTCGTTCTGCTGTCAGGCTCTTTTACCTCAAGCATGGTGTCGGCAAGCGGGCGGCGGCGAACAGGTCAGCGCCGCAGCGGCCACACGCCGATAATCCCTGCCGGGCAGAGCTATTCCGCTTTCTGGGAAGATGAAATAGAAGATGTGACGATCTATCTCGACCCGTCATTTCTTGCGCACGCCGCAGCCGAAGCGATGATCTCGGATAAAGTCGAGCTTATAGAAGCCTGCGGCGCGGACGATCCTGTGATTCGACGAATCGGATTGGCCTTAATGGCCGAAGTCGCAGCCGAAGGCCCTGCGGGGCGACTGTATGCCGAGTCGCTTGCGAATGTTTTAGCCGTGCATCTGCTCAGGCACTACACGCGCGACGGCGACAGATTGCGAACAGTGATGGGCGGGCTTTCCGGGCGCAAGCTCAGTATGGTCACAGAGTTCATCGAAGATAACATCGAACGCGACCTCGCCATTACAGAGATAGCCGACGCCGTCGATTTAAGCCCGTTTCATTTTGCGCGCTCGTTCAAACAGGCGACAGGCGTCAGCCCTCACCAGTATCTGATCAAAAGCAGAATAGAACGCGCCAAATCCATGCTTGCCAAAAGCGAATTGCCGATAGTCGAAGTGGGCTTTAGAGTCGGATTCAAAAATCAGAGCCATTTCACTACGCTTTTTCGCAAGATGACGCATTTAACGCCAAAGGCTTATCGCGACATCACACGCAGATAATCGCGCGCGGGCGTATTTCAGCAAGAACAGCAAACCCTCAGCAAGAATCTGAAAGACGATTCCGGCACGCATTCGTTAAAGTCCTCCCAGCAATTGCACCCCGCAATTGCCAATACGAGGAGGAAACATGCGAAGCAAAACATTTCTGAGTGTGGTTCTTGCAGTGCTTTTTTTCTCAGCGCCTGCCCTGAGCGCCAGTGACGAAGAGTGTGAGCGATTTCGACGCGGCAACGAAGCTTACAATCGCGGCCATTACGAAATGGCGATAATCGAATATCGCGCTGCCATCACGTTGTTCGGCGATCATTTCGCGCAGGCGCAATACAACACGGGCGTATGCCATTACAAGCTTGGCCGCAAGGCGGATGCCGTGACGTGGTTTCGCGCGGCGGTCAAATCCAGAGGCGGTCGCTACCCGCGAGCTTCTTATGCGCTAGGGGTCGCGCTCGATGACCTGAACCGTTCGGGCGAAGCGAAAACGGCTTTCAGTCAGGCGGTAAAAGCGTCCGACGGCGAACTGGTCGAGGCTGTTTTCATGCTCGGACTCGCGCTGTATCGTGATGGGGACCTTGACGGGGCAGCCCGCCATTACCGTCAGGCGATCAGGCTGTCAGGCGACCGCATACCGGCCTGTCATAACAATCTGGGAGTCGTTATGGCGGCGCTCGGCTATCTCGAACAGGCCGAACGTGAATTTGAAACGGCTCTCGCGCAATCGAAAAGCCGGTTTGACGACGCGCTGCGAAATCTGAAACTTTGCCGAACGCTTCTGGCTTCCAATACACCGGTTCTTGTGGCTGAAATGAAGATGAGCGGGGCCGCGCAGGCGGGCGTATTGAAAGCTGAATGACGCGATAGCGGTACTGAAAAGAAAGGATGATTTTATGGTTTTCAATAACTTAGCAGAGGTGTTTGACTCGATAGAACAGACGCGCAGCAGCATTTACAATCATGTCCGGGGGTTAAGCGAAGCGCAATGGCGCTTTCGCCCGGCGGACGACCAGTGGTCTGTTGCTGAGATAGCCGAGCATTTGAGCCTGACCGAATCAAGATTGCTGCAACTCATACAATACCTGATTGAGCAGAACGAACCCACAGCCGCCCGCGTTGACGATAGTACCTCTATCGGGCCTGTTTCGCTTGAGAGTTTTGCCGCGCAATTGCCGACGAAAATCAAAGCGGCGGAAATCGTGATGCCAGCGGGCAATCTTTCGCTTGAAGAAGCGATTCCAAATCTGCAAAAAACGCGCGAAGGGTTGATCGCGCTCCGGTCCCGATTGCAATCTAAAGATTTCACGCCCGTCCTCTATTCGCGTGAATCGTTCGGGCCGTTCACTCCGTATCAGCTTGTGGCCTTCATCGGCTTTCACGAACAGAGGCACCTGAATCAAATAGCCGCCCTTGTCGCTTCCGAATCGTTTCCGGCGCGGCAGGCCGCAGGAGCCTGATAGCGGCGCGCGAACAAACAAAGTTTTCGCAACATTCTCAGGCAACGCCGAAGGGGGTAATAAGTAATCTAACTGTCAGACGGCGACCCGATTAAGTAACGCTGGTAGAATCGTCCTTTCGAGGCAGTCCGACACTCGGGTCGTCGTCATCATCTTTTTCACGGTAAAAAGTCCGCCTTCCCTCGACTCTGAATCCCTCGCTCAAGACTCGCGCTACGGCCTCTGCGTAAATTTCATGCTCCTGTTCAAGTATTCGCGCCGACAGCGTTTCGACTGTATCATCATCGCGCACGGCGACTGTGCGCTGCATCACTATGGCCCCGTGATCCAACTCTTCGTCAACTATGTGAACCGTGCAGCCCGATACCTTGACTCCGTGTTCGAGCGCCTGCCGTTGCGCGTCGAGGCCGGGAAAGGCGGGCAGCAGCGACGGATGTATGTTGAGTATTCGATTTTCAAACGCGCGCACGAACAGAGGGCTGATAAGGCGCATATAACCCGCGAGGCAGACCAGTGTTACATTTCTGCGCTTCAATTCCCGGATCATATCCGTGTCGTGCTCTTCGCGCGTTCGGCCTTTGTGATTGAGAAACAGAGTTTCAACGCCGCGCTCGCGCGCCTGCCGAAGCCCCGCAGCGGTTTCTTTGTTGCTGATTACGAGTGCGACTTCTGCATTAAGTCGGCCTTCGCTTATCGCGTCGAGCAGCGCGATCATGTTTGACCCTCGGCCAGAAATCAGAATGCCGATTCTGCATTTAGCCATTTATCATTTGCCCTTTGTTAATAACCTTTCATTGCTCTCGCTTACGAGCCGCGATTCATAATAACCAACAAACGATCTGCGACCAATCGCAAATATAGCCATGCTTGCTTCCGGTCTGTAAAACCAGTATCTTTAACTCCGCAATGGAGCCGGACCAATTCCCACCAAATGATCGCGCAGATATTTCACCCGACGACTTAAGCGTCGAGCCCGAAGTGCTTGTGCGAAGGTCGGATGAAGACATTGCTCTGTTCGATTCGCAACGCATCGCCGACGCACTTGTTCGAGAAGCGGGACTCGACTCGGACCTCGCGCTTCAGATCAGCCACGAAGTCCGCGAGATGATTCAAAAACTCGGCTTTCGCACTCTCAGCTCTTCGCTCATCAGAGGGCTTGTTGACGCAAAACTTCTGGAGCTTGGGCTTGAAGACGCTTATCGTTCGCACACGCGGCTGGGCGTGCCCTGTTACGATGTCGATCGCACGATGCACAGTTCGTTTCGCGAATCGAGCGCGCAGCCATACGGCCCCGAAGGCACAAGCCTGATGCTGGCCGAATCGATCAAGCGCGAGTATGCGATAAACAATGTTTTTTCCGAGCAGATCGCGCACGCGCACCTCGTAGGCGATATTCACATACACGGCATAGGCGCAGTTGATCGCCCGCATTCGCTGACTTCGGCTGTAGATTACGTCAAGCAGTACGGCATCACCCTGCCCGAAGGCTTCGCAAGCTCGCGCCCCGCGCGCCGGGCCGAAGTTCTGATCGCGCACATCGTAAAACTTTCAGCCGCGCTGCAAGGCTACCTGGCCGGACCCGTGGTCTGGGATTCGCTGAACTTCGCCGTCGCCCCGTTTCTTGAAGGCACGGATGACAACGCGATCAAGCAGCTTGCTCAAACGCTCGTCTTTGAATTCTCTGCGCCTGCGGTCGCGCGCGGCGGCCAGATAGTCTCTTCCGACCTTCACCTCGACTGGGATGCGCCGTCTTACATGAAAGAGCGGATGGCTATGGGGCCGGGCGGGCAGACAACGGATAAGACTTACGCCCGGTACGCGAATGAAGCCCATCGCTTTTTGCAGGCGTTGCTTGAGGTCTATATCGAAGGCGATGGGTCGGGCCGCGCATTTTTGACGCCGCGACTTATTCTTCACATCAATCGTCACTTCAACGAGATTTCAGGCTATCGCTCGGTTCTGGAGCTTGCGAGCCGACTGGCAGTCGAGCGCGGCGGGCTGACGATTGCTTTTGATCGTGACGATGAAGGATCTTTCTGTCGCCGTTACGGAATCAACGACCAGCAGGCCGTCGCCCGCACCGCGAGCCACGCATTGCGCTCGGCTCAGTTTCAGGTTGTCTCTTTGAACCTGCCGCGCGTCGGATACCTCGCCGCAGGCAATCACGTGCAGGTCTTTGAAGAGTTGACCAGATTGATGGAGACGGCGGCGCAGGCTCATCTGGAAAAACGGGTCTTCCTTGAAAAGCTACTGGCTCTTGGCGAGCGCGGCCCACTTGCCGCTTTGACCACGCGCGCAAGCGGCGCTCCTTTTCTCAAGCTCAACTGGGCGACTCACGCGATCAACCCTGTGGGGCTTAACGAACTGTGCCGCGCGGCGCTTCAGTCCGATCTGCACGATTCGGAAGATTCGCTTGAATTCGCGCTCAAAGTGCTCACTCACCTCAAGCGTGAAGCAGAGCGATTGTCGAACAAGCACAAGGTCAGATTTCTGCTGAGCGGGCAGGCGACCGAAGTAACGACTCATCGCCTTGCGCGGCTCGACCTGAGGTTTTTCGGCGATACAGCCGCGCGTGTTGTCTGCGGCGACCCTGATTCAGACGCCAGTTACTACACGGACGGAGTAAGGCTTGCGGCCACGAGCGGCGTGAGCGTGCTTGATCGAGTGCGAACGGAAGGCGTGTTTCATGATTTCGGATTCATCAACGCGACTACAGAGATTTGGATGGGCGAATCACGCCCCGGCGCGGACGATCTCGGTCGTTTGATCTCGCAGGCGTTTTATCAATCATCCTGCGCAGGGCTGATATTCTGCCCCGAGTTCACAGTATGTTCCGGTTGCGGCGCAAGCTCTCGCGGATTGCTTAAAGGCTGCCCGCATTGCGGGTCTGATCGCGTTGACGGTCTGGCTTATGCGGGAGACCGCTACGGCCATACCTCATCCTGGGACGCCGGGAGGCTCGCGGAACTGCGCGACCGCAAACGAGTGACAGGAGAAGACATGTAAGAAAGGATGAGGGATGAAGGATGAAGGATGAACAAGACTGTTTCTTCTCCTATTCATCCTTCATCCTTCATCCTTCATCCTTCATCCTTTGTTTCAGCTATGCCTTCAGGACGCACTCACGATTTGATAACGCTGATGCTTGCCGCGCCGACGGCGGCTGGGGCTTACTATTTCACGCAGGACTGGACAGTAACCGCAATCACTACTGCGATGATGATCTTTGGCGGCATGATGTTCGGCCCTGATCTGGACATTCAGTCTCGCCAGTATGTTCGTTGGGGGCCGCTGCGGTTTTTGTGGTGGCCTTACAAAGTAATGCTGCCGCATCGCTCGCGCTGGTCGCACAGTATACTGCTCGGCACATGGATTCGCGTGATCTACTTTCTTGCCGTGTTGACGCTGTTGCTCGCCGTGTCGCTCTACATCCGCGATGCTTTCATCTATCACAACGAGCAGGGATTTCAGGATTTCACAGGCGCGCTCGCTCGCGTGTGGGAAATAATTGCGCCAATCAGGCGCAATTACCTGATAGCGGCGTTCGTCGGCTTATGGATCGGCGCGACCAGCCATACGGTTTCAGACGTGCTCGGCTCGTTTTTCAAGAGCGTGCGCCGCTCGATTTGAGTTTGGGTAACTGATTATAAAACCAAAGGAAGGGCTGTTGTGCCGGAGAAGGAGGCAGCAGCCTGCGCGGACTGCTGCCTCTGTTTTCACTCCTATGGAGCGATACGGCGCGGGGGCACGCGCTCTGTATGGATAGTTTCTACCTGTCCCGTAGAACCAGACGCTGTATACACTGCCACGATGTCGAGTTCAACCGGGCTCTGAACCACAACGAACCCTTTGACAAAGGCTGTGTTGATGGGGCCGAGCAGATCACGAACATCGGCGCAGTCAATTTCAAAAGCTTGATCCGGGCCTAAAGTTGCCGGAACGAATTGCGTGACGGGGCCGGGCTGTTGCTTGGGCAGCGCAACCGCTACCTTTTTCCTGAATGAAGCGGTCTGATTTTGCGGGTTGTGAACATTGATCGCAGTGAAGTACCGCCCCGGAGCCACAACACCAGTCGTTGGTGCCGGGCCGCAGACGAATTTCACCGCGTACTCAAAAAGGAAAGGTGATTGCCGGGCTGACGCCAAACTGCTCAAAGGTGGAAGCAGCATGGATAAAATCGCCAATCCGACTACGCTCCAGGACTTGATACTTTTTCGACTTGTCATTGTGTTTACCTCCTCAATGTGGAAATTTTGAGGCAGGGGCGTAAAGTAGCACTTCTTGTGATGCTTGATGGCACGGTAACATATAATACTAAAAAACAAAAGCGCGCCGGTTTATTCAAACCGGCGCGCCTGTAGTGCATTCTCTTTTTATTATTAAAAGATCAGCTTCAGCGCGAACTGAATCTGCCGCGATGAACCTGAATCCCCGGTTGGGAATCTCGTATTGTTTATTACACCAAATGAGAAGGGCTGATTCGGCTGCCTGATTTGAGCCACGCGATTTGGCTGGCCGAAATTCGCGTGATTGAAGAGATCGAAAACCTCTGCCCTGAACTGCACTCGAACGCTCTCGGTTATTTTGGTGGTCTTTAACAGCGAAAAATCCGTATTCGTGAATCCCGGCCCGATGATGACATTGCGGCCAAGATTGCCGAAGTGAAAGACCGCCCTGTTATTCACAATTTCAGCAGGCAATGCCAGCACGGCGTCTGACGGGCATACGCTCGCAGCGCGCGGGTCGCACACGGTATTGGTGAACCACTGCGTCGGACTGCCTATCACTTTTATTGGCCCGATCAGATCCGGCCTCAGCGTTGCCAGACCCGTGAGCGTTGAGGCGTTCACCGCGCCGAATCTCGGATCATTGGCCGCATTCGGAGCGATTGTGAGCAGATTGCCCGATATTATGTTTATGGGATTTCCGCTCTGTAGCTGCGTGATGGTTGACAACTGCCACCCTTCGACCAGACGCCTGCCCCGGAATGGAAGCTCGTAAATCGCGTTGATGACGAAGCGGTGCCGCGCGTCGAAATCCGAAAGCCCCCGGTCGCCGCGAATGTTGAAGCTATCCTGAACGACCGTGCCCTGCGAGTTCAGCGAATTGTAATCAAGCGATTTCGACCACGTGTAAGAAGCATTGAACTGTAGCCCGCGCGATAGCCGCTTGTTTGCCGTGACCCACAGCGCGTTGTAACTTGAATTGCCCCCGTTGTCGATCTGATTGACATTGGCTTCAAGCGACGCGCCCGGCAATATGGGGCTGCTGGCGGAGATGGTCGGGAAAGGCCGCAAGCCGTTTATTCGCTGGTTTATGTTACGCGAAATTCTCAGGTGCGTTCCCTTCGAGCCGAAATAACCGACCATCACTCCGAGGCTCGAAGTGATCTCGCGCTGAATGTTCAGATTCCATGACTGGACATACGAATTATCGAAGTCCGGATTCACTGCCGAAGGCGTCACGCCTGCCGCGCGTGCCACGCTCGCGGCATTATCGAATCTTATCGTCCCGCTGAAAGTCAGCGGCGTTGCCAGCGGCGGGTTCGATGCCAGTCCCGTGATAAGGTTCGTCACAGGCTGGTCGGCCAGCACGCCATATCCGCCGCGCACGCTTGTCTTGCCGTCTTTGAACGGGTCCCATGCGAACCCTATGCGCGGCTGAATGTTGTTGCCGTCGTCATATATCTCGTCAAGGGTTGAACCGACTCGCACGAGGGAGCCTGTCGCAGGATCGAAGTTCACGAAACGGTCGAACCTCTCGGTCGGCGACAAAAACCTGTCATAGCGAAGGCCCAGTTCGAGCGTAAGGTTCTGCTTCAATTTGAAATTGTCCTGAACGAAAAAGCCAATCGCTCCGTTTGCAATGCTGTTGGACACATCGCCTATCGTAACGCTGAAGGCGTTGGCGTTGCCCAGAAAGAATGCCGCATCGGACGGAAAGTTGAACGTGCCGACATTGCGATTGAAGTTGTTGTTAAGAAAGCGGCGGAACTCGCCGCCGAACTTCAGCGAGTGACTGCCGATCAGATAGCTTGCCGTGTCGGATGCGACGAATGTTGTATCGCCGCGCCCCTGCGGGAACCCGGAAGGCCCTCCGATGTTGAAAGCAAGTCCCGTAATGCTGATCTGCGGCAGGCCGATTGGCTCGTTGAGGCCGTTGTTAATTCCGAAATCCGCCGGGTTGACCAACAGGTTAGGCGTAAAGGTGATGAAAATTCGGTTGAAGCCAAAGCGCGCTTCGTTGACCAGCCGTGCGCCGAAAGTGTGCGTTTCGTTCAGCGTGAATATCTGGCGATGCGATTGCCGCGTGTCGCCAAAACCGGGGAGCGTGTTGCCCTGCAAATTCGGCTCGCCGCGCTCGTCGCGCTGGAATGCGTAGTAACCGTGCAGCCTGTCTTTCGCGCTCAACGTGTGATTTATGTCAACCGTCCACTGATCTATGTTGACCGGCGCAGTGGCCGAGCCGATAAACCCCGGCCCGTTGTTTACAATGCCGTTGGGGAGCGGGATCAACTCAAGCAGTTTCTTTGTAACCGTGTCCGTAGCGCGCGCGCGGTCGGCGGCGCTGAAGACATTGCCGTTGAGCGTCAGCCCCTGCCGCTGGCGAAGCCCTTCATAGCTGAAGAAAAAGAAGGTGTGGTCTTTGAAAACGGGGCCGCCGAGCGCCCCGCCGAATTGATTGCGCTTGAAGGGCGGCGGCTCGCTCCCGTCGAAAAAGTTGCGCGCATCGAACACATCGTTTCTGAGGAACTCAAACACTTCGCCGTGAAACTGATTCGCGCCTGAGCGCGTCGCTATGTTTGCAATAGCGCCTGAGCTTCGACCGTATTCCGCGCTGAAGGTCGAGTTGTCCACTTTGAACTCCTGAACTGTATTGATCGAAGGCTGGAAGGTTATCTGATTCTGAACCATATCGTTAAGGTTGATGCCGTTGATCATGAAGTTCACAGTGTCTTCGCGATTGCCCGCAGTGTTGAAGGCAAACGAGCCTTGCCCACGGAGCGGGGCCGTGAGGAATCCGTTTTGCGGCGGCGTGACAGACCCCGGTATCAGCAGTCCGAGATCGACGAAGTGCCGCCCGTTGAGCGGAATCTCCTGCACGGTCTTTCTATTTATCACCGTGCCGACCGTGCTCGTAGTCGTTTCAACCAGCCCTGAATCGGCTGTGATGCTGACCTCCTGCGTAACGCCGCCGACTTTGAGCTGGAAATTCTGGGCCGTGGTCTTGCCGACCTCTAAAATCAGGTCATTGACTACGACCGATTGAAACCCCTGAGCCTGAATCTCCAGACGATAAATTCCGACCGGCAAAGATGCAATCAGGTAATTGCCCGCGCTGTCGGTTTCAGTCGTTCGCTCAGTGCCCGTCGCTGTGTTGCGCGCGACGATTTTGGCTCTGGCGACGACAGCACCCGATTCATCCATAACCGCGCCTTGAATCATGGCTGTGGATTGCGCGAGCGCGTTGAGATTGGACATTAACAACGCGAACATTGCCAGCGCCGCGATGCGCTTATGGCTGTGGCTTCTCTCTGTCATTATGTCTCCTTTCTGGCGAGCGGAAGAGTCGCAGATTGATTAACTTCGCATCAGCTTCAATTATTTTTTTGTGAGGGAGCGATAGTCGGCAGATAGCCGATAGGGACTTTGCGTTTGTGATTTCAATTCCAGATAAAACGGACGCAAGGCATGAATTACCGGCCAGACCGCGCAAGCGCCTTGTGCATACCATAGCCATTCCACGGCATCGGGCACAGGTTGAATATAGCCAAGTAAGTAGAGAGAGGTTCGGGGTGGTTTCGCCTTAGCGCTCACATCCATCTTTGTCGCTATTGCAACTCCCCGAACTTTCGCTACTTACTCGGCCTGATGCAAGGAGTTTTCTCCTTGTTACTGTTGTCTTCTCTTGCTGGCCAAGAATAGCAGAGAGATTGTTCCAGGCAAATGGAACAATCTGCCGGATTGAAGAAACTGTTCCAGAGGATAACTATTTTTCGGCTGTCGGGTGAGTATGGAACAGAAGCGCGGCTTCGATGGCTTCGATTGATTCTGCCGACAACATCTCGTCGAGCCTAAGCTCGCGCGCGCGCGCAGGGATGAGATTGCGAATCCGTTGATCGCATATCGGGGATATGTAAATAAAACGCGCCTGCGCAAAGTCTGCGCGCACCTGTGCGAGATTAGCGCCGTCAACGGGAGTAATGCGGTCGAGTGTGGCGGGAGCTATTCCCAGCCCTGCCAGATTATGGCGAAAAGGCAGGAAGAAACTTGTATTCGATACCACCATAACGACACGCCCCTTGCGCGCTGCGGCAACAAGCTCGGACAGAAAAGTCGGCGTGACTCGCAGTTGAAGAATCTTCTTTTTGTACTTTGCCACAAGCTCTCTGACCTGTTTGAAATGATAATCGGTTGTGGCGAAATAATCGGTCTGCGCAATCAGACGGGCCGCTCGCCGGTCAGGTCGTTCGAGTTGATCGAGCAGGATGGGAGATACCTTCATCTTCAACCGGCTCGATATTTCGTGCGTGAAGAGATTGACCTGCTCTTCGTTGCACTCGACCACTGTAATATTGGCCTCGGCCAGTCGCGGCTTCTCGATGAAGTTTCCGACAAGCTCATAATACTCGTGCGGTTCAAGCTTGAGGTGATTGGCCGCCGCCAGATTCGATTTTATCAGTTGATAGATCGATAAAGAGTAATCCTGATCCATGTTGGATTTGTCTACGTCGGCAATGTAAGCGCCCGACCCTGTGCGCAATTCTACGTAGCCTTCTTCCTTCAATCGCTGGTAGATCGAGAAGGCCGTCTTGAGATTTATTCCGTTTCGCTGAGATATCTGCCGGACGCTCGGCAGCCGGTCGCCCGCGCGCAGCTTTCCCAGATGCAGCGCCGTCAGCAACTGCTCGCGGGCCTGCTCAAACAGGGTGAGTTTTTGATTCTTCTCCAGAAGGAACATGGCGCAAAGACCTCTGGGCTTGCGGACAATCGCTAATTCTGTTCAGCCAGTATCGAGGCGGCGAGCAGTGGAATCATTATTTCGTGATGGCCCGTGAACGAAAATCCGCGCCCGCTGCCCGCCACGGGCCGCCGCACGACGTTTGTCAGCGGGCGATAGTGCTGGATGAAATCAAAGTTTGCCGTAGAAAAGTCTTCGAGCCTGAATCCCAGATTGCGCACAACCGTCACCGTCTTTAAAAAGACTTCCGGCAGCACTACGGCAGAGCCGAGATTTAAGTAAACCCCACCGCCGTCAAGCTCGCGCACAATCGAGCAGAGAAGGCGAAAATCTCTGTAAGTCGTCTGGCCCGTGCTTGCGCCGTCGGCGCTTGGATGAATGTCTACGATGTCCGTTCCTATGGCGACGTGAACGGTGACGGGCACACCGGCTTTGTATGCGGCATAGAGCAGCGAGCGATCTCGGTGCGCAGGTTTTATCGAATGAAGCAGGCGACCGACGGCTTCCCCCATTCCAATCCGGTCGGTTGCTCCGGCTTTGATCGCTTCGTTGATCAGACGGCCAGTCTCTTCGGCCATACCGAAATTGCCCGTGCCCAGAGTCGCGTCAACGTCTTCAGAAGTCGCGCCGACCATCGCGATCTCGAAATCGTGAATCATCGCCGAGCGGTTCATCGCAAACGCTGTTGCGTATCCGCGATCAATCAAATCGATCAACACGGGACTCAAGCCCGTCTTGATGACATGGCCGCCCAATCCCACGATGATCGCGCGCGCGCTGTGTTTCGCTTCCCGGATTAATCGGGCGAGCGCGCGCAGGTCTTTGACCGCGAGTATGTCGGGAAGGCTTGAAAGAAAATCCTTCAACGAAGCATCTGTCCGAACCGGCTGCGCGAAGTCTTCCGCCGTAACTTTGCTTGGCCGCGAGGCGAGCGGGTAGGTCGTTACGGCTGAAAGGTCTATCGGCTCGAACCTGTAGCGCGACATATGCTGGATCACCCTTCTTGCGGGAATAGCCCGTCTTCGATCAGCTCGCACAGTATGTGGGCTATCGTTATATGCGTTTCCTGTATGCGCTGCGTAGACTCTGTTTTAACGATGAGCGGCAGGTCAACCGCCGAGGCGAGTTGGCCTCCGCTGCGGCCTGTCAGCCCTATGGTCTTGATCTGGAGCGCGCGCGCCGACCGGACCGCACGCAGAACGTTTGGTGAATTGCCGCTTGTTGAGATGGCAATTGCTATGTCGCCCGCGCGTCCGAGCGCGCGCAACTGCCGCTCGAACAGATCGTCGAACGTGGAATCGTTTCCGACCGAAGTGAGAATCGAAGTGTCTGTCGTAAGAGCAATCGCGGCAATCGGCGGGCGGTCGTAGTTGAGGCGGTTCACAAGCTCTGCCGCGATGTGCTGAGCATCGGCGGCAGAGCCTCCGTTGCCGAAGATCAGGACTTTGCCGCCCGATTTGATCGCTTCGATTAGCATCTGCGCGGCGCGCGCGACCGCGTCGGAATGTGAATCGAAGAATGCGCGCTTTGCTTCGATGCTCTCGCGGGCCATCCGTTGAATGCGTTCTATCGTCACAGCGGGTTAGTCTATTGACTGAGTCTGGAAAAAACAAGCTACTACAGAAGTGGCATGAACAAGACATTGTCAGGTTATTAAGCACGGTTGAAAATCTGTATACTGGCAGGCGTGAAAATTTTTGTGACAGCCGATATCGGCGACGCGGCGCTCGACCGTCTGCGCGAGCGAGGGTTCGAGGTCGAAGTCTATCCCGGCATAGAGCCGCCGCCGCACTCGCTCATCATAGAAAAAGTGCGAAGCGGAACCAGCGCACTCATCACAACTCTGCGCGATCAGATTGACGAAGATGTTTTTGCCGCAGGCCGCGACACTTTACGAGTAGTGGCGCAAATGGCCGTCGGCGTAGATAACATAGACCGAGCGGCAGCCAATCGCTATCACACGCCGTTCACGAACACGGCTGACGTGCTGACGGAAGCGACCGCAGAATTCGCGCTGTTTATGATGGGCGCTGTTTCGCGCAGGCTCTATAGCTCGGAAAAGCTTGTCGAAGAAAACCAGTGGGGCCCGTGGCACCCCTATAGACCTTTTTTAAGCGATGAAGTCACAGGAAAAACGGTTGCAGTAATCGGAGCAGGCCGCATCGGCAAGGCGTTCGCCAGAAAATGCATCGGCCTCGACATGGATCTGCTGCTCGCTGGTAACAGATCGCGCGATGAAAGATTTCTTGAGTTTGCCGACCGCGAAATGCAACTCCGATACGATGCGGGATTTACGCGCCGCCGTCATCAGATAAACTACGTCACTTTCGATGAAGCCATAGCGCGCAGCGATTACGTGAGCCTGCACGTGCCGCTCGTAATGCCGGGCGAAAACGGGAAGGGCACGTATCATCTTTTTGACGAAGCCGCGTTCAATCTGATGAAGCTGACTGCTTACCTGATAAACACATCGCGCGGGCCTGTGGTCGATGAACGCGCGCTCTACGACGCTTTGATCAAAGAGAAGATCGCAGGCGCGGCGCTCGATGTTTTCGAGAAAGAACCGTTGCCCGACCATAGCCCTTTGCGTGATCCGGGATTGAAAGACCGGCTGCGCATGTTTCATCACTTTGCTTCGGGAACGCGCGAGACGCGCCTTTCGGCAGACCCTGAAATCGGCATGGCGGGCCGCGCCGTGCAGGCTGTGATCGATGTGCTCGAAGGCCGCTATGCCGCCAACCCGTCGCGGATGCCTTACGTGGTCAATAAAGAGGCGTTCGAGTAGTTACCTCGATCTTTGTCGCGGGTCGAGTTTTTCGCGCAGCCCGTCGCCGATGAAATTGAATGCCAGCACCGCAAGCGCGATCATCAGGCCGGGAAAGATGAACAGATGCGGGGCCGTGAACCAGAACTCGCGCGAATCGTCGATCATCTTGCCCCACGAAGGTATCGGCTCAGGCACGCCAAGCCCCAGAAAACTCATGCCCGCTTCGGCAAGTATAGCGCCCGCCATGCCGAGCGATGCCTGCACTATCAACGGCTGAATCGAGTTCGGCAAAATGTGCTTCACCAGAATTCGGAGGTCATTTGCTCCGAGCGCGCGAGTGGCGGTGACAAAGTCATATTCGCGCACCTTGAGCACCTGCGCTCGCATGAGTCGCGCATAACCAACCCATCCGATGACGGAAAGCGCGATGATCAGGTTTTTTAAACTCGGACCGAGAAACGCCACCATCGCTATTGCCAGCAGTATGCCGGGGAATGAAAGAAAGACGTTGAAGAGAAAACCTGAGACTATGCGATCAATCCATCCGCCTTTATATCCTGCGAAAGCTCCGACAACGACTCCTACAAGCGATGATATGGTGACAACGGAAAGGCCCACGAGCATCGAGACTCGCGTGCCATAGATGATGCGCGCCGTCACGTCGCGGCCAAGCTGATCGCGGCCCATGAGGTGATGACGGTCAGGCGAGTCGAGCCGCGCAACAAGGTCCTGGCTCTGCACTCTGTCCCACGAGGCAAGCAGCGGCGACAGCACCGCTAAGAGCACCATTATGCCCGCGACCGCAAATCCGAATTTCGTTACGCCGTTCATAGTTTGACCGGGTCGAACATCAATCCACTTTTATTCGTGGGTCGAGAAAGCGATATGCAAGATCGGTCGCCGTGTTGACCAGCACGTAAGTTGCCGCGATGACCAGAATGCAGCCTTGCGTCAGTTTGTAATCTCGCTCGCTGATGCTGTCAACCAACAGGCTGCCCACGCCGGGCCACGAAAAAACCCGCTCAGTGATTATCGCGCCCGCAAGCAGCACTCCGAACTGAAGGCCGAGCACAGTGACAACAGGTATCAGCCCGTTCTTCAAAACATGTTTGTAGATCACAGTTCTTTCGGGCAAGCCTTTAGCTCGCGCCGTGCGCACGTAATCTTCGCCGAGTTCTTCAAGCACGCTCGAACGCACTATGCGCGTCAGTATCGCCGACAGCCCCGCGCCAAGCGTCACGGCAGGAAGGATGATGTTTTCAAATCCGCCTGCGCCTGAAACGGGCGTGATGCCAAGCTGCACCGAAAATATCAAAACGAGCAGAGGGCCGAGCGCAAAGCTCGGAAGCGATATCCCCAGGAGCGCGACGAGCGTCGAAGCGCTGTCTATCAGACTGCCTTTGTGAGTTGCCGCCGTTACGCCGAGCGGGATCGAAACGAGTGTTGCTAAAAAGAGCGAAGCGAAGGCCAGCTTGATCGTCGCAGGATAGCGCGACGTTATGCGAGCGAGCACGGGCTGACGTGTGACGGGATTCGTGCCCCAATCGCCGCGCACAAGCCCTTGCCAGTAGTCCGCGTATTGCGTGAGCAGCGGCTTGTCCAGACCGAGTTCAGCGCGAGCGGCCTGATATTGTTCCTGAGTGGCATTCTCGCCGACGAGCGTCTGCGCAGGGTCGCCGGGGACTATATGAATGAGCAGAAAGACGAGCGTGACGACTGCCCACAGTACCGGAATGATTATCAACAGCCGTCGCACGACAGCGAAGGCGAATCCTCGCATAGTGCGTCAATCATAGCAAAGCCCGATCCGACTAGCCAACGCGGACGCGAGCAATTACCAGAATATTCAATCAATTACTCCTAATAATGATCGAAGTAAAAGCCCTGAAAGGGCGAACTTCAATAGCCCGGTGCATCGCGCCGGGTATGGTTGCCACCATCACACAAGCCCTGTAAGGGCGAAATAAATCACCTGGTTTATATCGCCCTTACAGGGCTTGTAGTTTATCTTGATGCAAGACACAGGGCGATGCCCTGTGCTATTGAATTTCGCCCTTTCAGGGCTGATTCTTATAAGGATCATTCTTTGGTAAGAAAATCTACTGCCTGAAGGGCATTACTAACCGTACAGGTTCCGAGCGGGTTCCATTTACCGCCTGGCCTTCTAATCCATATGCCAGCGTTGGGGTCTATAGCAAGACACTTTCTGTTGTAATCGAATACCCGCCAATCACACTCCCCGATAAGCGATATACCCGATTCTATATGTACACTTCTTCTGGCGAGAAGATTTGTAATATAGTGAGTGGCTTCTATTTGTTTAGTCATAAAAAAGAGGAAAGATGCCCGTTGATTGCAACTCTGGAAATCTTCCCGAAACGTACACCCCCTTCATCACACCAACTTCAAAAGGATAAATCTCTGTTAGCTTCGCTAATGATTACTGATCCGCTACAGAGCGTGCATTTGCGTCTAATGCTTTGCATATGATACAAAAATGAGCTTTGTAGGGGCTGAAGTATTGGCAGTACCCCAGCCCCGAATTAACGGTGAAAATCCCCGGCATTACGGGGAGCGGTGTGGATAGTAGCTGACCTTACTCTCAAATGTCAAATGCTTTCTTCTCCGCTTCCCGCAAAGGAAGATATGGAGAAATTGCGGAAGTACCTTGAAAAAGAGATTAAGAGGGGTGTTAAGGTTGCGGAGATTGAACGGAGAAGCGGAGGGAAAATCAAGGACTCGACCATCTTTGATATTATCTCAGGGAAGACGAAATCAATAACCATCGAGAAACTTGATGCCCTGGCTGATGGACTGGAGGTTAATCGGGTTGAGTTCTACAAGATGGTATCAGGGGTTAAAGATGAGGAAGCTTGGACACCTCAGAGCCTCGTGAAGGCGATTCAGAATATGCTGCATCTAAAACCGGCTGAGATAAAGAAAATTAAGAAGATCCTCAAGGTTGAGTAGAATAAAAATATGTCAGCTCTGTGGGTGACATTCCTCGTTCTCTGAGTTGGATTCAATATGAATCTATCCGGCATTTCTTCGCCTACGGTTTATTTGCAGGCTTTAAAGCTCTGCCGGTAGAAGGAGTTACGCCACTTTCAACTCGACTACCACTTAGGCGTTTTTTTGCCCTATTAGGATACCGACACCACACACTAACTTCAAAAGGATAAATCTCTGTTAGCTTCGCAATGATTACTGATCCGCTACAGAGCGTGCATTTGCGTCTAATGCTTTGCATATGATAATAAAAAGGGCTGTCGGGAGGTTTAGCAACTCTCCCGACAGACTGGAAATTTTCAACTATATCTGAACGGCAAGATAGTACCTTGACAACATCAGTATTGTCAATCACTTTCTTGCCGCCCAAAGGGGCAAATGACTTTAGCTGAATTAGTCCGTCTAAGGATGGACGAATTAGGTATAACCCGCGTTGAGATAGAGAAGCGAAGTGGTAAGACTGTCACCGACACCCACATTGCGACAATCTTAGCCGGTAATGCTACCAATCCGACTTTAAAGGTCTTACTGGGTCTTTCCAAAGCTTTGGATCTTCATCCGGTAGAGGTCTTCAAAGCTGCGGCAGAAGTAGACGAGCCGGAAGACTCTTGGACAAGTACAACCCTTATAAAAGCAGTTCAAAAGATGATTACGCAAAAACCCGCTGATATAAAGAAGATTAAGAAGATCCTCAAGATTGAGTAGGATGCTCTGTGGGTGACACTCCCCGTTCTCTGAGTCTGATTCAATATGAATCTATCCGGCATTTCTTCGCCCACGGTTTATTTGCAGGCTTTAAAGCTCTGCCGGTAGAAGGAAAAGGTTTTGGGGTTACGTTATTCAAGAAGGTCTTTTCACGAACAAAACGCTCAAAAAGTTCTCCAAGATTCATATCTCCTCCCTTGACTTTGACCCCGTAGCTGGTAAAGAATATGGGTTTGCGCTTACGGGTCGGGCCGTGCTATGTGATAAACAAATAAGGAAGTCAGATGGTCAAATGACTCTGCTCCCTTAAAGGTTCTCCTAGTAAGTCATTTAAAATCAGGAAGTTATTGAGCCGGTGTAGCTCAGCTGGTAGAGCATCTGATTTGTAATCAGAGGGTCGGGGGTTCAAGTCCCTTCACCGGCTCCACGGATATTTGAAGCGCAACGAGGCTTGATGCCTTGCGTCAAGTCTTCAGTTGAAGAGTGCTGGGGTGGTCGAGTGGTTAATGGCACCGGGCTGTAAACCCGGCGTCCGTAAGGACTACGTAGGTTCGAATCCTACCCCCAGCACCAGTGTTTAAGGATGAAGGCGGAAGGATGAGCGATGAACAGATATTTTATTCATCTTTCATCCTTTCACCTTCACAGGTTCGAGGGCGGGAGTAACTCAATGGTAGAGTACTAGCCTTCCAAGCTAGCTGTTGCGGGTTCGAGTCCCGTCTCCCGCTCCAGTCTTAATGATTAAAACGGGCCGCCGTAGCTCAGTGGTAGAGCGCATCCTTGGTAAGGATGAGGTCATGGGTTCAAGCCCCATCGGCGGCTCCATAATGGCGTTAACAACTACGGGAGTAGTTAGATTCATTTGTAGCCGCAGGCTGAATATAGGAGAGATATGGCGAAGGAGAAATTTGATCGAAGCAAGCCGCACGTGAACGTGGGAACAATCGGCCACATTGACCACGGCAAGACCACGCTCACCGCCGCTATCACGAAAGTGCTTCAAAAACACAACCCCAAGAACACGTTTCGCTCGTTCGACTCTATCGACAACGCGCCGGAAGAGAAGGCTCGCGGCATCACGATTGCCACGGCTCACGTCGAGTACGAGACGGCTAACCGCCACTATGCGCACGTCGATTGTCCGGGACACGCCGACTACATCAAGAACATGATCACGGGTGCGGCGCAGATGGACGGAGCGATACTGGTCGTTGCCGCAACCGACGGGCCGATGCCGCAGACGCGCGAGCACATATTGCTTGCCCGCCAGGTGGGAGTGCCCGCGATGGTCGTGTTTATGAACAAGGTGGACGCGGTCGATGACCCTGAGTTACTGGATCTGGTGGAGTTGGAAGTCAGAGAGTTGTTGTCAATCTATCAGTTTCCGGGAGACGAGATACCGATCATCCGAGGGAGCGCGCTACAGGCGTTGAACGGAGAAGGGGACGGGGAGAAGGGGATAGAAGAGTTGATGGCGGCGGTCGATAGCTACATACCGCAGCCAGCGCGAGAAGTGGACAAGCCGTTTTTGATGCCTGTGGAAGATATATTTTCTATCTCAGGACGAGGAACGGTGGCTACGGGGCGAATAGAGAGAGGGCAGGTGAAGGTGGGAGAGAATGTGGAGATAGTGGGGATAAAGCCGACGAAGACGACGGTGGTGACGGGAGTGGAGATGTTCAAGAAGTTATTGGACAGCGGGATGGCAGGAGACAATGTGGGATTGTTGTTGAGGGGAGTGGATCGAAAGGATATAGAGAGAGGGCAGGTGATATCGAAGCCGGGGTCGATAAAGCCGCACACGAAGTTCAAGGCGGAGGTGTATGTGTTGACGAAGGAAGAGGGAGGGAGACACACGCCGTTTTTTTCGGGGTATAGACCGCAGTTTTACTTTAGGACGACGGACGTGACGGGAGTGGCGACGTTGGCAGAGGGAGTGGAGATGGTGATGCCGGGAGACAACAGTCAGTTGGAGATAGAGTTGATAAACCCGATAGCGATGGAGAAGGGGTTGAGGTTTGCGATAAGGGAAGGCGGGCGAACGGTAGGAGCGGGGACGGTATCGGAGATAATCGAGTAGCTATTGAAACCGCCTTTCAGAGCAGGGTGCAGTCTGCCGATTTTGCTGATATACTTTGAGGTTCGCAGTTGAGGAATTATGCCAAGAGACAACATTACGCTTCAATGCACAGAATGCAAACATCGTAATTACGTTACGACGAAGAACAAAAAGAAGACGCCGGATCGTCTTGAATTCAAAAAGTTCTGCAATAATTGCAGGGTGCACAGAGCGCACAAAGAAGCTAAATAAATTATGAATGATGAATGATGAGCTATGAACCGAGTCTTAATTCATTACTCATAATTCATAGTTCATAATTTCATCATAGGGGTATAGTGTTAGCGGCTAGCACGGCGGTCTCCAAAACCGTAAGGCCGGGTTCGAATCCTGGTACCCCTGTTCGTTAGTTCGAGCGAAGTCATATTCGAGGTAAGGTCATGAGTCGAGTAACAGATTATCCGGAAGACGATAATAGACCGCTGAGCGAAGAGCCTGAGCGGCGCGCAGGCGGCGATGACGGCGGCGCGCGCGTATCAAAAATGCCGAAGCTCTCGTTTATCGGGCGCATCGGCGAGTTCTACCAGAACGTCAAGCTCGAAATGCGCAAGACCACTTGGCCTACGCGCACCGAAGTATGGAGCACCACCGTAGTTGTGTTGATCGCCGTGTTCTTTTTCGGCTTTTACCTCTGGGGCGTGGATCGCCTCATCACGCTCGGATTTCAGGCCCTTGAACAGGCTATCAAGTAGGCACAATTATTATGGCCAGAAACTGGTACATCATTCACACATATTCGGGCTACGAGAAGAAGGTTCGCGAATCATTGATTTCGCGCATTCAAGCCTATGATATGTCCGATCAGATCACGCAGGTGCTCGTGCCTACTGAAACCGTGGTCGAGATGCGCGGGTCGAAGCGCGTCGAGACTTCGCGAATGTTCTTTCCCGGCTATGTTCTCGTCGAGATAGAGACGGACGAGAAGGGCGACGTAAGCGAAAAGGTCTGGCACATAATCAAATCAACGCCGAAGGTGACCGGGTTCGTCGGCGGGCAGAAACCCACGCCGCTGACGCCGGAAGAGGTTGACCAGATCGTGCATCACGTCACGGAAGCGGCTGAAAAACCGAAGCCTAAGCACACCTTCACGCACAACGAACACGTCAGGATACTTTCGGGGCCGTTCAGCGGATTCACGGGGCAGGTCGAAGAGATCAACCCGGATAAGGGCGTGCTCAAAGTTATGGTAACCATCTTCGGGCGCTCGACGCCTGTTGAGTTGAATTTTTTGGACGTTGAGAAATTGACGTTCTCGGAAGAAGAGTAGATTTCAAATCTCAGTCTTGAGATTTTAGAAAGGGGAGAGTTTCAGCCCCGACAGGCTGGCTCGCAAGTGACCCAAATATGGCAAAGAAAATAACCGCGTATATAAAGCTTCAGGTCCCGGCGGGGAAAGCTAATCCCGCGCCTCCGATTGGCCCCGCACTTGGTCAACACGGCGTAAACATAATGGAGTTCTGCAAGGCGTTTAACGCCAAGACGGCTAACATCGTTGATATGACTATTCCTGTCGTCATCACGGTCTATGCCGACCGCTCCTTTACCTTTATAACCAAGACGCCGCCCGCAGCCGATCTTTTGAAGAAGGCCGCAGGCGTTGACAAAGGCTCGGCCCGTCCTAACCGCGACAAGATAGGCCGGATCTCGCGCAAGCAGATTGAAGAGATCGCGCGCACAAAGCTGCCCGACCTGAATACCACTTCGGTCGAGTCTGCGATGCGAACGATTGAAGGCACAGCCCGCAACATGGGGCTGGAAGTTACAGACTAGTCATCCGAGTGGATGACCGGTTCCTGTTTCAATTCGCTTGTTCGAGACTGCTTAGCCGGTAGACGCAGGATAGGCTCCTGCGGCCAGTTTCAAGGCAAAGCAAAGCGAAATCGAAGCCGCCCGCTCATCCTATTAACGAGGGAGTGGCTCGCGCCACGTTAATTACCTGGGAGAAAAAATATGGCAGGGAAGAAATACAGAGCGGCTGTAGAGCAGATCGAACGCGACAGGCTCTACACGGTTACTGAGGCTGTCGATCTTGCAAAGAAGATCGCTTACGCGAAATTCGACGAGACGGTCGAACTTGACATGACTTTGGGGGTTGATCCTCGCAAAGCCGATCAGATGGTGCGCGGCACGGTCGTGCTGCCGCACGGGCTGGGCAGGACGAAGAAGGTCGTCGTTATCGCTTCGCCCGAAAAGGCGCAGGAAGCGCAGGAAGCCGGGGCCGATGAAGTTGGCGGCGATGACATAGTCAACCGCATAAAGGGCGGCTGGCTGGATTTTGATGCGCTCATCGCTACGCCCGATATGATGCGTTCGGTCGGTCAGCTTGGCAAAATTCTGGGCCCGCGCGGGCTGATGCCTAATCCAAAGACCGGCACCGTAACGGCGGATGTCGCTCGCGCAGTGCGCGAGACAAAAGCGGGCAAGGTCGAGTTTCGCGTCGATAAGACGGGAGTAATACATGCGCCCGTAGGCAAGGTGAGCTTCGATTCGGAAAGGCTTACCGAAAACGCAAAATCGCTCATCGATGCGGTTATGCGCGCGAAGCCTTCGGCGTCGAAAGGCAAATATGTCAAGAACGCCACCATCTCATCAACGATGGGGCCTGGCATTAAGCTGAACACCGCCGAATTTTAGATTTCAGATTTTGGGTTGAAAGACCGATCTTTCTATCCAAAATCGGCTGGGGGTTGAATCGTGAAGACAAGAACACAGAAAGATCAGGACATCGAAGTTCTCCGCAAGGAATTCCAGGAGTCGCCTAATGCGCTGCTGGTTGGGTTTCAGGGCATAAAGGTGGGCGACGACGAGCGACTGCGCCGCGAATTGCGTCAGGCCAATCTGACTTACCGCGTTGTGAAGAACACGCTCGCCATTCGCGCTGCCGAAGGCACGCCGATGGAGCAGATCAAGGACAAGTTCACAGGCGCGACGGCCATAGCGCTTTCGCCCAACGATCCTGTCACGCTCGCCAAGGTTCTTTCAAAGTGGGCCAAAGAGAGCCCCGTATTCTCTTTCAAGGCCGGTGTGGTCGAGGGACGCGCCATCGAAGTCAAAGACATCGAAGAACTCTCGAACCTGCCTTCAAAGGAAGAGTTGATATCGAAGGTTATGTACCTGATCAACAGCGGCGCGCAGCGATTGGCAGTTGTGACGGGCGGCGTGGCACGCAATCTTGCGGTCGTGATAGATCAGGTTCGCGCTCAAAAAGAGAGCGCATAGCTTCTTCAATCAGGCAGGGTTTGTGGAAGCCCGCGCCTGTTTTGTTGCAATAATCAATCGCCGCTTTGCAACAGTGTCAGTGGAGCGGCGCAGCGGGCGCGCGAAGTCGGGGATGCACCGGCAAGGCAGCCGACCTTAGACAAAAGTTTTCAGGAGGACACAAATAGTTATGTCAACAGATAAGCTTCAGGGAATAGTTGATCAGATAAAAGACCTCTCGCTGCTGGAAGCATCGCAGCTGGTCAAGATGATGGAAGAGACGTTCGGCGTGTCGGCTGCCGCGGCTGCCGTTGCTGCTGCTCCGGCTGCTGGCGCTGTTGCTGCGCCGGTCGAGGAGAAGGACGAATTCGACGTAATCCTTACCGGCATGGCCGACCCGGGCAAAAAGATCGGCATCATCAAGGTCGTGCGCGAGATCACAGCGCTCGGCCTGAAGGAAGCCAAAGACCTGGTTGAGGCTGCGCCCAAGGCGGTCAAAGAAGCCGCTCCCAAGGACGAAGCCGAAGCTCTCAAAAAGAAACTCACGGACGCTGGCGCTACTGTCGAATTGAAGTAGTTTCAGTATCTTGAAAATTTGAGATGTAGAGCAAGGCCCATGCGGGTCTTGCTCTACTCGCTGTCGTCGGGCGCTTGACCAAAACAACGGCTTACATGTAATATAACGTTTTAGGACGTTAGGGACGGCAACGACAATAAAGTTTATTTTGCGCTCAAAAACACGCGAAGCTCGCGGTTGGAGAATGTGTATCCAACCGTGCTTCGCATTCGTGTCTGCAAAAGTTTATAAGCTTACAGTGGGTCTTCATTGCTCTAACTTTAGAGGTTCCTCGCTCAGCTTCCCGATTTGGCGTGGGCAACCTACCCGGACAAAGTTGGAAGTCGTGTGACCGGCTATGAGCTTTTCTTGCCTATATAGTCGAGGAGAGATATGTCAGCACAAGTTAATAACGGCAAAAGCATTGTCCGTGAGCGGTACGATTTTTCTCGAATCAAAACTGCGATAAGAATCCCGAACCTCATAGAGGTTCAACGACAGTCTTACAATCGCTTTCTACAGATGGACCTGCTGCCAGCCGAGCGTGAAAACATCGGCCTACAGGCAGTCTTCCGTTCTGTTTTTCCGATAACTGACTTTCGTGAGACCTCGCAACTCGATTTCGTCGAATTTTCGATTGGCAACTGGCAGTGCAAGTGCGGCCAGCTGGAAGGTCTTTATCACCTCAGGACCAATTGCCGCTCGTGCGGCGCGATTCTGCGCGTGAATCCATATGCAGCCGAAGATGTGGTCTGCTCGCAATGCGGAACCATGAACACGGTTTCGCCCATCCTGTGTGATAACTGCGGCGAGCCCGTCACGCTTCAGCACAAGCATTCGGAGAAAGAGTGTCAGGAAAAATCCATGACCTACGCCGTGCCCTTGAAGGTCAAGATTCGATTGACCGTCTGGGACACGGACGAAGACACGGGTCAGAAATCGATACGCGACATTAAAGAAGAAGAGGTCTTCTTTGGCGAGATACCGCTGATGACCGATAACGGCACGTTCATCATCAACGGCACGGAGCGCGTAATCGTCAGTCAGCTTCATCGCTCGCCGGGTATATTCTTCGAGCGCGCCAACAACAATACTTATTTTCTTGCGAAAGTTATCCCGTATCGCGGCTCGTGGGTCGAGTTTGAATACGACACCAAGAACCTGCTTTACGTGCGCATAGACCGCAAGCGCAAATTCTACGGCACGGTTTTCCTGCGCGCGCTCGGATTGATGGACAAGATCGATCTCGACCGCATGGGCTCGGACTCGCATCTCGAAGACGAAATCAAGCATTCGAGCTTTACCGATGCCGAAGTGCTCAGGATGTTCTACACGTCGCAGAAAGCGACGGTCAAAGACGGTCGCCTGCACTTCGAGCCGAACGAAGGAATGATCGGGCTGCACCTGGCAGAGTCGGTCGAAGACAAAGGCGGCGAGGTGCTTGTGCGCGGCGGCTCGAATGCTAAAAAGCTTTCCAGGCGCGATATTGATCAGCTTATAAAAGCCAAGATCAAGACCGTCACCGTCGATCCGCAGGAGGTCGAAGGCGCATTTCTGACCGACGATCTGGTCAACACGGAGACGGGCGAAGTTATCGCCGAAGCCAATACGGAACTTACTGCCCGCGAGTGGCAGCAGATCATCGAATCGGGCATCGGCGAAGTCGAGATATTTTTCCCTGAGCGCGACGAAGTGGGAACGGTCATCAGCCAGACGCTCAAGAAGGACAGCGTCAAGACTCCGCGCGATGCGATACTTGAAATCTATCGCAAGATGCGTCCCGGCGATCCGCCGACCATTTTGACCGCGTGGAATCTGTTTCGCGGAATGTTTTTCGACGAACGCAAGTTCGACTTCTCGCGCGTCGGACGGCTCAAGGCGAATATCAAACTCGGCAAGCCCGAACGTGACCGCCTCGAACAGCAGACGCTTTCGACCTCTGATTTCGTAGACGTGATCGGTTACCTGCTCAAGATGCGCAAAGGCATTGGCGAGCCGGATGACATCGATCATCTGGGCAATCGCCGTGTGCGAGCCGTCGGCGAACTGCTGGAAAACCAGTTCCGCATCGGCCTTGTTCGCATGGAGCGCGCGATCAAAGAGAAGATGTCCATACATCAGGAGATGCAGACGGCGATGCCGCGCGACCTCATCAACGCCAAGCCTGTCACGGCTGCCGTCCGCGAGTTCTTCGGCTCGTCGCAGTTGTCTCAGTTCATGGATCAGACGAACCCGCTTTCCGAGATCACTCACAAGCGCCGATTGTCCGCGCTTGGACCAGGCGGACTTTCGCGCGAGCGCGCAGGGTTCGAGGTGCGCGACGTTCACCCGACGCATTACGGTCGCATCTGTCCGATTGAGACGCCTGAAGGCCCGAACATCGGATTGATCTCAAGTTTGTCGTGTTTCGCCCGGATAAACGAATTCGGCTTTATCGAATCGCCTTATCGCAAGGTCGAACATGGCCGCATCATCGACTATGTTCGAGTGCTTTCGGCGGGCGATACCGAATTCAGCGTCGGCGATCACCTGCCTAAAGAGCAGGTTGATAAAGCGAATAAAAAACTTTCGGACGGTCAGGCGCACGCCGAACACGAGCCGTATCCGTTCTATCTGTCGGCGTGGGAAGAAGATCGTTACACCATCGGGCAGGCTTCGATTGAAACAGACCGTCAGGGCCGCATCGTTCAGGAACGCACCACCGCGCGCAAGGCAGGCGAATTCAAACCCGCCGACCGCGAGGAGATCGAGTTCATCGATGTCAGCCCGAAACAACTGGTATCGGTCGCCGCATCGTTGATTCCGTTTCTGGAAAACGACGACGCCAACCGCGCGCTGATGGGATCGAACATGCAACGCCAGTCCGTGCCGCTGCTTCGCGCCGAAGCCCCGCTCGTGGGAACAGGCATGGAGCGCGTGACGGCGCAGGATTCCGGCGCTGTCGTTATCGCTCGACGTGATGGCGTGGTCGATTCGGTCGATTCCGAGCGAATCATCATTCGCGCAGAGCACGGCATTGCGGGCGGAACGACTTCGCGCGAGATCAATGCCGACATCTACGCGCTCACGAAGTTCAAGCGGTCGAACCAGAACACCTGCATCAGCCAGAAACCCATCGTGAGAGAAGGTCAGGTGATCCGCAAAGGCGATGTCATCGCCGACGGCCCCTGCACGCAGGGCGGCGAACTGGCGCTGGGTCGCAACGTGCTTGTGGCTTTCATGCCGTGGCGCGGGTACAACTTTGAAGACGCAATTCTTGTGAGCGAAAAGCTCGTGCGCGAGGACTCTTTCACTTCGATTCACATCGAAGAGCTTGAAGTCGAAGCGCGCGATACGAAGCTCGGACCCGAAGAGATCACGCGCGACATCCCGAACGTTTCGGAATCGGCGCTCAGGGACCTCGACGAATCGGGCATCATCCGCATCGGCGCGTCTGTCAAACCGGGCTCTATTCTGGTCGGCAAGGTCACGCCGAAAGGCGAGACTCAGCTTACGGCGGAAGAGAAACTGCTTCGCGCCATATTCGGCGAAAAGGCGGGCGATGTGCGCGACGCTTCGCTGACATGCCCGCCCGGAATCGACGGCATCGTCGTTGACGTTAAGGTCTTCACTCGAAAGGGCGCTGAGAAAGACGACAGATCGATCTCTATTCAGCACGCCGAAGAGGAGAAGCTGCTCAAGAATCTGAACGACGAAAAACGCATTCTCGAAGACGAGCGCAACAAGCGCATCTACGAGTTGCTCGATGGCCAGCGACTGGCCGAAGACCTCGTCTACAAAACCCGAAAGATACTGGCGAAAGGCGCAAAGCTTACGCGCGAAGATCTTGAGCAACTGGAGATGGGCGCGCTGCGCAAGGTCGAAATCACCAGTTCCAAGATCGACGTGGGAGCCGAGATCAGCGACATCGAGCGGCGCACGGAGCGGCAGATCAAAGTCCAGGAACAGCTTCATAACGAGAACGTCGAGAAGCTGCAAAAGGGCGATGAGCTTCCGCCGGGCGTCATCAAGATGGTGAAGGTCTTTATCGCCATGAAGCGCAAGCTTTCCGTAGGCGACAAGATGGCAGGCCGACACGGAAACAAGGGCGTCATTGCGCGCATACTTCCCGAAGAGGATATGCCGTACCTGCCCGACGGCACGCCTGTCGAGATCGTTCTCAACCCGCTCGGCGTTCCTTCGCGAATGAACGTGGGGCAGATACTGGAAACGCATCTGGGATGGGCGTCGAAATCAATCGCGCATAAGATCGGCGAGATACTTTCAGACAGCACACGCGCTGCTGAGCTGCGCAAAATCTATAAAGAGATCTTTACGACTCCTGAGCAACAGGAGCGATTTGCAGAGCTGTCGGAAGCGGACCTTATCGATCATGCCAGAACTTTAGTCGATGGCATCCCGTTCGCCTCGCCTGTTTTTGACGGCGTGCGAGAGTCTGAGATCAAGAAGCTGCTTGATATCGCAGGGCTTCCCGGATCGGGCAAAACAGCTCTGTTCGACGGGATGACGGGCGATATGTTCGAGCAGAAAGTCACGGTCGGCTATATCTATATGATGAAGCTCTCGCATCTGGTTGACGACAAGATTCATGCTCGTTCAATCGGGCCGTACTCGCTCATCACGCAGCAGCCGTTAGGCGGCAAGGCGCAGTTCGGCGGTCAGCGATTCGGAGAGATGGAAGTGTGGGCGCTTGAAGCATACGGCGCGGCGCACATTCTTCAGGAACTGCTGACGGCCAAGAGCGACGACGTGGCCGGACGCTCGAAGATTTACGAAGCGATAGTTAAGGGCGAAGCCGACTTTGATCCCGGCGTGCCTGAATCGTTCAACGTCCTGATACGCGAGCTTCAATCGCTTTGTCTCGATGTCGAACTGATGCGCCGAAGCGAAGAAGAAGTGGTGGAATAGGCAACAGATTCTGGATTTCAGCTTGCCGATTTTGGATTGGAGGAACATTTACATCTGCCTCCAATCCAAAATCTAAAATCTAAAACCCGGAATCGAAACAGAGGAAGGTGATTAAGAAATGTTTAGGACACACGAACAGAAAACCAACCTGGCACCTGACTTTGAGGCGATTAGAATAAGTCTCGCTTCACCGGAAAAGATTCTTTCCTGGTCTCACGGGGAAGTGACCAAGCCGGAGACGATCAATTACAGGACTTTCAAGCCGGAGCGCGACGGATTGTTCTGCGCCAAAATATTCGGACCCGTCACGGACTGGGAATGCCTCTGCGGGAAATATAAGAGAATGAAGCATCGCGGCGTCGTCTGCGACAAGTGCGGCGTCGAGGTAACTCAATCTAAAGTTCGCCGCGAGCGACTGGGCCATATTAAGCTTGCCTCGCCCTGCTCGCACGTCTGGTTCTTCAAAGGACTCCCTTCGCGCATCGGCCACCTGCTCGACATACCTCTGCGCGAGCTTGAGAAAGTGCTCTACTTTGAATCCTACATCGTGGTTCATCCGGGCGACGCTCCGGCTGAGAAGTCGGGCGATCCGGATAAAGAGACGGGACTAAAGGAGCGCGAACTTCTGACCGATGAGCGATATCGCCAGTTGATGCAGGAGTTCCCCGGAAAGTTCGTAGCGAAGATGGGTGCGGAAGCCATCAAAGAACTGCTGAAGCGAGTTGACGTGGAAGAACTCTCCGTCGAAATGCGCCGGAGGATGAAGGATGAGACTTCGCAGCAGAAAAAGCTGAAATACTCAAAGCGGCTGAAAGTGGTTGACGCTTTCCGACGTTCGGGCAATCACCCGGAGTGGATGATACTCGATGTGATTCCCGTGATACCGCCTGAACTGAGGCCGCTTGTGCCGCTCGACGGCGGCAGGTTTGCGACCAGCGATCTGAACGATCTTTATCGCCGGGTCATCAATCGCAACAACCGATTGTCGAAGCTTATAGAGTTGAAAGCGCCCGAAGTCATCGTGCGAAATGAAAAGCGCATGCTTCAGGAAGCGGTTGACGCGCTGTTTGACAACGGTCGTCGCGGGAGAGTTCTCAGGGGCGCGAACAATCGCCCGCTCAAATCGCTTTCGGATACGCTGAAGGGCAAACAGGGTCGCTTCCGCCAGAACCTGCTCGGCAAGCGCGTTGACTACTCTGGCCGTTCGGTGATCGTCGTCGGCCCTGAACTGAAACTTCATCAGTGCGGGTTGCCTAAGAAGATGGCGCTCGAACTGTTCAAGCCGTTCATCTACAACCTGCTTGAGAAGAAGCAGTATGCCGCGACGATCAAACAGGCGAAAGAGATGGTCGAACGCCAGGAGCCTGTCGTCTGGGACATACTCGAAGAAGTTATCCGCGAGCATCCTGTGCTGCTCAATCGCGCGCCGACGCTGCACCGTCTCGGCATTCAGGCGTTCGAGCCTGTGCTGGTCGAAGGCAAAGCCATCAAGATTCATCCGCTTGTCTGCACGGCGTTCAACGCAGACTTTGACGGCGATCAGATGGCCGTGCACATCCCGCTTTCACCGGAAGCGCAGGTCGAAGCAAGTGTGTTGATGCTTGCTTCCAACAACATCCTCTCGCCTGCCAACGGCCAGCCCATCGCTGTTCCGACGCAGGATATCGTGTTGGGATGCTACTACCTGACGACCTCGAAGAAGGATGATAAATTTGCGGGTCGCAAGTTCTCTTCGACCGACGAAGTGTTGCTTGCGCTCGACGCGGGCGAAGTCCACACGCAGACGCCGATCAAGCTCATGTTCAGCGGCGAACTGCTTGATCTGGATCAGGAGCGCGACGATCAGGACGTGATTCGCGCCACGGTTCGCAAGCTTCAAAATCGCGTCATCGACACGACCGTTGGCCGCGTCATAATGAACGAGCACCTGTCGTCGAACATGCCTTATATCAACGGCACGCTCAGAAAGAAAGGGCTCGGCGCTCTGGTCAACTACTGCCATCTGCGGCTCGGCCATGCCGAAACAGTGCGCATGCTCGATAAGGTGAAAGACCTTGGGTTTTTGTATGCGACGAAGGCGGGCATATCCATCGGCATTGACGATCTGGTCACCCCGCCCGCGAAAGTGGAACTTGTTCAGCAGGCGCAGAACGAAGTTGCCGAGATCGAGGTCCAGTACAAAGAAGGCATCATCACCAACGGCGAACGCTATAACAAGGTCATCGCCATCTGGAGCGACGTGACCGAAAAGGTCGCCGAGGCGATGTTCAAAGAGATGAACAGGGCCGAGACCGAATCGGGCGAATTGAATCCGATACTGGTCATGGCCGACAGCGGCGCGCGAGGTTCCAAGCAGCAGATACGCCAGCTTGCAGGTATGCGCGGATTGATGGCAAAGCCATCGGGCGAAATCATCGAGACGCCTATCCGCGCGAACTTCCGCGAAGGGCTGAACGTGACGCAGTACTTCATCTCGACGCACGGCGCGCGAAAAGGTCTGGCCGACACTGCGCTGAAGACGGCTGATTCGGGCTACCTGACACGCCGACTGGTCGATGTTGCGCAGGATGTGATTATCAGCGAACCCGATTGCGGCACGCTTCGCGGCATCGTCGCCACGGCGATCATCGAAGGCGGCGAGGAGATCGAATCCCTGCGCGACCGCATCATCGGTCGTGTGGCGCTCGTAGACATAAGCGACCCGATCACGGGCGAAATCATCGTTGAAGCCAACGAAGAGATCACCGAAGACCTCGCGGCCCAGATTCAGCTCGCGGGCGGAATCGAGCGCGTAAGGATTCGTTCGGTTCTGACCTGCGAATCGCGTCGCGGCGTTTGTGTGAAGTGTTACGGTCGCAACCTGGCGACAGGCCGACTGGTCGAATTAGGCGAGGCGACCGGCGTCATCGCCGCTCAGTCGATTGGCGAGCCGGGCACGCAGCTGACGATGCGCACGTTCCACATCGGCGGCGTCGCGGGCGGCGTTTCGGAAGTCACCAAGCACGAAGCGCGCACCACAGGCACGGTCAAGTTTGAAGACCTTCGCACGGTTCGCAACCGCGACGGAGATTTGATAGCGATGAACCGCAACGGCTCAATCGTGTTGATCGATGAGCGCGGTCGCGAGTCTGGTCGCTATCAGATAGTTTACGGCGCGACGCTCAAGGTCATCGATGGCCAGCACGTCGAGGAAGGTCAGGAGCTTGCCGAATGGGATCCTTACACCTTCGCCATATTGACGGAAGACGCGGGCTTTATTCATTTCAAAGACCTGATCGAAGGCGTGACGGTCCGCGAAGAGGTCGATGAAGTGACGGGGCTTTCGCATCTCGTGGTGATGGATTCGCCTGATGAAAAACGTCAGCCGCGAATCGAAATCCGGGACGAGAAAAACAAGGTGCTCAAGTCCTATCAAATGCCCGTGCGCGCTAATCTGCTCGTCGCAGACTACGACGAGTGGAAGAAAAAGCGCGGCGCAGCCGCAGGCTTGACCAAGCCACAGGAAGAAAAAGAGCACGTGCGCGTCGCTCCGGGCGACATCATCGCCAAGATCCCGCGCGAGACCACGAAGACCAAAGACATCACGGGCGGTCTGCCGCGCGTGGTGGAATTGTTCGAGGCTCGCAAACCGCGCGAGACGGCAGTGATGACCGAAATAGACGGGACCGTTAAGTTCGGCCCGATCACAAAGGGGCTGCGGCGCGTTATAGTCGAAGCGCCGGATGGCGAGAAGCGCGAGTATTCGATTCCTCGCGGTGTTCACATCAACGTGCAGGAAGGCGATCTGGTGAAGGCGGGCGAACCGCTGATGGACGGGCCGCTCAACCCGCACGACATTCTCGCCGTGCGCGGTATCGAAGAGTTGCAGCGATACCTCGTAAACGAGATTCAAGAGGTTTATCGACTGCAAGGTGTGAACATCAACGATAAGCATATCGAAGTGATCGTGCGGCAGATGCTTCGCTGGGTGCGCATCAAGGAAGTGGGCGACACGGAGTTCCTGCTTGAAGACATGGTTGATCGCTTCCGCTTTCAGGACGAAAACGAACGCGTGATGGCCGAAGGCGGGCAGGCGGCTCAGGCCGAACCGCTGCTGCTGGGAATCACAAAGGCGTCGCTGTCAACCGAGTCGTTCATATCGGCTGCCAGCTTCCAGGAGACGACCAGAGTATTGACCGAAGCCGCAATCAGCGGCAAGGTGGATTACCTGCGCGGCCTGAAAGAGAATGTCATTATGGGACGACTGATTCCAGCCGGAACCGGAATGGAATTCTATCGCAACATAAAGCTTGAGCCGGACAAGACCGAAGAGCGGGAAGATTACGATTACGATGAAACAGAGATTCCTGCCGGTGAAGATTTCCGCGCCGAGGCTAAAGAAGTCGGCGATTAATCTTTAAGCCGTAGACCGTCGGCTTGCACTGAGTTAAAAACAGGGATGAAGAGAGCCGTAACAAGCTCCTTCATCCCTCTTTTTTTACAAGGCTGAGTGTTTTAAACGGAGATCGAATTATTTTCCGAAGATCCAATTATTTTTTGTATGCCTCTACGGCAAGCTCTGTCTGCGGCGTGTAGGTGTTGGCGGCGACATCGGCGAGCCACTCGGCGCGTTGCTGTGTGTTGTCTCTCTCTTCGTAAGTAAAAGCGATCAGCAACTTCGTCTTGCTGCCTCTGACAGGGCTTATGGTCCATCCCTGATAGGTGAGGAGGTTTCCGACCCTGCGCGATTTTTCAAGCTGCTGCGTTAAATAATCGTCAACGCTTAGCCCCGACTGCGATGAAGGCAACTGACGTAGCTTGGCGAGCGCAGGCTGCGCCAGGTGCGGATCAAGCTCCTGTGGCTGCGCAGAGAAATGTGAATATGTATACCAGCCGATGCCTGCCATAAGTATCAATGCCACAACACCTGCCAGCGCGTTGACCCATTTCGGTCTGTCGCTGTTGCCTGTCGATGCTCGCTTTTTCTTTCGTGACTTTTTAGGGCTTGTCACATTGTGGTCGGGTGAAGATTTAGGCTTGGGCAGTTTACAATCCAGACAACGAGGAGCTTCATCAGGCACTTGACTGTGACATCTTGGGCATCTCATAAGCTATACCTCTCAACGGAATCCGGTATTTACAGGCATTTTTCAGACCACTGACAGACTCCCCCAAAATAGTGATAAATCGATGCGAAAATGAAAAAATGCTTCTCAAATGAGAAATCGACTCTGCGGGCGTTACATTTTCTGTTATCCTGATCTAACAATCTGCCGCTCGTGCCGCTGAAAAACGGGGCGCAATCGAAGGTTGACAAATAATATTCAGATCGCTATAGTTCACTGTTTGCGACTACCACGCTTTTTGGTTCTGAGCATGCGGAGGCGTGGCGGTAATTGAAACCGGACGCGGAATAAACGTTATTGTGGCGTAACAGGATGCGGGCTTACCTCGCGATCCCGAATTCAAAAGAAGTTCACAGAGATCACGCCACAGAAAAGTTAGGCCGAAGGGGAAGCCGAATCCGCAGCGACTTTTCAGAACATCCCCGGAAACAGATTTAAATAAGCAGTTATGCGCGATGGCAAACATCGTTTCGCCATTGTGCGCTTTTAATTTCAATGAGGGTATCACTCACCCTCTGCGAAAAGATTTGAAGTCGGGTCGTTTGCCCGGCTGTTTTGAGAGGAGCCAGAGCGTGCCGACACTGAATCAGTTGGTCCGAAAGGGACGACAGCAAGTCAAATACAAGACATCGAGTCCTGCTTTGAATTCAAGCCCGCAAAAACGCGGCGTCTGCACACGTGTTTATACGCAAACGCCCAAGAAGCCGAATTCGGCTCTGCGCAAGGTTGCGCGCGTGCGCCTGACCAATCAAATCGAGGTCACGACTTACATCCCGGGCATCGGCCACAATCTACAGGAGCACTCGATTGTGCTCATTCGCGGGGGCCGTGTGAAAGATCTGCCCGGCGTGCGCTATCACGTTGTTCGCGGCACACTCGATTCCGTCGGTGTTGCGAACCGCAAACAAGGCCGCTCCAAGTACGGAGCCAAGCGACCGAAGGAAGCCGCTCCGGCTAAAAAATAGGTGATAAGTAAAAATAAGGGATGCGTGACAGTGACGCTCGTCCCTTCTAATAGTTTGGGAAGACTATGCCAAGAAGAAGAGTAGCAGCGAAACGCGAAGTTCTGCCGGACCCGATATACAACTCGACGATGGTGACCAAGTTCATCAACTCGCTTATGTGGGGCGGCAAGAAAACGGTGTCCGAAAATATTTTCTACGGCGCTATGACCCAGATTCAGGGGAAGACTCAGGAAGACCCTTTGAAGACCTTTAAGAAAGCCGTAGACAACGTTAAACCGCGCGTCGAAGTTAAATCGCGTCGCGTTGGTGGCTCTACTTATCAGGTGCCGATAGAGGTTGACCAGAAATCTCGCGGCAATAGCCTTGCCATCAGATGGCTGATTTCGTACTCGCGCGGGCGCGGAGAGAAGACTATGATCGACCGGCTTGCCGGAGAGATTCTCGACGCGGCTAACAATCGCGGCAACGCGGTCAAGAAAAAGGATGATACCCACCGAATGGCCGACGCCAACAAGGCGTTCGCACATTACAGGTGGTAATGAGGTAGTGACAGCTGACTGGTGGCATGTGACAAGCCGTGATGCTTGTTAATCCCACATCACTCATCACTGAAGTTTTATGTCGAAGCAATCACCATTACAAAGATTCCGCAACATCGGGATCATGGCTCACATAGATGCGGGCAAGACCACTACGACTGAGCGCATCCTTTATTACACGGGTGTCTCTTACAAGATAGGCGAAGTCCACGAAGGCACAGCCGTCATGGACTGGATGGAACAGGAGCAGGAACGCGGCATCACTATCACGTCTGCTGCGACGACATGCTTCTGGATTCGCGATGGCGAAGAGTATCGCGTCAATATCATAGATACGCCCGGCCACGTTGATTTTACGATAGAGGTCGAGCGCTCATTGCGCGTGCTCGACAGCGCTGTCGCGGTCTTCGATGCAGTGGCCGGTGTGCAGCCTCAGTCAGAAACCGTCTGGCGTCAGGCGGACAAGTACAATGTCCCGCGCATAGCATTCATGAACAAGATGGACAGGCCGGGCGCGGACTTCGAGCACTCGATTCAAACGATGCGTGATCGGTTGAGCGCGAACCCTGTTGCGATTCAATATCCGATTGGGGCAGAAGATAAATTTCAAGGCATTGTTGATCTGGTTACAATGCGCGCCATCATCTATAAAGCGGAAGACAAAGGCGCGGAGCCCGAAATTACAGATATTCCCGATGACATCAAAGCCGAGGCGGAAGCTTCGCGCGATAAGATGATCGAAGCGCTCGCGGATGCCGACGATCAGATTGCCGAAAAATATCTCAGCGGCGAACCGATCAGCGAGGCGGAGATTCGAGCGGCACTTCGTCGTGAAACGATTGCGCTGAAACTCGTGCCCGTCGTGGCCGGGACAGCCTTCAAGAACAAAGGCGTTCAACCGTTGCTCGACGCAGTCGTTGATTACCTTCCCAGCCCGCTCGATGTTCCGGCAGTCGTTGGCGCAAACCCCAAAACAGGTGAAGATGAAGAAAGACCGGCAGACCCGAAAGCGCCTTTCTCTGGTCTGGTCTTCAAGATCATGGCCGACAAACATATAGGCCAGCTCTCATTCGTTCGCATCTATTCGGGCACGCTAAAATCAGGTTCTTACACGCTCAATTCGACGCGAGGCTCGAAAGAGCGAGTCGGTCGCATCATGCGCATGCACGCCAACAAGCGCGAAGACATTGAGCAGGCGTCGGCAGGCGAGATCGTAGCGGTCGCGGGGCTTAAACAGGTCACAACCGGCGACACGATTTGCGAAGAATCGCGACCCGTAGTCCTTGAAGCTCTGGAATTTCCCGCGCCTGTCATCGCTCAGGCAATCGAACCCAAAACGCGTCAGGATCAGGAGAAACTCGGCGTCGGGCTTCAGCGCCTTGCAGCCGAAGATCCGAGCTTTAAAGTCGCGACTGATCAGGAGACAGGTCAGACGATCATTTCCGGGATGGGCGAGCTTCATCTTGAGATCATCGTTGATCGCCTCAAACGCGAGTTCGGCGTTGACGCAAACGTCGGTCGCCCGCAGGTCGCTTACCGGGAGACGATAACCAAAGCCGCCGAAGGAACTGGCAAGTTTGTTCGCCAGACAGGTGGACGCGGACAATATGGTCATGCCGACGTTAAGATCGAACCGGCTGAGCCGGGCACCGGGTTTGAATTTGTCAATGCGATTGTCGGCGGCGTCGTTCCGCGCGAATACATAAAGCCGATTGAAGCGGGCATAAAGGAAGCGATGGAAGGCGGCGTGCTCGCAGGCTACGAGCTTGTAGACGTTAAGGCGACGCTGCACTACGGCAGCTACCACGAGGTCGATTCATCCGAGATGGCCTTCAAGATCGCAGGCTCCATGGCCTTTAAGGACGCAGCCAAAAAGGCTGGCCCGATATTGCTTGAGCCGATAATGAAAATCGAAGTTGTCGCGCCCGAAGAGTATATGGGGTCCATTACCGGCGATATCAATTCCCGTCGTGGTCGAATTGAAAGCCTGGCCGCGAGGCCCGGCACGCAGGTGATAACCGCGCTTGTGCCTTTATCGGAGATGTTCGGATATTCAACCGATATGCGCTCGATGACGCAGGGCCGCGCGACCTATACGATGCACTTCCATCGATACGAAGAAGCGCCTCGAAGCGTGCGCGAAGAGATAATTGCCAAGGTGCAGGGCACCGGCAGGTAATAATTTTTCCATCTCAGGCGAGCGTCGCCAGATCAACGCTCGCGGAAAATAAGGAGCTAGACGAAAATGGCAAAAGAGAAATTTGATCGAAGCAAGCCGCACGTGAACGTGGGAACAATCGGCCACATTGACCACGGCAAGACCACGCTCACCGCCGCTATCACGAAAGTGCTTCAAAAACACAACCCCAAGAACACGTTTCGCTCGTTCGACTCTATCGACAACGCGCCGGAAGAGAAGGCTCGCGGCATCACGATTGCCACGGCTCACGTCGAGTACGAGACGGCTAACCGCCACTATGCGCACGTCGATTGTCCGGGACACGCCGACTATATCAAGAACATGATCACGGGTGCGGCGCAGATGGACGGAGCGATACTGGTCGTTGCCGCAACCGACGGGCCGATGCCGCAGACGCGCGAGCACATATTGCTTGCCCGCCAGGTGGGAGTGCCCGCGATGGTCGTGTTTATGAACAAGGTGGATGCGGTCGATGACCCTGAGTTACTGGATCTGGTGGAGTTGGAAGTCAGAGAGTTGTTGTCAATCTATCAGTTTCCGGGAGACGAGATACCGATCATACGAGGTAGCGCGCTACAGGCGTTGAACGGAGAAGGGGACGGGGAGAAGGGGATAGAAGAGTTGATGGCGGCGGTCGATAGCTACATACCGCAGCCAGCGCGAGAAGTAGACAAGCCGTTTTTGATGCCGGTGGAAGATATATTTTCTATCTCAGGACGAGGAACGGTGGCTACGGGACGAATAGAGAGAGGGCAGGTGAAGGTGGGAGAGAATGTGGAGATAGTGGGGATAAAGCCGACGAAGACGACGGTGGTGACGGGAGTGGAGATGTTCAAGAAGTTATTGGACAGCGGGATGGCAGGAGACAATGTGGGATTGTTGTTGAGGGGAGTGGATCGAAAGGATATAGAGAGAGGGCAGGTGATATCGAAGCCGGGATCGATAAAGCCGCACACGAAGTTCAAGGCGGAAGTGTATGTGTTGACGAAGGAAGAGGGAGGGAGACACACGCCGTTTTTTTCGGGGTATAGACCGCAGTTTTACTTTCGGACGACGGACGTGACGGGAGTGGCGACGTTGGCAGAGGGAGTGGAGATGGTGATGCCGGGAGACAACAGTCAGCTGGAGATAGAGTTGATAAACCCGATAGCGATGGAGAAGGGGTTGAGGTTTGCGATAAGGGAAGGCGGGCGAACGGTAGGAGCGGGGACGGTATCGGAGATAATCGAGTAGCTATTGAAACTGCCTTGTGAATTGTTTAGCGGAGATTGAAAAGTTATGCTGAATGAAAAGATAAGAATCCGGCTGAAGGCTTATGACTATCGCGTGCTTGATCAGTCAACTGCTGAGATAGTTGACACGGCCAAGCGAACGGGTGCGCGTGTGGCGGGACCTATCCCGCTGCCGACTGTCAAGAACAAATACACAGTGCTGCGCAGCCCGCACGTAGATAAAAAGTCGCGCGAGCAGTTTGAAATCCGAACTCACAAGCGGCTTATGGACATTCTTGATCCGACACCGCAGACGGTTGATGCGCTGATGAAACTCGATCTTCCGGCGGGCGTTGATGTTGAGATCAAAGCCTTCGGCAAGGACCACAAATAAAGGATGAAGGCGGAAGAATGTAGGATGAGTAGTCTTCATCCCTCATCCTTTCGGAGTTGCTATGGTCAACGGAATAATAGGTAAGAAGCTAGGAATGACGCAGTTGTTTGCCGACGACGGCAGCGTAACGCCTGTGACTGTAATAAAGGCCGGTCCCTGCATCGTCGTTCAAAAAAAGACCGTCAACACGGATGGCTATAATGCCGTTCAGCTGGGGTTCGTCGAAGAGAAAGCGCCTCGTCGAGTCAACAAACCGACTGAGGGCCATTTCAAGCGGGCTGGCGTTCCTCCCACTCGTGTGCTGCGCGAGGTTCGAGTTGATATGGGCGATGAAGCGACGAACGTCGGCGACAAAGTGCTTGTTGACATCTTCAACGAGAACGACCTGGTGGAAGTGATCGGCAAGTCGAAAGGTCGGGGGTTCGCAGGCTTCATGAAGCGTCATGGCTTTCACGGCGGTCGCGCCTCGCACGGCTCGATGTTTCACCGCGCGCCGGGCGGCATCGGCGCATCGGCATATCCTTCGCGCGTCTTTAAGGGCACCAAGATGGCGGGCCATATGGGCAACGAGCGCAAGACGATCAAGAATCTGCGAGTAGTCGCCGTCGATGCGGAAAACAATCTTTTGATGGTTCACGGCGCAGTGCCCGGTCCGAACGGCGCGTATGTATTGATTAAGAAAGCACAATGAAGAAATGATGACTGGTGAATTATGAATGATGACTGGCGTAACGGCTCATCGTTCATCACACCTGATTCATCGTTTCCGACGATGGAGCGTAACAATGCCTGTTGTGAAGGTGAAAAATCTGAAGAACGAAGAGGTGGGCGATCTGGAGTTGTCGGACGAAGTGTTCGGCGCGCCGCTCAATAAATCGCTCATCTACGAAGCGGTGAAGTCCTACCTCGCCAATCAGCGAGCCGGAACGTCCGCCACAAAGACTCGCGGCGACGTGAGCGGTTCGGGCAAGAAGCTCTGGAAGCAGAAGGGCACAGGGCGCGCACGAATCGCGTCGATCAGAAGCCCGCTTTGGAAGGGCGGCGGAAACGTGCACGGGCCGCAGCCGCGCGACTGGTCATACAAGATACCGAAGAAGATGCGGCGCGGCGCGATTCGCTCTGTACTGTCTGAGCGACTGCGAGAGGGCGGCCTAATAATAATCGAAAATTTCGAGCTTCAGTCGCACAAGACTAAGGATTTCGTTGCGGCGCTTGCAGGACTGGGGCTTGATCGAAAGACGCTTATCGTTGATGCGATTGATAACGATAACCTTGCGCTCTCGTCACGCAACCTGCGCAATGTTACGTGCGTTTCGCCCAGCGGCGTAAACGTCTACGATCTGCTTACGCACGAACAGCTTGCGATCACGCGCGAGGCGGCCAGCCAGCTCGATAAGCATTTGAGCAACAAGTAGGAGAACAGCTCACATGAAAAGTATTTGGGATGTTATCAAAGGGCCTGTCATCACCGAGAAAGCGCTCACGATGAAAGACGAACCCGAAGCGATGGGCCGCACGGGCAATGATCGCCAGATGCTCACGCTCAAGGTTTCTACGGGCGCGACCAAACTCCAGATCAAACGCGCCGTCGAGCAGATATTCGGCGTAAAGGTTTCCAGCGTGCGCGTCGCCAACTATCAGGGCAAGATGAAGCGCGCGCAGAGCAGGCGCGAAACAGGTCGTCGGGCTGATTGGAAGAAAGCCTACGTCACGCTCAAGAGCGGCGAGAAGCCGATTATGTACGAAGACGCAATCTAGGATTTGAGGAAGCGATGGGAATTAAAAAGCTCACACCGACATCACCGGCCCGGCGGTATCAAACTTATCTCACGCGAGAAGAGTTGACGGGTGATAGCCCGTACGAGCCGTTGCTTGCGCCTAAAAAGCGCATCTCTGGCCGCAACAACGACGGACACATCACCATGCGTCGTCGCGGCGGCGGCAACAAGCGCCAGTACCGCATCATCGATTTCAAACGCGATAAGTCCGGCATCCCGGCCAAAGTCGCCACTGTCGAATACGACCCGAATCGCTCGGCTAATATTGCGCTGCTCAATTATGCCGACGGCGAGAAGCGTTATATCATCGCGCCTGTCGGGTTGAAAGTCGGGCAGACTGTTGTTTCAGGCCCGGAAGCCGACATCATTTCCGGCAATGCGCTCCCGCTCAGATTCATTCCGCTCGGCACGACGATTCATAACATCGAGTTGAGGCCGGGCAAAGGCGCGCAGATGGTTCGCGCAGCAGGCGGAGCCGCACAGCTTGTAGCTAAAGAAGGCGACTGGGCGCAGTTGAGGCTTCCGAGCGGCGAGATTCGTCGCGTCAACATCGAGTGCTATGCGACCGTCGGGCAGATAGGCAATATCGAACACAGCAACGTCAGTCTGGGCAAGGCCGGTCGGACTCGCTGGCTCGGTCGCCGCCCGAAAGTTCGAGGCGTGGCGATGAACCCTGTCGATCATCCGCACGGCGGAGGCGAAGGCAAGACTTCGGGCGGGCGCAATCCTGTGACCCCCTGGGGACAGCCCACCCGTGGATACAAGACTCGAAATAACAAGCGCACAGATAAATTCATCGTGCGCAGAGGCAAGAAATAGTGGCAGACGAGAACCGACAGGTGCGATCACCTGTCGGTTCTCGTCTGCACTTCGTCACTGAGTGAATTATGGCAAGATCAATTAAAAAAGGGCCGTTCGTTGACGATCACGTGGTCAAGGCGATCATGAAGATGAATCAGGCGAACGAGAAGCGAGTTCACAAGACCTGGTCTCGTCGTTCGACCATATTGCCTGAGATGGTGGGCCACACTATCGCAGTCCACAACGGGAAGAAATTCATTCCGGTCTACATTCAAGAGAACATGGTCGGGCATAAGCTCGGCGAATTCTCTCCGACCAGGGCGTTCAAAGGACACCCTGAGAAGAGCGATAAGACCGTCAAGAAGGGTGGAGGCAAGTAAGCGATGAAGGCACGCGCAGTCGCAAAATACATAAAAGGCTCGCCGCAGAAAGCCCGGCTCGTCATTGACCTGATTCGCGGGCGCAACGTCACCGAAGCACTTGCGATGCTGAAGAGTACGAACAAGCGCGCGGCTGGGCCAATCGAAATAACGCTGCGCTCGGCGATAGCCAATGCGCAACAGAAGGCGGATCAACTCAACGTCGCAATCGATGTTGACGCGCTCGTGGTCAGGACCGCGACTGTTGATCTGGGCCCGACGAAGTTTCGCCGTCGCGTGAGACCCGCTCCGATGGGCCGCGCCTATCGCGAGCGTCGCTGGCAGAATCACATCACCATTGAGGTGGAGACAGAAAAAGAATGACGAACGATGAATTATGAGCGATGAAGCGAGACCGGGGATTTATCGTTCATCATTCATAGCTCATCGTTTGATTTGGAGGAATCGTGGGTCAGAAAGTTCATCCGTATGGTTTCAGGCTCGGCTTCAATCGCGGCTGGCATTCAAACTGGATAGCCAAGCGCGATTACGCGGACCTGCTGCACGAAGACCTCAAGCTCAAAAAAGAGTTGAAAGGCAGGTTTGCAGGCGCTGGCGTTTCGCACATTGACGTGGAGCGGGCGGCCAACAAGCTGAAGATCATCATCCACACCTCGCGACCGGGAATCATCATCGGTCGAAAGGGCGCGGAGATTGATAAGCTCAAGCAGGAGATCAAAGAGCGCACGGGCCGCGAAGTCTACGTCAACATTCAGGAGATTCACAAGCCTGAACTGAACGCGCAGCTTCAGGCAGAGCAGATCGCGCAGCAACTCGAAAAGCGAATCGCGTTTCGCCGGGCGATGCGTCGCGCGGTCGAAAACGCTCAACGCTTTGGCGCGCAGGGAATCAAGGTGCGCGTGTCGGGTCGATTGAACGGAGCCGAAATCGCGAGAAGCGAATGGTATTTGCAGGGGCGATTGCCGCTGCATACGCTGAGAGCCGACATCGATTACGGCTTTGCAGAAGCGCATACGACGTTCGGCGTCATCGGCATCAAGGTCTGGATTTATCGCGGCGACGAACTGAACATCCGTCGAACCGTCGTAGCGAGAAGACCGTAACGATTTTAGATTTTTGCGCTTTGGATTCTATGTGCAATCCAAAATCCAGAATCTAAAATCTATAATCTAAAACTGGTGTGTTATGGCTGAATATAAAATTCCAAAGCGAATGAAGTATCGCAAACAGCAGCGCGGAAGAATGAGCGGCGTGGCTACGCGCGGCGCAGAGATCTCTTTTGGCGAGTATGGGTTGAAGGCGCTTGAGCCTGCCTGGATTACAGGCAAGCAGATAGAAGCCTCGCGCGTTGCGATGACCCGGTTTATCAAACGCGGCGGCAAGATCTGGATTCGCATATTCCCGGATAAACCCATCACCAAGAAGCCTGCTGAAACTCGTATGGGCAAAGGCAAAGGCGCTCCCGAAGGCTGGGTCGCCGTGGTCAAGCCCGGTCGCGTGTTGTTCGAGATGGAAGGCGTTGACGAGAAGACCGCCCGCGAAGCCATAAGGCTTGCGGCCATGAAGCTTCCGATCAAAACCAAGTTCATCACGCGCAAGGATCAGGAAGGAGGCGGGCTTGTATGAAGGCTGAAGAGTTTAGAGAGTTATCTGACGAAGACCTGCACGCCAAGATCAACGAACTCAAGGAATCGATCTTTCGGATGCGATTCAAGATTTCGCTTGGCAACACAGACGTGGTCAAACAACTGCGCGAATCGCGCAAAGACCTCGCGCGCGTGAAGACATTGATCAGACAGCGGGAGATTGCCTCGCAACAGTAAGTCGCTTGACGGAGCGCAGACTGAAAATATTAAAGGGCTGAGTAATGGAAGAGAACATAGAGAACAATCCGACCGAAAATGGCGGTGAGAATCAGGAGTTGCTGACGGATGCGGCGGCTGGCGGCACGGATGCTGAGACGGCGGAAGCCGTGACGAGCGCAGCAGGTGCGCCTAAGCGTCGTAGACAGGAGAAGGTCGGGCTTGTCACCAGCGACAAGATGACGAAGACGGTAGTCGTTCGCGTCGAACGCCAGGTGCGCCACCCGAAGTACAAACGCTACATCCGCAAGCGATCCAAGTTTATGGCGCATGACGAGATAGGCGCTCATACGGGCGACATCGTGCGAATAATCGAGACGCGACCGCTGTCTGCGCGCAAACGCTGGCGCGTGATCGAGATAGTTCAAAAGGCGAGGTAAGGCAGTGACAGGCGACAGGTGACGAGCGGAAATTGAAAACGCTCTTACTTGTCACAGGTCACAGGTCATTGGAGACGAGTTATGGTTCAGATGAGATCAATCCTTGAGGTCGCGGACAATTCCGGGGCCAAGCGTATCTCGATGATTCTGCCGGTAGGCGGCGATGCCGGATCGCGCGCGGGTTTGGGCGATATAATAACGGCGTCGGTCAAAGAGGCTGCGCCGGATGGCGCTGTGAAAAAAGGGCAGGTCGTTCGCGCAGTCGTCGTTCGCACGCGCAAAGAGACGCGGCGAAGAGATGGAACATACATCCGCTTCGATCAGAACGCGGCTGTGATAATCAAGCCCGACAACGAGCCTGTGGGTACGCGCGTGTTTGGCCCTATCGCTCGTGAGTTGCGCGAGAAGCGCTTCATGAAAATAGTGAGCCTCGCGCCGGAAGTGATATGAGAAAGAATTCAGAAGTCGGAATTCAGAAGCCGGAATTAACCAAGCGCAAAAGTTCTGACTCCTGACTCCTGACTCCTGACTCCTGAGGACTTATGAACTTAGAAATCAATGTGCGAAAGAACGACCGCGTGGTCGTCATCGCAGGCAAAGACAGAGGCAAGACGGGTCGCGTAATCGAGGTTCATCCTCGAAAGCACAAGATAATTGTCGAAGGCGTGAACGTAGTCAAGCGTCACAACAAGGCCAACACACGCCGGGGCGTGCAGGCCGGAATACTGGAGCGCGAATCGCCCATAGATGTATCAAATGTCATGGTGCTTTGCCCGCACTGCGGGGTGGCTACCCGCGTCGGTCATCAGGTGCTCGAAGACGGTATGCGCCATCGCGCCTGCAAAAAGTGCGGAGCGGCTATCGAGAAGCAGTAGGAGCGGGGACGGTGAAGAGCCGAATTAATTAAGAGCAGTTGCTGAAGGCGATTTCCCCATTGCATCAGCGACGATGAGGTTAAAGAGCATGGCGAGACTGAAAGAGCGTTACAAATCGGAGATAATGCAGGCCCTGATGAAGGAGTTCGAGTTCACGAACCCCATGGCTGTGCCTAAGATCGAAAAGGTAGTTTTGAACATGGGCGTCGGTCGCGAAGCGCAGAACAATCCGAAGGTCTTCGATCAGGCGATGATGGAGCTTTCGACCATCGCAGGTCAAAAGCCGGTCATCACCAAGGCGAAGAAATCGATTGCTGCCTTCAAACTGCGCACTGGAATGCCCGTCGGCGTGGCTGTGACGCTGCGCGGCGAGCGGATGTACGAGTTTCTGGATCGCTTTATCAATGCGGTGCTGCCGCGCGTGCGCGATTTTCGAGGCATCAGCCCTCGCGCGTTCGACGGTCGCGGCAATTACACTATTGGAATCAAGGATCAGCTGATCTTCCCGGAGATCGATTTTAACAAAGTTGATCGGACACGGGGCATGAACATCTCCATAGTTACTACGGCTCGCACTGACGAAGAAGGTCGCGCCCTGCTTCGCGGGTTCGGCATGCCGTTTATGAAATAAGAGGAACGATGGCAAGAACATCTTCAGTATACAAGGCTAATGAATTGAAACGGGCTTTGCAGAATGCGAAGCGCCGGGTTAAAGAGCAGCAGGGCGCTGACAACAAAAAAGCGGTCAAGCGTGCAAAGGCTGCCGGAATGAACTTAAACATTTTTACGTCGCGTGTGCACAATCGGTGTCGCCGTTGCGGTCGCGGTCGGGCTTACCTGCGCAAGTTTGCGCTGTGCCGAATTTGCTTCCGCGATCTCGCGCTCGAAGGGCATATCCCAGGCGTTACGAAGTCGAGCTGGTAGGAAGAAACGATGAATTATGAATCAGGAATCATGAACGGCTCCGGGCAGTTCATCATTCACGGCTCATCGTTCATCATTTGATTTAGGAGAAGTGATGACAGATCCAATAGCTGACATGCTTACTCGCATACGAAATGCTTATGCGGCAAAGCATCAGAAAGTTGATGTGCCGGTCTCGAATATAAAGGTTGAGATCGCGCGCTTACTTAAAGAAGAAGGATTCATAAACAACTATAAGATGATCGGCGAAGGCCCGCGCCGCAATATTCGCGTCTACCTGCGCTATGGAACGAAGGGCGAGCAGGTAATGAGTAAGATTGAGCGCGTGTCAAAGCCCGGCTGTCGCGTCTATGTGGGCAGCTCGTCAATACCGAGCGTGCTCGGAGGACTGGGCGTCAACATCTTATCAACTTCGCGCGGCCTGATGACCGATCGCCGTGCGCGGCGCGAGAAGATTGGCGGCGAGATACTCTGCCGCATCTATTAAGAAAGTAATGAGCAATGAGCGATGAGTGATGAGAAAAAGCGGGAAGCTTACTCATCACTCGTCACTTATCACTCATCATTATTTTCGGAGCTGGTTCAATGTCGAGAATAGGTAAAAAACCGATAGCAATGCCGAAAGGCGTCAAAGTCAATATAAACGACGGCGCGATTGAAGTCACCGGGCCAAAGGGCGCGCTCAGAACCGCAGTGCCCAAAGGCATAGCGTTTCGAGTCGAAGGCGATCAGCTTATCGCTGAGCGTGAGTCGAACGAATATGCTGCGCTTCACGGGCTTGCGCGGGCGCTTGTACAGAATGCCGTCACGGGCGTGACGGATGGTTTCACGCGCCAGCTTGATGTGGTCGGAGTCGGCTACAAGGCCGAGGTGCAGAAGGGCCGCGTGATATTCAATCTCGGCTACTCGCATCAGATAGAGTTTCCGATTCCGCAAGGAATCGAAGTGAAGATCGAGCGCGTCAATAAACCCATACAGCAGTACCAGACGACGCTCACCATCACGGGCATAGACCGTCAGCAGGTGGGCCAGGTCGCTGCCGATATGCGCAGCCTTCGTCGCCCCGACCCTTACAAGGGCAAGGGCGTGCGATATGCTAACGAAGCCTTGAAACTCAAGCCCGGCAAGACAGGCAAGTAATCAGTCAGGTAATCGCTGATAGCGAGGCTTGCCCAATCAGCGATCAGAGGTGAAACTAAGATGGCAAAGAAAGAAAGACATGAAGTGCGGCGGGCGGTTCACAAAAGGATTCGCAGCAAGGTCGCAGGCACAACCGAGCGCCCGCGACTGGCTATATTCCGCAGCGTGAATCACATCTACGCTCAGGTCATAGACGACACCAAAGGCGAGACGCTGGTTTCGGCCTCTTCGACAGAGTCTGGCGCGCGCGGCAAATCCGGCGGAAACATCGCTGCGGCCAAAGAGATAGGCAAGCTCATAGCCGAGCGCGCCAAAGAGAAAGGCATTAACCGCGTCGTGTTTGATCGAGGCGGCTACATTTATCATGGCCGCGTGCGCAATCTTGCCGAAGCCGCGCGCGAAGCCGGTCTCGAATTTTAGATTTCAGGTTTTAGATTTTGGATCGAGCGGTGAATGCTCATTTCTAATCCAAAATCCAAAATCTAAAATCCCAAATCGGTTTGAGGAAATATGGAACGAATAGATGCATCGGGTCTTGATCTGAAAGATCAAGTCATTTCAATCAACCGCGTGACTAAAGTGGTCAAGGGCGGCAAGAATCTGTCATTTGCCGCGCTGGTAATCGTCGGCAACGAAAACGGTGTCGTGGGGTTCGGTTCGGGCAAAGCGCGCGAGGTTCCTCTTGCAATCAAGAAGGGAATCGAAGCCGCTAAGAAGAACCTGATTCGCGTGCCGCTTTCAGGAACCACCGTGCCGCATCAGGTTACAGGCGTGTATGGGGCGGGCCGCGTGTTGCTCAAGCCCGCGCCCGAAGGCAAGGGCGTTATCGCAGGCGGCGCGGTTCGGGCGATCATGCAACTGGTCGGCGTGCGCGATATAGTTACGAAATCAATCGGCACATCGAATCCTCACAACGTTGTGAGGGCTACATTCGAGGGGCTCAGAGATTTGAGAGACCCCGCTGCTGTAGCGCGATTGCGCCGTCAGGCGGCGGAAGAATCGCAGAACGCATAACGAAACGCTGAGTGCAGAAGGATGAATCACTTCATCCTTCTGCACTCATAGTTCATAATTCAGATTTTGGGAGTATTAGCGATGGCAACGGCCAACAACGAGTCGAAAGGCCAGATGATAAAAATTCAATGGTATCGCTCGACCATATCCACGCCTAAAGCCCACAAAGAGATTGTGCGCAGCCTTGGGTTAACAAAGCTCAATCAGGTAGTCGAGCGACCGGACTCGGCATCAACGCGTGGCATGGTCAAAAAGGTTCCGCACTTGTTGCGAATCGTTGAGTAGAGGATAGGGAACAGGCAGCAGGGAATCGCTCTCTCTGCGGCAGGCTTCCTACACGGCTACTTCTGGGAGTAAGCAATGACAATAGGCATACATAATATCGGAGCGCCAAAGGGCGCAAACAAGAATAAAAAACGGCTGGGGCGCGGACCGGGCTCAGGCACGGGAAAGACCGCAGGGCGTGGTCACAAGGGGCAGAAATCGCGCTCAGGTTATTCGGGCCGTCCGGGTTTTGAAGGCGGGCAGATGCCGCTTCAACGCCGTCTGCCAAAGCGCGGCTTCACCAACATCTTCAAGAAGGTCTGGATAGAGGTGAGTCTCTCCGAGCTTGAAAAGAGATTCGATGAAGCCGACCATATCACGCCGGAACTGATGGTCGAGCGTGGTATGATTAAAAAGAGCCACATTACGCGCTTTCATGGCGTGGTTGTTTTAGGCGGCGACGTGTCGAAAAAACTTGACGTCAGCGCGCACAGATTCAGCCGTAGCGCGAAGGAGAAGCTCGAAGCCGCCGGTGGCACGGCGACGATTATTACGGCCATAGTGAATGCTGAATGATGAACGCAAAAATAATCATCCTTCATCGTTCATAATTCATAGTTCATCAAAACGGGGTCCAAGCCAATGATCGAGAACTTCTTTAACAGCGTTCGCAACGTTTTTGCTGTGCCTGACCTGCGCAAGCGAGTCCTGTTCACGCTTGCAATGCTGGCGGTCTATCGCATAGGCTCGCACGTGCGCACGCCGGGCATTGATCCGGTAGTGCTGGCGGGGCTGTGGGAAACGGGAACGATGCATCGCAGCCTTGCGGGCGTGATGGACCTGTTTTCAGGCGGTAACTTCAAGGTCGTCTCAATCTTTGCGCTTGGAATCACACCTTACATCACGGCTTCGATCATCCTGCAACTGATGACCGTCGTGAGCACGCGGCTGAAAGCCCTTCAGGAAGAAGGCGATCTGGGCCGCAGAAAGATCACGCAATATACGCGTTACCTGACCGTCGTATTGTGCTCCGTTCAATCGTTTGGCATCGCCTACTGGCTGCAAAATCAGGCAACGGGTTCCGGCACTCTGGTCTACAACCCCGGCCCCGCCTTCATCGCTATGACGATGTTGACGCTCGCGACAGGCACGACCTTCATCATGTGGCTGGGCGAGCAGATAACCGAGCGCGGCGTGGGCAACGGCATAAGCTTGATAATCTTTGCGGGCATCGTGCTCAGGCTTCCGTCGGCAGTCCAGGCGATTTATGACAAGCTGGCGGGCGGCGGCACTGGTCAGGCCGTTGGCGTTATCCTGCTCGTAGTCGCAATGATTCTCGTGATTGCCGCGATAGTTTTCGTCGAGCGGGGGTTCCGCAAGATACCCATAAATCACGCGCGGCGAATGGTCGGTCGCCAGTCCATACCTCAGCAGCAGACGCATATGCCGTTGAAGGTCAACATGGGCGGCGTCATACCTGTGATCTTCGCCTCTTCGATACTGGCCTTTCCGCAAACCATACTCGGTTTCATCGGCTCTGATCCGGCGCAAACCGAGGGCTGGAAAGCATGGCTCGGCAGGCTTGCGACAGAGATGGGCGGGCAAGGGCATCCCCTGCATTACCTCATCTACGCCGCAGCGATAATCTTCTTTACGTTCTTTTACGTCTCGATCATATTCAATACGGACGAAGTAGCCAACAATCTGCGAAAAAACGGCGCGTTCATTCCGGGGATACGACCGGGCAAGCGCACGTCGGATTATCTGAACGAGATACTGACACGGTTGACGACGGCTGGCGCGATCTATCTTGCTCTGGTTGCGCTTCTGCCGCAGTTCATACTATCGGGTTTTCAGTTCCAGTATCTTCCGTTCATCGGGCAATCAATCGATAACCTGCTTCGCTCGAACCCTCTGACTTCGTGGGTGACGACAGGCATTGGCGTGGACTTCTATTTTGGCGGGACCAGTCTGCTGATCGTGATCGGTGTGGCAATGGACACGATGAACCAGATCGAATCGCAACTTATCATGCGCCATTACGACGGCTTCCTCGGTCCGCGCGGTCGCCGTCTGCGTGGTCGCCGCAGTTTCTGATCTTATGTCGAATATATTCGTCTTGATGGGACCGCAGGGCGCGGGCAAGGGCACACAGGCACAGATGCTGGCCGAACGTCACGGCCTGCCCATCGTCGCAACAGGCGACATGCTGCGCGAGATAGCCCTGACAGACACGCCGCTCGCCCTGCAGGTTCGAGCGGTTCAAGCGGCAGGTCAACTCGTTTCGGACGACATACTGGCCGAAGTCGTGAAGACGCGTTTGTGCAACCCGGATTGCAAAGCGGGCTGCATTCTTGACGGCTTTCCGAGAACGATTCCGCAGGCGAGGCTTCTTGAAAGAATTGCTCAGGACCGGGGCGGTCGAATCTTCGTGATAAAAATACATGTTCCGCGCGACTTGTTACTCAAGCGGCTCGCGGGACGGCGCACGTGCAGCGCCTGCGGCTCGATCTATCATCTGGATTTCAAGCCTCCCAAACAGGAAGGCATTTGTGACTTGGACGGGCAGCCGCTGTTTACGCGGTCTGACGACAACGAGGAAGCTATTCAACAGCGGCTCGCGCTTTACGACGAGATGACGCGGCCTCTGTTTGATTACTACGGCGGGACGAATCGGTTGTACAAGGTTGAAGGTACGGGCTCGCCCGAAGAGGTCTTCAATCGGATTGAAGAGATTGTCATAAGAGAATCGGACCAGGCGGGCGAAAGCAAAGCGATGAGTGAAGAATGATAAACTGCTCTTCACTGGTTATTATTTTGTATGATTATTCGCAAATCAAAAACAGAGATCGAGAAGATGAAATCGGCGGGGCAGATTGTCGCCTGCGTGCTCAGGCGACTCTCTGGCATGGTTGAGCCCGGAATAACCACGCGCGATCTGGACCACGAAGCGGAGCGAATGATACGCGATGCAGGCGCGTATCCGACTTTCAAAGGGTATCACGGCTATACCGCTTCGATCTGCGCGTCGATAAATGATGAAGTGGTTCACGGGATACCGGGCAAGCGAAAGCTGCGCGATGGCGACATCATCGGGATCGATTGCGGCGCGACTTTTCAAGGGTACGTCGGCGATTCTGCTGTGACCGTTCCTGTAGGTAAGGTGAGCGAACCCGTGAAAAGGCTTATGGAAACGACGCGGCAATCGCTTTACAAGGCCATTGAGAAATGCCGTGTGGGCAACCGGCTCGGTGATGTGTGCAATGCTGTGCAGGCTTACGTTGAGCCGCTCGGATACTCTGTCGTAAGAAACTATTGCGGCCACGGGATAGGGCGCGCGATGCACGAAGAGCCACAAGTACCCAACTACGGTCGCGCGGGCACGGGGCCTGTGTTACGCGAGGGCTGGGTTCTGGCAATCGAGCCGATGATCAATCTCGGTCGCCACGACGTGAAGGTGCTTTCGGATGGATGGACCGTAATAACGATGGATGGCCAGCCGTCCGCGCACTTCGAGCACACGGTCGCAATCACTCAGGAAGGCCCGCAGATTCTCACACTGCTTGAAGACGGCGCTCAGTAGGTTGCACGCTGGAACAACGAGTGTTAAACTAACAGTTTCTTGTGTGCGAGATTTTCTTAATAGAGCGCCCGCGTCACGGGAAGGAAGAGCAATAATGAAAGTCAGGGCATCAGTAAAGAAAATGTGTGATAACTGCAAGATCATTCACCGACGCGGTGTGGTGCGCGTGATCTGCACGAACCCGAAGCATAAGCAGCGGCAGGGATGATACTGCTTTAATACGGAGGAAGAATGGCACGCATATCAGGTGTAGACCTTCCGGCAAACAAACGGGCTGAAATCGGTCTGACATACATCTACGGCATTGGGCGCGCGCGCGCCAACAAGATTCTTGAAGAAGCAAGCATCAGCGTTGACAAGCGCATACGCGAGTTGAGCGAAGATGAAGTAAATCGTATTCGCACGGTCATAGACCAGCAAGGCATGGTCGAAGGCGACCTCCGCAAGCAGACGCAGATGGACATCAAGCGATTGATGGACATCGGCTGTTATCGCGGGCTCAGGCATCGTCGCGGACTGCCGGTTCGCGGCCAGCGCACGCATACCAATGCGCGCACTCGCAAAGGGCCGCGCCGCATGACGGTGGCCAAGAAGAAAGTAGCAGGAAAGAAATAAAGACGGCGATCAGCAGTCAACCCGCAATGGATTGTTCACTGACCATTTTTGACGGATATATAACCGACTGGCAACCGAATTTATGGCAAAAGCACAAGTAAAAGGCGGCAAGAAGAAAACCTTCAAACGCAAGGAGCGGCGCATGGTGCCGCAAGGCATCGTTCATATCCAGGCAAGCTTCAACAATACGCTGATATCGATCACTGATCTGGAAGGCAATCTGGTCAGTCAATCATCGGCAGGCGCGCTTGGTTTCCACGGCTCGCGCAAGGGCACGCCGTTCGCGGCGCAGCAGGCAGCCGTGCGAGCGGCTCAGGCGGCTCGCGATGTTGGAATGAGTTCCTGCGAGGTCAGAGTCAAGGGGCCGGGTTCGGGACGCGAATCGGCTGTGCGCGCCATACAGACGGCTGGCATCGAGGTAAGGCTGATCCGAGACGTGACGCCGATTCCGCACAACGGTTGCCGACCGCCGAAGCGGCGCAGGGTTTGAGAATTCAGGAGTTTTAATCACAGAGGCGAATCACGGTTCGCCTCTGCATTCTGCAACGCAACATTCATCAGCAGTTCAAACGCGAGGCGGCAACCGATGTCGCTTGTTTGCGTCTTAAAGGATGAAGGGCAATGAGAATAATTTCCCAGTTATATGATTTCTGATTTTCGGTTAAGCTTTCAATGATCGGGGATCGGAAACTAAAAACAGAAATTAATTCTCGCCTGTAAACTTTTGCTGAGCCCATTTGAAAAACAAAATTTCAAATTTGAGAATGGGACAGTAGATGGAGGAATAGAGTTGGCTAGATATCGTGGTCCGGTGTGCCGTTTGTGCCGCCGGGAAGGAATGAAGTTGTTTTTAAAGGGCGAGCGCTGCTACAAGCCTACCTGCCCAATCGAAAAACGCGGCACCCAGCCGCCCGGCCAACACGGTCGCAACGCTCGCCGCGCCAAGCTTATCGGTTACGGCGAGCAGCTTCGTGAGAAACAGAAGGTCAAGCGAATATACGGAATGCTGGAGCGTCAGTTTCGGCTCTATTTCGAGAAGGCTGTTCGCATGAAAGGCGTGACGGGCGAAAACCTGCTCGCTCTGCTTGAACGTCGGCTGGATAACGTCGTATATCGCCTTGGCTACGCAACTTCGCGCGCGCAAGCACGCCAGCTTGTAAGCCACGGCCATATCACCGTTAATGGCCGCAAAGTTGACATCCCCAGCTTCCAGGTCAAGGTCAGCGATGAGGTTGCTGTGCAGGAAGGAAGTCGCTCGAATGTTCACATCCAGAACGCATTCCAGACTGCATCGGGTCGCGGTCGTCCGGGCTGGCTTGAGATCGCTTCGCAGGAAGATATGCGCGGGCGAGTCACCGCTTTACCGCGTCGCGAAGATATAGGTCAGAACATTAACGAACAGCTTATAGTTGAACTTTATTCGAAGTAATCAGGATAGGGGTCAGAGGTTAAATGTTAGATGTCAGCCAGGACGCTAGCCTTTAGCCTCTAACCTCTGACCTTTTTATTCGAGGGGAAGCAATGAACAATAGTGAAACCCAGTTTATGATCGGCTTTCAAAAGCCGAAGCGCCTCGCCTGCGAAAACGAAACCCTTACGGGCCGCTACGGCAAATTCTACGCTCAACCGTTCGAGCGTGGGTTCGGCACGACAATAGGTAATTGTCTGAGGCGGTCTCTGCTCTCGTCAATCGAAGGCGCGGCCATAACGGCTGTAAAGATCGAAGGCGTCTTGCACGAATTTTCTTCGATTCCCGGTGTCGTCGAAGACGCAACCGACATCATACTCAACCTCAAACGCGTCCCGTTCAGATTGCACGGTTCGGGGCCCAAGACCCTGCGCGTCGAGCGAACCGTTCCGGGCGAGATGCTGTCGGGCGAAATTGAAACCGACGGCGATGTCGAAATTCTCGACCCGAATGTTCATATCGCAACGGTCTCGGAAGGCGGCTCGCTCGCCATCGAGATGCGGCTCAAACGCGGGCGCGGTTACGTCTCTGCCGAACGCAATTTCGATGAAGACCTCGCAGTCGGCTATATCCCGATCGATTCCGTCCACTCGCCTGTCAAGAAGGTCAACTATACAGTTGAATCCGCGCGGCTGGGCCAGGATACGGATTATGACAAGCTGACAATCGAGGTGTGGACGAACGGGTCGGTCAAACCCGAAAACGCCATCGGCCTTGCGTCGAAGTTGATCAAAGATCACATGCAGATATTCGTCAACTTTGAAGAAGAGCCTGAACTTGCCGAAGCCGACAGCGAAGAAGCGGGCCGGATGACGTTCAACGAGAACCTTGATCGCTCGGTTGATGAGCTTGAACTATCCGTGCGCTCTTACAACTGTCTCAAGAACGCTGACATTCGCACCATCCGCGAGCTTGTTCAAAAGTCAGAGCCGGAGATGCTCAAGACGAAGAACTTCGGTCGCAAATCGCTCAACGAGATCAAAGAGATTCTTCACTCGATGGGCTTGCGCCTCGGAATGAAATTCGATGATCAGGGTCGCGTCGTAGACGAGGCGAGCGCGTAATTGGAAACGATGAAGCGCGAATGATGAGCCGATTCATCGTTCATCATTCGCGCTTCATCACTTACGAAAAGGGATTCATATGCGACATAGAATGGCTCATAGAAAGCTTGGGCGCACATCAGAGCATCGCAAAGCTTTGCTGCGCAACCTCTGCACTTCGCTTATCGTCAACGAGCGATTGATCACGACGCTGCCGAAAGCGAAAGAACTTCGCCCGTTCGCCGAACGCGCTATCACGCTCGGCAAACGCGCGCTTATAAGCGAAGCGCCCGAAGCCGCATTGCACGCACGCCGTCAGGCGGCTGCATATTTTCACACAGGCAACACCAATCGCGTGCCCGATGGCGGGTACAAGCGCCCGCAGGCTCCGCGCACTGCGGGCGTGTCGGCCTTAAACAAGCTCTTCGATGAAATCGCTACGCGCTTTGCCGACCGGCCCGGCGGATACACGCGCATTCTCAAACTCGGCGTGCGCAAAGGCGATGGCGCAGAGATGGCTTTGATCGAATTGATCGGAAGCGAAGCCAGAGCAGTAGTCGAGGAAGAGAAGAAGGAAGAGAAGAAAGGCCGCAGGTTTTTCGGGCGTCGCAAGAAAGCGGAATTGAAGGAAGGCGTGCCGCAGGAGCAGCCTGTCAGGAAAAAGGGAACCGCTTCAAAGAAGAAAGAAGCGAGCGAGTAACCCTACGGGCCTGTTTGTGCTTGATGGAAGCCTCAGCCGCGAGCGGTTGAGGCTTTCGCTTGTAGTGATTGCCATGTTAGTTTCTGGTTCCGAAACCAGAAACCCAAGTGGTGAGGGCGAACATGAACTTAAGAGAAGTCAAAGAGTTGATCGAGCTTGTGAGCGAGAAGGGATTCGCCGAGTTCGAGATTGAGCATCAAGGCTTCCGGCTTCACATCTGTCGCTTCAAGGAGCCGCCCGCCGTTCAATCTGCTCCGTATCCTGCGGATACCTCCTTAACCCAACCCGTCGCGTCTGAATTGCCTGCGCCCGTTCAACCTCCGGCTGCGCCCGCAATCGCGCAAACTGCAAAGACCGAAGCGATTGTTGCCGAGGCTCAGCCGCATATGATCAAGTCTCCGATAGTCGGCACTTTCTATCGCGCGGCTTCGCCAACATCCGATTCTTTCGTCAAAATCGGCGATCATGTCGAACCGGACACAGTCGTATGCATCATTGAAGCGATGAAGCTGATGAACGAAATTCAAGCTGAAATGAGCGGCGAGATCGTGAAAATATTCGTTGAAAACGGCCAGCCCGTCGAGTACGGCCAGCCGTTATTCGGAATAAAGATTTAGAAGTCAGAAATCGGAAGTCAGAATAAAGATACCTTTCAAATTGGCTCTGGAAGCCAGTTTCAAAGCGTGCGGATTCTGACTCATGGCTTCTGGCTCCTGACTCCTGACTCCTATGTTTAAAAAAATCCTGATAGCTAATCGAGGCGAGATTGCGATGCGCATCATCTGGGCTTGCAAAGAGCTTGGCATCCGCACCGTCGCAATTCATTCCGAAGTTGATCGCGATTCGCTTCACGTGCGATTCGCGGACGAATCCATCTGCATCGGCCCCGCGCCGTCTGCAAAGAGCTATCTGAATATTCCTGCGGTCATCTCTGCCGCCGAAATAACGAACGTTGATGCTATTCACCCCGGCTACGGCTTCCTTGCTGAAAACGCTTATTTTGCGGAGGTCTGTCAGGCCTGCAACATCAAGTTCATCGGGCCCAGCCCTGAAAGCATCAATCTGATGGGTGATAAGGCGCAGGCGCGCGCGGCGATGAAAGCTGCCGGAGTGCCGATTACGCCCGGCTTCGACGGCATCATCGAGGATGAAGAACAAGCTATACAAATTGCCGAACAACTCGGCTATCCTGTGATAATAAAAGCATCGGCGGGCGGGGGCGGGCGCGGCATGCGCATCGTTCGCAACAGAGCCGAACTGCTTACCTCGCTTCCCGCGGCTCAACACGAAGCAGCGGTCGCGTTCAACAATCCAGCCGTCTATATCGAACGCTACATAGAGATTGCGCGCCACATCGAAATACAGGTGCTTGGCGATTCTCACGGCAACGTGGTGCATTTAGGCGAACGCGAATGCTCGATCCAGCGCCGCCATCAAAAACTCATAGAAGAATCCCCCTCGCCTGCGCTCACGCCTGAGCTTCGCAGGCAGATGGGCGAAACAGCAGTGAAGGCTTGTCGGGAGATCGGCTACGTCAGCGCAGGCACGATGGAGTTTTTGTTGGACGAGAACAGGAATTTTTATTTCATGGAGATGAACACGCGCATACAGGTCGAACATCCCGTAACCGAGCTTGTGACGAATACAGACCTTGTGCGCGAGCAGATATTGATTGCCGCAGGCGAGCGTCTGGAGTTCGATCAGGAGGATATAGTGTTCAGCGGCCACTCAATCGAGTGCCGCATCAATGCCGAATCGCCTGTTACCTATGCGCCTTCGCCCGGATTGATTACGGCGATGAATATTCCGGGCGGCCCCGGCGTGCGCGTGGATACTGCGGCTTATCCGGGATGGTTTGTGCCGCCGCATTACGATTCGCTGATTGCAAAGCTGATAGTGCACCATCGCACGCGCGAGATGGCGATTGCGCGAATGCAGCGCGCTCTTGAAGCCATGATAATCGAAGGAATCGAAACATCAGTCCCGCTGCACCAGAAGATACTCGCTGAACCTGACTTCATCGCGGGGAATATAAATACGAAGTTCATGGATCGCTTCATTGCAGACAAACCGGCAAACAGGCGCAAGCTCGAACAGGCAAATCCTGTGCAGGCGAACCCTGAGCATGCAGCAGGCGCAGCCGAGTAATTCATCCGAATGACTCTTTCAATCCCTCGTCTCTACCCAATCACAGATGCGCGCCTGACCGGTCTGTCGCACGCAGAGCAGATCGAGCGACTGGCCGCAGGCGGCGCAACGTTCATTCAGTTGCGGGAAAAATTGGCTGCGCCGCGCGAGTTCTACCTCTCTGCGCTCGAAGCGATGAAAGTTGCGCGACGGCTCGGCGTTCAAATCATCATCAACGACAGGATTGATATCGCAATGGCGGTTGCCGCCGATGGCGTACATCTTGGGCAGGATGATTTACCGCCTGAAAGAGTTCGGGCGCTTGTGGGCCAGAGCCGCATCATCGGGTTTTCTACGCACAACCTGAAACAGGCTCTGGAAGCCGATTCCACGTCTGTTGACTACATAGCAATCGGGCCTGTATTTCAAACCTCGACCAAAGAGAAGCCTGACCCTGTCGTGGGGCTTGAAGCGTTTGCAGAGATCAGTCTTCGGATCTCGAAGCCGCTGATTGCTATCGGCGGCATCACGCTTGATCGCGCGCAAGATACAATTGCTGCGGGCGCAGACAGTCTTGCTGTCATTTCCGATCTATACGCGACGGGTGACATTACAGGTCGCGCGCGCGAATTCTTTGAGCGAATCGGTTAATCACAATACCAGAGGGAGCGTGCCCTCAAGCGTTGTCCGCTCCAGTCGCGGAGCCGCGCCGCTTGCCCAGCGCTTCACCCTGTGCGCGACCCTGTAAGCCAGCAATCCGCCATCGGCGCGGTCACTGCGCTCTACGGGTCTGGGGATACAGACGAATTCGACTTCCAACTCATCCCTGCCTGCGCGCACAACCGAATAGCCGTGCCCGCCCACATCCATGAAGGAGAGATGAGGCGCAATCTCAGGGTTTCGCTCTGCCAGCGCCTGACGCACATCGCCCGTCTTCTGCAACGCGAGGCTTGCGCGCACCCCGTGCATAATCGAAACATTCATGGCCGGTTGGACCGCCGCTTCCGCCGACGGTTTATAGAGATAGATTGCCCGTAGCGGATGATCTTTGGGAAGTCCGTATTCCGTTGCTTCAAAGATGCCGGGAGCGGAAACGGAGCCTGTGACGAACTCGACCGCTACCGGAGCGAAACTCTTTGGCGGCAGAGACGGCGACAGCAGACCCGCCTGAAAAGAATGTCTGTCTCCGACAACAGTCACAAGCCCTGTGATCGCTTCGCGCCTGATGATGTCGAAAATCTCTGCGCGCTCTGTCCGATAGCCGGACCAGTCCTCACCGCCAAGCTGCGCGTAGCCTGCGGTGGGCCATTGCGGCCCAACATCTTTCGGCAGGTTCTGAAAATCTATGCGCCAGTCGAGCATGCCGACTGAATTGCCCCATAGCTTCCACGTCGCTTTCGAGTCGCGCAGCCGACCGAAAAACCACGCTTTCTGCCGAGCGCCGAGCATAGATTGCGGCTTTGCATCCTTGCGCGGGTTGGGAAGGTCTGCTCCATTGAAATGAATAGTCGCAGGCGGCGATCCGTTGTTGTACGCGCGCCCTGCGTCCAGCACTTCGACCACCTCCTGCGCGACAACATAGGGGAATTGTTTTGGCTGGAACGGGACCGCTTCCGGTCGCTCTGTGACGGGCTCCGACCGGAAAGAGCGATTGTCGGTCAGAATCAACTCCACGTTTCGGCCCCAACGCAAAGCGCGATATATCTTCAGGCTGTCAATCGCGGCAATGTTTCCGGGCTCCCGGCCCAGCCCGTAATCGTCGAAATCATGGATGGGCGCATCCCTGACTTCGGGCGCTTGATAGCGGTCAACACGCGAGTTGCCGGGTTTGACTACTCTGGCTGGCTGGTATTCAAACCATGCCTGATTGGCGGCCACCTTGCGCGTTTGCGCCGGACGCACGCCGCTGAAATTCTGCTGGCTCTGCCATCCCTTCCATGAGAATTCGTGATTGTCCCACATACAGACGAACGGCCAGCGGGCGCGGGCGTCCTGCAAATCGGGATCGAGCAGATAGGCGCGATAAAGAGCGCGGTAATCGTCTACTGTGGTTGGCACATGAAAATCACTGATCTTCTCGCCGTTGCCGTAACGAACTATGTCGCGCAGCCGCCGGGCGTACATCCCCTGCGGACGGTCTTCCGGGTACCAGACCACCTCGTAAACGAAATCGCCGAGATGGAGGACGAAGCCCAGTTGATCATCCGCTGCTCTACGCTCGTCTTCCCATATCATCCGGCGATAGGCCGTCAAAGCGCCTTGCTGCGCATTCTGACAACTGACGAAGGCGAAGCGCATCGGGCGTTCGTCCGTTTCGGAAGGCGCAGTGATCGTGCGGCCCACACGACTGCCGAATCCATACTCATCCGTAAAGCGATACCAGTAGACCTGCGCGGGCTTCAGCCCGGCTGCCAGCACGCGACAGGTCCAATCGGTTTCGGCGGAGATGTCCGCTTTGGCGCTGGCGACGACTCGTTTGAAGCCCGGATCATCGGCGATCTCAACCGTCAATTTCTTCGCCTCGCTGCCTTGTAATGATGGCCTGCGAGTCCACAGTATCACGCTGTCCGGGTGCGGATCAGCCGAAGCGACGCCCTGCGGGTAAAGGTCTCGCCGTTCACGCCATGAAATTCTGGAATCCCGCGCATAAGCTGATCGCCACGCCAGAAAAGCGCCAAACGACGCAGCCGTCTCGATGAACTTTCGTCTGGTGATAGTTGCCATAGAAACCTGCCCCGAACTGAATCTTTTAGTGAATGATAATAGCCGGGGGAACGCATTAAAACAACGAGGGCTGACTTGTTTGGGCAGCCCTCGTTGGAAAAAATTGTCGATGGCAGGTTTTACTTCTGCTTTATCTTAAATAACTGATTGCCTATCAGTATATTTCCCTTGCGAGGCTGCCCGGTAGTGTTTGCGGCGACAGAAAAAGTCACTGAGCCGTTGCCCGTGCCTATGCCGCTTGAAGTGATCGTTATCCAACTGGTGTTTGGCGTTGCGCTCCATCCGCACTGCGCCCCGGAACTCACTGTGATAGTTCCCGTTCCGCCCGCTGCTGTGAAAGATTGAGCCGGAGGAGTCAGTTCATACAGACAGCCCGAAGATGTTGTGCCGTTCTGGATTACAGTGAACGTCTGACCTGCGACGTGAATCAACCCTGTTCGCGGAGTGCTTGATGGATTGTCTCTCACGGCGAAATTGATGGCATTGCTGCCAACGCCTGTAGGCGTATTGATCGTAATCCATTCTACATTCGCGACCGCAAGCCATCCACAGGTTCCTCCTGATGTCAGCGTAAAAGAGCCTTCTCCGCCACCGAGCGGGAAGAGCTGATTTGCCGAAGAGATCGAATAAGTGCAGGCTGCTGGCGGAGGCGATGCGACTATGCGATTAAGGCTGCCGTTCTGGCCCAGTACATAGACCTCTCCCGCTTCGTCTTCGCCGAACGAAGGGATGTTGAGCGCTGTGTCCAATAGCAAAGAGTTCGTTCCGCTCAATAGCTGCCATATCTCGCCCGTGCAATAGTCCGCATAGATGTATGATCCTGTGGGCACGGCTCCTCGCGCGCCGCGATAGACAAAGCCGCCTGTTATAGAACAGCGCCCCGCCGCATGGCTGTAGTCGAAGATCGGAAGTATGCTCCCGGCTGGCGGAGTGCAGACGCCGCCGTTGAAAGCAGGATTGCAGATCATGCCTTCCATCACGCGCCAGCCGTAGTTGCCGCCGAGCGTGACTATGTCTATCTCTTCGCGCGCGCCCTGGCCCACGTCCGCAACCCAAAGCTGCCCTGTGCCGCGATCAAACGAGAAGCGGAAAGGGTTGCGCATCCCATACGCATATATCTCGTCTGCCCCCGGAGTCGAGCCGAAGAATGGATTCGTCGGCGGCGAAGAATACTGGATCGCACCGTTCGGATGATCTACGTCTATGCGCAGAATTTTACCGAGCAGCGCGTTGATGTTTTGCCCATTGCCCGGAGGATCATTGGACGAGCCGCCATCGCCCGTCCCTAAATAAAGAAAGCCATCGGGGCCGAACTCTATCGTCCCGCCGTTGTGGTTCGAGTTCGCGGAGTGTGCGATGGGGAAATTGCCGCCGAAGACAATTTCTGACGCGGGATCGGCAACGTTCGGATCAGCCGTGACGTGATATTCGGCAATCGTCAATGCGCCGTCGGTCTGCCGCGTGTAATAGACGAAGAATCGACCATTTATCGCATACTGCGGATGAAAGGCGAGTCCAAGCAAGCCCCGTTCGTTGTCGGTCGAAAGCACGCGGGATGTTATGTTGAGAAAAACGGTCGTTGTTGTTGCGCCCGGCTGTGCGACTCTTATCACGCCTGCCTTTTCGATCAGGAAAAGCCTGTTCGTTCCGTCGTGCGAGTTCGTGACGTAGACCGTATTGGTTAAACCCGAAAGCACTGATTGAAGTTGTATGGCGGTTATTGCTTCGACTCTGCCTTGCGATGCAGTCGGGCTGGCATGAGCGAAAAAGATTGCCGGACAAGCAATCAATGCAACTGCCATGCATAGAAGCGTTAAGAGATTTCGCTTGAGCATAATAATCATTCCTCCTCGCAGAAAATCATATCCCACGAATTTTGTTGATCTAAGATAAGCGCTCTGAAGGTTACTTTTGACGCTTCAGTATGGCTGGGAAAGCGCATTGATAATGCCGCGACAGGGGCAAAGATTGAATGGTTGTCTGGTTTAGAATCGGGCAATTGGTTATTCGGCGAAACTCATAAACATGATTGTCGAACAACGCTCCACACAAGTGTTATCTTATGCCCGCTCGCCAATGCAGGCAAGCCGATTTCAGAAAATAAAAAGGCCGTCGTTTCAAAAACGACGGCCTTTTTATTTTGTGCTTGAAGGTTTTAGTTGTCTACGAAGCGGCCTTGAATTGGAACTTCAATGATGGGCACGCTCACATCGTTGGTTTCGATGCGAACTTTGCCTTTGAATTCGCCCACCTTTATCTTCGAGTTATCTATCGTAAGCCTAATCTGATAGAACTCGCCTTCTTTTTCGGTGATCAGGTCGAGCTTGAGGAAAGGCAGCGTCGTCGTATAGCTCTTTATCTTCAGCCCCGTTGCCTGCACCTTGCGCACGTTGATCATCGGCCAGTTAATGCTCGAAAGATCAACATTGACAGGCAAGGTCGGCATAAGGATCGAAGTCGGCATTGCAAATACGCGCGGGAAGACCGTCAGGTCAAGCTGCACAGGAACTTCGGGCGTTACGGGGCTGTCGGTCAGAATGCGCAGCTTCTGATGATACTGGCCCGGTTTGAGCGCAGGATTTGTCGAAACGACTATCCCATAGCGCCTGCCGTCTTGAATGGGTTGCAGCGTGGCGGTGAAATCCGTGCCGTCAGACTCGATCTTTTTAACGTGGAACGGCTTCGGATCATTGTTTACAAGGTAGAGCGTACTTGTCGTAGTGTTGCCGACCAGAACGCTTGAAATCCACCTATCGGTCGGCTCAACTATAAACGCGCCTGCCAGCTTTCCCGTCGGAGTACCTGCCGACTCTTTGTTTGCAGGCTGCGACGGCATCAAAAATCGAGCGCGGAGTATGAGATTGAAGGTGGGATTTTTCGGGTCATTAGTTGTGACGGCGGCAGATTTCCCGATTTCGCCCTGATAACCATCGGTGTGTTCGACTGCAAGTTCGATCTTTCCCTCCTTACCAGGAGGCACGACTTTGTCAAAGTCGCCTTTGGTGCATCCTCAACTGGGAGCGACGTTCTGAATCAAAAGATCACTTTTGCCTTCGTTCCTGACCTTGAATGTATAGCGCAGCGGTGTTCCGGCTTTGACCTCGCCGAAATCGTGTGTGAACGATTCGATTACCATTTTCGGCGCGCCCTCAGCCGGTTTCGGCTGTTGAGGTTGCTGCGCTGTTGCAGAGGTCGCCAGTATTATAGCCAGCGCAAGCGCCGAAAATATTCTTGCGAATTTCATAATGTGATTCTCCAAAACCAGAGGTTGTAAATTACTCGAAGAGTCTAACAGACCAGCCACACGGATGCCAGCATCCTATTATGTGCGTAGTATTGTTGATTGCTTCAATATGATATTGTAAATGATTGATGAGAGTCATTCCGCTGGGAACAAGTTCGGGCAAACCCACGCTCAAACGCAACGTCAGCGCGCTGGCCGTTGCACGCGAAGGCGAGTGGCTGCTGTTTGATTGCGGCGAAGGGACGCAGACGCAGATCGCTCGCGCGGGACTTAATCCCAGCCGTCTGGTTGCCATCTTCATCACGCACCTGCACGGGGATCATTTCAACGGTCTGGCCGGGCTTCTTTCAACGATGGGAATGGATCGCCGCACACGCGAATTGACGCTCGTCGGGCCGCCGGGCATAAACGAATACCTCGACACGCTCGCGCGTCTGAAGATCCTCTTCATCAATTACCCGCTCGAAGTCCGAGAGATCGGCCCCGTAACCGACCTGACGACCGTTTACGAAGCGGCGGATTACACTGTGACGACGCACCCGCTCGATCATCGCCTGTTTGCTCTCGGCTATCGTTTGCAGGAGCACCCGCGACCGGGCCGCTTCAATCTTGAGCGAGCGCGCGAACTGGGTGTTCCCGAAGGGCCGATGTTCAGGCGGTTGCAGCTAGGCGAAGACATTCAACTGAGCGATGGCCGCATAGTTCACTCCTCTGATGTGCTGGGCGAGCCGCGCGCGGGCAAGGCGGTCGCCTACTGCACGGATACGCGACCTTTCGATGGAACGATCAAGCTCGCGCGCGATGTTGACCTGTTGATTCACGAAGCAACCTACACAAAAGACCTGACGGAAGAGGCCCGCGATTACGGCCATTCGACTGCGGAGCAGGCTGCGCGCATAGCGCTGGAGGCGGGCGCGCGACGACTGCTCCTCACGCATTACAGCACGCGCTACGCCGATGTCACGCCGCTCGTTGAAGAGGCTCGCGCGGTCTTTGCCGATACGTTGCCCGCGCAGGATTTGATAGAAGTAGAAGTCTGATGCGATAAAAGAGCAAAGATGATCGTAGCCATAGGCATTGACATAGTGGAGATCGCACGCATGGAAGAGGTCTTCGCGCGACAGGGCGAACGGTTCCGCTCGCGCGTCTTCACCGAAGCCGAGATCGAATATTGCGAAAGCCGCGCCCCCAGTTTTGAAAGTTATGCCGCAAGGTTTGCCGCAAAGGAAGCCGTGATGAAAGCTCTCGGAACAGGCTGGGGTGAAGGCGTGGCCTGGCGCGATATAGAAGTGATTCGCACGGAAACAGGCGCGCCTGAACTGAGACTGCGAGGGCGCGCGCTCGAACTCTTTGGCGAGCGCGGCGCTCGGAAAGCTCACCTTTCTCTCACGCACTCGCGCGACATTGCAATGGCTCAGGTCATACTCGAAGCCTAGCCGTGATATCTTGACCTGATCTGCGAGCATCGTTATTCTTCCAATTCTCCGCTTTCCGGCAGTATATGAAGCAATCCTATTCAACAAAAGAACTTGCAAAAATGTGGGATGTAAGCGAGTCCACTATAAAGAGGTGGTCTGACGCAGGCATGCTCAGATGCCGCAAGACCATCGGCGGCCATCGCAAGTTCGAGCTTGAAGACATAATAGAGTTTCAGAATCAATGCGACCTTGCAAAGAAGGAAGCTGCCGAGAATGGAAAAGCCGAATGTAGCGGTGAACTGAAACGCCTGCTCAACGAATCCGATTTCGCAGGGCTCGCCAACCGCTACAAGCAGGCGGCGCTGGCCGGGCAATCCGTTCTCGTTTCATTTTTGCTCACCCAGTCCAATCAGCATGGTTTTTCACTTGCCACAATTGGCGAAGAGATAATCAGGCCCGCAATGCGCGAAGTCGGCGAGATGTGGCGCACGGGCAAGATAAGAGTGCTTGACGAGCATCTGGCGACGCTTTCAACGATAGAGGCTTTGACCGATCTGCACGGGCAGGTTGTCAGGAATGCCAGCCCGGACCGCATCGCGATTGTGGGATGCAGCGAAGGCGAACTCCATCAGCTTGCATCAATACTGGTGCGCGATATGCTCGAAGCCGAAGGGTGGAAGGTCGTTTATCTCGGCTCGCACACACCGCTGTTTTCTTTTGCCGAAGCCATAAACAGCTTCAAACCGCAGGCCGTGTGCATATCTATCACGATGATAGATAATCTTGAACGTGCTGTTCGGGATTACGAAGCGCTGCGCCGCGCCGCCTTGAAACATAAGACGAAGATAATAATAGGAGGCGCTGCGTTGAAAAATGATGAGGTGCGCGCAAGGTTTCGAGGGGCGCTTTATCTGGAGAGCCTGCACGACCTTTTAAGAATAGTGGCGAGTGATGAGCAGTGAGTAGTAAGTATAAGTATTAGTCCTTGCTCATCACCCGCCCTTTATCAAACGGGTCAGGCTACTGTAAGAAATTCGCGGAGAGTGTCTCCGACTGCAAGCTCGCGCAGTTTTGCGAACGCTCCTGCCTCTATCTGTCGCACACGCTCTCTGGTGACCGAAAGGTCCTGTCCGATCTCTTCGAGCGTCCGAGGTTCGCTGCCCGTATCCAGCCCGTAATGCATTCTGAGTATCTTGGCTTCGCGCGCAGTTAAATGAGCGAGCGCCCGCTGAATTGCGTTGCGCCGCGACCAGTTGAGCGCCGCCGTGAACGGATTGCCCGTGTCTCCGTCGTCGATGAAATTCACAGCCGTCTCGCCGTTGTCGTTTGCCGGGGCATCGAGCGTGATAGTCTGTTGAGCGAAACCCAATGCCTCACTGATTCTTTCGGCTTCGACCTCAAGCTTTTCTGCAATCTGATCGCTTGTCGCCTCTGCCTCATTATCTCCGCGAATCGAGCGTGACGCGCGGGCCACTTTGTTTATCAGAGTCAATTCCGAAGCTGGCAGACGAACGATGCGGCTCTGTGTATCGAGCGCGCGGGCCATCGATTGCCTGATCCACCACATCGCGTATGTCGAGAACCGGAAACCCCTGCGCCAGTCGAATTTCTCGACCGCGCGCATCAACCCTACGTTGCCCTCCTGAACCAGATCGAGGAAAGGCAGACCGCGACGAGCGAACTGGCGCGCGACCGAAATCACAAGCCTCAGATTTGATTCGGTCATCTGTTGCTTAGCCGAACTCATCGCGGCGAAAGCCGCACTGACTCGCCTCGATAGACGAATGATCTCCGCAGAAGTTGTCAGCCCGCTGCCTATTGCTTTTGACACCGCTGACCGGATCCTGAATTCGTTCTGCGGTGCAGTTACAGAGTTATCATTTTTAACAACCGATTCATTTTTCAAATCAACAGAGCGGGCGATGATGGCTGCCTCTTCAACGATGTTTACCAGTCTGCGCTCTGCGGCAGGCGTAAAAACGATGGCTCTGATCGAGCGCGAAAGCTTGACGAGCAGTCGCGCGTTTATGCTTCGAGCGAACTTTTTGTTCGCCCGCGTCGCCTTTCCGGATGTGGATTTGCGTTTCGGGGATGTCAAAGGGTGATAAGCGGCCTCGACCTCGGCAAGCGCATGGTCTGTGACCTGGCCGAGGAGCGTAGCCTTGTTCGGATCATACCCCGGCGCGCGCTCGATTGCGTCTCCCGCGCTTTCGTCACCCCGCTGCAACCCTGATCTGAGGTGCAAACAATATTCCGCGATGATGAAAGACCGCGAGAGCAGCTTCATCAACCGTGCACGCGCACGCTCGATTTTTTTCGCAGCCGCGACTTCGCCTGCTGCGTTTAGCATCGGAGCGCGGCTCGCTTCGCGGAGGTACATCTTGAGCAGGTCTGTCCTGTCGATGTCGCCCGCTTCCGCTATTTCTTCCGGTTCCTGCTCCGAATCTATTTCTTCATCAACTGCTGCGTCGGAATAATCTTCTTCAAGTCCGCCTTCAAGTTCTTCAATGGTCATAAGATTTCTCCCGCCTGCGCTTGATATGCAGCTTCTTTGTAAAACAACCATGCGACTATATGCCGCTTTCATTGGAACTCTACATCCAAGATTGTACCAAAACGGCCAAAACGTGCGAAATTAAAAATTTTAATAGATTTTTTCCGTTTAGCTAATAACTTTCCGGGCAAGAATCGCGCATAACGCTCACACAGGTGCATTCTGGCGATTTGAGCTGATGACTCTCTATCGTTAGAATAGTAGCAATGATCGGCAAGCGATACCTTCATGCAAAACGCAGTATTTACGTGTTATGGACCCTGATTTCATTTGTGCTCTACGTCTATCTCGATTCAAAGGGATGGCTGGGGAAGAGCGAGATGAGATTGCGTCGGCAAGCTGCCAGGCTGCGCGAGCGGCTGATACGGCTCGGCCCGACATTCATCAAGATGGGGCAGATGCTTGCGACGCGTGCGGATTTGCTGCCGCTCGACTACATCAAAGAGTTGAGCGCGTTGCAGGATCAGGTGCCGCCGTTTTCCGATCATCGAGCGGTTAAGATAATCGAAACAGAGCTCGGTCGTTCGATCAAAGACCTGTTCGCTGATATAAGCGAGCACCCCATAGCGTCTGCAAGTTTAGGGCAGGTCTATCGCGCTACACTCATAAGCGGCGAAGACGTGGCGGTGAAAGTGCAGCGCCCCGAGCTTTCGGAAAAGATTCGATTCGATCTGGATCTGTTGAGATGGATAGGCCGTCTGCTTGATCGTTATCCGAAGCTTTTTCCCGGCGCAGAGTGGATGGGCGCGATTGATGAATTCGACCGCGTGATTCACGAAGAGATGGACTACCGGCGCGAACGGGCGAATGCAGATGAGTTTCGGCAGAACTTTCAAGACTGGCGCTCGATTCATGTCCCTCGCGTGTTCGACCAGCTATCGAGCGAGCGCGTGCTCGTCATGGAGTTCGTCACAGGCACAAAGGTAACAGATCTGGAAGGCTTGCGCGCGGCGGGACACGACCCTCGGCGCATCAACGAGCTGATCTATCGCGCTTACTTCAAACAGTTGCTCGAAGACGGTTTCTTTCACGCAGACCCGCATCCCGGCAATCTGCTTGTGACAAGCGATGGGCGATTGGCCTTTTTCGATTTCGGGATGGTTGGTCGCATATCCGAAGAGTTGCAGCGGCAGATGGTTGATGCGTTCTTTCACCTCTACAGCCGCGACATCAACGCGATAGTAGGCGATCTGGTCGGCCTCGGATTTCTTGCGCCTGAAGCCGATACGGAAGCGTTTCGCGCAATCGTCGCGGAAGTATTCGCGCGCAAATTAAATTTGAAACTGGGCGAGGTGCGGTTCAAGGAACTGACTTATGACCTTGCTCCGATTGTATACGAGCACCCTATACAGACGCCCGCGCGATTCACCTATTTAATACGCGCGTTGATGACGCTCGAAGGCATCAGCATAGTGATGAACCCCGAATTCAACTTCTTCGACGTGGCGCGCCCTTATGTAAGAGAGTTTCTGTTCCGCCGCCAGTCATCGCGGTTGCGTCAGATGGCGTTGGATTCGTTGCGCGACGCGCGCACGGGCCGCTTCGAGTGGGGGCGGTTATGGAATATGGCGAAGATGGCCTACTCGCTTTATGTCGGCGATTGATTTTTCACTTCATCCAACGGCTTACGGGCAAGCCCTCGCGGATTATGGTCTCTGTTCGTTCGGGTCCGGTCGAGATTAAAGCGGTGGGCGCGCCGCACAACTCTTCGAGACGGCGAACGTAATCTTTAGCGGCCTGAGGCAGATCGTCGTAGTTTGTTATGCGGCTGGTCGAGGTCTTCCAACCGGGCCATGTTTCGTAAATCGGCTCGCAATCTGCGAGCACGCTCGCGCCATACGGTATATCTTCTATCACCTCGCCTCGACATCTGTATGCCGTGCATATCTTGATCTCTTCGAACTCGTCGAGCACGTCGAGCTTCGTCAAAGCTATGGCGTCCAGCCCGTTCAGCATTACTGCGTAGCGCACGACTACCGCGTCAAACCAGCCGGTTCTTCGCGGGCGGCCTGTGACTGCCCCATATTCATTGCCGCGCTTTTGCAGGTAAGCGCCCATCTCGTCGAGCAACTCTGTGGGGAATGGGCCGCCGCCTACGCGGGTCGTGTACGCTTTGGCTATGCCGAGCGCGCCCGTTATTGATTTCGGCGGAAGGCCAAGTCCTGTGGACGCGCCGCCTGCCGTCGAGCTTGATGAAGTGACGAACGGATAGGTGCCGTGATCTACGTCGAGCATCGTACCCTGCGCGCCTTCAAGCAGTACGGTGCGTTCTTCGCGCACGCTCCTGTTGATAAAAGCCGCCGTGTCGCGAATGAACGGCTTTAGTTGAAGCGCCTCATGGAGAAAGCCGTCCGCAGTCGCTTCAATATCGAGCGGAGCCGCGCCGAGCGATACAAGCTCTCGGTTCGCGTCTTCAATGTTTCTGCGAATCTTATCGCGCAGCAGATCGGGATAGAGCAGGTCGCCTGCGCGAATCCCTGTTCGCGCGGCTTTGTCTTCGTAAGCCGGGCCTATTCCACGCATCGTCGTGCCGACGCTGTTTGCGCCCAACCGCTCTTCGCGCACACGGTCAAGCGCGTTGTGATAAGGCAATATCAGATGAGCGCGACTGGAAACGAACAACCGGCCTTCGCATTCGATGCCCAGCTCTCGGAGTTCCTGAAGCTCCGAGTTGAAGGCTTCGGGGTTGACGACTGTGCCGTTGCCTATCACGCACACGCATTCACTGTGAAGTATCCCCGAAGGAATCAATCGCAGTATGAATTTGCGCTCCGCTATGCGAACGGTGTGGCCTGCGTTGTGGCCTCCCTGATAACGCGCAACGATGTCAAAATGAGGCGCGAGTATGTCAACGACTTTGCCTTTGCCTTCGTCGCCCCACTGAGCGCCGATCACGACTATATTTTTCATAACGGTCAAACTCCTGGTTTCGCCTTCCAGACGCGCACCCTGAAACAGGCCAGGGGAGCCGGTTTCGTGACGAAGCCGGGTTTTAAAACTTGGAACGGAAATACAGGCGCGCAGGTTTATGCGCGCCTGTGATTGCGGAGTGATTCAGCGGTTTATAGTTGCAGCCGCTTTCCGAAGAACTATTATGATTCGAGAGCGCGATCATGTGACTCAAGAGCGCGATCAAGCATCCGGGAAATATTCTCCTTCGACGTAGCGCCCACGACGCGGTCGGCTTCGGTGCCGCCTTTAAAAAGAATCAGCGTCGGGATGCCTTTGATGCCATAGCGCGGCGGGATTTGATTGTTATCATCCACATTCATCTTGACGACTTTTGCGCGCCCCTCGTATTGCTGCGCCACCTGTTCGACCGTGGGCGTAAGCATCTTGCACGGGGTGCACCATTCAGCCCAGAAATCCACAAGTACCGGCTGCTCCGATTTGAGAACGTCCTGCTCGAAACTCTGATCCGTTACATCTTGCATCTTTCGCTTCCTCCAGAAGATTAGAGGCTGGAGGTCAAAGGCTGCTGGTCAGCAATCTCGAATCTGAAACTATCAGATTGCCGACCCTCGGCCACTGGCCGCCGACCGCTTATGATTATACCGTAGCAGATGCGCCGCGCCGCACCAACCTTTCATAAAGCTCGATATACTGCCGCGCCGACTGCTCCCACGAATGATCGGCGCGCATCCCCGTAAGCATCAAGGTTCGCCATAAGTCGCGGTCGGCGTACACCATGAGCGCTTCGTAAGTCTTTTCAAGCAGCTGCTGCGAGTCATAATCATAAAACTTGAACCCGTTGCCTCGCTTTGTGCTGCGATCAAAATTTTCAATCGTATCGTCGAGCCCGCCAACCGCGCGCACAATCGGCGGCGTGCCGTATTTGAGCGAATACATTTGATTCAACCCGCACGGCTCGAACTGCGACGGCATCATGAACATATCCGCGCCCGCTTCGATCTTATGAGCAAGCTCGTTTGAAAGTCCGAGATAGACGCCGACCTGATTCGGGCGCGTATTGTGCAAAGCCTGAAACGTGCGCTCGTAGACTTCTGCGCCCGACCCAAGCAGGATGAAGGCGACGCCGCGATCAAGCAGCCGCCACGCTATGTCGATTATCAGGTCGAATCCCTTTTGATCCGAAAGGCGCGATATGCAACCTATGACGGGACGGTCTAAATCTTCCGATAATCCGAACGTGCGCAGCAGGTCGCGTTTGCACTCCCGCTTGCCGCTCAGGTCATGAGCCGAAAAACGCGTCGCTATGAATTGATCGTTTTCAGGGCTCCACTCGTCATAATCGACTCCGTTTAGTATGCCGAAAAGATCGTTGCGGCGCGCGCGAAGCAGTCCGTCGAATCGCGCGCCGAATTCCGGCGTTTGAATCTCCTGCGCATAACGCGGGCTGACGGTTGAGATCGCGTCTGAAAAGATAAGGCCCGATTTTAACGCGCTCGCAGCGCTGTAAAACTCCATCCCCCGGTCAGTGTTATTGAGCCAGTCGGGCAGACCGAACTTCGCTAATTGACGCGGGTCGAACAGGCCGTGAAAAGCCATGTTGTGAATCGTAAACAGCGTCCTCGTTTTTTCAAAGGCCGGGTCATCTGCGTAGACTGTCTTGAGGTAAGCCGGAACGAGGCCCGTCATCCAATCGTTGAGATGGATGACATCGAACTGCTCGCCGAGCGCTTTTGCCAGTTCGATGACGGCGCGGCTGTAAAAGGCGAATCGCTCCGGGTCGTCGCCTTCGCCGTACAGTTTGTTTCTTGAATAATATTCGACGGCATCTATGAAGTAGACGGGCACTGCGCCTGAATTGTCCAGATAGACGGCTGTCGGGCGAATGCCGAAATTGAACGGAACCATCAGATCGCCGGGCAATCTCTGGCCCCGGCTTATGATCTTTTCGACATTGTAGCGCGGCATAACGATTCGGACTTTATGGCCGAATCGTGCAAGGGCTTTAGGCAACGCGCCCGCTACATCCGCAAGCCCGCCCGTTTTTGCGTAAGGAACAACCTCCGTTGCCGCCAGCAAGATGTTCAAACACGCACTCCCATAGTCGAAAATCTGCAATTCATCAGAATGAAAAATAGTATGTGACGCTCGACGGCATTGTCAAGAAACCGCTGAAAACAGGAGGAGTGCGGGCGGGGCCATCTGATTCTATGAGTTTAAAGCGTATTCACCTCAGAGTTTCTGCGGTGAATACGCTTCTGAGCGCCATCAGGCTGAAACTTCCTGAGCCTGCTTGATGCCGCCGTATCGTCGGTCGCGCTTCTGATATTCGATCAGGGCGCTGAAGAAATCGCTTTCGGAAAAATCGGGCCAGAGCGTTTCGGTCACGTGAATCTCCGCGTAAGCGATCTGCCAGAGCAGAAAATTGCTGATGCGCGTTTCGCCGCTCGTGCGTATGAGCAGGTCCGGGTCGGGCAGCGCGTGGGTGTAGAGTTTGCTCTCGATTGCGCTGTCGTCAATCTCTTCCGGGCTGAGCCGCCCTGCGACGGCCTCCTGAACGAGAAGTCGTACGGCGTCCACAATCTCTGCGCGCCCGCCATAGTTGATTGCGATGTTCAGCCGCATGCCTGTGTTTTGATAAGTCGCAAGCTCTGCTCTGCGGATCTGTTCGAGCACAGAGATGTTCAATCCTTCGCTGCGGCCTATCATCCGAAACTGAATGTTATTGTCGCGCAGCGATTTCAACTCTTTGCGCAAAAACTCCGTCAACAGATCCATCAACGCCCGCACTTCAAATCGAGGCCGCTTCCAGTTTTCTGTAGAGAAAGCGTAAAGCGTCAGGCATTTTAAGCCGAGCCGCGCGCCGATCTCGACCGTGCGTCGCACTGCGTCTGCGCCCGCGCGGTGGCCCGCGATGCGCGGCAAACTCTTTTTTGCAGCCCATCGGCCATTGCCGTCCATTATGATTGCCACATGAGAAGGAAGCCGCGCAGAATCTATCTGCGTCAGCAGAGCTTCGTTTCTCTTTTTAATATCGGTTGTCAGGTCGAAAAGTCTTAGTGCCATATTTTATGAATCCTGTTCCCTCAAGCTCTCAAAATGTCTGGCTGTTACCCTGCGGCTGCTTCCGCCCGCTGGAATCGAGACGGATTGATGGGAGCTGAGTTCAAGTTAATCTAATTCTCCATGAGAAAAATGAGCTAACTATGAGAAAACTGTGAGAAGAGGCGAAACTCCCTATGTTAACGTGAATTCGACATAAGAATCAGCCCTGAAAGGGCGAAATTCAATAGCACAGGGCATCGCCCTGTGTCGTGTATCAGGAGAAACTACAAGCCCTGTAAGGGCGAAATAAATTGAATTATTTATTTCGCCCTTACAGGGCTTGTGAGGTGGTGGCAATCATACCCGGCGCGATGCGCCGGGCTATTGAATTTCGCCCTTTCAGGGCTTTTACTTCGATTATTATGTCGAACTCGCGTTATGTTACTTGAATTATTGGAAGCTTTCGCGGCTCTGTGCCTGCCTCTGATTGTCGGTTATCGACATCTGATGCCGCGTTCGGATCGCGAGATTTACTTTCGTCCGGGTGAGATCCGAAGCCGGTCAGTATCGCTTCGAGCATAGGCAGCAGGTAAGCGACTCGTCTGGCGCGGATGACCCAGTCCCACATTGGCTCGAATTTCTTCCACCCTGCGGCATAAGCGACGTGCCTCAAACGCTCTTTCAGATGATCTTTCGCCCACGCGCCTCGAAAGATTGAGCCCCATCGGTAAAAATCCCTGTATGCCCGCCAGTAACCCGCCTCCAGAGTTTCGGGCGTCATCTTTGCCGGGCGAAAGACGACGTGGCGCGTGTCGAACAGATCCCAATCCCCGCTCGTCATGCGCCCCTGCCCGTGCAGTCTTTGATAAAGCGCTGTGCTCGGATAGGGCGTTAGAATGTGAAACGTAGCCGTCTCGATCCCCTGTTCGATTGCCCATTCGACTGTGCGTTCAAAGACCGATTCGTCATCTTCGTCCATGCCGAATACGAAACTGCCGTTAATCATCACGCCCGCATCGTGAAGACGGCGTATGGCCGCCTTATAATCCCGATTCAGATTCTGATACTTGCTCTGTTCGACGAGGTTTTTAGAATTGAGCGTTTCAAACCCCACAAACAGACTGCGCAGCCCGCTTGCCACAGCCTTCTCCAGCAATTTCGGCGCAAGCACTGAATTGATGGTGCCTGCTGCCTGCCACAATCGCTTCATGCCTTTCATGCCATCGAACAGAGCCGATGCAAAACGGGGATTTCCGAACAGGTGATCGTCCAGAAAATAGAGGTGGCGTCCCGGCAACCGATCAATCTCTGCGAGCGCGTCGTCAACAGTCTGCGTGTAAAAAGATTTGCCTCCTTCAAAGAAAGCCACCTTGTAGCAGAAGTCGCACGTATGCGGACAGCCGCGCGATACGACTATCGAATTGGGCACAAGGTAGAGATGGCGTTTGATCAAATCTCTGCGAACCCGTGGCGCTCCAATCAGGCTTCGCATCACCGAGCGGTATACTTTGCCGGGGCGGCCCGCGCGATAATCCCTGAGAAAGTCGGGCCATGTATCTTCACCGGGACCGAGAAAGATGGTGTCTGCGTGACGGGCGGCCTCTTCGGGCAGCGACGTGACGTGCAATCCGCCGAGCGCCACGTGCGCGCCCTTTCTTCTATAATGATCCGCTATTGTGTAAGCCCGTCTGGCCGATGTGATATAAACCTGAATTACCACAAGATCAGGTTCATCATTCAAATCGAGCGTTTCGACGTGCTCATCCTGAAGCGTGACGGAAGCGTCACGGGGGAGGTAGGCCGCAAGCTGGGCCAGCCCCAGAGGCGGAAACAGAGAGTATTTGATCGGCCTGAAGAAAGGGCTTTTAGCTTCGGTCAGCGCGGGCAGTATCATTTTCACTTTCACAAACACGCTCCCGTAGATCAATCATCGAAATAATTGCGGCAACCCGAACTGCTCTGTTGATCTCTAAGCTCACTGTAGCGCACGACTTCGCAATAATAATGAGCCAACAATGATAAAGTTGTGAGAAAATCAGACGGAATGAATCAGGTTCAACTCCAGGTCGCAGGCTTTCGCTTCGATAATTTCTATCTCGACGCGGCCAATCGCCAGTTGTGGCGTGACAGAGAGTCGGTCGCGCTCAACTCGAAATATTTCGATGTGCTGCTGTTGCTCGTCAGCCGCAGCGGGCAACTGGTCGAGAAATCGCGCATCTTTGAAGAGATATGGTCGGGCGTTTTTGTGACCGATGCCGCGCTGACTCAGTGCATCAAGGACATCCGCCGTCAACTGGGCGACGATGCCGCGAACCCGCGTTATATCAAAACAGTTCCCAAGCACGGCTATATCTTTATAGGCAACGCAATCGAAGCCGCGCCGAATGAGATGATAGAGACGCTTGAATCGAGCGATTCAACCGTGATTGTCGCAGCCTCGGTCGAGAGCGCCGCATCTGTCGATACGACAACCCTGCGCGCGCCGTCGCAGCCGCGCCCTTACAAGTTTCTCGATTACTACACGGAGCAGGACGCGCGTCTGTTCTTCGGGCGAGAGCTGGAAGTCGAAGCCGTCTGCTCGCAGATTCTCGCGCATCGCTCTTTCATACTTCACGGTCGGTCGGGCGTCGGCAAAAGCTCGATACTGCGCGCGGGGTTGATGCCGCGCCTTAAATCGGAAGGCCATCAGGTCTTTGTCATTCGCAGCTTCACAGACCCGCTCCACCAGATAACGAGCGCGCTGGCCTCTATGTCCGGCCTCGATCAGCCGCGTGATGGCGAACCCGATCTGGAAGAGTTGATTCGGCCATCTGCCGGACTTGCGCCTGAGCGAAGCGTTATATTCTTTCTCGATCAGTTTGAAGAATTCTTCACCCTGCTGTCGGAAGAGACAAGGAAGCGGTTCCTCGACGCGATTGGACGATTGATCGCCTGCGAATCTCTGCCGTGTCGATTGGTCTTTGCGCTGCGCGAGGATTTGCTTGCAGAGATGAGCCATCTGAAATCGGCGATACCCGAAATTTTTCATCACGAATACAGGCTCAAACGACTGAGCCGCAAGCAGGCCGCGCTTGCAATCACAGGGCCTGCGAATGCTGTCGGCTGCCACTACGAGGCGCAGCTTGTAGCGCGACTGCTCGATGACCTGAGCGACGGCGGGGGCGTTGACCCGCCGCAGTTGCAGATCGTCTGCGACAATCTTTATGACTCAAGAGAGTCGTTCGACCTGCTTACGCTCGAAATGTACGAAAAACTCGGCGGCGCATCGCAGATTCTCGCCAGCTATCTTGAGCGAGTCTTGCGCCGCTTCAATATTGCGGACCTCGCAGTAGTCAAAGAGATACTCACCGCGCTGATCTCCGCCGATGGGATCAGACTTGTTCTGAGAGCCTCGGAACTCGAAGCCCGCATCAAGAATCATGTGACTCGCTCATCGGCTTCGACAGATCGTTTGATCGAAGAGTTAGTCGCGGCTCGCGTAGTCCGCCGCCGCAGCCAGGACAGCGAAGCATGGTTTGAGTTGGCGCACGACTTTTTGACTCCCGAAGTCTCGCGCTGGCTGACTGCCGACAGTGTGGCCTTGAAGCGCGCGCGCGGCATCATCGAGCGGGCGCTGGAAAATTTTCAGTCGCACAAGTTGTTGATAGATGCAGACGCGCTCGATCTGCTTCAGCCTTTCGGAGAACAGCTTGGCCTGACGGGTGAAGAAGCGGACCTGTTGATGGCAAGCCTTCTTGCGCGCGCGCGGTTTGTGCCTGAATGGCTGATCGCGGTGTCGCCTTCCGCATCCCGCCTGATTATTGACGCGAGCGAGGACGTGGATTCAGAGGTGCGACTGCGCGCAGTCGATGCAACGCTGTTGTTGCGCGGCGAACAGATGCGGGTCTTATTGCGGCAACTCGCGCTCTGGGACGAGCACCTGATGGTGAGAAAAGCCGCGAGCATCGCGCTTGCCGACTGGCTCGGCTTGAAAGCCGAAGAGATTTTATCATCCAGCGCAGAAGACGAGAGCGCAGGGATTGTGCGTCGCGCCATAAGCCTTTCGATGATCCGGGATTACGATAAGCGGATGATAGACCTTTCGCGCCTGTCGATTCCTGTGATCCTGCTTGTGATAGGCGGGTTGATGTGGGTGCGGCTTCGCAGAGGCGGAGCGGGGATAGTGCATCAGGGCGTAGGCGGAATGCTTGGAGGGGCGGCCTCTGGATTCGTCGGCGGAGTGATATTAAGCCTTGGGCTTTCGGCTGCGCGCCGTGCGACTGTCGTTGAGGCCACGGAGTTGTTGATGGTGCTTTCGAGTCTCGGCTCAATCATAGGGGCGGTCGGGGGACTCGGCGTCAGTTTCGGGATGATCTCTGCCGCGCGCGTGGCGTATCGTCATAGCCGCTGGTGGTCTGTTGTAGGCGGGGCGGCTGGCGGCGCATTTGTCGGAGGAAGCTCAAAGCTGCTTGGCGTTGACACTGTTAAAGCATTGTTCGGGCAAAGCCCGACGGGGATAACCGGAGCGTTAGAAGGCGCTGTGATCGGGCTTGGAGTCTCGCTCGGCGCTGTGTTGATAGCCGTCGTCTGGCCGCGCGCGCGAGTCTGGCAAAAAGCGCTGGGCGCAAGTCTGGGCGCAATGCTTGCGGGCGTGTTGCTGACTATCATAGGCGGAAACCTGTTCAGCGGGAGCCTCGAAATTGTGGCGCAAATGTTTACGAATTCGCAGATAAGAATGGACCCGCTCGCGCCTTACTTCGGTGAAGTTCATTTCGGCCATACGTCTCAGATCATCTCCGGCGCGATTGAAGGATTACTGTTCGGCGCAGGCGTTATGAGCGGCATAGAGTTCTCCGCTCGCGCCGACAGCGAAGACGCGGATTCAACCTCGGCCCATGTTAAATCGTAAAATTCCCGGTGAATGATGATTAGATTAGAAAATGGAAATGATTGTTTCAACTATCGCATAGTCGGCGTTGCCGTTCGTGAAAATTCCGTTCTTCTGCATCAGGGCGAAGGGGAGGATTTCTGGACTTTTCCGGGCGGCAGAGCGGAGTTTGGAGAATCCGCCGAACAGACGCTTAAGCGAGAGATGCGTGAAGAGATCGGCGCTGATGTCGAAGTCGTTCGTCTGCTCTGGTTCGTCGAAAACTTTTTCACCTATGCGGATATTAATTATCATGAGATAGCTCTTTACTTCCTGATGCAGGTTCCATCCGAGCCTCGATATACAGGCTCGTTCAAAGGCGAAGAGGAAGCAATGCAGTTAACCTTTCAATGGTTCCCGCTTCAACTGGAAGTGTTATCGAGCCTGCCTCTGCTGCCTTCTTTTTTACAAACAGCGCTTCTGGAACTGCCTGACTCGATGCAGCATGTTATCCACTATGGCAAGTAAAACCGCGTTCAACGGGAGGAGCCGCTTTGCTTTACATGATAATCGAGCATTTCAATAATCAGGACCCTGTTCCCGTCTACAGTCGCTTCCGCGATCAGGGCCGAATGCTTCCTCAGGGATTGCAATACGTCTCAAGCTGGGTGGATGAAACGCTCGAACGCTGCTTTCAGCTTATGGAGACGGATGATCGCAAGCTTCTCGACGAATGGATTGCCCGGTGGAGCGACCTTGCCCGGTTCGAGGTCTATCCGGTCATCTCTTCAAGCGAAGCCGCAGAGAAAGTCTCGCCGCGCCTGTCATAAATATCGAATGTCAATCAGCCGGGTTCCTCTCAAGCTCATCCCAGATCAACACGCTATGCGTCTCTTTGAGCAGCAGCGAGCCGATGATGAATGTAAGAGCGGCAACCACTATCGGATAATACAGACCGGCGTAAATGTTTCCTGTCTTTGCCACGACCGATAATCCTATGAGCGGAAGCAGTCCGCCGAATACGCCGTTGCCTATGTGATAGGGCAGCGACAGCGCCGTGTACCTGATCTTTGCCGGGAATGCTTCGACCAGATAGGCGGCGATGGGGCCGTAAACCATCGTGACGAAAATCAACTGAACGAATACGAGCAGTATTAATTTCTGCGCGATTGGGTTGCCGATCAGGCTTGCGAAATCTGTGTAGGGGAGCACTTCTTTGGCGGGCTGCAACGCGCCGTCAACCATCGCGAGCGGTACGAGAGTGATTGCGCCCGATACGGGGTTTGTCTGTGATGAAGCCGTCACCACCTCAGAGCCAGCCGCTTTTTGCATCGCTTTGTAGATCGGCAGATAAGAGACGGCGGCCAGCAGACAGCCGAGCATCATAATCTTTTTGCGCCCGACGCGATCCGACAGCGCGCCGAACAGGATGAACAGCGGCATGCCGAGCAGCAGCGCAGCGGCGACGATGTAGTTGGCCGACGTGGCGTTGACGCTCAGAATCGTTTGCAGGTAAAAGAGCGCATAGAATTGACCCGTGTACCACACGACGCCCTGACCTGCGGTTGCGCCGAATAGCGAGATCAATACCAGCTTCAGATTCTTCCATTGCGCGAACGCCTCTTTGAGCGGGCGGGCCGAAGTCATCCCCGCGCCTTTGATGTGCTGAAAGATAGGCGATTCTTTCATGCGCAGCCGGATGTAGAGCGAGACGCCGACCAGAAAGATCGAGATGAGAAACGGAATGCGCCAGCCCCACGCGCGAAAAGCCTCCCTGCTCATCGTGTTCTGCACGATTAGTATGACGGCCAGCGACACAAACAACCCAAGCGTCGCCGTTATCTGAATGAAGCTTGTATAAAAGCCGCGCTTCCCGTCCGGCACATGCTCTGCGACATAAACGGCAGCGCCGCCGTACTCGCCGCCCAGCGCCAGCCCCTGTAGAATTCGGATGAGCAAAAGGATGATCGGCGCAGCCACTCCGATTGTCGCGTAGGTCGGAAGAAATCCGATCAGAGCCGTCGCGCCGCCCATGATTAACAGCGTCACAAGAAAAGCGTACTTGCGTCCGATCAGGTCGCCGATGCGCCCGAAAAAGAGCGCGCCGAATGGTCTGACTACGAAACCCACGGCGAATGTCGATAGGTAAGCGATCAGCGCGAACGGCTCGTTGCCAGCGGGGTAAAAGAGCGGCGATATGACCGTGGCCAGAGAGCCGAAGATATAGAAGTCGTACCACTCGATCATGGTTCCGACAGATGACGCGGCAATCACCTGCCAGATCTTATAATCTTTACCGGCATCAGCGACAGACTTCTCGACTGACTCCGAAGGCGTCAAAGTGCCCATCGCCGATTCCTTTTTTCTATTTCGATTTATCGCCCGATTTCGGAGCCGCTACGGTGTAATCGAAAAATCCGTTCATCATCTCGTCCCACGTCTGTTCGCCAAAGCGAACCGCTTTCGTCGGGTCGGGATTGAGCGCGTTCCTCGTCGAATTGTCATAGTGAGCTACGACTTCGATTCGAGTCCCTTTAGGCATCCTTAGCGATTGTTTCGGGTAATAATAAACCTGCCAGCTGAAATCGTATCGCGGAATGTAGAGCAACGTTTCTGTGCGCCCGTCCGTGTAGATGGCTTTGTAGGTGATGTCTTTGCCGCGCAGGTGCATATGCGGCATCAGGCTTATGATCTCGGCGTCCTGCTCGAATTCGTAGCTCGCCTTGATTTCGTGATTCTGCGCGCCGGGCGGAATCGTGAATCTCGTATCGAAGGCCGCCGTCGTAACGATCATCTTCTGTACGGGGTCTTTTGCAAAGATCAATCCGATGTACGAGCGGTCCGTGGCCTCTTTGCCGTTCGGCGTGTAGTGCAGCTGGAATATAAGTTCCGACCCCGCCTTTATCAGTTTCGCCGTGCCCGGTTGCGCGACGAACGGAGTCTGACCGGGCGAAAGCGCGCCTAGAAGACCGTCGCCCAGATCGAGCTTCTTCGGCTGTTTGTAGCCCGGCTCGCGGACATAGACGACTATGTGATGAACGACCGAGAGGTTCCCGGCGCGGGCCTCCATCGCGTGAATGTAGCGATCCTCTTTGAAGTTCGTCGGCACGCGGAAATACTGATAAGCAATCGCGCCTTCTGCCGGGACGGTGAATTCCTCAGGCATACGAAAGATCACGTCCGGCTCGCCTATCTGCCAGCCGGAAGAAAATTTCGGCATAGGCGGCAGGTCTTTCGGGTTGCCTTCTTTTGCTCCCGAATCGACCCATGCCACAAGGGTATCAATCTCTTTCTGGCTCATCCTGCGATCATTCGACCAGTGCCCGAAGCCGGGGTCCGGGTGCCACGGCGGCATTTCGCGCGTGATCACTTTTTCGCGGATCGCTTTCGCCCACGGTCGTATCTCTTTGTAATCGACGAGCGACATGGGCGCGATCTCTCCCTGCCTGTGACAGCTTGAGCAGTTCTTATAAATGATCGGGGCGATGTCTTTGGTGAAAGTAAGACCCGCGCCCCGCTCAACCGAAGCCGAGCTTGACTGACTGTCGGCAAACATAAGGCAGAAGAAGAGAGCTGAAAGAGTTGTCAGAAAGAAGCGTTTTTTCACAGGTCACCTCGCGCGTTCGGTTTATTCTGAGTTAACCAGTCTGCGGTTGAATTAACTTGGGAGTAAGCGATTGCTCCACTGGCGAGGAGATTCTAGCCACACTCATAGAGCAAGTCAATTCTAAGGCGGCGAGCCATCGGTTATAATAATGATGTGGATAGAGAAACAGTTGGAGGTACTGGATGAAAGCAACATGGCATGACGCAGTTATAGCTGAAAGCGATTCGACGATTGTCATAGAAGGGAATCATTATTTTCCGCCCGACGCGATCAATCGGGAATACTTCAAAGCAAGCGACACGCATACGCATTGCCCGTGGAAAGGCGAGGCGAGTTATTACAACGTAGTCGTCGAAGATCAGGTCAACAAGGATGCCGCGTGGTATTACCCCGAACCGAAAGAGGCAGCCGGAGAGATCAAAGATTACATCGCCTTCTGGAAAGGCGTGAAGGTCGAATAGTGCGAGAGTAAGAGCACAGAGTAATTGAGTTCTCTGCGGTGAACTCTTTTCTTATACGCTGCGCAGGTCAGGACATAAGACGGGCAGCTTATCGTATAACCCGCCGAGAGTAAGACATAACCACAGCGGAGTAGCTTCTACGCTGCCGCGCGCAGCTTATGCTCTCGTAAAAGTTAAGCATACCCTCGACGGAGTTCTTTATACTCTCGTGAGTTCGACATAATAATCGAAGTAAAAGCCCTGAAAGGGCGAAATTCAATAGCCCGGCGTATCGCGCCGGGTATGATTGCCACCACCTCACAAGCCCTGTAAGGGCGAAATAAATCACTTGGTTTATTTCGCCCTTACAGGGCAATGGTGTTAAGTTAAGGGATATAGAATGGCATACCCCAAAACTGGTAAAATCTTCTATGGTTAAAAAAACGAACTTGCGCTGATTCAACATTTGCGAGATCTATTCAACAACCCTCTTACGATAGAGCGCTTCCGCCTTAGTGAGAAGGATTTCTCTCGCACCAGACTCCTCAGCTTTGCACGCACGGCTTTGCTCATTTTGCGAGGTCACAAATTGTCTCTACAGAATGCTCTCAACAAACTCTTTTCAACTCTGGGCGAACTCTTCTCCGTCCCAACCGCCAGCGCATATTCTCAGGCCCGTCAAAAACTAAAACCGGAACTCTTCGTTCATCTCAATGATCTGGTCTGCCGCGATTTTTATCAACTCTACGAATCGGACAAACTGGTGAGGCGGTGGCGAGGTCATAGACTTTTAGGCTGTGACGGCACTTATTTGAATCTACCCGACACAAAACAGACTCGCTTGGAATTCTCTGTGCAAACCAATCAATACGACGATGGCAGTTGTGTTCAAGCACTGGGTTGTGTGCTTTATGATCTGCTCAACGATTTGAGTCTGGCTGCTGCCTTAGGCAAACGCCAGGGCGAGAAGAAGCTTTTATTCGAGCAGTTGTGGCAAGCCACACAACCGGCAGACGTATTAGTGTTGGACCGTCATTATGCGGATTATGCGGTTTTTGCTTATGCTTTGGCGCAAAATCGACACGTAATAGTGCGATTGCCGACCAGAAGATTCAGTGCGGCACAACCCTTCTGGCAGAGCAAAAGAAGTGAGCAGGTCATAAAGTTGAGTTGTCCGATCTCTGCCCGAGAGCATGTCAAAGAGAAGGGATTGGCAGAAGAAATAAGTGTGAGGTTGATCCGAGTAGAACTCCAGAACGGGACAACAGAAGTGCTGGTGACGACATTGCTCGACAGAAAGAAGTATCCGGTTTATGAGTTCAAAGAGGTCTATTTTTACCGGTGGTGCGAGGAGGGATTTTTTGACCGGATCAAGAATATATTCGAGGTGGAGAGATTCAGCGGGAAGACGCCCATAGCGATCAGGCAAGACTTTTATGGAGTGATGTTTTTAGCGAGTTTGGAGAGCGTCTTGAGCAAGAAGGATGAGAAGGAGTTGAAAGAAGAGTCAAAAGAAAGAGGGGCGATAAGTGAAGCGAGAGTCAATCATGCAGTAAGTTATGTGGCGATGGTCGAAAGGGTAGTACAGTTGTTATTGAGTGAAGAGCAAGCAGAAAAGATACTGGAAGAGATGCATCATCTGTTTCGAATGAAGCCAAGTCGAGCGCGACCCGGAAGACAAGTCGAACGAAGAAAAGAGCTGAGATATGCGCACAAACTTCGATTTTACAAGTACGTCAAAAAGCTTTTGGCTTAACTTAACACCATTGCCCTTACAGGGCTTATAGTTTATCTTGATGCAAGACACAGGGCGATGCCCTGTGCTATTGAATTTCGCCCTTTCAGGGCTTGAGGTCAGTTCCATTCTATTCTCTTCTGAGAATGTATAGACCTTGCTGTTCACCGCCGCAGGCGTAGAGAGAAGAAACTCTGCGCTGCCTCTGCGGTGAACTCCGCTCATCCTTCAAAAATAATCGTATAATCCGAAATATTTGTATCTGAGTATTTTTCTTCACTTTGATGGCTCTCCTGTATTAGCGCAGCCTTGCGCTCTACGGCTTCTGGCAATCAAGCCGTGCTGAGTGAGGCATTTTAAGAACTTGTGAGCATAGGGGATACCTGTGTCTGACAATTGAGGAGATTAACCATCATGAAGATAAAACGAACGATAGACAGTTGGATATGGACTGTCGCACTTGCACTGATGGTTTTGCCGCTGGCGGGGCTTTATTCGTTCTTGTCATCTCCGCCGGAGGTAAGAGCAGACAGTGCTGAGCATACGACGCGAGTTTCCGAGTTAGCTAAACAGCTATCGCGGGAACTCGGAAAACTGGATAAACAAGGGGGCTTTGAACTTGCCGCGCACGTTTTGTCGGTGCACAGCAAAATCCCTGCCCACGAACTGCTGGCGCGCGGCGTGAAACTGAAACAACTGAGCACAGCCGCGATGACAGCAAGAATCACGGGGCAGAATCTCGATGATGTATACGGGCAGCTTTCATCGGGCGTCACGACCGAAAAAGTAATAACGAACTCAGGCGTTGAAAAGCAGACCGCGTCCGATCTGCTGGCGGTGGCTATCGTCGGTATTCAGCGCAACCTCCTGAACGCTGAAAAGCAACTTGCGGATTCGGATGGCGACGGGTTGCCTAACGCAATCGACCCGGATGTCGATAACGATAAGGTGCTGAACGGGGACGATCAGGACATAGACGGCGACGGGTTGCTGAACGCTTCGGATGAAGACATTGACGGCGACGGCATGGAGAACGGCGTTGATGACGACACAGACGGGGACGCAATCGCTAATTACGATGACAACGACATCGACGCCGATGCGATAGCCAATGATGCCGATGACGACATGGATGGCGACGGCGTCTTAAATACCGGCGACGGAGATGCTGATGGCGACGGCATTAACGACCGGGGCTTCCTTCCTTTCGATCATGGACACGGAGGAGGCGACGACGACGACGATAACGGCAATGGGAACGGTAATGGTAACGGCAACGCTAACGGCAACAACAATGCAAACGGCAACGCGAATGGTAACGCTAACGGTAATGCCAACGGTAATGCCAACGGTAATGCGAATGGCAACGCCAATGGAAACGGCAATGCCAACGGGAACGCTAACGGCAATGGCGGCTCTGGTGTGGATGCCAGTTTCAGTGGCCGCGTAGAGACTATCCCGTCTCAACTGCTCGGCACATGGATAATCAAGGGCCGCCCGGTCATCGTCACTCAGGCAACAAGCCTCAAAGGCAATCTGCGTGTCGGAGTGAAGGCGAAAGTCACCGCCTTCGTGCGCGCAGACGGCTCTGTTCAGGCTTCAAAGATCAAAAAGAAATAACTGTTATCTCTGAGGGATGGTCGTCCATCCCTCAGACTCTTTTAAAGAGATATTCCAATGACCGAATCCAAAGACTTAATCGCAGGCATAAGACCACAGATATTGACGCGAGCGCGGACTGACTGGCTGACGCATGCAGCGGTGGCGTTCATCTTTTCAGGCGTTATGCTGGCCTACATTCAATTCGCAGGGCCGAACATCGTTGATTATGACGGCTACTATCATATAAAGACGGCCTACCTGATGCGCGAGCAGGGACTCGCGCTCGACTTCCCGTGGCTGAAATTTACGATTCTGGACGAAGCGCATTACACGGATCATCACATGCTTTTGCATGTCTTTCAGCTGCCGTTTACTTTTATCGGCGACCTGAGGCTGGCCGCCAAACTGTCGCCGATATTTCTGGCCGCACTTGCTTTCACAATCTTTTATCTGCTCTTAAAGCGATATGAAATCGGCTATCCGCTGTTGTGGCTCATCGTACTGTTCGCTTCATCAAGCCCGTTTCTTTATCGCATGAGCATGGCTCGCGGGCAGAGCCTCAGCCTCGCGCTTCAACTGATCGCGTTTCATCTGATAATGAAACGCGACTGGAAGTGGCTCGCCGTGCTGACTGTAATTTTCGTCTGGTCGTACAATGCGTTCCCGTTGATGATCCCTCTGGTCATGTTCGGTGTGGCTGCGCATTTCATCACCGAGAAAAAACTCGAATACAAGACTGTGCTCGGCGTGGGCGCAGGGATAATTGCGGGCCACGTAATCAATCCGTATTTTCCGAATAACATTCTCTTCATCCGCGATCACATAATTCCAAAACTGTTTGCCACAGAGTATGAAATCACAGTTGGCACGGAATGGTATCCGTTCAATTCGTGGGCGCTCGTAACGATGTCGCTTGTGGCGATGCTCTGTTATGCGGGCGGCATATTGTTGACTGACCGCGCAGAATGGAAGCAGGACAAGGCGAGACTCTTCTGGTTTCTGGTCTCGACGATGTATCTGATTCTGTTATTCAAGTCGCGCCGCTTCATAGAGTATTTCCCGCCCGCGTCCGTGATCTTTTTCGCCTTCGCCGCGCGCGAGCGTTTGAAAAATCTCGACTGGACGCTTGCCTATGGAAAGCGTGCGCGGGCAATAGCGGCGATAGCTTTGAGCCTCGCCTTCTGGTTTGCGGCCTATTCAACGATCCGTGCCGCGAGAAAAGATATAGCAGGCGAGCCTGCCAGCGTTGCCTACAAAGGCGGCGCAGAATGGCTTGCGGCAAATACTCCGGCAGGCTCAACAGTCTTTCACACGGACTGGGATGATTTCCCGAAGCTGTTTTTCTATAACACGCACAACACCTACATACTCGGCCTCGATCCCGATTTCATGCGATTGAAGAACGCGCCGCTGTATTACAGGTACGAAGATGTGACTCAGGGCAGAGTCCGGGATATCGAAGATGCTATCGGCGAAGAATTCGGCTGCGAATATGTATTCACCGATAACGAGCATCGCGAATTTATCAACATCGCCAATCAGAGCCAGCGAATGCAGAAAGTCTTTTCTGATCGCAACACGACCGTTTACCGAATACTGAAGAAAACGCAGTCATAATGGAGGGTGCTGGTATGACAACTCTTTCAATCGTTCTTCCCGCTTACAACGAAGAAGCGAATGTCGAAAACTCGCTCGACGAGGTTTCATCAGTCGCTCAAGCCTTAGGGCTGGAGCACGAGATCATTCTGGTCAACGATGGCAGCACAGACCGAACGGGCGAAGTCGCTCGCGCGTTGACCGCCCGCATTCCGAATCTGCGGGTCGTCGAACATTTCCCGAATCGCGGGTACGGCGGGGCGTTGAAGGCAGGGTTTCGCGCCGCTTCAAAAGACCTGATAGCGTTTTTCCCAGCCGATAAACAGTTCGATTTCAACGAGGTCGAGCATCTGTTGACGCGAATAAACGAAGCCGACATAGTCTGCGGTTACCGAGCCAACCGGCGCGATAATATTCTGCGCAAGCTAAACGCCTTTGGCTGGAAGATGATCGTCAGATTGCTGTTCGGTCGGCTGTGCCGCGACATAGATTGCGGCTTCAAAGTTTTTCGGCGCAGCATACTCTCGCGGATCAACATAATCTCTGATGGCGCAATGATCGACACGGAATTGCTGGCAGGCGCGCGCGCGCGAGGGTTCAATATAGCCGAACAACGGCTGACTCATCTGCCGCGCGTGGCGGGCGAAGCTACGGGCGCGAACCTTGTGGTCATCATCAAAGCGTTCCGCGACCTCATCAGGTTCTGGCTGCGGCTCAATCATGAAATTCGAGAGGAAAGCAGGAGCGTCACAATAGATTTGCGTTCAGTTCCCCGATCCTGAAAATTAACTCACCGCAGAGGCGCAGAGGTTGATAACTTCTCTGCGACCTCTGCGGTGAACTGCTTCTATATTCAAACTAACGGATTTACCAATCACGCCTGCCCGTGCTACCTTCGATAATTCGCAAACGTGCCCGAATAAGAGCGAAGAGGTGAGTAATGGAAGCTCTCTGGCATGATCTGTGTTACGGCATTCGCATGCTGCGAAAGAACATTGGCTTTACGACCGTGGCCGTGTTGTCGCTGGCCATCGGCATTGGCGCAAACAGCGCGATCTTCAGCGTGACGGATGCCCTGTTGCTCCGCCCCCTGCCTTATAAAGACGCAGAGCGACTGGCCATCCTCTGGAATCGCTCGCCCGGTTTGAACATCGAACAGGATTGGTTCTCGCTCGGCCAGTATCTTGACATCAGGATTGAAAACAAAGTCTTCGATCAGGTGGCCATCACGCTCGGAGGAAGCTTCAACTTCACGGGGCAGGGAACTCCGGAACACGTCGAGGGCGCGCGCGTCTCTTCTTCGCTCTTTCCGTTACTTGGCGCTCAGACATCGCTCGGACGCCTCTTTCTGCCCGAAGAAGATGAGAAGGGCAAGCCTCAGACGGTGATCTTAAGTCATGGATTCTGGCAGCGCCGCTTCGGCTCTGATCCCGATGTGATCGGAAAGACGCTGACGCTGAATGACAAGAACTATACAATCGTCGGCGTTATGGCTGCCGACTTCTCTTTGAATAAAGAGGTGATGCCGACGCTAAACGGCATTCAGCGGTCCGACGTGCTGCTGCCTCTGCCGATGAGCCAGGCAGATCGCGCCAGCCGGGGCGGGGAAGATTACAATATCTTCGCTCTTATGAAACCGGGCGTCACGGTCGCACAGGCGCAGGCAGACATGGACGCGCTGGCAGAACAGATGAAACAGCAATACCCGGAGAATTACCCGCCGGAAGGACGACTGACAATCAGCGTGGTCCCGTTGCTCGAACAAGTGGTAGGCGAATATCGCCTTGCGCTGTATGTGCTTTTTGGCGCGGTCGGGTTTGTATTGCTGATCGCCTGCGCCAACGTCGCCAATCTGCTGCTCGCGCGCGCCGCCGTGCGACAAAAAGAGATAGCCATTCGCGCCGCAGTGGGCGCAAGCCGACTTCGCATACTGCGACAACTGCTTACTGAAAGCGTGCTGCTGGCGCTCGCGGGCGGCGTTGTGGGGCTGGCGCTCGCGATTGTCTGCGTGAAGGTGCTGCGCATGTTCGGCCCGGAAAACATTCCCCGCCTGAATGAAGTAGGCATAGATGGCCGAGTGATGGCGTTCACGTTTTTAGTTTCGCTTCTGACCGGAATTGTCTTTGGCCTCGCGCCAGCGCTGCGGGCCTCGCGGGTCGATTTGAATAAAGTGCTCAAGGATGGTGGCCGCAGTTCGATTGGAGGCGGCGCTTTCGGTCTGGGCCATCAACAGATTCGCAAACTGCTGATAATATCGGAAGTCGCTTTATCGCTGGTTCTGCTGATCGGAGCCGGGTTGTTGATTCGCAGCTATCAGCGAATAGTCAATGCCAGTCCCGGCTTCAACCCGCACAATGTTCTTTCTATGCGATTGTCGCTGCCCGCTGCGCGGTATTCGACGCCCGATTCTGTTTTCTCTTTTTACAAACGGCTCGGTGAAAAGGTAAAGGAGTTGCCGGGAGTCGAATCGGTTGGGATGAATTTCTTTCTGCCGTTGAGTTCAAATTCGGCTGCATGGGGGCCGATCACTATAGAAGGATACGTGCCGAAAACCGCTTCGGAACTGATCATCTCAAACGAGCGGTTCATCAGCCCTGATTATCTGCGAGTGATGGGCATTCCGCTCATCAAAGGAAGATATTTCGACGAGCGCGACATCAAAGGCGCGCCGGAAGTCGTCATCATTAATGAAGAACTGGCCCGGCGTTTCTGGCCCGATCAGGACCCTCTGGGCAAGCGCGTGCAGCGAGGCGGCAAAGGCCCGTGGCGTACTGTGATCGGCGTAGTCCGTGACGAAAAAGAATTCAGCCTTGAAAACGAACCGCCCATCACCCTCTTTCATTCCATCGAGCAGTTCAACATAGGTAGCCGTTACCTTGTCGCCCGCACATCATCTGACCCGGTTCAAATGAGCGCGGCAGTCACCGAAGAGATTCGCGCCCTTGACCCGGAACTGCCCGTCTATGATCTCTCCACGATGCAACAGCGGTTGTATGATGCGCTGGCGCGGCGACGCTTCGCGATGTTTCTGCTTGGAGTGTTTGCTGCTTTCGCCGTCGTGCTTGCGGCCATCGGCATCTACGGAGTTATGACGTACTGGGTAAATCAGCGAACCCATGAAATAGGCATTCGCATGGCGCTGGGCGCTGGGCGGCGAAACATCCTGCAACTCGTCATAGGTCAGGCATCGGTTCTGGTCTCAGTGGGCATTGCCGCAGGGCTTGCGGGCGCATTCGCCTTGACGCGCGTCATGTCGAGTCTGCTTTTTGGAGTCAGCGCGACAGATCGCTTCACCTTCATCGTGATCTCGCTTCTGCTTGGGGCCATAGCTTTGCTTGCAAGCTTTATCCCCGCGCGCCGCGCGACAAGAGTAGATCCGATGATTGCGCTCAGACATGAATGAAAGATGAGGCGTTATGCTCAATAGATTGTGCAGCCCGATTCGACGCGTGTAATATCTACGTGGCTGCAAATCACAACATCAACTTAACGAGGAATTCTCCATGACGCGACTCTTTGCCAGTTGTTTTGTCTTAATGATCTCTGTTGCGTCCGCATCGGCGCAGGAATCGCAGGAATGCGTGGACGCGAAAGCAAAAGCTACGCGGCTCGAAACACGGCTACAGGACTGGCCCTTTCTGGGACGCTATCGCGATATGAATACTAAAGTTTCACCGCCTGTCAAAGATGAAGACCGCGTAGTCTTCTTTGGCGATTCGATCACGGATTCGTGGAAGCTCGCGGATTACTTTGCGGGCAAGCCCTATATAAATCGCGGCATCGGCGGGCAAACGACCCCTCAGATGCTTATACGCTTTCGGCCTGACGTGATTGCGCTGAAACCCAAAGTCATGGTGATTCTTGCGGGCACCAATGACCTGGCAGGCAACACAGGGCCGATGACCTTACAGGCAATCGAAGACAACTTCGTTTCAATGGCCGAACTTGCCCGCGCAAACGGCATCCGCGTAGTGATGGCTTCGTTGCTTCCTGTAAGCGACTATGAGAAAAACAGAGACGGAAAGCCGATCATTCAAACAACGCGCCGCCCGCCCGATCAGATAAAAGCGCTCAACGAATGGATAAAGAAGTACGTAGCCGAACAGGGATTGACCTATCTCGATTATTACTCGGCTACTGTAGATGAAAAAGGATTCCTGAAAGATGAATTGAGCGACGACGGGCTTCACCCGAACAGTAAAGGATATGAAGTAATGGCCCCGCTTGCCGCGCAAGCCGTAGCCTCGGCCTTGAAAAAGAAGAAGTAGCCGGTAAACCCTGTAGACGATTCGCCACGCAACAGTCCGTCTGGTCACCGATTCAGGCCGGTTCGTCACATCGCGCATTATTGCTGCGTATTATTCCGTACAATAGGCAGGCTGCACTGAGAGTTTGTCTTTGATTCGCAGGCGTAATTATTTTCGCCTTTCGTTAAAAGCCATGCCAATAGCTCGGACTTAATCATTTTAGTAACGGTTGCCGGTTGGCTCACTCAAGCAGTCTTTTTCCCGAGGCGGAATGCCGCAGGATTATGCTATCGTTGCAGTTCTGAGGCGCAGGAAAATGGAAGCAGGAAAATTATTAGAGCGTCGCTCGGCCAGAGTCGCTTTTAATCTTGCCTTATGGACTCTGTTCGGTGCCTTCCTTTCGACCCAGTCAGCCCTCGCCTTCATGCGCGGCAAATTGTACTTCGCGTGGTACAACATCGTCATAGCCGATATGGGCTTTGCGTATCTGTGGGCGGCGCTAACCCCTTTGACACTGTGGCTTGCTCGACGTTACCCGCTCGAACGCGGGCAGTTGCGCCGCAGCCTGACAGTTCACGTCTTTGCATCATTAATCATCGGATTTTTGACGCGGGCCTTTCGCGACCTGATCTTTATATACTTTGTCATGGACCCCAGTCAGGGCATCTCGATCAGCAGGTTGTTTTTCAACGGCTATCTCTTTTTCGATTACGGCTCGATGATCTACTGGCTGATTCTGCTCGTCAGCTTCGCTTTCAATTATCATCGCCGCTATCGGGAAGGAGAGGTGAAAGCCTCGCGACTCGAAGCGCAACTTGCGCTGGCGCAACTCGAAGCGCTGAAGATGCAGCTTCATCCGCACTTTCTCTTCAACACGCTCCACTCCGTCTCTGCGCTCGTGCACAAAGACCCTCATGCAGCGGATAAGATGATAGCGCGGCTCGGAGATTTCCTGCGCCTGACTTTAGATAGTGCGGGCGCGCAGGAAGTCTCTCTTCAACAGGAGCTTGAATTTCTTAAATCCTATCTCGACATCGAACGCATACGTTTCAAAGACCGGCTGACTGTTCACCTCGATATCGAACAGCAGACTATGAGCGCGCGCCTGCCGAACCTGATCTTGCAGCCGATTGTCGAAAACGCAATCAAACACGGTATCGCGCCGCGAACCGAATCCGGTCACATTGAAATAGAAGCGCGCCGATTTAACGGCACGCTTCAGGTGCAGGTGACTGACAATGGGCCGGGACTATCTTCAAACGGAAACTCCGGGCGCATACTGAAAGAAGGCGTCGGGCTGTCGAATACGCAGGCGCGATTGCAGCAACTTTACGGCACGCACCAACGACTCGATCTTGCCAACACTGCCAGGGGCGGGCTGACCGTCACACTCGAAATCCCATTCAAGGCAGACTGATCGCAAATCAAAATCGAACCGGATAGAAGCATCCTTCGTTAAAGAACCTGAAGGAGCAAGGACATGTCTGGGGAGAAGTGTATACGAGCATTGATAGTGGATGACGAACAGCTTGCTCGCGAAAGAATTCGCGACATTCTGGAAACGGATTCTCAGATCGAGATCATAGGAGAATGCGCAAGCGGCGAGGAAGCCATAGAAGCTATCGAACGACAGACGCCCGATCTGGTCTTTTTGGATGTCGAGATGCCGGGCAAAGATGGCTTTGCCGTGCTCGAAGAGTTGGGGCCTTCGCGGATTCCGGCCATTATCTTCGTCACCGCCTACGACCAGTACGCCGTGCGCGCCTTTGAAGTATACGCGCTCGATTATCTGCTCAAGCCTTTTGATCAGGAGCGATTTGAAAAAGCTCTGCTGCGCGCAAAAGCTCACATTCAAAACGAGAAGAGCGAAAACATCACTGCGAGAATATTGAGCGCGCTCGAAGAGATTAAATCCAAGCCCGTGCACCTTGAACGACTGGTTATAAAGATGAACGGCCACGTCTTCTTCGTTAAGACCGATGATATCGACTGGCTCGAAGCCGAAGGCAATTATGTGCGGCTTCACGCGGGCAAAGAATCTTACCTTTTGCGAGACACAATCAGCGCGCTCGAAGGCCAGCTCGACCCCAAACGATTTGTGCGCGTCCACCGCTCGGCCATCGTAAACATAGATCGAATACAGGAACTGCAAGCCTGGTTTCACGGCGAATATCGCATCATTCTGCGCGAAGGAGTCCAACTGACGCTCTCTCGCAGTTACAGAGAAAAACTGCACGAGCTTTTAGGCCGCCCACTTTAACGGTGGTGACCACATTAACACCTCTCTTGTTAATGCAGGCGCGCGGCTCGTCATGCATTTCGGTCAATTCATCACAAAGCCGCCCGCGACTCATCCCAAAGTTGTTCTTCCAATAAAGCAATCCACTTAAAATCCACCCACAACAAGCCCGCGCGTCGAGGCGGAACGCACGAGCAGGAGTGCCCTCCAAACAGTTCTCATTCGTTGGAGTTGGGTTATGAAAAGAACCTCCTGCCTGATGGTCATCGCACTCGCTTTCACCGGTTCGATCTCTCAAGCGCAGAGCTTCAACGCCCTTATTGGCCCCTTCTATTATGGCGCTGGAGATAATAACCTTGCGGCAGAGGTCGAGCGGGTAAGCCCTGTCGGGCGCACTCTTGTAAACAGAGATTTTGTTTTGTCGAAATTCAACGACTCTATCATTCACGAATTTCGCGAAGCATGGCGAAGCACAGGCAACGGCACAACGACGAAAGAGAGCGTGGTGCTGATACTGCGAATGGCCAACGGCACCTACAGCGCAAGATCACAGGGAACGACGAACGAATACAAAAGTTTTACATTCAACTGGCATCCTGCAACCATCGCAATCGTTCATACTCATCCGAACAGTTCCAGCCCGAAGCCTCAAGCTGCCGACCTGCAGGTAGCGGATAAACTCGGCGTGCTTATGTTCACGATCACAAGCAGAGGAATGTATCTGTACGACCCGTCAACTAAGAAGATCACCCGGATTCAGCAAGGGCTGGACTGGCTTGAGCCTTCTTCGTGGATGAAGGTCAGGGCTGCATTGAAAACTGAATAGGGCAGCATTGAGAGCGCAGACGCCTCGTCAGGTTTTTAGGCCAACTCGAAACCTTGTGCGTGCGACTCATCCCAAAGTTGTTTTCGAGTTTAATAATTCAACCTAAACTCGGCCAGACTTGTTTGCTGTGTACGCAGCCCGTTGCTCGTGTCTCGTGGCGAAATGTTTAAACCGTGTTTCGCCCGAGGCCATATGCAATCGCTCAATTCAGGAGGCACAAATGATCAGTTTGAAAACAGATCGAAAAAAAATCAAAAAAGTGTGGAACGGCGTGAAGACGTTCGTTATCGCACTATCACTCTTGCTATCGCAGGGCGCTACGCTTGCGCTTGCGCAGGCCGAGACCGGCTCGATCAGCGGCACGGTCACGGACCCGAACGGAGCAGTCGTCGCCGCCGCTACCGTCACGCTGAGGGCCGTCGATACGGGAGCTGAGCGCCGCACCGTTACGACCGATTCAGGAACCTATATAGTCACGAACCTGCAACCCGGAATCTACGATGTCAAGATTGAAGCCTCCGGGTTTGCGGCCAGAACACAACGCGCGCAGGTTACGGTTGGCGCGAAACTGTCGGTCGATTTCGACCTTTCGGCTCAAGCTTCATCCGAAGAGGTGACGGTCGTTGCGGGCGAAAGCGGCGTGGCCGTTAATAAAGAATCGCAGCAGCTTTCAAGCGTGGTTTCCGAACGCCAGATAGTTGAACTGCCGACGCTGACGCGCAATCCGTATGCGCTCGTGCAGCTGGCGGGCAACGTATCGCCCGGCGACGAAGGCGACCCAACGGGCGCAGCCGGTCGCGGCGCAGGTTTTTCAATCAACGGCCAGCGCTCTGCCAGCACAAACATATTGCTTGACGGCGTTGACAACAACGATCAGTTCACTGCCACAGTAGGCCAGAGCGTGCCGCTCGATTCCGTGCAGGAATTTCAGGTAATCACGGGCAACTTCTCAGCCGAATTCGGGCGCGCGTCGGGCGGCATCGTCAACGTTGCGACCAAATCAGGCTCGAACAGTTTTCACGGCACAGTCTATGAATTCAATCGCGTATCGGCGCTCGCCGCTACAGGCTTCAACGACAACGCGAACGCGGTCAGGAAAGGGGTCTTCACGCGCAATCAGTTCGGTTATTCGGTTGGCGGCCCCGTACTCAAAGACAAGCTGTTTTTCTTCAACAGCACCGAATGGATAAGGGTGCGAAGCAGCACGTCGGTCATCTCGCTCGTTCCAACCTCGCAATTGATCGCCAACAGCGCGGCGGCGACGCGAACCTTTTTCAACGCCTTCACGCTCGACACGCCGATCAACGGTCGAACGATCACCAGAAGCGAAATCCCGGCGCTGAACGCCACCGGGCCGTTTGCTGCGCTGCCTGCCAGTCTGCCTGTTTTCGGCGAAGTCATCAGCAGCGTTCCCGCGAATGCGGGCGGCGGGCTTCCGCAAAACGATGTCCAGACAATCGGGCGCATAGACTGGAACATGAGCGACACAACGCAGTTCTACGGTCGCTACGCGCTACAGGATCAGACCCTGTTTGATGGGACGAATGCGTTCAGCCCCTATTCCGGATTCAACACGGGACAGACGAACTTCAACAATAATTTCCTGCTTTCGCTTACGCACACCTTCAACACGAAATGGGTGTCGCAGTCGAAGGTTGCTTTCAATCGCCTGAACAACAAGCAACCGTTAGGCGAAGCCCCTGCGGGGCCGACTCTCTACCTGAGAGCCGCCGCCACCTCGATCAACGGACTGCCCGTCGCGCTGCCCGGCTATTTGCCGTTCAATCCCGGCTCGGCCATACCAGCGGGCGGTCCGCAGAACCTGCTTCAACTCAATGAAGACCTGAACTATTCGCGCGGCCAGCACACCTTCCGCTTTGGCGGCCAGTACGTCTACATCCAATCGAACCGGACGTTCGGCGCTTTCCAGAACTCGGTCGAAACGCTGGGGACCAACACCGCCAACGCGCTCGATAACTTTGTGCGCGGCCAGTTGCAGCAATTCCAGAGCGCGGTCGATCCGCAGGGCAAATTCCCCGGCGACACGATCACGCTGCCCGCGACTCAGCCGAATTTCAGCCGCAGCTATCGCTATCACGAGTGGGCCACCTACTTCAACGATGCATGGAAGCTGCACCCGCGAGTGACGCTCAACCTCGGATTGCGTTATGAATATTACGGCGTGCAGCACAACTCGAATCCGAATCTCGACTCGAACTTCTATTTCGGAAGCGGGTCGAACATCTTCGAGCAGATTCAAAACGGCCAGGTGTTCATCGCGCCCGAAAGCCCTGCCGGTGGATTGTGGAAGCCTGACAAAAACAACTTCGCCCCGCGCGTGGGCTTTGCGTGGGATATATTCGGTGACGGCAACACATCATTGCGCGGCGGCTACGGCATCGCCTACGAGCGCAACTTTGGGAACGTCACGTTCAACGTGATTCAAAACCCGCCCAGCTATGCGGTCGTTTCTCTTGTCGCAGGCACAGACGTGCCGAGCATACCGATAACGCTGGACAACGCGGGTCCGCTTGCGGGCACAGGCTCGAAGGTGCTGCCGCGAACGAGCCTTCGCAACGTCAACTCGAACGTCGTAAACGCCTACGCGCATTTCTGGAGCGCGGCCCTTGAACGCAAACTCTTTCAGGGCGTCGCATCGGTCGAGTATTCCGGCTCGAAGGGCGTAAACCTCTACGACCTGACGGACCCGAATCGCGCGGGCGCAGGTAACATCTATCTGGGCGTGCCGTGCGATGCGTCGAACCCGCTCAGTTGCGGCGCGCGGCTCAACACGCAGTACTCGAACCTCAACACGCGCGGCAATCTGGGTTTCTCGAACTACAACGGCTTAACCCTTGGATACGAGACACCGTTCATTCGCAAACTCGGATTGCAACTCACCGCGCACTATACGTGGTCGCATACGATAGACAACCTCAGCTCGACCTTCTCCGATTCGGCAAACAATAACAATCTCGGCCTGCTCGATCCGTTCAATCCGAGACTGGACAAAGGCGATGCCGATTTTGACATTCGCCACCGCTTCATTTCGAGCTTCGTGTGGCAGATCCCGTATCGCGCAAATCAGGAAGGCTGGCTGGGCAAGGCGCTCGGCGGTTGGAGCATCAACGGCATCTACAGCGTTCATACCGGCTCGCCGTTTACGATCTTCGACTGCACGCACAACGTGTTCAACCCCGTCTGCATGCGCGCGCAGCAGACAGGCGAACAGCGCACGAGCGGCGCGGACAATCTCGCGCCCGACTCGGCCACACCGGGCCAGTTCCAGTATCTGCCCATCACAGGGCTGACGCCGGGCCTGTTCGTAAACCCCATCACAGGCAATTCCGAATTCGGACCGTTCCCGGCAAGCATGACTGGCCGCAATGCGTTCCGAGGGCCGGGATTCTGGAATCTGGACACGGGCATCTACAAGACGTTCCGCATATCGGAATCCAAGAGCCTGCAACTGCGCAGCGAGTTCTTCAACATATTTAACCACTCGAACCTGTATCTGGTTGGCACACAGACAGACATCAGCGCGGGCGATTTCATCCCGGCTGCGCGAGGTCTGAGAGCCGACGGCACACAGGATCGCCGCAACGTTCAACTCGCCTTGAAGTTCATCTTCTAACTCAGTGGTATTTCTCCTAAGTGAACCTCCAGGGAGCCTCCCCGGCTCCCTATTTTTTTTCTCATCCATTGTTTTCCGCCAGCCCTGCACGCTTCCTCTTTATTCTTTCATCAAGGAAGAGTTTAATGATTGACACTATTTATTTATCAAGCGAACAAGCGGCTATGAAGTAAAAGCAGGACGCAAAGATTAAAACCTGGCTGAATCGAACTGGAGGCCACTTGATTGAAAGAAGAGAGGGACGAAGATTCCAGGTGGATTGGGCGATAAAAGTGGAACAGAAGGAAGGCGAAGGATTCAGTGAAGAAGGCGTTTTGCAGAACATAAGCTCAGGCGGGGCGTTGGTTTCTCTCAGCAAGCCCCTGCCTGTGGGTACAAGGCTGGATGTTCATATCAAACTCCCCTTCAAGAAAAGCAATTGGATGAGGTATTCGGCTTTCGTCATCCGAGTGAGAAAAGAAAAGAGCCGGTTCGCGGCTGCCGTAAAATTTGAAGGCGCGAAGCCCGGCTTTGCAACGTGATCTGGCTGTCAGTAAACAAGCGTCAGGGTGAAAGCCGCTCGATAAGCCATTCGCCATTCTGCTGTAGATTATATCGAAGCCGGTCGTGAAGTCGGCCCGGCGATTCTGCCAGAACTCGATGCTGGCGGGCGCAAGGCGATAGCCACCCCAATGCGGCGGCAGCGGCACCTCTCCGCCTTCGTACTCGACCATCAACTCGCGCATCTTTTCTTCGAGCACTTCGCGGCTGCTGATAACACGGCTCTGGTTGGACGCCCACGCGCTCAACTGGCTATCGACAGGGCGCGTGTGAAAATAACTCTCCGATTCCGTGCGCGAAACCTTTTCGATGCTGCCCGTTATGCGCACCTGACGGTCAAGCTCCGTCCAGTAGAAGACGAGCGCGGCGCGCGGGTTTTCCGCCAACTCGCGCCCTTTCCGGCTTTCATAGTTGGTGAAGAAAACAAATCCATCTCCGTCAAACCCCTTCAGCAACACCACCCGCGCCGAAGGCTCGCCCTCTTTGGTCGCCGTCGCAAGCGTCATCGAGTTAGGAAGTTTCAGCCCCGCCGCTTCTGCCTGCCCGAACCATTTTGCGAACTGTTTTATTGGATCACGGTCTATCCGGCTTTCGATCAACTCTGGCAACTGGTGTTCACCGTCAATTTCGAGCATAAAATCAGTCTCTCTCTTTCACGTTAAATGATCGCTACCGATACTTTTTTTACAGGCAAAGCGGCTCGCAATTGGTTCGGATCGATTGAAACCAGAAAGCCGCGCTTGCCGCCGTTTATGTAGATCTTCGGCAGGGCGAAGATCGTTTCTTCTGCATATACCGTCATCGCTTTGCGAGTTGCGAACGGGCTTGTGCCGCCGACCATATAACCTGTATGTTTCTGCGCCGCCGCCGGGTCGCACACCGAAACGCTCTTTACGCCAATCTGGCGGGCAAGCTCTTTGGTCGAGACTTCGCGGTCGCCGTGCATGAGAATAATCAGCGGCTCGCGCTTTTCCGTCTCCATTACAAGCGTCTTGATTACTGCGTGCTCGTCTACGGCAAGCTCTTCGGCAGAGCGTGTCGTGCCGCCATGCTCTTTGTAGTCGTAAAGGTGCGGCTCGAACCGAATCTTTTTGTCGCGCAGCAATCGCACGGCTGGTGTTATCGGGTAACTGGTCTTCTCCATAGCCGTTGATAATTCCAGCAAACCAAAACTATAAAGTAAAGGATTACTTGATAAAGAAGACGAGTCAAGCGAGCGAGATAGAAAGTAATGCCGTTAAGCAGTCTTTCAGGCGGTGATCAAAGGCCGGAGCTGGCTTCGTTGCCGAAGCTCGATGATGTGTTGTTTGAATCGACCGGCGCGAGGTCGAGCGCGCGAATGACCTCTTCGATTATCTCGCGCGTTATCCGGGTGGTTCCAGCGGCGTAACCGTACAGCAATGCGTTGTCGCAGATGTTGTTGATCACGCGCGGTATGCCTTGCGAAACGTGCCCGATCAATTTCACCGCTCCCGTGTCAAACAGGTTCACATTCTCTGCACCGGCCTGTTTCAATCGAAAGCGGATGTATTTGTTTATCTCGAAAACGCTAAGAGGTTTGATCGAGCAACGCAACGAGATGCGCTGTTTGAGTTGGCGCAGGTTCGAGCGGTTCAACGTTTCGTGCAATTCAGGCTGGCCGCACAATATTACCTGCAGTAGCTTTTCGCTGTTCGTCTCGAAGTTCATCAGCAGTCGAATCTCTTCGAGCAGCACGGTCGGCAACCCGTGTGCTTCATCAACGATCAGGACCGTTCGCAGCCCTTGCGAATGACGCCATGCCAGAAGGCGCGCCAGGGCTGAAAGCAGTTCGGGCTTCGATGCTGTTTTAGGAAGCCCCAGATCCAACTCGCCCGTCAACTGCTCGAAGAATTCCGAAGCGGTGAGGAACGGATTGAAGATATAGACGGCGAGCACTTCTTCGCCGAATGTCTGGAGCGCAGCGCGCAGGATGGTCGTCTTGCCGCAACCCACTTCACCCGTCACGACTACCAGACCTTTGTTCTGCTCGATGCCATATTTTACGGTCGCCAGCACCTCAAGATGGCTTTCAGTCCTGAATATATATCCTGGGTCAGGCGTCAAACCGAAGGGCATTTCCTTCAGCCCGTAGAACTCCAGATACATCAGCGATCCTCCCTGTGAATTAATATGAAAGCGGGGTTCACCGCATAGACGCAGAGAACGCTGAGGAGGCGCAGAGAGTTTCTCTCTGCGTAGTTCTCTGCGTCTATGCGGTGAATTGTTTCCTGCATCTTTGAATCTTACTCTCTATTGATCGCCGCGCGGAGCGATGCCTGAAAATCCTCTGCGCGGTTGAATCGATTACGCGGGTCTTTTTCAAGCAGTTTCATCACAACGCTCGACACCGCTTCGGGCACGTCCATCGAAATCAGATGCGGAGGCGCAGGGGCATAATCCAGTTGCTTCCGCCTGATATAATCATCGTCGTCGGAATCAAACGGCACGCGATCAGTAAGCATCTCGTAAAGAATCGCTCCGAGCGAGTACAGATCACTGCGATTGTCTATCTTTGCGCCAGTGGTCTGTTCGGCGCTGGCGTATACAGCCGCGAGTCTTCGCGTTCGCTCGTGATAAGCCCATTCCAGTCTTGCGCCCGATTCGATGCCGAAATCTTTGACCGCCACCAATCCACCGGGCTCGACCAGAACGCTTTCGGGCTGTAGTTGCAGGTGCAACACGCCGAGCGAGTGCGCGTGATCGAGCGCGCTGGCAATCTGATCTGCGATGTCAACTGCCTTGTCCAGATCGAGCCATCCACTGCGGTTGAGCAATTCGCGCAGAGTGCAGGCATTCTGCCTGTACTCGACCGCGCAAAAATAAACGCCCCCAAGCTCGTGCGGTTTCCCCATCCTTGCAATGTGTGTGTGCGACAATCTGGATGCCGCATACGATTCGAGATAAAACAGTTCTCGCTGTCTGAGGTCGCGTGTGACCTCTGGCAAAATCACCTTGAGACAGCCGCCTTCGCCGCTTGCCCGCTCAAGCGCGAGATAATACCGGGCGCGGGTGTCGGCTCCAACCTGTTTCAACACGTCGAATCGGCTCGATAAAGCGTCGGCCAACGGCTCTGTGGCGACCTGAGCTTCGATGCCTGACGCGGTATCCTGTCTTTTTTTGAAATAGTTCATTGCAGTATGCGGCTGCGGGTATCCTGCGAAGGCGGATTCAGGCTTCACCCTTGCCCTCTTCTTTGCTCGAACATTTTCACCAGCATATGCCTTGATATTGCTTTCGATTATCTTCCACATCGAACAGCCTCACAAGATCTATAATCACGCGCCCGTTATTCATACGCTCAGAGAGCGCGCGAAACTCATCCTCACGCTTTCCGATGATGATGACTTCCGACGAGTCGATTACTTCGTCAAGCTGCGGGCGCATGAGATTTGAAATGTGAGGTATCTCGCGCTCGATGTACTCCCTGTTTGCGCCGAATAATCGCGCAAGCTCGACATCACGATCATAGATTGCAAGCTTCAATCCTTTGCCGATCAGCGTTTCGATCAACGTCACCATCGGGCTTTCGCGCAGATCGTCCGTCCCTGATTTGAAGCTCAACCCAAGCACGCCGACCGTCTTCAACCCCGTTTGAAGCACTGCGTCAACGGCGCGCTCTACCTGATGGCGATTGCTTACCAGGATCGAACTGAGCATCGGGACTTCGACATCCATCTCTTTTGCTTTGTAGGTGATCGCGCGCAGGTCTTTAGGCAGGCACGAGCCGCCGAACGCAAAACCGGGTTTCAGATAATAAGGCGAAAGATTCAGCTTGGTGTCTTTGCAGAAGACCTCCATCACCTTATGGCTATCGACTCCGAGCGCCTTCGAGATGCTGCCGATCTCGTTTGCGAACGTTACCTTCAGCGCGTGAAAAGCGTTGCACGCGTACTTGACCATCTCGGCTTCTTTGATTCTGATTGCAATCAGCGGCGCTTCGATTCCATCGTAGAGCCTCTGCAACGGGCCTGCTGTCTCCGGATCGTCAGCGCCGATCAGGGTGAACGGCGGATTGTTGAAGTCGTGAATCGAAGTCCCTTCGCGCAGAAACTCCGGGTTTATTGCGACGCCGAAATCGCTGCCCGCGCGTTTGCCCGAATAAACTTCGAGCGCAGGTATGACGGTCTGCTCGATTGTGCCGGGCAGCATAGTGCTTCTTAGGACGACGATGTGAAAACGATTCACGCGCGCCAGCGCTTCGCCGATCTGCCTGCATACGCTCTTGATGTGCGAAAGGTCGAGGCTGCCGTTGTGATTGCTGGGCGTGCCTATGCAGACAAGCGACACATCGGAGTTGGCGACTGCCTCCGAGGCATCGGATGTGGCGCGGAGCCGATTTTCATTGACTGCTGTATTGATGAGTTCTGCTATCCCCGGCTCGACTATGGGGCTGCGACCGCTGTTGATGATTTCGACCTTGAGCGCATTGACATCAACGCCTATGACTTCATGCCCTTGTTTTGCGAAACACGCAGCCGATACGCAACCGACATAACCCAACCCGAATACGCTTAGTTTCATTTCAATTCCTTTTCACATTGCGCCTGCCTGTGCGATTGCCGACTGTGATCCGTTAAACGCTTTGGCAGTCGTCCGAACACCGGACAGCGCTTCTTCAAAGCGACCGGCGATCATCGCCCAATCGTACTGCGCGGCTTTGCGCGCCGCCGCCGTTTCAATTTGCCGTCTCAACGAATCATCATCAAGAAGCCTGACTATGGAATCGGCAAAGCTCGCCGCCGTGTCCGCAAGCAATATGTCGCGCCCGTCTTCGACATCAAGCCCTTCGGCTCCGATTGAGGTCGAAACGGTAGCTTTGCCCGTCGCCATCGCTTCATAGATCTTCAAACGCGTCCCGCCGCCAATCCTGAGCGGCACGATATTGACAGCCGCCTGTCTGTAATGCTCGACCACTGATGGAACAGTCCCAGTTACCTCAATCGAATCATTCGCCCATCGTTTGACTCGCGGGTGAGGATTGCGACCGACCAGGCGAAGCCGCGCGTCCGGCACACGTCTTTTCACGGCGGGCCATACCTCGCGGCAGAAATAATCAACGCCGTCGATATTCGCCTCCCAATCCATCGAGCCGACAAAGATGATCAGTTTTTCAGTCGCAGTTGCAGAGGTCGATGGCGTGTATTGCTTGAGGTCTACGCCTGTAGGCACGACGCTGATGCGCGAAAGATCCGTCATCGCGCCCATCTGCTCGCGGTCGTGCTCGGAGACTGCAATCACGTGAGGAAATCGTTTTACTGCGGCGCGCTCGTACCGGGTCATCTTTGCCGCTTCCAGTTTGAACAGGATTCGTTTGACTGGATTCGGCTCGTGCCGGGCCTGCCGCTGCCACAGCGCCGATTCGACGTTATGTTGAAACAACACCGTCGGCGTTTCAAGCACGGCAGGGAAGTCGAGCGAGACCGAAAGGAAATCGCATACGGCAACATCAAAGCGATTATCGCCGAGCCACTCTTTCAACATCTGACGAACTTCCGCCGAACTGAATTTCGTAACCGCGAAAGGTGCGCGCGATGGAAGACGGCGCAAATAATCAAGCCCTCGCTCGATCATCGTCGAATCAGGAGCAGCCGTATAGACGGTCACCGCTCTGGGAAAATGATTCTTGATCTCGCGCTCGTAATTATAGTCGCGCCGCCCGCCATAGTAAGAGAGCAGCGTGACTTCATTGTGCGCGGCCAGTTGGCGCAGGATATTGTACGAGCGAATCTTTCCGCCCGTGTCTACGGGGAGCAGTTTTCCAGCTTTGACCCAGAGAATTCTCATATGCCTAAAGTTCAGAGTTTTGTATTGATGGTTTTCGACGATCCCGCAAGACTTGAATGCCTGAGTCCGACTTCCCCGTTCTGTTTTCTTGCAACCACAAAGAGATTGTCGAAGTTCACAGCGCCCAACGTCGCGCGATGCAAGGCGACCGACGAATGAAACCATGCGTTCTTTGCAAATTTCAGCAAACGGCTCTTGCTGCCCGACACGCTTTGAACGGGCCTCAAATGAATGAACTCGAAATCCGTATAGCCGTTGCGGTGCAGTATCTTTGCCAGCGTGCTCATGGAATAGATGTTCACGTGGTCTTTGGCTTCGATATAATGCAGGTCTTCGCGCATTCCGCGAATCAGCTTTTTCAATCTCGCCTTCGGCAGTTGCGCATTAATATTCGGCGTGTGCATAAACAGAATGCCGTCGCTTTTCAAAAGAGTCAGCGCGTAGGACAGCAGCGGTTCAGGATCGGGGATGTGCTCGACGACATCCCAGAGCGTGATGATGTCAAAGCTTGCGGGCGCAAAGTGCGACTCTTCCACGCGGCCCGCAAACACATTTTCGAGTCCGAGTTTTGTTCGCGCGAACTCTACAGCGCGCGGCGAAATTTCGTAGCCGTACGCCGTCCAGCCCGCGCAGTCGCTCGCTCTTTTGACGAAATACCCAAGCCCGCTGCCTATGTCGAGCAGTTTTCCGCTCTTGCCATCAAGGAAGCGTTGGCAGAAATCGTCGTGCATGCTTGAGTGCGCATCGTTATACCAGAACTGATCTTCGTTTTCGATTGGACTCTCGCCCCAGAACGCCTGGTAATTCTGATCCGTGTCCCACGATGAAAAAACGTGACCGCATTTCAAGCACCGCAGCATGTCAACTTCGTGCTCGCGAAATACGGCTTTATTTTCCCGGCTCTTACATACAATACAGGTCGTGTTCATAATTAAACTCTCATCGCATTGATTGCCTGCGCGTTTTCAATTGGCTGATAAGCGCGTGATTTGTCGGCGCTCACCTCTTCGCAGTCGAAGAATCGGCGCTGCCAGATTTCAAAATTCACCAAAGCCCATAATCGCTCCGTGTGATTCTCGCCCGATTGATGTCGCGCAGCGAGGTCGCGCACGTAATCCGCATTGAATATGCCGCGCGCAATCGCTCGCGGACTCAACACGTATTCATCAACGATGTAACTGAAACGCCCGCGCAGCCACGCGCCTAAGGGTACGGGAAATCCCATCTTTTTGCGCGTCAATATCTCTTTCGGCAGGCGGTCGGCCATAGCTTTGCGCAGGATGTATTTCGTCGTCAGCCCTCTGAGCTTCATCCTGACCGGAAGCCGCGCGGCGAACTCTACAAGCTTGTGATCCAGAAAAGGTACTCGGCTTTCAATCGAAGCGGCCATGCTCATCTGGTCCTGCTTCATCAAAAGCTCGTGAAGATAAGTCTTCAAATCCGCGCTCAACAATTGATCCAGCAGGGAGTCCGCGTCCGATTGGCCGATGTGATCGAGCGCATCGCGGTACGGGCCGCCTTCGCTCATCTGCTCGCGCGCCTGACTGGTGAAAAGCTTCGATTGCATCGCGCGCGAGAAGACAGAGAAGTTGTCAAAGTAGATATTTTCGATATCGGGCGACAGGCAGAAGAAGGTGCGAATCAGTTTCTGCCGCGCTCGTGACGAGCCTTTCATGTTTAAAATCACCCGCTCGATTGCGCGCTTCACGACGGCAGGCGTGGCGCGCGTGTAGGCGCGGCCAAGCGCGAGGTTGTAAACAGTCTTTCGGTATTTGTCATAGCCTGCCAGCAACTCGTCGCTGCCTTCGCCCGTCAGCACGACCTTGACGTGCTCGCTTGCCAGCTTTGATACGAAATAAAGCGGCACGCTCGACGGATGCGCAATCGGTTCGTCTTCCTGATAAACCATCGCCGGGAGCGCGTCAAAGAACTGCTCCGGGCTGACGATTATTTCGTGATGATCTGTCTTGAACGCGCGCGAGACAGTGCGCGCGTACTCAAGCTCGTTTGCCTCGCGTTCGGCGAACGCTACAGAGAAAGTCTTGATTGGTTCCCGAACCATCCCGCTCATCGCCGCGACAATCGCGCTCGAATCGATTCCGCCCGAAAGAAACATTCCCAGCGGCACATCGGCCATCAATCGCAGCCGCACGGATTCTTCAAACAACTCCTGGAATCGTTCGACGTAGGCGGCTTCGGTCGCGGATTCACCTGCTTTCGCAAAGCTCACATCCCAGTATCGCTCGATTTCGATCTTGCCCTCGCACCACGTCAGCGTATGACCGGGCAGGAGCCGCTTGACCCCGCGATAGAGCGTTTCTGTGCCCGATGTGGCGCGGTTTGCGGCAAAGTCTGCAAGCGAGTTGTAATTTATCTCCGGCCTGACCGCACTGGCTTCGAGCAGGGCTTTGATTTCAGAAGCGAAGTAGAGCGCGCCGTCATCCGTCACGACATAGTACATGGGCTTGATGCCGAGACGGTCGCGCGCAAGCAGAAGACGGCGGCGCGGCTTGTCCCAGATCGCAAAGGCGAACATTCCGCGAAGATGTGTGACCGCCCGCGCGCCATACTCTTCGTAAAGATGAATGATGGTTTCTGTATCGCTCTCGTTTCGATAAGTGTGGCCTCGCGCTTCGAGCGAACACCTGTGGTCGCGGTGGTTGTAGACCTCGCCGTTATAGACGATCCAGATTGAATCGTCTTCGTTGGCCATCGGCTGATGTCCGCCGCCCAGATCGACTATCGAGAGGCGGCGATGCCCAAGCCCGACCCGCTCGTCAACATAGACGCCTGCATCATCAGGCCCGCGATGCGTCAGACTGTCGCGCATCGCAATAAGCATCTCTCGGTCAATCGTGCGGTTTGAGTTTTTCGGAACGGCGACGCCGCAGATTCCACACATTGATTGCTAGTCCCTGTTCATCAGCTTCCAGCCTGAGCCTTCGAGGACGAATGCGACGCTCCGGCAGTCGGCGTTGATCGTAAATCGCTTTTTGTTGACTACGACTTTGGTTGGAGGCTGGTAGAAGGATAATTCAAACCGGCTCGCTCCGTGAATAGTAATTTCAATCCGGCTGTCATTGATCTGAATTTCGCCAAATCTGATTGCCGTCTGTGAGTGCAGCGCAAAGCTGTTTTTGACTTCGAGTTTCCTGCCTTGAACCAGACAGGCAGATGCGAGTTTGCCACCCTGAAATCTTCCGACAGCCATCGAAGCCTGCGCCGAAAGCTGTTCGCATTCGACCTCGCGCGCGCCGTCGCCAGTGATTATCACATCAAGTATTTCGGCAGTGGCGACAGTGTAACTGTTCTTTGAATGCGCGGTCGTTTCGATTTTGCTTCCGGGAATAATGAAAGCCATCAATTCCTGCTGGCCGCCGCCTTCGGTTTCAATCACCGCGACCGGGGCCGGGTTGCGTTTACCGTAGACGCGCGATACCCAACCCTCTTCAATTCTCGCCTGCGGCTCTCGACTGCCGAAAGCGAATATACCCAGCTTATCGTCGCACGAATTTATGGCCTGTACGCGATTGGCGGTTGCTTCTGCAAGGCAGCCGGAGTCAAAGTGATACCTTGCCGCGTAGCGGTGCGCGCCGCGCGCTTTGAAATCGTCGCGGACGATCAGGTAGGAAGGCAGTTGCGAGCCGCGCCCTTTGACGAACATCAACGAACGAGCGTGCGTGACCGTATCGCTTAATCTCGCGTAACCGTCGTGCGCGCCCTCGAAATAATCGAACTGGATTCCTGCGATGAACTCGCGCGCTTTGGCATTCGCAATGTGATTCCACGAGAACGGCCCGGCGGGTATTGATTGAGCCTCGCCATCAACCGTCACAGTGTTGTGAGCTTCGGTCGAGCGGAACCAGTCGCGCAACCCTCGATCACCTGTGTAAGTGAATGTGCCCGGATCAACGAGCCAGGTCCTGCCACAGGCGGCGAACTCGAACGCGAGAGCATCCGAGTGAGAGTGCCCGCACGACGAGACTCCGTGCAGCCCGCAATCAACAAGCGCGTAGCTCGAATCCTTAGACCACCCGTCACGCATCACAAAGTAGCCGCTCGTTGCAAACGCGCGTGCCGTGTTCACCGGCTGTTGAGTTTTAATTTCATCATAACGCTCTATAGCTTCGGGGCCTAAAAGCCAGAGCGTTTCCGCAGCCGCTTCGCCCGCGACGTGATTCCAGTCGGTTTGACCAAGCAAAGCCGCGCCGGTCGCAAGCGTGTCGCGGAAATCGTCCGCCGCGCGCTCGCCGAGCTTTATCAACCTGCCGCCGTCGTCATCGCCCACGAGCGACGACGAGCCGTCGGGCCTTGTCGTCCACATCAGGAAATCAAGCGAGCGGGCAAGGCGATCTTCTACTTCATCATTCAACTTCAGATTGGTTGCGCGGGCCAAAGCGACCAGATGTGTGTAGAAGTCGGCGGTGTAACGATGATAGTAAGTCGATTGCTCGAAATAAACGCCGTCCTCTCGAACGTGAATCGGGAGCTGTTCAAGCAGTATGCGCAACCCCTTGTCGCGCCACCGCTCCGCTCGATTGAATTCAGGCAGGGCAGTGCCGAGATAGAACAGTCCGAGCGCTTCGCCGGTCAAATGTGTGTTCGGGCTGAAGTAATAAGAGAGATATGATTCGATGTGACGACCATGCGCGATCAGGCATTTGAGCAGCCGAGTCACGAAACGCGAATTCAAATGATTCGAGCCTGCAAACAGGTGCAGCGCCCACAGCCATGCTATCGCACGAAAGGCGAGTTCAAGACTGCTCGCCCAGTTGATGCCGCGCCCCGCGGGATTTGCGTCCATCCAGTCGGATGCCTGCGCGACGAACGCTTCGGCGTACGCTTCATTGCCCGTCAGCCAGTAAGCCTGTCCCAGTGTGACGAAGTGTGCATGGCGATTCAATTCCCATGTCACCTTCTTGTCGCCAGCGATGTCCGGGTTCAGATAATCGATTCTGCTCCAATGATCGAGCGATGTGCGTTTGCCTGACGTGGGTTCGAGATGCCAGTCAATTGGTGAGCCGAAACTGAGGTTGGTGTGTCCCAGAAGGTCGAAGCGCCCGGCCATTGCGCGGTCGGCGCGATCAATCAGAGCGAGGCGTGTGGCAGAGAATCGGCGCTCCATCGCAAGGGTGATCTCCGCGCGACGGGCAAGCGAGGGGAAAAAAGTCGCGGGCGATTGATTGCCGTGAACGAATGACGAGCGAATGCGTTCGAGCACGAGCGCGCCTGTGCCTTCGCCCGACCCGTTGCGCGATGCGGGATTGAATTCCTGAAGCAATGCGGCGTCGCTCAACTCTGTAGCGCCAAACAGCCTTTCACCGATCTTTGCAATCTCCTGTCTGCCGCGCGCTTGAATCTCGCGGAAGCTTTTATGTCGGAGCTTTTTCAGTTGTGCGATTCCTGCCTGCATGTCCCCTGTACCCTCTTGAATTACCGACAATACTCCCCGCTTGATGCTTTCAACTAGATTAAATGCCTATTAGGGGCATTTCCCCAGATTTTCAGGAGATTTTGACGATACGCCCACAAAGCGAAACCGCCAGCAAGTCATAAGGACTCACTGGCGGCTGTATAATTCGATTCGCCGTATGCTACTGGGTCACAAAGAACACGTCCCATGCCCACCTGCCAAGTTGCGCGCCGTGAACGTCTCTGACTTTCGCCCGATACTTGAACTGATTACCGTACTGGTCAACCCGTCTCGACTCACGGTAATCCAAATCCATCTGTGCCAGCCCAGCCGCAGCCAGCCTGCGTAATTCGTTCGGCTCCGATATTCCGTTGTGATTCGCGTCTTGCCACAATCGCAGTGATGTGAATATTGAATCTCTGCGATCAATCACTCCATCATAGTTACCGCCATTTGCAGGTTTGTCATACTCAGCAAGAGCAATGAAACCGTTTTGGTGCGATGAGGGCGGCTGCGGCGTGAAGTTGCCAAATAACTCCGAGCCATCATCTATAATGGCGTTACCGTTGCGGTCTAGCACCAAAAACGCATCACCTGAGCCAGCAGCGGTCCACGCAATATTTTCGAGATCACCACCCGGTGGAAGATCAAAGCTAACACCGCCAGTGGCATTTGTTAGATTGAATCCGTCGCCTTGAATATCAATTAAGATTGGAGTCAACAAACACGTACAGGTTGACCACTCATAGCAGCATTCGCAACCTTCCGGGGGAAAACAACCCCCAGCAATAGGGCAGTTATAAGTTATCGAGTATTCTGTAAATCCTGCTTGCTTACATCTCCTGAAATAATAGGACTATCACAACCGGATGAGCACGTTTTGTTAAAAACTCAGCAGCTTTATGCCTGACAATTTGATAGAATGTACCATTAGCAGTTGTACTGGGAGTGTCAAACCCCGGCCAGCATTCTATTCTTACTCTGTTGGGCGAGCAGCAAACCTTAATATCCTCGCATTGCCCTAGACCGGTCTCCGAAAGTGTTTCAGTATGACCATCTGGCCATCTAATAGACCACGTCACATGTTTCTTAAGTTCATTCACTAAAAGGACATTATCTTGAAGGCAGCCTTCATCCACTTCCGTCCCAGGGTATGTAGGTCTGCAATCTCCAAATGCCGGACTTGAACAAAATGATAGTGTAAGCAATATTAAAAGTATCCGTTTCGTTTGGCCTCCGAATCAGGTGCGGAACAGGCAGGAGTTAAAGCCTACTAAGAATTCTTTCGCAAATCTGCTTTGTCCTAATGATTTCTTCCCGAAGAGCATTGCCACCTTCCGTTTCTTGTATATTCTCCAAATCTTTAATCATCTGTAAGAAATACTCTTTGCCGTTGTTCAGCCCTTTTTCTACCGGCTCTGGTAATTCCTCTGCCCCTTTCTGGCTCAGGAACTGAGGTCTTTCATTTCTCAATTTAGTCAGCAAGTCTCCCTTAGCGATATTCAGCGCGGTCATGATATCAGGCTTTAAATTATCCTTGAGATACAATTGAATCTTATTATTTGATAATCCCAACATCCTATCAATCAGCGGAATTGCACGCGCAAACTGCATTTTTTCTGTCAATCTCTCATCTTCGATTCCTTGAACTACTTGCGGGTCTCCTTCGCTGCTCTTGTCATCAAAGACCACCGCCACAAGGTCGAGTGTTATATTTTTTTGGCTTTTCAAACTTCCCGGAATACCATAACTCTTTTCAAAAACGCTGCCCGCAATAATGAAAGAATCATCAAATGCTGAGTAGACGAGTTCTTCTTTAACTGCAAAGGTGCTTCTGGGAGATATAACGGAGGATATAACAAATGCCGTTATACTTTTTTGGGAATCATTCCTGAGTGATAATTTTATATGATCCTCATGCTTTTCTGCGTTAATGACCCGAAGAGTTTGTGTGCGATTATTTATTAATACCACACCTTTTTGAGATTTGTTTGATGACCAAACATTCCCACCAAAATATATAAAACCAACAAGGAGAACAACGATAATAAAGAATCTTGATCTTTGAAATAATGCTTTATATTTTGGCATAAAATACTCCTCTAAGATGTTAAGCAGATAGCTGCATTAACCTAATGCTGAGTTTAAGATGAAAGAGATGAAAGCTACGATTACGCTTATACGCCCTATCAATAATGGTGTCAAGAAAAAACTAATTGAAGTTTAATATGCTTTGGAAAACTTAACGCTTCGAGCAACGCGGCAGAGCGTTAGCCGAGGCCGCATTGCTTTAAAAACGGGTTTGTGAAAACGGCTCTCGTCTGTGTATCCAACAGCGTGTTCCTGCTTTTGATCCAGTCATCAACCGCCGCGCCGTACATGTTTCGCACTAAAGCGGCTGTATGATTAAGTCTGCCGGATGCTACAGAGTCACAAAGAAGACGTCCCACGCCCACCTGCCGACCTGAGCGCCGTGTGCGTCAAAGACCTTCGCCCGGTACTTGAATTCGTTGCCGTACCGGTCTGCGCGCCTGGACTCACGGTAATCAAGCCCCAAAGCATAGATGCCTTGTGATTGCAGCGTACGTATTTCGGTGGCCGATGAAGCCCCGTTATGGTTGGTGTCTCGCCACAGGCGCAAATTGCTGAACACCATATCACGGCGATCAATTACGCCATCATTGTTGCCGCCGTTTTCAGATTTATCAAACTCGGCAAGGGCTAGAAAGCCATTGGGGCTTGGCGAAAACGGTTGTGGGGTGAAATTGCCAAACAACTCTGTGCCATTATCAATAGCGCCATTGCCGTTTCGATCAAGGACAAGGAATGCGTCATCGGAACCAGCAGCAGTCCAGCCAAGGCGCATAAAAGCGCCAGTGTCATAGATGTCAAAGCTGACGCCGTTGCCAGCGTTTGTTAAAGCAAACCCATCGCCTTGTATGTCAATAATGATAGGGCTTGCGTTGCAAACGCATTCGCCATAAGTAGTGCTCCAATGAGCGCCATTAATAAGGCAATCTACGAACTCCGGCTGTTCGCAAGGGCATTCGGGAGGGGCGGGAGGATGCGGGACAACACAGCAAGCCGTATCGGGTGTACAGGTAGTAACGCCGCAATTATCCTTTTGCGCGCAGTTGGGGTGTCCGTCACATTCATAGTGGGGCAGTTGTTGTCCTAAGGGGCAACAAACATTTTTAATTATTCTATACGAATTAACTGACCCGCTACAGTTATTGCCACTTGGAGAACCATCACAGGTAACTTGAATGGATATTAGTTCATCCCTTCCTGGTCCTGCTCGTACCGGATCTAGGATATCAGCCTTACCATTACAAATGCTTCCATTTTGCGCTTGAACAGAACAACTTGTAGGAATCGGATCCCCGCTAAGATTAATACCCATTTCCACACATGGAAAGATACAAGGCGGACATTCACCCATACGTACAGATGAAGTAGGGAGGAACACAGAATCACGGATTCCAGATGAACTCCAATTTCCGCCAATGGCTGTAAGAAGAAAACACACAAAAGCCAAAAGGAATATCCTCATATGCTCCTCCTTTTCAAAGTGACAAAGGGCAGAAAATCGAATCAGATTGCGTGGATGTTAATTGATACGCTGATAACCACCGGGAACGCTAGGATCGGGTTTATAATAATCTCCCAGTGACCACTTAGTTCCATCATCAAAAATTACGTAGCTTATTCTTATAACTGCCTTATTTAGATCTTCTAATTGAAAGTTCCTAAATGCGAGAAAATCCTTTATCAATCTCAATCGTTGGGCGGAAAGTGTGAAGGTAGTTTTACCGCCGGGTTCTAAGGCTAAAGGCGTGTCATGTTTCAAGCTGTCTCCAAATGCTTTGGGATGTATACCTATACTTAACTTATTATAAACCATCATTGGGCCAATAGTTTCGGTTTCAGGGAAATCCAGTTCTATATAAATATAAGTTATTCGTTTATCGACTTTGTTTTTTATGACAAATTTAAGATTTTCTAACCAATCTCCAATGCCAGTTGAATTGTTCTCAGCTATTGACTTGGCGCTGAATTTTTGATGCGGAACGATGCTAAAGTTTCTTACGCTCAGATCATCAAGCTCAAATGGCTCGTTAGGAAAATCCTGCTTTTCAATAACTTTTTCATCCGATTGCAGCAAAGTTGCAACCGGAAGGGATTTGGCTGCTATTGCTTTATTATCTCGCAGCGCAAATCCAAGCATTGCCGAGGCGACGCAAACAGCCAACAGCAAAACTGTCTGATTGATGCGATGGGTTTTTAGATTAGCCATCCTATGTCTCCTCTCAATTCACAAGCTCAGGCAATGATTCAGGCAGGGATGATCTTCACTTTTGGACAATGTGTAGTGACAAAAACCACACCCCCGCTTATACGCCCTATCAATTACGGTGTCAAGAAAAACCTACTCAATGCTCTATTTAGATGCCCGTCACATTCATAATGCGGCGTTACTTCGCCCAAAGAACAACAGGCATTTGATACTATCGTAAAAGAGTCAACCATTCCGCTGCATGAATTTCCATTTGGAAGAAAACCACTACAGGGAACCTTACTTGTTATTAAGGCATCTCTTCCTGGAGGGGTTCCAAATACGACAAATATTTCACCTTCGCCGTTACAAATATTCCCTTTCTCCTTCAAGTCGGGTTTATAGCAAGTTGCAATTGAGGTTTAGTAATGTGGGCTTATAAAATCCGTCTATGGATTTTACGTGTGGGTACGCAATTGCAAATCACTGCAAGGATTCAATAACAAATCAAATCACTCAATACTCAACCATCTATTAATTGACTAACTCGTAGCCGCCCGGCATACCAGGGTTGGGTCTATAGTAATGTCTTAGTTCCCACTTCATGCCATCGTCAAAAATTACGTAGACTAATCTGATAGCCATCTCATTTAAGTCAGCGAGTTGAAATTTATTGAGAGCAAGAAAATCCTTGATCAATGTCAGATCTCTAGTGGAGAGCGTATACGTAGTTGTATCGCCAGAGTTAAGAGCAAGCTGCTTACTATACTTTAATGCGTTTGCAGATGCTTTGGGGGGGATACCTATGCCCAGCTTATTGTAAACCATTCGCGCTCCACTGGCGTCTGTTTCAGGAAATTGGAATTCTATTAAGATGAAAGTTATTTGCTTATTCGCTTTGTTGTTAATAGTAAACTCAAGATTCTCTAACCAGTCCTCAACTCGCCCCCCACCCATCTCTGTTATTGCTTTAGCACTGAATTTCTGGCCCGGAGCAATTTTCACGGTTTTAATGCTCAGATTGTCTAACTCCACTGGTTCGTTACCATGATCGTACTTTTCAATCACCTTTTCATCTGATTGCTGAAGTATTAAAGCCGGATAAGTCTTTGCCGCTATCGTTTTATTATCTCGCAGCGCAAATCCAAGCATTGCCGAGGCGATGCAAACAGCCAACAGCAAACCGGTCTGATTGATGCGATGGGTTTTTAGATTAGCCATCCTGTGTCTCCTCTCAATTCGCAAACTCAGGCAATGATCCAGGCAGGGATGATCTTCACTTTTGGACAATGTGTAGTGACAAAAACTACCACCCCGCTTATACGCCCTATCAATTACGGTGTCAAGAAAAACCTACTCGACGCTTGAAAGGAAGATTCTCATCTTGTCACCCTTATCTATTTCTCGAAGTTTTCCACTCCAGCAAATCCAACTGCTATGAGGTTGGGTAATTCAATTATCTGTACTGATCAATTCATAACCACCCGGCGCAGCAGGATTGGCTCTAAAGTAATGACCGGATGACCACATCACACCATCATCAAAGATGACAGCGAGTATCTTTACAACCACCTTATTTATATCCGTAAGTTGGAAATTCTTAAGCCCGACAAAATTCTTGATTCGTTGCAGATGGTCACGAGAAAGCGTGGCAGTAGTTGTAGCTCCTGGATTTAAGGCAAGTGGCCTGATATTTTTTAATGTGCTTCCAGATTTAGGATGTATACCTATACAAAACTCGCGGTAAACCATCAGCAAACCGCCATTAGTTGCTGTATCAGGGAATTGGAGTTCAACTTGGATATAAATTATCTGCTTATCTGATTTGTTTCTTAAACTAAATTCCAGATTTTCCAGCCAGTCTTCAGCTTGCCCGCCACCTTTTTCAGCTAATAAGTTAGCACTGAATTTTTGATATGGAACAATACGGGTGTTTTTCACACTTAGATTACCGAACTCCAATAGATCATCATCGCGTTCATACGTTTCAATTACCTTTTCATCTGACTGCTGCAATAATATCGGCGGGTAAGATTTAGCTGCGACTGTTTCATTATCTCGCAGCGCAAACCCAAACATTGCTGAGATAGCGCAAACAGCCAACAGCAAAACTGTCTGATTGATGCGATGGGTTTTTAAATTAGCCATCCTGTGTCTCCTCTCAATTCGCAAACTCAGGCAATGATTCAGGCAGGGATGATCTTCACTTTTGGACAATGTGTAGTGACAAAAACTACCCCCCGTTTATATGCCCTATCAATAATCGTGTCAAGAAATATCTGCTCGACGCTCGATATGTTTTAGAAAACTTAATGTATCGAGCAACGCGGCAGGGCGTTAGCCGAGGCCGCATTGCTTTAGAAAGGGGTTTGTGAAAACGGCTCTGGTCTGTGTATCCAATAGCATGTTCCTGCTTTTGATCCAGTCATCAACTGCCGCGCCGTACATGTTTCGCACTCGCTCCGGCGTAAAGTTGTTGATCTGCCCCCAGTGAAGCGTATATGGAATTTTTTCGCGCTCAAGCGCCTGCCATACGGCGTTGTAATAATCCATCGTGCGATCTGAATATGCGGCGGGAAGTTCGATGGCGCACGTGGTATCGAACTTTGTAAACGCCAGCAGCGCCTTCGATCTTTTCACCCATCGAAAGGCGAGTAATCCGGGATAGCTCTTCACCGCAGGCGCGGCCAGCATCAAGTCCAGCACGCGCGCCGTGTCTTCCAGCGCGATGCCGATTTCGGCGCTCATCGCTTTTTGAAAATCTGTGTTTGAAAAGAATATTTCACCGGGCGTGCCCAACACTTTTTTGAAAAGCGGATATTCAGCCGGGACGACCAGATTCACAAGCTTGCCGACAATCGCGGGCAATCGCTGGCTGATGTTGCCCATCACTCCCAACACGTCATCGCCCGGCCCCAATCCGCCGGGCGAAACGGGCGGCGCGGCGTAGTCGCTGCGGTACGCGCGATCATACATTGTGGTGACGTAAGCGCCTTTGGCCGTATCGTGCGGATTGATCACCACTTCAAAATGAAACGGCTCTCTGATCTTGTCGGGCGTGTCGATCCCTGTGAAATCCAGAGTCCGCATCACGCGCTTCAATCGTTCGTCAATCGGCACACGCGAGCGCGAAACCTCTAATAAATAGACGGGATCGGCTTCGATCAAGAGGCCATGCATTATGCCGAAGCTTCCGAAACTGACGAGGGCCGCGTTAAAGAGCGTGTCATCGCGGACCAACTGAGCGCCCAGCTTCGCGATCAGATCGTCAGACAGTACGGGATAAGACGCGCGCTCAAGCCATACAGCGCGATCCGGCCCTGTGACGATATGTAATCCAACGACGAAATCAGCCATTGAGCCGAATCGAAACCTTGACCCGTGCGTCCCCGTTGCAACTGCTCCGGCAATGGTCTGGCCGTTGCTTGCGCCGGATGTTTTCAGCGCCAGTTTCGTCGGCATTGAAAAGAGAATGTCGTTGGCCTCTCTGACGCTTGCGCCGCATTGCAGATACATCAGAAGCGACGGGTCGCTTTTGTAAAGGGGTGCAACGCTCGCCTTGTCAGCCGGAAAGGCCCAGTTCAAAGCGAGCGTATCAATCAGTCGCCCGTCGGTTACGGCTGCGCGCGACAGCGACCACCCGCCGCCAATTGCCCGCAGCGTAACTTTATCGCGGATTGCTTCCCTGATCAGTCCCTGAAGAGCCGCGACCGTCAGTTGTAAATCGCCGAAGAAGTTTGTGATAGGGCGCGGCGGATTCGATACGCTGTAGAGCCGGTCAAATTCCTGGCTCACATTCTTATGCTTGTTGACCCACGGGCTGGGAGGCCCTTCCAAAACTCGCGCGCGGCGGGGATTGTTTGCAGACATGTTTCTACTCCTTGCATTGCCACGCCACCTGCATGGGCGACCATATTCCCAATGTAGCCACAGTGATGAAGGCATAGCCGTAGTTCATCGGAACCTTGACCTGCCGCATGCTCTTACAGTTTGCCGGGGTTTTAGAAGCGCCAGAGGGAGCCGGAGGCAGGAGGTTTTGTTGCAGCCCTCCCCAGAAGAAAGCATGCACGGTTCTTTTCGTGAAATTGCCCTGCCCTGTCTTTTGCGAAATGCCCGCAGTTGGTTGTTCCGCAGGTGGTTGTCCGATTAGCCCGATGACCGGCGGCTCCTTTGCGCAGAACCACTCTACTTTTACGCGCGACCACCGTCCAAAACTGAAGACTGTGCCCGCCGCATACTTCCATGAAGAAGTGATGCCGACCTCGTACAGGCCATTGTCCTGACAATCAGCCGAGGAGGGCAGTCCGCTGCTACCCTGATCAGCAGGAGGAAGGATGCGCTTACTGGAAGAGTCGAGAGTCTTTCTGAAAGGCGATGAATTGACCCGCTCGCCATTAGCCCTCAGGTGATGATGATAGCACCCGGAAGATATGACAATAAGAACTGCCAGTGCCAAAGCGTTCGACCGTTTGCGCATGCGACTCTCCTTGTAATGACGTTGCGACTTCAATCCAATCAGGCGCTTTGTCTGGCGAATATTACACAACCTCGCGCGCCTGTGTCCATCGGGTCAGCGCGTCTCATATTTGTAAGTTATCTAGCATAATTTTCCCACTGAATGTAGGTGGTATAACTTAACAGAATCGAAGCCGGTTATAAATATGCGGCAAAAAAGACGATTATTTTGTCACCTATATTCGTGACGAATCTGGAATAATTTTTGCTCACGTCCGTGCATCCCTAAGTAACATCTGAATCTGAGAATGCTGGTCTGTTTCCAGCCAACCTCGGCAAGATAGCCTTAAGGAAAGATCGAACAAGCCGGGTTCGGGGATTCCAAAGTGCCGAGCAAGTCGTCTATAAGGCAAGTTACCAAGCTTGTCTTAGGTTAAGTGCGCCCAGCCTCTAAAGGAGTAAAACTCATGAAAATCGCGAAGTTAGGGATACTCTTGTTCTTTCTGTCTTGGCTCGTTCTACCTGTGATTAGAATGACCCTTCCCCGCAATTTCAGCACGACCGCGATGGCTCAATTTTCGGTCGATTGCGATCCCGCAGCAGTAAGTTGTCTTAGTGTTCAAGAAGCTGCCACGGGGTTTGACGATTCTTCCATAAACACTCTTTTTGTTTCTGATGCGGATCACCATCAGGACCAGCTCACTTTTGATCAGGTTGATAACATCCCTGATGGACTCGGGCCGGTTTATAACGCGCAGTCCTGCCGCGAATGCCACCAGAACACTGTATCGGGCGGCGGCAGCCAGATCCTCGAACTGCGCGCCGGAGTCATCGACGAGACAGGAGCCTTTCTCAACCCCTGCGTGAAGATCACAAATGATAGCGGCGTTACAAGTCTTATCTGTAACCGGTCGCTTATCAATCTGCGGGCGATCTGCCCGTCAGGCCCGTTGCAATTTACGATAGTGAATGGGTCCCCTTTCAATCACCCGAACGCAAATGTACAGGAGCGCGTCGATAATATCGTTCACCCTTTCACTAACGAACCGGTTCCCGAAGATCAGATAGTCACGACTTTCCGCCTGTCGTTGAGCCTGCTTGGCGACGGATTGGTTGAAGCGGTAAACAGCAACACGCTTGCCGCGATTGCAAACAGTCAGCCCGCAGCGCAGCAAGGCAAATTTATTGTAGTCCCCCTGCTTGAAAACACCTCACCGGCGGCCCTGCGCGTTGGCCGCTTCGGATGGAAGGCACCCATCGCCAGCCTGCTTACGTTTTCCAGCGGCGCTTACCTAAATGAAATGGGCATAACCAACCGCCTGTTGCCGAACGAAATAACGAACGTGTGCGACGAAGTCGCGGGCAACGAGGATGAAGAGAACGACATAGACGCATTCACGCGCTTCATGAGAGCCACTAAAGCTCCGCCGCGCGGACCCGGAGCCGAGACCAGCGGAACTCCTAACGCTCAGATAGTGCGTGGTTCACAGTTGTTCGATAGTATAGGCTGCGCCGTCTGCCACGTCCGCAATATCGTCACTGCGTCGGTCGGCACGGTGATCAACTGCGGCACGTTTACAGTGCCTCAGGGGCTGGGCTGTAGAGTTTTTCACCCGTTCGGAGATTTCCTGCTGCACGATATCGGGACTGGTGACGGTATAGTCGAAAGCAATAATCTTGACGGCAATCTGGATCAGGAAACCGCTAACATGATGCGCACAGCGCCGCTGTGGGGCCTGCGCATTCGTGCCATGATGATGCACGATGGCCAGTCGCTCACCTTTGCTGATGCGATCAGGCGTCATCGCAATCAAGGGCTTACATCGAGCAACGCTTTCTTCGCGCTGACGAGCAGCCAAAAGGAGGATGTAATCGCATTCCTCAAGTCGCTGTGACCAAGTCAGGCAGAGTGACCAACTCAGGCAGAGGCCGGTCACGCGATCAGCCTCTGCCACAAACTTCGACCTTTTGATGGCTCATTCAGATTGCAGGTCAGCATTAACGGAGGTGATTCATAATGAAAAGAGTCGCAGAAAAAATATCTCCGAGAGCAATAATCGTATCGATATGCTTTTCGGCTGTTGTCGCATCTCTCACTCTGTTCGGAGGCGCAAAGTCTCGTAGACCAGCACCGGAACCCGACTCCCAGCCTCAAGCTATTCAACCCTCTGCTACGACAACCGCTGCGTCGAAGCCTGAGAAATCTATCACTGCGGAAACGCCTCATCAGGTGGCAATACAGGCGGCAGTCGCGCGCGTGTTTGAAGGGACAGTAACTCTGGATCAAAACCGATTTCTGGTGGGCGATTTCGATAAAGATGGCTCACAAGACCTCGTTGCGGTTGTCAGGCCAATCAAAGAGAAGCTTGCCAGTATCAACGATGAGCTTGCCAGATGGAAGCTTGAAGACCCGCGTAAGATCAGGGTTGTGAAATCGATAAAAGATCTGCAAAAAAACGTTCAATCACCACCCGCCCCCGTGCTTGCGACTCCAAACGACCTGTTGCTGGCAGTCGTTCACGGGCATGGCGCTTACGGCTGGCGTAACACGGAAGCGACGAACGCTTATCTGCTCAAGAATGCCGTAGGCGCAAACATGACGCTTGAACCGCTTAAGGCCGCGCTGGCCGCGACTAAAGAGAGTGGAGAGTTGTTTACCTTGAGAGGCGATGTCGTTAAACAGACGCTTGCAGGAGAGACGGGATTCATCTTCTGGACCGGAGCCGATTATGCCTGGCATTCGCTCAAAGAGCGAAACGCGCCTGCTCGTCAACCGGTCGCGCAACTGAGATCGGCCAATAAGGGCGGGGCGCGATAAGGGCAGGGCGCGATAAGGGCGGGGCGCGATAAGGGCGGGCTATCGCTTCTTGAAAACGAACTCGTTGCAGCCCAGTCCCACGCCGCCGCATTTGAGCTTTACAAGCTCATAGCCTCTGGCCCTGTAGAAATCGAATATCTCTTCGGGCGCGGCTGCCTCGTAAGGGTAGCCGCCAACCCAGTCAACTATGTCGCGCCATCGGTTCATGCCTCTTTCCGTGCTTGAACGCGTCCACGACTGGATGTAGTGGCGAATGCGCCCTGTCAGCAGATGATAGATCAAAGACTTTGTTTCCAGCGGCGAGATGACCATCACTGTGAAAGGGAATCGTAAGTATCGCGGCAGGTTGTTATAAGTCCGCTTGATCCATTTCCACCGCGCGGTCTGACTGCCGGTGTCATTATAGATAGATACGAACAACAATCCATTTTGCGCGACCGGAAGGCTGGCGTTACCGAGCGCCTGCCACATCTGCCCCGTGTGATGAAGCACGCCCCACGAATAAACCACGTCGAACGCGCCAAGCGATTTCATATATTCAGCATCGAGCGCAGAACCTCCTTCAACTGTCCATTCTGCGTCGCCGGAGAAGTAACGGCGACGGAGTTCTTTTGTGCATGCCACGGAATGCGGATCGTAATCAAACGAGTGTACGCGAGCGCCAAGTCGCCGCGCGACGAGGCTGAACAGCCCGCTGCCTGAGCCGATGTCGAGAAAGCTTTTGCCTCGCAGGTCTTCGACGCCGAGCATACGCCTGAGCGAACTCTCGGCCTCTGCTATTCGTTCGTCGTTGAGCAAGGCCAGAAAGCGGCTCCAATTCTTGCCGAACTCGAATCTTTCCCCGCGCGAGACCTCTTCGGCGTGGGTTTCGTTTGCAGTTTGTATGATGTCGCTATTGATTTGGCTGGCGTTCAAACTCATTTTCCTTGCTCATCTCTGAACGTAAATTAAATACAGCGTTCTTGCCTCGGCTGCCGTTAAAAGCAGCCCCGTAATTATACTGTCGCCATAGCCGCGCGCTCGGAAAACGCTTCTTCGAGCAGGCGACCCTGCATCGCAACCGGCGCGCGAAGACCGAGCAGGTCAAGCAAGGTCGGCGCGATGTCGAGATTGTTACACGCAGAAAGTTTATGGCCTTGTCGAATGCCCGACCCGTAAAGCATCAGGACTCCCTGCAAATCATGACAACCCGATTTTACAGAGCCTGTGTTGTAGACCATGTCTTCGTAGAGAAACGAGTTGCTCGTTTCCAGATGCGGAAAGTAGCAGCGCGAGCCTTCACTGAGTTTCACAGTGACGTTGAGGGTCGCGGTGATAGTGTTGTCCATCGTGTAGGCGCAAAACATCTTCTGGTCGGGCCGGTCAACATAAGCCGACTGCAAAGCATTCAACACCTCGTCGCGGGTTTCAGTCGTGTCGGGATAGATGTTGAACTGGTCGCACATCGTCGCCAGCGCGCGCGCGCGATCTTCGACGCCGAGAATATTCATCAATCGATCAAGCGAGCGAAGCTGCACGATGGGCCGTGTAGCTTCAAGCTCGCTGATATACGGTTTTTGCCCCATGCTCGACGCGATGACAAGCACCGTGTTTTCATCGATCAATCCGAGCATTCGCTTCAATAACTGATCCGCTGCTTTGTAGCCATGTTCGATGGCTTGTCCGTAAACGCGCGCTTCGTCGCGTGTGGTCTGCTGCGCGAATAATTCGGGCTGCATCGCCTTCCAGTAAGTGTGCATATAATGCGCGACGTGATTTGTGTGAAAGGTCGCGAATGCCGGTTTATGGCGGCGATAGAGGCGGCTGAAAAAATCGAAGTTCACAAACGGCTGCAATGCCGCGCGCTGCCATTTCACTTCCGGGCGCAGTCGCTCGCGCGCAAGCTGACTGAATATGCGCGCGAGGCTCGCGGGTCGCAAACCGAGTGAAACCAGTTTCGCGCCGAGCTTCGTTTTGAACCACATCCCGTCTTCATCAGACGGCAGGCGCACAGAGCGCGTATAGGTCAGATTCAATTCCTGAATAGGGCGCAGGTTTTCGGGGTAAGTCGCCGCGTCCTGAGCGAAACTGTCCGGCACGTAATAGCCGTTGACTCGCTGCGGCGGCCACGAACACAGGCTGCCGTAGATGCCTACGCTCAAGCCTTCGTCGTGACATATTTCCCATAATCGTTGCGCGCCGATGCTTTCGGGCGGCTGCTGGAGAAAAAAGACATTGTGCTTTGATTGTGTCTGTCCCGTGTGAACGGTTGTCCACGTAATCCAGGGGTCGAGTTGCGGGGGCAGGTCAACGCTTGTCGGCGCGCCCCACGAGCCTTCGCGTTTGAGGCGCGCAAAGGTCGGCAGCTTGCCCTCTGCAATGAACGGATCGATCAGATCCCAGGTGACCTCGTTCAACTCAACAAGTAAAATTTTCTTTCCGAGCTTATTCATACCCGTGCATCCCGAAGAATAGAAATTTTTAGATTTGCAGTCAGTTTTTCTGTTCAAAGAGGTTAAATGCTCAATTTGCTCATTTTCCCAGATAGGTATTGATTAGTGATACTTACGGTCTTAAAAAAGGCTCATCAAGCGGCATTGAAAGCAGAGGTTTAAAGCGATTCTGCCGCGCTGGCGTGGTTGCTGCTTACGGCTACGCGCCGATTTGCCAGCTCTTTATATAGCCCAAGCCATTCGCGTCTGGCCGTTGCCCAGTTGTATTTCCGGCATTCGTCATGCGCGCGCGCGGCTGTCTGTGCGGCCATCTGCGTGTCTTCCAGAAAGCGCATCGCGCTACGGGCCATAGCTTCGTGATCGCCGCACGGGACTATCAGACCTGTCTCTTCATCCGTGACTATGTAAGGGATGCCGCCCGCGTTGGTCGTTACTATGTTCACGCCTGCGGCCATACACTCGATAAGCGAACTCGGCATGTTATCAATGTCATTGGTGTTCAGGTAGATGTCCGCCGCGTCATAAAGCGCAGGCATATCCTCGAACGATACGAAGCCGATGAACTGAGCGTCTCGCAATTTGAGGTCGCGCGCCAGACGCTCAAGCTCCTCGCGCAACGAGCCGTCTGCGGCAATCGTGAGCCGGGCTTCAGGGTAACGAGCCTGAATGATGGCAAATGCTCGCAGCGCACAGGCCACATTGTACAGAGGTTCGAGTAATCGGCTGGTCAAAAAGACCGGGCGCACTCCCGACCGCTTGCGATAACGAAACCGGTCTGTCTCAACCGTGTTGAATATTGCGCGGGCGCGCAACCCGAATCGCGCAAACACCTCGACCAGATAACCCGATGGCACGACGGTCACGTCGGCCAGCCGAATCGTCGGAACAGCCGTTCGCCAGTTTGCCAGATGATCTTCGGCTTCACCGCTGCGATAGTTCAGAATCGTTTTCCTGCCATAGAGCTTTGCGATCAAAATCGCGGGCAGCGCCGAAAGCAGATACGAGTAATAAGAAGCAGAGAAGACATGCACGATGTCGTATCGCCATACGCGCGCAATCAGCATTGCGATGTACACAGTAGTCGTTGCAACCGTGCGAACGTATTTAATTTGCTGCATCCAGCGCATGCTTCGGGGCAGTCGCGGATTGTGCGGGATGAAAGAGACTTCGATTTCCGGCTCGCGGCTCAGTTTTTCGATGAGCCGCACGGCCTGCCGCGCCTGTCCGCCGTTGATGTCGAGCGAAGGGGCTGCGATAAGGACGCGAATCTGTTTGGAACTGGCTCTCTGTTTTTGATGATTCATTCGCTCTATACAATATTGCGCTGAGTGTTGCTTAAAGCCTGCGGCAGCCGAGGCATCTCTACCGCAAGCAGTTGATCGTACAATTTAGCTGTCTGCTCAAGCTGCGCGTCACAGGAAAATTTCTGCTCGATTGCGCGCCGCCCGCGCTGGCCCATTTCTCGCGATTGCTCCATATCATCGAGCAGGCGAATGATGCGCTCGGCCATGTTTTCGTCGTCGCCTGCCGGAACGATGTAACCGTTTTCGCCGTCCGTGACCGCTTCGCGCGCGCCGCCAACATCTGTGACGACGACCGGGCGAGCCGCGGCCATGTATTCAAGAATGGAATTTGAAAACCCTTCTGCTTTTGAACTCAGGACGCACACATCGGATAGGGCCAGTATCTCTGCCACCCGCGCCGCTCGGCCTATGAAAAAAACGTCGCGCTCTATTCCCAGTTGCGAAGCCAGCGCCCGCATCGAATCGGTCAACTCTCCTTCGCCTGCAATGATGAAGCGCGCTTCACTTACGGACTGGCGCACGCGCCGGGCCGCGCGCAAAAACATCTGATGATCTTTCACCTCGTGCCGCAGATTGGCAACGATTGTGACAAAGCGGGCGTCTGCACTGATGGGCAAGCCGAACGAACGAAGCGTTTTTTCGCGCTCGAAATCCGTCGGCGGAGTCACGCGCGTCATATCGAGGCCGTTATAGACCGTGACGATCTTTTTCGCGCGCACGCCTTCTTTCACAAGTTGATTGCGAACCGCTTCGGAGTTGGCGACGATTGCGTGCGCCAGCCGATAAGCGTTGCGCTCTACGATCTTTTGCGCTCCCGTGCGCCAGCCTGTGGTCTCGCGCCGGGCAGCGATGCGGACGGGCACGCAGGCCAGCCGCGCAGCCGCCATGCCGAATACGTTTGTATAAAAATCATGCGTTTGAACGATATCTATTCCGCGCTTTTGAAGATAGAGCGCGAAGCGTCGGACTTGTGTAAGCGCGTTGCGGTCATAAAAACTGGTCAGCCGGTATTCGGGAATCTCTCCAAACGCGAGGGCTTCGACTTCGCCGCCGAGCGTGCCCGTCTTATCCATACAGGCAACCGTAACGTTATAACGACCACTTTCCCTGAGCAATCGCGCAAGCTGAATGGCCTGCCGCTCAGAGCCGCCCTGATGAAAACTGCCAATCAATTGTAGAACGTTTGGTTTCATCTTTTGCTCGCAGTAATCCTTCGCATATAACTCTCTTATAGAGTTAAATGAAAAACGGTACGGAAAATTTAGACTGCGGCGGCAATAAACTCTGAGGGGATTGAAATCCGGGCTTTGTTGGCTTTCAGATGCGGTGCGGTCACTACTCGGTGACCGCCCGCTGCGACTAGCGAACCCGTCATTATCGAATAAATATAAAATCGTTAGAGCTACAGCCCCCGACGCGTACTGCCGAGATGCGAACGGGCTGATTTCGAGGGATCTTCTTTTTCGCATCCTTGACTATCAATAGATCAAATTGATTTTCATCCACTCCACCGGCAAATGTCTCTTGAGGCTGACCGTCTATTAACACCGTTGCTCCGCGAAGGAATAGGCCAGCCACATGCAATTTTTTCTTTTTGAGCGTCACCCTGAAAATTGAAAACGGAAGAGGGTCACCAATTAATATGATTTGCGATACGGTGTAATTAACCGGTTCAAACCCGCAATTCAATACGGCAATAAAATAGGTTCCCGGACCGAGAATCTGCTGAAAGCCGCCTAAATGATGAACCTTTACCTGATTGTCCGACGCGCGGTCATACATAAAGACGCCGTTTTCTACCGTGACCGGTCTATCCTTGCGGATAAGAACATTTACGTTCTGATCGGCGATAATTGTTACATTGAAAACTATGCCGCCCCCGCAAGTGCTGGACCCTTCGGTCAACTTATATTGCGTGCGACCTATTCCGCAGTTACCCGGCACCGGCACAGGTATCGAGCCGATTATTGGGTCAAGGCTGAAAAGGTCTACAATATCGGCATCAGTCGGGTCTGATATGGTCGCAGCCAATGTGTAGTTTATCGCAGCCGTCGCGCAATTGACGATTGCTATAAAATAGCTTCCCTGTTGAAGAGGCGGCGCTCCCGGCGACGGAAGGCTGAACTTCCTGCTTGTTCCAACAGCGGTTGTCTTGAAGTCGGATATAACCTTGCCGTCTTCAATCGCCACTGGAGCGTTGCGCCGAACGTAAAGCCCTGTGTTCTGGTCGGTCGATAAATTTCCGGTCAATTGAAGTGTGAGCCTTTTATCTCCGCTGACAATCTCGATTTTGTGTTGCGTTGGGCCAACTAAACAATTGTTAGCCATTGTTGAAGCAGGTACAAAACCTGAGACGATCTGGCCGGAATCGAGCGGCTCGATTGCGCTCAGGCTGACTTGAGCGTGGGTTTCTGCTTGAAAAACTATAGTCCCGCAAAATACGAGAACCAATAAAAGCGACCAGCAAACAGCATTGAGTTTCATGTGGTACTCCTTGTTTCCAAATAGTTGATTGGTTGAACTCCGAGAGTTGGTTGATAGGAAAGCGGGATGGTCAGCCTGATTGAAACTGACTTTGACAGTATATGATGAAAGTTCCGTAATGGCTATTAAAAAATATTGAACCGGGACGGGCTAACGGGTAACAACAACGGGCATCTCTTCATTGAACTTTAGAACACTCATTTCGCTGCGTTCCTGTCTCAGCCAGGATTCGAGCACAAAGCTGTACCAGAGTTGATTCGGCGCAAAGCCTTTTTGTGCGGCGCGCTCCAGTTCTTTCAACAACGCGTCAGAGCGCAGCCAGCCTTCGCCTTCGAGCAATGAATCGCGGAAGCTGTCTTCGACCGCCGCGCGCCATCTGTTGGTTATCCATCGTTGAACAGGGATGCTGAATCCGCGTTTGCGGCCTCGCGCGACAGGCTCGCCTATGCGGCGACGCGCAAGCTCGCGCAACACGGCTTTCAAGCGCCCTTTGTGCAGCCTGACATCGAAGGGAAGCGCGGCGGCGAATTCCCAGAGCTTCTGATCGAGAAAAGGCGAGCGCGCTTCAACCGAATGATACATCGTCGCGCCGTCAACTTTTGGCAGGTACTCTCCTGTGAATCTCGTGCTGCGGTCGTATTGCAGGAACTCCGCCAGCAATTTTTTACCCGATTCAATCGACCATTCGGCATTCAACTGGTCAACGCCTGCGTCTTTGAGCCTTGCGCCCAGCATCGCATTACGCCTGTACATCTGCAACCCGTCATGCGCAAGTGCGACTCCGCCAAGCCCGCCCGTTGCATAATCGATGAATGATGCAAGTCGCCTGAGCGGGCCGACGCGCGGAAGGCGATCTCGGACTGCGAGCCACCATCTGCCGCTCTTTTCAGGAAGCCTGCGCGCGAGCTTTTCCGCGAGCTGGAAATAACGATGCCCTTCGTATCCCAGAAATACATCGTCGCCGCCATCGCCCGTCAGCAGCACTTTCGCAGACGGCGCGACTGCCTGTGATACTCTCAGCATACCGAGCGCGGACGCACACGCGAATGGTTCGCCGTAAGCGCTCACAAGTTCAGAAACGCCGGGCGCGTCCGTCGCAGTCATCTCAACAACGCGATGATTCAGCTTGAGCGCGCGAGCCGTGGCTACAGCGTCGGCAGTCTCGTCCCACTGATCGCCGGGCGTTCCGACCGTATAAGCAGTCAGATCTGCGCCAAGCTCGGATGTGGCCCAGCATACGAGGCTCGAATCGACGCCGCCGCTCAATAACGCGCCGACCGGCACGTCTGCGTAAAGTCGAATCTTTACCGCTTCAAGCAGTAATCTTTCGGTTTCGCGCACCGCTTCTTCAAACGATATATTGGAAGAGGCGCTGGCCTCAGGCAATTGCCAGTACCCGCGCGTTTGAACCCTGCCCGCAGACCATTCGACTATCGCGCCCGCAGGGACTTTTGTCACGCCTTTGTAAATCGAGCGGGCATCGGTCACGAATCCGAAGTGAAGGTATTCAGCAACCGCGCGTTCATCTATTTCGCTGGCCCTGCCTGCCACGCGCAATGCCCGCGCGGTCGAGGCGAATGCGAGTTGCCCGTCTCGCACAACGTAAAGCAGCGGCTTCACGCCCAGCCGGTCGCGCACGAGGAAAAACTTTCGCGCCGTATCATCCCACAACCCGAACGCGAACATCCCTCTCAACCGCGACACCAGCCCGTCTATGCCCCACTCTTTATAGCCGTGAAGCAGCACCTCGGAATCAGTGCCGCTCGTGAACGCGTAACCTTGCGCGATCAATTCAGCACGCAGGTCGCGAAAGTTATAAATCTCACCGTTAAATGTTACGCCCACGCTGCCGTCCGCCGTGAGCATAGGCTGGCGGCCCGCATCGCTCAGATCAATGATCGCAAGCCTGCGATGACCGAGCGCAGCCTGCTCCCACACTTCAAGACCGCTGCCGTCCGGCCCTCGTCGTTCGAGCGCGCCAAGCATTCGCCGCACACAGTCGGCTCGCAGCTGTTCGTTACCTGTTCCGATTAATCCGGCAATTCCGCACATGTTTTAAGCTTCTGCCAATCGACCAGTGCTGTCTGGCGAGGCCACCATATTGAGTTCGATCCGTTTTGCGCCTGCGTACGCGGATTCAGGCTGGCGATCAATGAACTGGCGATGCCAAAGTTCAAGCGTCAACAGCCCCCAGAGGTGACGCGAGTTGTCGCGCCGCCCGCGCATATGTTCGTCCAGTATTGCTTCGACTGCGCCGGGTTTGAAATAGCCTCTTTGTTGTGCGCGGCTGCCTGTGAGCGTGTCCAGAAGCATCGCGCGCAGATCTTCCTTGAACCATTTCTGGATGGGAACGCCAAAGCCCTGTTTCTTTCGATCTATGATTTCGTCAGGGATCAGGCCGCGAACCGCGCGCTTCAGGATGCTCTTTGTTTCGGACCCGCGCAGCTTGTATGATGCGGGAATCTGCGCGACAAACTCGATCAGCTTGTGATCCAGAAGCGGCTCGCGCGCTTCGAGCGAATGCGCCATGCTCATCCGATCCACCTTCGTCATTATGTCGCCCGGCAGATAGGTCTTGCTGTCGAGATAGAGCAGGTGATCGATGCGCTCGCCTGATCGAGGCGCGCCGTAGATGCGCCTGAACGCTTCCGACGAATCGCGCCCTCCGATTGCGCTCAAAAATTCGGTTGAAAGCAGGCTGCGTTTTTTCTCATCGTGAAAATAGGAGATTGAATCGACGTAGCGTTCGTCGGCATCGAGCGCGATGTTGCGCAGAAAGTTCTTACCGTAAGCGCCGCGCGGAAGCGAGCGACTCAGAGGAAGCATAGCGCCCCGGCGAATGAATCGAGGCACATGCTCGAACTTGGCCCGCTCGCCATCAACCAGATATCGCTCATAGCCTGCGAACAATTCGTCACCGCCGTCGCCCGAAAGCGCTACTGTGACATGCTCGCGGGCCATCTTCGATACGATGTAAGTAGGTATGCTCGACACGTCGGCAAACGGCTCGTCGTGATGCCAGACTATCTCTTCGACTATGTTGCATACATCGGGAGTGACGACGAATTCGTGATGATCTGTCTTCAGGTGACGCGCGGCGATGCGCGCGTAATCAAGCTCGTCAAAGCTCGATTCGGTGAATCCGATGGAAAATGTCTTGACGGGCCTGTCCATCTCGCGCGCCATCATCGCGACGACTGTGCTCGAATCTATCCCGCCCGAAAGAAACGCGCCCAAAGGCACATCGCTGACAAGCCGCAGGCGAACCGATTCGGCAAGCAATTCGCGCAATCGTTCGATGTAATAGCTCTCGTCGCGCGCAACATCTTCGTTCTTTTCAGGATAATCGAAATCCCAGTAACATCTGGTCGTCAGGCGCGAGTCTTTGAAGGTAAGCGTGTGGCCGGGCAGCAGTTTTTCGATGCCGCGAAATGCGCTGTGAGGGTCGGGCACATAGCCGAATGAGAAGAAGTCCGAGATGGCGTCAAAATTCACTTCTCGATTTACAGCCGGGTGCTGAAGCAACGACTTTATTTCAGAACCGAAGATGATGCGATTGCCTGCGACTGCGTAATGCAGCGGCTTGACGCCAACACGGTCGCGGGCGAGGAAAAGCTTTCGCTCGCGCTTGTCGTAAATCGCAAACGCAAACATCCCGCGCAATTTTTCGACGCACGCTTCGCCTTCGTCTTCGTAGAGGTGGACTATGACTTCCGTGTCGCTGCCGGTTTGAAACACGTGGCCGCGACCGATCAGCTCCTGGCGAATCTCGCGGTAGTTGTAGATTTCGCCGTTGAAGACTATCCAGACCGAGCCGTCTTCGTTCGATATAGGCTGATGGCCTGTGAACAGATCAATGATCGAAAGCCTTCGCATTCCGAGAGCCACGCCGCCTTCGACGTAGAATCCCTCATCGTCAGGTCCCCGATGTTCGATGACATCGCACATCCGTTTGAGCGCCTCGCGGCTCTCGGCTGTGCTCATCGTCGTTTCGGAATCAAACATTCCAGCTATGCCGCACATAATCGAAACTCGCTTTCAAGGCCGCGTCAGCAGCCCAACCGTGAGGGAGGGCGCAGTCGGACTGCTGGCCACGGGCTTTACTTCTTCAGCATGATGATCGTATCGCCCTTTTGCGTGAGGGCCAGAGCGCGAAGCCAGGGATTAAATTTGACTTTGTTTAGCACCCATCGCTTCAACCGGCTCTGCTTTATGGCCGGGTCGTTTGAGTCGAGCAGGTCGAGCAGCGAATAAAACTGCGCAAAGCCCGCCTCTCTTCCTATCCTGCAAAGCTCCGTGTAGGTGAACCAGTGAACAGCCGGAAGCTGCGTGTAATTTGCCAGTCGCGGGTCGTAGTGCAGGTGTTGAAAGACCATGCACTCTTTGACCAGCCCCGGCAGCCAGTTGAAGAACCGATACCGGTATTCTCCGTTTTCACCCGTCAGCGAAAACCTGTGACGGTTGGTCGTGGTGATGAAGGCAATGCCGCCCGGCGCAAGAACCCTGCACATCTCGTCGAGGCTTTTGGCCGGAGAGACGACGTGTTCCAGCACGCTGTCGCAAAAGACCATGTGTTGAGATTTATCCGCCAGCGGGATTCGTTCGGCTGCGCCTTCAACGACCTGCTCGGCAGAACCTAAAAACTCGCGCGCGGAGCGGACGAACGAGACGACAGGCTCGACGCCGACGACGTTGAAATTCTTTTCGGCTAAGAATCGCACGGTCTGCGGCCTCGGCCCACAGCCGAGCACGACGACGTTTTTTTGTTCGCTCGTGAGATCGACCAGACGATTGAGCCGCGCAAGCAGGCGATCAATTCTTGCGGTCTCGTCTCCCTGCGATTCCAGCGTGGCGACGAATTTTTCCAACGCGATTTGATCAAGCCCCGGATAAGCTTCCGCGAGTTTTCTGCTCTCGTACAACTCGCTCGAAGGCAGTAGATCGGGTTGAACGGGGTCGTTCGCTAATTGTGCCATAGTGTGTGACATGAAAACCTCGTAACTTCCTTGTATTGGCTATCCGATTGCGCTATCCGCCGATTTCCACAGCGCGCCTTTGGCTGTCTTAAGAACGGTCGCGTCAGCCGCAGAACCGGTTACGGTCTCGGTGCTGCGAATTCTTTTCAGCGATACCGTATAAGCGACGATGTAGTACAGATACCAGAAATACTGGCTCGACTGGAAAAAGCTGCATACTATGTAAGCGACAAGCACGGCCTGCAACCCAATGCTCAGAAAGTAAGCTTCACGGTCGCGCTCGCTCCAGGATTTTGGGCCTGCGCGCCTGTTGTAGGTCTCGCGTTCGATCTGTCTCAGCGTGCGAAGCGGCGCGAATATAATGACCATGTAGGCTATGAAACCGATCACTCCCAGTTCTGCGGCGATCTCAAGAAAAGCGTTATGGGCCACTTTGTCTCTGATTGAATAGATGCCAAAGTTGCCGACGCCGACGCCGATGACAGGGTGATGCGTTATGACTTCGACCGCGCGCCCGAACAGTTCCTGCCTCTCCTGCGCCGAATGAGTCTGATCGTTTTGCGTGTGTAGAATTGTGAACAGCCTGTCGCTGTAGCCGCCGGGCATCGCCACGAAGAAAGCGCAACACAGCACAAGCCCCGCCAGCACAGTCGTAAAGCGTTTGCCGCGTCCCGCTTTCCACATTATCACGCCGCCTATAGCTACCAGCCCCAGAAATCCGCCGCGCGAAAATGAAACCATGATCCCGAATGAAAGAAGACCCGCGCACGCGAAATATGCCAGCCGCTTTACGCCTTTACTCATCAGCCCCAGCACGACCGCAAACGGCAGTAACAGATTTAAAGCCATCGCAAGCTCGTTCGGGTTTGCAAAGAAGCCCTGTCCCGCCGCTCGCTCAAGCGTCCTTGCCGCGTCGGTCACCAGTTCGCCCGCGAAATAACTTTTAATCGTGCCGAGCGCGACAATAGTGCCGCACACGACGACCAGCTTCATCAGAGAGCGAAGCCTTTCGCGATTGTCTATCAGGTTGATTATCAGTATGAATATGCTGACTACTTTGAAGAACGAATCCGTGAGCGTTTCGATGCTGAGCAGGGGCGACGCGGCTATGGGAGTGAAAAGGATGCCGAGCGCGACGATCAACGCCAGCATCTTCATCTCAAGCGGCCAGATGGTCATCGACTGGCCGAGCGATATCTTCGACCCCGTGTAGGCTATCAGCATAAATATCGCCACGATCTTCACAAGCGGGAACGTCCCTATCGGAAGAATATCGTTCGGGCGAATGTAGAGCATCATCGTAAACAGGTAGAGACACGCGAACGCAAAACGGTTTGAACTTTTCTGCGCGCCGTTTATCGCCGCATCAGGCGACACCGCATCAGGCGGTACTGAAACGAGGCGCGGCCCCGTCGCCACGGATGTGAACAACGCGCCCAATCTCTTTTTGTTACTGTCAGCAGTCATCACGATTTGCTTATGGCGCTTCGGTCGCGGATGAAAATCCAAGTCTCCGCGTGCCTGAGCGATAGAACCTTATCAACTCCGATTTTTCGTCATCGGTCACAGCGCCAACGATGAACGCGATAAACAGGAAAACGACGGCGAACACAGACGCGCAGGCCGCGAGCACGATAAAAACGTGCACGTCGCCAAGCGACATCTTTGCCAGATACGTAGCGATGCCTGCGACTGTGGAAGCCGTTATGGTTTTGATTACAGGCGCAAGGCGGCGAATCTCTCGCGGCTGAACGCCGAGCCTGCGCGCAGTCTTTGTCACCATCACTACTACGTCGATAGTCTGCGCGAGGACGCACGCGCTTACCGCGCCGACAAGCCCCGCCACGTGAATGCCTGTGTAAAGCAGAACGCAGGTCACGGGTATCATCACGAGCGATAATTTCAGCCGGTAATATCTGAGATCGTCGAAAGCGCGAATGAATGATGTGTAAACGCTCAGGTACAATGGCAGCAGCAGCAGGTTGATCGCAAAGATGATCGCGGAATCTTTGTACTGTTTCGTGAACAGAAAGGTGATGACCTCTTCGCGCAACACGAACAGCAGCACATAGGCAGGCACATAAAAGAAAGCGAGCTTGCGAATCGCGGTTGCCCAAAGCGAGATCAACCCTTCGTTGTCCTTCTGCACCTGAAGCCGCGCGACCTCAGGCAAAAGCACGCTCACTACGGATTCGTACAGCATTCCGAGCAGCGGGATGTCGAAACAGCCGACCGAGTAGATTGCAAACATCGCAGGCTCGAAATAATGCGACACGAAATAATTATGCAGGTCTGCCTGCGCGCCGAACGCCAGCGCGCCCAGCCCGAACGGCAGGGCGTTGCCGATCTGCGCTTTGAAGAGCGCGAAATCGAACGAGCGCCAGAAATGGCCGTATCGCTTCTTTAAATAAAAAAAGAGAATCACGCATAGCAGCGAGCCCTGCACGACAGCGGCGATGACGATTGCGTAAGTGCTGCGGAATATCAGCCCGGCTGCAATCAGCAGCGCGCTTTTCGTAAGCTGAATCATCACTGTGAAAAAAGAAGCCGAGCGCATTTCGCCATCGGCTATGGCTATTACTTCCAGCAGCGACGAGATCATCCATAACATCATGGCGAGGCCGATGAATGGAACGAGCGGTACGAGATCGTCCGTCTTGTAGATGGGCGTGATCCAGCGCGGATAGAGAGCGAAAAAGAGCGCCGTCAACCCTCCGAGCAGGCCGTAAAATATCAGCACGTTCAAAATGACCTGCGGCTTTTTGTCCGGGTGGCGCGGCATGAAGTAATAAATGCTGACGCTGAATTGCAGGCCGAGCAGCGCGACAAGCGACGTGACGAGCTGAAATGCCTGCTTGTAGAGCCCGAAGTTCGACTGGTCGAGAAGGCGCACCAGAATGATCGGCAGCGGCAGCGTCAGCGCGTAGCCGATGATCTTGGCCACAACGAGCAGGGCCGCCCGCTTAGTCAGCGCGTTTCTGCCTGTTGTTTTTTTATCGGCGCTCATAATCCCTGTGCTCATAACCCGGTTGCCCTTATCCCTTTTGCTCGAATGCCGTAAAAGCTCGCTTTGAGCTGCTCGAACCCGCTCGTGCTTTGAACGAAATGCGCGAGGTCTGCTTCGGTATGAATTCGCCTGAGAGCAAACGGACTGGTGTGCTCATCATTGAGTCCGGGATCGACCGTGACCGCGCATCTGTAGCCTGCGCGCTCGACTTCAATTGCGACTGAGTTGTTGTAATTGCCGTTCGGGTAGCAGAACCGATCAACCCTGCGTTTGAGGATTGATTCGATCCGTTCGCGCGATTCGACCAGTTCGCGGCGCAGTTGCGCTTCGCTCACTCTGGTCAGTATCGGATGAGTCATGGTGTGCGAGCCTATCTCAAGCCCTGCCCCGTCCATCTCGCGCGCCTGCTCCCATGTTATCGGGCTGAGATCATCGGGCGGCACATCGGGAATCTCTAAGCCGAGGGATTCGGCTATGCGGGCAATGGCTCTGTTTTTATCGCCTTCGGATAGTGATTTCAAAGCGGCGTTGATGCGCTGCGCGGCCTCGCTGCGCGACGTGCGACCGTTTAACGGGAGGCGAATCGTGCGGTTACTGATCGTCGTTTCGAGCAGGTCCTGCTGAACGCGTGAAGTCAGATAGCGGAGCTTGTCTGTCCACAGCCATATTTTTTTATCGATGAAATCGGTCACGGCAAAAAGGGTCGCGGGCGCGTCGAACTGGCGAAGGAGCGGAAAAGCTATCTCGTAAGCGTCGCGGTAGCCGTCATCAATCGTGATCGCGGCCAGCCTCCGTTTGCCAGCGACTCGGCCCGCGATGAAAGAGAGCGGAACAATTTCGTAATGCGACGTGAGGTAATCGAGTTGCTCACGGAAATCGAGCGCAGAAGTTCTGGTCGCGTCGTTTGCGCCGAAGCGATGATAGGTGAGGATGAGCGCGCGGTTTCGGTTGACAAAGCGAAATGGAGCAAACACGCCCGTCGCTTTCATCAGTTTGAGCATTGCCTGTTTCATCTAGCATTCAGTAGGGCAGGGGTCTCGGAGGTTATAGCCCACTATCCATCTGCGTTCAATAGTTTTGCTTCGATCAATCCTGAGCGCGATTGACTACCACGCCCATCAGGTCGTCCGGCGTAAAAGGCGTAATGGCCTTTGCCATCTCTGCGGAACTCGTGCGGCCTGCGCGAACAACCATCAATGTCGTATCGGTAAACCGGGCAAGCAGACTCGAATCGCCCATCGCAAGAAGCGGCGACGAATCGAAGAGCACAAAATCGTGATCGGCGTCGAAGGTCTGGAGCATCTTCCAGAAACCGGGGGCCGCCAGCAGTTCAACGGGATTGTCTACGCGCTTGCGAGTCGGCAGCACGTTGAAGCCGAAAGGAAGAACTCTGACCGCCGCCGCGCCCGGAGGCATCCCTCCGGCGAAGGCTTCGCTCATGCCTATCTCGCAATCGAGTCCGAGCATACGCATCACGGACGGCTGGAGCAGGTCGCAATCGACTACTAAAACACGCTGGCGCGCGCGCGCAAGCGCACAGGCCAAATTGAGCGTGACCGATGTACGCCCTTCGCCGTGATGCGCCGAAGCTATGAGCACCCGTTTGAAGCCGCGCTCGGCTGCGCGCGAAATCAAGGTGAGGGCGAGTTTGTTGTACTGCTCAGAGGCGCGGCGGTCCAAGTTGTAAAATGCGGCCAGATGCGGATCGATTCGGCTGAAATCGACCGTGACTTCGCGAGCGGGTTGCGCTTTCGACCGCAGTGTGAGCGCGGCGGCTGTGGCGTCGCGCTTCGCACGGTCTTTCTCGAATATCGAAGACGCGCCGAGCGAGTAGCGCAGAAAATTGAACTGTTCCTGATCGTCGCGCTCTTTACGGCTGTCGCGCCTGTCTTCGACATCTACGTCCGTGTAATCGAAATCTATGTCGGTGTAGTCGGGCTGATTGGATTCGATTGCTCTGCTTTCTGCTCTGGATAACGCTTCGTATATTTTCCCCATCGCTTAAACCTTTCAAATAGCTCCCATCTATTTATTTATTGCCGAGAATCTGGAATATGCGAATGCTGTTGAGCACCAGCACTAAAACAGGGACCGCTGCCGCGCCCATAAGCAGATAAACAAGGCGTCGTTTGAAGAGGCTGTTTTGCGACTGCCCCCGCTCGGCTATTGTCAGTGTTTCAGGTATCATCGCGACCACCGGCACGCCCAGAAAATAGTTGATGTCGCGCTCGTCGTGTATGCGCGTCATGCGCGGAAGCTCGACTATGATAGCTGCCACAAGACCGGCTCCCAGAGCCAATGCTAAGGCGAACATCATGAGCTTCGAGCGATTCGGCGCAGCCGGAGATTGCGGCAGGTTAGGTTGATCTACGGTTTGAAAAAACGGCGTGCCCGGCCCTGAAATCGAAGGCTGGAAATCTTTCAGCGCGTCTTCCCGCTTCAACAGAGCCGTATATCGTTCCTTCAATCCCTCAACCCCGTATTCGGCGATGCCGGAACTACCCGTGCCCGGTGATGATGAAGGAGACGACGGCACATAGACGGGCGAACTGCTGCCCCCGCCGGGCAGGCTTGAGGCCGCCTGCATTTTGCGACTCATCTCGCGTTGAACTATTTCCAGTTCCGTCTCCATGCGCGAGAGTTCGTGTTGAAGCGTGCGAAGCTGTGCGGCTTCCGGTGAGGCCGCGCTTGCGCGCTTGCCTTCGCCGCTGGCGCTGGCTTCACTGATGCGTTGATTCACTTCCGCAAGCTGCTCGCGTGCCAGAATCAGCTTGGGATACTTGTCTGTGTAATTGGCCAGATAATCTTTGATCTGTCCTTCAAGCTCCGCTTTGCGTTTGATCAGGGCATTATAAGAACTGCTTGAACGGCCATCATCTGCGGGAGGTGCGCTGCGGACGATTTCCTGCTGCTGGACGATCTGTTGTTTCTGGCTGGCGATCTGCTGCTGCAAAGCGTATTCGCGGTCCCTGAGCGTTTCAACAGAAGAAGCGATGGCTGTGCGTTCCGAGCGCACACGGTCAATGTTGCTCGCAACGCGGCTTGCTGCGCTTGCGCGAGCGGCGCTTGCTGCGCGCTGGTGGTTGGTCTGAGTGAGCCTGCCTTCCAGATCTTCGATCTCGGCTCTGATGGCGCGGGCTTCCTCGGCTGCCTGTTTTTCAAGCGTCGCGTTGGCCTGATTGAATATCGCCAGCATGTCGGTCACGACCTTCTGCGCGATTGCAGGATCGGCGTGCCGGTAGGAGAGCGTGAAAGATTCCGGGAACCCGTTTGCATCGCTGCGAAGCTTGGCATCGAGCTTGATTTCGGCCTGGAGGTTCTGGACCGCGCGGTCCATGTTCGTCACAGGCGCATAGAGGCCATAGCGATTGATGAGGTTTTCGACGTTTGCGCGGCTGGTAATCTGCTCGGTCACGGCGGCAATCTGAGCGCCGTTGGCCTGGCGGTCGTAAATCTGGCCGGAAACGACTATGCGCGCGCGCGATTCGTACGTGTGCGGGATGCTGATGATTATGATGAATGCCGCAAGCATTACCACCGCTGTCGTGAAAAGAATCAGATTTATTCTGCGCCGGAGAATCTGAATTACGTCCGTAAGATTTCGGGGTCGGAAGCTTCCCATCATCACCTCTCAAGCTGTCATTCAGGTTTCGTTTTCGAGTAATCCTGACTTCGGTTTACGAACCCTCTCTGTCAGGCTAAATTCTCAATCAGATAGGATTTCCACCAACAGGGATTGGAAAAACAGCCTAGAAAGCAATTTAGCTTAATTGCAAATGGTAGAACGCACTAAAAATAGGCATGAAACCTTGATGATTAATAGAGAAAACCAAGTTATACCCGTTGCAATAATGGGCGGTCCGGCTACCCGACAGGCGACAATTTTGCAGGCAACAGTGGTGACAAAAGAAGCGGGATTTGACGCGCTTGAGCGGGAATGGGACGCCTTGCTGGATGAGAGCGATCAGCGGGTCTATTTTCTTCGGTGGGGGTGGACGAGAGCATGGTGGCGGGCCTTCAAACCGGCGGCAGGCAGGCTGTTTATCATCGTCTGCCGGGATGAATCGGGTCGGCTTATGGGGCTTGCGCCGTTTTATCTGGCGCAGCGAAAGACGGCAGGCATACCGCACGTGCGAGAGCTGATGTTTCTGGGAACAGGGGTATACGCGCAGACGAGCGAGTATCTGGATTTGATAGCGAGGCGGGGCTGCGAGCAGGGGGTGGCAGAGACGATAGTTCGATATCTGCAACGAAGCAATGAATGGGACCGCCTGTGGATGAATGAAGTGCCTGCCGCATCGACAATCTTTCCGTACTTTCATGTTGCGCTGGGTTTTGCCGCCCGCGTCGAACCCTGCAATCATTCGCACCACATAGACACGACTACCGACTGGGAGACCTTCTGTCAAAGCCTGAGCCGCTCTACGCGCAAACATCTTATACGTCAGATGCGGCGATTCCTGGAGCCGCGCGACTGGGAGTTCACTCGCATACGCGAAGTTGAGGATTTGGAACCGGCCATGGATGCGCTGGTCGCATTGCATCAGGCGCGATGGATAGCGAAAGGCGAGCCCGGCTCATTCGCGCTGCCGGGAGTCGAAGCGCTTTTGAGAGAAGCCTCCGAACGTGCGCTGGCAGTCGGGCAATTGCGATTATGGACGCTCAAACTGAGCGGCGAGATTAAGGCTGTTCGACTCGCATTTCTCGACAAAGGCATTGTGCATGCGTTTCAGGGCGGCTTCGACCCTGTTTATGCGAAAGAGAGCCTCGGCAGCGTGATGCTCGGCCTGTGCATTAAAGACTGTCTGGGAGATGACAAAGTGCTCGAATACGATTTCATGGGCGGGACCGATTCTTACAAGGACTGGTGGACGAAAGCAGGCAGGGAAACGGTCTCGCTGACATGCCTGAGATCGGGGATAAGGTCACTGGCTTACACAGGCATCGGGCGGGCAAGCCGCGCGGGAAGATCGCTGTTGAAAGCGACCGTTCCGCTGTCGCTGAGAAGAATAGGGTACAGATTGCTTGAACGGCGGCACTATTTAAAGTAAGGGTCGATAAATTCAAAGATTCGTGGTGAGTGAACGATTATGAGTGATTTTGAGATAAGGATGGCGGACGAAGGCGACCGGCAGCACGTGATCAGGCTGATGGGAAACGTGTACGCAAGAGATATGGCCGGGCGATATGACTGGCTCTACAAATCGAACCCTCACGGGCGAGCGCTGACGTGGCTTGCGATTGAGTGCGCGAGCGGCGAAGCGGTTGGCTGCACTTCGCTTTTCCCCAGAAAAGTCTTTGTGGATGGATGCGAGCGAATCGGCAGCATCGGCGGCGATTGCTACATCGAGCCGCGCGTAAGAAGGCAGGGGCTTGCCACAAGGTTGCATCTGGCGAGCTTTGCGGGGATGCGCGCGAGTGGAATCGAGTTCATGTACGGGCCGCCGACGCCTAACAATCTGGGCGCGCTCGTCAAAGCAGGGTCTCATCTGGTAACGGGCTATCGCAGATGGGTGCGCCCGCTCACCAGTCGCGGGGCATATCGCGCGGCGTTCTCTCGCGTGCCGACGAAATTCGAGGCTCGACTGGCCGGGCTTCCGATAATGGTTCTCGACCGTCTGACCAGGACTGACGCTACGGGATTCGCGCTCGAACAGGTGTATGAGTTCGGCCCGGAGTTTAGCGAGATGTTCTGTCGCGCGGCGGCGACTCACAGGGTCGCCTGCGCGCGAGATGAGGAGTTCATGACATGGAAATACCATCAGGCACCGTCCGAGCGACAGGTGCCGCTTGCAATCAAACACGAAGGCAGAATTGAAGGATTTGTTGCGCTTGAGAGATGCGGCGAATATGCATCGATAGTCGATATATTCTGCGCTAACGATTCAAGGACGATAGACGCCGTTCTACAGTTGATTATAGAACATGCGACGGCGGATGGCTGTTCGAGTCTGGAGATGAACATGACGGCGGAATGCGCCATCGCGAACAGGCTCCTGCGCCACGGATTCATCAAGCGCGGCGAGCGCGGATTTCAGGTCGCTCTGGCAGATGCAGATTCGCCGGGCGGCGTGTTGCTGGCTGCGGATTCGTGGCATTTTACGGAAGCCGATCAGGACATGGATACAGTCTTTATGAACCCCGCCGGAGAGTAATCAATTCCCGCGTAGCGGACTGATTAAATACCGTCGCGTATAACCCTGCTTCATTTATCCGCGTAGCGGACTAATTAAATAGCGTTGGGTGAAACCCAACGAAATAAATAGCGTTGGGTGAAACCCAACGAAATAAATAGCGTCGGGTGAAACCCGACGAAAAGGGTTGCAAACGAATCGTCCCTGAAAGGGACGAATTCTTTGATCTAAAGCTAATCCCAAATATAACGCTCATCATATTCAACGGCATACTTCTTCAAAAATGCTCGAACCTCATCCTCAAAACTGCGCACAGCGTGTTTTTCTTTCTGTCGAGCTATATAGTCTTTAACCTTCTCAATCTGCGATTGCCCGACAGAGAACGCGCCATAGCCATCCTGCCAGTAAAACTTTTGAAACTTTGCATCTTTCGTTTTCAGCCATTTCGAGCTGTCGCGTTTGATGTCGCCGACCAATTCGCTTAAAGAAACTGTTTTGCTTAAGGAAATCAATAGATGAATATGATTTTTCGTGCCGCCTGCGGCGATGAGGCTCGAATTGTTGTTCTTCACAATCCCTGCGATATAGGCAAACAACTCACTTTCGACCTCAGGCTGTATCAGGTCGGCGCGATGTTTCGTCGAGAAAATTATATGGACTGACAGACTGACTAATGTTTGCGCCATTATATTTTTATTCGTCCTTTTCAGGGACGGTTATGTACTCGTTTGTTTACGTCGGGTTTCACCCGACGCTATTTCATTTATCCGCTTCGCGGACATATAGAGGTGATTGTAAATGAGGGGTAACTGCGCCTGGGTTTTTAACTTCGATGCACGCCTACTTTATTCTCAGGCCCGCACTATGTCAATCTTTTCTAATACTTCCGGGCGTGGTCACGCTCAGGCAGGCCGAGCACTTTTCTTGCGCGCCGCACTGCGCGGAATGCGTAGAACTTTGCTGAATCAGTGAGCCGCGAATAGCCATAAGGCGCGGGTTTGAAATTTCGACGGCGCAGCGTGTTGTTCACATCATAGACGATGCTTCTGCGATCTGAGGCGGGCGTGCGGAACGTGATGCTGAAGGAGACTGAAAACTCGCTGCCGTTCTCTACCCAGTGGGGAACTGTCACGGGAAAATGTAACCCCCTGCCCGGAGTCAGCCTGAACGTAGATGCCTGCCTGCTCGACTCTTCATTAAAGACAGGGTCTCGGCCTTCGCCAAAATATTTCTCCAACTCAGGCTCAGACAGCGCCGAACCCGGCAATAGCTTTAATGTCTTACTGCCTTTGATCTGGAGCAGGAAATTATGTTCGGGGTCCATGTGATAAGGCGTGATCGAACCGGGCGAGGTGATGAAGATGAAAGATTCCCGCTTGCACATTCCCGGCTCGACCGTCTCCGAGAGCTTCTGAACTTCGTCCAGACAGCGGTTCATCAGGTCGCCGTATTCCTCGTCCTGCTCGACCCATTTCAGCACCATCCATGAACCGCACTCTTCGATGCGACGGATGGTCTCTTCGACGGACAGACCCGTTTGCGGCCCCGTGTAGAGTTCCTGAGTCACCGGTATATTGCCCGCATTGTACCTCACGTGATCTTTCGGCAGGCGCTTTGAAAGTTCGACCAGACGCGGCAGTGTGAACAACGGGTGCCCGGCCAGATGATGGCTGATCATAAAAGGCTGGCGGTTGAAGTTGGCGCGGAAAATCTCCCGGTCAACTTCGAGCAGTTCATCTGCCGATTGCTTCTTTGAATCTGTAAGGCCAATCCTTGAAGGGGCTGAAAATATCAGGGAACTCATCCTCAAAATCTCCTTAATTGCTGGCTGCGGGACGGGCAGAACGGGATATTCCTTTCACCTTGCGATGAATCCACCGAATCAGGGGCAGCAGCGAAACGATCAATTCGCCGGGTCGTTTGCCCGTCGGCATCAGCACGGTCTGAATGGTTCTACGGTCGAGCCAGAGGCGGTTAATCATGAAGTGAACAGGGGCTGCGCAAGAGTCCATCCACTCGATTTCCGTCTGCTCGTGAAGCATGCGAATGTTTTCCAACTCCACGAGCAGGCCCGGCGAGTAGTGCGCGTAAGTCTCGTCATAAGCGATCTTGAATGCGAACGAGCCGTTACCTGCGAGGAAATTGCACTTTTGCGCTACGCGCTCACCGTTTGATTCAAGCGCGAACATCTTCAATTGCCCTCGCCGAAAGGCTTCTTTCGCCACCGTCTGAAAGTAAGTGCGGTTGGCTTCATTTGAAGCGAAAGCGCCGCCAAGCTCGCCTTTCCATCCCTTTACTTCCAACTGCATGAACCCTTCGAGCCATCCGTCAACATCTCCATCGGGCTCAAGCTCTGTGTATTCGAGAGGCCCCAGATCGGCTAACCTGCGCATTTTGCGCCGCGTATCTTTGCGGTGTCCGCGAGACATCGCCTCGCGCAGATAATCATCTGCGTTCGCCCCCGGCTTGAACATCGCGCGCGTGTAAAGGTCTGAAACAAAGCTCATGCACAATCGCTCGTTCAGCGTGTCTGTCAGGGCATGATGAAACGCCCCTTCGCCCGACACGAAATTGAATTCGACGAGCGGGCCGGTTGAACCGTCGCTGGCGAGCCAGTCGAAAAACGCGGACAGACATAGGCGTGCGCAATCGGCGCGGATGAGCGGTGTGCAGAGAAAACAATAAAGATGCTTCCAGAGGCTGAGCACAGAAACAGGCAGCCCCTTGTAGCGGGATTTGCGCTCAAGCGGAAAGACGCCGCACAGAACGGGCGGCTCTTTGGGCTGGGCACGGTTCGGCGCAAAGACCAGAACGAGTTGCAAATCTTTGCCTGCTCCGAAATTTCGGAGCGCGGGTATCAGCATCCACGATTCATAAAAGGGATTCGGTTCAAGAGCCGAGGCGGCCAGGTCTTCCCATGCCGGAATATATTGCTCAAGCGATGCGAAATCCTTTATCACCACGACGAACAGTTCGTGGCCCGCCGTCGCAACAGGCTTAATCGATTGCCCGGCTGGCTGCGCGTCATCAAGGGTGGCGATGACTGCGACTGTTGAAGCTGGTTTCATATTGATCAATTAATTCGATATTGGAATCAAGCCATGGCGCTGGCTAATAATAATTAAATGTCAATTACCCTGCGGATTTTACAACGGCGAGCGTTTAGTGCGATCAGATAACCCGATTGCTGCTGCTCATGGTCAGTTCAATCAAACTGCCTGATACCCTGTGCGCGTGGAAAATTTACTCAGCCGAGATGCGCAGTGATGAAAAAAATGCCACATCAATCGACTCGCCACCCCGGTTTACGGCTGAGAAGCTACCCAAAAGGGTTGGAACAAAGATTGCACAGGCGTTAAACGGAGAGCAACCCCAACGACCTTAACAAGCAAGGTGAATTGAAAGATTGATCGGTCGTTTAAGGCTTGTTCCTTGATATTTGAATGTGAAGGATTGATCGAATGTGTGAATCCCGGTTTCGGTTCCTGCCGAACGAGGGACAGAAATGGGTTCCATTTTTTGTTACCAATCCCAACAAGTCCGCGTACCTGCTGGCCCTACAGGCAGACGCGGGCGTTTCACCGATAAAGGCACACCAGGAGTGATCCTGGGCCGCAAAGCCATGGCCTTTAAGAAAGGGTGAAGGATGAGGGATGAAGGATGAATAAAAGCTAATTCGCTGATTCATCCCTCATCTCTCATCCCTCATCCTTTCTTTGAGGATGTCTGGCTACCGAAGTGAGATGATCGCGACCTTACCGAGCCATCTCACTCAACATCTGAATAGCAGTCCCCGAACGAAATTTCGACGTGCAACAAAGCATCGCGAAGTTTCCCGGCTTGAAGAGACCGCTCAACAAATGAAGCTGGTCCGAAAAGCCTGAGCTTTCGATGCTTCCGAGGTGTGAGATGGTTAATCGAACGACTCTACTCTTTTACTGCTTCACTGACAGATTAAACAGGCAGCGCATACTGAAACGCTGCTCTGAGCTGTGTCTCATGGTCTACAAAAACGCTTTCGCAGGCGCAACCCTTCTGCCTGCGCTAAGGCGTTAATTAAAAGCAATGAAGCGATAACTATCGCTCAGGGTGTATCCCCAGCGGTGCGTGAAAACTCACCGAACACCTCACTGCTTGCCCCTCAGCGGACCGGAAACATGGTGGAGCCTGAAGTCCGGCTTCTCACTAAAACAGCAATTTATAAATCAACAGTGAGGCTAGAGAAATGAGAAAAAATGTATTCGCAGTCTGGGCAATAACAGCAGTGGTCATATTCGAGCAAAGCGCTTTCGCGCGCATTGCATTTCGACCCGCTCATAGCGACAAACCAACAAACAATCTGCCTTTTGCAGGCATCCCGTTCGCCATCTCCAATAACAAAGCTCAGATGGTTCGCGTCACCGACGACAGGGACGCAGCCAGGGCGAGCGCGCCTTCTTCGCCGGGATTCAATCTGGATTCGACGCGATTTTTTATCATGCTCGACGGGGTTGCAACGCTTTACAGCGTTGACGCCGCAAGCCTCAGGACTGAAAAACAAGGCCCGCTCTTCGACCAGATGACTTTACAGGCTGACGGCGCGCAGTGGTCTGCCGTAGACCCCGGCACACTCATCGCCCTCGACGCTGGCGACGGCGCGATCAGCATAAATGCTTACGACATCCAGTCGCACAGCCTTACGCCCGTCAAAGATTTCTCGACCCTTCTGCCAAAAGGCGAAGCGAGCGGCTTGAGCAAATCGTGGTCGGATGACAATCACTTCGCCTTCACCTATCGCGAAGCTGGCCAGACAAGCTGGCGTTACGTCATCGTGTGGGATCGCCTCACGGACAACCTTTACCAGTTCGACGTACAGGACCAGACGAGCGGCGTTGCGGGATTTGCCGACGCCAGACTTGATCGCTCAGGCGAGTCGTTAATAGTAAACGGCGATGTGACAAGAGCGTGGCGCTACCTGAGCCAGCAGCAGCACGAATCGACACTGCTTGAACAGACTTCATCAAGCGAAAACGAGTCGCTTGAAATCATGAATCTGATCAACGATTCGCACGCGCGATTGCCGCGCAACAATGTTTCGCGCGACGGGCAGTTCAGCATGTTCAATGCCGCGGCCAGCGACGGGCGTTCGGATGTCTTCATCGCAACGATAAACGATAACGTTTCGGCGATGGCGGCCTTGATGTGGACGAACATACTCAACTGCACTGCCAGCAGCAATTCATTGCAGAAGACGGGCGGCAGCGATCAGTCGGACGATGCGCGGGCAACATCCGTCCAATCAATCGAATCAGGCGACGCTTCCGTGGAATTTACCGCGAAAGAGACGAATAAAGATCGCTGGTGCGGTCTCAACAACAGCAACGCCATTCATCAGGAAGCCGACGATATCAACTTTGCGATCAAGCTGAACAGCAAAAAGAAAGCGATTGTCACGGAAAACGGCAGCGTAAAGGCCAAGATCAAGTACAAAGCCAATAACGTATTTCGCATCGCAATCGAATCCGGCGTGGTGAACTATTACAAGAACGGCTCGGTCTTCTACACGAGCAGCGCGCGGCCTGTTTATCCCTTGCTTGTGAACGCTTCGCTAATGCATTCGATGTCGTCCATAAGCAATGTGATGATTAACGGCGCGGGCTTTGGACCGGTCGCTTCAATAAGCCCGGCCAAAGCAATCACTAACGCGGGCGGAACTATTCAATTCACAGCAGTCATAACGGCAGTCGGCACTGAACCGGTTATCTGGTCTGCGACGGGTGGAACTATATCGAGCACGGGTCTGTACACGGCTCCGAACACCGCCGGAAGTTACGTAGTCAATGCGGCAAGCGCGAGCAGCCCGTCTGTCAAAGCATCCGCGTTTGTCACCGTCACCGGAACGCCCGACACGACGCCGCCGGTCATAAGCTCAGTCACCGCTACAAACGTTACAGCGAGCGGCGCGACCATCAACTGGACGACGAACGAGCCGAGCGATACGCAGGTCGAATACGGGACGACGAGCAGCTACGGCAGCCTTTCCACGCAGAACCCGACGCTTGTGACAAGCCACAGCGTCGCTTTTGCCGGGCTTGCATCCGGCACGCTTTATCACTATCGCGCGAGATCGAAAGACGCGGCAGGAAATGTTGCCCGGTCGAGCGACTTCACTTTCACGACATCAGGCAGCGCGGGCGACACAACGCCGCCAGTCCTGAGCGCGATAGCCAGTTCAAACGTAACAGCAAGCGGCGCGACCATAAGCTGGACGACGAACGAAGCGAGCGACACACAGGTCGAATACGGGACGACGAGCAATTATACAAACAGCACGACGGTAAACAGCGCGATGACGACGAGCCACAGCGCGCAGGTGTCGGGACTCAACGCGGGAACGCTTTATCACTATAGGGTGAAGTCGAGAGACGCGGCGGGCAATCTGGCCACCTCCGGCGACCTTACGTTTACGACCTCTGGCAGTGGCGGCGGCGGTGGCGGCGGCACTGTCATAACGGACAAGAATGTTTATCCGGAGCCGCCGCCGCCCGCATTGCCTGCCGCTGGAGGTACGCTGCGCGACCCTGTCTTTGGCACAACCATTATGAGAGTCACGGACGAACGCGACGGCGCTTCCAATACAACGGCCTACTCTTATTATCCATCCTTCAACAAAAACTCGACGTGGCTTGTGATATTAAACGCAGGGGGAGAAGGCACACTCTATCAGTTCGACCCTGTGAACTTCCGAATATCAAACAAACGCAGACTGTTCACAGCGCCGATGCCGGGCGGAGGATATCCGGGAAGCGAAGACGCGATATGGAGCGGGACAGACCCAAATGTCATGTACTGCCACGCCTATCTGAAGATATATGCCTATAACGTGGTGAGCAATCAGTACACGCTGATAAAAGATTTCGCGGGACAGTTGCCGGGCAGCGAGATAATACAGATGAGCAAGTCAACAGACGACAACGCGTTCGGCTTCCATCTGAAAGACTCTTCATACAGAGTCGTGGGTTACGCGGCGTGGCAGAAGACGCAGAACAATCTCTATCGAGCAGACACCTCGGATGTGAACGAAGTGGAAGTGGACAAGACAGGGCAATATTTATATGTGATAACGGAGTCGAGCGGGACGGCAAGCGCGATAGAAGCGAAGGTAGTGAATCTGCAAACGAGGCAGATGGTGGATCTGACGGACGGAGCGCCGGATTTCGCGGCAGGCCACAAGGACATGGGCAGAGGATGTGTTGTCGGCTACGAGAACTGGAATAATCGCTTCATCTACAGGCCGCTCGCAACGCCGCATCAGACCTATTCAGTGCTGGATTTCGGCAATGACTGGAGCATAGGCAATCACGCTTCTTTGCTGTCGGATGATGACAACTGGATGTTGATCGGCACATTCGTAGCGAACAATCTGGCATCGACCCGGCTTTTCCGCAACGAGTTGTTTCAGGTATCGACGGACGGAACGCAGAGAGTGAGAAGGCTGGCGCACATGCATTCGGTGTATAGAGAGTATTGGGACACGCCGAGAGCGACGATGAGCCGGGACGGGAGATTCGCGGCATTCACGAGCAACTGGGGATCGACCACGCGCCGCGATGTGTTTGTGGTACTTGTGCCCGGCGGCACCAGCGGCGGTGGCGGCGGCGGCGACACAACGCCGCCAGTCATGAGCGCCATTTCAGCCACAAATATTTCAACCGGCGGGGCGACCATAAGCTGGACGACGAACGAAGCGAGCGATACGCAGGTCGAATACGGGACGACGAGCAATTATACAAACAGCACGACGGTAAACAGCGCGATGACGACGAGCCACAGCGCGCAGGTGTCGGGACTCAACGCGGGAACGCTTTATCACTATAGGGTGAAGTCGAGAGACGCGGCGGGCAATCTGGCCACCTCCGGCGACCTTACGTTTACGACCTCTGGCAGTGGCGGCGGTGGTGGCGGCGGCGGCAGTTCGCGACAGAACGTCAGTTGGGTCAGCGTCGTCAACTGCTCAACGTCAAACGGCGTTCTGCAAAAGACATCCGGGTGGGATGATACGTCCGACGCGGGAGCAATATCGCAACAGCGTTTGACATCAGGCGATGGCTATCTGGAATTCACCGCCGTCGAAACGAACCGGATGCGTTACTGCGGATTGACGCGTACACCATCGGGCACGGATTATGTGGCGATTGATTTCGCAATCAAGCTTTTGGTCGGGGGCATCGCGGATGTGCGCGAGAACAACGTCTATAAAGCCGAGACCACTTACCGAAGCGGCGACGTATTCCGCATCGCGATTGAATCGGGAGCCGTGAAGTATTACAAAAACGGCTCGGTCTTTTATACGAGCGCGAGGACGCCGAGTTATCCGCTCATGGCAGACGCTTCGTTCATCAACGTCAGCGGAACGATCAGCAACGCGGCAATCGCAGCGACGACAGGAACGCTGGCCGCCGATTTCACGACAGAGAGTTTTTACACCAGCAACAAAACTTATATGGCGTCCGGGTCGAGCAGCAGCGGGAAGAACTGGCCGCGCATCTTCTCGCCGCTTGCGATGACCGGTACGCCTTCGAGCAGCGGCGCGTCTGAAGCGGATTTTACTCCGTCGCGGAAAACGTTTATCACTGTCGCGCGTCGCGAACTGGATGTCGTGTTCGCAAAAGAGCCGTGTATCATTCGCGGGTGATGAAAAGACGCTTCGCCTTTTCTGAGTTCGATGGCGACAGGTCTGAATAGCTCTTTCTGTTCGCTGGACAAGACGGATTGAATGGCGTCCATATCGCCTGTCAGTCCCGTGATGGGCAGGTCCGGCCAGGTGTGGCTACCCGGCACGTAATGCACGCAGCCGTTGTCTCTGGTCGAATCGTCCAGCCCTATCCAGCATGTCAGGTGCGCCAGCGGCTGAGTCCTTGTCCAGTAGGAATAGTCCTGATGCCAGGCGACTACGCCGCCGTGCCGGGCGGGCTTGCAGAACAACTGGTCGTGCCAGAAGCGCACAGCGCCTTCGAGCAGTTGCGACGCAGGGACGGTGAAAGCGGGATTCCAGAGCAGGTCATGAAATCCCTGACTGATTCGCCACGCGCCCAGAGCGTGAAAGACGATCTTTGCAGGATCTTTCGATTCGTTAAAGTTGTATTCGTAAAAGAGAGGATTCGGGTTCATCAACCCGCTCAACTCTTCGCGCAATGTTTCCACCTGTTTGTCTGTCAGTACAGGTATGCCTGCGACATAACCGTTCTCTCGATAAAACGCGACCTGCTCGTCGCTCAACCTGTAACGCGCCCACTCGTCGGCGTCTCGCGGAATAGCGAAAAGGTCGGTAATCAAACCGTGTCGAGCGGATAAATCATCCGTCATATAATTGCCGAGTTTTGCATGAAAAAATACCGGGGGCAAGCAAGTCGCCGCCCCCGGTAAGTCTTAGCGAATTTTTCGCTCACTTAGAAGAATTCTTTTCAGCTCACTTCGACAGTATCTCTTTGAAGAATTCGAGCGCGCGTTCGTCGCCCGTCTGTCCGAGCCAGAATATCGCCTGTTTGCGGACGGCTGGTTTCGCGTGCGTCTTTGCGATCTTTATCAACAGCGGGACCGCCTCATCTTTTGATCGCTGGCTGATGGCAAACACCGCCTGTTTTTGCACTTCGGTGTCGGCGTCGTTGCTGTCAACTGCGGAGTTCAGCGCATTGAGGCTTCGCTTGCCCGCCTTTTGTCCGAGCCAGAACAGGGCCTGTTTTTTCAACTCGCGGTCGGTGTCTGTTTCAGCGACCTTGATCAGAAAATTAACCCCTTCTTCATCGCTGCGGTCGTTTGCGGCAGACTGTTTATCACCCCTGTTGATAGAGGCTGCAAAGATGATCTGCTTTTTCACTTCGCGATTGTTTATCGAGCCGTACAGGTTTTGCAAAGTTGACATTGCCGCGGGGTCACGGCCCGCGCCCATCGAAAAGGCCGCTTCCTTGCGCAAGCTTGCGCTCTCCTGCTCGTTGCGCACTATCTCGGCAAGCAGCGGGTGATGGCCCGGCGTCTGACCAAGCCAGAAGACGGCTGTGCTTCTCACCTTGTCGATGTTGGAGCGGCGCACGAGGTCTTCCAGCATGGAATCGACTCTCTGATCGTCGTGAATCGCAAGCGCCATTACTGCGTGCTCGGCGACTTTATTGGCCTGATCCGATTCCGCAAGCCCCTTCAGTAAATTCAGGCTTTCTTCGTTTCCCGCGCGGCCCAGCCAGTAAACCGGATAGCCGCTGTATTCGCGTTTGCGGTCGAGATTGTAAATATCGACTCTTTGAAAAGCGCTCGCGCCCGTATCGTAAAGTAGAAAGACTCCGAGGTTGCGCGTCTCTATTTTTGAGTCTGTAGAAAAGGTCGTGCCGTTGATTATGCTCGCGCCGTTCCCGTTATTAATCTCAAGATCGATGGCGACGCCGGGCCTGACATCGAAAGAATAAGCGGCCCAGAATCGCGACTGCCCGGCGCTTGCGCGGCCCCGACTTATTGCCGCGTCGAGCTTTGATCTGAGGCTTGTTCCTTCTACGGGAGTGAATCCTTCGCGCTGGGCGCGGGTGGAATCCGCAGCGGTCAGCACTGTCGCGAGCATAAGGATGAATATGAAGAGTGGCTTTCGCATTTTTATGATCTCCTCTGCGTGAATGTTGTCAGCAGCCCGATTGCGAGGGCCACTGTCAGGCACCGACCGCCTCGCCCTGCGACCGTGACGAGATGGTCACGGCCCGTCGTTTGTGGTGAATTATTTGAGAATGTCTTCGAGGAATTTCTGCGCATCAGGGTCGCGGCTCTGGCCCAGCCAGAAGACCGCATCTTTTCTCGCCTGTATGGATGAATCGTTTTTCGCGATCTCCATCAATTTTTTCAGGCAGTTCTTTTTGCCCAGCTGCGCCATCGCAAAGATGATCTTCTTTTTCACCTCTTCGGTCTTCTCGTTGTCGTAGAGTTGAATCAGAAAATCGCCTCCCTGCTCGCCGCTCGACTGGCCGAGCCAGAAGATGCCTTCCCCGCGAAGTTGAACGTTGTTTTCGCCGCGCGCGATTTCAAAAAGCTTTGTGCGCGCGCGCTGGTTGCTCATCTGCGCCATCGAGAAGATGATCTTTTTGCGGACATCCGTGTCGTTTTCCGCATCGTAAATCTTCATCAACTCGTCTGCGCTCTGATCGTCGCCCTTCTGCCCTATCCAGAAGATGGCATCTTTGCGGACCTCTTTATCAGCGCCTGAGCGCGCGATTTCAAAAAGCTTTGCGCGGGCGCTTGCGGTGCTGCGCTGAGAGAGCGAGAAGATGACTTTCTTCTTTATTTGCGGGTCCGGGTCTGATTCAAATATCTTTATCAACTCATCGTCGATTCCCGCGCCATTCCTCTGACCGAGCCAGAAGATAGCCTCTTCTCTTGTTTTGCGAGACGAGGCCGAGCGAGCCATTTCACCGAGCAGCGCGTCAGCGCGGCTGCCGTCGAATTGAGATATGGCGAAGAGCGCGGCCTTGCTGATCTCCGGGTCCGAAGCCGAGTTGACCAATTCCTTGAACAGGTTGAGCACGTCTTCATCTCTGTACTGACTCAACCAGAATATCGCCGCTTTGCGCAGCTTCAGTTCTGTCCCTGTGTGCACAATGTTCAACAGAATGTCTTTGCCCGCCTTGCTCTGATTCTGTCCGAGCAGTGATATTGCCGCCTCGCGCAAACTCCGATCTCTTTGAGAGTCGCGCAATATATCTGCGGCTATGGCCGCGCCGCGCTCAGGGCTGCCTTGAAATATGCTTTGCAGAACGGTTATCTGCGTGTCCAGGTCACTGTTACTTGAAACCTGCGTAGGCGTTTGCCTGTTGAGATACGGAGCGATTTCAATGCGCATCGCCTCCGCGTCTTTCTTCCACTTCGAGGCAGGGAATTGAGCGATCAACTGTTCCAGCTTTCGGTCCGCGTCCTGAAACTGCTCCTGCTTCTTCAAAGAGAAAGCCAGCCAGTAGGTTGCCGCATCGACATCTTTGCCTCTGGGAAATTTTCTTATGTAGTCGGTGAATCTCGATTGCGCTTCTTCCCAGTCTTCATCAGCTATATGATCTCTTCCCTCGCTCAACATCTTCTTCTCCGCGTCGGGAGAATTCGAGGTCTGAACGAACCTGTTTAACTTGTCCAGGTCCTGATTGTATGCGCTCGCGCGCGTGACGCCGCCCGCCACTACGATCAGTCCGTTGATGGTCAGGGCCAGGATCAGTATTGCTCCGAAGCTGGGGCGCTTTCGCAGCACGTGTTTGATTTTATTATTGCGAAACATGTTCTCTCCTTCGTACGCTTAAAAAGCCTGACTGAGTGTTGGAGCCGAGTAAATTTGCAACGCGGCTATGATCTCTTTCTTTTGCATGCGCGCCTTGATCGAGCGCACATCATCGCCATCGGGCTTATCGGGCAGATTGGCTATGTCGAGCAGGAAAGGCTCGACGCTGCCCAATAATTCACCGACGGGCATATTGCCTTTTGCTTCGGCTCCGCGCCTGAGCACTGCGTTTTGCGAAAGCAAGGTTCTCGACCTCTGACGTTCGTAAGCCACATCGAGGTCTCCTGCATCGCGCGTGTTTCTAAACGAGCGCAACAGCATCTGCGCGCGTTCGATGTGACGGGCGACTTCCAGATCGACGAACGGATTCATGAGCGGCTGTACGGTTGCGACTTCGCTGCTATGTTCAAATTCTGGCGTAACAGGTTTGCGCTCGCGTTTTGCGGCCTTAGCCACCGTTGCGCCTTTACTTACCGGCGCTTTCATCCGAGGCAGAAGCGGTTTTGGCTCAGGCGCATCCTGTCGGGCCAGATCGGGCTTCGGCTGTTCCTGCGGTTGCACTTTCTTTTCATCGACGGCCATTTCCAGCGAGCCTTGCGCGCTCTTTTGCTGATGTCTGACGATCCACACACCAGCGAGCGCCATAAGTATTATCGCGGCTGCAACGGCGAGCTTCGGCCAGAAGCGCGCGCGGCGCGGAAGCAACTGTTGATCGAACGCCGCGCCAACCGGTTTTGGTTGATAGCGATACCGGCCAAGGACTTTTTCAAGGTGCTCTATTTCAGGGTCCGGCTCGCCCGACCCATCCCACAGGTAATCGTCTTTCATGCTCGTCCCTCCAGGCCCAGTTTTTCGCGCAGCATCTTCATGCCGCGATGCAGATTCACGCGAACCGACGCAGGCGTCAGATTCGTTCGCGCGGCGATTTCAGGGCCGGTCATCCCTTCCACGAGTCTGAATATCAAAGTCTCGCGGTAAGCTTCGGGCAGGCTGCGAATTGCTTCGAGCGTGCGCCCGGCTTCTTCTTCCGCTTCTCTTTCGGCGTGGCTTTGCTGCGGCAAATCTTCGGGTAACTCTTCGGTCTCGCGCGTGCGACGATGAAAATCTATTGCGCGATTGCGGGTTATCATAGCAAGCCATCCGCCGAAAGCAGCGCTTTCGCGCAAAGTGTCGAGCCGCCTGAGCGCAACCAGGAAAACGTCCTGCACCAGATCATCAACCTCTCTGTACGGCACGCGGGCCAGCAGTATGCCGTGCACCATCGGCGCGTACATGTTATACAACTGGCCAAACGCTTCCCGCTCGCCGCGCCGCACTGCTTCGACAAGCAGTGCTTCGGGCGAAGTCTCAGTCACGGCTACGGTCGCGCTTTGAGGTTGACTTGCCAGAATCAATAATTTACCTGCCGCCTCTGCTGTACTCATTTCCTTTATTCGCTCACCCATAAAGACGGCTGGATAAGGGCAAGCGTTAACAAGGTCCGCTGATTACAGCCAATTGTGGGTGAATTTAGCGCAATATTATGGATTGCGCCATTATCGCTGACAACTATACTCTATTTGCAATGGCTTTGAATTATAGCAGTTTGTGAACGGTATGACTTATGCCACGGCGAGCGGAAAACGTAGTGAAAATACCGGCTCGCTGTATTGTGTCATATGACCAATGGCGGGTCGCTATAGTGCGGCATCATCGCGACTTCGTATTGTATGGAATGTAGTTCTCCCATTTCCACGGCGTGTAATTGTCTTTGATCAGGATGTCGAGAAGCTCTTTGAAAATGCTTTCGCCGTTTGAGCTGTTACTCATCAACACCACGGCGATCTTTTTGTCCGGGAAACAGATTCCATAATTTCCCCATCCGTCATCGTGGCCTTCTTTGAAATAGGCTTTGCCGTGCGGAGTGTTCAACAACCCCCATCCAAGTCCATACGCAAGCTGAACTTTTCGATTCTCGTCGGTCGTTTCGTTTGAAGGCGTCGGGAACTGATGCTTCGATAAGATTTGAATTTGTGGAGTCAGCATCAACTCTTTTGTCTGAGGCTTCAGCCCTCGGCCCTGCATCACAGCCTGAATGAATTTAGCGTAATCGGAAATCGTCGTATCCATCGAACCTGCGGCGCGCGCGGCGGTTCGTTTCCTGTGCCCTAAAGGTTTTTCCTGCTCGTCATAGCCAATTGCGTAATTATCCTCGAAACGGTCTTCCCACGTCATATTCGTGCGAGTCATGGCGAATGGTTTGAATATTCTTTCTTCGATCATCTGCCCGACGGATTTTCCGGTCGTTATTTCGATGACGAACTGCAAAAGATTGATGCCTTCGCCAGAGTAACTGTATTTCGCTCCCGGCGTGAATTTAATGTCGAGCTTTTCATCCTTGTTGATCCACCGCCAGTTAGGAAACCCGCTCGTATGAGCGAGCAGCATTCTGGCCGTGATCAGTTTATATCTGTCGTCGCCTGCCAGGTCTTTGTACTTCTCATACTCAGGCAACGGTTTCTCCAGATATTTATAAACTGGCTTGTCCAGATCGATCACGCTTTCTTCAACCAGTTGCATGACTAGGTAAGCGAAAACCGCCTTTGTAAAGGATGCGCCATACATTATGGTCTGCTCGGTCAGAGGCTTTTGCTCTTCCTTGTTGCCGAAGCCGAAGCTTTTGACATAAGCGACCTTCGAGTCGTTGATGATGGCAACTGCGATGCCTGTGACTCGCGCCGCCTTCATCAATCGGGCGACGGCGCTTTCGATCTCTGTCGATGAGATAGTGCTGCCGTCGAGTCGCTTGACTCTGATCTGGCCGGAAGATGCAGAGGTGGTTCCGATCAGGAATGAAAGCGTGAGCAAAAGCGTTACAAAGATGCGCATGCGCGAGGCTCCCTGTTTGATTCGGTTTTCGGTGATATTAGCGTCTCGAATAGCTACTACGACTGAAAGCCTGTCGATGATCTGGAAATATACGGAGATGCTTTGTCCATTCATTTTTAGATTGCCTGCTCGAAATCTCCCAGCGCGGCCTTTGCCGCTTTCAGCCGCTCCTCCTCCACGCGGCTGCGTTGCTCTTCGGCGCGCGCAGTCAGGCGCTCATAATCGACCACACTGAGCCGGTCTGCTTCCTCGGCCACAGTCGCAAGGGCGCGCCACATCGAACGTTTTCCCTCAATCCCCAGCGACAAGGCTTCGAGGGCTTCCATCAATCGCAGTGCCCCACCGGCAGGGTCGTCCAGTCGCAATTTAACTTCGGTGATCTTCTCAGTCACCCATGCGGTTGCCTTTCGCGTGCGGCTCTCGGCAACTTGCAGTCGGCTCATAAGAGCTTCGAGTTCCCGGCGATCTTCTGCCACATCGGCTCGCAATTCAGACAGAAAACTTTCCAGCGCCGTGCCTGCATGTGCCGCTTCAAGGTGTTCCATCAATTCAAGGGCGACTACCGAACCTGCCAGATGGTCATTTAAATATGTTGCCAAATGCTCGTTTGCCATACTCCACCTGCCTTCTGTTTTCTCGCGCCCTTAAAGATAAATATAACCCCAAAAGTGAACATATAGTATGTCGATTATGTACATTCAGGAAATGAATGTGCATCTCATTGGGCGGGTTTTACGGCAGTCGTCGAGATGACTATGTTGTTGATTCGAGAATTGAGATTAATGAACGACGCTTTTACCACGAGCGGGTACGCAGGTTCGTTCAGGCTCGTGTAAAACAGTTCGCCGTTTTTGTAATACTTCACCTGCCCGTCTTCTATCGCTATGCGAAACAGATCATTGCTCTGATACCTGACCTCTCCGGCATAAGCGCCGTTTTCGCGCACTTCTGCAACGCCTGTTGCCGTCAGCTTGATTGCGAAATCTATCTCGGCAAAGTTTGTGCCCGCGCCGTTGCGCGCGAGGCCGCAATACCGCGTCTTATTCATTTCAATCGCGGTGAATTCAACGAACCCTCCGTTTGACGTTATGCTCTGCTCGGAACTTGCGCCCGCATCCGACGTGTCATCGCTGCCTGCGGTCTTCTGCAAACTGCTGCCTGTGGCCGCACACCTGACGAGGGTCGCCCACGTGATGTTCCGGGAATCGTTGTTGCGCGCAGGCTGTGCAGCAGCCGAACCGCCTGCAACGGGCGCGACCGGTGCAGTATCGCTTCGAGCATCAGGGACTTTCACCACGAACACATCGCGGCGCGTGGTCGATCCCCAGTTGCTCGTGAATGCCGCGAATCTCCCGTCCCGGCTCATCGTCGCTCTCGGCGTGTCCCAATACTCTCTATACACCGAATGCATATGCGCCAGCCTTCTCACTCTCTGCGTTCCGTCCGTCGATACCTGAAACAACTCGTTGCGAAACACTTTCGATGAAGGCAGATTGTTCGCTACGAATGTGCCGATCAATATCCAGTTGTCATCATCCGACAACAGGGAAACGTGATTGCCTATGCTCCAGTCATCGCCGAAGCTTATCACGGTATGAAACTTGTGCGGCGTTGCGAGCGGCCTGTATAGAAAACTGTTCTTCCAGTTTTCGTAACCGATGACGTATCCTCTGCCCATGTCTTTATGGCCTGCCGCGAAATCCGGCGCTCCGTCCGTCAAATCTGTCACCTGCCTCGTTTGCAGATTCACTACCTTCGCTTCTATCGCGCTCGCCGTCCCGCTCGACTCCGTTATCACATATAGATACTGCCCTGTCTTGTCCACTTCCACTTCGTTCACATCCGAAGTCTCTGCTCGATAGAGATTGTTCTGCGACCGTTGCCACGCCGCGTACCCAATCACTTTGTACGATGCGTCTTTCAGATGGAAGCCGAACGCGTTATCATCTGTTGACTTGCTCATCTGCGCGATCTCGCTGCCCGGCAACTGTCCCGCGAAATCCTTTATCAGCGTGTACTGATTGCTCACCACGTTATAGGCATATATCTTCAGATAGGCGTGGCAGTACATGACGTTTGGGTCTGTCCCGCTCCATATCGCGTCTTCGCTTCCCGGATATCCTCCGCCCGGCATCGGCGCTGTGAACAGTCTGCGTTTGTTTGATATTCGGAAGTTCACAGGGTCGAACTGATAGAGCGTGCCTTCTCCGCCCGTCTGGATGAACAGACGCATAGAATCGTTGTTGAAGGATGGATAATAAGAGTAGGCCGTTGTATTGGAAGCGCCGTCACGTTCGTCCGTGACTCTCATAATGGTTGTGCCAAAGACAGGATCACGAAACGTGCCTCCAGCGGCAGGCAATGCGGGCGGCGGTGGCTCCGGATATGCAATCTTGTCTGTCTTAACGCCCGGCGGCGGCGATGTAGTCCGCGCGCTGTTTTGCGAATAAGCTGTCAGAGGCGAAATGCTCACAATCAGCAAAGCCGTGGCGATAAGAACGTTGTTGCTGACAAGACGTGAGGTTTTATACACTGCGCATTCTCGTTAAAGTTTGTGTCAGAGGCAAGTGAGCATTCAAACCAGAGGCATTCTACTGTAACGCTGGCACGGCGGCAATAATCATGATAATTCCCGATCCCATAAGACGGCATAGCGGACACGCCTGACGACGCGTCCGCTGCAAGGCGGGCGTTATGCAAACAGAAACTCCAACTGCCGGATGGCCTATACGTGTTGATCTAACAGAATCGTGTTCCCATCCGGATCGACAATCATAAAGCTGGCCGGGCCGGTAGAGCTTTCGTCTGCTTCTGAAATCATGTCTACGCCGCGATCTTTGAGCTGGCGCTGCAACTCTCGAACGTCGGTGAATTCTCCGAGTGGCTGAGCATCCTGACTCCAGCCCGGGTTGAACGTGAGAATGTTCTTATCGAACATGCCTTGAAACAACCCGATAGTATGTTTGCCATTCTTCATAATCAACCAATTCTGCGATTGATTTCCCATGAAAACTGTAAAACCCAGCTTTTCGTAAAAGAGCTTCGATGTCTCGATATCTTTTACAGCCAGGCTGACAGAAAAAGCGCCCAGTTCCATTATTGTCTCCTGAAGTTATGGTATTCACATATTTGATTCACCCGAATTTTACCACAAGCCGAATTTGAGCATCAGGGCGCGCTCTTATATGCTGTACAACTCACGTATAATCGGGCAAAGTCAGAAGAGCTTGTGTTCAGCTAAACCGAAGGAAACAAATTGCGGCGAACGCAATCGAAAATCAAGATGATTGGCAAAAGGTGATTCAGAAGCCAGAGGTCAACCATCACTGCGCTTGACATTCCAATCCTGTTGACGAATTATGTGGCAAAACCAAAAACGAAAAGGGAGAGCAATGAGGCGAACTACCAGGACATTCATGGCATTAGTGCTTGCGTTGATGTTGATAACGGCTGCTTGTGTTAGCGCTCCGACGGACAGGAACTCCAACGGCGGCGCGGCGCGAACAGGGCCTGTGCGTATAGGCTTTTCGATGGACACGCTGAAGGAAGAGCGCTGGCAGCGCGACAAAGAATTAGTCGAAAAGCGCGCCAAAGAACTGGGTTGCGAGATTGACGTGCAGGTTGCCAACGGCGACGACGCAGTGCAGACAAAACAGTGCGATAACCTTCTGACGAAAGGCGTGGACGTGCTGATCGTCGCGCCGCACAACGGGGAAGTTGCGGCTTCCATCGTCGAGGCCGCGCATCGCCAGAACGTGCCGGTCATCAGCTATGATCGCCTGATCAAGAATTCGGACGTTGATCTCTACGTTTCACATCAGGTCGAAAAGATCGGCGAGTTGCAGGGGAAATATGCTCTGGACCGTGTGCCAAAAGGCAACTATGTTCTGATCGGCGGCTCGCAGACAGACAACAACGCTTTGTTGCTGCGCAAAGGTCAGATGAATATTCTGCAACCCGCAGTTGATCGCGGCGATATCAAAATCATCACCGATCAGTTTGCCAGAGAGTGGCTGGCGAGCGAAGCGCTGCGTATCACGGAAGACGCGATGACCAGAACCGGCAATGATATTCAAGCCATCGTCGCTTCAAATGACGGCACGGCTGGCGGCGCTATTCAGGCGCTCGGAGGGCTTGCCGGAAAGGTGATCGTTACAGGTCAGGACGCACAACTTGACGCAGTGCAGCGCATTGTCGAAGGCAAACAGACGATGACCATTTACAAACCTATTCAGCCGCTCGCATTCAGCGCGGTCGAGTCGGCCATCAAGCTTGCGCGCCGCGAGACAGTCGATGCCAAAGACCGCATCAACAACGGCAAAAAAGATGTGCCCGCAATCCTACAGGAGCCTGTTGTCGTTGACAAAGAGAACGTCGCGACCACGATCATCAAAGACGGCTATCACAAGCTGGAAGACGTTTACAAAAACGTGCCGAAAGACCAGTGGCCTAAACAGTAGTCATCAGCGCAACACAATACCGCGAGCGGGTCGGGTCTGCGCCGTCATATCACCCACTCGCGGTACCGTATCAATCACATAATCGCAGGGTTAAGGTAATGACTGATAAGCCACCGCTGCTGGAGATGCGCAATATCACGAAGACGTTTCCGGGCGTGCGCGCGCTCGACGGCGTTACGTTTGATCTTCGGGAAGGCGAAGTTCACGCGCTCGTCGGAGAAAACGGCGCGGGCAAATCGACGCTGATGAAAGTGCTCGGCGGCGTTTACCCTCACCCTCAATACGGCGGCGAGATCGTTCTCGACGGCAAAGAACATCGTTTTTCGAGCGTGCGTGATGCAGAGCTTGCGGGGATCGCGGTCATCTATCAGGAGCTTTCGCTCGTAAAACAGATGAACATTGCCGAGAACATCTTTCTTGGCCGCGAGCCGCGCCGCTTTGGCGTCATTCAATGGGAGCAGATTTATTCTCGCGCCGAACGCCTGCTCGCAGATCTCCACCTTCGACTCGACCCGCGCACGCCCGTCGATAATTTAGGTATAGGCCAGCAACAGCTTGTCGAGATTGCGAAGGCGCTTTCGCACGAAGCGCGCATACTGGTGCTCGACGAACCGACCGCCGCGCTCACGGACGCTGAAGTCGAAACGCTTTTCGTCATTATCAACAAGCTGAAAGCGCGCGGCGTCGGCATGATTTACATCTCGCACAAGCTGAACGAAGTGTTTCGCCTGAGCGACCGCATCACGGTCCTGCGCGACGGGCGCACGGTTGGCACCGAACCTAAGAGCGCGATGGACGAGCCTCGCGTCATCGCTCGCATGGTCGGGCGCGATGTGGGCGACATCTTCCCGCAGGCAGATCACTTGCGCGGCGACGTTGTTTTTGAAGCGCGAAATATGACGGTCGAAGACCCTAACGTAGCGGGCAAACTGCTTGTCAAAAACGTCAGCTTCTCCGTCCGACAGGGCGAGGTCTTAGGCATCGCGGGGTTGATGGGCGCTGGCCGCAGCGACCTGCTGATGGCGATATTTGGCGCGCACGCGGGCCGCGTGACGGGCGAGATTTTAATCGAAGGAAAGCCCGCGCGCATCGCGCGACCAGCCGACGCCATCAAACAGGGAATAGGATTTGTCACCGAAGACCGCAAGCGATTCGGGCTGATACTGGAACAGACGATCCTCAACAACATGACGCTTGCCGGACTCAGCCGCGTGTCGGGTCGCTTCCTGACAGATGTCGGCGCAGAGACGGCTGCCGGTCAACGCTATATGCGCGAACTGCGCGTTAAAGCGCCGAACGTTTATACGGTCGCGGGCACGCTTTCGGGCGGCAATCAACAAAAGGTGGTGCTTGCGAAATGGCTGATGACAGGCCCGCGCGTGCTCTTTCTGGACGAGCCGACGCGCGGCATTGACGTTGGCGCAAAGCAGGAAATTTACGCCCAGATCAACAAGCTTGCCGGAACAGGTCTTGCAATCGTGCTGGTGTCGTCGGAACTGCCGGAAGTTTTAGGGCTGTCAGATCGCGTATTGGTTTTGCACGAAGGGCGCATCACAGGCGAGTACACGCGCGCAGAGGCTACGCCAGAGCGCGTCATGGCCTGCGCAACGGGACACAGCAGAAATTAATGATGAATGCGGAATGCGGAAGGATGAATTCGAGTAGAGAACTATTATGAGCCAATCACCGAACGAACCGGCAATAGACCGCCCGCCCGTGACTGCCGACGTTGCGCCGACCGGTGCGACAGAAGCGGTCAGTCAGACTCGCATTGGCAGATTCAAACTACAGACGGCGACGCTTCGCGCCTACACGATGCTGGTTGCGCTCGTCGTGATATGGCTTTTTTTTCAGTGGGCGACGACGGGGCTTTTTTTAAGCCCGCGTAATTTATCGAATCTCTTTCAGCAGATGGCCGTGACGGGCGTGCTTGCGGTAGGGATGTTGATGATAATCGTCGCAGGGCAGATAGACCTGTCGGTCGGGTCGGTTGTCGGGCTGGCCGGTGGCATCGCTGCGATGACGCAGGGCTGGGGGCTGTTGCCGTCGCTTGGGGCTGCCGTGTTGATTGGCCTGATGATAGGCGCTGTGCAGGGGACGCTTGCGGCTTACGCGAACATCCCTGCGTTCATCGTCACATTGGGAGGGTTGCTCGCCTGGCGCGGTGTGATACTGGGGCTGACAAAGGGCAGCACCATACCTGTCGAATTATCCGTCTTCAAATCTCTCGGTCGAGATTTTCTCTCTCCGGCAATCGGCTGGGCGATTGCAGCAGTAGCAATCGCTGCGATTGTATGGATGACGATTCGTCGCAATCAGGCGCGACAAAGACATGGGCTTTCAGTTCAGGGCATCGAGATAACGATTGCGCGAATATTACTTCCCGCAATCGTTATCATCGGTTTTACCTTCATGATGAACAGGCAGGCGGGAATACCTATACCTGTGGTCATACTGCTCGCGGTTGCGTTGATCGGAGCCTTTCTTACACAAAACACGACATTCGGTCGCTACCTCTACGCGATAGGCGGCAACCCGGACGCCGCGCGGCTGTCGGGCATAAGCCTGAGGCGTTACATACTTGCGGCTTTCTGTTTGATGGGCGCGCTTGCGGGCGTTGCCTCTTTGATTCATACGGCGCGCGTTGGCAGCGCGTCGCCCGACGCGGGAAGCCTTATGGAACTTGATGCGATTGCGGCCTGCGTGATTGGCGGAACCAGTTTGATGGGAGGCCGAGGCACGGTCTTTGGCGCGTGTCTGGGCGCGCTGATTATGGCGAGCCTCGATAACGGCATGTCGCTGTTAAACGTTCAGAACTACACTCAATACATAGTCAAAGGCGCGGTGCTTGTCACAGCCGTCGGATTCGACATGCTCGGTCGCCGTCGAAGCTGATACTTTGAAATCTCAGATACGAGATTTCAAAGTATCAGCCTTAATGCAGGGCTGTAACAAAGTCGGTTGACAATCAATGTAGGGGCAGGGCTTGTCCCTGCCCGAATGGCTGAAAGCCATGACAGATCATCGCCTATCGGCGATCCGGGCAGGGACAAGCCCTGCCCCTACAGTTACTTTGTTACAGCCCTGAGCCTTAATGCTGTCAGTTTGTGTCATTATTTTACGTGTGCTATTCTGCTTTTTGTTAGTCGGCCCTTCCTCACATTAACTAACCTCACTAATAACAGATTTTGATATTGTGGCAAGCGTGTTGCTCTTGCCAAGATGATGCTATGCCGAAACCTATCAAATTGACGGATTACTCTTATGCCAAATTACACTGCTTCGCTCAAACGCGCTCTGGCTTTTGCTCTCAGCCTGAGTCTGTTGATGGTTATTATCCATGACGCAAAAGCGGCTCCGCCCTCCGAATGGCTGCCAAGAGGGCCGGGCGGCGGAGGGGCGCTGTTTGCGCCGAGCTTCAGCCCGCACAACCCGAATGAGCTTTATATCTCCTGCGACATGAGCGAGGTGTTTCGTTCGACCAACCTCGGCCTGTCATGGGATATGCAGGACTTCCGCCAGATTCAGGGCAACCGCGAATCGCAGGTCAGGTTCACAGGCAATCCTTCGATCAGCTTCGCGATTGATTACACGGGCGATCTGGCCCGACCATCTAAAAGCACAGACGGCGGTCTGACATGGAAAAGGCTTACTAATGACCCGACATCGGGCGAAGCTTTTACGCTTTTCACGGACCCGAACAGCGCAACCAACCTGATCGTCTCTGACTATTCGCACATATATCTTTCAACCGACGGAGGCAGCACGTTCACCTTGAAGTTCACGACTTCGTCCGGGAACGGCTGCTTCGTCGCAGGAGCGTTCTTCGACGGCAACACTATTTATGCGGGCACGAATCTGGGTCTGCTGGTCTCTACAAACGGCGGCGCGTTTACTGCGGCCTCAGTCGGAGGCATCCCGGCTGCGGAAGCCATCGTCTCTTTTGCGGGCGCAAAGCAGGGCGCGACCGTTCGCTTCTTCGCGGTTACATTGACTGCGGGCGATGTCTTTCCGGGTCTTTTCACGGAAGGCTCGTACTTCAGTTATCAGAAGATCTATTCGCTAGACTGGGGGCAGGCCAACTGGACGGCTAAAGTGACAGGGATCGGCGCAAACGATTTCCCGTTTTTCGTTTCGATGGCGCGCAACGACATCTCTACGGCATACGCAGCAGGTCAGGCCGCAAACGAGTTTCCGATTATTTACAAAACGACCAACGGCGGCACAAGCTGGCAGAGCGTTCTGCTTACGAATAACAATCAGAACATATTCACGGGCTGGGCGGGCAGAGGCGGCGACCGCGACTGGAGCTATGGCGCGGGCGCTTTGGGGTTTGCCGTTTCGCCCGTTGATGCGAACAAAGCGGCGTTCACAGATCTCGGCTTTGCTCACATCACAACCGACGGCGGCGCGACCTGGAAACAGATGTATGTCAATCCTGCGGATCAAAACCCTATGAACGCGCTGATTACGAAAGGCAGGTCTTATCACAGCATCGGTCTGGAAGACACGACCTGCTGGTGGCTCACGTGGAAAGACGCAAACAACTTATTCGCCTCTTACTCGGACATTCGCGGCACGCGCAGCACAGACGGCGGCGCGTCGTGGTCTTTCAATTACACGGGCCAGACTTACAACTCGACTTATCAATCCGTCAAGCACCCTTCGACAGGCGCGATTTACGCAGGCACATCGAGCGTGCACGATATGTATCAAAGCACGCGCTTGCAGGATTCGACTCTCGACAGCGGCAACGGTGCAATCAAGTATTCAACCGACGGCGGCGCGACATGGCTGACTCTGCATGACTTCGTTCATCCTGTCATAGGCCTCGCGCTCGATCCGAACAACCTGAATCGAATGTACGCAAGCGTTATTCACAGCACGCAGGGCGGAATCTATGTTTCAAGCAATATTCAAAACGGCGCGGCTTCTACATGGACTAAGCTCGCGAACCCGCCGCGCACCGAAGGCCACCCGTTCAACATTCACGTCCTGAACGACGGCACGCTTGTCTGCACTTATTCAGGCAGGAGAAACTCTGCTGGCACATTCACCACCAGTTCAGGCGTTTTCGTTAGCACGAACGGCGGTACCTCATGGGTTGATCGCAGCCATTCGGGGATGCATTACTGGACAAAAGACCTCGTGATTGATCCGCACGATTCGACTCAAAACACATGGTATGCGAGCGTTTTCAGCGGATGGGGCGGGCCGCCGAACGGGCTTGGCGGATTGTATAAGACTACAAATCGCGGGCAGGCGTGGACTCGAATCAAAAACCTTGACCGCGTAACTTCATGCGCGATCAGCCCCGTCAATCCAAACGAGATGTATCTGACGACAGAGACCGAGGGGCTGTGGTATTCGAGCGATTTGAACGCGGCCACGCCGTCATTCGCAGCCGTGACCTCTTATCCTTTCCGCCAGCCGGAGCGGGTCTTTTTCAACCCGTTCAATCCGAATGAAATATGGATCACGAGTTTCGGGCATGGCTTGAGAGTAGGGAGCGTATGCGGCTTCTCGCTTTCGTCTTCGGGAAACTTTTTCCCTGAGCGCGGCGGCAGCGGAAGCGTGATCGTAAACGGCGCGGGCGGGTGCGGGTGGAATGCCGCGAGCAACGATAACTGGATAATTATCACGTCAGCCGACAATGGTTCAGGCTCTGCCACCGTGACATACGAGGTGCGAGAGAATTTCACGGCTAATGCTCGCACAGGCACCATGACGATAGCCGGACAGGCGTTCACGGTAATTCAATCAAGCGGATTATCGGATTGCAGGCCTACGATTTCTCCGGGAGCTACCTCCTTTGTGGCAAGCGGCGGCGCTGGTTCAGTCATCGTCACGGCTGAAAGCGGTTGCGCGTGGGGAGGCATAAGCAATGTCAGCTGGATAAGCATTACGTCCGGCGGCATGGGAATCGGAAACGGCACGCTGAATTATTCGGTAGCTGCGAACACCTCAGGGATTTCTCGAAAAGGGAAGATCACAATCGGCACACAGGTCTTCAACGTGAAGCAGCAATGATGATTCAGTTCCGGGAATAAGCATCTCTGAATATAGAACCACGCGAGTTCGACATAATAATCGAAGTAAAAGCCCTGAAAGGGCGAAATTCAATAGCCCGGCGCATCGCGCCGGGTATGATTGCCACCACCTCACAAGCCCTGTAAGGGCGAAATAAATCACTTGGTTTATTTCGCCCTTACAGGGCTTGTAGTTTCTCTTGATGCAAGACACAGGGCGTTGCCCTGTGCTATTGAATTTCGCCCTTTCAGGGCTGATTCTTATGTCGAATTCACGTTAGAACCCGTTCACCGCAGAGGCGCAGAGAACACAGAGATTACGCAGAGAAAAACTCTGCGCCCCCTTTGCGTCCTTTGCGCCTCTGCGGTGAATTGACATAGAACCCAATGGCTCTAGTATTCATCTTTGGTTTTGTTATGCTGCGCGTTGCCGCCCCATGCGTACCACCCGTCGGCATCCCTGTCACCGGTCTTCAAACATATCAGCAGGCCGTTGACTGTGCCGACATAGATGTTGCCTTCGGCGAGCATCGGCTGAAAAGCGATGGGCTGTCTCAGCCAGTAGATGAAATTCAGATCGCCGCTTTGCTGATTTACCGAGATCAAATGGCCCAGCGCGCTGCCCAGATATAGATTGTTCCGACCGAGCGCCGGGGGCGAGAAAACCTGCGAGTCATCGCTGACGCCCGCGCCTTTGACTTCGGCCCGCCATCGAAACCGCCCGTCCACGGCAGACATACAATTCAAATATCTGCCCTGCGCGTTCATCATCTGCCCTTTGCTGTAGGCGGCGCGCGAGCCTTGATAGGCCCAGCCGCCCGCAACTGTGCTTACACCCACGTGCGAGTTGGCCGCAGAGATATTGGCAGCCGCTGGCGCTCCGCCTCCGAAGCCGACCGAAGAGTCGAGCGCGTCGCTCTGCGCTTTGGTTATCGCAACGCCGCCGCCTTTGTTCGCTTCGAGATATTGCGCTTCGGATTCGGCCAGCAGTTTTTTGTCCTTATCGTCTCCGCGCTCGGTGTCTATGCGTTTCAAGCCTTCGTAAGCCTTACCGTCTCTGCTCTCTTTTTGCGTCAAGACAACATGGCCGCCTGCGATGAGCGGGGCGCTCGTACCTGCGTTCTGTTTTTTCCAGACGACAGAGCCTTTGAAAGCGTCGAGGCAGAACGAAGTTCCGTCAAAGCAGGTGAAATATACCTGATCGCCGCTGATGACCGGCGCTGAAATCACGTCTGCCGTGATGGGCTGATCCCAGATATGTTTGCCCGTTTTCAGATCGGCGCACAACAGTCTGTGGCCCCCACGGCCTTGCCCCTGCGAAACGTTCGCCGCAACGCCTCGCTGGCCCGCAGGGTGCGCGATGTAGAGACGGCCTTTGTATATCGCGGGCTGGCTCATCAACGGATCGCCCAGCCACTCCTGCCATATCAATTTTCCTGTTTCTGGGTCGCAGACTATCACAGTGCAGCTTTCTGTGTTGAATGCTACGTAACCGCTTTCGACGACCGCAGCCGTCGGACCATCGTCGGAAGTCTTTATCTCCCAGACCTTCGCGCCTGTCCCGGCGTCGAAAGCATAGAACTCGTGCGAGCCGTATCCGCCGCCGACAAACAGCCGCCCGTTGGCATAAGCAGGCGTCGAGATGGGGCGGTCACCCGGAATGCGAACTACCCATCCGGTCTTTCCATCGCTCGTTTTAAAAGCTACGGGTTTAAGATTCGCCTCTGCACTGGGAAGCGCGACCTGTATGGCCTTGTCCAGATCAATCATCACCTGCTTCGACGTTTGAGAATCGGGCTTTCGAGAATCGGGCTTGCTTCTGCCTGTCTGAGCAGTCGAAGACTGCGCGGCGCAGATTGTGAGGGCAACAAAGAATGTTAAAACGGAACCGATCAGCCATGTGGTTTTTATACGACGGCTTCTTGTTCTCATGTATTTCTCCTTATCAAAGACCTGAGACGGCTTTGAATAACCAAGCGGGAATCTTGCAACGGGTTTTGATTAGAGAATGCACGGTCAGGGAAAACTTGCTGCTGTAGAGCGCCGGTATTTTTCGCCCTATCCCATCAAACGCTTGCGCGAAACAAAGTTCGATAAATATTATTAGCCCTGCGCTCAATTCAGATTCATCATCAAGGAGAACACATGAGGCAGATAAACACTGCGCGCGGCCCGATCCAGAGCGCGCAACTGGGCGTGACGCTGATGCACGAACATATCTTCGTGCTGTCGCCAGAGATAATGCAGAACTTTCCTGAAAGCTGGGGCGATGAAGAGAAGCGAGTCGCCGATGCCATTGCGCGACTCGACGAACTGAAATCGCGCGGCGTGGATACAATCGTGGATCTGACCGTCATAGGACTTGGTCGCTACATCCCCCGCATCAAGCGCATCGCCGCAGCAACAGAGCTCAACATCATCGTTGCGACGGGCATCTACACTTACAATGATGTGCCGATGTACTTTCACTATCAGGGGCCGGGCACAGAGCTTGGCGGGCCAGAGTTTATGACGGATATGTTCGTCCGGGATATCGAAGAAGGCATCTACGGCACAGAGATCAAAGCGGCCATTCTTAAATGCGCGACCGACAGGCAGGGCGTAACTGAGGGCGTTGAACGTGTGCTTCGCGCGGTGGCCGCAGCGCACGTGCGGACGGGCGTTCCGATCTCCACGCACACGCACGCGCACACGGAGCGCGGACTCGAACAGCAACGCATATTCGAGGAAGAGGGCGTCGATCTGTCGCGCGTCGTCATAGGCCATTCCGGCGACACAACAGATATTGACTATCTTGAAAAGCTTATCGCCAACGGCTCTTACCTCGGCATGGACCGCTTTGGCATCGACGTGCTCTGCTCGTTTGAAGACCGTGTGAACACAGTTGCGCGAATGTGCGAGCGGGGCCACGCAGACAAGATGGTGCTGTCGCAGGATGCGGCGTGCTTCAACGACTGGCTGCCCGAATCGGCGCTGCCCACAGTTCTGCCAAACTGGCATTTCCTGCACATTCACAACGATGTGATTCCCGCTCTGAAAGAGCGCGGCGTTACAGACGAGCAGATCAAACTGATGCTTGTTGACAACCCTCGAAAGATTTTTGAAAGGCAAGAGGCTTACTGATGATTCGTCCATTCGATTATTCCGGCATAACACGCGACGGAAACAACGTCGCCCACTACGATAATTCGCCCGCCTCTCTGGTCGAGATGCTTAGAGCGACGGTCGAGAAATCTCCAGATAACGAGGCTCTGGTCGAACCAGCAGGCGGGCGCGTCAATTACCGCGAGCTGTGGGAGCGAGCCTCTCGCGTCGCGGGAGGTCTCAAACAGCAGGGCGTGAAGCGCGGAGATCGCGTTGCCATCAGGCTGGGCAACGGGCTGGACTGGTGCTTCGCATTTTTCGGCGCGCAACTGGCGGGCGCTGTCGCTGTGCCTGTCAACACTCGATTCAGCGAACCTGAAGTCGATTATGTGGTAAAAGATTCAGGCGCGGTCTTCTCTTTTTTACAGGGTGAAGCTCTGCCCGATGGCCCACCGTTCGCTATCGAAGATTCAGGGCTTGATGACACGGCGGCGATCTTTTACACAAGCGGCACGACAGGGTTTCCAAAAGGAGCGATGACCACGCACGGAAACTTTCTGACAAACACTGAATCGTGCCGCCGCGTTTGCCAGCTGCCGACCGATGGCAGGCTTCGCAACCTCTTATCGGTTCCCCTGTTTCATGTCACGGGCTGCAACAGCCAGCTTCTTCCCATGTGCGAAACAGGCGACACGCTCGTCATAATGCCCCAGTTCGAGGTGCAGGCTTTTTTGAAAGCGATTAGAGACGAGCGCATCAACCTGCTCACTTCGGTTCCGGCAGTATACTGGTTCGCGATCAACCAGCCGAACTTCAGGGAACTGGATACGACCGCGATTAAATGGCTGACATACGGCGGAGCGCCAATCGCCCCTGAACTCGTCGCGCGAATTATGGAGGCTTTTCCGAACGCGCGAGTCGGAAACGGATTCGGGTTGACTGAAACTTCATCCGTCTCGACATTCCTGCCTCACGAATATGCGCGCAGCCGACCGGAGACCGTCGGGTTTGCCGCGCCCGTAGTTGACCTGGATCTGTTTGAAGCCGACCCGGAAACAGGCGTCGGCGAACTGCTTGTGCGCGGCGCGCACATTGTAAAAGGCTACTGGAACAAACCGGAAGCGACGGCTGATACATTTGTTGACGGCTGGCTGCATACGGGCGATATGGCGCGCATCGATACGGACGGATTTGTGCAGATAGTAGACCGCAAGAAAGACATGATCTGTCGCGGCGGCGAGAACGTTTATTGCGTCGAAGTCGAAAACGCATTGGCGGCGCACCCTGCCGTGTTTGAAGTCGCCGTCATGGGCGTGCCGGACGATATGATGGGCGAGAAGGTCGGCGCTGTGATCGTCGCGCGCCCCGGCCAATCGGCGGACGTAAGCGACATACTTTCATTCGCGCGCGAGCATCTTGCGGATTTCAAAGTGCCTCAATACATAATTGTTCGCAAAGACCCGATCCCGCGCAATCCGGGCGGCAAGATGCTAAAGCCCCTTTTGAGAAGAGAGACCGAGTGGGGCAAGGCCGTGCGGTGATCTGAAACAAGAACTTACCGTTCAGTTTCGTAATTCTCATCGAGCAATGACTGAATAAGGTCAGCAGGTGCGCGGAAACTGGTTTTTAGTAGTTGTCTAAGGGCGGTTGGGAGATCAATCATCTCGCGCTTTGCAGCCGTCACAAGAACAGCCAGCGTGCCTAGGACAACAAGGCCGCGATCAAGCGCGGCCTGCCGTCCCTTTCGGTCATCCATTAAAATAAGATCGGCTCCAAGTTCCTTTGCAAGCAGGATGGCAGCCCGCTCGCCAGCACCCAGATTCAACGTCGTATCTGATATGTTCGTTTGTCTAACCTCGATCCAGTCGGGTTGGCTGCTTACCCATTGGCGAACTTTTTCAGGTGTTTGCGAGCGTTGCATCTCTTCAATCACCGCCTCTGGAATTATCACATGCTCATACAGGTTTTTGAGTAGATTGATTTGATCGATCAGGATCAGGTAGTTGATAGGAGTTGTATCGGATACGACGATCATTTGGAAAGAAGATGTTCATTTGTAGCAATATCTTGTTTGAGGTCTTCTACTGTGTAGAGCATGTCAACGCCTCGCTCTTTCAAAAAAACTTCTGCTTCCCAGACCGATAGACCCAGCATCTCTGCAACCTGTCCCAGGCTGAGAACCATAGAGCGATACCCTTCAATTGCCAGAGCTTCGAGAGTGCGTCGAGAAAGATCACCCCAGTGTGCTTGTAGCTGCTGCGCGATCTCTTCCGGAAGATCGATAGTCACCGACATTGCTGCCTCCAAAAAACATTTTCAAGGAACTCAATTTTAACACAGACGCAAAACATCACCGGCATGATTTTGAAGAGACCTATAAGGGCTGGACTCATCGGGAAAACTCTATTATCGTTTTCCTGATCAGTGGAGATCCTGCACCGAAGATTCATTACAACCGGAAATATTAAACGATTCAACGAGGTGACCGATATGAATAGGCGACCCGGACAACGACGACCCGGACAACTCATCGCGCTCTTTGTAGCGGCTCTGTTGTTCACAACATCCGTGGCAGCGCAGCAGGCGGCTCAAAAGCGGGCGATAACGCACGCTGATTATGATGGCTGGCGCGCGATTCAGGGGCAACAGCTTTCGCGCGATGGAAAAATTGTCGCCTATGTGCTTGTGCCTCAGGACGGCGACGGCGAACTCGTTGTGCGCAACCTCGAAACAGGCAAAGAGTGGCGGCATACGCGAGGCGCACAGCCAATAAATCCGCCTCCGCCAAACCCGGCAGCCGAAAACCCGGGCCCGCCTCCGTTCACCGGACGACCTTTTTTCACCGCAGACTCCCGTTTCGTCGTGTTCCAGATTCTTCCCGCGAAAGCCGAAACCGAAAAAGCGAAGAAAGAGAAGCGAAAGCCCGAAGATATGCCCAAAAACTCGATGGGCATAATGAATCTGACGACAGGCGAAGTCGCGCGCGTCGAACGGGTGAAGAGTTTTCAGGTGCCTGAAAACGGCGCGGGCTTCGTAGCCTACCTCCTTGAGCCGAAAAAAGAAGAGAAGAAGCCCGATACCCCTGCGCCTAAGAAAGAGAAGAAGAAAGAATACGGCAGCGACCTCGTGCTCAGAAATCTGACGGACGCAGGCGAGCGCACGTTTGCCGATGTGCTTGAATACACAATAAGCAAAGATGCGAAGAGACTGGTCTTTGCGGTCTCTTCAAAGCAGGACGATACAAACGGCGCGTATACGGTCACGCCCGGAACCTCTGATGCTCCCGCACAGCTTCTTGTTGGAAAAGGCAGATACACCAGGCTCAGCTGGGACGACAAACAAACGCAACTCGCTTTCCTGAGCGACCGCGACGACCAGACATCCGCGCAGCCGCGATTCAGGCTCTATCACTGGGATCTGAAGGCCGGGGCGGCACGGGAGCTGGTTTCGACCGCTACGCCGAATTTCCGTTCCGGCATGGTCGTAAGCGACAAAGGCCAGATAACTTTTTCGCTCGACGGCGAAAGGCTTTTCTTCGGCGTCGCCGCTGCGCCTGAACCGGAGCGCGATGAAGACGAAGCGGGCGAAGACAGAGCCGTTGTCGATCTGTGGCACTGGAAAGAAGATTACATTCAGCCGATGCAGAAGGTTCGCGCAGAGCAGGAAAAGAATCGCTCGTACCGGGCGGTCTTTCACCTCAAAGAGAAAAAGTTTGCGCAACTGGGCGACGAGACCATGAAAGATGTAATTGCTACAAGCGATGGCCGGTGGGCGCTGGGGCTTGATGATCGCGCCTACAGGATCATGGTCGGATATGACGACGACGCGAACTCTGCGGACGTTTATCTGGTCAACACAGTTGACGGCAGCCGCAAGCCGCTGATGAAGAAACAGCGCGGAGGAATCTCGTGGTCCCCCACGGGTCGCTATGCGCTCTTTTATGATGGCAAAGATTGGAACACTTTGTCCGCGACGGACGGAAAGGTCACAAACCTGACGGCCAGTCTCGGCGTGAAGTTCATGCGCGAAGATCACGACAGCCCAGGCACGCCGCCCAGCTACGGCAACGCAGGCTGGACTTCGGACGAGAAGTACGTGTTGCTTAACGACCGCTACGATATCTGGCAGGTTGCGCCCGACGGCAGCAGCGCTAAGAACCTGACGGACGGCGTTGGTCGCAAAGAGAAGATCGAGTTCCGCTACATCAAGCTCGACCCGCAGGAAAAAGCTGTTGATGCGACGAAGCCTTTGCTGCTTCGGGCAGAGAACGAATGGACGCGCGATTCGGGATTTTATCGAGACCGCATCAACGGCCAACTGCCTGAGAAGTTGATTATGGCAGCGAAATATTTCACGCCTCCCGCGAAAGCAAAAGATGCGGATGTGTATCTGCTTACGGCTTCGACCTTCAACGAATTTCCGGACCTGCTCGTCGCGCACGCCGACTTCGGCGACTTAAAGAAAGTGAGCGACGCGAATCCGCAGAAATCGCAATTGCTGTGGGGGACTTCGGAACTGGTCCGGTTCAATAACCTCGACGGCGTGCCGCTTTCGGGAATGCTCATCAAGCCTGAAAACTTCGACCCCGCGAAGAAGTACCCGATGATCGTTTACATCTACGAGACGCTGTCTGAGAACGTGAATCGCTTCGTTGACCTGCGACCGGGCCACAACATCAACGCTTCGTATTATTCGAGTAACGGCTATCTGATCTTCATGCCGGACATCGTTTACACGATAGGACATCCCGGCCAGAGCGCGCTCAAATGCGTGCTGCCTGCGATTCAAGCCGTAGTAGACAAGGGCTTTGTAAACGAGAACGCCATAGGCATTCAGGGTCACAGCTGGGGCGGATACCAAATCGCTTACATGATCACGCAGACGACTCGCTTCAAAGCGGCTGCGGCGGGCGCGCCCGTGGCGAACATGACGAGCGCATACAGCGGCATACGCTGGGGCACAGGCATACCTCGCCAGTTTCAGTACGAGCACACGCAGAGCCGCATAGGCGGAAACCTGTGGGAATCGCCGATGCTGTTTCTGGAGAACTCGCCGGTCTTTCGCGCAGACCGTGTGCAGACTCCCGTGATGATGATTCATAACGACGGCGACGACGCTGTGCCGTGGTATCAGGGCATTGAGTATTTTCTCGCGCTTCGCAGGCTCGGCAAAGAGGCTTACATGTTCAACTATAACGGCGAGCCTCACGGCCTGAGAAAGCGAGCAAATCAGAAAGACTACACGATGCGTTTGCAGCAGTTCTTCGATCACTATTTGAAGGGCGGGCCGCGCCCCGAATGGATGGAGAAGGGAATACCTTACCTTCAAAGAGAGCGCGAGAAGGAGAAGTACAAGGCCACGGCGGACGTGAAAGAGCGAGCGCAGAATTGATAATCGAGTGAGATATAAACCCGTTATCATAACGGCGGTCAGGAAAGGAAGACCCAACAGTGAATGCAGAGTCGCAATGGATAGTCACTGTAACCGATACGGAGATTTCCTGCACTCGACCGGACGGGCAAACAGAATCCGTGACCTGGGATGAATTGAAAGCAGTGGTTGTTCATACCACCAGCGAAGGGCCGTTCACGATGGATGTGTTCTGGTTGTTAGCAGGCGAAGAGAGCGGGTGCTTTATTCCTCAGGGCGCTAAAGGAGAGGCTGCTTTGCTTGAGAGGATGCAAAAACTGCCGGGGTTCGATAACGAGGCTTTCATCGAGGCGATGAGCTCTACAGAGGACGATACATTTTTATGCTGGCGGAAAGACGATGCCTGATGCGCGCGTAATCATTGAACGGGACGCGCGGCAGCCGATCTCATAAATCGCCAATACTGCCCGCTGCGATTTTCAGTATTCGCCATGAAAGCTTCAAAGGAATCGCTGTAAGTGTCCATCGACCTGTACTCACCGTTAAACGAGTTGATGAGGCGAACCCAGCCGCTTGCCTGCGTTGTCATGCAGCGCCACAGTTGACCGCTATAAGACCCCTTGGGGGTCAATCTGGGTACGTACCCTGAGCCATGGGTGGCGGAATCGACCGCAAAAGAATCGCCCTTGCTGCGATTGATTATTTTCCACCATCCCTGCCCCGCCTTGACGAACTTCCATTCCATGTGAGCCGCCGTAGTTCGCCCCGCAGGCCGCGACATCATCTTTATTTTATCGCCGTCCATGCCCAGCACATAATTTTTGCTTTCCAGAAAGCTGTTTATCACCAGAAAATAGTTGTTGGCTGAGCCGAGAAGCGGGCAGTTGTCATAGTAATTGTCTCCTGATAAATACCTCTGTTGCACCGGGATGTCCGTGACAAACCCATTCGCAGAGCGCGCGATGTCGTCCCAGGTAAGAAGGCCGACCTCGATGTCAATATCATCCAGCTGATTGTTGGAGACGATCTTTTGCAGATCCTTCAGATCCGATATCAGTGCGCCCCATTGACCGTTCATCAAACCGAATGCGCGCTGCACGTCATCGAGTTTCGGGCCGATTACTATCCATTGATTTTCCGGGAAATTGTGGCTCTTATATTCCAGTATCGCAGCACGGCTTGCCGCGTCCAGTTGCTTGAACTGTTCAGTGGCGCGCTGGCTCATACCGGCCAGCAAGGTGAATTTTTGATTGAGCGTTGCGAATTTCTGATCAAATTCCCGTTTTGCCGCAACCGGGTCTGACTTTCTTTTATTGAAGGCCGCGTTCAATTCGGAAAGCATAGTCTTGACATCGCCCTTTGCGAGTTCTTTGGCAAAGTTCTGCAACAACGGGAAGCTCTCCTGCCCCCACTTGCGCGTAGCTGCGCGGAGAGCCGGATAGGTTTTTAACTGGCCGAAGCGTTTCGAGTATTCGACGTTTACTGCACCCGGCTCTCCCTGCGTATCGAACCCGATAAGGAAGACGAAGTTGTTGATGTTGCTCCAGACGCTCTGAGGGATTTTAAAAGCCTCGGCGGCTTTCCCCGCGCTCAAATCTACGGAACGCTTCTGCGCCTGAGCGAATGTCTCTGCCTGCAACACGCACACGGCGAAAACGATAAGAAATAAGATACGGCTTTTCTGCATGTTTAACCTTTTGCAAAACGGTTTCTTTAGAAAACGCTGACTCGGAAATCCCTAACTCATGCTCTTGACCGATTTTCCTGTCATCTCGATATTGACCTGCGACACCTGTTCAATATTCAGATCTTTGCCCTTTACGCTCAGGGTCCATGTCGTGAATGGCGTGGGGCATACTCCTTCTATCAACGACTGATACTCTATATGATTGCCTTTAGCCTCAAAAGAGATGAATACGGGGTCGCCCGAAAATGAAAACGTCTGACTGCCGGACAAGCGATCATGAAAGCTCGTGTCGCTCAACAGGTCGGCTGTGATCGATGTTTCGGAAGCCCCGATCAGCCAGATGTGAGCGCGGTTTATGCGAACCTGATTATGATTCGCGAATAACTCCTGCTCGTCGAGGTCAATCGTGAATTTCGCTTCATTGTTGGCCAGAAGGTCTTCAAAGAATTTCGCGTCATCGCTCTTTTTGATCTCTTTGACCTTCGAGAAATCGCCGGGCTTTACAGGTTTTGCTCCCTTTACAGCGCTATCCACATCATTGAGGATTTCATTCATTTCGGCAGCGCTTTGAGGAACTAAGACGGCTGGCATTTTCGCGGGCCAGATAAGGTTCTGGTAGTAGTAAGCAGCCTGAAACTTGCTTATCGCGGCAAAGAATGTCTGCCTCAATTCGTAGAGCCGGGCCTTACGCAGTTGACTCAGGGTTTCGATTGCCTGATCGCGGTCGCTCAAATTGTTTTTGAGCTGAACGAGCGCAGCCTGCTTCTGCTCGCCTGCTGCTTTTCGTATCAGCAGGGTTCCCAGTTCACGGATGCGCTGAGCCAGAAGCGATTGCTGTTCAGCGTACATTCGGCCATAGATGGCGAACTTTTGAACGCATGTTCTGTATGCGAGCGCCGATGAGATAATCGTTGCGGTGGCGTCCGGATCGCGTGTGATCATCTCAAGCTGATTGACCGCTTCGACCTGAAAGGCTTCCCAAACGGCTTTTGATTCGATGGGGTCAGGCACTGCTGTTGTCTGGCTGACCAGGTCGCCGATCTTTTCGACGACTTCGAGCGGGTGGTCGATCTTTATGAGCGTCAGCGCCGCGCCGAAAAGTTTGAAAACGGCTGGCCCCGCTGCGCTCGCGTTCTTGCCCAACGCTTCTTTGTCATCGCCATCCATAGCCATGAGTTCATCAAACAAAATCTTAGGCAGAGCGTATAACAGCGCTATCGTCATTCCCATTTTTTGGGCGAGCGGCGCTGCTTCTCCGAATGAGGCAGCAGAGTTCAGAAAAGTAAAAGGATTTGACTTTGTGAGCGCAGAGACCAGCCCCGGGTTTGCGCTTGCCGAGGCGATGGCGACGCCCAGTTCGACGACGCCCTGAAGAATCTCAAACGTAACCTTTACGATCTTGAGGATTCGGTCTTTTGCCAGATCGGTTTCCAGTTTGATGCCCTGAATGGTGGTATCGAACTTTTGATCCTCAAGCATTTTGAGAGCTTTTTCGACGGCAGATTTCGATTCTGCAACCAGCAATTTGGCCCGTTTGATCTCTTCATCCAGAGCGGCTGAATCGGCGTCGTCGCGAGCTATCCATGCTCCCACCAGATCCCCGACGACCTGCTTTATCGTGTCTTTGACATCCTTGAAATTTTCATCCAGCTCGTACTGCTTTGCGACATTCATATGGCTGCCCGCCAGATCGAGGTATTCGGCAGGCGTGCGCGCAGGAATGTTGCGCACTATCTCTGCTTTTTCATTTACGACGGGAAGCAACCGGCCCAACGCTTCCGCATCGTCGAACAGTCGCGCGAGATAAGGCGAAGGGTAGGCAGCCCATCGAACCAGCCATTTCAGCATCGGAGCCGCGAGGTCCGGCTGAGCGGGCGAGGCAATGCTTTTACGCATCGCCCCGGCAGCCAGATCGAAACTCGCGGTCAGCATCTGATAGAGAGGCTTCGAGACATCAAGCATGGCGAGCGGGAGCTTCCCCTGTGTCTTGACCAGCCCCTTATCATCGCAGGTGTAGGAGATGAATCGCAGCGGTTCGGACGGCAAACCAGTCTCCAGTTTTACATTCTCTTTTGATTTTCCGGCAACCAGAACAAGGATTTTACCCTTTATCTCGTCGGCAAGAATTCTTACGCTCGGCTGCCTTGCGTCTTCCTTGTTATACTTGAGCCGCAGAACCGCGCGCTCGCCCTGCACGTTTACAGAGCGAGCGACGATGCTCAACATTCGTATATCGTCTCCGAGCGTGTGACTGAACGCTTCCGGCACTCGCACGATATCGGCAATGACTTCGAGAATTCTGGCCTTCAGGTTGACGGCCTGCCAGTAAGCCTGCTCAAGATCGACATCAAAATCGAGCACCGTGTAACGGCCCGTTGTTTCATCGTAAGCAGGCGCATTCAAAGCTGCCAGTCGATTTTCTCCCTTGAGCTTCTCGATCAATGAGGCATATGGGTTTGCAAATGGTTCGCTCATATTTTCCCCCTACGCGGCCATGCCTTTTGCAAGCTGGTCAACACTGTCGGCAGCTTTGACAGTTGCGAAGCGACGATACTGGTCTGCCTGTTCCTTCAGATCTTTCCATGTCTTTTGCGCAGTCTCCAGATCTATCGAAGCGAAATCCCAGTCCTCTTCCAGCGATAGCGTCCTGGCCGAAAGCATAACTTTGCTGAGGTCGCCTAAATCGCTGCTGATGGCATCCCATGCTGTTTTTAGCCTGTCAACAAGCGGCAGAACCTCCTTGATGTCGTTGGCAGTCTTTTCTGTCAATCCGACCGCCGCTTTATAGGCTTCAAAGAAAGTCTGCTTTGGCCCCAGCGCCTTTTCTTTCTCTTCCATCTGGCTTACTTTTCCCTTGAGGTCTTCTATCAACAGCCCGTAATCGACGCCGACGCCGATCAGAACTCCGGCCATGACGAACGGCCCGATGAAGGGGATGAGCATGTAAAGCGGGGCTGTTGCTAACACAATCGTCTCGTCGGCCTGCTTCTTCCGGGCTGAATCGAGTTGCGCCTGCAGGTCGGCAATATCGGCTTGTAACTTCTTCAGTTCCACGTCCACCTTGCCGTACTTGGTCGTGTAATCCGCGAAATGGAGTTTGAAGTCGGATTCGGACTTTTTGAGATCGCTCTGAAACGTCGTCAGCTTGGCCTTTAACGCTGCGGCTTTTTTGCTTCTTTCATCCGCCTCTTTCTTGAGCCGTTCGATATAGGTCTGGAAATTTGTCCTGATCGATGCGGCATCGGCTGACGGGTTCGGACTTTTCCATTCCTCCAGAAGTTTCCTGAGCTTCTCTTCAGACACCTCGCCGTCTACGCTGTAATCGACCAGCAAGCCTATCAGGCGGCCATAAATCACATCCGCCCTTCTCTGGTACTGCACGATGTCATCGGCCAGCCCAACAGTGTCCGGCTTGATCTCAATTGTAAAAGTCTGGCAGTAGCCTTTCAGATCGGCGTAGAGCTTTACGGTCTCTTTAAAATCCTGATCGAGCGGGGCATCCTTTGCCAGTTTCAAACTTACACGCATGCTCTCTTCTGTTGATGGAGTTGTCGCAGCGACCGCCATATCACAAAAGGCCTGAAGCTTGAACCACTCCTCTTTGGCGAGAATTGCTATGCCCCCCTTCAGGTCTTTGCCGGGTGAAAGCGTCTCATTGATTTTGGTCTCTTTATCTGACATGAGATGATCCTCCTATCGGTATTCGCGCAGATGATTTTCAAAACAGTTAAAGTCAGGCTGGAATCAAATCAAGCGTGGGTTGAGTTGTGGTGCCAGGCCTTTCACCGTTGGGGAGTAACTTCATAAGTCGTTATTCGCTTATGAATCTAATTATTATTGTGTAGTACGGACCGGAAAATATCAGTCCGGAAATCATTCCGAATGTATATTCCGCCACTTAAGCTATTAACGACCGGCTGAATATACTGAAACCATTTATTGAGGTCAAGCGATTTTGCAGGGCGCGTCTAATTGTTGAAATGACGGGGTTTACTGCTCTGGCTATTCGGTTGAAGTGACGCAGCTTACCGAAGCAAATTCGCGAATCGCGCGCTTGAATGATGGATTTTATGCCCCGGCGGGTTGTTGTTATTCGGGGACTTTGGCGGTGTGCGCTACATTTGATCCGTTGTTCGAGCGGAAGACCCGGACGCCTCCGGCCTGGAACACAGGCTCGCGCTCATACCATTGCGCATTGATCGCATCAATCTCAGGATTCGACCCCATGACGACGAGCGTGTCTATCTGGCCGTGAGTTTCCGACAGCAGCTTCGACCACCATTGAACATGCTCTCTTTCGTCGAAGAATGGGTTTTTGAAACGGAAGACGCTCACGTCGCTTAAGTCCAGCGCGCGACGGCTGACCGTGTCATCTGTGAATTTGACGGGGAAGTAATAAAGGCATGGCCCGTAGTTGTTCCACACTATGTTGTCCGTGCCTATGCCGAGCACGCTCGAAAGGTTGTGAACGGGGTTCACTCTGTACGGCCCGCCCGTGTCGATCTGAATCGTCTCGACCCGCTTGCCTTTTCCGACGAAAGGTTTGGCCTGCATGAAGTCGCCGACTACCTGATTGGAAAACAGCGCATAATCCCAGAGATAGGCTAACTGCATGATGGCCGCTATCATCAAACCGGCGGCGCAGGTCCGCACGCTCCAGCGCTTCGAGTCGAGCTTGAAGGCGGGCACGCTTGCAGCCATAGCCATCAGCAAAAGCCGCTCGCGGAGTATGCCGCCGTGCGCGCCGCCGAAGTTGTCCGGCCCTAGCCACGCGCCAGCAAATAACAGGATCGAGAGGATTATCCATCCCCGCCGCTCGCGCACAGCAGAATCATTGCGCGCAACCAGGGTTATGACGAGCAGCGCAACGACTGCGAGCGTGACCCAGAGCGTCGGCGTGAAGTAGGCAAACCAGTCTGCATCATTGTCGGCAAAAGGCGGCGTGTTCTTGATTGACCTCAGCACGATGAAATCGATTCCGCGCGCATAGTTGAACCAGCTTGTGAGCGACCAGCTGTTTTCCAGCCCGTACCAGCTTGGGCTTACCGCTTCAACCGCTTCCATCATGCGACGGTACGCGATTGCGAGCGGGACGAGCGGGACGAAACTTGCCGCAGTCCATGCCGCGCGGCGCAGCCAGTTGCCTGACGGAGTCGTAACCGTCAGTATCCCAAGACTGCATACGGTCAATCCCAGGCTCACCAGGTGGCTCGAATAGCCGATCACTAAAAGCACTGCTATGACGAGAGCCTGCAACGGGCCCATGCGTTCGCGCCACCCCCACCAGACGCCGAGCGTAACGAGCATAAGGCCAGCGCCCATCAGGAAGCTGTAGAGGCCGAGCAGCCACAGCATGTTCAATGAGAGTATGACTGCAAGAGGCGCGACTATCGCCATGCCTTCCCACCCGGCGACGCGCCAGCGAAGCCAGACCAGCGCGCTTGCGAACCCGACCGATGTTACAGTCAGCAGTATCCGGTCAGCCGTTCTGTCTGATAGAAGCGACATCAATCCGGTCAGGCACATATGCGCGGCCCAGTAGGGCATTGGGTCCCATCGCACGGAATACAATTCACCCATTGGCGACTGTGGTTTTAACAACTCGACCATTATATGGGCGTTCAGCAGATGAAGCGGCCCGTCCTGTGTGACCAGCCACGGCACGAACCAGATGGCAATAAGCACCGGAAGAATCAGAAGGGCAAAGGCCATCAACCCCCGGTGGCGCGGAGTCCTGAGATGAAAATGTTTGAACGCTGATCGAAATTTCATAGAGGAGCGAGTTGCCTATGTTAATGAATGAAGAGTCGAACGGCAAGCGAAAGGGAGGTTGCTTTCACAACCGGCAATCGCTTTGTTATATTCATCGTGTCGGAAAAAGGAGAGAAACTATGGACTCATTCATTAATCAGGCCGTTGAGAATTTTGCTCACGATCACACAAAAGAAGAGTCGGACCTGTTTCGTCGCCTGCGGGACGAGACTCACCGGGATATGAAATCTCCGCAGATGCAGGTGGGCAGAATCGAAGGCAGGTTTTTGAAGATGCTTGTGCGGCTGGCGGGTGCGCGGCGGGTGTTAGAGATAGGAATGTTTACCGGCTACAGCGCCTTGATGATGGCCGAAGGGCTGCCCGACGACGGGCGGATCGTCACGTGCGACGTTGACCCGAAGGCCGAATCAATCGCCCGCAGGTATTTCACCGAAAGCCCTCACGGTCATAAGATAGAGGTGCGCATGGGACCGGCGCTTGAAACCATAAAAAGCCTGACCGACCCGCTCGATATGGTTTTCATCGATGCGGATAAAGGGAACTATTCAAATTACTACAAGGCGTGTTTTCCGCTCGTCAGGCCGGGAGGCTTGATCGTAGCGGATAATGTTTTGTGGAGCGGCAAGGTGCTCGACCCGGATGACGATGACACGCGCGCGATAGTCGCTTTCGACCAGCTTGTTCAATCGGACCCGCGCGTAGAAAACGTCTGCCTTACGGTTCGAGACGGGATGATGCTTGCGTGGAAACGCGAATAGGAAAAAAATCGTTGGCCCGCAGCTTCAGAGGCTGGCCACGGATTCATTGCGCAACGACACCTTAATCTTTTCATCATAAATGCATGGCTGATGGGCGGCGCGGTCTACGGCATCGGCCAGAGCTATCTGAAAATTTACTATCAGCAGATTGACATCTATCAGCAGCGGGCGGGCGTCATAAACTCGATAGAGCGAGAATTTTCCGACCCGTTGCTTTCGCGATGTGATCAATTCGAGATTCAAAGTCCATCGAGGGTTTTCGCCCGCTCCTTCCTTGTCCCAGACAAACATCTGATTGTCTGATGTCTCCAGGTTTGACTGCGAACAATCCAGTTGATAACCATCGAAATCGTTCCCCTGAAATGCCGCGCGAAGCGCTCTGCCTATTTCATCGAAGCTCTGAGCTTTGGCGAAAGATTTGGCGGCTCGTCGCACAGCGAGGTTGTTGACGATGATTCTCTTCTGCCTCATGGTGCGTTGCGCGACTCGGCCCAGCTCGAAGAATTCCTGATAGCCGAGGTGTTGCACTCCTATCCATATGCCGACGCCTAACACAACCAGCACCATGCCCAGCGTGCCCCCCGCCGGGTAGAGCAGGAATATGCTCAACAGCCCGCAAATGGCCGACACCCCGTAAAGGATGACGACCACCTGTCGCTGGGTCAGACCGCGTTCAAGCAGCTTGTGGTGAATATGCTCGCGGTCTGCGCTGAAAAGCGGCTGGCCGTTGAGCCAGCGCCTGAGCACAGAAATTGCGGTTTCAAGCACGGGCAGGCCGAAAGAGACGACCGGGATTGCGACGGCAACGACCGTGGGAGTCTTTTGCGAACCGGCGAGCGCGAGCGCGCTCAGCATGAAGCCGATGAACAGGCTGCCGCTGTCTCCGAGAAAGATGGTCGCAGGGTTGAAATTATAACGAAGGAATCCCAGTATCGAGCCCGCAAGCGCCACTGTCAATGTTGCCACAAGCGAATTCTGGCTTATCAAAGAGACGATGAAAACCGTCATGGTCGAAAACAACGCAGACCCTGCGGCCAGCCCGTCCAGCCCGTCGATCAGATTGAAAGCGTTGGTGATCCACAACACCCAGAGGATGGTCAACGGCAGCGCGACCCATCCGAAATTTTCAAAGCCGAACAGGGGCAACCGAAACACCCTGAATCCTGCGAAAAAAAGGAGCGAGGCTGCAAGGCTTTGAACTATGATCTTCACATACGGATTCACACTGCGCGCGTCATCATAAAGCCCCAGCAGAAAAACCATAGTGCCGCCTATAACTAAAATAAGCGCGGTATAAGGCGAAAACCCCGGATTGAAATGAAACAATTGCGAGACCGCTATAACAACTCCGATTACGGCGACGAATGTAGCGTATATCGCGACGCCTCCAAGCCTCGGCAGAGGAACTTCGTGGATGTGACGCCCGGAGGCGGGCGGCGTGGCCCACCCTCGCGCAAGTGCTAAATCGCGCACATACCAGGTGATGATGAATGAAATCAAAAGTGAACCGATGAATACTCCAAGATATATCGGGATCATTGAGCCAGCCTTTCTATGGGACAGTAATAGAAGGGGGGAAGAACGAGGGGGCGGTATTAAACAAAGCCGGGATCATCATATTTTTGAACTTGTGCCGTCTGCCCGGTTCAAACGCTCTAACATCTGAATTGAGCGAGCCGCGCTTACAACTGATGGGAGTCCGGTTTGTAATCCAGATCGTAAATTTTCTTGACAACGCTTTTGCTTAAGCATAAAGTCACGCTGGTTCCTCACCAGCCGGTGCGAATTCCTCTGACGAGAGCCTTATCCTCGTCAGGTTGTAACTGATCACTTTGCAAAAAACTTTCTGGCATGATGCCGCTACATTGCAGTTTCCATCTACAGTAACCACCCGGCGGCCATGTCCATACAAGAAGGAGAAAATTCCATGCCAACAGCTAAGAAAGCCAGCGCAAAAGCAGCTGCTACAAAAAGTCCAGCGTCCACAAAGGCTCCAGTCGCGAGCACTTTGACATTGAAGGCATCGCCCAAGTCCAAGATCACAACCATTACTACTGAGTTGGGGAGAGCGTTCAAGCGAGCAGGGTGCCCCGGATGCCGCTCCGGCATAGACAGGATTGTCTTTGAAGATCAGGTGATAAACAGAGTTAAGTAGTTCCGGTCGCAGCCATAAGGTCTGCTGGTTTATGCAAGCTTCTTTATGGGAGCGGGCCTGTGTCGGTTGCCTGCTCCCATAAAGTATAGCGCTGCCGGTCTGCTGAAAGTTTTAAACAATGAACGAGTTATCGCCTGTCCCCAGACTTGGAATCGGACTCCTCTATCAGGAGGAGCTGCGTCCGTTTATCGAAAGCGAAAGATCGAGCTTCGATTTTCTGGAAGTGATCCCTGATATTTTGTGGACAGACCTTGGCGCTGCGAGCCGCCCGCGTTACATCGAAACCTCCCGTGAAGTCGATTTTCTGCGACGATTGAGCGATGAAGTTCCCATAGTCGTTCACAGCATCGGGCTTTCAATCGGCAGCGCGTGCCGCTTTGACCGCGAGCACATATCTCAAATCGCCAGTTGGTACGAGTGGCTCAGGTTTCCGTGGCACAGCGATCATCTGGCGTTCATCATAGCCGGTCACGGCAGCACAGAGATAAATGTCGGCGTGACCATGCCACTGCCATACGATCAGGAATCGCTCGATCTGTTGATTCCCCGCGTAAGGGAAATTCGCTCGCGCGTTCCGGTTCCGTTTCTGCTGGAAAACAATGTTTACTTCTTCGAGTATCCCCGCCAGGATTTCGACGAGGCTACGTTCCTGAATCAATTGTGCGAGACAAGCGGCTGCCGCCTGCTGCTCGACCTCCACAATCTATACACTAACAGTCGTAATCACCGTATAGACTGTTACGACTTTCTTGAAAAGCTGAATCTTGAAAACGTTGTCGAGATACATGTGGCCGGAGGGCTGGAGGACGGCGGTTTTTATCAGGATGCTCATTCAGACACCAGCCCGCCAGCGGTCTGGAAACTTCTCGAATGGGCCTTGCCCCGCTGCCCGAATCTCGGCGGCGTCGTCTTTGAATTATTGGGGTCATGGTATCAGGACATCGGAAAAGATCGTCTGGCCGCTCAGCTCGCTCAAATGAGAGAACTGTGGATGCGCTATCAGCCGGTCCCGCAACCGGAGATGGTGTTGTGACACAGGAATGCTTTCAATCAATAGTCGCGCGTCTGGTGAGCGACCCTGAATTTCGCGACAGCGTGCGCGCGCATGGAATCCCCGCTCCTGACGGCGAACTGACAACTCTTGAGCAGGAGCGTGTGATATCAATCGCGCGCGGCAGAGGGATAGATGCCGCACGCACGCTGCATAAAAGCTTTCGCCTGACGAAAATCTATACCATGATGCCGTTGACTCGCGCGCTGCTCGGGCCTGATCGCCTCGCCACCGAGATCAGTTCCTTCTGGAAAGCAAAGCTTCCTGTGAGCCACTATTTTATTGAGGAGGCAATTGCATTCTGCGATTTTTTGCGAGACCGCATCTGCTCCGGTTTACAAATAAAATATCTGGAAGAGATTGTCGCTTACGAACGGGCGAATCTCGAACTGCGACGGGCGCGAACAGACGACGATGTTGCCAAACCTCAATATATCAGGTTTGACCACGACCCTGTGACTCTCTTCACGCAACTGATGAATGGTGAAAGCCTGCAAGACATCCCGCCTCTGGCCTGCCTGCTTATAGGTAGCTTAAATCAAAACGGAGAGGTTCAGTGGCAAATCTCCACAGATGAATACTGATGCTCAACCATCAGGCAAACGTTTTAAGCGGCAGAGTTCGTAGCCGTGACTGTTGCGCGCACACGCGAAGGGGCGCTCATCACTTTTTCATAAAGCTGAAGCGTGCGACTGACCATGCAGTCGAGGCCGAATTCCTGCTGAGCCCGCAATCGCGCCGCCCGCCCGTATTGCGCGCGGAGGTCGTCACGGTCGAGTAAGAGATTTATTGCCAGAGCGAGCGCGTCCGGGTCTCGCGGCGGAACGGTGAGTCCCGTCTCGCCGTGAAGCGAGACGAACGGCACGCCTGAATCCAGATTGGTATTTATTACGGGCTTGCCGCACGCCATGGCTTCAAGTTGAACGATTCCGAAAGCTTCGCTGCGGGCGATAGAGGCAAGCGCGAAAACATCCGCGGCGTGATAGTAAGGGAAAATATTCGGAATCTCGCCGAGAAAGACCACGCGATCTGCAATGCCGCGCGCCTTTGCCTGCTGGGTTAAACTTTCACGCAAAGGGCCGTCACCTATAATCAGCAATCGGCCATCCACGCTTTCCATTGCCCGGACAAGATATTCAAAGCCCTTGTAGTAAATCAGCCGCCCGACGCTGACCACTATGCGCGGCCCATACTTTTCACGAATGGCAGCTACATCCGCCTCGCCGTATTCATAAAACTGATCCAACTCAATGCCGTGAGGGATGACGCTGCAACGATCCCTGTACATTGATAAGACCGACGAGCTGTCGATGTAGTTCGGAGAAGTGGCGATAATCGCCGAACACCGTTTTAATACTTTATGCAGCATTGGCTCAAAGAGCGCGCCCAGAACTTTCTGACGAATGATGTCGCTGTGATATGTGATGACAAGCTTGCCTTTGTGACCGCTTGCCAGATAAGCGAGAATCGCAAGCGGGTTTGGAAGATGAAGGTGAACGATATCGGCCTGACTCTCTCGAATCTCTTGAAGCATGCCCGGACATACCGGCGCGGCGGCGAATGTGAAAAGGGTTCCGACGCGCGATATGTTGACGCCGCTGACAATCTCACGCAAGCTCTCGCGGCCTTCGTTGGCGACAACCACTTTAAGGCTGACGAACTCTTTTAACTCCTTGCAGAGCAGTTGCAGATGAGTTTCCATCCCGCCAAGATACGGAGGATAGAATTTGCCTACGTGGAGAACTCGCATTTTACCTTTACCTTGCATATTCACAATCTCTTCCTTGATGATTTTTGTCCGTAGAGGGTCATAACTGAGCAGGAATGCCGATTGAGCTTAAATATCGTTCAACACTTCTTCAAACAGCCGAGTGACTTTTTGAGCGTATACGGCCCACGTGAATTTGCCTGCCTGCGCCAATCCCGCCGCCTGCCGCGCAGACCACAGATCAGGATTCGTGAATCGTTCATGGATTAAGGCGACGGCCTGTTCGCTCCACTCAGAGACGTTCGCGACCCGACAGTAAGCGGCGGCTGTGCCACCCACTTCTTTCAGAACGGGGATGTCGCTTGCTATTACCGAAGCCCCGCTTGCCATCGCTTCGATCACAGGCAAACCGAAACCTTCGCCGTCAGAAGGCTGCAATACGAGAGCGGCGCGCCTGTAGACTGCGGCCAGAACATCTCTTTCCAGAAAAGGCAGGGTGATAATGGCTTTGCTCAGATTCAGTTCGGCAGCCAGCGCTGATTGCGCGGCAGTAAACGCCCCTCCGACTCTTATGAGCCGCGCCTGAGGGAACTCTTTCAGCAAAGCCGCAAAAACTCTTAGCAATACATCGATCCGTTTTCTCTGAATCGTGCTGCCAACGTGCAGAATGTCGATGCAATCGGCGCTGGCAGGGCCAAGCAATCGAGTCGCTTTCCGGTCTGCCTGCGCGACAGGCTCCGGCGAGTACGCAGGATGAACGCCGTTGGGAATCACCACGACTTTTTCAGGTGAAAGCAATCCATGCCTGATTACTTCATCGCGCGTTGCAACGCTATCGCAGGTTACGCGGGCGGCTTTGCGAAACCCTTTTAGAATGCGTTTTACCATGGCCCGGAACATCCGCCCCCGGCGATCACGCGCGGGGTCAGTAAGACATCGAAAGCTGTCAATGTCATGGCAGGTGACTATCACGCGATTGTCCGGTAGTTCGTGCGCAAGCTGCGAATAGCTGTGATCCACGAGGTGAAACAGATCAAACTCATTCCTTACGCTTCGCAGGTATCGCGGATAATCCCAGAAGCGGTTGATCAGCCGATCAGCGTTGAACGCAAAGGGGCTGGCTTGAAAGCTCGTAGTGAATCGTCGGCGCATGGCCGGACACAGCGGCGTCGCTTTTACGGCATCGGAATGATTGCTTCGGAGATTGTCAAGCAGCATCTCTGCAACCAGATCCATGCTCGGCCAGCCTTCTTCTTTCAAATCGCAGATGACAGCGACGCGCGGTATATTCATCACGATTTCTTGCCCGCCACAAACCACACCTGACTTGCAAGCTGCGGAGGAAGCCACGGGAGCGGTGAACTGAGAGTTCGCTCTATCTCAAATCGTTCAGAAAGAATCCTGCGCAGGCGCACCCAGTTGAATCCTTTGTGATCGTGATAGGTGTAATCGCCTTCGCCGTTGTATACGGGCCGCGTGATGTGCTGGCGGTCGCCCGCAAAAAGACTCTTCCGATACTCGCTCAGTTTGTAGGCGCTCGTATATTTATAATCGCCCAGCCCGCGCCACGCCGCGATTCTGCGAGCAGTCTGTTTTATGATAAGCGGCAAGCCTGTTTCGACAGGGACGCTCACAAAAAGCTTTCCGGCAGGGCTTAACAGATAGTCCAATCTGTCGATTAAAGGGTTCAACTCGACTACGTGCTCAAGCACTTCCATGCAGAAAACGGCATCATAAGCGCCCGCATGCGTTCTGTCGTTAAGTTCATTATCCGGGATGAAACTCAAACCGGGATGTTTGCCAAAGCGGGCGCGACAATCGTCTATCAGGCTGGCATGCGCTTCGACCCCGACGGCTGAACCGGGAGCGCTTTGATCCGACATCAGCATGGCCAGAAAGGTTCCATCGCCGCAGCCATAATCCAGAACGCGCCTGCCTGAAAACTCGCGCGCCAGTTGCAGCCCCATCTGGAAACGAGAGCGATGGCTCCAGGCAATCAACCAGTCTTTGCAGAGCAGTTGCTTTTTGGCGTAGTGCCCATCGCTGATCGCATCGGTTAACTCTGTATCCTGCATGATTTCTAGTGCGTTCTGCCTTCCAGCAACTGGTCAAAAAATTCGAGGTGTTGTCGAGCTATGCGCGGCCACGAATAGTGTGCGCGGGCGTGCTCTAATCCATGCTTTGACATCTCTGCCCGGCGAGACGGATCTTCGAGCAAGCTGGCGATGGCCTGCGCCCACGCGGTTTCATCTTTTTCGCTCACGATCAACCCGGCATCCCGTATGACGTGGGGAATCTCGCCGCTATCGCTTGCGACGACAGGCACGCCGCAGGCGAAAGCCTCTATCAGCATTCGCCCCAGTTGCTCGCGCCAGAACGGCGTAGTCTGGCTCGGCGCGCACATCACATCCATAGCGTTCAGGTACTGAGGCACATCTGCGTGTTTGACGCCTGTGACTATCTTCACACGGTCCGTATAACGACTGGCCCATTCGCGCAGTTGATCTTCCAGAGGCCCCGCGCCGACAAACAGCGCGCGCCAGGGCACGGCTATCTGGTCGAGCGCGCCGGTCAGCATATCCAGTCCTTTTTCGGCGACAAAGCGGCCAAGATACCCGACAACGGGCGGCTCAGGCGCGCTCCAGCCGAGCGTGCCGAGCGTGCGCTCTTTGACTTTGGCGTCGGGATGGAATTTATCGAAGTCAACTCCGAGAGGGATAACCCGCGAAGGTCGCTCGCAGTAGCCGGGACGTTTGCCAAGCGTCTGCTCGATTGTCTGTCCGAAGGCTATCCACCCGGCGGCGCGATTCATCGAATGTTTCTCGATTCGATTGAAAGGCAGCGGGTATTGCTTCTCGATATTTTGAAACGTAGCGTAGACGAGCGCCGCGCGTTTGTCTGCCCACATCGCGACCTGCCCGCCTGCCAGTATGTACGGCTCTTCCCAGCAATGAATCAAATCCCATCTCTGGCGCAGGACCTCGCGCAGTCTGCCGCCGTACATCATGAAGTGAATATGTTTTGAAAAATGGGCCGGAACCGATTCTAGGCGGCACGCTTCATCGTGAGACATTTCCAGTCTGATGGGGCGCATATCGCCATGAAAAAATGATGGAGCGACAGCCGTGACTTCCCATCTGCCCGCGCCTGCAACGGCCATCTCGTGCGCGAGCCTTCGATTCAGAGCCACGCAGTATGAATGAGCTATCGATACCAGTCTTCGAGGCCGGGTTCTAATATCCTTCATTCAGACTTTCTGATCCGAAACCCCGTACGGAGGCCATGATTGTCGGAGCTTTCTCCATTGCCGGAAGGTCGCCCATTTTAACGAACGCCTCTCGCGCCATGCGGCGGGCAACGAAGCGATCACCTGTTTTACGATCCACATGAAACCGCCGGGATCATGAATGTTCCATCCGCGTTTCATCCTGAAATACAGAAACAGCCGCGCCGCAACGCTCGGCAACATCATCATCAGCGGTTCGTTATAGATTGCTCCGAGACAGTTATTGCGAACCGTATAGCGAAGGTACTTTTGCGCGTTACGCCCGGCAGGGTCCGGGACGTGCGCAACCAGCGCGCTCGGAAGATATACGACATCGTATCCGGCATCGAGCAGTCTCAGGCAGTATTCTTTTTCTTCGCCGTAAAAATAGAACGAGCTTCGATACCCGCCAAGGGATAAGAAAATATCCCGGCGAAGTATATGAGCGAATCCAATAAAACTCGGCGTGTAGCAGTCGTATGTCACGGGAGACGGCTGCATGGTATTGGGCCATGAATTGCCGTCTTCATTGGCCTGAGCGAATGCGACTACGGCCACTCTCTCGTCATTGCGAATTACCTCCAGAGCACGCCTTATAGCGTCCGGTTCGATGATGAAGGCATCGTCGTCAAGATTTAAGATGAACTCGGTCGCAGCGGAATGAACGATAGTATTTCTCGCGACAATATACCCGCTGTTGGTCTCCTGCCTTATCACTCGCAGCGCGAGAGGGAAGTCCGCGCCCAGGCTTTGTCTAACTGGTTCTTCCAAAGCTGTTTCGGAACAATCGTCAACAACGATTATCTCTCGCACAAGATCAGAGATCAGAACCAGCGATTGCAGACAGCGAACCAGAGATTCCGGCCTGTTGCGCGTGGAAATACTTATCGTTAACATCAAAACTCCCGTCTACGATGCGCGCTCAAACACATTGATGTTTTCGTGATACCAGTTGGGCAGGTCCAGATTACCGACATCAAATCTAAAAGCCGGGTTATTGCTTGCAATCCTGAATCCGAGCTTCTCGAATCGCTCAATCCAATACTCTGCCGGTTGTTCGTTCACGTGAAGGTCGCCGCCCTGATTTAAGTGAGCAGCCGAAAAAATTATCGTATCAAATCTGGTTAAGAGATCGAGCAGATTGCCGGAACGCCGGGCTGGCATATGCTCAGCCACTTCAAGACAAAGAACAATATCGATGCTTCCTGTCGAAGCGAATAAGCTGTCAATTTTTGATCTGTTCAACGCGGCAATGTTTACCTGATGAATGTTCAAGCTTCTTGTTCTCGCGATTGCCAGTGCCGTCCGGGAATACTCAACCCCGCTTAACTCCAATTGAGGATCGACTCTTCTGAACCCTGCAAGGGCATTTCCCTGACCGCAGCCAATATCTAAAACCGATCTGGGCGAAAAATGCTTTAACACAACCTCAGCAAAGCCGTCCCAATTACCCGTGTCATGAAATTCCCAAAAGGCGGTTCCATACGGGTCGAATCTGTCTTTTCCCCGAAGCCTGTTTGAATACGATATCCAGTACCAGTGAAGAAGGCTCAGCTTATTACGCATTCTGGAATAGAGGGAAGGGAAGCGATTTTGAGTGTAGCTGAAAACCTTCTTCAATCTTCCGGTTCTTAAAGAACTCAGCACTGAATTCATCCTCGCGACCTCACGATTTCGGATTCAAAGCCAAACAGCGGCGTCAGCGCCTGTTTATAAATATCGAGCGTATTGATCGCAGTCTTTCGCCATGTCATTTCGCGAACCTGTTTGTATGCATTGGCCGCAAGTCGTGCGCGCATATCTGAATTACTGAGAAGCTGGCCGATTGCGTCCGCCAGCGCTTCCGGATTGCGCGAAGGAACCAACAGCCCCGTCTCTGTGTCCCTGATCAACATCGCAGCGCATCCGACGGGCGTTGATACTACGGGCAACTTCTGGCTCATGGCTTCGAGCAACACCATGCCGAAACCTTCATAAGTAGAACTGAGCACGAACGCGTCATGCCTGCGATATTGCCGGATGACCTCTTCTTCGGGCGCTCTTTCCATTACTGTTAAATGCTTCTGCGCGTCGCCGGAAAACGCAGATCGAATTACTGTTTCCGGGACTCCTCCGCCTAAAATGGTCAGGTTAACCTGCGGGCCGCGCGACAAAAGCAACTGAAACGCGCTGACCAGATAATCGATTCCTTTGGTTTTATCCCACGTGCCGCAAAAAAGTATTCCGCCGCCCCGCTCTGATTCCGCACGTGTGGCGTTATAAAGAAAGCGGTCCGATATGCCATGCGGAACTATTTTTATGTCGCTTGATGGTTTCCATCTTCGTTCTGCGGCGAACGAGCGGTCCACCTCGTTTAGCACGATCAGCTTGTCGGCCAGCCGTGCGGCTGCGGCAACCTGCGACATTCGCATCAGCGGATACCAGATGCGCCGCGTCCATGGCTTATGACTCAATCCTGCGCGATGATCGTCGAGCATCCTTTCATAATTCAGATGCTCAAGGCCATTTGACCGGCAGATGAAAGCCGTCTTCCCGTATGCTCCGGCTCGTCGCTGCGCTCCAAATATAAAGCCTTCTGCGCTTGCAATGTCTACGACATCGTAAGGGCCGCGTTTGCGAAACGCTCTGGCTATTGCGCGCGCGGCCAGAGTAGAAGCGAACGTCTGTCGGATGAACCGATTGTTCGGCCTTGCGCCGATGTCTCGGCTGAACAGCGCATCGCAGGTGTGCCCCAGATTCTGAAACTCTTCTCTCAGCTTATAAAAGACCTTCGCCGAGCCTAAGCGGGCATCATCAGGGTAATCGCCGACAAGCAATATCTTCATGACAGTGTTCAGTTTCGCAAAAGGCTCCAGGTCGCATAGCGCAATCTGGCCCTGGCTCCGCGAAGCGCCTGAATCAGCCTTTCATAATTGGATTGTCGCCATACGAATATCGAAGCCTGTAACTCCAATTCTTCTTCCCGACCTGCTGCCTGCGCTCGCTTCTCATCGAGTAATTCACAATACCTGCACCACAGCGAAAAATATGGGCGGTCAAGTGCAGCGAGTAATCCGTTATACCAACCAAATGGAGAGTCCGTGAGATTGTTGTTGTGTCGCTCGTGCTTTATGTATGGGTCACGGTTGAGCAGAATCCCGTTTGAGTGACAGAGTATTATCGAAGAGCAGACGTTATCCCAGCAGAACTCGCCAAATATGTAAGGGCGGAATCGCGTCCTGTTGTCGAGCCACCACTGCGCGTCAATGATGAAGAGGTCTGTGCCCCAGATCAGCATTTCAAGCTCTTCGCCGCTTTCACCGTTGTAGTCCATACGCGAAAAGATATACGCCTCTTTACCCCCGGCAATCGCGCAATCTATCGCCGCCTGAGAAATGATTATGTCGGAGTTTGTAAAACCGAAATAGCGCAACCCCTCAAGCCGCGCGCGATCTGCAAGCACAGTGAATATTTCAGAGATTATGGGTTTCTGCGCTCCCTTACGCCCGGTAACCTTTCGCGAGTCGCTCTTAAGCTCGCAGACTGTGGCGAACCCTGCGGCTTCAATCGTGTCGTTTGCGAATTGCAAATTGACGAGCGATACGCCTTCGAGGGCGCGAAGCGATTTCAGACAGTTTTCCTGACGGCGCGCCCCGTCACTCTTCGCAGCGTATATGTTAATGCCCAGAAGTATGCTCATAGATTCGCTTTGGCAAAGGAGTCGAATTTGCTTTCTGCTCCGGCTTTCTGCTCTATAAGTTTTTCCAGAGACCGGTCGAGCGAAAAATTTTCCGCGTAGAAATCCAATCCCATTTCGCCTGTTCGTTTTCTCAATACGCCATCTTCGATCAGCGTGATTGCCAGCGCGACGATGCCCGCCGTATCGCCTGAAACCGCGAGCCGAACCGCGCCCGACTGGCTCCAGAGCGATTCGCTGAGTTCACCCGATGTCGTGATAACGGGCACACGGTTGGCAAGCTGTGCCATCAAAGAAGTGCGACGACTGCTCGCCCCATCCGGAAAGGGCTGAATCGCAAGATCGCACGCCTGCAAATGCAACGACACCTCTTCGCGGGAAAGCAGTCCGGGCGCAAACACGCGCCCTTGCAACTCCGGATGCGCGCAGATAAGGTCTGCCACGAATTTATCTCCGCGCGCGCCTACGCACAGGGCCAGCAGGTCCGCGCGTCGCTTGAGAAGTTCTGCCAGTATGGGTGCAAGGTCGCCGCTGGCCCGCTCGCCATAAGTTCCAAAATGGCCGACGATCAGCTTGCTTTCATCAGTTGAATAACGCCTGCGAACTGTTTTAACCGCTTCATCATCATCCATTCGCGGAATGGTCGAAGGTATCGGCAGCCACTTCATCGGCGTGCGGCCAAACCAGTCATAACGTCGCAGCATTGGCTCCCACGCAGGGATTGATATGTAGACCACACGGCTGGCCGCAAGCAGCAGGGCAGCCATCAGGCGATTGACCGCAGCCAGCAGGTTGCGCCGCAGGCTCTGTCGCGCGAAGTAAAAAAACGGCTCGTGAAACATCACGCGAACATCGTCTTTTGAAAAGATCGACCGGCTCAAAAGCCATAAACAGATGAATAGGTTCAAGCCTCTAAGCCCGAACGCATTCGGAGCATATTGAACCAGCAGAGTTCGAGGCGCTTCAAAACCGTTCAAAGCCTTTCCAAGCTCAAAAAGTTTCGCAGGAGAAAAAAGCCCGCTGATGCGATGCGTCTCTACCTTGTGATTAAAAGCTTCGTCGCCTTCGACGGCAGGGCACCACACATGAACCTTATCTCCGTGGCACGCAAGCCCGCGTGCCAGCTGTTCCGTGTAGTCGCTTACGCCGCCCGGTTGCGGAGGATATTCGCCTGTGATGATATGCCAGGTGCCAGTCATCGTTGAAAGACCGAAATGCTTGTTTTGCGAGCGCACGCGCCGACTAAAATCTCTTCCAGCCGGTCGAGGTGATTTTCGAGCGACATATCGAAAGCCGACTCGCGGGCGGCGCGGCCCAATCGCTTCAACCGGTCAGAATCCCCCAGAGCCTCAGCCAGTCCACGGGCAAGCGCATGTGCCGTCGGCGGTGTGCCCGGAACAAGAAAGCCGTTGACCCCATCTTTCAACCACTGGCTTATGCCGCCGACATTGAACGCTATTGACGGCAGCCCGGCGGAAGCCGCCTCCAACCCGACCAGCCCGAAAGGCTCAGGCCAGATGCTTGGGACGGCAAACAAAGTCGCTTCTCTTAACAGCCTGTCCTGTTCGTCGCCCGTAACCCATCCGGCAAAGGTGGTTGAAACTTTTAAGCGCTGCGCAAGGCTCTCCCATTCGGCGCGCTGCGGACCATCGCCCGCCATGACGAGATGAATCTTTTGTTGAATGCGTCGGGATGCTTCACCGACTGCGCGAATCAAAAGATCGCCGCCTTTGAGCTTCGTCATCCTTCCGACAAACAACACGCGGTGTTCTGCCGGACGCGAATCGTTGCACAGATCGCGTGCGGCAGCGAATGGAGCGAACAACGGCGCAACGTGCAGCTTGTCGGCGCTTATTCCGTTTTTGAGATACTCCCGCTTCATGTGATCGCTTGCGACGACAACAGCCGTGTAATTCTCGAAGAGACTTTTTTGCCGCTTCGCCCATTCGTAATGTTCAGCCATCTTGCTTAAGCTCATCTGCCCGCATCGGCGCGGCAGGTAATGAAGCAGGCAGGCGCGCCCGAAGCGGCGGTTGCAAGGACGGGGCGCAGGGAACGCGTGCATCTTTTGCCCGCCGATGCATGTGCCAAAATAGCCATGCATCAGCTTGACGACGAACCACTCTTCGAGCAGACGGCGCTCCACATCCAGAGGGTTCATATTGTGCGAGAAGCAAAGGTGCGGGCCCCATGCCTTTGCGCTTGCAAATGCCGATTCGACGCCGCTGTCGAGAATGCCAAAATACGGTATGCGCCGCAGAGCAGGCGAGATGCGGCTTTCTGATTTGCGGTCGTAGTGCAGAAACGCCAGTTCGTGCCCGCGCGCGATCAGCCCCGACATAACCGCGTCAAGATATGTTTGAACGCCGCCAGCATCTCCGATGCCGTCATTGGCGAAAAGAATGCGCATGCTTATTTCGCCACCAGCCTTAAACACTCTCCCTCAATCGCCCACATATCTTCGCAGGGGCGAAGCGGTACGGCTCGAAGGTTCTGCGCGTCAAGTTCGTCAATTATGTCTGCTTTCGATAATCCTATCTCGCGCCATGTCGTCGGATGCATCTCGACAAAAAGCGCGAGCCTGCTGCGGCAATCCCTGATCGTTTCGCGCGCGCCTCGCAAAACCGACAGCTCGAAACCTTCGACATCGATCTTGATTAAATCCGGCAACACCCGTTCGCGCGCGCAGAACTCATCGATGCTGATGGCAGGAACGCGAATCACCTGCGACGCTTCTGCCTGCTCGTTTTGAACAAGCATGCGGCTCATTCCAAGTGTGTCGAGCGCCAGAAAATCTACGCTTGATGATTCATCAGAGATCGCCGTGTTGACGGGCAGTAAAACATCTTCCAGAGAGTTGAGCGCGACATGACGAGAGAGGGCCGCGAATGTTTCGGGCGACGGCTCGAAAGCGTAGACCTTGCCCGATGAACCAACCCATTGACCGAACAGCAATGAGTAACAGCCTACATTTGCGCCCACATCGAACACTATATGACCGGCCTTCAGGTTCGACTTGAATGCTCTGTATTCGTCGAGGTTCCATGAAACATAGCGATAGGCTGGCAGGATTCTGACCGATTCTCCTTCGGGCAGCATACACTTCAGCCCTTTCCCGCCCGTTTGCAGATTGAGCGCGGCGTGATACGCGGACTTGAGCCATGTGCGAAGCGGCGAGCCGCGCATTTTTCTGCTCACATTTGCGCCAATCGTTTCGATCAGCGTCTGCTCCCGGCACTTATCGCTTTCGGCTATCGTAATTTGGTCAGACATAAAAATGGCTCAGGCGTTCTTTCCAGATGCCAGACGCTTGATGAGCGCGGCAAGTTTCTCCGAATAAATATCAGGGCAGTTCCCGGATTCGACCTTCTTTCTGGCGGCTGTGCCCATACGCCGCCTCAGGTCGGCAGAACCGATAAGCTCACGCATCGCGCGCGCGAGTCCGGCAATATCACCGGGCGCGACAAGCAACCCTGTGATTTTATCTTCGATGATTTCAGGGACGGCATTGATGCGCGACCCGATGGCAGGAACTCCGGCTGCTGCCGATTCCTGATAGACCATGCCGAATGCTTCGCCGCGCGTTGGCATGACGAACAGATCGGCTTTTTGCCAGAGGTCGAGCCATTCTGCGGTGAAGGGCGCAATATTTTTTATGACCTTCACGCCGCGCGGCAGACTTGATTCGGCAACGGGCCAGTCTGTTACAAGATCAAGACGCGCTCGCCCGTGAAAATCGCCTTCTTTCCATGCGGCGAGAAGCTCAGGCCCGCCTTTTCGCAGAAAATCTCCGCCTATGAACAGCACGCGGATTGGACCGGTTTCGGCCTCTGATGCGTGACTGTATCGCTCTGCAATCCATCGCCGGTCGAAACTTTCCAGCCGCACCGGATAAGGCATCACCGCAAGTTTGTCTGCGCAGTCGGGATATTCGCGCGCGACACCGTTGGCTGCCCATTGCGAAGTCGAGATGATGGTTTTCGCCGCTCGAAAAACAAGCCCGTCGTGAATCGAGTTGGGGAGATAGGTCGCCTGCTTGAAGCGCGAATTCGTTTCGAGTTTTGCCAGCCCCTGCGTGCAATCAATGGAAACAATGCTGGGCACCGCTTTCATGCGACTGATGCTGCAATAAGCCGTAGCCTGCGTGTGAAAGTGCAGGACATCAAAATTGTTTTCGCTTGCCCTGATGCGACTTGCCGCGAGCCACCCGGAATGAAATTCGTGCCGCCATCGCGCAAGGTCAATGTTTGAGCCTGAAAACTTAAGACTGCCCGGAATCTGAAAACAGAGCATCCGGCGAATCGCGCGTTCGCGCGTCGTCAACTTTTCGCTCAGGTTTATGTGGACGGCTTCAATCTCCGAGTCGCGTATGGTCGATTCCTTCAGCAGACCCGCGACCGATTTATGCCCCAGTATCCCTGAGTTGATGAACAATGCGCGATGCTTATTCTGGCTTTTCACTTTCGAGTTTCTTTACTATTTCAGGGCTGATAAATATAGCGTCAGTGAGTTATCTCAGCCCTCGGTGTGCCGGGCGATAGTTAACAACCGAATCCCTGTGATCGAGCCGAATGCCTTCCTGGAAGAGACTCTTAATATCCATCTCAAGGTTTCCAAACGACGCCGGAACCGTTCCGCTTTCCAGCCTGAATGAAGGCCGCCTAAGGCTGTGAGATGTGCTGCCGCCCCTATCACATTAAGCGGCTCATGAAATGTGGATTCCGTTCGCCAGTTGTAACGCATCAGAAAAGTCTTCAAAGCATCGGATGTCCACCGCAAAGTATGTTGAGGCGGATAATCCCAAAAATCGCTCCGCTTGATTCGTTGCGGGTGCCTGAATGCTCTTGTGTAGCGGAGGTCGGATGGGCAGCCCACCATTAACATCGCATCTTTCGTGGCGATCTCGCTGATTTGATTAAAGACTCTTTCGGGCTGTTCAAAATGTTCGATAATCTGGAACAGAACGATGACGTTAAATCCGGGTTTCCCTGCAAAGAGCTTAGATATCTCATTCACATCGGCTGTTTTTACATCAAGGCCAGCTCCCTTAGCTGCGTTGATTGCCTCGTCAGAAAAATCTATGCCCATAACCTCATGCCCCAGCGCTTTTGCCTGCTTTAAGAATCGTCCATCCGCGCAGCCAATCTCCAGTATTCTGGCCGGAGGTATTTTTTTTAATTCGGCGATTGCAACCTGATGATCAAAACCGAGGTCCTGGCTCTCTTTCGGATAATGCGCTGCCGTCCACGAACGCATAGGATCAGCCATCTCCAGACCGCACATAAAACATTTCCAAAACTCGACCTGCGTGGTTTGCAGGTCCGATAGAATATATGCGCGCACCATATCGAAAGTATCCCCTGCGCCATGCCCCTGCTCGTTTGACCATGCCTCGGCCAAAGAATCAATAGACACGGCCTCGACTTTCTCCATCTTAATTGAACCGCAGGCCAGACAGGGCGATAACATCTTTTCTCTACCTCTGAGGAATTAACCTCATCCTTATTAACCACGGCTTGACGGTTAAAGGCAGCGGAAGCTCTATATATAGCGGGCGCATCTGCCACAGGTATAAGAATCCGACCGCGACCGCCAATAACATAATGGCCCAGACCGGTTTGACAGGCATCCACTTTCCAATTGCCGCGCCTGCCACCAGAAAGACCGCTATTCTCAAACACCATGGCATGAGGGCGTCTTTCCACAGTTCGCCAAATGATAATTGAATGCGATTGCGAAGGATTTGAATGCCAGCCGGAATGGCTATTGCAAACGATATGATCGCGCTCGCTGCTGCGACGCCGGGGAGTCCGAAGAGATGGCCGAGCGCGACTGCGGCGATCAGATATAAGGCCCCCTGCGCGAGCGTTAACATGCCTGTCTGCAAACGGCTCCCCAGCACCGCCGCAGGAACTATCAAACCATGTGTCAGCGATAACCCAAGGACATTTGCTGCCAGAATGGCGTTGAGCGCGAAGCCCCCGAATTTATCAGGCCCGACCCATACGCTCACAAAGAAGGTGTTGAAAAACAGAATGATGCAGGCCACTCCTCCCGCCGTAATCAAAAGCATTCGCATCATGCTCAGCACTACTTCGTTGACTCGTTTCGGCCTGCCTTCTCCTGCAAGCTGCGCCAGCCCTATCAACCCGCTATCGGGCAGCATCCAAGCCATCTGCATCAGGACCTCGCCCAGCTTCGCTGTGCAGGCGTAGATCACAACCAGTTCGGGGCTGCCTATCGAGATGATAATTATGCTGTTGCTTGCGGAAACCATTCTCCACCCAAAACTCCCAAGCCACGCGCCGATTCCTTCCTTTGTCAGATAAAACACTTTCGATAACGAAGGGCGGCCCCAGCCCGTCAGCAGGTCCGGAGCTATTACCTTGAGCCGCAACAGGCAGACCAGCGAAACGGCAAGCGTGGGAACGACGGCTGATGCGGCGAGCGCATACAGGCCATACCCATTCAGCAACATGTACAGAACCAGACAGATGTTGAGCGCCCACTGAGCCACGCTCATCAGCCCTGAAAAGACCACGTCCTGCAAACCCATCAGCGCAGAATAAAAAGTGCGCATCGGAAAAGCGATGGCCGTGCCTGTTATCAGCAGAAATATCGGCCCTGTCAGCCCGGCTCGCTGCGCGTCGTTGAGGTTGGTCAGATTCGCCGCGAAATGCCATAGAATCAATGCGAGCAGAAAATAGACAGCGCCAATGATCGTGGCTACGGCCATGCCATTGCCGATCAGCTTGCTGATGGCGTCGCGATCTTTCTGCCCATCTTTTTCCGCGATGATCCAGGGCAGCACGTTCAGCACTCCGATATCAACCATCGCTGAATAGGCCATCAGATCGCCGCAGGCCAGCCATAACCCGTAATCCTGCGTGCCAATTCGCTTGAGGATTAAAGGGATCATGATTATGCCCGAAACGAATCCAAGGGCGAATTGCGCATAGCCGAATATCGCCAGGATGCCTGCTTTACGTATTCTGCTCACTGGTCTCCAATCTGTACGCCGTCTTATCGGATAGTCGCAACATCTGCTGAAGAGTCCATAGGCGGCCTTTCAAGTCGGACTGTCTCCACCATGTTCGACGAAACCGCGAATGGCTTAATCCAATCTCGTCGTCCCAACGTTTATGGAAGAGTTGCCCATTACGCAACACACGCTGCTTATACTCCGGCGAGAAAGTTTGATTGAGCGTGGAACTGCCCAGATGCTTATATGCTCCGACTCGCTCGTATCCATGAGTCGCAATTTTCCATCCGGCTTTTCGTATTCGGAAACACAGATCAGCTTCGTCCCATTCTGTTGGGCGAAAGGCTTCGTCCAGCATGCCGACTTTGTCGAGACATGCGCGCCGCACCACCCAGGGCCGAATGACGGCATCCACCTCCTGCAACCGGAACCAATTTAAACTGCCGGTTCCGATAGTGCTTTGAAGCCGCCTCCAATCGAGCAAATCTTCCCATTCCGAAATCGGCTCATCGAGCGGAAAACAGTTGAGCCCTCTGGTAAGACTGAGCAATCCGATCTCATTGTGCCTGTCAAAATTCGATATCAGTTCGCGAACAAACCATGGGGCCTGCAAAAACATGTCATCCTGCCATACAAGAATCAGCGGAGCGCGCGATTCTGAAAAACCCCTGTTCGTGCATTTTAATTCATGAACATCGTCCTCGTGATACCAGCGAAAGCAACGCCGCCCCCAATCCGATTCTGCAAGGTTCGTCAAATACTCCTGAGTCCCATCACGGCACCCATCTTCTATTACCAGAATTTCGATGGCCTGACCCTGCTCAAATTGCTGCCAGCTATCCAGACATCGTTTCAACACGTTTAAATTATTGAATGTAGGAATGACTACTGTAAGCGCGGGCTTTGAGAAGTTTTTCACTGTGATACCTTTAGAGATTAGTTTAGCTTGATGTCCGTTCCGCCTTTTGCGCGTATGCCTGCAGGTTCAAGGCCAGAGGCGTATGCAGTCCGAATGGAGTCAATCTGCCGATGCGATATACACCCAGTCGCAGCAGATCGGATCTAGTTCCGCTAAGTTCAGGCGCGCCTATGTTGATTTTGATGTGATCGAATCCGGTTTTTTCAAGCGCGAGCCTGAGCGAGCTTGCCGAGAAATGATTCACATGAACCAGATTGTCCGCAACCGAAACTCTATAACCTCGCCTTATCCGCGCGCGCAGATTTTCTTTCAATAGCTGGTTGCGCCCGCATGGAACTTTGATCGCAATCCACCCGCCCGCATCAAGCAGGTCGTTGACGTGCGACAGCAATTTGACAGGGCAGGGAATATGTTCGAGCACGTCGAGCAGCGTTACGGCATTATAATTTTTCCCTTCAGAAGCCAGCTGATGCGCATTCACCCGATGAACGGGCAAACCTGTTTTGCGCGCGGCGAACTCGGAAGTGCGCGGATTTAATTCTATCCCTTCGGCCTGCCATCCGGCCCCGTCAGCCATGTGTATGAATTGCCCGACGTGCGCGCCTATATCGAGCAGGCGGCGTTGTCCGGTCGAAACCCGCTGACCGAGAGAATCGAGCACGGTTCGGAAGATAAAGTCCTTGGCGCAGGAATCAAACTCCTGCTCGATCCATTCGGCGGACCAGTGCTGATCGTACATGCGATCAAAGTAGTTCGGCAGCGTTGGCATCAAGTCCGGCTGCGCGAACCCGCAATTGCGACAGCGCGCGAGCCAGAATTTATGCCCTGTGTACTCGGCAATCTCAGGGTCCTGCTCGATGTATGCCGAAAACTCGAACCGCCCCTGATGAATTCGGTCAAAGTCGCGGCCTTCGCAAATCCAGCAGGAATCAAGCGGCTCGAATTTCCTCTCTGCCGCGACCGCTGATGATTGAAAGATCGAAGAATCGGTTATGGTTTTCACTAAGTTCACGCCGCCTCGATTAGTCGGACAATCTCTGAAGCCATCGCTTCCCATGTAAGTCTGCGCATCGTCTCTGACAGCGCCGCAACCTGCTTATGAATGGCTTCCATATTGCGCCGCCAGTACCATAAGCGTTCGCTGAGGCCCGCCGCATCATCAGGATCGGGAATTAACAGCCCCTGCAATTCGACCGGGTAATGCTCGGCCACGCCCGCCTCGTTGCTGACAATCGCAGGCAGCCCGCGCGTGAGCGCTTCGCGTACGGACAGACCATATGCTTCGTATCGCGCAGGGTGGACGAGCGCATCGGCGGCGGCCAGCACTTCGGGCACATCCTGTCTGAAGCCCAGAAACCTGATTCGCCCGTCAATCTGATTCTCCCTTGCGCGCCGTTTCCAGTTGGCAAGCTCCGCGCCCTCTCCAACCACGATCAGATCGCAGTCCCATCTTTTGTCTGCGCATAAGGATTGCCATGAAGCGAACAGGGTATCGAATCCCTTTCGACTGTCGCCAAGCGCCCCTATGAAAACGACTGCCGGGTGATCAGCTTCAAGCCCCAGCATGGCGCGAGCGGCTGCTCTTTTCTCTGGCGTGACCGGGCTGAAACGCTCGCAATCCATCCCGTAGTAGACGACTTTGACTCGCGATTCGGGCACGCCAAGTCTTTCTGTTACGTCGCGCCGAGTGCGCTGGCTGTTGCAGAAGACAAGCCGCGCGCGCGTAAGATTGATCCTCTCGGCTGCCAGCGCGCGGCGTCGCGCGAGTCGAGCTTTGACCGTATGCAGGGCCGAGCCTGATGTCAGCGGCTCGTAGGCCGCGTGAACGTAATGAACCCAGTTAACGTCGCCCCAGATGCAATTTCCGCCGTTTACTATCGTGCGCCCTTCGCGCGCCGCCAGACTTTGCGCCACGGCGCGACCCATACGATCCAGCAGCGGTTCACCGAGCAGGTAGGAATTCATCGGCTTTGCTACGCGATGAAACCGGATGTTGGGATTAGAGAGCAGATGTTCATCTGCCCTGTGCGTGACAAGATGAACTTCGTTTCCCTGAAGCGCCAGATGGCTTGCAAGCGCGAGATTGGCCATATCCATTCCGCCCGTGCGAACGAAATCTCCAGTGACAAGCAGATAAGGCCGCGCAGTATTCACAAGCTGCTCCTTTTTGAACCGGTCAAAAACGGATTGATCGTTTGCGCGGCTGAAAAGATGATGGCGTTAAGCAGCCAGAATTCCATCCCGCTCTGACTTGCGAAGAAAGGATAATTGAACGTTATTGCAAACGCTCCCACGTTGTAAGCAATCAGCAGCGCGCCCCATACGGCCATGTCCTCGCCTTTGGAGTTCTTCATTATCTTCCAGCCCATCAGCGTCGTCATAAATATGGCGGCAACATAAGCCAGAACCAGCCCCAGCCCTCCATCCAGTATCCACCCTGTCCACTGGATCTCTACATAAATGCCTTTTTGACTAGGGTCGCCGCTTGCGCCGAAATAAGAACTCATCATGCCCCAGCGCCCAAGCCCTGCTCCGAGCGGGTATTCAGGCAGGATTTCATTGACGGTATATTCCAGAAAGATTCCGCGACTTTTGTAATAAACCTCTGTCGGGCTGGAGGCGACAAGCGTAGACAACCGGCCATAGACGCTGTCCCCGGCGAGTGAAACTGCCCAGCTGAAACTCCCGAATACGACAGCCACCAGCACAATTGCGAGCGAACTTATCTTTGCAATGCGCCCTTTCCATGCCAGCAGGCTGCCGAAAACTATGACACAGATTGCAGCCATAACCAGAATTGAACGTACCTGGCAAAGATATAGACACATTGTTCCGACCATCATGCTGCCGATTGCTGCGCACTTCATCCACATTCTGCTATCGGTCACAAACAGGCCCAGCGCAAAGAGCACGGCATAGAATCCTGCCGTTGCCGCTCCGCCCGGCGTGTCTGTCAATCCCATGGGTCGCAATACGCGCTCGCCTTTCGTTGTTGTGATTGACAGATCGGCAATGTAGCCCTTGTCCATCGAGGCGTATACGGACGATAGATTGGGCTGGAACCTGCCCGGAAAATAGACCTGTAACACGCCGAAAATCGCGCTGAGAGTATAGAAAGCCCATAGCACCAGAATGATTTTACGCAGCGTCGGAAGATCGATCTTTAAACGCGAAGCCCAGAAGAGCGGAGCAAGTATTGCCAGATACATTGCCGCTTGCGCAAAACCGGCCACAACGTTTGTCGTCGGATAAAACAACGATAGAAAAACGAGACCTAAAATCCAGAGGGCGGGAGCGATTGACGGGTGTTGCGCTCCGCGCTTTTGCAGAACGAACAGCATTACGATGCTTGAGAAGAAGGTCGCCATTCGCACGAACAACCGTAACGGCCCAATGTTGTTTGACAGCAACGCAAACTGACAGGCTATCTGAAAAAAGACGAATCCTAATACCAGCCTGCCTTCGCGCATTTGGTAACGAGCGCCCGTCTGCGGCGTTTCAAAACCTGTGTAATTGATGATCTTTGGATCGGTCGTCATTTTTGCAATAAAGAATCGGGAGCCAGCCAGAGAAAATGAGGCCACTCGTCAAAGCAGTCAGTCGAGTCCATACGTTTCAGGTAATCGGCAGGGTCGAGCGCGCGCGCATAAGCCGCGCGGCGAATCGCCTGCGAAGAATGATCGATGATCCAGCCCTGATAGCCTGCCGCGATCAGCAGATCAAGGACATCCTTTGTCGTCCGTTTTTGCGCTCGAAGCAGCGCCGGGTGAGCTTCCAGAAGTATGCGCCTGTAACGATGTTTGGCAAGCCCCTCGCTCATGCCGCGCAGGGCCATCTCTTCAGCGCCTTCGATGTCCATCTTTAACAGATCGACGCGATCAATACCCTGCTCGTCTAAAAGCGCGTCGAGCGGGCGGGCCGTTGCCGGAAAAATCGCAGCGCTCTCTACTGCATCCGCGATAAGACTTGATACGCCCCAGTTGCCGCCGTTCTCATCGTACCCGTTCAAAGCCAGAGTGCCGGGCTTGTCCGCCGCCGCCAACTGCAACGCCGTCACCTGCGAGAGATCATTTCTCGATACGTTATCCTGAAGCGTTTGAAACAGCCTTGGGTCAGGTTCCAGACTGATTATGCGCCCCGCTTTCCCGACAAGGTGCGCGGCTATCAAAGTGAAGTAGCCCCAGTTCGCTCCAACGTCCGCAAAAGTCATGCCCGGTCGAAGAATTGATTCGATCAACGATGTCTCCTGCGGCTCGTACCGGCTGTTGAAACAGATCTCGCGAGCTATCGAATCGCGCAGATCGCATTTGAACCAGTACCCGCCCAGCTGTGCCGAAAGCTGCATCAGGAAAGGATATTTGAAATGACTGCTGAGCGCAGACATGGCGCGATAACGCGCAACCGGAAGACGATGAATCATCGTGGCCGCAAGACGAATCCAGACGGACGCAGGTTGCAGTTCAGTATTTACCATCGGTCCTCTTTCCAATCAAAAGCAGGTTATCGGATAAAGCTCTGGGAAATAACGCTGCGAGAGATTCAGGATAATGCCACGGGGTAAGCACCAATCGCCCCTTGCGGCTGTACGAGATTGCGATCTCGGTCAGGTCGCACTCTGCCGCAATGCGGCGGAGGTCTATTTCCAGAAGCGCAGTCAGGTGCGCGGGGTAATGCGCATCCTGAAACGCAGAGAATCTATGTTTGACGATAAGCGTCAAAAGGCTGAGCAGGCTGAGTTGATTGGGCGTCGTAACGATTATCCAGCCTTCGGGTCTGGTCAATCGGGTAAGCTCGCGCAAAAAGGCTCTGGGGTTTTCCAGATGCTCGATGATTTCGACCGCGACAACCACATCGGCGCACGTATCGGGCAGGGCGGTCTGTTCGTGATCGAGGTTTGAGGCGATGAATTCGGCATCACCGGGAAAGTTCGCGTGCCGGATGGCGTCAACTCCGATATAACGATCAAAGCGACCGCGCACAAACGGCAGTAGATTGCCGTTGCCGCAGCCTAAATCGATTATCGTTTCGCCCCTTGCGTCTCGCTGACTCAATGCCTCTGCAACCATTCTGTAAATCCTGTTGTCGCTTGCTCCGAGACTCTGAAGCGCGCGCGCCTTCAATGCCTGATCATAAACAGCAGAAGCCATTATTTTGCCGCCCTTTCGTATTTTGCCGCCCGCTCGCCGATTGCATAGGTGAGCGACTGTTTGAGCTTTTCGATCTGTGTGGTCGGGTCGCAGAGTTCTTTTGCGCGTGCAGGCCCATTTCTTCCGAGTCTTTCACGCAACGCGCGATCTTCGATCAATTGTCTTAAAGCGCGGGCAAGCGCCTGCACATCATCGGGCGGAACAAGCAGCCCGCAGTCTGCGCTTAAAATCTCTCTTGCGCCGCCGATAGCCGTAGTCACCACGGGCAGCCGGGCCAGCATTGCTTCGATGAATGCGATGCCGAACGGTTCAGGCCCCGTGTTGGGCTGGCAATGAATGTCTGCTGCGGCCAGCAGTCTTTCGACATCCGAGCGCTGGCCGAGAAAGCGAACACGATCTGCGATCTTCAATCTCTCGGCACTTGCTTTCAGTTCGTTGAAATACTCGACCTCGTGTGGTCGCTGACCTCCGCCTGCCAGCCAGCAGACCCAGTTGGGAATATCGCTCAACAGGCTGAGAGCTTTCAGGTTCAGGCTGTGACCTTTCCACTTCTCCATACGGCTGGCCTGAATTATCACCGTCGAACCGGCAGGCGTATCTAATTCCGCCCGCGTCGCGCTGCGATCAGCGTTCGAGTGCGAGGTCGCGGACGGCGCAACCGGGCAATAGATCACCTCGGCGCGGGCTTGCGGAAACAGAGCCGATAAAGTTGACGCTGTGAACCGGCTATTGCACACGGCGAGATCAGGCGGACACCTGCGCGCCCATCGCTCAAGCCAGTGCCGCCCGCCTGTCGCGTCGTGAAGCCAGAAGACAAGAGGCACGCGAGCAAGGCGCGCCACAGGGCCGAAAATCGCCTGTGACCACGATGCGTGACATATCATTGTGTCGAACTCTTCGCGCTGCAAAAGATCTCCAAGCGCCCGCCTTGACCTTCGCACGCTCAGTGGACGGCTGACCCTTGCGCCGCCTAATAAATGAACAGGCATTTCAGAGTCGATTAATTCCTCGCTCAATCGGCCCTCGAAACAGAGCGCGAAACTCGGCTCCATTTCCGGGCATAGCCGCTGGTGCCGGGCAAGCGTCAAAAGCAATGTCTCAACGCCTCCATAAAGATTGCCGCTGTAAACGTGAAGAACCCGCATCAATGCGTTGATGAGATTGCCTGTTTGTAAATTGGAATCAAATCAGATGCGAGGCGCAGGCGGTCGAAACGTAATTCGGCGGTCGCTCTGCCCGCGTTCCCCAGCCTGATTCTCAGATCCAAATTGGTGGACAATCGCTCGATGTCGATGGCGAGGCTATAGGCATCGCCGGGGCTGTGTCCGAGCGCATTGATTCCCGTGTCGGTGATCTCTGCCGCTCCCCCCGATTCGCTCACAATCACCGCGCGCCCGCACGCCATGGCTTCGGCAATCACCAGCCCGAATGGTTCAGGTTCCGTGCTGGCATGAACAACAATGTCGAGCGACCTTATAGCCGCTTCCGAGTTTTCAATAAACCCCGTGAACCCAGTCTTCTCCGCGATGCCGAGTTGCGAAGCCAGATTGCGAAGTTCGGTCAGGCTGTACTGACTGCCATCTGTTTGATAAAGCGCGCTGCCTATAACATAGCCGCGAACCGGCAGTCGCGCGGGCAGCAGCGATAACGCCTTGAGGAAAACCGGTTGCCCTTTCCATCGCCCGAAGGTCGCTATAAGCCCGACTCGCACAGTTTCAGGCGCGGCAGGCGGCAGGCCCGCAAGCGAATCCAGATTGACCGTTTCACCAGACGGCGAAAAGCGATTGAGGTCAACTCCGTTATAGACCGTATGGATCTCAGATATATTGCCGCAGACTGATCGCAGATCGCGGGCTACGCTTTCGGAATTGACTACAGCCGCCGCGCATTGCCGGGCGTATCGTCTGAGCAGCCGCGCCATCACGGGCCGCTTGCTTACATAATCGTGAATGTGCCAGATGACAGGCACACGAGGCGGGCGCGACCACAGGCCCAGAATGTGCATCTTGAACCCGTTGGTGTGCAGCACGTCGGGCGCAATCAGGCGAAGAGCGGCGCGCAGTCTTTTGACATAAACCAGCACATCTTTCACGGCTGAAAGCATTTTATAAAGCAGGAAGAATCGATTGAATCTGTTGGCGTCGCCTAACCGGGCGAGCGCGGGCGGAAAGGGTATGATCATAGTCGAAACCCCTAACGCCTGCGCCTTTAATGCCAGAGGGCCGTCTTCGGCAACTAAAAGATGCAGATGCCAGTTGGGGCGCACGGCTCGCAGGCTGGCCAGAATTTCGAGCAGGCTTATCTCTGCGCCGCCCAACTGACCGGACGGATTCAAGTAAACAATTTTCATTGAGTTGACCAATTGAGAAGGCTGTGAGCGGCTAACCCGCCTGACTGATGTACCAGTCAATGGTTTGCCTGATGCCGGTTTTGAAATCGATTCGCGTCTTAAATCCAAACTCTTTTTCAGCCCTCGAAATATCCAGACACCTGCGGGGCTGACCGTCAGGCTTTGACACGTCCCACACCGTTTTGCCGTTGAAACCTGTTAGCTCTGTGATCAACGAAACAAGATCGCGGATGGAAATTTCTTTGCCGGAGCCTAGATTGACAGGCTCTGGTTTGTTGTATCGCTCGGCTGCCAAAAGTATTCCTTCCGCGCAATCATCCGCATGCAGGAACTCTCTTGTCGGCGTTCCCGTGCCCCAGACTGTAATCTGCGGCTCGTTGTTCTGCTTTGCATCGATACATTTTTTGATGAGCGCCGGTATGACATGCGAAGATGCAGGGTCGAAATTATCGCGTGGGCCGTAGAGGTTTACCGGCAACAGGTAGATCGAATTTAAATTGTACTGCTGCCGATAAGCCTGCGCCTGCACCAGCAGCATCTTCTTTGCCAGCCCATAAGGCGCGTTCGTTTCTTCGGGATAGCCCTCCCATAATTCAGCCTCGTTAAAAGGAACCGGAGTGAATTTAGGGTATGAACAGATGGTGCCTAAGACAACGAATTTTTTCAGTCCGCGCATCCTCGCTTCATCGATCAACTGAGTGCCCATGATGAGGTTGTCGTAAAAGAACCGCCCCGGGTTTTGCAGGTTCGCGCCAATGCCTCCGACGACCGCCGCGAGGTGGATGACCATGTCGGGGCGCGCGTCGTCGTACATTCGGCGTATGGCTTGACGGTCGCGCAGATCATATTCACGCGACCTCGGAATGAAAATACTCGAACAGCCTCGCTGCCTGAGTTTTTCTACGACGTATGAACCGAGAAATCCCGCCCCGCCTGTTACGCAGACTCGTTTATCCTGCCAGTAATCGTTTATCATCTTCTCGATTTGATACGATCAATCTCCCCCGTTGGCTATGCCTCGAAGGGGAACCGAGTATCCTGCCTCGTTAAGCGTGCATTCTCGTCTGGCCAGTTCTAAATCGTGCTCGATCATAAGCCTGACCAGTTCTTTGAAAGAGACTTCGGGCTTCCACCCGATCATACGGCGAGCCTTGCCCGCATCTCCTAAAAGATGATCAACCTCTGTGGGCCGATAATACTTCGGATCGCTCTCGACATAATGACGCCAGTTTATTCCAAGGTGATTTGCCGCCTCGTCCAGAAACTCGCGTACGGAATGCGCTTCGCCGGTTGCCACTACGTAATCGTCCGGCTCGTTTTGCTGAAGCATGAGCCAGACGGCTTGCATGTAATCCTTTGCATATCCCCAGTCGCGCAGGGCATCGAGGTTTCCAAGAAAAAGCTTTTTTTGCAGCCCCATCTTGATGCGGGCCAGCGCGCGCGTAATCTTGCGGGTCACAAAGGTCTCGCCGCGCCTCGGCGATTCATGGTTAAAGAGTATTCCGTTTACAATGAACATTCCATAAGCGTCGCGATAATTCACTGCCCAGTAATGCGCGGCCACTTTGCCTACGGCATAGGGGCTGCGAGGTGAAAAAGGCGTATGCTCGTTTTGCGGCGGAGGAGTGCTTCCAAACATTTCAGACGACCCCGCCTGATAAAACCGAACCGGTTTGCCTGTCGCTGTGATGTAGCCTCTGAGAGCTTCCAGAAGTCTCAAGGTTCCCGTGGCTACGACATCCGCCGTGTACTCTGGCTGCTCGAAAGAGACTTTAACGTGAGACTGCGCCGCCAGATTGTAGATTTCGTCTGGCTGTGTCTTCTCAAGTATCCGCGTCAGCCCTGTGCCGTCCGTGAGGTCTCCATAATGAAGGAACATACGCGCGCCCGGATCATGCGGGTCTGCATAAATATGATCTATGCGATCAGTATTGAAACTGGAAGCCCGACGGATAATTCCGTGCACCTCATAACCTTTGGCGAGGAGCAGTTCGGTCAGATAAGAACCGTCCTGCCCTGTTATTCCCGTTACCAGCGCTTTTTTCATTTCTCAATTGCCTTTACTTGATTGCGTGTTAGCTCGTCGTTTCCGTGGCTCCGTATGTGCGTCCCGAATAGTATGTGTAATCATACCCGTCCCGGCTCACATCGAGATTATTGAGCACGACTCCGAATATCTTTGCGCCTACAGAGGTCAACTCCTGTCGGGCGCGGCGCGCGGCGATGCGCGTCGATTTGCCTCCGTGCACTACGAGTATCACCCCATCGACCATCGTTGACAGGATCACTGAATCCGTCACGCTCAACAGCGGGGGCGAGTCTATCAGGATGTGATCGTAGTGCTCTGAAAGCATCGCCAGCATATTCTTCATCTTGTTTGAGCTGAGCAGCTCTGCGGGGTTGGGCGGTATCGGCCCGCACGGAAGCAGCGACAGATTGCCTATGGGCAGCTTGTGTATCAACCCGTGGACCTCTGTCTCGCGCGACAGGTATGTTGACAGCCCGTTTTGATGCTCGACGTTCAACAGCTTGTGCGTGGAAGGCTTTCTAAGATCGCAATCAATGATAAGCACGCTTGCGCCGAGCTGCCCTAACGAAATCGCTGTGTTTACCACCGTCGTCGTCTTGCCTTCGCCCGCCTGCCCGCTCGTTACGAGCACGATCTTCGGCGGACGATCTGCGGCTGACAGCAGCATCGAAGTTCGCAGCACGCGATAGGCTTCAGCCGCCGCAGAGCGATTGTCGAGCACCATCATGCTGGGCGAGGCCAGTTCAGTCGCAATGTAGTTGCCCTCTTTGAGGCTGGCCCCTTTGCCCGCCGTCATCTCTTTTGCCCCATGCTTTCCAATCCTTCGGGCTGTGCCTGCCGATATTGCAGGTATGACGCCCAGCGCGGGCAATTTCACATAGCGGCCAATGTCTTCGACCGTCTTGATGGAGTTGTCTATATATTCGAGGAAGAAAGCCAGCCCGATACCGCCCGCGCAGCTTAACAGCAATCCGAACAGTATGGTGCGAATCTTCCCCGGCCCGATCGGGGCGTGGGGAACGCGCGCAGGCTGTATCATCCGCAGATTGTTGTGCTGCTGGGCTACTTCCACCTTTGCCTGATTCGTTTTTTGCAGAAAGTCCTGATACATCTGTTTGTTGGTTTCGACTTCCTGCCTAAGTATGTTGTATTGAATGGCGTCCTGGTTCTGCTGAACCGCTTCGCCCTTCGCCAGATTGAGAGCCGCCTTGAGAGATGTTTCGTCGCGCAGGGCAAGCTCGTATTCGCTCTTGAGCTTATCTTCGAGCGCCCTGCGGCCCGCATCAATCTGCGATTTGGTGGTCAGGACCTGCTGTTTGATGTCTACAACCATGGGATTGTCCGGGCCGTACTTCATGTCCAACCGGTCGGATTGAGCCTGAAGCTCGTCCATCTTTACCTGAAGCCCCGCGATCTTTTGATCCTGAAACGCCGCGGGCAGTTGAGCGGCGCGGCCCGCTTTCACCTCTTCGTAGACGGATTGCTTGAGTATGCGTTCGGTTTCTGCGCGCGTGGCCTGTTCGTGCAGGCGCGAGAGCTTGTCTGTCGTGAGCGTCTCTTTGCCTTCGGTCGAAAAGATGTTGTGCGCGCGGGTGTAATCGGCAAGCTCCTGCTCGGCCTGACGCACCTTCGCCTTCAGCTCGCGGGTCGTGCGGTCGAGCCAGTCGGAGGCGTTCGTGAACTTCTCTGTGCGAGAGCGGAAACTGCTGTCGATGAAAATCTGCGACACCCCGTTTGCGACAGCCGCGCTGATATCGGCGTCTGTGTGGACGTAGGTGACTTTGAGCGCGCGCGTGTCTTTGATCTGTTCGACTTCCAGCCCGCCCGCGATGATGCCGACGTAGGGCGCAAGCCGGTCGCTGTCTTCCGGAGTGCGCGCGATATCGGAAGGAGATTCCGTCTGCGATGCTTGAATCACGGTCCGGTCAGGCTCGTCCTGCTTCTGTCCGCTCAAACGGCTGCTCAGGGTTTGCACAGCTTCCCAGTAAGATGTTTTTCTTGCTACATCAGAGAACCGGGGATTTTTGTCGAGATTGAGGGCGACCACCACATCTTCCAGCAACGGCTCGCTCATCAGCTTGAGCATCTTGGTCCTGATGCTCATTTCGGGATAATAGAGGTCCGTGTCGTCTGTCTGTATCACCACATCGCCCGCAGTCGATTTGACCATCGTGGTGTTCTCTTTGCCCAGTTCGATGATCGAAGTCGAACTGTAGACAGCCTTTCCTCGATAGGCTTCGATTGTGACGATGCTCGTGACGACGACCGCTATTGTCATGATAAGCCATTTGTGTTTGCGTATGGTGCGCAATACTTCGCGCAGGTGCGCGCGGTCGTCTTCCTCGCCATAGCCGTATCCGTAGCCGTAATCCGTCTCTGCAAAGCCCGGCGTTCTGGGGTAGCCGGGTCGCACGAGCGGCACATCCTCCGAAAGAGGAATCTTTTCAATCTCCACCCGTTCATCTGCCATAAGTCAGCCTCCAAAACCCCGACAACGATCACTCATTATCCGGGTTTCGTATCTCTTTTTTCCGCTTCAAAGGCAGACTGCGTCCTTCAATGATTAAACCCCAAAAGTTAAATCTTCTAAGGGGAAGCCGCAGTCCGCAGCAATATCTTTTGCACAAAGCGCTGCCCGGAAGCGAACGCTTCGAACTCGGCTATTAAAGGGAATTACTAACGTGGGGCGAAACTTGGCTGTCTTATTTAAACAATGAATCTTCAGGTCAGGTGAGTGTAGATACACTGCCCATGAAACTGAGATCGAGTTTTATCTATTACCGGTTGTTGCCTGTTATTGGACTTTGAGCAACACTCGTCTTGGACTAAGAAATGTCCTCTCCTTCGGGGGATACCTATGTAGGGGGCAAAACGTTGTAAACTGAGAAACCTGCCAAACCTCTTAAATCGTTCAAAAGATACGTTAGTATAACCCACCTGTCAATGAATTTGAAATAGTTTTGTGATTTCTACTCCCAGCGGCGGGTTCAAGCTATAGAGATTTTCAAGCTCTACAGGCATCGTAGAAGCCCCCGCGCTGGATTGCTCGTCTGAACTTTGATGCTCTAATGACGGCCTGTTTCGGGCATCGCCCCTGCTGGTTATTATCCCCCATCGTGAGAAATCACAGACCCAACGCGAGATGAAAAGTAATGCAGATCTCTTTTGCGGCGCGCGTAAAAGTCTCCCCGGATATATTGATCTCCGGAGTCGGAGGCGAGTCTGTTCTGCTTAATCTGCATATGGAATAATGATTACATAGGTTTAGGCGGCACGATGCTGCACACGAAAAAAGAATCGCGCCATGAACGACAGCCGTTTAGTCTGGATGATGTAATTTGAATTACCTCCGACGCATGCATAGACGGCAGGAGAGAGTGATCGGGAAATTAAGACCTGAACCTGAACTCAAGCTTAATGATGTGACAGATATCGAATTGATACTGCGGGCATACGAGAAGTGGGCGAGCGGTATCCTGAGCATTTGCTGGGCGATTTTGCATTTGCTATCTGTTTTGCGCTCGTGACCCTTTCGTCGTTAAACCGTTCTATATGCGTGCGTAAGCAATACTTTTGTAATTAGTAATACTCTTAATTGTATACACCTGCATCCGGCTATTTCGGATGAGTTGAATGATCAGGCTATCGGCGATTTCCTCCTCTTTTGCCGACATCAGGCGTCTGCCTCCGGCCCATTTTTTAATATGACCGGGCGGTAAATTTCAGGTAACTCTATACTGGAAGTTATCAACTGAAGGCAACATTCATTACAAACTAATGAGCGAGTATATCGAACGCTTTGGAGACCTGTTGCGAGTGGCAGTCGAGGACCGGCTGCGCACTGATAGCGTTGGCGTACTGATGAGCGGTGTCTTGATTCTCCGGCAATCGCGCCTGTTGCAAAAGCATCGCTTTCAAAACAGTACGAAGAAACGGCTGCCGCAAACAGTTTTTCCGATTCGCCCGATTCGATTGGCTGGAAAGTACGCGTTGGAATTATTAAAGTCCCGTTTCTAAACTCAACGGCCTCTGTTCAGCCTGCACGCATTCAGGCTTGATAGATGCAGCGCAACCCGACAGATTGCGCTGCATCAGATGCTTAAACGATTACCGGCTCTGCACTATGCGCAGCCCGCCGTTACGCGTCGAGACGTGAACTACGGGCGTGCCGCCTATCTGCACGCGCTTCGGGCGATTGTCGTCTAAGTCGCGCTGGCCCTGATTGCATTCAGGCAGGTTGCAGTCGATCCGCGCGTGCGGCGAAGACTCCGCCTCTATGCCTGAGCCAAATCCCGGCGGCACTTCAAGTGTCACTCCGCCATTGTCGGAATGGGCTTCGAGCGTTTCGCCTGACCACTGGCCTTCGGGCAGACGGACGACCAGCCCGCCGTTCTGGCTGTGAAGCCTTACCTCGCCTTTGCCGCCCGACAACGATATCCCGCCATTGGCCGATTTGGCGTTGACCTTGCCCTCTACATCATTGAGCGAGATGCCGCCATTGACCGCATATAACTCTATCTGATCGCCGCCGCCGCTATTGCTGAGCGAGATGCCGCCATTTTGAGAGCGCCCGTTTATCTTGCCCGCAAGGTTGCTGAGCGCAAGGCCGCCGTTGTGCACGGAAGCCTCGACGGCCAGATCGCGCGGAACATAGATGCGGAACTGTACGACCCACGTCTGCCTGTAGCCAGCCGCGCTTTTGGCGGGGACCTGAGCGCGCACCCTGCCGTTTTCAGTCGAGATCGTCAGTTGATTGAGCAGCGACTGGGCTTCTTCCTGAGTCTCGGCTCCGACAAACTTGCATGCGCGGATCAGTATGTCGGGCTTGTCCCACCCTTTTATCGAGACGCCGCCGTTCGGGCTGCCTTCGATGTTGAGCACCTGGACTTCAGACCTTGAAAGAGTCTTCTCTTCCTGCCCGACAAGGCGCGCCGGAAGATCTGTCATCGAATGACTGAACATCTGGTCACAATCTTCGTCATAAGATTTTTCTACCGAAGCCTTCTCTTTTACTTTCCTCTGAGAAGCGTTTACTGCGACTAAAGCCAGAAGCACGATTGCAAAAACGACTGTCATTTTTTTCAGCATAAGAACTCCTTTTCCTTATTCCAAAACATATTCTTAATCACTCGTAACGAAGAGCGATCATCGGATCAACTTTCGTAGCACGTCGCGCAGGCACAGCGCAGGCGACGAGAGACACCGCAGTCAAAACGACAGAGATGACGGCGAATATCAGCGGATCGGTGGCGCTGACTCCATAAAGCAGAGAAGCCATCAAACGGGTGACTGCCAGCGTCACGCCAAGTCCGAGCGCAAGCCCCGCTGCGACCAGTAATAATCCTTCACCCATCACCAGCTTCAATATATCCGAAGCCTGCGCGCCAAGCGCCGTGCGTATGCCTATCTCGCGCGTGCGGCGATTGATTGAATAAGCCATGACGCCGTAGATGCCGACCGCTGCGAGCAGAAGCGCAACCGCGCCGAAGAATCCCGAAAGCGTCGCCGCCAGCCGCGCGACATAAAGCGAACGGGTCTTTTGCTCGGCAAGCGTTTTGATGTTGTAGACCGGCAGGTTTGCGTCAAGCGATTGCACTTCGCTGCGCACGGCGGAAAGCAACGCTTTCGCATCACCTGCCGTGCGAACGTGCAGAGCCATGCCCGCCATGTAATCCTGCGCCAGAGGCACAAACATTGCCGTCTGTGGCGCTTCGGTCAGGGTGCGATACTTGCTGTCTTTTACGACGCCGACAATCTCTCTGAATTCGCTCGGACTGTCTCCGCCGCCGAAATCAAGATGTTTGCCGACAGGGCTTGCGTCAGGCCAGAAACGCCGGGCCACCGTTTCATTGATGATCACAACTTTTTGCGCGCCGTCTTTATCCTGCGGGCCGAAATCCCGTCCTTCCGCCAAAGGTATTCCCATGGTCTGAAAATAATTCGGCGTGATCATATTCAGGTTGAAGTTCAGCGTCGGAGTGCCGGGCGGCGGTTCGTATCCCGGCACCCTGACTGAGCTACGCATGCCGCCGCCGCCGAGCGGAACTATCGCGGCGAGGCTGACGGATTCAACGCCCGGCAGAGTTGAAACGCGCTCGACCATATCGGAATAGAACTGCTGCCCCTGCGGTTCTTTGTACCCGTTCAGGGAAAGGTCGAGCGACATCACCAAAACCTTTGCAGGCTCGAATCCCGCATCTATCGCTACCAGCTTTTGCAAACTCCGCACGCAAAGCCCCGCGCTGATCAGCACCAAAAGCGACAGCGAAACCTGCCCGACTACAAGCAGGTTTCGCAGGCTGAAGCGCCGAGCGTGAAAACCCGCTGTCGCTGTCTCGTCTTTAAGCGCAGAGACAAGGTCGGGCTTCGACGCCTGAAACGCAGGCGCAAGGCCGAAGATGACTCCTGTTAAAAGCGACAGTGCGAACGAAAATAGAAGCACGCGCTTATCGAGGCTGCCGTCAAGAGTGAATGTGCCGGGCGGCTGGAATGAGATCAAAAGGTCTGTTAGCCATCGCGCTACTATAAGTCCGAGCACGCCGCCCGTTAAAGAAAGCAAGACGCTTTCAGTAAGCAACTGGCGGATGAGGCGGGCGCGGCCCGCGCCGACTGCCAGGCGAATGGCAATCTCTTTTCGCCGCGCGCTGGCGCGAGCCAGCAGCAGATTGGCCACGTTCGCGCAGGCTATCAGCAGAACAAAAGCGACGATGAGCATCAACCACACAAGCGGGCGCGAGACATCCTGCACCAGATAATCCTGGCCTTTGCTGCCGTCGCCCAGAACTATTTCGTTGCTGACGTTCATCGGAGTGACTTGCAGGATTTGATCTGAAGTGATTGCAAGCTGTGCCTGCGCCTGCTCGCGCGTAACGCCGGGTTTCAGTCGCCCGATCACTTCGAGCCAGGACATGGTGCGAGCCGCGAGCGCGTCTGGCCACGAAGGCATCGCCTGAGCCTGCATCATCATCGGGACATAGATTTCAGGCACTGAGCCTCGCACAACGCCTGTGAACTCTGCGGGCGCGACGCCGATAATGGTAAAAGCGACTCCATTCAGGCTGATCGTTTTATCAATCACAGCCGGGTCGGCGTTAAATCGACGCTTCCATAACCCGTAGCCCAGGACCGCGACGGGGCTGGCACCCGGCGTCGAATCCTCATCGGGCAGAAAGAACCGCCCGCGAGCTGGACTTACCCCAAGCACGGAGAAGTAATTTCCCGTGACTATGTTGCCGATAAGGCGTTCCGTCTGCCCCGCATCGCTCATGCTGAAAGCCGCTTGAGAGTAAGCAAGAATGCCTGAGAGGACTTCGTTGCGATCTCTGTAGTCCGCATAAAGCGGATAGGAGATGCTGGTGTTGCGGCCACCATAATTTGCGAAGGTGACAAGTTGTTCGGGTTGTTCGACGGGCAAGGTTCGCAACAGGAGTCTATCTACGAGCGTGAAGATTGCGGTATTTGCTCCGATGCCGAGCGCGAGCGAGACAACGGCAACAATCGTCAGGGCAGGGCTTTTGATCAGCATCCGCACTCCGTAGCGAACGTCTTTCAATAGCGTCTCCATTTATTCCTCCGTTATTAATACGTTATTCGTAGCGAAGAGCGATCATAGGATCAACCTTCGTGGCACGACGAGCAGGCACGAAACAGGCTGCCAGAGCCACTCCTGTCAGGATGATGGAAATCAGCGCGAACGTCGCAGGGTCAGTGGCGCTGACGCCGAAAAGCAGGCTCGACATCAAACGAGTGAGAGCGAAAGAGGCGACAAGGCCGACAGCGACGCCCGCAAGCGCCATCGACATGGCCTGACGGACGACGAGTTTGAGTATGTCAGAGGGGCGAGCGCCGACAGCCATGCGGATACCGATTTCGTGAGTGCGCTGAGAGACGGTGTAGCTCAAAACGCCGTAGATGCCGACAGCGGCGAGCACGAGGGCGACTGCTGCGAATATTCCCAGCAGCATCATGTTCAATCGCCTGTCCGACACGGATGTCGCGATCACGGACTCCATACTCTCTATACTGTAGATCGGCTGCGCGGGATCAACCGCCTGCACCTCGCGGCGAATGATGGGTGTCAGATTCGCGGGGTCTGAAGCGGCGCGAACCACAAGGCTCATGCTCTGCGTCAGCGCCAGATCCGGTGCCTGAGCATCCGAGAAGTAGATTTCAGACCTGACTTCCTGCGTCAATCCCGATTGCTTTGTATCGCCGACCACGCCCGTGACCGTTAACCAATCCGGCGTCCAGATGCGAATGCGTTTGCCGATTGCGCTTTCATTGGGCCAGTACCGCTTTGCCATCGTCTGGTTGATTATCACGATGGGCGGGGATTTCTCTGTAATCTGCGCGTTGTAAGTCTGGCCTTCGATAAACGGAATTCCGAGCGCGCGGAAATAGTCAGGCGTGACAGCGCGAAACTCTGCCAGCGGGGCCTGGCCGGGCTGATAAGGGCCTTGCCCCTCGATTTCGATGTCGCCGTTGAAACCAGACCTCTGCAAAGGCAGCATATTGATGGCCCCTGCGGCCTGAACGCCCGGCAGGTTTGAAACTCTGTCAAATACCTGTTTGTAGAAAGTGCTTGCTGCCTGCGTCGTAGAATATTTTGCATTCGGCAACGAGACACGCATCGTCAAAACGTTTTCAGGTCGAAGCCCCGAATTGATCTGTTGAAGCTGCGCGAAGCTCTTTATCAACAGCCCCGCTCCGACCAGCATAACGAGCGCGAGCGCAACTTCTGTAACTACGAGAATGTTTCTGAGCCGCGCATGTCCGGCGGCGGACATCGCGCGTCCACCACCTTCTTTCAGCGTTTCATGAACATCGGTCTTTGAAATCTGAAGCGCAGGAGCGATGCCAAATCCTATGCCGGTCACGAGCGATAACGCCAGCGTGAATGCCAGCACCTTGAGATCGAGTCCGATCTCGTTTGTGCGCGGCAGTATCGTTGCGGCAAGCGTCAGCAGCAGATCAAGCCCCAGTTTCGCAAGCAACAATCCGAGCGCGCTTCCAACAACTGACAGGATCACGCTTTCGGTCAGAAACTGCCGGATCAAACGCCAGCGCCCTGCGCCGAGCGCCGTGCGGATGGCAGACTCTTTGCGACGCGAAGACGCGCGCGCAAGCAGCAGGTTTGCCACGTTTGCGCAGGCGATCAACAGCACGAATCCCACGGCTGCCAGCAGCACGAACAGAGAAGTCCGCGAGCTTTGCACAATCTCTTCTTTGAGAGCGATCAGGCGCACGCCTCTCCCTGCATCTTCCGAGTATTGCGAAGCGAGCGAAGCGCCGATTGCGCTCATCTGATCGCTTGCCTGCGCAAGCGACACGCCCGGTTTCAACCGCCCGATTGCCAGATAAGAGTGGCTGCCGCGATTGGCCCATTGTTCAGGCGTGAAGGCAAGCGGAACCCATAACTCCACAGTGCGAAATGGGAACTGAAAATCGGCAGGCATAACGCCAATTATGGTGAAGCTTTCACTGTTGAGCTGGATGGTCTTGTTGACGATCTGCGGGTCTGCGCCGAAATTGCGCCGCCATAATTGCGCGCTGAGAACCGCTACACGATGATTGCCCGGCTTCTCTTCTTCGGGGAGAAAACCTCGGCCCAGGGCGGGCGGAGATTCGAGCGTGTCGAAAAAATTGGAAGAGACAGTAGCGCCGAGGACACGTTCGGGATTGTCGCTTCCCTGTAGGTTGAAACTGCCCGCCTGATAAGCGACGATGTTAGTGAATGCCTCGTTCTGCTCGCGCCAGTCTTTCAAGTTGGCCGCCGACACCGAACCCCAGCCATCGGGCAGGAAAGTCTCCCAAAGCCTCACAAGTTGATCCGAATTTTTGTAAGGCAGCGGTTTAAGCAAAACCGCGTTGACTACGCTGAAGATAGCCGTGTTAGCGCCAATGCCCAACGCAAGTGTCACGACAGCGATGGCCGTGAAAGCCGGTCGCTTCAAAAGCATTCGCACTCCGTAGCGAACGTCTTTCAATAGCGTTTCCATTTATTCCTCCGTTATTAATACGTTATTCGTAGCGAAGAGCGATCATAGGATCAACCTTCGTGGCACGACGAGCAGGCACGAAACAGGCTGCCAGAGCCACTCCTGTCAGGATGATGGAAATCAGCGCGAACGTCGCAGGGTCGGTGGCGCTGACGCCGAAAAGCAGGCTCGACATCAAACGAGTGAGAGCAAAAGAGGCGACAAGGCCCACAGCGACGCCCGCAAGCGCCATCGACATGGCCTGACGGACGACGAGTTTGAGTATGTCAGAGGGGCGAGCGCCGACGGCCATGCGGATACCGATTTCGTGAGTGCGCTGAGAAACGGTGTAGCTCAAAACGCCGTAGATGCCGACAGCGGCGAGCACGAGGGCGACTGCCGCGAATATTCCCAGCAGCATCATGTTCAATCGTCTTTGCGAAAGCGAATCGCGCATATAGCCGCTCATCGGTTTGATGCTGTAGACCGGAAGGCTTTTATCGACAGCCAGAGCCTCGCTCCTGAAAGCTCCCGCGAGCGCTTCTGGGTCCGATTTTGTGCGGACCACGAGCGTCATAGATCGCGCATAGGAACTGTCTCTCAGCGGGTCTTGCAGAAATGGAACGTATGCTTCGGGTGTCGGTTTTTCGTCAAGTCCGAAGTCATGCACATCGCCGACGATGCCGACGATCAGAAGCGGGTCGCGCTGCTGGCCCTGAAACCTGAGCCTGTGCCCGATTGCGTCTCCGTCCGGGAAATGGCGACGCGCGAACGACTCGTTGATCACCGCGACATTCGGAGTCTGTTTCGTATCTGTGAGCGCGATGTCGCGCCCCGAAAGCATAGGTATGCCCATAGATTTGAAGTAATCGGGCGTGATTACGCGATATTCCGCAAGCGGCTGTTCTTCTTTTGCAATCGCCGGGCGGCCTTCGACTGTGAAATAGTCGTTGGTGTTGTTTCCGCCCAGCGGAAGGTCTGAAATCGCGGCGGCAGATTCAGCGCCGGGCGCGCTGCCGAGTCGTTCCAGTAGTTGTTGATAGAGCGCGATTACCTGCTGATCTTCAGGGTATCTGGACGAGAGCAGCGTTACGCCCATCGTCAACAGCTTATCGGGATTAAATCCCGGCTTGACTTCGTTCAACAGATGAAGGCTTTTGATCATCAATCCCGCACCTATAAGCAGCACGAGCGAGAGCGCGACTTCTGCGATGACCAGCAGACTGCGCACGCGGCCCGAATGAGCGCCCGCCGTCGTTCTGCCGCTCTCTTTGAGCGTTTCGTTCAGATCGGGATTTGAAACCTGTAGCGCGGGAGCCAGACCGAAGACGACGCCTGTCAGAATCGAGATCGAAAATGTGAATCCGACTACCCACCAGTCCAGCCCGATCTCCTGCGCGCGCGGAATGTTGTTTGCGCCGAGAGCGGTCAACGCCTTCACTCCCCACACGGAAAGAGCAAGGCCGAGCGCGCCACCCGCAATCGCAAGCATCACGCTTTCTGTGAGCAACTGTTTTATTATGCGGGCGCGGCTCGCTCCGAGCGCACAGCGTAGGGCCATCTCTTTTTGCCGCGAGGCCGCGCGCGCAAGCAGCAGGTTTGCAACGTTCGCGCAGGCGATCAACAGCACGAATCCCACGGCTGCCAGCAACACGAACAGGACGGGGCGTATGTTGCCGATCAGGACATCGTGCAGCGGCTCAAGTTTTATATTGTGACCCGCGATTTTTTCGGGGAATGCTTCGGCGAGCCGTCCGGCAATCGCAGACATTTCGGCCTGCGCCTGATCGAGCGCGACGTTTGGTTTGAGCCGCGCCACTACTTTTAGAAAATGAGATCCGCGATCAATCCTGTTTGGGTCAATCGGAAAAGGCCGCCAGAGCATGGATTGATTCGGGAAGCCGAATCCATCGGGCATGACGCCGATTACGGTGTAAGGAAACCCGCTCAGAGAAACGGTCTGCCCGATTACGTTTTCGTCAGAGGCGAAGCGTTGTTTCCAGAGCGAATGGCTCAGCAGTATGACGCGAAAATGGCCGGGCCTTGTCTCTTCATCCGTGAATGTTCGTCCAAGTACGGGGCTCACTTTCATCAGCGAAAACATGTCTGTAGTCACGAGGCCGACGTGGATCTCTTCGTTCCCTTCGCCTCGATCAAAGAACATGTTTCCGTCCTGATAGGCAGCCATATATTCAAATGATTGATTCTGCTCTCGCCAGTCCAGAAAATCTGCCAGTGATGAGGGCGCGCGGTCGAGTTGCGGCTGCGTGTCCCAGACCCAGACGAGTTTGTCGGCTTCGGGGTAGGGAAGCGGGCGAATAATGACTGCGTTGATGACGCTGAAGATCGCGCTGTTTGCCCCTATGCCGAGCGCCAGCGCGAGGATTGCGAGCGAGGCGAAGGCCGGTTTTTTAATCAACATCCGAACCGCGTAGCGAAGGTCCTGCAAAAAGGTTTCCATATAGGCACCTCTCCATAAACGTGATACCTGATACCGAAATCCGCAGGGCGCGATATTTACCGCCTAGCTGGCCTTTTTCGCTCTGGCTTTTTCTTCTACGACAAGCCCGTCGAAAAGTTGTATGGTCCTGCCTGCGTATGCCCCGTATCGCGGGTCGTGCGTGACCATGCAGATGGTCGCGCCCTGCTCGTGAAGTTCGCCCAGCAGGTCCATCACCGCCTCGCCGTGGGCAGAATCGAGATTGCCTGTCGGCTCGTCTGCAAGCAGTATCAGCGGGTTGCCCGCGACTGCGCGGGCGACGGCAACGCGCTGCTGTTGTCCGCCTGACAACTGGCTTGGCAGGTGGCGTTCGCGGTGCGACATTCCCACCCGTTCGAGCGCATCTCTGACGCGGGCGCGGCGATCTGACGCTCTCATGCCGCGATAGGTGAGCGGCAATTCCACGTTTTCATAAACCGTAAGATCGCCTATCAGGTTGAAGCTTTGAAACACAAAACCGACTTCGCGATTGCGAATGCGCGCGCGTTCCGAGATGGGCAGTTCCGATACGGATTTGCCCGCAAGGTAATGCTGGCCATCGGTCGGAGAGTCGAGTAGTCCGAGAATTGAGAGCAGCGTGGATTTGCCGCAACCCGACGGCCCCTCGATGGAGACGAATTCGCCTTTCCCGATGTCGAGATGAATGCCTGAAAGCGCGTGCGTTTCGACTTCATCCGTCATAAATACTTTTGTCACGCCTTCGAGTCGAATCATTGGCTGGTCGAACGCAGTCATCTTTCCTCCTGAATCTCTAATGCCTGAAGATGAGAAGCACAAGGCTTCAATAATCGCGCGTCTGCTGAGTTGACGTTTGTTAGTGACGGCTGGGCACAATAAGTTTCACGCGATTGTTGCTCGGTCATGAAGACGCGCGATGCGAGGAATATGTTAACAAGAAAAATTCACCTGATAATCGTTCAACCATACAAGACCTGATGTTTCGTCATTCTTGTATTCCACCTGCGCAATCGTTACCTTTTCAGTATGGCCGATTTCACTACCCGCAATTCAAGAGCAGGTCGGGATAAGGACGAGGCCGGTTGGCGAGAACGGATTGCCGCGCTGCGCTACGTTCTGCCGCTCATCAGGCTTGTATGGCAAACGCATCGGGGTTATACGACCGCGATGGTCGCGCTTCGGTTGCTTCGCGCCTTCATCCCTGTCGCTACGCTCTGGATAGGCAAGCTCATCATCGACGCTGTGATTGCGATGCGCGAGGCGCAGCCCGATTTGCCGTACCTGTGGAGACTCGTCGCTATCGAAATAGTCGTTGTGCTTGTCGGAGAGATGCTTGCGAGAGTCTCCTCTTTGATCGAAAGCCTTTTGGGCGATCTCTTCTCGAATTATACGAGCGTGCGAATAATGGAGCACGCCGCCCGTCTTGATCTTTATCACTTTGAAGACCCGAACTTTTACGATCAGCTTGAGCGCGCCAGACGGCAGACCTCGCAGCGCATTGTGATGCTTGCCGCGCTGATTTCGATAGGGCAGGATGGTCTGACTTTGATTTCACTCGGAGGGGCGCTGCTGGTCTACAGCCCGTGGCTCCTGTTGATGCTTGCGGTCGCTGTCCTGCCGAGTTTTCTCGGAGAGACGCATTTCGCCCTGCTTCAATACTCGCTCACTTTTGGCTGGACGCCTGAGCGAAGAGAGCTTGATTATCTCAGATACATGGGCGCAAGCGATGTGACCGCAAAAGAGGTTCAGATGTTCGGGCTCGCGCCCTGGATTACGGAACGCTTTCGCCTGCTGTCAGACCAGTTCTATGAAGAGAACAAACGGCTCTCGATACGAAGAGCCATCGTCTCTACGGGGCTTTCGGTAATAGGGACGGCGGGTTATTACGGCGCGTACGCCATCATCTTAATGCGCACAGTGCTGGGCGAGATTACAATTGGATCGCTTACGTTTCTGGCCGGGTCGTTTTCGCGCAGCCGCGATTTGATTCAGCGGTTGCTGCTGGGCGCGACAGACATCTATCAGCAGAGCCTTTACCTCAAAGACCTGTTCGACTTTTTCGAGATGAAGCCTTCAATCACTTCGCTGCCGGGCGCGCTTCATGTGCCTGAAAGGATTCAGGAAGGATTCGTCTTTGAAGACGTGGGCTTTCGTTATCCCGGAAGCGACCGCTGGGCCGTGCGTCACGTTAGCTTTCGACTCCATCAGGGTGAGCGCATTGCTTTTGTTGGCGAAAACGGCGCGGGCAAGACGACGCTCACAAAGCTGCTCGCGCGGCTTTACGAGCCGACCGAAGGGCGAATACTGCTCGATGGTATAGACATCCGCGAGTACGATCTGGCATCTTTGCGCCGCGCGATAGGCGTGATATTTCAGGATTACGTCCGCTACGCGCTGCGCTTTGACGAAAACATCGGCGTGGGCGAGATCAACAAAGTGCGGCCTTACCTCGATTATCAGCGCGATAAAAAGAGCGATGCGGAACCCGAAGGCAACGGCAACAGGGATGTTCCCGATTCGATAACTTCAGCGGCAGACAAATCGCTCGCCTCAACGCTGCTGCCGCGTTTTACGGAAGGCTACAGGCAGATGCTGGGCCGAAGATTTGAAGGCGGCGTCGATCTGTCGGGCGGCGAATGGCAGAAGGTCGCGCTCGCGCGAGCTTACATGCGAGACGCGCAGGTGCTGATTCTGGACGAGCCGACCGCCTCGCTCGACGCGCGCGCGGAATATGAAGTCTTCGTTCGCTTCTCGCAACTGGTCGCAGGGCGAATGGCCGTCATCATATCGCATCGCTTTTCGACCGTTCGCATGGCCGACCGCATCATAGTGCTCAGGGAAGGGCAGATAGTCGAAGACGGTTCGCACGCCGAACTGCTCGGACGCGGCGGACTGTACGCGGAACTGTTCACGCTTCAGGCGGAAGGCTATCGTTAAATAGAATGTGGGACTGTGAAAAAAAGACCGATTCACCGCAGAGGACGCAGAGATTATGAAAATAAAAACTCTGCGTCCTCTGCGGTGAATGCTTTGTCTTAGAGCCTTTACTTCCGGGCTTCCGGAGACGGCTTGCTATCAATCGAGTAGGTGATGCCCGTATATTGCATCTCTTCCCAGGTCTGATCGCCCCATCGCACCTGCGCTTCCGGGTTCGGATTGAAAGCGTTTGCGGTTGAGTTGTCATAGTGCGCTGTGGCTTCGAGGCGCGTTCCTCTGGGCACAGCAATCGGCTTTGCAAACATATAATAGGTCTGCCAGTTGAAATCGTATTTCGGCACAGACAGCACCGACTCTGTGCGACCGTCAGGGTAAACGACGCGATAATCCCAGCTCTTGCCGCGCAGATGCGTGTGAGGTATAAGCCCCCAGATGTGCGCGTCTTCTGTAAACTCGATAGCCGAATCCACCTGATGATTGCCTGCGCCGGGCGGGATGACAAACATGGGATTTGCGAAGGCGCTCGTTCGCATCTCCAGTTGCGGAGCCTGTCTGGCAAAGATCATCCCGACGCTCGATTTATCTTTGGCCGCCGCGCCGTTCGTCGTATAGTGCATCTGAAGCACAAGGACGGAACCGGCTTTGACCCGAAGCGCCGAGCCGGGCCGAAATATCATCGCGTTTGTGCCGGGCGCTGTGGTGGCTATAAGGCTATCGGTTCTCGCCGAGCGTTGTGGCATTTTAGGAATGACCGACACGTATCCCATCTCGCGCGGCTTTGCCCCCGGCTCTCGACAAAAAACGAGTATGTGATGAACAATGCTGCGCGTGCCCGGTCTTACTTCAATGGCCTGCACCCATTTGTCTTCGGTGAAATTCGTGGGCACTTGAAAATACTGGTATGCGACCGTGCCGGAATCGGGCACTTCGTAATCCTGCGACATGCTCAGAACCACATCGGGCGTGCCGATCTCCCAGTTGTCGGAAAATTTCGGCATATCAGGCAAATCTTTCTGATCGCCTTTCATAGCGCCACCATCCACCCAGCGAATCAACGTATCTCTATCCGCATCGCTCAGCCTTCGATCATTTAAGAAAGTGCCCGAAGGTTGCGTCGCATGCCAGGGCGGCATCTGCCGCGTGGCCACCTGTTCGCGTATCGACTTTGCCCAGGGGCGCACATTTTCATAGGTGAGAAGCGACATCGGCGCTATGTCGCCCGGACGATGACAGTTCGCACAGTTTTTGTAAATAATGGGAGCCACATCTTTTGAGAAGGTCGGCGTTGCAGCCGTCGTTGTCTGAGTCGTGGTCATCAATGTCAGTGCCAGAACCATCACGCTGAGCGCTGTCGCCAGTATTAATCGAGTCCTGATCATAAAATCAATCTCCCTTTGCCAAGGCTTCTTTAACCTGATCATAGTGTCGGCGCGCATGTTCGCCGTTTAAGGCCATGATGCCCGCGATTCAAATAAACGCCTCCGTGTGATAGATCCGGGCCTGCATCATTATAGATATTATTTTGCAATCGAGCCATCGTTCCTGAAGATGCGGAGTTTGACTTAGGAGATCGCCTTTTTAGGGGATAAAACAGGAATGCCTGCAATCCGATTGAAAGGTGGAACTGGAAGGTTTTTATTGTTCTGCAACAGAAGAATATTCGGAATAGAGTGATGCTCTCATACGCATTTGATCGAGAGGCTTCAGCACTGCTATCGCTCCAATATACTCATCCTTCGTGTTGAGTATCGGGAATGAGTATACGATAACCTTGCGACCATTACTGAGCTTCGTGAAATAGTATATAGCCTTCTTACTGTTCATTCTATGTTCGGTTCGCCATTTCATACGCTCTACTTCTTCGGGCATGATGAAATCGAGCGGCGTTTTACCTGTTATTTCTTCCTTAGACTTCTGCATCAATTCGGTGAAGCCATTGTTCACCTCCTGTATAATATTTGCTTCATCGAGTTTCACCCATCGCGCGCCTTTATCACCCTGCTCCATGAGACTCAGCAACTCTTTAATTTGCTCTTCTTTAACATACGGCACCTCGATGCTGAAGATAGATGGGATGTCGGCTTCTTTGAATTTAATATATCTGTCTATATGACCTTGAATATAGTTCAACATTTCGGCCTTAAACTCATCCGTAACATGCCCCAGTCCTCTTGTAAATTCCTCGAACAGATCCTCAGCAGAAAGCGAGCCTTTCAATATTTCCCGATCTGCCAGATAAGGAAAAGGAAACAACACAGCTACGCCGAATGCATCAGCCTCATCTTCAAAGAAGGTGCGCTCGCCCGATGAACGGATGAACCGTCGCGCCTGGTCGGATATTTTAGGAGTATCACTGCTAATATGCAGCGCCCAATGGCCCAGCTCATGAGCCAATAAAAATTCCTTCCAAACTTGAGTTCGACCAGCTTTTATAATGGCAGCATAATGTCTTTCGTTATCGTCGGTTCCATACTCGACCAACAGCGACAAAAAGGACAAACCCGGCAGGTAGACAATCTTTATCCCTTCATTCTCGAATATCTTTTTAAGTTGCTCCTCATGGAGTAAGTCGAACTCGCTCGCGTCGTGTAGTTTTCCGGTAAGGTTGAGTGCCGAGTCTATGATATCGATTTTCCTTTCGGAAGAATCTTTCAATTCAGCCAGATCTTTACTTGTAGAGATGGCGCGCTCTTGCAGATCATCAATGTATTCTTTAATTGTTTCGACGGCTTCGCTAATTGGCCTGCCTGTCTCTTCAGTATATTTGACGCTTAAATCATATAATTCACCAACGACTACATTGAGGTTGGAAGAAATCAGATCTTTATTAACAGATGAATGGATAGGAAAAGAATGCCAGATTCTAACATACTTTAACATCTTCACTCTGGCATATAAGGAGATCATTATGTATAGAGCCGCCATTGCATTAAGCAAGACTTGCTTTTCATCCAATTCGGTCATATTCAGGCGACCTACTTCTTGTCGCAGTACGTCGCGGGCTCCGTCTCCGAGTCCTTTGCTCTCATCTATACGCGTGTTGACTTCATCAATCCATTTGACTATCTCCGCAGCAAGTCTCAGGCAGTCATCTGCACTTCGCAGCGGAGAGGCGACGGCGTTGCCGAATGCCCATTCAGGGAGTTCTTTCAATTGCGGCACAAGGATAGGCAAAGGCGACGAACCCAAGTCGTAAACTGACACGTAGGAATCTTCGCCCGTAAGGTCGCCGTGAAGAAGAAGCACTGAAACAGGCGTAAACGGCTTGCCTTTGGAAACGTATTCGTAATTTCCCACATAGTCGGAATTGACCGGCTCCGTGACACAGTCGTGCCCTATTTGTAGCTCGACCGCCTCCAACCGAATAACATCTTTGAAGGGGATGGTAGTGTTGCGAAGGCGGTTTGGCCCCTTTCCTTCTGCAATAACGATAACGCCTTCGTCGAGTCGTATCGAGATTGCGTTACGGCAATCGTGCAGATGGAGTGAAAACCATTCTTCATTTTCAGAGCGATCAACTCCCACAATGATTTTGGAAGAGCTTGATATTTTTGATGCTACCGTATCGATCATATTCTGAAAATCCTTGCTCAAAAGGTTAACCGTCCACCACGCCGCATTTCATCCGCCACTTCAACATATCTAAGGCCGCATTTCATGCGACCATCTACCCTTACATTATGGCTAGTGCAACCTTGCAGATCAAGTCTAATATTGCCTGTATTGCATTGGTTGGCAATAGTTTCCAGCCAGTCGATTCCGAGTTGATCGGGTACGCGAGATGCGAACGTGAGACAGTTGCTCCATTTTTCCGGCTTAAGACCCGGCGTGAAAGAGTATAGCCAGTTTTTTTCATTTTCGTCCTGTATCCACGATTCGATGATCTCTCCGGTCTTCTGCGTTTCCCAGCTTGGCGTTGTACGAGGTTTATGACGATCTTTGTGCCAGCTATCAGACTGCATTTGAACCTTTTGGGGAGGATATTTTTTTATTTCGCCGGGGACGGCTCCTTGTGCTTTTTTTTCAGAATCCACAATATCTTTTTTTTCGGTATCTGTACTTTCAAAGAGTTCAGAGAACAGCGCGCACAATCGCTGTCCGCTCACGTCGCTCCAGTTCACCATTCCCCTCTTTGCGCCTAAAACTTTATTGACCTTTTTTAAATCGAAACCCTTTGGCAAAAACTCGGCAGTATGTATGTTGAGCAGGCTGTTGTTTTTGCGCGAGTCAACCTGGCTTTTATCTTCGGCCAGCTCTACGAAGCCATAGATTTCAGATGGATGATTTACGTCCTCGATCCATTCAGCCCAGGTGTGGCCTGAAATATCGCAAACATGATTCATTATGGCATCGCTAATCTTAACGGCGAGTATTGGTTTGTTTAGGTTCGGCTGATTTTCGGCAGGCTCATCCGGCGAACGCATTTCATCTTTAAGCCAAACTTCTATGATCTCTTTTAACCGGCTTGCAGAGCCCTGCGGCCCTTCTGCTCCGTCGATATATGCTTTTTTCAATTCCTCCCATACTCCATCACAGGTTCTTCCTTTTATACTAAGTCGCAAGTAATCACCCATCTACTAAATCCTCCGATGTTTTTGATGAACCTACAATGCAGTGAGCGACCTCTGAATGTAAGTATCGAAGCTGGCAATTAATCTAATAATGCTTGAAGGTACAGGTCAGGATTCGACCGGCACCAGGAAAACGAAAGTAGGAATCTACACTCAAGCCTCTTTTTTTGTCAACTGCGTAATAAAAATGCTCAGAGCCAGCAAACATAATTCAGATCTGTCGGAGCTGTACTATTTCATAATGATTACTAAACGGGCCATAGTGGGACATAGAGGATTGATCTTCACGGAACTCACCTATTATAAACACTTAGAGCGTACATATCATCGCGGAACTATTTGCACATATTTTACTAAATAAAACCATTTTTGAATCCCCATTATCACATCATTTACTAAACAGTTACTGCTTCACATAATGCTCAAATCGAAACTCCAAGCCTCCCAAAGTTGAGCAGATATAAGTCTTGTCCAGTTCTTAATTCTCATAATGAAGCTCGAATTGTGATGGGATAGAACTTTCTCTAACCCATCACTCTATCCCATCACACATAAAAATGATGGGTTAGAAGCTTAAATTTAATAATTGATAGAGTTATCGTCATTGACTCTTGAAATCGCGTGATGGGTTATTCCCTTAATAACCCATCATCACTTTTTTCTCATTTGATGGGTTATTGCTTCGGACTGATAAGCAATTCCCTGTATTCTTGCCTAGTGCTTTCCGACTTATTGGCAATTCCGCGCTGCCGAGTCAGAGGCTTTATCTTCATTTCTTGAAAGAGTGATCGCGCAGCCTCACAGTCATTGATTGTGAGCAGCCATTTTCCTTTTAGAGCAACCAGACAATCGCGTAATGCCTCAAGATCGGCTTTACCCCAAGCCTTATAATTCTTGATCTGCCCGCCTAAGTATGGCGGATCAACGAAAAAGAAAGTTTCATCGCTGTCGTACAGTTCAAGGCAATGTCGCCAGTCGAGATGCTCAGTGACAACTCGATCAAGCCTGTCATTGAGGGCATCAAGCTTATCGAGTAAGGCTCGCCTTGATCTGGCTGCGCCTCCGCCTGACTTGCGTTGGACCGCAAAAGAATCTCCATCACCTGCGAATGATAGGGTTTGTATGCGGAACCATCTGGCTGCGCGCTGAATATCCGTGAGGCCACGTTGTTGCTTGAGTGCTATGAATTCCTCTCGACTGTTTAAAACGAATTGGAGTTCTTTGATCAGCTCATCCCTGTGGAACTGCGCACACCGGAAGAAATTAATTAGGTCTGAGTTTATATCATTGACGATTTCAAGGGCAGATGGCTCTTTCGCCAGCAGGATAGCCAAACCGCCCGCAAAAGGTTCAACATAACAAGTATGTTTAGAGATAAGGGGCAAAACGTACTTCGCGGCCCAAGACTTTCCGCCCGGCCAAGGAAAAATAGTTTTCATGGTCATGGTGATCGTTTCTCCGATTTAAGATATGCGATCACCGGGAAAGGTCGCATTTTACTTTTTCCTTTCTTGCGCTCTTTTAGCACCTGCTTCGATAGCTTCTTTCAAGCTACCTTGTGGCGGAACGCCCTGAAACTTACCATCCGCCGCAAGGTCGTAGACGGATGTGCCGATCTCGGCCTTTGCTGGATTACCTTTACCGTCATAGAAAATCTCTGCCTCGCCGCTGGGGTTGTTATGCGAATACCCATCAGGGATTTCATACGTAGCAGTCACGGCACACCTACAGCAAAATTCCCAAGGTGGGAAGTGATCATTCCAGAAAGGGTGATTTGCAGGCAGGATCAATCCGTTTAAGGCGGCGTGCGTTGGTCTGGTACGATCATCCATAACAGCGTGATACTGCCAAAACGGTAGATCATCGGCGACATCTTCCAACGCACGCCGCCGCCCTGTACCATATGCCAATCCCGTATTGACTCGAAAAATCGTCTCAAGGTGGTAGTTGCCAAGCTGTTTGCTTTTGTAAGCACCGGACATGATGCCTTTGAAGCGTTTTATAACTTTGCTTTGTGGCGTGCCTTCTTCAAGCGACTTTACTATCTCGCCCTTAAAGCCATCGAGGACATCTTGTCGGTAGATGCCTGACACCGTGAAAGCAGATGAGCGAGCATCATCCGCGAGTGAGTCGAAAACTTTGCGCGTGACCACCTGCTTCTGCTTGAAATAGTTAATCGCCTCTGCTGGTGGTATGTTGAAACGAAGCTTGACCGACCCTGCCGTCATTAATGGAGTCTTAGCCGCGTCATCTTCTTTATCGCTTTCGACATCCCCTTCTGCGAACTCAATAACCATCGTTCTTGTATGCGCCACCGCAAGCAGATATGCAGCGAGCAGACCATCGCCTAGGGCCTCGGCCAATTTATCGAAATCATTATTCAGAAAATCAAAGAACTGCTTGTCAGCACGGACCAGTGACCAATCGGTATTGGCCTCCTCTAGCTTTTCAATTACTCGCTCGAAGATTCGGTCGTAGATGGGCGAAGCTTCGAGAAGCGCGCTATCTTCGAGTGCGATCTGATCTTCGATGTTGCGTCGGATTTCAGAGTTTTTTTTTCTGTGAAGTTAGCGGCGGCATCAACCCCGGTCGCAGGCAAGCTTCCTTTATCTGAGGTTGGCTGAAGGACCTCTTCACCTTCAGTTGGTTCAGGAAGTTGATATGTCGTGTAGAAGAACTTCTTCGGAATCTCAAGCCCTGCTCCGGCCAGTCTGGTATGAATAATTGAATCAGCACTAAGATCGCGCTTCGGCTCATAGTCCATAGTCCAGTAAGGCAATCTAGCGTTGGGGCCGAACTTGAAAAGCACCAGAGGAGGCACCATTGATTTATTCACATTCCGCATCAAGAACTTCGCGTCGGCCTCTTTCTTTTCAGAACGCACCTGATTGTGGACATCGCCCAGAGCGCGCGAGCCGCCTCCCTCCGAGCCTCTACTCGTTAGGGTCTGCCCTAGAATCACGCGCATGATAGCGTTGTTACATACACCGTCTGTCAGTCCTTCGAAGGCATTACCCATTGATTGGCGGACGTGTTCGAGGACTTCGATTCTGAACTTGGCAGGAAATGCGGCGGCGCTTTCTTCGTTGACAGCACGCGCTGCATCTAATGCTTTCTGCATTTCGTCGGGGCTGGCTCCATCAGGGTAACGAGTTACTACAGAGCCTGATCCCTTCTCGCAATAACGCAGCCATTGCTTGAGCGTCATCCTTTTGAACCAGGAAGGCCAGTATACTTTCCTGTCTTGCGGACTACCCCATCGGTTTCCATACCGAGGTCTATAGGTTGCTACAACAAATCTGCCTTCTGGCAACTCTCCGTTTTCGCCTACCAGGGGAGAATTAAATAGATAAGGATTGCGCAAACGTAGAGGGCCGGTTTGCAAACCTAAATAGCTGGGGGTTGAATAAGCAGCCATCGGCCCATCTGCGAATGAAAACATATGTTGCGGCTTGAACTTTACATCAGAGATATACACATGATCACCACCATCTCCCAAGACGATCTCTCCGATTGCGACTCCCTTTGCCATCCCGTCAAGCATCTCGTGAAGGATTTGATCTAATCCGAAATAGCAGTCGCCCCCGCGCGTAAAACGGCCCTCCAAAACCTCTTCAACGAAATCTGCGATCTTTTTATCTTGGCGAGTGTCACTGGCAGGCAGCACCCTACGGGGAAGTGATAAAACACCATCCTTGCGTGTATCAAGAGAGGAAGCAACACAATCATCTTTCTCTTCCATGTCTTGATATACAACCATCGCAAGCCAAGGGTCCCACATTATCTGTGCCCAAACCTCAGATGGATTCAGCACATTAATCGAGGAAATGTTGAGGTTATATGCGAAGGCATCGTAACCATAAAGAAGCTGGTCGGACGCGAGTACCTCACGGAACATTAAAGCTTCAGACTGCTTCTTCAGTAATTCTTGTTTCTCTGCTGCTGACATTCGCTAGTATCCTCCGAGTTGTGCAGAACCTAGTTTCTCGCCTGTAGAAGCAAAACTGACGCTACCAACGCGACTATTTTCAACGAGGAATCTGCATCCCGCATTGGCCATAATCGAATCGTCGTGATAACCGGACTTCGCCGCCATTATGTTGCCTGTCTGCACAAACACCCTTGCTTCATCACACATCACCTGCGACGCACATCTGAAATCACCAGTTCTCCAAGCTTTCTCAAGCTGGTTGAGTACAAGTCGCTTCAGCCGTTCAGTCATCGGAAGGCCAGGTTTCGACTTATCCCAAGCGTCTTCAAAGCTGATCTTTCCCTCGGCTATTTCCCGCTCCAGGTCTGGGCTGATGTGACGGTAAAGACGATGGCCATATCCGAGCCGCTCGACTTCGAGAATCGCGGCTTCGCCCATATTCGACTCTATGCCGATCTCCGCGCCCCTGTACTGATCAGAAAGTTCACAGCATCGGTTGGCCTGCCAATCCTGTTTTTTTATGCCGCCTTCTTCATACACCTGTTCCCCTGTATTACAGTCATGAACCGTGATGCAATAAGGATCACCACCTTCAACACCGTTGCTCGGATCGAGAAAGATTTTGTACTCGTGGCCTGGCTCGGCATCCCGAAACTTCGCCGTGATTTCTATATAGCTGTTATCGAATATCCCGCCCCCGGTGGCCGCGAAGCAATCAATATCATTTTCAGGATACTCAACGCGGAATTTGCGAGCGCCCTTCTTTTCGATTTCCTGTCGCCGCCAGGCAATGCAGGTCGCGACCTCATCACAATGCCATTGGGCATCGGCTTCGACATAGCCTTTGATCTTCAGGTGCGCGAGAATCGCCTCTGCGCAATCCAGTTCGGATTGCAGAAATATGTCTTCCCGCTTCTTCCATTCTTCCTTTGTATAGATTGAAAGCTTTGCCTTGGCTCTATCCTCATCGCTAAGGCGAGAGTATTCCTGTTTTGGTTTTAGTAGATACCAAATTCCTTCATATTGCTCGAATCGTGCGCCGATGATTTGATAATTGCGATTCCACCACCATTCAAAGAAGTGTGATCTCTTACCGCCTAATCCTAACTTGCCCTTTTGATATTCCTTGTGAAAGAAATCTCCAACGCCCTTGGCCGTAGATTCGTCGCTTGTCTTTCCACCTTTGGCTGCATCGCCCAAAGCTATAGCGGCTGTCTCCGCGTCGCCTTTCCAGAACGGAACCTCCGTGCGGTGAAGCCGTGTAAATGTATTACCACGCCCCTTCTCTTCCTGACCGGCTGCCACTGCTGAAATGCTGACACGGGAATCAACCACACCCTTGGCCTCATCATCGAATTCAATCTCAGTCTTTGAATTGTATTTCACTAGCGCCTTAATTTCGGGGCGCAGGTTGGTGTACATAGACTTCAAATTTGAAAGCAACGTTCGAAGTGTGTCGGGGTCTTGAGCGACGATGCGGACGTGATGGCCGGATTCCATTATCGCATCGCTGAGATAGTCTGCTAAATAATATGTTGAGATACCGAGGCGTCTACATTTCAAAACCACTGCCTCTATAGTCGGATCATCGAAAGCCTCATTGCTGGTTATGAGCAATACATCTTGAGCATCATTAAGAATAAAGGGTTCGAGTTTATTGCGATGAAAGGCATTGCGAATCTTTATCTCGCGTTCGATGAATATCTTTTTTCGTGCAGGCCAGGCCGCGCGATACCACTCAAGTGAGTAGGCTTCAGGTTCGATCTCCACACCAGCCTGAGCCGCCCGCTCCGTAGCTTTGGCGACTAATTGATCAATTTTAGATACGTCTTTTTTACTCGGCTTGCGGGGCATACTTTGTTGTTAAAAATGCTTCAAGGCTCTTCGCCTTTGCTGTGAACCATTGCAACCCGGTTGGTTCGTCATCAATGAATTCAAGTAGATGTTCGATGATTGTCGAAGGCAAGTCTTTAAGGTTAACCTGGTCTGATTTCACCTTTGTAAGTTCAAAATCAAGCTGGCGCTCTTTGAGATTTAGCTCGCGCTCTCTAAGACGACGCTTCTCTTCATCCAGGCGAATGCGTAGAAGCTTGACCGGATCGCTGGCTATCACCTCGCGCGTGGCCGTCAACAACCTATCTTCGATATTACCAATGACAATCTGAAATCTATCAGCGTCTTCTGATTTGAGATCAGTGAGTAATTGCGCCGCCTGGTATCTTGCCAGCCGGTATCGTTCAGCAAGCTCATTGCCTGCCTGCTCACGCCAACGATTCAAAGAGCTTTTCGCGAGCGGTTGCTCAAACCTCTGTTCAAATGCCGCAGAGATTTCGCGGTCTGTTCGACCGTTTATTATTGATTCAATGACGAAGGTGAATTGTTCGTCGTTGAGTTCCCGTACAACGTGTCGTCTGCCCATCATTCCACCCGCTGAATTCCTTCCATTGGCTTACTGCTCTCCTGGAAGTTGATTCCGGCTGTGGTAATGCGAGCGCAAAGAACAAAGCCCAGCTCTTCATCGCTCTCGCAGTCGGCATACCTCTGTATAAGCTTTGCCTGTTGGACTTCATCCAACTCTTTCTCTGACTCGAAGTCGAAAACTCTTACAAAGCGAAGTGATCGCAAGTAATCAATTTCCTCCGCAAGTCTGCGGCGGGTTAGAGGGTAATTACGACGATCCATGAGGCGGATTAATTGGACAAGCTCCAATGGGTTTGGTTTGGCTTTATAGAGGAGATAAATGAGCCAGCCGCGCTGACGCTCAATTTTCTCAATCGCCTGTTCTCTCAGACTTAGCATTTCGCTCCTCTTGTATTTGTAGTTTTTCACTCAGCGTGCGGATGTTGAAGGAAAGGGCATCCTGTGCATCCGAATTTACGCGCTGAAGAATTTCAACCATTTCTATTGAGCGACGTTGCTCGATAGTGACATCCCTTAACACGGCGCTCATTTTTTCAAGGCCACTGCCAAGCTGAACAAGCGAAGCTGCCATCTGTCCCCTTGAACTCGCCTCCAACTCCCGTACATCTAACTCTCGCAGTTTGACTTTCTCGACTGATGGCCTGATCTTGAGCAGGAAGATAATCACCATTCCGAGCAGCAACAGCGTTGGCCCCCACAGCGCAAGTTGTCCCCAGGGGATATTCATACTGCTTGTCCGTTAACTTTCTTTTTGCCCGACCTGTGCGCAACAAGGATCACGAACCACAAGGAAGCAGCTTCCAGCGTACGGCCAACGAGTGGTAAGAGGAAGTCTGTAAAAGGAACCTTGCGCGGATGCGCTATGGCCCCAACGAGCGACAACAGAATTTCTACAGCTACGCCCGCCATTGCAATTGCCATACCGACTGACGACCAGTAGTCACCCTGCGGCTGATTGCGCCTGCACCACAGGATGTAACTCCATAGACTTGCGGGGCATATACCGCTATAGGCTGCGAGGAACCATAAAATAATCAGGGTACGCTGCATATTCTCACCTTCGGCTAGCAAGCCACGTCCGTAACACTGGCCAGCCAATATTGAGGGTGAATTTCATAGCCGGATGATCGAAGAGCCTGTCCGACCAATTACGTCTGCCGATCAACTCGCTCTGCTTGGTCAGAACAAATTGAAGGTTACCGATGACCGCATCCTGCTTCTGAGTTTTCGCATCGAGCAGTTGCGCGCGATCATCAGCCGCTTTTCCCACTGACTCAGCGGCGGCGAGAGCCTTCTTCAATTCTTCGACTTGCTTCTCACGCAACGCGAGTTCGCGCTCGATCCGCGCAGCCTTGTCGCGCTCGGCGATGATTGCGCGGGCGTGATCAGCGGTGATGGCTCTGTATTCACGACCTTCGATTACAACAATGTATTCATCGCCGACTTGTTCTTTGACCCGTGCGGTTTGTGCCTCGGATTCAAAGCTGATTGCGAAGAGCATCGTCATCATTAATAGTAATTTCGCTGGGCCTCTCATTTCTCACCTTCTCTATCAAAACTTCGATGTTAGTTACCTCGGCGAGATGCAATTCAACCTCGCTCTGGGCTTCTATCTGGCGTCTTTGTGCGGCAGTGATCTGTTGATCAAGCTTGGCAATTTCGCCCTGAAGCGCTTCAAGTTCGCGCTGCTTCGCGGCTTCGATCTTCTCAAAAGCATCTAGCTCGGCATTAAAGTTTGGGTCTAATATGCCGAGCAGCCAGCGAAGCAGCGTGTTGCGTATTGTTTGCCACATAGTTACTAACTCGACGAGGTAAAAGTTTTCACAACAACCTCGTGCGTGCCGATTGCTGCTGCAAGTTGTGTCAATACTGTCAAAACGAAGGGCCACACGCCCGTCCCGGCTCTTGCTCCAGCGATGGCGGTAACGGCTGTTACCGCAACCGACAAGACTGTCGCAACCAGTTTTGGATTTCTATCTATGAAGGGGATTTTCTTGAGGAAGGTTATGGCAATCGTGATGCCTGAGCCGATCAGTAATGCCCAAGAAGGATTAACGCTTGGATCAGTTGTAGGTAGTGTGTTGCCATCCTGAGCGAAGACTGAAAAACAGGTGAACAGAAACACAAATACAAAAGATAAACGGAGAAGTAAACGCAAGTTGATCCTTTTCATCGGAAGGCTCCTTTGGGTTTAGTGAGATTGTGAACGCTGACTCCGAAGTGAAGCCAGCCGACTGCGCGCCGTGTCCAGTTCATCGCGCGCGGGTACTTCTTTTGAAAGAAGAGCGTTACTGTATAAATGGCTGCGTTGCTCACATAGAAGCGTGAAGTATTAAGATTGCCAGTTGTATCACGAAGAAATGGATTTGCCTCGCTGCGGCCTCGGCTGGAAAGATGATCGAAAGCGGTGCCCGCCCAGAACTGACTGCTCGATTCGATGAATGAAATCTTACTCGGTTGTTTAGTGTTGGGCTGTTGACCGAGTACGCTTGTGCATAAGAACAAAAGGAGAAGAAATGTTTTCATAAATGCCTCACCCAAGGGCAAACCAAAAAGCAAAAAAGCCCGACGATCTTTTGGATCACCGGGCTTCTGTCGAGCCTCATTATTAGTGCTATTAAGGACCTCTATCGGGTCTCAATGTTCGGTCTATAGGCCGCGCTTAGTGTATTTCGATTCGTTGAAATTCGCAAGAGGTAATTTTATAACACGCTCACTTCTGCACCGCTCACACCAAATAAAAATCGTTGTGGCGGCAGTCTCGGCAGACAAGCTCGTTATGATGCGAAAGAGCAGTCTATGACACGTATTGCATCGTACCTCTTGTTTCATAATTCAACTCGGCCTGCTCAATTCCAAAATTGAAGATACCCGGAAATCAGCAGGTGTTAACTCACGATGTTTTAGTTCTTCATCCACAGCAGGAAATGACTCCTTGATCGAATCAGCTTCCACGTATAAAACGTCATAAGCCAGATCGGAATCCTTATCATTTGCGGCGACCACAACTTCAAATAACATACTGACTCCTTTCCCTCTTCATTACTGGCGCATTACCTTCTATCCGATGAAATGCTAAATCTTTGACTTTCATTGAATCCCATCCAGCAAAGCTCCAACTGGCAGCAATGGCTCATCATCAGAGCCGGTCATACTAAACGCGGTTCCATCGCAGCCTATTACTTCAAGTTGCGAGCATACGGCTTGCCAACCATCGAGCGCGCGTATCTGCCTGATCTGGTTATCTTGCTTATGCCTGGGTGAAAGTAGTGTTGGCGGCGCGAGATAGTACATACCTTGCCCAAGATGAAGCAGTAAGCCGACCTGAAGAGTAGTCTTCAAGCGAAACAAGTAATCAATCGGGCCGTCTTTTCGATTGGCCTTATTACGCGCTGTAGCCAGATATGGAGGGCGCTTGCCGAGCGGGATCGCGCTGAAATCGCCGCGCGTGTAGCACCTCTCTGCTCCCGCCATAATCAATTCAAAGCTGAGTTGAAGCATCATAAATTAAAGCTCCGGGAATTCATTCCACTCTCGGCCCTCAAGCAGTCTGCCTGCGGCTTTCTTGCCGACGCGCTCGACAGCCCAGACTTCACCTCTACTTGTCATTACATCGTCCCAATTGGCAGGTGCTGTTCGTCCGTCCGGATGAATAAGCAAGGTGGTCCCTATGCGCGCTTTCATTCGTGGTATAGCTATAGGCACCCACCCACCCCATTGCTTGAAGAAGAAACTCACGCCAGCGGCCACGCACTGATCGCGCAGAGACCTTGCCCAATCCGGGTGCATCGGGCGCGCGTGAGGGCCGGATTCACCGCCAACGACCAGCCAATCAAGTTGTGGCTGCTGTGAGTAATACCCTTCTTCACCGCAAGAACAACGCATACCTTCATAGCCCTGCCCATCACCGCAGTTCGCGCAAGATACCGAGTAATGGAGAGCAGAATAAGCGTCAATAGGTCCAAGCAGCGGCTCAGCCGAACACCAAACCCCCCAAGCGGCAAGCTGAGACATATACTCCCAGCGCTCGTCGAAGGTTTTCTGATCTTCAGCTGAAAACCCCAGCATCACATTCGGCAGGGGCCACTCCATGTACATAAAGTCTTCGCCGCAACTTGGCTCTCCAGACATCAAGGTACCTGTCAGATTGAAAGCTTGTTCACCGATTGCGCACTGCCTCTCTTCCTGATCGGTCGCGAGATATTCAAGCAGCCGATCCGCGCGCTTCGTCAGAAACAAAAACGTGTGCTGCGGGCAAAGAGCAGCTACCGCAAGCAGCTTGTCCATCCAATCATCAGATACCCATCTCCCTGCCCAATCGGTCATTGAGCAGGGAAAAACTTTCCGTGGCCTTTTCCAGTGAAGAGGCTGCAATAAGGTCTTTTCATCAAGGAATATTTCAACCTTAGCTCGCGCTAAGGGCACATACGGCAGCCGTGTTCCAAGCTGAAAGAAGCCCCTGTTTGTCTTCTCTGCGTAGCAGTTGCGGCAGCCTTCGGAGGCGTGCTCACAATGCCAGCCTATCGCGCCGGTTTCGAGATTGCGTGCGCGAATAGGATTCCAGGTGCTGCCTCTAGTTCCATCCTTGCCTGTCAGCCATTCAATTGCAGATTTATCGCTCATAGTCTGTTACCAAAGCCCTTCCGTATAACGAAATCCCTGAAACCCTCGCATCTTTATAGACTCAGAGGGACGACTGACCGGGCCAGTACAGACAGCCCAATATTTCGGCGTGCGAATCTTCTCATCCCAGCACTCGCGTTCATCGCCAGGCAGGTATCCCGCAATGTTCAATCGCACATCAACCTGCCCGTTGACTAACAAATAAATATGCAGCACTTCTGTTTTTGGTATGGACTGCAAGGCGATATAGATTTGCTCGATCATGCCCTTTTCAAGCCAGCGTAATGACTTCTTATATCGCTTCGCACCGGTAGAAACATCGCCGTTGAGCGTGGGCAGTGTGCGTATAATACTAGTTGGTCTTTCTTCCCTCTTCATTCCGCCCTCTCTACTTGTGGTCTTTGGACCTCGTTCATCCTGATTACCTCAACAGCTATGCTTCTCTCTATCTGTAAATAGCGAACCCTGCCCCATCGGGCTGAATAGCTGTTATTGGTCTGTTGATCGAAAGATAAGGTTCTGTTGACTGCGGCTTTTGCTGCTTCAAAAGATTCAAAAACAGTGACTTTGTTAGAATCTCTAAGAATGCCTTCGCGTGGCGCTTTACCAGATGTGGATAGCTGTAAAGCGCCGTAATCACATTGAACTATATACATAGTGTCTCCTTTACTTAGCCTGATCTATCCCAAGCTCGCGCTTCAGTTGAGGTATGCGTTTCCCGATCATTGCGCGTGTGACGACTGTTCCTTGTCCAAGCTCTGCCTTGAGATCGCGAGAGGCAGCTATATTGAAGAGAATTATCAACGAAGAGTTAGCTTGTTTAGGAGTCAGCAAATTCGGACTTGTGCGATTGAATTTGTCGCTAAGAAAGTTTTCGCGCTTTTCTTTATCCCATCTGAGATACTCAAAGAGTCGATCAATCGCCCAAACCTGTTCTGAACCGGCCAGATGTTTTATATCCCCCGGCCCCTGCTGGACTGCTGCCTGGCGATTACTATCCTTCTTGAAGTGATGAACGCCACAGCCCGGCAGAGCGCGTTGCGGCTTTTCACGTCTGATAGCATCAATAACCTTGCCGAGTTGCGTGTCGGTCAGCCGTCGCATCGAATCTAGCGGTTTACGCAGGCCCAGCGCCCTTTCGCAGAAAGAAAGCCGCTCAAGCCTCAACTCTTCGACCGAGTGGCGCAAATCAGGCCGCATCTGTTGAAATTCAATATGAATTTTCGCGAGCATCTTTCTGCGTACATCATCCCCGCGCTTCGTGGAATAATGGGGTGCATTAGCCTGTCTACTCATTGCAAGTATCCTCCAAATTTAACTGCCCTGCGTATTCAGGGAAGTTGCGTTTAATCAATTGTGAGAGGGTGTGAAGCTCGTCTTTCAAACGTGACTGTGCATCCTCGTAATATGCGAGCATCTCTTTGGCTGACTGGCACCACCAGTAGCCATATGGCTTTTGAAAGTGCGCCAAAATTGGGAAGTGATGGAACTTCCGAAGTGAGCGAATTATTGTTTTGATAGTGCGTGGGTTGGGGCGCTTCATATCAAATTTCATCATCACTCTTGTTCGCAGGTCATCATTTGTGAGCGGCTTTTTCATCGTGGCGTGTAGAAGAAGGCTCGCGATATACTGTTCAACAGGCGTGAGCTTATGCCCGTGCAGAGGGCTGAGTACCTCTTGCTCGAAAGTCTCAAAACCGATCTGTTCAGTGCGACTACTACTCATAAATAAGCTCGCTTAATTTCAATCCAGCGGGCATCCGCCTGGGCGCGCGTCAATTTCGGCAGATCGCGCCGTAGCTCGTTGCAGATGGCGGCGAGTTCGGGATTGTTAGCGCCCTCGGCCAGCTCGGCCAGCATCCCATCCCATTCGGCTTTCCAGTCATTACTGGAAGGCGTGTGAGCGCCAACGTGCATACGTGCGTGTTCTCGTTTCAGCCGCTCCAGGTCGGAAACGATTACGCCGAGCGAGCGAACCGCGACGCCTCGCTCGGCAACACAATTGATCGCCTTCAGTATCAGTGAGATTGGGAGGCTCTCATCAAACCACTGTTTACATAGCTCGAATTCATAACTCTTCAGTTGTTTTCTCCCAACAAGCGGCAACCAGCGCTCGCGGATCGCCGTTCGGTAGTCCTTCAAGCTGTAGCCTTTTTCGTTTGTCATACAGTCTGCTTGACGACACGCTGTCTGAGTGCATTGATCAGTGAGGCTCGTTGTGTTGAGTCAAGGATCATCGCGCTGCCAACCTTGAAGGTTTCTCTTAGATATTTGCGATAATCTCTTTCATCCAATTGCGAGTCGTTTTCTTTAATGAGACCCGCCTGCCTGGCTAGAATGTGTATTTGAGCAAGGTCATTGTTTTTTTGCTCATACTCATCAGCCCTGTTTTGTGGGTCGGTATCGGCAAAGGTCGCAACAGGCTTGAAGGGTTTTGTCTTAATTGGATTGAATCCGGCATCAGAAAGCGCCGCGCCCAGAGCGCGGCCTGCTGCGAGCCTATGTTCATCGAACTCGCCCGCTACATTTTGCTCGCCTATGGTGGCTACTCCACTGCGTTTGAATACCCTCCCCTGTTCATCAATTACTGTTGCCTGGTGAACGACTTGATTTAACTCAGGAATGAATTGATCAAAGGTCTCTTCGATGGTCTGAAATCCGCCAGATTTGCGCGCGATTGCCGCAAGCGCGTCAGGTGGAAGCCAGGGTTCGAGAGGGTTGCGTTCATTGAGAAAAAAGACTCTGCTCCTATCAACGCCATACTCTTCCTCGATTTGTTTTGCGATTTGGCCCCGATCCCAGCCGGGATTATTTGCTGTCATAATTCCCCCTTAATAACTTGGCAGCCAGGACGTAGCTCCGACCTCCGCAGTGGCCACAAGTGCCGTTGCCAGCCAGTAATGTCTTGCGTGGGTTTTGACGATCCCCGGCACAGTCGCCGCAGATGATCATCAGCGCTGTTATCGAACGCGGAGTGACGCACGGATTAGCTATGAAAAGCCCCTTGCGGTTGCGGGTTCTTGCTGGGCCTTCTGTTTGAAGCCGGGCGTCAGATAGGGCAATTAATTCTGCAAACATAGCACTGCTCATAGATCCTCCTTTCAAGCGGTCATCAGCCGTGAACCGGCTCTGACAATCAGATTCTGAAGCGTTGTTTTGCCAGTCGCGAGCTTGCTCTCGTTACGTTTCTTTAGTTCGAGAATACGCGGAATAATCATGTCTACGTGGCGATGAACGCCGCCCGTGACATTAATAATCGCCGCAATATTCTCGTCTGTAGCGTCGGTTCCGAGCGCTCGCTTGATGATGTTTGTGGCTTCATCCACTCCCAACTCTGAGAGCGGATAATGCAACGCAACGCGCGAAGAAAGCTGCGCACGGACATCTTCAGTCAAGCGTGAAGCGGTGAAGAGATCGTGCAGGTCTTTCGTGCCAAATAGCACGACTGGGCAGCAAGCTATCTCCCAGATATAGCAAATCGAGCCGAGCGCTTTTTCGTTCAGATAGTTAGCCTGATCCACAAAAATCGGGCGCGGCGATCTCTTGAGTTTGTCGGCAATCAAATCCTCAAGCCGCGCGGTTGGTGGCCTGTCATCGAGGCCGAGGGCTTTAGCAATCTTCTGAACAAAATAGCGCGTCGTTATGTTTGCGCTGCAAAGCACCTGCACAGGCATGGTCGAATTCGTCTGTGCGGTCAGGAATTCAAGAAGACCTCGTGACTTCCCAACACCAGGCTTACCATAGACAACAACAATTACATTTTCCTTAATTGCCGTCGCGCAGGCTTGAAGCAGTTGCGTATAGGTCCGGGTATGAACAAATGTGTTTGCATATCCGTGGCGTACTGTACCTTCAACTTTCTCCCGGAATAGCCTGATATTGTTCTCGATTCCCGATCTGGCTGGATCGTGCCCTTCGCCACCAAGCTCGACGGGTAGGAAGTAGGTGCCAGCAATGTAGAGGTCCAGTGCTGTGCGGGAAACGCCGATAAAATCCTTACGGCTCAAAACAACCGTTTGGTGTTGAGGGTGGGCTTCGATGTATGCGACCAGCCATTGCCGTAGCTTTTCATCGTAAGTAGGCACATCGGTCGCAAGCTGGATTTTCTCATCTCCTTTAGTCATTTCAATTTTCTCCGAATTTTGAAATTGCTTTTGGATGTTGGCTGTTGTAAGGTAGGCCACATACAAAATCGTTGTTGGTTTGAAGGCGGATTGTTACCAGCAATCCGCCTTCAGGATAAGGGCTAGCTCGTTGTTTTTTGACGAGCCAGCCTTTTATCTTTGTTTCGCTCGATGATCCCTTGATCTAGCTCTAGGAGCAGGTCGCGAATCATCCCAACAGCCTCATCATCGGCAAGTTCAAAAGCGTCGCCGCGCGTGGCATATGTCTTGCCCACAATGCACCCTATCTGATCAGGTAGCTTGGCCATCTTTTTCGCGTACTCCTCCGCCAATCCAATCACCCCCTTTCCTTTGTGAATTCGCCTTTGCGCTAATGCAATAAGAAATACCAGAGTCTTTCGTCGCTTGAGATAGCGATGAAAGCCAGGATTTTTCCTGCGATAAAACTCTCTGCTTCTTGTGCGAGTCTTCGCCGTTTGTTTATCGAGTCGGCAGTTCGAGCACATAGAATGTTGTGGCCCACGTCGGCTCAAGTATTCAATGAGCACCTTCGACTTCCTACAGCCACTACAAGTCTTTGTGAATAGAGTAGACACCATTCCGCGCCACCTTTATTTAAACTCGCTCTCTAATTTCCTGAAATAGCTTGAGAGAAACTTCAGGTTCACCAAGGCGGATAGTGAATGCGACTGAGCAAAGCTGTATGAAAAGATCGCGCTGTGCGAGCAGACGCTTCTCAATTGAGAAATACGAATCGCGCCGGAGCTTCTCGGCTATGCCTTGTAACTCACCGGAAATCTCTTCAAGTAAATGCGCAAGGTCTAGCTCTACTCGCGTGTCTTCAAAATCAGTTTTATCTTCCATTAAAACACCTCAAATAAGTGTTGAGCTTTTCCGTTATCCCGCCCAACAGCCGGGCGGGATAACGGAGAGAACAAGTAGCAGCTCAGAAAGAGACTGGGCTTACTCCTTGATCTCGGCCACCCGCTCAGTAAGCTCTTCCGTTCTTTCGATTTGTTGGCTCAAGTCAGGCTGGGTATCCGCTTTGTCGAGGAGGTCTTCAACAGCTTCTTTGTTTTCAGCCCTCTCAACTGCCTCTTCAGCCTGGCCAAGCGCATCGTTCAAGTCTTTCTTTGTGTCCATCATCTTTCTCCCTTGTTGGTTGTTAGTTATTCAGTCAATCAGTTGGGGTTATCGCCCTCCCGGTTCAAAAGGCGGCGCTCGTGCTGGCGACGATGCTTTCATACGTTCACCTCCGCGAAATTACTCCTCGTAATCGAACTCGCTAATTGATTCTTCTTGGGTATCAGCCAGATGAAAGATCGAATCATCCGCTTTAATTTGGCTGACTTGCTTCACACTGATCGACCGTGCGGCGGGCACGGCACGCAGTTTCCGCTTGTCCATCCGTGTGATTGATTGAACTATTGATTGAACTCTGGCAGGGTTCTCTGCTCCGACCGCGATTGCCTCATTTTCCTCAAGCTCGAACTCTTCGATCTGAGCGGCGACGCGATCTTCGGTGTTCTCCCCGCGCAGAGTTGAGAAGGTCAGTAGACTATGCTCACGTATCACCTTCCGTTCGTGTGCTGCTGCTTCGGAGATGCTGCCGAGCGTTTGTTTGTTCGGATTGAGAATTGAAGTCGCAGTGATGAGCTGGGCTTCGCAGATTTGCCCGTCGGGAAGAAACACCCACACGCGACTATAATCCGCATCGCTGTATCGCACCTCAACATCCTTGCCTTTAAATTCAGCCATCGCGCTGTGGAAGTAGAACCAATGTTTTTGAAAACACTGGACCCCATTCTTGCGAACAATCCGCTTCTCGGCTTTCATCAGAAGCAGCGCAAGGGCCTCTTCTGCAATCTCATAGCGAGTAGTGTAGAGGCGTCTGTATTCTTCGAGAGGGATGACGCGAGCGCCGCCAAGGGTAGAACGCTCGTGCTCTTTAGTGTTGTACTCGTGAATGAACCCTGCCAGGGCTTCTCGATACTCATCAAACCCGATCACTGGCGACTCATTGCCACGGCCTGCGCGCTCTAGCTTTTTGTGCTTTGAGTAAAGTGCGTGCCAAGCGTCCGGTCTGCTCTTCGCATCTCGCCCGCAGTATTCTTCAAAAGTATTTTCTTCAAAGTCCGAAATGTCCCGGTGGAATCGCTCAATGGGTTTTTCCTTTGCGTTGTACCCACGAGCGAGCAGATGCTTGACTCCTATCTCATCAAGAAAGCCTACCTGCCGCTGGACACGTAGCACTTCAATTCCACCGTCGAAGCGCATAGCGTGCTTGTGCACAGTGATGGTATTTCCATCCCAGTTGTGTGATTTGTAATCCCTGCCCTGATCTGTATAGACATAACTAAAAAAATTATCATCGGGTCGAGAAACCGGCTGCGCTCCGAAGTTCATCACTCCATCGGCATAAGCCATACCTGCTGTATGAGAAGATGGAACAAGGCTAAGGTGCCAGCCCCAGATCAAGCCCGTGCGCAGGTCCTGCCACGAAGTAAGCCAGGGCCGAGCAAGTGAGCCATCTCGCAATTGCACGGTGAGGTCGCGCTCTGAGTGATCGCCGCAAACGATTTGCAAAGCTTCGAGGTCTGAATAGTCGCGCGGCACATAAGGGGCGTATCGAGATACATACGCCTTCGAGCCTTCGATGTGATGAGTGAGTACAATATTGGGAAGCTCTTTCCACCTGCGGAAGAACCAAACCTTAGATGGCAATTGCCAGTTTTCTTTCTTAGCTCTTTTCTGAGCGGCTTTATAGAGGTGTGTAGGGTTTCTGAAATTGCGCCAGTTGGCATTCACCCATTCGGCTGCTGCTTCTGAAATCTGAGCCTTTCGGCGGTCATCCTTCGAGGATTCAGTTGGTAGTGATCGAATAAATGCGAGCAATCCTTCTTTGCGATAGCCTCTCAGCCAACCGTCAAGGGTGAAAGGCGACGGCGGCTTTGCGCGACCAGATTCTCGACTGAGAATCAACGCATCCGTGCAAGCCGCTTCGTTGCAAAGCGTGATTACTGCCTGCGTAAATTCATACTTCCCAGTGGAAGGATTTTTAACACGTTTGGGGTTGATATTATCGAATTTTTGGATAATCTCAGCGAGCCGTTGAATTTCAGCTATCCAAGCGTCGCGCTCTCCAAGGGGGAATCTCTTTAAGGCTTGATTCAGCCGGGTGAGAGAAGATGAACTATTTGATGTAGAGCAGGCCATTGCCCCTTCATCGCTCTCGCCCGGCGTTTCGTCAGGCTGAAGCTCTGGCTCATTAGTGCGCCACCAATTCACGTAACGCTGCTGATAGCGCTCTTCCATGCTGCTCAACAATATAAGCTTCTGACGCCTGTTGTTTTCGTTTCTGCCCCATTTCCACTCCCAAGCGTTGCTTACCTTAGTCTTTCGATGAATAGCGCATTTATCCACACCGGCTTTCTCCAGTTGTGGTGCGCTCACCCAGATTTGATGTAGTAGGTCGTTCGGCATTTACAGATTCTCTGCGGGCAAACTCGCGAGCCGACCAGCGCTTAAACGAATAGCCTGCGCATCCTTGTCTATCCCGATGAATCGTCGCCCAAGTTGCAAGCAAACAACTCCCGTTGTGCAAGAGCCGCACATTGGATCGAGCACAAGTTGACCCGGCTCGCTGAGTTGCTCGACCAGGCCAACCATGCCTCGCTCCGATTGCTGCCAATCGTGCAGTGCCTTTTCGTGCCGATTGCTACGGCACACATCGTTAATGATTCTATTGATCGCAGGCTGTCCTTTCGTAAACCAGACGACAGCCTTCCAGTGCGGATTTACTTTTAACGGGAACAGAGGTCTCGAAGAACCGCCCGGCAATTCGTAAGAAATCATCCAGTGATAGCGCAGGTGCTTCGACATCGCTGCGAGAAGTTCAGGCATGTAAAGTTGGCCGGTCATTGCCAGTAATGAACCGCCAGGCTTTAACACCTTTTTCGCAAATACAGCGAGTTGCTCGCAAATTTCAACAATGCTTTTTCCGTAGGGCGGGTCAGTAATAATCGAGTCAATTGAATCAGGTTCGATGACTTGAATTTTGGAAAAATCACCTTGAATTAAGCGATACTGCTCGGCATCGGTCGGAGCGTTTGATTGAGCAAGCTCGTTACGAAATCCGCGCTGGCGCATCTGACGATGCGCAACTCTGAGACTCACTCGCCCAGATAAGGTTTTGTCAGCCAGATCAATTGCATTTTTGTTTAGCTCAATAGCACGCTCTAAGAGACTCCTTGATACGCGCATTTCGTGAGCAACTATTTCGCGGCTCCCATAGCTTGTAGCGGTATGCCCGCCACAAGCTATTTTCCTTCCCTGACGCCCGCGCCCTCCTGTGCTGCCAGCCTTGCGCGCACGCTCAAATTTAAGCTGCTCGCTTAGTGGCTTACGCATTCGCGCACCAATGACAGCACGCTGATCATCGCTGAGGTGTTGTCTTAATGACGCGGCCTGCATGATGAAGAGAAGCTGGTCGAGGGCAGAAAGGTCTGCTTGTTTAGCCGGGGCTGTCATGTAGCCACATTCGAGCGCTGCCTTTACTCTTTGCCGTCCGGCAAGGATAACGCCGCCTCTTTGGACTGTGATAGGTTCCATCACACCCTTCTCTCGAACGCTTTCAACAAACTCCTTCCAGTTGTCGCCGGTCTGTTCGGGCATTATCGCCAGCGCAGGATGCACCGTCAGGCTTTGAATTGGTATTGTGGTCACGCTTGCTTGCATAGTGCGCCTATGTTCTAATCGCTTTCTCTATGAGCGGTTTCATTGACAAAGATCGTATTATCAAAGTTCCTTGCCCTACCTGCGGCCATCCAATCGAGGAGACGCTCGGTGGGCTTGAATACAAAAGTCACCTTGATTGCGCTGTCTGTGGACTCGTCGAGAACATCTACAGTAAAGAGGAAATTGGTGGCCCCAGTCAGGGTGATGAAATCATCAAAGAGATCGGTAGAATTATTAAGGATAGAAGCAAGCTCAACTAGAGTGACCTTGAAACGTGAATAATCTTTGGCTACCTGATAGGGCCTGCCATCTTTTGTGTGACAAGCAACGCACTCTGTGTAATCAGGCAATTCTGGAATTTTCTTTAGAATCGATTCAAACATTATGCCCGCCTCCGCAATGCGGTTCGCTGGCCGTGCTCGGCTTCGAGCAGAGTGAATAAAAGCCGCTGTCGTTGAATGAGATTTTCTAATTGCACCTCGATGCAATTGAGGTCGTTCGGCGTCAAATCAGTTTCAGATTTATAGGCCGTTGCTGATGATACGCCCATCTCTTCAAGCTGCCTTGTTGTTATCCATTCCATGCGTGCTCTTGGATACTTGATAAATTGAAGCCTTAGCGCCGCTCCCTTTGTATGCGAACGGCGCGACTTACATGCGGTTTATCCTTCATTAATTCTTCTTCCGTTTATAAACAATCCAGCGGGGGCTATGATTCTTACGCTCGCGTCTGTTTCGATAAATAACCGACCAGCACGAATCTGATGATCTAATTCGACTATGCTTGAGTAATCGCCATCCGTTCGGAAGCCTCTGATAGTTGGCCTGCGAAAGTCAGCAGGCACTACAAAGTCTTCATTGAAAACCGACAGATAATAGAGATTGTGTTTCTGGCCTAGCCTGCCGAGAAGGATTACTTCGCTTCCGAGTTCGGGAATATGGAAATCACCGTAACCGGGAGCGCCTGCCCACCAGACCGCACGCTTAACCCACTTGTCATGAATTATATTTTCGTCAATTGTGGGGATGATGACCTTGATTCTATGCTGGTGTTCGGGGTCTTCATTCTTTGCAACTATTGCCTCAAGCGCAAACATCCACTTGTCAGGGTTTTGCCCTGTCCATTCTTTGTTGCCCATCAATTCATACAGATCATGTTCTGCCATAATTTAACTCGCGTAATCCCGGTAAAGGGTGTATTCGGTGGTAAAACTACTGCCCGTGTGCTCATGCCTCACTTTGTCGCAAAGATACGGGCCGCTAAAAAGTATCCCCATGTTTAGAAGCTCTATTGTGTTGCGAACATCGGGACGCACTCCCGGCAGCGGCGGAACGCTCTTTATCGTGCAATTGAAAGATGGCTCTCGCTGTTTTTCTTTGTGAGCATGTGCGCGGCGGTCTGCATATTTCTTCGTGTGCTCCGCTATGTCGTGCCGGATTTCAGTATGGGTAGTGCCGCGCTTATGGGTTTTAGACGTTCCTGTTAATCGCCTGCCGCCCCTCTTGCGCCCGCGACGATGCGCGACTTTCGGCCTGCCTTGCTGGTTTTCAGGCAGCTTATAGCGCATAGAGAAACCATGCTCAACTTCAAAATCTTTTCTATATGCGAGTGTGAGAATCGGGTCTGTAACCTTTGCAGGCTCTTTGCAAAAGAGCGTGTCTTGCCTGACAAAGATATTAAAACCAGACGAACGCCCGCGCTCCATTGAGTGCTCCCAATCGTTTTTAGAGTCCTGAATCATTGAAGGGTGCTTTTCAAGGTCAGGTCTTTCGTCCGGCCCGATGAACTCAAGCTCATGCCGACGTGCAAGCTTTTCGATGATCTGAAGATCATCAAGGTTCATGTGATACTCCGCCTTCAACTCATCCCGCATCTTCAGACCCATGTCGTAAATCGTGAACGTAGTATCCGTATCGCCACGCTCGACAGCCGCAAGTAGACCTTTAAAAACGGGCGGGCCTAAATCTTCCCCGAATCCCATATAGACTTTGACTACAAGCTGAGGCACGCCATTGCCCGTAGAGTAGCGGTCAAGTATTCTGAAGCGCGGGTCAAAACAGGTGAACGTCGCCTCTGATGCCATGTCGGTCGCAAGCTCAACTTCAACTCGCTTTGTAGTCTGCTTATCACGCCACGAGTCGTAACGGTCGCCGCCGATTATTACTATTGAATGTGGGTTTCTCTGAACCATATGCATGCCTCTCTAGCGTCGCTCTCTTTGCTTGCGGGTCGCTCTGGTTACTGTCTTAACGGCAAGCTCCGCAAACGCTTCTGGGTTGTTCGCCGCCGCGCTACCTGCGGGCACTGTTATGTGAAGATGGATGCCGCCGTGATTCACAAACCCTGATGAACCATCAGCCCGATTCGCGTCTCTTCTAACTCTTGCTGCCGGAACGACGCGCTCGCCACTGTGGATATGAACAAGCCCCTCGCGCTCTATGAATCCGCCCGAAGCCATAGGAGGGGGATTAAGCTTTTCAAAATGGAATTCGCTTTTTTTAGGTTTAAATATCCTGTCTATGGTCTTTCCGGCAGGATTCTGCGTATTCGGGTTGAACATGGGGAATAGCGGAGGATTAATCGTACTTAGTCTGAAGAGGCTAGTGGCTGCTGCATCGCTAGCTTGCGTCATTTTCTGAAGCGAGCCATCACTAGATTCAACCTGCCTCATTAGCTCTGGATAAGTTTCGCCCGCGAGCCGCTTCAGTTGGACGAACATCTCAGGCTGTTCTACTTTCTGATACTCTTTCTTTGCTTCATCAAGAAACTGTGTTAACTGGTCGGCATTGGTTAAGAAGAGGGAATGAAGCTTTCCGCGTATCCACTCTTCACCACCCCCTTGCCGCCTTTGGCCTTCCCATAGCTCTGCGAGAGAGCCGCCGTAGTTCCTTGAATAAAACGCCTGTCCGAGTGTTGACGCAAGTGTCGCGTTGAACTCTGAGGCAGGGCTGAATTGATCGGAAATTGACCCCGTTGCAGTCTTAGGAATCCCCAGACTTTCAACTCTCGGCCTCGCCTCCTGTTCGGCTCTCACCTTGCGAAGCTCCGCAAGAGCAACATCTGAAAGCTTCCCCTCAATCTCCTGCTTCATGCCTTCGCGTATGTTTTCGCCAAGCCGTATGCCAGCCTCACGCGCTTGCTGCTCCGCCGCCTTTGTCTGAGAGCGACCCTCCATTATCAAGTCAAACAGGTAGAATGCCCCGCCAACGCCAAAGCCCGTAAGCAACATGCTGCCCATGCGACTTCCAACGCCGCGCATCTTGTCTGACCATGTTCGACTTGACCTGTCTATTTCATTTCCTACGACAACCCGCGCGCCGCCGAATACTTGAGATAGTGAATTATTCAAGGTTGATTGAGCCGCGCCTGTTGAGCCGATTCCGAGCATCCCTAGAATTGCGGTTTGGTTTGAGCCTACGGCAGATGCGATTCTGAAAAGCGCAAGACCTGTCGTTAGTGTTTTGACCCCGGCATATCCAATCAGCGCAGCCGAGCCGATTCCTAGAAGATGTCCAGCGACACCGGCTATTGCGGGATTTTCTTTTGCGAACCTTTGCAAGCTGCCAACAATGTTATTTGTAAGATCGAGTACAGGCTTCAACGTGCCGAGCATGGGAGTGAAAGCGGTCGCAGTGAGATTTTCAATACTTCCCATTACCGCTTCCATCTTCGCATTATAGGTTTCCATCTGAGCGTTGATTTTGTCATTCACAGGAACGGCCTTTGCCGCTTCTGCCGTGACGTTTTTCCAGCCCGCTACGCCAGCCTCAACGAACGCATTAAACGCCTTTGCGCCCTGCTCCCCGAAAGCTTTATTTAGAACGATCATGCGCTTTTCAGCGGGAAGTTTTTGCAATTGCTCAGCCTGCTTAAACATGTTCTCCCAGCCGAGAAACTGGCCCTTCTTATCGAATAGCTCAAATTTCACACCTGTCTGCTGGCCTAGCTTTTTAAGCTGGTCTTTATGCGTGACGAACATGCTAAAAAGTGATGTAAGGCTTGTGCCCGCCTGACTGCCTTCCAGCCCCGCTTCTCTCTTGAGCAATGCAAAAAGCTTGACGGTATCGCCCGCGCCGCTCATGCCCTTCATGCCGAGAGTTGAAGCCGTGGCAAGAAAGTATTTAGAGCTTTCAATTAGTGAGCTTGATTCAATATCGAACCTGTCTCTGAGCGCGGAGAATAGATTTACAGAGGCTTCAAATTCATCAGGCTTGAGCTTAAACATTTTGCCGAATTGCCCAAGCTCTTTGGCCTGCTCTTTGAAGCTTCCGTTAGCAATCGCCCCTGATACGTTCGCCAGCTTGCCCGCCGCCGCGCCCGCGCCACCTAAGATGGTTTCAACATCAACCCCGGCTGTTTTTAGAGAACTAAAAATCTCTAAGTAGTTTTTCGTTGTTCCCTGTAATTTATTCCCCAGATCAATGCCGAGCCCTTCGGCGCGGTTCATCTGATCGCCAAGCTTAGTAAGGTTTACGGTTCCGTTTTGCTCTAACTCTTGAAATGCGCTTTTCAGGTCATAGAGCGCGTATTCAAAATTACCCGCCTCATCAGCGCCGTGCTTGAGCATGGCGAGTCCGGCGATGCCAGCCCCGCCAATCAACAGCCCCCGCCGCATGTCCTTACGTAAATCCTCGAAAGTAGAGAGAGCAACCCGGCCTTCCTTCCCCATACTTCTCAGCCTGTCGGCTACACGATCAGCGCCCGCGCTTGCTGCGTCTTTCAGGGAAAGCAAAATAGCCAATTCAAAAGCCTGATTGCTCATGATGTAGTCTTAATTATCCAAATGCCCTAACAGGCGATTGATTGCACAGTCAAAAACAGGCCCGCCGGATGCGGCAATCTCAAGCGCGGCTTTATCACCGACTCCTGCCAGTCCGGCAAGGAGGCGGGTTGATTTTTGCCATAGCTGGCTGCCTGTCATAATCGCAAGCAGGTCAATACTGTCCAGCCGCATGAGTTGCCTGATGTTAAGCTGGCCTTCAATCGCCCTGTCGCCGTCGCTTTGTCGTAGTCGTGAAACCTGCTGGCCTGCAACGAAGCAGAATCCAGCGACCCCAACAAGCCCGCGTCGCTCTGCCTTTATGTAATCTTCATCTGTTGCATTGCCGCTGAATTCGGCAATGTCAAAAACTGCTCCGCCTATCTCAAGACCGAAGATCATCTTCACGGATGATTCTTCAATAACCGGATTGCCGCATGATTCGTAGAAGGTGTTATAGGCTTGACGTAGATCATCAAAATCAATGGAGTCTAGCGATAGTAATATGCTTGATGAGACAGGCATGGGTAGGGAGCCGAAGCGCGTTATAGCAACGCAGAGCAATTGTAGGGTGTAGGCTATTCCTGATTGCCCATGCAGCGCGAGAGCGAGCGAGAATATTTCGCTTCCCTTTGCGGCGCGTCCGATTGTGACCGATGTATGACGGTTGCCTTGCTTGTCGGTGTATCCAACCGGAAGCTCGATAGTTATAGGCTCTCTATGTTTCATTTCAATTTTCACCAATTTTGACGTAGCCTGAACCTAACAACTCAGGCATAATGGCAACCGCCATCTAATCAACCCAAAGAGGACAAAAATGAAGACCTTTAAAGTCATCTTCAAATCGGGAGTCACTATTCAAATTCGAGCGCGACAATTCAAAGTCAGTCCGTTGAAAGGGCTGATTGAGTTCTATACAGATGAGCATCAAGCCGACCCTGAAATTCATGTTGTCTCCTCCGAAGTAGCGGCTGTTGTGCCAGAGAAATCTATTTCATAACTTGCTGCTAGGCTGAGAGCGGCCTGACCTTCAACGAGAAGTTCGTATCCGGTATCGAAGATGACCTTTGCTATGCCTTCAACCTTGTTAAATCGAATACATAGGATTCGATCTGTATCCAGAACCACATCATGGAAAGTGACTTTGCTCATGCTTGCCCTCTTTGCGTCTTTGCCTGCTCATATGCCATGTCGAGCAAGGTGAATAATTTTCTTTCTTGCTTAAAGCTGTAATAGCCCATCTTGAATGCGCTTCAGTCCGTCTTCGATGAGTAAGCCAGCAAGAGCTGAAGAGGTGACTACTAGCCTCTTCTTCTGTGTGATTTGTTCTGCGACGGTTTCCAGTTCGCGCTTTACGCTTGCCTTCATCCGCATGCCAAAGTGTTCTTTTGTTTCCTTCTTTACAGTTTCCTTCATGGTTCCCCTCTTAAGCGTTATCAAACAAATTCCGCGATTTGTTGAACAATGTATACGCTGTTAAACAAAGCATTAGCATATTTGTTGAACAGCGTCAAACTTTTTTCATTGACTAAACTTGAGGACTGTTTAACAATGTAAAACAGCGATGGCTCCGAAAAGAACAAAGAATGCCGGATTCCGAATCAGCGATGATGAACGCGCGCGTCTCGATAGTGTGGTCAAACGAGTCCGTGAACGTAATGAACACATGGATGAATCCAAAGTGCTGAGGGAGATTATTGGATTCACAAGGCGGCTTTATGTGACAGATGAAGATTTGCTGCTTCTACAAGGTATGTCTGAAGTGGAAGCGGTTGAGGCGGTTAGTGCAAACTCAGAGAATGCGCGGCGTGAGGCTGTACAGGAAGTGAAAAAATTCATCCGCGTAAGAAGCGATGCAGGTCGGCGGCTTGGTTAGCAATTCTGCTTGGCTCTGGGTTGATTAATACTTCATGGTACTATGAAATGACTCAGCCTATGTTAGATCAACCGCGTATTATAAAATTAACATGCTTAAGTTGTGGAGGCGCGCTAGAAATCACTAATGACTTGGAGCGATTTGCTTGTGGCTATTGTGGCATAGAGCAAATTGTTGAGCGTAGAGGAGGAATAGTAGCACTGAAGCCTATTGCCGAAGCGATTTCTAAGGTACAGATTGGAACAGATAAGACTGCCGCAGAACTAGCCTTAAAGAGGCTACCTCAAGAAATAGAAACTCTTAGATTGCAACGTCAACAGTGCGAATCACAGGGACGCAAACAGGTAAAGGTACTTCGGCAACAACGTGACAGCCGAGAAGCCCGTGGGCAAATGGAAGTTACGAATCGCGGGTCACGCACTTTCTATATAGCTATAGGACTGGGAATAGTTTCGCTGCTGATTTTTATTCCACTTTATATAGTCATTATCAACATAATGAAAATAGACATACCGCGAGGGCCTAATGGTTTACCATTGGCTTCTTCGGGAGTGCCTTCTCCCGCCGTAATAGTTGGCATATTGGTTGGATTATTAATCTTTATTTTGGTTTCAGTTTTTACATACCGTCGCTCATCTCCTAATAGAGATAAGGACATAAAGCAGTTTAAAGAGAGTTTATCAAGAGAGCTTGCTCTATTAGATAAAGAAATAGAGAAAGAGGAGAACCATCTCAAAGACAAAATTACAATTATTGATTTACAGATAGACGAACTAAAAGAGAGATTTATGAGAAATAAAACTATCGCAGATTCATGATACCTGAGACTTTTACCCTATCTTTTCTGCGGGTCTTAATTTTCATCACCTCTGAGAATATTAAGAATAGAATCAACCTGCGCTTCGGTAACTTCTTTGCGTGTAAGCAAGTCTAGTATCTCGTCAATTTTCTCGTCAGCGGTTTGATACTCTTTAGGCTTTTCTTTTTTTTGCCCTTTGGCCATCTCTGTCTTCCACTCTCTGAAGTCTCTCACTCTAGCAGTGCCGTTGCTTGGCGGCTCCTGTGCGGCTCGATCAACGGGCCATGCATCAAGATGTACAACGTTCTCAGGTTCGGGCGCTGGCATGCCTGCTACGGTTACTATAGAACGTAATGCGCGGTATCCCCGCCGCGCTATCTCCATGCCCGTTTCGCGCCACTCAGGATATGCCATAGAATATTGAGAGGCAAGGGCAATTTCACTGTAATGGCGAGCCTCTTGCACTCTGCCAAGCTCATTAAGTTCAACAGCGTAACTATTCACACAATCAAAATATAGCGCGGGGTGACAAATGCTTAAATCTTTAGCTGGTAGAAGCACTGATTCTAAATCCGAAAGTGCTTCATTATGATTACCGTTAAGACTTTTAAGAATAGCCATTGCCCTCTTCGCTTCGACTACAATAAAAGGATCAGGGCTGATATTCGTTGCGCAGTGGAGTGCTTGCACTCGGTAATACATAGATGAGTTTAGATCGCCGGAATAGAATTTGAACGCTGCTAAAGATGCCAATGCTTTTGCTCTGCAAGTGCCTATCTGTGAACCTGCGATAGATTCGAGAATCGCTTGTGCTTTGTCTTTTATTCCTAGCTTATAAAGCATTAGTGCTTGATAGTATCGGCCTATTTGATGAAATTCTGAATTTCTAGATGAATCGAGGCTTAAAAGTAAAGAACTTGCTTCGCGCACTGCATCCAAATCTCTTAGATTATACGCCCTATCTGCTACTGTTGATAGTTGCCTTCCTGTAACCGAAATTAACTCTTCTTTTTGAGCAACTTTTATTATCTGATTTACCGCATGGTTGTACAATCGCCCCTGATTGGCATGAGTCGGGCCGATTAAATATCGAGATGAAAGGCGACTATTCATGAGAAGAAACTTGCTAACAGCGGCTATTTGCATATTTCTATTCCCTGTTTGCTTTGCGAGCAGGGCACAGTCCACGCAATCGCAGGCTGGCTTTGTCTTCGCTGGTCATACGGTTCCCAATGGCGCATTTTGCACATGCGGCGAACCGAACTGCGTAACCAGTCCCGGTGAATGCGGCGACGGTAATCGCACGGCCAGCCCAAACATAACAAAGGATAATGGCAGTGACCTGTCAGGCATCGCGGCGATTCTCCTAGTGCTAATACTTCTCGGCTATCGCATGCGGTAGATAGCCCTATTATCGATTCTGTTTATCTTACTCGGTCTTACCGCCGGAACGTTGGCGATTCAGTATTTGTCTGTCTTGATGCGGGTGCATTGTACATTACGCCACGCACGGTTTGTCAACAAGACTACACGCATAGGGAGGCTGTTGTGATAATAGGCGCTCAATCAGCCTTTGGCCGCTTTTGCTTCCGAGTCGTTCCCTTCGTATTTACATCGGGTAGTTCCACTAACACTTCCCCCGGTATGTGTTGAATTAACATACCAGCGGGTACGTTTAGAAACGAGCAGAGCTTGTCGAATGTGGGCCTTGACCATAACTGAGCGTTATCGTTCCAGAGCGGATAAATAGTCGAGTAGGACACGCTTACGCCAAAATGCTTACTCATCGCGTCGGCTAACGCCTTCGCATTTTTGTATCCTTTTGCTTGCGCTACTTCCTTAACGAATAGCCTCATCATGACCCTCATATGCTATCAAAACAAAGTGGAGTTTACTACCTTTCGGAATTAATTACAAGAGGGGCTAACATTATCTTCCGTATCCATTACTATTGCATTAAGCATAATCTTCATTTTATCGCCTAAATTAGCATTTATATATGACAGTATTTCGACCTATCGTAAAATAATCATTGACATTTATTTCGATATATCGTAATATGTTAATATCAAAAGCGAGATAAAAGGAGCATGGCTGATGAACCAAAAATCACAACAGCAACCAGCATGGACAGGCGCAAAGACGCTCAACGCCGAGACTGGCGCAATCCTCATCAAGAAAGCCTGCGAGCATGCGACATGCTCACACTTCCGATGCGAGCGCAAAGATTTGAGAATCGGCGGGATTGATATTTAGCAGAAGGAGATAGACATGAAACGCTATAAGCAGAAGTCTAAAAAGAATGGTCAGATAAGCGGCCTGCTTCGTGCGCGCAGTCGCCATGCTCGAATCGAGCAAGTCAGCCGCTTGCGAGTGATTAAGCGGGATAATTCGACCTGTTATATGTGCGGGCGCAAGCTCGGCTATTCCGAGATGGTTTTAGATCATATCATCCCACTGTCGCGCGGCGGCGCACATTGCGAAAGCAATCTCGCTGTTGCATGCGCTCCCTGCAATCTGCGTAAGGGTTCAAAGCTTCCGGCTGAGTGCGACTGGCTGAATCAGTCTGATGGCACATTAACAATCAGGAAGTCTAATCAGGCATGATAAAAGCGTATAAATATCGGATATATCCAAGCCGCGCTCAGATAACAACTCTTGAGCGCACGCTTGGGCTTTGTTGCGAACTCTACAACGCTGCGCTGCAAGAGCGACGCGACGCATGGCGCATCGCTCGCACGTCGATCAACTATCACGCTCAATCTATCCAGTTGCCGGACATCAAAGCCATTCGCCCTGAGCTTGGCATGGTTCACTCGCAGGTGTTGCAAGAGACATTGAAGCGACTGGACAAAGCCTTTGATGCTTTCTTTCGCAGAGCCAAAGCAGGTGAGAAACCAGGCTTTCCCCGCTTCCGCGCTCGCGCTCGCTATGACAGTTTCACCTATGCTCAATCGGGTTTTGCTCTTGAATCCGGCAAACTCAGGCTGTCGAAGATTGGCAAGGTGAAAATCAAGCTGCATCGCCCCACTGAGGGCAAGATTAAGACACTGACCATTACTCGCTCTACCACCGGCAAATGGTTTGCCTGCTTCTCTGTCGAGTGCGAGCCTGAGCCGTTGCCAGTCATCACAGAAGCGACGGGCATTGACATGGGATTGAAAGAATTTGCCGTGCTGTCGAACGGTGAGGCGATTCATAATCCGCGATTCTTTCGCACCGCAGAAAAGCGACTGGCAAAGGCGAGCCGCAACCTGAGCGCAGCCACAAAGGGCAGTCCAGAGCGACGGAAGCGGCGCAAGGTAGCAGCGCATATACACGAGCGCATAGCAAACAAGCGCAGGGATTTTGCCCATCAAGAGAGCCGCAAACTCGTAAACAGATTCGCATTCATTGTATTTGAAAATCTGAACATTCGCGGGATGCTTAAGAATCATCGTCTCGCCAAGTCCATAAGCGATGCGGCATGGAGTCAGCTTGTTCAATTCACAGCGTACAAAGCTGAAAATGCTGGGCGGTGTGTTAGACAAGTCAATCCACGCAACACGAGCAAGATGTGTAGCGGCTGTGGCTCCATTGTCGAGAAAGATTTGAGCGTTCGTATTCATGCTTGTCTGGGCTGTGGTCTGACGTTAGATCGTGACCACAATGCCGCTATAAATATTCTAACTCTGGGGCTACAGAGTCTTGGTCAGTAGACCATAGAAGCCGCTTCCTTTAGGGAGCGGCGTAGTCACGTGAGTGTTGCTGCTGGGCTGCTAGGCGGCATATTCTTAATGAGCATCAGTGTAGGATTCGGAATCGGCTTGATCATCGAAGGTATTGCCGCAGGTGCGTTTCTGTTAGTCTTCGCTAATATGGCAGAAGATATAATCGAGATTCGCAAAAGCCTCTCAAAATAAGACAGCCTAAAATATTCCTTGCAACTTCGCATCGAAATGAGTATCATCTCGGCGAATCAGACATTGAGACCCGATAGAGGTCCTTAATAGCACTTATAATGAGGCTCGACAGAAGCCCGGTGATCCAAAAGATCGCCGGGCTTTTTTGCTTTTTTGGTTCGCCCTTTAAGGTGGTCGCCATATGAAACTCGCAGATCGATGGGTTGAAATATTCCGCGCTGGCCCGCAAATGGACAGCAAAGGCCAGGCACATCAAATCACCGCAGACTTCCTCGACACCGTAGTGCGCAACTACGACCCTGCCATACACGAAGCGCCCGCAGTTATCGGGCACCCCGCAGACAATGCGCCTGCTTATGCCTGGACGAAAGGATTGCGAGTTACAAATGGAATCCTTGAAGCGCAATTCGGAGAAGTTGAGCCAACCTTCGAGGAAGCAGTAATCAATGGTCGTTTCAAAAAACGATCAGCCTCTTTTTATCTCGATACGAAAACAGCGCCTGGTGGTCGCGTGCCTTCACTTAGACACGTTGGTTTTCTCGGCGCTCAACCGCCAGCCGTGAAGGGGCTGCGTGACATTCAATTCGACGAAGGTGAGTCAATCACTTTCGATTTTAGTGAGGGCGAAACTATGAAAGATGGAGAAAAGTCCGTAGCTGAACAGATCATGGATTTCTTTGCAGAAAAGTTCGGCAGGAAAGATGCGTCGCAGAGCAGCTTCAGCGAAGCTGATCGGTCGAAGCTCATCGCCGATGTAGTCAAGCAAACAACTGAGACCCTAACGACCAACTTCAGCGAGCAGCTAAAGGAGGCCAACACCAGGATCGAGCAGTTGACCAGCAAGGTAACCGCTCAGGGTAGCGAGGCCGCGAAGGGAGGCTTCTCGCAGTTCGTTGAGAGTCTCGGCCCTGCAAAACTGCCGCAGCCTATGCGTCCCGGCCTGGTCGAATTCATGGAAGCGATCTCAGGAGTTGAGGCAAAGATTACTGTGATCAGCTTCTCGGAAGCAGATGGAAAGAGGACTGAGAAGAAAGAAGAATTTTCGCCGGTCGCTTTCTTCAAAAGCTTTCTTGAGGGCATGGGGCCCTTCATCGAATTCGGCGAACGCTTTGGCGGGTTGAAACCATCGGGCAGTGACCTCGGCGGCGCTGATGAGAATGAAGTCAGGGAGCTGCGCAGCAAAAGCAATGTGCCGGTACCAGAAAAGGGGGGCAAGTAAATGCCAAGTAAGACTACAGAGACGTTTGGCAAGCGAGTAGCACTCGAAGCGCGCCGCAGCGACCTCCTCGTTTTAGTCGGCGTGATGATTGCAGACGGCTTCATCGTGAAGCAAGGGGATGTGATCGGCAAGATCAGCGCATCAGGTGAGTATCGTCGCCGAGCTCGCGCGACAGTCAACACCACAGCCTTTGCGACGAACTCGCCGACCGGAAAAGTTCTGGATGCGAGCGTGTTCGCGGCTGATGATGTGTTGACTAATGAAGATGGTGATAACGTCGGCACGATTGAGTCAATCGACCTGACGACCACGCCACACACACTCACGCTGACCGGCAATGCTGCCGTTGCAGTTGCTGCCGGGGCGGATGTACTTGGCTCTGACGGCAGCCAGATTGCGCAAGGCATCTCCGATAGCGAGACGGACGGAACGGAGGCTGTAAGTGTTCCGGTCATCATCGGCGGCTACCTCGATGAATCGAAGCTGCGCGGATTGGACTCAACGGCGAAGACTGAACTCGCGGGCGCATCGGTCGCTGGCGGCGTCTTCAAATTCTAAGGAGGTGAAACGTGGGCGGATTAGTTTTTAAGTTTCCAAGAAACGTAGCTCTCGATGAAGTGACCCAGCAGGTAACCAGGGACAAATCAAAGCTCATCGGGCAAACGATCATGCCGTTCGTTGAGAAAGTGACTCAGCTTGTTGAGTGGGATGAAAAAGACAACGAGCAGGGAATGACTGCTGTTCACACTATGGGCACTGAACCCAAGATCGCAGATCGTCCGGGTTCAAAGACGCACCAGTTCAAACCGATTCCGCACAAAGAGGAAGAGGTTATCAAAGAAGACGAGATACTGAGTGCGCGAGCGCTCGGCACGCTCGGCGGCGTCGTCAACCTGAATGATTTGGTGATGGAACGATTCAACGCAGGCGTTGATAAAGACTGGGTTCGCATGGAGTGGGAAATATGGCAGGCGCTCAGGGGGCATCTCCAGATCAATGAGAACGGGGTTCTCGTTAATGAGGTTTTCCCGATCCAGACGTTCGACGCTGTTGCTGATGGGGTAGGTGGAGTCTATTACGATGATCTGGCAAACGCGACCCCTCTTGCAGACAGTAACAGGATCAAGCTGATGTTTCGCAACACGGGCGCGAGCGCGCAGGGCGCGAAAGAGTACATGAACCAGGCCACACTGAATCTCATTCTTGAGAACAAGAACAATGATGACATTCGTGGCTTCAACGAAGGCTTTCGGGCGATAACGTTTGACCTGGCCGGTCTGAATAAAATGAACACAACCAGGGGGCTGCCTGAGATTGTTCCCTATGATGAAGGGGTCGAAGACAAACAGGGAAACTTCACCACATTCATCCCGGATGGCGAATCAATCATAGTCGGCAAGCGGATGCCGGGCCAGCTTGTCGGTGACTATGTTTTGACACCGACTGCACACCGCAATAAAGGTGGTATGCCAGCCCCCGGCTTCTTCGCGTTCATTACGATAAACGGCAGGGGCAATGCAAGCGGCGCGATCTCGGTTTCCTTCGAGGAGCTTGGCGCGGCTGGTAATCCGAAAGTCGGCGTAATACACGGCTTCTACGGCGGTCCTCGTCTGAAGTATCCCAGGTCAATCATAAGGCGGAAGCTGCGCGCCGCTTAGTTTGCGCTTCGCGCGAGTGATTTTGTTTTAGCAAGGAGAAAGCTATGTTGAAGAAACTGACTGGAATGACATTGATGCTGGCGCTGCTTATAGCGTTCTGGCCTGCACCTGCGCGTGCACAGGGGAAAACGATCAAGACGCCTTTTGCAGCCGCAGCCAGAGGCACTGCTACCAGTGACGCCTTCCCTGTTTTCGACGCGACTACCTTTATCGCGTATCTGAAGGTAACTGCAAAATCAGGGGGCGCGACCTCACTCGATGTGAAGTATCAAGACTCCCCGGATGGCACGGCCTGGTTCGATCTGACAGGCGCTTCATTCAGTCAGGTGACGACTGGCACCAGCTCGCAGGCGGTAATCGCCTCACGCTTGCCAGCGGCGTTTGTGCGATGCGTTGCTACGGTCGCCGGATCGAGCACTCCCACATTCACATTTTCCTCTAACTTCGTCGCGGTCAAACTCGCCGGTAACAATGTGATCAACAGTGCGACCGACGGCAGCACGCTGACGGGCCTGAATCCAAGCGCGCTGACCGGCACCGGGGATGTTCCCGATGCCGCATTCCCGGCGACGTTGCCAGCAGCATCGGGAGTAAACCTCACAGCATTGAATGCCAGCAATATCGCGTCGGGTGAGGTTGCGACAGCGCGCCTTGCTGAAGACGTTGCGCGAACAACGAGCGTCACCGTGGCAACAGGCAGCGTGCTGACGCTGAACGACACACCGGTTACGCTTGTCGCCGCACCCGGAGCCGGGAAGGTCGTCCTGATCGAGGAGATCACGGCAAAGCTCGTCTTCAACTCCATAGCGTACACGGGCAGCAATGCCATTGAGTTCCGATATACCAACGGCAGCGGAGCAAAAGTCACGGCGGACCTTAGTGCCGCTTTTCTGAATTCGTCGTCAGGCACCAATTATGCGACAGTGAAAAGCGTCACGACACAACTGACGCCCGTGGCAAATGCTGCGGTCGTCGTGTTTGTACCTTCAGCCAATCCGGGCGCGGGAAACAGCCCGGTGGTCTTCAAGATAAAATATCGCATTGTCACTCCATAGGAAGGGCGCTGACTCAGATGAGCTATATCACCACACAGGATTTGATAGACGAGCTCGGCGAAGAGAAGCTGCTCGAACTGACCGACGATGAAGGCTCTGGCGATCTCGAAAACGATCACGTCCAGAAGCGCATCGGCAAGGCGCTCTCTTATGCTGTAGGCACCTTCGATTCATACGCACGACAACGCTATCAGATTCCTGTGCCGGTCACGGAGAAAGTCAAAGCGACCTGTATTGACCTCGCTGTATTCAATCTCTTCAAGGGGCGTGGCACCAGCGCGACTAAAGAGAGCGTCTACGGAGTTAAGAAAGACGCTCACGATCTTGCGATGAAGTATCTCCTTGACATTGGGGCTGGCAGAGCCGCGCTCGACGTGCCCAGCATCGAAGAGACAATCACTAAGCCAGCATCACCTGATGAAGTGCTCAGGGGATCATCGAAGTCGCAAGAGGTTTTCTCCAACGACAAACTGACAGGCTATTAATGGACATCCAGGGACTTGAAAAACTTCTAAACCGGCTGAGCGAGATCGCGCTCGATGCCAGCCGCCGCACTGAAAAGCCGTTGCGCGCGGCAGGTACGTATATGCTCGGCTCGATTGAGAAGAATTTTCAGCAGCAGGGCCGCCCGAAGAAATGGGACCCGCTCAGCCCACGCACAATTGCCGGTCGTCGCAAAGGCCGTCGCAAAAAAGGCGGGCCGAAGATTTTGATCGACACTGCCCGGCTAAAGAACTCAATGAGCGTGAAGCTTGTCGCGGGGCCGGGTGTCGCAGTCGGAACGAATGTTGTTTATGCGCCTCGCCATCACTTCGGCTACGACGCTGGAGCGAAAAAAGGGCGAGGCCAGGCTAAAACAAAATCGAGACCCTTTGTGATGTTTCAAGACGAAGACTTCGATGCGATTGGAAGAATCTTTCAGAGACACATAGCCAGACAATGAGTGACCAAGCATTCGACTTCATCATCGGCGGCATTGAAGACGGAATGATCGACGCCTTATGGCAGGCGGTCGGGCGGCGGAAGGTAGATGACATTGATGTTGGCTATGTGAAAAAGATTGATAGTTACGGCGGCGAGTTGGATTCCGCCAAGCTACGCGAAGCGCTCAGTTCTTTGACTCCACAATTACCTTTAATGCTCGTGAGCTATGCGGACGGAGATGACACACTGGATCCAGCAGTTGTATCTCACAACGGATCGCCGCGCTTCTATCGTCACGATTGCACGTTCACAGTGATCTGTTGCTCAGGCAATGCGCGTGGAGAAAAGGCGCGTCGCCGGGGAGCTACGGGAGCAGTCGGCATTTACAAGATGATTTCTGATGTAAGAACAGTTCTGGGCGGCTTGGGAATAATGGCTGTCTTGGGGACAGACAGCTTCCTGTTAAACTCCGAGCCGCTCAGATTCGCTGGTGTTGAATACATCACGCGCTTAACTGATTTGACTGCTTACGCTGTTCATTTTGAAACGTGGTTCCGCCTGGGTGAGCCGGATCGCTCGCAGCCAGGCCAGCTTGTCCACGAGGTTGTATTTGACGTTCAAAACACCTTCGAGAAGGGCGAGAGCAATCTCCCCGGAGTGTTTCTCGGATAAGAGGAAACTGTATGAAAGTTATTAACAATCATCGCCAGCCGCTCACGCTCGATAGCGGCGTAATACTGGCAGCCGCTGGAACTCCCGGCTCGCAAAAAGAAGTTGATTCAATAAGCGACGCTGACCGTAAGCGATATACGGGGCGGATCGCCGTGATCGAAAACCCAGCGCCAATAGTGGAGGCAGCTCAAGAGTCTTCCCCATCGGCAACAGACGAACCTGAACCGGAAGCCGCGAAAGTAGCAGATCGCTCGCGAAGGAGGAGCCAATGACCAGTCCATCACTCGTAATAGAAAACACACTGCCAGGCGTGACAGCACTGGTTAACCAGGCGCAGGTTGCGCGTCCTATCGTGCGACAGCCCACGAGCACGGGTTTCATTGTCGCTTACACTCCCTGGGGTCCGGTGAACATTCCTCGCATCGTGACAAGCTGGAATGACAATGCGAGGCAGTTCGGAGGCTTTGACGCGAATAGCTTTGGAGATGATTTCGCACACGTCTTCTTCAATCTTTTTCCGGGCAGACAAGCCTGGATTTGTAGAGTGGTCGGCGATGCGGCTGCGAAAGCAACGGCAACAATAAAGGATCAAGCTGCCGCTGGCGTTGCCCAGGTAGAGACGGCCACCGTTATTGGAACTATCGGTGTTGCCGGGGCGGGCAATGCCAAAGCAACTGTAACAGGAGTCGGTATAGCTGGCTCTCCGCTAATAACACTCGTGGCAGTTGCAAATAGCGACAGCAACACTGTCGTCGCGGGCAAGATTCGCACTGCCCTTTCAGGTGTGGCCGCGATCACTTCTCTATATGCAGTCGGTGGCGCTGGCGCAAACATCACGCTAACACGCATCACCCCTGCTGCCAATGATGATTCGCTCAACCTCGCGATTGATAACGACACCTGCACGGGATTGACGGCAGCGCCCACCTCGACCAACACAACGACAGGCCATGCGGCGGAGGCGAACACTCTGCGGATTGACGCAAAATATCCATCAAGTCGTGTGGACATTCTCTATACGATCTCAGCAGGGACGCAGGCGGAGACTGTAAAGCTTACTTTTCGATCTGTGTTTCTCAATCGAAAAGAGACTTTCGATAACTTCAAAATGGACGCCGCCTCTATTGATAATGTAAATCAGAAATCGAAGCTCGTTGATTTGACGAACCTGAATTCTGCGAATGCGGCACCATTGAACCTCCCTAAAATAACCGTTCAAACGGCACTGACAGGGGGCGATGATGATTTCGCAGGCTTGAGTGCCGCAGACTACATTGGGACCGACGACGGGACAACAAAGACTGGGCTTCAGGTCTTCAATAACGAGTATTTGGGAACAGGGCAAGTGCTGATTCCTGGTATCACGGGGGAGACCGTGCGTGCCGCGCTCGATGCACACGCCGAAAAGTTTCATCGCGCCGCATTGCACGATCCGCCGCTCGGTTCGGACAAACAGGACCTGCTCGATATACGCGAAGAGATGGGTTCCTGGTACAGTGCGATGTACTGGCCGTGGGTAGAGATGCTCGACTTCGAGGGAACCGGGCTTACAAAGTTTTATCCGCCCTCAATCTTTGCTGCTGGCGCGTGTGCCAAAGCTGATCGCGAGGTCGGCACACACAAGGCTCCAGCCAATTACAAGATTCCAACAGCAATTGGTGTGGAGAAAGCAAGCAATGGCCAGGATCAGACCGATGAGAACACGCGCGAGTTGCTTAACGGCAAAGACATCAACGTAATCACTCCACTGCCGGAACAGGGAGTAAAGATCTACGGCGCGCGTGTAATGACAGGTGACCGGCGAGTGCAAATGATTCACGAGATTCGTATGTTGAATCTCCTCTACTACAGCGGAAAGATCGGCTATCAGTGGGCAGTTTTCCAGACAGTTGATCCGCAGGGCCGGTTGTTTCGCGATCTGCGAGACAGCGGCATTGCATTCCTGAAGCCGTACTGGGAAGTCGGTGCGCTCTTCGGGGTTACACAGGATGAGGCTTTCATAGTGATCGCTGATTTTACCAACAACCCTTTGGAGGAATTGCAAGCCCAGCGTGTTCACGTCCAGTGGGGGGTGAAGCTTTCTCCCACAGCAGAGATCGTGATTCTAAACATTGACAATGTGCCGCTCTTCCAGGACTTGAGCGTACTTCAACAGTGAGGTGATTAAATGGAGCACGGAACATCAGAAGGGCGCTATCTGTTTGAGATGGATGGCGTCACCGCAATTCGCGCGACTGAGGTAACAGGCGTTTCCAAGATGCATGAAGAGTTCGAGCTGTATGAATCGAACAAGGGGAACCCGCATCTCGGTCGCGGACACTTCAAATGCGAAAAGATCAAAGTCAAGCACGGACACGCGCTCAACGAAACCGGTGTCGAAGTAGGCACCTGGCTGAGTGATTTCGTGGACGGTACCAATTTGGAACGCCGCAATGCTCGATTGATCGTTCTTGATGAAGATGGAAGGTCGCCAGTTACGACTTACACCCTGCGTCGATGCATCCCGATCAGCTTCGCCCCGGACACACAGACGGCGGGTGGTAAAAATGCGAACTACTTCAACTTTGAAATTCGGCCAGAAGATATGGAGATAGAGTAATGGAACTCACGCCCCTGACCCATCAACTCGACATTGGCTACAAAGACTCCAAAAACAATGTTCATCGGCAGGTAACATTCGGCGCGCGTGTGAATGGAGAGAAGCTATTTGCGATTGACGAAGACCCGCAAGCCAATTCCAAAACGCAGTACCAACTGCTCTTACTCAGGGCCTCTATTACAGAGTTTGGCACTCTGACAATGCCCGTTACCCTCGCAGTCCTGCTTGCTCTGGATTCGATTGACATTGATGACCTGAACGAAGCGTTCATCACTTTCTCCAATAATCATATCGGGGCGCGCAAGGTAGAGTTCTTACCCGAAAACAAAGTGAAACTTCCGCTCGGCTATGAGAGAAATGGTCTCACATATGACGTGGTTGAATTCGGGACTCGGTTGACCGGGATGGATGATGTTGAGGCTGATCACTTGAATCTGACAGGAGCCAGACGGCTCTGCTTTCTCGCCGGAAAACAGGTTGTGCGGCTCTCTCAGAGTGATGGCGCGAGCATACTTGAAGGGCCGCTTCCGTTACAAATCTGCGAGCGACTGGATGTTGTTGACATCTACGCGATAAAGGCAGGTTCAGAGTTTTTTCGCCAATCCCTTCGCATTAAGGGAAGGGAAAATGGCGCGGTCGGGACTGACTCGAACAGTGCTTCTGTTAGCTGAGTTCACAGGTTGGACTGAAGATCACATTCTCTCGCTGCCTACAAGCAGATTGAACACATACATAAAGACGCTGAATAGCATTATGAGCGAAAGGGCCGGAGAGACGGAGTTATGAGGCGACAAGCTTTTAACGATAAGGAGAGCATAACACTTAGGAGAAGTCATGAATCAAGCTTTTGAATTGGCTATTTTGCTTTCCCTGAAAGACGCAGCAAGCGCGGGCGCTGACCGTGTGACCGACAAGTTGAGAAGTATGGGGCGCGAGGGCCGCGTTGCGCTCAAGACGTTTGATGATCTTCGCGCTGACATGCGGCGCGGGCTTGTGCTTGGAAGCGCAGGTATCGCCGGACTCGCCATGCTCAAGCATGGCGCTGACGAGGCGGGTAATTTTGAATACGCGCTCTTTGAACTGAAAAGCGCATTTCAGGAGTTGGAGCAAAACGGAACGGTCAACCTTGCCAGGCTTGGCGACCAGATGAACCGCGCCGAAAGACTAGGCGTTGATCTGGGGAATAAGTTACAGGGAACGACGAAAGACTACTTGGATATTTTCGGCTCACTGAAAAAAGCCGGTGTTGACGTTGAAACGATATTGGGCGGCGCGGGCGCGGCTGCGGGCAAGCTGGCGAACGTATCAGGTGCGATTGCTAACGGAAGCTTCAAAGAGCAGGCCAAAGAGCTAGGCCAATTCGGCAAAATGTTTAAGCTCAAGCCTGATGAATTTGAAGCCTCTGTAAATCTATTCTCCGCGCTCAGAGACAGGTTCGATATTGAATCAAGCTCACTAATTGAAAGCTCTAAATACTTTCTTGCCACGGCTTCAACTCTCGGCATGAAGGGCATGAGCGGCGCGGGCGATACCGTCAAGCTTTTTGCATTGCTCAAGAGAGAAGCGGGGCTGGAAGGCAGTCAGGCGGGCACAAGCCTTACATCACTTTTTAGCATGTTCGTCACGCATAAAGACCAGCTTAAAAAGCTAGGCCAGCAGACAGGTGTGAAGTTTGAGTTGTTCGATAAGAAGGGTCAGTTTCTCGGATGGGAGAACATGTTTAAGCAGGCCGAACAATTGCAAGAGCTTCCCGCCGAAAAGCGCATGATCGTTCTAAATAAGGCTTTCGGTGAGCAGGGCGCAAAGGCGTTTAATGCGTTCGTTGAGGCTGGCGTAGCGGGCTGGAAGAATGTCACGGCAGAAGCGGCAAAGGCCGTTCCTGTGAATGACAAGATCAATGCCCAGATGGAAACCTATAACGCGAAGATGGAAGCGGTAATGGGAAGTATTGAAAATCTCACCGCGACCGCTTTCACCCCCATGCTCGGCACGTTGAAACCCGTACTTGATCTTACAAATAACATCGTCGGCAGCTTGCAAGGGTTCGCAAAAGAAAATCCCGCAGTGGCAGGCATCGCCGGACATCTTATGGGTATTGGTTCGGCTGCGTTGGTTGGATACGCAGGCGTGAAAGCGCTAACCACCAGCTTTAAACTTATGCGCATAGCTTCGGCTGTAGGCTCTAATGAAGCGGCTATTCTAAGAACGCTTGGCATTGGCGCTGCTCAATCCCCTCTTCAATCTTCGCTGTCTAATGTCTTCGGGGGCTCACAGATTGTTGTAGGCAAGGAGATAGATAAATCAGGTCGAGTATGGTCAGACAAGATGCGAGGGGTAGGAAGCCGCATAGGCGGGATGCTGCTTACGGGCTTTGCCGTCGGCGCTCCGCTTTTTATGTTTGAGCGATATATGGAGGGTTTATCTGAAAGCAAAGCCGCTGAACAGCACGCCTTTGAAGCGGGCGAGCGTTTAGGCGAAATGATTCGAGAGGGCATGAAAAAGCAGATCGAAGGAAAGCTGACCGACGTTGCCCTTGTAGAGCTTCGTAAGGTGCGCGCAGTAGAGGAGGCAAAGCCTAGAGTTGAGAAATTAGGGTTAGGGGAGAGTGCTTCTAAGACGGGATTTTTTGGTAGGGCTTCCGAAATGAATACGCTTCTAGCGATGGCTATGGGGCAGAAATATTACAGAGAGCATGGCTATCAAAATCAATTATTGAATACTACTGGCCTCACGTATACGGGAACCAAAGGAGACGAGCAAGCGGCGGCAGAGCAAGTCAGGGATAAGTTATATGCCGAGTCCTACGCCTACCCGGAGCAGCTAATAGAGGTTCTTAAAGAAGCAAAAACAAAACTACAGCAGGCGGGCGACCCTGAGATGTTTCCGCTTTTTAAACGGCTCGCAGAAGATGTTTACCCGCAATGGAGAGCGCAGATTGAAAGCCTCGATGGCCCAATGCAGAAGGTGGTCTCCGCAAGCGATGCAGTAGCCACGAGCTTTTTTAGACTAAGTAGAATCACGCCACCCCAGATGTTTTTTACCCCCGGCGTACAGTATCCAAGCTCGACTGTTAATCGAGGTGTATTCGGTCGGTCTAAAAGCGAATTCCATTTCGATAAGCTTAATCCTCCAAAGCTGTCCTCTGGGGGCTACATTGAGCGAGAAGGCTTGGTTCATATTCATAGCGGTGAACGTGTAGTTCCAGCGGCGAAGGTTAGAAGAGAGGATAGCGGAGTTGCGTCCATTCGACCTCAGCATATCCATTTACATCTGCATATACCAAAAGGCTCTCGTGCAGCAGAAGAGCCGCAGATATTCGGAGAGGTGGCAGTAGGAAAAGTAACTACCGCAATGCGGAATCAGCGGAGGCGTAGCTAATGAATGGCAAATTCGTCCTCGTAAATCTGTGCGGAGGAGGCGCGTTCATCTTCGACTGGTTTCCAACGTCAGATGGAATAGAACTGAATCGGCGCGCGAACTGGCCTGAACAGGAAACGACGATTGGAACTAAGCCACTATTCTATATGAATCGCGATCCGCGTCGCTTAGAGATCCGAGAAGTGTGGCTTGATCGAAGTGATACTAATGAAAGCATCACCCCACTGATGAACGCGCTGCTCGCTCTTCAGGATGAAATCTGCGAGGGCACGCCTCCTCCATTGCTGGCTTTGTGGGGAGATCGCCAGGAGAGAGTGATCCTTGAGGAGATACGCTTTGAGGAAAAGCTACACCATCAGAATGGTAATCCGATTCGTGCCCGCGCGAGTCTCAGTTTAAAAGAGATTCAAGAGGACGGAGTTGGAAGGTGAGAAGCATTTCTCCATACGAGCGATGGGGCAGCTTCAGGCCGGATGAGGATGCAAACCTGGTCGAACACGTTTTCCGGGACCAGGAAACAATCAGCGGCCTTGCTCATTTTTATTACGGAGATTGGCGATTGTGGAGGCTAATCGCAAATCGCAACAGGATTGAAGATGTAAGGCAGATATCGCCGGGAAAAGTCCTGGTGATACCAGAAAGGCCACTTGAGAGGGGGCGCTACGAAATAGGCTAATGGTTGAAAAGAATCCACATTCAATAGTTATCCTCGGCGATGATCGCTATGACTCCTGGGTAACAAAACAGACCGTCAAGCACGTAGAAGCCGAGCTTACAACAGATATGGCGTCACAGGCTAAATTTACCTGCTTCGATCCGCGATTCCGTATTCTGGATCGGTATTCCGAAGAGGGCGGGATTCCGCAACTCGTGATGAAAGTCTATATGGGGTTTGGACAGGATTTGGGCGAGCCTGTGTTTAAGGGGCTGTTGGCGGAGGTAGAAAGGACTGACACAGATTCAACTTTCATTGCTTACGATATGGGCTTAAAAATGCGAAAGCAATTGAACACCGAGTATCACAAGAACCTGGATGATCTTCAGATCATTCAAAAGCTTGCTGTACGTAACGGGTTGAATTTTGAAGGGCCGGAACAGCCTCCAGCGTTAGAGAAGCATCCCTCGATGATTCACGACTCAAAAAACGATTGGGAACACGCCATGGAAAGATCGGAGTCATCCGGCTTCAATCTATTTGTTAGACAAGATACTTTGTTTTGTAAGGACCCGGCAAATATTTCAGACCCCATTCTAACACTCAAGTACCGAAAAGATTTCTGGATGCTCCGCGATTTTGATTTTAATTATAAGCTACCGGAAAACCAGCAAGGCCGCCCAAAGAAAGTGCATCGTCACGGCAGAGGATATGCCGGGGGCAGGCTTGTTGGTAAATCCAGCGAGCATCGTCGGGGGCATTTCCCTGTGGAAATGCGACACGATCTGGCAGAGCATACGAAGCTATATGCAAACAGACGCGCGCACGCACATAAAGAGAAACAACGAGAGCCTTCTTTTCAATGTCCTGTTCGCAGCATTCCGCCTTTGCCCGGACTGCGACCTGATGTGAGAAACACAATTATGCTTGAGAATGTCGGCCTCCTATTCAGCGGCCCATACCTTTGCGACAAAGTAAGGCACGAACATTCTGGCAATAGCTTTGTCACTTACTATGACCTGTATCGAGATATCGGAAAGTAATATGAGAGAGCGCAATATATTCAATCTTGCAGGAGGCAAAAGATATACAGGCGACACGCCTCACAAGTATATGTGCGCGCTGGAAGCTATCGTAGCTGTTAATGCTGATCCTGAACATCAGCACAGAATCAAAGTGATCATTCCCTCAATAGATGAAAATGTAATCCATGATAGGTGGATAAAAAGAATTGTCTGGTGGGCAGGCGCTCCGGGCTATGGTGATTTTCACATCCCTGAACTCGGAAGCGAAGTTGTGCTATTTGGCCGATTGGCAGAAAAGCACAATCTTTATTATGCAAGTGTCTACAACGAAAAATTCATAGTGCCTGCCGACTTTCGCAGGCCAACAATTCGCGGCTTCAGAACCGATGGTGATTACGCGTCCATAGTCGAACTGGATCAACAGATTCGGGCTGGACGACTGAGAATCGAGACGGATGCCTCAACAGAATTGATCGCTCCGGGCGGCTTTTTTATTAACGGAAGGAGGATTGGATAATGCCAGATTTTGAACTACCATCCATACCTCCTCCGAAGCCCTGGCATATTCCGCTGCCGACGATTCGGCTGCCGATCCACATCCCGCAGGTCGGTTGTCCAGGTGCAGATGCCACTTCTTTAGTCGGCGAACAGTTCGGCAGCCTGCCCGATCTTTATGATGCGCTCCATGTTAAACACCTGCGCAAGGTGATCAACGATCAAATCTATGCGCTTCTGAAAGGTCAACTTCCAACTGCTCTGCGGAAAGTATTGTATCTGCAAAAAGCAATCGAGTTGATCAACTACATAACTTCGATCATCGCGGTGTTGAATCAGGTGATCGGCCAGGCCATAGCCGAATACAATGCGGTAATCGGTTTTATAAATCAGAAGAAAGCGGAACTGAACGCCGCTATAGCAGCGATACACGGCATTCCTGCCGCCGCGCAGACTGCCACACACAAACTTGCGCTTCAGAGGTATCAGGAATATCTGGGCGAACTCGATAAACAGATTGCGAGGTTGAACACTTCAATCTCTTGCATAGCAGAGTGAGAAAATGAGTCTTCAGGATGATGTCAATGAACGGGTCGGCGCGATAAAAACGAAGCTCGCAAGCGCCTCGGCTGCGGCTGACCAGTTCGATCCAACTGCTGTTGATTTGAGCGAGACCATTGAAGCAATCGAGGACGAGGTGGAGGTTGACAACGGGCCTGTGGCCACTGCGCTGCTCGCGATCTGCGACGCGATTGACGCCAATGGTGGAGACACAGTAGCTGCGCGAGCGGCTATAGCAAGCATTGGCAATGGAGCAATTAATTTTGCACCACTGAAAACTGCACTTACTCAAGTGGGAGAGGTGATGAGTGCAGTATCTGAAAATCTCGGTCACGCGGCAACATCTGCACGCGATCATATTGAAGGAGGGGTTGGGATAGTCAGCCTGCTGATAGACCAGTCCAATTTTGATGGAGCAAGCCAGTGATGATGGGCCATACACAACGGGACCGGCATTCTGTCCAGTTTGCGATCACGACTGGACTGTAGTCGTTTCATCAGACGCGGATATGAACTCTTTGACTTGCCCACGATGCAAAGCGCGCGAAGGTCGATTGTTATGAGCATCCAAGGTTCAACTCTCAGCCATCCCATACGGCCTGATAATAGAGGGACGCTTGCGGCGATTAATGATCGAAAAACTATCATCGAAGAAAGTATCAGAGCGATTGTGGAAACGAGAATGGGCGAGAGAGTGATGCTTCCTGATTATGGAATTCCTGATTTTGTCTTTGATGTTATGGACGCAGGTTTTACGGCTCGAATGGCTTACTTCGTTGAACAGCAGATCGCAAAATATGAGCCGCTTGTTGATAAGGTGCGCGCGTCGGTCGGCTATCTGGATGGAGATGATCGATTCATCAAGGGCTTTGTGGAAAATCAACAGATCGCAGCTTTCGCAATTGAATATGTAGAGCGAGGATCGAACACTCCGCAGAATTTAGTGTTTCCAACCTGGAGACTCAGAGAGGAGTAATGGTAGTGCAAATGGTTATTAAAGGAACTGTGAAACGAGCGTATGACTCAAACCTCAAAGAGGAGTATGGAGAGGTTACGCACGGGCCAGTTGTAATTCGATCCGAAAGCTTACTTCAATTTGTTGATCGGGAAGTTGAGATTTCAGTGACTCCTATTATAGAGGGTGGCAAATGATCACTGACAAAAACGGCAACCAATTAAATATAGGTGATGAAGTCATAGTTCGAGGAAAGATCGTAGCAATCCCAATGGACCTTAAAGACGGAGGCAAAGCACTCCTTCAGGTCAATTGGGAAGGGCAAGTACCGCTGATTGATTATGTGCAGTCTGTTTATGTAGAGAAAGCTAATGACAGCAGACCTGATACCAGCGCCTGATCTTGAGATCAGAGATGAAGAGCAATTCGCAGCAGAGGTAATCGGTCGCACCTCTGGCGGGTTGACGGTTGATCGTGTGCGCTCTCAGATTGAGGAACGACGCAGGCTTCTGACTTTGCTTGAAGGCGGTGCGTTCACTGATCCGCCAATCTGCCAGGAATTAATAAACGCCAATCCCAGCGCGCCTCATACGGTCCAATTGGAAGCTCAAGCCTGGATGCTTGCGCAGATGGGCTATCGCATCAATCAGATTCCCAAACAGAATGAGATCGCCTTCGCCAACCTTTTCAGGATCGGGCTGCGCGAAGCCGAGCCTGCGACAACGATTCTTGAATTTACAGTCGCGCCGCCCAGCGGGGTTGACGTGACTATCCCGTTGGGCACACAGGTTTCGACCACTGACGGGGGGATCGTCTTTGAAACCACTGAGCAATTCGTCGTTGAATTCCCCGCGCCCACTGGGCTGATCGCCGCGAGGAATGTTGTAGCAGGCTCTCTGCTGCTGGCTCCCGATCAGCTTGTGAAGATGGTTGATGCGCTCGCCTGGGTTGATTTTGTGACCAACCCTGATGCGATTGATGGCGGGGGTGACGATGAAGCTGTGGAGGAGGCGCTTGAGCGAGCTCGCAGCTACCAGCGCAGAGGCGAGCGATTAGTTTCGACACTCGACTTCGAGGAGGCGATACTTCACGACGCCTTGCGCGATAACGGGATAGTGCGAGGCTTTCCGTTCGTTGTGCTTGGAGATTTCGACGGACCAAGGCGACCAGGGCATTCGACCTTCGTAGTGATGACTCGCAACGGCAATCCGATAAGCGACGACGACAGGCAGGCTCTGAATTCAATATTAGAGCAGCGAGTCGGCAATCAGTTTATTTATGTAAGCGATCCTATATATATCAATTTCAATATAACGGCGACGGTTAAGCTCACGAATGCTTCACCGCAGGCCGCTGATGCAACGAAGGGCGCGATAGAAGCAAACCTCAGAGCGTTCTATGCGGCTGATCGAGAGAACTTCGGGCGGCCTATTGTGCGATCTGAAATCATTACTGTGATCGAAGGCACGCGGAATGTTGATCGGATTATCTCTGACCCGAATGGTCCTATTTTAGCGAGTCCTCTGGAAGATGTTCGGCTCGACCCATGGCAGTTGCCAAAGCTGAATGCGGTGACACTGACATCCGTTTAACAAAGAGTCAATATGCTTTTCGGCCCAAAGATATGCGAGGTATGCGGCATTGTTTACACGGAAATCTCCCAGTTGATCCAATGCCCTCACGATTATAGAGAGGTGATTGATGATCATCACGAGCGCAGAATCAAATACTTGTTTCATAAATTATGGAGCCGGGATGTTGGCACGCCTGGCTATAACAAGACTGATTGGAAAGAGCTTCAACTATTGCTTCAGGCTCGCAGGATAGAGGTATAGGCGAATTAATAATGCCTTTTAGCAATCTCGATTATCTATATCAGCATCTCCCGGCGCGCGTTCGGCGTGACGATGACGGATTGTTTTTGAAACGATTTTGTCAGGTGTTTGGAATAACTCTGGATGAGTGGGATGTGGTCTATGAGACCTTCTATCAGAAGATCGCTCCTGAGACAGCACCTGAAGAATTCATCAATTTCTGGCTCTGGGCGTTGTTCGGATGGAGCTGGTATCCAAAATGGTTCACCCTCGCACGTAAGCGTCAACTCTACGCTGACTTCGCGCAGCATCTCGCACGGCGTGGAACGAAGCGCGGCATTGAAGAATTCTTGAAAGCTTTCTCTATTTATGCCCGCGTCTCCAACCGGCCTCAATACTGGGGCGAGTTCGTCTGGGGCGAAGGCGGCTATACGATCACTGATGCGCTCGGCGTTGTAGTACAGATTTCTCACCTCGCAGATGAAGTCAACAAGGATGTGCAGTCCGCGAGCTGGGGCGAGTTCGCCTGGGGCGAGAGTAATTTTCGAGATGTTGAGCCAACCCTCACGCGAAAAGAGATTGAAGATTTGATCCGCTTTGAATGGCCGCTCAGCCATCGCGTGATGGTTGATTACCAGGTGCGCCGCAATGTGGCTGGCGTTGATGCCTGGGAATCAGATGAGCCAATTTTCAATGAAGACATCGTGCCGGATGAGACTAGCGGCACGATCACTGGAGCGAACTGATGCCAAAGCAAGTAATAGTAGAGGCTATACAGCCTGATGAAGACGGGCCGGTTTTTGGAAAGGTCAGCGACCCTGCTGATTTTATGAAGTCGCAAATCTTTGCGCACCATCATGCGGAGATCAACGCGCGCGACTTCTTTATCGGCAAATGTGCTACTCGTGCCGTCGTCGGTTTCGTATTGTCTTTGCCCGGCGGGATGCAACTACGCGTTCTCGCGCCTGGCCAGGTCGTTGATGTTGATGGCAAAAGTTATGAGCTGATTGATAGCTCCGTAGACCTGACGCTGGAAGGGGCGGATACAGAACTCTCGCGCATTGATATTGTTGTAGCCGTGCTGGAAGAGGTTGAGACTGCTGATGAGTTGAGACCCTTTCAGCGCCTGCGAACTCAGGATGAGCTTGACGATGCTGTTGCTGCCTATCCTCCACAGCAATTCAATCAGCCGACTGAGAAACACACGCGCGCAACCATCGTTGTGAAGACAGGCGAAGCCGCTCCGCAGCCTGTTGTGCCAACCACCGATGCTGATGAAACTCCGCTTTATGCATTAAGGATTCTTCCCAGTGCGACACAAATCGACGGCGCGAGCGTAGTTGATCTTCGCCATTTGGTCGCGTCTAATTGTGAGCTACAGGATTTAATCGAAGACTTGAGCGATCAGTTAGATAATCCGCCCGCAAAGCATCGTCACGAGGCTGATGAAGTTGACGTTGACGGCAACTCCCCGGCTTTCAAACTTGGCGCTACAGTACAGGATGCGCTGGATACACTGGCGCTTCGCACTGATGAAACATCTCCAGACACAACAGGAGCAGCTTTAGCGTTGCGGCCTGAGATACTACGGCCTGATGTTGCTGCTTACAATGTCGCATCAGGCAAGCTCGGCTCATCGGGCGCGCTTCAATCTGCGGTGCCTGTTGTAAGGATTCCCTACCCTCGTCAGGTGGAGTTTTCAACCGGCAGATTTACGCTTGATCCGAATGCGTTTCTTGATAAAACCCTGAATCCCAGATTGATCAATTCCGACCCGGACGCAGGTGATAATACAATCGAGCACGTTGTTGACTATAGCCTCGGTTCAATTGAAATCATACAGACGACTGGCGGAGGCGCATGGACCCTTCAGGGAGTTCAGTTGCCCGATAATCGCGCTCGATCTTACGCGGGCCAGCGGATGGCCGCTCCACGCGACGGGCGTTATATCGAAGTGATGGGCGGCGCTCCACTGGCAGGGGATTCTGCCTGGTTCACGATTGATACTCTCAATGGAACGATTACCCAAAAGGAATTCACCGGAGACATTCCGAATTTTTACATTCGAGGCGTTTTCCCGACAGGCGATGGGGTAAATGTAATCGTAGCCGAGCAACCCGGTGCCGATGGCGGACAGAACGGCACCAAGCTGAAGTGGTATAAGGTCAACTGCGATACGGGAGCCTCAACTCATATCACAGGCACCGCTCCCGGCTGGACTGAAGATGATACTCTCTCTGGTAATACTTCTGGCGTTATCGGAGACCTCATTGCGCCAAACATTATTTTCCTTCTGATCAAGGTCGATGGTCTGGCCGGAAGCGCGGGCGAAGGCAAAGCCTGGATATATCATTGTGACACTGGCACCTTCGAGCAGATCAGCCCCATCGGGCAGAATCAGGTTAATGGCCCTCTGGCCGGACTTCAGCTTAATCAGATACTCCAGGATGTTGATGTCTGTTGCTACAAGTCGGGGCAAGCTGTTCTGGTGCGTGGCATCGGCACGCAGACCTGGATATTCGACTATCCCACTCGCTCCTGGACTCGTCTTCAGATAGCGCAACCTGTAGGGGACCTTAAAACCTGGTCGAATGATCGTCTATGGGGGGTCACATTGGCCAATATCAATGGTCGTGTGCAGCTTACTTCGGAAGCTTCTTCTCTCTGGGAACTCACCCCCAGCAATGTGGCCGGTTGGCAGAATATAGGATTACCTTCCGGCCTTGGGGATGGTCTTACTGGTCGTGGCTTCCCCGGCTTGATCGGAATGCTTGTTGACGGCCTGCCGCGCGGGACCGGCTGGCTGATCGGGGGCAGACTCAGCAATAAACCCAAGCAGGATATTTGGAAATTTGCTGCTGGTGGAATCATAGAGACAGTCTTTGAGGGCGCTCCGGCGCTCACCCTTGGGCCAGGCACGAAGTCTGCGACATTTCGGGTGGCGAACTTTCAATTGCCCTGGCAAGTCGCGCAGATGCTGATTACGTTGCGCGGAGCGAATCTTCAAGGGCGTGTAAAGATCGTGGAGTCCTTCGATAATGGCGCGCATTTACAAGAGATTCCGGTCAACGCAACAACAGAGATTCTAAACTCGAATAGCAATCCAAATAGACAGCTATTAATCACGCTGATCGGCACGGATGCAGTGAAGCCTATTATTGCTCAGTCTCACGAGACGTTCGAGCAGGAAGGCGGGGTTGGGCTGGGAATGGTCTATCTGATTTATGATTGCCCGGTCGGAACTACCTATCTGTTTATGAATGACAAAGGGCAGATCACTTCTGAAGCTGGTGCTAAAGAGACGACGAAGAGCAAAGCGCTGCTGCTTCGTGCAACGAAGAACGGCAGCCTTGCACCAACAACCTTTGATTTTATAAACAAGCCACGTATCGAGCGGAAGTATCAGGGAGGGCCAAAGTCGGGGGGAGTTGATCCGAGCTTCGCGAATGATTTTAGCGTGACTCCTGATTTCATTCAGTGCTGGCTGGTTGACGCAGATGGTATTGTGCATCTCCTCACAGATTGCACAGTAGTCTTCAACGGCAACAATACTGTAACGGGATTGGCGAATGGCCAGAGCTACCGCGTGCACCTTGCTGGCTAATAGGAGAGAAAAATGAAACGATTCTACAAGCCGATTACGATCTTAATTCTCATTGCCTGGATTATCGGAATTGTTCCTGCACAACAGATTCAAACGTTACAGGACACCGACAGTCTCAAACAGCGCCGAGAGAAAACGAACTCGAATTTCACGCTGCTGAAAGATCAGCTAAATAGTGCCTACAACTCAATCTCAGGGCAGCTTGAAACTTCAACTCTTACTTTTGAAAATAAAACTCTGAAGGCCCCTCGCATATTCAACTACACAAAGGCAACGCTTCCTGTGCCCAGCCAGTCCGGTCGAATTGCTTATGTATCAGATGATCCTTTGCTCTTTTATTTCGACACTGGTTCAGCGTGGGCTCCAATCACGAGCGGGGGAATTGCCTTGGAATGGTTTGGAGGGAAAGGCGACGGAACAACTGACAATCGTGCTTTCTTCAATGCTGCGATAGCTGCCGTCGAAGGCACAGGACTTTCAATTCTATTGAGGGGCGATTATGCGATCACAGGCCCACTTGACGGCACCCGCTCGAATATCACTATCGAAGCGGTCTCGCCTGGCGGCGCAACCATTAGGCACATTCATGGAGGGCCTCCGACTGTTTACGCTGGGATAATGCATCACGATTTTGGGCGCTACAACGGGTGGACTCTTCGCGGAATTAAGTTCGACGGGGGCGCTCCGGGTGACTATCACAATACCTTCTACTTCAGCACAGCAAGAGAGATCACTTTTGAGAATTGCGAGTTTCGCAGGTTGCACAGTGCTATGTCTGGCCAGGGGCTGGATAGTATAACGATTCGCAATTGTAAGTTCTGGGGCACTGCGTCTGGCACGATGCAGGCAGGAGTGCAGGACCCGCCTGCCGTTGCTTCAGCAGCTCTGTCTTACGGCATTGATTTCAAAGGCAATTGCAATAACCTGATAGCCGAGGGCAATTACTTCCACTTCTGCAATACAGGACTTGCAAGCACTGGCAGCACGACTGAGCACTCGCGCACCTGGCGCGTGCGAAATAATACATTCAGGGCCGACTGGTTCAATATGCCCTACATCGCATTTCGAGCGAATGCGACGGCATACAACAGCGGAACCCGTGTGCTAACCTTCGGGCTTGGTGGGCTAACTGGCTTATGGGCTGATTACCGCATGATGGCCATTCCAATAACTCTTACGACAGGGAGCACCTTTACAGGCATCAATGCCGGGCAAATCACTTTCCCCGCGAACGTTGGTACACTCAGAGAAGGGGATGTCCTCGAATGCGCAAATGGAAAGCGCGCGGAAATTCTATCTCAGCAGTCATCCACGACCGCGACCGTTGCCGGATGGGAAAGCTCGGACACCTTCGAGCCAACATCTGTGCCCTCGCTGTCAACTGCCTGGCGTATAACAAGGCTATATTCATCTGCCGCCATAATCACGAGTGATACGACCGTCTCTCTCTATACCGAGCCGGAAAATCCCTTCACGGGAGAATTGCTGACGGCAGCGGGGCTTACTCCTGTAGGTAAGAATTGTCGCGTGTTCGCTTTGCAGGACTATTCCGGCTTTCACAATAACGGCGGGCTCGATGATCTTGAAGTAGGTCCGGGAAATATGTTTCGCGGATCACGAAGTGACCAGTGCTCAAACTATGACACCGAGCAGGTGCGTGTTCATGACAACTGGTTCGAGTTGGGATTCGATCAGGACATCACGCTGACGCGCTGCCCAGGCGCGAGTGTTAGCAACAACCAACATAGACTGACAGGTGTGAGCGCGGTTTCTATAGGCGATGGCAACGGAGCGAAGATCAGTGGCGAAAAGGTCAAGTCCTGGGGGCTTGTCAACCGGGGCGGACAAGGTGCAATTGCCGCACAGGGCCTCGGTATGACAATCACCGGCTGTACATTTGATGTGATGGCAGGCAGCAATGGAATCGGCGGAGCATCTGACTATGGAATCGATTTATCACAAGCTGCCAGTTCGGCAGGCACGGTTATATCGGGCAATGCAGACAATGGCGCTCGCACAGCATCGCTTAAAACGTCAGCCGAGACTGGCAAAATAACAGCGCGCGACCTGAAGACAATTATTGGGCCGGGCTCTTCAAATGTTTACACGATAATGGGGCCGATTTTCAGGCTTGGAGATGCTGATAATAATCTGTTTGAGACCGATGCGAATGGGAACTTCTTCTTCCAATTCGGTGGTCCCTTCCTTAAAACTACAGGTATTATTCGATGGGGGTTTGTGGATACAGACACGGAACTTGGGCGCTCAGGTGCGGGTACAGTGCGCGTATACAATCCATTCGCTGATGCTCTGGGCACGCTCGAAGCCGGGACAATTAAATTCGGAGACGGCACGACTCAGACTACGGCAGCGAGCAGTGCAGGTTCCCAAGCCGCGAATAAAGTGTTCGCTGGGCCGACGACAGGCGCTAATGCACTACCGACGTTTCGCACTATGGTAGCTGCTGACATCCCCAGCTTGAGCAGCGTCTATCAAGTAGTTGACGCAGAGATTTCAGCACTCGCTGGATTAACTTCAGCAGCAAACAAGCTGCCTTACTTTTCAGGTTCAGGCACGGCAGCCCTGACTGACATATCTTCATTCGGGCGCTCGCTGATAGATGACGCGGACGCAGCAGCAGCGCGCACCACAATCGGCCTGGCAAACGTCGAGAACACGGCGCTCTCGACATGGGGCGGATCATCGAACATAGCTTCGGTTGGAACGATCACATCAGGAACCTGGCAGGGCACGATCATCGCTTCAACATACGGCGGAACAGGCAACGGGTTTACAAAGTTCACAGGGCCAACGACGAGCGAGAAAACGTTCACACTACCAAATGCACCGGCAACGATATTGACAGACAATGCGGCTGTCACGCTCGCCCAGGGCGGCACCGGCGCGAGTTTGTCTGATCCGGGAGGGCATCGTGTGCTTGGCTGGGATGACACTGACAACGCCTCAGTGTTTTTCAGCTTTGGCTCCGGCTTGAGCTATGACCATAGTTCCCACACACTGAGTGCGTCGGTCGGCCCTACGATCAACTCGACTGACGGGGCTATACCATATAGAAGCTCATCAACTGCATTCTCCGACTCCCCGCTTAATCGCTCAAGCGCAAATCTGATTGAGCAGTTTAACTCTACAACTGCGCAGGAGTTCCGGCTGTATCGCACGCGTACCGACGCGAGCAATGGTGAATGGGGATACCTGAAGCATAGCAGCACGGTGTTTGAGATTGGCACAGCTGCCAATGGATCAGGCGACCCCAATAGAACTGTCAGACTCAAAGCCGGGAGCCACAGTTATAATTTCGACTCATCAGGCAATGTAAGCGGAGTTGGAACGCTAGTCTTTGCCGATGGCTCGCAGGTTTCAACGGCAGGAGAGCAGTTCCTTACGACTGTTACGCTTGATGCAAATATCGGCTTTAGCACTGCGCAGGATGCGTATACCGTTCCAACCGGCAAAAATCTTGTCGTAACCAGATTCGTTGTGCGCGATCCAAGTGAGGATTTCTCAGCTTATGAGGGAGTTGTCGCTTTAATCGCCTCTACTCATCCAAGTGACACAAACTTCAACGCCGAACTCTCCTTCTTTTTCGTTGGTGGCGACGAAGCGTATGTGGCGGTACTAAAGTCTACAGAAGGTAGTGCGGGGTCGCATATTATCCCTGCTGGAGAAAAAGTACAGTTCAAAGTCATTCCATTTGGCAGCCCAGCGACTCTGAAGGTCGATGTCTTTGGCTATCTATACTGATTTCAAGAAGAGGAGAACATTTGAAGACTCGCCCCGCCTGAAGGCAGGGGATTCACTTTGAAAGGTTTAAAATTATGCAAGAACACAGAAACGAAGTTCCAGCAGGTATTCGCCGCTCAGTCTTGCAAGATTGGGTGCATGACTTAACCTTTATGCAACAGTCGGTGTTAATCGCTGCCGTTCGTGGCCCGGATGGTATACGCAAAGATCATCCTGTCAAAGTCTTGTGCAGATGGTTACGCCGTTCATTTCTTATATCGGCTTTTAATCGCTGTGCGCTGCTCGACCCTTACGAAGCTGGCGGCGGGTCATTCACTGGCCCTTGCTGTAGCGAAGAGGTTAGAGACTTAGAACACGCGCTTGAGCTTTATCTGCGAAGTGTTGACGAGATTCCGCATCACTTTCAACTGCATTTTATGCACGCTGCCGAAATTCTCGGCTACAAGCATCCAGATGCAAAAGTAAAACACTGGTGGAATCTCTGCTATTGCAAGCTCGTAAACGATGCTCATCTGTACCCTGAATCAGAAGAACAGATGGATAGGCGACTTGGAGATTACGAGACTAACTGGCGAGAGCGCGAGGAAGTTGTAGCACTCTAGTAGCGTAAGTCATAGCCGCTTCGGTCGCATCGAGCGAACCTCAGCGGCGCAAATTTCCTCCCTAGCCTAAAGGCATAGGGTCTCCATTTGCGAGGTACCGATGAAACGAGTAGCAATAGCTATCATAGTGATTGTTGTGGCAGGAGCTATTTTCTTAATAGCGACGGGCAGCACGCGAGGCGCAAAACAGCCGAAGCGTATCGTGTTCACCGCAGAGCAGAATAAGCCGCTGAACGAAATTGATGTACAACTCAAGCAGCTTGAGCAACAGAAGGCATTGATTAATGCTCGCGCTACCGGCCTGCTCGATGCGTATGCACAGGCGAACGGGCTGGCAAAGTGGAAAATGATCGTAATCGCTGACGGTCAATATGGGATGGAAGAAACGCTGGACGCCGAACAATCCGAGACGCCGAAGCCCTGATTCAATGAATTTAAAGCCTCTAAAAAAGACTGCAAAACTGCCTTCAATAAGCTTCTCAGGATCACATTTGGAGCGCTGTTTAGTAAAAGATGTGATAATGGCGTTTAGTAAAAGATGTGATAATGTTTAGTAAAAGATCTGCAACTGTTTAGTAAACAATCTGAAAAGCTACACGGAGCAATGAATCTGGTTCACCGCACAGGTTTTGTATTGCTCAAAAAAAGATTCAATTTCAACAAAGTTTTTACTTGACAATTTTCGGTTATTTTCGTATCCTTTCGGCAGATTTTCATTCCCCCTATTTAGCAGGCTAAAACAGTTCGGAGAGGTCTTTTCATGACGCTTCAGCAAGCTATCAGGGCCAATGTACGGATAGAACCGGGACAGAGGATCAGAACCTTCGGCGGCTGGTGCAGGCACGATCGTGTTTTGCAAAACGGCTGCGAAATCGGGCGCATTCAAACGCGGCGCGGTAAAGGCCGACTTGAGGTCGTCACTATCACAGGCAACGTCTATACGCTTGGCTACGATGTTGACTGGTTAATGCAGCAGGGAGAGACGGATTATGGTGCTAACTCCTCGGCAGCGTGAAGTTTATAACTATATCTGTCGCTTTGCGGAAACGCACGGCTATGCCCCGACGATTGCGGAGATCCGTGGGCATCTGGGGCTCAGTTCGCCCGCGACGGTTCATCAACTGCTCTCTGCTTTGGAACGCGACGGCTTGATACGCCGGATACCGAATGTGAGTCGCGGCCTTGAGATTGTAAAGCAGGAAACAGCCGAGCAGACCTGCGAGATACCGCTATTGGGCGTTGTCGCCGCGGGCCATCCCATCGAAGCGATTCTGAACAACGAAACCGTCAGCATACCGCCCGACCTGCTCGGTCGCGGTCGCACGTTTTCGCTCCGCGTGCGCGGAGATTCCATGATAGACGAGCATATCCGCGACGGCGATTTTCTGATAGTCGAATCTCGCCAGACGGCTGAGAACGGGCAGACAGTAGTCGCGCTTGTTGACGGAAACGATGCTACGGTCAAACGCTTCTATCGAGACTCTAACCAGATCAGGCTGGAACCTGCCAATCCAGCCTACAAGCCAATCTTAATCAAACCCGCTGAACGCGTCAGCATTCAGGGTGTAGTCATAGGCGTTATTCGCAAGTATCCGCACTGACGAAACCCGACGGCGATGCGAATATGTAAATTGCGCGAGGGCAGAGTGTTTCCATGATCTCTTTGAAGTGGAATCAAATCAACACCTGGCGTTTGTCGCAGCATCACCTGCTTGAGCCTGCCGGTCGCGAGTAACCCTGTGGAGAACGTCACGTGACGAAACAGAAACAGCCAAACCCGAAAGCAAGCCGCCCCTATATGCCAGGCTACGGAATTTCTGATGCAAACGGCGGCAAAGGATTGCTGGAGTGGAGTTGGGCGACTGAGCGATTGGTGAAAGCGCACAACTACTGGCTTGCGACTACGCGACCGGACGCGCGCCCGCATTTGATGCCTGTGTGGGGCATCTGGCTCGATGAGGGATTTTACTTCAGCACGGGTCGCCAGTCGCGCAAAGCGCGCAATCTGGCTGCGAATCCGAATTGTGTTATCAGCGCAGAGGTTGCAGACAGAGCAAGCGTCAATGACGCGATCATAGTTGAAGGCACGGTCAAAGAGATTACAGATTCATCATTGCGCCGGAAGTTTGCCGAGCTGTACAGCGCGAAATACCGATGGGACATGGAAGGTTTTGCGGAGCCTGTTTATCTGGTTCGACCTGTTGTGGCGTTCGCGTTCATAGAGGGCGCTGACGAGTTTACAGGCACTGCGACTCGATGGGTATTTGATGATTAACCCTGCTCTTGAAGCAGGCCCAAACACAAACAAAATAAGGAGAGTGACCTATGACAAGCAAAGTGAACTACACGCCGGAAGGCTATCACACCGTGACGCCTTATCTGATCGTCGGCGATGCAGCCAAAGCCATAGAGTTTTACAAGCAGGCGTTTGAAGCAACGGAGTTGTTGCGAATGGAAGCTCCCGGCGGAAAGATAGGGCACGCCGAAATCAAGATCGGCGATTCACCTATTATGATAGCCGACGAGATGCCGGAGATGGGCTACCTTAGCCCGCAATCGCTCGGCGGCACACCTGTTACCATAATGATCTATGTCGAAGACGTGGACGCGGTTGCTGACCGAGCCGTCGCTGCGGGCGCGCAAGTGCTGAAGCCTGTGGCGGATCAGTTCTACGGCGACCGCTCCGGCAGTTTTGCCGATCCCTTCGGCCACCAATGGCACATTGCAACGCACAAGGAAGACGTATCGGCGGAAGAGATGAATAACCGCGCTGCCGCCCTTTACGGCTAGATCGAACCGAGCGTGCGATAGACAGTCGCAAACTCGATGGTTTTATTTATGGGTCTAATTAACGACAGCTTGCCTGAGTGCCAGACAAGCTCAAGATTTTCCACCAGCAAAGGAGACAATTAAGTATGACAACAGAAGTAAAGCCAATCCCCGATGGATTTCACACAATCACCCCCTCAATCACCGTGAGCGATGGAGCTAAAGCGATAGATTTTTACAAAAAAGCGCTCGCAGCAGAAGAGCTTGGCCGCCACACCACGCCTGATGGCAGCAAGATCACGCATGCGGACATCAAAGTCGGCAACAGCATCTTCTTTCTAAACGATGAATTTCCCGAAATGGGCGCGTGCGCGCCTGCGTCGGCCAGCGGCGTCAAGTTCAACCTGTACGTCGAAGATGCGGATTCGTGGTATGCAAGAGCCGTAGAGGCGGGAGCCACCTCGGTTATGCCTGTCACAGATATGTTCTGGGGCGATAGGTGGGGCTCTGTAACAGATCCCTTCGGCTATCAGTGGAGTTTTTGCACTCACGTCAGGGACGTATCACCTGAGGAGATCAACGAGGCCGCGAAAGAGATATTCGGCAAGAAATCAGATGAATCCGAAGCTGCGCACAACGGATGAGTTTGAACCTCCGCGCTCTCGGAGTGTGCGAAGCATTCCGGGAGTTGTTTTTCCCTAAGATGAAAGGATAAAAGAGATGAAACTGCGAATGTTGCTTTTTGCGATTGCCGTAACAGGCGCGCTTGCCTTGAGCATAGGTTCGACCAAAGCCCAGGACAAAGCCAAACCTGCCGCTGATATGCAGGAGATGATGAAGAAGTACATGGAGGTGGCGACTCCCGGCGAAGGCCACAAACTCCTCGAACCATTCGTGGGCAAATGGGACATAGTTACGCGAATGTGGTGGGAAGGTCCAAGCAAGCCGCCGAACGAGACGAAAGGAGTTTCCGAAAGGAAATGGGTTTTTGGCGGGCGATTCATTCTCGAAGAATCTTCGGGCGAGATGATGGGCATGTCTTACAAGAGCATGAACTTTCTCGGGTTCGATAACTACAAAAAGAAATATGTAATGTCGTACCTCGACAGCCTGGGAACGGCGATGTATATGGGCGAGGGCAAATTCGATCCGTCTAACAAGGTGATGACCCTGTTTGGCAAAATGGACGATTGCATGACCGAAGAGCGCGACAAGCCCGTGAAGTACGTTACACGGATCGTCAGCAAAGACAAACATGTCTTTGAAATCTATGACGAAGTCGGCAGCCCAAACGAATACAAAGCTGTCGAAATCATTTACACGCGGAAGCCCTAGCATGGATGACATAACGGATTCGCATGCTGAATCAGTCAGGCTCCACTTCCCGTAAAGCGGTCAGATTGCAACAGACCGGCTCGATTACCTGGAGGAACGATGTCTATAAGCGAAGCATTATTGCCGGAATTCGACCGGGAGATGGCGAATACGCGCAAGACTCTGGAACGAATCCCAGAGGACAAATTCGATTGGAAGCCCCACGAAAAATCGATGCGGCTGGGATCTCTGGCAATACATCTTGCCACAATGGTCGGCTGGGTCGCAGATCTGATGAAGCAGGATTCTCTGGATCTTGACCCGAACTATGAAGAGCCGAAAGTGAATACGCGCAGTGAAATCATTGAGATGTTCGACGGAGGCGTAGCTTCGGCGCGAGCGGCAATCGACGGAGCGAGCGACGAAGAGATTCTCAAGCCCTGGACGCTGCTTTCAGGCGGAAAAGAGATACTGACAATGCCTAAAGCCGCCGTGATTCGGGACTTTGCTATGAATCACAGTATTCACCATCGCGCGCAACTGGGAGTCTATTTGCGGCTCAACGATATCCCTGTGCCCTCGATCTACGGCCCTTCGGCTGATGAAGATCAGATGTGAAGACCCTCAGCCTTTGTCTGCCGGAGAGCCTGAGGCGGATAGACGAATACCCGCCTGAACGTTTGCGCTCCGGGATTTAAAGACCGCCGGTTTAGCCCCCGCAAAGCGAGAGGGAAATCGCCCTCGTTTCCTTCTCGCTTTCACATTTCATCCGGGCTTAAACGGCGAGCGTGCGGGGGAACTGTCGAAGGCTGGAATTTGCGAGCGTAGGTCCAGACGTAGCTTCGCAACGTGTAGTAATAAGGATTGAATCCCATCTCGTCCATCTCTTTGAGCGCTTCTTCGACGGGCCACTTATACTGCGCGATTCGATATATGGCGCTCATCTCGCCCGTGCGATTCACGCCGTCGAAACAGAAGACGAAAAAAGGCCCTTTCGATCTATCCGTCACGACCGATATGAATTCTTTCGCCTGCGCGTCTGTCGGCGGGTTCCAGACGCTCATCGGCAGCCAGTAATACCTTATCCCCGCGCGCTCTGCCGCCACGCCTATTTCGTCCGTGTGATCATATATCGAGCGCAGATCGACTATGGTCTTTGTGCCCAGCCGCATAAGCGTTTCTATGCCGCCGTGCGCAAGCTGCGACCCCCGCATATAGTTCTCATCGAGGCGATGAAATAAAGGCAAGGTCGCCACAACCTCTGCGCTCTTATCGCCAGGCCGGGCTTCAAGAGCCAATGTAAGCGCGGGCTTTTTCGGGGTGTTTGAGTTGCCGATAACGATCTTCGTTACGATAACTGCTATGGCTGCTATCGCGATTATTGTGATGATTGAAAACTTCTTTTGGTACACTTGCGTCTAAAAACCTTTGCTTTGCTAGGGGCCAACACGCTTCATTAATTTATAACTCACACCTGCCTAATACGTAAAGTCGCCGCGCCATGGTTTCATTCCATAGTGGCAATTTGACCGAAGGCGTTCATTCATTCTGATGTTTTTTTCCTCGAAACCGGTAACCCCTGTTTCACGCTTTATTTGGATGAGATTGCAGATAAGTGAGTTAGCTGCCAGCCGAAAGTGTGGAACGCTCTTCGCCATAAGAAACCGGACTTCTATCTTTATGAACCGGGTTAAGAGCGCTTTATGAAGCGAGCAGGCGTTAAAGAGAAAGTAAAAATGACCGATATTTTCCTTACGGCGGTATCCGTCGTCGGTCTTATGACGCTCGCCTATTCGGCAGGGGTGCTTGCGCTCGGCGCTCTGAATTTTGAATGGGTGCTTTTGAGTTTCGTCACCATAATGCTCGTTTCACGCATTGATCTTGGCATATCGAAGGCGTCAAACTGTGCCACATTATCCGATACTTTCATATTCATCTCGGTATTTTTGTTCGGAACACCGGCCTCAGTAGTTCTGGCCGGAGCCGATGCCGCAATCCGCTCTATTCAGCATAAGAACAAGCGGAGGGTGCTTTGGTACAACGCTGCCGTTATGAGCCTCTCGGTCTTCGTCTCAAGCACAATTGTGACCTATCTGTTTGGCGACCTGAAAGGGCTGGCGGCTGATCTTGTAAATCTGGCGCTTGCGGCAGTGTTGCTGGCAGTGATTCATTTCGCCCTGAATTCGGGATTGACGAGCGCGTGGACCGCCTTCACAAGCGGGCGCAGCATTGCGACAATCTGGAAGAGCTCGTTCCTTCTGACATCGCTTTCCTATCTGGCAGGCGCTTTGACGGCGTGTTTGATCGTCAAGCTGATCACCGTAATCTCGTTTTACACCTTCATCATCTCCATCCCGATACTGGCAATCACTTACTTCACCTACAAAGTCTATCTCGATAAAGTAGAGACCTCGAATCGTCACGCAGAGCAGATGGCCGACCTTCACCTCAGAACAATCGAGGCGCTTGCGATAGCCATTGATGCCAAGGACGAAGTGACTCACGATCATGTCCATCGCGTGCAGGTTTACGCGACGGGGCTTGCCCGGCTCTTCGGACTTTCCGAGCCTGAGATAGAAGCGCTCAAGGCGGGCGCTCTGCTTCACGACATAGGAAAACTCGCAGTGCCCGACTATATCCTTAACAAGCCCGGCCCGCTCACGCCTGCCGAATTCGACCGAATGAAGGTGCATACGATTGTCGGGGCCGAGATACTGGAGCGAGTCGGGTTTCCTTACCCTGTGGTCCCTGTCGTGCGACATCATCACGAAAGATGGGACGGGCGCGGGTATCCTGACCGGCTGCGCGGAGACGAGATACCGATTACCGCAAGGATAATGACGATCTCCGATTCGTTCGACTCCATGCGCGAAGAACGCCAGTACCGCAAGGCCATGACGCGCGATGAAGCAGTCGCCGTGTTGAAGGAAGGCAGCGGGACTTTCTTCGACCCGCACATCGTGAGCGCGTTTCTGGATCACCTGGATGAGTTTGAAGCTGAAATACGCTCGCTACAGGTAGAACCGCACACAGCCGAGCCTCGCAAATCGCAGGGGGCCGAACGTCAGGTCAGGTACGAAACCGGGCCTCTGGTCTTCGAGAGCATCCGCAGCGCGCACCGCGAAGTTATCACGCTCTACGACATCGCTCAAACGATAGGAACAAGCCTCAACCTGCGCGACACCTTTGCGGTCTTCTCTTCGCGCCTGCATGACATAGTGAGCTATACGACCTGCGTGCTTTATCTCGTAAGGCAGGACTCTACGGAAGTGGAAGCCGCGCACATCACGGGGCGCAACGTCGAGCAGTTTCGAGGAAAGCGAATGCCATCGGGAGCGGGCATCGCCGGATGGGTCGTAGCCAATCGCCACCCCATGCACAATTGCAACCCGATGCTCGACTTCGACGCAATGAAGCTTGAGCCGTGTGAAATGTACAACACTGCGACAGTTGTTCCTTTGACGAAAGACGGAACCGTGCTGGGCGCGCTGGCGCTCTATTCTGCGGAGTTGAGTTCGTATACGGCGGACCATTTGAGATTGATGGAAGCCGTGGCCAAGCTGGCTTCAGACGCGATAGCCAACGCCATGCACCACGAGCGGACTGAGACAAGCGCGCTCACGGATCTGCTCACAGGTCTGCCGAATGCGAGAGCTTTGCGCTACCGTTTCGAGGAAGAGGCAGACCGGGCGCGGCGACATCGTGACACGTTTTCAGTGTTGATGATGGATCTGGACGGGTTCAAAGCGGTGAACGACAAACTGGGTCATCAGGCGGGCGATCAACTGCTGAAAGAGTTATCTGCGATATTGCTTTCGCAAATCCGCTCTTCGGATTTCATAAGCCGTTATGCGGGCGACGAATTCGTCGCCGTTCTTCAAGCGGGAGAGGAAGAGGTTCAGGAAGCAGCGTTAAGAATTCAAAGGGCGCTCGATAAGCATGATTTCGTGCTCGCGAACTCAAAACAGTTCGTAGGCTTGAGCGTGGGCTGGGCCTGCTTTGGCACGGACGGAAATACTCTGGATGAGTTGCTGCTGGCCGCAGACCGCGCGATGTATGCCGACAAGACCAAGCGCAAAGCTATTACGGGTCAATCGCGCAGGATCAACACAAAAGAACTTGAGCGATATAGAGCCTCGTAGCCGTGATCATTGCACTTTGATAATCAGAACAGTCAGATCATCGTCAGGGCCATCCATGTCGAACGAATGCTCGTCTACGGCGTTGATGATTTCCTGAGCTATCTCATAGGCACGGCGGTCTTCAGCCATCCTCACGACTTCTTCCAGACGCCGCAGGCCGAACTCTTCATCCTTCGTATTCTTCGCTTCGACCACTCCATCCGTGTAAAGCACCAGCACATCGCCTGAGCGGAAAGCAACGACCGCTTCCGAATAGCGCGAGTCCTCGAATATGCCGAGGGGCAGACCGCTGTGCGCGAGCAATTCGTTGGTGCCGTCGGCGTGCAACAGCAGCGGCGGATTGTGCCCCGCATTGATGTAAAGCAGTCTCCTGTTTTCGGGATCTATCAATCCGTAAAAGGTCGTGATGAAGCGGTCGCCATTCGTCGCTTCGTGGACGAGGCGATTGACGCGCGCCATCACCGCCCGCATAGCCAGTTCGTTTATGACCGTTGCGTGAAAGTAAGCCCGGAACGTGACCATTATGAGCGCCGCTGCCAATCCCTTGCCCGAAACATCCGCCACCAGTACGCCCACGCGGTCGGATAAGGAAACGATCAAATCGAGATAATCACCGCCCACTTCGCGCACGGGTATCGTTGTGCCGTATATGTCGAAGCCTTCGATAAGTGGAAAAGCGCGGGGCAACAGGCCCTCGACCACCTTGCGGGCAAGCTCAAGCTCGCTTTCGGCTCTGCGCTGGCGTATCACTTCGCGGTGCAGCATCGTGTGGTCTATGGCCGACGACGCAAGCGATGCAAACATTGTGAGCAGTTCGAGGTCGCGCTCGTCGTATCCGTTAATCACATCGGCTTCGATGTTGATAACGCCGATGACCTGACCGTCCGCGCGAATTATCGGCGCGGCTATCTCGGAGCGCGTCTCCGCACGAGCTTTAACATAGCGCGTGTCGCTCTTCACATCATTGACGATCTCTCCGCGCCCGTTCTTTATTACCCATCCGATGATGCCGCTGCCCGACGCGAGAAAATCGTCTTCTATCGTATGCGGGGGGTAGCCGTAGGTTTTCGATTCCAGCAGCGCGTGACTATTCGGATCTATGAGGGAGATGACCGCAGCCGAATAATCAAGCAACTCTTTGATCGAATGAAATATCGTATCGAGCACTTCGTCAAGGTTGAGCGAGCCGCTGATCTTACGAACTGCTTCAACAAGCGTTTCGATAGTTTTTTCGTTTACGGCCATCGGGTTTGATCTGCTCCGTTGTCGGAATCAAGTATGCTAGATGCTTGCGGCTTTGATGGCAAGAAAAGATTAAGGGTTGATGAAGTCGGCGCAGGAGCAATGTTATCGATGGCGAAATCAATCATAGATTTACCCCTCATCTTTTCTTTGCCCCTGCGAGCAAAGAGAGTATAATCACGCCAGATGGGGTGTTGATCTAAACACCATTTCACTAAAGCGGCGCAGCCGAAGCCGCATCATTGCCAGCAATGAGGATGAAGCGCAAAGATAAGGCTTTGCAAAAGGAGGTTGCATGAAAATTATTAAAACAACACTAGCGACGCTTATTATTCTGTTTGCCGCTGTCTCTGCCCTCGCGCAGGATCGAAAGCCGATTCCGCAGGATGAACAGAGCATGTATGTCGTCTCGGCAAAGGCGGGTGTGATCAACCTGATCGAAGGCGACGTAAGCTATATGCGTGACAAGGCGGCCTGGTCAAAGCTTACATCGGGCGACGAGCTTCGCGAAGGCGACACGGTTAAGACCGGCGCGAACAGTCGAGCCGAGGTACTGCTCACACCGGGCTGCTATCTTCGTCTGGCTGAAAACACCGGGTTTGTTTTATCCGATACCTCTGTAAACAAATTCAAGATAGAAATTCTCGAAGGCTCGGCCCTGATCGAGGCTTCAGTTATCGAAGACCCGATGACGGTCGCGACTCCTAAAACCGAGTTTTCGATTATTCGCAAAGGACTCTATCGCTTTAACGTCTCTAATGATGGAAAGGCCGAGGCCGCCGTGCGCAAAGGGAGAATCAACGTCGGGCAGACCTTCGTCAAAGGCGATAAGAAAGCAATCTACGATAACGGTACGCTCGCCATTGCTTCATACGGCAAAAAGGATACTGACAGCTTCGACCAGTGGAGCAAAGATCGCTCGAAAACTTTGATTGCCGCAAATCGCAATCTCTCAAATCGCAACATAGACCGACGCGCGTTGTTCGGGTTTGTGTCGAATGTCTGGATTCGCGATTCGCGGTGCGGCTGTTATACGTTCCTGCCGTTCGGGTATGGTTTCTCTTCGCCCTACGGAGGGGATTACGCCGTGTGCAACCCGTTCTGGTATTCATACAGGCCGCGACCGGGTTATGGAAATGGCTATGGCAACGGCAGCGGCAGTGGCGGCGGCAGCGGCGGCGGCAATCATGGTGGATATCCGGGTAAAGGCGGCGGCGGTGGCGGCGGCGTCACACCTCGCCCGTCCGAGCCTCCTCCGCGATTTGACCCCGGCGAGCGCGGCAGATGGTCTGACGGCCCCAGAGAGCGCCCGCAACCCGTCAACAACGGAGGCCACTCAGGCCGACGCCCTTAAATCAAACATAAACGATTGATGAATCGAACAAGGCGTTTTCTCAAATTGAGAAAACGCCTTTCGCTTTATATGGCAATCGCCGCGCTTCCAATCCAAAACGAATAGGACTAAAATTGAGAGTCTAACGCAGACCGATGGCTTACATTGTTGACGGCAACAACGTGATGGGGCAGACGCACGGCTGGCATCGCGACAAGCCGAGTGCGCGACGAAGGCTGGTCGAGCAACTTGCCGCATTTGCCTTCGCGAAGAAAGCGCGCGTGACAGTTGTCTTTGATGGCGAGCCGGACAGATTGCTGCCCGAAGCATCGGCTCATCGCGGCGTGAAGATCTTTTACGCGGAAAAAGGCTCGGACGCAGATGCGCGAATTGAGCGCATAGTCGAATCCGCGCCAGATCCGCGCGGGCTGACTGTGGTCACATCTGATCGCCATCTGGCGTTCGTCGTGCGCTCCTGCGGAGCCAAAATCATTCGATCAGGCGAATTCAGAAAACAGATCGAACAATCGCTTGCCTCAAAACCCTCGCCCGATGACGATGAAGTTGGCGACGTGAACTCCTGGCTCAGATACTTTGGCGCATCGCCCGATGACGATGAGAAAGGAAATGATGAATGATGAACTAATCCAATTCTACTGTTCATCGTTCATCGTTCATCATTCATCGTTTCTTCCAGGGAGGTATCATGGCAACCGAAGAAGCTTTCCACAGACCTCGCGCTTACCGCGATGTGAAATTGGGCGAGTTGCTCGCTTTGCTTGCGAGAGATTATCCGCAGAACGAAGCTCTTATCTACCCCGACCGCAATCTGCGTTACGATTTCAGCCAGCTTGAATGGCTGGCGCGGCAGGTATCGAAGGGCCTGCTCGATGTCGGCATAAAGCGCGGCGACCGCGTGGCGCTCTGGGCGTCGAACGTTCCTGAATGGGTGGTCCTTCAATTCGCGCTCGCAAATATTGGCGCGATACTGGTCACGGTCAATACATCATTGCGCGCCTCAGAGCTTGAATACCTGCTCAAACAGTCCGAAGCAAATACGCTCATCACCATCGCAGGCTTCCGCGATGTCGATTATGTGAAGGCGATCTATGAGATTGTGCCTGAGCTTCAGACCTCGGAAGAAGGCTCGCTTCATTCGGCCCGCCTTCCCGACCTGCGCAATGTGATCTACATAGGCGACGATCATCCGGGCGGGATGATTCGTTACGACTCGCTGCTTGCGCGCTCAGAGAATATCACCGATGAACAGCTCGATGCGTGTGCCGCCTGTCAGGATGTCGATGAAGTCATCAATATGCAATATACGTCAGGGACAACGGGGTTTCCAAAAGGCGTGATGCTTACACATCGCAACATAGTAAACAACGGCTACTGGCTCGCAGAAGGTATCGCGCTCACGCCCGCCGACAAGCTATGCCTGCCCGTTCCTCTGTTTCACTGTTTCGGCTGTGTGATCGGCGTGTTGGGCGCGTACACTCACGCAGCGGCGCTCGTTCCGCTTGAATCATTCGATGCGCTGCGCGCGCTTCAATACATCGAGAAAGAAAAATGCACTGCCATCTACGGCGTGCCGACCATGTTCATCGCAGAGCTTGAGCAACTGGATTATCACGCCTTCGACCTTTCGAGCCTGAGGACGGGCATAATGGCGGGCGCGCTCTGCCCTGAGGCGCTTATGCGAAAAGCGATAGAACGAATGAACCTTACTGAACTGACCATCGCTTACGGTTTGACGGAAGCGTCACCGGGAATCACGCTCACGCCGCGCACGGACAGCATCGAGTTGCGCACGCAGACCGTCGGGCGAGTGATGCCCGAAATGGAAGCCCGAATCGTAGACCCCGCGACTGGCAGCGAATGCGAGCCGGGCGTGGCAGGCGAATTGTGCTGTCGCGGATACAATGTGATGAAAGGCTACTACAATAATTCTCAGGCGACTATTGATGCGATTGATAGCGCGGGCTGGCTGCATACGGGCGATCAGGCGACGATAGATATGGATGGATACGTGCGAATCACAGGGCGTATTAAAGAATTGATAATTCGCGGCGGCGAAAACGTCGCGCCGAAAGAGGTTGAAGATTTGCTCAGAACGCATCCGAAGATCGCGGACGTTTATGTATATGGTGTGCCTGATGAAAGATTGGGCGAAGAGGTAGCGGCTGCGATACGACTGAATTCGGGCGAGACCGCAACGCCGGAAGAGATACGCGAATTCTGCAAAGGCAGAATTGCAGGATTCAAAATCCCGCGCCAGATTCGATTTGTTGAAACGTTCCCGATGACCGCATCGGGCAAGGTGCAGAAGTTTAAACTGCGCGAGATGCACATCCGCGAACAGTGAGAATGCAAAAGGCGCATCACCTTTGCGATGCGCCTTTTGTCTTCTGAAGCTCAATTGTTTCGAGCCTTAAGCTTTGCGAAACTCTGTCGAAAGAGTCAACGTTCCCCAGAGCAATTTGAACTTGCCTGCATTGTTGCTTTGCGTAAGCTCAATCGTCATAAGCTCTGTAGCCGAATCTGCTTTTTCCAGTTTCATGGGTACTTCGGCCAAAGTTGTGCTGTCTTCTTTCTGGATCAGCAGCAACCACTCCTGCGCGTTCACGGGCTTGGCTTTAAGGGCGTATTTTCCCTTCGGCACTACTTTATCGCCGAACTTCAAATCCGCTGTTGTAGTCAAAGTCGTGGCTGTGTTTGATCCCATTCGCCATTCCTGCCCCGGTTGTATCAACTTTTCAAGATTTCGCCCGTTGAGATTGGGACGCCCGTATTCGACCGTCACCGCTGCGCCATCTAACTGCAAAGTGGCCTGCCCGCGATCTGAATTGTTCTGCGCTTCGCTGTTTGAATTGCTCGCCGCGCTGGTTTGAGTGTTGCTGCCCGCGCAGGCGCTGACACAAAGAAAGATTAAAACAGCGATGAATGTGTAGGTTTTTCGCATAAAATTTCTCCTCTGCTAAAAATGATCCTCTCAGTTATTTTGCTCACTTTTCAATGCTTGATCTTTTCCCATGCAGTTTGAGCATTAAAGTTCGGGCTTATGTCCGACGTATGACAGGCCGCACAGGCTGCCTGAAGGTTCGTAATAAGACCGTAGCCTTTGCCGGGCTTTGCCGCGTGGTCGCCGCCGGGGCCGTGGCACTGCTCGCACTGCACCTGTGCCAGTTTCGCCATCTCTGCGGCGGTCGCTTTCGGTTGAGCGGTCGCGTGGCAATTCAGGCAACTGACATCAAACTCGAACTGTTTTGAAACAAGCAGGTCCGTCGCGTGAGCGTGCGCGCTGTTTGACCAGCGAATGTATTGATCCATGTGACACTTTGCGCAGGCCGACGCCTGAATATAAACATGCGCGGATTCGCCTACGGGTTTGCGTCCGCGAGTGCTTGCCAGCCAGTCCAGCAACTGAGTCTTCGATTTTTCCCGCATGCCCTCCTCGGCTTCGCGCGCCTGATTGACGATCTGCAAAGCCGCGGGGTCGTCCGGGACCTCTGTGTCGAGCGAGATGTAGCGCGTTCTTACGGAAAAATTCCCCTGCGCGTCTCGATAAAACAGCAGTTCGCCCATCATCCTTGTTTCATAAGCTGTGAATACGATCAGCGTTTTACCCACGGTCAACGGAGGAGTGAAGAACGAGCCGTCGCTCTGACTGTTGCCCGTGATGATAGCGTCAATGCCGGGCACTTCGCCTGCCAGACGCTTTGCGTCTTCGCTCTTGAAATAGGCAACCGCGATCACAACATCTGCGCGCTTTCTCGCTTCAGGCACGACTCGACGCGCTGTTTCAATCGCGTCCGTGAACTTGAAGCCGTGCGGCGCAGCCGGTCCCGCCTCGGTCAATCCTATGAACGCGACTCGAACGGGCTTCGCCGATTGCCTGCCGGGAAGCTCTCTAATGATGAATGGCTGAGGCGCGATTTTATCTGGCGAAGTGCTTACAATATTTGCCGACACCAATCGCTTCAGAATATTTTGAGTAGCCGTATCGCCCTTGCGAAGCAATCGCGATATATAGCGGAGATCTCGTGATGAGATATTGATTATGTCAACCGGAAACTGGTCATATGCCTTCATTATCCATTCGTCTTTCGTGGACGCATCAGGGCGCAACTCGCCATGGGCATTGCGCTCATCGGCCAGAAACTCGCCACTCTCTACTATGATCGAGGGCACCTGACCGAGATTTTTCCTGAACAGTTTGTCGTAGCTGACACGCCGTGCCAGTCCCCCCATCCGGGGGGGCTTTCAGCCACAGGGTTCGAGGCCGCCGTGCGTGCTACCTCCGAACTGCACGGCGAACGCAGCCCCGTCGTCAACTCCGGCCCGCGTTTCAAGCGGCGCGTTAACGCCCACAAACTCCAACTGCTTTCGCGGTTGATCCTGCCCTACGCCTGCGCGGGTCTGCTGCCCCGGCAGGCAGGAGCAGATCACTGCTGCTACAGATATAAGTATGAGCTTTGCTGTTTTGATTGCGTTTTGATTTTGCATTGCTTTGAATTTGTAACCCGAAATGACGCCCGTTACGGTTAACCGTTAATTTAATTGCACGGCCAGATACTTTTGATTGCTGTCGCGGTCTTTAAGCGTTATTACCTCGTCGGACCTGCTGACTTTCACCCCTAAACGTTCGACCCACACTTCATATTTACCGGGCAGTAAAATGAGTTCGTATTCACCGCTTTTATCTGCCAACGCCTCGACGCGCAGGTCTCCGCTCTTTGCGATTACCCTTAACTCTTCAAACGGAGTCTGCAAACCCGGCTTGCCCTCCTGATCAATGAACTCCTTCAGCACATACCCGTAAATGGCCGCCTGAGACTCGCCCTTCTCTAAACCTTCCATGTACTTTATGTCCGAAGTCGCTTTTGAAAGAAGGCGGGTCCTGCTGCATTTGTTGGTGCTTATCTTTTCATCCTGCCGGGTTGCATAAATAAGATACTCTTCCCCTTCTTCAAAATTATATCCGCCAGAAGTTCCATCAAGAGGAAGCAGAACTTCTGATCCCTGAACTCCTTTATAAGATTTTTCAACGGAAAGTCTTACAAAGCCGGGCTTCGTACCCGGAGAAACGCTCGTTGAGCCGTCGCTGTTATGATGCATTTCAAACGGCGGTAGAAATACCTCAACCACTCTGCTTATGAACACATCGGAAGCCGCGCTGTAGGCTTCCGCAGAGCCGCCTCCGCCTCCGCCGCAACAGGCAAAACCCGTATTTTGCGTCAGCAGAGGCAGGAGCAGGGCTATTAATATAGAGATCCGTTTAACTCTGATCATACTGCTTCCAAGCTGGAACATTTAATCGCTTAGTCTGGCGCTCAGTTAAAAACGATAATTGATGCGCATTCATTGCGCAAGCAGGCCACAGATGGATACAAAGAAGTTACATCTCGAATTTTAATCACTGAATAACGGAAGCGATGAAGTCGGCAACCGTCTCGGCGAGTTCCGGCAGATGTCCTTCAAAAAAATGATCCGCACCTTCGATTATCTTCAACCTTTTTGGCTCGCTCAGCTTTGCGACCAGCCGCTCTAAATCCTCGCCTGAACCGAATTCATCCGCCGCGCCCTGAACGAACAGTTTGGGCATATGGCAATTGATTACGTGACTGAAATCGTATTTCGATACGGGCACTCCGACTGCGACAATCGCGCGAATCGAACTGTCCGGGCAGGCTACGCGAAGCATCACGTCTGAACCGAATGAAAACCCCGCGAGCCAGATCTCTGCGCCCGCGTATTTATGCCTGATGAACCTTATGGCCGCGCGCAGGTCTTCCTGCTCGCCGCGCCCCTGATCGTGCTGGCCCTGGCTTCGACCCGCGCCGCGAAAATTGAATCTCAGAACTGAAAAGCCTGCGTCTTGAAACGCGCGCGCAGTGCGATAAACGACTTTGTTGTGCATAGTCCCGCCAAAGAGCGGATGAGGATGGCACACAATCGCCGCGCGAGTCACTGTTGTCGCAGGCTCTTTCAGTATGGCTTCGATTTGGCCCGCCGGTCCGTCGAAGAATGTGTTGCCTGTCAGGTCAGTCATAATCGCTATTCCGTACATTTCATCGTAGCATGCGACTTCCGGACAATCGAGTTGACCCGGAGAAGCCGATAGCCTTCAAAGCAAGAGTGAACCTTCACGCGGCCACCACCTTTCAATTAACATATAATTGAAGTCATCAAACAGGAGGTTGCGACGGTGAAAACATTGCTGCTGCTGCGCCACGCTAAATCGGACTGGGATGATTCCTCGTTGCGCGATTTTGATCGCCCGCTCGCTGATCGAGGCAAACGCGACGCCCCGCGCATGGGGCGGGCGCTGAAAGATCGCGGCCCTGTGCCTGATCTGATCGTCAGTTCGCCCGCTGCCCGCGCTAAAGCGACCGTCGAGGCGGCAATCAAATCGGGCGGCTTTTCTGCGAGCCTTCAATTCGACGAAAGTATCTACGACGCTTCGACATCCGAGCTTGTGCGCGTAGTCCGACACCTGCCTGATGAAAGTTCAAGCGTTCTGATGGTCGGCCATAATCCCGGGTTTGAAGAGTTAGTCTATCGCCTGAGCGGCGCGCACGAGCGAATGACAACGGCTGCGCTCGCCGCCATAGAGTTTCCAGTTGAGCGTTGGGAAGATGTCGAAGATGGTCAAGGTAAGCTGTTATGGTTTCTGACTCCAAAACAGCTTCACGATAAAGCTGACGATTGATGGAGGAATTTATGAACGACTCTGCGTTGCGAGAAAGTCTGGTCGAATTGCTGCGAGGCGGACACGCTCACATTACAACAGAGAAATCGCTGATGAGTGTCAAACCTGAGCTTCGCAACAAGCGCCCGGCAAACGGGATGCATTCGGTCTGGGAAGAGCTTGAACACATGCGCCGCGCGCAGGAAGACATACTGCGCTACACGCTTGACCCCGGCTGGCAATCGCCTGAATTTCCCGCAGGCTACTGGCCCGCGAAAACAGAGAGCGTGACAGACGAAATGTGGAAGGCTTCCGTTGAAGGCTTTTTTGCAGACCTCGAAGAACTGATAGTTCTCATTGAAAATACAGAGATTGATTTGACGGCGAAGATTCCGCACGGCGAAGGGCGAACCTACCTGCGCCAGATACTTCTTACGGCAGACCACAACGCATATCATCTGGGGCAACTCGTGCAGACGCGCAAAGCTCTTGGCGATTGGCCGGAGTAGAATCCCGGATTTTTATTCAGCGAGACATCACCGGGCGCGCGCGAGCGGCACTGGTGGAACGTTAAGAAATTCGCTTCACGCGCTTCAGTGGATGTTTTGTGTTAGGCGGCGATTAGATAGGGATTCGCTATGTTTCATAGACAGACTCTTGAAGTTTGTAGTTAGGTTTTACCATTTTACGCAAAATAGAACCTAAAGAGACATCATGCTGAGATCGGGACGTATAGGGCCTTCCGTCGGCATCACGATACGTGGCCACAAAGATTTGTTTGCTGTCATGTCTGGCAAAGTGAAGACAAAACTCAACTCCTTTTGCCAGATGTGCCAGCCTTCACTCTTATACGTAAAGACGAGCACTGATCGAATAGCGCCAATGTCTCTCCTTAGCGTCAAGACTAGCGTCACGACAAAGTTCGTTACTGATAACGCGAGGGCTAATATACTCACAACGGTCGCCATGTCACCTCCTCTCGGAGAAAGCCCTTACTCTGCGTAGTCACGCGGTCCACGCAAACCAGGACGCGCTCAATTGGCTGCCCAACATCAGTTAGATGAAATTATCACAAAGGCAGGTATCGTATCTGGCCTTCCCATTCACCCTCAAAACTGCACTCGGCCAGCAGCAAGATGTCTTCTATAGCTGTGCCGATAGGAACGCTGCGATTAACTTCAAATACTCCCGGCATTGATTTGCCTTCCATAACGCGTTCATATGCATACCCAGTGATGGTCGAGACATCGTGTGTGAGCAGCACGCGGCCTTCTTGTGCAGCCCATTCAAGTACGGATGGATCATCAGCCCCGGAAAGACCGGCATCCTGAACGCGAACTATATTCAGTTCCGGTTTCCGCCGCAGCAAACCGCGTATGATGTCATTGTTGAAATTTTCATCAGCAGCAAGTTTGAGCATAGACTCAAAGCCTGTTATATCTGCTTGCGGGCCAATAGACGCTCTCTTATGCCCTTTGCCTCGAATCGTGATTCATTCTGTTTGCGTATCTCGACTGCTTGCTGCCGCCGCTGTTGCAAATAATCCTCGATCTCTGAGCGCCGACGAAGATAGTAACCAATTACGGAGTACACATCGGCCAGATTGAGAGACGGATACTGTTGCACGATTTCTTCGGCAGTTGCTCCGGCATCGAAAGCATCGACAACTGTATCAAGAGTCACACGACTGCCGCCAATTCGTATGACACCATCAGCATCCATTTGCATTGGAACAGTTTCTGTTTCGATTGAGAGAACCATAAAGCATAGCCCCTATATTGCGAGCAATTTGTTGATATTCCAGCATAGCATTATTTTTATATTTATGGTTGCTGAATCTTCAGTCCTTCGACTTCATAAAGCGGATACTCGCCGCTCTTGCCGGGGAGCGTGACCCGGATGGTGTCGCCCGTCAGGACATAGTCTTTCACTTCCGCGTAAGCGGCTTCCGAGATCAAAAAATGGACTCCTGCCTGTTTGGTCGCCGACTCTATTCGACTCGCTAAGTTCACCCCGTCGCCTATGACTGTGACTCTCTTCATATTCGCCGCGCCTATCGCGCCAACCACCACTTCGCCGTAGTGAACGCCTATGCCGATTTGAAAGCTTCTGCCGTATATCGCTTCCATATAAGGCTTGAGATGCTCTACAGCTTCAAGCATTTCAAGCCCCGCTTTGACCGCCTGCATTGCCGCCCCCGTTGAATTATCCATTCCGAACAGCGCCAGCAGCCCGTCGCCCATGTAGTTATCTATGCAGCCGCCGTTGCGAATGATCGCTTCGCCTACTTCGTAGTAATAACGATTCAAAACATGCACGACATCGTAAGGAAGAAGACGCTCGGCAAAAGGCGTGAACCCGCGAATGTCGGAGAACAGTATGGCCAGATTTTTCTCTTCTCCGGCTGATGTGGGCATCCCGCCTGCGCCCATTTGATCTGTCAGCTCAATATCTTCTTCGTCCATCACCAGCCGCCGAAGCTTCACATCGCCGTTGACGGTGGTCTGACAGGCCAGTCGAATCTCAGGGCTGAAGTGCAGTCGCTCGGCAAGTATCTGCTCTTTGTCGTTTCGCAATGTGCAGTGCTCAAGCCCTTCGGCTATCATCACGCGGCAGGTCGAGCAGCGGGCAGTCCCTCCGCAGGCATGGGCGTGCGGGATAGATGCGCGCAAAGAGGTTTGCAGAATGGTTTCCGTCGCGTCCGCTTCGACCTGCTTTTCCTCGATTAAGTAGAAAACCTTCGGCATGTAGTCGCCCCTTTGTTGCTGACCGGTCACGCGCGACCGGATTTCTCAAGCAGCGCGCGCGCAAGCTTTTGGTCACGGCGATTCTCGAACTCCCACTCTGATCCGACAGGCGACTCGATGATCTGTTCGAGCAAAGATATGGCGCGCGCCCGGTCGCCTTCGTCAATCGCAAGCTCTGCCGCGTAGAGCAGCGTCACGGTGTTTCGAGGCGCGATCTGAAGCGCGCGCTCAAAGCACTGGCGGCTGCGCTTGCGGTTGCCTCCCAGCAGTTTTGGCGCTTTGTGCTCGATCCGACCGAGCACGCGCAACGGGCCTGCGTCGTGATAGCTTTCGTTCACCCTGGCGGCAAGCTTCAATTCAGACCTCGCCCACAATAACGCGCGCGCGCCTCTTATTCCGCCGTTGCTTTCTGCGAACATCGCGAGGTTCACACCGACCCAGAAATGGCCTTCCACCCGCTCAGAGTTTAAAACGACTGCGCGCTCGCCCGCGTTGATTCCTGCGGCATGGAGTTGCCGTTTGGCTCCGCTCGAATCTGCTTCCTGGCCGAGAAAGAAAAGCGCGCGCGCCAGCCGCCATTGCACTTCGTATCGCTCGTTGCCGCCGCGCGCGCCCGAAAGCACCATAACGGCTTCTCTCACGGTGCCGGGCCGCGCCCGCTGGCGATACAGATCGTCGGCGCGACCTACTACTGCAAGTAGCTCATCTGTCGGCATAGGAATACGAAGAAGGGATGAAGGATGAGGGATGAGGGATGAACAGGAAGGAAGCACCTTCATCTCTCATCCCTCATCCCTCATCCTTACTACTTTGAAGCCAGCTTTTTCAAGTGCTCGCGCGCGAAGATCGCATCGCTCAGATTCTGATCGTATTTCGCTTCGAGAGTCTCAAACACGATCTTTTTTTGTCGCGCGAGATTTTCTACTGTCCATCGCATTCGGGTCCAGTGCCCGCCCGCCTGCTCCATGCGATCCAGGGTCAGGCGGCGTATCAACTCGTTGTGATTGTCGTAAAATTCCGAGACCAGCGCGGCGCTGTTCTCTTTCGAGAGCAGCATCACGAGGCGCGAAAACTTGGAATCAGCGCCCGGCTTGAGCGTTCCTTCGACTCGATAGGCAGGCTTTGAGTTAACCGTTTCTTCGCCGACGAATTTGAAATCGTATTTTTCAGGCTGACCGTCTACAAGTTCCTGTAGCGTCATTCCAAAAAGCGAGTCTTCGTTGACAGAGCCTTTGACGCTGGCAAAGCTGTCGTTTGCCTGAATGTAGCGGGTGGCTTCGATTTCACCCTGCGGGCTGGTAGTGACAATCGCATCACGGTCGCGCTCCTGATCGGGGGCCGTGAATTCTATCAGCATGATTTTGCTGCCGTCTGCCTGTCGCTTGCGATAGATATTCATCTGAACTTCGGGCGGCCCTCCGACCGCCCCTTCTATTTTTGCGCGCAGCTTCATCGTGCTGTCGCGGCTGTCATCGAGCGCGCGGTATCGCTCTATAAGCTGCGCGACATCAACGGAAGGTTGCGCGCTCTGCGGCGCGTTATTGTTGCTGTTCGTCGCAGGTTTATCGCACCCTGCAAGCACGATTGAAAGCGCGCAGGCAAGCAGTAACGCTTTTGATGGGAAAGGGAAATCGTTACTCAGCATTTTGAATGATACGATTGTTTTCATCATTCACTTGTTGACCTTTTCGAGATTGGAGTACTGCGGTTCGGATGATTGATCACTGCTTCCACTGTCAGGCAATGCCGCTCGCGCGAAAATTTTTAACTTCATCAGGACCGGAAGAAGAATTAAATCAGCGGCGAGACACGCGAATATCGTCACCGCCCACAATATTCCTCCTATGCGAACAGGCACAAACGAAGATAACACGAATATCAGAAAGGCGGCCATGAGCATGACGTTGGCAAGCACCATAGGCTTGCCCGTCCTGAGTATCGCAAGCCACATAGCCCAACCCTCATCTTCAGCTGAATACTCGCCGTCTGACGCGCTCTTTCGTTCGCTGACGCACTGGCGATAGCGGCGAATCATGTGGACCGCGTTGTCAACCGCAAGCCCTAGCGCGGCGCTTGCTATGAGGCTGGTCGTGATGTCGAGCGGGATGTCGGCCCACCCCAGAAACCCGAAATACCATATTATCGGCAACAGATTCGGAATCAGGGCCAGCAACCCTGTGGCGAACGAGCGGAATAAAATCACCATCATCAGGTAGATCAACACGAGCGCGATTGCGAGGCTCGAAGTCTGCGAATCCGCAACCGCGTCGGAAGCATCATTGAGCAGGATGACCGAGCCCGTCGCCTGAGCCGTTATGCCGTCGGGCAGATTCTCGCGCGACCATTTGTCGATCTTATTTGTGAGCGCCTTCAAGTCGTTCGATCCGAAAAGATTGGTCCTGAGCAGTATGACTGCGCGCGAGTAATCGCGGCTCACCAGTCGGTAAATGGATTCATCCTGCGAGAGATAGTTGTCGAACAAACCGCGAAGCTGTCGCTCGTCCTGCGGCAGTTCGGTCGAGGATTTACGTGATGCAACGCTGTTTAATCGTTTAACGATATCTGTGACAGAGATCGCCGTGTCAACTCCCGATTGATTGAGAGCGAATTGTTCAAGCGATTCCACGCCGCCTAAGAAATCGGGTTTATATACCGCGCCGGGCGCGCCGCTTACGACAAGCTGAACGGTCGCCGCGCCTGCCAATCGCTCGTGTAGCTTTTCAGCCGCCTGCACGGTTTCGCTTTTGCGCGGAAATATTTTCAAATAGTCGGTGTTGACTTTAAGCCACGCCGCGCCCGCGCCGATTATGAGCGTCAATCCGAGAGTCGTAAGCAACACGGCTCGCCTGCGAAACAATATGAGCGCGGTTACACCTTGAAGCCACCTGTTGAGCCACGTTGCGTAATCCTTATCTTTTGAGCGGCCCAGCGCATTAGGCGGCAACAGGACAAGCGCAGCGGGGACGAAAGCGAGCGTGAGCGCAAGCATCACCATCACGCCGAGAGTTTCAAAAATCCCCATGTCGCGCACTGTTGGAACCGAACTTGACGCGAGCGCGCCGAAGCCCGCCATCGTCGTCGTGCCCGAAACTATCACGGCAGGGCTAATGAACTTTACGCCATCGAGCCACGCCGCCCGCTGGCTTTCCTTATCGGGATTTTCACCGAGCGCAGACATGGAGATGCGATACTGGTTCAGCACATGAAACATGTATGAACTGCCGACGGCCATCAAAACTGTGGGGAGCGACAGCGTTGCCAGCGTGATCGGGCGGTCAAGCAGGGTCATCACGCCTATAGTCCAGACAAGCCCGATTATGAGCGCGGCCATCGGGAGCGCAGCGCCCCAGAAACTCCGAAAAGCTGCGAGGAAGATGACGAAACACAACGCTGCGGCAAGCGGCGATAAAAGGAGCATATCGCGTAACATACTGCGAATACCGCGCGCGTCTATCACGGGCACGCCCGCAAGCAACACTTCGTCGGCCCCGGCTTCCGTTTTGGCAACGCGCTCGACCTCTTCGGCCACCGCACGCGCCTCGGCTTCTCCGAGCGGCTTGAGGAACACGTTGATTGCAGCCGTCCGCCCGTCGGTTGAAACGTACTGCCGCGCGTAAAGCGGGTCGGTGATGATCTCTTCTTTAAGCCTGACGAGTTGCGCCGCATCGTAGGCGTTTGCTGGAATCAGGCGGTCGATGGTGATGCCGTCTTCGGTTGACCGGATGGCTTTTATGTTTGTCAGGCTCTGCGTTTCGTCAACCCCGTGGACATCGGCCAGTCGCCTTGTCATGCGGTCGAGCTTTTCGATGAATATTGTAGTGAATACGTCTTCGACGGTCAGCGCGACGACGATGACCCGATCATCGCCAAACATATTGCGCGTTTCATTGAAGAACTGAAACGTGGCGTCCTTGCGCGCAAGGGTTTCGGGCGAGCCGTTGAATTTCACGCCGCGCGTCGCAATGGCGGCTGCGTATCCGATTGTTGCCGCAATTGTTACGGCAATGATGATTCTGGGGTAATAAACAACGAACTTTCCGAGTTGATTCATCCAATTGGCTCGATGGCGCGTAATTGACTGCGGCTCCGACTATAAGCGATTACAGGAAAACGAGTCAAACCGGAGCCTTCACAATAATGAAGACTCGACGGGAAATGGTCAGCCTGGGCCACAAAAGAGGCGATTCTTGAGTAAACTTTCAATTGTGATATACTTTAATAGCATGACTTGTGAATGCGTCAAGCATGACATCACTGTAGGCGCTGATTCCTATTGTTCCCGCACACGCTCGCGGAAGTTGAGTAACCAATGATTGATTTAGAGATTTACACAGACAAGATCGCTGAGAGTGGCCGCAGACTGATTCGCAAGGCTTATGAAGAAGCCCGCTCGCGTGACCACAATCAACTCGCGCCTGAGCACGTTTTTGTCTCGATTGCCGAAGTGGAACGGCAGTTCTTCAACGAGGTGATGCAGAGCCTCAATCTTGACCCGCAAACCGTATTGCAGCAGCTCGAAAGCAAGTTGAGCCAGCGCGATTATCTGGGTCGAGGCATGAAGATTTCAGAGGCTTTGAGGACGCTGCTCTCAAACGCGCTCAAGCACGCGCACGAGCGCGGGCGGAGACTGATCGAATCTCATGACATATTTGTCGCACTCTTCAAAGACGTTCACAGTTTTCCAGTAGAAATGTTGCGTCGTCTGGGCGCTGATCGCGAGATGGTGATGCAAAAGATTCAAACACGTGTCCGCAGCCACGAAGAGAAAGAAGAGAAATATCGCCGCCGTTACGAGCTTCCGCCTTACCTCAAACACTTTGGCGTAAGCCTCAACAAGCTCGCCCGGCAGGACAAACTCCCGCCCGTCATCGGTCGCAACGAAGAGATACGGCAGATGATCGAAATACTCTGCCACCGTGAACGCGCAAACTCGCCTATGCTTGTGGGCGAAGCGGGCGTCGGCAAGACCGCTGTCGTCGAAGGACTGGCTCGCAAGATCGAGATGGAACCCGACAGCGTGCCGCAACGATTGCGCAACGCTCACGTCGTACAGCTTCAGATGTCGGGCATAGTCGCCGGGACTATGCTGCGCGGTATGTTTGAAGAGCGCATTCAGGGCATAATAAACGAAGTAAAAGAGCGCGATAACCTTGTCCTCTTCATAGACGAAGCGCACACCATAATCGGCGCAGGATCGGCTCTGGGAGCCAGTTCCGACGCCGCCAATATGTTCAAATCCGCGCTCGCGCGCGGCGAAATTCGCATTGTCGGCGCTACGACGATGACCGAATACAAAGAGTACATCGCCGAAGACGAAGCGCTGGCGCGCAGATTCCGGCTCGTGAAAGTTGACGAGCCTTCGGTTGAAGACACGCGCAAGATCATCGTCGGCGTGCGCCCGCGCCTCGAACGCAATTATTCAGTCACTATTTCCGATGAAGCCATCGAGACGGCGCTTGAGATGGCTCCGCGCTACGTTCGCAACCTTCACCTGCCGGACAAGGTCATCGGCTGGCTCGACACGGCTTCGGTCAAAGTTGAGATCAATCAGCCTGAGCAGCTTGAGGTTAAGAGCGAGCACATAATTGATGTCATCAGCCAGGAATCGCGCATCCCTCGCGACATGATATTCCGCGACACAAATGATCGCTTCGCCGACATGGAAGAGATGTTATCGGGGCGCGTGATAGGGCAGAAGACCGCGATCAAGGCTGTAGCGCAAAGATTGCGGCTCAACAAGGGGCCTCTCAAAGAGAACTTCTATAAGCCGGATGGGGTGCTGCTGTTTTTAGGCCCGACCGGCGTCGGCAAAACGGAACTTGCAAAAGCGGTAGCTGAGTTCATGTTCGGCGACGACGACAAGATGGTTCGCATTGATATGAGCGAATATCAGGACGGGACTATCGCAGTCGAAAAGCTGATCGGCATGCCGCGCGGAATTGTCGGGAGCGAACGCGGCGGAATTCTGACCGAAAGATTGCGCGATAACCCTTACACAGTCCTGCTGCTCGACGAGATTGAAAAGGCGTCGCCTTATCTGCTCAACCTCTTTTTACAGGCGTTCGATGAAGGATGGATCACAGACGGGCGCGGCAAGAAGGTTTACCTGTCGGACGCGATAATCATTATGACATCGAATCTCGGCTCGGAGAATTTCAAAAAGTACATGAAGCCGCTTGGATTCGGAAAGAAGACGCTCGCGGATGTGACGCAGATCAATCGCGAAGTCATCAAGGCTGCCGAAGAGCGATTCTCGCCTGAGTTTCGCAATCGCATAGACGAGATAGTGGTCTTTTCGCCGCTCACCGAAGACGAAGTCAAACAGATCGCCGAACTGTATCTGGGCATGGTCACTCGACAGATGAAGCGACAGGACAAGATTCTTGAAGTCAGCGAAGGCGCGCTCAATTATCTGGTCGAGAAAGGGTTCAGCCCGCAATACGGCGCGCGCTTTCTCAAACGCACGATAGACGAGCTGGTGAAACTGCCTGTGACAACCAGATGGAAAGAAGCCGATAATTTCGACGTGGATTTCATCGAAGGCGAGATGAAGATAAAGACAACCGATTCATAGTCGGAGTTTTATAGTTGACATAAACAAAAGCGGCGCGGATTTTACCTGCGCTGCTTTTTTAATTGCCGGGAGACAAGAGCAGCGGTGATGGTATAATCATTCTGATTATTTTGCAGAGAGCTGGAGGCCACTTGATAAAATCGCTGAAATTATTAGCGCTCCTTTTGGTCGCGCTTGTTTTAATCGCGCTTGTTTCGGTGCCTGCGACAATCAACGCTCAGGAACAGGACGAAAACGATCAGGCGAAAGCCGCTGCGCTCATTCGCGAAGCGGTCAGGGCAAGAGGCGGCGACGCTTACCTGAAATTTCGCACAATCGCGAGCCGTGGCCAGTACACTCCGTTCGATAAAGGCTTATCCGGCAACCCGATAATATTCGTAGACTACATCGCCTATCCCAATCGAGAGCGAACAGAGTTTGGCAAGGGCGACAGCAAACTGATTCAAACCAATTCGGAAAGCGCCAACTGGGTTTATGACGCCAAGCAGAAGATGATACGCGACCAGAAGGACGATCAGATCAAGCAATTCCAACAGGGGCTGCGTTATGACTTAGACAACCTGCTGCGCGTGGCCTCCGCGCAAGCGGGCGTGAAACTGGTCTATCTTGGACGCCGCGAACCATGGCGCAACCAGTTTTCCGAAGCCGTGCGGCTCGATTTTGCCGACGGCGGCGCGGCCACGCTGCACTTCGACACCCGTACGAAGCTGCCGCTGAGCACAGAGTACAAGCAGATCACCGAGGAAGGCACTGCCAATAACGAAGCGCGATATTACAGATGGGTTGATTTCAACGGAGTGCTGTTCCCCACGCTCGTCGATTCTTACCGCGACGGCAAACAGAGCGCGCGCGTCAGCTTCGATTCGGTCAGCATCACTGAGAGCGTTCCCGATAAGCTATTCGCAAAACCGGCCAGCATAAAAGAAGTGAAGTGAGATATATTCAACGCCGAATTTTCGGAAGATGACTGGCGATAACTATAATATACGCTCTGCAAACCGTGAAGAGTTAAGCCTGCTCCAGGAGATTGAGCGCGCTGCGGGTCATCTGTTTATAGATACGGATTACCCTTTCATTGCGGCAGATGATCCGATTGACTACGAACTGCTTTATCAACAGTTTGAGCAAGGCATGGTCTGGGTCGCCTCCGACTCGGATAACGCGCCGGTTGGATTCGCAGTCGCATTGCCTCTGGACGGCTTATTACATCTGGAAGAGATTGCCGTGCACCCCTTACATGGCAAACGCGGCATTGGAACTGAACTTGTAAATGCTGTTTGCGAATGGGCGAAACAGAAAGGTTACAGGGCTATCACGTTATCGACTTTTCGGGACATTGCCTGGAACGGGCCGTTTTATTCGCGACTGGGCTTTGTTGTTTTAACGGAAATCGAGTTGAGTGCCGGTTTGAGAAAAATGAGAGAGAAAGAAGCCATCAACGGGTTGCCGGTTAAAGATCGTGTATGTATGAGGCGCGACCTTTGACGGTTGCGCTCAATTAATCCGCTTCGGCGTTTCCTGCAAGGCTTTCAAAAACTCCTGGCGCATCTGTGTGAAGTCATCGCCGACATCGCGCAACTCGTTGAGCATGTACATCAACTCGCTGTCCTGCCAGTCCGGTTCAGGATGCGCTGTCGCCAGTCGAATTTCGAGCGAAACAAATCGCGCTTCAAATGATGCGAAGCGCGATCTGATGCTCTGCCACCCCTCTGCATTCGCGAAGTAAACGTCTATCTGCTCCTGAAATTCCGCTGCGCTCTTACGCAGCAGTCCGAGCAATTCGAGCACGTCCTCAATCGTGGGTCTTGGAGGTTCGTCTTCAGTCATTAGGCTACGGTCACTTCTTTCGCAAGGTAGACATCCTGAATCGCGTTCAATATCTCTATCCCTTCATTCATCGGCTTCTGAAAAGCCTTGCGCCCGGAGATCAGCCCTGTTCCGCCCGCGCGTTTATTGATGACCGCCGTGCGAACGGCTTGCTGCAAATCGTTTTTGCCCGACTCGCCGCCTGAATTAATCAGCCCCGCCCGCCCCATATAGCAATTCGCCACCTGATAGCGCGTCAGGTCAATCGGATGATCTGTGGTCAGGTCCGTATAGACCAGTTCCGAAATCTTGCCGTATGGATTTTCTTTGCTCGTGATCGCCTTATAGCCGCCGTTGTTCGTAGCCATTTTCTGCTTGATGATGTCGGCTTCGATTGTGACGCCAAGGTGATTGGCCTGCCCCGTCAGGTCAGCCGAAGTATGAAAGTCGGCTTCCTTTGTCTTGAATGCGTTGTTGCGAAGATAACACCACAACACTGTGAACATCCCCAGCTCGTGCGCGTAGGCAAAAGCCTGTGTGACTTCCTGTATCTGTCGCTTCGATTCTTCGGAGCCGAAATAGATGGTTGCGCCAACGCCGACACAGCCCTGATCGAACGCCTGATCCATGGAGGCGAAAAATATCTGATCGAAGCTGTTCGGGTAGGTGAGGAATTCGTTGTGATTGAATTTTAAAATGAACGGAATCTTGTGGGCGTACTTGCGCGAGACTGAACCCAACACGCCGAGCGTTGTGGCAGCCGCATTACACCCGCCTTCCAGCGCCAGTCGCAGTATGTTTTCGGGGTCGAAATAATCCGGGTTGGGCGCAAACGACGCTCCCGCCGAATGCTCTATGCCTTGATCGACAGGCAGGATCGACAGATAACCCGTGCCATTGAGTCGCCCGTGATTGAACAGGCTCGCGAGGTTGCGCATCACGACCGGCGAGCGGTCGGAGCCAGCTACTGTGCGATCCAGAAAATCGGGGCCGGGCAGGTGCAGCTTCTCTTTTGGAATTGTTCGGCTCTGATACGTTAACAAACTTTCAGCTTCGTCGCCTAAAATCTCTTCTATGTTCTTGATCATTTAGCCCTCCTGTGGCTTGGTTAGTAATTGGATTTGAATAATTCGCCTCTTCAGGCTCAACAATTCTATTCTCGGAAGATTCTGAGGTCAACGGCGACAAAAAAAGGGACGCGAAGTTATTCCGCGCCCCCAAGGAGGACCTGAGATATTTACCCATTTATAGAGAGCCATCAGCATCGAATAAAATACATCCCGCTGCGTTCTGATCTTATTCTTTGCGGAGAGATACATGAAATGGTTAGGGTTTGCCCGCAGCTTTTTTGATCTGCTTGCGCGCTTCGTCAATCGTCTCTTCTGCGTCGCGCACAACTTTCTTAGCTTTGTCAGTGATCTCTTTGCCTTCGGGCCAGTCAAACCCCGGAAGGCCGGACGATTCGGGATGCTCGCCCGTGTGCTCTTTGCAGCTTTCCTGAGGTTCGGTTCCTTCGATGAAATATTCGTTCCTGCGCGCCGGACAACTTTCGGTCGCAAGCATTCCGGTAGTCGGATCGATCTCGGCTGTTGCAATGTTATCGGCCTTGGGGAAACTATCGCCGCCAAGTTCAGGCCGCAGCGCGAGCGCCTGCTTCATAAAAGCCGCCCAGATGGGCAGCGCAGACTTCGCGCCTTCAAGGCCAAGCTCCGAGTTATCGTCAAAACCTACCCATACGACGCAGACCAGATTGGGCGTATAGCCTGCGAACCATCCATCGCGCGAGGTTCCGGTTTTGCCCGCAGCCGTTGCCGTAAAACCCATGGAACGCGCGCGGGCCGCCGTGCCTTTGTTCAGCACGTCCTGCATGATGCTGGTCATCAGAAAACTGATCTGAGGTTTGAGCACCTGTCGCTGTTGCGGTTTCGTTTCATTTATCGAGACGCCGTCGGCGTTAGTCAGTCGTTTGATCGAGCGCGATTCCGTCAACATTCCGCTGTTTGCGAATGTAGTATAAGCCGTGGCGACTTCGAGCGGTGTCGCCTCAGCCGTTCCGAGCGCGAGGGCAGGGAAGGGCTGTGGCCTCGGAAGCCCCATCTTTTCAGCCATCAGCGCGATCTTGTTCAGCCCGACCTTTTCGGCTATTCGCACTGTAACGACATTCAGCGAATGAGTCAGCGCATCGCGCAAAGAGACGTTGTGATTCGAGTAAGTTTTGCCGAAATTCTCCGGCGAGTATGTTTGCCCCCGCCCGTAGAGAAAAGTTTCCGGCGCATCCATAAAGACTGACGCCGCCGTGATCTTCTCTTCGGCCTCATCTTTTTCGTAGGCAGTGTTGAGCGCGGTCGCATAGACGATTGGCTTGAATACGGAACCCGGCTGGCGATTCGCGTCAACGGCCCGATTCAGTTGGCTCTGCCCGTAATCGCGCCCGCCGACCATCGCTACTATTTCGCCCGTCTTCGCATTCATCGCGACGAGCGCGGCTTGCAGAGTGCCGGGCGGCACGGGGTTCTTCTTTCGCTTGGCGAATATTTGATCGAGGTTGGTGAGCGTGTCGTTGACTGCCTTGTCAGCCGCGCGTTGTAAATCCATGTCAACCGTCGTGTAGACGCGATAGGACTGGCGCGAAAGGTCGCGGGTTGCAAAATCGCTCACCAGTTGCTGTTGCAGGTAATCGACAAAATACGGCGCATCGCTGTTCACGGCGCTGCGCTTTGGCACAATCTTCAACTCGGTTGCTTTCGCCTGTTCAGCCTTTTCGCGTGGAATCAGCCCCGCGTCCGTCATGGAATCGAGCACTTGATTGCGTCGCGCCTTTGCACGCTCAGGGTCGCGGTAGGGAGAATAAAGACTTGGCCCGCGAATTATTCCCGCCAGAAAAGCCGCTTCCGGTAGCGTCAGATTCAAGACATCTTTGTTGAAATAGGATGAGGCCGCTTCGCCCACTCCGTTGATCGAGTAGCTGCCCGACTGGCCCATATAGATTTCATTCGCGTAAAGCTGAAATATCTCTTCCTTCGAGAGCTTCGTTTCAAGCGTGACGGCGATCATCATCTCCTGAAGCTTGCGTTTCAAGGTGCGCTCAGGCGTGAGGAAAAAGTTCTTGACCAGTTGTTGCGTTATCGACGAGCCGCCTTCCTGCATCTGGCCTTCGGTCACATCGCGAAAGAGCGCGCGCGATATGCCGCGAACATTTATTCCCGAATGCTCGAAGAACTGGCGATCTTCGATTGCGATAACAGCGTTGATGTAATCTTTTGGCAGGTCTTTATAGGAAACGAGCTTTTGTTTCTGCCGCTGCTTGTCATTGGATAAAGCCGTCATCATTTCGGGTTCGAGCAGCGCGCTGTCGAGGTTGCGCTTTGAATCGATGTCTGTGATTTTTGTGATGCCTTTGCTGCCAGCGAATGTGACGGTGATGTTCGGAAACTGTCGCGCGCCGTTTATAACGGAATCGCTGCTGGTGTAAATCTCTATCGAGTTTCCTTTGATCGTGTAGCGCCCGCGCTTCGAGTCGGCCTCTTTGGTTGATTCGACGTAGCCTATGCTGTCGAGATAGCTTTTGATCGAAACGAGCGTTGCGCCTGAGCCTGTGCGCAGCATGCGCGGCGCGGCGAAGATGCCCGTCGTTCGCACAAGCACGTCTCCGCGCAGCCGCGCGTCGATCAGGCGCGAGTATTTGACGTAGAAGAAGGCAAAGACGGAACAGACGATCAGCGTTAAGACGCCAAGCACTATGAACAATTTGCGCGAGAAGATACGGCGAAGCAGGCCAGTACGCTGGCTTTGTTTCCTGATTACCTGAGTCTTCGGTTTTCTTGTAACAGTTGCCAAGGCTCTACGAACTCGCGCTCCTTTCAACTACTTCGAGCGGTTTGATTCCTGTTTTAGCTATTTGGTTCGTTTGTTGTTCGATTAAATTTCCTGCTGTCGTAGGAGCCACCTAAAGAATCTAGCACTTAATCGTGAAGAAAAACAAGGAAGTCGAAAGTGTGACGACAGGAACAACAGGAACCCTCTTTCCCGCTTACGGCCCGCGAGAGCATGAGCTATAGTCAGTTATAGCTGTCCTATCTTTGATCTTCGAGCGCGCGCAGTGAATCGGCAGAATAAACAGGAAAACCGCTATGACTAAACAGCAGAGCAAGCCGCAATCCAAGAGTCGTAAGACAAAACCGGTAAACTTCGAGACAGTACGCCAACTTGTCGGCGCGCTCCCTGATGTAGAAGAGGGATTATCGAGCGGCACACCTGTACTTCGCGTCAAAGGGAAATTTATAGCTCACTTGCAACAGGATGATGATTCGCTTCTTATCAGGATTGACTACCTCAAACGCGATATTCTGCTGAACGCAGAGCCGGACACCTTTTACGTCACAGACTTCTATCGTTGTCACCCGATGATACTGGTTCGGCTTTCTTCGGTTGACCGCAAAACGCTCAGTGATTTGCTTGAGCAATCATGGCGGCTCACAGCGCCAAAGCGTCTGGTAGAAGCTTATGACAGTAAGTAACGTGAATTCGACATGATAATCAGCCCTGAAAGGGCGAAATTCAATAGCACAGGGCATCGCCCTGTGTCGTACATGGTGAAATAAACCAAGTGGCATTGCATACCGTGGGTTTCACCCACGGCTATTGAATTTCGCCCTTTCAGGGCTTTTACTTCGATTATTATGCCGATCTTGCGTTAAGTAACAGGGAAGCCGCCTGACAAGTTGTTTGCCTATAATGGGTTGCCGTGTATTCAGGACTTTCCGCTTTACTACAATTCGATCTTGTTTCAATCAAAAACTACATTGTTTTTCTCTAAAACAATCTTGTTTTTCTCTAAAACAATGTAGTTTTCCGCAAAAACAATCTTGTTTTTCTCTAAAACAATGTAGTTTTCGACAAAAACAATCTTGTTTTTCTCTAAAACAATCTTGTTTTTCTCTAAAACAATGTAGTTTTCCAGGAATTCAAGATTGAATAACCGCAAAACAAGATGCTTTTGATCTCATTCATCTGCGTTTCTGCGGTGAACTGATTATCTATGTCGAGCTTCATAATCTGACAACCGGATGGCCTTGATGTTTTAGAGTAATTCCATACTGATTTCTAATTATTATTGTTTTTTATCGTGACTTACATTACTGTATGTGCAGTTTTTGGTCCCGTTAATGAATTTTTTAATTAGGAGGTGTCCTGTGTCCAAGGTAAAACTAAATCTCAGAAGCTTGTCCCCAACTGAAAAGACGGTCAAAGCCAGACAGATCATTTCTTCTCTGATGGGCAACCCTGATTTCACGACCCCACATCCGCCGCTGACGCAGATAACAGCCTCGGCTGATGCTCTGGACGTGGCTTTTGCAGACGTGCAGACTGCAAAACAGAATGTACTGACAAAAAACAGCATCCTGCGCGAGAGCAGCGACACGCTTGATGGACAGTTAAGGCAACTGGCCGCATACATTGAAAGCGTCAGCGGCGATGATGAATCGAAGATTCTCAGCGCAGGCGTCGGCGTTAAGAATGTGGTGACTTCCGGCATCGGAACTCCACTTACCGCGCCTGCCGGGCTTAGCGCCGCCGAAGGCGATCACGATGGCGAAATTGATTTGAACTGGGACAAGGTGAAAAACGCAAAGAGCTATGTCATCGAGCGCAGCAGCGACCCGCCAACTGCGACTTCGTGGGTGCACGAAACTGTCTCTCTCAAATCTTCAACGACTATCAGCGGATTGACCAGCGGCACTCGTTACTGGTTCCGCGTTGCGGCTGTAGTAACCGTCGGGCAGACGGGCTGGAGCGATCCGTCTACGAAAATTGCGCCGTAAACGATAATGCCGTTGGTTGTCACGCTATGTCTGACATCCAACGGCAAACTGTGTTACAGGGATTGTGACGGCCTTCGTGTCACGCTCTTTGTCACGACTCAATTACGCGGAACTAATTTGCATCTTATCACTGCCGTTGTGAATTCCCGTGTCAATCGGTTAGCCATCTTTTGCAGCTTCCTGATCGGCACGGCTTCAAATCCGGCAAACTTGAACGGGCTTTCCTGTACGATCTGTTCAAAGCGACTGATGGTCATCTGGTTTAATCCGCCTTCGACTTCATGAAAGCGTGTCGCGCCATCCGACTTGAAATCAGACCGCCACCGAATTAATGCCTTTTCGGTAAAGATAAGATGCGCCCACGGAAAGACTGAGAACAGATGCCCGCCGAGCGGGTGATACCATGTAGGGCCGAACGATGCTATCACGCATCCATCAGGCTTAATCATCTCGCGCATCGTTGTCAGAATCGCCGCCGGATCATTGAAGTGCTCGAACGAATCGATGGCAACAATCACGTCGGCGCGTTCATCTGTCTTTAGCGCAAATGTGCAGCGATCACTGACGCCGTTTTTCCTGGCCTGCTCACACGCAACAGCCAGAAATCTCTCCTGAATATCGATGCCGATGACCTTGCGCGCGCCATGCTCGGCCATCTCAACAGAGTCTGACCCAGTCCCGCAGCCAAAATCTATAACTACTTTGCCTTTGATGTCGTGCCAGAAATCTTTGCCAATCAGAGTTTCAATTTTGCTCTTATTGGCATAGGCGCTGCCATCCATATACCCGGTATTACCATCTTTGCTAATCTTCTTAAGAAGGTTGTAGCCAAGTGTGCCGCCGATCAGCTCCATTTTCTACTCCTTCCAATCAGAGTCTTATTCAATTAGATAAATAGCTATTGGCTTTGTGTTTCCAGCACGCTTTAAAGAATAGAAAAATTACCTGACTGGAATGTAGCTGGCCGGAGAAAATATACGTGAGGGAAAAAGTAAAGCTCCTGAAAGGGCAATGGCATTAAGTTAACGTGAATTCGACATAATGATCGAAGTAAAAGCCCTGAAAGGGCGAAATTCAATAGCCGTGGGTGAAACCCACGGTATGCAACGCCACTACCACACAAGCCCTGTAAGGGCGAAATAACCCAAGTGATTTATTTCGCCCTTACAGGGCTTGTAGTTTATCTTGATGCAAGACACAGGGCGATGCCCTGTGCTATTGAATTTCGCCCTTTCAGGGCTGATTCTTATGTCACTTTCACGTTAATTTAACGCCATTGCCCTTCGACCGGACAGATTGCTATCGTGCGGCGCTGCTTGCGCGCTGAATTACCAGTTCGACAAGGCAGTCGGGCATCACCTCTTTGATAGAGTGCGTCAATTCTGGCGTAACCTTCACGCGGACGAATTGATTGGGCTGGATGCGCGCTATCTGGCCGTCGTTCAACATAACTTCAAAGACGACGCTGCAATCGCCTCGATGGCCGTCGAGCAATGTGTGAAGCCGCTCGACGCGGTCGCCGCTGATTGATTCCACGCCAAAGCGCAATACAACCGTGCGCGCTGAACGCTCGCGAATGTTTTCAAGCGATTGAATCTCTTCGGCGATGATCGTCATCGAACCGCCGTCATCAATTTCAAGCCGCCCTTTCACCATCACAGCGGCATCGCTCGCCAGAACGCTGCTCGCTTTGCTGTAAGGTTCGGGCCACACCACCACCTTGACAGAGCCGTACTGGTCTTCGAGTTGAAAGAGCGCAAAGCGGTCGCCCTTCTTGGTCATCTTTAAATTGAGTTCCATCACTATGCCGCCAATCGTCACCTGCGCGCCATGATGAAAGCTCGCCAGCCGATCAACGTCCGCGTTTGTGAAATCTGTGAGCGCCTCTTCATATCGCATCAACGGGTGCCCCGATATGTAAAAGCCGAGCGTCTCTTTTTCGCCCTTTAACAACTCCGTGCTTTGCCACTCCGGCGCGTCGGGCAGCGGCGGCTCAACGGCAGGCATCGACGAAGCGAGCGCGCCGAATAGATCGGTCTGCCCCGACGCGCGCGAACGCTGAGTCCGTTGCCCGCTTTCAATCGCTGAATCAATCGCGGCGAACAGTCGCGCGCGGTTCCTGTTCGAGGAATCGAAAGCGCCCGAACGAATCAGGCTTTCCAGCACGCGCTTGTTGACGGCCTTTGAATCGACCCGCTCGGTAAAATCGAAAACGGAATGGAACGGGCCGCCGCTGTTGCGCGCTTCGATGACCGAAGAGACTGCGGACTGGCCTATACCTTTGATCGCAGCAAGCCCGAACCGGATGGAGTTTCCGCTGGCCGTGAAATTATCGAGACTGGCGTTCACATCGGGCGGCAGTATATCAATTCCCTGACTGCGCGCTTCGATGATGTATTTGACGACCTTCGCCGTGTTATTCAATTCGTTCGACAGCACAGCGGCCCAGAAGTGCGTCGGGTAGTGCGCCTTCAGGAAAGCCGTTTGATATGCAAGATAGCCATAAGCCATCGAATGCGATCTGTTGAAGGCGTAATCGGCGAATCCTTCCATGCTGGTCCAGAGCTTTTCGAGCTTCGCTTTATCGTGTCCAAGCTCGGCGGCCTGCCTCAAAAATTTCTCTTTGTGTTTGTCCAGTTCATCGCGCTTCTTTTTGCCCATCGCGCGCCGCACCAGATCGGCTTCGCCTAACGAATACCCGGCCAGCTTTTGAAAGACCGACATGATCTGCTCTTGATAAACGATCACACCGAGAGTCTTTTCCATGACCTCTTTCAACTCGCTGAAGTCATACCGGACTTTCTTTCGCCCGTGACGACGCTCGATGAAATCGTCAACCATGCCGGAATCAATCGGGCCGGGCCGGTAAAGCGCGTTGAGCGCCGAAAGGTCTTCCAGCCCTTCGGGCTTAAGGCGTCGGCAAATATCTTTCATGCCGGAACTTTCAAACTGGAAAATCGCATCGCACTTTCCATCCGCGAAAAGTTGCAGCGTGGCTTTGTCGTCGAGCGGAATCTGCGACAGGTCGAGCGTTGTGCCTATCTCGCGCGTGATCGATTTCAAACAGTCTTCGATGATCGTCAGCGTTGTCAGAGCCAGGAAGTCCATCTTCAACATCCCAGTCTTTTCGAGATCATTCATCGGATACTGCGTCGTTATTTCATCGCGCGATGTCTTCGATACCGGCACAAGCTCGTAGATCGGTCTTGGCGAGATCACCACGCCCGCCGCGTGAACCGATGCATGTCGCGAGCAGCCTTCGAGTCGCTTGGCTATCTCGATCACCTCTTTCACGCGCGGGTCTGTATCGATTGCTTTCTTCAGATCGGGGTTCTGCTTTATCGCATCTTCGATTGAAACATTGCGGCCACGCACAGGCGGCGGAATCATTTTGGCGACTTTGTCCACTTCGGCGTAAGGCATTTCGAGCGCGCGGCCTACATCCTTGATAGCGGCTTTCGATGCCATAGTCCCGAATGTGCTGATTTGCGAAACATGATCGCGCCCGTAATAATCCGCGACGTAATCAATCACCTGCTGACGCCCGCGCACGCAAAAATCTATATCTATGTCAGGCATCGAGACTCGTTCGGGATTGAGGAATCGCTCAAACAGCAGATCGTATTGCAGCGGGTCAACGTCTGTGATCTTCAGACAGTAGGCTACGAGCGAACCGGCTGCCGACCCCCGGCCCGGACCTACGGGGATGCTGTTTTTCTTTGCGTAACGGATGAAATCCCACACGATCAGAAAATAACCGGGGAAGCCCATCTTCGTGATGACTTCGATTTCGCGCTGTAGCCTCTTGTTGTAATCGTCAAGATCGCATTTGCGGTCGGGCCGATTCTTTAATGCGGCCCAACGCTCTTCAAGCCCTGATTGCGCCATCTTCGCAAAGTAGCTGTCAATCGTTTCGCCTTCGGGCACGCGATAAACCGGCAGATGGTTTTCGCCTTTCGGCAGTTCAAGCTCGCACATCTCGGCTATCGCGACCGTATTCAGCAGAGCTTCGGGCATATCTTTGCCGAAAAGCATCCACATCTCTTTCGCGGAACGGAAGTAGAACTCGCCTTCCTTATATTTCATCCCGCGCTTTTCGTTTACGGTCTTGCCCGCGCCGATGCAGACCAGTATGTCGTGCGCGCGCCAGTCGTCCTGCATCAGGTAATGACAATCGTTGGTTGCGACAAGCGGGATGCCTGTTCGCTTCGACAGCTGGATCATTCCGGGAATGACCGTTCCAACTTCTTCGTCCAGCCCGTGATTTTGGACTTCGAGGTAGTAATTGCCCTTTCCCAGAATGTCCTCGAACTCTTTGGCCTGTCGCGCAGCCTCTTCAAACTTGTCTGTAAGCAGCAGCGCCGACGGAACGCCCGACAGACAGGCCGACAGCGCGACCAGCCCTTCGCTGTTTTGCGCAAGCAGTTCTTTATCAATGCGCGGTTTGTAATAATAGCCGCGAGTAAAGGCGAATGATGACAGCTTGACGAGATTGCGATAGCCCTGAAGATTTTTGGCGAGCAGTATTATATGGTTCGTCCCTCGCTCGCCCTGCGCGTCGCCGCGATCTGTGTGTTTGCCGCGAGCGATATATGCCTCCATCCCTATGATCGGCTTTACTCCTGTGCCTTTCATCTGGTTGTAGAAAGAGATCGCGCCGTACATATTGCCGTGGTCGGTTACTGCCACGGCGCGCGCGCCCGTTTCCTGCGCGCGTGCGGCCAAAGGCTTTATCTGGATGGCACCGTCGAGAAGACTGAAATCCGAATGAAGGTGAAGGTGAACAAAATCTTTTTCATTCATTGTTTTTATTGAAGACGAAAACGCTCTCGCGGTCGGGGAGGATGAGCCGCTTGAGCTGGTTATTTATTATTCCTGCTTCCGATTGCTGGAGAATTAGACCGCTCACAAATATCTCTACGGTTCGGCAGTGTAGCACATCGCGCGCGAAAGTGCCTACCACAAATTGTGGAGATATTATTGCGATGCCCAAGATATTGACAAACTGTGAGTTTGCCTGTGGAAATGGTGTGGAAAAGATGTGGAAAATTTCGAGATGAAATCGGGCGCTTATTTAAAAGGCGCTTATTTATTCGCTGAAGTTGTCGCCGACTCCCATTCGCTATAGAGATCATTTAACTGCGAAGTGATCTGCTCCTGTCCTGCGACTATTTCGGCATACTGCTCCGGCTTCCAGTCCGGTGCTGCCGAAGAAAGCTTCTCTGACAACTTTGTCATCTCTGCTTCCAGAAGATGAATCTCTTTTTCTATGGCTTCAACCGGGCGGCGGCGCTGTTTGGACTGCGGATTCGTGCGCGGTGTTGATGGCTGTTTGGCTGCCGCGCCGGGTTTCACGGCAGGCTTTTCAACCGTTGTTTGTTTACGATGACGTTCTTCGTAGTAATTTGAATAGCTGCCGCTGTGATAATCCGCCGTGCCGTTTTCAAAATGGAGTATCTCTGTGGCTATGCGGTCGAGAAAATAACGGTCGTGCGAGACTGTGATGATCGTGCCCGGATAATCGCCGAGCGCGCGCTCCAGTGCTTCGCGCGATGGGATGTCGAGGTGATTGGTCGGTTCGTCCAGCACCAGCACATTCGCGCGGCTGTAGATCAGTTTCGCGAGCGCAAGGCGGCTCCGCTCGCCGCCCGACAGCGCGACTACAGCTTTGAAGATGTCGTCGCCCGTGAAAAGAAACTTCGCCAGAAACGAGCGCAGTTCGTTCGGCGTGGCTCGCGGCGCAACCGAGCCGAGTTCATCGATCACTATCTGCGAAAGATCGAGGCTCGCCAGTTCCTGATCGAAGTATTCGAGACGAATATTTGCGCCCCACGTCAATCCGCCTTCAAGTGGTTCAAGGTCGCCGTTGATCGTTTTCAGAAAAGTCGTCTTCCCTGATCCGTTCGGGCCGATGATGCCGAGCCGCTCGCCGCGCCTCAAAAGAAACGAGACGCCGCGGGTGATCGCTTTATCGCCATAGCCTGCGGCGAGGTCCGAAACCGAGAGCACGTTGTCGCCTGCGCGCACTACACCCTGAAGCCGGAAATCACCCACACGATCATCGCGCACCGCTTCAACCCGCTCTATCTTTTCGAGCATCTTGCGCCGGGACTTGGCCTGCTTGGTCTTTTGCCCCGCGATGTTGCGCCGGATGAAATCCTCTGTGCGAGCGATCATCTCCTGCTGCTCTTCGTACTCGCGCATCTGTGAAAGCCTTCGCTCTTCGCGCTGTTTGACGTATGCCGTGTAGTTTCCTGTGTAGACATTGGCTCGGCCAGCATCTATTTCAATTATCTTTGTCGCGGTGTGGTCGAGCAGAAAACGGTCGTGCGAGATAATGACGAAAGCGGATTTGTATTCGGAAAGAAAATCTTCGAGCCATTCGACGGCGTTCACATCCAGATGATTCGTCGGCTCGTCGAGCAGCAGAACGTCAGGCTCGGCAAGCAGCAGTTTTGCGAGCGCGAGCCTCGCCTTTTGACCGCCGCTTAGCTGAGTCGCCGGTTGTGTCAGTTCATTGCTTTTGAAGCCGAGTCCGATCAGCACCGATTCAGCGCGCGCGGAATAGGTGAAGCCTCCTTCCAGTTCGTAGCGATGGCGCAGATCGCTGTAATCGTGCATGGCAAGGTCGAGGGCTTCGCCCGAAGCTTCGGCCATGACGTGTTCGAGGCGCGTCATCTCGCTTTCCATCGCACGAAGCTCGGCAAAGACCGACAGCGCTTCATCGCGCACAAGGCGGTCGCTTGAGAATGTCGGTTGTTGTTCGAGCAGACCGACGCGCAGCCCTCTGAGCAGAATGACCTCTCCGCTGTCGGCTTCCTCGCGTCCGGTCACAAGGCGAAAGATCGTGGTCTTTCCAGCGCCGTTGCGGCCCACCAGTCCAACACGCTCCGAAGGGTTCACCTGAAGCGTTGCCCCATCGAGCACCGCCTGCGCCCCGTAGGATTTATGAACATCTTCTAAACGGAAAAGCATGAAAGGCAGAGGTCAGAAGATAGAGGCTGGAGGTTAGAGACTGACCTCTAACCTCCGATCTCTAATCCCTGTTTCTATCGGTTAGCGTTCGCTCTGGCCGCGCCTGTGTTTGCGTTTGATGACGATGCGCGGTTGCTGTTGGAAGAGGCTGGCGCTGCCTGATTCTGGTTCTCGAATCTGGGCTGCGGTTGCTGTGGCTGCTGGCTGTTGGTCAGCAGCGCTGATGGGCGCATTTCGACAATCGTCTGCGGATTCTGCACTATGCGCTCGGCAAGGTGATTCTTGACGCCTGCCTCATTGACCGCAGTCAGCATAAGCGCGTTGAGCAACACTCCCTGTCGCTGCTGCGTGATCGAATTGATGATATTGGCTCGGACATCGTTGAGCGTCAGGTTTCGCGCCTGCTCGATCTTTTGATTCACCTTGATTATGTACCAGCGATTCGCGACGCTGTCTTTGAGCGGCTCGGTGAATTGCCCCGAAGTCATCGACATCAACCTTGGCGGCAACTCCGGTCTGGTCGGAAATATCTGTTTCAATTGATCCTCGGTTGCGAAACCGAGCGCGCCTGCGCGCATTGCCGTTCCGGAGTCTTCGGATCGCTGCGAAGCGACGGTTGCGAAATCAGACCCGCCCTTTAGCTGATCGTAGATCGTTTTGATCTTCTGTTCAGCCTGCACCTCGCCTATCGCATCATCTGCTGCGCCGTTGTTAGCCGGGTCGGTTGCGATGACTGAGATATCGACCCCCCGCTCTGCGCGAAGCTCGTTCTGATGCTCGGAATAATATTTTTCAATCTCAGCGTCCGTAGGCTGGCTGACGCGCGCGCGTTGAGCTTCTCTGAGCGCGTCAATCGCGAGTTCGCGGCGAATCTGGTCCCGCACTTCTTCTTCCGTGAGACCGGCCTGCTTGATTTGAGCCTGGTACTGGTCTTCGGTCAAATTGGCATCCTGTTTTCTCTTCTGAATCGCCTGATTCACCTTGTTGTCATCGGGAACGAGGTTGTCTTTCTGCGCCCTCTGAAAAAGCGCCTCTTCCTGAATCAGGTTATCCAGCACGCTCAGTCGAGCCGCGACCAGTTCGCCGGGCGTAAATGTTCCGCCGCCTTTGGCGTCTAATTGCTGCTTGATGACGTTATCAACCTGCTTCATCAGGATTTCGTGCGAGCCGACTTTTGCCACAGCTTCCGTGTCCTTGTTGCCGCTCGACGAAGACTTGCACGAAACAATCAGCAGGGAAGAGAGAACAACTAATGCTAAAACCGTTTTAGGGGAACTAAACACAACTTTGCTCCTTCGCAAAAATAATTTGACGGCACACGAGCCGCCCGTGTTAAACTTTCGTTTTGCTTTCATAACAAAATTCTCATCGGAGGTGTAGAACAATGTCTAAACGCTGCGAAGTCTGCGGCAAGGGGCCGCAATTCGGTCACCGCGTGAGCCATGCTAACAATCGTACCAACCGAAGGTTCGAGCCGAACCTTCAACCCGTTCGCGCTCTTATCAGCGGTCGCGCTCAACGCATTCGCGTTTGCACGCGATGCCTTAAAGCTGGCAAGATCGTCAAAGCCGCTTGATAAGACCATGTTTCGGATTTTGGATTCCTGCTTCTGGAATCTGAAATCCAAAACATAGGCAACTCTCTCGCCGCGAAAACCTAGTCGAATCCTAAATCCGTCAAAGCAATCGCGTCTATCTCCACGCGCACGTCGCGAGGCAGGCGCGCGACCTCGACAGTTGACCTTGCGGGCGGAGCGTCGCCAAAGAAGCGACCGTAAACTTCGTTCATATCTGCGAAATCGTTCAGATCGGCCAGAAAAACAGTAGTCTTGACCACGCGATCAAACGAGCTTCCAGCGGCCTCAAGCACAGATTGCAAATTATTCATCACACGCTCGGTTTGCTCTCTTATGCCGCCTTCGATTATCTGCATCGTCTGTGGGTCGAGCGGTATCTGGCCCGAAGCGAAAACAAAACCGCTGGCCTTAATGGCCTGCGAATACGGACCTATGGCGCGTGGTGCATTGTCGGTCTGAACTCGGTCTTTCATCCTTGCATGGCTCCACAGATATGAATATTTCACCTCGCTGAAATTGCAAATTATCTCAGATGCGCGGGAGGTTGTCCACCAATGGCGCGATTTGGACAGGGCTGTAACAAAGTAAAAGTAGGGGCAGGGCTTGTCCCTGCCCGGATGGCCGACAGGCCATGACAGTCATCGCCTTACAGCGATTCGGGCAGGGACAAGCCCTGCCCCTACATTGATTGTCAACCGACTTTGTTACAGCCGTGGCGATTTGGATTTTAGATTTCAGATTATTGATTGAAGTAATTAGCGCCGGATTGCCTGGCGATGAAACAGGTTCCGAACCCCCGGAATCTAAAATCCAAAATCCAAAATCGGTCATGCCTGTGCCGGTTCGCCGCTGATGCGCTCGACATCCATGACGCCTTTGACGCTTTTGAGCGCGCCTGTGATCTTTTCAAGGTGCTTGAGGTCGAAAATTTCTGCCGTGAGCACCAACTGCCCGCGCCCCTCATCATCGAGCGAAGCGCGTATGTCGCGAATGTTCGTCCCTACGCCCGCGATGGCTTGCGTCACATCGGCAACCATTCCCGGACGATCTTCCGTCATGAGGCGCATCGTAATGGGATAGGCCGCAGAATTTGTCCCGTCCGATTTCATCCACTCGACTTCGATGATGCGTTCGGGGTTGACAAGCAGGCTCGGCATATTGGGGCAGCGATTGGAATGGACTGCCACTCCTTTGCCGCGCGTGATATAGCCGATGATCTCTTCGCCTCGAATCGGATTACAGCACCGGGCGCGATAGACCATTATGTCATCAATTCCTTTGACGACGATGCGGTCCTGAAGCCCCAGCGCCCGCTTGACTACCTGCTTGAATGTGGGCCGCTTTTCCTGTTCGAGTTCTGCCTGACGGTCAGGCGGCAGCAGCTTTGCAATCACGTTGCGCGGAAGCGTCTTGCCGTACCCGATTGACGCGAGCAGGTCTTCCGATCTGGCGCAGCCGTATTCGGGAGCGATTCGATCCAGCTCGCCGTTCGACAGCAGCTTCTTTGCACTGAGGCGAAACCGGTCGGCCTCTTTTTCAAACAGCTTTTTGCCGAGATCGATGGCCGTAACCCGCTCGCTTTCGGCAAGGTAATGGCGAATCTTTGACCGCGCGCGCGATGTCTTTACGAAATTCATCCAGTCGTGCGACGGGTGCGAATTGGGCGAGGTCATTATCTCGACCACGTCGCCGTTGCGCAGTTGATACCGTAGCGGCACGATTCGCCCGTTGACCTTCGCGCCGTTGCAGTTCAACCCCACCTGCGTGTGAATCAGAAAGGCGAAATCTATTGGCGTGGCTCCGCGCGGAAGCTCTATGACCTTGCCCTTTGGCGTAAAGCAGTAGACTTCCCTCGGATACAGGTCGAGCTTGAGCGAGTCCAGAAACTCGCGCGAATCTTTGACTTCCTGTTGCCACTCGACCAGCCGCTTCAGCCACACGAACGCTTCGTCTTCGTCCGTGTGCGTGCCGCGACGGCCTTCTTTGTATTTCCAGTGCGCTGCGATGCCTTCTTCGGCAATCGAGTGCATATCTTCTGTGCGAATCTGCACTTCAAAAGGCTGGCCGCCCTCGCCCACGACCGATGTGTGGAGAGACTGATAGAAGTTCTCGCGCGGAATCGCTATCCAATCCTTGAACCTTCCGGGTATGGGCTTCCACGCAGCATGAATTACGCCCAGCACTCCGTAGCAGTCTTTGACCGATTCGGTGATGATGCGTATGGCCACCAGATCGTAGACCTGATCTATAGTTATGTGTTGCCGCTTCAGTTTTTGATAAATCGAAAACAGTCGCTTGATGCGCCCTTCGAGATGGACTATGCGAATGCCTGATTCGGTAGACATCTCTGTGATGTGCTGCTTGATGTCTTCGAGGAATGCCTCCATTCGCGCGCGGCGGCTTTCGACCAGTTCTTTGAGTTTTTGATACTCTTCAGGCTCGATATATCGGAAAGCGAGATCTTCGAGTTCGCCGCGCACGCGGCTCATGCCAAGACGGTGAGCGATGGGCGCGTAAACGTCCATTGTCTCCTGCGCGATACGGCGGCGTTTTTCTCCCGGCAGGAATTCGAGCGTGCGCATGTTGTGAAGCCTGTCGGCCAGTTTGACGAGCACCACTCGCACGTCGTCAACCATGGCCAGCAGCATCTTGCGCATATTGAGCGCCTGGCGTTCTTCGGATGAGGCGTGATCGAGCTTCGATATTTTCGTCAGCCCGTCTACAAGGTGAGCGATTTCAGCGCCGAAATATTCTTCAATATTTTCGATTGTAGTCTCTGTATCTTCGACTATGTCGTGAAGCAGGCCGGTGGCGACGCAAACAGGGTCAAGTTTGAGTTCAGCCAGAATGTTTGCAACCTCAAGCGGATGAACCAGATAAGGCTCGCCGCTCTTGCGAACCTGGCCTCTATGCTCGCGGGCAGAAAACAGGTATGCGCGGCGCAGGAGGTCCTCGTTTAAGCCCGGATGGTTCTGGCGAACCTTTTCAACTATAGTCTCGAAGCGAATCATAGGTCGCTCAACACCGCATCCTCGAATAAAAGTTGTTTCTGAATAAAAAAGGTGACAACCCTTTTTCGGTTGTCACCTTTGATTCTAGCACACTTAAGGAAACTAGTTCACTTGGAAGCGCCCGCCGCCTGCTGTTCGGCCTCCAATTGTTTGCGCTTCTCGTACAGGCTCTTGGTCTTTTCGTCGGCAGCTTTTATCTCTGCCACAAGCGCGGTTTTTCGCGCAGGGTCGGTCGTGATATAGCTCTCCTGCAACAGGGTCAGCTTTTTGTAAGACCATGCATCCGCGTATTCGGGGTCCTGCTCTATGGCTTTGTTCAGATACTCAAGAGCCTTCTGTATATTGGGCTTCATCTGGTCGGCTCTTTCCTGAGGTATCGGGCTTTTCAACGTGGAGTCGTAGTTAATAGCGTACCGGCTCAGATTATATGATTCCTGCCAGTAACCCTGCCCGATCGTGTAGTAGACGGCAGCTTTCGTATGCTCTGTCGCCCCCGGAAGACTTGCTCGCTCAAGCAGCGTGTCATGTTGCTTCTTCTTGTACTCTTCGGCTTTCGCCTTGTCGCCTTTTTCAACGGCGGATTTGTGCAGCTTGTCGTAAACGTCTGCCTTGAAAGCGAGCGCCGTGTCTACAACCTTATCATTGCTCTTATTTTTATCAGCAACTTCCTGATAGGCGTTCAAGGTTTTATCGGCCAGCTCGTCGCCCCGCTTCTGATCGTATTGCTGATAGATCGAGCGCGCGCGGAATAATCCGGCGTTGGCCAGATCCGGGCTTAACTGGAGCGCGTGCGCGAATTTCTCTTCGGCCACGTCGTATCGGCCTTTGTTGAATTCGCGCACACCGTCGTTGAGGCTGTTCTTCGCGCGCAGCTTATTGATGACTCCGCAGCCCGGCGTCGCGACAGTCAACGCGAGCAGCACCAGCATGAGCGCAAGTTTGTGATTTCGGTTCACGGGTAGTTACCTCCTGCTTTACTGTAAGAAATCTATCTGAAGCCCGATGGGCGCAGCGCCTGCCCCTTTAACAGCATCTATCACCGAAACGATATCGCCGTATCGTTTGTCTTTCGGCGCTTTCAGGAAGACCGTCTTGTCGGCATCGGGATTAGAAGCGAGACGCTGATCAAGCACTGCCTTAAGCGCGTTTTGTAGTTCTATCAACTGCATGGGCCTGTTGTTCAACAAGACCTGCTGCTCAGGCCCGCTGCCTTCGCGCTTCACTTCAATCACCAGCAGCGTGTCATTTGGTACTGTCTCGGTCTGGGTGTCCTGCGGCTTCTGAGGGATTTGCGATTCAAACTTCGCTTCCTTCTGCGGCTGAATGACCATGAAGATGATCAGAAGCACCAGCAGAACGTCTATCAGCGGTGTAACGTTGATGTTCGGCGGCGCAAGTCCCAGTTTTCTAGTTGGTACGCCTTCGGATTCGTCAGGTGTTCCGTGTGACATTTTTTTATCAAGCTGCCGATCACAGTCCCGCGACCGGCAACACCCTCCTTCGTATTGAGATATTGCTGGCGGGCGTTTGTCTGGCAAACGCCCGCGCTTTTGACGGAGAGCGTCCAATGCTACTCAGATCAGACGCCGAGTTATTGAGCCGGCGCGCCGCCCGCCTTCTCCTTCTCCTTTTCGGAGACGAGCCCGATGCGGTCGTATTGAGCCTCTCGAATCGCATCGATCACCTTCACGACGTTTCCATACGGAACGCCCTGATCGGCCTTGACGTAGACGACCTGTTTGTCGGGCGGCTTGTCTTTGAACTTATCTTTCAGCACTTCTTTGAGTCTCGACGCGAGGTCTTCATTCGGCAGTTTGTCCTTGCCCAGATAGACCTCGTTTTTATCCGTGATGGCGACTACGGCAGAAGTCTCTTTGATGATGTCCGCATCCGCATCCGGGTTCTTCGATTTCGGCAGCGCGACGCTGACACCGCTCTGCAACAATGGCGCGACGACCATGAAGATGATGAGCAGAACCAGCATCACGTCAACCATCGGTGTTACGTTGATATCGGCGACGTATCCCTTATCGCCGCCTGATGACATTCCCATAATTCACCTCTACTTTAATTCCCGGCGCTTGATGAAGTAGTCGATAAGCTCGGACGAAGAGTTGTCCATCTCAATCGTGAAAGCTTCGACCTTGCTTGTGAAGATGTTGAAAGCCCACACCGCAGGGATAGCAACCAGCAGTCCGAATGCCGTTTCGATCAGCGCTTCGGAGATGCCGCCTGCGACCGCCGAGATGCCCGTTCCTTCCGCAGCCTTCATGCCCTGGAACGCGCCGATGATGCCGATGACCGTTCCGAGAAGTCCTACGAACGGAGCGGTTGAACCGATGGTCGCAAGACCCGAAAGACCGCGCTTGAGTTCAGCCGTCTTCAAAGCCGATGCGCGCTGCAAGGCTCGTCTGGCGGCGTCCATCGTCGAGCCCGGTATGTCGGCTCCGGCCTGATGCGCCTGAAACTCCTGAAGCCCCGCGTTGACCACCATCGCAAGATGCGATTTTTTGTGGCGGTCGCTGATCGCAATGGCTTCGTCAATGCGATTGTCGCGAAGCGCCGCTGCAACTTTCGGTGCGAACTGCCGCGATTGATTGCGGGCCGCGTTGAAAGTGAGCCAGCGTTCGACCATCACTGCGATTGAATACATGCTCATGATTGCAAGCACGATTGCGACCACAAGCGCGGGCCACTGCATCTTTTGAATCATGCCCCAAAGCGAAAAGTCTTCAGTCGCGCTCTCCGTCTTGTTCGCGTCTGCGGCTTGAAGCAATAAGAAAGCAAGCTTGTTGCTTGCCAGCCAAATGTTTTGTAGAAGAAGTAGCATTGGTAGAAACCCTCCAAATTCAATTTAGATACTTTTAGTGCAAGGCTGGACGCCGAAAGCATCCAGCCTCAAGGAGTTCAACCTTAGAAAGATTAGAGGTTGAAGTTGAACGTGATCGTGCCAATGACCTTCACCGGCTGGCCACTCAATTGCGTCGGAGTGAATTTCCAGTTGCGCGCAGCAGCTACGGCAGCGTCTTTGAGCAACGGATGGCCCGATATGGCACGCGCGGATATGACATTGCCCGCTTCATCAACTGTCACTTCGACGACGACCGCGCCGCTCACACGCGCAGCCTTTGCCAGAGGTGGATAAGTAGGCTCTGCTCGCCGCGTAGCAGACCCTTGAAGCACGCCTCCTGATTTGCGAATCGGTGCTGTCGGCACAGGCTTTGGCTCTTCTTTCTTCGGCTCTGGTGGAGGCGGAGGAGGAGGCTCGCCGCCGGGCACGCCGCCGGGTATGCCGCCGGGCACGCCACCGGGCACGCCACCGGGCACGCCGCCGGGCACGCCGCCCGCAACGCCCTCACTGAAATTTGTTTGAGCTACCGGTGGCGGCTTCTTTTCGACCACCGTCCTGATCGTGTCCGGAGCTTTCTGCACCGAAACGAAGCCCTGATCAGGCTGAACTTTGGTAACCACTTTGGCCGCAGGTGGTGGCGGCGGCGCTGCCGCAGGCGGCGGCGGCGGCGTTGCCACGAGCGTCACAGATTCACCCGTGTCGCTCAGGCTGGCGTTTACCAGCAGCACGCCTGTTATGGCTACGATCAAAAAAGCTATTGTCGTCCACGCGCCCATCGTGTCGAAAAAGTAGATATTGCGGTCGTTGCCTGTTGTCTGGGATGATGATTCCACCAGATTCCCGAACATCAGGTTGCGATCCGCCGCCGATTTTTCGATCACGGCTGGTTTGGCTCTCCAGGCATGAATAACAGGGGCGACGGCGAGGACTACTCCCAGCACGAACAGCCATGCTAAATCCCCCGTAGCGCCCATGTACCACCAGAAATCGAAAGCGACCAGCGCGTAGAAGAACGCGAATAGCCCGTAGATAAACCAGAGAGTGAAACTGCGCCCCTTCTTTTTAGCAAGGTAGGCGGGGATCAAAGCGAGCGGAGTCGCGATCACCACAAGGATCAGCATCTCTCTCAACAAGAAGAGCACTAATTCTATTTGCTCGGACATCTGAATTCCTCCGATGGTTCTTCTCTCTCTAAAGAAGCAACTCATGGCTGGCATTTGTCTCGAAAATCAAATGCCCCGCTCGGACTAACTGATTGGAGTTGCTGCCGTCTCAGAGCGAAACGGGTAAAGCATACAAAGCTAAAGCCGGATAATCTCGAATAGCTTATTTCTGAAAGTCAGGCTGAAAACCGGCTGAGTCTACTACTCGCTTTCCCGCTAGTCAAGAAGTTTTCAAGCTTCAGCCGTTTAGACACCCGTTTTGCTGACTTTGTTCCCAGTTATAATAAGCGCGGATTCTTGAACTATACAAAGATTGCAGATATGCGATTGCGGAGGCGAGCCTTGCACCCTCAATCCGCAATTCGCAATCCGAATTCCGCAATCCTTAAACCTTCGCAAGCGTCCGTTCGCTGGCGCGCTTTCGGCTCTCTACCTGCGCTCCACCACGCCGGTTTTTGCCACTCGTCCAGTATTCCCACCATAACATCATCGGGCTTGCTACGGCGATAGAGGAATAGGTTCCGATCAGAATGCCGATTGTGAGAGCGAGCGCGAACCCGCGCAGCACTTCGCCGCCAAATAATACGATGGCGACTACGGATACGAATGTCAGCCCCGCAGTTATGACGGTACGCGAAAGCGTTTGATTGATCGAATCGTTTGCCACCTGCGCAAGGCTGTCCCTGCGCCTGAATCGAAGGTTCTCGCGTATTCGATCAAAGATGACGATGGTGTCATTCATCGAATAGCCGACGAGCGTAAGCAACGCTGCGATTACAGTCAAACTGATCTCCCATTGGAAAAGACTGAAGAAGCCCAGCGTTATCATGATGTTCATGAAAGACGGCCAGCACAGCCGCCACACCATATATCCACTCGAATCGAAACGCAATGTAGATCAGCATGCCTGCCAGCGCCGCCAGCGTTACATAGATTGCGCGATTGCGCAGGTCAGCTCCGACCACGGCTCCGACCACATCGGCTGAGATCACGGCAAACGAGCCTTCCGTGAAGTAAGGCTGCATCTTCTGCGCCAGTTCCGGAGATATGCCGGGAATCTGGCTGATGTCTGCAATCACGCCGTTGCTGGTTCTTCGATAATTCGCAATCGCCTTCGAGACATCCTTGTAAGACTGGCTTCCGTTTCCTGCTGCAATCGGATCAATGCGCCCAAGCGCGTCCTCGATTTCGGCTGTGCCTGCGAGGTTGAGGTCGATTTTGCCCGCGTAAAATCGCTCAAGAAGAGCCTGCTTGACTTTATCCTGATTGAAAGAGTCGAGGTTGTTGACAGTGAGATTGATGTTTTGAATCGCGTTGATGTCCTGGATATAGCCTTTGCTCTGGCTGTCGCGGAATCCGACGACCTGCTCGGCAACCTGCCGATAAGGATGAGCCGTCGCAAAGAGCTGCCCGCCGATTGAGAGCGGGTCGATCTGGCGAAGCTCCTGCTCTATACCGGCAACATCAATCGGGTTGATGTTGACCTTGCCTATAGCAACGCCGCTCGCGGGATTGAGACTCTGAAGCGCGCGAATGATCGTGCGTTTGTCTTCGTCCACGCGGCGTTGAGTCTCATTCCCGCCGCCGAGCTGCGGCGCGTGTATCAATAACTCATTGGGCCGCGAGACAACGGGTTGCAGCGTCACCTTGTTGGTGTCTATGCCTGCCTGACCGAGCACCGAACGGACTCTTTCGAGCGAAGGCTGCTCGGTAAAGCGCACAGTCATCAGTGTGCCGCCTGTGAAATCAACGCCTGCATTAAACCCGCGAATCTGCACGGAAATCGCGCCAATCAACATCAAAGCGATAGTGATTCCGATGAACAGCTTCTTTGCTTTTAACCAGTCAATTTTAGGATTGCGAAATAGCTCAACCATAAAGCTCCAGAGGTCAGAGGTCAGAGGTCAGAGACTAGACGGTCATTAACTAACCTCCAGCCTCTGGTCTATGGCCTCTATATGCTAAGTGTCTCCACCCGCGCACGGCGGTTAAGATGCCACATAAAGATCGTCCTCGACACAAAGACGGCTGTAAACAGATTCGCAAGCAGACCTGCAACCAGGGTAACTGCGAATCCGCGAATAGGGCCGGTTCCGAAGACAAACAGGAAGATTGCCGAAACAATCGTCGTCACGTGCGTGTCGATGATCGTCAGAAATGCTTTACTGAATCCAACATCTACTGCCGATGCTACTACCTTGCCATTGCGCAACTCTTCGCGTATGCGCTCGAATATGAGCACATTCGAATCGACCGCCATGCCGATCGTAAGAATCACGCCTGCGATGCCGGGCAAGGTCAGCGTTGCGCCGAATGTGACGAGCGCCGCAAGCAGCAGAATCAGGTTCAATATCAAAGCGAGCACTGCGTTTATGCCCGCCCCTCGATAATAAAAGAGCATGAAGGCGATCACCGCGAGCAGCCCCGCGACAGATGCGGTTACGCCCTGGCGAATCGAGTCTGCGCCAAGCGAAGGGCCGACCGTACGCTCTTCGAGGTAGACGGCTTTCGCAGGCAGCGCGCCCGAACGCAGGGTGAGCGAAAGGTCTTCGGCCTGCCGACGGGTGAAATTGCCGGTGATCTGCCCACGGTCGCGAATCTGGGCCTGAATGGTCGCAATCGATTTCACTTCGTTATTCAAAACGATGCAGAGCGGACGGCCTATGTTTTTACCCGTCACATCTCCAAACCGCGTCGCGCCCGTCTGCGTAAGCGAGAAATCGATGTCGTAATTCGAGGTTCCGGCTGCCGACTGGCGAGCGCCTGCGTCGCGCATATCCAGACCCGTGACGACGATGGATTTCTCAAGAATCACCCAGCTTTCAGCCCCCGCAGCGCCGTCTGTGCCGCGCTCGCGGTACGGGAAGACTTCATACTGATCGGGGCCGCCGGGCTGCGCTTTCATAGCCGCATCAGCCGCCTCTTTCGTCGGATAAGTTGACGTGCCCTGAGCCTGAAGCCTTAATTCGAGATTCGAGTCTGCGTTGAGCGTATTTTTCACGCGCTCAGGGTCATCGACGCCCGGCATTTGAATCAGTATCTGATAGGTGCCTTCGCCGCCCTGTCTTGCCACCAGCGGCTCGGTTACGCCGAACGCGTTGACGCGGTTATCGATAATCTGTTTTGCCTGCTCCGTGGCGCGTTCGCGCAACTGGTTCGCCTCGCCTTCATCAAGCGTAGCCACTATCGTAGTGCCACGGTCGTTTGCGGCCCAGCCCTGCCCGAAATCGGCTTCAATCTCTTTGATTATGTCAGCGTTCTTCGTGTTATCGGGCACTGTGACGACGACACGGCCCGGCGCGTCGGCTTTGACTTCGGTGACGGGCAGGTTCTTTTCTTTAAATTTGGCGGTGACCGTCTCGGCATTTTGCTGCGAAATCTTCATGAGGACATCATCGACCTGTACCTGCATAACGAGGTGGCTGCCGCCTTTGAGGTCAAGACCGAGATGGATGTTTTCCGCGAGATTCTGTTTGATCTGCGTCCAACTGATGAAATCCTGAGCCGTCAGCTTGTGATGAGGCTTGAAGATCAGAGCCAATCCGGCAAGCGTTACCAGCAGAATGATGAGAGTTCTAGTCCTTATCTTTTTACCCATGACGATTGTTGCCTTATGTAATTATTTTGCCGCTTCGACCTCTTTTATATCAGACGACTGCATCCCTGCCACGGAACTGCGCAACATTTCGATTGAAACCGACTGCGCGATTCTGATAAGCACCGTGTCGTCCTTATCGCGCACGGCGACTATCGTTCCGTAGATGCCGCTTGAGGTGATGATCTTGTCGCCGGGCTTGAGCGATTTGAGCAGGGAGTCTCGGTCCATCTGCGCCTGTTTCTGTTTCTTCTGCTGAGGACGTATGAGCAGGAGATAGAAGATGCCGAAGATGAGAATCAGCGGGAGAAAGGGGCCTATTAGACCGCCAAAACCGCCGTTTTGAAAAAAGAAGAGCAGAAAACTTAACTCGGTGGTCATGTTCATTGATTACTCTTTGGCACTTCCTGTAGGAGGTTTCGGGCCGCGGGGGCTGCGGATTGAAACCCTGTTGAGGAGATCAGTCCTGTCCGCAGGCTATGGTGTTCAGAAAAGAATCACGAAACTCGTTAAAAGTGCCAAGCAATATAGCTTGCCTGATTCGCGCCATAGTGTCAAGGTAGAAGCAGACGTTGTGCATCGAGCTTAAAACCGAGCTGAGTATCTCTCCGCTCATATATAAATGCCTCAGATAAGCGCGCGAATAACGGCTGCACACCGGACACTCGCACGCGGTATCGACTGGCCGCTCGTCGCTTTTATAGCGCGCATTCCTGATATTGATTTTGCCTCGACCGGTAAACAGCGATCCGTTACGCGCATTGCGCGTGGGCATGACGCAATCGAACATATCGACTCCGCACGAGACGGCATTGACTATATCTTCGGGCGTGCCGACTCCCATCAGGTATCGAGGTTTGTCTTGCGGAAGCCGGGGCGCAATGTGCGAAACAACATCAAACATCGCGCTCTTTTCTTCGCCGACCGACAGCCCGCCGATTGCATATCCGTCAAAGCCGATCTCAAGCAATCCTTCAAGACTGCGCTCGCGCAGGTCCGTGTATATGCTTCCCTGATTGATACCAAACAGAGCTTGTGCGCGGGTGACTATCTTAAGCCCCGCGCGCTCGGCCTCCGCCGGGTTGGCGTGCAACTCGGCGAGCCGCGCTTTAGACCTGCGCGCCCAATCGGTAGTCATCTCAAGCGACTTGAGCGCCTCTTCGCGGGTCGCAGGGTAAGGCGTGCATTCATCGAAGGCCATCACTATGTCTGAGCCGAGCGCCGCCTGAATCTCCATGGATTTTTCAGGCGACAGGAAATGGCGCGAGCCGTCGATGTGAGATTGAAACTCGACCCCCTCATCGCTGATGCGCCGAAGCCCCGTGAGGCTGAAGACCTGAAAGCCTCCGCTGTCTGTCAGTATCGCTCTGTCCCATGAGATGAAACGATGAAGCCCGCCCAGTTGATTGACCGTCAGATGGCCCGGCCTCAAATAGAGATGATAGGTATTGCCGAGAATGATACGCGCCCCGGCCTCTTCGAGCATACTTTGCGTGAGCGCCTTGACGGTGCCCTGCGTGCCGACAGGCATGAAGACAGGCGTATCGAAAGAGCCATGATCGGTTGTGACACGGCCCGCGCGGGCGGGCGAGCCGGTGTCGCTTGAAATTTTCTCGAATGAAAAGCCGAAACTCACTGCGCTACTCTGTATCCGGGTCTTGCTCGCACCACTGCTCCGGGTCTGGATACGGTGACGGAGATCCGCCGATCTTTCTCGTTCTTTTTGTCGGGCGGGTAATAGCCGAGCACATACTGTCGCCTCAATTCCTCGGCGATGCGCCCGAAAGCGGTTTTGAGATCTGTCAATCCATCCGCTCTTTCAACCACGCCGCCGCTCAATCGAGCCATCTCGAAGAGGTATTGATCGGCTTCCCGATAAGTGCGGTCGAGTTCGCGCAATGCTTTATCGTGCTCCTCACCGGCCTTCGGGTTGTTTGACGCAGTCTGTATGGTGAACTTCTTTGCAAGCTTTCGCTCGACATCCTCTCTGGTCGAATAGCGTATCGGATAGACGATCACGTCTTCGCTCTCGATGATGGCGTCGAGCGTGTCTTCCATGCTTATCTCGCTGCTTGCGGTATCGACGCCGTCAGAAAAAAGTATGACTGCTTTGCGCCCTTCGATCTCTTCGAGCCGCTCCCAGACCGCCGTGTAGACAGCTTCGTAAACCTGCGTATACTCGCCCGGTTTTATGTCGCTTATCGCACGCGTTATCCGTGAGCGGTCGCCGGTCAGTTCAGCGATGATACGGACGCTGTCGTTGAACTCGACAACCATGACTTTATCCTGAGGTCTGAGGTTTTCTATGAACGCCAGCGCGGCGGATTTTATGCGCTCCAGCTGTTCTACGGTCGAGCCGCTCGAATCAATCAGCAGCGCGACGTTGAACGGTTCTTCGACCGTGCCAAAAAACTCCACGTCCCGCTTCACGCCGTCTTCGTATATGGCGAACTCTTCCCTCTTCAAATCCGTCAGGTAGCGCCCGCCCGTCTCCTTTACGATGACCGGAACCTGCACGAGCGTCGCGCGAAGCTTTATAGGCTCATCTTCTGTCGGAGTCGGTTTCTGCTTGTCTGCCTGTTGCATCAGCAATAAACAGAGGATCGAAACAACTGCATTTCGGGCCAGCCATGTCATAAAGTTACCTCAATTGAAAATATATTCCGGGGCAAACGGCACCGTTCTATGTTGCTCTCTTGCGAGCTTTGGTTGCAAGCTCGCGCGGAAGTTGACGCGCCTTTTCGGTAGTGAGACAATCGCCGTTTACTGACTCAAATCAAGCGAGGAGCAGGTAGAGTTATGCAAAGGGCGCTCGAAGGCATTCGCGTTCTCGATCTATCACGTATGTTGCCGGGGCCTTACGCTTCGATGATGCTTGGCGATCTGGGCGCGGAAGTGATTAAAGTCGAAGAGACGAAAATCGGAGACCCGACGCGCCAAAGCCCTCCCCTGATCGACTCGCGGAGCGCGCCCTTTCTTCAAGTCAACCGCAATAAAAAATCTATCTCGCTCAACCTGAAGCAGCCTGAGGCTCGCGACATCTTTCTGAAACTTGCGGCCACCTCGGATGTCGTGCTGGAGCAGTTCCGCCCCGGAGTCGTTGACCGATTAGGGATAGGCTACGAGGCTGTGAAGACTGTAAACCCGCGCATCATCTATTGTTCGCTTACGGGCTTCGGGCAGGGAGGGCCGCACCGCGACCGCAGCGGGCACGATTTGAATTATCTGGCGCTTTCCGGTGTGTTAGGTCTTACGACGGACGAGCGGGGCAAGCCCGTTATTCCCGGCGTTCAGGTGGCAGACCTTGCGGGCGGGATGTGTGCAGCTTTTGCTGTGCTTGCCGCTTTGATTGCGCGCCAGCAGACAGGGCGCGGTCAGTATGTGGACGTTTCGATGTTCGATGTGATGCTGGCGATGCTGCCGATTCCTGCGGCGCATCATTTCGCGGGCAAAACAATCGAGGTCGGCGGCAAATATGTGCTTTCGGGCGCGTATCCTTTCTATAACACCTACGAGACGAGCGACGGGCGCTTCATGACGCTCGGCGCGCTTGAGCCGAAATTCTGGGCGAACTTTTGCACGCGGGTTGGCCGCGAAGATTTAATCGCGCGCCAGTTCGATACGGGCGACCTTCGCGCCAGTCTGTTTGAAGAAGTGCGCATGATCTTCAAATCAAAAACACAGAGCGAATGGATTGAGCTGATGCGCGACGCGGACTGCTGTTCGGAACCTGTGCTTTCGATGACGGAAGCATTCGAGCACGCACAAACGCGAGCGCGCGACATGGTGTGCGAGCTTGATGGCGGCATAAAACAACTCGGCTTCTCTTATAAGCTGAGCGACACGCCGCCCCGTATGAAACACGCCGCGCCCGCGCTCGGCCAGCACACAGATGAACTGCTCGCCGCGCTCGGCCTGAGCGAGGCTGAGCGCGAGCGGCTCAAGCAGTCGGGCATCACGCGAGCAACCGATTAATATCAACAGCGCCGGAGGCAATGATGGATTACATGCTGACAGAAGAGCAGGAGCAGTTGAGGAAACTCGCCGAAGAGTTTGCGATCAAAGACGCGAAACCATATTGGGAGAAGCAGGGCTATGGCGAATTCCCCTGGCCTCTGTTTAGAAAGCTGGGCGAGCTTGGGCTTGCGGCCATTCCGTTTCCGACCGAGTACGGCGGGGGCGGGCTTGATTATACAAGCTACGCGATTGTGCTCGAAGAATTCACAAGGCTCGAAAGCCATCTCGGCGGCGTGCTGGCCGTGCACGGTTTGCCTCAACTGATAATCAATCATTTCGGCACAGAAACGCAGAAGCAGAAATATCTGCCCGCCATGGCGCGGGCCGAACTGCTCGGCGCATTCGCGCTGACAGAGCCGCACGCCGGGTCTGACGCGGCAAACATCCATACGCGGGCCGAACTCAGGGGCGACCGCTACATCCTGCGCGGGCAGAAGATCTGGATTACTCACGGCGGCGAGGCCGATGTTTACATCGTGATGGCCGTTACCGAAAAGGGCAAAGGCGCAAAAGGCGTCAGCGCGTTTATTGTAGAGAAGGGCGCTCAGGGGCTTGCGTTCGGCAAACGCGAAAGGCCGATGGGGCTGCCTCATCACACGCGCGAAGTCTTTTTTGAAGACTGCGAAATCCCGCGCGAAAACCTTGTGGGCCGCGAAGGCGAAGGGTTCAAAGTGGCGATGACCGCGCTCGATTCCGGTCGCATCACGGTTGCCGCAACATCGATAGGGACAGCGCAGGCGGCATTCGATCACGCGCTGAGGTATTCGACCGAGCGCCGCGCCTTCGGCCAGTCGATATCCGAATTTCAAGGCATACAGTTTATGCTCGCAGACATGGCTGCCGCGATTGAAGCCGCCCGCTGCGTGATGCGCAAAGCTGCCTATTTGAGAGATCGCAATCTGCCGTTTAACGCGATTGCTTCGATGGCGAAACTGCTGGCGACCGACGCGGCGATGAAGGTGACTACGGACGCGGTTCAGATTTATGGCGGCTACGGCACGAGCGAAGACTACCCGGTTCAGGCGTTGATGCGCGAAGCGAAGATCGGCCAGATAGTCGAAGGCACGAACCAGATTCAACGAATGATAATCGCTCGCGAGTTGCTCAAGAAGTTCAGACAATAGCCGTGTGCGATTAAAAGCAATAGTACAGCGAGCGGGTTGGCTTTGATCAAGTCAACCCGCTCGCTCGCGGTACGGATGTTCCTTCTCTCCCGGAAAAAATATTTCGCATCAAAAATTACCTGTGTTAATCTGCGTTTATCCGTAGTTTTGTTTCTCTGAATGAAAATTGTAGGTTCCGAAGCCTTGATCCCGAAGAGAGGTTGAATATGCATCATCTGGTTGCCCTGATTGTAGCCATAGTCCTGTGCGCGCCGCTCGTTCAAGCGCAGGCTCAACAGCCCTGCAAGCCGCCCGCGCCTCTGACCATATCGCGCGAGCAGAACATCTTTACCGAAGAGCAGGAAGCCGATCTGGGCGACGCCATGGCCGAACGCACTATAGCGCGACTGGATTTGATGCGCACGGACATAGCCGCCGGTTCCGAGATCAAAGAAGATAACGCAATGCAAATCGGCCCGTTCATGATGGTTGTGAATCCTGCCAAAAAAGATGGCAGCCGCGAACGCGATGTCATCATTGAAGTGCGAGATGTTCGCTCTTATTCAATTCTATGGTCAAAGCCTTTCCCGAAAGAAGCGCCAGCTATTACCTTTACCTTACAGGGAAACACCATATCGTTTCTATTGCCTGTTTCGTCTGAGGCTGCCAGGGCCGAAATCCAAAACGATGCCGCGTTAACCAGACAACTGGCAGCGATGAATGAAAAGGAAGGCGATTTTCTACTTCAAGCGTTCGATATCCGAACCGGTAAACCCATAGGGCGGCTGTTGATCGAGACAGGTAAAGGCTCGTTCCGCATATCCGACGCGGATGTAGTCGGCGATCAGGTTGTAATATTTGATACGAGAAATCGCATAATGGTTTATTCGCTTTCAAGCGGCGAGCAGAAAGGCAAAATCTTCGGCAGCCGCGCAGCAATCCATTCATCAGGCAAGCTGTTAGGTGTAGAGAATGAATGCGGCCAGTTGACCATCTATGATCTGCCGTCGATGGAGAAGCGCGACGAATTCATTTTTCCCAACCGGATTTCGCTCATGAGTTTTGCACAGGAAGGGAAATCGCTGTTTGTGCTGACCGCGAACCAGACGGCTTATGTGCTGGACGTGTCCGCTCTGATTAAATAGGATATCGAGTCAGTACCGGAGACTGAGAGTTATGGATTTTGGAGAGTTATGGATTTTGGGCTGACGGACGAACAGCAGCAATATCTGAAGTCTTTGCGCGAATTCCTCGCCGCAGAGATAACCCCGCACGCGGCAGAGATGGATCGCACGGAAAGTTTTCGGCGCGAGAACCTCACGGCTCTTGCGCGATTCGGCTACACGGGATTGAACTTTCCCGAATCGCACGGCGGAACGGGCGCGGATCTGCTGACTACGACTATGGCTTCAATCGAGCTGGCGCGAGCCTGCGCCGCCACGGCGCTTTCGGTCGGCGCGAGCCTTGCGCTGTGCGGCTATCCGATTTTGAAGTACGGAACGGACGAGCAGCGCAACCGTTATTTGCCCGGATTGATTTCAGGCGAATTGATTGGCGCGCTCGCCTTGACAGAGCCGGACGCGGGCAGCGACCTGGCGCAAATCAAGACTCGCGCTGTACTCGAAGGCGACCGTCTGCTCATCAATGGCTCGAAGACATACATAACTAACGGCCCAATCGCAGACTTGATTCTCACGTTTGTTGTGACCGCTCAGGATGAACGTTCGCGCAAGTACGGGCTGGTCTTAGTCGAAGGCGACCGTCCGGGGCTTGTGCGCGGGCGGAAGCTCGAAAAGATGGGCGTAAGGGGGTCGCCCACGTCTGAGCTTTTCTTTGAAGATTGCGCCGTGCCCGCCTCGAACCTGATCGGAGAAGCCACCGGAGGATTTCCGCTTTTGATGAAATGTCTCGCTTACGACCGTGTAGGGATGGCCTGCTTTTGTCTGGGGATTGCCAGGGCGAGCCTTGACGAAGCACTCAATTACGCGACAACGCGCAAGGCGTTCGGCGTGATGATAGCGACGTTTGAAGAGATCAGTTTCAAGCTGGCCGAGATGAAGGCCGACATCGACGCAGCCGAATTGATGATCCTGCGCGCGGCATGGCTGCACGATCAGGGCGAAGACGTAACGATTGAGGCAAGCCTAGCGAAGCTATACGCTTCGGAAGTGGCAAAGCGCGCGGCTGATTATGCTGTACAGATTCACGGGGGCGCGGGATACTTTCGCGATTATCGAGTAGAGCGACTCTACCGCGACGCGCGATTGTGCGAGATAGGCGAAGGCACAAGCGAAATTCAAAGGATGATAATAGCTCGCTCGATTCTCAGTCAGTAACCCCGGCGGGCTACTGACTATTGACTGAACAGGTTATTGTCTTCTGCCTCGCTCGATTCTGTTTCGCTTGCTTCGAGCGGTTGCTACTTTTGCTATCAGCGATAGAAACTGATCGAATTCAATAGGTTTCTGAGCAACGGCGACGGCCCCAAGTTCTTTAGCCTGATTTAGATGCTGTTTATCAATCGCGCTCACTGCGACTATCGGAATGCCTGCGGTCCTGCCGTCTGCACTGATCATTTTGATGAGACTCAGCCCATCCACGTTAGGCATATTAATATCCGTCACGATCAAATCGGGTCGCTCGCTGACCGCCTGAGAGTAAGCTTCTTCGCCGTCACCGGCAGTCGTGACATCAAAACCTTCCATCTCGAACAACATCGCAAGGGCAAAGCGCGTGTCTGCGTCGTCTTCGACCAACAATATTCTGTTTTTGCTTTCCTGAACCATATTTCACTCAAATCCACAAATATTAAACATATGTTCAGGCCGTATTTTGTAAAAAAGTCATACGCAACAACCCGAACAACAATAGTAATAGCAACCCTCGTGCCGTTGAAGTTTCTCGATTGTAAAGCGGAGAATAACAGCGGAAATCAGATCGAGCCGCCTGCCCGCCGAGTATAAATGACATACTGCGATGCAGTGCTGCGCCCGATTCCGTTACTAATTTTATGTTTTGGCGGTCAGACGAACTCAAGCTCGACGGGGCGGGGAATTATGCCAGCCGCGTGTGCGCGCTCAAGCAGTAATCGAACAGCCTCGCGGCCACGCTCGCCGTAATCAATCGTGTAGTCGTTGACGTACATTCCGACGAATTTATCCGTCAGCCCTTCTTCCATCCCGCGACCGTATTTCATCGAATGACGAACGGCTGTCTCGCGGTCCGAGAGTCCATACTCGATAGATTCGCGAAGCAATCGTGAGACTTTTGAGATAAGCTCAGGTCCGAGCGATTTTTTGATCGCGTTGCCGCCCAGCGGCAGCGGCAGCCCTGTTTCTTTCATCCACCACTCGCCCAGATCGATCACTTTATTGAAGCCGCGCGCAGAGTAGGTCAACTGGCCTTCGTGAATCAGAAGCCCCGCCGCGACCTCGCCGCGCTCGACGGCATCCATGATCTGGTCGAACGGAATCACAACAGTCTCGACCTCGCCCAGACAGAGCCGCAGCGTCAGATATGCGGTGGTCATCTTACCGGGCACTGCGATAGTCGTGCGGCGCGCGTCGTCTATCGTCATCTGGTCGCGCGCGATCACGAGCGGCCCGTAATTGTCTCCCATCGATGCGCCCGAAGTCATCAGGGCGTACTGGTCGAGCACATAAGCATAGGCGTGAATCGAGATAGCCGTCACATCAAGCTCGGCGTTCATCGCGCGACGATTGAGCGTCTCTATGTCTTCGATTATATGTCGAAAGCTGAGCCCTTCGGTATCGATCTTATCCGTGGCCAGAGCGTAAAACATGAATGCGTCGTCGGGGTCCGGGCTGTGTCCGAGCGTGATTTCTCTTTTATCCATTTAACTATCCGGTGCTCCTTAATTAACAAAGTAACGATTAGAAATTCATAGAGCAAGCGAAACGGCAAACTATAGCCACGGGCGGCAACCTTTCGCAAGCTCGCGCGACTGAGTTATACTTGCCGGTCAATTTCAGAAGAAACGATGAATGCGGAATGATGAATGATAAACCGAATTCATAGTTCATTATTTCTTCGGGAGGCTTGATCATATGACAATTATCGAACGAGTGAACGCGCGCGAGATTCTGGATTCGCGCGGCAACCCCACGATCGAAGCCGAAATCACGCTTGCAAGCGGGATCATAGGCCGCGCGGCTGTGCCTTCGGGCGCTTCGACGGGCGAAAATGAAGCGCTTGAACTGCGCGACAACGACAAGAAGCGCTACGTCGGCAAGGGCGTGTTGAAAGCCGTCAACAATATCAACACGACCATCGCGAAAATAGTGACGGGCCGCGATGCGCTGATGCAACCGGATGTCGATCTGGCGATGATTGCAGCCGATGGCACCGCCAACAAACGAAAGCTCGGCGCGAACGCCATACTTGCCGTATCGCTTGCGACTGCGCGCGCGGCGGCTGATGCCGTCGGGTTGCCGCTTTATGCCTATCTTGGCGGCGTTGGCGCGCGAACTCTGCCCGTGCCTTTGATGAACATAATCAACGGCGGCGCGCACGCGGACAACAATGTTGATTTTCAGGAATTCATGATCGTGCCCGCAGGCTTTGCGAGCTTTTCCGAAGCGCTTCGCGCGGGCGTCGAAGTCTTTCACGCGCTCAAGGCCGTGCTGAAAAAACGAGGCCATTCAACTTCCGTAGGCGACGAAGGGGGATTCGCTCCGAATCTCAAATCCAACGACGAAGCGATTGAGGCGATTCTCGAAGCCATAAATCAGGCCGGATATAAAACAGGCGAGCAGATAGGACTGGCGCTCGACGTGGCGGCGAGCGAGTTCTATACGAACGGCGGCTATGTCTTCAAAAAATCGAGCGGCGCGCGCAAAACATCTGAAGAGATGATTGCGCTTTTTGCCAACTGGGTCAGTCAATACCCGATAGTCTCCATCGAAGACGGACTGGGCGAATCGGACTGGAAGGGATGGACGGCGCTGACAAAAGAGCTTGGCGAGCGCGTGCAGCTTGTCGGTGACGACCTGTTTGTTACAAACGTCGAATACCTCGCGCGCGGTATAAAAGAGAAGGCCGCGAACTCCATACTGGTGAAGGTCAATCAAATCGGGTCGCTGACGGAAACTATGGACGCGATTGAGATGGCAAAGACGCATAACTATACGTCCGTGATCTCGCACCGTTCGGGCGAGACCGAAGACACTTTTATCGCGGATCTTGCGGTTGCGACCAACGCCGGGCAGATCAAGACCGGTTCTGCCAGCCGCACGGACCGGGTTGCTAAGTACAATCAGTTGCTGCGCATCGAAGAGGAACTGGGGCAGGCGGCGCGCTTCGCGGGATTTTCTGCATTCACCAGCACGCGCGTAGCCGAGCGGTTCCGCGACACGGCGAAGAAGTAGATTGTAATATGTACGACCTGAAGACTTTAGGCTGGAATTCCCATTTTGAAAAAGAGTTCGAACCCCTTAAGGATCAAGGCTACAGTGCCGCGCGGGTTGCCCTCGAATATCAGGGGCTTTATCGAGTCTTTACCGAAAGCGATGAATTGCTGGCAGAGGTGTCCGGAAAGGTTCGCTACGAGGCAAATGAACGTGCGGACTTTCCTGCGGTCGGCGACTGGGTAGCAATAACCAGAATTGAGAACGAGAAGAAAGCCACGATTCACCAGATACTGCCGCGAACGAGCAAGTTCTCAAGAAAAGTGGCGGGCGAAACGAGCCAGGAGCAGATCGTCGCTACAAACGTTGACACGGTTTTTCTGGTCGTTGGACTAGACCATAACTACAACCTGCGGCGAATCGAGCGTTATCTTGTACTTGCATTCGAGAGCGGCGCACGCCCCGTCATCATACTCAGCAAAGCCGACCTCTCGGACACGGTCGAAGAGCGCATACCAGAGGTCGAGGCCATCGCGCTCGGCACCGCAATTCACGCCATCAGCGCAAAGAAAGAAGAAGGGCTTGAGCCGCTCGATCAATATTTCGGCACCGGTCTGACGGTTGCCTTTCTCGGCTCAAGCGGCGTCGGCAAATCAACGCTCATCAACCGCCTGCTGAAAGAAGAGCGACAGAAGGTTCAGGAGGTCAGAGAAGACGACAGCCGTGGCCGTCACACAACGACTCATCGCGAGTTGATAGTTCTGCCGCGCGGCGGTTTGCTGATAGATACGCCCGGCATGCGCGAATTGCAGTTGTGGGATGTAAGCGACGGGTTGACCGACTCCTTTACAGACATAAAAGAGCTTGCCGCCGGGTGTCGTTTCGGGGATTGCGCGCACACGACCGAACCGGGCTGCGCCGTGAAGGCGGCAATCACAGACGGCACGATTCAGGCGAACCGGCTTGAGAATTACAAAAAGATTCAAAAGGAACTCGATTTTCTGAATACGCGACAGGATACGCGCGCTCAGTTGAATAAAAAAGCGAAAGATAAAAAGATCCACAAGGCGCTCAACCGCATGAAGCCGCGCAGAGGATGACCCATGGCGAGCCACCGAACAACCACAAAGATAATTCCGCGTGTGCTCGATATTGGCTGCGGCACGAACAAAGTGCCGGGCGCAATCGGCATGGACGTGAACCCGCGCACTGCCGCTGATGTGATTCACGATCTGGACGATCTGCCTTATCCGTTTGCCGATGATGAGTTCGATGAAGTCATAGGCCGCCACGTCATCGAACACGTGCGCGACCCGATGGCCGTGATGTCAGAACTGCATCGCATCACGCGCGCGGGCGGCATAGTGAAGCTCGTCGCGCCGCATTGGACGAATCCCGATTTTGCGACTGACCTGACGCACCGCAATCATCTGAACAGTTATTCGTTTCGCAATCTGACGGATGACCGCGCAGTCTTTCCTTTCTATACGAATGTGCGGTTTCGCCAGCTGGTGTCGCGCGTTACGATTTTGAATCTGTGGAAGCTGACGGGCCTTGAATACCTGATCAATCTCGATAATCGCTTTCCGCGACTCAGGTTCATTCGCAAATTCTGGGAGCAATACCTGAACGCGGTGATGCGCGGCAAGGAGATCTATTTCGAGCTTGAGGTCGTCAAATCTTAAATTTGAAACTCTTTGAGGAGAACGTGATTTGGTTAAAGTAAACAACACGCCGCTTGTGCTGATAGTGCTTGATGGCTTTGGATACTCGCCCCGGCTCGAAGGCAACGCGATTAAACTGGCCGAGACTCCGCACTTCGATGACTGGTTTGCTAATTATCCAAACACGTTGATCGAAGCGTCGGGCAACGCCGTGGGCCTGAAGTCCGGGCAGATGGGCAACAGCGAAGTCGGGCATCTCAACATCGGCGCGGGCCGAGTCGTGCGAATGGATATCTCGCGCATCGATCACGCAATCGAGATGGGCGAGTTCTTCAGGAATACTGAACTGGTCGCGGCGATGGATCACGCAAAGATAAATAACTCTGCGCTTCACCTGATGGGACTGGTCTCGCACGGCGGCGTTCATTCGTCGCACGAGCACCTGTATACGCTGCTCAGCATGGCTCGCGAGCGAAACGTCGAACGCACGTTCGTTCACGCATTTTTGGATGGCCGCGACACCGCGCCCGATTCCGGCGCGGGCTTTATCACAGAGTTACAGGCGAAAATAGATGAGTACGGCGTGGGCCGCATCGCATCACTGGTGGGCCGCTACTACGCTATGGATCGCGACAAGCGATGGGAGCGAACCGAAGCCGCATATCGATTGCTGCGCTGGGGCGAAGGCCGCCCGCATCGCGACCCTCGTCAGGCGATTATTGAATCTTACGCGGAAGGCGTGACGGATGAATTCATAAAACCGGTCGTTATAACAGGCAGTGACACAAGGCCCGTAGCGACAATAAATGACGGCGACAGCGTGATATTTTTTAACTATCGCGCAGACCGCGCCCGTCAGCTGACGCGCGCATTTACGGAAGAGGATTTCACGGGCTTTGATCGCGGTAAGCGTCCCGGTATTCGCTTCACCTGCATGACTCAATACGACAGCACCTTCCCGCTGCCTGTGGCCTTCAAGCCCGAACATAACGATCAGATACTGGCAGATGTATTCGCGGCGGCGGGCTTGAGAAATCTCCGCATTGCCGAGACTGAAAAGTACGCCCACGTGACCTTCTTTTTTAACGGCGGCGTGGAGGCCGAGTTTCCCGGCGAGAAGCGTATCTTGATTCCTTCGCCGAAAGTTGCGACTTACGATCTGATGCCTGAGATGAGCGCGGATTTCGTCACGGACGAGGTTATCAGGCAGATAGAGAGCGGCCAGTTCGAGGTGGTGATTATGAATTATGCCAACCCCGATATGGTGGGCCACACCGGACAGCTAAACGCGACGATCAAGGCCATTGAAGTGGTTGATAGAGATCTGGGGCGAGTCGTTGATGTGGTTCGGCGGCGCGGCGGGGCTGTGATAATCACTGCCGACCACGGCAACGCCGAACAGATGATCGATCCCGTGACCGGGCAGATATTCACCGCGCACACGACGAACCCAGTGCCGATCATTTTGATAAGCGATTATCATGGACGCTTGCGCGAAGGCGGAACGCTCAGAGACGTTGCGCCGACCGTGCTGGGGCTTCTCGGCCTGCCGAAACCCGCCGAGATGACGGGCGAAGACCTTCGCGCTCAGAATTGACCGGGCCGATTGCTACTGTCTTGCCTGTGTTATTATCAGAGCGAAGTGAAGAGGGTTGAATGATGGAAGTTTCGGAATTGACTCCTGAATTAGCGAAACAAATTCTCGAAGCCGCTGCTGCGCGAGGCATCTCGACGGAAGCGCTTCTTCAAAGCGTAATTAAGGGCAGCGATGCGACGGCAGAAGAGAAAAGTCTGACGGCGCAAGAGAAAGTAAAATTGTGGCAGGAGTGGATTGATAGCCATTCGTATATTAAGGCTCCTCCACTTTCAGATTATGCAGTGAGCCGCGAAAGCATCTACACAAGAGAAGATGAGATGTTATGAGCTATTTGGTAGATACGAATGTTTTGTTGCGCAGCGTCCAAAAAAGTTACCCGATGCATAAAAATGCAGATCATGCAGTGAAAACCCTTCTTAATCTGGGTGAAGAACTCTTCGTTACTTTGCAGAATTTAATTGAATTTTGGGCAGTGGCCACGCGACCTATTGCAAATAACGGATTGGAACTGACAATTGAGCAGGCATATCAAGAGCTTAATGGATTAAAAAGAATATTCTCCGCACTTCCGGAGTTGCCTGGCATCCTTGCCGAGTGGGAACGGATCGTCATTCAACATCGAGTGAGTGGGAAACAAGCGCACGATGCCAGAATCGCGGCGGCAATGTACGTTCACGGCGTCAAGAATCTTCTCACGTTCAACACGGATGATTTTAAACGCTATCCTGGCATAGCAGCGATTGATCCACATAGCGTTGCTGCGCCTTAAAATTTGATTTGAAAAATAGAGGGATGAATGAAAGTAGGACTTGTAGGTTTCGCAGGGTCGGGCAAGACGACCATATTTAACACGCTGACGGGCCTTGCGGCAGAAGTCGGCGGGTACGGCGCGAAAGAGAAAGCAAATATCGGCGTCATCAAAGTGCCGGACTCGCGCGTTGATGAACTCGCGTCGCTCTTCAATCCTAAAAAGAAGACTTTTGCCGAGATCAGCTTCGTCGATGTTGCAGGGCCGCAGGCGGATCAGGCAGAGCGCGCGGAATCGGGGCTTGACCCGAAACTCGTTCAACACATGCGCGAAGCCGAAGCGCTTGTTCATGTAGTTCGCGCATTCGATAACCCCATGCTGTTGCAGGAAGCAGACCCCGCGCGCGACATACGCGCTTTCGATGATGAATTGATACTCACGGACCTTGTGCAGATCGAAAACCGCATTCAACGACTCAAGAAAGAGAAGGACAAAGACCGCGAGGCCGATTTGATGCAGCGGCTGAAAACGGCGCTCGAAGAAGAACACCTTCTGCGCGACCTGGAACTCGCCCCCGAAGAACTGACGATGATCGCAGGCTTTCGCTTCCTCAGCTTAAAACCTCTTCTGTTGCTGCTCAACGTAGGCGAAGGCAGCGCGGCAAACGAGGTGCCCGCGCCCGTAGTCGAGCTTGCGAAGTCGAAAGGCTTGAGCGTCATCGCTATGTCGGGCCAGGTCGAGATGGAGATAGCCCAGCTTGACCCGGATGAGCAGCGCGAGTTCCTCCAGGACCTCGGCATCGCAGAGCTTGCGCGCGACCGTTTCATACGGGCCGCATACACGCTGCTTGATCTAATCAGCTTTCTGACCGCTGGCGAAGACGAATGCCGCGCGTGGTCAATCAAACGCGGAACGATTGCGCAAAAAGCTGCCGGGGTGATTCATTCCGACATCGAGCGCGGATTCATTCGCGCAGAGGTCGTCAGATTTGAAGACCTGATCGCGCTCGGAAGCGAAGCCAAATGCCGCGAACAGGGCAAGCTTCGACTCGAAGGCAAAGAATACACTGTGCAGGACGGCGATGTGGTTCACTTCAGATTCAATGTGTAAAGCTTATATGTAACATCTACTTTTATGGATAAAGTGAGACCGGAAAATATTTTTGACATTGAATTTACCTCTGATCCACGGCCACTGACCCACGGCCCGCGTGTCATCCTGTTCGACATAGACGGCACGTTAATCAATGCGGTGCGCAGGCCGGAGTATCGCGGGCGCATTCGCAGCATGCTCGAAGATGTGTTCGGCACGTGCGGGCGAATCTCGGAGGTCGATTTCGGCGGCAAGACAGACCTTGCGATCTACCGCGAGGCGCTTGAGTGCGAAGGCGTAACGCCGGATCAGATACGCAATCAACTGCCGCTGATGGAATTGCGTATGGTCGCGCTGCTCGAAGAGATGGCTTCGACGGGCGAAGTCTATCGCCTTTGCGCAGGCGTACGTGAACTGCTCGATGTGTTGAAGGGTGATACCCGATTCGTGACGAGCTTGCTTACAGGCAACGTCGAGCGGCTTGCCGAAGCCAAACTGCGCGTCGCCGGTATTCATCATTATTTTCAAAAGCGCGGCGCTTTCGGAAGCGACGCCGAAGAGCGCGATCACCTGCCCGCGATTGCCGCCGAGAGAATCAACGAGCACATGGGCTTAACCCTCGCGCCCGACAGGTTCATCATAGTAGGCGATACGCCGCGCGACATAAAATGTGCGCGTCACTTTGGCGCGCGCGTTCTGGCAGTCGCATCGGGCCAGCACAGCACAGTGCAGTTGAAAGATCATAAACCCGACGCGCTGCTTGAAGATTTGAGCGACACGGAAGCGGTTATAAATCTTCTGGCCGAAATATAAGAATACCGGTTTCGCTGAAATCCGGTTGGTGATAAAATCCCCGCCAGCAACCAGTCCATTACGATGGGGGAATGGATTGAGCGTCACGAAATCGACTCTGCTGTAAATACACCTGCGACCGTGAAAGCATCGCGTGGGGGTGACATGAAAAAACACTTTTCAATCTCGATTGCTCTGATTCTTTCTCTGCTCATCTCAACTTATGCAGGGCAGCAGCAAAAACAGGACGCGGATAAGAAAAACGATGTGGTGAAAATATCTGTCACGCTCGTGCAGGTCGATGTTACGGTCACCGACAAAAAAGGCAAGCCGGTGACAGACCTTCGCTCGGAAGACTTCGAGGTTTTTCAGGATAATCGCCCGCAACGGATTACGAACCTTTCTTACGTTACGGCTCAGCCCGTCGCCGCCGCCGAAACTGTAGCCGCAAAGCGAGTCGAAACTAACAGCGTGGCAGATGCGCCAGCGCCACCCGTACGTCTAAAACCCGAACAGGTGCGGCGCACGATTGCGCTGGTTGTGGACGATCTGACGCTGTCATTCGGCAGCACCGCTTCTGTTCGACAGGCGCTGAAGAAATTCGTAGACCAGCAGATGCAGCCGGGCGATCTGGCGGCGATCATCCGAACCGGCGCAGGGATGGGCGCATTGCAGCAGTTCACCAACGACAAGCGGCAACTCTATTCGGCAATCGAGCGCGTGACCTGGAAGCCGGGCTACGGTGGTATAAACACGTTCTCACCGATCACGACTGACCCTGCTCCGGGTTTGACCAACCCTAAAAGCCCACATATCAGCAGTGACACTGTTACCGATTTGACAGGAACCTTTGGAGTCAGGGGCGATGTGACGGACACAGACACGAATTTTCGGCAGGAAGTCTTCGCAATAGGCACGCTTGGCGCACTCAACTTCATCGTCGGCGGACTGAAAGAATTGCCCGGTCGCAAATCCGTCGTGCTGTTTTCCGACGCGCTGAGAATCTATGACCGCGAGCAGAACATCTATCGAGTTCAGCAGGCGCTCGATAACCTCACCGACCTTGCCAATCGCGCCTCGGTCAGTTTTTACACCATTGATGCGCGAGGGCTACAGGTGATCGGTATGGATGCTGCTGACGATCTGGCTGGCGACATGGAAGCGCCAAATCCCGCCGATGCGGCACCCGGCGCGGTCAACAATACGAATTATTCCAAATTTATCTCCAAGACGCAGACCGGACTTGCCGACCGCAGCCGCGAGTTCTTTGAATCTCAGGAAGGGCTGCGCTATCTTGCCAGCAGGACGGGCGGCTTCTTCTCACGAAACAATAACGACCTGAGCCGGGGCGTTGACCGCGCGCTACGCGATCAGGAAGGCTATTACCTGATAGGCTTTGTGCCCGAAGAATCGACTTTCAAATCTAAAAACGGCAGTCGCGAATTTCACGACATCAAAGTTACGGTCAAGCGCCCCGATCTTCGCGTTCGCACCCGCACGGGCTTTTACGGGCTGGCTGACGAAGAATCACGTCCGCTTCGAGGCACGGCTGCCCAGCAGCTTTTGAGGGCGCTTGCTTCTCCGTTCGCCACCAACGGCATTCGCGTAAGAATGACTTCGCAGTTCGGCTACGAGGTAAAGCAAGGCCACTTTATGAACGCCCTGCTGCACATAGACGCGCGCGACCTGACGTTTGAAGAGACCGTCAACGGCTGGCGCAGAGTGACATTCGAGATAGCCGCGTTCACTTTTGGCGACAACGGGCGCGTAATCGATCAAAGCGACCGCGCTTACAGCGTCAGCATGTCTGACAGGGATTACCAGCGCACCCTCGAATCGGGAATCTTTTACAGGGTCAATCTGCCGATCAAAAAGCCCGGAGCTTATCAGTTGCGGACGGCTGTGCGCGATCAGACATCAAAGAAGATAGGCTCGGCCAATCAGTTCATCGAAGTGCCTGATGTAAAGAAAGGCCGCCTCGCGCTTTCGGGCATGATCGTGCGCGGCGCGAGCGAGAGTGTGCCGGAACCCGTGTCGGTTGCCGAACAGGCGGTCAGCAATAAAGAGGGCAGGATTGATGAGGTTGACCCGCAGGCAGGTCCAGCCGTGCGCAGGTTTCAGCGCGGTCGTGTGATCGAATACGGCTACATGATCTACAACGCGCAGCCAGACAAATCGACAGGTCAGCCGCAACTGGAAACGCAATTGCGGTTGTACAGGGACGGCAGGCAAGTCTATGCAAGTCCGGTCAAGCAGCTGAAGACGATTTCGGATGCAGACAAAATGCGGCTGGTGGCCGGAGGCAGCATTCGTCTGGGAGGCGACCTGACCGTGGGCGATTACATCCTGCAGGTAGTGGTGACAGATAAGCTCGGAAAAGATAAGAAGTATGTAACAACGCAATGGATAGATTTTGAAATCGTGAAATAGGATGCGGAGCTGAGCATGAAAAAACGCTTTTTGCCCGTGATGGCTTTTTTGCTGTCCCTGCTAGTTTCATCTTTTGCGGGACAGCAGGCGCAGCCGCCTCAAATTCAAAATAAGAATGCGAGGCCAGCCGACAAGCAAAACGCGCCTCAGACGGATCAGGAAGATGTCGTGCGAATCTCTGTCACGCTTGTGCAGATCGATGCCGTGGTCACGGACGACAAAGGGCGTCAGGTGACGGATCTCAAGGCTGAAGACTTCGAGGTATTTGAAGATGGCCGCCGCCAGCACGTCACCAACTTCAATTACATCGCCGCCGCCCCGCAACCTGCGTCTGCCGGTAAAGCAGACAGGAACGCGCCGCCCGGTCCTTCCGTCAATCTGCGACCCGAACAGGTGCGGCGCACGATTGCGCTGGTCGTCGATGATCTGGGGCTGTCTTTTGAGAGCACTGCGTCGCTCAGAGATTCCCTGAAAAAATTCGTGAGTGAACAGATGCAACCGGGCGATCTGGTGGCAATCATCCGAACCGGCGCAGGGATGGGCGCGCTGCAACAGTTCACGGCAGACAAGCGCCAGCTTTATGCAGCAATCGAACTCGTCAAATGGAATCCGATTGGGCGCGGCGGCGTATCTGCGTTCGCCCCCCTTGTGCGCGACACAAAGATCAATCTGACGCAAGAGGAGAGAATCGGACAGCAGAGAAGAGAGCAGCAGGAGAGAGACGAGCAACGCTCAGGAGATTCGATTGATCAACTGCGCGAAGACATTTTTGCCGTAGGGACGCTGGGCGCGCTCAACTTCATCGTGCGCGGGCTGAAAGAGTTGCCCGGTCGCAAATCGGTCATACTGTTTTCTGACGGCTTCAGGCTCTTTCGCCGCGACGGTCTGGGCGAAAGCAATCAACGCATCCTCGAATCGTTGCGCCGCCTTACGGATTTAGCCAGTCGCGCTTCGATAGTCGTCTACACTGTAGACGCGCGCGGGCTTCAAACGCTTGGCGCTACGGCTGCCGACTCAAGCTCCGATATGGAAGAGATGACGCGGAAACTCAATGCGCGGCGCGATGAATTTTACGACACGCAGGAGGGGTTAAGTTATCTCGCGAACGAGACCGGAGGCTTATTCATTCGCAACACGAACGACCTCAATCGCGGCATCAGTCGCGCGCTCGAAGATCAGAAAGGGTACTACCTTCTTGGCTACGTGCCGGACTCGTCCACGTTCAGAGCCGAAAAAGGATTGCGCAAGTTTCATAAGCTAAGCGTGAAGGTGAAGCGCGCGGGTCTCAAAGTCCGCACGCGCACAGGTTTTTTTGGGATAGCGGATGAAGAACGACCCGCGCAACGCACACCGGCCCAGCAGCTTTTCTCGGCGCTCATTTCGCCTTTCGCATCCGGCGATATTCATATGAAGCTGACTTCGGTTTTCGGGCACGATGCTAAAGCTGGCTCGTTCGTCAGTTCGATGCTGCACATCGAAGGAAAAGACCTGACGCTCGCGGAAGAAGAGGGCGGTTTTCATAAGGGCATCGTCAACATCGCGGCCTTCACCTTCGGCGATAACGGGCGCATCGTCGATCAAAATAGCCGCACCTATACGCTTCGTGTGACCGACGAACAGTATCAGAAGATACTTCGACAGGGATTCCTTTATACGATAGTCGTTCCTGTGAAAAAACCCGGCGCGTATCAGTTGCGCGTGGCCGTGCGCGATGACGCCTCGGAGCGAGTAGGTTCTGCAAATCAGTTCATCGAGGTGCCCGACATTAGCAGGAACCGGCTGGCGCTGTCCGGGATCGTTGCCAGTGCAAGCGACCCTTCGGAATCGAACAAGCCGAAAACGGATCAAGCGTCTGCCAGTGATGAAGGCGCTGTCGAAGCAGTTAATCCGCAGGCCAGCCGCTCGGTGAGGAAGTTTCGAGGCGGGATGATTCTGGATTATGTCTTCATGATTTATAACGCGCAACTGGACCGCGCGACTTCCCATCCGCAACTGGAATCGCAGGTGATTATGCTGCGCGATGGCAAGCCTGTGTTCACAGGGAAAATGTCGCCGATTGATGGGAGCCAGCTTGCGAATATGAAACATGTGGCGGCGGGCGGGCGGCTCCAGATTGGAGCCAATCTGGAGCCGGGCGAGTATGTTTTGCAGATCGTCGTGACCGACAAGCTGGCAAAAGAAAAATACAACACGGCAACACAGTGGGTCGATTTTGAAGTCGTGAAATGACGCCGGTTATTTGCCAAGCCCGTCAATCAGGATCAAAGACAAGCGCGACATCATCAGGTAGCCCGCGTTGTCGTCTGTCCAGTCTGTTTCCGCCATATCGTCGCAGGTTATGGCCATCGCTATTCGACCGCGCCTGCTGTAGATGATTCCGACGTTGCTTCTGAGCCGGTCGAGCGCGCCCGATTTCGTAGCCATATCGACCCCGTTCAGCGTGCGCCCGATGCCGTCGTGAGACTGTTCGCGCTTCATCAAAGCGATCATCTCTTTCGATGCTTCTTTGCTCACCACTTCGCCGCGTTCCAGTTTTTCAACGATCATCACCATCTCGCGCGGCGTGGTCACTCCCAGCCCGAACGGCTTAAGTTCCGGGTCGAGGCCAGCTTTGCTTGTGCCGCCGCTGCCCACCTTGCGCAGCAACCTGGTCTGTTTGAGTCCAAGCTGCTCCATGCGCGCGTTCACCGCGTCGGTCGTCAGCACATCGAGCACAAGATTGGTCGCCGTGTTGTCGCTGACGACCATCATTAGATTTACGGCGTCGCGCAGGGTCAGATGCAGGCCGTCGCTCAACTCCTGTAGCACGCCCGACCCCTGCACTTTTTTCGCATCGGTCAGGACAACCGTGTCGCTCCATTTCGCTTTGCCGTCCAAAACGCGCGCGAACGCTTCGATCATGACCGTTACTTTGATCGTGCTTGCGGTGCGAACGCGATTGTCGCCGCCGAAATCATAAGTCGCGCCGGTATCCAGATTTTTTGCAAACAGGCTCACCTTGCCTTTGAACTCGGAGGTCGCGGCGCGCACCTGCTCGTCGAGCGTCAGAGCCGACGACGAGCGAGCGTCAGAGCGGTTCGTGAAAACATTGAGCGAAATCGAACAGACGAGCGCCGTCAAAAAGATCGTTCGCATCATCAAAGCTCTGTTTTTATCGAAGATGTTCAATTCGGTTTACTCCAGTTCGCCGTTAGAAGTTGAATGCATCGGATTTTATCCGCGCCTGTGACAGCAGGCAAGTTGCTCGGAGTAATTAATGATTGCTGAATCAATGGATTTCAGACTACTATTCACAAACGGGTGAGGTTAATCAGGTGGTCAGTATCGTTCGTAGATAAGCAATGGCAAGCTCTTCTCTTACTCATATTGGACGTTACGAAGTCCTCAGCAAACTGGGCGTTGGCGGGATGGGCGTGGTCTACAAAGTCCACGACACCGTTTTAGATCGCGCGGTCGCTTTGAAAATCCTGCCGCCCGAACTTGTCGAAAACCATGACCGCGTGCGCAGGTTCGTGCAGGAAGCGAAATCGGCTTCGGCGCTCAATCACCCGCACATCGTCACCATATACGAAATCGGGCAGGCAATGATTTACGCCAGCGATGAAGAGAGCAACGGCAATCCGGCAACGTCAACACTGTCGCCGCGCGAAGTCCATTACATCGCGATGGAATTCATCGACGGCGATACTCTGCGCGCAAAGATCAATCGCGACAACGCAGACCTGAAACGATTGCTTGAAATTCTGATTCAGGTCGCGGACGGGCTGGCAAAGGCTCACGCTTTCGGGATAGTGCACAGAGATCTGAAGCCTGAAAACATAATGATCACCGAGGACGGCTACGCGAAGGTGTTGGATTTCGGCCTGGCTAAATTGATCGAGATCGAAAAGCCTGCCGAAAACGAGGACCTGCTCGAAGCCGAAACCATGATGATGAGCCACACCTTGCCGGGCGTTGTTATGGGAACGGTCGGCTATATGTCGCCCGAACAGGTGCAGGGCAAAACCGTAGATCAGCGCTCGGACATCTTTTCATTCGGCTGCATTCTTTACGAAGCGGCGACGGGCCGCAAGCCTTTCGATGGCGATTCGCTCATAGATTCGCTCCACAAGATAGTCTATGCTCAAGCGCCGCCCATCCGCGATATAAAACCCGCGATACCTGCCGAACTTCAGCGAATAATTCGCAAATGCCTCTCTAAAAACCCCGATGAGCGATACCAGTCGATCAAAGACATCACGATTGATCTGCGCGAAATGCTGAAAGAGTATGATTCGCTGCCGCCCGTGTCGGCCATCTATTCACAGGCTTTATTGATGGACCACACGCTTGGGGCAGGCTCGCTTGCCGCAAGCCCGCAGGCAATCGCCGCGCAGCCCGCGCGCCGTCGGTGGCTTTTCGCCGTCGGGGTTGGAGCTATAGCGCTTGCGGCAATCGTGTTTGTGGTCTTTAAGCTGGTAGCGTTTAAATCATCAAACGCGAAGCTTGATCTGCCATTTCAGAACATGAGAGTCACGCGGCTAACCAGCAACGGCAAGTCGAATAACGCTACCATATCGCCCGATGGTAAATATGTCGTCCACGTTATTAGCGACGCGGGAAAAGAGAGCCTCTGGGTTCGCCAGGTCGCTACTTCAAGCAATGTCGAGATCGTTCCTCCCTCTGAAACCGAATACAGAGGCACAGCGTTCTCGCAGGATGGGAACTTTGTTTACTTTACGCTGCTCGACAGGAGCCGTCTGATAGGCGTGCTGTATCAAGTGCCAGTGCTTGGCGGCACTCCGAAAAAAATCATAGAGGATGTGGACAGCCCCATCAGCTTTTCTCCCGACGGCGCGCGGTTCGTCTTTATGCGCAATATGCTGAACCCGCGAGAAAATCGTTTGATAATTGCGAACGCAGACGGCACGGGCGAACGAGTGCTGGCTACGCGCATGCCGCCGAACTACTACACATCGCCCGCCTGGTCGCCCGACGGAAAAGTAATAGCCTGTTCATCTGGCGACGGCATGCAGATGAACGTAGTCGAGGTGCGAGTCGAAGACGGAGCCGAAAAACCTGTAACGTCAGAAAAATGGCTGACCGTAGGAAGAATCGGATGGCTGGCCGATGGCCGTGGGCTTGCGATTGTCGCAGTAGATCAGATGTCAAGACTGCGACAGATATGGCTTCTCTCGTACCCCAGAGGCGAGACGCGAAGAATCACGAACGATTTGAACGATTATACGGAGATGAGTTTGACTGCCGACTCTAAAACGCTCGCCGTTGTGCAGGCTGACGCGATAACGAGTCTCTGGGTTGCGTCCAGAAGCGATTCACATCATGCCCGGCAAATCACTTTCGGCGCAGGCAAGTACAATCATATCGAGTGGACTCCCGATTCCAGAATTGTGTACGGAGCCGCTGCGGGCAACTCCGGCGAATTGTGGATAGTAAACGCTGATGGAAGCAGTCAAAAACAACTGACATCCAATTCAGGGATGAACTACTTCCCGGCGGTTTCGCCCGATGGTCGCTACATAGTCTTTTCTTCCAACAGAGAAGGCACTTCAAATTTTTTCAACATCTGGCGTATGGACAGCAACGGCAGCAATCCGAAGCAATTGACCACAGGAAGCAAGGAGTTTGGATGCTCGATCACTCCCGACGGCAAGTGGGTCGTCTATTCGTCACTGGGAGCTTTAGGCAAACAGACGTTGTGGAAAGTTCCGATTGACGGCGGCGACCCCGTTCAACTATCCGACAAGATCACGGCTTTGCCCGCCGTATCGCCTGACGGCAGACAGGTGGCCTGCATCTACTGGGAAGGGCAATTAGATTCTCCGTTCGGGATAGGCATTATTCCTATTGAAGGCGGGCCGCCAGCGAAATTCTTTAAGCTGCCGGAAGGCCCCGTGCGCTGGACCAGAGACGGCAGCGCCCTGACTTACATCAACAATCAGGGCGGAGTCTCAAACATCTGGATGCAGCCGCTCGCGGGCGGTGCTCCAAAGCGGCTGACCGATTTCAAGTCCGGCATGATATTTCACTTCGACTGGTCGCGCGACGGCAGACAACTGGCGCTCTCGCGCGGCGTCTTCACAAGCGACGTGATTCTGCTCAGCAATGTCAAATAACGCGGTGCCCTGAAACCGGCTCTCAGAGTCAGTTTCAAGGCTTCGATCTCACTTGATTGCGGCAATGTCCGTGCGATACTGCATTCGATCAAAGTTGATCCTGCTTATCGCATCGTAGGCGCGGGCTCGCGCGGATTCAAGCGTGGCGGCTCTCGCCGTAACTCCCAGCACTCGCCCGCCCGAAGTGAGAAAGCTGCCCTGCTCGTCGCGCATCGTACCGGCATGAAAAACGACTACGCCTTCGATTATGTTTGCTTCGAGAAGCCCGTTGATGACTTTGCCTTTTTTGAACTCGCCGGGATAGCCGCCCGATGCCGCCACCACGCATACCGAAGCGTCCGCGCTCCAGTTTACCGAAGCCGAGGCGACCCGACGGTCAACAATCGCGTTGAAGATTTCGACCAGATCGCTATCGAGCCGCGCCATCACTGCCTGCGTTTCAGGGTCGCCAAACCGCGCGTTGTATTCGATCACGCGTGGCCCGCTGTCTGTGAGCATCAAGCCTGTGTAGAGCACGCCGCTGAATGGATTGCCTTCCGCGAGCATGCCCTCAAGCGTAGGCTCGACTATCTCGCGCGTGATGCGCTCAAGCAGCGCGTCATCAATCAAGCCGGGAGCCGAGAATGATCCCATCCCGCCCGTGTTCGGCCCTTCATCGCCGTCGCCGACGCGCTTGTAATCCTGAGCCGGTACGATCACTTTATAATCGCGCCCGTCTGTAAAGATCATAAGCGATGCTTCGCGCCCGAAGAGACATTCTTCGAGCACAAGGCGAGAGCCAGCTTCGCCGAAAACCCTTTCGACCATCATCGCGTTTATCGCTTCATCGAACTCTTTCTGGTCATACGCGAGGCGGACTCCTTTGCCTGCTGCCAGCCCGTCGGCTTTCACGACTACGGGAAACCTGTATTCGGCTTCCATCGCCGCGCGCGCCGATTCAGGCGAGTGGCATGCAGTGAATTGAGCGGTCGGAACCCGGTGGCGAGCCATGAACTGTTTGGCGAAAATTTTGCTGCCTTCGAGTTGAGCAGCCTTCATCGCTGGCCCGACGACTCGAAGTCCTCGCGCTTGAAATGCCTCGACCACGCCCGTCACGAGCGGCGCTTCGGGGCCTATGACTGTAAGGTCGGCAGCAATCGATTCGGCGAGGTTGGCAAGGCTGCCCGCATCGTTTACATCCGCCGGAAAGCAACTGGCGATTTGAGCGATGCCTGCATTGCCGGGCGCGCAGTAGAGTTCGGCAGTGTGCGGGCTCTGGCGGAGCTTCCAACAGATAGCGTGCTCGCGTCCGCCGGAGCCGATTACGAGAATTTTCATAGCCAAGCGATTCTACATTCGATCATCGCCTGCTGGCAAAGAACTGTTTGATTCATAATCAAACGCAGAGTTCACCGCAGAGCCGCCGCAGGCCGCAGAGATTAACGATTTCTCTGCGGCCTGCGGCTCTGCGGTGAATTTCCCCTTCTCACACGACGCGATAGATCTTACCCTTGAACACGACTGAAATCTTTTTGCCCAGAGAGAAAAATTCCGCGAGCTTTGGTTCTTTCGCGATCAGGCTGAAGAATTCATCGCTGCCAAATTGCACTTCTACTTTCGGCATCGTTGACGTGTCTTTCAAATCCGTATCGACCCATTCTTCGCCCTTCAGCTGGAACGTCTTGTCTCCGACTGCGCGAATGCTTGTCAGGTAGGATTCGGGGCTTTCGGCCTTGTCCGAATCTTTCATCTTTCTTTCCGCCTGACTGTAGACGACGGCAGCTTCGCCGCTCGCGTTGCCTCTCCCTCCCGGCGCACTGGCCTTAGGGGCCGCCTGAGCCATGCTATCCAGCATTCGCCGTTGTTCGGCAGGCACCCTATGCCTGGCCTCTCTGTTCATATCTTCCGTCACAAGAAAAGAGGTATAAGGCGTGACGATGCCGTAGCGCGTGCCCAACTGGACGATCTCATCTTTCAATTCCGTGTTCTCGCCGTTCAGGCGTATCTGTTCGAGCAGGTATCCGACTCTTCTGGTGGCCCACAGTCTCGGCAGGAATTGATTATCCTGTCGCTCGCCCGGAAAACTTTGACTGGCGAATGTGAATATCTGTTCACGCGCTCCCATCTTGCCGGACAATTTCACAGTGGCTGAGTTCACGCTGTTTTTGTATCTCCCGATGATTACCAACTGCGAGTTCTTAAACAGGTCGCCTATCGCTCGCGGATACATCAACTCGGTTTCGACGCCGCCGAAATCCAGTTTTAAATCGGACAGGACCGGGTAATTCACTCGCGCAAAGAAGTTTGATACTTTGATTTCCAAATCTTCCTGCGGCTCTATGTAATCGCTCGTGCCGCGATTGTCAGCCGAAAGCTTGTCGAGCAGATTGGTGTTCACATCATAGCCGACGCCGAATGAGAACAATCGTACACTTGCGCGATTCGCATCCATCGCGTTTTTGACTATCTGTTTCACATCCGTAGCGCCCACGGTCGGCAATCCGTCTGTCAGGAAGACCACCATCTGAGGGCGATTACCTGATTGAAACTGTTTGAATGCCGAAACGAGCGCATCGTTGATGTTCGTGCCGCCTTCGGCGCGCAGGTTTTCGATGAACTTCAGGCCCGTCTGTTTTCCTGTGCTGTCGGCTTCGATCAAACCGGCCTTCATCAGATGATCTTCGCCTGAAAAGGATATGATGTTGTAGCGGTCGCGCACTGATAGCGATTCGACTCCGAATTTGAGCGCGGCTTTCGCCTTGTCGATTTTTTCACCGCTCATCGAGCCTGAAGTGTCGAGCACAAAGACTATATCTTTTGCGACGCGCTCCTGATCGTTGATGTCGGATTTGGGCGAAACGAGCATCAGAAAATAGCCGTCTTTACCCGGCTCGCGATGCGTCAGAAGCGACAAGCCGAAATCTTTTTCAGAGAGCGAGTAATAGAGCAGAAAATCTTTTTGCGTATCTTCGCCCTTGCCTTCAAAGCTCAAACGCGCGCGACGCTCTCCGTCTTTCGACACAGAGATTTTATGCGAAGGCGAGAAAATGTTCTTCAGATCAATCGGCGAATTTATATCGACCGAAGCGGCGATTTCTTTGATTGGTTGCGGCTGAATGCGGCGACCCGATCCAAGCTCGTAGCGATAGCTGATGGTGCCGCCTTCGCTCCTGAGCACCTGCGTATAAGTCAGGTCGATCTTTTTTGTGCTTCGCGGCTCTATGGGAAAGACCGAAGCTTGAAACAGGTCTTTGCCAACGTACTCAAGCAGGCCGGGATCAATCATCCGCCTCACTATTTCATTATAGATCTGGCGGGCTTTCGCCTTTTCAACGACCTCGCCCGACATGCGTTTATCGCCGTCATAGATGGCGAAATCCGACAGAGACGCGCTTTCGGGAATCGGAAAAAAGTACGCGCCTTCGAGCCTGTAGGGCGTGGTGTTCTCAAACACCTGTTCGACCTTCGTGGTCGCCACCTGTGAATCAACTTTGATCGTTATCTTTACCGATTTTATGTTGAGCACACGCGGAATTTGTTGAGGCATCGGCCTTGGCCCGGGAGGGCATCTATGGCATTCCTGCGGAATGATGACGCCTTGAGCGTAGGCCGTTCCGCCAAAAAAGATCATCAGCGCAAACAGAGCAAGCATTCTTAGTTTCATGGTCATTCTCTCCTGAACTCTAGTGGGGATGAGTATTCATCAGTAATTGTTTTTCTTTTCTCTCATCCATTCCTTTGAACGCCCACGGGACCGATTCTTGCGATTTCTGCTCTATCCCGGAGGGAAAGATGTTTCGGAAGCAGGCTCAGGAGTTATGATCTGCGGCTCGATATGAACAACGCTCTTTTCGCTTTCGTCGAGCCATCGCTGCAACATAAACCATAGTACGCCGGGAATCATAAAGGCGACGCCCAGCGCCAGAGCCATCTGCCTGGGGCTTAGCCCCGCGTGATCTATGCCCCATCCGGTCAGATAAGTTGACACCGACATTGAGAGCGTGAGCAGCGCCATCTCAAGCGCGAAGACGCGACCTAAGAAACGATTCGGCACCGCAAGCTGCAAAAGCGTGGTCGAGAATACCCATTGAATGCTTCCGCCCGCGTGCGCGCCTATTATGAAGATCAAAGCGAAGATGAGTCCGGGCGCTCCGGCAAACAACAGATAGAAGAGTCCTGCGACGAAAAAGGCGACTGTGATGGCGCGTCGCAAGGTGCGGGGCGAATCGCTTGTGATCCATCTTGCGATGATCGGCCCTATCAATGCTCCGGTTCCGCGAGCAGCATAAAGCAATCCTATCGACGCGCTGCCGTCGCGTCCGAGCGGGAATATCTGCTTGCCGAAAATCGTCAACAACAAAAGCACGCCGCCGCCCAATCCCCATCCGCTTTTCACAAACAGCAGCGCGCACACGTGCGGGTTCGATTTCAGATACCGTGCGCCTTCTATCAAATCGGTGATGCCTGTAGCGTCGGCAAACGATAATCGCTTATCGCCCGAAACAGCGCGGCCTGAAAGCGCAGGGATGCGCGTTGTCTGTATGAAGGCGGCTGAAATGAAGAACGTGATCGCGTCAATTACGAATGCCGTGTCTCTGCCGAACAGATCGGTCACCACGCCGCCAAGCGCCGCGCCGAACGCGAGCGTCACAGACCATGTTGCGCCCGACAGGGCGTTTGCCGAGACAAGTTCGTCGCGCGAAACTATGGTTGGGACGGCGGCGGATTCGGCAGGCTCGAAGAATGAAGAGACGATTATTTCAAGCGCGGCAATGAGGTAAACTATCCATACCTGATCGGGCCGTCTGACAAACAGGAAGCCGAGAACCAGAAAGCCGCGCATCACATCGGCGACTATCATTATCGTTTTGCGATTGAACCGGTCGGCGACTACGCCTGCGAATGGCCCTGCAAAGAACTGGGGCAGCAATTTGATTATGAGGACGAGGCCGACCGCTTCGCCAGAGCCTGTCAGGTTGAGCAGCAGAGTGAAGAGGGCGACGCTGTTGAACCAGTCGCCCGTTTGCGAGATGAGGCGACCCAGCCACAAACGGCGGAAGTTGTGATTATTGCGAAGAAGCTCGACATAACCTACGGCTCTACCGGAGGGCTTCTGGCTCATTTGAACATTGTAGCAAAGGCGGGGGCCGAGGGTCAGGAGGGATGAACAGCGAAGAAACAATCTTGTTCATCTTTTCAGTATTGGGGGAATCGTGCGTTGAAAACTGACCGCCTGATTCCTCCACCGGGTTATAAGTTCATATATCTGGAGTCAATTGGTTTTCCCGAATTTTGAATTCTTCAAGGTCGATTAATGAAAGATATTTCCTGATCAATTCTTCATCGAATTCAGCAAAGCCATTCATTTCATCGAGCAATCTTCGCTGTTGCTCTAACAGTTCCAGATAAATAATTTGATAGCTTTTTAATGAGTTTTCCTTTGAGTTGTTTATTTCTTGAGATTCTTGATTAATAAATCTCAGGTCAAGTTTTAGTCTTGCCTGCAAATTATTTAGATGTTCATTTAGCAGGCAGTCTTCACCATATTTTTCTTCCAGAAATTGAAGCGAAGCCTGTGCGATTTTCTTTTGTATGATTACCTCCTGTTTATGTTCCGGTATGGTGATGTTGTTGTCACCCGGCTTTACTTTTCGGATCAGCCACGGAAGCGTTAACCCCTGAAGAACCAGTGTGACCAGAATGACAATAAAAGTAATAAAGAGAATCAGGTTGCGATAGGGAAAAGGCTGCCCCTCCTGTATGAGTATTGGTACGGAAAGCGCGGCTGCAAGCGATACTACGCCACGCATTCCTGCCCAGCCCAAAACCAGTGGATTTCTCCACCCCGGATTAGGGTCTGCCACCTTAATAAAACGGCTTATGAATCTGGTAAAAAGAGAAGCTCCTAATGTAGAAAGTAATCGTGTAATAATCAGCACAAAAGAGATGACTAGTCCATACCTTATCGCGCTCTCCAGACTGGTTTCTCCAAGCTGCCGGGCAATGGACGGTAATTGAAGACCAATGAGCAGAAAAATCAACCCGTTAAGTATAAAGACTATGTTGGTCCATACATTTATTCCTTGAATCCGGCTCTGAAAGGTAAGCATACTCTGTCGCCTACTTGATAAAAAAAGCCCGCCGCTGACTACCGCCAGAACACCCGAAAAATGAAAGTGCTCCGCAAAATAATACATACAATAGGGCGTTACCAGAGTTAAAACGATCTCTATGCTGGTTGTCGTAGGCAACCAGCGGTGGACGGCATAGAAAATGACTCCGACTAAAAGACCAACGAATATTCCCATAAAGATAACGAGAATGAAGCTTGTGGCTGCCTGTTGAAAATGGAACTGCCCGGTAATCACTGCCGCTAAAGCAAAGCGAAACACAATCAGGGATGAGGCATCATTGAGCAGACTTTCGCCTTCAGCAATGCTCAACAGCGATTTCGGCACGTTTACCTGACGCATGATGGTCGTTGCGGAAATAGCATCGGGGGGCGAAATAATGCCTCCCAGTAGAAAGCCCAACGCTAAAGTAAAACCGGGAATGAGCGCACTCGATACAAATGCAATCACACACGAGGTAATGATGACGATGGGAAAAGCAAAACTGGTGATTACACGTCTCCATTTCCAGAATTCTTTCCATGATATTTGCCAGGCCGCTTCATAGAGCAGAGGAGGGAGAAAAATAAAGAAAACCAGTTCCGGGTCGATGGTGATATTTGAAAACTGAGCAGTAAAACTGAGCGCCAGCCCGCCTAATACAAGCACGATCGGGTAAGCCAGTCGAAGCTTATTAGCCAGCATGACCAGCGCCAGAATAATTAAGATGAGGTAAACATACTGAATGAAAAAGCTTTGCATAAAGTGAACCTTGAAGAGGTACCTTGCGCAACGCAATGTCTCGATTATTCAGCTGCCTTTGTGAGCCGATTAGCGATTGATCATTTTTTGCGCGGCTTCAGAATATCGCGCGCCCTGCACATCAATCTGCGCGGTTAAGCTGTCAATTTCGCGAAGATCGTCGGGCGTAAATTCCACATTAACCGCGTCGATGTTTTCTTCTAAGCGGTGCAGTTTCGTTGTTCCCGGAATCGGCGCGATCCAGGGCTTCTGCGCCAGAACCCATGCGAGCGCGATCTGTGCTGAGGTCGCTTTCTTTTGTTCGGCAAATTTCCCGATCAAATCAACCAAAGCCTGATTCGCTTTGCGCGCTTCGGGCGCAAAACGCGGGACGGTATTGCGGAAATCGGTGCTGTCAAACTTAGTGTTTTCATCAATTTTTCCAGTCAGAAAGCCTTTACCCAAAGGGCTGAAAGGAACAAAACCGATTCCTAACTCTTCGAGCGTCGGCAGGATTTCCGCTTCCGGTTCTCGCCACCACAACGAGTATTCATTTTGCAAAGCCGTTACAGGCTGCACGGCGTGGGCGCGGCGAATCACTTCGACTCCCGCTTCCGACAAACCGAAATGCTTGACTTTACCTTCCTGAATCAAATCCTTGACCGCCCCCGCCACGTCCTCGATCTGCACGTTCGGATCAACGCGGTGCTGATAAAATAAATCAATGCGATCCGTTTTTAGCCGTTTGAGCGAGGCTTCGGCGACTTCTTTGATGTGTTCCGGCCTGCTGTTGAGCGGCGTTGTTGAGTGTTGCGTTCCGTTTGAATCAATGTTGAAACCGAATTTAGTGGCGATCACGACTTGCTCGCGAACGGGAGCGAGAGCTTCACCGACAAGTTCTTCGTTGGCGAACGGTCCGTAAACTTCGGCGGTATCGAAAAATGTTACACCTTTCTCGACAGCCGAACGAATAAGGGAAATCATTTCCTTCTTATCTCCAGCCGGACCATATCCAAAGCTCATCCCCATGCAGCCAAGCCCGATGGCAGATACTTCTAAGTTGCTATTTCCAAGTTTGCGCTTCTGCATATTATCTCCTGAACTTTCTCCAAATATCTTTTCGTTTCGTTAGCAGCGATTTTTTATTATACTCGTCAACACACTGCGACCCCACTACCTTTTTTCCGGCCCCTGACCCCCGGCTCTGATTCATGATATAAGTATAACGAAGATCGTCCTCCTGATTAATAAGGTGACTTTATGCATATAGAATCTTTGAAAGTCTTTTGCGATCTGATCGACACGCGCAGCTTCTCGAAAGCTGCTTCAAAGAATTTCATCTCGCAATCAGCCGTGAGCCAGCAGGTGCGAGCGTTTGAAGACCGCTTTGACCGCCAACTCGTAGAGCGCAGTCGCGGCGGCGGTCTGACGCCAACGCCTGCGGGACTGACTTTTTATCAGGGCTGTCGCGAGATTATCGAGCGATGGGACACGCTGACCGAAGAGCTGAAGGGATTGGGAGATGTGGTGAGCGGGCAGGTGCGCGTGGCGACGATCTACAGCGTGGGGCTGCACGAATTGTCGCCTATCGTTAAACAGTTCATCCAGAACTACCCGCAGGCGAACATTCACATAGAGTACAGTCGCGCCAATAAGGTTTACGAAGATGTTATCAATCATACGATTGATATAGGCATCGTGGCTTATCCGGCCCCGCGCCCGCAGATCGAGATAATCCCGTTTAGAAGCGACCGGCTTGTGCTTGTGTGCAGTCCCGATCACGAGCTTGCTCATCGCAAGCGAATCGAGGTCAACAGTCTCAGCGGTCAACGATTCGTCGGTTTCGAGCGCGATATGTCGTCGCGAAAAGCTGTGGACAAGATACTGCGCGATAACAACGCAACTGTGCAGTACGTGATGGAATTCGACAACATCGAAACGATAAAGCGATCTGTCGAAGCCGACCTCGGCGTGACGATAGTGCCGCGAGCTACGGTTGAAAACGAAATACGCGCGGGCGCACTGCGCGCGGTTAATTTCACTGAAAACTTCACGCGGCCAATCGGCATCATCCATCGAAAGGGGAAGATCTTCAGCGCGGCTGCCCGCAAGCTGATCGAGATGCTTACGGATACGGCAACTGTCCCGGCTTGAGCCGACAGGTCGAGCGTTATAAAATGTGCGAAAGTATCAGAGGTCTTATCTTATGGCTACTTTGATTGAAACTCCGGCAGAGCCTAAAGTCGAGCAAACTCCTATAGTCGAGCAAACCCCCGTCACGACGCGGCGCAGGTTTACTGTTGCGGAATATAACCTGATGGGCCAGACAGGCATTCTTCAACCCGATGAGCGGGTCGAGCTGATCGAAGGAGAGATTCAAAAGATGAGTCCAAAAGGAACAAAGCATTCTTCAAGCACAACATATGCAGGAGACTGTTTCAGAAAATCTCTTGGAGACCGCGTGATTGTGCGAGTTCAAGACCCCATTGATCTGGGCGAGCATTCGGAGCCGGAGCCTGATCTGATTCTTGCGATTCCTCACAAGACAAAATATGCCGACCATCATCCGACGCCGCAGGAGGTTCTGCTGGTGCTTGAGATTTCCGATACGACTTTAGCCAAAGACCGAATAATAAAAGCCCGCCTGTACAGTCAGGCGGGCGTAATTCAATACTGCATTTTGAACTTGAACGCGCGGGAACTGGAAGACTACCGTGACCCCGACGAAAGCGGCTATCGAACCAAGCATACCTATAAAGCTGACGAAAGTTTTAGCCTCGTCGCTTTCCCGGACCTCAGCATCGCTGTCGGCGAATTGCTCCCGCCTGAATAACTCATCCCCGTTCACTTTTTGTTTGCGGCAGTCTCGACGTTCGTCAGCATCCTGTTCAACTCCTGTTTGTCAATCAATCTTCCGCCAAGCACGACCGAATTGATCTTTTGAGTATTGCTGATGTCTGCAAGCGGGTTCTGGTCCAGTAATACGAGGTCAGCGATCTTGCCCCGCTCAATCGTGCCTGAGGTGTCGAGCATTCCAAGATAGCTCGCCGCGTTGCGCGTTGCCGATTGAAGCGCTTCAATCGGCGTAAGCCCCGCTTTGACAAGCAGGGCAAGCTCTTCGTGAAGGCTTGAGCCGGGGAATACATAAGGGTCGAGCGAGTCTGACCCCGCAAGAATCCGCACGCCCGCGCGATTCATCGCCCCTACGATCTCCAGCTGTCTGGCAAACATTCGCTGCGTCAGCCGAAAGTATGCAGGCGTTGCCCCTTCCCGCATCTTTTCGGGCTTCCATTCCTCTTTGAGCGATGCCGGAACGTACTTGAGTCTGTCGTCGTCGGCTGAGATGTTTTGCAGGCTCTCATTGGCGCGAGTCCACACAAGCGTAGGCACCTGCCATGTCCCGTTCTTCACAAAGCGGGCAAAAAGCAGAGATGCCTTCTTTGCATCAAAGGTGTCGATTATCTCTTCGGCAGATCGTTCGAGCGCGCTTCTGTCGGACCTTGAGCGAGCCTCTGCTCTGGCCTTTCTTATTTCAGCTTCGCGGCCAGAGCATGCGAGCAATATCCCGCTCAAATGCTCTATGCTCTTCTGTCCCGCGTCAGACGCTTCGGCAGCCGTGACAGACTCAGGCACATGACCTGCGAACGGGATGCCCTCTTTTTTCGATTCGTCGGCGAGCGCGAAATATGAATCCCTCGACAGATAGATCACTTTGATGAAATCGGCCCCGCGACTCTTCAGCGAATGCACAGTCTCGCGCGCTTCGCTCTCCGTTTGAACCGCAGACATCTCAGGTTGAGCGGATTTCCTTGTGGTGAGCATAGGTCCGGGCGTCACGATGCGCGGGCCTGCCAGCAAGCCATCCGTAATCTCTTTGCGCCATTGCTGAACCATCTTCAGGTCGCTTCCCATATCGCGCACGCCCGTTACGCCGTTTGCGACGTAGAGCGGCAGCACCACCTCTTTGCTCCACGCAGGATTTGCGCTCACTCCTGCAAGATGGACGTGCATATCCCAAAGGCCGGGTATCAGGAATTTACCCGTCGCGTCCAGAACCTGTGCGCCGCGCGGCACGCGCACCGCGCTCGATTTGCCGATCTCGCGTATGTGACCGGCGACGATAACGACGGTCTGGTCGGGCTTAGGCCGAGCCTCTGTTGCATCTATGACGGTGACATGAGTAATTACGAGGGGCTGAGTTTGCGGGCGCGGGCTTGATTGCGCGAGTGAAAAAATCGGAAGCGCAAACATCAGCAGCATAGAAAAATTTTTTCTCATAAGAGAATCGTTCAACCTCATTTGGTCTTATTTCCGGCATTGCTTTTTTCAAGCAGCCGCTGTTCTGATCCGGGCCGACGGGCAGGTGAAAAAAGTGCAAGAGCAAAAGAGTTCGCTGTCAGGATAAAAGAAAATGTGATTGATGCGCAACGGTTGTCGCAGGCTCAGGGCGACGAAAAAGAAAAAACATTCTATGCTTACTCACAGGTGAAAACTGATAATGAGCAAGTTTGAAGCGAAGCTGCGCGCCAGAGCCGAAGCGTTCATCCGCGCCGCAAAGCGCGCAAATATAGCCGGGGCCATAGTCGAAAATTCTTTCAGCGATTACATGGTCAAGGTTTCAATCACGACTGAGGGCCGGGAGTTCGGAAATGCGACAATATATTACAGCCCGAAAACCAACTCTTTTTCGCTCAAGACTCACGAGCTGAAAGATGGCTCAATCGCGCCGCAACTGGAAGCCTGCTGGCACGAAGACCGCGCGGAACCTGTTGCCTCCGCAAAAGACATCGCCCCCGCAACAAACAGCGCCTCCGCGAAAGGCTATGAGGTTTACGTGGACGGCTCTTACATAAACGGAGCGACCGGCTACGGGCTGGCCATTCTCAAGGATGGCATAATGGTTGAAGAACTCTTCGGACAGGTCACAAGCGCGGCGGCGGGTGGAACTCATCAGGTAGCGGGCGAGCTTATGGCTGTTGAAGAAGCCTTGAAATGGTGCCAGAAGAACGATGTGAAAGAGGTTTCGATTTTTTACGATTATCTGGGAATCGAAAAATGGGCGACGGGCGCATGGAAAGCCAATCAGCCGTTGACGCAAAGCTACGGGAAATTCGTGCGCGCGTCGGGCATAAAAATCCGGTGGCGCAAAGTGGCAAGCCACACCGGCAACCGCTGGAATGATCGCGCGGATAAGCTCGCCAAAAAAGGCGCGCTGTCGGCCAGCGCTCAGGCTGACGGGACGGAAAGAAATGCCGAGTTGCTAGACCGAAAGGCCCGCTTTCTTGAGTTCCTGATGGTGAAAGGGATTGACGCGGCTTTTGATCGAGTCTACAACGATCAGTTCGCGCGAGTGATGATTCTGAAAGACGAAAAAAGCGTCGGCACCTTCGATCTGTATAACACGAAGCGAAAACCGTTTTCGCCCTACCTGCACAACTTCAAAGACGATGCGTTGAAGAGCGAGATAAAAAAATACTGGGATGAATTCAGCAGTGACCTGTGACCGAGCCGTCACAGGTCGCTGCCGGGATTTTATTTAATCAACTCCGTATACTGATCGAGCATCGGCAAAGCCGTGTCGCGGTCAACCGCAGGCAGCATCAATATCACGCGCTCGACGCCTGTGCTCTCGAATTGTTCGATGGCTTCGCGCTCAGGTTTTGCGCCGAAGATCGTCACTGATATCGATTGCGGGTCGCGCCCCGCTTCTTCCGCTCGCCGTCTCAGCGCGGATATTTTTTCAGCCGGGTTATCCATGCGATAGCCTATCGGCATCCACCCGTCGCAGAACTCTATCACGCGATCAAACGTCGTAGGCCCATCGCCGCCCATCAGGATAGGCGGGTGCGGTTTCTGTACGGGCTTGGGGTATGCCCATATGGGGTCGAAGTTCACAAACTCGCCGTGATATTCGGCTTCGTCCTTAGTCCATATCTCTTTCATCGCCAGCACTCGCTCGCGCAGCACGCGCCATCGCTTTTTGAAATCGGTGCCGTGATTCTCCATCTCTTCGGCGTTCCACCCGCCGCCAATGCCAAATATGAATCGCCCGTTCGACAGCATATCGAGGCTGGCAACCTCTTTGGCTGTGGTGATGGGGTCGCGCTCGATGAGCAGGCAAATCCCTGTCGCTATGCGCAGCCGCTCAGTCGCCGCCGCAGCAGCCATAAGCGCAACGAAGGGATCGTAACTGTGCCAGTATTCTTTGGGCAGATCAGCGCCGCCCGGCCAGGGCGAGCGACGGCTGGCAGGGATGTGAGTGTGTTCGGGCAGCCAGAGTGATTCAAACCCGCGCGCTTCCGATTCGCGCGCGAGGTCGTCGGGCCTGATAGCGTAATCGGTAGCGAACATTCCAATGCCGTAGAGCATAATCGCCTCCTCGTCTGAGTTTGTAAAAGCGCAAGCATCATACCTTCGCATTCGCCGAATTCGCCAGTCGGCTCGCGGCTATTTCAACTGCGGCTTGCATTAATCGAACAGGCCATAGTATACATTGCCCACTCGTTGATAATGAGCGTTTAAATCGTCAAAGGCGAAAGCAGGATGACTCAAGGCTGTTTTGCCTGAAAGTCGTTAAACCTTTATTGCCTTGATCAGTTAACTTCAGTAATCAACGAATCGGGTTGTATAACTTACATTACTGTAGGTTGAATCCAGGCAGTGGACGAAGTAACTGGCCTTCGGGATCAGCTCAACCAGCATCTCTTCGCCGGAAGTGTGTCGCCTCAGTGCGGTAACAATTAATTAAATAGAGTGCCCCTATTGCTTGAAAGGATGGGAAAATGATCAGAAAATCTCCCCGCAATCATGCGTCAATTATGCGATTAGCCGTTGTCATTATCGGAATGGCAACTCTAACTTTTGCATCCGTGGCATATACTAGAAGCAGTCGCCTCAAAGTGCGATTCGCAGGCCGGTCCAGGACTGCCGCCCCGGCTCAATCGAAAGGCATTGCGGAAAACGCAGGGCTTTCGGCTGAAGGGTTGCAGCAGATCGCCGCGCTTCTGGCCGAAAAAGAGAGCCGAACTCCTGAACAGCGAAAGCTCGCTTCGCAACTGCTTCAGGCCGTCAGGGAATCGCGCGGCCAGCAGATGGCCACAGGGGTTACGCTTGAGCCAGCCGGGATCAATGCGGATAATTCCGGCATGGTGCTCGTTGACATCACAGCCAGCGTCAGTGATGCGCTGCTTGAGAACATTGAAAAACTGGGCGGCGAGATCATCTTTCCATCCGCAGAGTACAAAGCCGTCAGAGCGCGCATCCCGCTCTCGACGGTCGAGACCATCGCAGGTTATTCGGAAGTCACGTTCATTCGGCAGGCCGCGCCTGCAACGACAAGCCGCAGCTTGAATGCCGCTGCCGACGATACTGTTAATCGCCGCAACTCTCTTAACTCTCCCGATCTGGCCGCACCGGCAAGCCCTGTTGTACATAGCCCTGTCGTACAGGGGTCGCGCCGCCGCCTTTCATTCGCGGAACGCGCGGCAAACGTGCGGGCGCAACTGGCCACCTTTCTTGCGGCAAGAGCTCCGACCGCGACGGCGTTTATCGGCAGGGCGAACTCGCAAGGCGACAAGGCTCATCAAGCCGACACTGCGCGCGCGCAGTATGGCTTTGCGGGCGAAGGAATCAGAATCGGCGTGATGTCCGACAGCTTCAACTTTCGCGGAGGTCTGGCAGCCGATATAGCAGGCGGCGACCTTCCCGGTCCCGGCAACCCGTTCGGCAACACAACGCCCGTAACGATTGTTCAGGACCTTCCGAATCCTAACCCTATCGTCACAGGCTCTGATGAAGGGCGCGCGATGATGCAGATAGTTCACGACCTCGCGCCAAAAGCGCAACTCTTCTTTGCGAGCGCGTTTATCAGCGAAGCCGGATTTGCAACCAATATAAAAAGATTGCGAGACGCGCCGAATAATTGCGACATAGTGATTGATGATGTCTTTTATTCAGATGAAGGCGTATTTCAAGACAGTATCGTTGCCCGCGCGGTCAATTATGTGACCGACAGCGGCGGGCTTTATTTCTCGTCAGCCGGTAATCAAGGCTCTGTGCAGCGTAACACCGCCAGCGCATGGGAAGGCGATTTCAAAGACGGCGGCACGCTGACCATTCCCGGCAACACCAAGACCGGCACGGTCCATGATTTCTCTTCAACCGCCACGCCGATTCTTGGAAACATAATCCTCAGCAACGGCGGATTTGTTTACAGTCTGGACTGGTCTGACCCGCTCGGCGCTTCAACTAACGATTACGATATCTTTATAGTCAATGCCGCTGGCACGACTGTCAAAGCGGCATCAACAAATATTCAGAATGGATTGATCGACCCGCACGAAGAGATTGGCGCAACTGCCTTCACGCTGCAAACCAATCAGGATCGCATAGTGGTATTCAAATCCGGCACTGCCGCCGTGCGCGCGTTAGCCGTTAACGGGTTCGGCAGTCGGCTTACGGTTTTCACGCCGGGACAGACTCACGGTCACTCTTCTGCGGCTGCGGCTTTCAGTGTGGCCGCCGCAAACGCGACCTCGACAGCAAACACGACGAACGGATTGTTCACGACCGCGAGCCGAGTCGAAACCTTCAGCTCTGATGGCCCGCGCCGCATATTTTATAACGCCGACGGCTCTGTGGTTACGCCCGGCAATATTCTGTTCGCAACGAATGGCGGGGTTGTCCGGCAAAAACCCGACATTACTGCCGCCGATGCAGTAGCAACATCCGGCAATTTGTTAGGCGGCGGGTTGAATCCCTTCTCAGGCACGTCAGCCGCAGCGCCGCACGCAGGAGCGATTGCCGCGCTTATCAAATCGGCTAAACCGTCGCTGACGCCCGCGCAAATCAGGACGATTATGACGACCGCAGTCATAGACATAGAAGTTGCCGGAGTGGATAACGCGACAGGCTTCGGCATTGTGAATGCCAACGCGGCAGTTTTAGCCGCGATGTCACAGCAGGCAGATCTGACGGCTGGCCCGGTCACAATATCGGAAGGCTCTTTCAAAAACAGCAACGGCATCGTCGAGCCGGGCGAGACGGCCAATATCGTAGTCCAATTGAACAACCCGTCGCTTTCCAACGCGCTGAACGTCAACGCGACGCTGACGACTTCGACGCCGGGCGTTACGGTGATTCAGCCTGCGGCAAGTTACGGCACGATCAATGCCGGTGGCAATGCCAGCAACACTGGAACGCCGTTCATTATCGGAGTGAACCAGAGCGTAGCCTGCGCGACGACGATCAACCTGAGCCTGACGGCGACCCTCACAAACGGAACCCCGCTGGTTTTTCCGATCACCGTTAACGTTGGCGGACTGGCGACCGTGTCTGCGACGTTGACTACGCCAGCGACAGGGGCGGGCTTTACATCGACAACAGGCACAGAGCCTTCTCGCGTGAATCGCGCAAACCCGGCTTCGACCTGCGCGGCTCCGAAAGCTGCGCCCGCGACGACGGCTGGCAGCCGCAGGTATGATGCTTATGTATTCACCAACCCCACAGGGGTAACTCAGTGCGTGACCATCTCCGGAATTACTTCGTCGAGCGCGGCGGCTCTGGGGATAGTGACATATAACAACAGCGGCTTCGTTCCGGCGACTCCTGCGGTAAACTTTCTGGCCGATTCGGGCAATGCTGTGACGAATACTCATTCGTTCAACGTGCCTGCCGGGCAGTCGTTCACGACGGTAATCTACGAGATCAACGCGAACGGCGGAACGGGAGTGACTTATAACTTCAACGTCGTGCTGGGCACCTGCATTGCGGGGCCGACCTGCACGCCTGTCACGATCACGACCGGCTCGATTGCGTCGGGAACAATCGGCTCGCCCTACTCACAGTCGTTTGCGGCGACGGGCGGCAGCGGCGCTTACACGTTTTCGCTTACGGGCAGTTTGCCTGCCGGACTCGGTTTCTCTGGCAATACGCTTTCCGGCACGCCCACGCAGGCGGGTAGTTTCCCGATCACAGTAACGGCAAATGATGCCAGTTGCCCGTCAGGCTCGCAGAGTTACACGCTGATCGTTTCGGGAATCGCTCCCGCGTCGATTACCGCAACGGCAGGCAACGGGCAGTCGGTTTTGCCGAACACGGCTTTCCCGATAGCGTTGCAGGCGACTGTTCGCGACGGCGGCAGTAATCCATTGAGCGGCGTGGCTGTGACGTTTGCCGCGCCGACCGTTGGAGCGAGCGGCACTTTCACGGGCGGCGTTTCGACCGTGACCGTCGTTACAAACGGCAGCGGCCTTGCAACAGCACCGACCTTCACAGCCAACTCGACGACAGGAAGCTATGCAGTCACAGCGACGGTCAATGGCATTACTCCTGTCAGTTTTAATCTCAACAATACCTGCCCCGGAGAATTTATCGTAACCAGTAACGCCGACAGCGGCACAGGCACTTTGCGCGATGTCATAAATAATGCCTGCGCGGGCGCTACTGTAGCATTTGATCCGAGCGTTATTGGAACGATCACTTTAACGACCGGCGAATTGACGATCAGCAAATCGATCATCATCAGCGGGCCGGGCGCTAAGGTGCTGGCCGTAAGCGGCAATCACCTGAACCGCATCTTTCACATCATTCCGGGCACCGGAAACACCGTCACTATTTCGGGGCTTACGATAAAAGACGGCTCGACCAAAGCCGATGGCTCGGATTTCTTCGGCGGCGGCGGCGTGCTGGTTCGCAATGGAACAGTGAACCTGACCGACTGTGTGATTACTGGAAACGACGCAACGGCATCGGGCAATCCTTCGGGCGGGGGCCTTGATAACGAAGGCGGAATCGTGACCATCAATCGGTGTTCTATCACGAACAACAAGGTCATAAACAATGTCGCATCAAACGGCGCGTTCTATCTGGGCGGCGGCGTCTTCAGTCAGGGAACCGGCTCGACGATGACGATTACCAACAGCACCATCTCTGGAAATATGGCCGCTCCTTTTGGGGCAGGAGGCGGAATCGCTTTCGTCACAGCGACGACGTTGACCAACAGCACAGTCTTTGGCAACAGCGCCAACGTTGGCGGCAATATCGTCAGGCTCGGCAGCACGCTGACGTTCAAAAACAGCATAATCGCGGGCGGCGTGTTGAGCGGAGTAAACGGGTCGGGTGTGGACATCAGCGGCACAGGCTTCAGTTCGCAGGACTTCAACCTGATTCAAACGACTACCGGCGGCACCATCACCGGAACGACTACAAATAACATCACAGGCGTCAGCCCGAATCTGTTGCCGCTGGGTGATTATGGCGGGCATACGACTACGCTTTTGCCCGCGCCCACCAGCCCTGTCATCAATGCTGGCGATACGGCTCTTGGCATAGGCCCGCTCGATCAGCGCGGGTTCGGTCGCGTCGTCGGGGGTCGGGCCGATATAGGGTCGGTCGAGACGAATTACTTTGTGACTCCAACCTCCGGCACGCCGCAATCAACCATCATCAACACCAACTTCGCCTCGCCGCTACAGGCAAACGTATCCGAAAACGGCGTTGTGATAGGCGGCATCACCGTGACATTCACCGCGCCCGCATCCGGCGCGAGCGGATTGTTCGGCGCTTCGCTTACAGCAACGGCGACGACAAACGCGAGCGGTATTGCCAGTGCGCCGACGTTTACGGCCAACGGCACGACAGGCATGTACAATGTTACGGGCAGCATCGGCCCGGCGATTGTTCCGCTGGCCACCTATTTCCTGACCAACACAGGCCCTGCTGCCAGCATTACGGCCACAGCCGGAACGCCGCAGAACACGCTGGTCAATCAGACGTTCGCCACACCGCTTCAAGCCACGGTGCGCGACAGCGGCGGCACTCCCGTCTCCGGCGTGACGGTTACCTTTACAGTCGTGCCGAACGCCGGGACATCGGGCACGTTCCCCGGCAACGCAACGTCTGCGACTGCCGTGACGAACATCAATGGTCAGGCAACAGCGCCGACTCTGACTGCTAATAATGTCGGCGGGACCTTTACCGTCAACGCGACCGCTGGCAAAGTCGGACCGGCAGTCTTCAATCTGACGGTCTGCGGAATAGCCTGCCCGTCCAATATCATGAAATCGACTGACGCCAATCAATGCAGCGCAGTGGTCAACTATACGACGCCGACCACAGCCGCAGGATGCGGGACAGTGACGTGTAATCCTCCATCGGGAGCTACTTTCCAGACGGGCACAACGACTGTCACCTGCACGCTGAACTCCGGCCCTGTGACCTGTAGCTTTACTGTAAAGGTGACTGACAGTCAGTCGCCTTCGATCACCTGTCCGGCGAACATCACAAAGTCCACCGACCCGAATCAATGTACGGCTGTGGTGACTTATGCGCCGCCGACGGTCAGCGATAACTGTTCGGGAGTCGGAACGCCTGTCTGCAATCCGCCGTCAAATTCGACGTTCCCCAAAGGCACGACCACTGTGAATTGTCAGGTGATTGATGCAGGAGGCAATCAATCAAATTGTTCGTTCACGGTGACGGTCAAGGATATGCAAGCGCCGACGATCACCTGCCCGGCGAATATCACAAAGGCAGTGCCGCCGCAGTGTCCGCTGAATACTGTGGGAATAGCTGTCAGTTACACCGCGCCTGCGTTTGCAGACAACTGCCCCGGCGCGACTGTGTTGTGTACGCCTCCATCGGGTTCGACATTCCCGATAGGGACGATGACGGTCAATTGCGCGGTGACGGATACGAGTGGAAATATGGCGACCTGCTCGTTCAAGGTGAGAGTCTTTGACGTGTACCTACAGGATGACACGAATCCGGGCAACGCCGTATTGTTCAACAGCTTTACGGGAGAATATCTCTTCTGCTGCAACGGTCAGAAGTATACGGGAACCGGGACAGTGAAGAAGCAGGGATGCACGGTGACGCTGTCGGATAATTCTACAAAGCGAGTGTCAGTAACGGCAGACCTGAACACAAAGAAAGGGAACGGCACGATTCAAAGCCCGCCGGGGGTGAATTTGTGCACGATCACCGACCGCAACATGGGTGACAATACGGCAAACTGCGCGTATCCGAACTGAGGAAGCGTGTGTAAGGCTCGGCTTTATCCATATAGCGGATTTTAAATCAGTTTACGTGTAGGGGCAGGGCTTGTCCCTGCCCGGATGGGCGACAGCCCATGATAATCATCGCCTACGGCGATCCGGGCAACCACAAGGGTTGCCCCTACACGTAAACTCAATCGCAAACTGCTTTAGCATAACTAACCTAACGTGAATTCGACATAATGATCGAAGTAAAAGCCCTGAAAGGGCGAAATTCAATAGCCCGGCGCATCGCGCCGGGTATGATTGCCACCACCTCACAAGCCCTGTAAGGGCGAAATAAACCAAGTGATTTATTTCGCCATGTACGACACAGGGCGATGCCCTGTGCTATTGAATTTCGCCCTTTCAGGGCTGATTCTTATGTCGAATTCACGTTAACCTATTGCTACCTGCCTTTTATTTCAAAAGATAACACGGATAACATTCTGCGCCTCTGCCGACACTTCAATCCTTTTGTCAATTGAGTAATCCTGTTTTGCACGGAAAAAATGTACCTTCGACGGGCGTAATCAGCCGTTTTTACACCAAAATCCTTCTGCCTGCATTGCCTGAATCGCCTTTCGCAATGAGAAATTCTCGTCCAGCGCGTGCAAAAGTCCGTTTAGCGCGGGGGAAATGGCTTCCGACACGGGGGAAAACCAGTTCTGCATGGGGGAAAATGTCTATCGCAGGGGGGAAAGCCTCTATAACACGGGGGAAAACCAGTTTTGCAGGGGGGAAACTCAGCTTTGCATGGGGGAAATCGGTTCCGGCACGGGGGAAAACGATTATTGCACGTACAAACATCAGTTTAGCACGGGCTATCGCCTGTTTTGCGCCGTCAAAACTGGTTTTTGCATCGCCCTTACCGGTCTATACTACTGTCCTGTCACCAGTAACGCGACGGGAAATCGGCCAAGTGCTTCCGCGACTGAAAAACTTCTACGCCAGTTTATCGCTTCATTCGTGAAAACGTTCCGCCATGCGCGAGGCGCGTCGGCTGGCATCTCAATCTTTGTATCGCCCCACACCTCCTGACCGAGCGGCAGTTCATTCTCGCTTACAATCGAGGTTAAAAAACGCGGCGCGATGGTCAAAGCCCATTGCTCGCCCGTGCGCCTCGCATAGGCGATGATGTGATTGCTGCGGCTGCCCGTCGCGCGAAGCCTGACATAATCGCCTTCGTCAAATAGCTCTTTTGCGGCGTTTCGCGCTGCCATCGCTCGATGAATCGTAAACAGCTTGAGGCTGTCGGCTTCTCCGGTTGATAGAAGCTCGTCAATCAGGTCGGGCAATCCTGATTCCTCTTTTCGCTTCATCTCCATAAGCAGCCGCTCGCGTTTTTCGTAATCAATCGCGCGACGATTGTCCGGGTCTACCAGATTCAAATCCAATAGCTCCGCGCCCTGATAAAAGTCTGCAACTCCGGGCGACGTGATCTTGAGCAGCGTTTGCGAAAGCCCGTTGAGCAGGCCGTAATGCGCAATCTTTTTTTGAAACGCCGTGATGCTCTTCAGAAACTCGGCGGAGACGGACGGTGAAAGAATCTTTTCCGTGAAATGAATCAACGCCTCTTCGTAAGGGGGGTTGTGATCCAGCCAGAAGGTGTGAGTCTTGGCTTCGCGCGCGGCTTTTATCATGTAATCTTTCATCCGGTTGATGAAATCATCGCGCTCTCGCTCTTCAACGGGCCATGCGCCGACCAGCGTTTGATAGAGGAAGTATTCGCTGTTTCGGCTCGGCACTTCTTCGTCATCGACTATCTTTTTCAGCCTCTTGTTCTGTTCGTGCCATAGCTCAAGATGTTGCTGCCACTCGCCGGGCATCTCTGATAACACACTGATGCGCGCTCTGGTATCTTCGCCCCGTTTGTTATCGTGCGTAGCCGTCGAGTTGAGCGTGTGAGGGTGAGCTTTCGCTCTCTGCTCGTTTGCCGAATGAAAGTCATCAACACTGATGCCGAAGCGGCCCGGATCGCCGCCCACTTCGTTTAATGATGTGAGCCGATTGAAGACATAAAACGTAGTGTCTTCCATCCCCTTAGCCATCAGCGGACTTGTGAACTGCTGAAACCTCATGACGAAAGAGAGCCACAGCCGGTTATGTTCCTCTGCGAGATGCTCAGGGTAATCGAGCAACAGCACCGTTTTCAAAAAGCCGAGCGCGCGCGTCAGAGTCGGGTTTCTCGATTCGGCCCGCTCTATCGCCGCGTTTATATAAGCGCGGTCGCTGTCCGTTATCTGCTCGCCCGCGATGTAGGTTCGATAAACGGGAAAGACCGCTGCCGTTTCTCCAATCGCCTGCATCAGGGCTTCCCATTCGAGGTCTATCCCGTCGCGCGTCGTCGTCGAGATCGTTTTCAAAAGCGACGTTAGATTGTCGAGGTCGCCCGTCAGGTGACGCTCGATGATGAGCTTCTTCTTTTCGTAGAGCAGGTCTTCGTACTCGCGACTCTCGCCCGTGAAAGTCGCGTATAGATTCTGAAACGCCCGCTCGTTGCGCGAGTCAACGAAAAGCTCGCCCGCGTAGTTCATAAAGTCATAGCCGGTCGTCCCTTGAACAGGCCAGCTTTGCGGTATCTTCTCTGCCATCGCCAGAATCTTTTCGACGACTATGAAGGCGTCGCCTGCGTACTCCCTCAAACGAAGCAGATAGCCCGTCGGGTCATAAAGCCCATCGACGTGATCTATTCGGAGGCCGTCGATTTTCCCTTCGCTCAGAAGACCCAGCACCAGATTATGTATGAACTCGAAAACATGCTTATCTTCCATCCTGAGCGAGATCAGTTCGTTGATGTTGAAGAATCGCTGATAGTTGATCTCCTTTGTCGCCACGCGCCAGTAAGTCAGTTGAAACCACTGCTGCGAAAGCAAACCGTCCAAAAGATTCACATCGCGGTTGAACTCTGCGATCTGCCCGTCAACAAACTCGCGTATCGCATAGTTTTGGCGGTACATGTTCCACAGAGCGTCCTGCGCCAGAAGCATCTGCGCCGTTCTCGCAAGCGGCTCGTGGTTCGACTCTTCGGAGAGATTTGTCAAAACCAGCACGACCCCGTACATCTTGATGAAATCCGTATCGTATTCGCCCAGCCGCCGCTTCAACTCCTGCAATCCGTGATTGATTATCGTGGCGTAGGATTCGATCCTCAGCGGATAAAGCGAGTCATAGTATTTGACCGAAAGATTCCCGTTGTCGTATCGAAGCGACAACTCGCCGCTCTCTAAAGTCTCGCCGTAAGGCTTTCCGAGGAATGGAGCGATCACCTTGCCGCGCAGGTTCTCTCTGAGGTGGTCCCACACTATGTCGAAGAAAGTGAAGTAAGGCGAGGCCGTACCTTTCTCGAATACATCCATCAGTATCGGGCTGCGGCTGTCATAAGCCATGTGGTTCGGCACGAAGTCCTGAATCCATTGCATCCCCTGTTTATGCGCCTCATCGACGAGCGCGTTGAAATCTTCAATCGTGCCGATCTCCGGATTGATCCGATTCGGGTCCGTCACGTCGTAGCCATGCGTGCTGCCTTTGCGCGCTTTGAAGACAGGCGAAGCGTAAATGGCTGTGATCCCAAGCTCCGCGAGATAGGGGATGATCTTTCTCGCGGCCTGAAAATCGAAGCCCGGATTCAACTGGAGCCTGTAGGTTGATGACGGCGTACGCATCAATCGCTCCTGACTTTCAGATAATCGCTCAGGCTGTCGAACCGCTCGATCCACGTCTTCGCGTCTTCGTTGCCGCTTTCTGCCAGCGCGCGCATCGAGGCCGAAAGCTGCCTGCCCATGAAGAAGAGCAGATTCTGAGCTTTCCACAGGTTGTAAGGCAGCGCGAGCGGCTCCAGCGCCCTTAACAACTCCTCTATGCTTTCCAGCGGAGATGAATCTTCCGGCGCTGCATCGAACTTTTCCATCAGCGTGCGGACCTTGAGGCTTGCGACGAACCCAAGCGTCGTCTTGTCCACCTCGAACTGCCATCGGTTCACTTCTCTGATCAGGTCTTCGATCTTGCCCGAATACTCCTCCTGATTCTCTATCGCTCTGCGAATGTCTGCATTGATGGTGAATTCGGCTGTCGTCATCAACGCGTTCGGGATGGGGGTCTGCTGCTCTTTCATTGCCTGCATGACAGGGTATTGGTGGTCGAATATGCGGCGGAAAGAGCCTTCCACTTCCGAGAGAGTCGATTTGAGAATGCTGTTCCAGAATTTTCGCTGCTCGTCGCGGAACAGGTATTTCAGCGAATAATTGTGCGTCTTGAAATGCTTGTCCATCAATCGGATCATTTCCGGCAGATCGCTGTTTGCAAAAGCTCCTTTTATTTCCGAATGCATCTCGTTGAAGGCCGCGTCATCGAAGAACTCTTTGACGCCTCCGAGCAGGTTGTGATCGCCAAGATGCAATACTGCAAAGGTGACAGTGCTTTCTGACGACGTGACGTTTGAACGCAGATGCGCTTTGCCTATGGCGAGCTTTTGACGCCCGGCTTCATCTCTGTCGTACAGCTCTCTGGTCGCTTTATAAGCATAGATGATCTCAGTCTCCGGGTAATCCTCAAACAGCGAGGATACGGCATAATGCGCCCCGACTCTGAGCAGATCAACCATCATCGGTTTGACCAGGTCTCGATAAACCCCCGCGCCCGTCACGTGCGCTTTTACGTTGCTCGGCGCGCGCTCAAGCAACTCGATGAAGCGAGGTTCGAGCGCAACGCCCGCCGCCTTTTCGGCAAGCTGGATAGCGCGCCCTGCATAGGCGAGCACCTGCACGGTTTCGATTCCTGAAATCTCGTCGAAGAACCACCCGCAGCTTGTGAACATAAGCATCGCGTGGCGCTGCATTTCAAGAAGCCTGAAGACGCGCACTTCGTCTTCGCGCGACAGTTCGCGCAGAGCGTAACCGGAAAAGAATGCCTCAACGTTTTCAAGCCCGCGATCAAGTATGATGTTCAGATAATCGTCTCTCGCCTGCCACCCGTCTCGCAGGCATTCGGATATTGCTTTCTCGTAGACTCCGGCCAGTTCGTCGCGCAGCCAGTCGAGCGCAGCGCGCAACGGAGCGCGCCACTGTTGCGTCCAGCCCGCGCGCCCCGTGTTGCACCCGCAATTGTTTCTCCAGCGCTCGATGCCGTGTGCGCAACTCCACGAAGTGTTTTCGATTATTTCGACTTCGTGCGTGGGCGGGAATTTTTCAAGGTGCTCGCCGTACACCGTAAGCCGCGCCAGATCGTTCGATTCGATGTGATGCAGACAGTAAGAGAGCGCCATCTCTCCGAACCGATGATGATGCCCGTATGTCTCTCCGTCGGTCGCTATGTGAACCATCTGAGGCGTGTCCCGATCTGCGACAAGCGTCCCCATCAGGCGATTGGCAAATCTCTCGCCGCTCGAAAGCAAACCGCCGAAAGCGATGTCCTGCGAGATAGGGCCATCGTAGAAAAACAGGTTGATCGACTTTCCCGAAGGCAGGCGGCAAAGGTAAGCCATTCGCGGATCAACGCGCGCGCCTGAAACATCTTTCCAGCGTTTTCCGATTGTGCGCACACGCCCGGCCTGACGCGGGGCCAGAATCGTAAAGAGGATTTCCTGCTCGGCCAGCACCTCCAGCGTCGCCAGATCAACAGCGGTTTCGGCAAGCCACATCCCTTCGGGTCTTCTGCCAAAGCGGTGCTTGAAATCCGTTATGCCCCAGATCACCTGCGTTCGTTTGTCGCGCGCACTGGCCATCGGCATGATCATGTGATTGTAGACCTGAGCGATTGCCGAGCCGTGACCTGAAAAACTCTTTTGGCTTTCGCGGTCCGCTTCAATTATCGCATCGTGAACATCGGGCACGTGCCTCTGCATCCAGGAGAGCAGAGTCGGGCCGAAGTTGAAGCTGATCTTCGAGTAGTTGTTGACTATGCCGACGATTGTTTTGTCAGAGCCGAGAATGCGCGAAGCCGCGTTCGACGCGTAGCATTCAGCCGTTATTCTTTCGTTCCAGTCGTGATAAGGATAAGCGGAATCCTGTAACTCGACCTCTTCGAGCCACGGGTTCTCGCGCGGGGGCTGATAAAAATGGCCGTGAATGCAGACGTACCGATTCATTCATTCTCTCCATATTGTGGCGAGCGAAACCGAATTGTTCGCGTATTCAATTTCCGTTCCCATATTGGTCGCTCTGGGGTGGCAAAAATCGCGACATTTTCCAGATCATCTGGAAGCCGTCTTTCTGCTTTTACTTAGGGAATAGGGTCAGTAAGGAGTTTCTTTTCTATTAAAACTCATATAGCAGAACTTGAACTGTTATTGTCGCATCAGTGCAGCCGTGTGAGCAACTATTGCACAAGGCCATTCAGTTCTCCGGGTCTATGTTCACTAGCTCAGGCGAAATCTTTGTTTCTGACTGCAATGCCGCTTCCTGACGGGTGCTCTTCGCCATATCGTATGACGGGCTTGCCTTCGACAATAACGTGATGAATGCCGACAGGGTACTGCCTGGAATCTTCAAAGGTGGCGCGGTCATTCACGCTCTCCGGGTCGAATGCGACGAGGTTTGCTCTTTTGCCCTCGCGGATCAAGCCATAATCTTTAAGCTGAAAAGTCTCTGCCGCAAGCGCGCTCATTTTGCGCACGGCCTCTTCGAGCGAGAATAGATTCTGCTCGCGCACGTAGCGGCCCAGTATGCGCGGGTAAGTGCCGTAGGCGCGCGGATGTGGTTTGCCGCCCAGCAACCCATCCGTGCAGATGTTTACATATGGCTCGCTGAGAATTTTTCGCACGACTCCCTCAGATTGACTGAATGAGATCATTCCCACGCCCATTCGTTCTTCGAGCAGAAGATCGAATGCGAACTCGACGGCTTGTTCCTCGCTCACTTCGTTTGCCCGCGTTCTGATGGACGCGGCTTCCGCGAGATTCTTTCCGACGTAATCATTGCTTCGGCCCGACGCAATATCAGAGATGACTATCCCCTCAGGCCCCGACCACTTCCAGAAGTTATCCCAACTGGAACGCGAGCGATCCAGCATCGCGTCGCGCATTCGTCCTCGCTCGTCCGCGCTTGCAAGCCGCGCAAGCGTCGTCTCGATTCCGCCCGCGTGCGCCCAGGGCGGAAGTATCGCGCCGAGCATGGTCGAGCCTGCGATGTAAGGATACTGGTCAGCCGTAAGTCGCAAGCCTTGACTCCGGGCCGCATGAATCATCTCAAGCACGGCGTCTATCTTCGGCCAGTTCTCGCGCCCTGCGGCCTTGAAATGTGAGATGTGAATGCGCGCGCCCGACTCTTTGCCTATCTCTATCATTTCGGAAACGGCGTCTTCGAGATAATCGCTCTCGCTTCGCATGTGAGCTACGAAGATGCCGTCGAACTCCCGAACCGCGCGAGCCAGAGCGATCAATTCCGAGGTGTCTGCGAAACAGCACGGCGGATAGATGAGACCGGTCGAAAATCCGAGCGCGCCTTCGCGCATGGATTGTCTTATCAGTTCCTGCATCGCGGCCAATTCTTTGCGCGTGGCAGGGCGGTCTTCCATTCCCATGACGTAGAGCCGCACAGCGCCGTGCGGTATCAGGTAAGAACAATCTATCGAGGGCCGCGCCCGCTCGATTGCCTCCAGATATTCGCCTACGGATTGCCAGTCCCATTCGCGCCCCAGCCGCCCGTTCAAGCCCGCAAGCTGCTGTTCGACCTGCGCGCGGTCAGATGCGCGGACGGGAGCGACGGAGATGCCGTCCTGCCCGAATACTTCAAGCGTTATGCCCTGCCGCACTTTCATCGGCAAAGCCGGTTCTCGCATCACGCGAATGTCGGAATGCGAGTGCGTATCGATGAATCCGGGCGCGACCGCAAGCCCTCTGCAATCGAGTTCTTTAGCGCCCGAAAGCGCGCCCGGCGCGTCAATGGCGAGAATGTAGTTATGATAAACGGCTATGTCGCCCTGTAAGGGAGCGCGACTTGTGCCGTCATAAATCATCGCGTGTTTCAAGACAAGCTCTGGTGTTTTCATGGTTGTCATCTATGATTTGCTGACGGGCGCGCAGAGTTCGAGATCGTTGCCGTCGGGGTCTGTAAAGTAGATCGATCTGGCGGGCATCCACTGATGAAAAACGGGGCCGTTCACTTCGACGCCTCGCGCTCTGAGCATCTCTGCGGTGCGCTCGATGTCGGCTTCGTCAACGGTGAAGGCGAAATGCTGCAAGGGCCAGTCAGTCTTGTCTTCCTGAAGCACGATCATTCCGGCCTCGCCACCGGCTCTTAAAAACAGCCAGTTGCGCTTCGTATCTCGAATCCCGATTTCAAGATCGAGCACTTCCGTGTAGAACGGTTCGGCTCGCGCAAGCTCTTTAACTCGGATAGCGACTTCATAAATTCCGCGTATCGGCAGCATTTTATTCTCCTTCGCTGTGAACTCATATCGTTTGTGGCGAGAGTAATTGTATAATGCCGCAATCAATTTGTAATCCGTTATAAGGAAGATGAAAAGATTATGACGACCTCCGACGGACCATTTGCCCTGTACCTGCAAGACAAACACCCGCTGCGCGACGCAATCGAATACGTGCGTTATGCCGAATCGCGCGGCTTTTCCGCCGTGTGGCAGGCCGAATCCAGACTGGTGCGCGACGCGATTGTTCCGATGGCCGCGTTTGCCGCGACGACCGAGCGCATAAAGATAGGCTCAGGCGTAATCAATAACTGGACTCGCAACGCCGCGCTGATCGGCGCGACTTTTTCGACGCTCGACGATCTGGCACCGGGCCGGATACTTTGCGGGCTTGGCGTGTGGTGGGAGCCGCTCGCGACAAAAGTCGGAGTCAATCGACGGAAGCCCGTTCAGGCCATGCGCGAAACCGTAGAGGTCGTGCGCCGATTGCTCGCGATGGAGAAAGTCACGTTCAAAGGCGAATTCGTCAACGTCGAAGATATAGAGATAGACATAGTTCACGGCGACCGCTCGCCAAAAGATGTGCCCATCTATATCGGCGCTACGGGGATGAAGATGATGGAGCTATCGGGCGAGATAGCCGACGGCGTGTTGTTAAACTATCTGGTTTCGCCCGCCTATAACCATGAAGCGATGGAGCATCTTCGCATCGGCGCAGAAAAAGCAGGCCGAAAACCGGATGACATCGACCGCCCGCAATTGATCGTCTGCTCGCTTGACGAAGACCGCGCGCGCGCGCTGGATAATGCGCGAAAGCTTGTGACTCAGTATCTTGGCCAGCAGCCTCACATCATGAAAGCGAGCGGCGTAAGCGCAGACCTGCTCGACGAGATAGGCCGTGTGCTTACGTGGCCCGCCGAAGAACATCAGATCCTCGAAGCCATGAAACTCGTCCCCGATGAAGTAGTGCAGCTGATCACGGCATCGGGCACGCCTGACGAGTGTCGAGCGAAGGTGCAGGAGTACATCGCTGCCGGTTGCACCTGCCCCGTGCTTTATCCGTTGGGCGACGATGTGCAGGCGATGATCGACGCTTTCGGAAGTTGAGACGATTACTTGCCGCAAAGCGGCCCGTACATATCAGGTCTTCTATCGCGATAAAACTGCCAGTGGGTTCGCACCTCTTTGATCTGGTCAAGATCGAGGTCGGCTACGACAATCTCGTCTTTGTCTTCGCTGCCCTTTGCGAGAATGCGCCCGTCGGGATTTGAAAAGTATGACGAGCCAAAGAACTCGCCGATGTTCCAGGGCGCTTCCGTGCCCACGCGATTGATTGTGCCGACGAAATATCCGTTCGCTACGGCGTGCGCGCGCTGCTCAAGCTCCCACAAATAATCGGCGTGGCCTTTTGTCGTGGCAGATGGAATAAAGACGATCTCTGCGCCGTTTAGTCCCAGTGCCCGTGCGCCTTCGGGAAAGTGGCGGTCATAGCAGATATAGACACCGACCTGCGCGTACTTTGTCTCGAAAGTCGGAAAGCCCGTGTCTCCCGGCGTGAAGTAAAACTTCTCCCAGAAACCGGGCAGGCAATGCGGTATGTGCGTCTTGCGATACTTGCCGAGATATTTTCCGTCCGCGTCAATCACGGCAGCCGTATTGTAGAATACGCCGGTCATCTCTTCTTCATAAATCGGAACGACCATAGCCATCCTGTGCTTGCGCGCGAGTTCTGACATCAGCCGGGTAGTCGGGCCGTCAGGGATGCGCTCGACCAGATCGTACCAGTGCGGGTTCTGTTCGGCAGGGAAGTAAGGGCCATAGAAAAGTTCCTGTAGGCAGATGATCTGCACGCCCTGACTGGCCGCATCCTCGATCATCGCTACGTGTTTATCGATCATGGCCTTTTTGATCTTTTCGATGGGGCTTTCCACGGATTCGACATTGCCTGCCTGTATCAGCCCGCATCTTACTATTCTCGGCATAGACTTGTTCTCCATTCTCTCACCACTTCATGAAACGATTGATCAGGCCAACGGCTTCCGGGTCGTCGGGGAAGATGACCGGCAAATCTTTTACCCGCACGGTCCGGTTGCCCTCGCGCTTGACCATCACTTTGACGGGACATCCGCACGCGCTGTAGATGAACGTTATCTCGCGCTCCGTTCCATCGGGCCACATCGCTGCTATCGGCGTGCCTTCGTACATAACCTTTGCTTCAAATATCGAAGGCGGGCTGCCCGTGCCATCCACCAGATAGGTCTTACCGTTTTCTTCAAACTGAATCGTCAGAGTCTTCTGCTTTGGCAGCAGGGTCGTGGGATTAATACGGCTTCGCCACAGCACCTTTCCCGTGCGTTTGAAGATAAGCTCGCCCATCCCCGGCTTTTCGCTGCTCACATGCATGGAGATATGCAGCAGTTTGCCGTCCGGCGTAGGCTCGCCATAGGCGTCGAGCACGGAAAACGTGCGCCCCTGTCCGTCGTCCGGCTTATAGCGCCGCTCGATCTGTTTCAAAGCATCACTGATGCCCGGCACAGGCCCGCCAAAATCGAGTTCTTCCGTGACCATCACCGCCGTGTTCACGTCCATAGAGAGCGTCTGAGGTTCTTTGCCCGGTTCATTCGGCGGCGTGATCGTTTGTTGGGGCGGCGGCGCGGTCTGAGCGGCGTTTGTGTTTGCGGCAGCGCTCTTTGAAGGCTGCGTATCACCGCTGTTTCTGGATTTGAATATTGCAATCGCTGTGATTGCCAGAAGCGCTACAAGCGCGGTTATCAATACTCCGGGCGTGCGCCACGCGGGTGGACTGGCAGCGCTGCGATTCGTTTTTTTGCTCTTTGCCATGAATCTCTATTGTAGGGGCGATGGCGCAGGATGCGCTTCGCGCGGCGCGGGCCTGTCCGCTGCCCGGATGGGCGATAGCCCCTTGACAGTCATCGCTCCTACAGTATTCCCTTCATTTTCTAAATCTTCATTAGATACTTTACTGAAGGCAAAAAATAGTATCAAACGCATTGCCACACGGCAACGACAGTTGCCGGATTGCGCATTTGCTGATTCGAGCTTTATCCTGTTTCCGACAGAGGCAACTTTAAAATGAAAACAGTTCGCTACTTCGTCAATCGCGCGGCCATCATATTCCTGCTGCTTTCAGCGCAGGCAGCAGCATCTGAGCCGCCCGCAAAGGAAGCCATGAATCCTGTATACCTGAATCACTTTTTTCTCACCGTCGATCCGACGACCTACAAAGAGATATGGGATTCGCCTTTTCTCAAAGACGAATTTGCCACCTTCGAGCAGCGCACTACTGTCAGGGCCGATATGACCTACACAGGAATCTATTTCTACGGCACGCGCACTTACTTTGAATTCTTCGAGGCAGGCAAAGCATCAGGCCGCGCAGAAGGCGCGAGCGGCATAGCCAGCGGCATAGAAGAGACGGGCGGGAGCGATCAGTTGAAAGAGCGCCTCGAAAGCTTTTTGAAAATCAAAGCCACAAAATCAATCATCACCAGAAAAATGGATGACAAAGAGATTCCGTGGTTTCATTCAGTCGGGGGAAACTTCGTCGATAGAACGCCGATGCTCATGTCATGGACGATGGAGTATCATAAGGATTTTTTGAACTCCTGGTATCCTGATTTAAGCCCCGCATCGCGCGGCATTACACGCAGGGAAGTGCTTGAACGCTACACGGCAAAGCTCGGCGATAACGAAAAGCGCAAACAGAAATATATTGATGATGTGACGGAGATGCATCTCGCGCTTGACGACAAAGCCAGATCACAGTTTGTAAAGGAGCGCGAAGCTTTCGGCTATAAAATCACAGGCAACGCCGGTCAAACCGTATGCGAAGGACCTGAGATCAAATACATCATCAGACAGCAGACGCCTGAGTCTGTCGGAATCACCGCGATCAAGTTGTCTTTGAGGAAGAACAAGACGGGCCAGAAAGTTTATCGCTTCGGGCGCAAATCCGTTTTGCAGTTCAACGATGATCGCACGGCTATGTGGTCGTTCTGAGCTTGCTCCACAGTTTCTCGCTCGCCTGTCGCGCCTGCTCGTAGAGCGAGCCTTCATCAATTGGAAAGCGTCTGTCTCTGATAATAAAGCGACCTGCTGCCATCACGCTCTCAACCGCTGCGGAACTGATGCCGAATGCGAAATGCCACGCGAGGTTTTCAGCCGTGAGCGGCGTCGGCGAGTTATAATCGAGCAGTATAAGATCAGCCGCCGCGCCCGCCCTGAGCGTCGTCATCTCCAAGCCAAAGGCTTCGCCTGCTTTGCGCTGATTGTTGGCAAGCACGCGCAGCCACCGATCTGCGCCGAATCCAGCCCGTTCGTCCTGGCCTTTGAAGAAGGCGAAGCGCGCTTCATCAAACATGTCTGCGCCTATGCCGTCAGTGCCCAGCAATACACGTTCTCCGAATTTTGATATTGGCGCATAGCCGACCTGATTGTTCATGTTCGAGCGCGGATTGTGCGCAAACCATGCGTCTGCTTCACGCGCTATCTCGATGTCGCGGTCGCTCAGATGAATGCCGTGCGCCAGAATCGTCCGGCTGTTGAGCGCGCCGAAATTTTTGAGTCGCTCGACCACGCCTGCGCCATACTGCGTGCGAGCGTCATATGTATCGCAGGCATCTTCTGCGATGTGAATGTGAAGCCCTGCGTCATACTCGCGCATCACATCTGCCAGTTGCCTGAGCGAATCGTCTGAGAGCGTAAACGATGCGTGTGCGCCTGCCATGGCGCGAAACATCTGCCCTGATGAATTATTGATGGACTGGAGAAATGCGCGGCTCTCGTCCAGTCCTTCGTCGCGTTCTTTGACTCCGCCCCGGTCTGTGACTTCGTAACACAAGACGCCGCGAAGCCCGACTTTTTCCAGAGCCTCGCGCACGATGTCAAGCGACCCTCGAATCAATGAAGGCGACGCGTGATGATCGAACAGGCAGGTCGTTCCCGCCCGCGCCGCATCCATCGCGCCCGCAATCGCGCTCCAATAGATGCTCTCTTCGTCGAGCGCGCGGTCGAGCCGCCACCATACGAGTTCGAGAATCTCCGTGAAATTCCGGGGCGGGCGCGGCGGCGCTGGCATCCCGCGAGCAAGCGCAGAGTATAGATGCGTGTGCGCGCAGACCATCCCCTGTAAAACGAGTTTGCCGCTAAGATCGATTATTTCATCGCCCTCGCGCGGCTCAATTTGTGACGCGCGTTCGACTATGCGGCCATCATTGATTCGCACGTCTGCGCGCTCGACCGTTGCCGGGTCGAGCGTAACCAGCGTTGCTGATTTGAATAAGTAAGCCATTCTGCTTTCTTTATTCACCCTCTGCGTTTTTCAGGGCATCCTCGAATGCGTCGAGATCAGGCCGCACGCGGAGGGGTTCATTCACTTTGCGGCGGGCCGAGTCGATGTCTTTCAGTCCATTGCCTGTGAGCATCAACAGCACGCGCTCGCCGGGTTTGATAGCGCCGCCTTCGCACATCTTTACGAATCCCGCGAAAGAGGCCGCCGCCGCAGGCTCTGCAAACACGCCCGTCGAGCGAGCCAGATTGATGATGCTCGCGATGATCTCATCGTCGCTCACTTTGACGCCGCGCCCGCCTGATTCCCGAATGGCGCGAAGGGCTGCGGTCGCGTCGCGCGGGCGGCCTACATTGATGCTGTCGGCGATTGTGTGAGCCGGTCCTTCGCGCACGCGGCCATCACCGTCCGCCGCATCGACTATTGCCGATGCGGTTTCCGATTGCGCGCCTATCATCTGCGGCAGGCGGTCGATGAACCCGATGCGATAAAGGTCGGAAAAGCCTTTCCACAACCCGCTGATTATATTGCCGTCGCCTACGGAGACTAAAACTTTGTCGGGCACATCCCAGTTGAGTTGTTCGCAGATTTCAAGCGCGGCAGTCTTTTTGCCTTCTCGCGTGAACGGGTTATATCCGGTGCTGCGCTGATACCAGCCGTATTTTTTCGATGCCGCGATGCACAGATCAAATGCTTCGTCATAGCTGCCCTCGACCAGCACGACGCGCGCGCCGTAGATTTGCAGTTGAGCGATCTTTGCGGGTGGCGCAGAAGCGGGCACGAAGATGACCGACTGCTGACCGACGCTCGCGCACATGCCAGCAAGCGCGCTACCGGCGTTGCCCGACGATGCCGTGGTTATAATCCGAGCGCCTGATTCGCGCGCTTTGACTACCGCGAGCGCGCTTGGGCGATCTTTGAACGAAGCGGTCGGATTGCGCCCGTCGTCTTTGATAAGCAATTGTTTGATCGCGTATCGATTTGCGAGCACGGGGCAATCGTAAACGGGCGTCCAGCCGACGGTGAGCGGCGGAACCTGTGATGAGTCCTCAACGGGAAGCAGCGCCAGATAACGCCAGATTGTGAAATTGCGATCTTCGGCGAGCGAAGCTTTAGTCAAACGCGCGCGGATTCGATCATAATCATAAAGCACATCCAGATTGCCGCCACACGCCGCGCAGTTGTATTCGATATCCCTAGCGCGAAACTCCCGCGCGCACTCGACGCATTTGAAACCTGAAACGTTACTCATAAGATGCCGAGCGGAATCACTTATTGTCCGGCAGATTTGCCGCGTGCCAGAGGCGGAATTTCCAGGCCCCGTTCAGTTCTTCTCCGTCCACGGGGCAACGCTTAACTCACAAATCAATGTGCCTGCGTCAGCGTGTTTTTAATCACCTGCCCGCCTTTCATCACAAAGCTGACGCGCTCTAAAACCGTGACATCGGCCATAGGGTCGCCGCTCACCGCGATGATGTCTGCGAACCGGCCCTGCTCGATTGCTCCGATGCGATCAGACCATCCGAGCAGATCGGCAGCGTTCACCGTAGCCGATTGAATCGCCTGCATAGGCGTCATTCCCCATCGAACCATGTGCGCGAACTGTTTTGCGTTCCAGCCGTGAGGGTAGACTCCCGCGTCTGTCCCGAAAGCTATCTTCACCCCGGCTTTTACCGCGCGCTGGAAATTCTCGCGTTGCGCGCGGCCTACGTTTCGCTCTTTTTCAATGATCTTTTCGGGATAGCCCAGACGTGAGTATTCAGCGATGATGTAATCGTCGTTGTATATATCGGCGACAAGGTAAGTGCCCCGCTCTTTCATCATCTTTATGCCTTCGTCGTCAAGCAGGCTTCCGTGCTCGATGGAAGCGACGCCCGCGCGCACGGCCCGTTTGATGCCTTCGGCCCCGTGCGCGTGCGCGGCTACTTTTTTGCCCCACATCTTTGCTTCTTCGACAACCGCGTTCATCTCTTCCTGCGAATACTGAGGAGCGCCGACCGATTCTTCTTCCGTCAGCACGCCTGCCGTTGCTATCAGTTTGATGAGATCGGCTCCGCTCTTGATCTCGAAGCGAATCAGCTTGCGAATCTCGTCCACGCCGTCGGCTATTCCTGAAAAGCCGCCGAATTTGAGATAGGGCGAAAACCCTGATATGTCGCCGTGTCCGCCCGTGGCTCCGACCGTCAGCGTGGCGACCTGCATGCGCGGGCCTACAACAGCGCCAGAGTTGATCGCGTTGCGCAGCGCTACGTCTATGAACTCGCCCGCGCCGACATCGCGAATCGTTGTGAATCCGGCTTCGATTGTTCGCCGCGCGTAAACGTGAGCGACGACCGCCGTATCAATCGCGCTTTTGCGAAACAGATCATCGTAATAGTTTTCCGGCTGCGTCGTCACATGCGTGTGGCAGTCTACCAGTCCGGGCAGCACGGTTGCGCCTCCGAGATCGATCACCTGCGCGCCTGCGGGCGCATGAGCCGCAACGGTTTGAACAGGCCCCGTCTCTTTGATTTTGTCTCCTTCGATCAGTATCGCCTGATTTGTGAGCACGGTTCCTGAGCGCACGTCTACCAGCCGACCTGCTTTGATCAATATGATGTCTTTCTTATCTTTGTCCGCGCTCTGTGCAAGCGCTGTGGATGCGATGAAAACAGTTGCGATCAGTAACGCAAGCGCTCTTTGAAACATTGTTTTGCTCCTTATCATCGAAAGCGGTTTGAGCCGATCAGTTCAATCTATGATCTCCCAGGTGCTCTGATATTTGTCCAACTGCTCGCGCGTGTAATCGTCCATCGGGTGATCGCGTTCAGGCGAATGAACGTGTTTGGGCGAGCCGCACAGTTCGGTTGAAAAATATCTCTGCCCCGTGTCGCATATCATCGTCACTATGCGTTTCATTTTCGGGTGGCGTTTGGCCAGCTTCAGCGCGGCGACGACGTTTGCGCCCGACGAGATGCCGCAAAATATCCCTTCTTCTTTAGCCAGCCTGCGCGCCATCTCAATCGCTTCGTCAGATGTGATTGTCACCACCCCCGTAAGCATGCTCAGATCCAGATCGCGCGGCACGAATCCGTCACCTATGCCTTCAATCTTGTGCTCGCCCCACACTCTGCGCGAAAGCAGCGGGCATTCTGCGGGCTCGCCTGCGTAGAGCTTTACCTTTTTCTTCTTTTCGCGCAGGTAGCGTCCGATGCCCGTAAGCTGCCCGCCCGTTCCCTGCGTGGCGACATAGGCGTCGATCCTGCCACGGGTCTGTTCCCAGATTTCAGGCCCCGTGGTTTTGTAGTGAGCTTTGATGTTGTCGGGGTTGTCGAATTGCGAAGGCACCCAGTATTTTTCAGGGTCCTGATTACGAATCTCCGCGAGCTTTTCAAGCGCAAGATCGACATCGGATTCGCCGCCGGGCGTATAGATCATCTCTGTGCCGTAGGCCAGATCCATCTTCTTGCGTTCTTCGCTCATGCCTTCGGGCATGATGATGATGCACGAATAGCCTTTCACTGCTGCGACGAACGAGCAGGCGATGCCAGCGTTGCCCGTAGAACATTCGAGAATCGTCATGCCCGCTTTGAGGTCGCCGCGCTTTTCGGCCTTCTCGATCATGTTCAGGTAGATGCGATCTTTGAGCGACCCCGACGGGCTGAAGTATTCGAGCTTGACCATTATTTCAGGCTTTACGCCTTTGGTCACCCGGTTGAGCCGCACGAGCGGAGTGCAGCCTATGGTGTCGAGAATCGATTTTGCGTGTTTGCGATTACGGCTCCATTTGAGCATAGGATATTGGGATGATGCTTCCTTTCTTCATTTCCTGAGAGGGCTACTGTAGCAGAGAAAAAAGCCTGAAACAATCGACGGTTGCGCGCGCGCCCGTCTTCCAATTATGATGCGCGAACGCCTTTATAATTCGCGCGGAGGGTTTACACAGGGATGAAACGAGTCGCTTGCTTTGCGCTTGCGCTGATGTGGTTAAGCTTTACGACCGCGCTGTCCGGGGATGATTACGCGCGCTCGACTGCCGTTGACGCGATTCACTACCGCATTCATATCGAGATCAAAGACGCGGGCGACGACATCAGCGCCGAAACTGAAATCCTGCTGGCCTTCAACAGCAATGCGGTCAAACAGGTCGCGCTCGATTTCGGCGGACTTACGATAGACGGTGTGAAGGAAAACGGGCGGGCGACCACTTTCACCCAGTCGGATGGCCGTATCAATATTCAGCTTCAGGGCGACTATAAAAGCGGCGACCGTTGTTTGATTGCGATCAGCTATCACGGGCGGCCTGCGGACGGGCTTTATATCAAGAAGAACAAATTCGGGGACCGCACCATCTTTGCCGACAACTGGCCGAACCGCGCGCACTTCTGGTTTCCTGCGATAGATCACCCTTACGACAAAGCGACCGTCGAATTTTTTGTCACAGCGCCCGCTGGCTATGACGTTATCGCGCCCGGCTCGCTGGTTGAAACGACCAGTAAACAGAACGGCGCGAAATTCACGCACTGGAGCGAATCAGTGCCGATACCGGCCTACTGCATGGTCATAGGCGCTGCGGATTTTTCAATCATACATGTCGGGTCGTCGAACTCGATTCCGCTCTCTTATTATCTCTACCCGAAAGACCGCGAGCGCGGCATAAAAGACTTTGGGCGCGCCTTGCAGATGCTGGAATTTTACGAAAACCTCATCGGCCCTTACCCGTTTGAAAAGCTGTCGCTGGTCGAATCCTCCACCAGATTTGGAGGGATGGAAAACTCCAGCGCGATATTCTTTGACGAAAAAGCGTTCAACGGCAGCGGCAATCTGGAAAGCACGGTCGCGCACGAAATTGCTCATCAGTGGTTCGGCGATTCCGTGACGGAAGCCGACTGGCATCATCTCTGGTTGAGCGAAGGATTCGCGACTTACTTCGGCGCACTGTTTTTCGAGCGCGCAGACGGGCGCGACCGCTTTGTGCGGATGATGCTTGCAAACAAACAGGGCTACCTGAACCAGTACGCCTCAGACCCGCGCCCGATCTACGACACAACCATAAAAGACCTGTTCAAACTGCTCAATGCGAACAACTATCAGAAAGGCGGATGGGTGCTTCATATGCTCCGTCACGTGATGGGCGACGAGAAATTCTTCGCGGGCGTTCGCGATTATTATCGCACGCATCGAGACGGCAACGCGCTGACTGCGGATCTGGAACGGGTGATGGAATTTCACGCGGGCCGCCGCCTCGACTGGTTTTTCCGGCAGTGGGTTTACGAGCCGGGTTATCCGATTTACGACGCGGTCTGGCGCTGGGACGCAAGCGCGAAAGAGTTGCGATTGCGAATCAGTCAGAAGCAGGAAAAGACAGTCTTTCGTATGCCGCTCGACATCGAGATCAAACACGGCGACACCATCCGGCGCGAAGTCGCCGAGGTGAACGCGCAGGAACAGACATTCACTTTCAAGCTGAACCGAAAGCCCGATAGCGTTGCGATTGATCCTGACGAGTGGGTGCTGAAGGTCCTGAGTCTGAAAGAAGAGAATTGAGGAGAAAACTTTTATGATAAACAGGCGCAGATTCCTGGCGCTGGCGCTCGCGTTTGCGCTGCCGCTCACGGCTTTTGGGCAATCGCAAAAGCCCGCTTCGTTTGATGTGATAATCAAAGGCGGAACCGTGTACGACGGCACGGGTCGCGCCCCCGTCCGCGCAGACGTAGGCATTAAGGGAGACCGCATCGCGGCCCTCGGCAATCTGAAATCGGCGACTGCGGCGACAGTCGTTGATGCAACGGGGCTGGCCGTCGCGCCGGGATTCATCAATATGCTGTCTCACTCAGAAAACTCTCTAATCACAGACCCGCGCTCGATGGGCGAGATCAAACAGGGCGTGACCACACAGATATTCGGCGAAGGTTCGATGGGGCCGCTCAGTGATGAGATGAAACAGCGCCGCCGCGCAAATCAGGGCGATACAAGGTTCGATATCCCCTGGACTACGCTCGCTCAGTATTTAACCTATATCGAAAAGCGAGGCATCTCTCAAAACGTCGCATCGTTCATCGGGGCCGCGACCCTTCGCGAGTATGTCATCGGGCTTGAGGACAAAGCGCCGACCGCCGCGCAGCTTCAGCAAATGCGCGAACTCGTGCGCAGCGAGATGGAGGCGGGCGCGTTGGGCATAACGACGGCCCTGATCTATCCGCCCGCGTTTTATGCGAAGACCGAAGAGCTGATCGAGATGTGCAAAGTAGCCGCCCGGTACAAAGGCAAATACATAGCTCATATTCGCAGCGAAGGCAATCAGTTGATCGAAGCGGTGAATGAGACGATTCGCATCAGCCGCGAGGCAGGATTACCGGCAGAGATTTATCACCTGAAAGCCTCAGGCGAAACGAACTGGCAGAAGATGGATCAGGTGATAAAGATGATCGCCGCCGCGCGCCGTCGCGGGATGAAGATCACAGCCGATATGTATACCTACACGGCAGGCTCTACGGGGCTTGATGCTTCGATACCGCCGTGGGTCTTTGACGGAGGGCGCGAGGCGGCCAACAAGCGATTGCAGGACCCTGAGACCAGAAAAAAGATTGCCGACCAGATTCGCACACCGTCGAACGATTGGGAGAATCTATTTATGCTTGCCGGTTCGCCCGACCGAATACTGCTTGTCAGTTTTCGTTCGGAAGCGTTGAAGCCGCTCACTGGAAAGACGCTTGCGGAAGTCGCGCGTATGCGGGGCAAAGATGTTATTGAAACGATCATGGATCTGGTGTTGGAAGACCGATCAAGGGTGGGAACGGTCTATTTCATGATGAGCGAAGAGAACATCAAAAAGCAAATTAGGCAGCCGTGGGTTTCGTTCGGGTCGGACGCAGGCTCGATAGCTCCCGAAGGCGTGTTTTTGAGGTCATCGACGCATCCGCGCGCTTACGGAAACTTTGCTCGATTGCTTGGTAAGTACGTGCGCGAAGAAAAAGTGATCACGCTTCAGGAAGCCATCAGGCGACTCAGCGGTTTGCCCGCGACCAATCTGGAACTGGATCATCGCGGATTTTTGAAACAGGGAATGTTTGCCGATGTCGTGATATTCGACCCCGCGACCATCGGCGACCGCGCGACGTTCGAGAGTCCGCATCAGTATTCAGTCGGCGTGCGTCATGTATTTGTCAACGGCGCTCAGGTGCTGAAAGACGGCGAGCACACAGGCGCAAAACCGGGCCGCGCATTGTGGGGGCCGGGCAAAGTCAGGTAAGGAGACTGAGGCAGTGATGATAGACCCTCAAAGTTTGAACAGGATTTTGCGTCCGCGAACATTTACCCTGAGGATTCTCTGGACAGCTATGGTGCTGACCGTGCTGTTTTTTGTTCTTCTAGCCTATATCCTGAGCCAGCAGTATAAAACAGATTCCGTGCCCGTTCAGACCGAGTTGAGAATGATCTTTTATGCAGTCGCCGTCCTTGCGCCCCTCGCGGCATACTTTCTCAGGCGAAGGATGCTTTCGAGCGAACGCTTACAACCAGCGATGCGCCTGAAAGTGGATTTGCAGGCTATGGCTACGGACTCCGAAACCGGCGTGACTGATGAAGCAAGGCTTGCAGAGCTGAAAAAATTAAACCCGCTCGAATTGAAAGCCCTGACGCTATCGGGTAGATATTTCACGGCGATGCTGTTGAGCCTTGCGCTGCACGAAGTAGTGGCGCTTTGCGGAATGATGCTCTCAATGCTTGAGCAAAGCTTTGAAGCGATCCTTCCATTCGCCGCCGTTGCGATAGTGTTGGACTTGCTGATCTACCCTCGACTGGATAAGTTCATCGAACAGAACGCCGTCGCAGCGCCCCGATTTTAATTCATTTGAGTTCAATGATACGGGCAGGGTGTGCTGCTTTAAAGCAGGCGCAGGAATTTGGCAAGGACGTTGCCGGTTACAGTGCGGCGATAATGTTCCGTCGAGCGGAGATCGGTGATCGGAGAAATTTCTTCGGATATTGTATGTCGCGCCTGGCTGATTAAATTGGGCGTGAGCAGTGCGTTTGTGAGAAGCCGTTCAGTCTGAGGCGCACGAATCGCTGTCGGCGCGACGCTGCCTAAGCCGATGCTTATCGATTCGATGACGCCGCCCGTCATTCTGGCTCTGACCGCCATAACGGTTTTCGAGATGGCTTGAGCGCGCCGCGTGCCGACCTTCCAGAAAAAATCGCGCTCGCCTTCCCGTAGTTTCGGCAGTCGCACGGCTATCACTAACTCATCAGGCTCAAGCACTGTGCGGCGATAGCCCGTGTAGAATTTATTGAACGCCACGGCGCGCACGCCGCGCGAGCTTCCAATCTCTAATTCGGCATCGAATGCTGCAAGCACCGGGAGGCTGTCGCCTGCCGGAGAGGCATTGACTATGTTGCCGCCGATGGTGCCGCGATTCTGAATTTGAATAGCGCCGATGGTGTGCGATGCGGCGACAAGCGAAGGCGCGTGACGCTCGACGAGTATTGAGTTGATTAATTGCGTATAGGTCGCCAGCGCGCCAATTCGCAGGCAGTCGCCTTCGTCTGTGACCGCGCGCAATTCGTCTATCTGCCAGATGTCGAGAAAGTCTGTTGCATCGAGCAGGTGAGCGTTCATCAAAACCATCAGATCGGTTCCGCCCGCGATTATCTTCAGCTTATCGCCGCGCTCAGCCAGAGCAGCATAAGCTTCGGAAAGCGTCGCGGGCGAATATGCTGTGGGCGTCGATGACATACAGGTCAATCCTCGCGTTCGACATCGGTCTCGAAATCAACAACCAGTCGCACCTGCCCGCAGTTGCCGCACGCGAACGCCTGCACGAATCTTTCTTCGTCGCTGTCAGGAAGAAATATTGTCAGTTCGTTGTCCGCGATCAGCGAGCCTGAGCGCATCGGGCCGCCGCAAATATAGCAGGGCGGAATTATGATTGCCGATTGCTCTAAAGACTCCTCATCGGTTGAGGCCGCGCTTGCTTCAGATTTTTCATCAAACGGGATGCTGCGGATCTTCAACTCCCGCACCGCAAATTCAATCGCCTCTTCGACGTAGTCATTGCGGTCAGGGCCGACTATCCTGAGCAATTCACCATCCGACATTTGCGATATTTTTTCTTTCAGTTCATCCGATTCGTCTGCCATTTTATTCATTCCTTCGTCGCTTGTTCGATTGCGTCAATGATCTTCACATAGCCTGTGCAGCGGCAAAGATTGCCTGCGATGGCTTCTTTGATTTTGTCGCGCGTCGGGCGCACATTTGAATCGAGCAGCGCGCGGGCAGAGATCAGCATGCCCGGAGTGCAGATGCCGCACTGCGCGCCTCCTGTTTCGAGAAAAGCCTGTTGCAACGGATCGAGTCGTCCATCCTGTGCGAGACCTTCGACCGTGACGACGCGCGCTTTGTCCAGCTGACAGATTGGAACAAGGCACGAATTAATCACTTCGCCATCAACGATAATAGAGCACGCGCCGCATTCGCCTTCGCCGCAACCCTCCTTTGTTCCCGTCAATCGCAAATCTTCGCGCAGCACGTCGAGCGCCCGCTTCATGGGCGGCACGTCGAGTTCGCGCACAATGTTGTTGACTTGAAAACTTACCTTCATTTGTTTTCCAGCGTCGCCTGCAAACGTTCAGGCGTGATTGGAATCTCTGTCACGAACGCGCCGGTCGCGTTGAAGACTGCCGCTGCAATCGCGGGCGCGGCCCCGTTCATCGGAAGTTCGCCCACGCCTTTTGCGCCGAACGGGCCATGCGCGTACGCGTTCTCCACGATGATCGTTTCCATTTCGGGCGCGTCGAGCGAAGTAGGAATGATGTAATTCGTCAGCCTGTTATTTACTATGCGGCCTTTGTCCCACACCAGTTCTTCGAGCAGTCCGTAACCTACTGCCTGTAGCGTGCCGCCTTCGATCTGCCCTGCGGCGAGCACGGGATGAATGGCGCGGCCAATGTCCTGAGCAGTCGTGATGCGATGAACCGTCACTTCATAAGTGTCAAGGTCTACTTCCACCTCCGCCACCTCAGCGCCCCACGAATAGACCGGATATGCGTCGCCCGAATAGGTATCGTCGTCCCAGTGAATACCGGGCGGGCTGGCGTATTGTTCGTAGGCGCGCAGCTCGCCGTGTTGTTCTATGTATTCGCGCGCCATTTCCTCAAAGCTCGCAAGCTGTTTTTCGGCGACCGCAAAGCGGCCTTTGATCAGCTTGACATCCGCCTCGCCGAAACGTTCCCGGACGAAGCGAAGAAGCTTCTCTCTGGCCGCGCGCGCCGCAAGCTGCACAACGCGGCCAACCACCATAGTTGTGCGCGAGGCGACCGTGGGGCCGCTGTCGGGCACGCGCGATGTATCGGGGTCTTCGATCTCTATTTTGTCGAAATCAAGATCGAGTTCATCTGCGACGATCTGGCAGAATATTGTGCGCGTGCCCTGACCAATTTCGGTCGAACCCGAAAGTATGCGCGCGCGCCCGTCGGCTGTTATCTCAAGACCGGCCTTTGCCTTCATCCTTGCTTCGCCGCTGCCGGTAAACCCCGCGCCGTGAAAAAAGAACGACAGCCCTATGCCTCGTCGGCGGTTTCCGTTTTGTGGTGATCGATTGAATTCCTGCGCCGCCTCTTTTTTTTCTGTGTAACGTGCGCGCTCGATTGTCGTGTTCAACACGTCGCTTGAGCCGACGCTCGACAGGAGTTGCTGCCCCGTAGCCGTGATGTCGCCTTCGCCGAGCATATTGATTCGGCGCAGTTCGAGCGGGTCAATGCCGAGCGTGGCGGCGATCTTTTCCATCTGCATTTCGTAAGCGAATGCGACCTGCGGCGCGCCGAACCCGCGAAATGCCCCGTTGGGCGGCGTGTTCGTAGCGACTGCGCGCGCGGTGATGCGAACGTTCGGGCATCGGTACGGCCCAAGCCCGTGAATCGCGCCGCGCGAAAGGACTACGGGCGTGAGCGTAACGTAAGCGCCGCCGTCTAAAACGACATCGATTTCCGATGCCGTCAATCGTCCGTCGCGCGTCACGCCTGTTCGATGGCGAATGCGCCCCGGATGCCGCTTGGTGGTCGCAGAGATGTCTTCCGCGCGGTCGTAGATGAGCTTCACAGGTCGCTGCGCTTTATGAGCGAGCAATGCCGCGTGGGCGGCGATCACGGACGGATATTCTTCTTTGCCGCCGAATCCGCCGCCCGTCGTTGTTTGAATGATGACGCACTGTTCGTCGCTCAGATTGAAGAGTTGCTTGATAGCTTTGTGAATGTAATAAGGGCACTGCATCGAACCCATCACGGTCATTTGATGCTCGCCCGCGATAGCGATCATCCCCTGAGGCTCGATATAAAGCTGTTCCTGATGCGGCACGCGGTATTCGCCTTCGATGATGAAATCTGCCTGTGCGAATCCTTCATCCACATCGCCGCGCCCGATCAGGAATCGCTTGAATATGTTGTCGGGAGGATAAAGTATTTCTGAGGCGGCGAGCGCGTCTTCGATAGTGAGCACGGGCGTCAGTGCTTCATATTCGATATTGATATGGCGAGCGGCTTCTTCGACCTCGCGTTTGGATTCGGCGGCGATCAGCAGTATCGGCTCGTCGTAATGGCGAACCTCGCTTTCTGCAAGCAAGGGCTGATCGTTTTCAATAAGCGCGACGAAGTTATTGCCGGGAATATCTCTGTAATCTGCGATGGTGATGCGCGACCAGTCATAATTTGGATCGAACGTAATTGATTTTATGCGCCCGCGCGCCGTGCGGCTGCGGATGGTTTTGCCGTGGAGCATTCGGTCAACGGATATGTCATCTATGTAGCGCGCCGCGCCCGTGAGCTTTTCGTAGCCTTCTTTGCGAAAAACATTTTGCCCGACTGCCATAAGTCGCCTCGAAGTTGCGCCCTAGTTTACTCGCGGCTGTCACTTGTGACAAGCCTGTAATATGTTGTTTATCCACTCGGCTTGAAAAGCCCGGTCCGCAGCGTTAGAACTGAAAGAGGGTTCTATATCCGGATTTGAGTTACTTCAAAGGACGCAAATATGAGTTTGAATATCACAGCCTACCTTGAACGAATCAATTATCGCGGCCCCGTTGAACCGACCGCCGCGAACTTGCGAGAACTGCACAAGGCGCATCTGCTTGCTGCGCCGTTCGAGAATCTGGACATTCATCTTGGGCGAGAGATCGTACTGGATGAGCAGAAGAACTATTCTAAGATAGTCGAGCGGCGTCGCGGCGGGTTCTGTTACGAATTGAACGGCGCTTTCGCTATGTTGCTCAGGGCGCTCGGCTACGATGTAAAGATGCTGTCGGCGGGGGTCGCAAACCCGAACGGCGGATTCGGCCCGCCGTTCGATCACATGACGCTGCTGGTAGAACTCGAAAAGCGATGGCTTGCGGATGTTGGATTCGGCGATTCGTTCCGCGAGCCGCTTCTGCTTGATGAACCGGGCGAGCAGACCGAAGAGTGGGGCGCATATCGCATCACACGCGAAGGCGAGCACGTGACGCTTGAACAATGCTTTGGTGAATTATGGAAGCCGCAGTACCGGTTCACGCTTCAGCCCCGCGAATTTGCGGACTTCGCAGAGATGTGCCGCTATCATCAGACCTCGCCCGAATCGCATTTCACTCAGCGCCGTACCTGCTCGCTTGCGACCGTTGATGGGCGAATCACGTTGGCTGATATGCGGCTCATCACGACTACACGAGGCGGGCGGAGTGAGCGCGACCTGACGGACGAACAGGAATACGCGACCATACTGCGCGAACGCTTCCGTATAGAGTTATGACGGTCCTGCAATGAGTCACATAATATTCAACGACCGGGACTGTATATAGAGCGAGGTGCGCCTGTGAAATACTTATCTCATAGCATGATATGCCTGCTGTTTTTCTGCTTTGCTTTTGAAGCGAGGGCGCAAATTTCGAGGCGGAATATATTTCAAAAAAGCAGGATTGAATATTCCGAAAAAACACTAACATCAGCGCAAAAGAAACTTCTGGAACCTGCGGCAGAGGATTATCAAAAGTTTGCAGATTTCCTGCGACAGCCTGATACGGGGCTGATTCGATTGATGCCGAAAGATAAATACGCGTTTGACGACGCGGTGTCGGCCAGCGATCCCGTGATCGATAAATCATTGCCGATACCGGGAGCCGGAGCCTTCTATTCATTCACGAAGAAAACTCATGTTCTCGGCCCTGGCTCTGATATAGGATTTGCCGACAATGTGTTCTATGCGGGGTTTTCCAGAGGGGTGCTTGGTTTGATTACATTCCTTGGAGATGTTCCGCTTGAATCGGTCAATTCAAATACTCAGAGGGTTGATTCGCTGGCAGGGTTCGTTCCGCAAACCAGCCGCGCAGGCATGCTGGAGCAAAAAGAGAAAATCGAAGATGGTCTTAAAGTCGATAATTATTACATCAGATCAACGATGATAGCCTTGCCGAAAATGACTTATGCCCTGCGTTCAATCGCCTATAACAGGTCTGATATTCTGATTGCTTTTCGCGTTATTCGCAAGGACGACGACGGCAGCCTGATAATTCTCTGGAAGAAATTGCAGGAGTTTCGGCCCGTCAAACTGAAGTGACAGATCAGGCGAAATTGAAAGACCGCAAATCGCAGAAGCTTTATAAAACCGATGCGATTTTCTCTGCCTCGTCGCACGCATTTCGGATCACTTCGCGCTCGTCCATCGTCGTCAACCTACAGTCGCGCATAACAACGCGGCCATCGATTATCACTGTCTCTACATCGCTCGCTTCGGCGGCGTAGACAATCGTTGAAATCGGATCGGGGCGCGGCGTTGTGTGAAGACGATCAGGATTTATAAGAGCCAGATCGGCGCGTTTGCCTTTTTCTATGCTTCCAATCTCGTCGCCCAACCCAAGCGCGTGTGCGCCATCAATCGTCGCCATCCGCAAAGTCTGAAGCGCGGGCAGAGCTTCGGGGCCGCACAGCGCTTTTTGAATCAATGCGGCTGTGCGCATCTCTGTGAACATATCGAGCCGGTTGTTGCACGGCGCTCCGTCCGCCCCAAGCGTGACCCGTATTCCAAGCCTTTGCATATCGGCAACTCGCGCAAGCCCCGAACCGAGCTTGAGATTCGACGACGGGCAGTGCGCTACGTTGGTTCCGGTCGCGCGCAGTATTTCCATCTCGCTTTCATCCAGATGAACGCAATGCGCAAGCAGGACGTGAGGCGCAGTCAGTCCAACGTCGCTCAGGTATTCGATGTTGCGGCGGCCCGTGTCTCGTTCGACCATCGCTATCTCGTCCCTGTTTTCCGAAGCATGCGTGTGAACCATCACGCCTCGCTCGCGTGCAAGGCGCGATACGCGCTCCAGCAATTCGCGCGTGCAACTGACGGCGAAGCGCGGCGCGAAGCAGTAGCGAATGCGACCACCTGCGCGACCGTGCCAGCGTTCCAGTAACTCTAATGACTCGTTGATCGAATCATCCGTCTGTTCACGGAGTCCCGCAGGCACATCGTCACCTTTGTCCATCATGCATTTGCCGACGGTCGCGCGAAAGCCCGACTCTTCGACGGCTCTGAAGACCGATTCCGTGTGGTTGACCGTCTCCATGGTGAGCGCCGAGGTCGTTCCTCCGCGAATCAGTTCAGCGATCCCCAGTCGCGCCGATGCGTAAAGCGATTCAGCCGTATGCGCTGCTTCCATAGGCCATATCCGTTTTCTGAGCCAGTCGATCAGCGCAAGGTCATCAGCCGCGCCGCGAAAAAGAGTCTGGCACAGATGAATGTGCGTTTGCACAAATCCCGGCACCAGCACACGCCCGCGCGCGTCAATCACATCATCAGCCTGCGCAGTAATCTGTTGCTCAAGTCGGGTGATGCGCCCGCCTTCGATCAGGAGGTCGCCTTCAAATATGTGATTGCGCGAATCCATCGTGATGATGGTCGAGCCTTTGATAATCAGCGAATCAGCCATTGAGTTCACCAACCGGAGCGCACGCGCAAGATTAGTCAAGCCGCCCGCGCAAGTCAATCATTTTCAAAGCCGACAAGCGAGTCAAAGGCAAATGCGTGCTTGAGTAATTCACGAGAAATAGAGAAGATATTAGACAATCGCCAGTGCGGTTAGCGTTATGGATGAAACTGAATGCTGTCAAAAACTTCGAGACGGATTGAAGGCCGTCCGGGTCGAACTGCAAGAGCTTCTCGACGTGCTCTCGACCGACGATACCGTATCAACGGATGACCCGCGAACAACCGAAAGCGGCCCCGAACCGAAATCCGACTTCTTCGATCAGATAACTCAGGGCGATCCGCTCTCTGTCGGCGATGACCTGTATCGCAAAGTGCTGAAGATCATCACCAGCCTCGGCTATGCCTCGACGCTCGTTTTGCAACACCGGCTCGAAATCAGCTTTCGCCAGGCGTCAAGCATACTGGTCAACCTCGAACGCGACGGACTGGTCGGGCCTGCTCACGGATTCAGACCGCATAAGGTGCTGCGGCCCGCCTACGCGCTGCTCGACAGCCTCGAATCGGGTGTCGAAAGCAAGAGCAAATCAATCAATCAAACTGAATCATAGGGCGAGGCGTTATTCTAACGCGAGTTCGACATAATAATCGAAGTAAAAGCCCTGAAAGGGCGAAATTCAATAGCCGTGGGTGAAACCCACGGTATGCAACGCCACTACCACACAAGCCCTGTAAGGGCGAAATAAATCACCTGGTTTATTTCGCCCTTACAGGGCTTGTAGTTTATCTTGATGCGCGACACAGGGCGTTGCCCTGTGCTATTGAATTTCGCCCTTTCAGGGCTGATTCTTATGTCGAATTCACGTTATTCTATTCTTCAATCGGCCATTTGTTGCCTTTGAACTGCAAGCACAAACGTTCGCCCCCATCTTCTGTTGCGTAATGATTGCGCACGATTGCAAGGCTCTCGAAAGAGCGGTTTGCGCCTGTCACTTTCACCATTTCAAAGACGGGCGGGGCCGATTTCACCGATACTCGCGCGCCGCCCGCGCTGATATTTTCAGTCACCGCGACCTCGCGCGCCACTACGTTTTGCGATTCGTTCAGGTATTCGATCAGGACTGATTCGGCAATCGCGAATCGCTCTTCTCTCCTGCGATCCGGCCCGCTCCATTTCTGTGTGCGAAACATGCCATTAGGTTTGTGCAGGTATCCGGCTGGCGGATGGCTGCCGATGAATTCCAAACCTACAACTCTGAAACCATCCGTGAGCGGTTCGACTCTGCGCACTATCGCATACATATTGTAGCCCTGCTCTGTGAACCCGTGACTGCGCAACTTCATAGGCAGAGGCAGCGTCACGTGGAGCACAGCGCCCTGTCGCAACTGCCTTCCGATTTTTACGGCGACGCCCATCCGGCTCACATCAACCGTCTTTATGACTTCCTGCCAGCGGCTCCCGTCGCGGTCGTGGCCTGAGACGAGCGCGGGAACCGATAGCTTGAACCGCTCGCAGCGGCGGCGATTTTCTACAGCAGGCTTTCTATAAGCCTTAGGCTCTTTGATCTGACTCTGACCGCCTGCGGATTCAGCCCGTTTGTTGAGGCTGCCCGAAGCATATCTCGCTTTTTTGAGACTGCCTGAATGTCTCAACTTTTTTTGCCTTGGCGCGTCCAGAGGCAGGGGAACGACTTTGCGCCGTTTGAGCGAGTGGTCGTATTCGATTCTCTTCTGGCGGTCGGTCAGTATGATGAACGCCTGTGAAACACGGTCGAACGCCTCGTCTATCTTTACAAGCAACTCGTCGGGCACAGCGGCTCTGACCTTGTAGTACGAAGGATGAATCACTGCGATTGTTTGATGATAGGCAAGCACAATCTCTTCATTGGTTGCGGATCGTTCCACGCCGAGTGTCTGGTAATGTGTGGCCGAGCCTTCAACGCGGGCCAGCAGGTACTCGATATCGAGATAGTGCGCGTTGATGAGCTTGCCTGTGTTTCCATTTTTCTTAACGTGACCGGGCACAGGCTGTTTCAATGCGCCTGATGCTTTTGTCAATGCACCCGAACCTTTCATACTCGCGCCTCTTGATTTGCAACTTTACTGGTATCTTCTTCGGGGGTAGAAGCCGGTTTATCTGAAAGATACAGACATTATGAATGTGTTCATTGATTTGTCAACAATGTTGTCAGCCGGGCATTTACCCGCACGGGGCAGGCAACTGCTCAAAACGATCAGTCGAGTTATCTAAACGGCGAATAAAATAATTCGCTGCGCTAACGGTTTGCCTGCTTACCCGTGATGAAGCGCGCGGCGGGAGAATCTTTCATCGGCAGAGCGAATCTTCGGATGCCGTCATATTTATAGAGCGCGTTTGCTACTGCCGGGGCGGTCGGAACCAGCCCGATTTCGCCTACGCCCTTTGCGCCATACGGGCCGTCCGGGTGTTTTTCTTCAATCAATATCAACTCGACTTCGGGCATATGCCGCGCCCGCAAAAGCCCCTGCGAGTTTACAGTCATCGTTTGCGGTAAACAGTTCTCGACTCGGAACTCTTCCGTCAGCGCATAGCCCAGCCCCATGTGAACCGAGCCTTCCAACTGGCCTTCGAGCAGCACGGGGTTCATCACTTTTCCGACATCGTGCGCCGCGATCACTTTCTTTATTCGCCCGTCGTCATCGAGCAAAACTACCTGCGTGGCGAATCCGTATGCGAAATGCGTCTTTGGCCTTTCGGCTTTGGCTTCCAACGAAACAGTGTCGTCAATCAACACTTCGCCGTAATAGGTTTGTCCGGCAAGGTCCCTGAGCGTTTTCTTCTGATCGAGATCGGCCTTCAACTTCCTCGCCGCTTCCTGCACTGCGCGGCAACCCAGAAACGTCGCCCGCGAAGCCGTAGTCTGCCCGCAATTCAGATCATACTTCGTATCAGCCGAAACGTAATTGAAGACGGCGGGCGCAAGCCCTGTCTCTTCGCAGGCCGTCTGTTGAAGGATGGTGAACAAACCCTGCCCCATCTCTGTGAAACCCGTGTAAATTGCAACCGTGGAGTCTTCGTGGACTTCGAGCATCGCTTTGCCGTACTCAGGCAGCCCGTTGCCTATGCCCACGTTCTTGATGCCGCACGCGATGCCCGCATACTTCGCTTCTCTATAAACGTTTTTGACCGCTTCGAGCGTCTTCTTTAGCCCGACGCTCGATTCAAGCACCTGACCCGTGCAGAACCTGTCGCCGACATCGAGCGCGTTTCGGTAACGAATGTCCCATCCGTCTATGCCGACTTTTTCAGCCAGTATGTCCAGCATGGATTCAATCGCAAACGCCGCCTGATTAGCGCCGAACCCGCGCATCGCCCCGCACGGCGGATTGTTCGTGTAGACCGCAAGCGACACGACCTCCACGTTTTCCACTTTGTACGGCCCTGTGCAGTGACCCGCTGCCCGCTCAAGCACCTTTGTGCCCACGGAAGCATAAGCGCCTTTGTCGCCGGTCATGTGAGCTTTCACTGCCGTCAGGTTGCCTTCCGCGTCACAGCCTACGGTGTAGGTCATCTTGATCGGATGGCGTTTGGGATGAAGTCTTAAACTCTCTTCGCGGCTGAGCGTGAGCTTTACAGGTTTGCCAGCTACGCGGGCAAGCAAAGCCGTCTGAGCTTGAATGCTCATGTCTTCTTTGCCGCCAAACGCGCCGCCGTTCGACACCAGAATGACGGAAACTTTTTCTTCCGGCATTCCCATAAACGAAGCTATCTGCCGCCTGTCGTCAAACACGCCCTGCCCCTGCGTGTAGACTCTAAGCCCGTCACGTTCGGGAAGCGCGATACACGATTCGGGTTCGAGGAACATATGCTCGATGAATTGAGTCTGAAACGTGTGCGTCACGACGTGAGCCGAGTTTTTTATAGCCTCTTCGATGTCGCCTCGATTGATCTCAGATTTGCTGAGCAGGTTTCCTTTTTTGTGAATCTGGGGCGCGTCGGGCGCGAGCGCTTCTTCGGGAGTTGTTAAAGGAGCGCGCACCTCGTAATCGACAATAATCGCTTCGACGGCGCGCCGGGCAGTGCGGCGGTCAACGGCTGCGACGGCTGCGATCACGTCGCCCACATATCGCGTCTCCTCGCCCGTGGCCACGAATATCGGCCAGTCATCGTAGATCAGACCCTGATGACGCTTGCCGGGCGTATCGGCTGCGGTGACTATTGCGATGACGCCGGGGATCTCTCTCGCGCGACTCGCGTCTATTGCTTTGACCAGCGCGCGCGGATGCTCTGCCAGCAGTACCGCGCCGTGCAGCATATCGGGAAATGTCATGTCGTCGATGTAAGGGCGTTCGCCCAGCGCAAACTCGCGCGCTTCGTATCGAGGGAGGTTTGTGCCTACGCGCCCGCTGTTATCCAGGTCAGGCACGGCCTCGCCTCTTAATGCTTTCGACGCCAGCTTTATCGAGTCAACGATCTTCACATAGCCCGTGCAGCGGCAGTGGTGCATGCTCAACACGCGATTGATCTGTTCGTCGGTCGGGTCGGGGGTTTTGTCTAAAAGATTCTTGGCGCGTACGACGATGCCGGGCGTGCAGAATCCGCATTGCAGTCCGCCGCAGGCGATGAAGCTGTCGGCAAACGTTTCGCGTTCCAGTTCTGAAAACCCTTCGAGCGTAACGACGTTTTTACCCGCAGCTTTCTCTGCGGGCATCGCGCAGGAGACAACCGCTCGATCATCGACTATCACAGTGCAGCACCCGCACTGTCCTGTCGGGCTGCAACCGTCTTTAGGCGATATAAGCCCGCAATTGTCGCGCAGCGCTTCAAGCAGCGTAACCCCGTCTTCTATTTCCACTGCACGGTTGCTTCCGTTCAGTGTGAACTCGATAGTGCTTGTCATTTGTGATACTCCCTGTGAGAGCGATATTTCTTTAATGGCTGCCGATGCCGCTTCGGCATTTTACCACTTCCATCAGGCATTGACAGATGAATCTTTTTCATTCAACGGCAGGTTTTGGCTGACTGTGGCCGGAGCGGGGGGCGGGTTCCGGGTGTGTGAATCCTGCGGCAAGACCAGTTGTCACTACCTGCATCTGAGAAATAACGCGAGTTAATATATCAATGTGTTCGGGTGATAGGTTTTCCAGTCGAACCAGTAATCGCTGAACATCTTGATCTTTTCCAACTGCCGACCCGCGAGCGGGCCGCTTATGGCCTTGCCCGTGAAATCGAAAACGCTGCCTGTTGCTTTATCAATCAATTGCGATGAATTCGGTTTCGCGGATAACTCAAGCGCGTTTCCGTCCAGTTGTCGCTCGAACACGCGCACAGACTTTTTATCGTCATTCATCAGGATGACGATGGGCACATCGCCCAGCGTGTCGATGACGGGCGCGTGTTGCTGAATTTTTGTGAGAGGGTAAGCTTTCGATGCGCCGCGCATCTCGACGCCGATAACAAGCGCGCGTGGAGCGAGCGGGTCGTCGGCGCTCGAAGGCGTGACGACGGGCGCTTTTTGCATGCGCTCTTCCCAATCGGCAGAGACGTACTGGCTTGCCACGCGCTCGTCGGGTTGAAGAACTTTGCCTCCGGGTTGCTCGCGTTTCCAGACCGCAAAAGATATTTCATCGTGAGTCACAGGGGTCAGGATGCGGCCCTTCAACGGGCCTGCGATGCATTCGCCTGTTACCTGCTGCCACCACGAGCCGGTCTCTTCATCACGCATTATGAAGTTCTGATTGTTGATGCCTGAGAGATGGAAATTCAGCACTCGCCCGTCAATTGACCGCTCCCACACCAGACCGGTGTGGCAGAGCGTTCAGTAAGTGGCGGCTATTGCAACGCCGCCAACCTCGTCCTGAATAACGTGATGATAAGCTATCTGGCGAATAGGATAAGCCGCGGCCTCGCCCCCGATATGAACGGCTAAAACCTGATCTGTGTCTGCAACGAAGCCCGCATCGCTCGTCCTGGCGAAAGAGGCATTCGGGAGAGGATTAAACATCCACTCGAAATGGTTTTGCTGAGCGAACCACGCAAACAGAAGCGTGAAAGCGAAAGCGATCACGAGCGGGGCTTTCAGCCACCAGCGCCGCACGCCGCGCCATAGCCAGATGGTGAGCGCAAGCACAGAAATCGACGCCACTATTGTAATGAGCGGCGACCATCGCTTCAGCGTATAAGCGATATCAAGCCCCTGCGGCGTCTGGCTTTTGAACGGCATGATGAGCCATACGGGCGTTGCTACAAAGAGGAACGCGACCGCCGTGAGCAGTAGGATAATCAGCCAAGCGGCTTTTCGATTAAAGGAGCTTGCAGCGGTTCGAGTTGGTGCGGTCGAGGCGGCATTCATAAATGTTCACGCTCAGATATAACACTCTTGAATGTAAATGATAGCGATCTGTTTGCAGATTGCATCGAAATTATTCGACGCCATCGGCGTAATCCCATTGCTCCGGCAATGCCTGCGGGCCTGGGCGTATACCTGCTATATCCGGGTCTTCTCCGTCAAGTCTTGGGCCTGAATCGGAGCGGCGATTTTTAGAATCGACCCGACGCGCTTCTTTATCCTTCTGTTTCTGCTGTCGCGCTTTCTCTTTTTCGCGTTTCTGAAAAGTCGGTCTTGATTTTTTTGCCACAGATATTATTCCTTACTGGTTATTGAACAACCCTATACTATAACACAGCGCCATCGCCAGCATGGAGATCAGCCACTACACCTTTCTGTTTACGATGGCTTTAGCTGCTAGCCGTTCTCTTCGTCGTCTAATTCGTCCGCGCGAGTCGCGAAATTATCGACGTTGAGATCGTCCTCAGTAAAATCGTCATCTTTATAATTGTCCTCGTCGTCGCCGAAGAATTGCCCGCCGCTGCGTACAGGTATCGGACCTTTAGGCCCGCGCTCCCCTTTGCCCTGGCGCGAGGGCTGCTTGCGGTTGCGACGCGGGGCCGCGTCCGGGCCAAAGTTGCGGCTTGGGCCTTCGCGCGGCAGAGACGGCTCTATTGTTTCCGACGGTGGTCTCCAGGGCGGTCGAGGCGCAGCGGGGCGCGAACTCGCGCCGCCACCCGCAGGGCGGTCCTCTCTCGGTCGAGCTTCGTTGACCGCGATAGGTCTGCCTTTGAAAGGTTGATTGTTGAAGCGGCGTATCGCTTCTTCAGCTTGAGCGCGGTCACTGTATTCGATAAAAGCGAAGCCGCGGGGCTTGCCGGTCTCTCTATCGGTCGGAAGCGAGATATAAGAGACAGGACCAACCGCCGAAAAATGCTCTCGCAACTCTACTTCGGTTGCGCTATATGGAAGGTTACCAACGAAAAGACGAACAGCCATCACTTCCTCTCTCAAAATTGGATTGCCGAATGGTGAATTTCAGATCGCTTGCAGCCGCGTCAGCTTGAACTCAGATCAATTGCGGCTCAATCCAAAACTTTTATGCAATGCGTAGTGCGGGCTGAACAGAGGCGACGAAGAGAATCAAAATTAAAATGTCGCTTCTGCAAGTCTCACCTATGCTGGTCTAAAGAGAAGCCACGGCGATTTAGCTTCGCCGTGGCCTTTGTTTCAACAACTGGCTAGTAGCGATTGCCGCCGTAGCCGCCGCCACCACGACCGCCCCGGTCTCGACCGCCGCCGCCGCCGCCGCCGCCTCTATTGAAGCCGCCGCGACCGCGACCGCCGCCGCCACCCGAACGCTCTTCGCGTGGGCGTGCCTCGTTGACCGTGATCGAGCGGCCATTAAGCTCGGTCCCGTTGAATTGCGCGATGGCTTTATCAGCCTCCTCGTTACCCATCTCCACAAAGCCGAAGCCTTTCGAACGGCCCGTGTCCCGGTCCGTTATGATGTTAACTGACTCGACCTGGCCAACCTGCTCGAACAGGTTGGAGAGATCGCCTTCCGTCGTTTGATACGACAGGTTGCCAACATAGATTCTTTTACTCATGTTTCTCCTAGAATTGGTTAAGAGGAACTTCCAATGCTTTGCGGGAAAGAGGATGGTCAAACAGGATCAATCGCTCTCCGAGCCAAGACAAGACGCTCCCGAAATCAAACTAAGTAGCAACACTCGGGCTGCTACAACGAACCTCTACACTTTATCAAATATGTTTTTGCGAGTCTAGGCGGAAGAGAACGATGAATCCCGAATGATAAATGATGAATTGCAACGATGGGCTTAATTCATCATTCGGGATTCATCGGTTCTTCAAAAGAGCACATCGAAGTCTAGGCGGAATCTCCGCTTGTGAGTTCCGAAGAACACGCCGTACTTCGTATCGTCAATGTTCGAGTGGACGCTGAGCGGGTTGAAGTGGTTGGTCAGATTGAAGCCGCTTACAGACAGCCGTACGGAGTATTTGTCATTGATCTTTATATCTTTTGACACGCGCGAATCGAACGAATAGAAATTCGGGAAGCGCGTCGTGTTCGGGACGCCGACATAATCCTGCGCAGCGTCGGTCGCCGCATACGGGAATCCGTTGCGCCATTCGAGCAGAGGCGATATGCGCACCATTCCCGGCAGTTTCAACATCCCCCAGGCTAAAAACCGGTTCGGCAGATCGCTTGAAAGATTCGTGAACTGGTTTAAGCGCATCACAGGAAAGGGGAAGTTGCCCAGATAGCTGTTGAATTCGTTGAGGTCGCCCCGCGTGCGGCTGTGCACATAAGAGAAGAACATCTGCTGCCCCTCTCTCAAACTCAATCGTGTGGTCAATTCCAGCTGGCGATAACGCGATTTCCCGTTGCCGCCCAGCACAAAGGCGTCGCGCCCCTGCACCTCTTTCGGCGTCACTATCACCACGCCCTGAGAATTGCTCTGAAGGTAATTCGCTCTGACGCGCAGCATCCGTGTCACAGGATGCTCGACTTCGATGTTCCAGGTCGAACTGTAAGGCGAGAAGTTGCCAGCCTTGTCGCTGCTGTAAACGAAAGGGAACCTACTGCGCTCTGCGCGGTCTGTGATGTTGGCGAAACGGCGCGGCCCGTCTGTTATCTCGCCGTTCGGCCCAAAGGTTGTAATAACCTGCTCAGGATATTGATTGAACCCGAATACGTTGAGCGGCACGCGATCATAAAACAGCCCGTAACCGCCGCGAATCGTGGTCTGCTGGTGATTGAACGGAGTCCATGCGAATCCCACACGCGGCGCGACGCGGAAAGTATCCGTGATGCCCTGACGCTCGAAGCGCGTTCCGATGTCGAGCGACATTTTCTTATTGATAACCCAGTGATCCTGTCCGAAGAAGCCGGTTTCAATATCGCTCAGATCAAATGGCTGGCCGCCGACAAAATCGATCCGCTTCACTAGCAGCCCCGTTGCGTCTTCGATGTTGACCGTGCGCGCGGTGAATTCGCCGCGATTGGTGGTGCGGGCAAGCGTCGTCCCGAACTTCAGGTTGTGCGCGCCAAAGGCGCTGATCGGCGAGAGCGAATAGGTCTCAATCCATTCGATGCGCGAGGCTCGGCGATCCTGTTCGCTGAAATAATTCCCTGTGTTGCCCACAGGCGTCAACGTCATCGGGTCCTGCCCCTGTCCCCATACGCTGCCGCTGTAGCGTTTGATTGCTACGGTGCTTTCGAGCAGGCTGCTGCCAATCGTCAAACGATCAATAAGGGTGCCCGTGTAATCGCGCGCGCTGAAGTTCGGCGTGACCGTCTGAGGGCTGAAGAATTCAAGCCCCACAAAATCCATGCGGCGCGGCGCGACGTGAAACGTGCCTGTCAGCGTGTGCACGGGCGAGAATATGTAATCGAGTTGCGTGAAGGAATTCACGCTCTCCTGCTTAGTCTCGTTGAAGGGGAAGGGCAGCGTGCGAACGGGCAGCTTTTGCAGGTCGTATTCGACGCCTTCCGAAAAGTAGAGTTTGTTTGCGATAAGCGGCCCGTTAAAGACTATGCGGGGCGATGCTTCACGCACGCCGCGCAGGTGGCCGCTGCGTATTCGGAACTCAGGCAGCGGATCATTCAACTCGAAATTCCAACGGTCGCCGCCGCGCCGCGTCTCTACGGATACGACTCCGGCAGTAAACCTGCCGTACTGCGCCAGATAAGGCGTCTTGAAGACATTGATCGTTTCGACGCTGTCAACAGGGACCGTTACGCCGAACTGCCCTGTGGCCGGGTCTGTTACGTCGGCAGAATTGACTATAAGCGCGCTGCGATGTTCGCCGCTGCCGGAAATCTTTATCTCGCCTTCCGAAGAGCGCACCACGCCGGGGATGAGCGGCAGCGTGTCGGCTACAGTCGCGGGCTTGCTGGGAATGTCTTTGATCTGCGCGCGCTGGAGCGCATTTGCAACCGACGCACTTTGTTCAACGGTCGCGTCCGAATTTGCCTGCACGTTTACGGTATCCGTGATATTGACTTTCGGAATAACGGTGAAGTTGACTTCCACGGGCGCGCCGGTTTGCACGGTTACGTTGGTTTCGGTAAGCGTCTCAAGCCCTTCTTTCGAGACCGAGACATCGTAATTTCCCAAAGCGATGTTTGAAAACACCGCTTCGCCTTTTTCATTTGTCTTCGATGTGGCGACGACTGCGCCTTTGAGCTTTAATTCAACCAGAACAGCCGCGACGGGCTTATCTGTTTCATCGTGAGTTGTTATACGGACGGTTGAGGTCGAACGCGACTGTCCGGCCATCGCGCTCAGCGATAAAACGAGCGCGAGCGCAACGGCATTGACACTGCGTATCCACTGAGCAAAACGGGAGGAAAGAAAAAACTGCATGGGCACACTTAACATCCTTACTGTATTTCTGTACTACATCCTATGTTTAGAGCCATTATAATAATAACCGATATAAGTTTGCTCCGCCATTCTTACCTTTTTCATAAATCGCCGCCGGAAATCGGAATCGAAGGCAGAAAATATGTGACACTTTTTACTACGTTGACAAGCGCGCGCCGGATTTGTCCTCCGGCGCAAAAGAAACGATTGGAGCTAAGCGAGGTGATTTTGCTATAACATTTTCGATGCATCAGAGAAATTATATCATCGCGCTGGTGGTTTTGTGGGGAGGCATCTATTTAGCCAGTTCGGGCTATCCGCCTGCTTTGCTCGACGATGCGGACACCGTTCATGCTGAGGCCGCGCGCGAGATGGCCGAATCCAACAACTTCATCACGCTCTATGCCAATCAGATTCGCTATCTTGAAAAAGCGCCGCTGATGTACTGGTCAATCGCCCTGTCATACAAAATATTCGGGGTCAACGAATTCGCCTCGCGGTTGCCTATCGCGCTTGCGACTCTGGCGCTGATGCTGGCGGTCTTTTTCTTCGGGAAGCACTTTTTCAATGAGCGGGCTGGTTTTTACTCCGGCCTGATCGTCGCCGCATGTATCGGCATTTTTCTCTTCACGCGCGTGCTATGGCCAGACGTGATGCTTACGTTTTTCATCACGATGGCTTTCTATTGCTTCCTTCGAGCGGGCGAAGGCGAAACCGTCAACCCGCGATGGGCTTATGGCATTTATGCGTTCGGCGCATTGGGCGTTCTGACTAAAGGGCTGATAGGCGCGGCCTTTCCCGGCATCATCATCTTTGCATACATGCTGGCGACGGGCGAGATTCGCCGCCTGTTCAAATACAGATTGTTTACTGGAACGCTCCTGTTTTTATTGATCGCCGCTCCGTGGCACGTGGCAAACGGGTTGAGCAATCCCGGCACTCTGATGGAAGGCACTCCGCACCCGAGCCAGCAAAAAGGATTCTTCTGGTTCTACTTCATGAACGAGCACTTCCTGCGATACGTAGGCAAACGTTACCCTGCGGATTACGACACCGTGCCGCTCGCGCTATTCATCGCCCTGCATCTGGCGTGGCTTTTTCCGTGGAGCTTCTTTCTGCCTCTGGCTATAAGAAACATTCCGCGAAAGATGAGAAATCTGAATCGCGAAGAGCGAGTCCTGCTCTTTCTTGCGATTTGGGCCGTGTTGATTATTCTCTTCTTCTCTTTCTCGACGACGCAGGAATACTACACGATGCCGTCTTATGCCGCATTCGCGCTGCTGATCGGCCACGCCCTGGCAAAGGCCGAAACCGAAATGAGGAGCAGAAAACTTTTAAACGCAATGCAGGTCGCGCTTGCCGGTTTAGGGTTGATCGTATTCACCATTGGAACGATTGCCTTTATAAAGACAAGAAACCTTGATGTCGAAGGCGACATCTCTTCGACGCTCACGCGCAACCCGGAAGCGTATGCGTTGTCGCTCGGCCACGTTCTGGATTTGACCCCTCAATCGCTTGCCGCGCTTCAGGTTCCGGTAATCGGGACGGCGCTCACGTTTGGAATCGGGGCTGTCGCCGCTCTGTTTTTCAGGCGCAAAAACAGGCACGCCGCGTCCAACATCAGCCTCGCTTTGATGATGGCCGTCTTCTTTTTCTGCGCGCACAGGGCGCTGGTCGCCTTCGAGCCTTACCTGTCTTCGCGCGCGCTTGCCGAAGCGATCAAGCGTGAGTATAAAGAAGGAGACGTGATCGTAATCAACGGAGAATACGAAGGCGGCTCTTCGATAAATTTTTACACTCGAAAGCCTGTCCATATACTTAACGGGCGCTCGGCCAATCTCCAGTACGGCTCTTATTTCAAAGACGCGCCGCATATCTTCCTGAACGACGAAGACCTCAAAAGAATGTGGAGCGATTCGGGTCGCATATATCTTTTCACGGATTCGACTCAGCTTGAAAAAGTGACCGATGGCCTCAGCGCACCTGTTCATACTCTGGCCGAATCGGGCGGCAAACTGATACTTACCAACCAGCAATCTACCAGACCATGAAAAAATTAATCCCCGTCTTTCTATGCCTCATGTTTATCTCGTTTTCAGCCTTTTCGCAGGAGCCGCCCCTCGCGCGCGCAGACAAACTATTCGCCGAGCGCGACCAGATCGAGAGCCTGAAGCAGGCCATCTCGATAGCCGAAGAGATGCGCGCAAAGGATCAATCGAATTACGAAGCGCTGTGGCGGCTGGCGAAGTTCAAGTTCTATCTTGCGGACCGCGAAGAAGATAAATCGAAGAAGATGAAAATCTTGCAGGCCGCCATCGAGTCGGCAAAAAAAGCCGTACTCGCAGATGGCACGCGAGTCGAAGGCCATTTCTGGCTTGGGGCAAATGACGGCGAATATGCGGATATCAAGGGCGTGCTTGAAAGCCTCGGCCTCGTAAAAACGATTCGCAAAGAGTTCGAGGCGGCCATAGCCCTCGACCCTGCCTACCAGAACGGCGCTGCTTATCTGGCGCTTGGGCAGATCGACATAAGCCTGCCTCGGCTGCTGGGCGGAAACGAAAAGCGCGGGATCGAGCGTCTGGAACAGGGGCTGAAAGCTGCCGGGAACAACTCGGAAATCAAGATCGCGCTCTCCGATGTTTATGAAAAGAAAGGAAGAAAAGATGAGGCGAAGCGATTGCTCGAAAGCGTTCTGAGCGCAAACGATCCCGTCAGGACTCCCGGCGAGATGGAAGAGTTGAGGAATAAAGCGCGCCTGCGGATGGATAAAATAAAATAGCGCTATTTAAGCGAAAAATTGGCCAACTTGACGCGGTGCTGACGGCAAGGTATAAGGATTAGTGGCCTTAACAGTGGAAAGGAAGTCTAGATGAAAACGCTCCTGCTCAACCCGCCTTCGTTCCCAAACTTTGACGGCGGAGCAAGTTCGCGCTGGCCTGCGTCGCGCGAAATCGCTTCATTCTGGTACCCGGTCTGGCTTACATACCCGGCTGGTCTGATCAAAGATAGTCGCCTGCTCGATGCGCCGCCTCACGGAGTCACTCCCGAAGAGACGATTGAAATCTCGAAGCAGTATGATTTCGTCACGCTCTACACCAGCACGCCCGGATGGAAAAACGATGTGCGGCTGGCGGAGATGATGAAACAGGCGAAACCCGATTTGAAGATCGCCTTCGTAGGCCCGCCTGTCACCTCGCAACCCGACCACGCGCTCCGCGCAAGCTCGGCCATCGACTTCATCGTCAGAAAAGAGATCGATTACCCGCTCGCGGAGTTCGCAGATGGCCGCCCGCTCGAAGATATTTTAAACGTCAGCTACATAAAAGATGGCCGCGTGATCCATAACGCGGAGCGCGCGCCGCTCCACGACCTGGATTCGCTGCCACAGGCCATAGACATCTACAAGCGCGACCTCGACATCACGAAATACAACGTCCCCTTCCTGCTCAACCCCTATATCTCGTTCTATTCGTCGCGCGGATGCCCCGCGCTTTGCACGTTTTGTTTGTGGCCGCAGACCATAAGCGGGCATGCGTGGCGCACGCGCAGCAACGAAAGCGTCGCCGCCGAATACAAACGCGCGTGGGAGTTGTGGCCTAACCTCGAAGAGATCTTCTTTGACGACGACACATTTGCGTGGGCCAGGAATCGCACCATCGCGCTGTGCGAGCAGCTGAAGCCGATCAAAAAAACGTGGTCGTGCACTTCGCGTGTTCATACCGATTACGAAACGCTGAAGGCGATGAAAGAGGCGGGATGCCGTTTGCTGATCGTCGGTTTTGAATCGGGCGACAATCAGATTCTGAAGAACATCAAGAAGGGCGCGACCGCCGAGCAGGGGCGCGAGTTCATGAAGAACTGCAAAAAGCTCGGCATAACGGTTCACGGCGATTTCATCATCGGGCTGCCCGGCGAAACGCAGGAATCGATTGCGCGCACGGTCAAATATGCCGAAGAGATCGATTGCGAAACGATTCAGGTTTCGATTGCCCACTCGTATCCCGGCACGGAGTTCGACGATTACCTGAAGAAGAACGATTACCTGCTGAACGAAGAGATGACCGACGATATGGGCCATCAACTGCCCGTCATTCAATATCCCGGTCTCAGCCGCGAAGAGATAGTTCAGGCGGTCGAGCATTTCTATGATCGTTATTACTTCCGCCCGCGAATAATCTTCCGCATAGTTCGCAAGGCCGTCTTCAACTCGCACGAGCGCCGCAGGCTCTACAAGGAAGCGAAAGAGTTCCTACAGCTTCGCGCCAAGCGCAAAGAGTTCGTCGCAACACAATCCAGCAGATGAACCAAGAGTTTGGAGTACCGGAATATTTAGCAACCGGGTACTCCAAACGTCCTTATGAATCAACGACAGCTCATCGTAAACGCCGATGACTTTGGCGCGTCGGACGAAGTGAACGAAGCCGTCATCCGCGCTTACAAAGAAGGCGTGCTGACGAGCGCGAGCCTGATGGTGACGGGCGAGCGGTTCGACGAAGCCGTAAGTCTTGCGAAAGCGAATCCCGGCCTCGCCGTCGGAATTCATCTCGTCACGGTTGTTGGCCGCTCACAGCTTTCGCCGTCAGAAATACCGTCGCTCGTTGATGAAGATAGAAACTTTTCAAACGATCCGACCGCAGCAGGATTGAAATATTATTTCTCGCGAGCAGCGCGCCGCGAACTGAGACGAGAACTCGCGGCGCAGTTCGAGAAGTTTCATTCAACAGGCTTGCCTCTTTCGCATATCGACGGACATCTGCACCTGCATGTTCACCCGGTAATCTTCAACGCGGCTCTTGAGCTTGGCACGAAATACGGTGCGCGGCGAATGCGCGTGCCCGAAGAGGAGCGACGGCTCGCTTTGAATTTTGACCGCAGCCACGCGGTCGGAAAAACAGTTCACACCATCTTGTTTGGCGGGCTTGCGCGCTACATGAAGCGGAAATTGCGCGCGCGCGGCTTCGCGTTTCCTGAAAGGGTTTACGGCAATCTGCAAAGCGGGCGCATGAGCGAGCGATATTTTCTTTACGCGCTCGATAACCTGCGAGCCGGAACAAACGAGATATACTTTCACCCGGCCCTGTACGCCGCAGACCGCTCGATGGATGCGAATCAACAACAGTGCTTTATGGAATTTGAAGCGTTGACGAGCGAGCGCGTGAAACAGAGGTTGAACGAGTTGAATATCAAGCTGACGAATTATTTCAAGATGGAAGCCAGCCGATGAAAACAGCCATTGTCCTGATAATCGCCATTTTGGCTCAGACGGCGGGCGACGTTTATCTGACGAAGGGAATGAAAGCCATCGTCGTTGAAGAAGCAGGCAATGGCCGCCTGTCTCAATTTCTCGAAATCGCATTGCAGGTCGCGCAAAGCCCTTCGGTGCTGATCGGAACGGCGCTATTGATAGTCTTCTTCGCCCTTTATTCCTCCGCGCTCTCGTGGGCTGATTTGAGTTTCGTGCTGCCCGCGACGGCTTTCGGTTACGTGCTCAACGTGGCGGCGGGCTATTACTTTCTGAGCGAAACGGTCTCGCCCATAAGATGGGCAGGGGCGGCGATAATCACGCTCGGAGTAGTCTTCGTTTCGAGGTCAGAAGCGCGCACGGCCCCGCTCGGCGAAGCAGCGACAGGTAAAGAATGATTACAGCATTGATGATCGCAATGGTCGTGATGGGCAGTTCCATAGGCGACGTGTTCATCACAAAAGGGATGAAAGAGGTCGGAGAGATTTCCACTCTGCGACCCGGCGCGCTTGTGTTGATAGTGAAACGAACGATCACCAATAAATTCTTTCTCGCGGGCGTTTTTTTTCTCGCCATCAGTTACTTTTCATTTCTCGTCGCGCTCGCGCTTGCTGATTTGAGCCTCGTGGTTCCTGCGACTTCCATCGGCTTTGTTATCAAAACGATTGGGGCGAAGTTTTTCCTGAAGGAAAGAATTACCGCAGTTCGATGGGCAGGCATTCTGCTGGTTTGCATAGGCGTTGCGCTCATCTCACTGCCCTGATGCTGACACTGACAAACGCAATCGTGTTGCTGCTGGCCGGGCTTACTGTCGCGGCAGACGTTTTCTATCTGCTGTCAATCGTTGCGGCGCGCAGGTTTTTTTTCAATAGAAAGACGGATGAAAGCCGTAATCTTCCGCCCGTTTCGATAATGATTCCGCTTGCGGGGGCAGACTTCAAAGCGTACAGGAATTACGCGCTCTTCTGTCGCCAGGACTATCCCGAATTTCAACTCGTCTTCGGCGTGCGCGAGCGCGAGGACTCTTCGATTCCGATAGTCGAAAAACTGATTGCCGACTTTCCTGAAACCGACATCGCGCTTGTCATCTGCCCCGATGTGATCGGAACAAATCTGAAAATCAGTAACCTCGAAAACATGCTTCGGCTAGTCAGGCACGAACACCTCATCATCGTTGACAGCGACATTCTTGTGGGGCCGGATTATCTGCGGCGGGTCATTAGCGAACTATTGGTCGAGCGGGTCGGGCTTGTCACCTGCATGTACAGGGCTGCGGAAGCGCCCGATTTTGCCTCAAAGCTTGAAGCCATCGGCATAACGGCGGAGTTTCATCCCGGCGTGTTGATGGCGCGAATGATTGAAGGCGTGAAATTCGCTCTTGGCTCCACGATGGCGACGACTCGCGCGCGGCTCGAATCGATAGGCGGATTTCCTGCGCTCAAAGATTATCTTGCGGACGATTTCATGCTCGGCCATCTGATAGCGGCGAGCGGGTACGAAGTTCGACTGTCTGCTTACGTCGTAGAAACGGTTCTTGCTCCCATAGGGTTTTCGAGCATGATGCGCCATCAATTGCGATGGTCGCGTTCGACGCGGCGGTCTCGCCCGGCGGGTTATTTCGGTCTGCTCTTTACTTATGGGACTGCGATTGCGCTCATCAATGTAGCAGTCGCGCGCGCATCCGTCCTCAGCCTCGCGATGTTGGGGCTGACGCTTGTCGTGCGAATGACTATGGGATGGGTGATAGGCGTTTGTCATCTCGACGATAAGATTTTAAAGAAACACTTCTACCTCTTGCCCGTGCGGGACGTTTTGAGTTTTTTGATATGGTGCATCAGCTGGTTTGGCCGCAGAGTCGAATGGCGCGGGCGGGTCTATGAAGTCAGGCGAGACGGAAAGATGGTGCAGAGTCGGCGGTGACGCGGTTGATCTTAATCAGTATCGCGAGAGCTAACCCGTTCGCGGTGTCGTTATTGAGTGCGCCGCGTCGCGTTGCTATAATCTCAATGTGCCTTTAAGCTCAAACAGCTTCACCGAGTTGACTATCTGATTTTCATTATGATCAAGGATTAACCGAATGGCGATTAGAAAAGTAATATTGGCAAAGCCTCGCGGCTTTTGCGCGGGCGTGGTTCGCGCGATTGATATAGTCGAACGCGCGCTCGACTATTACACGCCGCCCATCTACGTCTTTCACGAAATCGTTCACAACCGCTACGTGGTCGATAACTTAAGCCGTCGCAATGTCATATTCGTTGATGGCATTGAGGAGATACCGGACGGCGCGGTTTGCGTCTTCAGCGCGCACGGTGTCTCGCCTCAGGTCCTTGAGTTGGCCGAAAGCAAAGACCTGCGCGTGATTGACGCGACCTGCCCGCTTGTAACCAAAGTACATCTCGAAGCCGTTCGCTTTGCCCGCGAAGGCCATTCGCTTGTTTTGATAGGGCATCCCGGTCACGAAGAGGTTGAAGGCACTATGGGCGAAGCGCCCATGCAACTGGTCAGCAGCGTCGAAGATGTAGAGCATCTCGATCTGGAAAACCCTGACAAAGTTATGTGTCTGACCCAGACGACGCTTTCGCTCGATGATGTGGCGGAGATCTCGGAAGCCTTAAAACGCAAATTCCCTCAGATGAAAGCGCCTGCCAAAGACGACATCTGTTATGCCACGCAGAATCGCCAGAACGCCGTAAAAGAGATGGCCGCGCGGGTCGATATTCTGCTGGTCGTAGGCTCGCAAAACAGCTCGAACTCGCAGCGATTGTGCGAAGTCGCGACCGTCGCGGGCACGCCCGCCTATCTGGTCAACGACGAAAAAGAGATCAGATCCGAATGGCTCGAAGGTGCCGTAGTAGTCGGCGTAACGGCGGGCGCTTCTGCACCCGAAGAATTGGTCATTCGCGTGCTCGAACATCTTCGCGCGATGGGTGCGACAGAATTTGAAGAGCAGCCGGGCGAAGACGAAAACGTTCACTTTGCGCTCCCGCAGGAGTTGCTCCACCCGGAAAAATTTATGGTTTGACAGACAAAAACACTGCGATGGCAATGCTCTTGCCTTTTATAGTATCCTTTGATGCTTCAAATGGTTTGCGCCGCGGCCTCAACCGAATGGACATGTAGGGAACCCTGTAAAAAAAGAATTAGCTTCGAAAGGATTAGATGGCAGCTCCCATGCTGAATCAAAATCAAGCAAAACCAGCTTTGGTTGAAAAAAATCTGGAAAGAACTCTTCGGCGTGCGATTCAATCTGCTCAGAATTACCTGCTCGAAATTCAACATCTGGACGGTCACTGGTGTGGTGAACTTGAAGGCGACACCATACTTGAATCCGAGTACATTCTGACGATGCATTTCATCGGGCGTGCGTCGTCGGACCGCGTACAAAAAGCTGCAAACTATATTCGCCGTAAAGCTCTCCCCGAAGGCGGCTGGGCGATATACGAAGGCGGCCCGCCGGAAGTCAGCGCTTCGGTGAAAGCCTATTTTGTTTTAAAGCTCACGGGCGATTCGGCTGATGCGCCGCATATGAAGCGCGCGCGCGAAGTGATTCGCGCTTTAGGCGGGCTGGACGCGACCAACAGCTTCACCCGAATTTATCTGGCGATCTTTGGCCAGTACCCGTGGGACCGATGCCCGGCTGTTCCGCCTGAGATCATCCTTCTGCCGCGCTCGGTTCCGATCAACCTTTATGAAATGTCTTCGTGGACGCGCGGCATCGTCGTCCCGCTATCGGTGATATGGGCGAGCAAGCCCTCTTCGCCAGTGCCTCAGCGCGCAAATATCAAAGAGTTGATGGTTGAAAATTCGTCGCGCGTCTACAGGCGGCGCGGATTCTGGAAGTCTTTCTTCTCCACGACCGACGCAACGCTCAAGCTGGTCGAGCGGCGCGGATGGTCGCCCTCGCGCGAAAAAGCGCTCAAGGCGTGCGAGCAATGGATGATCGAGCACTTTGAAAAAAGCGACGGCATCGGCGGGATTTTTCCGCCCATCATCAACTCGATAATCGCGCTCAGGTGTCTCGGTTACGCAAACGATCATCCGCTGACCGCTTCGCAGATAGGCGAGCTTGAAAAACTGGAGATCGAAGAAGGCGATACCTTGCGGGTCGCGCCCTGTTTTTCGCCCGTCTGGGACACGGCGCTCGCGCTCAATGCAATGGTCGAATCGGGCCTGCCCACGGATCATCCCCGGATTCTAAAGGCCGCAAAATGGATGCTCGACAAAGAGGTTAAAGCAGTGGGCGACTGGAAAGAGAAGAATCCCGAAGGTCAGCCCGGCGGGTGGTATTTTGAATACGCTAACGAGTTTTACCCGGACATCGACGACACGTTTCAAGTGCTCACATCACTGAGCAAAGTCCGCTTCCCGGATAAACAAGATGAACTCCGCAAGCGTGAAGCGATAGAGCGCGCGCTGCGTTGGACGCTGACTATGCAGAACAAGGACGGCGGATGGGCATCCTTCGATAAAGACTGTGACGAACAGTTCCTGACGCAGATTCCTTTCGCCGATCACAATGCGATGATCGACCCCTCGTCGGCAGACATCACGGGTCGCGGCCTTGAGACATTTGCGGCGCTCGGCTTCAAGCGCGATCACTGGGTTGTGCAGAAGGCTCTCGCCTACATTGCAAAAGAGCAGGAACGCGACGGCACGTGGTTCGGGCGATGGGGCTGCAATTACATCTACGGCACATGGCTCGCGCTGCACGGGTTGAAACAGATAGGCGAAGATATGTGGGAAGCCCCGTATCAGGCCGCTGGTTGCTGGCTCCGTTCGATTCAAAACGCGGATGGCGGATGGGGCGAATCGCCCAGAAGCTACGACGACGTTGCATATAAGGGGCAGGGCGTAAGCACGCCTTCGCAATCGGCGTGGGCGCTGATGGGGCTTATGGCGACGGGCGATGACAGCGACGGGCTTCATCGCGGCATCGAGTACCTGCTCGATAAACAGCGTGCGGACGGCTCGTGGGTAGATGATTCCTGGACAGGCACGGGCTTCCCTACAGTCTTTTACCTGCGCTACCATCTTTATGCGGTATATTTCCCGCTGCTCGCTCTTGGAATGTACGCGAAGCGGCAGGGATGGAGTGATTGAAATGCGATTTCCAATGCACATTACGACAGACGCCATTCAACATCAGGTCAGGCAGGGGCTCGCGGGCAACAAGCGATACCCGATGGTGTTGATGCTCGAACCACTTTACACATGCAATCTGGCGTGTCTGGGCTGCTCGATAGAACGGCACACAGGCAAACTTGAAGACCGAATGTCGCTCGAAGAGTGTTTGCAGGCGGTCGATGAATCTCACGCTCCGATTGTATCGCTGTGCGGCGGCGAACCGACGATCTATCCCGAACTGAAAGAGCTGATCGAAGGCATTATCGCGCGCAAGCGCCACATCTATCTCTGCACGAACGCGCTGCTGCTCGATAAGAACCTCTTCGGAAAAGTTGCGCCGCACAAGAGGCTTACGATCAATGTTCATCTCGACGGCATGCAGAAGACGCATGACATGGTTTGCGACCGCGCGGGCGTTTTCGACAAAGCAATCGAGATGATCAAAGAAGCGAAGCGGCTGGGCTATCACGTCACGACGAACACGACCGTTTTCAAAGAGACACAGATGAGCGAGGTAGAGGAATTGTGCAAGCTCGTGGCCAGTCTCGGCATAGACGGAATGATGATCTCGCCCGGCTATCATTACGAATCCGTGGAGCGCGATATATTCCTGTCGCGTCAGGAGATTCAAAATAAATTTCAGCGCGTGTTGGAACTGTCGAAAAAGTATCGCCTGATGTCAACGCCGATGTATCTGGAATTTACGGCAGGCTTGCGCGACTATAAATGCTCGCCCTGGAGCACGGTCACCAGAACCCCGCGCGGGTGGAAAGGCCCATGCTATCTGATCGGTGTGAAATATTACAAAACGTGGGAAGAGTTCTGGACGGGCGTTGACTGGTCGTACTGGGAATCGCGCGAAGACAGGCTTTGCCAGAACTGCATGATGCACAGCGGGTTTGAAGCATCGGCGATGTTCGAGCTGCGCAAAAGCCCGCGCGATATGGTGCGCATGGCTGTCTGGAATCTGGGCGGTTAAGTAGTCGCGTTGTGTCACGGATTTGACTTTAGAGGCGGGACCGGCCCGCCTCTAAGCCATTAAGGAACAAAGGTGAAAGCTCTAGTCACAGGCGGCACGGGTTTTGTCGGTTCACACCTCGTTCGCCGTCTGCTCGCGCGCGGCGCAGAGGTGCGCTGTCTCGTCAGACCAGCGAGCCGTCTGGATAATCTCAAGGGCCTGAATGTTGAATTCGCTCACGGCGATCTGCGCGATCAGGACTCTCTGAGGCGGGCGATGCGCGGCGCGCGCGTCATCTATCACTGCGCGGCTGATTATCGCCTGTGGTGCGCCGATCCGCGCGAGATGTACGAAAGCAATGTGAATGGTTCGCGCAACGTGATGCAGGCCGCCTTCGCCGAATCGGTCGAGCGCGTCGTCTATACAAGTACGGTCGGCGCGTTGGGCTTGAATGCGGATGCGCGCCCTGCCAGTGAAGAAACGCCCGTAACGATTGATGACATGATCGGCCACTACAAACGCAGCAAGTACATGGCTGAAGAAGAGGTAAGAATCTGGGTCGCGCGCGGATTGCCCGTCGTCATCGTGAATCCTTCGACGCCCGTCGGCGAGCTTGATATCAAGCCGACGCCTACGGGGAAAATAATCGTCGATTTTCTAAAGGGCAAGATGTTCGGTTACGTGGACACGGGGATGAATCTGATCGACGTTCGCGATTGCGCCGAAGGGCATGTGCTGGCAGCCGAACGCGGCAGAATTGGCGAGCGATACATTCTCGGCGGTTTCAACCTGACGCTCAAAGAGATGTTCGACCTGCTTGCTCGCGTGACCAGCGTCCGGTCGCCAAAGACAAGAGTGCCGCACTGGGTAGCCGAAAACTATGCGCGGCTAGAAAATTTCTGGTCCCTCAACATCGCTCGTCGCGCGCCCGAAGTCCCGCTTGAAAGCGTCCGAATGTCGCGCCATAAAATGTGGTTCGATTCCGCGAAGGCCGTATCGGAGCTTGGCTTGCCGCAAAACCCGATAGAGCAGGCGCTCGCTCGCGCCGTCTTATGGTTTCAAGAGCATGGCTACTGAAATCGTCGAAACAGAATCAACACCTATTCTTGTGGTTGCCGCGCTTGGGCGCGAGCTTGCCCCGCTTGCGCGATTGTCTCACGCGGGTCTGGCGTTGATTGAAACGGGCGAAGGCCCGCGCAATGCGAGTCGCGTTTTGCGCGCCCGACTTGAACTGAAAAGCGCGCGAGCCGTAATCAACATCGGTTTCGCGGGTTCGCTTTCACCGTTGCTTCGTGCTGGCGACATCGTCATCGCGCGCGAAGTTCGCGGCCCTGCCGATCTGTTCGATGCGAGCGTTTCACCGCTTTTTCAACTGGCCGAGCGAACCGGAAACGCCCGCACAGGCATAGCCATCACGGTTGACGAAATAGTTTGTGAAGCGAAAGCAAAAAAGCGGCTTGCCGAAACCTTTGCCGCTGATGAAATCGGATGGGTAGACATGGAATCGGCTGCAATCGCCTCGGTGTGCGACAGTTTAAAAGTTCCTTATCTCATAGCTCGCTCTATCAGTGACGGGTTCGATGAAGATTTGCCGCTGGACTTCAACCGATGCCGCACACGAGACGGCAGAGTCAGCGCGCGCAAGGTCATTCAATCCCTGATCGTGCGCCCTCGCGCGTTGAAAGGGTTGATCGAACTGAAACGAAGGTCCGAAACATGCGCCGAAAGACTGGCCGCCTTCATCACTGAATTGCTCCCGCATATCCCGTAGGGCAAACCTGCTATACTCGTAAAATGAAGATAAAGAATCAGAGCCTTGCCGTTAAACAGAGCCTCGCTGTTAAACGCGCACGCACGGGGCTGGGCTTGTTCACGCTGAAACGTATCCCAAACAATAGACGGATTGTTGAATATACCGGCACGCTTCTTAAGGGCGAAGATCGGGAAAAAGCGCGCGGCAGATACCTGTTTGAAATTGACGATAATCGCGTTATTGACGGCAGCACCCGCAGCAACCTTGCACGCTATATCAATCATTCGTGCGAGCCAAACTCGAAAGGATTTATTTCCGGCAACAGCATTTGGATATGGTCGTTGAGAGTTATCGAAGCCGGAGAAGAGATCACGCTCGACTACTGCAAAGACTATGTAGAGCAGTTCATCAAGCCCGGAAACTGCAAGTGCGCAAAGTGCGACCCCGCTGAGCGATGAAACCCAAACGCGGGTGAAACTAGCGATTGACTATAGTATAATCGCGCTTCGCTCAGGTCGGATTTTCAAAGCCGTAACAGACAAACCTTCATCAAAGATGAGCGTAGACGATTGTCGCTCACCGGCAGGTTTAATTTGCAAACTGTAAAAGAACCTTCACCCCCGCAAACGCGTGGCCGGTTGCTTCGGATACTCGGCGTTGGTTTCGGCCTCGCCGTGATAATCGGAAATACCATCGGCGGCGGCATCCTGAACACTCCCGGCACAGTCGCCACCTATCTGCCAAACACATGGATGTTTATTGCTGTCTGGATAGCCGGTGGCATTTATGCGCTGCTCGGAGTTGTCTCGATTGCAGAACTCGGCACGATGTTGCCGCGTTCAGGCGGGCAGTACATCTTCGCCCGTCATTCTTTTGGCGATTACGCAGGTTTTATTGTCGGCTGGAACGATTGGATTTCGACCTGCGCCGCTTCCGCATTCATCTCTCTGGTAGCGGCTCAATATACAGCCGTTTTGTTTCCCACGCTCGAAAGAAAAACGGTCAGCATCGCGCTTGCAATCGTGATTGCGTTTGCGCTGTTGCAATGGCGCGGCATCCGATGGGGCAGTACGGCTCAAAACATCAGCAGTTTGCTAAAGACGCTCTCTTTCCTTGTATTGATCGTCGCTTGTTTTGCGATTGGCGGCAAAGGCGCTGGTGAACAGTCACCCGCTGCGAGCGCGCCGCTTTTCGTGTCAATAATACTTGCGCTTCAGGCCGTGATTTACACTTATGATGGATGGACTGGCGTCATCTATTTTTCCGAAGAGGTGCGCGACCCCGCGCGAAATATCCCTCGCTCGATGTTCGGCGGCGTGCTGGCGGTCATAGCGATTTATCTGCTCATCAATCTGGCTGTGATTTATGTCCTGCCGATTTCAGAAGTGGCCGGTAAGGACCTGGCTTTAGGCGCGGCGGCTCAGGTGATTTTTGGCGCGCACGGAGATCAAATCTTCCGCTCGCTGATGATCGTTTCGTTATTGAGCGCCGTGAACGCATGTTATCTGATGGCGACCCGCGTGCTGTTTGCGATGGGCCACGACGGGCTTTTCGCGAGCCGTGTGGCGCAGGTCAACGAAGGCGGCACGCCCGCGCTTGCCCTTTTAATAAGCACAATCATCACTGCGCTCTTCATTCTGTCGGGCACAATCGATCAGGTGCTGGCCGTCGCGGCATTCTTTTATGTATTCAACTATGCAGTTTCATTCGCCGCAGTCTTTGCGCTCCGTCGGCGCGAGCCTGACCGCGCGCGGCCTTATCGCGCGTGGGGCTATCCGTGGACAACAGGGCTTTCGTTTATAGGCTCAATCGCTTTTCTGGCAGGCGCGGTAAAAAGCGATACGCGAAACAGCCTGTACGCGCTCGCTTTGCTTGCGGCGAGCTACCCGACTTTTCATTTGCTCAAACGGCTGGCAAGATCAAAGGGAGACGAACCGCAGGGGAGATAGTGATGAGCAGTCCTGAGTTTTCATACGAAAAAAGATTAGAGAGAGCTTCGACGCTTTCGTCCGAGTGGTACATAGACCCGGCAATCCTCGAACAGGAAAAGGCAAAAGTTTTTGCGCGCACATGGAATCTGGTCGGGCGCATAGATCAGGTAGCCGAGCCGGGCGCGTATTTCACTGCCACCGTCGCAGACGAACCCATCATCGTGGCGCGCGGCGCGGATGAAAAGCTGCGCGCTTTTTCAAACGTCTGTCGTCATCGCGCGGGGCCTGTCGCTTCGGGCGAAGGGAAGCGCAAGGTTTTTCAATGCGGCTATCACGGCTGGACCTATACGCTTGACGGCCAGCTGCTCGGCACGCCGGAATTCGACGGCGTAGAGTGTTTCAGCAAAGCGGAAAACTGCCTGCCCGAATTTGCCGTCGATACATGGGGGGCGCTCGTCTTTGTTAACCTCGAACGAAACTGCGCGCCGCTCGCCCGTACGCTCGCGGAATTGCCTTCGCTCATTCATCACGATTTTACGAGCATGAAACTGGCCGCGCGCAAAGACTGGGAACTTGACTGCAACTGGAAAGTCTACGTTGACAACTACCTCGAAGGCTATCACATCCCGATAGTTCACCCGCAGCTATATCGCGAGCTTGATTACGGAAACTATAAGACCGAAACCGGGCGGTACTACTCGATTCAGCATTCGCCAATCAGACGAACAAAGGAAGCGCGAATCAGGATTGATGAGATGGCCGAGTCGAACCGAGCGCAATTCTTCTGGATATTTCCGAACCTGATGCTGAATGTTTATCCCGACAACTACTCGACGAATTTGATTGTGCCGCTCGGACCTGAACGGACGCTCACGATTTTTGAATGGTACTTCCGCGACGCTGAACGCAACGAGGTGCAGGAGAACATGCGCCGCTCGATTGAATTCAGCGACGAGATTCAAATCGAAGACATCCAAATCTGCGAAGCCGTGCAGCGCGGCCTGCGCTCGCGCTCATATAAAACGGGGCGTTACTCGGTGAAGCGCGAAAACGGCGTTCATCATTTTCACGGCCTGCTCGCTGAATTCTTCGCGAAAGATCACAGCTTACAAAGCTCGATTGAATGAAACTTTGGCAGGCAGGCCGAGAAATCCGGCGTAGCGGTCTGCGGCGACAACAATCCTTTGTTGATCGGCTTCGGGCAACGGGTTGAAAAGGCTCACTTCGATCACAAGTGAGTTTTTCCTGAACTCACGTTTCCAGATGCCTGCAATCTCGCCCTCCACAACGACGACCGGCTTGAAGATGCCGTATCCCACATTCATCAATTTCCCATATGCCGGGTCAAGCACTGCGCTGCGATCTTTATAGGCAACTGTGTATTCGTCAAAAGGCGGCAGCAGGTAAGCCTTCGACGGCGCATCTTTTCTGATCCGCGCGCGTTGAGGTAACCAGTATGTCTGCCCGCCAAAGACCTCGTGTATAAATTGCGGCTTTATCATTTCGAGACCGGCTCTTGCGTCGGCTGTTGTCAGCCCTGACCACCAGATGAAATCCTGCAATGTTGCCGGGCCGTGGCTCGTAAAATAGCGTCTTGTAAGCTCGGCTAATGCCTCATTGCGCTCTGTCTCTTTATCTGCTGGCACCCACTCATCGAACAGCGTAAAGGTGAGTTGTTTGCCTCGCCTCGGCCCGAAACAGATGAGCCTTAGTATCGAAGCATGATGCAAAATATGCGACATACGATAGTTGACTGTAGAGATGCCAGCCCGCTCAAGCGCGGCTGCGAGTTCCGGGCGCGTCCGTTGTTTACCGCCTTCGAGCGCGCGAACCAGCACCTTGTTGCTCTTCGTCAAAGTCGCTTTATCCAACTCAAGCTGGCGATGCCTGGAGGCGGTCGAGGCAATAGTGCGCGGCTCCATAAGCTTTAAGAGCCAGCGAATATCTGACGACGCTATAAAATGCAATGTGCCGCGCATCGGCCACGTGCGAACGATAGACCCGTCTGCAATCGCCCGTTCAATATCCGATTGAGTCGCTTGCCGCATACGAAGCCCGATTGCCCAGAGCGCGCCGAGATAGTCCTGGCCCTGAAGTGCGCCAAGCGAAGTGACGACATCCTGAGGTTCTTCAAACGTCGCTCTGGAAATATGTTGGTTATGAAGTCGTTGGTTTGCAAAGTCCCGATTTATCATTAGCCGTCAGTATACTCAATTCTTCAAAGCAGTTTAATAGGCGAGAAGCCGCCTTGCCGCCTTCATGATTTTATCAACCGAAGGCAGCATCGCCATTTCAAGCGGCGGGCTGAAAGGCACGGGCACATCAAGCGACGCAACGCGACAGACGGGCGCGTCGAGATAATCGAACGCTTCTTCGGCGATTATCGCAGCCACCTCAGCGCCAAACCCTGCGGTCAGGTTCGCTTCGTGAACGACCAGCGCGCGGCTGGTCTTTTTCACGCTCTCCAGAATCGTCGCTTTGTCGAGTGGCGCAAGCGAGCGCAGATCGACGACTTCGACTGACGCGCCTTCTTTCTCTAACTCTCTGGCTACTTCGACCGAGTGATGAACCGTCCCGCCGTAGCTGATGATTGAAAGATCGCTTCCCCTTGTCCGAAGCGCGGCAACGCCGATTGGAACTACGTGCTCGCCGTCGGGCACTTCTTCGCGGCAGTGGCGATAAAGGAATTTGTTCTCAAGATAGATTACGGGGTTGTTGTCTCTTATCGCAGCCGTCAGCAGGCCCTTCGCATCTTTTGCAGTCGCAGGCAGCACGACCTTCAGCCCCGGCGTGTGCGCGAACCACGCTTCAGGATTCTGCGAATGATAAGGCCCCGCGTGAATGCCGCCGCCCGTCGGGCCGCGAAAAACAACAGGCATCGAGATGCCCCATCGGTAATAACATTTTGCGGCGTAGTTGACGATCTGATCGAACGCGCAGGCTATGAAATCGATGAATTGAAATTCGACCACAGGGCGAAAGCCCACGGTCGCCGCCGCGCACGCTGCGCCAACGAAACCGGATTCCGAAATAGGCGTGTCGATCACGCGGTCGGGGCCGAACTCTTCGAGAAAGCCCTGAGTTATTTTGAACGCGCCGCCGAATGTGGCGATGTCTTCGCCCAGCATAAATACGCTTGGGTCGCGCCTCATCTCTTCGCGCAGCGCGTCGCTTATCGCCTGCAAGTATGTGATGCGCGCCATCTTATCTCTGCTCTCTTTTTATTAACGGGAGCGCAGCTTTCACCGTCTCTACCAGAATGTCCAAATCTTCGGGCTTACGAAGCCCCTTTATCGCGCCTGCGGCAACTGCCGCTGCCAGATAAGTTTTGTCGTATGCCGACATGGCTATAATCGGGATGCGGTCATAATCCGTTATTCTTCTCATCTGATGTATGAACTCAAGCCCGGTCATCTCCGGTATCATCAGGTCAGTCACTATCACATCAGGCTTATGCTCCATCAGATAATTCATTGCCGTAATACAATCTTCTTTAGCAATAACGGCGAATCCTTCGTTTTCCAGCATCAATCGCACAGCATTCAAAATGTCCCGATTGTCTTCGATGATTAAAACATCGCCCTTTGACATATAGTTGCTTCTCCTGCGAAAAGTAAATCAAATCACATGTCATTATAAATCCAAAATTAAAAATGTTCTCCTGTCTTTCGTTCCTGCGCGGCCATCAGCGCGGGTATCGCGGTCTGTTCGATAGGCTCGAAATTATTCTTTCGATCTTCGGGCGTCGGGTCGTGCGGTGACGGCGCGAACAATCTTTCGGTCACGGTCTCTGATTTCGGAAAAGGGAGTGATTCGGCGTACTCGACCGCGCGTTCGACCTGCCGGGTGGCGACTTCATCGATTCGCACGAGCATTCCCCGGTTGACCTCGCCGCGTTCGACCAGCCAGCGGCGATACATAGTCAGGGGGTCGCGCGCTTCCCAGAAATCCCGCAACTCTTTCGGCACATAAGCGCAATCGTCGTGCTCGCCGTGCCCGCGTCTGCGAAACGTTTTGAATTCGATGAGCGCAGGCCCTTTGCCGCTTCGCGCGTGCTGGATGCCGCGTCTGGCCGCCGCGATTACGGTGAACAGGTCGTTGCCGAAAGCCGTCTCTGCGTAGATGTTGAAGGCGGGCGCGCGGTCTGCGACGTTCTTTACAGGCATCTGCTTTTCGGGCGGAGTCGAGTATGCGAATTGATTCACTTCGCAGATTATGACGAGCGGCAGCTTGTGAATCGCCGCGAAATTAAGCCCTTCGTAAAAATCGCCGGGGCTTGTCGCTCCGTCGCCCGTGAATGCAAGATAGACGTTCGGCTGGCGGCGCAGCTTGAACGAAAGCGCGTAGCCCGCGCCTGTTGGAATCCACGCGGCCATCGAGCCGTTGTGATAAGGCGCGATGCCGTAATTTTCAATGTCTGCCAGAAACAATCCCAACTCGCGCCCGTGCGAGGGCGGCTGATCTTTGCCGAACCAGCGAGCCAGAACATGCTCAGGCTTGACGCCGCGATAAAAGTACGCCGCCAGATTGCGCGCGACCATGCTCATCAGATCAGTTGGTTCGAGCAAACTGGTGCAGCCGACGGACGTGGCTTCCTGTCCCGTGCCAAGATAGACCGCGCCGAATATTTTGCCCTGACGGTAGAGCGTCGCGAGCCTCTCTTCAAATGTGCGGGCCAGCCGCATCGCCGAATACATCCTCAGCAATTGCTCTTCGGTCAGCGAAAGCTCGCGCGGGTCCGCCTGTATCTCGTCCGGGTAGTCGGGCAAGATCACGGTCGGCGATATCTGGGCCATCGGATATGTCTCCTTGCTATCGATGTGAATCAGAGGAGTCGTCCCATCGCGGAGGGACCAGGCGGCGGCGACCGTCTTCGCTCAACGCGATTTCCGGTTCGTCCATCTGCGCGCGGTCCCAGAGCTTGCAGGTCACCTGTTTATGCATCTGATCCAGCCCTTCGCAGTAATTCGTGAACACACATCTGCGCACCTCTGCGCCGCGCCCCGCGCGAGCTTTCAAAAACCAGTCCGGGTCCGCGAGCGACTGGCGCGCGGCTGCGATTATATCGGCCTCGCCATTCAGAAGAATCTTTTCAGCCTGCTCGAATGTAGCGATGCCGCCCGATGTGACTATGGGAGTTTGAAAGCCCGCGTCGTTCGTTGCGCGCTTGATCGCAGCAGCAAGCGGCACGTTGCGACCGAACGGCCCGCGCTCGTCCGACAGCACCGTCGGCATGCATTCGTATCCGCTACGGCCCGTGTAAGGATAAACGGAGTGGCCGATTTTCGGCTGCTTCGCGTCATCGAACTTGCCGCCCTTCGAGACTGAAAGATAATCGAACCCCGCGCGCGCGAACTCTACGCCGAAATAGACCGCATCGTCGAGATGAGAGCCGCCTTCGATCACTTCGTCGCCGAGGAAGCGCACGCCCACGGCGTAATCATGACTAACACGCTCGCGCACCGCCCTGTAAATTTCGAGCGGCAATCGCACGCGGTTTTCGCGCCGCCCGCCGTAACCATCCGTCCGCGTGTTCTTCGCGCTCAGAAAAGAGGCCATCGTATAAGCGTGCGCGTAATGTAGCTCGACTCCATCGAATCCCGCTTCGCGCGCTCTGGCGGATGCGTCCGCAAAAATGCCCGGCAACACCTGCGGCAGTTCTCTGATATGCGGCAGGCCCATGTCTGTCACACGCTCGCGGTAGCCGTAGCGCATCGATTCAAACTCGCGTTCATCGAGAATCTTTTCCAGCATCTCATCCGGCGCATCAGCCAGAAAGCCGAGCACGTATAGATCGCTCATATCAAGCCAGCTTGCATCATCAAGTAATCGGGCGAGCGCTTTGCGATGATGATCTTTTAATTTGAAGAACCGCCGGAAATATCTGTCTTTCGGCGGGCGGCGTTTGACGGCGAGAAAATCGATTATCTGAATGAACAATCGCGTGTGGCCCTGGCTCGCCCGCCTGACGGTTTCGACCAGATTGCGAAGGCCGTGAATAAAGCGGTCGTGGCTGATGCGAAGCAGCGGCCCGCTCGCTATATCGCGCACTCCTGTCGCTTCGACTACAATCGCGCCCGGTCGCCCTTCGGCAAACCGGGCGTACCATTCGAGAATGTTTTCGGTGACGAACCCATCTTCGGTCGCGCGCCACGGAACCATCGCGGGAACCCACGTGCGGTTTTCGAGCGAGACCGGCCCCGTAGATATGTTTGAGAACAACAATGAACGCGCGGCTTCTTCTTCGGTCGGCCAGCGAGTGTCGGGTATCTGATGGCGAATTGGCTTTTCAGTGTGCCACATATAAAAAGAAGATTATGAACAATGAATTATGAACAATAGGCAGTTTAGCACGTTGCCGTCACTTATCCGTCAGCAGATGAAGACGGGCGGAGCCAGTTGTCGTAGGCAAGAATGAATTCGGGGTCGCGCTTCTTCAGGCGCTCGTAATCTATCTTCTTGCTGCGCGTCATCAGCCTGTATGCGAAAGGCAACGGGTCCAGGTGCATCTCCTCCTTTGCGTTTTCAAACAGCAGCAGGCTCGAAAAAGCCGCGTCCTGATAGGCATCGATGATCGGCTTTCTGACTCTTTGAAACTCGGAAAGCGTCGTTTCCACACTGCCTTGGGCTTCAAAGCACTTTCGGAGCGCGATTGCATCTTCGAGCGCGAGCTTCGTGCCTGAGCCTATTGAAAAATGCGCCGTGTGCAGCGCATCGCCCAACAGCGCGACGTTTCTGTGATGCCACTGTTTATTCTTCACCAGCGGGAAATTCAGCCAGCGGATGAAATTGTTCGCCATAAGCGCGTGACCGTCCAAATCTTTTTCAAACACACGGGCAAGATACGCGCAGGTTTCTTCGTCCGATTTTTTATCAAAGCCTGCGCGTGCCCACGTGGCTTCGTCGCATTCAACAATAAAAGTGCTCGTCGTTTCGTTGAATTTGTAAGAGTGCGCGATAAAGACCCCGGCTTCGTCTTCGCGAAAGGTCAGCGTCAGGCCGTGAAAAAGCTGATGTGTGCCGAGCCATATATACCTGTTCTTTCTGAGGTCAACCTGAGGCTGAAAAGAATCGCTGTAAGCTCGCCGCACCAGACTATTGGCTCCATCTGCGCCGATCAGCAGATCCGAGCCTTCGACCTCTTTTACGTCCGCGATGTTGGTGTGAAAGCGCAACTCAACGCCCAGTTCACGGCAACGCTTGTGAAGAATGTTTAAGAACGCGAGCCGACTGATACCTGAAAACCGGTTGCCGCGAATCGTGACCTTTTGATCTTTGTGAACGACATCGACATTGTCCCATGTCTGACAGGCGGTTGTGATGGCTGCAAACGACTCTTCGTCGCTGTCTTTTAGATAAGAGAACGTCTGATCGGAAAAGACTATGCCCCAGCCGAACGTGTCGTTCGGCCCGTCCCGCTCGATTAAGGTGATGTGGTGCGCGGGGTCGAGCTTTTTCATCAGGATCGCAAAATACAACCCCGAAGGCCCGCCGCCGATGATGGTTATTCTCATATCGCTTTCATTCCTCAGAATATGAGATTAGCTGGCAGTCAGGCCCTTTGGCAAAGACAACTCTGCGATAAAACTACTGCGGCAGAATCGCAAAAGCGTTTGCCGCCGCGCCCGTCGCCCCGCGTATTCTCGGCGGGTTGAGCACTAAAACAAATTCGTAGACTTTAATATCCGCGAGCGTCCTGGCCAACTCTTCAAGGTTCATGTTCTCGACCAGATATATGCCGTTGTCGGCGATCAGGATTCTGTGACAGGGAAAGACTGTGCCCTGTTGAGGAAAGACTTCGTAACTCATCTGGTCGTCGCCGGTGAGGAAGATTTTTTTGCTCGCAAGCCATCGCGCGGCAGATTCGCCCGGTCCGGGCCTCAGCCCCATGTACTTCGCTTTGTCCGCCTCGAAGAATTTGCCGTAACCTGTTCTTATCAACACAGAGTCGCCTGATTGTATCTCTACCCCTTCGGCTCTGGCCGTCGCTTCCAGATCATCTGCGGTTATTTCGTAACCGGGGGCGAGCGCGTCCATATTTTTGAATCGCGCAACGTCTAACAGCACGCCGCGATTGACGAATCGCTCTTTCGGGTAGGCTTCGATTCCAAGTCGCAGCAGTCCTGCCGCGTCTTCGCTTGTCGCGGCGTCCGCGCCGCCGAACAGTTTCATGTTGTCAGAGATATGGCCGAGCGCGTCCAGATTCGGCGCGCCGTGCTGCCCGCTGAAAAACATCATGTCTGCGGCAAAGGCTATGCCGCCCGGTATCATGCCTTTCGTCTGAGTGTGGCTTGTTTGCAACCCTATCGTGAACGGCGGGTTCAATCCGAGCAGCGGCGAATTGCGATCCCAGATAAAATTCAACTCGATTACGCGCGCAGATTTCATCGTGTTGATAAAGTTTGTGACCTGTCTCTTTTTGTCCTGCGCAAATGCTGCGAGCGACAGGCTGGCAATCAGGAGAAGCGAAAGTAAGATAGTTTTCTTCATCGTCGTTTGCCTTTCAGGAAAGCTTTACGCCGCGCGTCTCGCGAGCGAAGATCAAAAGAAATATGCCGAGCAGATAAACAAGGCTCACTGCGCTTGCGGCCTTCGCAGTCGAGCCAAAGACCCCTACGAGCACGCCCGCGAAGATCACGCCGACTGCCGTCACTATTCGCCCGAAGTTGTAGCAGAAACCCACGCCTGTCGTGCGGACGTGCGTTGGGAACAGTTCCGGCAGGTAGATCGGAAACCCGCTTGTTATGCCGAGAGTGAAAAAACCGACCAGAGGTAACAGGATGAATACCTGCGTCAGACTGCTCGTCATCAGAAACGTGATTGGAAAAACCGTTACGCCGCCGATAAAGAAGATCAGAAACGCCGCGCGCCGCCCCAGCAGATCTGCAAGCGGGCCGAACGAAAGATAGCCGAATAGCGACCCTCCGTTTAGCAGCATCACGCCGTAGCTTGCCTGCGTCGCAAGATATTTTTGCAGGCTCGCGGGGTCAAGCTCGGTGGTAGCAGCTGCCATCTCGCGTATTGCGGCGGGTATCCACATCGTCGCGCCCCATAAAACCAGAAGCACTACGAACGCGAGCGCCGAAGCTATAAGGGTGTCTCGCCTCAGGCGCGGGCCGAACAGTTGTTTGAGCGTGAACCGGTCAAGCTCTGACTGAGTTCCGCGCGCGCTTTCTGCTTTTCGAGCGTTGCGGCGGTCGCGCGTTTGAATCCATGCGTCAGGCTCTTTGACGAGCATTCTTATGAACAACACGAATATGGCGGGCGCTGCGCCCACAAGATAGACGTATCGCCAGTTCATCACGCCGACTTTTAAATTGATCAGCGCGGCAAAGAAATAACCGAAGGCGGCGGCTGATTGTAGTATCGCTCCCGCTCGCGCGCGCAGGCGGTCGGGCCACACCTCTGCCACCAAAGCGGCTCCGGCGGCCCATTCCCCGCCAAGCCCAAGCCCTGTGATGAAGCGAAACGCCGCCAGTTGCCACCAGCTTTCGGCGGCGGCTGACAGCCCTGTGAAGAGAGAATAGATCAGGATCGTAGCAACCAGAGCTTTAGTGCGACCGATGTAGTCGGCCATCACTCCGAAGATTATTCCACCCAGCGCCCAGCCGACGAGCGTGACTGAAAAGACCAGTCCGCTATAAAAACCTATATCGGCATCGCTTGTGCCTGCGCCCATCAATTCGATCATCGAAGGCTTCTGAACCAGCGAGTAAAGCGTGCCGTCCATGCTGTCGAATACCCAGCCGAGCCAGGCGACGATTAACACGAGCCATTGATAGCGACTGACCTCGCGCGTCCATGAAAAAAACGACCCTTTTTTCTGCATGGTTTTCATAGGGTGAATCGAGGCAGCGCGATTATATGTTTGATCGACCGCGAGGTCAAAGCGGATGCGAATAAGCTTCCCGCTCTTTATTCTTGGCAATCTCTTTGTTACGATTTTTTCCCGACAGTGGAAACCTTCGTTCGATACTTTTACAAACCGAGAGGAAGCCCTGCAAGGCGCAAGCTCAATGTCTCAAAAAATACAGACGCCCGGTCAAACAGCGAGCGAAACCATAATCACAGTCGAGCAACTGGAGAAGCAATATCCGCGAAGCCCCGTCAAAGCCGTTGACGCTATAAGCTTCAGCGTCTCGCGCGGCGAAGTGTTCGGATTGCTTGGGCCGAACGGAGCAGGGAAGACGACTACAATAGGTGTTTTGACAACCCGCGTATCGCCTACGGGCGGGCGCGCAAACGTAGCGGGAATCGATGTCATCCGTGACCCCGTAGGCGTAAAACCGCACATCGCCGTTGTCCCTCAGCGCAATAACCTTGACCGCTCGCTTACAGCAATCGAAAACCTCACGTTTCACGCAGCCTACTTTGGCATGGGGCGACGCGAGCGGCACGAACGCGCGATTGCGCTGCTGAAAGAGTTCGGACTGGCAGAGCGCGCAAACGACAAAGTAGACAAATACAGCGGCGGCATGGCGCAGCGACTTTTAATCGCGCGCGCGCTGATGCATGCGCCAATCATGTTGTTTCTGGACGAGCCGACCACAGGACTTGACCCGCAGGCCCGCCTGTTTCTCTGGGAGATGATCGAAACGCTCAACAGCAATGGCCTCTCTATTTTGCTGACCACGCACGATATGGAAGAAGCCGAAAAGCTCTGCCATCGAGTAGCCATCATGGATCACGGCAGGATTCTGGCGCTCGATACTCCAAAGAACCTGAGCAAGGTTGTACCGGCAGGCACGCGCGTAGAGCTTCGCGTCAACGCCGATTCCGAACATCCTCTCTCGGAAGAGAAAAAAGCTGCCATCCTCGCAAGCGTTCGCGCGCTTCCCGGTTTAACCAGCGCCGAGTGGACAACCGTACGGGCGAAATCGGCTGCACAGGCGAGCGGGCCGCCCGCCTGGATGATGGCCATGATGAGCGGCGCGCAGGGCAAGGCGAAACCTGGCGCGCAGGCCGCAGGCGCTATGCCTCAGCCTGCCAGCGCAGAGCCGATGCTACGCCTATACGCGGAACGAGGCGGCGAGCTTGCGGTGAAGGCCGCGCAGATAATTCTGGACGCGGGGCTGGAACTGGCTGACCTGCACCTTGCGCAGCCGAGCCTTGAAGACGTTTTCATACACCTGACTGGAAAGGGGCTTAGAGATTGAGCGCGACAACATTATCGACGGATCACTCAACTGCGACGCACAATCGCGCCGCAATGGTCGCGACTGCATTCTGGTTTCTGCTATGGCGCGACCTCTGGGTTACGCTCAAGCAGTGGCAGACGTTTCTTGCGATGAACCTTTTGCAGCCGATCTTTTTTCTATTCATCTTCGGGCGGGTACTGCCGATGCTTGGTCAGGCCGACACGGGCTACGGCACGGTTTTTCTGCCGGGCATCATCGGAATGACAACGCTGCTGTCGGCTATGCAGGCCGTATCGCTTCCGTTGACGCTGGAGTTCGGCTACACGAAAGAGATTGAAGATCGGTTGCTGTCGCCGCTGCCCGTATGGATGGTCGGGGTGCAGAAGATGGTCTTTGCGGCGATTCGCGGCATCTTCGCGGGCGCGATGATAATTCCACTGGGCCGCATTATTTTAGGCAGCGGGTTTTCAATCGCCACAGACCATCTCGGCCTGCTTACAGTTGTCGGCCTTCTTGGCGCATTCGCAGGGGCGGCGCTCGGATTGACTATGGGAACTTTAGTTCAGCCTGCGCAGATCGGGTTGATGTTTTCGGTGGTGTTGACGCCGCTGCTTTTCACAGGCTGCGTCTATTATCCGTGGGCGCTGCTTAACAGGCTGCGGTGGTTTCAGATCGTAACCTGTTTCAGCCCGTTGACCTATACGAGCGAAGGATTCCGGGCCGCGCTTGTGCCGCAGTTCCCACACATGGCGATACCCTTCATCATACTTGGGCAACTGGTCTTTCTTTCGCTGTTCGGTTATCTCGGCGTGCGCGGATTTTTGCGCAAGGCGATTGATTAACAGTATCGCGAGCGGTACTGTCCCGGATATTAATATGGCCTATCATTTCACACTCTCTCAGGAGGCAAAATGCTCAGACGTTACGCAGTAATTGTTCTGCTTTTATCCGCTCTCTTATGTTCAACCGTGCCTGTGCTGGCGCGCGGGCCGCAGGAAAGAGCCGTCTCTGCGGCGATCAACACGCCGAAACCGGGGCGCGCGCCCGATCAGCCTGTTGACGAGGAATACACAAAAAAAATTCGCGAATACACAACCGAACCATTCTTTCTTTCGCCGCTGGTCGATTACCTGCCTGCATCGAAGACCGTGCCGACTCCTAAATCCGTGCTCGGCGATGTAGCGGGCGCGCCCGGCAAACTGCCTTACTCGGCGGAGGTCTATCGCTATATGCGAATGCTTGAAAAGGCCAGCCCACGCGTCAAGGTATTCTCAATCGGCACGACCGAAGAAGGGCGCGAGATGATCGCAGTCGCAGTCACTTCGGAAGCCAACATGGCCCGGCTTGATGAAAATCGCGCGCGGCTTGCCAAACTCGCGGACCCGCGCACGATCAATCTGAACGATGACGAAGCAGACAAGCTGGTGGCCCAGTCTACGCCGATCTACTACATCACGGGGACGATTCATTCGCCCGAAACCGGCTCGCCCACGGCGCTCATGGAGCTTGCCTATCGCCTAGCGGTTGATGAAAGCCCATACGTCAAAAACATACGCGATGGTCTTGTCACGCTAATCACCCCTGTAGTCGAAGTTGACGGGCGCGACCGGCAGGTCGACGTTTACAACTGGCATCTCGCGCACCCGAACGAGAACTGGCCGCCTTTGATCTACTGGGGCAAGTACGTCGCGCACGACAACAACCGCGATGCGATGGGGGTGACGCTCAAGCTGACGCAAAATGTGCTGAAGACGTTCGTGGGCTGGAAAGCACAGGTGCTTCACGACCTGCACGAATCGGTTCCTTATCTGTACGACAACACCGTAGGCGACGGGCCTTACAATGCGTGGCTTGATCCGATTCTGACAGATGAATGGCAGATGCTGGGCTGGAACAACGTTTCAGAGATGACCAAGTTCGGAATGCCGGGCGTCTTCACGCACGGCACGTTCGACACGTGGTCGCCGGGTTATTTGATGTTCATCGGCGCGACTCATAACGGCATCAGCCGGTTGTACGAAACATTCGGCAACGGAGGCGCGGATACGGTCGAGCGCACGCTGTCGCCTGCGGAATACGGGCGAACGTGGTACAGGCAGAACCCGCCGCTTCCCAAAGTGAAATGGTCTCAGCGCAATAACAACAACTATCAGCAGACGGGATTGCTTACAGCGCTCTCTTATTTCAACCAGAACAGCAAAGTGTTCCTGAAGAATTTTTATCTCAAAAGCAAGCGGTCAATCGAAAAGCCTCGCGCGAGCGGCCCCGCCGCTTATGTCTTTCCGGCTGACGACGTGCGACCCGGCGGACAGGCCGAACTGTTGCGCACGCTTCAGATGCAGGGCTGCGAAATCTCGCGCGCGACCGCGCCGTTCACTGTAACTGTAAAGAAGAAAAAATCGCCGCCGCCTGCCGCCGGTGCGACCGCCAAAAAAGATGAGAGCGAGCCGAAACAGTTTCCTGCCGGAAGCTACGTGATACGGATGGATCAGCCCTACAGCCGCATCGCAGACATGCTGCTGGATTATCAGTACTGGAGCCCGAACGATCCGCAGAAGGATGTTTATGACGACACGGGCTGGACGTTCGGCGAACTTGGCAATGTGCAGGTCGTGCGCGTGACGGACGTGAATGTTTTAAACGCGCCGATGGAGCGCGTCACCGGAGACGTGCGCGCAACGGGCGGCATCAACGGCACAGGGTCGGTCTTCGTTATCAATCACAACACGGACACGGCGCTTGCCACGTTGCGCTATCGTTTGAAAGACGCGGCAGTTCAGGTTGCCGAAGAACCGTTTGAAGCCGGAGGCCGCAAATTCAATCGCGGCTCTTTCATACTTCGCAATGCGCCGAAAGCCGAGCTTGAACGCGCTGCGACCGAACTCGGCTTGCAGGTTTACGCCATGGCCCAAGCGCCAACGGTCAAGACGCATGCGGTGAAGGCCGCGCGCATCGCGATGATGCATACGTGGCTGAGCACGCAGGACGAAGGCTGGTGGCGACTGGCGTTAGATCAGGTGAAGATTCCTTACGACTACATCAGCACGCAGGACGTATCGAAAGCCAGCGATCTGAATGCAAAGTATGATGTGATACTGTTTGCCCCCGTGGGCCGCAGCCCGCAGCAGATCATAGAGGGAATGCCCATGACCGGGAACGCCTTGCCGTGGAAGATCACGCAGTTGACTCCCAACCTCGGCAAAATAGATTCGACCGACGACATGCGACCCGGTCTGGGATGGACGGGACTTGCGAACCTTCAGAATTTCGTGCGGCGCGGCGGGCTGCTTGTCAACGTGATGGACACGGCAAATTTCGCCATCAATTTTGGACTTGCGCCCGGCGTTTCCGTTCAGCCCTCGCAAAGACTGAGGGTTACGGGCAGCATACTGCGGTCTAAGTTCGTTGACTCAAACAGCCCGATTGCTTACGGCTATGGCGAGGGGCTTTCGGTTTACTGTTACGACGGGCCGATCTTTAACGTGAGCAACTTCTTCGGCGGAGGTCGCGGGCGTCGCCGGTCAGGAGGGGACAGAGACCGCCCGACAGGGCGCGGCACGTCTGACGACCCGGACACGCCACAGGACCGCGCAGGTGTGGAAGCGCCTGAAGAACCCACAGTAGAGACGTGGCAGGCAGTGCCGCTTGCCGATGAACAGCGTCGCAACGGCATATACATCATCCCGCCCGAAGCGCGGCCTCGCGTTGTGCTTCGCTACGGTGACGCGAAAGATTTGCTGGTCTCCGGCCTGCTTGATGGAGGCGGCGAGATAGCGCAGCACCCGGCGGTGATCGACGTGCCTGTCGGAAGCGGCCACGTGATATTGTTTTCGATAAACCCGCTCTGGCGCGGCGAAACGCAGGGGAGCTATTTCCTGTTGTTCAACGCGATATTGAATTTCGACAGCTTGAACACTGGAAGAAAACTCGACGAGAAGTAGCAGCAGTTCAGTTTCGGAGTGAGCTTAACAAACGCGCGGAGTGAATATCGGATAACAAGATATTCACTCCGCGCCTTTTGCGTTGATAGACCATGCAATACTGAAAATAGGAATCTTGGAATGAGCATTCGAATGCGAGTTAAGTGCTTGGAAGAGTAGCTTTATTTAGCTAGCTTTGATAACCTAGCGCGCCATGGAGCTTAAAGATCATATCGGACAAATCCGAGACAGCCTTAGGCTTGGTCAATTCATAAATGAAGCCTCTGTCTCTCAAGGAATAGTTTTGCGTATTTTACAGGCGTTAAGGTGGCCCATTTTTGATTCGCAGATAGTTTCACCAGAATACGCCTTGGAAGGGCGGCGTGTTGATTATGCCCTTTGTCACCCTCCAAAGAAGCCTTTGGTGTTCATTGAAGTTAAACAAGTCGGTCAAAGCGAGGGCGCAGACAGACAGCTATTTGAATACGCTTTTCACATAGGGGTTCCAATGGCTGTCTTAACGGACGGGCAGGAATGGCACTTCTATTTACCAGGAGAACAGGGACAATACCAGGAACGCCGAGTATATAAGCTTGATCTGCTTGAACGGAGCAGTGATGAATGTATTTTGCGACTAATTCGTTATTTGGACTATGACTCCTCTTGTTCTGGTAAGGCACTTGAAGCAGCAAGGAGAGATTATCAGAACGTTGCAAGAGATCGGTTAATAGCCTCAACTTTGCCTCAGGCCTGGACAAAGCTTATACAAGAGTCTGAAGAACCCCTTATTGAACTATTAGCGGATAAGGTGGAGAGTCTCTGCGGTTATAAACCTGACCCTGATACTGTCGCGTCATTTCTCACCAAAGGAGTACCAATCAATCGTCATACTGAAGCCAAGCCTATTTCCAGCCCAATAAGAGAAGTATCGAAACAACTGCCGCCCTCCTTGCCGCAAGAAACTAGCCAAAAGCACCTTGCGTCCGTGCCGTTCCGATTGCAAGGCCGCGAGTACAAAGCGAGAAGCGCGCGCGATGCAATGATAAAAATCTTTGAGGAACTCGCAAGTAGAGATTCGAGCTTTCTTGAGCGTTTTGCCTCCCGCCCTAAACATGGAAAGAAACGGCGCTATGTTGCGCGTTCCAAATCTGAGCTATATCCTGACCGTCCAGATTTAGCCGAGTCAGACTCTCATCAACTTTCTGGAGGCTGGTGGCTTGGTACGAATTACAGCAAGAAAAACATCGAAAATATCGTAAAAATGAGTTGCGAGGTGGCTGGTCTGAACTACGGAACAGACTTGGTAGTAAAGTTTGATTGAGGTATCGCCAAGCTAAACACCTGACCTGCTCAGGTAGCGGAGGCCGCGAAGCGAGTTTCTCATCGTTCCACCAAGTGCTGGACGAAGCCAGTCAACTGGGTCGTTAGACGGATGCAAAATGCACTTGTTGCGCGCACTGCGTTGGTTTGATAGATTCTTGTTAAAAGGCAATCTGTTTTAGCCGGGAGACTGAACGATGAGTTTCACAGACATTCAATACATATCTGACGAGGGCGGCAATACCGTTGGAGTTATTGTCCCTATTGAATTATGGCGCGAGATTGAATCCGAAAGAGAGACGGCTTATCTGTTAAAGAGCGAAAACATGAAGCAACGCCTTTTAGAGGCGAAAGAACGTCAAGACGGCATCACTTTAGAGGAAGCCTGTGAGAAACTTGGAATTTGATCCGTTGGCGTTTGAGGATTTGGCCTGGTGGGTTGAGCAGGATCGCAAGAAGGCGCTACGGATTATTAAATTGATCATGGAAGTTCAGAAAGACCCCTTTCACGGTATTGGTAAGCCTGAACCCTTGAAACACGAGTTGGCTGGATGCTGGTCGAGACGAATAGATGGCGAGCATCGCCTTGTCTATCAGGTACAGGAAAAGAAAATTAGGATCCTCGCCTGTAGATACCACTACTGATTTAACAAAAGTACACTGGCACGAAGCTCATGACAGCGGCTTTTTCATTGGAGAAGAAGAGATAGGTCTTCAGCGGTTAAAAGGGTACTCCTGAATCCAATGGAAGCCGCGATTCGTGAGCAGGAATTGGGATTCATCAAAGCGAACCAGTTTGGCTTCTGTTTTGTGGCCGTCCATCTCTCCTGATAACGAGATCAATTCAGCGTCTTTCTCTTCAAGAGCGAACTCGGCTTTCCAGTCGGCATTATCGCGCTTACCCAATGAGAGTTTTTTGTTCTCCATGTTGAGATCAAGAGTAAACCCCTGATTCGGTCCGCCCATAGGTTGAATCGTAAGCGATCCGGGGAACTGGAAGATAACGCGCTGCCACCGCGTTGTGTCTGTCAGCAACGGAGGCCGGACCTGCCCATCTACTGAGAACTCGTCAACCTTCCATATCCCATACAAAGGCGGCTTTGGCGCAAGGCTTCCAAATCGCTTTGACTGTTGGTGAACCTGATAAAAGCTCGATCCGATCAGGTATAAGCCGAACAGGATTTGCAGAGCCAGTATGCCGCGATTGAGCCATCTGCGCCGGAAAAGCCGGATGAACTCAACCGCTTCCACATGACGGTTGAAGAGAAATAAATTTGCGAGCCGCTTGAGGTCCGGCGCAAACAGGAAGATGCTCATTAACAGCAACTGGAACGAGTAAAGCTTGACCGGCACGTCGTAGCACATGTTGAGGATGAATATCTCGGTCGTATCGACAAAGCAGACCAGCGCGCCCAGCAGCGTTGTGCGCGGGAAGATCAGCAGCACGCCGCCCAGCATCTCTGCGCAACCCGTAAAGATTTCAAATCCTTTTGAAGCTCCGATAAACGTCCAGAGTAGTCCCATCGGGGAAGAATCGCCGTATGGCTCGATAAGCCGCGTGAGGAACGGGGCGGGCATCTGGATCGGGATTATCTTGTAAGTTCCGTAACTTATCATCGCGCTTGCCAACGAGAAGCGAACATATATCTTCAACCATTGATAGAGCCGCTCGTAGCCCGGTCGCCTCCGGTCGAGCACTGACCAGATAGCGGTCGCTAAAGCAGAAAGCGCCAGAAAGCAGAGCACCTGAACATAGTTGTATGTCGTATCTCCGCTGCCGTTTGTAAAGACCGTTATGTCATAGCTCAAGTGGAGAACATGCTTTCCAATCCACGGAACGATTGCCTGCCAGAGATCCGTGTACTTTTGGATAAGGGTAGTAGTGAAAGGAAGATATTCAATCGGAAACGGAATGATGTATAAGACAAAGTATGTGAAGACGAACCGAAACCCGATGCGCTTTGCCGGGTGCCAGCGTGGTCCGGTCTCTGTTTCCTTATCGGTTATCTCCGGCTCCAGCTTTATTTTCGCCTGTGCCTGCATTCAAGCCTCCAACACACGAACACTTTTTCTGGTGGGCACTCTCTGATTGAAGCGAGTCGCTTTTCGCCGTTCAACACCAATAGAAATCGAAAAGGATTTTGCACTACAACGTTTTCCTGCGCAACTATATCCCGGAGATTTGATTGAAAGCCTTCGTCTTGCGCCTTAAGCTTTTGCCCGCTCAACTAAATGGCGATAGACAAAATCGCCCGTGGCATCGGCTTCCGGGTGCCATTCGACGGCAATCGTATTTCCTCGCTCGATGGCCTCGACTATCCCATCTTCTGACTGTGCGGCTATGCGAAACCGTGGCGCGAGTTTTTTGATGGCTTGATGGTGAGTAGAGCAGACAGTGGTCTGAGAGCCGAATAGCGGAAACAGCCACGAGTCCTCAGAGATCGTGACTCGGTGAGAGGTGGCTTTGCCCATCCCGCCGTGATCTAAAGCTCGCCCGAACTCTGCATCAATGTCCTGATAAAGGCTGCCTCCGAAATGCACGTTGATGAGTTGCATCCCGTAGCATATGCCAAGAATCGGGCTTTCGGATTGAACGAACAGATCGAGCACGCGCCGCTCCCATCTGATGCGCTCGGCAGATTCCTGATTGAGTTCAGCTTTCACAGGCTCGCCGTAGAGGCCGGGCGGAATGTCATCGCCGCCTGAGATGATCAGGGCGTCACAAATCTTTGCGGCGATTTCCGGCGCGAGGTCGGGCGAAATCAGGATGGGCTGCCCGCCTGCGCTCTTCACGGCTTCCGAGTACGCCTTTTTCACATACAGGTAGTCGTGATTTTTTCTGATGATCTTTCCGTGATCTATGCTGACCGTAATGCCGATGATGGGCGATTCTTTCATCGCGGCTCCAGGCTCAGGCTGTAAAAGTTCTTCCGGTTCGCCCGGCAAGGCTTGCGATGATGGTCGCCAGTTCCGCCGGTTCAACCGGTTTGGGCACGTGCATCTGATAGCCTGCCGAAAGGGTTTTCACACGGTCTTCAACTCTCGCATAAGCCGTCAATGCCACTGCCGGTATCAAGCCGCCTTCTTCCGGTTTCAACGCCCTGATCCTGCCGATCAACTCAAATCCGTCTTCGCCCGGCATTCCGATATCTGAAATCAGGAGATCAGGCTTCCAGTCCTGCAATACTTCAAACGCCTCGCCCGCCGATGTGACCGTTTGCACTTCGGCCCCGCATTGCGTCAGCACTGCCTTGATCATTTCAAGCGTGTCAGACTGATCGTCAACCGCGAGTATCCGCAAACCGTCGAGCGAAAAGAGATTCTCAAACTGCAAATCATACCCAGCCGTCGGATGCACACGCTCCAACCCCGCGCCCCCTGACGCGTCCAGCGAGCGGACGCCCCTGAGCGGAACCATCACCGTAAAGGTCGCCCCCTGATCGACGCCGGGGCTGTCGGCGCGAATAGTCCCGCCGTGCATCTCGACTATCCTGCGCGCTATCGCAAGTCCCAGCCCCAGCCCTGTGTGCTCTCTTGAAATTGTAGAATCGGCCTGGCGAAATAACTCGAATACGTGAGGCAGGAAATCGGCGCTGATGCCTTTGCCCGTGTCGCTGACTATAACCTCGACGTGAGAGTTGATGCGCTCAAGTCGGACCTCGACGCGCCCGTCTTTGGGGGTGAATTTTATGGCGTTCGACAGAAGGTTCCAGATGACCTGTTGCAGGCGTTCAGGGTCGCCCGACACAGCCCCGGCATCGGGGTCGAGCACTTTGCGAATTTGAATATTTCTTGCGTCAGCCGCAGGGCGCACAGCGTCTATAGCCGCGTCGATCACTCTCACAAAGTCTACGGGCCGAACATCCAGCCGCAGCTTGCCCGAAATGATGCGGGAAGTATCGAGCAGATCTTCTACGAGCTGCGCCTGCGATTTTGCGTTGCGATCAATCGCCTCAAGCCCGCGCGCGAAGCTCTCAGAATCGAGCTTGCCCGTGCGCAACATGCGTGACCATCCGATGATGGCATTGAGCGGCGTTCTGAGTTCGTGCGAAACGGTTGCAAGAAATTCATCCTTCAGACGATTGGCTTTTTCGGCATCGCTTCGCGCCTTCTGTTCTGCTTTGTACGCCGTTTCAGCGTCAGCGCGCGCGGCCTGCTCGTGCTCCAGAATCGTAGCGCGTTCCGAGATGTTGCGTTTGAACTGATAGTAAAAAATACCGAGCATTATCGCAGCGAGCACGCCCGCAATGAAATATGTCCATTTGGCTTGCAGCGCGTTTGCGTTCGATTCGGCATTGCGCCGATGTAACAGCATCTCTTCTTCGCTCTTCATATCCGCGATGGTATTTCTAATCATATCCATCGCGACTTTTCCTTTATTGGTCAGGACTATGTTCCTTGCGGCCTCGAATCCTTCCTGCCTGCGCAGTGTGAGCGATTCGGCAATTATGCTTAACCTTTCATTGACGCTCGGTTCGAGGATAGAGACGAATTTTTGCTGGACGGGGTTATCCGCAGTCAATTCGTGAATGTTTTTAAGATGATCGCCCACAGTAGCGATTGCTTCGTTATATGGATCAAGGTAGCTGTCCAGGCCAGTGATGAGAAACCCGCGTTGCCCTGTTTCGGCGTCTACAAGGTTTGAGAGCGTTGCATCGAGTTCGCCTATGACCCGGTAGGTGTGAGTCACCCATCGCTCATTTTCGATGACGACACGTGTGGCGCGGTATGACAGAGCCATGTTGCCCACCAGTATTATCAATATGACGCCGAACCAGATTACCAATGTTCGCTCTACGGGCTTGTTCATCAATACATCCCTGATTGACTAACTAGCGACCACTTCCCGAATAATATGCTAATTTGAGCAACTCTACGAGCGAAAGATGAACAATGTAGAATAGGTAGCTCAGGGTGCGGCTTGCAGCCAGATGTCTGGCGGCGCAGATTGCATTCCGGCGATCAATACGGTTTTGCCGTTGAAAGCAAGGGCCGGGTATGAAGCTTCATCGCGCATCAGGCTCTTTTGAAGCGAGCCTTTCTGCAAATCCAGAAGCCCGCCGACGACCTTTACCTTTTCCACCTTCTCGTCCCAGGCGACGAAAACGCGACCATCGGATAGAGCAACTGCCTGCGCATGTTTTCCCATGTTCTGACTTGATTCGAGAAGCCTGCGCGCAGAGTACGAAGCTCCGTGATCGGCGGACGCGGCATAGTAAAGCCCCTGCCTGTCTCCGCCCGTGAACCATACGACCGCGATCTGCCCGCGACTGTCAACCGAAAGCCCCGGCCCGGTCACAGGGCATGCATTGATCTCCCAGCCGTCTTCGCTTACTTTCACAGGCGTGAAGCTATGGCCTCGGTCTGAGGACCGAGCCACTATTATGTCGCGATACATCGGCCCTTTAGCAGGAACCGTGCGATAAGCCAGAAACAATCGTCCGGCGGAATCTATCTGAATATTTGTGCGGCAACATTCGCACACGTCCGAAATGATTTTGTGATCTCCGGAAAACGTCTTGCCATCATCAGTCGATTGGCTCATCCATATCTCTGCGCCTCTGTCTTCTGCCTTCTTGTTTCGCTCATCAATCCAGGCCAAATAGATGCGCCCCGTTCGATCTACTGCGACGGATTGAAAAGCGCGCCCGCACGGCTCTCCGTCCGCATCCGAGTTGATCGTGATCGACGAAGAAAAAGATTTGCCGCCATCGGTCGAGCGAGCGAATCGAATATTGCCTTTCCATCGAGCGCGTTCATTGGCCCAGCAGACGTACACGTTGCCGTTTGGAGCTACTGCGATCTTTGGCGGGTTTTCGTTTCGCACGGTTGCGTCGCCCGCGCGGTCGCTCACGCGCACAGGGTCTGAAAATGCTTTGCCATCCGTTGAATGGCGAATCATCACATCGCTTGCGCCGTTCGCGCGCTGGACGTAACCCAGATAGAACCCGCCGCGCCCGTCCGGTGCGACAGAAGGATTGAACTTTCCGTCGCCCGACGGCTGCGACCCATGCTGGTGAGTCTGCGCCATCGCGCAGCCATTCGGCGAGATGCTGACAAGGCTGATGGATGCAGAAGTTGAACCGACAAATAAAGCGATTGCTGCGCATATCGCGCGCAGGCTCAACAGATAATTTTGTCGAATTTCGGTCATGCCCGCCAATCTTACACGAGACTGATAGTGATTGCCATAACCTTCAAAGTCCGGGATAAGAGTTCACCGCAGAGGTTAATAATTTCTCTGCGCCCTCTGCGATGAACTCTTTCCGCTTCAATGCTGCTTTGCTGCTTCTGACGGTTTATCCTCTTTGGCAGGTACATAACTGCGGCGAGATGTCAGCGCGACGCGGCCTTCGCGCTTCTCGACTTCGGGAGAAATTTCGACGCGAACCTTTCGGCGCTTGCCGTCGCGCGAGGTGTTCGTTGATATGTACGCGAGCGAATAACTGTCAGAGATATTATCGACCATCCGATTGAGCGTCGCGTCTATTTTTTCCGGCGACGCGCCATCAAGCTCGCCGCCCGTCTCTTTGACGAACATCTTGAGACTGCCTGATCGCAGCCCTAAATGCCTGAGCAGGCTTGTCGGCTTGCCTCGTATGCCCTGATCTATGCGCCCTCCGAGCGTTTGAACCAGAATGCCTGAAACTACCGCGCCCGATTCCAGCACGGACAGGAGCGCTTCTTTCTCTGAAACCTTAGAAAAATCGATGCTCGCTTCCAGACTCGTCAGCACGATGATCGCGCGGCGACCGGCAGGATTAGCCGCGCGCTTCATATATTCGGAGGCTTCGTATATCGCCGCGTTGAAATAATGCTGCTCGCTTTCGTGCTGGTGCTCAACGGTCGCAATCTTGTTTGCGACCAGCTGACGGTCGCGCGTGAAAGGCTGAAACAGCGCGACTTTGTTTGAGAAAGTCATCACCGCCACTTCGTCTTCCGGCTTTAGATGGCTGATGGCTTTGATGGTCGCAGCGCGAATCTCTTCATTGAACGCATTGACGCACCCGGCTCGATCAACCAGCAGGACGACCGATACGGGAAGCTTGTCGCGGCTGAAATGCGAAACAGTCTGCTTCACACCGTCTTCATAGATCGTGAAATCCTCTTTCCTGAGATCGCCGATGACGCGGCCAGTCTGCTTTTGAACCGGCAACACGTCAACAAGAACCAACTCGGTTCTGAGCTTCAGTGATTGCTCGTCGGCAGGCGCTTGCCTCGGGATGAAATTGAATAAGGTGAACACAAGTACGATTATCAAACTTAATGGCTGAAACATTACTGAACTCGCTGGGTGGATTATTGGTGGTTCGTGCGGCGGACATGATAACACGGATTCGAGGCAAACAGGCAATGCGGTACGGGCCGGTCGAGAGTTGCCGGAACTTTTCAAACCGTTTGTCGTTTTGCAAAGTGTGCAAGGTGTGCTAAGAAATTAGCATTTCCCTGTTGACATCTTTCACGCTTGATGCTAAAAAATTAGCACTCGATTGAAAGGAGCCGTAATGGGCAAGAACCCGCACGCGCATCTAAGTCGCCGCGAGCGCCAGATCATGGACGTTATATACCGGCAGGGCCGGGCAACGGCTGCCGAAGTGATGGAGTATATCCCGGACCCGCCGAGCTATTCAGCCGTTCGCGCGATGCTCAGGTTGCTGGAAGAGAAGGGCTTTGTGCGGCACGAGCAGGATGGGCCGCGATACGTCTACATTTCGACGCTCTCGCGCGAGCGGGCGAGGCAATCGGCGATGAAGCAAATGTTGCAGACATTTTTCGACGACTCAACGGAACAGGCGGTCGCCGCGCTGATCGGCATGACTCGCGCAAAGATGACGGAAGACGAACTGGACAGACTCTCTCAATTGATAGAAAAGGCTAGAAAGGAAGGGCGCTAAGTGATGATCATAATATTCGCACTTGTGGCTAACGACAACACGTGGCTTGAAATTCTGCTGTCAACGTCGCTGAAGGGACTGTTAATCCTGATCATCGCCGCCGCCTTGAGCTTCCTATTGAGAAAAGCATCGGCGGCATCGCGCCACATGGTCTGGAGCCTCGCGATTGCAAGCCTGCTCGCGCTGCCGCTGCTTTCTTTCGGCCTGCCTTCGTGGCAGGTGCCTGTGTTTTCGTTCGACCCCTCTGTCGGGCAAACGGCCATCGCGCCCGCAATGAACACAGCGCGTGTTCAATCGCCTGAGCCTGCGGCCATCGTCAATCATTCATCGAAAGCGCCTGCAACTTCGCGCAAGAACTGGCCTGTGATTTCTGTCGGTGGCGGTGAGCTGTCCGGCAGTGTCAAGGCTGAATCATTCGGCTGGACGACGTGGGCGTTAATCATATGGCTGGCAGGAGCAGCCTTGATCTTCGCTCGCCTGGTTGTAGGAACTGCGAGCGTATGGTGGATTGTGAGACGCGCGGAAAGAATCGACGATGACGTGTGGCTGAATCTTGCGCATCGGCTCGCGCTTCGCGTCGGGCTTACGCGGCAGGTCGCTCTGCTCAGGGGCAGCGGCGTGACCATGCCTTTGACGTGCGGAGTGATGCGACCGGCGATTCTGCTTCCGGCGGATGCGGATGACTGGCCGGATGAGCGTCGCCACGTCGTATTGCTTCACGAGCTTGCTCACGTAAAGCGAAGAGATTGTTTGACGCAGATGCTGGCTCAGGTGGCTTGCGCAATATACTGGTTCAATCCGTTGACATGGTCAGCGGCACGGCAGCTTCGTATGGAGCGCGAGCGCGCCTGCGACGATCAGGTTCTGGATGCGGGGACGAAAGCGTCCGACTATGCAGATCACCTGCTCGACATCGCTCGGCGGCTCAGGTCAAGGAACTGCTCTTCGCTGGCGTCAGTGGCAATCGCCCGCCGTTCGCAGTTGGAAGGTCGGCTGCTCGCGATTCTTGACCCGAGCGTGAGCCGTCGCGGCTTGAGTCGCATCGGTTCCGTAGCGGTCGGTCTTCTCGTCGTTTGCATAATTCTGCCGCTGGCATCTTTGCGCCCTTCTGCGCACACGCAGGCGCGGTCTTCCGGGATTGCTCCTGTGGCGATTAAACAACTCAGTCGTATGACGAACAACGAATCGACGCCTGAGATTGCGCCCGCTCAATCAGCGCAGCAGGCCGTAGAAAACGAAGCCGTTGCGCAACTGAGCGAAATCGAAGTTGCTGCGCCGCTGCCCGAAAACATTGAGACACAACCGACACCCGCGCAGGCCGCGTCGCCTGTCAGTCAGCAGGAGAAAGATTCTGCGGTCACGGCTCTGCTGGAAGCCCTGAAGGATGAGGACGCAGAGGTGCGGGAGCACGCGCTGTTCGCGCTTTCGCAAATCGGCGGGCCGCGCGCAACGGAAGCGTTGATCGTTGCTTTGAAAGATCCGAACCCTGAAATCCGCGAGAAGGCCGTGTGGGGGCTAGGAATGGGGCGGGGCGCAGGGCAGGTGGATGGCTTGATCAATGCTCTGCGCGACAGCCACGCGCAGGTCAGAGAGAAGGCCGCGTGGGCTTTGGGAATGGTGGGAAATCAAAGCGCAGTCGAACCGCTGGCAGACGCTCTGAGGGATGAAAACGCCGAGGTGCGACAGCGCGCGGCGTGGGCGCTGGGGATGAAAGGCAACAGCCGTGCCCTCGAACCCTTGATTAATGCTTTGAAAGACAACACGCCTGACGTGCGAGAGTCGGCTGCATGGGCGCTGGGGATGAAAGGCGACAAGAGCGCAATGAAGGCTTTGAACGCGGCGATGAAAGATGCAAACAAGGATGTGCGCCAGAAAGCCGCATGGGCTTTAGGGATGCTGCTCGTCAGGAGCGGCGAATCGGTATCAGACGATAACGACCTCGACATCGATGGGGATATGGATGATGACGACGATGACGATGACGATGACGGCGTCTCTGCGCCAGCTCCCGCGTCGGCATCGCCTTCCGCGTCGGGCGTCGGCAGTGGCACAGGAATAGGTAAGGGAAACGGGTCTGGAAAGGGAAGCGGAAAAGGGAAAACCAAACCTAAAGCTAAACCCGAATGAATCGAAATCATCTGCGATTCATCTCCGTTTTTGTTCGATTCTTAAGATCCGGATGTGCTCTCCGGATTCACGATAAATAGTTCCTGATAGTGAAAGAGGCGGCGTCGGATGGCGAAGCTTTTAAGGACAAGTGTTGTCATTGATCAATCGCAAGGAGGTTCTCCGCATGAAAAAGTTAACATCGTTTGTAATCGCGTTGACAGTCTCTTGCCTGTGCCTGGTGTGGCATCAATCGCAGGCAGTGGCAGCAAGACAAGACTCACCTGATTTGAGAGAGAAGATCGGCCTGCTCAGTTCGGCAAACGCAATCGAGCGTGCGACCGCCGCCTGTCAACTGGCAGGGCTGAAAAAACAGGCCGCTCCTGCTATCCCACAGCTCATTCAGCTGCTCGGCGACGACACGCCGATCAACGTGATGCTCGATTGCGGAGAGCGGAACGAATGGATGCGCAGGCATAACATTATTCAGGAGACTTCGCCCGGTAAGAAGGCTGCCGAAGCGCTGGCAGTGATTGGCGAAGCCTCGGTTGCGCCTCTGATCAATGTGATGCACGGCAGGGACGGAAAAGCGCGGGCGAATGCCGCGTGGGCTTTGGGCGTTATAAAAGACCCGCGAACGGTCGAGCCTCTGATCGCTGCTCTCAGAGATGACGAGTGGCATGTCAGAGAGCACGCTGCGTGGGGGCTGGGGCTAAAGAGAGACCGCAGCGTCGTCGAGCCGTTGACCGTCGCCTTGAAAGACCGCGAAGGACAGGTGCGCGAGAAGGCCGGATGGGCGCTCGGACTTGTAGGCGACAGCCGCGCCGTAGAACCTTTGATTCACGCATTGCGAGACGACAGCCCGAAAGTGCGCGAGCAGGTTGCGTGGTCTCTGGGACTGAAAGGCGATTCAAGCGCCGTGGAACCGCTGACCTCTGCATTGAAAGATCAGGAGTGGAAGGTGCGTGAAAAGGCCGCATGGGCGCTCGGTTTGAAAGGCGATAAACGCTCGGTTGAGGCTCTGATGGCTTCGCTGAAAGACTCGAACGCGCCGGTCAGGGAGCAGTCAGCGTGGGCGCTTGGTTTGAAAGGCGACCACCGCGCGATCTCGGCTTTGAATATCGCTTTGAAAGATCAGAGCAAGGATGTGCGAAAGAAAGCCTCGTGGGCATTGGGAATGATCCTGATGCGTAACGGCAAAGCGGTTGATGCCAACATCAACATCGGCAACGATGGCGATGGCGACGATGACATGGATGTGGATGTAGACGTGGACGTAGATGTGGATATGGACACAGACATGGACACGGACATGGACACAGATACCGATACTGATATGGATGACGACGACGATGACGATGACGACGACGATATGCCAAGCCCCTCTCCATCTCCAAGCCCTTCACCGAGTCCATCCCCATCGCCTCGCATAAAGGTAAACCCCGGTTTGCCAGTTCCGGGTCTGCCAGCCCCGACCGCGCCCCCCGCGCCGAAAGCAAAGCAGAAGACGAAATCAGATCGTATCCGCGTCCTTTAGAGATTCCAGCTGTAGAGAGTGATGAATATTAAAGCCCGGCGATGGGTTTATCGCCGGGCTTATTTTTACTTCCGGTAACGAACGCGTCTTCAGTTCATGGCTGCGACGTTCATGTTCAGCGCGCGAACCAGAAAGCTCCATCGATCTGCAATCTCTTCGATAGTTTTCTTAGTGGGTTTGCCTGCGCCGTGACCCGCTTTTGTCTCAATGCGAATCAATATAGGGTTTGTGCCCGATTGCGCTGCCTGCATTGCTGCTGCGAACTTGAAACTGTGCGCAGGGACTACGCGGTCGTCGTGGTCCGCCGTAGTTATCAGCGTCGGAGGATACGGGGTTCCCGGCTTGATGTTATGAAGCGGCGAATATTTGTAAATAGCTTTGAACTCTTCGGGGTCATCCGATGAGCCGTAGTCGGAAACCCACGCCCAGCCGATTGTGAATTTCTGAAAGCGCAGCATGTCCATCACGCCGACCGCCGGGAGCGTCGCGCCGAAAAGCTCTGGGCGCTGTGTCATTACCGCCCCGATCAGCAAGCCGCCGTTGCTGCCGCCGTGAATAGCAAGCCGGGGTGTTGATGTATATTTGTTAGCGATAAGCCACTCTGCCGCCGCGATAAAGTCATCAAACACATTCTGCTTTTGCAGCTTCGTTCCCGCCTTGTGCCAGTCTTCGCCGTACTCGCTGCCGCCGCGCAGGTTGGCAACCGCATAAACGCCGCCCATCTCCATCCACACCAGATTGCCGACCGAAAAATTCGGCGTCATGGCAACGTTGAATCCGCCGTAGGCGTACAGCAGAGTCGGATTGTTGCCATCGAGCTTCAAGCCTTTTTTGCAGGTTATGAACATAGGCACACGCGTGCCGTCTTTGCTGGTGTAGAAGACCTGCTTCGTTTCGTAATCCGTGGGGCGAAAATCAACTTTTGGTGCGCGAAATACAGTGCTTCTGCCCGTCGCCATATCGTAGCGATAAATGGTCGCCGGGGTCGTATAGCTTACAAAAGAATAAAAAGTCTCTTTGTCGCTCCGCTTTCCGCCAAAGCCCGATGCGCTTCCTATTCCCGGCAACTCGACTTCGCGCACGAACTTTCCATCCAGTTTATACATCTTGATTTGCGTGCGCGCGTCTTTCAGATAAGAGGCAACGAACATATTGCCTACGGTTCTGACGCCTTGAAGCGTTTCAGTCGCTTGCGGGATCAGCTCTTTCCAGTTCTGCCGTTCGGGTTTGCGCGTGTCTATGGCGATAACTTTTCCGCGCGGCGCGCCCTCGTCTGTCTGCAACCAGAAGACAGGCCCGTCATTATCTATAACCCCGTAAGACGCCTCGCCTTCGTCGAGCAACTTAACGACGGTCGAATCTTTCGCCTGCAGGTCTTTATAGTAGACGCGATTCTTGCCGCTCGACCCTTTCGATGCGTAGATGATCAGATAGCGGCCATCGTCGGTGACTCCGCCGTTAAACAGCCAGTCTTTTTGATCTGGCCGATCATAGATTAAAACGTCATCCGACTGCGGCGTGCCGAGCTTGTGATAGTAGAGCTTCTGGAAAAAGTTCGCGCCGGACATCCGTACGCCCTCTTTCGGCTCGTCGTAACGGCTATAGAAAAACCCCTTGCCGTCGGCGGTCCAGGACGCGCCGGAAAACTTCACCCACTTGATCGTGTCGGGCAGGTCTTTGCCGGTCTCAACATCGCGCACGTGCCACTCCTGCCAGTCAGAGCCGGATTGCGCAAGCCCGTAGGCCATCATCTTTCCATCACTGCTTATCACAGTTCCTGAAAGCGCAAGAGTGCCGTCGCTCGATAGCGCGTTCGGGTCGAACAGAACCCTTCCTTCAGCGTCGAGCGATTCGGTTGTGTAGAGCACGTTCTGGCTCTGCAATCCGTTGTTCTTTGAATAGAAGTAACGGTTGCCCTCTTTTGACGGAATCGTGTATCGCTCGAAGTTCCAGAGTTTTGTAAGCCGCTGCTCGATCTGCTTGCGGGCAGGAATTTCGTTGAGGTAGCCGAAGGCCAGCTTGTTTTGCGATTCGACCCACGCGTGCGTCTCTGCCGAATCGAGGTCTTCAAGCCAGCGATAAGGGTCTGCCACCTTCGTGCCGTGATAATCGTCAACCTGATCGATCTTCTTTGATTCGGGATAAGCAGGCTGTTGACCCGCCTGCCCGTTTGATTGAGATAAGGCGATGGGAGTAATGGAAACTGTCAGCAACGAGATCGTCGCCGCAAGTGATTTAATGGTTCGGAACAATGTCATGTCAAGCTCCTCCTCGTGATTAAACTTTTGCAAAAGTGCTGATGGTGTAGATCGGAAAAAAGGTTCGCTCATAATCTACTTATTATCATATGCGATCAGTCCGCAATTCAGTCAAGGTTCTGACGGAATGTCTTTCAGCGTCCAGGTGTAGCTGTCGGGAGGTATCTCCTTTGCCTCTCGCGGCGATATGAAATAAAGATTCTTTTTTTCTCGATTCTCACCGGAAAAAGTATCCGTGAGAAACATCACGGTCTGCGCCGGGATTGGAACTTTGCGTGCGAGCATCCCCTTTGCCTCTACAACCACAAACTTTGGCGTTTCATCGGGCAATCGATTTATCTCGTCGCTGATTTCTACATAATCGGCTCCGAAGAAGGCCGGTAGATGCGGGTCTTTTGCCCACCTGACAAAGCAGGTGTTATAGCCATCGACGAGCGCGTATATGACAAGCGCAGTCATCAAAGTTATCGCGAGCCTCCTGCCGACCTTGTTGGCAGCCCTGACAGTCCCAACTGCTGCGAGAATTAAAACGGGCGGCAATAGCAAAAGACTGCGCAAGGCATGAGGCAATCTCTCGTTGGAAAGCATCACGGGCACTGCCGCTGCGACGAGCCAGATGAATAACATCACATAAGCAAAGCTCTGCCTCGTTAATACAAAAGCCGTGGCGCGGTTGCGGGCAACGCGTTTTATTATTTGCCTCACGCCGAGCGATACACCGACCCAGAATAGCAGTCCGACAGGCCAGAATAGCTCTGGTTTGCCGGAGACGTTATGCCGCCAGTTCAAGTCTCCCTGCCAGTTCAGCATCCCTGCTGTTTTTACGGCATTCGATAAAAGATTCCTGACGGGCGCGGCAGAGTTAAAGACCGACAGCCCGGCGGCCCGACCATAAAAGCTATTGGGATTTGCCGCAAAATAAAAAACCAGCGGAGCAACCACCACAACGGTCGTTATAACGAACGTAGCGACGCCCAGCCGGAACTCTCTCGCCTTGCGAAAGCGATACAGGAAATACAGAAGAACGAACAACAGAATGAAGGGCGTGCTGCGGTAAGCGATATAACCGTGAAAGCCCAGCCCGTAGAATAGACCTGCGATTAAAAAGTAGGCGCGCGATTTCGCAAAACTCCGCTCGCGCCTGAGCTTTCTGAAACCCATAAGCAGGAACGCAAGCCCCCAGCAGATGAAGAACGGCGCGGTAATCACACGAAGTCCGATTCGAGAAAAAATGACATGCCAGTGAGCGACTGCGAGAAAGAATGCTGCAAGCAGACCGACCGATTGCGAGAATAATTCTCTGGCGAGGAAGTAGATGCCAGCGATTGTCAGTATTCCAAACAGCGCGCTGGGCAGGCGCAACACCCAAGGCTCGCGCCTGCCCAGCGCGTTCAGAAAAAGCGCCTGAATGTTGATAAACAACCCTTCGCGTCCGTTGTTTTCAGGATAGAAAATCTTGTAGCTTCCTGTGGCAATCGCCTCCATAGCGTTGTTGCCGTTCATGGCTTCGTCTGGGTAAAGACCGGGCGGGGTGTTGCGAATATCGTGGATTCTGAAGAAAGCTCCCGTGAGACATATGCCGAGAAGCGCCCAGAGCGTCACTCTTTTCATGCGATGCGCAGCCTCTCTCAATTGCGTGCCGGGCACTCACCGGCACGCTGCTCACTGACTCGTCTCGCTCTCTACTGCGACTGCATCGAATCGAGGAAGTCCGAATTGGTCTTCGTCCTGCCCAGTTTATCCAGCAGCAACTCCATGGCTTCCGTAGGCGAAAGCTGTGAAAGCACTCGTCTGAGCACGATGATGCGGCTGAAATCGGCGGGCGCAAGCAGCAGTTCGTCCTTGCGCGTACCGCTCTTGTTGATGTCGATTGATGGGAATATGCGCTTTTCTGTGAGCTTGCGGTCGAGATTGATTTCGAGGTTGCCCGTGCCCTTGAACTCTTCAAAGATCACGTCGTCCATGCGCGAGCCTGTGTCGATCAGCGCGGTTGCGATGATCGTGAGGCTGCCGCCTTCTTCGATGTTACGCGCGGAGCCGAAAAACCGCTTCGGTTTTTGCAGGGCGTTTGAATCGATACCGCCCGAAAGAATCTTACCCGAAGGCGGCACCACCGCATTGTGTGCGCGCGCGAGCCTTGTGATCGAATCGAGCAGGATGACAACGTCGCGACGATACTCCACGAGCCGCTTCGCTTTTTCAATCACCATATCGGCGACCTGCACGTGTCTGGTGGGCGGTTCATCGAAGGTCGAGCTGATGACCTCGCCGTGAACCGAGCGCTGCATGTCTGTGACTTCTTCGGGTCGTTCATCGATCAGCAGAACTATCAACGTCACCTCCGGGTGATTTCGCGTGATAGAGTTTGCAATCGATTGCAGCAGCATCGTCTTTCCGGTTCGAGGCGGAGCGACGATGAGCGCGCGCTGTCCCTTGCCGATGGGCGTCATCAGGTCGAGCACACGGCCTGCGAGGTTGTCTGGATCTGCTTCGAGCTTCAGCTTCTGATCCGGATAAAGCGGCGTGAGATTATCGAAGAATACGCGGTCGCGCGCCATCTCAGGCGGCTCGAAATTGATGGCCTCGACTTTGATGAGCGCGAAATAACGCTCGCCCTCTTTGGGCGGGCGAATCTGCCCGGAGATGGTGTCGCCCGTGCGCAGGTCGAATTTGCGAATCTGCGACGGGCTGACGTAAATGTCGTCAGGTCCGGGAAGGTAATTGTAGTCGGGCGCACGCAAAAATCCGAATCCGTCGGGGAGAGTTTCAAGCACGCCTTCGGAAAATATCAGGCCGCTTTTTTCGGTCTGCGCCTGGAGTATCTTGAAGATCAACTCCTGTTTGCGCATTCCTGTCGCGCCTGCAATGTCCAGTTCTTTTGCGATCTGAGTCAGTTTTGAAATGGACATGTCTTTCAGATCGCCTATGTCCATCAGTTGATTTACATCTTCTGCCATAACTATTCCGAATTCCTCTTTTGGTTTAAGGGCCGTGCCTGTCGGGCGCGGCGCGAAGTTGCTTCATGAGAGTCAAGCCATTGTGGATTGTGAATTGCGGATTTGACGGCGGATCAAAGATTGATTTGATAGTCAGGACTTAGAATCTCAGATTTGAAATTACAAATCTGCAATCTGCGATCTGCAATCTGCAATCCTTGTGGTGATAACTTTCCAGATGCGATCTGCTCCACTGCGCGTGATCGCTGAATATGCGATAAGCTCGTTTTCTTTTCCCAGCACCTCTGATGCGCGACGGAGATTTGCTCTCAACCGGTTGTTGGTGAGCTTGTCAGCCTTGGTTGCAACGATGACGAATGGTAGGCCCCTCTCCTGAAGCCATTCTCTCATCAGCAGGTCTAACTTGGTAGGCTCGTGCCGCAAATCAGTGATGAGAATAGATAGCACAAGATTTGGCCGCGTTGCAAGGTATTTCTCGATCATCGGCCCCCAGAGTCTCTTTATATCCGACGGGACACGTGCATATCCGTAGCCGGGTAAGTCCACAAAGTAAAACGCCTCGTTTATCAAAAAGAAATTGATAAGCTGAGTGCGCCCCGGCGTGGAACTGGTGCGCGCAAGCCCGCGCACTCCAAGCAAACTGTTTATCAAAGATGACTTACCGACGTTTGACCGGCCCATAAAGGCTATTTCGGGCTTCTGGTCGCGCGGGTAATGCTCCAGGCTGGTTGCACTCTTTACGAAATTCGCGCTCTTTATTTTCATAAATGACTAGTGATCGGTGACGGGTGACGAGTAGGAATTGCTCATCACTCGTCACCCGTCACTGGTCACTGTTACTCCATTGCTGGAGTTGAAGTCGGCGCGTCCGCAGGTGGTTGCTGGCCCCATAGCGGGACTTCAGTTGTTGGCAGATCCGTCTTCGCCGCAGGTTCTTCAAGCGCTATCTGCCATACCTCGTCAACACTTTCGACCGCGTGAATGGTTAATGCTTCCTTCACATCGCTGGGCAGTTCGACCAGGTCTTTGGCGTTCTCTTTCGGTATTATGACAACGCGGATGCCCGCGCGATGCGCCGCAAGCAGTTTCTCTTTCACTCCGCCGATTGGCAGCACCTTGCCGCGAAGCGTGATCTCGCCCGTCATCGCCACGTCGCGGCGAATCGCCGCTTCCGTGAGCGCAGATACTATCGCCGTCGCAATGGCTATGCCTGCCGAAGGGCCGTCTTTCGGTATCGCGCCTTCGGGCACATGCAGGTGCAGATCATACTTCTTGTGAAAGTCCGGCGAGATTCCCAGTTGCTTTACTCTGGAGCGAACGCAGGAGAGCGCAGCGCGCGCAGATTCCTGCATCACTTCGCCCAGTTTGCCTGTGAGCGTGATGTTGCCGCGCCCCGGCATCAACGAGGCTTCGATGTGCAGCACTTCGCCGCCCACCTCAGTCCACGCAAGTCCGGTCGCAAGCCCTATTTCGCTCTGGTCTTCAATGGCTTGCGGGCGGAAGCGCGTGGGGCCAAGAAGGTCTTTGACCGTTTCGCCGCCCACTGCTTCGTGATAATTCGCCGCGTCCTCAGAGGTCAGCATGCGCCGCGCCAGTTTTCTGAGCACCGAAGCTATCTCGCGCTCAAGATTGCGGACGCCTGCTTCGCGCGTATAGAACTGAATGATCGTTCGAATGCCTTCTTCTGTGAAATCGATCTGCTCGGACTTCATGCCGTTGGCTTCGAGCTGCTTCAGCAGAAGGTGGCGCATAGCGATCTCCAGCTTTTCGCGCTCGGTGTAACCGGGCAGCCGGATTATCTCCAGCCGGTCCTGAAGCGCAGCCGGAATCGTGTGCAGCACGTTTGCCGTCGCTATGAACATGACGTTCGACAGATCATACTCGACATCGAGATAGTGATCGTGGAAGGCGAAGTTCTGCTCAGGGTCGAGCACTTCGAGCAGGGCTGCGGACGGGTCGCCGCGAAAGTCCATGCCGAGCTTATCGACTTCGTCCAGCATGATGAGCGGGTTGACGGTCCCGGCTTTTTTCATCATCTGGATGATCTGCCCGGGCAGCGCGCCTATGTAAGTGCGGCGATGTCCGCGAATTTCAGCCTCGTCGCGCACGCCGCCCAGACTCAAACGAACGAATTTGCGCCCCGTGGCCTTTGCGATTGAACGACCGAGACTGGTCTTGCCGACGCCGGGCGGGCCTACGAAACAGAGGATCGAGCCGCGCGGTCGCTCGACTAGCTGGCGGACGGCGAGGTATTCAAGTATTCGCTCTTTGATCTTATCGAGCCCGAAGTGATCCTGATCGAGCACTTCCTGCGCCGTGCGTATATCGCGTACTTCTTCCGATTTTTCTTTCCATGGAACAGCCAGCAGCCAGTCCAGGTAATTGCGCGAGACGGTCGATTCGGCAGACATCGGCGGCATCTGTTCGAGGCGGCGAAGCTCGGTTATCGCCTTCTCGTAAGCGTCTTTTGACATGCCAGCCGCTTCGATCTTCTGCTTCAACTCTTCAAGCTCGGCCTTTTCGTCTTTGCGGCCAAGCTCTTTATGAATCGCCTTGATCTTCTCGTTGAGGTAATACTCTTTCTGCGCGCGCTCCATCTGGCGTTTGACGCGACCGTGAATGGCGCGATCTACCTGAATCTTTTCAAGCTCGACTTCGAGCACTTCGACGAGGCGGGCGAATCTTTCCTGAAGCGAGAATATTTCGAGCAGTCCCTGTTTATCTTCGACCGACACCTTCAAATTTGAAGCGATCGTATCGCACAAACGCGCGGGGTCGTCGTTGCGAAGCGCGGCTGTGAGCGTTTCGGGATTGCTCAACTCGGTTGACTGGCGCACGTACTGATCGACGAGCGAACCGATGCGCCCTATAAGCGAGTTGAGGCGCGAGCGGGCCTCTACGATTTCAGGCTGTTTTCGCAAAGTGGCGAGCCAGTAATCCCCGGTATCCTCGACGCGCACAGAGCGTGCGCGCTCAAGCCCTTCGACCATAACTTTGATATTGCCGTCGGGCAGGCGCAGATTGTGCGTTATGCGCGCGATTGTGCCGACCGAATAGACCTGCTCAACCGTAGGCTCGTCAATCGTCGCGTCGTGCTGCGTGGCCAGAAAGATAGTCTTATCCCCGCGCAGCGCGGCTTCGAGCGCGCGCACGCTCGCGGGGCGACCGATTACAAAAGCAACTATTGTGTAAGGAAAGACGACCACGTCCCGAATCGGGACCATTGGGCATCTCACTACGTCGCTGGGTGTGCTGTCGCTGAATTCAATCATGATAATACCAGAGGTCAAAGGTCAGGGGTCGGGTGTCGGAAAAAGGGGAATATGAAGACCGGCCCCTGACGCCCGGCCCTCTACCCCTGCAAGTTATCCCGCTTTTTCAAGGACAGGGAACGTAGCGCGGCGGTTTTCGACCATCTCGCTCGTTACCACAAATTCTTTGACTTTCTTGTTGGAGGGTAGAATATACATCACGTCTAACATCAGTTCTTCGAGTATCATGCGCAGTCCGCGTGCGCCGACCTTGCGCAAACACGCCATGCGCGCAACGGCTTCGAGCGAGTCATCATTAAAGCGCAGTTTGACCCCTTCGTACTCAAACAGCTTCTGATACTGCTTGACGAGCGCGTTCTTGGGTTGAGTCAGTATCTCGACCATCGCCACTTCGTCAAGTTCGTGCAATGTGCCGCATACGGGCAATCGTCCTACAAATTCGGGTATCAGTCCGAACTTGATCAGATCTTCAGGCTCGACCTGCGCCAGCGTTTCGCTCAGGCGCTGTTTTCGCGCGCTCTTGATGTTGGCGTTGAATCCGAGCGCCTTTTTGCCTATGCGTTTCTCGATCACTTTTTCAAGCCCGACGAAAGCCCCGCCACAGATGAACAGTATATTGGTCGTGTCTACAGGGAAGAACTCCTGATGCGGATGCTTGCGCCCGCCCTGTGGCGGGACGTTGGCTACTGTTCCTTCCAGTATCTTCAGCAAAGCCTGCTGCACGCCTTCGCCCGACACGTCGCGTGTGATCGAAGGATTTTCATCCTTGCGGCAGATCTTGTCTATCTCGTCGATGTAGATTATGCCGTTTTGCGCGCGCTCGATATCGCCGTTAGCCGCCTGTAGCAATTTTAAGATGATGTTCTCAACGTCTTCGCCCACGTAACCGGCCTCTGTCAGCGTCGTCGCGTCAACAATGGTAAAAGGAACGTTGAGCATGCGGGCGAGCGTCTGAGCCAGCAGCGTTTTGCCTGTGCCCGTCGGCCCGATAAGCATTATGTTCGACTTTTGAATCTCGATATCCGAAGTGCGGCGCTTGAGCATATCAACGCGTTTGTAGTGTTGATAGACAGCGACTGCCAGTTTCTTTTTCGTCTCTTCCTGGCCGATGACGTAATCATCCAGAAATTCTTTGATCTCTACCGGCTTTGGCAGAGGCGGGCGGCGGGCAGCAGTCTCCTGCTGTTGATCATCCGTGATGATCTCGTTGCAGATATCGATGCATTCGTTGCAGATATAAACAGTAGGTCCGGCAATAAGCTTTTTAACTTCATTCTGCGATTTACCGCAAAACGAGCAGCGCAATGTGTCGTCGCCTCGTCTCATCCATTCTCCAATCCTGCGGAAATTCTAAATCTCTCTCTGCTCTGGAGGCACTCTGAAATGATGAATGACGAACCGAGGTACTCTCTCATTCATCATTTCATCATTTTCTTCATTCCCGGTGTGATATCACCTGGTCAATAAGTCCGTAATCTTTAGCCTGCTCTGCGCTCATGATGCGGTCGCGTTCGACATCACGCTCAATGACTTCAAGAGACTGCCCGCTGTGCCTCGCAAGAATTTCGCTTGTAAGCAGCCGCATCCGCATAATCTCTTCGGCGTGAATTCTGATGTCTGTCGCCTGTCCCGACAACCCGCCATGAATCGAAGGCTGATGAATCAGTATGCGCGAATTCGGAAGCGCGAATCGCTTGCCGTGCGCGCCTGCCGTCAAAAGCATCGCTCCCATCGAAGCGCACTGTCCGACGCATATCGTAGTCACATCAGGACGGATGAATTGCATCGTGTCGTAGATTGCCATGCCTGCCGTGATCGAACCGCCCGGACTGTTGATGTAAAGCGATATATCGCGATCAGGGTCTTCGGCTTCCAAAAATAAAAGCTGTGCGACTACGAGATTGGCAATCGTATCATCAATCGGAGTGCCTATGAAAATAATGTTGTCTTTCAAGAGCCGCGAATAGATATCGAATGCGCGCTCGCCGCGCGCTGTTTGCTCGACGACCATCGGCACTAAAGCCATGCGTGGTTCACTCTCCTTGTGAAACTGATCGGTCACGCAAGTATTATACTTTGCTATGGCCATTGCGGGAAGTTACTTTTTTGTTGTGGCAATGAGGGACCCGATTTTAAGCCGCGAACCCGAACTCTCAATATCGTCATGGGGAAGCTGCTGAAAGCTAAAGGTCGCTTGTAAAACTAACCCTACCCCTCTGCTTGTTCACCCTCGCCGGTTGCCGCATCGGCCCCGTTCAAACCTTCAATCTCTTCTATTTCTGTTTCAGCGGAAGCTATTACAAGATCAAGGGCTTTGCGGTTTCTGACCTGCAATCTGATACTATCGAGCGCCCCTTCCTTTGTCAAGCGTGCCTTCAGAACGTCCGCCGCCTGATTCATGCTTTCGGCGTAGTGGCCAATCTCGTGATCAAGCTCTTCGTCGCCGACTTCGAGCTTTTCGACTTCGGCGATGCGGTCGAGGATGAAAGTGCCGCGCACCTCGCGCTCGGCCCGCTCGCGCTGGCCCTCGCGTATGCCCTCCCAGTCAATCTGCATGTGGCGCGGGTCCATGCCCTGGCTTGCAAGCTGGCTTACGAGCGTATTCAACCGCGAGTCCATCTGTTTTTCCACGACAAAATCCGGAACAGGGAAGCGATTGCGATTAACGAGCGCTTCCATCACAGTAGAGCGAAATTCCGATTCGGTCCTGGTTTCCGCTTCGCGTTCCAGAGTCGAGCGGATGTGCGCGCGCAGATCGTCGAGGGTTTTGAAATCCTCGCCCACGCTTTGAGCGAACTCGTCGTTGGCTTCGGGCAGTTCTTTGGCGCGCACTGTCGTCACATCGGCTGTGTAATTGAAACGGCGACCTGCGAAATGTTCCGGTTTGTAATCCTCAGCATACGTGACGCTGAAGGATTTGGTGTCGCCTGCGCGCGCGTCTGTGAGCGCTTCCGAAAATTCTTTGAGAACTCCCTCCGCGCCTATCTCTATCTCCATGTCTTCCTGCTTGATCTCTTCCTGCCGGGCCTCTTCGCTCTCCGGCTCGTTCTGTTCTTCAGGCTTCTGCTCTTCGGCCTTTTGCTCTTCAGCCGGTTGCTCTTCGGCTTCCGACAAATCGGCGTTCGGTTCGGGGCGGCCCGTCAAAGTAGCTGTAATTATGTCGCCTGCACGCGCGCCGCGATCTTCGACAGGAACAAGCTCGGCCTGCTGCCCGCGCAAACGCTCGACGGTCTGGTCAACGTCTTCATCTCTTATCTTGTAGAGGCGTTTTTTGAGCGGAAGCTCTTTATAGTTCGACAGATCGATTTCCGGTTTGACTTCGATTGTGAAGGTCACGTCAATCGATTCGTCATCTCCGAATTTCAGATCTTCTATGGAAGGCTCGCCCAGAACCTTCAAATCCTTTTCGCGTATGGCATCGCCGAGCGTATGAGGCAGAAGATGCGCGAGAACCTCGTCGCGCAGTTCTTTGCGGAAGCGGGTCTTGACGACGGACTTGGGCACATGGCCACGGCGGAAACCCGGAATATTGACCTGGCGGGCAAGGTTGGTCGCAACTTTTTCAGTCTCTTCGCGAACGACTTCGCCGGGTATTTCGATTCGCAGTTGTTTCTTGCATTTTTCCTGATCGGTAACGGTTATGTTCATAATTGGTCATCAGTCGGTGGTCAGCGGTCGATTGCCGTTATAAAATCCGGCTGACCGCTGACGATTGATTTAATGCCGGGGGCGGGACTTGAACCCGCACGCCTTGCGGCACAGGCTTCTAAGACCTGCGTGTCTGCCAGTTCCACCACCCCGGCGCTGAGCGATACATGATTTCAATTTCTCGTATCAGCGAGACAAGTAAAATAATCGAAATCCGACTCCCTTTGCAACTTCCCCGGATGATCCGGCACGCGAGAAGTTTCATCAAACAGCGAAACGGCCATCGTTAAGCTGACGATGGCCGTTTCGCTGATGACTGGAATCGATCTCAATAGCGCCTAAGCTAAACAGGAGTTGATGCCCGGAATGAGCGGCCTGACGTAAACGCCTTCCGTGTCATCGTAGGGAAAGACATGGTTGGTCACAAGCGTATCTACGCGAAGCCCCGCCGCCAGAGGTATGAATCCCATGCCGCCACTGACGACCATCGGATTGAAAGTCGATTTCAGATCGGCAGGTTTCGGATTTGGCTCGACCGATGTGTCGAGGACGAAGCCCGGCCCTGCCAGAAAGGCGTCAAACGAGAGCGCCTCCGAAGCCGGTGCGATTCTGGTTGTGAGCGTGTTCATCTCGCCCGCGTTGCGCAGGTTAGTCGGGCCGAGGGCGAATTCGCTTCCCCCGTTGCCTTCATTGTCCAGCACACGGTCGTAGTTGTAATGGTACGTGAAATCGAGCACGCCGTTGACATTAGGCTCGGCCAGCGGGCTGCCCACTATGCGAACCATTGGGAGCCCCAACGTAAGCGCGTCGGCTGGCGGATTGGGAAGCGTCTTGTCTTCGCCCAAAAGATCGAGCGTGTGCCTGTCATAATAAAAGACCCCCATCCTGACTATGCTTAAGGTTATGAACCAGAATTGATAAGCTGCGCCGACGACCGTTTCCGGGTAATCAGGAGTGAAGGCGTTCTTCGGATTCGTCCCCGGAACCCGGTGAACGGTCGGCCTGCGAGGCAGGTTTTCGAGGTGGAAACGAAGAGAGGCTTTGTTTGTCGCTTTATTCCACTTCACATCGGCAAAAGCGTTTCGCACGCCGGAAGCAAAATCGACTACCTGATCGCCCGGCACGGGGCCAATCCCTCGGATTAAATTCACCCGAACCTGTCCTTGAGTATTTCCCACATCGTTTATTGGGCCGCCTCGCGTCTGACTTTGACCCGTTATGGACAACCCTGCCAGCGTACCCGCCGACAGCGCCGCCGATTTGAGAAAACTTCTTCTGCCATTGTTACTTTGTATCTTCTGTTCATTGTTTTTCATAATCTTCATCCTCTCGTTACTTTCAATGTTGTCTGTCCCACAGGGGTAATGATTTAAGGCAGATAAACAACCGGTCCGGGCCTTCTTCCACGCAGTGGACTCGCCCGGAATATGCCCATTGATAAAGGGTCTGTCTTTCTACGTCTGCCAGGTTTGCTTTGATCATCCAGCATTGCTGGCCGCACTCGACGCACCATCTAAGCCGCAACGCGTCGTCGCAGTTTTTGCACTGCTCTGCGTCGCTGGCAAGCGCCAGCGTCTGGCGTGTCTGTATCCTTATCTCTATTCGTCTTACCTTTCTCAAGTTCCCTCTCTCTCGTTTTGCAATCTTTATTGCCCCGGTGCTAAACTCCGCATCCAACTGTAAGCAGCGGCAGTATCAACCCGGAGCCGGGAAAAAGTCCTAAAAATGGACCTAAAAAAGTCCAAAAATAAACAAATTGCTATGAGCGATACCCTGAGCGCACACGAATCCAACGCCGACGAGCCGAAAAGAGTGCTGTACGAATTCGGCCCGTTCCGGCTGGATGTGGCGAAACGGCTTTTGCTGCGTGAAGGCCAGCCCGTAGCTCTTAATCAGAGACTGTTTGAGACTCTGCTGGTGCTTGTGGAAAACAGGGGTCGGGTGATCGCAAAAGATGAATTGATGTCAAAGCTGTGGCCCGACACCGTAGTCGAAGAGGCTAACCTGACGGTCAATATCTCTGCGCTGAGAAAAGTTCTCGGTGAGACAGCCACCGAGCATCGCTTCGTAGCGACAGTTCCGGGTCGCGGTTATCAATTCGTCGCTCGCGTGCGGCGGGCAGACGAAGAGAGATCCCGCCTGATTTTAGAGAAATTGACCACTACGGAAATCATCATCGAAGAGCGGGAGGATGACCCCGGCGCAGCGCCGATATTGCCTGCGGACGAGATGGGGATTTCGGCTTCCAGCAGTTCATCCGTTGCTTCGATTGCCGGGCCTTCTCGCGCACAACCTTCTCGCGTACAGCCTTCTCGCCGCACGCTGAAAATCGCAGCGGCCTGCGCGGTGGGGCTTTTGATGGTTTGCGCTTTTTTATACTTTCGCCTCGCAAGGGAGAAACGTATAACGGGAACCGGCGCGATGCCGAGGTCCATAGCCGTCCTTCCGTTTAAGATGCTGGACGGCGCAAAATCGGGCGAATACAGAGGCGTCGGGATGGCCGACGCGCTGATTACAAAGCTCGGCGGCCTCAAACAGATCAGCGTGCGGCCTACAAGCTCTGTACTGAAATATACGAGCCCGGATCAAGACCCTGTGGCGGCTGGCCGGGAACTCAACGTCGAGGCCGTGCTTGAAGGAAGCATAAGAGAATCGGGTAACACTGTGCGCGTCACAGCGCAGCTTGTCAGCGTCGAGACGGGGCTTCCGATCTGGACTGATAAATTTGACGAGAGCCTCGCAAATGTTTTTGCCATCGAAGACCGCGTGTCGGCAAAGGTGGCCGACGCGATTGCAATCAATCTGACGGGCGAAGAAAAACAGCGACTCGCCCGCCGATACACTGAAAGCTTCGAGGCGTATCAGGAGTATTTGAAGGGGCGATTCTATGCCAGCCGCAGAACGCGGGAAACCTTGATGATGGGCATAGAGCATTTCAACCGCGCCATAGAGATAGACTCGAATTTCGCTCTGGCTTATGTTGCGACAGCCGATTCATACGTTGTGCTGGGGCTTCGCGCCTACAGCGCGCTTTCTCCGCACGACGCGATGCCGCGCGCACGGTCGGCTGCGCTCAAGGCGCTTGAGATTGATGACACCCTTGCCGAAGCTCATAATTCGCTGGCGCAGGTCAGGATGCGATACGAGTGGGACTGGACGGGTGCGGAGCGCGAGGTAAAACGCGCGCTTGAACTCAACCCCGATTACGCATTCGCTCATCAAATCTACGCCGAGCTTTTATTCATAACGGGGCACAGCGCGGAGGCGCTTGCCGAAGTAAAGGTGGCGCAAAAAATAGACCCTTCGGCGCTCTCCATCAGCGCATCTCATGCGCTCTATCTCTATTATCTGGGGCAATCCGACGAGGCGCTCGTTCAATGCTCGAAGGCGCTTGAAAAAGACCCGAACCTGTATACGACGCGTCTGGTTTCGGCTCTGGCCTATGAGCAAAAAGGGATGCGCGACGTGGCCATAGCCGAAGCGCAGAAGGCCGCAGCTATGATGTCGGGCAAATCAGGCGAAGCCCTGATCGGATATATCTATGCAGGGCAGGGAAGACGCGCTGAAGCGCTCGCGGTGATCGAACAGTTCAAGCAATCGGCAAAGCAAAATTATGTCGATCCGATCTACGTGGCAGTGATCTATTCCGGCCTTCAGGACGCCGAGCAGACGCTCTTGTGGCTGGAGAAAGCCTATAGCGAACGCTCGCCCGCCATGATATATCTGAAGTACGATCCGCGTTACAACTGGATCGGCGCGAATCCGCGATTTCAAGAGCTGTTGCAGCGCATAGGCAGCTCGTAAGAAAGAGCGAATCCTGTATTGAAGCCATGGCTGTAACAAAGTCGGTTGACAATCATGGTAGGGGCAGGGCTTGTCCCTGCCCGAATCGCTGTAAGGCGATGACTGTCATGGCCTGTCGGCCATCCGGGCAGGGACAAGCCCTGCCCCTACTTTTACTTTGTTACAGCCCTGGTATTGAAGCAACGACGCTTGACAATGCGCGAAGCGCAAAACTAAGATGAGCGTGCTGTAGCATGATTAATCCCAAATCTTCATCAGGTGACAGATGACATACTTGCTGGCAATCTTGCTTCTTCAGGTTCCGGGGCCGAGACCCGGCCCGGCACCGGCTCCAACTCCGGTTCCGACGAACGCTCCGCCCATCTACGGCTACATCCCGATAATCATCTTTTTTCTGATAGCTCTGGCGTTGCCGTTCCTGCTGCTGGGATTGTCGCGGCTCGTTCAGCGCCGTGTATTCGAGCGCGAAAAGCTGCTGCCTTACGAGTGCGGCGTCGAGCCGATTGGCGATGCGCGCGACCGGTTCAGCGTGCGTTTCTACATCGTGGCGATGCTGTTTCTGGTATTCGATGTGGAGGTCGTATTCCTGTTTCCGTGGGCGATCATATATGACAAGCTGGCCGTGTTCGGGCTTGTCGAGATGCTCGTCTTTATAGGTATACTGGTCGTGGGATACTATTACGCGTGGCGCAAAGGCGCGCTTGAGTGGGCTTGAAGGATTTCAACTCTCGAAATTGAAATCTTAAATTAATCAGGAGCGGGCATGGCAAAAGAGCGGGAAGAGATCATCGAATCGTCGAGCGGCATCATCACATCAACCGTCGATTTCGTATTCAACTGGGCGCGCAAGTCCGCGCTCTGGCCTATGACGTTCGGGCTTGCCTGCTGCGCCATCGAGATGATGGCGACCGGCGCATCGCGCTTCGACATGGACCGATTCGGGGCAGGTGTGTTTCGCCCAAGCCCGCGCCAGTCGGATTTGATGATCGTCGCAGGCACGCCGACCCTGAAGATGGGGCCTGTCATAAAACGCGTGTGGGATCAGATGCCTGAGCCTAAATGGTGCATAGCGATGGGCGCGTGCGCTTCGACCGGCGGCCCTTTTCCGACTTACTCGACCTTGCAGGGGGTTGATCGCATAGTTCCGGTTGACGTTTACATACCGGGTTGCCCTCCGCGCCCCGAAGCCCTGCTCTACGGGCTGATGCGACTTCAGGACAAGATCATGCAGGAACACCCGACGCGCTTCATGTTCGGGCGCGGCAATGTCACTCAGCAACAGGTCGAAGGCGAAGAAGCCGAACGCAACGAATCAGCCGTATAGGCTGTAAGCGATATTTTACAAATCGTATTTTATAGACTATAGACAGAGCGCAGGGAAATAATCTCTGCGCTTTCTCTTTTGCGCTTATCAAAACTATGCCGTCAGAAGCTACAACGCTTGAACGAAAACTGATCGCGCAGATCGAGCGCGAAGGAAAGATTACCTTCTGCGCGTTTATGCAGGCAGCACTTTATGATCAGGAACTCGGCTATTACAACACGGAGCGATTGAAGATAGGCGCGGCGGGCGATTACTACACTTCGAGTAATGTTCATCCCGCGTTCGGCGCAGTGCTTGCCCGCGCTTTCGCAGAGTTGTGGCATGAACTGAGCGACAAACAACCGCTCACGCTCGTCGAAATGGGGGCGGGCACGGGCCAGTTAGCCTGTGATGTGATGAGCGCCTTGCGTGACGAGCACGGTTCGATCTTCGACGGCGTAAACTACGTGATTGTCGAATCAAGTCCCGCGATGCGCGCGAGACAGCAGCAGCGATTGTCTGAGTTCGGCGAGCGCGTTTGCTGGCAGACGCTCAGCCGGATCGAGCGCAATCCGATTGCAGGAATATTTTTTTCAAACGAACTTGTTGACGCGATGCCTGTTCATCTGGTTCGCTTCACAAAAGATGGAATCGAAGAACAGCATGTAGTCGTTGAAGGCAACCGGCTCGCGCTCGTCTGGGACGCGCCGTCCAGTTCGCGATTGATTGATTACATCAGGCGCACAAGGCTGAATTTTCCGGAAGGGCAGATAATCGAGATCAATCTGGAAGCCACGGTCTGGCTTGAAAGCGTGTCTCGCGCAACCGCGCGCGGCTTTCTCGTGACGATTGATTATGGCGATGTCGCCGCGCACCTGTACGGGGCTGACCGCGCGCGAGGCACGCTTCGCTCGTTTTATCGCCACACCCTTGTTGATTCACCCCTCGAACGCATAGGCGAGCAGGACATTACTGCGAGCGTCAATTTCACTGCGCTGATCGAAAGCGGGCGCGACTTTGGATTCGAGACATTGAGTTACGAGCGGCAGACAACGTTTCTGATTCGCAATAAATTGATCGAAAGAATCGCGGCGACGGCAGGCGATGATGTAGATGATCTGAAGGCGCGGCTCGCGGTGAAAAACCTGTTTGTGCCCGGCGGCGCGAGCGATAATTTCCGCGTTCTGATTCAAAAGAAACTGCCCGCGTAGAGAGGCGGCTTCAGCTCAATCAGTGGTCGTATGTTTTGGCTGATTGCGGCCACGAACGTAAAGCTCTGACACCTGCCTGAGCCGCCTGCTCAGGCTTTTGGTCAAAGCCTTTTGCCCGAACCGCCATCGCCAGTTGCCTTCTGTGCTGGCGGGAAGATTCATCCGCGCATCGGAACCAAGCCCCAGCAGATCCTGCATCGGAATAATCGCAGTGTGAGCAACCGATGACATCGCCGCTCTTATGAAATCCCAGTGAATCTCTCTGCCGTCCGAGTCGAGATACTGAAGGCAAAACCGGCGCTCCGCTTCAATCTGCTCTGCGGTTCTGGTCGAGCCTGCGCCCGCCTGACTGTTGAACCAGCCGACAGCCGTGTCGTTGTCGTGCGTGCCGGTATAGACGATTGTGTTTTGTACGTAGTTGTGCGGGAGGTCTGTGTTCGTAGTGCTGCGAAACCCGAATTGCAGTATTCGCATTCCGGGGAATCCGAAATCGTCGCGCAGAGCCTGAACGTCCGGCGTGATGACTCCGAGGTCTTCGGCTATGACGGGCAGCTCATCGAAATCCGATTTGAGCGTATCGAATATTTCGCGACCCGGCACTTCGACCCACCGCCCGTTTTCGGCGGTCCTGTCTCCCGCGGGTATCTCCCAGCAGGCGGCAAATCCGCGAAAATGATCTATCCTGACTATGTCAACAACCTCAAGTGTGGCGCGCAGGCGGTCTATCCACCACCTGTACCCGGTCGCGCGCAAACGGCTCCAGTCATAGATGGGATTGCCCCAGAGCTGGCCCGTCTTGCTGAAGTAATCGGGCGGCACGCCCGCAACGACAGTCGGGTTGCCTTCGGAATCGAGCTTGAACAATTCAGGATTCGCCCACACGTCTGAAGAATCGTAAGCGACAAAGATGGGAATATCGCCGATAATCTTTATTCGATTTGTGTGGCAGTAATCTTTTAGCGCCGCCCATTGTTTATAAAAAAGGTATTGATAAAACTTCTGCGCCTCAACCCGGTCGTGCAGTTCATCGCGTGCGGCGAGCATAGCGACAGGTTCCCGTTTGCGAAGCCCCGGCTCCCATTGATTCCACGACGCGCCGCCGTTGGCATCTTTCAATGCGCGAAAGAGCGCGTAATCTTCGAGCCAGCTTTCTGATCGTTTTATGAACGCGAGAAACCCTGAGCGCAGTTCGGTCTGGGTCGTGTGCTTGAAATTCTCGAACGCCTGCGCAAGCAGTGCCGTCTTGAAATCTATCACGCGCCCGTAATCGACCTGCGCAGCGGGGAAGCGCGGAGTATGTTGCAGATCGGTTTCCGCGAGCAATCCGTCTTCAACGAGTCGCTCCGGGCTTATCAGCAGCGGATTGGTTGCGAAGGACGAAAAGCATTGATAAGGCGAATCGCCGAACCCGGTCGGGCCGAGCGGCAGCACCTGCCACAGGCTCTGGCCGCTTTCGACGAGGAAATCAACCAGCGCATAAGCCGCATCGCCCAGGTCTCCGATGCCAAAGCGTCCGGGCAGCGATGTCGGGTGCAGCAGAATGCCGCTCGATCTTGTAAAGCTCACATTGACCTCCGAAATTATGGCTCGCGCCGCGCGATTATACAGAAGAAAGGATGAAGGATGAAGGATGAAGGATGAATAAGTAAGAGTTCAAATCTTAAATCTGAAATTATAATTCATCCCTCATCCTTATTTCCGGCCCCTGACCTGTGTTATCTTCATCAGCCGATGGCAGCAATAGACTGGTTTCCGCTCGCGCTCTCGATAAAAGTCGCGCTCATAGCCACGGCGCTGGTCGTCTTGATAGGCGTTGCGCTCGCATGGTTACTCGCGCGGCGGCGCTTTTTTGGGCGAGAGATGCTCGATGCTCTGGTGACGCTGCCTCTGGTTCTCCCGCCGACCGTGCTTGGCTATTACCTGCTTGTGCTGCTGGGGCGCAACAGTTTTCCGGGTCGCGCGATTGAAGCGATAACCGGACATCCCCTGGTCTTCACATGGAAAGGCGCGGTCGTAGCCGCTGCCGCAGGCGCGCTGCCGCTGGTCGTAAAGACATCGCGCGCAGCAATTGCGTCGGTTGACTCGGAACTTGAAGACGCGGCGCGAACGCTCGGTCAATCCGAGTGGCGCGTCTTCTGGCGCGTGACTATGCCGCTTGCGTCGCGCGGAATCCTGGCTTCGGCGATGCTTGCTTTCGCTCGCGCGCTCGGAGATTTCGGCGCGACTCTGATGGTCGCAGGCAATATTCCCGGTCGCACACAGACAGCGGCAATTGCCATCTACGACGCAACGCAATCGGGCCGGGACGATTACGCGCTCTCGCTTGTACTGATACTGTCGGCTATCGCGCTGACGCTCGTCTATGCGACCAATAAGTTAGCGACGAACGACAAGTGATGTGTGACAGGCAGTTGCCGCACTCATCACTCATCACTTTTATGCTGTCGGCGAAAATAAAGAAGCGGCTCGGCAATACAGGGGATTCGGCGGCTGATGAATTCCTGCTCGATATAGAGATCAGCGCGCAGCCGGGAGTGACGATTCTGTTTGGCGCAAGCGGGTCTGGAAAGACCATGACGCTCAAATCCATCGCAGGGATAATTCGCCCCGATCAGGGAATAATTGAAATAAACGGCGATACGCTTTTTGATTCAGCGCGCGCGATTGATCTGAAAATGCGGCAGCGCGGCGTCGGCTACGTATATCAGAATCTGGCGATTGATAAAGAGGTGTGGCTGGCCTTCAAGACTCACTCGTGCTACCTGCTGGACGAATAGTGCGAAGCTCCGCAATATGTGGCAGGTTGCGATAGCGCTGTTGATAGTCCATGCCGTAGCCGACCACAAAAACATCCGGAATTTCAAAGCCGCGATAAGCGATTGGCAGATCAATGATGCGACGAGCCGATTTATCCAGCAATGCGCAGACCTCCAGACTTGCCGGATTGCGCCGTTTGAGGGTCTGCACGAGATAGTTCGCCGTCAGCCCCGTATCGATAATATCCTCGATCAGGAGCACGTTTCGGCCAGCTATGCTCTGATCCAGGTCTTTCGTTATTCGCACCACGCCCGACCCCTGCTGACCGGCGTAACTGGAGATCGCCATGAAGTCTATCGAGACCGTAATTGTCATCGCGCGCAGCAGATCTGCGGCGAAGACAAAGGAGCCTTTGAGAATGGCGACAACGGCCAGATCTTTATCTCGGTAGCTTTCAGATATTTCACGGCCAAGCTCTGAAACCCGCTCCTGGAGCCGATTCTGCGGTATCAACACTTTTTCGGCGTCAATTTCATTACGCATAAATTTTTTTTCAGTCGAGTCGCATTTTTTAGTTGACATCACGAATTTCTGTGCTACTATGTGCGAGCTTGGTTGGCAACAACCAAGTACGATCCCGAGAGGTTTTTGTTGAAGGCTTCTGGTTCAGGCGAAATGTTAGGGCCTCGCAAGAGGTGTTAACATAAGCATGAAACTTCGGTGTGATGATTGAGGCTCGCAAGAGTCTCAAACGCCAGGGTCCTTTGGATTTTGGCGACGGAAATCCGCAAGGGTTTCCAACGTTAACGCTGAGGGCCGGAAGACGGACACTTAGATCACTCGGGATCGTTATATTTTGGCTTGAACTTTTTTCCACTGCTTTCCGGAAATATCTCAAAACGAATCACTCAATCTCAAAGTCCGTCGTTAGCTTCCTGCCAGTCGCCGCTGCCTGTGAATTTCTCGACCAGCTTCCTGTAATCCGAAGCATATAGAATTTTTATGTTTACTTCGGGGTATAGCTCGCGCAGCCGCCTGACCTTGCGATTCTTCTTTGTGACGAGCGATTGCTTGAGCGTCGTGAGTTCTATGTAGAGATCGTGCTGCGGCAGATAGAAATCAGGAGTGAAACTCTTTATCGCGTTTCCCGCTTCGTCCCACTCTACGGGAAACGTGCGCGGCTCGTATTGCCAGACAATGTGGTAGAAATCGAGAATGCGCGCGAATTCCGCTTCCGACTCGTGGGCGAAACTGGCAGGCGCAGGTGTTGCGCCGCCGGAATTCTCTTCGAGCGCGGCAACCGCGCGCTTGAGTTCCGGCAACATCGACACGGGTATCTCGACCGTCTGCCGGGTGGTCGAATCGCCCTCTGCCGATTCCTGCTCTTTTATGACGATGAACTGATGGCCGTTGCGCTCGCTGACCTGAAAAGTTACATCCTGATCTGTCATCGCTTTTGAGCGAGTTGCATCGTCGCGCTGCCCTTCGGAATAATCTGCGGTCATAACCTGGGACCTTTATGCTCGAACCGAACCCAGAGGTCCTGCTCACACGGAAGCGCTGTTGGGCTTTAATGCGCTCCGTGTCTTATGAGCCTCGGCTGAGTGGCTGTGGTCAAGGCGCTGCACGAATTTAAAAACATCGCTCGACTTTAACGCTTTGACCTTACTTCTTAAGAAAGAAACCCCCGCTTTGCGTTCTACTGGGAGCGCCAAAACAGGGGTCAATCAAGGCTCAGTGTAGCGCACAAAAGCGGTTATTACAAATAATTATTCGCTTTGCGAATGGAGCAATCGCGCGATGTCGTAACCTGTCAGCGTCACGCTTTGCTCTTAATTGTTGACATGCGCCCGGTGGTGGCCTAACATAAATTCTGTTGACGCGATCGCGAGTTTCCGACGAGTGCTGCGGTCGCAAGGTTTTGTGATCAGTCCTCGTAACTTTCAATCCGCGTTCCCCCTGATTCAGCGAACGCCATAACTTTTCCCCAATACCAGTTACTGTTCCCACATCGAATGGACGCTTGCCATCACTTGCGAACAAGGGGGCAAGGGCAATGCAATCAAAGCTCGCAATCTTTTCCTCGGCGATTCTCTTATCACTGATTTCACTGGCTCAGGCGCAGACAACCGAAAACGCGCCCGGCTTTACATTGCAGGTCGCTTCATTTCCCGACGCGGCGCTGGCCGAAGAGTTTTCAGCCCATCTTGCGCGAGCCGGTGAACAGCCCGGCTGGGGGACTGTGCAATTGCCCGGACGAGGCCATTGGACTCGTGTTTTCATCGGCTCTTTTAAAACAATCGAGGCCGCGCGCAGTTACGGCGAAGCTCTGGTCGGTCGCAAAATAATTGCGGAGTACCTCGTCAAAACAGCTTATGATGTCAAATCGCTGAGCCGACCTCGAATCGTCAACAGCCCGCTCATTAAAGCATCCGTTAACAAGGCATCCATCAACATTCGCCCCGATCTTTCATCCGTCGTTTCAGCGGACGGCAACCCTGTGATCGAAAAAAAGAGAGCCGTTTTGCATTCAACGGCGAATGATTCACAGGTTCAGCCTTTTGTTGTTTTAAGCCACAACGCCGACGCGATCAGTTTCCAGCGGACTTTATTGCCGGGGGAGTTGAGAAATTATGGCTCAGCGATGCTGCCCGTAGCTTCAAAGGTAAAGCTTTCGCTTGCGCCCGCTGCATCCATACCGCGCTCTGACCCTGTTCGCCTGGCCTTCAATCTTATCGCAGGCGCGCTCGCTGAGAGAGGCGGCCTGTGGCTGACTGGCGATATAAAAGAGGGGCTGGAGCGATTGCGATGGATTGTGGGAAGCGAAAACGCCGACCTCATCAGCCTCGATGAAAACGGGCGGGCACGGCTGAACAAAAAGTTACTGGCGCATCGGGCCGGAGCCGATCAGGCGAACCCGCTTGAAGCGCCGCTTTTTGTGGCCGACTATATCAATTCAAACGAAGGGCTGCTGCTGCTGGTCCAGCTTACGCAAGGGGCGCATCGCTACTGTCTGCACATAGGTCGTCAAGCGCAGACTGCCGGTGGAGTGGTCGAAATAACCAGCAGCATCAATCTGGATAATAATTACGACAGTCGCATTAATCCTTACAGGCGCGGCGGCAAAAAGATGGATAACGAACGCCCGCCTGAGCAGTTCGATTCCCTGATCGCGATAAACCCTGTTGTCAGATGGTTCAACCTGCGGACGAACAGCCTTGTGCCGGTCGCTCATATAACTTTCCACGAACTGTCAGAAGCGCACGCCAAGCTGGAAATGCGGCTGGATTATCTCGAACATGGGGCGCAGGCGGGGGCGCATAATGTAGCCCTGGCGCGCGAGGAGCGATTGAAAGCGCAGCGACCGCTTTCCGACGTAATTCTCACACTGGGAGCGAACCGCGTTTTGAGATCCGAAGAAGAGATGCGCCAGTTCTATTTACAAGCAAGTCACACAGGAGGCAGCAAGCGATAACCTGAGCCTCTCCGCGTTTGTCTTTACAGCCAACAGCGGCGTGTGTTAACTTTTTTGGGTTCAAGCAGAACTAAGATTTCTATCTGTATAGAGGAGAAAAGCGAAAGTGGCTTTAGCTAAGGAAGCTAAGATCGAAATAATCGGTCAGTACAAAACGCACGATGCGGATACAGGCTCGCCCGAAGTCCAGGTTGCATTGCTCACAAAGCGAATTAACGGACTCACCGAGCACTTCAAAACGCACGCGAAGGATAATCATTCAAGGCGCGGACTTTTGAAATTGGTCAGCCAGCGGAGGCGCTTGCTCGATTACCTGAGAAGTAAGAACGCCGACCGTTACCGAGAAGTCATCAGCCGTCTGGGTATAAGAAAATAGAGATCGCCGGGCAAAGGGCCGCCTTTAGCAATTCGCTTTTGGCGGCCCATTCAGTTGTCGGTTCTCTGGCGCGCAATCTTCACACGCTTGCTAGTCGAGACACAAACTTCTTAATCAGAGTGATGGGTTTTTGGTCCGGCGCGCCAGCTTACAGTTCAGACATTACTAATTCATTGATGGCCACGGAAGCGCGCCGGCAGGCGATGTCGCTTACCGTGGTTTCGTCGTTTAAGCAGCAAAACGAAGACATTCGGCTTGCCCCCGCGCAAGCCTGACACTTGAGTCAAAAAAGTCGCGCCATTTCCCTGAGCCGCAAGAGGCTCTTCGAGAAAACGTTCAGGCGCGCAGCGGAGCGAAGAAGGAGATATTTATGGAGTTGAAGGAATCAGTCCAATTAGGCGGATTAGAGTTTTCAATAGAGACAGGAAAGATCGCAAAGCAGGCGGACGGCGCAGTAATAGTGCGCTACGGAGACACGATGGTTTTAGTCGCAACGGTTGGAAGCGTGCCGCGCGAAGGAATAAATTTTTTCCCGCTCACGGTTGAGTATCGTGAGTACGGTTATGCCGCCGGGCGCATCCCCGGAAACTATTTTCGTCGCGAGGGCCGTCCCTCGGAAAAAGAGACGCTCACCTCAAGGCTCATTGATCGTCCCATCCGGCCCTTGTTTACAGAAGGGTACAACAGCGACACACAGGTCGTCGCGCTCGTGCTTTCGGCAGACGAAAATTACGACTCGGACGTGCTCTCGATAACCGGAGCGTCAGCCGCGCTCTACCTTTCAGACATACCGTTTGAAACCCCTATAGCAGGCGTTCGCGTCGCGCTTATCGAAGACCGTTATATAGTCAACCCGACTTACGATCAGACGCGCGAGTCGAGCCTTAACCTCATAGTCGCAGGCTCGGAAGAGGCCATCGTGATGGTCGAAGCGGGCGCTAAAGAGGTCACAGAAGACGTGATGGTCGAAGCGTTGATGTTCGGCCATAACGAAATCAAAAAACTCTGCCGACTTCAAAAAGAGATGTATCAAAAGCTCGGCGTCACCAAGCGCGAAGTCGTCAAACCGGAATTTGACGCCGATATGCTTTCAGAGATCGAAAGCCGCATCACCGATGACCTGCGCGACTCGCTCGACACGGGCAAGCACGGGAAACTGGAAAGCTACGCGATGATGGATAAGCTGAAAGAGACGACCGTTTCAGCTTATCCCGAAGAAGATGCCGAAAAGCGAAAGGTGGCCGGAAAGATTTTCGATCATCTCAAAGAGAAGGTCTTCCGCGAAGACATACTCAATCGCCGCCATCGACCCGATGGTCGCCGCTTCGGCGAAATACGCCAGATCTCAATCGACGTAGGCTGGCTGCCGCGCGCGCACGGGTCCGCGCTGTTTACGCGCGGCGAGACGCAGGCCATAGTCACGGCGACGCTCGGCACGAGCGAAGACATTCAATATCTGGACGATCTGGAAAAAGGCGAAGTGAAACGCCGCTTCATGCTGGCATACAACTTCCCGCCCTTTTCCGTAGGCGAGACGGGTCGCGTGGGCTCGCCCGGTCGCCGCGAAATAGGTCACGGCGCGCTTGCCCGCCGAGCGCTTGAACCGATGCTTCCCTCAGAAGATGAATTCCCCTACATACTGCGCGTAGTCTCGGACATCACGGAATCGAACGGCTCAAGTTCGATGGCTTCCGTTTGCGGAGGAACGCTTGCCCTGATGGATGCGGGCGTGCCGATGAAAGCGCCCGTCGCGGGCGTCGCGATGGGACTGGTGATGGAAGGCAACAAGTACGCGATCCTGACAGACATCGCAGGAGCCGAAGACCACTACGGCGATATGGATTTCAAGGTGACGGGCACGCGCAACGGCATCACCGCTTTGCAGATGGACATCAAGGTCGCGGGCATCAACGCGCGAATTCTCGCAGACGCATTGCAGCAGGCTCAGGCGGGGCGCTTTTACATACTCGACAAGATGGACGCTGTGCTTGCCGGATCGCGCGAAGAGATCAGTCAATACGCGCCGCGCATACTCTCTATACAGATACCCGTAGACAAGATACGCGAAGTGATCGGGCCAGGCGGCAAAGTCATTCGCGGCCTTGTCGAAAAGACGGGCTGCAAGATTGACGTTGAAGACACGGGCCGCATCAATATCGCTTCGGCCAACCTCGAAAAGGCAGAAGCCGCGCGTCGCGCAATCGAAGAGATAACCGCAGTGCCTGAGGTGAACAAGACCTATCTCGGCACTGTGCAGCGCATCGCGGATTTCGGCGCGTTCATCGAAATACTTCCCGGCACGGACGGCCTGCTTCACGTTTCGGAGATTGCGGATTATCGCGTTGCAAACGTCCGCGACGAACTGACCGAAGGCCAGCAGTTGCTCGTGAAAGTCATCAATGTCGATCCTTCGGGCAAGATACGCCTCTCGCGTAAAGCTGTGCTCAGAGACGAGCGCGGCGAGACCGGGGAAGAAGGCGAGGGTCAGCCGGAAGGCGGTGACAACGGCGGCAACCGCGATGACCGCCCGCGCGACGACCGCCCGCGCGGCCCGCGTCCCGGCGGCCCCGGCGGCCCACGCGACCGTCGTCCGCCGCGCGGCCCAAGACGATAAACTCGAAGAACGGGCGCATTAAAAAAGGCAGCAGAACTCTGCTGCCTTTTTGATTTTGAAAAAGGAATCAGCTATCTGATCTGAACCTGATGAGCTTTGCCGTCGTCCGCGATCTGTATGACCAGATCGCCTTCCGATTTGCGCCAGCCGCTTCGCATTTCATTTCCCGCAATCGCGCCGAGCGGCCTGCCGTCAACAGACACCAAACGGGCTGTGGGAGCCGCTTTCACGACAAAGACCAGATTGCGCGTTCCGGGATTGTAGCTTCCTTCGGGCGCGCTCAACTTGATCTGAGTCCCGCTCGCGGATTTGGAAACGCTCACCCCTGTTCGGCGAAAGACGCCCTGTCTGTATGCGGGACTCGTGCCGTCATCTTCATAAAGCGTTGCCGATGCGTCGCCTTTCGCGTCCTGATAAATTGTAAAAGTTATGGGGTCGAAAGACTTCTCGCCGATGTGATTCATCTCCGGCCCCATCGGGATGATCGCGCCCGCGCGGACGAACATCGGCACTACGTCGAGCGGCGCTTCGACGCGAATCATCGTGCCGCCCGCATGCCGCTTGCCTGTCCAGTAATCTATCCATGTTCCTTCGGGCAGGTAGACCCTTCTTTCCGTAAGTCCCGGCGCAAGCACAGGCGCGACGAGCAAATCCGTGCCTATCATGAATTCATCATCTATCGTCAGCGTGTTGTAATCGTTCTGATAATTCAAAACCAGCGGGCGAAAGATCGGCAACCCGGTTCGGTGCGCGTCTTCGAGCGCGGTGTAGAGAAAAGGCATTAGCCTGTAACGAAGCTTCAGGTATTTGCGAATGATGTCTTCATAGTATTTGCCGAATCGCCACGGTTCCTGATCGTAACCTGTGCGTTCTTTGTGATTGCGGCACATCGGCGTAAGAAATCCCACCTGATACCAACGGGTCAGCAACTCTCCGTCTGACCTGCCGATGAACCCGCCGACATCAGTCCCTATGAACGGCACGCCCGAAAGCCCCAGCGATTGAAACATCGGTATGCTCAATTGAAGCGCCTCCCATGTGCTTGTATTATCGCCCGTCCACATGGTCGTGTATCGCTGATAACCCGCATATCCCGCGCGCGTGATGACATAAGGTCGCTTGTTCGGCTCAAGCCGCTCAAGCCCTTCGTAAGTCGCGCGAGCCATCAACAGCGCAAAGACGTTGCGATTCTTTGCGTGAGTCGAACGCTCGCCTTCGTCATAATTCACAACGTCCATCTGCGCTTTGCCCGTCTGATCTATGAAATCCGAAGGCTCGTTCATGTCCGTCCAGATACCGGCGATTCCATTATCTATGTAAGCGCGATGCAGGTCTCCCCACCAGCGCCGCGCGGCTTCGAGCGTGTAATCGACGAAGACCGATTCGCCCGGCCACACGCGGCTGACATAGAGTTTGCCGTCCTGACGATGAAGAAAATATTTCTTCTCCATTCCCTGATTGAAGACGTAATAGCTTCTGTCCTGCGGCGCGAGTTCCGGTTTCTCCGTCCTGTCGCTCGCGCCTTTTTCAGGCGGCTGGTACTTCACGCCGGGATCGACAATGGTGACGACCTTCACGCCCTGCTGCTTCATTCTGTCAGTGAACCTTTTGGGATCAGGGAACGATTTGGTGTCGAACGTGAAGACGCGATAGCCGCTCATATAATCGATGTCCAGATAAAGCACATCGAGCGGCAGGTCTTCTTCACGATAGCGGCGTACTATGTCTTCGGCCATTGAGTCGGGGTAATACCCCCAGCGGCTCTGCTGATTGCCGAGCGCCCACATAGGCGGCATAGGCATGCGGCCTGTCAGGTCTGAATAACGGCTCACGATCTTTTTTATCGAAGGCCCCTGGAAGAAATAATAATTCATCTCGCCGCCATCGGCTGCAAACGCGGCGTACTCCTGAGTTGTCGCTCCGAGATCGAAATACGAGCGATAGCTGTTGTCGTAGAAGATGCCGTATGCTTTCGCTTTTTCCAGCCCGATGTAAAAAGGTATCGTTTGATAGATCGGGTCCGTGCCTTCGCGGTAGCCGGGCGTGTCGGAGTTCCAGTTGACGAACTGGCCGCGCCGTTTATCGAGGCGGGTGGCCTTCTCGCCCAGCCCGTAAAAACGTTCGTCGTATCCGAGCCTCTTTGCGGCGGCGATGTTTTCGCCTTTCGGGTTGTACATCATCGGTCGCGCATCCGCATTGATTACTTCGTGCGTTCTGGCGTCTCGAAACTCTATGAGCAGGGGCGAGCGCCGAACTGCGATCTCCAGTTCGTCGGTTGCGATCAGGACGTAATCCGTCTGCTCTGCAAGCGTCCAGCGCGGGGCGTCCCACGACGACTTTGCGATGGCCCACGAGTGATCGCGTTCGGGCAACGCTTTTCTGAACGCGACTCTGACGCGCACAAGGTCAGGAGCGAGTAGCTGGATTCGGACTTGCGAGGAATCTTTGCACGTGAAGGTGACAGACGACGCCGTGCGCGTGAAGCTGGAAACGGGGCCGATGCTTTCAAGCCCGCCGAGGTCTATTGCTTCAACATTCGTGTAAAGAAAAAATATACAGCATAGCGATACGAGTATCTTCTTCATTGCTCTCTTCCTGATTTTGCATTCATCGTTTCTTCTGCGTCCTGTGCGGTGAAATGTATATAGCTGTCAGCGATTCATCACGCCCTTGCCTTCGACGATGGTAACGACTTTGTCACAGCCATTGATAGAGATCGTTTCGGTCGCGCCGCCGGGCCATTTGATCTCCAGCTTGTCTATCTTCGTTGCAGCGCCAAGCCCGAAATGTAATCGCTGATCGTTTTGCGAGGCATAACTCGCGCCGCTTATCACATCCTGTCGCTGGCGAATTTCGCCCGTCGTCACATAAGCAATTGCGCCCGTTGCATCCTTCGGGCTTTTCTTCGCGGTATCTCCGATCAGGCGCAGTGATATCCAGTGGCCTGCGGGCTTCGTCACGTTTCTGAGCACAGTGGGCGGCGCGTCAATGTTGTTGATGACTGCATCGAGCTGCCCGTCGCCATCGAGGTCGCCAACGGCAAGTCCTCGCGCAGGGATAGCGAGCGCAAGCCCGCTTGCGGGCGCAGCCGGGACGCGCTCGAACTTTCCATTTTTGAGATTGCGAAACAGAAGCGACTGCTGCGCGTAGCTCGTGCCCCATTGATATTTGTCAACCACCGGATAGACATGGCCGTTGACTACGAGCACGTCTTTCCAGCCGTCATTGTCGAAATCCAGAAAGCTCGTTCCCCATCCGAGAAACGGCATGGTCACTTCGCCGTGCCCCGCCTGAAAAGTTACGTCTGTGAAGTTCGCTTCGCCGTCGTTGTGATAAAGCGTGTTCGTGTCGTCTGAAAAATTCGTGATATAGAAATCGACACGGCTGTCGTTATCGTAATCTCCCACCGCAAGCCCCATGCCTGCCTGCTCGCGGCCATTTTCGTTCAACGCTATACCGGACGGATAACCGATCTCTTCAAACGTGCCGCCGCCTTTATTTATGTAAAGCTGTTTTGGGGTGGAGTCGTTGACGACCAGCAGGTCGAGCAGATCGTCTTCGTTCGCGTGAACGAAGACGGACGAAAACCCATAATATCGCTGCGAATCGTTCGTGCCTGTTTTGACGCTCACGTCCTCAAACGTGCCGTCCGGTTTCTGATGATAAAGCGTATCGCCTTCGCCTTTCAGCCCTCGCGGCCCGCACATAACGGGCACGCCGCGAAACTCGCAGAAGTTCTGCCCGACGCTTCCGGCTTTGCCTGCGTCTGAAGGGTTGGGCGGCAGATTGTTCAGATCGAATTCGAGGTATCCGGGGACGAACAGGTCCAGTCGCCCGTCGCCGTCGTAATCTCCAAAACTCGCGCCTGTGCTCCATCCCCTCCGCGCGACGCCCAGCTTTTCGGCCACGTCTGTAAACGTTCCATCGCTGTTGTTGTGATAAAGGCGCGAGACGCCAAAGTTGCTGACGTAAATATCAGGACGCCCATCATTATCGTAATCGCCGATGGCCACGCCCATCGCCAGACGTTCGTTGGCCAGTCCTGTGCGGGCCGTCACGTCTTCAAATTTCCAGTTGCCTGAGTTTCTGTAGAGCGCGGCGCGCGGAGGCTTCTCTTTGCCCTGCATAGCCGGGATGGTCGAACCGTTGAGCAGATATATGTCAGGCAGCCCATCATTATCGTAATCGAAGATGGCAACGCTTCCGGACGTGGTTTCGACTATGTAATCTTTCGATCCGCTGCCGGATCGATGCTTGAAACCCGCGAGCGCAGTGCGGGCTGTCACATCCTCAAAGATGACGGGAGCCGTTGCGTCAGTGATGCCGACCGTGCGCCGCGAAGTGTAAGCTGGCGCGCCCGCCGTTGAGGCACCGCCCATGCCCTGTTTAGGCTCTTTCTGCGACTGCGCCTGTAAAGCGGCTGGCGAAATTATTGTCAGCAGCAGAAGCGCGCGAAAGAAACGTGCGCGCGGTGAATTTAGATAAAGCATCAAAAATACCTTGTTTCGAGAGGGAATTTCAGATCAACAGGTCAGACTGCAAATTACAATAAAGCAGCAACCAGTGACAAGAGAAAGGATGAAGGATGAAGGATGAATAAAAATCGAAACGTGCGCGACTGAACCTATAGACAGGTCATCTATACGATGCATTCTTTATCCTGCACACTTTCATCCCTCATCCTTCATCCTTTTCCTTAATCGTGTGATAGCGATCAATGGCCGGATTTTCGATGAGCTGAACTCGTTTGCTCGGCCAGCGAATTTCAATCGAGCGAACGCCGGTCGCCGGGCCTAATCCTACCACGACTCGCTGATCGCTCGATGACAGATAGCTGCCTGCCGTTGTCACCTCGAATATGCGCTTTCGCCCCGCCGCATCGGTCACAAGGACGCGAGCGCCAAGCCCCGCACGATTCGATTTCGTGCCTGTAAGCTGTAATCCGATCCAGTGGTTTTTCGTGCCGTTGTTTCGCAGGATGACCGGCGAAGCGTCCAGCGCCGCGATTACTATGTCGGGCCACCCGTCATTATTCAGATCGCCTGTGGCGGCTCCGCGCGCAGCCACAGGCACATTGAAAGCTGGCCCTGCCGAAGGGGAAGTGTCTACGAATGCTTTGCCCGTGTTGCGCATCAACAGCGGCGTCTGTTTGTACTTCAAGTATGACGAGGTCTTTTCAATCGTATCCAGCACGTGCCCCTGGGCTACGAAAATATCGCGCCATCCGTCGTTGTCCGCGTCAACAAAGCGCGTTCCCCATCCCGAATAAAGAATCGTGGCCTCGCCTATGCCTGTGGTATTCGTCTCGTAAGTAAACGTTCGATCACCATTGTTGTGAAACAGAGGGTAAGTCTGATTCGACAGCGCCGTTATAAAAATGTCCGCCCATCCATCCTCGTCGTAATCCGCCGCGTCAATTCCCATGCCTGCGAACGTCTTGCCGTTCTCGTCGTACCCCATGCCCGCAGGCAGGGCGATGTCTTCAAATGTGCCGTCGCCGCGATTGCGATAAAGCGACTGCCGCACGCTGTCGTTGGCCACAACAATGTCAGGCCACCCGTCATTGTCAAGATCGGCTACGGCTACGCCCAGCCCTTTGCCGTTCTCATCGGCAATCTTCGATGGCGCGCTTGCGTCTTCAAATGTGCCGTCGGGTTTTTGATGAAAGAGCAGGTTCGTTGCGCCTTTGAAATTATCGGGGTGGCAATAAGCGCGCATGCCGGGCCGCGTGTCGCCGCAGTAGAGCGAGCCGCGCTCGAAATCCCATTCCATATAGCGAGCTATGAAAAGATCGAGCCGCCCGTCTCTGTCGTAATCGACCCACGCGGCGCTCGTGCCCCAGCCGCTTGCCACGGCTCCCAGCTTTCTGGTCACATCCGTGAAAGTCCCGTCGCCGTTGTTGCGATACAGAATGTTTGCGCCGTAACCCGTGACGTAAATATCGACCCACCCGTCATTGTCATAATCACCTGCGGCAACGCCCATGCTGTAGCCTTCACCTTTTACGCCTGCGCGCTCTGTCACATCTTCAAACGCGCCGTCCGGTTTCTGATGATAAAGCCTGTTCCAGTATTTCGGGTCGCGTTTATCGGGCGCGGCGTTTTTTGTCATAGGGTCGTCGAGCCTTGCGCCGTTTGTGAAAAACAGGTCGAGCCGAGAGTCGTTATCGTAATCTATCATCGCCACGCCTGCTCCCATGGATTCGAGCAGGTATTTTTGCGAAGTCTGCGAAGCGGCGTGCTTGAAGTTGATGCCGGACGCGGCTGTGATGTCTGCGAAGGTGACCGGCGAAGGCGCTTGCGGCGCGGCGGTAGCGGGTTTCTTTACGGGATCGCCGCTCGTATAAGACCTTCCCGTGCGCTGTTGCGACTGAGGCTGTTGTGACTGAGACGGCTGCGCGTTGATGTTTGCCGGTAATAAGAAAGCGACAACGGCGATTGCGATTATAATGAAGAAGGATTTCATATCCGAGTACGGCAATCACTATTCTCCGCATTCTTTCGGATAAAGATCAAGCAAAGATTACAGCACGTGATGCGTGACGTAAGAGATCTGGACCGGAACTCCGCCGTTGACCTTCACTTTGATGAGCACCTGATAAAACGAGGGCAGTTTGAGTGAATCTCCCGATGGCGATATGTCGAGGTGTGTTAACAGGTCTTTTATGTACTCAGGTTTCGTCACGTATTCCGCCGCAGCCTGTGTGCCGAAAGTTGTAATCCCCGCCAGTATCACCAGCCTGTGTTTTTCGTCCAGCCCGCGAAGCAGACTGATCACAGCGTAGTCTTCTGAAATCTGGCTTCGCGAAGGCCCCTCCTGTCTTGCGAAGTAGGTCGTCTGCTCTCCCGGTTTTGGCTTCGTGTTGACTATTCCCAGAGACATGTTCTGTTTATCATCCTTGAGAGGCTGAAATACAAAATCCTGCTGTTGAGGCAGATCGCGCAGCACGAAATTTTCAGCCGGAGAGCCGAGTATGATGATGTTTTCAGTCTTCAGATCATCCCAGGTCAGCATTAGACTGCGCTTGACGCGAATCGAGCGCCCGGCTTTATAGAAAAGGTCTCCCAGCGAGGAAACCCCAAGCACCTCGCCTATCCCCGTATAATGATCTGTGACGACCGATTCGCTGTCGCCTTTAACGCCTGAGGTCTGAGACGCCGCCGGTGAGCCGACATTTGTCGGAGACGAGCCCATGGGTTTTAATACCTTCATCCCAGTCTCAGCCGTACCTTGAAAAAGCGCGTTGCTGAAGGCTACAAGCACAGGCTCCGGCGAATGGAAAAAATCACCCCAGAGCGGAGAGGCTGCCTGTACCTCAGCGGGTTGAATCATTTTTGAAGCCAGAGAATCTCTTAAGCGGGCAGCATCCGATCTGTAGCTGAATGCCAGCGCGCCGAGCAGAAGCGATAGCAACGCGAGCGCCGTAATCGCCAGCACTTTCCAATTATTTTTGATGACCGATTCTTTGACTGGAATCGATGCAGTCTCAGGTATGAGGACTTCGGAAGCGGTTGATCCGTTCGTGCTTTCGATGTAAGAGAAGGCCGGGGCATAATGCCCTTTTGGCAGGTCTATTAAAACCTTGTCGTGTTTTCCTTCGGTCGCGTAGTATTCCTGCAACTTGGACCTGAGACGCCCGGCCTGCACGCGCACGACCGAATCGCTTCGTGAATCATAGTCGGTTTTTCGACCGAAGACCTCAGTGGCAATTATGTATTCTTTCAGCGAGGCGTCCTGATTATCGACCGCCTTTGTCACCACGAACCGGAGGAAGGCTCTCAAACTTTCCGACCCTTGCAAGATTCGGCTGCCCAAAAGCCTCTCTAGTTGTTCCAGCTTTTCTTCCCTAGCAGGAATCATAGAAGTAACCCGTTACTGATCCCGCGTAACAGACGTTTCAACACCCCTAAAACATTGGGTTTTCAGCCGGGTAACCGTATTATACACTCATTAACTCTCGAAGCAAGCGCCAGCAGGTTTATCCTCAGGGCGCGACTCGAAGTAGAGTTTCCCCCTCAATAATTGAGTTGTTATTTCGAGTTGCTTCTGGAAGTCTTTAGAGTTTGCGGAATTCTCTGGCGAGACGTTCTGGCAATGTGATGTTGACAGCAGCGGTCCAGTCTCGCATCATCTGGCAAATCTGTAATATTTAAAGATATCGGCTTAATCGCAAAAATCGGACGGGATGGCACGCGCCATTCCATTCATGCTTTCTAAATAAAAACTGCTCACACAGGGAAGGGCCCGAAGTACACAATGTATGTATAAAGGCCGCCCGCTCATAAAACTCGAGGTAGCTAAGATCATGACAAAGCATCGAACTTTGTTTTTTGTCAACTCACTCGCTTTACTGCTTACGATTCTGGCGCTTTCAACACAGGCCCAAACGAATAAAGCCACCATTGTCGGTACGGTTACAGATCCGGGTGGAGCTCTGGTTGCTGGCGCAAGCGTTACTGTCATTAATACAGGCACCAACGCCGAACGCAAGGTCACGACAAATGATGAAGGAACATTCGTTGTGCCGCTGCTCGACATTGGAACCTACAAAGTGACCGCAAGCGCCAGCGGCTTTAAGGATGCCGCGCGCGACAACATCGTCTTACAAATAGGCGACCGCCTCCCGATTGACATACAACTGTCACAGGCGTCGGGCACAAGCGAAACTGTAGAGATAACGGCCAGCGCTCCGATCATCGAGCGCGAGTCGAGCGACCGCAGCGGCACCATCACCGGTCGCGAAGTCACGGAACTGCCGTTGTCGGGTCGCAACTTCACGCTGCTCGCAACGCTTATGCCGGGTGTGGCTCGCGGTTCAAACGTGGGTTTCGGCGGCTCAGGCCCTGATTCGCGCCAGTTCAACAACGGCGACCCTCGCGCAGGCGGCGGCGGCCCGAACAGTTCCAACGCGCAGGGCGATACGCCGACCGCGCGCTTCGCACGTTCAGGCGGCGGGTCGCTTGTCGTCAACGGACAGCGCCCGACCAACAACAACTTCTCGCTCGATGGGGTCGATAACAACGAGCCGCAGTTCGGTAGCATCGGCGTCTTTCCAAACCCCGACGCAATAGCCGAATTCAAAGTCACGACCAGCATCCCGCCCGCCGAAGTTGGCCGCGCCGCAGGGGCCGTCATCAATACCAACATCAAATCGGGAACCAACCAGTTTCACGGGTCGCTCTACTACTACGGCCAGAACTCTGCGCTGAATGCTTTTCACCCGATACTCAAACGCGACCGCGCGCTGGCAATCGGTCGCGGCGATCTCTCGATTCCTGACAAGGCCGTTCAGCAGATTCATGAATTCGGCGGCGTAATCGGCGGCCCCATCATCAAGAATCGCACCTTCTTCTTTTACGATTATCTGGGACAGCGCAACAACATCCCGTTTCCGTTTACGACAACCGTTCCGACCGTGGGGTCTCGCAATGGTGATTTCTCCGCGTTCGCAAGCTGCGGCGGAATCAAAGACCCGCTGACGGGACTGAATTTTCCCAATAACAGGATTCCCGCCAACAGGCTTGATCCGATAGCGCGAACGATTCTGAATCTCTACCCGTTGCCGACTGCCGACATTGCCTGTCCGGGCGGCGGCAATCCGAACTTCTTTTCGCAACGCGAAAACCGCGAGGTCATCAATAATCACGGGATCAAGATCGATCACAGGTTGACAGACAACAACTCGTTGACCGGGCGCTTCAATGATCAGCGATTGATGAACGTGCGCGAAAACTTCTTCCCGACCAGTTTGATCGGCCCACCGGGTCTGCCCACGGCGGGTTTTGGCGCTGGCGAAGAGGTAGGTAATTCGCGCGCCATAGTCGTAAGCGATACGCATACGTTCAGCCCGACCGTGCTTAATGAGTTTCGGTTCGGTCTGACTCAACTCAACCTCGGCATCAACAACTGCGGTGTTCTGGGCGCGTGCGGCGTCAGCGCGTCCTGGTCGTCGGATGTCGGCGTCCCAAACTCGAATCTCGGCGGCGATGAAACAACAGGTGGACTCGGCATCGGGTTCAACGGCAACACAGGCGTCGAGTTCTTAGGCGACGGCGGGTTGTTCCGGGCCAAGAGCAGGAACCCGTACTTTGCCGATTCGCTGACGATTATCAAGGACAATCACTCGATCAAAACCGGCGCTGAGGTGCGGTTGCGTTATCTCGAAACGATCTGCGGCGGCTGCGCGGGATTCGAGAAAGGCGCTATCGGGTTTGGCGATCAGGGGTTGCCAACAGGCACGGGCAATTCTGTGGCGAACGCTCTGCTCAGTATCACTGCCGGAGGTTTTTCCCAGCGTAGCCGTACGTTTGGCGGCCCGTTCAACCTGCGCATGCAGGAGTACGGATTCTTTGTGCAGGATGACTGGAAGGTCAACGACAGGCTTACGCTGAATCTCGGCCTGCGCTATGACCTGTTGCCGGGACCTACGGCCCCGACGGAAAAAGATGGCCGCATCGGCTACTACTTCGCTGACGAAAAACGTGTGCTCGTAGCCGATGGCAGCGGAGACAGAGTAGTCAAACTCGACAAGAACAATTTCGGCCCGCGCATCGGCGTGGCCTACGCTCTGAACCACGAGAAGACTATGGTGCTGCGCGGCGGATACGCGGTGGTTTACACGCTCGACGGCGTGGATTACCCGCCTGCGGTTCGCAACCCGCCCAGCACGAACATAGTCTTTGACACATTCACACTGGCGCAGGGGCCGCCCAATCCGCAGCCGCTCGATCCGAACAATGTGCCGACGGGCACGAACCTGTTCAGCGTGGACAAACAGCAGAAGAACGGCCTCGTCCAACAGTTCCAGTTCAGCTTTCAGTACCAGTTTGCAAGAGATTGGGCGTTGGATATCGGATACGTCGGAAACCGAACGAAAGACCTGCTGGCCACATTTCAGCAAGGCTCAGGCGGGCAGGGGCTTGCGCGCAACGCCGCCAACGAGCTTATCGGCAGCGTGCTGTTGTATTCAAACGCCGCAGAATCGACTTATGACGGATTGCAGATACAGTTGATAAAGCGGCTGACGAAGAACATACAGGGGCAGGTCTCTTATACATGGAGCCACACCATCGATAACGCGACGGGCGTATTCAACGGAATTGGAGACAGCAAGAATCAAGGTCGTCAAGGCCCCGCCAATCCGTTCGATCTCGATTTTGATCGGGGCAACTCGGCCCTCGACATCCGACACCTGCTCTCGGCCAATGCCATCGTCGATCTGCCGTTCGGCAAAGGGCAGCGGTTCCTGAGCGAAGGCGGAATATCCGATGCGTTGTTTGGCGGATGGCAATTCAACACGGTCGTCAGCGCGCGAAGCGGATTCCCGTTCAGCGTCGTCTGTCAGTGCAGTCTGATTCGACCGTCGCTCATTGCCAGCCCGTTTGCCAATGTCGCGCCTGATCGCTTCTTCAATCCGGCGTCTTTTTCGACCACCGCCAATCTGACCACGATTACCAACGCGGCAAATCAACAGGTGAGTTTTGGCAATCTGGGACGAAACACGTTCAGAGGGCCGTCAATCTATAACACGGATATGTCGTTCTTCAAGAACGCGCGAGTTCCGTTTTCGGAGAATAAGAAGTTCCAGATCGGCTTTGAATTCTTCAACGTGTTCAACCATACGAACTTCACAGTGCCGAATAACAATTCAAACGATCCGGGCAGTTTTGGTCGTTTCGATTCAGCCTTCCCGGGTCGCGTGATCCAGTACCGCGCGAAATTTCTCTTCTAGAAATTTTTCTTCCAGCGGCCCGTTAAGAAAATCTCAGGGCAGAGCTTGTCTCTGCCCTGAGTCCAGAGTGATTCGGGCAGCCAGCAGGGCTGCCCATACTTTTTGATCGTCGCAATCTCTGAAAACGACCCGCGTTGTCGCGCATGGTCGGCTTTTGCTAAAATCACACAGGGTTTTTCCAGAGATTCTCCATCCTGTTTTAGCCATGATTCGTATATCTCAATTCATATCTGCTTTACTCATTTGTGCGTTGCCTGCGCTGGCTCAAACTCAAACAACTGCGCGCTCGCACGTCGAACGCTTCAGCACGCCGGAAGCGCGCGCCGAGCGGGTCGAGGCCGAATCATCTGCCCGGCTCGCTAAAAATCCCAATGACACGGAAGCGCTCAATATGCGCGCGCTTGCCCGCATGCGTTTCGGGCGTCATCAGGAAGCCTTCGACGACATCCGCCGCGCGGTCTCGCTCAAACCGGACAGTTCCGTCTATCAAGCCAATCTTGGGTACGCATTATGGAAGCTTGGCCGGGCCGAAGAGGCCATCAATACTGAACGAGTTGCGCTTAAACTGGACGACAGAAATTTTACCGCTCATTACCAGCTTGGCCGGTTCCTGTCGCGCGTCGGCGGCAAAGAGCGATTGACAGAATCGGCAGAGCATCTTCGCCGCGCGCTTGAACTGGACCCGAAACAATACGATGTCCGCTTTGAGTTGATCGCAGTCTATCGCGCGCTGGGTGACAGAGCGCAGGCATCGACTCAGCTCGATTTTTTGTCTGACGCAAGACCCTCGGACCCGCGCGTCTTTTATGTGAGCGCGCTGCTTGCCACGGACCGCGATGATCTGGAAGCGGCGATAAAAGATTTTAAAGAAGCCCTGCGCCGCGACTCCGCGCTGGTTGGCGCGTGGCAGGATATGGGGCTGGCTTACATCAGGCTCAAACGCTGGGCGGAGGCCATTGAAACGATGGCTGAACTGGCCGAGCGTCAGCCCGATTCTGTTGACGCGGCATATCTGTACGGCCTGTCGCTGTTCAACGCGGGGCGCGTGACGGAATCCGAGCGAGAGGTGCGACGCGCGCTCAGGCTCAACGCAGGCGCGGCGGAAGCGCACACGCTGCTTGGCGTTATTCTGGCCTCGCGCGGTAATGCAAACAGCGAAGCGAGCGAAGTCCTTTCGCAGGCCATCGCGCTCAATCCGAAAAGCTTCGACGCGCACTTCTATCTGGGGCGAGTGTTGTACGGGGTCAAAGAGTACACGGGCGCGGTAAAGGAGTTGCGCGCGGCGGTCGAACTCAGTCCGCGCCATGCGGAGGCGCGTTTCTTTTTTGGAACCGCGCTTGAATCGGCAGGCGAATCTCAAGCGGCAATGGCGGAGTATCAGGAACTGGTCAGGATTGATTCGGACTCTTCTATGGGGCAGGTGGGACTGGGCGCGCTGCTCGTCAAACAGGGCAAGACCGAAGAAGCGATCAATGCTCTCAAACGCGCCGTCGCTTTAGACCCGAAAAACTTCGAGGCGCACCGAACACTGGGGCGCGCTTATGTTCTGGCCGAACGTTTTTCGGAAGCGGTCGAAGTCTTAAAAACAGCGATTTCGCTTGCCCAGTATCGCGCAGACGCGCATTACCAGTTGGGGCTTGCGCTGCGCCGACTGGGGCGCAATGAAGAAGCCGCTCGCGAATTCGCTCTGGTCGAGAAGCTCAACACGGAATTTCGCACGGGCACGTCAAAACAATGAAGTCAGAAGCCAGAAGCCAGAAGCCAGAAATCAGAAGCCGGAAGCCAGCAGGCGGACTTTTGTACTGCGCTCAATTTTCTTCAACGGTTCTTTCGACTGCTTACTCTATATTAATTCGCCGCCTGCTGCCTGCTGCCTGTTGCTTATTGCTTACTGCTTACTGCTTTCCCGTGATGGCGCAACGCTCCGGGCACAGGGCAATTGAAGCAAAGCAGACCCAATTGAACGCAGAGGCGCAAGCCTCTCTTGATGCTGCGTTGGCCGCTTTGCAGAAAGGCGCGTTGAATGATGCCGAACGCGCCGCACGAGCATCCGTTCTGGCATCGCCGCGCTCGCCCGTTCCTCATAATGTTCTGGGTGTCATTCTTGATCGGCTGGGCCGCGCCGATGCCGCCTTTGCCGAATTCAACGCAGCCATCAAACTCGATCCCAACTTTGTCAGCGCGCGCAACAACCTTGGGCGCATGATGGCCGAGCGCGGCAAGACCAGTGAAGCGATTACAGAGTTCGAGCGCGTCTTAAAGATTGATCCGTCCCACGTTCAGGCTCATTACAATCTGGGCGCGCTTTACGGCGACTCAGGCGATTTTGCGAAATCAGCCGAACACTTTGCGCGCGCGCGGCTTGCTGCGCCGGATGACGCGCAACTCGCGCTCGCTTTCCTGAACGTAGCCTTTCGCGCAGGCCGCACGGCGGAAGCCGAAGAGGCTGCGAATTTTATCGAGCGCAAACTTGCTTCAGATCCGCGCGCCTTGTTTACGCTCGCCACAGTGCTGGCTCAAAGCAAACAGTACGAACACGCTGCGCGGTTGTTTGCGCGGGTCAACGAATTGAAGCCGCGCACATACGAGGTGCTTTATAACCTCGGAATCGCGCTCTACAATCTTGACCGCAATGATGAAGCCGCGCGCTTCCTTGCCGAAGCTACGGATCAGAACCCGGCTCCTGCTGAAACACATTTCCGGTTGGGACTGATTGCCAGCGCGCGAAGCGATCACGCCAACGCCGTCGAAGAATTCAAACACGCCATCGAACGCGAGCCTGCCAACGCGAATTATCATTACCTGCTGGGCCGCGAATATTTCCGCGTAGGGTTCTGGGAAGGGGCAACGGGCGAGTACAGTCAGGCCATCGAGCGCGAGCCGAACAATGCGGCTTACATTCTGGCGCGCGCCGACGCCAATTATCGCAAGGGCGAGTGGGCGAGTTCCGCCGTGGATTTCGACCGGGCGGCTTCGCTCGATCCAAATGCCGAGAGCATCGAATACTGGCAAGGCGCGGCGCACAGAGCCGCAGGCAATTTCGATGTGGCCCGCCAGCACTTTGAAAAATTCGTAGCCAAACATCCCGATCACGTCGATGCGCTCGCAAGCCTCGGTTATGTCGCCATAGAGCAGGGAAGGTTTGATGATGCCGAAGCGCCGCTAAAACGCGCGCTCGCGCTCGACCCCAAAAACGTCCCGGCGCTTTATGATTATGCGCGTCTGGCTGTGAAGCGGCGCGATTATCAGGAATCTGTCGTCCGTTTGCAGCGCGTCATTGAAAAGTATCCGGCGCATACTCAGTCATTTTATCAACTCTTCCTCGCCTACACGCGCCTGAAGCAGACGGAAAAAGCGCAGGCGGCGCTGGCAGAATTCAAACGGCTCGAAGCCATGGAGAAGCAGTCGCAGCAGGAACGCCTGCTCGACGATAAACTGCGCACGCAACAGATGCTCGGCCAGCCGCAGCAATGATGACGCGGAAGCCCAACAAGCGATTATGAAAAGCCAAAGCTACAATCGAAAGCTCTTTTCGGGACTGGTGCTGTTAATCGTCTCGCTGTGCGTTGCGGTTACGACGACAGCCGCGCAAAGCACGCCCGAAGTTACAAAAGTCGAGCCGCCAAACTGGTGGGCCGCTCACTCTATCAATCCTGTGCGCGTGATGATTCGCGGCAAAAACCTGACGGGCGCGCAGGTCTCAGCCATAGACTCAGGGCTTAGCCTGCGCGGCCCCGCACAGGTGAACGACAAAGGCACTTATCTGTTCGTCGATGTCGTGATTGCTCCGGCTGCAAAGCCCGGTGCGCGAAGGCTGAGAATCACTACGCGAAATGGAAGCGCAGACGCGCCGTTTGAAATACTGGCCCCGCTTGCGCGCGCAGGCCGCTTTCAAGGTTTGAACACGGACGATGTTATTTACCTGATAATGCCCGACCGATTCGCAAACGGCGACAAGTCGAATGACGACCCGCAGAAATCCAGAGGCATATTTGATCGCTCGAAGGCGCGCTCTTATCACGGCGGCGACCTGCGCGGCATAATTGATCGCCTGCCTTACCTGAAAGATTTAGGCGTGACTGCGCTATGGCTCAATCCCTGGTACGACAACAACGATCAGTACGACGAAAAAGAGGTCTACGACGGGCAGAAGACGACCGGCTATCACGGCTACGGCGCAATAGATTTTTACGCGGTCGAAGAACACTTCGGCAATCTCGACATCCTGCGCGAGCTTGTCGATAAAGCGCACGCCGCAGGCATCAAGATAGTTCAGGATCAGGTGGCAAATCACACAGGCCCTTATCACCCGTGGGTGAAAGATGCGCCCACGCCCACGTGGCTCAACGGCACTGAAGCCAGTCACATAAACGAGACATGGCAGACGTGGGCGCTGAAAGACCCTTATCAAACAGAGAGCGTCACACGGCCAGTGCTCGACGGCTGGTTCGTCAATCTGCTGCCAGACCTGAACCAGAACGACCCTGAGACGCGGCGCTACATAATTCAAAACACGCTCTGGTGGGTCGGCGTCACGGGGCTTGACGCCATCAGACAGGACACATTGCCTTACGTGCCGCGCTCGTTCTGGCGGGACTGGATGGCAGCCATAAAGCGCGAGTATCCGAAGCTCAACGTGATAGGCGAGACCTACGACGCAGACCCCGCGCAGGTGGCCTTCTTTCAAGGCGGCGCGCGACGGTGGGACGGCATCGATTCGGGCATAGACACAGAGTTCGACTTTCCGCTCTTCTTCGCAATCCGCGATGCGTTCGCCAAAGGCGAGAATGTAAGAAAACTGGCCGAAGTCTTATCGCACGATTACCTGTATCCGAATCCGGGCCTCCTTGTGCCGTTTTTGGGTCTGCACGACATGCTGCGTTTCATGAGCGAAGAGCGAGCGACGCGCGAAGGCTTGATGCTGGCGCAGACTTTTCTGATGACGACGCGCGGGATGCCGCTGTTGTATTACGGCGACGAGATAGCGATGGAAGGGCGAGGCGACCCGGACAATCGCAGAGATTTTCCCGGCGGCTGGTCCGACGACGGTCACAACGCATTCACCGGCGAAGGGCGCAAACGCGAAGAGCGCGAAGTATTCGATCACCTGCGCCGCGTCATCAGTCTTCGCCGCGAGCTTGAGCCGCTGCGTCGCGGGAAACTGGTAACGCTCAGCGTCAGCGAACAGCAATACGCATTTGCCCGAACAACCGCGCGCGAATCTGTGATCGTCGTCTTCAACAACGACCGACAGGAGGCGCGAGTGGAACTGGACGCATCAGCGATCAGGCTTGCGCGAGGCGCGCAACTGATCGATAGGTTAGGCCGGGCGAAAGAGGTTCGACTGGATGGCGGCCTTGTGCGCGTTGTGCTGCCCGCGCGCTCTGCGAGCATCATCACAATCAAAACAAGGTAACTCGCCTGTGAAACCGTAAGACGAGAAAGCACGAAAAAGGAGCGACCCTCAATGAGCAAACCGCGCCTGAGTTTCTGGCAAATCTGGAACATGAGCTTCGGGTTCATGGGGATACAATTCGGCTGGGGTCTACAGCTTGCCAACATGAGCGGCATCTACACCTATCTGGGCGCAAAGCCGGACGAGATACCGATTCTGTGGCTGGCGGGTCCTGTTACGGGTTTGCTGGTTCAGCCGATTATCGGTTCGATGAGCGATAGAACCTGGAACCGGCTGGGGCGTCGTCGCCCATACTTTCTGGTCGGCGCGATTCTCGCGAGCATTACTCTATTCTTCATGCCGAATTCATCCGCTGTGTGGATGGCAGCCGGGATGCTGTGGGTTTTAGACGCAAGCATCAACGTCAGCATGGAGCCGTTCCGCGCGTTCGTCGCAGACAAACTAAACACGGATCAGCGCACAGTCGGCTTTGTGATGCAGAGCTTCTTCATCGGCATCGGTCAGACCTTAGCCAATGTCTTGCCATACATCTTCAACAGCTATGGCGCGGATGAAGCGTACAGCCGTCAGGCTGAAGCAGCGAACGCAGCAGGCATAGCATCTCCGCACCTGATCCCTCCCAGCGTCGTCTATTCATTCAAGATCGGAGCGGTAGCGTTTCTTCTCGCGGTATTGTGGACTGTACTGACTTCAAAAGAATATCCGCCGGAGGACATGGAAGAGTTCGAGCGCAAGAAGCAAGAGCATCGCGGCATCTCGGCGGCTTTAGCGGAGATTACTTCGGCCATTCGCGAGATGCCTAAAACGATGAAGCAGCTGGCCGTCGTTCAAATCTTCACATGGCTTGGCCTGTTTTGCATGTGGATGTTTTTCGGGCTGACGACTTCTTACCATATCTTCGGGGCGACCAGTGATAAAGACCCGCTCTTTGTTCGGGGTCAGGCGTGGGGCAGCATCTCGTTTATGGTCTACTCGATTGTCTGTTTCATCGTAGCTTTCGTGCTGCCGAAGATCGCCAGCGCCACAAGCCGCAAAACCGTTCATGCAATCTCGCTCATAGCGGGCGGCCTCGGACTGCTCTCAGTTTATGCCATTCACAATCAGTATGTGCTGTTGCTGTCGATGGTGGGCGTAGGCATTGCGTGGGCCTCTATTCTCTCGATGCCTTACGCGATACTTGCTGGCTCACTGCCTGCGGCGCGAATGGGCTTGTACATGGGAGTATTCAATTTCTTCATCGTCATTCCTGAGATCGTCGCATCGCTCACGTTTCAACCGCTCGTCAAATACGTCTTCAATAACAACCCGCTTTATGTAGTCATGCTCGGCGGCGCGAGTCTGCTTGTGGCAGCGGCGCTTGTAACGCGCGTGCACGATGTCGCTGATCGAGACGTGCCGGAATCTGCGGTAATCAAGGCCGACGAGTTTGAACCGTTCGGCATACAGGAATCGGCGCAGCCCGTGCCGAGCACAGGGCTTGTTGATGAATAGGAGCACTCTCGATGCTTAAACGATTCTTATGTCTTGTTGTCCTTGTGCTGTGCCTGCCCGGCGCATCGCTCAATGCTGCTTTCTCGCAACAGGAACCTGCTCGGCAAACACGAGAATGGGTGCGCAACGGGGTCATCTACGAAATCTTCCCGCGCAGTTTTTCGGCTGAGGGAAATTTCAACGGCATCACCTCGCGGCTGGACGATCTGAAAAATCTCGGCGTCAATATCCTGTGGCTGATGCCGATTCACATAATGGGCACCGAGAAGAAGAAGGGAACCGTCGGCAGCCCTTATGCCGTGCGTGATTATTATTCGATCAACCCTGATTACGGCACCAAAGAAGACCTGAAGCGACTGGTCTCGGAAACTCACAGACGCGGCCTGAAGATAATCATCGACATAGTGGCCAATCATACATCGTGGGACAACGTGATGATGAAGACGCCCGCGTTTTACAAGCGCGACGGGGCGGGCAAAATCATATCGCCTTACGACTGGACGGACGTGGCGGCGCTCGATTACAGCAACCCCGCGTTGCGCGACTACATGACGGAGATGCTGAAATACTGGATACGGGAATTCGATCTGGACGGCTTCCGTTGCGATGTCGCGGGCGAAGTGCCGACAGATTTCTGGGAGCGCGCGCGCGCCGAACTGGATAAGATCAAACCCGACATCGTTATGCTTGCCGAAGCAGCAAAGCCTGAGCTTCTGGTCAAAGCGTTTGATCTCGATTACGCATGGCCGTTTCACAGCGCGCTCTCAGACGTGCTGATGGGAAGGCAGTCGGCTGCTGTGCTTCGCGAAGTATGGGAAGCCGAGCGGGCGCGTTTTCCGCGTGGCGCGCTTCGCATGCACTTTTCCGATAACCACGACGAGCGCCGCGCCCTCGTAAGATTCGGCGAACGCGGCGCGCTTGCGGCATCGGCTATGGTATTGACGATGAGCGGCGTGCCGATGCTCTACAACGGCATGGAAGCCGGAGATACGACCGAATCGGGCGCGCCCGCGCTGTTCGAGAAGCTGCCGATCTTCTGGCCGAATGCCGAACGCCGACCCGAATTTCCGCGCTTCTATCGCCAGATGATCGCGCTGCGCCGCGCGCACGCAGCCCTCAATCAGGGCGAAATGGAATGGCTGCGCAATTCAGACGACGCGCGCATAGTTACTTACCTGCGGCGTACGGCGGGCGAAGAAATTTTGGTAGCGATCAATCTTTCAAATCGCCCGTTCACAGGTTTCGTCGAGGTGGCAAACGGCGCGGCGTTCGCAGACGTGACCCCTGACATAGCGAACCCTTCGCAGACCACAAGAGCGCGCACTGCCGGATTGCCAGCCCTCGCGCTCGATTCATGGGGATTTCGCATCTTTCACCGAACGACTCGATAATAGAATTTTGTGTTGAGGATTGTAACTAACTCGCTATCCGGGGCGACCCGCTCCTACATTTGCCGAAGCCCGACCAGTTGCATCGCTTTTTGTATCTCGCGATTTTTCATGAACCAGCGCCAGACGTTTCCTGTTATAAGATTTTCTGCGCTCAATAACGTGATTCCGATATTGATACCGATAACGTCGGGGCCGACCCATCCCGTCTTCGGATTGAAAGCATCAGCAAACCCGTAGCGGCCATAGATGCGCTCGCCGAATCGCTCTTTCATCTCGGAAAGCGCGGGAAGTGTGATGTCAGGCGCGAACATCAACGAGCCGCCTGCCGCGCACGGGACAACCGTGCCGTCGATTGCGGGGTCGCGCGGCGGCCCGCCCCACGCCACATATCCTCGCGCGCTGTCTGATGCCGTGATGCCCCAAATGTTTGCGGTGTAGGCTGGAAACTCGCCCGACAGGTCGAGGCAGAAAGCGCGATGCGCGCGCGTCGCTTTAACAGAGTTCTCAAAGTAATCAATGTAGGGAGGTGACGCTTCGCGGCGATTGCGAAAATCGACCCACGCATGAGAATACTGATGTATGAACAGAGGCGGCGCGCCGCTCAGATATGTGTAGCCTGCGTATGTGACCCACTCGCGTTTCCACGCGTACCACGAGCGCGGCGTGATCGCGTGAGTGGGCGAGCCGATGGCGAGCAGATAAAGTATTTTGTCTTCGCTGTAACTGTCCCATAGCGGTTTCAAAAATCCGATCTCAGGTTTCCAGCCGTGAGAAAGCAGCCCCGGATGACCGTTGAGCATCCACGTGAAATCGACACGCTCATAGATCAAAGTCGCGAGCCGCGTGATCTCCCGATCCCTGTAAAAATACTGTCGCGCGGTCAAAATGCCGCCCAGCAACAACGCCGTGTCTATCGAAGATATTTCGCTGTCCCATCTGCGCTCGCCCGTTACCCGGTCGAGCCAGTGATAAAACCAGCCGTGCTCGTGCGTCGCGCGTTCGGCGAAAAAACGCAGGGTCGCCCGCACGCGCCCGCGTGCTTCTGTTGACGGTATCCAGCCGTGTTCGGCGGCTATGCAGATGGCCGTTAACCCGAAGCCTGTTGCCGCGATGCTTGCAATGTTGCGATGAGTATTGTCGTGTGGCGAGCCATCCGTTCTCGCCCGGTCAAGCACCAGCCCCGTACGCGGGTCGGCCTGCTCCCAGAAATAGCGAAACGAACGGCGCGACAGGTCTTCAATAAAAGCCCTGTCGCCCGGTGACAACACCCTGCGCTGCGGCGTCGCCGCGATGGTGATGACGTTGACGACAAGTAAGAATAGAACTGCGAGATTTGAGAGGAATATTTTGTGTCGTAAATAACTCTTCATCACTGGTATTCAAAGCCGCTCACCGCAGAGGCGCAGAGAAGACGCGAAGATTACGCAGAGTCTTTCTCTGCGCCTCTGCGGTGAATATTCTTTTATTTCCCGACGACTTCAAAGCTCGCTTCGAGCCCGTCAACGGAGTTCGTGCCAACCATGACTTTGAACGTTCCCGGCTCGACCACAAATCGCATATCCGTGTTATAGAAGCCGAGGTGTTCGGGCGCGAGCGTGAACTGGATTCGACGCTTCTCTGCGGGTTTCAGCGTGATTCGCTCGAAGCCTTTCAACTCTTTTATGGGCCGCGTGCGACTCGCCGCCACGTCTCTGACATAGAGCTGCACGACTTCGTCGCCCGCGCGCCTGCCTGTGTTCTCCACATCGACGCTTGCCGTAATCTTCCCATCAGCGCGAATGCTTTGCGCGCTCAATTGCAGATTCGAGAGCTTGAATTGTGTGTAGCTCAATCCGTACCCGAACGCAAAGAGCGGCTCGACCCCGATGTCCAGATATTTTGAACTGTATTTGTTGTTCGGGTCGGGAGGGCGACCGGTGTTTTTGTGATTGTAATAGATGGGCACCTGCCCGACCGCTCGCGGAAACGTCACCGGCAGTTTGCCGCCGGGATTTACATCGCCGAACAAAACATCGGCAATCGCGTTTCCCGCCTCTGTGCCTGCAAACCATGTTTCAAGAATCGCCGGAGAATTTTCGGCAATCCAGTTGATCGTCAATGGTCGCCCGTTCATCAGGACGACGACAACAGGCTTGCCAGTGGCTTGCAAGGCTTTGACTAACTCCAACTGGCGGCCCGGCAGATCGAGATTTGAGCGTGACGAAGCTTCGCCGCTCATCTCTGCCGATTCACCCACGGCGACAATCGTTATGTCGGCTTCGCGTGCGATGCGCGCGGCATCATTGATGCCGCCACCCGTATCACCTTCGATATCGCACCCTTTGATATAACTGATTTTGGTGGCCGAACTTACTTTTGCCTTGATGCCCGCGAGCAAAGTCACGGCATCTTCTGCTTTGCCGTCGCCGCTCCACGAGCCGATCATGTCTTTCTGAGAATCGGCCAGAGGCCCGATCACCGCAATCGATTTCACATCCCTGTTCACGGGCAATGTGTCGCGGTCGTTTTTCAAAAGCACCATCGAGCGCGCGGCTATCAGGCGTGCCGCCTCGCGATTTTCGCGGCTCATAATGACACCGCTTTCGCGCGATTCGTCCGTGTATGGCTTATCGAATAGTCCGAGCCGGAACTTGATCCGAAGAATGTGGCGCACGGCCTCGTCAATTGTGGTTTGAGAGAGGCGGCCTTCTTTTACAAGCTGCAACCCGTGTTTGTTGTAGAGGCGGCTGACCATCTCCATGTCAACCCCGGCAGCGAGCGCCTTTTGCGCCGCTTCCATTTCGTTTGCGGCCACGCCGTGCCTGAGCAGTTCTTCGACAGACGTGTAGTCGCTGACGACGAAGCCGTCGAATTTCCATTCGCCGCGCAACACTCGCGTGAGCGTAAAAGGATTGGCCGACGTGGGCACACCGTTAAGGTCGTTGAACGCGCTCATGAATGTTCCGACGCCCGCATCAACCGCCGCTTTGAATGGCGGGAAGTAGATTTCTCGCAAAGTCCATTCGGAGATTTCGGTCGTGTTGTAATCGCGGCCCGCTTCGGCTGCGCCGTAGCCGACCCAGTGCTTGGCACACGCGATCACACGATCAGGCGCACTGTAATCGCGTCCCTGAAACCCGCGCACGCGCGCACGCGCCATCACCGATCCCAGATAAGGGTCTTCGCCTGCGCCTTCGACTATGCGACCCCATCGCGGGTCGCGCGCAATGTCAACCATTGGCGCAAACGTCCAGTGCACGCCCGCCGCGCGCGATTCAGCCGCCGCTATGCTTGCGGCGCGTTCGACGGCAGCGCTGTCCCAACTGCTTGCTTCGCCGAGCGGAACAGGAAAGATTGTGCGATAGCCATGAATAACATCGAAGCCGAAGATGAGCGGAATCTTTAAACGCGACTCTTCGACCGCGATGCGCTGAAGCTCGTTCGCCCTTTTTGCGCCGCGCACGTTGAGAGTCGAGCCGAGCAAACCTTTTCGTACAAGCTCGATATGCTCAGGCCGATAATTGCCATTCGCTTCGCCGTCGAGTTGCTGAAGCTGACCTAGTTTTTCTTCAAGCGTCATCCGCGCAAGCAGAGCGTTGATCTTCTTTTCGATCTCTGATTGAGGCGGCGTGGCTGGCACGACAATCGCAGAAGCCAGGAATACGAATATGAATAGAAAGATCATCGACCTTGCATATTTCATTACAATCTTTCCTCCGGATAAATTGTCCTGGTGGTGCTAAAAGATAGTTTTAGTAGCCCCGTTAGGGACGACCTGTCTATAGGGAAGGTGTTGTTAGTGTTTCCTGTAGCTCCGTAGAAGCGACCTTTTGATTTAGAGGTCGCCCCTACGAAGCTGAGTTTTAACACTGTCACCGCTTTCAAATTAGAAGCTGAATCGCGCCTGCAACTCGACTACGCGGCCAGACAGCCCGGCGTTTGCGCGACCGAAATTCACGCTGTTAACGTCAGCCCCCTGATCAAAGAATCCTATGGGCGCAAGATTCAGTTGATTGAAAGCGTTGAAGAAGTTCGCTCGCAGTTCGAGCTTCGCCCCTTCGCCTATGGCCGGGAGCCTCGATAATCCGAAATTCTTCACAAGGCTCAGATCGACAGAAGAAAACTTCGGCCCGCGAAATGAGTTTCGCCCGATGCCCGGCGGGTTGAGATCAAAGTCAGGAGGATTGCCCACAACGGTAGTGTCAAAGAAAGCCGGACCGCCGCCGGGGAAGTTGCCCCCTGTCAGAAAAGCTTCATCGCTCGTGTCGTCGCCTGCTCCGCCGAAATACTGGCGCGGGCGTATCGGCCCAAAGAACTTGCCGCTTGGCTGACGAAGCGAGCTGAAAATCTTTGGCGTCCAGGGGAATCCTGAATGCTTTGTCCAGATGCCGTTTATTTCCCAGCCGCCCAACACGTTGCCTATGAAATCTTTGCGCCCGCGAAATATCGGCAGATCCCATGTGCCGGACACGATCAGGTTATGTCTGACATCGTAATCGGAAGGGCCGCGCTCGGTCCGCTGGTCTGCGGGGAAAGTCTGATTCGTCACAGCGCCGGGGCCTTCATAAGACAGCGTGTCCAGACTCTTGGCGAACCTGTAGACGATATCGAATCGAACGCCCTGAGCAAAGGCGCGCGACAATCGCGCTATCATCGCGTGGTAGTTTGCGTTCACGTCCGGTATCAGGAAAAATACCGGATCAAAACGCGGATTGAGCGGCTGCACCAGCGTCAGATCGGCTATGCGGATGAACTTGTGACTGCTGCTTCCCTGATAGCCGAGCGCCACGATGAAATTTGAAGGCAACTGATATTCTGTATCGAGCGAGAAGGTATAGACATAAGGATTCGGCAGATTCGGTTCCGTGCCCCAGACTTCGACCGTGTTATTGGGTATGCCGCCCGTGGCCGGATCAATCCCCTGCGCAAGCACAGGGTTGACGGGAAAACTGAACGGCGAATTGTTCGCCCCAAGCGCGAAAAGAATTTTGCCGTCTACGAACGGAGTCCCGAAATCTGTGGTAGCCGTCCCGCAGCAGATGTTGTTGCGCGCAAAGAAAGGCGGATTGCCCGCCGTGTTGCCGAACAACACGCCCGGCGTGCGATTGAACTGGATGCCGAACCCGCCGCGCAGCACCAGCTTCTCTTTCAGGAATCCCGGATTCCACGCGAAACCCAGTCGCGGCCCGAAGTTGTTGGCATCCGTGTCAAACAGCTTGCGCTGAATCTGTATGCTTGCAAGGTCAAGCCTGCCCTGCGGGAAAACAAGATTGGTGATGCGCCCCTGTTTTTCCGAGAGCGGCGTGAATATCTCGTAACGCAGTCCGAGATTCAGCGTCAGGTTCGGTCGTATTTTCCAGTCGTCCTGAAAAAAGAATCCATAATCGCTCGTGCGAAAATAGCGCTGCGCGTCGGCAGGAAGCCCCGTAGCCGGTTCCGTGTTGATGGATTCAAAGATCGGCGTTTCGTTCGCGAGATTGAAAAGCCCCGAAAATGAAAAGAGCGGGCGCGCGCCTCCGACAAGGCTGTTGTTGTTTTGTTCCTTGCGAACCTCGAAGCCGAACTTCATCCCGTGATTGCCGACTACTTTGTTTAAAGTGTCGCGAACCTCGAACGTGTTTTGAGCGAATATGCCGGGAGTCGTCTCTGAGCGAGGCGCGCCGAAACGTATGCGCTCTCCGCCCGGCAGTGCCAGACCTTCGACCTCTATGCGAGGGATGCCGAAATTCGTATCGCTCGTATCGGCGACCTGATCATCGGCGAAGCGCGTGAAATTTCCGCGCAGTTCGTTGAGCATCGTGGCAGAGATGGTGCGAATCCATGTCACAGTCGCAGCCGAGTTGACCGGCTTGAATCTTATATCGGCTATCGGGCGACTTTGAGCGCCGATGTCGCTGTTTAAGTTGTTGAGCTTGGTGAAGTATGCGCTTACGGCAAACTGATCGTTGGAGTTCGGATTGAAATCGACGCGGCCATTAAACTGCCTGCCGCGAAGCTGGTTGGGAATCGGTATGGCGGCAAGCTCGATGTCCGGTATCCCGTCCAGCCCGCCGCCTCCGGGATTGCCTAGACCGACATACTGGCCCGTGCTGCCCGTGAGCGAACCGATATCGAGCCGACCGTTTATCACCGCGCAGGGGCGATTCTGGGCGATGAAATCCGCGCAATTCGCGGTCAGCCTGCTGGCTACACGCGGCTCGATGCCTGCGGTGCTGAATACCTGCGCTATCTGTGTGCCCGATCTCTGGCTTGCGATGAGCTGGCGAAACTCATCCGTTTCGATGAAGCGCGAGGCCGTAGCCTGAGTGTTTTCGCGTGCGGCTTCGTACGAGAAAAAGAAAAACAGCTTGTCTTTTACGATAGGCCCGCCAATGCTGCCGCCAAATTGTCGGAAGCGGCGTTCGACTCGTTGCGGTCCCGCGCCGAAGATGTCGCCAAACTTGTTGAAGGCGTTCAAACCCGGATCTGTGTATTTGAAGAACGCGCTGCCGTGCAGATCATTGGTCCCGTTCTGCGATACGACCTGTATCTGCGCGCCGGAGTTGCGGCCATACTCCGCCGAATAGGCGCTCGCTATAACGCGCATCTCTTTTACAGATTCCTGATTCGGTGTTACAACCGCCGCGCCGCCAAAGCCGAGGCTGTTGACGCTGACGCCGTCAATCTGAAAGTTATTGGCGGAAATGCGCTGGCCGTTGGCGCTGATCGGAACCTGATTTTCGGTTTGAAAGATGGAACTGTTCGACCCGCCCGGCCCTGTCGTATTTGGTAGACCGGAAGAGTTGCCATTCGCCCCGCGCGCGGCATCGCCAAAGATGCCCGGCGTCAGGCGTAACAGCTCGTAAGGGTCGCGCCCGGCTTGCGGAATACGGCGAATCTCCTGATTGGTGATCGACCGGTCGATGCTGGGGTTTTCTTTATCGAGCTGAGATGCTCCCGGCCCCGCCGAGATCGTTACAGATTCCGAGACCTGGCCCGCTTCAAGCGCGAGATTGATTCCCTGTGTCTCCTCTGCGCGAACGATGACGTTTTCAAGCACCCTTTTTTTGAAGCCTGATATTTCGGCGCTGACAGTATAATTGCCCGGTGCAAGCCCCGACACTCTGTAGAATCCGTCATCACTGGTTGTAGTTTGCTGCGTTTTGCCCGTCTCCTGATTGGCGGCTGTGACCGTAGCGCCCGAAACAACAGCGCCCGATGGGTCTGTTACCGTGCCCTGAATGCTTGCCTTGAATTGAGCGATGGCAGGGACAGCAATTAAAGAGACGAGGATACAAATTAAAGTTGTGCGGAAAAAACTGAAAAGCGGTTGAAGCATGAATTTGCCCTCCGTAACCGGAAAAGATCGTCGAGACTCGTTGCCTGCGGTCAGTGCCGCAATGCGCGGAGCCAAAATGAATGGTGAACCGGCTAAACGCCTCGTGAGATTTTAGAAGTAGGTGGCTCGGTTTGATAATAGCTCGACCACTCGTCCGGATTTATTCTCATCCTGTAACCCTTGACTGTCAAGCGGCGCTTTGAAAGAGATGAACCCTATCAGGCAAAATAGCCGAGGAGGCACGGATGAAGATTAAAGACCACCTGAAAATTGCCCTGATAGTTTTTGCGCTCGCAATCAGCGCGAAGGCAGTCGTTGAGATTCGAGACATTGAGCCGCAAGCTGATGAGGGTAAGCCTGACGTGAGCGATAAAAATTTTGCCGAGCAATTGAAATTCGGGCCGTCGCCCATAATTACCGGCCAATGGGTCACGTTCGTCTACAGAGGCAACGGGCGCAACGTAGAGCTTGTCGGCGAGATGACCGACTGGGAAAAGCGCGGCATGAAGCTTCAGTACCTTAACGGAACCAGCAGCAGGTATCTGTCCATGAAGTTTCCCGACGATGCGCGCATCGAATACAAATACGTGGTTGATGAGAATTGGACTCTCGACTCGTTGAATCTGAACAGAAAGGACAACGGCGTCGGCGGTGAAAATAACTTCTTCCTGATGCCCCGCTACAAAGCGACCGGCTACACGCGCGAGCGCGATACTATTCGTCATGGGCGAATGGCGGCGCTCGACCTGGCGGCAGACGCCTCGAACCGCAAGCGCGAGGCGCGAATCTACCTGCCGCCGGGATATGATGAATCGAGTGAGCGGTACCCGACGGTCTATTTCGGAGACGGCATCGAGTATATCGAGCGCGCAGGGGCAACGGTCATCGCCGATAATCTGATTGCAGAGCGAAAGATGCGACCATTGATTATGGTCTTTCTTGCGCCGATTGATCGTAACAAAGAATACTGGATGAACGCGGCTTACGTTGAATGGCTGGTGAAAGAGCTTGTCCCGATGATCGATTCAAAGTATCGGACGCGGGCCGCGCCCGGCTCGCGCGCTATCGCAGGAGCCTCGCTCGGCGGGTTGATTGCGGCTTATGCCGCGCTCACTCACCCCGAAGTTTTCGGCAACGTGCTGGGTCAATCGTCGGCATTTCAAGTCGATGACGGTCGGATCATAACCGATTTCACCGCGCGGGAACGCAAGCCAGTCAACTTCTATCTTGAAACAGGCCGGTACGAAGGTCTGATCGACAGCAATCGAAAGATGAAAGAAGCCCTCGAAAAGAAAGGCTACAAACTCGCCTATCGCGAAGTGAACGCGGGCCACAACTGGACACACTGGGCAGACAATCTGGCCGACGCTTTGAGCCATCTCTTTGCAAAGTAAAGCAGGGTCATTCAGTTTTCTGAATTAGAGGTCTATTCACCACAGAGAGCGCAGAGTGATAATTGTTGTATAATTCGGGGGCCGGATAGGCAAACCGCGCACAGGACACACCCGACAAAGGAGCATTCGATGACGAAACACCACTCGCATGACTCGACTACCAGCGGCGCTCACCCGCACGATCACATACCGCGACGAACATTTCTTTCCGCGCTGCCCGCAGGGATTCTTGCGATGCAGGCTTTTGCGCAGGGGACTGTCGATCCCGCAGAACGGTTCCGGCGAATGTCGGAATCCGCCGAACGCGCGGGACTTGCCGAACCATTTAAGGGCATTACTGCCGCAGGCAACCCGGCTGCCGGATTGTTTCCCCTCCACTCGACGGGCGTTTCCACCGCGCCCGTTCGCAATGCCGCAACAGCGTTTCTCTCTTCTCTGACGGCAGAGCAGCGCGCAAAAACCATGTTCCCCGTTGACGACCCCGAATGGCGCAAATGGATGAACCAGCATTTCTACGTGCGGCAGGGAGTAAGTTTCAAAGAGATGACCAGCGCGCAACGCGAGGCCGCATTTGGGCTTATGCGCGCATCGCTCAGCGTGCGCGGCATGGAGCTTACGCGCAACATCATGCGCTTAAACGAAACTCTGGCCGAACTGACCAACGACCACGAGTTCATGGGCGAATGGATGTACTTCATCACGATCATGGGCAAGCCTTCCGCCACAGAACCCTGGGGCTGGCAATTCGACGGTCATCACGCCATCATCAACTATTTTGTGCTGGGCGATCAGGTGGTCATGACTCCTAATTTCGTCGGTTCGGAACCCGTCCTTGCTACATCGGGCAAGTATAAGGGCACCGTGATTTTGCAGGAAGAACAGGCCCGTGGGCTGGCGATGGCGCAGGCGCTTAACGAGTCTCAGAAGAAGAAAGCGGTTCTCAACTTTTCCAAAACCGGCAATAACAATTTGACCGAAGCCTTCAAGGACAACATTGTTTTAGATTATGCGGGAGTTCGCGTATCGGAATTATCCGCGCGGCAGAATCGGCAGATGATCGAACTGGTCAACCTGTTTATCAGCAACATGGACGACGGCCATGCGCGCGTGAAGATGGATGAAGTAAAGCGCCATCTCGATAACACCTGTTTTGCGTGGATCGGCACAACGGAAGCTGACAGCACATTTTACTTTCGCATCCATAGCCCCGTGGTGTTGATCGAGTTCGATCATCAACGGCCCGCCAACCTGTCTCGGTTTACCGCCGACCCGACGCAGCCCACGCGCCAGCATATTCATGTCGTCGTGCGCACGCCCAACGGGAACGACTACGGCAAAGACCTTCTCAGACAGCATTACCTAGCGCATCAGCATAAAAGCTGACAGCGCGTCCTGACCCTCAACCAGCGATGAGACGTTGCCTTTGTTCATCCCATCGCCACAGATTTTCGCCGCTCAGGTGGACGCCGCCCAGCCAGAGGTCCGAAGGATTCATATCTACGAAATCGGCATTGCCATTCAAAACATCCGCGCCTGTTTTTGTGATGTCGAAAGAGGTTTTATGTATCCTTGAATAGAAGCTGGCCGAATCGTCAAAGCCAGTTATCGTGACCAGAGGTTCGGCGACCGCCGACATCCGCTTTATATCACGCCATACCTGACTGTCGCCAAGCCCGTAATCAGGCTCGCGATCAAAGAATGCTTTGCACAACGGCAGAAAATCATGGATGCCTTCGGAGACAATTTCGAGCAGTCTGTTTTCTGCGCGTCCCAGTCCGTTATTGACGGAAGGGAAGCGCGCGAGGTGTTGGATCAAGGCATTGCGCAGGTATGGCAGCGCAGATGTATCTTCGGCCAACTGGTCTTCTATAGCGCGCGGGTCGGGCCGACAGAATGCCGCCCACGCTTTTTCGGCAAGGCTCATCTCCGGATCTGTCATTTCGTGGCGGGTGTCGAAAAGCGAGGCCATCTGCTCTGCGCTCAATTCGCCAAGCCCTCTGAAATTTTCTCTGCCTGCAAATTCGCCGATGCAGATCAGGCTCAACCGTGTTTTATCCATATTCTGAAGAGCGAAACGATTCAGCAGATAGATCATGTTGATCTGGCAAAAAAGATCATGCTCGAACCACATTATGACTTCATCGCTGATAGCTGCGCGCGCCAGCTTTTCATCCTGCGCAGATAAATCTCTTTTGACGTTATCAATTTCAAGGTCGCCTGCCTCTGATAAAAATCGTGCGCGCGCGCTGGTCCATTCATCCTGCGACAGTCCCTGCGGGGTCGGCCCGACGGCAAGCGCTTCACGAAAGGGGAAATGCTCGCCGCGAAATCCCGACTCTTTCATCGTGTTGGCCGTCGAATCTCCGTTATGAATATGCAGCATGATGGGCCTCCTGAAACTGATTGAACCGTTACTATTCTGGCATGAAATCCGAACGCAAAAAAGGCGTGGGAAGTGATTAATTTCCCACGCCTCATATTCCCTTACCGGCATGCCGATGCGGGACAGAAATCTGTTTTTACCTTAGTTCTTCAAATCGGTCCTTATGCCTGTGACAAGCGGCAGAGCCTGATTTATCAGAATATCCCTGGCCGTCTTATTTGAAATCTCGCTTGCCAGCTTAAGAATAGCGCCTGCCTCGATGGCCTTCTTCTGAGCTTCCGGATGCAGGCTCGCGCAGGTCAGCACTTCGAGCGTGTCAACGAGTTCAGCGACAGAAAGGTCCAGCAACTCTTCAGCCGCATCGTCATTGCTTGTAGCACGGGCACGTAGCGCGAGGTCTTCGGATGATCGAACGTTCTCAAGCGCATTGATGACTCTCAGGAACGCGGCAACTGCTTCGACCTCTACGGCTTCGAGCCTTATGCCACCTATCAAAGCCCCGAATCCGGGCGGCTGGTTGAAGGCGTTGCTGTTATAAAAATCGACAGCGCCTTCAATCGTTCCAATCGCGTTGTTGTGGAAGAAGGGCGGCGTGTCTGCCGCTTCGACCAGCACAGGCGTGTTGAACGAGCCGTTGCCAAAGCCGAGTATCGGAGCGACTGCGGGTAATGTCCCGAATCCTCCATCGGGCGGCACGGGTACGGCTGGCACAACAAGATCGGCAGGCTGGAACGGCAGCCCCTCAACATTGGTGTTGAAGTTTGCATTCGCGCCGGGGAAGAAGAAATCGCTTGCACCGGCGTTGAGATGACAGAAGAAGCATTTGCCTGCACCCGCGTTCGACTGGGCCGGGTTTAAGACATTGCCGGGGTTGAGGAATATCGCCTGCCCTTTTTTAGCCATCTCGGATTTCAAACTCAAAGTGGCAAGGTTAAGGTCCTGTCTGCGTCCGAGAGATTTCTGGAACGCTTCGAGAGCGTCCAGTTGAGCAACTGTCGGCAGGATGAAATCCACGCCTGCTACACGGTTGAGCCTCTTCGGATAATGCTGAGTGACCGCTCCAATGATAAATTCGCGCAGAGTTCCCGTGCCCGGAGCGCCGTCTCCGCCCCACCCTGTTCTCTCATTGGGCGGTGTGGTCGTGCCATCGCCTCCGCCTGCAACTGGAGTCAGGGTGTTCTGAAGCAGAGCGAGCGTGTGAGGCACACCACGCATGACGCCCGGCCTGTTAAACCCATCGGCATTTTCCAGGATCAATGCAAATTTCCGCATCAGGACGGGCTGTTCAAATCCCGTGGCGAGATTCGGATTGAACTCCGCGACGAACAGCGGATCGTTTGGCGGAAGCGTGGAGATGAATTCCTGGTCTATTGTCATGTTAGCGTTTTCGCGATGGCAGGTCGCGCAGGTTCTGCCATTGCCCTGAAAGGTGTCGTTTAGAAAGCTCTGCCTTCCGGCAGCGATCAACACCTGAAGCGCAGTCGCCGGATTCGGATTAGGCCCTATCTGCGCCTCTGCCGTCGGGGTCAGGGCATTCAGAAAACGAGTCAGGAATCCCTGTTTTTCCTGAGGCGCAGGCGCATAGAGCGATTCAGTCCCTTTAAGAACTCCGAACTGACCGAGCTTTTCGCTGCGACGAAGCCTGTGAAACAGCGAAGTTGTGCCAACGATTACACGGTCTTTGATCGGGCTTTTACCCGCGTGCGTGACTACGAGCAGGTCTAATTCAAAATTGGTGAAAGCGTCGCTGCCAAGACTGGCTTCGAGCTTCGATGATTCGCCCTGCTGTGTAAGGCTCCCTACACGAACCATCGCGTCGCCTTCTTCGGGCAGAATGCCGTTGGCAGGGCCGCTGGTGTTGTCAACAAGCCATACATCATAACTTTCCGACTTTGGCAGTCCTTTAACTTCGACCGCGACTTTGCCATCGATCAGGTTCATATGGGCAAAGCCTTGCGCGGTGACGAAATCATCCGAGATGCCAACGAATGCGCCGATTTGCAGCGTCATATTTCGGTCGCCGCCATTCTTTTCGTATTCTTCGAGCCACGCCTTGTAGTTTTCCGTTAGACTATCGACACTGCCTACGCCTGTTGAATGGGCGCTGACTTCTGGTGTTGTATGTCTATCCAGGAAGAGTACCGACAAAACACCGACTGCCAGAAGGGCCATCATGGACAGCTTTAAAGTTTTTGTTTTCATTGTCTCTCCTAGTACGCTCTTGTAGCGAGTTACTGAGTGGCCATAGATATGCGTGGAATTGCTACACGCATTACCTTTGTGAGTTTTTGAAGTGGTGAACGGCCTTAGGCGCACACGTATCCCAGGGCCGAAGAATCAGCCAGATGACACAAAAAACCTCTAAAGGGCCTTAGAAGCTGGATGTCAGAATAGCTGTTGAGTGGTTGTCCCTACCAAGACACGTAGTTATTACTACACTTTATATTGAAATGCAACAACTATTATGCGTGCATATTTAGATTTCTTATTGAACGATACTAACCATCGCCACGATTGACTCTGGCTTGCCGCTATTGTCTTTGGCGTTGAAACTGGCCCCGGCAGCAATCAATGTTTGAACCACTTCGGCGCGGCCTTTTTCGTTTGCTCTTAACAGCGCCGTTTTGCCGTTGTCGTCTCGCGCATGTAGATCAGCGCGGGCTTCGAGCAGCGCTTTTACGGTTTCGACGTGACCCGATTCCGCCGCCTGCATCAAAGCTGTGTCGCCTGACTGTGATTTCGCATTCACATCAGCGCCCCCTTCAAAAAGCGCCCGAACGCTCTCCGTATGGCCTTTGAAAGCCGCCCGCATAAGCGCGGTCCAGCCGTTCTCATCCCGCAATTCGATATTGGCGCGCCTGCCGAGCAGCGCCTTTATAAAGCCTTCCTGATTTTCCCACGCGGCAAACATCAGGGCCGTCATTCCGGCATTATCCTGCTCGTTGATTCTGGCTCCTCTTTCGAGCAGGAAATTAAATATGCTTTCATCCTTTACCCAGACGGCGGTCATCAAAGGCGTGCCTTTGTATTTGTTCGTCGCATTGATATCGCCACCCTGTTCGGCCAGCAACTTTACGACATCGAATTTGCCAGCAAGAGTCGCGGCAAGCAGTGGCGTCTGCCCCTCTGTATTTCTAACTTCCGTGTCCATGCCGGATTTCACGAAAAGCTCTACGGCGAGTGTGTTGCCCTGCCTTGCATGATCGATGAAAGCCATCTCGGTGAACGGCACATTCATTTGCGCAAGTTGCAGGCGAGCTTCATTCGTGCCTTTGCCGCATCCTGTAAGCGTCACAATCAGAGCAAGCACCGGGAACAGATATTTTCTTGCGTGCTGCATATGACCTCCTTTTTGGGGCGATTGTTACGGGCCAAGTCGGCGTGCAATATTACATAATCCGTAACTCGATTCAAGCTCGATCAAACAATCGGCGAAGGATTTTGTTTAACGGAAATCATTTCGTTCAACTCTTTTGCATATTCGGCATCTAAGATGGTCGCCCCGAAATTATATTGCCCCGGGCTTTATCATGATTTGAGAATGATGTAGCGTTAATTAATGGAATGCTAATTATGCTGATGCTTCTGGTGCTGGTCTCGTCAACATTCGCGATAACAGTAGTGAGAGTAGTCGCTTCTGTGCTGTTCGTAGCCGTGCAATTTTATGTGCTTCGCGCTTTCCTGCGGATCATCCGCTCGCTTTGTCTCCAACAGCGCAGAGAAAGGCTTATGATCACACTCGCGGTTGTTTTCATCATCATAGTCAATCTGCCGCTCGTCGTCTTTATAATCGAGGGTATCATCAGCCCTCGCAGCTTCATGCTTTATACTCCGTTGCCGGGACAGGAAAGCCTGATTCGGCCCCTGGCCTACACGTTCTTTATATGGACTATCGGCTCTTTCTTTTTTGCGGCGGCGGCTCCCATTGCGATGTCGGCATTTGCCGCAGTTCAGTTCATCAGGCGAAGGAAAACTCCCGATGAAAACGGCGCAACCCTCGAAGCGCTTGATCTGTCGCGCCGTCGCTTTTTGCAGATGGCGCTGCTTGCCGCAGCCTCGATGCCGTTTGCCATCTCAGCTTACGGAGCAATCGCGGCTCGCTCACGGAAAGTAATTGAAAAAGCCACAGTCCCGATAACCGGCCTCCCGCCGCAGCTCGACGGGCTGACCATCGTGCAGATGAGCGACATCCATTCCGGCTTTTTTATGAAAGAGTCACAGATGCGCGAGTACGCCGAGATCGCCAATGGCCTGAACCCCGACATCATAGCGCTGACGGGGGATTTCGTTGCCACGAGGCGCGAACAAGCTGAGCCTTTTATAAAAGCGATCTCCGGTCTGAAAGCCAGACTTGGTGTATACGGCTGTCTCGGCAATCACGATGCGTTCGCGGATGCTGAGGCAGACCTTGAGCGTGGATTCGATGAATCGGGTTTCAAACTCCTGCGCAGCCGAAACGAGATCATTGATATTGACGGCGCGAAACTGAATATCATCGGAGTTGACTACATCGGAATGAATCCGAATATACGAAACCTGAGCGATGCGCTGAGGGGGATAACGCTGGAAGGGACGACGATTCTGCTTCTGCACGCGCCTCAGATGTTTCCGCAGGCGGCAAAGGCGGGAATTCACCTGACGCTTTCGGGTCACACGCACGGCGGGCAGATAGCCTTGAATCTGGGCGATTTGATCATCACTCCCGCGCGGCTCTCTACAATATTTCTCGCCGGGCTATTCAAGATCGGAGATTCGCACCTCTACGTCAATCGCGGGCTGGGGACGACAGGCCCGCCCATCAGAATCGGCGCGCCGCCAGAGATCACTCACATCACTTTGAAAGCAGTGTAGCCCTGGCTGAATCGAAGCGCGCTCTTTATACTCTTTCAGGATGATCAATCCAGCTCCAGTTGAATTGCTTGGCATGACTCAGGACGAGTTGCGCGAGTTTATGGTCGGGCTTGGCGAAAAGCCTTTCCGCGCGCGCCAGCTTCACGACGCGATGAACCGCCGCCGCATCACAGACTTCCAAAAGATGACGGATCTGCCAAAGACTTTGCGACGACTGCTCGCAGAGCGCGCCGCCGTTACACGGACTCGAACGGAAAGCGTCTTTACATCCGGGGATGGCACGCGCCGTTTTTTATTGAGGCTGGGCGACGAGCGCGAGGTCGAAGCCGTATTTATGCCCGAAGAGCGCCGGGACACCATCTGCATATCGAGTCAGGTTGGTTGCCCGCTCGCCTGCGACTTCTGCATGACGGGCGTTGTCGGATTGAAACGCAACATGACGGCTGGCGAAATAGTGTCGCAGGTCGTCATTGTGCTGAACGAAGTTTACGGCGCAGGCAATGAGACGCCGCACGGGACGAACATCGTTATGATGGGGATGGGAGAGCCGCTTTTGAACTATGACGCGGTGATGAAATCCGTCCGTCTGTTTGCGGATGATGAAGGATTGCAGATTGCCCCGCGCCGCGTAACGCTTTCGACCGCAGGCATTGTGCCGCGCATCTATGATCTGGCCCGTGAAGAGATTCGCCCGCGACTGGCAATCTCGCTTACGGCTGCAAACGACGAGCTTCGCAACCAGTTGTTTCCCATCAACCGAAAATATCCGCTGGCCGAGTTGATTCGCGCCTGTCGCAGCTATCCGCTCGGCGAGCGCGAGCGTTTGACGTTTGAATATGTGATGCTTGCAACAGTCAATGACAGCGACCAGCACGCGCGCGAGCTTGTAAGATTGCTTGCGGGGCTTCGCGCTAAGGTGAATCTTATTCCGCACAATCCCGCGCCGGAGCTTCCTTATCTGTCGTCTTCGATGGAGCGCATTCTGGCGTTTCAGAAGATACTGACCGAAGCGGGCTTGCCGTCCTTCATCCGCCGCCCGCGCGGCCAGGACATATCCGCCGCCTGCGGCCAGCTTGCCGCGCGCCATCAAGCCTCTGCATAGAACTGTTCCGACCGCGCACGCCACTTGATTTGTGGCTCTGTGACTGCTAAAAGGCGCGTGTGAATTCTCGCAGCCTTACGGTCGCAGAAGATATCAGCCGCGCCCGCTACGAGCTTGAAATCTATCTGCTTGGCGATGACTTCGACCTGTACGAAGATGAGCGATTTATATCAAAAGTAGAGCCGCGACATTCATCGGCTGAAGTGTCGTTCGGCAAATTGATACTCTATTGCCGGGGCGACGGCTGGTCGCGCTCCTGGCGCGTCCTGCGTTGCGAAATAACCCCTGAGCGATTACAGCTTGAATGCGCAAAGCAGATGGGCCGCACGCTCTGCACCGTGCAATTGCGGCGCGGGGAAGCGAGACTCGGACCGGCTCAAACCCGCAGCGAGTTCGCGCAGAAACTTACCGCGATGATCGAAGCGAATCTCGCGGGGCTGAACGTTGAACGCGCTGCCGCAAACTCTGTTCACGCCCGGCTCACGATCAAAGATCGCGGTCACCTGATCGCGGGCATCGGTGTTAGCAGTCAGGAGTCGCAGTCGAATATTGATGCGACGCTCGGAGCAGGTCTTATCTGGTTTGACGAATTGCGCCGCAAACAGACGACGATAAAAAAACGGGCGACTGTAAACCGGCTGATGATCTTTGTGCCTCGTGATCGCGCCACAACCATCGCAACCCGCCTGACCGTTGCGCGGATTGCGGGCGCGAGCATTTCGCTTTATGAGGTAGACGAAACGCGCGGGATAATAAAACCTGTTGCGCCGTTCGATCAGGGAGATTTGAGCGACCGGTTGCGCAAAGCTGCCCTCAGAGCCGATTGGCCGGGCAGACGAGAGTTGCCTGCGGAGATCGCGGCTCTTGTCGAACGCATTCACGGGCTGGCCCCGAATCTGGTCGAAATACATGGCAGAGGCAATTGGGTGAGCCTTTCGATTCATGGGCTTGAGTTCGCTCGCATATCGATCAATCGCAAACGCATGGAGTTCGGTCTGGGACAATCGAAGGAGCGGTTCACTGAATCGAATCCCGCGCGGTTGGAAAATCTGGTGGCAGAAATAGCCGACGCTCGCAGATCGGATTGCGAAGATCGCAACTCGCCGCTGTTTCGTGATCAGGCAGAGCGCTGGCTTGAATCGATCCTGCGCCGCGATATTCAGGCGTTGGACGCTTCGCTCGACCCGCGCTACGTTTATTCGCAGGTGCCTGCATATCGCGGCGAACATCGTTCTTTCATCGATCTGCTGGCCGCGACGCGCGAAGGCCGCCTCGCGGTAATTGAATTGAAAGTAGCCGAAGACGCTGAGTTCCCGTTTCAAGGGCTGGATTACTGGCTGAGAATCGAATGGCACCGTCTGCGCAGAGATTTTGAACGTCGCGGATACTTCAAAGATTTGAAGCTTGCACCAGATACGCCGCTGCTATATCTGGTCGCTCCGCTGTTTCGATTTCACGCTGCGACCCGGCTCATCGCAGGCTCGATAGTCGAACGCGTGCCGGTTTATCGCATAGGAATAAACGAAGACTGGCGCGCGGGAGTGCGCGTGCTGCTGACCGAGCGAATGAATTGAATGATTGAAAACCCAAAAGGCAGAAAGCCCGAGCATCAGGGGCACTACAGATACTCTCGTCAGACTTTCTGCCTCGGCCCATATGTTCGTAAACTCTTACCGGCTTACCATCAAAACTATGCCGGGCTTGTTGATGTTTATATCAACTTCCGTCTTCTTCTTGAATACGCCGCCAAACCATAGCAGCGCTCCCACAACAAGAATGATCAAAAACGCTATCAATATATAAAGTCCCGCAGTTGAGCCTTCATCTGCCATTGCTTTCACCTCTTACATTGAAGATTTCTCTTGCACTCACTGGCAAGCGGCTAAACCACAGGACGGCGACCACTAAGCAGGTTTATTACCAAGACCACCAGCGCCAGCACAAGCAATATGTGTATAAACCCGCTGAGCGCGTAACCGCCGACAAATCCGAGCAACCACAGAACTAACAAAATAACAAAAATTGTCCAGAGCATAATCTCCTCCTTGCAAACTTGATGTAATAAACTCAGGCCACTGCTTCATTGGCCCATTCCATTCCGCTCATTGCGCTTTCCGGAGTCTTCAGAGAGATGACGTTAGGCCTACCCGCTTGCTCGACCTGTAACTCGACGTTGGCTGTAAGGCTGCGGCTTATCGCAGATAAGATCGCTTCGAGCGCCATGCCGCTGATTACCACAGCAACCGCTGTCATTAAAACCGCTGTTCCTACCGCTAGTAACATCATCATCTGCTTCCTCCATTTTCACCTTCTGCAACCACAGTGCCAGCTTTTATTCACGCCGAAATATGCTGATTTCAACGAAAACTCGAAGATATAGGGTGCTTGCAGGTTTGTAATGAACAGAACTTGAATTTATTTGATACAAAGCTCGCAATCGCGCTCGTATCGCATCAGAACAATGCGTTGAACGAACGGATACAGATTGAAGAGATGAAATCTATCGGAGTAATGCTTCAATGTCTTTGCTCACTTCTTCGGCGCGCGCATCCCAGGTCGCTTCTTTGATTGATTGTTGTCGAGCTTCGCGCATGCTCTTTGTGTCTCGCGCGAGCGCGTCTTCGACCTTCGCTATGAAATCGTCGTAGCCGCGAGCGATTCTTAACAGTCCGTCCATCGGCTCATATTCGTAAAGCGGCGTGATGACAACAGGCTTTCCCGTCGCAAGGTACTCGCGCACTTTGATTGCGCTGCCGAAGCTGACGAACTCGTTGTCGGTCACCCACGGCAGCACGCACACATCGAAGTGGGCCGCATATCGCGGCATCTGTGAATAAGGCTTCGAGCCGAGATAATGAACGTTCGGCAATGATTCAATGTCGAGCCGCGCCGCTTTCAATCCCATCAACACCCATTGCCAATCCGGGCGTTTGCTGCTGATGTGACGAATCAACTGCTGATCCAAAAGCCATGTTTCGATTGCGCCGAAATAACCGAGCCTCGGACGAGGCACGCAGTCTATGTCGTCGGGCGCTACCCATTCCCGATCAGTTGCCGAAGCGAAGTGATCGAAATCCACGGCCTGCGCCAGCAGCTTCGACTTTCGTTCGATCTCGCTGTGCGCGGCAGTCTCTTCTTCGATCAGCTTGCGACCGGAAAAATAGATCAGGTCCGCGCGCCGAAGCAGGTCGTTATGCATTTCGGAAATTATGTTGCTACCGGTTGCGTGATCCATCCGATTTGCCTCGTATTTGTCCGAGACTTGATAGATCAACGCGCGTTCGCCCAGACGGCCCACTACTTCGCGCGCCGTCGGGATTGCAACCCAGAGTACCGGGTCACGAAAATCGTATGCGACCATCAACATCTTGATCTGCGCGACGAGCAACTGGCTGTTGAGCGCGCGCCCAACTCGATTACCGTAGAAGGGAAGCACAGGAGGGCTGACGACGATTATGCCTTCTTCTGTGCGACGAACTGCTTTCGCATAACTTCCGAGCTTTCGCTTTATCTTCCCAAACAGGTCGGGGCTTGACAGCGAAGGCAATCCCATCGAAATCGAATTGACGAACATCACGCGATTACCAGCCAGCGCCAGCCGCTTCATTATGTGATTCTTAGAGTGCGGGTGGTGGTACCACCAGTCCTCGCCCGCGAAACAGATTATTGATTGGCCGCTGATCATAATAGTTGAAGCGTCGGGCGATGGCGCAGTAGGCGCTTCGCGCGGCGCGGGCTTGTCCCTGCCCGGATTGCCGAAGGCAATGATCGATTTAAAATCGTGTGAATCCGAATTCTGTCACCGCTTCGCGGTTCGGGCAGCCCCTACATCAAACACGCGGGCGGCATTGTGTCGCCATGTATACCCGTTAATGACTGTTTGCCGCGCGGCAGCCCCCAGTCGGGCGCGCAACGGTTTATCATCTGCCAGCCGCTCTATTGCCTGCGCAAGCGCGCTCGCGTCATCAGGCGCTACGAGCAGCCCGTTTTCGCCGTCAACTATCACGCCTGCTATTTGACCGAGTCGGCTTGCTACGACGGGTCGCGCCATCGCCATGTACTCGAACAGCTTTGTAGGCGAACCAAAAAACTCACTGCCGTCGCTCGGCGCAACATGAGGCGAAACCAGTATGTCGCAGGCGTCCAGATATGCCGCAACATCCGTGTGACGGATGCGGCCTGTGAACGTCGCGCTGACGCGATCTTCCGACGATTCGATGATGCGTTCACTTGCGGGGCGCTGGTCGCCGTCGCCTATGAAAAGAAAATGGCATCGCGCAGACTGGCTCACTTTTGTTGCGGCTTCGGCCAGCACGGGCGCGCCGTGCCAGGGGCCGAACGTGCCAACGAAGCCGACGACCGTTTTGCCTTCGATGCCTAAGTCGCTGCGAACTTTGCTGCCGCCCTGTACAGGATGGAACTCATCCGTGTCAACGCCGTTAGGATTAATCACTATTCGGTCGCCGTCAACGCCTGCGGCAACAAGGTCGCGCCGTTGGACCTCGCTTACGACGAAGATGAAATCAGCCGCGCGCAGGTTCAATCGCTCGAATTTCTTCAGCAGACGGATCTGCCCTACGGGGTCCCAGTGAAGGCTCGCCCAAACTTCCGAGCCGTTGAATTCGAGGATGAGCGGAAGCCCCGAAACAAGCGATAATGCCACGCCAGTCCAGTTGAATCGGCTGTATCGCTGATAGATAAAATCGGCATCATTGCTTTGTTCGGCTCGAATGTGACGGATCGCCCGCACTGTGAATACAAAATTGTTCCAGATCTCGAACAACGCGCGCGTGGCGCTGAGCGTCGTCGAAGGTCTTATTATTTTCACTTCGACCGCGTCGCTTGCCGGGACCGCGCCGCTCGATATGAATTTGAGCCTGTGTCCGAGCGCGACCGCGCCGCGCGTAAATCCCGCGATGTGGCTCGCCATTCCTCCGGTCGAGGCCGCAGATGGGACAATCGTCGTTCTGATGTAGAGAGCTGTGAGAGGTTTGTGAGCAGAGTTGTTTCGTGATGCCCGAACAGTCTTTCTAAAACCGAGCGCCGCCGTGAGCGCCGCCGTGAGCAGCCACGAAAGCGGCACTATCAATAGATAGCCAAACAGAAATTCGAGCGCCAGCCGCGCGCCTTCGATGATAAATGCGCCCGCGCGCGAGCGCGCAATCGCGCGGCCATTGCTGTCTCCGATCACAATCAGCCGCGCGCCGCAAAGGGCCGCGAACAGTACAATCGACCCGCGCGCGCTTTGCGATTGCAGGTCTGAGGTGAAGAGGGCGAACGCGCGAGGCTTCATCGCTCGGATGCGCGCGAGAGCTTCGCGCTTCGATTCCCACTTGAGCTCGCTCTTATCAATTAATCGAATCGAGGCGGACGGAAATTGATCGCTGGCCCAGGCAATCGCGGCGGTTTTGTCGCCTGATAAATCGAGCAGCAGTGCGCTGCAAAGAGAGCTTGCTTCCTTTGTGGATTGAGCGGTTGAGTATTTAGGCGAAGTCACCGGGTTGCCGTGATGATAAGATTCCATCCGAAGTTTCGCGCCAGCCACTGAAAGACGCTTTCAGGAATCACGCGTCCCGCTCGACCGAGTTCAGCGCGCGTAAGTTGATTCACGCTGATTTCAAAATCGCTGAAGTTGCGGAACAGATGACGGGCCTCGCGCCGCGTGTACGCTTTGACGAGCGGGCGGCCTTCGGTTTCAGTGTGCTCGACGTAACGGCTCATCATCTCCGCAGGTGTATGGCGCAAAAGCTCTCCTTTCAAGAGGCCGCGTTTGGCGATCAATCCGCCCCAGTAATAAAGTGATGCTCGATGATAAAGCATAACGACGGCTCGACCGCCGCGCCTCAGCACTCGATGGGCTTCCGTGATTGCGCGCTCGGTGTCGGGCGCGTGATGCAGCACGCCGAACGAATAAATCAGATCGAAGCTTTCATCAGGAAAAGCGAGATTTTCAGCATCACCGATTGCGAACTGGCCCGCGCAGCCGTAGACCGAAAACCTCTGGCGCGCAATCTCTATGCTGCGCGGCGTCAAATCAAGCCCCGTAACGTGCGCGCCGCAGCGTGCGAATTGCAGCAGGTCCGTGCCTGTGCCGCACCCGATTTCGAGCACGCGCCTGCCCGCGTAGCGATCAAAGCCCATCGCCTCTTTCATCCACGGCGCGTACTCCTGATAGCGATAATTCTCTATCGCGTCGAAATACGCTCGTGTGCCGAATTCAAGCGCGCGAGCCACGTGCGCGCCGCAAGGGTTCGCGCTCCATTGCTCGCGCGCTTTTTGCTTCCAAACGGCTGAATTCTCGATTCCTTCTGTCTTATCCATTCTGCAATTCCGCAGTGCTCTGCTCGCTGGTGCGCCTGAATTTTCGATAGTAGTAAAGGTATAGCGCGTAGTCCAGCCCCATCACAGCCGCGCCCGTCCAGGCCGCGCCCATGATGCCAAAACGGGGCACCGCAAAGATCAGCCCCAGAATGCTGGCTGCGGCGACGACGGCCACAATGTTGCGTATTTCGGCTCCGCGCCCGTGCGAGCCTAGAAATATGTTGTATGGTTGAAACAGCCCAATGAAGACGTTCATCAACGCGAAGGGCAATAGCAGCGGTATGCCTTCGCTGTAGTTGGGAAACAACAGCTTGATTGCCAGCGGCCCGAACGCCACGAGCGCAAGCGATGAGACGACCAGCAACACGAGGTTCCATCGAATGATGCGTCCGGGAATGTGCCTTAGCATTGCGAAAGCTCGAAACCGCGTGACGGCAAGCGAGCGACTCATCATCATTATGGGGTTAGCGAATTTTTGAACGATTGCATAGATGCCAAGCGGCGCGGTGTCTGTCAGAAAATATGCGATCACAAGCTGGTCTGCGCGCGTCGAGATCAATCCGGTCACTCTTGCAAAATAGAGGTTCAACCCATACTCGCGCACATCAGAGATCGTCCTGCGAATGTAAGGCGAGGTCTCTTTGAAACTCGGTCGAAGCAGTGCAATAGTCCAGACGGTCGCAATCCCTATGCCCGTCAAATAGGCTCCCAGAGCCAGTCCTGCGGATATATGATGCGCAGCGGCAAGCAGAACGAGCGCCAGAACGTATACGCCGGATGTCAAAAGCTGAAAGACCGAAAGCAGCCGAATCCTGTTCAATCCCTGACAGCCAAGCTCGATGAAATACTGGAAAGGCTGAAAAAACGCAAGCGCCGCAGTGCCCGCAAGCAGCCAGCGCACATCCTTGCCGAACAGCATATCTATGGGGACGCTCGCGGCTGCGATGAAGATTGAAAACGCGAGGCTGAGCGCTGCCGTCATCAGCACCAATGCACCGAGCGAGCGACGCTGGTTTTCCGGATTCTGTTCGAGCGCCAGCACGCGCGCGCCCGCAGAAAAAACACCAAAGTCGAAGAAATTTCCCGCGACCATCACGACCGCCAGACAGAACGCGAAGCGGCCCATCTCGGCAGGAGCCATAAATCGCGCCTGGATCAGGCTCGCAATCAACCCCGCGATCTTCGTGCCCGTTTGCGCGGAGAAAAGCATGCCTGCCTGCCGGGCTATCTCTCCCTGAAAGGGGTGAGACAGAGGTTGAGTATCGGGTGTCAGGGTTGTTTTCAAACTCGATTACTCTCCAGAAATTCAGAACCGACAGCCATCTCTTTTTCCGGCCCACAGATTCCGGCCCCTGATCCGTCTATCCACTGTTCATACCAAAGACTGAGGTTGAGCAGGCTCCACAGGAAGAACGAATAATTCACGCGGCCCCTGCGATGCTCTTTCATCAGTTGCGCGATGAAATCGTAGTCGAACAATTCGCGCGCCCTCAGCGGCGAATTCATCAGAGTGCGCTCGACGAATCCGCCGAACCGGTCGAGCATCCATTCATTGATCGGAGCGCCAAAACCTTCCTTCTTTCTGTTTATGACACGCTCAGGAATCACGCCGCGAAGCGCGCGCTTGAGAATGTACTTTGTCTGGCCGTCGCGGTACTTCATGTTTTGAGGCAGGCTCATGGCAAACTCGACCAGCTTGTGATCCAGAAAGGGGACGCGAGCCTCAATCGATGTCGCCATGGTCATCTTGTCTACGCGCATAAGCAGAAGTTCTGCCAGTCTCAATTTCAATTCCTGATAGGTGATGCGCTCAAGCAGTTTTGCGGAGGGCTTTGCGGCAAGCAATCGGTCAAGATCCGAGCGGACGACCGGGTAGGATGAAAATTCCTGCGCGCCGGTTCTCAGCCTCTGTTTCAACCCGCGAGAGAACAATCCCTGTTTTTGGGTTTCATCAAAGATCATCGCGCCGCTCCAGAAAAGTTCTTCTCCCTGTGCGAGCCTGCGCAGCAGGTCGGGCGCTACCTTGCGCCATCGCGACGGGGGAGTCGCACGCATCATCGACTGGCCCGTCGCCGATATTGCGCGGCGCGCGAACTGCGGCAGTCGCGCCAGATATCGCCATGCGTAGTCGTGAAATTTCAGATAGTGCGTGTAATCGCGATAGCCGCAAAAAAGCTCGTCCGCGCCTTCGCCCACCTGAATGACGGTCGTTCCTGACTGGCGCGCAAGCTTCGACACGTAATAGAGCGGCACACAGACAGGGTCGGCGATAGGCTCGTCCTGATGAAAGATGAGGTCGGGCAGAAAGTCGAGCAACTCCTGCTGACTGATTGTGACTTCGTGATGATCCGTGCCATACTCGCGAGCCACTTTGCGCGCCTCTTCGATTTCGTTGTAAGCGGGATTGTCGCGAAACCCGACTGTAAAGGTGCGAACAGGCTGATTCATCAAACGCGCCATCAGAGCCACGTTCGCGGTCGAATCTATTCCGCCCGATAGAAAGACTCCGAACGGCACATCGCTCATCATTCGCTTCTCGATTGATTCGGTCAGCAGGCGGCGAAGCTCTTCCGTCATCGCCTGCTCGTCATCAATCAAAGCCGAATCCATATCGGCGACGATTGCATCCCAGTAGCGCGTCACCTTAACATCGCCGCGCCAGTCACAGGTGAGCATACAACCTGCCGGAAGTTTTTTTATCCCCGCAAACAGAGTCATAGGCGCGGGCGTGGTCAGAAATGTCATGTAGTGATAGAGCGCTTCTTCGTCAATGTCGCGCGAAACCGAGGGGTGTTCGAGAATGGCTTTTATCTCTGACGCGAATATCAATCGCCCGCCCGCGATTGTATAGTAAAGCGGCTTGACCCCGATTCGATCACGAGCGAGCACGATTCGCCGCTCTCGTTCGTCCCAGATCGCTATTGCGAAATCGCCTTCAAGCTCCTGAACGAAATCAAGCCCGCGCTCTTCGTAAAGATGAATGATTGTTTCCGTGTCGGCGTGCGAGCGATAACGATGTCCGCGTTCGATGAGGCCGGGTCTGAGCCGTTCGTGATTATATATTTCACCGTTGAACGTAATCCACACGCGCCCGTCTTCGTTAGGCATGGGATTATGGCCCGCTGGCGAGAGGTCAACAATCGCAAGCCTGCGATTGCCAAGCCCCACGCGCGCGTCCGGGGTGACGTAAACGCCCGCGTCGTCCGGTCCGCGATGCGTCATCGTGTCGCGCATCCGTGCGACGAGCGAAGCCGTTACAGCAGGCTCAGCCGCTCCGTATTCAAATATTCCGCAAATGCCGCACATATTATCCGGGGGCCTCTATTATCCGTTGAACTCTTGCTTCATCGCCGATTTTGTACGGCACAAGAAAAAAGAGATTCCTGAAAGGAACGCTCGCCTGTAAGCCGTACATGATAGCAGATGAACGCAGACGCGTCCCGTAACTCGGAGAGACCCAGCGACTCGTTATTTTCGTCTCGAACGCGTTTTGGGTTGCAGGCGCTATCTGAATCGCCGCGCGCTCATCCCGCGCAACCGCGCGCCCGTCGCTTGTGATGCTCACTTCCAGCCCCGAATCGAAATTGAAAAAGAACTCGAACCGGTGCGCGCCTTCGCCTGTGAAGTGGTCTTCGATCATCCAGAACAACTCGCGCTTGTCAAAGGTGATTATGCGACGATGCATGACCGGTTGAGCGAGCCTTTTGTAGCCGTCATGCTCTGCATCGAGCACGTCACGTTCCGGCGTGCTTTCCCACATGTTTACTCGCGGGCGGACGTTCGGGCCGAGCGCGAAGAGTTGATCTTCGTTGAAAGGGCTGATCTCTTTTTCATCGACCCGCACTGTGTTGTGACAGGCAGTTGAACGGAAAAGGTTTCGCCAGCGATTGCTCGCCGTGTAGACGAATGTGCCGGGGTCGCGCAGGAATGTTCTGCCGTGTGCGAACACCTCGATTGAAAGCGCGTCCGAGTGCGCGTGCGAGCCGCGACCTAGCGCGCCGTGATCTCCGCAATCAACGATTGCGTAATGATCGCCCGCCCGCTCGACGAAAATCTGAGCATCCGAAAAAGCCTGAGAGCGTGGCTCCTGTTCGCTTACAGGAAGGCTCTCGAATCCCTGACGCCCTTCTTCGCCAAACCACCAGATTGCTTCTTCGTCCAATCGGCTCGACTGTTTGAACGCTTCGTTTTCGAGCAGCACGGCTGCAATCGACATCAGGTAAGAATGATCCACGGCTGCCCGCTCCTTGAAACTGATCAAACGGCCATCATCCGAATCGCCGATCATCGGAGCCGTGCCGTCCGGCTTCAGATAACAGCGAACGAAGTCGAACATACTTTCGAGCCGCTCCCAGTACCGGCCCGGAAGGTCGATGCCGCCCGACTGGCTCATGGAAAAAAAGGTCGCGAAGATTTCAAGCACGAAGCGGTGATAGGCGATTGAGCCTTCATAATCCACGCCGTCGCCGAGAATCTGACGGTCCATCTCTGCCAGAAGTCGCGGCGCGCTGTAACGCACCCACTCGCGCGACTGTTTCAGATCAGGCATCGTCACTGCTATCACGAACAGACCTATCAAATCCGAAAGATAATGATTGCTCGCCGTGCGGTAAGAAAATTCGAGGTTATCGCGAATGAAGCGACCGTGCGCGAGCAGCAGTTTCAATATCAGCTCTATCGCTTCGTCCGTCATTTGCACGGAATCGAGAAACATCTGTGATGCGGCGATGATGTTTACAGCACGGATCGCCGCTTCCATTGCGACGGTCCAGTTGACCCCGAAGCGGGGCGGGTTCTCTTCGTACCACCAGGCGATCTGAAGCAGAAACTCTTCCGCGTATCGCTCGTCGCCCGTCAGCGCATAAGCGCGGCCAAGCGTTGTCAGATGATACATACGATTAAGCTCCCAGACCTGGCGTACATCCGCGCCCTGTCCTAATCGAAGCGGCATGCGCGTGTAATGCTCAAGCGGCCAGCGCATCTTTGAACGCGGGTCGCTTTGCCAGTCGATCTGCGGCCCCAGATCGTAAGCAATGCCAAAGACGGTTATGCGATGCGCGAGGATTTCGTCAGCCTCGCTGCGCGCGAGGTCAATCGAGTCAGGAAAAAACTGTTTGATGATTTCCGTCGTTTGCGCCAGATCAGCAAATCCTGCTGTGAGTTGCGGCGCGCGGCGCTCACGGATTCTTCTGGCGACATCCGCAAGCGACTGACCTTTGAGCGCGCGGCGCAGGTCTTTGTTTGAGATGTAGGCTGAATCAATACGGTCGCTGGTGCGGCGGATTGCGAGCGCCGTTTTGTGGCGGGCGCGTCGCAGGAGTTCGCCAGTAACCTCCTGCGGCGTCATGCCGTGCAACTTCTCGCGGATTTTTGATAGCTGTTTCAACTTTGGCTTCTGGTTTCCGGTTTCCGGTTCACAAGCTGGAAACCAAACGCTACGAACCAGAAACCAGAGACTTATTCGATAACAGTCCGAGCATGAAGAAAAAGTAAAGATTCGTATCCGAATAGTATCCGCTCGCAAGCGTCAGCCCGTGTATCCAGTATGCCACAAAGAGCGCGAGATAACAGGCGGCGGCGGCCTTCTCCTGCAAGTCCGCAGCTTTCCTGAGCGCGCGCCAGCCCATCGAAAACAGATAGATATTTGCCGCTATGTAGAGTGCGAAGGCGAACACTCCGAGTTCGGCTGCGATCCAGAAAAGATTCGAGTGCGGACTGTCGGCAGCGCGCGTGCTCATGACTCTTTCAACCGACTCGTCTTCCCACGCGTACCGGGCATGAAAATAATCCCTGTAGTTGGCAAGCCCCACACCGGAGAGCGGATTATCCATCGTAATCCCCGCAGCCGTTTCCCACGTCGCCAGCCTGCCGAATGCGTTGCGCGGATTGGTGAGTCGCCCTCCGAATGAAAAATAACCGAGCGACATTGCGGAGATGATGATCGCCGTCACAACTGCGATGCCCCAGACCTTGATGGGCGATGCCGAGAAACGCGGGCGCGGTGCTCGCTCGTTTTTGCGCCCGGCAATTTTAACGATGATGAAACCCGTGACCAGAGCGATTGCCGTTGCGCGAAACAGCGAAAGCAACGATGCCACGACGGCGGCTGTAAAGGCACACGAATAGAGCAGGCGAGTCGTTTTATCTGATTTTACACGCAACAATTGCGGCGCGGCTTGCAGGAAAAAGGCGAGAAACAGGCAGATTATCGCGTAAGACGAATCGGCTGTGAACGGGCCGTTGACTCTGCGCTCGCCTTCGCGTATCAGCTCGGAGCCTTTGTATTGAAACAGATTTGTGCCCGTCACAAACTCGTAAGCGCCCGTCGAAAACAGAAAGAGCGATAATGCGATTGCCGATAGCATCAGCGCGCCAGCGCGGCCCCGCGCGTCGAAGCGATGCCGCGCAAGGTTAAATATTATGAGCGGCAGAAGGAAAGCGTCGATAGCAAGCTTTGCCGCATATGTCACATCGTTTGACTGGATCACGGCGCTTGCGAGCGCGAGCACAGACACCAGCGCCCCCGCGATTTCAAATTTTGTTACAGGGAATCGCGCGCTGTTTTTTGTCAAAGATTTCAACAGCAGCATCAGTAATACCAGAGCTATGATTGCTCGGTTGTATGTGATGATCGATTTATCAAGCGGGAAGCGGACGTAAAAAGACGCAAGCGGCTCGGTCGCGAACCAGAATATCAGGACGCTTTCGATTGAGACGCCCGCTGAAAGAATGTAGCCCACGGCAAGGATTGCCAAACCGGCTGCGGCGGCTTCGCGATATTTCCCTTCGGCACACAGAGCCGAAGCCATCATGATGGCGGCAGCGGCAGCGGCAAACAGAGTGTAATGAGTGATGAGTGGCGAGCGACGAGTGGTGCCCGTAGTTGCTGTCAGGTTCTTGCTCATCACTTGTCACTCGTCACCGTAATGGACGCTTCTTCGATTGCGTCAACGATGCGGCGCGCGGCCTGCCCGTCCCAGAATTCGGGCACGCGGATCGGGCGCGTTTCAGCATCCAGGGCTGCAAACGCTTCACGTTTTATCGTTTCAGGGTCATTGCCGACTATCGTATTCGTGCCTTCGGTTACGGTGATGGGGCGCTCTGTGTTGCGACGAAGCGTAAGACACGCAATGCCAAGCGCCGTCGTCTCTTCCTGAATGCCGCCGCTGTCTGTCAGCACCAACCGGCTGTTGCTGTATAGCTGAAGAAAGTCCAGATAGCCCAGCGGCTCCGTCAAAATTATATCCGCCTGTTTTTCGATGCGCTCCACAAACCCGAACTCTTCGAGGCGCGCGCGCGTGCGCGGGTGAACGGGGAAAACTATCGGCAGGCGTTGACTGATTGCTTCAAGAGCATCGAGTATGCCTGAAAGCGTTGCCCGGTCATCGACGTTCGACGGCCTGTGCAAAGTCATCGCGCAAAATCCGCCTGATCGCAATCCGAATCTATCGAGCGTCATTGAAGCGCGCGCGCGTTCGAGGTTGCGAAAGAGCGTGTCGATCATCACGTTGCCGACGAAGAGAATCTTTTCCGGTGCGATCCCTTCGCCGAGCAGGTTTTCATCCGCATCGCGTGACGGTGTAAGCAACAGATCCGCAAGCGCGTCTGTGACTAAGCGATTGATCTCTTCGGGCATCATTCGGTCGCGGCTGCGAAGACCGGCTTCGATGTGAGCCACGCGCACAGCCATCTTTGAGGCGACGAGCGTTGCCGCCATAGTCGAGTTCACGTCGCCGACAACGACGACCCAATCGGGTTGCTGCTCAATTAAGACCTGCTCGAACGCGATCATGATTCGCGCCGTCTGTTGCGCGTGCGAAGCAGAGCCTATGCCGAGATTGATGTCGGGGCGGGGAATTGCGAGGTCTTCAAAGAAGGAATCGCTCATCGTCGCGTCATAATGCTGGCCCGTGTGGACAAGCACCTGCTCGATCCGGTCGGCGCGGCGGCGCATCTCGTCGATGACCGGCGCTATCTTCATGAAGTTCGGCCTCGCGCCGACTACGTTGACTATTCGAAGCATTGTGATTGCTCCAAATCGAAGAGAGCTAGATTCTGCTGCGCGTGAAATGAGCAGTGAGCGCCGCAGCCGCCACGGACAATACGGCAGCAATCAATGAGACGGTCGCGACCTTTCGCCATATTTCAGGTCTTATAACTCCGTCCGCTTCGACATCTTCCAGCAGGCGAGTCTTTTCCGTCACGTTTGGATTTGCGAGCGAGTTGTTCGCCTTTACTTCGCTCAACTCGCTTTCGACCTTCAACAGCGTGTCGCGCGCGGCTGCCCCCTGCGCCGCGAGTTCTTTATATCGCTCTTCAAGCCTGCGCTCTTCATCGAGGTGCGGCTTCATGGCTTCGATGAAAATCAGTTCGTGGCGGGCGCGCACTTCGTCGGCGACGGCGCTTGCGAACCGCACAGCCTCTTCGCCCGTCTCGGCAGTTGATGTGACGCTGACCAGAATCGGGTAGCGGGTTTTGCGCGGCCCTGCGATCTCTACTTCCGCTTTGACACTGCGCTTGAGCTTTGACGGACCCACGCCTGCCTTTTGAGCAAGCTCTTTGAGGAAGCCGGAATTATTGATGACTCTTTCGGTGATGTATGGGTCTTCGAGCGGCTCTTTCCAGACGCGCCCTATCTTTATCAGAGCGGTTGCTTTATGCAGCGTGGGCTGGCGGTTTGCAAGATACGCGGTGATGCCTGCCGCAAGTATGACTCCGAGTATGACAAACCATTTCGCGCGCCAGACCGCAAGAATGTACCGGTCGAGGCGTATCTCTTCTTCGTTCATTGAGTCCTTCATGGCTACAAGGTCAAGCCACGAAGTCTACAATCCGTTGCTTGCTTCGCACAAGGGGAGGCAAGCGGCTCGATGTTAATCAGGGCCATTCAACTCTTTAGAATTGGAAGTCAATTCACCGCAGAGACGCAGCGGTTAAATACTTTCTCTGCGAAATCACTGCGCCCTGCGGCGTCTCTGCGGTGGACTTCCCGTGCCGCGCTCTAGTATCTGCGATGGCGGTTTCTGATAAGGTGGTAAGCCGCACCGCCTCCGCCTCCGAGCAGCGCGCCTATGCCTGCGCCTCGCTTACCGCCCAGCAGCGCGCCTACGCCTGCGCCAACGGCTCCGGGCGCGGCTATCGACAAGATCAGGTTGCGCGTCGAATGCCCCCGGCGCGCGTAATAACGCCGACCGGCCACTGATCTGTAGCGATAAGGGCTATAGCCATACGAATTGTAGCCGTACGAACTGTAGCGATACGGGCTATAGCCATATGACCTGAAACGATTTGAACCGTAGCCATATGAACCGTAGCGGTATGAATTGCCATAGTAAGCCGTTCGGTAAGAACTTCTGCGATTGCGACAGCCGCCAGCCAGGGCTTCGGGCGCAGCTGCCAGAAAAGCGAAAACCAAAAGCATAGATACTACTGTGATTCTCTTAAGCATTTTTCGCCTCCGTTTGAATTGTGATTGTATGGATTTTGCGGCAACTCGTATTCCATCTGACTTAGGGGGCTGCGGATTTTTTGTGAAGTGATTCCCGGCTTTCGACTTTTATCTGAAATTCAAACCCTCAGATGAAGCATGAATAGAGCAAACTACAGAAATAATTATTCCATATCGTGTGAGATGTGCCCGATATGAGTTATAAAGAGGCTGGCAAAACACTTATGGCCGCCCGGAAGGCAGCCATAAGTTGCAATCATAATTTTTGCGTGACCCGAACGATCAATCCGATCAATCAATCGTTCAAGCAGGTTACTTCACATCGAACGAGCCTGTCAGCAGGGCTGTGCCCCAGTGAATCTTGATGCCCGCTTTACCTTTCATGTCTTCGAGGCTGATGACCAGCTTCTCCGCATGCTCTGCACCGGTTTCCATCTTCAAAGGAGTCTCTGCAACGAAGCCTTCTTTCAGCGGAGGCGCGCCCCATATTCCCGTCTTCGGATGGAAGGCGAGTACCCATGTATTATCGCCGGTTTTCTTTGCCCAGAGACTATATTTGCCAGCTGCCAGTGGTTTTCCGCCAACGACGAGATCGCCGGTTGATTCAAGCTCGGTCGCCTGATTCATGCCGAGCCGCCAGACCGTACCGGATGTGGCCGCCGCAAGCCTGTCCTGACCTCCCCAGTTCGGGCTGCCGTAGGTGATTGTAATTGTCTTGCCTTTAACAGTGGCCGTAGCCTTTTCACGTCCGGCACCCCCCTGCGCCAGTGCAGGAACGGTCAGACACATCGCCAAAAGGCAGAGAGTGATTCTTCTTAAACTCATTACTCGCGTGCTCCTTCAAATTAAGATCTATGTGGGCCTACAGTAATAGATATTATCCACACGCTTGATTCAGGGCAAGCAGACGACGGTCATCGCTACTGTAGTTTGTAGCGCAGCACGTAATCGGCCAGGCGCTGGCAAGGCTGTAATTCGAGCGCGACGTTTGCGGCCTCGCCTTCTTTGCGAAGCCGTTTGCGGCCCTCGCCGTCCCACGCCACGGGTCGCGGCGGGTTGTCGGTTGCCGATTCATTGACCAGCACCCAATATTTGCCGGGCGCGAGATTCGTGAGCGCGAATGCGCCATCGCTTTCGACCGCCACTTCCATAAATCGCAAAGTTTCTTCGGCAGACTCTTTTTCGGCGGGGATCAGGTGCAACCGCATTGCTTCGGGCAGACGCGCGCCTTCGGTTGCGGGCTGAACGCGGCCTCGCACCTGCGCCGCTCCTTCCGCGAGTGTGATGTTCATTCCAGCCACGCGCGCGCCTGTTTTGACTGCGACTCCATTTTGCGCGGCGTCTTTCGGTTGAGTTGCAGGCGCATCGGGCGGCAGAGTTATCCTGCGAATATACCAGTCCTCGGTCGGCATCCGCGTCTGGATGTGATGGCGAGCGGCTTCCAGTCCCGGCAACTTGAATTCGCCTTTGTTGTTCGGCGTGCTGTCTAACGGAAACGGCGAAAGGCTGAACGCTTTTGCCGCCGCTGCTGGCTCTTTGCTCTTTACATCCGGGCGGGCGAAGAGGACCACTTCTTCGATTTGAGCCGCGCTCCGGTTCTGGCATTCGGCCTTGCGTTCGGCTCCCGGAGCCTGTTCCAGGGCGATGCGCCCTTCTATCGAACCGTACGGAGTGATGGCAAGCTCAAGGCCCGTCACGTCCGCGCCTTTTATAGTTACCTTGCGCGGCGGCGAGCCTGACGTGTAGTCGCTTGCCACTGCGGCTACGACATATTCGCCATCAGGCACTCCGTCGAAAGCGAAAGCATGCGTGCCGGGAGCCATAGGAGCCATCGACATGCCTGCGAACGCTTCGGTGACAGCGTCGCTTAGAATGACTGTAATGAGAACCATAGGCGACATAGCGGTTGCGCCGCTGATAGAGCCGCTTATCGCATGGCCTTTGCTGTCGCGATAGCGTATGTCAATGCCCATCACCTCATCACCGCTGTGCACAGTCACCTCCGCTGCATTGTCGCGTGTGGCCGATGGGTAATAGGTCGGCGCATCCTGGTCGTAGCCTTCGGTCATCAGCTGAATCAAACCTTTGCCTCCGGTAGCGAGCAGGTACACGCCCGGTTCAAGTCCGTAGATGCGATAGAGGCCGCGATCATCCGTCTTCCATTCGCGCTGTAGATCGAAAACGTTCTGGCGAGCCGAGCGGCCTTTCAAATCGCGCAGGCGAATAGGATTCACCCGCACGCCCACGACAGGCTCGCCCGCAGACGTAGTCACAGTTCCTGTGATTACGCCGCCCTTTATCATCCTGATAGTCAGCGAATCGCCGGGGCGATAATATTTCTGCTCGCGGGTGTTGTCGTCAATATCAGGCGCGATTACGTAGCCCGGCACATCGGCAAAGACTATGTAAGCGCCCGGCGTTAAGTTTTCAAGAGCGAATTTGCCCTGCTCGTCCGTGCCGGTCGGGCGGATCTTTGCCGCCGTCGCAACGCTTTGAGAAGAACTCGACAGACCGGCGGGAATTGAAACAATGGTGGCGTCTTCGAGCGGCGAATTGCTCTCGTCAATAACGCGGCCTGTGATTGATCGCGACCTTGACGAAGTTCGCGCTTTTGGAGTCGCGCTTTGTGGAGTCGCGCTTTGCGTGGTCCCGCTTTGTGGAGGCACAGGTTTCTCTTTCGGAGCAGGGCCGGACTCCTGCGCGTTTGCGCCGATTGCCAGAGCAAGGGCGAAGATCAGGGCGATAATGAAAACTCTTTTCATACGTAATATCCTGTCAGTCGAGCCTGCGCTCAAGTTGTCATTTGTCTTCGTCGTTCTTTTTGCTTAAATCTATGGTCAGCGTCACTGTCGCTTCCGCTTCGCCCGACACTGAAACATTCTGTGTGGCGGTCACAGATTTTTTATCATTGAGATTCGTCGCTTTAACCGATATTTCGTATTCGCCTGCAAGCAATTGCTCAAAAGTGAATCGCCCGTTCGCATCGACTTCGGTTGTCTGATAAGCTCTGGCCCCGTCCTGGCCTGCGCGGCGCACCGAGACTGCAAGATTCACATCTTCAAGCGAAACATTGCCACTAAGTTTGATCTGGCCGCGCAATTCGCCGGTTGCTTTCGCAAGGACGACGCGAACGTCTGTGAGACTCTCGCCCGGATTGATCCGTAGCCCGGTCTGCTGCGCGACGCCTGCGCGCTCTATGCGCAGGACCGTGAGCTTTGTGGGAACGAAAAAGCGATTGACATAGAAATTTATCGTGCCGGGTTGCAGCCCCGTCATGCGAAATGTGCCGTCGGGAGCTATTTTGGCTGTGAACTCTCTCGGCGCAGTCGCTTCGGCTGCGAGCACATAAGCGTTGAGTTGTATCTGTGTGAGGCTTGCAAGCATGGCCGGATCGTCCGTGCCTTCGATTGAGACGATGCCGCTGATGCTCAACCCGCGATGCACTTTGACTACAAGCCCCGTTACGTCTCCGTTCGTTATCTCGAACGGCGTCGAGTCGCTATAGGATTCGCTGTCCTGATCAAATGACGCGAACGCGTGATATCGGCCCGGCACGATTGAATCGAGCCGAAACTCGCCTTTTGAATTTGCAATCGCGCCCAGTCCGCCAGGCATAACCATCTTCGCCTCGCCTGAAACCGTGCCATAGTTGGCGACTATCGCGGAAAGAGGTTTTCCTGTATCCCCGTCAATAATGCGCCCGCTCACGTTGTAAGTTTTAGAAGGCAGTCCCAGCCTGATGTCTATGCCGGTTGCTTCGCTGCCTTCTTTGATTTCGACAATCGCAGCTTTCGACTTATCCGTGACGCCGGGGTGAAACGTTTGCGCCTGATAGCTGCGCTTCGGGTTGAGATTGATACCGATATTTGCAACGCCGAGGCTGACCAGATAACGGCCCGCATTCAGACCGTACAGGCGGTAGATGCCTCGATCATCGGTCATATACATAGACTTTCCGAAAGGTGAAGCGGCGAGCGGGTCAAACTGCTGGGGTTTCCTGTCGCCTTCTTCGACAGGTGTGAGCGTAACAATCTGGCCGACGACAGGGCGGCCCCGCGCATCCAGTATTCGGCCTGTGATGACTCCTCCGCGTGTCAGTGCAAAGTCAACTTTCTCAACCGTTTCGCCGTTGCCTATGTTGATGGTTTTGCCGGGCGGCCAGCTTTCGCTTGGAATGACGAGCGCGGGCCCGAACGGGTTGAGCAGGTAACGGCCCGCTGCGAGATTTGCGAATCGGTAGCCGCCTTCTTCATCGGTCGTGGTTTTAGCCGATGACTTATGCCCAAGTATTGCGGCTATCGTTCCCATAGCATCTGCGTCAACCCGCGTGAGCAGGACAATCACGCCCTGCGCTGCTTTGCCGCCTACCGTGACGCGGCCAGTGATCGAGGCCGTAGGCTCTTTCGTCTCCTGCTGCGCGCCTGCGCCTGTCGCCGCAATGAGCAGGACGAGCGCACAGAGCGTCGAACGTATGAAGAGTTGCATATCATCTTCTCCTGAACAATCGGTTAGATCAAATCCCAGTTGCGCATGTAATGATGTATCGCAAAAGGGTCGTTTTTCGCTACATCATTTCGGTGCAGGCGCGCTCGGCGTGTACTTGACTGATAATCAACGACGCGCTGGCGCGTTTGCAGATCAAGAACGACGTTTGCGGTCCGGGCCGCATGACGAAGCGCCGCGCGATCTATAACCGGTTTACCATCCAAACAGTAATGAAAATCGCTGTGCGAGTGAGAGCGTGCATTTATACTCTCCTTGAAAAAAATCGGGAGCGGGCCTGTGCCTTACGGCTAAACAAACGCTCAATAGCTGATGCTCGTTCACAATTTCAATTTGATCTGGACTCTATGGTTGCCGATTCTACACCGTGTCGAATCGCGCGCGCAATCAATGTTATTGAATCTTTACCCCTGGCCTCGTAAAACAACACGGTTGACAAATGTCATATTCAGTCCATAATGCACTCAAGATTTGATGCCCTCCTGGAATAAACTTAACTGAAACAGATTTTTATCCATCGGAGGTACTCTTTTGAGCGGGGACTTACATACAGGCAATTCGACATCAGCCATGATTTCGGAGAAGGAATTTACCGGAGGACACATAAGCTCATACTTTCTGGAACTTGAACATATGCTCTCCAGAGTCGAACACTCGACGACGCATTACCAGATTCTCGGACTTGATCGGGCGGTTAGCTACGAGCAGGTCACTCGCGCTTACCTCGAAATCGTCGCCTTGTTTTATCCTTCTTACGCCATTGGCGCATCCATGCCTGCCGGGATGGCTTCGCGGGTCGAGCGCGCATTTAACAAAACATCGCAGGCATTCGCTGTACTTGCATGCTTAAACCGCAGAAAAGAGTATGATGCCGCGCTGCTTTCGATAACGAGCAGAACCGATCTTGTGATTCCAGCGCCACCCGCTGCAAAGCCTGCCCTGCCGCCGCCTGCTCAGCCCGATCAGGAAATACCTGTCAATCGTCAGGAACCACAACGGAAAGTCTATACAAAAGCTACGGATGCCAATCGTCGCCGCTGCGAGCGATTCAAAATCTCGATACCCGCGCGCGTTATGGGATACGACCGCAGGAGCGGCAAGTGGAACGAGATGACCGAGACGATTGACGTGAGCCGCACGGGCGTCACTCTTCGTTTGCGCGGGCGTGTGCGACACGGCATGGTGCTCTTCGTGACTTTGCCGCTACCGACAAAGCTGAGAAGTCACGGCTTTACGGATTCGGGCTACAATGTTTATGTGCTGGTGCGCAGAGTCGAGCCGCCGAAGAAAGGTGTGCGCGTCATCGGCCTCGAATTTCTTGGCGAGCATCCGCCCGCCGGTTATCTCGAAAGACCCTGGGCGGTGTTCCGAACAAAGAAGTGGGTTGGCACGGAGCGAAGGCGTGCGTCCCGCATCACGCGCGCGGAAGTGGTGAAATTAGAGTATTTCAATGAAAATCTGGATTCGCTCGCGCGCGAAGAGGTAAGGACGGAAAATATCAGCCTCAGTGGCTTTCGCGTATGGGTAAAGTCTGCTCCGATCGAATTTGACCTTGTGAGGGTGAGCTGTCCCGGTCGCGGGTTTGAATGCCTTGCGACATTACGCAATCGTTTTCTTGGGAAAGATGGAAGGGAACGGCTATGCCTGCAATTCATAGACAGAGAATGGCCTCTTTGATTTCGCAGGCGTTCGGCTGTCGATAGATCCGAAAACTGCGTTGTTGGAAGAATTTCGGACGCTCAACACGACATTTCACTTATCTACTCTTCATAATACGGTTGAATAAAAAATATTTAGTTGCCCTTTAAGCTGTATATTGAGTACCGGCTGGATACTTAATTGACAATGACTCGAAAACTTAGTATACATACAAATCCTTTTAGCGGTTCGATTTTTCAGAACTATGTTCTTGACAATCAGCATTTTCCGCATAGAATAGAGCGATATTAATTAGAAGAAGTAAGCGTATTGATATAATCAGTTCAGGGCATATTATTTGCTAAGTTTTCCCTAGCCTCCTCTACTCGGGCAACTGGTCGTCTGTATCAGTAATTTTGAACCGTTGGGCGTCATTGAATTTCAGGTTGAGCGGTTGTCTTGCTCAAGAAATGGTAATAGCAGTTTTAGTTAAGGCCGGGTAGATAACCGAGCCGAGGCATGTTGGAATCACAGTTCTCAAGAATAACTTTGGAGAGGGATAGATGATTAGAACAAAGAAGGCAGTATATGTGGCGATGCTGATCGTAGCTGTAGCCGCACTAACCTTGCCTCTCGTAGGCATAAGGGTTAGTGCATCAGGCAGCAAAGCGATTTCATCCGCCTCTGCAAAACCGAATGCAAGCAGCGTCGTCAGCTCGTCCGCTGCGGCGGCTGCTTCGCGCAATACTGTTGTCCCAGCAAATTCTGCTGGGAGCAATACTCAAGTGGACACATCTCAAAATGGCAAGATATCGCCAGAAGTCGCAAAGGCGCTCGGCCTCAATCACAAGCCCTTGCCTAAGGGGATGAGTGCCAAGGATATCGCTGGGAAATTGTCTCGACAGATAATGAAAGGCAATTCCAGCGCGCAGGTCTTAGGCAGCTTGCCTCCCGCATCGGGACCGGGCAACTCCTCTGCGGTTCCCGCTCCTCCGGGAAAGAAGGTTGACGGTGGATCAGGCGGCTCTCCGCAGGTCGGACAGCCTTTAGTGCTTGATGAAACCAGCGCGCTGTCGGCAGCGCTTATCACGAACGTTGGCGGTCGCGACAACCAGCTTTCAGAAGTTGCTCTGATCGCAGACTGGGATGGCCGTGAAGATTGCACGGCTGATCGCGGAGCGAAGATTGACGATTTTTCGACAGTCGAGCCGGATATAGATTTCACTTTGACAAGAGCAGCTATTTCCGAGCACACCTTCGCTAATGGACACAACTTTAATTCCTACTACTACGGCGATTCGTTAGGCTTTCTCTATTTCGGATTCGATTTAGTGGGAAGCCCGCTGGTAGATACGGTTTTTCAATGCAACATTCCGGAACTGATCAACACGGGAACCAGCAACGGCTTCACCATTTTGAACCCGACGGCTGGCGATTGCATGGACGATCAGACGACGATTACCGGTCTGGCCGTAAACCCTGTAGCCGATCTCGGCGATTTCGCCGCTGACGGCTCGCTTTGCGGCGTTACGGGTGAAGTTATTTATGTAATGACGGTTGACACGGAAGGCTGCGCTTCGAATGCAGCCAATCAGCCGATTCGCACTCGAATATTCGAGTTTGCCGTATTCGAGATCGGTGGAACCGAGTTCGTCGTTCCCGGCGTGCGACAGATTCTTCGCAGCCGATTCACCAATATCGCAGGTCTTGCAGTCGATGACGATGGCAGCCTTTACTATCAGCTTCTGGACCTGATTCAATTCACGGGCGGCGCGCTTTTCAAAGCGACTGAGATTTGCCGCACGGTTACAGCTTGCGGCGCTGCCAATCCGCGCATCAACCGCGTGATCAATTTGATTCCCGACCCGCCATCTCTGAATAGCTGGGTTGGATCAGCAGCAAATCCGATTGTTACCGCAAACGGCGTGCGCAACACGAATTACGGCGGCGGCATTTCCGGGACGTTTGGCAACATAGCCAGCATCACAACCGGATCTTCCAATGTGTTGTACGCAGCCGTCTCCCGCTCGCTCAGAGCGGCTGATGACGAATTCACGCGCAACACCGAAGGCCGATTCCCTGCGCCAGCCGCATTCACGCTCGGCACGCCTTCGATGATCATCAGCTTTGCCGATTGTTCAGGCGCATTTGACGTTTGCTCCGGCGAAACGGATGGCGCTGTCCAGACCAATGTCGGCGGCACGCTTCCTGTTGCCAATGGCATAGCTGACGTAGCGACGGCAGCAACGACGACGCTATCGCCCGGAGTCAACAACTTCCGAGTATTTGTACAGGGCGACGGTCCTGACATCGCTCCGGCAGTAGGCGGAACGGCAATCGTTCCCGGCACACCTGCTGGCCTGCTCAAGCTTAATATGCTCATTGACTACACCATCCACTCTGGTATCGCTGTGAGCGAAGAGGGAACGGTGTTTGTCATATCCGGCGGCACCCCGGCAGGCATCGGTACAAGCCCCTCGAATCTTATCGGCGAAATACTGTGCTTTGAAGATATGTGCCCGATGGATCGTCGAGCAGATCCCGTAGACCTGCGAGGCGATTTACTGCCCAACCCGCCAGCATCAGGCGGAAATGTTGGAGATGGTGACTCCGATCGGTTCGATCACATCTTCTTTGTAGCGCCGATTGATACGGTGCATATCACGCCCTCCGGTTTGGCCGGTTTGGCGAGAGGCTTCCTGCGTTACACCAACCGTCTAGCGCCCAATGCGATCAGTCCGGGAGTGGCGCTTGGCTTTACTGATCCTGTTCAAGGCGATGATGATACCTCTGGACCGATCATCTTCGAGAACCTCGATCCTGGTCATCAGGTAGCAGGCGGCGACGATCAGAACACGCCGTTCCGCGGTGATGATGATAATGGATTGGGCAGCCCCACGCTGGTCGGCCCGCTGTCAGGCGGCTTCGAATTCGTATTCGGAGGCCCTGTGGGCACGGCAGGCTGCGTGTGGAATGCGTTCTTCCTGAACTCCAACGGTAACATCACGTTCGGAGAGGGAGACACCAGCAACAACGCGAACGTACCTGATTTCCGAACAGGACCACCCAGAATCGCTCCGGCATGGGTTGACCTCAATCCTTCGTCCAGAGACATCAACCTTTGCACTTTCCCTGTGCAGGCACTGGGCTTTGCAAATATCAACGCATTCAAGGTTCGTTGGATCAACGTACCTGAATTCAGCAATGAAGATTGCGTAGGCAACGTCAGCAATTTTGCTGGAGCCACCAATACGTTTGCCGTGACATTGTATGACGACGGCACGGGCATAGACGAGAATTCCAGCAAGGCTCTCGATCCTGCTGACCCGACCGGCGACAATGTTGACCCGGCTTTCGACTTGCAGGAAGGTCCGACCGACCTTCGATTCACTCGCGAGCCAAATACGAACCTGCTGGTTCCGTGTCCGCCTCGTCCGTCTGGCAGCGGAATCTTCCTGTTCGACTTCTCTCGCATGGATCTGTTGGGCCTTAATACCGACACTCATGCCGTGATTTCGGGCTACTCGATAGGCGGCCTCGACCCACTCAATCCTCCGGGATTGTGCGAGACTAACCTTTCAGAGGCAGCACTTGATGCCGAAACTGTCTTCGGCGTGCTTGACGGCAATCAGACCGCTGCCATCGGTTGCAACTGTCTGATTGGTGAAGGCACCGAACCGACCATCTTTGAATTGTTCAACGAAGGCCTGCGCGCAAATGTTGGAGCAGGCGGCGAAGTCACTCTGGCGACGCCAGACTTCGATCTGAGATTTGAAGGCAACGATCCGGCGCTCTGCCAGTCTGTAAGGCAGCTTGATCCGAATCGTGGCAAAGTCGGATTCCGAGGCGTAGGTTGTGCGCCACCGGCCAACGCAACCTGTCAGGTCGTAGTACCGGCAACGTTTGCGACGACCCCCGGCTCAACAGGGCTAGTCAACGCGTTGTGCGCGGTACAGTTGAACCTGGTCGGATGCGGATTCTTCCCGAACGAAGTAACGACAATCTGTCAGGGCTTCCAGGGAGAGACAGGCATCCCGATCCAGAGACCCGGAAAGACAGTGACGACGGCAGCGACGCTGGCGTGCGACACGAACGGAGACGGAATAGCAGAGTCGGTAGTGGCATTGGTAAACGTGACACCAGTAAGCTGCAATCTGGTGAGAGCGACAATCCCAGTGTCGGCGGCGTTCGGAACAACGTCAACCTCCGGATTCCCGTCAGCATGCTGTGGCGGAGCCGGAACTATAACAGTGACGACGACATTCACAGACGGAGACAACAACGTATTCGGGCCGTTCACAAGAAGTGTGACTTGCGCGATAGCGTTGGGTACGAGAGCTCCAGTAGTGATCTCTGCTTCGCTATCAAGCGGTAACTGCGCAGTGCCGCAGGATCTGTTGATTACAGGCGCGTGTTTCATCATCAACGGGGTGCCGAACGTAACATCGGTATTCGCGATTGAAAGTGGGCCTACGCCGAACAGAATCAACGCGACCGCCTTCTTCATTATTGACGCGAACCTGATAGATGCGTTCTTCAACTTCGGCAGCGCGAATGCAGGAAAGACGTTCCTGATCTTCGTCAGCGGGCCGAACGGGACGAGCCGTAATATCACAGTACCGGTTGTTGGCGCGCCGGCAAATTGTCCGCTGGGTAACGAACAGGGTATCCGCGTGACATTCACCTGCGACAACAACCAACAGCAACAACCGGATTGTACTACTAATCCGAACCTTCCGGGTTGTCCGCCTAATCCGCAGGAAACGGCGATCGTTAACGGATGCGATCTTCGTAGAGAAGCGAGCGGCACGTTCCTTCTGGACATACTCGGCAGAAACCTCAAGACGGGCGCAACTATAACCATCAGTGGCGTTGCACCGAAGAAAGCCAAGTTCAAAGATCCTGATACGGCACCGAATACCGGAGCCTTTACCCGAATAACGGTTAAGAAGTTCTGCAAGAACATTCCTGGACCGATTATTGTCAGGAACCCTGGAACAAATGTGGCACCTTCGACCGCGTTCTTCTGCAACGAAAGTTGCCCGGCCAACTAATCATCTTAAGCTAAGGTGAGAGGTCAACCCTCTCACCCGGCTTATCAATTCAAGGAGGATCATCCGTTGATCCTCCTTTTTTATTTTTGTTTTGAAAGGAGAGAAATGCTGTGCCAACAGACGCGATACAAAAAGTTGTGAGCGATTATTTTGCGGCTACACGAGCAATGGATATGGAAGCGTGGATAGCTACTTTTGCTGATAACGCGACCAGTCATTATCCCGTGGGCGGGCCGCCGATTGAAGGGCACGACAGCCTGCGCCAGTTCTTTCAAGGCATCGTCGGAGCTTTCGATACTGTAGGACTGGCAGAGGATAAAGTATTCATATCAGGCAACGGGGCCGCAGTGATGTGGACGGGGCGCGGCGTAGGGAAGAATGGACGCGAAGTCACCTTTGAGGGAATAGACGTTTTTCAGATCAATGAAGAGGGAAAGATTCAAACGCTGTGGGCTTATTGGGACCCGGCGGCGATGATGGCGCAATTGCAAAGCTAACACCCGTAATGGCGATCAGCGTGTCTGCTTTGTGCGAGAGCAAAGCAGACACGCTTACAGCTTAACGGTCGGTTATATTCAACTCGTGCAACGCCAGAATTGAAATGGTCGTCGGGATGCCGTCTTCGACCCCCACCTTTATCAGAGCTTGAAAGTATCGCGGCGCGCCTGATTGCTGCAATCGCTGATTGAGCTGATCCAGATAGTTCTTATTCGTGACATATTCGGCTGCGGCTTCGGTGCCCTGGTTGTAGACACCGGCCAGCAACATAACCTCGTTGGCATCCGAGAGATTCGGTTTTACAGTTATGATTGCGTAATCGCTGATCAGGTTCCCGCTCTGCCTGTCAAATTGCGGAATGTATTCGCGGTCTTCGCCGGGCCTGGGATTTCGGTTCTCTATTGTAGCTTTGCTGGTGAACACAAAATCTTCATTTCTGGTCAGTTTGCTTGACCATTCGTTTACCCACACGCCGCCAAGAATAATCAAATTGCGCTTCTTGAGATCTTCGGCGCTCATAGTACGGCTGCGTTTTAGTTGTATGCTTCGGCTGGTTTTACGAAAAAAATCTGTCAGGTAATGAAGCCCGATAGCCTCGCCCTGGCCTGTGTAAATGTTTGTACTTAGAATAAGACTTGGAGTTTGATTCCGCTCTATTACAATCTTGTCTGCTGGCGCTTGAGCCCCATTGCCAGCCGGTCCGCCGGATTCCTTTATTGAGACTTCAGGGTTAGTAACAAACTTGCCTTTCAACGCTTCTATAGTTTTGGGCGCAAGCGGAATCGAGTCTTTTGTAAGTGCTTCAGGGTCGCTTGGATTGGTGAAGCGAAAGATCGGCGGGTTGCTCAAAATCACGAGCGGAGGATTACTGTCTGTTAGAAAGGGCGTCCATACGGCTCCGTAGATAGCCGGGTCTTTTGCGGCCTCAGTGGCTGTAACCTGCTGTTGTAGCTGCCGGTTCGCCAGCATTAGAGCCACCACGGTGATCGCAAGACATAATCCGATCAAGCCTGCCGCCACTTTTCCAGTAGAAAAGCTGAGTCGAGGCGTCTCAGTTTCGGGTTCAGGCTGGGCGAGCGTAGAAGCTTCGGAAATCTCAACTGTCTGCTCTGGCAGGTGCCGTGTAAAGACAGGCTGATAACTGCCCGCAGGAATCTCTAATCTAATTGAATCGCCAGCGCCTTCGTTTGCATAATAAGCCTCAAGCTTTTTGCGTATCTCGTGCGCAAATACCCGCACAATCGGATCGTCTGACGGGCTATAGCTGCTGTCGCGGCCAAATACATCGTACCCCAGTATATGTTCGTTTAGCTCCTGCGCGCGTCCCTGAATATAGAAGTCGCAGATCAGGCGTAAAAACTTCTTCTTCTTATGTGCGTTGACGAAATGCTTGCTGCTCAGAATGCTCTCAAGCGTCTGATTCACGTCTTCGGGATCAAGAGCTGACGGCGGTTGTTGTGCCAAGCGTGTATTCATCTGAGACGTCCTAACTTCGGTAGGGGCTGTCATTCGACTTTGACAGATTGAAAAAGGCGAAAATTTATTTCGACACTGATTCTGCCAATCAACCCATGCCTGTGCATGGAAAACCATCATCCTACCAGTATGTTACAACGGAGGCACATCCCAGAAATCCGGCTGTTAAGATGTTAACTTAACCTGTTAATTTACTGTAAAACTATTGATCTACTTTAGATAAGGCGTATTGTTGTTGTCGGCAAAGACTTTTTATTCTCAATAGTTCTATCATTCTAATCAAATGCCATAAAAGCTGACAAGGCCATATTCTACGCCCAGAAGCAGGCGTTGACAATAGCGGAGTCTCCGTATAGGAGGCGCTCTGTTGTTTGACCTCATGTAATGAATTAATGGTTAGAGATTTAATTCCCTGAAGATCTTTACAGAAAAAACAAGCAGCAAGAAAAGATGAGGCTTACCTTATGATTAGAAAACGAAATCCGCTCGCTCCAAGAAGAATCGTTCTGTATGCGATCCTCTTTTTATTGGGCACGGGCTATCTGAATCAAGCTCTTGCTCAGTCTTCGACGGTTGGCACCATAAGCGGCACTGTGCGAGACCCGAACGGCGCTATCGTTCCTAACGCCGATATAGTAATACGGGAAGACAACACAGGGTTTACGCGAACTGTAAACACGGGCGAAGACGGCTTCTATTCGGCTCAGAGCCTGCCCGTTGGCCGTTATACAATAACCGCGTCTCCGCAGGGGTTCAAAAAGATTATTAGCAGTGGTATAGAACTGCATATCAGTGAGAATCTGATCGTCAATTTAACCCTTGAACTAGGGGCGATGAGTGAAACCGTCAATGTAACGGCTGACGCCCTGCAAGTCGAAACACGCAGCGGAGAGGTCAGCAGTCTTATTGCGGAAAAGCAGGTAACTGAGTTACCGCTGAACGGACGCAACTACGCGCAGCTGGCATTGATGGTGCCGGGCGTTTCTCCTGCTACGGGCGGCGTCGGCGGCGCTTCTTTTGCCGCAAGCGGGACGGGGCTTGATGCTGGCGTTGATATGTCTGTCAACGGCAACCAGTCGAACGCAAATATGTGGACAGTTGACGGCGTCAACAATATGGATGTCGGCTCAAACCGAACGCTGCTGGTCTTTCCGTCCATAGACTCTATTCAGGAATTTCGCGTTGAGCGCAACAGCTTCAGCGCAGAGTTCGGGCAGGCGCAGGGCGCTGTCATCAATTTAATCACAAAGGGCGGCAGCAATCAGTTCCACGGTACGCTCTTCGAGTTTTTGCGCAATGATGCGCTGAACGCCAAAGATTTCTTTCTCAGCAGAGCCGGTCAACCTAAAAGCAAGCTGCGCTATAACAACTTCGGCGGCAACTTCAGCGGGCCGATAATAAAAGAAAGAATCTTCTTTTTCTGGAGCGAGGAATGGCGTCGTGAACGGCGCGGCGTGGTACTAGGCGCAAAGGTTCCGACCGCAGCAGAGAAGGTCGGAGATTTCAGCGGAAACCTGACGGCTGCCTTGCCGCATGACCCGCTTACGGGGCTTCCGTTCCCCGGAAACAAGATTCCGGCAAACCGGCTCAGCCCGGCAGCCCTTGCTATCTTGCAGGTCTATCCGGACCCCAACACAACCGCCGCAGGCAATAACTGGGTCGCGGCACCCTTACAACCGATCAACACCCGCCAGGATCTGTTTCGCGGCGATGTGACTATAACAAGCAAAATGAATCTGATGGTCCGTTACATCAATGAGTATTGGACTCACGGGCAGGCATCAGGCAATTTCTGGGGCGACAGTCCCTTTCCAACTCTGAGTTCGGATTGGGATCAGCCCAGCAAGAGCTTTGCGGTCAAACTGACGAACACTTTATCCTCGACTGCTGTCAACGAGTTCCAGTTCTCGCGAGCGGGCAATGACATCAAGATTGCGACGACCCCCGCGACTCAGGCGCTCAATGAAGAAATCGCCGCCAAGTTCCCAACCGTTTTCCCGAAGCCTGAAGGCGTGGGACTGCCGACCTTCTGGGGCGCGGATGGGTATCCGGCTCTCTGGCATCAGGCACCGTGGCAAAATCACGAAGACCTGTTCATCTGGAAAGATGATTTCTCGAAAGTGAAAGGCAGCCATAGCTTCAAGGTAGGCGCGCTCGTAAGCCACAATATCAAAGATGAGTTGATTAACGGTGCTAATGGATTCGCTCAGTTTTGCGGCAGTAACAACCGCACAGGCAATGCGATTGCCGACCTTCTGGTCAGAGATTTGCCGCTCAGCTGCTACACAGAGATCGACAATCTTGGACAGGAACAGGGCCGCTGGCACGACTTCGAGGTTTATGGAAATGACACGTGGAAGATTCGCCCGACCGTCACGCTCAATCTTGGGATGAGATGGTCGCGATACACCCCGGCCTACTCGGACAATGATCGAATCAGCAACTACATTCCCAGATTGTTTGATGGCACGAATCCTCTGAGCGGGCTGGTCACAGCTGAGAATTCTGACAGCGCCGGTTTGGGGCGCTCACTGGTGAACCCTTACAACAAGGGCTTCCAGCCTCGCATAGGTCTGGCATGGGACATCTTTGGCGACGGCAAGACCTCGCTTCGCCTCGGCTTCGGGCGCTTTATGAGCCGCTCGAATGTTATCGAAGACGTTCTGCGCATGGGCAGCAACCCGCCCTTCACCACGACAGTCAATTCCAACGGAGGAGTTGGAGAGACTACAAAGCTGTCTGATGATCCTACGTATCGCAGTCTGGACACGATCAATCCGGGTCTGAAGAATGCGGTCGCAGGCGTAGGGTCTAACACGGCTTTCAACGCCGTCAGTGAAGACTTCCGTCCGCCTGAGAGCTGGCAATGGAATCTGACCATCTCTCGCGAAATCATGAAGAACACGATTGTGGAAGCCTCTTACATCGGCAACCACGGTCTGCATATCTGGCGACGCGGCGTGAATTTTAATGATGTTGTTCCGAGCGCGCGACAGGCTGTTGCTCAAGCCATTCGCAACAATCAGGATACAACTCCCATAATCAATGCGAATCGCAGGTTCCTGGGGCTTGGCCCGGTTCTGATGAGCGAATCGACGGGAGACGCCTCCTATCACGGGTTACAGGTCTGGTTAAATCGCCGCTTCACAGACAGGTTGACTTTCCAGGCTTCCTACACCTGGGCGCATAACATTTCAAACGTTCCGCTCGCTTCCTTCACCAGCGCGGCGACGGACCCGTTCAACTACGATCTCGACCGGGGGAATTCGGACCTTGATCGCAGGCAGATGTTTGTCGCAAACGCAGTCTATGTTTTGCCCACGCTCAAGAACTGGGGCAGTGTGGCGAGCGGCGTTCTGGGAGACTGGCAGTTTAATACGATAGTCACGCTGCTTGGCGGCGTTCCGTTTGACGTGTTCTCCGGGGCAAATACTCCGGGTCTGGCATCGGCTCCTGCAAATGGAGGCTTCCGTCCGGATCTGGTTCCGGGAGTGCCGATTTATCTCGATAACGGTGACCCGACTCAACGACTGAACCCGGCGGCATTTGCATTGCCTGCTGCTGGCAAATTCGGCAATCTCGGTCGCGGAGTCATCAGGATGCCGGGTATCAAGAACATTGACTTCTCATTATCAAAGAACTGGAAGGTGCGTGAGCGGTACGGCATTCAGTTCCGGTCCGAGATGTTCAATGCCTTCAACCATCCGAATTTCATCGGAATTGATAATGGTCTGGCCTTCCAGAACAACCGCAATGACGCGAACTTCGGCAGATCGCTGAACTCGAATTTTGGCCGTCTTGGTAATGACCTGGGGCCGCGCGTAATTCAGTTCGGACTGAAGTTCACTTTCTGAGACAGGGCAGTTTGGATGAATAGAAAAACGGAGAGCTGAACGATCCATAGTCAGCTCTCCGTTTAAATTTTGTGAAGCTCGCAAAGAAGTTTGAGCAATGCAATCAGGTTCGACCATTCTTCCTTGTTTTTTTAAGGCGAGCATCTCCTGTTTCTACTCGACCCACTGAATGTTTTAGCAGGCAATCCTGAACCTTTTTATTACCCACGGGAGAAGAACGAAAAGGAGGTGGAGAGTGTCTGGCCCCGTACCCTTTTTTAATGCGCGAGCGGTGAGCCTGATGGTCAGTCTGCTTGCAGCCGTTGCCTTTTGCTTCTATGCGCCCCGCGCCCAATCACAAGACAGCAGGCAGAAAAATCAGGATGATGTTATATCGCTGAAAGCGCATCTGGTCAACATAGACGTGATGGTCAAGGACAAGAAAGGCAAGTACATCACAGACCTCAAAGCGGAAGATTTCACCGTAGTTGAAAACGGGGCGCAGCAAAAGATAGAGTTTTTCGACCCGCCTCTTGCAGCCTCGCCTCTTGCCGCTTCTCCCCTTGCAGGCAACGGCAGCGAATCAGGCAAGACGAATTCAAGTTCGCTTTCAACAAGCGGCGGACTGCGCAACATCATATCGCTTGTGCTGGACGGGCAAACGACGGAACTGACAAATCTTAAACAAGTGCGCGAGGGAACATTAAAATACGTCCGCGAGCGCATTACCGATACCGATACGGTCGCTGTATTCGGCGTGTCAAATGGTTTGCAGTTGATACAGACATTTACGCAGGACAAGGCGAAGCTCATACAGGCGATAGAGAGCACTTATACTTTAACGGCCTCGAATAGAAACCTGGAACGCAATCAGGTTTCGCAGGACATTGAGCGATTGCGAGAAGAGTTAAAAGGCGCGGGCGATCTGAGTCAGCCTCAATCGGCGGCTCAGGGTTCTGCGGCAGCGCGAGCCATGATTGCTTCGCGGGCGCTTGAGCAGTTTGTAAAGCTTCGAGCGCAACTGAGCCTTCAACAGGCGCGCCCCATACTTGCTGCGATTGCAGCCATCTGTGAAGCTCAACGCGCGATACCGGGTAAAAAGACGCTGGTGCTGTTTTCGCAGGGGTTTGTTGCGTCTTCGGTTCTCGATTGGCAGGTGCAGGGCACAATAGACATGGCCAATCGTGCGAATGTCGCAGTCTATATAATAGATTCGGCAGGGCTGACGGCAGGCGGCCCTCAGTCCGGGGCGCTGGTGCCGTCAGGGCCGCTGGGAGGCGTTGCCGCAACGGGCAGCCCTGCAAGCCGGAGCCTCGCGGTCGGCGGAGAGAGCGTCTTCGACAATGTGCGGTACGAAGGGTTGAACCGCGAACAGGATATACTGTACAGAATTTCAGGCGATACGGGCGGAGAGTTCTTCAAAGGCAACAACGATATTGGAAAAGGGCTTGAGCGGATAGATCAGGAAATCCGCTCCCGGTATACGCTGGCTTATTACAGCACCGACCCGAATTTTGACGGCAGCTTTCGCAAATTAAAGATCGATGTCCGCAGGCCGGATGTTCACGTCCTGTCGCGTTCAGGCTACTATGCTATCGGAAACGAAGAGATAGTGCCTCTGTCGCCGGAGGACCGGAAATTACTGGCGAACGTTGCCGAGGCTGCGTCTAATCCGGCGCTGCCATTGTTTATGGAACTGGTTCCATTCAGGGCGCAGGCAGGTCGCTACGTGGTTCCAATGTCAATCGAAATGCCGCCCAGCGCAGTGAAGTTTGATCGGAAAGGCGACAGGCAAGAGATGCATCTCGATGTTGTCGGCGTGATTCGGGAATCACAGGATCATATACTTTCCCGGCTTGGCGGAAGTTTCAATGTGGGACTGAGCGCCGAGCAGTACCAGTCAATTGTCAACAACAACATCTTTTACAGGCAGGATATGGAACTGGCCCCCGGCACCTACGACGTTGATCTGATTGTAAGAGACAAGCTGTCGGGAAAGATGGCGGCGAAAAGAGTAAAGCTGGTTCTGCCCGTCGCAGATGCGGAATTTTCGACGACCGCCGTGACCTTGAGCCGTCAGGCAACGCCTGTCGGTAAAACGGCTCAGTCGAGCGATGTGTTCAGTCATGGAGGAGTGCAGATTCGACCTTCGCCCGGTCGAGAGTTTCGCGTTACGGATAACTTGATAATCTTCTTTGAATTATATAATGCAGCAACAAGCCCGGAGACGAGCAAGCCGCTGGTGAGAGTTACAGTGACGCTCGTAAAAGATAATAAGGCGGCGACAAAGCCGATAGATTATGTGCTGACAGATACGGTTGCCGAGCCGGTGTTACACCAGACGTTTGCAAAATATCTGAAGCTGACCGGACTTGCGACAGGCAAATATACTGCCGTGATCGAAGTCAAAGATATGGTTGCGCGCAAGCTTGTGACGCAGCAGGCATCATTCGTTATCGTAGAATGAACTTTTACTGCTGAGGGTGGAACGACAACGGCAAAGTGAATATGCTATTTAACCGGAACCCGATTCAGGCTGTAGAAAGGAGCGGCGGAAACGTAGACCAAGGTTATGAGTAAGCGGCGATCTCAGCGGACTGCATGCTTTGTGGCTGCGACGGTTTCCATACTGATAGTTGCGGCAAACTCGGTTGTGGCCATGCAGACTCCGCAGCCGCCCGGTGATAGAAACGCAAAGCGCGAAGATCGTCAAAGGGAACTGCGTGAAAAAACGCTCCGAAGTCTTGATATGCGGGAGGCTTTGGAGCACAGAGATCAGCAACGCATTGATGCTGCAATCAAACAGGTGAAGGAAGATTTCAAGCAGATCCAGATCGTTCGTAACGAGATGGTGCATAACCTTTTAGCCAGCAAGCCGCTCGACTATAAGCTTATCTCGGACGAGACCGCAGAGATAAACAAACGCGCTGACCGGCTGAAGACATTTCTGATGCCGCCTGATGCCGAGGTGAAAGAAAAGGATCCGAAAGATCATGTCGAGTACACAGGCGACGAAATGAAAGGCGCGCTTGTGCAACTCTGTAATCGAATCGCCAGCTTTATTGAGAACCCCGTTCTCAAATCTCCCGGCACGGTCGATGTCGAGCAATCGACCAGAGCGGGAGGCGACCTTCTGCTAATCATAGAACTCAGCGGCAATATAAAAAGAAGCGCTGAACGGCTGAACAAGTCGCCCAGATAATCGACAGGGCGTGCGTTATTAGACATCGAATGCGATCTGACGAACAAGGTTGAATTAATCAGGAAGGGTAGTAAATGTATTCTCACTTTTTTCTATTGCCGCTGCTGTTTCTGACGGTAGCCTTTCAGGCTACGGGTGATTCAATTCAGAGGCATTACAAGGCGGCGCAGGATTTCTATAGCTCCGGCAAGCCCGATCAGGCCATAGCCGAATACAGAATCGCTCTCGGCGAAAGCTATGGCGGGCTGGGCAAAGTTCTTCTGGCAGAAGGGGAGTATCAAAAAGCCGTCAAGGCGCTCGACCGGGCGGTCGCGGGCGGCAGTGTTACGGAAGCGACTCTGATAGATCTGGCAACCGCCTGTTTCTACATTCAACAGTACGAGAAGGCGATTGACCCGCTCGATAAAGCCCTCGCTAAAAATCCTCGAAGCGCGGCGGCGCATCATATGCTTGGCAAGGTTCATTTCATGCTCGGCCAGTTTGATAAGGCGGCAAGCCATCTCAGTATTGCTCTGAAATTTGCGCCCGCAGATTTTGATATCGGCTATACGTTTGCCCTTGCCTGTCTCAAACAGAAACAGCTTCAGACGGCGCGACAGGTCTTCACAAATATGGTTCGCACTCTGGGCGATAAACCCGAAGTTCATATCCTTATCGGGCGGGCTTACAGAGAGACGGGTTATCTGGATGAAGCAATCGAAGAGTTCAAAAAAACTATCGCGCTCAATCCAAAACATCCCGGCGCGCATTACTGCCTTGGCATGTCTTATCTGCTGAAAGACGGCACGCTCAAACTCAAAGAGGCTGCCGTCGAGTTCAGAGCCGAAGTCGCGCTGTACCCGGAAGAGTTTCTCGCCGTTTATAATCTTGGGCTGGCCTGCGTGGTCGAAAGGAAATATGAAGAAGCGGTCACGTTTTTAGAGAAGGCCGCGCGGCTCAGGCCGCAAAACTCGGATGTGTATCTATTCCTCGGCAATGCGTATCACGGGCTCGGCCAGTTCGATAAAGCCGTAGAGGCTTTCAATAAATGCATATCGCTCGATCCCGATTTGGATAAGACCAGCATATTTGCGGCTGAAGTCCATTTCCTCCTGGGCAGATCGCTGGTTCAGACAGGTCGCCCCGAAGAGGGAGAAAAACATCTGCTGGCTGCCAGAGAGCTGAAGGCCAAAGCTCTGACGACAGACCGCGACAAGCTCGACGCTTATATGAAAGCCGAAGAGTATAAAAGCCCGCAATCGAGGCATGGAGATAAAGAGCTTGTCGCCGCCGGGCTGAATGCGCCCGACCCTCGGATCAAGGAAAAGCTCAGACAGCCCGAAGCTTTTTATACAGGTCTCGTCGCCGGGATTCACAACCAGATGGGATTGATTGAAGCAGAGCGTCAGGACTTTCCGGCGGCAGCCGGGCAGTTTCGCCTTGCCGCCGAATGGGATTCAACTCTGCGAGATGTTAATTACAACACTGGCCTTGCCTGCTACAAGGCTGAATTATACAAAGAAGCCATCGCTCCGCTTGAGTTGGAACTCAAAACAAATTCTTCAAACACCACGGCCCGGCATCTTTTAGGGATGTGTTATTTCATGGCGGATGATTACGCGAAAGCCTCAGAACTTTTGAGCGAAGTGATTCCGGAAAAACCCGGTAATGTCAGCCTGTACTATACGCTCAGTATATCGCTGATCAAACAGGGCAGGGTGAAAGAGGCAAATGACATTATTCAAAAAATGTTCGTGATGGGCGGCGACAGCCCGCAGATCCATATTCTGCTCGGTCAGGCGCATTACACGCAGAATGATGACGTGAAAGCTCTCGACGAACTGAAAAAAGCCGTGGCTATGGATAGCCGCGCGCCGCTCGCGCATTACTATTCGGGATTGATCTATACAAAGATGGGAAAGCTCGATGAAGCCGCGCGCGAGCTTGAAGCCGAACTTGCCATAAACCCGAAAGACAATCAGGCAAAGTATCATCTAGCGTTTGTGCTTCTGTCGAATCAGCAGACCGACCGTGGCATCAGGCTTATGAGAGAGGTGATCGAGCTGAAGCCCGATTTTGCAGACGCAAGGTTCGAGCTGGGAAAAGCGTTGCTGGGGCGGGGCGATGTAGATGAGGCCATCAGAAATCTTGAAGCGGCTGTGAAACTGGGGCCTGACAAACCACATATTCATTATCAGCTTGGCCGCGCTTATGCGACAGCGGGGCGCGATCAGGATGCGCAGAAATCGCTTGAGATATACAGACAACTGAAAGACAAAGAGCGTAACCGGACAAATCCATGACGAGCGAGGCAAGGCGGGGAGTTTTGAATTCAAAGCAGAAATCATTAATCATACTTTTATCGTTAATGGTATTGCCGAAGGCTAATGCCTTTAACGGCGCAGTCCGTTTTGTAGACATTGCAGGTCAATCGGGCATAACGTTCAAGCACATCTCATCGCCGGAAAAGAAGTACATCGTCGAATCAATGAGCGGCGGCGTGGCGCTGTTTGATTACGACAATGACGGGTACACGGACATCTACTTCGTAAACTCGCTTACGATGGATTTGTTGAAGTCTCCGACGAAACCGCAAAGTGAGCTGTATCACAACAACGGTAACGGATCGTTTACGAACGTTTCGGCAAAATCCGGTCTGGGCGATGTGGGTTGGGGGATGGGCGTGTGTGCAGGAGATTACAACAATGACGGGTTCGATGACCTGTACGTCACAGCTCTTGGGCCGGATCATCTTTTTAAGAACAACGGCAACGGCACTTTTACCGACGTTACAAAGACGGCGGGCGTAAGCGACCCCAGATGGTCTACGGGTTCTGCGTTTGTCGATTATGATAATGATGGCTTCCTTGATCTTTTCGTATCCAACTACGTGGACTTCGATGTCAACAATCTGCCTTCAAACGAGAGGCCATGCCTTTATAGAGGAATAGAGGTGCAGTGTGGCCCAAGAGGGCTGCGCGGAGCAGGCGACACGCTCTATCACAATAACGGCAACGGAACTTTCAGCGACGTTTCGATCAAGGCGGGCGTCTCTGACCCAAATGGATATTACGGGCTTGGAGTCGTGTGCAGTGATTTCGACGGCGACGGATGGATGGACATATTCGTCGCCAATGACGCGACGCCGAACTTCCTTTATCACAATAACGGTAATGGAACATTCAAAGACATCGGGTTCGTTTCAGGCACGGCAGTCAATGAAAACGGCAGCGAGCAGGCATGCATGGGGGTAACCGTTGGTGATTACGATCACGATGGAAAGTTCGATATCTTTGCTACGAATTTTTCTCAGGAATATAACGTCCTGTACCGTAGCACAGGGACGAATATGTTTACGGATGTATCGCACGCGGCAGGTTTTGTGAATCAGCCTTATGTCAGTTGGGGGACGAAATTTTTCGATTACGACAACGACGGATGGCTCGACCTGTTTGTGGCGAATGGTCACGTCTATCCGCAGGTTGACAAAGCCAATCTGGACGCGGGCTATCGCCAGCGCAAGTCGCTTCACAGAAACAACCGCAACGGAACATTTACAGAAGTAGCCGCTCAATCGGGCGATACGCTCATGGAAAAACGTGTGAGTCGCGGAGTGGCATTCGGAGATATTGATAACGACGGCGATGTTGATCTGATTATCAACGACCTTGATGGAGCGCCTTCTGTTCTGCGCAACGACGGCGGGAATGCCAACAATTCAGTGCTGATCAAAACCATCGGCGACAAGAGCAATCGCGACGGCATAGGAGCGCGCGTTAAGGTAGTGAGCGGAGACCTGACGCAAATTGATGAGGTGCGCAGCGGGGCAAGCTATATCTCGAACAATGACCTCAGACTGCACTTCGGGATTGAGAAACGAACCAAAATAGACCTCATCGAAATCCGATGGCCGAGCGGCGCGGTCGATAAGCTCGAAGGCGTTGGCGTGAACAGACTGCTGATCGTCAAAGAAGGCAAAGGCATCGTTGAACAGAAAGAGTTCAATCGCCCGTCAGCGAAATAAGGGTAAGGCTGGATTTGTAGAACGATCATTAATAGATTAAAACAATCGAGGACCGAATGAGAAAAACATGGTGTGTCATTACTTTGCTCCTGCTCGGCGGGCTCCACGGCTCGGCGCAGCAGTTCGAGGCGGCTCAACTCATATCACGGCAGCATCATCTGATGCCTGTGCCTGCAACCGTTCAGTTCCAGACGGGTCGGCTGAAGATCGACGCTTCTTTCCGTGTGACGACAGATGGTCACACGGACGGGAGGCTTGAATCGGCCATTCATCGCGCGGCCCGCAGGCTTGAAGGCCGAACAGGATTTGAATTCTCGCGCGCTCCGGTAACTGATGCACAAACCGTCACGCTTCTCGTAAAGTGCGATGGGGCAGGCAAGAGCATACCTGCGGTTGATGAAGACGAATCCTACTCGCTCGACGTGTCGAACTCGCAGGCTGTCCTTAAAGCCCATACGGTGGTCGGCGCGCTTCGCGGGCTTGAAACTTTTTTGCAACTCCTTGAAGGCGACCGCGATGGATACTTCATCCCGGCGGCGAGCATTCAAGACAAGCCGCGCTTTCAATGGCGCGGTCTGATGATAGATGCGGGCCGTCACTTTCAGCCTGTGGATGTAATCAAACGCAACCTCGATGCAATGGCTGCCGTCAAGCTGAACGTGTTGCACTGGCACCTTACGGAAGATCAGGGGTTCAGAATCGAAACCAAACGCTACCCCAGACTGCATCAGATGGGTTCGGACGGGCTTTATTATACACAGGATCAGGTGCGCGAGGTTATTGCCTATGCCTCGGAGCGCGGCATTCGGGTGATGCCCGAATTCGATATGCCGGGCCATGCGACAAGCTGGCTGGTCGGGTATCCTGAGATGGGCAGCGCGCCCGGCCCTTATAAGATCGAGCGCAAGAACGGAATATTTGACCCCGCATTCGACCCGACCCGCGAAGAGCTTTATAAATTCCTCGACGGCTTCTTCACAGAGATGGCCAGCCTGTTTCCCGATGCCTACATGCACATTGGCGGAGATGAAAACGAAGGCCATCACTGGGACAAGAATCCTCAGATTCAAGCCTTCAAGACTGCAAAAGGCATCAAGGACAATCACGCTCTTCAGGCTTACTTCAATCAGCGACTGTCAAAGATACTTCAAAAGCTCGGCAAGAAGATGATCGGGTGGGACGAGATACTCCACCCCGACCTGCCAAAAGAGAGCGCGATACAATCGTGGCGCGGTTTCGAGTCGCTGGCGGAAGCCGCCAAACGTGGTTACGACGGTCTGTTATCGAAAGGCTATTACATTGATCTGATGTATCCGACAACGAGTCACTATCTGGTTGACCCGCTCCCGGCGGGAAGCGATCTGACAGAGCAGCAGGCCGCGCACATACTGGGAGGCGAGGCCACGATGTGGAGCGAATGGGTCAGCCCCGACACCATCGATTCGCGCATCTGGCCGCGCACAGCCGCGATTGCAGAGCGATTGTGGTCGCCGCGCAACGTCACAGATATTGATGATATGTACAGAAGGCTCGATGTTGTGAGCCTGCAACTTGAAGAACTGGGGCTGACGCACGAAAAGAATTTCGATATGCTGCTCAGGCGGCTGGCCGGAGGAAAGGAGATCGGCCCGCTCAAAACGCTTGTGTCGCTGGTCGAGCCGGTAAAGGAATATCGCCGAAATCAGGCGCATCCGGCGACGATGCTCACGCCGCTCACGCGATTGATAGACGCGGCCCGCGCCGACAGCGAAGCTGGCCGCAGGTTTACGGCGCTTGTTGATGGCATGCTTTCCGATGTTCCGAATCTGCACCAGAACCGGGAGCGTATCCGGTCTGTTCTCACAGAGTGGCGGGATGTGCGGATGCCGCTGGATGTGATGATCGACAAGTCTCCCGTGCTTCGCGAAGCCGAACAACTTCCGCGCGACCTTTCAGAGATTGGTACGGCAGGACTTGAAGCGCTCTCTTATCTGACTGCTGACTTAGCACCACCTGAAGGGTGGCGACAGGCCAAGATGGCGATGCTCGATGGGGCCGCAAAACCCAAAGCAGAAGTCGAGTTCGCAATAATCGGCCCGGTCAGGAAACTGATCGTGCTCGCGGCAGAGATGTCCAGTCTTAAGAGCATTCCGCACTCGCAATGGAAAGACAGAGTGCTGACACTGACCGGTGCCAAGAGCCGTTAGTGTGCAAAACAGATTCACCGCAAAGACGCAGAGGATGCTGAGCCGACGCAGAGTTTTTATACGTTTATCTCTGAGCCTCCTCTGTGCTTCCTCTGCGTCTTTGCGGTGAATCTTTCTAAAAAATCAGACACGTGCAATCATATACATCTCGAAGGAGAATGACATGAAAAAATTCAGCGCGCTTATTCTTATCGGGCTTCTGTTTGCCTCGTTGCTCGAAGCGCAACACGCAGGAACATCAGCGCACACTGCAACCGCAATGCCTCCCTCTTCAAGATCGCTTTCGTCTTATGACGGCAAGGCTAACGATCTGATTTCAAAGATGACACTCGAAGAAAAGATCGGCCAGATGACCCAGGCCGAGCAGGACGCGCTCAAGGATGTAACCGATATAGAAACCTATTTTCTCGGCTCTGTTTTGAGCGGCGGGAATTCGGACCCGAAAGAGGGGAATAGCCTTAAAGCATGGACCGATATGTACGACCGTTATCAAACGCATGCCTTGAAGACGCGACTGGGAATCCCGATTCTTTACGGCGTAGACGCCGTACACGGACACAACAATGTGCTGGGCGCAGTAATCTTTCCGCACAATATCGGGCTGGGTTGCACGCGCAATCCCAAACTGGTCGAGCGCGCGGCTCGCGTCACAGCCGAAGAGGTGAGGGCGACCGGTATCAACTGGGCGTTCGCGCCGTGTGTGGCTGTTCCACGCGACGAAAGATGGGGGAGGACTTACGAAGGATTCGGCGAGATGCCGGAACTTGCGCGGACGCTCGGAGAAGCTGCGGTCCGTGGCTTTCAGGGCAGCGACCTCAGCAACCCGCTCAGCGTTCTCGCCTGCGCGAAGCATTTTGCAGGCGACGGAGGCACAACGTATGGAACGGGTGCTCCTAAAGGCCCTAACACTTCTGAACACTGGCCGATGGATCAGGGAGATACAAGGTTAAGCGAGAAAGAGTTGAAAGAGCTTCACATACAGGGTTACATCCCGGCCATCAAAGCAGGAGTCGGCAGCATAATGCCATCCTATAACAGCTGGAACGGCGTGAAGGCTTCGGGCAGCAAGCGATTGATGACCGAAATACTGAAACAGGAGATGGGCTTTGAAGGATTTCTGATCTCGGATTACAACGCCCTTGACCAGTTGCCGGGAGACAGCAAGAGTCAAATCGAGCTGTCGATCAACGCCGGAATGGATATGGTGATGGTGCCGCAGCGGTACAGGGAATTTTTTAACAACCTGCGCGATCTGGTCAAAGAAGGCCGAGTCCCAATGTCCAGAATAGATGATGCTGTCAGGCGAATACTGAGGGTCAAGTTCGCGCTTGGCCTGATGGATAAGAACAGAAATCATCTGGCTGACAGAGGATTGCAGAAAAGTTTTGGCTCTGCCGAGCACAGGCAGGTTGCGCGCGAGTGCGTCCGCGAGTCGCTGGTTCTGCTCAAGAATGACAAAAAAGCGTTGCCCGTTTCTAAAGGTCTGACCCGCGTGCACGTGGCGGGCAAGAACGCCGACGACATCGGAAATCAATGCGGCGGATGGACAATCGCATGGCAGGGGCAAAGCGGAGATGCGATGCCGGGCGGAACGACTATCCTGAAAGCCATACAAAACACCGTCTCGAAAAATACGAAGGTCACTTTCTCGAAGGACGGGACTGGCGCAGAGGGAGCTGATGTTGGAATCGTTGTGATAGGTGAAAAGCCCTACGCCGAAATGTTTGGCGACAGGACGGATCTCTCGCTTGATAACGATGACGTTACGGCCATCGAAAACATGAAGAAAGCAGGCATCCGGGTTGTGGCCGTGCTGATGAGCGGCAGGCCCCTGATCATAGATAAGGTACTGGACAAATGCGATGCCTTTGTAGCCGCGTGGCTGCCGGGGTCGGAAGGGCAGGGCATAGCGGATGTGCTGTTTGGCGATTACAAACCAACGGGCAAGCTATCGGTTTCGTGGCCTCGCTCCATGGCTCAAATCCCGATCAATTTCGGCGACGCAAACTACGACCCGCTTTTTAAATATGGTTTCGGGCTGAACTATTAATCTTCAAAGTGTGAAGGCGAAAAGAGACAAAGAATTATGGTGATTCTTTGTCTCTTTTCGCGAGAGCGGCGCTTGAATAGATTCACACCTGCAAAGTATCAACCACTTCGTACAGATGAGCATCGTTTGTGACAATAGATGTTACAAAGCTCTGGCGAACCTGTTGAGATAGACTTTTAGCTCATCGCCCGAAGTATCGGCAGAGATCAATCCGAGATAGTTATCCGGTCTTAATAACAGACTGAAAGGTTTGTTACTGCCGAAGATTTCCGCCACATGCGGATAAAGCGGGATGGCATCGAAATCAACTAATCCGGCATAACCGCTTTCGATTTCTGACTTCAAGGGTTGAAAATCGACTTCTCCGTCTGAGAAGACCAGTAGATGGAATTTCGGCTGATGCAGTCTGTCGTAAATGCTTTTGCCGTCAGCCAGAAAATATGGCATTCGGTCTCCGGCTTTGACTTTGAAATCCTCATCGCCCGCGTGCCTGCTGAGCGAACTGTGCCGGTAATTGATGCCGATCTGCGAAATCAGCGGGAAAACGAAATTTTTGACCGCATCGAGACCGAGGATATATTTTGCCATCGACGGTAAAACATTCGTGCGAAGAAAGGCGAGAAACCATTCCGAGCCTGCGCCGAACTGAAACAATCGATCTGTCGTTTCCAGAAGATGTTTGGCGTTTTCCAGCCGCTCTTCGTTATACGTATCCAGAAGTTTTTCGTCCCCATTGCCCTTCAAGACCAGAGCCATCTTCCAGGCGAGATTGTAGCCGTCCTGAATTCCAGTGTTCATTCCCTGCCCACCGGCGGGGGTGTGAATGTGCGCGGAATCTCCGGCGAGAAAACCTCTGCCCTCGGAAAACCTGTTGACGTGGCGCGTATGGACCTTGTAGGTTGAAAACCATTTGACATCGTGAATGTCGAGTTCGAGTTTTGCCTTGTCTTTAATCTGTTGTTCTATCTCTTCATACAAAATATCGCCTTCGTCTTTTTCATGACCTTCGGGGAAACTGCCTACAATGCGGTAACGCTTTTCGCCTTTGAGCGGAAAGAAAAGCAGCAGCGTGTCCCTGGAGAGACATAGATGCAGCGCGTCGTGGCTGAACTTCCAGTCAATCTGCGCATCTGCGACATAAAAAAGCCGCTCAAATGTGGTTCCCTGAAACTCAAGTCCAAGCAGGTGCCTTGTCGGGCTTTTCGGGCCGTCGCAGCCGACCACATATCTGGCTTCGATGATTCGAGATGCGCCGTCGGCGGTTTTCACCTGCGCCGTCACGCCCGAATCGTTTTGCGAAAAACTTTCGAGTTCGGTTTTCCAGAGAGCTTCTTTGCCGTGACTTTGCAAATATTCGTAAAGGAGCTTCTCGTTTTTGTTCTGCTCATAAACGAGCAGATACGGATAAGGACTTAGCCCCTCCCCGATGTGCGACAGGTCGAGTTCGGCGCGCACCTCACCCTCTGCCAGCAGGCGCGCTTTTCCGGCTATCGAGCCCTGCTCGACAGCTTTTTGCGCTAAACCAAGTTGCTCGTAAAGCTCAAGTGTTCGCGCCTGAACTCCTACTGCTTTGGAATACGGCGTAAGTCCTTCGTTCTTTTCTACGATGATGAAATCGATGCCATATCTGACGAACTGGCAAGCGAGCGAAAGTCCGGTCGGACCGGCTCCGATAATCAGTACGTCCGTTTTTGTCGTTGTTTCCATGAGTTCAAACTCCTGTCTTTAATCAGTAATTGCACGGACAAATAAGTCCGTGATCGCCGCTCACGCACTGGCTTCATACATTTCGTTGCGTGCGAGTTTGTGCCGGATAAAGGGCTACTCTGCCCTCAATGTGATCGAGGGGTCCACACGTGCCGCACGCCACGCGGGCAGCCAGCAGGCAATCACCGACACGCCCGCCAGCAGCAGGACCGCGCCGAGATATGTGATCGGGTCGAGTCGCGAGACGCCAAACAGCAATGTGACTATGGCCCGGCTCGCGGCCATCGCTCCGCTCAGACCGATCACGATGCCGAGCGCGGTGAGCGTCATCCCCTGGCGAACCACCAGCACAAGGATGTTACTGCGTGATGCGCCCAATGCTAAGCGCACCCCTATCTCGCGCACTCGCTCGGTGACGCTGCCAGAGAGCACGCCATAGATACCTGTGGCCGCGAGCGCGAGCGCCACGATGCCGAACGCCTCGAACAGAATCAGCGCAAAGCGTCGCTCAGCCGCCAATACTGCAAGAAGCTCGTTCATTGTCGCCAGCCGTACAATCGGCTGGTCCTTGTCTACCGACCAGATCGCGCTTCTGATGGCCGGAGCAAGTGCCGCCGCGTCACCGCGTGAGCGGATTACAAGCGACATCGCATTGTCCGCGAAGTACCATTGTGCGTCCGTCAGATACACTGCATCCGATTGGCTCACAGCCAAAGACGCCTGCTTTACGTCGCCTACCACGCCGACAATGGTGTACCACGGTAAGTCCTGGCGTCCGACGTGAAGCCGTTTGCCAACGGGATCCTGATCCGGGAACTTGCGATTCGCGAGCGATTCGCTGATCAGAACGACCAACGGCGCATCTGCCACATCGTGTGCGTCGAGCAATCGACCACGCCGTAGCGGGATATCCATCGCTTCGATATAGCCCGGAGTCACCGCGTATCGAAATGTGCTGTAGCCTCCCTCCGTTTTACCGTTAGGGCTCGGCTCGAAGTGCACGCCATACTCGTCCAGGTCCCCGCTCAGCGGCAACTGGCTTGTGAACGCCGCCGCCGTGACGCCGGGCACCTGGCGCACAGCCTCAAGGGCCTGCGCGAAGAATCGATGCGTTGTGTCCTTGTCGAAGCGGCGGCCAGACGTTTGCACCTGCATCGTGAGCAGGTGAGACGCATCGAATCCCGGAGAGATTGCGAACAGGCGCTGCAAGCTGCTCAGCAGCAATCCTGCGCTTACCAGCAGCACGAGGGCGAGCGCGACCTCCGCAACGACAAGCGCGCGGCGCGTCAACTGGTGCCCTCCGACTGTACGCCTTGAGCTTTGCTGTAGCCCGATCTGTAGACCGCTCCGGGATGCATGCAGTGCCGGAATCAGCCCGACCACCAGCCCGATCAGCGTGGTGATACCAAATCCGAAAGCGAACACAGTACCGTCAAGGCCAATGGCGTTTACCCTCGGCAGCCCTTGTGGGCTGAGCGCCACCAATGCCCGCACGCCGAACCCTGCTATCACCATCCCGAAAACTCCACCGAGTACGGCAAGCATGAGGCTCTCCGTGAGCAGTTGCCTGATCATCCGCGTTCGTCCCGCGCCAAGCGCGGCGCGCACAGCGAATTCGCCGCGCCGCTGTGCTCCGCGAGCGAGCAGCAGGTTCGTCACATTCACGCACGCGATTGTGAGCACCAGCAGGACCGCGCCTAAAACGGCGACCAGCGCCGGTTTGACAGCGCCCGTGATGTCGTCCTGCATAGAATTGAGTATGAACCTGTCAGGGATGCCATAGTCCTTAAGAACCTGTGGGTAGATCGCCAACATATCATGCAGGATCTGATCTATCTCCACCCCGGCCTGATCCGTATCAACGCCTGGCCGCAACCGTCCCACAGTGCGCAGGTGATGCCCCCACTCCTTGCCCTGCGGCGGCAGCGACTGGTCATACTGCAAGGGCGACCATATTTCAGCCGAGGGAGCTAAAACGTTCTCGAATGCGCCCGGCATCACTCCAATAACTGTGTAGCTGTTGTCGTCGAGCCTGACTTGTTGCCCGATGATCTGGCTGTCGCCACCGAAGCGCCGCCGCCACAGCGCGTCGCTGATGATCGCCACCTTTGGACCATTCATCTGATCGTCGGATGTCAGGAAATCCCGCCCCAGCGCTGGCGACACGCCCAGCACACGGAAGTAGCTCTCGCTCACGCACTGACCATCCAATCGTTCCGGCTGAGCCTCGCCTATTATGGTTGGCTGCCATAGCTTCACCACCGCGAGCGCGTCGAACGAATGACTCCGCTCAACTAAGGCGCGATAGATGCCAAATGTCCCCTCGTTTCGCCCGCCGTCCTTTTGCCCTTCCCAGATCATCACGAGTTGTTCGGCATGCGGATACGGCAACGGCTCAAACAGAATGGGACGCACCGCACTGAAGATCGCCGTGCTGGCACCGATGCCCAGCGCCAGCGTGAGCGTCGCAACGATGGTAAAGGTAGGATGCTTAAACAGCATGCGCGAGCCATACTGTAGGTCTTGCCACAAAGTCTCGATAGATCTGAATCCCCACATACTGCGACAGTCCTCCCTGCTAATGGCAACACTTCCAAATGTCCGGCGCGCGGCAAGAATTGCCGCCGCGGGAGAGCTACCAGCCTCCTGCCGTTCCTGCGCCTCCATCTCCAGATGAATGCGAATCTCATCCTCCAGTTCTCGCTCCGCGCGATTGCGGTCAAGCTTGCGGATGAGGTATTTCAGTTCATGCCACCATCTCATCACGAACCTTTTTCATTACTCGGTTGTAGAATCCGCGCGATTGCATCGGTCAATCGTTGCCACTTGCTGGTTTCGGCAGTCAGATGCTTCCGACCGACCGGTGTCAGGCGGTAATACCTGGCCCGGCGGTTATTCTCCGATGTTCCCCAGTCAGCAGTGATCCAGCCGCGCCGTTCAAGGCGCTGTAGCGCAGGGTACAAAGAGCCATGATCTACTTTCAACACGTCTCCGGATGTCTGCTCAATAGATCGAGAAATGCTGTGCCCATGACTCGGACCAAAGAGCAACGTCCTTAAAATGAGCATGTCAAGTGTGCCTTGCAGGAGATCGATCTTTGCCTTTTCATCAGTCTTTTTCATCCAGTCCCACCTCTTCCAGTAGAAAGTCGACCTATACTAAACAAGCTCCGGTAGAATGTCAAGGGGAGTGGTTTTAGCCCTGGCCAGGTGTGATATATTGCGAGTGTCGAAAACAATGGATTTCGGACAGAATATAAAAACTCTGAGAACTGCATGTTTCCGGCAATCAGTTCGAGGGTTTTTTCGGACACATCATCAGGGAGAAAACTATGTGTGAGGAACGCAGAATACTTGGGACGTTAGTCCTATGAAGTAACCTTCTCAAATAATTGCAAAGGAAAAACTCTCATGTATCTATTACACCAACTGGTCGTCGTTGTCACATTTGCCAACCTGCTTTTGACTGGCGGTATGAATCAAACTATTCATGCCCAACAAGCGGATCATGGTGAGATCGATATACCTTTTACACTCACCGATTACAACAACATCGTCGTAAGCGCAGTAGTCAACGGCACTGACACGTTGAACCTTATGTTGCATACGGCAGCGACGGATGTGACATTAACCGAGGACGCGACGCGAAAATCAAAGAGCATCAAATTTACAGGCACTGATAAAATGAAGTCCTGGGGAGGCGAGGCAGACTCGCGATTCAGCAAAGGGAATCAGGTTCAAATTGGTGATCTACAGCGCAACAACATTAACATCTGGGAGGACAAAAACTCCGGTAAAGACACAGACGGGAAGTTTGGCCTTGATTTCTTTCAGAATCGGATTGTTGAAATAGACTTCGATCATCGCCGCATCGTACTTCACGATAACCTCCCTCGCAAAGTGGAAAAGTACGAGCGCCTCAAAATAGAAAACCAAAATGGCCAGCTTCTGGTACAGGGCAGCTGTCTGATTGAAGGTAAGACATATACCAACAGATTTCTAATTCATTCGGGCTATTCCGGGGGAATCCTTATGGACGATGCATTCGCAGCTAAGGCGGGAGTAGATGGAAAGATCAGGATCACCAACGAATCCAGCTTGAAGGATTCGTTTGGACACACGATAAGAGTGAAAAAAGGCATCCTGCCAGTGTTTGTGCTAGGCAGTTCTAAGATTTCAAATGTACCCGCAGGCTTCTTTGCTGGAGCCATTGGTGCTCAGAAAATGAGCATCATAGGCAGCGAAATTCTAAAGCAGTTCAATATCATCTTCGACATAGCCAATAATGATCTATACATAGCCCCACGCCACGCTTAGTCATCTCTGCTTGCTTCAGAGGCCGCGAATAAACACTCACAAATGCGACACCCCATCGCCTCATCGCCATGGCCGCGCCTCAATTTTCTCGTAGCACAATAATCGGGTCAACTCTGGTTGCTTTTAGCGCTGGAACAAGATTGGCAGCTAAAGCCACTGCGAGCAGCAACAACGCTGTACCTCCGAAGGTTAATGGGTCAGTTGCAGTAACCCCATAGAGAAAGCCGGAAAGAACATTTGTGATCGCGAAGGCTGCCAATAATCCAATAACTGTTCCTATGATCGCCAGTAGCATACCCTGAGCCAGAACCGACCTTAGCACATGCCCTTTTCTTGCGCCTAAAGCCATGCGAATGCCGATTTCATGCGAGCGTTGTCTGACTGAATAGGCGATCACGCCGTACACACCAAGGGCTGCGAGAATCAGAGCCAGAGCCGCAAAGACGCCAAAGATTAAACCATAAATTCGGGATTGCCAGACCGACATCGTCAGCCGACGCTCCATTGTTGCGATTCCGAAAACCGGCTGACTTCGATCTACAGTCGAAATCTGTTCTCTGATGGCCGAGGTGAAAACCGTTGGATCGCTGACTGCGCTTATCACTAAAGTCATTTCCTGCGAATCCTTCTGAGTGTAAGGTAAGTACACTTGAGGTTTAGTCACGTCATCACGAATGTCTTGCTTGAAATCTTTCACAACCCCGACCACAGAAATCCAGGAGACATTTTGCGAAGATTTCCCAAGCCTCAACTGTTGGTTCACAGCATCTATGTTGGGCCATAGGCGAAGAGCGGCAGCCTCATTAATGATTGCAACTCTGGGCGCGCTGGCCGTATCCATATCTGAAAATTGGCGTCCATTTATTATTGGAATGCCAAGCGCCTGGAAGTAATCAGGTGAGATGATGTAAGAGGTGGCGCGTAATGCTTCTTCGCTGCCTGTAGCAGACCTGTTTTCAGGAGTGACGCTTGTGTTTGAGGACTGCCCGATGGGCAGATTATTCACGACCGCTACAGCCTTCACGCCAGAGAGCGTTTTGGTCTGCTCAACCACCTGCTGAAAAAAGTTCTGTCTCTGATTTCCTTCAACGTAGCGTGACCCGTAAGGCGTTAGCACCATGGTCAGGATGTTTCTCGTCTCGAAACCGGGGTCGGCTTTCTGTAAGCGCAGAAAGCTCTGTATCATCAACATCGCCCCTATCAACAGAATAAGCGCCAGCGAAACCTCAGACACGATTAATATGCCCTGCAATCTACCTCGCCGCCGTGATTCGGTCGTCCTGCCGCTGCCCTCTTTTAACATTGAATTAATATCTGGTTTGGAGGCGCGCAGCGCGGGTACAAGGCCAAATATAACCCCAGCCAGAAGCGAGACGATGAAGGTGAATATCAGCACACGGATGTCTATATCAAAGTAGATCCAGAACGGAAGCTCAATTGGAATTGCAGACACCAGCAGGTTAAGGCCCGAATACGCAAGTAAAATACCGATCACTCCGCCAAGCAATGCCACCATAACAGTCTCTATGAGCAACTGCCGTATGAGCTGATAACGCGATGCCCCCAGAGCCGTGCGAATGGCAATCTCTCGCTCGCGCACAACAGCCTGCGCGAGATACAGATTAGAAACATTCGCGCACGCAATTAGCAGCATAAAGAGCACGGCTCCAAGAAATATGTTAAGCAGGTCCCCGACCTGTCCGACAAGCTCTTCGCGCAAGGGCACAAGTCTCATTCCCCAACCCCTGTTCGACTCCGGGTACTGTTCCTGAAGAAGGTTGGTCAAACCTGCGATGCTTTCTTTGGCCTGCTCCTTCGCCACACCCGGCTTGAGCCGTCCTATGACTGACAGCGAGCGTTGTCCGCGATCCATCAATCTCTCGCTTGCCACCAACGGAGTCCATAACACTGATGTTTCGGGAAACTTGAAACGAGGAGGCATGACTCCCACCACACTGTAAGTCTCGCCGTTGAGGATGAGCGTTTTTCCGGTCAATATCGAATCAGATCCAAAGCGGCGTTTCCAGAGATTTTCGCTCAGGATGACGACGCGATCAGCGCCGGGCCTGCTTTCTTCGGGAAGAAAATCTCGGCCTGAGATCGGTTTTACGCCGAGTAAGGAAAAAAGATTGGTGGAGACAGCAACTCCATAGACACGTTCCGGCTCCCCTCCAACCCCCAGATTGTATGCCTGCTCCTCATAAGCGGCTGTGTCGGCCAGGACACTATTTTGATCTTTTAAGTCTATGAAGTTAGGAAATGAGAGATAAGAATCATATAAGCCCTGTTTCAACTGAGTCTCGTGAATTGCGACCAGCCTCTCCGGATCTTCAAATGGCAGCGGACGCAGCATGAAAGCGTTGATGAGGCTAAAGACCATCGTATTAGCGCCCAGAGCGAGAGCTATCGAGAAGGCTGCTGCCAAAGTCAGACCGGGCTTCTTAATCACCCTTCGTAAGTTATAGCTGATATCCTGCGCAAGGACTCCCATGCCTTTTCTCTCCTTCTCCGCGTTTCGGTTGATTATAGGCTGATTTTACAGCTTGATATTCAGCAACTCCAGATATGTTTCGTTGTGAAAGAGCGGCTTGCGAAGGCCACGTTGATTTGAGTGAAACTATCTTCTGCCAAGCCTGCCCGCTGGCCGAGTACCTTCGCTGGATTTATTTATTATCACCGCGCCATTTTTCATAACAAAGCGCACGTGCTCAAGCTCGGTAATATCTTTGAGCGGATCGCCCGGCATCGCAATCAAATCGGCGAACTTGCCGGGCTCGATGCTTCCGATTTGATCCTGCAATCCAAGCAACTCGGATGCGTTTACCGTTGCTGCGCGAATAATCTCAAGCGGAGACATGCCGGAATCAGCATAGGCGCGAAACATCTGAAGACTTGCCTGCCCGCGTGTCTTGCCTGGTATCTCATAGTACATATCGGACCCGGCGGCGGTACGCACTCCGATTTTGACTGCGCGGCGCAAACGATCTTTAATACTGCCGACGAACATGCCGATCAATTCCTGTGCCCGTTTTCGCTGTTGCGCTGGCTGTCTGTCTAATAAAATCGCTTCCGCCATCTGTTGCGTTTCATCGGTTGGAACAAGGAAAATCTTTTTCTCGCTCATCATCCTCAGCACGTTGTCAGATATGGAATATGCGTGCTCAATCGAGTCCACACCGGATTCTGCGGCAATTTGTGTTGCCTCGTTGCTGGAAGCATGTGCGGCCACCTTGCGATCTAATCTATGCGCCTCCGCCACAATCGCTTTTACCTCTTCGAGAGAAAGCGTTCTCCCCGGACCGGAATCTACAATCACTTTGATACAATCAGCGCCATCATAGATTGCCTGCCTTATGGCACGCCGCGCATCCTCGACACCGTTTATCACTACATACTCTTGTTCAATCAGTCTCTGCGCTTCAGCCGAGAGGCTGCCAAACTGCCCGCCCGCAGCCGCAAGAGCGCGTGTCGAAGCAATGATACGCGGGCCGACAATCCAGTTGGCATTGATCGCATCGCGCAACGCTACATCTCCGTTCAAGCCGGAATTGCCCAGGTCGCGCACGGTTGTAAATCCTGCTTCGAGATATTGTTTGCCGTGGGCCGCGCCAAGCAACGCGCGCTTGGCCGTGCTCATTTGCGATACAGTAAGCGTCATATTCACTTCTTCATCAAGCGCAACCGAGTGCCCCATCAGCAAATGAGTGTGGCAATCAATCAAACCCGGAAGTATTGTCATGTCGCTAAGGTCAATTACATTTGCTGAAGCCGGTATCGCAAGGCCGGGGCCAACAGAGGTAATCCGCCCGTCCTTAACCAAAATGACTGCGTCCTTTATTATCTCGCCACTTTTGACATCAATTAACCGTCCGGCGCGTATGGCAATATCCGCCGCAGCTTTCTGTTGCCAGGCTGCCTGACCGGTCGTGAAAGAGGCCGAGACAAGTAGTAGCACAAGCCATCCATAGTAAATTCTTTTCATTGAGTCCTCTTATCTGCGCAGGCTGCGTCGGCGGAAAGATTACCACGCGCTATTGAGGTTGAGGCGCGCTTTGCCCCGATCAAAAAGGATGTGAGGCTGGTATGACTAAATTCGGTGAGCGCGAAGGGCGGCCTTGTGGCCTCGGTCTTTATTCTTCACAGGACATGAGAATTTCTCTCTGATGAAAATCCAGCCGTAGAGTTCAACGCTTCCGATGGTTCGGCATCAGGCTCTTGTATCTGCTGCCATCTCTCAACCTCTCTCAAGAGAAAGCTGTCTAAAATCTTTCTATATGGAAACCGCAACTCAAGCGGGTCCTGTATCAAAGCGTTCTCAGGCTGTACGAGGCCAAAATTGGTTATCGCATAAATCTTATTGAACCGGCGATAATAACCGCCAATCATAGCGTAATCCCATCCCTTAGTGCCTTTAAGCAATCCGTAAAAACTCGAAGCCGTCATGAAGGTGTGAAAATTGGCTAAAGGGTTTCGCCCTCTTCGCATCTGCACGGTCGCTTCAGAAAAGTCGAAACTCCATTTTTCAACGCCGTCAGCAAAAACGATGGTCAGTTGATATATGACCTTCCAGCGATAATGCTCGGTGAAAAGGGAAGGGCGGTCTTTGATGAATGCCAGCAACTTAGTCTCGACTTCTTCGTAAATGGCTTCTCTGAGAACTTCGGGGGCGACATCCTGCTGAGCCTCATCAGTCAAATCCTGACCTACAGTAACGGGCGAAAAATCCAGTTCCTCTCTATCGCCTCCGATCTTTCTGACGAACGGCGATGCGCCGGGCTGAGCATTAAATTCTTCGCCCCTGAACGAGAGTACATCCCCAGGGTCAAGCTGAAATATATTCCCTCTGAGTTCCGGGCGAAGCAGGTCCACATCTCTGCAAAACTGCTCACGGGTGACGGGGAATACAATTCGGTTGAGCCATGACGAACCTTCGATATATCTGAACGCATTTGCTCCCGGCGCAAGCGCTGCTGGCTTTATCAACCTGATATTGTCAAGCATTTGACCGTAGCCGTCATAAGGAAATGCCATGCTCTGATTTAGCTGGTAACTGAATTCCATCATTGGTTGCCACGATGCTAAAAGGAAGTCTATTTTTGGAAAACGGGACAAGACAAAATCAGCAGTATCACGGCGGACATCTGTATCAACCTGATTCCAAAACACACCCGATTCGTCAGCGAATACAATGCCGAATTCCGGAACAGGGTTGGCGGATCGGGTCGTAAAGATGCGTGTAGAGCCTGCTTTGATCTCACTAAAATCATTCAGTTTATGGATTCGTTCATACCCTAGTTTGCGAAGACATTTCTCTATCAACTCATCCTGCGGGATAAGCACATTCACCGTTTTCGGAAGAAATGCGAGCGTCCTGATATCAAAGTGGTCCAGGTGCTTATGAGAAATAATCAAAAAATCAAACTGCGGCAGTCGCTCGTGCAGAACCTCTCTTTTCGGGCAGACATCAAACAGTCCTTCCTGATGCGGGTCCCATAGCACAGGGTCCATCAGGATCGCATGATCCTGAGTTTCAACGAAAATCGAGGCATGCCCGATCATGTGAATTTTCATAATTGACCTGCTTTCGTGGATAGAGGAATAGTGAAAAACTTCGCCGCTGCCTGCTTCGTTATTAAGGGTGGCTGCCGGTGGCTCTTCTTTTCATGATGGCTCCCATTGCTGCGAGCAACAATTGACAAGCCACTCTTGAAGTCATGTTATCGTTATCTTTCTCCGGGTTTACTTCTACAAGGTCGAGTCCTATGACATCTCTGTTTAGACCTATGATAGATGACAGGCTTTTCAATTCTTCGGGAGTAAGCCCGCCCGGAACAGGCGTACTTGTAGCAGGCGCATAGACAGGGTCTAGAACATCAATGTCCAGTGAAATGTAGAAGCTTTCAGATTCCGGGAGGAGATCGAGTATCGAAGCCAATCCCTTATTGCGTAGCCGGGAAGCCGTAACGGAGACTACTCTCTCGCCGCCCAGATCAAGTTCATTGTAAATAGTATATCCCTTGAGTCCGATCTGCACGATCTTCGAGATGTTTGGTAAATCAAGAATGCGGCGAGCCACGTTGGCGTGGTCATGAGAGGCGTCCGAAGAAGTCTTTCCCAAATCATTGTGGGCGTCGAACCAGATTACGTTCAAAGGCTGACGGCGTTGCAAACTCTCGACGATGGGAAATGTAACAGAATGATCTCCTCCAAGAAACAAGGGGAATGAGCCGGTAAGAATGATGTCTTCGCATATGCTGGCTATTCTCTGGAAAATCTTCTCCGGGTTTTCCCCGTGCGAGAACCATAAGTCACCCAAATCAGAGAATGTTACTCCCTCCAGAATTCTCTCTTCGGTATCTAAATCGAACCAGCCCACAGGCCGCCCTGATAGAAAGTCGAGACGATAGTCGTATTGATGCGAACAGGTTCTTATGGAATCAGGACCACCTCGCGCGCCCGCTGCTACAGTATTTCCCAAATCGAACGGGATTCCGACAACTGATACATGCGCCGTCGTTCCTTTATGCCCGCGCGGGCTGTTAAACAATGTCTGAGAATTCGCAGCTAATTTAATTTCTTTATGGGACTGAAATCGGTTCTCCTCTACAAGAACGCCCTTCTCCATCAGTTTAGCGATTACGCCCGCCAGATGCTCCCCGATAGAATATTGTGAAATCACATCGCCGACACAAGCCGGTGTTTTGAACCTGCAAATCAGATCATAGAGGGCGGCAGTCAATTTGAATCTGGCATTCGTATCGAAATCGAAGATCACTATTTCTGAAGCGGTCTTTGATTCGATAGCCATACGGTTGTTGAGCATCAATCGCATAGACCGGATGCGCTCGCAACCGAGTTCGGGTTTATCCTGTTCTTCTTTGACTGTCAAAATGAATTCAAAGCGATTGGTTTTTACGTGAGGTCTTCCACTGCAACTTTCGCTTTATTGCCTTCCATAAAATGCCTCGACAGGCTCCTGAGTCCCTTCCAGATGGCCGCCCCGATTCTGTAGACAAATAGCAGGAATCCAAACACAGCCAGACCTCTCCAAAGCACGTCCAGCAGCGCGCTGGCCGCATGCAGCAGGTTAAACGGCTGCTCGTGAAGAGTGCTCCAAAATGCAAGCAGCGTAGAAGGATAGTTAGGTAATAAATGATATACAACCTGATAGAGAATGATCTTCATTAAGTACAGAGAGAAGACTGCGCTAAGTAGAAGATATGAGCCTAAAACGATGGTCGTGTTGCGATCCAGATTCCAGACCGGAGGCGCGATCTTATTTTTTGACGGAAATATTTTCAGCCCAACCCGTTTTATAAGATCAAGAGATTGCTGTCTTAAATTGTGAATGCCGAAAAGATCCGTGACGAGCCAGTACCCATCCGTGCGCAGAAAGGGATTGAGCGCAGATGCGATCTCCAAATCAACAATGATTATCGCGCAAAGCAGGAATTGAGATTGAGTGTAAAGAAAGATCAGAACAAGCACTGCCAAAGGAATACACTGAAAATACATTCCGGCAATATCAATCATCGCCCTCTGAGTTCGTTTCAGCCGCCATGCCTCTGAAACATCTGTGTACAATACAGGATAAATCAGGTACAACCCCCAACCGATCTCTGCCCCTTTGCACTTGTAAAACAGGAGGGCCGAGGCGTGGCCCAGTTCATGGATCAATGCCGCAAGAGTAGATAAAGCAAAGATCACAAGAATTTCATGTCCTTTGATGCTGTTAAGATCGAAAGGGAAATTGCGTGCGACGGTCGTATAGAATACAAAATGGCCCGCAATAAACAGCGTCAACAAGGAGATCAGGACCGGGCGAATAAACAGCCATCTCATAGCCCTGGCTACCGGCTCGACGGCTTGGGGAGAGATCAGAGGCAGCTTTATATAGAGAAACGATTTGCGATTGTCCGGCTCCATGCGCGCAGGTGCGTCTGTGCTCGGATCGATGAGCAATCCCTTTGGTATAAGAAAGCTGTTGACCAGATTCTCTATGCTTTTTGCCGAATGCCCGTCGGGATGCGCTTCTCTATAATCTGTGATTACTTCTGTGACTTCTTTATCGCCGTCAAATTGTTTAAGCAAATCCAGCAAAGCGAGAGGAAGAACATACTGCTTCACGACATTATTATTAGAAAGCACTTTGCATAGCACGGCAGGCTCTTTCGAGCCGCTATCAAAAGAGTAGACTGAAACCGCGGGATTAAAATAAAGCCTCATTATCACTGCCTCACAATTTCCGAACTGTCAGGGAATATCAAAAGCTTTTTTGCAAAATCGGGCCTGAGTAAGTTTTGTATTGGAGTGCGGAGAGTCTATTAGATATGTCGCGCTTCAAGCGCTACACCCTTTGACTATGTCTCTCTCATCCGAGTCGTTTTGCGGCAGGCTCCGTGCGAGTCGCTTCAATAAATTTAGGAGTATTCAAACACTGATTCATAATAACCGTGTCTGGGGCTGCGCCTCTCAAGGTTTTTCTGCCCCGAAGGGCGCAGCCAGTCAGGTATCATTGACGCAGGCTTGAATACTCCCGTAATCAACAACGGATGTAAGACTATCCGGTTGATGCCTGGATTAGTCGGGCTTGCAATTATTGCAGCGACCTGCCAATTCCAACCTGTCTTCGAGTTCTACAATCGTGAATTCTTCGATTAAAAACTCTTCTTTTGCAACATCTTTTTGAAGTTTATCCATGTCAGTAGCTCCTTTCTTAAAAGATCAGTCTCGCTACAGTTAGTAGCTGGGGTTGGTGTTTGCCGCCTGCATTAGAGCGGGCGACAGGTATCGGTCTAAGTCGAAACTTAAACCGAATCTCAAAGTGACTCTACTCAGGCGCATGCGATTCATCCGGCGTGGCTCCAAGATACAATCTGCCAGGCTTTACATGGAGACAATCGCATCCAGCCTCTTGAGGTGCGCCAACAGGGTCACAATCTTTTGCCTTCCTTCAAAGCCACCGTTCATAGCGCTAATATCAGCGCTGTTCAATCCCTCTTCTTGCAAAAGGCGGAGGAAAAGATCTCTGGCTTCTTCAGGTGCTTTATAGATTTTCAAAGTTTTCGTATCCATCAGGGTCGCGTCGTTTTTCACGTTCAACCCGGCAATTCTTGATTCATTGATTTTAAAACTCTTTCCAATTTTCAGGAGCCTGTCTATTTCTTCTATATCGAGAAGAGTCGGGGCCGCAGCGCGACCTTGCTGGGCCGGAGTTCGCCATCTATGCAAAAAGCATGAACTGCTCCACTGTTCGATGAAGGTCAGGGCATGATCTTCTAACAGTTTGTAAATCGCTTTCACTGCCTGCAAGACAAACTCATCTCTCTCTTGCGATGCCATATTCGACGGCGGAATTATCGGATCACCGAAGATTAACTCTCCAGAGTCCGTCTTGTTTTTTACAGTCACCAGCGGGAGTATCGGTGCGCCGGAGGCCGCAGCCAGACGCGGAATTCCATTCTTTACGGCGATGGGAAAGCCCAGAAAATCAATAGCAGACTTTGAACTGCTACCCCAAACTCCGTCCCATCCCGTATTGCCATCCATATAGATAAAGATGCATTCGCCTCTCTCCAGAGCTTTGATTAGCGCGATAAAGCTTTCCTTGTCTTGCGCATTGAGAATGTTTAGCAAGTGAATATTTTCCGGGACGGCTATCGCTTCCCCGTATTCAGAAGCTCCGGCGCGCGCGCTTTGAAGTTGGCTCTTGGCAAACTCAAGGCGAGGATACGACTCCCTGAACGTTATATCATCAATAATCAGAGAAACCTTAAACCCCATGAGCGCCAGTTCTTGCGGCAATGACATGAAGGGGCCGAGATGATGAGAACAGAAAATCAGACCTTTTCTACGTTCCAGCAGGGAATGAATCAGGTCCAGGTCCCAGCCTTGCAATCTGATCAACGCTCGCTCTGCTTCCGCGCCACGCCCGCTATCTCTCAGGCGGGCCTGTTCCGGCAGCTCTGCCAGAAACTCAAGGTACTCGCGCACGCTGAGTAAGGTTGACCGGGTGCTTTCGACTGCAATGTTACGAATTTGTTCGACAGGCCGATTGCCGCCCAGAATCGAGAGTAAATTCAAATAATAATAATGATAGAAATTGCCCGAATGGTTTATCAGATCATCTGCGCTTAAACTCTTTATCCATGCCTCGTCATGCCCGAAATCAAGAGCCTCGAACGATACACCGGGCTGGCGTTGAAAGGGGGAGGTATTAACATTCGTCAGATCGTTCGCCTTAATGCTGCTCATAATTATTTTGGCTCAACTGATAATGAAGCGTTACCTACTGCGTAGTGCCTCCACTCTCTGCTACAGACATTATCTGCTTTCCGTTCGCATCTCTCATTTCGCGAGCGCCGGTCTTACGCTCGCTCACTTCGAGCGCGGATAACAACTCTCTTCTGATATTGCGTTTTGTGGAAGGACAGGGCTGTGTGTCTTTCTCTATACGTACCCAGGGACAATACATCCCCTGACAGGAAGGAAGCATATAACACTTCTGACAGGTTGAGTCGCCTTCAAAAGCTGGCTCGGTCCAGAGGGCAAACTTGTCGAGATTAAGGTCCATCTCGCCTTCATCTTTTATTTTGCCGACGATGTTATAGTCCTTACTGCCCAGCACTATAGTGCATTTCATAAGCGTACCGTCTGCGCCGATGATGAAGTTATATGGGCGGGCTGCGTAACAGACATGCTGACCGGGTTTTGTCGATTCCTGCAATGTTCCGATTCGCAGGTTTTTATCAAGAGCTGATTTCTGAAGCTGACTTGTCGCCGTGCGCGCCTCATTGACTCCGCACACGGTCAAATTATCATCGTTTGGGCCTCCCCATTTATTTATGGTATGAAATCTCAGCGTGAACCTTTCGTCTCGGCTGAAGTCCTTTTCCAGCAACTCTAAAAGCGATTCCAACAGGCCGTGATTTTCCTGATCGAAGTTGACTCGAATAGTGACCCCGAATTGATCTTTCCTTTTCTGCATTGATTGCAGGTTCGCATGAATCGTTTCAAAGGTTTTACATCCGTCTCGCGTGGGCCGTTTGGCATCGTGCTGCTCGGCCATTCCATCCAGCGTGATCTGAAAATCCGTAATTTTCCATGCGAGCAATTTGTCGGCGATATCCGGTGTTAGCAGATATCCATTGGTGGTCATATGGCTGGCGAACTCAATAGAATATTTGTCAGCTATATCCACAAAGAAAGGCCCCAGGTCTTCAATGGCCCTGAATCCATACAGTGGCTCTCCGCCAAACCATTTGATCCCAAGTTGCTTTAAGCCACTGGCCTTATTTTCCACATATTTCTTTATTGCCTGTCGAACAGGAGGTTCCATAGTTCCGCGCGGAAAATCTTCGTAGCAATAGGTGCATCTGAAATTACAGTCTTCCGAGGCTAATAAGATCAACTCCATAATATCGCTGCGGTATTGCTGCTGACCGGCCATGAGTTGGAATCGCCGATATTCATTCGTCTCCTTTGAAACCAGATAGCCTCTCTCATAAAGGTATTTTGCAAGCCCTTTTAACTCACCGACAAAACCGTGCCTGTTTCTCAACAGCTTATCAACATTGGCGCAATCCTTATGTTTAAAAACATTCATCGTGCCCGTATAGGTATTCCACAGTATGAGACTGCCGTCCTCGTTAGTGGCTCGCGCATTGTATCTGGACGGAATCCAGTGATTTTTGATCGGGCCTCGAAGCTGGACAAAACTTGCAGCAGACGGTGAAGACACTGAACCGAGCGGAGATTCCGGAAGGGAGTTTTGATAAGACATGCTGTTACCTTTTTTGTGCGCCGTATTCTTTTTTAATTTTTCTTTTATCGACAACCTGATACGGGGTACACCAAAGTCGATTCTATGGGTTTGTGATTATTTTGTCTTTGATTTACATCAAATGTCGGTATGAATTAACACAATTTCTGATGAATTGCGCTCCGAAGCTAATCTATTGAATACCTCAGTCTTTCCAAATTGCAGATGATGATATGGCCTTTTTCCCTGCGAACGACGCCTTCATCCTGCATTTGCTTCATCAAGCGGCTGACGTGTTCCTGTGTGACAGCAAGCAGGTCAGCGATTTCACCAAGCTTGAGTGGCAGAACAATGCGAACTTCTGTTCCCTGCGTTTTCAAGTCCATGGCCAAAGCCAGTTCCCAGAGAAAATGTTCCAAACGTTGCCGAGCTGAAAGACATCCGAGTTGAGTGAGATGGATGACACGGGCGAAATATTCCTGGCTGTACATCTGAAGAAGACGCCAGCTCAATTCGGGATTTGCTCGCAGCAATGATTGCATTATATTCGCTGGCAGGCACCGGACCCGACATGGTGTAAGCGTGATGGCCGAAACCGGATGAAGCCGCTGGCTAATGACCGAAGACACACCCAACAGCCCTCCGGTAGAACTCAAACTGACGATCAATTTCTGACCTTCTCTCTCTAATCGGATGAGCTTGACCAGTCCTCTCTCAACAAAATAAACGTCTCTGGGCATAGAACCTTGCTCGAATAGCGAGGTTTCCGCCGGAAGGGACTGAGCCGGAGCCAGCGTTTCAATATCGGCCTGGGAACCAGCCATCATAGAAGCGAAACTCATATCGCTTTGCTGATAAATACTGGTCGCCGTACCGGGTTCGGGTCTTAAGAGCGGTTTCATAAAATTCTGCGCAGGATAGGCAGGTGCAATGCTCACATCTACTTTTTTCAATCGGTTTAGTCCTGGTTTTGACAGATGATTTCAAAGGGAAGAACATCCCTGACCAGAGTGCAGGCAAGTTTTTCGATTGATGGATTTTCAAACACGATGCTCAAAGAAAAGTTTTGCTCCAGGCTTTTCTGAATATTGCTGCCCAGTTCCACCGCCATCAGAGAATCCATCCCAATCTCGAACAGATTTCGATTTATCTCTACTGCGCGCGAATCAAGATAACCGAGCACGTTACCTGCCTCTGCCTGAATGTGCGTCACCAGAAGAAGCCAGCGTTCGCCAACACTTGCTTCTTCCAGTTGACGAATAAATCTATCCGGCGCAGAAGGTTTTTCACTTCCTGCGAAAGCAGTTGCCGCGTATGTCGGCTTTAACTCCGAAGCTTGTATGCCGTTACTCGGAATGATCGCTACCTGAGTGAATTTCTCTCGAAGGAGCCGGTCTAAAACCTCTACCCCTTGTTCGGGAGTCAGACTGTTGAGTCCCGCCATCGCCATCCGCTCGCCCAGACCAGCCGCCATTCCTATTTCGCTCCACGGACCCCAGTTGATGCTCATGGCAGGCTGCCCCAGATGATTTCTGTGATGCGAGAGCGCGTCAAGGAAAGCATTGGCAGCCGCATAGCTTCCCTGTCCTTTTGAACCCATCACGGAAGCTAAAGAGGAAAACATTACAAAAAAATCGAGCGGAAGATTCAGTGTTTGACAGTGCAGATTCCATGCCCCATGATCTTCGGCTCCATTACCTTAATAAAGCTATCCCGATCTGCTCTAAGAAGAGCGCCATCATTCAACACACCTGCGGCATGTATAATTCCACGCAGCGACGGCATCTCCCGGCGCATCCGGGCAAGCACTTCAGCTATCTGCTCTTCGTTGGCGGCGTCCGCTTTTACTACCTGAATTTGCGCGCCCGACCGCCTCAATTTCGCTAATGCTTCCTGCGCGGGTACGGAAGGCGCGCTGCGCCCTAACAGAACCATATAGCGGACGCCGTTATCTACCATCCACTGCGCGACTCTTAAACCCAGAGCGCCAAGCCCGCCCGTAATGAGGTATGTGCTGTCCCGGCGAAGCGGGCTATCTTTTTGATTTGTGCCTTGCGCTACTGAATTATTCTGGCAGCGAGTCAGTTCAGCGGTATAACGCTGCCGCTTGCGCCAGGCGATTTGTGACTTCTCGTCAGGCGATGTCACTTCTCGAAAGATCATCTCCGCATCCTGCGAGAGACTATCCCCGCCCAAATCTACCATTGCGCAGTGTAACTGCGGGAGTTCCTGCGAGATGGTTTTCCCTAAGCCCCATAGAGTTGACTGCGCGATTTCTACAGCCTCCGCGCAATCTTCTACAGCCTGGGCCTTTCGAGTCACCAGCCAGAGGCGCGGAGTGGATTTCCACCCGGCCTTATCCAGCGCCTGAATAAAATGCAGCACGCTGATACACCCTGATGTCTGCGCTTCTTTCAGAGTTGAAAGGGTGGCTTCCTTCGCCACCACTCCATCAAAACTCCAAAGATGCACTACCTGTTTGCAAGGATTCTGGTTTGAATCAGAGCACTCATCGAGCAACCGCCGAAAATCTTCCGGCTCCGAGCCGTTTATCTGATACTGACCCGGCCCAAGACATCTGTATGAATCACCATGAAAAACGATGATGGATGACTCACCTTGCTGGCGCAAAAGCTCGCGCAGCTTTTCGCCAACTCCAACCTGATCGCTGAAGATCAGCCAGCCCCCGGACTGAGCCGCGCTGGCCGAGCCTGAGATGGAAGAAACATCTTGCTTTTCTTCGCGCTGCCATGTCAGTTGATTGAACCAATCCGAGATATTCTCCTCCGCCTGATAGCGTCTGGCAGTATCGAGGCGTCGTCCTTGAAGCCCGCGCACTTCGATCAGCGGTTTTCCGTTCCGGTCAAACAGTATTACATCGCCCGTAACTGTTTCTGCGCCCGGCTTATTCGTCCCATGCAAAACGGCATGCGCATAAAAGTCTTCATCAGGGCAGGCGAAGAACCGCAGGCTGTCGAGAGACATCGGCCAGTAAAGGTCTGAAGGATATTCCGAAAGCGTTGCAAGCAGAGGATGGAAGCAGGCATCCAACAGAGCCGGATGAATTCGGTAGCCACCGGCTTCTGCCCTGACGGTTTCAGGAATCCGCATACATGCGAGAGCCTCTCCATTCCGGCGTCTGAGTTCAATGATACTTTTGAAGCTTTCGCCGTAATCGAGGCCGCCTCGTTTCAGAGACTCATAGAACTTGGAAACTTCTACGACCTGCTGGCAGCGTTCGCGGATTTCCTCCACCTGAAGTTGTTCCGGCTCTGTCTCTTGCTCTTTAAGACTGATAAAACCCTGAGCGTGCAGGGTCCAGGAAGTTTCATGCGTTTGTCCGGTAGAAGCCAAAGGTGAACTGAAAACCTGAAAACGTGCCTTCTCATCCGATTCATGCGATATGACCAGTTGTATTGCGTATACGTCGTTCGGCCTCAGCGTGAGAGCTTTTTGGAATTGCGCTCGCTCCAATACAGGATGAGCATCTTTATAAACTTCGATAGCCGCGTTAAGAGCCATCTCCAGATAGGCCGAAGCTGGCAGCACGACTTCATCCTGAAGGCGATGTTCCTGAAGATATTCAAATAAGCCCGCCCCGATTTCTCCCTGCCAGAAGCAGGTTTCGGGATGAACGGCTGATTTCAAAAACCGACCTGAAACAGGATGGCCTGCGCCACCTTCCGAACGCCGGACGCCGGATCGTACTATCACACTGCTCGCATCAGAAGGCTGATCTTCCAGCCATAGCCGTTCTTTCTGCCACGGGTAAGCGGGCAAAGAAACGCAACGCCTGTTCCTGGGATGGAGAGCATTCCAATCAACATTAAAACCTTGCGCATAAAGTGCGCCGAGCGAGCTAAGCATCGTGACTCTTGCTGCCGCTCTCCGCTTCAAAGAAGAAAGCACGACTCCCTGAAGTCTTTGATGATGTAAGCATTGATTGATGGCCCCCACCAGCACAGGGTCAGGACTGATTTCGACAAAGAATCTGAACCCATTTTCGATCAACTGATTCATAGCCGGAGCAAAAAGGACCGGCTCACGGATTTGCCTCGCCCAGTATGAAGGGACAAAATCATGCCCGTCGCTAAATTGTCCGGTCAGAGTGGAGAATATCTGTATTTTGGCGGCGCGAGGGGTCGCGTCGCGTAAGGCCAATGTCAACTCTTCCTGAAGCGGTTCCATCTGCGGGCTGTGGAAAGCGTACTCACCCGGAAGCATTCTACCTACCGCGTCATGGCGTGGGAGTGATTCGAGCACTTCTTCGATAACTGCCGGATCGCCCGATAAAGTGAATGAATTCGGGCCGTTCACAGCCGCGACACTAACGTCGTACTTTGCCAAAAGTGCTTCAAGTCTTTCCCTGTCAGTCTTTACGGCCAGCATCTTTCCTTTTCGGTGCGTGCGTTGCATCAGCCGCCCGCGCTGGAAGATAACCGTCACCGCATCTTCCAGGCTCAGCGCCCCGGCTACGTAAGCCGCAGCCACTTCTCCGACGCTGTGGCCAACGACCGAATCAGGATTAATGCCCCACGAACTCCACACAGACGCCAGACCTGCCTGCACGGCGAAAATGGCCGGTTGCGCAATCTCTGTTTCATGCATGCGCGAATGCTCCGGATCGGCTTTTAGCTCGTCCATCAGAGACCATTGTGCGTGTTGAGACAGTAAATCGTCGCACTGCTCGATGGTCTTTCGGAAGACAGGCTCTTTCTCTAAAAGCTCAAGCCCCATACCGATCCACTGCGACCCCTGACCGGCAAAAACAAATGCGAGACCGGGCTGATCGACCACCGCTTTAGCGCCTTTGAAGAGTTCGGGAGCGGGCCTTTCTTCGATAAAGTTATTGAGCCGCTCTTCTACTTCCGACATCGAGCGAGCGAGCACGGCAAGTCGAAAATCGTGATGACTGCGCCGAACGCTGGCCGTGTAGCAAACATCAGGCAAGCTTATGGATGAGGAGGATTTTTCTGCGATTACAAACTGTTGGTATGAACTTGCGATTGCTCGTAAAGCGTCGGCGCTGCGCGCAGATAATGTAAGAAGATGGGGTTCATCTGATATGTCCTTCTGGTTCTGTTCGATCTCAGTGGAGGGTTGAAAACTTTCAAGCACTGTGTGCGCGTTGGTGCCACCCAGACCGAAGGAACTGACTCCGGCAATGATCGAACTGGTGTCCGGCGACCAGTGTTCGACTGCCTGCTGCACACGCAAGGGCAATTCATCAAAAGGAATATAAGGATTTGGACTCTCGAAATGAAGATTCCGCACACGAGTGCGATGCTTGAGCACGAGCGCCGTTTTAATCAGGCTGGCAATCCCGGCAGCAGACTCCAGATGGCCGATATTTGTCTTTACTGAGCCTACGGAACAGCGGTTTTCCGTGGGGCGATCAGTTGCGAGGACTGTGCCGAGCGCCTTCATTTCGATTGGGTCGCCAATAGGCGTTCCAGTACCGTGAGCCTCGACGTATTGCACAAGCCCCGGCGAAACACCTGCGCGGTGATAAGCATTTTCAAGCAGCGCTATCTGCGCCCAACGGCTCGGAGATGTAAGACCATTCGACCGCCCGTCATGATTGATCGCGCTGCCTCGTATGACGCAATAGATCGGATCCCCGTCCGTTTGAGCGAGTTTAAGCGGCTTGAGAATAACAACCCCCGCGCCTTCTCCGCGCACGATACCATTGGCGCGGGCATCGAAAGCCTTGCATCGGCCATCGGGCGCAGTCAGCCCCGCTTTGGCGTAAAAAATATTCATCGTCGGACGAAGAATGACGTTCACGCCTCCTGCGATTGCCAGCGGAGTTGACTCGCCATTCCAAATACTCTGGCACGCAAGATGAACGGCCACCAGCGATGAGGAACAGAGCGTGTCTACAACCAGACTCGGCCCACGGAAATTAAAGAAGTAAGAGAGCCGGTTGGCGGCAATACCTGCCGAACTGCCCGCGCCAAGCAATGTGTCTACTAAACTGTGCTTCTGCAAATGAAGATGCCCGAATTCAGTGTTCATTACCCCGATGAAGACTCCGACGCCGGTCTCTGATAGCCGATCTGCCGCCTGTCCTGCATCCTCCAGAGCTTCCCACGTTACTTCTAAAAGTAAGCGCTGCTGCGGGTCCATCAGCCGGGCTTCTCTCGGAGATATGCGGAAAAAATTCGCATCGAACCGGTCAATGCGCTCAAGAAATCCGCCCCAGCGGGAATTCATCTTGCCGGGTGTTTCCGGATGATCGTCATAAAATTCTTCAAGGTTCCAGCGGGCGGATGGAATCTCTGTGATCGCGTCCCCGCCGTCGAGCAAAAGCCGCCAGAATTTTTCCGGATCGTCTGCCTTCGGGAAGCGGCAACCCATTCCAATAATTGCTATCGGTTCCATTTAGCTGAACTCTCTTTGTGTTTAAGCCTGTTCGCCATCCAATGCGTACTCCAACTCTTCTGACAGGTATCGTGCGAGCAGTTCAATTGTTGGATAATCCCAGGCAAGCGTAGGCTCAAGCCTGATCTGTAGCCAATCTTCCAAATCGGCTGTAAGACTAATTGCGGCCACCGAGCTTAGCCCATAACTGGCAAAAGGCTCACGCACGTCTATCTGCGCAGGATCAGTAACTAAGGATTCCGCAAGTTGCGTCCTGAGCCATCCTTGAATAGTCGCTCTATTGCGAGCCGTGTATTCCAAACTCATTTGCTTTATACCCTCCGTTCCGGTCAATGCGACCGCTTCAAAGCTCTTGCGAACGTGCCAGTTGAATGGGAAAGATTGAGAATAGTCGGTCTTCTTTTTGCAAGCTCAACAGATGCTGGCCGACACTCTCATAATAAGAACTAAAAAATTCCCAGCGCCACGGCTGCAAACCCCTCAGCAGATGATTTAAACCCAAAACGAGCCACTCGCCCTGAGCGAAGAAATCACTCAGGTGGTCTCTGTTAAAGAACCACATCCAAAGGCAGGAAGCAGCGGCGTGAAGTATGCAATGGCGGCGCGCCAGTGCGAACAATTCAGGAGATTGATTGAAAGTATTGCCCGGATGGCGCGTCAGACTCATCAATTCCTGTCTTTGTTTATTAAATTCCTGAATGATTTCTTCAATCAGCTTGAGCAGATTGCCGAGCGTGTGAGGATTAATTGAATTAAACTCCTGCGATTGCAGGGCAGGGAAGAACGGTAAGCTCTGTGTAATGTCATCTCGACCCCTGTTTGTCAACTCCAGCCTGTCCGGGTCGAAGTCCGGCAATGGTTCGCGCAAGCAAAATATGTTCTTAAGACTTGAGATTATCTCATCGGGATTCTGCGGCTCATGCTTACGAGGGTATCTCCATATCTGTTGAAGTTGTTGAGCGATGCCGTTCAGGTTAATTACAGTGCTGCCGTCGAATAGACCTGCAATGGCGTTATCGCGCATAAATTTTTGAAAGAGGCCGAAATCGTGACCCTCGCGCAGGAAGTGGCGAGCGCCCATGACGACAGCCAGATCAGCGATGGCAACCTCAATTTGAGAAGGGACAAAAAACTTGGCGACGGCAGACGAAACGCTCATCTGAGAGGGAGCAAGATGCAGAGACCGGGCAGCAGCAAGAGCCACGCAATCGCAGACGAGCAATTGAATAAAGGCGTCAACGAGAACGCGGCGTGCTTCCGGGATAGAGAAGACTGAGCCGTTGTAGAGGCGGCGAGAGAGAGCAAAGCGCAAGGTCGAGCGCAATGCCGTGTCTGCCGCTCCCAGCGAGATAGCGGGAATGATGGTCCGTGTTGTCTGGAAACCTTTGAGAGTGGATTCGAGAGCGAAGCCTTGAGGGCCGACCAGAGCAGAATCAGGGATGAAACAGTCATGGAAACTGATGCCGGAAATATCAGCGCCGCGAATGCCGTGGGTTTTGATTTTAGGCAGATAAGAGAAGGTGGAAGCATCGAGGAACTGCTTTTCGATGAAGAAAAGAGAGAAGGAACGAGGGCCAGCAGCAGAGTCAGTGCGAGCAAACAAAGTGAAAGCAGCACAGCGTGTGGCGTTGTTGATGAGCCACTTTTCGCCTGACAGGATATACCCTCCGGCTGTCTTTGTCGCTGTCACTTCTGTTGCGAGAAGATCGCTCCCATGTTCTTTTTCAGTCAGCGCCAGCGCTACCTGTCCTCCCTCTTTTATGATTTGGGCGAGCCTCTGCTTTTGTTGGTCGCTCCCGCTCAGCCAGACACCAATAGAGCCAAGATATGTTTTGGCATGAGCTACAACGACAGTAAGATCGCGGCGAGCAAGAAGGCGAAGCAAAGCGAAGAACTCTTCAAAGGAGCGAAACGCCCCGCCGAACTGCTGAGGGATGTATTGGAGATGAAAGCCCCAGTCGTTGATCTGATCGCAGGCTTGTTGTGGATAAACTTCGAGTTCATCTAACTCAACACAGCGTTTGAAAGAGAAAGGCCGAGAGGGATCAAAACTATCTCCCAGATACTGCTCAAACGCTTCTGCCTTCTCGTACTGTTTTAAAAATGCATGCGACGCTGGATGAACCATATCAGTGCAAAGCCCTTCCTAACCCGCTAGCTTGATTGGAAAGATTGAAAAGAGTCTGTTATTACGGTGAAGCTCCAGCAATTCTTCGGCGATACGCTCTGTGTAAGCGGATGGTATTGGATGTCGAGGTGGGCGGACGGTCATCATCAATCTGTCCAGGCTTTCTATGAGCCATTCACCCCGCGCAAAGAAACCGCTCAAGTGGTCTCTGTTAAAGAGCCACATCCAGAGGCAGGAAGCAGCGGCGTGAAGTGTGCAATGGCGGCGCGCCAGTGCGAACAATTCAGGAGATTGATTGAAAGCATTGCCGTAGCGTTGCTCAATATTTGCAAGCCTGCGTTCCTGCGTTGCGAACTCTGAAATAATATCATCGGCAAATGCAATCAGAATCCCGGCTGTGTCTGTATCAACGCGCGCTTTCACCTGTAAGTCATAGAGTCTGGCCCGGCAGATCGCCATGCCCTGAGTAATGTCATCGCGCCCACGGTTAAATAATTCGAGGTGCTGCGGGTTAAACTCTGGAACTGGCTTCGTCAAAGAGAAGATGGATTCAAGCGATGTTTCCAACTCACTGGAATTGCGCAGCCCTGATTTTGCACCATAATTTGCCATCGAACGCATCTGGTGCCCGATAAGACTCAAATTCAGGTAGCCGCCCAAATGAAACGCTCCTAATGCGGCACTCTCGCGCATGAATTTTTGAAAGAGGCCGAAATCGTGACCCTCGCGCAGGAAATGACGAGCGCCCATGACGACAGCCAGATCAGCGATGGCACGCTCTATTTGAGAAGGGACAAAAAACTTGGCGACGGCAGACGAGACGCTCATCTGAGAGGGAGCAAGATGCAGAGACCGGGCAGCGGCAAGAGCTACGCAATCGCAGACGAGCAATTGAATAAAAGCATCAACGAGAACGCGGCGTGCTTCCGGGATAGAGAAGACTGAGCCGTTGTAGAGGCGGCGAGAGAGAGCAAAGCGCAAGGTCGAGCGCAATGCCGTGTCTGCCGCTCCCAAAATTGTCGCAGGCATGATCGTCCTCGAAATTTGAAACGCCTTGAGAGTGGATTCGAGAGCGAAGCCTTGAGGGCCGACCAGAGCAGAATCAGGGATGAAACAATCATGGAAACTGATGCCGGAAATATCAGCGCCGCGAATGCCGTGGGTTTTGATTTTAGGCAGATAAGAGAAGCTAGAGGCATCGAGGAACTGCTTTTCGATGAAGAAAAGAGAGAAGGAGCGAGGGCCAGCAGCAGAGTCAGTGCGAGCAAACAAAGTGAAAGCAGCACAGCGTGTGGCGTTGTTGATGAGCCACTTTTCGCCTGACAGGATATACCCTCCGGCTGTCTTTGTCGCTGTCACTTCTGTTGCGAGGACATCCGCGCCATGGTTCCTTTCGGTCACCATAATAGCTACCTGCTCACCGCTCTTAATAATGTCCGCAAGTCTGCGCTTTTGTTCCTCGCTGCCCTTCAGCCAGATTGCCGTCGATGCGACATAACTCATGACATGAGCCATTGTGACAGTGAGATCGCGGCGAGCAAGAAGGCGAAGCAAAGCGAAGAACTCTTCAAAGGAGCGAAACGCTCCGCCGAACTGCTGAGGGATGTATTGGAGATGAAAGCCCCAGTCGTTGATCTGATCGCAGGCTTGTTGTGGATAAACTTCGAGTTCATCTAACTCAACACAGCGTTTGAAGGAGAAAGGCCGAGAGGGATCAAAACTATCTCCCAGATACTGCTCAAACGCTTCTGCCTTCTCGTACTGTGGAAGCCTGCACAATGCTTGTTCCATTTCTAAATAGTATTTGTCTGTCATCAAAGCGACAGACTCTGCTTTCAAACTTCCCACTTTTCCAGGCTATGGCTGAGAAAGAGGTTTTTGCATTCCCGGCGTTGGATCTTTCCGCTGGTGGTTTTTGGAAGGGACCCGGCTTTGATGAACTCAACTGTATGAACGGGCAGTTCGTGCTCTTCGGCTACCGCGCGTCTAATAGCTTTGATCACTTCAGGGGAATCAAAGATTGGGCGCTTCCTGAGCGCGCCGGGCGCGGACAGCGAATTATGAGATGCAAGCCTGTAGTGAGGCTCCACCTCAGCCACTATGACGAGCAATTCCTGTTCATTGTCTTCTATAGAAAAAGCCGCGCAGCAATGCGGGCGAATTGAAGGATGGCTCTGGCTTACTGTCTCTTCAATGTCTTGAGGATAATGATTGTTTCCAGCAACTATGATGATATCTTTGAGCCGACCTACGACGTAAAGCTCTCCATCTTTGATAACTCCCAGATCTCCGGTTCGCAGAAACGGTCCTTGCCCGGAATCTGCCAGGTGTGCCTGAAGAACCTTCTCGGTCTCGTCTGGCCGACCCCAATAGCCCTGGGCAACGCTTCGTCCCTGAACCCAGATCTCTCCGACCTGATCATTCTGGCATCGTGTCAGGGATGTCGGGTCCACGATAGCTATTCCAGCAGTGTGGGCAGTTCGACCGCAGCTAACCAGAGTTCGCGAGTTGTGGTTCGATTCGGAGGCTTCCACCACCTTGTTCTGCCCAAGCGCTGTTGCCTGAACTTCAATGAAGGGAGTCTCTTCATCCCTGTGCACACCGGTTGCGATCAATGTTACTTCCGCCAGACCATAGCAGGGGCTGAAAGTCTTTCTGCGAAAACCGCACGGTCCGAATGTTTGAGTGAATTGCTCAATAACTTGCGCGCTAACAGGCTCAGCAGCATTGGCCGCCATTCTCCAACTGCTCAGGTCCAGATGCGTCCGCTGTTCGGGCGTAACTTTGCGAACACATAGATCGTAGGCAAAATTTGGCGCAGCGCTGTGAGTTCCCTTGTAGCGCGTAATAGCCTCCAGCCATCGCACCGGCCTTTGAAGAAAATAAACAGACGGCATAATGTAGGCTGGAAAGCCTGTATATAAAGGCTGGATGATTCCGTAAATAAGGCCCATGTCATGAAAGTGCGGCAACCAGGTAATAAAGATTGTATCTTCGGTGTGACACAGGGTCAGATGGAGTTCGGAGGAATTTTGCATGATGTTCTCATGCGTTATCATCACTCCTTTTGGTAACGAGGTTGAGCCGGACGTGTATTGAAGCAAAGCCAGCCCGTCACTTTTCAACTGCGGAGCATGAAACTCACCGGCAAAGCTGTCATCAAGATTATCCGTGGCGAGCCAGCGCATGTTTTGCAGTTCAGGAGCCAGCGCAAACAGCTTTTCAGTCAGAGTAAGTATAGAGGATGTGGTCAGAACTACTGACGCTCCGGCATCGGCTGCGATGGTCTGTAGTCTGTTTAGCGTCTTATTAGGTCGGGGCTGTGGCGCGGGAATAGGAATGATCCCGGCGTAAAGAGAGCCGTAGAAGGCTGCCACAAAGTCCAGCCCGGATGGATAGAGCAACAGGACGCGCTCGCCCGCCCTCAGATAATTTTGGAGCAAACCACCGACTTTCCGGGCCTCATGCTCCAATTCGGCATAAGTCAGGCGTGGCCCCTCTTTCTCTCCATCCACAAGAAATGTGTAAGCATCTTGAGCGGGCTGATTGAGAGCGCGCCAATGCAATAGTTCAACGATCGTGTCGTGTTTCACGGTTTATCAGCTAATGTAAAGTGAATTCGACATAATAATCAGCCCTGAAAGGGCGAGATTCAATAGCACAGGGCATCGCCCTGTGTCTTGCATCAAGATAAACTACAAGCCCTGTAAGGGCGAAATAAACCAGGTGATTTATTTCGCCCTTTCAGGGCTTATGTGGTAGTGGCGTTGCATACCGTGGGTTTCCCCCACGGCTATTGAATTTCGCCCTTTCAGGGCTTTTACTTCGATTGTTATGTCGAACTCGCATTAATGTATTGATGAATGAATTTGTAGTGAACCTGGGCGTCGCCTTACTTGCTTTGAGCTATAGATACACAAACCCCTATCTGGTGTTAAGCCCTGGGGGGGAGCCGAAAATCGGCGGCTAGATTTCAGCGAATCACGTAATTACTAAAGAAGATTCTCTAAATCTGAGCGACTAAGTAATGATCGATACTCTTTTTGTCTTTCGTCAATACGCGTATGTTCGTCTTTTCGCTAATTCAAGTACATGGCTTTCAAGCCTTCAAAGACGACAATTCTGCATAAGGCGTAATCAATGGATTCAAGTAGGTCTGTTTGGAGAAATCGGTAATAGACTCAGTTATATATGAAATAGCGAGAGCGTCGCAATCGTCCATTAAGCCGAGATCAACAGTACCATCCGCGTGAAGATAGGGCATACAATATCGGGTCGGTAGAAGTAACGCATAATAGCAGCAGAGCCCTGCAACCGAGATAAACGAGCACAACCGGAATAAATATAGTAGCTGGTCTGATAAACCGTCGAACCGGTGAAAAAGTACTTCAAACAACCGATGTTCACGTGTAGAAGCAAACTCTGGAAACAGCGTGATACCTGTTTACGCCTTACCGGGCAACCCTTCTGGTAATCTACCTCGCATTCATAATACGCCTTTCTTCTGTATATAACATCGGCTACCACTCCCATTGAAAATAGGAGAATCCTCCCATTAAATTTATGGCTTGGATGATAAACAACCGGCATGGCGAAAGCAGGCCAGACTAAAATCGAGCTAAGGAGAGACGGATCAGGCGAACTTGAATTGTGAAAAAGTTACTTGGTGATTGCCTCCGATATTTCGCTTAAAGCTTCGGATAGGCCAGAAGGTGTTCGTAGGAATAGACTATCAACTGATGGCGATCCGACACGTGGAGCTTCTGAAAAATAGAGGTGAGATGGTGCCGTACAGTGGCCTCGCTGATAGAAAGATGTTCTGCGATTTCTTGATTCTTCAGAGCCTTAGCCACCAGATCAACCACCTGCCGCTCACGTTTGGTAAGTTTATTGATCTTGGCTAACTCGGAATGAGATGCTTGTTGCAAAAGATTCGTCATCATCGAGCGAGAGAACCAGTATTCTCCTCCACTCACTCTTTCAAGGGCTTTAATAAAGATTTGGGGCGTTTGTTCTCTAAAAACGACTCCTGCGGCACCGAAATGCATAGCTTTATGCTCGGCTCCAAGCAGATGAGCACTCACAAGCGCGAGCACGGGCGCTCCTTCGTTTATTTTCAACAGCTCAGGTATTCGGTCGAAGCCGAAATCGCTGTTGAGATCAATATCGAGAACGATGACATCAGGACGCTGATTAACAAGGGACAGATGCGCCTCTTCTATCTCTATGGCAACACCGACAACGCTCAAGGCCGGATGCTGGTTGATCAGCATCCGCAGTCCTTCGCACATAACCGGCTGCTTGCTCACCAGAAGCACAGTCACTTTTTTTTCACATCTCGCGGTTGGGTCCGAATCGCCCATATCGGACGATAAAACCTGACTGCCTGGGACTGTCATAGCCATAAATCTTCTCCGCAACTCTGAGAGGAAAGGGCTGTAGCGCAAATCTTAAATTGACAACAAGAGGTGGCAATGTGGGAGATAATCTCAGCCAGCCAACACTGCTATTGCCCTCTTACTTCCGTTTGCTCTAACATCAAAGCAACGAACGGGCCTTTTTTGATCTTCTGATTTTAATCCTCTGAGCTAACTTAGATTCCCCTATAGAGCGGCTTCGATTCCTATGAAAAGTAGTCGCCCACTTTATTGTTGAACGCCATAGCCAGGCTGATATCAACAAGTTAGCGGAAAACATTCGGGACTAGAAAGATGGTCGAAACCCTTTCTTCTCTTTACTTATGACGAACGCGAGAATTACGACGACACTTTTCCTGCCACGTGCAAAGAGTTTCCTGCGACGGGCAGTCTGAGGCGACTGGGACATCTAATTCTCGAAGCGCCAAAGTAATCTTTGGTACGCAGAAAGCAATTCAAAAAAAGCTTCGGCAATCGCCTGGCTGACAGGCGATTAAGTGGCAGTTATATCCCTTGTCGGCATATAACCATTTAGTCAAGCCACAAATGAGTTTGAGAAAGAATAGAAAGAACAAAATGAAAAAGTACCAAAACCGGACTCCGATGATGATTGCCAGCATAAACGATCATATATGTGCAATGCCAGAACTGTCTTCCAGAGCCAATTTCGAGTCATCGTAAGAACTCCAGTTAAACCAATGAGTACGCGCGTTAAATTACACCTGCCAATCAGTTTTGATGACCGTAAATCTATATCAAAAAAAATAAATTGTAAAGCTCTGGAATCAAGATTACCTGAGCAGGTACCTCTTGACCTGTAGCCCTGGCCGCCACAGATTAGCCTTGCTAAAAAAGTCAGTCTGGAGCACACCCTTAGACTTTTTTAGCAAAGCCGCGCCCCATAGCCATACACCTTCCAGCATCGGCCAGTAGATGGTATGTTAAAGCTTGTGCAGGTGAGACCAGATATTCCTACATCTTGAGACATCAGGAAGTTCACTATGGATCATTACCTTGAACAAGTAGTTGATATGACTAATGCCGCCTCCAACCGGATTTATAACATGAGTGTGGAGACTGCCCGTGAGCGCATTTTAAGCGGCGTGGCGGAACAGGCGCGTGCGATTGAGGGTTCCTTTGCGCTCGTGGCAGTAAACGGCAAAACGGTCAGGATGGCGCGGTCGATGGATCGGCCAATGCGTTATTTCCTCGCCAAGCGAAAAGAAGGCCCTGCCCTGATCGTCGCCGACCGCATCGACGCTATTTATAACTGGCTTAAGAGCGAAGGTTTGAACGATCAGTTTCATCCCAGTTATACACGAATGGTTCCGGCACACTATATCGTCGAGATTCAACTGGTGGGGTGTCCCGATCCAGACCCGCTCTACACGCGCTTTTTTACGCCGCAACGCGCCACGCTGCCAACGGATCCGGATCACATCAGCCGGGCGTACATTGGCGCACTGGCTGAAGAAATATCCAAGTGGCTCGGCGTTGTGCCGCAGCATGAGCCAATCGGAGTCTGTTTCTCCGGCGGTATTGATAGCGGCGCTGTTTTTCTGACCACTTACCACGTGATGCAAAAGCTCGGCATGAGCCTCTCGCGACTGAAGGCTTTTACGCTAACTCTGGGGGATGGGCCTGATCTGGAGCAGGCGCGCCGCTTTTTGGACTCGCTCGGACTGGGACTGTTCCTCGAAGCAATCGAGGCTGATCCGTCCGAGCTTGATGTGGGGGAAACAATTCGCATACTGGAAGATTACAAGCTACTGGACGTTGAATGTGCGACTATGGGATTGACTTTGTTGCGCGGAATTCGTCAGCGTTATCCCGATTGGCGCTACCTCATAGATGGTGACGGCGGCGACGAAAACCTGAAGGATTATCCCATCGAGGAGAATCCGGAACTCACTATTCGCAGCGTCATCAATAACCCGATGCTCTATCAGGAAGGCTGGGGCGTCGGGAAGATCAAACACTCGCTCACGTACAGCGGCGGATTGAGTCGCTCCTACACTCGAACCTACGCTCCGGCTAATCATTATGACTTTGAAGGCTTCAGTCCATTCACGCGGCCCGGCGTGATCGAGGCGGCTGAATCAATCCCGTTTATGACCTTGACGGACTATGATATTGAGCGGCTGTATGCGTTAAAGGGAGAGATTGTTTCAAGAGGCGTCAGAACCATCACAGGTATGGACATGCCTGTGTTTCCAAAGCGGCGCTTCCAGCACGGCGCTTTACAAAAGGAATCGCTACGGCAGCATTTGCCATCGAACGAAGCCGCTTATCGCAGGCAGTTTCTTTCGCTTTACCATTGAGACAGAACATCCTGGGGGGCCATTTCTTTGGAGAGGATGACGGCTCTCCCCTATCCGGAGGGGAGCAAAGAGCGAGACCGATGGATTGTCGCGCAGCGTGAAAAAAGCGAGCAGGCGGCGCGACAGGAACTCGACCCAAAACGCCCTTACGCATTTCTGCTTGAGGATGAACGAGCTGCGTCCGGTGAAATCGTGCCGGTGGCAACGGTCTTCCTGACTAACCGGGAATGTCCGTGGCGATGCCTGATGTGCGACCTCTGGCGTAACACCCTGACGCAGACAGTTCCTCTGAGGGCGATTCCCGGCCAGATCGATTATGCGCTGGCGCGGTTGGATACTGCTCGTCAGATCAAGCTTTACAATAGCGGCAGCTTCTTCGACCGCCGGGCGGTCCCCGTCACCGACTATGAAGCAATAGCCGCGCGCCTGCCTGCTTTCGAGCGCGTAATCGTTGAATCTCACCCATCACTGATCGGGGATGACTGCCTGCGGTTTCGCGACTTGCTGAAAGGCCGGTTAGAAGTCGCGATGGGCCTCGAAACTGTACATCCCACCGTTTTGCCCCGCCTGAACAAAGGGATGACGCTGGACCATTTTTCCCGCGCAGCGGCAAGGTTGCGAGAGCACGATATTGCGCTGCGTGTTTTCATTCTGGTCAAGCCACCTTTTCTGGAAGAAGCCGATGCCCTTTACTGGGCGCAGCGCTCGCTCGATTTCGCTTTCGATTGCGGAGCGTCCGTCGCCGCGCTTATTCCGACAAGACCCGGAAACGGGGCACTGGAAGTTCTGGCAAGTCGCGGCGAATTCTCATCGCCTACACTCGCAACACTTGAAGCCGCTTCGTCTTATGGTGTAGACCTAAAGCGCGGAAGAGTCTTCGCCGACCTTTGGGATTTAGAGCGATTTGCCAGTTGCTCTGATTGCTTCCCTGCGCGGGCGGCTCGGCTCAGCGAGATGAACCGGCGGCAAGAGATCGCTTCGCCGGTCAGGTGCCGGAGTTGTGGTGAGAGCAGTGCGTGAGAGGTTCGACATCGCCATAGTAGGTTCCGGTTTTGCAGGCTCGCTTCTAGCTATGATTGCGCGCAGGCTGGGGCGCTCTGTTGTCTTATTGGAAAAGTTCAGGCACCCGCGTTTTGTGATCGGAGAATCCTCGACGCCGCTGGCGAATCTTCTGCTGGAAGAACTGGCATTGCGTTACGATCTCTCGCGGCTCCTGCCTTTAGCCAAATGGGGAAGCTGGCAAAGCACTTATCCTGAAATCGCATGTGGCCTCAAACGAGGCTTCACATTTTATCACCATACCTTCGACCAACTCTTCGCGGCTCTCTCTGACCGCAGCGATCAACTTCTTGTGGCGGCCAGCCCGCACGACGGTATCGCAGATACTCACTGGTATCGTCCTGACTTCGATCATTTTCTGGTCCGCGAAGCTCAACGCCTCGGCGTGGAATACCTCGATGAGGTTGCGCTTGACACGCCTTTCTGGTCCGGCGAAGAGATATGCCTTGAAGGAAACAGACTCGGAGAGCCGCTGACGATTCGTGCCGGTTTTGTGGTTGATGCGACCGGGCCACGCGGTTTTCTGCATAAGGCTTTGAAGCTGTCTGAAAGGCCGTTCACGAACCTGCCCGCGACACAGGGGCTCTACACACACTTTACGGGGGTTCGGAGGTTGGCGGATGTTCTGCCTGTCGCGACAGGTGAAACGCCACCTTATCCGATTGATGACGCGGCAGTGCATCATATTTTTGACGGCGGCTGGATTTGGGTGCTGCGCTTCAACAACGGGCTGACCAGCGCCGGAGTCGCGGTCGTGGATGATCTGGCGCGGGAACTACGTCTGGCGGAGGGTCTGCCCGCATGGAAGCGTCTTCTGCAACGCCTGCCGACCGTGGCCAGGCAATTTACCGGAGCGGAGCCGCGATTACCCTTTATTCATGCACCTCGACTTTCGTTCCGCAGCGAAGCCATCACCGGCGAGCGTTGGGCGCTACTCCCATCCGCCGCCGGATTTATTGATCCCTTGCTTTCGACAGGATTTCCTCTGACGCTCTTAGGAGTTGCCCGGCTGGCCGAAGCTATTGATCGGGATTGGGGCTCTGCCGATTTCGACGCGCGCCTGAAAAGCTACGAGGCTCTGACTAGCAATGAACTGCTGGCTGCCGAACAACTGGTCGGAGCGCTTTATTCGAGCATGAACGATTTCCCTTTATTCACTTCGTTGTCCCTGCTCTATTTCGCGGCGGCCAGCTATACGGAAGCAGCGCGGCGGCTGGGGCGGCCACAGCTTGCAGGCTCTTTTCTGCTTAATGATCATCCTCTTTTTGGACCTCAATCCGGGCCTTGCCTGAGGCGGGCGATGCATCGCCATACACCGACCGAGAGACAGGAATTAATAGAACTGATAGATCGCGCTATAGAGCCGTTCGATATAGCCGGTCTGAGAAACCGAGGTCGCCGCAACTGGTATCCGGTTGATGCAGACGATATACTTGGGGCTGCCGGAAAACTCGGAACCGGACAGGAAGAAATAAAAAAACTTTTAGCTCGTTCCGGCTTTCTGGGATCTGGTGCGGGAACTAATGTAAGGGCATAATCAGCGGCATGCTCGCGCTTTCCTTAGCCTCTCTCGCTTGCTTATCCCAGGGTCGGACCAATCCCCTCTAACCTGACAATTATTCTGCAATATTCTTCAAGTGATTTCCGTCTACATTAGTGGAAACGTTTTATATTCGTTTTGGAATAAAATGAAAAACAATAGCCAAATTTCTGCATTCCTGGTGCAGTCCCATCCTCACAAATAGAATGAGGTGATGACCCGGTTATCATGCCTGAAATTTAATGCTGACCTTAGAGAATAACAGGCAAGACAAAATGCAGCCTTAACTTAGGCTCAGTCCCGAAGTCCATTGCCAATAACAGGAGATCTGATCATGAGAGGCGAAAAGTGCAATTCGCTTTATATCGGAAAGACATTGTCAATAGTGTTCGTTGTCTGGATAGCAATTAACTTCGCTCCGCCTGCAAGCGCCCAGTCGGCTGAGGAAAAATTGGCAGCGGCGCTCGCGGCTGCGAAAACGGACGAAGAACGAAAACAATTGATCGAGCAGGGAGGGGAACTCATAACAATTAACTTACAAAGAGCGCTTCTCAAACAGGGAGACTCCCTTTTAGTTCAAAGCAGTTATGCACAAGCTCTGGCAATTTACACTCTGGCGCATGGCATTGCAGAACAACTGAATGACCAGGAAGGCATTATTCAAGCGTTGCGTTCTTTGGGTAAGGTACACACCGAGCAAAGCAGCTACACACAGGCTATTAACTACTTGGAGAAGAGCTTAAAGCTCAGTCAGGATATAGGCAGTAAGGCGGACATTGCCAAGGCGCTGAACAACATAGGCAGTATATACTTCTATCAAGGCCACTATACTCAGGCCGTGGAGTATTATCAGAGGAGCTTAAGGCTCAAACAGGAGTTAGGAGACAAAGCAGGTATCGCCGACCTAATGGCCAACGTTGCGACTGCTAACAGCGTCCTGGGCAACAAGATGCAGGCGATAGAGTATTATAAGAGGAGCTTGGAACTCGGTCAGGAACTGGGTAACAAGCTTACCGTAGCCAATGTGTCGGGCAATCTTGGGAATGTTTACGCCGATCAATCTAACTATGCGCTGGCAATAGAATATTATCAAAAGTGCTTAAAGCTCTGCGAAGAGTTAGGCCACAGGTATGGGATTGCGATAATGCTCACGAGTATTGCGCAATCTCGGATCTCACAAGGTAATTTCTCTCAGGCGCTGTCAGACGCCGAGCGCGCTGCCAGCATGGCCAAAGAAATTGGCGCGCTGGAATGGTTATGGCAGGCGCGTACTACGGCAGGTGAAGCGTACAGGCTGCTCAACGATCCGGAACGGGCGCGTCAGGCCTTCGATGAGGCAATAACTACTATCGAACAGTTGCGTAATCAAGTCGCGGGCGGAGCGCAGGATCAGGAACGCTTCTTTGAAAGCAAGGTCACACCTTACTACAATATGGTCGCGCTTTTGATCAGCCAGAAAAACTACGCTCAGGCTCTGATTTATGCCGAGCGGGCCAAAGCGCGCGTTTTGCTTGATGTGCTACGTAGCGGCAGAACTAACGTAACCAAAGCTATGACCACTCAGGAGCAGCAGCGAGAGCGAGAACTCGATTCTGAAATCGTTTCGATCAATAGCCAGATTTCAAATGCGCGCCTGCGGCAGCAGCCAGATCCTGCTGTTCTTTCTGACCTCAATGCCCGCTTACAAAGGGCTCGTCTGGAGTATGAAGCATTTCAAACGAGCTTATATGCTGCTCATCCCGAACTAAAAGTGCAACGCGGTCAAATCGAGCCTGCTACTCTGGAACGAGCAGGCGAGCTACTGCCCGACGCCAGGACAGCACTGGTAGAGTTCGTGGTGGGCCGGGAAAATACCTACCTTTTCGTGCTGACGAAGGGCGGGCGGGCCAGTATAGACAACAGAGCGAAACCGGAGCTAAAGGTCTACCCGGTTGCCATAAAGGCCGATGAGTTATCAAAGCGGATTGAGAAATTTCGCGGGCTGTTAGCAGAGGGGAATCTCGATTTTCAAGATCAGGCCCGCCAGCTTTACGATCTTTTGCTTAAGCCTGCCGAGCGGCAACTGATGGGCAAAAGCACGCTTTGTATCCTGCCTGATGGAATGCTGTGGGAGTTGCCTTTTCAGGCATTGCAGCCCCGCGCTGGTGCTTATTTGCTGCAACACCATGCTATCTTCTATGCCCCTTCCTTGAGCGTGCTTGCTGAGATGGTCAGACTGGCCGGTCAAAGAGATTCGTCGTTTGCCGGGCAGCAGTCACTACTTGCCTTCGGCAATCCTGCTCTTAGCCGGAAAACGATTGACCGCGCTACTGCCAATCATAGAGATGAGAATTTAGCCCCGCTGCCCAGTGCGGAAAAGGAAGTCCAAACTCTGGCGCAACTATACGGCCATGCCAGAAGCAAGATCTTCACCGGGACGGAAGCTCGCGAAGAGACGGCCAAGAAGGAGGCAGGCAATTATAAGATACTTCACTTTGCCACGCATGGATTGCTGGACGATAACAACCCACTGTACTCGCGTGTGCTGCTGTCGCAGGTCAATAATGATAAGAGTGAAGACGGGCTGCTGGAAGCGAGGGAGATAATGCAACTGGACTTAAAGGCGAGTATCGCAGTGCTGTCGGCCTGCCAGACCGGGCGTGGCAGAGTAGGGGCCGGAGAGGGCGTGATCGGAATGGCTTGGGCCTTTTTTATCGCCGGGTGCCCGACAACTGTTGTTAGCCAGTGGAAGGTAGAATCGTCGAGCACTGCGGCGCTGATGATTGAGTTCCATCGACATCTCACTCGACAACTTACTTCCAAAGGTTTTGCTAAAGGTGCCACGGCATCCAAAGCTCAGGCGCTGCAAAGGGCCGCGCTGAGCCTGTTGAAAGACAAAAAATACAGTCACCCGTTTTACTGGGCGGGGTTTATTGTCGTCGGCGACGGGATGTAAAAGTCGATGGGGCGCAAATAGCTTAACGCCTGCGCCACGCCCGGATGCTGCGAAGCAGACTCTTCGCAACAACCGCGCGAGGATTGGCTCTAGCCAGAGCTAGAAACTCTCGCTCCGCGTCTGCTCTCAGTCCCGCCTGCGCGTAGAGCACGCCCAATGTTAGATGCGAGTTCGGATAGATTTTCCTGATGCGTCGCAACTCCGCCTCCTTCGCGCTTTCAATTATCTTGAATCGCACATCCGGCGAGGGTTTAACAGGCGAAGTCATTTCCTTACCATCCACGAGCGCGGACACTTGCCAGGAGTAAACAGCATCGCGCCGAAGCGGCTGCGGGACCCGCCATTGTGTCGTTTCAAGCATTTCGCTTTTCGCCACCCGGTTGAAATCAGCGTCGAACACGGAGACGACGTAGGCGGTGGCGCTGCTAAACGCTTGCCAGCGGAATGTAGGACGGTCATCAAGCACAACCGTGCCTGCGGGGGTTAGTAGCGCAAAGGGAGCCCCACCTGACTGCTGCCCGTCACGCAAAAGACCGGGATCTCCGCGCAGTTGGGAGAGTATTTCGGGCTTCGTCATGGCCCCCGCGATAAGCGCTGCCCTGATCGCCCGCTGCGACGTAAAGGGCAACGCTTCGAGTCCTTCAAGATTAGCCTGTTTATCCAGTGTGATTCGCCTGCCGCCATCCTTCAGGTCAACTACCGCCTCCAGGTGCGCGACGAATTGTTTCTCTGGCTGATTCGGCGTCAGATCAGTTCCAGTAGCCGGGGCGTCATTACCTTGACTACCCTGCGTATCGTTCGCGGTTTCGTGTTCAGTAATCTGCGGTTGCTCGCCTGCAATTCTACTCCGCAACAAAACTACCGAAACCAGTATGGCCAACGCGATTATAACCGCTGCTGCCAGCGCCAGACTCCACTGCGGACTCGACAGGAACCTGCTCTGGCCGGGTACTGTCGTGACGGATAAGGACTCACTTCCCGTTGAAGATTCAAGCTCGCCTTTAAACTCTAACAAATCATGGACATCGCTCTCGCACCGCGCGCAGAGGCCCATATGGCTTTCTACTATCTCCCGCCCGATCCCATTCAGGCGACCTTCTACGTATGGAACGATCTCTTCTTCAAACAGCAAATGAAGCGGCTCATCATCGGCAACTTCCGACAGATTCACCTCGATGGGTGCGAGCTTATCTGGCAGTTGATATAACTTCTCATATTGCAAGTGACACCTGGCGCAGGAAGCCATGTGCTCGTTTAGCCCCAGCGTCTCCACGAAAGGCAGTCTCCGGTCGTGGTATCGTCGCATTTGTTCCGTTGATGGGTGCTCAGACATAATACCGACTTCTATCCACTCTGAGCCCGGCTGGCCCGTCGTAGAATGCTTTCATCCTCTTTTCTCGTAAGCTCCCATTCGTCTGATTAATCGGTCGCGTGCACATTTACGCAACCTGATTACTTGCCGTTGCGTGGCACCGAGTTGTTCGGCAATAGCTGCGTCGTCCAAGGGTAGCTTTTGCCACAATTGGGCGAATCTTTCAAGCGGAATGTCTAAGACCTCGGCAATTTCCTGAAAACTCGCCGTGCGCGTATCTGGAATCAAAGCGATAACGTCGCGCCCCTGTTTATCTCTGAGATTCAATAGAAGCGCGGCGCGCTGTCGCAATGGCAGCTCACGAATCTCCTTCCAAAGCTGCTGAAGTGTCATGCGCAATTCTAAGACGGTATCGGAACCGGGGCCAGGGTCGGCGAGGCTTTCACATAATTGATCGTCATAAGAATCAACGGTACTTTCTTTTATCTCTAACACGTTAGCCATTATGGCTATCAGGTCGCTCAACTCAACAGGGTGGCCCACCCGGTCGAACACTGAGGCCAGCAGATCTTTTGTCAACCGCGTGCGAGCGTTGGACGTGGTTGCGGGCAGCAACGCGTCTGAGTTCTCGCGCAATTGGTCTATATAGTTTGTCCCAGAGAGATTGACAGTTTGACGCTTCCATCGTTTGAGCCCGCAGAACCAGTTACCCTCTTCGCTTTGCCAGAGCGCGAATTCCGGGGTGCAAAGCAGAAGGTAGCGAAGCTTATTTTCAAGTCCCCGGCGTTGCGGATACTTCTTACGCAAGTAGTCATGACAGGCGTTAAGTGTCGTTACAGCAATATAGCTGTGGAAATTGTTGATGGCCTCGCCATTCGGGTTCGCTTTAAACTCACGCAATCGCTTAAGCAGACGGACTACGACTTCGCCATAAACGTCCTCACTCTCAGGGTCGTGCGATAGGGCATGGCTTGCGGCTCGGAGGCGCAAGCGATTCCTTATAATTTTTCTGATGAGCGGCCCGGCTTGCTCAGAAATGAGTGAAGCTAACAAGCGGTCTTGTTCCGCCTCGCAGGTGGCTCGCAAAAATGGGATTAATGACGGGTCGGCATCAGGCATGATTGATTGTTCATACATCGTTGAGAACTCTCGCGAGCGCGCCCGATACTGGCGCGAAACCGACAAGGCAGAATTGTAATTGTAATCTCACTTTCTGGCTTTGCCAATAGGAGCCAATGAAAAATGTGAACGACGTTACCAACAGGCGCAGGCGGCAGAATCGAATTCGTCAAAAAAAATTCTGTTGTTAGGAACATGGCTGCGATTTCGGCGTCACTCATTTATAGCAGGGAGATCATCACCTGCCAGCGAGAGCGTAAGTGTTCGAACACGATCTCGCGCGGGTAGAGGTTTCAGCTACCCGGTCAAATCGTTGCGTGCAGTCAGCACGCTTGTGGCTTTACGCAAACATTTTTGCAAGACAGCCTCTGGCGTCTATGGACGGGTCTGTCTTGTCACCAACTAACAGCACGGAAGGAGAGAATTATTGTGATTAAAAGAATGTTCCTGTTATCGCTAATAGTATTGTCGTTGGCTGCGGGATACTGGCAGCCTCTAAACGTCCTGGCATTTAATAGCCCCCAAACGGTGATGGAAAAACAGGCGGTGGAAAAAAAAGAAAAAGACGCCTCGAAAGGCGAAGACGAAAAAGCAACGGCTGTCCTGCCAAACTTTCCGCCCTCCGGAGGCTTCGCGGTTTTCTCGAACGGTACTTATGACTGCGCGGGCAGCACATATACCTATAGAGTCAGCTTAGCCCCGCCTGATACCTGGGGTTCGTTGTACATCAAGCGCAACAACATCGACGAGTATACATACCACTGGGCAAAAACGGATGCGAATGGATCTTTTTCCAAATCGTGGACCGTTTCGACTGATCAAACCGGCAAGAATATTTACATCGAATGGGACGATGGGACCCGTACTACACCGCGAGATAAAGTGGATGATATGACTCCGCCGACGATAAACATCGACCCGATAATTGGCATCCCCACTACCTTCAGCGGAACGGCTTCGGACAAAAAGTGGGGATCAGGGTTCAATACATCATGGACCACTGTGCCTGTGACATTTAGAAATACGACCACGGGTAAGTATTGGAATGGCTCGTGCTATTGTTCTCCCACGCCCCCCTCTCCTGTGCTCAAAGCATCTTTTGTAATTTCAAGCGATGGATACAGCCTCACATGGTCAATCCCTGCGCCCCCGGCAAGCGCGCACGTCCCTTTCAACACATACAAATGGACTCCGGTAACTAATGATCACTGCGCCGAGAGCAATAAGCCCTTCTTTAGCTTTACTTTTTAAGAGTCGAGTCGGGCCAATACAAAATTCAGCTATCGCCGTCTTCGGGCGGTGATAGCTGAATCTAAGGAGAAAAATACTATTAGTTTCCCGCCTGTTTCAGTTCTTTATACAATTACTGTGAAGCCTGCTTCCGACAATGCATTTCCTATTAGCTTTATTCTTTTAACTCCGATGTCAAAATCATGTCGGTCAGAACTATCTTGAAAACTTAACACACCGCCACTATCCATTCGCACATCATTGATCGACCCGGCTATAAACCTGCCAGGCATCGGGAGTGGGGAAGTAGAAACAGAGTTAGAGAACATAGGTGGCTTGTTTTGCTTTAGCCCTGCAATATGAGCATCAAGTCTCGATTGTATCGCTTTGCTGGAATCGCCGCTGTTCCACAATTCTACAATCTGCGATCTGGGGTGACTACTGGATTGAGAGATGCCAAAACCTGATAGCATCTTCGTAAAAAGATCGCCCAATGCTTTAGAACCGGGAATACCAGGTTGGAGATCGCCCCCTCGATTTATCCTTTCCTGCTCTAAATCTGTATGAGGGAGATAGTAGATGATCCGTGGTATTATTATCAGATCACCGCAAAAGGCATAGCTGCCCTCGATTTTATAATAGGGTATATTATCTAAAAGAAGTGGAAGCATGTTTGACTCCTGCGAAAATTGGTATTAGTTCAACACGTAATCCGATTCAGGCTGAGGCTCGAAGCATATGCGTATAGGGAATCCCGCACCTCTATATTTTTCTATTCAACTTTCCAGCATGTACCTTTGACTTGTCAGGCGCAATCTATATCACAGCCCGCTTGCGATTGAAAGTGCAGGTCGCCTCGAAGCCGCTTTTCTTTTATGCACCTGTCGGGCGCGCTGAGGCTGGCAGTGCCGGAGCTGCGGGGATGAATTGATCTCTTCGATCTTTCGCGCGGCCACTGAATCAATCGAGCAGGTCAGGCACGATCACTTATGCAAACAGTCAGCGCGGCCACAGTCAATGGCAATGTAGGCTCTGACCTTTCGATGGATCAACCCTGGACACTCTTTATAATCGCAGGAGGGCTGTGATATAAAATGCGCCCTAATCAGGAGAGCATTGAAATAATCTGTTTATACGTCGTAAAAGAGGTAAAATAATGCGTCTTTTATGATGTCTACTCATAGTTAGAATTGAATCAATGACACGATTCCATATAATTGAAACACACGCCGTTTTTGGAGCCTATACATATTTAGCTAAGTCCTTCTATCGCGGTTAATAAATATTAAAAATCAGATACTTTTTTTGTTGACTTTCAACATATTAATAAGGTAATAATGGTTCCAAAGTCCAACAGAGAGGAGATATGACACTCTTAGCGGTCTTACGAAAAAAGGTTAATCATCTGTTTTTTGTTTCATTAATGATTATTGGTTTTACACTGACAATATCCAGCTTTACAGTAGGAAACAATACATCCGCCCAGGATCTCTGTAATTATTTCACTCCATGCGATTGTTTTACAATTAGTGTAGGTTGTATGAGTGGATGTAGTCCTAAGCAAAGATGTATAAACGAACAAGGCGGCTGCAATGACCGGCGCTGTTGTGGAGGCACAATGGCTGCGCCTTGCTCCTACACATACTGTTCTCCTATTTGTGCGCTATGATGATTTGAAAGAGGAGGAAAAGTTATGAAATTCAAAGTGATGGCAATTCTAGTATTTCTCTGTGGAACTACTCTTTTCACTGCGAAACTGATTCGCTCCGAAAGGGCAGAAGCACAAGAAGCAGCAAATACTATTAAATCTTTTATTGTTCAATATGTTGTGTCTGATTCTGAAGACACGAACCCGCCCGTGCCTCAGGAATATCGAATCAGAGCAGTTAACTCCACAGGTGAATGGAAAGAGACACGATATTCGTTTGATGGAAAGGTATCAACTTTAGGAGCGTCGGGTGAAGGAGTGTATATAATAACTGGAAAAGCCCGGCAATATTATGGTAAGAACGCGCCAGATATGATCAGAAACACCTGGCGTTCAGAAGAGGACTTGACCGGTGATCAACAATTTATCAGGACTGAAAATTTAGCAGGGGTAAAGACATTCGTGCTGAAGCAGGATTTAGGAAATATGGAGAGCGAAACCAATTATGCTTTAGAAACCGGGCTTACCCCTTTGAAAACTGTCATACGTGCAAAGCCTGAAACAGGTAAGAAACTACTTAATGTGACAGAAGCTGTTAACATCGAATTTAGGGAATTATCTGACAAAGAAGTGCAACTCCCTGATTTGCCTGTAAGATTTGATCTTGTGGAAGAAAAAATACAATCTCTACTAGCCGCAGGTCATAAGAGTCAAGCTGATATGCTTCAGCAGGCTATAAATAAGCTTAAGACGGGTGCTAAATAAATCAACTAGAAACTAATGTGACTGAGAAGAAACTCCAGTAAATCCCGAAAGGTTTGCTGGAGTTTTCTCTTTTGTAATAAACATTGGTATTTCACGCGCACCTAGTCAGCAAGGCCAGCGCGGCGCGTGCGCCACGCTGAATTTGAAGGAGTAAGGCAAGGCAGCGTCTAACTATAGCATGCAGCGGAGTGCGCGAACCACGGCTCGAATGAAAGCCCGTGTTCGCCGCGCGCCCGCTGAACTGGAGCGTTAGACTCCTAAATCTCACCCTTGACCAATATCTCAGTAACTTGTACTGTAAATCTGTACATATCAAAACCAGCGAGTGAATTATGGCAATTCAAACGACATACACTAAAGCCAGAGCCAATTTCGCTAAACTATGCAATCAGGTAGCGGAAAACAGAGAGATTATAATCATCAATCGCAGAGGCAACGAAGATATCGCTTTGGTTGCTGCTGACGAACTCTCAAGTCTAATCGAAACTGCTCACTTGCTAAGGTCGCCTAAGAATGCCCAGCGCCTTCTGGCAGCTTTGAATCGAGCAAGATCAAGAAAAGTAAAGCCTCAAACTATAGCCAAATTGCGTCGGGAAATCGGTCTTGATGAAGAAAGATAAAAGGCCAGCCAAAAAGAAAGAACGCGAGGCTGTTTTCCATCCGGAGTTCCGAGAGGATTTAAAGTATTGGGTAGAAATGGATCGCAAAGTCGCGCTAAGAGCCTTTGAGCTTATCGAGGCAATAATGCGAGATCCATTCATAGGTATAGGTAAGCCAGAGCCTTTGAAATATCTTGCATCGGGAGCTTGGTCACGACGCCTTACGCAAGAGCATAGAATTGTTTACTTGGTGTCGGAAGAGAGGATAGATTTCCTCCAGAGCAGGTACCATTACTGAAAACGGCGTTTAACACTATATTGAAAAGGCGCCCCTATATGGTAGCTTGGAATCGCTAAACACCAACTACCTTAGAAAGGAGCGCCAATGACTGACATCAAGTATGTCGCTTTTGATGTTCACCAAGCAACCATTTCTGCTGCCGTTCTCAATCTCGAAGGCAAGCTGTTGACTCAGGCCGTTATGCAAACTGATGCCACTGCCATCTGTGATTTCCTTCGTGGTCTCAGCGGTGTCGTTCATCTCACTTTTGAAGAAGGCACTCAGGCCCAGTGGCTCTTTGACCTCACACGTCCTTTAGTCTCTGAGTTGCTCGTCTGCAACCCGCGCCTGAATCATTCTCACAAGCGCGACAACAAAAGTGACCGGTTGGATGCTTTCAATCTCGTCAGGGATTTGCGTGCCGGGCTTCTCAAGTCGGTCTATCACGGCTCGCCACAGACACAGACTTTGAAGCAACTGGTCCACAACTATGAGAGCGTGACCGAAGATACCACTCGCACGATGAATCGATTGAAAGCGGTATTTCGCTCGCAAGGGGTCAAGTGTGCGGGGCGGGATGTGTACTACTCACGCAATCGAGCCGCATGGCTTGCGAAACTCCACAAAGAGGGTTGGCGAATGCGGGCGGAGTTTCTCTATAAGCAACTCGATCACCTGCGCGAGCTGCGGCGCGAGGCCAGGAAATCGCTATTGAAAGAAGCTCGCCAACAGGTGGCCTTCACCCGACTATGTGCAGTGCCGGGGCTTGGGCCGGTCCGCGTGGCGCAATTTATCTCGGTCATTGGCTCGCCACATCGGTTTCGCACGAAGCGACAGTTGTGGACATACTGCGGGTTTGCAGTGGTTACGCGATCAAGCGCCGATTATAAAGTGGTCGGCGATAAACTGGAGCGCCGCCACAAGAGCACGCAGAGGCGCGGGTTGAACCCGAATCATAGCCGGAGGCTGAAACTGGTCTTCAAGAGTGCGGCAGTAGAGGCACTCAAAGAAGAGTTCTTTAAGAAGATGTATGAGCGGCTCCAGGCAGGAGGAGTGCGAGCGGAGATGGCGAGGCTGACCATAGCGCGAAAGCTAGCGGCAGTTGCACTGGCGATCTGGAAGAGCGGAGAGGAATATGATGAAACGAAGTTGAGCAAGCTGGCAGCATAAGCGAAGGAGTTTCATCGAGTGCTGAGTTAGAATCGAAAGCAACCGGCAAGCGAAGAGGAAGCTGCTTATGCGAGAGAGGTCGCGGGAGAGTATCAAATGCGTTTGTGGACAAACAAGTCCCTGGCCTAACTATATGCCCCCGCAAAAGACCTGAAGAAGCCGTAGTCTAAGAGACTCAAATAGAACCATGGTCAGAAAAACCAGGAGCCAGGCTTGCAAAGCGGAGCAGCAGACTCAAAGAATCGTAGGTCGGAGAAGATGAAGAAGACTCAGTCGAAAGGTTCCGAGCCGAAACGGGGCTGGCCGTCAAAGAAAGTGATGGCGGGCCGGTCAGGGAAAGTGTTTTCTCTTGACTTCCTTTTCATAGAACTTCAGCATGCAGTGGAGCGCGGCGAGCGGGTTTCTTATCGTTCCTTGAGTGCTGTGCGCCGCACCCACTGATGCGGGACGTTAGGCTTCTGATTTGTGACGAGCAAGCCAACGTGCGCGGACCTCTTCCACTATATTCTGCCCTTCCCTTATGGCTTCTATATATTCGTCAAAATCTATTGAATGCACGATAGAACCATCATAGGTCACTTTGATTAAGAGACGAATAGCATCATTTAGTCGAGGCTCTTGTGCATTATCTAGCAGAATAAGAAGCAGCCTCACAAACGGCTCAGGCTCATCAAGATCAGTATCTAGTGCTTCCGTTACGAGCCGATCTGCCTCTTCATATGTCAAGATATAGCTCGGCTTTTTACTAGAGTCATCGGGTTTTGGTGGCATAATTTGGATTGTCATTTAACAAGGTCTTCAGTATCACATCTTAATTTGCACAGTAGGTATATTACACAAAAATGTAAGAAGCTGTCAATATTACTCTTTCTATTTTTGCCATTTTTGATTCACTTTGCGGCCATTTATGATTACCTTGAGAAGGCTGTAAATCGGCATAACTTACATATTTTTGTAAGACTTACAACCCCTTGCAAGAGCTGGCAGTTGATATGCTAGACTGCCGGAGCAATGATCAGGCTTCTAGTTAAAGATGTGGCGGAGCGCGAAGGTATCGCTAGTGCCTACGAGTTGTCAAATTTAACAGGGATACATGTTACATCAATGTATCGGATTTGGAATGGCACTGCCCGAATGATCGGGTTAAACACCCTGGATAAGTTGTCTACTGTGCTGAATGTAAAGCCCGGTCAACTATTTGAGCATGCAGCTGAACCAGAGAAGTTACCGCAACGCGAATCAAAGCGTTCAGCTAAGCCAGCAGGATCAAAGCTTAGGCGTTCCACAAAAGAATAAGACCGAGAAATGTTTGTTGATGGGCTGCTAAGATGAGAATCTTACACATTTCGATATATGTATACCTCAATGAAAGACCGTGGACAGATCGTCGCGCAACCTTTAGCTTCGTCAAAGATGAAAAGGGACAAGTTACATATCTGGTGATTCTGATAGACGGGCAGGAAAGAGGGAGAGCAAAGAAAATCAAGTAAGCCGCACCTATCAATCGATTCGACTGGAGGCCGCCGCAGTAATGGACAGGCAGATCACTTTGCTCTGCTTTCGCTGATGCAATAAAGATGATTCTGACTGCGCAGGAACAATTCGCCTTCCACGATAACCGGCGAAGCAATGAACATCTGATCCTCAAGTATGTTCGTCGCTATGACTTCAAATTTCTCTCCCATCTTCAAAACGATCACATTACCTTCTTCGCTTGCCAGATATAGCTTACCGTTTGCTCCTACTGGTGAGGCTTTGAAATTGTACGGTCGCGGCAGTCGCACTTGCTGATAGTAAGGCTCGCCAGTCGCGATGTTGAAACAACTGATCTGTCCCGAATCTGTCGCCACATAAAGTTTATTTTCGTGCAGGACGGGCGAAGCTGTATATGGAATCCCGCGCGTATGGCTCCACAATATCGCATCGCTGCCGCTCAGGTCGCCTTCTTTGCCGAGCCTTATGGCAATCATTTTCGGGTCGCGATGACCGCTCATCACATAGACCACTCCGTTATGATAGACAGGCGCAGGAATGACATTCGACCCAAGCCCCAGCATTCCCAGATTACTTTGCCCGTCTGCACATCATAACTGCGTACTTTATTGGTCGCGCTGACTATAACCTGGCGGCGGCCAGCGTGCTCAATAATTAGCGGAGTGCTCCACGAGCTTCGTTCGTCTCGCGCGGACCTCCATAACTCTTTGCCCGTGCGTTTGTCGAGCGCGACAATAAAAGCTCCCGCTTCATGGTCGAAGGTAAGAATGATTCGATCACGGTCCAGCACAGGTGCGGTCCCTTCGCCAAACTGCAAGCGCATTTGCATCTTAACGCCAAGGTCTTTCTGCCAGATCAGTTTTCCATTCATGTCAAAGCAGAAGACTCCCCGCGAGCCGAAAGAGACATAAACATGATTGCCATCGGTTACGGGCGAGTTTGAAGCGAAACTGCCATAGGTACGATGATACCCTTCGTGTGGCGTAGCAACGCGCGCAGTTTTCTGCCAGATCATTCTGCCCGTCTTTCGGTCAATACAGACGACTTCAAATTTGTGTTCGATTTGCGCGCCTGCGCCCCCGCCGGGTCCGCCTCGGCGAGATGGTGCCTGCGCGCTTTGGCTCTCGGCGGATGATACTTGCGGGTTCTGTCCTGTCGGGATTGCGGTAGTAAGGAAAATCTTATCACCCCAGATTACCGGAGTTGAGTGGCCGCGACCTGGGATCTCGGTCTTCCATTTTATGTTTTTCGTATCGCTCCAGGTTGTTGGCGCATCAGTAGCCGCCATGCCGTTGAAGAAAGGCCCGCGCCATTCGGGCCAATGTGCGGATTTAGTATCGCCGTCAGCCACAACCCAAATCAGCGCGCACATAAGCGCGCTCAAAGAGAGTAGAAAGAATTTCTTCATTTTATCGTCTCACGTTATGTTCAATTTCCGCTTACTTCAAAACAGGAACTAATAATAAGACAAGGGATATGAAATTAGAAGCTTTCTAACCAAAAAACGCACTTGCGTTCTGTTTACAATGTTTTGAACACCGGAGAAACGCCTGAAGCATCCTGATGAGCGGATCGCTCAGGCTGATAAACAGTGCACCTGCCAGGATTCGCATTATTAAGATTTGCGTAACACGATCCCCTGTTAGATTGCCGCTGGCGTATGCCGCAGCAGGCGATCTTGACGGCTTGACAGCATACTATAATCTCCTATTGCTCAATACTCACTCAAGGATGGTTATCATGACTGATTGGCTAAAGATGTTTCAGGGTGTCCAAACCATAGCACGATCCGCAAAAACTATTGCGGAAGGCTTGAATCTAACAGTTACATTCGCCCGTAATGATGTCAACGAGTATGACGATCCCGAATACTGGAGCCGGGTGGAGCGTTGCAGCTCTCAGTTTCCTTCAAACGCAGTAGTTAGTTGGGCAAGAGAAGGCTTAGAAAAGCTTGATCCAGCGGAAGGCTGGGGCTTTCTTATCTTAGAACTTGGAGACTGCCCGGACACCTTTCGCCTTTATAAGCTTGAATGCGAATCATTGTTTGCAGAAGATAAGTTACGGAGTTTGATATTGTCAGCAAGCGCCGTTGAGTTTGGTGATTTTGCAGGATGCTTTGATGCTGCCGAGGCAGATGCTGAAAACGAACTTTACTCTTGCGAACAATATGAATTGACCGACCATAGTATAGAAGAACTGGAGAACGACATTTTGCCATGGGCGGGCGGCTCATATGACTACAAGGGAGATAATGGTTATCTTCTGTGGCTCGTTTTGGGGTCATTAGCACTGATCGAACCCTTGAGAGACCTCAAATACTGCAACGAAATCCTGCGAGGTCGTGACAGGCTTTATTTGCTATCGGGATTTGAAGAGATATTCCTGTATCTTGCCACAGTAACACCGGAGGGATTAAGTTTCGAGTTGGCAAACGACGACTAATGAACACCAACAGCCACCGAACAAGTCGTTGCAGCGGAGTAGGGTTGCCTGCTTCGCAGGCAAATATCAAGATGAAACCGGATGCGTGCTTCGCCCTTTGTCAATATAATTACTGAGGCATTGCCAGTCCCGATGACCGGTTGCAAATTGGTGCTTTTAAGCCCGCAGCGGAGTCTGGTCTCGCAGGTCTGTGTCCATATCACTGGTGACAACTCATCTCTCTGCTGGTGGCGCTGATCCCGTTTCAGAGATTACTTTTTCCTTTGGGGTCCGTGGGAGCGCGTCGATTTCCTCTATCGCAGCTTGTCGCGGCAATATCCTCAGGCCGCCGCGTAAAGCTCAGGGTACGATAAGAATTGTGGTTCGGCGGCTCCAGTACGTGCGGCTGATTATGCACTTGATTTCTCTTCTGCCCCAAAACCAGCTACTAATCGAGCGCGGTAAGGGCAGGCATTACAGATCCACGCGTTGACCGACTAAGTGAATAGCCAAAAGTTTTTGCAAAAATGATTGTCAACAGGCTGATAAATACAGGCTAAAATGCAACCTTAATTGACATAACTTTTGACTACTCACTTAGACAATCCGAGCACGCCCCATCCTCTTGACGAAGGTCAAACCGGGGGACGCATCAGGCTAGTCCCTGTTTTACTGCTTCTTCATCATTGTCCCAACGAGTTTCTCCAGCTTTTCAATTCGCTGCTGCAACTCCTGTATCTGCTTGTCCTTCTCCAAACTTATCTCGTACAACGCCTGGATAGAAGCGAACGCAACTCCATCCGCGTCAGAAGTGCTGATGTGTCGGTCGCTCTCCCCCAACCCGAAGTTGGCATAGAAGTCTTGAGCCATCGGGCCGAAGTGCCTGATCGAGGGAAGTTGGGACTTAAGGTTCCACTCGGTGATAGGGATTAGGCTCAGTTTCTGTAGGATCAAACGTCCGTCAACCGGGACGAAGTTCTCTTTCAGATTGCGGTCGCTTGCGGGACTCCAGGCGTTGCCGCCGGGGGCCAACATCACGCCTACGGTGGCGCTAAAATTGGAAAAGATACGCGTGCCCCCGGAAGCCCGAACGTTGAACTGATCGGCCTTAGTGGAGGCGAAAGGGGTGCCGCAACCTATGACATCGGCCCAGACGAAGGAACCATTGTGATTGGCCTGGGCCTGGCAGCCCGCAGCGAAGCTTACATTCCCGGCAGCCCTGTTGACGCTGCCTCCAGCCACTGTAGCAATACTGCCGCTGGCTGTGTTGTTCGCGCCCCCGCTCACTGTGGAGTTAGGTCCGCTAGCTGTGTTGATAAAGCCCCCTCCTACTGTGGCAAGGTTTCCTGCCTGGTTTTTGCGTCCGCCGCTCACAGTCCCGAAATCGCTGGTCACTGTATTGCCGTTTCCAGCCTGGCCTGCAAATCCGCCACCGCCGATGGTTGCTCCCCCCACGCCTGCTATTACGCTGTTAGCGGGAGAGCCGCCAATCATATTTGGTGCCTTGAAATTATCCTCAATCAGCAAGGCTCGCGAGTTATTCACTCGAACCTCCAAAGGCACATTGACCGTTGTTCCCAGAAAGTTGCCCGGTACGGCTGCGTTGCCGATCAGTAACCACGCATTGCCCCCGCCAATGCTGCTTTGAGGTACTTTGCGTAATACGCCAGACGAGTCGGCGACAACTAAAGCATCAGATGGAGAGCCAGGGTCGAGGAGTCTAATTCTACCTCGTCCATTTACATCCAGGCTCTCAGTTGGAACCATCGTCCCGATGCCGACGGCACCGCCACTGGTGATTCGCATCCGTTCGGTACTGGCAGTGGCAAATGCCATTGTATTGGCCAGCGGCCTGAAGATTCCATTTCCTCCACCGCCATCATCAACCCCATTGGTACTAAAAAACCCGATTGCCGGTCTGGCTGATGTGTTTCCTTGTTCACCTAAAATCCTTGCCCCGCCATTTACAGTAGCTCTAAGATGGACACCGGAATCCAGCGTAGCAATCCCGGAAAACCGCGTGGTCCCATTAATGTGAAGCGTTGCGGTTGGACTCAACGTCCCGATGCCGACTTTGATGTCCGAAAAAGTAACCGGGTTCGGGGCTGGGGTATTGCTGAACCCAATACGGATTTGCTTGCTGAATGACTGACCCGACACATCGGTTGCTGTAATCGTATGATCCAGACCATTAAAGGTCATCGAATTTCCACTCCTGATCGCACCTCGTGCGCGAATAGAACCGTCAACGTCCAGCTTCGCTGTAGGTTCTCTTATTCCGATGCCAACAGTGTTCTCGTCTGTGGTCAGTCTGACCACTCCTTTATCGTTAGTCCATTCTGCGCCACTCTGCGCCGCGGTGGTTGCGATGGTTAACGTATTCCCACTTGGAGTAATGGTCACATTGTCTCCGGCTGTGAGTGTAACGGCATCCTTCAGTGAGTTGATGCTCTTGACCACCTGTTGTTCAGCTATCTTTGCGCTGGTCACAGCAGCATCAGCGATTTTCTCGCCGGTCACGAGGTCTACACCGGCAGCGGATTGGAAACCAACCGGTACGGCAATCAAACTCCACGGCTCCGCCTGTGCCAGAATTGCATATGGCGTGGATGTCAGCCGTTGACGTGGAGAAAGTGCAGTGTAAGGGTCTGCGCTGTTGCTCGGACGCACCCCGACTTCCAACCAGCTTTCAGTGCCGCTGAAGCCGTCACTACCGAAGTCTAACTGCATAGTAAATGCCCCATTTTTTACGACGATGGCATCTTTGATTACGAGTCCTAGTCTATGACCTTCACTCTGGCTTGTGTACAAGCCGAACTGAAAGGTATAGACGCCGTTGGCGGGCACACCATTCTCTCTTAGTTGGCCCTGATAGGTGAAAAGAGTCTGGGTAAGCTTATCGTCCTTAAGCGTTTCAGAGGACTGTTTCCCACGATCCTGATAGGCGAAAGCGGTCTGGGTGAGAGATACCAGGGTAGTCAGCACCAGCCAGCCTAGTAAGACAAGTTGCCCTGATTTCTTGCATCCTTGCAGAGAAAGAGATGAACATTTCATCTTAGTTCCCTCCTGTTCTAGATTTACGGGGAGTGGCCCCGTCTATCATATGAATGATAGCTGTCATCCTCACCGATGAGGCTCTCCTAAATCAGAAGGTAGTTAAATTAAACCGCCTTCTTGAGACTTCAACGAACGATTAACTGCTAAGAATAGGCAGCGACAAATCCTTTATTTTTTCTTCTCTATCGTTTCAGGACTTGATCCTGGTTAGGGGTAACAGAAAATACTTTTTACGCCGGTTGTTTATTGGCTCAGGTGCGATTTTATGGTAGGGTGTGTTTGACATTGGAAGATGTCCTTTCTTGCCCGTTACAGCGGGCGGGAATCGAGGGCCGGATGTTAGCGCATCTGGCCCTTTACGTTTCGGGTTATGCTTCCTCTCGATTTAGAATCGCTTCTAAATGAAGCTTGTTAGAGAAAGCCGGAGTAGAAAAAAGTACCTGATTAATCCGGTTTCCGGCTTAATGTTTATAGATCACGATCAGGTCCTGGCTGTCGGCTTAGGTGAACCAGATGATAGGCCAAGATCCATATCTGTAAGGGCATTTCGCGTGCCAACAGGGAGTAAAGCAGATATTACTATATAGGCGAAACTATAACCCATTCATTCTACATAAATAAGACAATTTGAGGTCGAAAGTTGATTTTCTACTGGTCATTAGAGGGGGTGGTGATGTGTATACTCCGTTTACGCTTCGCTAGAAATCATGTATCCAGAATTGTATACAGCTAGTCATGAGAGCGGAATTTATCTTACAAATGTTTTGCGATTAAAAGCTGGATCGCTCGCCTCGGCCTACTTCATTATTACCTTGATGCTCGGCTCCCTATAAAAAAAGAGAAGCTTCGATTCGTCGTTATCTTCTTTGCATATTTAGCCCTCGGTTGATTCATTGAAAGGTCAGGGCCTACGCTGCTATTGACTGTGGCCACACCAACTGATTGCATCCGTGTTTACTGCCTTAAAGGCGGCAAGGCATAACGCGCTACATAGTCGAGCGGGTTGTGGTGCAAATTTAAGGAAGAGGATGAGTAATCAGAATTTAGTGATCAATTCTTATGCAGCCATCACTGCTTCCCATACCTGAGGTGCCCGTTCTTTACCGAAATCCAAGCTTGAGGTATCGAACTGCTTCTTCCTAATCTTCTGTGCTAATTCAATCCCGCTGATCGTGGTCTTCGCATTATCAAATCGCTTAAATCCGAGCATCGGATATACCCGCTGTTTTATGTGCCTGTGATCTTGCTCGATCAGATTGTTCAAGTACTTACTCGTCCGAACCAGAACATTGATAGCTGGAATATTGGATTTCTTCAACTCACCAATCGCAGTATGCGTAGCTGCATAACCATCAACGGTGATCTTTTCTGGCACCCCAGCTGAGTTTGTATGTTATATACCAGCGAACGCAGAGAACGATTATTGCGGAATCGAAGTGTTGCCTTTTGAACAGATAGTGAAGAGTCTGAGGAGACTGTGAACATACCGCTGATTATGTGCTCCCGCTGCCGAATGCACCAGAGCCGTGATTTTTACAGGTCGAGTTGCTGGCTGCCGAGATAGTAATAAAATCCCTGTTGTTGCATCAATTCTTCATGGGTGCCCTGCTCAACGATCTTGCCTTTTTCCATGACCAGAATCAGGTCAACGTCGCGAATCGTGCTCAACCGGTGCGCGATGACGAATGAAGTTCGGCCACTCAGCAATTGATCCATGTTCTCTTTGATGGCCTTCTCCGACTCGGTATCCAAAGCGCTGGTCGCTTCGTCGAAGATCAGAATCGGCGGTTTGTTATAGACGGCTCGCGCGATGGCAATGCGCTGGCGCTGGCCTCCCGACAGCGCGATTCCGGTTTCACCGACGCGCGTGTCATAACCGAGCGGCAGCCGTTGGATGAATTCGTGAGCGTTGGCAACTTTCGCCGCCCAGTCAACGCGATCCATATCCGGTTCTTCTTCGCCGAATGCTATGTTCTTCGCGATGGTGTCGTCAAATAGATAGTTCTCCTGTAGCACAAAACCGATTTGGCGGCGCAGGTCGCGATAACGCAGTCTCTTTTGCTCAATACCGTCGAAGTAGATCGCTCCTTCTGTCGGTTCCAGCATTCCGGCCAGACATTTGATCAGGGTGGTTTTGCCTGAACCACTGCGCCCAACGATGGCGACACGTTTCCCCGCCGGAATATCAATCGTGATCTCTTCCAGAATCTTAAGCGAACCGGGGCCGCCATACTGAAAGCTGACGTTTTTGAATCGCACAAGTCCTCCCAGCGTGCGCACAGGTTTCAAGTGCGAATGGTCGTAGCCTTGCTCCGGCTCTGACTCGAAGATGTCGTTCATCCGGTTCAGCAGCACGACCGCGAATTGCCAGTTATCCCACATCGAAAGCAGAGCCAGGATCGGCGCGTTGGCCATCGCCACCAATGAATTGAACGCAACCATCGAGCCGATGCTAAACTCGCCTCTCATGACCTGTTGCGCGCCAACGAACAGAAACAGTGCCATCGAAAGAAAGCCGACTGCCTGTACAGCGCCTTCGTAGCTCATCAGCAGAAAGCTCGACTTGAATTGTTTGTCCGCCAGAGAGTGAAATTCACTGAGCATCTTTTCGCGCAATGAACTTTCCGCGCCCAACGCTTTGACGGTTTCGATACCTTTAATCGCGTCAATCTGATGTGATGAGTATTTACCGTAGGATTCTTCCAGTTCGTCGAACATTGGCCTCAGGCGTTTACTGGAATACTTCATCAGCCCGGCGTAAAACGGCGCGACAGCCAGAAATACAGCCGAAAGCACGGGGCTATACAAAAACATCAGCGCGACGGCAGCGGCAATCTGAGCGATGGCGGTCAATCCGTTGACGCCGTTCTGCACCAGAAATTCGCGCACTTGCCTGACGCCCAGCAAACGCCGCTGGATGTCGCCGGTCTTACGCGTAGCGAAATAACTGATGGGCAAAGCCAGCAAGCGCCGCGTGATAAAATCGAGCGTTGATGAATCTACGCGTACAGCCACGAAGCTGAGCAGATACCGCTCGACAAGCATTGCCGCAGTCATAAAGGCCAGCACGACCATCATCGCGCCGATCATCATTGCGAGCAACGATGAATCCCGCTCGATCAGCACGCTGTCAACTATGACTTGCGTGAAGACGGGCAGGATCATTTGCAAGGCGCTAACGATCACGGCCAGACCGAACGCTTTTGCAAAGACGCTCGCGAACGGCTTCAAAAACGGCCTCAACCAGACGACCCCTGTTTTAGTTTCCGGCGCTTGTTCAAAAGCTTCAGTGTAATCAAACAGCGCGGCATACCCGTTCCACTTTTCGCAGAGTTCTTTGCGCGTGATCTTGCGAATACTGGTCGCCGGGTCTGCTATCCATGCGTGCTTGTTGCTCACGGCGAACAGCACCACCCAATGGTGATTCTTCCAGTGAATGATCGCGGGCAGCGGCATTTGCCCGACGTTGGTTTTCGATACCTTGACTGAACGCGCTGCCAACCCGAGCGCTTCGGCCCCCTGACACAGGCCGCGCAAACTGGTTCCGTCAGTCGCCGTGTGAACGATCTGGCGAATGCGCGTAATAGAAACTTTTCGACCAAAGTGGCGGCAGACCATAGCCAGACTTGCCGCGCCGCAATCCATTTCGTCAATTTGCCTGATGTGCCGGAAACGCAAGATACGCTTACTGCCTTTGACAAAGCGGCTGTCTTCGGTCGCAAACGGGCCGAATTCTGTAGCCGTCCTGCGCCTGTCCTGATGGCCTGTGCTGATTTGCTCAGTCGCGGGCAAAACCTCCTGCGCGAAATCCATCGGCAGCCGTGCAGTCATCTTGTACTAGAGTCCTTTTTCATATACTGACCTGTTAAGGCGGAAGCGGGCGGCGAAAACTATCATCCGAAAATATTTTTCTGCGGGGTGATAGCTTTGACCGAGTTTGACCGCCTTAAAAGGCGGACGGACAGACCTGTATCGAACATGGGTGGGATGAAGATATGAATTCAATCGAGACGATTCTTACCGACTGTTTCATTGCGGTGATGTTGTTCATCCTCTGGGCGTGGGATTTGCCAGAGCGTAGCCTGCTTAATCGCCTGGCGATCAAATTGAAATGGCCGATTCAACGATTGGGCCTGGTTCACGGCTGGCGATTGTTCAGCCCTGACCCGGCAACTGATAATTACCGCCTTCAGTTCAGGCTTCGTTTGGCCGATGGCTCTGTCGTCGCTATCGAGCCTGAATACTTCCGCTTCCCCGAAGTACAGCGCCAGCCTGTTCGTTATAGGTGGACAAAGATCAAAAACACCTTGCTGCGGGCGGAGTCCGCCCCGCTTAGAACGTCTGTGTGCAAGTACGTCGCCGCAGAGTTTCAGGCGCAGTCTGCAAATGAGGCGCAACAGCCGGTGGAAGTGCAGTTAGTCCGATGGCGGCAATGCATCGCTCCGTTCGGGGCTAAAAAAATCGAAAACTGCGAACCATACAAGCGCCGGATCATCTACACGCAACCTATCAGCCCGGCGACTCCGGCTGCTACAGCAGTGCACGATGTCGAGCCGGTACAACTGAGCCTTTGTAGAGAATAACTATGCTGAATACGCTGATGCTTAACCTGCAAATTTTGGCGGGCCTCTGGAATCAATTTTTTCATGCGCCCGAAAGCACGCTGATGCTGGCGATCTTTCGCGTGGCGTTTGGCGCGTTGCTGTTAGTCAACGCTTTTTTATTATGGCGGGCGGCGGAATTTTGCTTCTATCCGGCGGGCGCACTGACGCTGGAAGATCATAGGGCTGTCTTCAGGAAAACCACATGGTCGCTCTTCAATCATTTGCCGCAGACTATAGGCGCAGTGCATTTCGTCCTGTTGTTGCACGTTGTCGGCGTGCTCGGGCTGTTGTTCGGTTTTTACACGCGACCAAGCGCAGCGCTGGTTTTTATCACGTTAACATCTTTGCATACTCGGAACGTCTATATGCTCAATAGCGGCGACACCCTGCAACGCCTGCTCAGTTTTTTCCTGATCTTCTCGCACGCAGGCGGCGCGCTGTCGGTTGACGTATGGCTGGCAGGAGCCTCCGAAACCGTGGCCGATCCATGGGCGCTGCGGCTGATGCAGGTGCTGGTCGCGATTGTTTACTTGCGTACAACCTACTGGAAGCTGTGTGGAAAAACCTGGCGTGCGGGCAGCGCCACTTATTATGCGCTGAACCTGCGTGATTACCGGCGGCTCAAACTGCCGCAATGGCTCGCGCGGCCTTTGTTCTATCGAGCGGCGACCTATGGCACGCTTGTGCTCGAAGGCACGCTCGGCACATTGCTCTGGTTCGACCCGCTGCGTTACCCGCTGCTGCTGTCCGGCCTTGTGCTACATCTGGGATTGCAGTGCTTTATGCGAACAGGGCTTTTTCAATGGACGATGCTCACTGCTCTGTTGCTCTTCATCAAGCCTGCCGATCTGCACGAATGGCTGAAACCGCTCGGCCTGTTCTGATGGCATCCGACAATTATTTTTACGCGGATGATAGTTTTTGCTGAGATGTTCCGCCTTAGCTTACGGGCACAAACAGCTTGTGCCTGTAGGCTAAGGCCCAACGCCGCAGCTCAATATTAACCAATTTTATCAATAGGAGAGTTCAATCATGAGAGTGACCGATAAGCAGAAGAATTTGAATGTTATCGAAGATGAAGCACAGCTAACGGACCTGGGATTGACTGACGAAGAACTTGATGGAATCAAGGGCGGACCACGACCGGGATCGGAGGATGGCGGCGGAGGCATAGGCGGCGACTGGATCATCAATCACAACGAGACGACCTTGAGCGAAGAAGTCGAAGACCATCTCGCCGACTTCGGATTGACCAATGAGGAACTGGACGGGATCAAAGGGGGAACCATAGGGGGGGACGACGGAGGCGGAGGCCGCTCAGGTGGCGACTGGATCATCAACCACAACGAGACGACAGCCGCTGACACCGAGCTTACCGATCTGGGATTGACTGACGAGGAATTGGACGGGATCAAAGGCGGGCCGCGTCCAGGCTCGGAAGACGGCGGCGGAGGCGGTATGGGCGGCGACTGGATCATCAATCACAACGAGACGATTCTGACAGATACGCCGAACTGAAAATCGCTATGACTTCTGGAACATCACAGGCTTCTGACGATACTCAGAAACAGAAGGTTTGCGAACTGACCCTGCGCGCTGACTCTTGCCGCGCGCAGGGTCAGTACAATGAATCGGAGGCGCTGTTTCGACGCGCACTCAACCTTGCTGAACATATCTTCGCCGATGATGATAGTGAACTCCTGCCTCTGCTCAACAACTTCGCCGTGTTGTACAAATACAGCGGCCAATTCGATGAAGCAGAGAAAATGTACCGCCGCGCCCTTCGTATTGCCGAAAGCAGATTTGGCGAACGCCATGCCATAGTCGCCACGCTCTATCACAATCTGGGCGGGTTGGAGCACGCGCGCGGCAATTACACGGCGGGCGAACCTCTGGCCCGTCGCTCTGTCGAAATACGCCGGGCCCTGCTCGGCGAAGAGCATTTTGACGTAGCTGCGGATATGGCTGCTCTGGCAGGGATACTGGACGGGTTGGGCAGGTATGACGAATCTGAACCGATCTATCATCAAGTGCTTGAAATCTTTGAGCGTGAAGTTGGCCCGGAGAGTTATGAAATCGCTGTTAACCTGAATAACCTCGCAGCCGTCTATGCCGCGCAAGGCAAGCTGGAAGCATCCGAACAGATGTACTGCCGCGCGCTTGCGATCAAAAAAAAACTGTTAGGCGCGGATCATCCCGATGTGGCCGTTACGCTCAACAACATGGCCCTGCTTGCAAAACGCCGAGGCGAACTGACAATAGCCGCAGCGATCTATGAACGCGCGCTCGCTATATTCGAGCGCGCGCTTTACCCCGCGCATCCCCGCTTGCTTACGTGTCGCGCAAATTATGAAAAGTTACGGCTCAAGCTCGACCGTTCGGCAGCCAAAAATAAACCAGACATGCCGTGATAGTTTCCGCCGCCGACTTCCGCCTTAGCAGACGAGCGCGAATGATGCGCTCCCGATGAAGATAAAACTTTTATGAAAAGGACCATGCAAAATGAGAATTCAGCCGACGAATACCTTAGCGAGATAGGTATAACCTCTCCCCTGCTGCGCGATGAATATCTGGCGGCTACGGCTGAGGCCAGAGCAGGCGAGTCGCTATTTAATCAAATAGGCTGCTCCATCTGCCATACCCCTCAGTTCATCACTACTGATGTGGGCACATTCATCAATGTCGGGACAGGCGACGGCATAGTTCAGAACGGCGGCCCTTCAACCCGTAACAAGATGCGCACGCCGCTGCTGTGGAGTCTGCGCGCTCGCAACCGGTTGATGCATGACGGCCAGTCGCTAAGCTTTGACAGCGCGATCCTGAAATCGTTATAGAGTCAGAGATATAGATGGAAACATTCACCGCCTCGCCGATTGATTACAGATAGATTTACAGGGATTTTTTTATGGCTGCTAACTCTGCTGCTTTAAACGACGGACACGACGTAGCTCAAACGTTCCTCGCCTTCGCGCCGCCTCATTGGGCCGCTCGCGGACTCAGTTATGCGATTATCGCAGTAGTCCTGATTGCCGCTGTCGCGGCGGTAGTCATCAAACTGCCCGAAACCGTAACGGCGGATTTCGTGCTCGTGCCTGTGCGAGGGACCGACCCTATCAGGGCTACCCGGAAGGGCATTGTCAACAACGTATTCGTCAACGAAGGTAAGTCGGTCAATCAGGGCGATGTGATAGCAACGCTCAGATCAGAGTCGGCGGGCGACCGCGCGGGGGAGTTGATGATAGCTCAAACCCGGCTTGCGGGCGCGGGCGAAAGTTTCATAAACGCGAAGGCGAAGTTCACGGCTCAGACTCTCGCAGACGAGCAGGACGCGCGCAAGCTCGCCGCTCGTGTTGAACACCTTGAAGGGTTAATTACGCTCAAGCGCCAGCAGATGGCTTTGCTGAAACAGATGGCAGACAGCTACGAGAAACTCTATCGCGAGGGCATAGCCAGCCGCGCGCAGTTGGCCGAGAAACAACTCGGACTGGCAGACCTCGCTGCGGAGTTGAATAAGCTCATCGCCGAACAGAGCGAAACGCGAGCAGCGATTGAACATGTGAAGATTGACTCCTCAGCGCGCCGGGCCGAATTCAAAGAGGTTGAGCGGACATACAGGGAAGCGACGGCGACCGGCGAGATTCGCAGTGCCGCCCTGAAAGCGGGGCTTGACGGAAGCGATGGTAATGAAATCCGACTGACGGCTCCGTGCGCGGGAACGATTCTGCGCTTGCATGTAAAAAACACCGGCGCAGTCCTGAACGAAGGTGATGTAGTGGCCGAACTCGTATGCGCGGGCGAAACGATTCAGGCCGAATTGAAGGTGCCGGAATCGGGAGTGGGCAAATTGAAAACCGGCCAGGGGGTTAAGCTGAAATACGATGCTTTCCCATACCAGCGCTACGGCGTGAGGCGCGGACGCCTGTCCTGGCTCAGTCCGGCAGCCGTAGAGACAAAAGAGGGCGCACCGTTCAAAGCCTATGTTGAAATAGCCGACCGTGAAATGGTCGTTCAAGGCCAGTCGCGCACGTTGTTGGCAGGCATGAGCGGCAAAGCGGAGATCGTCATCGGCAAACGCTCGCTGATCGAATATGTTTTCGAGCCTTTGAGACAGTTGAAGGAAAACTTCAGTGATTTGCCGGACGAGATGCCCAAACGTTGAGTCATTTGTGTTGAAGCAGCCAGATGTCGGCTTCGACAGATTCCCGTATGTAGTAAAGCCACCGGTTGTCGCGCGAGAGCCTGAATTCGATGATCCTATCAGGTGCCTCGGTAAAAAAAAGGCGGTGTTTTTTTGTCGCGGTGTCGGCTATGAAGATTGTGCTGTCAACAAGGAAAAGCGCCCGGCGGTCATCATGCAGCCACGCCATTGCCGAGGAACTGGAATCAATGATCTTTTCAAGCTGGCCTGTTTCAAATGAGTAGACAGTGACAAACGGAAGACTGCCTGTCGAGATCGCCCCGGCAAGCAGTCTGCGTCCATCCGACGACCATGCGCCGGGCCAGAATTGCAGCGGCGGTTCGCGTTTGGGGTTGAGCAATTGCGGAGTCTGCTCGCTCCAGGATTTATCAATTTCGATGCTCCAACTCTCTCCCTTGATGTTGGTGAAGCTGAGCTTTTTACCATCAGGCGACCACAGAGGAGTAAATGCCTTGTCATTGCCTGCTTCGGTCAAGCGCCGCAAGCCGGTCCCGTCCACGTTGATGAGCCAGATTTCAAAATTGCCGCTGCGAGTGGAATAGAAAGCTATCCGTTTACCATCAGGCGACCATCGCGGGCCACGGTCTTTGTATTCATCATCGGTCAGCCACCGAGGCTCGCCGCTGCCGTCGCTGTTGAGTATGGCCAGGTCTTCGTGATTGTGTGCCACTGTGGTATAGACGAGGTGCTCTCCGTCGGGCGAAAGATCCAGATTCATTCCCTGTCTCGACCCCTGAATTTTCGCCTCCGGCTGCCCGATAACCTTTTCACGTCTGGGATCAATTTCGACGCGATAGAGATTGCGCTTGAGACTGACGCTGACGAAAGCCAGTCTGTTGCCGTCGCGCGAAAGGCTGAGGTGCTGGCTGAAAGCAGAGGGCGTAGGCACAAGTTCCGGCTCGGTGAGTGTGCGGCCCGTCTGTTCGTCAATCGCGACACGCCACAATTGCATTTCGCCTGAGCGGTCGCTGACGAAGTAAAGGTGTTTACCATCGGGCGACCAGATCGGATTCCAGTCAGTCGCCGCATCGTTGGTCACCTGCACTGGCCGGTCGCCTCCTGGGTCCATCGTCCAGATATCTCGCTGGCTGCTCGCGTTCATTGCCCAGTAGGCCAGCCGATGGCCGTTGGGCGACCATTGCGGCTGCACCACATCTGTCGTGGTGATGAGCCGTTTTTCAAGCGTCTTGATATTGACCGCCCAGAGACGGTGCGGCGAAATCATGCGGTCGCGCGGATCTTTAAATCTCTCTTCGGTGTAAATAACCTCCTGGCTGTCCGGTGACCATGCCGGATGATAAGCCAAGCCTCTATCGGACAATCGCCTGACTGATTCGCCCGAAGCGCCCATGACGAAGACTCCGCCGCCATCGCGCTCCGAGCGGAAAGCTACGTATGCGCCGTCGGGCGAAAAAGCCGGTTGCGTATCGTCGCCTGAAAAACTTTCGGTCAGATTCTGCGCATTGAAGCCGCCCACGCGTTGCCTAAATATATCCCAGTCGCTGCCGCTGCGCCGCGCATAAACGATAGTGTTGCCGTCGGGAGATATGCTGGGAAAGAATTCCTCGTGCGGGAAATCCGTAACCTGAGTGGAACGCGCCGCGAGCCACGGCGAAGGCTCGATCTTTTCACCTCTACCGAGCAGCCAGACAAAAGACAAAACTGCCAGAATGAGAATCGCCGTCGCAATAGCGAGCACGGGTTTCGTAATCAGCAGGCCCGATGATTTAATCTCTTTCGATTGGAAAGAAGCGGTGCCCGACTTGATCGAAGCCGAATCAAGTTTGCGCTCGAAGCGTCTCAACTCGGCCCGGAAATCGCTCGCCGTCTGATAGCGAAGGTCGCGGTCCTTTTCCAGAGCGCGATTGACTATACGTTCCATCTCGACGTTTGCGTCCTCGATGATGCCTGTGAGCGGGGCGGGTTGATGGTACATGATTGCGTCGAGAATGGAAGCGGTAGAAGCCCCCTTGAAAGGCACCGCTCGCGTAAGGAGTTCATACATCAACACTCCGAGGCTGAAGAGATCGCTGCGATGATCAACCTCAATACCCGAAGCCTGTTCCGGTGACATATAGGCAACCGTGCCGAGCACAGTGCCGGGGGTCGTCTTGTCGGGATCGCTCAGACTGGACCTCTGTTCTCGCTCTGTAAGTTTGACCAGCCCGAAATCGAGTACTTTGACGTAACCGTCCGGTCGCACTATTACATTTTCCGGTTTTATATCGCGATGGACCAGCCCCGCAGTGTGCGCCGACTGCAACGCATCAGCTACCTGCGAGCATATATCTATCGTGTCTTTGGCCTGGAGTGGGCCTTGCCCTATCAATTGGCGTAGGGTCTGGCCTTCAACATATTCGGCGGCGATGAAATAGGTTCCGGCCATCTCTCCTATATCATAAATTGTGATGATGTTCGGATGATTGAGCGCGGAAGCGGCGCGGGCTTCGCGCTCGAACCTCCGGACTCGGTCTGTGTCTTGCGTGAATTGCCGAGGCAACAACTTGAGCGCCAGTTTGCGCTTCAACCGTTCATCGCGCGCCAGATATACCTCGCCCATTCCGCCGACGCCGAGGACAGAGATGACCTGATAGGCTCCAAGTCGCTTTCCGACCATTGATGCCTGTCTTTCACTGGCCAGAAGCCGAGCGGCCAGATCGAGCGCCGGTGTACTGAGAAAAGATTCAGAGTGCGAGTGAGCTTCGAGCAGTGATTCGACTTCGCGCCGCAACTGCTCATCGCCCGCGCAGGCAGCGGCCAAAAAGTCGGCGCGTCTCTCTGGCGGGCGTTCCATAGCCTGATCAAGCAGGTGGTCTATTTTGGCCCAGCGTTCAGCGTCCATAAACGAGGAGGTGAAGAATTTATGGCCTGCGGTTCAATTCGCGGTAAAGCCAGGCCTTCGCCTTATTCCATTCGCGGATCACGGTGATCGTCGATATCTGTAGCACTTCGGCGATCTCTTCGTTGCTTAACCCGCCGAAGAAACGCAGTTCGACGATGCGGCTTTTGCGCTCATCTATCTCCGCCAGACTTGTGAGCGTGTCATCTAAGGCGACCAGATCATTGCTGCGTCCCGCGCTGACAGTAAGAACTTCATCGAGTGAAACCTGATGCGCGGTGTGGCCTGCGAGGCGCGGGCGCTGGCGCGCGAAATCAACCAGAATGCGCCTCATCAGTTGCGCCGAAACTCCGAAAAAATGCGCCCGGTTTTTCCACTCGACATTCTTCCAATCGATCAATCGTATGTAGGCTTCATTAACCAGCGCCGTCGGTTGCAGCAGATGCCCTGCGCGCTCATGTCCCATGTAGCGTCTGGCCAGCCTGTGCAGTTCGGCGTGCACCATCGGGACCAGTTGTTCGAGCGCCGATGAGTCTCCGTTATTCCAGGCTATCAGCAGTTGCGTTACATTATGAGACGAGTATGACGCCATAAGACTCCAGATACAGCTTGGCTGGCATGCCTGACCGCTTATAAGGTAGGCGGATTATACTTGTCTTATACCAGTTTGAAATTCATTTCACCTTCGGTTCCAGGATACCGGTAGATATGCGAAAACCAACCCTCGCGCATCAGAGCTAACGGCTAGGTCAGTTTATCTGACGGCAGCGGCGATTGGTAGTGCGATCAGCAATTCCGACCTTGAAACTGTGAATAAAAAGCGCGAATCTCATCTTTGTGACGGTCCAGATTGCGCTGATGAATTTGCCCGGCCAGGGGGTGCATCTCTGGTGTTTGCTGATTTGGATATGGTGCAGGCATAAGCGGATCTCCTATGAAAATTCCGGGATGAGTGTCAGGTAAAAGCGGTGTTGGACATGGGAATAATTTCTATCGGTTGGGGGATTATTAAAGAGTACGCTTGTATTAGAGAGAAGCATTATGAAAGATCGAAAGCGCAAGCGGATCGTAATACTGTCGTACGCTGCGTTGAGACTATGGATTTGCTGGGCTTGCCGAAGCGCGAGTTCGGTCTGCTTGCCGGAAATCTTCCCGAGTTGAGACGGAGCTTTGAGAGCGTGATGGAGCGAAGGTCTAGCGAGATTAAATGGAAGTCAAAAGCAATAGAAGCACTCTACGAGTTCAGCAATTATTCGATAACGCTTTCTCTGCCATTTCGGGAGATCATCGTCGCTACTCATTGGAGCACCGCCTGTTCAACACTATTGCCCTGCTCAACGCGGTGACAAATGTTGGCGGCGCGTTCGCCATAATCAGCAATAACGATCCAGCCTTCTTGCTGGTTCTTCAAATCGGAACAGGATTTCTTTTCCTGCTCTTCTATTATCTGTCCAGATTCCGAAATCTGTACCACTCGTTGTATTGGCCTTTCGTGCTGCTCATTCTGGCCTTTTTGTTTATAAACTCGCTTCGAAATGCAGGCTCGACGGGCGGGGCACATTACTACTTCATTCCAGCCCTGGTTATAGCGATTGTTCTATCGCGAAAGGTTATGACCACCGTATTAGCCATCTTGTTATTCGGAGTAGCGACGGTCGCATTCTTGCTTTTAGAGCACACCCACCCCGAATGGATCATACCCTACTCCAACCCTAAAGAGAGGCTCTTCGACATTCTGACCAGCTTAGTCTTCGTTCAAGTCTTTACAGGGGTTGTGGTCATGGTTCTTACAAGGAATTTGAATCAGGAACGCAAGAAATCCGACGCCCTTTTGCTCAACATTCTCCCTGAAAGCATAGCCAGAGAGCTTCAGAAAAAATGACCGCGTTCGGCCCCTCGATTATGATAACGCCACAGTGCTCTTTACGGATTTCGTGGGATTCACCCGAATTGCCGAAAGCCTCACGCCGCAGGAACTGATTGAAGAATTAGATAATTGTTTCCGTCAATTCGATCTGATAATCAAAAAGCAAAAGCTTGAGAAGATTAAGACAATAGGCGATGCCTACATGGCTGTGGGCGGCATACCGCAACCGAACATAACTCATGCGATAGACAGCGTTCTGGCCGCGCTTGAAATCTCAAGCTTCATGACACGGATGCGGGAGGAAAAGACGGAGAGTAATAAACCATACTGGCAATTGCGTATAGGCATTCATTCGGGCCGTCTGGTGGCAGGCGTTATCGGTCAGGCAAAATTTGCCTATGACGTTTGGGGCGACACCGTGAACACCGCCAGCCGTCTTGAGTCTTCCGGTCAGGCGGGCCGCATTAACATTTCCAGAGCGACCTACGAACAGGTAAAAGATTTCTTCGTTTGCCAATATCGCGGTCGGGTTGTGGCAAAGAATAAAGGCGAGATCGAAATGTATTTCGTCGATGGGATTCGGCCTGAACTCGCGCGCGACCCCGGTGGGAATATCCCGAACGAAAAATTCCTTAATCTATATAGACGGCTAAATCTCGATTCGACTGCCTCTTTATTAATCCAATCAAAACGCTGACAGACGGAATGATATTATGTCCGGCGGTCATTATTACTGACCGTTGCGTTGATAGGTTAACCTGCCGTGCTGTAGTAACAGTGCGGCATGAATACGACTCTTGTAAGAACTCCTGACTGGCAGGAGGTGCGACGCTTCCGTGCTTTGGAGCTTAAACGCGACGGCTGGACGCATCAGGAAGTTGCCGAAGCACTCCGTGTCAGCAAAGTCGCTGTGAGTAAATGGATGAAGTCTGTGCGTGAACATGGCGATCTAGGGCTGCAAGCCCGCTTGCGCAAGGGCGCGATTCCCAAACTCACGCCTCAACAAAAAGCCTTGCTGCCTGACTTCTTGTCGCACGGCTCACAAGCTTATGGCTTTCGCGGCGAGGTGTGGACGTGTGCTCGCGTGGCGATCCTGATTCAACGCGAGTTTGGTGTTCTCTACCATAAGGCTCACGTCTCGCGGCTCTTGAAAGAGTTGCACTGGACGCCACAGAAGCCCATCGCCCGCGCGACGCAACGCGACGAAATCAAGATCGCCCAATGGCGCGAAGCCGTTTGGCCGGAGTTGCTCAAGCAGGCGCGACGGGAACGCCGCATCATTGTTTTTATTGATGAAGCGGGCTTCTACCTGTTGCCGGGAGTGGTCAGGACTTACGCCCCTTGCGGCCAAACGCCGATCCTGCGTTGCTTCCAGACCCGTGATCACTTGTCGGTGATGAGTGGCGTGACGCCGAGTGGAAAACTCTTCACCATGACGCGCAAGGAGGCGTTGACCAGTGCTGAGAGTATCGCGTTTTTGTTGCACCTGTCGCGGTGCTTGGGACGACGATTGTTGATCATTTGGGATGGCTCGCCGATCCATCGCTCGCAAGAGGTCAAGAGATTTCTGGCGCAAGGCGGCAGTCAGTTGGTTCACTTGGAAAGCTTGCCGCCTTATGCGCCGGACCTGAACCCGGACGAAGGCGTATGGCAACATCTCAAGCATGTTGAGATGCGTAATCTCTGTTGTGATAATTTGCGTCATCTTAATGGAGAACTTTCTCTAGCCATCAAGCGGTTGCGCCAGAAACCTCAGATCGTTCAATCCTTTTTCGCTAGTGCAGGATTGGCTCTATGAGAGGTTAACCTTTCAATGCAACGATCTGTAGAGTGTGGTGTACGCGGGACCGAATTGAATTAAGTTTGATGAGCATACCTATGGAACGAAGACAGCACGAGCATTCCCATGCGCAGAATCGCTTTGCAGTCTTGCCAACGCCGTCGAGATTGGCGGGCGATGGCCAACACACCGGCAAAGGCGTCACCATCGCCTTTATTGATTCGGGTTTTTATCCCCACCCCGATCTGACTGAGCCTGCCAACCGCATCATTGCTTATGAAGATGTAACGCAACCCGGAGCCTCGATTAAGGCCGATGGTCAGCCTGAGAGTTGGGACTGGCATGGCACACAGACATCTGTGGTCGCGGCTGGCAATGGGCATCTGTCAGACGGCATCTATCGCGGGCTTGCGCCTGACGCGCGCCTCGTTCTTGTGAAGGTGAGCGACCGGGGGAGAATCACTGAGGCGAACATCGCGCGCGGCATTAATTGGGTGATCGAGAATAAAGATCGCTACGACATCCGCGTGGTCAGCATGTCACTGGGCGGTGATGAGGATGTGCCCTACAAAGATAACATCGTGGATCAAGCGGCTGAAGAAGCGGTGAGGCGCGGACTTGTTGTCGTTGTGGCCGCAGGGAATTCGGGCAACTCGGAAAAGCACACACCCGTGCCTCCTGCAAACTCTCCTTCCGTAATTACCGTCGGCGGGTTCGATAACAAGAACAGTCCGGTAGCGAGCTTGTTTGATCTCTACTGGTCGAGCTTTGGGCCGACTGCTGACGGCCTGGTTAAACCTGAGATCATAGCGCCCGCAATCTGGGTAGCCGCACCCGTACTGCCCGGCACAGAGTTTTATGACAGGGCCGAAGCGCTCTCTCAGATTGCACATGCGCCCGACTACATGCTGAACAGCCTCGCATCCGAGTTATTGGAAAAGGCTGGCCTGCCGGAGTCACTGCTTCGAGAAAATCCCGATATAATGCGCGCGTTCGCGGAGGCCAGACTTAAAGAAAGCAAGGTCGTTGCTACTCACTATCAACACGTGGACGGAACCTCGTTCGCCGCGCCAATCGTCGCGTCCGTAGCAGCTCAAATGATCGAAGCTAACGCGGCCCTCACACCTGCCGCGATCAAGCACATACTGATCTCTACCGCAGATCGCATTCCGGGCGCGAACGTGATGAGGCAGGGCTACGGCGTAGTTAACGCGCGCCGCGCGGTAGAAGAGGCGGGCCACGAGAACCACCCGGATGCAGCCTGCTATTTCTGCCCGCCTCGAATTGAATCGGGGAAGCTTGTCTTCAACTATCACAACGACGCGGCGGAAACTGTAACACTGGCTGGGGATTTCAATGACTGGGACCCCGCGCACACATTCTTCACCAAATTAAGCACAGGCGCATGGCGCGCAGAGATCGAACCTCCAGCGCCGGGGCGTTATCTGTACAAGCTCATCGTGAACCGGTCGCGCTGGATAGACGACCCCGGAAACGCAATGAAGGAGCCTGACAACTACGGAGGGTTCAATTCGGTGATCCACCTTGTTTCGAGCGCGACTACCCGGCAGGAGATGCGGGAGAAGAGAGACCGGAAGTAATGGCGGTGAGAACTGCGGTCGAGGACGTTTTCAATATAAAGCCATCCAGACGAGTGGAAATAGCCCTTTGGCTTGACTAAGCCCTAAGGCAGTCATTGTAAATGGAAGTCCAGTCTCTGAGGGACTGCCAGCCGCGCCTCTCCGCGTACAGGCCGGTTTCGATTTTATTCTTACCCTTCAGTTTTCTGGAATAACCGATCACCCTTTCAGGCATATAGTATGTGTAAATCGCATTCTTCATCGCGGCATTTTGACGCGCAGATGCAAGGCTCAGAGGATTCCGAGCCGCTGGATGTTCACCTTTAAAGAAATGTTACGTGAACCGTTATGAGCAGACTGGAATTTTTAGATTTGGTGGCGGGAAATCCTGTCGTAATGCCGAGCCGGGAGTATCTCCTTCAACCTGAGAGCGCCCCGCCGGTTGAGATTGTCGAGGGCCGTTATCTCGTTCGCTTTGCCAGCACACCTGCGGAGATAGATGCCGCCTTGAAGCTGAGATTCGAGGTGTTCAACCTTGAGATAGGCGAAGGATTGGACGCTTCGTTTGAAACGGGCCGCGATGTGGATGAGTTCGACGCGATTTGTCATCATCTCATCGTAATAGATAGGGATGAAAATCAGGTCGTAGGGACATACCGATGTCAGACCGGTGAAATGGCCGCCGCAAAAGGATTCTACTCTGCCAGTGAATTCAAACTGTCGCACATTCCTTCGAGTGTGCTGCTTAATGCGGTCGAGTTGGGCCGCGCCTGCGTATCTCGGCCTCACCGTAATACTCAGGTGCTCTTCCTGTTGTGGAAAGGGTTGGCCGCTTATGTAGTCTACAGCCGCAAGCGTTATCTGTTCGGCTGTTGCTCGCTCACGAGCCAGAACGAGCGCGAAGGCATGCGCGTCTTCGAGACGCTTAAAGCGAGCGGGCATTTGCACCCCATGCTTCACGCATCGCCCATGCCGGGCTTCGAGTGTGACGCGGATAATCCGGGCATCGATGAAGCAACAGAAGTAAATATCCCGAAGCTGTTTAGAATCTATTTGCGATTCGGGGCGCGAGTGTGCGGCCCGCCTGCTATTGACCGGCTATTTAAAACAATTGATTTTCTGGTCTTGTTCGACATTGAAGAGATTGGCGAGCAATGGCGCAGAGTCTTTTTTGGGGTATGAAGGGGACAGGTATGAGCCACCTGCGCGCCACAATTCGGCTAGTAGCTTTATGCGCGGTGACCTGCGGGATGTATCTCCTCTTAATCGCAGGGCTTGCTTTCACATTTCCTTCGAGGCATGCGCGTATCAGGTGGCGCAGTTTCATTTTTCGGAAATGGGCGAAGGCCACCGTCACATTCCTCAAAATAAGAATCGCCGCATATGGCGCTCCCCCGCGCGCGCCTTTCTTTCTGGTCTCAAATCACTTGAGCTATGTTGACATCGTTGTTCTCGCCTCTTATCTCCGTTGCAGCTTTATCGCCAAGAAAGATGTTTCCAGATGGCCTGTAATAGGTCTGCTGTGCCGGAGCATCGGGACGCTTTTCATTAATCGAGAAGACCGCAGAGACATCGCAAGAATCAATGGACAGGTCGAGCGCGCATTGGCTGAAGGAAGAGGCGTTGTGCTCTTCGCCGAAGGCACAAGCTCAGAAGGCGCGACAGTATTGCCTTTCAAGCCGGGATTGCTGGAACCGGCTGCCAGAGCCGGTTTCGCGGTTTCTTATGCCGCGTTAAGTTATCGTGTTCCCGGCGACGAAACGCCGCCGGAACTGTCCGTGTGCTGGTGGGGAGAGATGACTTTCATTAAGCATCTATTCGGACTGCTTCGACTGAGAGAAATAAACGCCACTCTCGTCTTTGGATTAGACATGATCCGGGATGGGGATCGAAAGGCGCTGGCGAATAAGCTACACGCCGCAGTGAAGCAGGAATTCATCCCTGTAGTCAGATCGGAGAGAGAATGGATTACTACAATAAGATAATCGAAGACAATATCGACGTACTCAGGCAGGGGGTTGATCTGATAGAAGAGATGGGCAACTGTTTGTACTCGAACGGAAAGCCGCCTTTCCTGAAGAATGGCGTGGGCAGCCACTTTCGTCACTGCATAGATTTCTACAATAGCTTTCTTTCGTCATTCAAGACAGGCAAGATCAATTATGCGATCAGAAAAAGAAACGTGCTGGTTGAGACAGACGGCTCGTTAGCGATTTTCGAGATCGAATCGATAATCAAAGGTCTCCGGCGATTATCGCCAGCCGACTTACGCAAGCAAGTACAGGTAATTGTGGAAGACTCATCGGCCCCCGTCGATTCATCCGTTTGGGGCGGTTCAACAGTGATTCGTGAACTTCAGTCTTTGCTGAGTCATACAACTCACCACTATGCGATTATCGCCCTCGCACTCCGCCTTTCAGGATTCAGCCCGTCTGAGGAGTTCGGCGTGGCGAAATCAACTTTGAGTTACTTGAGGAAAAGCGCCTAGCCTCTACGGCGAGTTGGTTTTAAGGATCAACCCCATCTGCAACCGGCAGATTAAAGAGACGATTGCATGACAAAAAGCCTTCCTGAAGAACAACGTCACTGGGTGCACCGCTGGGGCTGGCGAATCGTTGTGGCCTGTCTGGCGCTGCTCACCGTATCTCATCTTTTCGGCGTGTCGCAGTCTTCAGGCATCACCCAACTCCTCCGATCTTTTTCTTTCGGTCCTGAGCGAGCGCCGGAGGCTATGGGAATGAGTCAAATAGTATTGATCGGGCTTATCGCCGCCTCGACACTCGTAAGCGAAGACCTCACCTGCATAGGAACCGGCATTCTCGTCGCGCAAGGGAGGATTGGCTTTATTCCCGCAGCCTTTGCCTGCTTCTTCGGCATATTCGCCGGAGACGTTCTGCTGTTTTTTACAGGAAGATACCTGGGTAGATCTGCGTTGAAACTCGCGCCTCTAAAATGGTTCATTAACTCGCGAGATGTCGAGAAGAGTTCGGTCTGGTTTTCTCAACGCGGTCTGGCGGTCATCTTTGCGAGCCGCTTCGTGCCGGGAGCGCGACTGCCGACTTACTTCGCCGCCGGATTGTTGAACACGCGCTTCCGGTGGTTCGCTCTCTATTTTTTTCTCGCAGGAGTTGTGTGGGCACCACTGCTTGTTGGGTTGTCCGGCGTGCTGGGCGCAGAAGTTATAAAGTCCGCGATGCTTGAAGGGCAAGCGGTCTTCATAAAGGCGCTGGCGGCAGCTTTCATTATCTACATCGCGGCGAAGTTAATAATCAGGATATCGACTTATAAAGGGCGGCGATTGCTCGTGGCAAAATGGCGAAGGCTAACACGCTGGGAATTCTGGCCGCCATGGATCTTCTACATCCCGGTCGTCTGTTACGTGGCCTTTCTTGCATTGAAGCACCGCAGCCTGACTCTGTTCACATCCGCCAATCCTGCTATCGTCGGAGGAGGGTTTGTGGGCGAGTCCAAAGTTGAAATACTGAGGAACCTCTCCGGCTCCGCAGACCTGATTGCTCATGCATCATTGATAGAGTCATCTCTCGATGCCGATGATAGAATCGCGTCGGCCCGATCTTTTATGGCAGACAATCGCCTGAGTTTCCCCATAGTATTGAAGCCCAATACGGGCCAGCGCGGGTCGGGGGTGGCTGTGATCAGGTCGGAAATAGAATTGAAGGACCACCTCGCCCGCTCGATTGTTGATACGATCATCCAAGAGTACGCTCCGGGATTTGAATTTGGCGTGTTTTACTATCGTCGCCCTTCGGAGCAGCAGGGCAGAATATTCTCCATTACCGAAAAGCAATTCCCAATCGTAACAGGGGACGGCGCGAGCACGCTTGAACATCTCATCCTGAAGGACGAGCGTGCTGCATGCATGGCACGTTACTACTTCGATAAACAAGGCGAACATTTACTGGATGTCCCGACTAAAGGTGAGCCGGTACAACTGGTCGAGCTTGGGACGCATTGCAGAGGTGCGATATTTCTGGACGGCAGTTGGGTGAAAACGGCTGCGTTGGAAGAGGCTTTCGACGCGATCAGCAAAGGCTTCGACGGTTTTTATTTCGGGCGCTTCGACGTGCGCACGCCGTCCGTTGATGAGTTTAAGCAGGGAATGAACTTTAAAATAATAGAGCTTAACGGTGTGACATCAGAAGCCACTCACATCTATGATCCGAAGAACAACCTTGCGACCGCTTACAAAGTGTTATTTGAGCAGTGGCGGCTCGCGTTCGAGATCGGGGAAGAGAACCGCGAGCGCGGCGCGAAATCAACTTCCGTCAGCACTCTGTTAAGTCTTATGTCTGAGTACAGGCGGAGCGCCCAGTATCACCAGGCCTGAGTCGTACCTGTTAAAACTGATGTCTGATTCTCTGCAAATGAGGCAGGCGCTCGCAAAAGCGCTAAGAAAATATCATCACGCTTTAACAGAAAGGTGATCAGCAAACCTACCGGAAATTTTATTGAGGCAGCCTTACTCCTTATTTTTAAGAGTTGGGCCACCCCTGACGACCTCAAGCTCTGCCGCTGAACAAGATCTTCCCGATCACCGGAATATCAGTGCGGCGGATGAGCAGTATGATCGCGCTGCTGATAAAAACCGAAACGGCAAGGGCGAACAGTAACCCGCCGTCATCTTTAACGACGATGCCGAGCCGGGTTAAGTGACTCAGGATAGCGCCGCTGGCAGCGCCGAGGGCAAGTATCGCCCCGAACGTTACCGTCGAAGGTATCAGCAACAACACCACGGCGATTAGCTCAAGTATTCCCGAACCTATCCTGCCCCACGGCTCCGCGCCCACAGTCGAAAAGATGTATTTGGATTCTTCTGCGCCTGTGAACTTAAAGAAGAGGGTTTGAAACAGAATAATTGCTACGATAATCTGTAGAATCCAACTGATTACGGTTTGAGTTCTGGTCAGAGTCATTGGTTAATCCTCCTTTTGATTTCCACGATTGAGTAATCCCGTAGCGTGCGCAGTTTATTCCAATAAAGGGAGATAACCCCGATGAAAAAAATTCGCCCCGGCTGGAATATTTAGCCCTCATGGAGCAATTAATAGATTGAGTGCAGCAATACATTCCACTGTGAGGTAATCGTGATATTTGGAAAGCGGGCTAAAACAGAAGATTTTGAAGAGGTCGCGCTGCCGTATTTAAACGATCTGTTCCGTATGGCCCTGCGTATGACGAGGAACCACACCGAAGCAGAAGACCTTGTACAGGAAGCTTACCTGCAGGCGTGGAAATCTTTTCACCGCTTCGAGCCGGGAACAAATTGCCGCGCGTGGTTGTTCAAGATACTTTTTCACGTAATCCAGCACCATCGCCGCAAGTGGTTCAGGATGAAATTGGTGAGCAGTGATGAAGAGATGATAGAAGAGACACTTTCGTATGAGCCTCAGGTGCCTGAGCATGTCAGTGACGAAGACGTTCTCGCTGCTTTCGAGAAGATTCCTGAGCACTATCGTGAGGTGGTGCTGCTTGCCGACGTTGAGGAACTCTCTTATAAGGAAGTAGCCGCGGTTTTGCAGATTCCAACAGGCACGGTCATGTCCAGACTGAGCCGGGGCAGAAGGCTTTTGAGGTCTGAACTGGCCGAGTTTGCCAGCCGGTACGGTATCAAACAGGAAGGTAAGGGGTTGAGCGCATGAACGTTATTAATTTCGAGCAACACAACTGCAAGAAGGTTCAATCCTATCTGGATTCATACCTGAATAATGAGCTTCTCGTAGAGACGACACATGAAATCTCGAAACACCTTGAGAACTGCGCGAACTGCCAAGAGGCTCTTCTGGTGCGTCAGCGAGTGAAAGAACTATTAAAGGGGGCCGTCCTTAAAGATTCCGCTCCAATCGATCTACAAGTTAAGATCAGGAGAAGCATCCGCAAAGACTCTCCGACTAACCGGACGCGATGGATGCTTGTTGCTGCGGCGATGATAGCTTTGACTGTCGCAGGCATTGGCGCACTTCAATTATTCAATCGCGGCACGTCGACGGGTTTTGATGCCATCTCTGCCGCAAGCAATGCCAACGCCCAACTCTTGAAGATCGGCCTTGATGACCACGTACACTGTGCCATAGACAGGGGGCTTGCAAATCGCGTGTTTACGGAAGAAGAGATGTTGAAGCGGCTTGGGCCGGATTTCAGCGGTCTGGTTGCGACCGTTAAAGAGAATGCGCCTGAGAATTACAAAGTAGTAGTCGGGCATCGTTGCAGGCTCAATGGGCGTGAGTTCATTCACCTGATACTGAAAAGCCCCGAAACGGCCCTCTCGCTGGTTCTCACAAAAAAGAATGGCGAGTCTTTTTCAGAAGATACGGTAACCGCCGTCATCGGATCATCAGGAATTCCTATTCACGAAGCGCTCGTTAAAGACTTTCAGATAGCGGGATTTGAAACTCAGGATTACCTCGCCTTCGTCGTATCAGACCTGGGCCGCAGGGAGAGTCTTCAAATGGCTTTTACACTCGTTCCGGCTGTACGCGAGTTCCTTACCAGACAGGGGACGTAAGCGACTTGATTAAAAAATTAACAAGGATGTCACTCCATAGAAGTAGCATCGGGATCAATACAGGGGAGGCGACTGAACAGAGCATCAAATAGAGCACTTCCTTAATCTGTTACACGCCTCCTGCGAATATACCAGTGTCTTCATCCTCAATCAGCGGTAGTAACCGCGAATCCTCTAACGCCGCTACCCTATGTCCAATCCCTTCCATATACTTTTCATTCGATGCAAATGCGATAAAGTCCTCTACGCTACGCTGGCGAACTAGCATCACGGCATCCCATCGCTCATTGGCTGGACCAATCAGGAAATTTCCGCCTTTGCCCAGGAAGATCACTTCACCACCAGATTTTTTCAGGTGAGGTACGACTTTAAACTCACCGCCAAGATAGTGATGATACTTTTGCAGCGCTTCGATGATGAGGAAATTTACAGGGAACCAGATCGGGCCGCGCCAGTTCGAGTTTCCTCCGAATAACCCTGTGCTCGATTCGGCAGGCTCGTACTTCACGCTGTGCTCCATGCCGTTGACCCGAAGCAGATAAGGATCATCCAAGTGCCGTCGTGACAAAGCGCGTATCCCGTAAGGCGAAAGAAATTCGTTTTCATCAAGCATCACTCTCAGCACGCGGCGCAGTTGATCGGGATCAACTATCGAGAGCATTCGCCGCTCTTCTTTGCCGGGAGTTCTCATGCAGGCGACATTGCGAATCAGGTCTTTGCGGTTGTCTATAAACCATTCGAGCCGCCTCTTGAATGCGGGCAGTCTGGTCAGCATCTCAGGCTCAAGCGTTTCAATCGCAAACAGCGGGATCAATCCCACCATTGAGCGAACTTTCATTGGAAAGCCGTCGCCCTCCGGCAGGCAAAGCACGTCGTAGTAAAAGCCGTCTTCTTCGTTCCATAGCCTGTCGCCTTCATCCTCCAGATTGTTTATCGCATTGGCGATGTAGAGAAAATGCTCCCAGAACTTGCTCGCCGTATCCTCATAAGCCGGATTGTTTCGCGCAAGCTCAAGTGCTATGGCCAGCATGTTCAAACAGTACATACCCATCCAGCTTGTGCTGTCCGCCTGCTCGATGTGGCCGCCCGTCGGAAGCGGCGAACTGCGATCAAACACGCCGATGTTATCGAGCACTAGGAAGCCGCCTTGAAACACGTTGCGCCCTTCGGCATCTTTGCGATTCACCCACCATGTAAAGTTGAGCAACAGCTTTTGAAATATGCGCTCAAGGAATTCCGTATCGCCTGTGCCCGTGCGCTTCTTGTCAATTTTGTAGACACGCCACGCTGCCCATGCATGCACGGGCGGGTTCACGTCGCCGAACGCCCACCAACTCGAACTCAGGCTCTTGCTTGCTGCGATGCCGGTTCTCTTCGACAAGCCGCGCGTAGGGGAATTCCGCCTGCGGATACTTGTAGAGAAACTTCATGTATGAGTGAGTCGGCGTCGAGTCAAGGTAGAAGTAATACTCCTTTACGTCTTCGCCGTGATTGCCCTCGGAGCCGGTCAGCCCAAAGATCCGTTCTTTCAAAATAGGGTTGCGTCCGTTCCACAAGCTTATGGCAAAACAGATGCGCTGATGGTTGTCCGAGATTCCGGCTATTCCACCTTCACCCCATCGGTAAGCCTTCGACCGCGCCTGATTGTGAGGCAAGTAGTCCCATGCCGTTCCGTAAGGGCTATAATCTTCGCGCACTGTTCCCCATGCGCGCTCGCTGAGGTAAGGCCCCCAGCGCTTCCAGTGCGCCTTGCGCTCGCGTGACATTTCAAGCCTTCTCTCTTCTGCTTTCACGATTCGCCTTCCTTTCGAATTCATCACATTTCTCATCCCTTATTTCTCAATCACCTGTATAACGTGACCGTCAGGATCGCGAACGAGGAAACTCTTTCCCTGCTCCACCTCTGATTCTGAAATCGCGACCACAGACGATGACACTAACCTGTACTTTTGCTGGCGCAAGATCAGGGCAGCTTGATCGGCGTCAGGAACAACAAGCTTTGTTTGCCAGCTATAAAGATCGTTTGTGTGCGCTTCCTGCGGGTAGGGGTGGCCATTGCGTGGCGCAAGGTATTCAAGCAATTCGACGCCCGGCCCGGCGACAGCATGCAGGCTCGTAATCCTGAGCCTCGCGCCGAATACGCTGTTCAAATGCTCCTGCTCCGTGCCGTAATTTTCGCTTTCTCCGACGACCTTACTTAACCTGAGTATGGAGTTGAAAGGATGGGTCGCCATAGTTCCGAAGATGTATAGAATGTAGTTGCAAAACTCAATCCAGCACTCGGAGGACGACCCATTTGCCTTCCATTATAGATCAGATGACTCAAATCTACGTCTTTGTTGATGACTTCCTTAAAGCCCATACTCAATTGTCTCATTGGCGATCCTCGCCTAATCACCAGCCTGCTTTCACGGATTCCGAAGTTATTACTATCGCTTTGATGCAAAGCTGTCTCGGAGTAGATTCGCTCAAGCAGACTTATTCTCTTATCAGCAATAACTTTGCTTCGGCTTTCCCTCAACTTTGTTCTTATCAGCAGTGGATTGCCCGCTTGCACCGACTCAGTCCTCTTATAGGTCGTCTCTTTGAGTCTGCTCGTGTCGCAGGCAGATGCAAGCTTTACCTGGCAGAAGATACTCCGCCCGGTACTGCAACCGCCCCTGTCGGCGATTCGGTACACGGTGAGGATGGTTACCAGAAGATTTCTGTAACAGGCAAATACAAGATAAGTTGACGGTTGTGCGCGGCCAGGAATGGCGCACGGTTCATCGTTGACCGCTAAGAGTTTTCGCCCGCCCACCACCTCCGGCTATAGGGTGAATGATCGGGTGATGCCTTAACGATCAGCAAACGTTTCACCTGAAAGGAGGATTCATTATGAGCTTGATTAAAGGTGTACAGGGAAGGCGATTGATGGCTACCGCTCTGGCGGTCGCCTGCATAGCGGTGGGGAGCGCAGTCATGGTGGGTCAAGGCTCCCGGCTGAAGCGTCCTCTGAAGAGAAACAGATCTTGCAGGAGCGATTGCATAGAGGTGTCGGGAGCGAAATTCGATTCGCCTCCGCCGCCGCCAGACCTGAGCAGATAGTTGAGATGGTCAGGTCTACAGCAGATTTCATCCGTTGGCGCTCCGGCCTCATGATGTCGGACGAATTTAAGAAGCAACTGGCGGAGGCCGAAAGTAATGTGCTGAAAGGCAAGGCTAAATATATCACCTTCGATCAGTTGATTCGGCGTATGTCTCATCAATCAGCCTGAGTTGCGCGCGAGAATCCCCGGCCCATAAAGGAATGTGGCGACGAATTCGTTGCTCGGATAATTATAGATTTCATAAGGCGTGCCGATCTGCTCGATACGTCCGTCATTTAGAATGGCGATGCGGTCGGCCATCTCAAGCGCCTCTTCCTGATCGTGTGTAATGAAGAGCGCCGGTATGTTCATCGACTTGAGCAGGTGTCGCACATCGCGGCGCAGTTCTGTGCGCGTTACAGGGTCGAGCGCGCTGAAAGGTTCGTCCAGCAATACGCCGCCCGGCTCGTAAGAGTGCTACCGACAGGCGATGAGTGCTTCTACAAAATCCTCGGCCCACGTCGCGGCGGTTGTACGCGAGACGACAGCCAGCAGTTTGCGATGCCGCTCTTTCCTCTCGTCGGGCTCCATTCTGAGCGCCCGATCCAGGTCCCGTGCCATCCCGTCCCTGTGCAACGGATTCGTAAGCACCGCGTCCTTCAGTTCTGCCGCCGCTCCCGCAAACTTCGACAGCATCAGCACGCCCGGCTGCGCCGGGTTCTGCGCCGCCACATACTCCTTAGCCACAAGATTCATGCCATCGCGCAGAGGCGTCACGTACCCGACCTCCGCCGCCCTGTACAACTCGGCCAGTTGCGCGTGGCTATAGCTGCGGTACAGGTAGCGCACAGGCACCCACGCCGCATCACCGTACTCCCCGTTAATCCGGCCTACGGTGTTCTCTATGTGACGCCGCTGCTTGGCGTAGCCCGGCACATCCGCCCGTGAGGGCACGGATATTTGTACAAGCGAAACACGGCCTCGCCACTCAGGATACAATTCAAGAAGACGCCCGAATGCATCAAGTCGCTCCGTGATGCCTTTGGTGTAATCCAGCCGGTCAACGCCCAGCACCAGCCGACTCGGCGCGATGGCGCGCAGCAACGCGGCCACCTCTTCAGCCACAGATTGCTCAGCTGGTTCCTGAAAAGGGTCAGGTATGATCCCAATCGGGAATGCGCGCACACGCACGCGACGCCCATGATGCTCGACCGCATCATCGGAGATGTGCGCTGGCGATAAAGCGCCAACCGTGTGAAGAAAGTTTTCGACGTAGGCGGGCGTGTGAAAGCCGAGCAGGTCGAAGTCAAGCATCGCATCGAGAATCTGTTCGGCCCAGGGCATCAGCTCAAAGATATCTCTGGCAGGGAAGGGAATGTGCAGAAACAATCCCAACGGCCCTCGATGGCCCAGTTCGCGCAACGCCTGCGCCACCAGCAGCAAGTGATAATCGTGCAGCCATACGGGCGTCGCAGGCGAGACTAACTCGCTGACCGCCGACGCAAACGCGCGGTTGACTTGCTGGTAACAGTCCCATTCGCTATCCACAAAGGATACATGCTGCGGGAACGTGTGAAAGAGCGGCCAAAGCGTCCGGTTGCAGAATCCGTTGTAATAACTGCGGTGCCAGTGCTCGGTAAAATCCATCCAGGCCAGCGCGGGACGCGACTCATCATCAAGCCCGATTGGACCGGGGTCAGGCTCTGTCGTGATGCGTCCGCTCCATCCTAACCACAAGCCATGCCGATCACTGAGCACGGGCTCCAGTGCGGAGATCAAACCACCGACGTTGCGTTTCCGCCCTTCTTCACTTGGCTTCGTCGCCTGGCGCAGGTCCGGCAGGCGGTTCGACACGACAAGCATCTCGTACTTGTCGCGGACGCTGGTCGCGCGATGCGGCTGCGCGATCAGCGGACCGGGTAAAGGCAGCGAGTCTGTGGCTTCGCCACGTCGCACGGCGGCGACCCAGCCCAACAGCGCGGCAACCATTGCCGGGCTGGTCAGATGCCAGCGAGCGCGGCTGCGCCGACGCGGTCCGACTAGCACAGGCTCGTCTGATACGCCGAGTTCCCGGAACAGGTCTTCATCGGTAAGGTCATCGCCGAATGCAAGCAGACGGGTCCCCGCGCCCATCTGCTCACGTAACCAGGGCACGGCCAGACTTTTACGCAACGGCGACGGTCGCACCACGAGTATCTCGACTCCGTCAAGCCTCTCGAAGCCCGGCGTCTGGGCCAGCCACTCTTCAACCGTCGCATCCATCGCCACAAACAGCGCGGCCCTTTCTAACTCAGGGACCAGCCGGTAGTGGAACGTCACGGCCCAGGTTTCGTGCTCGACCATAGCCCCCGGGACCTGAGCTGCAAGGTGCTGAAGCTTAGCGACCAGCGACCCGATGTCCTCAAATCCAGAGTCTAAAGTTGCCTCCCATGCGCCTGTGCGCCGCCGCCATCCGCCATGCTCGGCCACAAGCCATACGTCCGGGACAGGAGCGAGCAGCCGCTCAAGGTCCTTGCGAGGGCGGCCACTCACGATAGCCAGAGACAGGCCCTGCAAACCAGCAAGCCCGGATAAGAGTTCAGCCAGTTCAGTTGAAAGCCGCGACTCTGAGGGAGTCGCCGCGAACGGTAACAGCGTGCCGTCCAAATCGCAGATTACGCCAAGCGGCGTGTGCCGCGCCAGAGACAGCCAGTGAGCTAACAATCCTTGCATATCCTTGATCCTGAGCCGCCACAATGCTCCTGTCGAACGAACTGACAGATCAAGCATAGCACAGTGATAGAAGCAGACGCCCTCTGCCGCGCAGTCATGTCTTTATCATCGGTTAAGCCATCAGATATTTCATCTACCAACTTTTTAAACTCGATTTCAAACGCCTTTTGCACCTCTCGGCCCGCTCTCGCAGCGTCTTCGGTCGCGCCGATGCCCCACTCTGCGCATACTCGTTCATGGCAGAATTGACGGATGCCGTTGAGCCGCTTGCGCCACGGGAGCCATTTGTGTTCACCTGAAGTTCCAGAATCTCCCAGTCGGGGAAGGGAAAAGCTAAAAACAAAGGAACAAGTTATGTCCGACGAAGATAGAATCATTCACAATACAGAGGAAGACCAGAAGTGGGCGGATCTTCTATCGCCTACGCGCCGCCGATTCATCGTTGGTGCTGGCCTAACAGCGGCTGGCGCTATAGCCAGCGACGCCATTGCTGGGGGGCAGGAAGTGAACCCCCCTGGCGGATCAGCATTCAAACATATCGTGCCTCCGCCCGACGTGGGGAAGAGTCCCTGGGGTTACGAAACCTATAAGGAGCCGACGCCCCGGCCACTGAGCGTGCGTCCGGGAGAGGAGCATGGCCTGCCGAAAAAGCCGCGCCCTTACACTGACATCAAGAGCTACCACGCGCATTTCTATTTTGATGAAGACACATACGAAAAAGCTGCGCTGTTGCGTAAGTGGTCCGCGGAGCGCTTCCCGGTGGAACTGGGAAACTGGAACCTGGAACCACGCGGCCCGCACGTAACTCCCTCGTTTTATTTCGGCTTCACCAACGACCTGCTGCCAATCATCGTTCCGTGGTTGCAACTCAACAGTCTGGGGCTAACAATTCTGCTGCATCCCAACACCGACGACCCGCGCGCCGATCATCTGTACTACACATTGTGGGTCAATCGCTCGCAGCCTGTGAACGCCTACAACATGCGCAAGCCAGGCCAGGAAGGGGCAACAGCTGTAGAGAAGATTTTCCCCAATACAAAACCCACAGTGAAACTGGAAACCTAATTTATTTTTGTGTGGCGAGAAGAAATGCCGACGACCACCGTCTTATATAAATAGGCGGTAATTCCATAGGGGAGGAAAACGAAAATAATTTAGGAGGTACAAAATAATGGAAGGTGAAAATGCAAAAGGGCAATCCTCGTTAGAAGATTGCCCTTTTGTTTGAAGCAAAAAAGCGGAGAAGGAGGGATTCGAACCCGCTATAGGCATGTACAGCCTATAGCGGTTTAGCAAATCAAATATTTGTTACCCGTTCTTTTCTTTTCATCCTGTTACGTCCGGTTTGATTCGCTTTATTACCCACTGTTCGACGCATTCTGTGGTACATCTGTCGTACTCATAAGTCAGGTCGCCGAGCGTAACGATCCCACTTCAGGGATGTAAGTGATCCCCGTGAGGATGGTCCTATGATCACTCATCCGGCCACCAGCCCATCGAATTTACAGAAACGATGATGCGCTACTAATGAAGTATGATCGCGATAGAGAGAATATGGAGGGAAATCTTATCGTCCAGCCTATGAAGATTGATATTGGCACACCCATCTCGTGGGTAATCGCGCCGACGTTTCCGGCGCGATTACCCGCTTATGGGAAGACCGACAAGGATCTAGTATTACTGTCTTCCCGATCCTGTGTATCCCGTTCTTGTATCAAAGCCTCTGACACTGGTTTTGATGTTGAGGTCGGTCTTTGGGGTGTGAGAGCTTGCGCCCTCACTGTTGGCACTCCCGGTATCTTCGATTCACACGCTTCGTGTCACGTTCTGCGGCTGCTCAAACGTGTCGGCAGAACCATCATTCTCCCGTGTATCTTCATGCCCTCCGGCGCGTGGGGCATTTGGGGGTGCCTTGATATTGTTACCGGCGGGGTTCGCAGATCCAGTATCCTCGGCTTCCCCTGCTGGAAAGTTGTCTCTCGATTCATCCATCGAAGTTTCCCCAGATTCATTGATAATCATCCGTATCTCCTCCAATCATTAAATTAATGTTCCACTGTGGTCTGTGCAGTTAGCTGATTAGACTCATCAAGTCGTCCTCAAGCTTATGGTCCTCGACTTGGCGACTGATCGGCAACGCTTGTTTATAGTAGTTAAGAGCTTGCGTTTTATCGCCGCAGGATTGATGGACCAGCCCTATATCTTTGAGCGCATAAGCTTCTATTCTGGGCTGCCCGAACATCCGGCTCGCTGCCAGTTTTTCCTCATAACAGTCGATTGCCCTTACATGGTCTCCGGTCACCCGATAAATCATCCCTATATATCCCAAAGTGATCGCTGCGTAAGTATGCTTACGGATGCTCTTGAAGAGGTATCGGGCTTTTGTATAAGCACTGAGCGATTCCTCATTATAACCTACATTACTGTATGCATAGCCTAAGCCGTTGAGCGCAGCAGCCTCTCCACTGCGGTCGCCAAGCGTCCGGAGAAAGGTAGCAGACCGCTCGTGGCACTCAATCGCCGCTTCGGTTTCCCCAGCCGCGCATCGGACCCCGCCTATTGCTGTTATTACCAGCGCCTCACCCCATGGATTACCAATGGCTTCATAAAGGATCAGGGCTCGGTTGAGGTTGTCAAGCGTAAGCTGTCGGTCCCCCAGATTGCTATAGGCGTATCCGATATTCTTCAACGCTTCTGCCTGACCTTCCTGATCGCCTGATTCCATAGAGATAGAGAGCGCCCCGCTGAAAAGCTCAAGCGCCCCCTTAGCATCAGCGGAAATGAGCCTGACAAGCCCCTGATTTTTCAGCGCTTCAGCTTCGCCGCGGCGGTATCCGAGATCGCGACTCAATTCGATTGCTCTGATGCTGAACTGAAGCGAGGCTTTTGTATTCTCCAGTTCTACGTGATCTCCGGCCACTTTGTTCAGTGTGTCGATTCTGGCAAGCTGGTCTGATGCCGTCTCAAGTATCGAAAGCGCCTGCTTGTGACAAGATAGAGCTTCGATGAACTCGCTCAAAATCCAGTAAACATCTCCGATTCGGTTTATGGCACTGGCTTCATTGATCGGGTCGTTATCAGCGTGCCAGTGCGAACGTGCCAGTTCGTATTTTTCAATCGCCCTGTAGAGTGAGTCTGCCCTCCACTCCTTAACTAAATCTTCTGCGTTTGCAAAGGCCGTCTGGGCAATGCTAGAATCGGCGTTCAATGACGACATTTTGGTTCCTCCGTCTTTCGATATTTTATCCCTGCATCTCATTAGTGAGTATTTCAGTTCAATAATTTCGCCCCTGATATCATGAATGACTCGATACGCTCCAGCTTGGTCAGCCAGTCTCGAACCCTGATCTGCGTAGCTATCATGGGCTTGACCAGCCTCCCGACTTCAACCGGGCCGGAACTCAGGGCCGGTCGAGCGTTGCTCCGGGCCGAGCATCTGCGTCTGGAATGGAAAGAGGAGTCGATCAGAAAGGCGATACAAAAATACGAAATAGCACAGAAAGAGTCGCATAACTCTGGCAACATTCGCCAGGAACTCGTTGCGCTCCAACAGACCGCCAAATGTTATTTCATTTTGAGTGAGTATGACGACGCATTGAGATGCCTTAACGAAGCGCTCGGTTTGGCCCGGGCCAACAGGTATCAGGTCGCAGAGACTCAAATTATGCTGGGGATCGGTGAAACTTTTCTTGATCTGGCAGATTCTGAGAGAGCACGGGAGCCTTTGAACAGTGCCCTTGCGCTTAGCCGGGAACTCAACGACCGCCAGTCTGAAGCGATGGCGCTAAATGATCTGGGGACGCTGGAGGATATTCGGGGTAATTCAGAAAAGGCTTTGAAGCTCTACGAAGGCGCAATGACAATATGGAAAGAGATTGGTGATCAGGCGGGTCAGGCCGAAACTCTCCTGAACCTCGGCTATACTATCGGCAATGAAGGCTACACCGTGCAGTCGGAGGATTATTATAATCAAGCCCTCACGATCTGGCGGACAGAAAAGAACAGATTCAAGGAAGCGCTCACCCTAACGGCTATCGGAACCGCCCATGCGGTACAGGGGCGGTATGAGACGGCTCTTAACCTTCAGAGGGAAGCCGAACAATTGCTCGAAGTGATGGGTAACCGTGGAGGACGCGCTGCCGCTTTGAACAGCTCCGGCAGTATTTATCTGAGTCTTGATGATCAGGAAAAAGCTCTCGCGTGTTACGAACAGGCAAAAAAGCTGTTTCAGGATTGCGGCAATAAGCATTATGAAGGAATTACTCTCGGTTACATCGGCCAGATATATCATAGGAAGAAAGAGTTTGAAAAAGCGCTTGAATATTATGATCAAAGGCTATCGTTAAGCCGCGAGATCAAAGACCACCGCATGGAAACTTTCACGATGTTGGGGCTGGCCGAGATCCTCTTCGAATCAGGACCGAAAGAGCGTGTTCTGGAACTCTATAATAATGCGTTGTCCCTGAGCGAGAAGTTCGGCGACAGGCGAGCGACGGCCCGCACCTTTGATGGTCTGGGTAACTTTTACGAGGCCGCCGGTCATCAGACCGAGGCGCTGAGGCATTACGGTAGAGCCTTGATGCTGTTTCGGGAGATTGAGGATCGCAACTCCGAGATCAGAGTGCTTTACGGTATTGGCCGGGTGGAGCGCGACTTGGGTAAACTTGAGTCGGCCCGCACTCACGTAAAAGATTGCCTCGACATGATTGAATCGCTTCGGGCCAATGTCTTAAGCCATCAATTGCGTTCATCGTATCTGGCAAAGGTCAGCGAACTTTATGAACTCTATGTCGATATACTAATGAGGCTTCACCAGAAGAACCCATCAAAGGGTTTGGATGCAGTCGCATTCAACACCAGTGAACGTGTCCGCGCCCGCAGCTTTCTTGATATGCTGATCGAGGCCCAAATAGATATCAGGCAGGGAGTCGATCAAAAACTGCTTGAGAGCGAGCAAGGGCTTCTCAGGCAGTTCAACAGAAGACTTCAAGACTATCAGCGGCAACCGGAGAGGCAAATAACTCCTGATATCGAAGCCTCGTTCCGCAGGGATCAGCGTAAGCTTGAAGAACAACTCGACAGGGTTCGCTCAGACATTAAGCTGAATAGCCCCTCATATGCCGAGATGACTCAGCCTGCTCCGCTAAACATGCAGGAGATTCGGTCTCGCATCCTCGATGCCGACACGATCCTTCTTGAATTCCTTTTGGGAGACCAGTGCAGCTATCTTTGGGTTGTAACGAAGAAGCGTTTCTTCACCTTCAAGCTTCCTCCTCGCAGAGATATCGCGCGTGACGTATGGCAACTCTACGAGTTACTTGCGCCCGGCGATTTGCTTGTAGATACGGATGCTGACAGGGCCAGAGCCTCAGTATCTAAATCATTGGAATCTCTCTATTCAGTCACCGCATCGCGATTGAGTAAGAGCTTGCTCGGACAGGCGGCACCTCTTCTGAAGAATAAGAGGTTGTTGATCGTGGCCGATAAAGATATGCAGTATCTGAATTTCGGGGCTTTGCCCGCGCCCGGTTTGTCGGACGGAGAGAATGACAGCAACCGCCCGCTCTTCATAAATCATGAGGTTATCAATCTGCCGTCGGCGTCTAGCTTCGCGGTTCAGCGTCAGGAAATCCAAAACCGAACATCTGCTCCTAAGACTCTTGCGGTACTGGCAGACCCTGTATTCAGAGCCGATGATATCCGAGTCGCACAGTCTCACAGAGGAGAGTTCAACGCAAACCTTATAGAGCACGAGGTGCGTGATCAGGTGATCAAACTGAGAAGCGGGTCACTTTATCAGCGGCTTGCAGGGTCGTGGAAGGAAGCACAGACCATCCTCCAGTATGTAAGTGAAGGTGATTATCTGGAAGCCGTCGGCTTTGATGCAAGTTTGGAAACTGCTACGAGTGAGAAACTTAAAGACTATAGGATCATCCATTTTGCAACTCACGGAATACTCAACAATTTCCATCCGCAGCTTTCCAGCCTGGTGTTATCGCTGGTAGACCAGGACGGCAAGGAGAAGGATGGTTTCCTGCAATTACACCATGTTCAGAACCTGAAACTTCGCGCCGACTTAGTTGTGCTCAGCGGGTGCCAGACGGCTTTGGGAAAGAATTTAAGGGCGGAAGGGCTCGTCGGGTTGAGCCGAGGATTTATGCAAGCCGGTGCCGCGACGGTGGTCGCCAGTCTATGGAAGATCGAAGACAATGCTTCTGTACGGCTGATGGACCTATTTTACAGAGGCATACTGAAAGAACACCTGCGGCCAGCCGCCGCATTACGCGAAGCCCAGAAAGTAATGTTTGAAGAAGGGTGCCCTCCAAGTCAGTGGGCAGCATTCATCATCCAAGGCGAATGGAAATAAGTGAGCAGAAGGGTTTGCCTACAGGGTTAACCTTCACCGAACCGAATTAGTTTTATTTTATCATAGTAATTATTCAAGCTGGTTCGTCACTTATGATAAAGGACAAATGATGCCGTGGAATCGGAGTACGAACATGAAGAACTGATGGTTCGCTACCTTTGTGGTGAAGCATCTCCTGCGGAAAGTTTCCGGGTGGAGCAGAATTTTTTTTCGGATAATGACTACTTCGAGAAACTGCTGGCGACCGAAGATGCGCTGATTGATGAGTATATAAAGCTAAATACGCCGGTGAGCGTTCGTAAGCGTATAGAGCCTCTTTTGATCTCTTCAGACTTTCAATTACGTCAGGTACAGTTTGCTCGTTATCTGATGAAGCGGTTGTTCGAAACAGCAGTGGAAAATGCTTGACCCCGAAGCCCGCTACAGAAGCCTGTCCCGGCAGGAAGGCTTTGCTATTTTCCTACGGTGAAGTCGTAATAGAGTGCCAGCGTTTTGTGATCGGCATTGAGCCCCTGAATGGTCACCATATAATCTCCCGCTTGAAAGTCGCGGGCCGGAAGCGTTAGCTCTATCTCACCCTGTTCGGTTATGTTCTCAACCCCGAACTCGTTCCTCCAAACCGCAGGCGTGCCGATTTTTTGACCGACTCTCTCAATTAGTGCGGAATATTTCTGGTTTGACCTCTCGTTTATCTTAAGCCTGAGTATGAATGTCTGCATCCATGCCCTGAGCTTTATCTTCGGGTACTGGTTATCACCGGGGGATGAGGTGGAACGGAGGTGAGAGTTGGGAATAAGCCGCAGCGACGGGGGCTCCATGCTCTCTATTATCTCTTCGGTCTGTTTTGAGAGACTGGCGTACTGTTCGCGCAACGTCGTTAGCTCGCTCCAAAAATAGAGCATGGCGGCAATAGCCACGACCGCAAAAATCGAGGCCGCCGTGGCCATCGCGATTGCCGGAACCGATCTGGTCCGATTCGGAATCCGGGAGAGCGACGCCTCGCTTACACGGGGGGCAACGGTGTTCGACGCAGAGCCGCTTTCGACCGCCGGGCTTAGTTCAGCTTCGAGAGGGTCTTCAGGCCGAAGCGGTAATTCCCGAACCGTCTCGATCAGGTTGTGTCCAATCTCTAATTCCCGTAACTGGAATTGCGAGCCAAGCAGGTTTGTTCTGAGGCGCTCGACTTCGCTGTCCGAAAGCTTACCGGCTAAATAGTCATCAAACAGGGCTGCCTCCACCGACAACAACTCTTCAAAATAGTTGTAGTCCGTAAAGAACATCTCTTCTATGGTTCCCCGCTCCTGCTCGTTAAGTTCTCCGAGCAGGTACCGAACCATCAACTCTTCTTGTTTTGTTTTGCTTTCCAAACAACTTCCGCTTTCTACATAAATTAGTGACAACCAGCTCAATCTGATTTCTAACGCTCCGGCTTATCGTTCATACACTTTTCGAGACAATCTTTCAACTCAGCCTTAATTCGATAAACCTGCAATCGCAGGGCATTGGGAGTCATCCCCAACGATTTCGCCAGACTATCACGGTGCTCTTCGTCGTAATACTTCTTCAGCAATTCCTGTTTCTTCCGGTCAAGCTCGTTCCAGCACTGGTGTTGGCAATCATTATCATCGAGCCCCTGTTGGGGCATTTCCGGATCCGGCAAAGCGTTTTGTAACTTTTCCTGTTTGCTCTTATCACGCAAATATTCCATGAAAACATATTTTGCAATGCCATAAGCAAATGACAATTCGGACTGGATCTCCCCTTTAGCGATGATTTTCGCGGCCAGTCTGGCGATTGTCTCATCGGCTAGAGCCTCAGGATCATCACACCGCTTCCAGGCAAAGAACTTTATCAGCTTGAAGCGGAGCCGCGCGTACCCACTCTTCAGATCAGTGCAAGAGGGATCGAGGCGTAAAATGAAATTATCAAAATCTTGATCGGCTGTTCCCATTCGTCGTGATGATAACTCCAAAACCTGCGCATAAACTTCGATGTTGAATCAATAGAATGCCGTCGGCGTAATGTAACCTGCTCTTTTAAATGCTCGGCCCAGAGCCAGTACCTATAACACAAACAACTTTCGAGTTCAGTTATCATCATAACCTAGCCTTAAGATTTGAGCCATGAAATTTTGGCCGCCGGGTATTCACTAATAAACCGGATAAGCAAATCGAATCAAACGAGGAAACATTGGCCGCAATGCACGCATAAACATAGCCGCGACCACTTTATAAGATGATGTCTTTGCCGGTATTAACAGCCCCGGAATCCGCATCCCGGACTTCGACGAAATTTTCAGCCTGCCTTCTGACACTTATCGATGACAAGGGTGGTTGCGGTGAGCACAGGTTTACCAAACGATGGCCCGATATTGATTTCTGAGACTCAGGGGACGAATGGAGGATAAAGATGATGGAAGAGGAGATGTTGATATTGAACGAAACCCGGCGGATTGATGACGAGGCGGCTGCGGCAAATGTACACCCGGTGCTCATCGTTACATGTGGGAGCACGTCATCCGAACTCGCCGTAATATTACACGGCCAGCACCTGTCAGAACACGATGTCGTTCCTTACAGGGTGCTTGCCGTAGACAGCCTGCCTTATGAGCACCTGATTACACGACTGGAACAGGCAGGCTACCCGCGCGATCTGGCCGAAGCCGCATTGCCTCGTCGCAACTACTTCGAATTGACCAACCCCTTTTCGGAGAGCTTCGATTTCAATGCGCCTTTAAATAAGGACTGGAAGCAGACCATTTTCGACCCCTCCCTTGAGCGGATTGCGTCAAGGCCCGATACCCCCGGAGCCGCCGGCACACCGTCGCTCGGGCGCGCGCGGGTGGAGGCTAATGAAGAGGATCTGAAGCGGTTTTTCGAGGATCGAATCAATGAGCTTACCCAGATTCGCCCGGCCACATTCGGGCTTCTCGAAGGAGTGATCTGCTTTTTGGATACGACTGCGCGGGGCGGCACCGGCAGCGGAGCCTCCGCGCCGCTTGCGGCGATCATCCGTTCCGTCCTTAACGGCAAGCTCCATCTCCGCTGCCTCATGCCATGCATCTTCGGCGGGGACGAGCGCGCCAGGGCTAACGCATTCGCGGTGATGGTCGAAAACCAGCACCATCACCGTTACAGGGGCCAGTTCCCGATGAAGGGCAACCGATGGCTGACGACGCCGTTCGACACAGCCAACTATATATTTGCCAGCAACGGCATAGTTGCGCTTTCGCAGGTAGACGCGCTTATGCAGGAGGCCGCCATTCTCTCTGCCTACCTGCGACCAAGAACGCAGGCCGCGATCAATGCCCGTGAAGCCGACCTGACGGAAGTCATTCCGCACGATTTCGATGATAAACCGATGCATGTTCGGGTCACCACGGCGATTGCGATTCGTACCATGCATCCGGGCGTTCAGGATTATCTTGTCACGGAATGGGTCAGGCAGGAGGTCGAGCAACAGCAGCAGCGGTTTGAAAACTGGTCTCAGGATGGACAGCTCAACGGCGAAGAAGAGACCGATTTATCCAATTTCATCGAGCAGGCGAAGAAAGATTTGAACCTGACGCCTGTCGCCCTGATGAACCGGCTCGACCCCGGAACATCGGCCAACGCGGTGCGGGCATACTTTGAACAGGCGCGTGCGGCTCTGGCCGCTATGAAATCTCAGGTGATCAAAGACACAGTCAAGGGGTTGCCGCATCGCGTAAAAGACCTCTTCACAGGTTTCGTGCGGAGTTGGGAAACTCAAGCCCCTCAACTGGCGATCTCCATCCCGCGCGAGATCGAGGAATACTTGACCTCGCGGCTCGCGGCCAAGCCGCATCTGGCCGCCGCCGCCCGCAACGCGTTATTGCAATTCCTCGTTTCGATTGCCGCCGATTCAGCCAAAATCGCGGATCGCGAAAAAGAGCAGCGAGATGCGGCGGGCAAGAAATTGCCACAGGCGCTGGGCGCTGTTCAGGATTCGGGAAGTTTGATCTGGCTCTTTAAGGACGAAGTAACCCGCAACGCGGCAATCGAAGCCCTCAACATAGCATTCTCGGCGGCGAACGCGCGGGTGCGCCAGCAACAGCACGAATATCTGACCAGAGCGTTAGAGGGCGAAACAAGCTTGATGGACGGGCGGGGAAGGCCGGTCACGGTGCAGGGAGCCATAACGGTTCTTCGTAACAATCAGAGTGAGCACTTGATCTTTACTCGCCGTCATCACGCCTCTACTACTGAAGTCCTCGGACGCAAGCTCGAAGCAGTGGCGCTGGGGATCGAAAAGCGGTCTCCAGTATTCCAGCGCGCCCTCATGTATGATGGCCTGACAAGGGCAACGCTGAACAGACTGGTGGCTGAAATTCGAGCCAAGGTTCCCGACGCGGCTCCGATTTCGGGCCTCCTTCAAGGCAAGCATGGCCTCGATCAGGCGCTTGCCCAGTTGCCGCCGCTCCTGCCGTTTTATACGCAGAGCCTCAGGAATTTGACGCAGGTCCTCAGTGAAGACCCGGCGAAACTCAATGCGGTGATCCAGTTGCTGAGGAACAGCAAACCCTTCACGCCGCTCGATCATGTGGTCGAGGACCAGCAGGGGCTCAGCGGCCAGAACCGCCGCGACAAACTCATGATTCTCGAAGCCCCCGGCGGCAAGACCGGGACTCTGGGCAGGGAATTACTGAGACAGGGTGTTGTAAATGATCCGAACTGCATAGTCGACTCGATAGAAGATGAGATAAGGCTGTTCTTCTTACGCGATGGTTTGCCCTACGGCGTGATCAAACCAGTTCTGGATTATAAAGGCAGGTATGAAAGATATATGGAAAAGCCGGGTTCGATCACTCCATATTCGGTAATAGGGGCGCAGAACTATCTCTCGATTGAAGCATCGCAGGTGAACCTGCGGACTCACACGGAAGCGCTGCTGTATAAGGCAAAGGCCGTGCTTCTAGACAAGGTGGTGAAGCAACCATCCGGACACTGGATATTACGCTATGAACTCGACCGTGGAAATGGCTTCAAGATCGGTGACGAAGCAAGGTTTGATAATTTCGACCAGATGGTTATCTGGCTCGAAAAACAGGTCGAAGTGCGAAAAGACTTGAACGAGAGGTTGACAGAGACTCTCAACAACAACACCGATTCGTACAAGGGGGCACTGATCGTGGCCTGGCAAAACGCAACCGATCAGGAGCGCGACTATCTGCAGGAAGAACTGTTCAATTTGAGAATCGACCCGTTCAAATTCAAACCGCCGGATAGCGATGACCGAGCGCCATGGGCTTCTAATTAGATACTCACGGAGAGACATGATTCAGGAGGATCGTATGAAAAAGATAATCCAGAAGCTAGCGTTCGCAATGTTGATTCTCACCTTCTCTTTGCTGAGCGCAGCCTGTGGGGCCCAAAAAAGAGAACAGATATTGTTCATCATCGACAGCAGCAGTTCGATGATCGAGCCAGCCGGTTACCCGGAATACCCGGACGCCAGCCGGTGGCAGGTCGTCCAGCGCCTTGCCCCCGATTGGCTCTCTCGGATTCCGAACGATACCCTTGTCGGCGCAGTCTCTGTCGGGGGGAATTGCGATGGCACCCCGGCCATCAACCTGATGGCCGGGGCGAACCGCTCCCTGATCACCGCCGCGATAGCAAAGGGAGTTCCGAATGGCGTAACCCCTTTGAACGCGGCGCTCAAAGCAACGCCTTCGATGTTTGCTACGGACGTTGAGGGCAGCAAGAGAGTCGTCGTTTTCTCTGATGGGCTGAACACCTGTCCACCGAGGAGCCGACCTGTGAAATAGTGCGTGAGCTGCACGCGAAATATGGCATCGTGGTTGATGTCGTGGCCTGGGTGACCGAGCCCTCAATGGCTGACGAGTTCAAATGTGTTGCCGACTCCGGCGGGGGCACTTTCACTACGCCAAGGACTTTTCAAGACCTGATCGACCTTCCGTTTCTGTTATTCGACCCGTGGCGTTATATAGTGCTGGCGCTGGGATTGATGACGCTCATGTTCGGCTCGCTCGTCATGTATCGCCAAGCGTACTATGCGATGAATTGGAATAACCGAACGGCATCGGTCGTATCCAGCGTCATCACCGCGGCAAGCGCGCTTACACTCTATGTGGTGCTGTTCGCCGGGGCCGGGTGGCTGGCGTTACTGTTTAGCATGGCCCTGATAACCGCTGGCGTAGCAGTTGCGGTATCACGGTCGAATCGCTCTAAGCGATCATCTCCTGTTGTCGCGGGCGTGCTGGTTATTATCTGGCTGGCGGCATGTCCGCTCACCGCCAGCAGCCAGTCCGGTCAATGTTCGCAGACCGTTCAAGGTAACGCTCGTTATCATCACATTCTGGCGCTGGATATGTCCGGCACGGTCACGGGAAGTTTCAACGAAATGAAGGCGCTGGTTTCGTGTTACGCCAAAATGTACACCTTACCGGGAGAAGAGATTTCGCTCGTTGCCTTCGGCATCAACGCGCAGGGGGCTACACGCGAGGTCGCGAGTTTCACCGTGCCGCAGAGCCGCTCTACCGAAACACTCACCCACGCGCTGAACGATCTCGAAATTCAAAATCCCGCGCAGACCCGAACCTATTTCAAACCGCTGGCCGACTACTTCAGCCAGCGGCTCAAGACAGTAAGGCTGGAGCCTGTGATGCTTGTAATCTCAGACGGCAAGAGCGACGGTTTTGAAGACGCCCGGCTGGGCCGTGTGAATTTTCGCGAAATCCCGTTTGAGTCTTTTGGCAAGAGGGGCATGTATGCTGCGCCGGGCGTCTCCGGCTGGAAGGTAGCCGTTCAGGGCGGGGCCGGTCTGGATCTTACCACCTTATTCAAGCAGCGAGTGTCTCCGAACCTGATCGAAATTGATGAAATTCCACCATGCCTGGTGGATCCTGACCTGCTGTTTGAGACCAGCGATACGGTGACGCTCAAGCCGAGCCTCAACCCATTTTCAAACTCGGTTGAGGGAACGCTTACTATGACGGTCAGCCACGAATGCGTCTCCAGATACCGCTCTTTCAGGGTCGAGATTCGCCGGGGTAATGAAGTCCGGGAGATAGGAGCAATCTCGAATGTAAGCATAAACGTGGAACCCAGCGAGCTGAGCTTCAGTCTCCGGCAGGACGCAAGCGGGGTCGAATCGTCGGAGGCCGTAGTCCAGCTCCAGCTCAATCAGGGAGACACAGAGAGGACAATTTACGCTGTCAAGCCTTCGCGGATTGTCATTAAAGAGGTCTCGTATATGTCGGCGTTCGGCGTTTACTGGGGCGTCGCTCTGGGCGCTATGGTCGTGCTTCTGTCTATCTTCGTCATCATTATGAAGCGGCAGCACGTGCGCAAAAGCAGCCAGCCACAGTTAATCGCAGTGATGGGAGGCAGCAGCGTACCTTTGGGGCCTAACCAGCGAGTGGAGATTGGTGGCGCGGGAGCCGCGCTTCAGGTGCCTGGAGTCGGGGCGGGCATTATACTCGGCTCAATCGAATCAATCACCGCCAGGGAAAAGTTCACGGTACAGGCTGCCGACCGCTTCAGAATGAAAGTCAACGGGATCGAATCAACTGGAAGCTCGGCCTATACGCTCGGCACACCGCTGCAATTTATAAACACCCAGGACGAAGCCACGTACGACGTGACCCTGTATTCCGGTAGCGCCCCCGGATCATTCACGAATACAGACCCTGATGGCGGTTCATTCCCGGGGTTACCGAGCTTTCAGGATTTCAGCCATTCAGGAACAGGTCAGAGCGACTCTTTTTCGTCTGGCGGAAACGACATCTACATATAAGGGGAGATCATGGAACTGTTCACCAACAAAATCTTTCTTGTCATTGTTGTATGCCTCTGGCTGTTTTTCTGCATAACGCTGTACCGCAAGTACCGGCGTGCGGCATGGCTGGCTGGTATTACGGGTGCTTCCGGTCTGTTTTTTCTTGGAGTGACAATCGTCGCAAGTTTTATGGTCGCTGGCGCTCTGTTGCTGTTGCCTCTGTGGGTTGGCCTCGGCGTGCTGAAAGCCGTGCATCTTTTCTCGGCCAATCGCAAGGCCATGGAAAGCTTCTTAGCGCCGTCAGGCAGTTCGAACGCTACTGACGGAAGGCGGGAAGATCAGCCGAGCAACCCCGCGCTCGCCGGTCAGAGCGAATCGGATATGTATATCTGAAAACCGGGCGCGGGAACCCACCGGCTGGTTAAAAATCGCAGACCCGCAACCGAAGATCATAGAGGTGTTTGGAATGATTAAAAAACTGATAATCGACCGTTTGCCGGGTAGCGGCAGTCCGCGCGATTGCGCCATCTGGCTGCTGCACCGGCTGCTGCCCCGCAACGCATTTCGCAAACTGGGCCTCAGCCGACTGCGTGAAATGATCGAAGAAGCCGCCGCAGATAAGTCAAGGCGAATGACCGTTGGCGGTCGGATGTATATGACTGCCGGGAGGCTGATTTTGCTCCTTGAAAAGCTTGCCGGGTACAGGCCGGTCATTTCTCCCAGCCAACTGTATGCGCGGGCTACGCCTCAAGCAATCCGTATTACAGAGACGTATTCTTTCAGTCAGGAGATTTTTGGGAAGTTGGGTTCGAGCGCCCATGCCAAGCCTGTCGGAGAGATACAAGTAATCACGCCTTACGACGGGCTGGCGCATTTTGACGAGAAGGCGCGCAAGGATGTAGTTCGTCAACTGAGATATCTTGAGCCCTGCGCGCAGGCGGAAGCTCTGATAGGATACCTGCACTTCGTCAATCACCAGTACACGAACCTGCCTGAGATTCTGGCTTCGAGCAACCCCGAGTGGTCGCTAGGTCTCAGGGTTCCTGTTAAGAATGACAAAATCACCAGACCCGAGCAATTATCCGCCGATGGCTATCTGGCGGTGACCGATATTACCTATGAGCCCAAGCCGCTTGATGCCTATCCGGTTCAGTTTCAGATCGAGTTGATCGAGGATGAAGCGCAATTTCCCGACCGTTACGCGACTATGATCGCTGGTAGCAGGCAAATTGCGCTTCATCCTCAATCAACCCGAATCGATCCGGAGAAGGAAGTCTCGAAGCTGGTCAGCGCGCGCGCTAAATCAACCCACCGGCTGTTAGTTCGCATGATTGTCAAGCTGTACCTGAGGTTTGATGCGGAGATGCCCTACTCTCCGGCTATTGCGCCGAGACTCAGGCGGGTGTCGCTTGACTGGCCGTTTGTCGCCACATCCCGCACGATACAAGCGCCGGATAAGTTTGGAAAAGCGAATTACGATCCGGTCAGGAAGCAATTCGAGTGGTTTGATCTGGATTTAAAACTTTGGACTCCCGACTCGCCCGAGACCGTAGAGGGTGAAACGCCGCAGACAAATCTTTTCGTTTGTTACTTTGACATAGATGTTATGCATCCCGGCATGCTCTATGAACTGAGAATGATGTCCGGCGAAGTCGAAATCGAGATTCAAGGGGCTCTGCTTTCGGGGCTCTGCGCCAGGTATTACGATGCGCTGGGCCGCCAATCGGATCAAGACAGGCTCAAGATGTCAACCAGACTGAAGACCGAATACAGGGCGCAACTCGATGAGGCATTCTTGCGGCAGCAACACTCGCCGCATCTACATCTCTATTTTCCCGGCGTGCTGCCCAACGAAGACAGATTCAACGTGGTTGTAACTGCGCTCACTGACCGAGGGTTTCAGGTGGAGCGCAAAAATCTGGCTTCCGCGCCCGACAGGCGCGAGGTCTGCATGACTGCTACCAAAGATGTAGTGCCTCAGCCGGTAATCCTGGAGCTACTGGTAGTGGGAAGGGGGTTTGACGCAATTCGAAAGAAGGGCGTTGGCGGCACTGAGACTTTTACGCGACAAATCAGGGGTGGCGAGCTGGAGATACTGATGCATGCCAAGGTATCGGGCAATGGTGAGATGCTGGTCAAAGAGATGAACGAACTTCATCGCATCCTGCGCGAACGACTGCCCCAGACACCTGTCTAGTCGCACCCGGCTGTAAGGAGAAATTGCTGATGGCTGTAAACAACGAAATCCGAACCGGACTAATTACCTGCGCGCCCCGCTCTTGCTGCTACAAGTGCGGGGGGAAAGTCATCGCTGTAATCTGCCACCACTGCGGACGCCCGATTTGCGGCAAGTGCCGACCCGAAGGATCTTCCGGCTTGCCGTTGAAAAATCGAAAGAGCTATGAATTCGCCGGTCTGGATATGGACAAGAGCCAGTGCCGTGATATTCCGGCCCACTGCGAAGATTGTTTTCACGTAACGCAATCACCTGTGATCGGGGGGCTCATAGCAATTGCCAGTCTGGTCGCGGCGGCCCTGTTCGTCGCCTTTGCCTCATTCGGCATGGCCGCCGCAGGGGTGATTGTCTGCGCCGCGGCGGCGTGTTATGGAGCATACAAATGGTACAGGTGGAGCCCCGCGCGCCTTGAAGCGCCGCTGCTGCCTGTGCTGCCGAGCATAGACAAGCTCCGATTGCGCGAGACTCTTTCGGTAAAGATTGTACTTGACCCGGATAATAACTATCGTTTGTCACAGCTTAAATTCGACGGCCAGATTGAGATTGCATTGAGGCTGGCCGAATCCGAGCGATTGCGATTGCAGAAATACCGCGACAGATTCAAATTGAATGCCGGGAATGAGATTCAATTCAACGCAGGCTTTGTCCTTTTGGAAGAACGGCTCGGCCTGACTCTGCCTATCAGAGGGGCGCTGAATGAAAATACGGATTGCGTCATTCCGCTTGTGGGACTGGTAAGCAAAGACCCCTTTCTGGCAGGCAACATCAAGGCGGGGTTCGCGCGCCAGCCGATAACCATCAAATACTCGCTCAGGGACGAACTTCAGCGGTTATTGCCCAATCTTCCCCTGATTCGGGTTATACCTTGCCTTGTGCAACAATCTGGCCGAAAGGCGCTGGAGATTGAATTGCAGTGGAACAGCCCGGACCCGCAGAGAGTAGACATGGAGCGCATGCCGAACTATCACCAGTCCGCGCAGGAGGTTGAATCTATGGAATGGAGGGTGCCGAATGCATGGGGTTCAGTCACGACCGCAACCGGGCTGGTCAAAAGCGGGTCGCTTGAGGGCCAGCCGCTGCAAATTCTCAGATGGGAGCACGAAACGCCCGGCGCTGACAACTCCGATAGACATTCCTTCGCGGCCAGCTTCGAGCATGAGATTGGCCCTGACTCGGTTGTCAGCGGGAGAGCCCAGATATTGCTGCGAGGCACCTTTTCCGGTCTGGAAAAGCTCAGATTGTTTTACCCGCTCGGCCTCCCGCAGAACTGCCGGGCCGTAACGGAAACAAGGCTGATTCTGGATTTCGAATTGAACCTGTCGAACCTCAGATCCGAAGAGCTTCTGATAGTGTCGAGTGAGAAGAGCGAGCATGACGATAATAAGAACGAGCAGGACGGTAAGAAGAACGAGACAATGGTTTTCGAGGGGATAATACCTGACCACCTGACGATCATCAATCTGCTGGATGCGCTGCTGAAAGAAAATTTCTACATAAGCGACGTAAGAGATAATTCGTCCAGCTCCGGAGCCGTTGCCGATCTGGTCAATCGAAAATGGGAGATCTCGGGCCGTTGTTACGAAGGGTCGCCGACCGACTTTCATATAGTTCTGATCGGCGACGAAGTGATTGGTGCGGGCGCTCCCATCGGAATGACCAATTTGATGCTGACCGTGCGCGGCATCTACACCAGCAAGCTGATGAAATGCGATATCGAAAATGCATGGACGAAGCTGGAGAGATTGATTAGAGCCAGTCTGTCCGCCAGACAGCGCACGCACACTGCCCACAGAGCCTCGCCGCCGCACTCCAAAATCAGGCAGAGGCCGAAGCAAGACAAGAGTCTCTGGAAACAGCGTGAGCAGTTGAGGGAGGCGCTTGCGGAAGGGCGCATCTCCGAAGCCACGTATTTGCAGATTCAAAAAGAATTGAATGAAGCCTGAGCTTGAAAAGGCTTCATTCCGGAATTGAACTAAGGAGGTGACAATGGCGCTTTCATGGGAATGCAGTCACTGCGGCAAAAAGGAGCCTGAAGACGGTGTCGTGATTAACGCAGTCTGTCATCACTGCGGCAGACCCTTGTGTTTAAAAGACCGCATAGCTATTCACGACGAGGTTTTCGACCCTCGCGCCGTGCCAGACGCAACTGTAGCATTTCACTGTGAGGAATGTAGGAAGCGATTTCATCCCTACACATCCTCACTTGGTTGAGGTGACTAATGATCGAAATAACATTGAGTCCGGTTGACATCACAGCCAAAATCAAAAATGAGCTTTTGATTACTCTCACCAATCAATCGAATGAGCCATGTACGGACATAATATTCAAATACAGGCTGCCGCCGCAGCTCATTCTGTTGAGCGGACCCACTAAAATCGATTTGTCGGTGCTTGATCCCGGTAAGAGCCACACAGCTAAAATTGTAGTAGAGCCCAAGCTCCCCGGTGATTGGAAGATTACAAGCTCCAGCATATCATTTCTCGATAACCGGGGCCGCCGCACTACCATTAAAGACCAGAGTTTTGCTCTGAGAGTCCTGAAAGAGAAACCGTCGCCAGCCCCTGAACTGGATCTCCGAATATCGCGCAAGCCGTTGCTTTTGAAGCACTGGCAGAAGATCGAGGGGCAGGTAAAAAACACGGGGGGCGTTGAGCTGCGAAAGATACTGGTGCGGGCGTCCGGAGGTATTGAATCAGACGGGCCATACCCGGTCGGTGACCTACAGCCCGGCAACAGCCGCGCATTTGCAATCGGCGTGTACCCTCGCCAACTCGGAGCCAGCGTGCCTCTCAAAATTGAAGTCGAATTCCTTGATGTATCTAGCAAGTTCCAGATCATCACCAAGAGCTTCGACATGGAAGTGCATGATCTCCAGCCGCAGAATCTCCAGCCAACCAGCGTCCGGACTGGACCGGTCGCCTCGTCGAAATACAATACCAAGAACATCAGAGCACTCTTGTGCAAAGTCTTCAGCGATACGGAGCTTCATCGAATGTGTCTCGATATTGAAGCCCTGCGGCCCATTCACGACAGCCTCACGCGCGGCATGCGTAAGGACGAGATCGTTGACCTAATAATCAATCACTCTATGCGCAAAGGCGGGTGTGATTTCATAATCGATCTTGCCAAACAAGAAAATCCTGACGCATGGAATGAATACAAGCCTTACTTTGCTTACGGCGCAGGCAAGAGGACGATTTTGTTTCTGGCGGCTGACCCGCAGGATAGCGGGCGATTAAACCTGCTGAAAGAAATGCGTGAAATTAAGAAAGCTCTTGAACAAGCGCCGCTGCGCGACAAATTTGCGCTACATTCGGAGCTGGCGGTTTGTTCTGCAGGAATCACAAAGGAACTGCTAGGCATAAGACCTTCGATAATGCACTTTTCGGGGCATGGATCACGTAGCGGAGCCATCTGCATTGAAAACCAATACGGCAAAACACATCCTGTCGAAGCCGAGACGCTGTCGTTCCTGCTGCAACTTGACCTGCTTGCTAAAAACCTTGAATGCGTAGTTTTGAATGCCTGTTATTCGGAGATCCAGGCAAGGGTCATTGCGCGACATGCAAAGTATGTTGTCGGAATGCGCAGCGCTATCGGTGACGACTCAGCTATAGATTTTTCAATCGGTTTTTACCAGGCTCTCGGAGCCGGAAGCGAAATCGTTGACGCCTTCAAGACCGGTGTGGCACTTATGAGGTTAAACGAATCGAACGTCGCTCTTGGTCATATCATCCCAAAACTCTATGTCGACGGCTTACTTTCTATTCAGGAATAGCGCTGGTGCTCTGATAAGTCGCCGCCTTGGAGCGCTTCGCGCGTTATCACATCTGAAGCTAGTTGAATGCCGTCATACACACGTAACGCATGATGCCCCAACAGCACTCGTGCGCGGTCGGCAACCGTTGCGGTCAATTCAACAAGCTGATATTCGGCCCAATAAATTGAAGCAAAATCAGCAGCAAGTTGAGGATAATCCACTAATCTAAGGCTGGCTTCTCGCACACGACGATTAAAGGCACTATAAACTCCTACACCGTCTTTATAATATAGAGGAGGAAGACGAAAATATTTGAGATGAGAATACACGAGCTAGGCGTGAGGCTGAAGCCGCAGCTTAACAGGCCGTAGGGGAGAAAATAGTAAAATGATGAAATAACGAAAGGGCAATCCTCGTTAGAAGATTGCCCTTTGTTTGAAGCAAAAAAGCGGAGAAGGAGGGATTCGAACCCTCGATAGGCCTTTACAGCCTATAGCGGTTTAGCAAACCGCCGCCCTCAGCCACTAGGCGACTTCTCCATCGAACAACTCCGAGAGTATACCGGAACGAATCTTTACCTATCAAGCTTGCCTGATAACAAGTGAGCGCGGCTCACGGCTGGTCGCTTTCACTCTGTTCCTGTTTTTTCGCTTCTCCCGTGGAGCGAATGCGCAACACCGTCGTGAATTTGTCTTTGTAGACCGTCACGAAATCTCCGCTGTCGGCGGCTATGGTCAGGAAATCTGTATGGCCGTTGTCCGTGAACACGTACTCTGCGCCGAAGCGCTCGCGTATGAGCGGAGCCGGGTCGTCTTCATCCCCCAGCGTTATGCGCGCGTAGAGATTCCATAACTCTTTGTCGCTGTCATAGAGGTAAGACGGATCAAGCCCGACTATGTAGGTGTTGCCGGGGTTGAAGTAGTAGAGCATCGGAAAATCGTCCCAGTCCGTGTTAAAGATAATCGAATCGGGCGGCGTATTGGCGGCGATCCATTGGGATGCGCCTTCGTAAGCATACGGGTCCTGCTCGCTCTTCACATCCTCGTGCGCCTGCCAGACAGTCGTCGTCATCGTTGCGAGCGCGGCGATTGCCAGAAGGATCGCCGCTACGAATGCGACGACCCGCTCTCTGGTTCGGGCGAACCAGGAGCGATCTATCATCTCAAGTTTAGGGCTGATGGTGAATGCTGCAAACAGAACTGCAAACGGCGGCCAGTATTCGATGAAGCGCCGCGACTTGAAGGCCATCAACAGCAGCATCAATGAAACGAGCAGAAAGAAAAGCGGCTTCAGGTCGCGCTCGCGGTTGCGATAATCGAACGCCGCGAGCGCCGCGACGTAGATCACGAATGCTATCGCGCTGGAGGTGATCATCACCCAGGTTTCGTATGGATACCACTCGACGCCCACATCGACGGAATAGCCCGACCCTGTGTTGATCTTCATCAGCATGTGCTCGTAAAGCAGGCTCAGGTTTTTCGGGAAATAAGGATTTATCACAAGCCCGACTGCTATTCCGGAAAACGAAGCCAGCACGCCACGCAACTCTATACGCCGCTCTGCGAGATAGACCGTTACCGAGTAGGCAGCCGCAAACAACAGGATCAAAGGGAAGAGGCTGTAAAACCACACGAAGGCGAACGAAAGCAGCGCGAGCCATATATGTTTGCGCTTCAATATCAGGTAAGCGCCCAGACCTATCAGAGCAAGCGACATCGCGGGCGCTCTGGTCATCGACATTCGATAAAGAAAAGGCTCTGAGCTTGCCACAAGCGGCGCAAGCCACAGCCAGCGATACCTGACATTGTAAGAGACCAGCAGCGCGAACAGCGAAAGCAGGCCGAGACTGGAAAAGACTACAGCCGCCACCTTTGCTCCCAACCGCAAATCTCCGAACGTGAAAGGGAACAATAGGACGTGAAACAGATAATGATGGTCTACGTAATCACGCTCGTTGAGCGTGGTGAGCGGCAGCGCTTTGAACGGCGGCGGATGCGGAAACGATTCGCGCAGCATCTCGGCCCATCGAATATGATAGTAGCCGTCGTTATCGAGAATCGCAGGCCCGGCAAATTCAATCCATTTCATCACTGAGATGATTAACACAAGCCCGGCGATAATTTGAACAGGCTTGGGCGAGACAAAACGCCTGAGCATTATTTCGAGAGGATGTCGCGATGAAGGGCCGGGTATCTCGGAGAGAGGCTGAGTCTCAGGAAGCGATTGAGTCTCAGTCGTAACTAGAGGCGGCAGGCTCTCAACCTCCTGAATCAACTGGCCCGCCTTATCTTCACGCGTTTGCATAAAGCATGCCCCTACTTGACGCGCGCAGATATTTGCTCGACGCGGTTGTGGAGTTCTTCAAGCTGATCGCGCAGTTGTTTTGCCTGATCGCCGTTCAGATCGCGCAGTTCGTTTGTAAGACCTGTGATGCGCCCCTTGAGCGCGTCCACATCGCGGCGGGCTTCACCTTTATTGAAGAAGCGGTAGAAAGATGAATCCACGCGGCGTTCCATCTCGTCCACATTCGCTCTGATCTCTGAAAGTATCGTGGCGAATGCGACGCGCTGAAGGCGATCAAGGCGGGCCAGCTGCTCTTCGCTCTCTTTAGACGTGCTGTTCTTTAATTCTGCCGTCCGCTCTTCAAGCTGTCTGGTGAGGTTCAGCACTTCGGTTTCGAGTTTTTCGGTTCGGGTGCGGATTCCCGACGCCTGCGCTTCGGCATTGCTCGCGTCCTGAGACGCACTGGCGGCGCGGTTCTCCAACTCTTTCAGCTTTGTGTTGATCTGCGATTCGACGCCCTGCGCCATCTGTTTTGCCGCCGCCGCCTCGCCAATCGCCTGACCCGCTCTTGCGTCAGCCTGCGACCCTGCCTGCGAGATTTGTTCGGGCAACCCCGTAGTCGTTTGCTGGAGCTGCGATGTCAGATTCTTCAGCGAATCCAGATCGTTGCTCTGGCTTGCAAGGACTCTGTACTGCTCTTTGAATCTTCTGTTGTCCTGATAATCTGCTTCATCAATTTGCTGCTCAAGCCCGCTGACGCGTGATGAGAGTTGACTTTCTGACCCGCGCGAATCGGTTCCGACTCTTCCCACGGTCGTGTAACTGGAACTCACACGCTGAGCGCCCTGAGTTTCGACTTCATCGCTTTGGCCTGAGCCGCCCAGCAGCAGGTGCGACCGCATGAGACCAATCTGCGAAGGAACGTTTTCATGTCCAGCCGATAGATCGAGCGCATAGACGAAACCCCAGAAGCAGAAGACGAAAAGCACTGTGAAGACCGCAAGCCGCAAAAACGAACGATGCACATTCGACAGCAGTTTGAAGGGCGTATCAAAGAACGGCGGCGTAGTTATCTCGCTTCGCTCAGGAAACGAATAATAGCGTTCGCGCAAACGCGTGACGCGGCTCTGGTCGCGAGATGTTTCGACTGAATCGAATGAAGATTGTTGCTTCCCCCTGCCGCGCACATTTCCGGCCATTCGCTCCCAGAAAGACAAAGCAGGGCCCGTCAGATAGATTATAAGAAAGATCAGGGCGAACAGCGCAAGTAAAGCCAGCCCGTACCCTTTCATGCTGCTGTTAACCGAGCCGAGATAAGCGCTATACAATCGCTGATCGCGCTCTTTCAAAAAGGGCTCGACCTGCCAGATGCTCAGGAATCGTTGATTGGCGGCTCCGGTCATCTGAGCGACTTCCTGATCTATCCGGTCTTCGGAATATATGCGGTTTCGATCCAGATAATAATGCAGCCATTCGCGGAACCCATCGGGGTCCTGCCCGCCGTCTACATACTCTCCCAAAACCTGCATAGCATCGTTATCGCTCCTCGGTTTCCAGGCGGCGTCCGGGTTATTCGCATCATTTGCGGCGTAGATGCGCGAAGTGATCCAACGGCCCGGCCCGTTGCGCAGATAGCTTTCGTAATCGCGCTGAAACTTTGCGTCGTTCATCAACCAGTTGGCTTCTACCCACGCGCGATAATTAGTAACATTTATCTCTCGCTCTTTGGCGAACTGTTCGAGCGATGTCAGGTGGCGAACGGGGTTGGTCTTTTCGTTATTGCGCAGAACCAGATAAGTGCCCAGTATCGACAGCGCGAAAATGATGATTGTCGAGGGAACGGTCTTGCGCCATGAGTGAAAGTACCTGCCGCCGAACAGCACCAGCAGCGCAAGCATTGGCGTAGTAAAGAAGAAGAAAAAGATGAACACGAGCAGGTAACCCGGATCTTCGTGCGGCAGGATGGGATTCCATCTCTTCGGAACCGGGGAGAGGCGCACGAACAGCATCGTAGCCAGCATAATCAGAGCAAGCACAAGTTGCTGGCCGAGCACGAGCATAAGGAATATGGATAGCCGCGCGCCCCAGGGTTTCGATTCAAATCGGCGCGTGAAGGTGCGGCCCATCCGCTCATCGATCTCTCGCCTGAGCGCGGCAACGTCTTCGTCCGTAGTCTCCAACTGCGTCGAGTCGAGTTCGCGGCGCAACCGCGCCAGCTTGACCGTAGCGGCGAGCCGCGCAAAAGGAGAAAGGCCGCGCTCGCGCGCATCGAGGGCTACGAGATATTCCCGCAATATGTCTGTGTCTCGCGTTATAACTGTTTCCATAGATTCAGAGGTCAGAGGTCAGAGGTCAAAGGCCGGAAGCCAGCATCTTTTACTGACATCCAATCTCTGGCATCTAACCTCTATATTTCAGGTTTGGAAGTTTTGAACTACTTTCAACTCCTCGCCGTTTATTGCGTCGATATAAACAGTCCACGAGAGCGATTTACCTGCAACTATTTCCCACGCCAGGTGAACTTCGATCATATCGCTTTTTTCGATGGGGAGAATGACGGCCCGTTTGACGCTGACTTCGTCAATGCCGCCGATCTGCGCCTGCTGTTCGCGTCCGGCAATGTCCGTATAAGTAAACGACCGACCGGCCACTTTTTTCTGAGCAGCCTCTCTTTCGATCTGCGGGCGAATCGGCAACTCGACTACGGGAATGAATCGGTCGTCGAGTTGCATCAATCGCCCGTCAGCGCTGACGACTGCGATCATCTCTCCGAAATTGCCCGCGACGGGAAACGCGTAATTGACCTGGCGATATGTCAATTTCTGCGCCGCGTCGGTATTGTCCCCGGCTGTCAGGCTTACTGACGAAGTGTCTGCGCCGAGCAGTTCCCGCCATCGGTCTATGAATCCTTTCATCGCTTCACGCAGCGCGATGATCTCCGAGCCGGGCTCAGGCTTGAAGGTTATCATCTGTATGCCGCCCGTTACGCCTAACAACGAGCGCGGCGTGTAAGAGATGGGGTTGAGGTCGGGCGGCGTCTGCTGAACGTTGTAGGCGTCGAGCATTCGCCGCCATTCGCGCTCGGCTTTCTCGCGCCGTTCGGCTGAATCTTTTAGTATGGCAGGATAATTCTTCTGCGTCGTGTTCGGCACCTGAGGCGAGGCGTCGCACCCGACCAGGAGTATTGCTAACGCTATTATGAAGGTCAGACGAAATAAGATCATACCCGCACAGAAGCAAGACCGCGCGCCTCTGTGCTCTATTGTCCGGCGCGCGTAGTAAAGTCAAAATTCAATTATTCACCATTTCAAACCGACAGGCAAGCTGAGGTCAGATTGTAAGCTGGTGGAGAATCAATAATCAGGCAGGAAACAGAGAGTTCACCGCAGAGACGCCGCAGCACGCAGAGATTTCGCAGGTGGAATATTCTCTGCGCGTGCTGCGGCGTCTCTGCGGTGAATTGACTTCCTTACAGGCTCACTTGCCCGCGTCGAGATGCCAGCCCGTATTGACTATCTCTCCATCGCGGATCACAAAGACCTCGGTTCCGCGCCCGCTGAATGTAGACTTCTGTCCGTTGCTCTCAAGCTCGTAGCGGTATGTTGTATAAAGGATGATCGTTCTGCCATACATCTGAAAATCCGTGCGCGGAAATTCCAAACGCACCAGCCTTGCGCCCCCCTCGGCAAATCTCTTCGCGCCGTCAAGTATGCTTGCGCGCGTGCCCCAGACTTCTGTGCCGCTGTCTATGGCGATGGCGTCTTCGGGAATCATCTTTTCCAGCGTTGCCCGGTCGTTTGTAAACCACGCGCGCCATACTGCTTCGCGCGCCTTCAGTATTCGTTCGCGCGCCTGTGCCGACAGATCCACAGGGGCTGCAATCTGCCTGGCAATCGCCTGAGGGTGCACAACCGTATGCGAGCCAGCCTGAATCCAGTGGCCGTTTCGTCTGGCATATACGTCGAGTATGCGCAGTTTACTGCCGCCGCCGCCTCTGAATTCGACATCCGCGACAAAGCAGACCACCGCTAAATCGGCTCCGTGAAAGAGCACGTCAAAGTCTGTTATCTTATAACCGCTCATGCCGCTGTCGGCCTGCTTCAGTCCTTCACCGACAGCCTTCATATATTCGTCAATCCCGCGAATCGCGACGGGAGAACCCTCAAGAAACCCTCGCCAGTCTTCTGAATGAGTGGCGCGCAATTTATCACCGTCCTTGTTTATGAAAGCCTGAAATATGCTTTCAATATGCGCGCGTATTGCAGCGCGATCCGTCGCCCGCGCGGCCTCGGCCTGCGCGCTGGCAAATGACGCGAAGCTCACAAGAAATAAGAGTGAAAGCAAGATCGATTTTTTGAACATAGCGGTTTATCCTCCGATGGTATAAGTATTTCCAGTTGAAAGTCGGGCACGTCGCAGGGGCAATTTAGGTGTGCTCAGGTGAATAATCCAACTGGCAGCGCATTAGAATTTTGTTAGTATTGTGTTAGCGGGCTGCGAGGCGCAGTCTTTACCTGGGTTTTACAAGCAAAAGCAGGTCGATTGGTGCGGCGATTATGCAATCGAATGGTCACAAAGACCTATCAATCCGGTTTGGCCCTTTCGAGTTGAAACTCCAAAGCGGAGAATTGTATCGAGATAACGCAACGGTCAAACTGCCGCCGCAGCCCTTCAAGGTTCTTTCGCTTCTGGCCGAAAACGCAGGGCAACTGGTCACCCGCGAAGAGATTCAACGGCGAGTATGGGGCAATGACACCTTCGTAGATTTTGATAAGGGACTGAACTTCTGCATCAAGCAGATACGCGAAGCGCTCGGCGACAACGCTCAGTCGCCCCGCTACATTGAGACTCTGCCGCGCAGAGGCTATCGATTCATCGCGCCAGTCGAGAACCTCGCTTCGACAATCGATCTCTCTTCACACGAGCAGAAGCCGGAATTCACACATCCGCAGCCTGAGCGATCTTCAGCGCCGCCAGACGAAACAGCCGCCCGCAAACCGCTCCGCATATTTCAATGGCGCACGGTGGCAATCATTTTTCTGATGTTACTGCCTCTGGCGCTTTATCTGCTGTGGCAACGCGGAACCTTTTCACCGAGCCCGCCTGTGGGAAAGATCATGCTGGCTGTTTTGCCTTTTGAAAATCTGAATGGCGATACGGCTGAGGATTATTTCAGCGACGGTTTGACTGAGGAGATGATAACTCAGATCGGCGGCCTGAGCCCCGAACGACTGGGCGTCATCGCCCGGACCACTGCGCTGACCTACAAGAACGCCAATAAAGACATCCGTCAGATCGGGCGCGAGCTTGGAGTAGGCTATGTGCTTGAAGGCAGCGTACGCCGCGAATCCGACCGCGTGCGCATCACGGCTCAACTTATACAGGTGAGCGACCAGACGCACATGTGGGCTGAAACATATGAACGCAGCGAGCGCGATCTGCTGCAACTTCAGAGCGATGTGGCCCTTCGCGTCGCGCGTTCTCTGGCTCTGGAACTGTTGCCTTCGTCATCGAAAGATTCGACATCTGCCCGGTCGAGCAACCCGGAAGCGTACGAGGCTTATCTGAAAGGCCGCTATCTTGTGACCAAAGACACTCTGCCGGATCTGGAGAGAAGCATCCCTTACTTTGATCAGGCCACTCAAAAAGATCCGAACTTCGCCCCCGCGTACGCTGCCGCGACGGATGCGCGCGTTTTATTGACGACATGGAATAACACCTCGGCTATCGAAGTTTTATCGAAAGCGAAAGCAGACGCCTTGAAAGCCGTTGAACTCAATCCCCGATTCGCCGAAGCTCACGCGGCGCTGGGTTTTGTCAATTTTCAATTTGAATGGAACTGGACGGAAGCCGAAGCGAATATAAAACGCGCTGTTGAACTGAACCCCAGTAATCCTAACATTCATATCCTTTTTGCAGACTATCTGATATCGCAGGGGCAGACGCAGGCGGCGATGAGCCATATCCAGCAGGCCATACAACTTGATCCCGTATCGCTTTTAACGAATGGTCTTTCCGCTTATGCATATTTGCGCGCACGCCAGTACGACGCGGCAATCGCGCAGGCTGAAAGGATGATTGAACTGGAACCGAAATCGCCTGCCGCGCATTATTGCCTGATAAGCGCCTACAGTTACAAAGGAATGTACGCGGAGGCGCGCGACCGTATGCTGGAACAGATGATCGAATCGGGGGCAGAGCCGGAATATATAGACGCGCTCAAACAGGGTGATGCAAAGGCGGCCATAAATCGGATGGAGCGCCGACAGTTTGAGGGCCTGAAAGAAGCGCTCTCGAAAGGCGAAAAAGTCGATGCTACATGGGTCGCACAACTTTCGGCCAGAATGGGCGACAAAGATATGGCTTTCGAGTGGCTGGAGAAGGCATACGCCGAACGCCTTCCTTCGCTTGTTTTTCTCAACGCACATCCTGTCTGGGATTCGCTTCATCAGGACCCGCGCTTCAAGGCTCTGGCGCGACGGATAGGACTGAGCGCGCGATAATAATATGACCTCTTGTATGATTGCGACATGATATTCGATTTCCTGCTGAAGGCGATTCGCCGCGTCAGGCGTGATATAAAATCCGAAGAGCCGGATATGAATGAATCGTTCGATTCGATGAACCCATTTCCCGATCCTGTGGTCATAGAATTTCGCGATGTGATTGATCTGCACTCGATTCCGCCGAAACAGGTGCGCGCAGTCGTCGAAGATTATCTGCAACAGGCTCGCGCAAGCGGCGCAGGTTATGTTCGCATCATTCACGGCAAAGGCATCGGCGTGCAGCGAGAGATAGTGCGCTCGATACTTGCGCGAACTCCTTACGTGGTCAGTTATAAGGATGCGCCGATGGAAGCTGGAGGATGGGGCGCGCAGATTGTTGCGCTGGAGGTCGAAAAGCAATGATTGCCGAGCGTCATTGCATAAAGAATACTGTTTTGTGCTAAATTATTTCGTTATGAAAAACAGTCTCAAAAAGCTCTGGGTTCTATCCTTACTGATAATGATGTTGATGACGGCCTGCTCCTCGCCCGAAGAAACATCTTCGTCTAATAACAACGGCGCGCAACCGACTAACAGCAACACAGCGCCACCGGTCGCGATGCGTGATAGTCCCGCAATAACTGACAACGCCAACGCGTCAGCTAATAAAGCGCCCATAAAGAAGATTTTAACGAACGGCCAACCGGCTGCCGTTCAGCCCAACGCTCAACCTGTGCCTGCTGCGTCAACAGACAAAGCGCCCAAACTGGTTGCGCCTACCAAGACCATAGAGTTCGGCAAGCAGCCTCAGGAAAAAACGCTCGTGCGCAGCTTTCAGATTCGCAACACGGGCAACGCCGAACTACAGATCGAAAACGTCCAGCCTGGCTGAGGATGCACGACAGTGGACTTTCCAAAAGTCCTCCAGCCTGGTAAGGCTGGCACGATCAAAGTAAAAGTCGATACTGGCAAATCGCCCGGCCCGCATGTGAAGTCGGTTACTATAAAATCGAATGACCCTGCATCGCCTACTTTCGTGGTGCAATTCTCGTTCGACGTTAAAGGCTGAGGGGTATCCCTTCTCATGTTGAAAACAGAGATCCTGTACGAAGAGATGTTCTCGGCGATGGGGCGCACCCTGCAACCCAATGCTATTCGCAAGCTCACACAGTTGCTTGGCCGCAAAGAGGTCATATCGCTTGCGGCGGGCGCGCCGAGCGCCGAGACCTTTCCTCTCGAAGAACTGGCAGAGATCGCTGCGCGCGTCATCCGCACACGTGGCCAGTTCACGCTTCAGTACGGGCCGTCGCGCGGGCAGAACACTTTAGTCGAAGCCATCGCCGCCATTCTTCAATCGAGAGGCATCGAGTCTGCGAAAGCGTCAGAAGTGATCGTGACTTCAGGCTCGCAGCAGGGGCTTGATCTGATCGCGCGCGTGATAATTGATCCGGGCGATGTGGCGATGGTCGAGCTTCCAAGCTACATCGGCGGAATAATAGCGCTTCACAACTCGCGCGCCGAAATGATAGGCGTCCGTCAGGATGAAGGCGGCATCGTCACAGGCGACCTCAGAGAGAAGATTGACCGCGCCCGCCGCGCCGGTCGCCGCGTGAAATGCATATACACGATTCCGAATTTCCAGAATCCTTCGGGCGTAACGCTCGCGGCTGAACGGCGCACGGAGCTTGTCGAGATTGCGGACGAGCACGATCTGCTCATCATAGAAGACGACGCATACTTCGACCTGCACTTCACAACCGACGCGCGGCTCACCCCGCTCGCGGCGCTGCTGCCTGAGCGCGTCTTGTACCTCGGCACTTTCTCGAAGGTGCTTGCGCCCGGCCTTCGCTCGGCCTACCTGCGCGCGCCCGAGGAGATTGCCGCGAAGATCGAGACTGCCAAGGAAGGCGCTGACCTTTCATCGAGCGTGCTCGATCAGGCCATAGTCATGGAAGCCATTCGGTCGGGGCTGATAGAGAATCGCCTCCCCGAATTGCGCAGGTTTTACGAAGTGCGCTGCCGCGCCATGCTTGATGCGCTTCGGGCGCACTCTCCCAAAGAAGCGCGCTGGAACGAGCCTGTCGGCGGCTTCTTTGTGCTTATGGAACTCGCGCGCGACATCGATTTAACGAAACTCCTTCCCGAAGCCATAGACAACGGCGTCGCTTACGTGCCCGGCCAGCCTTTCTTTGTTGATGGAAGCGGGGCGAATACTTTGCGGCTCGCCTATTCGAAAGAGACTCCTGAAATGATAGCCGAAGGCATCAGGCGACTGTGCCGCGTCCTTCAATTACATTGACCAGTAACGCGCATTGTCAAACGTGACAAACGTTACTTGCCACGCCTTCCGCCACTCGGTCAAGTTAAATCAATTCGCTTGCATTGATTCTTTCATAATGGCTGAATAGTGTTTTGTGGTAAAAATAACTTTGACTGAATCCGGCTCGAAATTTTTTGTTTCGCACAACCACCTAACCCGAATTATGCCGGAGCGGGTTTTGGAACAGGACTTGATATAGATAAAGCCGTCCCTAAGTTGTTATGAGCCGCTCCCGTTAATATTCAGTAGCCCCCTAGCCCCCAATCAATCGCCCCTAGTTGCCTTGCCCCCATCGCCCCGCCCCCAATCGGACTAGGCTTCCCCCGTGCTAGTTCCGATGCTTGCGCCGCAGCGCCGTCGAGCTTTTAGCTCCAGCGCTGCGGCGATTTATTTAGGGCTGGATTTATTTAGAGCTGGATTTATTTCTTGAGTGCGTTTGTGCGGTTGTCTGTGTGGCGGACTGCGGTGGCCACGACCAGTCCTTTATTGGTCGCCAGTACGAGCGTATCGCCGGAAAAGATCGGCTCGGCCACGATCTCAAATTCGCGGTCGAGTTGATAAAGATTGACGCGCCGCCCGTCTACGTTCAAAAACACTGCGACGTAATCGCCTCTGAGCGGCGCAACCATTGCCGCATCTCCCTCGACTATCGGAGCCGCGGCGATGCGATTTTCGAGCCGCCGTTTCCAGATTCGATCACCTCTGGCGAGTGACAGGGCGTAGATGAAATTATCGAATGACGCAACGAGCACGCGGTCGCCTACGATGACAGGCGATGCTTCGACCGCCGCGCCTGTGCGCGAACGCCATCGCTGCCTACCGGTTGTCGTCGCAAGCGAATAAACGTAGCCATCGCCCGATCCGAAATACAACGCGTGTTCGTCGGAGGCGGGCCGACCCGTGACCTTGCCGCCCGTTTGAAACACCCACAGCAATTGTCCTCGTTCCGGGTCAACTGCCCGCAACGCTCCGTCATCGCTGCCGAAATAGATGGCTCGCTCGGTTACAAGAGTTCGCCCGCGAACAACGTCCTGAGTCTCTACTTTCCAGACCATTTCGCCGTTCTTTGAATCGAGCGCGTAGAACGACCCGTCCGCGCTGCCGGTATAGATTCGCCCCGCCGAAAGCGCAAGCGGCGATGTGAAAGGGCGCTGATAGTCGCGCGCCCAGGTGGTAAGCCCCGTTGCTTTGTCTACTGCGCGCAGCGAGCCGCCCGCCTCCGTGCCGTCCTCGGCAATCCTGCGCGTGACGATGTAGACGGAGTTTTCGCTTGAAGCGACAGGCGCGCTGAGGATTCCACCTGGTTCGCTCGTCCAGAGCAGGGAGCCGGTCTCACGGTCCAGGCAATAGACGCGCCCGCCTGTAAGCGGCAGGTAAATGTGCGCGCTGTCGAGCGTAGGCGCAAGCGTCACCGCGTCATCGGTCAGATGCTGCCACGCGCGTTTGAACGGAAGCGCAAGCTTCGATGTGGAGGTCGCGCCCGGCTCTGCCGGAGACGGCTGAGCGGTTGTCTGCTTCGTTTGACCTGCATTGGTTTGAGCGCACAAGGCTGGCATTGCACTTGAGCAGGCGAGCAGAGCAGCGAAAAAGAACGATGGAATCTTCATAGTTGAATCAACGGTCAATATCTATTTCACTATAGATTCCATCAGCGCGCAACTTCATACGCCCCATCGAATATGCACGACCACGAGCGTCACGATCATTACTATGATGGTGAGCAGTCCGCCTACCTTCACGTAATCTGAAAATCTGTACTTGCCGGGGCCGTAAACAATCGCGGTCACGGGTTCGAGCGGGGTCGGAAAAGTGCACGATGCGGCGATGGCGATTGTGATTGCATATGCGCGGGGATTCGCCCCAATCTGATTGGCTACGTTGATCGCAATCGGAGCGAGGATCAATGCGCACGCGGCGTTGGCCATAGGCTGCGTCAACAGAATCGTAAACAGGAAAAATCCGGCAAGCACAACCATCGGCCCGCCGAATCCGAGATACTGTGTTACGTAGTTTGCCAGCAAATTTGCCGCTCCGGTCTTTTCCATAGCGATTCCGAGCGGGATGGTTGCTGCGATCAGCACAATCGCAGTCCATTCGATTTTGCTGTAGGCTTCCTTTACTGTGATGCAGCGCGTCAGCACCATCAGTGCTGCCGCCGCGATTGCCACAAGCACAATCGGCGCAATACCAGTGCCTGCGGCTATAGCCGACGCGATAAATATGGCGACTGCCCAGATAGCTTTCTTTCTTTTGAGAGGAGTGTGCTCGATGTCTTCGAGGGTCAGGAAATTCGGGTCTTCTCTTAACTGATCGATGTTTTCAGCACTCCCCTGAATTACCAGCACATCACCGAAAGCCAGGCGAATCTCGCTTAATTTTTCGTGAAGCGCCTGGTGATGGCGGTAAATAGCCAGCACGTCGGCCTTGTAACGCGAACCGAACCTGATCCCTTTCAATGTCTGCCCGGCGAATGCCGAATTCGGAGAGAGTATCGCCTCGACCATAACCGCGTCAGCCTGTCCCGAAGGGTTATAAGGCGTCTGATCGCTTTTGATATCTAATCCCTGCTCATCTTTGATTCGGAGTATCTGGTCGAGCTTGCCTTTGACCAGCAAAATATCGTTAGCTTCCAGTCTTGAGTCGCGATGCGGCAAACGCCGCTCTCCGCCGCGCACTATGCCGAGGATTTGCAGGTCATAAGTTCCGCGAAAATCAGCTTCAACAAGCGTCTTGTTGCTCACAGGCGAGTCCGGCAGTATTACTACTTCGGTGACGAAATCCTTGCTGCCGTATTCATGATCGAACTCTTCCAGATTGTGTTTGGGCAAAAGCCGCTTGCCTATCACGATCATATAGATTATGCCCGCGATGACGAGCGGGATGCCTATGGGCGTGAAATCGAAAAGCGTGAAAGGCTCAATGTGATATTTATCATAATTTGAAGTCAGCAGCCCGTTAACCGCAAGATTCGCCGGAGAGCCGACGAGCGTGCATTTGCCGCCCAATACAGCTGCGTACGAAAGCGGCATCAGAAACTTGGAGACAGGTTCTTTCAGTCGTCGCGAGATGGCAAAGACTGCGGGCATAAGCACAGCGGTCGTGACGACATTGCTCAGAAATGAAGCGAGCGCCGCCGCCGTCAACATGAGAACGAGCAAAAAAATCGAACTGTTCGAGCCTGAAACTCGATGCAATCGGCGACCGACGGCTTCGACTACTCCCGTGTTGAAAAGCGCGGCTGAGATTACAAAGAAACCCGCGATTGTGATTACAGCCGGATCGCTGAAGCCGGAAAGCCCTTCCTTGACGTTCAATACTCCTGTAAGCGTCAGGCTGAGCAGCATCAGGACCGCGATGAGATCAATGGCTAGAACTTCCGTAGCAAATAACACGACTGCGAGAAACAAAATCACCAGAACGATTGTTATCTCCACATACGCCTCATAAAGAAATTCTCAATAGAGTATTAACGGTCGTTCACCGGGCTGGTTTGAATATTGGTGATTGCTGAAATCAACGCATCGAACTCTAAAGGCTTGGTCAAATAACTGTCCGCTCCCGCCCGAACGGCGGCCTGCGCCTGTTTGTCATCGTCGCCCGTGACGACAAGAATAGGGATGGAAGCAAGCGACTTGTCGCCTCGAATCATTTTGATCACTTGCTGGCCGTCTATACCGGGCAGGTTGAGATCAAGAATAATCACATCGGGGTTGATCTCTTTGGCTATGCTCAGACCCGCCTCGCCGTCGTGAGCCGACTGCGCATCATAGCCTTCTGCGGCCAGAAGATGAGCAAGAGCATCGCGCGAGTATTCATCGTCTTCGATGACTAAAACTTTAACCTGATGATCCGCCATGTAGTTCCCACTCGGTGATCAACCGGTAGATTTCTACCGGTTGATCTACCTACTGTACTCGCTCTAAGGGCGATTTACACTTTTAAATTTTTCTCGCAAGCCGTGATGATAAGTCTGGCCGCGTTCGTAACCTCTGCGAAAAGGCTCCGCATCGCATAGCTCTCCATAACACTGGCCCAGATACCGGGAAGCCTCGTCGTAAGACTTGCCGCGCGTCTCCGGGTGCAGCGCGGACTCGAAACCTTTGCGATAATGCGTCTCGTCGGTCAGAAAGTCTCCCGTGTAGTCTTCCTCTTCAACGTCGCGCAATCCGAGCCACCAGTCCTCGCGCGCAGCATCTATGCTCTCCGCGCCTGTCTCCTTTATGATCGTGCGCGCCTGGCTGTCCTGCTCCTCGTCTTTCGTGAGAGCCACAACGACTGAGCGGCCTTGTCTGAGCGCGTCTTCGTAAAAGAACAACTCGTCTTTCGGCAAACCATCAGCCATGCCCTCTTCCAATTCTCCGCCCAGCTTTGCGCCGCCAATCGCGCCGCCTGTGCCCAGGAGCGCTGCACCGATAATTCCTGAGGCGATGATAGGGCCTATGCCCGGCACAAACAGACTCGCCGCCGCCGCGCCCAGACTCATGCCACTTGCTGTTCCCAGAGCGCCACCGACTACGCCGCCCAGCGTCGATCCCATGCCCGGCTGCTCAGTATCGGTAGTTGCGACCGCCTCAAGAGTTTTTTCAGTCTCGCCGGGCGTCAAAAAGCTTATGCTATTATCCGGGATGCCGATTGACCGGAGTCGGTCTACCGCACGTTCTGCATCCGCTCGTGAATTAAAAATTCCAACAGTAGTCTTCATATATCGTCTCCTTTGTCGCCGCCAAAGATCACCGAAAAGCGTGACTGCATTGCGTAGCGTAAAATTCCCGTACAAACAATTCGCAGGATGCAGCTTGAAGTGCTCGCTTTCGGTTCACTCGCAAACATAATCATCACACTTGCTAATTTAAGGGCAATGAGAGTGCCACACTGTTGATTGAGCGGGGGATAAGAAGTAGAATGCTCACACTTCAGTATTATGAACCACGGCTTGCGATTGCGTGCGCGAGCGACTATGCGTACAGAGGTCAAGCGTTATGTTGCGCCAGTGGATTCTGCTTTTGCTGATATTGTTTTGCGCGTATGCGGGAGAGCGGCGAAGTGCGGCAGCTAGTTGGAGACCCGTCACAACGCAGGAACTGAAGATGACCGCTGTCGGAATCGGCGACCCCGAAGCCGACGCCGCAATGCTGTTTCGCGAAGGCGATCTTAACGACAATTTTCCTGACGGCACAAGCCTCAAGGTCTATATCCGAATCAAGATCTTTAACGACAGAGGACGCCGTTACGGCGACGTGCAGCTTCCTTATCGTGTAGAGCTTGGCCGCATCACGGATGTGAGCGCGCGAACCGTTCGGCCCGACGGCTCAGCCGTCGAAGTCGCAGGCCGCGACATTTTCGACCGAATCATCCTGAGGACGAATCAAGGCGTATGGCGCGCGAAAGTTTTTTCAATGCCTGCGGTCGAAGCCGGTTCGATTATAGAATATCGGTATCGCCAAACTTACCCCGACGGCTTCCGCTATTTTCAACTCGATTTGCAATCGGAACTCTACACCAAAGAGCTTCATTACAGCATTAAGCCGCAGGCCGAATCGAAGCTTGATGTGCGGTGGGTGACCTTTAACGCGCAGGACCCGAAGCGATTTGCGCCGACCTGGGACGGCACGTTCGATATTCACGCTGAAAACATCGCGCCGTTTCGCCGCGAGCCGCTGATGCCTCCCGATCTGGGCGTAAAGATGTGGGGCTGGCTTTATTATTCAAACGAATTGGAGACGAAGCCCGACAGGTACTGGCGAGACTATACGCGGCGAGTTTATAACAGGTCGAGCTACGAGACAAAAACTACTCGCACTATTCGCAACGTTGTCGATTCGATCACGCTTTCGACCGACGGGGCGGCAGAGAAGACTGCCCGAATCTATAACTATGTTCAAAAAGAGATTCAAAGCATAAAGGTCAAAGAAGAACGCGGCGCGGAAATGGATGACGACACGGAGTTGAAAAAGAACGAGACCGTAGATGATACGATCAGGCGACGCTACGGCACGCCGCGCGACATCAATCGGCTCTTTATTGCGATGCTGCGCGCCGCAGGGCTTGACGCTCGCGTCGCAGAGTTGACCACGCGCGACGAGAATTTCTTTCATCGATCCTTCCCCGATTCGTTTCAATTCAACAGCGAAGTAACTGCGGTAATTGCGCGCGACGGCTCGATTCAGTTTTACGATCCAGGCACGCGCCATTGCCCGCCGGGCCTGCTTTCATGGGAAAAGGAAGCGACGACTGCGCTCATTTATGACAACAATGAAGTGCGCTTCGTCGAAACGCCCGTAACGGACGGGGCGCGCACTGCCGAAGATCGCAGCCTTGCCGTCAGGATTTCGAGCGACGGGCGCGTTGACGCGCAGGTCGATCTGAAGATCACAGGCCAGCGTGCCATTGAGCTTCGCAACGAGTGGTGGGGGCTGAACACTGACGACCAGCGCAAGCGAATGATCAACACAGTGCGCGAAGTGCTTCCCACTGCCACAATCAATGAGCCGTCAATCTCGGTCTCGAATTTAGAGAACACCTCCGCGCCGCTCTCTGCCTGCTACAGCTTCACCGCCCCGCAGTTTGCCAGCCGCACCGAAAAGCGCTTGCTGCTGCGCCCTGCCTTGTTGAGCCATCGGGACGAAACTCTGCTGCAATCGCCGCAACGCTCAAACATGGTTTACTTTCACTATCCGTGGTCCGAGAGCGACCGCGCAGTGATCGAAGTTCCAACTGGCTACGGGGTCGAACCGCTGCCTGAACCCATAGAAATAGACATAGGCGCAGCGCGATATCAAGCCACGTTTGCGCGCGACGGCAACCGCGTGATTTACGAGCGTCGCCTGATGGTTAACGCGATTAATTTCACAGTGGAACAATACCAAACCGTGAAAGCCTTCTTTGACCGCGTGCTTCAGGCAGACCACACAGCTATTTCATTCAGGCAGTAAAATATGGCTCGGCGGTTAAGGCTGACAGAGGCCAGCCTGCCGGAGGATTTTAGACGCCAGTCGCCTACCTGTGAGGTTTGGCCGAACGGATTTGCTGGATCTGTTGACGAATTATCATCGCCATCTCGCCGCTGGTTTCAATAGATTTTCTCCATCGCATCTCTGCAAATGCACAACCGAGCCGGAAGCACATGGGAGCCAGATCCGAATGCGATTGACCGTGATCTATCGCGCAATCGTTGATACAGACTGCCAGTGGAGTGCCCGGAAGATCCTCGATTGATGCGTGATTTGTCATAACTCTATTTGTCCCCATTAATAATAGACGAAAAGGCGGAGCAATCTCTTGCAACTCTTTTGTAACTATTTACTAAAAAAAGTGGTTTAAACCGTAACCGGCTCAAATGTAGGTTATATTTTCTGTACGTTGACTATCAATCACGCAGATTGTGCTCAGGAACTTGAGCAAGCTGGCCTGCTTCCCTAGAATACCCATTTCGCCAATGTGCGAAAGGCTTGATTATGTTTAGGCAATTGATTCATAAGTGGGAACGCAAGCTCTCGCAAAGGGATATTAATCGAATGATGATACCTTTTGAGTGGGGGCTTGAATTTCTGGGAAATAACTTCGATAACGGCCATTCTGTATCGGGCGGCTCGACAAGCAGCCCGGAACACGCGCGCGAAATCATCTTTGGCCTCAACGAGCGTGCGATAGCCTATAGCGACCGATTTTTTCAGTCGCCGCCCGTGACCGACTTCTCGTTTGACGGCGAGTGGCTCAGCTTCAAAAGCCCTGTAACCACTCCATATGAAAACAACAATACTGTTCACGCCCGCTATTTTCCTGTTCCGGCGCGCAACGGGGCGCTCGCTCGCGAAGTAGAGCGCGCACGAGGCCGCGCTGTGATCGTGCTGCCGCAATGGAACGCCGATATCGAGAGCCATGTAGGGCTGTGCCGTTTGCTCAATCGCGCAGGGATTGCGGCATTGCGATTGAGTTTGCCTTACCACGACCGTCGGACTCCGGCGGGGCTCGTACGCGCCGACTACATGGTGAGCGCAAACATCGGGCGAACGCTGCAAGCCTGTCGCCAGGCCGTACTGGATCTGCGCGGGGGGATTGACTGGCTCATAGCCTGCGGCTACGACCGGATAGGCATAACCGGTACGAGCATAGGTTCCTGCATAGCGTTCCTCGCATTCGTCCACGATCATCGGTTACGCGTAGGCGCTTACAACCACGTGTCGAGCTATTTCGGCGATGTGGTCTGGGAAGGAATAAGCACAGCGCACGTCAGGCGCGGTCTTGAAAGCGCGCTCACACGCGAAGAAGTGCGACGAGCATGGATGTCTGTGAGCCCAAATGCCTACATCGAACGATTGATGCGCAATCCGCGTCACGGGCTATTCATCTCAGCGCTTTACGACCTTTCATTCCCGCCTGAGCTTTCGCAATTACTGTTTGAAGAGTGCGAGCGTCACGGCTTGAGTTATGATCGGAGCCTCGTGCCGTGGGGACATTACACGATGGGCAAATCGCCGTTTAAGTATTATCTCGGTTATCTGGTGATAAACTATTTTCGCAAAAACCTGTGAGCAGCTTGTCGAACAAAGGGTATAGGGAATTTCATGAGCACAATCATTCTGCTGATTATCTCTAACTGTTTTATGACCATTGCCTGGTATGGCCATTTGAAATACAAGGATGTGCCGCTCTTAAAAGTCATTTTAATCAGCTGGGGCATCGCGCTGTTCGAGTATATTTTTCAAGTTCCTGCCAATCGAATCGGCTCTAACCTGTTCACTGCCACTCAATTGAAGATAGTTCAAGAGGTCATCTCTCTGAGCGTATTCATTCTTTTCGCGCTCTACTATCTCGACGAGCCTGTAAAGTGGAATTACGTTGTCTCTTTCTTCCTCATCATCGCTGCTGTCTATTTTGCCTTCGCCTTTAAATAGATAGCAGCCGATTGCACTGAATTCAGACAAACCGTACGGCCAAATTAAGCCCGGTAACAGCTTAACCTGTGCCTCAACACAACAACGGCGCGGAACGATTATTGCCGGAATAAATTGAGTATTATTTATCAGGAGGTCAATATGCGAAAGGTCATAACATTTCTGGCAGCGCTTGCTATCACGCTTGGCCTTGTGGTCGTCGCAAGCGCGCACGATAGACACAGGTTCGGTCAAAGGAACAGGGTTCGTGTGGTTCGCACATATCCCGTGCGCTCTGTTCGCGTCGTAAGGCTTCATAGGCCCGTCAGGCGGGTTCTTGGCGTAAGATATTATAGTCCCTACAATTATGGCCACCGTCGGAGCGTGTTTGTTCGCAATAGGAATTTCCAACGTCGAGCCTGGCGGCGTCACTGGATAAGAGAGCGCAGGCACCAGCATCGTTATTTCATTCATCATTAACGAGTGAAAGATGTCGAATGCGCCTGAAATTGCGTGAAGACCGCTGAAAGGAGACGGAGTTGTACAGTCCGAATTGAGCCTGTAACGCCGTAAGCTTAAAACCGGCACAGGGTTCGAGATAATAGCATATCTTGTGGCCATTTTTTTGGCGTGTTAATATCTTGATGACTATTGGAGGATTTGCCGGAGGTGTTACAAGCCTATGCCTATTTATGAATATGTTTGTGAAAAATGCGGGTTTCAAATCGAAGTAATGCAGAAGATCAGCGATCCGCCGCTCAAGCGATGCCAGAAGTGTCGCGGAAAGCTGGGGAAGGTTATCTCGCGCACCAGCTTCCAACTTAAAGGGGGCGGCTGGTATGCGTCTGATTACCCGCGCAAATCTGCAAACGTAGATAAGAACGTAGATAAGAAGGACAAAGGCGCTGATAAAAAGAGCGAAAGCGCATCTTCGTCGGATGCGAAGTAAGACGCACGACCTGATAAACTGTTTCTTTCCTTATTTCTTAAAAAGGCTTCTGAAAAAAGCCGATCCTTTCTTTTTCACGCGATCACTTTCTGTCCCCATAGCTTTAGAATTACTCGATGCGCAAGTTTGCTGTCGTGCCCCGTTCTTACACTGTGCGGTCGGCAAGTTCTTTACAACTTCGTTACAAGAAAAAACAACTTCGCCGAACACGAAGGCATCTTAAGCATGGGTGCTTAAAACTATTTAAGATGGCCCTTCGTATAGAAAGAGAGAAAGGAGTTAAGATGGCTAGCTTCCGGGATCCTGCAAGAACGTTTTCCCCGACTGAGGTCATCGAGCGGCTCCTCGAAATAACAGACTACTACGGACACAACCCGGTTCTGTACATTTCATCGAGCGACGATCTGGCAACATACCTCGACTCATTCGGATTCGATATTTACAGTTTAACCGACGACACGAGCGCGAGCTTTAAGACCACAACGCGCAGCGTGGAAGTCCTGCCCAACGGCAGCCGCTCGCACGAGAGCGTTACTGCACACTAGAAGCAGACAAAAGTAGAAACCTGAAAGGCAAAAGTGACCTGGTCACTTTTGCCTTTCACTTTTTTACCGATTATCTTTTGCCTTTTCTTACCTGAGCTGTAGCGGATTGTGATTCCAGAAGATCGCTGCGCAGAAGCTCGGCCAGCCGCACATCGCCGCTTGTGACGACCTTGCGATTGGCCACAGCCGTCCGACCGAATACGGGCAGGGGCGCAAGTTGCCCTGCTTTGCGCGCCCGCAGGGCCGTGCGATAACGCGATTCGCGCGGGTTGATTTCGTAAGCTGCGCGGAAATGCTCTTGCGCCAGTAACAGGTTTTCCTGACGGAGATAGATCAATCCGAGATGATAAAGCGCCGCATCGAACTTCGGGTCCATCTCTATGCAGCGGCGCAGGTGGCGGACCGCAATATCAGTTCGCCCGTCTTCCAGATATGCGCGGCCAACAAGGTAATACATCTCCGGCGTCGGTTTGAGTCTGAGCGCGCGTTTCAGATGAGCGAGCGCTTCATGCACTTTGCCTTCGCTTACCAGAATCCTGCCCAGCCCATAATGGGCCGTAAATGAATTCTTCTTGATCTTCAGCGCGCGGCTCAAATGCCACTTGGCCGAATCCAGATCGCCGTCGTCGCCGCAGATGACGCCAAGCATGAGAAGCGCAAGGTAATTATCTGCCTCGCTGTCAACGGCGCGCTCAAGGTAAGCGCGGGCAAGCACAGGCTTGCTGATGCGAAAGAAGTGCTCGCCTATGAAGAAGGCGAGCGTCTTGTTCATGGGGTCGAGCAGGAGCGCCTTTTCAAAGTATCGGATGCCACGCTTCGGATTGCCTTCAATAAACAGGTCTGCTCCCGTGTCGAGCAATCGAGCGAACAGGTCGAAGTTGTCGCCGTTGAAATTGCCGAGCATCCGCTCTATGCGTTTCTCGAACTGCTCTTGTTCGCTCGCTTCTTCGTAGTGCTCGGCCACGCGGTCGCGCCACAGGGTTTCGAGCTTGCCGCCTTCAACCGCGCCTCGTTCCGACAGATGCTCTACAAGCGCGTCGAGCATGGCGTGATCGTAAAGCCCGCTCGTCGCCTGGCGATGCAATAAATCGAGCATCAACTCCAATCGGTCGTGCGCGCGTTCAAGTTCAGTTTCGAGAGCACTGATGCGTTCAAGCAGGTGCTCTTCGATGGTGGGCCTTAGCAGGCTCTCCACGCCGCCATACGCGGCGGCGGTGCGGGTGTTGGTGATGAGCATTAACCGCATACCGCACTCAGAGCACGTTTCGCGGTTGTAGGGATTCTGATGAGTGCATCGTTGACAGAATATCATCTTTATCAGGCTACCGATTTTATTAACAACATATATTTATTGTGATTGCCCTGAAACTGGCCCCGGTGGCTGTTTCTGTGCTTGCAGGCGTAACCGGCAATCAATATTCATAGAACCCTTTGCCCGATTTGCGACCGAGCCATCCGGCATCGACATATTTTTTCAGCAGCGGACACGGTCTGTATTTCGAATCGCTGAATCCATCATATAGCACATTCATAATGGCGAGGCAAACATCCAGACCAATAAAATCCGCAAGCTGAAGCGGGCCCATCGGATGATTCATGCCCAGTTTCATTATTTGATCTATCGCTTCGACAGTGCCCACGCCTTCGTAAAGCGCGAATATCGCTTCGTTGATCATCGGCATCAGCACGCGATTTGAAACAAAACCCGGCGCATCGTTCACCTCAACAGGTATCTTGCCCATCGCCTCGGCAAGCTCGCGAGTCACCCTGTATGTCTCGTCGGAAGTGGCGATGCCGCGAATGACTTCGACCAGTTTCATCACCGGCACGGGATTCATGAAATGCATGCCGATGAAGCGATCCGGGCGCGAGGTGACTGCCGCAAGTTTGGTGATCGAAATAGAACTGGTATTGCTTGCCAGTATAACTTCCGGCTTCACTATTTTGTCGATCTGGCTGATTACATCTGACTTCACGGCAAGATCTTCCGTTATAGCTTCGACGACGAAATCGCAATTGCTCAACCCGGCCAGTTCCGTAGTCGAGTTGATGCGCGAGATTATCTCCTGCTTTTCATGCGGGGCAAGTCGTTGTTTGTCAACATCGCGCTGGAGGCTCTTATCTATAGCCGAGATGCCGCGTTTAAGAAATTCATCCGTGACATCTCGCATTACCACTGAAAGCCCGGCACGCGCAGCCGTTTGCGCAATGCCGTTTCCCATCGTTCCCGCGCCTACAACGCCAAGCGATTTTATCACACCATTCTCCTTGTGAATTAAAATAATTTTGATTGCTGAATGATTATAGCTAACACAGGTTAAGCCCTCAGCCGTTAATTCTTCAAACGCCCGCGACAGTTTTCAAAGATGATTTATGGCGTCCTCGGAGCGCTGTTCAACTGCTTTATATGGTTTTGGACGCTTTTTATGTCCTGCGATTCGGGCGGCGCGATCTCAAGAAACTTTTGATACTCCGCAATGGCCCGGTCTGTTTGATTAAGGCTCTCGTATGTCTGGCCGAGCTTTATATGTATTGGCGAAAACCATCGAGGCACCCGGTCCGCAACCATCTCAAACATTTTTTGCGCCTCTTCAACGCGGCGCTGATCGAAATAGAACTCGCCCAGATGGTACCAGACAACAGGGCGCGGCAATATGTTCATTGATTTGAGCATATTCGACTCAGCCCGGTTGACATCCTTTTGCTCCCAGTAGAGCAGCCCGAGGTTGAGGTAGGCCGTCGCCAGATCGTTGCGCGTCATGGGGCCTGAGGTTGTGGCCGACACTGCCTGCTCAAGATAATCAATGGCTTTATCAAGCCGCCCCGATGATCGAGAGAAGTAACTGAGATTCATGTACGCGTTTGTATTTGCAGGATCGAGATCAATCGCAGTGTGCGCCGCCGCTTCAGCCTCTCGCGGCCTGCCTGCTTCATAGTAAGTTCGAGACAAAATAGTATGGGCCACGGATGATTGCGGGGCTACAGCGACACAATGTCTGTATACAGTGATACTGTCTTCCCAGACTCTATTTTGTCTCATGTGAACTGCGCCAAACACTACAACCAGAAGAAGCGCAACGGCCACGGCTACCTTACGCCCCGGCGCGCCAAACCAAGCGCGCGTCTGAAGCCATTCGATACCCAGAGCAAGCGCCAGACATATTCCAATCGAGGGCAGATAGAGATACCTTTCCTGAACTAAATATCCGGGGTCGAACTGTTGCAGCGTTGCAAGCACGGGTAGAAGCATTACTACGAACCAGACCGTCGCGAACACAAGAACTCGTGATCCGGTTAGCCGAATCCCCACGACTAAGGCCGCCAGCAAGGCAAGCGGCGCGAGAAGCCTCAAGCTTGTTATCGTCTCAACAAGCGGCGTGTAGTGCTGGTAGCTGTAGTTTACGGGAAACAGCAGCAGCGCGAGGTATTTCACTATCGCAAGCGGCACCGTAGCAATGCCGAATATCAGCGGAAAGCGCGGGTTGCCGCTGAATAAAAATGCGCTGATTGCGTAATAACGTATTGCGAAATAGATCAATGTCGGCACAGCAAACAGACCGACAAGAATTGAAACCCGGATTACCCGCTCTTTCAGCGAAAGCGATTTGTTGAAATAGAACAATTCGCAGTAACCGATAAACACCGGCAAAGCTATCGCCGCCTCTTTACTCAACAATGCAAGAAAATAGAACCCCAGAGCCATTGCCACCATGTAATTGCGACCCTGTTTGCGATATCGCACGTAGAAATAAAAAGCCGGGAGCAGAAACAGCGCCAGCAGCGGGTCTGTCACGCCCGACACCCAGGCGACAGACTCTGCGTGCACAGGATGGACGGCAAACAGAATTGCCGCAATCAGCGCAGTCCACTCTCTTTTGGTCGCTTCTTTTATGCAGAGAAAAACAAGCAGAGTTACCGATACATGTATCAGCAGATTGACCAGATGCCAGCCCCAGGCTTTCGTGCCGAATAGGGCATAACTGATTGTAAACAGGCTGCTGAACAGCGGGCGATAGTACGGATCAACCGTAAATATTATGTCACTGGTCGTAAAAGCCCAGACGCTGGAAGTGAATGCGCGGGGAATGTTACTGAACCTTTTGATGAATTCGTTGTTTAAAACCTGCTGATTGTCATCGGACGCAAAACCATTCCACAAAGTGTTGATCGAAACAAGAAGCGCAAATGCCCCCGGAACAAGCGCATAAATGGCGCGCCATTTTATCTGACCGTTGGCTGTTGACTGGCGTTCAGGCGTTGTTTCTGCGGTTGCCAGCACAGGGCCTGCGGGGGGAATTTGACTGGAAGAGCTTTTTTTTCGCATGGATTAAAACAGTTTAACAAACTGCATTCGATCAGGCGCAACGTACGTATTAATAAGAGTGACGAAGTTATGCACGATAGAGATCAATTCTAAGCATCCGGATGTTGGTCGCGCAAGATTAGTAGAGTTGAGAATAGGGAAAATGTCTTTTGTATCAAACTTCGGACGCGCATCGCTCGTTTCAGCATGTGGGTTGCAGAAGAATTGAATGGCTTCCTGAAACTAAGGGATTTGAAACGCGGAACTAAAACAGGAGAGGAACTTTTTATGAAGAAAGTAGCTTTAGCAGCAATACTTTTAGCTCTCGCCGTCAGCGCGAGCGCGAGTCGATCATCGGCGCGGATTGCGCAAAACGGTAATGATCTGTTGCAGGTGCTTCCAGACAGCCATGCCGTCATACTCATTGATGCTCAACGTGTGACGACGAGCAGTCTATGGGCCACGCTCAGCGCGCAAAACAAGATCAAATCTGAAATAGACAAGGCGCAGGCTGAAATATCCGATCTGGGGATCAATATCGCGAGCATACAGACCGTCGCGCTTACATTTTCGGGCGATGGCACAAATAATCCTGCCGTTGCGATAACAGGCGGGTTCGATCAAAACGATCTGCTCTCGCGTTTGCGCACAAATCCGAAAGTGAAACTCACCTCTGAGAAATACAATAACTACGAAATTTTCAGAGTTGAATCGGTAAGGACTTCGAGCAACGGACAAGCTAAAGATGGCCAAACGAAAGGGAAAGATGACGGGGCCTTCGTATTCTACGATGCGAAGACGGCTGTCGTAGGCTCTGCGGCAGCGGTTCGCGCTTCGGTTGATACGAAGCTCGGAACCCATCAAAGCGTCGCGCAGAATGCGAAGCTGATGGAAGCAATCGCACAGAATCCTTCGGCTGCAATACGCTTTGCCGTGACCGTCACGCCTTCGATGACGAGCGGCTTAAAGTCGGGCGACCTGCCGCTTCCCGATCTGGATTCGATCAAGCTGATCTTCGGAAGCGTTGACGTATCTTCCGGCATAGACCTTATCGCCACCCTGCGCAGCGATACTGTCGAGCACGCCAAAAACATTGCAGACCGCCTGAATGGATTGCTCGACATGGCACGGGGCTTTTTAGGCGCGACGAACGATCCGAAGACTGCGCCGCTTGTCGGCGCGCTCAAAACAGTGACCGTCACGGGCGCAGACATTGATGTGAAGATCACAGGCAGTTTGCCTATGGAAGTCATCACGCAGGTCTTGAAGTAAACTTCAATCCCGACTCTGAAGAAACGACGGCCCGCTCTTTGGCGGGCCGTTCTGTTTTTATTGACTGTGATAACGAATCGAATTTACCCGGCGCAGCTTGAAGAACTCGACCGGCTAATAGCAATCGTTGTTGATGTGATTTTTTGATTCGGAGAGCAACTGCCTGATTCCGTTCAGCAGGGATTCAAACTCTATTGGCTTGGTCGAAGCGTGATTCGCTCCTGCCTCAATTGCTTCCGCCGCTACGGAGTGGCCATAGGCAGTGATAGCCATTATCGGCACTCTGCTGAACTCCGAATCGTTGCGGAGCATCCTGATCATCTCGATGCCGTTGATATTGGGCATATTGATGTCTGTGATGATAATGTCCGGGTGCTCCGCTTTAGCCCTGTCGAACCCTTTTCTGCCATCTTCGGCGGTGATAGCTATGAAGGACTCAAGCTCTAACAGCTTCGCCATCATCTCGCGCGTATCATCGCTGTCATCCACAACAAGTATCTTTTCTAACACGGCCCGCCTCTCCTCTCCGTAGCTTAGATAAGCGCAGACGACACGCAGGTTGCACATTTCGATCTTTGAGCATAATAGAAAACAGAGTAATGAGGGCTGGAACGACTAAACTGATATAAAACGGCGGCTGACAGGTTTAACTTGGGGGAAGATCCGCCTTGCATCTGGCGGGATGGATATGAACTTTCGCATAGACTCGCGGTCTGGCTACATAACTCCTGCGCTTCAACCGCGCGCTTTATCCACTGTCGTCCGTTCGTCGAACGGGTCATACATCGGTTGCCCACTTTGTTTTCCTCTCGCTCAAAGCAGTCAACCCAAGGGGTGTGTGAATTATATGTAAAAGATTTCTCACTGTCTACGCCTCGACCGGGTTCTGGCGCAGAGAGCGATATTTGTTGGAGAATTCGATTAAGAGGGCAGGCGAGCAGTCTGTCTAGGCGCGGCGCTGCTTGTAATCGGTCCACAGGCGGCAAACTTTGATTCGATATTCGATCAGGTCGCGGCTCACACCAAAGCGGCGCGCGATTATGTCAGAGTTCAGTCCCGCCGCGACTGCCTGCTTCAACGAGAAGTAGGGAATCAATGTGGCTGCGCCCACCGCATAGGCCACTTCTTCCTGATTCTTATCGAAGTTGCGGAAGCGGACACCCTTGCTGGTCTCTTCCGAGTGCATCAGTCGAGTGGGTGAATGGCCCAGTATGACGTGACAAATCTCTTCCATCAAAGTCGCTGCCTGCCGCTCGCGCGTGTGATTGGGATTAAGAAAGACCAGTCGCCATCCATCAGGGAGAGGCCGACTCGCCCCGCCCGACCAGCTCTTGCCGTTATCGCCGAGCAGAAGCCTGAGGCTTTCATCCGAAAGACCTTCGACATCTTTGAGGTTCATTACGCGGATCTTAACGAAGGGGGCCAGATTCCAGGGGTTAAGCGGCTGGTCAACAGGCGCTGCCGCGAATTCACGAATCTTCAGCGCAATGCGCTCATACACACGGCGCTTTGCCGTGGGCGGCAGCATCTCATCAATCGCTTCTATCTGGTAAGCCTGTTGCCTTTCGTCGCTAACCATTTTGATCGTTCTGCTTGTTGGAGAATTGAGAATATGCAACGCGGAAAAGTTCGGCCAGAGCCTTTGCCATATCAGGCTTCAGATTACGGTCAGCCCGAAGGTGCGCTTCGACTATGCTAGGCGTCGATTCGGTCGGATAATAGATGACCGGCTCCATATAGGCTTCACTTGTTCCCAACTCTCCATTTTCACCCAGAAGCGAACCTCTCATCAATCGCTCAAGCGGTATTCCGAGCCACGCGGCGAGCCGCGCCAGAGTCGCGCTGTCAGGCACCCCAATTCCATTCTCTATACGCGAAAGCGTTGAAGCGCTCACGTTGATATTGACTGCCACCTCCCGAAGCGACAGCTTCTCTTCCTGCCGCTTGCGCTTTACGTATTCACCCAGTTCTACAATATTTAATGCGGGTTCCGTCATACAGATAAACCCCTCCTTCTTTACCTTTCTTCAAATTTATAACACAACCTGTATCGTACTTGCAACATCTTATTTATGCTTGAAACAGTTTCGGAACAATGGTACAATGTTGCACGTATGAAACAAAGAGGGAAAAGGTTATGAACGAAGGGCATCAAAAAAGCGGTTACAGCTGGTATTCAGATGAGATAGCGGAACTGAGCGCTTGGCAGGGCTACGAGTTCTGGTCGGCTCAGTTAGAGACGGAGATGGAATTTTCAGCCGATTTCGAGCAATCAGGGAGCCTCCCGCAATCGGAGGGCTTCGCTTTGAGTCGGCTTGAGATGAAGGAAGGCAAAAGCGATGTCCTCCCATTCTGAAGAAATCTGGGAGAGCTTTGACGCTCTCTGGCGGCGAATGCAGCAATTGAGTTGTCAGGTCAAAGAGCTGGAAGCGCGGCTCGGAGTTATTGAAGAACAGACCTTAAGCGAATTCGAGCCGAAAAAAACCGGCAGAGCTATTTCACTCTACGAAGGAGAAATCCGCAGATGAGCGCAGCAGTCGAAAATTCAAAATTGCTTATAAATCGGGCGAAGACAATCGCAGCCATGGGAATGGTTGAGCGCGATTACGACGGGTTCAACGTCGTGTCGCCCGGAATCAGAAAAGAGTCGTTTCGCGTCTGGCGCGATGAAGATAATCGCATACGTTGTTCGTGTTCTGAGTTTCAGGAGCGCGCAGAGCAGGAGCCTCGCTTTCGTTGCGAGCACATCTTTGCCGTCAAGTTTCATCTTGAGCCTCCGGATGAAGAGACAAAGCGGGAAGAGTATGTCGAGGGGCACGAAAATGGAGGAGGGATGATCGTTACGCCGTTTGCCGAAACGCTCAAGGAGCTGTCACAGGCCGTTTCGCCTGAGCTTATCAGGCAGCGAATTGGATGGAGAGATCATTCGGGACGCAGCCACGAAGTCGATTACGTCGAGTGGCATGTTGTTGCAGACCTGCTCGACCGCATCTGTCCGGATTGGTCTCATGAGGTGTTGAACATAAAACAGATCGGCGATTACGTGGCAATCACGGCTTCGATAACTATTCAGGGCGTGACGCGACAGGGTGTCGGGACCGGTTCGGCTTATGACGAGAAGGGAATCAAGAAGGCCGAGCATGATGCGCTCAAGCGCGCGGCTGTGAAGTTCGGCATCGCGCGCGAACTGTATCGCAGAGAGGAAGAGGCCGCGCCTCAAAGAAACGGTGATGCGATGAATGGAAATCAACAACAGTTTCCGCGCGACCCTGTGGCAAAGACTATGGCCGACCTTGTTACGCCAAAGCAGCTGGTCGCCATACGCGCGATTGCCAACTCTCAAGGCGTCAACGCTGAGACGGAATGTCTTGAAGCTCTCAAGTGCAAGCCCGAAGAGCTGTCGCGCCGCGCAGCAAGCGCCTTTATCGATCACTTGAAGTCAAAGACTGCGGGTGAGGATGAATTCCGTCACGCAGGCTGACAAGGGCGCGCATAATCGGTCCTGCTGATCGGAAGAAGTTAGGAGGTTGAAAATGCAGGAACAGGAATTTCTATTCAACAAAATAGCAAATCCGCCGCTGGCCGAGCCTCGAAAAGAGCGTCGTCAGCGCGAGCGGAAGGATTCAAAGAAGAGCCGCATACTTGAACTCCATCGCGGCGGCGTAAGCAACATCGGCGAGATTGCCCGGACAGTGGGAACTCGTCCGAGCTATGTTGCCAGCGTGTTGCAGAACGCAGGGCTGATCACAGGCTACTTCGATCTTTACACCACAACGGCGCGAGATCAGAACGCCTACAGCCGACAATTCCGCAACATCCTGAGTTTCAGGACCGTCGAAGCGGCAAGGCAGTCGATTGCGGCAATCGCAAGACTTTATGCTTACTTCGAGCGCATTGGCGACCGCGCAGGTCAGCATCACGCAGAAGTGCTGGCTCTGACGGGCCGCAACCGCGCCAGATGGAGCGGCAAGAAAGAAGAGTCGCAAATTTTCGAGCAATGGCTCTTTAATCATTGAGCCATTGCCCTGTTACACTCCGCGAGTGGATGCGTATCTGAGGGGAATGAGAAATCGTGTTCACTCGCGGAGAATATCTACCGCAGCTTCAAAATCCTCGCCGCATTGTCGTGCAGAATCTTCTGTCGCACTTCCGGCTTAAAGCCATCGAGTGAATCGAAATCGGCAAGCCATCGCTCAGGCTGGATGAACGGGTAATCGCTGCCGAATAAAATGCGGTCCTGCAACCGGGTGCGGGCCTCGTCCATTATCACTTTTGGAATGTATTTAGGCGACCAGCCTGACAGATCCATAAACACGTTCGATTTATGGCCGATGATCGCAAGCATCTCTTCGTGCCAGGGCCAGGCCGGGTGCGCGCCGATTATCGTCAGTTCGGGAAAATCTGCGGCGACCGAATCCAGATAGATCGGTCGCGTGTAGTCCATCTTTATTCCCATGCCGCCCGGCGTGCCAGCGCCTAATCCATTGGTCCCCGTGTGAAACAAGGCGGGCACACCCAACTCGCTTATCTTTTCGTAGAGCGGATAAAATCGCGTGTCGTTCGGATGAAAAGCCTGTATGCCCGGATGAAATTTTGCGCCCTTCATCCCCAGTTCAGTGATTGCGCGCTCCATCTCTTCAACCGCGCGCTTGCCTTTCCACGGGTCAGCGCAGGCGAAGCCTATGAACTGGCGCGGATATTTTTTTACTATATCGGCGACTTCATCGTTGGTGAGCGGCGGCAGCCCTGTTGCAGTCTCCGCGTCCCACGCAAGCAGCACTCCCGTTATATCGAGTTCTTCATACAGTCTGGCTACTTCATCCATCTCGCGCACTGGCACAGCGCTGCGAAAGAAAGTCTCAGCCGCGACCTTGAACGGTCTTATAGCTCCGTCCAGAAAACTCGCGGTCGGCAGATGGACGTGCATATCAATCGCTTTTGCCATAAGGTTCACCTCTGTTCGGTTGCAATCCTATCAAAGATGATCGCTATCAAAAAGCTGGCGATTGAGCGGTCGTGTCCGTGCGCTCAGTGATGTGCTACGCTTTCAGGAGAGCGAGAGGTCGAACTTGCTCTCGAACGATCAATACGAGGTTAAGGAAATGGCAATAGCTACGATCAATCCCGCAACGGGTGAAACGCTTCGCACCTTTGAAGCTCTCACAGATTCAGAGATTGAGCATAAGTTACAACTCGCAGCAGATGCTTTTCAAAATCACAAACGCTCGCCTTTCAGCGAGCGCGCAAAGAAGATGATGCGAGCGGCAGAGATTCTCGAATCGGAGAAAAATGAGTTTGGCCGCATAATGACGACAGAGATGGGCAAACCCATCAAAGCCGCGATTGCCGAAGCGGAAAAATGCGCGTGGGTCTGCCGCTACTACGCCGAAAACGCCGAGCGCTTTCTTGCTGATGAGATGGTCGAAACGAACGCGACGCAAAGCTATGTTCGCTATCAACCCATCGGCGCGGTGCTTGCGGTAATGCCGTGGAATTTTCCTTTCTGGCAGGTCTTTCGCTTCGCCGCGCCAGCGCTTATGGCTGGCAATGTCGGATTGCTGAAGCACTCGTCGAACGTGCCCGAGTGCGCGCTTGCGATTGAAGATATCTTTCGCCGCGCAGGGTTTTCTGAAGGCTCGTTTCAAACCCTGCTTATCGGTTCGGACAAGGTCGGTCGCGTGCTTGATGACGCGCGCGTGATGGCCGCGACGCTTACGGGCAGCGAACCTGCGGGTCGTAAGGTTGCGAGCGAAGCCGGAAAGCAGATTAAGAAAACTGTCCTCGAACTCGGAGGCAGCGACCCGTTCATCGTTATGCCGAGCGCCAATATAGATGAAGCCGCAGGCACGGCGGTCAAAGCGCGCACGATAAACAACGGTCAGTCCTGCATCGCGGCCAAGCGTTTTATCATTCATAAAGATATTGCCGATGAGTTTGAACGCCGCTTCGTTCGCGGAATGGAGGCGCTCGAAATCGGCGACCCGATGGATGAATCAAACGACATCGGCCCGCTCGCTACCGAAGACATACTTCGCGACCTTGACGAGCAGGTGCGCAAGTCCGTAGATGCAGGCGCGCGGGTGCTTACGGGCGGCAGGCGATTGGAGCGCGCAGGCTACTACTATCAGCCTACCGTGCTGACAGACATACCCGAAAATTCACCCGCGTACAGCGAAGAACTGTTCGGCCCCGTGGCTTCACTCTTTCGCGTGCGCGACATTGATGAAGCGATCCGCATTGCGAACGATTCCACCTTCGGCCTCGGCAGCAGCGCCTGGACGAACGACGAAGCGGAACGCGAGCGATTCATATCTGAGATTGAAGCCGGGTCTGTCTTCATCAACGGCATAGTTGCGAGCGACCCTCGCCTGCCGTTCGGCGGCGTAAAGAATTCAGGCTACGGGCGCGAATTGAGTGCTCACGGCATACGCGAGTTCATCAATATCAAAGCTGTGTGGATTAAAGGATAAAGAAAAACGGGCAGCGCTTAAAATATCTATCAAACCTGTGCTCCTGGAAGCGATACATCAAACAGAGGCAGCAGGGTCATAATCTCAATAGTTTTCCGAGCCAATCTTGATTCAACTTTTGTCTGGTGTTATGCTCCTGCCACAATCTGGTTCGGTAAAGATTACGATATATGTTTGAGTAATCAATCCGAACTCCACAGATTAGAGACTGAGTTTCTGATATGTTGTCATGATCATAAATCTATAAGCGATAAATCGCACAGGTTGATGTCGTGCTTATTTTCATTCATCAGTTGTGAGCAAGGCCATGTCGGTTGATAAATTCATACCCAAGTGGACAAAAAAAGTTGTGACTGATTATGGGGGACGAGATCCGCTCGGTCTTTCCCGATTATCTGACAGGCTAACGGATTACCTTCTTACCGGAATCATTACTACCACTGACAGAGCGCGATATTATTCATTTTACTGTTGGGCGCTATGGCATATCTATAAAGAAAATTCTCCTGAAAAGTATCAAACCTTTATTGATGAATTTCGCCGCCGTGAAGCTGCAATGGCTATTGCTTCTCTCATGAATGATCCCGAAATGTCTCTAGTCGGTATAAAGACTGTGCGGATACAAGTTGAAGCGGCTAATGATCAGGAAACCATCAATTGCGATTTCCAGGTATTGCCGTCGAATCAGTTGGGCGGTTATGGGCAATATTACGGCGGTTGCATGTATAAGCTTGGCTTGACCTACAAACTGGAAGATGGGATTGACCGTATCACTGAGGGCGATGCTTTGTATCTCGCTCAATGTTTTCATTCCGCAATTGAGAATACTCCATATATAAAGCGGCAACTTTTTAGAGAGACAGAAATATCACAAAGGGATGTTTTTATATCGAAAGAGCGGCTTACGCTTGATGCTTTAGGAGAACATTTTGCCGATGAAGAAAGAAAATGCTTAACAGAATTGTTCTTTGGATTTAACAAAGCAGCGCCGGATAAAAGCGCTATTCTGCGCAGGCATACCCTTGCGCACCTGCTTCATGTAGTTGCTGAGTACGAGAAGCAAGGTTCGTCGGTTATGAAATCAGATATTGATACTCACCTCGTTTATCCAATCTATTATTACGATGCGCTGAAACTGACTCACAAAAAGCCAGTGGCTTATCAGCCTCCTAAAGTGTTGGAATTATGCCATTCCTTATGGAAACAGTTTTGTTTACATCAATTTTTCATTCAAGCAATCGAAGGGCTTATGTATAGTTTGCTCGAAGTCTTGAGCGGGGAAAGCGCCGGGCTTAGGCCGGGTGAAATTGTTTCGAGCTTGTTACAGCCCGATTTTTTCGCAACTCTGAAGAATTTGACTGGCGAGCAATGTGAGAAGCCTTGTGAATTACTCGCAGCTTTGAATCTTTACGACGTGCCGGATGAAGAAGCATCATTGCATCTGCAAAAAGAAATCTCTTTGCTTAATGAATTGAGTGAATCTGAAATTCTCGGTCTTGAGATGGATTCGCCTGAATCTGAAGCGTCTCGTTCCATGCTCCTGCTTGCAATCATCTATGGCAAATGGCGAGGTATTAGAGACAACATAGGTTTCCAAGACATAACCGCACAAGTAGGCTCACAGCTATGGGTAGGCGTGGCGTTCCCTTATCTCGACAATTGGTTAGATGGTGAAGCTACTTGGGCAGAGGCGCTACAGACAGCACTGGAAGTGTTCGTTCTTTCTCAGCATGATCGTATACGGTGGGAGAGGAAAAGGCTGGACAGTTGCTGGATGCATCGAGAGGGCGAGAGTTTAGTCAAAGATCAGGATTATCAGCCAAGATGGCGTTCGTCGCGCCACTGGAATGCTGTAAATATCCTACAGGACTTGGGGCTGCTGCGAACCAGCAATGATGGCGGCATATCTATTACTGCGGATGGCGAGCATATACTCAAGAAAGTAACGGGATAGAGCAAATGATCAAAAGAAAGGCTGCACGTTTTGATTTGCATGATGCACTCTCGCGGTATTCTTATGACCATGCCGTGATATGCACATACACGTTCGAGCCGGATTTTTTTGAGAATTACTGCTTAGAGAAATTTAATTCTCTGAACAGCAATCGCAATCTTACCGTTTTAGTTGATCGAGGAATCTACGAAAGCCTGATACTTGGCCCGATATCAGGCAGGCCAGAGCAAGCAAATATTCGATATTTCTTTCACCCCATCTCTGTTCCAGGCGTGTTTCATCCGAAACTGTTTTTGTTTGTCAGCAAAAAGAAAGCCAGACTCATACTAGGCAGTGCGAACTTCACTCAGCCCGGCATCACATCGAACGCCGAATTAATAGGATGTTTCGATTATGAAGAAGAGCAAAATACACGCTTTGTTTCTCTTTTCCGCTCGGCATTTGCTTTCATAGTCAAAGTGAGCAATCGCTGGCCCTCCAAAACCTTAGACTCTAATTTGCGCGCAATCTTCAGCGATGCTCCCTGGCTTGTTGCTGAAAATGAAGATATGCAGGGCAATGAGATGAGCTTGATTCATAATTTGGAAACTCCGCTTTGGGAACAGATAGTCTCCGAAGTAAGCTCCCCAGTGAAATCAGTGCATGTTCTTTCAAGGTTCTTTGATTCAAGCCCGGTTTTGCTGGACAGAGTTTGCAAAGATTTGCGCCCGGAAAAAATTAAGATATTCACGCAAAATGGTATTACGACCATGACCAAAGATTATTTGCGTCATCCAATGGTGAAAGGGAAAAAGGCAGAAATAATGCTCTGCAAGTACACAGATGAAAACCATCACCAGCCGCTTCACGCGAAAGCAATAGCAATCGAAAAAGGCAGCCGTCGCCTTCTTGCATTTGGCAGCGCAAACTTCACCTCATCAGCATTGCTTAAAGATGCAAGCAGGGGCAATCTGGAGATTATGCTGCTTGCGCGTGACTTGACGACATTTGATTTCAACCCTGACAAGCTATTTGATCCTGATAAGACAGCATTGCTGCTGAAAGACGAGGCAACTCTTCTCACACGGACACAAGAGGATGAGTATAAGACTTTCCCCAATCGCGATATCAAACTGATGGATGCCATCTTGGATGAAAGTGGTATTCGTATTAGCGCTGTCATCCCCAAAGCAATTCAACGTAATGAAATCTTTGTCAGTTTGATTATGCAGGGAGATATTTGGGAATTATTGTCACTCTTAAGCACCGGTGAAGACAAATACATCGCGCAAGTTCCTAACGATATGAGACAGCGTCTCAATGCTGCCTCTTCAATAGTGCGGATTGAAGTCATAGCTCAAGGGATAACCTTATCCGCCAGTAACCCTTTATTCTTAGATAATTTACAAGATATACAAACAGGGCGAAGCATCAGACGCGAGCGCCATATCAAAGAAGCTCAACAGAGCGCAGATCAATTTCTGACTGTTATAAATGACATTATTCAGGCTGATGACGAGGAGGCGCTGAAAATATTTTTAACCTATTGCAATATCCCCGTAATTGAGGCAAGTCAGTCTGCATTTTTTGCAAGGGTGAGACCGGCTTGGGAAGGCAGCAACGGAATGATGCGATTAGGTGAAAGAAACCTAACCCTGTTTGACACCTTGCACGATGCTGCGAATTATTTTCTAAATCGACACTTCAAAAAATTACAGCAGCACCTTGAGTATGGAACGTTGAATGGCGTCCCCAATTTCATGCACATATTTCGCGCAATGATAACCATAACACATATGCAGGTTGAGCGAGCGGTGCAAGGATTTGAATCGAAATTGAAACCTATGAGGGCTGATGAGTGGGCAACTTGCCGAAGTCGCCTGGATTTTTACTTCAACGAATTTGAAGAAATAATGAGTTGTCTATGCGCCGAGTACCTACCCATGATGTTGAGACATTATAAGCGTGCCGCTGTCAGAGAACATGCTGCTGTTGACCTTGACCCTTTGCGTGAAATTTGTCTGAGCATGCTTGGTGTTCGGGAGCGTGTTGAAACCGCCATAAGGTCTCATCTCAGAGTGAAGACCACTTCCGGTCAAATTGTAAAACCTCCATACTATCTCTGCATATTCGACCAACAGCGATGGTCAAAGTTTGCTGCTCAACTAAGAATGCTACTAGCTGATGCGGAAAAAGCGCTTGGCTAAATAAGGGGCCGCAGAACGGTAGTTGCTTATCTGATTGCGCGAAAAATATGGTTGTTTGCCAAAAAGCGGAATGCGAATCCGACAAATTCGCATTCCGCAATTGAATTACTGTCCCGCGCGTGCGGTAGGCTGTCCAGGGAGCGTTTTGCGCGGCAGCTTTTTATCGCGCATGGCCGCATTGTAAACGAATGCGGCCATGATGGTCGCCGCCTGTTTCATGTCGTCTTCCTGAATTCTGTCGTACACGTCCATGTTCGAGTGGTGAGTGCGCGTGTTGTACTCTACAGGGTCTTGTATAAACTGAAATCCCGGTATGCCCACAGAATCGAACGAGGTATGATCCGTGCCGCCCGTGTTCGAGATCGAAAGCGTCGCAATGTTATTGTCTTTCGTTGTGCCTACAAGGTCTTTGAATGGCGCGAACCATTCTCTGAAGATCGGGCGCACAGATTCATTGCCCTGCATGTAAATGCCGCGAATCTTGCCCGTGCCGTTGTCGAGATTGAAGTAACCCGCTACTTTTTCGTTATCAGGCTTAATCTCGAACTGCGGCGGAGTCGATTGATCTCTGCCCTGGCCTCTGCCCTGACCGGATTGCGCGTCAACTCGTTTGCCGAAATGCTCGCCGACGTAAGCGCGCGAACCGAGCAACCCCTGCTCTTCGCCGCTCCACAAAGCTATGCGAATCGTGCGGCGCGGTTTGAAGCCGAGCGATTGAAGTATCCTGACCGCTTCCATGCAGACAGCCGAGCCTGCCGCGTTGTCGGTCGCGCCTGTCCCTGAGTGCCAGGAATCGAAATGCGCGCCAAGCATCACGACTTCATCCTTCAAATCCGTGCCCGGTATCTCTGCGATGATGTTGTGGCTCATCAGGTCCTGATCATAGAAGCGCGTGTTGATGTTCACTTCCATCTCTACGCGCGAGCCGTGTTCCAGTAAGCGAATCAGGCGATTGTAATGCTCTGCGGCCAGGACTGCCTGCGGGATCACCGTTCCGATGTCTTTCGCCCACGCGCGAGGCCGCCTGTCGAACGGGGTGTCAACCGGAGCAGGAATAGTGACCGCGCTTACGAATATCGTTCCGCCGTCACCGCGACCGGGTTCAAGAACTACTGCTGCGCCTTCGGCCACTGCCATCCGCCACTTCCTGAGCGTAAGCTCTGCTGCGGCTTTCTCCTCATCCGTAAGCTCCGGCCTGCCGCGAAACGCTCCGGGGGTCGGCACATCGGCATTGGCAAGCTTCAACAGGTCATCGTCAGACATGCGTCGCCCTTCTGCATCGAAGTGCGCTTTTACGGCCCGCTGACCCTCAAGCAACACGATTGCGCCTTTGAGCCTGCCTTTATATTTTTCAAGCTCATCGGCAGTCTTCGCATTCAGGTAGACGACTTCGCCGCGCACAGGCCCGTTCGTACTCGGCGACCACGCTTTCGGATAAGCGATGAGCGGGCTGTAGTGCGGCTTGACGAGGTTGACCGCAAACCCCTCAAGCGACCAGCCGCGCCCGAACGGCCCCCATGCTTCGAGGTGCGCGTTTTGTAATCCCCATCCTGCCAGTTTCGCTTTAGCCCACTCCTGCGCGGCGCGAATGTTTGGCGAGCCTGTGAGTCGCGGGCCTGAAACATCTGTGAGATAGCTTAAGATGTCCATGATCTGCGAATTTTTCATCTCTTCGTTTTTGATCTTTGTGATCGCCTCGATGTCTATTTTTTCCTGTGACTGGCCTCTGACCACAGCGCCTGACGAGAAGATGCTGAAGATCGTCAAAAAGACGGTTGCGTATCGTCTGAGCATTTTTCTTCCTCCTGAGTGAATCCCCTGTCGCCGTTTTAATATTTTATACAAGGACTAATATTCATGTACTCTTACAGCCCTGCGCCAGTTACTCTTTTTTGCCCACGGGCACGAGCATCAACGTTGCGGCGGCGTGCTTTTCTATGCGCGCGCGGCTGAAGAGCATAGGGAAATATTTCCCTTCGGCCCACAGCGGCAGCAGATCTGCGTAATGCGGGCTTAAAGGCTGACCCGATTGGCCCGGCACATTGATAGCCACTGAATTGTCCCAGTCGCTCAAATCGAGTATCTCTCGAAACGATGCCCCGTGCGACTGGCGAAATCTTGCGCCCCCGCCCGTAGCGTTAACAGTGCTGGCGTCGCCGCCGCGAGCGACCGGTTTCAGATCGAATATCGCGCGAATCTTGTCACTGGTCGAAAGCGGATGCCGGAACTCCGCGACGTGCAGCGCGCCCCATCGCCAACTCTTCATATCCTGTCCAAGCTGCGAGCGCAATTCGACAACGCCCTCGGCCAGACTTCTTATCAACAACTCGTCTCTTTTTGCCTGAGGGTTCGCGCCAAAGATTCTGACATCAAGGCTCTTAAGCGAGCCGACCAGCTTACTTGATACCAGTTGAGCCGTGATGAGCGATTTCGCTTCGGCAGGAACGATCAGGCTTGCGAAATTCGATGCGAGCTTTTGGTTCCACGCTTCAAAAATAGCCGCCGCTGCCGAGTCCTTCGATAAGACGAAATCCCAACCGGCGAGCAGGTCGCGCGCCTGGCTGATAATCGGGTCATCAATCTTCAATCCTTTAAGCAACGGCACAAGCTCGCGCGCCGGAAGCGAGGCCTCGTCGTGCTGCAATCTTTCAAAATCTGCAACAGTAAATTTCGCGCCTTTGCTCAACACCTCTTCGATTCTGAAGAATCGAGTCGGCGAAGACCAGTCGAAATTGATCTCGTGATTGTAGCCTTCGGGAATTATTTTATGATTGGCCGTCGCTATGAAATGGCGCGCGGGATTATAAGCGCGCGGCAACTCGGCGAGCGGCAAATACCCATCCCATTCGTATTGACCCGAACTGCCGGGAACCGGAAGCAGCCCCGACCACCCGTGGCGGATCGGGGCAGATCCTGCGGCCTGCCATCCGATGTTGCCGTCCACGTCCGCATAAACAAGGTTTTCAGACGGGACTTTCCATCGCTCAAGCGCTTTCAAAAATTCCTGCCAGTTCGTCGCGCGATTTAGCGAAAGCGATGCAAGGTAGCCCGCAGAACCGGGTTCCAGCCCGATCCATTTGAGCGCATAGGCGCGATGGCGCTGTGCGTCTTCGTAGATTACAGGCCCGTGGCGTGTGAATTTCAATTCCACTTCAACTTCGACGGGTTGCTGTTTAGCTTTCACGTTTATCTGCTCGCGCTCGATTCGCATCCGTTCCCATCTGCCTTTGTAGCGATACTCGGTCGCATCAGAAGGATTGATCTCTTCGACGTATAAGTCCTGCTGGTCAATACCGACAATCGTAAAACCGAACCCTACGCGCTCGTTGTGACCCGCCGCGACACCGGGCAGCGTCGGCTCTCCGGCTCCGATTACGTTCCAGCCCGGCCCGTTCAGATGAACCATATAGCGCAGCGACGGCAGTATGACCGGGCGGTGAGGATCGTTTGCGAGCAAGGGTTTGCCCGTCGAGGTGCGCGTTCCATCGACGACCCAGTTATTGCTGCCTTCGGTTGCCGCAAAATTTACCGACGCGCTTGCTGCGCTCGCCGCGCCTAACACCTTGCTGTCTATGCCTGCAAGGTCAAGCCCGTCAGCAACTACGAGCTTTTTGAAAGGCTGTGTCTCAAGCAACTCGCCCGTTTTTTCTGCGCCGAGCAGTTGAACAAGCTGCGCGCGAAGCACCTCGCGACTGATGTTACCCGTCATTACGTAACCGGCCATTCGCGTGAGGCAGACTTCCGGCGTCCACGGCTCCGGTTTTATGCCTGTTATTTGAAACTCTATGGGCAGATGATCGCGGCTCGTTTCGATGAAAGCGTTCACGCCGCGAACAAAAGATTCAATGATCAGTCTGGCGTCCGGCGCATAGCTTTTCCATTCGGCCTCCATGTCGCCGCGATAGCGACACAGGCGCGCGAACTTGTCGCGCTCAACTGCCTGAGGGCCGAGTATTTCAGCGAGCTTACCTTCGCCCGTACGCCGCCAGATTTCCATTTGCCAGAGACGATCCTGCGCGGCGACGAAGCCTTGAGCAAAGAAAAGGTCTTCCGTTGTCTGAGCGTAGATGTGCGGGATGCCCCAGGTATCTCTGATCACCTCGACAGGTTTGGTTAGCCCGGCAAGCTCTATGCGCCCGGAGATCTGAGCGAGCGCCGCGCGAGCTTTTTGCGCGAGGTCATCAGAGGCAGATTGGCTTGCAATTGTCTGGGCAGAGAAGACTAAGACGATTACTAAGGCGAGTCTTACCAAGGCGAGTTTCTTCATGGCATCACTGTTTTTTTCAGGCGAGGTGTGTTGCTCAAACGTATCCACTGAAAACGCTTGAAACGAGTGTATCGTAGTTTCAGTCGATCGTTTCGGTCAACCGGAAAGGTGAAGGTCATGAATTTTTTCGCGGTTTCCTGCTCAATTCTTTCGCCATCGCCTCGCGAAGCAGCCCAAGCGCGCTTCCTTTGGAGATGAAAGCGCTCGCGCCGCTATTGAACGCTTCGCGGTCTTCGCTTCCCATCCCGGCAGCGGAATAAAATATGATAGGCGTTTGACGATCCATTGCTCGAATCTGGCGGCATAACTCTATGCCGTCCAGATCAGGCAACCAGTTGTCGAGGATGATCAGATCGAAATGAGTTGCGAGCAGATGTCTCAAGCCTTCGGTCGCAGTGCCGACCATAGTCGCGCGATAACCCCATTCCTCGAACAACAATTCAAGCATCTTCCGCGTATCTTCGTGATCTTCGACCAGAAGTAATGTAGGGAGGCTCGAAGCCATATCAGACACCTCATGAGGTGTAAGGGGGTTCTGCGTAATCCTTGCACGTCTACAGTCAATAAAGCAACGGAAATCTGATTTGCGCAATTTTTCGGTCGCTTTGCCCATGTGTAATAGAGCGCACAAAAAAAAATCATCTGGAAGCCTTTTTTTCTTGACCTCGTTTTTTGGCTATGGTATTAATCTCACTGCGCATTGTGGTTTTAATGACCGTTTGCTTGAAGGCAATGCAAAACGGCATTCAAGCGTAAGGTTTTTGCTTCCATTTCTTTTAGGAACCAACCCGTAAACTCATTCGACCCTATGAGGTGGGACAGGTGTGCTGCTCGATATTTAAGAAAGCACGCCACTCATCTGTTTTTGTATTTTGCCTCACAAACTGTAAATCATCAGCCTTGCCCGAAAAGGTAAGGTGATGGGTGATCTGTCGAACAAGCCAGGGCGAAAGGGTAATCACAATCCAGTGGAAAATTTTAAACAACCTCCCCTTGCGGGAAGGAAGGAGAGTTATGCCCAAAAAACAGCTAATAGAGAAGAAGAGCCATCAAGTAACAAGAAGAGAAATACTCAAACTAGGGGCAGCCGCAGGGGCTGTGTCCGTTTTTAGCCCGATCATTTTGACGTTGAAGAAGTCGACTGTGTACGCACAGGGCACGGTAGCAGAACCGGTAATATGTGCTCCAACTCCAGTGCCGCAGAGTCCGCCACACACGCCGTTTCTTGATGCCCTGCCGATTCCATCTCCGGCGGTGCCGCAGTTCCTGACTCCTGCGCCGACTCAGAACGCCAACACACTCAACGGCGAGGCCGCGCGCGATCCACATCAACGGTGGGCGGAATTCACCCCTGCTCTTACTTACCAGTTGGAGGCCAAGGCTGGAACCCATCAATTCCACAGTGAGTATTTGCCGACATACATCTGGGGTTTCAATGGCAAATATCCAGGCCCGACGATTCTTAACTCCTACGGATTGCCATCAATCGTGCGATTCAAGAACAGCTTGCCTGCGACTACCTCCAGCTTCGGCACGAACAAGACTACCGTCCACCTCCACAACGGGCATACGGCGTCGGAAAGCGATGGTTTCGCGGGGGACTTCTTCAACACAGGATTGTTCAAGGACAATCATTACGCCAATGCCTACGCTGGCATCGACGCCTTTGGGGGATTTCCGAAAGGCGATCCGCGCGAAGCGCAGTTTACCATGTGGTATCACGATCACCTGATGGCCGAGACGGCCAACAACAACTATCTGGGTATGAACGGCGTGTACCTCCTGTATAACGATAAGTGCCCGCCGTGGGAGTTCAACACTCCGGGATCTATCCGGCTGCCTGCCTACTATGGCGTGACCGACATCCCGCTGTTTCTCGCCCAGAAAAGATTCTGTGCCACCAACCAAACCACCGGACGCACCGAAGCATTCCAGGTGATAGGCGCAGCGGCTCCTTCGACCGACAAGTGGACCGTCAATGGCAAGATTCAGCCGAAGTTTTCTGTCAGGCGGCGAAAATATCGCTTCCGCATTATCAACTCCGGCGTGGTATTGCCCTTCACCTTGAGTCTCCACGGTCCCGACGGCGTGCAAAAGACGATGACGGTCGTCGCCGCAGACGGCAACCTTCTGGGCACACCGGCTGATAGTAGCGCCACCAGCGGGTTCCCGCTCCTTGAGGTCCATGTGGCGTCGCGTATAGACGTGGTCATTGACTTCAGCCAGTTCTCGGTTGGCCAGTCTGTTTACCTGAAAGAGAATGTGCAGACTCCGCAGTTCGTCAAAACTCCGACGCCAGCCGACCCGGCACCTGGAGTGCCTATCGGCACCGTCGTGATGCGGTTCGATGTTATTGGGAACGCTACTATTCCCGACACGCCGCCGATTCCGAGCACGCTGACCACTTTGCCGCCGGTCCCGCCTGCGGCACCCGGCGTAGATCCGTTCGAGTGGGGCTTCCGATTTATTCCCGGTCAACCGGATGGGAACAGTTTCCGAGTCTCTCACTCGACTACAACTGATGACAATACCCAACACACCAACAGCTTCTTCTCTGCGGCTCAAAGCCCCAGTGGTACCGGCGGACCGTTCGATCCGGGACGAGTCGATCATGTAGTGTTGAAGGGTTCGACGGAGGAATGGATAATCCGAAACGACACGCTCGCAGGCAACTGGCTCCACCCCGTACACATTCACGTGGAAGAGGGCCGGATACTGGAGCGAACCGTGTGCAGCGTTCCCAGCGCCACTGGATGCAACGCCGCAGACAGGACCGTTGTCGCGATGCCTCCGTGGGAGAATGGCAACAACTCGCGAAGGGACGTTTACCCCGTACCCGGACAGCATAGGCTGAGAATCAGGCTGGCGTTCAGGGATTTCGTGGGTCGATACCTGATCCACTGCCACAACATGAACCACGAAGACGCCTTCATGATGACGCGGTGGGATATTGTCGAAACCATGGCTGAACTGCGCAAGCGCAGGGTTGAAATCAACGAGCAACGCGTAGCCAGAGGTGATACGCCGCTGTACACGAAGGAGGATCTGGGCGAATGAAAAGGAGGAAGTTTTTCACAAAGCTCAGAAACGATAATCCGTCAGGCCCGCTGCGTGCGCCAGTGCAAGGCTTGCCGCACGTAGCGTCGCCTGGACCGGCAATCTTCACCAATGCCCTGCTTCGCACACAGGAGAACAAGGAGGTCCGCTTCTACGATGACCTGATACGCGGCAAGCATGTGTTGATTAACATGATGTACGCCACGTGCGAGGGGGCCTGCCCTCTGGTCACCGCCAATCTGATCAAAGTCCACGAAGCTCTGAAAGATCGGATGGGCAAGGACCTGTTCATGTACTCAATCACCGTGAAACCGGAAGATGACGACCCGGCAGCGCTGAAAAGCTTTGCCAAGATGCACCACGCTCTGTTGCCGGGCTGGAGCTTCCTGACCGGTGATCCGTATGACATCGAAACCATTCGCTATAGGCTTTTCGGTATGAACCATATAGCGATTGATACGAACATCTACGGTCACACGTCGTTCCTGCTCATCATCAACGATGCAACCAATCGTTGGCTTCACGTTGATCCGCAGGCCAAACTGACTACGGTGTTGTGGAAAATCTCCATGGCCGACCCTCCCAAGACGCGAGAGCAAATACTTGAGGAGAATCGGAAACTCCAGGAGCAGATAGACAGGGAACGCCGGATGTATGGCTACCGAATGACAACCTGACCGGGGACTTTGAGGGCTAAGCGGGATCGCAACAACCAACCTCTTAGCCCTCAACTGTCCGTTTTATATAAAACTAAGAATAGAGGTTGCCGGAAGGCAGCTTCTATTCTTAGCCCTTTGATTCAAGGAGAATGCCATGAAACGATTTGCCATTTTCTTATCCTTAATTCTTATTTGCCTGACAGCAACCTCGACGGCGTTTGGCCAGAAAGGCTGCGAGTTCAACCCGGTTGGGACGTGGAAAGCAGCGGCCTCTGATGAAAAAACCCCGACCCTTTTTCGCTTCACGCCCGACGCCAAAGTTACAATGCTTTCCGGCTCAGGTCAGGGTTCAGAGTTGCGAGAGATCGCCAGCGCCGTCTATACGCTCGATAACCCCAAAGCCCCGAAGACCATCCTTGTCAAAGCAGGCAAGAATGGCGGCAGCTTTGCCGAGGGCATAACCTCGATGGAGATCACCGGGTACGATGACACCTCGCTGACTTTTGTAAAACCCGGCTCCGCGCCGAGCCGCTGGGTCAGAGTAGACTCCAACCGATATTTCCTCGTGCTGGCCGGGCGCATAGGAACTTTCTATGATGGCAGCGGCCCGACATTCCCGATGCTGATCAAGATGGATGGAGAGAAGACTCAAATAGATGCCGTAGGCACTTATGATGTTCGCGGCTATTGGGCCTTTGGTCTGATCCCGGCGGAAACTTATAAAGAGTTTATGAAAGAGCCTCGTAAGGACTCCGAAGTCATGCTGCGACTTGAAATCACGGCTGCGCAATATGAAAGAGGGCTGAAGATAGTCAAGTCCTGGGTGAGACGTGCTCAGAACAACGAACTGTTATATCCCGACCTTACAATGGATAACATTTTGGTGGCAAAGCAGGTGACCGAAAGTCTCAACCAGTGCGGAGAAAAATTCAAGTTGTACAAACTGGACTGGAGTATGGAAGATCGCATCTCCAATTCGCTTCTGGATTCCCCCCCGATATCGCGGATTCCATTCATGTACTTCAGAGAATTGAAGCGGCTCAACGAATCGCTTCACGTCCCTGATGAGAAGTTTCACGAAGCCGGGCATCCGATGCAACAACGCGGCGATAAGTGAATCGAGTCTTAACTATCGGGCTGCTATCATCAAGGGCGATTGTTTTAGAAAATGCGAGGGAGGTTACATATCATCGGAACCTTCCATTGTTTCGGTAGTTAAACATGGCAGCTTGAGAAAGGCGGATGATGCTCATCCGTTTCTATTGAAGAGATCGCCGAACGGGAAAGGAGAGTCTACAGATGAAACGAGCTATCTTTCTCTATCTGCTTATGTTCATTTTTCTGGCAGCCAGCAGTATGGCTTTCAATCAACCGGATGCTAAGAAGGTTTGTCCCTTCACTATCACAGGGCTGTGGAGATCGGATGCAACGACCGAATCAACTCCGCTCCTTTTTAACTTTTCGCCTGAGGGATATGTCACATTGCTGTCTTATTCCCCAGACACTCCGGTTCAGGACTTCGAGGTGATAAACTCGGTGAACTATAAGCTGGACAAGCCTGCCGCGCCCAAACAAATCGAGTTCACGACGCCGCGCGGAAATGATATTTTCCAACGGGGTGTAACCTCGTTCAAGATAATCGAATACAGTGACAATAATTTCACCACGCTGGATTCCGCATCAGAGCAGCTAACACGATGGGAAAGGATGCCGACGCATCTGTATTTCCTTACCTTCGCCGCTCACTCCGGGCTTGCCTCGCCCGGCGGGTCCGCACTGGTAATGTGGACGGTGATGGATGGCCGCAAGACCGATGTCGAAACGCTCGGCGTGCAATTGACCAGCGACGACAATGGCAAAACATTACCGGTCTTTGGGCCAATCGAGGCCGGGCTTTACAACCAGCTTACCGCGGAAAACGATAAGGATAAGAAAGACAAAAAAGATGAGAACGTATTTATCCGCGTTGAATTGACACCGGCGGAGTTTGAAATAACTCACAATATATATCAGACATGGGACAAATACGTGAAGACACAGGCGCTTCCGAACAGCGACCCTTATCTAAACGGGCTGGAGTTTATAAAGAAGGTGGCTGAAAGCATCAATCAATGCGGTGAGAAGGCCAGATTGCAAAGCCTGACTCAGCGCGAGCGTGACGAAATCGTCTCTAAATTCAATTCCTCCAGTCGTCCTTTGGAGTACATAAAAGTGATGAGGAAGAAGAATGACGATTTGCACGTCAACAACAAAGTATATCCCTGGAGCTGGCGTCCGGTGCTACAACTGCAAGGGCAATGAATGGAATCGGGAATTCATCGCCTTTATTCGTCGCATCGCGCCTAACCGCTCGGCGATCAGTTGTGAGGCAGGTGTTGAGGGCTGATTGGTATAATGCATGGTTTCGTTAGTACTGACTAAATCATCAGTGCTGTGGAAAAATAACTTCTAACCTTAAAGGAGGAATTAGTATGTTCGATACAACTGCAACTAAGGTAACAGCGACCGGCCAAACCGGCGGGACATGTCAATCGAGCGGCCCATACAAAAGCAGCAGAAATACAAGCATCGTTGTATTCTTCAAGAGAGGGGAGAGATTTCCTGCTGACCCTGTCGATGGAGCCGCAACCACCTGGACTATGGTATCGTGAGAGAAATCTTTTCTGTAAGGGGTAGATCTGACACTCTATCCCTTACAGATTTTGAACTGATACGTGAAATTTATATAATCAGGTTTGGCAGGACTTCAATACTGGCAGTCGGTGGATGAGTGAAAAACCCGTTAAGCCCGGCGCGGATGAGAGGGGACATCGCGCTCGGTTTTCAAGGCGACTGGCTTTCAGGCGATCACTTGCTGCCGTCTTGCGGTATGAGCTTGTAGACGGTCCCTTTATAGATGAAGATGACGCGGGCAGTCTCTGTAAACCCTGTCAGAAAAGGTCTCATCCCTGAATGCTTCGAGAGAAGTTCGCGATAGACATCACTGTCGCGAAATACCGTAATCATTGGCATCTCTTTTTTAGGATTGTAGTCCTTATCAATCCATATATCGTCTTTCAGCCAGAATTTTCTTCCACCTACTTTAAGAGAACTGGATGCTGATCGAACAGCCTCGCTGTTACTATCGCGGAATTTAGAGCTTCCGGGCGCGCCTTCCGTCATTGCCGCTTTGCTACGCGCTCTTGATTCAGAGCTTGAATTCTTTGATGAAGGCGGGGCAACGTTGTCTTGTTCTCTGATCGTCGCCTCTTTTTTATGCATCTCTTCACCGCCGGTTAAGCCCGGTTTGAGTTGCGCGACCTGTGCTGAACCTTTCTCTTGCGGGAGACTCTTTGCCTCGTCAGGATTGATCTTCGGAAGCTGCGGCTCTTCCTGCCTGGAAGGAGGCGGAGGCGAAGGAGCGACGGACCTGGCTTGTTCGGCTGCTCTGGCTGCTGCCTGGTCGGCTGCTGCGGTATCGGCTCTGGGTTCTACAGGCTGAGGCTGCTGCGGAGCCTCAACTGCTGCGCCTGCCACGGTAGAAGGCTGCTCAGCTTCAGGCCCTTTTGCGACGGCCAATAAATCCTTATTCGGCCCTTCCTGCTCTTTATCGTTTTTCGCTTGAGCATTGCCGCCCGGCTGCTGTCCGGGTTGAGCGGATGTGTTGGCAGCGGCATCTTTGGAAGCAGGCGTTGACGGTGAGTTGACATCGGCTTGCAACTCGGCTTTGGCATCAGCCTGCTCTGATTGAATCGAAGTCGTTTGTGGCCTGGATGAATTGCGACTACCACTTGAAATCAGAATTGGCAGGCTTATGGCGACTACTAAAACAGCGGCAGCGGCCATACCCCATTGCGGAGCGCTCATAACGCCAAACCATCTCTTGATGCCCGTTCGAGATTCACCGGCAATCGCGAGCGATTTCGCCGCTGGATGAGCAAAAGCCTGTTCGGCTGCGGCCATGCGCGAAAGCGCGACTACGCTCTTTCGACAATGCGTGCACGCAGACAGGTGTTGTTCATAGCGCGAGGTTTCTGTCGTCGTCAGGCTATGCTCGATATAGGCGTTTGCCAGATCGGGGTCGAACTCCAGACAAATCTGTGCGGGGTCGCCCTGCCGCCCGCCAAGCAGTTTGTCAATTGCACGCTTTTCGGTTTTCCAAAACATCTTCATTCCTTCAGGGTCTTCTCCTATTAAAGAACGTTGCCGTGGCGCTTACTTGCGTAAATTATTCAGTCATCTGGGAGCCACCGCTCCCCCAGCGCTTTTTGCCGTTTTATCCCGGTCTTTATCCGTCGAAGCAGACTCGAAGAGGTATTCGCGCACGTTAATGTCCATCTCCTCAGCCGCCAGTTCTATGGCTTCGCTCACCTCTCGCCGATTGAATTGATGATCGCGTGCAAGGCTCTTTTCGACCAGCTTGCGCGTGCGTTTCTGCACCTTCGTCAGCCAACGGCTTATAGTTGCCTCGTGTACCTTGAACAGTTGCCCTATCTCGCGCAACGTCATCTCGTCGTAATAATAGTAAGCCAGCAGCAACCGCTCGCGCGTTTCAAGCTCAGCCACAGCGCGGCGCAGCGCATCTGCGACGGCCTCGCGATAGCGCACGCTGACGAAAGAGACCTCCTGCGCAGGTGCTCGCTCCTGATTCTCGCTTGCATGAACGAGCCTGTCCATCTCTTCCGGCTCTTCGGTCTGAACGAGCCGACTTGTCTGGCGATGCTGATCGGCTGAAAGCTGAAACACCACCGCGCGAAGCCAGCCCCTGAGCGACCCTCGACCGGAGTAAAACGAGAACTTGCTGACGCGTGTGCCGCCCGATTCGCGCAGCCCGTACAACTCTGCGAAGGTCGAATCGGCAAGCTGCTCAGCCGCGCCCGCCTCATGTGTCATCGTGCGCGCAACGTTGACAAGGTAACTGCGGTAGTCCCTGTAAAAATCTTCCCATGCCTGATCGTCGCCTTTCGCGCAGGCGACCGCAAGGCAGAGGTCTTCGGAGTTAAGCGATGCGAAATACTCCGTCACTGTTTTGCGCGCTTCAATCGCAGGTCCCGGATTGTTCGTCGTCTGTTCCAGCGTATCCGACAGATACTTCTTTGCGGACGAGTATAGTGCGCCAGCCATATCGAGTTCGCTGACACTGTAAGATTGCTGGATCTGTGCCAGGACTTCTGCTATCTCTTTTCTAAACGCTTCCTGAAAATCTTCAAGAGTCATCGCCGTACCTGGGCGCTCGTCACGGTCTAAAACGCTGGCACTAAAACTTAACATCAAGGCGACCTTATGCTAACACAAAACGGGCAGCTTTGCCTAAGAATCAGCGCTGTTAATTCTCGTCACCCTGTATGATGAAATAACAGGCAAATAAGGATTATTGCAAGTCGGAAACTTATTTTCGTTGATTACATGGGGCGGATGTTGTATAAGAAAGTTGTCACATCTATCGGTCTTGGAACTCCCGATAACCAAGTTCTGATTGATTCGATGGCAAAGACCGAGAGCCTCTCGGACTGCGGCTGACGAATTGTTTCTACGACTGGCTAACCATTTATAGACTCCAGACACAATCGCAGTCTGTCGTTTATCAACAGGAGATTTTATGGAAAGAAAATATAAACAACGTGGTTATCAGCAAGATGACTCGCAAGAACAAAAACCGCGTCTGGTGCAACAAAAGAATGAAGTTCACAAAAACGAAGTCCGCTCCCCGAAAATGCCCGCTTTTCGCGAGGTCACCCGCTGCTCGATGTGCGGCACTATGGTTAACATTGATATCAACGGTATAGCTATCGACGCGCAGTGCCCGAAATGTCATAACGACCTGCACACCTGCAAAAACTGTGTGAGCTTCGACCCCGGCGCGCGCTATCAATGCCGAAAGCCTGTCACCGAGCGCATAGTGAAAAAAGATGAGGGTAATAGCTGCACTCTGTTTGAGCCGCGCAAGACCGTTGAGCGAGAAACGACGGCTGCGTCCTCCAATGTGAAAGACCCGCGCTCGGCGTTCGACAAACTCTTCAAATAACCGTCACCATCTCGCGCTGTGGGCAAACACCACTAATGCTCCACACGGCGCGAAAGCGTATCGCTCTAGCCCGAAAATAAGACCAAGGCCCGCCCCGGCAGGTTTACGCAGCAGACGGCAGAAATCGCCGCACGAAATAGCGGTACACGGCAGCTCCAATGAGCGCGCCAATTATTGGCGCGATGATGTAGAGCCACCATTCCGTGCCGCGCGGGCCCGGAAAAGCTATCGGGCCAAAACCTATCACATAAGCGAACAGTCGCGGGCCGAAATCACGCACGGGATTGACTGCATCCATCGTGAGCGGCCCGCCTATGCCGACTATCGCTGTCACGGTCAAACCGATGAAGACCGGGCCAATCCCCGCCTGCGGGAGACCGGGATTTGACTGCTCTGTGAGCGCAAATATCATCAACAGCAGAAACATCGTGAGCACGACTTCAACAAAGAAGGCTGTCGAAGTCGGGACCATCGCCAGAGCGCTGGCATCCGTGCCTATGCCGCCGGGGTTTGGGTAGAAGCAGGAAAAGACCGCCATCAATTTCTGGCTGCCCGCCCCGCCAATCACGACGCCGAGCTTTTCAGCCGTGCTCGCCCAGAACCCCTGCCAGAGCATATAGACGCAGGCAGCGCCCGTGAACGCGCCTGCAATTTGACTGAGGATGTAAGGCACTATGCGGCTGCGAGGAAAATCACGAAAGACAGACATCGCGATTGTGACGGCAGGGTTGAAATGCGCGCCCGACACAGGGCCTGCGACGTAGATGCCGAACGTAACGGCGAGCCCCCACATCATAGCGACCCCCCATCCGTCAATCGAGTTCGCAAACACGGCAGCCGCCACGGCTCCATCGCCAACCAGTATGACGATGAACGTTCCCAGAAATTCCGCAATGCATTGAGCGGCCAGCGGCGTTGTGAATATGGCGCTCGATCTTTCTTCCTCAAGCGATTGTCCGGTGGTTTCAGCTATGGCTGCGGCTTTAGACATTATTCACCCCCGCGATCAGAGATATTTCTGCATGAACTGCAAAGCTCGCCATTCGGCTCGACGCGCAAACGCGGGCAAACGCGCGCTCAACAAGGGCGTTGCGCTGGTCGCGCTCGACTCCTGCCACTTGTTCGACCAGCCTGACAGGTCCCACACCAGATCAGCGCCGTTTATGCCTTCTTTTGTCATCTTCTCAGACGGGTTTCGACCGTTGTCTGCGTACGTGTTGCCGTGGATGAAAGTGTTTTCAGGCGTGGGGCCGACATCGAATGCCGTGCCTTTCGGGAAAGCTACTTCGAGACTGAAAACCGCTACTCCGTAAGTATCATTACCGCGAATCTCGTTTGCGGTGACTTCCGTATTGTCTGCGGCCATAACGAGAATGCCTGAGCCGGGCATGACGTTTGACACGATGGAATTCGGGTTTGCGAAGTTCGGGTGATTGTTATTGATCACCCGATTGTTTTTGACTATGCAATCGCGCCCGATCTTCGAGACGTTGTTCGGAAGCACAAAGACCAGTATGCCGCCCGTGTTGTCGTGCACATAGTTGTTTTCGACCACTGCGTTAATCGAATTTTCAATCTCGATGCCCGTGACGTTGTTATAGGCTTCGGAGTCTCGCACAACGATGTCGCGCGACTGCCCGACGTAGAGCGCTGCGTCAGCGATTCCCGTAGCCGTGCATCGCTCGATTGTGACTCCGGTGCAGCTTACCGGATAGACTCCATAGAGGCCCGTGCCGTCGATCTTCAGATCACGGAACGTGACGTTGCGCGCGTGTTGCGCCACTATTCCGTTTGCGACGTAGTGTTTTACGTCGAAATTTTCAATCACGAAATTGCTGCCCGTCGCGATCACCCCATCTGAAAGCTTCTTCTCGCCGTCAAACACAGGGCGCGAACCCTGCGCCGTCACGCCGCGCAGCGTGATGTTATCCAGATCAATCTTCACTTCTTCATGATATGTGCCGGGCATTACTTCAATCGTGTCGCCTGCCTGCGCGCGATTGACCGCGGCTTGAATCGATTCGCCCGCCTTTACGGTTATCGTCTGTGGCGCGCGCTTTGCCGTCTGATCTTTCTGCAAGCCTGTGTTGTGTTTCAGGGCGAGCGCGCGGGCAGCGTTATCGAGCCGAGGCACGACAGATAATCCCGACGGCACGCGATCAGGGAACTCAGGCGCGTTCGATTCGTCTACGAGCGCGTACATGAACGCGATCAGGTCCTGTTTCTCTTCCGTCGTAATCGAGTAGGAATGAATTTTGTCGTCAACCTTCGGCTCTTTGAATCCGACGCCCGGCCCTCCGCCTGCCGCATAAAAATCGAGCACCTCTTCGAGCGTCTTAAACTTGCCGTTGTGCATGTAGGGCGGGTTCAGCACCGCGTTGCGAAGCGTCGGCACTTTGAAAGCGTACTTGTTGCCTTCGCCTTTCGTCACATCGAAGCGACCGTAATCGGGATTGTTCTGATCAACTTCGGGCACGCCGACGATCTTGAAATCGCGGTTGGCAAAAGTCGGCATCCCGTGACACTCGAAGCAGCGTGTGCGGCCTGAGCGAAACAGGTTGAAGCCGCGAAGCTGCGCCTCTGTCAGCGCCGTCTGATCGCCTGCGACAAAGCGATCAAACGGCGCGTTGTTAGCCGTCAACCGCCGCTCGAATGCCGCGACCGCTTTGACTACGTTATCGAAGTTCACGCCTGAACTGCCCGCGCCGCCGAATGCGGAATCGAATTTCTGCGCGTATTCCGGTATGGCTTTCAACTCGCCCACAAGCGTGTCGGGATTTTCAGCCATCTCGATATCGCTTGTGATAGGGCCTCTGGCCTGTTCTTCAAGGTCAGGCGCGCGGCCATCCCAGAACTGCATGTGATTGAACGTAGCGTTCCACAGCGATGGCGCTCCGCGTTTGACGACCGCGCCGCCCGCGCGCTCCGGCCCAAGCCCCTTTGCGCCTTTGCCCATCGAAAGCCCGCGTCCGTCGCTGAAACCCAGATCCGGGTGATGACAGGTCGCGCAGGAGATGTCGTTTGCGCCTGACAGGATGGGATCGAAAAACAACAATCGCCCAAGCGCAACTCGCTCGTCATTCTTCGGATCAGTTGTAGCATTGTCTGTGGGTATGACCATCGCGGGGAAATCTTTTTTGAGGCCGCCGCCGCCCGCCGCTACTCCGACCGTGCCTTCATCGCCTGTGAACTCTGTGGGCGCGGGCCATACGCCTAATGCGACGAAGCCTGCGACCAGGAGAACGAACAACGCGAGTATCAATCGCAGCCAGCGTCGCGGTTTCGTGCGAGCAGTTGACCCGGAGCGGTCAATCGGCATTTGTTTTGCGGATGCGGTCATAGGGAGCCTCCTGATTATCTGTCAGAGCGAAATTGATTTATTGGGAGTAGCGATTATATTTGACTCGCCGCGCAAGTCAAAGAAGAATGAGTCAATTCACAGCTTCACATCGTTGAGGCATACGGCAATGCGCGCGGCAATCCCGGCGTTGTTTACAAGCAGCGCGCGATTCGTTTTAAGCGTGCTGCCCGTGGTGATTCGCTCCATCTCCGCGAGCAAAAACGGCGTGAGCGCTTTGCCGCGAATCCCGCGCCGGTCTGCCTGTGCTACGGCTTCCGTAACAGCCCGCTCTGCTTCCTCAACCGGCATCTCGAATGCTTCGGGCACGGGCGCGCAAACAAGCACTGCCGAATCATTGCCCGCTCGCCAGTGATTTATTGCAACCTCAGCCGCTTCAAGGGGTGTCTCGACCGTGATGTCTACGGCGAGCCTGCTTCGTCGAGAGTAAAAGGCGGGGAACTCTTCCGTTTGATAGCCGACCACCGGCACGCCGAGCGTTTCAAGCTGCTCGCGGGTTTTCGGTAAATCGAGAATCGCTTTCGCGCCCGCGCATACGCAGATCAAAGGTATGCGCGCCAGCGCGGTCAGATCAGCCGATATGTCAAAGGTTTCGCCCGCGCCTCTATGCACGCCGCCGATGCCGCCAGTCGCAAATACCTTCAACCCGCCGCGCTCTGCAATACGCATGGTGGCTGCGACAGTGGTGGCTCCCCATCCGCGCCGCAGCATCACGCCTGCCAGGTTGTTGAGTCCCACTTTATCGATCCGTTTTCCGCCCGCTGCTTTCGAGCTGGCAAAGATCATCATTTCATCTTCGCTCAATCCTATCGTGGCGACGCCGTCAACTACACCGATGGTCGCAGCCGTAGCCCCTTCGCCGTGCACAGCGTCTTCGCACGCGCGAGCGGTTTCGATGTTGAGCGGATAAGGCAACCCGTGCGCGATCACAGTCGATTCGAGCGCAACTACGGGGCGGCCTTCATCGAGCGCGCGGCTCACTGGTTCTCTGAAGCGAATGGCTTTTTCAATCTTTCGGTTCATGTCAATCGGTCCTTGACGCGGATGATTAAGATAGAGTGTTTTGCCGGGCATGCGCAAATGAATCAGTGGCCGCTGCTTTTACACAACACTGATGGACAGTTATACTTTTTCGCGCAGCAGGAAAATCGTTCTTTCGGGAGGCGTGAGCAAGATGGACATGGAAAACGTACTGACTATAATTCTAGGCGGAGGCGCGGGCGCGCGACTTTATCCGCTCACAAAGCTGCGCGCGAAACCAGCCGTGCCGCTTGGCGGCAAATACCGTCTCATTGATATACCGGTTTCAAACTGCATCAACTCTGATCTGCTTCGCATCTTTATACTCACGCAATACAACTCCGCATCGCTCAATCGCCATATCACGCGCACGTTTCGCTTCAGCCAGTTCACGGAAGCATTCGTCGAGATAATAGCCGCAGAGATCACGCCCGACAGCGCCGACTGGTTTCAAGGGACAGCCGATGCTGTGCGCCAGTCTTTCTATCATCTGGACGATTACAAAGGCGATACGATACTGGTGCTTTCGGGCGATCATCTCTATCGCATGGACTATCGCGATTTTATAGCCAAGCACGAAGAGACGGGGGCCGACATCACTATCTCCGTGACTGCCGCGCGCGAAGACGACGCATCGGGATTCGGGTTGCTCAAGATTGACGAGACGGGCCGAGTCGTGGATTTCAGCGAAAAACCGAAAGGCGAAGCTCTGGACCGAATGCGCGTTGACACGACTCAACTGGGGTTATCGGCGGAGCAGGCCGCGCGCCGCCCGTTCTGCGCGTCGATGGGAATCTATGTTTTTCGCAAAGAGGTGCTGCGCCACTTTCTGCTCGAAGAGATGCCCGAAGCCACGGACTTCGGCAAGCATATCATTCCCGAAGTGCTGACGCGTTATAACGTGCAGACACACCTGTTTGACGGCTACTGGGAGGACATCGGAACGATAGGCGCTTTCTATCGCGCGAACCTCGAACTGACGCTGCCGCTTCCACCCTTCAACGTGTTCGATACGGAAGCTCCGATGTACACTCGTCCGCGATACCTGCCCGGATCAAAGCTGCTCGACTGCCGCATACAGAGTTCGATCATTACAGAAGGATGCATCATAAACGGCGCGACCGTGACCGATTCGATAGTCGGCATCCGCAGTCGCGTAGAGCACGGCGCGCGTCTTGAAGGCGTATTGATGATGGGGGCAGATTTTTACCAGACGCTCGAAGAGATGCAGGCGGACGTAGATCGCGGCCTTCCGCGAATCGGCGTAGGATCAGGCTGCTATATTCGCCGCGCGATTATTGATAAGAACGCGCGCATCGGGTCAGGCGTGCAGATCATAAACGAGTCGCGCCGACAGGAGTACGAAGGCGACGGTTATTTTATTCGCGACGGCATAGTCATCGTCCCCAAGAACGGCATCATCTCCGACGGCACAGTCATCTGATGAGGAGCGCAGCATAAAAGGCGAAGCATGGCTGAGGACTTCAACTACGATGTGTTCCTGAGATACAGCTCGAAAGACAAGGAAGTCGTCCGCAGCATTGCCGAGCGTTTGCGTGCAGACAAACTGCGTGTCTGGTTCGATGAGACAGGCAACAGCACTCCGGCAGAGATCGAAGAAGGGCTTGAGCAGTCCCGCGTGATGGTGCTTTGCATATCTGCGAATGCGTTCGGTTCCGGCTGGGCGGAGTTGGAGAGCCAGACATTACGTTTTCGCGACCCCCTGAACGATGAGCGCCGCTTTATAACATTGCGGCTTGATAAAGCTCCCATTATAAATTCGCTTGAGCAGATCAGTTATATCAACTGGCTTCCGAAGAGTCGCAAGAGGGAATACGCGAAGCTCCTCAAAGCCTGCCGCCCGACAATGGAACAGCCAGCGGTGGAATCAAAAGCCGCACGCAAGCAGGTTGCAGAAAAAGCCATACAACTCGACTACAAGGCGAAGACCAATTCCTATGCATTCAGTCCGGATGGAAAGCGCGCCCTTACCGGCTCCAATGACAAAACCGTGCGGCTGTGGGAAGTGGAGACTGGGCGCTGCCTGCGCATCCTCGAAGGCCACCTGAGCGGCATAAGGAGTGTGGCGTGGAGTGCCGATCAACGCCGAGCCTTCTCTGGCGACTCCAACGGCGGCATCCGGGTGTGGGATTTGTCGGAGTTTGTTACCGAAGCACAAACACCGAAAGCCATTGTAACAATCTTGCCGACTGTGCAGGTGCAGGTTCAATACACGAATGCCAAAGTCATCCTCGTCGGCAACACCAGCGCAGGGAAAACCGGACTGGCTCATCGACCGGCGACCGGCGAGTGGAAGCCCAGTGAAGTCTCCACCGTGGGAGCGTGGTCTACGCAGTGGAAGCTCAACGACAACAGCGCGACACCCGGCATAGAAAGAGAAATCTGGCTTTGGGATTTCGGCGGGCAGGCGGATCAAAGATTAATCCATCAGCTTTATATGGATCATACCTCGCTCATCCTGCTGCTCTTTAATTCCGATCAGGAAGACGTGCTGCCCGGTCTGCGCGACTGGCAGGTGGCGCTGTCGCGCTGTGTGCCATCTGAGACGCCAAAATTTCTCGTGGCCGGGCGCGTTGACACTGGCTTCAAAGCGAGCCGTGGCAAGTTACAAAATTTCGCCAGAGAGAATAATCTCAACTACTACGAAACCAGTTCGCTCGACGGCACAGGATGCGAGCAACTTCACGCAGCAATCCTGTCCACCATTCCGTGGGCCGACATTCCGATCATCACGACCGAGCAGCTTTTCAAGCGCATCAAGGACGAGATTCTGAAACTGCGCGATGAGGGGCAGGTGTTGCACACCTTCAAGGAATTGCGCGATTTGCTCTGGCACCGATTGCCAAAAGAAACGCAGTTCACCGATGACACTTTGCGCACGGTGGTCGGCCATCTTGACGCGCCCGGAGCGGTGAAGGAACTCGACTACGGCACTTACATCCTGTTGCAACCGGAGTGGGTCAATGGCTACGCGCAGGCCGTCATCCGCACCTTGCGCAGTGATGAGACAGAACTGGGCTGTCTGCCTCTGCGCAGCATCGCGGAAGGCAAGCTGGTTTATCAAAGCATAGGACGCGACGGCGGCATCGCGGAGATGAAACGACTTCCGTCCTCAGATGAGCGTGTGGTGTTGGGAGAAATGGAGCGGCAACTGCTGGAGCGCCATCTCTACCTGCGTCAGGGAGACAAGCTCGTCTTTCCCAGCCATTGCGGACGCGAGCGACCGGCAGTGGTAGAGCATCCGTCGGTGTTTGTCAGCTATGCGATAAAAGGCTACCTCGATGACATCTATGCCACGCTGGTCGTGAAGCTTGCGGACAGCGAGTCCTTCAAGCTTGCGGACCTGTGGCGCGATGCGGCGGACTTTGACACGCTTGAAGGCGGTCATCGCATGGGCATCAAGCTCTCGCGGGAATCCGCGAGCGGCGGCGAGATCAATGTCTATTTCGGGCCGGGCGTGACCGAGAGCGAGCAGGTCATCTTTGCCAATTACATCCACGCTCATCTCGAAGGCGGCAGCGAGCAGGTGCAGCGATTGCGCTATTATGTTTGCCCGCACTGTCATACGTCTAAAGGCAATCCGCAGGTGCTGATGGAAAAGCTGCTCGCAAAGAAACAGGCAGCCGACACTGTATGCGACTGGTGCGATAAACGGTTCACTCTCTGGGATGCGCTGGAAAAGAAATTTGCGAGCGAGGAAGTGCGCCTACAGGTAGAAGCACTTCAGGCAAATGATATCATCCGGCTCGATACCCGCCGCAAAGGCAAACTGCCGGAGCTTGGGGTGGAAGCGCGCATTACAAGCGCCGATCAGAAGTGCTTTCCGATTCCGGCCACCGAAGACGAAGGGCTGGACATGGAACTTGAGTTTACCGATCTGGACGGCAAGGGCACAGGACAGCGGCTCTACCTGCAATTGAAATCGGGGAATTCCCACCTCCGAAAGCGAAAGGACGGCGTGGAAATTTTCAAGATCAAGGAGCAGCGCTGGGTGGACTACTGGCTAAAGCAGCCGTATCCGGTGATGCTGGTCGTAGGCACCTTTGCCAGAGATGACGAACGATTCGCTGGCAAGGGCAAACTTGAATTCGACGAGGTGCGCTGGATGGAGATCAGCAGCTATCTGAAGCGCGAAAGCGACAACGGCAATAAGCCCGTTGCGCATATCGTCTTCAAAGGTGAACGCCTCGACGCGATGAGCGTGCGCCGCTGGCGCGACAGGGTGTTGCGTTTGCCGTAGAGTCTTTCAGCAAGGCAAATATGAATGTGCTTTTGGCAATTGACTGGAAATCCGTATTCATCCCTTCGGTGAGCCTCGCGGAAATATTTCTGCGCGGGACAATCGTCTACCTCTTCATATTCTTTCTACTGCGCGCACTGAGACGTGAAGCGGGCGCTATCGGCATCTCTGATCTGCTTGTCGTTGTGCTCATCGCCGATGCGGCGCAAAATGCAATGGCAAGCGAATACAAATCAATCACCGAAGGCGCGGTGCTGGTGGCGACGATTGTCTTCTGGGATTATACGATTGACTGGCTCGGCTACAGATTCCCGAAACTCAGGCGACTGCTTCATCCCGCTCCGCTCGCGCTTATCAAAGACGGTCGAATGCTCAGGCGGAACATGAGACAGGAGATGATTACAGAGGAAGAGTTGATGGGGCTGCTGCGCGAGCAGGGAGTAGAGAGCATAAAAGAAGTCAGGAAATGTTGCCTTGAAGGAGACGGGCATATCAGCGTGATAAAAAAAAGATCTGATGATAACGATGCGAAGCAGCCCGATAAGCTGACCCCTTGAATGCGTGAAATAAGTGATTCACCGCAGAGGCGCAGAGATTAAGCAAATATAAATATCTCTGCGCTTCTATTCCAAGCTTCGTTAGACTCACGATTATGAACGCATATCCTGCTCAGTACGAATCCGACATCCTGCTGCGCGACGGCTCGACGCTCAGCCTGCGGCCAATCAAGCCCGAAGATGCAGCCGGGCTGATGGAATTTCATAAACGGCTCTCGCCCCGCAGCGTATACTTTCGCTATTTCAGCCCGCTGCCCGAACTGACCGAAGATCGCGCCGTACAGCTTGTGACCGTAGATTACAACGACACCTTTGCGCTCGTGGGCGAACTGGCCGGTCGCATCGTCGCCGTCGCGCGCTACTATCGCAACAAGAAGGAGCCGGAACACGCCGAAGTAGCTTTTATCACGGAAGACGCGCTTCAGGGTCGCGGCATCGCATCGCGCATGCTCGAACGCCTTGCCGAAATAGCGCGCCAACATCGCATCACTACCTTTGAAGCCTATGTGCTCGGCGACAATCGTAAGATGATGGATGTCTTCATAAATACAGGATTTGAAGTCAAACGCCGCCTCGACGGCGGAGTCTTCTACATCACATTTTCGATCACCCCGACGCCCGAAAGCGAAGAGAAATCGGCCACGCGGTCTCAGTCGGCGGCTTCGGCTTCGATGAAGGTTTTCTTCGAGCCTAAATCGATTGCGGTCATCGGCGCGGGCCGCAGTCGCGGCACTATCGGCGCTGAAGTCTTTCATAATCTCATGAGCGCAGGCTTTCAGGGCGTACTCTATCCTGTAAATGAAAAAGCGCGCGTCGTCGGCTCGGTTCGCGCTTACCCGCGTATCACGGACATACCGGACGATGTTGATCTGGCTATCATCATAGTTCCCGCCGACACAGTCGAAGCCATAGTTGACGACTGCATTGCGAAAGGCGTGCGGGGCATCATCATCATCAGCGCGGGCTTTGCCGAAACCGGAGCCGAAGGGCGGGAAAGAGAGTCCCGCATACTTGAAAAAGTCAGACGCGCAGGCGTGCGGCTGATAGGCCCGAACTGCATGGGCATAATCAATACCGATCTGAAGGTCGCGCTCAACGGAACATTTTCGCCCGTCTATCCGCCCGAAGGCTGCGTTGCGATGTCTACGCAGAGCGGCGCGCTTGGACTTGCCATTCTCGAATACGCGCGACGGATAAACATCGGCATCTCGACATTCGTATCGGTCGGCAACAAAGCCGACGTGTCGAGCAACGATCTGATTCAATACTGGGCGGAAGATGCGCGAACGCAGGTGATACTGCTATATCTTGAAAGCTTCGGCAATCCGCGCAATTTCAGCCGCATCGCAAAGCGTATAGCCCGCGCCAAACCCATTGTCGTCGTCAAGTCCGGCAGATCAAACGCGGGCGCGCGGGCGGCTTCTTCGCACACGGGAGCGCTTGCAGCTACAGACGCGGTAGTGAGCGCGCTCTTCAGGCAGGCGGGCATCATTCGCACAGACACGCTCGAAGAACTCTTCGACGTGGCGAACCTGCTGGCGCATCAACCTGTGCCCGCCGGGCGGCGCGTGGCGATACTGACGAACGCAGGCGGGCCGGGCATACTGGCAGCCGATGCCTGCGAATCGCGCGGGCTTGAACTTCCCACGCTTTCTGATGAGACGGTCGTAGAACTGCGGTCATTTTTGCCTCATACCGCAAGCGTAGCCAATCCCGTAGACATGATCGCATCGGCCACGCCCGAACATTTCGAGCGGGCCGCGCGCGCCCTGCTCCGGGACGAGCACGTCGATTCGCTCATCGTAATATTTATTCCGCCGCTTGTGATAGACCCCGAATCCGTAGCCGCCGCGATAGTTGCCGGAACGAAAGACGCGGGGAGCAAACCCGTGCTCGCAAATTTCATGAGCGCGAAAGGAGCGCCGGAAATACTCTCCAATATTCCGAGCTACGTATTCCCGGAAGCGGCTGCGTCGGCGCTGGCGAAAGTGACTTCATACAGCGAGTGGCTGCGTCGGCCTTCCGGCAGCATTCCTGTGTTTGATGATATTCGCGTAGTCGAGGCCAGAGAGATCATCGACCGTGCGCTTGAGCGCGGCGGCGGCTGGTTAAGCTGTGTTGAGGCGCACAATTTGTTCATCGCGGCTGGCATTCCAATAGCGCGGTCGCGCTTTGTCACTGGCCCTGATGAAGCGGTGAAAGCCGCCTGCGAGATTCAATTTCCCGTGGTGCTGAAAGTCGCGGGGCCAACCATCCTGCACAAGACGGAAGTCGCCGGCGTGATGCTCAACCTCAATGACGAAGCGATGGTTCGCAACGCTTATCAGTCGATGTTCGAGCGACTTGAAAACGAGATGACGGGCGTGATCGTGCAGGAGATGGTATCAGGCGGCGTTGAAGTAGTCGTCGGAGCAACGCTCGATGCCACGTTCGGTCCGCTTGTCTTATACGGCATCGGCGGCATACTGGTCGAACTGTTGAAAGACGTTGCTTTCCGCATTCATCCGGTTACCGATGCTGATGTACGGGAGATGATGAACGAAGTCAGGGGGACTGCGTTGCTGAGAGGCTATCGCGGCGCACGGCCTGCGGATGAAGCCGCGATAACAGAGATCATTCTGCGCGTCTCTGCGTTGTTAGAGATCTGCCCTGAAATTCAGGAGATGGATGCGAACCCCATCAAAGTTCTGGAGAAAGGCGCTATAGTCGCAGACGCGCGAGTCAGAGTAGACCCGTTGCCTGAACCCGCGCCGACCAGAAGAATCGCCTATTGAGATTCATTGATTCATTGAACCATTTGATCGATCAATCAATGATGCAATGAATCAATGAGTCGATCCTGCATTCATCCCATCTTCGTAGTGTGTTGAGGTTCGATCTTATAGATCACACGGACTTCGCCGGGCTGGCTGAACGGATACTTGTCCTGTCCCAGATACTTCTTCGCCATTTTGTCTATGTGCGCGGACGCGCCTTCTTCGGTGATTTCGGCGACGCGACCGCGCACTTCCAGATAGCGGTAAGGGTTGTCAGGGTCCATGATAGAAAGTGACACGGATGAATTCTGCCCGATGTTCTTATCTTTCTGCCGACCGCGCGCGGAATTTACCAGAATGTGGCTGCCGTCGAAATCAATCCATACAGGCGTCACCTGCGGAGTGCCGTCGGGCATAATCGTAGCCAAATGCCCGAAAGCTTTCTTGTCAAACAGGTCTTTGTACTTTTCAGGTATCACATCTGCCATAGCCTTCTCCTTTGCTCAATCCGTAATCTGAAATATGAACGCCGCACGCCAGAATTGTGACTGACCGTGTAAGGAAAGGCAAGCAATTGCCTCATAGGTTCTCTGCGGCCTGCGGTGGTGTTTTAAGATCGGGGTTTCCGTAACGCAATCACGGTAATTATCGTGTAACAAAACAGGGCTGCTATCTTCACTATGCGCCAGGTATCGTACTTTTCATCCTCGAATAGCAGAGGTTCGACCGTCTCCATCACCACCAGCGCCAGTATTGAAATACCGGCAGCCCAGCGCAATAGCGACGAATTCTTCTCTTTTGTATTATCGTTCATTCAATCTTACCGGTTTATCGGTTCTCCCGTTCCGTTTGCTTCTGCCACGGGCAGGGATTCGAGCCGCCGCCTTACTAATTCAGAGGCAAGCAGAGCGGCTATATGAAGCCCGCTCCGGTTGTTAGAGGAGCGTTTCAAGCTATCTCGATCTTGAAATTCGGGTTCTCGATAATTCCAATTAGATTCCCAAACGGGTCTTTCACGATACCTACTCGAATCCCTTCACCGACCTCCTGCACCCCTCGATACTCCTCGGCCCCAAGCTCGATCAGCCGCTTCAATTCGGCCTCGGCATCTTCTGTACCCCAGTACGCAACTTCATTGCTGCCTTTCGACACTCCGCTCATATCCGGGTCCAGCCCTAATTCAAACCCTCCAATATTAAACCCGACGTAAAACGGTTCGTCGAAATATGGAGCGAAACCCAACACGCTGCTGTACCAGGCCTTTGCCTGTTCAATATCATCAACGTTATAGATCACTGTCCTCAATCCTTGAAACATTTTATCTCCAATCCCACGTCACTTATTCCCGGTGTAGATGCCTGCCATCAGAGCAAAGTGTGAATTCTTCCTGCAAGCGGGTTGACGCGGGTTGAAATCGCTGCAAGCAGGAATATGACGTGATGGCAGAGTCGCTCTTTGATGCTTCACTTTCAATAATAAGCGGAAAATCAATCGGTTACCAGCTCGATCAAATCGCCTTTTTTCAACAGCCCTTCAATCAAAACCGCGCAATAAACCCCGGCATGGCTGCCGTGTGCTTGAGCGACTTTCCGTAAAACTTCCGGGTTGTGTTCACCAGTATCGGGGTCGAGCGAAAGCATCTTACAGCGCGGGTCGCGTTCGAGAACCATAACAGTCGCCTTTGAACCGATGCGCAGACGGCGACCGACAAAATTGTCTTCGGCAAATCCGCCGTCATCCGACGCGAAATCGAAATAGATGTTTGCTCGAAAACGCCGTTTATCAATCGGGATGCTCAATTCCGATTCGACCTGTCGAACGGTTTGCAGGCTGATTAACGAAACCGGGCGGCAATCGGTTAAAGCGCGATCTGACCGCACGAGGTTCAGATGATTCTTTTCGCTGATTCCTTCGCCGAGTAATTTTATAAGCGCGGGATTGTCAACGGAAACGATCTCGCCTGACGGCGTAACAACATCTAAACCCATATCTTCCTCATCACCGTTTGCAGGAGTAACACCGGGCGAGATGCTCGACGCTTCGGTCAGATTCGGCGGTTTTGACGCTTGTTCCGGGTGACGGAATTGCGGGCGATAAAGCAGCATTTGTTGCTGCACGTTTGCGTTCAAATAAGGGAATCCTTTGCGGGCGGCGGAATTTTTGAAGGCGTAGCACCGGTCGCCATAGATGCCGGAAAACCCCATAAAAACTTCGGGTATTTCCTCGCCGCGCATACTTTTAACCGGATAACGCCATAAACTTTCTACGGTTCCGATAGTTGTCATTTTAAATGTTTCCCTCTATTTTGACCCTGAATGAAAATTGAATTCCAATCCTGGTTACAATGCCGTTCGGATACTCCATCTTCTCAAGCTTCATAATTACTGCTCAGGGTGATTTCGACCGGCAGGCCGTCGCCCCATCCGTATTTTTCGCGCTCTAAATCCTGAACCAGCTTCCATAACGCCGAATCTTTTTTTTCATCCAGCACGCGCGCCGTCGCTTCAAAATCGCGGCCTTCGATGCGGACGCGCACACGAGGGTCGCGGAGTATGTTTTTCACCCACTGCGTTTTGTGAAAGTGTTCGGCCAGAATGTAGAACCTGCCTTCGGATTCGACGAACCATATCTCTATTTCGCGCGGCTGGCCCGTAATGCGACCGGTCGTGGTCAGGTAAAGGAATTTAACATCGTTGCGTTCCGGCATGATAGAGAATTCAGCCATACGCAATCACAGAACGCAAGAGGCTCATTACAACGGCGGGTCCGAGGCCGTTGCATGCGCCCCGCGCTTGTCTGCGCCGCGAATCACGCCCGCCTCGTCTATGTAGAAAGATCGTTTGCCTGTGACGGGAAATTTTTCAGGCGTAGCCGTTGCCTGAAACCCGTTGCCGCTGACCTTGACTTCCAACTCATAGCCGGTCAGTTTACCCTTCGTCGGGTCATTGACGAAGCCCTTTTGAATCAACTCGTCGAGCGGTGCGAATTTGCCGCCCGATTCGGTCTGATACATCATCTCGGCTCTTGCAACGGCGGTCAGTCTCGTCATAGCCGCAAGCTCGTTAGCGGCTGTTGCGTGCGGCGCTGATTCGATCACCGTCGTCTTCGACCCATCGCACCCGCTCATCGAAGCAGCAAGCAGTACCGTAACAATCAGTCCGGGCAATGATCTTTTCATTTCGTATATCCTTGTATCGAGCAATCGCGGCAGGGGCATCGACATATTATTTTGAACTGACCCGTCGGGCAATAGTAATTAAATTGCAGGCAATCACCCGGTAAATGCTCGAACAGGGAATCGCGCTTGACTCGCCTGCCACCGACCTGTAGTTTAGCAGGGTCAAATCCGAGAGGGCGCTCAGTCTGTGATTGTGGAGCCGGAAAAGAATGACTCTAGGCTTACAAATAATATGGCTGTTCGTCCTTGCCATTCCAATTGCCTGTATTGCCTGGACGGTCACTCACGAAGAGGTCTTTCGCGAACCGAGAGACTACTGCCTCGCTAAAAGTCAGAAATGTTTGAGGCTGTATCAGCGCAAATTCTTTTATCTTTTTACATGTGAGTATTGCTTCAGCCATTACGTTGTGCTCTTTTTTCTCGTCATCACAAGGTACAGGCTGCTTTACGAGGACTGGCGCGGATACCTGATAGCAGGATTTGCGCTCGTCTGGGTCGCCAACCAGTATATGAGCCTTTTCGGGAGGCTCCGTCTTGACATAAAGAGAGAACGGGTAGAGATAGCGCAGGAAGAAGAGAAGTGATCCTGAAAACAGATTATTTTCCGGCGGCTGCGCGCTGTTTGATCAGGGCTTTCTCCGCCGTCGAAGAGGCTTTTCCATTTGCGCGCGCGCCCAGCAACTTCAACAGCGCAGTCTCTTCCGGCTCGTACTCCGGTTGTACGCGGCGTATCAATCGCTCGGCTTTAGGCCGGAATTCTTCGAGCGTCAGGCCATCCATATATCGCTCGAACACGACCGGGTGAATGTAACAACTGCGACAAACGGTCGCGGTGTTGCCCAGATGTTCGGCCACACGACGGGCGGCCTGAATTATATTGTGTTTGGCCTGTTTCGGGTCTTCGGGTTTTCCCATATCGGCCAGATGTATCGCCGCCTGAAGCGTTCCGCCCCACGTGCGAAAATCTTTGGCGGAAAACTCTGCCCCGGTTGCAGTCTTGATATAGTCGTTCACATCTTTCGGAGTTACGGCGCGCACTCGACCTTCTTCGTCAACGTATTCAAACAGCTTTGGCCCGCCGAGCGCTTTCAAATCGCGCATGGCTGTGGCCAGTTCTTCGTCAACTATTATCGAGCGATGGCGTATGTGATGCTTGCCAACGAAACTGAAGATCAGTTGCCCGCCGCGCTTGATCTCCAGATGCCGATTGCGAAACGTAGTCACCCCGTATGTGCGATAGCGTTTGACGCTTGCTTCCGAGCCGACGCGAAAGTAAAGATCGTTGATCAAACGAATCACGATGGCCAGCACGCGCTCGCGCGGAAACCCTTCGAGCGCGACGTGCTCGTTTGTGAGGCGTCTGAGCGAAGGCAGATTCTCGCCGAAGCGTTCGATCTTTTTGTACTTCTTCATCTGCCGGGCGGCGGCAAACGCTTCATGATATCTGTACTGTATGCGACCGGCTGTATCAATGCCGACTGCCTGTAGATGATTTCGCGCGGACGGCGCTACGCGGACATGAATCCAGGCGGGAGGCAATGCGAGCGAGCGTATGCGCTCAAGCTGCGCTTCGTCATTGATGCGCTGGCCGTTGCGATCTTCGTAAAAAAAACCGCGTTGTTTTGAGCCGCGCCTGCGCCACCACCGGGCACGCGCGCCACGCTCGACCACCTCCTGCGGATCCTTATTACCGTTCTGCTTGCTCATAATCCTGTCGCTCTATTCACCCTGTAATCGCGAGTTGCAGAGCAATGATTGTGCCAGTGAAGAAATGATGAACGATGAATGAAGAACGATGAGTTTCAGGTTATCAGTTCATCATTCAGTGTTCATCGTTCATCGTTATCTTCTGAGCCTGTCGTCGAGGTCGTCGAGGTCGCGGATTAAGATCCAGTTCAGGCTGTGTATGAGTTCTCTGTGGTTCAAGGCTTCGCTGCCGCCAATCCAGACGCGTGTGCCTGAAGGGAGTGCATCAGCAATGGCTCGCAGCTCTTTTTCATTGTTTGGATTCTGGTCCACCAGACTCAGCGCAAGCAGGCGCGAGCCGGTCAGACGAATGGCCTGAGCTATCTCAACGGCTGGCAAATCCGTGCCCAGATACACGACTCGCCAGCCTCGCGTAGCCGCGAAGAGCGCCGCGAGCAATATCCCGAACTCGTGACGCTCTTCGGCGGGCGTCGCCAGCACTATCGTCTCGGCGGGTTCAGTGGGAGGGTACAGCCGAAACAGCGAACTCAACACGTTTCTGAGCAGGTATGTTGCGACATGTTCATGCGCCACTCCGAATTCTTTGTGCGCCCATCGCTCGCCTACTTCATCCAGAATCGGAGCGACGATCTTTGTAATCAGCAATCGGGCAGGAAAGAGCGTAGCCGCCTGACTCAATTCGAGGTCAGCCGCCACCACATCTATTCGGCTGATCGCTTCAAGAAATCGAGCGCGCACGATTGAATAGGGGTCTGAGGCATTGGTCGCCTTTTCTGAATCATTGACCACCGCATCCAGCTCTTCTTCTGTGAGCTTCGCCGCCTGGCTTATGCTATGGCCTTTTTCAATCGCCTGCCTGAGCCGTCTGAGCCGCGATATGTCCGCGTCCGAATAAAGCCGCGTCCCCGCTTCGCTTCGCGCAGGACGAACCGCGCCGTATCGCCGCTCCCAAACCCTTACCACATCGGCTGACAGTCCTGTCAGCTTCGTCACCATGCCAATGCGATACTTTCCCGCGCCGGAAACCATTTCCCCATTTGTCATACTATCTCCTATTCTTATGATCTGTCATAGCATTGTCAAGATAAAATCTCAACAAAGCGACAATCAAGCTCATCTGTCCAGATAATTGTCAGTAAAAATCTTGACAAACCTCTTAACTCTGTCTAGGCTGTTGGTTGTAGACACCGGTTGTCTACTGCAAGGAGGAAGACGCATGAAGATACTGGTTACAGGGGCGACGGGGCTGATTGGACGCAGCCTCTGCAAGGCGCTCACAGGCGAACAGCACACGGTTATTGGATTATCCCGGTCGCCTGAACGAGCAGCAGGTCTGGCCGTTGCAGAGATGCACAAATGGGAGCCGCAATCCGGGCCGCCGCCCGCACAGGCATTGAAGGAGGTTGAGGCGGTCATTCATCTCGCAGGCGAGCCGATTGCCGCGCGCCGCTGGACCGATGAGCAGAAGAGGCGGATAAGAGATTCGCGCGTGATAAGCACCAGAAACCTCGTTAATGGATTTCGCTCGATGGACGGGAAGCCCGCTGCCTTGATTACCGGTACAGCCATAGGATTCTATGGTGATCGCGGAGACGAGAAGCTATATGAGGCATCACCTCCGGGTCGCGGATTCATGAGCGAAGTATGTCAGGCGTGGGAATCAGAATCACATCAGGCCAGATCGCTTGGCATGCGCGTCGTCGAAGTCCGCACAGGCGTTGTATTGAGCGCAGAAGGCGGCGCGCTTCAAAAGATGCTCACGCCATTCAAGCTCGGAGTGGGCGGGCCGATTGGAAGCGGGCGGCAATGGTTTTCGTGGATTCACATTGATGACATCGTTGGCATCTTTCATCATGCATTGCTCGTCTCTTCGTTAAGCGGCCCTGTCAACGGGACTGCGCCGGAACCCGTGACCAATGCTGATTTCACCAGACACCTTGGGCACGCATTGCACAGGCCAGCTTTTCTGCCTGTGCCTGCGTTCGGATTGAAGGCGTTGATGGGCGAGATGTCGGAAGTGGTTCTTGGCAGCCAGCGAGTCTTTCCGCAAATCGCTCTGGAATCAAAATACGAATTCCTTTACCCGACGCTTGAGCCAGCCCTCGCGAACCTGCTCGGCAATAAGTAGATCAGCGGCAAGGGAAACTGGAAGTTATGAAGAACTACATACTCGAACGAACGCAGGTGATTGAGCGATCTCGCAGCGAGACGTTCGCTTTCTTCAGCGATGCGTTTAACCTTGAACGCATCACGCCGACCTTTCTGCGTTTTCACATTTTGACTCCGCGCCCGGTCGTTATGCAGGCGGGAACGATTCTGGAATATGAACTCTCTATGTTTGGAGTGCGGTTTCACTGGAAGACGCTCATCGAAAAATGGACGCCTGAATTATCGTTCGTTGACGTTCAACTCACCGGCCCTTATTCGATGTGGCGGCACACGCACACGTTCGAGGAGTTAGGAGAAAATCGCACACTGGTGCGCGATCACGTCGAATATCGCGTCCCTCTGTTTATGCTGGGCCGCGTCGCGCACGCCATTTTCGTTAAATACTCTCTCAGGAAAATATTCGATTATCGCGCGGCGGCGACTGCCCGATTGCTTGCGCCTGAATCGAAGCTCGAAGACCCTGACGCGAATCGAAATTCACATCGACGGAGGGTGACGCCTTGACCGCGCTCGACAAATTGCTGACCAACCCCGGCGTGACTGTGCGTCGAAGCGGAACGCCTGACCCGGATGGCCGCGCGGTCGTCTACTGGATGCAGCGCGCGCAACGCGGCGTAGATAACATGGCGCTCGATATTGCAATAGAAGCCGCGAATGAACTGCGCCGCCCTGTCGCAGTCTTTTTCGGGCTTCATCCGAAATACCCGAATGCTAATCTCCGCCACTACGCTTTCCTGATCGAAGGGCTTGCCGAAACGATCAAGCGAATCGAGCGGCGCGGCGCGGCCTTCATCTTTCGCCCCTTTCCTCGTCACGACCTGCTGCGCTTTTGCGATGAAGTGAAACCGTGTCTTGTCGTGGGTGATGAAAACCCGTTGCGCGCGCCCGAATCATGGCGACGAAGCGCGGCGGAAAAACTGCGCGTTCCGTTCTGGACCGTTGACGCGGATGCGATTGTGCCAGCCCGGATTTTTGAAAAAGAAGAATATGCGGCGCGCACCCTGCGCCCGAAGATCAATCGCGTGCTCGAAGTATTCATGCACCCGCCGAAGAATCCGCGAGCCCGATGCCCGTGGCGCGACGACGAGCGCCCTTTCAGTCAACCACTCGACGAGGCGGCACTGCTCAGCAATCTTCCATTCAATCGCAGCGCGCAACCCGTCACCACATTCAAAGGCGGAACGGGCGAAGGCTTGAGGCGGCTCCGACTTTTTATCAAAAAGGGGCTGGCTCAGTACGACACCGCGCGTAATCTACCGCACCTTGATGCGACAAGCGCACTATCGGCTTATCTTCACTTCGGGCACCTCAGCCCGTTGCGGGTCGCGCTCGAAATACGTAATGCAGATTGCCCCGAAACGGCAAGGCAGGCATACCTGGAAGAACTGATCGTGCGGCGCGAGCTGGCGATCAACTTCGTCGCGCGGAATCCGAATTATGATCGTCTCGAAGGATGTCCGAACTGGGCGAGAACCACGCTTAAAGACCGCGCACGCGACGAGCGACCTCATCTTTATACCGAAGCGCAGCTTGAATCAGCCTCGACGGCGGACGCGCTCTGGAACGCCGCGCAGACGGAGATGATACGAACGGGTCGCATGCACGGATATTTGAGGATGTACTGGGCGAAAAAGATTCTCGAATGGACCCGCTCGGCAGAAGTTGCCTTCGACATCGCCGTGCGGCTCAATGACAAATACTTTCTCGACGGGCGCGATCCGAACGGATACACGGGCATATCGTGGGCAATTGGCGGAAAACACGACCGCCCGTGGGGGCCGCGTCGCCCCGTTTTCGGCACCGTTCGATATATGTCGGGCGCAGGAATGGCGCGCAAGTTCGACGTGAAAGCTTATATCGAGCGAGTCGGTAAATTGAGTTAATTGCTATTCGCGCATTTTTGAAATCGAGCAAGACGGTTATGGATATTCAAAATGTCATCCCGACAGATAAGAGCGATTGGATAGGTCTGGTTGTTTCAATATTGATCTGTTTTGCAGTCGCGGGGCTTGGCTCGCTTGCCACAAACCCGGAAATTCCCAACTGGTATCAGGCCATCAGGAAACCCGCGTGGACTCCGCCAAACTGGTTGTTTGGCCCTGTGTGGACTGCGCTGTATCTGGCAATGGCCGTCGCCGCGTGGCTGGTATGGAAGCGCGCAGGCTGGGAAGCGAACAACAATGCGCTGTGGTTGTTTGTAATTCAGCTTGCATTGAATCTGGCGTGGTCATTTATCTTCTTCAAGTTTCATAACCCCGCGCTGGCCTTAATTGACATTCTCTTTCTGTGGTTAGCAATACTTTTGACCGCAGTGAAATTTGCGGGAGTGTCGAGGGCGGCGGCCTTGTTGCTTGTGCCTTATCTGATCTGGGTGACATATGCCGCTTCGCTCAATTTCGCGATCTGGAGAATGAACGATTGAAGCCTCGAATTTCAATTCTGAGACGAATCCTCCCCGCATCTTTCAAGTCGCGCAGTGACTGGAGCGAAGAGCGCTGGAACCATCTGGAGCGTGAGACGCTCAAACTGGCTCGGCAGGCGAAGACGGAAGAAGCGGTATGGGAAATAATAACTCGTCAGGCGCGCGTGGTGCTGCGCGCTTACAGCACCAGCTTTTTCATAGTCACGCGCTTTTTGCCTGCGCACAAGCGGGCGAAAGTCGAAGCCATTTATGCAGCCGTGCGTTACCCTGATGAGATAGTCGATACTTTTCCGATAGATCGAAACGAGCAGTTGCGACGCCTTGCCGAATGGACTGTGCAATATGAATCGGCCCTCGGCCATTTGTCGATCAGGCGTTCGCTTGAAAGCGGGATTCCATGTTTTCTTGCGAGCTTTGCCGCAGTAGTGCGCGACGCAGGGATTCCGCCGGAACACTATCGCGCATTCATCGAAGCGATGCGGCTTGATGCAACTCCGCGCCTGTTTGCGACGCTCGATGACCTGATCGAATCTTACATCTACGGCAGCGCAATCGTGGTCGGCTACTTTCTGACTTACGTTTATGGAGCGAGTTCGCCGCAATCTTTCACGCGCGCTCTCGAAAGCGCCCGCTCGCTCGGCATTGCGCTTCAACTTACAAATTTTCTGCGCGACGTGGGCGAAGACCAGTGTCGCGGGCGAGTCTATCTGCCGTTCGATCATCTGCGCGCAGAAGGAATCGAAGAAGTAAATATCGGCGATGCGCGCGGGCGTAACGCGCTCAACCGTGTCCTTCGCAGAGTTGCCGCGATTGCCGAGAGTTATTATACGGACTCGCTTTCCGGTCTGGCGGCTTTCGCGCCCGACAGCCAGATGGCGATTCGAGCCTGCATAGATGTTTATCGCCAACTGAACAACCGCATAGGTCAAAGCCCGCAGGGCGTGCTGCATCGCGAGAGCGTTCCAATAAGCGAAAAGCTCAAGGTCCTGCCCGCAAGCAAATACTGGCGATTGCCGCTGGCTTACCTCAACGGCGGCCAGTGGTTTGCTGGTCGGAGGCAGGGCCAGGAATGAGCCAATCAGATCATCGGAAACTGACTACTGATAATCAACAACCGGCGACCGTGGCAATCATCGGCGGCGGGCTGGGAGGACTGAGCGCGGCGATTCATCTGAGGCTTGCCGGTTACGAGGTGACTATCTTTGAAGCGAACGAGCGCGTGGGCGGAAGAGCGAATCTGATAGCACGCGATGGCTTTCGCTTCGACACAGGCCCGTCGCTGTTGAATTACCCGTGGATCTTCGAGCGATTATTTGAAGCGGCGGGCCGACAGATGCGCGACTATGTCACCCTTCTGCCCGTCGAGCCATCGGTCAGCTTTCAATGGTCTGACAAAACCCACTTCACCTTATCAAGCGACCTGCAACATATGCTCGAAGAGTTCGAGCGGCTGGAGCCGGGCGTGCGGCCTCGCGCAATGGCTTTTCTGCGAGACGCGGGCGTCAAGTACCGCATGGCTTTCGATAAGCTGGTCACAAGCAACGAAGAGAATTTCGCCCGCTGGCTCGGCACACTTTCTATAAAGGAGCTTTTGAAAACATCGGTGTGGCGTTCGCTTGATCGAGAGCTTAAACGATTTTTCCGAAGCCGCCTTGTACGCGAAGCGCTCGGCTCGTACGCAATGTATCTGGGCGGCTCGCCATACGAACTGCCGGGACTGTTTTCAATCCTGCCCTACGGCGAGCTTGCGCATGGGCTGTGGCTTCCAAAAGGCGGCGTATACGGTCTCGTCTCAGGCATTGAAAGGCTCGCGCGCGAGCTTGGCGTGACGATACGGACACGGTCGCGCGTGCGAAGAATCGTCGCGCAGAAAAAACGCGTCACAGGAATCGAGCTTGAAGACGGCAGATTTTTCGGATCGCACATAGTCGTTTCCAATGTTGACGCGCCAACAACGGATGCCGAGTTGATCGAACTCAACAAGCGAAAAAAGAAGCCCCGTATGACGCCCGGCGTTTTGACTTTTTACTGGGGCATTCGCGGCGAAGTGGAACATCTGGGGCATCACACAATCTTTCTGCCTGATGATTATCGCGGCGCTTTCGATGAGTTGCTGAAACAAAAACGCATTCCTCAGCAGATGCCTTTTTATGTGAGCGTGCCTTCGGCGACAGACCCCGATCTTGCGCCCGCCGGAGACACGGCGATGTTCGTTCTTGTGCCAACGCCGCTCATCAGCGAGATGCGCGGCGTTGACTGGCGCGCGACTGCGCGTGAAGTGAAATCGCGCGTGATTGAACGGCTCAGAGATCACGGCGTGAATCTTTCGGCTGACCGCATTGCAGTCGAGGAGATTTATACGCCTCTCGACTGGCAGAAAAAATTCGGGCTGTATGATGGTTCGGCATTTGGCGCGTCGCATACGCTCTTTCAGATGGGGCCGATGCGCGCGCGCAATTACTCGAAAGATGTTGAAGGTCTATATTATGTCGGTGCCAGCACCACACCGGGCACGGGGATGCCGATGGTTGTGTTGAGCGGCGGCATGGTCGCGGAAAGGATTGCGGATCACTATGGATCGCGCCGCGCCGTTTCGCTTGAGAGTAAGATAACTCGAATCTCGAATCTCAAATCGCAAATATCTTAAGACTATGCACATCGAAAGATACGGAAAAGGCGAGCGGGCGTATTTGGGGCTGCACGGCTGGGGCGGCGGGCATAAAACATTCGCGCCGCTGGTCGAGCATCTGCCTGAGCGCGCGCGACTCTATGCAGTCGATTTGCCGGGTTATGGTCGCTCGCCTGAGCCGCGCGAGTTCACTCTGCCTGCGATAGTTGACGAGCTGGTTTGCTCGGTTTCTCAACTTGAGGAAGAGAAAATTACAGTTATCGGCAATTGCAGCGGAGCCATACTCGGCTTGCTTGCCGCCCGGCGACTGCCCGACAGAATAGAGCGGCTCATACTGATAGACCCGTTTGCTTTCATGCCATGGTATTTCAAAGTATTCGTCGCCGGAAACTTTGGCCGATACGCTTACTATTCGACCTTTGCCAACCCCGTAGGGCGCTGGTTGACTAACGTCTCATTGAAGCGCAGGCGTAGCGCAAGCTCAGACCTGACGCGCTCGTTCAGCGCAATCAACCATAAAATTTCTCAGCGTTATCTCGCCCTGCTTGCCGAGATCAAAGACATCACTCAATTCGGCAATCTCCAAATGCCGATTGACATTGTTTATGGCGAGAAGACTTTTTCTGCCGTCAAACAGTCGGTCGCTCGATGGAAAGCCGTATGGCCGCAATCGCGCGCGACAGAGCTTGCGGGCGCGGGCCATCTGCCGATTGAAGAGGCCACGAAACAGTTGAGCGAGATCGTCTATGATTTGCAACCTGTGAGCGAGCATTTTTCCACATTGCGCGACAGAGTTGAGATCGCCTGAATGATTTTAACGGTCATTATTTTAATCGCATCATTATTCTTTCTCGCAATCGCCGCGTGGAATGTTTCTGCGTGGCCCGCGATCAAAGCTGGCAGTCGCAATCACAGTAGCGCGGTGTCTGTGTTGATTCCTGCGCGCAACGAAGAAGCAAACATCCTGTCCTGCCTCGAAACGGTTGCGAGTCAGGGCGAAGCCGCGCGGGAGATTTTAGTCCTGGACGATCATTCGACTGATGCGACGCGGCAAATCGTTTGCGCACGTGTTGCGCTCGATCCGCGCGTAAGACTGATCGATGGCGAAGATCTTCCTGAAGGATGGTGCGGGAAGAATTTTGCCTGCGCGCGACTGGCCGAAGAGGCTACCGGCGAATGGCTGCTTTTTCTCGACGCCGATGCTCGTCTTGCCGATGGCGCGATAGCCGCGATGGTCGAAGAAGCGAGCTGTCGCAATCTGACGATGCTGTCATGCTGGCCTCGATTTACAGTTGAAAGTTTCTGGGAAAACGTCCTGATGCCGATGCTCAATTTCGTTGTCTTCACATTGTACCCGGCTCCGCTCGCGGCATGGCGAAACGACTCATCTCTGGGGTTGGCGCATGGCGCGTGCATTCTGGTTGATCGCTCGACTTACTTTGCGGTCGGCGGCCATACGGCTGTGCGCGGCGAAGTGTTTGAAGACACACGGCTCGCTCATCTGTGGCGCGCAACAGGCCACCGCCAGTTGTGTCTTGATGGCCAGCACGTTGTAAGCGTGCGGATGTATTCATCGTTTGCGGAAATCTGGAGCGGGTTTCAGAAGAATTTCTTTCCGGCTTTTCGACGCGAATCAAGCTTCTGGGCGTTTCTGCTTCTTCACGCGGCAGTGTTTTTATTGCCGTTGTTCCTGATGCTTTGGACGCGAGCGTGGCCCGCGAGCGTGGCCGCCGGTTGCGTGTTCGGTATGCGATTGCTGCTGGCCGTTCGATTTCGACATTCGATCCGGAGCGCGTTTCTGCACGTGATAGCCGAAGCTGTTTTGATACTGCTTGGGCTGTCATCGTGGTGGCGATGCAAGAGCGGCAGAGGCGTCGAGTGGAAAGGGCGCAGGTTATTGAACCATTGAATCAAATGAACCGGAGAGCAGTAATCATTGGAGGGGGCTTAGGTGGGCTTGCGACCGGCCTGAGGCTCGCAAAAAGCGGATGGCGAGTCACTGTCTGCGAGCAGGGCGCGAGCTTTGGCGGCAAGATGAATTCGTGGCGCGCCGGAGGATTTCGCTTTGACACGGGGCCTTCGCTTATCACCATGCCGTGGGTCTTTGAAGAACTGTTTCACGCGGCAGGCGCGTGCCTGAAAGATCACATCGAGCTTGTACGGATGCGCCCGCTCGCCGATTACATATTCGCAGACGGGGTGCGATTCTCTTATTCGGATACGATGCCTGAATGGCTTGATACGATTCGCAAACTTGAGCCGGGCGACGTGGACGGGTTCTTTAAATTCATGGAACTGGGCGCGCAGCTTTACGAGGTATCGAAAGAGACGTTTCTTCGTCGCCGCCCATTAGACCCGCCCGACAAACGGAGCCTCGCGGCGCTCAGGCACATGCCTCTGCGCTACGGCTGGGGCAATTATCACAAAACGGTCGCGGCGCATTTCAAGAGCCGCCACCTCAGGCAGCTTTATGATCGCTATCCTACCTATGTCGGCTCGTCGCCTTACCAGTCGCCCGCCACGCTTGCCGTGATTCCTTACATCGAATACGCCTTCGGCGGGTGGCATGTGAAAGGCGGTCTTTATCGCATAATCGAAAGCCTCGTCGAATTAGCCGCTCGCGCAGGTGTCGCCTTGCTGCTGAACGCGACAGTCGAGCGCATCACTTATGAAGGAAAAAAAGCGACGGGCGTGCGACTGGCAAACGGCGCGCATCTGCCTGCCGATGTGGTTGTGATGAACGGCGACGCTTCAGCCGCGCCGCGTCTGCTGGGCTGTGAACAGAGCGCAGACTTGCCGCCGCGCGAGCGGTCGCTTTCGGGACTGGTCTTTCTGCTTGGCGTCAGGCGTCGGCTTCCTGAACTCGCGCAGCATTCGGTCTATTTTTCAGCCGACTACGAGCGCGAGTTCGGGGAGCTTTTCGACGAGCGCGTCTTTCCGTCCGACCCTACGGTTTATGTGAACATGCCGAGCCAAAGTGATCGCTCGCTGGTTGAAGGCGAAGGCGAGACTCTGTTTGTAATGGCTAACGCACCGGCTTGTGATGAAGACTGGACAGAGGAAAAAATCACGCTTGCGCGGCGTCGCGTGTTCGAGCGATTACGTCAAAGCGGGTTTCCTGAAATTGAATCAGACATCGTAGTCCGCGACACGTGGACGCCGAACACGATTGCGGCGAGATATATGATGCCGGGCGGAGCGATTTACGGCACACATTCTCACGGCTGGCGTCGGGCTTTTCTGCGCCCGCCCAACAAAGACGCGCGCTACGGCGGGCTTTATTATGTCGGCGGCAGCACGCATCCCGGCGGAGGCACGCCGACCGTGCTGCTGTCTGCTCAAATCACGAGTGAATTGATAAACAGATTCGAGTAATGGCATAGTCGCGTGATAGGCTGTAGTAGCCCGACCGCATGTGAAGGATGCGTGTAAAAGCGGGAGACTTCAATTATCTCAAATCTGAAATCTCAAGTCTCGAAACTGCCTCTTGCGGCTCTCATAGGTTTCTACATTGTGATGTGGGTCGGCGGCGTCGGCTCTCATTTCCTGACCGGGCAAGCCCCGCGGGACGCGAAGTGGGCGGCCCCGGCCTTTCTTTTTCTCGCCGCCTTAATTGTATTATTAACCACCGGGCGCGCGGGGCTTGCCAGACTGCTGACAGCCTCTGGTTTAGGCTTTGCGGCGGAAGCCGTAGGCGTGCGTTACGGGTTCGTATTCGGCGTTTACAGCTACACGCGCGAGCTTGGGCCGCAGATTTTCGGTGTGCCTCTGGCGATGGCTTGTGCGTGGATGGCGCTTGTCGCATATGCAGATCAGATGCTGCCAGATCGTCTGCCTGTAGCTGTGCGCGCGACTATCGCGGCACTGTGGCTGACAGCAATCGATCTGGTGATTGATCCGCTTGCGGCAGGCGAGCTTGGCTACTGGCACTGGGCCAACAGAGGCGCGTACTACGGAATCCCCGCAAGCAATTTTGCAGGATGGTTTACGGTCAGCGTTTTGATCTTTGGTCTTGTCGGGTTATTATTCGGGCGTGGACGACAGCGCAATTCTTTAGCTCGCCATATCGGTTTGAGCCTGATTCTTTTCTTTACATTTATTGCACTGGCTCATCAATTTGCAGTGATAACCATTATCGGCGTGTTGTTATGCCTCGTTCATTTCGTTCTCGTTTATCTGCGTGCCGGAAAGAGAAGAGGGGAGATTAATCGTTAGGGTTGTGTCCCTTGCCATCAGTAATTCAGATCAGAGCGACCGGAAAGCTTCGGGCTTGATAGAAGATCACCGCGATGTCAGGTAATAATGTAGATCTCAAGATGAAACAGACGCGCTCGACATTGCTCAGTTACGCCGTCGCGATTCTGAGCGTAGCTTTGGCAACCGTGCTGCGATTGATGCTCGCACCGATACTGGAAAATCAGGCTCCGTTTATAACTTACATTATCGCAGTTGCGCTCATAGCGTGGTATGGCGGACTGGGGCCTGCGCTTGTTGCCGCTGCGCTCGGCGCAGTAGCGGGCGGTTACTTCTTTATCACCGCCCCGCTCGATGTGATGAAGTTCGCTCCTTATCTGGTCTTGAGCTTTGTGATCTCTTTGATAAGCGAAGCGATGCGCAGGACGCGAGCGCGCGCCGAAGAAAATGCGCTCGCTTTTGCCAAAAGCCGCAACCTGCTTTCGACTACGCTTGCAAGCATCGGCGATGCCGTCATCACGACAGATGAAAAAGGGCGAGTGACATTCATAAACCCTGTGGCCGAAAAGCTGACCGGATGGACTGAAGCTGATGCGCGGGGCAAGCCTCTCGAAGAGGTCTTCAACATCGTTCAGGAGCATACACGCGCAAAGGTCGAAAGCCCTGTAGTCAAGGCGCTGGTGGGCGGCACGAGCGTAAGACTTGCCAGCAACACGCAACTGATAAGAAAGAATGGGTCGGAGATACCGATTGACGACAGCGGCGCGCCTATAAAAGACGAGCGCGGGAAAGTGATTGGCGTCGTGCTGGTCTTTCGCGACATCACCGAGCGCAAGCGAGCCGAAGCGGAATCGAAAAAGCTGCTTCTGCAAATCGAGCAGGAACGCGGGCGATTGAATCAAATCGTGGCCAATGTGCCGGGCGTTGTCTGGGAAGCGTGGGGAAAGCCCGACGAAGCCTCGCAACGCATCAATTTTGTCAGCAGTTATGTCGAACAGATGCTTGGCTATAGCGTCGAAGAATGGATTTCAACGCCAAACTTCTGGCTGTCAATCGTCCACCCTGATGACAAAGAACGCGCAGCCGAAGAGGCTGCCTCGAACTTTGTAGCCCGCAAAGGCGGCGTGCGCCATTTTCGATGGATGAGGAAAGACGGTCGCGTGCTCTGGGTTGAATCGCAGTCCGTAGTCGTTTGTGACGAGCAGGGAAATCCAATCGGCATGCGCGGCGTCACGATGGACATTACCGAACGCCTGCGATCTGCCGAAGCGAAAAGCTTTCTTGCGGAAGCAAGCAACGCGCTTGCAAGCTCGCTCGATTACGAAACGACGCTTGCAGGTGTAGTGGAGTTATCCGTTCCTTATCTGGCCGACTGGTGCCTGATTCACATTCCCGATGAGGGCGGGCAGATCAGCCCGCTGGCCGTCGCTCATACTGACCGGGCAGCGGCGGAAGAGTTAAAGGAACTGGAGAACCGCCATCCGCAAAATCCGAACGCGAGTATCGGGCCGCCAAACGTGCTGCGCACGGGAAAGTCCGAATTCTACCCGGAGATTCACGACTCGCTTCTCGTTCAATACGCGAATAATGAAAAGCATCTTAACCACCTGCGCGGGCGCAAAATGAAATCGGCTATGGTTGTGCCCATGCTTGCGCGCAACCGGACGCTCGGCGTCATCAGTTTTATAGCGGCGGAATCGAACCGACAATATACGAAATCGGATCTTGCGCTGGCCGAAGATCTGGCGCACCGCGCGGCATACGCCATAGACAATGCGCTGCTTTATCGCGACGCGCAGCGGGCAATCGCGCGCGCCGAAGAAGCCAACCGACTCAAAGATGAATTCCTTGCCACGGTCTCGCATGAATTGCGCACGCCGCTCAACGCGATAATCGGCTGGGCGCACCTGCTGCGCTCAAAGAAATTCGATGAACCAACCTCTGCCCGCGCCATGGAGACGATTGAGCGCAATGCGAAATCTCAGGCGCGAATCGTCGAAGACATACTTGACGTATCGCGCGCCATAACCGGAAAACTTCGACTTGAGGTTCAGCCTGTACTGCCCGGGTCTGTAATCGAAGTGGCGCTCGACGCGATTCGCCCTGCCGCCGAAGCAAAGGAGATTCGACTTCAACACATCCTCGACCCGCGCGCAGGCCCTGTCTCTGGCGACCCGAACCGATTGCAGCAGATCGTCTGGAACCTGTTGTCGAACGCCGTCAAGTTTACTCCTCGCGGCGGGCGCGTTGAGGTGCGGCTTGAGCGCGTGAACTCGCACGTCGAGATAATAGTGAGCGACACGGGGCAGGGCATTCACAGCGACCTGCTCCCCTTTATTTTTGATCGCTTTCGTCAGGGCGACTCCACCACCACACGCCAGCACGGCGGGCTTGGACTGGGACTGGCAATTGTGCGCCACCTCGTCGAATTACACGGAGGCTCCGTACATGCCGACAGCCCCGGACACGGCGGCGGCGCGAACTTCACCGTCACCCTGCCGCTTATGGCCATCTATTCCGAACCCAGAAGCGCCGCCCGCCCGCAGCTTTCGGATTTAAATGCGCCCGCCGCACTCGAAGCGACGCGGCTTTCCGGCATAAAGGTACTGGTCGTTGACGACGAGCCTGATACGTGCGAGGTGTTGAAAGTAATGATTGAGCAATACGGGGGCGAGGTCAAAACATGCGCGTCATGCCGAGAAGCGCTTGAGACGCTGAAGCGCTGGAAGCCCGATGTTTTAGTGAGCGATATTGAGATGCCCGGTGAAGACGGATATCAGTTGATCGAAAAGATCCGGTTGCTTGCGCCTGAGCAGGGTGGAACCATTCCTGCTCTTGCGCTGACAGCCTATGCCAGAGTTGATGACCGCATTCGCGCGCTCTCGGCAGGCTATCAGATGCATCTGGCGAAGCCTGCCGAGCCCGTGGAATTGACAGTCGTGATAACCCGCCTCGCAGGACGAAACAGCAAAGAGTTCACCGGTTGATTGGCGATGCAGTCGTAGCGTGTTATACCGCTTCAGAGGCAAGCAGATGTACCATAGATTTTCGTCGCAGCGAACGCTTGATCTGCTCTTGCGATACGGCCTTGCTGTAACGAGTGTCGGGTTGGCTCTTATAATCACGTACCTGTTGATGCCTGCGATGAGCGCGACGATCTCGCCGCTGTTTTTCGCCGCCGTGATGCTCAGCGCATGGTACGGCGGGTTCGGGCCGGGCGTCGTGGCTTCAATCCTTTCCACGATGGCGCTCAATTATTTCTTCACCCCTCCACTTTACACGTGGTCTTTAAAGTTCGCCGATACGCTTGTCTCCATAGTCTTCACTATGGCTTTCGTCCTGATAAGCGCGCAGAGCGTAACTCGCAAACGCGCGGAAGAGGCGCTCAGGCAGTCACGCGACGAGATGGAAATTCGCGTCCGTACGCGAACGGCAGAACTGGCGACGGCCAATGAAGCGCTCAAATCCGAAATAGCAGAGCGCAGGCGATCAAGCGATGCGTTGCGCGCAAGCGAGGAGCGTTATCGCGAGTTGTTCGAGAATGCAAATGAGATAGTCTATACGCTCGACCGTTCAGGCAACGTGACTTCGTTCAATAAAGCCGGTGAGCGCATTACGGGCTACAGCCGCGAAGAGTTTCTCGGCACCCCGATAGCCCGAATCGTAGCGCCCGAATACCTTGAAAGAATGTTTGAGATGATGGAGCGCAAAGTCCGTGGCGAAGCGATGACCACCTACGAGCTTGAGATCATCTCCAAAGACGGAGATCGCCTGACGCTCGAAATCAGCAGTCGCCTGATACTTGAGCAGGGCAACGCCATAGGGGTGCAGGGGATTGCGCGCAACATTACTAAACGAAAGCGCGCCGAAGAAGCTTTGCGAGACAAGGAAGACCGGTTGCGGCTTGCGGTCGAATCGGCGGCGCTCGGCACCTGGGACTACAATCCCGAAACGAGCGTGCTGGCTTGGGACGATGCGTGCAAAGCTGTTTTCGATCTGCCGACGGGTACGGAAGTTACTTACAAGGTCTTCATTTCTGCGCTTCATCCTGACGACAGAGAGGGCACACAATCTGCGATCAGGCGCGCGCTGGAATTGGCAAACGGCGGCAAATACGACGCGGAATATCGCATTCTGGGTTTGCAGGACGGCATCGAACGATGGATAGCGGCGCGCGGGCAGACGTTCTTCAATGAAGCGGGGCAGGCCGCGCGGTTCATCGGCACAGTGCTCGACATCACAGAGCGCAAGCGCGCAGAGCAGGAGCGCGCCCTCCTGCTTGCCCGCGAGAAGGCCGCGCGCGTCGAGGCCGAAGAGGCTAATCGGCTCAAGGACGAATTCCTCGCAACCGTTTCGCACGAACTCAGAACGCCGCTCAATGCCATTCTGGGATGGGCTGAACTGCTGCGCGGCGGCAGGCTTGATGACGAGAGCGCCCGCGAGGCCTTCGCTACCATCGTGCGCAATGCGAAATCTCAGGCGCAGCTTATCGAAGACATACTCGACGTGTCGCGAATAATCAGAGGCAATCTCAGGCTTGAAGCGCGCCCGGTCGGATTGATTCAAATAATCAGCTCGGCGCTTGACACAGTGCGACCTGCGGCTTACGCCAAAGAGATCAAACTGGACATCTGGTTTGACAAAACGGTCGCGTCGGTTTCAGCCGACCCGAAACGCTTGCAGCAAGTCTTCTGGAATCTGTTGTCGAATGCCATAAAGTTCACATCTGGCGGCGGGCGTGTGGAAGTCCGTCTCGATCACACGGGTTCAAGCGCCCGCGTCAAGGTGAGCGATACGGGATGCGGCATCAGCAAAGAGTTTCTGCCGCACGTCTTTGACCGCTTTCGCCAGGCCGACAGTTCTTACACAAGGCGGCACAGCGGGCTGGGGCTGGGTCTTTCCATCGTGCGCCATCTGGTCGAAATGCACGGCGGAACAGTTCAGGCCGAAAGCGAGGGCGAAGGCTTCGGCGCGGCCTTTACGGTGATGCTGCCGCTTCTGAAAGATGCGGACAGACAGACCGGCGAAGACGGATTATTTCATCCTGAAATCCGCAACTAGCGGCAGGTGATCGGATGCTATCAAAGCAGTGCGGCTGCGATGCAGCGTCATGCCTTCCAGATCGAGCGAGTCTTCAAAGTATATGTGATCGAGATGAAGAAACGGCAGCACGCCGGGATATGTCTTTGCGCGCGGAAGATGGATGCGAACGTCCGCGCTTACCAGATGCGAGGCGAGCAGTCTGGTCGTAAGCCCGCGCGTCCATTCGTTGAAGTCTCCGAGCATGATTCGCGCGCCTTTCAAATCGCGGTTGCTGAGTATCGCTTCGTCAATCAGCTTGCGCCCCTGATGACGGCGCTCAAGGTAAGCCGTTCCGAGATGAACGTTGAAGACGTGAAGCGCGCGGTCGGGCGCGATTTCCAAATCTGCGCGCATGCAGCCGCGCTGCTCGCGCCCGCGCACGCTGATGTCATAGTTGCGAGTGTCGCGCAATGGAAACCGGCTCAGCACGACGTTACCGTAGACGCCGCCGTTGAGCACGCGAGTCCCGCCCACCGAATGCGTCATGCCCATCTGTTCGGCGATGAACTGCGCCTGATCTTTTTCGCGCGACTGGCCCGATATGCTCAACACTTCCTGAAGCGCGACGATGTCGGCATCGATCTCGCGAAGGACTTCGATGATTCGCTGAGGGCGCACGCGGCGATCAAGCCCTCGGCACTTATGAATGTTGTATGTGGCTACCCTGACCCGCATCTGTAAAAAATGATGAATAAATATGATGATCTCAAATTATTCACTGTTGCCTTTCAAGCACCCAGCCGAGCCATTCATGAAGGCGCTCGAATCTTGAGCGCCGCTTCCACTGCTCGTAGGTTATTCGGCGGCTGTCAGCTATATCGCGCGCGAAATCTTCTTCGAGTCGCAGGGCGAGCTTGTCGTCGAAAGCCGCGAGATTGACTTCGTCGTTCAGGCCGAATGAACGATTGTCAAAATTCGTCGAACCTATGACGCTCCACAAACCGTCAATTATCATCACTTTTGCGTGAATCATCGCGGGTTTGTATTCGTATATCTGCGCGCCCGCCCGCAGCAGGTCGCCGTAAAGTCGGCGGCTCGATGTGCGCGTGAGCATGTGGTCCGAATGGTTGCCCGGCGTGATGATCTGCACTTCGACTCCGCGCTCTTTGATGGCGCGGACCATTTCATCGCGCGCGCTCCTGTCGGGCAGAAAATAAGGCGTCGTGATACAGATGCTTTTTTGCGCCGAGGCCAGAAGCATCTGAAAAAGCATGCGCGCCCGCGTAGACCCTCCGACGGTCGGCGAACTGTTGACCACCATTGCCACTGTTTCGCTGTCGGCTTTGCAGAGAGGGAAGTACTCTTTTTCGGTCAGAAGCTCGCCCGACGCTTCGAGCCAGTTTTCGGCAAACGTAGCTTGCAGAGACGTGACCTCTTCGCCTTCTACACGAAACATCGTATCGCGCCATCGCGGATGCCTGCGCTTTCCCTTGTACCAGTGATCGGCAATGCCAGCGCCGCCGATAAAGGCTGTCTGCCCGTCGATGATGATAAGCTCGCGATGAGTGCGATTGTTGATGCGCGGGAGCGTATCCAGCCGAACGGGGTTATACCATGCGACCCGCCCGCCCGCAGCTTTGAGTTCTTTGAAGTAGCTGTTCCAGGTGGCGAAGCTGCCAACTGAGTCGAGCACTATGTTGACTTGCACGCCTGCGCGAGCGCGTTTCGTGAGCGCCTCATTGAACCTGTGCGCGATCTTTCCTTTTTGAAAGATGTAGGCTTCGATATTGATGTTGCAGCGGGCTTTGCCGATGGCTTCGAGTTCGGCTTCATAGAAGACTTCGCCGTTGGTCAATACTTCGATGCGATTATGACTGTGAACCTTTGCGTCGGCCAGCGCTCCGAGTATGCGCTGAAAATCTTTCGAGTTGAGCGGGACCGAAGGCGAGGTGCTTATTTTGTAGTGTAGACCGGGTTCAAACAGCGCGAGAAAAAGCATCAATGCCAGGAAAGCAATGGCTATGGTAGCAATGACATCGTATGCCGATACATCCATGCTGGTAAGAAGAAGAGAAAGAATTGGTACGCCCGGCACGACTCGAACGTGCGACCCCCTGCTTAGCTTACCACCCTCGATTTCCCGAAGCGGAATCAAATGACTCCGTTGTGGTCTGGACCATATCTTGGGCATTTCAGCCCGGATGCGTATGGCCTCTACGGTACCCCTGTGTAATCATCCGCAAATCTAACTTTCCTGGACTGATTGTTTTTTGGAGGGCTTATTCTGAGTGTCAGAGATACATTGACGTCTTCTACTCTGAAGTAATAGCATCTGTCCGTTTCCGGGCAGTAAACGCAGAAGACATCAACCTGACACTTATCAATCGGCTTACCGTGAGAGCCGTTTTTGTCTGCCCACCAGTTAATTAAATTAACTTGAAGACATCCTTTGACGGCGCTTCTGTATTTAACCTGTATCCTTATGAACTTGCTTCCGTCATAAGCTACAAGATCAAACGGAGCATGTTCTGTGGAAGGGAAAAGAACCATGTATCCCTTCTCGACCAGGTCACAATAAGCCTTAGCCACTCCAACATCGCCTTTGTCTTTGGTGTGATGCTTGATTATTTTCATCTGTAATAATTTTCACATCGCATCAATAGATCTCAAAGCGACTGCACAAGGTTACCTCGGTGTTGTCATGGAAGCCGCAGAGCCTCTTTAGAGATTCACCGATATAGCATCCTCCACTGTACGAATTACTATTCTCCGTACAGGCTCCTATTTGAAGGCAGGTGCTCTATCCGACTGAGCTACGGGCGCATTTATTATCAAAGAAGCAAAAGTGACGACTGACAATCGAATCAGATGCTCATCACTCGTCACTCAATATTTGTCAGAGATGAAATGGTCGGGGCGAGAGGATTCGAACCTCCGACCCCCTGGTCCCAAACCAGGTGCGCTACCGGGCTGCGCCACGCCCCGACGACCGAAGTTATTCTAGATGACTAACCGGCCACGGTCAAACCATTGACGCCCGGCCCCTGCGGTTTGCGTGGGCTTGAAACCGTGTGATAGCATCCGCCTCTGGGAGTAACAATGATTGAACAAGCAAGTCCTATACAAAAGACGGTCCTTCCCAACGGTCTCACCATAATCACAGAGCAGATGAATCACGTGCGTTCTGCTACGGTCGGCATCTGGGTCCGATCAGGCTCGCGTCACGAAGATGCCTCGATCAACGGCATCTCTCATTTTATCGAACACACGCTCTTTAAAGGGACGCGCTCGCGCACCTCGCGCGAAATCGCGGTCGAAAGCGATGCCATTGGCGGCCACGTTGACGCCTTCACCAGCCGTGAAGTCGCCGCCTACTACGTCAGAGTCCTCGACGAACACATGCCGCGCGGGTTCGACCTGCTTGCAGACCTTGTGACCGCGCCTTTGTTCGCAAACGAAGAACTCGACCGCGAGCGCAACGTCGTGCTCGAAGAGATCAAAATGGTCGAGGACACGCCCGACGATCTCGTGCACGAAGTCTTTGTGGCGAACTTCTGGCCTGACCATCCGCTTGGCCGTTCCATTCTGGGAACAGCCGAAACGCTTGCCACTTTTGATCACGACCGCGTTGCAGGATACTTCGCAGGAATCTACGCGCCGCACAACTTGGTCGTCGCGGGCGCAGGAAATATCGAGCACGACAGGTTCGTCGATATGGTCACAGGCTATCTGGGCAACCTCGTTGACCACCCCGTAGACCTTCGGTCGTCGGAGCCTTCGTATGCCGCACAGCGCGTGATAATCAACAAGGATCTGGAGCAGGCTCATCTGGTGATGGGCACGCGCTGCCCCTCGATGACCTCAGATGACCGCTACATTGTGCATGTGCTGAACGTCATCTTAGGCGGCGGCATGAGTTCGCGCCTGTTTCAGACGATCAGAGAAGAGCACGGGCTTGCTTATGCGGTCTTTTCCGGCATCAATTCATACACGGACGCAGGCTATCTATCGGTCTATGCCGCGACTTCGCCGGATCAGATCAATGATGTTATACGCCTGAGCGTCGAGCAGTTCGGAAAGTTCAAAAACGAACAAGTGTCGGACGCCGAACTACAGCGCGCAAAGGATCAGCTGAAGGTCTCTATAATGTTAAGCCTCGAATCCACCTCGTCGCGGATGAGCAATCTGGCGAGGCAGGAGATATTCTTTGGCCGCCAGTTCACGCTCGACGAAATACTGGAACGCATAGACCGCGTAAAATCCGAAGACATACAGCGCATAGCCGTCGATATATTTCACAGCGAGAACTTTGCGGTGACGGCAATCGGCCAGATTGAATCACTCGACCTCGACAGCCTCTAGTCAGCCTGAATGCGATTAATAATTCTCGGCAGCGGAAGCTCAGGCAACGTGCTTTATATAGAATCGGGCGCGACGAGCGTGCTTGTTGACACGGGGCTTTCTGCGAAAGAGACCGCGCGGAGAATGACAGAAGCCGGACTGGACGCTGCAAGGCTGTCAGGGATAGTCGTGACACACGAGCACTCGGATCACGTCAAAGGGGTTCGCGTGATGTCAAAAACGGCGAGCGTTCCGGTCTACATCTCAGAGGCGACCCGGCAGGAGTGCCGCTTTCCCGCCGACGGCGACGGCATACGCTGGGGCGAGGCGATCTCTTCGAGCCGCTCGTTTCAGATCGGCTCGCTCGATTTTCACCCCTTCACGATTCCTCACGATGGCGTGGACACTTTCGCTTTCACCGTTGAATCCGAGGGCGTGAAGGTCGGGATAGTGACCGACCTCGGATATATCACGCAACTGGTGGCCGAAAGATTGCGCGGCGCGGATTTCGTTATGATCGAATCGAACCACGACCGCGATATGTTGAAAGTCGGACCATACCCCTGGCCGCTCAAACAGCGCATAGCAAGCAACACGGGCCATCTGTCGAACGACGAGACATCGCGCTGGATACGCGAAGACTTTGATGGCCGCGCGCAGTATCTGCTGCTTGCCCATCTGTCGCGGCAGTGCAATCATCCTGAGCTTGCGCGACTGTCGGCCATTCAGGCATTAGAGTCGCACGGCTCTTTGTTTTACCCGAACGCAGAGCGCCGCGTGTTGGTCGCTTATCCCGACCGATCTACGCAGTGGTTTGAATTTTGAACGGATATGATAGAACGCTACACGCTGCCCGAAATGGGCGCGATCTGGACGGAACAGAATAGATTTCAGAAATGGCTGGATGTGGAAGTCGCCGTCTGCGAAGTCCATGCGGAGATGGGCACGATTCCGCAGGAAGCCCTTCAAGAGATCAAACGCAAAGCGCGCTTTGACGTTGAGCGCATAAAAGAGATCGAGCGCACGACACGCCATGACGTGATCGCGTTCACAACAGCGCTTGCCGAAAACATCGGCCCCGCCGCGCGTTACGTTCATTACGGTCTCACCTCTTCTGATGTGGTCGATACGGCGAACGCGCTGCTGATGCGCGAGGCCGCATTGCTGCTCGTCGAAGACCTTGAGCGATTAGGGGTAGTGCTTCGCCGCCGCGCATTCGAGCATAAAGAGACTGTGATGATGGGCCGGACTCACGGGATTCACGCAGAGCCTACGACATTCGGATTGGTGCTGGCGCTCTATTACGCGGACAACGAGCGCAACAAAGAGCGGCTCGGTCGTGCGCGCGACACGATAAGCTACGGGAAGATTTCGGGGGCGGTCGGCACGTTTGCGCATCTCGACCCGGAGGTCGAAGAACGCGTCTGCGCCCGCCTCGGCCTGAAGCCTGCGCCCATCTCGACTCAAGTGATTCAGCGGGACCGTCACGCTGAATTTCTTTCGACGCTTGCCATCATCTCGGCTTCGATGGAGAAGATCGCGCTCGAAGTTCGACACCTCCAGCGCACAGAGGTGCGCGAGGCCGAAGAGCCTTTTTCGGCGGGCCAGAAAGGCTCATCCGCAATGCCGCACAAGCGAAACCCTGTTACATCGGAACAGATTTGCGGGCTTGCGCGGGTCGTTCGCTCGAACACGCAGGCGGCGTTTGAAAACATAGCGTTGTGGCACGAACGCGACATCTCGCACTCGTCGGTCGAGCGCGTAATCCTGCCTGACTCGTGTGCGCTGACAGACTATCTGGTTCAAAAGACCGAGTGGCTGATCGGCGGTCTGGTAGTTCATCCCGAACGCATGCGCGCGAATTTTGAATCGCTCGGCGGCGTGACCTCAAGCGGGCAGTTGCTTTTGGAGTTGACGCGAAAAGGGGTGACGCGCGAAGACGCTTACCAGATTGTGCAGCCGCTTGCGATGCGCGTGTGGGATGAAGGCGCGAACTTCCGCGAGCTTGTTTTGCAGGATACGCGGGTGACCGAAAGGCTCGCGCGCGCGGAACTGGACGGATTGTTTGATGTCAGCATACAGTTGCGCAACGTTGACAGGATTTTCAAGAGGGTATTTGGTGAATAACTGATTATGAAGGCCAGAATATATATAACGCTGAAACCATCGGTGCTCGACCCACAGGGCAAGGCAATACACCACGCTGTAGAGACCATAGGCTATAGCGGCATACGGGACGTGCGGCAGGGAAAGTATTTCGAGATCGCGCTCGACCCGCAGCTTTCCGAAGGCGATGCGCGCGCGAGCATAGAGCGCATGGCTCGCGACGTGCTCTCTAACCCCGTCATCGAGGACTACCGCGTAGAACTAGATTCCGAACAGGCTTCGTGAGATAATGCTGCTTACCGGAGAGGCCCTTTTGCGGCATACCTGAAAGGACATCACGAAAGGCGGAAGGTTATGAAATTCGGAGTCGTCGTGTTTCCGGGTTCCAATTGCGACCACGACACCTACCACGTCATCAGCAAAGTCATAGGCCAGCCAGTTGACTTCATCTGGCATCGCCAGGATTCCATAGGCGATGCGGACGCAGTGATACTGCCCGGCGGGTTTTCATACGGAGATTATCTGCGAACGGGCGCGATTGCTCGCTTCAGCCCTGTGATGGGCGCTGTAAAAGAGTTCGCCTCGCGCGGCGGCCTCGTCTTAGGGATCTGCAACGGGTTTCAGATTTTATGCGAAGCGGGGCTTCTGCCCGGCGCATTGATGCGAAACAGCAATCTGAAATTCATCTGCGGCCACGTTAACATGCGTATAGAAACTACGGATACGCCGTTTACGAATCGCTGCCAGCGCGGGCAGGTGCTTTCAGTACCGATAGCGCACGGTGATGGCAATTACTTTTGCGATGCTGAGACGCTTGCCGAACTTCAAAGAGATAATCGCATCATCTTCCGCTACTCGGACAGCGCGGGCAATACGAACGCAGAATCGAACCCGAACGGCTCGCTCGACGACATCGCGGGCATATGCAACCGCGAACGCAATGTGCTTGGTTTGATGCCGCACCCTGAGCGGGCAAGCGAACAACTGCTGGGCAGCAACGACGGAAGGATCATCTTCTACTCGCTCGCGGACACGCTCGCAGAGCTTGCGAAAGCTTCATAGTCAGAGCGCACGTTGATTTATTAAAGCATGGGTTGAAAAGTTATTCTTTACCGGAAGCATCGCACCGGAACGCAGTTTATTTTTGCGTTAATATAATACTGGTTTCAGATCCTTCGACCGTTATGACCACCGCGATACCGTTGCCGCTTAACACGGTACTGCCGCCGGGAATTCTGACCTGTTTTGCCGAGCCGATCTTATTGATGTACCAGTCCGTTACTGTATCTACTCCGTCAGGCGTGCTCAACTTAATCACTCTGCCTTTCGATCCGCCCGACATGTCCATAGTTACCTTAGCGCCAGGATAGATCAGCTCTCCGCTTATGCTGGAAGCCGATGGCGGAATCGGTGCTTCCGGCGCTCTTGGTGTTGAAGGCACAGTCGGGGGAGTCATCGCGCGCGGAATCTGGTCCGCCTGTCTGACGAACAGGAAGATGGCAAGAGCCGACAACACAATTACCAGTACCGCGATGACTGCGGCCAGCGCTACTACGGTCTTTTTCTGTCCAGTTGATTCTATGCTGCCGGTCGCGGCAACCTGCGGAGGCATGGCGTCAGGCGGCAGGTATGTCGGAGCGGTAGACCACGAATTCGCGGGTCTGGTCGGGGATTCAAACCGGGAAGGCTCTTCCAGTTTTCTTGTGGTCCATTCCGATGGGTCTACAGGACGACCGCACTGGCGACAGAATTTGGTCGCGTAGTCAATATCAGCACCGCAGTTAGAGCATTTGCTGGTTTGCATAAGACTTCTTAAGATTATGTTACGGCCCCCGCTTCGCGCAAGTAGTCTCCTGATTGTCGCGCAACTTGATAAAGCCTGACTGGTCGGGTAGCATATCCGTCAGTCTTTTCCATCCTCGTTTATCGAGTCGAGCACACCCATATGAACGAACCTGTTATAACCGCTGAACTCATTCGGAGCCATGGGCTTACCAGAGAAGAATATGATCGCATCATCGAGTTGCTGGGCCGCGAACCTACGTTTACAGAGCTTGGCATCTTCTCTGTGATGTGGTCCGAGCACTGTTCGTACAAATCGTCGCGCGTTCACCTTCGGCGATTGCCGACCACAGGCGATTGCGTGCTACAGGGACCGGGCGAAAACGCAGGCGTAATCGACATAGGCGGTGGGCTTGCGGCTGCCTTCAAGATAGAATCGCACAACCACCCTTCCTTCATCGAGCCGTATCAGGGCGCTGCGACAGGCGTTGGCGGAATACTTCGCGATGTCTTCACGATGGGCGCGCGCCCGCTGGCTGCGATGAATTCGATTCATTTCGGCCCGCTTTCAGCCGCAGCGGATGCGACGGAAGAAGAGAAAACGACAGTCGCGCGCAATCGTTCGATTATGGCCGGAGTAGTGAAGGGAATCGGCGACTATGGCAACGCGTTCGGCGTGCCTACGATTGGCGGCGAAGTGCGCTTTGCAGACTGCTATTCGCGCAATCCGCTGGTCAACGCATTCACGCTCGGCATTATGCGCGAAGATCAGATCTTTTACGGCAAGGCTGCGGGCGTGGGAAATCCTGTGATCTACGTCGGCGCAAAGACCGGGCGCGACGGTATACACGGCGCGACTATGGCGAGCGAAGAGTTCGGCGAAGAGGCTCAATCGAAACGGCCAACGGTTCAGGTGGGCGACCCGTTTCTTGAAAAGCTCCTGCTCGAAGCCTGCCTCGAAGCCATGCGCGCCGGAGCCATTGTGGGCATTCAGGACATGGGCGCGGCGGGATTGACAAGCTCGTCTTCGGAGATGGGCGCGCGCGCAGGCAACGGCATCGAGATCGACATCGATCTGGTTCCGCAACGCGAAACAGGGATGACGGCTTACGAGATGATGCTTTCGGAATCGCAGGAGCGAATGCTGATCGTGGCCGCTGCCGGGCGCGAGCGCGAAGTGGTTGACATATTCAAGAAGTGGGAGCTTGACGCAGTAGTCATAGGCCGCGTCACGCAGGATAGCCGGTTGCGCGTGAAGAAGGGCGGCGAAGTTGTTGCGGACATTCCCAACACGGCGCTGACGGACGAGGCCCCCGTATATCACAGGCCAATCGAGAAGCCCGATAATCCATCTTTGAATGTGGAGGTCGCGCAACGCGAATCTTCGATTGAAGAACTCGACCAGACTTTCCTGAGAATCATCACACAGCCTACAGTAGCATCGAAAGAATGGGTCTATCGCCAGTACGATCACATGGTTCGCACAAACACAGTAGTATTTCCGGGTTCAGACGCGGCGGTGATAAGGATAAAAGAGAAGCGGCGCTCGCTTGCGATGACGCTGGATTCAAACGCGCGTTACTGCCGAATGGACCCGCGCGCGGGCACGCGACTGGTGATTGCCGAAGCGTGTCGCAACCTGACCGTGACCGGAGCGCGCCCGCTTGCATTGACCAATTGTTTGAACTTCGCTTCGCCCGAGCGGAGTGAAGTGATGTGGCAGTTCAGCGAAGTGATTGACGGCATGAGCGAAGCCTGCAACGTCTTTCAAACTCCCGTGACGGGCGGCAACGTCAGCTTCTATAACGAGACCGACGGGCGCGGCATCTACCCGACGCCTGTCATCGGCATGGTTGGATTGATAGCGGATTCGCGCCACGTGACTACTCAGTGGTTCAAGCATGAAGACCGGGCGATCATACTGCTCGGCGCGACCGAAGACGATCTGGGCGCGAGCGAATACGCGCTGGTGACGCGCGGAAAAGTTGAGGGCCGCGTGCCGCGCCTTGATCTGGAGCTTGAACGCCGGGTGCAGGACGCCTGCCTTAAGATCATTCAGGCGGGGCTGGTTGAATCAGCGCACGATTGCTCGGACGGCGGCTTGAGCGTGGCGATTGCCGAGAGCGCTTTTTCGAGTTATCGCAAAGACGCAATCGGCTGCGAGGTGAAGATCGAAGGCGAATTGTCGCAGGCTGCGCTGTTGTTTTCAGAGACTCCATCGCGAATAGTGCTGTCGGCTGCGATGGAGTATGTAGACAAAATCCTTGAGCTTGCGCAGGCCCATAACGTATCGGCATCCGTGATAGGGCGCACGGGAGGCGACCGGCTGATGATTGATGTGAACGGGGAGACAATCGTGAATCGAAGCGTAGCGGAAGTTGAATCGGCGTGGCGAGGAGTGCTTCCACAAACGCTCGAAGTCTCATCGCTGATCGCGGCAGAAGAGAGCCTGACGAGTTAGTTGTCTTTGACAATTCCGAGAAAAGGCAGTTATCATATCACTTCTTCGTGACGGGGCGTGGCTCAGCCCGGTAGAGCGCTCGGTTCGGGACCGAGAGGTCGTAGGTTCAAATCCTATCGCCCCGACTTTCAAATGCAAGGAATTAGCGGAAGCCAAATCGGCTTCCGTTTTTTCTTTGTGACCAATTTGGACCGGGTTAGAGGCGAAACCAAATCATACCGGCTAAAGGGAAGCCGCGCCGACCGTCAAAACGGCGATGCATCTACCGTCTCCCAATGGTTGTCGAACTTAGTTGCTAGAGGTTTTTGCTAAGGACGATTAGATGATTTACACTGAGTCTGCATCAGAAACAGATCCGTCATTTCAATGTTCCTAGTTATCGAGCAGGCTGACGGCTTGTTCAGCAGCGGAACCAAACCTATGATGGAGAGAACGGCTTTGCCGTATCTCTCCACCACCTTCTTTTTCTGCCAGCCCGATCCGGCCTTTTCAGAGCGACGACAGATTGGCAGACGAGAATCAAACGCCCTGTGCAGGATCTGCGGTCTTTACATAAAATGCAAATAGCTGGCAAGTGTCATTTTGTACATTGTCCATACGCAGATTGCCCGTGCCATCATCGTCAGCGTGGACATAGTAGCCGCTGTATTTGTTCTTCAATCTGAATTTGTCACCGACGGATTCAAGTACAAATATCTGAGGATTGGGATATATTGTGTTGTACAGGTGCAAGTTGCCCGTGCCATCATCGTCACCGTGAAAAAAGTAACCTGTTTTTTTATCAGCTATTCGATACCCCCCATCAGCAGCCTGTATAACGAACTCCTGACATACGGGGAGGTAGGGCTGTCCCATCATCCTTAAGTTGCCCGTGCCATCATTGTCACCGTGAACAACGCAGCCTGACGACGCGTTGGTTATCCGAAGAGTTTGTGCCATTGTAAGTCTCCTTTGATTGGTTGAAGAAAAAGTTTCGCGGTGCAAACATACACCACAGTAAGCATCGTCCTATCACCTGGATGTGGCTTTGCTTGAAAGGCCGTTCTTTCTCAAAAACTATTAAGTCCGACTTTTCTGGCTAAGCTCGTGTAACCTATCCTCGGCTTTGAGAATGTGCAGCAGGTCAAGCCAGTTCTCTTTTAGCAGGTAGCTACACACGCCGCTTCACATATGGCCGCGCCGTCATGCGCTATGACGAGGGCGATCCTGGTGTTGGAGTGCTCCGCCTTGATCCCCGGCTGACCCTGCCAATTTTCCCTCCTACTTATAATCACGGAAAATCGGCGGAGATCCCCTCACACGGTAAAAAAAATTCGCTGGCTTGTGAATTGGTGCTAAAATGCGGATGCTTTGTAGCGGCTCTCAGGCAATCAGCAACTCTATATCAAACTGTCAGTGGCCAAGGTTTGCGATGAAATCGGTACACGGGGTCACACAACTGCTGGAACGGTGGAATAGCGGCGACCGGGCGGCACTCAATGAGTTGGTGCCGCTGGTCTACGGCGAGTTGCACCGGCTGGCCAGGAACTTCTTTCGCCGCCGACCGAATCACACTTTGCAACCGACGGCGCTGATCAATGAAGTCTATTTGCGCCTGGTCGGGCAGCAGGGCACCAACTGGCAGGGCCGCGCCCATTTTTTCGGCGTGGCGGCCAAAACTATGCGCAATCTGCTGGTCGATCATGCCCGCCTGCAAAAGGCGAGCAAGCGCGGCGGCTCGCAGTTGCGCCTTTCGCTCGCAGATGTGGAACAGCCCAACCGTGAAGCAGAGGTTGACTGTCTGGCTCTGGACGAAGCCCTGAAGAAGCTGGCCGGGTTGAACCCGCAGTACGGTCAGGTGGTCGAGCTGCGCTACTTCGGCGGCCTGACGATTGAAGAGACCGCCGAGGTGATGAGCATCTCGCATGCCACGGTCGAGCGCGATTGGAAGTTCGCGCGCGTCTGGCTGAAGCGCGAATTGAGCAATTAGTCCTCACTAACCATTCCTATGGAACGGGCAGACAGACTCAAACAGGTCGCGGAGCTTTTCCATGCAGCGCTGGAGCACGCCCCAGATCAGCGGGCGGCGTTTCTTGCCGAAGCCTGTGCGTCTGACCTCGATCTGCTCAAGGAAGTCCAATCATTTCTCGCGGCGCAGGAACAGGTCAGCGGCTTTCTCGATGAGCCGGGGCTGTCCGTCGGCGAATCCACCACGCAATTCGAGGTCGGCAAGACGGTCGGCCACTATCGCCTCGTTGCCCTGATTGGGCGCGGCGGGATGGGTGAAGTCTACCTCGCGCAGGACACCAGATTGCACCGCCGCGTCGCTTTGAAACTGCTGCGCGCCAGCTTTACGCATGACCGGCAGCGGCTGAAACGCTTCGAGCAGGAGGCGTGCGCCGCCTCGGCGCTCTCGCACCCGAACATCCTTACGGTTCACGACTTTGGCCAGGACGGCGACCTGCACTTCATCGTCAGCGAGTACATCGAGGGCGAAACCCTGCGACAGGGGTTGAAGCGCGGCCAACTGAACTTCGGGCAGGCGCTCGATGTCGCTATCCAGGTCGCTGGCGCGCTCGCCGCCGCGCATCAGGCAGGCATCGTCCACCGCGACATCAAGCCGGAAAACATCATGCTGCGCCCCGACGGCTACGTGAAAGTGCTTGATTTCGGGCTGGCCAAGCTGGGCGAGCGCGATGACGCCCCGCCCGGCCTGTCGGCCTTCTCGGTCATTGACACGCACCCAGGCATGGTGATGGGCACGGTCAATTACATGTCGCCGGAGCAGGCGCGGGGCCTCGCGGTTGATGCGCGCAGCGATGTCTTCAGCCTCGGCTCGGTGCTCTACGAAATGCTCAGTGGGCGACCGCCGTTCGATGGCGAAACCGCCAGCGATGTCATCGTCGGCATCCTGGAGAAAAAACCGTTGCTGCTCGCCAGCTATTGGCCGGACGTGCCGCCGGAGATGCAGCGGATCGTCAGCAAGACACTACAAAAAGACCGCGAAGAGCGTTATCAATCGATCAAAGACCTGCACCTCGATCTCAAGCACCTCAAGCGCGAACTGGAATCGGATGCGAGACTGGGACACCGGCTGTCGCCGAAGAGCAGAAGCGAAGCCATCGCCGCATGGGGCAGTGACCCGGCGCTCGGCGCGAGCACTCAGCCCAATTTATCCGTCAACACCTGGCGCTCGCGCTCTGTGCAGATCACGGGTGTGATCAAGCGCCACAAACTCGGCACCACCCTGGCGCTCGGCGGGTTGCTACTGGCGTTCGGCACGCCGATCTACATGGCCTTGCGCGCCAAGCCGACCGGCACGACCGCCGAGCGCCCTGCGGCTGCGCCGACGAGCGACCACGACCCGGCTAATGGTGTGGCGGTTTTGCTGCGCGACGAATTTGATGACGGCGACATCGGCACCAACAGCGCGGCGGGCGGCGGCTTCGACTTGCGGACCTTCGCGGGCAGTGGCAGCGTTGTTGAAGCCAACGGCGCGGCGACAATATCCGGCACCGCAACGATCAAGTACTTACAGAGCAAAGACGCGTTTGAGCCAGTAGGCAAGACCATGACTTGGGTAATCAGCAAGCGGTCGCCGATGGCGTCGTTTGGCGTAGGGGTCGGCTGGGTGCAGGCGAATAAGGTTCCCTGCTGCGACTCCAGCATCATGCTATCCATTGAGGGCAACCGAGTCGTCTTTGATTTGCAGGCCAAGACGTTCGACGATCCTTTTCAACCGCAGGGACGTTACCTTAATATCCCTATCGGTTCGATAGCGCCGAATGCGGTTTATACCAACCCCGGCTCGCCGGTCACCGCCAGCGTTTATGTTGATACCGCGCAGTGGAAGGTAGATGTCACAGGCGATGGCGTTGACATCCACCAGTCGGGCGACTACCGCCACTGCCCAAAGCCGGTCAAGGGTTGCATCAGCCTGAATGACGTGCTGATTCAGCGAGGCGTCAACCGTAGGATGCGGGCGTTCGCTTCTGCCGGGCGAGAAAACGTCAGCGGCACGTTCGCCAGCGCCGTGATCGCCAGCGCCGCAGCGATGCCAGACCTGACCGTCACTCTGAGTCACACGGGCAGTTTCACAGTCGGGGTGGAAAGCAATTACACGATCACCGTCGCCAATCATGGACAGGGCGGCACCATCGGCGATATTACCGTGACCGACATCCTGCCGCCAGGAATTCATTACTATTCGTCGCAATCGAAGGATTGGTTCTGCGCACAGGTCAACCAGACGATTACTTGCACCCGCACGCAGCCTTTAGATGCCGGGCAAGCGACCAGCCTGGTGCTCGCAGTCATGCCCATCAGGGCCGAAGCGGCGGTCAACGCGGTCAGCGTGTCGACGCCGCAAGACGGGGCGACCGGCACGAAGTCGGCGACTGATCTGACCATTATTCGAGACCGGCCCTGAGGCCCAACATCAGCCGCAATATTCACTTGTCCTGAATAACAGGTGAAACGTAGCGCCGAAGATTGCGCGCTTTTCTTTGTGACCGGGTTATTCGCCTTCATCCTATCTTCAAAGTTTATAACCTCGGCGTTTTTGCCGTTGCTGTACAGCGGTTTATTGAATAAGCGCAGCCCCTGTATGGTAGCTTGGAATCGTTCAAAGCCTGCATGCTATATTAGGGAAATCGGCGCGGCTCAGTTGATGTCGGGCGTCAGGCGTAACATAGATTGCGAGCACTTTCTTATGGAATACAGGTTCTTACAAAAGGAGAGCTTCCCGCAGTTATATTCTACCTTTGTCAACGCATTCTCCGACTATGTGGTTAAAATGCAACCCTCGGAACAACAGTTCTCTGAAATGCTGACACGAAGAGGTGTCAGATATGATCTCTCAGTTGGAGCTTTCAGCGGCCACCAGCTAGTAGGTTTCAATTTGAATGCGCTCGATCTATGGAAGGGCCGTTTAACGATCTACGATACGGGTACCGGAGTAATTCCTGAATACCGGGGGCAAAAGCTCGCTTCCCGGATGTTTGAATTCAGCCTTCCGAAATTAAGACAAGTATCGGCACAACAGTACATCCTTGAGGTTATCGATACCAATGTATCAGCGATAAGAGTCTACAAGAACGTCGGATTCCGAGAGGTTCGGAAGCTGGAAAGCTTTATGTTGAGTGGCAGTGTCGAGAGAGGCTCTATGGAAGAATCAACCGGGATTCGGTTGGAAATAGAATCCAATCCGGACTGGGAACTGTTTCAAAGTTTTTGGGATTGGGAACCGTCCTGGCAGAATTCTATCAACTCAATTAATAGAAGTCTGGATATTAAGGTGCTGGTATGCGCGTACTTCGAGGGCTGCTGTGTAGGGTACGGCATAATATATCCATCCAACGGGGATATACCTCAGTTAGCAATTAATAAGGGATATAGAAGACGTGGGATTGGAACTCGACTTCTGCAAAGTCTGGAAATGCAGATCAAGGGCGAGCCGATTGGACGGATGATAAACATCGACCAGTCAGCAGAAGGAACGTTGAGATTCTGTGAAGCTGTTGGGATGAAAAAGATTGTCAATCAATATGAAATGCTTCTGGAGCTATCGTGAATCGGCACTGACTGCGGCTTGTAATAAATGTAAGCAGTAAGGAAGCCGTAATCACATTTCGTGAAAGCTTTCCAACCCGTCGCCTCTCGTGTTAAATTGCGGCTTCGTCACGAACTTGAGATTGATTGCAATGATGGCCCGGCGATTCATAGTCAAAGGCAGAGTGCAGGGCGTGGGCTTTCGCTTCTTTGTCGTTCGCGCCGCCAGGCGACTGGGCGTTAACGGCATAGTGCGCAATCTCCCGGACGGCACGGTCGAAGCCATAGCCGAAGGATTGCCCGATCAGGTAGCCGATTTTCGCGCAGCGCTCCGGCGAGGCCCGGCGGGCGCGCAAGTCACTTCTGTTGATGAGATAGAAATACGCCCCGGCGGGCGATACACAGGTTTTGACGTTGATTACTGAATGTGAGGAGAATTTGCAGTGGACTACTTGAAGAAGATGATCCGAACCGTTCCCGACTTTCCAAAAGCAGGGATTCAGTTCTATGACATTACGACATTGCTCAAAGATTCTTATGGGCTGCGCACGACGATTGACCGTCTGGTCGAGTGCATAGACGATCCGAATGTTGACACTGTGATAGGCGTCGAAGCGCGCGGCTTCATCTTCGCGCCCGCGCTCGCCTATCGTCTCAAAGCGGGATTCGTGCCCGTGCGTAAACCGAAGAAGCTTCCTGCTGCGACCGAATCCATCTCTTACGCTCTCGAATATGGTACGGACACGCTTGAGATTCACAAGGACGCTATCGGAGAGGGCAATCGCGTGATAATAGCCGATGATCTGCTTGCGACGGGCGGAACCGCGCGAGCCGTGGTCGATCTGGTCGAAAGACTGGGCGGCACGGTCGCGGGCCTTGCGTTTGTCGTCGAGCTGTCGTTTCTCAAAGGCCGCGACCGCTTCGACGGCTACAAGGTCGCTTCGCTGCTGAAGTATGATGAGTGATGCCGCAGTCACTTGTGGACAGCATAAAACGTTATCTGATACTTTAAGAATTGATATGCTCCCGTAGCTCAGTGGATAGAGCACTTGCCTCCTAAGCAAGGGGCCGCAGGTTCAAGTCCTGCCGGGGGCACCATTTATAGCCAAGTGCCATTACCCAAAAGGAAGCATTCCCTCATGCCTTCTCCCTTTGATCTTTTAAGGAGAAAAGTCCATGAAGGAAACAACATATGACAGGGGCAACATCAGCGAGGCAATTCTATTGCAAGCTTACCTCAAGGCCGGATTCATAGTTTCCGTTCCTTTTGGCTCAGGCGCTCCATACGATTTGATGGTAGACACAGGAAAACGAACCTATAAAATTCAGGTCAAAACAGGATGGTACAGAAAGGGCTGCATCATCTTTCGAGGCAATCGCAGAGTAAGAGAGGCGGCACCCTATAAAGCCAGGACTTATACTGAAGATGAAGTAGATTTTTTCACGGTCTATTATCCCCCATCAGATTCGATTTATGTAGTTCCTCGTTCTTTTTTTGGCAAAGGGTTTGGATGTCTACGACTCGAACCCGTGTTAAACGGCCAGCAGAAGCTCATACGCTGGGCGCGAGATTACTCCTGGGAGAGACACATAACAGAGCTTCGAGCCGAATCATTATCTGCTGATATAATCTCTTTGTGATAACTACAACCCTGCTCAGTGAAGTCGAATCTTTTCGCACGCTAGAACAGGTCATGCTGTGGGCTTTTGCAGGAAAGCCGCCTGCTCAGTTGCACGAGGTTGTGACGCAGGACGAATTCACGCACGATATTGTGATTCGAGCGTCAGAAGAACTCTTTCTAGTTTTCGATACTAATTGAATTGGCACGGTCAGAGCGGTCGCTCTGATGGATCACGCGCCAACGGCAGGTGAGTTGCTCGAACGCCGCGTTGCCAGTGGATGGTCGCCTACGCCGACCAGTACGCGCGCGGGCGATGTAATACAGGGATACGCTCAGTGTCTTTACTCTCATAAATAAATCGAGAATCCGCGCATGAAAAAAACATTTTTACTCCTGTTCGCACTGTCCATGCTTTATCCGATTTCTCAACCGAACGCGCAGCAGAACGCTCCGGCAAAGAGAGAGAAGCTCAACCCTCAGATTCAAAAGATCGTGCGCGAAATATCGGCCTCGAACATCGAAGCGACGATCAAAAAACTTGTCAGCTTTCACACGCGCCACTCGCTTTCTGAAACCGAGAGCGACACGCGCGGCATAGGCGCTGCCCGCCGCTGGATCAAATCGGAATTCGAGCGATACAGTCGCCAGTCAGGCGGCAGGCTTCAGGTCGAATTCGATGAGTTCACTCAGCAGCCCGTCGCTCGCGTTCCAAAACCCACGCAGATAGTAAACGTTGTTGCCACGCTGCCGGGCCGCCAGATGGAATCGAAAGACCGCATCTACGTCGTGAGCGGGCACTACGATTCGTGCGTGTGCAATGCCGATATGCTGGACGCGACCAGCTTTGCGCCGGGCGCTAACGATGATGCTTCGGGCACGGCTGCGGTGATGGAGATGGCGCGCGTGATGTCCAGATACGAATTCGACGCGACGCTTGTATTTATGACCGTTGCGGCAGAAGAGCAGGGGCTGCTGGGCGCTACGCACTGGGCCGAGATGGCGAAGCAGAAAAATCTCAACATCGCCGGGATGATTACCAACGACATCATCGGAAGCTCGCGCGCAGAAGACGGGCACGTTGACGATTCGCACGTGCGATTGTTTGCCGAAGGCGTGCCGCCCGCCAAAGAAGTGTCAGACCAGCTTCGCACGCTGCTGCAAACGGGCGGCGAAAACGATACTCCGCCCCGCCAGCTTGCACGCTATATCAAAGAGACGGCTGAAAGCTACCTGCCCGGCTTCACCGTCACGGTTATCTATCGCAAAGACCGCTACCTGCGCGGCGGCGATCACTCGCCCTTCCTCGAACGGGGCTTTCCCGCCGTGCGAATGACCGAGCCTAACGAAGACTTCAAACATCAACACCAGATGGTTCGCAAAGAGAACGGCGTTCAATACGGCGACCTGATAGAGTTCGATGATTTCAACTACATAGCTCAGGTCGCGCGCGTGAACGCCTCTGCGCTTGCCAGCCTCGCGCTCGGCCCCGCTGCTCCCGTGAATGTCGAAGTAGAGACGGTCAGGCTCGAAAACGACACCACGCTCAAGTGGGAAGCCAACCGCGAGCCGGACATCAGTGGCTACAATATAGTCTGGCGCGAGACGACCGCTTCTTTCTGGCAGCATAAAGAGTTTGTCGGAAACGTGACGCGGTATACTGTGAAAGGCGTCTCGAAAGACAATTACCTGTTCGGCGTTCAGGCGGTGGACAAAGACGGCAACACGAGCGTTGCCGTTTATCCGCGCCCCTTCCGCCCGCAGAGAAGACAGTGAAACCCTTAGATTAACCAGACGCGCTGGACGCGCTGGATGCGACAGACAGATAATCCTGATATGAGCAAACAAAGCGAAGAAGTCCGCGCGCTCCTTCAAAAGGAACGTAACGCAGTTCTGTGTACCATCTCGAAAAAAATCGAAGGCTGGCCTTTCGGCTCGATTTCGCCGTATGCATTGACGGGCGCAGGCGAGCCGGTAATTTTAATCAGCGAGATCGCCGAGCATACGCGCAATCTTCGCGCTGATGCCCGCGTGAGCCTGATAGCTCAGGACTCAAACGCTATAGCTGACCCGCAGTCCGGAGCGCGAATCACATTGCTCGGTTACGCGATGCCTGTGCCTGAGCCTTACCTTGAGGATGCGAACCGTCGCTACCTTCATCTGTTCCCGAATTCCGCCAGCTACTTCGACGCGCACGACTTCACTCTGTTTCAGATCAAAGTTTCAAAGGTGCGATTTATCGGCGGCTTCGGAGAAATTTACTGGCTTGATCGTCAGGAGATCATTTCAGAGGATGCTGATTCAACCCTTGACCCGCTTGCGCCGAGCGCCGAAATGGTCTGCAATCACATGAACGAAGATCACGCCGATGCGCTTAACATGTACGCCGCCGCGTTCGCGGAAACTCAAGCCGAATCATCGCGCATGATCTCCGTCGATAGCCGTGGGTTTGATATGATCGCGATTGCGGGCGGCGCGCATAAACATCTACGCATGGATTTTCCATCGCCCGTCACCACTACCGAACAGGTTCGAGCCGTGATGGTTGAGATGGTTCGCCGCGCCCGTCAGATAGTCGCAGGGTGAGGTGTGCTGCATTGTCTTGCGGTCTCACGTCCAGGACAGTGTTGAGCGCCGTTTTGACGCACAAGTTGACAGCGTCAAGCTACACCCTCATACTTGATTACGTAGTTGCTGGACGCAGAGTGTGACTCCTCCGAACTCGAAACGAACATTGGGAGGAACGCACAGAATGGATAATGATAAAGCAATCAGCTGCCTGAACAACCTCATAGAAACATGCCGCGACGGACAGAACGGATTCAAAGAAGCCGCAGAAAACGTCAAAAATACCGAACTAAAATCTTTCTTCAATCAAGCAAGTCTGGACCGCGCCAGCTTCGTCGGCGAACTTCAACAGGAAGTCCGTCGTCTTGGCGGCGACCCTGAAAATTCCGGCTCGACAGCCGCCGCGCTTCATCGCGCCTGGATAGATATCAAGGGAACCTTCACAGGCAAAAGCGATGAATCAATACTGAGCGAATGCGAGCGAGGCGAGGACTCGGCGGTCGATGCTTACAAGGATGCGCTCAAGGACGAGAACCTGCCCCACGACCTTCGCGCTCTGGTCGAAAGACAATTCGGCAGCGTTAAGCAGGCGCACGATCAGGTCAAGCGATGGCGCGATGCCAAAGGCGCGACCTCTGGCCGTTAATAACAGATAACCCGACAGGCTGGCGGCTGATTGCTGCCAGCCTGCTTCTTTATTTGAGGCAGGATGGCGATAGAAGAGATTGAGTCAAAGCTTCAGGAACTGGAACAGAAACAATCGCGGTTGCGCCAACGCCTCAGAGAGCTTGAAGATATTGTTCAAAACGCGCACGGCTCTCACTCGCCGGGCATACCCTCCGCAGACATAATAAAGGCCGAGCGCGAGATTCAGTCAATCGTGCTCGATATTGTTGAACTGGATCGCAAACGCCAGGAACTATCCGTCGCAATGAGTCTAAACCGATAACTTAACGTGAATTCGACATAATGATCGAAGTAAAAGCCCTGAAAGGGCGAAATTCAATAGCCGTGGGTGAAACCCACGGTATGCAACGCCACTACCACACAAGCCCTGTAAGGGCGAAATAAATCACTTGGTTTATTTCGCCCTTTCAGGGCTTGTAGTTTCTCCTGATGCAAGACACAGGGCGTTGCCCTGTGCTATTGAATTTCGCCCTTTCAGGGCTTTTACTTCGATCATTATGTCGAATTCACGTTAACTTATCTAATTTTCAAGAACGACTCGCATAACAGCGCGCGCTGCCGTTTGAGCGCCTGAGCCTCCACCGGCTCTTAATCGCTCTCGCACTTCTGCGAGCCCCCTGCGCATTTCATCCAGTCGGGCCTGATCTGAAAGCAGGGCGTGGACTTCACGCGCTATACGCTCGCCTGTCGCATCGCGCTGCATCAACTCCGGCACTACTGTTCGCCCCGCGATGAGATTGACCATACCAAAAGTGTCCAGCTTGATGAGAGGGCGAATCAAGCGCCAGTTCAACTCCGATCCGCGATAGATGATAACCATCGGCGTGTCTGCGAGCGCAGCCTCGACCGTGGCCGTTCCGCTCGCCACGATTGCAAACTCTGCGTGAATGAGAGCGTTATAAGTATCGCGCTCTGCAATATGGATTTCGACATCTGCCCGGTCGATTATTGCTTGAACCTGCGCGCGACTGATGGTGCTTGCGAGCGGAAGCACGAATTGCGGATTGCGGTTTTCAGACTGCGTACTTGAGATTTGAGATTTGAGATTCGAGATTCGAGATTTCGCCGTTTTGTATCTATCCGCGATCTTTTCAAACTGCAATCTTTTTGCGGCGTCAAGCATCGCGGGCAGATGATAATGGATCTCCTTTTGACGGCTGCCGGGCAGAAGCGCGATGATCGGGCGCGCGGGCGCGAGACCGTGTTTTTCGACGAACTCTTCGCGAGTGGCTGTTGCGCGAACAGATTCGGCAAGCGGGTGGCCCACGTACTCGACTTCAATCCCGGCGTTGCGGTAAAACTCTTCCTCGAAGGGAAGGATGACCAGCATCCTGTCAACATCCCGACTGAGCGCGCGCACGCGGTACCCGCGCCAGGCCCACACCTGCGGGCTGATGTAGTAAACGATCTTGAAGCCCTCGCGGTGCAGACTGCGCGCAAGCCTCATGTTGAAATCAGGCCAATCAATAAGCACGATTGCCGCAGGGCGACGCGCGCGCGCCGAGTTGAGCAGCCTTTTGTACGCGCGATAGAGCTTTCCAAGCGCGCGAGCAATCTCAGGTATCCCGATTATTGCAACCTCGCGCGCATCAACCAGCGTTTCGACTCCCGCCGCCCGCATCTCGTCGCCGCCCGCGCCAAACATCTCGAACTCAACGCCGGGATAAAGCTGGCGGATCGCGCTGGCAAGCGCTGCGCCGTGTTTGTCGCCGCTTGCTTCTCCGGCCACGATCATCAGTTTGATTGGCGATTGAGTCATTGCTTTATTGAATCGCGTAGCCGTTGAATCGGAACTATTAATGATTCAATTCTACAACCCCTCTATTGCTTCGTTCAGCCATTCGTCCGTAAGCCTGTCTTCGAGTTCCTGCACGCTTACGCGGTAGCGTTCGACGAGCGCGCGCTCGCGCGAGCGGGGCATCACGGGCGGATAGTGGTCTTCAATCGATTTGCTGATTTCAGGGCCGCGTTCGAGGAAGTAGTTAATCGTTTCGCGAAGCGCGCGCTCATATGGCGCGGGCACGAAATTCAAATCCCTCCGTGCTGCGCCCGTGTCGAGCAGGACTAACCGATCTCCTGAAATATACGGGAAGAGCTGTAGATTGAAGCCGACACGTTCCAGCAACCGGCGAGGAATATGCGACACATCGGCTTCTGCTCCGGCAATCCGCGCGATGTTTGCGATGTGATTATCGATGCTCACTACTTCAGATTGAATCAGATGATAAGCATTGCCCGCCGCCTTTTCGGCTGTGAGCGCGTTTGCAAGCACAGCCGAAAGGTCTTTGACGAATATTGCAAACACAGGCACTGCGCCGCCGTCCGGAACGATGATGGGGTCGCCCGCGATTATGCGTTTGAGGTAATAGTTTTCGCGCGACTTGTCATCGCGCGGGCCAAAGACGACTACGGGTCTTATGCTCACAAACGGGAAGCCGCTTTTCGTATGCGCCCAGCGGAGCGCGCGCTCGCATTCGGCTTTGTTATAGCCGTAGCTGTCGGTCGGATCTGTCACGAGCGGGTCGTTTTCATCAAAAGGGAGCGGTGACGTATGCTGGCATGCGGAGACTGTGCTCAGGTGTACGAATCGCGACAGCAGTCCGTCAAACAGGTTGATTACTGTCTGCGTCTCTTCGCGTGTATAAGCGTTGATGTCGATGATGGCATCGAACCGGAGTGAGCGGGCGCGCGCGAGGTCTTCTCTGTTGTGGCGGTCGCCTTTAATCAGCGAGACATCTTCGGGAATCCGTGCGGGTTTGTTGCCTCGCGCAAAGATCGAAACATCGTGGCCGCGCCGCACAAGTTCTTCAACAGTGTGGCTGCCAATGTAACCGGTCCCGCCGATGACGAGAACTTTCATGATGGGGGTCGCAGGATCGCAGGGTCGGGGGCAGGGACAGGAACTCAACCGGCCCCTGGCCCCGACCCTGCGACCCCTCGAAGTTTAGGGGTTACGTAACAGCTTCGAGCCGTCGTTATTCTTCTTCTCTTTGTCTTTGCTCTTTTTGTCTTTGCCGGATGAAGGCTGAGCCTTCGGGTCGGCGGGCGTGCCGGGTTTCACTTCGACGTCCTGGCCCGCCTGATTGGCGCGTCGAGGCCGCGCGTCGGGCGAATTGCTCGTAGTAGCGGCAGAGGGAGTCACAGGCCCCGTCACTTTCTGCCCGCTCAATTCCTGAGCGCGCGCGACTATCTCGTCGGTCTTCAGATCGCGGTCAATGATTACGCCCTTCGCTGACGTATTTATATGCGGCCCGAACAGGAAATTGCCTGCGCGCGACACCATGCCTTTTTCTTCGGGAGCCGGACCTGCGGCCTTCGACGGATCGATCTCAGGCACTGGCTTTCCCCATTTCTTCAAAGTCTCTTTTGCCCTCTCGACGAACTCCGAATGCGGATAGCTCGTCACAATGCGCGCAAGGTCGCGGCTTGCCGTCTCTGTGTCTTCCTGATCGCTTAAGGCCCTTGAGTGCAGCCAGAGCGCTTCATCGAACCGAGAGAAGTTCGGATATTTGTTCAGTATCTCCTCCGTGCGCAACTGAGCGGCCTGAGCCGATTCGCGTAACTCATAATAGAACCGCGCGACCTTCAGTTCGTGCATGGCGAGGATCTCCTGCACCTCGGCCATCAGGCGTTCGGCATCTTCTTTCTTATCGGTGTTCGGATACCGGCGCGTCATCTCTTTTAACTGTCTGTCGGCCAGCTTCGCGTGAGTCGGGTCGCGGTCGGCGGCCTGTACCTGTTTGAGATGAATCTCAGCGATCTTCATCATCGTGTCATCGGCCAGCGCGTCTTCGGGGAAGAACTGAATCCAGTCCCGGTATTCGACTTCGGCCTGCGCGAGACTTTTCGACCCGCCCTGTAGATAATAAGAGTCTGCGATTGAGAGCTTGGCTATGCGAATCATAGGGCTGTCGGAATAAGTGTTGATCATGGTGTTCAACAAAATCCTGCCCTGATCGTAACTCCCTTTGCGAATGGCGTTGACCCCGTCGCGGTATAACTCCAGGTCGCGGCCCGGCCCTTTCGCCTCTTCGAGAGTGATCCTGGGTTTGGAATTACCGCCGCAGGCCGCAAATCCTAGCGCGAGCGCGAGAGCTATGAGTGAAATCCTGACTGCTTTCATATAACTACCTTTAGCTGCCGCTCCGCCTGGCGCGCGGAGGCCAACTCCTTTTCTGGCTTATATAGGCTGATTAATGAGCACGGGTTAAATCGAGACTGCCTCTAACGCTTTCTGGCGCAGCGCGCGCGTTGCCTGCTCCGCATCGCCTTTGCCGAACACGGCTGACCCTGCGACTATCCAGCGAGCGCCGTGACGCACAACTTCGGCAACGTTGTTTATGTCTACTCCGCCATCTACCTCTATTTGAATGTCGAGGCCTCGACTATCAATCATAACCCGCAATCGACTGAGCTTGTCAAGGCAAGTCCCTATGAAAGACTGCCCGCCGAATCCCGGATTTACCGACATGACAAGCACATAATCGACGAACGGCAACGCCTCTTCAATCGCAACGAGCGGCGTGGCCGGATTGAGCACGACACCGGGCCGACACCCCAACTGGCGTATAGCCGAAAGCGTTCTGTGCAGATGCGCCACCGCCTCTACATGAACGGAGATCATGTTCGCTCCTGCGCGCGCAAATTCCTCAATGTAGCGGTCGGGGTCTGTAATCATCAGATGACAGTCGAGCGGCAGGTCTGTCACGCGCCTCGCTGCTTTGACGACGAGCGGGCCGATCGTGATGTTCGGCACGAAATGGCCGTCCATCACGTCCATATGAATCAACCCCGCGCCGCCGCGCTCGGCTGCTTTAATATCTTCGCCGAGACGGGCGAAGTCGGCTGAAAGTATTGAAGGGGCGATTTCAATCATGGCTTTTCCGGCCTCTATATCCGGTTTTTAATCTCTGGTTACGAGTCTCTGGTTCACAGCCGGGCGTTCTTTATGACTGGAGACCAGAGACTCGTAACCAGAGATTAAAGACCATCCTTCGTTGAATCTGTTTTCGCTTTTTGTCTGCGAAGGCCCGCTGCTTACGATTATGGTGAGACTGGAATCTTTCTTGACAGATGAGTTCGGGCCGGGCCGCGTCTCTATCACAGTATCGGACGGAACGCCGGGGTCATTGCGCCGCGTGATCTTTACCTTCAGCCCTGCTCTTTCAACCAGCTTCAGCGCCTCGGCCTCCGTCTTGCCAATCACGTCGGGCACGCGCGTATCGCCTATGCGAAAGAGCGTGTAGATGGTGATCGTCGCGCTCATGATGAATGCAAGTCCGAGCACCAGCACCATGCCGACCCTGCGTGATATAGTCCACGCGATGCTTCTGGCTTCGGGGCGACTCGCGCTTTGTTGGCTACTCATGCCGGAAGTCTAGCATCACGCTTTGGCGACTTTCAACCTCTGTGCCGTCCGCAATCCGCGCAGCCCTCTGAAGACTGGAAGCGTAAGGCGGATGATAGATTGTTTGAGTTTGAAGGTTAGACCGGCGGACGGTGAAGTTCAAAGCAACGAGCTTATGACCGGTGTGGTACTGTTCAGAGAACTTGTGGCAAGCCAGATCAGTGAAAGCAGCCCGTAAAGCCCGATGATGAAAGCAGCCAGCATCACTATGTAATAAACAACGGTTGCCACGGCCAGTGATCTTTTTTCCAGATAAATGTCTTCGATGTTTTGCATTTTCTTAATCTCCGATTTCAAATATCACTACGCAGGAGCCATGCAAATCGGATTTGCTACCGATCAATATGGAAGCTATGACACCGGAATTCAAAGATTACGCCGGGCAGATTACGGGAAATCAGAAACGCGCTCAGGCTCTCAAGCAGCGTAAAATGGGATGGCACAATAAAGGGCGAGATAGGTGATAGAAGCCCGTGCGGGCAGTAATCAGATAGCGCATAAAGCGAGGCCGTCGGCGGCCTCGCTTTATGTTTGGCTCTATGAATTTTTCCCCAGCAGCTTGTGCAACCACCCGCCGCTTTCTTCTTTCGCTGTCAGCCGCTCCAGTTCTCCGGCATCGAGCCAGACGCCGTTACATTTGTCGCAGCGATCAATCAGGACATCATCATGATTAACTTCCAGAAGCGTGCCCTCGCACTTGGGGCAACCCGGAGCCTCTGCGCGCGCCCGCTCGGCTTCTCGCTTTTTACGCATATTCTCAACCGCTTCCTGTTCTTTGCGACGGAAGTAATCTTCTTCAAGAGCTTTCTTACGTTCATCCCAGCTTCCAGACATATTGCACTCCCTCTTAAAATTTAATTTCTGCTGCTCGAAATTATATCTTACTTCTCGCCTGCGACTTTGACTATGCGATCAATAATTTTTTGATCGTCTACGATCAAGCCGATCTTCATAAGGCGCGGAGTCAGCGTCGCCCAGTTTTTGTCCATCTCGAAAACGCGGCGAAAGAGCGGAAGCGATTCGTCCACGCGCCCCATGTTTACCAGCGCGACCGCGTGCCAGTAAACCATCTCTGCGTTGTCGGGCACAAGGCGCGACGCCGCGCCGTATTCAGCAAGCGCCTTCTCGTTCTCTTTTCGCTCGACCGCCAGATCGCCCGCGTTCATGTGATTGTAGGCTCTCTGCAAAGTGACCAACCGTCGCAACTCTTTCAACGGCTCGGCGCTGTCATCGACTCTGAGATCGAACACGCGGTCTGACCACTGGCGTCCCGTAGGCTTTCCCGTCACAACGATGAGCGCGGCAGACTGCTTGCCGCGAATGTCGCCGCCTGCCGCCTGTCCCGCTTCGAGCGCCGCCATCATCCGTTCGGCAAGATCGCCCTTCGTCTTTTCAAACGCCTGCGCCATCGCGGGCCACACTCTGTCGTTGAGCATTAGATTGGCCTGCACCGAATAATTTTCGCCTACCTTGTGCCCGGCAGCCGGAATATCTTTTGCCCCCGTGTGCGCCATCACGCGGCCCTCGGCGTCGATCATCGCCACCTGCCGGACATCGCGCGCTTCGTCTCCTGCAAGCAGCGCTTTGAGCGCGTCGGGCGCACTTCGACCCGCGCGCATCAAATCGAGTCCGAGCTTGCCATAGCTCGGATCGATGAAAGACTGCGTGGCGACCGCGCCTACGCCTGCTTCGGCCCACGGCACGCCCGTGCCTACGCCAAACCAGTGCGATTGAACCGCCACGCCAAGCTCGCCCGTCGAAGGGTCGCGCGCGACGATTGAAAAAGTGTGCACAGGCCGCAGCGGTCGGGCGGGAGATGAAGACTGCGCGCGGTTGACGCTCGGCACCAGCGCGATTATGAGCGCCGCGATTACGAGCGCCGCCATCACTAAGGATTTTTTCATACTATCACCTCGCATTTGTCAGCCCGCAGCTTTCGCGCCCGCTTCGATGATCTGAAGCTCGCCCATCTCGCGGCGCGCGCGAAGGACTTTCTTATCGAATTTCCCGACGCTCGTCTTCGGCACCTCGGTTATGAAAGCCCATCGCTCAGGCAACCACCACTTCGCCACCCGCTCTGCCAGAAACGAGCGCAGTTGTTCTGCTGTCGCATCCGAACCCTGTTTTAAAACCACGCAGGCGAGCGGGCGCTCGTCCCACTTCTCATCGGGCACGCCGATGACTGCGGCTTCGATCACATCAGGGTGAGCCATGATTGCGTTTTCAAGCTCGACGGTTGAAATCCATTCGCCGCCCGATTTGATGACATCCTTCGCGCGGTCTGTGATCTGAATGAACCCCTTCTTGTCAATCGAGCCGACATCGCCCGTGCGCAGCCAGCCGTCGTGAAATTTTTCAGGCGTGTCGTCGCCGTAATAACTCGCCGTAATCCACGGCCCGCGAATCTCGATTTCGCCCACGGCTGTGTTGTCCCACGGCAGAACGTTGTCGCCGTCCGTGATGCGAATTTCGACGCAGGGTTTGATGCGCCCGGTCTTTGCACGCCAGTCGAACTCTTCACTGGCGAGCGAGCCTTTCGGAGGATACGAGACAGCCGCGAGCGGGCTTGTTTCCGTCATGCCCCACGCCTGAATTATTCGCACTCCGAAGCGCTCCTGGAATCTTTCCATCAGCGAACGCGGCACGGCAGACCCGCCGCAGATCACCATCCGAAGCGACGAGAAATCAACCGTGTTCGTTTCAGTGTAACGGAGCACTTCGTTCCAGATCGTAGGCACTGCGCCAGCGAAGGTCGGGCGTTCAGCCGTCATCAATCTGCACAGCGCCTCTGCCTGAAGGAATCGGCCCGGCATTATGAAATCTGCCCCGGCCATCCAGCCCGAATAAGGCAACCCCCACGCGTTGGCATGAAACATCGGCACGATTGGGAGTATGCGGTCCTGCTCTGTAAGCGCGAAGACGGAGCCTGCGCAGGTGGCGAGCGAATGAAGAAAGGTCGAGCGATGCGAATAGACCACGCCCTTTGGATTGCCCGTCGTGCCGCTCGTATAACACATCGCCGCCGCAGAGCGTTCATCTATCTCAGGCCAGTCGAAGCCCGCTTGTTCCGCTTCGATCAGCTCCGAGTATCGAAGCACATCGCCGAGCGCGGAAGCGTCGCCGTCGCCTACGACGATGTAATGCTCGACGGTCTTTAGATCGGGCGCAACGCGCGCAAGTAATGGAACGAGCGAATCGTCAACTATAATCACGCGGTCTTCGGCGTGATTGATTATGTAGGTGAGTTGCTCTGGAAACAGCCGCAGGTTCAGCGTGTGAAGCACCGCAGACATGCAGGGAATTGCAAAGTAGGCTTCAAGGTGCTCCTGCGAGTTCCAGCAAAAAGTTCCGACGCGGTCACCTTCGCGAATGCCTAATCGTTTAAGCGCGGCGGCCAGTCGTTCGGCGCGGCTTGCGACTTCACCGTAGCTTGCGCGGCGCGAAGTGTCGCCCATAGATGTGACCACCTCGCTATCGGGGTGAACGTTGCGACTGTGCTGGAACAAAAAATTGATCGTCAGCGGATGGTCCTGCATGGTAGAAAGCATAATAATCTCCTTTTGAAATAGTCTGAGATTTTATACGTCAGTTGTAACGCAGATGGATTATCTTCCGTGTCGGGGCGCGAGGGCAACCTTTATTGTCGTGCGGTCTATATGGCTTGCCGGAGGCGCGCAGGCAGAAGCACGAGCAGCATGACAACGGCTATGGCTGAAAGCGCGGCTCCGAAATAAAAGGTCGATTGCGGGCTGACTTTGTCATACAGCAGGCCGCCGATGTAGCTTGCTGCGATCTGAGTCACACCGTTTACGGTCGCGAAGATGCCAATCGCAGTTGCGCGACCGGCACGCCCGGCAGTATCTACGGCCATCGCCTTCGCTACGCCTTCCGTCATGGCAGGGAAGAGACCGTATAGCGCAAACAGCGGCCACACCATCCATGCAGAGTTGGCGACCGCGAACCCCAGATAGCTCAAGGCGTAAACCCCGTAGCCAAGGATTAACAGATTACGCCTTCCAAACCGGTCGCTTGCGGCACCGGCAGGCATCGCGGCAATCGTTGATACCAGGTTATAAAGTGCGTAAGCGAGAATCGTCCATCGACTTGCAAGCCCCAGGTCTTCGGCGCGCAGAATCAAAAGCGCATTCGCGGAATTTGCTATCCCGAAAACCGTCACTACAAGGATCAATCTTTTGTACTCGCCTGTGGTGCCCGCAAGCGAGAGCGACAGCTTTTTTGATCCCGCAACCACCTGCTCAGGTCTTTCGCGAACGGCCAGTATCAAAAGCGCCGCAAGCATCGCGGGTATCCCCGACAACAGGAAAATGCTTCGCGGGCCAAGCCCCGCCCATCCTATAAGTGCGAGCGCCGCAAGCGGCCCAAGCACTGCGCCTGCCGAATCCATCGCGCGCTCGAATCCAAAGGCTCGCCCGCGATACTGTGGCTCTGTAGACTCTGCCAGCAGCGCGTCGCGCGGAGCGTTGCGAATGCCTTTGCCGAATCTCTCTACAAATCGCGCGCCGAGCACGACGGGCCACACCTGCGCGGCTGCCATCACGGGTCTCACAACCGCAGTCATCACATAGCCCACAAAGGCAACGGGTTTGCGGCGGCCTATGCGATCAGAAATCCAACCCGATATTCCGCCGACGGCATTCGATACGCCGATTGCTACTCCTTCGATCAGACCGACAACCGTCGCGGGCGCGTGAAGCGTGTCCCTGAGAAACATCGGCAGAATCGGATAGATCATCTCTCCGCTTATGTCTGAAAGCAGGCTGACAAACCCGATGATGACGGCGCTCGCGGAGATGCCTGTGAAGAATGAAGCGGTTCTGGTTCGTGAAGTGACCGAATCAGCCGACGAATCCTTTTCCGGTATCATTCCGCCGTCCCCCTCATCATTGTTCTTCGAGCATCAATTTTGTAATGAAGAACCACGAGCCGGAAGGCTCAAGCTGGATGTTTCGGACGCGCGCGCGTGCGACCAGCACGTTTGCGGGGTACCATAAATAGATCTGCGGCAATTCATCCGAGACGATCTTTTGAAGTCGCGTGTAATGAACGAGCTTCGCCGCGCGATCATTGGCCTGTTCGGCTTCGACAATCGACCGGTCGATCTGCGGATTGCAGTAACGCATACGATTCTGTCCGCCCCGGTCTGTCAGCAGCGCGGCAATCTTCAAATACAACTGCTTCTTCGCCGCCGCGTCATCGGTCGCCGCCGCCTGCCGCACAAACCCGTCTGCTTCTTCGGAAGGGCAGAACTCGCCTCGCGAAAGTATCGAGGCTATCTGCTCGAACAACGGCGGCATTTGCGCCGGATCGTTTGTTGCGCGCAATCGGGCGATGGCTTCGTTGAACTGCGAGTTTTGATAGCGACTGTGATAGACGAATTGAAAAACGTCGGTGCTCTGGTTGAAGCCAAGCCCGATCAGATAATAGAGATCGTATTGCGTTTTTGCGAGTCGATCAAACATCGTCGCCGTCTCAAGCGACAGCAGCTCAAGTTCTATGCCCACGCGCCGAAGCTGGTCCTGAATAATCGAAGCGATGTTGCGCGATAACTGTGTCGTCGAAGTGATGATCGAAAGTTGCAGGCGCGTCTGTCTGCCGTCGCCGTCCGGGTCCGTAAATCCTGCTTCATCGAGCAGTTGCTTTGCGCGTTCGGGGTCGTGATCGTAGACCGTAACGTCCGGGTTATAAGCCCAGTGCTCAGGCGGCAGAATGGCGTTTGCCTTGCGCGCCTGATCTCGGAGCAGGCGATGAATTATAACCTCGCGGTCAATGGCGTAGGCCACGGCCTGCCGGATTTTCGGATTTGCAAGAAGCGAAACGGAAGTCGTGTTCACGCCGAGATAGCCGATGTTCGCGCCATCACCCGGCACCACCTGCATATCGCTGCGCCGACCGAGCGCGCGAACGGTTTCAGGGTCGAATTGCGCGTTATATGCCATATCGACTTCGCCGCTCATCAACTCTGCCTGCCGCGTGCTGTTGTCCGTCACTACTTTCACCTGCACTCTTGGGATATTGGGTGCGCCGCCCCAGTAATCCCTGTTGGCTTCAAGCTGAACGACATCGCCTTCTTTGTAAGAGAGAAAGCGGTACGGGCCGCTCCCGACGGGCCAGTTTATAAGGTCAGTTGATGCATCGTCGGGGATAATTCCTATTGCGGGCAGATTGCCTATGAAAGTGTAATAAGGCTCGCTTGCGCGAAAGACGACCGTCGCGGGATCGGGCGCTTCAATCGAAGTGATCTTTTCGACCGTGCCGCGAATAGGCGATTTTGTAGCGGGCGAAAGTATTGAATCGAACGTGTATTTCACATCAGCAGAGGTGAGCAGTTTGCCGTTATGAAACGTGACGCCCTGACGCAGGTGAAAGGTAAACGTCTTGTGATCGATAGATTCTTCAAACCGTTCAGCGAGCGAAGGCACAAAGTCGAACTTGTCGTTTTTTACCACCAGCGTATCGTAGATCAACTGCATGATACGGGCGGAGGTTGGAAAGGTCGTGGAGAATCGCGGGTCGAATCCTCGCGGCGCTACTTCGAGCGCGATGACGAGCGTTCCGGGTTTGCCGCCTCTGCGGCAGCCCGTCGTCGAAACGATCAGCAGAATCAGAAGGCAGAATAGAAGGCGGCAGGTTCTACTGTATCTGGAAGTCGAATAAGAGAAATCTGTTCGTGATAGATTTATCATTCAACGACGGGCTGTCCACTGCCTTCTTTCATTTCGAGTGCTGCAATACGAGATTGAGTTCCGCTATGCGCTCGCGCAGGCGCGCGACGGTCATCTCGCTGAGAGCGTGCGGAGGCGAGACCATCGATTTGACGCGCGCGATGTGATCGAAAGCGCGGCTGATATGAGTTCGCGTGATGCGGCCACTGCGCGCGGCTTCGACCATCCCCTGCCACGCCGAAAGCACGCGCCCAGGCTCGCCCGATCCTGTTGCCATCACCATGTCGTTTCCGGCTTCAATTGCCATCACGGCAGCTTCCGCCACGTCCCGCGTCTCGGTTATTGCGCCCATCTCCAAATCGTCCGTGATTACGAATCCTTTATAGCCAAGCTCGTCGCGAAGCAACCCGTTCACGATGTTTTTTGAGAGCGAAGAAGGGAGCGCCGACGGGCCGTCGATAGCCGGATAGTGCGCGTGAGCGATCAGAACGCCGTTCAACCGCGCATTGATCTTGCTGAATAGCTCCTGATAGGGCAGGAGTTCTTCTTTTATAATATCGTTGCGCTGGCGGTCTATCACAGGCAGTTGCCCGTGCGAATCTACCGTGGATGAACCCAGCCCCGGAAAATGCTTGCCTACTCCGATCACGCCGCCGTGCTGAAGCCCTTCGAGGTACGCGCCTGCCAATCGCACGACTTTAGCCGGGGTGCTTCCCAGATAACGCCCTCTGAGTCCGTTGTCAGCCGAATCGTCAAACGCAACGTCGAGCACGGGCGCGAAATTCACGTTGAAACCGAGCGTGCGCAGAGCTTCCGCAGTTATCTCGCCCAGCCGCGCAGCGATTGAAGCGTCGCCCGACGCGCGCAGCAGGTCAGCCGATGGCATCGGCGAATATATCTGCTTCAAGCGATCAACGCGCCCGCCTTCCTGATCTACCGCGATTATAGGAGGGACCGTGCTGATCGAGCGTATGGCCGTGGTAAGCTCGACGACTTGCTGCGCGCTTTCGATGTTCTTGCCGCTGAGCAGCACGCCGCCCGGCTGAATGGTCTCTAACAACTCGCGATTCTGCGAGTCAATCTGCGTTCCCGGCAGGCCGATAAGCAGCAACTGCCCTATTCTGTGTTCTAGTTTCATGATTCCGATTTTTGATTTATTAAATTGTTATTTATTCTCGAACAGCGTCCCTAAGCTCAGGTCGTAAGGCTCGCGCGCGACACCCGCGTCCGTGATGATGGCCGATATGTAACGATGCGGCGTCACATCGAAAGCGGGGTTGGCAACCTTGATTCCTTCGGGCGCAACGAGCGCGCCGCGAAAATGCGTGACCTCGGAATCTGCGCGCAATTCAATAGGAATCTCGTCGCCTGAATTGAGCTTTAGGTCAACGGTCGAAAGCGGAGCGGCAACATAAAAAGGGATGTTGTTTTCGTGCGCCGCTATTGCGACCATATAGGTTCCTATCTTATTGGCCACGTCGCCGTTTGCCGCAATGCGGTCAGCGCCCACGATGCAGCAATCGATCTGGCCCGATTTCAGGAAGTGCCCGGCCATGCTGTCTGTGATAAGCGTGACGGGAATATTCTCTTTCGCAAGCTCCCAGGCGGTCAGCCGCGCGCCTTGAAGAAAAGGGCGCGTTTCGTCCGCGAATACTTTTACGCGCTTGCCTGCTTCGACCGCGGCGCGAATCACGCCGAGCGCAGTGCCGAATCCGGCGGTTGCGAGCGCGCCCGCGTTACAATGCGTCAGTATGGTTGCGTTGTCAGGGACAAGCTCCGCACCGAAGCGCCCCATTCGCTGATTGCTTTCGATGTCTTCGCGGTGTATCTCAAGCGATTCGTTGATGAGCGTCTCTTTGATCTGTTCGATTGAAGCCGCCTCGCGCCGCGCATGACCAAAAGCCCAGCGCATGCGCTCGACCGCCCAGAAAAGATTGACGGCAGTCGGGCGTGTCTCAGACATTCGCTCGCAAACCTGTTTGAAGTTCAGCTCGAACTCTTCAATTGTTTCTGCGGCGGAACCCTTCATGCCGAGCGCGATTCCCATTGCGGCAGCAACGCCTATGGCGGGCGCGCCGCGCACGACCATCTCTTCGATGGCGCACGCGACCTCTTCATAGGTTTTGAAGACCGGATATAGTTCTTCGTTAGGCAGGCGTCGCTGGTCGATCATCACAACGCCTTCTTCTGACCATTCGATAGTTTTAATCATCGCCTGTACGATAATATCTAATGAAGAAGGCAATGGCAAACAACAGTGCCGCGCAGACAGGGCTGTAACAAAGTAACTGTAGGGGCAGGGCTTGTCCCTGCCCGGATCGCCGATAGGCGATGATCTGTCATGGCTTTCAGCCATTCGGGCAGGGACAAGCCCTGCCCCTACATTGATTGTCAACCGACTTTGTTACAGCCCTGGCCGTGCAGATAACTGTTAAAGACCGCTGGTTTCCTGACTGTATGCCTGTCTGTACGGAAAATTATCACTCGCGCCGCTGCATCATGGCTAAAAGGCCAGCTATTCGGGAAAACAGCGGCGGCACACTGATTGCCCTCTGGAATCAATGAGCAATCATTTTTAGAGAAAAGAGATCAACAATGGGCAGATTTGCCAGAAGTCAGGAAGTCGCATTATCAACAAGCCCGTCACGCCCCACGGCAAGACCCGATTTTTCGAGCGGGCCTGAAAGGGCAAAATCGCAAAAGCTCAGGAAGCGCGCAAAGGGAATGAGATATCTCTGGATAGTTACTGTATCAATGATAGGGCTTAGTTCAGGATGGATGCTGGGGCAGTCCTCAATCGGCCCCAGACAGGAAGACGCCGCAATCGAGCCTACAGTATCTGCATCCTCAGTATCTGCAAACGATTCTATCGAGAATAAGAAAACATCGGAGGAATTTGCAGTTCCATCTGCTGCCTCTGACGAGGACGCGCAGTCTGTCGAGCCGCAGGCGGATTATTCTCGAAAGCCTGTAAGATCTCATCGATTCACTCCACGCGGTCCGCGCGCGCGCGCGCAGAACGGGGCCGTCACAATGATGCTGAAACCTTTTAAGGCCATAAACCCGCTCAAGCTGCGAAAGCTGAGGCCGTGGTAAGAGAAATTTGCATAAACAAAAAGCGGGGCGCTCAAACCAGAGCGCCCCGCTTTTTCATTCAGTTATGAGCATGTTCAGGTCTTGGCCTTGTCTTTTCGGCCAGCCAGTATCAGTTCTCGACCGGCAAGGTAAAGCAGGACACAGATTATCAGGAACGGAATCATCGAAAGCATATTCGCGTTATCGCCGTTAAAGAATGGATTGCTTACGCGCGCCCAGTTCTCGATTTTGCCGTTGAAATCGGCAAGGCTCGGCAGCCCGTTCAAAAACGCGTAGATTATACCCGCAAGCGCGCCGCCTGCGATGTAGCCCGAAGCCATAAGCACGCCGGAACTCTTGTCGCCTTCGGCCACAAGCTGTTCTTCGGTCAGATTATGATTCGCGAACTTCTTTTGAATATACTTGTCAACTGCCCATCGAATCATACCGCCTATGAAGATCGGGCTTGAAGACGACAGCGGCAGGTAGACACCGACTGCGAATGCGAGCGAAGGAATGCCCGACATCTCAAGCACGATGGAGATCATCACGCCCAGCAGTACCAGACCCCACGGCAGCTTGTGATTGAGTATTCCTTTGATGATGTAAGACATCAATACCGCTTTCGGCGCGTCGAACTTGGTGACGGTCGTATGGTCGGGCCTTTCCCTGTGAGTCCCGTTTATTGCCGGGTCGGCCAGATAAACAGGCGCGCCCTGATCGTTGACCAGATACTTGGCCGCATTACCGCCCTCGTTGTCTGTCTTGTGATATGCATAATACTCGTTCTGATCTTCGGCTCCCTGCGGCCCCTGCACCTTCTCCTTTTGCAGATTCTGCAATTCGGCAGGAGGAACGACGAAGGCGGACGAAGTGGAAAGCGCAGGGTCTGAGGCTACAGGCACATAGACGGTTCCGGAGCTGTTAAGCGCCAGCAGTATCGGTCCAAGAATAACCGCCGAGGCGAGCGCGCCAATCAATATCGCTGTCTGCTGATGCTTTGGCGTCGCGCCGACCAGAAACCCCGTCTTCAAGTCCTGCGAAGTCGTTCCGCCGTTTGATGCCGCAATGCAGACGATGCCGCCGATTGAAAGAGCCGTGACATAATACGACGGACCTGTCCATCCGACTATCAAAAAGATCAAACATGTAAGCAACAGCGTTGCGACTGTCATGCCTGAAATCGGATTCGATGACGAGCCAATCTCTCCCGTGAGCCTCGATGAGACTGTAACGAACAAAAAACCGAAGGCGACAATAATAATCGCTCCAAGAATGTTCCAGTGTAGTCCAAGCTGAGGAAAGAGCACGATCAGCGCAAGCAGCACGAATATGCCGCCGACGACAAACTTCATCGAAAGGTCCTGATCCGTGCGCGGCATGTTCTCTCTTGCCGATTGCCCGCCTTTTAAATCTCTCAAGCCGCCTTTCAATCCGTTCCAGATCGTTGGCAGCGAGCGGAACAGGCTGATGATTCCACCTGCGGCAACCGCACCGGCTCCTATATAGAGGACGTAAGCGCCGCGAATGTCGTTGGGGCCCATACTGCTGATAGGCACAGTGCCCGGCGCAAGCGCGCCCGGTATCGCTTCTCCAAAGTATTTTATCAACGGTATCAGCACCAGATAGGCAAGCACGCCGCCCGCGCACATAATCGAAGCTATGCGCGGGCCGATGATGTAACCGACCCCGAGCAGCGCGGGATTTACCTCTGCCGCGATAGACCCTGCATTATACGGCGCGCCGAATATTCTTTCCGGCGTATCTTTCCATGCCTTGAATGCATCCATCGCGACTTTATAAACAAAACCGATTCCAAGCCCTGTGAAAATGGGCAGCGCTCGGACCTCTGACACGGGCGCGCCCGCTTCGGCAGTCGCCGCCGCCCTTGATGTATCATCTGCGCCAGCTTTCAGCACTTCGGCGCAGGCGGTCCCTTCGGGATACTTCAGATAACCGTGTTGCTCGACTATGAGCGCGCGGCGCAGCGGGATCATCATCAGGATTCCGAGCAATCCGCCTAAGATGGCAACCAGCATCACGCGGGTGATTTCGAGGTCGAACCCGAGGATCATTATCGCGGGCATCGTAACGCCGACACCGAAAGCGATAGATTCGCCCGCAGAGCCTGCCGTCTGCACTATGTTGTTTTCCAGTATCGTTGCATTCCTAAGCCCTATCTTCGAGAGCGCCCGAAATAGCGTGATCGAGATAACGGCTACAGGAATCGAAGCGCTGACGGTCAAACCCGTTTTGAGCACCAGATACAGAGACGATGCGCCAAATATCATACCCAGCAGCGTGCCGACAATTATTGGAAGCGCTGTCAATTCGGGCAGCTTAACTGCGGCGGGTATGTAAGGGCGGAATACGGCGAGGTAAGGATTTTCGGGCTTGGCTCCTACAATATCAGGAAACTCACCTGCGCCCGTTTTGGGGGTATCCACAATTTTAGTTGCCATCAGAAGCGACCTCCAAAAAGATTTTTTGAAGCGGGATTGCGAAGAGTCCGGACAGCATCTAATTTACCTCGCTCGATACGCCGGAGCAAGCACAATTCAACAAAAGCGGGATGAGGACTGCAAACGCGATAAAAGTTATGAAATTGCAGATTTGAATATAACAGAAAGAACAAACCCCGACGCGGCGACCACTGACGGCGCACAGCATCGGGGCTTGCGGTGGACTGTTGGGATTGGCCTGTGGCCTATCCGCAAATACTTTATTGAGCGTGCTGCTCGACGTTCCTGCGAACGCCTCTAAAGTCAGCCACACAGATTCGGCTGGCCACGCTCAGGCCTCAGCCACCTCACCTGGTCTAGAACTTATCATTGCTTTGGACCACCTCCTTTCCGGTGTTAATCCCGATAGTAGCATAGGCCGTTTTCATGTCAAGTAAAAAATGAAGCGACCGGAGAGAAATCTACACAACTAATAGCGATAGGCATACCCCGGCTCTGCTACATATAGACATTGCCGCTCATGCCGACTTGCGCTGGCGATGGCCGTTTAGCAGTGGCCGCAGCGCCTGCCCCGTATATGATCGCTTCGTGCGGGCGATATCTTCGGGCGTGCCTTCGGCAACGACACGACCTCCTTCTTCGCCGCCCTCAGGCCCAAGATCGATAATCCAGTCGGCGCTCTTTATCACATCGAGATTATGCTCGACTACAAGCACAGTGTTGCCGAGCGTCACCAGTTGATGAAGCACATCGAGTAGCTTGCGCACGTCTTCAAAGTGAAGCCCCGTCGTCGGCTCGTCCAGTATATAGAGCGTGCGGCCAGTCGCGCGCTTCGACAGCTCTTTAGCGAGCTTTATGCGCTGCGCCTCACCGCCCGAAAGCGTCGTCGCCGACTGCCCCAGCTTGATGTAACTCAACCCCACGTCGATCAGGGTCTGGAGCTTGATCTTGATCTGCGGGATATTTTCCAGCAGCGGCAGCGCCTCTTCGATAGTCGTGTTCAAGAGGTCAGCGATTGAATAGCCTTTGTAGCGAACCGAAAGAGTCTCGCGATTGTAGCGCGCGCCACGGCACACATCGCAAAGCACATAGACATCGGGCAGGAAATTCATCTCGATGCATTTCATGCCGTCGCCCTGGCACGCTTCGCAGCGCCCGCCCTTCACATTGAACGAGAAGCGACCGGGTTTGTAGCCGCGCTCGCGCGATTCGGGCAGCATCGCATAAAGCTCTCTGATGGGCGTAAACACGCCTGTATAAGTCGCAGGGTTAGAGCGCGGCGTGCGACCGATTGGCGATTGATCTATCTCGATTATCTTGTCTATGTGCTCAAGCCCCGTGACTGCGCGATGCTCGCCCGGTTCAAGCAGGCTGCGATAGAGCTTGCGCGCGAGGCTGCGATACAAAATATCATCGACGAGCGTTGATTTGCCTGAGCCTGAAACGCCTGTCACAACGATGAACAGACCCAGCGGAAAGGTTACGTCGATGTTCTTCAGATTATTGGCGCGCGCGCCGATCACTTTTATGGTTTTGTCGTTTGACGGGCGTCGCTCGGTCGGGACGGGTATCGCAAGATCGCCTGAGATGTAACGGCCCGTGAGCGATTCAGAAGACGCGGCGATCTGTTCGGGCGTACCCTGCGCGACTATCTGTCCGCCGTGCGCGCCCGCGCCCGGCCCCAGATCGATGACGTGATCCGCGCGCCGAATAGTCTCTTCGTCGTGCTCGACCACGAGCACAGTGTTTCCTAAATTGCGCAGGTGTTCGAGCGTGTCCAGCAGTTTGAGATTATCGCGCGGGTGCAGCCCGATTGACGGCTCGTCGAGAACGTATAACACGCCGCGAAGCTGCGAGCCTATCTGCGTCGCAAGCCTTATGCGCTGGCCTTCTCCGCCCGATAGCGTTGACGACCCACGGTCAAGCGTCAGATAGCCCAGCCCGACCGTATCGAGAAAACCGAGTCGCTGTTGAATCTCGCGCAGTATCAGGCCCGCTATCTTTCCTTCTCTGTCACTGAGCTTGACCCCGCGCAATACTTCGACCGCGTCGGAAATTGGAAGGGCCGTGTAGTCCGCGATAGTGCGCCCGGCGACGCGAACCGCAAGCGAGGCGGGCTGAAGACGGCGGCCTTCGCATTCAAGGCAGGTGACGGGCGAGATCAGCGCTTCATAAGCGGCGATGGAGCTTTCCGATTTCATCTCGCTTTCACGACTGCTCAGGTAATTGATAGCGCCGCGCCATTCGGCTTTGTATTCGTAAGCGCCGTACCTGAGCGCGAGCCGCTCTTTCGTGCCGTGAAAGAATGCGTCCTGCGTTTTTTGCGGCATCGCCTCGAAAGGTTTTTCCGCCGTTACGCCCGCTTGTCGCGCCAGAGCCTTCATCACATCGCGCAGGTAATTGCTGATGGCCGCGTCGGCGGGGAAGGGGTCCTGATCTTTGATTGGCAACGACTGATCGGGCACGATCTTCGCCGGATTGATCTCCGCGCGGGTGCCCAGCCCGTGACAGGCCGCGCACGCACCGTAGACGCTGTTGAATGAAAACGAGCGCGGCTCGATGGTCGGGATAGAGATGCCGCATTCCGGGCAAGCCATCTTCTCGGAATAAAGCCGCTCTTCGCCATCGACTACGGACACAAGCACAAGCCCGTCCGTCAGCTTCGCCGCAAGCTGCACACTGTCTTCCAGACGTTTCTGCACGCCCGGTTTGATAAGCAACCGATCAACGACGACTTCGATTGTGTGATTGCGCCGTTTGTCGAGCTTGATGTCTTCGTCGAGCTGGCGAATCTCGCCGTCAACGCGAGCGCGATTGAAGCCGGAGCGGGCAAGCTTTTCAAGCTCTTTTTTGAACTCGCCTTTTCGCCCGCGAACTATGGGCGCAAGTATCATCACGCGCTCGCCTTCGGGCAGGTGCGCCATCTGATGAACTATCTGGTCTGCGGACTGGCGCGAGATCGGGCGACTGCACCTGGGGCAATGCGGCTGGCCGATTGACGAAAAAAGCAGGCGCAGATAATCGTAGACCTCCGTCACAGTGCCTACGGTTGAACGCGGGCTGCGCGTTGTGGTCTTCTGCTCGATTGAGATGGCCGGAGACAATCCGTCTATCGCGTCAACATCGGGCTTTTCGAGTTGATCGAGAAACTGCCGCGCGTAGGCCGAAAGCGATTCGACGTAGCGGCGCTGGCCTTCCGCATAGATCGTGTCGAAAGCGAGAGAAGATTTCCCCGACCCTGAAAGCCCTGTTACAACGGTTAAGCGATTGCGAGGAATCTCAAGGCTCAAGTCCTTGAGGTTATGCTGCCGCGCTCCACGAATAGTGATCTTATTTATTACCATTAAACCTGAACTCAGATAGATATGAATTTCTTCATTACGAAAACACTCTATTTTACCGGACGGACTATGACCGCAGCAAGATGAGCTGGTGCGCGCCAGTTTGCAAACCGATCAAAAGGTCAGGCTATCGTCTGTTTACAAGCCTGACCAGCCTCTTGTCTTGTAATGTGTTCTCGGATACTATCACGGCGATTCACACGGACTTTTGAGGCTCCGCTTATGCTCGAAGCGAACACGGTTGTACAGGGGCGTTATCGCGTCATCAGCCAGATCGGGCGCGGCGGGATGGGCACGGTCTATCTTGCGAAAGATGAAAATCTGGGCGTCACGGTCGCCGTCAAGCAGAACTTTTTCGACGATAACCGATTGATCGAAGCCTTCAAACGCGAAGCCCGATTGCTTGCCGGGTTGCGTCATTCGGCGCTGCCGAAGGTTATAGATTACTTCATCAACGAGGCTGGCCAGTTCCTTGTGATGGAATACATCAAGGGCGACAATCTCGAAACCATCCTCGATAAGCGCAGGCAGAATATCGAACCCGCAGGCGAGCCGAAGCCGTTCGAGGTCGGCGAAGTCGTGCACTGGGGCGAGCAGTTGCTCGATACTCTCGATTATCTGCACACGCTGCCCGAACCCGTCATTCACCGCGACATCAAGCCGCAGAACCTGAAGCTTGCCGGGCGCAATCAGATAGTGCTGCTCGATTTCGGGCTGGCAAAAGGGAAACCGCAGTGGATGACGCGGGTGACGACGACCGGAAGCATTCACGGTTACACGCCGAACTACGCGCCGCTGGAACAGATCCAGGGCGGAGGCACAGACCTGCGCTCTGATTTGTACGCGCTGGGCGCGACACTCTATCACCTGATAACCGGAGTGCCGCCAATGGACGCAGTATTGCGAGCCGATACAATTATCGGCGGCGAACCGGACCCGTTGCAGGCGGCCAATAAAGTAAATCCGAAAGTGCCGGGCGAGCTTGCGGCAATGCTGATGAAAGCGATGGAGCAGCATCGCAACAAACGACCCTCGACAGCGGCTGAGATGCTTGAGGCGTTGCGCGCGGCGAAGCATTACAAGGTGATTGATCCTCACGCGCCTGTAAAAGCCGAGCCGCCTGCCCCGGTTGAGATCGTCTCTGATCCGAAAGATGCATGGCCGGTAACTGAAATCAGGCAGACCGAATCGGACGAGGAAGCGGAGCGCAGAGCGCGCGAAGTGGCTGAGAGAAAAAGGCAACAGAAGGAAGAAGCCGCAGCATTGCAGGCGCAACGTGAGCAAGAACGCGAGCGCCTTGCCGCAGAAGCAGGGCAGCGTGATGAGCAGTTGCGAATCCAGCTTCAGAAAAAGACTGGCCTAAGCCGAAAAACACGTCTTACAATCATCGTGGGCGTGGTGCTTGTGACTGTTGCCATCTGGGTAATCGTTGCGATGCAGAACAAATCAGCCGTCTCATCGCCTGATTCTTCATCAACAGAGAAACGTGCGTCCGCTCGATTGAAGGCAGGCATATACGCTATGCTCGGTAATGTGCCTGATCTCAGTAAAGTGTCCGAAGTTTCGTTCAGCGATGATGGACGAGTGCTCGCTTTCGTGGACGAAGAATCGGTCATTCATTTGTGGCAGGCACTCGGCGAGAGCACTCTGGGCGGCGACCATCCCGGAAGCGGCAAGTGCGTAGCCGTGAGTCACGATGGCCAGCTAGTCGCATCATATGGCGGCAACAATACGATTCTTTTGAAGAATGTAGGTGGCGCGCAGACGCTGAAGACCCTGATCGGAGATACAGGTGGGGTTTTCAGTCTGGGATTCAGTCCCGATGGACAATCGCTCTTTTCTGCAAGCCATGACAAGGCGGTCAAGCTCTGGCGCGTGAGCGATGGCGGGTTAATCAAGACTGTGAAGACGCCTGAGAAAGGCTACGCGATTGTTGCGGTCAGCCCCGATTTGCGGCTGGTCGGATTCTATAATCCCAATGGCTCGTTCAAGCTGTGGTCGCTTGAGCAGGACGACCTTATCAGGATGCTCGATGGCGATGTGCCTGCGGTGAACTGCGGCGCTTTCAGTCGTGACGCAGAGATGCTTGCGCTCGGCAGCAAGGACGGAAAAGTTGAATTGTGGCGCGTGAGAGATGGCCGCCTGATGAAGGCTTTGGGGCAGTTTGATACGGAAGTAGTTACCGTAGCCTTGAGCGCAGATAGCCGCATATTAGCCGCAGGATTTAAGGATGGCGCAATCAGGCTCTGGCGCGTGAGCGACGGCAAATCCATGCCGCCGCTTACTGGTCACACGCAATCGGTCAACAGTTTGTCCTTCAGCGGAGATGGCCGCACTCTGGCATCAGGAAGCGATGATAAGACGGCGAGGATCTGGGATGTCCCGGAAAATTGATAAGACGCGGGGACGATGACTGCGTTTGCGTTTAGCTTTAGTTTAAGTTCGGGTTTATAGATAGCTCAACCACCAATCGCGGCGGCGGCGTTTTACCCCGGCAAACCAGCGGCAAAGCGGGTAGAGCAACAACACCCCGACTAACCAGAACAGATACACTACCCACAACGAAAACCCCAGATTGCCCGGGTTTGGTCGCGGCTGATCCAATGGCCCGACCAATAACCATGAAATCGGTTGTCCTGCAATGTAGCCGACAATCACTGCCAGAAAGTGTGCTGTCACCCACTGCCCCATATAAAAAATCAGCGGGACGCGCCCGAACGTGATAAAGACGCGCGAAAGGAAACCTCGGCCCTTCCGCTCAAACCAGAAAAGGCCAACCATGCTCGGGCCAAGCGTCATCAGCAGGAATAACAACGACGGCGGATATTTCGTGACATTGAGAAAGGAGAGCACAGTGAACCACACATTCTCCTGTACGCTCCAACGGCTCGGGTCGCCGTATACGTTCAAGCCTCGCAGCACTACGAAACCGAGTAACAGGCCCGCGCCCAGTTTCAACAGCAACCGATGCCGCCGTTCTGCTTCCCATTGATAAAGTGCGCCGAAGCAGTAGCCAGCCGCTAACACGCCAACCCAGGGAATCAATGGATAAAGCATAAGCCCATAAACGTTGGGTGTCAGGAATAAGACTCCCTGCTGATGCAATAACATCCAGACAGCATCTTTCAGGCCCTGCGGCGGGCTGCCGGGAACGGGAAACGACTGAACCCTGATCTGATCGAGCAGGTTATGCAGCGCGATCATTGCGATACTGCCAATGGCAATGACACGAAGCGGCAGGTAGATCAATCCCGCGAGCAGAATCATCGCAACGCCAATGACCCAGATCACCTGCAACATGAACGCGAAGTGAAAATCGAGATTGAACCAGACGATTACACGGATGACGGTAAATTCCAGAAGTATTAACCAGAGGCCGCGCGTGATGAGGAACCTCGATAACTCAGGTTTGCTCTTGCCGCGCGCCGTTTGCAGGAACGCGCCGGTTCCCGCGAGAAAGACAAACACAGGCGCGCAAAAATGCGTGACCCAGCGCGTGAAGAAAAACAGTGTGTTTGTCTTCGTCAGATCGGAAGGATCAAAGTTCAGCGCCTCCCGATGAAAGTATTCGCGCGTGTGATCGAGCATCATAACGACCATCACAACCCCGCGCAGCAGATCGATGGCATTGACCCGCTTCGTCTGTTCGCTCAGATGCTTTTGAAAAGCGCTCTGCATGACAGGCTTCCTTCCTCTTTATCTAATCTGAAAAACGCAAGGATTGCGGCTCAACTGTAAAGCGGTTGACGGAAGCGGGGCAATGATTCTGGCACGAACACGCCAAACGAGGGCGCAAGGTTATCGGAAAGCGGAACGAGTTGTTATTTTGCAGACGCAATGAGTTCGCAAGTCATGTCGATTCGCTCAATTGCTGGTGTAACCATGCCTGCGCCATGCGCCAGTCGCGCCGCACTGTGCTAACGGAAACGCGCAACACTTCGGCGGCCTCCTTCAGGCTCAGCCCGCCAAAGAATCGCAACTCGACGATACGCGATTGTCGCGAATCGAGTTTTTCAAAGAATGGAAACTGCTATTTATGTAACGAGGCGAATGAACGCAGGATTTCATGTGCCGATTTTCATGTGCCGATTGCAACGAATTTGAGTTACAGTTGACAGCCGGTCAGTACGGGCAAAACAATGAAACATACAGGTACAACCGGGTTACTGATCGAGTCCGAGCGATTTACGTGAATGGATATCGAGGAGGAAATGAAATGGCACAAACAGAGACTGAACAGCTATCGCGCATGGTGATGAGTGCCGCTCTCAGTCGCGTCATCTGCACTATTGCCGAACTCGGCATTGCCGATCTGATCGAGGCAGGTTCGCCGCAACCGGTCGAAACTCTCGCCAGCGCGACAGGAACCCACGAACGTTCGCTTTATCGAATCCTGCGTTTCCTGGCAAGCAACGGGCTGTTTCGGGAAACGGGCAGCCGCCAGTTTGACCATACACCGCTTTCACATTGTCTGCGAACCGATGCCGAGGGTTCATTTCGCGCAGCAGCGCAAATGATTCATCGCATATTCCCAGCCTGGGACGGATTGCACCATGCGGCGTTAACCGGCGAACCCGGATTCAATAAAGTTTACGGAACGCCTATTTTCGATTATGCCGGAGCGCATCCCGACCTGGGGCCGATACTCGATGCAGGGATGACAGCCTTTCACGGGCACGAAACGGCTGCCATGCTCGATGCATATGATTTCAGCTCCATTCGCGTCTTGGCCGATATTGGCGGCGGCAATGGATCGTTGATCGGCTCAGTCCTGCAACGCTATCGCAAACTGAATGGCATTTTGTTCGATCTGGGGCACGTCGTCGAACGAGCGCGGAAGAGTTTGCAGGCATACGGCGTTGATGACAGATGCACGATCATCGAGGGAAGCTTTTTTGAATCCGTACCCGACGGCGCAGACGCTTACCTGTTTCGCCACATCATTCACGATTGGACGGACGAGCAATCAGTCCATATTTTGAACAACTGCCGGAAAGTAATCTCAGCCACAGGAAAGCTTTTGATCGTTGAAGCAGTCGTGCCAACCGGAAACGAACCATCTTTAGCCAAAGGTTTCGATATGACCATGCTGACCTTTCCCGGCGGCCTCGAACGAACGGAAGAGGAGTATCGATCCCTGTTTGAGCAGTCGGGGTTCCAACTCAGCTCTATCACGCCCACGAAATCAGTGATCAGTGTTATCGAAGGCATACCGGTATAAAGGAAAGCTTAAGACTACAGCTGTGGGAGGAAACATTCACATGGGCAATGCACCGGCCAAAGTGAACGACTGTGGCGGATACTGTAGCGAGTACCTGTTTGGATACCTAAGTACGTGCTAGTATAACGATCAGCTAAACAGCGGATTTTACAAGCACGTACTTACGTGTAATAATAGGGGCAAGGTGGCTTCGTTGGTTGGAAGAACCATACTTCATTACCGTATCCTGAAAGAAATAGGCAAAGGTGGAATGGGTGTGGTCTATAAGGCCGAAGACACCAAGCTCCATCGCACTGTTGCCATAAAAGCACTGGCTGCCGAACTGATAGGAGACGAAAAAGCCCGTGCCCGTTTCATGCGCGAAGCCCGCGCTTCATCCGCCATAGATCATCCGAACATCTGTACGGTTTACGAAGTCAACGAAGTCGAAGACATACTCTTTTTCGTCATGCAGTATGTTGACGGCAAGACTCTGAAAAAATTTATCGGCGGTCGCCCTCTCCCGCTCGATCAGGCGCTTGAGTTTTCGCTGGAAATTACAGACGCGCTCGCCGAAGCGCATCGCCGCAACGTGCTTCACCGCGACATCAAATCGTCCAACATCATGTTGAACGAGCGAAACCAGATAAAGATTCTCGACTTCGGACTCGCGAAACTCATAAAGCCCACAGGCTCAGGCAGTACGGATTCGCATCACACGATGGAGCTTACACAGGTTGGCTCGCCCTTCGGTACGGCCAGCTATATGTCGCCTGAGCAGGCGCGGGGCGAACGCGCAGATGCGCGCTCGGACATTTTCAGCCTCGGCGTCGTGCTTTACGAAATGCTTGCGGGCCGTTTGCCCTTCAAAGGCAAGACCTCAGTTGACGTTATGCATGCGGTGATGCACGACGACCCGCCGTCGCTTGGCGAAGGCGTGCCGACCAGACTCCAGCAGATAGTCCTGAAGGCGATGGCAAAAGACCCGACCATGCGCTATCAGTCAGCCGATATGCTGTTGGAAGATTTACGGGCGCTCGTTCGCAGCCACTATTCGGATAAAGGCGTTCCGACCGACAAAGCTTCTCTGCGCTCTGCTGTCAAACAGCCTCGCAAAGGCGGGTTTTTAGATCGCATGGCTTCATTCGTCCAGCGCACCTTTGCCCCGGCTCCGCCGCCTCAGAAGGAAGAATCGAGCAGCGCCGGAAGCGCGTCCGTGACTCCCGACATTACGCCTTCAATGTGGCAGTCGCGCGACAAGAAAGCCATTGCCATACTCCCGTTCAAAAATCTCTCAGGCAGCCCTGAAAACGATTTTTACGGCTTCAGCCTCGCCGACAGCGTCATCACAGAACTCGCGCAATTGCGCGATCTGGTAGTCCGCCCGTCTTCTTATATCGCCCAGTATCAAAACAAGGACGTGGACCCGCGCGCGGTTGGCACTCAACTGGCTGTCGATGCCGTGCTGATCGGCGGCTATATCAAAGCGGGCGACCGCTTTCGTTTGACCCCGCAGCTTGTTGACACCCAGTCGGGCGAGATTATGTGGAGCGAAAAGATCGACGTTGAATCGAAAGACATAATCACGATTCAAGACACCATCTCGCGCCAGATAGTTGACGGTCTGCGCGTCCGAACCAGCACCAAAGAGCAGGAGCGGCTGGTGAAATCGCCTACGGAAAACGCCGAAGCTTATGAATGTTACCTGAAGGCGCGTACGCTGCTCTACAAATTCATCACTCAGACGCTCGACGTGGCAGACCTCGAAGCTGCCGTAGACCTGTTCACAAAAGCGGTTGACCTTGATCCCAACTTCGCACTCGCGCACAGCGGTCTTGGCGTGTGCGATATCAACTATGTGCTGAAAGGCATTGGCGGGAAAGAGTATTACGCGAAGGCGAAGAAGGCTTTTGATCGCGCGCTCGACATCGACCCGAAGCTCGTAGAGCCGCGCGTCCGCATGATCTACATAGACTTGATCGAAGGCCGTTCAGATCTGGCGCGGCAGGAGATTCGCCGCCTGCTTCGCCATGCGCCCAACGAGCCTTCTGTCCACGCCGCCGCCGCTTACGTTTATCGTCTGTGCGGCCAGTACACCCGCGCGCTCGAAGCCTGGGATCGCTTCCTGAAGATCAGCCCGACCGACATAGTTTTTGCCAGTTACAATCGCGCGCGAATGTACATCTATCAAAAAGATTATGCCAGAGCTGAAGCGGAGCTTGCGCGCGGGTTTGCCTTCGAGCCCGCTCACCCGAATCTGCGGTCTTATCTGGCCGTGATAGATTTCTACAAAGGCGACATTGATAAGGCGATAGAAGTAACCGAAGAAGTTTTGTCGAAGAACCCCGACCTGCAATCGCAGAAGATATTCCTCGCATCCTGCTACATTGCGAAAGGCGACCGCGAGCGCGCGTTTGATTTGATAGACAATCGCGCGATAGAGACAGCCCGCGCCGATCAGGATATTGCTTATCGCCTTGCGACCTTTTACGCGCTCGCAGGTCAGGCCGATGAAGCCATTGACTGGCTTGAACGATCAATCGCGATGGGCAACGAAAATTACCCGTGGATCTCTGAAAGCCCGAACTGGACCGCTCTGCAAGACGACCCCCGCTTTAAGGCCATACTGGCAACACTCAAGAAGAAATGGGAAGATTTGGTCAATGCGGCTAATGCATAGTCAGGTTGTTGCGCGCGTCGTTGCTGTATATTGAACTTCATCAAGCCGAATATAATTGAAATCAACGGAGGTGGATTTTGGGCAAGTTACTCATATCAGACTATAGCGTTTATGCAATACGCCACACGGATGAACTTAAGGCGAAATTTCAAGATGGCGGCAAGGGCGTCTTCATTGAGAAAAGACGATGGGTAGATGGAAGCAAATTGTTTTATAAAGCCAAACGTGAACAAAAACTGATGCCAGTAATATTTGGTCGGGCAGAAATAGACAGCAGTCTGATTTTCTATGCCATGCTCGAATCTATCCAGGTTGATGATGAAGCGCAAACAACTACATACACTTTCACGGGCTTAACTCGAATCAAAAAGCCTCTGCCTTTGAGAACGCTAATAAAGAAAAATGATGGCAAGCCGCTTTCCGATGACTACATTCGCTCCTATGTTATCTGCCGCACGCCTGAATTTATAAAGTGAAAACGACAAATAACAGTCGAAGAAGGCTGCGCCCTAGCCCAATTATGCCGAGACGGGCGCGACACCGATTGCCGATTGAAGCCCTTCGATCACGCGCTGTTTGACGACTTCAAAATCGCCTTCGATTCGACAGCCTGCCGCATTGCGATGGCCGCCTCCGCCGAACGTCTCGGCCACCTTCGCCACGTTGCTTTTGCCTTTTGATCTGAGGCTGACGCGATACACGTCCGGCTCAAGCTCCTTGAAAAACGCAACCGCTTCGACCTCACCAACTGAAAGCGCGTGATTGACTATGCCGTCGGCATCCTCGTCGCATGCGTCGGCTTCGTACATGGTCTCGCGGTCGAGCTTGATCCAGGCCACGCGGCCCGATTCGTCGCGCTGGATTTCAGACAGCACAAGCCCCAGCAATTTGATCTTCGAGAAGGGGTGAGAGTAGAAGAGCGCCTGCGAGATGCGCGCAGGTTCGACGCCGCGACGCACAAGCTCGGACGCGATTTTGAGCGTTCTCTCGGTCGTGTTGGAAAAGTGGAAACTGCCCGTATCCGTCAACAGCGCAGTGTAAATGCACTCGGCTATCTCTTTTGTCACCTCGATGCCGAGCGCCTTCGACAGGTTATAAATCATCTCGCCGACTGCCGCGGCGGTCGGGTCTATCCAGTTGATGTCGCCGAAGGGCACAGTCGTCGAGTGATGATCTATGTTGACTACAAATTGATCTTTGAGGCTGGGCAAGCCGGGCCTCTCGACATCGCTGCACTCGATGATGAAAGCCGCGTCGTAGTTTACCCTTACGTCATCCTGCACCAGCACCAGATCTGTGCCCGGAAGCACTGTGTAGCTGGGCGGCACGCGGTCGCGTAAGACTACGTCCACGTCTTTGCCGAGGCTGCGCAGCATCCAGTAAAGGGCCAGCCCCGAACCCAGCCCGTCACCATCAGGCCGGATGTGCGATGTGATCATAAAACGGTATTTTTGTTCTATTAGCTGTACAACCTGACTGAGCATGTCTTAACAAAAGGCGTTGCCGATTGTGGATTTTAGATTTTGGAAAAATGAGAAATGCAAATCCAAAATCCATAATTGCTTCACTGTTGTTCATCAGTGGGGCTTGATTCGGCTTGTTCCCGCGCCCGCGCCTTTTCTACCTCCTCGCTGAGTAACTCTTCTATCCGTGCGGCAGTCTCGGTAGTCTCGTCGTAAACGAAATTAAGTTCCGGCGTGCGTCTCATTCTGAGCATTGCGCCAAGCTGTGTGCGAATAAATCCTGCGGCGTGTTTGAGCGCCGCAAGCGATTCTTTCACCTCGGCTTCGGTGCCAAGCACGCTTACGTAAATCTTTGCGTATCTTAAATCGGGAGTCAGCTTCGCGTCCGTCACCGTGACAAACCCGACGCGCGGGTCTTCGACTTCGCCCGCGATTATCAGGCTGACCTCTTCCTTGATCTGTTCGGCTAAACGCTCTGCCCTTCTTCCCGTCATAATACCTTCAGGCTGTGATTCAAGGCTCCAGTTAAACTCTAAATGATAACCTCAAAAACTCCGACTTACAACATCAAAACCTTCTGAGTTACTCTATGCTAAAAAATCACAATAAGTTCAATAGAAAAATCACCGCTCACACTTCGACTCGCGCACACGAAGCGTGTATGAATATGATTCTCGCCTTTGTATTTTGAATTTCGCGATGGCTCCCGGCTGGATTACAGCGATGTGGGAGCCACCTCTTCGGTTGTGTAGGCTTCGATTACGTCGCCGACCTTTACGTCCTGAAACCGCTCAAGCGATATGCCGCACTCAAAACCCTGCTTCACTTCGCTGACGTTGTCTTTGAATCGCCTCAGCGAATCAACTTTGCCTTCAAACACGACGACGTTATCACGCAGTATGCGCGCAGTTGTGCGGCGTATCGAGCCGTCCGTTATGTAACAGCCTGCGATCTGGCCGACGCGCGGAACCCGGAATACCTGGCGGACTTCTGCGTGGCCCGTAATGACTTCGCGCTTCGTCGCGTCGAGCAGTCCGAGCATCGCCAGGCGGAGTTCTTCTTCGACCTTGTAGATGATCGTGTGCAGGCGTATGTCTACGCTTTCGGCTTCCGCAATTTCGCGCGCGCGGGATTCGGGCCGAATGTTGAAGCCGATGATTACCGCCGCGCGATTCATATCGCGCGCGGATGCGGAAGCCAGCATCACGTCGGACTCGGTAATTGCGCCGACGCCCGAACGAATGATGCGAATCTTGACCCGCTCGGTCGAGAGCTTGTTGAGCGAATCGCGTACGGCTTCGACAGACCCCTGCACGTCGCCCTTGAGAATGACGAGCAGCTCTTTGACCGAGTTTTTGTCGGAGAAAAGCTGTTCGAGACCACGCGCCGAATCGCGCGCAATGGCGGCCATGCGAGCCTGCATCTGACGCTGATTGGCTATGTTCTGCGCCTGCGTCGCGTCCTGCGAGACTGCCAGCAGATCGCCCGCGTGCGGGACGCCCTGTAATCCCAGCACTTCGACAGGCGTCGAAGGCCCCGCCTTATCGACCTGCCTGCCGCGATCATCAAACATAGCTCGCACGCGACCGAATACCTGACCGGCGATGAACGGATCCCCGATCTTGATCGTGCCCTGCTGCACGAGCACAGTTCCGACAGCGCCTCGCCCACGATCTAGTTTCGCTTCGAGCACGACGCCGGAAGCCAGCCGATCAGGGTTTGCCTTCAGTTCGAGCAGGTCGGAGGTGAGTATGATCATTTCGAGTAGGGAATCGAGATTCATCCTCTTTTTGGCGGAGACTTCGACCATGACCGTGTCGCCGCCCCAGCCGTCCCAAAGCAGACCGCGATCTGCAAGCTCCTGCTTCACGCGATCAGGATTCGAGTCGGGCTTATCAACCTTGTTTATGGCGACGATGATAGGAACTTCAGCCGCGCGCGCGTGATCGATTGCCTCAAGCGTCTGAGGCATCACGCCGTCATCTGCGGCGACTACTAAAACCACAACGTCCGTCACCTTCGCGCCGCGCGCGCGCATCATCGTAAAGGCTTCGTGGCCCGGAGTGTCGAGAAATACTATTCGCCGCTTCTTCTCTCGGTCATCAGGGTCAGCCACGTCTACAGAATATGCGCCGATATGCTGAGTGATTCCGCCCGCTTCGCCTTCGGCCACGCGAGTTTCGCGTATGCCGTCAAGCAGCGAAGTCTTGCCGTGATCTACGTGGCCCATGACGGTCACTACGGGCGCGCGCGTGGTCAGATCATCATCGCCCGATTCGATCATCTTCTCTTCTTCGGCGTCGCTGATCATCTCTTCAAACGCCGCAAAGCTGACATCGTATCCGAACTCTTTGCCGATCTCTTTGGCCAGATCCTGATTGAGCGTCTGATTAATGGTTGACATCACCCCGCGCTGGAGCAGCATCTGGACTACGTCCTTGGCTTTCACTTCGAGCTTTTCGGCAAAGTCTTTAAGAGTAGTGCCTTCTACGAGCTTTAGCGGTTTGACCTCTGTAATGACGGGCTTGGCTTTGGGTTGCACTGTGCCCGGCCCGCGCGTGTGGCGCGGCACTTCAAGATGCTTTCCTTCTTCGTGGCCGAACTCGCCCGGCCCGCGCTTACCTCTGCGCGTTCGTTTGCGCGGGCGACCTGTATCCTGCGGAACGTAAGTGGTCGGCGTTCGCTTTGGCACTCCCGTTTCAGTAGCCGCTCCCGGCTCGACTGCGCGCAATCCTGCGCCCGGCGCAGAGGCTCCTGCGTAAGCCGGTGTGCCCGGTCGCACGATTGGGGGAGGCGGGGTCGCGCCCGGTATGCGACGCAGCACGCGCACCTGCTGCCCCGTCCGTTGAACAGGCGGGGCGGCAGGTTGAGCAACTGGCGGAGGCATAACAGGCTCTGCGACTGTTGGCTGCGATTTTTCCTGTGCCGCAACAGCAGGCGCTTCCGGCGCGACGGCCTCAACCGTCGGCTCAACAACCGGCTCGACCGGCTGCGGCGCGAGCGGCGTTTTTTTCAGCACGCGGATTTGAGGTCTTGGCGGTTCAGACCTCACGGGTTCAGGCGATGAATACCTGCCGGGTGCCTCTGCGGGTGCGTCGGCGACGGGCGCTTGTTCAACTTCCTCAATCAGAGCCGCCATATCAGCGCCCGCCTCGGAAAACTCTGTGTGAGCGTGCTTGACCAGTCGCGGCACAGCTTTCGGCATAGCCTTCTTAGGGAAATACTTTGTGCGGATGCGCTCGGCCACTTCATTCGGCACAGTGTTGGAAGGCACACTTACGTCTATGCCTTCGCGGCGCGCATCCTCGATGACCTTTTTATTGTCGAGCTTCAGCTCTTTCGCCAGATCGTAGATTCTTATCTTGTTGCCTGTCGCCATATTTAATCCGAAATACTTCTCATCATCGCCCGAATCAATTCGGGCAGCTTCGCAAGCGCAGGTTGCGCCGCTCATTGTTGATGCTCGATTCGCGCTTACGATTCTTTCTTTTCGCCCGAATCCGTGTCGCCGGTTTCTGCTTCCGAGCTTTCAAAAATCTCAGGTGAAAGCTCATCCGTAGTCTCTTGTCCGGTCTCTTCCTCGGCAGCTTCGGATGGGCCGCTGCCTTCGCCCGCCGCAGCCTCAGCAGCCAGATCTTCATTGAACGAAGCCACAAGTTCTTCGGCTGTTTGCTCCTCGCTCTGTTCGATGCCTGCCTTCTCAGCCCACTCCGAATGACTTTCAGGAATGATCTTTTCGCCGGGGGCGAAGGCTTCCAGACCGGAAGCGGGCATCGGCCCCTGAGCCTCGTCACTCGTCGGAGCTTCGTCGGCAAGCAGTTCCTGAATCTGGACTTCGCTCGGACTCATCGCCCCGAAATCGGGCACGGCTGATGCAAGAGGTCGCGCCGGTTCAGGCTCGGCGTCCGGTGGAGGCGCAAACTGCTCCTCCTGATCTATCTCGTCAGCGGCAGCCGTCTGGCTTTCAATCTCTTCGTATTCCTCCAAACCGGCTCCCGAAGCCGCTTCCACGTCAGCCGCTTCTACGTCAGACGATGTTGCCTCGCTCACTTCATCGGTTGCCGCGTTCTCCTCTGCTGCGTTCTCTTCCGCCGTGTGCGCTTCTCGCACTTCGCGCGCGTGTTTCTGCGCGAGCAGCCGGTGCGCGCGATCAAGTATCTCGTTCGCCTGATCGAAGCTCACGTCAATCGTATCGACAAGCTCATCGACCGAAATGGTCGTAAGCTCATCGATTGTCTCAATGCCTCGATCTTTCAATCGCTGCGCCGTTATCTGGTCGAGCGCGAGGCTCTCGCGAATATCCGTGAGCGTGGCTTCGCCGCCAGCCATGACAGCTTCAAGCTGCGCCGCTGCGGCGCGCGCCGCCTCTTCTGCGCTGCGAATGTCTATGTGCCAGCCTACGAGCTTCGCCGCCAGCCTGACGTTCTGCCCTTTTTTTCCGATGGCCAGCGACAGCTGGTCTTCGGGAACGGTGACTGTAAGCTTCTTTTCTTCAAAGCTGTTGATTTCGACCTTTGAAACTTTGGCGGGCGAAAGCGCGTTCGCGGCAAAGACCGCGGGGTCTTCGCTCCATTCGATGATGTCGATGCGTTCGCCGCGCAGTTCGCGTATGATGGCCTGCACGCGCGAGCCTTTCATGCCGACGCACGCGCCTACGGGATCAACATCGCGTTCAGTCGAGATGACGGCGATCTTTGCGCGGTCGCCCGGTTCGCGTACAGCCGCTTTTATCTGCACTGTGCCGTCGTAAATTTCCGGCACTTCCATCTCGAACAGTCGCTTGAGCAATTCGGGCGACGTGCGCGAGACTTCGACCTGCGGCCCTTTTGAATCGGTCAGCACATCGTTGATTACGATGCGAATGCGCTCGCCCTGGCTGAAACTTTCGGCGCGCGATTGTTGAGTCTTGGGCAGAAGGGCTTCTATCTTGCCGAGGTCCGTGATGATGCGCCCGCCCTCGAACCGCTTCACAAAGCCGTGAACGAGTTCGCCGACGCGGCTGATATATTCATCATAGACGTTCTTTCGTTCGGCCTCGCGGACTTTTTGAAAGATGATCTGTTTTGCGGTTTGCGCGGCGATGCGGCCCAGTTCTTCTTTGGGTTTGGGAAATTCGAGCTGGTCGCCGACCTCTGCGCCTTCGATGCCCATCTCTTCGACATCGGCGAGGCTGATTTCCGTTGTCGGGTACTGGACCTCTTCGACGACCGTCATCAAAGCGAACAGGTCAATATCGCCTGTTTCCAGATCGTAGCGCGCGCGCAACTCTTCGCCCGTCTCATCGGCATTGAACTGTTTGCGGGCGGCTTTCACCACAGCTTCTTCGATAGCCGAGATTATGACTTGCGGCTCGATGCCTTTCTCGCGGCTGAGAATGTCTATGGTTTGTGAAATAGGACTCGTAGACATAGCACTTTCCTTCGTGGGGTTGCAGATGAGAACCGGATTTCCGGTCTTTCGCTCCTGCGACCCCTAAAATTCGTATTCAATATTCGCCTTAGCGATCTGCTCGTAAGGTATTTCAATCCGTCCTGCGCTGTCGGTGTCAATGCTCACCGTGTCAGCGCTTATGCCAAGAAGCGTCCCACGAAAATTCCGCTGGCCGCCCACAGGCGCAAACAATTTGATCTTGACTCGATTGCCTGTGAAGCGCTCGTAGTCTGCGCGCTTGTAAAGGCCACGCTCGATTCCGGGCGAAGAGACTTCCAGAGTGTAGCGGTTCGCGATCAGGTCTTCTACGTCAAGCAGCGTCCCGACCTGATTGCTCACCGTTTCGCAATCGCCGTGATTGACGCCGCCCGGTTTATCGATATAAATGCGCAATACGAAATTATTGCGCGGGCCAACCGTTTCCCAATGGACCAATTCCAGTCCTTCGCGCGCGGCGACTCGCTCGATTATTTTCCCTATAACATCGCGCTCTATTTCTGCCATCTCGCCAAGAAAAAAAGTGGGCCAAGCCCACTTGTCTAGCAAGCCTTTTATGATACCCGCATACGTGCGCGAAATGCAAGTGCAACTGATTTATTGACAAGCGCTAGGGGCTGCGGGATAATCCAGTCCTGCGAATGCAAACCCTTTTTGAGACCCCCGCGGTAGGATCTTCTGGATGTTGGGAGGAACCCAAGTGGAACATGAGCGTGAGGTTAGGCTACGCCGACAAATTGAAGAGCTAGTTCGCTCTCGTGTCGGAGGATTGGAGCAAGACATCAGCCGCTTGCAACGAGAAGTCAATGAATCATTCAACAGTCTGCTTGAACGCACGGATGCGGCTGCGACTATGCCTGAAGCGGATGAATCGCTGGCGCAAATTGCGGCAGAGGTCAATGCGCAGGTAGATGCCGCGGGTGCCGAAAGCGTGCGACTCGGCGCAGACATAGCTCTGCTCAGAGACTCTGTTGCTGAACTCGACCAGCAGCGCACACAGGCCGAAGTGCTCAATGCGCTGATAGCCCGCGCGGCGAACTTCGCACCCAGAGTAGTGCTGTTTGTCGTCAAAGGCGCGAACGCGCTTGCGTGGGCTGCGCGAGGAATGGATGAATCGAGCGGTGTTCCGTCCATACGAGGAATGTCTGTTTCTTTGCAATCGGACACGGTGCTGCGCGCCGCGCTCAGTTCGCAACAGACATTCTACGGCTCGCCCGAACAACAGTCTGAAAACCAGCTTATCTCCGGTCGCCTGGGCAACATTCGCCCGCAGCGCGTGCTTGCCGTCCCGCTGAAAGTGCGCGGCAAATCTGCTGCGGTCGTTTACGCAGATTCAGCCGACCACGGCGAGGAAGCGACTAACGTTGAAGCAATCGAGTTGCTCGTTCACACAACCGGCCTTGTAGTCGAACTTGTCTCGCTCCGTGCGAGAATGGCCGAAGGCGCACAGGTCGCCGTGAAGCAGACGCCTGCTCAGGCGCGCCCTGCCGCACAGGCTCCTGTCGCTCAACCGGCTGCGCCAGAGCCAGTTGTGAGCGCTCCGTTGCCGCTGCCTTCCGCGCCGCTGCCGCAGGCTCAACCGGACCCACCCGTCAATGTTCAGAGTCCAGTTGAATCGCCTGCACCTGCGCCGACTTATTTCAGACCAGCGGCTGAACCTCCTCAGACAAGCCAGCCTCAGGCGACGGAAGCTGAGGTAAGCGCTCCTCCTGTTCAGGCTCCTCCTGTTCAGGCTCCTCCTGTTCAGGCTCCTCCTGCTCAGGTTTCTGAAGATACGTGGAGACCGGCGAGCGGCGGGCAATCGACTGTTGAAAGCCCGGCTCCGCGCAGCGCGCCGCTTGAGGAAGAAGAGCAGTTACACAACAACGCGCGCAGATTCGCGCGCCTGCTCGTGAGCGAAATAAAGTTGTACAACGAGCAGAAAGTGTCCGAAGGGCGGCGCAACAACGATCTGTATGATCGGCTCAAGGAAGACATAGACCGCTCTCGTCAGATGTACGAAAAGCGCGTGGTGCCATCAGTAGCGGCCAAATTTGATTACTTCTACGATGAACTGGTCAACACACTGGCCGAAGGCGACCCGGGCAAACTTGGCTCGGATCACCCTGGTCCGTCTGTCGCAGTGTAAAAGCAGTCTTCCGTGGCCGGTGATCGAACAATCTGAGATCACCGGCCTCTGACCGCTGACCTCTGCTTTTCCCTTGTCCGCAGGAAACCTCTTCGATGATAATCTGCATCAGCCCCATGATGGTTCTGTAACCTTATACTCGAACAATGCGGGGAGCTTTTCATGTTTAGACCAATCGCTAATCCTCAACGGCGCGCGTTGGTGGCAGCGTTGCCAGCAATGCTCCTGATCGTTTCTTTAATCACTCCGCTGACGGTCGCCTGCCAGCGCAGGCAGGTCGATTCCGAGCGCGGCATAGCAGAACTGCGCGCGCTTGTAGACAGCGCGCAGGGCCGTCCCGCCGCAGGTGAGTTGAGCCGGATAGAGTCTGCTTATCCGCGCACGAGGGCCGCGTCGCTCGCACGATTCCTGCGCGGCTACCTCTATTATTCCGCGCAGAACTATCAGGCTACAATCGATGCGCTGGATGCGCGAGCAATAAGCGAAAGCAGCGCGATAGGCGATTACGCACTCTTTTATCGCGCGGAGAGCGAAGCGACAAGCGGTGCCGAGAGCGAAGCCTTACGCGATTTCGGCATCATCAGCACGAAGCATCCCGATTCTTTGAAATCGCGTGACTCGAAGTTGCGGGCGGCAGAGATGGCTTTAGCCCTCGGTGACCCCGACAGCGCCCGCAAAGAGCTTGCGCGAATGGTCGAGGCCGGTGATTCGGATGCGGTTTTTATCACGGCTCAAACTTATGACACGACCGGGAAAACGGAACAGGCCGTCAAACTGTACCGTCGCATCTACTACGAACTGCCTGCGACCAAAGCGAGCGTGAAAGCCGAAGATCGGCTTTCGGCCCTTGGCGCGTCCGTCAAAGAGAACCCCGCTTCGTTCGAGCAGGAACGCGCGCGCGCCGAAGCGATCTTTGAATCGAAGCAGTATGGTGAAAGCGCGCGCGCCTATACGGATTTGATTGCGCGGTTCTCGGAAGCGGATAAAAGTGACGAGATTCAATTGCGACTCGGCAAAAGCTTCGTCAATGCGAAGCAACCTGCACAGGCGGTCGCGCCGCTTTCGCGAGTCAGCGACCGCAACGCTGAATTGAAAGCAGAAGCTTTGTTCAATCAGGCAGAAGCCCTGCGCCGCTCGAATCGCTCAGGCGAATCATCTCTTATAGTTGATCGGCTGGTCAGTCAATATTCAAAGAGTCGATGGGCGCAGGACGCGCTTTATAATCTGGCGCGCGATCTCGATAAACAAGATCGTGACGCCGACGCCGCATCGCGTTATCGCCAGTTGTTGACCGTGTTCCCCAAAAGCCAGTACGCGGCAGAGGCTTCCTACAATCTGGGCTGGCAGGCTTACAAGTTGAAGCAATACGCCGAAAGCTCGCGCATACTTCAGCAGCACCTCGCCAGTTATCGTTATCCCGATACGAAGTTCATCGGCGAAGCGGGATTCTGGGCCGCGAAGGCCGAAGAGCGACTGGGAAATAAAGCGCGCGCGCTTGCTTTGTATAATCTGGTCAACGAGCGATACCGTTACGGCTATCACGGCTATCTGGCAGGCATGAGAGCCGACAAATTGCGCGCTGCCGATTCATCGCTTCGGCCTGAACAGGCGAAACAAGGGTCAGACCTTGATCGCATTCGCCGCAACGTGACTTACGTTGAGAAGATTGAAGAGACTGCCGATGGCTCTGAGGCGAATCGCCTTGCCAGGGCGGACGATTTTGAAGTGATAGGGCTTGGCGATCTGGCGCTGAGGGAAATGAATGCGGCTTTGGAGAAAGCGCCGACATCGCCGAAGATCAATCTGCGAATAGCGCAGTATTACTCGCGGCGCGGCGAGAATTTTCAGGCGACTCTTGTGCTGCGCCGGGGTTATCCAGACATCTATTCGTACAGCGACGGGGATGTGCCGCGCGAGGCATGGGAGATCTTTTTCCCGCTGGTTGCCTGGAGCGCAATCAAACAGGAAGCCAAACGGTACGGGATCGATCCCTACATCGCCGCCGGGTTGATTCGACAGGAAAGCGTATTCAACCCGAACGCGATTTCGCGTGTTGGCGCTCGCGGGCTGATGCAGGTGATGCCCGCGACAGGGCAGCAGATTTCCCGGCGTCAGGGCAGCGGCACAATCACAGCGGCTGATCTCTACAACCCGATGATTAACGTCAAACTCGGCATGAATTACCTGTCGCAGATGCTCGGCCAGTTCGGGCGCATCGAATACGCGGCTGCTGCCTATAACGCAGGCCCCGGACGCGCGCGCGCGTGGATTGCCGAGCGCGGCGGGCTCGACATAGAAGACTGGATCGAGGCCATCCCGTTTACAGAAACGCGCGGCTATGTTCAGGGCGTGCTGCGTTACAGCGCGAACTACCGAAGGCTCTACAAAGAATAGTATGATTGAGTCATGTTGATTCGATACCTTGCAGAACCAAATGCGAGTTCACCGCAGAGCCGCAGAGGACGCAAAGATTTCGCAGAGAAAATCTCTGCGCCTTCTCTGCGCGCTCTGCGGCTCTGCGGTGAATCTTATTTTCGCCTCAGCTTAATCGGTTATGCGCTGAGCGGATTGCTGATGCTGCTTTCGCCTCTGGCTCTTCATGCGCAGACAACGCGCAAACCTGCTGTCGCAAATCCGACAGGCCAGTTGAAAGTTACGACAGGACAGGCAGGGTCGGTCATCTTCATCAACAAGGTTCGGCACGGAGCGACGACCGACAAAGGCGATGTTGATCTGCCGCGCGTCAAAGCCGGTTCGTTTCCGGTGCGCGTCAGAACGGTCGGCTTCGTCGATTGGAACGGCTCGGTGATTATCGTTGCAAACGGGAGCCGCGCGCTTAAAGTTGCACAACAACCGCTCAGCGATCAGGCCACGCTCTATTATCAGAAAGGCGATGACCTCAGAGACAAAGGCCGGAACAAAGATGCCATTGCCGAATATCAGCAGGCGCTGGTTGTGCGGCCCGTCTTTCCCGAAGTCCACATTGGGCTCGCGCGAAGTTTCATCACTCTGCTGGATTTTCAGGAAGCCGAAAAAAATATTCAGATTGCGTTAAAAGCCGGAGGGCGAACGCTGGCCGAAGCTCAGACAGTGCTTGCGAATCTGCGGCGCACGCAAGGGTTGGTCGAAGAATCAATAGTCGAATACAGGAAAGCTCTCAGGCTTGCGCAGAACAATTCCTTCGAGGCTCATATTGGACTTGCAATCGCGCTGAACGAGATGTCGGAATCTCGCAGCGACAAACGCCTGATCGATGAAATAGCGAAAGAGTATCGCATCGGCATCGCTCAGGACATGGAGACCGAGCCGATACTCTATTATCAGCTTGGAGAGATACTGGAAAAAGCAGGACGCAGCAAAGAAGCGATAACGGCTTATCTCAATTACTTGCGGCTCGACCCCGAAGGCGAATATGCTTCTGCGGTTGAATCCGTTATCGAACAATTGAAGCAGGAACCGGATAAATAGCGTTCGTGAAAGCAGGTGTGAAGATGTCCAGATCATTGGCTACCCGCCCGTCTACTACGGAATACGCGCCTTACTACGGGCAATACATCGGTCTTGTGCCGGAAGGCGATATTACTCAAATCCTGAACCGCCAGCTTGAAGAGACGTTGAGTCTGCTCGGCAATATACCGGAGTCTCAGGCGGGCCACAGGTACGCGCCCGACAAGTGGAGCATAAAAGAGGTCATCGGGCACATCACAGACAGCGAGCGGATCTTTGCTTATCGCGCACTGCGGTTCGCCAGAAACGATAAAGCAAGGATTGAAGGTTTCGATCAGGATGAATTCGCGCAAAACTCTGCATTTGACGAGCGGACACTGGCCGACCTTGTCGAAGAGTTCGAGCACGTAAGGCGAGCCAACCTGATCCTGTTTCGATCATTCACGGATGATGCGCTTGATCGGCATGGAATCGCGAACGATGTTGAAGTGAGCGTGCGAGCACTGCTCTACATCATCGCGGGACACGAGCGCCATCATATCGAAGTGTTAAAGACCCGCTATCTTTGAAACCTGATTTATGACTAAACAAATCATCTCTCACAAAGCAGAGCAGTTCACAGAATCCGTCATACGCGACATGACGCGGCAGGCCGCGCTCTACGGCGCGATCAATCTGTCGCAGGGCTTCCCCGATTTTCCAGCGCCCGAAGAGATCAAACTCGCCGCCTGCGATGCGATCATGGCCGACATCAATCAATACGCGATCACGTGGGGAGCCAAGAACTTTCGCAACGCGATTGCGGAAAAATCGTCGTGGTATCTTGGGATGGAAGTCGATCCTGAGCGAGAGCTTACGGTTACGTGCGGCTCTACGGAAGCGATGATCGCATCTCTGATGGCAATCGTAAATCCCGGCGACGAGGTGATAGTCTTCGAGCCGTTTTACGAAAACTACGGGCCGGATTCCATACTATCGGGCGCAATGCCTCGATACGTTACGCTTACGGCTCCCGACTGGACATTTGACCCGGATGAACTTGCGGCGGCTTTTAACGACAACACCAAGGCGATAATCATAAACACTCCGAACAACCCGACCGGGAAAGTCTTCAGCCGCGAAGAGATGGAAACGATTGCCGCGCTCTGTCATAAGTGGAACGCCATAGCGATCACGGATGAAATCTATGAGCACATTCTGTTCAATGATAAAAAGCACATCGCGATTGCCACGCTCGACGGAATGCGCGATCGCACGATAACGATCAACGGTTTATCGAAGACCTATTCGGTCACGGGCTGGCGCGTGGGCTATACGATAGCGCCGCCTGAAATCACGCTCGCGATTCGCAAAGTGCATGACTTTCTGACGGTGGGCGCGGCGGCCCCGCTTCAGGAAGCAGGCGCGTACGCGCTGCGTATGCCTCGCGCGTACTACGATCACCTGCAAACGGACTACGCTGTGCGGCGCGAGCGATTGCTTCGAGTATTAAAAGATGTCGGCTTCGTCTGCTATGACCCGGATGGGGCTTATTACGTGATGACAGACATCAGCGCGTTCGGTTACACGGATGATGTCGAGTTCGCGCGATTTCTGGTGAAAGATATAGGCGTGGCAGTAGTTCCCGGCAGCAGCTTCTATCATGACCCGAAGCTGGGCGCTCGGCAGGTGCGATTCACCTTCTGCAAAAAGGATGAAACGCTTTCGGCAGCCGAAGAACGATTGCAGAAATTAAAATCGCTCGCGCGATAAATAGTCGCCTTAACGGCCTCGCCTGGACCGAGCGACTAAAATTATACCTGTCACGAAGTATTTGGACCGCCATTTAACTGGAAATTCAGCCGTTAAAATAATCCTGAGCAATTTAGTCGGATAAAACTTGACTTTATTAGTCGGGTATATAAAATGAAGAGTGAAGCCTGAGGCACGAAGCGTTATGCAGATTTCGACAAAAGGGAAATATTCGGTGCGAGCGATGCTCGACATTGCTCAAAATTCCAACGGGTCGCCCGTGCCGCTGGGGGCTATTTCAAAGCGAGAGGGTATATCGCTGTTGTTTCTCGAACAGCTCTTTCAGCAGCTCAGAAAGGGCAATGTGGTTCGAAGCATTCGCGGGCCGCACGGCGGATACGTGCTCGCGCGAGACCCTGCGGAGATAACGATTGGCGAAATAGTGAGACTGATCGAGCCGCCGCTTTACACGAGTTCCTGTTTCAGCAACGACGGCGCGGTTGATAATTGCCGCATAGGCGATACCTGCATTGGCGGCGCAATCTGGAAGCAACTGTCCGAGCACGTCGATAATTTTCTGGATTCGATCACGCTTGCCGAGCTTGCGAATAAGTCGAAACCCGAAGTCGTTTACGGATTGAGAATAAAATCGCAGAAGATTCTTGCGGATCGCGCCAGGCGCGATGAGACAGTCCCTGAGCCGGAAACAGTTGAAATTGCTTAGCGGATAACGAGGCTTTTTAGATTTTAAGGAGATAGAAATGGCCGTGAAGCTCCCGATTTATATGGACTATCATGCGACGACGCCCTGTGACCCGCGCGTCTTTGAAACCATGCGTCCGTACTTCACAGAGATGTTTGGCAATGCGGCGAGCCGCAATCACGAATTTGGATGGCAGGCCGAGGAAGCTGTCGAAAATGGCCGAAAACAGGTGGCCGATCTGATAGGCGCTTCCTCAAAAGAGATCATTTTTACGAGCGGCGCGACCGAATCCGATAACCTCGCAATCAAAGGCGTCGCCGAGATGTATTACGAGCGCGGCGATCACATCATTACAGTTGTCACAGAGCACAAGGCCGTGCTCGACACCTGCAAGAAGCTCGAAAAACGCGGCTTCAAAGTCACCTATCTTCCTGTCGGGAGCGATGGTCTGATTTCGCCCGATGATGTTAAAAACGCCCTGACGGACAAGACGATTCTGGTCTCAGTCATGCACGCCAACAACGAGATAGGCGTTCTGCAACCGATAAGTGAAATCGGCAAGGTCTGCAAAGAGCGCGGCGTGCTCTTCCACACCGACGCGGTTCAATCTGTCGGGAAGATTCCCTTTAACGTAAATGAGCTTAACGTCGATCTGGTCTCGCTTTCGGCGCACAAGATATATGGCCCGAAAGGCGTCGGCGCGCTATATGTGCGTCGCCGAAACCCCCGCGTGATGCTGGTGCCGATGATAGACGGAGGCGGCCACGAGCGCGGAATGCGCAGCGGCACGCTCAACGTCACGGGCATAGTGGGACTGGGCAAGGCCGCCGAGATTGCCAGAAGCGATATGGAGAGCGAAAGCACAAGAGTCTTTGATCTGCGCGAGCGGCTGCGCAAAGGGCTTATGGACGAGCTTGCCGACGTTTACGTCAACGGCAGTTCGGAGCATCGCCTGCCCGGCAACCTCAACATCTCTTTTGCCTATGTCGAAGGCGAATCGCTGTTGATGGGCATAAACGATATAGCCGTATCATCAGGCTCGGCCTGCACGTCTGCGAGTCTCGAACCCAGCTATGTGCTCAAAGCCCTCGGCGTAGGCGAAGAGCTTGCGCATAGTTCGATCAGATTCGGGCTTGGCCGCTTCAACACGGAAGAAGAGGTTGATTACACAATTGGCCGCGTGAATGAAGCCGTCAATCGTTTGCGAGAACTGTCGCCGCTCTGGGAGATGGTGCAGGAAGGCGTCGATCTCAGCAAAGTGCAGTGGGCTGGCGAATAAGGGTGATTGCATATAACTCTGAAAGAATTTTTGTGATACTCAGGCAGCTACAGAGAGGAAAGGAAAAGCAAAATGGCTTACAGCGATAAAGTTATCGATCATTACAACAATCCGCGCAACGTTGGCAATCTTGACAAAAAAGACCCCAACGTCGGCACGGGACTTGTCGGTGCGCCGGAATGCGGCGACGTGATGAAGCTTCAAATCAAGATCAATCCTGAGACGCAGGTGATCGAGGACGCCAAGTTCAAGACGTTCGGCTGCGGTTCTGCAATCGCAAGCTCAAGCCTTGCGACCGAGTGGCTCAAAGGGCGCACGGTCGATTCGGCTCTTGAGATCAAGAACACGGAGATCGTCAAAGAGTTGAACCTGCCACCGGTCAAGATTCACTGCTCGGTGCTGGCCGAAGACGCGATCAAAGCGGCTGTCCGCGACTACCAGCAAAAGCAGCAGACCGAAGATGATGTCGAAGAAGCAACCGTCAGCGCGTAATTGTGAAGGAGTAAATCGATGTCGGTAGGTATTGCGCAACTTAATATGACTCCGAGAGCCATTGAGCGTGTGCGCGAGATAATGCGCGAAAACAAGATCGCGGAAGGCGGGCTGAGAGTCGGCGTGCAGGGCGGCGGCTGTTCCGGCCTGAGCTATAACCTCGCGCTCGATACCGAAGAGCGCCCCGGCGACCGCGTGTTCGAGCAGGACGGAGTCAAGATCTTTGTTGACATGAAGAGCCTGCTTTATCTGGGCGGCGCGACGCTGGACTGGAAAGACGAGGGGCTGATGCAGCGAGGATTCGTTTTCAGCAACCCGAACTCTTCAGGCGCGTGCGGATGCGGCGAATCATTTGCCGTCTAACAGGGCTTGTCCGTTTAACGGGAGCTGCCTTTGATGTCACGATCTAATCGAGCCTCTTGAACCGCTCTGGGATCAGAGTACCCTTAGACGCCCTGAGGCGTCGGGCGCAAGCGTGATGGTTGGGTACGAGGTACTCAACCATTTTTTTTGAGATTCAACGAAAATGGCCGAAGCAAAGACGAACGCAGACAAAAGAGCGTGCGCGCACTGCGGCGCTTTATCCACGGATGCGCACTTCTGTTCGGAGTGCGGAAAGATACAACCCGTCGCGCCGGGCGCGGATTACTTCGCTTTCTTCGGCCTGCCGCGAAAACTGTTCATCGATGAATCGGCTCTCGAAAAAGAGTTCTATACGCTCAGCCGCCAGCTTCATCCCGATTACTTCATGAATGCTACGGGCGCGGAAAGACGGGCGAGCATAGAGCGTTCTTCGATGCTCAACGATGCGTATCGCACGCTGCGTGATCGGGTCGCGCGCGCGCAATACCTGCTGCGGCTCGAAGGTTATAAGGAAGCCGAAAAGAAAGCGCCACCCGATCTGCTCGAAGAGGTCTTCGAGTTGAATATGCAGATTGAAGAATTGAAAGCCGCAAAGAAGACGGGCGATGAGGACGAAGTCGGTGAAACGCGCGCGGCGCTCGAACAGGCGCTTCAGGGATTAAAAGAAAAATTGAACGAGATTGACGAGCGACTCTATACGCTTTTTGGCGTGTTGGACGCTGCGGTTGAAAGCGACGAAGGGCGAAAAGCCGCGCTTGATCGTATAAGCGAAGCGCTCTCTTACAGATCGTACATTCGCAATCTCGTCAGAGACATCACGGAGGAATTATAAAGTAATGCCGGTTATTGAACTGAGCATGAGCGGTCGCCCGAAATCGGGCCGCGTTGTCGGCATCGACCTCGGCACTACAAACAGCCTTGTCGCTTTCACGGGTGACAATGGGCCTGAGGTCATACGCGACGAGCGAGGGGGTGCGCTTGTGCCTTCGATTGTTTATTACGACACGGAGCGGGGGCAATTGCTTGTGGGCGAGGAGGCGCGCGAACGGCTCATCACAGAGCCGCGCAAAGCGATCTATTCGGTCAAGCGATTCATGGGCAGAGGCAGCGCGGATGTTCAGGAAGACCTCCGTTTAGTGCCTTTTCAAATCGCCCCGGGGAGCGAACAGGTCATTCGATTTCAGATGGGCGACAGGGTTTTTACGCCGCCTGAAATTTCGGCGTTCGTGCTGCGCGATCTCAAAGAACGCGCGTCGAAATTCTTTGGCGAAGAAGTGACGCAGGCAGTCATCACCGTTCCCGCATACTTCAACGATGCGCAGCGACAGGCCACAAAAGACGCAGGCCATCTGGCCGGACTTGAAGTCCTTCGCATAGTAAACGAACCGACCGCCGCTTCGCTCGCTTACGGAATCGACCGCCGCGAAGAAGCGACCGTTGCCGTCTACGATCTTGGCGGCGGCACTTTTGACATCTCGATACTCAAGCTCAAGGACGGCATATTCGAGGTGCTCGCAACGAACGGCGACACGCATCTGGGCGGCGACGACATCGATAATCGTTTGATAACTTTCCTGCTCGACGAGATTGCCGAAAACACAACTCGAAGCACGGAAAACGATCCGGCGTTGTTTCAAGCCCTGCGCAAAGCCGCGATTGCCGCAAAACACGAACTCTCATCAAACGATAGCGCGGTTGTTTCGATCAACATCGGGGAAGAGTTCACACGCACGATCACACGCAACCAGTTCGAGCAGATGATCTCTGACTTAGTTGAGCGAACGCTTGGCCCGTGCCGTCAGGCGCTCAAAGACGCCGGACTCGATCCCGGTCAGATTGATGAAGTCGTTATGGTTGGCGGCTCGACGCGCATCCCCGTAGTGCTCAGCCGCGTGGAAGAATTGTTCAGGCGCAAGCCGCACACAGAGCTTAATCCCGATGAAGTGGTCGCGCTCGGCGCTGCGATTCAGGCCGACATACTCGCGGGCGGGCGGAGAGACCTGCTGCTGCTCGATGTTACGCCTTTGAGCCTCGGCATCGAAACGATGGGCGGAGTCGTGGCGAAGATAATCAATCGCAACTCGACCATACCGGCTTCGGCTGCCGAGATGTTCACCACGTGGGTCGATAATCAAACAGGGATAGACGTTCATGTGCTTCAGGGCGAGCGCGAACTGGCATCGGATTGCCGCAGTCTCGCGAAGTTCACGCTCAAGGGCATCCCGCCGCAGCCTGCCGGGCTGCCGCGCATCGAGGTCAGATTTCTGATTGACGCAAACGGTATTTTGACCGTCAAGGCAAAAGATCAGCGAACGGGTCAGGAACAATCTATCGAAGTGAAGCCTTCTTACGGACTGAACGACGAACAGATTGAAAAGATGTTGATGGATTCGATGGAGTTTGCCGAAGAGGATATACGCAAGCGGCAACTGATCGAAGCGCGCAATGAAGCCGACGCTCTTGTACGCGCGGCTGAAAAGGCGCTCGCTGAACGCGGAGAAGAATTAATCGAAACAGATGAACGAGAAGCGATCCGTAGCGCGCTCGCGGGTTTGCGTGAAACCGCCGCAGGCGAAGATCATCGCGCAATTCGCGAATCGATAAAACAGCTTGATGACGCCGCGCGTCATCTTGCCGAATTGATAATGGATAACGCCGTGCTTGCGGCGCTCAAAGACCGCAAGGCGTCAGAAGTTGCGGAAGGTTAGATATGGAAGCAAGAGAGACTGGCAGCGCAGTGATAGACGAGCAGCCCGAAACAGAACGCAGGATATACAAGATCACTTTTCTCCGTCCGGGCGAAGATTCCGTAACGGTCGATTACGAACCGGGCATCACGCCTTATCACGAACATGGCAAGGAAGGGTCGCTGCTTGACATAGCGCTCAACTACGGAATCGACTTGCAGCACGCGTGCGGCGGCAACTGCGCCTGCACGACCTGTCATGTGATAGTCAAAGAGGGCGAAGAGAACCTGACCGACATGGACGAAGATGAAGAAGACCGCATCTACATGGCCGACAGCGTGACGCTGCATTCGCGACTGGGTTGCCAGGTGGTGGTCAAAGGCGATGTTACGGTTGAAATCGCTGAATAGCGAAAGCCTGCGTGGTTGAGATTGGAGGCGCGATGGGAGAGATAGGCTGGACTGATACGGAAGAGATCGCAATCAGGTTGATGGAGGCGCATCCGGGCGTTGATCCGCTGAGCGTGCGCTTTACTGACCTGCATCAATGGGTGATGCAACTCGACGGCTTTACGGGTGACGGGAAAGAGTCGAACGAGAAAAAGCTCGAAGCCATTCAGATGGCCTGGTACGAAGAGTGGCAGGAAGAGAACGGATAGAGGTTAGATGTCAGAGGCTGGAGGTTAGTTTTAGAACGGCGCGCGACTGACTTCTTATCTCTTATCTCTGTTATGCGTGTTTATCTCGACAACAGTGCGACGACTGCGATGGCTGCGGAAGTCATTGCAGAGATGCTGCCCTGCTTCGATAAAGAATTCGGCAACGCTCAGTCAGTGCATTCATTCGGCCAGCGCGCCAAGTCAACAGTCGAGCGCGCGCGCCGCGAAGTCGCAGCTTTAATTAACGCCGCGCCCTCTGAAATCGTATTCGTTGCGGGCGGGACCGAAGCCGACAATTTCGCCATTCGCGGAATCGCAGAAGCTCAACGCGAGCGCGGCAATCACATCATCACTACAAAAATCGAACACCCTGCGGTGCTTGCCACCTGCCAGGCGCTTGAGCAAACCGGCTTTCGCGTAACTTATCTTCCAGTATCAAGGGGCGGGCTTGTAAATGTGGATGATGTGCGCGCGGCGATAAGCGATGACACGATACTCATAACCATAATGCACGCGAACAACGAAACAGGCACGATTCAGCCCCTCGAAGAGATTTCCGCGCTCGTCCGCGAAACGCGCGAGCGCGGATTGAAGCATCTGCGCCTTCATACGGACGCGGTGCAATCGGTCGGCAAGATTCCTGTTGATATAAAACGGCTGGGCGTCGATCTGCTTTCGATCTCCGCGCATAAGATTCACGGGCCGAAAGGCGTGGGCGCGCTTTACGTCCGAAAGGGCACGCGGCTGGCGAAGCTTATTTACGGCGGGCACCACGAGCGCGACCGCAGAGCCGGAACTGAAAACGTTCCTGCCATCGCGGGCTTTGGGCGCGCGGCTGAACTTGCCCGCACCAACCTCGACGAGCGCATGTCGCGCACGGGAGAGTTGAGAGATTATCTTGAACGGCAGATTGCCTCGCTTGTTGAAGGCGCGCAGGTGAACGGCGATTCACAGCATCGCGTGCCTAACATCTCGAACCTCAGTTTTGATAAAGTAGATGGCGAGAGCCTTTTAATCGCGCTCGATTTGAAAGGGATCGCGGTATCAACGGGGTCGGCCTGTGCGTCGGGTTCGCTTGAACCCAGCCACGTGCTGACGGCGCTCGGCCTTTCGCGCGAAGAGGTGCGCGGCAGTCTGCGCGTCAGCCTGAGCGCATACACAACGCGCGAAGAGATCGATTACCTGATCGCCGCGCTTTCTGAGAGCGTCCATCGACTCAGGCAGATGCTCCCGGTCGATGAGATGGAAGCAGGGCAGGCGGCGCGCTCTTAAAGCAGTTCAATTCTCAATCTCATATTTGAGATTCTTCAGTATGTACAGCCCAAAGGTAGCCGACCACATCGCAAACCCGCGCAACGTGGGCGAACTTGACAACCCGTCAGGCACGGGCGATGTGACTAACGAAGTCTGCAAGGATCGCATCAGATTGACAATTCGCATTGAAGATAAGTGCGTCAGTGATGTCATGGTCAAAGCTTCCGGATGTCCTCCGACGATTGCGGCAGCTTCAGTGCTGACTGAATTAATCGCAGGGCGCGAAGTTTCGGAACTGGATGCGCTAAACAAAAAGGACGTGATCCGGGCGCTCGGTCGCCTGCCCGCCGCAAAGACGCACTGCGCGAGTTTGGCAATTGAAGCATTGCGCGCCGCCCTTGAAGATAGTCGGCGCAGTTAATTTCAAAAGAGCGTGCCGTTTTCATCCTGCATCGCAGAGCCACAGGACGGGCAGAAGATTTCATCGCTCACAATCGTCAAACCGCAATCGCTGCACGAAGGCGGCGCGGCGCGTTCAACCTCTTCGAGCGGCCCGCCGCAGGTGATGCAGAACACGTCTTCGCTGTCGGCAAGGCTGCCGCAATCCCCGCAAACTGATGATAAATCATGACTGGCTGAAGAATCGGCAAGCGGACCTGTGACCCTCAATATATCGACCATCTGAATATCTGCGCTGGCATCTTTGTTTTGTGGCGGGGGTTCGCAAGCTGGTTCTTTCACTATCGCGTCAACAGCGGAGTCTTTTGCTGCCTCGAAAAAGAACGGGTTATTCGTTTGAGGCGGCAACGCGACTGCCGTGTGAGTCGTATGTTCTTCATCGGGTACGAACTCTGGTTGTTGATAGACTTCGGGAATCTCAAATGACGATTGCCGAGATAGCTGAGCAGTTTGTTCTTCCGGCGATAGTTCTGTGAACGTGAGCAGATCGTCGTAGAGGTTCAAGTCGCCGCTTAAGTCAGGGGCGTTTGATTCTTTATGAAGATTAGGATCGGAGGTTTTGAATTTCATCCCGGTCTTTTTCGTATGAGACATTTGATCGGAGGCAAGACAGTCGTATTCTACAACACGGCACATGGCAATTCTACAGAAAAAGCGGCGACGTTTTCCTGCCATCGCTCTCTATATTGACAGCATCTTTCAACAGGAATAGAGTTGCCGCCGTCTTTCGATTATACTTCCTGTCAGGTTAATAAGGAGACGCACTATATGTCTGAGCAACAAGTCTTTCAAGTACCCAACCTGAAGCTCGATCAACTGGCTTATGCCATCGGCGACTGGTATCGCTCGCAACGATTCGATGTGCAGGTGCTGCCCGTGCCGGGTGAAGGCATGGTCGTTCAGGCCAAGCAGCAGGAAAGCTGGCGCAATGCGCTCGGAATGTCCTCTACGCTCAACATCGGCCTGCGCTATACACAGTCCACGCTGATAGTCGAAATCGGGGCCGGGAAATGGGCAGACAAGGCGCTGGCCGGTGGAGTAGGTGTTTTGCTGGTGTGGCCGCTTTTCTTCACTGCGGCGTATGGCGCATGGAAGCAAAGCAACCTCCCGCGACAAACCTTCGAGTTCATACAAGCCTTCATCGGGGGAACCGCAGCACAAAACCCTTATCAGAATCCGTATCAGAGCCCGTATCAGAACCCATATCAGAGTCCGCCGAGCACTCCGCCGCCACCGCGCCCGGATTCCGCACCCACGCAGCAGACCGCCCGGCGATTCTGCGAGAATTGCGGAGGCGCTCTTTCACCGTCAGCGAAATTCTGCGCCGGATGCGGCTCGAAAGTTAGCTGATCCTGAAAACCTTCGATGAAAGGATAATCTGTTATCGTGAGTTTTCAATTCGACGACAACTTGATCGAATGTGTTGAAGCAGAACTGAAGCCGCATTCATTTCAGAGAATGACAGAGACTCCGAATTTGCCTTATGTAACGATTGCTGCGGTCTGGAAGCGAAGGAATTTTAATATGAATCGCGCTGTAGCACTGCTGTCATTTCCCGATGCCCTTCAGAGTCCGGGGCAGTTTGCTCAAAGCATCAAAGTGCCTCTGGGAAAAGCGATTGGTTATATTCCTGTTCTTAATGAGCTTGGGCTTCAAATTATAATTGCGGGGCCGGGGCTTCTTGTATGGTCAAATGATCTCAGCAGGTTTTTAGATAAAATCAACAATCAGAGAGTAATTTTACAGAGCCTTCATATCGTCGATTTGACGGCCAGAGATTCCGCTTCTGCAAGAACCTGGGGACAGGCCGTGACAGGCCGTTATCAGGATGCCATAGAAAACGGCATCAAGACGTTTTTGAGAACCTGATGCCGGGCGAATCGGAAATAATCTCTCGAATCAGACAGCGCGCGCGCGCAACCCGTCAGGTGTTGATAGGCATAGGCGATGACGCGGCAGTGTTGAGCCACGAGGCTGCTACGGATTTAATCGCCTGCTGCGATTTGATGGCAGAAGGCGTGCACTTTCGCCGCGATTGGGCCACGCCGCGACTGATTGGCCGCAAAGCGCTCGCCGTCACCCTGAGCGATGTTGCGGCTATGGGTGGCATAGCGCGGTTTGCAATGATAAGCATCGCATTGCCTCACGCTTTATCATCCGATTTTATCGAAGAACTGCTTGAAGGCATCCTTGAACTGGCGGACTCTTCCGGTGTTTCAATCATTGGAGGCGACACATCGAGTTCGATTGATTCGCTCTTCATCGATACGAGCGTGATTGGCGAATGCGCCGCCGGGCGCGCGGTCACAAGAAGGTCGGCGAAGATCGGCGATGCAATATATGTTACAGGCGCGCTGGGAGCCTCGGCGCTTGGGCTTTTGTTGCTTGAGCGAGGATTCAGGCTCGAAGATTTGACCGAAAGCGATGCGCGCAGGGATGCCCTGATAAAGCACCTTGCGCCCGTGCCGCGATTGAAAGCAGGGCAGGCAATCGGCGAGCGAGAGCTTGCGACGGCGATGATCGACATAAGCGACGGGTTGAGCACGGACCTGTGGCACGTTTTAGATGAAAGCGACTGCGGAGCGATAATTAAAGCTGGCGCGATTCCCATTGCCGGTTGCGTGCAACGGCTTGCAATGGAGGATTCAGGGATCGAGCCTTTACAACTCGCACTTCACAGCGGAGAAGAGTACGAACTGCTGTTCACCTCTCCGCCCGAAGATCGGAATAAAATTGCCGATATGTCAGAAGAATTCGCCCTGCCCATCACACCGATAGGCCGAGTAGTAGCCGATAAAGGCTTGCAGCTTGAGCGCGACGGCTCGTTTGAAGCGATTCTGCCTTCAGGATACGAACACAGGATTTAACCGTTTGCGTCCAGCACCTCGTCTTCGTAGAAGAACGCGGGGCCGCATACGAGCAGCAGTTTTATTGGCTCCGTGCCGGTGTTTTCGAGCGTGTGGCGGGCCGTGCGCGGAACGTAGACAGCATCACCTGCCGAGACCTCGCGCTTTTCGTCGCCTACCTGCATCACGCCGCGACCGGAAAGGATATAGTAAACCTCTTCAATCTCGCGGTGGTGATGAGGCGTGACCGCCTGTCCGGGCAAAAGTGTTTCTTCGGCCAGACTGCACCCGGTTATTTCGGATGTCGTGCGGTCTATAAGGGGGCGAATCTCTGACCCGTGACGGGTGTTGATTACGCGCGCATCGTTTCGATTTATGACTTTCATCAGGTGAATAATATCAGTATAGCGCGAACGGTTGCAGCCCTCTTGATAAATCTTTTCAGCAGTTTTTCTCCTGTTTTTTCGACCACCACTCATAAACAGTGGCAAGTCAAACTCTTGCCCAAGCGCAGTTGATTGTGTTAGTTTTCAAGTACCCTGAAAACTTTTTACTTGGGGAGATAATAGATGGAAAAGACAGCACAACAACAAAACACAATACAAGACAGCTTTCTAAACAGTGCCCGTAAAGAACGAAGCAATGTAACGATTTACCTGATGAGCGGAGTTAAGCTTACGGGAAGAATCAAAAGCTTTGATAAGTATTCGGTGATTCTCGAAGCCGGGTCGCAGGAGCAGTTGATCTTCAAACACGCTATCTCGACCGTTTCGCTGCCGCGCGGAGGCGGGCGCGATTTTCATCATAGTCGAGGGGCAAACCCGCCCGAACGCGAGCAACATATCGAGCGCGAGCATCAAACAGATCAACCGACTGCAACTTCGACCGGATCAGCAGCAGGTCAGGACCGCTCATAAGCGCGCGCGCGAAGCTCGAAATAGTTGCAATCATGTGGGGCTGCCCTATTCGGCAGCCCAACTAATTTGAAGTGACACGACTCACTTTTTCAGGTGACAAGCGGGGATCACAGTTTAACTTGTCATTCAGGGGAGTGAATCGCATCACCGATTCCTATGCGCGGACTTTTCATAACCCTTGAAGGGATGGACGGTTGCGGCAAGAGCACGCAGATAGAGATGCTTGCTTTTGCGCTCGAATCGCGAGGGCTTGATATTCGGATCACGCGAGAGCCTGGCGGCACTCCCGTCGGTGAAAGTGTTCGCAACCTGCTCATCTCTGATGCAAGCGTCGGAATTTCTGCTGCTACGGAACTGTTCCTCATTGTCGGCGCGCGCGCGCAGCATGTCGTTGAATTGATAAAGCCGGGCATCGCAGCGGGCAGGATAATAATCTCGGACCGCTACACCGATTCGACAGTCGCTTTTCAAGGCTACGGGCGCGGGCTTGATCTCTCGATGATCGATAAGGTCAACGAGCTTGCGACGGGAGGGCTTCGGCCCGACCTCACGATTCTGCTCGACCTTGATCCCGAAGTTGCGCGTTCGCGGCTCAACGCCCGCCCCATGAGCGGATGGATGGGCGCGGTGGACGAAGAGAAACTGGAATTTCATACCCGCGTGCGCAAAGGATACTTGAACCTTGCAGCCAGCGAAGCCAGTCGCATTCGCGTGGTCGAAGCTTCCGGGTCGCCAGAGGAGACTCACGCGAAAGTGATGTCGCTCGTACTGCCATTAATAAGTGAGGAGTGATGAGCGCTGCCGGTAATAGCGGTCGCATTCTCGAACCTCATCACGCGTCACTCATCACAAAATTATGCTGGACGATGAGCTTGTCATAGAGACTCCCGAACGCGTAGAGCTTCATTATGTGCTCGCCAACGTCGGCAATCGCTTTCTTGCGGCGGCGATTGATCACCTGATACAGGCCGGACTGGGATTCGTCGTACTGGTTCTTGCAGGCGCGTTTAACAGCGGAGGGATATTCTCTTCGATGGGAGTATGGGCCGCAGCCATCACTGTGCTTGTGATATTTGCAATCTACTGGGGCTACTTCGTCGTGTTTGAAACGCTTTGGAGCGGGCAGACGCCGGGCAAGCGAATAATGCGGCTGCGTGTGGTGCGCGAAGACGGGCGGCCTGTTCGCTTCTTTGAAGTTTTTACCAGAAACCTTTTGCGTCTCGCGCTCGACTTCCAGCCCTTTCCAACCTATGCGATTGGCGTCATCTCAATTATTTTCAGCGCGCGATCAAAACGCGTAGGCGATTTCGTGGCCGGAACGGTCGTTGTGAAAGAGCGCGCGACCGAAGCCCCCTCGCTTGCAGAGATTATCAATATCTCGAACATCGAACAGCAGCGAATCGAACGCACCGCGCCAGCCCCGTTCAATGCAGATACGCGGCTGTTGGCGGAAAGCGAATTGCGCGCGGTTCAAACATTTCTCAAGCGAAGATTTGAACTGACCCCGATCAACCGCGCATCGCTTGCCGTACGACTGGCTCAACCAATCGCAGCCAAACTCGGCATCAGCGTGGGGCAGCTTTCACCCGAAGCCGTGCTCGAAGAGATCGAACGACAACACCGCGCGCAATCACGCTACTTCGACTAACACCCGTAACGCCCTCGACTTCATTTTTCTTCGTCCTCTTTTTTGCTGCCGCTCAAAAAATCCTTCATCGCTTCTGCGCCGGGAATAAACTTTTCCCAAAACTGCGGAGCGGACGCGCTCAATTCAAGCAATCCACGAAAACGCCTGTCGAATTCCTCTTTGGTCTTCAGATAAGCCTCGAAGCTGCTCGCCAGATAGTTTTTGAAAAAATCCTGAGCGGCTTCTTCTCGCGAACGGATGAGCTGAAACAGGAAGGGCAGCGGCAACAGGCTTTTCTGATTTTTCTCTTCTTCCAGAATGACCTGCATCAGAACCGATTTAGTGACATCTGTCTTCGTTTTGGAATCAATAACCTGTATATCGTGGCCGTCGCGGATCAACTTTGTGAGGTCTTGATAATTGACATAACTGCTCGTCTCTGTGTTGTACAGCCGACGGTTGCCGTAACGCTTGATTATAACTCGATCTGTATCTGTTTTTTTCTTTGCCATGACTTTCTCGCACTGTATCACAGTTGCGTCAAAGTTGTCTAATATTTTCCTGTATCTCCAGCAAAGATTGATGATAACGAAATGCTGCAAATGCGAAGGAAAGAAACCTTTTGAAAATAGAAAAAAAGCCCGTAAAGAGGTACTCGAATATCGTAATTATCTTTTATGCGCTCTATATGCTCTGTTTTTACAATAGTTATGAAGCTTTTTTCGCAGTTGCGAGAAAAAATTTCTTGACAGAGCAGGTTTCTATGATATGCTGCTGAGCATAAAAGTTACTTTTAATAAGGAAAGGAATAAGATTATGCCTAACAAATCAAAGTCGAGCAGCAAACGCGGCGGTCAGGCGACTGCCGAGAGCAAAGCGCCGGAAACCAATCAGGCGGCTGAATGGGCCAAACAGGTCGTCGAAAATATGGCCGAAGCACAGAAGCGCTGGATCGAGATCACCTCCGAGCAGAATGCTTTGGTCCTCAAAGCGATTACGGAAGGCGTCAATTTCTACAGGTCTGCGCCGACTCCCGCGCTTGCCGACTGGGCAAAACAGGGGATCGAAGGTTTTGTCGAAGCGCAGCGGCGATGGGCCGAAATCGCTTCCGAGCAGAGCAAGCAGTTCTTTGAAGCGATGCGCGATGGCGCAGGATTCGATTCGAGTGATGTGACCAGAGCGATCTCGGATTATGCGGGGCAGGGAGTTGATGCGTTCGTCAAAGCGCGTACACAGTGGCTCGATTTCGCCGCGCAGCAGAACGCTCAGGTTCTCAACGCCGTGAAAGAAGGTCTGGGCGTTGACGAATCTTCCCCGGCTGCGGCGCTCGCGGACTTCGCGCAACAGGCAGTCAACAACTACGTCGAAGTGCAGAAGCGCTGGCTCGATTTAGCCACACAGCTTCCTTTTCTTCGCCCGTCTGACAAGAAATAACACGTCTGCAATCTCAGTGAAATGTGAGGGGCGAGCCGAAGATTCTAAATTTGAAATCTTGAAATATAAATCTTCGGCTCATCCTTCACTCTTGCATCGAAGCGCCATCTCGAAATGTCAAATTATCCCGACCGTTATCAATCCACAGCAGTCTTGCGCGATGGCTCCGTCTTACGGTTGCGCGCAATCAGGTCTGAGGATGCCGGACGATTGCTCGATCTCTATCACAGGCTTTCGCGCAGAACTCTTTACCACCGCTTTTTCACGGTCCCTCAACCCGACCCGGTATTTGCCGCATATCTGGCCGATGTGGATTACGATAACCACTTCGCTCTGGTCGCAGAGATAGAAGATCAGATCGTAGCGGTCGCAAGGTTTTATCGAAGCCCCGATTTGCCCAGTCGCGCAGAAGCCGCATTCACTGTGGCTGACCTGTGGCAGGCGAAGGGCATCGGCCCGCTCATGCTGGAAAGATTGGCTGCAATCGCTGTGGAGCGAAATATAACCTCTTTTGAAGCTCAGGTATTGACAGACAACGATCAAATGATGAAAGTTTTGTCGCGCTCGCGCTTCGGCTTCGAGCAGAAGATTGAATCAGGAGTTTCCCATCTGTTTTTGTCTCTCGCGCCGTAGACCGGAGACAAAGCGAAAAGACCAGACTACAGGAGATAACGATGAGCAGAGAGTCAGCCTCGAAACGAACCTTTCCGTGGACAGCCAGCGTCAATAACAAACAAGCCACCATTCGACTTATGAAACCCGAAGACTCGAAAGCCCTGCTTGCTTTCGCACAGTCTTTGCCCGAAGACGATCTGCTCTTCCTCTCGATTGACATCACAAGGCCCGAAGTAGTTGAACAGTGGGGGCGCAATGTCCAATCTGGCCGCGTCAACACTGTGCTGGCAGAAGTGGACGGCCATCTGATAGGACACGGCACCCTGAGCCTGAACGAGTTGATGTGGATGCGCCATCTGGGTGAGATCCAGTTGATGATAAGCCCTGAGCATCGCGGACACGGGCTGGGAATAATTTTGGCCAACGAAGTATTTGCCATCGCTCAGGAACTGGGCCTGCAAAAAATCATTGCCCGCATGGCCAGCGAGCAGAGAGGCGCTCTGCATGTCTTCGAGCGATTAGGCTTTAAGGCCGAAGCCCTGCTCGCAGATTACGTGATGGACCGCCAGGACCGCACGCACGATTTGATCGTGATGTCTTACGATGTGACGGGCTTGACCGAATAAATCAAAGGCTCAAAGCGCAATCCCGCATGGGTCGTCTGATGGCTCAAGCCGTCCATGCGCAGCTGTCGAACGAGCCTCCATAAAACGAAAGCGAGTTGATATGGCAAGCGCATCACATGCAAAGAAAAAAGAACACGCGCCCGGCCCTAAAAGCAAAGCGCCCGGCGACCAGTTGATGGCAATCAGCCGCGACCCGATCAAGTTCCTGATGAAGGTGGCGAAAGATTATCCTGATGTCGCGCATTTCAAACTCGGCCCGCAGCACACATTCTTACTGAGCCATCCCGATCACATACAAAATGTGCTTGTGGCACACGACTGGAATTTTCTGAAAGGGCGCGGGCTGCAACGCGCGAAGAAGGTTCTGGGCAAGGGACTGCTTACGAGCGAAGGCAATTTTCATCGCTGCCAGCGAAGACTATCTCAACCCGCCTTTCATCGCCAGCGCATCGCAAGCTACGCTCAGACGATGGCCGAATACGCCCGGCGCAGGAGCGAGCACTGGAAAACAGGCGAAACGCGCGACATCGCTCAGGAGATGATGAGCCTGACTCTGGCGATTGTGGCAAAGACGCTTTTTGATGCCGATGTGGAAACCGAAGCGAAAGAGATAGGCCGTGCGCTCGGCGAGGTTCTGGAGATGTTTTCCACTTTTTCCTCGCCTTTGACAGAGGTTTTGGATAAGCTGCCTCTTCCCAGAAACCGTCGCGTCCAGCAGGCCAAGATGCGACTTGATGAAACTATCTATCGAATCATCGAAGAGCGGCGCGCGACAACAGAAGATCGCGGCGACCTGCTTTCGATGCTGATGATGGCGCAGGACACAGAGGGCGACGGCGGCGGAATGTCGGACGAGCAACTGCGCGATGAAGTGATGACGCTATTCCTCGCGGGCCACGAAACAACGGCAAACGCGCTGACGTGGACATGGTATCTGCTCTCTCAGAACCCGGACGCAGAGGCAAGGCTGCACAGGGAGATCGATTCAACGCTCAAAGGCAAATTGCCGACCGCTGATACGGTCGAGCGATTGACTTACACAGAGATGGTCTTTACCGAAGCGATGCGCCTTTATCCGCCCGTGTGGGTGATGGGCCGCCGCGCTGTGAGCGGATACAAGGTCGGCAAATATTATGTGCCAGCCAGAGCAATAATCCTGCTCTCTCAATACGTCATGCATCACGACGAGCGTTATTACCCGGAGCCTGAAAAATTCGACCCTGACAGATGGACGCCGGAAGCGAGAGCCACACGGCCCAAATACGCGTATTTCCCGTTCGGCGGCAGCCCGCGCATGTGCGTGGGCGAACAGTTCGCATGGATGGAAGGCATTCTGTTGATCGCGACGCTGGCGCAAGGATGGAAGATGCGCCTCGCGGCAGATCATCCTGTAAAGATGCAGCCGCTGATCACATTGCGCCCGAAACATGGCATGCGCATGACGATTGAAAAAAGATAATGATCACTGCGTTCGGAGCATACTAAATGGCACAGCCCAATCTTAATACACGACTTACCTCGATGGATGCGACCTTCCTATATTTTGAGAAGAAGGAATCGCCCATGCATATCGGCAGCGTGAGCATCTTTGAAGGCGAAATCCCTTTCGATAAATTTGTACAGAACATAAGCTCGAAGATGCACCTGCTTCCGCGTTATCAGCAGAAGGTGATTCCGGACCCGTTCAATCTCGGCCACCCGACGTGGGAGTTCGACTCGAATTTCGACATCAAAAATCATGTATTCCGAATTCAGATTGATTCGCCCGGCTCAGAGAAAGAGCTGATCGAACTGGCGGGCCGCATCTTTACGCCGATGATGGATCGCAAAAAGCCGCTCTGGGACATCTATCTGGTATACGGGCTTTCCGGGCGGCGCACGGCGATGATTGCGCGCGTGCATCATTGCATGGTGGACGGCGTTTCGGGCGTTGATCTGCTCAAAATAGTTTTAGACATCTCTCCCGACGCACAGCCTTTGCCTAAGACGGAAACTGCTTCTCCTCCGCAGCCTCCGCGCACGGACGCCACGCGGAATTTCTTTGACGCGCTGCTTGGCGGGATGCAGGAAAGCATGAATCGCTGGATGGAATTTCAAACAGGATTGTTGAACCTGACGCAATCTTTGACCTCAGAGCAAACGCGCCAGTCAGTGCCCGATATGAGCCGCTGGCTGCCGTCGCTTGCCGCGCCTGCGCCGCTGCTGCCGTTCAATCGACAGTGCTCAGGCGAGCGCAAACTGGTATGGAGCACGTTCTCTTTTGCGGAAGCGCGGGCAATTCGCGCGGCTCTGGGCGGGACCGTAAACGATGTTGTGTTGACCGTGCTGTCGGGCGCGGTGTCTCGTTACGTCGATGCCCACGGCCAGCAGACAAGCGGGCGCAATCTGCGGGTAATGGTGCCCGTCAGCCTCAGGCGGGAAGACCAGCGCGGAGCGCTCGGCAATCTCGTCTCTATGCTTCCCGTAGAGATACCTCTTGACCAGAGCGACCCGCTCGAACGTTTCAAATATATCAACGGCAAAACGGTTGCGATGAAGAATGCGCGCGTGGCCGAAGGACTCAATCTGTTTTCAGCTTTAATGGGGATACTGCCCGCAAGCGTGCAGGCTCTGGTCGGCGCGATGGCTACGACTCCGCTGCCTGCTTTCAACATGGTCTCGACTAACGTACCGGGTCCGCAGGTTCCGCTCTACGCGATGGGCAAACGAATGATCGCTTATTACCCGTATGTGCCGGTCGGCTATGCCGTTGGATGCGGCTGCGCTATAATGAGCTACGACCAGAAGCTTTACTTCGGGCTGACCTCTGACACGCAGGCGATGCCAGACGTTGAACGGCTCAAAGAGTTTCTGGATGAGTCCTTCGTCGAACTGAGGACGGCAGCCGGAGTGGACGAAATCAAACCGCAGGTCATGAAGGCAGCGAGAGGCCGGAAACGCTAGCTATCAAGGTTCAGCAAAACAGGAGAAATATCATCACAGATAATCTGGAAGCGTCCTTCTCTTTCAGCCGGGAACGCAAATCCGCCGAGCGGCCCATCTGGCGCGAATCATTTGCGGCGCTTGACTGGATGGCACTGCGCGCTTCGCCAGTCTATTACGGATTGGGAGTGCCGCGCGGCGATAAGGCGGCGGTGATACTGGTTCCGGGTTTTTTGGGAACCGATCACTATTTGCAGGAACTCTACTACTGGCTGCGGCGCATCGGCTACAGTCCATACATGTCTCGGATAGGATGGAACGCCGACTGTCTGGACCTGCTGGTGGGCCGTCTTTCGCAGACGATCAAAACGGCTGCTTCGGAAACAGGCGGCAAAGTGCATCTGATAGGCCACAGTCTGGGCGGAGTGCTTTCTCGCTCAGCCGCCGCGCGTCATCCTGAACTCGTTCAATCGGTCATCACACTGGGCTCGCCGTATCGAGGCATTCGATCTCACCCGATAGTGCTGAAGATGGCTGACCGTGTGCGCGAGCGCATACTAAGCGAGCGGAGACGCGAGAAACCCGATTGCTATACGGGCTATTGCGATTGCAATGGCGTCACCGATTTGCAGGAACCGTTTCCGTCTACGATTCTTCAATCGGCGATCTACACAAAGACGGATGGAATAGTGGACTGGCGTGTTTGCGTTAACGACGACTGCGAGACTGATTTTGAAGTCAAAGGCACACACGTTGGGCTGGCATTTAACCCGTCAGTCTACGAATTGATTTCCCGTCGCCTTGCCGGAAAATGATATTACGATCAGGCTTCTGATTCTGCTGCTGTTGCCAGCGGCTCGACCGGCAGACCCGCGTCTTTCCACGCGGCCCATCCGCCTGTCAGTGCGCGCGCTTTCTTCCATCCTGCTTGTCTGAGTTCCTGCGCCACACGGGCGCTTGTCTCTTCGTTCGGTCAGGCACAGTAGGCGACAATCCAATTCTCCTTTTTAAGACCGAGTTCCTTTGCGCGTTCGACCGTATGATCGGGCGGCATACGAACAGACCCCTGAGCCTGAAACTTTTCGCCTTCGAGGCTGCGCTTTCTGCGCACATCGAGTAATGTGACAGGCCACAGACGGCGTAACTCTTCGAGCGTGATTCGTTGCGAGCCGACCTGCACTTCATCGCCAGCCGGGCCGAGATGACAGATTCCGTCGGGGTCATCCGAACAGGTAGCAACCGACTTGCCATCAGATGAGCCAGAGGTCGAAGCGGCACCGGCCACAACAGGCTTTTTATTTTTTGCCCCATCCTGAGCCGGTTGAGTGCCTTCAATCGGTTTGGCTGGCTCAGGGCCGAACGGGCGGGCCACTTCATTGGTGCCAACTTCACTGGTGCCAACTTGATTAGTAACCGCATCAGAGCTTGCCGGTGCGAGGCTCTCTATAATCGCACGCTTGCGAGCAGCTCTGGCCAGCAGCATGGGTGAGCCGCCGTGTAGCACCACCGACACGAGCACCACGAGAGAGCAGACCGCAAACAGATGGCTGCTGCCGGGCAGCCCTGCAAAGACCGGCAACAGAATCAGCAACAGAGAACTGAGCCCGCGCGGCCCGAACCACGCGATCAACAACCGTCCGCGCATGTCCACGTTCGAGCCTAACAGCGACAGTAGATAGACGGGCGTTCTTATCAGCAGCGCTATCGCCGTAAATAAAAGGGTCGGCCCGTTGATTACCGAAAGCCCGCTCCAGATTAAAGAGCTTCCCAGCAGAACGAACGTAAAGAGCAGTAACATCTCTGCCGTCACCTCGCCGTATTCAACGAAGCAGTCGCAAAGCTCTACGTCGAGCGCCGCTATGGTCATACCGGCGGCGAAGGCGGCGATGAACCCGCTTGCATGAACGGCTTCTGCGGCGGCAAAGGCAGTGAACGCAACACCGAGCGAATATAGCGATTCATAATCGCGTCGCACGCCGAGCCGTTTCCTCATCAGGTCTAAAGCCGCCACTCCCAAAAGACCGATGAGCACGCCTGCGCCGGGCCGAGAATGAACAGACTGAGCGCGAATTTTGAAAGCCCCACGCCTCCGAGCGTGGATGTTTGATTTAGAAAGACCATCGCTATGAGCACGACAGGCAACAGCACAACGTCGTTCAAGCCGCTCTCCAGTTGCAGCGCCTGGCGCGCGTCGGCAGGGATGTCGCGGCGGCGCATCAGCCCGCGCAGCAGCACAGGATCGCTTGAAGCCAGCGCCGCGCCCAGAATGGCGGCTCCGGCCACGGACAGATCGAGCAGCCACCAACCGGCCAGTCCGATTAGCGCAGCACAGAGCAACGTCCCCGGTCCAAGCAACCTGAGCGCCAGTGTGGCGCGGCGTTGTACCTCTGCGATGTTGAGCGAGACGGCATCTGTAAAGAGCACGAGAGCAAGGCTCAGCGTTGCGACGACGCGCAGCGCCGCCGAATCGAGCGAGAGATTGAGCACGCCCAGACCCAGTGGGCCGAGCGCCGCGCCAAGCCCCAGAAACACCGCGACTTGCGGCAACCCGCTGCGCTCGATCAAACCCGAAAGCAGCGCCGATACCATAATGACGACGCCTATAACAGCGAGCGTAATGGTGAACAATTCGGTGCTCAACGTATCCATCCGAAAATTACCTCCGATCGGACATAATATCAGTTCTCTGAAAAAGAAGCGTGTTCTGAGAACTCAGAGATTACGCAGAGAAAATATCAGCCTCTGCGTCTCTGCGGTGAATTGACATCCGGTTTCAGAGAACCGAATGGCCGTGGCGCGCTGTGTATTACAGTTTGAATCGGTCAGTCTGTGTGTGATATTTTCCTCGTGGCTTTCTCAATCAGAGTTTTGCTCATCGTGGCCTCAACTACAACGGAGGGAAATATGCGTTACCGGATGATGATTTCATGCGTGCTCATCTGCGCGCTTATATCACTTGTTTCACCAATCGCGGCTACACAGACAAACGGCTCACTGGCCGGAACCATTAAAGATCCTGCTGGTGCTGTGGTTGCGGGCGCGCAGATCACGCTTCGCAATGCTGCGACGGGTGAGTCGCGCAGCGCGAGCACGGATGATCTGGGGCGGTTTCGCATAGAGAACATTGCGCCGGGGCGTTATACAATTAACGTCGCTCACACAGGCTTCAAATCCGCACAGCGCGAAGTCGAGGTGACATCAGAGCGCGGGGCAACTCTGGAGATCAAGCTGGAAATCGAAACGCCTCGCGAAGAGATAAAAGTCACGACAAAGGGAGCCATCGCGCCCAACTCAGAGCCTTCGTATAGAGGGCTGCGCGACGGCGAAAGCTTTGAAAGCTACACCGTCAGCAATCTGACGATCAAACGCGATGTGGGAACGCTCACATTTAAAAGCGGACGCATGAACTTTCTCGCGCCCGTGATGGGCCGTGTGGTGAAGGCAGTATTTACGGGCGAGGGCGAATTCGTTCTTACGCCCGCGATTCCTATAGAGCGGTCTTACCTCAGGCTCATAACCGGTATGAATGTTTTCAACGAGACGTTTGAAAAGCTTGTGCTGTGCTTTACAGACGACACGTATCAGGAGATCAAGCGACAGGCGCAGGCCACGGAAGCCGATTCGCGCGCGCGCGACGTGCTGCGGGAATTTCATAATCGCATGCGCCATCGAACGGAACGCCCGCGCAGCCTCGTCGAGTATCTTCTCTCCGGCGAAGATGTTGCGAACATTGATGCACAAATACTTGCAGGCATCTATAACCCGAAGCGGCAGGGGTTCTTTGATGCTTACATCTTCGGGCGAAAGTTCAACGATCTGCGATTTCAAGTTCGCCCGCAGGGAGCTTTACCGCAACTTCTCGCGCCCGAAGAAGTCGCGTTAATCAATCTCGACCCTCTGGGCGAAAAGGAAGGCATCCTATATCTCAGCCACCTCGCGAGCGAATACCAGAGCGGCAAAGTCAGTTCCGAAGAAGATCATCGCATCATCGACGCCGAGCATTACAGAATCGAGACGGCGATTGACGGCGGCGAAAAATTGACGGCGACTGCGGAATTGACTTTCATCGCTCTTGGCGACGGCGACCGGATGCTGAGTTTCGGGCTGTTGCCTAACCTGCGAGTTACGCGAGTGACGGTTGCAGACAGCGAGATCAATTTCATTCAGGAACAGAAGAAAGAAGACGGCTCGTTTTATGCCATACTGCCTGAGCCGACCGTGAAGGGGCGCAAGTACAAAGTATCGATTGAGTATCAGGGCGACAAAGTTATTGAAGACGCGGGCGGCGGAAACTTCGCGGTCGGCGCGCGCACAAGCTGGTATCCGTCGGTCAACGCATTCAACGACAGGGCTACGTTCGACCTGACGTTCAAGGTGCCAAAGGCGTATACGCTGATCGGCGTGGGCAAGCAGGTCAAGAACTGGCGCGAAGCCGATTACGCCGCCTCGCAGTGGACTTCGGAAATACCGCTTGCGGTCGCGGGGTTCAATTACGGGAACTTCAAAAAGAAAGAGATGACCGACGAGCCTACGAAATATCAGATCGAAGGCTACGCGACTTCTGAACTGCCAAGTTATCTGCGCAGAGCCGGAGACGTGATAGGCGGTTTGACGCCCACGCGGCTGACCGAAAACGCAATGGTTGACGCGCAGAACTCTATGCGAGTGTTCACTCACTGGTTTGGCGAAGCGCCCTATGGTCGTATTGCCATCACGCAGCAGCCGCAGTTCAATTTTGGCCAGTCGTGGCCGACGCTTGTTTATCTGCCGATAATCGCTTTCTTCGATTCGACTCAGCGCTGGATGCTGATGGGCGGCGTATCGCGCGGTCTCACGGAGTTCATTCAGGAAGTCACGCCGCACGAAGTCGCGCACCAGTGGTGGGGCCATATCGTAGGGTGGGCCTCGTTTCACGATCAATGGCTGTCGGAAGGCTTTGCGGATTTTTCGGCGGGGCTATTTTTGCAGGCGACCGAGCAGAAGCCCGATAAGTATCTGACCTACTGGCAGCACGCGAGCGAAGCCATTACGGAAAAGAATCAATACGGCTTTCGGGCAAATGACGCGGGACCGATCTGGATGGGATTGCGGTTGAATACCTATAGAACGCCCGGCGCGTACAATCGTCTGGTTTATCCGAAAGGCGGCTACATTCTTCACATGCTGCGCGGGATGATGTGGGACCAGAAAACAGGCGATCAGCTCTTCATCGATATGATGCACGATTTTGTGAAGACTTATTATAATCGCAACGCCTCAACAGAAGGCTTTCAGGCTGTGGTTGAAAAGCACATGACGCCGAAGATGGACCTTGATGGCAATCACAGGATGGACTGGTTTTTCAGCGAGTGGGTATACGGCACAGAGCTTCCCCGCTACAAGCTGCAATATACGCTCATGCCTGAAAGCGACGGCAAGGTGCTTTTGAAAGGTCTTATCACGCAAAGCGAGGTATCGGAACATTTCAAAATGATCGTGCCTGTTTATCTGGATTTCGATGGAAAGCTCATGCGGCTTGGGACAGTTCCCGTCATGGGCAACGGCACGAAAGATTTTCAAGTGAGGCTGCCGCAGAAGCCAAGGCGCGTTTTGATAAACGCTTTTTACGATGTGCTCGCATCGGAAAGCCTGAGCGAACAGCAGAAATAGAATCGGGCATCGGCAGTGCCGGGAACAGAGGCTGCTACTGTCCCGGCACTGCCCACTGAAAGAGGTAGGCGTAGGCCATCACTATCAACCCGACTATCGAAGCGAGCGCGACCGAATGCCACACAACGAATTTGAAGATCATGCCTTCGTTGCCCACCTGATTTGTCGCCGCAGTCGCCACGACTATTGATTGCGCATCGACCATCTTGCCCATCACGCCGCCCGCGCTGTTGGCCGCGCACATCAATACAGGGCTTAGCCCAAGCTGCTCTGCCGTTATGCGCTGCAACCCTCCGAACAAGGCGTTTGATGAAGTATCGCTGCCTGTGAGCGCCACCCCAAGCCATCCCAAAAATGTTCCGAAAAAGGGAAACAGCGGGCCTGTTCGCGTGAATGCAAGACCCATCACCGCATCCATCCCGGAATAGCGCGTCACAAAGCCCAGCCCCAGCATGAAAGAGATCGCAAGCACCGCGAAACGCATTCGTACAAGCGTGCGCCAGAATATCTTTGCAAGCTCGGCAACTGATACGCCGAGCAATAACCCCGCGACTATCGCCGCCAGAAAGCAGCCCGTTCCGGTCGCAGACAGCCAGTTGAAATCGAATCTGGCGGCTTCGGGCAAAGGCTCGGCAACGACGGGCGCGGCACGAGCAACGGCCATGTGCAGAGCGGGCACTTCCCATCCTCCGCGACTCGCAGCAGGCGTAGTCCAGCGATTCATCGAAGCCTTGACTCCGGGCAGTCCCCACATCAGCACAAAGACCGTCAGGATGACGAAAGGCATCCACGCGCGCATGATCTGACCGGCGGTGTGATTAACCGGCGTTCTCGTTTGTGCTAATGCCGCTTCATCATCCGCCGCCTCTTCTTTGAACCGATAGATGCGGCGCGGCTGCCAGAAGCGAAGCCATAGAGTCGTTACGACCAGCGAGACGACGCCGCCAGCTATGTCAACAAGGTTGCTGTCGATGAAGTTGGACCAGACGAATTGGGTTATGGCGAACGAGACTCCGACGACCAGTATCGCGGGCAGCACCTCGAAGGTTTCGCGCCAGCCGACCATCGCGCGCACAAGCCAGAAGGGCACTATGATGGCCGTGATCGGAAGTATGCGGCCTATCATCGCATTGAGATCCTGTTCGGCCAGTCCCGACACAGCCGCAAGCGTATGAACGGGCGTGCCTATCGCGCCCCACGCTACGGGAGCCGTGTTGGCTATCAGGTTCAACGCCGCAGCGTGAAATGGCTTGAAGCCCAGCCCTATCAGGAAAGCGCCCGCGATGGCGACTGGCGCGCCGAATCCGGCAGCGCCTTCGATCAACGCGCCGAAGCAGAAAGCGACCAGCAGCGCCTGAAGCCTGCGGTCCGGGGTTATGCGCGCCACAGATGATTTCATTATGTCGAACTGACCCGTATAGACGGTGATGTCGTAAAGGAAGACCGCTGCGACGACTATCCATGCGATCTTCAGCAGGCCAAACGCCGCGCCGTAGCCGAGGCTTGCAAACGACAGCTTCCACGGCATGCCGAAAGCTATGCTTGCCGCAGCCATAGCCGTCGCCGCCCCGGCCATCGCGGACCAGTGCGGCTTGACGCGAAAGATTGCAAGCAATCCCAGCAGGACCACGACAGGCAGCGCCGCGACGATGGTTGAAAGCCACCACAGGCCGAACGGATCATAAGCTTGAGTCCATGTCATTTTATTCAGCTCTATTTGACGAGGTAGGAAAGATTATTACTAAACCATGTGAAATTCAAATCCACAGAACAAAATGAGCGGGAGGGCACGCATTCCGGCAATGTGTTTTTACAGTAATGGCTCTTCGCTTTTAATAGAACATGTAACCGAAAGGAAATTAGTATCGAGGCTCATAACATCGCTCCCTTCAAGATTGACAACAGCGATGTTTGGCATTAAAGTCACACCCCTACAGAGGTGGACTGGATTTCTACAATCCCGTTCTTCATTTCTCTGTAGCTATCTACATTATTCTGGCAAGATCAAGCGGTTTTACCTGAAAGCATATAAGGAAAGATTTAACAGATTATTAAATTATGAAAGCATACGCAATCCTTGACGGCGGAGGGGTGAAAGGAGCAGCTCTGGTAGGCTGTCTTAAGGCGGCTGAAGAAGAAAAGATCAACTTCATAGGGTATGGAGGGACCTCTGCTGGCAGTATTGTAGCTCTTTTGGCCTGCGTCGGGTTTACAGCCGATGAACTGCGCGAAATTTTGATTAACGAAATAGATTTCACTAAATTTTTAAGTGATGGAGGGAAGGATTTAAATAAGCTGAAGACTTTGCCGGATAATCTGAAATCAAAACTATCAATGGCCCGGTATTACATAAGTAACTGGAGGCGTTTACAGAGAATTAAAAAGGAATTCGGGCTTTACGAAGCTAAACTTTTAGAAGATTATCTGGAAGAAAAAATCAAAAAGCGGCTTCCACCCCACGGGGAAAAAAGCATTACATTTGATAGTTTGAAATGGTTAGAGCTTCCTTTATTAAAGATTGTGGCTTCTGACTTACACTCAAACAAACCTATCATATTCTCAGCCAGCGGAAGAGATGATCCGAATGAGGGAGTTGTGGATCAATTCAGCGGCTCGGTGATAGATGCCGTCCGCGCGTCAATGAGCTATCCATTCGTTTTCAAGCCTTTTACGATAGGTAATCGCCATTATGTGGATGGTGGATTGAGCAGTAATCTGCCCCTGTTCCTGTTTGAAAGAGAGCGGCAGCAAAATGGCTTGCCCGTAATTGCATTTGATCTTGTGACAGAAAAAACTGACAGGACCAGTGAAGCGCATTTCTCCGCATTTTGTTCTGATATTGTAACTACAGCGCTCGACTCAACAGAGGTATTGTTTAGAGATACATTATCGAACGTGCACTATGTGGAGGTGAAAATACCTGAGGATATTAGAACGCTGGATTTCTCTCTGTCTTCCAAACAGCGGCAGAGACTTTACGAGATAGGGTTTAACACGGCAATGGCGTTTTTCGCCAAACAAAGACCGCAATGGAAAGTTGCCGAAAACAGGGTGAAGGAAATACAAGCCGTGCACGCGCTCCCCCACCTTGTAAAACCTGTCCTTGAGGCAGCAGCAAGAAGTTTTGCTGAGTACAAAAAAAATTCTTACAGGCATAGCCTGAATATGCTTGAAAAAGTACGGGCATACGTTATGTTGCCGACTCCAGACGATGAATTAATGGTCGTTTATCATCATGGGATGGATAATGATTCGGATTCCAATCTCTCAATTGCGCTTAAAGCAGGGGCACCCGGCAAGGTTTGGATCAGTCAAAAGAGAGCGCCGAAAATAATGGATTTGAGTAAGCTCGAAACTCTTTATGAAATTTGGGGATTTACAGAGGATCAAAAAAACAGAATCCCAAAGGATCGAAAGGCAGTGCTTGCCGTGCCTATTTTCAACCTTGGCAAAGCTGTATTTGATTCTGAGAAGGTTGAAAATTACAATCTAATGGGAGTCTTCTGTATCGACACCGCTACTCCTTTTAGGAATACGGGGTGGTTTGATCGCGAAGATGCTTCCGTTTTGAAGCGCCCGGTTCTTAAAGAGGCGCAAAAGTGGGCCGAGATACTATCGAGAATTCTCAGAGTGGGAGGGTAAGGGATGGGTGACCCCAGCGAGTTGAAACCAGACGGCACAAAACAATTCATCGTTGAAGAAATTATGGAAGGGCTTTTTACGGTGGTAAATGCCTATGAAGGCACTCCGGATTATTTTAATGAATCTGTAGGATTCTATGAGGAAGAAGCGTCGATGGAGGAAACTTTGCCCGTCGATGATCCGACGCCAGCGTCAGAAGAGATACAGCAGGAACTTCGAGAAAGGATTCTTCGCCAGGTAATCTCTATAAGCCAGATCGATGATAAACAAGAGCGCCTTGAACAATCCATTCGTTCTGCGAAGGAATTTCGCTCTCAATATCCCATTAGTAACGAACTTCTCAGCCAGATTAAAAAAGAGATAGAAAAAAACAATCCCAGCAGGAGTCCATTCATAATTCTAAATTATGAAATCATCACCGGGTTAGCAGGTGAGCAAGCCTTCTATTACAGAGGCGTAGTCACACAGTTTACCGACCGCTCTGGTCTGAACCTGCTTGAATTTATAAAGGCGGTCAACGAATCCAAAGAGGAAGGTATAACGCCGGGAGAGGTGGCCAAACAGGTACTTTCAGCCACTACAGGAAAACCCAGATGAGTAAGGATGACGCGACCTCTGCGGAAAAGATCGTCAGTTCATGCGGTGGCTACACGAATGCCGTACAAGCCATAATGAATCTTGGCCGCGCCCTGTGGGACATCTCTTTGACCGAATCTCAGACCTATGGTAAAACGCACCACAAAGGAAGCATTTTCAGAAAATTCTATAAGAAAGATTTGTTGGATAAGCTGGCACCTTCCCATCGGGAACAGTCCGAAGAGATCTTAAATACCTTGCATGCAAAGCATTTTTGCTGGGAAATACCCGATGAGCAGTTAGGGATTAATCTGAATATTTTTCAGCCCTATCTGCTTGTAAGGACTTTGCTGGCCGATGTAAAAGACGATCACGAATTGCGATACTCTGTAATGCGCAATATCAGGCAACATTATCACTGTGTTTTAACCTCCCAAACCGCTCATTTATTTCACCTGTTAGGCAATGCTGTGAGTTCTCTTAATTCTTCAAGTGAGCAGGCAGGCAGGGACGCAGGCAATACTCCGGATTCAAAACCTATAGATTATGTGAACAGGTTTGTACCATTCCTGAGCGAAATATTAAAAAGAGATTTTTACCAGGATGTGGACCCACAACAGTACATAAAATTGTTTGTTGAGTGCTGCCGGGAAGTAGGCTATCTTCGAGCAAATTACAAGAATGGATATATCTCTTTACGAACCAACACCATCGACACAGAATACCTTTTTTCGCATCTTTTCGGGATCACAACCGGCATTCGCGGCTTCGACGAACTATTCGGGGGCGGCGGTCTTATATTGGCTGATAATCTGGAAGGGACAGGTTTTACGCAGAATGGTCGCACTATCTTAATTAGAGGAAGTTTTGGCACAGGTAAGACTCTGCTCTCATTGCAACTGGCCGTCGAGGTGGCTCGTAAAGGCGGACTCGCATGGGTGATGCCGCTGGAGCAGTCGCCCGAAGAATGTTTATATACGCTTGAATCAATGCAGGCGCTTCCCAAAGACCAGTCGGTGCTTATTGCCGATAGCACTGCTTTGACAGCGGAAGTATTACAAAAGAAGAATAACGAGCAAGGCGCACTGGTTATCCTGAAAACAATCAAAGATTCATACAATGACTTTCTTATCGCCTTTGTAGAGAATGCCAAGCAGATGGATCAGTATCCGCTGCGTCTGATTAGCGTCGATCCGTTAAACAGTATCCATAGAGATAAAATACCTAAAACTCAAATCCGCGCTCAAACTCTGGCGGCAATCGAAGATATCGAACGAGCCGGAACGAACGTTCTGCTTGTCGCCGAAGAGGGTGCCGATCCGGAAAGGGAACTCCTCTCCGAACAAAATATAGCCGATACGGTTGTGCGTCTCTCATTGGATAAGCGGTATGGCTATGCCTATCGCTATTTCGAGGTAAAGAAGTCCCGCCTCCAACGCGAGCAACGCGGAGAGCACCCGTTTTCGATCTTGTCAGGGAAAGGTATTAAAATCCTGCCCTCTTCGGCTGCCGTGCGAGCCAGAATGCGCCCCAGAAGTATTCGCGAGCCAGATACGCCGACGACTTTCGGGCTGCCATCTCTGGATGTTGTGCTGCGTAAGAACGCTATCAGGGCTGGCGATGTTATAGTCTTTCAAGGCGCAGGGGGATCATTTAAAACGCCTTTAGGCATATTCTTTTTATTGGGTTCTGACGATAAGAGCCCCAGTTCCGGGGCATATGACGAGGACACTAATCAAGACATAACTCTGCCGCGTCGGTCATTGCTGGTTGCGGCGCTTGACAGCGAATCAACCGTCCGTCACCTGCTTAAGCAGGAACTGGTGCAACAGCACATCAGCATGCATAAAACGCCCAAGAAGGATTACCATATTCGCATATGTTCCATTCCCAGCGGTTATGTAAACCCCGGTTACATCTTTCAGCGGATTGAAGATGAACTGAAAAACGCCAGATTGAAGGGATACTGGATTGATCGGATAATGGTTGATGATATCTCTCACTGGGAGATGAGTTGCCCTGCGATCCGAAATGACGACACGTTTGGCGATACCCTGATCGATTTTTTGCGGCGTCATGGCGTGACGAGCCTGCTTGCCTGCGGAGAGGTTTCGCCGGATATGTATTCCAGTGTACAGCGATCAATAATTGATGGCGCTGATTGCGCCATCAAATTCGATCAATTTGAATTTCGCGGCGTTAATCGGGTCATGATAAGGGTGCTGAAGTCACGCGGGATGAGACATCTAAGAGAGTCTTTCGAGATAGCCCTTGGACCGAAAACTCTGGACGTAAAACCAAGCTCGTCGCTGTTAAGAGTCACACATGACGGAGAAGTCGAGCCGGTAAAAATACGGTTATTCATGCACTCGGAAACCGAGATGCAAAATAAATATAATGAGAGATTCTTAAATTCAATGGCTGCCGTTTTGTCTCGCGATATTGAACTCGATCTACAAAATCTGATCTTAAGAAATGGGGCTGTAAGCCTTGATTCTTCGTCCGCTATAGATGAATTGCAGGTGCTACAGATAGATGAATTTCAATTACCCAATATAACTGATTCCAGCGAACGAAACTTGAGTCTCTATAAATTTTCATCCGCTCAGTGGGAGGAAGAAGCACGCGAATGGGGCGACTTCGAGCCTCGATTGCTTGATAGATGCCTGTTGTCGGATAAAGATAAGAGCTTTTTCGCTGTGCCTTTATATGGAAATGTCAGTTTGATGGCGTACAAGCGAAGTGAGTTGAATGAAACCGCAACCACCTCATGGGAAGCGTTGGCGATGGAATGCGTAAAATGGGAAAGAAGGCATAAGGATACGAAAGCGCTTTTCTTTGATTTCCCCCGCGCTACGGAAGAAAACTATAACTGTCTGTTTTTCGAGATACTGCTGTCTTTTGAAAAAAGACCTGAGAGGTCAGGACTGTGTGACCTGCGTAAATGGCTGCGTAGCGACGCGGCGGTTAAGGCGGGCAAAATATACCGGCGCTTATGCCGCCGCGCTCACTTCCAAAGCGAGCGTGATTCGAGTGAAGCTAATGCCTCGCTCAATATTATAACTGTTAACCCCGAAGCTGTAGTTTGGCGTCATTGGTACTCTACACTCAATCAGATGTTGTATGGGCTGCTGCCCGAAGCCAGAAGTGAAATTGAAGTGCGTGCTCTTCCGGGCGGAATAGCCATAGCAGGAGAGTGGTATCTGGGAGTGCCAGCCTATTCTGCCGCGCCTGACGTAGGGCTTGGTATGATAAAACTTTTGACTACTCATGAAGCTGAACTTGATAGGCTTCGATTAGGCATTGGATTGCCTACGCGCTCGACATTTTATGAAGTGCCGACAGAGGAGATGGTAGACACAGGCATCTCGCCGTACTTTTCTATAGAAATGGAAGAGTTAACAAAACTCATCAAGGGGGCTTTCAGGCGATCCGATTTTGGGTGTTATTCCTCTTTTTCAAACGTTCTTGCTTATTATCTCCAGCGCATCATAGAGATCCCTGACGGGAGTAAACGTGAAGTCGAAAAGAAGATCAAAAACATATTAAGGGGAGTTGAAACCAGAATGGATTTCTTACGTTCAGCTCAAGAGTGTAACAACTGTCGGATTGGTTCCAGAGGGCATATAGTGAAAAACTAGGGGCGCATTCCGAGAAGTATATTTTATACATCGATTGCCCAATCGGTAATACTGGCAAGTCGTATTGAATAGAATAAGCGAGCCGCCGCAATGTCTAAGAGCCATAACCTCGACAGACACCCCGGCGGCTCGCTTATGAACAGAGCCTTCGAGCTACTGACCGACGTGCACCTTTTTGATTACGCCAGTGAATATCTCTGCGACGTAGAGATCGCCGTTCTCTTCATCGAATGCAAAACCGGTCGGCGAGATCAATCCACCCGCGATCACGACGGGCGCGGCGCTTGAGGAACTGAAAAACTGTATCCGCCCCGGCTGGTTAGTCAGCAGGTTGGTGCTGATTTCGAGCGTGTAGAACTGTTTCTCTCCATTGGGTCCTTTCACAGGAATCACATCTATAGCCGATGTCAGGCCGCCAATGAATGTGGTCTGGCTATTATTCGCCAGATTGATCTTGCGCACTTCGGCCAGACCCGGAGCGAACGGGAAACCGGTCAGAAAAGTGACCAGCAACTGGTTGCCGAAGACTCGGACATTATCCGGCACTGCATCGACGAACGGAGGCCCGAACGGCAACGGGTTCGCCTTGGGCGCAAACCTCACAAGCCTGCGGTGTTCGCCAGTCTCAATGTCTACTTCCAGAAGCGTGTTCTGGCTGGCGTCCGTCACATAGAGCTTGCCTTTGTTGAGCGCAAGGCCAAACGGGTTCGAGTTGCGGACATTGGCGGGGAAGTCCGGCCTTGACTCTTCGGAAAAGCTCTTGAAATTGGCCAGCACATTGATCCTGATCTTTTGACCTGTAGAATTTGCAGGCTTGAGAGTCTCTCCTTCATTCAAGGCGTCAAAATCGCCGCCCGCGAGGGTGAAATTTCCGGCTGAAAGCTCCGGAGAAGAATCGAGTCGAATCTCCAGCAGAGAACTGAAAAGCGGAGAAGAAGGCTGAGGATTAGGTGTGAGCGAACCCTGCACGGGGCCGGGCAGCACAGAGTCGCCTGCTCCGATTAATAAGTAAATCGTGTGCCCGCGCAACGCTATGCCTGCGGGGCCGGAAGGGTCTCCTTCGCCGCCATCGAGGTTGAGCCCGGAGGGGAGCCCATCAACCAGCGTTCGGCGATTACCATTGTGATCGATTATAGAAATGCGACCGTCATTATTTCCCGTGCCTGCCTCGGAAACTATGAGGCTACCTTCCGGGGTCAGAATGATTCTGGTCGGCGCTTTCAGTCCGCCTGTTACTACGGACTGGGCCAGAGCGCTGGCGCTTGAAAACAGTAACGAAAACAGCGTGAGAGTTGCTAAACGGGTGATGAATCTTTTCACTGATCTTTCTCCTCTAAAATTGGGTTATCAAATTCTTTGATTGCCTGTTGCTCGACTGACAAACTTTCGGCAAACATGACCGCGAGCCGGATTATACATAAATCACGGCCCGATCCTAATCGAAACCTGAAGAGAATCGGCAGGCATTTGTCATTAGCTGTCAATGAACGCTTTCGACCTCTTCTTTCAAACCCGTACCGCCTTATTGCGGTCTTCTATTTACTCATGCGAAAAAAGTGAGTGAAAAGGGTCATGCTCAGTTCTTTTTCGGTAAATACTACCCATTCAAGGCTTTGGAGTGATATTGGGCGGCAGCACCTGCACAGGTTCGGTTGTATCGCTGTTTCCTCCCGTTTTCTTCACTGTCACTACTGTCGCGACTGCTCCTGCTGCCACAACGCTTGTTATGACTGCAAGCGTCGTCCCTGCAAATATTCCTGCCGCTGCCGTCGTCGTCACTCCTACGGTCGCTGATACGCTCGTCCCTGCTACGGTCGCCGTCACAGACCCTGTTGCCGGTGTCGCTCCCGCGCTGAAGTTTGCCGTCACCACCCCTTGCGCGTTCGTCGTTCCTGTCACAGTGCTACCCGTCACGGCTCCCCCCGAAAGCTCTCCTCCGCTTCCATTCAGCAACAAGACCACAGGCACATCCGGCACAGGGCGGTCGTGCTCGTCCGTCACCCGAAACTGTATCTGGCGCGTCGCGCGCGCTTTTACGCTCAGCTCAACTCCTTGCCTCGCTAACGGACGGATGACATATTTGCGTTCGGTTGCCTGCTCCCGGCTCACTTCTCCCTTGATCGTCTCCAACTCTGGTCCTCCGTCTACGGAACTGATTCGGAAGCTCGACCCGCGAGAAGCTGTGAAGGATGAGCCGTAAGCTTCAACATACGCCTGAGCGCTGTCTTCCAATCTCACGACCAGCTCTCCGGTGATTATCGAAGCTATCAGCAATTGCCCGCTCGTGCTGTCGTCAGCGGCTGCTCTGACTGTAGAAAAGCGCGCTATTGAGCCGCGCTTAAGCGTCACCTTGCCGATTGAATCCATCGTCAAGAGCACGCTTCTGTCTGAAGCTCTGACAAGCTCTCCGCTCCAGATGTATTGTTCGTTGAAAGCTGAACGATTGTTGACGGTTGCGCTGCTGAATAGACTGATCGTTCCGATTGGCCCTGTTGTCGCTGTCGCGTAGAGTCGAATCACTCTTTCATCATCAGGGCCATTGTCTGTAGCTGAGACCGATTTCGGCGCAAGCGAGAAGGTTATGACAATCATAAGCGATAGGCTTGTAATCAGTAGTCTGTGTCTTCGCATTTCCGGTTCTCCATTAGGTTGCTTCACCTTAAGTTGCTTCGGTTGACGTTTGAGCATGATTAGCTCTTATCTGGATCGCACAGCGATAACAGAAATCGCATCGCTGAGATTTGGTATTCGCACTAAGGGTTCAGCCCTTTTAATTTCATCCTTTGCAAACGCAAGGTCAATCTTTGCGCGCTGTCTTGAAGTCCGGCGCTGTTTGACTGCGCGCCGGAGGGATTCGTGTCGGCAGAAACGCTCGATTCCCCGTCGAAGACTGTCACTCGCGCGCCCGCTATCTCCGGGTGAGAGCTCGCTCCCGAAAAGGGTTGCTCTACGGTGAAACTCTGACCTCTGAGCAAGCCAAGCGGCAGAAGCGCGCCTGCGAGATTCACTTCCAGCGGCTCGCCGACCGGCTGACCGCTGCTGTTGAGAAACTGGTATGAAGCACGCGTGACATTCTGGTTCGAGTCGTAAATCGAGTATGTGAGCGTGAACTGATTGCCTGCTTTTGCGAAGGTTACAACGGGCGAGCTGCTCGTGTTCGCGGGATCGATCAGGTGGAGACCTGTCGAAACTCGGCCAACCAGATTTATCGTCAACATCCTTCCATCCTGAGTCGTGAAGTTGACAGAAGAAGCGACTACATCGGGCAAAACCTGATTGGCCGCGAGGTTGCTCGTCCGCGATGCCACAGTAGGTATGATCGGATTGAACCTGACTTGGAAGCTGCGCTGGCCGACAGGAATCGTTACTACAGAGCCAGGCTTAATCTGAATTTCAGGGAAGTTGCCGTTGGTAGTGAAGATGGTAAAGAATCCGGCGTCGTCAGCGTTGGTAATTTTGCCTGCGGTCACGTCTGCGCCAGTTCGCCTGATTGATTCGAGAGTCACGTCAACTGCTGCCACGCCCGTGTTGGTAAGAGTAAAAGTGTCTGTCGGTGGATTTGGATCAGACAGGTTGACGGGGTTGCCAAAATCGATTGAAACCTTGTCAGGCGCAGGATTGTTGAGCACGAAGGGAGCGACCGTGACTGTGAATTCGCACGCGCCTTTGTTGTTGGCCGCATCCGAAGCAGCGCAGTTAACAGTGGTCGCCCCCATAGGGAAAGTCGAGCCGGATGGCGGCGAGCAGGTCAGCGTGACGCCGACCGGATTGCCCGCGACTGTAGGCAACGGGAAGGTGACCACAGCCGTAGATTGTCCCTGCGCGGCATTCGTAGCGACATTGGCCGGGCAGTTGATCGCGATGGGGTTGGTCGAAACAATCACGTTTACAGTCGAAGTGTTATTGGCTGCGATGGAATCAGTAGATGTAGTCGTAACAGTAGCGGTGTTGGCCACCGTTGTGCCGCTGGTGATAGAAGCGCCGACAGTCGTTTCAAAGGTGACGGTGGCCGAAGTGCTTGAAGCCAACTGCGCGAAGGTGACTGTGCGGGCATTGCCCTGGCCTGAACAGACACCGCCCGAATTGGCAGAGCAGGAATTAAAGGTCAGTTGATTTGGGAGGAAATCAGTGACGATGACATTGCTTGCAGCAGTCGGCCCGTTGTTTTTGACAGTGATGGTGTAAGTGAGTTTGTCACCGGGCTTAGGCGTCGAAGTCGAAGCCGTCTTGGTGATAGCCACATCAGCAGGGTTGATGACGATGGGGGCGCAGTTAGAAAATTCCGAGGTGTGGCCCGTGGGGTCGGTGGCGGTGGCGGTGATGGACTGGCTCGCGGGTACAGCGTTAGCGATGATCATGATGTCGGCATGACAGGCGGCATTGGTCGTGACCTGAGTCGAGCCGATGAAAGTCTCTCCTTCGCCAAGTCCAGATGGGTCGCAATCGGTGTTGGCGAAGAACTGGATTGTGAAAGTAGTGTTGGGAGTCGAATCGAGCGAGCCGAGGATAGTTACTCGGTTGTTGCCGGAAGGAAAAGCCAGATTCATCTCAGGCGAGTTTTGTATATTGTTCAACCCGGAATCAGTGTCGCACGGATCATTGGGCGTCGGGCCTTCTCCAATACGGTCGATTCCCAAACCTCCATTGGAGAAGATCGAATTCGAGAGAACTGAATTGGCTTGGCCGGAGACAAGGACCCCCGCTCCACCATTATGGGCAATCAGGTTGCCAGCTGACGGAGTCACTCCTCCAATATGGTTACTGCTGCCAATGACTTGTACCCCGTTAGTACCATTACCAAGAGCGTTTGTACCACTGACATCGGTACCAATGAAGTTGCCCTCCACGAAGCTGCCGGTGGAATCAATACCACTCATATCGAAGATTACTATACCGACAGATGAGTTTCCTGAGATCACATTGCGAGCTCCGGGCGTCGTGCCGCCTATTGTATTGTTAGTACTTATAGCCTCTGCGCCCACCTCGTTTGCCAGGGCTAATGTGCCTGTCAGATCAGTGCCGATGAAGTTACCTTGGGCTAAATTATCGGTTCCCTGTATTGAAATCCCCACAATAATGTCTCCTGATATGATATTTCGGGCCGCGCCAGTCGTTCCGCCAATGGTGTTGCTGGTCGGGCCGTCATTATCACCGCAACCCCCGGCAATAAGCACACCACCGCTGTTGGTCAAAGAAGCGCTGCCGGTGACATTCGTACCGATAAGGTTCCCCTGCACAAGATTCCCTATTGAGTCACAATCCTGTATGGCGACACCAGATTGGCGGTTACCCGCGATGAGATTGCGCGCTCCGGCTATGGTTCCGCCGACGACATTGTTTGATGCATGTTCGATTAAGATACCAGAAGAATCGTTCTTCAGAGCGCTGGTGCCGCTCAGGTTCGTGCCTATGAAATTCCCCTGTACCTGGTTCCCGGTTGTTGAGGTTCCAAATAAGAACACTCCCACAAAATTATTGCCTGATATTAGATTAAATGCCGCTGCCGTCGTGCCTCCAATCGTGTTGTTCATCCTATCAAACACCACCACTCCATTTTGATTACCCAAAGCGACGGAGCCAGTGAGATCGGTGCCTATGAAATTCCCTTCGACTATGGAATTCCCGTTATTAAATATTGAGACTCCGTCCGCGACGAAGCTATTGATTATCAGGCCGCGCATGGTGGTATTACCGGCAAAAATATTGAAGCCATTAGTATTGCCTGCGCTGCTTCCGTTGATCTCGATAATCGGAGTGCCCGAAAAACCCGGCTGAGTCGTGCCATCTATCACCACCGCGTCTGTGGTTGCTGGCAACGCCGACAGCGGCGTGATCGTCTGCGGGCCTGCGCCTATCGTAAACGTGATCGTGTCCAGACCCGGCGTGTTATTCGCATCCGTTATCGCCTGCCTCAGCGATCCCGCTCCGGCATCGTTCGTGTTCGTCACTCCGAAAACCGCTTGCGCTGAAAATCCTGACGCCGATACATCTCCTGATGTGTTTGCAACAGCGCCTGCCAGCGTCATCATCACTGCGGGTGTCGCTTGTTTCTTCATCACAACTACCAGATCACTCAACGCGTCTGCGTTCAATCGCATAGGCAGTACCGCCATCGGCTCGCCTTCCGCCTCAAGCGATACACTCTGAAGGTTTGCGCCTTTGAGCTTCGCCGCCGCGCTGCTTACTACTATCGCCAGATTGTGATTCGCAGGATTGATTACAACCAGATCGTCTGACGGGATGCTCGACAACCTCGCCCGAACAAGCCCTGTCGCCTGTTGCCAGTTACCTCTTGCCATCACCTCGTCTTTCCAGCTTTCAATTCCTGACGGTTTCTTTTTCTTCTTTGCTTTTTTTGCATCAGCAGTCAGCAGGTGAACGCTTCCTTCGCTCGTAAGCACAGACAATCCCACTTTGTGGTCGCCCTTGAAATCTCCCATCGCTACTGACTTCAACCCGAACGGGAATGACCGGCGGCCAGTGCGCGCTTTGGATACTGTCGCCTGTTGCTGCTCGTCGAGCGACAGCTTGCGATCTCTGCCATAGATGACCACAAGCTCGCTGCCTGCTGCTATGCTTATGTCCATCGTGTACTCATCATCGAGATTGCCGACAGCTATCCCGGTCGCTTCGGCTGACAGGTCGAACGATTCAGGATTACCTTTGAGAGCGCCTTCGGGCGATTCAAACACGAGCGCCTTCGGCCCGCTTGTTCCATTGATGCCGACAATCACATCGGTCAATCCATCAGCGCGATTTACTTCGCCCGCAGCCATCGCCGTCACACGGCCACCTAACTCTATTGGCTGCGCTGCGCCGAAGCTGCCGTGACCGTTCCCATGTAAAAAGTAAAGCGTCGTTTCCTGCCGCGATGCAGCCACTATGTCCCAGTGGCCGTCTGCGTCGAAGTCACCTGCCGCAACGAAGTCTGCTGCTTTTGCCAGCTCGAAGCTGCGCGCAGAGGAAAGAAAAGCAGAATTGGTGAATGAGCCTGCGGCTTTGCGCTGCCGGGCTTCCGGGCTGTTGGGATAGATCGAATCAACGTTGCCGCGCAGCAGAGTTATAAAACCTCCGACCGGATTACCGTAGCCTGTAACAAGATCAGGCGTGCCGTCTTCGTCAAAGTCGGCAGAGGTAAGCGCGAGAGCGTCAGCCTGGTCCTGATCTGCGAGTCGATTAAGTTTTGAAAACTCAATCTGCAAATCCGTACCGTCGTTTAGCCTGATGTACGGGTTGCCGCGACCAGCAGCATGAACAGAGACTCGATTTGACGCAGATGTGAAAGAGTTGCGCGCGCGCGCGTTATTCGCAATCGCCTTAGGCAAGGCAAAGCAAATGATCAAAGCAAAAATGGAAAGGGCAAAGAGATGTGCGAGGCGAGTGGGCGATTTAGACATGTAGTTTCACTCCATTGCTTGGCAAGGAAGATTTCGGCATCTTCCATGAAGAGTTCTTATATTCATTATTTGTGATGCAGGTAGTAACGCCTGCTCAAAAAAACGGGCAATCCCTGGCACGTAATGCGTGGCGGACCCGAAGGGTTAAACCGATCTGAAATCCGGTTTTGAGTTTTTGTCTCTGTGCTGCTCGACCATCACTTATGAATGCAGAGAATAAGAAAACAGTTTCATACCCTGGAGACGATTCTGATATTGTAAGATAAACATGTGAAGAATATCACTTTATGTATTAAATCCTGAAGTTATTTTTAAAGCGAAAACTGCTCTCCGCAAATCACTGTGATACAATCATTCGTCCGAGATTATTGAAGGAGTGACTCATGAGCATACAAGGAAGCGCGACTCCGGCAGGGACGCGCCGCTACGCCGAGCAACGAAATTCCATAACGGCTGAGGGGCATTTCCGCCAGCAGCAGGAACTGTGCATGTCTACAATCGGGCTCGGCACATATCTCGGCCACTGGGACGAGCGCACGGACCGGCTGTATCAGGAAGCCATTCGCCGCGCTGTCGAACTCGGCTCGAACGTGATTGATTCTGCAATAAACTATCGCTTTCAGCGCAGCGAGCGGGTGATCGGCGCGGCGCTCAAGCAGTTATTCGACGCTAAGAAGTCCAAGCGGGACGAGATTATCGTTGCCACCAAAGGAGGCTTCTTTCCGTTCGACGGCGAGCCGCCGCGCGACCCGCGCGCATGGGTGACGGAGAACATCATCAACAGCGGCGCGGCGCGAGCCGAAGATATAGTCGGCGGCAGCCATTGCATGTCGCCCAGTTATCTGGATAATCAACTCTCGCACAGCCTCAATAATCTCGGCCTCGAATCGGTCGATATCTATTACATCCACAATCCCGAAACTCAGCTTGAAAGCGTATCGCGCGATGAGTTCAATAACCGAATCCGCGCTGCATTCGAGTTTCTGGAAAAGGCGGCTCTCGACGGGCGGATACAGTTTTACGGCACGGCCACCTGGAACGGTTATCGTCAGCCCGCAGGCTCGCGCGGGTATCTGTCGCTTTCCGAGATGGTCAAAATCGCGCGCGAAGTCGCGGGCGAAGATCATCATTTCCGCGCCATCCAGTTGCCCTACAATCTGGCCATGCCCGAAGCCCTGACGGAAGGGAATCAAGTGGTTGACGGCGAACAGATATCTCTGTTGATGGCGGCGCACCGTCTCGGCATCACCGTAATGTGCAGCGCGTCAATATTTCAATCAAAGCTCACGCACAATCTGCCGCCCTTTGTTGCCGAATCGTTGAAGGGATTGAAAACGGATGCCCAGCGCGCCATTCAATTCGTGCGTTCGACTCCGGGCGTGACGACCGCCCTTATCGGCATGAGCCAGCGTTCGCACGTAGAAGAGAATCTGGAAACAGCAATGGTAGAGCCTGCTGCGGTCGAAGACTTCTTCAAAATGTTTGCGAGCGAATAGGTCTTAGAGGTCAAAGGTTGATACCGGATCTCAGATTTCAATTTGAGACCGTAAATCGCTGATCTCTACCCTCTGACCTCTGACTCTGCTCTCCACATCCTTTCCCACAACCCGCGCATCTAATCTTCAGTTTGTGATCTGCTCCGGGCGTGTAGAGGCCCGGAACGAGATAAATCACTTTTTGCACTTTCTTAAAACTATGATGCGTAATGTACAATTGAAGTATAAGAAGCCAGACTGTGAGCAAAGCATTATGCAAACAGCTTTTCATGCGCTGAATACGGAGAGCGATCAGGCGATTTTCTCGATTGCGCCGAATATCACGTTCATCGCCCGCCTCGCGCGAGCGATAACCGACAGCGCGCGCGAGTTTGCCCGTAGCCCTTCTGCTTATCTGCGCGCAGCTTTTTTGCCTGACCAGATCAACGACTGGTTTCCTTTGCGATTTGCGAACGCTTTATGGATGGTGGCCGCGCATCCGCTGTTTTTTATCTCAGGACTGTTCAAGCGCGACCGGATTCCGACAGGCTTCATCTACCCGCCTGCCTGTCACAGCAGCGCATTCGTGACGAATGCGATTTCAACCGGTGCGAAAGCGCGCGACAGATTCCTGCCGATACTGATTGCTTCAGGTTCCGTACACGCCACACTGATCGTGTTTCTGATATACCTGACCATAGCCAATATGTTTGCGCCTTATACCGATGTCAGAATCGTTAATCGGCCTTACAGACCTTTCGATGCGGATACGGTTGCGCAGTTATACGCGGGCCAGCGCAAGATGCAGCCATCTTCTACTGACCCTGTGCTGTCGCTTGAAGAGATCGAAAAGCGCGAGCGCGAACGAAAGCGCCGCGAAGAAGCCGAACGCCGCAGGCGCGAAGAGGCCGAGCGCAGAAAGGCTGAGCAGGAAAAAGCAGAGCGGGAGAAAGCCGAAAAAGAGGCTCAGGCGAAGGCTGCCGAAGATGCGGCAAAACAGCAGAATGCGGATTCCAGCCCTGCCAGGTACGGCGAGATCAACGAAGCCGCGATCAAAGACATGATCGGCAAGATTTACTCTCTCTACAAAGCGGGCGGCCTCGTGTTGGAAGACTTTTCGGTCACGGCCAACTTCAAAATCGACCCTGACGGCTCGCTGCCGAGATCAAGCATCGTTCTGACTAAGAAGTCGAACGACCCTCAGAAAAACAACTTTGCTTTGCAGATACTATGGCTGATCGGCGAATCGCACGCCCTCGCGCCGCTCGCGCCAATGAGTTCAAATTCCGTTGAGTTTGAACTCGTCGGCGATAAAGTGCGGCTGACAATCACGGGATTTGCGCCGACTCCTGAGTGGGCAAAACAGAAAGCATCTGAATTGAAGATTCTCTTCTGGGTCATGAGCAAGGCTCAAAAAAACTCGAACGCCGCAGAGTTATTGTCACTGGTTAAAATCGATGCCTCGAATAATCGCATGACGCTCGACCTTACGGTTTCTCGCGAACGCGCTTCCGAGATGATGCGCGCTCAATATGGAGGCAACCCAAACAACCAGCCTCAATGAGTAAAGCAAAAGTAAGGATCGAGCTTCTTTCCGCCTTTGCATTTTTGCTTTTGCCTCTTAATCTTTGACTTATGCCTGAACTGCCAGAGGTCGAAAATCGCCTGCTCTATTTGCGGCGCACTGCGCTGGGAGAGCGCGTCAAGCGCGTGATTGTAACTGCTCCCGGCATGATCAAAACATCGAGTGCTCGCTCGTTTGCTCTCAACCTGACAGGTCGTTCTTTCGTCGATGCGCGCAGGCGCGGGAAATATCTCATCGTCACTTTAGACAATGCGCGCTCGCTCATACTTCACTTCGGCATGGGAGGCGATCTGGTCTTTTACAACTCTGAAGAAGACAAACCCGCGTATACGCGCATCGAGTTTATTTTCGACAGCGATGCTCGGCTCGCTTTCACCTGCGCGCGAAAAATTTGCCGCGTGATGCTCGTTGATTCAATCGAGCAGGTTCCCGCGCTTCGAGAGATGGGGCCGGAGCCGGGCGGAAGCGAGTTCAGCCTTTCCTACCTTGACCGCATCATCGAAGAAAGCCCCGCGCGCCAGATCAAACCGCTCCTGATGGATCAGAAAAAGATCGCGGGCGTCGGCAATATCTATGCTGACGAGATACTTTATGAAGCTAAGGTCAGGCCCGACCGGCGCGGTCGTGAACTGATGGAAGAAGAGATCAAGCGTATTCATCGCGAGACGCGCCGCGTATTAAGGAAGGCTATCCGCGCGGGCGGCGACGAAAATTTCCCATCCTATTTTCTGGTTTCTCGAAGCGCCGCTGGCGCAAATTGCAAAGCGTGCGGCCACGCGATTGAAAGAAAGCGCATCGGAGGCCGCACTGCTTATTTTTGCCCTGAGTGTCAAAGCTGAATTCAATATCACATGCTATTCGATATCTTCACTCTTCTCTGCGTCGGTTAGTCGGGCCATTAGCCAGCGGCGAAATATGTCTGCCTCCATATCTTTGCCCGTCCACCGGGCGCGGTCGAACATGACGAGCGCCATGGCAAGCGCGTGATGTTGTCCTGCGCGGTCGCTCGCCAGTTCAAATTGATGATACAGGCGATCAATTATCTCAACGCTTGCGCGCGCGGTCTCTTCATCCTTGAACCCAAGCCTTTTTGCAAAGAACTTTGAATAGACGTTCATCGGATGCGCGCTTGTGGTGTAGAGGTCAAAGTACCCCGTCATCAATCCCGATTCCTGCAACACGTTTGCCACATAGCTTGGCCGCGAACCCGTGATCATCGCGAGGTCTTCAACCTCGCCTATGCCTGATGTGTAGAGGGAGATTATTTGATCTTTCTTTGAGACGCGCCGCGCGCGGTTGGTTTCGCGCTCGGACTCACGCTTCTGCTTCGAGCTTGTGCTCATAAACTGAACCTTTCCGGCCCACAAAAGTATTGAAGCAGATTAGTGAAAGCAGTGACAAGGTGGAAGAAAGCAGTAAGCAGTATGCGGAAGGCCGTAGAATGAAAAACATTCATACAAAATGTTAACTGCCTTCTGCCTTCTGCTTACTGCTTTCCGGCTTCTGATGCTTGCTATTTCAACTTCCCTGTGACCGTGCGGCCTACGCGCGGGCCGAGATTGTCGCGTACGGGAGCGCGGTCAAGGTTCGCCGTGCGCGCGCCGATTTCATAAGCGTATTGAGCTATTCGCGCGAGCTTTTCATAGTTGATCTTTTCGGGGCTGTCGGTGTTGGCGTGATAATCAGCATGTAGCCCTGTGGTTAGAAATACTATCGGTATGCCTTTCGCCGCATAGCTGTAGTGATCGCTGCGATAATAGACCTGTTCGAGGTCAGCCGGGTCATTCATTTCGTAATCGAGCTTGAGCGGTTTTTCCAGCGCCGAGTTCGCTTCAACTGTGATGTTGTGAAACTCTGTGCTGATGCGATCAGACCCTACCGGATAGACCGAATTCGCTTCATCCGCTTTGTTATCGCGATTGCGACCGATCATGTCGATATTGATCTGCGCGATTATCTTATCCATTGGCACACTCGAATAGTCAGCAAAATAACGCGATCCCAGCAAGCCTTTCTCTTCGCCCGCGTGCCAGACGAACAACAACGACCGTTTAGGCTTTGATCCCAGCGCGAATGCTTTCGCAACGCCCAGTATCCCGACAGTCCCGGAGCCGTCATCGTCTGCGCCATTCCATATTCGGTCTTCGGCAGTGTTTTCGGTCACGCGGCCCCTGGCTCCAAGCCGCCGCCCGTCTTCGATTTCGCCTTCAGCGTAGCCCACGTGATCGTAGTGCGCGCCGAATGCAACGTAAGTCTCTTTGAGCTTTGCGTCTGTGCCTTCGATAATGCCTATGACGTTGCGCGTGTACTGCGTGCGAACGATCTTATAATCGGCATCAATGTTGAAAGTGATGCGAACGTTCTTTAAAGCGAACGCGGGCAGCGCTTCGCCTCTGGAAGCCTTCTCTTTCAAATCTGCATATTTCACATCTGCGCCGCTGAACAGGAACTCGAAGAATTCATCCTGCGCTGATACGTTCGGCGCAATGGGAGTATCCAATCGCTGAACGGTCGTGAAATCACTCTCTGACAAAGCAGCTTCCGCGCCGCCTGCTCCGGGCTCGCCGCCGCGCCCTCTGCGAAGCGGCATTACCGGGCCGATGGTCGCAATCGCGCTTTCCATCGCGGTCGCGTTGCGAGACCGGCCAGCCATCACGCGGAAAGTTTGTTGCTGCGCAATATCTTTGGGAGCCGCCGTGCCGAGATAAACCACCACCTTGCCTTTCACTTTCTTATCGGCATAATCATTATGTTTCGGCAGATACAAACCGTAGCCGACGAACTCGATCTCGTCACCCTTGACCGAACGTTTGGCTCCAACGTTCGGAAGAAAACTGACTCCTTCTTTATTCTTGAATGTGCGCGTCTGGCCGTTGGCTTCGACCGTGACAGTAGAGCTATTGGTTGATTTTACGCCGAGCACAGCGACCCGCTGAAAGTAAGAGCCGTTCGGGCCGCCGGGCTTTACGCCCCACGATTTCAGCTGACCGGCGATATAGCCTGCCGCAAGCCCCAGCCCTTCCGAGTAGGTGTTTCTGCCCTCGAATTCATCCGAGGCGAGATACGAGAGCCATTCTTTCAACTCTTCGGCCTTTATCAAATTATGATCGCCGTTGGCTTTCATTGATGAGGTCGAAAACGCGAAAGAGGCTACCAGAGCCAGTTGTGTGACAAGTGCCGCGATTCTGCGAAGACGAAACATGAGTTCTCCTTTGTTTTATCGAAGAGAATTATCTGGAAGGACAAATACGACCATACGTGCGGTCAGGATACAAAAATCACTGGGCAAAGTAAAAGTGGCGCGTCGAGGGGCACGTCAATATAATTGAGGCGTTGTAAGGCATGCTCGAAGCTCATCACGGTTGACTGGCGCAGACCAGACAGTAAGTTGCATTCAACAAAGAAAAACTCCCCGGCAGTATTATTTGTAAACGGCAAACTAATTTCTGGAAATTTGAATATGGGAACAATACAGCGTTCTGTGCGTTGGAGTTTTGTGATTGTGAGATGGCGGGCCTTTCTTGTCTCGTTTGCGATCTTGATTTTGTGCGGCCAGAGTTCTTCGGCGGATGATGAACTGGCGCGCCGCAATATCAAATTCACGAAGTCCGCTTTCATAGAAAGCGTCGTCAAAGGCGATATGGAAGTAGTCAGGCTGTTTCTTGACGCTGATGCCGACCCGGACTTGCGCGACAAAGACGGCAATCCTGTTTTGCGGCTGGCCGCCTTCGAGGGGCATACCGGAATCATCGACCTGCTGCTCGACAAAGGCGCAGACATCAATCTGAAAAACCCGAAAGGCTACACGGCTTTGATGGGCGCGGTTGGCGAAGACAGTATCGCGGCGGTCGAAAAGCTTATCGCGCGCGGCGCAGACATGAATGTGCAGATGGAGAGCGATGGCGGGTCGGCGCTGTTGTGGGCTGTCGTTGGGACTGAAGACGCTCCGAATCATAAACAGATCGCGCTGAAGTTCATCGAAAGCGGTGCGAATGTAAACGTCCGATCCAGTGACGGCTACACGCCGCTGATGGGAGCCGCCTGCATGTCTGATGCCGATATCGTCCGCGCGCTCCTCGAACACGGCGCAGACCCGAACCTGAAGATGGATGACGGCGAAACCGCTCTATTGCAGGCTGCGCGTTGCGCGCTTGGCAGCAAGCCTCATAACAACCGCGAGGCCGTGCCCGAAATCATTCGATTGTTGATGGCGCATGGCGCGGACGTGAATGCCGAAAGCGACGGCGACACGACGCTCAAGCTCGCGAAGAAGAATCGCGCTTACGATCTGATCGCCGTGCTGATGGGGCCGCAATACAATTCGAGCATGATGGTACGCGCAGGCTACTGGTTCTCGCGATTCGACCGTTTGCAGGGGCTTGTCGGGCCGATCCTGTACCTGTTGGCAGTCATAATTTCAAGCATCGCGCTAAAGATCAAAAAGCCTGAGCCTCGACCAAAGCTGGCCGAAGGCGACGGGCTGCCGCGCCTCAAGCCGCTAAAATGCGCGCAGTGCGCTGCGCCTTTTCCGATTGCTCACGGCCCTGACTGCCCGAACTGCGGCTCGGCGGTCAATATTCCCGAAGATTACACCGAGACGGTTGCGCTCAGAGCGAAAGCCGTTGAGGCACTGAAGAGGGCAGAAAAGATTTGGCGGCGCGCTAACTTTTATAGCCGACCGATAGTGACAATCCCGCTGGCGCTCATCGGACTCATCTGGCTGGTAGCGTCAATCGGCGGATTGTTCAGCGCTTACACGATGGTAAGACCCATCACCTTATATATCTCGACTATTCTTGGCGGGCTGACTTTCTCTGTAGCCTTCATGACAGCAGGCTTATATCTGGCGGCAGAGCGCAAACTGATTCCGCCAATACCCGTTACGGGGCAAGCTGTGGGTGATTCGGAAGTAACAGGTTGCCAAACGTGTGGCGCGGCGGCGCAGTTCGATGCCGGTCAACTGGTGACAGAGTGTGGTTATTGCGGAACGGAACTCTTTCGCGCGAAGATTGCCCGTCACGCCCGTCAGGTTGCCTCGGAAGAAGAGACGGGCGCGGCGACTTCCCTGTATGACGCAATGGTTGCATTAGACGACCGACGCCGGTTCGCTTTTAAAGCGATTGCCTCGACAGGCACATTTCTGCTTGTGACACTGGCGTTAGTCTCTGCGGCAATTGTCGTAATCATCATACTTGCGGCCTTGCTGCTGCTGTATCTATATCTGATGCTTTCCTGATGCAGGGGTTTGCCTCTATTAACAACCTGCAAGAAAGGCTGTGATTGCAGGTTCAACTCATGTCGGATTCGTAATTGATAATGCGCCCCTGCGGTTGTACTGTTGTGGCCTGATCACTTTCAACGAAGCGAGGATAAACTTTATGAAGCGCTTCAAACGTGCTTTGTGCGTTTTACTGTTATTGTTTCAATTTACCGGATTGATCTTTTCGGCAAGCGCTCAGAGGCGCGGCCCAAGACCCATTGTGCAGGTCGGTGATATGAAAAAAGGATTGCAGGTTAGATTGAGCGAAGGCGCGCCCGTTTCTGATCGGCCTGACCCGATCTCCAGACCGTCCGCTGTTCCGCTTTCCGATAGCGATGCGCAAAACGTATTGAAGCGACTCGAACCCATCAAAGCCGATGCGAGCGACGAACAGGACTTTGCAATCAGAGAGCGGTCACTGCCTGCGCCTCGAACGGGTAAAACCGTCAACGCTTCGTTCCCACCGGCAGTCGCAGACGGTGTGATTGATAGACCGGCAACCGGGCCGCTCGAAGTCGCGCGATATTCGCCAGAAGGCGAGGTGCCGCTCGCACCGCAACTGAGCGTGACTTTTTCGCAGCCGATGGTGGCCGTCACTTCGCATGCAGACAGTGTGGCTGGCAACCTGCCCGTGCGAATCACGCCTCAACCCGAAGGGCGCTGGCGCTGGGTCGGCACAAAGACTTTACTGTTTGAAACGGGCACGCGGTTTCCGATGGCGACAGAGTATACAGTCGAAGTGCCTGCGGGCACGAAATCGGCCACGGGAGCCACTTTCGCGGCTGGTAAGCGATGGAAATTCGCAACTCCGCCGCCGCAGGTGAAATCGTTTTATCCAACGGACGGCCCTCGTCGCCGCGACCCATTGATGTTCGTCGAGTTCGATCAGCGCGTAAGCCCCGAAGCCGTTTTGAACACGCTTCGCGTTCGCGCAGACCGCGCCGAATATCGTGTGCGGCTCGCAGACAAAGCCGAAATCGAAACGGACGAGACAGTTAGAAATCTCGCGGCAGCAGCGATCAAAGATCACTGGCTTGCGTTTCGCGTGATTGATTCGAGTAGCGCAAATTCGCAGTTGCCGCTTCCGGCTGATACATCTGTGAGCGTATCAATCGGGCCGGGCACGCCCTCGATGGAAGGCCCGCGCAAAACCACCACCCCGCAGCAGTTTTCATTTCGCACCTACGGGCCGTTGCGAATGATGAATTATCGTTGCGGCTATCAGAATAATTGTTCGCCGTTCGATCAATGGATTATCGAATTCAGCAACCCTTTGGATGCGGAATCGTTCCAGCCCTCGCAGTTGAAAGTAGAGCCTGAGATTGCCGGATTGAAGACTGCGATTTATGGCAGCATGCTCGTAATTACGGGAGCCAAGCGCGGGCGCACAACCTATCGCGTGACGCTCGATCCGGCCATTCGCGACCAGTTCGGGCAGACGCTTGGAACGAGCGCGCTGGCCGTCTTCAATGTTGGCTCTGCGCCGCCCGCTCTTGCGTCATCGGGCAATCAATTCATCGTGCTCGATCCGGCGGCGGCCAATCCGCGATTCTCAGTCTTCAGCATCAATCATACGAATTTGAAAGTCCGCCTCTACAGCGTCGGGCCTGAGCACTGGGCGCAATTTGTTACCTATATGCGCGGCCAGCAGGATGATACGAAAATCACACCGTCGGGGCGGCTGGTTTATTCGGATGTGATTCCGGTCAAAGCTCAGCCTGACGAGATGGCCGAGACTCGCATTGATGTGAGCCGCGCGCTTAACGGCGGATTCGGTCACGTCATAGTTATTGTCGAATCGACCATCCCGCCGAAAAATCGTTATGACCGCCAGCGTATCGTTGCGTGGGCGCAGGCTACACAGATAGGGCTTGACGCCTTCGTCGATAACTCAGAACTGGTAGGCTGGGCTACATCGCTTAAAGACGGCAAGCCGATAAGCGGCGTGCAGTTGACGATTCAACAGTCCGGCGTCAGCGGAGTGACGGAAGAGAACGGGATTACACATCTCGCTTTGAAAACCGACGCGACAAAGGGGCCGAATATTCTTGTAGCCAGCAAAGGGCGCGATCTGGCGATATTGCCGGAGAACACTTACTGGTATAACGAGAACGGCGGCTGGGTAAAGAGAAATGCGAATGATTCGCTTCGATGGTTCGTGTTCGATGATCGGAAGATGTACAGGCCCGGCGAAGAGGTTCACGTAAAAGGATGGGTTCGCCGCATCGGAGGCGCTAAAGACGGCGACATCGGCCTGCCACAGGGCGCGGCTCGCAATATCACTTATACGCTGAAAGATTCGCGCGGCAACGAAGTGCTGAAAGGTAATGCTGATATCGATATGCTGGGCGGGTTCGACACGTCGTTCAAACTGCCGCCGACTATTAATCTCGGACAGGTGAGTCTGGAATTCGCGGCGCAGAGCGTGAACACTGTGCTCGAAAATCTGCAACACATTCATCTATTTCAAGTACAGGAATTCCGTCGGCCTGAGTTTGAAGTGACAACGACAGCAAGCGACGGCCCGCACTTTGTAGGCAACTCCGCCACGGTTACTTCGTCGGCCTCTTATTACGCGGGCGGCGGGCTTGCCGATTCAGAACTGACATGGCGCGTGACATCGTCGCCCGCGCATTTTACCCCGCCTAACAGAGATGATTTCACTTTCGGCAAGTGGGTTCCGTGGTGGATTGCGCGCAACGATTATCAGGGAAGTAAAGTCGAGACCTTCGCTGCCCGCACGGATGCGGCAGGCAAACACACCTTGCGCATAGATTTCGTTTCGGCTGATCCGCCGCAACCTTCGACCGTCACTGCCGAGGCAGGCGTCACGGATGTGAACCGTCAGGCGTGGACTGCGTCAACCAGCATGCTCGTGCATCCGGCTGCGCTTTACGTTGGCGTTCGCAGCCCGCGTATGTTTGTTCAGAAAGGCGAGCCGCTCATCGTTCAATCAATCGCCTGCGACCTTGACGGCAAATTGATCGCGGGGCGAACGATCCGAATGCGTGCGGTGCTGCTCGATTGGGTTTATGAAAAAGGGATGTGGCAACAGAAGGAATCCAATCCGCAAACGTGCGAAGTGAAATCCGGCAGTGATCCGGTCGAATGCCGATTCGAGACTAAAGAAGGCGGCATGTATCGCATCACCGCGACGATTGAAGATGACCGCGAACGCCGCAATGAAAGCGAATTGACGCTTTGGGTCGCGGGTGGAAAAGTGGTTCCTAAACGAGACGTTGAACAGGAAGACGCAGGTCTGATTCCTGATCGCAAAGATTACCAGCCCAATGACGTGGCAGAGATACTGGTTCAGGCTCCGTTCTATCCGGCTGAGGGGGTGATGACGCTCAGGCGTTCTGGAATCGTGACTACCGAGCGGTTCAGCATGGACGGTCCGTCCCACACTTTGAAAGTTCCGATTAAAGAGAGCTACACGCCGAACATCTATGTGCAGGTTGATCTGGTCGGCGCGGCTGTGCGGACGGATGACGCGGGCAAGCCGAATGAGGAAGCGCCCAAACGCCCTGCCATTGCGACGGGGAGTTTGAACCTGGCAGTGCCGCCGCTTGCAAGAAAGCTTGCCGTCGAAGCCACGCCGCGCGCGCAGGCGATTGAGCCGGGCGGCCAGACCGTAGTCGATGTCGTAGTGCGCGATGCAAAGGGAGAGCCTGTCGCGGGCAGCGAGCTTGCGGTCGTTGTTGTCGATGAAGCGATACTCGGACTGACGGGCTACCGCATCGGCGACCCGATCCAGACCTTTTACGCCGACCGCGGAAGCGATACGACCGATTATCATCTACGGCAAAACGTGCTGCTGCGCGACCCCGGTGATCTGGTGGCGGAATATCAAATCAAGCCTGGCAATGGAAGAAACTTTTCACAGCTGGCTCAGGGAGTTATTGGCGGGCTTGGCGTTGAGGATCGTCTCGCCAAAGCGGCTCCGGCCCCGCCCATGGCAGAGTTAAGTCGCAGGTCAGCGAAAAAAGGCGGGGGCGATGATGATGCAGAGCCGATTCGCATGCGCGAAAACTTCAACGCGCTGGCGACCTTTGCTGCGGCTGTGCCTACGGACTCGAACGGGCGAGCCAGCGTCGAAGTGAAATTGCCCGACAATCTGACTCGCTATCGCATAATGGCTGTCGCGGTCGGAGGCGGCAAACAGTTCGGCGGCGGCGAATCAACGATCACCGCGCGATTGCCTTTGATGGTTCGCCCGTCCGCGCCGCGCTTCCTGAACTTCGGCGACAAGTTCGAGCTGCCGGTTGTCGTGCAGAATCAAACCAATGCGCCGATTGATGTCAATGTCGCTGTTCGCGCTACGAATGCCGTGCTGACTGATGGCACGGGCCGCCGCGTAAGGGTGCCTGCCAATGATCGAATCGAAGTTCGCTTCCCCGTATCAGCCGCGCGCGCGGGCACTGCGCGATTTCAAATCGCGGGCGTGTCGGGCGAATGGGCCGATGCCGCCGAAATCTCTCTGCCCGTGTGGACTCCTGCGACTACGGAAGCTTTTGCCACTTACGGCCAGATCGACAAGGGCGCAATCGTTCAGCCGATCAAAGCCCCGAATGATTCGATCAAACAATTCGGCGGAGTCGAAATCACTACGTCGTCAACCGAGTTGCAGGCGCTGACCGACGCTGTGCTTTATCTCGTCGCTTATCCTTTCGAGTGCGCAGAGCAGCTCTCATCCAGAGTGCTTGCGGTGGCCGCGCTGAAGGACGTGCTGGCCGCGTTCAAAGCGAAAGGACTGCCCGAACCGAAAGAGATGATCGAATCGGTCGCGCGCGACATCAAGCGATTGCAGGCTCGACAAAATGACGACGGCGGGTTCGGCTTCTGGCGGCGCGGCGATGAGTCGTGGCCTTACGTAAGCATTCACGTCGCGCACGCGCTTCAGCGCGCGAAAGAAAAAGGCTTTGCGGTTCCCGAAGAGATGCTTGAACGAGCAAAGGGATATATGCGCGAGATCGAGACTCATATACCCGGCTATTACAGCGCGCAAGGTCGCCGCGCGGTCATCTCGTATGCGCTCTATGTGCGAAACCGCATGGGCGATAAAAACGCGGCGAAGGCGCGCGCGTTGATTGCCGAAGGCGGACTCGAAGGGCTGTCGCTTGAATCGACGGGCTGGTTGCTTTCCGTATTGTCCGGCGATGCAGGCTCTGCGACGCAGGTCGCAATGATACGCAGGCACATAAACAATCGCGCCACGGAAGAGGCTGCCACAGCCCATTTCGTGACTTCGTACAGCGACGGCGATCACCTGCTGTTGCATTCAAGTCGGCGTACGGACGGGGTGATTCTTGAAGCCCTGATCGGAGATCAGCCTGCAAACGATTTGATACCGAAACTCGTGCGCGGTCTGCTTGCGCATCGCAAGGAAGGGCGCTGGGAGAACACGCAGGAGAACAGCTTTGTGCTGCTGGCGCTCGACAAATACTTCAACGTGTACGAGAAGACCACGCCTGATTTCGTTGCTCGCGCGTGGCTCGGCGAAGGCTACGCGGGAGATCACAAATTCAGCGGGCGCACGACCGAGCGGTTCAACGTGAACATCCCGATGCGATACCTGGCCGATGGCCCAGCATCGAAGGATCTTATTTTAAGCAAAGAAGGCGCGGGGAGAATGTATTATCGCGTCGGGATGCAGTATGCGCCCGCGAGTTTGAAGCTTGCTCCGTCAGAGCACGGCTTTACGGTCGAGCGCGCGTATGAAGCGGTCGAGAAAGCCGACGATGTACGCCGTGATGCGGATGGCGCGTGGCACATCAAAGCGGGAGCGAAGGTGCGCGTGCGGCTGACGATGGTTGCGCCGTCGCGTCGCTATCACGTCGCGCTCGTCGATGCTATCCCGGCGGGGCTTGAGGCGATGAACCCTGAGCTTGCCGTGACCGGCAGCATTCCGCAGGACCCGAAAGATAATGCGAACGATAAATGGTGGTGGTGGCGACGCGTGTGGTTCGAGCACCAGAACATGCGCGACGAGCGCGTTGAAGCGTTCGCGTCGTTATTGTGGGAAGGCGTATACACCTATTCGTACGTGGCGAGGGCTACAACGCCGGGCGTGTTTGTCGTGCCGCCAGCAAAGGCCGAAGAGATGTACCACCCTGAAACCTTCGGGCGCGGCGGCACGGACAGAGTAATCGTGGAATGAAATGATGGGTTATGAATGATGAATGATGAACCGCGAGAAGTGGTTCATCATTCACACTCAATTGCAAATAGCTATAGTTAATTCCCCTTGCCGCTTCGTAAAATTCAATTAGTATCTCTGTGACTATTATTGCTGCTGTTCCTCGGTGGTAAGGCTTACGATGAAAAAGCCCGGCGTTACAAACACCAATCACCTGTTGCCATTTGGTGAATTGTCTCCGGCGCAGTTCGAGCGTTTATGTTTATGGTTAGTCGAACGCGAAGACTACCTGCGCCCGGAACATCTTGGCGAAGCCGGAAGCGAGCAGGGGCGCGATGTTATCGCTTATCGCGCGACTAAAGGCGGCGAACAACTCTGGTATTTTCAGTGCAAGCGTTACCAGACTATCAGCGCCGCGACGCTCGTCAAAGAAGTCGAGAAGTACAATGAGATGGTTAAAGGTGATCCGACGAAAAAGCCATTCGGCATAGTCTTTGTCACCAATGCCGCTATCTCTGCCAGTGCGCGCGAGAAGGCGCGCAAGTTTTGCAGCACACATGGCTACGAATGTGAATTCTGGGCGCGCACCGAGCTAGACCTGCTGGTCAAAAAACACACGGACATCGTCGCAGAATTCTTCAGCCCCGTGCCATCGGCTACAGTCGAAGAAACTCATCTCAATGCTGCGGGAAGTCACAACATCATCGTTCAGGGTGATGTGATCGGGGCGACGTTCATCGCCGGGGATAGCAATACGTCTGGCGCGAAATCCACACCGCCTCTGCCAGAGGACAAAATCTCCATCGCTCATTTGCCCACGAGCGGCCCGGACCTTTTTGGTCGCAACCGTGAATTGCAACTGCTCGATGACGCATGGGCAAATCCCGATATTAATATCATCACTTTCGTTGCATGGGGTGGCGTAGGCAAAACAGCGCTCGTGAATCACTGGTTGAAACAAGGCATGGCGCGCGACCATTTTCGCGGAGCCGAGCGCGTCTTTGGCTGGTCGTTTTACAGTCAGGGCACGAACGAGCAGGCAGCTTCTGCCGACCTGTTCATAGACAAAGCGTTGCGCTGGTTCGGAGACACAGACCCGACACAAGGCTCACCATGGGATAAAGGCGAACGGCTGGCGGGCTACATTCGGAAAACGCGCACACTGCTTGTTCTCGACGGACTCGAACCCTTGCAACATCCGCCGGGGCCGCAGGAAGGGCGATTAAAGGATGCGGCGTTGCAGGCGCTCCTGGTCGAGTTGGCCGCGCATCAAAAGGGACTGTGCATAATCTCGACGCGGGAGCGGGTCGGCGATCTGGTCGAGTTTGAAGACGGCACGGTCATGCAACATGATCTTGAGCATTTGTCGCCGCAGGCAGGCGCGCAGCTATTGCGAGCGCAGCAGGTCAAAGGCGATGATGACGAATTGGAGCAGGCGGCAAAGGAATACGAAGGCCATGCGCTGGCGCTTACATTGTTGGGCAGTTATCTAGCCGATGTTTGCGGTGGCGACATTCGACGACGCGACGAGATCGAGAGTCTGGAAGAAGACGTGCGGCACGGGCGGCACGCCGAACGAGTGATGCGAGCTTATGAGAAGTGGCTCGGCGAAGGCGTAGAGTTGGTCGTGCTGCGCTTGCTAGGATTGTTTGATCGTCCCGCCGAAGCTTCATTCATGAAGGCTTTACGTGCTGCGCCTGCGATTTCGGGGCTGACCGAAGCATTGCAGAATTTGAAAGAGGCCGAATGGCAACAGACATTGGCAAAGCTGCGTCGGATTAAGTTGATTGGTGCAGCATCGGCGAATGAGCCTGACACGCTGGATGCACATCCGCTGGTGCGCGATCATTTCCGGCAGCAACTTAAACGCGAGCGCCCCGATGCCTGGCGCGAAGCAAACAATCGACTCTACGAACACCTCAAGTGCGCGGCTAAGGAATTCCCCGATACGATGGAAGATATGTCGCTGCTCTATGCCGCTGTGCTGCATGGTTGCGCAGCGGGCAGGCATCAGGACGCATTAAATGAAATCTATAGTCAACGGATTCAGCGAGGTGCTGGATTTTTCAGTACAAACATACTGGGCGCATTCGGAGCTGATCTGGCAATGTTGACAGAGTTTTTTGCCACACCTTTGCAGATACCTATGAAACGACTCACAGAAACGAATCAGGCATTTGTTCTGAGTATATTAGGATTTGACTTGCGCGCACTGGGAAGATTGCGGGAAGCAGCGCAACCAATGCAGGCGGCATTAAATGCTCGTATTACTCAAGAGGACTGGAAAAATGCTGCCATCAATGCTGGTAATCTTAGCGAACTCTATTTAACTATGGGAAACCTGTCGTTGGCGCTCAACTACGCCCACTACAGTGTGGAACTAGCAAATCGCAGTGGTGATGAAAAAGAGCAAATGGCCGATCTAACAATGCTAGCCGATGCACTATATCAGACTGGCCGGGTGACGGAAGCAACTGTAGCATTCCGCCAGGCCGAAGCCATTCAAAAACAGTGGCAGCCCACGTACCCGTTCCTCTATTCGGTGTGGGGATTTTGGTATTGTGACCTGATGCTCGGTCAGGGACAGATACAAGCAGTAAAAGAACGGACTATCCAGACGCTTGAAATCGCTAAAGACAATAACTGGCTGCTTAGCATCGCGTTAGACAACCTCTCACTGGCGCGCGCCTGGCTGCTCGAAGCACAACAGACAGGCACGGGCAATACCTCACAGGCAGCAGGTTTTTTGCAACGCGCTGTCGAGGGATTGCGAAAAGCTGGGAGAATGGATTATTTACCAAATGGGTTGCTGACGCGGGCGGAGTTGCACCGGGTCAGAGGCGATTACGATAGAGCCGAGCGCGACTTGGCCGAAACGCTACGCATCGCCACGCGTGGCCCAATGGGTTTACATCTGGCTGATTATCATCTGGAATCGGCGCGGCTTCATTTGGCGCAGGGCAACCGGGACAAAGCTCGCGAGCACTTAGCCACCGCCAGAGAGATGATCGAGCGCATGGGCTATCATCGCCGCGACAACGAAGTAAACGAGCTTGAACAGCAGCTACAATGAAACAGCCAGTTCACCGCAGGATGGCCGATGATGTGCTTCGCACGCGGCGGTTATGCAAATATAAAAATCTCTGCGTAATCTCTGTGCCCTCTGCGCCTCTGCGGTGAATCGACTGCTAATCCAGATTGCTTTTATTGCCCTGCCCTGCGTTCAGAATCCTGTCCGTCGGGCCGCGCCCGTTCTGCTGCTCCAGCCGGTTTTCGAGATAGATGGTCTGCCCGGCCATGTTCGTGAAATCTACGATCACGTCCACGCGCTCGGCCACGCTTATGCGCGTGCTCGTTACCTGCTGCGGCTTGGGCAAAAGGTTGCCGTCGTTTGCGATCTGCTAGAAAGGAATGACTCGATTCAGATTCGTCGGGTCCGTGAAGAAGAACTGGTAGAACCGCGACAGCCCTGAGTTCAGCCATCGGAGGCGATAGCGGCGCGGGCGGACGTGAAATATGGGCTGAATCTTGCCGTTTACGAGGAACTTGTCTCCGAGTATGCCGTTGTCAGTAGTGATTATGTGAGCAGGTATGCGTAGGCATGCGTAGAAGGCCGAATAGCTTTCCAAATGCAGAAGGCTATTCGGCCAATAGACCTGTACATCAGCCGTGCGCGCGCTCGAACTCTTTCATAAAAGCCACGAGCGTTTCGACGCCTTTGCGTGGGAATGCGTTATAGATCGAGGCGCGGATGCCGCCCACTGAGCGGTGGCCTTTTAGCCCGTCAAGACCTGCTTTTGTAGCTTCGCTCACGAACTGCTTTTCAAGCTCTTCGCTCGGCAGGCGGAACGTTACGTTCATCAGCGAGCGACAGGCGGGGTCTGCGTGGCCGCGATAAAAATCTGTGGCGTCAATGGCATCGTATAGAATCGCTGCTTTCTCTTCGTTGCGCGCTTTTATGCCTTCAAGCCCGCCTTCGGCTATCAGCCACCTGAGCACCAGTCGCATTACATAAATCGAAAAGACCGGAGGCGTATTGTATAGCGAGCGATCTTTTACATGTGTGTTGTAGTTGAGCATGGTGTGCAAATTGGCCGGACTGCGCGCGAGCATGTCTTCGCGGATGATGACCAGCGTTACTCCCGCGGGCGCGAGGTTCTTCTGCGCGCCCGCATAAATGAGCGCATACTTGTCCACATTGATCGGGCCGTTAAAGATGTCGGACGAAGCGTCTGCCACCAGCGGCACATCGCCAGCATCCGGGTCATGCTTCCACTCGACCCCGTGAATCGTTTCGTTCGTCGTCAGGTGAACGTATGCGGCCTGCGGGTCTAACTTCAATTCGTCCTGTCGCGGCGTGCGCGTAAAGTTTTCCGCTTTGGTCGTCGCGGCTATGTTTACCGTGCCGACCTTCTGTGCTTCTTTAACCGCCTTCTCGGACCACGAGCCTGTGACTATGTAATCGCATGTGCCGCCTGTGGGCAGAATGTTCATGGGGATCATCGAAAACTGCAATGACGCGCCGCCCTGTAGAAACAGAACGCGGTAATTGTCCGGCACCCCGGCCAGCTTTCTGATGTCCGCTTCTGCGCCGAGTATTATCTCGTCAAACGCTTTCGAGCGATGGCTGATCTCGACCACGCTCATTCCCACGCCCGGAAGCGCCAGCAAATCTCTTTGCGCTTCTTCCAACACCGTCAGCGGCAAAACGGCTGGACCGGCTGAAAAGTTATAGATTCTTTCTGTCATAGTTCCCTCCGGGAACGGGACCTCGGCCCCGTTTCGTTAAAGTTTCAACAAGCTCAATTCGATTATATCTTTTGATTCCGCGCGCATCGCTTCGAGCGTTTCAGCAGATGGAGCCTGATCCAGGTGAATGCGGGCGATGGCTGCGACCGCCCCGTCAAAGACGATGTTTTCGGTCTCCTGCACGTTGATGCCTGCCGATTTGAGTAGATCGAAGACCGTTGCCAGCACCCCCACGCGATCAAAGTGGCGCACGACGAGCAGATGAGTCGCGGGAGTTTTCTTTGCAAGATTTACTACATTCGGAGCGCGGCCCGTATCCTTGTACTCGCGAATGATTCGCACGCTTTCGTCTGCTATCGCCTGTTGCGCCTGATCGGTTGACGCGCCTATGTGATGAGTGCCGATTACGCCGTCAAGCTCGAATATCTTCCCTTCGACAGCGCCTGTGCCGCCCGATGGTTCGCCCGCGAACACGTCAAGCCCTGCGCGAACGCCTCGCTCTCGAACGACTTTTTCAAGCGCATCGTGGTCCACTACTTCGGCGCGCGCAGTGTTGATAAAATACGATCCGGGCCGAAGCGCGTTGAGCACTGTTTCGTTGATCAGGTTGCGCGTGTCGTCTTTGAGCGCGACGTGAACGCTGAGGATGTCGCATGAGGCGGCGACCTGCTCAGGCGAGTTCTTCATTTCGATGCCGAGCGCTTCGGCTCGTTCGGGTGTAAGCGACCGACTCCAGGCGACCACGGGCATGCCGAATGCGCGAGCGCGCCCGATCATCTCCTGCCCGATCTGGCCAAGCCCCACCAGCCCCAGCGTGCGCCCGAACAGGCCGCGCGCTTTGCTGTATTCCTTCTTATTCCATCGACCTGCTTTCAAGTCGGCGACGTTTGCAGGGATGCGGCGGTCGAGCGCCATCATCAGACCGAATGCAAGTTCTGCGACGGCGACGGAATTTTTACCCGGACAATTTGTAACGTAGATGCCGCGCGCCGAAGCCGTCTTAACATCAATCGTGTTATAACCCGCGCCCGCGCGAATGACCAGACTCAAGCGGCCCGATTCGAGCGTGGCCGCAGGGACTTTCGTGCTGCGAACGACCAGCACATCTGCGCCGGTCGAGCCGACGGATTCGGTTAACGTGTCGTCTTTCAGTTCCGGGTCATAGATGACTTCAAAGCCTGCCTGCTTCAATTCATTCAGGCCGTTTTCCGGGAATTTGTCTGCAATAAGAACCTTCATACTCGTTGCTCCTGTGTCGCTCGTCGCTTTTTTTAAATCAAATGGGTCAACAGTCCGTCGCGCAGTTTAGGCTCGAACCAAGTCGATTTGGGCGGCATGATTTCGTTTGCGTCTGCGATTGCCATCAACTCTTCGACCGTGACCGGGTACAGCGAAAACGCCACAGCCGCGCGCCCGTCATCGACTGCCTGTTCGAGCGCCGAAGTGCCGCGAATGCCCCCTACGAAATCGATGCGCTTGTCGGTGCGAACATCTTTGACCGCAAGCAACGGGTCGAGCGCGCGCTGTTGAAGCACGCTCACGTCAAGCGACGAAATTGGGTCCTCGAAGGTTACAATGCCGGGAGGAATCGTGAGCCGATGCCATCGGCCTTCGAGGTACATGCATATCTCGCCTTTGCGCGCAGGCACGGGCGCGTCCGTATTTTCGACAAAAAATTGTTCGGAGAGCTTGCTCAGGAATTCGTCTGCCGTCATTCCGTTTAAATCTTTTACGGTTCGATTGTAAGCAAGAATGCTGAGTTGATCGGCGGGGAAGAGAACTGTGAGAAAATAATTGTATTCTTCATCACCCGTGTGATTAGCGTTTTCCGCCTTGAGCGCAGCCCGCGCGCGGCTTGCGCTCGCGGCGCGATGGTGGCCGTCGGCTATGTATAAAAGCGGAACCTGCTCGAATTCTCTGATCAGTTGTTCCCGGTCCGAATCGCTCGCGCGCCATATAGTGTGCCGAACACTATCTGCGGCTGTGAAATCGCACAGCGGCTCTGACGCTTTCGTTCGTTCCACAAGAGCGTTTATTTCATCGCGCTCGCGATAGGTCAGAAAGACAGGCCCCGTCTGTGCGCGCAATGTGATCATGTGGCGCGTGCGGTCGTCTTCTTTGTCTTTGCGAGTGCGTTCGTGTTTGCGGATGATGTCCGTGTCGTATTCGTCAATCCAACAACACGCGGCGATGCCTGTCTGTTCGTGCTCGCCCATACGAAGAGTGTAGACGTAGATGCCGGGCGACTGTTCGACCAAGAGCGGCGCGGCGCTTTTGAGCTTCTCGAAATTCTCTGCGGCTTTCTGGTAAACAGCGTCCGAATAAATATCAGTGCCGTCGGGTAGATCTATTTCAGGCCGCGACACGTGCAGAAAACTGAGCGGATTGTCAGCCGCAAGCCGTCGGGCTTCTTCTGTATTGACCACGTCGTAAGGAACTGCGGAAACGAGTTCCGCTTTCTCTCTGGGCGGGCGCTCGGCTCTGAAGCCGCGAATGGTTGCCATCTTTAGGTCTCCGGTTTGTAGGATGAGCCGCGACCGAGATCGCAGCAAATAAGGAATGCTAGGGCGCGCGCGCAGTGATGTCAACTGTGCAAGCCCATCAAATATTTCCAGCAGTTGATAAGGGAGGGACTGTTTTGTGGAAGATGTCGGCAACCGTGATGTTTGAACGTCACGGTTGCCGACAGGCTGAAACTTATTTGCCGGTCCGATGAGAGAGCCGTCCACTGCTTCAGATAAAGTTTCAGGATAAAGTCGGCCCCAATGGCTCCGCCGCCGCCTACCGGACCTCCTGACCACCAAACATCAACCTTGTATATTCCGGGAGGTACTTCGCCTGGTCCTGTACCAACCCTTTGAAAAAAGTTTGAAGCGTACATATCGACATCGCGCTCTGCCTCCAGCGCAACAGCCGGACCGTAAATCCCATAGGGAGTTTCAAAGTGCCCGAACATGTGTTGCGGAGCGCCGCCCTGAGGAGTCAGCGTAACCTGAAATTATGGTTATGCTGGCTATGCCGGGTCCATACGTCTGCCTGCTGCCCACCATCGCGCTCAGATGCGCATTCAGGCAGGTGCCAGCCGTAAGGTTCACGCTCGTGCTCAATAGCGGAATCGGGTCAAACCGCCCGGTCTCACCGCCGCCCGTGACGTTACTTCAATTGAACGCTGTAGTTCTCACGCCCTCAGCTCCAATGTCTACCACGCTCGTTATTGCTCCGGTACAGCGTTGAGTCTGGTTCGGGTGCGGAAGACTCTTTGTTGCCTCATCGAGCTTGAAAAACGGCGCATCCTGCGCATTTACAGCATTGGCCGTGCTCAGCAAAACGATCAACGCAACCAAGCTGATAATCCAATTTACACCTGTATTGTGCTTCATTTTCCTAACCTCCTTAGGGCAATGCGAATTGCCTATGCCTTGAGACAATAATTCAGACGCTTTCATTTTTGGTGAACATCGCAACCAGCGTCTGGTTGATTGTGACGCTTCTGAATACGCAACCGACGCATCATATAATGAGAGGCAAAATCCCCCGGTTTTTGACAGTGGGCTGAATTGGCGAACTGAGTTCGGGTGATACGCTTCTGCCGGGATTACCCGGTCGGGGGGTAGGCATCCGGATTGATCTTGTGCGAGACCTGATCTAAAATACTTTTCGATTTCACCTCGTTTGCACCTTGTTAAATCTCGCGAGTGACACCCATAATAGTTCTGCCTGAGGTAGTAACATGCGTAATGCCCCCATGCGCGCCGTAGCTTTTATTTGCCTGTTCATTTTGACTGTGTCGCTTTTCCCGCAAGGCCGGAAAGCCGATAACCTGTCCGCTTCAGTTCAATCCAATAATCACGCTAACTGGACAGGCCCGAATCGAATGGGCACTTTCGTGCGCAAGATGGTTGACGATAGAATCGTTTGCCTCGAAGCCAATATTGCGCAATCTCGCAGCATAAGGGAGCGCGCCCCGCTCTTGAGCGTAATTACGACAGACTCAGATCAGACGGGCCTGAAGATAATACTTCGCGGCACCTCGCAATTGCAGGACTTCCCTCTGGCAATGAATGGCTTCAAACGCGCGGCAGCCGAATGGGAAACATTGATTCGCACTCAAATGACCATCGTCATAGATGTCGATTTCGGCCCGACGCTCTTTGGCAATCAGTTCGATGAAAAGGTAGTCAGCAGTACGGATGCTCAGGCTCTCGGAGGCAATGCCTTTTATCCGGCAGTTCGAGCCGGTCTGATCTCGGAAGCCGTCACACCGGCAAAATCGGCGTTTTATAATTCGCTTCCCGCTAAAGCTGTGCCTACGGATATTGGGAACTCCGCAGGGTTGACTGCCTCATCTGCAACACTTCGCGCTCTGGGTGTAATCGACCAGACAGCAGACCTCGCGGCTGAATCAAATAATTTCGGGTTGCCACCGGCCATCGGCTTGAATTCAAAGTTTGATTTTGACTTCAACCCTGACGATGGCGTTGATACAGACAGGCTGGATTTTGAATCTATAGTTCTGCACGAAATCGGCCACGTCCTCGGATTCATATCCTTCGTCGGCCAGCAGGAAATGGATTCTTCGATAGAGACAGAGCTTTCAATCTGGGACTTGTTCAGGTTTCGCCCCGGTGACACCGGAAAAGATTTCGCCGCCGCCGAGCGGGTAATATCTTCGGGCGGAGAACAGAGATACTACACGGGCGGCGGATTGCTGGCTTTATCAACCGGGCGACCTGACGGCACAGGCGGAGACGGGGCGCAGGCGGCGCATTGGAAAGATGATAAGCTGACAGGCCAATACATAGGTGTGATGGACCCGACCCTTGAATCGGGCGAGCGCCAGTTCATAACTGATAATGATATTGACGTGCTTGATTCAATCGGCTATCGAACCCGCAGCCTTGTAGATCCCACGCTTGTCGTCCCTCTTGTTTCCGGTCGCCCTCAACCGGGAGGCATGCTAGCGCCGCCTCTGGGGTTGGGAGTCCTCAGTCATACGCATTATTCAATCGCGGTCCCGTCCGGGGCGACGCAACTCAAACTGGAATTGAACGGGAATCAGGACGTAGACCTGTTTGCACGGTTCGGCCAGCCGGTTGTGCTTCAGGGGCATAATGCGAAGACCGATTATATGTCTACGACCGATTCAAACTCGGAAACGATAATTATCAATTCATCCGATTCTCCGCCGCTTCGGCAGGGGATTTACTATATGGCTATGGCGAATTACGGGCCGGGTGAAGCGGAGTTCACCATTACAGCGACCGTGACGGGAGGCAGCAGTGGCGGTACCTCTGAGCGAGCGCCCGCAGTCTTCAACATCACCCCTCATCTTGAAGGAGACGCTTTAAGACTCGACTACGCGGCTATGGATTGCGATGGCGATTTTGCGATTGCAGAAGTGAAAATTCTTGACGAAGCGGGACGCGCGGTCAGTCCTGTGACGAGCACTGCGATCAGCTCTGGCAACGAGACGCGCATTGAATCTCAGTTAGCGATCATGGGGCTGAGTACGACGCCAACGGCTCTTTTTGCAAGTCTGGTCCTGATAGATCGCGCCGGAAATAGAAGCGCTGAAACCTTTGTCGATTTCAGCAAGGCTCAATCAGGGGGGCTTGCTTTACTGGACGCTTCTTTCGACGGAGCGAAACTTAAATTGAATGTTCGCGGAGACGCGACCAGTCTGCAATTGGAGATCAACGGGCAACTGGTTGCGCCGCCGCGAAAGATCAAGACAAACAAACAGGGCAGCAAACTGACGATCAAAGGGCGCGACGGGCAACTGGCGCTTCAGCGAGGAGCTAATCGGATTCGCGTGAAGAACGTCAATGGATGGTCGAATATTTTCATACTCAACAACTGAATGTGGAGATTTGTGAGCGGGGCGGTTTTCAGAGTTGATGATTATTACCGGCGCACCTTCAATTCAAGCGTGGTGTGTTCGGTCACAGAGGGAATCGAAATAGAGCGATCAGTATCGGCAGCGGCGGGTAGTTGATTGAGGTCTGCTGCGGTAATCGCTTTATCGTCAGCCTTCGCTTTCGGATTCAGCGCGCGGCGGGCCTGACTGATACGAATCATGCCAATCGTGATTAATGGGACCGCTATAAGCAGCAATATCAGCAGGTTGATTATTATCCCGGTCGCGTCAGACCTGAAAAAGAAGTTTGCCAGCAGGTTCAGCTTGACGATGCCAGTGACGATAAGCCCTATCGCAACAAACTGTGAACCTTTATTGAGAGGTATGCTTACATCGTCAGTTCTGCCTTCGAGCGCGGCGATGTGAGCCGCGAGCTTGTGCCCGCAGGCCCTGCAATACTTCTGCTCGATCAGGTTTTGAGTTCCGCATTTCGGGCAAAACATTTTGCTTACTCCGCTCGCTGCTTTATCATACGGCGATAGCATAAAGATGTTGCATGCCGATGACAAGGAGTATTGACACGGATGTCTGATGAAAACGCCGAACCGTTTGTGCTGAGCGAGCGCGAAGGCGCGATAGTCGTGCTTACGCTCAACCGGCCAGACAAAAGCAACTCGCTTCACCCTGATCTGGTCAGGCAATTATCCGCAGCCCTGGAATCCGCCGAAGCAGATTCGAGCTTGAACGTTGTCGTGATAACAGGAGCGGGCCGCAGCTTTTCGGCTGGTCTCGATCTGGAATTGCTGATCAACTGGACGATGGAAGAGAAGCTCGCGTATCTCGACACAGTGACGACGATGTTTCGCCGCGTGTGGATGCTGCCGCAGCCCGTGATCGGAGCGATCAACGGGGCGGCCATCGCGGGCGGATTTGATCTGGCGGCGTTTTGCGACATAAGGCTCGCCGCCAGTGAAGCTCTGTTCGGTCAGGCTGAAATCAATATCGGCCTGACGCAGATCATTCACCCGCTCTACAAATCAATCGGGCTTGCGCGAGCCAAAGAGCTTGCGATGACGGGCCGTAACATTTCGGCTGAAGAGGCTTACCGCATCGGCCTTGCCAATCACGTCTACCCGCGCGAAGAGTTGATGGAACGCGCAATGGAGATGGCCCGCCTGCTTGCGGGCAAAGCAAGACGCGCGCTGTTTGAGACGAAGCGATTGACGCGCGAATTGATAGACCTCGATACCAGAAGCGCGCTTGAAGAGATAAGCCGGTCCTTTCGAGCCTGTCTTGAATCGGAAGAACACAAAAAACGCGTCGCCGAAGTTTACGCGGGTCTGAGAAAGCGAGCTTGATCCGATCAGCGAACTTCTTGCCATTCCCCACGGCTCTCGCCAATATCAATTATATGCAGCCCGAAGATCTGAAACTTTTAGAGCTTCTTCAAGCCAATGAAGAAGCGGGAACCGTCTATTTCAAAAACCGGCGAATGCTGATCTTTGATGCAGATGCGATGGGCTTTTTGCGTAAAGAGCTTATCGGAATTCTGGGCATCGCCGCTGCGCGCCGCATACTGGCTCAATTCGGATACGCGCGCGGCTATCGCGATGCGCTGACCTTGAAAGAGTCGTTCGACTGGAAGACGCCCGAAGACTGGTGGAGAGCAGGCACACGGCTTCCCGCGCTTTCAGGCATAGTCGGCGTCAACCCTGTCTTGTTTGAATTCGATAAAGATGCGGGAATCTTTCATGCCGAAGGCATATGGATCAACTCTTATGAAGCCGAGCAGCACCTCAAACACATAGGCGAAAGCGATACGCCCGTCTGTTGGACGCTGATGGGATATGCCGGAGGCTACTCGTCTGCGGTACTGGGCAGCCACGTTATCTATTTTGAGACCAAATGCATCGGCAAGGGTGACGAGCGGTGTTACGTGGTGGGCCGCTCTATGTTGAACGATCAGAGCGAAACCGTTCAGATCGCGACGGAGCTTTATCACATTCCGGATTTCGACAAAGAGCTTCCAAAGATCGTCGCTGACCGAAGCGATATTCAGAGCCTGATACGCGAACTGGAAGATCGCTCGAACGCGCTGGCCGAACAGGAAGCCAAAGTCCTCGCGCTCGAATCACAGGTCTACTATTTGCAGGAATCCATAAATCAAAACTACAAGCTTGAAGAACTGGTCGGCGTCAGCCCTACCTTCAAGCAGATGATGAAGGATGTGGAAAAAGTCGCGCCTGTCGATGCGACCGTTCTTATCACGGGAGAGACGGGGACGGGAAAGGAATTGATAGCCCGCGCCATTCACTCGCGCAGCCTGCGCCGCGCGCGTCCGCTCATAACGGTCAACTGCGCTGCGCTGCCGGTCGGGCTGGTTGAAAGCGAATTATTCGGCCACGAAAAGGGAGCGTTCACGGGCGCTGTGCAGCGAAAGCTCGGAAGATTCGAGCTTGCAAACAATGCCACGATATTTCTGGATGAAGTGGGTGAGCTTCCGCTCGAAACGCAGGCGAAGTTTTTGCGCGTGCTTCAGCAGGGCGAGTTCGAGCGCGTCGGCGGAACCCAGACTATCAAGGTTGATGTCCGAGTGCTGGCCGCGACCAATCAGCCGCTTGTCAGACTGGTCGAGGAAGGGAAGTATCGCTCGGACCTTTATTACCGGCTGGATGTTTTTCCGATAAACATACCTCCGCTGCGCGAGCGCGGCGACGACATCATTCTGCTTGTGAATTACTTCGCGCAGAAATTCCGCGCGCAATTCAAGAAGCGCATCTCTTCAATCAGTCAGGCATCGCTTGAGCGGTTGCAGAATTATTCGTGGCCCGGCAACGTGCGCGAGCTTGAGCACATAATAGAACGCGCGGTGCTGCTGGCAGAAGGCGAAGTGCTGACGGTCGATCTGCCGCTCGGCGATGAAATATCAAGGGCTGGTGGCCGCAATGAACCGGGTCAAACCGCGAAGCTCGTTACTCTGGAAGAGATGGAGCGCGAATATATAGAACAGGTGCTCAGGCGCACAAACGGAATGATTGCAGGAAGAGGCGGCGCGGCTGAGATACTCGGATTGCCCGCATCCACGCTTCGCAGCCGGATGAAGAAACTCGGAGTCAGATGATACTGCAAAATAGAAGTTGGAAGGTTGGAAGATTACTTGCCAATATATCGGTAAACTTCTCTGCGGTCTCCGATTTTGACGACTAATACAATCAGAGCTTTGTCCTGCACCTGATAGATTATGTGATAATCCCCGACTCGTATACGATATATATCGTCTTGACCTTCGAGTTTTTTGGCGCTGCGAGGACGGGGCGTTTCAGCTAATGCGCCTATTTTAGGAGCAATCTTTAATTGGACGCTTCTGGGTAAATCCCTGAATTGTCGTTCAGCTTTCCGAGAGAATTCAATTGTGTAGCTCACAGCGACAGATTAAAGGTCCAGCTCTGCTTTAATCTTGCTCCACGATACGGTTCCTTGTTTCTTTACGTTTGCCAGAGCCGCTTGTGATAATCTTCTTCGCGACAAGCAGCGTTTAACGGGCGTGCGACCGACATTTCTCATCATTGGCAATCAATTTGCGTTGATAAACCAGCCGCGTGATTATAAGCACGGCAAGAGGAGTGAGAAGTAAATGGCCATTCGCATTTCACAATCGGAAGATCCGGCTGCGGGAAGGACGATTCTGCGAGTCGAAGGAGCGCTTACCGCAGACACAGCCCCGCTGCTTGATGCCGTATGCGCGAAGCTTTTGGACGAGGCAGGCGCAAAGCTGATTATAAACGTCTCTACGGTGAATTTTCTCGATGAAGACGGGGCCGCCCTGTTGCGCCGCCTCAAACATCAGGGCGTCTGTTTTGAAGGCTGCGAGCTTTTCACTCAGCGAGTCATCGAAACAGAAGAATGCTCATAATTTCACCATCTGCTTTATCAATCAACCCGCTTTTATCCCGCTAACCCCGCCTGATACTCGACGCGAAATATCGCGTCCGGCGCGAAATATCGTGACGAATCAGCTTCGATTTCACGGGGCATAATCATCAGAAAGCCGCTTATCTTCTTTGCATGAGCTTTTTATGAGTGCGGTTTATATGGCAGCGAAATTGCACTTTCAAGAGTCGGAGGAAAAGGCAATGCCGAAGGTCATAGATGAGCACGACGGGATGATCGTTCGAGAACTGAACGATATTGAGCTTGAAGCGATGATGCGCGACGGCGCACCGCCGCCGGATGTAAAAGAGCCTGAAAAGAAAGCCGCGCCTTTTTACAAGCGTCTGCGAGTGATGATAATCGCTGCCGTGTTTCTCGCCGTTGGTCTGTTTTTCGGCCTGCGTTATTACGTTTATGCAAGCGCGCATGAATCTACGGATGATGCATTCATCGAAGGGCACGTCATACAGATCAGCCCGAAAGTGACGGGTCACATATCGAAGGTCTACATACTGGAAAATCAACCGGTGAAGAAAGGCGACCTGCTCGCAGAGATCGATTCGCGCGATTACGATGCGAAGCTCGCACAGGCACGCGCAGTGTTACAGGCCGCGATCTCCAAACAACAGGCCGCGCAGATTAACGTAGACCTGACGAGCACCACTTCCGGCGCAGGCGTAGAGCAGGCATCGTCGGGCGTTGAAACGGCCCGGTCTAATGTTGATACCGCGCGCGCTCAGGTAGCGGCAGCGCGCAGTCGAGTGGAGCAGGCGCGAGCGCAGGTGGCGACAGCGCAATCGAATGCCGCCGAAGCTCAGGCGCAGGCAACAGCGGCTGAAGCCGAGGCCACGCGGGCCGATGCAGATCGAAAGCGATACCAGCAGCTTTATGAAAGCCAGGTAATATCGCATCAGCAACTCGACAACGCAATCGCCGAGGCGCGTTCGGCAAGCGCTATGCTCGACGCGGCGCACAAGAGAGTGACTGCGGCGGAAGCTCAGATTAATGAAGCTCGCGCCGCGCTTGAAGCTGCGCAGGGCAATCTTCAACAGACTCAGGCTCAGGTTTCGACGGCGCAGTCGCAGGTCGGTGAGGCAAGCGGGAAGCTCACGGCAGCCAACGCCGCGCCGCAGCAGGTGGCCGAAAGCCGCGCGCAGGCTGCAACCGCTGGCGCAGACATAGAACAGGCGCGAGCGCAGGTTGCGCAGGCGGAATTGAATCTCTCTTACACTAAAATCTATGCGCCCGAAGATGGCCGCGTGACGAAGAAGGCTGTCGAAGAAGGCGCGTTCGTACAGGTCGGGCAGGCGCTGATGGCCGTGGTGCCCGATGAAATGTGGATCATTGCAAACTTCAAAGAGACGCAGCTTGACAATATCCGACCCGGACAGCCGGTTGACATCAAAGTTGACGCTTATTCCGGCAGGACGTTCAAAGGGCATGTTGACAGCATACAGACAGGCACAGGCGCGCGATTCAGTCTGCTTCCGCCGGAAAACGCGACGGGCAATTACGTCAAAGTGGTGCAGCGCGTGCCCGTCAAGATCGTATTCGACGAACAGATGGATCAGCAGTATCCCGTTGGCCCCGGCATGTCTGTCGAGCCCGAAGTGAAAGTGAAGTGAGCGATAGAGGAAAGATGCGATGAGCAGCGAAGCGAAAAATATACAGGCCAGCACAGTCAACGCTCAGGATTGGCAACCGAGTTTCAACCCGTGGCTCATCGCCATATCTGTGATGCTTGCGACCTTCATGGAAGTGCTCGACACGTCGGTTGCCAACGTCGCGCTCCCTCACATTGCGGGCAATCTTTCGGCGAGCACGGATCAGGCGACGTGGGTGCTGACAAGCTATCTCGTTTCAAACGCAATCGTGCTGCCCGCCACCGGATGGCTGAGCGCGAGGTTCGGGCGCAAACGGCTTTTAATATTCTGCATAATCGTGTTCACTCTTTCGTCGTTGTTGTGCGGGGCGGCGACAAGCCTCAGCATGTTGATCGTCGCGCGCGTCGTTCAGGGCGCGGGCGGCGGAGCTTTGCAGCCAATCGCGCAGGCTACGATGCTCGAAAGCTTTCCTGCGAACAAGCGCGGAATGGCGATGGCCGTCTACGGGATGGGCGTCGTCGTAGCTCCCATCATAGGCCCCACGCTCGGCGGGTGGATCACTGATAACTATTCATGGCGATGGGTCTTCTATATCAACATCCCCGTCGGCATAATCGCTGTTTTGATGTCTCAAGCCTTCGTCGAAGACCCGCCCTACATCAGGAACTCCGTGCGCCGCAGCATCGATTACATAGGCTTCGGCATTATGGCGTTGTGGCTTGCGAGCCTACAGATAATGCTGGACAAGGGGCAGGACGAAGACTGGTTCTCGTCTGCGTGGATAACGAGCCTCGCCGTCATATCGGTGCTTTCGCTTGCGGCATTCGTCGTCTGGGAACTGAAATCGAAAGATCCGATTGTCAATCTGCGCGTCCTGAAGAATCGCAACTTTGCAGTCGGCACATTCCTGATAATGATCGTCGGCATAGTGCTTTATGGCACGACTGCGCTGCTGCCGCTATTCCTGCAAAATCTTATGGGCTATCCGGCCTTGCAGAGCGGCATAGCCATCAGCCCGCGCGGACTGGGTTCGATGTTTGCGATGATAGTTGTCGCGCGATTGATAGGCATGATCGACAATCGCTGGCTCATCATACTCGGTTTTGCGATGCTCGGTCTTTCGGTCTTCGTGCTTGGCGGCATCAATCTCAACATCGCGCCTGAAAACATACTCTGGCCCATAATCATCAGCGGGGCGGCGATGGGCTTTATATTTGTGCCGCTCTCGACTATATCCGTAGGCAATCTGCGACAGGATGAGATGAGCAACGCCACGGGTCTTTATAACCTGATGCGCAACATCGGCGGCAGCATCGGAATATCGGCTGTTACCACAATGCTTGCGCGCGGCGCGCAGTCGCATCAGGCGTTGATGATCGGCCACGCCACGCCGTATGATGCGGCATACCAGCAGCAACTTCACGCTTTGACAGACAGACTCACGCCGCAGTTCGGAGCAGTCGGGGCGGCTGAAAAAGCCGTGGGCATCATTTATGGAACCATCGTCAAGCAGGCCCAGCTTGCGGCGTTCATAGATAACTTCAGATTGCTCGGAATAATGTGCCTGCTTTGCATCGCAGCCGTCTTCCTGCTCAGGAAAGTCAAAGCGCGCGGCCCTGTCATGGCGCACTGATCGACCCGTGCGCCATGAGCCGTATGCCGTAGAGTGCATTTGGCTTCTTTTTACTGCACCCCTGCCGCTACTGCTTCAATACCGATTCAACCGATTTTCCCTGATTTTCCGGCCATTTAGCGAAAAATTCAGTATTGGCACCGGTCTTGCAGTTGCGAACAATGGCCTTTGCCTCGGGGGATTCAGATGGAATGTGAGGTTGCAATGTTTAATACGCACGACGCAATAACAGTAGCGGTTAAGACCTGCGCTTCGTGCGGCGGCGGGCTGTTTGAATACGATAAGTTCTGCCGCTGGTGCGGTGCGCGACAACTCGATTTTTCAGCAAGCGATAAGCTCAGTGGCGCGCCGTCAACGAATCTGGCTTCGCCCTACACGACTTCTGCGCTCGATCAGTCAGGGAGGCTGCTCAATCGCGTATCAGGGCCGCTCGTGAGCGCGGTCATCGCAGGCGTATCGGCCAGTTCGCCGGACGCACAAAGCCAGTTTGTGAAGCGAGCCATTCTTGCGCTCATCTCGGTTCCCATCTGGTTAATCATAGTATTGCTGTCGCCGCTTGACGCCTACGCGGCGGCGAAGAACCTGTTGAGGTAATAAACCTGTGCAGACAGAAACGAAATCATCTGAATTCAAGAACGCGCCGCGATTACAAAAGAGCTTTCTTACGCCGCTTGAGCGAAAAGCCCTCGACTGGTTCACGAGTCATATGCCTGCCTGGGTCAGTTCAGATCAACTGACCTTGCTCGGCTTTGCAGCGATGCTTGCGGCGGGAGCTTTCTACTGGCTCGCGCAGGTGTGGCCGCCCGCACTTCTCGTCGTCAATGTGTTGCTGGCCGTCAACTGGTTTGGCGACAGCCTCGACGGTTCGCTTGCCAGAGCGCGCAACAAACAGAGGCCGCGTTATGGCTTTTACGTAGATCACATCGTTGACGCATTCGGCATACTCTCAATCCTGTGCGGGCTGGCGCTGTCGAGCTATATGACGTGGACTGTGGCGATGGCATTTCTAGTGACTTACTTCATGCTTTCGATAGACGTTTATCTGGCGACCTACACCATAGGCGTCTTCAAGCTGTCGTTTTATAAATTCGGCCCGACTGAATTGAGGATACTGCTTGCGGTCGGAAACACGGTAGCTTTTCTGCGACCGCAAACGCGCGTGCTGGGCGGCCAGTATCTGTTTTTCGATGTCTGCGCCGTTGTTGCGATAGCGTTGATGGCTGTGGTGGTAATCGTTTCAGTAGCGCGCAATACGATGACGCTCTATCGCGCCGAAAAAGTTTGAGCCGAGCAATCAAACAGATGTCTAACTGGAAAACGATCTTTTATCGCTGGGTCAGGTTCAGCGCAGTAGGCGCGACAGGCATATTCGTGCAGGTCGTTATATTAGCGCTGCTGTTGCGCGTGGCCGGGCTGCATTATCTGGCTGCGACCGCTCTTGCCGTAGAAGCAAGCGTGTTGCACAACTTCATCTGGCACAGGCGATGGACGTGGAAAGACCGCCCGCAGTCACGAGCCGCTTTGATGCTGCTGCGCTTCAACCTGACGAGCGGCGCGATGTCGCTTGCGGGCAATATCATATTGATGTTTGTTCTCGTAAATCAGGCGAGACTCAACGCCTTGCTGGCCAACCTGATTACCATAGCCATCTGCTCGCTGATTAACTTTACTCTTTCAGATCGTTTTGTTTTTGTATAGCGAGGTCCGGCCCTGCTTCATACCGACTGATTCAATCGCCTTTAAAATCTTCCCTGCAATATGTTGCAATTCTCTTGCAATTTCCTTTTCACTTGACCGAAGTGTAGATTGCAAATAGGATTTTGCCGTGCATTTCGCGATCTGCGAGCCTTTAGACGGGTTGTTTGTTTTAAAAGCTCTCGAAGAGTGTTGATTCGATCAGGTCTCTAAAACTTCAGGCAATAAAGCGGCGAACAAAGGGCGAGGATAATAAGAGGCGACCTGATCCTCTGGTTAGCTATATATCCTAAAAAAGCCCGTTTTTTGAAGAGCCGAAAAGCCGCAAAACAGTGGAACGTTTCAGGAATCCATTCACGGGGTTGAGTTTGAGCTTCTCGTTTCGACGCCTTATGACTCAACGATTTAAGCCGTCTGCCCCAAAAGATTCGATCCCCGATTTGTAGGAATGTATTGAGGAGAAACAAGCAATGAAAATCAGTAATGACCGGAATCGAACAGGCCCGTCTCTTGAGCCGGAGCGCAAAAGAACGAAAGTCTCTGCAATTATAATCTTATCGCTTTGCCTCGCAGTAGTGACTGCGGGAGCTGCTCTGCCGTCAGGCTTTTTGGCCAATGTCAGTGCGGCAATACAGCAGGCAGCAAAAAGAGTCGTCAGACCTGCTCCCAAATCGCCGAAAGCTGCTCGTCAATCCAAACCATCCGAGGCCGTGTCGCAAGGGAAGCTGAATCCTGACGGCTCGTCCACGGCAGGCAAGATCGTCACCGATCAGCCCATCGAGCGAACGATGGCCGAGATAACGGCTGATCAGGCCGCTCGCCCCGCCGGGCAGAGCATGAGAATGAAGAAGCCTGAATTTGAGATCGAGGAGCGCGAAGAACGCCCCGACGGCCCCGGCGCGATAGAGGCCAGCCAGTGGCCTCTGCCGGACAAAAATACGAATACGCCGCCTGCCGAACTGAATGCCCCGCAGACTATTGGCACGCAGTTCGACGGCGCAACAGGGCCTACGGAAACCGGAGCGTTCCCTCCCGACACGATGGGCGCTGTCGGCCCGACGCAGTTTTTCGTCTTTCTGAATGGCAGAATGCGTACTTTCAACAAGACGACAGGCGTTGCCGATGGAGTGATCAACGTCGATTCAGATGTATTCTTTGCGTCGGTCATAACGCCGCCGGGCGCTGGCGAAGTCTCATTCACATCCGATCCGCAAGTGCGATTCGACCGCCTCTCGAATCGCTGGTTCGTTGTCATCATTGATGTGGTTTTGAATGCCGCGACAGGAGCCACTACCAAGGCCAATCGCGTCTTGATTGCCGTCAACGATGCGGCAAGCAACGGCACTATTTCAGGAGGCACTGTCTGGACGTTTTACCAGTTCCAGGGCGATGCCACGCTATTTACGGACTATGAATCTTTAGGCATAGACGCAAGCGCCCTTTATATCGGCGGCGATATGTTCAGCCTCGCCGGGGCGTTTAACAGCACAAAGGGTTTCGTCATTCCGAAAGCCCCCGCGCTGGCTGGCACTCCGCTCACGGTCTGGGCTTTTTCCGGTCTTGTAGCGACTCCTACAGGCGCAGGGCCTTTCGCCCCGCGCGGAGTCGATAATTACGACCCGACAAATACCGGAGCAGGCGCTCTTGGATATTTCATCGGCGTTGATAACGCGACTTTTAACACCTTGATGATTCGTCGCGTGACGAATCCCGGAAGCCTCGGCCCGGCTCCGACCATCAGCGCAAACATATCCGTGGCCACTCCTCTTACAACCAGATTCCCTGTGCTGGTTCCGCATCTTGGCAATACAGCCGGGACAGGCGGCAGGCTTGACAGTCTGGATGACAGGCTCTATGCCGCGCATCTGAGAAACGGGCGTTTGTGGACCGCTCACAGCATTGGAGTTAATAACACAGGAGTGGCTGGCGCTACTAACAACCGCAATGCCGGACGCTGGTACGAGCTTCAAAATCTGAGCACCACGCCCGCTATCGTCCAGTCGGGGACGCTGTTTGATAATAACGTCACCAATGATGCGAATCAGCGCAACTACTGGATACCTTCGATTATGGTCTCCGGGCAGGGGCACGCCGCGCTTGGTTGCAGCATTGCCGGAACCAACGAACGTATCAACGCTTTCACCACTGGTCGCCTGACAGGCGATACGCTCGGAGCGCTCAGAGACGGGCCGGGCGGCGTGGCTTTTCCGGGCTATACGGCGAGCGCAACCGCTTACAATCCGCCGGGCGATCCGGGTGGACCGAGCCGCCGATGGGGCGATTATTCGTACACATCTCTCGATCCCAAAGACGATATGACGATGTGGACGATTCAGGAGTATTGCAACGCCACGAATACCTACGGCGCGCGAGCCGTTAAACTGATAGCGCCGCCTCCGCCTCCGACCAATTCGGCCAGCCCCGGAGCGATACAACTGAATAACCCTTCTACTAACATAGTGGTGACCGGTACGGCTCCGGCAGGGCAGGGCTTTTATGATCCGGGACCGGACCCCGCAGCGCCGCATACGCCGTTTAATCACATCAGCGCATCGGGCGCGGGCATCATAGTCAACAGCATCACCTTCAACACTCCGACGCAGGTGACGATGAACGTCTCGACTGTCGGCTCCACGCCGGGATCGAAAACCATCACGATAACCAACCCCGATGGGCAGACCACGACCGTTCAGGTACTGGTCGGGCCGACGGTTGCCAGAGTCAAATCGTTTGACGCGACCAACTTTGATGACGGGCGGGTTCTTCTCCAATGGAGATCGGATTACGAAGTGGACAACCTCGGCTATAACGTCTATCGCGAAGTCGCAGGCCAGCGCACAAAGCTCAATCCGCAGATCATCGCAGGCTCTGCTTTGATGACCGGACCGAGGGTTGCGCTCACAGCGGGCAAATCTTATGCGTGGGCCGATCTGATGCCGCGCGCCTCCGGTACTGTGACCTACGTGCTTGAAGACATTAATCTCAACAGCGTAAGCACGTTTACAGGCCCCGTAAGTCTCAAGGCCAGTTTAGGCCGAGCGCCCAACGTCGAGCAGTCGCTTCTGCTCAATAAGATTGGAAACTCGCAGACGATGTTGACGCAGGGACAAGGCTCGATGCGTGTTCAGAATAAGGCATCTATTGCCACGCCATCCCCGGCAGCGGTCAAGGTTCAATTGGGCATTGCCAACGACAACTCATTCAAGATCGGCGTCAAGCAGGAAGGCTGGTATCGCTTGCCGCAGTCGGCCTTGATAGCAGCAGGACTCGACAGCAACGTGGACCCTCGCAAGCTACAGATGTTCGTTGATGGAGAGGAAGTGCCTATCTTGGTTGTGGGCGAGTCGGATGGCGTGTTGAATGCCGCAGACTCCGTCCAGTTCCAGGGCATGGGAGTAAACAGCTCTGTCACAGACGAGCGAGTCTACTGGCTTGTAACCGGAAAGGCGAACGGACTGCGAATTGCCACGATTAATGGATCAGGAGGAACTGCTGCTAACGGCAGTTTCCCGTTCTCTGTCGAACGCAAAGACCGGATTATCTACTTCTCCGCGCTTAGAAACGGAGAGGTGGAGAACTTCTTTGGGCCGGTTATTAACGCCGCAGGCGTAGATCAACTGCTCAATCTCAAGAATATATCCGCTTCGGCTCCCGGCTCTGTTACGGTCGAAGTTGCAGTACAGGGTGTAACGCTGACGGGCCATCAAGTAGGAGTCACACTCAACGGCACCAGCCTCGGCACGATCAGCTTCAGCAATATGGACCGCGCTGTTCAGAGCTTCAGCGTTGCGCAGTCGTTGCTTACAGAGGGCAGTAACACAGTGCGGCTGACTTCGATAATCGGAGGGGCTGACATCTCGCTCGTAGACAGCGTGCGCGTAACCTACTGGCACACATACCAGGCAGACTCGGATCAGTTGAACTTCACTGCTCAGGGTGGGCAAAAGGTGACGTTGAATGGTTTCACCGACAGCGCCACCAAAGTTGTGGATTTGACCAATCCCAATGCTCCGCAGCTACTGGCCACCACCGTTCTCGGCTCCAAGGGCGGGCCAACGTTGTCGTTCACAGTGCCCGGCACAGGACTGCATACTCTCTATGCCTTCGCCTCAAATCAGATGAAGCAGTCCGCCGTGAAAGCGAATGTGCCGTCAATCCTGAAGCGGGTGGGGCTTAGTGGAGACTTCGTAATTATCACTCACGCAAGCTTGAAATCGACCTTCAAACCGCTCGTGGCTTTGCGAAAAGGGCAGGGCTTATCTGTCATCCTTGCTGACATAGAGGATATCTACGACGAGTTCAGCTTCGGCAATAAGTCGCCGCAAGCGGTTAAAGACTTCCTCGAATTTGCCAGAAACACATGGCTATCTCCGCCGCGCTTCGTGCTGATGGCAGGCGACGCCAGTCTCGACCCGAAGAATTATCTCGGGTTCGGAGATTTCGATCTGGTATCGACGAAATTTATAGACACGATCTATATGGAATCGATGTCAGATGATTGGTTCTGCGATTTCAATGGAGATGGATTGCCAGAGATGGCGATGGGTCGTTTGCCCGCGCGCACTGCTCAGGAGATGACAAAATACATCACCAGAATCGTGAATTATAACAGCGCCTCGCCGTCGAACTCGGTTCTGCTGTTTTCCGACAGCAACGACGGATATGACTTCGCAACGGCCAACAACACCGTGCGCCAATATCTCCCGGAAGGAACTACAGTGGTTGACTTGCGCAGAGGCAGCACGGATGACGCGACAATGAAAGCCCAACTGCTGGCAGGTATCAACGGCGGGCATCACAGGATTATCAGCTACAACGGCCATGGAACAGTGGGCGAGTGGCGAGGCGGTATGCTGAATAATGATGATGCCCTGGCGTTGACCAATCAGCCTTTAACATTCTTCTCGCTGATGACTTGTCTGAACGGCTACTTCGCCGACCCGTCCCTTGACTCACTGGCTGAGAGGCTGTTGAGAGCAGAAAACGGTGGAGCAGTAGCTGTCTGGGCTTCGGCTGGCCAATGCGAGCCATCAGGACAGGCTGTGCTGAATCAGGAATTTCATCGCCTGTTGTTCGGCGCAACTCCAATAACAATAGGCGAAGCGGCATCGGGCGCTAAAGCGGCAGTGATAGACGGCGACATTCGTCGCACGTGGATACTGTTCGGTGATCCGACGATGCGGCTGCGTTAAATATAACCTCAAACCAGGGGTAAAGCCGGAGGCGCTTACAATCGCCTCCGGCTTTTTTGTATCCGGCTGATTTCGGAGTCCCGATGGCAAACAGGCTGAAATTTCCTTTGACCTGTTTGCCCCGACCTTAAGCCCTGCGCTCACCGGAAATAATCATTCTTCCTGTTTTCCCTTGACTTGTTTTGTTGAAAAAATTACGATAACGAGCCAGTAAGATAAAGTTCTTTCCAAAGAAAGTCCGGTCGTTTTGTGGTGCGAATATATTGTGCGAACTAAGCAGATTTTTTCGGCGGATTGCGATATGATAAAACCATTCGTATTGATCATAGGAATTCCAATCCATTCGGCTCGCCCGAAGACATCGGTCACGTTGCAGGAATCTTAGTAGCATCGCGTCAAAGCGATTGCTGCTGGTTTGTGATAAGGACGCGAAATCATCTTCTGAAAACGAGTTAACCGAGCGCGCCCGGCTAACGGCAGATGGTTCGCTCAGTTCCGTTATGATGCAATTTCAACTCACAGTCTGATTGGGTTTAATGGTAAAGAGCTTTATGCCCTCTTCCGCGCAGGCTGCTCACATCAAGGAGGCGAAATGAAAAGTAGGTCTACTATGAGATTAAGCAAGGTAACTAGAAAGTTATCCGGGGGCTTTGCCCTATTCTTAGTTCTTACACTGATTGGCACAAGCTACCGCCAGGGCATAACTGCCTCCTTCAATGCGGAAGCGAGCGTTGTTGACGACTCTGCGGCGAAACCTAAAAAGGGCGGGCCGTTCAAGACTCAGTTTAGAAATTTCGCAGGCGGGGCGATTACTATAAATGAAAATGGGAATGCCACGCCTTACCCGTCTACTATAAGCGTGACAGGAGTTAGCCCGAATGCTGTTGTATCGGGCCTGATCATACATATCAACGGCTTCCAGCATGACAGTCCGAGTGATGTGGATATGCTGCTGGTCGCGCCGAATGGAACCTCGAAACTAATCTTCTGGAATGATGTAGGTAGTACCGTTGCTATCGGTTCGCCGGGCATAAATGTAAACATAGATGATGCGGCGGGAAGTCAGATGCCGACTGCCGCCGCGTTAACGGCAGGCTCGTTTAAGCCTACAAGCAATGGCGGGGTTGATAACTTCCCGGCCCCTGCGCAATGCAATGGGAATTGCCCCGCTCCTGCTGATTATCCTGCCGGAGGCACCACCGGGGGAACGTCTACGATTGCGAGCAGTTTTATCACTCCCGGCAATGTCATCGCCGCTGGTACATGGAGCCTTTACGTTAGAGATGACCAGGGCGGCACGGCGGCGGACGGAAGCATCACTAGCTGGAGCTTAGACATCAGCTTTGCCAGCCCGACGCTTGCCCGCATGTCGTCTTCATCTGCCACTGTGGATGATGACGGGCTGGTCAGTTTGAATTGGAAGACCGGCTACGAAGTAGACAACCTCGGTTTCAACGTCTATCGCGATGAGGGCGGCAACCGGACTCGCGTCAATAAACAGATCATCGCCGGTTCGGCTTTACTCGCTGGTCAGGGCACGGCAATGTCTGCCGGTCGCAATTACAGTTGGCGCGACAACACTTCAAACCCGAACGCCCAATATTGGATTGAATCCTTTGATCTCAACGGCACAAGCTCATGGCAGGGGCCGATCAGTCCTGTCCATTCACCCGGCAGGTCAAAACTCGATGCCCCGTCAGCGACTTTGGGCGATCTGAAGCGCAACGGCCCCGCTGCGGATGGCAGCAACATCTCAATTTCCAGTGTTGTAGGCGAAGCCGGTTCATCCGGGAAATCGGCTGTCAAGCTCAGCGTAAAACAATCGGGCTTCTATCGCGTCACTCAGCCAGAGCTTGTCGCTGCGGGCTTGAGTTCCGGCGTAAACCCTCGCAAGCTTCAACTGTTTGAAGACGGCATCGAGAGGCCCATCATTGTGCAGGGCGAGCGCAATGGACAGTTCGACGCGATTGAGTTCTACGCCACGGCGGTGGATAACGCTTACACAGACACACACACCTATCGCCTTGAGGCAGGCTCGCAGAAGGGGCTACGCATCAAGACTGCTCCGGAGACGAACGCAGGAGGCAGCCCTGAGAGCTTCCTGTTCACCTCCGAGCTTAAAGAGCGAAACATCTATTTTGCTTCACTGCTAAATGGCGAGCAGGAGAACTTCTTCGGCGCGGTCGTGGCAAGAGAGCCTGTAGCCCGCACTCTCTCATTGCGCAACATCGCCGGGTCGGCTCCGGATTCTGCAACGCTCGAAGTCGCATTGCAGGGAATCACTACAGGCTCTCACCACGTCCGAGTCGCTTTAAACGGCAACGATGTGGGAGCAGTCACTTTCGAGGGCCAGTCGCCGGGCATCGCTCGAATCCCTGTTTCGCAATCGAGTTTGAGAGAAGGCGATAACTCCGTCGAACTGATCGCCATAGGCGGAGAGACGGATGTCTCTCTAATGAATACGGTAAGGGTCAGCTACTGGCACAGCTATGCCGCCGACAACGACGCATTGCAGTTCACAGCCAGAGCTGGCGAACGCGTGACGATTGGAGGGTTCAGCACCTCGGCCATTCGCGTAATAGACCTGAGTGATGCTGAGAAATCCGGCGTGTCAGAATTGGCCGTATCCGTCGGCGCGAACGGCAACAGTCATAGCGTGACGGTCGGCATCGGCGGCACTGGAACGCGAACGCTGCTGGCGTTTGCAAGCGAACAGATGAAGCGGCCAGCGGCGATCAAGGGAGACACGGCTTCTGACTGGCGACAGAAGGGCAACAAGGCAGACCTTGTGATCTTTACTCGCAAGGACTTCATCTCTGCGCTCCAGCCGCTGAAAGCGCATCGCGAGAGTCAGGGATTGAGGGTGGCGATAGTCGATATAGAGGATGTCTATGATGAGTTCAGCTTCGGCAACAAGACACCGCAGGCGATCAAAGACTTCCTCGCTTACGCAACGAGCAAGTGGAAGGTGAAACCGCGATTCGCCATCTTTGCAGGCGACGCCAGCCTCGACCCGAAGAATTATCTCGGAGCAGGAGACTGGGACATCGTACCGACGAAGCTGATAGACACGCAATTTATGGAAGCGGCTTCCGACGGATGGTTCTCGGACTTCAAGGGGGATGGGATAGGAGAGCTGGCCGTGGGCCGGTTGCCAGTTCGCACAGCGCAGGAGATGTCAACAGTCGTAAGCAAGATAATCGGGTATGACAGTTCAAGCCCGTCAGAAAGCCTGCTGCTGGTGGCGGATGCTGACGACACGTTCAACTTTCAGGCTGAGAGCGAAGCGTTGCGTGCGTTCATACCGGGCGATGTGACGGCCCGTGCAATTACGCGCGGGACGATAGACGACGAGACTGCGCGAACGCAGTTGCTCGGTTACCTGAATCAGGGGCAACGGATAATCAACTACATCGGACACGGGAATCTGGACACATGGCGAGGGGATCTGTTCAATTCGGAAGACGCAGCGGGTCTGAGAAACGGACAGAGACTATCGCTGTTTGTATCAATGACGTGTTTGAACGGGTATTTCCATGATGCGACAACCGAAAGCATAGCCGAGGCGCTTTTGAAGGCTCCCAACGGAGGAGCCGTGGCCTCGTGGGCATCGACGGGTATGAGCGATCCGGGAGAGCAGGGAACGCTCAATAAAGAGTTCTATCGGTTGTTGTTCGGCGGCGGGAAGTTAACATTGGGTGAAGCAGCCATGAAGTCGAAATCGTCAGTGAAGGGTATAGACGTGAGACGCACATGGGTGCTGATCGGAGACCCGTCCACCAGACTGAAATAAATCAGACTGAACCGGTATGGTTTAATCAGGGGCATGCCTGCTTGAGGCTGCCCCTGATCGTTTTTTAATCACTTCTTTCGCGAAAAAGCTTCGGCCTTTCTGATGTGATTTATCAGCGAGGTGTAGGCAAAGACTGGCGAGTATGAATGCAGTTCGTTCTCTTTCCTGTTTGAGAGCGCAGCCGACCAGTAATGCGTCTTTTCCGTCATGTTGAGCGTGAATTCCACTGTGCCCCGCGATTGTTTGAAAGGCTTGATCAGATAGATTACAGGCGACCACGAACTGGTTTTCAGCGTCGAGATCTTTACCCCTCTGGCTAAAGTCATTTCTGCCCACACCGCAAAACAATTGATGTCGGGCGTATCGATATGTTTCCACTGAGCCGTGAGATGGCTGAGGTCAGGCGGGTAGTTTGATTGATTGAGATCGACTCGAATCAACTCCTTCGGGCTTGAGATTATCTTCAACCGGGACTTGTCGATCAACACCAGCGGGATATTAATGTTGAGCGTTTGAAAGTAGCTGTACTTCATCGAGACTCCGGCAGGCGACCCTTCCAGATAGTTCTCGAAATGGGCGGGGGCGACAACGAAAGAGACATCGCTCGGAATCAACACGCCGCCGGGTTTAAGATACCGCTTTCTCGCATCCGTCATTATTGGAACGATCTCTTCCTCGAACGCCTGATTGCCTATCGTTTCGCTCACTATCAAATCGAATCGCTCATTCAGTTCGAGATGCCTTGAGCTTCCATGAACAACCTCGACTCTGTCGCTGACGCCGTTCTCTTTCACAGTGTTTCTGATGATCGGGATCAAAAGGCTGTCTCGCTCAACTGCTACGACCCTGTCGGCCCCGGCAAGGGCTGCGGCTATGGCCCAGATGCCTGTCCCCGTGCCTATGTCGAGCACAGAAGAACCCGGTCGCACATGTTTTCTAATCGCGCTCGAAAATGCGCGATTTCTGGCTTCGTCGGTGAGCAGTTCCCCCTGGCCCCGAAATACGTGAAGCGTGTGAAGATAGTTGTCTTTATCTTGTCGTTGATCTTTCTTCATTAATCAGGATTCCTTGCATTTATGATGTGTGAAATAAGAAAAGCTCTGCATTATACGGCAATAGCTCTGTGGAAACTAGCAAATACCATCAGAGTTACAAACCATGCGCAGTCTTCACCCTATATTGCTTTGCAACTTGCGGTTAAGCCATCGCGCATCGCACCAAAATATACTTGACTTGTTGTCTCTCAAAACATTACGATAGCCAACATTCGGCGAGAGTTTTCTATCGAGACTGGTTTGTCTCTGTATGCTTCCTCACAACGCTGCGGCAGAGCAGAGAATTGACAAGGCCAGATGGAGAGGTGGAATAAATCATCTCCGCTACGAGGTTGAAAATTTGTCTGAGCGTCCTGAAAATAATCTGCATACCGGGGCGCACCGATCGTGAGCAGTAACGAGTCGATTCGGGCACATCAGGAATACTCGGTTTCCTGAAAGTTTTTTCTACGTTGATGAAAATATTGAGGAGCAGGAACATTCCATCATCACACGCAAACTGTCTCGTAAGAAAATCAAAGTTTAGAGGAGAATATCCATGACGGGTTCAACGAGGGGCAGGAGACATCTGTTCGGCATATTGACGATATTGGCGGGACTGACCGCATTGCTGGTTCTGCCAAGTGGCCGCGCTAATACATCACCTAATACGATCAGCTCGCCGAAGCTAACGCAGAAGCAGTCCGGCTCAAGCCTGGACGCCGAGCGACAATCTGCTCTTGAGAAACTTTATGCGCAATTTAAAGCCGGAGGCGTTTTCTCAAAAGAAGAAACTGCCATACTACAGAGGTTCGGCGCGGGCGCAGCAATTTCAGAACTGGAAGCCGACATAGTCATTTCTCGCGCCTTATATGATTTTTACGTGGCGGACAAAGAGCTTACGAAAGAGCAGGAAGATCTGCTCGAACGCTACATACAGTTTGCCGCTCGTCGCTCAACGGATGTCGCAGACCTTAAATTGCAACTCTATAACAAGCGGGTTGCCGCCGCCGCCGCCGCGCCGCCCGCCGCGCCGCAGGTTGCGCCTTCAAACGACCTGTGTGCAGGGGCTGAGGTCATTCCCGGCGCGGGGCCGTTCCCCGTCTTAACGGCTGTCACCGCAGATATAACCGATGCGACCGTAACGGGAGACCCGCCTTCGCCTTCCTGCCAGACCTGCATATCCGGACAGGTATCGCGCAGCATCTGGTACCGCTTCACGCCTTCGGTGACGGCGACTTATGATTTTTCTGCCTGCGTTTCGGATGGAACCGCCTCGACTGTCGATGACTCAGTCATGGCTATATACACCTCCTCAACAGGCGCTTGCGGCGGAGTCTTCACGCAGGTTCCGCTCGCGTGCGATGATGACGGATGCGTATCCGAAGCACTGCAATCAACCATCACCGGAATTCAATTGAACTCAGGCACCAATTATTTCATCGTCGTCTGGCAGTGCGACACTACTGCGCCAACGGCAGGCAACACGGCTGTGCAACTGAGAGTCGCCCGGACGCTTCCGCCGACAAACGATACCTGCTCGGCAGCGACCCCGCTCACGATCAATACGCCGCTCAACGGAACAACCTTTGCCGGTAATAACGATTACCAGCTTACGGGAACGACCTGTTTTACAGGCATCGGCCAGTCTTCGTCTACTGCCACGGGTCGCGAAGTGGTCTATTCTTTCATCGCGCCTTCCACGAACACTTTCTCCTTTAAGGTGACGGGGTATGCGGTCACAGGTAATCTTGTGATGTATGCTACGACAAGCTGTCCTGCGGCAACCCCCGGAGTGCCTGTCAATATAACCTGCAATAATGTATCAGGGCCTGCCTTCGCAGCCACGAACCGCGCAGCAGGCAGCACATCGGAAGAGTTGATGTGCCTGTCGCTGACATCCGGTCAGCAGATATTCATCTTTGTTGATGATAACGTAGCTGCCATTACTTTTCCCGGAACTCCGTTCACGATAGAGGCGGGCACCTGCCTCCGCGAGACGGAAGCCAATAACACGCCCGCTACAGCAAATAATTTCGGGACTCAGGCATTTGGCATCGAAGGGTCGATCACTCCGGCTGGCGACGTGGATTTCTTTACGATTGGGGCAGTGGCAGCCGGGTCTCGCATTTTCGCGCTGGCCGATGGCGTAGCGTCTAACAGCACCGATTTTGATATGCGTGTTACGACGACAGTCGATACATTGGAATTTGACGACATCAACGCTGACGTGCTGTTTGGCACGCTCGGACCTGCGATAGGAGGCACACCAGTTCCGGCAGGCGCTGGCTCCATATTCCTGCGCGTCAATCACAATTCAGCCGCAACAGTGGCAGAGCCGTATCGCCTTTCATATGCGGTTCAACCGCCGGGCGCTAATGCGCTGCCGTCCTGCCCGTCTTTAACCACATCTGCTACACCGGAGACGGAACCGAACAACATTTCAACGCAGTCGAATGCTGCTGTGAACAGATATTTCTCAGGCTCGCTTGCGGGGCCTGCGCCTTCTACTGATGTGGATGTGTTCTCGTTCTCTGTCGGAGTCGGGCAGGTTGTGTTCCTCGCTCTCGACGCAGACCCATGCCGCGACAACACGCCGATCAACGCCAAACTTGAATTGCTCGACAGGAATGGAACTACGGTGCTCGTCGCCGTAAACGACGGAGGCTCAACATCGAGCACGACTTCCGGCGCAGGTTCGCTTACGGCTGTGAACCCATCTTCACCCGCCGAAGCGCTGACCTTCAGAGTGCCTTCAACCGGGACTTACTTCGCCAGAGTTTCAATCGGCACTACCTCGACAGGCACGACAGGCGCGGGAGATTATCTGCTTTCGGTCAGCGTAGGCGGGCCTACGGCAGCGAGGTTTGCCAATGATTCCGCAGATGCTGTGAACGCGATCAGATATAACAACGGCGTATCACTCAGATGGCGCACAGGGTTCGAGGTGGACAATCTCGGATTCAACATCTATCGCGAAGAAAACGGCAGGCGCGTTCGAGTCAATCCGCAGATCATCGCGGGGTCGGCTTTGATGGTCGGCTCGAACACTGCCCTTGGAGCAGGCAAATCCTATGCATGGTTTGACAATGCTCCGCCGAGTAACGGCGCACAATACTTTATCGAATCGATTGATCTGGACGGCGCAAGCGCAATGCACGGGCCTGTCGGCGCGGGACAGTCCACGGGAAGGGCGCTCGACCCCTCGGCTCAGGGGCAGTCGCTGACGCTTGGTCAACTGGGCGTATCAAGCCCGCAGGAAAGCCAGACAACGCGGCTCGACCGCAAGGCGACTCTGCAATCGATCAGCGCATCCGGCATCTCGCTGCAACCTGTCTTATCCGGACGCTCTGCCGTGAAGATGTCCGTCAGATCCGAAGGATTCTATCGCGTGACTCAGCCTGAACTGGTCGCAGCCGGATTCAATCCGAATGTCGATCCGAAGACAATTCAGTTGTCGGTTGACGGCAAAGAGCAACCGATCAATATTTCAAGCCGGAGCGGGCAGTTCGATTCGTCTGCGGCGATAGAGTTCTATGGTATTGGTTTGGATTCAGCCGCCACAGCCGATCACGTCTACTGGCTCACGGCAGGCTCGCAGGCCGGTCAGCGCATCCCGACTTCTTCTTCGCCTTCCAATCTGAGCCCGATGGGGAGCTTCCTCTACACGGCAGAACTGAAGCCGAGAACGATCTACTTCTCCGCATTGAGGAACGGCGAGAAAGAGAATTTCTTTGGCGCAGTCCTGGCGCGCGACCCTGTGGATCAGGCATTAACGCTCCAGCATGTCGATAGCGCGGCGACCGGCGGGGCGATGCTCGAAGTCGCGCTGCAAGGCGTGACGCAGGGCGCTCATCGCGTCGAAGTTCAAATCAACGGCGCAAGAGCCGGGGACGTGATATTCGACGGGCAGAATGCCGGGGTCGGGCGACTGGCGATTCAGCAGTCAGTCCTGAAGGAAGGCGCGAACACAGTGAGGCTGATACCTCAGGGCGGGCCTTCCGACATCAGCCTTATAGATTATGTGAGAGTAACCTACTGGCACAGCTTCCTGGCCGATAACAATCAGTTGAGGTTCAACGCTTCGGGCAGACAGACTGTCAGGGTTGATGGATTCGGCAATGCCGCAATCCGTGTGTTTGACGTTACCAATCCCAATGCGATTCAGGAAGTGATGGGAACGATCAAGCCGGGCAAGACCGGATACAGCGTTTCGTTGATCGTGCCGGGAACGGGTTTAAGAACTCTACTTGCGATGACGAATGATGTCGCAGGCAGAGTCGTAAGCCTTGCGGCCAATCAGCCGTCCAGTTGGCGACAGCCCACAAATGCGGCAGACTTTGTAATATTCACTCGTCGGGATTTCGTCTCTGCGCTCGAACCGCTCAGGCTCCAGAGACAAAGCCAGGGCTACAAAGTTGTGATCGTCGATATAGAAGACGTGTTCGACGAGTTCAGCTTTGGCAACAAGACTCCGCAGGCCATCAAAGATTTCCTCGCATACGCAAAGTCGAGTTGGAAGCTGGCTCCGCGTTTCGTGCTGCTGGCAGGAGACGCAAGCTTCGATGCGAAGAACTATCTCGGCTTCGGAGACTGGGACCTTGTCCCGACCAGACTGATAGACACACAGTTGATGGAGACCGCTTCTGATGAATCGCTGGCAGACTTTGACGGAGACGGGCTGGCAGAGATGGCTGTGGGACGGCTGCCTGTCCGATCACTGAAAGAGGCGTCAAGCATTGTAACTAAGATCATTGGATATGATAGAGTAGGAAGGCCGGAAGGCGCGTTGCTTGTAGCTGATGAGAATAGCGACGGGAGCGATTTTGAAGCTTCAAGCCGCGAACTGGGTTCGACGTTGCCTGCCGGGATGAAAGTGGATCAGATCAACCGGGGCGGTGACGATGCGGCAGAGGTGAAGTCGAGGCTGATCGCTGCCATCAATCGAGGGCCGCAGGTGATCAATTACATCGGGCACGCGAACGTTGACACATGGAGAGGCGGACTTCTCGCATCCGAAGACGTTGGCTCGTTGAGCAATGGAAGCAATCTGTCGTTGTTCGTGATGATGACGTGCTTGAACGGTTACTTCCATGATGCGCAGTTGGACAGCCTGGCCGAATCGTTGCTGAAGGCGGAACGCGGAGGAGCAGTCGCAATATGGGCTTCATCGGGTATGACCTCATCCAGCGATCAAGCCCTGATGGATCTTGAGATGTTCAAGCGGCTGTTCGATCAAAACAACTCGTTGACGCTCGGAGAGGCTGCGTTGAAAGCGAAGGCGGCAACTCTCAGCAGCGACGTGCGGCGCACCTGGGTATTGTTGGGCGATCCAACAACCCGGCTTAAATGATAACCAGGGATACCGGACATAATCCTAAATTAATAGGGAGTTATCAATGAAAAGAGAAAGAGAGCAGTCATTACCCGAGGCGCGAAAAGAAGGACTTGTGGTGCAGCACCTGTCAGATGAGGTGCTGGTCTACGATCAACAGCGACACAAGGCACACTGCCTCAACGAAACAGCCGCTCTGGTCTGGATGCGCTGCGACGGCAAGACGACCGTAGCGTCAATGGCGCAGGAGTTGAGCAAACAGACAGGCACACGCGTGGGGGAAGACATAGTGTGGCTGGCATTGAATCAACTTGGTAAGAGCCGTTTATTGCAAGGCGCTGCAACGAAGAACGACGGGGTTAGCCGCCGAGAGATGATGAAAAGAGCAGGGCTTGCTGCCGCAATCGCATTGCCTGTCGTGACAAGCATAGTAGCGCCGACGGCTACGCAGGCGGCAACATGCAAAGCGAGCGGACAGCCATGCACGGCGAGCGCGCAGTGTTGTTCCGGAGTGTGCAACACGCCCTCCAATGTTTGCGCTTGATCGCGATTCACGTGCGACTGGTACTGCTCTGAGCAATACAAAGTTGCTTTGTCCCTGATTGTTTTGATGTGAGGCTGCGGCGGTCTCGGATGAAGACCATCGCAGCCTTGCCTGTTTCCGCTGCTCACGAGGAGTTCAGATCTATTTAATTTGACACCTCTTGTGAGTTCTTCATAGAATGATGCCGATGCTTTCGTGGATGCCGATGGCGGTCAAAAAGCAATCCCTGTAGATTATTACCAATAGCATATCTTCGATAACTAATCGGTTGCTTTCAGATGGTTCAGGGCGAACGCACAGGCCGCACCTGTTTCATTCTTGCGTGAACGAGGAGAAGACCATGCGAACAAAGAGATCCTTGCGCGAATGGCTGCGTATTGCAGCCCTGCTCGTTATCTTTCTATCCGGCATGTTCCCTGCCGGTGGAATGTTCACAGGACCAGGTGCGCCGTCGGTTTATGCCGACAGCACGCCGCAAACTCTCCCGTTCAGCCAGAACTGGTCGAGCACGGGGCAGATTACAACAGATGATAATTGGGCGGGTGTGCCCGGCATAGTAGGTTTCCGGGGCGATGATCTTACGACTGTCACAGCCACCAGCCCTCAAACGATACTGGCGGATGGCTCAGGCACGCCTGTAGACGTGATTGCCAATCAAGCGAACCCCAATACGCAAGCCACAGGCGGCGTCGCGGAGTTCGATGGCATAGCAAATCCTGTTGTTGCGCTTCAAGGCTCAGGTACAGCAGACGCGCCTCACATAGTAATCAGCGTTAATACGACAGGGATGTCGGGCATCGTAATCGGTTATATTCTCCGCGACATTGACGGCTCTACAGACAATGCCGTTCAGCCTGTGGCGCTTCAATTCCGAGTCGGCGCATCGGGAAACTTCACGGATATCCCAGCCGGTTTCGTAGCTGACGCTACAACCGGACCGAGCCTCGCAACCCTCGTGACTCCTGTAAGCACCACACTGCCCGCCGCTGCTGACAATCAACCGCTTGTTCAAATCCGAATAATGACGACGAATGCCATAGGCAATGACGAATGGGTAGGCATTGACGACATTTTGATCTTCGTGCCGTCTGCCGCGCGGGTCGATTCGTTTGCCGCCAGCGGCTACAGGGACGGACAGGTTCTGCTCGAATGGCGAACAGGTCTTGAAGTCGATAATCTCGGATTCAACGTCTATCGCGATGTGCGAGGCAAGCGCACGCGCATCAACTCACAGATGCTTGCAGGGTCTGCGTTGATGGTCGGCGCTGGGACTCATCTCAAGTCAGGTCGCTCTTACGCGTGGGCGGACGATTTGCCGAAAGGCAGAGACGCCCGGTACTGGCTTGAAGAGATTGACCTTAACGGGCAGAGCGCATGGCACGGGCCTGTAGGAATTGACCGCTCAGGGTCGCGCGACAGACTGCCTCCCCCGGCTTCGCGCGCTGTATTGTTGAGCAGGCTCGGAGCAGATTCAGTTCATGCGAATCTGCAAAGAGCGGTTCCGCGTACGGCTGATACGGCACAGGCCACAGCCGGGCAATTTGAGGTTCAGGCTGAAATCGCGTCGCGTCCTCTGATTAAGCTTTCGGTGAAACAGGAGGGCTGGTATAGAGTCACGGGGCAGGAACTTCTGGCGGCAGGGCTAGACCCTGCGACCGACCCGCGCCTTTTGCAACTCTTCGCCGAAGGGCGGGAACAGGCGTTTACGGTTAGAGGCGAAGATGACGGGCGGTTCGATTCGTCCGATTCGATGGAATTTTACGGGCTGGGGCTGGACACGCCTTCGACCAATGCGCGCACCTACTGGCTTGTTGCGGGATCGCAACCCGGCCAGCGCATCAAGGCTGCGAAGAAAAAAGGTTCTCGCACTGCTTCGACCGGCTTCACTTATACCGTTGAACGAAAAGATCGCATCGTTTATTTTTCATCCCTGACGAACGGAGAGGCAGAGAATTTCTTCGGCGCGGTGCTGGCTCGCGCGCCTGTTGAGCAGTCGCTCCTGTTACAGCACGTTGATCGCGCGTCAAACGAAGATGCAACGCTCGAAGTAAAGATACAGGGAGTGACGGGAATTTCGCATCGCGTGCAGGTTCAGCTCAACGGAAGCGAACTGGGCGAGATTTCGTTTGCCGCACTACAGCAGGGGGCAGCGAAATTCGCAGTGCCTCACTCTTTGATAAAAGACGGAGAGAACAACGTAACCTTAACCAGTCTGTCAGGCGAAAGCGATGTGAATCTGGTTGACTCGATTCGTCTCACCTATCGCCACGCTTACACAGCAGACGACGATCTTCTGCGATTCACCGTATCGAAGAAACAGCAGGTGACAATTGACGGGTTCACCAACAGCGCGATTCGCGTTGTGGATGTGACAAATCCAGACGCTCCGCTTGAAGTGCGAGGCCGGGTTGAGAGTCGTGGAAACGGGTTCGCCGTGACTGTCTCCGGGCAGAAAGGCGATAACCGCACGCTGATGGCTTTCTCCGAGCCGCAGGTGAAGCGGCCTTTTGCTGTTGTTGCCGACCAGCCTTCGACTCTGAAGGACAAATCGCAAGGGGCCGACTATATCATCATCACGCGTAGAGACTTCTTTTCAAGCATCGAGCCGCTCAAGGCTCATCGCCAGAATCAGGGGCTTGATGTATCGGTTGTCGATATAGAAGACATATACGACGAATTCAACTTCGGCGAAAAGTCTGCCCTGGCTGTGAAGGATTTTCTGTCGTTTGCAAAAGCCAGTTGGTCGAAAGCGCCCCGCTTTGTACTGATTGTAGGGGATGCTACTTTTGATCCGAAGGGCTATTTCGGCAGTCAGGATGGCGATATAGTACCGACTAAACTGATCGATACATTTCTGATGGAAGCGGCTTCCGATGATTGGCTGGCGGATTTTGACGGGGACGCCCTTGCAGAGATGAAGATAGGCCGCCTGTCTGCTCGCAATGCGGATGAGGTTTCGCTGCTGGCGGCAAAGATTATTGGCTATGACAACGGACCGACGGGAAACGGAGTGCTGCTGGTGTCGGACAGTAATGACGGCATCGATTTTGAACACGGCAGCGCGCAACTTCGCCAAATCATCCCCGATGGCGTAAACGTAGATGAGATCGTTCGAGGCCGTCTCGACGACGCTTTGACAAAGAGCGAGGTGCTCGACCGAGTCAACAGAGGCCAGAGAATAGTAAATTATTTCGGTCACGGCAGCGTCGATTTATGGAGGGGCGGGCTTCTGACTTCGACTGATGCGAAAGAGACAATCGGGAATGACGCCCATACGCTGTTTTTCGCCATCACCTGTCTGAACGGATATTTTCAGGACCCTGTGCTCGACAGTCTGGCGGAATCACTGGTGAAGACCGAACACGGAGGCGCTGCCGCCGTCTGGGCTTCATCGGGGTTGTGCGAAGCGGATTCGCAATTGTCGATGAACCTCGAACTCTTCCGATTGATATTTGGCGGCGACAATTCCAACACCGAACCGCTGACGCTTGGCGAAGCGATATCAAGAGCGAAATCTGTAATCACTGACCCGGATGTGCGCCGGACCTACATTCTGTTTGGCGACCCTGCAATGCGATTGAGATAGCCGGGTCGTTGACGTTAGAAAAACGATGAGATGAAACCGACGGGAGGTTCTGCGTGGCAGCCTTCAAGTTTCCTCAGCTTAGATTGAAATCTACCTGAATGGAAAAAATAGACCGCCTGGTTTGGGCGGAAGGACTATCACTTATATCATACGGGGTGCGCATCGGGATTCGAGCGAACAAGCCGGGAATTCTCGAAAAGTTTCTGCCTGCCCTGCCACCGGGATGGAAACCGTCTTCATCATCGGTCGTTGAACGAATGTACTCTATAATAGGGGGCGGGCAGGGGCCGAGACCGAACATCCGACTCCTTAACATCGTCTATTCGGGCGCGCTCAGACTGGCGCGCACTGCCGAACTGGAAACGGCCATAGATGCGTTTGAATCCGACCTGCAATTATACGTAGCAGAGATGTCGCCGCGCAGAGTATTCGTTCACGCAGGGGTAGTAGGCTGGCGCGGGCAGGCTGTGATCATTCCGGGGCGGAGTTTCAGCGGCAAATCAACCCTGACGGCTGAACTGGTAAAGGCGGGAGCGACTTACTACTCTGACGAATATGCTGTGCTGGACGAGCAGGGCCGCGTGCATCATTACGCCCGCCCTATCGGTATTCGTGAGGGCGGAAAACTTGAGAAGGCTACAAAATATGCAATAGAAACGCTGGGCGGCAGGCCCGGCTCGAAACCTCTGCCAGTAAAACTGGTCGTGGTCAGCAAGTACAAACCCGGCGCGAAATGGCGACCTCGTCAGTTGTCTTCAGGCGAAGGCGCGCTTGCCTTACTGGCTAATACTGTTTCGGCAAGGCGTGAGCCGGAAAACGCGCTCACAGCGCTTAATCATGCCGTCTCGCACGCAACCGTATTAAAAAGTGATCGGGATGAAGCAAGACAGGTAATCGACTATATTTTAGAGAAGCTTGAGCAATGAAAAATCCCCATTTTTATTGACAATCATAGGCTTAGAGTAGTATAACGCTGACAACGTGGATGTCGTCCGTGGCAACTGCTAAATAAGAATTGGAGCTATCAATGAAAAGAGAACGAGAGCAGGGAGTACCTGAAGCGCGAAAAGAAGGTCTTGTAGTACAGCACCTGTCGGATGAGGTGCTGGTCTACGATCAAAGGCGACACAAAGGGCACTGCCTGAATCAGACAGCCGCTCTGGTCTGGAAGCATTGCGATGGGAAGACCTCTGTGTCAGAGATGGCGAGTCTGCTTGAAAAGGAATTGAAGACACCGGTTAAAGAAGAAGTCATCTGGCTGGCACTTGAGCAGTTGGGCAAGACGCATCTGCTGAGCAACCGTGTAACACTGGCGCAGCCCGGTATAACACGACGCGAGGTGATGAGACGAATAGGATTGGCCGCGGCGGTAGCATTGCCTGTGGTGACGAGCATTACTGCCCCGACGGCAGCACAGGCGGCAACATGCAAAACTTCTGGACAGGCGTGCACCACAAGCGCTGAATGCTGCTCTGCCGTTTGCAGCGCGAACAAGTGCGCCTAGCGTGATCGGGCATACTGGTAGCAAGCGCCAATGAATTACGGCGACATCGGGCACTAATAGCACAATTGCAATGAAGAGTGACACCGGGCAATCAGCCGGGATCAATCTGCGTTAAACTTCGACGCACACTTTGATATAGAATTATTACGGTCTTGTAAGGGCGGCCTTCGATGGCCGCCCTTTGTCACATAGGTATATACACTGTGAGCAGGAAGGTCGATTCAGTGACTCGAAAACTATCAACCGGAACGGGAACGACGGCTCTCTACTTTGCCTTTCCTGACGGCGTCTTTAACTATGTCTGTGCCGAATGCACCGCGCTGTGCTGCAAGGGGCATGGTTTTGGCGGGAGTTTGGAGAAGGAGTTACGCCCTCTGTTTGTGCTCTATCCGCAGATTGAGAGTATGGCAATACGGAGGCAGGGCGATTTCGTGGAATTTACCACTCCAAGCTCCGGATGCTTACTTCTTGATAGCGACAACTGGTGCCGCATAGAAAAAGATCATAGCAAAGCCGCCAAGCCGAGCATCTGCAATCTCTTTCCATTCAACAGCTTCATGCAGATCGGAAATACAATCGCCGTCAGGCCACATTTCCTCTGCCCGTTGCGCATACAGGTTCCCGCGCGTCCCGGCAATGTTGAAGGCACGCACGAGACCCTTGAGACAGTTATTCGCAGCAGCCCGATTATAAACTCCGAGTTTATGAGCACGCGGAAGCCGCCTTTCGGTATGCATCCATCCGCGAATGCTACATCGACGCTGGAAAGAGAAATAAGCTTTCGCGACCTGTGCTCTTTGGAACTCGGTCAAAGCCGTTTTGCAGAAGTATTGAAAACAGCATCGGCAGACCCTGACGGGCTTGATGGTTTTGTCAAGCGAGCCGCGCAGGTTTTAGGGCTGCCTGTTCCTTCGCAGCCGCGCGATTCGGTGGATGATCTTTTGATCGCGCTTGCGCCGCCGCTTCGTCTCGAAATGCTTCATCTATCATCTGAGGCTATTTTACGAGCACTATTGCTGGGCGAAATCATATTTCGACAGGCGCTGTCGCTTTCCAGAATTGCTCTGACTCCGCAAGGCGCATATACCTTACTGTTTCAGTTTGGGCCTGCGCTACGCCTGCTCGCGCATGCGGATGAACCGGTTGACCTGCCCGCCAGCGCAAATGTAGTGGCTCCGCCGTTCGGAGATTCTGATATGATTTTCGCCGCCTTTCTGGCCCTGCGGGACATACGCGGCACGGGGGGAGTGCTAAACGCGCTGGAAAAATCTATAAAACCTTCTTTTACGGTTTCGGACCGCTCGATACTTATAAACCAGATTGGATCTGAAATCGAAGAGATTTATAAGAAACGCCGGAAGAAGCGATAAAGCCGTATGTAAGAGACTTTCGCGACCGGCTTGAGTGTTATGCCTGATATCCGCGTAAAATCGCCGGGCAGTCTTATTGCAATGGTGCTCAACGGTTCCTGGAGGCGCTCTCATCCTCCGCTTGAGATTTCTGCTGAGGAACTCGACAAGATCGCGCCGCTGCTTCTCGGTTCAGGCGCTGCGGCGCTTGGTTGGTGGCGAATCCGCAATTCCCATTTGCATCAAACGCCTGCGGCTTTACAGTTTCAACAAGCCTACCGCCTGCATGCGGTTCAAGCTGCGATTCACGAATCGGAAATTCAAGCCGTCATGAAACTCTATAACTCGACGGGCATTGAGCCTTTGCTCGTCAAAGGATGGTCGGTCGCGCGGTTTTATCCCGAAATGGGGCTGCGCCCTTACGGCGACATCGATCTGTGCTTCAGGCCGAAACATTATGATCGAGCAGAAGCGACAAGAAACAGCCCCGAAGGCATAAAATATAATGTTGATCTGCACAAAGGGTTTGAAAAGCTGGACGATCAGAGCGTTGATGAATTATTCGCGCGCTCCGAGATTTTAAGACTTGGAGATGTGGAGGTGCGAGTGCTCAGGCTGGAAGACCAGCTTCGCCTTCTCTGCACACACTTTTTGCGACACGGGGCGTGGCGTCCGCTCTGGTTGTGTGACATCGCGGCGATTGTGGAATCTCTTCCCTCAAGCTTCGATTGGCATCTCTGCTTAACTGCCAATCGCCGTCAAACTGATTTGATAGCCTGCTCTGTAGGGCTTGCTCACCAGTTGCTCGGCGCGCGAGTGACCGATACTCCTGTATCTCGAAGAGCAGGGAACCTGCCGAACTGGCTCGTGCCAGCCGTTTTGAAACAATGGAAACGGTCACATGCGCTCGATCACACAGCGCCTGAATTGATGTCAGTCTCTTTGCGCCATCCAACTCACATTCCAAAAGCGCTTCGCCGCCGCTGGCCGAATCCCGTCGAAGCCACATTCAATTTGAAAGCTCCATTCAATGGGTTTCCAAGATTTCCATTTCAAATCGGAGACTATATAGCGCAAAGCCTCAGCTTCCTGGCCCGTCTTCAATAACTGTGATGATTGCGAAAAAAGGCCGCTGCAAATCAGCAGCGGCCAGGCAGTTCAGAGGATTATTGGTTTCAGGAGTTAATCTGCTTTCTTGCGCATGAACGCGGGAACGTCTATGTCATCACGGCGAAGCGGCCCCGTAGGGGTGCCGCCCGGTCCCGCGGGTCCGCCGGAGCCGGGAGTAGACTGAGCCGGAGTCTGGGCCGTGTAAGTGCGCGCAGGCTCTGCCGCAGCGGCAGCCTTGTCAAAGCCTGTAGCTATGACGGTGATCTTCATTTCGTCGCCGAGTGCTTCGTTAAGAACCGCGCCGAAAATGATATTGGCGTCCGGGTCCGCCGAATCGTGAATGATAGACATCGCTTCGTTTACTTCAAACAACGTCAGATCCGTGCCGCCGGTCACATTTACAAGCAGACCCTTAGCGCCTTCAATCGAAGCCTCTTCAAGCAGAGGGCTTGATATGGCTCGTTGTGTGGCTTCGAGCGCGCGCGTCTCGCCAGACGCCGATCCCGTGCCCATAAGCGCCATACCCATGCCAGCCATAATCGTCTTTACGTCTGCAAAGTCTACATTGATCAGGCCCGGCACTGTGATGATGTCTGATATGCCCTGTACGGCCTGGCGCAAGACATCATCTGCGAGCTTGAAAGATTCCAGAAATGGAGTCCCTTTTGTGACCGCGTTCAGCAATCGCTCATTCGGTATGGTGATGACTGTATCGACGCATTCGCGAAGCTCGTTGAGTCCCTGTTCGGCCTGTCGCTGGCGACGGCGGCCTTCAAACCGGAACGGCTTGGTGACGACGGCGACAGTCAGCGCGCCAAGCTCTGTGGCGAGACTTGCAATGATGGGAGCAGCACCTGTTCCCGTGCCGCCGCCCAGCCCCGTCGTTATGAAGACCATATCGGAGCCTTCGAGTGCTTCGATTATCTTTTCGGTATCTTCAAGAGCCGATTGGCGGCCAACCTCTGGATCGCCGCCTGCGCCAAGCCCGCGAGTGAGCTTTTCGCCAATCTGAATTTTTACCGAAGCTCTGGAACTCTTCAGGGCCTGAAGATCGGTGTTGGTTACAAGGAATTGAACACCTTCGATCCCGGCTTCGATCATGCGGTTTATGGCGTTGCCGCCGCCGCCGCCTACGCCAACGACTTTAATCTTCGCGCCGCTTACGGGCTGCTCTGATTCGGCAAATGTTATGACTCCGCTACGCACGTCTTTTCGTTCATCCTTACGATCATCCGCTGCCATTATATGTGCCTCCTGCAAACAATAAATTAGCAACCGGGCGAGCGATGGCTTCGGTTTTTAGCCGCCGCTCGCACGAAAAACTTCCTACGAACTGCAAAAGTTCTCAAACACTGCCAGAAGGTTCACTACTGTAGATCACACGATGTAGCGAGACGGGCGCAAACGCGCGCAAACCACCCTTTCGGGCGCTTGAACTGGGCGTCCGTCCTTTGAGGGGGTTCTCTAACAGTGCCTTTGAGGCTGGCAGCCGGTTGCTACAATATGTGGTAGACCGATATTCTGAAGACACACCGCATAGTAGCACAGTCGCCTTGCCCCTACAACCATTTTTTCCCGCTGATTGAAACATTTTTTAGCTCTTTTTAACGAAACCAGCGCTTCCAGAAACTCTCCTGTTTTGGTGCTCCATCCTTCAGCGAATGAATCTTTTTCAGGTTCATTTGCTTGTGGAAACCGTAAAGCATTGTTCCCACTACGTTGGCGTAAGCAGGGCTGTCTATCTCGCCCGTCAGCCCGCCGATGAAGTCCGGCAGCCCGTGCCGCGCCGGAAGATCCAGTATCTGTTCGGCCATCTCAACGACCCCATCCATGAGCGCGCCGCCGCCGATCAAAACAACGCTTGAAAGTATCTGTCGCTCAAATCCTGCGCGCTGTATCTCTTCCGCAGCGTGAGAGAAAATTTCTTCGGCTCGCGGCTGAAGTATCTCGCACAGTATCTGGCGACTCAGCATACGCGGTTGACGACCGCCGACCGACGGCACCTCGACCATGCGCAGGCGCTCGTGTTCGGCCATAAGTCCTGCCAGCGCGCAGCCTTCGCTCTGCTTGATGCGCTCGGCTTCGGGCACGGGAGTCCTCAACCCTACGGCTATGTCATTTGTAAAATGGTTCCCGCCCATCGGAAACACAGCCGTATGCCGTATCGCCTCGCGATAAAAGATCGTCAGATTGGTAATGTCCGCGCCTATGTCTATGACCGCAGCGCCGTACTCTTTTTCGTCGGGCGTGAGCGTGGACTCGCCGCCCGCCACGTGATTGACTACCGTGTCTGTGACCGTCATCCCTGCCCGATTGACCGACGAGATTACGTTCTGGCGGGCGGTGATCGGAGAAGTGACTACGTGGACCGATGCTTCCAGCCTCATCCCTAGAAACCCGATGGGGTTTCCAATGCCGTCCTGCCCGTCAACCGTGAATTCCTGCGGCAGCACGTCGATGATCTCGCGGTCCGTAGGCACGCTGACGGCGCGCGCCTGATCTATCACGCGATAGACATCCTCTTCCGTTATATCGCGATTGCGTCGGCTGATGGCGATCACGCCGCGCGAGTTGATGCCCCGCACCTGCGCGCCGCCAAGCCCCACGTATACGGAATCGATTGGCAGCCCGGACATCATCTCCGCCTCTTCGACCGCCTGTTTGATTGCCTCGACCGTAGCCTCTATGTTGACGGCCACGCCCTTGCGCACGCCGCGCGACGGGGCGCGGCCAACGCCTATGATTTCGATCCTGTCGTTTTCGGTTACCTCGCCGACGACCGCTCGGACTTCCGTTGTCCCGATGTCAAGCGCGGCAATATGTCTATTTCCCTTTGGCATTCTTAATCCTCCGGCTTCACACTAGTGATGAGTGATGAGTTATGAGCGATGAGGAACAAGTGACCGACACTGATCACTCATTGCTCATTATTCATCACCTCTTTTTCGGGGCCTGCTTCGGTTTCGCTTCCTGCTGAACCGAGGGCTTCACCGCGCCGGGGGTGGCGAAGTTCACAACGATGCGCTCGGACTTCGTCGCATCGATGAAGTTGATATTGTTTACGTTTTCGATCAGCCGCTCGATGTCCTGCACGCGGAAGCGGCTGAGCAGTTCGGAATCGCCTTTCTTGATCGCCTGAAGTATTTCAAGCGCTTTTTCAAAACGCTTGCGAAAATCGGTGCTTCCAACATGAACCTGCACGTGTGGGCGAGCCAGGCTCAGGTTCACGTCTTTCGTCGAGTCAAGATCGATTTCATCGAGGTGGCTCCAGACGGGAGTTTCACCTTCGCTGAATTCGCGCTTTATCTTCTGGTAAAGCGCGATGCGCTCGCGGTCTTCGTTTATGGCGGCCTGAGAGCGATTGCCTTCGGCGAAACCTTTTGCGATGGGCGGAATATCCGGCGCTTCACCCGATTTCGAGTTTGTGATAAGGCTTGAAAACTCGCCCATCTCGACCGCATCTTCGTCGAGCCATACAAGTTTGCCTTCCTGCGGCCCCGACTCGCGCCGCACCAGAACAGCGGGGTGGCGCTCGACTACCTCAACGAATATTCCATCGGGCAGAACGCGCGCGACGGTCGCCGAGCGAACCATCCCAATGGCTTCCACTTTCTGCCTCACCGATTTAAGGTCTATGTCCAACAGTTTCGTTTGTCCTACCGCGCGCCGTACGGTCTGCTCTACTTCCTCCTGTAGAGCGGGACTGACTTCGCTCGTGGTGATGTGATTCAGTTCAAACATCCGCGAACTTGCCAGAGCGTTATAGCCCAGTATCAAGAGCGCGATTGCAACCAGAAATACCGCGGGCTTCACAAACGCCCCGGCAGAATTCAAAAACTTCCCGATCTCTACTCCGCCCTTCTGTCGCGAGCGCACCTTGTTGATGCGGCGCGACGAGCGCGGAGTAACGACTTGAGCGCGTGCCCTGGGCTCGCTCTTTTGAGCTGCTGCCACAGTGTCACCTCCCACTCAGAGATTAGAAGATGAAGGTTAGAGGTTAGTGATGAGCAATCTACTCTTCACAACCCTCAAGCCTCCGACCTCTGACCTCTCAAAGAATCTTAAGCAGTTCGTCTCCTGCCTGATAGACGTTACCTGCTCCGAGCGTCAATACGAGATCGTGGGGCTGTACGACCTCTTTCAGTTTTGCTGCCGCGCCTGCCAGCGCGCCGATGTATTCGACGTGCCGGTGGCCGAAGCGCTCGGTCTGTTCGGCCAGCACGCGGCTGTTGACCCCTTCGATAGGGTCTTCGCTTGCTGCGTAAATATCTGCTACAAACAACACATCCGCTCCATAAAACGACCGCGCGAAATCATCCATCAAATCGTGCGTGCGAGTGTAGCGATGCGGTTGAAACAGCGCCACAACTCTCCGCCCTGCCGTGCGCGCCGCCGCAAGCGTCGCTTTGATCTCCGTCGGGTGATGGCCGTAATCGTCAACCACCAGCACGTCGTTCTTTTCGCCTTTGATCTGAAATCTTCGCTCGGCTCCGTGAAACTCTTCCAAAGCTGCGGCAATCTCTTCAAATTTAATGCTGAGGTCAAGCCCGACAGCGATTGCCGCAAGCGCGTTATAGACGTTGTGCAATCCGGGAACGCTCAATTTTATGTGGCCCATCTCCTTACCGAACGAGCGCACTGTGAATTGAGAGCCAAAGTTCGTATCCAGCTGAATATTCCATGCCGATACATCGGCCTGCGCGGCCAACCCGTAGCTGATAGTTCTCCGCGTTATCTGAGGGATGACCGCCTGCACGTTTTGATCATCCAGACATAAAGCGATTGCGCCGTAGAATGGAACGCTGTTGGCGAATTTTACGAAGCATTCTTTGATCTCCTCAATACCGCCTTTGAAATGATCCAGATGATCCGCGTCTATGTTTGTCAGCACGCCGATGGTCGGCGTCAGCAACAGCAGCGACCCGTCCGATTCGTCGGCTTCGACCACTATGTACTCGCCGCGACCGAGCCGCGCATTCGATCCGAGCGATGCGACGCGCCCGCCCACCACGACTGCCGGGTCAAATTCGGTCTTTGTCATCATGTGCGCTATCATCGAAGTCGTCGTCGTCTTGCCGTGAGTCCCCGCAACAGCAATGCCGTGGCGATACAGTCTCATCAACTCGGCCAGCATCTCTGCGCGCGGGATGACCGGAACCTGTCGTTGCCGAGCGGCGATGACTTCCGGGTTATCGTCGCGCACAGCCGACGAACAAACCAGAACATCAGCTCCCACTGCGTTATCGGCCCTGTGGCCTTCGTAGACCTTTGCGCCGATTGATTCCAGGTGATCAGTAATCGCAGAGCGTTTCAAATCGCTTCCCGTGACTAAGAAATTTTCTCCGAGCGACAGCAACACCTCGGCTATGCCGCTCATACCGATGCCGCCGATGCCGACGAAATGAATATGCCTGATGCCGCGAAATAACATAAAAACCGTATTCAGAAATCAGAATGAAAAGCAGTTCAGACTTTCGACTTTTGATTCTTATTTCTCAACTTCTGACTTCTGGCTCCTGTCTCCAGCAATTTTCATCGCCAAATCAACCGCGCGCTGTGCCGAATCCGCGCGCCCCAGCTTCCGGCTTGCTTCTTCCATCCGGTCTATCTCGCCCGGATTTTTAATCAACCTCGTCAACTCCTCGCTCAGTCGCGCGGGCGTCAATTCTTTCTGCAAAATCAAACGGCCTGCGCCTGCGCGCTCGAACGCCTCGGCATTTTTGCGCTGGTGGTCGTCGGCTGCGAAAGGGAAGGGGATAAAGATCGCCGCTTTTCCCGCCGCCGCGACTTCGGCTGCCGTCGTCGCCCCGCTTCGACATATCAGCACGTCCGCATTTTCAAACTGATGAGCCATATCGTGAATGAATGGCTTCACATCAGCCGATTCAAACCCTGCATCCCTGTATCCCTGGCTTACCATCTCGAAATCCCGCTCTCCTGTCTGGTGCGTGATCGCAAGCCGGTCTTTTATCGCCGCCAGCAGTTTTGCCGATTCAATCATCGCAGTGTTGATGGCGTGCGCGCCCTGGCTGCCGCCGAACACAAGGACGTTCAACTTATCGCCTCGCGTTTTCTTCCTGAGGTGCGCGAAGTCGCCGCGAACTGGATTGCCTGTGACAACGCCGCGACTGCCGAAATATTTTTTCGCATCCTCAAAAGTCAAAGCGGCAGCCTTCACGAATCGCGCCAGCACCCGGTTCGTAAAACCGGGCATCGCGTTCGGCTCGACTATCATCGTCGGTATCCGGCTGAGCGCAGCCACAAGCAGCGTCGGCCCCGAAGAGTAGCCGCCAACGCCTATGACAACGTTCGGCTTGAACCTTGTCAGTATGCGCCGCGCCGCAAGGAAGCTCATCGGCAGTTGCGAGAGCGATTTTGTTCGTTCAAAGACCGAGACGCTTTTTAGCGCGCCTATCTGCATCAACTCAAGCTCGAACCCTTCGCGCCCAACGATCTTCGATTCAAGCCCGCGCGGCGTGCCCACGAAAAGTATCTCTGTCGCCTGATCACGCCTTTTGAACTCGTGTGCGATTGCCACGCCCGGATAAATATGCCCGCCTGTTCCGCCTGCCGCGATAATAACCCGCATAATGAATTATGAAGGCGGAACGATGAACGATGAATTGCGGGATAAGGGGTTTCTAATTCATCCTTCCGAGTTCATCATTCATCGTTTCCCTTATGCCTTTCCGTGCTTTGACACGTTCAGCAGCACGCCTGCCGCAAACAGGCTGATTGCCAGCGACGTTCCGCCCGCGCTTATGAAGGGCAGAGGAATGCCCTTGGTCGGCACGAGCGACAGCGTCACGCTAATATTGAAAAAAGCTTGAGCGATTATCATTACAGTCAGTCCGATTGCCAGCAACTGGCCGAACGCATCGGGCGCAGATCTCGCCGCGCGAAATCCCCTCCACGCCAGCAGCCCGAACAGGATCACTATGGTCGCCGCGCCGATCAGGCCAAGCTCTTCGCCGATGACTGCGAATATGAAATCGGTGTGCGGCGCAGGCAGGTAGAAAAGCTTCTGCTTGCCTTGCGCAAAGCCTAAACCGTTCGCTCCGCCGCTTCCGATGGCAATCAGCGATTGAACTACCTGAAAGCCGGAAGTCGTCTGATTCTTCCACGGGTCTATAAAATCCATGAGCCGTTGAAGTCGCCACGGGACGAAAAACAGCATCCCCGCCATCACGGGCGCTACGGGCACGGCCAGCGTCGCAAGATACCTTGCGGGCACGCCCGCCTGAAACGTCATCGCTATAAAGACAACGCCCAAAGCCATGGCTGTTCCCAGATCCGGCTCCGCCGCGACTAGCGCTATCACAAGCCCTGCGGCAAGAGCTGTGGGTATGAAGACCTGTTTAAAGCTGTCTATTACTTTCGCCCTGCTTTCGAGGAAGAACGCCAAAAAGGCTATCAGAGCCAGTTTGGAGACTTCCGATGGCTGCAACGACACAGGACCGTACCGTATCCATCTGTGCGTTTCATTCAGTTTTGGGAGAAACAGCACGACGACCAGCATCGCGAGCGTCGCGCCGAGCAGAGAGAAGACCACCACCGGACGCCTGTAATGACGATAATCAATGCACATCGCAACAGCCATCGCCGCAAGCCCTATGATTGCCCATCCTCCCTGACGATAGAGGAAATAAAACTGGCTGCCATAATTCTTTTCGGCCAGCATAGCCGAAGCCGAATAGACCATCACTGCGCCAAACAACGTGAGCGCCAGCACAATCACCAGCATCACTTTATCAACGGGAAGCTCACGGCCTGCCTGCGCGCGCGAAGCGGCTCCGCGCCTGCTCGTCAATTCGGCCTCTCGCTTCCATCTCGGTTGTGTCTTTTTATAATCAGTAGCCATCTTGATGCCCGCACCCTTGTCCTTATGTCGTCAGCCTTCCGGTCCACCCGCTGCGAATCCGGTTGGCTAAGTTGAAAACCTCTTCCTTGAACACGCGACCACGGTGCTCGTAGTTGACGAACATATCGAAGCTGGCGCAGGCGGGCGCAAGCAGGACAGTGTCGCCCGCTACGGCTGCTTCCATTGATTGCGTCACAGCATCCTGCATGGAATCTGCTCGCGTGATCGGGCGAGCGCCTTCAAGCTGCGCGGCTATCTTGTCGCTTGCAGCCCCGATCAGGACTATGCGCTTGACTCGCTCGCGCACGAGCGGCGCAAGCGCTCTGTAATCGCTGCCTTTATCTTTTCCTCCGAGAATCACGATCACGTTGCGGTCGAATGCTTCGAGCGCTTTTACCGTTGAATCGACGTTCGTGGCTTTTGAATCGTTGTAGAATTTCACGCCGCCAATCTCTGCCACGTATTCCAGGCGATGCTCGACTCCCTTGAATCTTTTTATCGCTTCCGTGAGCGCGGGCAACTCATCAACACCTGTCCCCCTCGCGCAAAAAACGGCTGCGAGCGACGCCATCACGTTTTCGACGTTATGCATTCCGCGCAGCGGTATTTCCCCAATCGCCATCACCTCGACTTCGCTGCGATCAGCCGTGAGCATCGTGGTATGGATGTGGCCATCGCGTACGTAAATATCAGCCGCTCTCCTGTTAAAAGAGTTCGACTCGCGCCCCCGCGAGCTGAAATAGATTTCATTCGAGACAAGGCCGAACTGATTTGCCATCTCAACGACGGGCGGGCTATCGAGATTAAGCACGGCCCAGTCCTCGCTCGTTTGATTTCTGAAGATTCTGTATTTCGCCAGTACATAGTTTTCAAACGTGCCATGACGGTCGAGATGATCGGGCGTGATGTTGGTCATTACGGCGACACTGACGCGAAGGCTTTCGATCATCTCCAGTTGAAAACTCGAAAGTTCCGCGACAATCCACGTGCTCTCGCCCGATTGTTCTATCAGGCTGGTGAGCGGCGTGCCGATGTTGCCGCCCACTACGACATCAGCGCCTGCCGCGCGCATCAACTCGCCTATGAGCGTCGTCGTCGTCGTCTTGCCGTTCGAGCCTGTTACTCCGATCATCCGCCCTCGAAGAAATCTTCCGGCCAGTTCAGGCTCGCTTATAATCTCGATCCCTTTCGCGCGCGCGCGTTCAAGTTGCGGAAGATCAGCGGGCACGCCCGGACTGAGCACGATCAGTTCCGCGTTCTCAAACAGGCTTTCAGGGTGGCCGCCGAGCGAAAGCATTACGTCGAGTTTGCGCAGTTCTTCGGCCTCGCGCGCAAGCTCCGCTTCGGGTTTCACGTCGTTGGCAATCACCATCGCGCCGCGCGAAGCAAGCAGTCGCGCCACGGCCACGCCGCTGCGCGCGACTCCGACGACCAGCACCTTTTTCCCCTTAACATTCATATTCATCTAAGCTTCAAAGTCGAGAGACTGAGAAGTGCAAACAGGATTGCCATAATCAAAAAGCGAAAGACTATCTTTGGCTCCATGCGCTTCGACACTTCCGGCGAATACATCAACTCGAAATGATGGTGCAGCGGAGCCATCTTGAATATTCGTCGCTTGAACAATTTGAACGATGCGACCTGCAATATCACTGACAACGCTTCGAGGACGAACACGCCGCCGAGCATCACCAGCAGAAACTCCTGCTTAATCATGACTGCGATCACGCCTATTGCTCCGCCGATGCCGAGCGAGCCTACGTCGCCCATGAATACTTCTGCGGGCGGCGAGTTGTACCAGAGAAAGCCGAGGCTTGCCCCTGTGAGCGCCGCACAAAATATCGTCAATTCATGTATGCCCGGATTGTGCTCTAATCCCAGATACTCTGCGAACTTTGCGTGCCCGCTCACGTAGGTGAATCCTGTGAGCGCCGCGCTTGTCACCATTGTTACAGAGATGGCCAGCCCGTCCAGCCCATCGGTTAAGTTCACTGCGTTCGAGAAACCGACGATCACTACCGGCGCAAAAAACAGAAGGTATATCGGCCAGTAAATCTCAGGGTTGACGTTCTTGAAAAACGGCAAACTCAGCACAGTGTTGTACGAAGTCAGGTATTTGAGCGCCAACCCGATGGCGAAAGCCGCCGCGAATTGCAGCACGAGTTTCTGCCTGCCGGTCAGCCCCAGATTGTGACGACGTTTGATCTTTATATAATCGTCGGCAAATCCTATCGCGCCATAAGCGAGCATCGCCGCAACCGCAATCCAGACATATGCGACTGAAAGATCGGACCATAACAGAGTCGAGATTACTACAGAGAGAATGATCAGCACGCCGCCCATCGTCGGCGTCCCGCGCTTGGATTCATGCGAGCGCGGCCCTTCCTCGCGTATCTGCTGGCCAATCTGAAACTGTCTGAGCATCTTAATCATTCGCGACCCGAATATAAGGCTGATGACGAGAGCCGTTATCGCGGCCCACGCCGTGCGAAATGTCACCTGCTCGAACAAGCGCAAAAACGATAAGTTCTCGTGAACGTCTCTAAGTAGTCTTAAGTAATAAAACATGCGCCTCCCGGCCTTTGCTGAAATTCAGGATCGGCTATCTGAAGTTCCATGTTTGAAATTTCAGTTCACCGGATTCCTGCCCCAGTCACCTGGCCCCTGGCCTGCTTCATTCTTTCAACAACGATTTCTGTCTTCACGCCGCGCGATCCTTTGATCAGGATCAGATCGCCCGCGCGCGCTTCGCGTGTCAATGTATCTGCCGCTTCATTCGGCGTTTCGCAAAAGATCGCTGACTCTGCGCTCATACCGGCCTCGCGCGCGCCCTCAACCATTTCACGGGCAAGCCCGCGAACGCCTATCAGCAAATCGATTCCGAGTTCTGCTATCCGGCGGCCCGCCTCGCGATGAAGCGACGCGCCGGTAACGCCCAGTTCCAGCATCTCGCCCGCGACAACGATTTTGCGCTTGCAATCCTTATTCGCGCAGATGGTCGTTACCATCTCGACGAGCGCGCGCGGATTCGAGTTATAAGAATCATCGACAACCGTGAATCCTTCCTGAAATCGCAGCACCTCGCCGCGCCTGTACGGGCTTGAAGATTCGGCGAGCGTGTCGGCGATCTGTTCTAGCGGCACTTCATAAAAGTCCGCCACAGCAGTTGCGGCGAGCGCGTTGTAAATGTTATGCCGACCCGCTACCGCAAGGCGCGCTTCGACCCTGCCGCGCGGAGTCGCAAGCACAAAACGTGTGCCGCTCAGCCCATCCGATTGAATGTCGCGCGCTGTGACATCCGCCGCGCGCTCGATGCCAAAAGTTCTATACTCGATATCGCTGCGCGTCTCGCGCATTCGCGCCACGCGCTCGTCATCTGCGTTCAGTACAGCCGCGCCATTCGGTTTTATGCCTGCGATCAATTCGGCTTTCGCTTCGGCGATGGCCTCGACTGAATCAAAGAACTCCAGATGAACTGGCGCAACGATTGTGACTACCCCGACACAGGGAGGAGCAATCTCAGCAAGTCTCGCTATTTCGCCCTTGTGATTCATGCCCATCTCTAAAACCGCATAATCGAAATCCGAGGCGTGCGCGCCGTCGGTTTCCATCTTTAAAATCGAAAGTGGCAGCCCGTAATCATTATTCAAATTGCCCAGCGTCTTGATGACTCGCCCCGCTTGCGCGAGCGCCGCCGCCGTCATCTCTTTCGTAGTCGTCTTTCCCATGCTGCCGGTTATCGCCACTTCTCGCCCGCGCCAGTTGCCAACGACAGCCGCCGCAAGCCGCTGAAGCGCGCCGAGCGTGTCGGCCACGCGGATCAAATTGACATCGCCCGCAATCGCCGCCGTATCGTTTGATAATCCAAAGTCCGGCGAGACGACAGCGGCAATCGCTCCTCGTTCGAGCGCGGACTGGACGAATCTGTGACCGTCATGATTTTCGCCGCGAATCGCAAAAAACATCTCGCCCGCGCGAACCGTGCGCGAATCAATCGAGTAGCCGACCGGGTGCTGCTCGCTCGATTCCGGAGAGCCGAGCGTTGTACCGAGTATGTTTGCGATCTCTCCCAGTTTCATCACATTCTTTCCGTCATCGCTTCGCGCGCAACTTCCTTGTCGTCAAAATGAATCGTACGGTCGCCGATGATCTGATACGTCTCATGACCTTTGCCCGCGATCAAAACAACATCGCCCGCTCGCGCTTCGCCTATTGCGCGCAATATCGCATCGCGGCGATCAGGCAACTTCACATAAGGCCGACCGTTTTTTTTTAAGCCGACTTCGATCTCTTCGATAATCGCCATCGGGTCTTCCGTGCGCGGATTGTCCGAAGTGACGATTGCGACATCGCTCAGGGATGCGGCAATCTCGCCCATCGGCGCTCGCTTCGTTCGGTCGCGGTCGCCGCCGCAGCCGAAGACCGCAATCACGCGCCCCTTCTCCCCGGCAACTTCCCGCGCCGTCAATAACACATTCCTGAGCGCGTCGTCCGTGTGCGCATAGTCAACGATGACCGTGAAAGGCGGTTGATGCGAATTATCCGTCGTCACTTGCTCGAATCGGCCCGCGACCGTAAAACATTCGCGGATGCCGCGCGCTATTGTCTCCAAACTGGCTCCCAGAGCCAGTCCTGCGGCAATAGCTCCGAGCGTGTTGTAAACATGGAATCGGCCAACAAGCGGCGAAACTATATCGATCTGGCCCGCAGGCGTCGTGGCCGTGTACGCAAGCCCGCGCGGCGACAGTGCGAAATTATCTGTTCTTACATCCGCATCCCTGCCGAAGCCATAGGTGATCACACGCCCTTTTGCTGTGCTTAAAAGCCTGCGCCCGTATTCGTCGTCGATATTGATGACACAACAGTCGGGCGGGGAATCGAGACTGCCGTCGAAAAGTTTTTCTTTCGCCGCAAAGTAAGCATCCATCGTTTTGTGATAATCGAGATGATCGCGCGTCAGGTTGGTGAAACAGGCAACTGTGAACTTCAAAGCGTCGGCGCGATGAAGCTCGATTGCGTGCGACGAAACCTCCATCACTGCCGAGCGGCAACCGGCGGCGACCGCCTGCGCAAGCATGCGTTGAATGTCGGCAGCTTCGGGCGTTGTGTGATGCGCAGTCGCGGACGCCTCTCCGATTCTGTGTTGAATAGTTCCGAACATCGCGGATGTTCCTTCGCTTGCGCGAATTATCGAATCGATCAGATGAGCCGAAGTCGTTTTCCCGTTCGTGCCCGTGACTCCGACAAGCTTCAGATTTCGAGACGGATGATGGTGCACGGCTGCCGCTGCCTGAGCAAGGGCCGCACGCGCGTCGGCTACCTGAATCCATGCGACATCCGGGTTTTCCGCATATTCATCATTGAAGCCGTGCTCGGAGATGATGGCGACTGCGCCGCAGTCGATGGCCTGTGGAATGAACCTGTGCGCGTCGGTCTTTTCACCGCGAATCGCGACAAAGATTGTTCCAGTCGAGCAAGCGCGCGAATCGTGTGTGACATCGCGCGCTTCCCGGTCCAGCCGCCCAGTCGCGGCGATGGCGTTTATCTGCTTTGCTAAATCTGCGAGCTTCAATTCTTTCTTGCTACCATCCTTTTTGAAGGACTACTGCCGCGTTGAGGTTTCTTTGTCGCGGTCGCCTGTTTGCTCTCTTTTTTGCCCTCTTTTTTGTTCGTCTTCTTTTTTGCGACCTCCGGCCCTTTCAGTTTTTCGATCTGCTTTTTCGGAGGTGGTTCCGGCTTAATCTCTTTTCTGCTCTCTTTTTCCGGCTTGATCTCTTTCGCGACTTCCTTGTGAACGAGCTTTGAAAGCCTGACGTGGCAGATCGCATTTTGCGCGACCGGCGAACCGGGCGAAGGGCTTTGTATAGCGACGATCCCTTCACCGCTGGGCTTGATCTGCAAGCCTAGTGTGGCGCATAAGGCGACTGCCTCGCGGATGCTCAACCCCTTCAGGTCAGGCATGGTGACGCTGTCATCGCGCTTAGATGCGTCATCGTCCAATTGCGTCTCCTCATTCGTGTCAGGCTCAGTGGCCGCCGCGAGGCTGTTTTCGTTAATCAGGTCGGCAACGTTGTAAACCTGAGAGTTACTTGCAGCAATCTGCGATTGCGGGTCGCCTTCAGGCTGGACGCCGAGCGTGCGAAGCGCGTCTGCCACGACGCGCGCAAAGACCGGCGCAGCAACATCGCCGCCGTGATGCGCGCCTATGGGTTCGTCTATCGAAACAATGCAGGCGACCTCAGGGTTATCGACCGGCGCAAACCCCGCAAACGATGCGATGTATTTTGTCTGCGAATATCGTTTCGTCTTCTCGTCCACCTTCTGCGCGGTGCCTGTCTTTCCCGCCGCGCTATAACCGCCCATCTGCGCGGCCTTGCCCGTTCCCTGCATGACGACGCCTTCGAGCATCTTCCTTATAGTAGTCGCCGTGTGTTCGCTTACGACCTGATGTCTTTCATCGCTGTGTTCTTCGAGCACGTCGCCCGATGAAGAAGTGATGCGACTGATGACATGCGGCTGCACGTAGACGCCGCCGTTGGCAATGCAGGCGTAAGCTGCGACTGCCTGCACAGCGGTCACTCCTACCTCGTGCCCCATCGGGATCGAGCCAATGCTGGTCGGGCCCCATTCGCTCGCAGGCCGGAACAGCCCGCGCGCTTCTGCCGGAAGCTCTATGCCTGTGCGACGACCAAATCCAAACTGCTCGATGTAGCGGGCGAATCTTTCATTGCCCAATCGCATTCCAATCTTGATGGCCGCGACGTTTGAGGATTTCGCAAGAGCCTGTGCTGCGGTCAGCACGCCGTATGGGTGATCGTGCACGATGCGGTCAGCAATGCGAATCTCACCGCCGCCACAGTCAATCTTGCTGTCGGGCGTGATCAGATGTTCTTCGAGCGCGGCTGAGTATGTGACCATTTTGAATATGGAACCCGGCTCGAAGGAAGTCTCGACTGCGCGGTTACGCCGCTGGAGTTCAGTCGAGTCTGAAACATTATTCGGGTCGAAGGTCGGGAAGTTGGCCAGCGCCAGAATCTCGCCCGTCGAGGGTTTTACGATTACGATGGTTCCGGCGCGGGCGTTATGTTTGTGAATGGCATCCGCAAGCGCCTGTTCCGCGTATCGCTGGATGGTTGCGTCAATCGTGAGCGTGACATTCGCGCCGGGTATGGATTCTTCAATCGAGTGATCGTAGGATTTTTTGAGCGCATCGACATCGAGCAGCAGTCGCCCGCCCTGGCCGCGAATCAGTTTTTCGTATGACTGTTCCAGCCCGCCCTGCCCGCGATCTTCCATGTCAACGAACCCGATCACATGCGCAGCCGTCTGCCCTGTAACGTAATGGCGTTTCATCTCGTTGATGAAGCGAAGGCCGGGCAATTTGAGCGCCTCGACCTGCGGAATCTCTTTTTCCGAGAGCTTGCGCTTGACGGCCACAAGCACCTGAGATGACGTGATCCGTTTGTAAAGCGCATCACGGTCTACGTCAAGCAGGCGCGCGAGCTTATCCGCAGTGGCGTTGGGGTCCGTGATTTCAGACGGAGAGGCGTAGAGCGATTTGGCCTCGACCGAGCGGGCAAGCTCGTTGCCGTTTCTGTCAAAGACTATTCCGCGCACGGGAGAGAGTTCTATTTCAGCCTGCTGCTGGCGTTCGGCCCGCGCGCGAAGCCACGTATGATCGCTGATCTGAAGTTTGACGAGTTTGTATCCAATCGCCAGCACCCAGAAGGCGATCAGAGCCTGAATTATAAGTATTCGTCTGTCAGTTGCTTGATTTTGAGTTCCCATAGCCTTAAATGGTGGTTATGGCCTCTGACTTCTGATTTCCAGTTTCCGGTTAACTATCGGCATACGCCAATAACAACCGGAAACTGGAAACCACAAACCAGAAACTACAGACCTACCTCCTCGCTTTCGGTTTCTCTTCGACGTTGCAAGGTCGGCGGATATTGCCTGCGTTGCTGTGGGGTTGCTCAAGCCCTATTTTGCGCGCGTGCTTTTCGATTTCGACGGGGGAGGTGGCTCGCGCGTAATCGAGTTCCAGCTGTCGTCGTTTCTCTTCAAGCTGAAATGACTGTCGTCTGAGTTCTTCGCTCTGATATCCGATTGAAATGGCTTCAAAATGCTGTCGCGCGCTGATGACGAAGCCGCAGGAAAGCAGCGCTCCGGCAACCGTGAGAATTGCCAGCCAGACAAAGACTCGCCCGCTCACAGGTCTCGCGACCTGCGAATTTCGTATCTGCTTATCAAGGTAAAACCGATTAGTCATAAACATCGCCTCAAAAGTTGATTCGGGCTTTAAGCTCCCTGCTCGTTCTCAAATCTTCACTCAGTCGTCCTGACCGAAAATGAAGCTCGATCACACTCAAGAAACTGCCTGCATACCCGATTGCTTTGGGGCTGGAAAAGTATTCGCTTGTCGTCATCGCCCGCTAGAGTCTCTCGCAAACTCTCAGCATCGCGCTGCGAGAGCGGGGATTGCGTTCGATTTCGGCCTGGCTCGGGCGCACAGGCTTGCGTGTAATTACTTTCACGCGATTCTGCGCGCCGCAAACAGAGCAAACAATCTCGTCCGATTCATCAGACTTGTCTTTCATGTCACTACTCGCACCTGCATGCCAGTAATTAGACGGCCTGCTCGCTCTTATCTCATCAGGGCAAATGCAACGGCCTGATTCCCGCAGAAAGCCGCGCTTGACGATGCGGTCTTCCAGCGAGTGAAACGAGATTATTAACAGTCGCGCACCCGAATCCAGGTGAGGGATGGCTTCGGGGATAAAGGTTTCAAGAACGCTGAGCTCCTGATTGACAGCGATGCGCAACGCTTGAAACGTGCGCGTCGCAGGGTGTATTCGCCAGCGGCCCGGAACCCTGAGCGCGCGAACGACCGTATCTGCAAGCTGTTTGGTGGTCGTTATCTGCTCGCTTGCTCGCTGGCGGACTATCGCGCGCGCAACACGGCGCGCGCCTCGCTCTTCTCCGTATTCAAAGATCAGATCGGCCAGTTCACGCTCCTGGAGGTGGTTGACCAGATCGGCTGCGGTCTCGCCGCCCGTCTGGTCCATTCGCATATCGAGCGGGGCCTCCTGTGCAAAGCTGAAACCTCGCTCGCCACGGTCTAATTGCAGCGATGATACTCCGAGGTCTGCCAGCACGCCCCGAACTTTATCCGCGCCCCGCTCTCGGAGCACGTCTGCCACATTCTCAAAATTGGCGTGCACTGCCTGAAATCGATTTTCAAAGATGCTCAGTCGCTCTACGGCCAGCGCCAGCGCGTCCGGGTCGCGGTCTATGCCTATGACCCTGGTATCGGGTGAAACCTTTAATATGGCCTCCGAATGGCCGCCCATCCCCAGTGTGCAATCAACGAAGGTGCCGCCAGAATCCGGCCTGAGCCATTCAATGACTTCATTGAGCAAAACCGGCTCGTGGGCCTGACCTTCTGTTGTGCCTTCCATCTTTTTGCCATCTGCGCCTGATTATCCGAATCTATATTCCCACAAGACCCCGGCAGCGCTAGACTCCAAGCTGCGCAAGGCTCGCCGCATCGTCTGCCGTGTACGGCTCGGCATCCATTCGGGCAGTGAATTTATCCAGCTCCCATACTTCGAGGTACTGCAAGTATCCGAGCACGGCCACGTCACCGACCAGTTCCGCCTTTGAGCGCAACAGCGGGTGAACCAGTATCCGCCCCTGTGCGTCCATGTCGGCCAGTTGCCCGAAGTAGTTTGTCCGGTCGAGGAATTTCCTCACGGCTGCGTCCATGGTCCCTCTCGATTGAAGCTTTTCTTCTATCACCAGCCACTCCCGCATAGGGTAGAGTCGGGCGCATTCGCCGGTCAGGCTCGTCACGTAAAATTCCGCCCCGTAATTCTCATCTATATAGCGACGATAGGCGGCAGGAAGCTTTATTCGTCCCTTTTCGTCCATTCTTACTGTATAATTGCCTCTCAGCATATGACGAGCTAATGTGAAAGAGTTAAAGTTTAATCTCAGCCTTTCCTAGCTTATTCTTGCTTTCAAATACATCTCCATTTTGGTCCACTTTGGACCACCGTGGCCGTATGGTACGTCAGATAGGTATGGCTGTCAAGCGGGAAATTCTGCGTCCGTAAGAGTTTGCGGCTATATGGAAGCCGTACACAGGGCTTCAGGGCGGGCGAAACACTATTGAATTTCGCCTGCGAGGCAAGTGTGTTATAGTGCGAAACTTTGGTGTCACGGAATCTCGCTAATGGATAAGGCCGCGTTAATTATAATCGTCTACGGGCTTTCGGCTGCGGCGGCGAACTTTCTGGGCGGTCTTCTGGTATCGACGCGCCGGTTGGGACAGATCGCCTTACGCTACCTGATAGCCCTCGGCGCGGGGTTTATGCTGGCCGCCGTATTCATAAAAATGATACCGGAGAGCATAGAGCTATGGCCGGAAGAAAAGCGGCTGTATCCGATGTTGTGGGTGCTTGCAGGGTACCTGCTCATACAGTTTGTCGAGCACACGGTTGCGCCTCATTTCCATTTCGGCGAAGAGACTCACGAAGAGGCTATGCTGGCGCAGCACGCGGCGGTTGCGGGGTTGAGCGCATTGATGGTCCACACCTTCTTTGACGGGGTATCGATAGCCGTAGCCTCGCTTGTCAGCCCTCAGCTTGGGGTATTGATATTCATAGCTATTTTGCTTCACAAGGTGCCAGAGGGTTTCACAGTCGCGTCGATGATGCTGGCGGCGGGTCGCAGCCATCGCAGCGCCGTGCTTTCGGCATTGCTGGTCGGGCTTGCCACGCTCGTAGGCGTTGCGTTGGTAATCGCCTTCAAGGATCTTGCGATCTATTCGCGCCCGCTTTCAGCCCATGTTTTGCCGCTGTCTGCGGGAGTGACGCTGTATGTCGCCGCGTCTGATTTGATCCCCGCAGTCAATACGCGCGAAGGGGGCATGAAGACATCGCTGATGGTGTTTGCAGGCGTAGCTCTGCTTTACATCACGGAATTGGCGCTTGAAGCCTTGAATCTGGGCCACTGAACGCGAAATATCCGCAGGCGATGTGACAAAGTACCGGCTTCAGGCAGATTGCGCTGTCCGTGAAATGATCCTGTCTGAAACCGGTACTCCTGTCCAGCTTACGGCGTCATCCGTATTCGATAGCTACTTCTTGGAGAGCAAATCATTCGTCTTGCGCGTATTCTCTTCGATATCCAAAAACAGGTATATGAACTCTCCCAGCCCATAAAAACCGACGAAGACAAGCCCCGCATATATGATCATGATAAGCCCGCCGATAAATCCGCCCGCCATCATGGATGGCCCGCCAAGTGAGCTTGTGCCTACAGCTCCGCTGGCCATGACGATCAAAGCCCCGATAACCATTAATCCTCCCAGAACGAACGCCAGGATTTTATACAGGTTTGCGATTGTACGAAGGGCTTTGTATTTTTTGTCTCCTCCTGACGATTGATTTACTCCGTAATTTGGCGGGGGGAAGCCTCCATAAGAGGGGCCGCTTGGGTTACCATAGGGCGGCCCCGACATGCTTGGAGGCGGAGCGGAAAAGTCCTGCGGTGGTGGAGACGAAATCGTGGTGCCGCAACTCCCGCAGAATTTTGCTGTCGCGGGAAGATCGGCGCTGCAAACTGGGCATTTCATACTGCAATCTCTCCTTTCTATTTTCAGAGCTTGTTGCCTGGCTGCTTTTGTAATGCTCAGACCGGAACCGCACTTGCCATTCAGCCATCGGCTATGGCTCTTCAAGATAGTAGTTGTCGAGCGCGAAATCAAACGCAAGCGTGCTTTCTTTGCGCTATGTCGGTTATGATTAAAGTTGATCGAACCTGCGTCAGGCGCAGTTGCGGATCATCGTCAAGCCGCAATGGACCTGATTGCGGCAGGGTTTTAGTAAATATGAAATTTATAATGAAAAGATCGCTGACAGCACTGGCCATACTGTTTTTACTTGCGACAGCCTCGTTTGCAGAGCCAACTATTCCGCCCCCACAGGGCTTCGTCAACGATTTTGCCTCGAAGCTCAGCCCTGACACAAAACAGAAACTTGAAAACCTGCTCTCGAATTTCAGCGCGCGCACGGGTATCGAGATAGCCGTCGTCACGGTCAACTTCGACGATATGCAGGATTACCCGATTGAAGACTACGCGCTGTATCTCGGCAGGCAATGGGGCATCGGGCGGGATTCCACCAAGCGCGCGGCGGTGCTGGTGGTGGCAATCAAGCCGCCCGGCAGCAACGGGCTTTATAACGGGGGCACGAGACTCGAAGTCAGTCGCCATCTCGACAGCGATCTGCCGGACGGCCTTGCCGGAGAGATCATTCGCAAGATGCGAAATGATCTTCAGCGCGGGCAATTCGATCAGGCGTTGAGTCTGGGCGCGCAGACCATAACGGCCACGCTTGCTGAAAAGCTCGGCGTCTCGATGGACGGCATCGATTCAAGTCAGGCCTATCGCGCGCCCGCGCCGCGCCAGCGCGCCAAAGGACGCGGCATCTCGCCGTTTGCGATAATCGTGATCGTGTTTATCTTTCTGGCAATCGTTCACGCGCTGGGCAACAAGGGCGGGCGGGGCGGGCCGGGTGGCCGAGGTCGTCGCGGCGGCTCAGGTCTTGAGTGGATGCTTCTGCCAATAATTTTCGGCAGCGGGCGCGGCGGCGGCTGGGGCGGCGGCAGCAGCGATTCGGGCTGGGGCGGCAGCAGCGGCAGCGACGGCGGCGGCTTTGGCGGCTTCGGCGGCGGCGGCGATTTCGGCGGCGGCGGCGCGAGCGACAGCTGGTAATGAAGAAATTATGAACAATGAATGATGAATGATGAGTCAGGAGAAAAGCAGTTCATAGTTCCTCATTCATCGTTTCTGAAAATGGAGGCTACTCGAATTGGCAGACGAACTGAAAAACTTTGTAGGCGCGCTCACAGAAACGCACGGAGAGAATCTTAAATCGGTGGTGCTCTATGGCTCGTCCGTTGTCGGCGGGCTGGTTGATGACGAAGCGCCGAAAAGAGTTCTCGTCGTGCTTGACCATATCACGCCGACCGATCTGAAAGCTGCGAACCCTGTTGCCGAAGAATGGCGAATGGAAGGCAATCCGCTTCCCGTCTATTTCACAAGCGAGGAGATGGCAGATGCCGCGGATGTATTTCCAATCGAGTTCATAGACATGAGCGAGGTGCGCCATGTGCTTTACGGCAAAGACCCTTTTGAGACGCTCGACATCGGCACGCATAACCTGCGCCATCAACTCGAATACGAATTGCGCGGCAAGCTCATACGCCTGCGCCGTCTTTACATGACGGTTACGCATAACCCGAACCGGCTGGCAGAGTTGATGTCGAACTCGCTTGACAGCTTTGCCGTTTTGTTTCGCCACGTGCTTGCAATGCTCGGAAGCGAGGCGTCGTTTGAGAAGCGCGAATGCGTGATGAGACTGGCCGATGTATTGAGGCTGGATAAAAAAGTCTTTGCGCGCATCTTCGATTACTCGACTGACGAAGACACGTGGCTTGAGTCGGAAGCGGAAGAAACCTTCACGGCTTATCTGGCGCAGGTCGAGCGTGTGATTGAAGTAGTCGATAAAGAATAACGCAGCGACGACGTTGAGTCAGTTTCACTGTTAAGTCAGTTTCACCTGATCCAACCCTTCGGGCGTCAGGTATAGTTTTTCAAGCCTGGTCGTAATGTATTCAAATGCGTCATCGACCGAATCGGTTTTGTAGAAAATTTCCAGGTCCTGAGGATTTACCACGCCCCAGCGCACGAGCGAATCGAAATTGATCACTTCATCCCAGAACCCTTTGCCGAACAGCACCACGGGCATCGACTTGCGCGGCATCTTCGTTTGAATCAATGTCAGCACTTCAAACAACTCGTCCATGGTTCCGAACCCGCCCGGAAACACGACTAGCGCTTTCGCAGGATAGACGAACCAGAACTTGCGCATGAAAAAATAATGGAAGTTGAATATCAGGTGGCGCGAAACATACTGATTGACCTGCTGTTCGTGCGGCAGTTGAATATTCAGACCTATGGTTTTGCCGCCAGCCATTGAGGCTCCGCGATTGGCAGCTTCCATCATCCCGCCTGATCCGCCCGAACAGACAATGAAATGATGGTGGCCCGTCAGACCCTTAGACCACTCGGTCACGCGGCGCGAAAGCTCCACAGCATCATCGTAGTAGCGCGCAAGCTTCACTGCGTATTCGGCCCGCAATTGCGCGGCTTCAAGCTCAGGCGTAAGGCTGGCGGCCTGCGCGATCTGGTTTTTGACCGACTCCATTATTGCCGCCGCCGCTTCGGGCGAGACCGAGCGGGCCGAGCCGAAAAAGACTATCGTGTCGCGCACGCGATAGCGACGCAGCCGCGCATCGGGTTCCAGATATTCGGAGAGAATCCGCAGGACTCTTCCTTCAGAGCTTTTCAAAAACTCTGCGTTAAGATAAGCGAGCGGCGGCATTGTGAACGTTTTGGATTCCGACATATCGCTCCTGAAATCTGGTAGTGTTACGAGTAACAGCCGATCAGCTATTACCTGCGATAAAGAGAGTCATGTGATTACCCGTTGCTTACTTCGCTCAGAATTTCCCACGCGATCATCACTCCGAAGAAGATGCTGAAGACTCCGGCGAGCAGTCTGATTGCGCCGTTGATTGCCGTAAAGCGCCGGGCAGTGATGATAAAAGGCAGGCTTATGGCCGCGCTCATCAGCAACATCCCGCCGATGGTTCCGATGCCGAAAAGCGCCAGCCACACAAGGCCGAGCGTGACCGAAGGAATCGTCGCGAGCGCGGCCAGCGTGACGACTGCGCTCCCGGCAAGCCCGTGGACCACGCCGACTAAGAAGGGCTTGCGACCTATACGAAACAGGCGATGACGGTGATCGTGCTCGTCGCCGCTGTGCACATGAATATGTTTGTGCTGCGACTTGTCGTCGTGGCTATGAGCATGCGTGTGGATTCGCCAGCCGCGCTCTCTGGTCGCCCGCCAGGTCGTGTTCAGGCCAAGTACGATCAGCATCACCGCGACAGGCATCTCCATCCACAACATCACGTGATCTGGTATTGTCGGCCTGAGCAGAATGATTATGAGGCTTACGACCACAAGCGACGCCGTGTGGCCCAGTCCCCAGAACGTGCCGATAAGCGAGGAGCGCAAAAGACTCTTGTGCTCGCTTACGATAGTTGAAACCGCAACGACATGATCCGGGTCGAGCGCGTGCTGAAGCCCTCTGAGGAAACCAACGACGAGTGCGAAAGCGATGCCTGTATTCATCGAGCGGCTCCTGTCAATTTCAAAAATCCGTCTCTGCGCCTGCGCGCGCGATCATATCACGGGCTGGCGTTGCAGATTAAGTAATAGGGAAAGGCAGGAAGCAAAGTATGAATACCAGCAAGGCGATTACGGCCAGAAGGATTCTGACTTTTCCGAGCGGCTCTTGCGTCATCACTGGCGGATGGCCAACCCTCAACAGAAAGAGCAGCACCAGCGTCCACAGCAAATAAACGGGCGGCTTGCCCAGCCAGAATGCCGTGACGGAAAGCGAGGCCGTCAAAGCGCAGACTATTCGCGAAACCCATTTGTGAGCGCGCTCGCCCAGCACCGCATAGAGCACATGGCCGCCATCGAGCTGGCCTACGGGAAAGAGGTTCAACGCAGTGACCAGCAGCGTTCCCCACGCGGCCCAGTAGACAGGGTTCCAATCCCAGACCGGCGGCGCACCCGTAAAGTGCGCGATTATCTGGAAAAGCAACGGGTCTTTTATTTCACCCGCCCCTGTTTCAGTCGCCGGGACGGCCATCGCAATGCCGATAATTGATGCGGGGAGCGCCAGCGCGAATCCTGCGAGCGGCCCGGCTATGCCTATATCAAACAGCGCGCGGCGCGTTCTGATAGGCTCTTTGATTTTGATTACCGCGCCGAATGTGCCAAATAGAGTTATCGCTATCGGAGGCGCAGGGATGAAAAAAGGCAACGTCGCTCGAATGCCATAGTAGCGGCAGGCGAAGTAGTGGCCGAATTCGTGCGCGCCCAATATAAGAAGCAATGTGAAACTGAAGATCATCCCCTGCAACAACGGAGTATAATTTTTCGTCGCCAGTTCATTTATTAATGCCGTGACGGGCGAAAAAAGCATTCCCGTGATTGTCGTTTCTTCCGCCATCTTGACGGCAAACGACGAGCCGATGATCGTCGTCGTCATAACCGTCAGGATGAACAGAAAAATATGAAGCATTACGCGCGAAGGTGATAACTCGCTTTCGCGCGCAGTGTTTAAGTAGACAGGTTCTGCATCGAATGTTTTTCGCGCAGGCTCAATTTCGGTGAATCGATAAGGACGGTCTGAACTTTCCACAAATCAAGAATACAACTGCTGAAGAAACAGTGACAAGTGATAGGTGACTGCTGACAGGTAAAACGCTTATGGTAATGCTCCTGCTTTTCTACATGTCAGCAGTCGCCAGTCACTACGTTTATGCCTGAAGCTCTTTGCCTGGCTTGAAGCGGATTGTTTTTCCAGGCGGAATATCTGTTACTTCTCCCGTGCGGGGATTGCGGCCCACGCCGCGTTTGCGAGGCTTGACTACGAACACGCCGAACCCTCGCAGTTCAATGCGCTCGCCGCGTTGGAGCGCTGTTTTCATAGCGTCGAACAATGCCTCGACTGCGACCTCGGCTTTGATCTTCGGAACGCCGGTTTTGTCGGCGACCTGATTGACTATATCTAGCTTAATCACATTAGCCTCCGTTTAGACTCTTCTGTTTGAAAAACTGAGAGACCGCCTGAAAGGCTGTCATTATAAGAAGCATCTCAAAGTCTGTCAAGAAATTGCGTCCGCAAATCGCACAATGGATGAAATAATCAATGGTACTGTTCTCATCTGCTCTGCTTTGATAGACTGTCACGTCTGAGGTTAATAGCGAGTTGTGGCAGAGAGGGTCAATGGCAACGTCTGAAGGTAAGATAGAAGCGAAAGATATGAGCGACGGGTTGAAAAAGCTTGCTGAAAAAAACGCCGCAGCACTGGCTGGCGGCGGCCCCGAGCGCATAGCGCGACAGCACGAGTCGGGAAAAATGATCGCGCGCGAGCGCATAGAGTTTCTGCTCGACGACGGCACGTTTGAAGAGTTCGACCGGTTCAAGAAACATCGCTCGCAGGATTTCCAGATGCAGGATCAACAGTATCCGGGCGATGGTGTAATCGCGGGCCACGGGCTGGTTGACGGGCGGCGCGTTTTCGTCTTCGCGCAGGATTTCACGGTCTTTGGCGGCTCGCTATCGGAGACGAACGCCGAAAAGATCTGCAAGGTCATGGATATGGCGATGAAGATGGGCGCGCCTGTCATCGGGCTGAACGATTCGGGCGGCGCGCGCATTCAGGAAGGCGTCGTTTCGCTTGGCGGCTACGCAGATATATTTTTGCGCAACACGCTTGCCTCAGGCGTAGTGCCTCAAATCTCGGCCATCATGGGGCCGTGCGCGGGCGGCGCTGTCTATTCGCCCGCCATCACGGATTTCAATATAATGGTCAAGACGACTTCGTATATGTTCATCACGGGGCCGGACGTGATAAAGACCGTGACTCATGAAGAGGTGAGCAAAGAAGAACTCGGCGGCGCGATGACTCACAATTCAGTGTCGGGAGTGGCGCACTTCGCGGCGGAAAACGACGAAGATTGTCTGCAACTCATAAGAGAGTTGCTCTCCTTTATCCCGTCCAACAACCTTGAAGACCCGCCGCGACTTGCGACCACAGACCCTGATGATCGAATGGACGACCGGCTCAACGACATAGTGCCTGAATCGCCGAACGTTCCTTATGACATACGCGACATCATACATGCGGTGGTTGACGACGGCTATATGTTCGAGGTTCACGAGCACTATGCCAAAAACATCGTCGTAGGCTTTGCGCGCCTTGGCGGGCGCTCCGTCGGCATCGTCGCCAATCAACCTGCGCACCTTGCGGGCGTGCTTGACATCGACGCTTCGATCAAGGCCGCGCGCTTCGTCCGGTTCTGCGACTGCTTCAACATCCCGCTCATCACGTTTGAAGACGTGCCGGGATTTCTGCCCGGAGTCGAGCAGGAGCACGGCGGCATCATTCGTCACGGCGCGAAATTGTTATTCGCCTATGCCGAAGCGACTGTGCCTAAAATTACAGTGATTACGCGAAAAGCATATGGCGGCGCTTACTGCGTCATGGCCTCGAAGCACATACGCGCGGATGTGAACTTCGCTTATCCGATGGCAGAGATCGCAGTGATGGGGGCCGAGGGCGCTGTAGGCATCCTCTATCGCAGAGAGATTGCCGCTGCGCCGGACCCGCAGGCGGAAGCGAAGCGGCGTGCGGACGAGTTTCGCGAAAAATTCGCCTCGCCTTATGTCGCAGCCGAACGCGGCTTCATCGACGAAGTGATAGAGCCGCGCCTGACCCGCCCCAAGCTGATTCGCGCGCTTGAACTGCTTGAAACGAAACGTGACCAGAACCCTCCGAAAAAGCACGGCAATATTCCGCTATAGGGGCCGGAGAATCTTGATACCGACCGGCAAAGTCAGTATGCATAGAATTAGGTTTTTCACTTGTTTCCTATCCCGGCCCCTAGCCCCTGGCCCCCGACCCCCTGTATAATCAAACGGCCTTGCAGGAGAGAGCCTATGAAAGAATGTTCAAGCTGTCGGCGCTTGTATCCGGACGAAAATAGTTTTTGCCCCGTTGACGGAGCGAAACTCATACGGTCAGTTCAAAACGAAACCGACCTCGAAGAAGGCAAAGGCACAAGGAAGATACCGCCGCCGCCCGAACCGCTACAGATGCGAATGACTATCATAGATCAGGGCGACGAGGGACACCGCTCGCGCGTCATCGAAGGGCAGGTGCTGGATCTGGGCAAGCAGGGAATGCGGTTGCAAACGGGCACGGTCGCGACCGGCAAGCTTCACATAATCCGCGACCATACGATTGCATTCAAGAACAAGCTGGAAGTCGAAGTCGATCTGCCGAACGCGACCATCACGATCACGGGATTTGCTGCCTGGTACAGGCCCGAAGCCGATGGACTATTCTGGGTTGTCGGTCTTTACATTAGAGATATGTCAGCCGCAGATCGCACGGCTTATGACGAGTATCTGGCGCAACTATCAAGCGGCCAGATCAGCGAAAGCGCGCCTGCTTAGATCCGGGCGTTGATGATGGATTCTCTTTGATATATATGCGAACCTGTTGTCAGCCGGGCAGATTTCGCTTCGTCTAAGGCGACAATCGGAAACAAGGGAGGAATCAAGAAATGAGTTCTGATACGGACGATAAGCGCAACTGGCTTGAGCGATTGACCAGCAAGATACCGGGCTACAGCGGCTATGTTGATCGCGAAAGCCGCCGCGATATAGATAAGCTGCACCGCGAGCAGCTTGCAGACCGTTTGCGCCGTCTTAAAACCCCGCTCACCGAAACGATGAAAGAACTGAGTTCGGGCGGACGCTTGTTTGAAGTCGGCCCCGTTGATTCCGCCATAAAGAAACTCGATCATCTGGAGAACCGCGTACGATTTGCCAGTTACGGCTATTCGGGATTCTTCGATGTGGTGAAAATCGAGCAGGCACAACTGGATTCGATCTATAGATTCGACCTCGCATTAGTCGAGCATGTCGATAAAATCGAAGCGAAGGTGGGCGAGTTGAAATCGCAATCTGCGACTGCCGCCGGTTTGAAGACTGCCGCCGCAGAAGTCACTGCCACGATAGACGAAGCCGATCACGCGTTCGATGACCGCTACAAAGCTATAAATAATTTCGGTCAGGAGCAGCCTCCCGGCCAACCGTTATTTCAATGATCAGGGATGAATCATGATGGACGAACATTATTCATCATTCATCGTTTGTAGTTGAATATGGCAGATACTTGCAGAAATTGTGGCTCAGAGCTTTTCTACGGACAGCGATTCTGTCGCTCGTGCGGGCAAACCATTGATTCTTCGCTGCGCGAGGAAGCGCCTACGCAGAGGATGACGCCTCCGCCCGATGTACGCGGCTCTGATGCGCGTGGTCCTGACGCGCGCGGCTCCGATATGTGGGGCGCGCGCGGTGCGGCTAATACTGCGCCCACGCCGAAGCAGGGAACGAATCCTGTCTACGCGCCGCCGAGCTATTATCAGCCCACAGTTCCTCCACTTCCCATGCAGCCGATGCCGCCCTACACGCCGCCGCGTTCGCGCTCGTGGGTTCCAATTCTGGTGCTGATACTGGCCCTCCTGCTCGGAGGCGGGTTTCTGGCAGTCCGTTCAATCATTCGCAACATCGGGACTCAGTTAAGATATCCTGTACCGGATACCGCCAGACAGATAACATCTACAGACAGGCAGACCTACGCTTTGAATAAGGGCGCGGCGGTTACGGTAACGACGCTCAACGGCACCATCAACATCGAAGCGTGGGACCAGCCGCAGGCCGAAGTGAAAATAATCAAGCGCGGCAAATCCGAAGCGGATATTCAGGGCGCGACCGTAACAACCAATAGTGACAAAGACAATCTGTCGCTTGATGCTTCGCAATCGCGCAATGTTCAAATCAGTTTTGAAATCCGCCTGCCGCGCAGTCTGGGCGCGGTCAAATTCACCTCGATCAACGGCGCTATCAATGTATCTGATATAGCGGGCAACATAATCATCGAAGCTACGAACGGCGCGATAACGCTCGACAATGTTTCCGGCATCGAGCACATTAAGACTCTCAACGGCGCGATTGAAGCCGATTTGAACAGCATGCCAAAAGATCGCCCTATGAAGATCGAGGCTACTAACGGCCAGATTGAGTTGAGCCTGAATCCTGATTTTAATGCAACGCTCGAAGCCAGCACTGTGCATGGCTCGATAGACATTGATGACGAACTTAACATCCCCGTTCAAAAATCGCGTCCCTTCGGCCAGCGAGCCAGTGGACCAATAGGTAAAGGCGGCCCCTCCCTGACCGTTACAACCGTAAACGGGGGCATAAGCGTCAGTAGATAATTTGCGCAACGAAGGAGTCCGTTGACATGGCAATTGAAGTTTTAGAGTATTTCGATTCATCAGGCGAAGAGATAGTCCATCGCATACCCGAAATCGGCTCGTCCGATATAAAGCTGGGCGCGCAGTTGATAGTCCAGGAAAATCAGGCGGCAGTCTTCTTCCGCGACGGCAAAGCGCTGGATACCTTCGGTCCCGGTCGTCACACGCTGACGACGATGAACGTTCCGCTGCTCACGAAGCTGCTTTCGATCCCGTTCGGCGGCAAGTCGCCGTTTCAGGCAAGCGTGATGTTTGTCGCTCGACACACATTTCAAGATCTGAAATGGGGCACGAAAGAGCCTATTCCGTTTCGCGACACGGAACTTCGCATGGTCAGGTTGCGCGCGTTCGGCAAATACTCGCTGCGCGTTGTGGACCCGCAATTGTTCGTAGGCTCTGTAGTCGGCACTCGCGGAATAGTTTCGACCGAAGCGATAGGCTCGTTTTTGCGCGACATCGTTGTTGCGCGCCTCAACGATCTGCTCGGCGAAAATCTGAAGACGGTCTTCGATCTTCCGGCTTATTACGACGAACTGGCGGCAGGCGTGAAGGGGCGTGTGGCCGAAGATTTTTCCAAGCAGGGGCTTGAGCTTGTTGACCTGATAATTTCCGCCATCACTCCTCCCGAAGAAGTTCAGAAGATGATCGACGAGCGTTCAAGCATGGGCGCGATTGGCGACATGAACGCCTATATGCAGTTCAAGGCCGCGCAATCCATGCAGGACGCAGCCAAACAGCCGGGCGGCGCTGCGGGGCAGGGAATGGGACTGGGCATGGGGCTTGGTTACGGTCAGATGATGGCTGGCGCGTTGTCGGGGCAAGGCGCGCAGCAACAAGGCGGCGCGGGGGCCGGACAATCGCAGACCGTCCCGTGCGCGAAGTGCGGAACCCAGAACGCTGTTGGCACAAAGTTCTGCTCAAATTGCGGAGCGCAACTACAAGCGCCGCAAGCGGCGACCGAAGAATGTCCGGGCTGTCACGGCCAGGTGCAGGCCGGATCGAAATTTTGTAATAACTGCGGGCAATCGCTCGTGCCGCAGCCGTGCAAGAACTGCCAGGCTCCACTACAGCCAGGCTCGAAATTCTGTGCGAATTGCGGCACCCCTGTGTGATAATCTTGACTATCCGACGTGTCTTCTAGGGTTTAAGGTGCCGTGTGACTTACATACGGCACCCCTGCCTTGTCCATCAAGTGTCCATTCCTTCCTTGAATTGCGAATTCACTCTCACTTATTTTCAATTTAGCAAAAGAATTGCTGTATTTGAGTGATCGCCCGCGCCGGGCGATCACGTTTCCCCTCGATTTCAAAAGCTAACTTGAAATCGAATGGCAATCAATGAACACATGGACACTTTGCACCCTTCTTATTGACCCAGCCTTTACACTCTTCGCGATTTTAATTCCTACTCCGGAGGCGTTCAGATGGGTTCTGCTTTATCTGCCATCCTGCTTCGATCACTCGACGAAAGGAAACTGCGGCCAGAGGTAGATTCGCAATCTACAGCTCAACCTCTTTCGGAACCGCTTCTCAGCGCCGCGCCCGCTACGGTCATCACGCCGCGCACTGCGTTCGACTCTTCAACGCGGGCGGCTCCGGCGGGTGAGTTGACGCCGCGTGCCGTGTTCGACCAGCAAGTGATCGCTCCGCTGAAAGAGCGCGCTCGCGAAGAGAATCAGGCCCGGCCACTCGACGAGCCGGTGACGTCCGTCGCCCCTGAGGATGATTACCGCGCGCTGCATGAGCGACTCGACCAGGCCGCGCCATCGCACGCACTCTATGACAGGTCCGTCAGAAATCTGCCGACTGAGAATGAATATCTCGATCTGAACGAGCACAAGGGCATCGGCGGCAGAATCATGTCAGGGCTGCGCTCGGCTGGTAAGAATCTGTTGAGGTCAGGTTTGAATCCATTCGTTGCTGCCGGAAAACTCGTTGAGGGCATCGCAGATCCGCGCGCCGAAGCGCGCACTGACTATCGCCTCGACGTGCAGCCGCGCGGACTCTCTGAGCAGAATCGCCTGCTGCGCCAATCGCAAACCGAACTCGGCATGACGAACGTTCTTCAGGACAACGACCGGCAGCGTGAGCAGATACGGTCGATGGATGCGAACAGGCAAGCGCAACTGCAATTCAACATGCTCAAAGAACGCGAGCTTGATGAGAACCATGACCTTGACCGCCAGGCGCGAATTCACCAGCAAGATATGACTGCTCAGGGTCGGCGACGAAAAGACCTGATTGCGATGGATAAAGCGGGCATGCTTACACCCCGGCAAAGGGCGGAGCTTGCGCAGATCTCAGAACTGCCCGGAGAGCTGCAAGAACCCTTCGTAAATGGTCAGATCGCTATTGATTGGGATGATGAGGGTCGGCCTAGAACTATCAATAAGCGAACAAACACAGCCACGAGTGTGATTGACCCGCAAACGGGCAAGGCGGCAGCCCCTCGCGGCGAATTCGTCCAGCGAAAAGAAGGTCTGGGTATACAGCGCGAGAACGCCGCAACGAACAGGGGCCGACTCGGCGAGCAGCAGCGGCATAATTTGCAAACGGAGCAAGGCGGCGGCAAGATGACCGCCGCACAGGCAAAAGTGCAGGCCGCGCAGGAACTCGGCGCTGATGCTGATGGCAATGTGGACAATCCAAAGTGGAAGCGGGAATACGAGAGCGCACTACCAACAGCGCGCATAATGAATCCTGGTAATGAAGCCGCCGCTATCACAATGGCTGAAGCGCGGGCGGATAAAAAGGCTGAGGGGCGAAAGATCGCCGTCGAGAAACATCCGAATTTTCAGGGCCATGTGAATCGCTTAGCAGCAGGTAGCGGTCAAGGTGGAGCGGCGAAAGCGAAGTCGTACAGCGCCACTACGATAAAGAAGCTCGCTGAAGCGAACGGCAAATCCGAAGAGAAAATTAAGCGACAACTACAAGAGGAGAATCCCGGCGTCAAGCTGGTATTCAATTAGTATGGATCCACAAGAGCGAAGCCTAACCGAACAAGCTGACGAGTTGGAATCGTCGCAAGGCCCGCGAATCAAGCCCGGCGTGAAAGCTGCGAAGCCTACCCGCTTGCTCGATCAGGCAGATAACGTCGAGTACACCGACCGCCTAAATCGCGTTAATGAGCGATTCGCAAAGCAGTACGGCAGGCCGATTACAGTGAGCGGTCTTGATACGCCAATGCATCGGAAAGGGAATCGGGAGAATTTTACTTCTGACATTCGCACGTCTGATCTTACGCCTGAGCATCGAAAGTTCGTTCAACGGCTTGGCGATGAAGAAGGTATCAAGTTCGACGACTATACTGACACTTGGAAACAGCACGGCTTCACCGGGCCGCACATGCATGGGCAAATGGTGGAGAATTATCAAGCTACGTCGCCATCAGGCGTGCAGACCGATTGGAGTGCGCCCGCTGTGTCAGGTGGCAGGCCGCTCTCGGAGCGGGTAAGGGATGGGCATCTCGATCTATCGACGAGTGAAGGCGCTGGTATTCCATCAAATGCGGCTTCAACTCGATCCGGTCTTATACCTGCGGCAGCGGCAATGCCTTTGACGGAAAGGATTAGCAATAAGTGGACGGCGAAGCCGCAGACGGTTGCACCTCTTTCAACGCCCCGCGTGAAAAGAATTCAGCAGCCCCCAGATGAAACGGCACAAAGATTGGCTAATGAGTTCGAGCAGCTAAAAGCGAGTGGGAACATAGCGGAAGCGAATCGTATAGGGTTGCAATTACAAGAGCGCGGGTGGGAGTTTGGGTCAAAGAGAGATAGTGAGGGTAAAGAATGGCCCTACGTGAAGCCGAGACAAGACGGCATGCGGCCATTAGGACAACACGAATCCGCTCATCCCAGTGCCGGTACGGGTGCTTATGTAGATAAGTTGAACGCAGAGAAAGAGCAGAGGCGACGACAGGAGGAATTCAGGCGAAACGATCAGCGGGGCGTTGTTAGGAGGCTTGCGGAAGGCGCGAGCCGAGGCGCAAGAGAGACGCTCGACTACATGGGCGCAGGTGCCGGTCGGCTGATTGAAGATGTATCGAATATCCCTTCTAGAATAAAATCGGGAGTCAAGAATCTCACCACATCGCAAGCTGAACAGGACAGGCTTGCGGCGCAAGTGCCATCTACCATCGGTCCTAATAGAGGTATTGGTGGTCAGATGGAAGACTATTACAAGGGCCGCGCGGAAGAGGCACAGGAGGCGCAAGAGTTAAGAGGACGGGATACGGCAAGCCAGATCGGGCATGGCATCGGGCAGACTGCGCCGTATTTGCTTCTCGGTGCGGCAGGCGGCAGAGGCGCGGTTGCGCGAGTGGGTAACCTGGGAGAGGTGACAGGCGGTGAACTGGCGTTTGGAAGCGGAAGTACGTTGGCCTCTCAGGGTGAAGGCAAGCCGTTAGCAGAATCTGTTCTGACCGGCGCAGTGGGTGTGCTGGGATTGAAAGGTGGCGGTGAGTTGGCCGAAACCCTAGCGGCACGCGCTCGGAATCCTTTTACGCGCTTTGTCGCAAACACGGCAGGAACGGCTGCGGGCCTCGCCACGGTGCGCGCCGGTACGGGCGGCGGCGTTGCTGATAGTCCTGAAGCGGTAGCGCATGAACTGGCAATGGCCATCGGGTTCTCGCTGATCGGCAAAGGTTGGAAAGCAAAGCCTGAAGCCAGAGAAAGATTGAATCAGATAGCTAATGATCCAGAGACTCACCCGGAAGTAAAAGCGGAGTTGGAGAAAATCAGCGGAGCCGCGGAGCCGGTTGATATTGCTCAATCGCTTGCTTCGTCAACAGACAGGCCCACGCGTTTGACTGAACAAGCGATAGAGCGGCAATCGAAGGGTGCGCCCGCAAGTAAAGCGACCGTAATCTCGGAAGACAATGTCGGCAACCAGACAAGAGAAGAGGTCGAAGTCGTCGGCCATGCGGATAAAGAGTTTATCAAGGTAAAAAATGCAGAGGGTATAACGAGCTATGTAAATCGCAACGATCTGGAATTACCGCAATTGTCCACGGCAGAGGCTGCGATAGTGCCACTCACAGAGAGAGAAGCGGCAAGCCCGGTTGATATGGCGGCACACAAGGCCGCGACTTCACCCATAAACACTCTCGTGGAGTCGAAGCACAAGTTCAGTTCGACGCAAACCAATCTGCCTGATCATGCGGCTGAAGCTGTCAAGCAACTTGGCAGTAAGATTCCTGACGCTGATCTGGCCGCCGATGGTCGCGAGAGCCAGCCACACATCACCGTCAAGTACGGGCTGCATGGCAATGATGCTGAAGCTGTGCGTCGCGTCGTCGAAAGCGAGCCGCCTATAAAAGCTCGCTTGGGCAAGACTTCTGTGTTTGAAGGTGTAGAAGATGGCAAAGCCGATGCCGTTGCCGTAAAGGTGGACGTGGACAGCCCGGACCTGCACCGCCTGAATAAGAAGATCGCCGATGCTCTGCCTCACACGGACACCTATCCCGATTACAAGCCACATGTAACACTCGCCTACACAAAGCCCGGACTCGGCAAGAAGTATTCCGGTGATGCCTCGCTCGAAGGCAGAGAAATCACGCTCGATAAGATTGCCTTCTCTGATCGCGACGGCAACCAGCACGAAATTCAACTGAAGGGCGGGCCGGATGCCGAAAGCTCGCTTGTCGGGCTCAGCGCCGCTGATCGCGTGGTCGCGCAGCCGGAAGCGCCAAGACTTCATCACGAGCGATTCGGAGAGGTCGAGCGCGCGGTTGATCAAAGCGGGGTTGCGCGGGGCTATCTGAGAGTGACTGATGCAGAGGGCAATTCGCACGTTATTCAAAACCCGCGTGTCGCTGGCAATCGCGAAGCCGCGTTCATCAAGTCGCGAGAGATTGAATCGGCAGTGACAAAACCGGAGGCAGCCGATATATCAACCGTACGACTGACCGATCAGGCAGATGCTCTCGAACGTGAATTAGAAAGCGGAATTGCTCCTGTAGAAGCGGTGACTCAGGGGCCGACTACGACTGACTACCATTCAAGGCTAGATAGATACCATACAGCGGCAACGAAGCCTATATCGAAACTAACAAAAGAGGAGTTTGCTGGACTTGCTAAGGGTGAGTATTACAGCGAGGCGCTTTCAAAGCGTCCACGCCCTTCATCCGACGACGTAGTAGCTAAAGTTAAGGATATAGGAAAAGCGCAACAGGATGTACGTAAAGAGTTATTAGATAAATATGCGCCTGGGCGTTCTCTTTATGAATCCGACTGGCAGAATTTGAACGCGGATAAGTATTACGACGAGATGCAAGCAGCAATGCCTAAGTCAAGCGAGACGGGAGTGGACGGCCTGCTCAAAGGGTATGAAGGCCCAATAAAACCGACAGCCGAAGCTGCCCGCCCGCGCATCAATGCCGATGACTCGTTGACAACGGCGATAGTGAAGCTCGGCGGCATAGATCAAAGGACACAAGAGGGCAGAGATATTGCAAAGTATCTTGCCGGTCGTGAGGGTGGCAGACCTGGCGCATTGAATAGAAAGGGACTTCCCGCAGATGAGATGATCGCCGCTCTACAGGGTGAAGGGTGGGACTTTGAAACGCCAAGTGAACTGCTCGAAGCAATCAGGCGTGAGCAGGGCGGGAGCCGCCAGCATTCGAGCGCGTTTGATGCGGTAGAAGCGGGACAGCGAGAAACTGAAAGTCAGATGCTTGAGCAGGATGTGGCATCAGGCACAGGCCCTCAGCGGCGATTGCCTCAAACGATGGAAGCCGCAAAGCTTGAATCGGGCATCGGTCGGAGCTATGAGCCTGAAACTATCAGTTATGGTATAGACCGGGGCCGGGAAATAGTTGGAGAAAAGGGCGTTGACGGCGCAATCGAGCATGTCTTGCATGGTCAAGCCGGAATTGAATGGGCGAGCACGGGCTATGCTGCGATGGAGGGTCTAAGAAAGCAGGAAGCGGATTTGCGCACAACCGACCCGACCGCCGCCGATGCGATAGCGGCAAAGCGTTTAAAGTTCGTTGGTGATTTTGCGGAAGAGGCAACGAAGCGCGGTCAGGCAATCGCAGGTATTCGAGCGATAGAAGAATTTGCCCCAGATCGCGCGGCTTATGAAGCGAATCGCTTGTCGGTGAAGAAGCGCAAGCGCTCACTCTCACGCGAAGAGGATGCGCGTATAACACAGATAGGCGAAGAGTTGCAGATAGCAAATGATCGCATAAAGAGACTTGAGAGCCAGCTAGAAAAATCGAAGGCGCGCGCCAGCAAACAGGCCGCGAAACCGAAGGCTAAATCAAGCTATCAATCCAACCTCGAAGAGTCGGCGCTGACAGCAAAAGCGGCACTGGCCGTAAAGTTAGGCAAGCTCGAATTTGGCAGCTTGTCTCGCCCCGGAGAGCGCGGAGCCGTGAAGATTAACGAAGCCCCGCTCGAAGGCGATGCCGAATTGCTGGCTCAGTATGCTGCCAGCCGATTGAATAAGGCGAAGACTGTGGCTGATCTGAACGCTGAGCTTGTGAAGGAATTCGGGCCGGAAGTTGAGCCGCATCTGCCTGCTGTTCGTCGTCGAGCTTATGCGATAAGGCAAGAAGCAAGGTTGGCAGAGATGGCGACGAGCGAGCCGAATCGACAGCGCACTATATTGCGAGATATCCAGCGCGAGATAACAGATGGGCTGACTCAACAAAGGGAAGCAGAGAGTCGATCACAGAGAGCAACACGGGCAGATCGGCGCGCAGACAGAAAACAACAGCACTTCGAAGCCGAGAAGCTTTCGAGCGTCCGGCGTATTCAGGAAGGGTTAAAACTTGACGCTGAAAAGGAAGCAGAGCGTGAACGCCTGAACATAGCCCGCCGTCAGTATCGTGAAGCTGCGGACGCGCAGAAAAAAGCATATCGTGCAGACGTAAAATCGCAGCGCGCGGCAGAGCGGCAGGCACGTATCTGGGATACTCCGCTACGCGACGAGGCGGCGGCGGCAAAGACTAGATTGGGCAGCGCGGACCCTAAATCTCCTGAAACTTTAAATGACCTCGTGAGCGTAGCGACGGAAATGCTATTGCCGGAACAGGGTAAGAATCTTCCTCGTGTTCGTCCTGTCAATCCATCGCAATTCTATGTCGATCTGAAGACGGCATATCCTGAGTTGGTGACAAAGAAGAATCAGGGGCAAATCTACAGGCGCGCGTTCCAGCGATTGCAGGACAGTGTGACCGCTTCGCGCGAAGCCGCGCGTCTCGCTTCTGCTTCGGCTGAATCAAAGAGCCTATGGGAAAAGCTCGGCCTTGACACTGAAGCTCAGGCTTTAATGATTCAGCGCGCAGAGGCGCAAAGAGAGCAGATTCAGAAACGTGCAAAAATGATTGCGGAATTCAATCGCGTAGGTCGCAGTAAGGCACGGCACGTAGTAGATGAAATTCAGTCTTTACCGCGTGCCTTACAGAGTTCGATTGATGCCCCGGTGGGCCGTCAGGGACTCTTTTATTCCGTTATCCGGCCAGTTGAAAGCGCTAAAGTTATGCTTCCTGCAACATGGCGCGGCTATACATCCTTTCGACATGCCTCATTTGATCGCTTCAATCAGGAAGTGCAACAGCATCCTGACTACGGCTTGGCTGTTCGTTCCGGTCTTGATCTGGCAAAGATGGCGAGCGAGGCCGACCCGCGTGTTGCGGCAGAGGAGGGCTTTCAATCTACGTTTGCTGAACGATTGCCCCATGTACGGCTCTCAGAGCAGGGCTACAACGCCGGTATGAATGCGCAGCGACTCACGATGTTCAGTCGCTATGCTGACTATGGGCGAAGCGCAGGGTATACGCCTGAAAGTAACCCTGAGTTTTTCAGGGAAGCGGCAAGGCGAGTGAATATTTTTACAGGCCGGGGGAGCCTGTCGCAGAAGACTCAGGCCTTGACCTCATCCGCGAACTGGCTACTATACAGTGCGCGCTTGCAGGTGTCTCGCTTTCAGATGCTCACCGATATGCTGAACCCGGTCAACTATACAAAGTGGTCAGGAGATGACCCTGCAATCCGGCGCATCCGCGCGAATGAAGCAATCAGAACAGCCGCTGCGATGAGTCTTCTTTATGGCACGGCTAAAGCGATTGGGCTCAAAGTTACAGCCGACCCTGACGATGCTGATTTTGGCAAGGTGACGGTTGGTAATACGCATTATGATTTGACGGGAGGTAATGCCGGTTTGGTTCGGCTGGTTACCCGTCTTGTCAAGTTTGCCGGTCAGATGGCGACAGGCGATGAAAATGAAAAGCAGACGGCTAGGGATAAAACAAAAGATGTTGCCGGGTCGTTTGCGCGTCAGAAGCTCGCCCCGTGGCCGCAATTCTTCTGGTCTGGGTTAACAGGGACCGACGCGGTTGGAAAGCCGACGACATGGGGCAAACTGTCGCAGCAAATGGTACAGCCGATGATTGTTGGTGATATTGTCGAAGCGGCGAGTCAGGATGGCTGGCTTGGCGTTGTAAAAGCAGCGCCCGGACTGGCGGGTTTTGGCGTGCAGAATTATGAGACCAAGCCGCCGCTGAGCGCCGATGAAAAGCTTGTGCATGGCGCATATTCTGATACGCTGCCGCGCGGTGAACAGTCGCCAGCCCAGCGGGATCGCTCGAAGTCCATGTCAGAGATCGAAGCGTCTATACGTAAAGGCGACAAGAGCGCGGCTACCAAGATAAGCGAAGCAATTAAGGCCGGAATTATAACAGAAGATGACATTTGGAATGTCGCCGACCGACTTGAGAGTGAGAAGATCGAAAGAGAATTTAAAACTCTGCCGATTGAGAAAGCTTTAGATGTATACGAGCGGTTATCGCCTGAGGGCAAGAAGAAAACGCAGGCGGATTTAGCAGATAAAATTTTCGATATAGATAAGTTGCCAGTGGTGCAGCAAAAGGCATTAAGCGAGAGAATTAAAAGAATATTTACAAGTCAATGACCCTCGTCAATGATTTGGCCCGGCTTAGAAGATTTATGATATAGTAGCCCCCGTCACAAATGCTAGCAAATCGCATTCTTGATTTAATACTAAGCGTTATTGCGTTGCCTGTTGTCTTAGTGCAATTCGTCACTACTTTTGTGCTTGGCCTTCTCGTGTCTCTATCTTTTGGCCTTCTTTTGTGGCCTATAAGCTTTGTATGGATGCTTTTCCTTGCGCCGCTACTTGGGTTATCTTGGGTGTGCAGCAAGCTCCCACTGCTCAGAAATATACTTGGTATTATCGGCATTCCGTTAGCACTATTAGCTGATGTATATGTCAGCCTGATGCCGTCTATGGGTGAACTGGAAAATCGAGCATCTAAAATGTTGCTATGCCAGACATGGCCTTTTACTTGGGTATTCTGGCGCTTCCTTTCGGGCGACCTGGATCTGTTTTCACCAAATGCCCATGAGTTAAACGTGATCATTGCTCGTCTTACTAAAAGAGATCCTGTTCTATATCAGACCGTACATCGTATTATCAACAGAGAACCTCTCGACCCTCATGTTTAATCGAACCATTGTGGAATGAAACCGGCTTGCGCAATGACGCCCATTCGTTCATTTTTTGCCGAAAAATTCCTTCAATCTTCTAAAAATCTCCGGCAGGTCAAGCTCAAATCCTTTGCCCTTTACTTTCGTGAGCGACAGCACGCCACGCAACACTTCTTCTTTGTCTTCGCTTTTCTGTTGAGGGGTCACAGTCTTTGCTGATTCCAATAAGACTAATCCGTTAACTAGACGCTGCTGCGAATCGATTATGTATTGCTGTGCCTGAAGAGTTCGTTCATTGGATAACAGCTCGGCGTGCGCAAGCTTTAGCTGGCCTTTCAAGTGAAATATATTAGCTTCGAGTCGCTGAACCGCGATCTCGTCGTCAAAGGATATATCGCTCGTCGGGCTAGAGGGTAGCCGCATGTAAATCTCAAGGGCGACTCGAATCTTATCAAGAGCTGTCTCTTTGTCGGTGGGCGTAACAGCAAAAAGGACCTGTCCGACTTCATGTTGTATCTCGGCCGTTGCCTCTACGCCTAAATCACGCAAAAATTGAATGAAGTATAGTAAATATTGTTCGCATGGCATTTTTACCTCTTCAGGGAAATCGAAGTAGGTAAGCATAGAGTCCTTGCGAAGCTCTGAAAGTAAAGAGGCCCTAACTTCTTTATCAAGTTGAAGAATAGTATTAGAGCATCTTTCGAGTTCATCTGATATTGAGTATTGCGGCGAGCTTAGAGAGGCTCTGACGATTGAAATATCCACTCGCGGCTCGCGGTCGAGAGATATATGCATACCAGCATAATTTTTTCCAAGTTCTAGAAATTTAATTATGTACTCCTCAAAGCTAAAGGGCTCCTTCCATTCAGTTAAACTAAGTCTCCTAAAATAAATAAATTCCACTTGTCCTGTTTGCGTACTTATTCTTATATCGTTAATGTGAAGATAGCCCCATTTGAGAGCCCCCTTTAATAATAAGGACACGACATTATCAGGGACTTCAGAAAACAAGGATTTGCCTATACGCACAACCTCATCGGGTCCAACCACTATCGTAAACTCAGGTTTATTAGATGGTTTAACTGCAAAAGTGTCTTTGAGAATCACTCCATCTAAGAGCACTCTATAGCGTTCTCGTTCTCCGTAGATTTCCCCAATCTCAATCATCACGTTCCCTTTCTTAGATGCATTCTCATTATATCTACTAATGGCGATATTACATCAGAAAACCGCGAAAGCGAGAACTCAGGGAAGCTCGTCGCGATAACATCACACGACCGCTCAAAGAGCGATAGCTAAAAAACGCGGGGCGCTTCGTCAGGCAGATGGGGTTGAAGGAAAGGCAGCAGAATAGATAGCGGATCGGATCTATTCCTGCCTGTATCGGTGTATCCTTCCGACGCTAACTTTACATTTCCTTCTCCGCAGCGTGCGGTAATCCAACCCTTGACCCTTGCTTTACACTCTCCGCGCCGCAGACTGGCCTCTAGCGGTGCAGGATAAGATTACAAGTAATTCAGGTTGATAATGGGACAAAGACGAATAACCCTCACATCGCTTTTAGGCAAACCGGTCAAAAAACATAAGAGAAAACACCCGTGGCGGGAAAAAAGGGCGGCGGCGACTAAGGCGTCAGGTGATGCCCGCGAGATAGATCGTACGTATGAACGCATGACCGGGCAACGCGGCAGAAGCGGAGTCAGGGAGGCGGGATTTATCAGGCGAAGGCGACTCTCTCCAACGCGCGTATAAGCCGCTCGCATCTTGACTTGCTGATTACACTCTTCGCGCTTTGAAATCTCTCAGGGAGGCGCGAATTAGTGAAACCTGTCTTTTTTAGATTACTCACACTCCTTTTCCTCACACTCACACTCTCCTCTATTGCACGTGCAACCTCAATCACTGTCAGCTCGGATACGATTGCCGGGTGGGGCCATCCCGACTCTGCTCCGCGCTTGCGGATATTTCTAAACAAACCCGTAGTGACGAGCGACAGTCACGTTTTGCAATCAGGGTCGCCTCAGTCGAACGTCTTTTATAAATCCGTCACCTGTTCGGTCGCGGGCGGCGTGCTTTCAATTCCCTCGTTTGCGATTGATTCCCTGACGGATGCTCTTGTCGGGAGTGACGCGAAATACAGCGCGTGGTTTTACACCGCGTCTGGCCAGCAGATTCAAAGCTACAGAGGCTTTGAGGCGTTCAGCGTGCCTCCTGTCACGCCTACGACGCATGCGGCGCTGCTCCAGTTCAATCTGACGACCGTCCCGTTCAGAGATAATCTCACATACACGCGCACGCAGATCGACGCGAAGGTCGCATCGATAGCGGTGGGCGGCATCTGGGGCGGCATCACGGGAACGCTGTCGAATCAAAGCGACCTGCAGGCTGCGCTCGCCGCACGGCAGCCCATAGACACGGACCTGACTGTGATCGCAGCCTTGAGTCCTTCAAATGACGACCTGCTACAACGGAAAGCAGGTGCATGGATCAATCGCACCCCTGCTCAATTCAAAACAGACCTCTCTCTTACGAAAACGGACGTGGGATTATCAAGCGTCACGAATGACGCGCAACTGAAAATCGCAAGCAATCTCTCAGACCTTGCAAGCGTAGTCACCGCTCGCTCGAATCTCGGCCTCGGCAATTCGGCATTGCTCAACGTGGGTGCCGTTGCGGGCACGGTTGCGGCGGGCGATCATAACCACACGGGGGTTTACGAGCCTTTACTCGGCTACACATCTGCAAATGCTGCGGCTCTTAATGCCTCGGCTCTTACGTCCGGCACTGTACCCGACGCTAGATTTCCGGCAACACTTCCGGTCTCAAGCGGAATCAATCTCACCGCGCTCAACGCAAGTAGCCTCGGCAGCGGCACAGTGCCCGATGCTCGTTTCCCCTCTACTCTGCCTGCCGTAAGCGGTGTGAATCTAACCAGTCTCAATGCGAGCAATCTCGGCTCAGGGACCGTGCCGCTGGCCAGAATCTCTGGAATCACCAACACTGAAATTGCTGCGGGTGCCGCAATCGTGGATACGAAACTCGCTGCAATAAGCACAGCAGGAAAGGTTTCTGACAGCGCCTTATCTGCGAACATCCCGCTCAAAAACGGCACTAATACCTTCAGCGCCGTGAATACCTTCAGCGTGGGTGTGGTGATAGGCAGCGCAAGCCAGAAACTGACTTATGACCCTGCGTTTAACAACCCGAATATAGGCAGTGCGCCGCTTTTTCTTGAGCCTACTTTTTCATACACCGACGCCAGCACTTTCCGCTCCGTCGGGATGATGGTAAAGCCTCAAAACTTCGGCTTGACAACGGGAGGCACGGCCATATTCTGGACCCCTTATAACGCCGTGCTTGGCACGTCGTCCGCACCGGTGCCCTTGGGCACGAAGGGGCAACTCGGCGGCTTTGAGGCAAACATTGATACGGCGCAGGCCGCAGCAGATGAAGCGGCAAACGAGACCGGTCACGGTTTCGGGACTACTATCGTGACGCGCGGGGGTGCGCCGGTATCGGCAATGGACGCCATACTGACCATCAACACGACCCCGGTCACCGTAACCGGGGTGAAGGGAATCAATGTCGCAATAGTAAATAATGCGGCAACTTCAATAGCATACGGAACTCATATGGAATCCGCAGGGAGTTCTCCCGGCACAGCCGCGCACAAGATCGTGGGTAATTGGGAATACGGAATAGATATGAGTACCGCGGCTATATCGACCGCAACGATTCTGTTTAAGAATAATGCTGGGATGGCCTGGAGGAACGCCGCCAACAGCGCGACCATACCTGCTATTACCTTGAACACGAGCGATAACCTTGAGGTGTTTGTAAATCTGATTAACCAGATAGCAAACCCGTATTTTCAAGTCGGGTCGAACGCGGCGGGCTGGCTGTTCCAGAAAGTTGATTCTGACAATCGCCTGCGCTTTTTCAAGCAGGGTGGCGGTGAATTCTTCAGCATAAGCGCGACCGGAGGAGCAACCGTAACCACCGCGTCTGCTGCGGCATTTCAGGTGGGACCGAACGGGGGGACCAATCCCGCATTTCTTGTTGACGGGTCTACAGCTTCTGCTGTAACCGGTCTCAAGCTTGTGACAAAAGCTGCTGCGAGCGGCGTGGAACTTCTTGCCACGTCGAGTGGATCTAACGAGTCTATAACGCTCACCCCTAAGGGTACTGGAAATCTAATACTCAGTTCCGGGCAGTTAACAGTTCCGGCAGGAACGAGTTCTCTGCCGCCCCTGGCGCGCGGTGCCGATGTATCACAGGGCATATTCATGGACGGCACGGGAACGAAGATCGTGCAGGGTGGAAACACCCTCGTTACATTCTCGAACGGCGGCGGGGTGACCTTTCACTTTGCAGGGCAAAGCATCCCTCAATCGGCGGAAATCTCATGGGGCAGCGATACCTCACTCAGGCGAGATATTGCAAATTATATAAAGCCCACGGACCTGTCCGGGAACGGGGGAGGGTTCGGGTTGCTTGCGGTGTCTGCCAATCCCGCAGCGCCAACCGCTGATACCGGCCTGCACTGGTATATGAAAAATAAGAAACTGGTCATTCAGTTTAATGATGCCGGAACTACTCGTTACTTCACGATAGACCTCACGCAAAGTGGCGCAACCCCAGCTTGGGCGCAATCGACAACAGGTCCATAGTCAATAAGGAGACAATCGGGTGACTACTCCGCGCCCTAAAGGACGTGGCTTCTCTTGCTAGAAGGCAACGATTATGCAAACAGCGAAACTGATGCTTTTCGGATTGATATATTGCCTGCTTTTTGCAGTGTTTGAATATATCAACGCTGTCAATATGACAAGCGGCTCTTGGAGTCGCATTATAGGCTTTGCGTTCAAGCCTCACATCCTATTGTTTTTCGCGCTATCGCCTATTCTCGTTTGGGGTATCAACAAAGAGATATACGAAGCGGGTGGAGAGCGGTTTTGGTATACCGGAATTATCCTTAGCTTCGTTGAGTTTTGCAGTTACCTCTTAGGCTCGATTGTTTTCTATAGAAAACTACCGTCGCTCAGAGAATGCGCCGGACTCTGCTTAATGGTTCTGGCTTTACTGATTGCCTATGAACCATCTGAGCATCAACAGCAACAAATCCCTATCGCGCCCATCGAGGGCGCTCAGGGATGCGATTTTCCTCTCCAGCCTGAAGGCATGGAGTCTCCAATCGCGGGGGACAGATGAAAAGAAAATTCATAATCTGCACACTCATCATCGCGGCAGGTGTCGCGATAACTTTCTTTGCCCTTCGCGGGCACGGCCAGTCTAAGCCGAAACGCATCTACCTTTCCCCTGACCAGATCGCGGCGATGAAGACCGTAGACGAGGCGCTTCATCAGATCGAGGCACAGTACAAAGAGGTGAGCACTCATAAGGCGGGCCTGATCAATGGGTTCGCAGTCTCAAATAAAGAACTCGGCGCGGAGTGGTCGAAGCGATTCAAATACACCGCCGACGAAGCAGGCGCTCCATGCTATGAAGAGATATCCGCATCAGAGCAAAAGAAGGAGTGACGCTTGCCCCGGCTGCATCTGATAAAAAAGCAGGGCTGGCCAGCCCCAACACGAATCGGGGAGGATGATTTTATCGCCTCTCCGAAGATGGCCGATTGGCTGCACCAGACTTTCATCCGCGAGTCGGCCCCGCTCTTTAATCCCGACCACACACACCTGAGCGAAGCGAGCATCGGTGTATTGTGGACGACTGCCGAAAACACGAAGCAGGGCAAGCTCGTGCAGGGCACTGCCGAAATCCCGCATCCGCCTCAGGGCATAAGCAAATGGGGCAAGGCGAAATGGGAGCATCAGATGCGCGGGTGGTTCGGCGAGGTGCTGCCGGACTTCCTGCTTACGTTCTACTGGCCTTTTGTGCAGCGCGCGGATACGCCAAGCGTGCTCGCCTTATTCGAGCATGAGCTTTACCACTGCGCTCAGGCCGTTGATGAATCTGGCGAGCCGCGCTATCGCAAAAGCGACGGGCGGCCAGTGTGGACTATGGTTGGGCATGACGTTGAAGAACACATCGGCGTGGTTCGTCGCTACGGGCATGCTGCTGCAAATGTCACAGAACTGGTGGAAGCCGCGATGCGCAAGCCTGAGATAGGCCGCGCGAAGATTATTGTCGCGTGTGGGTATTGCAAAATGAAGGCTGCTTGATGGTTTACGGAGGGTATACGGATGGCAGGAAAGAAAAAGCTTATCGAAGAGGAGCAAGTCTTTATAGTTAAATGTCTTGCGACCTACATGAGTCCGACTGAAGTAGTAGAAGCTGTAAAGGAAGAGTTTAGCATTGAGATCAGTCGTCAGCTTGTTCGCAAGTACAACCCCCTTCAGACCCCGGACATAGCGGAAAAGTGGAAAGTTATCTTCGAGGAAACACGCAAAAAATTCAAGGAAGACCTTGACGCATGTGGTATTGCGCATCAGTCATACCGCCTGCGCGAGCTGGAAAAACTCTATCATCAGGCGGGCAGTAACAAAGTGTTGAAAGCTCAGCTTTTGAAGCAAGCCGCTGAAGAAAGAGGCGGCGCGTATACCTCAAAGCGTGAAATTATTCTTGATGCTAAAGAGTCCCTTGCTCGACTACTCGGCGTCTCACCGGATCAACTGCCTACCCCCGGTAAGAAATGATTGCCCGCGATGACATGGCTCAGCGGATAATGAATTTATCCGAGGAGGAGCAGGCATGGGCAGCTCCTCTTGCGCTTTTTCTTTATGGCGACGCTCCAAAGCCCAAAACCCCAAAGCATATCGAAAGCGTCTCAAACCCCGACGAGCAGATCTATTCCGATCTTCAAACCTGCATCGATGCGCGCGCGCTCATCCCTCGCGAGCAGGACAAGATCCGTTTGCTTATCGATGCGGCGACGACTGAGATAGAGCGACAGGCCCGATGGTATCAGTTCGAACTCGTCGCGGCTCAGCTCGAACGCGCTTATCAGGTCGCGGTGGCCCGCCTCCGCAATCTCGAAAGCCTCAAAAGCGCAGATGATTTCGAGCGCGAGCGCGAGCGGTGCAAGAATGGACCCGACGTGACCGGCGCAATTACAGGTCCTGCGGGCGGCACGATCTACTGGTTTCAGATGTACGCATGGGGATATGACCCGCGTGAGGACTCTCCGATTCAGGTGATGCCCTTCTACCTGTTCAGGTTTCAGGAGGAATACATCAAGTGGATTGAGCGGCTGGTCTTCCAGCAACGAGCATCCGGACTCGGCGAGAAGGCGCGAGACATGGGAGCGACCGTATGCGCTATTCTCTGGGCCGACAAGCAGTTTTTATTTCGTCCGGGCTTTTCCGCCTTCTTCACCTCTGCGACGGAAGACCTCGTCGATTCAAAGCGCGACCCGGACACGCTGTTTGAAAAGGCTCGCTTTCAGTTTCGGCGTACGCCCACATGGATGCTGCCGCGCGGCTTCGACCTGTTGCGCGATATGCCTTATCAGAACATCTCTAACCCTGAAAACGGAGCCAACATCACCGGCGGCGCGCCGACGGCAAACGTAGGCCGACAGCGACGGCGGACCTTCGTGCTGGTCGATGAAGCCGCGGCCTTGCCATATGGAGGCTACCCGCAGCACACGGCGCTATCGCAGACCACGCGCTCGATGCTGAAGATATCTTCGGTTCAGGGCATGTTTAACCAGTTCGCAGACGAGCGACATTCAGGCCGCGCGAATGTCTTCGTTATGAACTGGAGTGACCACCCGTGGAAGGATGATCGCTGGTACAACGCTTTGCCTTACGGCTATCTCGGTGCGCCGATGTCGCCCGAAGCTATCGCGCAGGAGATTGACCGCAATTACAAAGCCTCACAGCCTGGCCGCATATTGCCGATGTGGGATGAAGTGCTGTCTGTTATCACATGGGAAGAGTTCGAGCGGGTTTACGGCAAGACTCACATACCGACGAACTGGAATCTCGCCCGTCTTCAGGACGTTGGTACGACCGAAGACCATTTGAACTGCACTTCGTGGTATTCAAAGCCTCGCAAGGTTGACCCGTTCAACGACACGATATTCGCCTATCGTGAGTTCGTTGCCCCGACCGACTGGCCTGTCGAGTGGATTGGCGAAGGCAGGCGCAACGAAGAAGGCGACGTGATTGAGGACGGCATGCAGCAATTTGAAACCCCGCTGAAAGAATCTGAGCGCATGACGGTCTCGCTCATAAGCCAGGAAGGGGAAAGCGAGCAGCGCACTTACCAGAAGACATGCAAGCGCTACCCGATTCGATTCTCACGAATCAAAAAGCCTGAGGCGAACGGAGGCATATCGCAAATGCGTGCGCTTATGACACCGCTGCCTGAGCCCAATCCCTTTATCATCGACCCTCGCACCGAAGATCCGAACCATGAAAGCTTCGTCCTTGAGCACAACTGCGACGTGTGCAAGCGCACCCACGCGGGCGCGCATCTGATAGGCCGACCCCGCTACATAGTGATTGTGAACAAGGATGAGGGCGAACTGCGCTGGGACGGCGAGCGGCTTTACAGGCTCGCCGCGAAGACAAACCTCGGTGGGCAGAAAGAAGCCCGGCGCGAGTATCCGCTATACCACTATCCCGTGAGCGAGAGGGATAAGCCGGTGGCTGCGCGCAAGCCGTTCAAGCGCGACGATGACAGAATTGATAATGACCGATACCTCTGCCGCGTGTGGGGACCCCCTGCCGCAGACAAGAGCCCGCAGGAGGATTTCGAGGACCAGCTGCCTGAAAATCTCAGACAGGAGAACCTCAAGCCGCGCCTTGACGAGCATGGTAATTTGCAGATGACTCGGAGCGAGCAGGAGGACCTGGCTCAGAAGCAACTCAGCAGGAATGTTTACATCGCGCTCAAAGGCGTGAAAGAGAAGCCGAAAAAGGCTGTTCACTACCGCAAGAAAGGGAGGAAGTAGAGATGGAGGAGAGAGTACGGAAGGTATTTCTCGAAGCGGATTTCAAAGAGGCGCTATCGCTTTATGAACAGGTGCAGACGTTCGCATTGCATCTGCGCGGCGAGACTAAAGAGATTGATCCGGCCAACGGTCAGACAAAGCAGATCCACACGGAGCCGCTTGAGGTCGGTCGTATTCGGGCTGCCGTGGCATTGGGGCTTGTACATCCCGTCGTGCTTGGTCGGGATGGATTATCGCTGGAAGATCGCCTTTCTCTAAGAATACGGCGGAGATGCACTGGCGATCAGTTGGAGGAACTGCTGGCCGATATGGGGTGTATAGGCGGTAATGCTCCACCACCTGAGGATGACGCTCCGCCGATACTTGAGGCAGGAACGGTCATTAAGCTTAACGGCATACCTCTTGAGCTAACCCGTGATACGCCAGTGCGCGGAGATGTCAGATTTGCATTTGAGCAGGGCAATGGTCCTTTCACTGGTGATGCCTCAATAGATCCTAATGCCGACATCTCGCGGGATTTCACTGCTGACGAAGCTACTCGTGATGATAGTGAGAAGAGTCCGAATGCAACCGCAGAAGGCGGCTTTAATCCTGACCCGTCAACCTTTGTAGGCGGTCTAGGCGTCACAGGTAGAACCGCAAAAGCATCGCTGGGACACGCCACGGGCTTCTACCCTTCGGTGAACTCTCTAATATCGCCGCCGAGCAGCGTAATGGAGGAACAGAAAGAGGCGAAGGAGCAAAGCGCCGTTGCTGGTATCACGCTGCCTTTAGACCTGCAAGGGATTACTGACGGCGGCCCGGGCAAAGTGGTTGAGATTCTATCCGACTCACGCCGCCTTTCTACGGCGACAACCTCAGACGAAGCGGATCGACTGCGACGACAAGCAATCGCAGATCGTAACGCCGACTATCCAGTGAGCGTGCATGGCCAGCCGCAAGCAATTGTGAGCGATGTCGTGGGCGATACCGTTGTGGAGGTCGAGGGCTTGCCGCCTGGCGAATTGAAAGAAGTAGAGGCCGTCGGCGTGAAGACGGTTGCCGAGCAAGCAGAATCGAAAGCGGAAAGCGCAATCGAGTCAGAACCGGGTAGCCAAAGCTGATCTTATCGAGTGAGTCACTCGCCTGGCCTGCGACTTACTCTAATTCACGATAAAGGAGAATTAACACTATGAGCGAAGTTACCACGCACCACGACGGGCACGGCTTGAATGAAAGCATTGTGATAGTTGCAAGCGAGCCGGGACCCGGAGGCGCATCACACTTTTACGACTTCATGATCGAGGGAAAGCGAGTCGCAATGCTTCAATTCCAGGAAGGGCCGAGAAACGTCGAAGGCTCGATACCCGGCGTGACAACAAGCGCCGTGATCGCTGCATTGATTGATCATCTGAGCGGCTTTCAATCTGGCGGCTTGGCAAATGCTGAAACCTCAAAAGCAATTAAGCATCTTGAGATGGCAATGGCGCAGATGAAGAACCGTGCGGACAATAGAGCGCAACGCGGCGTGCTTGGGACGATGAACAAGTGAGAATCAGCACGGCAAATAAGCGTAAGCGAAATAAGTTCGGACGCATGGAGAGTCCGCGCCTGTATCGCAAAGGGTTGAAGCTGGGCGCGCCCATCATGTACATGCCAAAGAAGATAGACATCCGCCTGCTTAGTATGAGGCCCGGTAAAGTTATTAGCAGGAAATGTTTCTGATCGCTCTAAATGAATATCCTCACTCGCATCTTCAATTACTCTCTCCTTCTCGCGCAGCTGGCGCACGAACGCCGCGACCGCAGGCGCGAGCGTCGCCAGCTGCGCCTCTATTACGAGCGCGAGCTTGCCCGTGCCCGTGAAGAGCGCGACGAGCTATGGCGAGCCTACAACCGCGTGATTGATCGAATCGGCCAGAAGTCAGGCATGCTTCCGATATTCGAGAATCGCCCGGAGCCGAAAGAGCAGACGAAGGAGCAGCGGGAGATGGCGCGCGCCAGTCCGATCAAGCGCGCGGCGATGGCGGCAGAAAAGCAGGGCGATGAACTGGCCGCGTCGATCAAAGGCGAAGTCGAGCAATTCGTTAAAGAGCGGCGGGCTGAATTGCCGCACGCTGCGGAGAATTCAGCGAAGGGGGCTGATGCTAATGCCTGACGGTGTATTTACGTTCGTGCCGGATGACTGCGTTGTAGTCAAGAAAGAGAGGGCTGCGGACATAGCCTATATCGAATCACATCTGGCCTATCTGTTCGGCCTTGATGCTGGCTCTACCCGCGAGATGTTTGACCGGCTGCGCGTAGAACGTTTTGCCGCTCTGTACGGTCAGAGAGTTGGCAGGGACCTTATTGTGCACGGAAACGTCGCCTATCATCTTCAGCAAAACCTTTCTCTCGATATCGAATTGCCGCAGTGTGCGGAGAATGCAGCGCCAACGCTATACCCATCAAGTCGGATTGGGAAGTGTAGAGGGGCGTACAGCGGGAGGCTCGCAGAGATTGGAAGGTTCGGTCAGCAGCTGGTGGCCGCTACAACTACCAACCTGATCGTCGTGAATAACCAAATGATGATTATGAGCATGGACGGTATTGCGATACCCTCAGACGGCAAGCGGTGGATCTATATATGGCACCGATAGGGCATTTGGCGTTACCGGGCCTTGGCGCTCTCGATTTGTATTCAATTCGTCCCAGCTTTCAACTCTCACGGATAGCAACGGAGTTCCTAGGCCTAATTCGATAGAATTCGACTACGAGGATACAGATGAAGTTACTAAGGCTGATTTTCAAATTGACCAACCGAGCCATAGATATTTGCGAAGTTGAACGTGCAGACCACAGTGGGATCAGTTTTACGGTCATCTTAAACCTTCCTCTCATTGTCAGGCGAATGCGATGCCAACACCTATCAGCCCGACATCGAAACCTCAGCTGGTGCTTTCGATGTGATCGCAGAGCATGATCATTTGGCTCTTTGCCTTACTCCTCTTGACTCCCTCCTTACACTCTTCGCGCCATGAGCACATCCTTGACCAGCATCAACAGCGAGACTGCGGGGCGATTGCTTGGGCGAGACGCTCAACTACGCGCTCAGCGCCAGCTTGAATCCGTCCGGGATCGCTTCGCAAATGTCCAGCCACACACCTTCCTGAACTCTCTGGTTGATCGCGTAGTCAGGGAGAACCGCTACGTTGACCTGCAGCGCATCCGCACGTGGCACCGTAACAACCATTTCTATCTCGGCAATCAGGTTGGCGACGTGGACAAGCGCACGGGCTTCTGGACGCCCGCTCCTTATGATCCCGACAACCCTGTCCATGTGAATAATCAATACGGCTTCTTTGTGCGCAGTGTGGCCGCTCAGGCCGTGCGGTCGCAGGCTATCTTGAAGCTTCGCCCGCGTCATAACGATCCGCAGCTGGTCGGCGCGACGCGCGTGGCCGATGTGGTCCAGCAGGACTGGTGGCGAAGGCGCTGGAAAGCGACAGAGCGACAGCTCGAATGGAAGTACGCACAACTGACCGGGAATTACTTCCGTCTTTTCTGGTGGGCTACCAAATCCGGCCAGATGGCCCTCGTCCCAAAGACCGAAGAGGTCAATATCGCTGGCGAAGAAGAAGGTTACCAATGCAACGAGTGCGGCGCGTTCGGAGCGGCGAGCGCAAATTCGGGCGGCGGCCTTACGGCAAGCGCGGCGATCATGGGAAATCCGCTCGCCCCAATGGATTCCGGCATGTGCCCCCAGTGTGGGTCGGAAGACCTCGAACCGATGGGACTGCCCGGCCTGTCTGTCAATATCGTCACCGGGCACGAGCAGGTAGACGGCGGCGACGTGATGGGCGAGCCGGTTGACCCGATGGAGATCAAGCTGCATCTGCACGCGCGGACGTTTGAGACTTCGCCTTATGCAATTCGCCGCAGATTGTTTCTTCAGGAAGTGCTTCAAAGCCACTTCCCGTGGGCCGAGATGCCGCGCGGCTCGCAGTCGTCAGACGTGATAATGATGTACCAGCGCGGGCTTGAAGCCGCGAATGGGGGCGGCACTTACTCCATTCTCAACGATTCATACTTCGACATGGTCGAGTTCGAGGAGGTATGGCTTTCTCCGGAGCTTTATTCTTTCTACGTGACGCCAAAGGAAGTAGACGGCGAGATGGGCTACCCTCCGAATACTGCATTTAGGGAGCTGTACCCGAATGGTAAATATCTCGCGCGCATAGGCAACCAGATCGTGCAGGAGCGCCCTGAAGAGAAAAGCGACTACTTCACGCATGGCCGCTTCGACATCATCCCCAACTCAGTATGGGGTCGCGGTCAGGACGACGCGGTCCCTCAAAATGAGCAGCTCAACGAGATGGAATCTCTCTGGTACGAAATCCTCCTGCATCATGCCTCACGTAAGACCGCTTACAACCCGTTGAAGTTCGACCCCGAAGACATCACCGGCAGCCCGCGCGACCTGATGGCGCTCCAGAATCCGCTCGAAGACGAAGACCCTCAACATTTCATCTGGGAAGCTCAAGGAGGCGGCGCACCTCCGGATGTGCCCGCGTTCATTCAGGTCAAGCAGCGCAACATGCAGTCGATGTTCGCGGCGTTCGCGGCCTTCACTGGGGATTCTGAAGGCCGCGGAGATCCAGCCACGCGCACCGCGATTCTGAGAGACCAGGCTGTGCAGATGCATGGGCCTTCGCTTGAAATCAAAGCGGAGTGCGACGTTCGAACGACAGAGATAGTTTTGAAGCTTTATCAAAAGCACTGGTCCGGGGTGCGCTTCTATTACACCTCCGGCCAGTACGATGATAACGAAGGGCAGTACTTCAGCAGGGCGGACGTTCAGGGGGATTTCATTACGGAAGCCGTGCCCGGCTCGTGGCGGCCTTCGAGCGAAGGCGACAGGCAGGCGCGTACTGCGGAAGCCGGGATGTGGGGAGGATTGCCCGGCGGCATATTCAACCCTGAGATACGTTCGCAGCCGAAGCTCTTTGAATTCCTTCTGGAAGAATTCGGGCTGTCGTTTGATGCCGGTGACGTGGGGCCTGACTACCGAAAGCAGCGCATGGAGATTCGCAAGCTCGAAGACATGCTACCTTCCGTGCTCGAAGCGTTCGCAGAGATGGGCATCCCTGAGCAACTACCGCCTGGTCTTCCGATGCCAGATGGCTCAGTGTCACAAGAGCCTATGCCTCACCCGATCGTTCAATTCCTCGCCTCAAAAATCCCCGTTGAGATAGCCGAGATGCAACAGCCGCCTGTCGAGCCTGACATGCCGCCGCCTCCGAAAGTCGGCATCGCGATTGATAACAACGAGGTTCACATACTGTGCATCAAGCAATACCTGCTCGAAGACAAAGGCATGAACGCGCATCCGCTTATTCGAGCGGCTCTTATGCAACACATGATCGAGCACGCCGACGCGGAAGTGATGACCAATCAGTTTATGACCATCGAAAGCATCAGGTCACAGGGACCGGCGATGGCTGTAGATCAGGCGAATGCCGACGCCGACGCTGAAAGAGAGGTCGCGGCGAAGCAGGCGACTGATAGCGGAAAGAAGACGGAAGCGAAAAAACCATCAGGCGCTGCAAGCGCTGGCCGCAGGGAAAGGCAATTGCCGACGCGCACGTCGGGGCGACAGGAAGCGGGCGCGAGTCCTATGAAAAAGTAGGGAGGATTGTAATGCTTAATATCGTCGCGATGTTTTTAAAGTTATTGTTCGGACATTGCCTTGCTGATTATCCGTTGCAGGGCGACTTTCTATCAAAAGCGAAGAATCACAGGCAGCCCATTACCGGTGTGCCGTGGTTTCAGGCGCTATTTGCGCACGCCGTGATTCAGGGCGGCACAGTTGGCTTTATCACGGGTTCAGTCATCTGCGGATGCGTAGAGTTCGTACTGCATAGCCTGATTGACTATCTCAAGAGCGACGGACGTTTGAGCTTTAATCAAGATCAAGCGGCACATATCGCGTGCAAATTCATTTACGCTTGTTGTCTAATCATCCTTTGAAGGCTTAGCTATCGAAACGGCACCATATCTTCCACATCGCTCACAGGGTTTTGTAATGTGCGAGGCGCATCCGGGGGAGCATGGCTCTCCGGACTTCAAATCGGATAGTTTAGATGTAATACGCCGGTCAGGTAGAGGTAATCGTTCGAAGCTGTAGCTCGTGCCGCTCGGCGATCTTCTGATGACGCCGTATCTGGGGGGGTCCGAAACTAAGATATCAGTCAGGGCTGTCTCGTCGTCTGGCTTCATAGCTCGATTCTATCACTTTGTGCAAATCTCCGCACGCTGCGGAGATTTAGGTATGTATGATCTCCTGCAAGAATCAGGAATGTGTGCGGTTTGTCGCGAATGACATGGTCGAGCATTGCTGCTTTCGCTGCGAGCAGATTCACAGGGGCGCGATCCGCGAGCAGGAGGGCAAGACGCCTGCCCGATGCACGGACCCGAATCACACGGAGTTTTGCAATTCCTCTTATGTCCAATACCTGAGAATGCGTAAGGGCCTCTGCTAGCGGCAGACCCTATTGACTCTACGCTTACACTCTCACCGCTTTCAATTTCGACCTCGGAGGCGATGATGAAAATACACCTGAAGCGAACAATCTCAATCCTTCTTATCTCGGCATGTCTGTCGCTTGTCGTCTCAGGATGCGGCGGCAGGACGGTTAGGGTGAATCCGACGCCCGGCCAGCCCTCAGCGCCCATGCTCGACGAGCAGCAGGTATCCGATATCAAGCAGGGCGTGAAAGACGCGAGGCTTTATGCGGAGCAGGGGCAAAAGCTGGCGCTGAACTATAAGAATCAGACGATCCTGGGCGATAGCCAATACCAGATTGCCTACGACCTTTCCACTACGATCATAAACGGCGCTGATTCATTCCTCTCTGCTACGGCTGACATTAAAACGCTCGACTTCAGCAAGAAAGAAGACTGGGCGAAAATGCTCTCCGCAGTCTTTACAGCCGTACAGGACTTTGAAATCAAGGCCGGACCTGAGATCGAAAGGGCTATAAAAGCTCTCGTTGATCGGGGGAAGATTACGCAGAAGAGAGCCGATCAGCTTCAGGCCGGGGCATCGCTTGCAATCAGCCTGCTCGTGATCGCCGCAAACACGGTCAAGAGTCGGCTGGAATAGGTTTATGCAAAATCCGCGCATATTATGCGCAAGTTAAGTACATTTATGGGGGACAAGCTATGAAAAATGCTTATCAGGGTCCGAGAATCCCACTTATCGAGAAGGCGCAGCGGACTGCGACCGTGCGCGGAACCTTAAAGAGGACGAACGGCGAGTCGTCGGCAATATTACTTCTCGACGTGACGGCGCGCGCGAGCGGCTCAATCTCTGCAATTAAAATCTATCTCAAATCCCCTGACGGCAGGCGGTCGCCTGACACTGGCGTAGACATCGCCATCTATTCGATTACGGGCCTTACGGTCAATGCTAAAGGTGTCTATGCGTTTCTGATCGCGCCGGGAGTAGCAGCTGCGTCAGGCTGGACGGCGGCCCCTGTTGACGGCGTGATGCCGTGTGAGTTCGAGGCTGAGGCCACGCTTGCTGGTGGATCTGATATGACGTTTTCGCTCTGGGCACAGCTTATAGGCTGATCTGATCTATCTTTCTCCTTTGAGCAACTCGCGCCGGGCCACCGACGCTTTTTTTTGTTCCTCCATTTTTTGTCTACCCACTTGACAGCCCAAATACACTCTCCGCGCTTCACGGCAAACTTTCAGCGAGGCATGCAACCTCGGTAAAAGCAGAGAGGAAAACCGATGGACAACAGTTGGGACGTGGGGGAGATGATCACAGAGGCGGATGCCAAACTGGGCGACCAGACTGGCGCGAGTCCGCCTCCGCCGGACACTTCGTTGCCCCCCAGCGAAGGTAAGGCACAGATAGACGAAGGCAACCCACTCGAAGAAGCTCAGATTGCTGAGACAGGGGAACGGGCCGTGGCACCGACGGCAGCGAGTGAGGAGCCGAAGCAAGAAGAAGTCGCGGATGAAGACCTGAAAACCACCACGAACCTGTCCAGAGTGCGGACATGGGGCGAAGGTCTTGAACGTGACATCAGAGAGAAATACAGACCCGTACACGACGAAGTTGAAAGTCTCGGCGGGCTTGATCTTGTAAGGTCTATAGCTTCGCCGCTTCTCAGGGAGCAGCTCGATGGCGAGGAAGTGCTGCGCACCATCGAAGCGGAGCGGGGCAAGGATAATTACGAGACCGTGGCGTGGGCGGTAATGGACCGTCACGGCGACTGGCTCGTTCAAAGGGCGCTCCAAAATCCCGACCAGATCAAGAGTCCCGCGCTTCGTGAGCGTGTTAAATCTCTCATAAGTCAACCGGCCCGCGACGTGAACGAACCCGCTCGCGCGCATGCATTCGAGGACGACGAACCGGACCTGCCTGATTCCGGCGAGCGCGACCTCGACCTGCTTCCCAAATGGGCAAAGGCTCAGATTCTCGAACTGCAACAACTCAAGCCAGCCGTTGAAGGCTTGAAGAAGTTTCAACAGTCGGAAGAAGAGCGCCGAGTCCAGAAAGAGAGGGAAGAACAGGAATCAATCGCGACCACACGGGTCGCGGATTTAGAGCAGCGCGCGTTCGGGCCGATGTTTACTCTCGTCACTCCGCTGAAGTTCAGCACCGAAGTAGACCTGCAGAAAGCCGAAACCGAAAACCAGATGATCCGCGAAGACATACAGCAGCGGGTCGTCCGGGAAATTCGCGGCAACGAGGCGCTCAGGGCCGTCTACCTTGATATTCACGGTAAATACGTGGTCGAGTACCGTGATGCGATGCTCGCGGGCGACAAGGTTAAGGCGAATAACGCCGCTCGCAGTGTGGCCGAGAAGATCCGTGATTTCAAAGAGAAGGTGAACGAGGTCACTCAACGCCATATCAAACACTTCGAAACGGTCTATGGCGCTGGAATCAAAGCGGATGAGCAAATACGCGCAGACGCAGGCATGCGAAAGGTTGTAACCGGGACTACGGGAGCGGCTCCGCTCGCGCCGATTGAAGAGAAGCCTAAAAGCGGCAGCACATGGGATATCCAGTCGGCGATTGAGGAAGCAAACCGGAAGCTCGGTTGAAGCGTTGATTGGGGGGCTATATGCGATACGATACCACTGAAGCCCAGAATGTCATGAGGGAGATATTCCTGGGCCGCATCACCAAAGGGTTCGAGGAGTCAACCGTCCTGCTCGGCATTATAGACGAAGCGGGATCTGAGTTCGTCCACGAAAAAGGGCTCGATTGGGCGGTCTATCTTGAGCCGAATCCGAGCATGAAGTTCATCGGCTCTGGCGGGCTGCTGCCCGGCGGCTCGACCAGCAAGAAAAAGCGTCACAAAGTGACGTACACCACGTTTACCATGGCGCGCCGTCTCGACGGGCAGGTGCTCCACACCGACCGCAACTCCATAATCAAGGGGCTGATGCCTCTCGTGAAGGAAGATACGGAAACATTCTCAAAGGCGATGAACGTCCTGTCTTATGGCAACGGCGATAACCGTCTCGCGGTCGTCGCAGCTGCGCCCGCAGGTACCGGCGCTATACAGATGAAGAAGCCGAACGGGTCTTCACTGCTCTGGAAGCGCGGCAAGTACAACATCGTTGACCCGGCGGACGGCACGAAGCGCACAATGACCATCGGCGGCGTGGCAAAGTCGGAGTTCTACCTCGTCACCAACAGCAAATCGACAAGCACGGCAGGCTTTGCCGACGCGGAAGACGACGCCGCGGCTGACGCGATCTCCGCTACGACAATCGTCGAAGGCGATATCGTAGTATTTGCAGACTCATACGGGCTGGGCTTTCACGGCCTCGCCTATCACCTCAATAACACGGGGCTATACCAGAACCTGTCGCGCTCGACCTATCCCGACCAGTTGAACCCCGCGCTCAAGGATATGTTAGAGGGTCCACTTACCGTCGCAGGCATGGATTGGTTGGAAGTACAGGTAACGCATGCCAAAGGCGGGAAGTCCACGATGGATTCCCTTTTCTGGCTGTTTAGCGAGACTCAGCTATACGGCTATAGAAAATTGGGGTACAACACAGACACTAAAGTCGTGAAGCAGTTCGCCGGGGCGGACGTGAAGTTGGATTTGGGGTGGAGAGTATTTGAGCATAACGGGCGACCGCTCAAGACGGATGTTGATTGCCCTCCGAACGAGGCGAATCTGCTGGACCGCAGTTCGTTCAAGAAACTCTCGGCTATGGAGCCGGGGCTTGTGGAGGCGCAGGGACAGTACCTGCAGCTCGTGCCGGGCTTCGATTCTGCGGGAGTAGGCTCGCACCTCTGGCAGTACATCTATTATCTCGCCGCGCTTCAGGACATCGCCAACATGGACATCCTGAATAACGGCAAGCTCAACAACCTCGACACCGAAGGGCTGCCCACGCGCAGCTCGTAAGGCACACGGCTAAAGGTGGGGAGTTCATCACTCCCCACCTAATCAATTTCAGGAGGACGTAGGATGAAGAGAATTTCCAGAAGTTCAAATGTAATGATCGCGCTGCTTGTTTTACTTCCGATCTGGCCGTGTGGCATCGCTTGCGCGCAGAGTTACACGAAATACACAAAGCAGGTATTTACGTCTGCGTCGCGAGGATCCACAACGAGCGCATGGCTAGACATAGGAGATGCAACGGGGCTTGTTTCGTTTCTCGACGTGACGGCAAACACGGGCACAAATCCGACCCTCGACGTGAAGATTCAGGACTCGACTGACGGGGTCGTCGCGTTCGATCTCACTGGCGCGGCTTTCACGCAGGTCACGGGTTCTACCAGCAATCAGACGGCGGTCGCGACTCGCGCGCCTGCCCGCTTTATCAGGGTGGTCTCGACGGTCGGAGGGACCTCGACTCCGAAGTTTACTTTTACGATTTCCGTGATGGCTAACCGCGCATCTGCCGTCGCGGTCACGACTCAGCTCGGGGGCGCGCTTGCCGGAACACAGCTTTCACTGAGCGGCACGCGCGGAGAAACCGTAGCTTTCAAATCCATATCGGAAGAGATCACTCTTTCGACGGGCGGCGCGACGACAGACAGCGCGGCAAACCTTTTACCTGCAAACTCGCTCGTTGTGGCGGTGGTCGCGCGCGTGACGACCACGATCACGACCGCGACCGACTGGAAGCTGGGGGATGCGAACGTGGCGGGGCGCTTCACCGCAGCAAACTCCACACTCACCGCTGGCACGACGGATTTATCAAGCGTGCAGTGGCTTGCCAACACGACCTCGGCTAATGCCGGGCCGATTCAGATCGCCGCGGCAAAACTGCGCGTTACCACTACCGGCACTCCCGGCGCGGGCAAAGTGCTCGTGACTGTTTTCTATATTCCATTCACTGCTCCGACGAGTTAGTGATTGAAAGGGTCAGAGGTCAGTCTGCGAAAAATCGCAGACTGACCTCTGGAAGCAAGAATGTTTGATGATCCTTACAAATACTATTCGGCCCCGCACATCTCAAACCGCTTCATTCGCGGGCTTGAGCGGATAGGAGGCTTCGTCACGCCAGATTTACCGCGTTTTAAATGCGTGTGGGGGCATGACGAGCTTGTCACCCAAAAGGGCATCGTATGCCCGCGCTTCGTCGGCTCGAAGCGCATGGTCACGAAAGAAGTTCAGACCGAAGCCGGGATATACCACAAAGCGGAAGATCTCGAACTCTACGGCACCAGCCGGTGGTTCATCCTCGAATACCACGACCATGCCGAATGGGCACCTCAGGGGATTGAGGCCGCGCGAAAAATTCACGCAAGGCTCAGGTATCAGAACTGGAGGCTCGGCTTTGATAAAGATGGCAATCTTGCCCCGGTCGCAGATGACATACTCGGCGAGTTCAACCCCGTCCGCTACAAATTCATGTGCAAGCTTGAAACGGTAAGCGGCGAGTACGTGCAGCCGTCGCAGTTCTGGCTCGATGTGATCAAGCGCACCGTCTACGCGCGCGACCATAGCAAGTACGTATCGGTTGACGCCGCGACGAAAGCGATATGCGACGAACTGGAAGCGGACCGCAAAAAAGCGAGCGACCTGCTGTGGGACGAGGCGGAAGACGAACTTAAGATTCACGTTCACCGGCTCGTAGATCCGGCGCGCGTAAACAAGGGAGGCCAGCGGGCCGACCGAATAATTCTAACCGGAAGCACCGATTAAGGAGATTGAGATGGCTGAACCGCAAATTGCACCGGCACATGGGCAGTGGATACCGGACACCTCGACTACGGACGCGTATACGCTCGCGCATCGCGCGCATTACGTATTCTCGCCGGTCGAAGCTCCAAAACTGGATGCGCGATTGTACTCTCTGCGCGAAATCAGGAAGCGACGGATCGAGCTTATAAAGACGAAATCATATGGCGAGCGCTCGGTTAATGACGATGTAATGGAGGGGTCTGCGACCTATCTTGAGGAGACCGCGAACCCTGCGGCGGGCCAGGCGGAATCGCTTCATCAGCTGTACTCTGAAACCGGCTTCATAATCATTCGCTCGCTTCTGGGCGCTCCTGAGGGCATAAAACTCTGGGTGGAATCGGTATTGCTCGACGGGGACTTCCAATCCATCATTGCGTTCCAGCGCCACCTGACGAGCAGGCATCTTTACGAGAAGATGAATAAAGCCGATGCTCCGCAGTCGCTTGCGATTCAATTTCAGATGTGGCGGCAGGCGCTCAACATCGCAAACCTGCGCGAGCTCGTCGTGGAGGTTCGAAAGGAACTCGAATCGAGCGCCGCGATGGGCGAGACCTGGCTGCGAAGCTACACGGGTGAATACCTGATGGAGATGCAGAACGCGGCCCGGACAGGCAAGCAGGGCATATCGGTCGTCAGATTTAAGATGCGCGTGGCCTGCGCCGAGCTTGAGATCGATCCGCCAGACGACATGCAGGCGAAGATCGAGCAGATGCGCAAGGATAAAGCAGGGCCGCAGCAAATAGTGGCCAGCCAGCCCGGCGACGGCATCGAGCGAAAGCAGTGCCCACGCTGCTTCAATCCCGTGCCGCTCATGGACGGACAGCTTCCGACTTATTGCACCTTCTGTCAGGCGAACCCTCGCGAACTCGCAGCGGCGGACTCGGAGCCTGCGGAGCCGGTCGAGACGATGAAGGACGCGCTCAGCGAAGGGGGGCTCGGCGAGCGCCATACGTTCAGCAGGGATAATCCGTTCGAGGACGCAGCGCCGCATTCGGGTGAGACTGCGAGCGGCACGTTAGCTCAAAAGACCGAAGGAGTCTTCGGCGGTGTCAAATGCGGCGCGCCGAAAGGGGGAGGCGGTACCTGCGGCAATAACGCCGGACTCGGAACGGATCACCCCGGTACAGGCCGTTGCCACCTGCACCCCGAAGAGGGAGCCTGATGCCTATACCCGGCCAGATGAACACGCTTCAGGCAATATCTGCCGTCTATGAATTCTTAGGGCGGCCAGATAAGAAAGTGCTCGATCCGAGCATCGTCTGCACGAAGTACTGGATGATGCTTGGAAAGCTTCAGGGGCAGCTTCAGATCACCGACCGGACGATTTATCTCGTGCCGGTCGAGTTTACTGTACCGCAGGGCGTGAGCATTTATGTGCTCGGCGAGCAGGTAGCAAACTTCGGCAACGAACTGGGGTTCGAGCGTATTGATAGCTCGTCAGGTGCGGAAGTGAAAACGCCTGTTCCGGTCGTCACAGATCAAAGCCAGCTTGCATCTGCGGCAGTGATGTCGGGACTAGCCGCGCTGATCTATCGCAACCCCGCAGACGGCATGCTTTCAATGCTATTCAGCGGGCCGCTCGCGGATACATACACCTTCAGACTGTGGTATGAGCCGGGCGCTTTCTCGCGGCCCGGACTTGCCGAGTACGCGATGTTGCCATCTGAGGGCTGGAATCTTTCGATCATCGAAACCGCTAATGCCTGCCTGCCTGATCTGCTCAGGATTTATGAAGCGTCTATCTATCGGGGATACGCCGAGATGATTCAAGGGCAGCTAATTGATTTCAGGAAGATATTCAGGCTGTGGGCAATGAAGAATCCCGGCGCTGGCGCGAAGAAGCGCAAGGCTTATAACGAATCGCGGCGCGGAGGCGGCGGGGGCGGCTTCAACACGAACATCCCCCCGGAATACCCGGAATAGGAAGGTGTTATGAAAGAAACACTTGAGCAATTTGTCAGGCGATTGGCAATGCACGGCGGGAGTATCGTTTCATCAAACTCCTGTAGCGGGCTTGAGATCGCACAGGCGCAGGCATGCGAGCGCTTCTTTGTTTTTGATGACGGGTTAGGGCTTGTCTACCGGCCTGAAAGCACAAATGAAACTCAAAGTTGAACAAATCACAGTCGGGGACGAGCCGCATGCGGTGCTCGGCTTCTACGGCATTGAAGGCAAGCAACTCCTTGCTGTCTCTATCCCCGCAAGCGAACTGACTGAAGGCGTGCAGGCCGGTGATGAGTTCGGCCTTGTGAAGCGAAAGAAGCGCCAGAAAGTGTCAAAAAGTAAGGGGCGAGTATGAGCACTGCGCTGACAGATATCGTCAACCCCGTAATGACTATTGTGAATGCGAGTACCACATACGGGACGCTCGACGATGCGAAGAAATTTCCGCAAGGATTTCTCGACGCGATGGCGCTCGACTCGGACGCGGAGACCTGTCGATTGCTTTGCGGCACGCCCGGCCACCCTCTTCAAAAAGGATTCATTACCAGTTCTTCCGCGCTCGGCGATGACAGCGTAATCGCAATTTCCGGCGGCGGTGAAATCTTCCATGTAATAAACGTGAAGATAGACGGCGTGGACGCGCGCCGCAAGCCGGTCTCCTACTTCAAGCGGCTGACTTCTGATTCTCTAAGCAGGACGACCATCGGCAAGTATTACGACATCGAAGATAACAACGTCATCCGCCACAACGGGACGAGCGCAGTCCTAAAGGTCGTCAGATTCCTGATGAGCGGCGCACCGCAAGCGCCCGACAGCCTGCGCAATGCGTCGATAGCATGCATGCTCTCGATGGTGTCGTCGAAGATGGGCACGGACGTTGAGGTAGCGAGCTACTTCGCCCAGCAGTGGGCGATGCGTGCGCAGATGATTCGAGGCGGCGAGATCGTGGTGCCGCCGGTGATCGCTTATCAGAAGGGGCAGAACGAGTGACGAAAGGCGTCTACATCAACGCACGTCTCTACATAGAAGCCGACCGCGAGCCGGAGCAGAATCTGGCGCGTGAGGCTGAGGTGTGCGTGAGGGAGATGCTCGGAAGCGGTGTTCACGCCTGTCTTGATTTACAGGTGCAGGTAATTGCGGTTAACGAAATCAGCAAAGAGGAAGCCGGTCGATGAATTACAAGCTTCAAGGTCTTGGCCTGAGAGACAAAAACGGCATCGAGATTCGAGGCGGCGATAAGGTCAACGTGAAGATGTGGAACGGCGCGGATTTCACAGGCACGGTCAATTACGACGCCGCGAACGCGTGCTGGAACATCGACGCGCAGCCGATAGTAGCCTTGGGTCGCAGCAAAGGCACGACGCTCGAAGTCATCGACGCGCCTCTCGCTGAAAGCAAGCCGATGAAGGGTCGGCGGAAAGGGAAACCATCATGATCAAAGGATTGATCGAAGGCCGAATTGTTCATTTCGTATTACCGGATGGCCCACGCATTGGCGAGCACCGACCGGCGATCATAACAAAGGTCTGGAACGCGGATCCGGGTACGGTGAACCTGCAGGTCTTTATGGACGGCCTCAGAGACAACGGCGGAACCACGCGCTGGTTTTCAAGCGTGCTGCCTGATGAAGAAAATAAAAGGGAAGGCACATGGCACTTTCCTGAGCGTGTCGAGTAAGGATAGGCCGTGAATACAGATCAGGTCATAGCGTACGTCGAGTCTCGCGTCGGGCCGCGAGAGGTCACAAGCATCGAGCCGGAAGAGATCGAGGCGATGATCCCTGCGGCGCGCACGAGAGCCGCGCGCGAAGCATGGAAAGAAGGGTTTCGCGGGCTTACCGATAAGGTCTACTCTCTTACGCTCGACGCGAACGGCAAGGCGGATTTTTCTGCGCAAACAGACCTGCTGCCTGAGTCCGTCCCGCTCTGCAATGACATCCAGCACGCGACCGTGAATGCTGCCGTCGGGCTGCCGTTTGAAATCCTTGCCAGTGTCGGGGCGCTCAAGGCCGTGCGTCCCACGTCGCAACTCGCCTATGCGGCTGTAGGAGAGCAGGCCGTCCACGCACGCTACCCGGCGGGCACACTCACCAACGGCTCAACGTTACTTGTCCGCGCGAATAAAATCCCGACGCTCGGCGCATGGCCTACGCAGATTGAAGACCGCCTGCTCGATGCCGTGGTCGAGCTTGTGAAAGAGAGAATGGGATTATTGCCGCCCGAAGAGGTAAACAGTGGCGTCTCTGCAATGTAGGAGTATTTATGGCTAAGAAGAAAGCAATCTACATCGGCAATCTCTCGACGAAAGAGTTTCATTGCGTGAAGGCGGTAAAGCCTGAATGCAACGCGGGTGAGATCGCAAAGCCGGTCGAGTTCAGACGGGGCCGTGACGCGCGCAAGGCTGGCTTCGATGCCTGCGCTCATTGCAATACCTACTGGAAGTCGAGAGACAATAAATGAATTTTATAAACCTCGTGGCCTCATTCAGAGATCGCGTGGGTGACGAAAGCTTCCCCGCGCGGAAAATCGAATCGCTTGCAGAAGAGGGCGGGCTTGAGCGGTTCGCTGAGACGATGGCCGAAAGCGAGCATGCGAAAGAACTCCAGCGCACGGATGTGAATGTCGCGCTCGATGTGGAAGGCATCGCCGATGTGCCCGCCGATTTCCTGACCGGCTACATCTCACGCATCAGGCACCCGGATGTTGCTCAGGACCTGATAATCCTCGCTGACCCGGCAGAGTTCAACTACATCTTTAATTCCGAGTTCGGCTATGCCGCAATCGAAAGTAAGAAGATATACACGAAGCCGCCCGCAGGCTACACGGGCGGCGCAATCTTTCTTACTGCTATCCGAGCTACCGGAATATTCATTCCTACGATTGCGACCGTACCCCAGAAGCGAGAGGGCATATTCCTTGACCTGCTCGTAGAAATGTATCAGGAGTCGATCAAACTCAACAGGCCGGGACGCGACAATAAAAAGACCGCTTGAGTAACAAGGAGGCAATCCATGATGGACAGGTTTAAATCAATTTCTCCGACCTTCTATTTCGTCTTCGCGATGGCGGTGATTCTGCTCGCCGCCTACCTAATCACGCTCATCTTCCTCCAGACAGGAGATGAGACCGTAAAGACTCTCTTGATAGCATGCGTCGGCGCGTTCCTCGGAATTGCGCAGGGGAAGGCCGATCAGCGCATTGAGGCGACTGATAGCACGATAGTCACGAAGGGTTAGCGTGAATGGCCACAAAGCGCATACTTAAAAAACTACCCAAAGAGATCTCTAATAAAGCGACCCTTACGGCCAAAGAGATCAAAAAGGCGCTGCTCACCCCTGCGGAGGTCAAGAAAGACGTGGCCTATCGCGACCGGATGATCGCGGAGTTCAACTCTGCCGCGCGCCAGTCGGTCGAAGAGGAGCAGATGGCGCACGCGCAGGCTGCGGCTGGAAACTACGCCCGTGAGATTGAACGCCTGACGGGCCTGCTTGCTTTGAAGAGATCGCCCAAGGGGATGCCGCGCAAAGCGGAACTGCGTCGCGCGCTCAAGATCACTGCCGATCATCTGGCCGAGGCTCTACTCAATCAGGGGCTATATGATGACGCTTACACGGTAGTGACGCGGCATGCCCCGAAATCCCACCTTGTAAGTTTTCTTGCCCGCGTCGCAAAGGCAATCGAGCGCCCGGATGATGAGCATTGCCCATGCCCGGCTACCGATAAGCATGAGGTGAGGCGGGTTTACGTTCCATCTCGCCGCCGCTTCGTGCCTCTGATTTCCTGCGCGTGTGGCCATATGAACGCGAGCGAGAAGCCTCCCGCAGATTTCGCCGCACTGCAAGCTGCGAAGGCCGAAGCCGCGGGAGATGGTCAGGCGCACGACCTGACGGTAGTAAAGAGGGCAGAGCGGATAGCATCTGCGTCTTGACGATGGTTATAGATTTGAAGAGATGAACGAACTTCTCGATCAACTCCTGCACAATCCATTATTCACAGGCGGCTTTCTTCTTATGATAAGCGGGGCGGTTATGGCTTTATGCCGTCGCGTCCCCTCATTCCTGTGGGTGTGGATCAAGCGGCGCTGCATCATCACAGCCGACGTGCTGAGCGATGATCAGGTATACGGCTGGCTGAAAATCTGGCTCGATGCTCAGCCTTACAGCAAGCGCGCGCGGGATCTATCGGTTTCGTCGAGCGGCGGTTCATCTGACTGCAAACCGGTCGGCGCTGCCGAGCCCCGAAAACCGCGCATCATGTTCACGCCTGCGCCGGGGGTACATCTCTTCCTCTACAAAAATCGCCTGTTGTGGCTCGCAAGAGAACGAAAGGAAACCCCAATCGGAAACAGCGGGTTTACTACTTTCCGAGAGACGTTCACCATTCGCCTCTTTGGCAGGAGTCAGGAGATCATCAGGAGTCTGATTGACGAAGCGATGGGGTATGCGCTACCGCCGGACGACCCCCGTATCGTCATAACGGCCTCCGTAAATGGATACTGGCGACAGGTCGGAAGGAGGCAGCCGCGCGATGCGGATTCGGTTATCCTGAATCCGGGCGAGTTCGATTCGCTCGCGAAGGATGCGAGCGAATTTCTTTCGAGCGAGAAATACTACTATGACATGGGCATACCTTATCGCAGAGGATACCTGCTTTATGGAGTGCCCGGCTCCGGGAAGACATCTACGATCAGCGCTCTTGCTGGCCAGCTACGGTTGAATCTTTATATTCTCAACCTTGCCAGTCGCGGCATGACCGATGAGCGATTAAATGACCTGCTGATTGACGTACCGCCGGGAAGCATAGTATTGCTCGAAGACATAGACGCCGTGTTCGACGGTCGAAGTGTGACGGACGACGCAAAGCAGTCGTCGGTAACATTCAGCGCCCTGCTGAACGCGCTGGATGGGGCTGCGGCGAAAGACGGTCGCCTGCTCTTTATGACTACAAATCACATTGAGCGCCTCGACCCTGCGCTGATACGTCCGGGCAGAGTCGATAAGCGCCTTTATTTCGGGTATGCCTCACGCGAACAGGTTTTATTGTTTTTTAACAGGTTCTATCCTTCCGCTGGCCCTGCTCTCGCCTCTCATTTCGCGTATGCCGTAAGCGAGATTGGCGCGACGATGGCCGAACTTCAAAAGCACTTTCTAGATCATCGAGACTCACCCGAATCCGCAATTGCCGCCTGGATGAATGGCCATGCAGCCATCCGCGAAGAATACAGAGGGGCCTATAGCGGCAAGATCACAGCAGTGCGAGAGGTGGATTCCGGCGAGAGCGCAGCCCACGCCGACTGATAGCAAATTAATTTCTGTTCATACTGTTCTGGTAGGGCATCATCACGCCGCCGCACCGGTCGCAGAGAAACTTCGGCTCAGGTTCAAGGCTCCGGATGGTAACGCTGGCAGAGAAGCCATTGAATCGAACCCTCTGCGGCGGTCTCTCTTTTGGAATGTCCATTGTATGGCAGCAAGTTGCGCAGATAATCTTCAGCATAATACCTCCTATTCTGACACGCCCTTCCAGTCTTGACCACGCGCTTACACTCTCCGAGCGATGGGTCGAAGATTTCAGACACAATTCGGCTATGGCGGCGGGTATTACCCCGCGCTTCCCCTGTCCGGACCTCGCCCGCTCAACTCGATCATAGTCGGTAGAAACTGCTGGATTCGGCCCGATGATGCTTTCTCGGAAAGCTGGATAGGGATGTCCGGCTCGCTCGCCTCGATGACCGCCAACATGCTGGTCCCGCTCGGCTCGGACTCACTCCCCGGCGGCATCACGGACGGCACTGTTCTCGTCTATCGAGGCGATTCGACCTGGTTCATCGCAAGATCGGGCGGGCCTGTCTACAGAAACGGTGTGAGCATCGCGACGGCCTCGACCGCGCTCCAGTTCATGCTCAACTCCATACTCTTCACGGCTGGTCTTGCTCAACCATCAGCGCCGACTCTTTATCTGAAATCAGGCTCGACCGACAAATGCAGAGGGACCTACAGCGGCAAATTGACTCAGGTACGCTCAGAGACCGGCGAAGAATCAAACGCCAGTTTAGCTACGAACATCGTCACGGCAAACAGCCAGAAACTGATCATAAGCCTGAACGGGATAGCGACGCCTCTGGACGGAAAGCGCTGGGCCTACTACGGCACCGATGGAGGGTTATCGACTATTGGCCCGTGGTTCTTCCGCTTCGAGTTCAACTCGTCACAGCTCTCAACAATTGTAGACAGCAACGGCGTCTCTCGCCCGAATTCGATAGAGTTCGATTACTTTGATTTTGAAACGAGTTCGATCTTCGCGCCCTTCAATTTCTCCCCTCCGCCCGCCGGTACTCATCTGTCAACGCTCGGCTCTGTTGTCTCGGTCCTTGGATCTTTTAACGGCGCTGGCGTATCTCCTACCATTCCGGGGCGTATTGCATGGCCTGCGACGTTTACTAGATTTCTGAATCCTGCCGAGCCTATCATTCGCGTTGACGGCAGACCTCAGAACGGCTGGCAGGCAGTGTTTACGAAGCATTCGGTTCAGGCGATACTGCTGTCGGGCGACGACAACGGCCCGGTCTTCGTGCGCGCTTACTGGCCAACAGCTGGCATTGCCAACCCGTCGGGCGCGTGCATGATCGAGAGTGAAATCTTCGCGATTTTAGGCGATGGCTATCTCGCGCGGTCGAGCGGTCATCAGGACCCGGACACCTCGTTTGCAGATCCGGTCAGACCGGATGTTAAAAACATCAATCCTGCGACGGGCATCGTGGGCTACTATCCGAAATACGACTCGTCGATCTTTATGGACGGGGCTGTCGCCTATCCATTTATGCGAGGCAACTACGGCGGGCGCGCGGGCTGGTCCACGCCTTTCGATCTACCCGGCGCAGTGCTTTCCCAGACGACGATGAACGGCAAGCTCTACGTGAACATCGGCGGTCAGGTCATGACGTTCGATACCGGAAACGGCAGCAGTATCAACTGGCGCTGCGTCCCGGCCTTTCAGGATGAAGGCAGTATGCTGCACCGTAAGTCCGTCTGGGGATGGCGCACGAACGCGAAGGGGCCAGTCATATCGAAGCTATACGGAAATGACGATCTGACGACGGCACTTGAGACTCAGACCGATAGCGACAGCGGAGATAGAATTCTGCCGCAGGTCAAAACGAACGTGAAAAAGTTGTTTAATTTCACGATTGGCCATGAGGGGACGACGGGTGGCGCGAGAATTCATTCAACGGACGCGCATGGCGTCGTTGATGGCGCTTTCGTTGATGCCTAGCATGCGCTGCTATACTGTACCTGCCTTCCCTTGTTGGCGGTAACCACTCCAAAACGGGGTGAAAAAAAGAATCGGCTGCGGCAATGAGTGAGTCCAAAGGGCTGTGACACGGCCAGCCACACTCGCCGTAGCCGATTTTTCATGCTTACCGTCATCAATCTTGACCCCGCGCTTAAACTCTCCCGGCTATGAGCGAAGGCCGTGTTGGGCGATCATCATCAGACATTGCAGACGCGGGGCTTGATACCCTCACTCTGTCTCAGTCTCAATTAGCCAACAGGCTGGTCGCCGTAGAAAACGAAATTCGCGGCAAGGTCCGCCAGCGTGTGCTCAACATCCCCACCCCCGGCTCACCTTTCGTTATCGTTCAGGTGAGAGAAAAAGACCATGAAATAGACACCGTAAAAATCCTCACCCCGCCCGGAACCGATGAAGTGTTTATGGGATTTCGCCTGTCCACGGAAGGTCCGGATGACACGAAAGAAGAGCATTGGGAGGATATAAGCGAAGCTGAGGCTCTGGCCGGGCAGATCGAGCGGCAGATGAAGCACAAGCTCGATTATGGCAAGACCTATCACCTGAAGTATCTGGTCGCGCGGGGGGACTTTGCCCGCCGCCGCCGCAACCCCGACCCCAGAGATGATTCGATCTCGCTTACCACATGGAACACGCTTCTCGCCTTCAACGCTCCCTCGGCACCGGCTGCGGTTCTCATACTCGTCAACCAGCTCGACCCGACCACGAAAGATTACGACGGGTTCGCCGTGTTTCGTGTATATGCCGCGCTCACGGACGGGGGGGCTGCCCAGACGTTCAGAGAGGCGTTACAGGACTCCGTTAAAGTGGTGCTCTCGCGCACGGGAACGACGGAGCACCCGCATAAGCAGGTGAGGCTCTCTGATACGGAACTCGATCAGAGAGACACCGCGCCGCCTGACGGCCTGGGCGTGGGCAGCCCTTACTACAATCGCGGTTATGTCGATATATCCATCGGCGGACTCAAGCCCGGCGCTCAGTACACATGGGATTTCAACGTCGCATATACGAACGGCGAAAAGGCAGAATCTGGCGGGCCTGCGATCACATTCTACGGCGCGAACCTGCGCATAGGCACTGCGGGCCTTCCTGAGCTTTCAGGGGTTACGCTTACTGCCACGGTAGACGGCGACATAGCGGACGCGAAATCCGCGACCGTGACACTGACATTCACGCAGGGGACGCCGCCAATAGCCCTCAGAAAGCTGAGACTCTTCTGGAAGAAATCGACGGCAGGGGCATTTCCGGCAGACCCGCAGCGCACGAAGACATTGCACAAAGACGACTATCACACGGCGGGCGGGACCTATTCGATTGTCTTCACTAATGTGAAAATCAAGCCGCGGAAGGATTGGAATTTAAAGCTCACGATAGTCGCGGAGGGCGAGCCGGGCGGCACCGCGCAGACCAGGGATGTGACCGTCACGCTCGATGCGACCGCGCTCAACGATCCGAGCGCGCCGTCTGCGGCCCTGATCATCAGCAACACGCTCGACCCGAACACGAAAGAGCATGATGCTGTGGTCGTCCGGCGTGTGCATGCGCCGCTTACGGACGGAGGAGCTGCGCAGTCATGGCGTGACTCGCAGTCTGAAAAGGTCTGGGTCCAGCACAGGCGGGTATCGACAGGGAAGACGGGCAAAGACGGCGGCGCTCTGTCTGAAACCGAACTCGATCAGCTGGACGCTGCGTCTACGCCCGCGAATCGCGGATTCGTCGATATAGAATCGCGGTTCAAGGTCGCGGCTTTCGAGTGGATCGCAAACATCATCGAGGGCATGGGCGAGCTGCACACGGCCACACCCGGTGCGACAGTCACGTTTCAGGCGGGCGGGCTTGCTACGGCGGGAGCTGGCATCACGGAACTTACAAGCGTATCCCTGAGCCTGAACACGTCAGACCCTTTCGACGGGAAGAACGCGCAGTTACTGCTCAACTTCACACAGCCTGCGACGGTGGTCGCACTCAGGTATTGCTTTATAGAAGTATCGACCGACGGCGGCGGCAGCTTCACCCAGCATGGCGATCAGGTGAACTTAAAGCATGACATTCATCATTCGGCTGGCGCGCATATAGTTCCGCTTCGCACTGTCAGGACGAAGAAACTGACGAGCCATATTTTTCGCGTGACCATCGTCGCGCAGGGGGGCGCTACCCGGCAGGTGACGCTCACTCAAACCACTGGCGATACGTCAGAAGGCGCGGTGACGCCAACGGCCCTCGCCTTCCCATCGGCCCCAACGGGCGGCAATAACTCGGTGGACGGCGACCCTGAGAAGAATATGGCGCGCATCGCGCTCACGCTTGCGACCTCAAGCGGCGCGTTCACCGCGAACAATGTCTCGCTGATAGAGATCGTGTTGATTCGCCGCAATGCCACAAACACCGCAGACGTTGGAAACCCTTTCAGCGAGATCAAAGTCTTGAGCACTGCGGATCTGGCGGCGTCTTCCGCCGTGCATGAGTTCTTCCTGCGCATGGGCCAGAAGTTTCGCATCACGAAGGTGGTGGCGCGGAATGGTGATAAGAGGACGGAGACCACGGGCACGGCGGATTTCACGTCGGGTGGCTTGCTTCAGGTCGATACCGGTGATGCGAAAGTAGTCGCCGCTCCCGTCTTCGCATCGATCAGCCGGTCTGACACGGATGACAATAAAAACGACGATGTGAGAGTGACGCTCACTCAGGACGGGGTTGATATAGTCTGGTTCAAGCGTCTCATCATCGAAAAGAATGTCAACGCCGCCGGGTGGCGGGTCGAAAAGGACGTGCCGCTAAAATTCCATGACCCGATATATGCGTCCGTGTCTGCTTCTTTCGATCAAACCTTCACCATAAAGCGCAGGGCGGGGAAGTCCGTGCAGTATCGGGCGACCGCTTACGCCGTCGGCGGGAAGGCATCTGCTACAACGACCAGCGGTTCGCAGGCCGCGACCACTGGCGACGTGCTTACGGATACGGCAGTGCCGACGCTTGCCACAAACCCTGACACTACAACGACAGGCCCGACAGTCGTTGACTGGTTCGGGACCATTGCGGTTTCTGCGGTCACGCCGAGCGCGAATTTCACCACGCTCGATAAGTACCAGTTTATACAGAGCACTTCAAACGTAGCACCCGCAGGGACTCCCACGGTCGGATCAGAAGGCGTTGTAAAAATCAAGGAAGGCCCGACGAGCCATGAGACTTTCCGCGTGAAGCAGTCGCAGATCGGCGTCACGGTCTGGTTCTACTTCCGCGCTCACAATCAATTCGGCTCAGGGTATTCCGCATGGTCTGCCGGTACGTCCGTCTCGCCGTCTCGCCCGTTGCAGGATTTTATAGGGGATGCAGACCCCGTATGGCCGATAGGCTTGCAGGCGAGCGGCACCGGGCCGTCTGCTCCAGCTGTAGCAAACGACACGACGCATTTTTCCATAAGCACGTCAGACCCTCTCGATTACACTGCCCTGCTTGCGCGCTACAGCATGTTTTTGCACATCCCGTCGCTTCCGGGAATTGACAGGATTCGCAAGATCACCTCTTACGACGTGGTCAACCATCGCTTCCTCGTCGCAGTGGCGTTCGGCACGACTCCCGGAAACTCCCTCGCCTATGAAGTCCATTACGGGCTTGAGCTGGGAGAAAAAAGCGGCACCGGCAACACAACCACGACTCTCGTGCTCGGAACTGCGGGGGCTTTGCTTGCTGCCGGGTCGCTGATCGGGATGTCGGTCTACATGCCGTCACAGCCCTCGGCTGATCGTATTCGCAGGATTATCGGCCACTCTGGCGGCGCGATCACCTTTGAAGATCCGGTGGCGGGTGCTCTCACGAACAATCACTGCTACGGGGTAAGCGAGGGTTCTTTCGGATTCGCGTCGATTAACCCTCTGGCCGGAATTGTGACTGGCGCGCCTTTCAGGGTGTGGTGTGACACCGATCTTGATTTCAATAATCTCGAAGTGATCATGCCCATCGGCGGCAACGCCTACAGCGCGCAGGCTATCCAGATCGAAGGCTATAAAAAAGGCAGCGGCGCTTTTAAGACGGGGTTTTTAGGTGCGCCAAACGTGCAGCCGACCTACCCTTTCCGGTCTGCCGTCGGATTCTCTTACGTCTGGAGGATAAGAATTCAGAACCTTTTCAGAGACGGCTCCGCTGATGACGGCTGGAGCGCATATACGTTTTATGTCGAAGGCTACGAATCGGGAGATTCTCCAAGCTCGCCCTATGATCCGGGCGCATTCGATCCTGTCGTAGTCGATTTCCAGTCGCCTGATTCGTGGCCGAATGACCGCTACCTGGTTTACTGATGATTACAGATACTTCACAAGTAAAAAGCCCTGAAGATTGCCCCGGCTGCGGCGCACCGGCATGGCTACAGACAATCAAGGTATCTCATCCGGGATACGGCACATGGCAGGTATCGGTTTATCATCATCAGGATTTCACGGAGGAGGAGCTGGACGATTTCCTTGATGCGCTCGACAGCTTCTACGCGGATCTCGCGGTTCTCAGGCGCGCGCTCAGGGCTACGGAGCCTATATCGACTGCCGCAGGCAACGTTACCGGCTCTGATTTCGAGGTGGTCATAGCAGACCCGGAAAATCTCTGGTCTGAAGTTACGCCGACCGCGATTCTTTCATCGAGTGGCGTAAAGACCACTATCAGGGGCAGTGAAGCCGCGCTCGGCTCGACCGACGTGGCCGCGTTCAGCGCCGCGCTTGTAACTGCGGCTGAATCGTAAGCGGCTTGACTCTGCAAATACACTCTTGGCGCAAAGGAGACCGATATGTCTTTGCGGTCAAGATTGACACCACCGGCAGCCCCGCCGATAATGGCCCCATGAGCCAAGACGACCCCACAACGAAGTTGCCCGATGAAGCGAAGTATGATACGAAGCCGGGCATCATGGCTGTACTTGAGCGAATCAACCAGCTTGGCGAAGAGTTAAAAGCTCAGATTGCTGAAACACAGGCTGGCATCAAAAGGATTGAGCACAAGGTCGCTTAATCATAAATCGCGCTCTAGATCGCGCAAGAATTCATGTAAGAGCTTCGCGCCCTTGCGGCTATTACAGGTACGACAGGCGACGCGGATATTACCCTCAGTATGCGGCCCTTTCTTTGCCAATGGCACTACATGGTCGAATGTGATTTCGCGGCGCTCAAGTCGCCTCCTGCATAAATAACAAGTTGATTTATCTCTTTCGATTATGTAATCCCATCGAATCTTCTCAATCGCACGACTGCCCGCAATTCTCGCCCGGCGACGCGCGGACGCGTCTAGTATTTGCTGCCGCCTCTCTTCTCTCATTCGGCGCTGCTTCTCGTATTTGCTGAGCTTTTCACCGTTTTTCTCTCTGTATTCCCTGTTCTTCAGTTTTATGTAGTCGCGGTTTTTGTCTCGCCACTCTTTGAGGTATAAAAGGATAGTATCCCGGTTGGATATGTAGTGATTATGCTTTTTATAGCTCCATGCTTCTCGGTTCTCCTCGCGCTTGCGTCTGTGGTGTGCCACCGCTCTTTCTCTATATATAGGATTGGCAGCATACGCGGCACGGCGCTTCGCCTTGTTGCTCTCGCCCGCAGCAAACGCTTTAACGTATGCATGGCGTTCGGGGCGCTGGTATCTCGCACGGTCACGCGGTCGCCAGTAGGCTTTAAAGCAGGGCTTACAACGCGAAGCGGGATAATGCTTATCCTTCTTAGGCCCACAACGGTTAGGGTATTCCGTGATAGGCTTGGTCTTCCCACACTCTTTGCATTTCTTTACAACCATTCCAAGCGATTCGTCGAAATAGGCTTGATTCCTCTCGTGGGTTGTCATCTGTTTATACTAATCCCTTTCGATTTGCGATATTTAGATAATACGCTATGGCGAATTAATTAGCAATGAGAAAATGCGCCTTGACGAATTAATTATTTCAGCGTATAAAGGTGACATGAACGAACTGACCACAAGGGAAGTTGCCGCAAAGCTTGGCGTTGGGGTTCGGTGGGTTCAGGCTCTAATAAAGAGCGGTAGGCTGCCCGCGCGGAAGATCGGAAGAGATTACGTAGTTAACGAGAAAGACTTAAAGTTCGTTGCTGATATGAAACCCGGCCCGAAGCCGACAGTCTCAAGGAAAAAATCTGTCAAATAATCGAACCAATGTGGGATTGAAACGCGTTCGCGCGCGAAAAGGCGGCTAATGCTGCACTAGCTTGAATCGAACCATTGTGGAATTGAAACGCGACGAACAGATCCACAACAACACCAAGAGGCTGTGCTTGAATCGAACCATTGTGGAATTGAAACGAATACCAGAAAGCCAGACTGATGATGAGGTGCTGGTGCTTGAATCGAACCATTGTGGAATTGAAACCCGGTCGGTTTCGTGCTACAATTGGGCTGCAAATTCAGCTTGAATCGAACCATTGTGGAATTGAAACGGCATCGAGGGTGCTAAATTCTTCCTTCACTGCCTCGCTTGAATCGAACCATTGTGGAATTGAAACGCAGAAGCTACAGGCCGCGCAGGCCGCCGCTGCCGCGCTTGAATCGAACCATTGTGGAATTGAAACCCAGATCGACCGGGCTTGCTTGCACTTCATCCGTTGGCTTGAATCGAACCATTGTGGAATTGAAACCGCATCAATGGCGGCAGGGCTACGAATATTCCCTCCGGCTTGAATCGAACCATTGTGGAATTGAAACGCAGCATCTTCCGGCCTCACTTTCAACTCGCCGGTCGCTTGAATCGAACCATTGTGGAATTGAAACGAGCATGACGCAGAATTCCAATTTGCGAAGGTTGAACCGTTAATCGAACCAATGTGGAATGAGGGCGGTGTCTTGAATAATAGCAGTGACAATCATCTTGAGCAGGCAGTAATAGCAGGGCTGGAAAAGTCAGCCGCTCTTGGTGAGCAAATGCGGGAGTTGCAAGCTGCTCTGCGCGAAGGCAGGAGGCTGCCCGTAAGCGGTAATCCACTTGACTGGCCTTCGCTTAGGGCCCGACTTACCGCTCTCACAACTCTTGATGAGGGCATACTTAAATCGCTCGAAGAATCCGCACGCATCAATAACATCGAACTGAAGCCGTAGCGGCTTTCAGCGTTCTTGACTTTACCCTTACACTCTCCGCGCTTTGAAATCTTCCCTCTCGGAGGCGCAAGATGAGCTTTATCAGTGATATGTTTTTAGGCAATCGGCCCGACATGGTAATGATGCCCGGTGGGCAGGAGGCTGTAGATAAAATCTATGCCGCAGGCGACATCGGAATAGGCCGCGACGGCAAATACGCGAAGCAGGATTTGAAGGCCGCGCGCGAAGGGCGCATAGAAGATATGACCCGGCTCCGGCCCGTAATGTCGGCGATCAATGCCAACAAGGCTTCTTCCTACACGACCGCAGACCGCGTGCTCAGATCAAACTATGCGATGGAAGATACTCCGGGTGCGCTCACGTCCGCGATGCTCGGAGAGGTCGCGGGCCAGCTGGATCAGAATGCTGGCGTGCAGTTCGCAAACGCGGCGGCGGGCGCGTACGGTGACGCGGAAAGCACCCTCGAACGCAACCGCTTCCACCGCGACGATATGGCGATGAACGCCGCGACCGCGGGCGCGAATGCCACGCGCGGCTTTATGATGGACCGGTCGAGGAAAGGCGGCATACTGCCCGGCCTGATTCAGGAGTGGATGAGTCCGAAGGCCGTTTCCGGCTTTTTCTAAGGAGGTTGCGACAGTGTGTACGCCTGAACATCCATGCACGTTGCTTCTGGTCGAAGACGATAGCGATCAGGTTACCCTGTTCGAGGCTATCCTTGCGCTCGACGGGCAGGGAGGCTTTAAACTGCGCCACACGGACAACGTCAAGGACGCGCTTGAGATATTAGAAGAGGGCGGCATTGACCTGATGCTGCTCGACTTGAACGTGCGCGATAGCCTTGGCCTTGATACGCAGGACCGTTTCGCTCAGTACAAAAACAAAGTTCCGATAGTCGTGATGACGAACTATTCGGATTTAAGCATCGCGCTTGAGGCGACGAGGCGAGGCGCACAGGAATACATCGTAAAAGGCGACGTATCGGGCCGTTCGCTTCTGAGGATAGTTCATATCACGATTGAGAGACACCGGATAGTCTCAGATCTCCATGAGATGTGCGCCGACCTCAACGAACAACTCAGGGTTCTCAGAGAGCCTGCAAGCGATTCTCATCCGGAAGCGTTTGAGCGAATCCAGAAGATAGCGGATCGAATGGAAGCGCGAGCCGCAAAAATAGGATCGAGGTCCTGATGAATGTCCCTGTTTGCCTTAATAAAAGAAATCCTGCCCTACTTAAACCTCGTGGGAGCCGCAATCCTTGCGGCATACAAGGTCCTGTCGCTTCGTCGGAGTAAGCAGGCTAAAGCCGCGTCCGATGTATCCATTGCAAAGATAAAAGAGAAATCAGAGCGGGCGGCCACGACCATGCAGGCCGAAAAGTCTTTAAGGGAAGAACTGCGCAGGGAGGCAAGCGAGTTGAGGGCGGCAGCCAGACAGCTCGATACCGATTACACAAAAGTGCTCAGGCGCAATCGCGAGCTTGAGCAGGATCTGTTTGAAACCAGAATGCGGCTGAAAAGATACGAGCCTGATTTATCGCTCGATCAGGCGGATTAATTAAATCCCCATCCCCCCATCGATACGATTCACGAGAACTGCGGCTACGCAATCGCCGAAACAACCCAGACAGGTCCGTGTCGGCACGTGGAAAGAACTTTTATGCTTGCTCAGTTTTTTTATCTCTTCGTCGTTTAGATTAAAACTTCTCGCGTAGGTTTCGAGTCCGACATGCAACTCTGATAGCTGCTCGATCACCTCGGCTCTTGCCGACTCCGGCAGCAGGAATTCGTAAATATCAAAAGCGTTCGACGATGCGAAATCCGTGAGGGATTTGCCGGAACGCATATGCAGGCGCACGCCTTCGAGCAGCCGTTCCTTGAGCACTGCCCGCGCCTGAGATATCTGCTGTTTGATCTCCTGCATGGATATGCGGGGTAATCCCTGCTCGACCGGCCCTGTCGCCGCAGTCGGCTTTCTTACGAGAGCCTTGATCTCTTTTGCGGGCATGTCCCTGAGCGATGTCGCCTTGTGTTGCCATTGATCGTCCTGAGATTCAACCACGCCCGTTTCAAGTATCCGGGCCATGGCTTCCGGCTGCTGCTCGTATGCGTCCCTGAGCGCCAGAGTTTGCGATTTATTAAGCCTCTGCTCGATTGCGGTCGCGCGAACGGCCTCAGGGATAGCGCGGATAATAGGTAAATCGTGCGCGAAATAAGACTGCCAGTCGAGACGCCTGTTCAGTTTTAAAAACGCGCTTTCCAAGTTAGCAACAAATTTGTTGCTAACTCTCTCAGTCTCGTTTTTGCGGTCGCTGTCACAGAGCGCGAGAAAGAAAATCGTCCGGTCGATAGGCTCACCTAAGTCGAGCGAAATCGTCGGCCCTCCGCGTCTTTCTTCGAGCGTCACCTCGAGCCACGGCAGATACTCCGGGTCCTGCTGCATGTGCGCGTCCACCCATCTGCCAATCGATTCAATAGTCTCGATGTCGGTCAGATCTTCGCGCTGTAAGTTTTCGCTCAGGCAGATGATCTGCGCTTGCGAATCGCTCATCTCGCGCACGTTTGCGGTGATAGTCAGCCATCCCAGCTTTCTGACGGCGCGCCATCTGCGTTCGCCTACGACAAGCTCAAAGCGCTCGCCCTTGGGGCGACAGATTATGGGATGAATCAGGCTGTTCTCTTTGATGTTTTGGGCAAGGGAATCGACCGCAACAGGGTCGAAATTCTGGCGCGGCTGATAGGGTGAGGGGTCAATGCTCGCAACATTCAATTCCATGTTGTTGTTTTCGTTCATAAGCGTCCTCTCTCGATTCAAGTCGTCAGATCTCCGCACGCTGCGGAGATCTGACGTTATTTCTTCACAAATTTGAAACGTTCAACTATCGAGTGCCTGCTGGATTGCCTTCTCGATGGTATCCACGCGAACGATTGCCCGCCCGCAGCATTTCGTGTCAGGGCAAATCACCTCTATCCATCGATAGTTTTTGCCACGACGCCCACCGGCAGCATCAAGATAGGCGTGCCGTAGTCCGTCATAGGTATTCAGGAACCACCACATGGGATTCCGAACCGGATAGCGCAGATATACACATTCTGCTTTATGATCTTGTAGCAGCTTTACCTTGATCATCGCGTTGCCCCTTTCGCCTTCGCCGTCACAAACTCGACGGGCTTCTTAATCAGTGCTGCGACCCATTCAGGCGTGATCGCCGTCGAGCGCGCCGATTGAGCGTCCTGATTGAAGTTTGTCTCGCAAATACGCAACTTACCGCCGGTGAGCATCCTCGTCAGATAGTCCGCAGCGATAGCCGCGGCATGCTGGTTGATCGTGAGCGACTGGAGGTTTGCGGCCTGTAGCTCCGCGCAACTCATCCTTTTGCCCGCCTCTTCCGGTCTGGCTTTCAGCAGATCGGGATTCTGCATCGCCGGTGACGGCAGCGCGGTGCATATCTTCGGCGTGGTGAATGCAGCTTCGAGCCGGGCAGCGGTTGATGCGGAGCCGAGCAGGACCTGCCCGCCGTCGGCGTAGTTGCCACAGTCTAGCCACCAGAATCGGGGCGCGCTTTTCGAGTCATACCACTTCGCCGCCTCATTGATCGAGCGCCGCGCCGCCGCATTGTCCACGCAGCCGACGACGATTGTCAGCGTGTTGTGGCTGCCGCGCACCTTCTTAGGGTCGAAGCGGAAAGGCACGGCCGCGATCTCCAGACCCCAGTACTGGCTGTAGCGAGTTGCCAGAGCAATAGCCTTGTTCTGGCCGATCTCCGCGTCGTAGAAGTTCTGGCGGGGGATATTGACCGGTTCCACTTCATCATGGTCTACAAATACGACTTTGATCTTGCGGTCAGATTCTGAAAGCACGCGGGCGAGGCGGGCGATTGAAGGCGCGAGCCATGAGCCGGTGCCACCGCACCCCACCATTACGATTTGCGTCACGGGCTGCGATGCGAGCAATATCCGCGCAGCCCGTGCGAACGATGTATCTATCGCGATTTGCTTTGTCATGATCTATTTGCCCTGCTGGATTTTCCGCACACTATCAAGGAAATCGATTACCTCTTTGACCTTTTGCGCGCGTTCGGGTCCTATTATGTTGAGAACACCACCGCGAAGCAGTGCTATAGCATCATGTAGGCCGTCAGCAGTGGGTGGCGTTACCATGGCCAGACTTCCGCCAGGTATTACACCCTGACTCTGTGCGTAAAAAGGTATTTCCTGAGCTTCATCTGGAAACTTAGCCGCGACCGCAGCGGCTCCCAAAAGGAACAGCTTCAGGGAAGTCTCGGCCAATATGAACTTATTACCTCCGACCACAAACCCCATAGCCACGCTCGCCTTACCGCTCGACATCCCTCCGGAAAGCGCGGTCAGGTAAATCGCGTTCTTTACATTAATTACTTTCTTGCCGAACGCCACATCCCTGAAAGCCCCGTCCTCGTCTTCAAGTCGAATCACCATTTCAGGCATCTCAAGTTCCTCCAAATGCGTAATTACTTGTCAGCGTCTTGTTTGAGCTTCGCTTCTCGATACGCCTTGCGCAGATGCTTCAGCTCGTCCTGTTTCTGATCGAAGGTCCACAGTCCCTGCGCGCCTGTGCATATGACTGGCTCGATCAGCTTCACGAAGTTTTCACAGATCCAGACGTAAGGACCCATAACCCACCGGCGCTGCGGGAGCCGTATCCGCGAGTCGTTGGGTTGCGCGCAGATGTTGATCTGGCACACCGCAAAGATTTGTGTGTGTGCGCTCTCTGCTTTCGCAGGCACATCGATACCAAGGGCGTCGGATATAATCTCCCTGTCGCCTTCGTCCCAGCTCTTCGCGGCGTGAAGCGCGATGTAGCAACCGCGCAGATGCGCAGGCACGAGCCACGAGCGGTTTTCGACTCGCTTCTGGATCTCAGGCGGGCCGTTGACGAAGGCGAACGGCCATGGGCGTGTTAGTGATAAACCTCTGATTTCTTTCTGGCTATCACTCACTCGCTTGTACCCCTCTCTGCTTTGCGCTTCTCTCTTTCAACACATCCGCGATAGCCTCAAGGTGAATTCTCGCGGTGTCGATCTGCTCTTTGGTAAACCCACCGTCCGGTATGATCGTGACTGTGGCCAAAGATGGCCTGTCGTCGCGCTTCTCGACCGTGACGCAGAAGAACGCATCGAGATGCATGGATGCAGTCGTGTTAAACCAAGAGGCCAGATCTGCTTTGATCTTTTCAGCGGAGTAGCGGCAATCGTCTAAGCGATGCTCGCCTGTCATCACGCACTCGCCGGGAAAGCAACACCCGGCGGGCGCTTCGTAGTAATCATCCGGCTTCACCGAATCAACAACATCGGTGTCTTCAGGCTCTAATTCAAAACGTCCATCCTCATGCAATACCATCGTTGCCACCTCCTACAGCTAGCTCGTCATGCACCTTCTGACAAAACGCCAATATTCTTTCCTCACTCGCGCGCCTGCCGTCCCACTCGCCGGGATAATCGGGGCCTGCGTATCTCTCAGGAGAATGAAAACTGCACTGGCCAAGCTCCGGCAGGTCCACATTCGGTAGATCAATTTTCATTCAATACTCCGTCGAGGCGACGACCTGCGGAAACAGATTCCCGCCCGCGTGCACTTTGATCAAACCTCTGAGGCTGGCCGTAGGCTCCCCGCTGCGATCTTCATCCCAAAAATACCTGACCCTATCCAGATCGCACTCCTGTAGACTGCTTTCATCGATGGCTTCATCGCGGGGCAGGCCGGTTTCGAGGCAGTACCATTGGATAGCCTCATCGCATGTCCTGGCGGCCACCCAATCGCAATCATTCAACCGGTATACTCTAATGCGGCTGACAGGAACTCTTTTTTGCCCGCGAAACCAGCGCCAGAGCAGAGCCGTGAACCAGTTGCGCGTGATGGAATAACTTATCTTGCTGAGTTCCAAAAGAAACATCCTGCGTTCGCATACGCAGTGTTCAAGAGTGGATTTATCATCCTGCTGTGTTGACATATCTGCTCCTTCTTTATTCGCAATCCCTCAAGCCGTCGGGAAGTTCAAGTACCCACTCGGCAGGTATCTGCCAGTGATAACCATGTAACCCAACACGCACACGAATCTCAGGTTCTGTCAGCACTCGCCCGACCACGCCATACACTCTAAATCCCTGCTCGTCCCTGTTGTCCTGAGAAGAGAAGAAAGCGCGCATCGAGTTATGACTGTGAATTTCGATCAGCGCGCGTGCCTGTGATGATTCCGGCCCGTCGTCGAGCGCCCTACAGGAAGCGGACTGTTGATCCTGCGCCGGAATCTCAAGCCTGAACGTCACGCCATCCCAGCAGAGGTGAAATAACTGCTCAAGCTGCTGCGCTGCCGACTCCTCCGCGTGGATCATAAGAGCGCGGACGACTTCTTCCGAGACGAGAGGGTATTCCCATTTGAAGACGGGCTCGATTTCAGCCAGCCCACGGACATGACAAGTAGCTATAGGAAAGCAGACTTCAAGTCCGGGCTTTTTACCCCGGATGTATACGCCACCCGTAGCAAGCACATAGTCATAAAGACCCGTAACCGGCGGGAGCTTCGCTCCTTTCATTGTGATGTGATAATCCACAAGGCTATTCATCGTTGTCCTCATAATCGCCGTCATCTATGAAATTATCCGGCGCTTCGTAAGTGTCGCTCTCTACGCGACGTGTCAGCTTCGCTATGCAGTGCTCAAGCGTCGCCCCAAACTTCATCAGGTCGCTCTCCGGATAGATGGTCCTTTTGTCCCTGGCGAGCGCGCGGAGCTGGTCGTTGACACACTTCTTATGCGCGGCGCTCTTTCCATTCGAGTGGTCGTTGTTAAACGGCGCTTGCCAGAACGTCCGCCATGTCTGATCGAAGCCGCCTTTGGCAACATCCGGATGAGCGTTTTTGCCGAAGCAGATCAGGCCGCTGCTGCTTACGTTTGCGAGCGGTGCATGATAGAGGAGATTCGAGCTGTTGAGCGTCTTGCCCTTCATGGCAAATATGTAGTAATGCGTCTTCTGGCCAAACCAGACGAGCGCGGGCAGCGGCACCTTGAACTTTCGCGGCTTACCGTTACTGCCTTCGATCAGAAGCGTATAAATTGCTGGCGCGTGATAGCTCACCATCCACACCCCCTTGCTCCCGGTGCCGCATCTGAGCACGCCTTTCGGAAGCCAGCCCGAATCAACAGGCTCTTTGCTGAACGCCTGCCGCGCCGTCTCAGGCGATATGAATTTGCTCGTGATCGTGCCGCCTTTGACGTGCTGAAACAGAAGCTGCTCGTTCAGGAAATAGATCGCAGCTTCAGCCCCGCCGGGCGGATGCAGTTGAGCCTGATTAATCTTCTTCGTCATATAGATCGCTAAAAACTTCAATCAGTGGCTTACCGGCACCGGCTTGACCACCTCCTTTACTACTCGCTTTACGGGCTGGTCTTCGACGAGCACTTCGGACGGCAGCTAGGCCGTCGCCCACGACTAAATTTCGATATGTTGGGGTAGATTCGGTGCGCGTGCTGCCTTTGCCGCCCGGCAGACAGGCAGCGACCGTGTTTTTCACAAACCGGAAGCGCCTCTCCCGCTCCGCCTTGCCGCCTTCTTTCATCCAGCGCTGCATCGTGTAGAACCGGTCGAGTATCACTTTGATTTCAAGATAGACAGAAGCGATGGCATCAACCGTTGTGACGCACCATGTATCGACGCAGTTACCCATCATTTCCATATCTGCGTCGAGCCAGTCATACCCGGTTTCGTGCCCGACAATCCGAACGGCATCGCCGAGCCAGCAGACGGGTTCGCCTAAATCCTTCACCAGCCCCTCGAGCTTTGCGTAATCAATCGAGCCGGGCCATACATGGAATAGATGTTTCGTCGTGTCGTAAGAGCCAGAGCCGATAAGTATCGCCTGCGTCAACTCGATGAGGTGATCGAAGTCACAGTCCCACCAGTCGCTATTGAGCATGTCCGTCTGGATCATCGAGTCAAACACGGCATCTTCGGCATCCCTCGTCCAGTCGCTCAGAGGAAACAGGTCTCTTTCCACAAGGTCGTAAAACGCATGGATCAATTTACGCCGCTGATCTTCATCTAATACCGACAGGTGCTTGTACTGCTCAAGCTCTTTCGGGAAGTAGTGCGTGAACAATGCAAGCATCCTCCACAGCGATTCGATGGCCGAAAGGTTTTGCAGAGCCGTCTGGGGCGTAAGTATCCGAGAGCGAAGAAAAGCAATCGCGTCTTTCGGCTTAAGTTGTGTCGCTGCCTGAATCATTAAAATCCTATCGGCGGTTTTATCGACGGTTGCGGGTCGGCGTTTCGCAGAACTCGAAGCGCCTCGCCTACCCGTTGCATCTCGTGCTGCCCTGCCTCTATCGCCTTCTCGATGCTTTCCGACATAACGAGCAGCGCCCCCGCTAACAGTCCGCCTTCACGCTCAAGCCGCTGCAATTCCAGATGCAGCGTGAGCGCGGGGTTTAGCGATGCAGGCGCGGCAATCAGGGACTCGACAACAGACATTTCACGTTTTTCGATCATCTTCTTTCAAGCCCCGTCTCAGGCAGTGGGAAATTCCCTCCGATCTTTCCGCAATCAAGGCAGTAGTTAAATTCAATGGTCATATGTGTGCCTATACCCATATCTCCTGGCACATACCCATCTTGAGTTGCATGATTGCCTACGGTCGCTTTGAATTCCCTCCGGCACGCTGCTCTGACGAATGCCCGCCGGTTGCTTCCGCAGCCGTGACATCCCTCGGAGATCCCGCCTCCGATCCAGGGACGACCTTTAGTGCCTGCCTTTTTTATAACGGTCACGGTTTGCACGCCGCCCGCTGTCGTACGCTTGAGATCTGCGTTCTTTATCTCAGGCACGAACGAAACCAGCGCATCGCGCAGGGTCGCGTCGTCGCCTGCTATGTCGTCGGGGAACTCATGCTCCTGCTTGTCGGGTAATATTACTTTCCACACTTAGCTCTCTCCTTTGGGTAGCAAATCGACTATCGAGGTCTGGGTCCAGGGCTTTTTATTACGCCCTACCCCCCCCCCTTTTTTTTTATCTTTTTGGGGTGCTGCGGCCTTCTTCGCAGCAGGCTTCTTTGCTGCCGCTTTCTTAGCGCCAAGCTTCTTCGCTGTAGCTTTCACGGTCGGTTTATTGGCAGCAGGCTTTACGGCAGGCGCTGCGGCTGCGATTTGCTTTACCGCGCGCGCAGGAAGCCCGATTGCGATATTCGCCAGCCCCGACGTGACGGTCGAAGGAAGATCATGCTCGTAGAACCTCAGAACGTCGCGGACGGGAAGAGATTCAGAGCCGCTGGGCAGGCTCCTGAACAGTTCGACTTCGCGGTGCCATGTTATTTCAGGTTTATCGTCATCCGCGCCGAGACTCATCATCACGCGACGGCCAGCCGGGTCGTTATCGTGCTTAAAGAGGGTCAGGTTTATCTTGATTACTGAATCGTTCCACGCCTTGGTTTCGGCTGCCGACTGGCTGGCAGCATCGACCGCTGGCAACTCAGGAGGAATACTTTCGGGTGATTCCTGCAATTGGCTTTCAGCCGGGATATTATTCTCGAAATCATCCGTTGTACTTTGGTCGCTAATTTTATTAGCGGATTTGGTCACGGTGGATTCAGTCTTTGTGACCCTGTGGGTTTTAACGATCTCTCTCGCTGTCTGAGAGGTTATCTGCTCGCCAGCTTCGGCTCTCGCGGTAGCTTCGACTCGCGCATCGTCGGGAACATCAGGCGCTTCCAGCAGGTATACGGCGGTCGGGTCGATCCTACCTATGATTTCCGCACGCTGCGGATTTTCATCGAAGAAGTTCGCGTATTTGATATACCTGTCGGCTGTATCAACGGACATCTGGAATTCGCGTTTAAGCCAATCGGGATAGGTGCCGCGCACCAGATGAGGCTTGGCCTCGCGCAATCGCCTGCCTATCTCAAGCCTCGCGTTCTTGATGCTGCTGATAAGGCTCAGGACTCGCCCGCGAATATCTTCGGCGCATCTCTTCACGATGATCGCAGACGATATATCCAACTGCGCATAGTCGAAGAGGTTCGCTTGAACTATCTCGGATTGCGATGCGTCGTCGGCGTATTCGATGCTCATGCCTTCAGCGGCGTCAATCGCATCGAGTGAACCCTCAAACGCTTCACGCCGCATCTCGCGCACGTCAATAGTGATTTCAGTATCAGGGTCAGTGGCGACGGGAGCGCTGCGGCGCTGCTGCTCGGCTTTTACGACTTCGGCCTGGCGCAGCGCGTCGGCATAGGTTGAACGCGGCTGAGTGAGTTCGGCGGGCAGGTCGAATTCTTTATTCGACGTAAGCTCTTCTATGGAATCGCGCAGTTCCATCTCGGTCATCACTCGCAACTTCCATGCGGCGGAATGTTCCGACTTCATGCCGATAAGATCAGTGCCCCATCTGTCCAGCTGGAAATCTGAAAGGCTGGACCAGTTGCGCTTATGCGGGTCGTTTGGCACCAGATCGAAGTCGATTTCCACTTCTGGCTCTGAAGCCTGCGGCATGGGTTTATTCCAAATTATGTATCGCCGCCTGTTCGCCTCCCACGCTATATGACCTTCCTGACAGGCGCGGTTTATGAGATTCATCGGGAAGCGCTTTTCGGTCTCGTCGCGCTTCCGGCCCGTCGATGAGGCGCTGATAAAGCCAATAAGCTCGCCGAGCGGTGTGAGCGTGGGCTGCCCCTTTGCCTCCTCACGCCGGTACTCGATGGCCAGAATGCATTCGACGGCCTGCTCGATGTCTGAGCATTCCTGCGTTTGCTCGTCCAGCCGCTCGTTTCTGGCCGACCACCATCCGCCCGATTCGGTGAATTCCCAGCCGCGCGATTCGATTTCTTTCCTCTCAGCCTCGCTCAACGGCTGCGGCGTACCCTGCGCTGTCGGTTTCGCTTCCTGTGTTGTGCTCATAAGATCCTCCTTTGTTTCCGATAACACCTAAAACACTCTGCCGCTTCCGTCGCACTGCTTACAGCGTGAGCCGAGCCAGTACCCCTTGCACGCGGGGCACGGCTTTGACGCCCAATTTACCGCTTTGACGATTTGACGCCTGCGGTCGCGTCTGGCCGGTTGCTTCACTCGTTCAATTCGCTGCTGGCTCATCTTCACGTTTCCCCCATCTGCAATAGCAGGCTGCCACGATGCTGGTCTCTACCGGCGAGTCCCATTCGACGGCATCGCCGTCCGCAAGCAGGCGCATAAACCCATACCCCTTGCACCATTTGCACGACGGCTCTTTCTGCGGAGCCGGTTGCTGCTCGACTTGTTGCGTGCTGCCGGTATTCATCGGTTAAACCAGAACTCGATTTTGAAGTCCGCGAGATCGAGTTCGCTCAAAACTTCGGTCAATATGTCCGCGTAATTCGAGGTAATCCAACCCTTCGATTCGGCGGTCGGAGCGAGAACGTAAAGCGCCTGCCCTGCGCGGTTGATCTGGCGAATCGGCGCAAACCATCGCTCGAAGGATTCCCTGTTCAGCTTCGACCGCACGGATGCGAGGAAGCTGGCAAGCAGTTCGTCGTCACGCTCGCCCGGCATCTCCGCGCGGCTGCTTTGCTCGCGCCTGTCCTTTTCGGATAGCCAGTGAGTAATCCGCTTGTCCCATGTACCGTCTCTGTGCCGAAGCGTCGCGACGGCAAGCGGACTGTGTATGCCCTGCTGCGTTTCGGCGAATTCAAGCACGTCGTCGAACGTATGAACGGAAAGACTGGTCGCCGGAGGTTGAGCCACACACTCGCGCGCGCGCGGTGTGTGTGATGGTTTAACTGGTGGTTCCATGACGGTTAAGACGCGCGCGCGTTCCTTATCATGCGAGACGCTTGAAATGTCCACCCCTACGGGACAAAATGTCTGCCCATGGGTGGACATTTTTAAGCTTTCGGGGTGGACATTTTGTCTACCCTCAAGGGTGGACATTTTTAAGCTTTCGGGGTGGACATTTTGTCTACCCTCAAGGGTGGACATTTTGTCTACCCTTTGCTGGGCCAGCTTTTTGCGACCCTGATACTCGGGTTTGCGGATCGCCTTGCTGAAATCCGCCTTGTATCTCACCTGCCCGTCCGGCATTTTCCCGTCTTCGACGATGATGGCTTTCTCGATCAGCTTATCTATAAGGCGCATGACTTGTTTGTCCGAATAGCCCGTTTTCCATGCGAGAAGCCCGACGCCGGGGAATATGTTTTTGCCTTGATGATCCGCGTGGTCTACCATCGCCATCAGTACCCATGCCTCCCCGTGTGGAAGATCGAGATCCCAAACCTTACCCGTCCACTTGACGCTCATCCGTTATCTGTTTCCCCTCTAGGCCAGTACAATCTTGTGAGTCTTTCTATAGAGCGCGTTATGGTCGGTCGTTGAAACTTCGTGAATGATGCCTGTTACTTCGCACGGCTTGCGCAGGTCGTTCAGGTCGCCGAGCATGACGCCGCACTGCGAGCATAGAATCAGCGTTTCTGTTAAAACTGTTGAATCGCCAACGAGCGGCGATACCTCAAGAAGTGGTAGCTGAAACATGATATTTAATCTCCAAAGTGGCAATACATCCGCGCTCTTTCTGCCCGCATATGCCGCAGGTATTCCGTTCGCTTCCATCCGCTGCTCAGGCCGCGCGGTTTCCGCTTGTACGTGCGCCAGCTTGAACGAAAGGCGAGCGTTACGGCGAGTGCAATCAGGGCATGCTCGAATCCCATAGTTATTCCCCTCAGTGAACCGTGACGGGTTCGTCTTTCTTCTGCTTGGTGGCTATAACGAGCGCGCCAGCGAGGCAAGGGATACAAAGCATTCGCCCGTCGGTGCCGATGAAGATCAGAAATGTTGGCTGGCTACATCCTTCGCAAAATTCCATATCTATCCCTTCCTACCCTCAGCGTAGATGTCGCACATCCAGAAGTGCTGGCAGCGCCGACAAAGCGACGTGTGATTGATCAAGCGTTCAAGCCACTCTTTCATCGCTTTTACTCTCTTTCACCCAAACAACCTTGCCGCCTACATAGATTGCGACGATCTCACTTTCGTACTGGTGACGGGCGGCCCTGGCCTCCTCATCACTCCCGCCGTAATACTGTTCTTGTTTCATCCGCTTTCACCAAAGGAGACCCCATGCCTTTAGGCTGGGGAGGAATTTGGTATCCCTGAGCGGGCTTAATGCCCGCGATAGGGATTAGGGTTAGGGCCAACATAACTCGTCTTCAGCTAGCGGCTCGTGCTGCGCTGCCATTCGCTCAATCTGAGGTATGATTTCGCTATCGCTCTCCGCCACTGCGCGCTCGAAACATATTTCTGCCGATGTGTCTATGACTTTGAAATAAGTTGCCCAATCTTTCGATAGCCACTCTTCACGGCGCTTGCGTGTATTCCCTGTCACATCAAGAATCACTATCTGATGTCCTGCCAGAAACAAAGCGCGCACCATCGCTTTTGCAGTTGCCCATACGAAAGGCTCTGCAATGCCAATGAAGCGTTGGCCGTGAATCGCTAGCCTGATTGAATCAGGATTGACTATGGGGTAAGCCTGACTCTTAGCCCATGTGCTTTTGCCGGATCGGGGCAACCCCACCGTGCAAACGAGAATATGCTCGTGCTTTTCACGGATAGCGGTCTCCGCCGAAAGCTTCGCATCTTCTCGCACTTCGGTATGCTCGGTTATCAAGTCAGCCTGTCGAAAACGCTTTGCTATCTCGTTTTCAGTCTCCCCGTACATCACGATAATTTCGCCTGGAAGGTTTACGCCGAAAGAGCGAATCGAAGCCTTAATGGGCTGGCCGGCTTTAAGCCGTGTGATATTGCCCTCTGATAGCCCTATAACTATTAGCGGATTGTCTCGGTCGTTCTTGCCTGCTCTAATCATAGTTTCTCCTTAATCGCACAAAAGAAGCCTTGCCCTTTAGGGCGTGGAGCCTTCACCTTGCCCCTCCGCGATTTTTGCTTTGGCTATCTCAAGCGCGCGCGCCGGGTCTTCCTCGTGCGCCAGCTCTTCGCGCAGAGCATCTTCGTCGCCGCTCTTTAATGCTTCTCGAACTGCCCACCATCCCATGGTGCTTACCTCTTATCCGGCGCGGCGTAACTCGCCCTCGCCCGCTGTCTTTGATTTAAGGTGATCGATAAAGGCGCTCGCTGCGCGCCGGGAAAGCTCTTCCGGCTTGCATTTGAGAACTTCAAGGCATTCCGTCTCTGCGTTGACGCCCTGAGAGTTTGCAATCGAGCGTATAGCTACCAGCTGTTTCGGTGTAACAAGGTCACCGAAAGTCTTCGCCAGAGGGTCGCGTGGGAATACCTGCTGCTGTGTATTCATCGTGCCGCCACACAAGCCGAATCATGACGCGCATTCGACTCTTCGACGTATTGCTGTTTGTAGGTGTCAAGCTCGCTCTCAAGCTGCGTCCTGATCTGATGAGAGTGAATATCCGTTCGGTCTGAGAGCCTGCGAAGCTCAGCGCAGATAGCTAAAATTCTCCGCGCCCGGCTGACACGCGCAGGCTTTCGATCCGCCGGATCTGTGTCTATTCGTTCGGTGCTATTGCTCATGCTCATCCTCCTTTGGTTTCGTCTCCCTCCCGATGATCGCGTAAACACTGCTGGCGATAAGCCGCGCTTCGAATCCTGCAAGGCCCGCACGGCCCTCCTTGATGTCGGCAATCATGCGATCTGCCGCCTCTTCGATTGTCAGCTGTTTACGCTTCATGCCTTTATGAAAGCTCGACCTGTCGTGCCCCTCGTATCCGCGATGGCGATACAGGGCCTTTGGATTCGTTCGTCCCATCTTTGGCTTCCTAAAGAGTCCCGGCCTCGCAGTCGAGATAGTGCTAACTTCTCGCCGACCAAAGTAAGCAGCGCGAGGCCCGGAAAGTTTTGACGTAAAGGCTTAAGGCTATTTAGGCTGTGCGCCATCGAAGCGGAGCGTCTTTACGCGCTCTCCGATCTTTTCCTGAAGCCCTTCCGCTTCTCTTAAATCGGTTATCTGGTCAAGCTGTAGGCGTGCGAGATTTGCACGGCCTTGATTCGCGCGCTCGATCAGCGCGCGCCCGACCTCTTCTATCAGGTCGAGATGAAACGGGTCGCATGCCCGCGTTATGACATCGACGAATCGAGCGAAATCGGAGCGCCTGCCCGTTGCAGTCGGGTTCTCGTCGCTTTCGACAGGCCGAAACCATTTTTCAACTGTCGTCGCTGGTTGCCCGACGATGGCAGCGAGATCCGCCGCGCGATTGCGGCTATGGCTAAAAGCCTGCTCGTAAAATTTGTTTGGCTCGTCGAGTATGCTCATGTCTTTATCGTCGCTCTCTTCTGTGCGGTAAATTACCATTCCCCAAACCTCACTTGTTGATTAGTATCCCTGCCTGTGAGGTTGATTCTTAAAACAGTTTGGCCCCGCGTGCTGTCAGCCGGTTTTCACAATCCTGAGATCTGTTTTTACTTCATGCTCACTGAGCGCGCTTGCGCACGATCCGTCGCAGGTTCCGCGCGTGATCTCAAGCCTCGAATGCCTGAGTACCTGCGAGTAAACGAGCAGGACTCTGCCGTGTGCCGTCTCCCTGCGATTGGGTCTTATTTTCGAGAGACATTCAGTGCCCGCCTCGCCGTGATAGATCGCACATGCGGATCTGGAAAGCATGACCGCTGCTTCTTCAGCGGTCATAAATTCGGTCATTCGCATTCCGCAGCCCGCGCAGTTCTTCGATTGCGAACCTTCCGGCTGGCGAATGCCACAGTGAGGGCAGGGAATCGGCTTTTGCGGCTTAGCTTTCATGCCGCCTCCGCGCTGCGAACCTGCGGTGCTGTTACCGGGCCGCACCGGATAGAGTCGTCCCAGATTTCCGAGTATTCCATGCCAAAGTATGCGCAAATCTTCAGCCTGATTCGCATGTTTTTACGGACATAGGTGATGGTCTGAGATACAGCCCCGCGATGCTCTTTGATGGCCTCCGCGAGTTCGCCGACATTGATTTTCTTCTCAAGAAGCAAAATCTTGATTTGTCGATAGTTCATCGTTATAGTTGCTCCCGTTGTTTGTGTAACGGGAGCGATGTTACTCGTATGAGAAATTAATGTCAAGAAAAAAATTCACAAATGAGAAAAACTACTGCCCCTTAGGACTCAGGCTGCTCGAGGCATTTAGGACAGATAAATACGCGCTGATAGCGCGGGAGTTGAAAACAGCCGTATCTGCGGTGGGGAATTATATGAGAGGCGACCGTGCGCCAGATGCGGAATTTCTCAAACGTGCATCTGTACGGTCTGGTTATTCGATTCACTGGCTAGTAACAGGCGAAGGGCCGAAAACGGTCACGGAGCTGAAGCGCGCGTCGGGCGAAGCGGTAAGGGAAGTTGACCTTGATGAGGTTGGAAAAAAGGCCGTCCGTGATTACGTGGTGAATCTGATGCTGGGATTGGATGTAGAGCAGAGTGAAGTGGTTAAGAAGAAGGCTGGGTAGTTTTATTTCTCCTCCGCGTCCGAATTTTCCTTTTGCTGCAAAATCTCAAGCATACGGTCAAGCTGCCCCTCTGTCGGTGGGTAATCAACCATCCGGTCGTAAACCTCTTTCAGTTTATCTTTTCGTGAGCGCTGGTCTGCGGGCTTCTTTTTTGTTTGTTTATCGTCCATACGAGTATTTAGATACTCACCCATCCCTAAAATTTTAGCAGGCACATCGTTTGTAATGATGGGCACTTCGTCAGCTGCGTGATACTGTACCGGCAACGCCTGCACGTTATTCGGCATGGCTTTTTCAAGCCTACAAAATGTCACGGCTGAATGTGAGAGTCGCCGCTCACGTTTCTCTTTAATCTCACCTCTCGTTTCAAGCCAGCCATCATAATACGGCGCAAATGGCGATGCAAGCGCGATATTTATGCAGTGCTCGGCGGCGTCAAGTTGGCCCACCTCGGCCAGTTCTACGGCAAGGCTGTTTTGATAAGCATAGTATTCGTGAGGGTAGATCGCTCGAAGCGACTCTACGAGATTACGAATACTAAGCAGTCTGGCCAACGCGGTTCGATGATCGCCTTCAACGCTTATGATGATTGTTATATTCCTGTGCACCTGTATGATACTTAAAGGGTCGCATATCCTGCCGTTGTGAAGCCTTTTTGCGATTCGCCCTGCCTCTTCAAACAAACACTTTGCACTTTGCAAATCTACATCATGTGTTAAATATCTATTGCCCAGACCTGAAATCGCCCTAGCCCTAAATAGCAGCGGTGCTTCTTGCGTCTCCGCAACTGCTTCCAGCAGGGGACAGCGTTTAACTGTATCCCCGCCGTAAAATGCCGCCATGCCGTTGTAATACTTATTTATGATATCGAGTTCTCTGGGCAAGGGCACCCAGGCCAGTGTGTTAGTCAGTCTCTCAACAGTTCCAGTCTGTCGAAACCGCAATGCCTGTTCCGCAAAGCTAAAAAGCGCCCCGCATAGGTTATATAATTCCTGACTCGTTTTTATTCGCCCATCGATCATCTGAAGCATCTTTTGCTGATAGAATCCGTGGCCGAATCCGCTATAAGAAGCGGGATTTAATCGAAAGGAACTACACATGAAATCGAGAACACTTTCAGCTTGCTTGTTCATGCTTCTCCTGCCAGTTTTTTTTGGCTCTGTAAATCTAACTATTGAACCTCATCCGTTCGCAACTACCGCTATTGCCGGGCATACTGTAGGCAGCGGCGCATACTGCACGTGCGGCTACCCCGGCTGCGTATTGGATTACTGCGAGTGCGGCGGTCCCGGCTGTGATAATGGGCGCACGGCTAACCCGAAAACTAAATCAGATCCGAAAGATGGCATGATTGACTTTGGCTCTGGCATTCTGCTGGCCCTGCTTTTGGTTTTCGTGATTTCACGAATGCGCAATTAGTTAATCGGCTCGTTAGTTCCTAAGTGAATAACCCGGTTTGATCCGCTGCTAAATCCACGGCAGCTGAGGAGTGGTTTGCCTTATAGTGCGTTGCATTTATAATACGCGATCAAAAAAAAGTCAACGAATCTAAAACAGGAATTATTAAAAATCTCTAAACTTTGCCAACGATCAGCCGTGGAGAGCCTCATTGATAATTGCATAGCATAGCCAGCTTACAGGCTATGACGCGATCAATAGGGATAAATATAAAAGCGCGGTTTGGTGAATCGGTAAGGATTTTCCGCCAGCAAAAAGGAATCTCGCAGGAGAAACTCGGAGAGCTGGCAGAAGTTGATCGCAAATACATAAGCCAGGTTGAACTTGGCAAGCAAAACCCATCTCTCGAAGTGATATATCGAATCGCCGTGGCGCTCGACATGCCTCTGAGCGTACTGATAAAGCGCGCAGAGCGATAGGTAACTCGCTTGATTTTATAGACAGGCGTGCTATATTTGCTCCCGTTACGTTCGTAGCGGATCGCGCATCGCGTTGAAGTTAGATCTCAAGCCTAAGGGAGCGTTCAGATGATAGCGATTAAACTGAAGCATAAATCATCACTTGTCATCGCGACCATATGTTTCGTAACCCTGACTGCACTTGCACAGGACTTCGAATACGGCTCGGCTGCTGAGCTAAAGGGTGTCACGAAGATTTACGTATCTACCGGCACCGAACTTGACGAGCGGAACAACATCGTTAAGCGTATCCAAAAGGAGTTGCCTAACATCGTCGTCGTCGATATCGCGGACGACGCGGAAGTCGCTCTCATCTACGGCAGTTCGTCTACTACTCGCTTTACGGGCTGGTCTTCGACGAGCACTTCGGACGGCAGCAGCACGCGCACCGAATCTACCCCAACATATCGAAATTTAGTCGTGGGCGACGGCCTAGTCGTGAAGAAGGGCGGGGGCAACCGGCTGCGTCTCTTAATGCAGTTTGGCGACACCCGCAAAAATGCTTTCCAGAGAAAGCCCAGCACGAACTTTGCGCGAGAGTTTATCAAGGCTTACAAAAAAGCGAATCCTGAAGGGAAGTAGATATCGGCAGGTGAATCCATCGGAGTAATCTGATGAAAGTTGCGCAAATTATAAAGAATACCATTCAGGGTATATTTGCCGCAGGCTTTGTCGTTCAGTTGATCTTTGGCTTTTTCGCCTACTTTGTAACATCGCAGAATAAGAGTACGGGAGCTTACTATGACGGCCTTGGCCGCCTGCTTTCTGCGTCGCCTTCTTTTATGAGGCTTATATTCGGAGAAGAGCGCCTTTGGGCTGGATGGTCTTGGTTTGTCGTCGAAATGGTTGTCTTCTGGGGCTGGATGGGGCTTTGGGTTTTCTCCAACACTTTGCTTGAAAAGAATCCTGGCAAATAGTTTTTACTTGGCAATTCTCCGCAGCGTGCGGCAATTCGAGAGATTGAAATATGGCAATCGAGGAAACGAAAGACGCGACGGGCAAGACTATTTACAAGGCTGATTTCAGCGTCACCATAAATGGCAGGCGGAAAAGAATCCGCAAGCTGCTGCCCACAAAAACCGACGCCAGAAACTACGAGCGCGCGACGAAGACGGACGCCCTCAGGGGCACGCTCAAGCTGAAATCCGAAGAGCCGCGCAGGACCTTCAGGCAACTTAAAGACGACTTCATCGCCCACAAGGCGACGGAGGTCGAAAAACAGTCGCTTGCGATCTATAACGCCACGCTCGCGAGATTCCTCGAACAGGTCGGCCCGAAGCGCCGCATCGATCATGTCGAGATGGCGGATCTGTCGGCCTACCTTAAAGCCCGGCTCGCGGCGGATATCTCAACGCCGCGCATCAACCACGAGTTGCACGCGATCATGGCCGCCCTCGAATACGCGCCGACCTGCTACAAGGAACTGCGGGACTGGCGCGCGCCGCACATCAAACGCCTGCGCGATAAATTCGAGGGGCGAAAGCGCGTCCTGACGATTGAAGAATCCGAGGCGCTGCTTACGCACCTGCAGTCGATCAACCCGGACGTGGCCGACGTCTTTTTTATCGGCACGCGCACGGGGGCGAGATTGCAGGAGATCATGAAATTGCAGTGGGCGGATATAATCTGGGACGCCTCAAGCGAAGGGTTCGAGCATGGCCTGACCGTACTGCACGCTACGAAGACAAAATCATTAAGACCGATACCCATGACCGAAGCGATCAGGAGCGTCTTCGAGCGGCGGCGCGAGTCTTCAAAAAGTATCTGGGTGTTTCCGTCGCCCATGAATCCGAAAAAGCCTCGCTATGACATTCGAAAAACTTTGCGCGCGGCCTGCAAGCTCGCAGGTATAATATACGGCAGGGATATAGAAGGCGGGATGGTCTTTCACGATGTCAGGCGGACGGCGGTGACGAACGCGCGAAAGGGTAGAGTGGACATCGAAACCGCCTCGGCCTACTTCGGCCATAGCATAAAGGTGATGCTTTCGATCTACTCGCAGACAGACCCCGAAAGGCAAAGCGCCGCCGCCGCCGTGCTCGATAGTGCCGGGCCTCGGATGCATCAATCAGGAAATGGACAGTCCGCAAAGTGTCCAACTGAAGTGTCCACTTCAGGCACCGCAGAGGCATCGGGCACTACCGGCACACCCGGCACAAAAGAAAAATCGGCTTGATAAACGGTGCAGACAGGGCGGATACTTGATTTTTGCAAAAAACAGCGATAGAGACCGCAAAAGCTAATAATCCTGTGCGAATTGCGGCACCCCTGTGTGATAATCTCGGTGGGAGTTGAGAGGTAACGCCTTATGAGATTTACAATATGCTTGCTGTTAATCCTGATCGTGCTTGCGACCGGGCAGATCGGGTTTCAAATAGAAAGAGGCGCTCATCGAGCCAGCGCCTCAACTGTTCAGGATGAGCCGTCGCCCCGAATTTTCAACGCGCGACTGAGCGGCAAGAAGTTGATTGTGACGGGCGAGAACTTCCACGCGGGCGCTGTGATTGTGGTCAACGGCATAGCGCAGAAGACCAAAAACGATTCAGAGAATCCTTCGACCATGCTGATCGCAAAAAAAGCGGGCAAAAAAATGGAGAAGGGTGAAATATCAACCGTAACCATTCAGGGTCTTGAAGGCGCGCCCTCTGATGAATTCAGCTTCTTCAGAGGTCTGACCATAACCTTGAATGATGTCGGCAAAACCGTCAGCCTCGCACCGGGCGAAAAATTCCTTCTGGTGCTCAGCCGCAGCCCTTACAAATGGGAGGCAAGCGTTCAGGATTCGACAGTGATCAAAGTTGTAGATGATACCTTGCCTGTGCTTGGCGCGATTGCCATATTTGAAGCGTCGAAGAAAGGGCAGACCAATCTGAGCGCGATTGGCTCACTTGCCTGTCATAATTCGGATCCGCCTTGCAGCACGCCATCATTGCAGTTTCAGGTCAGTGTCGTTGTGAAGTGAATCCCGGCAAGGCATAGATCGGATTTTGCTGAAACGTTGAAGAAAGTTCGGGCCGCGTGATCTGACCGAATCACGCGGCCAAAATTTTTGATCTCGAAATAGTTCCGATATCGATAAGTGTGAAGGAGAAAATGATGACTGCTTTAAAGCCCGAAGTAAAAGTTCACGATAAATTATTCATAAACGGCAACTGGGTTGAGCCTGCGGGCAAAGGCTTGCTTGACGTTACCAACTCTACTACCGAAGAAGTTATGGGCCGCATACCCGAAGGCACGCCCGAAGACGTTGACAGGGCAGTGGCCGCTGCGCGCGCGCGGTTCGATTCATGGTCTGCTACAACGGTTGAAGAGCGAGCCGCGTATCTTCAGCGTATAGCCGAAGGATTGGGCGCGCGGCAGAGCGAAATCGCCGCGATCATCGCAAGCGAAGTGGGTATGCCGCTTCCGCTCGCGACCGCTGTGCAGGCAGGCTTGCCTGCAATGGTTATGGGTTCTTTTGCGAAGCTTCTTAATGATTACAGGTTTGAAGAGCAGATCGGAAACTCGCTCGTTTTAAAAGAGGCCGTCGGCGTAGTCGGTTTGATCACGCCCTGGAATTATCCGCTCCATCAGGTCGTCGCAAAAGTCGCGCCCGCGCTCGCAGCAGGCTGCACGGTCGTGTTGAAGCCCAGCGAAGTCGCGCCGCTTACGGCCTTTGTTCTTGCCGAGATCATCGACGAAGCGGGATTGCCTGCCGGTGTGTTCAATCTTGTGACGGGGTATGGGCCGGTCGTCGGTGAAGCCATCGCATCGCACAAGGATGTCGATATGATCTCTTTCACAGGCTCGACCAGAGCGGGCAAGCGCGTAAGCGAACTGGCATCTGAAAGCGTCAAGCGCGTGGCGCTGGAGCTTGGCGGTAAATCGGCGAACGTCATTCTGGATGATGCCGATTTTGAGAAGGCCGTCAGAAGCGGCGTCAATAATTGCTACTTCAACTCGGGCCAGACCTGTTCGGCGCACACTCGAATGCTTGTGCCGAAAGATCGACAAGACGAGGTTGTGCGAATCGCCCGCGAAGCCGCAGAGGGATTTACCGTCGGCGACCCGCGCGAAGGTCGCGCAAAACTTGGCCCGCTCGTTTCCGAAACGCAACGCGAGCGCGTGCGAAACTATATCAGGAAAGGCATCGAAGAAGGCGCGACGCTTGTCACAGGCGGAGCGGAACCGCCGGAAGGTCTGGAGAAAGGCTACTTCGTCAAGCCTACGATCTTTGCAAACGTGCGCAACGATATGACGATTGCGCGTGAAGAGATTTTCGGCCCCGTGCTTTCGATCATTCCTTACGAAGACGAAGATGACGCGGTGCGAATCGCCAACGATACGATTTACGGGCTGGCTGGCGGCGTATGGTCAAACGATGTCGAGCGCGCAAAGCGGGTGGCGCGACGGCTTCGCACGGGGCAGGTAGACATCAACGGCGGAAACTTCAATCCTTTCGCCCCGTTCGGCGGCTACAAACAATCCGGCAATGGCCGCGAACTGGGCCGCTACGGGTTTGAAGAATATCTCGAAGTGAAATCGCTTCAACTTTAGGTTGAATGATCTTAATAGCCGCGAGAAGCCACAAAGAAAAGCAGTTGATTCACCGCAGAGAGCGCAGAGATTACGCAGAGAAACTCTCTGCGCCTCTGCGGTGAATCAACTGCTTTTCATAGACCGGGCTTTCGTGGTTAAACTGCTTTTATTGACAATCTCAGCTTGCGATAGATACCATTTTGCTTTGATCTTTTGTCAAATTTGCCGACATGGGAGTAGCTACAGACGATTATGCTTAGATTGAGGAACACTCTGACGCGCACGCAGGAAGAATTCAAACCGCTCGAAGGTAACACTGTGCGGATGTATGCGTGCGGGCCTACGGTTTACGGCTACGGCCACATAGGCAATTTCAGGACATTCGTCGCGGTTGACGTGTTGCGTCGTTACTTGAAATATCTCGGCTATGATCTGCTCCACGTTATGAATATTACGGACGTGGAAGACAAGATAATTCGCAATATGCTCGAACAGGGAAAAACCCTTGAAGAGTACACAGAGTTTTACACGCAGGAGTTTTTGAGAGATTGCGACTCGCTCAACATCGAGCGGCCCGAAGTCATGCCTTATGCGACCAGACACATACCTGAGATGATAGAGATAATGAACCGTCTTGACGCTACCGGGCATACTTACCAGAGAGAAGGCTCGCTCTATTTTCATATAGAGTCTTTTCCGGGATACGGAAAACTGTCGGGCCTGAAACTCGAAGGCAACATGGCGGGCGCGCGGGTTGATGCCGATGAATACGAAAAAGATGACGCGCGCGATTTCGTCTTGTGGAAAGGGCCGAAAGAAGATGGCGAGCCGCGATGGGATTCTCCGTTTGGCGAGGGCCGACCGGGCTGGCACCTCGAATGCTCTGCGATGTCGATGAAATATCTGGGCGAATCCTTCGACATTCACTGCGGCGGCGTCGATCTGATATTCCCGCATCACGAAAACGAGATAGCGCAGTCAGAAGGCGCAACCGGCAAACCTTTCGTCAGGCACTGGGTTCACTCGGAATTCCTGCTCGTCGAAGGCGAGAAGATGTCGAAAAAGAAAGGCAACTACTACACAGTCCGCGAACTGGTCGAGCAGGGTCACTCCGCGCCTGCGATTCGTTACCTGTTATTGAGCGTGCCCTATCGCACACAGTTGAACTTCATGCTCGACGGTTTGCGCTCGGCTGAATCTGCTCTGGAGAAACTGCGCAACTTCCGCCGCCGCGTAAATGATTTTGAAGATGTGCCCGGCTCGCACGCTCGCGTGCAGGATATCATCGCGCGCACACGCGAAGGGTTTGAATCGGGCATGAACGACGATCTCAACACCTCGAAAGCGCTTGCGGCAGTATTCGAGATGGTGCGCGAAATCAACATCGCAATGGACGCAAACGAATTCGGCGCAGATGATCGCACGCTTGTGGTCGAACTGCTCGGTCGCATCGATTCCGTGCTTGGCGTGCTTGGCGACGAACAGGAAGTCATGCTCGACCCTGAGATCGAAGCGAAGATTGAAGGTCGCAATCAGGCGCGGCGCTCGCGTAATTTTCAGTTAGCCGATCAGATAAGAAATGAATTGGCCGAGCGCGGCATCATCCTCGAAGACACCCCGCAAGGCACGAAGTGGAAGCGGAAATAGCGTGAAATGAAAAGGCCGGATCACTCTGGCCTTTTCATTTTGCGTATCAAGCCAACTGCGGTTTTGGCAGAGAAGCGGCCTTCGAGGTCTCGACCCATGTGAACCAGCCGAATGCATCCTCGACTTCGCCCGTGAGTATGTCGAAAAATCGCTTCTGAATCTCGGTCGTTAATGGCCCGCGTTTGCCTGCGCCGACCTGCACTTTATCAACCGAGCGAATAGGGGTGATCTCTGCTGCGGTGCCTGTGAAGAAGACTTCGTCGGCGATATAAAGCATCTCGCGCGGTATCGCTCGCTCAAGCACCGGTATGCCCATGCGCTCGCATATTTTGATTACGGAGTCGCGCGTGATGCCGGGCAACACCGTTGAATAAAGCGGCGGCGTCATCACAGTGCCGTTCTTGATCAGGAAGATATTTTCACCCGAACCTTCGCTGATGTACCCCTGAGGGTCGAGCGCGATGCCTTCGGCGTAACCGTTGACTTTGGCCTCCATCTTTATGAGCTGCGAATTCATATAATTCGCGCCCGCTTTCGCCATCGAAGGCAATGTGTTGGGCGCGATCCGAGTCCAACTCGACACGCACACATCAACACCCTGCTCCAATGCTTCAGCCCCAAGATACTTGCCCCATTGCCATGTGCAGATATAGGTTTCGATAGGGCATGGAAAAGGATCAACGCCGAATGTGCCGTAGCCTCTGAATATCAAGGGCCGCAGGTAACATTCTTTATAATTGTTGGCCAGCACCAACTGGCGGGCAGCCTCCATAAGCTCTTCCTGATTGTAGGGAACCTCTATGCGGTAAATGTGCGCAGAGTTCAACAACCGCTCCATGTGCGCATCCAGCCTGAAGATGCCTGAGCCATGTTTTGTGTTATAACAGCGTATGCCTTCAAAGACAGATGATCCGTAGTTGACCACGTGCGTCATCACATGAATGGTCGCATCCTTCCACGCAACAAGCTCGCCGTTGCGCCATATGATGTCGCCGTGTTCCTGCTCTTGTGCCATATTTTTTCTCCTGCTTTTAAGATGTGGCTGATGCCCTCAGGTGTGAATTAGAAGCAACATAATACGAATCGCCGCAATCAACGGTCAAGCAAATCGCGATGCGAGGGTCTCACTGAGAAACCGGAATTTCGCCAGCCGGGACAATGACTCTGAATCCGATGACATCGTATCTCTTGCCCGGCTCTACTTTCAGCCGGTAAGCCGAACGACAGTTATTTGCGGGGCGATTCCATGCTCCCCCGCGCACGATTCTCAAAGAGTTGACTCCGCCGCTCTCCCACACGCTTCCATCCAGAGGCGCTGCGCGATAATTTTCGTGCCAGGGGTCAAGGCACCACTCCCACATATTTCCGTGCATGTCGAATAGGCCGAACGCATTTGCAAATCCGGTTTTTCCGACAATGGTTGTCTGTTTTCTGATAACACCTCTCGGCCCGCTCCCGTAAGGCTGCTGGCCGTCATAATTGGCCAGGTCCGAAGTTATATTTTCACCGTAATAAAACGGAGTCGTTGTTCCGGCCCTGCACGCATATTCCCATTCGGCCTCGCTCGGCAATCGCCATTTCCGCCCGGTCTTTTTTGACAACCGAGCGCAGAATTCCTGTGCCTCATTCCAGGATACATTCTGAATCGGGCGGTCTACGCCTTCAAAATTTGACGGGGACGGGTTCAGATCCAGTTTAACTTTTTCCAGATTCGCTACGGCCTGCCATTGAGCCTGCGTAATCTCGAACCGGCCCATGTAAAATGACGCTATGCCGACATTGCGTTGCGGGCCTTCTTCTCCGAACCGAAACTTTTCGCTGTCGGGCGACCCCATCAGAAAGTTTCCCGCCGGAATCAAAACCATATCCAGTGTGATTCCTGTGCCGAGGTCTTCTGAAAAATATTTCGCCTCGCCGCGACTCCGATTTGTGATCGCCCCCTTGTCATCAGTGGTGACCATATCGAACGCGAAAGACTTTATCGGGATGGCGTTTGAGGCTGGCGGCGGAGTTGCTGGCTTTGGCTGCTCGGTGGCGGGTTGCTCCTGCGCCACGGGCGGGGCGGTTTTAGATTTGTTCCACAAGAGAGCCGCAATCGCCGCTGCTGCGACAATTAAAATAATTACGGCAATTGCAATCCATCGTTTTGATTTCCCCGTGCGATTATCGGCCTGCTCAGAAGTCACCGTTGTTTTTTCGGGGTCTGACACGGGCGCAGGTTGTTGAACCGTTTTTTGAGTGGTGACCGCTGACTCGTCCTTGACTTTGGCAGATGCAGAGGGATTCATGACGCGCGTTTCTCTGGCGCTGTGAATCGGACGATAGCTGGCCTCGCGCAATGCGTTGCGCATTTCATGCGCCGTCGAAGGCCGATGCTCGCGGCTGAGCGACATTGCCTGCATCAAGACAGCGGCAACAGCGGGAGCCACTTCCGAATTAAGCTCGTTGGCTGGTATCAACGGGTCGGGCTGCGAATTCACCACCGCCCCTGTCCGAGCCAGTGCGTCGGCAGGCGTGGCCCCTGTGATCAGGTGGTAGAGAGTCGCAGCAAGCGAATAAATATCTGTGCGCGCGTCGGTGCCAGAGCCTTGTATCTGCTCGAACGGCGCGTAGGATGGAGTGTAGCCGAGCACGCTCGTAGACCTGCTGGCTTCCGACGACACCTCCGCTGACTCTTTTGCGAGGCCGAAGTCGAGCAGGATTATCTGATCGCGTTCCGCAAGCTTCAGATTGTGAGGTTTTATGTCGCGGTGAATGACAGGCGGCTGATGATTGTGAAGATAATCGAGCGCGTCAAGCAGTTGGTCCGCCCACCACAATACCTGTTCGGAAAGGAATGGCCCGCCTTTCTGCTCAAGCAATTCGGCCAGGTCTTTGCCGGGAATAAACTGCATTATCAGGAATACACCGTTCCCTTCGGTAAAATAATCCATAACGACCGGCAGAGCCGCATGGCGCAACCCGTTGAGCAGAACGGCCTCGCGTTGAAAAGCTTTTCGCAACTGCTCTCCATCAACAAGGGTCTGTTTTAACGCAACAACATTGCCGAATCGCTGATCTACAGCCTTGTATACCGCGCCCATACCGCCTTGCCCAAGCATGCTTTCAATGACGTAGCGATTCTGCAATGTTGTGTTCGGAGATAACATCTGATTCCTCTTCAACCTGGTCTTATTGAGTGCTTATTACAATTCTAATTCAATTAACCAGATACGAGGGCGTCCGTCAATTAAGAAAGGATGAAGGATGAATTAAGGCTGCGGATTATCTATTTAATCCGACACGGCTGTTTCCTCTCTTCCTGTTGACTTCGTCATAGTCGTTTCGTAAGATTCGCGCTGTCTTTAGCGAAGAAGAATTTGATTATGAAGCGATGCCCTAAATGCCGGTCGGAATATGCTGATGATGATGCGTTTTGCGGCAACGATGGCGAGCCTCTCGTCGTCGTTGAGCCGATAGCAAAAGTAACTGCTCCATCCATAGTCGTGCAGGAGGCAGAGACGGACCCGCTGATTGGCGTCCTTATGGATGGAAAGTACGAACTCGAACGCCGACTGGGCAGCGGAGGCATGGGAACTGTCTATGTTGCGCGGCATAAAATGACTGACGAGCAGGTCGCGGTCAAGATATTAAACCCCGATACGAACGAGGATGCCGCGCTGCCCGAACGATTCAAACAAGAGGCCGAGGTGGCCGCAAGCATTCGACATCCCAATCTGGTTCCGGTCAATGATTTTGGCCAGACAGATGACGGGCTTCTGTACATGGTGATGGAATATGTCGCCGGAGCGTCGCTGCGCGAAGTGATAGGTCTTGAGAAGCGACTTTCGCCCGCGCGCGCTGTCAACTTCGGCTGCCAGATCTGTTCTGCAATCTCCATAGTTCATGACGCAGGTATTGTTCACCGTGATTTGAAGCCTGAAAATGTAGTCATCGAAACGATTGATGATCGGGAAACGGCGCGCGTGCTCGATTTCGGCATCGCAAAGCTGCTTGATCGAGCGGGGCTGACGCGCGTGGGTTTTATCCTCGGCACTCCCGATTATATGTCGCCTGAGCAGGCGAGCGCGCAACCGCTCGATCATCGCTCGGACATCTACTCTCTGGGCATAATCCTTTATGAGTTGCTGTCGGGCATTGTCCCATTTAGCGGCCCGAAACCCCGGCAGATATTGATTCGACACGCGATTGAAATGCCGAGGCCGATCTCTGAACTGCGTGCGGATCTGCCGGAAGCGCTTGCTCGCGTCTGCATGCGCGCGCTGGAAAAGTCTCCGGCAAAGCGGCCACAATCTGCCGCCGAGCTTGCCAGCGAATTGAGCGCATCAATTGCTACATAGCGCGAGACTTACGGATTGATAAAACGATTTTCAATTTGCATTAATGCCGTATGTCACATATTATGAGCGAGCCGCTGTTTTCTCAGCGCGGTATAAGTAGCACACAGTCACTAAGGTTTATAAGCGCGACACCAGTTGCAACCTCTTTCCCTATGCATTTGGCTGCTGCGCTTCTCGGATTGTAAAACAAGGCAATTTTTGCAGAGCCGGGTTTGGCGCAATGTCAGACCTTCTACGCGCAAGCAATGTTTGATGACCAATTGATTATTACCCGACCTCCAATTCTTATTCGCGCCGTCAATCCCTGCCGAGCGTGGAATTGCTGGTTGAATAAAAAGAACACACCCAAGGAGAAATTCCATGAGATATAGACCACTAGACCTTGCCCGATTCTTCGCATTAATGCTCATCGCCATGCTGGCGCTTCCGAGCGTATATGATTTTCAACGGACGAAGGTTGAAGCTTATGCGCAGGGGCAAAGCAGATCCGATGTGCCGAGTCATCCGGCCCAGCCGAAAGTCAAAAAACCGAAGGCACCCGGCATCGTTCAAGGTGCTGCTGCGCCGTCAAATGACAATTGCGCAAACGCCATCAACGTGACCTGCCCGACGTTCACCGACACTAAGGACACGACCGCCGCTACGGACGAAACGGGTGAACCCGCAAGCGAGTGCACGGACCAGGGAAACAGCGTCTGGTACACATATACGAATCCCGGACCTAGCCGTCAGAATGTAACGGTGCAAACCTGCGACAGCGACTTTGACACAGCTGTACAGGTGTATCATGTGACTGGCGCTGCATGCGCTTTTGCCAGTTTTGTTGTTGATGCCTGCAACGATGACAGCGATTGCGGCGATGGTTTGCAATCAACGTTAAGCTTTCTGGCCGACCCCGGACAGACTTACAAGATACAGGCGGGCGGCTTCGACGGTGAAACAGGCAGCCTTACCGTCAACATCAGTTGTGAAGAGTTGCTTTGCGACGACTTTGTGGTCCACGGCAACCTCGGCCTTGGAAGCGCGGATCATCCGAGCGTAAGCGGCCAGCAGACTCCCGCAAGGCTCTTCCGCGACGGCATCCCCAGCACCTGCGCTGATCCGAAAGTCTGCCCCGGCCCGTTCGGCTCTGGCTCGTTCACTTTCGACGCGTACACCTTTACGAACGAAACAAGCACGGACCAGTGCGTTACAGTGCTCTATAACCCGAACGTAGATACCAAGGGCAACTGCAACGTCAACGCTCACGCGATTGCTTACCTGAACAGCTTCAGCCCGACCAACCTTTGCCAGAATTATCTGGCCGATGTCGGGTCGAGCGATGAACTGCCTTTCTCGTTCACGGTTCCGGCAGGAGCCAATTTCGTTGTAGTCATCGCGGCAAATAATCCCGGCGGCGTCGGCAACGGTTGTGATTACGAGTTCACAGTCAGAGGCAATATCTGCGAGCAGTTCGATTTCTGCGCGCAGGATACCAACACACCGGGCCGCTTCATCAAGATCAACTCGACCACAGGCGCATACGAGTTCCACGATTGCAGCAAAGGTATCGTAGTGTCAGGGGTCGGGACCGTGATCCAATCCCAGCCCGCCGACAACTGCAAGATCGAGTTGCTCGACATGGGACCAAATCCCAAACGGCCAGATCGCGCCATCAGCGTGCTCATCAATCGATGCACCTCCAGAGGAGATGCCTCGATCAGAATTCCCGGCTCCAGGTCCCCAATCAGCATCGGGGATACCAACGTCTTCAACAACACCTGCGAATGCCCGCTGTAAAGGGCTTTCGGTTATCAGCCGTCGCGCGTGACGGCGATATAAAGACGAGAGGCGAAGAGTTATGCTCTTCGCCTCTCTTTTCTTATTTTGACTTGAAGTTATTCTCCAGCGAGCGTCGCGCGCGACAGAATCGCTGAAGGGATGGTTTCGAGGAATCGGGAGACGGTTGCGAAAGCGCTCGGCCCGCCGCTTTCATACGCGTTCATCGGGTAGGTGAAATAGAGGTGCTCTTTGGCCCTTGTAGTTGCGACGTAAAGCAAGCGGCGCTCTTCTTCCAGATCTTCAAACGCATCGTAGGCGCGCGCCGATGGAAACCATCCGTCCATCATCCAGATGACGAACAGCGCCCGCCACTCCAACCCTTTCGCGGAATGGACGGTTGAAAGCGTGACGAACCCCTGCCCGCGCGCCTCGCTTGCCGCAAGCTCCAGATCAATCGGGTCGAGCGCCACATCCGCCAGCAATTCCTCTGATGTCTTGTATCGCTTCGCAATCGTAAGCAGATGATCGAGGTCGCGCTGGCGTCGCGGGTGGTCGTCGTAATGCGCCTGAAGAATCACGCGATAGAATCGCTCGATGGCCGATAGCTGCTCGCGCGGTGAACCGGCTTCGGCTACTTTCTGAAGCAGATTCGCGAGCTTTATCAGTTGAGCTTCATAACTGGCTTTGGCAGGGAACTGTTTCAGTTTTTTGAAGAGAGCCTCTTTGGCCCGCACCGTGCGGAAAGATTTTCTTTCGGCGCTCAGATAATCGAGGATCTGCTGGACGGTTGCGTCGCCGATCTGATCGAGAAGTTTCAAAGCGCGAAACCATGAAATCGTATCCGACGGGTTGGTGACGATCCGCAAAAACGAAAGCACGTCTTTTATATGAGCCGACTCTGCGAACTTGATGCCGCCGAATTTGCGAAACGGTATGCCGTGTTTGCCCATCTCGATTTCCAGATCGAATGAATGTGAACTTGCGCGAAACAGCACCGCGATTTCATTGAGCGGGACGCCTTCCGCGCGCAACTCTTCGATGCGTTGCGCGACGAAACGCGACTGCTCGTTTTCATCGCTCGCTTCGACCAGCATCGGCAGCGGCCCGTCCGACGTGTGCGAAAAGAGCCGCTTCGCATATCCTTCGCTCGCCTCGCTGATAATTGCGTTTGCCACATCTAAAACGGGCTGCGTGCTGCGAAAATTCTCTTCCAGTTTTATCACTCGCGCATCGGGGAACAGCTCCGGGAACTCAAGCATGTTTTTGAAGCTCGCCCCGCGAAACGAATAGATCGCCTGAGATTCATCGCCGACCACCGCGACGTTATCGTGCGACGCGGCCATGAATCGAACGATCTGCGCCTGTAGCTTATTGGTGTCCTGATACTCGTCCACCATTATGTAGCGATACTGATCCGACAGCCGCGCCCGCAGGTCGGAGTTTTCTTCGAGCGAGTCGCGCAAACGCACGAGCAGGTCGTCGTAGGTTAGCAGTTGGCGCGCGCGCTTGAACTGGTCGAATGCTTTGAATAGTTTTTCGAGCTCTTCCTGCTCGTGAGAAAACTGCGGATAACAAAGATTCAGCACCTCTTCAATCGAGAGCACCTTATTGATCGACATGCTGAAGATAGCCGCGAGCGTGCGCTTGCGCGGAAAGCGGCGATCTTTAGTCGCTACGCCCGATTGCCTGCGAACAATGTCAATCACGTCTTCGGCGTCGTTGGAATCGAGCACCGTAAAGGTTCTGAGCACGCCTGCCATCTCCGGATATTTTCTCAGGACCGAATGAGCCATCGAATGAAAAGTGCCGCCCGAAACTCTCTGGCATCGCGCGTCTGCAAGAGCCGCCGCGCGAGCCAGCATGCCCTGAGCCGCCCGCCTCGTAAAAGTAAGCAGCGAAACGGATTCGGGGCGAATACCCGTTTCAACCAGCCGCGCGACCCTGTAGACAAGCGTGCGCGTCTTTCCTGTGCCTGCCCCCGCGACTATCAGCAGCGGGCCGTCAATCGTCGTTACAGCCTGATACTGCGTTTCGTTCAACTCTTTTTCGTAATCTATCTTTATGGCGCGCCCGGCTGTGCCCACGGGTTTGAGCACGAGCTTCGTTTTTACAGGAGTCGATGTCTTGCCTGCTTCGAGGTCGCGCTTCAAAGCTCTGAGATCGACGGCCAGCTCTTTGATCGTTTGATAGCGTTGCTTTGGCGTTTTAGCCAGCGCGCGCGCGAGTATGCGCTGGAGGTCGCGCGGCAGATCGTTTTTGATCGCGTGCGGCGGCACCGGGTCTTCGTGAAGTATGGCGTGCATCGTGTCCACGTCGTTTTCATGCGCGAAAGGGCATAGGCCCGTCGCCATTTCATAAAGCACGACGGCGAAAGAGAAGATGTCGCTGCGCAGGTCAACGCGCTTGCCGAGCAGTTGCTCGGGCGACATATACTTGACTGTTCCGAGTATCATCCCGGAATTGGTCCTCACTTGAAGGATAGTCTTTGCGGTGCTATCGACAGGGCGCGTGCGTTTCTGCTCGGTCAGCTTTGCAAGACCGAAATCGAGAATCTTTGCGTACCCGTCGCGGCTGATCATCAGGTTTTCAGGCTTGATATCGCGATGAATTATGCCGTGCTCGTGGGCTTTGCGAAGCCCTTCGGCAATTTGCAGGGCGATCTCCAGAAGATCGCGGACCGGCAGCGGTCGCGACCGGATCTTTTGCCGCAGCGTATCTCCCTGCACATATTCGGTCGCCATGAATGGCTTGCCGTCGGCTTCGCCGATTTCGTAGACGGTCAGTATGTGCGGGTGATTCAGAGCCGAAGCCGCGCGCGCTTCCTGTAAGAAACGTTGTCGCCGTTCTTCGTGCGAAACAGCGTCTGCGGGCAGCACTTTGAGTGCGACAATGCGATGAAGTTTTTCGTCGTGCGCTTTATAGACCGCGCCCATGCCGCCAGCGCCAAGCGGTTCGATGATTCGATAATGCGCTATCAGTGTGCCTTCGGTTATGAAGTCCATAAATTGGAACGCCGTGTTATTACGTTGCCGACATCGTTGTTGTTCAATTTCACTATTGCGCCGTCTTTCACTTGCTAAGCCGATCTCGCCCAATCGAGGTTGCGGGCTATCAGCAACTCGTTCATTTCAGCATGATGAGTATTCTTCATAGCAACAAGCTCGGTGTCTAGTCCATGTCTTTCTGCAAGTTTGCGCACTTCATCCGCGTTATCATAGGTCATCAGGAAGTCGCCGGTGACATTGCTGATAAGATCGAACAATTTTTCATGATCAAGTTCAAAGTGCCTGTATAGTCGGCTTCCAGCTTTCTTACCCGCGGCTGTATAAGGCGGATCAATAAAAAACGCAGCATCGACGCGATCAATGTTTTGTTTTATTACCTCAATACCATCGCCTTCAATGAATGTGATATTTGTACGAATAGAGGCAATGTCAAGGATTCGTTTCTTTAACGTTTCGGCATACCAGCGCGAGCGAATGCCTTTGCCGTTCTCGCCCTTCTTCAGAGGCGCGGAGCCGGGAGCCAGTATTCCGCCGTGATGTGTCCGATTCTTAAGGATGGTTTGAAATGCCTTCTCGCCTAGCGTGCGCGCTTCGCTTGCCAGAACATCTTGAAGCGACTCTTGTGTGAGATCGAAGGAAGATATTCTGTCGGCAAGCCAGTTGCCGCCGTCAGTATCGATAATAGTCCTCCATACTGCCGCGACCTGATCATCCAACTCAACCATTGTCACATGCTCTGCGAGGTCTTCGGCAGCGACGGTCAGGCTGATGATGCCGCCCCCGGCAAACGGTTCAATGAATTCAGAAGCCTTATTTTTTAGCCATCGCCTTATGCGCGGGACTAACCATGTCTTTCCGCCCGGATATCGAAACGGGCTTCGCTGCGGCACGGAAGCCACGTTTACAATGTGGCCGGGCTGGGCCTCGAACGACGATAGATGGTGATCTGCTTGCGACATGGCGTTAGGTCAACATGGCATCTGTCAATGTAGGTGCATCCGGTGGATTATCCATTTTTTCGTCGAGTTTCGCTTGCAGATGTTCAACAAACGTTTCGACCGGTCCAGGCTCGGCTGTCGTGAGTTTCAGCATTGCTGATTCAAATTTAGTATAGACCGTTCTGTTATGTTTCAGCTTATATAAATTTAGAGTCGCGTCATGTGCAAGATCATAAATCAACCAGGCAATCTCGGCATCTTGCGGATCAACCTGCGCTAAAACAGGGAGCGTGTTGAAAAAGCCGTTATGTATTACAACAGCCTGTTTTTTTCTCCAGGCATGAAAGATGCCGCCTTTAAAAAGTAATTGGGGCGCAAGTCTTTTTCGAGAAGATGATAGATAATCAGGATGCGGATAGCCCGGTTTGCCCGTCCAGTCCATATTATAGCGCGTTGGTGGATTCTCCATGAAAAATTGAAAAGGCTCACGCACATTGCCGGAAATATAAACTGCTTGAACTTCAATTGAACCGAAATCGTTGATTTGCCCTCTTTCGTCATAAGAGACTAATACAATGTCAATATTGCCCGCCGATTTTCCATATTTATCATTCAGTCGAACTTCAACGATTGATGTCCATGCCTTGTCCGACGGAAAAAAGAAAGCGGCTGCTTCATCTGCAATAATCCAGTCCTGGCGAAAGCGAACTGGGCAAGTTATCGCCAGCGCCTCCCCCTCTTTTACGCTGCAAACACCTAAAGGGTCTTTCGCTTTGTCCTTGGTACAATTAGGCACTTTATTATTAAACGGGCAGAGCCGCTTTTCACGGTGACGAATTGCTTCCGGCGTCTGGTTATCTATTGGGAATCCGAAAACTTCCAATAAAGGGTGCTTTGACACGTTGTGCGCCTTTCCCAAAGTTATGATGCGTGATTTATTGTAGTTCATTCAGTGCGACAACCAAAGCAGATCGTATGTGAGTTCGGTAATGTAAGGCAATTATTGATGATTAAATTTATTACTGGCAAGTTGCGCGTCGGGCGACAACGAAATACAATCCCGGATGATAAAAATCGGAGGTAACATCAATGGCGCATCTTCGGATTCTGTTATGCTCTCTGGTTCTGACCGCAGGATTGATCGCAGCCGGATCAGAAGTATCCGCGTGGCAATCCCCGTCCGTGAAGACGATTGAAATCTCTCCCGCAGTCAGTGAAGGCGAAGTCGGCCAGCAGTTGAAATTTACTGCTGTCGGCAAGGACGAATCCGGCAAGATCCTCGATTTGACGCCTGCCGCATGGTTTGCCGCGCCGTTTGATGTAGCTTCGGCAGATCAATCGGGCACGGTCACCTTTTATGATCCCGGCGAAGTAACGGTCGGCGTCGTCATCGGCGGCAAGACCGAATTTATTAAGATCAAAGTAAAACCTTCGCCCGTTGCGCGCATAGAGATCGAGCCTTTGAGCGCGCCTGTCGTGGTCGGCGGCGCTATGAAGCTTAAAGCCACAACCATTGCGCGAAACGGCAATTCGCGCTCCGGCGTCGTCATAGCATGGGCTTCTGATAATTCAGACATCGCCACGGTTGACGGGGCGGGACTCGTCACGGGCCTCAAATCCGGCAAAGCCACTCTGCGCGCGACTGCTGAAAAAGCGAGCGAAACAATCGCCATTAATGTCATACCCGATCCCGTGCGCACGCTTGCCGTAGAGCCCCGGTCGTCCGTGGCGCGAACAGGCGATGTGGTTCATTTCACTGCGCGGGCGGTCGATGAATCAGGCGCAGCGTTGAAGAAGGTCCCTGTCCGCTGGGCCGTCGGCGGCGCAGGCGCGATGATAGAATCCGACGGCGGATTCGTAGCCGAACGCCCCGGCACATATGTCGTAACTGCCGCGAGCGGCGAGCACACGGCAGTCGCTTCGATAGTCGTTGCTCCGCGAAATGCCGAGCGCGAAGTCGAAATTATAGGCCGCGCGCCGGTCAAAGATTTTCAGGCAGCAGAGCAGTGGATCATCGGCAATCACGCTTATGTCACGACCATATCCGATCAGATTCTCGTCTATGACATCTCCGATCCGAAAAATCCCAGACTTACCGACACGGTCAAAGTTGATGCGCGCCACGTCAACGATGTCAGCACAACGCCGGACGGGCGCATCGCTGTGGTCACTCGCGAAGGAGCATCCAGCCGAAAGAATGGCATCGTGTTTTTAGACACAGCGGACCCCGCGCATCCAAAGGTGATCTCTGAATACACGGCGACGGTCACGGGCGGCGTTCACAGCGCCTTTATTGACGGTCACTATGTCTACCTGACCGACGACGCGACAGGCTCGCTGCGCGTGATAGATTTCAAAGATATCAAAAACCCCAAAGAGGTGGCTCGGTGGGAAGTCTCAAATCCGATTGCGCGCACGTTCACCACTCCTGACGGGACGGAATCAAGCGGCGGGCGCTATCTGCACGACGTTCAGGTGAAAGACGGATTGATCTATCTGGCTTACTGGCGCGACGGGCTTATCATTCTCGATGTCGGCAAAGGCATCAAAGGCGGCTCGCCTGAACATCCGCAACTCGTAAGCCAGCTTCGCCTGAACTATAACGAATTATATGGCGACGGATGGCTTGCCGGTGCGCACGCAGTATTTCGTTACAAGGACTATGTTTTCGTAGGCGATGAAGTCTTTCCGTCTTCGTTTGACATCAACGCAAGGGAGCGCATCCCCGTTCGCGGCATCGTTCACGTGATAGACGTGTCGAACATAATGAACCCCCGCAAGGTGGCCGAGTATGAAGTCCCCGAAGGCGGCTCGCACAACATCTGGATCAAGGATGACATTATGAGCATGGGCTATTACACGGGCGGTGGGCGCATCGTCGATGTATCGGGCGAATTGCGTGGCAATCTGTATCAGCAGGGGCGCGAAATCGGGCGCGTGTGGACGGGCGCTGCGGACGGTTTTCGCCCTAACATACCATTTGCCTGGGGCGCGCAGCCGCACAAAGACATGATCTTCTTCAACGACATAAACAGCGGCATCTGGATCGTCAAATTAGGCGCGCCGAAATATAAAGGCTCGACGACCGCGCCGGGAAACTAGTAAGCAGGTGTGAAACAGTACCGCGAGCGCGAGCGACCGGGTTTGGCTTGACCGCAGACCCGCTCGCTATCGCTCGCGGTACTGCTCTATCTTGAAAAAATCGATCCCTGCGGCCTGCTCAGGCGTGTCAACGGTCGCGATGGTCTTGAACGTTTCCAGATCGATAATCTCGACCGTGCCCGGCTCTGCTCCAATCCCTTCGACGGAAATGAATGCGTAACGATTGTCAGGCGATACGACTGCTCCGTGGATGACCTTTCTTCTGGTCGGTATTCGCGCAAGCTCGCGCCCCGATTTCAGATCAATGATAGAAACGGATTGATCCCGTTTGTTGGTGGCGATCAATCGTCCGTCTCTGGTGGCGGCCAGATTGTAAACTCCCGGTCGCGCAGGCATACGTCGCAGCACTTTCCACGAAGCTGCGTCTACCTCTACTATCTCGTCCGATTTATTGCACGCGACATAGACTTTCGAGCCGTCTACGGAAGGCTGCGCCCAGGTCGGCGAGCAGGAAATGTCTCCGGCTTTTGGCGGCTCAAGCCCGTGCCCGCCCGCGTCGTGCGAGGCGTGCTGATGAGATGTAGGCGAGCCCGGCATGCCCATCTCCCTGCTTTTCGTTAGCAGGAAGTGGCGCGAGACTGCAAGCGTGTTTGTATCTATCTCGACCAGTAAATCATCCATCATGCAGGCCGAGTATTGTTTCGCCCCGTTCAGTGTGAGCCGCGAACCGTGCGGCATCGTGCAGGTTGGAACTCGTTTGACCTCAATCATCCGCTCGGTCGCCACAACAGAGACGGACGAAGGAATCATATCGCCGTGCAGGTTGAAGTTGACAACGTAGAGCAATCCGCCGTCAGGCGAAATGTCCATTGTCGCTGGAAACATCCCAAGCCTGACCCGGCCTACGACTTCGTTTGTTTCAGTCGAATATTTCCACACCGACCCGAAAGGTCTGCCGTGACCGAGCGAAACGTAATAGAACTTTTTATCAGGGGAAACCACTATGCCGTGCGGGCCGTCAATATCGCTTGGCATCTCGCCCGTTGCAATCTCGCGTTCGATTCGCGCCCCCTTAGGCCCGAAGCGAATCAAAGCGATCTTGTCCGCCGATTCGCACACAACGTAGACGAGATAATCGCGATCAGGCGGACGGGCAGTCGCAGTCAGGCCGATAGACGCTGTCAGTATTAATGAAAACAAGACGCGAAGGTGAGCAGTAATCATAAAACAACATTAGCGCACGATGGCAATCTGTCAATTACAGGCCGGAGCCATCTGGCGAAGCTGATTAATATTTTCTACTCTTCCAGATAGCGCGAAAGCGCATCGCCCCACTTGTTCTGCGCTATCAAAATCAGCTCGATCACTTCGCGCACTGCGCCGTGCCCCCCCTTGCGGGCAGTTACCAGATGCGAAAACTGCTTTGCTTCTTCGACCGCATCACTGACCGAAACGGCAAGTCCTGCGCGTCTGAGCAGCGGAATGTCAACAACATCATCCCCGATATAGCAGACCTGTTCATCGCTCAGCCCTTCTTCTTCGAGCATCTTTTCGTAGACTTCGGTCTTTACCCATGCCTTCTCGTGCAGGTGCGCGATGCCGAGTTCTTTTGCCCGCGCGCGCACGACCGAAGACTTGCGTCCCGAAATTATTCCGACCTTTATCTCCGCGCGCTGCAACATCACTATGGCGTGACCGTCTTTCACGTCGAAACTTTTCGTCTCGTCGCCGTCAGGCAACATAAATATGCGCCCGTCCGTCAGCACGCCGTCGCAATCCAGAATCAGGAATTTGATCTTAGCTGCGCGCGCAGTTATCTCGTCGTTTGACTCAGCCACTGATACTCCTTCAAGAGTAGAAATCTTTCAGTTGATCGAAACTATCAATCAACACATCGGGTTCGGTCAGGCTCAGTTGCTCCCGGTTGCGGAATCCGAAAGTCACGGCGCAGGTTTGAGCGCCCGCCCCTCGCCCCGCGTTCACGTCGTTTTCGCTGTCGCCTATCATCACAGCACCAGCAGCCGTGCCGCCCAACTGCTTTATCGCTTCGATGACGGGTTCCGGGTCCGGCTTGCGAAATGGCAACGTATCGCCGCCGACGATCACGTCGAAGTGCTGCGTAATGTGAAAGTGATCGAGAATGATCTTTGTGAACCTGACCTCTTTGCTGGTGACGACCGCTTTGCGTTTGCTCTTGAAAAATTCGAGCGTCTCTTCGACGCCCCTGTAAAGCCGGGTCGTCTTCAGCATTTGATCCTGATAGTGGCTATGCATCAGCGCAATGCCTCTGGCGTGAAGCTCTTCATCGGGCGGGTTGTGATTCGGGTCAGTCGCCGTAAGCGAGCGATACGTCAGCACTCGAACGCCGTCGCCGACGAAACTGCCGATGGTCTCTTCGCTCAGAGCCGGACGACCGACTTCGGCAAGCATGAGATTGATAGACGCCGCCAGGTCGGATTTTGAATCTATCAGCGTTCCGTCCAGATCGAATAGCATAAGTTCAATATTCATAATCAGGGGGCGAATAGAAGGATGAAGGATGAACTAAGGATGCGGATTATCTATTTAATCCGGCCTCCGTTTCCTCTTTAATTCATCCTTCATCCTTCATCCTTTCTTCTTTCCCTTACTCTTCTTCCTCTTTCAACTTTGTGAGCACCGCAAGGTCTTCGAGCGTGGTTATGTCGCCGCGCACTTCGCCGCTCGTGGCAAGCTCTCTGAGCAGTCTGCGCATGATCTTTCCGCTGCGAGTCTTTGGAAGCGCGTCAGAAAATCGTATGTCATCGGGTCGGGCGAGCGCGCCTATCTCGTGCGCGACCCATTCTCTGAGTTCCTGTTTCAGTTCATCGCTCGGCTCGTTGCCCGATTCCAGCGTCACGAAAGCAGCGATTGCTTCCCCTTTTATATCATCAGGCCGACCCACGACCGCAGCCTCGGCTACCTTGGAATGGGCCACCAGAGCCGATTCCACCTCCATCGTGCTTAAACGATGGCCCGACACATTCAGCACATCATCCACTCGCCCCATGATCCACAGATACCCGTCTTCGTCTTTTCGCGCTCCGTCGCCTGCAAAGTAGACGCCCGGTATTTCAGTCCAGTATTGCTGCACATAACGGTCGGGATCGTTATAAATTGTTCGCAGCATCGAAGGCCACGGATGTCTGATCACCAGATACCCGCCCGACCCGGGCGGCACAGGCTGGCCTTCGCGAGTCACTACATCGGCGATGATGCCGGGGAAGGGGCGAGTCGCAGAACCGGGCTTGGTCGGTATCGCGCCGGGCAACGGCGCAATCATTATCGCGCCCGTTTCCGTCTGCCACCACGTATCTACAATCGGGCATCGGTTGCGGCCAATCACCTCGCGATACCACATCCACGCTTCCGGGTTTATAGGCTCGCCCACTGTGCCGAGCAATCGAAGACTTTTCATCTCGTAGCGGCGCGGGTGCTGCTCGCCCCATTTCATAAACGCGCGGATGGCTGTCGGGGCTGTGTAGAAGATGTTGACCTTGTGCCGCTCGATGATCTGCCAGAAGCGATCCGGGCCGGGATGGTTCGGCGCGCCTTCGTACATAACGACCGTCGCGCCGTTTTGAAGCGGGCCATATACGATATAGCTGTGACCCGTCACCCATCCGATGTCCGCCGTGCACCAGTAGATGTCATCTTCCTTCAGATCGAAGACCCATTTCGCCGTGATGTATGTGCCTACGCTGTAGCCGCCCGTCGTGTGGACTACCCCCTTTGGTTTGCCTGTGCTGCCCGAAGTGTAGAGTATGTAGAGCGGATGTTCCGCGTCGAGCGGCTCGGCTTCGCAGTTGTCCGAGGCTTCGGCCATAACGTCATGCCACCAGTGGTCGCGCCCCTCCTGCATCTGGATTTCAGAGTTCGTTCGTTTATAAACGATCACGGTTTTGATCGAAGGGCAACCTGCAAGCGCTTCGTCAACAATGGCCTTTAGCGGGACCTCTGCGCCGCGCCGATAAGAGCCATCCTGAGTTATAACTGCCACTGACTGAGCATCGTTTATGCGATCAACGAGCGCGTTTGCGGAAAAGCCTCCGAAGATAACCGAATGAGTCGCGCCTATGCGGGCGCACGCAAGCATTGCGATTGGAAGCTCAGGCGTCATACCCATGTAAATCGCAACCGTATCGTCTTTCCTGATGCCGAGCGATTTGAGCGCATTGGCGAACTTCGAGACCTCTATCAGCAGTTGATTGTAAGTGAGCGTTCGCACCTCGCCCGGTTCGCCTTCCCAGATCAAAGCGGCTTTGTTCCTGCGCCATGTGGTCGCGTGACGGTCGAGACAGTTGTAAGAGATATTGATCTGGCCGCCGACGAACCATTTAGCCCAGGGCGCATCCCATTCGAGCACACGGTCCCACGCGCGGAACCAGTGAAGCTCGCCCGCTATTCGGCTCCAGAATTTTTCCGGGTCAGCTTCGGCCTCGCGATAGATGCGTTCGTATTGTTCGAGGCTCTTGATATGCGCCTGCTGGCTGAACTCTTCGGAAGGCGGAAAGACGCGACTCTCTTTCAGAACTGAATCGATGCTCGATTGCGACATCCCGGCTGACCTCCATCTCGATGAACGTGAAAGAAAGATGAAAACTATCACAACGACGCGGGCTGACTCAATCGGTTGAATCGACCGGCCAGTGCGATTTACGTTGCGTGCCGATGTTACGCGCGAGAAAATCTTAGCGCAAATGAAAGAGGAGGCGGCAAAACAAAACTTTGACCTGGCGTTGCTGCGTTTTCTGGATTCTACGGATGAAATAGAGCGCGTAAGACAGGTCAGCGGAAAATCGCATCTCGTGCCGGGCGTGCTTTATGATTTCGAGTAGCCACCATGAGAACTTGAAAGCTATAATTGCCGTACTCATTGGCAGCAAAAGGAGCTTCATAATGTTCTGTCCAAAATGCGGTACAAATCAGAGCGATGAGTTGAAATTCTGCAAATCCTGTGGCGGGAATCTCGCTGCTGTGCGGCAGGCAGTGACTACACGCGAGGCTTCGGAGAAACCAGACTGGGGCAAGTCCTGGAGTCTTTTCCTTGATGATCAGGAGAGGCGAAAAAAGGAACGTGAACGCAGAATCAACCCCGAAGAGAAAAGGTACAACGAAATTAAAGCCGGTGTGATAACGAGTTGTGTAGGCGTTGGCTTAATGCTCTTTCTGTACCTCTTTATGCAGGGCATTATCTCAGGCGGTAATATCCCGTTTGAAGCCGCGCAAATCCTCAGTCGCATATGGATTGCCGGAGTGCTTCCTCTCTTCGTCGGAGCCGGGTTGCTGATTAACGGCGTGTTCGTGGGCAGGAAACTGGTCGAAATCAGGAAACGAGAATTGCAGGAAGCTGAAACGACGACGAAGCTCGCCGCGACCCGCGACAGCAATGATGAACTTTCACCTTCTGCTGATTGGTATGAGCCGGGTTCCGCTAAGCCGAGTGTGACCGAACATACGACCAGACAACTGGAGAACTCCAGACAGATGGAATAAGCCGGTTACTTCCACTCTATCTCTACTATCTCGATTCTGGTCGCGCCGACATTTTTTATCGAATGATTCGTCTCGCGGTCATTCCAGCGAAAATCTCCTGGCTTCAACTCTTCTATCTGCGGGTTGCGACTCGCGGATTCGATTGCTGCTTTGCCCGGTGCCACGACGACGCTCAGCCTCGGCAGCTTATGATCGTGCGCCTCAGTCGCTTCACCCGGCTCCAGTATAAGGCGGTAAACTCGAACGCGTTCATTATCGATGACGAGTGTATTGCCCGTCATTTTATCGAGCGGCGCAACATCGGATGCATTGTCGGGCGAGGCCAGCACCTCTGCATCTATGAAACGCACGTCAGTATCTCCGACATTGGTTATGCGATGTGTATAGCTTGCTTTTGCAAAACTGACAGTGCCCGTTGCGACAGTCGAATAGGTTCCTTCCTGCCCCATGAGTTCAGTCTTCAGCTTCCCGCCGCTTATCGCCACCGGAACATTGTCGAGCGGATGAGTGTGAAAAAGCGTTGCGTCGCCTCTGGGCACTGACGCATCTATCACACGGACATATTTATTCTCGAACTTTACGTGATGCCGAGGCTCTTTCAAAACCATGACGGAGGTTTGCAAAGGCAGCGATAACACAACCGTGCATACAAGCAGATAAGAGATGAGCAGTTTTATTGTACGGTCGATCACTTTATGGCTCCGAATGCGGCAAAGCAACTGTTTTTGTGTAGTATCTCGACCTCGCGAAAACCGACCTCGCGCAACAGGTCTAACTGAAAGGGCAAAGGTCGCGGCGTATCTTCCTGCTCGATATAGGCAAACACATGGTCGCGATATTCCGGTCCTCGCAGTTCGGTCAGATACTCTCCGTATCGCGCACGCATTACCGCGCTTATCAAAGGGTTCGGATGTTCGATCAGATCCGAAATCCAGATAGAGCCACAGGGTTTGAGCGCCGCGTGACACTTTCTGAAAACGCTTGACCACTCGGCGTCTTCGCGCAGGTGGTGAAAGACAGCCGTCGCAACGATTATGTCGAATCGCGACTCGCCTATTTCCAGATCTCGAATGTCGGCCTGCGCAGTTACAACCTCGCCCTGTGTCCGGGCGCGCACACGCTCGACTGCGCGGTCGAGCATAGGCTTGCTCAGGTCAACGAGCATGACGTTGAGGTTCGGCGCATATTGCAAAAGTTTCAGCGTGTAATTGCCTGCGCCGCAACCTATGTCGAGCAGGTCGGTCGCCGCAGGAGTTGCCGCCGTCGCCACTCTTGCAATTAGCTCCAATGCGATTGGAGCATCTATGGTTGCAGATTGCCCTGTCTCAAGATTCGAGAATCGTTCGACATCACGATCAAACCGCTCTCGGATCTGCTCAACGGTTGATTTCATTATTAAGGTCCTACAGCTGATTCCGTGCCGAGAACTAAATTAAACTATCAATAGGCGCGTACTCCAATCCCTGATCTTCCGCGACCGCCTTATAAGCCACTTTGCCCTTATAGGTGTTCACGCCGTGTTTCAGATGCGGGTCGCGTTTGAAGGCTTCGATTGCGCCGTGTTTGGCCAGTTGCAAAGCAAAGGGCAATGTTACGTTTGTGAGCGCGAAGGTCGATGTGCGAGGCACTGCGCCCGGCATATTTGTCACGCCGTAATGCAGAACGTTTTCGACGTAATAAGTCGGCTGGCTGTGCGTGGTCGGCTTTGTGGTCTCTATGCACCCGCCCTGATCGACGGCCACGTCAACTATAACAGCGCCGCGCGGCATATATTTAAGCATATCGCGCGTGACCAGTTTGGGTGCAGCCGCGCCCGGCACCAGAACCGCTCCGACAACCAGATCAGATGCCGCGACCGATTCGGCGATAGTGTAAGGATTCGACGCAAGCGTGCGAATGCGGCTGCCAAAGATGTCGTCAAGATAACGTAATCGCTCGATATCACGATCAATGATGATGACCGCCGCGCCCAATCCCACGGCCATCTTGCAGGCATTCGTGCCGACAACGCCGCCGCCGATTATCGTCACGCGCCCCGGCAGTACGCCCGGCACTCCGCCAAGCAGCACGCCGCGCCCGCCATTGATCTTCTCAAGATAAGTTGCGCCAACCTGTATAGACATTCGTCCTGCGACTTCGCTCATCGGCGTCAGCAGCGGCAGGTGGCCCAGATCGTTAGTGATCGTTTCGTAAGCGACTCCGAGCACACCGCTGTCGATCATCGCCTTTGTCAATTCACGCGCCGGAGCCAGATGCAGGTAAGTGAACAGTATCAGGTCTTCGCGCAGAAAGCCGTACTCTGACGCTATCGGCTCTTTGACCTTGACGATCATTTCCGCGCGCGCCCAAACCTCTTCGGCTGTATCGACAGTCTCGCCGCCAGCAGCCACGTACTCTTCGTTGGTGATGCCTGAGCCTTCGCCTGCGTTGTTTTGTATCAGGACAGTGTGGCCTGCGTTTGTCAATGCTTTGACGCCCGCAGGCACGATGCCTACGCGATACTCGTTATCTTTAACCTCTTTCGGCAGTCCGACGATCATAAGTCTCCTTCTCCTGACTTCTGTTTTTTATCCTATATCATTTTCAATAGTGTCGATCTGTGCGCGTTGCAGTTTGCCCGAATAATCGACATAGACGGCTTTCCATTCAGAGAAAATATCGAGCACCTGCGTGCCGCCTTCCCGATGCCCGTTGCCTGTCGCCTTCGTGCCGCCGAACGGCAGATGCACTTCTGCGCCTATGGTCGAAGCGTTCACATAAAATATGCCGGTCTGCACATCCTCCATAGCTCGGAAAGCGCGATTCGTATCTTTAGTGTAAATCGAAGCAGACAGTCCATATTTTACGCCGTTGGCTATATCAATCGCGTGATCGAGGTCGCGGCACTCGATGACTGAAAGCACAGGCCCGAAGATCTCTTCCTGCGCGATTCTCATACCGGGCTCGACGCCTGCAAAGACCGTAGGCTCGATGAAGTAGCCATATTTCATGTCGCCGCGCTCGGCTCGTTTGCCTCCGCATAGAAGCTTCGCTTTGTCTTCGTTTTTGCCGATCTCGATATAGCCCAGAATCTTGTTCACAGCATCCTGATTGATTACGGGGCCGACATCGGTTTTATCGCTGAGGCCGTTGCCGAGCCTCAAGGCGCGCGCGCCTTCGACAAGCATACCGGTGAATTTTTTTGCGACCTTTTTGTGAACGACTACGCGGGATGCGGCAGTGCAACGCTGGCCCGATGTTCCGAACGCGCCCCACAGCACGCCTTCGACCGCAAGCTCAAGGTCGGCATCTTCCATAATCATCACGATGTTCTTGCCGCCCATTTCGAGCGAGCATATCTTATCGTTCGCCGCCGCCGCCTGACCGACTATGCGCCCCACCTGCGTAGAGCCTGTGAAGGATATCAATCGCACTGCCGGGTGATTGACGAGCGGCGCGCCCGCTTCTTCGCCAAGACCCGATACGATGTTGAGCACGCCCGCGGGCACGCCTGCTTCTTCGCACGCTTCGACAAGGTTGTAAGTCGAGAGCGGCGTGTCTTCGGCTGGCTTTATGACGACGGTGTTTCCGCAGATGAGCGCGGGCATGATCTTCCACGACGGAATGGCCATCGGGAAATTCCAGGGCGTGATTAAACCGCACGCGCCGATTGGCTCGCGCGAGCACATGGCGTATTTGTTCGGAAGCTCTGCCTTCGTCGTATAGCCGTGAAGTCGGCGGCCTTCGCCCGCGATGAAATAGGTCATGTCGATGGCTTCCTGCACATCGCCGCTCGTCTCTTTGACGACCTTGCCCATCTCTCGCGTCATGGCGCGGGCGAACTCTTCTTTGCGCCTGATCAAAATTTCGCCCGCATTAAAGAGAATTTCGGCGCGGCGCGGCGCGGGCGTCTTGCGCCATTTAGTGAATGCGGCGACGGCGGCGTTCACCGCGTTGTCAACATCTTCGCTGCCTGAGGCCGGGAAGCGACCGACCAGCTCGCGCGTATCTGCGGGATTGCGGTTTTCGATATAGTTGCCCGTTGACGGCGCTACCCATTCGCCTGCGATGTAATTTCGATATTCGGTTTTTACTTTTCTTGCTGGCTTAGCCATGAGAACTCTCCCTCTCTGTTACTGGTTGAATGTAGCCCGGAAGCCGCCGCGACAGTTACTGGTAATTTGTGGCAAACGATACATGGAGTTGTTTGATCGGGTGGTTTGCCTTTTTTCGGATGGCGGTCCCAGATTTTAGAATCGGGCGTGTGGCAACTCCAGCAATCTTCGCGCTTTGTATCGCGCGTGATGCCTGCGTGCTCTGGACGAGGTTCCATATTCGGCGCTTTGCGGCTTATCACCGATAGAAAGATGAAGAGTCCAACGACGCCAATCGCAATAAGGAGAAACCAGAGGTCTTTTCTATTCATAAAAATTGAGCGCGCCGTCGTCTTTTGCGCGGAGAGTTGCCTAGATGGCGAATCTAACAAAGCAAGTATGGAGTGTCAAGAAAAGCAAAAGGCGAAACGCGAGGGCGCAGGCAATCCATGAGGGCGGTTGATTGCGTAGACTCAATTTCAAACAGGAGGAAACAACATGAAGATGAACAGGATGTTTAAATCGGTTTTAGCGACGGGGATAATACTTTCAGTCTCTCTTGCGGGCGTTGCCCGGCCAAAGAGAACTACTGCGGACGCGGAATTCAGGGCGCTCATCGAAGCCTATTATACGGCGTGGAGCACGATCAACCCTGACAACCCCGCGAAGTTTTACGCAAAAGACGCCGACCTGATCTTTTACGACATAGCGCCGATGAAGTACAACAGCTGGGCCGAATACAAAGCGGGCGTGATAAAGGCATTCTTCGACAACATAACGAGCGGCAAACTCACACCCAACCTCGACGATCTGAAAGTTACGCGGCGCGGAAACGTCGCATGGACTACTTTGACTTTTCATCTTTCCGGTACGCTGAAAGCAGGCGGCTCAATGGAACTCGACGCTCGACATACGGCTATCTGGGAGAAGCGCGGAGGGCGCTGGCTTATCGTTCACGAACACATAAGCGTGCCGCTGCAAGGGTGAGAAAGTTGCTGGTTTACGGCCTCCGGTTTCCTGTTGAAACGCTTCGATCTGATAATCGCTCGCGATGAGTTGAACTGGAAACCAGAAACCGTAAACTAGGAACTATGATCATAATGAAATTCGGAGGCACGTCGGTCGGAGACGCCGCCGCAATAAAACAGACGGTCGAGATCGTCGCCAGTAAGCGCGCAGGCGCGCCCGTCGTCGTCGTCTCTGCGATGGCGCGCGTCACGGACGCGCTGCTTCTGATTGCGCGCACGGCAACCGAACGGCGATACGAAGACGCCGCAGTAATCATTGACGAACTCAGCAATCGACATATTGCGACGGCGCGCGAGCTTTTAACGGATTCGGCAACAGGCCCGTACTCGCTCGACTGGGCCGAGCGCAGCATCACTTATCAATTCGTTGAACTGAGTAGTCTGGTCCGCTCGGTCGCAACGCTCGGCGAACTTACGCCGCGCAGCCAGGATGCGATAGTTTCATTCGGCGAGCGTTTGTCGTCGCTCCTCGTCGCCGCTGCGCTAAGCGCGCGCGGCCTGCGGGTTGAACTCGTTGATTCGCGCCACTTCGTAATCACAGATAATCAATTCACCCGCGCTGCGCCCGATATCGAAGAGACTCGTCGGCGCGCGCGCGAAGTGCTGCTTCCGGTTATCGAATCAAACTGTGTGCCCGTCGCTCAAGGCTTCATCGGCTCGACCGCCGAAGGCGTCACTACGACTATAGGGCGCGGCGGTTCTGATTATTCGGCAGCCGTGATCGGCGCGGCGCTCGATGCAGGCGCGATTGAAATATGGACTGACGTTGATGGCTTGATGACGGCAGACCCGCGCGTCGTGGCTGGCGCGCGGCGCATTCGAGTAATCTCTTTTGCAGAGGCTTCAGAGCTTTCTTACTTTGGCGCGAAGGTCCTGCATCCCAACACTGTGCTTCCGGCAATCTCTCAGGGCATACCCGTTCACATCTACAACACCCGCAACCCGTCGTGCGAAGGCACGCTGATAGTCGCAAAGCCTCAATCATCGCGCAACCTGATAAAGTCAATCGCCTTCAAACGCAACGTGACGATTGTCAACGTCACTTCGACGCGAATGCTTCTGGCATACGGATTCCTGCGCGCGATATTCGAGATCTTCGACAGCCATAAAACTTCGGTTGATGTGGTCACGACTTCCGAAGTGTCGGTCTCTGTTACGCTCGACGGCACGGACAGTATTGACGCGATCAGGAATGATCTCAGCCGACTTGGCGAAGTCACAATAGAGCGCCGGAAGGCCATAGTCTGCGTCGTGGGCGACAACCTGAAATTCACGCCGGGCGTCGCCGCTCGTCTGTTTGGCGCGATTGGCGATGCGACCGTGAACATGATCAGCCAGGGCGCGTCAGAGATAAATCTTACTTTCGTGATCGATGAAGGCGAAGTCAATACGGTCGTCGAACGACTGCACGAAGAGTTCTTCACAGATGTCGATTCGGACGTGTTCGCCTGACAACGGTTATTTCGATTTATCTTTAGACGCTGAATGATAGTTTAACTCTCCCGCTTCAATCGCAACACGCAGGCGATTCTGGCGCGGCGGAAGCGGGCAGGTCGCAAACTGAGTGAAGGCGCACGGCGGATTGACGGCCTTGTTGAAGTCGAGCGTGACCGTCTCGCCTTCGGGCAGATCGGCGTAGAGGAATCGGCCCGCCCCGTAAGTCGCTTTGCCGCTGGTCGAATCGCTGAAGATGAAAAAGAGCTTGTTTTTGCCTTCGAGAATCGGGTCCAGCCGATACTCCTTTCCGTCGAGCCTGAACGTCACATAGCCGGGGCTTGGCATCTTGTTTACGTCGCCGAGTACGTTTGGAATTTCAATCTCCTTCGGCTTATCGTAACGGACGAACGCCGCCGTAATCAGATAAGACTCATTGACAGGGAACCATCTGAGGCCCGTGAACTCGCGCCGCTGTTTGCTGTTTCGGTCCTTAACGCGGACGCCGTATCGCTCGCCGCGCTTGATGACGTGCAAAGAGAGGCTGCCGATATTGATGATGTCCGGCAACAGCTTTTCATCCGTCTTCAATTCAATCGTCGTGATCGGCTTGCCATTGAGCGTAGCCGCTACTTTGTCACCTACGCGGAGCGTAGTTCGGCCAGCGTGAAATTCAATTTCGCCTGCGCGGGCTGGCGCTGATCCTTCGGGCAAAACTATTTCATTTGAAGCGTCAGCGCCGAGGCTGTTTATGCCTTCTTTGAGCCAGAACAGACCGGCTACTGTCAACCAGCCGTTATCGGATTTCAATTCAGCTTCCTGCTCGGCGCGCCACTTTTCAATCGTCTGCCTGTAAGCATCCTTGTCCGAAGACAGAGCAACCGGTGAAAGCGTAAATGATAGCGCGATGGCAATAATAGCGCGCACGTTTTTAAACCTGATCGTCATGTCTGAACCTTCTACACGAAGGCGCGCAGCCCAGTCAACCATCGTAGTAAAGAATTGACTTGGCTATAGGCGTGAGTGTATCCTTGCCTCATTGACAACTTATAAGTGGCGATTTAAATGGTCGAATTGCTCCACGTAAAAAACTGCTAAACAGCCCGGATTCAGCCCTGCGCCAGTTTAGCGTAGGGCTTTTGGTTTTTTATATGAAAGATTTTCGCAACGCAGTAACTGATGATCGTGTTTACGTATTCGATGGCGCGATGGGGACCGTACTTTATTCGCGCGGCGTCTATATCAATCGCTGCTACGATGAATTGAACCTTACGAACTCGGATCTGGTGTTGGGCGTCCAGCGCGAATACGTCAAGGCCGGAGCCGACATAATCGAGACGAACACCTATGGCGCGAATCGCGTGAAGCTTGCGGGCTATGGTCTCGAAGACAAGATTCGCGAGATCAATTCCGCAGGCGCGCGCCTGGCGCGTGAGGCGGCTGGGGATCGGGCATTCGTCGCCGGGGCCATCGGCCCGCTCGGCATTCGCATAGAGCCTTACGGCCCGACTTCCACGGAAGAGGCGCGCGAGATCTTTCGCGAACAGGTCGAAGCGCTGCTCGAAGGCGGCGTTGATCTGTTTGTGCTGGAAACTTTTTCCGACATAGCCGAAATTCATCAGGCGATCATTGCCGTGCGCTCTGTTTGTGATCTTCCGGTCGTCGCGCAGGTGACGATTCAAAATGACGGCAACACCAGTTACGGCACTTCGCCTGAAATCTTCACAAAGCGACTCGACGAGTGGGGAGCCGATGTCATCGGCTTGAATTGCTCGGTCGGCCCGCACACGATGCTCGAAGCCATAGAGAAGATGCGCGATGTCACAAAGCGCAAGCTTTCGACCCAGCCCAACAGCGGATTGCCGCGCAACGTTGACGGGCGATTGTTTTACATGGCCTCGCCCGATTATATGGCCAAATACGCAAAGCGGCTGATTCAGGCGGGCGCGAAATTTGTCGGCGGATGCTGTGGCACTACGCCAAAGCACATCAAAGAGATCGCAAACGCTGTGGCTGCGCTGTCGCCGGGCCGCACGTCTGCTGGCGTTTTCGTCGAAGAAAATAAGGTGCTCGACATCGAAATAACGCCGCGCGCACAAAAGTCGCGCTTTGCCGCAAAGATCTGTGCGGGCCAGTTTGTCACCTCGGTCGAGATAGTTCCGCCCAAAGGGTGTGATCCGTCAAAGATGCTTGAAAGTGTCAGACTGCTCAAAGAAGGCGGCGTTGATGCCGTTAATGTGCCCGACGGCCCACGCGCTCAGTCCCGAATGGGGGCGCTTGCCGTCTCGACTCTGATCGAGCAGCAGGTCGGCATCGAAACGGTTGTGCATTATTGCTGTCGCGACAGAAACCTGCTCGGAATGACGAGCGATCTGCTGGGCGCGGGCGGACTTGGTTTGAGAAACTTTTTAATCATCACAGGCGACCCGCCGAAGATGGGACCTTACCCGGAAGCGACCGCCGTCTTTGATATCGATTCGATAGGGCTGGTGAACATGGTCAACCGGCTCAATCACGGGCTGGACATCGGCGGAAACCCCATCGGCACGCCCACATCGTTTTACATAGGCGTGGGCGTGAACCCGTGCGCCGTCGATCTGGATTACGAGTTGCGCAGGTTCGAGTGGAAGGTGGAAGCCGGAGCCGAGTACGCCATCACGCAACCAACTTTCGATGTTGAGCAACTAAGAAACTTCCTCAAGCGCATTGAGCATTGCCGCATACCCGTGATAGCAGGCATCTGGCCGCTTGTGAGTTATCGCAACGCGGAGTTTCTGGCCAACGAAGTGCCCGGCGTCGTCGTGCCTCAATCGGTTCTGAAACGCATGGAGCGCATAACGGACAAGGAGGCGGCGCGCGAAGAGGGGCTGGCCATCGCGCGCGAAACGCTTATGGCTGTTCGCGATGTCGTGCAGGGCGTACAGGTATCCGCCCCGTTCGGCAGAGTGCAATACGCGATGGATGTTTTCAGCGTCTTATGAGGCTTTGACCTGCTAGACTTCCGCAAGGCGCGGTGTTAGCTTTGAATGTTTGATTATCAGGCGATTACACTCACTTAAGCGTAGTCGTGAAGGGTTCACCCGGAGTTGTTATTTTAATGACGAAACGAATCGCTATTCCCATACTGGCAGGCGCGATGATTGCGCTTGCGCCTGTCTATGTTCAACAGCGCGGCATAACCGCGCAGGCGCTGAAGGGTTATTTAGAAAAGATGAGCTTGCAGTATGTGCCTCATCCCAAAAGCGCAAACACGCTGGTCGTTCCACGCTCGGAAAACAGGAACGCCGAGCGCATTGATCTTTACGTGGAGATACGACAGGATCAGTCGCTTGTGCTGACTGCTTATCCGAAATCACGTGGGCGATACTTCAGCCTTGCGCGCGCCGCTGATCGCGAAAAGATGTTGCAGCGATTGCTGGAAGCCAATCACCGCTCGTTCTCGACATTCTTTGTGGACGATCAGGGAGACATCGGCGTGCGGTTCACTTTCACAACCGAAAACGGCGTCGGGTTTGAGTCGTTCCGCGTAGCCTTGACGGAACTTTTTCGCATAGGCGACGACTACACGCCTATTCTCGAAGAGCATATGCGAAAAGATGAGCCGAAGTGAGTCAGTTGACGACAGAGAGTAGATGCTTATGAGAAAAAAGATAGTTGTAGCAATCCCTGTGGCGCTCGCGATTGTCGCAAGCCATGCATTTGCCCAGCAGACCGAGCAGCCGCAAACGCAGCCGCCGAAAGTAGTGAAGCCCGCGCCCCGGCTTACGTTTGCCGATAAGATCAAACAGTATTTGCAGCAGCTTGGCGCGACCATCGACCCGTCAAAGAGCACGCCGGACATGGTCGTATCGAATTACCCTGACCAGAAGGGCGGCAAGACTACTGTCGTGATAGTCAATGACCGGCGCAAGAATCTGGTCGGCCTCTATATCTACAATTTCGGCAGCCTCAAGACCGTGACGAATCGTGAAGAGGTCTATAAATATCTGCTCACGACTAACGATGCGATAACAATAGGCAGCTTCTTTGTAGATGGCGATGATGACATCGGATACAAGTATATGATCATCAGCGCGCAGTCGCTGACGCTTAACGTGTTCGATTCGATCTATACGACGATGACGACCGTGGCGCGCGAACGAAAGACCGAGATTCGCCAGTTGCTCGGCACTCCGCCGGGCAAGGACGACAAGCCATCGGATGCCAGGAAAGCAGCGGAAGATAAACCACCATTTCAGTAAGCAGCTGAAGCAAATGTCAGCTTTGAATTTGAAATAGAGCAGGAGTATCTTTATGAATTTTATAAAGCGCAGCCCTCTTGCCATTTTAGTCATATTCGTCATGTTCGGTATATTCGCGGGCCTGTGTTTTGCAGACATTCTTCACCAGCGAGAAATAGACAGATTGCATCGAGAAGGACTGCTCCCGTGGAAATACTATCCGATGGAGGAAGACTACTATGTTCGTCAGATTATTTATGGATTTCTGGGAGGCATGATTAGTTTCGCCACGGGGATTATCGGCTATGTCATCGTTACGCGGAGCGATTCCGAATCGCTGTCTGCTCTGAATCTGGGATCCCCGTCTTCGAGGAAATGAATTCTTTATGAGTGATAGAAACGACCGCACGCGACTGCTTGAAGAATTACTGGCCGAACGAATACTCGTGCTCGATGGCGCGACTGGAACGGCTATTCAATCGCAGGATCTGACAGCGGCGGATTTCGGCGGGCCGCATCTGGAAGGCTGCAATGAAAACCTCGTTATCACGCGGCCCGACGCTGTGCTCGCTATTCATCGCGGCTACCTCGATGCGGGCGCGGACATAATCGAAACGAACACCTTTGGCGGCACCGCGATTGTCCTTGCAGAGTACGGGCTTCAGGATCACGTTCATGTGATTAACGAGACGGCGGCGCGGCTCGCACGGCAGGCCGCGGCAGAGCATTCGACAGCGAACCGCCCGCGATTCGTAGCCGGTTCGATAGGGCCGACTACGAAAGCGATTTCGGTCACGGGCGGCGTGACGTTCGATGAACTTATCAAAAACTTTCACGATCAGGCGGCGGGACTGGTAGCGGGCGGCGCAGACATTCTGATAGTCGAAACGCAACTCGACACGCGCAACATCAAAGCCGCGCTCATCGGCATCTGGCAACTGTTTGATGAAGTCGGATTCAAAGTGCCTGTGATGGTGTCGGGCACGATTGAAACGCTGGGGACTATGCTCGCAGGGCAAACAGCCGAAGCGCTCGCCGTTTCGATGATGCATGCCGATCTGTTTTCGATAGGGCTTAACTGCGCGACCGGCCCTGAATTTATGACAGATCATATTCGATCAGTCGCCGCGCTGGCAGAGACCCGCGTATCGTGCATACCGAACGCAGGGCTGCCAAACGAAGACGGCATATATCTTGAAACACCTGAAAAATTCGCGACCACGATTGAGCGATTCGTAGATCACGGCTGGTTGAATTTCATCGGCGGATGCTGCGGCACGACTGACGCGCACATCCGTCAGCTTGCGCAGATGGTCGAAGGCAAACGCCCGCGCGTGGCTGTCAAACATCACCGCACGCTCTTTTCGGGAATCGATTTCGTTGAAGCGAGCGACGACCAGCGCCCGCTCATCGTCGGCGAGCGCACCAACGAAGTAGGCTCGCGCAAATTCAAACGACTGATTACCGAAGAGAAATACGAAGAGGCGGCAGAGATCGCCCGCCAGCAGGTCAAAGGCGGAGCGCAAATCTGCGACGTTAATTTGCAGAACGCAGACCGCGACGAGCTTTATGACGCAGATCGTTTTTACGAAAAGCTGATCCGCGTCGTCAAAACGCCGATAATGGTCGATACGACAGACCCTGTCGCAATCGAGCGCGCTTTGACTTACTGTCAGGGCAAATCGATCATCAACTCAATCAACCTCGAAGACGGGCTTGAGAAATTCGAGATCGTCACGCCGCTTGCGCGCAAATACGGCTGCGCCCTTGTCGTCGGTTGTATCGATGAAGACAAAGAGCAGGCGCAGGCCATCACCCGCGAGCGCAAACTGGAAATCGCCCTTCGATCTGTGAAACTGCTTACGGAAAATTATGGCATCCGCGTCGAAGACATCATCATTGACCCGCTCGTTTTTCCGTGCGCGACCGGCGATAAAAATTATGTCGGCAGCGCACTTGAGACTATCGAAGGCGTGCGGCTTATCAAGCAGGAGATCCCTTACGTCAAGACCGTGCTCGGCATCAGCAACGTATCCTTCGGCCTGCCCGATGCGGGAAGGGAAGTGCTGAACTCCGTCTTCCTCTACCACTGCACGAAGGCGGGGCTTGATCTTGCGATAGTCAATTCGGAAAAGCTCGAACGCTATGCCTCGATTCCCGAAGCTGAGCGTAAGCTTGCCGAAGATCTGTTATGGAATCGCGGCGAGGACCCGATAGCCGCGTATGCGGCTCATTTCCGCAGCGCGACCTCGCGCAATAAAAAGAAGATGAGCGATCTGCCGCTCGACGAGCGACTGGCGAATTACATAATCGAAGGAACCAAGGAAGGTCTGATCGATGATCTGAATCTGAAGCTGGGCGAGACGGCACCGCTCGACATCATCAACGGCCCGCTGATGAGCGGGATGAGCGAGGTCGGGCGATTGTTCAACAACAACGAATTGATCGTCGCCGAAGTGCTTCAATCGGCAGAAGCGATGAAGGCCGCAGTCTCGCACCTCGAACAGTTCATGGAGAAAAGCGATAACGCCCTGCGCGGGAGAATCATACTTGCGACCGTCAAAGGCGACGTTCACGACATCGGCAAAAACCTCGTTGACATAATCATGTCGAACAACGGTTATCAGGTTATCAACCTCGGCATCAAAGTCCCGCCCGATGTTTTGATTCAAGCCGTGCGCGAGCATCAACCCGACGCAATCGGGTTGTCGGGGTTGCTGGTGAAATCCGCGCAGCAGATGGTTCTGACGGCTGAAGACCTGAAAAACGCGGGGATCGATCTGCCGATGCTTGTCGGCGGCGCTGCGCTGTCGAATCGCTTCACGCGAATGAAGATAGCGCCTGCTTACACGGGCACTGTCATTTATGCCAACGATGCGATGAATGGTCTGGATATACTCAATCGCATCATGGATCCCGACGCGCGCGCCCGTCTTGAAGCCGATCTGTTTGAAAAAGATTTCGGCGATAAAACACCCGCGCCGCAAATCCTTTCTGAGGAGAGCGAGCAGCGCAGTTCGCGGATTTCGCTCGCCGTAGAGATTCCGCCCGTGCCCGATCTGGACCGTCACATTCTGGAAGCCACTGACCTCGACGAGATATGGAGCTATATCAACCCGCAGATGCTCTACGGTCGGCACATGGGGTTGCGTGGCCGGTTCAACGATCTGATTGCTTCGGGCGACCGTAAAGCAATCGAGCTTGAAGAGAAGATCGAACGAGTGAAAGAAGAGTGCCGCCGGGGCGCGATGCGCGTTCGAGTTTTGTGGCAGTTTTTTGAAGCCGAATCGGAAGGCAACCTCATACGCCTGTTCGAGGGGAGCGGCTCCGTTTTGCCGGTTGAAACTTTCCGCTTCCCGCGCCAGCGAAAACCCGACGGCATCGCTTTGAGCGATCTGGTGCTGCCCTGCGAACAAGGGAAGCGCGATCACATCGCCATGTTTGTGACGACTGCGGGCGAAGGGATACGCGAGATTGCCGAAGAGGCAAAGCAGAAAGGCGAATACCTCAGGTCTTTTGCGTTGCAGGCATTGGCGATTGAGACGGCGGAAGCCGCGGCTGAATGGATTCATTCGCGACTGCGTGCGATGTGGGGATTTGCAGACCCTGATGATTTGACGAGACAGGCAGTCTTTCAGGCTCGCTATCGAGGCAAGCGTTATTCGTTCGGCTACCCGGCCTGCCCTGATCTTGAGCAGCAGGCGGGACTGTTCCGATTGCTCAGGCCGGAAGAGATAGGCGTCGAGCTGACCGAAGGCTTCATGATGGAACCGGAAGCGAGCGTGTCGGCGCTTGTGTTTCATCACCCCGATGCGAATTATTTTTCAGTCGGCGCGCAGGAACTGGCCGAAGCAACCGCCGATTGAATCCGTTACTGATGACTTTTATCTACGCCCGCCTGCTGCCTGCTTCCTGAGCGGCAGGCTCACCTTTACGGTTTTGTTCGCTGCCACTTGGACCTCTTTTTGAGCATACCCGAAGCCGACCTTCTGAATATTCACCGTGTACTTGCCGGGAGCCAGATCGGTTATGGTCGCGGGCGTAAGCCCGTATGATCGCGGAACGCCCGCTCCGTCTTCGCTGGTTGGGATGAGCGTCACGCCTGCGCCCGGCGGAACCGATGTGACCTCGATGACGCCCGTGTTTGCCTGCGGCGCTTTCGGAGCAGCGTTGCCGTTTGCCGGTTTCGATTGCGCCGGATTGGTATTCGTATTCGTCTGATTGTTGCTCGCAGGCGAGCTGGGTGAACAGGCGATTGTGAAGAGGGTAAATGCGATAAGTGATTGAATCAGAAAATAGCGTGTTGGTTTCATGTTCTTATTTTACAATTTCTTCACACTTTTCACAGGTTTTTACAATCTCTTGACTACATTTACAACCAATACGCGTAGATTCGATATGTACACAAAGCAAGTGCGAAGAGTTTCATAGAAAGCGATGGCTAGGGATTCTAAGGATGAAAAAAAATAGATGGTCGATAACCAGCATCACTTCATTGATTCTACTTATATCGTCGCAATTTGTATTAGCGCAGGGAGCCGCGCACGCTCCGACTGCCGAAGAAGCCGATGCGCTCTTTAAAGCGCAGAAGTGGCCCGATGTGGCGAAAGCTTACGGGGCGATAACAAAGAACGAGCCAAAGAATGGCCGCGCATGGTATCGCATGGGATTTGCTCTACAGGCAATGGGTGATTTCGAGCAGGCTGCCCGGTCTTATCAACAGGCGGTCGAAGTCGCAAACAATCCGATTGCTATGTATAACCTCGCATGCTCTTACGCTCGATTGAACAATAAAGACAAAGCATTCGAGTGGCTGAATAAATCAATAAGCTCCGGGTTCATCGGGGCCACGAAACTGGAAACGGACACAGACCTTGCCGGTCTGCACGATGATGCGCGATTCAAAGAAACAGTTACGCTCGCCGATAAGACGACAAGACCCTGCCAGTATGCGCCCGAATATAAGCAGTTCGATTTCTGGGTAGGCGAATGGAATGTCGAGACGCAGCAGGGACAACCCGCCGGAAAAAATATCATCGAGCGCATGGAACAGGGATGCATCCTTATGGAGAACTGGACGGGCGCTGCGGGCGGAAGCGGAAAGAGTATTAATTTCTATAACGCAGGCACGGGAAAGTGGCGACAGACCTGGGTTGACAGCACGGGCGGCGTCGCGGAATACGAAGGCGCGTATAAAGACGGCGCGATGCGATTTGACGGCGACCCTGTAATTACCAACGGGAAGAAAACCCTGCGGCGTTTGACCTTAACCAGTCTGGGGCCTGATCGCGTGCGACAACTCTTCGAGCAATCAGCCGACGACGGAAAGACCTGGACCCCGCAATACGATTTAATCTACGTCAGGAAAAAGTAAGGCGCTCGAAGAACTCCCCGCCAAAGATAAAAGCCGCGCGAAGCTTACACTCAGGTGTGATGCTTTGCGCGGCTTTTGTCTTTGCGTGATTTTTGACCTCTTGCAATCCTTTTACATATCTTTCACATCTTTTTCAACAATTCACACAACTTCTCAGATAGCCGCGTTCTGTCCATAGGTTGAGTTCTTCACCGCTCAACCAGTTGCAGCAATCAACAGTACCGCGAGCGCGAGCGAACGGTACTGTTCGCTCTCATTAATAGGAAGTAACTAAAGATGGAGAATACCGTTGACGTTCAATCTCGCTCAAAACGGAAACCATTTAGGAGGCACAATGAGTAGTTTGAAATCAAAATGGAAAACATCTAAGACCGCAAAGGCCATCAATCGAATCGTGGCCGGGTCTGTCACGATGTTTCTTCTTTTGTCGCAAGTAACTGTCCTGGCCTTTGCACAAGCCGAGACAGGTCAAATCAGTGGAAACGTACTTGATCCGAGCGGCGCAGTCGTAGCCGGAGCCAGTGTCACGTTAAAGTCTGTTGATACGGGAGCCGAACGACGCACAACGACCAGCGATTCCGGGACCTATGTCGTAACAAACCTACAGCCCGGAGTCTATGATGTCCGGATCGAAGCTCAAGGGTTTGCGCCCATGACGCAGCGGGCACAGGTGACGGTCGGCTCGAAAGTTTCTTTAGACATCGCCCTTTCGGCTCAGGCTTCGTCCGAACAATTAACCGTCGTCGCAGGTGAAAGCGGCGTCGCGGTCAACACCGAAACGCAGATGCTATCGAATACAGTGACCGGCAGACAGTTAGTCGAGTTACCCACTCTGACTCGCAATCCGTATGCGCTGGTTCAACTCTCAGGCAATGTTTCTCCCGGCGATGCTAGCGACCCTTCGGGCGCGACGGCTCGCGGGGCCGGATTCGCCATCAACGGTCAACGCTCTGCCAGCACAAACATATTGCTTGACGGCGTTGACAACAATAACTCTTTTACGGCGAGCGTCGGCCAGAGCGTGCCGCTCGATTCCGTGCAGGAGTTTCAGGTAATCACGGGCAATTTCTCAGCCGAATTCGGGCGCGCGTCGGGCGGCGTCGTCAACGTTGCAACCAAATCCGGCACCAACGAATTTCACGGCACGCTCTATGAATTCAACCGCGTATCTGCTCTGGCGTCGAATGGTTTTCAAAACAACGCCATCGGCGCGGAAAAGCCTGTCTTTACACGCAACCAGTTCGGCTACTCGACAGGCGGCCCCGTAATCAAAGAGAAGCTGTTTTTCTTCAACAGTACAGAATGGACTCGCGTGCGCAGCGTTACAACAGTCACCTCGATTGTGCCGACTGCGGCGTTTTTAGCAAACACTTCTGCGGCAACGAAGAATTTCTTCAGCCGTTACAATCTCAGCCAGCCCATAAACGGTCGGGTGATTACGAAAGGCGATATTGATGCGCTTGGAATCACAAATCCCGGCGGCGCTTTCTCTGCGCTTCCATCCGGTCTGCCTGTTTTTGGACAGGTGATTCAGGACATCCCCGGCGATGCGGGCGGCGGACCTCCGCAAAACAGTTATCAGCTAGTGGGCCGCGCCGACTGGATCTTAAGCGACAAGACGCAGGTCTACGGTCGCTATGCGTTGCAGGATTCATCCTTCCCCGAAGGCACAGTCTCCACCAGTCCATATGAAGGGTTCGATACGGGGACTAAGCTCTTCAACAACAACGTCCTGCTATCGCTGACGCAAACGTTCAATCCGCGATGGGTGTCGCAATCGAAGGTCGCCTTCAATCGCCTGAGAACGGACTCTCCGCTCGGCGAGCAGCCCGCAGGGCCTACGCTCTATTTTCTGGCAAGAGCGGCGGCCATCGGACAGGACTTCGTCGCGCTGCCCGGCTACCTGCCTTTTTCTCCGGGCGCGGCAATCCCTTCGACAGGCCCGCTGAACCAGTTGCAGTTCAACGAAGACATAAACTTTTTGCGCGGCAAGCACGCGTTCAGATTCGGCGGTCAGTATGTTTACAATCAAACGAACCGCACGTTCGGCGCTTTCCAGAATTCGGTCGAGACGTTGAGCACGACGGTCGGAAAAGGTCTCGACAATCTGTTGCTTGGAAAGCTGTTTCAATTTCAGGGCGCGATTGATCCAAAGGGTAAATTCCCCGGCGAAACGGTCACGCTGCCCGCGACGCAGCCCAACTTCAGCCGCAGCTTTCGCTATCACGAGTGGGCCGCTTACTTCAACGATTCATGGAAAGTGCATCCACGTGTGACGCTCAACCTCGGCCTGCGTTATGAATATTACGGTGTTCAGCACAACTCGAACCCGCGACTCGATTCCAACTTCTACCTCGGAGCAGGCGGGAGCCTGTTCGAGCAGATTCAAAACGGTAAGGTCTTTATCGCGGAGGACAGCCCCGTCGGCTCGTTCTGGAAACCGGACCGGAACAACTTTGCCCCGCGCGTAGGCTTTGCGTGGGACGTGTTCGGCGACGGCACGACGAGCCTTCGCGGCGGATACGGCATGGCCTACGAGCGCAACTTTGGAAACGTCACGTTCAACGTGATTCAAAACCCGCCCAACTATGCAGTCGTTTCAATCGTGGCCGGAACCGATGTGCCGAGCATAGACATCACGCCCGACAACGCGGGGCCGCTTGCAGGCACAGGCTCGAAGCTGCTGCCGCGAACGAGCCTTCGCGCGATCAACGAAGACATCGTAAATGCTTATGCTCATCTCTGGAGCGCAGCCGTCGAGCGCAGGGTGTTTGGCGGCGTCGCGTCGGTCGAGTATTCCGGCTCGGCTGGTCGCAAGCTCTACGACCTGACGGACCCGAATCGTCCGGGAACCGCGAATGTTTATCTGGGCGTTCCCTGTGACCCTGCGCAGGGCACCTGCACCACGCGACTCAACGCGCAGTATTCCAACCTCAACACGCGCGGCAATCTGGGATTTTCCAATTACAACGGAGTGACGCTTGGATACGAGACTCCGTTCATTCGCAAACTCGGATTGCAGTTGACGGCGCGTTATACGTGGGCGCATACGATAGACAACCTCAGCACTACGTTCAGCGAATCGGCGAACAACAACAACGTCGGTCTGCTCGACCCGTTCAATCCGAGCCTCGACAGAGGCAATGCGGATTTCGACATACGCCATCGCTTCTTTGGAAGCTGGGTGTGGCAGATGCCATTCCACGACAAGCAGGATGGAATTATCGGAAAACTGCTTGGCGGATGGAGCCTGAACGGATTGTTGCAGGCAAATTCGGGCGCGCCGTTTACGATCTTCGACTGTACGAATTCTCAAACCGGAACCTGCGTGCGAGCGTCGCAGACGGGTGTTCAACTGGCGAACGGTTCAGGCAATCCTGCGCCCGACCCGACAGCGCCGAACACGTTCCAGTATCTGCCGATCACAGGACTTACGCCGGGTTTCTTCATCAACCCGAATACAGGCAATTCGGATTATGGCCCGTTCCCGGCGAACATGACTGCGCGCAACGCTTTCAAAGGGCCGGGCTTTTATCAGGTTGATACGTCCGTGCTCAAGAATTTCAGGATCACGGAAACCAAGAGCCTGCAATTCCGCGCAGAGTTCTTCAACGTGTTGAATCACGCGAACCTGTTTCTGGTAAATAACAACACAGACATCAGCGGGACGGCTTACATCCCGGCGACCAGAGGGCTCCCGACGACGGGCGTGCCCGAACGCCGAAATGTACAGGTCGCTGCAAAGTTCATCTTCTAACTTTCCAATCTCTGTTTTCTCTCAAGTGAACCTTCTGGGAGCCTCCCCGGCTCCCTTTTTTTTCTGGAGAGGCTCAAAGAGTGATACGAAACGAGGCTTTACGCTCGCGAGAGTCGGATTAACTCTCGCTGGAGTATAAAGAACTCTGTCGAGGGTATGATTAACTCTTGCGAGAGTATAAAGAACTCCGTCGAGGATATGATTAACTCTCGCAAGAGTTCGATTAACTCTCACGAGAGTATGCTTAACTCTCACGAGAGCATAAGCTGCGCGCAATAGAGTAGAAGCTACTCCGCTGTGGTTATGTCTTACTCTCGGCGGGTTATACGATAAGCTGCTCGGCTTATATCCTGACCGGAGCAGCGTATAAGATAACGTGATCTGATATAAGAGTCAGCCCTGAAAGGGCGAAATTCAATAGCCCGGCGCATCGCGCCGGGTATGATTGCCACCACCACACAAGCCCTGTAAGGGCGAAATAAATCACTTGGTTTATATCGCCCTTACAGGGCTTGTAGTTTCTCTTGATACACGACACAGGGCGATGCCCTGTGCTATTGAATTTCGCCCTTTCAGGGCTTTTACTTCTACTCTTACGTCGAACTCATGTTAAGTAAGATAAAGAAGTATAAGGCTCAACCTGTGAACTTATATCCGGCCCTGTGGACGGTCACTATATATCTGGGATCGCCGGGCGTGTCTTCGATCTTTTGTCGAAGCTTGGCTATGTGAGTGTCAACGGTTCTGGTCAGCGGAAAGCTGTCGTAGCCCCAGACGTGATCGAGCAGTTGATCGCGCGTGACGATCTCGTTTCTGTGCTCGATGAAGTATTTCATGATCCTGAATTCGCGCGGCGACATATCGAGCATCGCTTCGCCTTTTAACGCCGTGCCCTTTTTGAAATCGAGCGTCACATCGGCGAACTTGAAGATGCCTCCCGCATCCGTAGAGTTTGAGGCGCGACGCAAAACGGCTTCAACCCGCGCGGCGAGTTCTAAAAAACTGAAAGGCTTTGTCATGTAATCGTCCGCGCCGATCTTCAGGCCGAGAACTTTGTCGATCTCCTGCCCGCGCGCCGTCAGCATGATGACGGGTATCCGATTGCCCGCGCTCCTCAGCTCTCTGCAAACGTCAAAGCCGCTCATCTTTGGCAGCATCACATCTAAAATCACTATGTCGAACTCTTTTTCCGTGGCCAGCGCCAGCCCGTTCGAGCCGTCACGTGCTACCGTCACCGAATATCCTTCGTACTGAAAGCCGTCGCTCAAGGCTACGGCCATCGCCTGATCGTCTTCGACTATTAACACATTTGCCATTGCTCTAATCCTTTAATTTATCATCCCTTCAATCCGGCCTGCGGCAGTGAATCGAAAGTGCCCCTTCTTGCTTCGGGCTTCGCATCAGCGCTTTCTTCTATGGGGAGGTGAATCGTGAAAGTGCTTCCGCCTCCGGGCGCGCTCTCGACTGTAACCTTGCCGCGATGCGCTTCGACGATATGCTTGACGATAGACAGCCCCAGCCCGCTGCCTCTAACGTCGTGCACCAGCCCCGTGCTGACGCGGTGAAACCGCTCGAATATCCTGTCACGGTCTTCGTCCGGTATGCCTATGCCGCGATCCGTTACGGCGATGGTGACCCATTCGTACTTCTGCGCGAGGCGGACTTCGATCTCTCTGGCCGAGCCTGAATACTTAACGGCGTTGTCCAGCAGGTTGACCATCGCCTGAGTCATAGCATCGGCGTCAACCGAAACCTGCGGCAGTCTGGAAGGCGCGGCTTTGAAGTTGATAACAAAATCGCTCTGCTTCATCCGAACCTCGAACATCTTCAAGGTGTCTGCGACGACATCCTGTACGTCTGTCGGCTGAAAGTGGTAGGACTTCTGCCCGGACTCGATTCTCGAAAAATCGAGAATGTTGTTTATCAGCTGCGTGAGCCTGCGACTTTCGGTTTCGATGTATTCGCCGTACTCGCGCATCTTTTCCGGCTCCTTGACGCGGCCCAGTTTGAAGAATTCGCCGAAGACGCGAATCGAAGCGAGCGGCGTGCGAAGCTCGTGCGAGACGTTTGAGACGAAATCCGATTTCATCTCGGAGAGCTTCATTGAGCGCGATGCCGTGCGCAGCGTCATCACCAGCCCGCCGATCAGAAACAAGGTCATAACAGACCACAGCGATACGTTGATAATGAAATTTTGCCGCGCCCATTGCTCGCCGGTCTTGTGGTGCATCATCAGGAACCACCGCTGAAAGATAAACATCAACTGCTGATAGGCTTCGGCGTTGGCCTTCGTGACCTGCTCGCTTCCGATTATGGGGGTCTCTGTTTCGGGACTCTCCCACGGAGAAAAGTTCACGGCCACGACTACTTGCTGATAATCCGTGGGGAAATACTCCGGCAGGTGCTTTTGAATTATTGGGGGGAAGAACTCCATCGTAAAGAAATCTTCGTCCACGGTCATCCCGGCGACAGCGACTATCCTTAGCGATTCATCGCGAATGGGTTTGATAATCAGCGGGTGCATGGGGTCTCGATCAATGCCCATAGGCCACGGTCCTATTACCGCTCCCGCGCGAATGTAGACCAGATATGAAGCGCAGGCCACACTGATTGCGCGCCACTCCGGCGCATCATCATGAAACTCCATCGCTTTGCGTTCAGGATTATAAAAGAGCACGGCGTTGCGATTGACGCCTTCGTATGCTGTATCGACGACCAGAAAATACCGCTTCGCGCCTCTGAACTCCTGCTGAGAGAAATGATCTGCGACCCGCGTCGTTGCTTTGATAGCGACATCTTTTTCCTTGCCCTGAATTACCCCTCCAACGCGATTTGTGATGGCATCGGCAGGAATGCCCAACACACGCTCTGAATTTTCCCTGTAAAAGCCCGCTGACTCTTCAGCCACTGCGCTCAGGTAATCTCTCATTATCTCTTTGCGATAGACAGGCAGCGTCGTTTCGAGTGTGACCAGCGAACGGTATTGCAGATAGAGTATAAATAGCAGCGGAAAGGTGACCGCCAGTACGCCCGTTAAGAGAGCATGTCTCTTAAAAAAGGTTTTCAGCCTATTCATTTTTGCGGCCCTTTCCGCATAACTAATATACAACAGCCCCGGACTATATTTAGCAGGCAGCAGTCTGCTTTTACAACTCTTTGACAAGTTTCACAAGATTTGACGAAGCTCGGCTCAATTGTTTCATTTTTCTTGTGACGGTAACAAATTATTGAGCGGCAAATTACTAATACTGTAATATATATTGAATCAGCAATTTCCGAAGGAGCAATCATGTCATCAAGCAAAAGGTTATTTATCGGGTCGGTTGCCTTGCTGGCCTGTCTGTTTTTCTTCGTCGGTTTTAAGTCGGGTTTTGCAAAGCAGGCAGGGGCCGCGAAATCTACGGAACGTGCGACGGCCAGCCAGAGCGTAAGCCTTGAAAGGCTGTCCGCGCCCGCAAATTCGGCTCCGGCAGCCAATGCAGGCGCGTTATTCACATCGGCTGCGCTTCGCAACTCGCAACTGCAATCGGACCTCAACTGGGTCTTCGGCGGCAAATCGCAGCGCGGCTGGCAGCTATACACGCCTTTGATTGCAAGCATGATCGGCGCGGACGCTGATGCCCGCCCTCATGACTTTGCGAGCTTTTTGTCGCGCTGGCAGAGACTAAACGGCATCGAGGCGAACGGCATTTTAGAGAACTCCACCTGGTCGCAGATGATCTCGACTTTACAATCAAATCGCATAAAAGACCGCACATATCCGACCCCGGATCAACTCGTTACAATTCCTTCATCAGAGTGTTATGACCCGTCGCGAGCCGAAGAACTTCGCAAGGTCGAGCGTCGCGCTTATGATGCGTACAGGCGGATGATCGCCGCCGCCGCATCTGACGCTTCGCTTGGGCTGGCGGTTACAACCGGCGGCCAGCTTGCTCCGGGTGAAAAGTATTTCAAAGTTATATCGGCGTTCCGATCTCGCGAGTATCAGGAGCATCTTCGCCAGCAGTCGCCCAACAGCGGGCGCGCGGGCCTTGCGGTCAACAGCCCGCATTTCACGGGGCGGGCGCTGGACATCTATGTCGGCGGCGAGCCTGTCAGCACCAAAGACGAAAACCGCGCGATTCAGACGCAGACGAAAGCTTATCGCTGGTTAGTAAAAAACGCCTCGCGCTTCGGCTTTCAGCCTTACTTCTACGAACCCTGGCACTGGGAATACGTCGGCAGGTAAAAAAGCAAAAGTAAAAGAGCGATAGGGAGAGATGAGTGTCACTCGTTTCTCCCTTTTGCTTTTGCCTTCCCTTGTGTGTCGTGCGATGCTTCGATTGGAGATGAGCGGGACGTTCGGAAGAGTCAGAAGCTTTATCACGCGACACGCGATGTTTAAGGATGCGCGCGGCGTTGTTGTCGGCGTATCGGGAGGCCCCGATTCCGTGGCGTTGCTCGATATGCTCGCACGGCTGCGCGAAATGCCTACATCTCTCTTTAATCTCAAATTACACGTGGCGCACCTCGATCACAGATTGCGCGGGCGTGAGTCTGCCAGAGACGCTCAGTTCGTGCGACAGATGGCCGCGCGCCTCGGCGTTTCAGTAAGCATTGAAGCCTGTGACGTGCGCGCCGAAGCCGAAAGCTCGCGCAGAGGGATCGAAGAGGTCGCGCGCGAAATTCGGTATGACTTCCTGCTGCGTGTAGCGCGCAAAGTCGATTGCGACCGAATCTGTACAGGCCACACAATGAGCGATCAGGCAGAAACCTTTCTGATGCGGCTGGCGCGTGGCGCTGGCCTGCGCGGCCTTGCTGCGATGCGCCCGGTCACAAAGGCTCACACCTTCGGAAAGGATGAAGGTGGCGCTTTTCATCCTTTACTTGTCCGTCCGCTGCTTTCGATCACGCGGGAAGAGGTGGAAGCCTATTGCAAAAAGCGCGGTCTTGAATTCCGCATAGACGCTACGAATCTGAGCGCCGATTACACGCGAACACGCGTGCGCCGCGATGTGCTGCCTGCCCTGCGCTCGATCAATCCGCGCGTGGTCGAATCAATCGCGCGCGCGGCAGAGATCATTCAGGCAGATGAAGATGCGCTCGATCATCTGGCCTCCCGATTTCTCGATGAAGCGCGATTGAATTACAGCAGAGAACCGGTTGCTTATCGAGTCGCGGCCTTGCTCGCCCAGTCCGCCGGACTCAGGCGAAGAATGCTGATCCTTGCGATCAATCGCGTGCGCGCAAGCTCGACCGAAGAGATTACTTCGACGCATATCGCATCGGTAGAGCGATTGCTGGCAGATCGCATGAGCGGCAAACGAATCGAGCTTCCCTGCGGGCTGGAGATCTGGCGAGAGTTTGACACGCTTGTTTTTACTCTTCCGACTGACCGAGCGAGCGCGGCAGAGGCGTGCGAGTTGAGCGTTCGGAATCCGCGAGTCGAGGCGGGCGGATTCAATTTGACGCTGGAGCGCGGCCCGTCGGCCAGTACGTTTGAAGTCGTGCTTGAGCAGGCCGAAGGCGAAAAGCGAAGAGGCGGAACGGACTGGTTAATTGCTGCTCTGGATGACGATGCGATTCCTGATCGGCTCGTCGTCAGGCCGCGCAAACCGCAGGATCGCGCGCTGGTCGCAGGGCAGCGAAAAATAAAGAAGTTGAAAAACTTGATGATTGACCATAAAATCCCTTCAAGCCGTCGCCGCTCCTGGCCTGTAGTGACGACTCCGGATGATCGCTACATTTGGTCGCCGGGCCTGCCCCCAGCCGTAGAATTCGCCGCAACTGATGAGACCAAACGTCTTGCCATATTGCGAGCTTTAACCAATTGACTGGTGATGCAGGAGCTAAAATGGACAATAACCTCCAGGTGATTCATTCGCGCGAAGATATACAAAGACGTATGAGCGCGCTCGCCGACGAAATTCGCTCAAACGTGCACGTGCGCGATCTTACGGTTGTAGGGATATTAGATGATGCGTTCGTCTTTCTTGCCGATCTGATTCGCGCGCTCGATATGCCGCTGAACTGCTGTTTTATGAAAGTGACTCGCCACCGTCACGGCGGGCAGACCGAAGTCCTGTTCACCAGCGAATTCGACCCGCGCGGGCGCGACATACTGCTGGTCGGCAGCGTAGTCGCAACCGGCGTCACGCTCGAATATATCACCAGACATCTGGCTGCGCGCGGCGTTAAATCCTTGCGCACCTGTATGCTCGTAGATAAACCTGGGGAGCGACGTGTGGAGGTGAAGCCCGATTTTACCGCTTTTGAAAGCGATGACAGATTTATTTTCGGCTACGGGCTGGGATTACAGAACCAATTTCGCCAGCTTCCGTACTTAGCAGTGATGAAAGAGTCGTAAACAGCCGTCAGTGGTTAAAAACAACAACCATGTTGCCGGGGACCGGCATCTGACCACTGATTACCGATTTTGTAAGAAATCTGCAATAAAGCGAGGCAAGGCGGTCATTGCGCATCAAATTCAGGTAAGCTAGAATTGAATTACGCGCATTTAGCGCTTGTAATAGTTGGAGGTATCAGGTGAATTCAACTGTCAGACAGATAGTATTCTGGGTATTGATTATCGGCGGCGCTTTCCTTCTCTATCAGGTCTTTAATGGCCGGAGCACGCAGAAGGAAGTTCCACTCAGCTACAACGAACTCTATGAGAAGGTTACCGCGAAGCCGACTCTGGTTAAAAACGCGACCGTTGAAGAAGGTCGCGCAATAAAAGGCGAGCTGACCAGCGGTGAAAATTTCTACACCGAAATCAGCAACGAGTTTGTGGTTGCAGATATTACCAAGGCAATGAAAGATGCGACGCCTGTCGTCAAGGTGAATTTCAAGAGCGCATCGTCCAGCCAGTGGCTTTTTGGCTTGATCAGCTACGCGCCGCTTCTGGTCTTTATCGGGCTGTGGATCTTTATGATGCGGCAGATGCAGTCGGGCGGCAACAAGGCGCTCTCGTTCGGCAAATCCCGCGCGAAGCTTCTTTCCAATCAGCAGAAGCGTGTCACCTTCAAGGATGTCGCCGGGGTCGAAGAAGCGAAAGAAGAGCTTCAGGAAATAATCGAATTTTTGAAAGAGCCTCAGAAATTTCAGAAGCTCGGCGGGCGAATCCCGAAAGGCGTTTTGATGATGGGGCCTCCGGGCACGGGCAAGACCTTGCTTGCGCGCGCAATTGCCGGTGAGGCGAACGTGCCGTTCTTCTCGATTTCGGGTTCGGATTTCGTTGAGATGTTTGTCGGCGTGGGTGCTTCACGCGTGCGCGACCTGTTTGAGCAGGGCAAGAAGAATGCGCCGTGCATTATCTTTATCGACGAGATCGATGCGGTGGGCCGCCATCGCGGCGCGGGACTTGGCGGCGGACACGATGAGCGCGAACAGACGCTCAATCAGTTGCTTGTCGAGATGGACGGCTTCGAGTCCAACGACGGCGTCATCCTGATTGCTTCAACCAACCGGCCCGACGTGCTTGACCCTGCGCTGCTGCGTCCGGGTCGCTTCGACCGCCGCGTGGTCGTGCAGCGACCGGATGTGAAGGGCCGCGAAGGCATACTTTCAGTCCATACGCGCAAGATACCTCTGGGCGACGATGTTGACATCAACGTGATCGCTCGCGGCACGCCGGGATTTACGGGCGCTGACCTTGCGAACCTCGTAAACGAAGCCGCACTAAATGCCGCCCGCTATAACCGCAAGGCCGTCGCGATGCTGGATTTTGAATGGGCGAAGGACAAGGTGCTGATGGGCAGCGAGCGCCGCTCTATCGTGATGTCGAACGAAGAGAAGCGCAACACTGCTTATCACGAAGCGGGCCATACGCTCGTGGGCATCAAAGTCCCGAACGCCGACCCGATTCACAAGGTTTCGATCATCCCGCGCGGTATGGCGCTCGGCGTGACGATGCAATTGCCTGAGGCTGACCGTTACTCGCACACGCTCGATTATCTGGAAGGCCAGATCGCGATAATGATGGGCGGTCGAATTGCGGAAGAGATATTCCTCAATCACATGACTACGGGAGCATCCAACGACATAGAAAAAGCTACGGACCTTGCGCGTCGAATGGTGTGCGAGTTCGGAATGTCGAACCTCGGACCCATGACGTTCGGCAAGAAAGAAGAGCAGATTTTTCTTGGACGTGAAATCGCGCAGCATCAGGATTACAGCGAAGATACCGCGATCAAGATCGATCAGGAAGTAGTTCGCATAGTGACGGAGCAGTACAACCGCGCACGCCAGATCATCTTTGAAAACAAAGAGGCAATGACCCGATTGGCCGAGGCTCTGCTTGAGCGCGAATCGCTCGACTCGATTCAGATTCGCCGTCTGGTGGCCGGGCTTCCGCTCGATGATGACGAGCCAGCGCCGACTCGCGGCGATAAGACGAAGGCCGATCCAAAGCCTTCCGTGCTCAACCCGATCATCCCGCCTGTGCCGGGCGACGCAAGAGCGTAATAAAAGTTCGATAGATTCAAACATCAGGGCAGCGAGCATTTTGGCTCGCTGCTTTTTTTTGCCTAAAACGTCTTTTTGCTATCGAGCAGAATTGTGACCGGGCCGTCGTTTATGAGGCTGACCTGCATCATCGCCTGAAAGACTCCTGTTTCTACCCGGACGCCCTGCGACCTGATGCGTTCGACGAAGTATTCGTAAAGCGCGTTCGCTTTTTCAGGTTCGGCGGCCTCGATGTATGAAGGGCGACGGCCATGCCGCGTGTCGCCATAGAGCGTGAATTGCGATACGACGAGCATCGCGCCGCCTCGGTCACGCAGCGATAGATTCATCTTGCCCTGCTCGTCGTTAAAGATGCGCAGGTTCGTAATCTTGTCCGCAAGATAATCAGCGGCCTCTTTGCCGTCCTCGCGCGCGACGCCTATCAGCACGAGTAATCCCGCGTCAATCTCTCCGACCACTTTACCCGCGACTTCAACAGAAGCTCTGGTGACACGCTGGACCACTGCTCGCATAAAATCTCATCCTCCAATAATCACAAATTGCCAGATTATAGCATTCGCACGTTCGAGCGCCATAAAAGCATCGCCTGATCCTTCAACGAACTTGTGGCGGAGGCTCAAACGATATAATATCTGCGCCGATGTAAATGAATTGCAGACCTTGCAAGAAGTAAAACACCAGTAGTCCAGCTGCCTGTAGTCACAAGATAAAACTGATCGAAAGGAGAAACGTATGCGAAAAGCAGGTTTGATTCTGGGAATTTTGGGAGGACTCGCGGCAGGTTTTCTTGGCATGAAGTGGCTCAGTGATGCCAACTCGATGAAGGAAATGATCGGCACTGTAAGAAGCCTGGGTGCTGACACAAGCGAGCTTGATAAGATCATCACAGCCGCTTACCTACTGTTGGGCTCGGCTGTGCTTGGTGTTGTAGGCGGAGTGATGGCGCTCAAAGGAAAAGGGAAAATAGCCGGGTTGCTGATGCTTATCGGAGCGATTGCTCCGGCCATCTTTGCTCCGAAAGCGCTGGTCTTCACCTGCATCCTTCTGGTAGGCGGACTCGTCAGCTTCTTCGCAAAGCCTGATGCTGAGACGAGAGCCTCAGGCGCAGGTGCCTGAGCTTTTCAATGCAACAGAAAAAACTCCGGACGGGATGCAGGAACCGGCATCTCGTCCATTATTTTTATGACCGGGCCTGAGCGTGATACTCCTGATGGCCGCGCGGCGAATGGCTCGCTCGTCGTAAAACGATATTATGAGGGGTTTTTTAAGGATAGCGCTCGAATAGAGCCAGAGTTTCGCGCACTTCTACACGCTCTGGTAAATTGAATTTTAATAATCGCTCCGTTACCCGGCCAACGGGCGAGAGCGGAAGAATAATTCCGCTCTCAATTGCAAAATGCTCGCTCCATTCTTGCGTGCGAGGATTGAAGAGCGGGACTAACTTATCGCCCGCCGGATCAATTGAAGCGATGTCCGAACCTTTGAATCGATTGCAGTCAAAGCAGGCCAGAGCAAGATTTTGTTCAGTTGTTTTGCCGCCATGTTTTTCGGCTAACGCGAGTTCGACATAATAATCGAAGTCAAAGCCCTGTAAGGGCGAAATTCAATAGCCCGGCGCATCGCGCCGGGTATTACCGCAAATCACTATTCAAGCCCTGTAAGGGCGAAATAAATAATCAGTTTATTTCGCCCTTACAGGGCTTGTTGGCTTGCTTGATGTGAGACACAGGGCGATGCCCTGTGCTATTGAATTTCGCCCTTACAGGGCTGATTCTTATGTCGAATTCACGTTTCGGCTATGATGTGATCGGGTTCGTGAGAAAAGAAAGCATTTTCTTCGGCCAGCAGGCAGTATTCACATCGGTTCCTTGCTCGCTCTCGCACCTTACGTCGCATAGCCGCCGGGAGGTACTTCGACTTCATGCACGGCTCTCGGCATAAAGAAGGGCTCGCGCTTTTACCAACTGCATCAAATGTTCCATCTCAGCAAACCGCTCCAACTCGGCCATCTCTTCTTGCGTTAACTTTCCGGTCTTGTTGCGTGATAACAGGTAGCGCACACGCTCCTGAGCCTGCTTTGACGGGCGAAACGCAAGAACTTCAGCTGATGTAGTCCCGCGAGCAAAAAGATCTACAATTTCGTCATAAGCTTTACGAGCAAGTTTCATAGTTGGATGCTCCCTGATTCTATTATTTGCTGGCGGCCTGAGCGTGATACTCCTGAAGACTGGTGACGCAAAGCGCTTCTTCTTTGAAGGCGCGAATGGCCGCCACCGTGGCGGTCGCGCCGGTCATCGTAGTGATGCACGGCACAGAATACTGCATGGCCGCGCGGCGAATGGCTCGCTCGTCGTAAAACGATGTGCGTCCAAGCGGCGTGTTGATGATTAAATCGACCTGCTTGCTCTTCACAAGGTCGGCGATATTCGGGCGGCCTTCGTTCACCTTGTTTACAAGCTCGCAGGACAGACCCGCGCTCTCGATTCGCTTCTGCGTGCCGCGCGTTGCAACGAGCCTGAACCCCATCTCGTGAAGCTGGCGCGCCAGATTAACGACTTCAGCCTTATCGCCGTCATTTACGCTGATGAATACAGCGCCTTCTTTTGGAAGGCGTGTGCCTGCGCCAAGCTGCGCTTTCAAAAACGCGCCGCCGAAATTTTCCGCAATGCCCATCACTTCGCCCGTCGAGCGCATTTCAGGACCGAGTATCGGATCAACACCGGGAAATTTCACAAACGGAAAGACAGGCGTCTTTATATAGAACCGCTCGACTTCGAGTTCATCCGGCAGGTTGAACTCCGAAAGCTTTCTCCCGATCATCAGCTTCGCGGCTATCTTTGCAAGCGGCACCCCCGTCGCTTTTGCGACGAACGGGATAGTTCGTGATGCGCGGGGATTGACTTCAAGCACGTAAACAGTATCGTCTGAAATTGCGAACTGAATGTTCATCAATCCGACGACGTTCAGCGCGCGCGCAAGCTCTCTGGTGTAGCGTCGCATCGCATCCAGATGCGCGGGCTTGACGCTCCACGGCGGCAGCACGCACGACGAATCGCCCGAATGAATGCCCGCCTCTTCGATGTGCTGTTGAATGCCTGCGATCACTACGCGCTCGCCGTCGGCAAGCGCGTCAACATCGATCTCGGCGGCGTTTTCAAGGAACGAGTCGATCAACACGGGATGCGCAGGCGATGCTTCGACCGCATAAGTCATGTAATTATCGAGGCTCGCTTCGTCATAAACGATCTGCATTGCGCGCCCGCCCAGCACATAGCTCGGTCGCACGAGCACGGGGTAGCCGATCCGCGCGGCCTCTTTGCGGGCCTGTTCGTTCGAGGTGGCAAATCCGTTATCCGGCTGCGGAATCTTCAGTTCATCCAGCAGTTTTCCGAATCGCTCGCGGTCTTCGGCAAGGTCGATTGATTCGGGCGATGTGCCTATGACGGGCACGCCCGCGCGAAGAAGCGGCACGGCGAGGTTGAGCGGCGTCTGCCCTCCGAACTGCACTATCACGCCCGTGGGTCTTTCGCGCTCGACTATCTCCATCACATCCTCGAACGTGATCGGCTCAAAATACAAACGGTCCGATGTGTCGTAGTCGGTCGAGACAGTCTCAGGGTTGCAGTTGACCATTATCGATTCGTAGTTCTCGTCTGCGAGCGCGAACGCGGCATGACAGCAGCAGTAATCGAACTCGATGCCTTGCCCTATGCGATTCGGCCCGGAGCCTAAAATAATCACTTTCTTTCTATCGGTCGGCGCGGCTTCGTCTTCGTCCTCATAGGTCGAATAAAGGTAAGGCGTAAAGGATTCAAACTCTGCGCCGCAGGTGTCAACGCGCTTGAAGACGGGCGCGATATTCATCTCTTTTCGTGCGCGACGAACATCTTTTTCTTCGGTCTTCATCAAAGCCGCGAGCCGTTGATCTGAAAATCCCATTCGCTTTGCTTCGCGCAACTGCTCGCGCGTGATGGTCTCGATGCTTTCATCGCGCAACAGGGCCTCGCGTTCCGTGATCTGGCCCAGGTTGTCGAGAAACCATGGATCGACCTTCGTCAACTCGTGCACCTGTTCGATTGAATAGCCCGAAGCGAGCGCGTGCATAATGAAATAAACGCGCTCGGCTGACGGAACCACCAGACGGCGGCGCAACTCCGTATCGTCAAGATCGTCGGGGAGTCGGAACGCGCCGCGCACTTCGAGCGAGCGCAGCCCTTTTTGAAAAGCTTCCTTGAACGTGCGACCGATTGCCATCGCTTCGCCTACGGATTTCATCTGTGTGCCCAGCGTCGGGTCGGAGGCGGGGAATTTTTCAAATGCCCATTTTGGAATCTTCACTACGCAGTAATCTATCGTCGGCTCGAAGCTGGCAGGCGTCTTGCGCGTGATGTCATTCGGTATCTCGTCGAGCGTGTACCCGACAGCGAGCTTGGCCGCGATCTTGGCGATGGGAAACCCTGTGGCTTTCGACGCAAGCGCCGACGAACGCGACACGCGCGGGTTCATCTCTATGATTATCAACTGGCCGTCTGCGGGATTGAGCGCAAACTGTATGTTCGAGCCGCCCGTCTCGACGCCGACTTTGCGTATGACCTGAATTGCGGCATCACGCATCATCTGGTATTCGCGGTCTGTCAAAGTCTGAGCGGGGGCGACCGTAATCGAATCGCCCGTGTGAATGCCCATCGGGTCAAAATTTTCAATCGAGCAGATGATGACCACGTTGTCTGCGAGGTCGCGCATCACCTCCAACTCGTACTCTTTCCACCCGATGATCGACTGCTCGATCATCGTCTCCTGAATTGGCGAAGCCGAAAGCGCGCGGGCCACGATCTCGTCATACTCTTCGGAGTTATAGGCGATGCCGCCGCCCGTGCCGCCGAGCGTAAACGAGGGACGTATGATTGCGGGGAAGCCCACCATCTTTATAAGATCGCGGGCTTCACTCATCGTCTTTGCAAAGCCCGAACGCGGCATCATCAGCCCTATCTCTTCCATAGCGCGTTTGAAGAGCATGCGGTCTTCTGCGACTTTGATGGCGTCGAGTTTTGCGCCGATCAACTCGACTCCGTATCTCTCAAGCGTGCCGTCTTCGGCGAGCGCGACGGCAAGGTTCAAAGCAGTCTGCCCGCCCACGGTCGGAAGCATCGCATCGGGCCGCTCGCGCTCTATGCATGCGCGAACTGCGTCCGGCGTAAGAGGTTCGATGTATGTGCGGTCGGCAAGCTCCGGGTCGGTCATAATGGTCGCCGGATTCGAGTTGATTAAGACGACCTCGAACCCTTCGCTCTTGAGCGACTTGCACGCCTGCGTGCCTGAATAATCGAATTCGCAAGCCTGCCCGATGACTATCGGGCCTGAGCCTACGATCAAAATCTTTTTGATATCGGTACGTTTTGGCATCTGTTATTGACTAGTCTGTTTTGATCTGCTTTCAGGATTTAGTTGATGCGCGTGTTCTTCGAGTTGTCGCGTAGTCTGTTCGATGACGCTGCCGGGAAAACGTATCGGGTCTGTCACGTATTCTCTTGAATCAATTTCGACAGCCGCGCCCGGCGCTGCCAGTTGAGCTTGCGTAGTGCGTACCGTCTGTTTATCCGGTATGTCGTAGCCCAGGGCTTTTATCTCGCTGATCGTATCAATCCAGATACTGGTTCCCCAGAAACTACAGATCGCACCATAGATCGCCATTGCGAGCGGAATCAAAAGCAACGGCCCCAGGTTGTCGGCCAGTCCGAAAAAAATAAACATGGACAGCCAGACTACGCCAACTACGAACAGCGGCACACCCATAAAAGTGGAACGCCGAGCGCTGTAATAAGCTTTGAGCAGCTTCACCTTGCGCTCATCAATAGTTGATTGCATTGCAATCTTTCCGCTCAACGCATCCGAAACAACGGCGAGATTCGTGCCGCAGCGTGTGCAGAATTTTATCTCCGCCTGATTGTTCGAGCCGCAATTCGGACAGTACATCACACCCTCCGTCGCCGTTCCACGCTTGATTATTCAAAGAGTGATATTACAGGGTTGCTATGGAGCCTTTCAATGCGGAGTGCTGATTGCGGATTTGGAATCTAATATCCCAAATCCGCAATCGAATCATTCGTAGGCGAGTGCTTTCACAGCGTCTTGATTTGCAGCGCGCAACGCCGGGTAAAGTGCGCCAAGCAATCCAGCCAGCATTCCAAACACGAGCGCGTAGAAAAGCCAGACCGGTTCCAGCTCGACGTTCAGTCCGGTAAGCCGCGTGATTATAAATTTGCCGATCACCGAAAGCGCAAACCCGGCAAGCACGCCGAGCGAGCTTATCAACAAGGCTTCTTTTTCTATCTCGCCCGCAATCCACAATTTCGATGCGCCGAGGCTTTTCAGCACGCCTATCTGTCTGGTGCGCTCGGCGACCGTCGTATACATCGTAAGCAATATGACCAGAGAACTGACGATGATCGAAAGCGCGATGACTACATTCAGGAAGGTTTGCATCTGAGGCGTGCCTTGCGCGACCAGTATCGGCAGATTGCGCGTAAGCATCATGCCGTTATCCGGGAATCGTTCCTTGATGCGCGCGGCCACTTCGTCCTGTTTCGAGGGATCGCTGACTTTTACAAAAATGGTCGAGCACAAACCCGGACGGTTCAAATACGCCTGCAAGGTCGCAATCGGAATCTTTATTCGACCGAGCGATTCAGGCTCGTAGATGCCCACGACGCGGAACGGGCGATCCAGTACCTCCATCTCGTCGCCGACTTTCAGCTTTCGGTTCGCCTGCTGTATGCGATCAATCATGACTTCGTCGCCTGATTGAATCGGTCGCCCTTCGACTACGCGCACATCCGATGCGCGAATGAACGAATCGTAATCCACGCCCTCGACCATTCGCCAGCCGCGAAGAAACTGGGCGATTGGCACGGCCTCGGATACCCCTTCAATCGAAAGCAGTTCATCGACCTTTTTGACAGGAAGCGAAAGCGTCGGGCTTAAGTTCAACACGAAAGTAGCGCCCGGCGCGCCGAACAATATTTCAGCTGTTATGGCGGAGTTGCGGCGGCCCTGCTCGCTCAGAAAGCCGTGAGTTATACCAATCGTCAGCACTACAAGCACGACGCCGAGCGCCACGCCCGCCATCGTCATAATCGTTCGCGTCTTGCGATACAGAATGTTCGATACGACTAAATTGTCCATAGCTCTATTTTAGATTTTGGATTTTGGATTGGAAAGCCGTTTAATTCTTTAATCATCCTGCGCTGTCAAATTCCGCCTTCCTCAGCGCGTCTGTCTTTCAGAGTAATTATCGCAATTGCAACGAGCCCGTATCCGATCCAGACAAACGCCCGAAGCTTGCGGATTACAGCAAGCGCAACGCCCGCGCCTGCGCTCAAGCCGAGCGCGTCAAGCACAACTGCATTGCCGCTTTCGTAGACGCCCGCGCGCGTCGGCACAAAGAAGAAAGCCCCATTAATAACTTTTGTGGCGGCTTCGACCACGAATCCGATCACAAACGTCGCAGGCAAACCCATCAAAGACAGGATCAGATATACTTCGACAATGTTGATCAGGTGCGCGAACAGGTTGATTGCGAATATGAGAAAGAAAGCAGCGCGCCGTGTCTCGTAAAACGAATAGATGTTCTCTTCGACCGCGCGCACACGCTCGACGAGCTTGCCTGAACGTTCACGCGGCGTGATCTGCTTTATCATTCGTGCGAGCAGAAACCACCGCCCGCGAATCGCAAGCCACGCCACCGCGATTGTCAGGATTATTGTCGCCGTGAAGATGTACGAAGCAAGCATTAAGCTGCGGGGCAGTTCGATGAGCCACAAAAGCGCGGGCAAACCCGTCAGCATTACCAGAAAGACCGTCAGATTGTAGATCATGTTCTCTACGACTATGGAAGAGAAGCCTTCGACGAGCGGCACTTCACGCCGAACCATCGCGGCTTTTGCGGGTTCACCCAGAAGCGGCCCCGTTGCCGTCAGGTACTTGATCGCCTCGCCCGCAAGCATTACGTTTACAATCGACCAGTAGCCGATATTGCGGCGCGCAGGCTCAATCGAGTAATACCATGACGCCGCGCGCGCCAGATTGCGAAGCGCCGAGAGCGCGACGATCAGCGCGAAACCCCAGCCCATCATCTTCAGATAAAGCGCAAGGGTATCGAAGCCCGTCTGCCTTAGCAGGTAAGCGAACAGCGCGAGTCCTGCGATGAGCGATATGATCTGAACGAACTTTTTCATGAGGGGAACTGAAACTTGAAATCCCGGCTGCGAGTTGTTTGGTTGCGGCGAGCACGGTCATGATACAACAAGCCTGCAAGCGGCAACAAACCGGGTAGAGTCACATCAATCAAGTGTCACAATAGCGGTGGCAGCCGATGGTTTCTGCCTTTATCATAAATCAGATGGCGCAGACTGCAATGACTATGCGAAATAACCTGCTCAGTTTTCTCGACGATTGCGCTCGGCGCGGCGACGCTGCGGCTTTTGCGCACAGGCGCGGGCTGAGAGTCGCCCGCTGGTCATACGCGCGGCTTCGCGCGACCGCATTTCAATTCGCGCGCGAGCTTGAATCGCGCGGCATCGGGCGCGGCGACAGAGTTTTGTTCTGGGCTGAAAACAGCGCCGAATGGGTCGCGGTATTCTTCGGCTGTCTGCTTCGCGGCGTGATAGTTGTGCCTGTCGATATGGAGAGCGCCCCGGAGTTCGTCGCGCGAATTCAAAAGCAGGTCCAGGCGAAACTATTGCTTTCAAGCGGCGGCAAGTGTGCGGACATACCTGCCCTTTCGCTCGAAGAATTATCCGAAACCCTCGCGCGGCACGCTTCGGAAACCTACCGGGCAGAAAATATCGTTGACACGGAGATCGTCGAAATAATCTTCACATCAGGCACGACGGCTGAGCCTAAAGGCGTCTGCCTGACTCACGCCAACCTGCTTGCGAACCTTGCGCCGCTTGAGCGGGAGATTCAAAAGTACATCAAGTGGGAGCGGCCCTTTCACCCGATTCGCTTCCTCGACCTGCTGCCGTTGAGCCACGTCTTCGGACAGTTCATGGGCATATTCGTTCCGCAGATTCTCGGCGGCGAGGTCTTCTTTCAGGATTCGCTGAATCCGTCAGAGATCATCTCGACTATAAAGAAGCAACGCATATCCGTAGCCGTCACCGTTCCGCGATTTCTCGATTCCATGCGAAATAAGATTGAGAGAGACTACGCGGCGCGCAGTCTTGGCGAAAAGTTTCATGCGCGACTCATGGCCGCCGACTCGTGGAATTTCCTGAAGCGATGGAGAGTCTTTCGCGCCCTGCACGCGCGGTTCGGCTGGAAGTTCTGGGCCTTTGTATCGGGCGGAGCGGCGCTCGACCCTGAAACCGAAACATTCTGGCGGCGACTGGGTTTTGTCGTAGTTCAGGGTTATGGCATGACCGAAACTGCGGCGCTCATCAGCGTTAATCACCCTTTCAAAGTGGGGCGTGGCTCAATCGGCAGGACGCTGCCCGGTCAGGAGATGAAGCTGGACGAATCGGGCGAGATACTGGTGCGGGGCGCAAACGTCTCGCCCGGTTACTGGAACGGCGGGTTGAAACCAATGACGAACGGAGATGGCTGGCTGCGAACGGGCGACATCGGCGAGATGGATGAAGCAGGGAATCTATACTTCAAGAGCCGCAAGAAAGATGTGATAGTCACGGCTGCCGGGATGAATATTTACCCCGAAGACCTTGAAGCCGCGCTGAACGCTCAACCGGAGATCCGCGACAACACTGTCATTGGAATCGACACACCGCAGGGGCCTGAGCCGATGGCCGTCTTGATTCTGAACGACGAGCGGGCAGACGCAAGCCGGGCAGTGAAACGCGCGAATGAAACGCTCGCAGTCTATCAACAGATTCGCCGCTGGGCCGTCTGGTCCGAACAGGACTTTCCGCGAACGCCGACGCAGAAAGTGCGCAAGCAGGAAGTGATGGCAAGGATGAAGGATGAGGGCGAAAATATGAATGGCTCTCACGCGGAAGCCAGCCTTCAGCCTTCATCCTTCATCATGCAGCAGGTGGCTCGCGTCAGCGGAGAATCGGCTGTTGCTGCCGGAGCGTCGGCCAATCTTGCTACAGATCTGAAACTCGACTCGCTCGGTCGCGTCGAGTTGTTGAGCGCGCTCGAAGATCATTATCAGGTCGATATTGACGAATCGGCATTCACGGCTGCGACGACTGTGGGCGACATCGAAAAGATGCTGCGCGAAGGCGCGCACACCGATGCGGTCGAGTTTCCTTATCCGAACTGGGCGCGGCGGTTTCCCGTGACATGGATTCGATTCATCGTATTTTATCTCGTGATGTGGCCGCTTGTCTGGCTGATGAGCCGCGCGGAAGTCGCGGGCAAAGAGCAACTGAGAGAGGCGCGCGGCCCCGTGTTGTTCATTGCAAATCATGTGACGATGGTGGATCAATCGTTGATACAGTACGCGCTGCCCGCAAGATTTCAGCGACGGCTTGCGATAGCAATGGAAGGCGAAAAACTGCGCGGCTGGCGTCACGCTGAAAAAGGAACCGGATGGTTCAGCCGGTTCATATTACTTGCGCAATACGTGCTGACGGTTTCGCTGATGAATGTATTTCCGCTGCCGCAGAAGAGCGGCTTTCGTCGCAGCTTCGCGCACGCGGGCGAGCTGATGGATTGTGGCTACAGCCTGATCGTATTCCCCGAAGGCCGTCGCTCGCCTGATGGCCGGATGCATGATTTTATGGAAGGCATCGGATTGCTTGCGACCAATTTGAACGTGCCGGTCGTTCCCATCAAACTCGATGGATTGTACGAGATGAAGCAGAAGAAAAAGTATTTCGCGCGACCGGGCAAAATTAAAGTGACAATCGGCGAGCCTGTAAAATATTCGCGCGACGACGACCCTGCTGAAATCGCAAGAGATTTGCAGCGTCGCGTCGCTCTAATGTAGCGGGCCGCTGGCCGTCGGTTTTTTCGACCCGTATTTGTCGCGGTGCTGCCAGCAGTAGCCGCCGCCTACCACTTTCCGCCTGCACGGCCTGCCTGATTTCGTCGGCGCGCCGCATGCCTTTATTACCTGATCGGTCGAAGATGCAGAAGGCAAACCGGACTTGTTGCGCGCGGCTGTTTCGCCCCGTTCGTTTCGGTTTGTAATCGGATTAATTGGAGTGCCGAGCAGGTAAAGCGGCTTCTGCGGCATGCTATAACGCCCGAACGCATAGCCGATTATCAGGCAGACCACATAGCTTAAGGTCAATACAAGTCGATCTGATCGAAACGTGCGCGCGCAACGCGGGCAGTATGCGTGCGCACGGAAAATGCTCGCGCGATTTACCTTTAACTGTTCGCCGCAGTTAGAGCAGAAATTAGCCGTTCGCATCGGTTGATACTCGTCCTTGAGGTATCGTCGGATGTCCCCCGGCTTGTCAGCGTCGAGCAGTATAAATCAAATTCCGTTTCGTGTCACAAAAATACGGAAAAGATAAATCCAGAAGGCAGAAATCGGCTTACGAAAGCAGGCAAATGTGAGGGCCAGTTGCCCGGATGTGCCTGCTTCCTTATGATTTGCCCGCGCTATGCGCTTGATGCTACTATGAGTTTGCTGCCGCTGTTTCATTCGCAGCTTCGCTTGCAGGGCGCAATGCTTTCGGATCAAATCTCTTTTATCAGGATTCGGAAGTTGGTCCGGTCAACTTTCTTGAACGAGAGGACTAATAATGACTCAAGAGAAGCAGGACGGCGGACGGGTGCTTCATGTTTTCGATAATATACTTTCTCAGCAATCAATAACTCCCGATCCTCCACCCGAAGTGCCGTCACGTCGCTGGATGTACTGGCAAATGACTCGCGCCGTTGCAAAAAAGGTCGTGCGCGCGCCTTTCTCGATTCACTCGTGGGGCGCATTACGCCGAACGCTTCTGGCTAATATTCTGCCTGATAATCTGGTCTACCGGTACAAAGCTTACCAGCGTGGCGAGTGCAATCGCTGCGGGCTTTGCTGCAAGATTCAATTCCAATGCCCTTTCTTTATCGACGAAGGGGAGTACAACACACGCTGCGCAATCTATACCACACCCGCTGCTCCGCAGGCTTGTTTGAAGTTTCCGCTCGACCCGACCGACCTGAAACTGCTTCAGCGCGAGATCGGCCACGCCTGCACATTCTATTTTGAGGGCGCGCCGCAAAAGCTTTCGATACTGGAGTTCGTAAAGCTCTATTCGCAGGGCGTGCGCCAGCAACTGGCAAAGCGCAAGCTGAAAGAAGCGCCCGACGGCGGCGACTGATTGAGGTCAGAGATTAGCGGTTAATAGTCAGCAGGCCGGGAATGCTTTCACTGACCTCTAATCTCTGACCTATCACCTCTGACCTTTAGCATCTAACCTCTGGTTGACCGGTCGCATATCACAACGGCGAAAACTTTATTTCGACTAAAGATAGATCGGTACTGTATTTTGATAGCAAAATAATGGAGTTAAGCTATAATGGAGGCGGTCAGGGCTTGAACCCTGATGCGGTTGGCGGCTCGTTGGGGTCGCAGGTTTGACCGGACCTTCTTAATTCATACCGTCTGGCCGCTGCGCCCTAAGCTCGAACAGCATTCTTCTTCATCCGCGTTCGGGCGTTCTTCAATCAGATATGAACAGGATGCCTGATACACTATATATATCCTGTCCACATGGAAGTTGACTGTTGCAGCCAATCGTCATCGCGAGTTCGACTCGCGGTCAGATCTTTTACAACTCAGCTTAAACTATTCGCAGCGTCGTAATGCAGGAACGGCTCGAGCGATAGATTAAGACGTACGGAGGTTATATGCGATTGGACATTACTTTAATTCGTATCGTCTTCGTCGGGGCGCTCGTGAGTGCAGGCTGGTGCCTGATGCCTGTAAAGAATAATGCGATTCTCTCGGCAGTAGTAGGACTTGTGCTGGCGAGCTGCATCATCTTCTTCGAGACTCGAATTCGCAAAGCCACACTTAAGACTTTAATCGGCGGAGCGGTCGGGTCTTTACTTGGAATTGCAGCCGCTACGTTAATTGCCTGGATCATATCCGCGCAACAGATTATACCGCCAGAGTTCAAATCTTTCCTCACACTCACGCTGACGTTATTTATGGGATACGTAGGGTTAATAGTAGGCGCAGTCAAAGGAGACTATCTCGACCTGACTGCTCTTGGAGGCATTTTCGTAGAGAAAGGGGCAAGCAAAGCTCACTCACTCATACTCGATACGTCGGTCATCATTGATGGCCGCGTGGCTGATATAGCTGAGACAGGATTTCTTTCCGGCACGCTTGTCATCCCTCAATTCGTGTTGCGCGAGCTTCAGCAGATCGCCGACAGCGCCGACTCCATAAAACGCAATAGAGGCAGGCGCGGACTCGATATACTCCAACGGCTTCAAAAGAAAAAGGGCAGCTACGAGATAGTCATAAGCGAGGCTGATTTCCCTGACGTGCGCGAAGTGGACCACAAGCTTATAGAACTTGCCAAGCAGATAGAAGGCAAGATCGTCACAAACGATTTCAACCTCAACAAAGTCGCACAACTGCGCGGCGTTTCCGTCCTCAACATCAACGAACTTGCCAATGCGCTCAAGCCCGTCGTATTGCCGGGCGAGATCATGCGTGTCTTCGTCCTGAAGGAAGGCAAAGAGTACAATCAGGGCGTTGCTTACCTCGACGACGGCACAATGGTGGTGGTCGATAATGCTCGCCGCATGATAGGCAAGAATGTTGACGTGTCGGTCACGAGCGTATTGCAGACCACAGCGGGCAAGATGATCTTTGGCCGCTTCAGCGAGGACGGACGCCCGACGACGAATAATAGTCCGCGACATACCACAGCCTCGCAGTGACCGACAGCCGCATCAATACAGCCATCATACCTGCCGCAGGCATAGGCGCGCGCATGCAGGCCGACCGCGCCAAACAGATGCTTGAACTTGGCGGCGTGCCGCTGCTCGTCCACACGCTCAGGCGGTTTGAAGCCTGCGAAGCGGTCGATCAGGTAATCCTGGTCCTGCAACCCGACCTGACTTCGGAAGTGCTGGCAGTAGTCTCCAGATACAATCTTAAAAAGATTGTGCGCGTCGTCGGCGGAGGGGCCGAGCGGCAGGATTCGGTTTATCGCGGCCTGCAGGTAATCAAAGAAGACGATGCGGGCATCATCGTCGTTCACGATGCGGTGCGCCCTTTCGTTCGCCCCGAAGAGATCCGCATCGTGATTGAACGCGCGTCGGCGACGGGCGCGGCGCTTATGGCAATGGGCTCGATTGATACGATCAAGCAGGTGAAATCGGGCCGCGTCCAGCGCACGCTCGACCGCCGCCGCATCTATCACGCGCAGACGCCGCAGGCTTTCCGTTATTCGATCATTCGAGAGGCGTACGAGCGGGCTTATGCGGACGGCTTTACGGCTACGGATGATTCACAGCTTGTCGAACGCATTCGCCATCGCGTCAGCGTAATCGAAGGCTCGCCGATCAATATCAAGATCACGCGCCCCTTTGATCTGAAACTGGCGCAGGCCATCAACGCGGAATTTTTCAGTTGACCATATGCCTGTTTGATTAAATGACCGAATCCATTCGCATCGGAATTGGCTACGATATTCACCGTCTGGTCGAAGGGCGTAAACTCGTGCTCGGCGGAGTCGATATTCCTTTCGAGAAAGGATTGCTGGGCCATTCGGATTCCGATGTGCTCACACATGCGCTTTGCGATGCGCTGCTGGGCGCGGCTGCGCTCGGCGACATAGGCGCGCATTTCCCCGACACCGATGAGCGATGGAAAGGCGCATCGAGCCTTGACCTGCTCGCGCGCGTAGTCGAGATGATTTCTGAGCGCGGCTACCGGTTGTCGAATGTTGATGCGACCGTCATGGCCGAACGCCCAAAGCTCAGGCCGCACATTCAAGGTATGCGCGAGCGGCTGGCCGCAGCTCTTAAAGTCGATGTTGACCGCGTGAACGTTAAGGCGAAGACGAGCGAGGGGCTTGAATCGGTCGGGCGGGGAGAAGCGATGGCCGCGCACGCCGTCGCCCTTTTAATCAAAGTTTGAGCAACGATATGTCCAATAATGCGAATTCGGAATGGGCGAACCCGATAATCAGTCGGCGCGGGTTCACGCTCGCGCTTGCGAGCCTCGCGTGTATGCCTCAGCTCAGTTTCGCTTCTCAAGCGGCGGCGACAATCAGCCCCGAACAGGCAAAAGAGATTTATCGCCGTTCTATCGTCATTGATTGCCTCTGCGGGCTTGACGGCGGCGACGATTTTTCCAGTTCACGCAGGCAGCAGCAATTTCAGGCAATAAAAGAGTCCGGGCTGACCGCGATTAATCTTACAGTTGGCGTCGGCGAATACACGGACACGAAAGAAGCCATCGCTTACTGGCTGAAAGAGATCAGGAATTATTCATCGAACCTCCTACTGGTCGAAAAGCACGCGGACATAGAGCGCGCGAAACGTGAAAACAGGCTTGGAATCATTCTCGGATTTCAGGATGGGAAGATGCTCGGTCAGGACGTAATGCGCGTTGATGAATTCTTTAAGCTCGGCGTGAGGATCATTCAGCCCACTTACAACATAGCCAACCTTATCGGCGACGGCTGCCTCGAAAAGCGCAACGCGGGGCTATCGAACTTCGGCAGAGAGGTCGTAAGGCGAATGGGCGAGCTTCGCATGGCGCTTGATCTCAGCCACTGTGGGGACCAGACCACCACGGACGCAATAGCTCTCTCATCCAGACCCGCGCTTATCACGCACAGCGGCTGCCGCGAAGTCTTTCGCCATCCGCGCAACAAAGAAGACCGCGAGCTTCGCGCGATGGCCCAGCGAGGCGGCGTCTTAGGCATCTACCTGATGCCTTACCTCGGCGGAACCGATTACGCTACGGAAGAACTGCTGCTCAGACACATCGAACACGCGTTGAATGTGTGCGGAAAAGATCACGTCGGAATAGGCACGGATCAAAGCGTCATGCCTGTGCTGGAAACGCCCGAATACATGAAGCGATTGCGCGATGTTGTGATCGCCCGCAAACAGGCGGGCATTGCCGCGCCGGGCGACGACCGCCCGCTTCACATAAAAGAGCTGAACTATCCGCGCCGACTTGAAGGAGTCGCCGTCTCTATGGCTAAACGAGGCCACTCGTCCGAGGTAATCGAAAAAGTGATAGGCGGAAACTTTCATCGCGTCTTTCGCGAAATTTGGAATTAGCCTCGCCAGATCAATTAGAATTAACCTCGCCTTCTTACGTATAATGCTCTACTGAATAATTATGCGAACAGTTGACATTATTGCGAAGAAGCGCGACGGCAAAACGCTTGCGCGCGACGAGATCGGCTTCATAGTGCGCGGTTATACTTCTGGCGAAGTCGCGGACTATCAGATGGCCGCGCTGTTGATGGCTATTTACATTCGCGGGATGAGCAACGAAGAAGCCATCGCGCTTACCGAAGAGATGCTTCATTCGGGAGATGTCGTGGACTTCTCAGACCTGGGACGCCCGCGCGTTGACAAGCACTCGACAGGCGGCGTCGGCGACAAAACGTCTTTAGTCATCGCGCCCGTTGTCGCGGCGGCAGGCGTATTTGTGCCGATGATTTCCGGTCGCGCGCTCGCTCATTCCGGCGGCACGCTCGACAAGCTTGAATCGATACCCGGCTTCAAAACAGACCTCTCGCTTACGGAGTTTCGCGCAACGCTCGAAAAAGTCGGAGCCGCGCTCATAGGCCAGACCGCAGAAATCGCCCCCGCGGATAAAAAGCTCTATGCTTTGCGCGATGTCACGGCAACAGTGCCTTGCAGACCCCTGATGGCCGCTTCGATTATGAGCAAGAAGATGGCCGAAGGCATCTCCGGCCTCGTGCTCGATGTGAAGGTCGGCAATGGCGCTTTTATGAAAGAAGAAGGCGATGCTCGATTGCTTGCAGAGCTGATGATCGAAATCGCGCGCGGGATGAACAAAGACTGCGTCGCGCTGCTGACGGACATGAATCAGCCGCTTGGCCGCGCTATCGGCAACTCGCTTGAAGTGATCGAATCCCTGGACACGCTCAAAGGAGACGGCCCCGAAGACTTCAATGCGCTTTCGAGAGAGTTGTCCGCAGAGATGATAGTCATGGGCCGCGCCGCTGATACGGTTGAGCGCGGGCGCGCGATCTATGATGAATTGATCGCTTCGGGCGCTGCTCTGGAAAAACTGCGCGAGATCATCGAAGCTCAATCGGGCGACCCTCACGTCATTGACGATTACAGCCTGCTCCCGCACGCGCAGCACCAGCGAAAGATAGTTGCCGAACGCAGCGGCTTTGTGCAGGCGATTGATACCGAAGCGATTGGCCACGCTTCGATGTTGCTTGGCGCGGGCCGCGCACGTCTCGACACGGCGATTGACTTAAGCGTAGGCTTGATCGTTGAAGCGAGAATCGGCGACCACGTAGACAAAGGCTCCGCGCTTGCGACCGTTCATTTCAACGATCCGGCTCTCGCCGATGAAGCCGTGTCCGTGATCGCCAGCGCAATCACGATCAGTGATGAGCGCGCATCTGCGCCCGCGCTTATCAAAACGGCACTGCGATAAAGGTTAGGGCAAGAGCATCTTAAATCTTGTAGGATGTAGACCTTCCGTATTTCTAAAGGAGGTCTACAATGGATAATCAATCGCCCAGAACTCTTGTCGAGCATTTCAGCTCTATCACTGATCCTAGAATTGATCGCACTAAACGTCACAAGCTCATTGATATTTTAGCCATCTCCATCTGCGCTACTATCTGCGGCGCTGAGGGCTGGGAAGAGTTCGAACTTTTCGGCAACTCTAAACAGGATTGGTTCAAGTCTTTTCTTGAACTGCCAAACGGCATCCCTTCCGATGACACTTTTCGCCGTGTTTTTGCCCGTATTGATCCTCGGCAGTTCCAGCAATGCTTTCTTGAGTGGGTTCGTTCAGTTTATCAACTCACTGAAGGTCAGGTCGTAGCTATTGACGGCAAACTCTCACGCAGGTCTTTCGACCGACCAACGGGAAAGGCTGCTATCAGCATGGTCTCGGCTTGGGCTAGCGAAAATGAAATGGTTTTGGGCCAGGTGAAAGTTGATGAGAAATCCAATGAAATAACAGCAATTCCTGAATTACTCGATATGCTGGAAGTAGCGGGCTGCATCGTCACTATAGATGCTATGGGGTGCCAAACCGATATTGCTGCAAAGATTATCAGCAAAGAGGCAGACTATGTCCTTTCGGTAAAAGGCAATCAAGTAACCCTGTATGAGGATTTAATTCAATACTTTGATTGGGCGCTTGGTGATAAGTTCAACCAGACCGCTTATACGACGGAAGAAACCGTAGACGGTGATCACGGGCGAGTAGAAGTGCGACGATACTATGCGACGAGTGACTGTGAGTGGCTGAGAAAGAAAGCAAATTGGAAGGGGCTGCAAACGATAGCGATGGTCGAGAGTGAAAGAACAGTTCAGGGAGAAGAAACGAGCCGAGAGCGAAGATACTACATAAGCAGTCTCGAAGCAGATGCAAAGCAGATAGGCAAAGCGATACGAGGGCACTGGTCAATAGAGAACTCCTTGCACTGGGTATTGGATATAGCATTTCGAGAAGATGAGAGCCGGATAAGAAAAGATCATGCGCCGGAGAACGTGGCGACATTGAGACACATAGCCTTGAATCTGCTAAAGCAAGAGAAGACAACGAAAGTAGGAATAAAATCGAAGCGGTTGAAAGCAGGCTGGGATGAAAGCTATCTGCTTAAGGTTCTATACGGTTAAGATGCTCTCGCCCTACGATAAAGGTTTTGACCTGTTTACAAAGCAGGCGCGACTCGTTAGAATCGAGCACCGCCGGGGAATATGCCGAGCAAGTGTTCGCCCACTCACTTTGGAGAAACTCAATACATGTCCGAGGAGGTTACAATGAAGAGAATAAATCGTCGGGATTTCTTTCGCACCAGCGCGGCTGCCGGACTTGCAGCAAGCTTTGCTGGTGAATCATCCCTGACCGGTTTGGCAAAACCAGTTGCTTCGCGCCCGGTCGTCGTATCGAGCGCCAACGGGTTGAAAGCAACCGCAAAAGCGATGGAGATGATTCGCGCGGGCGCAGATACGCTCGATGCCGTTGTGGCCGGTGTCAACATCGTGGAAGACGACCCTAAAGACATGAGCGTCGGCTACGGCGGCCTGCCTAACGAAGAAGGGGTAGTCGAGCTTGACGCAAGCGTGATGCATGGGCCGACGAAACGCGCGGGCGCTGTCGCTTCGCTTCGCAACATCAGGAATCCATCGAAGGTCGCAAAGCTCGTCCTCGAACGCACGGACCATCTACTGCTTGTCGGGCAGGGCGCGCTGAGGTTTGCGCTCGCTCACGGTTTCAAAGAAGAGGAACTGTCTACGGAAGAGTCGCACGCCATATGGCTGAAGTGGAAAGAGACGATGAGCGACCGCGACGCGTGGGGGCCGGGACTTGCCGCGCCCGACACTCCGCAGCAGAGCATGTTTTACAAAGGCGCGATGAAGCCGGAAGAGATACTCGCGCTTGCTACGGAGATGATCGCTCACCCTCCGACGGGAACGATCAATTGCATAGCGGTCAACGAGCGCGGAGACATCTCAGGCACGACGACTACGAGCGGGCTTGCGTTCAAGATTCCCGGTCGCGTAGGCGATTCGCCGCTCATCGGCTGCGGTCTGTTCGTTGATAACGAAGTTGGCGCGGCAGGTTCGACGGGGCGCGGCGAAGAGTGCATCAAAATCAACGGCGCGCATACCGTGGTCGAGATGATGCGCAAAGGGATGTCGCCCACGGACGCCGCGTTAGAAGCCTGCAAACGCGTTGCCGCAAGCTACAACGGCAATATGGCGAAGCTCAAAAAATTCAACGTCAATTTTTATGCGCTCAGCAAGAGCGGCGAATACGGCGCTGCCGCGCTGTGGGGCTATTCGGTAAACACCAAAGGCGAGCGCAGGCCCAATCAGTACGCAGTCAACGATGGCCGCGAGAGCAAGCTTTATAATGTTGCTTATCTCTACGAATCGCCTGACAAGTAAGAGCCTCGAACCGCGCATAATTGAATCCGGAGAGAATCGGATGGATAGACCTGGATTGACCCTTAAGGTTTGTGTGTTGATTATGATGATTGTTACTCAAGACGCTGTGGGGCAGAACAAGCCGCGCGCGCGTGACCTCGGTATTCCGTTTGAAGGGACTGCCGGGCCGCTCAACACGATCACGGATGTGAAAGGCGTAGAGGTCGGGCACGCGACGCTCGTATCGGGCGAAGGGAAGCTCGAAGTAGGCAAAGGCCCTGTGCGAACGGGCGTCACTGCCGTCCTGCCGCGCGGCAAACAATCTGCCAATACGCCCGTCTTTGCAGGCTGGTTCTCGCTCAACGGCAACGGCGAGATGACGGGAACTACGTGGATTGAAGAATCGGGTTTTCTCGAAGGCCCGGTTATGATCACCAACACGCACAGCGTCGGCATAGTGCGCGATGCAACGGTCGCGTGGCGTGTGAAACACGGGTCGCCCGATGCGACGGGCTACTGGTGGTCGCTGCCCGTTGTCGCCGAAACTTACGATGGGTTCCTGAACGACATCAACGGATTTCACGTGAAGGAAAAGCACGCGTTTGAAGCCCTCGATCAGGCAAAATCCGGCGCTGTCACGGAAGGCAACGTCGGTGGCGGGACCGGTATGGTTTGCTATGGCTTCAAAGGCGGCATCGGCACTGCGTCGAGAAAGCTGGATGAAAAAGGCGGCGGCTACACGGTTGGAGTATTGGTGCAGGCGAATTTCGGTCGTCGCAATCAGTTGAGAATCGCAGGCGTTCCGGTTGGCGCTGAAATCCCCGACGATAAGATTGCATCAGGCGAAATCCGTCCGCGCGACGAAGATGTTGGTTCGATCATCATCGTGGTGGCGACGGACGCCCCGTTGCTTGCGCATCAATTGAAGAGGCTGGCGCGGCGCGCGGCGCTCGGCGTCGCGCGAACGGGCAGCAGTTCGGGCAACGGGTCGGGAGACATCTTCCTGGCTTTTTCGACGGCGAACGCGGAGGCCGCGAGTCAGACAGGCCCCGTGCAGTTGACGATGCTTCCAAACGACCTGATGAATCCAATCTTTGAAGCGACAGTGCAGGCGACCGAAGAAGCCATCATCAACGCGCTCATCGCAGCAGAAACCATGACGGGGGCTGATAATCATAAAGTCTTTGCAATCGGGCATGACCGGCTCAGGCAGGTGATGAGAAAATATAACAGGCTGGTCGAAGGCAGGTAGAAGTAAGAGAGAGCAAGATGTCACAAACACAATTAAATCAACTCAAACAATTAGCCGATCAGCTTTCGGCAGACGAAAAACGACTTTTGACTGAGCATATTGCTGAGCAGTTGCAAAAGGCCGAAAACTCTATCCCCCATTCATATACAAAGAAACCACAAGACCTATATGGTATCTGGCAGGGCTGCTTCCCAGATGAACTTGATTTGGATTTGGCTCTTAACGAGATACGTCACGAATGGGAAGAAGAATGGCTTCATATAGCTTCGCCCAGGTTTGAAGATGATGAAAAAACTAAAACGCAGATTGGAATTCCTAACAGTATAAATACAGAGGTTTCGTCAATACTTCAAGACATGGCATCTGGTAAAAAATTTGACGAAGATAGTCGTTCTAATTCTGTCAGCAGCATCGGCGTTACAGATATAAGTGAATGGGTAGAGAAGCATCCCAAGCGAAAAGAGCATAACTCATTAAGGGAGGCTAATAGCGCTAATGCTTATGAGCAAAGGAGGGCTTGATGGAGCTTGTATCAGTTGAACTTGCGCGCGTTATTTGGCTTATTGACGCGCGCGAAATTAATCCGCGCGGATTAAATCTATGGCATGCGTTCTTACCTGCTCTAGCGGAAAAATATAAATTCGTCGATTATCCCAGGGAGATGAATCTTGACCATAATAGAGACCCTGGAGACAGGTTCTTTGGTGGTAGTTATAGGAATGCTCAGGGTATGGATGTAACGATTAATTTTACGAGCTTTGAGGATGGGATGGTAGCAGAGACTCGCTCCTCCACGAGGGATAGTGAAGCATTCCTTGAGGGAATTGCTGAATGGATAGTTAAAGACTTTAGCCTTGTGTTTAGCCCGGAGATGATACGAATGAAAGGCTATGTCAGCGAGGTGATTGTGACATCGGAGTGCTTATTGAATAGCCTTAACCCGAAACTCGATAAATTTGCTAACCGCTTATCATCTTTAGTATACACTCAAACAGAAACTTACATTTATCAACCCGCTGCTTTGTCTTTTTCTTGTGATCTTGCAAAGGGCCTTCGACCGTCGCCATTTCGCTTTGAACGAAAGAATGATGTGCCATTTTCAGAGAATAAATATTATTCTCAGGCCCCACTCCAAACGGATATCCATTTGGAATTACTAAATGAGTTGGAGCAAATACTTGTTATTTAAACATCCTACAGACTTTTGGTGTAAAGCTGCCTCCTATTTTTGAAAAGTGAATCATTACGTCACAGACACTCATGCGCTGTTTTGGTATTTGACCAGATCCTCTCGTCTGGGTATCAACGCCCTCAACAGTTTTACAGAAGGTGTACACGGCCAAGCCTGGATATACATTCCAGCGATTGTGATTGCTGAGTTGTACTTTCTTAACGAAAAGTATGGCCGACCAGTTGATTTTCTAGCGAGCGTTGATCAACTGCGCAACAGCAGCCAGTTTATCTTCGTGCCCTTTAATGCAGAAGATACTCTTGAATTCGGTCGAGATGCTGCCGTGCCAGAGATGCACGACCGAATCATTGTTGGTGTTACGCGGAGATTCGATGCCATCTGTATTTCTCGTGATTCTAAAATTATAGATAGCAGCGCGTGCAAAACGATTTGGTAAGGCCCTGTAACAGGAGTACGGAAAGAATGAAAAAGATAATATTGGCTCTCTTCTTGAGTGCTTGGCTTGTGGCGTCCGGTTGCAGTCATATGTTTGGCCGACGCGATGAGGCGGGCGGAAAAGTTCGCGTCGGCATTGTCTTTGACATCGGAGGCAAGGACGACAAATCGTTCAACGCTGCGGCGTGGGAAGGCGTGAAGCGCGCGCTAAAGGACATGCCCGACCAGATGACGCTTCGCGATGTCGAGCCGGGCGACCCTACTTCGATAGAGCCTTCGATGCGAGCATTCGCCGAGCGAGGTTATGATCTGATTATCGGCGTCGGGTTCGCTCAAGCGCCGATAATGGAATCGGTTTCGCGCGATTATCCCGATCTGAAATTCGCCATCATTGACGGCGTGATTGACTCGGCGAATGTTGCCTCGCTCATATTCAAAGAGCACGAAGGCTCCTTCCTTGTCGGAATGATCGCCGCTCGCGCGACAAAGACCAATAGCATTGGCTTCGTCGGAGGAATGGACATTCCGCTCATCCACAAATTCGCAACCGGCTACACAGAAGGCGCGCACTACGTTAACCCACGGATTCAGGTCTTTCAAAATTTCGTCGGGGTGAACGATGCTGCGTGGAACAATCCGGGCAAAGGCAAAGAGCTTGCGAAAGCCCAGATTGAGCGAGGCGCGGACGTGATCTTTCAAGCGGCGGGGAACTCAGGTCTGGGCGTGTTCGACGCGGCAGAAGAGACCAACACTCTGGCCATAGGAGTTGACTCGAATCAGAACTGGGTCAAGCCCGGATTCATTCTCACAAGCATGATGAAGCGAGTCGATAACGCCGTCTATAACACGGTCAAAGAGACCATAGGCGGACAGTTCAAAGGCGGTTTGCACCTGTTTGGCCTCGATAATGACGGCATAGGCTACGCGCTTGATGATTATAATCGCAACCTCATCCCGCAATCCGTGATTGACGACGTAGAGCGTGCGAAGAAGGAAATAATCGAAGGCCGCATCAAGGTCACAGACGCGATGGCTGAAAAGTGATCAAAACAACATCGAATGATAAGTTGGGGAAGGCAGATATCACTGCTTCACTTCCTGCTCATTACCCATCACTGCTTCTTTCAATCGTTCTATCCTTGCTTCGACTATGCGATTGCGATCCGCCGTTTCGACCGTCAGCCTCAACCCGTTATAATCGATGCTGTCTCCGGGCGAGAGCATCTTTCCTGCGCGCGCCATCATAAATCCTGCAATTGTGTGATAGCTGTCGGATTCAGGCAATCCGAGACTGAGGCGGCGATTGGCGTCGCGAATCGTCAGCTTGCCGTTCACTTTAAACGAGTCATCCGTGAGCTTCTTGATATTTTGCGCGGCAGCTTCGTCGTGCTCGTCGCTTATGTCGCCGACGATCTCTTCGAGCAGGTCTTCGAGAGTCACAAGCCCTTCAACCCCTCCGTGCTCGTCAACGACGAGCGCCAGGTGCGCGCTTGATCGGCGCAGCTGTCTGAGCGCATCGTGCAATCGAACGGAGGTAGGCAGAAAGACAGCGGGACGGATTATTTCGTCGATGTTTGTCGCGCCGCCTCCGCGCACCAAACGGCTCAAATCTTTGTGCAGCACTATGCCAAGAATGCTGTCGAGCGAACCGCGATAAACAGGCATGCGCGAATAGCCCATGGTTTCAAATACGTCGAGCATCTCTTCGGGCGAAAGCTCTACGTCGAGCGCATCAATCTCCGTGCGCGGCGTCATGACGCTTTCGACGCTTGCATCCGTGAAATCGAACACGTTATCGATCAATCGCCGCTCGTCTTCGATTACGTGCCCGCTCTTCTGGCTCAGATCTATGAGGTGGCGCAACTCGTCTTCGCTATATGCCGTAGCGTGCGCGTCGGACATATGCAACCCCATCCATCGCAGCACCACCGTTCCAGATCGATTGACCAGCCAGATCGGCGCTTTGAATATCTTGTAGAATATTTCCATCGGGCGGGCGACTGAAAGCGCGACTCGCTCGGAGCGTTCGAGCGCGATGGCTTTTGGAACGTACTCGCCGATCAGCAGGTGCAGGTAGGTGACTATGATTATAGCGATGGTTGAAGCCAGCCCATGCGTTGCAACAAGAGAGATCGGGGCAGGCAATCGCGCGAATAAGGGTTCGATTATCTGCGCGAACGTTTCTTCGCCCACCGCTCCGAGCAGCAGACTGGCGACGGTGATGCCGACCTGCACGGCAGAGATGAAGGCCGTCATGTTTTCCATCAACCGCATCACCCCGCGCGCGCGTTTGTTCCCTTCGCCGACAAGCCCGGCGATGCGCGAGCGGCGAACGCTTACAATCGCAAATTCAGCAGCGACGAAATAGCCGTTAGCCAGCACCAGCAGAAATACAACGACTACCTTCAGTATTATCGGCCAGAGCGATGATTCATCCATAGAAAAAGAGATTTTAGCAGTCACGGCTGGCGATAGCCAATAAGAGGAGTGAGAAGAACAGAGAGGATTCACCGCAGAGGCGCAGAGAACGCAGAGATTACGCAGAGAAAATAATTGCTCAACCTCTGCGCCTTTGCGGTGAAGGGGTTCAGAAATCTTATAATGCAGATTATGCAAAACCCGTCAGGGTTGTATCCAGTTGCCCGCCCGTCCGACCGCGCGCGCCCAGCCTTCAAGCAAACGCTTGCGTTCTTTATCCGCCATCTCCGGCTCGAACGTCCGTTCGCGTTGCCACATCTCGCTCAACTCTTCCACATCGGACCAGAAATCAACTGCCAGCCCTGCCAGATACGCCGCGCCTGCGGCAGTCGTTTCCGTGTTCGCGGGTCGCACTACGGGAATGCCGAGGATGTCGGCTTGAAACTGCATCAGGAAATCATTGCGCGCCGCGCCTCCGTCAACGCGCAGCTCGCTCAACTTGATCCCGGAATCATTACGCATGCAGGTGAGAACATCGCTGGTCTGATACGCGATTGATTCAAGGGCCGCACGGGCTATGTGCTCGCGCGTAGAGCCGCGCGTCAGCCCCGTGATCGTTCCGCGCGCGTACTGGTCCCAATACGGAGCGCCAAGCCCGACGAATGCCGGAACCATATAAACTCCCCCGTTATCGGGAACGCTCAAGGCCATGCTCTCCGTTTCCGATGCGGCATGAACGATCTTCAATCCGTCGCGCAGCCATTGAACCGCCGCGCCTGCAATAAAGACGCTGCCTTCGAGCGCGTATTCTACGGGCCTGTCTTTTATCTTCCACGCTATGGTCGTCAGCAGATTGCTTTTTGACCGCACAAGCTCTTTGCCTGTGTTTAAAAGCATGAAACAGCCCGTCCCATAAGTGTTCTTAGACATCCCCGGACGAGTGCATACCTGCCCGAAGAGCGCCGCCTGCTGGTCGCCTGCGTTGCCTGCTATGGGAATTGCGCGGCCAAAAAGTTGCGGGTCAGTCTCGCCGATCAACGCGCTCGACGGAGCGACGTGTGGCAGCACCTCTCGCGGAACATCGAGAGCCGAAAGCAGTTCATCATCCCATTCGCCGCGCTCTATGTCGTAGAGCAGCGTACGGCTGGCGTTTGACGGGTCTGTCGTGTGAACGCGCCCGCCCGTCAGCTTCCATATCAGCCAGGAATCGACCGTGCCGAACGCGAGCTTGCCTTGTTTCGCCAGTTCGCGCGCGCCTGCGACATTATCGAGCAGCCATCGCACCTTCGTTCCCGAAAAGTATGCGTCAAGCACCAGCCCTGTGCGCTGTTGAAAGACCGTTGCCAATCCGTCGCGGCGCAATCGGTCGCACATCTCGGCGGTGCGACGGCACTGCCACACGATGGCGTTGTATATAGGCTCGCCCGTCTCGCGGTTCCAGATGATAGTCGTTTCGCGCTGATTGGTGATGCCTATGGCCGCGACCTGATCGGCTTTGACGTTCGATTCCAGAAGCACACGCTCGGCTGCATTCAATTGCGAGTACCAGATGTCGGCGGGACGGTGTTCGACCCATCCAGGCTGCGGATAGAGTTGCTCGAACTCCTGCTGGGCTGTTGCAACGGGATTGCCTGTATGATCAAAGAGAATCGCGCGCGAACTGGTCGTTCCCTGATCGAGCGCGAGAATGTAGTCCTGGCTCATCTGTCTACCCCCAAACCGTATCATCTGTAATGGGTCAGCTATGATACCACCGCAAGTCACGGATGACCACAAATCGCGCGCGCCTGACAGGGCTGTAACAAAGTAAAAGTAGGGGCAGGGCTTGTCCCTGCCCGGATGGCCGACAGGCCATGACAGTCATCGCCTTACAGCGATTCGGGCAGGGACAAGCCCTGCCCCTACCATGCTTGTCAACCGGCTTTGTTACAGCCGTGGCGCGCCTGATGAACGAGCTACTTCTTTACGCCAACGAAAATTAAATACGGGCTGGTGAATCTGGTGTTCAGATCCTTGCCGCGAAGCGTGATGTGAAGCATCAAATTAGTGATCAACTCCAGCTTCTTCATGCCGTTGAGGATGAATCCAGCAGGAGAGTTTTTTCTCGCCGCCGTCACGTCCAGAGACAATGTGCCGTAGTAATCGCAGAAAAGCGGAGTCAGACTTTCATGCTCGAAGAGTTTTGCGAATTCGGTTTTTCGCATGATCGAAAGGTTGTGAATGTCGAGAAGCTCCTTGTAGAAAAGCTTCAGAATCAGACGATATATCCCGCGCAGATTCGGGATCAGTATAACGAGATGCCCGCCTTTGGAGAGCAAACTTACGTGTTTATCAACAACGTCCCGCGCATCATCGAAATGCTCGATGAAACCGCCCGAATAGACCAGATCGAAGGACTCTTTATACTGTTTGTGAAATTCATCCGAGAAAAAATCTGCGTGAATAACGTTATCGGGATTTATGTTGTTTTCGATAAAGACCTGGCGATTAGTCTCGATGCCATGTTCGGAATAATCAATTCCGTAAGGCAGGCAACCGAGTTTGTGATTGAACGTGACGAGACTCGTACCGGGCGCGCTTCCGACCTCCAGCATCCTTGCGCCCTTTAAATCCGGCAGATGCTTTTTAAGAATCACATCCCAGAACATGCGATTGTGATAGCGGTAGAACATATAGCCGAGCAGCTTTTTGCCGAGCAGATTTTTTAACCGGGTTTTCGCTCTGGCCTTCAGAGTTTCAGGTTTGCGAGCGCCATCGGTTTGTGTACAGGGAGGTTTTTCAAGCGACTGATACACCCCGTCCCAATATTGCTTTTCACTCAATCTGCTCATCTTACCTCTGCCCTTTCGACTTCCGGTTTTGAAAGAGGCCGGTTGCACAGCAGACCCGGACTCCATTTAAATTAAATGACTATTCCCTCGCTTTCACCAGATTCAATCAGATCAAACTGCATTCAATGCTTACTCGCCGTCACTATATGAGCTGGCGCGCCGAATGCTACAGTGCCATCGGCAGTAACGAAGCGATGAAGCGTTTTTTCCGATTCCTCAACCAGCAGTTCATACTGTGCGTCATCAATCATGTCAGCAAGCGTCCAGCCTCTAACATCTGTGTGAACCCACGACCTGATGGAAGGAAAACGGGCTGTTCCGTCAACTGTCTTTATTTCGATCTTCGGTAATCCCGCGTCTCGAAACAATGAGGAAAGACGGTCTGTGTCACCCAGATTAAAAGGCGCGCGGAGTGCGTTTGAGACATGACCGCCGAAGAGCCGCTCTAACAACTCGGTCATGGCCAGATAACCGGGGCTATTTTCGAGCAAGTCCCAGACGGCTACTGTAAGATTTCCTCCGGGCCGCAATACTCTGAACATTTCGCGAATGGCAGACAGTTGATCTTCAAAGAACATCAATCCGAACTGGCTGACTACAGAGTCGAAGCTTTCGCTATCGAATGGGATTGCTTCTGCGCGACCCTGCTGCCATGAAATCTCAGGCGCTTTGCGTTTTGCCACAGCCAGCATGCCTTCGTTCGGATCGAGGCCAACGACTGCGCCTGTCTTTCCGACACGTTCAGCGACCTCACGAGCGAGAACACCCGTGCCGCAGGCCACATCAAGTACGCGATGGCCCGGCTGGAGTTTTGCCGCGTCGGCGACCCGGCCAGCCCACTCCTGAAACAACGCCGGAAGAAAAAACTCTTCATAAATCTCAGCAGCGCTGCCGCTCACCTGCCCTGTTTCGCTATTGTCCATTTGATTCCTCCTATCGCAGGGTTCCGCGCTATAGATCAGAAATGTTTGCCTGACCGCTTTCCCTTTGCTTTGTTTTTTCTCGATACATGTCTGTCATCACCTTTCAACGATGCAAGCGGCCACAGTCGATACTCGACCGTTGCCAGCCCCGCACCGACTACTGCCTGAATAACCTCTTCTGCCGGTTTGTAACAGGGAGCCGCTTCGTCAATCGGCACGCGCCCGTTTTCGTTGACCAGTATACCGGCTTCGGCATACTCGCGATCTATGGCGCGCTGATCAAGGCTGCGCGCGGCCTCGCTTCTCGACATTCTTCGCCCCGCGCCGTGATTGACAGAAAACCCGCTGTTTACCGCCGCAGCCTGCGGTCGCAGGATATAGCTGAAATCCTTGTTTGAACCGGGAATCAACACGGGATGTCCCGTGGTTTCCCAGATCGTTCCCGCGAGCGCCGGATGGCCTGCGGGAAATGCTCGCGTTGCTCCTTTGCGATGAACCCACACGTCGCCGAAATCGGGGTGGCGTTCCTTCTGCACAAGGTTGTGGCTTATCTCGTAGATCAATTCCAACTCGCTCCTGAAAACCTCGCGGAATGCTTCCGCCACCTGCTCGAATATGACAAGGCGATTGATGATGGCAAAGTTCCCGCCCGCCGCGACCGCGTTCAGGTAGTCGCGATAATGCTTTGATTCGGGCATGAAGTAACCGAGATCAATATCCGTGACCGAATCGGGCTTTTCAGCGCGAGCCATCTCGAAATAGTTCGTTGCCAGCCCGTGCCCCCAGCCGCGCGAGCCAGTGTGAGCCTGCACAAACAGGGTGCCCGTCTCTTCACATCGCTGAAGTTCAATGAAGTGATTGCCTCCGCCGAGCGAGCCTAGTTGTTCCATGCCTCGCTCCGGCCTGCCCTTACCGCCGAGCGGTGGCTGCCAGTCGTCATCAACCGGCAGGCGATGACGTTCTGCGCGGCTGCGGTCGAACGACGCGCCGTATTTTTCGACGTAATACTCTGCGCCGCCGCGAATCAGGTTATCGAATTCGCGGCTGTTTACGCGACCCAGCTTGACGCTTTTGCCGCCCGCGCCGAGGTTTACTTTAGAGATCACAGCGCGGTTGAAAGCGAGCTTCTTATCGAAGGTCGCGGCATCGGCATCCACGTCCGACTTCGCGCTGACCATCCCGCAGTTATGCACAAACACGCCAGCGTCAAGCGCGAAGTTGCCAAAATCGAGAACGGTCAGGCAGTAAACATCAGCGACATAATTCAAGGTCTCAACGGAAACAACCTTATGATTATATCCGTGTTTCCAGTACCGATGATTGTGAATCCCAAAACCTCCGCCTGAAACCTCTGCTCCGCAAGTCTCACAGGTATGTGTGCGGTGAGCTACCTCTGAAGATTTGACTCTGCCGGTCACACTTTTGTTGTAAGCAATCAAATAAGGTTTCCCTCGCTCGCCATTGCGATTAGCAATGGCATTTTGCTTTTCTGCACCCGGATGCTGCTCTCTATATTTTGCAAGGTTGGCTGTCCCTCTGGCTGCAAAGTAAGCATAACCTTCCGTGGTCTGAGCTTTCGCGGACAAGGCGGCTTTTCTCTTAGATTCAAATTCCGGCGAATGAAAGTGCTGATTTCGCTCGGCTATTGATTTGTGATAACTCAAGTGATCCCTGTCGCCCATAAACTCTAGATTTTTAAGCTGGTTATCGCCGGGGTTGAAGTTCTTGTGATGAATGATTGTCTTTTGCCCTTCAAACGAAGGTATCTTACCGAGCAAGCCGCAACGAGCCATGATCCAATGCACTCTTTGATTCAAACCCGTTGCCGGATGCCTGACCAAAGCGTAGCCCTCTTTGTTTGTGCGTTTGTCAAAAGGCATAAGTGAAGTCTGCGATGCAAGGTCTTTTGCCTGGCGATAGCTTCCATCACGGAGCATGAATTCATGATCGGGTGTGCAAACAATTTCTTTGCCGTTGTCGAGCGTGACTTTCACCAGCGGCGCATTCGTTCGGGTCTTTTTCGCCGTCGCTTTTGCAACTACTACCTTATGTTCTTTGGAAAGTGCGTAGATGAAAATCTCATCATCGGATTCAGCCAGTTTCTTAATGGGATAGCTATTACCATCAATAGTCGGAACCATCGTGTCTGCCGTGAAGCAGCCAATATCGAAGCCCACCGGACCCATTGCCACCGCGCCCGATTCGCCGTCCGTGAGAATTACACAGCCGACCGGCACTCCGTAACCGTAATGCGTGTCGGGCGTGATGGCTATCATCCTGACGCCGGGGAAGCGTGTCGCGTTGACTATCTGGCGATAGATTATATCTTCGGTTTCCTTGAACAGTTTCGGCGTCAAAAATATCCGAACAGGCACCGAAGCCGTATCCTCTGTCTGTAACTCGTAGTAGCCTTCGCCGTTCCAGCGAGCGAGATGCTTCCAGTTATCCGCGTTCTTCAGCTTCTTTGCTTCCTTCACTGAATGTTTATCCATGTAAAAATTTATTAATGCTTCAGTTCCTGGCTCAGGGATCGATGGCGGTCTTCGGAATTGACTGGCGGCAGGTGGAGGAAGCGCTTTAGCTATCAGCCGGTTTTCTGATCTCCATGCTTTTGATCAAACCGTCTTCAATCAGATAGACGTGTTCGACCATCTCGTCCCTGATGACATTTCCGGTCAGATCGCAGACAACCTGATGAACGTCAACAACGATGCGCCCTGATTCGTCTTTCTCAAAGCGTACGGGTTCTACGCGGGAATTGATCAAGCCGAACTGCCGCGTCCAGTATTCGCGAACAGCCTCCAGTCCATAGACGCGCCCGCCTTCCATTCCGTTCGGCCAATCTACTCCCGTGTGCATATGAGCCAGGACGGCATCAATGTCGCGAGCGTTGAATGATCTGTATGTCTCTATCAAAAAGTCGCGTTCCGTTTGAATATCCGTATTCATCAGTTTGATCTTATCATTCGCCGCTGTTCGATTGACAATCGAAACTCCTGCGATAGAATTGCCGCGCTTATCTAAACGCGCACGGGAGCGATAATCTTATGACGACACCTCGAAGTCACCGGCGACTGCTTTATTCAGTGACGGCAATGCTCTCTCTTCTCTGTATATCTTTGAACACGATTGCACAACAACGCATGTCGGGTTTTTCCCGGCAGGCAGCGCAAACGCAAATGCAGATCGAAGAAAAATTCAAACGCATTCCATCAGCCGAAGAAGCGCGAAAACTGCATCGCTACTTCACAGCCGAGCCGCACCCGGCAGGCTCCGAACGCAATAACGAACTGGCGCGCAATATCGCGGAAACATGGAAATGGCAAGGGTGGGAAGATGTGCAGATTCATCGCTATGACGTGCTCAGTTCATACCCGCGCGAAGTCGCGGTCGAAATGGTTGCGCCTGTTCGCTACAAAGCCACCCTCCGCGAAGACGCTTACGACGTTGACCCTGATACGAAGAACCCGAACGTGCGCTCAGGCTATCTCGGCCTTTCCGCATCGGGCGAAGCGACTGCGCCGGTCGTCTATGCACACAGCGGGAACCCCGAAGACTATGCGGTGCTGCGCAAACACGGCATCGATGTCAGAGGGAAAATAGTGATCGTGCGTTACTCGAATCCGTACAGCTATCGCGGATTCAAGGCGCTGACGGCAGAGCGCGAAGGCGCAGCCGCTCTCATAATTTATTCGGACCCGGCAGAAGACGGTTTCAAGAAGGGCAAGGTTTTTCCTGACGGGCCGTGGGGGCCGGAAAGCCATATTCAGCGCGGAGCCATCACCTACGACTTCATGGTTCCGGGCGACCCGTTAACGCCGGGGTGGGCTTCGGTTCCCGGCGCGAAGCAGATTCCAATCGCAGAGGCTCGCTCTGTCCCGAAGATCATCGCGCTGGCGATGTCGTGGCGCGATGCAAAGCCGCTGCTTGAAAACATGGATGGCCCCGAAGCGCCAAAGGACTGGCAGGGCGGGATGCCGATCAAGTATCGGCTGACGGGCGCAGTGCGCGCGCACGTCAAAGTCGATATGGATACGAGCGTGATGGCGAATTATGTAGTCGAGGCGCGCATTCGCGGCTCGGAGTTTCCCGACGAGTGGATAGTGATGGGCAATCATCGCGATGCGTGGGAGTTCGGCGGCGTTGATCCGTCGAGCGGAACCGCTTCGATGATGGAGATGACGCGGGCGCTCGGAGAGTTGAAAAAACAAGGCTCGCGCCCGCGCCGCACGCTCGTCATTTGCAGCTGGGACGGCGAAGAGGTCGCGCTTACAGGTTCGACCGAATGGGGCGAGCAGTTCGCCGACGAGTTGAAAAAGAAAGCGGTCGTTTACATCAATGTTGACTCTTCGACCTCTGGGCCGGATTTTCGCCCAAGCGCGGTCGCCTCGTTTGCGCCGCTGATTGTTGAAACAAGCCGGGGGCTTTTCGCGCCATCAGGCAAGACGCTTTACGCCGAGTGGAAGCAGTCGCTTGCGCGCGAGCAGAAAACGAAACGGCCTGTTAGAGATGACAGGATGGTTGATACAAAGATTGGCAGCGGGTCAGACCACACTGTCTTTTTGAACTTTCTTGGAATGCCGACTATCCTGCTGCAATTCGATGGGCCGTATGGAGTCTACCATTCCGCATACGATAATTTTTACTGGATGAATAATTTCGGCGACCCCGGCTATCGCTATCACACTTTGATGTCTGTTTTCTGGGGCGTGCTGGCGCTGAGGATTGCGAACGCTGAAATCCTGCCGCTCGATTTCGAGTTCTACAGCCGGAACATTCGCCAGTTCGTTACGGAACTTCAAAAGCAGAACGATATTAAAGGGCAGGTCAATCTGCAATCGACGCTTCGACTGATAGCAGAGTTCGAGGCCGCGGGGCTTGCCTTAAATCGTGCGATTCAATTATCGCTTGCAAAAGGGCGACCAGACCGGCGCACCGCTGAACGCGTCAATCAGATGCTGATGCAGGTAGAGACGAACTGGTTGAACGCCGAAGGAATTCCGGGCCGCCCCTGGTTCAAGCATATTTTATATGCGGCGCGATACACTTACGCGCATCTCGAATTGCCGGGTCTTACGGAAGCGGTCGAGCAGAAGAACTGGCGCATCGCAGACCAGCAGCGACATATTCTCGAAGATGCGATTGCAAAAAACACTGCGCTGCTCGTTGCTGCGCGAGGTGAATTGAGCAGAGCGAAATAGCCGGAGGTTTATCGTGAAAAAGTTAATCATATTCGTGCTGTTTGCAATGACCTGTATTTCAATCAACCCGGCGCGTCAGGCGGCGCAAACGACAGAGCCGCCTAAAACCGATCTGTTCATCGTTGATCTCAGCCAGCGCGACGGTAAGCTGCAATTCGGCAAGCCGCTGAATATCACGAAGAGGAAAGGCTATGATAACCAGCCCGGTTTTCTGCCTGATGGAAAGAGCCTGTTTTATACATCCAGAAGAGAAGACAAACAGGCAGACATTTACAGATACGATATCGACAATGCGGCGACCACGAGACTGACAGAGACGACAGAGAGCGAGTATTCGCCGACCGTGACGCCTGACGGCAAATACTTTTCCGTAATTCGCGTAGAGGCCGATTCGACGCAGCGACTGTGGAAATTTCCTATTGATGGCGGCCATCCTGTGCTTGTTTTGAAAAATATAAAGCCCGTCGGTTATCACGTCTGGGTTGACCAGAATACGGTCGTGCTTTTCATACTGGGAACGCCGAACCTGTTGAAGCTCGTTGATACGACAACAGAAAAGGCTGAAACTATAGCCGCGAGTGTTGGGCGCTCGCTTCACATGACGACCAACTCACGGGAGATCAACTACGTTTATAAATCGTCTGATGAAGAGTGGACAATCAGATCGCAGCATCTTAAAACTCACAGACTGACCAGGTTCATCAAAACGCTGCCCGGCAGCGAAGACTTTGTGTGGTCGCCGGGTGGCGCATTGCTGATGGGGAATGGTTCAAAACTATTCAGATACAATCCGAAAAGCGACAAGGACTGGCAGGAGGTGGCGGACTTTTCCAAAGAGGGAATCACCCAGATCACGCGCCTCGCGATAAGCCCCGCAGGTGACAGAATAGCCTTTGTCGCAAACGACGCTCCGTAATTATTTCGGGCGCGCAGGTAGACCCGTACCTCGTCGTTACGCGGGTTGACCGTCCACGCAAACGGCGAGCAGAACAAGGATTGCAGCCGCATTAAGAATTAGCTTTTGTTTCATAAGCAGACCCGCTTTGCTGCTTACGCGGCTTATGGTCAATCCTTCTTCACGAATTTCAAAGCCGCCGAGTTCATGCAGTAGCGAAGGTGTGTGGGCTTCGGCCCGTCGTCGAAGACGTGCCCCAGATGAGCCTCGCACCTGCTGCAAAGCACTTCGACGCGAACCATGCCATAGGTTGTGTCTTTGTGTTCATCAACGCTCTCTTTTGAGATCGGCGCGTAAAAGCTGGGCCAGCCGGTGCCGGACTCGAATTTCGTGGCGGAGTCGAACAACTCCTGCCCGCAGCCGATACAAACGTATATACCTTTTTCGTGATTGTCCCAGTATTCGCCCGTGAAGGCTCGTTCAGTCCCATGTTTTCTCGTGACTTCGTACTGCAAAGGTGTTAATTCCTTGCGCCACTCTTCATCAGTCTTGACAACTTTCTCGGTCATCTTGCGCCCTTTCGATTTTGTTGAATAGCTGGACTGCTGCGACTTGTCCGCCTGCGTCGCGCTCGCGTTGAGTTTCCATGCGATGCTGATACTTGCGAGTGAAGCGAGTAATAAAAAAACAGGTAATCTCATGATTGATTTCATCTCTCGACCTCCACTTATAAGAGTCTGTTCCATTCCATTTTGTATTGCAAGCGTCGCGCTTTGCAAGATGATCGGGGCTTACGGCTCAAACTCTTTACTTGAAGATTGGCGCGATGCTAGAATCCCGCTGTCTTCCTCACTTTCAATTCAGTATTCGGCAAACCTTCGCTATGGCGCAAGATACCGACCCAAAAGACGCGACGCAGGAGTTCTGGTCCTCTCCGGCCACGGGCGCGCCTGTCGCGCAGGAATTGGGTCCGGGCCTGAAGCTCAAAGGCCGGTATCTGATCGAAAAGGAACTCGGGCGCGGCGGCATCGGCGTTGTCTATCTGGCTCGCGACGAGCGGCTTCACTCCATGCCTGTTGTGATTAAATTCCTGCTCGATACTTCCAATCAAAGCACTTGGCTTGCGAAAAAATTCCTACAGGAAGCCGAAGCTCTCTCCCGCATCAATCATCCCGGCGTAGTGCGCGTGATTGATAAAGACAGGACTGAGGACGGCAAGCCGTTTTTCGTGATGGAGTTTATCAAGGGCAGGCCATTGCGCTCGGCGATGTCAGTCTCCGGCATGGACTTTGAATATGCAGCCGAGCTTGTGCGGCAGATCGGGCAGGCGCTCGGCGCTGCGCACAGAGAAGGCATCCTTCACCGCGATCTCAAGCCCGAAAACATAATGATCGAAACATTGAGCGACGGACAGGAGCAGATCAAGCTCATCGATTTCGGGATTGCGAAGGTAAAGAACTCAGAGGAAGGATCGACGACTAATTTAGGAGTCATCGCAGGCTCGCTTCATTACATCGCGCCTGAGCAACTGGCCGGGCAGACAACTTCACCGGCGACAGACATCTATTCATTCGCCATAATCGCCTACGAGATGGTCACGGGCCGCCGCCCTTTCAACCCCGACGCGCCCAGCGAACTGGTCGTGGTGCAGCAACTCGCTGAGATGCACAGGGCCGAAGACCTCATCAGACCCAAACAGTTGAGACCGAGCCTTTCGGAAACAGCGCAGGGCGTGATCCTGAACGCGCTTTCTTTCGACCCGCAAAGGCGACCTCAGGATGCGCGCGGCTTTGGCGAAGAACTCGCGCGCGCGTTGACTATCGGTTCAAACTCTTTTCAGGCGACAGCGGTCGTGCCTGCGACGCAGGCAAACGCGCCCGGTTCTTTCGAGATTCAAGCGCAGGCCACCGTTCCTCATGCTGCGCGCGAAACGCAGAAAGATTTGAACGAATCGCGAATCGGTAACACGGAAAACACCCCGACAAACAGCGGCGGGAAAAGAGTGATAATACTGCTCGCCTTGATCATGGTTATCGCGGCATCGCTCGTCTGGGCAGTGGCCACCGGCAGGTTTTCCCGTCCGTCTCAAAGCGAGGCCGTCTCTTTGCCTCCCTCGATTGCCCCGGAGCGCGTGTTGACGTATTCGATCACCGCGCAAAAAAATCCAAAGCTCTATCCCGGCAGCAAACCGTTTCAGCTTCCGGGCGAAGTGATATTTTCACCCGGCGACCGCGTCAGATTCACGGTCTCAAGCCCGCAGGCGGGTTATCTTTACGTCATCAACGAAAGCCCCGCTGCGCAGAGCTTCAATGTGTTGTTTCCTTCGACAACCAGCAACAACAATTCAGCGCAGCTTACAGCCGGGCAGCAGATTCAAATCCCCGAACGCGGAGACGGATTCGTTTTCGATGCCGAGCAGGGAACTGAAAAGCTCTGGCTCGTCTGGTCTGCAAACGCTGTCGCCGAACTGGAAGCGGTGAAAAGATGGGCCAACCCGCAAGACAGAGGCGAGGTCAAAGACGGCGCTCAGGCATCCCGGTTGCGAGCGTTTCTGGCCGATCACTCTGCTTCCGAACTCGACTCTAAAAAAGACGAAGTCAATAAGCAAACGATTGTGAAATGCAAAGGTGACGTGCTCGCAAAGCTCGTGAACCTTGAGCATCATTGAACCGACAAAGCCAATCACCACAGGCATTGCCCTTCAAGGAATATGGTTATGAAAAACACTCGCCGCGGTATTACAATTCGATCATTCAAACACGCAACTTTGATGCGGAAGCTTGCCTGCTTTCTTGCGTTCTCGCTCCTTGCTCCGACAATTCTGCTGGCGCAGGAACAGAAAAGGATTCTCGTACCGGCGGATCAACAACCGGACGCGGCGAAAAAGCCTGACGGCCAGCGCGCGGCTAAACCCGAACTTGTGTTGCAGACAGGAATAACCGCGCCCCCTGCCATCATAGCTTTCAGTCCCGATGGGCAGTTGCTGGCTTCGATGAGTTTTTACGGCGGCGCGATCAACCTGTGGGAAGTGGCGACGGGAAGGCAACTGCACACATTGAATCTGGGCGAGCGCTCCATAATGGCGCTTGCGCGCTCATCTGCCTTCTGTTTCAGCGCTGATGGCTCATCGCTTCTTACCTTCAGCGCGAACAGGCTCAAGCAGTGGGACGCGCGAACAGGGCGCGAGCTTCGCGCTACAGCTTTGAACAGCAAACAGGATACAGGCACGGCCAACTTCAGCCCCGACGGGCGGCTGCTTGTTACGATAGACCAGACGCAACAAGTAATATCTGTCTGGGACACAGGCACAGGGCGGCAGGTGCAATCCTTGAATGCCAGCCCGGACAACTCCAATAATATCTATGCGGCTGCGTTCAGCCCCGATGGGCGAACGCTTGCATTGGTCGAAGAGTTGAGAGACAGAGGAGAGACTAAAACCAACCTTGTGCTCCGCGATGTAGCAAGCTGGCGCGTGAGCGCGACTACGAAAATTTATGATGAGAAGGCGAAGATGGGAACTCATTCGTACATGCGCCCGCGCGCGCTCAGGTTCAGCCCCGACGGTCGCACAATCGGCGCGCTGCTCGACCTGTTTACGATGCAGGTTTCTATGACCGTTAACCTGCAATCGCGAGTCGCTGATCGCGAAAGCACTGTAAGGTTGTGGGACGGGGCAAGCGGGCGCGAGTTGCGAGGATTCAACATCGCCAGTGTTCGCGGCGAAAACGCTTCCGTAGATGTGAATGGAGTTCTGCCCCTTTCAAACAGGCTTGTCTTCAATAACGACGGCAGGCAATTAATTGTATGCGAGGGGCGAACGGCCAGTCTCCTCGATATTGCCGCTGGAAGCAGCGTTGCAACCCTGACAGGCCACGCCGGAGAAATCATAGCCGTTGTATTGAGCGCAGATGGGCGACAGGCGGCGACGGCGGGCGTAGATAATACGATCAGGATTTGGGAACTGGCGGCGGGGCGCGCAACTCTGGCTCGGACGCTTGGCGCAGGAGCCATGCCTGTCCGCAGTCTTGCCTACGAAGATGACGGGCGAACGCTTGCGACCGGCGGCTCGCAAGCCGTCAATCTCTGGGAGATGACGACGGGCACTGCTATGCGCGCCTTAGAGCTGCCGCAAACCGCAAAGACCAGTGTTGCTGATATGAGCGAAGCGCCTGAGCGAAGTTACTTCAGCGCGGGCGGCAGGTTCATAGCGGCAAGCGGCGGCGCAGGTGACGTAAAGTTATGGGAGGCGCGCACGGGGCGCGAAGTGCGAGCGCTCCCGATTTCTGCCGGACAGAGATTGAACGGCGCGAGCATAAACCGCGATGGAAGCCTGCTTGCGATTACCGAAACAAGCGACAGGACCGGCACTTCACCTCAGGCAGGTGGGCCTCAAACCGCAACAGCAATTACGCCTGCAACGCCGACCCTAACTCCGACTGACCCGAATGCAAAAAAGAAAGACGACAAGCAAAAAGAGAAGGACGCGCGCAAAGAGATGAAGGATATGCAGCGCGATATGATGAAGCAGATGGAGCAGATGGCAAAATCGGGAAAGACACAGGCCGGAACCCCTCCCGCAGTGATGCCCGACCCTGCACAGATGCAAAAAATAATGGAGGCGGCGCAACGCGGCGAGATAGGTAAAGTGCAGGAGGCGATGGGGCAGATGCTGGGCGGGTTGCCCGCTCCTGTCAGGGCTGCTATGGTCGGGCCGTCAACGAGCGTGAAACTCTATGATGTGAACGCAGGCCGCGAAGTCCGTACATTGACCGGACCGCCAACGATGGGCGCAGACTCCTCTGCCTCGATTGCCTTCAGTCCTGACGGGCGCATCATCGCAACCGCAACCGGCGGGCGCTCAATCAAAATTGCCGATCTGGCAAACGGAAACGAGTTGATGACTATTGCGCCGGATCGAGGCATGCAGGTCAACAGCCTCGCTTTCAGCCCTGACGGGCGCACAATTGCGACCGGCCTTATGGAAACGAAACCCGGCGTTGACATGACCCTTGACACCAGGAACTTCAACTTCGGCGAGGTCTTTGCTTTCACGGTCAAGCTGTGGAATGTGTCCGGTCAAAGCGTTCGCGAGTTGCAAACGCTTTCGGGGCACACGGCTAACGTGATGGCAATAGCGTTCAGCCGCGACGGGCGCACGATTGCGACCGGCAGTTTCGACGCCACCATAAAGTTATGGGATGCGGCGACGGGCCGCGAATTGAAGACGCTTGCGGGGCACACGTTTGCAGTAAACGCAATTGATTTCAGCCCGGACGGCAGATTCATCGTGAGCGGCAGCGAAGACGGAAGCTCCAGACTGTGGGACAGTCAAACAGGTGAACTGCTCGCCACGCTTGTCACGCTCAACAACGGGGCGGATTGGCTGGTCATCACGCCGGACGGGTTATTTGATGGAACGCCTGCCGCATGGGGGCAAATCCTCTGGCGCTTTTCGCCGAACATATTCGATGTTGCGCCGGTAGAGATTTTTTTCAACGAGTTCTTTTATCCCGGACTGCTTTCGGCCATCTACTCAGGCAAGCGACCGCGCGCCGCGCAGGATGTTTCCGAAAAAGATCGCCGCCAGCCTGTAATCAGCATCACGCGCGCTGATGGTCAGCCCTCTGGCGCAAGTGTAGCGACTCGTACAATCAAAATCCGAATCGACGTTGCCGAACCTGTAGCCGGAAATACAGTGACCGCCTCTCCAGCAGGAGCGCGCGACATCCGATTGTTTCGCAACGGCACGCTCGTCAAGGTCTGGCGCGGCGATGTGATGAATGGTCAAAAACAGGTCTCACTCGAAACGACGCTTCCGATTGTCGCCGGAGAAAATCGCCTGACGGCTTACGGTTTCAACCGCGACAATGTAAAGAGCGTAGACGCCGGATTGCTGATTTCCGGAGCATTGGAGTTGCGACGCAAAGGCACGGCTTACGTGCTGGCCTTCGGCGTCAATAGTTACGCCAACGAACAGTACAATCTGAAGTATGCGGTCGCCGATGCCACTGCGTTTGCAGATGAAGTTCGCGGCGCACAGATGAAGCTACAGAGCTACGAGCGAGTCGAAATCATTTCGCTTATGGACAAAGATGCGACAAAGGAAAACATACTTCTCGCGCTCAAACGCCTGACAACTCAGGCCGCGTTGCCTGCAGGTGCGCCCGCCGTGCTGTCGAAAATAGAACCGGCGCAACCCGAAGACGCGGTGATGATTTATTTTGCGGGTCACGGCACTGCGCAGGGCGCGCGGTTTTATCTTGTGCCGCACGATCTGGGATACGCGGGTCCGCGCGCGGCTCTCGACGGAAAAGCAGTGCAGGCGATTCTCGCGCATAGCATCTCTGATCTCGAACTTGAAGCGGCAGTCGAAGGGCTTGATGCCGAACAGATGCTGCTGGTCATCGACGCCTGCAACAGCGGGCAGGCGCTCGAAGCAGAAGAGAAGCGGCGCGGCCCGATGAACTCAAAAGGGCTTGCGCAACTGGCCTATGAAAAAGGCATGTATATATTGACTGCGGCGCAGAGCTATCAGGCGGCGCTTGAGGCCGCGCAACTGGGGCACGGTTATTTGACCTATGCGCTGATCGAGGAAGGGTTGAAGAACAAGGCGGCTGACAAAGACCGCAAGGACGGCCAGATACTTGCGCGCGAATGGTTCGACTATGCGATGGAGCGTGTGCCTCAGATGCAGGAAAAAGAGATGCGCGCGCGGCTCCTGCTGCAAACCGACGTAGCTTTCGTCGAAGGCGAAGAGAAGATCAAAGACCCCGGCAAGCGGAGCGTGCAAAGGCCGCGAGCCTTTTACCGCCGCGAGATGGAAGCGCGGCCAATGATCGTCGCTAAACCATGAGCCAGTCAGGCATAATAATCTCTTTCTGATCGGAGGCATTAAGTCGTATTTTTTTGACAGGAGAGCTATGGAGAAAAAAACGAGAAATCTTTTTTCAAGTTCGAGCGTTCTTTTCTTTTTCATCGCAAGCATGTTTTTGTCATCCGTCAGCATTGCGCAGGAAGATGAAGCCCGACGGCTCTGGGATTCCGAGTTTTTAAAGAAGAGGGCTGCCGTCAAAACTCCCGCGACGAAAACTTCTGCAACGAAAACTCCCGCTGCTGCGCGAAAGACGCCTGCTTACCGCCGCGCGACTCCGAAAAGCAATGCCGTTGACGAACAGATCACGGGTGAAATGATGGGGATAACCATCTGGCGGCTGCGACCGTCAGGCGCGGCGGACAGCAGTGATGCCAGATTGCTGGTGCAGGACGCGGGGACGAAAGACAGCAATGAATACACGCCAGAGCGCGTCGAAGTCGAGACCGTTTTTACAATCGGTGATCGCGTGCGTCTGAGCGTCGAGTCGCCGCGCGATGGCTATCTGTACGTGATTGACCGCGAGCAGTATACGGACGGCACAACGAGCGAGCCGTACCTGATCTTTCCAACGCTCAGAAATAACAACGCGGTCACAGCCGGAAGAGTTATAGAGATGCCGGGCAAATCCGCATTCCTGCTCAAGCCCCTGCGCACGGATTACAAAGGCGAACTGCTGACTCTGATCGTAACGCAGGAGCCGCTTGGGGAAATAAAGCCGGGTGCGGCGGAGGTCAAACTCGAAAGCAGGCTGGTCGAGCAATGGGAAAAGCAGTGGGGCGCGCCATTCGAGCGGTTCGAGATGATAGGCGGCGCAGGCAAAAGCTATACGAAGGCGGAAAAGGAGGCTGGCGTTGAAGGGCGGTTGCTGACTCAGGAAGACGAGCTTCCACAGACGCTTTATCGCATTGTCGCAAAACCCGGCAGCCCGCTTGTGATCGCAGTGCCGCTCAGAATCAGCAAGTGATTGTTCTATCTCATGTTGATGTGATATTGTAAATCACGTGGACGCGCAAGCGATCAATTGACACACTTAAACGGTTTCAAATCATTAACCCCATTATTCGTTACATAGAGTGATTAAGAATATGGCCGCGACAAAGCAGCCATCTGTTTTGTCATTGCGGCGTGAAAGGCAGAGAGCTTGAAGAAGATCAAACGCGCCCTCATCAGCGTTTCCAACAAGACAGGACTGGTAGATTTCGCACGGCGGCTCGCAGGCCATTCAATCGAATTAATCTCGACAGGCGGCACGTCTCAGATGCTCAGGGAGTCGGCGCTCGAAGTCCGCGACGTTTCATCGCTCACAGGCTTTCCTGAAATACTGGGCGGGCGTGTGAAGACTCTTCACCCGAAAGTTCATGGCGGGCTTCTCGCGATTCGCGCTAATCGAGAGCATCAACGCCAGGTCGAAGAGAACGAGATCGAATACCTGGATATGGTCGTTGTGAACCTCTACCCGTTTCGCGAGACCATAGCCCGCGAAAATGTTTCGGTCGAAGAAGCAATCGAGAACATAGACATCGGCGGGCCTTCGATGATTCGTTCGGCGGCGAAAAACTTTGAAGATGTGGTCGTGATCGTAGACCCTGATGATTACCCCGTGATCGCAAATGAACTGGACGGAAACGACGGCGAGGTTTCCCGTATCACAAGGCTCAGGCTGGCCCGCCATGCGTTTGAAGCGACGGCGCAGTACGATGCAGCCATCTCGGAATTCCTTGTCGGCTCGGTCGTGTTGGATTCAGCAAGCGAACAGTTGCGCATAGAGAAGCCCAAAAGCCTTCCTGCCCGCTTCAATCTGTTCGCCAAAAAAGAGATGGATTTGCGATACGGAGAGAACCCGCATCAGCGCGCGGCCCTCTACACGCTTCAGAATTTCAAAGGACTGAGCCAGCCGGAAAAACTTCAGGGCAAAGAACTCTCGTTCAATAATTTGATAGACCTCGATGCGGCGTGGTCGCTCGTGTGCGAATTCACGGATACGGCCTGCGCGATCATCAAGCACACGAACCCGTGTGGCGCGGCGACGGGCGCAAATGCGGTCGAAGCGTTCGAGAAGGCGAAAGCGACCGATCCGGTTTCGGCTTTCGGCGGCATTGTCGCATTGAATCGAACGATGACCGAACGGGCCGCGCGAGTGATCGCAGAGACTTTCTTCGAGGTCATTGCTGCGCCTGAGTTCGAGCCGGGCGCACTTGAAATCTTCGCCGCTAAAAAGAACCTGCGCGTTATGCAGATGGGCGAGCGCGTGCACGATAGCCTCCCCTTTGATATTCGCATGACGGGCAGCGGCCTTTTAGTGCAGGACCGCGACCGGGGCACGCTCGATGATGCGGAGCATCGCGTGATGAGCAGGCGGCAGCCGACTTATGAAGAGATGCGTGCGCTGAGGTTCGCGTGGGTGATTGCCAAGCACGTGAAATCAAACGCGATTGTTTACGCGCGCGAAGGCCAGTTGGTCGGAGTCGGCGCGGGCCAGATGAGCCGCGTTGATTCGGTGAAGCTTGGAGTTATGAAAGCACAGCTTCCGATTTCTGGGACTGTGCTCGCATCGGATGCTTTTTTCCCGTTTCGCGATGGGATTGACGAGGCTGCGCAAGCAGGAATTACCGCAGTAATTCAGCCCGGCGGCTCTGTGCGCGATGAAGAAGTTATAGCTGCCGCCAACGAGCATAACCTGGCTATGATCTTCACAGGGATGCGTCATTTCAAACATTGATCACATAATTGAAGGAGAATTGAAATGGACACGAAAGAGATGATAATAGAAGCTTTGGAGCAGGGAAGTGAGCCGGAAGCCGGACCCGGAAAATCTGTTATGAAAACGAGCGAAGGCACCGCGCAAACAGGCGGCACAAAAAAAGGCGGCACAAAAAAAGCCGCTCCGAAACAAGCTGCTGCGCAAAAAGCAGGAGCGCAAAAAGCCAAAGCACCTGCCGGGACCGCAACCAGTAAGGCGGAAGGGTTGCTCGTTCGCGGAGCGCGCGCCATCGGCGGAGGCATAGGCGCGGCAATCGGCAAAGTCGGCAGCCTTATACCGGGCGCGAGCAAGGCCGCGCCTGCTGCAAAGAAAGCCGCGACAAAGTCCGGAGCGGCGAAGGGCGCTGCTGCGAAAAAAGGCGCTGCTAAATCGGGAGTTGCGAAAGCTGGCGTAGCCAAAAAAGGCACTGCTAAAAAAGGTGCAGCTAAAAAAGCCGCGGCGAAGAAGCCTGCTACGAAAACTGCGGCGAAGAAGCCTGCTGCCAAAAAAGCTGTTGCGAAAAAAACCGCCGCGAAAAAAGCTTCCACCAAGGCAGCTAAGAAATAAATCGCTCGCTGTGACGCAAAGTTTTAGCAGCGGATATTTATTGGTAATATCCGCTGCCAGGCTTAAACATCTTTCTCAGACGTTGATTCCCGCAGCCAGTCAAGATAAGCCCCGGAACCACGCTCTATCCTGAACGCGATGACCTCTGGCGTAGTGTAGCTGTGCAGTTCTTTGACGCGGCGCTCAAGCTCTGCGTAGCGGTCGTCGGTCGTCTTGATAATCATCAATGTTTCCCTGTCGCGTGCGACCTCGCCTTGCCAGCGATAGACCGACTCGATGTGGCTTACTATGTTCACACAGGCTGCGAGCCGTTCCGTTACGAGCGTGTTTGCGATGCGAGAAGCTTCTTCGCTGCCGTCTGCTGTTACAAACACAATCAGTTCGTTATTCATAGGGTTGAAAGGATTGTATCAGGGATGTACAGGTCGAAGAAAAAAGATGCGACATCACGTAGTTTCATCGGGAAGGATTGGACAAAATAGCACCTCTATTTGATAGTATATCTATAAGCCGAAACGCCACAGAAGTTTCAAACATGGCCCGGCCTTTGATCGTTGTGGACGACTCGAAATACTTGGAGCAAATTACGTTTTTCCCTTGAGCATCAAATTTCGTCTGAGTCACACAATGATATATGGCAAACAATCCCGTTGATGAACACATCGCTACCGGCATCGAAGGTCTGGATGATATTTTGGGCGGCGGGCTTCCTCGCAACCGGCTTTACCTCTTAGAGGGCGATCCGGGCACAGGCAAGACGACGCTCGCACTGCAATTTTTATTAGAGGGCGCTCGCCTCGGCGAGGTAGGGCTATACATAACCCTTTCAGAGACAAAAGCGGAATTGCTCGCAGTAGCCCGTTCGCATGGATGGTCGCTCGATGGCGTCACTATTTACGACCTCGCAATCTCCGAAGACAATATGTCGCCTGACTCGCAGTACACCCTCTATCATTCTTCGGAAGTAGAGCTTGGCGAGACTACGAAAGCCATCTTCGATCAGGTCGAACTCCTGAAGCCTGCGCGGATAATACTCGATTCCCTGTCGGAGATGCGCTTGCAGGCGCGCGACCCGTTGCGCTACAGGCGACAGATACTCGCGCTCAAGCAATATTTCATCGGCAAGCAGAGCACAGTCTTTTTGCTCGACGATCATACTTCTGAATCTTCTGATCGATTGCTCGAAAGCATCGCGCACGGCGTAATAATGCTCGCGCAAAACTCGCCCGGCTACGGAGCCTCGCGCCGCAGTCTGTTCATACAGAAACTGCGCGGAGTCAAGTATCTGAGCGGCTATCATGACTTCAATATCTTATCTGGCGGCATTGTCATTTATCCGCGTCTGGTCGCAACAGAGCAGCAGACTGACTTCAACCCGAAATCCTTTTCGAGCCATGTGGAAGGCGTAGACACGCTCACGGGAGGCGGCCTTGACCCGGGCACGGCCACTTTGATTATGGGTCCGGCTGGCTCAGGCAAGTCAACGCTTGCCGCACAGTTCGCCTTCGCCGCTGCGGAGCGGGGCGAAACCATCGCGTTTTTCGTTTTTGATGAAAGCGCACGCACCCTGCTTAAACGCACTTCCACAATCGGAATCGACCTTGAAAAGCATGTAAAGTCCGGGCGGTGTACTATCAAACAGGTGAACCCCGCTGAACTGGCTGCGGGCGAGTTTTCATTCCTCGTGCGCCAGTCTGTCGAACAGGACAAGGCATCCGTGGTAGTCATCGACAGCGTGAACGGATATTTCTACGCAATGCCCGAAGAACATTACCTCACCGCACATATTCATGAGTTGCTTTCATATCTCAGCAACCGGGGCGTGTTGACTATAATGCTGCTGGCTCAACACGGGTTAATAGGCACCAATATGCCTGTGCCCGTCGATCTCAGTTACATGGCCGACACGGTCTTGCTGCTTCGATATTTTGAGGCAGTCGGTCAGGTTCGGCAGGCAATCTCTGTTGTCAAGAAGCGAACAGGCAGCCACGAGCGAACCATTCGTGAATTCCGCATAACCGCAACAGGCATAGAAGTGGGAGAGCCGCTGAAAGCTTTTCAGGGCGTGCTCACCGGAGTGCCGGAGTACATCGGGGAATCCAACCCGTTACTGGCAGGCGGCAATGACAGCACACAATAGTAACGCGGAAGAACGGGTGCTGGTGCTTGCGCCCGTTGGACGCGACGCTGCACTGACTTGTCGAATACTCACCGAAGAAGGCATCGCGTCTTACCTGTGTCGCGACATTGATGAATTGTGCAGAGAATTGATTTCAGGCGCAGGCGCGGCCCTTGTAACGGAAGAGGCACTGGATTCGTCCGCTATAAAGCGATTGATCTCAACGCTCGACCAGCAGCCTCTCTGGTCTGATCTGCCGTTGATACTATTCACGAGCACGAAAGAAGGCGCAAGATTTTTTCTGGAAACGGCTGGGCCTCAATTGAATCTGACAATACTTGAACGCCCGATCAACATAGCGATAGTCATCAGTGCGGTTCAATCGGCCCTGCGAGCGCGACATCGCCAATACCAGATGCGCGAGCTGTTGCTGCGGATGGAGACGGCCAACAAGGCGATGGAGAATGCAAATAAAGCGAAGGACGAATTCCTTGCGACCATCTCGCATGAGCTTCGCACGCCGCTCAACGCAATGCTCGGCTGGATAGGCATGCTGCGGTCCGGCAAACTCGATGAATTGACGACAGCGCACGCTTTAGAGGTCTTTGAGCGCAACGCCAAATCGCAGGCGCAGCTGATAGAAGACCTGCTGGATGTTTCGCGCATCATTTCAGGCAAATTGCGGCTCGACGTTCAGCCCATCGATGTTTCATCCGTCGTTAGGCTGGCTATAGATGTTGTGCGTCCCGCTGCTGATGCCAAGGAGGTAAGGCTTCAGATAATACTCGACCCGCAGGCCGGGCCTGTCTCAGGCGACCCGGGCCGGTTGCAGCAGGTAATCTGGAACCTGCTTTCTAATGCCGTGAAGTTCACACCCAGGGGCGGGCGCGTGCAGGTGCGTGTCGCGCGCGTAGACTCTTACGCAGAGATCACCGTCAGCGATACCGGACAGGGAATCAGCCCGGAATTTCTTCCTTACGTCTTTGACCGTTTCCGGCAGGCTGACAGCACGCTTACAAGAAAGTATGGAGGGATGGGATTGGGGCTTGCGATTGTGCGCCATCTGGTGGAACTGCACGGAGGAACCGTGTCGGCCTTAAGCGGCGGTCAGAATCAGGGTTCAACCTTTACGGTCAAGCTCCCTGTTATGCTGGCTCATCACGCGGCCTCCATTCGACCAGACCCTGTCGAACGAAATCAGGTTGTGGCTTCAGCCGAAATCCCGTTCGAGTGCCCTCCAACGCTTGAAGGCTTCCGCTTGCTGGTGGTCGAAGATGAGCCGGATGCACGCGATCTGCTGACAACCATTCTTCAACAATGCAAAGCCGAGGTTAAAGGCGTTGCTTCGGCTGCCGATGCGATGCGGGAGCTGAAGGAATGGAGTCCCGATGTGCTGGTCAGCGATATACAGATGCCGGGAGAAGACGGTTACTCGTTTATTAAAAAGGTGAGATTGTTGGAAACCGAACGCGCGGCAAATGTACCCGCGATTGCGTTGACTGCGCATGCCAGAGTGGAAGATCGCATGCGAGCCTTATCATCGGGCTATGACGCGCACATCGCCAAACCGATTGAGCCAGCCGAGTTGATCACTATCATAGCCAGCCTCGTCAGACGCACAGAGGCGCTGTGAGCCGTTAATACCGATAGGCAGAAACCAAGGGCGGCCCCCTCTGACCGCCCTTGCAATTGATTTAACGCCTGCCGCCTGATGAGACGGTAGCAGAGACGGGTGATGTTCTGTCGTCGAGCATATCAGAGGTGCCCGCCATAAACTGCCGAACCCATTGCGTGAACATGTAGTTCTCTTCAAAGAACGGGAAGTGCGCGCTGTGCTCCATCACGACAAACCGCGAACGAGGCAGTCGTTCGGCAAGCGCTGCTGACTGGTCGAGCGGGGTCACAAGGTCATAGCGCCCTGCGACTACCATCACGGGAACCTTGATTGCGCTCAGTTGATCTCGCACGTCGAGCCTCTGCGCAGAGTTTGCCAGCGCCAGCTTCTTGGCCAGCGCGTCGAAATAGACCGTGTAAATCCCCCGGTCGAACTCATAAGGAATCAGCTTGTGGAAGTAGTGCGGGTATAGCACGCTGTAGCGTTTACGAACGCGCTCGCATGGGCTTGAGCCTCCCGTGCCGCCTTCGTTCGATTTATAAAGCGATAGTTCTATGGGCGATAGCTTCTTTACGATTCGCTTCTCGGCTTCGCCCGGATTTTCAATCGTAGCCGCCGCGCTTACAAGTATCAGCCGCTTGACGTTTTCAGGATGGCGCACCGCATAGTTCAAAGCGATTGCTCCGCCGAAGCTATGCGCCAAAAGCGTTACGCGGTTTAACCCGAGCGACTGGCGCAGCGCATCCAAGTCGTCTGCCATCTCGTCGAGCGATACGGGTTGATGCGGCAATTGCGCGCTCAACATATCCGCACGCCTGTCGAAATAAACAAGCTTTGCGTAATGGCTGAGGTTCGTCAGCATCGGATGAAAATATTCGTGCGGAAGCCCCGGCCCGCCGTGTACGACTATCACGACTTCCTGGCCGTCGCCTTGAGTTTCGTACATCAGGTCCAGACCGTTCGATTTGAAAGAACTGTAGGTCAGTCCGGGCGTCCAGACGTGATGATAAGATTGAGCCGACAACAGGTTGCCCGGCGCAGCGACTTTAGATGAATTGTTGAGCATCAGGCACTCGAACTCGGCGCGAGTGGCTCCGTCCTGCCCATGTGATAAAGATACCAGGGCAAACACTATCGAAGAGATGACACAGATGCGTAGAAGATGCTTCATCACAAACCCCTCTCAGCAGTCTTCAGTCTCCAGTTCGCAGTCGTCAGTTTACGGCGCACAAAACTGTTTGCGCGCGCAATAAAAAGAGTGAACTGGTTGACTGGCTACTGGTTTTCGGATTGATCCTCTGTGAAAGGGGCAGTTGATTCCGCGTCGAAGTATGCTTTGTATATTTCTACGGCCTGATCGAAGTCGCGCTCATCGACCATAACGACAACTTCCTGAGAGAAACTGCTGGGAATAACGGCGAAATCGCCGCCTTCGACAAAAGAGCGTATGCCGTTTCGCTCCAGCATCTCGCGAACCATTTCGGCTTCGGCTCCTGTCTTAAACGACTGAAGCGCAACAGGCTCGCCGTCGCCTGTGTCGTGAACCCTGTTTTCCTGTGTCAACTCTGCGACCAGATTGATGTCGCAATCGGGGCAGACCGTAATGCCCGTTTTGTACTCGGCCTCGCAGTTAGGGCAGAATGCCATTCATCCCTCACTAAAGGCCCCCGCGTCCGTGGAGGCAAAATGTATTAGGTCGTCATGATATGCACTGCGTCGCTCAAGCGCAATAGTTAATAAACTGGCGACTGGATTTTTTGATAAGTATAAAGATTCAATCCCTATCTATCACAGGCGCGGGAGTCTCGGTAGTAGAGGGTGCCAATTTATCGTAAATGAATTTGGCTTTTGTCGCTATTCGCTGGTTTTTGTGCTCCATCAAGATCTCGAATACATGACGGTCCCAGAATTTTTTCTGAGCCTCATTTAACACGTGAAGCAGATCCAGACCATTTAACACTTCTTCGTCTTCAAACGATGTTACCAGCGATAATCCTCTCTTCCAGGTCTTTAAGATATCGGCGTTGTCTTTATACTTGTTTTCCACTCTTTTGCGTAAACCTATGGTCTTTATCGCCAGCAGGATCGCCAGAATAAATATTGCGATAGACAGCGCATACATGGCCAAAACCAATGGCATAGGCATAGAGTTAGCAACATTAGTAAGTTCTTCGGACAATATATATAATGTCGGCATTCGATCCTCACTTTTCTACGACCTTTTCCAATGTTTTCCAAAAAGCATAAATGCTGTAGGTTACAACCAGTATCGCAACCGATATGCAAAAGACGCAGTAAGCAGCCGTTCTGAGAAAATTAGGGGAGTTTGTTGTATTATCATGCCCTATAGCAAGTTTCATTGCTCCATATACAACTATAAGGATGATGCCGAAAATTCTTGGTCTCTCTATTATGTTATCGAGGGTTTCCGAGAAGCTTTCTCCCAACTCGTGTTGAATATGATTGGCTTCTACTGATACCTCGAACAGCAGGAGCGCCGAAAACAGAAGTAAATCTCCATGAGCGAAAGCGCTGAGGAACGGCCCCATTAACTCTTTCTCTTCAAATATATAAATCGGGTAAAAGAGAAAAAGCATTAATATCGGCAGCAATACCTTCCAACGCTGCCAATCTCGGAAGCGTTTCATAATCAATATCTGGCGGTTCAATTCGACTATCTTTACATTTTCGTTCATGACGGGCAATTGCCTCCGGCTGTGGTTTAAGCACACGTGTCAATTAAAGGCGCGCCGGGTTTTTATCCGGGGCAGCTTAACTTTTTGAACCAAGTATGCTGTTAACTTTTTCGAGGAAATCCTCTGTCCTGCGCAGCGCGAATTTGGTGACGAAATTCTCTTTCGGCAAGCCTGCCTGCCGAAACTCATCTTTTATCTGCTGGTCCAGCCTTACGGTTCTCACAATAACGACGGTCTTTTTTTCATCGAGAACTTTCTTCATGCGTTTATAAAAACAGAGCCCTGTCTTATGGCCGTACTCAGTCTCTTTAACGGGATATATCTTCTCTTCGTCATCGTTTAATGTCGGTATCATTACGTCAAGTATCAGAAGGTCATAATCGCTTTCATTGAGCAAGCTCTCTGCTTCCGCCACGCTTTTTGAAATCTGTATCTCGAAATCATTGTCTGTCAACTCCTCCGCGTAAGGAGTCAGGAAATTTGTGTCGTTATCGAGCCATAAAACCCGCTTAGCCATAATCGAAAGAACCTCCAATGAAACGATATCAATTCACGATTCAATCACCCGGTTTATGCCATTTACAAAGACCAGTCTTTCCAATGGTCTAATCATAGGCCTTTTTACTGTCAGGAAGATGGACGACAAATACCGACAGCCTTTCATCACGTGATGAAAGCTCAACTGTGATATCGCCATGAACTCCCAGCATAAGCTGCCGCGCCACCCACAGACCGAGCCCTGTGCCGCTGTGTTTACGGCTGGACTTTTCAAGACTGCGGCCCCTCTCGAATTGTTCAAATATTCTTTCAATCTCATCAAGATGAATCGGCTCGCCGTGGCTTTTTACTTTTAAAGCGGCTTCGCCTGTGTTGCGCTCAAAGCTGCACTCAAGAACAACATAGGTATACTGATCAGCATATTTCATCGCATTATGTATGAGGCTGAACAAGACGTTGACGAACACATTTTTGTCCATCCATAGTTTTGGGAAATCGCGATCCTGCGAGTACCGGAATTTTAAATCAGGGCGAGAGTTTGACAGCTGGAGCATTTTAACAAGCTTTTTCATTTCCTCTGGCGCATCTATATATTCACTCTCATAGGAAGCTTGTTGCCCGGCTGCCTGAGCAAATGTCGTTGTAACTCCCCAGCAGAGAACGAGGCAGGCTTCCGCCAGAGCCTCCGCCAATTCGAGTAGGCTTTGATAAGAAGCGCTCGCGGGTGCCTTTTTTTGTATAAGACTGAGCACCCCGATAACAGGAATCAAAGGTGCCTGCAACTGGTGCGTCATGTTCATCAAGTCGATTTTTCTCTGTTCAGCCGCCCGTTTTGCCTGTTTAGCAGCAGTTTTGGCTTCCAGAGCAAGCCGCTCGGATTTTAGTGCCTGTTGCTCGGCTTTGACCTTCTCGTCTTCAATCTGCTTGATATACTGTTCGTTGTAGAGAAACTTTTCGACTATCACCTGCAAGTGGCGGGCTAAATCTTCACCAAGTTTTTGATCTCGCTTAGTGAACCATTCGCACCTGAATACGCTGTTGATAACTTTTATAACGCCAAAATTCTTATCCCCGGACCCGATAGGTATAGACATCCAGGAGACGATCTCCTTGCCATGAGATTTCTCCAATGCCTCCAAAAGCTCCTGATCGAAATCCTTCCTATTGGTTCGCACGTTATCGCAGCGAATGGATATGTTTTTCTTGGCGCTTCCCCCGGTTTGGCCTCTGCCCGCCTCATATTCAAGGTTGAACACGCTTTTATCAAAGCCCTCAACCGCTTTGACTACCATCTTCTTGTCATTAGGGTCGCGGCGAAAGATCACCATGCAACCCTCGGCCATTAAATACTTTTTTAAAATCTTTACGACCCGTCCGAAAACCTCATCCAGAGATTTGCACTCGAATAACTCATCCATCTCTATTTGCGGAAAATCTTTGTAGCGCCCTTCCCATTGCTCCATAGTGCTTGAAATGATCGATCCTAACGACCGAAGAAATGCTCCTTCCTGTCGCTGCGGCAAAGGGCTGCCTTCTTTGCCGTAAATAGCCAACACGCCTATGCGCTCATTGCTTCGATACAAGGGGATGAAGGCTGCCGGAGCGTTCAATTCGGAATTGAATCTGGGTAAATGCTCAGACCATTTGCCTTTTCGGTATTTTAATGAGTTCAGCATTATGAATTCGCTGGCGGCCAGGAAACCGCGAGTCGCATCTATTCCTATACCTTTGCTATATTGTGTAGCCTGATCGAAATTGACATTTGGCCCAGGCAGAAGCACTTTGCCCTGCTCCTGATGATCCTCGACAAGCCAGAGGCACGCGGAATCGTACCAGAATGGCTCTCCAAGCGAGCAAAGATGTTCGAGGACTTTTTGAGCCTGCTCTCGAAATCGCCGCTCGTCGTATTGCTCAAGGTGCTGTGATACCTGTTTCTTTCCCGGCTTGCTCGCATGCTTCTTCGTTGCATCGGATTTAAAGGTCTCTTTTTTAGGTGTCTCCGTTGTTGCGTCGGAGAGAATATCAACATACTGCCCCAATAGTAACAATTGCTGGTGCGTGATTTGATGCTCGGTAGCGCGCAACCATGAGGATCATGGTTACTGAAAGTACCGTGATTAAAAACATGCCCACCAGCGGTCCATAAGATAGAATTATGTAGAACAGATTTTTTGGATTCTCATTTATAATGTGTCCGGGAAAAAGTATGAAAGTCGCCACAAGCAGCGGGAATATTATGGCAGAAAGGAAGAAGTTGAACTTGCGCCCGCCTCCCATATATGCGCTGTAAACGACAGTATTAGCTATTATTAAATAGGTAAACATGTCGAGATTGAGATTGAATTGCCTGCCAATTACTATCATTAAAAAAACTACAAGAAAATCGAGCAGGAAGTACCGTCCAAATAACGGAAGCGGTCTGCTGTATACAGGAGACTTGGCCCATACTTTTAGTTCCCTTATGAATTTAAGGTGAAGCGCCATCGTCAAATTCACGCCGATGCCCCAGAATATACCCAGTAACAATACTGTCAGTAACATTGGCTCAGTATTAGGTCTTAGCCAGCTTAGCAATATGAGAAAGAGTAAGAAGATACCGCCGAGGCCGAAAAATATGGCGCGTTGGTTGTAAAAAAACATGCCCAGCGGGCTGTGTTGCAGGATTTTGACGCGATCATCCAGACCTAAATAATGATGTATTATGCTTTCCTGATAAAGCTGGGTTGCGATTTTTTTTGCCTTTCTGGTAATTAAACTTTCCTGGACCGTTGATGAGTTATTGCCGGACGACATTATAAAGTTCGCCTCCTTTTCTTTATACTTTCGCTGATTCTAAAAAAATGCAGTACACAGGCATACTGTCGGAATAAGAAACGATTTAGCTTTATTTATGTAAAGCTGACGGATCAATATCTAATCCGGAGAATCCTATCCCTTTTCAAACCAGCAGATTAGTTTCCAGGGCCATACATCTGTTATATGAAACTGCAACATCTGTTCTTTAGCCTGATTAAGGCGTTGATGTTGTATTGAGCTATCGCGAACACCTGTAACTGAAATCGTTTAAGTGAGACTCGTCACTTATAAGATGAGAACGGGGAGATTATTACAGCCTCTACATCTTTGTCAATAGACAATCATTGTTGCATTCGGGGACGTATCAGGAATGCCCGGCAAGGGCGACCTGTTACTTAAGCCACCTGCCTTCGTAGATCACCTCCGCAGATCCTGTGAGAGCGATCGTGTTGTCGTCGCGCCAATCGACTCTGAGCTGTCCGCCCTCCGTCAACACGCGAACGCTGCGGTCTGTCAATCCGTTCAATGCTGCGGCGACTGCCGAGGCGCACGCGCCCGTGCCGGATGAAAGCGTGTGCCCTGCGCCGCGTTCCCAGATGCGGATTTCAATCTCGTCGCGCGAGATGATTCTGGCAAATTCGACATTCGCGCGATCTGGAAATATCGGATGATGCTCGATGAGCGGCCCCATCTCAGAAAGGTTCACTCGACTGAGGTCAGGCACGAAGATCACACATTGCGGATTGCCCATAGACAGGCACGTCACTTCCAGCATGTCTCCGCCCAGATGCAATGGATAACTCACGACTCGTGCGAGCGGCTGATCGAGCGACATTGGCACGGCTTCGCTCGAAAAGCGAGGCTCGCCCATGTCGAATTCAAACTCGAAGCGCGTGCCTTCGCGCGCCACAAGTCGTCCAAGCTTCACCCCAGCCGCTGTTGCTATCCTCACGGCAGGCTCGCTCCATAATCCTTTGTAGCAGACATAAGCCGCCACGCATCGCGTGCCGTTGCCTGATATGCCTGCTTCGCTGCCGTCAGAGTTGAATATGCGCGACGCGAAATCTGCATCCGCGTGCCGTGCGCGAGTGACGAAAATCACACCATCTGCGCCCGCGCCAAAATTGCGCTGGCACAGCAGGCGCGCAATCTCGCTTGCCTGGCGCAGCGTGCCGACGTCTCGAACTTCGATAATCAGGAAGTCATTTCCGAGCCCCTGCAACTTTGTGAATTCTATCTCGCTCACTGGCCCTCTCTAAGACTGTTTCCGGGACTGCCTTCCCGGCTTGACTCGACTCTGTCGCTATGTTAATTTGCACGCTTCCCGGACGTATTTTATAGCAGCTATCGAAAGGAGCGTAAACTTTGGCAAGTCTCCAGGCCCGAAGTTCTTTACGCAGTGCCCACCCGCTGTTATTTATCAATAAGCTCATCTCTCTATCGGCATTCCTTATTTTGCTGGGGGCCGGATGGGTGGCCGTAAGCTATCTGAAAAACGAAGTGATCACGCGCTGGAATGGCGCGACTGAAAATAAAACATCCTCGACCCTGAATAACCCCGCCGTTCAGATAGACACCGCCGCTTCAACCGAAACCAAAACACTTTCTGTGCCTGTGCGACTGGTCTATTCCTGCTCGCAGGATCAGGAGTATTATCACGCTTCGACTCACCTGCCATCGAGGTGTGAACGCACAGCGCTCAGTGAAGAAGCGGCGCTGCGTCGCGGACTCAAACATTGTCGCGTCTGTCTGCCTGAGTAACAGACTTTCACTGAGTAAAGCGATTCCACAGGTCACTTTCGTCGCGGCATCTCGCATTCTTCAAAATGCGAGAAAGAACGTAATTCCTTAAAACGCGCAGCGATCTCGTCGTGAGTCAGCCGCCTCATGCGTTCGCATCCAAACTCTTCGACATTGAACGAAGCCATCACCGAGCCGTAAATTATCGCCTGCCTCAAGGTTGCATCATCTGTTGAGTTCGTCGCAGCCATGTATCCCATAAGACCGCCTGCGAAACTGTCGCCTGCGCCCGTCGGATCGAACACTTCTTCGAGCGGGTAGGCGGGCGCTGCGAAAAAAGATTCCTCGCTGAACATTGCCGCGCCGTACTCGCCTCGCTTGACGACAAGCCTCGTCGGCCCCATCGAAAGTATGCGTCGAGCCGCGCGAACCAGATTGGACTCTTCGGCCAGCGCCCGCGCCTCAGAATCGTTGATGATTAAAATGTCTATGCATTTGAGCATCGCGCGCAACTGGTCGGGTGTGCTGTTGATCCAGTAGTTCATCGTGTCTGCCGCGACCAGCTTTGCGCCGACCTGCGCGCGAACTTCCGTCTGCAATTCGGGCTGTATGTTGCCGAGAAAAAGATATGGAGTTTCGCGCGCGGCGGCAGACAGCTTTGGCTTGAAATCCGCAAACACGTTCAACTGTGTGTCGAGCGTGTGAGCCACGTTGAGATCATAGCCATACTCGCCCTTCCAGAAAAAGCTGCGACCTTCCACCCGCTCCAGATCCGATGTGTCTATATCGCGCTCGCGAAAGACCGCTTCATCTTCCGCGCCGAAATCATTGCCGACTACTGCGACAACGCGAACATCAGTAAAAAAAGAAGCGGCGACGCTGAAATACGTCGCCGACCCGCCCAGTATGCGCTCCCTCTCTCCAAATGGCGTTTTCAGTGAATCAAACGCCACGGACCCTACGACGAGAATTGACATTTATAGTTTCACCTCTTGCGTGACAGGAATGTGTTGCTTCTGCTTACTGCCTGCTGGTTGATGTTTTCTGATCAGGCGCGACCTTTAATTCATCGAGCCGGGCGCGCGTCTTCTTCGCGAACTCGCTTTCAGGGTAGACCTTCAAAAGCTTGTTGTAGAAGTCTGCGGCTTTGTCGTTCTTTCCCAGTTTGTAATTGGCTTCGCCCATCAGGTAAACGACTTCATCCATGCGCGAAAAGTCTGCATACGTATCGATGATTTCCTGCAAACGATCGAGCGCGCCTTCATAAGCTTTGCGCTTGACGATATACCACCGGGCGACTTCGAGATTGTGTTTGGCCTGAACTTCCATCGCTTCGTCGCGCGGCGGCTCGATACGCCCACGCACAGGCCCCTGTGCGAAGGCCGAACTCGCTACGACTGCGCATAAAAATATTCTGGCAATAAACTTCATGCCGTACATCTTCTGATACCTCATCTTCACTTAACGTATTTGCCGATGATCGCCTTCAACCGCTCTTTGGCTTCCGGGGTGATCTTATCCGGCGAGGTAATGATAGCATGGCGAAGCGCATGGCCGCATTTGCACCTGCGTTCATCACCCGCGATGCGGGCAATAGTTCCGGCGATCAGCTTCTGCGCGTTTGCGGAGTTGCGATTCAAATACTCGATCACCATCTCGACCGTGACCGAATCATGATCGGGATGCCAGCAATCGTAATCCGTAACCAGCGCTATCGTCGCGTAACATATCTCAGCCTCGCGCGCGAGCTTCGCTTCCTGAAGATTAGTCATTCCAATCACGGACATGCCCCACGAGCGATAGGTCTGTGACTCTGCTTTGGTCGAAAAGGCCGGGCCTTCCATGCACAGGTATGTCCCGCCGCGATGAATATCTATCTCCTTGAGATCGGCTCTGGCAGCCTGTTCCAGGGCATCGCACAGATCGCGGCAGACCGGATCGCCAAATGTTACGTGCGCCGCGATGCCTTCCCCGAAGAAGGTTGAAACGCGATGGCGCGTGCGGTCGAAGAACTGGTCCGGGAAGACCATATCCATGGGTTTGAGTTCTTCGCGAAGGCTGCCGACCGCGCTCGCAGAGATTATGCGCTCGACGCCGAGCAGTTTCATCGCGTAGATGTTTGCGCGGAATGGAATCTCTGTTGGTAGAAGGCGATGGCCTCGACCATGGCGAGGCAGAAAGGCCACGCGTACGCCATCGAGCGAGCCGACGATGAATAGGTCGGACGGGTCGCCGAAAGGCGTCGAAATCTGCACCTCTTCAATATCGGTTAGCGATTCCATCTGATAGAGTCCGCTACCGCCTATTACTCCGATCTTCGCCTGTGACAATTGATTGCCTCCTTCAGCTAAACGAGAGGGTGAATTTCAACTTTGCCGTCTCGCTCTCGCAGCCGGGCGAGCGGCGTGTTCGGGTCGTGATAAAAATGGCAGACCCAGTTCTCGCTGATCGCCTGCGGGATCAGTCGCTTTTTCTGTTCCAGCGTGTCAACCGGATAGAGGTCGAATCCCATAACCCAGGCAGGCGGCACATGTGCCGTCGTGGGGATCAGGTCCGCGAACACGAACGCCGTATCGCCTTCCGACTCAATCTTCACGCACTGCAGGTCGCGGTTGTGGCCTGCGACTTTGACCGCCGTTATGCCTGGAACTATCTCCGAATCGCCATCGACAAAATCGAATTGCCCGGCTTTCATAACTGGCTCGTAATCATCCGGGCTGTAACTTGCACGGTCGCGTTCGTGCGGGCCAGTTGCGTGCTCGAATTCGCCGCGTTGTGCGATATAGCGAGCACGAGGAAACGCAGGAACAAGTCGCCCGTCTCGCACAACTGTATTCGTCCCTGCGTGATCGAAATGGAGATGTGTGTTGATGACTAAATCGATATCCTCAGTAGCCAGCCCGTGTTTTTGAAGCTCACCTGCAATATTCGTCTCGTGCGCGATGCCGTATCTCGCGTTCGAGCGGGCGTCCCACTTGGAGCCTATGCCCGTATCGATCAAAATGTTTTCGCGTCCGGTGCGAACAAGGAGACAGTTGAGACCGAGCCGGACCCGGTTGCTTGCGTCAGGCTGGAAGTGACGTTCCCACACGACGCGCGGCACTACGCCGAATATGGCTCCACCATCGAGCGCGAACGTGCCGTCAGAAATGATTTTGATTTCAAATGCGCCTAGTTTCATCTGCTGTCAATCCTTTGTTTTTTTCATGCGCGACTGCCGACCTTTAAGATTGCAACGGGCGCTGTTGCATCGGATAGATGATCAGATGTCATATGATTTACTGATCGCGCTGGTTTAATGGAAATAAATAATACAACCACTGCCGCCCGCTTCAAAACGGGCGGCGGTGGTTGTATTTATTTCTCAAAGACCAGTAGAGGCCCTAAGTTCAGGGCTTTCTAGCTATCTCTCGCTTGGAGGCGCGACCATCGCAGGAGGCGGCTCGGCTGGCTTTACCGTAGTGTCGAAATCTTCCGGCACGACAACCTTGCTGTCGCGGGCGATCTCGTCAATCCGATCCTTTAGCTTCTGCTCCTTCATCTTCTCTGTGATCTGTTGCCGCACTTTCGGGTCTGTCGGTGACGCGCCTGCACGCCGCTCTTCGAGCTTGATTATGTGAAACCCGAACGGGGTCTCGACTACATCGCTTATCTGTCCGGGCTGGAGCGCGAAGGCCGGAGTCTCGAATTCCGGGACCATCCGACCACGCGAGAAGAAATCATACTCGCCGCCTTTATCTTTCGAGGCGGGATCGTCTGAGTTCTCCCTGGCGAGCTTTGCAAAATCCTCGCCCTTGCGCGCGCGGTCGAGTATGGCCTGCGCTTTCTGACGCGCCTCTTCTTTGGTCAACTGCTTTGGCTTCGGTTTGTCTTTGCCCGCGTCTTTACCGGCGGGCGTCTCAACGGCGGGCGGCGGCGGCTCTGTGCTGATTAGCACGTGACGCACGCGGATTTCTTCAAAATCGCTCTTGTGTTCGTTGTAATATTGCTCGATCTCCTGATCCGACATCAGAGTGTCTGCGTTCTTTCCAAGATCGCTCAGATAAGCGTTTTGAAGAATCTGAGAGCTGTCTAGAAGAATTCCCAATTTCGTCAGGCTGTCGTCTTCGAGGTTTTCTTTGCGAGCCAGATCGGCAACAACTTTGAATTCGCCGTACTGCTTCTTGAACTGATCGCGCTGAGCCCCCTGCGCACGCTGCTGGAACTGAGGATTGGATTGCAGGAAGGTGTCGAAATCCGAGGGGTGCGACTGATAGAAGGCGTTTATCTGATCGTCGCTGACGGTTATTTCGGGATGCTTCTTGCGGAATGCCTGATTGAGATGCAGGTCGGTCTGAAAATCGGTCTGGGTCTTGACCTCCGGGCGCTGGGAGTAGCCTTCCTGATCAGCGGCCTGAGCGACGGCCAGAAGCTTTTTGATCTGGTCGATGAGCTTCTTTTTCTCTTCGGGATTAGTGGCGATTTCCTGTTGTTTGTCGGGCGGTATCATCTCCTGAAACAGCACTTGCATATCCTGCTTGCTCAGGTTGTATGATTTCGGTTTTGAGGATGACTGCTGAACGAGAAAGAACGTTCCCGCCAGGAAAACCAGAACCAGCATCACGACGATAACCTTCGCGGACATTGCTGATTTGCTCGGCGTAGTCGCTCTCTCCGTAGATGCCGACCGGACAGCCGCCGGGACAAACGACGCGGCTGCGGGTGTGCCGTCGTCTTCCGGTTCAGCCGTTTCCGGCTCAGAAGCATCCGAACCATCTGCCTCTGACTCAGCCGTTGTTGTTATATCTGGCGCAGCAACATCGGATGCGTTCGTTGCCTCTGCGCTCTCCTTATCATTGTCTTTGTTTGATTCTGTTGTCATCTATTCTCCTTCCGGTGTTCTAGCCTTCTCAACCAGTTCGACGAGAACACCGTTAGCGCTCGCCGGATGCAAAAAGGCAACTAGCTTTCCTTCCGCGCCGCGCCGCGGGTAGCCATCGAGCACACGCACGCCGCGCGATCTTAGTTCGTTCAATCTGGACTCAAGGTCTTCAACCTCATAGCAGATGTGATGGAGTCCTTCGCCGCGTTTGGCGATGAAACGGCCAACAGCCGTATCCTCTGAAACCGGCTCCAGAAGCTCGATTCGTGTTTCGCCGACAGGCAGCAGGGCCACGGTCACGCCCTGATCGTCAACCGTTTCAGTTCCTCCCGGCTCGATTCCCAGCGCGTCGCGATAAAACGACAGCGAATCTGAAATCGAGCGAACTGCAATTCCAAAATGATCTATTTTCATAAGCAGTCAGGGATCAATGATTCCCAATCTTTCGATTATCTCTTCAACCACAGAGTACGGGTCGCGGTGACGGTCAGCCACAGACCGGGCCATCACTCGAAGCTCGTCTCTGCCAATGCCATTATTCAATGCGATCTTCAATAAACGGTCGCGCAATAGTTCGATTATACGATGTTCGGCAACGCTCGCGCGACGGCTTTCGATCTGCTCGCCGTGCGATGCGGTGTAATCCGCGTAACTTGCGACGGCTTCCGCCATCGCTTCGATGCCGTTGTTTTCAGTAGCTACCGTTTTGATTATCGGCGGCTTCCAACCGTCAGGCCGCTCCGAGATGGAGAGCAGTTGTTCAAGCTCTCGCTCGGTTCTCAACACCCCATCGCGGTCGGCTTTGTTGATGGCGAAAACGTCGCCGATCTCCATTATCCCCGCCTTGATGGCCTGTATGTCGTCGCCCATTCCGGGAACCAGCACGACCACAGTAACATCGGCTGTTTTGACTATGTCAACTTCATCCTGTCCAACGCCAACCGTTTCAATGATGATTTTATTATACCCCGCCGCATCCAGTATCGCTACCGCATCGACCGTCGCGCGCGCAAGCCCGCCCAGATGGCCCCGCGCCGCCATGCTGCGAATAAAGATGCCGGGGTCCGTTGCCATGCCCTGCATTCGTATCCGGTCGCCAAGGATCGCGCCGCCTGTGAAAGGACTCGATGGATCGACGGCGATGATGCCGACAAGCTCGTTTTGCGCGCGATAATGCGCGGCCAGCCGATCTACAAGCGTGCTCTTGCCTGCGCCCGGCGCACCCGTGATTCCTATGACGAGAGCTTTGCCCGTATGCGGAAAGATTTCTTTGAGAAGCTCCGTGGCATCCGCGCCCGCGTCTTCGACCGTGCTGATGGCGCGCGCTATCGAGCGTTTATCGCCGCTGAGGATTTTTTCTGTCGAACTCATAGGGGTCAGGAATCAGGAGTCAGGAATCAGAATGAAAGTGGAGGCGCTTCGCAAAGACTTCCAAATTTATTCTGACTCATGACTCCTGACTTGTTTATGATCTTAATAGCTGTCGCGCAATAACCACTCGTTGAATCTCGCTCGTGCCTTCGCCGATGGTGCAGAGCTTCGAGTCGCGCCAGAATTTTTCAGCCGGGTAATCCTTTATGTAACCATAGCCGCCGTGTATTTGAACCGATTGTTCGGCAACGCGCACGGCGACTTCGCTGGCATAGAGTTTCGCCATGGAAGACTCTTTTGTTGTGACCTTGCCGCGATTCTTCGATTCCGCCGAGCGATATGTCAGCAGCCGCGCGGCTTCGATCTCAGTCGCCATGTCGGCGAGCTTGAATTGAATAGCCTGAAACTCCGAGATTGGGCGACCGAACTGGTGGCGTTCTTTAGAATACTTCAGCCCGGCTTCATACGCGCCCTGCGCAATGCCTATGGAGAGCGCGGCGATTGAAATCCTGCCGCCGTCGAGCACCTTCATCGCCTGAATGAACCCCTGGCCCACTTCGCCTATCAGGTTCGAGTCGGGGACGAAACAATCATCGAAGACCAGAGCCGCAGTATCGCTTGCGCGCATGCCGAGCTTGTTCTCTTTCTTTGAGACCGAAAATCCTTTCGTGCCCCGTTCGATGATGAAAGCCGAAATGCCGTGCGTGCCCGCCGTGCGATCTGTGATTGCCAGAGCGACCGTCGTCTGGGCGAACGTCGCGTTGGTGATAAAGTTTTTAGAGCCGTTGATTACCCATCCGCCGTTGCGCCGCACGGCGGTAGTGCGCATCGAGCTTGCGTCAGAGCCTGAGCTTGGCTCGGTCAGCCCCCACGCGGCAAATTCATCGCCGCGCGCAAGCGGTGTCAGATATTTCTCTTTCTGTGCGTGATTGGCGGCGACGAATATATGACCAGCGCCGAGCGAGTTATGAGCGGCAATCGAAAGCGCGATTGAAGGATCAACGCGCGCGAGTTCTTCGATGATCGTAGCGTATTCGACGTACCCCAGGTTCTGGCCGCCGTACTCTTCGGGAAAGAGGACTCCCATGATGCCCAGTTCGGCAAACTTGGGCCTGAGTTCTATGGGGAAATGCTGCGTCTCGTCCCATTCCAATACGTGAGGCGCAAGCTCTGCCTCGGCGAACTCGCGTATCGACTGCTTTATCTGTTGCTGCTCTTCATTCAACTCGAAATCCATCGTTCCTCCAAAACAACCGGTTGCTACGGACAATTGTGAACAATCGCGCGCTGATAAGAACTCCTGATTTTACACGCTGCTGAGGAAAAAATCACGTGCTGTATGCGAAAGGGGGTGGCCTCTGCAATTACGATTGTGGTTTGGGGCGCGGCTTGGCGGGCGCTTTTCTGCTCTTTTTCTTAACTGGTTTTTGATTGATCTGGAGGAACCGTGTGACCTCGCCCGGCTTCAGATCGCGATATTTCCCCAGTGGAAGCCCTTGCTCTGTTACGTGGCCTATTCGTACGCGGCGCAGTTTGACGACCGAATGACCTGTCGAATCGAACATGCGGCGAATCTGTTGATTCTTTCCTTCGCGCAGCGTGACTTCAAACCAGCAGTTGCCGCCTTCGCGTGTGCGCTCGATCAACCTGATCTCGGCTGGCGCAGTGCGCGACTCGCCGAATTTAATACCCCGTCGCAGCCGGTCGATCTGTTCGACGCTCGGCGAGCCTTTCACCTTTACGTGATAGACCTTCTCGACCATGCCGCCTTTCGTAATCATATTGGTCAAATCGCCGTCGTTGGTCATTATGATCAGCCCTTCCGTGTTGAAGTCCAACCGGCCAACGGGGTGAAGCCCGCGCCTCATCGAAGGCGGAAGCAGTTTCGCTACGAGCGGTCGCTGTTTCGGGTCCGAGACGGACGAGAGATACCCGCGCGGTTTATTGATCAGAATATACTTCTTCTCGCGATTGACCAGTTGCGCGTTGATCAACTTGCCGCGCACCTTGATATGATCTTCGGTCGGGTCCGCTTTCGAGCCAAGTTCTGTGACAACGCGACCGTTAACCATCACCTCGCCGCCGACGATCATCTCTTCGGCGGCGCGACGCGATGCCATTCCGGTCGATGCGATTATTTTTTGTATTCGTTCTTTCATATTAAAGAGAGTATAGCGCGGCCCGGTACAGTTGGGTTAGCTGCTCATCAAATCCTCAAAGTCCTCAAGATTCGGAAGCTCCGACAGATCGTTAAGCCCGAATTGAATCAGGAACTCTTTTGAAGTGCCGTACATCATCGGGCGGCCAACGACCTGCTTGTGTCCTTTTGCGACGATCAAACGCCTGTCGAGCAGCGTTTTGATCGCAGAGGTCGAAGTCACGCCGCGAATTTCCAGTATCTCCGGTATGGTGATCGGCTGTTTGTAAGCGATGACGGCGAGCGTTTCGAGCGCCGCGATTGACAAGCGCGCAGAAGGCTGCGCCTTCATATAGCGGCGGACGTATTCGTTCAACTCAGGCCGCGTCGTTATTCGATAACCGCCCGCCAGTTGCCTGATCTCGATGCCCGCGCCGCGACTGTTGTAATCTTCTATCAACTGCTCGGCAGCCGCTTCGATGTCATCGGTCGGCACGTCTTCGAGAAGCGAAGCCATTTGCTTTGCGGTCATCGGGTCTTCGGAAACAAATATCAGCGATTCTATGATGGGCTTTAATTCTTCTATAGTCATAAGAACTTTTTGATTGAAATTAGACGCTCAAAAATTGCAAGCGGTCTGGTATACGTTTTACACGTATGGCAGACCGCTTTGCAAGTGAAGGGGTTTGATACCAATCAGGCGGCGCTGGCTTGCCGAGAATTCAAGAGCCATCTTTGAATTTCATCGGCCAATGCCTGCGCGTCTCCGACCGGCACATTTACAACGCCTGCCACGTTGCCCAGCCCGCAGGCATGGCTTGCGATTACAGGCACTTTCTGAGCAACCGCTTCGAGCAGCCTTCGCGGCTTGTGTTCTATCAGCGCAGGCAGAACGACGAGGCCGATTTCGTCCAGCCAACTCGCGTCATAACGCCTGAGCGATATTTGAACGCCTCGCCAGAAATCTGCGCTCTCCAGTTGCGAGCCTGTCAAAACCAGATCGAGTTTGAGCGCGCGAGCCGCTTCGCGCATCTCGTATGCGCCTTTTCTTCCGAGCGTCGATGCAGGGAAAAGGATTTTGTTGCCTTTGACCGGCGCTCTTTTTGATTCGGGGATGCGCCAGTCTATCACCACCGCTTTCTCTTTGAACAGAGCCGCAATATCTGTGTGAGGCGTTACGATTTTTCTCGCATATTTCAACGCCTCGCCTTCTGCATCGAGCAGCCATTCATCCGCGCGAAAGTCGCCCAGTGTTTCGCTTTCGGGGTGAAACTCGCGAGCGCGGTCTAATCTTTTGTGCAACTCGGCCAGAGGCAGGCGGGTCATTAAAACATCGAATGTTCTGCCGCCCAGATAGCCTTCGTTCCACAGGAATGGAAGCAGGTTCTGCATGACGGTGACGTGCGTGACATCCACGCCGAGCAACGGCGCATAACTGATCGCAAGTCTTTCGTCATTTCTTAACAGAGCTTTTTGTCTGGCGGCCCCCTGCGGACTCAGGTTTCTCGATTCAACAGCCCTGAGGATTGTAGTAAATCTGCTTTCTCTCACCTTCTGAAACCCATCGACTGACCATGCGTAGTTTGGTTTGTTGATCTTTTTCCCGTTTATCGGCAGGCCGAGAGTATCACGATCACACTTATGGTCGCTTATGAACTCATCGAGTTCCGGCCAGTATTCATCGACGAGATATGCGCTTCGCCCGAAATTCGATGCGCCCTTTTTATGCGCAACATGCCTGAAGCAACTTTCGACGTTGCAACTCATGCAGGAATGCAGCGGAGTAATCAATTTGTCGGCGCGGATGGGCAGGGCGGTTCGCTTTATAATCTTTTCGCTCTTGAATCGAACGATCAATTCATCGCTCGTCATTAAAACTTCGATGCGATACGGCTCGATTGATTTGAATCTAAGGTCAACATAGTTCCAGAAAACGGTCGCATCGCGTCCAACTTCGGCCAGTGATCCGCGAATGACTTTACCGTGAGCGTGGCGTTCGAGGATTTCAAACCCTGCGCCGAGCGCCGCATCATAAAGGGCGTTTGACAACTGGCAAAGCCCGCCGCCGATGCTTGGAATGATGCAGCCTTCGCGAAGCTCGCGCCCCTGTGTGTACCCTTTCCACCTGACAGGAAGACCAACCTGAGACCAGAAACTGAAGACGCGACCGGCAGGAATCTCAATTCCATTGAGGCGACGAATAGCCATTCGCAGGTTATGCACTTTTCCCGCTTCCATCCGGATTTCAGCGCTCCGGACGTTCGACCAGAGCCTGCTTTTCGATTCGGCGATGACGGTTTCATCCCTGAGCAGTTCGCCTTTGCGGTGTTGCTGGATGTCGCCTGAGCATATGTTTTGAAAGACACGCCTTGCCTGCAAAAGCGATGCCTTGATGCGAAAACGGATTTCACTTGCGGGCGTCGGCTTCGGCTCCGGGTCAGCTTCTGAATCTGCGCGCACTTTATCTGAAAACATGACGCCCATAATCTTTCTTTCTCCCAAACAACAGACTGCCGCCTTTGACGAGGAAATGTCTCGTAAGGTTGTTTGAGGATTAATAAAGATTTCAAAGCGGGATCAGGCGGGATGCGAGTTGAGAGCTGAGAAGACCCGGCTCAGCTCTCGCTCGAAGTCTGCTCGTTTTGAGTCGCGATCTGCTGGATCGCTTCACGTTTTGTGATAACTATTTCGCCGAAAGTTTCAGATTGCGATAATCGAATGGCAAGTTCTTTAACCAGCTCAAGTAGTGTCAGAAAGATCAGCACCAGTTCGCGGCGCGAGCGTGCGCGCTCGAACATCTCGCGGGCGCGGACTTCGCCTCTTTCTTCAAGGGTCAACTTTATCTCGGCGATCTTCTCGGCCATTGTCATCTCGTCGCGCGCAATTTCAATTTCAGTTATCGCCCGGCGGCGGTCGAGAACTTCGCGAAAGACCTCGAACAATTGAAAGACAGTTGCCGCAACTTCCGGATTGCTCTGATCCGTCTCCGTGTCCGCGCGCATGAAGGTAGCCGCTTCCATCATCGCCCGCTGGTGCAAAACGTTTGCCGCGCCCTTGAACTTCTGATGTTCGAGCAACTGATAGACCAGCGCCGAGCGCGGATCTTCGACCGCTTCTTCTATGGCATCGGGGTCGCGCGGCAGAAGCATCTGCGATTTGATATGAATGAGCGTCGCAGCCATTACCAGAAACTCGCCCGCAACGGCGATGTCGAGTTCGCGCATCGCATTCAGGTAATCGAGGTACTGCCCTGCGATGCGCGCAATGGGGATGTCGTAGATGGAGACCTCTTCTTTGCGGATAAGGTAGAGCAAAAGGTCGAGCGGCCCTTCAAATACAGGCAGCTTGATCTTGTATTGCTCGGTAGACTCGGCAAACTCCGGCGCGACATCCGCAGAGGCTGCCGCCGATTCACCAGTTCGCGTTGACGCTTCTCCCATCTCTCGATTGTTACTCCCAATCCATTTTGATTGCGCGGCGGACTTCGCTCATAGTCTTTCTGGCCTGTTCGCGCGCGTGTTGCGAGCCTTCCTTGATGATTGCGATGACTTGTTCAGGGTTTTCGCGAAGCTGGCGGCTGCGCTCAGCCATGTCACCGTATCGCTCGATGATCGAATCCGCAAGCGCGCGTTTGCGATCAACACACCCTATGCGCGCATTACGGCAATCATCGTCAAACCGCTCGGCTGTTTCAGAATTCAAAAAGAACCTGTGCATCTGGCATACGTCGCAGTTTTCAGGATGGCCTGGGTCCGAGCGGCGAATTCGCGTGCGGTCGGTTATCATCATCCGCGCTTTCTCGCGCACCGCATCGGCTGAATCGATCAGGTAGATGGCGTTGCCGTAACTTTTCGACATCTTTCGCCCGTCGGTGCCGGGCAGCACCGGCACTTCCGTGTGCAGCTCTTTCGGTTCCGGGAAGACATCGCCGTAAAAATTGTTGAAGCGGCGCACTATCTCGCGCGTCAACTCGACGTGCGAAGCCTGATCTTTACCGACCGGCACAAAGTCGGCTTTATACATGATGATGTCTGCGGCTTGCAGCACGGGGTATCCCAAAAACGCATAGTTGCCGATATCTTTTTCGGTGATGTTTTCGCGCTGCTCTTTGTAAGTCGGAACGCGCTCAAGCCAGCCCAGCGGAGTGATGGCCGAAAGTATCAGGTGAAGCTCCGAGTGCTCCTGAATCATCGATTGAGCGAAGATGGTAGAGCGCGCGGGGTCAAGCCCTGCGGCAATCCAGTCGCTCACCATATCTAAAGTGTTCTGCTTGATCGCGCTCGTATCCGCATAATCGCTCGTCAGCGCGTGCAGGTCTGCGATGAAGTAGAAGCAGTCGTATTCGCCTGAATCCTGCAAACGTATCCAGTTTTTGAGCGCGCCCTCGTAGTTGCCCAGATGCATGTTTCCCGTGGGCCGCATCCCGCTCACAATTCTTTTCCTGCCTGTTGACGAAGCTGACAATTTGAAACTCCCTCTCCTCTGGTTTAGCTATAAGCGCCGATACTAAGCAAATAGACTACCCCGTTGTACACTGGCCTGAGGATGGCACTGAACACTCCCAGAAACATCAATCCATACAGCAGAATGAAACCGTAAGGGCGAATCTGGTAATACGCCTCTGCCATCCCTCTGGGCAGCATCTCTTCAAGAACGTGGCTTCCGTCAAGCGGCGGCACAGGGATGAGATTGAAGACACCGAGCAGGACGTTGAGCAGCAACATGACGCTAAGAAGAACAGCCAGCGGGGCCATGAATGCAGCCTGATCTGATGTCGGCATTACTAGCGTGTAATAACCGCCGCGAAGGTCCAGTATATGGCTTAACATCAGTATCTTGATGATGACGAAAGCTATCGTTGCCAGAATAAAATTGCTGATCGGCCCGGCGGCGCTGACCATGATGTTTGCTTTCGTTTTATCGCGCCACAATAACGGATTTGTCTGCACGGGTTTTGCCCATCCGAGCAGCGGGATCCCGGAAAGGGAACTGACGATTGGAAATATGATGGTTCCGATCAGGTCTATGTGCGGAATCGGATTGAGCGTGATGCGTCCCTGCAAGCGACCCGTATCATCTCCGAACTTTTCAGATGTCCAGGCGTGCGCTGCTTCATGGAAGGAAAGCGAAAAAAGTAGCGCTATAAACCAGATGATTAGATTGCCGTAATCAATGTTTCCCAAGCGTTCACACTCCTGTCAATCCTTCGCCTGACTGTCCACATTTTAGAAAGGCCAGTAACCTTCGATGCCGAGCGGGACGCGGAATAACTCTCGATTTGATGCCGCGATCAGATTGCCCTGATCGTCAAAGCACAGTCCGACAAGCCCTATTGCGGCAACAACTATTTCCGCTTCGGCGTCAGGCGTTATCTTGATTATGCCTCGATGCCCGTGACGGCTGGCCGCGACATAGAGATTGCCCTTGCGATCAAATGCCAGACCTTGAGGTCGTCCAAGCCCCGTGAAAAATCGCGTCACTTCGCCGTCCTGCGCTATGCGTACTATCGAATCGAAGCTGGAGAGCGTCGGCCCCGAAACGTACAGGTGACCGTCAGGCCCGAACGCCAGATGATAGGCCGCCATGCTCGATTCAAGCGTCGCGAACGTCGTGGATTCGCCGATTTCGTTTACGCGGAAGATGGTGCCGCTGCGATCTCCGACATACATGCGCCCTTCCTGATCGAAAGCAATGCCGGTCGCTATGCCGAGATTGTGCGCGAACGCTTCGGCTTCTTTGAAAGGCGTGACGCGATAGACCGTGCCGTCATAGCGGCTGGTGATGAACATCTCGCCGTCAGGGCTGAAGGCGAGTCCCGTCGGATTGACTATATCCGTCAAAAACGGCTCGCTTTCGCCGTCGGGCGTTATCTTGTAGACCGAGACGGGCACTTTCTGCCCGCGCGTGCCCGACAGCGTCGTGTAGGTCGCGCCGTTGTCGCGATCATAAGCGGGGTTTGCGACCGGATGGAGATTTTCAGAAAGCTTCTGGCCGACAATGAATGTGTGCCCTTTGCTCGAAACGCCGTTGGCTTCGAGCGTGATCTCGACCTTTCCGTCTGAAACCAGGAGGCTCGACGGGACTGGCGCAATCACGCGATTGGGCGAGGTGCTGACGGGTCTGGTCTCAGTTCCATCGAATCTGACGCGCGCCCGGTCATAGGTCGAAAAAGTGAAATCGCGGCAAGCGATTATCACTTCACCTCCTTCTATTCCGGCACTTGGTGTCAAATTCTCAATCTCAGGCTGCGCCATTCTATGTTGCTCCCTCGGCCTCTCGGTTTTTTCGTCCATTCAGTGAGAGAGTATATTACTTTGATGGAGGGTGATTGTCCATAAAGAGCCACAGCCGCAAAGCCCTCTACAGCAAAGCCTCTACAGCGCTTGTAGACTGTCAGGAGATAAGCCGTCGAGGCTTTCGACCACTATATCGGCTTTTGAAAGCAGGTCTTTCGGGTAAGAATTCGTTACAGCAAGCACTGGCATACCGGCGAGGCGCGCCGCTTCGACGCCGTGCAGAGAGTCCTCTATGACGAGGCATTCTGCGGGAGAGATTGGAACACTCAGGCGCGTGTTTAGAATCCGGTGGGCTTTCAGAAATGATTCAGGGTCGGGCTTGCCGCGCGCTACATCTTCGGCGCTGACTATTGCAAGAAAGCAATCTCTCAGGCCGCCCAGTTCCAGCACCAGTTCGATTTCATGCCTGAGCGCGCCTGAGGCCACCACCAACGGGTATAAGCGGGCAGCGCGCCGTATGAATTCGGCCACGCCCGGAAATAGCCGCAGATGCGTACGCATGACAGGCTCTATGTATCCTGCTTTTCGAGCGATCAACTCCGCGAGTTTTTCCGTTGTCAGGTTCGGGAATGCTTTGCGAAAGCATCCGCGATCATCGAAGGCGAGGTAATAGCGGTAGTAGTCTTCTTCTGTAAGCGTGAAGCCTTCTTCGGCAAGCACTCGCTCAAGCGCTGCAAAGTGCATCGGTTCGGTATCGGCTATAACGCCGTCGCAATCAAAGATTATTGCCCTTAACATTGGTGGCGGCGAGTTATGAGTGATGAATAACGAGTTACCGGCAGGGCCTCGTTATTCATCACCGGTTACGGCTAAGGCTGAACCTGTTTTTTCTGTTTGGAGCGCTCGGCCATCTGCTTGAGCGCCTGATCTGCTTCTTCGCGTGTGACCGAACCGTCTTTATTCAAATCGAGTGCTTTGAAAGTTCGCTCTTCGGTCATCTCGTCAGATGTCAGTTTACCATCTTTGTTCTTGTCAAATTTCGTGAACAGATTGCCCGCGTCAACGCCGCCCGTTGCCTGCGTCTGCACTTCGTTCACTGCGCGGAACATCCCGTTAAGCTCTTCCTGAGAAAGCTCGCTGTTGTGATCCTGATCCATCGCATCGAATAACGAAATCATTTTGGCGAATTCCTCTCGCGAGACCTTGCCATCGTGATTTGCATCAAGGAACTTCGTGAGGCTTTCACCCAGTCGCGGGCCGCCGCCGCCGGGGCCGCCGAATCGCGTGCGAACCGTGCTGAACTCTTCTTCATCAACGAAACCGTCTTTGTTTGCGTCCCAGCGGTCAAAGACTTGCGGCGGGAACTGGCCCGGCATCTCGTCGCGGCTTATCTTTTTGTCTTTGTTCTTATCCAGTTCTGCGAAACTGGGCATCTGAAACTGCATACGCATACCGGGCTGCGGTCCGCCGGGCGGTGGCCCCTGCGGCGGCATATCCTGCGCATTTGTGATAACCGCCATCATGGCCATAGAAAACAACAGTCCAAAGAATCTCTTCATTACTATCTCTCCTAAGAGTGCGGCTTCAATCTGCAATTGCAGACCGAAGCCGCGTGTTTCGAGTCCGACTAACACCAAATCTTAAAAACCGAATCTTATTGAGGCTTCGATTCGTCTGGAATTCAAAGTGCGATTGGCGATGCCAAAGAAAGGCGATGTCAATACGCCGCTGAAGCCCGCAGGGTTCGCGTGATTGAGCAGGTTCTGTGCGTTGACGCCAATCGTGATGTTGTATTTATGACGGGTATCCCCGCCGAACCCTCCGAATCCGCCGCCACCAAAACCCCCGCCGCCGCCGCCGCCACCGGGACCGCCGCCGCGAATCATAACCGGGCCGCCGCCGCCAAATCCGCCTGCTGCTGTCGCGCCTGCTGCTGCGCCTCCACGATTCTGATTGTTGCCTCCGCGCGCCGCGCCACGTTGATTCTGGCCTCGCTGGGTCTGACCTTGCTGGGTCTGACCTTGCTGCTGCTGATTGTTCGGTTGAGCCGCCATTCGCCCGAAATTATTTGGCGGCGGGCCGAAGCCGAACGTCTTTGACACATTCAGATTCACGGAAAAGAATCCCGGCGCTTGACCAAAGTTTCGCGGAATGATCAGGTCGCCCGACTGTGGGTTCGGATTGAAGACGCCGAACTCGGTCACAATCGCTCCCGGGTCGCCCAGAGCGGCAAAAGCCGGACGATCTGAGAAGCTTAAGTCGCCGTTGTTATCAATGCCGGTCGTAATGTTAATCGGTCGCCCCGTAGTTACGATGATAAACGGATTGAGTCGAACCTCCCACGGCATCAGGAAAGAGCCGCCGAGAAATATGTTGTGTCGCGAATCATTGGACGCGCGGCCAAACTCTGTTGACAGGTCGAAAGGATTTGATGGAACCGTGTATGCGTTATCGGTATCGCTTCGTGTTGAAGCAAGCGTGTAGCCGCCAAACAAGGTTAAGGTGCGGCTGAATCCTGTTCGCACATTCAACCGGAGTTCGTGGCGCGTGGAAAGGCCGGTCGATTCAAATTGTAGAATCGGTCCCTGACCGGGAAAGGGAAGCGAAGGCTGCCCTGTGCTCTCATTTAATTCTGGCGCATTGATGTTGCGCGTTCGCAGCAGATGAACTCCGCGCGTCCACGTGTAGCCGACAGAGCCGATAAGTTTGAAGGGCAACGGGCGTTCATAGCTGACGGTCGAAAGAATCGTGTAGGGATCGTTCAAATCCTCGGCTTTGATCCTGATCGTCGGCGGGCGCGTTATCGCTCCCGTAAGCACATCCGGAATCGTCGCGAAAAAGTCCGGCTGTGTGATCGTGAATTGCTGCTGGTGAAATCCATCGAGGCGAATCGTATCAGACGTGATGCCGTTGTCGAGTCCGGCATAAAATATTCCAGAGCCTACGCGAATCGTCGTCTTGCGAGCTTTGTCCGGGTTCCACGCCAGCCCGAATCGCGGCGCGAAATTGTTCTTGTCCTGAAGGTGAGTCTGGAATTCGTGCCGCAGCCCCATCGAAAGAGTCAGCCGGGCCGATACTTTCCAGTCATCCTGCAAAAAGGTCCCCATCTGCCATTGTGAAAAGCCGATAAACGGGTCGCCGCGATTGATCGAAAACTGCGACGGTCGCGCGGTCGGGTCACCTGCAAGCACTCTGCGATACAGATCAAGCGCCGACCCGTCTTCAGAGCCGAACGTGAAAGTGCCGCCGAAATTCGAGCGGTTGATGTTTGTAAAACGCAGCCCTTCGGCGCGGAACCCTCCCTTGAATGTGTGCGCCTTCCATGTGTAAGTCAGGTTGTTCGTGAAATCGAGATTGCTGTTTGAATTATCCATGAACAACTGATTCTGATTCCCGCCTGAACTGAACGTGTCTATAACGACGATGGCCGGAGCGTCAGTAAAAGCGCGCGAATCCAGTGTGCGACGGCTCAATTGCAATCGTGCTTCGTTGACTGCGCGCTCGCTGACTATCGTAGTGAATGAAAATCGCAGCGTGTCTTCACGCGAGAGGCGATTGAAGGCGCGCTCCGGCAGATCGAACCCGCTGCCCAGCCCTTGATTGAGCGCTTCGTTCTTGTTGTAGCGGTACTGAAACCCTATCGTGTGTTTGCTGGTCACCAGATAATCCGAGCGAAGCGAGAAGTTCGACGCGCGCACAGGCGTCAGTATCGACTGAATGAATGATTCGGGCAGCAATGTCGTCGGATTGAGCACCGTCGCATTGACCAGATCGTTTTCATCAACGTCGCGTTTCTCCATATCGAAGAAGAAGCCCCAGCGATTATGAATGATCGGGCCGCTGAGGTTAACGCCGAAGTTCCGCATCTGCAACGCCGGTTTGTCAATAAAAGATGCATTGCGCGCGTTGAGCGATTCGTCGTTGAAATTGAATCTGAATCCGCCGTGAAACGTATCAGCGCCGGGCTTGGTTATGATCTCGATGCGGAAATTGCCGGGCTCTGAGAACTCCGCCGCAAACGGGTTCTGATTTATGCTGATTCTCAGTATCGCCTCTTTGGGAGGAATCTGGCCCCGCTCGCGAAAGCCGCCTACGTAGACCGCTGCATCGTCGCCGCCGCCCGCCGCGCCCGCCATCTGCTTGAGCGTTTGAAGAAGCTCGTCCGGGTCATCCGGCAATGCTTCGAGGTCTTTTTCCGTCAGCGTGATCGCCGAAAGATTCTTGTCAGGCTCGGTCGATATGCCAGCCGAATTGTCTTTCACTTCGACCTGCTCTGACAATGCTACTTTCAGTTTCACATCGTAGGCTTCTTTGCGCCGTTGTGTGAGGTCAACCTGTTCGACGAAATCGCCAAATCCTTCGACCTGAACAGTCAAGGTATAAATGCCGGGCTTTACTGTGAACTGATAACGGCCCCGATCATCTGACTGTGTCGTGTATTTATTGCCTTTGCCGTCGTCAAGCGTGACGGGCGCAGCCTGTATATATGCGTTCGTTTCGTCAGCTATGGTGCCGCGCAATTCAATCGTGGCTTGAGGGTCTGCTTCATCCGCAAAAGCGGCCACCGTGAGGTTCATCAGCAGCAGGAGCAATGTGAGTGTTATGGCGATTGTTCTTTTCATAATTCTACTTCTTCTCAATTCAGATTCAGCTTTTTTGATTTAAAGGTTCCAATTTAATAGGCCCTGCTTTAATGAAACCAAAATCGTGAGGAGCTATTTCTTGTTGAGCTTTTCTTTTTCCTCCTGCCGCAGGCGATCCTGCTCTTCTATCATTTCCTGGAATCCGGGCAGTTGCTTTTCTGTGAGCACCGTGCGGATCTCTTCGCGTCCCTGCTGGCGCACGGCGTTAAACTGCGGCTCGAAATCCTTCATGCAAGGCTCCATCTTTTTTCTGATCTCTAAATATTTGTTGCCCGTATTATCGAGTATCTCTTTTATTTGAGTCTGCTGGTCCGAACTGAGGTCCATCTTGTCTTTCATCTTTCTGATGAAGAATCCTGTACGGTCTCGCGGGTCCAATTTCTCAGAGCCTGAACTTGTAAGCCGCTGGTATAAGTTCAGCGACAGCGCGCCTGCCGCGAACCCGATTATGAAGACTGATACGACTATAATGCGCGCTTTTTGTTGGCTGTTATTCTTGCTTTCCATTCTCTTTCTCCTCGACCGCCACTAACGTCTCAGCCACATCATCGGCTGTCGCTGCGGGAACATCGTATACATCATTGAACACTATCCGCTCTCTGCGAGGAATCTGGCTTGAAACGGTCGGCTTTTCAGCAGAAGCGGATTCAGCCATATTCCACACCAGCGTAGCCCCGATTATGATGAGCAGCAGCATGGCCATAGCCGGTATCATCTGGCGCGCTGTGAGCAGCATTGCCGCAGCCCACGATTCGTCGGCGCGGTCTAAGTTTACGACTGCGCGTTCCGGCCCGCGCGCAATTCTGGCGCGCAACGCCTTGAAGAAATCTTCGCCGGGCGTAATTACTTCCGCCGCCGCAGCCGTATCGAGGGCCGCGCGACTTAGCGCAAACAATCTGTATTCGCCCGCGCACCGCTCGCAGGTCTGCAAATGCCTGTGAGTGGCTGCGCGATCTGTGACGCTCAACTTCTCTCTGATCGGCACTACGCGACCACCTTCGATCAAAGCGGAAAAACTTTTCCGCGCCTGTCTGCATACAATCGTCGGTTCATTGTTGCCCTTGCTCATTTTTTACTCCTCTGCATACGCTCGCCGCTCATTACCAGTCGCTTCATTGCGGCCCTGAGCGTGCGCCGCGCCCTGAAGGCGCGGACTTTGACTTTCGATTGACCCCACCCCGTCATCTCGGAAACTTCTTTTACTGAAAACCCGTCTCGATCTATGAGCACCACCACAAGCCTGTCTTCGGGGTCCAGCTTCGCGAGCAATCGCTCGGCTATCTCTGCTGCGTCGCGCTGGCGCTCGGCGCTCGAATGACGCTCGCGCGCTACTTCAAGCATCTGCAACTCGAACCACTCATCCTCGTCCTGCGATTCGTGCGGGGTCTGCTGTTCGACGCGACGGCGCTGCGCTCGCAGATGGTCATAACAGGCGTTGACGGCTATCTTTGCCACCCACGCCTCGAATGACCTCCCAAGCGTAAAGGTTGAAAGCGAAAAATACGCTTTGGCGAAGACCTCCTGCGCGATGTCTTCAACCATGTCGCGGCGGCGAAAGAAGCTGCCGATGATGGAAAAGACCCGCTGGCTGTGGCGGCGAACGAGCGCTTCAAAGGCATCGTGATCTTCGGTCAGGCTGCGTTCGACAAGCTCATCTTCGCTCGGCTGATCAGCCGCCCCGCCCGCGACTCTCGTTCTAGCGACGGTTCTCGCGCTGCTTTCGACTGCGATCTCTGCCGAAGAGCCTGCGGCGATACTTTGAGCCGTACTTTGTGCGCTGCGCTTGTCGCCCTCTTTCAATCCACGCTCCACTGAATTCAGGTGTGAAGGGAGATCCTTCATCCCTGATTATTTCGCAAACGCCTTTCGGTACTTCCGCTTCTTACTCGCAAACGAATCTGGCTAAATCTGAATAACGTCGCTGCAATCGCTTTGTTCAGCATTTTGTCAATCATGGTTTCAGCCAGATCCATCTATTGGCAAAGAGCTTATGTGACAGACCAGTCGGATTTGTTGTCACCGCTGTATTAGACGGAAGTTCGTTGCAAATGGTTACTAAAAACATTACCTCCAGATACACTTATCCTTCAAATCTTACCAGAGTCAGGGCCTTAAACGTGAGTTAGTGACAAGCTGTGAGCGCAAGTTGCAGGCGAGCAGAGAAATTATTACTTATTGAGCGCAACCTTGATCTTATTGACAACGCCTTCAACATCGGTTCGATTCGGAGCTTTCGGCACGTCTGTCAGATACTGCTCGAACGCTCTGAGCGCGCCCTCATAATTCTTTTGCATGAAATAGATCTGGCCCAGCATAAGCTGTGCGCCTCCCATCTGCGTGCCGCCGATTTTATAAGCTGCCAGCAGTTCGCGCTCGGCTTCATTCATTCGATTCACCTGCAGGAGCGCGCCGCCCAGCTGAAGATGAGAACGAGCCGAACCGGGCAATACCTCTACGGCCTGCGACAACTCCTTGATGGCCGCATCATACTGCTGCTTCTTGTTGAGCAGCGAGCCGAGCTTGTAATGAACATCGCCCGCTAAATCGCGTTCGAGCTTCGCGTCATTAAGCGCCGCGCGCAGGTGAGGCTCTGCTTCGTCGAGTTTGTTCATCGCCATCAGCGCATCGCCGAGCGCTATGCGAACCTCGACAAGAATCGGGTTCTCTTTGTGGAGTTGATCGAGCAGTCGAACGGCTTCTTTGTATCTCCCCTGCCGCGTATGGATTTTAGCGAGGTTCAATCTGGGATAGTAAACTCGCGGGGCGATCCTGGTGGCCCGGTCGAACATTTGAGCGGCCAGATCAAGCTTGCCCATCTTCATGTAGATAACGCCGAGGTCGTTCAGAGCGCGAAAATACTGCGGGTAAATACTGATCGCGCGTTCAAGCCCCTGCACGGCCTGCTCGCGCTGCCCCTCTTTATACAATCGCATTGCTTCCGTGTAAGCCTGGCGCGCTTCTTCGGGCGCAAGCGAATCGAATTCTGCAAGATCGACTACGCCCGCTGGTTTGACTGCCGGAGAGCGGAAAGGCTTCAAAAACACCTGCACCTGATAAACGCCGAACTCCCGGAATGTAGTCGTGGTGGTATCGAATGTCGTACCGTCGCCCTGCACGATCAACCGATATTCGGCATCTGTCTTTAGCCCGAGCGTGCGCGACATTATGAAGCGCCCTCTTGAATCGGTGAAATAAACCTCTATGCGCCCGTTGTCGCTCATCAGTGTGAACCTGATCTCGCGTTCAGGCATCGAGCCGTTGGGCATGAAGAATTGAATCGAAGGTGCCGCGCCGCCCTGACCCGCTTGAGCAAACGAAAAAACAGACAGGAACAGGACAGATTGGACAGCTGCAAACAGTCGCGGCGCAAGTGAATTCAGGCGCATAAGGCACCTCCTCTAAAAGCACTCTTTTGGAAGAGCTATGTATGTTATTCACGCTATCATAAAAATGATGAAGGTAAAAGCATAATGGAGCATTTTACGGATCAAATTTCCTTCGACATCTGGCAGGTAAGCTATAGCACAGATGTTGCCCTTCTATTTGATGGCACGAGATGATTGACTAATGGCTGATGACATTGGAAAATCAAGTTCGGATGCCGAAAGAGATCATCGAAGAAATATCGAACATCGCTCGCCAGCTCGAAGAGCAGTTGAGGTTCTATCGCGAAATCGGTGTTACAGACATAGGCGGCGCGGCGCATTCCCCGGAACTGGCTCCCGGAGCCGCTTCCGAGGCTGTGGCGCACAAGCCGCGTGTCCAGCGAGCGCAAGTTCAGACATTTGACGAAAAGATTATGCCAAAGCAAAAAGAGCAGGTTCAGCAGGCCGGTCTGTTTGGCGACATCGCTGCTGAGGAAGGCGCAAAGCCCATCGCGCTTCCGCTCCTTCATTCGCAGGACGTTTCGCTTGAAGCCATACGTGAAGACATTGGTGAATGCACTCGCTGCAAGCTGCACCAACAGCGCACGAAGATAGTTTACGGCGAAGGCAATCCGAAAGCGAAGCTTGTGTTCATCGGCGAAGGGCCGGGCGCGGACGAAGACGCGACTGGCCGCCCGTTCGTCGGGCGCGCGGGCCAGCTACTGGACAAGATAATTGCGGCCATCGGCCTCAAGCGCGACGACGTATACATCGCCAACGTCGTCAAATGCCGCCCGCCGGGCAACCGGACGCCCGAACGCGACGAGGTGGCGACCTGCGAACAGTTTTTGTTTCGCCAGCTTGCATTCATCCAGCCCGAAGTGATAGTCGCGCTCGGCTCGCCCGCTTTTCAATGTCTGCTCAGGACGAAAGATACCATCACGCGCGCGCGCGGCAACTGGCGCGACTGGAACGGCATAAAAGTAATGCCGACGTTTCATCCTGCTTACCTGCTGCGATCACCGGAAAAGAAGCGCGAAGCATGGGATGACATGAAAAAAGTGCGCGACTACCTCAGCTCCTTGCCCGGCTGAAACCGCTCGCGCGACATCCATTTGTCGGATGTCGGGATACACATTCAGTCAACGGGCGGCAGGAAATCTGAATGGGCCGTTAAGGAACTGAAATATTTTGGCTGGCTAGGCAAGAGGCGCATGAGCATGCGCAGATGAAGCGCGCATCCTCAAAAAACAATCACGGCAATAAACCGGGCGTCCCTGTGTCGGCCTGAATGGCACAGTGGTTTCAACCCCACACAGCGCGCACTTGACAGAGACTTCGACTCGCTCGCGCGGAAAGGGCTGCCCGAAAGCCTGCATGTTAGCGGCTATGCGTTCATTCTTTTTCAGCTTGCATGGCTTGCACCGTTTCGGATCGTTTTTCAACCCCTTGTCGGCAAAGAAAAGTTGCTCTCCGGCAGTGAAGATGAACTCTTCATCGCAGTCAATGCATCGTAAAACCTTGTCCTTATACTCGTACACTGTGGGCCTCCTACACCTTGTCCCCCCTTGTCGGGTTCGGCGATAATGGTACTCAGAGATCGGAGCGATTTATCTTCTGTTTATTTCTGGCGGCGAGTGTCGCTTGGAAACTGTTTGAACTTCTCTCTGGACAAACTGACGACCTGTTACTTCCGGCTCGCTGCAATCATACAAACACCCCGATGAATTTGTTACATAAGTCCCAAATAAAACAACCTAAAGTGGCTTGGAGCCATTATCGCTTTATTTCTATTGCTGTCAAGCAAATTATTGAAAATAGAGAGCAATCTTTTGAATCGAAAAATGAGCAGAATGATCGTAATATTTGCTGCGGCAGGCCGGTACCATACGGCGAGCGCGAGCGAGTTGGTTGTTTTCATTATGCACAGCCGAATTACCCGGCCCGGTACTGCGCCGATTTAAAAGCAAGACCAGACGCGAGGCAATAACGAAGATATGCGACTGCCACAGAATGTGAAAAGTATGCTTGCCCATTATTTTCCTGAACTTGATCTCGATGAGATTCGGATAAAGGTGGGCATACCGTGGTATGTGCCGATGAAAGTATATGCGTACACAAACCGCAATCGCATATATTTCGCGCGCGGCAAATTCAGACCGGAATCTCTGATGGGCATTGTACTGATCGCGCACGAGCTTGCTCACTGCGCTCAGTATAAACTGCACGGCACGTGGCGATTCAGAATTATGTACGCCCGCAGTTGGCTGGCCGGTTTTTTGCGCCATAGGTCACTTGACGAAGCCTACATGCAAAACAGTTTTGAAGTGGCGGCGAGAGTCATAGAAGATATGGTCTACGACGATTTGTCTAACCGATTCAACTAGATCTTCGTATCAAACACAGGAGGAGAACATGACGAGAAGAAAATTTATCAAGGGCACAACGGCCACGGCAGCAACTGCTACGGTCGCAGCATCACACACAAAGACTGCGCGCGCGGCACAGGCGAAGCCGAAAGTGAAATCCAGCAAGCAAAAAGTGACTGCCGAAAAAGCTCCGAAACCAGCCGGGCCGTACAGCCAGGCAATAGTCGCAGGCAATACTATCTACGTCGCGGGTCAGGGGCCGTTTGACGCGCGCACGGGAAAGATGCCGGAGGCTTTTGAAGAACAGGCGGCGCTCACGCTTGAAAACATCAAAGCCGTTGTCGAAGCGGCTGGCGCGACGATGGCTGATGTTGTCAAGGTCAATGTCTTTCTGGCAGACCTCAACAACTTTGCGAAGATGAACGAGGTCTACAAACGCTATTTCACAGACCCTTACCCCGTGCGCGCAACCGTAGGCACACAACTGCTCGGCGGCATGGGAATCGAAATCGAATGCATCGCGGTGAAAGGCAGTTAGCTCTGTCACTGACATCAAACGGCCATTCGGGTGTAAGATAATCATGCAGTTTAATTGATGGTGAGAAGTTTATGCTGAATTCCGAAAACATAGAGACACGAAGGCGCAGAGCTAAAGCGATTTTCTCTGCGCCTTCCGGTCTCGCCATTCGTTTGAATATCACTTTTCTCAGCCTCGCTCTATTGCTTGTGAGCGCGGACGCGGACGCGCAGAAAAAGAAAAGTCCACCGGTCAAATCCGAAGCTCAGGCTATCAAAGCCCTGAAAGCCTCCAAGACAGACCTGGTTAACGCCACCAAAGAACTCAAAGCCAGTCTGGAAAAAGAGTTGCCCTTTCTCGAAGATGATATGAAGCGGGCAACGGAAGAACTGGAAAAGGTCAGGCAGTTGCTGCCGCTCGGCATCGTGTCGGAGCGGGATGTGAAGGGGAAAGAGGAAGCGCTTGCCACTGCGAAATCGAAGCTCGAATTTAAGCGCAAAGATATAGCCTCGCAGGAGACGCAGATTGATAATGTGCTTGCAGAGGCAAAGGCGCTTGATCGGATTTCCCGAATGCCTGCGTTAAGAATGGGTGGTTATCAGGCGACATCCGCGATGATTCGCTACAACGGCCCTGCACACTGGGTGCTTTCGGATGCGGCGAAAGTGCAGAGCTTTTTCGTATCGCAATTTCGTCGCGCACTGCCCGTGAGCGCGTTCGGCCAGACGGCTACGCACAATCATCTGGGATTCGATCACAGCAATTCGATGGATGTGGCAGTCCATCCCGACAGCGCGGAAGGACAGGCATTGATGTCTTACCTGCGCAGCGCGGGAATTCCCTTCATAGCATTCCGACAGGCCGTGCCCGGTTCAGCCACGGGCGCGCACATACACGTCGGCTACCCGTCGCACAGGATAAGGTAAAAGTGAATTTGATGAAAGAAACTATCTGCCGCCAATCATCGCACTTAGATTTTCCATTTACCTTTTTCCTTTTACCTTCCCCGTGGTATGCTCTCGTCACCCCGTTACGCTCTTAATAAATTCAAATTAAAACAGATGCTCCGTCGTGTCAAAAGAATGCGCCGTTTGTCAGAAATGAAAACCTCGTCAGAAATGAAAACTTTCGCGCGTCTCGGCTGGCGCGCTTCATCAATGATTTGCGACTGGCAATAATATAATGACTTCTTCGGCAACTAATTTGAACGCAGGAACTGAATACCTCGTTGACGCAAAGGACTGCTCGGCAGAACAGCTTCGAGACCTTGACGCGATTCGCCTGATCTGCGAACAGATCATAGACGACCTCGAACTGCGCGTCGTCGGCAGCGGCCTGTGGCACAAGTTCCCGCATCCCGGCGGCGTGACCGGAATGTTTCTGCTTACGGAATCGCATCTTGCCTGCCACACCTATCCTGAGCTGGGCGTGGCGACATTCAATCTTTACTGTTGTCGCAACCGACCTCGCTGGGACTGGGAAAAAAAATTGAGCGATGCGCTCTCTGCCTCAATCGTTTCCGTGCGTGTTGTAACTCGCGGCGCAAGCGTCGATCACGACGATGTTTCGATTGAAGCTGAGGCAGAAGACCGCGCAATCTCTGCGCAAGGGGTTCTTAGACGGTGAGCCAGATTCAAGCATCCTGTCCGGCGTGCGGCGCGCCGATCATGTTCAAGACCGGCTCGGCAATCGTCGTCGTGTGCGAGTCCTGCAACTCTGCCGTCGCGCGCGGCGACCGCAAGCTGGAAGACCTCGGCAAGGTCGCTGAACTTGTCGAAACAGGCTCGCCGCTCGATGTCGGGCTGAAAGGAGCTTATCGAGGCGTTCCGTTCGAGTTGACCGGACGCGCGCAACTCGGTCACTCTGCGGGCGGAATCTGGGACGAGTGGTACGCGGCGTTTCAGGACGGGCGCTGGGGATGGCTGGCAGAAGCGCAGGGGCGATTCTATCTGACATTTCAAAAGCAGATGTCTGAGCAGAGCCTGATCGAGCCTTTCGATATGCTGGAACTCGGCGAACCTGTCGCCGCCATGCCTTCAAGCGTTCCGTTCGTCGTTGCTGAAAAAGGCGTTGCGCGTGCGCTCGGCGCGCGAGGTGAAATTCCATATAAATTTGTGCCCGGTGAAGAGTACGCATACGCAGACCTTTCAGGCCCGCAGGGCGAATTCGCAACGCTCGATTACGGTCAGTTCCCGCCGCTCATATTTGTGGGGCGCGAGGTGCAGCTTGCAGAACTCGGATTTCCGGCGGATGTCAGAGCGCCTGAAAGAGAAGCGCGTCGCGTCGCTGCGATTCAGCTTTCGTGCCCGCAGTGCGGCGGGCCTCTCGATCTTCGCGCGCCCGATCAGACCATGCGTGTGGCGTGTCCGAACTGCGGCTCGCTGCTGGATGCGAATCAGGGGCGGCTCAAGTTTTTGCAGGCGCTCACTCCTCCAAAAGTGAAGCCCGTAATTCCGCTCGGTTCCGTCGGAGAATTCTCCGGCGCGCGGCTCACAGTGATCGGCTTCATGCAGCGAAGCGTCGAATTCGCGGGCGTGCGTTACTCCTGGGAAGAGTACCTGCTCTACAATCCGCAGGTCGGTTTCCGCTGGCTCGTGCGCAGCGATGATAACTGGAACTTCGTCGAAGCCGTGCCGCCCGGCGCTGTTGCGCTCGAAGGAGGCACAGGGCGCGGCGCGCGCTACGGCGGCAAACGATTCAAGCTCTATCAAAACGCCACGGCGCGCGTCGATCATGTGCTCGGCGAATTCTACTGGAAAGTCTCTACGGGCGAGCTTGCGCGGGCGTCTGATTTCATCTCTCCGCCGCAGATGTTATCGAAAGAAGAGAGCGTCATCACTCAGAAAGACGCGAAGAAGGGGAAGACCCTAAGCACGGGTGAGATCAACTGGTCGCTCGGAACTTTTCTGAAACGCAGCGAAGTCGAAAAGGCTTTCGGCATATCGGGGCTGCCGCGCACATCGAAGATAGCGCCCAATCAGCCTTATCCGTATAAGAGCATCTACAAATACTGGATACTGATGCTGATTGTGACGTTTCTGTTCGGGGCTTTTGTGATGAGCACAAGATCGAATCGAAAAGTGTTCGAGCAGACTTATCAACTGGAGCCTTTGAAAAGCCTCGAAGATTCGCAGGTGCGCTTCAGCGATCCGTTCGAGCTGAAGGCGCGGCAGAACATAAAGATCACCGCCACGGCAAACGTCGATAACTCGTGGCTTGAAGTCGAAGGCGATCTCATCAATCAGGCGACCGACGAGGGGCAGGGATTTTCGATCCCGGTCGAGTATTATCACGGCGTGGAAGACGGCGAATCCTGGAGCGAGGGGAACCAGTCGCCGGGCGTGCGCATTTCGGCTGTGCCCGAAGGCAATTATATTCTTGGGCTTGATGTGCGATGGGAGAAGTTCCAGCAGCCTGCCGTGTTGAATGTGAGAGTAGAGCAGGGCGCGCCCAATGAGATGCACCTGTTGCTGGCGCTGGTGTTGATATCGATCTTCCCTTTGATAATGATCTTCTATCATTTCAGCTTCGAGAGGCGCAGGTGGGAAGACAGCGATTACAGCCCGTTCAGTTCGGAATGAAAAGTGGAGAAGAACAATGTTAAGCAAAATCTATCTTGCTATAGGAATCCTTATCATCGCGCTCTATGGCTGGGTGGCCTTCACGGGGAAAGAGTTTGGCGACCCTGAGAGGGAAAAGATACCAGCCGACGCGCGCCAGTCGCCGGGCGGATACCGCCTGTTTCACGTTTCAGGCTATCACGGAGGGAAATAATGCCAACAGACCCATTCGCAAGATTAGTCATCACGACGCTGGTTTTTTCAATCATCGGAATACTGCTGTTTGCGCTGGCGTTCTGGATCATCGTCAAGGCCGCGCCGTTTTCGGTTCGCAAAGAGCTTGAAGAAGATCAGAACGTCGCTCTGGGAATAGTCATTGCTTCGGTGATTATCGGCATTGCGCTTATAGTTTCCGCAGCCGTTCATGGTTAAGCCGTAACTATCGCCTGTCGGCCCCCAATCTGGTCGGCCCCCAATCTGCTTCTCTTTTTTAGATCGTCTGGAAAGGGCATTGGGATATGAGCGGAGTGAAGTGCGGGCAGTGCGGTCTGATGAATTTTGGCGGCGCGGAAGAATGCCGCCGTTGCAGTACGCCTCTCTTCAATCAGTATCCGGCGGTCGCACAGGCCACAGACGAAACCGGTGAAGAGAAGCCTGAAACTAAAAAGAAGATCATAAAAAGTCTTTTAAGAATCTTTGCCCTCGCGGGATTCGTGATATTTCTCTGGTACGCGTCTTTGATCGCGACTTCCGAGCCTGTAGTCTTCGATCAAAAGAAGATCGTAGACAGCGCGATCAGTCTTTTAGAGAGCCGGGGTTTTAATGATGAGGTGTTCGTTCTGCGCCATCTGGTACGTTATCGAGCGACGGACAACTGGTTGAATCAAAAAGCCGGGCACGATAACGCATTCGCTTCCACCAATTTCCCATTCGAGGTGGTGACCCTCTATCCGCCATTCTTCGATCAGACCAAAGATGACGTAGAGCGCGCAGTTGTTCTACTGCACGAGGCTTATCATCTGTTAGGGCACGGCGAGCTTGCGGCGGTCGAGGGGACGTGGCGAAACAAGAAGCGACTGGGCTGGACGAAAGAGCTTTACGGCAATACGCCTGTCTGGACGAGCGCCAGAGAGGGCACGCAGGAACTAGCCCCGCAGCTTCTTCAGTGCGGGCCTGAGCATAATGCGGATTGCACGGAATGAAAGAAGTCGCCGATTATCAGTGCCTGTCTTTCAAAACTCGCTCTAAGACAAAAATCGCACTATGATTTACCAATAAGAGATGATTAGAACTCCAATACTGTTTCTCAACGTCCTGATCATCGCCACGTGCGGGCTTGTCTACGAATTGCTTGCAGGGACTCTTGCCAGCTACGTTCTCGGCGACGATGTTACCCAGTTTTCGATCATCATCGGCATATATCTTTTCGCGCTTGGCGTCGGAGCATGGCTTTCGGGCTTCATCGAAACGGGGCTTGCCAGAAAATTCATCGAAGTCGAACTCGCAGTCGCGCTGCTGGGCGGCGCGTCGGCTCCGCTTCTGTTTTTGAGCTTTGCGCGGCTCAGTTATTTTCACGTCATACTATACGGGGTCGTCTTTCTGATAGGCGTTCTCGTAGGGCTTGAGCTGCCCTTGTTGATGCGGATACTGAAAGACGCTCTCGATTTCAAAGACCTGGTGTCGCGTGTGCTGACGTTCGATTATGTCGGTGCGCTCGTAGCTTCAATATTGTTTCCGATCTTCTTTGTACCGAAGATAGGGCTGGTGCGAACCTCTCTGATATTCGGGCTTATGAATGCGGGCGTGGGATTATGGGCGACGTGGTTCATGCGGCCCCTGATAAAAGGCAGTGTCACGGGGTTACGCGGGCGGGCGAGCATAGTCATCGCGCTGCTGGTGATCGGGATCATCAAAGCAGGCGCGCTTACGTCGCTCGAAGAAGATGAGCTTTATGCCGACGACATCGTCTACTCGCGCACTACGCCTTATCAAAGAATCGTAGTCACGCGAGGCAAGACCGGCTTTCAGCTTTTCCTGAACAACCATCTTCAATTCTCTTCGGCGGACGAATACCGCTATCACGAAGCGCTGGTGCACCCTGCGATGATGCTGGCAAACAATCCGCGCCGCGTTATTGTGCTCGGCGGCGGCGACGGTCTGGCGATGCGCGAGGTATTGCGTTACCCGTGTGTCGAATCGGTTACGCTCGTTGATCTTGATCCTGCGATGACAGAGCTTTCGCAGGCCTTCCCGCCGCTTGCTGAACTGAACAGGCATTCTTTCGCTGACCCGCGCGTTCACGTCATCAACAGCGACGCGATGATATGGCTCGAAGATGAGGATGAGAAGTTTGACGCCGCGATAATTGATTTCCCGGACCCGAACACCTTTGCGCTCGGCAAACTCTACACGACGCGCTTTTATCGCCTGCTCAAATCGCGCCTATCCGAAAACGCTGCGATTGGCGTGCAATGCACATCGCCGCTTTATGCGCGCTCGTCCTACTGGTGCATATTGAAGACTATCGAGGCGGCGGGTTTTTCCGTAAGGGCCTATCATACGACTGTGCCATCGTTCAGCGGCGTGTGGGGATTTGCGCTCGCTCGCATCGCGGCGTTCGAGCCGCCTGAGGTTGCGCCTGCGGGGTTGCGCCATCTGAATGACAGATCGATGGCTTCGATGTTCGTTTTACCGGCTGACCTTGAGCCTGTGCCGGTCGAGGTCAATCGGTTGGATAATCAAATCCTCGTCCGTTACTACGAATCGGAGTGGAAGCGATACGAGTGATCTACACATACAATATTCAAGAGGGCAACTCCGCAACAACGGCAGGAATCAACACTCTAAGCTGCGAGAGGTGAAAGCACTTGGGGATTTGCACAGCGAGATTACAACTTGCTCCAGTTGTTGATTATTCACTGCTGACAAATCAGAGATCAGGAGGACATCATGTTAATGCGAATTTGCGTCTGGACGCTTTGCCTCTCATCCATAACGTTTGGGCAGTCAAGCTCACCGAAAGATAAACCAGTTGATAGCGGGAATCGAAATCAGGTAGCCGTAAGCCTGAGCATCGCGACAGAAAGCGGCGTCGTACCTGCGCAAAGCCCGCGCCGCGAGTTTCGACTGCTTGCGACTAATAAAACATCTACCATGCAAAAGGAGATGAACGAAGCCGCAGCAGCAGGTTACCATTATGAAGGCACGATGGGCGGCGAGACCTCTTTCGGCGGCTCAGAGGTCGTCGTCATCATGTCGAAAGATTCTGCGGACAGTAAAAAACGCTACGATTATAAACTTCTGGCCACCAGCAAAACTTCCACGATGCAAAGGGAGTTGCAGGAGGCAGGCAATGCGGGTTTCGAGTTCAAAGGTCAGTCTGTGTATTCGTCTACGTTCGGCGGCAAAGAGGTCGTCGTCATTTTGGAACGCGACGCGGAAGCCAGAACGATGAAGTGGGAATATAAGCTGCTGGCGACGAAGAAGACTTCGACCATGCAGAAAGAGTTGAACGAAGCGGGAAGCGATGGATTCGTTTTCGTCGGCGTCACCGTAGGCGACACGCTCATAGGCGGCAAAGAGGTCGTCTCGATTCTGCGCAGGCCGTTAGAGAGATAAAAGCAATGTCTTGAAAGTCCGGCGAGTCTGCGGCTTTCCGGATTCGCTGGACTGTGTTGCTAAAGCGGCGCGTTTAATTCATCATTCGTTACGATGCGCTCGCGGGTTCAATCCAGTAATTCACGCCCTTTATCAAGCGGTCACAACTTCACACGTCGCGAAGTGCTCGCCTCGTTTTTAGGCTTGCCCGTGGCGATGGCCGCCTGTCGCTCGCGCGAAACGCCGCGTTTTCCCGATGGCGAAATCGTCGGCGCATCAGATTCCATAGGCCATCGCCTTCGAGACAAAATCCATGTCACTCCGTCTGAAGATCGCTGGGAGCGCCGAGGCGTAGTAATAGTCGGCGGCGGGGTCGCGGGACTGTCAGCCGCATGGTCGCTTTTGAAAGCAGGCTTCGATGATTTCGTTTTATTAGAGCTTGAACGCGCGCCCGGCGGCACTGCGCGCAGTGGAACATCGCCCGTTATCGCTTACCCATGGGGCGCGCACTACCTGCCTGCTCCGATGAAAGAGAACTCGGCGCTCGTTTCGCTTCTTGATGAAATGGATGTGCTCGAAGGGCGCGACGCCCTTGGCGCGCCGATTGTGCGCGAGCAATACCTTTGCCGCGATCCCGAAGAGAGAGTCTATTATCAAGGCCGATGGTATGAAGGACTTTATCTGCGCGCAGGAGCATCGGGTGAAGACCTCGCGCAACTGGACGCTTTCAACGCCGAAGTAAACCGATGGGTGGCGTGGAGAGACGGGCGGGCGCGCCGCGCGTTTGCGATTCCTGTTGCCACAGGCTCGGACGATGCGGAGGTAACGGCGCTCGATAAAATCTCGATGAGCGAATGGCTTGCGGCTCGCGGGTGGAATTCGCCGCGACTGCGCTGGCTGATCGATTATGGTTGCCGAGACGATTACGGGCTGACGGTTGATCAAACGAGCGCGTGGGCAGGGCTGTTTTATTTCGCCTCGCGCGTCGGTAAACCGGGCGAAGACGCGGCCCCGCTGATCACGTGGCCCGAAGGCAACGGGCGGCTCGTCTCTCATCTCTACAAAAAAGCGCAGTCGAAAATCCGGCTGGGACTTGCCGCCGCTGAAATAATTCCTGTTGATTCAAACGGCAGAAGCGGCGTCGATGTGGTCGCAATAGATAACGAATCGCAATCGGCCACAGGCTTTCATGCTGATCGAGTGATATTCGCAGCGCCGCATTTTTTGTCTCGCTATCTGATTCGCCCTTTTCGAGAGAACCCGCCGCCGCACATCGCAGAGTTTCAATATGGCGTGTGGATGGTTGCGAATCTGTTTTTGAAAGAGAGGCCCGCAGTGCGCGGCTTTCCGCTCGCGTGGGACAACGTGCTTTATGACAGCCGCTCGCTCGGATATGTCGTTGCGACTCATCAACGCGGGCTTGATCGCGGCCCGACGGTCTTCACCTATTATTACCCGATGTGCGATGCTGACCCGCGAGACGCCAGATCGAAACTGCTTGGGATGGACTGGCAGTCGTGCGCAGACGTTGTGCTGACGGATTTGAGCCGCCCGCATCCGGATATACGCTCGCTTGTCGAAAGGCTCGACGTGATGAAGTGGGGCCACGCGATGATAAGACCGCGCCCCGGTTTTGTCTGGAGCGAAGCTCGTCGCAATGCTGCAACCGAGTATCGCGGCATTCACTTCGCGCATACGGACCTGAGCGGTGTCGCCCTGTTTGAAGAAGCTTTTTATCACGGCATCCGCGCCGCGCGCGAAGTGCTGAGGATGAAGGATGAGGGATGAAGGATGAAAATAATAAATTCTTCCGAGCTTCATCCTTCATCCTTCATCCCTCGTCCCTCATCTGGCCCGTGGCTGTTTTCTGCGCGCACGGATCTGACGGTCTTTCTTGGAAGCGCGATTGTGTCGCTCGCTGCATTGTGGATAGGCGCGCGGGCCGGAGTGCTTTACGGCGACACGCCCGACTGGGCTTGGGTTCCCGCTGTGTTGCTGATCGACGTGGCGCACGTATACGCAACGGGCTTTCGAGTCTATCTCGACACGGATGAGTTGAAACGCAGGCCGTGGCTGTATTCGCTTGTGCCTTTGATAGGCTTTGCCGTCGGCATTGCGCTCTATTCCGAAGGCGAGCTTATGTTCTGGCGCGTGCTCGCTTATCTGGCAGTCTTTCATTTCATACGCCAGCAATATGGTTGGGTCGCTTTGTATCGCGCGCGCGCGGGCGAACGCGATACGTTCGGTAAATGGATAGACGCTGCGACGATTTATGCGGCGACGCTCTACCCGCTCATCTACTGGCACGCGCACCTGCCTCGTCGCTTCTGGTGGTTTTTAACGAACGACTTCAACCGGATCCCCTCCGTGATTGCTACCGTCGCAGCGCCCCTCTACTGGGCACTGATCTCTGTTTATGTGTTGAAATCTTTGCACGGCTGGTTGATTAAAAGAGAAGGGAATCCGGGAAAAGATATAGTTGTAGTGACAACGGTTGTCTGCTGGTACGTCGGCATCGTGGCGTTCAATTCAGACTATGCCTTCACGGTGACGAACGTCGTTATTCATGGCGTGCCGTATCTGGCTTTGATCTATTGGTACAGCCGAAAGCGATTCGAGCAGACCGAAGGTCGCGGCGTCTTTCGATTGTTTGCGCGCGGGCCTGCATTGTTTCTTGTCAGTTTGTGGGCGCTGGCTTATGTCGAAGAGATGCTCTGGGATCGCGGCGTGTGGCAGGACAGAAGCTGGCTCTTCGGCAACTCGTGGGACCTTGCATCATTGAAGATAGTGTTAGTGCCGCTATTGGCTCTGCCTCAGATTATTCATTACGTTCTGGACGGATTTGTGTGGCGGCGCGGGAATAATCCCGATTTCACTCTTGTGCAGTCAGGCGCACCTGATTCCGCGCCTCTGGACAACAGGTAATAAAAATTTCATAATGCTACCATTGCCTTACGCCCTTGCGCGCTGTATCCACGTCGAACGATAATTCTATTATCAACGGAAGAGAGGATCAGTAATGAAAATTTTAGCAGCAGTTTTGCTTGTTTTAGGATTGCTTATGCCATTAACAGCATCAGGCCAGAACAAGATTTTCCCGTACAAATATTCGAGCGACGATCTGCCGAACGGTTTGAGAGTAATCACTATTCCAACCGATTACCCGAACATCGTTGCATTGTACATTGTCGTCAACACAGGCTCGCGCAACGAGATCGAGCCGGGCAAATCGGGCTTCGCTCACCTCTTCGAGCACCTCATGTTTCGCGGGACTGAAAAGGTCTCCGCAGACAAGTACAACGAGGCGCTCAAGAACGCAGGCGCGGAATCAAACGCCTCGACGTGGGACGACCGCACCGTTTATCACGCGGTCTTTTCCAAAGAAGACCTCGACCAGATCATGATGTTGGAAGCAGACCGCTTCCAGAATCTCAAAGTGCCTATCGAGTTATTCAAGACCGAAACCCGCGCGGTGCTCGGCGAATACAACAAGAACGCCTCAAGCCCCGTGCGCGCGCTGTATGAAAAACTGCGCGACAAGGCATTCGAGTCGCACACCTATCAGCACACGACTATGGGATACCTGCGCGATGTCGAGAACATGCCGAACCAGTACGATTACAGCATCGAATTCTTCAACCGATATTATCGCCCTGAATACACGACCATCGTCGTTGTGGGCGATGTGAAACAAGACAACGTGATGTCGCTCGTAAAGAAATACTGGGCCGACTGGAAACGCGGAAGCTATGTGCCGCAGATTCCAAAAGAGCCTGAGCAAACCGAAGAGCGCACGGCAGAGGTTGACTGGCCGCAGCAGACACTGCCCTGGCTTGCAATAGCTTACAAAGTTCCGGCCTTCTCGGAAGATCAAAAGGACAAGCCCGCACTCGACCTGATAGGCAGTCTGGGCTTTTCGCAGAATTCCGATCTCTACCAGCGACTCGTAATCAAGGAGCAGAAGGTCGATGCGCTCGGAGCCGACTCCGAAGATCATAGCGACCCTTACCTGATAACGGTTCTGGTCCGCGTCAAAGACCCGAAGGACGTGGATTACGTGAGGGGCGAAATCCTGAAGACCTTCGATTCATTCAAGACCGGGCTGGTGTCGAAAGAGAAGCTCGACGCGGTGAAGTCGAATCTGAAATACAGTTTCGCGCTGGGCCTCGATAATTCGCAGGCGATTGCCGAAAGCGTCGCCCCCTTTGTGGCTTTGCGTCGAACGCCGGAATCGCTCAATAAAGTGTTCGATACATATGCTTCGATCACGCCCGAAGACATTCAGGCGATGGCCAGAAAATACTTCGTCGAAAAACACCGCACCATCGTCACTCTGTCGCACAAGGAGAAACCAGCAAATGCAGCGCAGAAGCAATAGCCCCTACCTGATCGCATTTATTTTAGTCCTGTCAGTCATTGCGCCGATTGCGCAAGCCGGAAAGGCTCCATATAAGATGGCAACAGTGGTACTACCAAGCTCTTCGCCGTTAATAAGTTTCCGTCTGTTGTTCAACGTCGGCGCAGCGTCAGACCCTAAAGGCAAAGAAGGAGTCGCCAACCTGACCGCGAGCCTGATCTCAGGCGGCGGCAGCCGCACGATGACTTACGAGCAGATAGTTAACGCGATGTACCCGATGGCAACGGGATTCGGTTCGCAGGTCGATAAAGAGATGACCGTCTTTATAGGCACGTCTCACCTAGACACACTGCCCAAATACTATCAACTCATTTCAGAGATGATACTGAATCCCGGCTGGCGCGAAGACGACTTTACGCGTACGCGCGAAGATACGATCAACTATCTGAAAGTCAGCCTTCGCGGCAACAACGATGAAGAGTTGGGCAAAGAGGCGCTCTATAACTCCATTTACAAAGGCCACCCGTACGGCCATAACAACGTGGGGACAATCGAGTCGCTTCAAAAACTGACGCTCGACGATGTGAAGAAGTTCTATCAGGAAAACTACACACAGGCGAATTTCGTCCTCGGCCTTGCAGGCGGCTTCTCGAAAGAGTTTCAGTCGAAGGTCGAAGCAGACTTCGCCGCAAAGCTTCCGGCAGGCAAGGGGGCAAAGCTCGCGCTTCCTCAGCCTGAAAAGATCAACGGGCTTGAGATGTCGATTATCGAAAAAGACACGCCGGGCACGGCCATCTCTTTCGGCTTCCCTTTGCCCGTCAGGCGCGGCGATCCGGATTGGCCTGCGCTGCTTGTGATGCAGTCCTACTTTGGACAGCATCGTTCAAGCAACAGCTATCTCTATCACAGGCTGCGGCAGATTCGCGGGTTGAATTACGGCGACTACGCTTATATTGAATACTTCCCGCGCGGGATGTTTCAATTTCAGCCCGATCCGAATCTTGGCCGCCAGCAGCAGATCTTTCAGGTGTGGATTCGCCCCGTCGAGCCTAAAAATGGATTGTTCGCTTTAAGGGCCGGGCTGTACGAATTGAACAAGCTGGCGCGCAATGGAATGTCGAAAGAAGATTTCGAGGCGACGCGGCAATTCCTGACGAAGTTCGTCAACGTACTGACCAAAGATCAAGGCTCGCAACTGGGCTATGCGCTCGACAGCAGCTATTACGGGATCCCGAATTTTACAGGCTATGTGCGCGATCAGCTTGCGAAGCTCACGCTTGAGGATGTGAATCGTGTGGTGAAGAAATATCTTCAGGCCGACAACGTAGAGATCGTCGTCGTGACGAAAGACGCCGAAGGATTCAGGAAAGCCGCGCTGGCCAACGCGCCTTCGCCCATAAGCTATACGTCAGCGCCGGAGAAAGCGATTCTCGACGAAGACAAAGTGATCGAAAACTACAAGCTGAACTTCAACCCAAAAGCGGTCGAAGTCGTTCCGGTAGATAAAGTCTTCGAGAAATAGGAGACTGGCGAGGCAACTCAGAGCCTCTAAAGGATGGAGATAGTTCCCCGCAGAGGCGCGGAGAACGCTGAGATTTCGCAGAGTTTTTCTCTGCGCCCCTCCGCGTGCTCCGCGCCTCTGCGGGGAGTCGCCTTCCGCCTGAAAATCTCTCCATTATCCGTTTATGCGAATGAAGCGCCGCCTGTTCAGAATTTTTTTCCTGTCTCTTGCTGTTGCTCTGACGGGCATTGCTGCGCAGGCAGGTGATGATCTGCCCGAATGGCTGCGCAGCAATGCTGCGGCAACCACGCAGGTCTACGGGAAAGATGTGCCTGCCGTCGTTCTCTTTGACGAATTGAATGTCGATGTTGATGACGATGGCCGGATTGTGACGACAAAGCATTACGCGGTGAAAATCCTCACACTCGAAGGGCGCGATGAAGCCATAGCCAGAGAGATCTACAACACAGACACAGGCAAGGTGCGCGAGATACGAGCGTGGGTGGTTCAACTTTCGGGCGAAGTAAAAAAATACACCAGAAATGAAGCCCTCGACATGGCCATCGTTGATAACGACATCTACAACGAGGCGCGCAAGAAAGTCATACTCGCAAGCCAGGATGTCGAGCCGGGAGCCGTCTTTGGCTATGAAACCATAACTGAAGAGCGGTCGGTTTTTACGCAGTTCGACTGGCATTTTCAAGGCAACCTGCCTTGTTTGCTGTCTCGATTCACGCTCGCGCTCCCGAAAGGCTGGAGCGCGGATTCCGTTACTTTCAATCACTCGAAGGTCGAGCCATCTATAAACGGCTCAACCTATTCCTGGGAGATGCGCGACCTGCCGTTTATTGAAGACGAGCCGATGAGCCCGCCCGTGACGAACATAGCTCCCCGCCTCGCGATCAGCTACTTTGCGCCGCCCGGCGTGAAGTCAGGCATCGCCCGATCATTCAGCAGCTGGGCCGATGTGTCGCGATGGCTGACCGAAATGAGCGATGAACAGGCCGCGCCTGACGATAACCTCGCAGGCAAAGCCCGACAGCTGACCGCCAGCGCCAAAACCGAGCTTGAGCGCATTCAAGCCATAGGCCGATATGTGCAGGCGATCAACTATGTTTCGATTCAAACAGGCATAGGTCGAGGCGGAGGGTATCGCCCTCACAAAGCGATTGATGTATTCCGAAAGTCCTATGGCGATTGCAAAGACAAAGCGAACCTGATGCGCGCCATGCTCAAAGCCATCGGCATTCAATCATATCTTGTGAGCATCTACGCGGGCGACCGCACTTTCGTGCGCGAAGAGTGGCCTTCGCCGCAGCAGTTCAATCATTGCATCATCGCGGTGAATGTGAGCGACAAAACGCAGGCTGCAACCATTGTGAAGCATCCTCTGCTTGGCCGTTTGCTGATCTTCGATTCGACCGATGATAACACCCCAGTGGGCGACCTGCCCGACCACGAGCAGGGCAGTCTGGCTTTGATCGTAGCAGGCTCATCGGGCGCGCTACTAAGAATGCCCGTCACGCCGCCCGAAGCCAACCGCCTTGAACGCGAAGCCGATGTGGTGCTTTCTGCCGACGGCTCGATCACGGCGACCGTTCGTGAAAGATCATTAGGGCAATCGGCTGTCATCGAGCGCAGGGCGTTTCGCAGGTTGTCGCACGCCGATTACGCCAAATTCGTCGAGCGATGGATTGCGCGCGGCGCGTCCGGCGCGAGCGTTTCAAAAATCGAGCCTGCCGATGAAAGCTCGGAAGGCCGGTTTGCGCTGAACGTGAATTTCACAGCCGCACGCTACGGGCAGTTGATCGAAGCGCGATTGCTGGTCTTCAAGCCTGCAATCGTCGCTCGCCGCCAGTCGCTTTCCCTGATTGAAACCGCGCGCAAGCATGCCGTTGTGCTCGAATCGCACGCTTACACGGAAACCGTGAGTGTTAAACTCCCCGCGGGTTTCGTGGTGGATGAACTGCCCGGCACGATAAAGATGGACACGCCGTTTGGAACCTATTCAACTACGTGCAAAGTCAGTAACGGTCAACTGCTTTTCACGCGAACGCTGGTCGTGCGAGGCGGGACGATTCCGGTCGGTGACTACGCAACGGTGTTCGGCTTTTTCGAGAAGATACGAACCGCCGAAGCCACGCCCGTCGTCCTTGCAAAGAAGTATTAAGTTCGCACGCGAGTCTATCATTCGTCGAATACGCGCGCCGCTTCTTCGATGTTCGTGGTAACGTGGCATTGTGGAATGCTTTGAAGAAAATACCTGCCGTATGATTTCGTCTTCACTCGCGGGTCGAGTATCGACAGCACGCCGCGATCTGTGGCCGAGCGAATCAACCGGCCAAGCCCCTGCTTCAATGTGATGGCCGCCTGCGGGACCGAGTATTCATAAAACGAGTTGCCGCCCTGCTCATCAATATATTTCTGCCGCGCTGCTACGACAGGGTCAGTCGGCACAGCAAAGGGGAGTTTCGAGATGATGACGCACGAAAGTGCTTCGCCCTGAACGTCTACGCCTTGCCAGAAAGAAGACGTGGCGAATAATACCGCGCCTTCCGTTTTGCGGAAACGGTCGAGCAATCCTATCTTCGACCCCTGCCCTTGAATGAAGGATGGAAAATCGATCATCCCGCGCACGCGCTCATATGTCTCGCGCATCGAAGCGACGCTGGTAAACAACACGAACGCGCGCCCGCGCGTCGCTTCCAGTATCTGCACAATCTGATCTACGGATGCGTCTAGAAATTCGCGGCTGCGCGGGTCGGGCATACCTTTTGGCAGGTAGAGCACCGCCTGACTCTTGAAATCGAAATGCGATTCGACCATCAATTCCTGCGCGTTGGTGATCCCCAGTCGCCCTTTGATGAAATCGAAACTGCGGCCTGCCGTCATGGTCGCAGACGTTAGCACGGCACTGTGAACGCAGGAGAAAAGCTTCTCTTCGAGCAGCCCCGAAACATCAATCGGCGTGGCGTGAAGAAAGACGCCGCGCCCGCGCTTTTCGTACCAGTAGACGAAGCCCGGTTCGTCGCCCGTCACAACGAATTGAAGATCGAACTTCAGGCTCTCGGTTCGGCGAAGTATGTTGTCGAGTTCAGGCGGCGGATCTCTGACTACGCCGAGCGCCGCGACCAGCCGGTCAATCGCAGTCGAAAGCGCGATGAATGCCTCGCCCGCAGCGGTCGCTTGAATATCGCCTTCGCTGTCGGCGCGGGCAAAGAAAGATTCGCTGAGCGTATAGCGACCGTCCGCGCTCGCGCGGCCTCTCGATGTCGGTTGCCATTTGCCGGTTTCACCCGCATCCGTGAAGCTATCGCCGCGAAACGCCAGCCAGAAAGTGTCAGCCCGCTGCGCGAGCCTCGCAATGGCTTTGGTCATCTCCATCGCCGCGTCCGGTTCGGTGATTACGAGCTTCTGCACATCCTGTAGCAGATCGTTGATGCGGTAATTAGAGACGCTTGCGCCGAAGTATGAAGCTGCCACGTCTTCAATTTCGTGAGCTTCATCAAATATGATGTTTGAATAGTCGGGCAGCACTGCGCCGTAATCGCCGCCGCGAAGCGCGAGGTCTGCAAAGAAGAGATGATGATTGACGATGACAACATCGGCTTCCTGTGCTTCCTGCCGCATTCGCGTGATAAAGCACGCATCGTATTCCGGGCATTTCTGGCCCAGACAGGTTTCAGCTCGCGCATCAATTTGAGGCCAGAACGAAAGGTCTTCCGGAAGCTCGATCAACTCTGCGCGGTCGCCCGTCTCGCTTTCGGCGGCCCATCGGCGAATCTCGTCGAAATATTCCACCTCTTCGAGCCCTTCCAGAATCGGCGTCTCGTCGGCCTTCTTCAGCCGGTGAAGACATACATAATTCGAGCGTCCCTTCATGCAGACGGCTTTAAACTTGCGCGGGATTATCTGTTGCAGGAAAGGAATATCTTTTTTGTGAAGCTGTTCCTGAAGATTTTTTGTCGCAGTGGCAACGATGACCCGATGTCCACTGGCAAGCGCGGGTATCAGATAAGCGAGCGTCTTGCCCGTGCCCGTCCCCGCTTCGATCAAAGCCGTGCCGCCGTGCATGAGCGCATCGTTGACAGCTTCGGCCATCTCGACCTGACCGGGCCGATACTCGTAGTTTGGGTGATAGCGGGCTATAAGGCCGTCAGGGCCGAATACTTCTTCCATTTTTTACAACTCAATTAACGAATCACTTCGACAGCCGCTCCTATTGCAGGTGTTGACCACATTCGATCAGCTGTAATCACAGGGACGCCTAACCGTAGCCCCAACGCAAGACACGCGCGATCACCCAATGAGAGACCGATAGATTTGGTTTGCAGCCATAAATGAGCCGCCAACTCCGCATATAACTGATTGAGCGAGATGATGCTCTACAATTTCATGTCCGGTTTCTAAGTGGAGCAATGCGAGAAGGGCGGAAGCGTCTATTACACAGGCAGGATCATTAGACCGGCTCACGCTCATTCTCCTCGTGCGCTACTGCCCCGCGTTCCTGAATCAACTCGTCGCTCAAGCTCACTTCTGCGGGAATCTGCGAGAAACGAGCGTGCAATCTGGCAAGTACGCTATTCGGTTGCTCAAGCACCAGCTTCCCATCTTCAACATAAACAACCAGCGTCTCGCCCGGCACCCCTCCGATTGCTCTGCACAGTTCGGCAGGAATCACTACGCACCCTTGTTCTTCTATCGTCACCTCTGTTTTTTCCGGTGTTTGCGCCATAGCAATGATAATTATCGCACAAGCTGCCTCTAAGCGCAGAGATTATGTCAACTCGACTGCGCGCGGCTGCGGACGAGGCGGTTCTCGTAAATCGGGAAACGCTCGCACAGTTCTTTCACGCGGCCCCGAACGCTCTGCTGCACGGATTCGTTTTCGTGATCCGCGACCACTTCGCTTATCCACTCGGCTATCTGCCGCATCTCGGCTTCTTTCATCCCGCGCGTGGTCAGCGCAGGCGTGCCTATGCGAATGCCTGACGCTTTCATCGGCGGCTGAGTGTCAAACGGAATAGCATTTTTGTTTACCGTTATCGCGGCGCGTTCGAGCGTACGTTCTGCCTGCGCTCCCGTAAGCCCGCGCACGAACACGTCTACGAGCATGAGGTGGTTGTCTGTCCCGCCCGACACTATGCGGAAACCTGCGCCTGCAAGTGCTTCGGCCAATGCCCTGGCGTTTCTGATGACCTGGCCCTGATAATCCTTGAAACTGGCTTCCAGAGCCTCTTTGAAGCAAACGGCTTTTGCGGCGACGACATGCATCAACGGGCCGCCCTGAATGGTCGGAAAGACCGCGCGGTCTATCTCTTTTTGAAACTGCGCGCGGCACATGATCATCCCTGCGCGCGGGCCTCTGAGCGTTTTGTGAGTAGTCGTCGTGACGAAATCCATGTGCGGAACAGGGCTTGGATGAAGCTCCGCGGCGACAAGCCCCGCGATGTGCGCCATGTCGGCCATAGAATATGCGCCCACATCGCGCGCTATCCGGCCAATGCGCTCGAAGTCGATTATGCGCGAGTAAGCCGACGCGCCGCACAGTATCAGCTTTGGCTTATGTTCAACGGCAAGCCGCTCAAGCTCGTCGTAATCAATCTGCTCGGTGTCTGTGGTCACCCCGTAAGGGACGATATTGTAACTGCGGCCAGAGAAGTTCAGGGGATGCCCGTGCGTAAGGTGGCCGCCGTGCGCGAGGTTCATTCCCAGTATGGTGTCGCCGTAATTGAGCACGGCCAGATATACGCCCATGTTGGCCTGCGAGCCTGAGTGCGGCTGAACGTTGACGTGTTCACAGCCGAAGATCTGTCTGGCTCGTTCGCGCGCGATGTTTTCGGCAACATCGACGAACTCGCAGCCGCCGTAGTACCGCTTTCCGGGATAACCTTCGGCGTACTTGTTCGTAAGCACAGACCCCATCGCTTCGAGCACGGCTTCGGATACAAAGTTCTCCGAAGCGATCATCTCAAGGTTGTAAGCCAGGCGGCGCTCTTCGTCGGCGATGGTTGCGGCAATTTCCGGGTCTACTTCCGATAGCGGTCTGTTCATCAAATCACTCATTGTCTTGAACCTCTCTCAGTCAGAAAAATCCGGGCGTTGATATTTAAAACAAGCGCAGCAGTGATACTACAACGAGCGAATGATGAGGCGCAAACCGGGTGTACTATCAATACCCTGTGTGATACCCTTCAACGCCATCGGCGCGGGCGTCAATACATTGTTGAGGTGTAATGATGAAATTAACTCTGCTGGACTGGGCAGTAATCGCGGCTTACTTTCTTTTCAACCTTGGCATAGGTCTTTACTACGCCCGCCGTGCGCGCGGCAGCACGACAGAGTTTTTTCTTTCAGGCCGAGACGTGCCGTGGTGGCTTGCGGGCACGTCTATGGTCGCAACCACATTCGCAGCCGACACGCCTTTGGCCGTGACCGGCTTCGTTGCAAATAACGGCATAGCAGGGAACTGGCTGTGGTGGAATTTCGTGATGAGCGGAATGCTGACCGTATTCCTCTATGCGCGGTTGTGGCGAAGGGCCGGAGTGATGACAGATGTCGAGTTCGCGGAACTGCGATACGCGGGCAAACCGGCTGCGTTTCTGCGAGGGTTCCGCGCGCTCTATCTTGGCATCCCGATCAACTGCATCATTCTGGGATGGGTCAATCTGGCGATGGTCAAGATACTGGAAATAACGCTCGGCCTCGATAAAGGACAGGCCATAATAGTGGTCATCGGGCTGCTGCTGTTTACAGCCTTTTACACAACCATCTCAGGATTGTGGGGCGTGCTGGTGACAGACCTCTTTCAATTCGTGCTCAAAATGGGAATGGTGATCGTTCTGGCTGTTCTGGCCGTGAATGCAGTGGGCGGAATTGACGCGCTGAAGACAAAGATAACCGCTCTGGACGAGGCAAGCGGGCATGCAGGCTCGCGGCTTTCATTCTTTCCCGAACAGGATTCGATCTGGATGCCTGCAATCACGCTTTTTGTTTATCTTGCGGTCAACTGGTGGGCGAGTTGGTATCCGGGGGCGGAACCCGGAGGCGGCGGGTATGTGGCGCAACGCATATTCTCGGCTCGCGACGAAAGACACGGGCTGCTGGCTACGCTCTGGTTCAACGTAGCGCATTATGCGTTGAGGCCGTGGCCGTGGATACTGACGGCGCTCGCTTCGCTCATCCTTTATCCTGAGCTTAAAGACAAAGAGTCGGGCTACATCATGACGCTGATGGACCCGAACGTTTTCCCCTCTTACCTGCGAGGCTTCATGCTGGCCGCCTTTGCTGCCGCGTATATGTCAACGGTCGGCACGCAACTGAACTGGGGCGCATCCTATGTGCTCAACGATTTTTATCGTCGTTTTCTCGTGCGCGATAAAAGCGAGCGCTATTACGTCATCGCTTCGCAGTTCATCACCGTTTTATTGATGGCAGTCTCGATAATAGTGACTCTCGGTCTGGAAAGTATAGGAGGAGCCTGGAAGTTTCTGCTGGTGATCGGAGCAGGAACGGGGCCGGTCTTACTGTTTCGCTGGTTCTGGTGGCGTGTCAATGCATGGTCAGAGGTTGCGGCCATGCTCGGAGCCACCATCGTATCGCTCATCCTGCAACTCGGTCTGAAGTGGAACAGCGACGATCCGAAGGGCTTTGCTTATTTGATGCTGGTCACAGTTGCGGCTACGACGATCATATGGCTTGCGGTGACATTTCTTACAGCGCCTGAACCGAAAGAAAAGCTGGTGGCTTTCTATCTGAAGGTGCAGCCGGATGGGCTGGGGTGGAAACCTGTTGCAGCCGTAGCCGGATTGTCGAAACATCGGCGAAGCGGAGGGCTTACCGTCCAGTTCGTAAACTGGTTGCTGGGCTGCGCGCTGATATACGCTTCGCTGTTCGGCATCGGCAAACTGATTTTCAAGGAGTGGGCCGCAAGCCTCGTCTATATTGCAATAGCAGTCGCAGCCGCCGCGCTTATATCGCGGAACCTGTCGCGGATTGACTGGAAGAGTGCTGCGCCGGAAGAGAGCGATCTTCAAGCAGCGAAATCGAGCGCGACACTCTAGTAGCGAAACACCAGTTATAAAGAAGGGTCTTTATATTCTAGCCTGACCAGTTCTGCTTCCACGTGCGCCAGCGCGCGCTCAAGCAGCAGAAGGTAGCCTCGCTTGTGGCTCTCCTTCATCTCTCTGGTTATTCTCGCCCGTTCCTGGAGCAGCCCTTCTATCTGCTTTCGGTGCTCCATGTCGGATGCTCTCTTCTCTCGCTTTGCGCGAGCATCCTCTCTGTCTTCAGCCGCGCTGATCTGGTCTTCGACGGCCTTGCTTTCCCATCCTTTTGCCATATCTTGTATTATAGGCCAAATTGTATTTTCATGGCGCACTTCTTATCGATTCAAACAATTTCGCAATGGCCCCGCTGATTATAAATTCTGTGTTCTCTTCATTAATAGCATTGCTTGTCCCGCACTTTCGGCAGGGAATTGCAGGCATCTCGATTTCAATTTTGAACCCAGGCAGCTCTTTATACGAAATGTCGAGAGAGAACTTTCGCCTGTGCGCCTTCAGTCCCATCAAATCAGCATGGCACTTTCTGCAACAATGACTCTTTTTAAGCAGGCCCTTGAGCTTTGACATGATGGATTGTCGGCGAAAGACTTCGTCTAAGATGAAGAGGCCGAACGCATCATCCACTTTTGTCTTTGCTTCGGGCAATAAAAAAGAGGCTCCGATAAAAACTACGCGCACCTGTTTGTACTTGCCGACAGGATTGCGATTTTTTTTAGGAACGGTTGAATTGCTCTTTCCCGCCATAACGCTCAAACAATCATTTCGCAGGCGTCAAAATCATATTGCGAAACTCTACAGGACCGTGGTCGCCCTGTAGATACAGAGGGCCGGGCGCGCCTTCATCGCTATCGAGCGCTCCGCCAGTAATGCCCGGTATCTCCTGATTGCATATGATCGACTTCCCGTTGAGCACGACCGTCACCAGTCGCCCCACCAGAGTTATGTCTAACGACTGCCACTCACCCGGCTTTCCGGCTGCGTCTTCATTCGGAGTCAGAAATCCATAAATTCCGCCCAGATGAACGCTCATCGGCTCCTGGCCCGCGCTGTCTTCGATCTGCACTTCATGCCGCCCGCGCAGATAGATCCCGCTGTTGCCGTTTTTCGGATAGCGAAACTCTGCATGGAGTTTGAAATCGGTGAATGTCTGATCTGTTACAAGATTTCCACCGGCTTTCGTATTGGTCAATACGCCGTTGACCATTTTCCACTGGTTTTCGCCCATAGCTTTCCAGCCCGTCAGGTCTGTTCCATTGAGGAGTTTTATGGCGTTTCCCCATCTCGGCGGCGCAGCGCGGCGCAGCGAAGGGGCGCGGCTTGCAGTCCACGTCAACCGGTTCCCGTCTTTGTCCGTAGTCCAGCCCGTCAAACGGTCGCCCTCTAATTTACCTTCTAATTTGATCTCAGTGTCGCGCTGTTCCCATTGCGGCGGAATCGAGAATCGAAATTGATTGTCGGCAAATTCGACATTAGCGATTGGGCGGGCGCTGCCTGACTGCCCGACGTACTGGCCCACGAGCGTGCGATAGCCTGAGCGATGCACTTCAAACCACGATGGATATTTACCCTCGGGCGACTGAACGGTGATGTCCCATCGCCCGACTATCGCAGGCGGCGGCGTTTGCTGCGTTGCCAGAATGCTCGCGCCGCCCGTACAGACCAGAAAAAGCATAACTGCCAGAATGACTTTGCGTGTCCGAGTCATGTTCGCTCCTTCGTATGAAAGATTCATTTCGCTATCGTTATAACTATGATTTAGCAAACCGCACCTGGCTTTCAGAAACGACAACGAATTGATCGGAAAGTCTATCAGAGTACGATTCCAGTAACCGGCGTAGCACTTCTATCTTATTCCTGGCTCGTTCATCAATAAGCCGCAGAAAAATTACGCCTCGATGTAAGCGATGATTGCGATACACCTTTTCACCAAAATCTTTATCGTTTGTTACGAGAATCAAGGCTTCGTCAAATGCTTTTTGAATGATGTCATTATCGTTCATTCCGCGCGCTTCGTCGTAAACTGAAAATACTTCATATCCCTGCTCACGTAGCCACTCAGCCACTTTAGGCCCTGTGCATTCATCTACAAGGAAACGCAATTATGTGGTCTCCGCCGTAAGCGGCATGAAGGCCGTGCTTTCTAAAGATTTCGTAGCAAATAGATAGCACGCTTGAATATCTTCCTGAGTGAGTCCTTCGTATTCCTCTAGAATTTCTGGCACGGTCGCGCCGTGCGCAAGCAGATTGAAGATATATTCAACAGTCAGACGAGTTCCTCTGATTACAGGTTTTCCGACCATGATTTCAGGATTCAGAATAATACGATTAAGGAGTTGTTCGTCATTCATAGCCATTGTCTTCCCTCAACACATTATCATAATTCTCATAGCCGCGCATTCAGGCCGTGCTGATGTTTAGAACCCGCAGAAGTTCATCCTGATTGAGTTGAAAGTGGATTTGCGCGGTCAAAACCGTCTTCCGGATTTTGACCGCGTCTGATTGAATATTACTTGCCGCCTTCGTCCGTCATCTTCATCGCGTCCGGGTTCCAGTTCATGATGCGGTTCTCGAAGTAGCTCTGATTCGTCAGCAGCGCGGGACCGGCGGCGCGCACTCCGAACGTCGCGTCCTCGACGACCTTGCCGCCCGAACGAATCGCATTTAAGAAGTTGCGGAAGTGATCGAGCGAATCGCTGTAGCCCGGCGGCGCGGAATAGATCTCGTCGCTCGACTGGCTTATCGCTGGCGCTGAGGGCGGGTATTCGGTGCGGTACGCTTTCAGGAATTCGTCTTGAACCGCCTTCGGGAAAGTGTCAATGTTGTAGCCCGGCTCCTTTGACCTTTGCTTGCGCGTGACTGTGATTCCGCGCCCGCCGAGCGCGATGACTCCTTCGCTTCCCACAAGGCGATAGCCCGAATCCTCAAAGCCGTTCGGATCGACCGCGCCGTCAACGAAATTGACTCTGAGCGAAACATTGAAGCCCGGACGGTTCGCCGTCTGCGCATAATCGCACAGGCCGAGCAATACGTCCGGCACATCACGCCCGTCATTCCAATACCTCAACCCGCCCGTGCCCAGCACGCGCGAAGGCCCGTTGGTGCCGACCATGAAATGCAGGCCCGAAAACAGGTGTATGAACAGATCGCCGCCGATGCCTGTTCCATAAGCGCGATAGTTGCGCCAGCGAAATAGTCTCTTTGGCTCGAACGGGACTTTCGGCGCGCTGCCCAGAAAGCGATCCCAGTCAATTCGATCAGGCGTGGCGTCGGGCGGTATCGAATACTGCCATGCCGATTGCGGTGAACGGCGATTGAGCCAGATGTCCACCATGTTCAGATTGCCGATGACGCCCGATGCCAGCACTTCTTTGGCCTTCGCGTAGATGATGGAACTGACGCGCTGGCTGCCGACCTGAAATACTTTGCCCGACTCTTTTTCCGCTTTGATGACCTTGTGGCCGTCGGGCAACTGCTGCACCAGCGGCTTTTCGCAATAGACGTGTTTGCCCGCCTTCAATGCGTCAACGCAAATCTGCGCGTGCCAGTGATCAGGCGTTGCGATGATGACGGCATCAATGTCCGGGCGCGCCAGCACTTCGCGGTAATCGCGCGTTGTAAAGACCTGTTTGCCCCAGACTTCCTGCGCCCGTTCTCTGCGCCCGTCGTAGATGTCGGCGACGGCGACGAGTTCAGCCATGCCTGTTTGAAGCGCGCTGCGCGTATCGCTCGAACCCTGCCCGCCAATGCCTATGGTCGCAAGGCGAATCTTGTCATTAGCCGAAACCTTCTGCGGCTCCTGCTCGGCTTCGAGGATGTATTCTTTAGCAGAAATTTTGCGCGCGCCGATCAGCACACTGCCTGCCGCCGCGCCCATCTTGATGAAGTTCCTACGCGATTGTTTCTTCATAATAACCTCTGGTTGAACTGTTTGGATGGATGCATTCTACTCCTAAACACGGAAGAATGCGCAAGGCAATTACAGGCGAGCAACGGCCTGCTAATGTTTGCCGCCTCTGCGATATTCTTCAATCGCCTTCTTTTTTTCCCGCCCTATCTCTTCAAGCTTCTCAAGCCACTTTTCCTTAAATGGCAAAAGCGCGTCTCGCACTGCTTCGGCAATCGCCAGATTGCGAAACCATTTCCTGTCTGCGGGCACTATGAACCAGGGCGCGTGTTTGGTGGTGCAGTGATTGATCGCGTCCTCGTAGGCGGCGGTGTAATCGTCCCAGAATTCCCGCTCCTTCCAGTCGCCGACCGTCAGCTTCCATGATTTGACCGCATCTTTTTCGCGTTCGAGAAGCCGCTGCTCCTGCTCCTGTTTGCTGATGTGCAGATAGAATTTGAGGATGATAGTGTTGGAATCTACGAGCAACTGCTCGAACGCATTGATGTGATGGTAACGCGCGCGCCAGATCTTTTCCGGCACCAGATTATGGACTCGCACGACAAGCACGTCTTCGTAATGCGAGCGATTGAAGATCCTGATATACCCCGATTTTGGCGTCTGCGCATGTATGCGCCATAGGAAATCGTGAGCGAGTTCATTATCCGTGGGAACCTTGAAAGAAGAGACTTCGCAGCCCTGCGAATTCAACGGCCCCGTCACGTGACGGATCGTGCCGTCTTTGCCGCTCGTGTCCAGCCCTTGCAGGATGATGAGCACGCTCTTGTGCTGGGCTGCGTAAAGAAGTTCCTGTAGTTCGATCAACTCTTCGATGATCTCTGCGGTATTCTTTTCGGCCTCTTCACGTTTCAACCCCGCTTTCTCTCCGGGGTCGAAATCCTTAAGCTTGACCGTGCGGTCGCCCTTCACGCGATATGCATAGCTCATGATGATCTCCTCAATTTAGCGGCAAGAGTATATCTGAACGAAAGTGAAAGGTTAAGTGAGCAGGTTTGCCGACGCCTGTTGTTTGGCTATAATCCCAGTTCGAGGCTTCTCTATGGAAAACACTATCGAAAAAATCGACATAGATATTTTGCTACAACGCCTGGAAGCGCGCGAGCGGCTGACGTTTGAAGAGTGGAAGATGGTTGAAGACTCTGCTTCCACGGAAGAGCTGGGCCGTCTGGCCGACGAGTTGCGCAAATCATTTCATCCCGACAACGTGGTCACTTATGTTGTTGACCGCAACGTGAATTACTCGAACGTCTGCGTGTCTGTCTGCACCTTCTGCGCCTTTTATCGCAAGCCCGGATCAAGTGAAGGCTACGTTCACACCTACGAAGAGATCTTTCACAAGGTTGAAGAGATGATCGAACTGGGCGGCAGCGGCGTCCTGATGCAGGGCGGCCTGCACCCCGACCTGCCGCTCGATTACTACACGGGACTTCTGCGCGAGCTGAAGACCCGTTACAGTATTCATCTTCACTGCTTCTCGCCGCCTGAGATAGATAACCTCGCAAAGATCACGGGGCTTGGCGTCGAAGGCGTGCTCAGGGAGTTGCGCGCCGCGGGGCTTGATTCCATACCGGGCGGCGGCGGAGAGATACTTGTTGATGAGATTCGCCGCAAGCGTCGCACGCACTGCAACACCGAAGAGTGGCTTCGCGTGATGGATGTGGCGCACACGATGGGAATTCCGACTACTGCAACGATGATGTTCGGAATGGGTGAAACGCGCGACCACAGGCTGCTGCACCTCGAACGATTGCGCGAGCTTCAGGAGCGAAATCCCGGTTTTGTCTCTTTCATCCCGTGGACGCTTCAGCCCGACAACACTCCAATCGGCAAGCGATTTCCAGATCGAATACCCGGCGACGAATACCTGCGCTGGCTTGCAATCGGCAGGCTCTATCTGGCGGGCATTCCGAACGTTCAGGTATCGTGGCTGACGCAGGGGCTTGATGTCGGCAGGCAGGGATTGCACTATGGCGCGAATGATTTAGGCAGCACCATGATCGAAGAAAACGTGATCACACCCGCAGGCGCGCATCATCGCGCGAATGAATTGATGCTGCGCGATGCGATCATCCTTGAAGGCTTCACGCCCGTAAAACGACGGGCCGATTACGTAAGGACAGAACAACCCGCTTGATCTGAGGAATGAATGAAAATTAAATCGATCTATCTGGCCTCTGCGATCCTGATAGCCAGTTTGCCTGCATCTTCTTTTGGGCAGCGGCCCGCCGATGAAGTGGCGGCAACCGTGAAAGCGTTCTACTCTTTTCACTTTCAACATGACTTCGATTTTTCAGAGCGTGGTCTCAGGCTGAGGCGAAAATGGCTGGATGAATCTCTGTATAAACTCCTGCTCGAAGATCGAAAGAAAGCCGCCGCTTCTAAAGACGAAGTTGTTGGCCTTGACGGAGACCCCTTCACAAATTCTCAGGAACCGCCAAACAGCTTTCAGGTTTTACAGTCAAATTACAATGATAAAAACGCATCGGTCGTCGTCCAGCTTTTCTGGAAAGACAAAGGCAAGGTCGTAGACCAGCGAAAGATAGAAGTAAAACTCACGAAAGTTGCCGGTAACTGGAAGATCGAAAACCTTATATCGGGCGATTCGGAAGACGATAATCTGGTCCATCTCCTGAAGCATAGCGGTCAGTAATTATATCTTGAAGGTGAGTGTAACCCCTCTGTGGTTGCCCCTGCTGGACATTCAGATATCAGGTTGCGCTAAATCACAAACCGCTATTATGAGGATGTATGAGTGAAGCAATGAAAGAAGAAGGCGCGCCGCTGGGCGACATGAGCGCGGAAGAGTTTCGCCGCTACGGCCACCGCGTAGTGGATTGGATAGCCGATTATCTGGCTCAGCCCGAACGTTTTCCCGTGCTGTCTCGCAACAAGCCGGGTGAGGTAAAAGCCGCTTTGCCAGCGAGCGCGCCCCGGCAGGGCGAGAGCATGGAAGATATTTTAGCCGACCTCGACCGCGTGATACTGCCGGGTGTGACGCACTGGAATCATCCGGGCTTCTTCGCTTATTTTGCCACCAGCGGGTCAGGGCCGGGGATACTGGGCGAGATGTTTTCGGCAGCCTTCAACGTCAACGCGATGCTGTGGCGCACTTCGCCATCGGCCACAGAGCTTGAAGAAGTCACGCTCAACTGGCTGCGGCAGATGATGGATTTGCCGGAAACTTTCTCAGGCGTAATCTACGATCTGGCCTCTATCTCCACGTTGTGCGCGATAGCCGCCGCGCGCGAAATGGCTTCGCCCGAAGTAGCTTCGCCGTCCGGCAGGCTTCGCCTGTACGCGTCCGAGCACGCGCATTCGTCAGTAGATAAAAGCGCGATGACGCTCGGCCTCGGGCGAGATGGCGTGAGGAAAATCGCGACCGATGCCGAGTACCGAATGAACCCCGAAGCGCTCGCCGGGGCTATCGAAGAAGACCGCGCCGCAGGGTGGCTGCCGTTCTGTGTCGTCGCGACCGTCGGCACTACTTCGATGTCGAGCATTGATCCTGTCGAGCAGATTGCCGACATCTGCGAGCGTGAAGGTCTGTGGCTGCACGTTGACGCGGCTTATGGAGGATCGGCTGCCATTGTGCCTGAGATGCGTTGGATACTTGCCGGGTGCGAGCGCGCCGACTCTCTGGTGGTCAACCCGCATAAAGGGCTTTTCGTGCCTGTCGATTTGAGCGTGCTGTTTTGTCGAAAGATGGATGTGCTCAAAGCGGCATTCAGTCTTGTGGCTGAGTATTTGCGAACGAACGAGGATAATGAAGTCAAAAACTTCATGGACTACGGCCCGCAGCTTGGCCGCCGCTTTCGCGCAATCAAGTTCTGGTTCGTGATGCGCTACTTCGGCGTGGATGGACTGGTCGAGCGAATACGCGACCAGATAGCGATGGCGCGCGAATTCGCCGTGTGGGTAGACGAGAGCGTGGACTTCGAGCGGCTCGCGCCCGTGCCGTTCAGCCTTGTCTGTTTCAGGGCTAATCCTTCCGATTTGCGCAACAGCACCGACCTCGACAATCTTAACGAGCGATTGCTTGATGAAGTGAACCGCGCGGGAAAAGTTTATCTATCGCATACGAAGCTTGACGGGAAGTTTACGCTCAGGCTTGCAATCGGAAATATTCGCACACGTCGCGAGCACATCCGGCTTGCGTGGGACGAACTGGTATCTGCGCTCGCAAGGCTCGGCTGATGGTGAATAATTGAGGCCGCGATTATTATGGTGCCTTGATTACTACGGCGCGAAGCTTATCGATTCGATTTCGTCCCACCGCACCTCAACACGCGTGGCTGTGCCCAGTTTGACGGCCACCGCATCGCCGTTGAGCGCGAATTCTTTGCAGCGCAATTCGCTTCCGCCCTTCAACTTGATGCTGATGGAATCCGACGTGCCCGACGGCGACTGTATCGAGACTGTGTCTTCCGGCGCGATAACGGCGTAACTGTTTTCGCTCATCGCAAGCCGCAGCTTGCCTGTCGTTTCATCGCGCGAGAGCGTGCGCCCGCGCACGTTGCTGCCATTCTTCAGCGAGATCGCAAATCCTGACTGGGCCGTATCCTGAGCGGCAGCCGAAGCCGTCGTAATAATCGCCGTCGCGATTAAAAGCAATGCCAATTTGATTTTCATTTTTCGCGCTTCTTTTCGTAAACGGATTTCAATTTTTCGAGATAGTCATTTCGGTCAACGGCATAGTACACGGCGCTGGGGCCTGAATCAACCAGACTGGCAATCGCCTGCTCGAATTCTTCGTAAGGGTCGCTCGACTCTATCCCTTTCGCCTGAAAGTAACCTATGCGCCTGAGCCGCCGCATAAACTCTTGCAGCGTGAGCTTTCCTTCAAACGTGCGCCCGCCGTGCTGATGCGAACGCGACAGCAGATGCTGAATCATCAGCGCGTCGCCGTAGAGCGCCGATGATACGTACAGCCGCCCGTCCTCGTATTGCCAGTTGCCTTCGACCTGTCTGGAAAGCTGCACGCGGCGTACACCGTTTTTGAGAATCTCTTCCCATTTGTTTGACGGTTCAGAGCGTTTGATTTGAGCGACGGCGACATCCAGAAGCCAGCGGTCGTCTTCAAAATCAATCGCGCGTTTCAATCGCTCAAGCCACTCGGAGAATATCTGCATGGAGGTCCGCTCAGGGCTCCAGATCGTGAAACGAGCCGGGTCTTTTCTGAGCGCCGACCATAACTTCTTTCGCTCTTTTTCAAACGAAGGGTGCGCGTCTATTCTGACGGCGCGAAACTCGGCAAACCATCGCTTTGCGCCGTTGCAGTGCGGGCAATATCTGAGTCCTTCTTCATCGAAGAAATGAGGCCGGACGGTAGTCGCGCCGGTAAAGTCCGTCTCTTCAGGAACGTGCTTTTTTAGTTCGCTATAGGCCGTGCGGAGCGCAAGCTTGAGTTGTTTGGTGAAGAGGTCGAAAGCGCACTTGAGGCAGATTTTGAGAGTCGTTTCCGAAACAGCTGAGCTTGGGATAGATTCAAAGCTGATTTCGGATTTCTTCATGATGGAGGTTGGAGGTCAGAAAAGGATGAAGGATGAGGGATGAAGGATGAATAGGGAAGAAGCAACCTTGTTCATCCTTCATCCTTCATCCCTCATCCTTTCTCTATCAATGGGGATGGTGGGAATCGAACCCACACTAGAGTTAATCTAAAAGGTTTTTGAGACCTTCGCGTCTGCCAATTCCGCCACATCCCCTCAAAGATCAAATCGCCGTTGACGGCTGCGGAACCATTCTAGCCGTGACGAAGAATCCGCGTCAACTTCCGCTGCCGTTCTACAGGCAAAAGGCAGCAGGCAAAAGTTGTCTGCCTGCTGCCTCCTGTCAATGGCGTTATTAGTGTTTGTCGGGATGAGCTTCGTCTTTGTCCTTGACATCATCAACCAGTTGACCAGCGGGCGAGATGCCGTGCTTGCTGACCTCATGTGCCACATAATGCTTCAGGAGGCTGTGTTTCTTGCCGTACCCGAAGTAGATAACGAAACCTATCAACAGCCAGATGAGCAACCGAAGCCAGTTTTCAGGCGGAAGCGAGAACATCAGCAGCATACAGGTGAGTATGCCGAGAATCGGCACGAGTGGCACAAACGGCGCTCTGAACGGACGTTTGGCATCCGGGTCCGTGCGCCGCATGATCAGCACGGCCAGACAGACGACCACGAACGCAAATAATGTCCCGATGTTAACAAGGTCTGACAGTATGTTGATCGGCAGAAACGCAGCCAGTGTTCCCACGAACACACCGGTCATTATCGTAGATTTCCATGGAGTGCGGAACTTTTCATGCACTTCGCCAAAGAAGCTCTTTGGCAGCAGCCCGTCGCGCGCCATCGCCAGCAGAACTCGCGGCTGCGAAAGCATCATCACAAGCATTACGGAAGTGATTCCGGTCACGCCTCCGATAGCAACCAGAAACTCTGCCCAGTTGAGTCCCACCTTCCTGAATGCGTGTGCCACGGGCGCGTCTACGCTGATTTCATAGAAGGGAACCATGCCTGTCAGCACAGCCACCATCGCTATGTAAAGCAATGTGCAGACTATCAATGACACGACGATGGCGATAGGCACGTCGCGCTGCGGGTTCTTTGCCTCTTCGGAGTGCGTCGAAACAGAGTCGAATCCGATGTAAGCGAAAAATATGATGGCCGCGCCCGCCAGAACCCCCAGCGGTTGACCTCCGGCATCGGTCATACCGGCTATGGTTTTACCGAAAAAGCTGAGGCCCGTGTATCCGTACGGCGCAAATCCGCTATTTTCAGGGTGCGCGGGATTGGTAGCCGTCCAGTTCGCCGGATTGACATAAAACGCGCCGACGATGATCACAAAGAGCACGCAGGCGACTTTCACTATCACCATGGCGGCGTTGAAGCGCGCGCTCTCCTTGATGCCGACGACAAGAATATAGGTGATGATCGCCACTATGATGACGGCGGGCAGGTTGATTATTGATCCGGTCGCGATGACCTGGCCAAGCGCAGGGTCATAATTAATGGGCGGCCCGCTTATGGCTTTTGGGAGAGTATAGTTAAAGATGATAGGGTTGCTGAGAACGGATTGAAAATAAGACGACCATCCGTTGGCGACCGTTGCTGCTCCGACCGCGTATTCCAGCACCAGATCCCAGCCGATTATCCAGGCGAACAACTCGCCTACGGTTGTGTAGGCATAAGTGTAAGCCGAGCCTGCAACCGGAGCCATCGAAGCGAACTCGGCGTAGCAGAGCGCCGCGAATATACAGGCAAGCCCGGCCACCACGTAAGAGAGCATCAATGCCGGGCCAGCTTTCTGGTTTGCAGCAGCGCCGGTTATGACGAATATGCCTGCGCCGATGATCGCGCCAACTCCGAGGCTCGTCAGCGTAACAGGGCCAAGCACGCGGCGCAGCCTGTGTTCGCCTTTCATCTCGTCGAGCAACATTTGAAGCGGTTTCTTTGCGAAAAGTTGATTCGCCATTCTTTATCCTCCGCAGGTTTTGTATGGGTAATGAGAATCCATAATCTCTTCGACACCTCATCGCCCGAATCGCTAGTCCAACTGATCTTCGTGTTCCGGCGAAGGCACCCCGACCTTTCGCCAGATGAAATAGACCGGAATGCCCGTGGCGATGATGACAAGGCCGGGCCACGTCGTCGCCGTTTGATAGATGAACAGCACGACCAGTATCACTGCCGCGCCCAGTATGTAGAGCACTGGAATTATGGGATATCCGAACGCGCGATATGGCCGCTCGGCATCGGGGCGCGTCTTTCGCAATCGAAATATTCCGGCAATCGTCAGGATGTAAAATATCAGCGCGGCTGAGATCACATAGGTCAAAAGATTGCCATACAGATTGCCGTAAGTCGTTTGCCCCGTCGCATCGGTTCCCGTCACCGTGCGCGGCAATACGAGAAGCGCTGACCATATGCCCTGAATCACAAGCCCCCACGCCGGAACGTGCGCGTCGTTAAGCTGCCCAGATGATTTGAAGAATAACCCGTCGCGCGCCATCGCCCAGTAGGCCCGCGCGCCCGCAAGTATCAACCCGTTGTTGCAGCCAAAGGTCGAGATCATAATCGCTACGGCCATAATGCGCGCGCCTGCGCCGGGGAAGATAACGTCGGCAGTCGCCGAAGCCACGCGGTCGCTCGGCACCGCCTGAATGGTTTCAAACGGCAGCGTCGCAAGATATGCGATGTTTGCCAGCAGGTAAAGACCAATGACCAGAAACGTGCCGAACGCAAGCGAGAGCGGAATGTTGCGTTTCGGATCTTTGACTTCGCCCGCAGTGAATGTGATGTTGTTCCAGGCATCGGCTGAAAAAAGCGAGTTGGTCTGCGACACGCATATCGCAACGAACAACCCGAACGCAGTTGCGGCTGTCAGCCCGCCGCCGACATCCTGCAACTTGCCGCGCACGGTCCAGAAGTCGCCGAAATTGCTGCTTGCCGCTGTCGTGCTCGTCAACCCCACGATCACGCCGAGCACGATGAGTGCGACCAGCGCGCCGGTCTTTGTGATGGTGAAGACGTTTTGAATAAACTTGCCGAGTTTCAGACCGCGCGTGTTCATCCACGTCAGCAGCGCGATCATCAATACGCCGATCAGTTGAGCCGTCGAAAGCGAGACGGCATAGCTCGAACCGATGTGAATCGGACTGATGATATATTTGCTTTCGGAGACCCAGGGCATAAGCACGCCCATATATCTGCCGAACCCGACCGCCACAGCCGCAATCGTTCCCGTCTGGATGACCAGAAACAGCGTCCAGCCGTAGAGGAATCCCCACATCGGCGAGAACGCTTCGCGCAGGTAGACGTACTGGCCTCCGGCTTTTGGCATCATCGCCGCAAGCTCGCCGTAACTGAGCGCGCCTATGACGGTCAGCAATCCCGTGATAATCCACGCGACCAGCAGCCATCCGGGCGAGCCTACCTGACGGGCCATCTCGGCTGAGACAATAAAAATGCCGGACCCGATCATGGATCCGGCAACTATCATCGTCGAATCGAGCAATCCAAGCCCGCGAATAAATCCAGTGGATTTGTCCTCAACAGATATGGCGGGATTCGCCATTGTTTTTCCTCCGAGTTTGTCCTGCTAGATTAGTGTGAATGCTTTTGTACCGGACCCCAACCTGCGCTCGCCGTCAATACTATCGCTTCGACGCGCATCCGGTCAATTAACTACTCGCTCATTTGCTGTGTAGAAAGACGAGCAGTAAAAAGATTATGCCGACAATGGCTACTACCCCAGCCAGCGCCATGCTCTGGCTTATGCTGCCTGAGTATCGGCCAGCCCTTCCGCTCGCGCGCGCCGCCATAGCTCGCTTGAATATGATCGGGCAAAGTATGAAAACATTGAGCGCAAGCGGAACGATGAGAAACCACGACACCTCAAGCCAGGGCGCGAGCGTGAAGACAGAAGAAATCGCCGAGCCTGCCGTCGTCATGTCTACGCTTTTCAGCCATGGCTCAGCCGTGAGCAGCGTTTTGATTACGCCCTCGTACTCAGCCGGGTCTTTCATAGCCGCCAGGTACTTGGCCGTCGCCAGATATATATCGAATCCGCGCATGAAGAACAAAAGCGCTGTCCCAATTACGCCGAGCCATGCGCCCGTGTAGGCCGTCTCAGCCGCGTGCTCTGCCTGATGCTCAGATGTGTGTCGCCCCGTCAGGCGACTGTGAACTGAGCCATAGCCTACGAAGATCACAAACCCCAGATTGAGCCACGCCGCGAATCGCAACCACGATGTGGGCGGCAGGTAATAGATCAGATAAAGACACGACACTATGCCGAGAATCGGAATAATCAAGCCGCCCGGCACCCGAAACGGGCGCGGGCGCGAAGGGTCTTTCACGCGCAGCACGATTATCCCTGCGCAGACCAGTATGAAAGCGAACAGCGTCCCGATGTTCGTCAGATCAACCATCTCGTCTATGCTGGCGACGGCTGCAAAGGCGGCCACAAAAACGCCTGTCAGTATAGTGGCGACGTGCGGCGTGCGATATTTCGGATGGACTTTTTGAAATGCTTTCGGCAGCAATCCGTCGCGTGCCATCGAAAACAATATGCGCGGCTGGCCGAGCTGAAACACGAGCAGCACAGCCGTGTGCGCGATGACCGACCCGAATGCGACGATGCCGACGGCCCAGCCCAGGTCTGTGCCGAATTGCTGCCCGACGTGCTGTAGGGCCATCGTCAGCGGCTCGGCCTGCTCGGTTGCGAGCTTCGTTCTGAGATCAGTATACGAAATCAGGCCGGTGAAGACGGCGGCGACCACTGCGTAAAAGATCGTGCAGATGATGAGCGAAGCGATTATGCCGATCGGCAGATTGCGCTGCGGATTTTTAGTCTCTTCGGCAACAGTCGAAACGGCGTCGAACCCGATGTAAGCGAAAAAGACTATGGCCGCGCCCGCGCTGATGCCAGCAAATCCTTTGGGGCTGAATGGATGCCAGTTCGCAGGTTGAACGTAAGTGAAGCCAACGACGATGAAGAAAATTAAGACCAGAATCTTGATGCCGACCATCGTGGCATTGAACCGGGCGCTCTCTTTGATGCCCCAGATCAGAACTATAGTTATCAGCGCGACGATCAGGACGGCCACAAGATTGAAGATTATCGGCAGGCCGAATATGTGCGGGGCATCTCTGTAAACAGTCTGCACGCCCTGATCGTCAACAATCTTGGCAGCCGTGCGATAGTCCATCGATATCCAATCGGGAATATGAATCCCGTTGGGAGCGATGCCCGGAATATGGAGTCCCGCTACAAGGGTCTTGAAATAGTTGGCCCAGCTTATTGCGACTGCAATGTTGCCGACCGCATATTCGATTATCAAATCCCAGCCGATTATCCACGCGATGACTTCGCCCAGCGTTGCGTATGAGTAAGTATAAGCAGAGCCTGATATGGGAACCATCGAAGCGAATTCGGCATAACAGAGCGCCGTGAACCCGCAGACGATGGCCGTGATGACGAACGACACCATCAGCGCAGGGCCTGCGCCGTCACGGTTGGCATCACCTGCGGCAGCCGTGCCGATAGTCGCGAATATGCCCGCGCCGATGATTGCGCCGATGCCGAACAGCGTCAATTGGACAGGGCCGAGCGCGCGGTTCAGCGTGTGTTCAGGCGCTTCGGCGTCTTTCAGAATCGAATCCAGAGATTTGATGCGAAACAGTCCGCGGAACGTCTTGAAATTGACGCCCGATTTATCGCCCTGCTTTGTCTCCATGCACTTGTTTTCCCCTCATCAGTAGTGGCATGAAACCGAGCGCTGCGCCAAAAGATGTGGACTTCACTTTGAACAAAAGACTTTCGACGCTGGCAAATGAAGCGCCGCGATTATTAACTTTCGCTGTATGGGATGTCAAGCATACATGGAAGCGGCACGTGCTTAATCTCTCGCAAAAAAAGAATTGATCGGTATCTTTAACAACAATTCGGAACTGAATTTTAGCGTGAAATTCCTGCCCGAATATTATAGAATGCCAATAGCTGCCGGTAGCCAAAATTCCCTGATCCTCCGATTCCCGGTGGCAGACAGTCCTGTTGAATGTGGGCGCGCGGTCGGGCTGAGAACTTACCTTGTTCATACCGGAAGAGCATGCGCCCTGATAGCCATTTGGATACGCCCGTGAGTATATAAGAAGCAGGAAGAGACCTTGAAGCGAAATCGAATTCTGCAACGCCTTCGGTCGTTGCAGTCAGCGCTGCTGTTGGACCTAACCCTCCCCGCAGGTTCAGCAGCAGCGCAATCTCAGGAGTAAAGCTCCGCGCGAAATTCAGATATTGAAAGCCAATAGGAGTTTGGGTTTGCCTGGCGGCCTTTCCCAATCCCTGTCGGTTGTGTATATTCACAGTTTTGCGTAAAGAGCGGTTTTGCTAATAGAATTAAGAGTCTTGCAATAATGAACTGGAGATTGTATGCAACAAAAAGGATTTACCTTATGGTTTACAGGGCTGTCGGGCGCGGGCAAAACGACCCTTGCGCGGCTGGTCGAATCTGAACTCAAAGCGCGCGGGCACAAAGTAGAGGTGCTCGACGGCGACATCGTTCGCACAAACCTTTCCAAAGGTCTTGGCTTCTCGAAAGAAGACCGCGACACCAACATCCGGCGCATAGGTTTCGTCTGTGACCTGCTTGCGCGCAACGGCGTTGTCGCGATTGCGGCGGCAATCTCGCCTTACAGCGCCGTGCGCGGGGAAGTGCGGATCAACACCGATACTTTTGTCGAGGTCTATGTTAAGTGCCCCATTGCCGTGCTTGCCGAGCGCGATGTGAAAGGGCTTTACAAGAAAGCGCTGGCAGGCGAGATAAAAAATTTCACAGGCATAGACGACCCTTACGAAGCACCCGGCGCGCCTGAGATCATGGTCGAAACCGACAAAGAGACCGTCGAAGAGAGCGCGCGGCGAATCATAGCGAGGCTCGAAGTCATGTCGCTTATCGCCGCTTCAAGTGAAGCCGTCTACAGCGAAGAAGACGAAGAAGAAGTCCGCCGGAGGCTCGAAGCGCTCGGCTACGTCTGAAATCGAAAGGCAGCGGGCAGAAGGCGGCACGCAGTTAGAGATTTAAAGAATCTTTGTTTGCTTACAACCGCCCACTGCCTTCTGCCCGCTGCCTGCTGATTTATGGGTTTATTCGACAGATTCAAATCGAAAGATGTAAACAAGCGAGTCGTTTTGATAGGGCTGGACGGAACGCCGTGCACGCTGCTTCAACGATTCATCAATGATAATACGATGCCTGCCATGCGCGAACTGGCCGACCGGGGCACGCTCCTGCAAATGGACACTTCTATCCCGGATATTTCGTCCGTCGCGTGGACATCCTTTATGACGGGCGCAAATCCGGGCCGTCATGGCATCTACGGCTTTCTCGATCTGCAACCGGCGAGCTACAGGATTTACTTTCCGAATTCGCGCCACATCAAAAGCGAAACCGTGTGGGCCGCAGCCGGAAGAGCGGGCAAGCGCGCCGTCGTCATCAATGTGCCTTCGACTTATCCCGCGCAGCCGTTGAACGGAATCCTGATTTCAGGCTTCGTCGCCGTCGATATAAACAAAGCGACATACCCGGCCACGCTCGTTCCAAAGCTCAGGGAGATGGACTACCGCATCGATGTTGATGCGCGAAAAGTCCAGCAGTCGCACGATGCCTTGATGGAAGATGTGCTGACGACGCTTGAAAGAAGAATCCAGGTGCTGCTTCACCTCTATGACAAAGAGCCGTGGGATATGTTCATCGGTGTGGTGACGGAGACTGATCGCTTGCAGCACTTTTTTATGGACGCGATTTTTGACGAGAGCCACAAGTATCATTCGGCTTTCAGAGATTTCTATCGCCGCGTCGATAATTTTCTGGGACAGATTGCCGAACGACTGCGCGACGAGACTATATTGATAATGAGCGATCACGGTTTCACGCCAATAAAACAGCAGGTCTATCTGAATCGCTGGCTGGTCGATAACGGTTATCTGAAGCTCAAAGAAAATGCGCGCTCGATTGAAGAGATCGCCGACGGTTCGCTTGCGTTCGCGCTTGATCCGGGTCGCGTCTACATCAACGTAAAAGGTAAATATCCGAACGGCGCGATCACGCCTGAGGACGCTCGAAAGCTCACTCAGGAGATAAAGCAGGGGCTTTCCGAGATTGCAGACAACGGTACGCCTGTCGTGAAACGTGTCTACGAGCGAGACGAGTTGTTTTCAGGCTCGCAGCTTTCATCAGCGCCCGATCTGTGCGTGCAACCAATCTACGGGTACGATATGAAGGGCGCGGTCAATAAGACGCAATTGATGGATCGCGAAATATTCACAGGCATGCACACGCAGGACGATTCGACGCTTTTCATCAATGCGCAGGCGAACGCGCTGCGCTCAGACAAGCCGCATATCACAGACGTAGCCCCGACGCTTCTCGACGCGATGGGGCTTGATGTGCCCGACGGCATGGATGGCCGTTCGATGCTGATTAAAAAGTGAGACGCACGGGCTTTCATCTTAAAAGCTCAGAGCTTTGATTTATTGAATGAAGACAGTAATTCTAGGACTGGACGGCGCGACGTTTGACATCATCACACCGCTTGCGAGCGCGGGGCGCTTGCCTGTCTTGTCTCGACTGATCGGCGAAGGCGTGAGCGCGCCGCTGCGTTCGACCATCCTGCCGAACAGTTTTCCCGGCTGGGCCAGTTGCACGACAGGCACCAGCGAAGGGATGCACGGCGTCTTCTCGCCTTTCATCAAAAACGCTTCCAGCTACAGCGTGCGCGCGATGAGCGGACGCGACATACAGACCAGACACGTCTGGGATTTTATGACCGATCAGGGCGGGCGGTCGATTGTGCTCAACGTTCCGACCACGTACCCGCCCGAACCGCTCAATGGAATGATGGTCACAGGGATGTTGACGCCGGGGCTGGCATCGGATTTCACTTACCCGGATTCGCTGAAAGGCGAATTGCTGGGCGCGATTCCCGACTACGTCATAGAGCCTGAGCGAATCCCTGATAAGCACGCACGGGCAATCGAGTTTCGCCGCTCAATCGACGGGCACGAGCGAGCGTTCGATTTTTTGATGAAGCAGGGCGAATGGGATTTTTCGATGATAGTCTTTTCAGTGCTCGACCGCGCGCAGCACGATTACTGGGCAGACATGGACCCGAAGCACCCGCGCCACGACCCGAACACGCCGACGGAATTTCGCAACTTCATTCACGAAATCTACGAGCGGCTCGATTCGGCAATCGGGCGTGTGATGGAAAAGCTGCCCGCAGATTCCCGCGTCTTCATCGTTTCAGATCACGGATTCTGCTCTGAACTATTTGAAATCAGGGTCAACGAACTGCTTGCATATCATGGGCTGCTCGCTTTTAAATCGCCCGGTTCTCGTCGCAGCCGCGCTCGCGTGAAATCGATAAAAGAAAAGATCTCGCGCAGACTCCTGCCCGCACGCGCTGCCGGGAACTCGCTTGATCGAAAAGTGCAATACGGCAGCGCGTTCCTGGATGAAATCGACTGGCCGCGCACGCGGGCTTTTTTCGCGCAGGACAAAGGCGTGTGGGCAAACCTTGCGGGACGCGAACCCGCAGGCATCGTGCGCGAGAGTGATTTCGACGGCGTGATCGAAGAAGCGCGCGGCGTGCTTCTCCAGTTAGTATCGCCCGAAGATGGCGAGCCTGTGTTTGAAAAAGTGATGCGGCGCACCGAAGCCTTCAACGGTCGCTGGTCAGAGCGGCTTCCCGACCTTGTGATGATACCGCGCCGCGACGAGTATGTTTATAACGAACGACCGAGCTACGGTGATACGATAGTGCCTGCCGATTCGACGACAGGCACGCATTCGCGCGACGGAATCTTTATAGCGTGGGGGCGCGGCATCCGTAGCAATGTGAATTTTATCACCCAGCCAAATTTGCGTGACGTAGGCCCGACGGCGCTCGCATCACTGGGTCAATCGCTTACGACCGATATGGATGGCCGCGCGCTCGTCGAAGTCTTCAATGAACGAATCGAGCCGTCACGCCTCGGCAGTTCATACAGGGATGCTGACAAAGCCTCGGCTTCTACGGGGTCGGTTTATAACGCGAATGAAGAAGCCGAACTCCGCGAGCGATTGCGCGCGCTCGGTTACATTGAGTAGGGACAGGGCTTGTCCCTGCCCGAATCGCCGATAGGCGATGACTGTCTACCTCGTTATGAAGATTTTAATCATCGGCCTTGACGCCGCGACGATGGATTTGATCGGGCCGTGGGCCGAATCGGGTCACCTGCCGACGCTTGCGCGATTGATGCGCGAAGGCGCGAGCGCGCGATTGATCTCAACGCCGAACATGCACAGCGCATCGGCGTGGACTTCGATTCTTACGGGGCTGGGGCCGGGCCGTCACGGGCTGTTCGTTTTCTCTGATCGAGACTTCCGAACCGGGCGACAGGAGTTTTTTAAAGGCGGCGACCGCGCTGGCGAAATTATAAGCTCGCATCTGGCGCGTCACGATCTGACAAGCGGATTTCTGAATGTGCCGATGACCTACGCGGCCCAATGCCAAACGGGCGGTTTCATGGTAAGCGGTCTCGACGCTCCCGCGTTGAATGAACAGGCATTCTGCCCCGCAGAGCTTCGCGCAGAACTGCTGACTGAATTTCCCGATTATAACTTTACACCCGTGGGCCTTGGCGATTTGATGAGCGCGGGCCGAATCGATGCGGCCATCAGCGCGTGGATGAAACTGACCGAAACACAAACGGCGGCGGCTGAGTATCTGATTTCATCGAGACCGACCGATTTTTTTATGACCGTCTACACGGCGAGCGACTGGGGAGGCCACAATCTCTGGAAGCATCCCGATTCATTGCTTTCGATCTATCAGGCTCTTGATACTGCGGTCGAGAGATTGCTCGGTCACACGGACGAACGGACGCAGGTCTACGTGATTTCAGATCATGGCATGGGCCCGCATACGGGAGCGGCTTATCATCTGGCAGACTGGCTCGAAGCCCGTGGCTATATGATTCGCAGACGCTCGACTCAATCTCGACCTTCGTTAATCAACGCGAGCCGCCGCGCTGCAAAGAACCTGCTGCCCGTCGCGATAAAAGAAAAGATCAAATCGGGACTGGGCGCTGATCGAGTCAAGCGATTGCACACGGCTGAAAAAGATTCGTTCTACTCTTCGATTGATTGGGCCGAGACCACCTGTTATACAGAGCCGGGCCGTCACGTCATCAATATCAACCTCGCGGGGCGAAACGATCAGGGCATAGTCTCGCGCGCTGATTACGACGAAGTGTGCAGCCGTATAATCGAAGACCTCAGTCAGTGGACAGACGCGCGCGGAACCCCTGTGGTCGAACGAGTCGTGCGAGCGCGTGAATCTTACTCCGGCCCGTTCGTTGAAAGGGCGAGCGATCTTTACATTTACTGGAACCTTTCGGCCTCGCTCGGCGACCCGCCGCGCGAAGTGCAGGCGCGCAAGTTCTGGTGGAGCGGCGATCACAGGCTGGACGGCATCCTGATTTCAAAAGGGCCGGGCCTACGCCGGGGCGCGAAGCTGGACTCTCCTTTTGTCTATGATTTGCTTCCGACCGTGATGTACGCCGCAGGTCTGCCCGTGCCCGCGAGTCTCGATGGCCGCGCGCTTCGCGGATTGTTCACGGATGAATTCCTCGCAACTCACCCACTCCGCGCCGACACTGCTGCCTCAAGCCCCGAAGCCGCGCGCGATAGCCTGACCGATGCGGAAGAGCAACTGATCGAAGAGAAACTGCGCAGCCTGGGATATCTGTGAAGGATGAAGGATGAGGGATGAGGGATGAGGGATGAAACAGAGCTTGAACAGAGGGTGATTGATTATCCGAACACCGTTCATCATTCATCATTCACCATTCATCTTTTATGTATCGCGTTGATCGCCGTCATGATGATTGCGATGTTCTGGCGAGTCTTTTTTCTCGGCGAAACGCTCATCGATGTCGCTACGCTCAACAATCAACTGCCGTGGGGCTACTCGGCAGGCGAATCCGATTACCAGTACAATCGCCGCGACCTGACTGATATGTACGTGACGCGCGATTATTTCGTCGTGTCGGCTTATCGTGATGGCGAGATGCCGCTGTGGAATCCTTACACAATGGCGGGCCATCCGATCTATGCAGATGGCGTGACCCGCACGCTCTCGCCCTTTCTGCTGTTCTACAAATTCTTCGATGTTCCGCTCGGATATTCGCTTGCGAGAATAACAGAACTGATTCTCGCAGCGATTTTCATGTACATCTTTCTTCTGGCGATAGGCGCGAGCGCAGGCGGCGCATTGATGGGCGCGCTGGTCTTTGAACTGTCGGCTCATTCAATGCTTCACCTGACAGGTCTCGGATGGTGGGGCGGGCTGATGTGGCTTCCGCTCGTAATCCTTTTTGTTGACCGCGCGCTCAGGCGAAGCAGTTATGTGCAGGCGACAATCGCGGGTGTAATGCTTGCGGTACAGTTCTTCTGCGGATACATGCCAAATCAGATTTACTATGTCGGGGCTGTGGGCTTGTACTACCTGTTTTTTGCATTCGTGAGAAAACGAGATTCGGCAACGCAGGGCGGAATCGCTCGCGACCTTGCGCTGATGTCTGTAACGCTCGCCGTAGGACTCGCGCTTGCGGCGACCCAGTGGGTGCCGATGCTCGAACTGCTCAGGCATTCCAACCGCAAGATCGTCGGCGCAGAACTCGGTTATATATACCTGCCGCCCTGGTATGGGCTGACTCTAATTTTTCCGAATCTGTTTGGCGCTGCATACGACACGCGAACGCTCACGCTGTTTACCGCGCTCGGCGTCTCGCACGACCACATTCTTTATTTAAGTATAGCCGCGCTCCTGCCGCTCGCCTTCTGTCTCTGGCATCAAAGATCAGAAAGCAGGAGGCAGAAAGCAGAAGGCAGAAAGCAGGGAAGCGATCCGTCTTCTATCAGCCTTGCGGATTACCGCGTCTGGTTCTTCGTGCTGCTTGCGGCAGTATCGCTGGTCATAATGATGACAACGCCGCTTTATGTTCCTGTGACGCGATTCATTCCTGTGCTTCAGGTGATCCGCGTGGCCGTCCGCGCGGGTGTGCTCTTTCTTTTCGCCGCAGCAACGCTTGTTGCACTGGGCGCAGACTCGCTTATGGGCGCGAGCAGGGATAGGCTTTCAGGGTTCGCCCGCCTCGCACGCAGGTTCCTTTTTGCGGCGTTGGGTTTTGTTGCGGCAGCAACTATCGCATCTTACCTGATGAAACTCGCAGGCTTTGCCGTTGAAACCAGCGACAGAGGACGCCTTGCGTTTATTCGCAAATCGGCTGCGGCGCTCAGCCGTCAATTCACGCCGCCCGATACAGGGATAATCATTCCGCTCGTCCTGCTTTCAGCAGGCGTGACTTTGCTGTGGTACACAAGCAAAGAGAGTCTGAGCCGCAAAGCGTTCTTTGCCAGCCTGATCGCGCTATTGATAGTTGACCTGTTCTGGGCGAGTGGTCAGTTCAACCGAAGTTTTGAGCGGTCGCGCGTTTATCCCGCGACACAGATAACCGACCGGCTCCGGCAACTGCCGCCGGGTCGCGTGCTCGTTGTGCCGTCAGACCTTGAAACGAATCGCAGGGCGTCGTCGCAGGAGGATAAAATCATCGCCCCGCCGAACACGCTTCTGCCTTATCAGATTCCGACCGTCACAGGCAAGAATCAGCAGTTCCCCAGATGGTACAGAGAATACGCCGCGCTCATCGAGCCTCAACCGAACCTGAGCCATGTCGTTTTCGATGAAACCCGCTCGCGATTCTTCGACCTTCTCAACGTTCGATACGTAGTGACTCATGCGGCCTCGCCGCTTGCGGACTATGATTTGATAGCGACGGCAGAAGGCGTATCTATCTATGAAAACAGAAATGCTTTGCCGCGCGCGTTTTTTGCGAGCCGCGTGACGGAGGTGAACAATCACGCGGAGGCGATTGAGACTTTGCGCGCCCCTCTGTTTGATGCGGCCAGCACTGCTGTGATTGAAAGCGCAGGCGGAGGCGCGCAGGGAATTGACGATGCGCCGCAGGCGCGACAGGCTTCCGCCGCGCAGGCTAAGATAATCGAAGACATGCGCAATCGTGTTGTGATCGAAACTCAAAACGAGATTTCTGAGATGCTTGTGTTGAGCGATAACTACTATCCCGGATGGCGGGCAAGCGTTGACGGGTCACCGACGGAGATATTCAGAGCCAACTGTACGATGCGAGCGATCAGAGTTCCTGCGGGCCGCCATATGGTATCATTTGTGTTTATGCCTGGGACGTTCCGGGCTTCGGTTTATCTCAGCCTTGTGACGGCTGCGCTCGTGGCGCTTGGATTGGGTTTATCTATCGTCCGTTTCCGCGCATCGGGAAGATCAAAGCCTGCGGCTTAATGAGTTGAACAGCGGGAGTAACAGCCACGATATACGGCAAGATCAAAAAGACTATCAAGCATACGCTCATCTTCGGAATCGGAAGCGTCGTAAATTCCGCGTTCGGGCTGGTGCTTGTGCCCGTATACACGCGCTACCTGAGAGCAAGCGAATTCGGCGTGCTGTCGCTTTTGACCATAACGCTCACGCTTGTGACGATAGTCCTGAAGTTCGGACTCAATCACGCCTTCTTTCGACATTACTACGACACAGAAGACGTGGCGCATCGTCGCCGCATAGTCGGCTCGACGCTGCTCTTTCTGTTGTTTTCATCCATAGTTTCCACCCTTTTGCTTTACGCGCTCGCCCCTGTGATTTCCGAAGCCGTTTTTTCGGGCGATAAATCACGCGCAGACCTTTTGCGGCTGGTCTTTTTCATCAGCTTCTTTGAGATCATCTCTGTCATTCCTGACTCCATACTCAGGGCGAATTTTAAATCGGCGCGCTATTCGATTCTCAACATCGCGGCTTTCGCCTTTCAGATTGCAGTCATCACATACCTCGTGATCTTCGATGATCCGAGCGTTAAAAACGTTCTGATCGGAAGATTGATCGGCGCGGCCTTCGAGGCTGCGATATTCTTTTTCGTAGTCAGGCGCGAACTGAGCCTCAGTTTTTCAAAGACCGAACTGCGCGGGATGCTGTCGTTTGGCGCGCCGCTCATATTTAATCAGATATCGATGACGCTGTTTATAATGATCGACCGATTCTTCCTCGAACGATACGGGAAGGAGCGCGATGTTGGCGCTTATGCGATTGCCAATACACTGGTGTCGGTCGTTACTGTGCTTGCGACCGTGCCGTTCAGCCAGGTCTGGACCGTGATGCGGTTTTCGGTGATGAACGAAGAGGGAGCCGAAGAATATTATTCGCGCGTGCTGACATATATAACCTTTGTCAGTATGTTTCTGGCGCTCGGCGTTGCAGCAGTTTCCGGCGACGGGCTGCTTCGATTCGCCCGCAGCGATTACTGGCCCGCAGCCGGAATCATCCCGCTGCTTGCGCTTTCGGCTGTGCTCGACAGCGCGGCGCGCGTGCTCAACATCGGCATCACGCTCAAGAAGCGAACCATCTATGCGCCGGTCGTCATTCTGGCCGCGCTTGCGGTCAATGTGGGTTTGAACTTTATGCTGATTCCCACATACGGAAGCCTCGGCGCGACCATCTCGACGCTGATTTCATACGCGGTCTTTTGTGCATTAAGGTTCTGGGCGTCGAACATGTTTTTCAAAGTCAGTTACGAGTGGGGCAGGGTTTTCACGATGGGTGCTATCGGAAGCCTGATCATAGCCCTGTTCTACGTGGTCGATTATTTGCGCGGCGATCTGAGCGAATATTCTTATGATGACCCTGTGCGTCGCCGTGTCATTTACCTGTCAGCTGCAATCAAGGTGCTGGCCGCGCTTTCGTTCCCGCTCCTGCTACTGGCTTTGCGATTCTACGACGAGCGCGAGCGACGGCGGCTTACGGAGATCCGCCGGAAGGTTTGGAGCGGCCTGAGATCGAAAACCGGCAAAGACGATGTAATGGTGAACGCAGATGAAAGCTTCGATGCGGGTGATTGATTCCGTAGATTGAGATTTAGTTACTCATCAGTTAAATTTATTGGTCTTTCGTTATGAGCAAAAAAGTACTATTCATAGGGCTGGACGGTTCCACCTTCGATGTTTTAGACCCGTTGATGAAACAAGGCTTGATGCCGCGACTTCAAAGCTTCATCAATGAAGGCGTGCGCGGATTGCTTGAAACGACAATCCCTCCAATCACTCCAACAGCGTGGGTCTCGTGGATGACGGGCAAAAACCCCGGCAAGCATGGCGTGTTTGAATTTCTCTTACGTCGCAAAGGGACCGGCGCGCTGCCCGATCAGCCCGTCAGTTCTCGCTCGCGCGACGGGCTTCCTTTCTGGGACATACTGGGGCAGATGGGCAAACGCGCGATTGTAACCAACATGCCATGCACCTATCCGCCGGTTATGGTCAACGGAGTGATGGTCTCGGACTTTCTGACGCCGCGTGGCCGACGGGATTTCACTTATCCTGAAAATCTGCTCGAAGAGATCGAAAGCAGATTCGGCCCATACCAGCTCTACATTACGGAAGTCTACTCGCGCGGCAAGGTTGATAACATCCTTAACCAGCTTTTTGACGAACTCGAATACAAAACCAAAGTCAATCGCTATCTGATGGACCATTACGACTGGGATGTGCTCGCCACGCACTACTGGGGCACAGACCGGTTTCAGCACGAGCTGTGGCATCTGATCGACGAATCGCACCCTTCGTTCGATAGAAAAGAGCACGACGCGCACATCGGTCGCATAAACGAATACTGGCATGCGGTTGATTCGACGCTCGGCGAGTTGTTCGACTGCGTAGGCGCGGATGCGACCGTTTATCTCGGCTCGGATCACGGGTTCGGCCCGATCAAAAAATTTCTCTGCTTCAATGTGTGGCTTATCAACGAAGGACTGCTTGTGCTGAAGCGCGACGCGATGACCAGATTCAAGCGCGCGTTGTTCAGGCTGGGGCTGACGCCCGACCTTGCCTATCGCTCGGCGATGAAGCTCGGCCTTGCGCACCTGCGATTGTCCGTAGGCGTAAGCAATCGCTCATCTTTGATGAAGATTGCAAACAGTCTTATGCTCTCGCTCGAAGACGTTGACTGGTCGCGCACGCGTGCTTTTTCAAAAGGGAACTACGGGCAGATATTCGTCAACCTGAAAGGCCGCGAGGTGCAGGGGATCGTCGAAACAGGCTCGGAGTATGAAAGCGTAATGCGCGAAGTCACAGAGAAGCTTCGCGCGCTGGTTGATCCCGGAAGCCGTGCGCCGTTGATCGGCCCCATCTGGCGGCGCGAAGACCTCTACACGGGGCCGCACATCGACGACGCGCCGGACTTGCAGTTTCTGCCAGCCGATATGTCAAACAAGCCGCTAGGCACGCTCGATCTGACATCAAACAAATTCATCACCCCTGTCTATGGCAATTCGGGCGATCACCGAATGCACGGCATAATGCTCGGACGCGGCCCTGAGTTGAAGCGTGGCGCAGGCGTAGAAGGCGCTCGCATAATCGATTACGCGCCCACGATTCTGCACTCGTTCGGCGCGGAGATCCCGTCAGACATGGACGGGCGAGTGCTCGAAGAGATTTTCACGGAAGAGTACATGGCAGGAAATCCTGTGAGAATTTCTGACGCGGCGGCTTATGCGGAGATCGAGCGCGCCGACGCGATGACGGATGAGGAGAGCGACGAAATACGTGAGCGGCTTCGCGGATGGGGATATCTAGGGTAGAATAGTCATTAAAGGTAGGGGATACCCAAAGCAAATATCGTCATCGCTCTTTAATTATGAAGAGCGGGGCGCGAGCTTCGGGCAAAATGTTCAAGGGGGAATCAGGCAATAGTATGACCAAGAGTGGCTTTAAGGGGATAAGCCGGATTGATCAACCTTCGAGGAAGACATTCGGATGGTATGTCAGGGTCAATTACAACAGTAAACAGGTATCAAAGTTTTTCAGCGATAAAGCTCATAACGGAAAACAGAAGGCATTGGAAAAAGCCGTGGAATTCCGCGATGAGGCAGAGAAGATGCTGGGCCGCCCGCGCACGGACAGACAGGTCATAGCCCGTAATCCGCGCAACAGCTCAGGCATTATGGGGATTCAGCGCAAAACGAAAACTGTAATGACGGAGCAGGGCGAACGCGAGGTCGAGAAATATTATGTCGTCACATGGAATCCTGAGCCGGGCCGTGTGGAGCGCATATTTGTTTCGATAGACAAGTACGGCGATAAAGCTGCGCTGTTGAAAGCCTGCGCCATTCGGCGCGCAAAAGAAAAAGAGATGTATGGCAGCGTAGTGAAAGAGAACTGGGCGGCGAGTTTCGCCAAACTGGTCACGCTCTAGGCTTAATTGAAAGTAACGGCAATAGCGCGCGCTGCTGTCGTTACTTTCAAATTGCTCTAACAACGCATTCCGATTTATCGGCTCATCTGGAGCTTCGGTTTTTTTATGCCCGAAACCTCATTTATGAGATTGATTACTTGATCTTTTGATTCTGTTATGTCCTTTGACACCATCTCGGCTGTGCTTCCCGCGCTCAACGAAGAGGAAAACATAGAGACAGCGACCCGGCGAATGGCCGACGTGCTCGGCTCGCTTTCGCTCAAGGATTGGGAAGTGATAATCGTTGACGACGGCTCCACTGACCGCACGGGCGAAATCGCAGACCGATTGACCGCCGAAGACCCCGCACATATTCGAGTCTTTCATCACAGCCCAAATCTCGGTTACGCCGAAGCGCTCAAGACCGGCTTTACCAGCGCGCGGCATCAATTGATCTTCTACACGGATTCGGATAATCAATTTGACGTTCGAGAGATAAAGAGCCTGCTTCCGCTGATCGAAGACGCGGACATCGTCAACGGCTTTCGCATATACCGCTTCGACCCGCTGACGCGCCTCGTGTTAAGCTGGGGATTCAACCTGCTCGTGCGAATCCTGTTCCGCATAAAAGTGCGCGATATAGATTGCGCGTTCAAGCTTTTTCGCCGCGAAGTGTTCGATAAAATCACAATCGAATCGAAAAAATTCTTCGTCGATGCCGAAGTGCTGGCCAAGGCGAGATACTACGGCTTTAGAACCGTCGAAATCGGAGTGCGCCATTACCCGCGCCCCGCTGGCCGTTCAACCGTCAGGCCGAGCCACGTTCTATCGACGCTGCGCGAGCTTGCGCGCATCTGGATCAACATATATTCAAAGCCGCGCGGCAAGCGTTAATCGAGATCGAATGACGACACGCGACAAAGCCGAAGAGATCGATGAACCGCGCGGCGGATTGAACCTGCGCGGATTGGCTCAGGCGCTGATAGGCATAATCGCGCTTGCGCTGGTCATAATGAAATCGGATATGCGCGGGCTATGGGAGGTCATCAAGTCCGCGCGCATCGCATACCTGCCGATGGCCGTCCTCGCGTCATTTGCAGTCACGTGGCTTATGGCCTATCGCTGGGGAGCGATCTTGAAAGTGCGGGGGTACGCGATCAAGCCGCATCGACTGTTCGGTTACTATCTGATAGGCATCTTCTTTATGAACTTCGTGCCGGGCGGCGGAATCAGCGGCGATGTGGCGCGGCTGATATACGTTGACCGCGAGGTGCGCGATAAAGCGTTCGTGCTTTCGACGCTCGTCTACGAGCGACTGGTCGGAGGCTTCATTATTCTGCTCATCGGCTTGATCTCTACCGTAGCAAGCCGACAATACATTCGCGCCGATCAAATACTTGTTGCCAGCGAAGCGATGCTCGCCGTTGTGATCATTTCGGCGATTATGCTGATGAGCCGTTACATCTCATCAAAACTCGCGCGGTTGTGCCGCTCACTTGGCGCGCGCGTTTCCGCAGAGCGGGCAGGCGAGGCGGCGGCGCGGACGCTCGAAGCGATTTCGGAATTTAGAAACCATCACCGAATGCTTGCAGTCACAATCGCGCTTTCGGTTTTAATCAGGATTGTGTGGGGGCTTGGCTGCTACATCGTTGCTCTGGCTCTGGGCCTGTCGCTCGATTTACCCATAGTGTTCGCGTTTATATCGCTTGTCGATCTGGTCAGGATGCTGCCTGTTTCAGTCGGCGGGCTTGGGGTTCGCGAATGGCTGATCATCGCGCTGTTTGCAAGCGTTGGCATCGAGCGCGAGCAGGCGCTTGCGTTTTCACTGCTCGCATTCGCGCCGATCTATCTGAATGCGATTGCCGGAGGCATCGTTTATGTTTCGATGGCCAAGCTGAAAAGAGCCGGAAAGCGCGTAGCCGACCTGGGTTTCAAGCGTTCGGAAGTTTGAATCAAGTTGCAGGGAGAAGCATCGCACTTTGAGCCGCACGACGACAAAGACAGGTGAAATAGCGCGCGACCCGGACTTGGTTACATCGAGCCGGATGAGAGGCGCAGCCCCGCTGTTGATAGTGCTTGTCATCGCAACCGCAATTTATGGGTCGATATATTTCCGCGAAGAATCGATTGCGACAGCCATAGGCGCAAATCTCGTCCCGGCAGAGCGCGTGCTGAAAGGCGAAGTGCCTTATCGTGACTTCTACAAGATTCAAACGCCGGGAATACTCCTGCTGAATGCAGGGCTTTTCAAACTTCTGGGCACAACACTGATTACTGCATTCGCGGGCGTGCTCGTCTTCAAAATCCTCACGGTCGTGATGGTCTTCCTTATAGCAAGGCTCATCCTGCCTTTGCTGACAGCCGTCATACCAACGCTGCTTACGCTTGTGTGGCTGCCGCCGGGTGGTCCGTTTCGCCCCGCGCCTATTCAATACGAAATGTTGTTTTTGCTGGCGGCAATCTACTTCACACTGCTGTGGCTCGATTCAAAGAAAGCGATTCACATATTCGCAGCGGGTCTCGCCGTTGGATTTGTCGCCGTGTTCAAACAAAACGTCGGCGTCTATGCCATGATTGCGCTTGGGCTTTCAATCATCCTGAATACGCGCGGACTTCCTCATTCAGTAAAAGCCGCGACTAGGCTTTATCTCGATTCGTGGAAAGATGGCGCGCGCACGCACATCGCGGCTGCCGCCGGAGTCTGTCTGCCGATGGCCGCTCTGTTGATTTATCTGGCAAGCAATCGCGCGCTCCGGGCAGCGCTTCGCGTCTTTATTCAAGGTCCGGGCGAGCACATCCAGATGAAATTTACAGGCTACCCGCTGCCCCGGTACGCCGCGATAATTTTCGCATCCGGCGCACTGGCTTTGATTGCATCTGCATGGTCTGCGCGCCGCTGGCCGAGGCTCAGGAATATAATCAACTCATTGCTTTTAATAAGCGCGGCAATATGCGCGCTGGTCGTACCACAGTCAGCGATTGACAATTCGATCTACTGGTTCGCGCCTCTGCTCTTTCTTTATGCGTTGTGGCAATATGTCAGAGCGGATCAAAGTGAGTTTGCGCCGGAAGATCGAGCGCGTGGCGTGCTGCTGATCTTGTCGTTGTTCGCCGTCGCCTCGTTCGGCGAAGTGTTCCCGCGCTCTGTTCGCGGGCTGATCATCGGCACTATGCCGCCCGCATTTATTCTCTTCGCTTTTTTATTCGCCGGAAACCTGTCGGCAAAACGAGTCCGCGAATTCATTACCGCGAAGACCGGAATCGCCTTTGCCCTACCCAATCGACCTGTCGCGGTTGCCGTCATCTCGATGGTGCTCGCGCTCTTTGCTTTAAGGACGATTCTGCCGCACTATTTCCATTTCGATTCGGCGCGACGTGTGAAGCTGAAAGCGGATGCGCCGCTTGATTTTGATCGCGGGCGCGGAATTCGTTTGCCGGGCCGCGCGGCGGCAGACGTGAATTCGACGGTTGAATTCATTCAATCGCGCGTAGGCGAAAACGGATACTTCTTTGCGCACGCGCTCGATGCTGCGAGCTATTACTTTCTCGCAGACCGCAACAGCCCGACCGGCGCAACGCTGTGGAACGATGCGGGCACAAACGACCTGGAACGCGGGCGAACAATCGAAGCGCTGCAATCGAAAGAAGTGCGCCTCGTATTGACCAGCGAGCAGGCCCTTGCGGGTGAGCATTACAAGCCGCTGCTCGATTATCTGAAAAACGATTTTCATCAGACGGCAACCGTAGGCAGGACTGTTTTTCTTGAACGCAATTATTGATTGATCGAAGTGAGCCAGGAGTATGTACAGACGCCACAGTGTAGCAGTCGTGATGCCCGTTCACGATGAAGAGTCACATATCGCGCGCGCTCTTCTGCGCGTGCCTTCGTTCGTTGACCTGATCATCGCGGTTGACGACGGCAGCCGCGACCGAACATGGGAGAAGCTTTCTCAAATCGAAAGTGAAAGACTGATCAGGCTCAGGCATGAAAAAAATCGCGGCGTGGGCGCGGCGACAAAGACGGGTTACGCTCGCGCGCTCGAAGCCGGAGTCGATTTTGTAGCTGTGATGGACGGCGACGGGCAGATGGACGGGCGAGATCTATCCGCGTTGCTCGACCGCGCAATCACCGGGGCTGATTATGTCAAAGGCAACAGGTTTCTTGACCGTGGGTCTATACGAGCGATGCCAGTTTCACGTTTCATCGGCAATCACATCTTCAGCTGGCTAACGGGCAGAGCCGCGCGCATAACAATAAATCTTGATGCGCAATGCGGCTATACCGTGATTCGCCGCGCGGCGCTCGCCGACCTGCGCCTCGATGATCTGTACGACCGTTACGGGTTCCCAAACGAGATGCTGTTTGCCGCCGTGCGCGCAGGCTTGTCAATCGAGAGCGTGCCTGTCAGAAGCATTTACGAAACGGAAGTGTCGGGCATAAATCCGTTGACGACGGTGCCGATTATTCTGTTTCTGATTGCGCGAAATTTTTTTCGAGCACGCCTCACTTTTCAGAATGCGCGAGTCTCGCTCGCAGTGCAGGAAAGCGAAAGCAATTCCGTGAAATAACCTCCTGATGAATTCCAAAAGACCAAACCTGTTGATATTGACAAGCTCGTTCCCTGTCGGGACGGGCGATGAGACGTGCGGTTATATCAGAGATTTCGCTCGAAGCGTTTCGCAGGATTTCAATGTCACAGTTTTCGCGCCTGCTGACCGAAATGCTGAGCCGTGGTTTGATGACCTCTTCTCGGTCGTGCGTTCGTCGTCCTGGCTGCCTCAGGGTGTAGACCCGTTTCAGGCAAGCGCAGATTTCAACAGTCTGCGCTCTCAGAATCTTTCCGTAAAAGTCGCTTCCGCCATATCGCTCGCGGCCTATTTCAAAGATGCGATAAAGCTTGCCTTGTGCGCAGACGTGATCTGTTCGCACTGGCTTGTGCCGTCGGGTTTGACGGGTGCGCTGCTTTCGCGAATGCTTAACAAGCCGCACGTTGCTGTAGAACACTCCGGCGCTCTGCACCTTCTGGCCGGGATGCGAAGCGGCACGCGCCTCGCTCGTTTTATTACAGGTGGCTGTCATCGCGTCGTCACCGTCAGCGAAGACCTGAAGCGAAAGCTACTTGCGCTCTGTCCTGACGCAAGCGGCAAAGTCGAAGTCATTCCGATGGGCATTCATCAATGCGAGGCAGCGAAGAAACCTGAAGGCGAATTTGAAAAAAAGATTCTTTTCATCGGGCGGCTCACCGAAGTAAAAGGCGTGGACGTGTTGCTGAAAGCGATGCCGAAGATTGCGGGAGCGCAACTGCTGATTGCAGGCGATGGCGAGCAGCGAAATGCGCTCGAAAGACTGGCGCAGCGTTTATCGGTCAACGCAAAGTTCTCAGGTCAGATCGACGCAACAGAAAGAGAAAAGTTGCTCTCGTCCTGTGGCGTGATAGCGATTCCATCACGAGTGCTGGCCGATGGCAGAACCGAAGGGACGCCCGTTGTCTGCCTTGAAGCGATGGCGGCAGGGCTTCCTGTGGTCGCATCGCGCGCAGGCGGACTGGCGGAAATTATCACCGACGGTCAAAACGGGTTGCTGTTCGAGCCTGAAAATCACGCGATGCTTGCAGAAAAGTTGAGCCTGGTTTTCAGTGATGGCGCATTGCGCCGGAAGCTTTCTGAAAACGCGCATCTGACGGCGAAGGATTATTCGTGGCCGCTGATAGGCGCGCGGTTCAGCCGAATAATCAGAGCTACTTTAGAGAGTGATTCGATCAACTACGATCAAACCGTGGGGATGTCTTCTGCCGACTTTTAATATCGGGTACTGGATATTAAAGTGGCCTGAGTTGAATCCGGGGCGACCACAGAGGGTCGCCCTCACATGCAGATCAAAATTTCAGAGAGCCGGTTTACGGTGTGCGGGTTGAGGAATGATGTCTGCGTTCCACCCTGTGATGCCTTCTGTGATGTTTGTGGTGATGGCGTATATAACGACCCCGACGCGATTCGCTTATCTGTCTGTGTTGATCTCTTTCGTGCTCTCTATCCTGATTCGCAAAAGCAGAACCCGATAAAATCGCTAATGTCATTACCGCGAAAACTATCAATTTCTTCATCTTCTATGCTTCCTTCATCCGTGCTGACTACTCACATTTGCCCGGAACAACTATATCACGGCTTGTGAATAACTTCGCCCGATGAGTGCTTTGTATTTCATAAACTTATAATTATATAATGAGTCGAAACATTTCTAATTCTAATTAAGGATGACACTATGAGCGACGCAACTACATCAGGCGCGGGGTTTTTAAAAGAACTGGAAGCAGAGGCCGCCGCGACCCGCAAATGTCTGGAAAGAATCCCCGAAAGTTTATTCAGCTGGAAGCCGCACGAAAAATCGATGAATATGGGTTATCTCGCTTTGCTCGTCGCTGAAATTCCTAAATGGATAACATCTATGGTGGAAACATCAGAGATTGATTTCGCTACATTCAGGCACTTTGAACCAAAGACAACGGCTGAACTGGTAAAGCATTTCGATGAAAATCTGGAGCGCGCGCGTAAAGCTTTACAGAGCGTGTCGGATGAAGCTCTGAATGAAACTTTTTCTCTGAAAAATCAAGGCGAGGTGCTTTTCAGTTCCTCCAAAAAAGACAGCATTGCCCCATCGATTAATCATCTTGTCCACCATCGCGGACAACTGACCGTTTATATGCGGTTGAATGATATATCGGTCCCATCAATCTATGGCCCTTCTGCTGATGAGCAGGGATTTTAAACCCGTACACCGTCAGGCATTCGGTCTTGATCCGGCAGTTGCAGGATTCGACTCGCCAATAACACTCTAAAGCGAATGATACGATCAACTACGATCAAACCGCCAACTGCCGATATCACAAAAATAGCCGGGCGCGGAACCATCTATATAACCGCCGCCAAGCTGTGGTTTCTGGCGAGCGGGGCCGGAATCTATTTAATAATCCCGCGCCTGATCAGCAAAGAGCGGTTCGGCGTTTATCAGGTCGTCACAGGCATCGTCTCTATCATCAACGCCGTTATCGTTATCGGCACGTCGCAGACGGTTTCAAAATACATCTCGCAGGACGAGAGCAAAGCCGATGCGGTCAAGTCAAAAGCCCTGCGGCTTCAACTACTGGTTGGCGGCGGCACCGCGCTCGCGTTTGCGCTGCTGGCACCTGTGATCGCGGATTATCTGAACGATTCAGAATTGACGAATTATCTGCGACTGGCAGCGCTGATTACGCTCTCGTATTCGTTTTACTCTGTCTACATAGGTTACTTTAACGGGCAGAAAAAGTTTCTGACGCAGGCCGGGCTGGATATTAGCTATTCAACGATGAAGCTCGTGTTCATCGTGCTGTTTGTGGTCCTGGGTTTCGGAGTCGCCGGTGCAATCGGCGGCTTTGCGCTTGCCGCCGCAGGCGTTCTCGTTTTGTCTGCAATCAAGGCAGGAAAAGGCACGCGAACCGGCGAAGTCCGCACACGCGACCTGTTCACGTTTCAGTTTTACATACTGCTGTTCACGCTTGTGCTCAACCTGTTGCAGAAGGTCGATCTGCTTTTGATCAAGGCGCTGTCGTCGAGCGATGCCAAAACAGCGAGCGATCACGCGGGGTCTTACAGCGCGGCAATCTATGTTGCTAATATTACGTATCAGGTTATCATATCGGCCACGTTCGTAATCTTTCCGCTCGTATCGCAGGCGGCTTTCTCAAATGATCGCGAGCGAACTAAAAGCTACATATCCAACACGCTCCGTTATACGCTGATGATAATGGCGTTGCTTGCGACGATTTTTTCGGCGAATGCCAGAGGCGTGATGTATGTCTTTTTTCCGCCCGATTATCAGGAGGGCAGCGTCGCGCTTGCCATAGCGGCGTTCGGGATGCTCTTTTTCGGGTTGATCTATGTGATGACGACAATCATCACTGCCAGCGGTCGCCCGACCGTATCTTTGATAATCGGCATTGTGACGCTTGGGACGAGCGCAGGATTGAACGCGCTGTTGATTCCGGCTCAGGGCATCAGGGGCGCGGCCATTGGAATGACGGCTTCGATGCTGTCAGGAGCGCTGATCGGCGGCGGCTACCTGTTAGCTAAATTCGGCGCGCTGATGCCCATGATTTCGATTCTGCGAATAGCTTTTTGCTCAGGGCTGATCTACGCAGCTTCGCTTGCATTCACGCCCGAATCGAAGGTGATGATAGTTGGAAAGCTCGCAGTGTTGTGCATCGCCTACGTGATCGCGCTTGTCGTTGTCAGAGAGATCGGGCCGGATGATCTGGCAGACGTGAAAAAAGTGCTTAAGAAATAATCTACTCTTTATCCTCGTCATCGTCGCCTGCGCCGAAATAGAATTTGTGCTCGTCGGCATCCCACGGCCTTTTTACCGAGGCTACATCAACGAAACGCCCGATCAGTTTCTTCATCTGGGAAGCCTTCTCAGGCATTCGATCATAAAGATTGTTCTGCTCTTTCGGGTCGTCTTTCAGATTGAACAACTCGAAGTTATAGAAGTTGCGATTGTAAATCAGCTTGTAGCCGTCCTGCGTAACGACCATGTACTTTCGGCTTTCAGGGTGCACGGCCTTTTCAGGCCCCAGACTCGGAGCCTCATCTATGACTATGTGCTCGCCGTACAGGGGCGGGTGCGTGAACGCCTCGCCCCGCATAAGCGGAAGCAGGCTGACGCCAGCACTCTCTTTCGGGCAATCCAGCCCGGTAAGATTCAGGATCGTTGTGCCGAGATCAACCGTGCTGACGTAATCCTTTATTCTGCGCGCCTCCTGCGCGGGCACGTAGAAAATTATCGGCACTCGCATCTGATCGTCATAGACCTGCGAATTGTGCCTGTAGACCATTCGCTCTCCGAACGATTCGCCGTGGTCAGACATAATAACAACCATCGTATCATTGATGCGCCCGCTCTTTTCCATCCAGTCGAACAATCGGCCCAGATGATAATCGAGGTAATTTATTTCACCGTCGTACTGGTCGATCAATGACGGGCCGAGGTTGATTCCTTCGTGCGCGCGATAAGGTCTGTGCGGGTCGAGTGAGTAAATATATGCACAGAAGGGCTGATCTGCGGGCGTGTTGCTCAACGTCTCAATCGCCGCGTCTATCGTCTGCTTTAATCCTTTGCGCGAAGCGTCAACCGATTGATCCATGCCTTTGACATAACGCAGCAACATCGAGAGCCTGCGAGGGAAGAGAATGGTCCTGTAGCCGTTGCGCTTCATTACCTCTGTCCACGTCTCGAAATGGCCGTCCCAGTAGGCCGACTGCATGAACTTCGGCGCTGCTTCGTAGGTGTAAGGCGACGGCGAGTAGGCGTTTTCAAAGACAGAAGAACGCGCGGCCAGCTTGTCAATGTTGGGGCTTATGTTTCTGGGGTAGCCATAAGCGCCCAGATGATCCGCGCGCAGCGTGTCTATAAAGAAATAGATTATGTTCAGTTTCTGAGCCGATGGATTCGGAGCCGCGTGGAGCGTCGTGAACTGGCTTTGCCAATCAATTATTGATTGCTCGGTCAGGTCGCCGCCTACCGAATTGTTATCAATGCCGTCTCCGACTGTTTCCACAACACCGGGATTGATTCCGGTGTTACGGTCATCCGCATCGCCGCCGCCCAGATAAGGCGAATACCCGTCCCGGTCGTAATCCAGCGCCCATTGCGCGAGCTTGAAATGCTGTTTGGCCTGCGTCGTTCGATAGAAGACTTGTGTCTTGAGATTCTGATTCCTGCCGAAGACTGCGAATGTGAAAACGACCGCCGCAGCAACTTCAATTAAAACAGCGACGGCTATGAGCTTCTTCAAAGGCGACCTTTGCGCGGCGCGGTTTCGCGCAAAATGGATCGAACCAATGAAAGCCATGGCAAGCGTCGTGTCGAGCAGCCACATCGAGCGATGCATGGAGTATTCGTACTGCTGAACTTCGATGCGCGAGTCAACATAATATGCCGCAGCGATTACCGCTGCCAGTACCAACAGCCACAGCGACTTTATGATCGCAGGCCACGAAGCCGACCGCCGCGCAAGCATCCAGATTATCGAGCACCCGATTATCAATCCCAATACAACGAGATATGACAAAACATACTCGACTGCCAGCAGCGGCCTTGCCATGTGAGGGAACTTTTCAGCCTCGCGCAAAAGCCCCGTAGCGTATCTTTGAATCTGTGGCTGCTGAGTAAACCCAATTGCAGCAAATAGTGCAACAATAAGCCCCGCGATCAGTTTATGAGCGAGCTTTACATCGCCTCCTCTCGCCATTCGCGTCTGAATAAATCGCTTCAAAAGCGAGGCCGTGTGCGCAAACAGCCCGATCAGCAAGCCTATCACCGAGCCGACCAGCAAGTTCATGCTGAAATAGGAAGTGAATGTCAGCCTTTCGGAAAGCGATGTGAAGACGGGCGTAAGTTGAACGCTTAAATCAACCCATTCAACAAGACCGAGCAGCAAGGCCGATGCTGCGCCCAGCAGCGCGTAATTGCCGAGCGATGAGACGAGCGAAGACTGTTTTTCGGTTCTCTCGAAAACCTGATCGGAGTTTTGAGGAGCGACTGCCAGGGGCGTAGGTCGTGACACTTAAAAATAACTCCCGAAATCAATAGTGAAAATTAATCGTAGAGGTCGGTATTCGCGGCTGTCAAGCAATTGCTCTTTCCTCAATCGGAATCATCCTCTTCGCCGAACAGGTACTTTGCTTCATCGGCGCTGGCAGGTCTGCTCACCGTCACAATATCTATGAACTGGCCCAACTGGTCTCGGAGGCTTGAGGCCATCTGCGGCATTTTATCGTAAAGATTATGCTGCTCGTTCGGGTCGCTTTTGATATCGAATAACTGAAACGTGCTCGTGTTCCTGTTGTACATGAGCTTGATGCCATCCTGCGTGATTATCATGTACTTCTTGTTTATCGGTTGTGGATACTGGTCAGAGCGCAGGTTTGGAAACTCCTTCTCTCTGAGAGTCTGCTCCCCGAATATGGGCGGATGGTTGAATTGCTCGCCTCGCATCAAAGCCAGCAAACTCACCCCCGCGTATTGCTCAGGGCAAGCGACTCCAACCGTATTCAGAATGGTTGTGCCCAGATCGATGCTGCTGACGTAATCCTTTATTCTGCGCGCCGCCTGACCGGGCACGTAAAAGATCATCGGGATGTGCGTCTGGTCATTAAACAACTCTGATGAGTGCCTGTACACTCCGCGCTCGCCTAGCGATTCGGCGTGATCGGCCATGACGACTATCACCGTGTCCTTCATCCTGCCGTTCTGCTCCAGCCAGTCGAACAGCCTGCCGAAATGAAAATCCGTGTAAGCTATCTCTCCATCGTAAAGGTCGGTCACAGATGATCCGAAGTTGAATTCTTCGTGCGGAGCGTATGGCCTGTGCGGCTCGACTGCGTATATATATGCGCAGAACGGGCGATCTGCCGGAGCCTTGCTCAATGTTTCCATTGCGACATCAATCGTCTCTTTAATCTCTTTTCCCGCAGACCCCTGAGCAACCTGCATGCCTTTGACGTAGCGGCGCAGCATCGGAAGCCGCTTTTCAGGAAAGAGAGTTATCTGATAATTGTTTCGCGCCAGCACCTCTGTCCACGTCTCGACCGAAGCATCCCAGTAGGACGATTTCATAAACCGGGCGGCTGACTCGAAGGTGTTTGACGATGGGCTGAAGGCGTTTTCAAAAAGCGCCGAGCGCGCGGCAAGCTTGTCAAAATTAGGAGTCGTGTTGCGCTCGTATCCGTAGGCGCTCATATGATCCGCTCTACAGGCATCCAGAAAAATGTAGATGATGTTTAAGCGTTCTGCGGCGGGCTTGCTCGGCGTGTGAAGCGCGCTGCGGCTGTCGCGCCATCGAGACATGGCTTCTGTGCTGAGGTCGCCGCCGATCTGGTTGTTATCGATGCCGTCGCCGATGATTTCCGTCTGTTCAGGGTTGATATCGGCCCGCGCGTCATCCGCATCGTCGCCGCCCAGATAAGGCGAATACCCGTCCCGGTCGTAATCCATCACCCACTGTATGAGCTTGAAATGTTGTTTGGCCTGCGTGGTGCGCGAAAGCAATTGCGACTTCAGATTCTGATTCTTTCCGAAATGATAAAACGTAAAGACTGCCGCGCCTGCCAGCAGAATAACCGTTGCCAGAGAGAGGATGCCGAACCTCTTTGATGCCAGTATTGAGCGGGCGCGAGGCGAGGATGAATAAACGCTCGCCACAAGCCCCAGCGCCGCTGCCATCGAGAGCAGAAACATCGAACGGTGCAGCGTGTATTCGTAAAGCTGCACTTCCACGCGCGAGTCAATGTAGTAAGCGACGGCCACGACCGCTATCAAAAACAACAGCCATCCCGTTCGTATCACAGGCGTCATCTGCCCGGCTGATCTGGCTGCGCGCCACACAAGCCAGCATGATATGAAAAGCCCCGCCACTATCAGGAGCGATAGCAAAGTGTCATACTTCAACAATCGCCCGTATAGATAAGGCAGCTTCTGCGCTTCGATTATCAAGCCCGTAACGTAGCTGTGCGCCTGCGGCTGGAGGTTGACTGCCACGGCTACAACGGCAGAGATCAAAAGTCCTGCTGTCAGTTTGTGAACTGGTTTAACCTCGCCGCCTCTGGAGAGCGCCCGCTCCAACGCGCGCATCAGAAACGAGGCGACGCGCGCAATTGCGCCTATCATCAATCCGATGATCGCCCCGACTATCAGGTTCAGGCTGAAATAAAACGCAAAGATCAGTCTTTCGCCCGACGAATCGAATACAGGTGTAAGGCTGATGTTGAGATCAACCAGTTCTATCAAAGTGAGGATTAGCGCGGCTGCAAAACCAGTTCCGGCATATCTGGTCAGGGAGATCAAAAGCAACTCCTTTTTTCCTGTGTGTGCAATAAGCTCATGTTGAGTTATCGGTCGGGTGAATGCATGAGAGTAGGCGTTCGCAGCTCCGAAAGTATTCCCGTCAGGAGGAAAATTCTATTTTGCAGTGTCGGGCACTGTCAAGCAATGAACCGGTGCGAATGCCCGGTTGAAGAAACGCTGTCGATGCAAGTATATTCATGATTTGGTTTGAGCCGATTATTATGACAGAAAAATTACTCGTTATAGGTCTGGATGGTGCTTCCTTCAATGTGCTCGACCCGTTGATTGAAAAAGGTTATCTTCCGAATCTTGCGCGGCTTATCGAAGGCGGCGCGCGCGCCGATCTGATAACAACCTTTCCTCCGATTACGGCAGTCGCGTGGTCGTCTTTTATGACGGGAAAGAATCCCGGCAAACACGGAATTTTCGAGTTCGTTCGTCTCGATCACGATTCAAAACGGGAACTGGCCGTCAACGCCTCGTTTCGTCAGGGCCGCGCCATCTGGGACATGCTTTCAGACGCGGGCCGTCGCGTCATCGTGCACAACTTTCCATGCACATACCCGCCGCACGATCTGAACGGATTGATGATCGCAGATTTCATGACCCCGAAAGGGAAGAGAGATTTTACTCGCCCGCTTTCACTGCTTGCAGAGCTTGAAGCTAAATTCGGCCCTTATCGCCTGCATCTTTCTCAGACTTACGCGGGCGGCAAAGCGCAGGGCGTGCTCGACGAATTGACGGACGAGCTTGAGTACAAAGCGAAGGTCGCGGAATACCTGATGACCGAGTACGAGTGGGATGCTTTCTTTCAGTATTTCTGGGGCACAGACCGCATTCAGCACGAACTCTGGCACATCTTCGACGAAGAGCACCCGCGACACAATCGAGAAGAGGCCCGCGAATACAAAGAGAAAGTTTATGCCTATTTCAATCGGGTTGATGAGATCACCGGGCGGCTGATCGAGCTTGCAGGCAAGGGTGCGATGGTCTGGGTTGCGTCCGATCATGGATTCGGCCCCGCGCACAAATACTGCTCGTTCAACATCTGGCTGCTTCAGGAGGGCTTCCTGAAACTAAAGGGCGATGCGCTGACGCGGTTGAAGAAGATGATGTTTTCGCTCGGCCTCACACCGGAAGTAGCTTTCAAGTTGATAAAGAAACTGCCGGGCGGGCTGCGTCCCGCGCGCGGCGCGAGCAATCAACCGGGCACATCCAAATTACTGAGCACCGTCTTTTTATCTTTCAACGATGTTGACTGGACGCGCACCGTCGCATTCTCGAAAGGGAACTACGGCCAGATTTATGTGAACCTCAAAGGGCGCGAGCCCAACGGCGTAGTCAGTGAGCAGGAATACGACCGGGTGTGCGAGCGGATAGTCGAGCGGCTCAAAGCCTTGAAAGACCCGCTCACTGGTGAACCGTGGGCCGATCAGGTCTTTCGCCGCGAGCAGGTTTACGAAGGCCCGCGCGTTGCGGATGCGCCGGACGTTGCATTCCTGCCGCGCGATATGCGATACCTGCCGCTCGGCAACGCCGACTTTACGTCGAATAAATTCATGGTTGACGCATTCGGCATCTCAGGCTGCCATCGAATGGAAGGGGTGATGATAGGCAACGGCGCTGCCGTGAAGCCTCACTCAAGCCTCGATGTCGCGAGCATCTATGATGTCACGCCGACTATGCTTTATCTGCTGGGCGAGGCTGTGCCCGAAGATATGGACGGGCGCGTGCTGAAAGAGATTATCTCGGAAGAGTATTTGAATTCGCATCCCGTTCGACTTGCGGCGCAAAGCAGCGATGAGCATACGGGAGAGGTCGAGTATTCGGCTGAAGAAAACGCCGATGTACTTGAGCGCCTCAAGAGCCTCGGATATATCGGCTAAGACAGAACTACTCATCCGCAGCCTGACAGATGATACGCGCATTATTTTTCCGCGACTCCGTAATAAACTTTTATGAGCGATGTGGCCGTGCCTACCGATACTCCCGCGCGCACCTTCGACCTGTCGAGGTGGTTCAATCTGGTCACACGCCGCCGCCTGTTCTGGCTCTGTTTCGTGGTTGCAATCATAGTTTATTCGCAGCTTCAATTCTGGAACTGGGTTGAGAGAAGAGACCCTGCGAACTGGGATTATTTCTCTCAGGTCATCGCGCGCGGCGGCGTGCCCTACAGAGATGTCGTAAATATAAAAACCCCGCTGTCGGCCTACCTGGGCGCGGCTTCAATCCTTATCGGCAAGCCTTTCGGGTTGCGCGACGTTTACGCGATTCGCATCACCTACGCAATGCTGGCGGCGCTGACGGTCGCGTTCACCTTTTTAGTCGCAAGCTGGTTTTTCGAGAGCCTGAGAATCGCGCTGCTCGCGGCCCTGGTCATGATAGGCGTCGAGCAGTTTCCCCTACTGAGCCTTTCGGGAGCGCAGCCCAAAACGCCGATGATTCTCTTTGGCCTGATTGCGTTGTGGGCAATCATAAAAGATCGCCCTTTCACGGCAGGCGTTTTCGGAATGCTCGCGGCCCTGAGCTGGCAGCCGGGTCTGCTTTTCGTCGGCGCAGCGGGCCTTGGGTTTTCAAAATATCTTACAAGCTGGCGTGATATGAAAGTGGCGAAAATGCTGGCAGGGGCGGCTGTGCCTTTGATCCTGTTGCTGATGCATCTTTGGCTTGGAGGCGCGATCAAAGATTTTTATCACTGGTGTTTTCATTACCCGTTCAGCGTTTATGGCCCGCGAGAATATACTACGGGGCAGGGATTTCTGGACCGGTTTTCAAAGCTGATTGAAAAGCCTTATGCGAGCGACCGCATATACTTTTATCTGAGCATCGCGGGGCTGTTGCTTGCTGTAGCGCGCGAGGTCACATTGGGCATAAAACATGGATTTCGAGCCGTGCTACAACTTGCGCCGCGCCATCAAATCATAATCGCCGCGCTCGTCTATTTCATTTTTTGCAGGATTGACCTGCAAGGCGAGCAGGACATAATTCCTCTGCTGCCGTTCGTAGCAATATTTGCAGCCGTCTTGATGGTCTACGTTCTGGATGCGGCGGTAAAACTGGCTCCGAGTCTGCGAGACACGGTTAGCTTCATCTGGTTTCAAAGAATCGGTTTTGCGGTCGTCAGCGCTCTCGTATTGTTTGTCGGGCTGACAAGCGTTTTTTCGGCAAGGACTCCGCCCCGGCGACTGAAGGCGCAGATGGCAGATGCCGCAGAGCTTGCCTCGCTGCTTGAACCGGAAGACCGGATATTTATACATGGCCGGACAGAGATACTTGTGCTTACGGGGCTTCAGAATTCGAGAAAGTACACCAACCTCGATCATGGGAAGGACAACTATCTGGATCAAGTGGAGCCGGGCGGATTTGAAGGCTGGTTCGAGCAGTTGAAAGCCGAACGCCCAAAGATAGTTTCGCTTTCCCGCCTGAAGGGCGTAGACCACAAAAAGGCGCTGGTGAACTGGGTGGAATCCGGGTACGAAGGTCGCAGAGGGAAGGTACTGTCCTACTACGTCAGAAAAGATCAATGACGATTTAAAGACCTGCGGTTTACGGCGAGGCGTCTTCCATCCGGCGAGCGGATAAAACAATCAGGTCTTCGGTTTCAAAAACTACAGAGCGGGTTAAAAGCGATTCCATCGCCGGACGCGCGCCTTCTTTCAATTTCGCTTTTGCATCTGATGCAGCCTGTCGAAACACTCTTCCCCAGCGATTCTTCGATATATAATCCGGCTCGAACGCGTTGCGGTCGATCAAAAAGAAATCGACGCCATATTTACGAATGAAGCCCTGCAACCCGGCAATGTCGGGCGTGTATTGCGCAGCGATCAAATCGAGCGCGCGCTCTCGAATCCGGTCATAGTAATTTTTGTGAAACGGCAAAGCGTACTCGCGCCCGATCAATACAGCGCGCGCGGCGAATGAAGGCAGATTGTCAGATTCCGGCTCAAGAGATGCGATGAGCGCATCTTTCGGCTGACTGGAAAAGAATTCGTAAAGCGAAGGCTCTGTGCCTGTGATGTATCGGGTCTTTGGAAAATCGTCAAGAAATGCCGGATAGGAAACAATAAAAATCGCACACGCAGCGATGATCCCTGCCGCAAAAAACTGTCGCGCTCTGCTTGCGGCTTTCGCCCAGTCAAGCATTGCGTCAAACAACACGATCAAGGCCAGACCCGCAGACAGGCAGAGCGCTATGCGCAGCGTGTGCGTTGTAAATCGCGTCGGCAGAAAGAGGCGAAAAATCACCATATGCGCCGTAAAGAATAGACCGAGCGATGCTATCAGCATTACGGGTAGTAGCTTTATTGATTCGCTTATCCGTCTGACAAGCGGAAAACGGTTCGGAAAAAAAAACAGGAACGGAAGCAGCAGCCCTGCGGCAAGCGCGGCGGGCGAAAACAGAGGCGGCGATATGATCCCGCTGTGCTGGCCTGTGATCCAGAACCTCAGAAAGCTCTCATGAAAAAAGGCTACTCTGCCCCCCTGCAAAAATTCCGCCGACGCCTTAGCCTCGCTCGCGGTGACTACCGGGCCAAACTCGGATGACTTGAAATAATAGATCAATCCAACAACGAGCGTAACAACGACTGCCGAAACGAAGGCCAGATAATCCGTCCTGGTTCGAGACATGCGCAATCGCATGTTTTCAAATCGCAAAAGTCGCAAAGCCATAATTGCCATCGCTATCAGATTGAATGAAGGATAGAACAATCCCAACAGCGCAACCGAAAGCACCGAAAGCGGCCACGCGCCGCTCAAACTGAAATATAGAAAGGCCAGTATCAACGGATGAGAAAAAGCTCTGGGAGTGCCGGAGATCAAGGCATCTCTCATCCAGAGGCTTTGCGTCAGCAGCAGAGAAGCTACGAATGCTGCCGCAGGCACTCTTAACAACTGCATGCAGATGCCAAAGCAGAATGCTGTTGTGAGAAGCCCCAGCGCCATTGGCAGGATTTTGTGTAGCACAAGCGGATGGATTCCGACGGCAGCCGCGACCTTGTAAACAAGCGTGTAACCGGGCGGCGCTACTGAACTGTAATAATCTGCTATCAAATCATTTTGAAACAACTCAGGGTCAACATATCGCTGCATCCAGAACACATGAAGACGGGCATCATCCTGAATCACATACTTGCCGCTGAAACCTCGCTCCATCCCTATACCGGCGTAATAGAACGAAAAGAGCAGGCTGAGGCACAACCATGTTCTGCAATGAATTTTTGAAGTTGTAGCGGATGAATCTGTCAGAAGCCTGCGTAGGCGCTCGATCAACATGATTATTTATGACTCTGCTCGCGTTCAGAGATTGAACTAAGCTAATTCACTTTGCGCCTGAACGCAAGCGGCGCGAAACAGCAGCGCGTGCAGACAATTTCTCTGAGTACGGGTTTGCGGCATCCAGACGCAGATTGTAAACTGACAGTTAATGATTTGTGATCCGCGAGAATCGATAATCAACTGGCAAGGACGGAGAGAAACAGAGATTGGTAGCGATAAAGACTGCACGCCCCTGGAATATTACTGCTGATGGGATGGAGCGATGGCTCACTCGTCGCAGCCTGTTCTGGGTCGTTTTAATCGTTGCGCTGACGGTCTACGCGCAATCTCGATTCTGGAATATGGGGAGCGCGGGCGACCGCGCAAACTGGGACTATATCGCGCAGGTGATCGCGCGCGGCGATGTGCCTTATCGCGATGTCGTCAACATCAAAAGCCCGCTTTCGGCCTACATCGGCGCGGCGGCGATAGTGGTGACGCGCCCCTTAGGGCTTCGCGACATATACGCTATTCGCATAATGTACATCCTGCTTGCGGCGTTGACAGTGGCCTTTACCTATCTGGTTGCGCTCGATTATTTCGCAAGCTGTCGCCTTGCATTGCTTGCCGCAAGCGTAATGCTTGCGTTCGGCGCGCTGCTGAGGCTCAACGGCGGCGGCACACAGCCCAAAACACCGATGATTCTTTTCGGGCTGATGACGCTGTGGGCAATCATGAAAGATCGCCCTTTCGCGGCGGGCGTATTCGGGATGCTGTCGGCTTTAAGCTGGCAGCCGGGTCTGCTGTTTGTCGGCGCTGCGGGTCTTGCGTTCTCGCGCTACCTGACGAGCTGGCGCGACCTGAAGGTTTTAAAACTCCTGGCCGGAGCCGCCGTTCCGCTCGTTTTACAACTGGGGTATTTCTGGGCGGCGGGCGCGCTGAGAGATTTTTATCTCTGGAACATTCATTTCAACGCAACTATCTACGGGCCGCGCGGCGTGCGCACGCTTTCCAGTTTTTTTAACCGCATCGGAAAGATGCTTTCAGGGACTTATCGCGACGGGCGATTCTATTTTTATCTCTCGGCTATTGGGTTGCTTATAGCTTTGTGGCGAGAGGCGAAAGACGCAAAGCAGGGAGGCCGCGCAAAGTTGCAGGATGCGGCTCCGCGTCACGCGATAATAATTGCGCCGATTGTTTATTTCCTCTTTTGCATGATTGATATTCAGGGCGGAGCCGATCTGATTCCGCTCCTGCCTTTTGTTGCCATCTTCGCTGCTCTTGGCATTGTCTATCTGCTCAAAGGCGCAGCCGCGTTGCTTGCGCGCGCGCGGCCTTCGGTAAATATCACGGCGATTGAATCGTGGGGAAGCGCGCTGGTGCTGGCAATTATTTTTGTCATCAGCACAGGCGACTCGGTCTTTGCGCGGCGGGATCAAAGCCTGAAAGCGCAGGATGCGGAAGTCGCGCAGATAGTTTCGTATCTGCAACCCGGCGATAAGCTTTATGTGCACGGGCAATCTGAAATTCTGGTGCTGTCGGGGCTTCCGAACGCCAGCAGGTATTATCTTTTAGACCGAGGCAAAGACGAATACCTTGACCAGCTTCTCGCGGGCGGCTTTGGCGCGTGGTTGCAGACGTTGAAGGATGAGCGTCCAAAAATAGTGGTGTTGAGCAGAATGAAGACGCTCGTTCACAAAAGCGAGTTTCTCGACTGGGTTCATCAGGATTATGTGATGCGCAAAGGCCGTTTCTTTATCTTCTATGTCAGGAAGGACGCGGCGGGCGACATCCCGCCTTCGCAGGGCGACGACGATTTTGAAGAAGATACCCAAACGTCGGACGAGAATTGATCGGAAGATGAACACAAGGCAGAAGCTTAAAGAGGCCCTCAGAGCGCCAGCCGAATCCCTGCTCAGGGTCTATCTGGCCAGCCAGCCTCGCGCAAAATTCGTTCCTGAACAGATCGACCGCATCCTCGTCTTTGCATATCACGGACTGGGCAACTTCATCATGTATACGCCCGCGCTCCGCCTGCTGCGCGAGCGTTATCCGAAGGCGCGAATCGATCTTCAGGTCGGAAACAGCACGGGCTGCGAAGAGGTGTTGGCCGGAGCCAGTCTTTTCGACAACGTTTACAACATCAGGTATGCCGCAGGGTTTGGCGCGTGGATCAAACGCGCAAGGGAGATTCGCGCGACTCGATACGATCTGACGATAAACGAATTTCACTCTCATTCGTGGCCGCTCGCCCTGCTCGTGGCCGCAAGCGGCGCGCCCTATCGCCTCGGCCATGTCACAAGCCCCGGCTGGTCTGCGCGCTTCAGCCGCTATAGCTTTATCTTCAACATGCCCGTTCTTATGAGAGAAGACGAGCATGAGATTGAGCGTTACCTCGATCTGGTGCGAGAGGCCGGAGCCGGAAAAATCGAGCTTGATGAAGCCCGAACGCTTATCCACCTGACTAATGAAGACAGAGAGTTCGCAAAGAGGTTTCTCGACGGCAGTCGCGCAGATCGAATTATCGGAGTGCAGCCCGGAACATCAATTGCGATGCGCTGGAAGCAGTGGCCTGTCGAAAGGTATCGCGTGGTGATCGAGCGATTGCTTCGCGATCACCCCGATTCGCAGATAGTGCTTTTCGGGTCGCCCGGCGAGGCCGAGATGATAGGAGACCTCGCGCGGGGGCTTGGTTCGCGCGTGTGCGTTGCGGCGGGCAAGACGACGGTCAAGCAGGTGGCCGCGCTCATCGAGCGATGCGATGCGCTCATCTGCAATGACAGCGGCCTGATGCACGTATCGGTTGCTGTCGGCACTCCCGTAGTCGCCATATACGGGCCGACTGACATCAATCGCACTGCGCCGCTAGGGCCGCTTCACAAAATCATTCGACACGAAATGCCGTGCAGCCCCTGCTTTAAGCTCGAAGGCGACGGGCAGGTTCATACCTGCGCGCATCACGATTGCCTGATGACGATTACGCCTGACGAGGTTTATCAGGTTATCAACGCGAGCCGGGCGAGTCAAAAGACCCGTGCCCTGGCTCGCCGTACTCAACAGACTCGCTAGACTATTAATGCGCACAGCCTGTAGAATGGCGAACTTTTGACGAGCAACGAAAAAGGAATCCGGTATAAAAACCTTTTTGGAGGCTGGACGAGCAAGCTTACAGCAATCGTCCGGCTTTTTAGTACAGTGATGAAATGTTTGTCAGTCTACCTGATCGCTTTTTTGCTATGGCGACAGAGGGGAGATGAAAGAGCGCGATGAGTAAAGCTCCAAGCATCAGCGTATTCTTTCCCGCTTATAATGATGCCGGAACGATTGCGAGCCTTGTCGTGCTTGCCGACAGGTCTTTGCGAAAAGTGACCTCGGATTACGAGATCATCGTTGTAAACGACGGTAGCGCGGATCATACCGCGCAAGTGCTCTCGGAACTTGAATCCGTTTACCCGCGTCTGAGAGTCGTCCATCACCCGACCAACATGGGATACGGAAGCGCGCTGCGCACGGGATTTGCGAGCGCCACAAAAGACCTTATCTTCTACACGGACGGCGATGCGCAGTACGATGTCAGAGAACTGGAATTGCTCGTCCCACTGATGGGCAAGGATGTTGATGTAGTCAACGGGTATAAGATCAGCCGTTCAGACCCGATGCACAGAATCCTTATTGGCAGGATTTACTGCTGGCTGATAAAACTTGCCTTCAGAATAAAGATCAAAGACGTGGACTGCGATTTTCGATTAGTGCGCCGCGTCAGTTACAATCGCGTCAGGCTCTATTCGACGAGCGGCACCATCTGCGTTGAGATGGTGAAGAGCTTTCAGGATGCGGGGCTGCGCTTTGCAGAATGCCCCGTCCATCACTATCATCGCGCTTACGGCAAATCCCAGTTCTTCAATTTTAAGCGCTTGTTCAAAACGTTCAAAGACCTGAGCCGCTTGTGGTGGCGGCTCGTCGTCAAGCGTCAGGCCCAGCTTGCTAATAGGGATGAAGGATGACGGATGAGGGATGAATAAGAAAAAGCAATCCTGTTCACCCCTCAGCCTTCATCCTTCATCCCTCATCCTTTCTTTTTCTTATGCGTGATGATGAATACCGCGCGATGTATGACCTCGAAGAGCGCCTGTGGTGGTACGCAGGTATGCGCGCCATTACTGCGGCAATGCTTGATCGAGCGTTTGCGCAGCACAAAAATCCGCGCATTCTGGACATCGGATGCGGCACGGGGTTTTCGCTCTGCTGGCTCCGCGAGCGTTACAGATCCGAGCAATCCTTTGGCGTCGATCTTTCACCTCACGCAGCAGAATTGTGGCGTCTGCGCGACCTCGACACCGTTGCGATTGCAAGCGCGATCAGCCTGCCTTTCGCCGCAAGCGAATTCGACCTCGTGACCTGTTTCGATGTCATTTATCAACTCGATTCAATCGGCGCGCGCACGGCGATAGCCGAAGCGCACAGAGTTCTGAGGCCCGGCGGATGGTTGTTCATCCGCGAGCCTGCCTATGACTGGATGCGCGGCGCGCACGACATCGCGGTCGGCACAAAGCATCGTTATACGCGCGGCGAGCTGAAAGGATTGCTTGCCTCGAATGGCTTCGAGGTAAATCGCGCGACCTACGTCAACACTCTCCTGTTTGGCGCAGCCGCCGGGCATCGCCTGATGTCCAGAATCAAAGGCGAAGAGTCGTCCGATGTGAAGCCTGTTCCGCAGTTATTGAACACTGTTTTCGAGAGCGCGCTCAAGCTCGAATCGCGGCTCGTCGGTCATCTCTCGTTTCCATTCGGATTGTCGATTGTCGCTCTCGCGAAAAAGCGATGTTGAAGAAGAACTTTGATCTGATCCTGATGGCTGCGGTTATCGCGAGTTTTCTTGCCCTCGCGGCGCAGGGGCTTGCCAGCGTTCCTGTTCCCGACACCGATGAATCCTACATGCTTCAGGTGTCGTACGAGATGAACTATCGAGGGAAACTGGCGCAGCCCTTCAGCCGCTATCTGGGCGGCAACATCGAAAACACCCTGCACTCGTTCACCCCGGTCTACTTCGTCATGTTGAGCGGGTTTTTGAAACTGTTCGGCTGGGGCATCCTGCAAGGCCGCGTCTTCAATTTAATCACGGCGGCTTTTACGCTCGTGATGATTTTTGTCATCGGTCGCAGGATGTTCGACTGGCGAGTCGGGCTTTCTGCGGTCATTCTGGTCATATCGGATATCACTTTCTTATATCGCAGCCGGTTTTTGCGAAACGATTACAGCGCCGCGATGTTTGCTCTGCTCGCTTTTTACCTGTACGAAGAAGCAGAGAAGCGCAAAGACTGGCGCTGGTTTATGGGGAGCGGGCTTGCGGCAGGGGCGGCTTTTATGTCGCACACGGCGGCGCTCTATATGATCGCGGCAATTACTACGCTGATGCTTTTCAGACGCGGGTGGCGCATCATCAAGGCCGCGAGTTTTTATCAGTTCGCGATTGGCGTATTCGTCGTATCGGCTTACGAAATTATTTACGACATCATAGATTTTCAAAACGTCCTTCTGCAAAATCACGGCGACAATCGCCACTTCAAATTGTTTAGCGCCATCGGATGGCTCAAAAACCTGCGGCACGAAACTCGCCGCTATGACCTGTGGAATCAAGGCGGGCTGATGTATCCGGGCGTCCCGCGCACGCTGCTGTATGTGTTTCAGTGGCTCGTCGTAATTGCGTCTGTTTATCTTCTTGTCCGAGTCTTCTTTTATCTCAAAAAAGGGAACGCGATCAGTGAAGCGCGATTTCGCATATTCGTTCTCACACTGGTTGCGGCGCTTTTCTTTGCAGTCGTCACGAGCCAGAAAGCGATCTATTACATGGCGCACCTCGCGCCGTTGTTCGCTCTTGCAGCAGGAATATTGATTAGCGACTGTCTGGACCTGCTCAGGCGATGGCGGTCTTTTGAGTGGAAAGGGTGGCGCGTGCCGCCGCTTGCCCATAAAGCGGCGATAGCGATTCTAATGGTTCTGGCGATTGCCTACGGCTACCAGTTTCTCAGGCAGACGAAGCGTTATCTGAATGAAGCGCGTAACCCCGATGCTGCGTCGTTTGAAGAGTTCAAGACGGCTCTCCGCAGTCTGGTGCCGGAAGGCGTCTGCCCTGTTATCGTGCGCGACCCTGTGATGTGGCTCGCGTTCCCTGAGCGTGACGACTGCTTCTCTAACATTCAGGAGCGAATGCGAAAAGTGATTGATATTGACGGCAAAGATTATGCCCTGATTGTCAATCCGAGAATCGCAGAGCGGTGGGTGACGAGGATTGCGAGCAACAATCATCATCTGTTGGGCGAGATGGCCAATACGCCTTACGGCAATCTGCAAATCTATTACACGGGCGTAGACCCGCGTTTGCTTGCGTTGAAGCCTGTGCGCTATCAGTTCTTTGGCAAACAGCGCGGCCATATTTCAGAAAGTCAGGTCGCTGATGCGGTGGAAGTCTGGTCGGCAACTGCTGCGGATTTGAAACAATGCGCAGGCGCGACTGATCTGACGATTGAGCCCGAAGGATTGCGCATAGAGAGACAACATCGCGGCGATGGACCGATCACGCTATGCCCAATCGAATTGAAGCCCGACACGATTTATCAAATGACTATTCAGGCGACTGCGGATGCGAAGCAATGGGCGCTGGCTGTGATTGAAGACAATACAGGCGAACGGCTTTGCATGCAGAGGCTTGAAGATACGATGAGCGCGGGCGCGTTTGAAGGATTTTTCAGATCATCGAAATCGACCCGCGCGACTATCGCATTGATGCCGCAGACGAAAAAAACAGGCCCGGCGCACGTTGCGCGACTGGTGGTTCGCGAGATCGGGCCGGTTTATAATTGAGCAATTAATTCAGCAAATTTCGACTTTTGCAGTCATGTAAAAACTGATTCTTTGTTGCTGTTCCGAGGTGCGCTATAATGACGGACCGAGGTGAGCACTATGTTCTTCGATAAATCGCGACTTGCAAAATTTGCATCATTTCTCGTTTTAAGCCTTGTGCTTTTAACTCCCTGCTACGGGCAGGACCCGTCGGGTCGGCCCACCAAGACTACTCCTACTCCGACGAAGCCGCCCCGTAAGCCGCCCCGTAAGCCGCCCGTAAGAGTTGACCCCGGCCCTGTGACTGTGACGCTTACGATCCTGACTGACCCGCCTCAAAGCGATGTCTTTATCAACGGCGATAAACGCGGCGTGACCAACGCCGAGGGCAAAGCTCAGTTCGACCGGCTGGCGCTCGGCCACTATTCCATCGAAGTGCGAAAGGATGGATACACTCCCATGCTTCGCGGCTTTCAGGCGGGGGCCGAAGCGCCGACTCTGAAATTTACGCTCGAAGCCAGTCTCGACAGTTATATTAAAGAGTTCGATTCGCTGACCGCAGCAGGCAAGCTCACGGGGCCTGAAAGCCCAAACGCTGCGGCGATAGTCAATGATCTTACGAGCAGGTTTCCAGACCGGCCCGAAGTCGTGCGTATGCGCAGCGTCCTTGCGACGAAGCTGGTAGAAACGATTACTCCCTTTATAAATACGTCTGTGACCAACTGGCGCGCGGTGACGCGAGATGAAATCAGTCGCGCGCTCGATGCTGCGACCAATGCGCTCGCCTTAAAGAAAGACGACACGCGAATTCAATCAGAGGTCGCTTATCTGAAAGGCGCGCTTATGTTTCGCGACTGGCAGAGCGCAAATGAATCGGGGCAGGCGCAGGGAGACCTTACAGGCGCGCGCGGGGAGCTTGAGAACGCGCTGAAGCTGGAGCCGTCATTTGCCGCAGCTCAATATCAACTGGGCGTCGTTTTGCAATCAATGGGCGAAATCGGCGGGGCCGAAGCGGCTTTCATCAAAGTCACGCAACTTGAGCCCAGATGGGCGCATACTTTCGTTTCGCTCGGCTCGGCCTATCAGGCAGGGGGCAAGTACAAGGAAGCGATTGAGGCATATCGCAGAGCGATTGAGCTTGATGCAAAGCAATCGCGGGCCTATGCGGGGCTTGGGCTTGCTCGCTTCATGAAAGGCGACAAGGATGGGGTCAAGGACATAGAGCGGGCAATGCAGGTTGATCCGGCAAGCGCACTGCCTCATCTGAATCTCGGCATAATCCTTGCGCAATCGAAGAGCAAAAAAGATCGCGCGCGCGCGGAAGAATCCTTGAATAAAGCCATCAAGATGAATTCAAGCAATGCTGAATTCCCAAACCGCGTTGCTGAACAACTGCTCGCCGATTTGAAGAAAAAGAAGTAAGCGTAGAGATCAGTATGGAAATTTCGCCCTTTCCGGGCTAAGTCGAATTCAGATTAATTCAATCTGGCGTGGCTTTGTCGAATTGCCTTGATCTGCTCGCGCACAGTTTTTCGGTCGGGCGCTTCGGGCGCGAGCGCAAGGTATCGCTCAAGCTCCTGAATCGCGTTTGACGTATTGCCGGTAGCGGCAAGCAGTAATCCGTAATCCCGCACGTGTTGCGGCGAGTCGGGATTTATAATCATCATGCGCTCGACAATAGCAAGCGCCCTGTGATTATCGCTCGATGAATAAATCCCAAGAAGATTCGATAACATTCGAGCAAGTATCTGCTTCTTTGTCACGGCCTGAAGATGATCGGGCCGCAGCGCGAGCTTTCCGCCGCTCATCTCTGCAAGCATCTCCGCGCAACCCATCTCGCCCATCAAACGTCCGCCGTTGAATACATCGATGAAGACATCGCCGCCCGCCGACGAGTGCCGCGCGATGAAATGACTGGGTATTCCTACGCCTTCGATGAACAGGCCGATTCTCCTCGCAACTTCGATGTAAACAACAGTCATTGTGATCGGGATGCCTGTGCGGCGATCAATCACTTCGTTCAGGAAGCTGTTGCGCGGGTCGTAATAATTTTCCCGGTTGCCGCGAAATCCAAGCTCTTCAAACAACACCGCGCTGAGCGCTGAAATTTGATCGAGGCTGTCGAGCGCGCCGCGTGCGCGCTCGCGCACACGGTCGCCGATGCGGTCGAGTTTGTATAGGTAGAGCGGTATATCGAGACGCGGGTACTCTTCGGCTGCGATTGACAAAGCGGCTTCGGCGAGGTTGATCTCTTCATCCCTGCGCGACACGATTTCTGTAAACAGACTGCGCGCGATGCTTGTTCGCTGCTTAGACATAGATTGCGCTCTCTGAAAAAAATCGAAAGGGCTGATGAACGAATCACCAGCCCTTCAATATAACACGACAAATGACCGCGTTGCTTCAGTGTTTAGCCTGTGCGTCTAGCTTGAAGTTCTTCCAGAGGAAAGCATAGGAATGATCTGCGACAGAGATCATGTATTCCCAGCCGTGATTGCCGGGAAAGAGGTGGAATTCGTGCGGGATGCCCAGTTTCGTCAGCTTCTCGTCGAACGCCTTGTTGCTCTCCTGAAAACCGTAACGGTCCTGTTCGCCGCAATCGAAATAGATCTTTATCCCTGATTTCCTGATTGCCGCAGCATTGGTTTCGGCGATAAAGACGGGATTGACCTCTTTGAAGAACTGCTCATCGGGAGGATCGCCGAATATGTTGCCGATCAGTTTCGACATAAACTGCGAGCGTCGGTCGGAGCCAGTTACCTGCGGCAACTCTGCAAACAGCGCGGCGCTGTGCGTGGTTACGCTTGAAAACATCTCAGGGTGTTTGAAGGCAAGCATCATCGCGCCCCATCCGCCCATCGATATGCCTTGAATCGCGCGCCCGGCAGGGGTTCCCAAAGTGCGATAGTTCTTCTCGATGTAAGGAATCAGGTCTTTGATTATCGCGTCTTCGTAGCGCACGCCGGGTTTCGAGTTGAGATAAAAACTGTTTTCGCCTGCGGGCGCGATTATGATGAAATCGCCGATTGTGCCTTCGGCGCGCAGTTTGGCAACTGCCGAGGCGACGCCCCGCTTCTGAAACTCGCCTTCGTTGCCGAACATGCCGTGCAGGAAGTAGAGCACCCCGTAGCGCCGCTTCGTATCGGTCTTGTAGGACGGAGGAAGCTGCACGGCGAACTTCAACTCTTTTCCAAGCGACGAGGATTGAAGCGAGCCGTATTCGACGCCTGCGTCTGATGAAGGTGGTGCTGAAGCTGTAGCCTGCGGAGTTTGCATGAGGTTTCTCGGCATCAAATGAGCAGCGGTGTTTGCAGCGAGCGTGATGACGAGCGAAAGAATCGCGATGGCAAAATGCCCAAACATTTCCATTAACTGTTCCCTTTGAATCGCGGCCCGTCGCTGGGAAAATGATTGATATTCATGTTCGCAGCAGCGATGTCCGTCAGATCAATTATAGCCGCAGCATTTATGGCTGCCGCTATGCTAATCGTTTCGCTGATCTCTTCTTCCGTAGCGCCTGCCTGAAGAGCTTTCTTCAAATGTCCTTCGATGCATCCCTGACATTTTGCCACAAGCGATGCGGCTATTGAAATCAACTCCTGAGTTTTGGTGTCGAGGTGTTTCTTTTCAGAGAAGTAAATCTCGCGATAGAATTGACCGTAGATGTTGCGCATCTTCGGCTCCATCATCGAATAAGATTGTGGTTTCTTAGGTTCGGGATTAGATGTTGGAATATCGGATTCTGCTGCGGCCTCATGTGTTTCGACCTGCTGCGCCATTTTGCTGTCCATAATGATTTTATTATCTCCTTGTTTGAATTCCTGCGTTGATGATTGTCAGGGCACAAGAGCGGTTGTCACTGACAACCCCTCCGTCTTATACGGCGCACTCGCGCTCAGGGTCTCAAAAAGTTGTCACGAATTTGTAAATTAAACAGCCCTCCAAGTCTGGTTTTTACCATACCGAAGTGTGCAATTCAACTTTGCAGTCAATGTTAAAGGCGTAAGAATTACCTCACCCGAACCGTGGCTGGCTCATCTTCCTTCGATACGCGCCTGCGTTTGTTTCGTATTTCAATCGCAGCCGCGATTGCGGCGCGGGGGTGCACAATGCCCCATCCCTGACGATCAACCTCGACGTATGGCAATCGCACAGCCGTCTTTATCAACGCCTGTTTTACCTCAAAAGGCTTCAGGTCGGGGACTGCTTCGAGCATCTGCGCGGCGATTGAAGACACAATCGGCGCGGCGAAACTTGTTCCGTCCACGTGCTTGTAGCTTCCGCTGATGACATTGTTATCGCGCAGCTTTATCCAGACGACATGGCGTATCAGATAAGGCGCGAGATCCGCGGCATGGTCTAAATCTTCGTCAACGCCGGGATGCTGCCTGATAATGTCGCTCAACTGATTTTCGGGAGCGTCTTCAAGCTCAGACAGCAATATCGCCTGCTCGGCGGTCGGAGTTCCCGGCAGGATGGGCGCGGCTATCCAGATGCCCGGCGCAATCACTTCGGGTTTTTGAAGCCCGTCAATTGTCGGCCCAAAGCTCGAACGATACATCTGTTTATCGGAAAATTCGAGCGTGTTCTTATCGTCAAGCCCGCCGACCGTTATGACCGAAGGCGCAGAAGCGGGCGGCAACACCGGATGATTCGGCATATGGCCGGAATTGCCCGCGGCGGCGACGACGACCAGCCCTGCCCGCGTCGCATCCTCCGCCATCTGCGACAACTCATCGTCGAGATAGCTTGCTTCAAAGTCTCCACCGGCAGAGATGTTGACTATGCGAATATTGTATCGCTCGCGATTGCGCATCGCCCAATGAAGCCCGCGAGCGATGTCGCGATGTCGAACGCGCGACGAGATGCCTATTTTGATCAAAACGAGATTTGCTTCCGACGCTATGCCGCGATACAGCCCGCCTGAAAGATATCCGTTTCCGGCTGCGACCACAGATGTCATCATCCCGTGCCAGGACGAAACCTGTGGCGTGGTCAAATCCGTTGACCGCGTGCGCTCGACCAGATTGGCATATTTCAATATCCGATTGTGCGGGCGCGTAAGGTCAGGGTGCGCGTAGAAGCCTGAGTCGAGGAAGGCTATGGTGACGCCGCGCCCGCGAAATTCACCGCTGGCTTCAAGGCGCATCGGCGTCGGTATAACTTTTATCTCCTGCTCTGCAAACTGCGGGAAGGCTGCGGCAAGCTCGTCACGGCGGCGGATGTAGCGACCCAGACAATCAAGGCAAATTTCTTTGCCGGGCTCCCAGCGGTGTGTGTTGACTGTGAGCATCGAGCGCACGACATCGTCAACCGCATCTGTGGGCGCAGTATTACCGGCTGGAACATCTCTGAAACATACGGGGCAATGAGTGTAGTTTGTCTCCATCTGTGAACTCGGTTCGTACGGCGAAGTGCTATTCTAGCGAGCGAAACCCCAAGCCGCAATCGCCATCCTCAGGCTTTCTTGCCATCAGGCTCGCAACAGCGCGCGTTTGCAGGATCGACTCACGATATTTGATAAGATGAAGCCCTCGAAACATCTGAACAAGCTCGCCCGGACGAAGCAGGAAGTCCGGGTTGAAATCAGGCTTAAAGCGACGATAGTCCGTCGTCATCGTCTCGAATACGAGCAACCCGCCGGGCTTCAGCCCAAGTATGATTGCAGAAGCCAGATCGCGTTGCAGGTAGTTGAAATTGATTATCACATCGAACGTTTTCGGGGGAATGCTGAATTTTGTCAGATCGACGGCAGCGGCTTCGATCTGCAAACGACTCGCACGGGCGAGGCGGATACCTGTTTCGAGTCCGCGAACTGAAATATCCAGCGCGATTGTATTCAGCCCGCGTTTTGCGAGGAAAACCGAATTGCGCCCCTGACCCGCCGCAAGGTCGAGAGCCAGTCCGCTTGTGGGCAGGCTTTCGGCGTTCGAGTAGAGAAAACTCGAAGGCTCTGACCCGCCGATCACATCGGTTGTGTCATAGCGTTTGTCCCATTTTGTCTTATCTGACATCCTCAACGCCCCCCGCAAAGATTAGCGATTATTGAGCAAGCCGCCGGATAAAATAGATACTTCACCCGGCATTTTGGCTCATGCTGTCATGAATTTGAGATGAGAAACTTTGTTATGAGCAATGAGAAGGAACTGGCTTATCGTTACGATCTGATGATTGCGCCTGACTGGCGTGAGAGGTTCGATACCCTGCTGACAGAGAATGTGAAATTGCCGACTGAGGGCCGTATTCTCGAAGTCAATTGCGGGACGGGCGCGCTGGCAGTCGAGCTTGCTGAAAAAATGCGCGGCAGAGGCGATGTCTCAGGCACAGACTCAAGCGCCGAACGCATCGAGATAGCGAGAGCCAAGGCGCTTGTGAAAAAGATAGACGAGGCTGTTTTTGAGCAGAGCAGCCCTGATGCTCTAAGATTCGACAGCTTCGAGTTCGATGCGGTCATAGGCGATGCATCAATGCTTCCGCCCGACGAGATTGAAGACATGACATCTGAGATGGTGCGCGTCGCACAGCCCGATGCGCCAATAATCCTGAAGATGATTACGAGCGGAAGCTTCGACGAATTCTTCTCGATCTACTGGGAAGTCCTGCTCGGCGCAGGTCTCTCTGACGAAATCTGGGCAGATCTTGAAGCTTTGATTAAAGCTCGCGCGAGTATAGACGAGGCGGAACGCATGGCCGTTCGCGCAGGGTTGCGAAAGGTTAAAAGCTTCACTTCAAAAGAAGAGTTCAGCTTTGAGACCGGAAATGACTTCGTCGAAGCGCCCCTGATCAAAGATGTTTTTCTTCCTGATTGGCTTGCGATAATCCCGCAGGAGCAACAGGAAGAGATTCGCGAGCAACTGGTTTCAGTCATAGATCGCGAAAGGTACGATGCGCTGTTCGATATTTCGATAAAGGCTACTCTTATAACAGGGATCAAATGACTGCAAAATCCTGAACATCGGCGGATGAATCTTCGTTCGGCGTTGCAGGTTTACAGTTCTCAGTTCAACTGCTGCCGCTCGAAATAAGCTTCAACGCGTAGATGATTATGCAGGCTTGAGCAACGATGCCGAGCGCGCCGATAATGAAACCCGCTGTGGCCGAACCCAGCCCGTCTTCGACCTTGTGCGCTTTTAAAGATCGCACGGCCATAGTCCCGAAAACTACCGCAGCAATTCCCAGCGCCAGACCAAAGAGAGGAAAGAAACTCGAAAGACCCAGAATCACAGAGCTGTTGGCGTGGTTTTGCGCCTTCTCGATCTTTTCGTTTTCATCCATTTGCCTTGGAACTTGCGCCCAGGGGTTCTTGCGCGCAGCGGTCGCGGCTATGTTCGTCTCGTCGAAGAGCGTCCCCACTTTCGCGCCACAATGCGAGCAGTTGGCTATTCCGACAGATATTGGCATTCCACACTCAGAGCAAACTTTGCTGAGAGATGTCATAAAACCTCGAATTTCCGGGAGCGGGGCGAAATTGATTGTTCCAGACTCTTGTAACACGACTCGTTTTCACGTTCAAGAGTTGGTTGCCGAGGTCAAAACCCGTTTCAAATAAGACTATATGACTGGGCTGTTTTTGACCCCCTTGCGCAGAGTTTCGAGTTGTGTTAAAAATATAGTAACTGAAAGCAGCAATTGAGGTGCCTCCTCAATTCCTGAAGTGAGCGGAATGGTAGAGGACGAGATGCTGGATGTGCAGAGGTCTCGTCCTCATTTTTTGTCTCTAATCAAAAGTTCAAATCGAAATTCGTATCATAACCGTGCACTCAAAACAGGCCCGGCAGAAGGGCTGTCAAAACGTGTATCTTGACCGGGGTTGAAGGATTCGTATAATATCCGAATCAAGCAGAGGGCTTCTGCTAGGTTGGTGTTGACTTGTTAATTTTTTACCAATGCTTGTGAAACGGGGGCCGGGCATAGCACTTGTCAGGCGCAATGCCTCATACGATCGGGGATGCAATATGACAGGGCTCAGGCTACCCACCTGCTTAGCAGGTTCAAAATTAACAGGACGCACGGCTGTGCGGTTGCCCTCATGCAAACTATTCCGCCGGGTCTGTACACTTCTTAACTGACAACTGACGTTGTGTCTCTGCGAGGCCGTCTTGTATGATTAGAAGCTTGTTGTAAGCTCGTTATTTCTGATTATGCGGAGGCGCTTTAGGTGAAGCACAAAATAACACTCATACCCGGAGACGGAATCGGCCCCGAAGTCGCAGGAGCCACCGTATCTGTGATCAGGGCGACTGGAGTTCAAATCGAGTGGGAATCATTCGTTGTCGGCGCAGAAGCGCTGTCCCGATTCGGCGACCCTCTGCCTCAGGACCTGTTCGATTCGATCAAGCGAAATAAGATCGCGCTCAAAGGGCCTGTCATGACGCCCGTCGGTACAGGCTTTGTCAGCGCGAACGTCAGGCTGCGAAAAGCGCTCGACCTCTACGCAAACCTGCGCCCCATCAAATCGCTCAAGGGCGTCAAATCGCGTTACGAAGATGTTGATCTGATAGTGGTGCGCGAAAATACCGAAGACCTCTACTCAGGTCTTGAACACGAAGTCGTACCCGGCGTCGTCGAAAGCCTCAAGATAATCACTGATCGCGCATCGCGGCGCATTGCGCGATTCGCTTTCGAGCACGCAAGGCGCGAAGGGCGAAAGAGGGTCACAGCCATTCATAAGGCCAATATCATGAAGCTGTCAGACGGCCTTTTCCTGAAATGTTTCCGCGAAGTCTCAGTAGATTATCCTGAAATACAGGCCGACGATCTGATCGTCGATAACGCCTGCATGCAGCTTGTCATTGACCCGAACCAGTTCGATGTATTGCTGCTTGAAAACCTCTACGGCGATATAATCTCGGATCTGGGCGCAGGTCTGGTCGGCGGGCTGGGAGTTGTGCCCGGCGCAAATATCGGCGAAGAGATCGCAGTGTTTGAAGCGGTTCACGGGTCTGCTCCGAACATAGCCGGGCGCGGCATCGCCAACCCGACCGCGTTGATTCAAACCGCCGTGCTGATGCTCAAACATATTGGCGAGCGTGAGGCCGCAGATAAAATCCAGAACTCACTGGAGAAAGTGCTTGCCGATGGCCAGGTCCTGACGCGCGACCTCGGCGGGCAGGCTACGACTATTGAGTTCACAGAAACCGTTATCCGTTCGCTTTAGTAATTTCGCTTCAGCAGTTGCCCGGTCGGTTCAATTCGCCTGAAAGCATTTGATTTTTCTGATAACATTTTGCGACGCTGACAGGCGTACGATTCTTCCCGCGTTTAAGTGAAGGAGGCTGCCACAATCTATGAAGGTAACCGCGAGCCGCACGAGTCTCGGCGAAATAAACGAAGACGTTTTAATCGTGCCTGTGTTTGAGGGTGAATCGCCCGTGGATGCGATAAATTCACCGGCCCTTGCCTCGCTCGATCATCTCACGCGGGGATTGCTCGAATCCGTTTTTGAGAGCGGCGAGATCAGCGGCAAGCGCGACCGCTCGATTCTTCTGCACGAGGCAGGAAATCTTTCCACTAAACGACTCTTGATTTACGGGGCAGGCAAGCGCGAAGACCTCAATCCGGTGATTGCACAGAGGCTGGCTGGCGCAAGCCTTCGAGCGCTCAGGTTGCGCGGGGTGCGCTCGGCTGCGTTTCTTCTCAGGGGGAGCCTGGCAAGCGCGCTGAATGTCAGAGCAATCGTTGAAGGCGCGATTCTCGGCCAGATGGAGGGCGACCTCTACAAATCAAAGGACGAGCCTCGAAGCGAGATTGAAACTCTTCACCTCATCAGCGAATCGTCCTTTGCGCCTGACATCGAGCAGGCCATCAACACAGGCAAATGCATGGCCGAGGCTGCGAACTTCGCCCGGACGCTCGGCTTCGAGCCGGGAAACCGAATGACCCCGACCGAACTTGCGCGCAGAGCCGAAGAGATGGCCGCGCGCGAAGGGCTGGGATTTGAAGCGCTCGGCGAAGAAGAGATGAAGCAACTCGGAATGGGCGCGCTGCTTGCCGTTTCACGCGGCAGCCATGAGCCTGCGCGATTGATAGTTCTCACTCATAATCCGAGCGGCGCAGACGGCGAGTTGATCGCGCTGGTGGGGAAGGGAGTCACGTTCGATTCGGGCGGCATATCCATCAAACCTGCTGACAGGATGGAAGAGATGAAATACGACATGGGCGGCGGCGCTGCCGTGATCGGAGCCATGCAGGTGATTGCGCGACTGCGCCCAAATATTCGAGTCCTTGGCCTCGTGCCTGCTACTGAAAATCTGCCTTCGGGCCGGGCCGTCAAGCCGGGCGATGTGGTGCGTAGCCTGAGCGGCAAAACCATCGAAGTTGTAAACACCGATGCCGAAGGCCGATTGATTCTGAGCGATGCGATCACCTATGCGATCAATCAGGGAGCGACTACGATAGTAGATGCGGCAACGCTGACGGGCGCGTGTGTGATTGCGCTTGGTGAAGCGCGGGCAGCCGTTATGGGGACAGATCAACAGCTGATTGACGATTTGATTAAAGCAGGCGACCAGTGCGCCGAGCGACTCTGGCAAATGCCGCTCGACAAAGAATACGGCGACATGATTCGCAGCGACATCGCGGACATAAAAAATATCGGCAATCGCACGGCAGGCGCTATAACTGCCGCCTGGTTCCTGAAGCACTTCGCAGGTGATAAAAAGTGGGCGCACTTAGACATTGCCGGAACCGCCTGGACCGAAAAGCAAAAGCCTTACATCGCAAAGGGCGCGACCGGGTTCGGCGCGCGGCTGCTGGCTAATTTCATCCTCAACCGCGCAGCCGGGAGCTAGGTTTCAAGCCTTGACGGCAACCGCTATAATATATCGTTGACCGGCATCGCGAGATTAAACGCCGCAATCTCTGCCGGACGAAAGGATGCGTATTAAAGCAGATGACAAAAGAACAGATTAATAAAGAAGTCGTGATAATAGGTTCGGGGCCAGCCGGGTTGACCGCAGCTATTTATGCCGCCCGCGCGGACCTTCACCCGCTCGTCATCGAGGGGCCGCAACCCGGCGGGCAGTTGATGATTACGACAGAGGTGGAGAATTATCCGGGCTTTTCAAAAGGCATACAGGGGCCTGAACTGATGCATGAATTCCGCGAGCAGGCCGCCCGCTTCGGCACTGAATTTCTCGTCACGCATGTCAATCGAGCCGATCTGAGCAGTCGCCCGTTCACGCTCGAATCTGATGACCACATCATCAAGGCCGAGACTCTGATCATCGCGTCGGGCGCATCGGCCAAGTGGCTGGGCATTCCGGGCGAAGCGCCCGCGCCGCACGGACTCGGCGGTTACGGAGTCTCTGCCTGCGCAACCTGCGATGGATTCTTTTTCAAAAGCAAATCGCTCGTCGTCGTCGGCGGCGGCGACACGGCTATGGAAGAAGCGAACTTCCTGACCCGATATGCTTCAACCGTCACCGTGATTCATCGTCGCGACCATCTGCGGGCGTCGAAGATCATGCAGGACAAAGCCTTCAAGAACGAAAAGATCAATTTCATCTGGGATACGGGCGTCGAAGAGATTCTGGGCACGCCACAAACGGGCGTGGTCGGAGTTAAAATCAAAAATCTTAAGACGGGCGAAGAGAGCATCTTTCCCTGCGAAGGAGTCTTCGTAGCCATCGGCCACAAACCCAATACAGATATTTTCAAAGGTCAGCTCGATATGGACGAGGTCGGCTATCTGAAGACCGCAGGGGTCTCCATGGCGACCAACATTCCCGGCGTCTTCGCCTGCGGCGATGCGCAGGACTCTTTCTACAGGCAGGCCGTGACCGCCGCGGGCACCGGCTGCATGGCCGCGATTGACGCAGAGCGATTTCTGGACAATCTCCCCGTGCCTGTTCCAACGGGTGAAGAGATCACAATCGAGGGCGAGCGCGTGAGCGCCGACCGGGAAAGTATCATCATGCCGGATGGCGAAGTTGTGCCCAACCATCCCGAAGGTGACACGGCTCACGGCGACTAGAGAGGCGAAAGCGAAATCAAATGGCTGTTAACGTCGCAAAATCAGAAACCGCAGAACCGGCTCTGAAAGCCACTTTCGGGGTCGGACAGCAGGCCATCGCCTTTATAGAAGCGCTGCTTTTGGCTGTGTGGCTTGGCTCGATGATCTTTTTCAGCTTTGCCGTTGCGCCGAGCGCCTTTGCAGTCCTGCCATCGCGCGAGCTTGCCGGAGCCGTTGTCACAAGCGCCATTGGCAAGCTCGAAATTCTCGGTTTGATAATCGGCCCGCTGCTCGTGCTCATTCAGTTGACCGCGTGGCGTGCAAGGTCTGTAAGCGCGCAGATCAAAGCTCTTCGCGTGATACTGCTTCTGATGATGACTGCCGCCGCCGCCCTGTCGCGGTTCTGGGTATCGGCAAAGATGGTTTCGCTCAGACAGGCAATGGGCGGCGTTATAGATGATGTGGCGGTCACCGACCCATTGCGAATCGAGTTCAACGCTCTGCACGGGTATTCAGTCGGTTTGATGTCTGCGGCGATGCTCGCCGGATTCGTAGTCCTCTTTTTCACCATTCGTTCATGGCTCAAGCGATAGAACCAGTAATCGGCTCCTGCCCGTTGTGCGACGAGCAGTTAAGCCTTGACCTGCCTGACTGGCGCGTGACGGCAAAATGGCGTGACGTGCTCGCTCATCGCGATAAGTGGGCAGCCGTATCGGACGAGTTTCGCGCAAGCCGTTCAATCGAAGAAGCCGCCCGGCGGCTTTCAATCTCTGCCGAGACCGCTCGATTGCTTCTTGGATTTCTCTGCCTGCAAGTTTGCGGCTGCCGGGCCGTTACCTGCGTTTCCTGCCTTGACGATTATCGAAGCGCGCTCTAATCTCCCTTAATCTCGTGGAGACACAAGCCGAAAAAAAAACCGGGGCCGATATGGATGCTAAACATCATGCATCGCTTCCGCGAAGGCTCGGACTCATCAGCGCGATTGCCGTGCTGATAGGATCGACCATCGGCACAGGCATCTTTCGTTCGCCCGCAGGAATTGCCAGTAAGGTTCCGTTTGAAGGGCTGTATCTGCTGCTGTGGGTGATGGGCGGTTTCTTTTCGCTTTGCGGCGCGCTGACGCTTGCAGAGCTTGCGGGAGCACTGCCGCGCACGGGCGGAGTCTTCGTTTATCTGCGCGAAGGATGGGGCCGCCTACCCGCTTTTCTGTTTGGATGGGGAGAACTGGTCATCATTCGCGCATCTGCGCTTGGCGCAATCTCGACTGCCTTCGCCGAATACTTTTTGCGCCTTCTGCGCGACGACAACCCTCAACACATCCACTATGTCGCGGCGGCGGCGATCTTCGTTGTTGCGATATTCAATATTCTCGGCGTGAAGCTGGGCGCGTTCGTTCAAAATCTGACGACCGGAACGAAGTATGGCGCGCTGCTCGTGCTCGTGCTGATGGCGTTTTTGATCGGAGCGAAGCATCCTTCGCCCGTCACTATTCAGACAGATCATTCTACGGAGAGCTTCTCGGTTACGATGTTCGGCCTCGCTTTCATCTCGTTGCTGTGGGCTTATGACGGATGGGCCGACGTGACTTTTGTGAGCGGCGAGGTTAAGCAGCCGGAAAAATTCCTGCCGCGCACGCTTATCGGCGGCACGCTGGCTGTGATCGCCATATACCTGCTTGCAAACATGGCATATCTTCACCTGCTCAGTATCAACGAGATTGCGAATTCCAAGCTCGTTGCTGCCGACGTGGCATACCGAATAATCGGCGACAGCGGAGTGCAGTTCGTTTCAATAGCCGTGATGATTTCGGCTTTTGGAACATTGAATGGCTCGATGATGACAGGCCCGCGAATATTTTTTGCGATGGCTGACGACGGGCTGTTCTTCAAAAAGATCGCTTCGGTTCACCCTCGATTCAAAACACCTTATCTTGCAATCTCGCTCGCCGCCACGATGGCCATCATATTCGTGTTGTTGCAAACCTTCGAGCAGCTTGCCGACACCTTCGTGCTTGGCATCTGGCCTTTTTATGCGCTGGGCGTCGCTGCGGTCTACACCTTAAGGCGCAAGCGGCCCGATCTGCCCCGGCCCTACAAAACGCTCGGCTATCCTGTTACGCCCGCTCTCTTCATCCTCGCCGTGGTGTTTCTGCTGGGCAACGCGCTTGTCAATGACATCCGTTACTACGCGGCGAAGTTCGCCGGAGGCCCGAACCCCTACGAATGGAGCGGCGCGCTGATGGTGGCTGCAATAATCCTTGCGGGCATCCCTGTCTATTACATCTGGCAAGCCGCACATTCAGGAAGAAACGATGAACGATGATCTATGAATAATGAACTGAAAGTTTCCCCTGTTCATTGTTCATCATTCATCCCTCATCGTTTATAATTCCTGCTATGGTTCAGGCCGCACAGGAAAACACGACTGCGTATAAGGCTCCCCGGCCTCGATGGCGTATGTGGGCAAAAGCCATCATCGCAGCTTTGCTGCTTGCGGCGATCTTTTATCACGGGTTGATTCTGATTCGCATCTTTCGATTCAAATCTAAAAACCCGGAAGTGACCGCGATGATGGAACAGCGCGCATCGGAAGCTGCATCGAGAGGCGAAGAGGTGAAGCGCGCGCAGACGTGGATTGCTTATGATCGAATCTCGTCGAACCTTGTGCGCGCAGTTCTGGCAGGAGAGGACTCGCGATTTTTCGATCATTCAGGCTTTGATTGGGAAGAGATAAAGATTGCGCTTGAGAAAGATTGGAACGAGGGCAAATTCAGCCGTGGCGCTTCGACCATCAGCCAGCAACTGGCCAAGAATCTTTTCTTATCTACTTCTAAAAATCCTGTGCGCAAGCTGCACGAAGCCGCGATCACCAAAGAGATGGAATGGATTTTAGGGAAGCGACGAATACTTGAAATTTATCTGAACGTCATCGAATGGGGCGATGGCATCTACGGAGCCGAGGCCGCCGCGCGCAATTACTTCAACACGAGCGCGGCCTCGCTCAGCGCCGATCAGGCGGCGTTTCTTTCGGCCATCATTCCAAGCCCGAACGGGGCATTCAGCCCTGCCAGGCACCGTCGCCGCGTCGAGCGCCGACGCAATCTTCTGGTGCGACTCATGCGCCACGTCGTTATCCCGAAAGACCTCAGTTGATGATTAACTTTGGAGAAGCAATCTAATGGCTACAGTGTTGAATCCGCCGGAGCAAAGAATCATGCTGCGAAATGTCAGTTGGGAAACCTACGAGCTACTGCTTGCCGATCACACAGACAGCAGCAGCCCGCGCTTTACCTATGACAAAGGAGCATTGGAAATTATGAGCCCATCGCCTGAGCACGAAAGAGTCAATCGCTCGATATCAATGTTTGTTGAAGTGCTGGCAGAAGTAACGAATCTGGATTGGGACAATCTCGGCTCGACGACTTTCAAGCGCGAAGACCTCGAACGCGGGTTCGAGCCTGACTCCTGCTTCTACATTCAGAATGCCGAATTTATCAAAGGCAAAACAAAGATAGATTTGCATACCGACCCGCCGCCGGACTTGATTATAGAGATAGACATAACCAGCGAATCGCTCAACAAGTTACCCATCTACGCGCAGCTGCGCATTCCCGAAGTCTGGCGATACGATGGAAAGAGACTGATTATTCTACGACTGGAAGGCAATGAATTTATTGAGTGCGAGCGAAGCTTTGCATTTCCTTTTTTAGCTGATTCGGTTATTTCCACCTTTATTGAAAATAGCAAATCGCTCAAGCGCGCTGAGTGGCTGCGAAGCATTCGCGAGTGGGCGCAACTCAACAAGCAGGCATAATAACTCTGAAACCGGCTTCCAGAGCCAGTTACACGACAGGGCTTCTCTTTATTCCGATTCCAGTTCCGGGTCGAGCACGCGCACGATGCCCGACTTGCCTTCAAAAGCGTCCTGAATTCTCGTCAGATTGAGAGCATCCATAGGGCTGGGCAGGTCTTTCCAGCCGAAAAATCCAATCTCTGAAATTTCATCGTTGGGCTGCCATTCGCCCTGTTCGACCAGATCTGCTTCGATGAACAAAAGCAGATCGTCTCTTGACGGTTTGGAGTAAACGCCGACAAGCCGTTTCGGTTTGATCGTGCAGTTGGCCTCTTCCAGAACTTCGCGTTTGAGCGCTTCGAGAGGCGATTCGTTATCATCGAGCTTTCCGCCCGGCGTGGTCCAACTCTTTGGGCCATAGTTCATCTTCACGCAGAGTATGCGACGTTCATTGTCAAAAATCGCGGCAAACACCCCAACACTTGGCATATTGTCATTCCTCTTCTTATTGCGCGATGTTGAAATCCTGCATAAACCGCGCGCATCGTAATCGTGCCGTAGTTCGCCCATATCGGCAAGCCGTTGCAGGCACTAGTCAGCAATGCGACTTTCCTTTATTATTTGCGTGATGATTTGCCGGTATTCAGGTCGAACTCAAAGACAATCGCACAAACCGTCCGGCAACCGAATTCTATCGAGCCAGAGGTAGTTTTGATGAAAAAATGCCCGCGATGCGGCGATCAATATGAAAGAGACACGCGTTTCTGTACGCGTGACGGGCAGACCCTTGTGGATGTAGCCGAGAAAACCCCAACTCCTGAGACCGAGCTTACCGTGAAGATGAAGCCGACGCAGGATGACCCGATGATTGGGCGCGTCATTGCCGGGCGTTATCGCCTGATAGAAAAGCTTGGGCAGGGAGGCATGGGCGCTGTTTATAAAGGGCAACACGTGAAGATAAATCGCCTGACGGCGATTAAAGTTCTAACCACTGAGCTTGTAAGTAATCAGGAATTTATAGCTCGCTTTCAGCGCGAGGCCGAAATGGCGAGCCAGATAGATCATCCGAACGCCGTCGCCATCTACGATTTCGGCGAAGCCGAGGACGGCTTGATCTATATCGCTATGGAGTATGTCAACGGCAAACCGCTATCGGCAATCCTCAAGAAGGATGGAACCATTGCGCTTGAGCGAGTCGTGCGAATAGCACGGCAGGCGGCTGAAGCTCTGAGCGCAGCGCACAATCTGGGGATCATTCATCGGGACTTTAAACCCGACAACATCATGATCTGCGACAAACCGGGTCGCCCGGACTGGGTCGAAGTGGTTGACTTTGGAATCGCCAAGCGCGCGGTCGCCGACACTCAACAGGCGGGGCTTACGCAGGCAGGCTTCGTGCTCGGCACACCGCTTTATATGTCGCCTGAACAGGTCATGGGCGAAGAACTCGATGCGCGCTCAGATCTCTACAGTCTCGCCCTTGTCGTATACGAGATGCTGACCTGCGCTCTGCCGTTCAGCGGCTCGACGACGCAGAGCCAGATGATGAAGCGTGTGATGGAAGCTCCCATGCCATTGACGCTGGCCCGTCCGCAACTGACGCTGCCGCCTGCGGTCGAAGCCGTGATCCTTCGCGCTCTGTCTCGCAAGCCCGAAGATCGGTATACCTCGACTACGGAATTTGCGGAAGCCCTGGAACTGGCCTTTCGATATAACCCGGCCACGCGGCCTCAAGCCGTGGCGACGCGCCCGCAGGAAGGCCCGACTCGACCGGCAAACAATCCGCCCGCTAACTCAGGGCCGCGCCCCATTGCGAACCAGAACACCCCGCCGCAGCAGATCTTCGCGCCGCCAAACACAAGACCTAATACGCCGATTCACAACACGCCTTATCCTCAGCACCCAACGCCAATGCCCTATCAACCGGCCTATCCGCCACAGCAGCAATCGCAATACCCGTATTACCCTCCACAACAAAACCCTAATAAGACCAGAAACACGGTGATTATCATTGTGGCGGTAATACTTTCTTTGATGGGCGGGTGCGTAGTTTTAGGAATAATCGGGATGAACGCGAAGAAGAAAGCGGCGAGTTCAAGCTATTTGCAGACAAAGCCCGACGCTACTTCAAGCACTTCGCAATCGAGCAGTCAAAGCAGTTCCAATTCTGCTCGTGTTTCGGGCGGCAATCTGGCGGCATCTGCGATCAAAAGCGAAGATGCGGTCTACCCGCCGCTTGCAAGAAGCGCGAAAGTGACCGGAGCGGTTGTTGTTGAAATCACAGTCGATGAACGAGGTGACGTAGTATCGGCGAATGCTGTAAGCGGCCACCCTTTGCTTAGAAACTCTGCCGTTGCTGCGGCCCGCAGGTGGAAGTTCACGCCTAAAACGGTCGGCGGCGTGCCAACGAAAACTGTCGGAACTATTACATTCAATTTTAATTAACGTGAATTCGACATAAGAATCAGCCCTGAAAGGGCGAAATTCAATAGCACAGGGCCTCGCCCTGTGTCGTGTATCAAGAGAAACTACAAGCCCTGTAAGGGCAATGGTGTTAAGTTAAGGGATATAGAATGGCATACCCCAAAACTGGTAAAATCTTCTATGGTTAAAAAAACGAACTTGCGCTGATTCAACATTTGCGAGATCTATTCAACAACCCTCTTACGATAGAGCGCTTCCGCCTTAGTGAGAAGGATTTCTCTCGCACCAGACTCCTCAGCTTTGCACGCACGGCTTTGCTCATTTTGCGAGGTCACAAATTGTCTCTACAGAATGCTCTCAACAAACTCTTTTCAACTCTGGGCGAACTCTTCTCCGTCCCAACCGCCAGCGCATATTCTCAGGCCCGTCAAAAACTAAAACCGGAACTCTTCGTTCATCTCAATGATCTGGTCTGCCGCGATTTTTATCAACTCTACGAATCGGACAAACTGGTGAGGCGGTGGCGAGGTCATAGACTTTTAGGCTGTGACGGCACTTATTTGAATCTACCCGACACAAAACAGACTCGCTTGGAATTCTCTGTGCAAACCAATCAATACGACGATGGCAGTTGTGTTCAAGCACTGGGTTGTGTGCTTTATGATCTGCTCAACGATTTGAGTCTGGCTGCTGCCTTAGGCAAACGCCAGGGCGAGAAGAAGCTTTTATTCGAGCAGTTGTGGCAAGCCACACAACCGGCAGACGTATTAGTGTTGGACCGTCATTATGCGGATTATGCGGTTTTTGCTTATGCTTTGGCGCAAAATCGACACGTAATAGTGCGATTGCCGACCAGAAGATTCAGTGCGGCACAACCCTTCTGGCAGAGCAAAAGAAGTGAGCAGGTCATAAAGTTGAGTTGTCCGATCTCTGCCCGAGAGCATGTCAAAGAGAAGGGATTGGCAGAAGAAATAAGTGTGAGGTTGATCCGAGTAGAACTCCAGAACGGGACAACAGAAGTGCTGGTGACGACATTGCTCGACAGAAAGAAGTATCCGGTTTATGAGTTCAAAGAGGTCTATTTTTACCGGTGGTGCGAGGAGGGATTTTTTGACCGGATCAAGAATATATTCGAGGTGGAGAGATTCAGCGGGAAGACGCCCATAGCGATCAGGCAGGACTTTTATGGAGTGATGTTTTTAGCGAGTTTGGAGAGCGTCTTGAGCAAGAAGGATGAGAAGGAGTTGAAAGAAGAGTCAAAAGAAAGAGGGGCGATAAGTGAAGCGAGAGTCAATCATGCAGTAAGTTATGTGGCGATGGTCGAAAGGGTAGTACAGTTGTTATTGAGTGAAGAGCAAGCAGAAAAGATACTGGAAGAGATGCATCATCTGTTTCGAATGAAGCCAAGTCGAGCGCGACCCGGAAGACAAGTCGAACGAAGAAAAGAGCTGAGATATGCGCACAAACTTCGATTTTACAAGTACGTCAAAAAGCTTTTGGCTTAACTTAACACCATTGCCCTGTAAGGGCGATATAAACCAAGTGATTTATATCGCCCTTTCAGGGCTTTTACTTCGATTATTATGTCGAACTCGCGTTAATTAGGAAACGCAGTCAATCAGCCTTCGCATATTGGCTCGCATTATATCTTATCCACCCTTTGCCTTCGTGGCCGAAGTTGAAAACGTCCGGGTGAATCATCTCCGCAAGAATCTCTAACGACTCAACAAGCCGGGGGCCGGGGCGATTGAAATACTGATTGCCGTCGGCAACAAACACTCTTGCGGTTTGAACCGCGTTGAGGTTTGTCCAGTTGGGTTTGTCGCTCAATAAGTTCATCTCCTGCATCGTGCGAGGGATGTCGAACCCGCAAGGCGAAACGAAAATCACGTCAGGATTTGTTGCGACAAGCTCTTCCCATGTCATCCACGGCGAATGCCTGCCTGCCTCGCCGAAAAGATTCGTGCCGCCCGCCATCCCGACAAGCTCAGGCATCCAGTTGCCAGCAGCCATCAGCGGCTCGATCCACTCTATGCAGGCGACGGTCGGATTAGAAGAGAGTTTTTGCGCGCGTTGCGTTATTTCATCAATCCGATTTTTGAGAGAAGCGATCAATCGTTCGGCTCGGTCCGGTGCGCCGAGCGCGTCGGCGACTCGTTGAATGTCCGTCCATACGTCGCAGAGCGCGTTTGGTTCCAGCGATACGATGGCGGGGTTGCTGCTGACCATTTCGCACACGGCCTGTTCAACATCGCGCAGACTGACGGCGCAGACTTCGCATTGCGATTGAGTGATTATATGCGTAGGCCGCAGGGCTTCGAGCGCGGCGGAATCGACTCGATAAACGCTCAAGGCTTCCTGCACGATAGCTTTTACGCGCTGGTCTATTTCGTAGCTCGTGCCCTCGACGTTGAACTTCGGCTCGGTGCATTGCGGAAGTTGTTTGACTGATAGCGGGTAATCGCATTCGTGCGAACGAGCTACGAGTTGATCTTCAAATCCGAGCGCGCAGACAATTTCCGTTGCGCTCGCTATAAGAGAGACGATTCTGTGATTAGCCATTGACTGGAATTTTAACAATCAACGCGCATATCGCAACAGCAGCGCAGCGCAACGGGAAAGAATCCATGATTTCCATGTTAATCCGCTCTGATCGGAATCAGGTTCGACAATCCGAAATCAAGAGATGCTCTTGACCATCAGATAGCCGTCGTCGCCGCTTGTGTAATAGCGAGGCATGCGACGCACTATCCTGTAGCCAAGATCGAAATAGAGTTTTTGCGCGGCGTCGTTTGTGGTTCGCACTTCGAGTCGCACGGTCGAGACCCCGCTGCCAAGAAATCCCTGCTCGATGGCGTGCATCAACTGGCGACCGTGACCTAGCCTGCGATGTGTCGGATCAACTCCCAGAGCGACTACGTGGCCCGTGCGGTCAGGCTCTATCATTCCGACAACAAAAGCGATCATCTCGTCCGCAGACAAGACCACCTTGAAGCAGACCGATTGAGTATGCGATAGCAGATAGCGTATCGTTTCGCGGTCATAAGCTTCTCCATCAATGAAACACTTTTGATCGAGCCGCCAGCACTCGTTGAGGTCGGCTTGAGTCATCACCAATACAACTGGCTGAGTCATAGCTGCCATCAATGCACCGCTCCGATTGCTTTTATTTTTTCGCCCTCTCGGCCACATCGTCGTGCCCAAGTTACGAACCGTCTAACGACAATATTACAGATTTAAATTCAGTATCTGGCTACAAGGCCAGAACCATTATACGTCAATACACCGATTCTCGCCTATTGTTTTCAATACTGTCCACGAATTGATACGAATGAAGTTCAATTCTGATTCGTGTAATTTCGACTGCTGGCCGATGAAGGATTTGACTTCTCATCTGCGCTTCAATACGCTAAAAAGCGACTTGCACTCATGATTTATCGAAACAAAATACTGAATGCGCTCGAAAGCCGTCGAGCCGATTTCACGGACTTTCAAAGCGACCTGCGCGCTCAACTCGGAGCTTACGCCGAAGCTTTTGATCAGATCAATTCAATGAGCCGCGATGAATTGATCGCGCGGCTCGGTGAATCGGAAGCGCCGGGCGCTTTGCCAGTTGAAGCGGGCGACATCATCATCACCTTCGGTCACGAATGGCAGAACCGCGAAGAGGCCCGGCGCTGGGGCTTCGAGACCCTGCTGGGTCGCACGACATTCTCTGCCGATGGCAGCCAGATACTTCCGTCGAAAGATTTCTCAGTGCCGGTTGCAGCCGTTCAGGTCGGATGGTTCGAGAACCCGCATACGCCCGACGGCCACTACACAAAAGACGCCGCATTTGAAATACTCTCGCCTGCCGAAGTGATGGTCCGCACGGGCGGCGCGACTGAAATTTCGGAGCAGGTGGTTCATATGCGCCGCTACGGGCTGGAAGTCGGCGTGATAAAGAATTTCATGAACGGCGTGTCGGCTCGCGGATTTGACATGTCAAATCCGCCCGTTGTTTTCTTTGACAGCCTGCTTGTGATCTCTTTCGCAGAGTTGTTGCCTGACGAGCAACGCGGGCGTTATGTAGCAGATATTGTTTCGCTGCTTGAAACGTCGAAAAAAAACGGAGTGCCGGTCATCGGCTATGTCGATACGAGCTTTGCGCGAGATTTTGTTAACATGATTCAGGTGGTGTTCGGCCATCTGTCGGAGGCGCAGAAGGTGCACGACGCCTTGTTGCTTGCGCCGCGAATGAAGTGGGGCGACCGGACTGCGCTGTTTCGCTGCGCGCGTCGCGGCATACTGGATTCCTACGGCGACGACTGGCGACGCAACGTGGGTTTCCTCTATCTGAAAACTTCGAGCGACGCGCCGCCTTCGCGCATCGACGTTCCGATGTGGGTCTACGAGCGCGGCCTGCTCGATTACGTCGTAGACACCGCGCGCGGAGAAGTGATCGTCGGCAACGGGTATCCTTACGCCATCGAAGCCGCTGATCAGACGGCTGTGCTGGACGCGCGCGACCGAGAGATGTTTTATGCGATCTTTCAGGAATTCGCCGAACGCGAGCGATTAAACCTGAGCCTTGCGCGAAAGGCGATAAGCAAAGCGCACAGAAGATAAAGCAATCGCTTATGAAGATAGCCAGAATCGTAAAATCGAATTCGCACGTTGACTATATTGGCCGCATCATTGACGCGCTCGATTCGGCAGAACCGCCTGCGCCCGCAGATTATCAGTTTGCCCAGTTCGTATCCATACCGTCAGACTCCTGCACGGCGGTCGGCATTATTTACAACTCGCAGTTGATCAATCCCGAATACGGGAGACTGGGGCCGCGCCTTTCAAGCTCTGCCGAGATGAACGCGGTTTTCAGCCCTGATCTGGTAAACGAACAGGGCGTGCTCATAGGATTGCTGCTGGTCGGATGGATGGAAGGCGGCATCCCGCATCAAGGCATTCCGCGCGCGGTCATACCTGTAAATTCGGAAGTGGTCACGATGAGCGAATCGGAAGTGCGCGCGTTTCACACCGACGAGCGTAACAGGCTGTCGCTCAAATACTACGCACAGGTCATAACGCACGCTCAAAAATTCGCGCCGCAACTGTTGCTTGCAGCGCTCGATCAGCTCGAAATAATTTTCAAAGACACCGCCTTGTCAGAGATAGCCGTGCTGCGCCGAACGCTGAACTGGCAACAGGTCTTTCAGAGCAACAAGCTATAGACTAACCTAAAAAGACGATCAAGGTGTGATAGACGCAGATAACTGCGTAGATGCCGACTACTGCTTTGATGCCGACCCGCGCCGTGCGCACATTGGAATAGTTGTAGCAAATGAGCAAACCGAGTGTCGTTATCGCCATCTTCACGAAGAAGAATAGAACCGCGTTGTGTTGTATCAACGAATCCATCAACGGGTTGCCTTCCGCCGCGACGCCGCGACCGATGTGCTCCATCGTCGCTACTGCATCATAGCCAGACATCACGAGTGAAAGAAGAACATACATAAATAGCTTCGAGTTGAGAAATATCGCGGGGGTCCTGATCATATTTACCTCTTCTGCTCAATTCCTAAACGCGCGAGTTGGAATGGGGGTCCCAAAAATTTCGCGCTCGTTCCTCACTCTGGCAACAGCAGTGCCAAAGATACTCTTTAATGACCGCCGAATCAATTACCCGCGCAGGGAATACGGGCGTCGCGTTCTGGAACACAGCAGATTTCAAGTCACGATTCTCCGTATGCTAAAATTCTTTGCCGAGTCATAATTGAATCACGCTGTCTTTGATCTGAGATTGTGAATCGAACGTGGATTCCAAATCTGAAAAAGGATTATATGAGCCAGTCTAGAAAAGTAAGCGCGCCGCGCGGGCGCGAGATCAGTTGCAAGGGATGGCATCAGGAAGCCGCGCTCCGCATGCTGATGAACAACCTTGACGCGGAGGTGGCCGAAAAACCCGACGAGTTGATCGTCTACGGCGGGACTGGTCGCGCCGCGCGCGACTGGCGCTCGTTCGATCAGATAGTGCGCTCTTTACGCCAACTCGAAAATGACGAAACCCTGCTCGTCCAATCGGGTAAACCGGTCGGCATCTTTCGCACGCACGAATACGCGCCTCGCGTGCTGATTGCAAACTCGAACCTCGTCGGCCAGTGGTCGAACTGGAGCGAATTTCATCGCCTCGAACAGATGGGCCTGACAATGTACGGGCAGATGACGGCTGGCTCGTGGATTTACATCGGCAGCCAGGGGATAGTGCAGGGCACGTTTGAGACTTTCGCTGCTGCCGCAAAGAAACATTTCAATGGTTCGCTCGAAGGGCGTCTGGTTGTAAGCGGCGGGATGGGCGGGATGGGCGGCGCGCAACCGCTGGCGGCCACGCTTAACGGCGCGTGCTTTCTGGGAATCGATGTGGACCCGGAGAGGATCGAAAAACGAATCAGGACCGGCTACTGCGACCGCATGACGACTGATCTGGATGAAGCGCTTCAGATGCTCGATGACGCGCGCGCGAAAGGTGAAGCCCTCTCGGTTGGACTGGTCGGCAACTGCGCCGACGTATTGCCAGAGCTTGCACGGCGCGGCGTGGTGCCCGATGTGCTGACCGATCAAACGAGCGCGCACGATGCCCTGAACGGTTATGTGCCAAACAATTTGACGATTGAAGAAGCCAGAGAGTTGAGGCGTACGGATTCTGATGAGTATATCAAACGTTCGATGGACGCGATGGCTGCGCACGTTCGCAGTATGCTCGACCTCAAACGCATGGGCGCGGTGACTTTCGATTACGGCAACAACCTTCGCACACAGGCCAGACAGGCCGGAGTAGAAGATGCTTTCGAGATACCGGGTTTCGTGCCTGAATACATTCGCCCGCTCTTTTGCGAAGGGCGCGGGCCGTTTCGATGGGTCGCGCTGTCGGGCAGCGAAGAAGACATTCGCAGGACGGACAACCTTGCGATGGAGCTTTTTCCCGATGACGAAGTATTGACCAGATGGCTCCGTCTTGCGCGCGAGCGTGTGAAGTTTCAGGGGCTGCCTGCGCGCATACTGTGGCTCGGCTATGGCGAGCGCGCGGAGTTCGGCGAAGCAATGAATGATTTAGTTCGCACAGGCAGGCTCGAAGCGCCGATAGTCATAGGCCGCGATCATCTGGACACAGGCTCTGTCGCATCGCCTTACCGCGAAACGGAAGGAATGCGCGACGGCTCGGATGCGATAGCCGACTGGCCGCTTTTGAATGCGTTGCTCAACACTGCGTCGGGCGCATCGTGGGTTTCGATTCACAACGGCGGCGGCGTAGGCATCGGTTATTCGCTGCACGCAGGGCAGGTGACGGTCGCAGACGGAACAGAAGACGGCGCACGGAGATTGAATCGCGTGTTGACTAACGATCCGGGCATCGGAGTCGCGCGCCACGTTGACGCGGGTTACGAAGAAGCGATAGAGACCGCTAAAGAGAAGGGAATCCAGATACCCGCAAGCCGGGATTGATCGCCCGCAGGCGCGAATGTTATTTGCTTTTATGAACCTGGAGAATCATACCTGAAGATGGAACTATTTATTCAGCAGAGAGTTTTCATCCGGGCCTGACACATATCAGGCGGCAGACAGGTCATAACGAGTAAATATGAAAATAGTAATTCCAGGCGGCTCCGGTCAGGTCGGAACAATCCTTGCCCGCGCCTTTTATCAAGCCCATCATGAAGTCATCCTCTTTAGTCGGAAACCAACACCTGCCCCATGGCGTGTGGTTGAATGGGACGCCGAGACGCTCGGAGACTGGACGACGGAACTGGAACGAGCCGATGCCGTCATCAATCTGGCCGGACGAAGCGTTAACTGTCGCTACAATGCCGAAAACCGCAGGCTTATCAAAGAGTCCCGCGTGAAATCAACACGGATTCTGGGCGAGGCGATTGCCCGCGCATCACACCCGCCGCGCGTGTGGCTTCAATCGGGCACGGCTACCATTTACGCTCATCGCTATGATGCGCCCAATGACGAAGCGACTGGAATATTGGGCGGCTCTGAGCCGAATTCGCCGGACACCTGGCGCTTCAGCATAGATGTAGCGACTTCGTGGGAACGGGCGCTGAACGAATCAACAACGCCTTACACGCGCAAAGTAATGTTGCGCTCGGCCATGGTGATGAGCCCGGATCGTGGCGGCGTGTTCGATACGCTGCTGAATTTAGTGCGGTATGGACTTGGAGGCAGGTCAGGGGATGGACGGCAGTATGTCTCATGGATACACGATAAGGACTTCATCCGGGCCATCGACTGGCTTATAGAACACGAGGAAATCGAAGGGCCGGTCAATCTTGCAGCGCCAAATCCTGTGCCTAATTCTGAGTTTATGAAAACTCTACGGGCGGCGTGGGGCAGTTCGTTCGGTCTGCCTGCAACAAAATGGATGCTTGAGATCGGAGCATTTTTTCTGCGAACAGAAACTGAACTCATCTTGAAAAGTCGGCGAGTCATCCCCGGCAGGCTACAACAGGCGGATTTTGTGTTTCAGTTTCCGAACTGGGCGGAAGCCGCTCGTGAACTTTGCGATAGATGGCGCGAACTGAGTTGACGAGTATGTTTTGTTTCGCGCGCTCGTTTCTATGAATCATCAAGGCAGTTGCTCAGGTTGTAAACATCTTGCCAACTCCGCTCCCGCCAGCTACATTCTCTGAGAAATTAAGCGGAGGCGAACATGAAAAAACTTGGTTGTATCCTGCTTTACCTGGTACTGGTTTATCCGGTTATGAGTTACGGCGGCGCACAGGCTGTAAAGCCTGCGGGCGACCCGCACATGACGCCGGATGAGCGGGCGAAAGTCGTCAAACTGATGCTCGATACTCAGAAAGAGTATCTCGATTCGCTGGAGAATCTGACCGACGCGCAGTGGAAATACAAACCCTCGCCATTCAAGTGGTCTGTCGGAGAAGTTGCAGAGCATATTGTGCTCGCTGAAGCCGCTCTGTTTTCAATAGTCGAAAGAGCAATCGCTCAAAAGCCCAACCCCGATTGGGAAAGCAAGACGACGGGCAAAGATGCATTCATAGAAAAAGTGATGCCCAGCCGAGATAGGAAGGCGCAGGCTCCTTACGAAATCAGGCCAACGGGCAAGCTATCACGCGAAGAAGTCACCAGGCGGTACAGGGAAGTGCGAACCAAGTCGCTTGAGTTCGCGCAGAAGACCGATCTGCCGCTGAAAGCGCACACGGTCGAACATCCTTTTCCGGCCTTCAACACCCTGAACGCATACGACTGGCTCATTTACATTCCGCTGCACAATCTGCGACACGACAAGCAGATTGCCGAAGTGAAGGCATCTGCGGGCTATCCGAAATAAGCTCTGAATGCGGCTGAATCCTTTATCACTGAATGACGGTTCAGCCGCCTATTTTGCCGCAGGCTTGCTGTAGCCGAACTGTTGTAGAATCGCCTGCCCCTCGCCGCTCAGAACATAATTTACGAAACGCCGCGCCTGATCCTGTTTAGCGGACGCTTTGATGACGGCAAGCGCCTGATCTATCGGCTGATGAAGGCGTTCTTCAACCTCAATGTACTGACCCTCGCCTTGCTTCATCAGCGCCAGCGGCAGAAAGGCGACATCTGCATTGCCCGAAGTCGCAAATTGCTTAGTATTAGAGACGTTTGTGCCATAGACAACCTTCGGCTCGACCTGTGTCCAGATATTTAGCGCCTTGAGCGTTTCCACAGTCGCCCGACCGTATGGCGCAAGATCAGGTTTCGCAATCGCAACCGTCTTCACATCCGCGCCCGTCACATCTTCAATACGGCTGATCTTGACTTTGCCCTGCGGCGGCGTCCATATGACGAGTCGGCCACGCGCATAGACAGCTTGCGTATCGGGCACGAGCAACTCCTTCCGGCCCAGCCCGTCTACATGCTCCACATCTGCCGAGGCGAACACATCAAACGGGCCGCCGTTTTCAATCTGCTTCACCAGATCAGCCGTGCTGCCAAAGCTATACACAACGCGAATGCCTGTTTTGGCCGTGAACTGTTTTGCCACTTCCGCAAACGCCTCGGTCAAATTTGCTGCGGCGGCTACTGTGATCTCTTTATTGTCTGTCTGTTGACTTTGGCAGGCAGTAAGCAGTATGAAGGCAATCGCCACGACCGCAAAGAGTTTTCGCTTTGAGTAAAAGATAGATTTTGTGTGTTCGCACAGATTCATTTTCCGCCTCATCTTCTGGTTTCTTGCGCTTATTGGCATTCCGGGTCATCCTCTGATGATCATTACTTCGGTGGCCTTGATCAGCGCGTACGCCCGCACACCTTTCTTGAGACCTAAATCCAGACATGCATCGCGTGTGATAATTGAGGTGATCGCTTGCCCGCCGATATTGATTGTGACCTGCGCGAGCAGCCCCTCGAACTTCACATCGGAGACAGTGCCTATCAATTTGTTTCTTCCGCTGATTGCTTCCAGCCCCGCAGGCTTGTTGCGCTTGGACGAAATCGGCTGCTTCGCTCCGGTGATACGATCTACTTCACTACGAGGAATGCGGTGATGCCCGCCGGGAGTTTTGACCGAGCGAACCTTGTCGTTATAAATCCACTGCTTCAGCGTAGGGTAGCTAACACCCATCAGCTTCGCCGCATCCTGTGGCTTTAACATTTCCATATTATTTCTCCTATACGTGTTTAGACGTTTAACGTCAAGCATAGATTGAAATCTTTATACGAGTTTATATGATTTAATAGTATTTTGATACATTCTACTTGCTTTGAGATGCGCGCGGGATTGCGGATCGTAAGGAGGGGAATTTACTGTCAACATCAGAAGGATCGTTGCGCATAGTGATCGCTGATGAAAAGCGCCAGTCGAGATGGGTGCGCCAGGTCACCTCGCTCACCACTGGCCGCGCATAGAGATCGGGGAAATCATCCGCTCGCGCGTTTGCGATAGGCGCGAATGAAGAATGTTTTTGCGCCTATCTGCAAATCAGGATTGTGGTCGGGACCGAAGACGGCGACCGCTTCAAAATGCTCGTCAATCCATTGCATCAATCGCTGGCAGTAATCGCGCCCGAACACCTCGGCTCCGAACTCGGATGTTGAGCGATTCGTGATAAATATCAGCCGCGTGTTGGATTCATCCAACTGGCGAATGGCGCGCTCTTCACCCTCTCGATCAAGAAAGCCGGGGGTTGTGATCTCTTCTCTGAGCGGATTCGGGCGCGCTGTAAAGAAGTTCAGCGACGTTCCTTCGGGCATTACGGCAATGGGTTCGCCCGCCGCAGTTTCGTTATTGATGAATGTAGTGGCCTCGTCAATCGCTTTGCCAAGGTCGGGGACGGCTATAATAGTCCCGCGCTTGGTCGTGATTGGATAAGTGTTTCTCGTGCGGTAGCGATACGAAAGCAATCCGCCTGTCACTATCGCATCGGCCATAATCAGGCCGATGGCGATGTTGCAGGCAAGTCGTCGCGCGCGGCCATCGCGGAACATATCGGCGAATGGATGAGCCCATCCATAAGTAAACAGGATGACCGAAGCGGGCAACAGGTAGGATGCATATGCCCCGCCGCTGCGCACGCGCAATATTACTCGCGCAAGACTCGCAAGCGCATACACGACGACGATTATCAACACGAGCGTCTTTTTGTTTGCGAAGCGGTTTTTTGTGATCTGCTTCTGATATCGAATCAACAACGCGACCAGAAACGCGGCGAGCATAACGGGCATTGCCAGATAAGGGCCTCTGTCCCAGTTGATGCTGCCCACCAGAGGAACCAGCAGGAATGCGAGCAACGAGAGAGCAAACAAAACCCATAGCTGTAGAGAGCTTACTTTGCCTGCATCGGATACGCTGAAATCGGAGACGGAAATTTGTCGCCCGGTCGGCTCTTTTTTGTGGCGTGTGAAGATCAGGCTGATCGTCGCTATGATGATTGCCAGCAATGCAACGCGCAGCGTAGCGCCTATCATTTGAATGAATGATTGCCAGGGCTGATCAAACCCGGATACGCGTTTGTTGAAATAAACGAGCTCGGGCGAAAGATTGCGCAGGAAAAGAAAGCTCTCTTCCGATAGCGTATGCCATCCGACCTGCGCAGCTATCAGGCAGTAGACTGCGGGCACTATTACAATCACAGGCAATAAAAAAACCGCGACAAGACCGGCGGCCCGACGGATATTCGGATAGCCGAAAAGCGCCGCCGCTGTAACTCCCGCTGCCAGCGCGGCCAGCCCCATCTCTGTCTTTGCCAGTACGGTGAGCCCCGCAACCACCCCCGCCAATATCAGCAAGGCCGTAGGGGGTTGTTGATCGCCCGGTGACTGGTGACTCTCTTCTGCTTTCTGACCGCTGCCTGCCGCTTTGGCCAGCAGCGCGAGCGTGATCAGTCCTAGAGCGCAGCCGTGCAGCGCGCCGTATGAATAGGGCATTATGTAATTGCCCGCCTGCTTGAAGGCGCAGAGCCACATCACGCTCAGCGTTGCGGCAGTCGAAGCCATCCGATTCATCAATTGACGCGAAAGCCAGAAGACGAGCGCGAGTATGATTATGGCTGTGATTATGCCATCGGCGTACAAGACATTCAGCGACGGGCCGAAGATGCGATAAAGCGCGGCGTTGACGTAGGGCGAAAGCGGCCCGTAGATGTGACGCACTTCGGAATAGAGCATCTCGCCATTTGCGAGGCGCAGCGGCTGATTCATCTCGCGCCCGCAGTCCACGAGCGGATTGCCCCACCGCTGCCATGAAACGGCGAGGGCAAATATGAACGACGCTGCAATAAGAGCGACCCAGGGCAAGTCGCGTTTGTTGATCCGAGGTGCCACAGTGAGCCGGATTATAGGCGAAATCCTATGCCTGTGACAATCGGAATGATTGCGTTTTCAACCATATTCATTTTGAGGCGGCAGATCTCGACCCTGAATTATTCCGATCTGTATATCGATAATTTCGATCTACAGATATTCAGATTTGATTAGCCTGTCTCGCCTGAAGCCGTGTGACGAGCGATATAAGATCAGATAGAAAAACGGCGAGCGGAATTCATGGTAATGCCGGATCAGGTCGAGCGAAAGATGCAGCCCGTAACCCGCCGCAAGTCCAATCATAAAAGGCGTGCGAAAATATGCAGTCAATATGATGAGCGCCGCAAGCAACTCGAACGAGTGAAATATCAATGGCAATCGCACAAGTTTTCGACGCCGCAGATAACCGGCAAGCCGCCCGTGAGCCTCCCCCTTTGTATTGATGGCGGATGTATGCGAGGCCGCAGACTTCATGAGCGGCGCGCCTTTCACGATAGACCACGACTGATCTATGACATGATCTATGTCGATAAAGAATCCGCCGAGCATGGAACCCGCGAGCGCAGCGCTCGACCCCGTAACCCAGTACAGAGCGCCGCCTGCCACAATCGAAGACCAGAAATGATGCTTTGCTTTCATTCCTACCGCCAAAGGGTTGCAGCCGACCGAAGGCGCATAGACTATACGGTACGCAGCCGCCGCTTGTCATCCCACCGGCCAGCAGTCCATTTGATCGCTGTTGTCTCGCCCATCTCAATCTCTTCATGCCAGCCTCCTATGTCTCAACGCGCGCGTTCATCTATAGGGGCCAAATCATTTTGCGTCGGCCCTGCCTGCCGCTTTGCTTCTCCGGCGACCGAAATGCTCTTGAGCTTTGCGGCCACATCAAGGTTTATGGAGAACTACCTGGTCTTGTCCGCCTTATCCTGAAAACGGCATTGATATACCTGACTCAGCCGTTCATCTGAGTCGGATTTCCTGCTCGCCATAAATATTCAAATGCCACTTTGAGTAATCTTTAGATGCCTGAGACTTCCTAGCTCTACAGTTTGGTGAGTCAACTATATCAATGCCAAAATTTGAATTAACGCCCGCTGCTCATTCTGGAAATTGCTTCGATAATTTCGCGCAATCGTCCGAAGGTAAAAAAGATTATTACCGGCACGATAATCAGGACCAGGCCGCCCAATACCACACCGGCTTGTGCCCACATCCGCCTCTGTTTGAGAATCGGCTCCGGCTGATTTCGCAAAGCCATCCACGCGAAAACAATCGCCAGAGCGGCTTTTTCCATTCCGGCAAGATTGATAAAACAGAAAATTCCCAACATCAAAGAAACAGTCGCATAGGCATATTTTTGACCGAGGATTACATGCTTTTTGCTTTCGCTTTCGTTCATATTTGTCATCCTTCGAGTTTCAACTCCGTATTGATTTTGAATGGATTTTCCCTGAAAAAATAAAAAAGCGCGGCGACGAAAACGAGCGGGGCGAGCTTAAACCAAAAGCCCAAATCCTGCGCCGGTATCATTTCTAACAATTTGTAGATGACCAAAATTGCGCCGAGCAGAAAGGAAAAATAACGAGTCCGAACCCGTTCAAATATCGGCTGATCGCAAATCCGTTTTTCGACTTCAAGCCATAAATCAATTGCGCTCGTTGTCTGCCGCTTTTGTCTTTGAAGCAAATTGACGGTGGCTTTTTGACACTCGATTTCCGCCCGACATCGCTCGCACCTAGTTACGTGCCGTGCCGTTTGTTCCGGCGGAAGAATCGGTGTTTCGCCATCCATTTCCGCCATCACCGAAAAAACCGTTTCTTCGCATTCGTCTAATTTCATAATCTTTTTTTTCCGCTCCTGCAAAAAGGTTTCAAGTCAATATCGTCTGCAATTGTTTCCGAGCGTAAAAGAGTCGGCTCATCACCGTTCCGCGCGGAATTTGTAAAAGGTTAGCCAGTTCCTGATACGAAAGACCGTCGAGATATTTCAAAGTAATCAGTTCGCGGTCTTGCGGCGTTAAAGCGAGAAGCGCGGCTTCGAGCGCGAGCGTATCTTCAATCGAAGATTCGTTAGCGGGCGCGAGAATTTCCGATTCATCTTTGCTGATTGTGTTTTGCCTGCCGGGTGTAGCCAGCATTTTGAAACAGCGGTTGCGGAGCAAGACGTAAAACCACGGATAAAACCGCCGCGAAGAGTCAAATTTGTCAATCGCCCGAAAAGCATCAACAAAGGCTTCCTGAACTGCGTCCAGAGCGTCTTCTCTGTTTCCCAAAACCGCCGTGGCGTGACCGACGGCTTGATTTTGATAACGTTCGACGAGATAACGAAACGATTCCATATCGCCGTCCAGACAATTTTTTAACGCTATTGAATCATCCATAATGACCATTCAACATAACGTATCCAAATTGTTGGGAAAATATTCAAGGCATTCATACACTTGACTCATTTTTTAGACTAAACAGAGTCCTATTCTTTGCATAATCCCGGCAAAAATATTGTTGAGGCTCGCTGCGGATTGAAACCTTACGAAGACTGGTCACATAAGAGTTAACCACTGCCTTTGAATCTAAGGCGCACTTTTTAGCGGATTGAAACTGTTCCTGCCTGGCAGCGCGAACACCGTCCGCAGAATGCAGAGATTCAATCATCCATGATGCTCCGGGCTTTCGCGCTCCTGACCCGGTCACGCTCGGCCATAGCTATCTGTAGCTGCGCCGGGATTCGCATTAGAGTCTGAGATTGCCTGTCTCAGCGAGCCCGGTCCGCTGTCGTTTAGGTTGGTCACTGTGAAGCTGGTTACTGAGGCGGCCAGTGACCCATTAAGAGGGGGCGTTGGAAATCCGCCATTTGCTGCCGCGCCAGAGGGGCACGTATTAAATGATCCAATTGATATGACGTATAAACGAACTCGTTTCAAAGCTGCTCTAATCTGGGCGCAATCTATATCACAATCATCACCTGCACGAATAATCCCAAAGGACACATCTGCCCGCAACCAACGCAAGTTATTAGCTTGGCGAATCAACACTGTCAGGAGCGTCGGGTTCGGCCATTGACATTTTCCTGCCCGTAATATCCCGTAGTAAGACGAATCAGGGCGAGGTCCAGTATCAAGTCAATCGGTTGCAACCGCGTGTAAGTGTTGGGTTTTGCGGTAGAAACGAAAGGTTCGCGGAAGTGGTCGCTATGACCAGAAATGATTCTTTGCTTTCATGCCTGCTCAGTGCTCACTATTCGATTACCCTGTACAAATCCCGGCCTGCACGCTCTACGATCAGCGTATTCGGGTCGGCCTCGTAATCTTCACGCCGGAATTGTCTGTAGTCCATATATGCCAGATTCACGCGCTTGCAGGTCGCTTCATCAATCGATGAAGCGAGAGTGATACGGTAGCGCGGCACTATTCGCCCCCGGTCATCTTTGCGGCTGGCGTATGAAACGTGCGCAAGGTGAGCGGCAACACACAAGTTAGCCGTCAGTTCCGCTGAGCCGGTCACCATCTCGGCAACGACCTCAAGCGGCGCGTAGCCAAAGCGCTCTATCAATCGCCCATGCGTTTCGGAGATCGAGCGCAGATGAGGCGCATAGATCAATAACTCCCCGCCATCTTCTATGATCCCTCCCAGTTTATAGCTTGCCTTGCCGCCAACCCACATCTCGTCGTAATGCTCGTCGAGCAACGCAACAACCCGCGCGTACTTGCGCCCCGTGTACTTGATGTGAACCTTGCGACTGATCTCGGCTGCCCGACGCAAAGCTTCACGAACTTCACCCGCGAAAAGCGCGTGCGTGCGAACCCGGCCATCATCGTCGCGTGTGACGACGGAGTTGAAAGAAATAATTCGCGCCGAAACGAATTCAGCAGCGGCTTCGATCATACGACGCGTAGGCGTTTCAACACGGCCTATAATATTCTCTATGGTTGCCAGAGCGCCGAGCCAGTGCGTCACGTGCGTCAGTTCAGGCCCGCTGACGCCGGGGAAGAAATATTTCGCGCCACCTGAAAATCCTGCCACCTCGTGCGGCACAGTAGCGCCAAAGACCAGCACCGTATCGTAAAGTCCCGGCGCGAGCAGCCGATTGATTCGCAGAAGAATCGAGCGATCTATCAAGCCGCCGGTCAGTTCGCGCACTCTTTCGGAACTCAATTCGCCTATCGTGACAAGCTCTTCCGCATGGTCCCAATTGTGATCGAATATGCTTCCCAATCCCGGCAACTTTGCACGGTCCGCGCCCGTCTTCGACCGTTTTTCCGCTTCCGACATCGGTTGATGTGTGCCTTGCGCGACCAGCGCGTCAAACTGCGCCACGCCGCGCGAGGCCAGAGCTTGAGCAGCAAAAGGGAAGAGCAGATCAGTATTGTCGTCGCGCGTCTTGTCGGGGATGATTGCCAGCACGCGAGCGCCGGATTCCACACAGTCAAGCGCCGCTTCGACGATTGCCCGCATCTCTTCGCGTGAGAGCGCAAGATCAACATCTCCACGCCCGATTACTGTGTGAATCGTCATGCGTGTTCTTATTTCACCTCGCCAACAAAACGCTGATATTGCGATTCCATTTCATCACGCGAGGCGTTGCCCGAAAGAATCAGGATGCGATAACGAAAGATGACCGAGCTGTTCGGTTGCAGGATAAAATTCAGCTTTTGTTTGCCGTTGCTGAAGACTTCCTGCCCTAGCGGGTTGGCCGCAAACAATCCGTAACCGCGCGCGTGCCAGTAGGTGGGATAGCCCGGATTGCCGGGATGATCCAGTATTGCAATCGTTATATCTTCCTGATCTATCCTGCCCGTAAGCATCGCCCATCTGCCGCGCGTTCCCCACACGTCATCGCCCGACAAGCCTTCGCTGCTCAGGTAGCGACCCGTGACACCCGCATTATCCATCTTCGGAACCGATGTGGCTTTGCCGGTTGCATCAGTGAAGACATCGGGCTTATCCGAGGGCTGCTCTAATTGCCGGGCGACGCGCATGCCGAGCACACCTTCCTTGTTGTCCTTGAAAACGACGCGCTCGTTGAGCGCTGTGAGCTTTGTGATTCTGTCTATCGCGCGCTGATTCGGTTCGGCATGAAAGATGAAGAGAGTCTCTTCCTTCAAGACAGGCTTGCCTGCGGGTGTGAGCCAGTCCATTTCGACTTCAAGCTCTCCGCGTTCTTTGCCGCTTGCCGCGCGTATGATCCTGCGATGGCGAATCGTGCCATATTTATCACGGACGGCTGACTTGATAGCGTCAGAGTTGTTCCAGAAATCCAACCCGTTCACATCGCCGTAGTTAAACCACAAACCGATGTGATGAGGATGATCGACTCTTTCGCCCGGTCGTGCGTTGACGGGATAGCCGCGAGTAACAATTGCGCCTGACGGCGTGCGCAACGGATTCAGCACAGGTTTTTTGATCGTGTCGGGCCAGATGTAAGCTGTGAAGGGCTTACCGTCTACGAACACATCCACGCGGCGAGCCGGTTCATTGGCGACAACCTGCACGCCTGCTTCCGAAGGCTTCGATTGAGGCGCAGCGACAGTCGGGAAAATCAGTACGACGGCTAACAGCGCGCGAGCGCGCACGCCTTGCGGACTGAGCATAACTTACTCCGTTCAGTCTAATTCGTCACAACTTCCTGCTTCGCTTCATCGAAGGTGACGCGCTTGCCTGTTTGCAACGCCGCAATCGTCATCGATAGAGCTACTGAATGATTGTATGCCGCGTGAATATCGGCATTGGGGGCTTTGCGCGAACGCACACACTCCATCCAGTTGCGCATATGCGCAAGCGTCGAAGAATCGACTCCGGTGTTGGCCGAGGTTTCGGCTTTTACAGTCTCTTCTACCAGCGATGATTCCGGCAGCAGGAACGGCTCTTTGTTCATCGGCTTTGCGTAGGTTTCTTCAAGCCCGCCATCGGGACCGATCCTGTTAGTGTCGAGATTCAGGCTGCCGCCGTTTGAATAGTAAATCTCTTTCGTGCCGCCCGCGCTGTTTGTCTGACGCGACGAATAGACTACCTGAAACCCTTTGCCGCCTCTTGTCGCATCGCCGTAATCGAATACAGCGGTCATCGTGTCGAAATTTTTACGCCCGTCTCGCCAGAGGTAGATGCCGCCATTCGCCACAACGCTCGTCGGATGCGCGTAACCCGTGAACCAGTGCACTGTGTCTATCTGATGGACCATCCACTGATCGGGTATCCCTGATGAATATGGCCAGAACAATCGGAACTCAAGATGTTTTCTGGCGTCGAACGGTTCGTATGGACGGTTGATGAGAAATCGCTTCCAGTCAGTATCCTGCTCTTTGAGCGTTGGCACGAGTGACGGCCTTCGCCAGCGCCCCGGCTGATTCACGTTCCAGGTCATTTCGGCCATTACTATGTCGCCGAACTTGCCCGATCTGATGAACTCGTTCGCGCGCATATAACTTGGCGTAGATCGCCTTTGCGTGCCGACCTGCACAATCTTTTTGGAAGCCGACACGAGTTTGAGAGCCGCGCGAGCATCATTCATCGTGTTGGCAAAAGGCTTTTCAACATAAACGTCTTTGCCCGCGCGAACGGCCTCCATGCAGTGATAAGCGTGTTGGAAGTCTGCCGTCGCAATGATGACCGCATCAATGTTTTTCATCGAATAAAGCTCGTCCGTGTTGCGGGCTTTGGCCAGTTGCTCGCCGCCGAGCGGGACCTTCAACTCGTCCGCTTTATGAGCGACAAAGTCAGCCCCTTCGTCGCGGCGTTTGTTCCAGATGTCGCAAACAGCCACCGGCTCGAAATTCAATCCGCCTGCAAGTTGCAGGAACGCCGGAATCAGCGCATCACGCGCGCGGTCGCCGGGCCCGACAAATGCGACTCTCACGCGGTCATTGGCTCCGAGAATCCTCGCGTAACTGGAAGCGCGCGAGCTGATCGCTATGCCAGCAGCGCCCGCAATTGCGGTCTTCACAAAATCTCGCCGTGAACTCATAATCATCCTCCATTTTATGCGCGATTAAATCACTCCTGCGCGTCTGAGCAGTTCTTTCATTCCAGCCATACTCTGCCGCGTAGATTCTTCCGGCGTTCCAGCGCCGCGCCAGTGTGTTTCAAGGCTTAACACTCCGTCGTATCCGTCTTTTTTCAGAGCGCGAAACTGCCCGACATAATCTATAATGCCGCGCCCCATGGCCATCCATTCGGTCGTGCCGTCAGGTTTGCGAATTATATCTTTGCAGTGCATATAGCCGATGCGATCTTTTGGCAGGAGCGCGTAGCCATCAGGAAACGGAGTCTCGCCCCGCGCGGCTGCATTTCCAGCGTCCCAGTTCAGCTTGAGGCGCGGTGACCTGACCGCTTTCAGTGTTCGCGCAGCCTCTCGGCCTGTCGCGGTATTGCAGGCGTGCTCGTTTTCCAGAATCAGCGTGATGCCGCGTTTGTCGGCTTTGGCTGCCGCCTCCGTCAGTTTTTTATCTATAGCTGCTCGATGCGGTGTTTGATCGTCCAGCCGCCAGAAATCGAATATGCGTATGTTCGTTGTGTTGAAGGCACGCGCAATCTCGAACCCGCGTTCAAGAAGTTCGTCCTGCTGATCGAACGTGTAGTTTGCGCCGAACTGGTCGCGCTTCGGGCTGTATCTGGAAACAGGCGCGCCCGGCCAGTCAACTTTGAAAATCGGCGACGCGATTGCAGAGACGCGCAGGCGATATCGCTCCAGCAGTTGTCGCGCTTCGCCGATCTGCTTTCCGTCAAGAGCCAGTATGTTTTTGCCCCATAGCTCTCTGATTTCGACAAAGCCCAGTCCAAACTCTTTCGAGGCAACTTCCAGGGCGTGGCCGAAGTCGTTTGTTATTTCGTCTGTTATGACTGACAGTTTGAATTTTGCCATATCCTCAAATCTTCATCGCGAGCTTTTCTTCAAGATATTTTTTGCTGATGATAGCCGACTCTTTTGGCGTTCTCGATTTATCGGGCACTTCGTCCAGTTCAACTATGGCCCAGCCTCGAAACCTGATCTCCTTTAGCGCAGCGAAGACCGCAGGCAGATCGACTCTGCCCCGGCCAAGCTCGACGAAGCGATAAGACTTTGATGACTGTTCCGGCCCAAGCCTCTCTACATCTTTTATGTGCAGGAACAGCAGTCTGTCTCGATATTTTCTTACGGCTTTCGCCGGGTCGCCGCCGCCTTGCGCATAGTGGGCTACGTCGAGCAGCAACCTGACGTAGCGAGGGTCTGAGCTATTCATTATTGCGTCAACTTCATCGGGCGATTCGCCGAGGCTGCCCATGTGATTGTGATAACCCAGCCCGATACCCATATCTGTGGCGCGTTTTCCGACTTCGGTCAGTAATCGCCCCAGTCTTTTGAAGTCTTCGGCGGAAGGAGTGCGGCCTTTCGGTCGCGCAGAATCGGTCATCTGAAGATATAGCCCGCCCGCGTCGCGCAAAAATGTTGTCTGCCTGACCTGCGTTGCGACCTCTTCCGCTTCGTTGTAGTTATCGTCGCGGGGGCCGCCGCCGGACAGGGCAGTGAACTGAAGGTGATGTTCAGCTAAAAGCGCTCTGAGCGCCTTTGGTTTGTCGCCGAACTCTTTGAACGCGCTCGCGCGCAATTGTATGCCGCGATACCCGACTTCGCTGACATCTTTAATAGCTTGCAGATCGTTTCCGCCCCATGTGATTGCGGCATAGCCAAAGCGAATCTCGGACGGCGCTGGTGTGATCGGCTTGTCAAAATAAGATAGATCAATCGGCGGATATAGCCCTGGCTCAAGCGCGTTTGCGAATTTATGCGCCGGTAAGACAGATGCGGCAACGAGCGAGCCGAGATTGAAGATGAATCTGCGACGGGAATTTGAAAATGACATACATCACACTCTTCTTATCGAAATTCGCATCGAGCAGGGACAACGCCGCTTCCAGGGATTTCGACTGTATTCCAGTTCCGCTCCCCCGATATTATGTGATCTGCGCCCATAGTAAAAGAGGAAGCGTTGAGAATAATCACCGGACAGGGAAGCCGAGAGAAAGATTAGCAGCGATAGAACCAGCTTCATGCGACCTATGAAAACATAGCTGATCAAACAAACGCCAGTCAATTTCAGGAGTCGCGACATTGCGCTTACCGGTCATAAATCACCGCTGCCCCGGATTCCGTAGCTACAACTTTGTGAAGCGGATCGCGCCCGATGTCTTATCTGACTACAATGAATTCCCCTGTGTGCTCGGATCGTGATATTTTGGATCTGCTTTCAAAGGAGCGTGAACCGTGAATGAAGATAAACAGCATGAAGAGATAGAGAGCATAGAGCAGGCTGAAGAGGAGAGTGGCGAGCAGGTGCCGTCTCTCACGCCGGGCGATGAATCATCACAGGGAACAGCGGCAGAAGGCAGCGAAGGCGTTCCTGAGAAGTAATAATTTCGATTGCAACTCAATGACGATCATTCAATCTTGAAATGAGCCGTATAGAGCTTGTCGGTTCGATTTTACGGTCTCGTAGTTTTGTATACTACAAATTTTTCGCATGCCCCGCTTCGTGCTTCGTCAGAAATGCTGCCGCGCCTTCAGGGTTGCTGAAAATCTCACAATTGCGTTCCGGCGCGCCAAAGTTTTCGGTCAACTCATTCGCCGTTGCCGGGAGAGATGCTATAGATGACATCGAGGTGATCCGGTAAATCGAGTCCTCGATACAGGGCACCGGTCAGCAGGCGTTGCGGATGAGTAAACGGCGAGCGCGCAGGGTCACGGGGAAACATCTCGACCAGACTGCCGCGCCCCGAAGCGACAACCATTAGATCGTGCTGCGCAGACAGCCTGATGACATCACTTGCCTGCACCGCTCCGACGGCGACCTTCCCACCGCGCGTCACGAAATCCTCCAGCAGGGTGGACTGGTAGATACGCATATCGACGGTACTCGCAGGCTGCCTGAAGGACCCCTTCCAGACGAGAGGAGGCTGGATGCCTATATACATATGAACGCCGAACACTCCGAAATCGGGAAAGTCCCAATGATTCACGCCGAGCGCTCGCTCGCGTTCACGCGTAGGCTCAAAGCGCGCTACGAGATTGGGCAGGCGACCCGCGCGGATTTGGTCCGGCGACCTGTCGCTGTATATGGCGGCGTCCACACCGTGCTTTTGCAGGAATAAACCGAGATGCAATCCGGCAATGCCTGATCCGACGATACCAATGTTATTCACGATCTCCTCCTTCGTTGACAGGGGGCGGATTTTGTCGCATCTCAGTCTTCCTGAATCTGCGCGTTGTGATATACGGGTCTGCTGCTTTCAAAACAAGCGGCTCATCGATTGCGCGACTTCTTTTGCGGAGCCACTAAAACAGCTTTGGCGGTGGCGAAATTCCCATCGTTTGGAACAGGCTCTAATCCAAGTATCTGCGCCATGATGTTATAGACCTGCACGTTCTCAAACGGCGCGACGACTTTCCCCTTTTTGACGGCCTCTCCATGAGCGATAAAGAACGCGCGCATAGACGCGAGTTGATTGTCGTAACCGTGCTCGCCTCTTATGTGCTTCATATTGCCATCCGCTTTCATCTTTTCATAATATTGGCGGCTGACGACAATCCAGCCCTCTTCGGGCAGGACCAGAAGCGGAGCGATGCGAGGGCTGTTGGAATAATGAAAGCGCGCGGGAACTTCACTCTTTCGATAAACCTTTGCCTGTCGGGGCAGTTTAGCTTTCAGTGTTTCGTATATTTCATCTTCCTTTCCTGCTTTCGGAAAGATGCTTACTATTTCATTCGACCATAAAATTTTGTCTGTTAAGCCGGTGTCGAATATTTCATCCAGAATAACAGCATTATTGAAATCCACAGCCGCCATGCCGTGATCCGAGACGATTATCAAATTTACCTTATTGAAAACCCTGCGCGCCTTAAGTCCGCTGATGAGCCTTGCAATCTGTTTATCGACTTCGAGCACAGCGTTTTTCGTATTGATCGAATCGGGGCCGAAGTTATGCCCCGCATTATCCACGTCGCTGAAATAGAGCGTCAGAAAAGTAGGCCGCTCGCCCTTTGGCAGATCAAGCCACGACAGGATCGTATCCACGCGCCCGCTATTGGGAAAATTGTCGTCGTAAGCTTTCCAGTAAGTAGGTCGCCTGCCTGCTATCTCGGCTTCAGAGCCGGGGAAGAATAACGGCGCGGCCTTTTGCCCCTGCTTTTCTGCCGTGATCCAGATCGGCTCGCCCAGCCACCAGTCACTTTTGCGCACCTCTTCGCGATTGTGCATAGTGAAAACGATATCGTGTTCTCTGTCGTAAATGTTGTTTTCGACGATGCCGTTGTTTTGAGGATATAGCCCGGTCACGATTGCGTAGTGATTCGGGAAGGTCTTGCTGGGGAAAGAAGGAATCATCCATCTTGCGCGCACGCCATTTTGGGCAAGGTGCTTTAGATTCGGCGGCGCATACTTTTTCAGGTAATCGTAGCGAAATCCATCAATGGAAATCAGTATCAGCGTCGGCTGCAAATCGCTGATGGGCTTCGATTGCGCGAAGGCCGAAAGCTCCACCGCAAACAGTAAAAGAGCCAGTAACGGCAGGCGCAGGATTATAGATTTGAGACTTGATGACTGAAACAGGATCAGGTGTTTTGAGGACTTCATGTTTTGTTTGATATTTTTCAAATCAGTTCACCCTCTATAACTTCGTCTCAATATCGCCGACTCGCTGTTCAAGATTAGTCACGCGATGGCTTGTTTGAATTTCCAGCGCCGCGACTTTGTTAGCAAGGTCGCGTGTTACTTCATTGCCCAGTATTAGATTGTTGAAACCTTCTCGTATTTCAGTAATTACGCTGTTGAGTATTTCGCGGGTTCCCGTTCTGTCTGCTTCAGCCTGAGCCTGCATCGTCCCGGCTTGAGCCTGCATTGCCTCGGCTTGAGCCTGCATTGCCGTTGTAGTCTCAAAAAGCAGTTTGATATTTTCGCCCTGTTGTTTCTGTGCTTCTTTGAGGTGCTCTATGTCTGCGCTGAATTTCGCATGATGCTCAAGCAGAAATTCTATCGCTCGCTCCATCTGTTCACCCGTCATCGTGTTCCCACCTTTCTTGCCGCAGATCCTTATGCTGACGCTTACTCAATAGCTCTTCGATTGCTATACTCGATATTCCAAAGATGATTGTATGATTCAATGACTCGATGAATCAATTGCTCGATGATCAAATTCATACTATGACAAAACTGGATACAACAAAATCAGCCGAACTTTTCAACCGCGCCGAGCGCGTCATTCCCGGCGGAGTCAACAGCCCTGTGCGCGCGTTTCGCGCAGTGGGCCGCACGCCGCTTTTCATTCGCGAAGCCGCGGGCTGTTCGATCACCGATGCGGACGGCAACACCTACACCGATTATGTGTGCTCGTGGGGACCTATGATTCTGGGTCACGCGCATCCTGTCATCATAGAGACCATTCGCGAAGCCATGGAACGCGGCACAAGCTACGGCGCTCCGACCGAAATCGAAATAGAGCTTGCCGAAGCGATCACAAAAGCGTTCCCTTCAATCGAGCGTGTGCGGCTGGTAAGCTCAGGGACCGAAAGCACGATGAGCGCCTTGCGACTGGCTCGCGGATTCACCGGGCGAGACCGCATCGTCAAGTTTGAAGGCTGCTATCACGGCCATTCCGATAGCCTGCTTGTTAAAGCCGGTTCGGGGCTTGCAACCTTCGGCTCGCCTGACAGTGCGGGCGTTCCCGCAGACTTCGCGCGCAACACAATCGTAGCTCCATACAACGATCAGGATGCGCTGAGGAAGATTTTTGAAGAGCAGGGAAGCCAGATCGCCTGCGTCATCGTCGAACCCGTGGCAGGAAACATGGGATGCGTGCCGCCCGGTCAGGGCTATCTCGAATTTTTGCGCGAAGTGACCGCAGCCAACGGCGCGCTGCTGATATTCGATGAAGTCATGACGGGATTTCGCGTCGCTTTTGGCGGCGCGCAGGAGCTTTACGGCGTGAGGGCTGATCTAACCTGTCTCGGCAAAATCATAGGCGGGGGGCTTCCGGTCGGCGCGTTCGGCGGTCGGGCGGATGTGATGGAAGCGATTGCGCCGCTCGGCTCTGTTTATCAGGCCGGAACGCTTTCGGGCAACCCGCTCGCGGTGAGCGCAGGGCTTGCGATGTTGAAGCTGTTGGAAGAGACCAATCCGTATAAGGAACTTGAGCAACGCAGCGCACGCCTTGCGGCGGGACTCGCCGAAGTCGCGAAAGAAGCGGGAGTCGCGTCAACCGTCAATCGCGTCGGCTCGATGATGACCTCGTTCTTCACGGATGAGGCTGTGAGTGACTGGTCCGGCGCAAAGAAAGCAGATACGGATCGGTATGCGCGGTTTTTCCGGGCGATGCTCGAAGAAGGCGTTTACCTTGCTCCCTCGCAGTTCGAGTGTGCCTTCGTAAGCTCTGCGCATACGGATGAAGTGATAGAGCAATCTATCGAAGCCGCGCGTCGAGCCATGCGAGCAGCAGTCTGAATATTAGACCGCGAAAGGAGAAAACATGCCTAAAAAGATAGTCGAAAAGCCGGTCACCGGCCCGGAAGCTTTCCGCAAGACGAGCGGAGCCGCGATTCAATCGCAGGCAGCCATCCTGCTTATGCTCGGAAGACAGTTTAGAGGCGATGATTTCGCGCTTGAGGCTCGTGCGGAAGCAAAAGGGATGGGAGCAACCCTCGAAACGGTTCCGCAGGATGACCTGGCGGATTTTCCAGTCCCTGTCCTGCAACCAACAAGCGAGCGCGTCGGACTGCGGCGCGTAAAGACGAACCTCACAGAAAGTTTCGGCGCTGTTATTTCAGAATCGCGGATCGGCGCAATAGATGCGAAGACGCTCAGTCGCCCGCTCTCGCGAATGGCTGAACGCTTATACGAAGAGCCGACGACGGAGGCTGCGGCTCAACTGCTGGAAGCCGCTTTGCGAAGCAGCGATGAGCTTGTGCGCGTTTCGGCAGCGGCTTCGTATTTCGAGATCAGCACACAGCCGCAGCGCTTAATCAAAATACTGGCCGACGGTACGCGCAGCGCAGACGACCTTGTGCGCGATGTCGCTGCTACGGCGCTGGCGCGCATTGCTCCGGAACACGCACGCCTTCGCGCGTTGACGAAAGGTAACCCTACGAAGACCACCAGAAAACCTTCTCACACGAGCCTTCTGGTTCACGGAACATTTGCAAAAAGCGCGAGCTGGTGGCAGCCGGGCGGTGACTTTCATAGCTTTGTGCTTGCCAGCGTCCGCCCCGACCTTTACGGCGCAAGTGATCGTTTCGACTGGTCAGGCGGTTACAGCGATTTGGCTCGCTCGCTTGGCGCGACAGATCTGCGCGACTGGGTAAATCAGCATGGGCTTTCGGGGCTGGACGTTTTTGGGCACAGCCACGGAGCGAACGTCGCGATGCTTGCGACGCAGAGCGAGTTGGTTGTAGGCACGCTTGTTTTGATGAGTTGCCCCGTTCACATCCACAAATACATTGCCGATTTCACGCGCGTAACGCGATGCGTATCAATCCATGTGCATATGGATCTGGTAGTGCTGGCAGACAGAGGCGGCCAGCGTTTCAACCATCCCAATATTGAAGAGCATGTGCTGCCCGTGTGGTTTGACCACGGAGCGACTCATGATCCGGGAGTCTGGAAAAAGCATAAGGTCAAAGCTATGCTCGGCCTCTAGTATTTTGTTACGATAACTTTAATGAAACTGGGCAGGGCTTTAGGGGTTTTTGCCGCCAATATCGTGTGGCGAGCGACAGGCTTGCGGATGGCAGGCCGTGCGCTTGTTCGCGCGCTCGGCTCTGCGGATGAGAATGTTCGCACTATCGCGGGCATATTCCTCGCGCGTGCAGGCAGGAAATCCGAGCCGCTTTTACAGGAGGCGCTCGATAAGCGCGAGAACCTGCCTGTGGTCCTGACAATAATAGGCAGTATAGGAGATCGCAAACTTGAGCCGCAGGTTCGCCGGTTCATCAATGACCGGGAGACAGTTGTGGCTGATGCCGCGCGAGACGCATTGCGATTGCTTAACGCCGACCAGACAATCGCATGATCGACTTTTTATTTGATTGCTGAACGCAGAGCTTAACGTATCATCGAACGCTCGACCGATCTACCGGTTTTCATCATAGCGATCTCTTGCCGGGTCAAGATGTCGCGTCGTGCCTTCGGTGACGCTCGGCGGCGGAAAAGTCTGTTGCGGCGGCAACTCGCCCGTATTGCGGACAGGCGGCATTGCCGTCCGTGGCGGGCTGTGTGGAAGATGCATCGTAGTCCTTACCGTGACTATGTCAGCAACGCCTTTGCCGATCAGCGAGAACGCGGGAAAGAGCATTGCCCACCACCAGCCTCTGCCGCCCGGACTGAAAAAGATAGCGAGGGCAGCCACAAGGAATCCCACGCCCGTGATTAGCTGCGTGATCCCCTTGGCAAGGTTCGGCGGTTTGTTTTCATCGCGTTCGTGTCTGTTTCTGTGCCTGCCGCGCTTTTGCGTTTCGCGGCTTTCAGGCAACTGGCCAGTCAGCGCCTGCGGCACCAGCGAAAGATTTGCGCCGCAGGAGCGGCAGAATTTTACTTCATCAGCATTTGCCGTTGCGCAATTTGGGCAATACATAATCTTTCACCTCGTCTGTGTAGAGCGAAGCATAAACTGTTATTGAAAGAAATACCAACTCTCTGACAGTTATTTATCAAGGAAGCTTGGCCGCAAGCACGTCTACCTTTTCGATGGAAGGCGGCTCGGCCAGAAGGTCAGGAGCTTTCGCCATCAGCGCAGCGGCGACCTGACCCGAAAGGTGCGCTTGCCGTCCCGACTCATCCGGGAAAGCGTCGAAGATGCCGAACGTCGTCGGCCCGAAGCGGATCGCGAACCACGCGATTGTTGCGGGTTCTTGCTGGACGATTGCAAGACCGCTGCGCAGGAAACTATCGACCTCTTCCTCTTTGCCTGATTTTGCTTCCAGCCGGACGAACAATGCTACGTTAACCATCTCGTGTCTCCTTAGCCTTTCGATTCGTTATCTATGCCGCATTAGCGGAGAAGGAATTCTATGTCCACATTAGTAATAAAAGAAATGGGTTTCCCATATCTGGTTGCTGGCGAGAACTTGATCTCGCGTACTGCTCTGGTCGCCTCTTCGTCGAGTCCGTTTTATTGCGGGTTGATGAATACTATTTCCACTCTGCGATTCTGCGCTTTTGCGGCCACGGTTCTCTTTGTGGAGAGAGGAACGGCAGCGCCGTGCGATTCGACTTTGAAATTTGTCCGCGATACGCCGAACGCGGCTATGTAATCGGCAACAGCCTGTGCGCGGCCAATCGCGAAACTGTCTGCGTTCGGGCGCGCGTCCGAGTGGCCTTCGATTGTGAAGATCGCATCACGATTAGCCGCCAGAGCCTGACCGAGCGCATCCATCTTTGCTTTCGCCCTGAGGTGAAGAGTCGGTTGATTTGTCAGGAACATACTGTCCGGCAGCACTGCGACGAACCCGTTTGCAGACGGCCTGACTGTCAGCACGCTTGAAATTGCTGTCTGCAATTCCGCGAAGCTGCGGCGGCGGGCTTCGGCCTCGCGCCTTTCGCGCTCTGCGCGCTCTATGGCTTCAATACGCGAATTGCTTTCGTTGAGCTTCGCGCTTGCCGAAGATGATTGCGTTTGCAGGTCCGTAATGGTCGCTCGCGCCTGGGCCAGGTCCCGGTTCATACGATCCATTTCATTGTGCATCCGCTCGTTTTCACTGCGCAGCGAGCGGTTTTCAGCGCGGGCATCTGCGCCCTCGCGCAACGCGCGGTCGAGCTGTTCCTGCATGCTTGTGCGTGTAAGTTCAGCCGCTTTCAATCGCGATTCGGTATCCGACAGTTTCTCTCCAAGGTCTGAAGCGGTCTCGGTCGCGCGGCGCACCTCGGCATCGCGTCGAGCTATCTCTGCGCGGCGCTCGGCTGCAACGGCGCGCTCTTCGGAAATCTCCCGCGCGCGCTCGGCAAGCGAGATTGAATCGCGCGCGATGCGACCTGTCTCATGAACGTTTTTGCCCTGACGAAATGACGCTTCCGCCTGATCGAGCAGATTCACCGCCTGATTATAATCATTCGGGTCGTGGCGTTCTGCATCGGCAAGTCGGGCAATTTGAATCGCGCGCCTCGCCTGCAACAATTCCATGGGAGTCTTGTTGTAATCGCGTTCGGCAACGGCAGGCACGGACGTGTCCTTGTAGAAGATGCCGGAATCGCCCGTGAAATAGACTTCGCTTGATTGAACGGCGACTTTCGTCGTTTGCGGAGCAAGGTTTTCAAGCACGACCATTCGCGACGGCAGCTTCACAAGATAATGAGGCTCTGCGGTTATGATCATCGCGAAGGTTTGATGCGGAGTCGCCGCTTTCAAACGAGCCGAACCGCCCGACAACCGAAATTCACCGAGGTTATCGACCTGGCCTGCGGGCGTGATGGCCCACAGCACATAGGTCGTAAAGTCCCCGCCGTAGTTGAAGGCCGGGATCATGTTTTCGATAGAGATATCTATTTCGCTTTCATTGCGTTTGCGCCATCGTTCGACCGTCGCTTCGCCTCGAGCGTTGGGGCGCAGCGTCGTCCCTGCGAAAGGAATGGACACGGGGTCTTTGAAATAAGTGATGGCGATAGTGCGACGGCGAACATCGCCCGATTGCGCGCTGGCGACATTTGCTTCGGTGAAGCCGATAGCCAATGTGATGACGCCGATGAGAAATAGCAATGCCTTTTTCATAAATGAATCCTCTAGCGACAAGATCAAACCGCGAACGGGCTTTAGGGGCTGGCTCGTTGTCGGTTTACTGAGTTCAAACGCTGATAGCGGTGCAAGGTTTCGCAAGATGAATTCTAACAAGCAAAGCATGAAGGCGACAAGATTAGGGCGACTCGGTATAGATTCAGCTTTGCGTGCTCTACGATTCAAGCTCATCCGGGTATTGCTGGCACGTCTCTTCTCAGATCAGGCTCGTCGTGGATGAAAGTTATCTGCAACGTGCCTGTGATGTCGCCTTTTTCCCGCTTGTCTGTGAAACTTTCGAGCGCCTCATAGCTCTGCCTGCTCAAACGCAGGTCCAGCCGAGTCAATGCCGTTTTCAACGCTTCGATGTGTGCAGTCACGATTTCAAAATTGATGCAGATTGAAATGTTGGAAAACATCTTGAAATCGAGCACCCAGCCTCCGCATTGAAGTATCGCTTCTTTTGCGAGGGATGTTATCAGGTTTCTATCTGCTCGCGTGGATGCGTTGATTCTGAGACGGTCGCTCAATTTCTCCGCATTCCTTTCGCAGCATCGCGGCTCCCGGCCATCAGGTATTTGTTGTACCAGGCGATGTATCGTTCGTACCGGTCGCGCAAATAGCTCGGCTTTATGATTTCGTGATACTGGCCGGGATATATGACAAGCTGTGTGTCGCGCCCAAGACTCTTGAGCGCCTGATACATCTGCTCGGAATTCAGCAGCGGCACGTTGAAATCTTTATCGCCGCATAGAAACAGGGTCGGCGTCGTTATACGATCCGCGTGCAGGAAGGGAAATGAAACCCGCATCCACACATCAGGATTGCGCCACGGCTGGCCCAACTCTATCTCATACTCGCGAACATACTGATCCGTGCCGTAACCTGCGATGATATTCGAGATGCTCGCGCCGCTAACGGCGGCTTTGAATCGTGTGTCCTGCGCGATGGTGTAATTCGTCAGCATTCCGCCGTAACTCCATCCGCCAACGCCCAATCGTTCAGGGTCGGCCAGCCCCTGCGCTATCGTATAATCGACAGCCGCCAGCACGTCCTGCGCGTCTTTGTTGCCCCAGTCGGCGTAGATGGCTTTTGCAAAAGCCTCGCCCCGACCAGTGCTGCCGCGCGGGTTGGCCGTTACGACCACGTATCCATTTGCGGCAAGAATCTGCCATTCATATGTAAAGCGGTAACTGAATTGTGAAGCCGGGCCGCCGTGTATGCGCAGTATGGTCGGGTATTTTTTTCCGGCCTGATAATCGGGCGGCTTGACGACGAAGCCGTAAATCTTTGTGCCGTCTTTGCTCATAAACTCGATCTCTTCGACTGAGCCGAGCTTGACCTTTGTCAGCAACTCCTGATTTTGCCGAGAGAGCGGGCGCGTACCTCCGCCTTCGAGCGCGAAGACTTCCATAGGCTCATCGGGCTTGCTCGCAAGCGCTGCGATCCTGCCGGTTCGAGAGATGTCGTAACCGGCTACCTCTCGCTTTCCGCCGAGCAGTGTTTCCACACGCCCGCCGCCTGCCGCAACTCGCGCGAGAATACTCGCGCGGTTGTCTTCCAGCAGGAAATATATCGAGTCACCGTTTTGAGACCATCGCGGCTTTGTCATATTGCGGTCGAGCGACGGCGCAAGCAGTCTCGGCTTTCCGCCAGCCGCAGGCACGACCGCAAGTTGATAAACGCCGTAATAGATCAGTTCTTTCGCGGCTCCTCGAATGTAGGCGATTGATTTGCTGTCGGGACTCCATTCAGGACGACTGCCCCAGTCCGGGTCCGCATCGCCGCCTTCGTAATCTGTAAGCTGGCGCGGCGCGGCGTCCGCCTTCGCTTCGATAACGTAAATGTCAAAGTTGCTGTGACGGTCGCTGTCATCGCCGCGCTTGGTGACGAATGCTACGGACGCGCCGTCGGGCGACCACGAAGGCATCAATTCATCATTATTGCCCGAAGTCAAAGTCTCGATTTTGTGCGCTGCCAGTTCGAGCAGGTAAAGATGCTGGCGGCGCATGGTCAGATAACCCGTCTCATCTTCTTTGAACTGGAAGCGGTCAAGGACGATGGGCTTCTGAGTCTTCTTCTCATCTTTGTCTTTGGGGTCGGGCGCGTCAGGGTCTGGGTCTTTGACAGCCAGCACGATGCGTTTGCCATCGGGCGACCATGCGAAATCATTGACGCCGCCTTTCAGGTCTGTGATCTTTTCGGCCTCGCCGCCCGCGCGATTCATCAACCATAACTGGTCCGTCTCTCCTTCGACTGTGCGGCTCGACAGGAAGGCGAGATACTTATTGTCAGGACTCCATCTGGGGCTATGCTCGCTCTCTTTTGTGGACGTTAGCCGCACCGTTCGCGCGCCGTCCCAACTGGTCATCCAGATATCGGTCGCGCGTTTGTCCTCTTTCAAATCCTGTGTGCGAACGGTGTAGGCGACCCACTCGCCGTCAGGAGATATTTGCGGATCGTCTACATCGACAAGCGCAAGAAAATCATCGAGCGTAAGATTTCGCCTGTCTGCTGTCCGGGCCGACAGGCTGATTGCGAGCATTACGAAAGCAGCAAACACGGCGAGCGTTCTTTTCATGACTATCTCCTGAGCCGGAGCGTTGGAATTTCAGATATGCCTGATTGCCGGGATGGTTACTTGCCAATAAACTTCAGCGCATGAAGCTTGTCAATAGTGTTGTCCCAATTGCTTACCTGTATGGCCTCAAGCGGGCACGGGCTTGTCGAAGGCCAGTTCTCTGCCAGTTCACGGATCGGAGCGTCATTTCCGCCTTCAAACAACGCATCGCCTAAGAACACAACCCGCTCAACGCCGTGATTCAACAGAGTCCATACGGCATTTGCCTTGTCCTTTGTCGCGATGTTGAGGTCGAAAGATGTCTGGCCTCCGAGGCTTATGGTCAACTGGCGGCTCTCGATCAGAAACGACAATTCCTGCCTGAGATGATCCATCATCTTCGATCTATAGCCCGTCGCGCGATCAAGTACGACGAAATTGTCTCTACTCTGCCGGTAGGCGATGCTGTCGCCTTCGATCCTGCCTATCGGCACGAAATTAATCATCGATCCTCGATAGGTTATGGTTTCACCCATTACTTCAAAAGAAGGCGGCAAGTGAAACTCCGGCATCTGTCTGGCTTTTTCCAGTACGCCAATCAGCAGGTCATAATTGGCATTGCCCAGATGATCTCGAATATCGAATGCCGAAACTAAATCGAGCGACATCTCCTTTGAGTAATCGCAATGGTAATGAATGCCGCCATTGCTGATAAAGGCGTCGAATTGTTTGCGGAATCCGAATTCATAGAGAGGCTCGAAAAACTGATCTCGTAACAGTTCGATATGGCTACCGGCTGCAACATGGAATGGCACGACAAGTCGCTTCAGGATTTCTACCATCGATTGCTGGAGCGGCTGCCGGGGAGGGGTAAGAGTATTGTCTATGTCAAATAGTAAGACTGTCTTCACCAGGCTTTTTCCCTTCACCAGATCAGGTCCAAAATAGCAGAGCCAATATATGCGGTCAAGACAGCCTCTGTTTGATAAAGGGTTGTAGCAAAATGGAAGTTTTCAGGAAAGCATCCGGCTGAGGGTTGCGCTGAGTTCAACATTCGACAAGCGTTTCGCGCACTCGCTCATCGTCATCGATGACAAGCACGCGTGCTGGTTTTATTTTCGATCTTTCATTACACTTCGCGTCCACAAAAGCGACCTCTTCTGTGGGAAGCGTTATCGTGAAGGTTGTGCCGCGACCGGGTCTGCTGATCGTTTCGATTCGCCCGCCGTGGCGTTCGACTATGCTGTAGCTGACGGCAAGCCCCAGCCCCATGCCTTTCACGCCCTTCGTAGTAAAGAATGGCTCGAATATATGCTCGCTTACCTCGCGCGTCATGCCGACGCCGCTGTCGGTGAAGCTGATCTGGACGCTTGCGTTTTTCGTTTCGGTCGCTATGCGCAACCTGCCGCCAGCAGGCATGGCATCAAGCGCATTCAATATCATGTTGACGAATACCTCGCGCAACTCTGATGCCGCGCCTCGCACTACCTGCGTGGGTTGAAGATCAAGCTCGACTTTGTAATTCAGCCCTCTGAGCTGTGCTTCGTCGCTCCAACGCGTGCGGGTCAGATTGGTCGAATCCTGCACGAGTTGATTGATGTCAACGGAGTCGCGGGCTTCTTCGGTCTGATGAAGCCCGAAGCCTTGAATGCGCTTGACCGTTTGCGCGCCGTCGAGCGCGGCCTTCTCGATTATGTCGATTCGCTGGATGGTGCCTTCTTCTTTGCAGTCGCGCTTGATTAGCTGCGCGTGGCCGAGTATGGCAGCCAGTATGTTATTGAAGTTATGAGCAACGCCTGAGGCAAGCTGGCCAAGCGCGCGCAGCTTGTCTGCCTGTGCGGCGCGCTCACTTGCCACACGCTCTTCGGTGATGTCGCGCGCGATTGAAAGCACGCTCGTCACTCCTCCTTCATCGTAAATAGGGGTGAAGGTGGTCAGCAGCAATCGGGATTCACCATTCTTCCTGCGCGCATTTAACTCGAAGGTTTGCGCCTCGCCCGCGAGCGCCCCCGTGAATCGTTCGACTGCCGCCTTCTTGTCCTCGCCTGCCGTAAACAGCCTGTAATCGTTGGCCGTCAATTCTTCGCGCGAGTACCCTGACAGGTTTACCAGTTGCTCGTTGAACCATATCAAGCGGCCAGTGGGAGAGAAGGCAGAGATGGCATCGTTTGCGTGCTCAATCAATTTGACGAGGAAGCCGCGCTGTTCGCGGGCTACGGCTTCGGCTGCCCGGAGTTCAGACAGGTCTCTGACAATGCAGACGGCCCCGTGCTGGCCGTCCTGCTGCTGGCCGTCGCCGAATCTGTTTTTAAGCGGAGAGATGGTGACGAACACGGGCCGTTTGAGTCGCTCCGGCACCAGTTCAAACGTTACGGGCCGCCCGGTTTTGATGACATTGGCGACGCGGCAGGTCTCGCCTTCTATCCCTTGAAGCAGGGTGCAGCATTTGCGCCCGACCAGATCACGGACGTGTGAGTTCTCGAAGGCCGCGCCCGCTTCGTTCACTCGACAGAGTTTCCCTTTCTGATCGAATATCAGTATCCCGTCCGTAAGCGCGTCGAAGGTCGCCTCCCATTCGTACTTGCCGTGCGAGACCTGCTCGAACAACTCTGCGCGCTGAAGCGCCGTAAGCACCTGATCAGCCGCCGCGCGTATGACCTCTAATTCTTCATTCGCCCACACGCGCGGGCCAGAGTTCATTATCGCAGTGATGACGAGTTTCACTGCGCCCTGATAATTTATGCGCACAGACAGAAATGCCCGCGTGCCGACAGGGCGCAGGAACTGGTCGAGGAAGGGAAGCAGGCGAAGATCGTTTTCTACGTCGTCCGAGCGTATCATTTCGTCTTCGACCATCTCGGAAAATTTTGCGAACGCCTCGACCGAATAAGCATGCGCGTTGCGCGACACAGTGCCATTGCTGTACTCGCATTCGCTGATCCACATCCCGGCTTCTTCGTCGAGCTTTGTGATGATAACTCTATCGGCTGCCAGATAATCGGCAAGCTCTTTGGCGACGATTGGAAATATCTCGCGAAGCTGATTCGATTGATTGATGCCGTGAACGATCTGGCTGATCAACGCCTCGCGCTCGGCAGCCTGCTTTGCTTCTTCAAACAAACGGCTGTGGCTGACAGCGACTTCAACCTGCGCGGTCACTTCTTCGACCAGCGCAATCTCGCTGGCAGTCCACTTGCGCTGGCGGTCTGTCTGACTTATCGAAAGCGCGCCCCAGAACAGATCGTTTACGAATATCGGGCAGGTTATCTGCGATAAACTGCGCGGCAGGATTTGCCACCCGCGCACGGTTGCGATAAATTCGGGATGAGCCGAAACGAATTCCGGCATATCGTCGATGACGAGCGTGCGCCGCTTCTCTATCAGATAATTCATTATGTAGTCGCCCGCATTTGCAGGAACATGATTCATCGGCAGACCGGGATGGCTCAGGTGCTCTGCCACGACCTCGATATTGTCGCCAACCAGTTGACGGAAATTCGTGCGGCTTGCGCCCAACGCCCGCCCGACCTCTTCAGCCGCGACGCCGAGCGTCTGCTTCAGGTCGAGCGAACTGCGAATCGAGGCGACTATTTGATTTACCAGTGCCGCGCGCGTGGCAGATTCGCGCACTTCTCTGTACAACTCCGACTGTCGTATTGCGACCGCAGCCTGTTCGACTACGGACTGGGCTATGTCAATCTCCCACTGCGTCCAGGTGTGAGGCTGTTCGCAGTGATGCAGGCTGAAGATGCCGATGGGGCGTCCGCCGTTGCGTATCGCAGCCGCGAGCAGTGATTTGACTTCTGCTACACGATACCGCTCGTTGAACGGGGCCATCCTCAAATCACTGGCAGGGTCGTCTACCGCAACAGGTCCGTTTGTCGCGATCACTGTTTGAAAAAAGGCATTGTTCGACAACTGGATTGTCTGCAACTCGGCCTGCCTGTGTCTGCAACACTCGGCGACGTATTCGTGCGTGAGCGGCACCTGCTCAGGCATGGGATTCGGCAAAAGCGCGAGCCTGCAACGGCAAACCGATAACGCAGCGCCCATCTCGTTGACAATCGATTGCAGGACGGCCTCAGGGTCGAGCGAACTGTGAATGGCGGAATTGATCTTTCTGATCAGCGCCTCGCGCCTTGCAGACTCCTGCGCCTCGCGATACAGCTCCGCCTGATAGAGCGCGACTGCCGTTTGCTCCGTCACAAGGCCGAGAAGTCTCATCTCTTCATCAGAGAATTCGCGCGGGCGGTCGAACTGTTCAAGCGCGAGCGCGGCAACGGTGTGGCCTTTATAAGCGATTGGTGCCAGGACCAAAGCGCGCACGCCGAGCCTGACGCATAAAGCGCGCACTATCGGGTCGCCGTCGTTCGTGTCGGGTATGACTATCATCTCGCCCGACAGCAACTGGCTCAACAGCGGAGAGCCTTCGACATCGAGTCCGGTTTGAAGCAGGCTCGGCACCAGCACGCTTGAGCGATATTCTGCGCGCGCAGTCAGCAGGTTGCTCAGACCTTTCCCCGATGCTTTGCCCAGTTCGCCGTCTCTATGTTTGAAGATAACGACGCGGGTTACGCCCAGAGTCGTGCCCAGCCCGTCAACAGCCGATTTCAGAGTCTCGTCAACGGAACCCGCGCAGCGAATGGCAGTCAGCAGTTGATGCGTGAGAACTTCGCGGCTGGCCGCGTTCTTGGCGCTTTCCTGCGACTGAATGTGATGGAGCGCAAGGCTGAGACAGGATGCGATTGACCTCAACGCTTCTTTGTCCCCGTCCGACAACCTGTGATGCCTGCGCCTGTAGAACAGGATCGCGCCGACGGCCTGCGACTCGTCCGCGAACGGCGCAAACATTATTGATTCTACTACGGGCCGGGTTTCTGTCTGGTCGAGCGCGCGCTCAAAGGCTGCTTTCAGAATCGGCGCAGCCTCATTGATTTTAATCTCTACAGGCGAGCCTTCGACTGCCAGTTCGCGCACAATCTCAGAATCTAAGAGCTGGAGTCTTTCTCTTGTGGTGGAATTGATCTCCTGCGTGCAATACTCGCCTCCGCGCCTGAGTCCGCTTTCGGTCTTCAGCAGGATCACCGCGCGAGTCAAATCGAGCGCGCGGCCAAACTCGTCTGCGGCGGCGGCGAGAAAAGCGTTAAGGTCGCGGGCCGAGCGGGCAAGCGCGCCAATACGATCAACTAGCGTGTAGTAGCTGGCTTGATCGCTTCGGTCAGCAAGAAGTCTTTTTATAAGAGACAAAAGTTTAATTTAGAAGGCAACGGCGAAAGTGATATAAAACCGGGTCATCCGAATCTTTTCAAACTCTACCCGTCTGTTACGCATTTCACCTTTTCCATTCACCAGCAACTCGATCACCTTTCACTGTGAGGACAGAGGAATTAGAGGTCTGATCTTTTGTTGTCAGCCCCGGTTCGAGCGTCAGTTGACGTATCTCGCGCCACTGATCGATCGGCACTGCCGTAAAAGCTTTTACTACCTGCGGGTCGAAGTGAGACCCCGCGCATTTGATCAACTCATCGACTGCATCCTCAAACGAGCGAGCCTTGCGGTAGGGCCTGTCTGATGTGATGGCGTCAACCGCATCGGCGACGGCGAATATGCGCGCGCCCCGGCATATCATCTCGCCCGCGAGTTTATGTGGATAGCCGCTGCCGTCGAACTGTTCGTGATGTTGGGCGACTATGTGGCTTGCGCTCTCCAGAAAATCTACTCCGCGAAGTATCTGAGCGCCGTATTCAACGTGGCGGCGCATGTGCTGCCATTCCTCCTCGGTGAGCGCGCCACACTTGAGCAGGATGTGGTCGGGGACTCCTATCTTGCCGATGTCGTGAAGCAGCGCGCCATGCTCCAGGGTGACCAAATCATCATCGGCAAGGCCGAGTTGTATGCCGAGCCTGACGCAAAAAGCCACTACACGCTCGGAATGCCCTCTGGTCTCCACGTCGCGCGCTTCGAGCGCCGTTGCGAGAGCCTGTAGCGTTGCGCGGTAATTCAGCGAGAGTTTTTCGAGCGTCTGGTTGAGATTGCCATGTACGAGGCTCAAATCTTTTGAGCCCTGGCTGACCATGCTTTGAAGATGCTGCTCGTATTGACGGTTGGCTTTGAGCAGCGAGCGATGGCGCAATGCGCGGCGGACAGCGGTTTCCACATCCGAAAGATTGAAAGGCTTGGTTACGTAATCGTAAGCTCCCCGCCTGAGCGCTTCAATCGCGCTCTGGATGTTGAGGTTGCCTGAGATAAGTATGACTACGGTCTCGCGGCTCAGATGTTTGATCTCTTCGAGAAGTTCGAGACCGCTCATGCCGGGCATCATAATGTCTGACAGCACCAGATCGTAAGTATCTTTTTTCAGGTATTCGAGAGCTTCAATCGCGCTGGTCGCGGTCTGGCATTCGTACTGGCTCGAAAGCAATGAGTAGAGTACGGAAAGAACATTCGGCTCATCGTCAATGATGAGCATTCTGGCTGGCTGTTCAATATCGAAGTTTACCGATGCGCCGATTGATTGTGTCATCACAGCTTTCACCTTCTTCCACTGTTGCCAAACTCGTAGTTAAAAGGCCAGCTACTTACCCGCGCTGAGAATAAAATTACAGATTAATATATAAAGAGGGGGTCGTCGGCGATAATAGTATACCGTTGGGGCCTTTGCAACACTTTTTCAAAAGTATCACTCTTTTCGGATAGATGTAATTCGACGCCTTGACCCTGTCGCTTATTAATTCGTAACGCAGCAAGTCGATTTCAGAGTTGTGTCACTTGAAAGAGTGCCACAACTCTGACACCGGCCCTCGATCAACCGACTTAAAGTGACTTGGTCAGAGGCGAATCGAATCTGATGCAAGAAGCAAAATAACCGTGCGTTCACAGTTAGTGCCCAGCCTGAAAATACGGAATGGAGAACAGATATGCGTAGAGTATTATTCATTGCAAGCGTATGCTTTCTTTTGCCGTTATGCGCAAAAGCACAGGATACACCAAGCGCCGAAGTATATGGGGGCTATTCTTTCCTGCACTCTGAAACGGGTAGAGACTTACACGGTTGGAATGGCTCAGTGGCCGCAAATCTGAACAAGTGGTTCGGTCTGGTTGTTGATGTAAGCGGTCACTACGATTCAAGCTCATCGAATTTAGTAGTGACTATTCCAGACTTTCCCACTCTGCCGGGCCTGCCGCCATTTGCATTCAGAGTCAGGACGAATACGAAAATCCACACGATTATGGTTGGCCCGCGCGTCTCGTATCGCAAGATAGAAAAAATAACGCCGTTCGCTCACGCTCTGTTTGGAGTGTCGCGGACACACACCGAAGCTGAATCGCGGAGTACGGGGTTTGAATCTTCCTCTTCCGACAATGACACGACATTCGCTATGGCGGTGGGTGGCGGGCTGGACGTGAATTTGAGCAAGAGCTTCGCCCTCAGAGTCATTCAGGCGGATTACCTCTACAAACGTATTGGGTTTGAGCGATTCGGCTCTGATGACATTCACCACAACCTGCGGGCGTCGGTCGGAATCGTCTTTCGTTTCGGCGGTAAGTAGATGCTCGATTCAAAAACGATGCAAATCCTTAACGGCTCGAATCATTGCCCTTCTGCGTAATCGAGTTTGATATAGCTGCTTGCGTCGCCGACGATGAATATCATCTCGCGACCAGGCAGCTTCAATCTCGTCACGCCTTCGGGCTTCATTCTCATGTCGAGCGTTGTCTCTTCGCGAGGTTTTGCGTCCGCGCTCGATTGATTGCCGTCGCCGTTCCATTCCCAGAGAGTGAAAGCGGTCTTTTCGTGATGTTCGGGCGCGCCTGCAATTATCAGGAAGGCTTTCAAACGGCTGTCATATTGAATATCGCGTATTCCCAGTCCGCCGAGCGGTAATTGAATCGCGTTCGGTTCTGCCAGTTGCAGATTGTCAATAGTGAAGGGGCCGTTCGCATCGCGCAGCCTGACGGGAACGACAAGCGCATTGCCGTTAACCAGCGGCGAGCGCAAACCCAGCAGCAGTCTTCTATGTTCGGGGTCGGGGTCCCACGCGATGCCTTCTATATTCAACCCGCCTTCTTCGCCTTTCAGGTCGGCAAAGTTTTTCAGTTCCGGAACATTGTTTACGAGGAAACTGCGCAGCCCCGCTATGGCTTCGGCTTTTGTGACGGTCTGCGTCGCCGGGTCGAACGAGAATCGCACCAGCCCGTCGCGCTCGCCCGCTTTCCCTGATGACTGGGAGCCGACGATATAAAAAAACGAACCGTCAGAAGTGATGCCTTCCGGGTCTTCGATGCTGACCCCGGTCTGCACAGCCTTGACCGGGCCTGACTGGTCGCCCGCGGAATTGAGTTGCATCCACAGCACTTCGCCCGGATGATTGTCATCAACCATCAGAACGCCGTCCGTGCCGACCACGGCGGCAACGCCCGATGCTTCAAATGGACCGCCCTGAAATGCCGTGCCCGCTCCAAGTGAGCCGAGCTTGAGCTTGGCCTTGCCTGTCTTCGTACTGGTTTCGATCTTCGGTTTTTCGCTGGTCATGTTGCGGTTCGCTATGTACAGCGCCAGCCCGACGGACAGCAGCACCGCGAACACCTGGGCGACTATTCTGCTCAGACCGCTGATGTATGCAGCCTTGAGTCGGTCGTCAGTAGCCTTCTTTTTCTTCTTCTTCTTCTTCTCTTCGCTTTGCGCGTCGGCGGTTGCGGCAGCTAGCGGAATGACCAGCGCAGGCGCAACCGGTTCAGGGACAGGCAGCGGCGCGCCTGCAACGACAGGCGGCGGGCTTGCGTCTTTTTCAGCCGAGGTGTCCATCTGCTCTGCGCGTTTTCTTATGTCGGCAAGCGCGGCGGGCGAAAGCGTCGCTGTGATGCTGGCGCTCGTCTCTGCTCGATTCCTGAACGTCAGCAAAGTCTGTCCGAGTTGAATGGAGTCGCCGTGCCGGAGAGTATGTGCCTGAGAGCCGAGTCGCTCGCTGTTGACGTAAGTGCCGTTACGGCTGCCAAGGTCCACGATGGAATAGCTGCCGTCGCGCGCAATCAGGATTGCGTGTGTGTTGCTGACAGTCGGATCGTTCAATACGATGTGATTGTGCGAGGCTTTGCCGACTTCAATCTCATGGCGGTCGATGAAGTATTCCAGCTTTTCGCCCGAAGGCAGCACTCCAATCAGTCGCGGCCCGTAGTGACGGTCAATCTGTTCGAGTATGTCGCTTGATGTCGCGAGCCGCACAACGGCTGGCATGCCTAACTGGCGCTTCGCTTCTTCGATTGCGGCGCTGTCGGTCGGGTCTGCGACGGCCAGAATCAAATTCTCGCCCTCTCTGCCTGCCGGGTATATTTGATGATCGCGCGCAAGCCGTGGAGGGAATTTCGACGCGATCTCCTGATCGACCTGCGCCGTTTTCAAATCAATGGTGCGGATTTGAAATGTGCGGCTCATCAGATCGCGCAGGCTCTCTTCGGTTACGAGGTTTTCTTCGACGAGCGAGTGATAGAGCCTTCGGCCTTGCGGATCTTTGTCGAGCAGGCGATAAACCTCTTCGCTGGGCGCGAGGCTTGCTCCGACGATTGCATTGGCAAGAGACTCCTGCGTGAGCGGCGGCGGTCCCGGTCGCTGAATGGCGGCTGTGATTTCAGGCGATTGAATGGTGCCTGTTTCGCTGTGAGAGTTGAGCCGGAACGTGAGTTTTGAAAGCCCCAGTCCGATCACATCGCCGTGACGCAGTGCTCGGGGTTCGCTTATGCGCTCGCTGTTGACGAAAGTGCCGTTGCGGCTGCCGAGGTCTTTGATCGTATAGCTGTCTGCTTCGACGATAATCACAGCATGCGCTGCGGAGACTGCCGGGTCTGCAATGACTATATCGTTGCGCGGCCCCTTGCCCATCTGGGTTTCCGCCTGGACTATTTCGCGGTCAAACACATCGCCTGTCGGAAGCAGTATCTTCAGCAAAGCTTTATTATTTGCGGCGGGCGAGATTATCACCTCTGTCGTGATTTCAAGCCCTTCGCTCGCCAGCGTTCTGGTCTGCTGAGCCACGGAAGCCGCGCTCGATTTGACCTCTTCGGACACGGGGCTGGACAGGGAATCGGATTCTTTGACTTTTATGTTGAGCGAATCGTAGTACGAAGTCATGTCGTTGCCGCAACGGTAGCAGAAACGCTGCCCTTCGCGCGCAACAGGAGATTTGCATTTTGGACACTCAAGCGTCATACGAATGAATTATATATCTTCAAATCCCAGCTTTGTAGGTGAAGTCTTAATATTCTGATACGCTGCTGAACCAGGAATTGGATGAGTGCCTGACTCGTAAAGATTGCATCCGGCACTGGCGGAGTATACCGGCTTGCATTAGCAAAAGCAAGAAACGGACCGGACGCTACACGTTGACACCTGTGATGGGCCGGTCTACAATCACATCATCTGAATTCACTAGTTTAAGGAGCACGACCATGGCTGGACTCGGAATGCCGGAATTATTGATCATCCTTCTCATCATCATAGTGCTGTTTGGCGCTCGCAAGATACCGGATCTCGCCAAGGGGCTGGGCGAAGGCATACGCAACTTTAAAGTCGGCATTCGCGGCGATGAGGCCCGCGACGAAGACCGCAAGTTTCGTGATGAAGCTGAACGCAGATCCAGCTAAGATTATTGGCACTGTCTCTTCCTTCAACCCTTAGTTGTCTCGGCTAAATAATTTCTGGAACATGTGCGATCTTCGGATCGCTGTGGAGGTGCGCTTGTTCAGTCGGGCAATTCCCGGCTTGCGCCTCATCAATTGAAATCATCGGTAAGGGGCTGGCGTCCGGCAAAGTTGGAATCTGTCTCATGCCACCAGCCTATTTCATCTTCGTCGGGCTTCCAGCAGAGATAGACTATGCGTCCTTCGTGTTCGTAAGGGAAATCGACCAGTCCTATGCGAAAGTCTTTGATGTGCACGCCCATAAATTCGATCTCTTGAACTGCTTCGCTGAAACGAATCATGTGTTTGAGGTAACGAGGCCCATATGGACTGCCGCCGCCCGACTCGGCTTTTTCGCGCGCGCGGTCAATCTCTATTCGCATGTCGAGCAACATATCGCGCTCGGTTTTTATGCGTGAAAGCAGTTTGCGCAGCCTCGGTATCAAGCCGCGAGCCTCAGTAAGCGTAAATACTCTTCCTTCTTTCAATTCGTCCAGCATCGAGCAGTTCCCTGATAATCGAGATGGCCTAATGCTGCACTATCCGGCGTGCGCGGGTCAAGCGCCCGTCGCAGGCTCCTGTCGCAGGCTTGAATTGATCCGGAATGTAATTTTAAAAACGTACGGCTACAGGGCGGCGATCATGTCGGCAATCGCTTTATCAAAATCGGCTTTGCCTTCGAGGTATGGCTGCCAGTATTTCTCAAGCGCCCGCTGATAGTTTTGCCAGCCTCTGTTATAGACCCCGTTGCTGTAGGCGTAAGGGACGTAATCGCGCACACCGCGCGCCGCCAGATTGCGCCGGACTATCTCTCCCGTGGTGTAAAAAAGAAGCGCGTGCCAGAACCTGTCCGGGACAGGTTTATTACGAGCGCGGCACTCGCCCGCGATCTGATCGGCAACCGCGCAGTTAGTTACATCGACCATTGAATGCGACGCTTCATGAAATAGAGTTTCGAGAGCGGCATATCCCTGTAGGCGGTCGTCGGTGCTTGAAATCATTATGTGCAGAGGGTTGTCCGTTGTGTAAGCTCCAAACTGCCCGGCAAATCTCGACACATCGACTCGTATCCGGCCCGCAGGCCATTTCGCGTGATAAGCCGATGCAAACTGACCCGGCCAATCGCTGCTGAACTGTTTCACTTTGTGCGATACGGCAGAAATCCAGTCGCGGTTGGTTTTATCGTGTTGCGCCCACCACACTGCGCGATAGACCGGTGCGGCTCTTGCCAGCGCGGCTGCAAGTTCAGGTTCGAGCTTCGCCTTTCGCAAATCGGTCGAAGATTCCAGTTCGACCAGTTGCGATTTTATTGTCAACATCTTTTCATCAAACAGAAGATCCCGCTTGATAAGGCCGCTCTCGGTATAGTAATCGAGCGTCGCATCCCACGCGCGCTGTTGTTCAGGGGTAAGCGCAGTCGCTTGAGTCGCGGGCGCGGTGTCGGTTTGCGGATTTGCTTTCAACTGGTCGCGCCGCCGCGCCACTGGAAGCAGAAAATGATGAAGGTTTATCCAGAAGCTGCTGTGAAAATCAAATATGGCCTGATCTGTCTTTACGCGCGACTCTGGCGACGTTTGATTTGCGCGCGCGTTCATCGTCAAACAGGGCGCGATCAAAAGCGTGGATATAACAATTGCGAGTTTGCCGGTCATCAAACGCTCCTTGTCTGCAATCATTCAAACGGATTTACAAACGCCGGAGGTTTCCCATAGTTCCCGGTAATTAAACGCCGAGTCGGTAGCCGGACGCTACTGCTGACGAGCCTTAAGGATTGAGTGGCCGATTGGATAGAAGTCCGGCAACTCTACGGGAAGCTTGCCTTTGAATTCTATCTCGCCCAGCACGGCCCTGAGCGCGGCTTCTTCGGCAGCCGGATAGTATTCGTATGCCAGAATGTATGAAGAAATCCTGGGCACGAATGATATCAAATACGGACTGCCGAAGAGCACGAAGACGAAACGTTTTTCGATTTCCGAAAGATGCTTTAGCAGGTTTATCTCGCCTTCGCTTAAGTCGATTGAGCCTTTGTAGGAGGCCACTCGAATGAAGCCGTTGACTATGACTGCGTCTGAAAGCGCGGCCAGCTTTTTTATGAGTTCAAACTCAGCGGGCGAAGTCTTGTCCGAAACGTTTACGTTCGTCGTGTTTGGGTGTCGCTTTATCAGGCCCTGAAGAAACGCGCGCCCCGGCACACCGTCGCGCCATCCTTCGCTGTTATCGACCATCGTTATGAAGAGGACTTTCTGATCGGGCGCGAGTTTTAATGGCAAAACGTTTTTATTATCGCGTACAAGCGTTATGGCGCTCTCGATTATCTGCTGCGCTGTTTGCTGATGCTCGCTTGAGCCAAGCACCTTATCCAGCTTGTTCAAATCTGCAAAGCGGTTCTTATCGAGGCCGAGTCTTTCTTTTGCTGCAAGCACTCTCCGCACGGACTCGTCGATGCGCGACTGTTTGATCTCGCCCGATTCGACTGCGCGCTTGACGGCTTTAAAAGCCTGCTCGACGCTCGGCGGATAGAGCAATATGTCTGCGCCTGCCTTGATTGCGCGCACCGCCGCATCGCCGTCTGGATAGTGCGCAGCAACGCCGCGCATGTTCATGGCGTCTGTGAATATTACGCCGTTGAATTTAAGCTCGTCGCGCAGCATGCCCGTCAATATCTTTGGCGAAAGCGTGGCGGGAAGTTTTTCAGGCTCGATGCGCGGCAATGCGATGTGCGCGCTCATCACGCCGCCTACGCCTTCTTCGATGGCCGCGCGAAACGGCGGCAGTTCTATCGCGTTCAGTCTGGCTCGATCAACATCAATCGAAGGCAGTTCCATGTGCGAATCCGTAGACGTATCGCCGTGACCCGGAAAATGCTTGGCCGTCGCCATCACGCCCGATGACTGCGCGCCGCGAATGTAAGCGCGGGCCATGCGGGAAACCATATCGGGATCACCGCCGAACGAGCGGATGTTGATTATGGGATTGCGCGCGTTGTTGTTGACATCGACGACAGGATAAAAGTTCACATCAACGCCCATCGCGCGAGCTTCTTCGGCTGCAACGCGGCCAGCCTGAAAGGCCAGCTCAGGATTTGCGGTCGCACCTATAGCCATCGCTCGCGGCAGGCGGGTCGCGCCGATGTAGCGAAGGCCGACGCCGCCCTCAAAGTCAGCCGTTATCCACATCGGCACTTTCGACATCTCCTGCATGTGATTGATAAGCAGCGCGACTCCCGTAGGTTCGTGAAGAATATTTATCTCGCCCAGCATATGATAGCCGCCGACATGAAACTCTGTGATGTCGCGCCGCACCTGCTGAAATGTATCGCTGTCCTGACTCATGAACATCCCGACCGTCGCGGGGATAATCAACTGGCCTATCTTTTCATCAAGGCTCAGCGATGCAAGCGTAGTCTCGACCCACTGTGCGTCGGGTTTAGTTTTAGGTTTCTGTTTTTGAAGAGCCGTTACAGGAAGCGCGTTTGAAATACTGAGTGCGATTATCAAAAAGACGATTCTTTTTATGTAGAGCATTTGTTCTCCCGAAAGATTTTTCATGTCAGAATAAAAACCCCTGACCTTAGTTCGCTATAGTAAGGCCGGATCGATTTTTTCTACAAGCCTGCAATCGGCGCGAGCTTTGAAACGGGGGAAGAGATGGCGCGGCTTGTTGTATACTTATCCTGTGACGCATACCTGATCAGCCGCGTATGGTTGCGGCTCTCCACGAGGTTCACTGGTTATGAGAAAACTTTTTCTGGCAACTTGTATCTGTTTTGCGGCCTTCAACACCGGATGCACTCCCGCAATCAACACCAACACCAATAATGCCAATGCTCACGGGAATGCCAACGCGACAGCCAGCCGCAAAACGCGGCCCGACTCATGGATTACGCTCAAGATCAAACTGGCGTTGCTTGCGGAAAACCCGACAAGCGGATATGAAACCGAGGTCGATACGAAAAATGGTGCGGTGACATTAACCGGCAAAGTTGATACGAATGAAGCGAAGTCGGCGATGGTCGCAACTGCGCGAAAGATAGAAGGTGTCGAGGGCATCAACGATCAGATTCAAGTCGTGCCCGACGCGAAGCGCAAAGAGGTCAATGCTGCTGACGACAAAATAAAAGACGAAATCGGCAATGTCATTGATAAAGACCCGAAGCTGAAAGATCTTTCTTTATCGGTTGACAGCAATGCAGGCGTGGTCTCGCTCGACGGCACTGTGGATACACACGAGCAACTGCTTTATGCGGCGCAGGCCATGCGCAAAGTGCAGGGCGTAAAGTCCGTTGTAACCTCTGCCGTCACTGTGAAGGATGAAAAACCATCGTAGAGATCGCGCGACATCAGGCTCTCGAATTATGCCTGCGCGGTTTCACCGTAACCGATACTGGTCTGACGCCAGTCTGTCTTTTTGTCAAAGCTGCGGTTTGGCGGCTGCGACCCGATTTTCTGGTCGCGATCTTCGCATCGCAGATATTCTGGCTGAGCGAGATGGCCTGTTTCGCATTCCGGTAGCCGTATCTTCGCGGGTTGGCCTCGAAGTGCGCAGGGTCTTTCAGCCCGTAGCGCCACTGGAATCCGTTTTTTCGCATGATGCCGATTATGCGGTGGCCTCGCGGTGTGACTTTCTTCGCGCCGCGAGGTCCGGCAGCGACACCCGATATGTCTAATGCGAACCCTGCTTCGTGGAGCGATTGACCGGGCGGCAACGCTCGATAGAGCCACGGGTTGGCTTTACGGCAACGCCTGTTCTGCGAACAGCGAAACAGCGCGGCCTGCTTGTCAGTCGAACGCCACGCGCTTGTTACGGTCGGACTGATGCCTGCGCGCTTCATGTCGCGCACAGCCGTCTTGAATTTTTTCGCCACCTTCGGATCAACGTAATTCTTTGAGTGACAGGGCACGTCTTTGAAAGACTTTTTTGTTTTGCTCCCGCACTCTGTGCAGCCTGTGCCTGAACTTACAACTCGCTTTCCGTGCCGCTCACGAGCGGCAGTTTCAGTCGCAAACACGACGCAGAGAAGCACTGCGGTCATGAATGCGACCATAGGTCGCGCAGATAAATGAGACACAAATAGGTTTCGCCCGTCGTTGATTGATTGCATTACCGGTTTCCTGCAGGTTATTAATGCAGAGGGGCTGATTCTGCTAAGATCCAAAGTTTAAGCTGGCAATTTCGGCAATCCACAGAAAGTATAAACCATCCGTCAACAGTAGGCTTTTGAAACAGAGATTCTAGGGCGCTTTGAGAACTGTAGAGGCGTAGCAGCGACTGCAAGCCGTGTAGCCTTTCGATCTGGCTTCCGATAGACCAATGGCCTGTTTCTTTTTGCCCAGCAGTTCGCAGCCTGATTTGTGATAAACCCTGTCCGTAGAAGAGATGAATACAGAAGGCTCGGAAGAAGAGGTTGAGGCAGCCGAAGAGGAGGCCCCTGAAATGGCCGGGACGTTAGGGCCGATTGCGGAAGGCGGAAGCGGAGAAAGCCGCCTTGTCTTTTCATCCGTTGGGCCGGGCATTGTGGCTGGCGGCGGTTGCTGAGCGGCAGCCGTTGTCGATGTCGCCCCGGACGACGATCCCCAGACTCCGCGCATCGACTGCATGGCTTCGCGCTCCTGCGCGCGAAAGTTATCGCTAAACTTGAACTCGTCGCTCGTGCGGACGAACCCTAAACCCTGCTTAACCAATTCAGTGTTGATGAACGTCCCGTCCCGCGTGTAAACGTAGGCGAGGGTTTGACCGGATTCATCCTTATTGTTGCTGACGGCGTTTGCCGGATCAAATTCAAGCCGCACTTCCTGATTTAGAAGTGATTTCTCTATGAAATTGAGCGCGTTCTGCCCGTGCGCGGCGTATATACCTTGCGGCGTTCTCCCGTCAGGCGTTTCAACGCCAATCATTCGCACAGCGCCGACACCGTCCACTTCTATCGTATCTGCGCGCAAGATTCGTTTGACTAACCGGAACTCGTTCGACAAAGTTTCCGGCTGAGCCTGCTGGCGAGGCTGCGCAAGGGCGGGGCTGGCCGGAAGCTGGGGACCGGCTTCTTTGTGCACGATTGAACGCGCTACGATAAAGCCGATTGAGAATCCAGCGACCAGCGCAACTGCAACATAAACAGCCACATGTCGTTTATCTACGCCTATGCTCCACCGGGGAGGTATATCTGCCTGATATTGTTGCTGCTTGAAAGATAACATCTCGCACACTCACAAAACGGGGAACGTTCTTCAAAAGCGGAATCGAGGAGCTTTCGAGAGAAAAACTCACAATCAGGATTCTCTCACTCGACTAACCCTGCGTCAACAGGTAATAGAAGTAGGCGGGTCTGATTTCAATTTAGCAACAGGTTAAATCCATCAATCTGCGATGTGCTCTCGGCTACCCGAAATCCATATGGTTTCCCTGATAAAATGCCGATTTTGGCCGGTTTTTAGTTGCAAGTTTCGAGCTAGTGTAGTAATCTTCGCGTCGCAGTGAACCCCCTGTTTTTGCTGGCTTGAAGGGGCGGCCAAAGCAGGGGTATCTTTTTGAGCGGAATAACTTTAGATCTGTTTACAGCATTAAGCCGCTCGCTGCAATTGAAAATCCAATCGCCTGCGCCGCAAAGCGCAGAGCCCACATTAAGAAAGAGAGATACTATAAATCATGTCATCAGGAAAGAAGATGTCCAAGACTCAGCTTGCAACAGAATTGGCAGAGGCGACAGGCACAAACAAGAAGACCGCGTCGGCATTTCTTGAATCGTTGTCTGATATCGCTTATCGCGAAGCTAAGAAGAACGGCGAGTTCACCATTCCGGGAATCGGCAAACTCGTCAAAAAGCAGACCAGCGCCCGAACGGGACGCAATCCGGCAACGGGCGAAGAGATCAAGATACCGGCCAAAACCGTCATTCGTTTCCGCGTGGCGAAAGCCGCAAAGGATTCAGTGCTCGGCGCAAAGAAGTAATAGCCGATTATAAGGCGGCGCGCGCTGACGAACAGACGCGATTGCTGCAATCGAAAAATTTCTGTAAACAAAGAAGACTTGTCGCGGCGGCTTGCATTACGCAGTATTGCCATCCTATCTCCGCTCAATATCGCAAGGCCGCCGCGACCGGTTTCTAACCCGCCTGTTCGCTAATCCCGCCTGCTCTCCGCCTCTTAAATAACGCGAGTTCGACATAATAATCGAAGTAAAAGCCCTGAAAGGGCGAAATTCAATAGCCCGGCGCATCGCGCCGGGTATGATTGCCACCACCTCACAAGCCCTGTAAGGGCGATATAAATCACTTGGTTTATATCGCCCTTACAGGGCTTGTAGTTTCTCCTGATGCAAGACACAGGGCGATGCCCTGTGCTATTGAATTTCGCCCTTTCAGGGCTGATTCTTATGTCGAATTCACGTTAAATAATGCCTCGGTCGCCTGTCAGACTTGAGCGCGCGGCTTGCAAATGATTAAACTTGATTATGTCTTACAAGCAGCCACGCTCGGTTCAGGTTGTAATCTTTGCCGAAAGCGGGGGCGAGCGTGAATACCTGTTGCTCAGGCGCGTAGCAAGCCACGGCGGATTCTGGCAGTCTGTCACAGGCTCGCTCGAAGCAGGAGAGACGCACGCGCAGGCGGCTGTCAGAGAAGTTTATGAAGAGACAGGCATCCCGTCAGGCGAAGACAACCTGATTGCTCTCAATCTGATCAATGTTTTTGAAATAGCTCCCCAGTGGCGCGCGAAATATGCGCCGGGCGTGACCCGCAATGAAGAGGTCTGCTTTGCGCTGAAAGTCGATAAGTGCGATGTCCGCATCGACCCTCGTGAGCACGACCAATACAAGTGGGTGAATGCCGAGATCGCTGCCGGAATGCTTTACTGGGAGAGCAACAAGCGGGCTTTTGCCGCTGTAAAAACTGTTTGCTCGAATCTTTCGGAGGTGAATTGATGGCTGAATTCGATGATATAAAGCTGACCCGGATGGCAAAGCGCGCGGGCTGCGCGGCGAAGCATCCGCCCGGTTATCTGCTTCCGCTGCTTGGCAATCTGCCTGTGATAACAGACCCTAACGTGCTGGTCGGCAGTTCGACCGCCGATGACGCGGCTATCTATAAATTGAGCGATGATCTCGCGCTCGTTATGACAACCGACTTCTTCACGCCGATTGTCGATCACCCTTATGATTTCGGCGCGGTCGCCGCTGCCAACGCCTTGAGCGATGTTTACGCGATGGGCGGGCGACCACTGTCTGCGCTCAACATAGTCGGCTTTCCCGAAGCTACGCTTGAGCCTGAAGTGCTTGGCGAAATTCTGCGGGGCGCTGCCGCGAAAGCTCGCGAAGCAGGCATTGATATAGTCGGCGGCCACACCATCAAAACCGACGAGCCTATTTACGGATTAGCAGTCGTCGGCACGATTCACCCTCAAAAGATTTTGACAAACGCGGGCGCGCGACCCGGCGATATCCTGATACTCACAAAGCCTATCGGCATCGGCATCATCACGACAGCGTCAAAGCAGGGTAGAGATGCGCAGGGCGCGATACGCGAAGCCATCAATGTGATGACCACATTGAATCGTCAGGCCGCCGAAGTAGTGACCGAGATAGGCGCGAACGCCGCGACCGATGTGACTGGATTTGGACTGCTCGGTCATTTGCGAAACATGACCGCTGCCAGCCGTGCGAGCGCCCGCGTGTGGCTTGATCGCGTCCCCGTGTTGCCTGCCGCGTGGGATTACGTGCGCGACGGCATAGCGCCCGGCGGCACGCACGCAAATCGTCGTTTCCTTGTCGATTGGGTGAGCTACGATGAAGACATTACGAAAGAAGAGCAGCTTGTGCTCGCAGACGCGCAGACATCAGGCGGGCTGCTCGTCGCGGTGCCGGAAGATCGCGCAAACGTGATGCTCGATTCGCTCACCGGCGCAGGTGTGAAGGATGCCGCGATTGTCGGCAGATTCGATACGGGCGAACCGGGCCGCATCTACGTCAGTCGCAGCGCTAACTAGAGAATGAGAAACAGTATAGCGAATGCTGTGACTCAGTCGCTTTCGTGTTCAGGTTCATTTCGATTTGATCGGGACTCAGAGTAGAATCGCTGTTGTTTGGAGTGTTAATTAACGTGAATTCGACATAATAATCAGCCCTGAAAGGGCGAAATTCAATAGCACAGGGCATCGCCCTGTGTCTTGCATCAGGAGAAACTACAAGCCCTGTAAGGGCGAAATAAACCAGGTGATTTATTTCGCCCTTACAGGGCTTGTGTGGTAGTGGCGTTGCATACCGTGGGTTTCACCCACGGCTATTGAATTTCGCCCTTTCAGGGCAATGGCATTGAATTAAGGATTTGCCAAATCAGAATCGCAAATTCGGCACAAGGCAAATCATTGACACCATTAAAGCCCTATTATCAGTTTTTTCTTAATTCAATGCCATTGCCCTTTCAGGGCTTTTACTTCGATCATTATATCGAATTCACGTTAATTACTGTTTATCTCTCAATTCGATGGCTCCGCTTTCCTTATTAAGCAGCGTCGGCGTGATCAGGAAAGCTAAAGTTATTCCTGATCCGAAACTGATTAACCGCGACCAGCACAAAGTATGAAGAGTGGCTTTCAAGGATTCACTGAGTTGAAACCGAAGTAGCCCGACCGGCAGGGAAGTTGTAACTGCTTTCCCTGCCGACCGAGCTACTGACCCCTGCCAGGGATCTTATCTCTATCGCAATGTCAGCGTGGTCGAACTCTTAACATTTGCGCTGGAGTTGTACGTAGCGCCCGTCTTTGTGACGGCATTCAGCCGGGCCGTGTATGTTCCGGTGCGAGTGTTACTCTTTGTGGTCGCAGAGAACAGCGCCCAGCCCTGAGCATTGGTTGTAGCCGTCGGGCTGCTGAACAGGCGATTTGTGCTGTCAATAAGATCTGTCTTCACCGATGCGCCGCTTACGGCAACATTGCTCTGGTTTACGATCTGAACTCGCCAGTAGATTGTTTCGCCTCTGACGAAACTGGTCTTTGGAGTTCCGCTTGAATTAGTGCTGATTATGTCAGCCACGTGCATGACCGGCTGCGTCGGCGCTGACTGATCGCCATCCAGCAGGCCGTCGAGATTTCTGTCGATTCCAATACGCACGCCTGAACCGGCAGGCACACCCATCACGCTCAACGTGTCGCCTGCGCTTATCTTGCTCTTGAGCTGCGCCAGCGTGAACGGGCCAACGCCTGTTCGATCTGATTGATAGTTGTTTGATGACGAGCGAAATATCAATCCTCTGATCTGCCCATCTATCGTGCCTTTGACCACAAGATCGATGTTGCCCGCTCTTGCCTGATTCTCCAGCACCGTCCACTCGCCTGCGACAGTCGCATTGGCTACGTTGGCCGATGTAATGGTCCTTGTGTACCCGACAGCCGGAGCCGTCCCCGTGTCAAAGCAGAGCATGAATGCAGCCAGATTTCTTTTTCTGATCGTGTCGGTCGCAAAACTTTGAAAGACAGGCTGCGAGAGGAAGTCATTCAGCGTTGCGAAAGACCCATCGTGCAGGAATCCGAACCCGCCGATGCTCTGAGCGCCTGAAGCATTAGTGAAGTTGGCCTTCTGATACATATTGCGAAGGTGAGGGACTTTCATATCCTGTGGCTCCTGAGTCAGAGAGCCGGGAATGATCAGCTTGTTGGTTCCGGTTCCGGGATTGGCAGTGTGACAAAGGTTGCAGGTGACCGATTGTACGAACTGTTCATTGATGAATGTGTTGCGGCCAGCATTCGGGTTGCCGCCCGCAAACGTTGACGGCATCGTCCGGTCAAGGTTCTGATTCGGATTGGGCTGAAATTTCAGTGTGTTGATGAAGTCGCGATAAGCCGTCATGTCTGCGGTCGAAAGCTGCGACCCGCCAAGCAACGTGTCGAACGCCGCATTGAAGGCCAGAAAGTCCGCGCGGTCTCCTCGCCAGTGAAACGGGCTTAGTCCGTCAAGCCCTCTGAGCGATTGCGTGGTCATCGGCCCTTTCATCGGATGAAACTGCGACGTTCCGGTTGGCGAGCTGACTGTCGTCATCGTTCCCGCAGGGTTGCCCAGATCCCAGGCCAGCAGATCCATGTCCGAATCTATATGGCAGGCCGCGCAGGCCGCCATACCATTGCCCGAAAGCTTTGCGTCATATAGGAAGCCGCGACCCGCGCGAACGGCGGACGGTGTGGGATCAAAGCTCCCCACAGGCATCTCTTTTATGACGGCATGGAGCGCCGTGTCTATCACCGAAATCGTGTTGGAGATTCGATTCATCACATAGAGCCGTTTCGTATTCGCATTCAACGCCAGCCCGCGAGGGCCGCGCTTGTTTCTTGGGTCTACTGCTGTGCCTTGCGCAGCGCCTACTTCGATTCGCGCGAAGACGTTTCCGTTCGGCTCGACGAGCGCGATGCGGTCTGTGCCGAATGCCGCAACGTACATGAAACTCCCATCAGGCTCGAATACGACGGCTGTCGGTTGAGCCAGCGCCAGAGTTTTGGCAAGCGCGTTGGGCAATGCCGAATAGTCGATGCCGGGATTGAGGTCTATTGGCTGAACAGCGCCGGTCGCAGTTGCGATGCGTGTGATGCGATTGTCAACCGAATGCCCGCGAAGGTTCGGCTCGTATTGCACAAGGTTGCGAGACTCTGTGTTTGTGACATAAAGGTCGCCCGTTACAGGCTGCACGGCTATACCAAGATTGATCGTTCCAACACGCGAAAAATATCGCGTGACCGCGAGTGTTGCCGAGTTGATTTCAACAACATCATTATCCGGCATCGTGTACTTGATGACCGAAGGCGACCACGCGGGGTCAGTTGCGTCAACAATCAATCCCTCTTTCGGAGCGGGCGGCAGAGTGGGATTTGACGGATTAGGCGGGAATGGAGCACGCGCTCCGGGAATGATCGTCGTCCGGTTGCCCGACAGCGCAAAGGCCGCATAAACCTTCGTCCCATCCTCGCTCACCGTTATTGCTCTCGGATTCTCCCCCTTTACGGGAATGGCCGCGAGCTTCGCATGAGTCGTCGCATCGAATACGCAGATGGCATTGCTTCGCGAGGCAGTGACAAAAGCTTTATTGCCCGCGAATACTACGTCAACCGGCTCATCCTTCACATTGATCGTATCGGTTACTATGCCGCGTGAAACCGATACGATGCTGATGCTGTCAGAAACCTGATTGACTACCCATACTTCGTCATTCGAGCGCGCGTTTACCGACACAGGCTCGATGCCGACCGGGATCTCGGAGATCAGCGCAGGACCGGACGCCTGCGAAAGATCGAACACCGAAAGCCGCGCGTCAGGCGTATTGACGGCGAATAAGCGAGAGCCGTCCGGAGAAAGACGCACAGGGCTTGTCTGAGAGCCCTCGAAATTGACGTAAGTATTAGGAGGCGCTGTCTGCGTAGCTGCCGATCTGGCGAAGAAGATTGCCGCAAAAATAAAAAAACCTGCAATGACCTTGATCGATTTCATAACCGGGCCTTTCCTTGTTCGTAAGGTGAAGATTGATTATTAATTGCCGGATTTCGGGACTATCCGCTCGCTCACAGGGTTGTACTGCTTCTTATCCAAATCTATTTTGACTATGTATGAACCGCTCGCGCCGGTTCTGCGATTTGGTCCGAACGTTATGGGCGCGATGACGCCAGTCGCATAGTTGTGAAATTGCTCAAGCGAGCCGATAAGGCTTGCCCGACTCAGTTGACGTGTGCTTGAGCGCGCGGCCTCGACAAAGATCTTCGCCGCCGCAAAGGCCACGGCTTGAAACGCTGCGCTTCGCAACTGCACGCCGGATTTTTGCATCACCGATATGAACTCAGCGAAATCATCCCGGTCAGGCAGCGAAACCGAATAAGATAAATAGGTCTTCGCCGCAATAGCAGGCGGCAGGTTGAATGCCGCCCGCCCGACCATCACAGCGGAACTGAGCAATCCTGCGTCCAGTTTCACCCGCTCCATCTCGCTTGCGAATGCCACGAATTCATCGCCGCCCCCGAAAAAGAAGATGTAATCAGGCTTCTTATCTACAAGCGGCTTAGACAACGCGCTCGGTGAAAACTGACCGGTCTTGTAACTCTGCTCGGTTACCACTTCCATAGAGTGAATCTTTGCCTGCATCTTCAAACCGGAAACAGCATCCTGATCGAGCTCGTTTTCGGCAAAGACTACGGCGAGGCGAGGTGCGGGTTTGTTGGCGCGCATCTCTCCCGCGCCGACAAACTCCGCAAGCGAACGCGATTGATCGGCAAAGCTCGGCAATAAATAAAAGACGTAAGGGTTTGGCACAGCAGGCTGGCGCGGCGACAAGGTTACAGGGCCAATGAGCGGGACTTCGCGCTGTTTTAGAAATTCGTTGGTCGCTTCGCTCGCGGTCGGCTCAAAGCTTCCGACAAGAGCGAACACGCCGTCGCGCTCGACCAGTTGTCTGGTCGCTTCGACAGTCCCGGCTGAATCGCCGCGAGAGTCGGCAACAACAAGCTCGAACTTGCGACCGTAAATGCCGCCCTGCCGGTTAATCTCCGCAAAATAGGCTCCCAGAGCCTGTTTCACGTCCTCGCCTATCCTCGCAAGCGATCCGGTCATGGGCAAGGCCGCGCCGACTTTTATGACCTCGTCGCTTAAGCCCGGATCCATATCAGATTCTTTGCCGATCTTTTTCAGGTAAGCGATCAGGTCGGCAATCTGCTCGCCGGTCATCTTATAGTGAGGCATTCCGGGGTGGAGCTTCCCGCCGTTTGAATTTATGCCTGCGGTGATCGCGCGCGCGAGAGTCGTTTCGTTGTAAGGGCTGCGATCAAGTCGCGTGAGCGCGGATTGACCCGGCGAAGAGAGCTTGTTCCAGATGAGCGAAGGTGGCTGCAAACCGCCTTCGCTTGAGCCTTCGCCCCTCAGCCCATGACAGTTCGCGCAGGGAAACGAGCTTGCCGGAAACTCCAGGTCGCCAGTGCCCAGCACCGCCTTCATCTCGCCCGCTTCGCTTTCGCCCTTCAGATAAATCTGCTTGCCACGTTTCTCCTGCGGCGACAACTCAGCCGCGCTCTGAGCGATGGTGTGACGATCAGACAACGACCAGAAGATCAGGGCAAGCGTTATTACGGCAAGCAGAGGCTGGATTCTATTGCTTCTGGATTTCATGGTTTCGATTCCACGATCTTTATTACCTGATCAGCTATTTCCGCAGGCTTTGCCATCGCGAATGCTTTGACCCACTCGCCGGTTTCAATATTGCCAATCATCAATAATGTCGAATGATCATCCTTTTCTTTTACGAACCCCCCAACCTTGCGAAGGACCAGATCCACGTCCTCTTTTTTGCCTGTCAGAAAATACCATCCCGTCTTTGCCTTGAAACTGTCTGCGTATTTCCTGAGCGCTTCTGGCGTGTCAACTGTCGGATCAACGCTGATCGAAATCATATTAACGTCGCGGCCCACGCGCTCGCCGAGATAATCCTGCACCTTTGCCAGATTTGCGGTCATCGGCGGGCAGATTCCCGTGCAGGTGGTGAACATGAAATTTATTATGACCGTCTTGCCTTTGAGCAGATCGTCAAAGAAGCGAACGGGCTTGTTGTCCTGTGTCAGCATCACTGTGTTTGGGAAATAGGCAGCCGCAGATTCGGCAGGGGTTCTGGTTTTTTTAACCTCCGTCACCGGTTGAGCCGGAGCTTTTGTGGTCTCTTCGACGGCCACACGTTTCTGCACGGCGGCTGCGCCTCTGCTCGCGCCCGGCAATGGAACGTCCGCATTTACTTCCGCATTGGTCTTCCCGGCAGCATCTGTGATCACTTTGACTAAGGCGCTTACAGACGCGAGGCCGTATGTTCGCGTCCAATAGGCCGTGCTGTCATTGCCGACCAGCATCATCGGGCTGTGATCGTTTTTGTCACCGACGTTCGCGCCCAGCGCTTTGAGTAAAAGATTGATCTCCTGCTTGTCGCCTGTTACAAAGGTCCATCCCGGCCCGGCATTGAATTTGGTCGAAAACGCCTTCAATCGTTCCGGCACGTCTGTCGTCGGATCAACGCTGATCGAAATCATATTAACGTCGCGGCCCACGCGCTCGCCCAGTTCCTGTTGAACTCTGCGAAACGTAGCTGTAAGCGGCGGGCATATGGTCGTGCAGGTAGTGAAGATGAAATTGATGGCTACGGTCTTGCCTTTGACCAGATCGCTATAGAATCGCAGCTTCTTTCCGTTCTGATCGTAAACCATAGTGTCCGGAATCTGTGAAATCCTGTCAGCCTCGTCGCTCTTGTTGCGCGCTTCGCCAGCCGGATCGGCTGTAACTTTTCTCAGAGCCATTCCGCACCGGGGACACATTCCGGGTTTTGAAGCTTTGACATCCGGGTCCATCACGCACTGGTAGACGGTCGCCTGCGTTTTTCTTTGCGCGGCCTGCGCGGGCAGACATAGCGGTAAAAAACAGCAGGCAAGAAGAAAGACCCGGCAGATAACTTGAAAGCGTCTGGCCTTTGTTCCCTGCGACCCGGCGTCTTCCTTTTTTAATCTCATGATCATGCTATTCATTATTTTGATTCCTTACTTGTTTTCTTCTATCAGCGCCCCAACTTCGCAACGTTTAAATTTCGCGGGGGCTTCCCCGTGGCCCCGGTTAGGCCCCCGCGAGCGTATGCCCTCAATAGTATCAGCTAAAGAAGGCACAAGCTGGTCACAAAAAATATTGCGCAGCCAAGCAGTGCGGCTTACTGTCAATCTCCGAATTTTAGGTGTACTGATTGAACAAAACTGTAGCCGGTCGAGCATTGGGTAAGAGCAACCACTGTGCCCTTGCTTGATATTGTGATCGGGAACCGCAAATGCTCACAGCGAATGAACTTCAGTTGCGTAATTTGGCGAGAAGAATTTTCAAGGGGTATGTTTCATTACGCATCACTATAGACAGCCCTGTGATATAAGATGAATCAGCGCCCTCGTCCCCGTATCAGCTTGTCAGGTCTTTATTGCACAGCGTTTTGTTGAGCAGTCCGAGAACGTCTGAGGGTGAAAAGGGTTTTGCCAATACATCGATTGCTCCCAGTCTTTTCGACTCGGATACGATTTCAGGCGTGCTGTAGGCAGTGATTATAATGACCCGGCTGCAAGGGTCTTTTTCTCGAATATGGCGCAATACGTCTATGCCCAGCATGTCAGACAGTCTGAGATCAGTGATCGTGACATCGAACTGTTGTTTGCTGGTTTTATCAAGCCCTTCGCGGCCAGTTCTGGCAACAGCCACGTCGTAGCCGTTATCGCTTAGAACCGTCATCAGCGCATCGCCGACAATCGGCTCGTCATCAATAACCAGTATGGTGAACTTTGCGCCCATTCGCTTTGATGTTATGTTTGCGCCTTTAATTGAAGCTTATGGCGCAATGAGTATTCAGCCGGGACTTTATTGCGAGGTGAAAAAACATCCTCGCCGTGTTCTAGCTTCCCGTTCGGATTTAGATGAGAGGGTGGTAACGATCTCCCTGGTGAATCTTCACAAAGGTTTAGGTTAATCAGTAATGAGCAAGAGCCGTCACTTCCTGCCTCTCGTGTTTAACTGCCTGATACGATTTCCGTGCCGATTGATCGAGCAGGAACGCCCACATCATTTCCTGCCTCTACGCGTTAACAACTTGCTACTGAGCTGTGCTACAGGCTGTTTGTTAGAGCAGTTATCGTGCCGCTTTGTTTTTTTGACGCGCGCACATCCTGCGCGTCTTTATTTTTTACGCCGTAATCACTTTTAGTTTCAAAGAGTTTTCAGGTTCTATGAAATATAGCCGCAACAGTATTCTAGGTTTTATTCCCGAAGCCTCGAATATTCATTAATGGGACGAGCGCGGCTTGTGTCTTATATCACAACAACATCAATCGAGCAAACTCATTAACGTTCAAGCCCGTCTATTCAACAAGGGATCTATCGTTTTTTATTCCAAATTTTTTGAGCTTGCGATAGAGGGTAGGGCGGTGAAGGTTGAGTATCTGAGCCGTCTTCTTTACATTATTCGCCGTACGTTCAAGCGTCTGTTTGATGGCTTCGCGCTCGATCTCTTCCAGAGTCAGATAAGGCGGTATTTCGCATTTGAAGTGGCTCGCGCGAGATGTTTGTAGATGTTCCGGAAGATGCTCAGGCGTGATCAGGTCCTGCTGACAGAACAGGACTGCGCGCTCGATTACGCTTTCAAGCTCGCGCACGTTGCCCGGCCATTCGTATCTTGACAGCAGCGCAAGCGCCTCCTGCGAGATGCCGCGAATTCGCCTGCCATACTTGGTGCAATAGCGTTGCAGAAACTCTTCGGCCAGCAACACAAGGTCATTCAGCCGTTCGCGTAGCGGCGGTACTTTGATCCTTATCGTGCTGATGCGGAAATAGAGGTCTTCGCGCATAACGCCTTCCTTCATGGCCTCTTTCGTATCTCTGTTAGTAGACGCTACCAGACGGAAGTTAACCTGAATTTCCTGCTCGCTGCCCAGCCGTCTGATGCTTCTTTCCTGAAGCACGCGCAGAAGCTTTGTCTGCAGGTGAGCAGGCATCTCTGCCACTTCGTCCAGCAGGAGCGTTCCACCTGCGGCGGCTTCGATCAGTCCGCGCTTGTCTCTATCGGCCCCAGTGAATGCGCCCTTCTTATAGCCGAACAACTCGCTTTCGATAAGGTCGCGCGGGATAGCCGCGCAGTTTATTCGCACAAAAGGCCCGTCCGAGCGATTGCTCTGGAGGTGAAAGGCCGTGGCGATCAACTCTTTTCCAGTCCCGCTTTCTCCCTCGATCAACACGGAAGCCTCGCTTGGAGCAGTGGCGCGGATGGTTTCGTAGATCTGTCGCATTGACTGGTTGCGCCCGATCATTCCGAAGGCTTCGCTCTCTGATTTGATCACCCGCTTCAGATTTTGATTCTCCTGTCGAACGGCTGCGAATTCGAGCGTCCGCCTTATGAGCATCAATACCTGATCGGGTGTAAATGGTTTTTCCAGATAATAGTATGCGCCTTTTTTTATGGCCTCGATTGTGACATCAAGCGACCCGTGCGCGGTCATCAATACGACTTCGGTTTCGGGATGATCTTTTTTGACCTGAGAGAGCAGATCGATCCCGCTTGCGTCAGGGAGCCGCAAATCCGTAAAGACCAGATCGAATATGAATTCACGAAGAAGCGTGATGGCCTGGGCGACACTGCTTGCAGTCTTGATCTCATAGCCTGCCTCGCTCAGTATCAATTCCAGCGCGCCCGTGATGTTGCTTTCGTCATCAACTATCAGGATTCTAGCATCTTGCTTCATTCGCCTTCTCCCCCTCCATCGGCAATAGTATGCTGATCGAAGTGCCTCTGTTTACGTGACTCTCTACAGATACTTCTCCCCCGTGCATCTCGATGATCTTGGAGGCGAATGACATCCCCAGCCCCAGCCCCTGGCTCTTGGTCGTATAGAACGGTTCAAATATGTTTTTCATCTGATCTTCGGTCATCCCGCATCCCGTGTCTGCTATCGACAACCGGACCGTTTCTTCGGAAGCGCGAGTAGAGACGATCAACTCGCCTCCCTCGCCCATCGCCTGAATCGAATTGAGCATGAGGTTTATCAACGTCGAGCGCATGCTGACTTCATCGAGCATCGCAACTGCTGAAGGTTCAGCCAGATTCAGATTCACTTTGATATTATTCTCGTTCAACTGAGGCTCAAGCAGTTCAAGTGAATCTTTGATGATACGATTCAGATCAACGCTGCGGCGCGTCAGCGTTATGGTGCGCGCGAAACCCAGAACCTGCTCCGCCGTATCGGAAAGCTGATTGATCCCCTCAATTATTTTGTCTACCAGCGCCATCTCGTTATCGGCCAGCTTCCCATCTACTTTGCTCTTCAAATGGAGCGTGTAGAGGCGCAACCCTGCAAGTGGGTTTTTGACTTCATGAGCAACCTGCGCGGCCATGCGGCCCAGCGCGGCAATCTTTTCGTTGCGCGCGAGCTGCTCCTGCATCTGGCGAAGGTGTTCTTCGTTCAGCCGGTCAGCCGTCAGATCCTTTGCAACGATCAGATAACCCATCAACTCCTCTTCGGCTTCGCATATCGGGGTTATGGCGACAGAAGCCGTAAACCAGCTTCCATCAGACCTCCGTAACTGCATCTCCGATTGATGACGGCCCTCGCTTGCGATGCTCATGGCAAAATTCAGAAACGGTGCCTGACCCTGAACCATATCCTCTGCCGTAAGCTCTGCGGCCCGCCTGCCCTTTATCTCTTCAGCGCTGTGGCCGAATATCAATTCAGCGCCCCGATTGAACAGTGTGATTCGACCGCCCCTGTCAATCGCAACGAGCGCGTATTCGGTCGAGCTGTCGAGAACTATATTTAAAAATTTGTGAGCTTCGGCCAGCTCGCGCGTGCGCCGCGCCACCGTCACCTCAAGCTGCTCGGCGTGATGTTTGACCTGATCCTGAAGACTGCGCGTTTCATCTACGAGCCGCTTCTTCTCAACCGCTTTTGAAACGACCTTGAGCAGCGCATCCTTGATGACGGGTTTCGAGATGAAGTCGAACGCGCCTGCGCGCACAATCTCTGGTATCTGAGAGATGTTCGGCTCTCCTGTAATCATTATGACAGGCATGGACGGCTCGCGATTGTTCATCTCCTTTAAAAGCTCGATCCCGCTCTTGCGAGGCAGGATTATGTCTACGATTGCTGCGTCAAGTTTGTTGCTTTCAAGGATGGAGAGGGCGCTCTCGAAATCGGATGCGGTCAGCGCATCATAGCCCTCGCGCTTGAGCAGTTCCGCCATCGTCCAGCGAATGTTCGGCTCGTCGTCCACCAACAAAATCTTCGCCATATTCATCGCTCCTCTTTGTTGACGCAGGTAGCTCTACGACAAATCGTGTAAAACCGGTGCCGTCACTTTCAACCGTTATGTTCCCGCCATAGTCATGAATAATACCGAAGCTGAGACTTAATCCCAATCCTGTTCCCCCACTGTCTCTGCGGGTGGTGAAGAACGGGTCGAAAACCTTGTCTATGTGCTCGCGTCTGATACCCGTGCCGTTGTCATAAAATACGATGCTTACAGATTGTTTGCCGCCGCGCTCGACGTTGCGGCCAGTTATGCGAAGCAGTCTCTTATCCGCCGTCCCCGCCTGCAAGGCGTGATGCGCGTTGCTGATGATGTTTACAAAGACCTGGCGAAGCCGCGAAGCGTCGGCGCGCACAGGGAAAGTATCCTGAGATATATCCACTTCCACTTCTATTTCGTCCTTTTCAAGTTGATGACCGAAAAGCGAGACTGAATTCTTTACAACCTCGGCGATTGTTACCTGGACAGGCATATGAGGGTCCTGGCGGGCGAAGGTTAGCAAATCGCGGACTATCTTGGCAATGCGATGTCCTTCTTCGATAATGCCGTCGAGCATCTGCTGCTCTGTCTGGTTGCGCGCCACCCCGTCGTCTTTCAGCAGTTGAGCGAAATTCACCACGGCATTGAGCGGATTGTTTATTTCGTGCGCCACTCCTGCCGACAACTCTCCGATAGATGCCAGTTTGGAGGTCTGAAAAAGCTGGCGCTGCATCTCCTGTTTTTCGCGCTCAAGCAGTATGTGCTCAGTCATGTCGCGGATGATCAGCATGAATAATTTTTCGTTGCCCGTTAAGACCGCGCTACAGGAGACCGATACGACGAGCGGGTTGCCTGAGGCGGTTTCAATCGTTATTTCAGTTCCACGAAACCACGTGTGCGCATCAAGATCTACGGGCGCAGATATGTCGCAAAGAATCTTTTTTGAGAAAATATCTCTGTTCATCCCCTGGCTGTTCTTCTCGAACAATTCACAGATATGCTTTCCAATCAGATATTGATGGTCATAGCCCAGAACCGTGCTGAACTTCTTGTTGATGTCTACAAGCACGTGATCTGAAGCCGTTACCACGCCTATGCCGTCGCTTGCGTGCTCAAACAGCGCGCGATACCGCTCCTCGCTGTCGTGCAGTTCGCGCTGTTGATGGTTGACCAGCCTGAGCAGCAGGGTTACAACGACTATGTCTACCACGGCTGAGATAAAGAAGTGCTCGACGGATTGTTCAATCTGATCCTGCAAGGGCACATTGTTGGGCCATAGGCTCTCGACCAACCCGTAGAAGGGCTGGCGCAGATAGTGACCATAAGTGAAGATCACAAACCATGTTATGAGTATTGTAAAAGCCGTGAAAGTGAAGACAAGTTTTACGGTATTAAGTCTCCTCATTTTGCTACTCACTTTCTTTACAATCGACAGCAGAGAAAGTTGTTCTGTCATAATGATTATTGAGTTGTGATTAGGATAACCTCGAAAGCGAATCCTAGTTTACATCTCCGCCTGCCCTATGGCAAAACATGACCGAAGACAATAGCGCCCACGAAAAATCCGAGCCTGTCGTAAATATCATCACGCTCAAATCAGGCTTTCTGTTATACATTGAAACACGCGATTGTCAAAGTGATTCAAGGTGAAACAAGATTGTCACCCCGCAAAATACCCTTGTAATCTACCTAACCTCTGAGACTTATCGTCCTTGACGGCGACGCAGAGCGAAGGCATATGAATTGCTACTTGATCTCCCGACCTTCGTCTCATGGCCTTGAGCGAGGCCGAAGCACCACACTCAACTTGATTGGAGATTGCTACAACCTCGAACCTGTAAGACGGGCTACAAGGTCTTACGGGCGGGTTGTCACGGATTAGTCAGGTTCTCTTCGTACTCAAGCAGATTTTGTTGCCATGCCTTCAATCCGAAGGCAGGCGGGAGTCTGCCTGAAAGAGCCTGATTTATAGCTCGAACATTCACGTTACCACCAAGGGAGGGCAAGTAAAATATGTCCAAGAAGGAAGAATTGCGCCTCAAGCTGCCCAAGCTTCTGAAAAAGGGATCGGTCCTGAAAAGGGGATTGATCCTGTGCGCGTTTATCGCGCTCGGAGTTTTGCCAGCAAGGGGACAGACCCTACTGATTACGCCTACGCCCGACGCTACGCCTGTACCTGTGCCACCAGTGCCTGAATGCGCTGTCACGGTCACGGCCAACGTCGTAGCGTTCGATCAAATATTAACTTACAACCGCTTCGGATCGTTCGATCCGGGCGGAATGATGTTCGCCCTCAAGCGCGATGTAGTTCCGATTATCGCCGCCAACGGGCTGACAGCCGGGAACGTTCAACTCAGAGGGAACAAGCGGCCTCGCCCCATCGTGCTTCGCGTCAATGAAGGCGACTGCCTGCTTGTCAACTTTACAAACTGGCTTGACCCGGTTCGCGCTCACGTCGAGCAATTGCAGTTTCTCAACCAGCCAAACCGTCGGCCTTACTATGACGTGACCCCGTTCTTTGGTCCTGTTGAAGACCAGATTGACGGAAGCGTTCGCAAGATACTGCCGCTCGGCGCTGGCACATATCAAGTCAAACAGACCTCCCCAACCGTCGAAGTCCTCGACGACGGCACGGTTCATCTTTCGCAGGATGACACGCCCGCGACCCGCGCGGCTTCCGTGCATGTCAACGGGCTCGATTACTACAACGGCGTCGCAGATGACGGCGCTAACGTAGGCAAAAATGCCACTTCGCTTGCGAACCCGAATCAGGTGAAGAGCTATAAGTGGATTGCCGCCAAACAGGGCCAGTATTTTCTCTATTCCACAGGGGCAACCATTGGTGGAGAAGGCAACGGCGGACAGGTTGATCACGGCCTTTTCGGCGCAGTGATCGTCGAACCCAAAGGCTCCAAGTGGTATCGTTCGCAGGTCACCAATGCCCAGTTGAATCTGGTCAAGACCGGAACGACAGCCAAGGGACAGCCCATCATCAACTATGAAGCAGTCTCAGGTGGCGATCCTGTGCTGAATATGCTCAAGGCAGGAGAGATCATCTACTCGGACCTCAACGCCATCGTCACGGACTTCACAGCAGCAAACGACAACTGTTTTGCTAACGGCGGCGCTACTCGCACAGATCCGCCGTCAGGCACATGCGGCCAGTGGTTCCGCGAGTTCACCGTCCTTTTCCACGATGAGCTTGAAACCGGCGCGCCCGCTTTCCCTGAACTCATCGCCGATGAGAGTGTTTTTCACTCTGTCCGTGATGGCTTTGGAATAAACTACGGCTCGCAGGGACTCGGCGCACAGCTTCTTGCCAACCGCAAAAAGATTGGGCCGGGCAAGGACTGCGCAGAGTGCGAATACGAAGAGTTCTTCCTGGAATCGTGGGTAGACGGCGACCCGGCCTTGCTTGTGACGGCCAACCCGACTACGCACGTAGCCACAGCGGCTCTGTTCCCGGATGATCCTTCAAACGTGCATCATTCATACCTCGGCGACCCCGTCAGATTCCGCAACATCCACGCGGGGCCGAAAGAGACGCACGTCTTCCACCTCCACGCTCACCAGTGGCTGCAAAGCCCTCGTGATCAGAACTCCACTTATCTCGATTCGCAGACGATCTCGCCGGGCGCATCCTACACCTACGAGATCAACTACGGCGGCACGGGCAATCGCAACCTGACGCCGGGCGATTCGATTTTCCACTGCCACCTCTATCCGCATTTCGCGCAAGGGATGTGGGAACTGTGGCGCTCGCACGACGTATTCGAGGATGGTTCCGTGGCTCGCAATCTCCCCGATAACGAGATAGCAGCCGGGACGCCGAATCCGGCCATCATCCCGATCAAAAACATCGCGATGCCATTGATGCCGACTGCCGCGTTCAAGGGTTTTCCCTTCTACATCGGAGCGGTGAAAGGGCATCGTCCTTCGCAGCCGCCTCTCGCTCTGGATTTCGACGGCGGGTTGCGCAGACACTACATCACACAGGGAACGACGATTGACGGCGTTGGCGCAATCAAGCCCGATCAACTCGCAGACCCTGTCCATCAGCGCGTTGTTTCGCTAAACCCGGATCCGAATCTGCGAGCATTCGCCCGCGATCTGGATACGGCGCAGGTCGTATTGCTTCCCAACGGCGGAACTCCAGCCGAGTTGACCGCAATGTCGTTCCACGACGGGACGCTGTTTCCGAGCGTTGTCGTCAGCACGCCTTATGGATGGACCGCGAAAGGATATGACTCGTTCACATCCGCAAACGTGGCTGCCAAGTTCTTAGTAAACGGCAGAGCCAAACAGGCGGGCGCTCCTTACGCTGACCCCTGTCCGGCCAACTTCGTACCGGACCCCGACAACGGCGGACTCCGCCCGGTTCCGCTTCGCAAATACCGCGCGGCGTGGATTCAGTTCGCCACAGAAGATAACGCTATTCCGGGATTCAAGACGCTGACAGTCAATCCCGCAGGATGGCACGACCGCCAGGGCAGAATCGCTGTGCTTGAAGACGACGCACTGCCGATGCTGCAAGGCGCGCTTGCTCCTGAACCGCTCTTTTTCCGAGCGAACTCAGGCGATTGCATTGACTATCGAGTCACCAACCTGATGCGCAAGGCGCTGAACCTTGATGACTTCCAGGTATTCCAGGACACGGACATCGTCGGCCAGCATATCCACCTCGTGAAGTTCGACGTTACGTCTTCGGACGGAGCGGGCAACGGATGGAATTACGAGAGCGGCGCGTTTGCCGGTGAAGCCGTGGTCGAAACCATCGAAGCCATGCGCAAATTCAACGGTTGCGTGGGCGAAGATTCGGGCGACCCGCGAGACGGCACAGATGTATGTCCCGTGGCTTTGCCGCATCCGAAGTTCGGCGTAGGCCCGGACGGAACATGGCTCGGCGCGCAAACGCTGATCGAGCGTTGGTGGGCCGATCCTCTGGTCAACAGAAACGGAAAAGACAGAACCTTGAGAACTGTCTTCACGCACGATCACTTCAGCCCCAGCGGACACCAGCATCACGGACTGTACGCAGGGTTGGTGATTGAGCCGACTGACTCTGTCTGGACCAATCTGACAGGCACAGTGACGTTCGGCAGCCGCGCATCAGACGGCGGCCCGACCAGCTTTGCCGCAAACATCCTTGCGGGGCCGGGACAAACACGAAGCTACCGCGAGTTCCTGCTGGAGATAGCCGATTTCGCAATCGTCTACACTCCTGATCTTATTCCTGTGAACCCGCCGAACCGCGTCGAACATGCTCCTCCGTTCATCGTGGGATCGGTGGACATAGACAACCCGGAACTGCATCCGTTCCCGGAAGCCATCTCGGCAGAAGACCCCGGAACGATGCTGATCAATTACAGGCATGAGCCTATACCGCTGCGCATAGCTCAGAAAGTTGGCGGAATCTTCCAACAGAAGGCAGGCCAACCGGGCGACATGGCATATGCATTCAGTTCGGTGGTGCACGGTGACCCGTTCACGCCGATACTGCCTGCGTATCCCGGCGACCGCGTACAGGTAAGGCTGTTGCAGGGCGCTCAGGAAGAACAGCACGTCTTGAACATCCACGCTCACAAGTGGTATTTCGAGCCGGGCACTCCTCATGACACCACGCAGCAGAACAATTCAGGATTCACCAATTCTCAGGCAATCGGAATATCAGAGCACTTCGAGTTCAACTTCAACGACAAAGTTGCTCCGGTATTCAGCAGCAACGGAATTGCTGACTTCCTGTATCAATCGGCACCGACCGATGATCTGTGGAACGGGATGTGGGGGCTGATGCGCACCTACAAATATTTGCAGCCGGGTGTACTGAACCTGCTGCCGAATAACCCGTTCATTCCTCCGCCCGATCCAGCCGGTGGCGCAGGGACCAATGCTTTAGGCACACCGGACCAGACGGCGAAGACTAAAGCACCGACCACACCGTTCGCCAATCCTGAAAAAGTCGCTTCACCACCGCGACCCGGCGAGCCAGTGGCTGTTGCTGATCCTATCGCCACGCCTGATCCTAAGACGCCCGATCCGTTTACGGGCGATGGCACGGCGACGCCTGATGAAGTGAAAGAAAAGGCGGGCGCGACCAATCCGGACGGCAAGGCTTCCGCTGCTGCAACTGGCGGAATCAACACCTGCCCGACTGTGCCGGGAGTGCCGATCAGGAACGTCATACTCGAAGCATGGCTGGCTAAGGACCTTCTTGCCGCGCTTCCAAATGCCGCGAAGGGCATCATCTACAACAGCAAGTTCGACTTCTTCGACCCGGCAGGCATCGTTTACATCAATGCCGCAGACCGCGCGGCGATTGCTGCCGGAACGAAGATACTTGAACCTCTGGTGCTGCGCGTCAATGCTGGCGACTGCGTCAACGTGACGTTCCGCAATCGCCTGCCAGCCGCGGGTGTGCCAGAGTATACGAGCTTCAACGAAGTGCCACCGATCATTCCGAGGTTCAACTTCAATCAGTTCGTTACCTCGAAACGATTGACCGTGCATCCGCAACTGGTGACCTTCGATGTGAGCGGCTCTGACGGCGGAGCCATCGGCTTCAACCCCGACACGACGGTCGGGCCGGGCCAGTCCATCAACTATGCCTGGTACGCAGGCTTAATAGATGTGGACAACTCGGGCAACATCATACTGACGCCTGCCGAGTTCGGCGTGACGAACCTGCGAGATTACGGCGACGTGATCAAGCATAGCTCGCACGGCGCAGTTGCATCGCTCGTGGTCGAGCCGAAGGGCGCGCAGTATTTCGCCATCGGAACGACTACGCCGATCACCAGCGGCGCGCAGGCGGACATCGTCGGCGCAGCGGGCGGCACATTATTCCGCGAATTCGTAGTTCACTATCAGGACGACGTGACGATGAAGAGCGCCAATTCGGGCGGCATCGGCATGGAGAATCAGGATGGTGAGGATGATGCGGAAGACTCTGCTCAAAAGGCGTTCAACTACAGGACTGAGCCGATCTGGGCGCGCTTCGGGCTTCCGCCGGAAACGCCGATCCAGGGAGGTCCGGGCATCTCTCTAAACGACCTGGATTACAAGAACAGTCTCAGTTCCAACACCACAAGCTTCAATTGTGGCGCGACACCTTGCGACCCGTTGACGCCTATTTTCCAGGCGAAGCCGGGAACCAATGTGCGATTCAGGTTAGCTCAGGCTGCGGGTCACGCCCGACAGCATGGCTTCACAGTCTTTGGACACCATTGGAATTTCGAGCCGTGGCAGAATAAATCGCTTGTGCAGGGAACCAATCCTTTGACGTTCGAGATTGGCTCCTACAGCGGATTCGGCCCGACTCGTCATTTCAACATCCTGACGGTGGCCGGAGGTTTACGAAGAAAGACGGGTGATTTCCTTTACAGGACGCAAGACAGCTTCGGCTTCGCTGGCGGCTTGTGGGGAATCTTCCGAGTATCACTGACAGCCCCTTAATCCCTCTCCATGTTTGCCGAGCTAATTGAGGGGCTTAGATGGTGCGGGCTTGATTCATTGCGAATCAAGCCCGCACCTGACTGTTTCATCCTGAAACACCCTCTTGAACCCGGAATCTGTCTTATACGGGTTTATACGGGAATATTAATACCTGAATTCAGGGAACAGCTTTTGCTATGTTATGCGGCTAACGTCACATAAGAAATAACACAGATATTAATGAGGCGAATATGAAACGATACGGCGTATTCACAAGCGGCTTAATGCTTTTCATTCTGGCGGCGGCATCCGTAACAAGAGCGCAGGACGATAAACCGTTCTACCGCGCAAAGTCAACGGAGGCCAGCGGAAAGAATACTACTCAGAGATTCGAGAAAGAAGGAATTGCAGTTGATTTCTCGATCAAGCCGATGGACAGCGATAAATCGAAAGCGCAGAATCTGATGGCCGGGGCCGATGCTGTGGTGACGTTCCGCGTGACCGATTCGCACACGGGCCAGCCCGTTACGGGACTTCGCCCGAATGCATGGATAAGCGCCCGCGCCTTCGATCATCTTCCGAACGAAGCAGAGTGCAAAGACAAGATAGCCACCTTCATGGGAGGCATGTTGAGCGTGCGCCCTGACGTAAACCTCAACGCTTATTATCTGCTCACGCTCAATCACGATAATACGATCACCTTCATCAATCCGCAGATCTCATTCAGTTCGACGAAGCTTGAAAGCATAGTGACGCTTCCGGGCAGGGGGGCCGATTGGGTCTTCTCAAAAGCGAAAGATATGCTCTACGTCACGCTGCCCGATCAATCGCAGGTCCTTGTGATCAATACGATAACAAGGAAGATCGTCACCACAGTGATGCTGGGCGAAAAGATGAAGCCTATGCGAATAGCGCTTCAACCCGATGGACGCTATGTGTGGGTGGGGCTTGACGATTCACCGAGCGTGGCCGCAATCGACACGGCGACCAACAAGGTAGCGGCTATAGTGCCTGTTGGCAATGGATTGCACAATCTGGCATTCACCGACGACAGCCAGTTCGTTTACGTCACCAACAGCGCCGCCGATACGGTCTCTGCAATCGAGACAAAAACGCTGAAGAAGATTGCTGACATCAATGTGGCGAAGACTCCCGTCCCCATCGCTTACAGCAGCGCAAGCCGTCTTTTCTACGTCGCGGCGATCAACGGCGCTTCCATAAGCGTGATTGATCCGAACAAGCATCGAGAGGTCGCAAGTATTCCGGTCAAGCGTGGAGTGGTCGCGCTGAGGTTTGCTCCCGGTGGCCGTTACGCATTCGCCGTAAATCAGGTCGAGAGCACTGCCTCGGTCCTTGACGCCGCGTCGAACTCGGTTGTGGCAGGCACAGAGGTGGTGAAAGGCCCCGATCAGGTGAATTTTACCCGGCGCTACGCATACATTCGCGGAATAGAATCGGATAAGTTCTCGCTGATAGATTTCACCGACGCTGCCAAAGGCAAGCTCGCGCCGACCACTATTCAGGCGGGGCAAAACCCTCCCAGCACATCACCGGAAGATATAAATGTTGCGGACATGATCGCGCCAACGCCCGAAGGCAATGCCGTAATGATCGGCCATGCTCCGGATCAGGTGATTTATTACTACACCGAAGGGCTGATGGCTCCGAGCGGAACCATCAGCAATTACAAACGCCGTGTGCGCGCTGTGATGCTGGTTGATCACAGCCTGTCGGAAATTGAGCCGGGCACCTACGCTGTGCCGGTCAAGCTCAGGCGCGCTGGCCGATTCGATGTTCCCATGCTGATAGATCAGCCGCGCCTCACCAATTGTTTTGCGGTGGAGGTCGCTGATTCGCCCGATGCTGAAAAACAGATTGCCCGCACGCCCATAGCGAGCGAGGCGCTGTTCAAAGACAAGAAATTCAAGCCGGGTGAGTCGGTAAAACTGAGATTCAAGATCGTGGATTCGATTACCAAAGAGCCGGTCACAGGTATTGCTGATGTTCGAGTGCTGGCTTTTGAGCCTCCCGGCATCTGGCAGCAGCGACAGTTCGCAAAAGAGGTTGAAAAAGGGATTTACGAAATAACTCAGGTATTCCCCGAAGCAGGTCTTTTCCGGCTGATGATCGCAGTAGACTCGAAAGGAGTGCGTTACGCTGATCTGCCCGCTACGAACATCGCGGTCGTCGAGGATGCGAAGGAAAGCGCGATCAAACAGGATGGGGCAAAAAATCAGAGATGAAGGGTGACCGCGCCATCGGTTTTCAGCTATAATCATTGTCACATCGAAGCCAGCGCCGGTCGCTTGAGGCTGGCAACGACTTTGATGAGTGGACAGAGATCAAAGATCAAATCTCCCGATATTAAATGTTTCTCGAAATGTATTTTTTCTCCCCGTGACATCTCTTATGAATGAGCAAGGGTTTAGGGATGACTTTTACCTGCAACCTGCTAAGTGGGATGAAACAGAAAAGCACAGCTCAAACGTTCTTTTCATCACGCTGAAAAAGATGCCAATACCGTTTCTCAAATAAGAAGAAGCGCCGGACGCAATCTGAATAATTTGTAAGCCGAAGTCGAAGCTCTGCGGCAAGACTTGCATGAAATCTGCTCGATGTCTCACTCGTCGAGTAAAACGACTCGTATTTCCACATCACTTTAGATGTGCCTTCAAGGGGATAAAGGAGCATTGACATGAAGACTCGATCAACCAAGCTTGCGATTATCGTGTTAATGATGGCTGCATTCGGCACGTTCGTATTTGCTCCGCAAAGCGCGGCTCACGATAAAGATACCTCTGCTTCCGGGCCGGGCCACGGGGGAGATCCGGGAGATCAGAACCTGACTGTGAGGCTTCGGCAGTTGGGGTTTACAGGCAATATAGAATCAACACTGGAACGCAGGCTGGGCCATCGCATAGATAAAAAGCTTGCAGACATTGGCCGGTTGCTCTGGTTCGATACCATAACGGGTTTGAATGACGATAACACCTGCGCGGGATGTCACTCACCTACGAACGGATTCGGCGATACGCAATCAATCGCCATCGGAATAGAAAACAACGGCATTGTCGGGCCTGACCGAACGGGGCCGCGCAATCAGCGCCGCACACCGATGGCAATCAATACCGCATTTTTTCCTAATCTGATGTGGAATTCGCGCTTCCGTTCGCTTTCAGACGATCCGTTCGACAACAGCGAAGGGTTCCAGTTTCCTGCCCCCGAAGGGCTGCTGCTTTCAGACCTTCCGCACCTGCTCACCGCGCAGGCGTTCATTCCGCCCACAGAGCGGAACGAGGTCGCGGGCTTCGATTTTCCCGGAGACAATTTCGACATCCGGGATGAAGTCCTGCGCCGGTTGAACGGTGTCCAGAACTATCGGAAATTATTCGGACAGGTGTTTCGAGAAGTGAAAGAAGGAGCGCCTATAACGTTCGAGATGTTCGGGAAGGCGATTGCCGAGTTCGAGTTTACGCTGACCTTTGCCGATGCGCCGATTGATAAATTTGCGCGTGGCGATAAGAACGCCCTGTCGAGCGATGAAAAGAGCGGAGCATTAGTGTTTTTTGGCAAAGGGCGATGCGTCGAATGTCATTCTGTATCAGGTACGTCTAACGAGATGTTCAGCGATTTTAAAGATCACGTGATCGGCATACCGCAGCCCGCGCCAGCCGTTACCAACAGCGTATTTGATGGACCGGGAGCGAACGAAGATTTCGGGCTGGAACAGATCACGGGCGATCCCGCTGACCGTTATAAGTTCCGCACCTCACCCATCCGAAACGTTGCCATGCAGCCGACATTCTTCCACAACGGGGCTTTTACTGATCTGGAAGATGCCGTGCGCCATCACCTTGATGTATTCACTTCTGCGCTCAACTATACGCCAGCCTCGCAAAATCTGGACGCAGACCTTAGAGGGCCGACCGGGCCAATCCAGCCTGTGCTTGCGCACCTGGACCCGATTCTTGCGACGCCAATCGTCCTCAATGAGCAGGAGATAAGACAGCTCGTGGCTTTCGTGCGCAATGGCCTGCTCGACTCGCGCGCCAAGCCTGAGAACCTGCGAAAGCTCGTCCCCGGCTCTGTTCCGAGCGGCAGACCCGTGTTGACGTTCCAATTCGGGCGAGGGCGTTAATTCAGGCGGCTTAGTTCAGATGGATTAATTCCGGTGGATTGTAAGGGCAGGGCTTCGGTCCTGCCCTTATTTACGTTCGGGAGGTCAGCAACAGGTACAGGCCGCCCGCGCCAAACAACAGGTTCGGCCCCCAGGCTGCCAGCATCGGTGGCAGCATCTCGTACCGCCCCATCTGCTCGAACAGCGAGAGCAGCCCCCAGTACAGAAGCCCTATCGCCATTCCGATAGCCACACCATAGAGCGCGCCGCGCTTGCCGACGGAAAAAGAGAAGGGGAGCGCGACTATCACCATAACCAGACAGGCCAGCGGAAACGCTATCTTGTTTTGCAGAGCTATGCGGAGGTCGAGCACGTCGAAGCCCGACTGTTGCAGGTCCGCAATCTTGCGGCGCAGTTCCGTAAGCGTCATCGAAGTCGCGCCCCGCGAATCTTTCTTGAAGTATTCTGGCCGTTCGGCAAGCGAGATGCGCCGCTCTTTGAAAGCCTCGAAGCCAATCAGGCGCTCGCCTTCAAATTTGCGCTCCCATCCATTTTCCAGCACCCATTGCTGTTCAACATTGTCCCACGATGCCCGTCGCGCAAATATCCGCCGCTTGATTTCAAAAGGGTCTTTCGAGAGATCGAGTATGTTTAATCGGGCGAAGTTGTTATTCGAGGGATCGAAATAAGAGTAATTGAATATTCGCGACTCGATGCCGAATAACCACTGGTTGGTGGTTTGATAAAATGTCTGCGGAGGCTCCTGCCCTTTGCGAATCAGATAACGGAGATTGTTCTGTCGCCTGTTGGTGAAGGGAAGAATGTAGTCCTGATTGAAAAAGACCACGCCCGACAAAACAATGGATGCAAGCAACGCAGGCGCTGCAAGCCTGTATATGGATTGCCCAGACGCTTTGAGCGCAACAACCTGGCTCGTCTTTTGAAGCAGCCCGAATGTGATCATTACCGCAACCAGCGCAGCAAGCGGTGTCACATAATTGATTATCATCGGCAGCAGAAATACGAGGTAATTAATCACCACAGACCAGTCAATGCGATTGCGCGTTATATAATCGAGCAATTGAAATAGCGTGATGATTATAAACAGCGCGGAAAATCCCGCGAGTATGTAAAAGAAGAATCGCGCAAGGTCTGCCAGCACGAGCTTATCGAGCAATTGAGGTATTCGGGAAACAGAGACGCGGCGACGAGCAGTAACCAATGGCCGGTTATTCGGTTTCGCGTTCGGTTGCTCGTTCGTCGCCCGCTCTACGGCAATTATTTCTTCTTTCGTTTGCAACTGTCTTGAAGGCCATAGATGGCGAAGATTTCTGAGCAGCGACATGGGATCGGAACCGGGGCGGCGCTGAAGCAGGAGAACTACAACACCGAGCGCCGCCAGCGTTATGTTGGCCAGCCATACGCCAAGCCATACAGGCAGCTTGCCCGACACTGCCGCGTGCTGGCCTGACAGCGCCAGCAGGTAATAGCAGATCGTGAAGGCCAGTCCGAGCAATAATCCGAACGACCGGCCCGTTCGCACATTGCTGATGCCGAATCCGACGCCGAGCAGCGCAAAGACGAGACAGGCTGTCGGCAATGCCACGCGTTTGTGTATCTCTGCGCGCCATTCCAGACGATCCTTCTCCTGCGGCGTGTAATTGACCAGTTGACTCCATTGCATCTCTTCGACCTGGCTCGGTTCCTGATCTATGCCTGTGGCGTCGTTTTTGTTTTCGTTCGAGACTTCAATGCCCAGCGTCATCTCGCCGAAGCTGCCCGAAGCGTATGGCCCCTGATTGCGATTCTTCTTTTTATCTTTATCGGAAGGCGTCGAATCCGCAGGGTTATCGGCCCGCGAATCTGCCGCGCGTGAATCTGCGGAGCGTGAGTCTGCCGCGCGTGAATCTGCCGCGCGCGCGCCGTTTGAGTCTGGTTGATCCTGTGCGGAAGCTTTGTTTGTGCTGGTCTGATGCCAGGTTCCGTGTTCGAGGTAGAGTTCGGGCATCTCGGAGCGTTCGCCCTGCCTGAGCGAGCCGGAGGATGCTGTCACGATCTTCATCTCCGACGGGTCGTCGCCGAGGTCAACCAGAAAGACGTTGTGCCAGATGTTGCGCGCGCGATCAATGTCTTCGATGTAGAGAACTTTTTGCGGAATGCTCTCTTCAAATACTCGCGGTTTGATTTCGGCGTTCAAGCCCTGAAATATCAGGCTCTGATTGGCCTTCAGATTTGTCAGTTGATGCACAGAGCGCGGAAGCAGATTGAACGTGATCTGCAACATCGCCGCCGACACGACAAACGCCAGCACCATCACGGGCGCAAGCATTCGCAACCGGGAGATGCCGCTCGCTCCTAAAGCTACGATTTCGCTGTCGCCCGATAGACGCCCTAAACCGACGAGCGTGCCGATCAGCAAAGAGATCGGCAACGTGAAGACCAGTATGCCCGGAACGAGCGCAGCCATAACTCGCCAGAGCGTCTGCATCGGCAGCCCGTTGCGTGATGCGACGACGAGCAGTTCTGAAAACCGGCTCGCTTCATGCGCAAAGATTATCGCCGTCAGCAACAACAGGCTGAGCAATAGGTAAGGCACTACCTCACGGACTAAATAACGGTCAATCAAGCGGAGCATCGGAACCAGTCTATCACGCGGTGAATGGGCGCATCAAGAAATGCGAAAACCGAAGACGATGATTGAAAGCAATGCTATTCGGCGATGAGTACAAAAATAAAAAAAGCGCGGCGTCCCTCCCCAGTAAACGTCGCGCTTTTCAGGTGGCCGTCCATGAGACGGCTCACAAGTTAAAACTTTTTACTTCCCAATCATCGAAGCGGAGTCTAACAATCAACGCTTGAAAAAAACTTGAATGAATACAAAACATCATTATCTGTAAAAATATCAGAAGCCCTGAACATAGCAATAAAGACTCGATTTATTGCTATGTTCAGGGCTTTTACACAAAGCCGAACACTTGACTGATAAATTAACCGGGCGCTTGCGGCGAATCTTTCCTCAGTTTTCGCCGCAGAGAGATAATCGGCAGCAACAGCTTTCGTTTATCTATAAGCTTGTTAGGAAAGCGCACCCGTATACGCACTCTCTTTCCTCCGGATAACGTCTCTTTATCGCGCAGCCTGCTGGAGCGCAACTGCTGTCTTAGCCAGCTCCGCGCGCGTTATCGAATTAAACGGTCGAAAATAACCTGCGATTGGGCTCATCAATCCCTGCGAGACCGCAGCATTGACGTAGCTGCGCGCCCAACTGGGAATCGTTGACCAATCGGCCAGCCCCGGATTAGAGCTGCTGCGGAGATCAATCCCCGCAGCCTTGACCGTCGCAATGGCAACAGTGAGACGGTCGGCCTGCCCCTGCGGACTGAACGAACACCCGTTCGTGTTCAACAAGTCGCCGTACGGCGAATGCGCGACGCTTTCGACAAACAGAGCGCTCGCGTTGTTCGGGACATCAACATAAGTCGGCGTATAAGGCAGATATTGAGGAATGCGCGCGCCTGCTCCAAGCATCACTGCGCGAGCAACTTCAAGCCGCGTGGCAGGCGAACCGGCTGCAAAATTGCCGTCGGCAGTCATCAGTCCCGTAATCAATGCCTGTCTGACGGCTTGTTGTTCAGTAGGCGACAATTGATCGAGGCCCTCGGCAGGCATATTGGCGTGAAACAGTTCAATCGCGCCTGTGAAATTTTGCGAACTGCCCAGCAGCGCGGCATTTACGTTTGTGACCGTTATTGTCCATTGGCCCGGCGCTGGATTATTGATCGTCACGCCGGTTTTTTTATAGCTCAGGCCAGCCAATTGAACGGAAGGCTTCGATTGAACCGACTGCCCCGGCCCGCTGGCTGTGATATTGAGATTGTTGGCAATCAACCCGTGATTGAACCAGCCCACCTGCACGGTTGCAGAGGCGGCGTCCTGAGGAACGTCGAGCGTCACCGAGTAACTTTGCCCCGGCGCGACTGCCCCGCTGAACTGCGATGTGTTGTCTTTGGTATAAGTGATGGTCGGATTGCTCAATTCGGCGCGAAACGCTCCGAACGAGGTTGCGTATTCAGCCTTGCGAACCGCAGCATAGGTGTTCAGGTACCCCGCCCCGACTTCATAACGCTTATACCCCAGCATCGGAGTCGCAGTATCTTCGAGAATGGCTTTTATATCATCAACCTGAAGCGCAGGATTCGCTTGCAGCATCAATGCGATGGTGCCCGAAACGTGTGGCGCGGCAAAGCTTGTTCCTGAACTGTTCGTATAGCGAAACAGATAAAAAAACGGAATCGTTTGCAGGTCGTTGGCAGGCGAGATCAGCACGTTTGCCAGTCCGAGCGTGCCGACTACATTGACGCCCAGTGAGCGAGCGCCGACTATCGATTCGCCCGGCGCAATCAGTGTGGGATGAAACATCGAATATCCAGCCGCGCCGCGCGACGAAAATGAGGACAGCGACCTGTCCTTTGTGCCTGAGCCGACGCCGATGACCCAGGGCGCGACTGAATAGGGATTGAGCGAATTCGGCTGGTCGCCGCGATTGCCTGCGGAAAACACGACAGAGATTCCGCTGTCGTGCATAATCTTTGTCGCTATGTTTACAGGGTCATTTGCGTCGAATACGCCGCTTGTGCCGAAACTGCAATTGACCACGCGGATGTTTTGACTGACGCGATTCGATAGCACGTAATCCATCGCCGATAGCACAAAAAACAGGCTGGCATCTCCAGCCGATATGCCGAGCAGTTTCGCGCCCGGAGCCATGCCGCCGTAATATCCGTTCGACGCCGCGCCTGTTCCTGCAATCAAACTTGCCACAAGCGTACCGTGCCCCATCAGCAGGTCGGTGTTGCTTAATCCTTCAATTGCTATTGGATAGTTGAAGCCGAGAGGAATGCTTTGCAGATCGACGGTCCTTACATTTTGAACTACCTTTGAGCCGTAGCGCAGATCAGGATGCGTTGCGTCAATGCCCGTGTCGATAACGGCCACGGTAACGCCCCGGCCTGAAAGCGGGGTTCCATTGTTGCTCTGGGTAAGGTGCGAATCACTGACAACGCTCTGCTGCCCGGTTATTACGCGCGTATCGTGGCTTAGAAATCCAAGCGTCTTGTTTGAATAGATTGACCGTACAGAAGGGAGAGCCGAGATTGCCGCTATCTGTTGCTTAAAGGCGTTAACCAGAACGATAGGCAGATTGCGATAGCGCGTGCCGCCCAGTATGCCAGCCGCACGAAGCGCATTGAAATCGGCTTCGGCAGGCATCTCGTGAAAGGCTATAAAGACATTGATTGCGCTTGTATCCGGAAGCCCGTCAAGTATTTGACCGAGTTCGGGGTCAAGGCTGTTTATGCCGACTGAGTCTGCGCCCGTAAGCACTACGCCTTCGACACCTATGTAAGTAAGAAAATCCGCCCCTGTAAGAACTACACCATCCGCGCCCGTAAGCACTACGCCATCGGCTCCGGTCAGAACCACCCCGTCCGCACCTGTCAGGACTACGCCATCCGCGCCCGTAATCACCAGACCATCCGCGCCCGTCAATACTACTCCCTGTCCCGGTATCAATGTAATTCCCGCAAATGTTGTGATTGAATAGTGGAAGACGAGCAGAAACGCGATGACGGCTGTCAATCGGGGGGAGGTGATTCTTTTCATTGCCTTAAGCCTTACTGATTAAAAATTATCTTTTTCCCACTTCCGTTTGTGGCATCATTATTTATGGCGACCTTGAAAAAACCTTGAACTGTACTTGAATCGAACTCCATTTGACCACATATGCAAACAGCTCACCATTGAATATCGGCAAGATAGCCTGAAAGAAAAATAATTCGAGTATCGAAACCATGCAGCATGTTTCAACTTCAATCAATTCACTCTGGGAACCTCGCTCTTTCAAATGCAACTGGTCTATACTTGATTGAGGGAAAGATGTTTATGTCAACACGTTTTAAATCTATGACCTTGAGCCTTGTCGCGCTCGTTTTTTTCATGACTGCGGATGCTCTAGCGCAGAGCGGGCGCAGGCTGCCTTCAAGCGGCCCGCAACCGGGTTCTCAGAATCAGGATGACTCGATTCGACTTCGCGCAGACGAGGTGCTGCTCAACGTCACAGTCATAGACCCTTACGGGCGACAAGCGACAGACCTGAGCAAAAACGATTTCATCATTGCCGAAGACGGGCAGCGACAGGACATCGCCAGTTTTCTGATAAGCAGCGTGCCTGTAAACGTAGTCCTGATGCTCGATGCATCGGGTTCGGTTGCAGGCGAGATAGCCGCGCTGCGCGATGCGGCAATGCGATTCATAACCCAGCTTGGGCCGGAAGATAAAGTCTCTGTAGTGGAATTTCATACCAATGTGGAGTTGATTCAGGACTGGACTGACAAAGCCGACGAAGTTCGCCACGCCCTGTCGTGGCGCTTCAAGCCGGGCATGGTTATGACTAAGGAAGGACATAACCAGTATGGCAGCACCTCGCTTTACGATGCGCTTTACGCGACGGCAGAAGATCAACTGTCGAAAGTCGGCGGTCGCAAAGCGATCATCATGCTAACGGACGGCGACGACACTTCGAGCAAAATCACATACAATCAATCGCTCGATGCCATCATAAAAACAGGCGCAGTCGTCTATGTAATCAGCAAAGCGCGCGCTTTCATCGAAGAGATAAAGCGCCAGAGCGGCGGCAAAGTGGGTCGCGTTTTCGGAACAGGCTCGCAGGCTGATTTCTACATTGCGAGATTCGTTGCGGCTGAACGGCTTATGACAGATCTTTCGACGCGCACGGGGGGCAGAATATATTCACCGCTCAAAGAGGATGAGTTGAAAGATGTCTATGGACAGGTAGCTCACGAACTGAAGAATCAGTACATCCTGACCTACGTCTCGAAAAACGAGCAGCGCGACGGTCGATTGCGCCACGTGAAAGTCTTTCTCACACGTTCAGGCTACAACGCGCGCACGCGCGACAGTTACTACGCGCCGAAAAGTTAGGGCCGCAGGAACAAACTCCCATGACGTTAAAGTTCAGCCGCCGCGCAGCTATAGTTTTAGGCATTCTGACTCCGCTGGCTGAAACTATTCGGCGCTGGCATCAACTGGGACAGTTGCAGTATTTACCGGCATGGCTGGATGACTACATACTGGGCGCTTTTTTGCTGTATGGCGCTTATCGAACCGGTAAGGACGCAAAGACTGGCCGACGATTCTTAGCCTCGGCATGGGGATTCGTATGCGGCATGGGCTATTCGAGTTTCTTCATGCAGTTGACTCGACTACACGAAGATGACCCGGCTCCTATTCCGTCCGTCTGGGTGGCGGTGATAAAAGGCGTAGGGCTTGCGATAGCCGTATTAGCCTTGATCGGCAGCCTTAAGCAATCACCGGAAGAGAAGGCTTGAATCGAAGCGCCCGCGCTCATAAAGACGTGAAAACCGGCTAAATCTCACTATTTCTGTGATTTAACTCCCTTGAGGCCAGCCTGAATCAGCCTGAAAGCAACTTACATTGCGACAATCTGAGTTTACCTGATGACAATGTAAACTCAGTTCGTCACAAACTGAGTTTGCCTGATGACAATGTAAACTCAGTTTGTCGCAATGTGAATTCACCTGACGACAATGTAAACTCAGTTTGTGACGAACTGAACTCAGTTTGCCACGAACTGAGTTTACATTGTGACGAACTGAACTCAGTTCGCCATAAACTGAGTTCAGTTTGTGGCGAACTGAGTTCAGTTTACCGCAAATGCAATTGCTTTTGTCACAAGTACATATTGAATTGCAACGGTTATTCGTTTCCGGCTGGTTTTGGCTCCGATGCTTTTTTGCGAGTCCTCTTGGGTTTGGGTGAATCGGCATCCTTCTTTGCCGATGCGCGGCGTGTAGTCTTCTTCGCAGTGCCGCCTTCGGTTTTCTTTCGCGCGCTGGATTGCTTTGGCCCGTCTATTTGAAACTCGGTCGCTTTGCCGATGGGAGGCGCGAGCTTCGCGCTTTCAGGCTCGGTAGCAGACCACACGCCAAGCGATGATTCGGATTCAATGTTTGCAGCAGTGTGTTCGACCGGTCGGGAAGGCTCCTCAATGGACTCAGGCCCGTCCGTAAGCACGGCTGTCAACTGAGGATCTGGTTGCGGATCTTCCCCTGCCTGCCGCGATTCTTCTTCGATCAAAAATTTCAGCACTTCTCCCTGAGCTTGAAACCAATCTTCAGCCTGACGGCCCGGCTCCTGGCCGCGAATACGGTAAATCTCATAAGCGCGCATTCTGATCATCGATTGAACTTCCGGGTCACGTAATAATCTGGCTCTCAATTCTTCTATGCTTTCTCTAGTCATTTTTCTACCTCTCTTAATATTGTGATAAAAACACAAAGCTTCTTTGTTTCAAAGCGACCACTAACTTGAAACCTACGAGTTTACAAGATGGATTATAGCTTCTGCAACAGTGCTATGCCGTTGACGAAGATGTGCTTTTGGCCTGATCCCTGTCTCCGCTGTTTTTGGGCCGCCAGCGCAAGACAGGCTTGCGCGCGGCTGCAACTTCATCAAGTCGGCCTACTTTTGTCGTATGCGGGGCGTGTTTGAGTATTTCCGGATCTTCAGCCGCTTCATCGTTGATCGATTTCATCGCATCGATGAACAGGTCAAGCTCCTCGCGCCCTTCGGTCTCTGTCGGCTCGACCATAAGCGCGCCGGGAACTATAAGCGGGAAAGACATTGTCGGAGGGTAAAAGCCGTAATCAATCAGCCGCTTGGAAATATCCGCGTTGCGAACGCCGTACTTAAGCTGCTGTTTGTCGGAGAATATGACCTCGTGCATGACTCGGCCAGGGTAAGGAATTTCGTATGTGTCTTTCAAATGATGCGCGATGTAGTTGGCATTCAACACGGCTGTCTCGGTCGCTTCGCGCAATCCCGTGTCGCCGTGCGTAAGTATATAACTCAGGGCGCGAACCAGCACGCCATAGTTGCCCAGAAAAGCGCGCACCCGACCAACCGATTTCGGGCGGTTGAAATCGAGCGTGAGCTTTCCCTCTTCGGTCTTCTGCACGCGAGGGAAGGGTAGATAAGGTTCAAGCTCTGCCGTCACTGCGACAGGCCCCGCGCCCGGCCCGCCTCCGCCGTGCGGAGTCGAAAACGTCTTGTGCAGATTCAAATGCATCACATCGATGCCGAACGCGGCAGGTTTGCCCACGCCGACCAGCGCGTTCATGTTCGCGCCGTCCATGTAGACAAAGCCGCCGCCTTCGTGAACTATGCGACATACCTCTTCGATATTCTGCTCGAATTTGCCGAGCGTGTTGGGGTTGGTGAGCATCAGCGCCGCCACGTCTTCGTTCATCGCGCGCCGCAATGCTTCAAGGTCTGTGCCGCCCTCTGCGTTTGATGGAACTGTCTCGACCGTGTATCCGCAGATGACCGCCGACGCGGGGTTGGTTCCGTGCGCAGAGTCCGGTATCAGGACTTTCTTTCGCGGGTTGCCGCGCTCTTCGAGCTTCGCGCGAATCATCATTATCCCGGTCATCTCGCCCTGCGCGCCTGCCGCCGGTTGAGTAGTGACGGCGGAAAGCCCTGTGATAGCTTTGAGACACTCTTCGAGGCGATAGATGACTTCGAGCGCGCCCTCGGCAAGCGGCGCGGGGGTGAGCGGGTGAAGATTTGCAAAGCCTTCTATGCGCGCGACACGCTCGTTGATGCGCGGGTTGTACTTCATCGTGCAGGAGCCGAGCGGGTACAGGCCGTGATCTATGCAGTAGTTCCAGGTCGAAAGCCGCGTGAAGTGTCGAATCACGTCAACTTCCGATAGCTCCGGCATGCCTTCGAGGTCGTCGTCTCTGAGCAGGTCCGCCGCTATCAATTCGCTCTCGTCGCTTGCGGGCACATCGAGATCGGGAATCGAATACCCGATGCGGCCCGCGCGCGACTCTTCAAACAGTAGCCCTTCGTTTTGAACGATGTGCGTTGTTGCTTTTTTTATTCTGCTGTTTCCCATTTGAATTTCGGATTTCAACTCTCAAATTTGAGATAGTGCTGTAACCAGATTGTCTATCGCCTCTTTGCGCGCAGTCTCTGTCACGCAAACCAGCAGCGAATCTTTGAGATCGGGGTAGTAGCATTCGAGCGCGACTCCGCCGACAATCTTCCGGTCGAGCAATGCCCGCGTCATCTCGGTCGCCGGGCGCGGCGCGCGCACGACGAATTCGTTAAAGAAGGGAGCGGTGAATCTCAACTCGAAGCCGTCGAGTTTCGCTATCTCGGACGCGGCGTAATGTGCCTTTTGCAGGTTCTGGCGCGCGACTTCCTGAACGCCCCGCTTGCCCAGCGTCGCCAGATAAATCGTAGCCATCAGGGCGAACAACCCCTGATTGGTGCAGATGTTGGAGGTGGCCTTCTCGCGGCGAATGTGTTGCTCGCGCGTCGAAAGCGTCAGCACGTATCCGCGCCGCCCGTCGTGGTCTGCGGCTTCGCCCACGAGGCGGCCCGGCATCTGACGCATATATTTTTCGTTGGTCGCAAACATACCGCAGTAAGGCCCGCCGTAACTGAGCGGGATGCCGAATGATTGAGCCTCGCCCACGACTATGTCAGCTCCGCAAGCGCCGGGCGACTTCAATACGCCGAGGCTCATAGGTTCGCTGATTGCCACGATCAACAATGCGCCCGCCGAGTGCGCCGCTTCTGCAATCGCTTTTATATCTTCGATGCAGCCGAAAAAGTTCGGCGATTGAATGACTACCCCAGCCGTATCTTTATCAATCCTGAGCGAGTTCAAATCGAGTGTGCCCGCTTCCGTATGCGCGGCGTATTCGACATCCAGACCGAGTTGTTTTGTGTAGGTGGAAGTCACTTCGCGATACTGCGGATGAATCGTGTCCGCGATTATGAACCTGTCACGACGGGTGACGCGATTGGCCATCAGCACGGCTTCGGCAACGGCGGTCGAGCCGTCGTAAAGCGAAGCATTCGCCACGTCCATGCCGGTCAACTGACAAATCATCGTTTGAAACTCAAAGATGTATTGCAGCGTCCCCTGACTCTGCTCAGGCTGATAAGGCGTGTAAGCCGTAAAGAACTCTGCGCGCGAAATCAGCGAATCGATGATGACCGGTATAAAGTGCGAATAAGCGCCCGCGCCGAGAAACGATTGATAATCTATTGCGTTCTTCGCGGCCAGATCGCGGAAGTAGGCCAGCAGATCAGGCTCGCTCATAGCTTTGCCTATGCCTATTGGCTCGTTCAGTCTTAAATTTTCGGGAATCTGTTCGAAGAGTTCTTCGATTCTCTCGCAGCCAATCGAAGCGAGCATCGAGCGACGCTCGTCGGGCGAGTTTGGGATATACCTCATCAGTAATTACTCCGACGCTTCTTCCTTGATGTAGTCCTCGTATTCGATGGAACTGAGGAGGCCGTCAGCCTGCGATGGGTTGTCCATTTTCATGCGGATCATCCATCCGTCGCCGTAAGGGTCCGTGTTGACACGCTCAGGCTCGTCGTTGAGGCTGTCGTTGACTTCGACCACCGAGCCGCTCAAAGGCATATAGATCTCGCTTACGGCCTTGACGCTTTCGACGGAGCCGAACGGCTCGCTCGATTCAAACTTATCGCCTGCCTTTGGCAGTTCAACGTAGACGACATCGCCAAGTTGTTTTTGCGCGTGGTCGGTGATGCCCACGGTCGCCACGTCTCCCTGAACGCGGACCCACTCGTGGTCCTTGGTGTAGCTGAGATCTTCTGGGGTGTTTGCCATCTTTTTTCTCCGTCAAAAAAGTTTCGCGTCCTGAATCCTGAGGAGCCGCTTCGGAAGCTACGGCGCGCCTCTACGACTTCTCTCGTTTGTAAAAAGGCATTTCAACTATGCGCGCAGGAACATTGCGCCCTCGCACGACAATGAAAAACTCTGTGCCCACCGTCGTATGCTCGATTGGCAGATAAACCGTACCGATATTTTTCTTGATATATGGCGCAGGGCTGCCCGATGCTACGCTGCCCACCGGCTGGCCGTTTATAACGACCGGATAGCCGTCGCGCGCAGGCGCTTTGTCGAGCACTTCAAAGCCGACAAGCTTGCGTTTCAAACCTTCGGCCTTTTGCCTGACAAGCGCATCACGCCCGATGAAATTACCCTTCGCCAGTTTCAACACCCACCCCAGCCCCGCTTCAAGCGGCGTGGTGGTCTGATCCATATCGTTGCCGTATAAACGGAATGCGGATTCGAGCCTGAGCGTGTTGCGCGCAGCAAGCCCGCACGGGATAAGCCCTCGCTCATGGCCCGTGACGAGCAGCCTGTTCCAGAGATGGAGCGCATGGCTTTCATCGCATAAAATCTCGAACCCGTCTTCGCCCGTGTACCCTGTGCGCGACACCAGACACTCTATGCCGTCAACGCCTATGCGCTGCGACCAGTAATAAGGTATGCGGTCGAGCATATGATCTGACATGTCCTGAAGGATGCGTTCGCTTCGCGGGCCTTGAAGCGCAATCAGCGCGTAGGCTGCGCTCGTATCCGACAAGCCGACGTTGAATGTCGCGGCATGACTTTTGATCCACGCGTAGTCCGTATCTATGCCCGAAGCATTGACGACGAGCAGGAAATATTCAGAGTTGATGCGATAGACCAGCAGGTCGTCAATGATTCCGCCGGTTTCATTCGTCAAAGTCGAATACTGAACCTGATTATCATCCAGTTTCGACGCGTCGTTTGTAGTCACCATCTGAACCAGAGCGAGCGCATCCGGGCCTGTGATTTCGATTTCGCCCATGTGCGAAACGTCGAAAAGTCCTGCCGCCTGACGCACGGCCATATGCTCCGGAATAGGGCCTGTGTACTGGACAGGCATCTCCCATCCTGCGAAGTCAACCATTCGTGCGCCGAGTGAAACGTGCGAATTGTAAAGCGGAGTGCGCTTGAGCATCGAGGTTCCTTTTCAAAAATGGTTCAATATCGAGATTAGCTAGACTAGCAGGAACTGGCAAGCTAACACACGCATTTTTACCCCGTCAAGCTTTCACATCGACGCGGTTTCGCTCTGCTTGCGCGCGTTCATAGGTTATGGGAAACTTTCAAACTTCGAGTCGCGCGGTAAAGCTCGTCGATGATGGTGAACCGAAGATGCATACTTTAGGCCAACTGGCTGAAATCATACAAGCAGAATTGATAGGCGACCCGCAGGCAATCATTCGGCGGGCACAGGCGTTTCCAAATGCCGAAGAAGGCGACGTGACATTCGCCGCAGATGCCCGATACCGCGCGCGCGTGAACGAATCAGCCGCAACTGCAATCATCGTCCGGTCAGCTATTGAAAACTCGAATCGCAATCTGCTCGTCTCGGCAAATCCCAAACTCGCATTCGCGCGTGCAATCCGAGCGCTTCACGCCACCCTGTATCAGCCGTCAGGCGTGAGCAGGGATTTTGTAGCTGATGAAGGGACACGGCTGGGCGAAGACCTTTCAATCCACCCGCGCGTCACCGTTGGCCGCAACTCGACCATCGGCCATCGCGTAACACTGCATCCGGGAGTCGTCATCGGCGATGATTGTCAGATAGGCGACGACACTGTGATTTATGCGAACGTTTCCATCTACTCGAACACCGTAATCGGCAATCGTGTGATCGTTCACGCGGGGACCGTGATCGGCGCGGACGGCTTCGGGTTCGTGCCTGATGAAGAGGGGCGTCAGGTAAGGCTTTTGCAACTGGGCCGCGTGCGTATCGAAGACGATTGCGAGATAGGAGCGAACTGCGCGATTGATCGAGGCGGTTTCGGCGACACTGTCTTAAGGCGCGGCGTGAAGCTTGATAATCTGATTCAACTCGGCCATAACTGCGACATAGGCGAAGATACTGTGATTGCCGCGCTCGCCGGATTTTCGGGCGGCACGCGCACAGGAAAGCGCTGCGTGATCGCAGGTCAGGTCGGCACGAATCAGCACGTAACCATAGGCGACGGGGTTACGGTCACAGGGCAGGCGGGAGTTACGAAAAACGTTCGGGCGGGCGCTGTCGTAGCAGGCACGCCGATTCAAGACTACAATGCCTGGCGTCGCTCGCAGGTGCTATACTCAAGGCTGCCGGAACTGGCCGAGCGCGTAAAAGAGCTGGAAAGGATAATTCGAGATTCGAGACTTGATGCTGAAAAGGAGTAAGTCATGAGCGTTGAGCAAATAGAGCAGACAGTGCTCGAAAAGCTGCGGGCGTTGCCTCCCGAAAAGCAGCAGGAGGTTCTCGACTTCATAGAATTTCTTGAACACAAGTCTTTGTCAAAGCAACCCCGCCGCAGCTTGATGGGGCTCTGCTCGGATTTAGGAATTCATATTTCCGAAGAAGACATAGATGAAGCACGAAAAGAGATGTGGGGGAACTTCCCAAGAGAGGACATTTGATGAGTGCAGTTGTATCAGACACGCATGCCGCAGTGTGGTATATCGTCGAGCCTCAAAAATTATCATCAAATGCTCGCGCTTTATTTGAACAAACGGCGCTTGCCGGTGAACCCATTTATATATCTGCAATCTCAATTGTAGAAATGTGCTACCTTGTGGAAAAAGGAAGACTACTGCCTTCTGTTTTACAACGCCTTGTCAAAGCGCTTCAGGATGCTGATTCTGCCCTCATGATTTTCCATATCGACTTTGACATAGCGTTGGCCGTGAAGCGTATATCAAGAAATTCAGTTCCTGACATGCCCGACCGTATAATCGCAGCAATGGCTCTGCATCTGAACCTGCCGCTTGTTACGCGTGACCGGAAAATTCAAGCGGCGGGCATTCAGACGATTTGGTAAGGAGGTTATGGAGATACTACTGGACATAACGCAAATCCAGGCGATTTTGCCACACCGCTACCCGTTTCTTCTCGTTGACAGAATCATCGAATACGAGCCGCACAAACGAGTCGTCGGAATAAAAAACGTCACGCTCAACGAGCCTTTCTTCGAGGGCCATTTTCCGGGCGCGCCCGTCATGCCCGGCGTTCTGATCATCGAAGCAATGGCGCAGACGGCGGGCGTTTTGATGCTTGCAAGCCTGCCTGATCGGGATACCAAGCTTGTATTCTTCACAGGTATTGACCGCGCAAGGTTTCGCAAACCGGTCGTGCCGGGCGATCAACTGCGGCTTGAATTGACTGTGCTTCGATTGCGCCCGCGATACATACGCCTGCGCGGCGAGGCTTACGTTGACGGGCAACTGGTAGCAGAGGCCGAAATCGCATCGTCGCTGGTTGATCGCAGCGTCGTCGAGCGCAGCGACCAGATCAATCACGCCGCGTTCAAGCCGGTCGAGACGTAATCAACAGGAGCGCCACTCAAGTGTCTATTCACCCGACAGCCATCATCAGCCCGAAGGCAGAACTCGGTCGCAACGTCTATATCGGCCCTTACACTGTAATCGGCGATGATGTCATCCTGCACGACGACGTTCGCGTTGAAAGCCACTGCGTTATCGAAGGCCCTTCGGAGTTCGGCAGCGGCACTATCTTCTTTCCGTTCGTATCCGCCGGACAGGTCCCGCACGATCTGAAATATGAAGGCGAGCGAAGCTGGCTGCGCGCGGGCGAGCGCAACACCTTTCGCGAGTTCACGACGATTCATCGCGGAACGGAAGGCGGCGGCAACGTGACCGAAATCGGGTCTGACAATCTTTTTATGGCTCAGGCTCACGTCGCGCACGATTGCCGTATCGGCAGTCATGTGATCTTCTCTTACGCATCGTCGCTCGCGGGACACGTCTGTGTCGAAGACTACGTGACGGTGGGCGCTTATTCGGGCGTGCATCAATTCTGTCGCGTGGGCCGTCACGCATTCATCGGCGCATCATCAGTCGTTGTAAAAGACGCGCTTCCCTTTGCCCGCACGGTCGGCAATCACGCGCGATGTTACGGGCAGAACACGATAGGGCTTCGTCGTCGCGGATTTTCGTCGGAAGAGATTCGCCGTATCACGCACGCTTTTCGTTTGTTGATTGCCTCAAAGCTCAACACGACGCAGGCGGTCGAACGAATTAAGCAGGAACTCGCAGGCTGGCCAGAGATAGATTATCTGATCGAGTTCATCGAAAAGTCAGAGCGCGGAGTAACCAAATAGATGAAGATTCTGATACTGAATTATTCAGAAGTCGAGCACCTGCTTCCGGTTCGAGAGTGCATTCCTGTGATGAGCGACGCGCTTGTGTCGCTGGCTCGCGCGGAAGTCTTCCAACCTCTGCGCATGGTTGTACGCCCGCCCGATGCAATCGGAGCGATGGGGCTTATGCCGTCTCACAGGGCAGGCGGGCAACCGGCTTATGGCGTGAAGATTGTCTGTATATTTCCCGAAAACCCTAAAATGGGTTTAGACGCGCATCAGGGGAGTGTGATGCTGCTGAGCGGAGAGACAGGCGAACTGCTTGCCTTGATGAATGCGTCGGCCATCACAGCCATTCGCACAGCCGCCGTCTCGGCAGTTGCAACGCAGGTTCTGGCTCGCGCGGATGCCTCACAGCTTGCCATCATCGGTTCAGGCGTGCAGGCGCGAACGCACATCGAAGCAATGGCATGCGTGCGGCAAATCGCGCGCGCGAGCGTGGCCAGTCGCAGCTTTGAAAACGCCGTGAGGTTTGCCGAAGAGATGAGACCTCGCTACGGGTTTCCGATAGAGCCTGTCGAAACCGCCGAGCAGGCGGTTACCGGAGCAGATATTGTGGTGCTGGCTACGACTGCAAACGAGCCAGTCGTGAAGCGCGAATGGATAGCGCAGGGCGCGCACATAAACGCGGTCGGTTCGAGCATCCCGACCGCGCGCGAAATGGATAGCGCGCTGATGAAGGCTTCGAGCCTGTTCGTAGATCGTCGCGAATCGACAATAAACGAAGCAGGCGATTACCTGCTCGCGCTCGGCGAAGGAGCCATCGGGCCTGATCACATTCGCGCGGAGATTGGCGAAGTTTTACTCAACCAGAAGCCGGGCCGAGGTTCGGCGGATGAGATCACGCTGTTCAAATCACTCGGCCTGGCCGTTGAAGACCTCGCATCGGCAGAATATCTCTACCGCAAGGCTAAAGAGATGCAGGCGGGTGAATGGATTGAGTATTAAAGCACCTGATATGAAGTACGGATTGATAGCGGGCAATGGGCGATTTCCGTTTCTCGTGCTCGAAGGCGCGCGCGCGCAAGGGGTCGAGATGGTGGTTGCTGCCATCAAAGAAGAGACCGCGCCGGAAATAGAGCAGCAGTCAGCGCGAGTCGAATGGATAGGCGTAGGCCATCTTGGCGGACTCATCCGTTTTTTTAAACGCGAACAGGTGACGCACGCGATTATGGCGGGCCAGGTCAAACATCATCAGATATTCCGGCTCAACGCGCTGCCCGACCTCAGAATGGTGCGGATGCTTGCCCGGTTGACGACGAAAAATACTGACAGCCTGATCGGCGCTGTCGCGTCTGAACTCGCGCGCGAAGGCATTACGCTGGTCGATTCGACGACTTTCCTTCAACCGCTGCTTGCAGGCGAAGGCGTGTTGACGCGCCGCGCTCCGACGAAAGAAGAGCGCGCGGATATCGAGTACGGATTGAATGTCGCGCGCGAGATTGCCCGGCTCGACCTCGGTCAGACTATCGCGGTCAAAGATCGCGCAGTCGTAGCCATAGAAGCAATGGAAGGGACGGACGCAGTGATTACGCGAGCGGGCGAAATAACGCTTCACCGCCCGTTTGTCGTCATCAAGGTCGCCAAACCCGATCAGGACCTGCGATTCGATGTGCCTGTGATAGGCGTGCCGACTATCGAGACGATCAAACGGGCAGGGGCAACCGCGATTCACGTCACCTCGAACAAGACTTTGCTTTTTGACAGAGACGAACTCATCTCTTTAGCCGATAAGTACAGGTTGTCTGTCATCGGCGGCCAGTAGCTTGTTACTGACCATTGACTGATGTTTGTGCTAAACTGATCTGACGCCACAAATCGCAAAGAGCGAAGAGAAGATGACAAGAAACACGCCGAACGAATTTGATCCGGAAAGCGCAATAATAGACGCGGAACTGCTTATCAAGTATCGAATGGTCAACCGCGCCATCGAAACCCTTGAGCGCGCAATTGACAGCGCGCCTCGCCACATCGGGCTGCGGGAGAAACTGCGCGAGATATTGATCGACGCAGGCAAACGCGATCAGGCCGCGCAGCATTGTCTCGCGCTCGCCAGCCTGCACATCTCTGCGGGCGATCTTGAACGCGCGAACGAAAGATTGCTTGAAGCCAAACGACTTGATCCGAGAGTTTCAGTCACAGGGCAATTGAAGGATGTGCATCGAACAGAGACCGTGGTGCAACCGCGCTCGCAGAAAATCCTCTCCGGCAACCTGATGGAGATCAGTCTTTTCGACATCATTCAAATTATCGAAAACAGCCGGTTGGGCGGCGTACTGCTGGTTTCGTCATCGGCGGCCAACGGCGAAATCTTTTTTGAAGAAGGGGTGATAATGGGAGCCAAATCGGGCCAGGATTCGGGCCGCAGGGCGCTCAGTCATCTATCGGGCGCTGTTGACGGCACGTTTGAATTTGAGAAAAACAGTCTCACTTACGAGCGAACAATTCAAACGACCACTAACACAGCGCTCATACTCGACCTGCTCAGAGCCAAAGACGAAGAAAAATACGGGATGATCTCTGAGTAGGCTGAAAATAAAAAAGGCAGGAGCGGAAAGAACACTTTCCGCTCCTGCCTTTTTTATTTTTTGCTTATTGTCAGGGCTTGGCAGGCGCAGCGGGCGCAGAAGTCGGGACAGGATTTGCCTTGTTGTATTCGTTAATGAAATCCTGTGTTACGTCCGTCCGCGTATCGAACCACACGATTGCACCGGCCTGCGACGCGTTGGCCAGATCCACCAGTAAAACGATTCCGCGCTTTGTCGTGTAATCTTCGGCGAATTTACCGAGCTTGCCGCTTATCGGCTCGAACGCTCTATCCTTGGCCCGGTTCGCATCGGCCTGCAAGTCTTCGCCTTTGCGCTGATACTCCCGTTTCATGGATTCGAGCTGTTCGGTCATCTCTGCTACTTTTGTAGCCGACAGCGCGCCGCTCTGTGTTTTTATCGTGTTCTCAAGCGCCTGAATGCGGTCGCTGAGACCCTGAACTTCCTTCACGCGCGGCTCGAACTGTTTGTTAAGAACTTCGAGTTTCGCTTTGAACTCCAAGACCTGTTGTTGAAATGCAGCCGTGTTGATGACAGCTATCTTGCCCTTTGGAAGCAGGGCAGGAGCGGCAGGCTTCGGTGCTACTCCTGCGGCAGGCTGTTGAGCAATGGCAGCGGTCGAGAGGCTGAGCAACGCGACTATAGTTAAGATCAACTTCTTCATAATCTTTCTCCTTTCGTCACGTTATCAGGGTTTGCCCGCAGGCTTGACGGGTGCGGGTTTAGGCTGTGCCGGAGCCGCAGCAGGAGCGCCCGCGACAGGGTTGGCCTTGTTGTATTCATTGACGAAATCCTCTGTGATATCAACACCGGGATTCCAGAATGCCAACGTCCCCGACTGAGCAGCGCCCGCCAGATTGATCACAAGCACGACGCCGCGCTGCGCCGAGTAAGTCTGAAGAAACTGATAGAGCTTATCGCGTATCGGTTTGGTGGCGGCGTCGAGCGCGCGATCTACATCGTTATTCAAATCCTCCTGCTCGCGTGTGCCTCTTCTCTTCGTATCTTCGTAGGTGGCCTGCAACTCCTGATATTTGTCCGCGGCGAGCACGTTCTGTTTAGTCCTGAGATCGCTCTCCATCTGCTTCATCTGTTCGGACAGGGTCTGAAGCCCTTGAAGGCGGGTTTTGAACTGGTTATTGACTTGCTCGTATTTGACTTTCAATTCATTGATTGCGCCCGGAAATACCTGCGTATTGATTACGGCAATCTTTCCGTCGGGAATTGCGCCGCCGACACCGGCCTGAGTGGCTTGCTGCGCCGCAACCGAGGATGCCGCCGCTGCCAGGATCACTGCTGCAAACGCAGCAAACTTGCTCTTCAACATAACTGCTCCTGTCGTTTTTAAATTGAATCTGACTAACGGCGAGCGTCAGTCGGTACCTGAGAAAAAGCAATTATAACAGCGTCGAGCGACCAGTGACCAGTGACAAGTTGAAAATGCCCGTCACTGGTCGCTCGCGCTGTTTTAGAACGTTCTGCCGACCGAGAAACGAATCGCTTTCTTCTCTTCAAAGAAGAACGGATTGTCGGTCCTCGCATTCGGGTTCAATGCGAATATCAAACGGAATGGCACATTGATTACAGGAACCTGTATCCTGAATTCGCCGCCCAGACTCATGCGATAGTTATCGAGTATGCCGGTCTTTGCCTGCGAAATCAGAGCGCGTTGCGACGTTTGCTGCTCGCTGAAAATCAACACGTTCTTGAATCCCGGCGGCAGCGACCCCGGCGGAGTCTCAGGCGTAGTCGCATTATTTATCTCGCGCTGCGTAGCCCGCTGCCCACGCGGGTTGAGCGTCAATGTCGCAAGGGGCGCGTTCGGGAAGTTGTTGATGAACTCCGAGCGCTGAGACTGGTCTTCGAGTTTGATCAGGTTGAAGACCGAGCCTATATCAAAGAAGGGCGCGAATTGGAGCGGCCCGATGATCGGGATGCGATATTCCACGTTGAACAGAACTTGAGAATCGCCGCCGAGGAATGCCGGGAACTGATTTGGGTTTATGCTCACGCGATCAGTGAAGAGGAATTCGTTTAGCACGCTCGGCACAATGCTGTTCGAGGTTGCGTTTGATGCCGTTCTGACGGGCAGCCGGTTTCCAACAGGGTCTGTCGCAAACACGTTGCGAGTAGAGACAGTCGTTTCAAAGTTTGCGGTCGGCGAGATGCCGCGAATATTGTAGCCGCGAATGTCTTGTTCGCCGCCGAGGAAGAATCGCGCAAACAGCGGCGTACCTCCGATGAACGAGAACGAGTTGGACGCGAACGGCGTTCCGAACGAACGGATGTGACTTACCAGCAATCGGTATCCGAGCGTTCTGGTCTGCTTGCCAGCGCCGATCTTATTGTCAGACTCTTTGCCTGCAAAGAGCGGGCGAAAATGTTTATATTCAAACGTTGGCTCTATCGTATTGACTTTGCCGCCCAGTGGCCCGCCCGAAAGCGACAGCCCCATCGTTACCGATGTACCCTTGGTCGGATCGAGCGATGAATTCAGCGTGTTGTAAACGATGGTCGGCGTCAGCGTCGATTGCGTCACGCCGCTTTGCCTGAACGACACGATGATGTCGTTTGTATTATCGCCGTCACGGTTCACAGCCGGGTCGATGATGTCTGTCGTTCTGAATGTATAAGACAATCCGAGCCGAACGAACCGGCCCATGCGGAATCGCCTGGCGAAATAACTGAGCGGCGCGCTCGCGCTGACCGTGGCTCCAGCCGTCCTCTGTGTGAACAGTGACTGGCCGTCGAAACTGTTCAACTGATTGAGCGAGTTGAACGCCCCGAAGCCCTGCCCAAGGAATTGATAGTCCTGATAAAAGACGTTGAAGCCAAGGCTGATGGGACGCCCCTTCACGTATGGCTCAGAGAATCCGACCGAAACGACCTTTTGCAGGTTGCCTGCCGCTATCGAAAGCGACAGCGACTCGCCGTAACCGAGCAGGTTGTTGGTCGAGTAATCCAGCCCGATATAAGAGCCGCCGATGCCCGACAGCCCGCCCGTGAAACTTATCTGCTGGCGGCCTTTCTCCTGAACCTTGACCGTTATATCGACCTGCCCCTCTTTTTCGTTGGTGTTGATGGTCGCGTCTTCTTTCTTGACCTGATCAAAGTAGCCAAGCTGGTTCAGACGCAGAAGGCTCAGGTCCCAGAGGTTATCGTTGTATCGCTCGCCTTCGTTTAAGAGCACTTCGCGCCGCAGCACGTTGTCGCGTGTGAAGGTGTTGCCGATGAATTCAAGCCGCCTGAGCGAATACTGTTTGCCTTCTTCGACTACGAATGTGATGTCGGCAGTCCCTTTGTTCGGATCATTCGGGTCGTCGTGAAAATCGAGGTTCGGATAAGCGTTGAACTGAATGTAGCCGCGCGAGCCGTAGAGCTTTTTCAGATTTTCTATGCCTTTGTTGACGACGCTATAGCCTTTTACGACATCGCCTGCCTTGATGCTTAAAACCGATTTGATTTCGTCGGCAGTGAACTCCGTGTTGTCTTCGACTTTAACATCGCCCGCGCGGTACTGGCGGCCTTCATCAATCGGAAGAACAATCTTCAACCCGCGCCCCTTGTGGCCGATCAGCGGAATCCATGACCCAATCTCGCCGACCTCTTCGACGCGCGGTTCGCCAAAGCGCGCTTTCAGGTAGCCGTTGTCTGCGTAAACCAGCACGCGGAGGCGGTCGATGTCGGCTTCGAGTTTATCTTTGTGATATACGTCTTTCGATGTGAAGGTCGTAAATAACCCGGACTCCTTCACTAATTTCATCTGACTGCGAAGGTCCGAGTCGGAATAGACCGTGTTCCCCTCGAAATCTATGTCGGCAATGCGGAAGCGCGGCCCTTCTTCGATCTTGAATGTCAGCCCGACCGCCGTCGATGATATCTGTTCTATCGAAGGCTCGACCTTTGCTTCGGGACGGCCTTCGTTGGCCAGCATCTCCTTGATGACGACTGCGGCGCGACGGACTTTAACGGGGTCGTACTGCGATTCTTTGGACAAGCCGACCGAGCGTTTGCGGAACTCTTCAAGCAGGGTTGACTGCTGAACCGATTTCAGACCTTCGTACTTGATGTCGAGAAGCAGTGGCCGCTCGCGCACCTCAAAGGTGATTATTTTGCCTCCGCGCGCGCCTTCTTCGGCATAGACCTTAACGTCCTCGAAGTGACCCTGTGCGTAAAGCGCGCGAACGTCGCGGTCGAGTTGCGCCGGGTTGTAGGGATCGCTTTCGCGTGTGCCAATCCAAATCTTTATGGTCGATTCAGGGATGCGGCGATTGCCGCGAATCGCCACCTGTTCAACCGTCACGTTTTGAGAAGGATTTGCAAAGGCCAGCGGTTGAAGCGCTGAAATGTGCCTGCTGACAGGCCATGCGCCAACCGTCGCTACGATAAATGCAATCAAGCAAAGAACACGCTTACTCATAGATGAATTGCACGCTCCAAAAAAATTCCAAAATCTGTTTCAGTTCTAAAACACTCGCCCTTTGTTATGGGCCTGAGCGAGTTATTATTTTGCCTTCAGTCACGGTCAGGCTATTTCTATTCATCATTCAAACCAGCAGGCTAAACTACACGGCCAACAAACACAAGGGCAATCCTTTTCAAGTGTTTAGCCTCCGCTTCCGGAGCCGGGCATATCAGTTTAGCGCTGGTGATTTCTTCCTGCTCCAATAATAGAATGCAAGTTTGATGGGTTATTGTAGCAAAAATGTGTGAAGCAAAGCCAATTCCAGATTGCGGATTTCAGATTGCAGCCCAACCTGACGGGCGGTCAGGCTACTGAAAAGGGAAGTCGCTGAAACGGTGTATCGCCGAAAGCCGATAGGGTCTTCTCATTGTACGAGCAGCGCGTCGCCCAGTTCTTCCAGTTCCATCGGCCTGTATTGAAGCGAGTTGCCCTCCAGGTAGACTTCGACGACCGAAGCCTCGCTGAAGCGCCCGCCGATGAGAGCTTCAGACAGCGGGTCCTCGACATGCTTTTGCAAAGCGCGACGCAGCGGGCGCGCTCCGTAACTGCGATCAAGGCAGGTCTTTTCGACTATCCATTTTCGGGCATCTTCGGTCATCTGCACTTGCAGTTTGCGGCGTATCAGCGTGCGATTGAGTTGCGCGATCAGAAGCCCTACGATCTCGAACAGATCGGTGTCGGTCAGCGGCTCGAACACGATTATCTCGTCTAAGCGGTTGATGAACTCAGGATTGAATGTCTGTTTGACTGCCTGCATCACTCCCTCTTCGACGGTCGTCTGCTGAGAGCGCGACGAGGACTGGAACCCCATATGGCCGCGCTTCTGTATGAACCGCGCGCCGATGTTCGAGGTCATTATCAGAATCGTGTTCTTGAAATCGATCTGATTGCCGAGCGAGTCCGTAAGCGTGCCGTCTTCGAGCACTTGCAGCAGGATGTTGAATAAATCCGGGTGCGCTTTTTCGATCTCGTCCAGCAGCAGAACAGAGTATGGATTGCGTTTGATCTTTTCGGTCAACTGCCCGCCTTCTTCGTGGCCGATGTAGCCGGGCGGGCTGCCGATCAGTTTGGAAACGGCGTGCTTCTCCATGTACTCAGACATGTCGAAACGAATCAGCGCGCGTTCAGACCCGAACAAAAACTCCGCAAGCGACCGCGCCACTTCCGTTTTGCCGACGCCGGTAGGGCCTAAGAAAAGGAATGAGCCGACGGGCCTGTTCGGGTTTTTGAGTCCCGCGCGAGAGCGACGAATAGCCCGCGAGAGCGCAGATATTGCGCGATCTTGGCTGATGATTCGCTTGTGCAGTTCTTCTTCGATGCGAAGCAGTCGGCTTGTCTCTTCTTCTTTAAGCGATGAGATTGGAATGCCCGTCCAGCGGGATATGACCTCTTCGATGTCGTCGCGCGTGACCGTAGGAAAGTGCTCGGCCAGCAGGTTGTGCGATTCGCGCAGCATGGCGAGCCGGTCCATCTCTTCCTGTTCTTTCTGTTTGAAAATCTTCGCGCGCTCGAAATCGCGTTCAGCCGTCGCGCGCTCGAAGTTCTGAGTGTGCCGCCGCAACTTGCGCTGGCATTCGTGTATCTCTGCCGGAAGATGAGCCTCGCGCAGCTTAACGCGCGCGCCCGCTTCGTCGATTATATCGATTGCTTTGTCAGGAAGGAATCGGTCGGAAATATAACGCTGCGACTGATAGACGGCAGTTTCTATGGCTTCATTCGTGTAGCGAATCTGGTGAAATGACTCGTATCGTTCCTTGATGCCTTCAAGTATCTTGATCGTCTCTTCTTCGGTCGGAGGCGGCACCTTGACGGCTTGAAATCTTCGTTCGAGCGAGCGGTCTTTTTCTATAGTCTTGCGAAACTCTGCGGGCGTGGTCGCGCCTATGCATTGAATTTCGCCGCGCGACAAGGCGGGCTTCAGTATGTTTGCGGCGTCGAGCGACCCTTCAGCTGAGCCTGCGCCTACAAGCGTGTGAAGCTCGTCTATAAAGACTATGTAATGCGGGTTGTCGATCAACTCTCGCATTATGGTCTTCAACCGCTCTTCAAACTGGCCGCGATATTTCGTGCCTGCGACGACCAGTGACAGGTCGAGCGCCAGTATCCGTTTGTCGCGCAGGAAAGGCGGAACATCGCCCGATATGATTCTTTGCGCGAGCCCTTCAACGATTGCGGTCTTGCCGACGCCCGGCTCGCCAATCAGCACGGGATTGTTTTTCGTGCGGCGGCAGAGTATCTGAACGACCCTTTCGATTTCGCCCTCGCGCCCGATCAGCGGGTCGAGTATATCGTTGCTTGCGGCTTCCGTCAGGTCGCGGCTGAACTCTGCCAGGTGCGGCGCATCTTTTTTCGCCGCCATAGCGCGCTCGCTCTGCTGCACTCGCATCAGATCGTCGCGTATCTGGTTCAGCCTCAGCCCTCGCTCATAAAGTATCTCTGCCGCCGACGATTTCTCTTCGCGCAATATGCCTAACAGAAGATGCTCTGTGCCGATATGGCGATGCTGCAATCGCTCGCTTTCGTCTGCGGCATAGCTCAACACGCGTTTCGCGCTCTGCGACAAGGGCAAATCGACCGAAGCCGACACCTTGTCGCGCAGCGGCGTGCGCCCTTCGATCTCTTTGCGAATCGATTCTACGGTCGAGTGCGGGCTTCGGAAGAATTTCTGGGTTAGTTGTTTGTCTTCGCGCAGCAGTCCGAGCAGGATGTGTTCGGCTTCGATGGCTTGCGCTCCAAACTGGCTGGCTTCGTATCTGGCGAAGAATATAACGCGGCGCGCTTTTTCGGTGTAACGTTCGAACATACTAGCTTCCGCTTAAGAGAACAGTGAACTATGAATGCTGAATGGCTGAACCGGGCTATTTCCTATTCATCGTTCGGCGTTCATCGTTCGTCATTTATGTAATCGTCCGTCCTCAAGGTGAAGCACACGGTCGCAGATAGCAGCAAGACGCTCATTATGGGTTACGATAACCGAGGTCAGCTTCTGCGAACTGTGAACCTCCTTGAGCAGGTTATGAATGCTTTCACTAGTTTTGCTGTCGAGATCACCCGTTGGCTCATCTGCCAGCAGCAATCGCGGACGTGTGACGAGCGCTCTGGCCAGCGCAACGCGGGCCTGTTCGCCGCCTGACATCTCGCCGGGACGGTGCGTCGCGCGATCTTTGAGTCCGACCGATTCCAAAACCTCGATAGCGCGACCTGTTGCTGCCTGATGCGAACTGCGGCCAATCAGCAGCGGCATCATTGCATTTTCAACGGCTGTGAATTCGGGCAGCAGGTGATGAAATTGGAAAATGAACCCAATCTCCCTGTTCCGAAACCGAGCCAAGTCTACATCACCGAGTTTGAATATGTCAAATTCGGCTACTTTTACAACGCCTGCACTTGGCCGGTCTAATCCTCCTAATAGGTGTAATAGCGTCGATTTTCCAGCGCCCGACGGCCCGACGATGGCTACCATCTCGCCGCGAGCTATTTCCACGCCCAAATCCTCGAACACGACGACGCGATTTTTCCCCGAATCGTATCTCTTTGTAAGGCGCTCGGCCAAAACGAGTGGCTCATTCATAGCGCAATCCTTCCACGGGGTTGATTCGCGCGGCGTTCCAGGCCGGGTAGAGCGTTGACAAAAAGCTGATCGCAATCGTGACAAGCGCCACGACTATTACATCAAACGTCTTTACATGAAAAGGAAGGTAATCGAGCGCGTATGCGCCTGCGGGTAGCTCTATCCAGTGATGCGCGTCTGCCAGATAGCAGAAGCCTGTGCCCAGAACGATGCCCAGACAGATTCCGACGACGCCTATCATCAGGCCCTGAATCATGAAGAGATAAGTCACGCTGCGATTTGTCGCGCCCATAGATTTCAGCACGGCTATGTCGCGCTGTTTTTCCATGACGATCATAATCAGCACGGTGATTATATTGAGGGCGGCGATGCCGATGACTATCAGCAGCGCGATGCCGGTCAAATACTTTTCATAACTGAGCGCGCTGAAGATCGGAGCGTTCAATTCCTGCCAGTCCTGAACCTCGAAATCGTCGCCCACGGCCCTGAGCACTTCGCGGCCAATCTCTTTGACGTTATCGACCTTATCGACTTTCATCTGAATTGTGTCGGCTACGTTCTCTTTGCCCGCGAGCCGTTGCGCTGCTTCAAGCGATATGTATGTCCACGATTCATCGTAATCGCTCAGGCCCGAAGCGAAGGTGCCGACGACTTTGAAATCCCTGTAACGCGGAGCCAGACCCATCGGAGTCAGATGGCCTTGAGGCGATATGACGGTCGCAAAATCTCCTATCTTCAGACCGATTTTTTCGGCCAGCGCTTCTCCTACGAATATGCGATCTATCTTCATTCCCGTCGCGGAATCGACTTCGGGTTCATCGAGCGCGCGCGGGTCCCCCTCTTTTGCGAATTGAAAAATCTCGTTCGCTTCCGACTGCGCGGCCACATCGACGCCTTTCAGTATCGCGCCGTCCGTCAGATTTCTGCCTTGAATCAGGACTCGTTGATAAAGGGTCGCGGATGCGGCGCGGATATGAGGCAGTTTGCGAAGCCGTTCGACTATCTCGCGGTAATTCTCAATCGGGCGGCTGGATTTGTGTGTGAGGTTCAAGTGGGCTGTGCCTGAGAGAATCTTGGTTTGAAACTCTTCGCGAAATCCCGTCATCATCGCAAGCACGATGATGAGCGACGCAACGCCCGCAGCGACCGCCATGACGGCGATCACAGTGATGACTGAAATCATCACCTGCTTTCGCTTTGCTCGCAGGTAGCGCAGCGCGATGAATAGCTCGTAAGGCATAAAGCAGGGGTCAGTAGTCAGTCGTCAGTCAGTCGCGATAACTGGCCGCTGCTTTCTACATCATTTCCCATAAGAATTATAGGAATGGCGCTTTGATAGTGTCAAACAGAGCAGGGTTGTAATCCGAATCCGCGCGCTGTTAGAATTTGAAAAGGCTGGCAGTCACTCTCCTGATCCAATCTATGATTTTCAGTAGTACCAGCCGATGCTCCTGAACCAGCAAAGAGTCGGACAGACAGGGCGCATCTCCCGTGGAATTAATCGAACAAAGGGTATGGGTATCTACCTCAATGGGTATCCACAGAATGGAGTGCATATCATGAAGCTCAGGTGTGAAGCGTCGAAACGACTAGCCTCGTTCGCAATCGCGATAGCTATGCTTGCAGGGCCGCCCCTTGCGCTCGCGCGCGATAACGAAAAGAAAGCCGAGAGCGAGAAGGCTAAAAAAGTTGAGCCGCTCAAGGAGAAAGAAGACCCGCAAAAAATCGGCAAGCGGGATATCAACAAAGGCAATCTCGATTTTTATTCGCTCGAAAAAGAGTCGCAACTTGGCCGACAACTCGCAGCCGAAATCGACAGTCAGGCCAAATTCATCACAGACCCCGTCATCACCGAATACATAAACCGCATAGGCCAGAACATCGCTCTAAGGTCTGATGCGAAGACACCTTTTACCATCAAGGTGCTTGAATCTGCGGACGTGAATGCCTTCGCCTTGCCCGGCGGCTTCCTTTACGTCAACAGCGGGCTGGTGATGGCAGCCGACAACGAAGCGGAGATCATTGGCGTGATGGCGCACGAGATAGCTCACGTCGCCGCCCGTCACGGCGTCGAACAGGCATCGAAGGGCAGGCTGTTTCAATTCCTTTCGATTCCGCTGATATTCGTGGGCGGGCCGCTCGGAGCGATTGCGCAGAACGCTGTGAACATTCTCGTGCCTCTGACATTTCTGAAGTTCAGTCGCGGAGCCGAAGAAGAGGCGGACCGACTTGGGCTTCAGTATATGTGGGCAGCCGGTTACGACCCGACTTCGATGCTCAGTTTTTTCGAGAAACTGAAAGCGAAGGAAAAGAAGAAACCCGGAACGCTCGAAAAAGTATTCAGTACGCACCCGCCGACCGGCAACCGCATCGAGAAGGCGCGCACCCTGCTCGTCCGGTTCCCTGAGCGCGACGAATACCTTCTCTCCACATCAGAGTTTCAAAACGTCAAAGAGCGACTGGTCACAATCACCAATCAGTCGAAGCTTGGCAACGGCGATAACAATGGCCCGACGCTCAAGCGCAAGCCGACGCTCAAACGCGGCGACACGGAAAACAGTGACGATTCGGAAAAAGATAAACCGACGCTCAAACGCAAGCCCGACAGCGACAACTGAATAAATCGCGGCTGGCCCGTTTTGCAGGAGAGCGCGGCGCATTATACTTGTGCGCCGCGCTCTTTATTTGCCTGTATTTCATGTAACGATTGCTGCACATTCTTCAAAGCTTCCGGCTGAATCCTTGACCAGTTGCGTTCGATATGATAACCATACCTCTTTGATTTACCCTTCATCATCAGGCGCATCGCTTTCAATTGCAAGCTTGATTATTAAGAAGGCCAGGCTCTATGCATACGGGCGATGCGGATACAGATCAACAACGTGCGGCAAGCGAGAAATTTCCTGCCGAGATTTTAGACCAGTGGGATTAGATCAGAAGGAGAGTTATATGCGACGACGGCTGTTTGTGCTTGCGACGATCTTCACGCTCGTAAGCGGGTTTATGTTGACATCGTTGACTTCCGAAAGAGTTACGGCATCGGATAAGGCCGACCTCAAACCTGCGCGCTCTGTGTCAAGACAGAGTCCGCACGAGATAAAGATATCTCTCTGGGGGCCTACTCAGGAGACTATCGACGCGACAAAGCTGAGACTGCCCAAGCACCCGGCTGTGCGAGCATATCTCAAAGGCACCAGATTCCGCCTCATCTCTTTTGAGCTTCTGGACAAAGGGAAGATCAACGGAAACATAGAGCCGCCCGACAGCTACTTAGCATGGTTTTTTGATTACACGAACAATCGCGCGCTGACGGCGACCGGAAGATTCGACAGCCCGGAGGTGAAAGTCGAACTGACAAGCGTTCAGCCTGAGCCAAGCGATGAAGAGTTTCAGGCGGCGGTCGATATGCTGACTAAAGACGCGAAGGCCGGAGCAGCCCTGCGCAATCAGAGCGTAACGGTTTCGCCCCCGATGCCTCCGCTCGTCAACGGCTCGGCGGCGGCAGGCAAGGTTGACAGAACTATCGCTGTCGCCCTCAAGTACAGAGACGGAAGCAACCCGCCTGAAATCGTCGGCGTGAACATGATTCGCGATACCGTAATCCGGTACGCAAACAACGCCCCGCCCGCTTCCACATCCGCGATCACAGCCTGCGGCCCAAGCAGCGCAAATCAGTCAACGACTCCGCGCGGCACCGCCGGGTCGTTCAACGTGGTAATCAGCAGGGCAGGGACGCAGATATGGAGTTTCATCGCCGTCAGACCGGCGGCCTCTTCCGGCACTCGCGCATCGGGTCTGGAAGTTCAAAACGTCAACTATCTGGGCAAGCGCGTGCTTACGCGCGGCCATGTTCCGATCCTCAACGTACAATACGACCGCAATCTCTGCGGCCCGTATCGCGATTGGAGCTATCAGGAAGACCAGTTCGTAGCGGTAGGGTCGGACGTGGCTCCGGGCATTCGCATGTGTACGAGTCCGCCGCAGACCATACTGGAAAGCGGGACCGATACGGGCAATTTTCGCGGCGTCGCCGTCTGGGATGATCGCGAAAAGGTGCAGCTTGTAACGGAGATGCAGGCGGGCTGGTATCGGTATCTTATGGAATGGACTTTCTCGGATGATGGAACCATCAGCCCTCGATACGGTTTCGGAGCTACCGATAGCGGCTGCGTCTGCAATATTCACAATCACCATGCATACTGGCGGCTCGATTTCGACATCGTCACAGCGGCCAATAATTTTGTGACCGAAAATACGCCGGTCGATAACTTCAAGCTGACAAAAGAAGAGATGAGGCCGCGATTATTCGGAGAAAACCGAACATGGTTGATTGAAAACCTCACCGCGCCAAACGGCGAATCCGTGCTGATAGTACCGGGCCATCATGACAGCAACTTCAACAAGTATTCTAAAGGCGATCTCTGGTTCCTCGTCGCAAAAGCGAATGAGATTGATGACGGCATCAACTGCACGCAGGGGTGCGACACAACGATTCAGATAACGCCCTTTATCAGCGGAGAGAATATCAACGGAGCAGACATCGTCGTCTGGTACGCGGGCCATTTCATGCACGACGACGCTGCGAGCGCCGGGACCAACCTGTTCGGCGAACACGTTGTAGGGCCGGATATTTTCCTGCGGCACTACTGAAACATATCTGTTGAAGACTCAGGCACAGGGCAGCAGGCAACGAAAGCGATTTCAATTGCTTGCTGCCTTTTCATTTGAGCGGTCTGCTGGCGAGATGTCTGTCGATGAGCAAAATACTGGACAAATCATCTTTGATCGAAGAGCGCGAACGCCTGCGCATCGAAGGTAAATTACTGGTCTTCACCAATGGCTGCTTCGACCTGCTTCATCCGGGCCACGTGCGCTATCTGTCCGCAGCGCGCGCGCTGGGCGATGCGCTGGTCGTGGCGCTTAACAGCGACTGTTCAGTTCGCGCGCTAAAGGGCGCAGGCCGCCCCATACTCAATGAAGCCGAGCGGGCAGAGGTGATGGCCGCGCTTGAAGCCGTAGACTACGTGATTATTTTCGACGAAGAAACGCCGCGCGAATTGATCTCGGACCTGCTGCCCGACGTGCTTGTGAAGGGCGGCGACTGGGCCGTTGATCAGATAGTCGGGCGCGAGGAGGTTGAACGCGCGGGCGGAAAGATTCTGTCGCTCCCCTTTGTCGAAGGCTCGTCAACCACGGACATAATAAAAAGAATCCGTAACTGCGAGATAAAGGAAATGTAAGTTCGACATAACAATCGAAGTAAAAGCCCTGAAAGGGCGAAATTCAATAGCCCGGTATGATCGCCACTACCACACAAGCCCTGTAAGGGCGAAATAAATAATTCAATTTATTTCGCCCTTACAGGGCTTGTAGTTTATCTTGATGCAAGACACAGGGCGTTGCCCTGTGCTATTGAATTTCGCCCTTTCAGGGCTGATTCTTATGTCGAATTCACGTTAAAGGAAACAGATTAAACCACCTGCCTGCTGTTTTGCATCTTTGCCTGAGGCTTTCATTGAAATTACGAGGCAAAACAAAGGAACGTGCGGGCGTTCCTTTGGAAGATGAACCCGTTCCAAAGGAAGGTGAGCACATTGCAAAGGAACGTGAACTGATTCCAAAGGAAGGTGAACCCATTCCAAAGGAACGGGTACCTCTTCCAAAGGAAGGTGCTCACATTCCAAAGGAACGGGTACCTCTTCCAAAGGAACGTGCTCACGTTCCTTTGTTTTGCCTTCATGTTCCTCTGGAATATTTCCCAAAAGTCTATTTGACGATCTTGTCTATCGTCTCTACAGAGATCGGATGATACGAAGGTCTGGCTTTCTGATAGATATTGCGAGCGCGCTCCTGACCTTCGGGCGTCTTAACCAGTTCCTCGTAAAGCGGCTTTATAAGCTTTCGCCGACCTATGGTGGTCAAATATTCCTCAAGCCTCGGATATGCGGCTTCGTAGCGATTGCGAATAGCCATCAGCAGCCATTGATGCGCAATCTCGGAATTGCCCGAACGAGTCAGATGAAACGCCTCGTCAAGCTCGCCCATCTTTTCTTTGCTTAAATCCGTTGGCAGATATTTCAAAAAGTGCAGCCACTCGTGCGTTGACCACGATCCGGCTTGAATCTTTGAAGCAGGACTCTGGCCCTTAACCCACGGGTCGGCCTGACGTTCGACTTTCGAGAAAGCATCTGATGCGGGGCGCGGCGCGGAAGAAGGGATGCCCGGTTTGTAAATCCATTCCTCGATGGGCACTTTTGCCGCAAGCTCAGGACTCTTGTCTAAAAGATTCTTCTTTAAATAAGCGAGGAAGTCCGCCGTGACGATGCTTTGAAAAGCGAAATGATCAAAGTAACTGCGCAGGAATTTATCGAAGCGCGCGCGCCCAAAGGTTTCTTCCAGATGCCTCAAAAATAGCGCGCCCTTTTCGTATGGAACCTGAGTGAACCCGTCATCGGGGTCTCGGCCTTTCAGATCGATGTAAAGAATTTCGTCGCGGTCATCGAGCGTCGCCATCTCAGCTTCGACCGTCTGGCGACCGAGCACGGCTTCCATCTCTTCGCGTGGCCTGCCGTAAACTTTCTCTAATATCCTGCGCTCCAGATAGACCGTGAATCCTTCGTTCAGCCAGAAGTCTCTCCACGTTGCGTTGGTAACGAGATTGCCCGACCATGAATGCGCCAGCTCATGCGCCACGAGCGAAACAAGGCTCTTATCCCCGGCCAGAACCGTAGGCGTCGCAAATGTCAGTCGCGGGTTCTCCATCCCGCCGAACGGGAAGCTCGGAGGCAGCACGAGCAGATCGTAGCGGCCCCAGCGATACGGCCCGTATAAGGCTTCGGTCGCCTCCACCATCTTTTCCGTATCGGCAAATTCCGTCGCGGCTTTGTCTACAACAGGGCGCTCGGCGTAAACGCCTGTCCGTTTGCCCATGGGCTTGAAGACGAGGTCCCCGACCGCGAGCGCGATCAGATAAGAAGGTATGGGGTTCGACATCTTAAAGCTGTAATCGCCATCGCGAGGCGATTGAGGATCGTTTTCTGCGCTCATCACGGCGACCAGATCGCGCGGCGTGCGCACGCGAGCCGTATAGGTCAAGCGGACCTGAGGCGTGTCTTGCAGCGGTATCCAGCTTCGCGCATGAATGGCCTGCGATTGCGTGAACATAAAGGGGTGCTGTTTATCGGCTGTCTGCGAAGGCTCAAGCCATTGCAGACCGGACGCCTTTGGACTTGTAGAGTAACTGATGCGGACCCGCGTGGCATTATCAGGCAACTCGATTGTCAGCGGCGCTCCAAGAATAGGGTCGGCGTTGCCGACCGTAAATTTCGCCTCGGAATAGTTCTGACCGTTGGCAGATGTTTCAGCCCTAGTGATGTTCAGGCTTTTCGTGTCCAGAATCAACGGAACGTTTTTGTCTGAGCCTGTTCTTTCGAGGCTCAACAGGGCAGTCCCTTTCAGGATTTTCTGATCGAACAGAACATCCCAATCCAGATCGACGTGACGAACTTTCACCTGCTCCGGATTTGAATAGGAATGATAGTCCCTGCGTTCAGCCGGTAGAGTTTGCGGAAATGCTGATTGTTGATTTGTCATCACAATTACCATCAGTATCAAAATGACTTTTGCATGCTTCATCGAGTGCTCCTCAGAAGTGTTACATCGCTCGTAGAAATCCAGCCTCTGCTTTGACTGTGCCACGACAGTCACCGCTTATTCAAGCCGCGAGCATTAAAGAAACCGAAGAGATTCACTACACAGACGCGAAACGGCAATCTCAAATATCAGATTTCAAATTTGTGATTGCCGTAACCCTGTTGGCGCGCCTCATCGCGCGCATCTTTTATTATTTCTTCTTCTCTCCATTCAGTTTTGCTTTGAGGCGAATTGTCTGGTCAGCTTCGACTGAAAGAGTCAGCGCCTTCTGCCATGCCGCGCGCGCCTGCTCCGTCTTGCCCTGCTTCTGGTAGAGGTCGCCCAGGTGTTCCTGCACAGTCGGCGAACTGGCGTTAATGCGCGCGGCGTTGTTGAGGTGTGTTTCGGCTTCGTCGAGCTTGCCCAGTTTGAAGTAAGCCCAGCCCAGACTGTCGATATAGTTCGGGTTGTCGGGATCAGATTTCACCGCGCGTTGAATCATCTGAAGAGCTTCGTTCAGTTTTTCATCGCGTTCGATCAGCGAGTATGCCAGGTTGTTGAGCGCAGGCGCGTTGTCGGGTTCGGACTGCAAAACCTTTCTGTATTCGGCCTCTGCTTCCAGCCGCTTCCCATGATGAGCCAGCATCGTTCCGAAAAAGAGATGTATATTGACATTCTTCGGAGATAATTGCGCCGCTTTCTTTAGCGCGGATTCTGATTCGGCAGTCTTCTTTTGCATATAGAGCGCGCTTGCCAGTCCGAAATAAGAGTCGCCGCGCTCAGGCTCAAGCTTGATTGCTTCTCTAAATGCCTTTTCTGATTCAGGGAAACGGTCGAGATGTCCGTAAACATCTCCCAGCGCCTGATGCATGCGGACATCTTTAGGAGTCCGTTCGAGCAATTTCCTGAAAACGTTCAGCGCATCATCAAAGCGCCTTACATCGTGATAAACCCATCCGAGTGTGAAATACGCATCACTTTGATTGGGATCAAGTTCGATAGACTTATTCAAGGCTTGGATTGATTCGTCGTAACGCTTCAATTCGGAATAGATCAAACCCATCTCTCTGTATACGCTCTCGGTCTGCTGATACTTTGGCTTGACGTTGACCGCCTGCAAGTAAGCCGCAAGCGCTTCGTCGTAACGCTTCAACTCGTAATAAGCCCATCCCATGCTGTGATACGCCGCGCCCAAATTAGGCTCGATATTCACGGCTCGCGAATAGGCCACGAGCGCTTCCTCCAGGCGTTTAGACATGCTTAAATACCAGCCGAGGCTATTGTGCTCTTCGGCGCTATCCGGCTTTTGCTCGACTATGAGCTTTTGAATGTCGGCAGCCTCTGCGTAACGCTTGTTTTCGCGCAGGGCCAGCACCAGCGGCGACAGCAAATCTAAAGAATCGGGATGAAAGACAAGCGCATCTTTATAGACTGAAATCTCTTCGTCGTGCAGCTCCAGTTCGCTGTAGGCCAGCCCCAGTTCCAGAGTGAACTCCTCATTGCCGGGCTTGAGCCGCAAGGCTTCCTTGAAAGCCTTTACCGCCTCCTCGTTTTGATCATCATCCGCGTAGGCTTCGCCCAGAGCGAAATGCGCTTCGGCGGAATAAGGATTTGCGTTGACCGCTTTCCTGGCGAACTCTATATCGTCTTCGTCGGCGTCGGCGTCTGCGTTGCTTTTGCCCTCAACAGCATCTGTTGAAGTGGTTTCGGAATTTTTCTCAAGGCCGAAATTAAAAGTGAGAGTGCTGATGACTTTAAATGCCTCGCCTTTGATTTTCGTCGGCTCAAACTTCCAGCCGCGCGCCGCCATAACGGCTGCGTCTTTGAGCAGAGGGTGGCCCGATATCGCGCGCGCTGCAACGACATTGCCCGCTTCGTCAACCGTCACCTCGACGACCACCGAGCCCTTTACCTGCGCCGCTTTCGCCAGCGGCGGATAATTAGGCTCGACACGTTTTGTGGCAGAAGAGATGAACACGCCGCCTGCTTTGCGAATTATTTTCGTATTTGATTCCGCTTGCTCGTTGACCTGAGCTTGCGCGACCAGAAACAACAGCAAACCGGCAATAATTACTGCGGGCATATTCCTGAAGCAGGGCCGAGAGGAAATCATAACTGTCTCCTGTTTGAAGCTTTGACGAATTGTTTTAACACGGAGCGGCCAGCATTATATCACCGCATTATTAATGATGTCCCGGTAATTCGTAACGTCATCGCTTATTAACCGAAGACGAGCGCGGGTAAATTGAAGAGTCAAATTCTTTGAGTTTGACTCTGGTGCGGACGGTCTTGTATCGTCATCCATAGAGCAAAGCTATGAAGCACATCATAGTCGGAACCGCAGGGCACATAGATCACGGAAAGACCGCATTAGTCAAAGCCCTGACGGGCGTTGACGCCGACCGGCTCAAAGAAGAAAAACAGCGAGGCATCACTATTGACATAGGATTTGCCGACCTCACGCTGGGCGATTATCGCTTTGGCTTTGTCGATGTGCCCGGTCACGAGCGTTTCGTCAAGAATATGCTGGCGGGCGCGCACGGTCTCGATCTTGTAATGCTTGTCATCGCCGCGGACGAATCCGTCATGCCGCAGACGCGCGAGCACTTCGACATCTGTCGCCTGCTTCACGTAAAATCCGGTCTCGTTGCGCTCACGAAATCAGACCTCGTTGACGAAGAGTTGCTTGAGCTTGCGCGGGCAGAAGTCGAAGACTTCGTCGCGGGTTCGTTTCTCGAAGGCGCTCCGATAATCGCCGTCAGTTCCCGCACGCTTGCAGGCATCGAAGAACTCAAGCAGGCGCTCGTCAATCTGGCTGGCAACATTCAGCCGAAAACCGTATCCGCCGTTGCGCGACTCCCCGTTGATCGCGCTTTCTCGATTAAAGGATTTGGAACGGTTGTGACGGGCACGCTCGTGGCAGGCTCGCTCAAAAGCGGCGACGAGATAGAAGTCCTGCCTGCCGGAGTGCGAACGCGCATACGCAATCTGCAAGTTCACGGGCGCGACACAGATCTCGCGCTCGCGGGCCAGCGCACAGCAATCAACCTGCAGGGCGTCAACGTCGAGCAGGTCGAGCGTGGAAGCGTGCTGGCTCCATCTGGCCGATTGCGCTCAACATCGATGATTGACGCGCGGCTCGATTTGCTATCGACCGCCGCGCGCCCTCTCGCGCACCGTGCGCGAGTTCGCCTGCATCATGGCACGGTCGAAGTTATGGCTCGCGTCGCGATGCTTCGAGCAGATCAAGCCACGGGCCTGCCTTATATCGAGCCGGGCGCGAGCGCGCTGGTTCAACTCAGGCTCGAAGAACCGATCACAGCCCTGCCGGGCGACCGCTTCATCATTCGCAGCTACTCGCCGCAGGTTACAATCGGCGGCGGGGTCATACTTGACGGGTTGCCGGAAAAACATCGCCTGCGCGACACCGCAGCTCGCGCGCAGCTCGAACGCCTCGAATCGGCAGACGATATCGAACGCGCGCGGCTTTTTATAGAGATGGCAGGCGCGCACGCGATGAGCGCAGGCGAACTGCGAGCGCGCACCGGAGCTACGGACGAACAGATAGCCGATTTTGCGCGCGAGCTTACTGAGTCAGGCCGCGTCATCGAAGTCGCAAGCGCGCCGCTTTTATTGCTTTCAAAGCAGAGCAACGACCTGCTCGCTTCGCGCGTCATCGAATCGCTTGCAGAGCATCACAGGCGAGAGCCGCTTTCGCTCGGACTGAGCCGCGAAGAAGCGCGCGAGCGTATATTCACAAATCTCAAGCCTGAAATCTTTCGCGCAGTTATCGCGCGGCTCGTCGGCGAAAACCGTGTGGCAGCCGAGCGCGACCAGTTGCGGCTCGCATCGCACAAGGTTGCTCTCACAGATGAAGACGCTGCCGCAAAACAGGCTCTGGAAGCCGCGTTCAAGGCCGCAGGGTTTCAGGCCGGGACGCTCGAAGAGACGGCTTCGGGTGCAGGGATAAAGATCGACCGCGCGCGAAAGCTTTACAACCTGCTCGCCTCAGAGCGCCGCGTCCAGCGCATAGGCGATCTCGTCTTCCACGTTGACGTAATCGAAGATTTGAAATCGCGCGTGCGGGCGCAGAGATCGATCAGCCCGAAAATTGACATCGCGGTATTCAAGGAGATCACGGGCGGGCTGACGCGCAAGTATGCCATCCCGCTGCTCGAATTCCTCGATCACGAACGCATCACGCGCAGAGTCGGCAACGAGCGCGAGATTTTATAGATCGCAATTTTATAACTCGCAGGCTGTCGGAAGAAATGGCGGCTGGCCAGAGAAGACAAAAAATATCTGGAGATGAAGAAACGACACCGCAGGCTTTGCGAGCAGCGGTGAATCTCAATCGCACTCTGCGACCAGTTCAAGCTGATGCTCTTCGTAGATAGAGAGGTGGTGATTGAAAGCTCGCTTTACGCTAAGTTCCACCTGTTCAGGATAGAAAGGTTTTACGATATAAGCGAACGCGCCCATCTTCATGGCTTTGATTGCGGCATCAACATTGGCAACGGCGGAGACGACTATAACGGGTGTGTATGGTGATTTTTCGGCTACGCTCCTGATAAGCGCATAGCCATCGACTTTCGGCAGCATCAGGTCAACAAGTATAACCGCGTAATCTCGCTGTAGGACTTTTTCCAAAGCCTGCTCCCCGTCAAAAGCCATGTCGCAGTCAAAGTCGTGCGATAAGAAATAATTGATTAATTCGCATGTATCGCGATCATCATCGACAATGAGGATTGGCGACTTGTCGGAAGAGAAAACGCTCGATTGTTGATTCATAATCCCTCTCGCTGTACACCCCAACCCGGACGGGGCTGAATAGGGAGGTTGGTCGCTCACTGTGCAATTTTTTCCCTATAACCGTGCATTTACTTCATAACAGAATGGCTCCGTGAAAACTATTGCGATAAGCTGCCGCTCATGTTTCCCGTTATGCATCATAAGGATGCAGCTAATCCCGTCGCCCTTCTATTCGATAATTGCTTCAAGCAAGCCTTAACACTAACAGGTTTGTCTGCAATTGATTTGCCAGAACTAAAGCCGCAATTGAAATAGAATCAATTTGGACTTTCAACCCTACCGCCGTCTAAAAACATTGTCTGCAACATTAGCCAGCCCTGGCTATTTCACCCATCTGGTTGATTTTGTGGTTTTCCTGCCCATGATTCTCTGCATAGCCCTCTAAAACGCTCACGGCACGGCGCAAATTCATGTCGGTTGCGTGTGCGTAACGCTTTGTCATATCAAACGACCGATGTCCCAAAAGAGCCGCCAGAGGGGGCATATCCGTCCCTGTCTCCGCAAGCCTCGTGGCGAACGTATGACGGAGATCATGAAATCGCAGATCTACCAGCTTCGCTCGCTTGACGAGTGACCCGAACGATTGACATACGGACATGGCGCTTATCCGGAAGACTGCCGGACCTGCTCTCTCTCTATAGCTTGAGCAGCAAATCTTTCATAACCGGATTCATCGGCACGATTCGATCATCGCCATTCTTCGTGTCTATGACATTAACCAGGTTCCTCTCCCAGTCAATATCTGACCATGCCAGGGATGTGATTTCGCCCTGCCTCATTCCCGTATTAAGCGCCAGAATGATTACGGGCCGCAGCCTCTCGAATCGTGCCGTGATTGCATTCATCAGTTGAGCTTCTTCTGTGATGGTCAGATACCTGATTCGGGCATTGTTTTCGCGTAAGAACTTTACTTTACTACATGGATTACTGCTAATCAGGCCATTGACTTGCGCCATCGCGAAGATGTGTGACAGACAAGCCAGTTCTCGATTAACAGATGAGGGTTGCGCGGCTTTATTCCACGAGCAGGAACTACAAGCCTTTCGCGTTTGAATCGCTCGACCGACATCGGGCTGATGTCAGAAAGCGATTGCTCTTTGAAGTATGCTAAGATCGTAGCGATATGCACTTTGTCAGAAGTGCGATAGTTACGTTTAGTTTTTGCAAACGGTTCATACTCCCGTCTGACGAACTCGGCGAGCTTCATGCTGATGCCGTCACCGAATTTAGACTCGAATATCTCAAGCCGAATGCGCGCCTCTGCACGTTCGGCTTGAGCCTTGTTTCTGGCTTCAGGTATGGAGCGACGATACCTTACACCGCGCACCTGGAAGTCGTACCACCAGCGATTGCCGATCTTCTTCACCATATTGCCTCCAAAGGGTTGCAGCCGACCGAAGGCGCGTAGACTATACGGCACGCAGCCGCCGCTTGTCATCCCACTCGCCAGCCGTCCACTGCACGATCTCACTGATCAGAAAGCGCGTGCCGCCTCCGACCTTGTGGAAGGGAATTCGCCCATCCGAAACCCAGTCGTGAACAGTCCTGTCGCTGACCTGCAGCACCTCGGCCAGCTCTTTGACCGTCACATACTGCGGCCCGTTTTGTTTGCGCGCGAGTTCTGAAAGTAGCTGGCGAGTCTCGCGCATCTCAGATTCAAGTAGTGCGATTCGGTCTTCCAAGTTCGGTTGGCTCATAACTCATCTCCTGGACCTTGCCCTTCGTCTCGTAATAAGGTCGCGACGCCTCAGCGAGGATATCAATCAACCACCGCGTCACTGCCATTCTTTGGACTCTGCTACCGTGTCAGGTACGGGCTTAATTCGCCGCCGGGCATCTCCTGAATGCGGTCCCCGTCGAGCAGATCTCCGCCCCTATCTTTCGCCGCTTCATTTGCTTCTTCTGATAGCTGAACACCTCCTCGTGCCAGCCTCCTATAGCATTGATATCTACATATGTCTGGAAGTGTTGATTCCAGATGACGGCCATTGGCGAAATTGTCTCCAGCCGTCATCTGGAATCAACCACTTAGAGTTATCGAAAAACATGTGTAGATGCCAATGCTCCTATAGCTGCTTTTTTATTTCACTGATTTTACGCAGGGGGTCGGAAGAGGCATAGAATGTTGGTGTTATGGACAACATCAACCCCTTACTAACCCCTGCACTGGAAGCCTACTTGATCGCGCTGATTTATCGCAACATGCGCACCAGTTGTTTGTCATTAGCGGCGCTCTGCTCATCGGTCTCACACGACCGCTTGAATCGCTTACTGCATTCGAGCTTACCCTGGTCCAGACGGCTTTGGGCACTCCTCGCTTCTCGCTTGATTCAGCAAGGCGTTATCTCCTGCTCGATGACACGACTTGGCAGCGGCAAACCAAATGCTCAGAGGCGGTCGCTAAAGTCTGGTCATCGACTGCCGGTGGCGTGCGCCTCGGTATGCAAGTCATCCTGCTGATCTGGACCGACGGCAAACGCAAGATTCCGGTCTCCCTGCGCTTATGGCAGAAGGGTGGCAAGTCGAAGCTTGAGTTGGCCCAGGAGATGTTAAGCGAAGCGGCTGAGCGCGGAATGAGCCCGAAATATGTGCTATTTGACAGTTGGTACACATCGCGCCGCATCGTCAATCTGCTTTCGGAGTTGGGCTGGAAGTATGTCGCCCGCATCAAGAGCAATCGCTTACTGGAGGGCGAGCGCATCTGCGGGAAGTGGCCGCAGCGCTACGGACAAGCCTGTGGCCCTCTCAAGCAAGTGATAGAAGAGGTGCGCATTATCAAGGAGGGCAAGCGGTATTGGGTAACGAATGATCCAGGGTTGAAGCCAGCGCAGATCAAGCGTGTGTATCGTGTGCGGCAGCCGGTCGAAGAGAGGTTCAGATTGTTGAAGCAGGAGTTTGGCTGGGGTGGATCAAGCACTCGCAAAGCCAAGGCGCAGACGGCACATCTGCATTTGGGACTGATGGCGCTGTGTTTGACCCAACAAGCGGCACTTACTCAAGGGCAGACCGTCTACGCTTTCAAGCGCGAGTTATTTCGACAGCCCCTCCCCTCCCAACTCCCGTTGTTGGAACACTTTTTTGCTGCTGCGTAATTTCAGTTATCATTAACATGAGATTTTGAGCGATTCGAGTCTGTAATAGCCATAGACCTGATATAATAACCCTGCTCGACAGTCCTCAATCACATCTCAGATTCGTCTACCCAAACGACGCCCGCGCAGTTGAATCTCACGGCCTTCAATCGCCGCAAGGTCAATTCCGCGCTTTCTCAATAATGACGTTTGAGCGGGGCAGACGAAAAAATGTAGCACAACAAAACTATGGCAAAAAAACAGCGAAACGGCACTGTCGCGATTCTCTCCGAGCACAGGGATAGAATCGAGCGAGAGCAGAAGCAGGCCCAGCGCGAGCGTGAAATCGCGGAAAGTATGAGCATTGAGGAGATCGACGCTCAACTCGATGATTACTACCGCAGAGTCGATCTGCTCGTTGAAGCCTTCCTTCTGACTGAAGAATATGAGATACAGCAACTGCAAGCGAGGATTAAATCCATAGAGGGCGAGAATCTGTAGCACATAACCAGGCAAGGCTCATTGAATGCAGCGCTGTCAATTTTAGATAAAACTGAAATCAAGTCGTATCAAATCAACATTTTGAACTCAGTTTTAAAACTGAAAGAATACTGAAACCCGGTCTTGGTTTTGCCCGACAGGCGGTTTTCATAACGAGCGACATAGGCAAATCCAGTGCTTTATCAGGATGTATTAAAACATCGAAAAACATCGTTTTGCCTCGTATCAATCGATCCTGGATACTTTACGGGTAACCTATGCCTGATGCGTGTTGCCCGTCGGCGATGCGGTCAATTTCATCTGCTTTGGCCTCCGCCCGCCAAAATGCATTCAATCCTGTAAATCGAGCAGGGTGAACAATTATCGAATTGATTAATCAATCTTTTTCAATCTTTCAGCTCTGATGACTGTAAAACAGTGAATAATAGTAAACGTAGAATCTGAGCGCGCCGCCTGACGGAAATCAAGTCTGTATCTTCTATCACCGCATGCGTTTACAGACTTGATTAATCAAGTTTTTTCCAAGTTTGCTGATATCAGAGCGTAGAACCACACACATCCGAATGCGCTGTTGACCGGTCTAAGCGCGCGAGAACTGTTTCACACCTGCAGCCTGACATCTCGATGTGATCGTCCCTGCCTGCGCAGTCAGTTTCGTCCACAGGTGCCGGTGGATTGCTGCCTGTGCTATTATCGATCCATCGCGGCCCTTATGACCCAGATCCATTGCGAGAGATGATCTGAATGCGAGAGATAGAGCGCATGCTTGCCCTGCTCAAACGACACACTAGGTTCTGGCATATCGGCGAAGTTGCTTTCTTATGCGACTGCTCCGAGCGAACAATCCGCCGGGCCATTAAGGCGGGCAAGATCAAACCCATTGGCGACGGTCACCCGCGTATACCGCACAGCGAGCTTGTGAAGTTCTGCGACGGGCGCGACCCCTTCCTTGAGTTTCAACTGTCGATCCTGCAACTCAACATAAACGAAGAGTTCTTTACCAGGCGAATATCGGAGCTTCAATCGGCGGTCGATCAGTTGCACCGGCAAGCGACCGCGCAGCAATAGCCTGTCTGCAAATGTCCACATTTGTCCATATAAGTCCCACAAGTTTTAATCGCGATATGAATTTTCTTGCATTGAATCTTACTTTGGCTTATTCCTAATGTTATGTTGAAAAGGCGTCCCTATATGGTAGCTTGGAATCACTAAAGACCAACTACCATAAGGAGGAGCGCCATGTCTGACATCAAGTATGTAGCTTTTGATGTTCATCAAGCAACCATTTCTGCTGCCGTCCTCAACCTTGAGGGCAAGCTCTTAACTCAGGCTGTTATGCAAACTGATGCTACCGCCATCCGTGATTTCCTCCGGGGTCTCAGTGGTGTTGTTCATCTTACTTTTGAAGAAGGCACACAAGCTCAGTGGCTCTTTGATCTGACACGTCCTTTAGTCTCTGAGTTGATCGTCTGTAACCCGCGCCTGAATCATTCTAAAAAGCGCGATAACAAAAGTGACCCGCTGGATGCCTTCAATCTCGTCAAGGACTTGCGCGCCGGTCTTCTCAAGTCGGTCTATCATGGTTCGCCGCAGACCGAAGCGCTCAAGCAGCTAGTGCATAACTATGAGGCGCTTACGCAAGATGCTACCCGTTGCAGAATCGCTTGAAGGCAGTCTTTCGCTCGCAGGCCGTCAAGTGTGGAGGGCGTGATGTGTACTACTCGCGCAACCGACAGGCGTGGCTTGAGAAACTAAACGAAGAAGGCTTGAGAATGCGCGCAGAGTTTCTCTACAAGCAACTCGACCATCTGCGTGAGTTGCGGCGCGAGGCCAAGAAAGCTTTGTTGCAAGAGGCGCACAAACAGGCGGCGTTCAAACGGCTGTGCGCGGTGCCGGGACTGGGGCCGATCCGAGTGGCGCAATTCATCAGCGTCATCGGCTCGCCACATCGGTTTCGCACCAAGCGGCAATTATGGATATACTGTGGGTTTGCAGTAGTAACGAGGTCAAGCGCCGATTACAAGGTGGTCGGCGATAAGTTGGAGCGCCGCCACAAGAGCACGCAGACACGGGGGTTGAATCCGAATCACAGCCGGAGATTGAAACTGGTCTTCAAGAGCGCGGCTATTGAAGCACTGAAAGAAGAGTTCTTTAAAAAGATGTACGAAAGGCTACAAGCAGCCGGAGTGCGAGCGGAGATGGCGAGGCTGACCATAGCGCGTAAGATTGCGGCGGTGGCCTTAGCGATCTGGAAGAGTGGAGAAGCATATGATGAGACGAAGTTGAGCAAGCTGGCAGCATAAGCGAAGGAACTTCATCGAGTGCTGAGTTAGAAACGAACAAACCGGCAGGCGAAGAGGAAGCCGCTTATGCTAGGAGGTCGCGGGAGAGTATCAAATGCGTTTGTGGACAAACAAGTCCCTGGCCTAACTGTATGCCCCCGCTAATGACCTGAAGAAGCCGTAGTCTAAGAGACTCAAATAGAACCACGGTCAGAAAAACCAGGAGCCAGGCTTGCAAAGCGGAGCAGCAGACTCAAAGAATCGTAGGTCGGAGAAGATGAAGAAGACTCAGTCGAAAGGTTCCGAGCCGAAACGGGGCTGGCCGTCAAAGAAAGTGATGGCGGGCCGGTCAGGGAAAGTGTTTTCTCTTGACTTCCTTTTCATAGAACAACCGCATGCAGTGGAGTGCGGTAAGCAAATCTCAAATGGCGCGCGCTGGCTAGATTGGTCTACAGCCCCGCGCCCACTGATGCGAGACGTTAGACCTCGCGTACGAAATGAGTTGAATAGACGGACGCCGCCGCGCCGTCAGTCGCCGAGATTGGTTCGAGTGATCGCCGCGCCGCAGAAGCGTTTGGCTGAATATGCAAATAGAAACAATTTGCAGTATCGTGCAAGCTGATACTGTAAGATTGATTCGACGGCAAGCGGCGCGGCCTAAGGCTCGGCGGCGTGTGAGAAAACACGATGTCTAACAACCATATGCAGCGGAGCGCGCGAATCGGGTTACTCATACTTACTTCAGTGATCGTCGCGCGCCCGCTGACGTAGGTCCGTTAGCCTGCTGTGTGAACGATAGGGACACCGAAGGCGACGATCAGATTAATCAATAAGGAGACGGCATGATGAGAAAGTGAAGCGGCGGTATACTCCGGCTACGCAGCTATGTGTATCTGGAGTAGATAGGTTAGAGGCTGAATATTTGCCTGTGGCTTGTGACCACGTTAAGGAGACTACTCAACCTTCTATCCGAAGCGCCACCATAGGGCTACTAGACCCTGTATAGGAGGCTGGTGACCGCCGCAACACGAAGTCTACTCCAGAATATCTTTCAGGAGGAAACTAAACATGCGATTTATCGGAGTAGACCTGCACAGCAACCAGATCACGGTTTGTTATTTGACTAAACAAGGCAAGGAGAAACTCGCAACTTTTGCCCTCAGCAAGCTCGCAGAATTTCAAAAGGGCTTGAGGCGCACGGATCGACTGGCTGTAGAAGCCACCGGCAACACTCGCTGGTTCGTCGCTCAAGTCAAAGGGCTTGTAGAGCAGGTGGTCGTCGTAAACACGAATCAGTTCGAAGTGATTCGCAAGAGCGTCAAGAAGACCGACCAGAACGACGCGAGAGCACTGGCCTTGTTTTTAAGCAAGGAGATGTTACCGGAGGCGAGGATGAAGTCAGAGCAGGCATCGGAGATCAACTCGCTTGCGACTACGCGCGACAAGTTGGTGAAGCTTCGCACGACGCTCGTTAACAAGTTGCACGCGCTTATGCGAGGGCGAGGCGTAGCGAGTCGCAAGAGCCAGTTCCTGAGCAGGAAGGGGTTGCGAGGAGTGCTTGAGCAGGAGTGGAGCGCGACGCAGCGAGTTGAAGTGGAAGTCATAGCCAGTCAGATCCAATCGCTCAACGAAGGCATCCATCGACTCGACGAGCAGTTAGTCGAAAGCGGGGAGCAGATGCGAGGGCAGAAGAATCTGGTGTCGATCAAAGGGATAGGGCCGAGAGGTGCAGCGATCTTGCTGGGAGTGATAGGAGATGTCGCAGACTTCGAGAGCGCGGAGAAGTTGGGGAGCTATTTCGGGATAGTGCCGAGGGTGTCGAACTCGAATGAAACAGAACGGCACGGGCGGATAACGAAGAGGGGATCAAAGCTTGGACGGACGACGCTGGTGCAATGCACTTTGGTTGCGAAGAAGTACAGCCCGTACCTGAGCCGGTTCTATGAACGGATAAAAGGAAAGAAAGGCGGAGGCAAAGCAATAATAGCCACCGCGCGGAAGTTTCTGGGAATAATCTATCGGACATTAAAGAATGATTGGGTGTTTGAGGATTTCCCTAATTTTGTCCTCGTCGAGGGCTGAAATATCAACCTCGGAGTAGACAACTCATCATAGGAGAAGATATGAGAGCCTTGCTCATTGTTTTACCCTATGCGGGATTGATCCTCAGTACTTTGTCGGCAATCTGGGGGCTTACACATGAACTGTATACGAAGGATGAGAATAATAGGCATCAGTTAACGAAAGCAGGTAAATACTCTATAACTTTCACCTTGTTAGGGCTATTAATAACTGATGTTACGCGGTGAGATATTCCAGTAGTAAACTTGACATATGGACAAGTCGCTGCTGGACCTCTACACCGATTATCTTATCAGCTCTTTCGGTCAAACTACTGCGACCGGTTTGTCGCAATTGCTTGACGGTCAAATTAGTCATGATGCTGTTACTAGATTTTTGGCTTCCAAACCTAAGACCAGCGCTGATCTTTGGCGCGTTGCCAAGCCTCTGGTTCGCCAGGTCGAGACTGATGATGCGGCGCTCGTCCTTGACGACAGCATCGAAGAAAAACCTTATACAGATGAGAACGATCTCATCTGCTGGCATTGGGATCATTCTCAAGACCGCTCGGTCAAAGGGATCAATTTCTTGACGGCACTCTATTACACTCCACAACTGGCTTTGCCAGTGGCTTTCGATCTCGTTACAAAGACCGAGCTATACATTGATGCCAAAACCGGTAAACAGAAGCGCCGCTCGCAGATTACAAAGAATGCGCGCTACCGTATGCTGCTTCTGGCCTGCCTGCATAACAAGCTGCGGTTTAGCTATGTGCTCAATGATGTTTGGTATGCATCCGCAGACAATATGATGTTCATCAAGCACACACTCAAGAAACAATTTGTGATGCCGCTGAAACAAAATCGCAAAGTGGCTTTGACGCTTGAGCAAAAGCAAAGCGGTCAGTATCAGGCAGTCTCTCAACTCGATTTGCCGGAAAGCTCTACCCGAATAGTTTGGCTGGAAGAAGTGGACTTCCCACTGCTTCTAGCCAAACAACGCTTCACAAACGAAGACGGATCAACGGGAGAGCGATATCTGGTAACGAGCGATGAGACGCTAGACTACGACCGGATGACAGCGCTCTACAAAAGACGGTGGAGTGTCGAGGTATATCACAAGTCGCTCAAGCAGAACGCATCATTGGAGAAGTCGCCGACACGGACCGAGACAACGCAACGCAATCACCTGTATGGGAGTCTATGCGCCTATATCAAGCTGGAAGGCCTGAAGCTTAGGACAGGCATCAACCATTTTGCATTGAAGTCAAAGATCTATTTAACGGCTTTGCAGTCAGCCTATGCTGAACTCGTCAAGCTTAATCCGCAGTCCCTGACTGCGTAACGTCAGTTAATAAGTTTTAATAGTGGAGTCCTGAAAACGATCACGGATAATCAGGATAGAGAGAATGCCCGAAATGAAGCTGCGCAAAAGGAGCAGCAAATAGCATTGGCAGACTTAGTTAGGCAGCAACAAGAAGAAGCGAGGGAACAACAAAGGCGCGATGATGCGCGTAAACAAGAAGAATACTTGGTTCGGGTCGCTCAAGAACAGCGCGACGATGCATTAGCTCAACAACAACGCGATTTGGCATTGGGTCAACAGCAACTCCAGGGCTTTAATAAAGCAGAACAATTAGCCAGGCAACAAGAGTTGGCTGAACTTCAAAGATCCAATAGGGTACTATTTGAAATCATTCGCGCTCAGTACCCAATTAATAAAGAATTTAGACTAATGCCTTTTATCAAAGTGTCACTGAATCATCCTCACTTAAAACCCTACTCTAAAGAAATCCAAAACAAAGCCCAGCAGTTAGTTGAACGTGCCACGGAAATAATACGAGATGCTCCCGCCAATGATGTGGACCCAGCCACAGGCAAAGTAAAGAATATGGATTTTCGGCTGCCGAAGGGCGTATGGTTCGATGGACATAAAATTAGGGATGAAATAGTCGTGAAGGAAGATTCCCCGCTACTTCCTCCAAAGAGTGATTTTGAGGCCAGAGGCGTATTAACAAAAATAACTCTTAGTTTTATTGTTTTTGGGAAAGGCAAGCCTCTTCATTCAGATCCGGATTTAACGTTCGATTACTATGGTGCTTTAGAAGGACTAACGTATCGGAGAAGTGACCCTGGCTTCGAGGGCCAGGGAGAACTGAACGGGCCAGCGCTTTTTTTCCTTCGGGCTTCGGGTAAGGTGATTAGCTATTTAGATTTGCCGGGATCAATTTTGATGATAACTTGCCTTGATCGTAAGATCGATATGCAAGGTAATGCCTCTATGACAGCCAACTGCGATGAGAATATAACGATAGAGAAACTGTTAATTTTGACTCCACTTGGCGTTGAACTTGAGATTAAGGGTAGTTCACTAGAACGCCATAAAGAGGGTAACATCACTTTTCTAATTCATAGATTTAATCCTGATGTAGATAGATTCTTTGATATATATAAAAGTCGTGATTGACAGTTAGCAATTGGGGACTCTACAAAGCCGCCGTCTAACAACCAACTGAGGCGTTCGAGTCAAGAGAATTCTTGCTACTACGCGGGATTTTCAGCAGCGTAGCTCAGCAGGCTTGACCCCTTCCTTCGTAAACTCTCCAGGTACTTCACCTCCTTGTACTCACTCCTTGTTTGCCAGCATCGGTAGATGACCCTAATCCACTTGAAAGCTAATGCTCTGACCTCCGCTTGAGGGCTCTTACCCTTTGCTCTTTGCCCTTCATAATATGCCCGCGCCCAGAACGAATGTTTGATAGACTCTCCAGCATATTCGACGAATGATTGTCTTAGGAACTTCGCGCAGAAGTATCTCCACCTCACCCAAGTTGACTGCCCGCTACGCTCTATGACTGGAGCGATGCCTGACAGACGCGCCATCTGGTCAGCATTCTCGAATCTCTCTCGATCTGTTCCGAAGGCTGCCAACAATCTTGAACTGTAGACAGTCCCCGAACCAGGCAAAGACGCAAACAGGTGATAGTCGTCCTGACTTGCGCACAACTGCTCGATGTTGCGGTCGCACTCCTTGATAGCGGAGATAACCGCCTTCATCTGTGCCGCCAGCGTCTTCATCATCAGCGCTGACGAATCTATCACCGCCCTGTCGCGAGTCAGCGCCACAGCTTCTTTTATCGAGCTGATGCGCTGCTGGTTGCCCTCTTTTCGCACCGAGTTATGCTCACGGAAGAATCTCTCTAAGGTAGTAGCCCGCGCCTTCTTCACTTCATCCAGAGCGGGCCACCGCAGGAGGAAGTCGCAGACCAGATATGTACGGATGTCATCAAACCATTCAAGCACTTGTGGGAAATAGAGCTTCAGCAGTGCCGTCATGCGGTTGCTTATTCGAGTCCGATCAGAGACCACTCTTCTGCGATGCTCGACTAAGTAGGGAAGGGTTCTGGTCTTCACGTCATCGGGCCTCCAAACCTTCAGGCGCTCACAATGATGAATCAGCAACTCGACGGCATACTCGGCATCAGAAGGATCATCCTTAGCCCGGATCGGGGAGAATGCCTCTCTGTAGTTGGCCAGCCTGGAAGGGTTGATAGGATAGAGGACCAGGAAGTCATACTTGAGGAGGGCGAACAGGAGAGGGCCTCGGCACCGCTACTTTGCGCCCGCCGAAGCGCGAGAGCAAAGCCCTGGCCCCTTCTTCGAGGGCTTGAGGAGTCTGTTTGATGATGGAAAACTCTTTCATCCCAGTAGGGGCATCCACCAGGCAGAGGTCGTGTTTTTTGTCAGCCCAATCGAAGCGGACGAAAGCAGCAAATTCAGGCATAAGGTCCTCCGGAATAGAAGTATGTGATAGTCCGAACATGCTGGCTAAAGCTCTGCGAAATATTTATAGTAGAGAGGCTGACAGGGGCATCAACTGAGGATTCGTTGTCGAGCCTGCGCGCGGTGCGGGTGTGCGAAGGTTTGTTAGTAAGCGTCTGTAACAGGCTGTTGCATGCAGATTCGTCACACCAGCAGGCATGTTCGATTCTTCCTCTCAAACCTAAAGCAGTAGAAGGTCAACTGTGCAAGTCAGAAGCAGGAAGAAATGAACCTCGACAACCTATAAACGCATGCAGCGGAGCGCGGCAAGCGAGTTCCTTAACGTTACCTCAATGCAACATGCCGCGCCCACTGATGCGAGGGGTTAGACGCGGAAGATCACTGTACTCTTGCTGCAGCAATTGACAAGGCTGGTAAAACAGGCACAATCTTTACCCATGCAAGATCAGTATAAACCGATTGACCTTAACAGCATAACGGATATGCTCCGCCAGCATCTACCATCTTTAACTGAAAAATATCACGTGAAATCATTAGGTGTGTTCGGCTCATATGTACGCCGCCAGCAACGCCCTGAAAGCGATTTAGACCTGTTGGTAGCCTTCGATGAGCCACCTAGCCTCTTGAAATTCATTGAGCTTGAGAATTACCTGACTGATCTGTTGGGCATAAAAGTAGATCTTGTGATGAAAGATGCTCTGAAGCCAATGATTGGGAAGCGTATTCTCTCCGAGGTAGTACAAGTATGAGTGCGGGGCGCACCCATATTGATTATCTTGCAGATATTCTTGACGCGATAAGGAAAGTTACGCAGTTCATTCAGGGAATGGCGTTCGAAGAGTTTATAAAAGACGACAAAACAGTGTTTGCAGTCATTCGCGGATTAGAGATTATTGGAGAGGCCACCAAACGAATCCCGTCTTCCCTACGTGAGCTACATCCGGAAGTACCGTGGCGTGAGATGGCAGGGATGCGGGATAAGCTGACTCACGATTACTTCGGAGTTAACTTGATAGTGCTATGGAAAACGGTTACTGAAGACTTACCAAATGTAGAGCCTACAATGAGTCGGATAGCGGCTGAGAATACCCCTGGCAGATCAGAGTAATTCGTACGCAAGACCGCGTCTAACAATCCATCTGAGGTGTTCGTGTCAAGAAAAAACTGATTCAGGGATTGCTCGCCGCATACTTCAACAGCGGCGAGTTCCGCTTCGAGCCTGTAAGAAACTTTGTGTAAACGGTCATAGAGCAGTAGAGTGAAATCTCCAACTGCAAAGGATTCTCTATGACCGATAAAATCAACCTCGATTTAATTGACCAGTTGCTCAAAGACTACAAGTCACCTGAAGATGTTCTCGGCGAAAATGGCATCCTCAAACAGCTCACCAAAGCCGTCCTTCAACGCGCTATGCAAGCCGAACTCACCCACCATCTCGGCTATGATAAACATTCTCTAAAAGGTAACAACTCCGGCAACTCGCGCAACGGCAAATCAAAGAAAACCCTCAAAGGCGATTTTGGCTCTCTCCCCATCGAAGTGCCGCGCGACCACAATGCTTCCTTTGAACCACATATCATCCCTAAAGGCGAAACTCGCTTTGCTGGCTTCGATGACAAGATTCTTTCGCTCTATGCTCGTGGGATGACCACCCGCCAGATTCAACAACATCTGGAAGAAATCTACGGGGTGGAAGTCTCACCCTCGCTGATTTCCACAGTCACCGATGCCCTTATTGATGAGGTCAAAGCCTGGCAGTCGCGTCCGCTCGACGCGGTCTATCCGATCGTTTACCTCGATTGTCTGATGGTCAAAATCCGTGACTCAGGACATATCCACAACAAGGCGATTTACCTGGCCATCGGCATTAATCGCGAGGGGTTGAAAAAGGCACTTGGATTGTGGGTGGCGCAAACGGAAGGTACCAAGTTCTGGCTATCGGTGATGACAGAGTTAAAGAATCGTGGGGTGCAGGATATTTTCATCGCCTGTGTCGATGGCTTGAAAGGTTTTCCAGAAGCCATAGAGACGGTCTTTCCCAAGACCGAAGTGCAGTTGTGCATCGTACATCTGGTGAGGAACTCTTTGAAGTATGTGGGCTACAAAGAGCGCAAAGCCGTAGCCACAGATTTGAAGAGAATCTACACAGCACCGACCCGGGAAGCAGCTTCGCAGGAACTCGACAACTTCGCCGGGAAGTGGGATGCAAAGTTTGTTTCGATTGCCGCAACGTGGCAACGCAATTGGGAGAGGGTAGCAGTATTTTTTGCCTATCCTGAGGAAATTCGCCGGGTGATCTACACGACGAACGCCATAGAATCGGTGAATATGAGTTTGCGAAAAAGCATCAGGAATCGGGGTTCATTCCCCAAGGATGAAGCGGGGCTGAAATTGATCTATCAGGCCCTGGAGAATATCAGTGAAAAGTGGACGATGCCGATTCGAGAGTGGAAGGCGGCTTTGAACCGATTTGCGATTGTTTTTGGCGAAAGGCTGCCTTATGTTTAACCCAGACCGTTTACACAAAATTCTGTACAGGCTCGAATTGAATGCAGTTATCATTGCTGTCTCATCATTGCGCCTAACATGGTTTGGTATCGGTTTCACCCGTGGGGGGAATAACGATTACCAGATTTCTGCCATGGTCAGGCGTCCAGCCTTTAGAGAGCAGATCCGTGATGTAGCCGAGCCTTGTGTTGCCTTGATACTCTGTGTCAGATTGCGCCCTCTTTGTCATGTCTTGACCGAAGTAAGCCCTCACCATGACGGTGTAAATGCTTTCGCCTCGCTTCAACCCGATAGACCAGTCTGTGCCGGGGCGACTGCTGCCGTCAGGCTGGATGAGGCGCGCAGAGCACGCGCCTTCGATACGCATTAGCCATTCATTTTCGTTCAAATCACTCCTTCAATTCATATCTTATCGCTGCGTGATGATTACATTGCCGGTCAACTGACCTGTTGCGCGATACCTCGGCAGGTTCTGCTTTTCGACCTCGATCACGCCGTTCAAGGGGTCGAGAAAGACGAGCGGCTGATCCTTATCGGCTATGCGGCAAACAGCAAAGTGATAGCCGCCGCCCGACCATTGAACCTGCACAATCGCAGGCGTTCTTTCATCTACGTTGTAATATAAATAATCGAAAAACTCGCCTCGCGGAATATTTGCCGGAGCCTTCGCCTTGACGCTTTCTGCGCTGAGGACTTCGTAAAGGTTTTCCATAGTCGTGCCTTCCTCTTTGCTGAAGCTGCCGGGGTATTTTTGCGAAAGCTGGCGCACTCGCTCTTCGGGATTAATCATGCACTTCAGTTTATAGAAGCCTTCGACCATCGCCACACAGGCCGGGCCGCAGGACTTCGCGAACTCCTGTTTTAGAAGATAATGAGCGCGCCCTTTGCTGTCGTATTTGAACTCCGCTGTTGCAGACATCGACTAATCTCCTCAACCTCTATTTATGATGAACAGTGGTGACTCCGGTGACCGATGTTTAGTTTGCGGTTCCTGCCCTTGAGTCAGCCGATTTGTCCGGCATCGCATTGTATGCAGCCGGATTAGCCGAAAGCTGTAGATACTTGTTAAATGCTTCCGTAGCATCTTCGTACCTGCGGCTGGATTGATAAATCAGTCCGAGTTCGGCATACGCGGGGGCGTAGTTGGGGGCCATGACGATCAATTGTTTTGCTTCGCGTTCAGCCTCCGCGTAACGGCCCTGCTCGCAGTAGGCGTGAGCCATCCACCATCGCGCGTGCAGGAATGCCGGGTCGAGGTCGCTCGCGGCCTGGAACTCGCGTTGAGCCTCTTTGCCTTTGCCGCGCGCGTAATATTGCAGCCCCAGCCTGTGATGCGGCAGCGACCAGCCGGGCGCAAGCTGAGTTGCGCGCTTATAAAAGTTGATCGCCTTTTCAATATTGTTCGTTCTTTCGTAAGCGACGCCGAGCGCGTTCCATGAACAGGCCGTTTTAGGGTCGAGCGCCATAGATTTTTCCAGCAGCGCGACCGCCTCTTTCGCTTTGCCTTCCGCAAGCATCACTCGCGCTGCTGCAAAGAGGCTCTTTGCTTCGACTATCGGGTCGTTCGGTTTCAGCTTCTTAAGGTTTTGATAAGCATCGCTCGCCTGTCGAAGCTGTCTGAGGGTAAACGGAGCGGCTGATGTCTGAACGTAATTATTGACGGACTTTTGACCGATCTCGTCAAGCTCGTCAATCATGGCGATCTCTATGCTTGCGCGCTGGGGGTCTTCCGGCGTCGCGCGCGTGAGTTGCTGATAGAGCGTCCACGCGCCACCCTGATCCAGCACGTTGCCCTGCGCGATAGCCTCTTTGATCTGGCCGACGAGCGGAGAACTCTTAACCTCTGCGCGTAATGGAGTCGCGGCGCTCAGGTTGAGCACTGTTCTTGCCGCCGTCAATGAAACGATCTGTTTGAGCGGTTCAGCGCCGGGCATATCGATAGACAATTCCTGATTACCGCTGCTCAGATTTTCAAGCACCAGAACGCCTTCGGGTCTGATGCGCCCGCGATACGCGCTGTTTAAATAGACCTCGCTGCCCGCAACCCCGCGCACTTCGAGCGTGACCGGTTGATTGACGGAAGCGACCGTCGGGCCGGGCGCGGCATTGCCGGAGGCAATAGCAAGCGGCAACCGCGCGTCTATGTTGCCTGCGGCGCGCGGGTGTTGCAGTGCGTTTGTCTGGTCGGGAACTATCTGCGAAAGATAGTCGAGCAGTTCGCCCGCGCGGACAACCCTGTCGCGGTCGCGGTCGGCTTCGCCTTTCAGACCTTCTAACATGTAGTGTGTGAATACGCCGTGACCGCCTCCCCATCGCGGGTCTTCATAGCTGCGCTCGTCTGCGCGCGATGCGAGCAATCTGAAACGGCCTGCGCCGCTCTTGCCGACTTCATCCAGATAACGGTTTATGAGTATCTGCTCTTGCATCCCGCGCGAGGCCATCCCGATTTTGCCCGAATGACACGCGTCGGCAATCACGACCGCCACGCGCGAGCGCAGCCGTTCAGAGACTATCCGGTCGAGTTCCGCGATGGGTAAAGCCGTGGCATAGAGGTTCTGCGGGTCAGAGTCAGTCGCCAGCAGGTAGCCGTCGCTCCCCTGCTCGACGACACCGTGACCGGCGAAGAATATATAGACGACATCATTGGGTTCAGCCGAGCGGGGCAGCCATGTTCCGAGCGCCGTGCGAACAGCGGCAATCGTCGCCTCTTCGTTCAGCAGCACTTTGATCTGAGTTGACGGAAATCCGCCGCCGTTGGGGCTGCGAAGAAAGGCAGCCATCTCTTCGGCGTCGCGGTGCGCAAAGCGAAGCTGCTCTTCGGCTCGCAGATTTTTGTAGTTCGATACGCCGATCACGACCGCCCAGAGCTTGCCTTGCCCGTCAGGCGCAACGCCGCTGTTTATCTCTGATAACGAGATGCTTCGCGCGGCTGGCTGATTTGCGGTCGCTCGCGTCACATCGTCACTGCCCGTGTTCGTAGTAGTGCGTTTGCTCTTCTGAGCAGGTGGCGATGCGAGAATCATTGACGCCAGGATCAGTATGGCGAAAGGCGCGTGAAGCCCTGTCAAAAGACGCTTTGAGCGCGACTCGGTTATTCGCATAAATTCGGACTGCCGGGTACTCATGATTTTATCTGCTCCTTGTATTTCAAATTCAATCTGTGACTAATCGCTTGAAAGATGCTCCATCTTCACTCCGCGCAGGTTTGCAGGAAGGCTGCGCGTCCTGCCCCCTTTTCTGTAACGCAGCTTTGTAACGGTCGAAGTAGTCAGCCTGCGAAGATTGTTTCCGTGTTCGATCAGAAACATCAGTCTTGAACCTGTTCTCAGGCTTCGGCGGTCGTATCTTGACCTGCCGCTGCGTAACTGTGAGGGCACTAAGGAAGCGTTGACCTGCCGATTGCCTAATACTCCGCCGATCAGTTTTCCTGCCGGTAAACTTGTGTCTGTGATTGTAAAACTGTAAATGCTGTGGGCGGTCTCGATCAGTATCTGATCGGACTGGCTCAGGCCATCGAGATTGATCTCGATGACAGGTTCATCAGGAATCCTGCCGTGGCCAGTGCCATCACTGCCGGATGGCGAACAGTAAAGCGGGCGGGTTTGAACTTCGCTCTCGGTCGCCTGATTTCCTGCTGCGCGGGCGGACGAAAGCCGCAACGTGATCTTATCGTCCTCAGAGACCGCCGGTCGATTATGCACGGCGAAAACCTGTCGATGATAAGAAGCGGGATGAATTATCCGGTTATATTCCCTGTTCAATTAACCTTCTCCTTCAGGTCCATTCAGTTCTCTGAGAAAAGGAACTTGCAGCGTTCCGGGTTTCCTGAGCACGAGTCATGAATAAACTAATTGAGGGTTAGAGGTCACCACCCACACGGGTGGCAATGTAGGAGCGCTGAAACAGATGATTTGCGTTAAGGATTGGTACAGCGGATTAGAAGACTGTTTGGAAAGGAGGCTGCGGCAGGAGCGACCCGTGAATCAACCGGTCGCTCCTTTGCGATTAAATTCAGACCTCATCAATCTACAAGCCGATTCTGAAGCGCCTTTGATACGGCTTCGGATTTAGAGTGAACCTGTAGCTTTTCGTAGATGTGGCGCATGTGAAACTTGATCGTGTTATAGCTCACGCCAAGTTCAGCCGCCGCCGTGGTGTAGTTATGGCCCTCGACCAGCAGTTTCAACAGCCTTGTCTCGTGCGGCGTAAGCTCATAGTCGGCGCGGTCGGGCGGCCTGATCTCTCGAAACAGAGTTATCACGCGATTCGCCACTTCCGGCGACATCGGCGCGCCGCCCGTTACGGCTTCCCTCAGGCTTTCGAGCAGGCGCACGGGCGGCGTTCTCTTCAACAGGTAGCCGCAAGCGCCCGCGCACAGCGCATCGAATATTCGCTCGTCATCGTCGTAAATCGTGAGCATCAACAGCAGCAGGCCGGGATGACTCTCTTTCAATATTCTGATGCCGTCGATGCCGTTCATACCCGGCAACCCTATATCGCACAGCACTACATCCGGCAGATCGTGCCGAATCTTTTCAAACGCCTCTTCCATCGAGCGAAAGCTTCCTGCGCATCTGTACCCCGGAGTGCCGTTTATCAGCGCCGTAAGCGCTTCGCGTATCTCTCGCTGATCTTCTACTATCGCCGCCTTTATAACTGACTGAGTTGAACTCTCCACAAAGATACTCCTCTCAGAAGTGCGGTGTAATACCGCTCCTCTGCCCGTTATTAACGTGTATAACTTATTATATATTTACGGGGTTGTCACCACCCGTATGGATAGGCGGCTTATTCAGTCGCGGAGAGATTGGAAGTCTCAGCGACATGGTAGTGCCCTGACCGATGTTTGTTTTGATATCGAATTTGCCGCCCATTTCGCGCGCGCGTCTTCGCATGCTTGCCAGCCCGTTGCCGCCCCTTGACTGCGAGGTCAGAAACCCCGTGTCGGCTTTGACAAGCGCCGGATTGAACCCTTTACCGTTATCGCTGATGTCTAAGGCGAGCCAGTCGCCTTCTATCGCAAGGTCCAGAATCACTTCGCTGGATTCGGAGTGTTTCACCACATTGTTAACGCTCTCTTTGAATATCAAAAAGACCTCGCGCCGTATGTTTGCGCCAAGCTGTAAGTCCCGCTCCAGGACGGGAGCGCGGAAGCGGAAGGCTATCTGGCACGCAGTAAAAATGTCGCTCGCAAATCGTCGCATCCGTTGCGCCAGATCGCTTAGATTGTCCTTCTGCGGATTGATTGCCCAGACGATATCGCTCATCGATTCCATCAGCTCGTTAGAGATGTCTGTAACGACTGTCAGCCGCTCCGAAGCGTCTTTATTAAGCAGAGATATTTTCTGCCGCACGGCTTCGCTGAGCAGCGCGATCTTTGTGAGGCTTGACCCGACATCGTCGTGCAGATCGGTCGCGATGCGCCTGCGCACTCGTTGAAGTTCAAGCAATCGCTCCTCTTTGCTCCTGTTCAGCGCGTCCTCGGCGCGTTTGCGCTGGATTAACTGCCCGATGTGACTGCCGATGGATGACAGGATATGAATCATCTCCTGCTCAGGTGGGTGAATCTCATAACTGTAAAACTCAAGTATGCCGATACAGGCATTCCCGGCCATAATCGGAAACCCGAATCCGCTGGCTGGATTTTCCGGCGCGGCGGCAGTTAAGCGCGGCAGGCCGCAGGATTCAACAAGCGCCGTAATCCATTGAGGCTGACTGCTGGCCATGACGCGAGCCGGTAACCCCGCTTCGCGCGAGAAGACGTGGCCCCGACCGAGGGCCTCGAACTCTGCGGCGTCTGTGACCGGCTTCTGCCATACGCCGATGCATCGCGCTCTGCCGGATTGAGGATCAATCTCCCAGATCGCTCCGACATCCCACCCCGTAGTCACGCATATGGTTTGAAGGACCGCCAGCGCGGCTTCAACCGTGGTGGCTGATTCGACTAGTGCGCGCGTCACCGCGTAGTCCATGGCCAGAACGCGTGTGGCTTTCCCAAACTCTATCTGCTGAATTGTTAATTGTTCGGTCAGTTCTTCGGATTCGGACAATGCGGCGTGTAGTTCTTTCAGTCGCACGGCACGGTAACGCTCGAAGGTGATGAAGGCCCCGCCAGCCAGAATCCCGATGATTGCGATAAACCACCAGATAGCCATAAACCACGAAACCTGGTTATTGCTTATCTCCAGCCCGTTCAGCATGCCAGTCCTCCGCCGTGACCAGTTATTTTAGAGATCTCATATTCAGGAGGCTTCATGCTGCTCTGTGCGCACCTGTGTCAGCACGCGGGCTACAAAGGCCAGAAACTCTTCCAGCGAGCGAAAGTGCGTAGCCTTTGATGAGGCTACGTGTTCAACGCGACCCTCGAACGAACCAGCCTCTATAGCCGTCTCCGGCAGAAACTGGATAACGAATGCGCCTGTGTGTTGTAGTGCTTTCATCGAGGGCGAGTATAGTCTGAGCGCCCTGTCGAAGTCATAAGGAAGAAGTAGTGTTGCGGTGGTGTATTTGTAATGGAGCAGAGCCAGAGCTTGTCCCTGCTTTCATTTTTTAGCGAGCAACTTGCCTATCTCCCGCCAGGTGATCAGTTTGATGTTGTTTTCTTTCAGCAACTGAAAAGCCCGCTCGCTTGTGAAAAAGTCAAAATCCCGCTGTCTCCATCCCGCTCCCCAATCGGGATGCTCGATTGTTGCGGCCCTCATCTCCTCGTCATCATAAGCGAGATGAATGATGAATTCGGTGATGCCGGGTTGCAGGTTTTTTATGGCGTTCGCGTAAAAATCTGCCCATTTTTCTGCCGTCACGCTTGGGTCTGCGGTTATGATCCTGTCTATGACGACATCATCCGGCCCCAGCAGAGCAGGCAGGTACGGAGCGGTCGAAAACCACTCTTTGCAGATCATCGCGGGCAGTTTATTGTCGCGCGCCACCTTGAGCAATACTTCAAAAAGGGCCTTGTTCTGGTAAAGCGTGCCCATATGTGAATCAAGGTGTGTAGGCTGAATGCCGAATGCTTTTGCGCGCTCGATCTGCGCTCGAATTTCCGCTTCGATCTCTCGCGCATCGGCGCGCGCGGCGGCCACGTCCTGTGTTGGATAGAGATAGTTGTTCTGATCGAATAATGTTTTTACGCGGTCTTTCGACAGCACAGGCCCCCAGCGATAAAACTTCCACTCGCTTGTCAACGTCAGGTGCAATCCCAGATCTGTTTCAGGATGGCTTCGCGCATAATCAGCGATCTCTGCAAACCAGGGGCAGGGAACCATGATGCTGCCCGAATTTATCGCTCGCCGGTCGAATGCTTTCACGGACGCGGCATTTACCGAATGCGCCATGCCTAAATCATCTGCATGGATGATCAGCAGTTTTGTGTCGGGGCCGTAGCCGAGCCTCTCAACCAATGTCTTCTTTGACTCCTGCCCGAAAGCGGTAGAAAAACTCGTAAGCAGTAAAAGAACGATTAACAGTCCTTGTTTCATCTATTCCTCCATTTCAGCGTCACTCAATATATCAGTTGGCCGCCGCTTTCGCCTGCTTTTCAACCACCTCGCTCAGGGCTTGCGCGTCTTTGAATATCAAAGGCCACGGAAACGCGTTAACGCGAGCGGATGTGAAGAGAGTCGCGTGGTTCTACTCGCGGTGTTCGGCGACTTCGATATATAATCCGTATTTGAATCAGGACACAGGAGATAATGAAAATAAATGACTTCGTTGGAATCTGACTCGGTGGAATCAGCGGTTCGGTCTAATTTTATTCGGGACATCATTATTCAGGACATCGCGGAGGGCAAAAACGGCGGGCAGGTGCAGACGCGCTTTCCGCCTGAGCCAAACGGGTACCTGCACATCGGACACGCCAAAGCGATATGTCTGGATTTCGGGCTTGCGGCGGAGTTCGGCGGCAAGTGCAATCTCCGCTTCGACGATACAAATCCGTCTAAAGAAGAGACAGAGTATGTCAATTCCATTATGGAAGACATCCGCTGGCTGGGATTTGAATGGGACGCGCTCCTTTATGCTTCGGACTACTTCGGGCAGCTTTATGAGTGGGCCGTACAGTTGATCAAAGCGGGAAAAGCGTATGTCGATGATCTCAGCGCGGACGAGATTCGCCATTACAGGGGCACGCTGACAGAGCCGGGCACGGAAAGCCCGTACAGGAATCGTTCCATCGAAGAGAACCTCGATCTGTTTGAACGCATGAAGAAAGGCGAATTCACGGACGGCTCGCGAACATTGCGCGCGAAGATTGATATGGCATCGCCGAACCTGAACATGCGCGATCCCGTGATGTACAGGATTCTTCATATGGAACACCACCGGACGGGCAGCGAGTGGTGCATCTACCCCATGTATGATTACGCTCACGGGCAGTCGGATTCGATTGAACGGGTGACTCACTCAATCTGCACGCTCGAATTTGAAGATCACCGCCCTTTGTACAACTGGTATATCGAACAGCTCGGTATATTCCCATCCCGGCAGTTCGAGTTCGACCGCCTTAACATTACCTACACGCTGCTCAGCAAACGCAAACTGCTGAAATTAGTGCAGGACGGTTATGTAGAGGGCTGGGACGATCCGCGCATGCCTACGCTTTCCGGGATGCGGCGACGCGGCTATACGCCCGAAGCACTGCGCAGTCTTGGCACAAATGTCAGCGTCTCTAAAACAAATAATACGGTGCAGTTGTCGCTTCTTGAGCACTACGTTCGCGAAGACCTCAACAAACGCGCCCCGCGCGTTATGGCTGTGCTGCGGCCACTGCGCGTCGTAATCGACAACTATCCGGATGACACTGTCGAAGAGATGGAAGCCGTCAATAATCCTGAAGATGAAAGCATGGGAAAACGCCGGGTTCCTTTCTCGAAAGTCCTCTACATCGAACAGGACGATTTTCGCGAAGACCCGCCAAAGCAGTATTTCCGGCTCGCGCCGGGCCGCGAGGTGCGGCTTCGCTACGGATATTTCATCACCTGCAAGGATGTCGTAAAAGACGCCGACGGAAATGTAGTGGAACTCCGTTGCACATATGATCCTTTGACGCGCGGCGGCAACGCGCCCGACGGTCGCAAAGTCAAATCCACCATTCACTGGGTTTCGGCATCGCACGCTCTGGATGCGGATGTCCGCCTCTACGAAAACCTTTTCACGAAAGAGAACCCGAACGAGGTTGAAGAAGGTCAGGATTTCACCGCTAATCTGAACCCGAACTCGTTAGAAGTGTGGACAGGCTGCAAGGTCGAGCCGAGCCTGCGCGAGGCGGCAGCAGGCACACGTTATCAATTCGAGCGACTGGGGTACTTCTGTGTCGATCCGGTTTCCGCGCCCGAAAAACTGATCTTCAACAGGACAATCGGCCTGCGCGATACGTGGTCTAAGATAGAGCGCCGTGATAAAAAATGATCCACCGGAAGACTGATTCGTTCACGCGACTGTTACCACTATGGTGGTATTTTCGCATGCGGCTAACAGTGGTAGCAAAAAACCATTCGATCTCGTGATGTTTTCTTCGCTCTGATACTTCAAACTATGGAGCATCAGAGCCGAACATTATGAATTCCTGAGAAACGGAGACCAGCGCTGAACACAAACCACGGAGATACACACACACACATAACCGATGCGCCTCTGCTGACTCAATCGGTCAGGCCCTCGCGCCTCGAAGAGATGTCGCCGACGCTGACAAAGGCTCAGATCGCGCGCATCGCCGCGCACGGTCAACTGCGACAGGTCGAGAAGGGCGAGGTGCTGGTCGAAGCAGGCGTGCAGGCCGCGCGGCTCTTCGTCGTAAACTCAGGTCAAATCGAGATCGTCCGGACCACAGGCACAACCGAAGAGATCGTGGCCGTATACCAGCCGGGTATGTTTACGGGCGAAGTGACCATACTCTCAGGCCGTCGCGGGCTTGCCCGGATACGCGCGAGCGAGGCGGGCGAAGTAATCGAAGTTAATCGTGAACATCTGCTTGGGCTTGTGCAAACCGACAGCGAGTTGAGCGATATACTGATGCGGGCCTTCATACTCCGCAGAGTGGAACTGATCGCGCGTGGGTTCGGAGATGTCGTGCTTATCGGGTCGAATCACTGCGCGGGAACGCTTCGCATCAAAGAATTCCTTACGCGCAACGGCCACCCTTATTCGTTCATAGACCTTGACCACGACAGCGGCGTTCAGGATTTGCTGGATCATTTCCATATCGGCGTCAAGGATGTGCCCGTCCTGATCTGCCGTGGCGAACTGGTGCTTCGCAATCCGACCAATCAGCAGATAGCCGATTGCCTCGGCTTCAACGAGGCGATTGATCAGGCGCTGGTTCGCGATCTGGTCATCGTCGGCGCGGGGCCATCGGGGCTGGCGGCGGCTGTGTACGGCGCGTCTGAAGGGCTCGATGTTTTAGTGCTTGAGTCGAACTCGCCGGGCGGGCAGGCCGGTTCGAGTTCCAAGATCGAAAACTATCTCGGCTTTCCGACGGGCGTTTCCGGTCAGGAGCTTGCCGCTCGCGCTTACACGCAGGCGCAGAAGTTCGGGGCGCAGATGATCGTCGCGAAAGGCGCAAAACAACTCGCCTGTGACCGGAAGCCATACGCTATTGAGATTGACAACGGCCCGCGCGTCCCTGCGCGCACGATAATCATCGCGACCGGTGCCGAGTATCGTAGACTCTCGATTGATAACTTATCGAAATTTGAAGGGGCGGGCGTCTACTACGGCGCGACTTTTGTCGAATCGCAGTTGTGCCGCGATGAAGAGGTGATCGTGGTGGGCGGTGGCAACTCAGCGGGACAGGCCGCGGTCTTTCTCTCTCAATCTGCCAAACAGGTTCACCTGATAGTCCGGTCGGACGGGCTGGCAGAAACCATGTCCAGATACCTGATTCGTCGAATCGAGCAGAGTCCAAACATTGTCTTAAGATCGCAAACAGAGATCGTGGCGCTTGAAGGGCGCGATCATCTGGAGCGCGTTCGCTGGCAGGACAATAACGCAGGCAGCATCGAGACTCAGGATATCAGCCACGTCTTCGTTATGGCAGGCGCAATACCCAACACGCACTGGCTCGACGGATGCCTCACGCTCGACGAGAAAGGGTTTATCAAGACGGGACCCGACCTGTCGGCGGATGATCTGGCAGCGGCGCACTGGCCGCTTTCACGCGCTCCATTTCTTCTGGAAACAAGCCTGCCCGGAGTCTTCGCAGTCGGCGACGTTCGCGAAGGCAGCCTCAAACGTGTGGCGTCGGCAGTCGGCGAAGGGTCGATTGCAGTCGCATTCGTTCATCAGGTTTTACACGAATAAAAGGGAAGGGAAGAAGATTATGTCTGATGCAACCTGCTCTCATATCGATGCCATAACGACTGTCAAACACGCGAAACGCCGGGAGTGCGATGAGTGCGTGAAGACCGGCTCGCAATGGGTTCATCTGCGAGTCTGTCAGGAATGCGCCGCGACGCTGTGCTGCGACAGTTCGCCTAACCAACACGCCACCAAACATGCGCATGCGAGCGGGCATCCGGTTATCGCGTCGGCAGAACCGGGCGAGCGATGGCTCTACTGCTATCCGGACGAAGCCTTTGCAGAGTATTAAATCGTTTATTCCGGCTGGTAACGAAGCAGAATGACGCCTGAACTGAAGATCTGTGTATCTATAAATTTCAGGGCCGCTTTGCCACTTCTTCTTACTATGGCTCCCGAATTCACTTGAAACAGCCTGGATTTCTCTTTCGTACCCTCTATACAAAGCAAATCAGGGAGAACGAATAATGAGAAGCTCTTTTCTGGTGTTTATCACCCTCTTCGGTCTGGGAATATCTCTACAAGCATCGGCCACTTTACAGGAATCAAAAGAACAGAAACAGATGCGCCGCGTTAAAGGTAAGGTACTGACCTCGACTGAGATGCCCGCAGTCCGACTCGAATTTGACAAGGGGTTTACCTATGTCGGCAGCCAGAATTTCATCCTTTATGATGTCGCACGCGCCGAGCAACATTTCTTTGTTGATGCGGACAAACAGAAGCGAATCAAACGCATGTACTGGGTGCAGTTTGAAGGATACCTTCCGGGCAATACTCACACCTATCGTTACAAGGTCAATAAATCCGTCAATATTGGAGGTCTGGAATTCATCGCCGATTCATACTCCAGAAACATCAAAACCAGTTCCGGTCGGCCCGACTCTGACGGCAATCGCGCTCGCGCTTTTCTGGAAAGCAAGGGCTATCACATGGCGAGCGATGAAATATTGTCACAACGGTTTGTCTATATGGCCGATGAAGCGAAACGTAATGAGCTGATGATAATCTATATGGAGGATTTAAGCGGAACGGGGCTTACGGCTGCCGACCTTGCATCGAACGGCTCTGCTGCAAGTCGATGGAATGAAGTATCAGCCGGGCTTCTTGATCGCGCGATGAAGGGGATGAAAGTTGTGCGATGACTGATTCACAAAATAAGAGGCCCGCGCGCGATAAGTATAACGGCGCGGGCCATTTTTACTCCTTTGTTATCTGTAAAGTGGCAACATAATCACTCTGTTTTTTGTTGGCGTCTGTTTTCGGATACGGGTCGAGCGAAACTAACGTAATAACGTACTGTTGGTATCTCCCCGACCGGGCAAATTTTCCGTTGGTGTGCAATTCAATTTGCGACTCCTCTGCACTCGCCCGCCGCACACTTGTCATTATCTTCGCGTCTCCCTCCCACACGCAGGTCACGTTTTCAGGGCAGCGCGAATCATCCGGCACAGAGACGAACTTCACTTTCAAACCCTCTCCCTTGACCGTCACTTCCTGCCCATACCTGATTTTGAACTCCTGCCTCAAAACGGCGTCGCTGTCGGCTGCGCCCCTACAGCCGACATAAACAGAGTCAAAGAGTACGCACATCAGCGACAATGCTATCGCGAGTGGAATTCTGATGGATATGTTTTTCATAATTTCGCCTCTCATCCGTTTTTCTGCTCCAAATGTTTATTCTCTGCGCTAAGGCATGCGACCACCAGAACAGCCGCGCCGGTCATCGCGAGGGCCTCAAAAACTGCCGTCGTTTCATTCGAGTTGTGCAGATCGGCTAAGGCTCTGGGTATGTGCAGGAGCACAACCCAAAGAAAAATCATAATTGCTGTCATAGATGCCGCCAGTCGCGCTGTCATAGGAATGATTATGCCAATGCCCCCCGCGATCAATGCCACCCCGGTAAAACAGGTCCAGAAGAGGTGTCCCGGAATCCACGATGGAACCAGTGTCGCCACAAACTCAAGGTAGATGAAATGCTGAACCCCGCAAAGAATCAGAAACGCTCCGAGGAAAAATCTGCTCAGAGGTATGAATCGCTCTAACGCTTTCACGACCGCCGAGGGTCTGAGCGAAGGGTTGGGGAAACTGCAAGCCACAAGAAAGCTCCCGCCAGCCATAGCCAGCGCCTTCCCGCTGCCGGTCCACAGGCCGCCAAGGTAAGGATTCGCGATCAGCAGAGGAATGTAGAGCAGAACAAATGAAAGAAGCAGGGCCCCGCCCAAAACCAACGCCGCCAGTCGCGCCGCCTTCCCGGTTATGATCGCGGCTCCTGCTGCTATCAGGAACGCGCCGAAAAGAGTGGCCAGAAAGCGATGACCGGGAATCCACGCTGGCAGCCTCGGAAAAACGCGCGTCACAAAATCCATATAGACGAAATGCTGCACACCGAATGCAATCATCGGTATGGCTATCAATAATCGGCCAACTGCGATCAGTGTTTTCATGAGACTCCTGATTGTTAAATGTTAAGCCTATGGTCAGAACGCATTATCTTTTATGACTTGCGAATGTCTATCGTATCGCATCATCAGACTGGTTCAGTAAAAGCAAAGTACGAGTGTGCCCTGCTTCGTGGGCGAAGCGGATAACAGGTGGGCTGTTGGATACTTGAGGCGTAGCGGTTCAATCAGGGATCAATGTTTTATTGTTTTACTTCAGGCTATATCCCGTCCGCTCGTGTCCGGCATCCCCATCCGCCGCAACCAGCGGAAATGCGATGCCACACCTGCGCGAAAAGTTTCATGGACATTATATTTCACTCCGAATTCACTACAGGTTTGCTCGACGAGCTTCGAGATGGCAGGGTAATTGACGTGACAGATTCGAGGAAACAGATGGTGTTCGATTTGAAAATTCAAGCCTCCCAATAGCCAGGACGCCACCCGGCTGTGCCGTGCAAAGTTCACAGTAGTCTCCACCTGATGGATGGCCCAGGAATTTTCGATTCGCCCGCTCTCCTGTTTTGGCAGCGGAAACTCTGCCTGCTCGACGCAGTGTGCCAGTTGGAAGATTGTGCTCAGCACTATGCCGAGCACAATCTCCGACATTACGTAGAAGGACGCCACAACCCACACAGAATGGAAGCACAGGGGAATCCCGAATGCTACGGTAAGGAAAAACACTTTACTGGAAATGAAGACTGCCAGGTCTTTTCCTTTCGGGCGAGGCACGCGATGATGGCCTACGCGACCCATTGTGACATCGCGAAAATCACCGATAAGATGCCAGTTGATCGCAAGCAGCCCATAAAGCGGCCAGAGATAGAATTGTTGCCAGCGGTGAAACCAGAACCGTCTCTGATGCGGAGACAGTCGCCCAATGGGGCCTACGGCGATGTCTGTGTCCTGTCCCGTAATGTTGACGTAGGTGTGATGAAAGACCGCATGCTTCCAGCGCCATTGGTAGGAACTCCCGCCGATCATATCAAGCGTCATCGCCATGAGCTTATTGATCCACGCGTAATTCGAATAGGCATCATGTCCGCCGTCGTGCTGTATATTGAAGCCGACTGCCGCTGTGGCCAACCCGATTAAAACAGCCAGCGGCAGAGCCTGCCACCAGGTTTGCGCCACGAAGACCAGCAGGACGTAAGAGCCAGTGAAGACGGCTATCAATATAGCTGTCTTCAGATACATTTGCGGACAGTCACGCTGGCGGCGACCAGTGGTTTGGAAAAACTCATCGATTCGCTGTCGAATCGCGACCTGAAAATCGTTACTGCCAGCGAATTTCAGCCTTTCGTCAAATCTTGTAGTCCGACCTGGCTGGTCCACATTAGGCGTTTTCATCTCTCGATTAGCTGTCATGGCAACCTATTTTATCTGTGCTTTCGGCGACACTCCAGGCCGCTATGAAAAATCTGAAGTAACGCGGCTGGAGCATTAAATATTTCTCTCAAGGTCCGAGGTCGAACTGACGACTTCCGGCAGGTTGCGCGCCTTGCGTCTGGAGTTTAACCCTTCGCTCACAAGTTTGAATATGGTGCGCCGGTTTTGCGCAATCACTTTTAACCATGCGCGCTTTCCCATTTGCGGAAAGTAGATGCCGCGAAAGCATAAGCGCGCGATTAGAATATTGACGCGATGGCCAATCGGCTTGTCGCTGATCGAATCGACCGCCGCTGCTATGGCCTCAGGGCTGTAGGAACTCGCCCACGCGTGATTCACCTCAGAGTGCGTCTCGTCGATGCTCATCTTCAACGGCGTATGCGCCATCTTGTAAGGCTGGAAATCGAGCCAGTGCCGGGGCCGCGTCAAGCGCCCTGCCACTTCGAGCCGCTTATAGAGAGGAGTCGAAGGGAAAGGTATGAGCGTGCCAAACACAGGCAGCCCCGGAGGCCAACTGCGAATCTGCTCAAGCGTTCGGTCGGCGGCTCCCGGCTTGTCGTTATCCATACCAAAGATGAAAGAGGTGATCGCATGAATATCACGCTGCGCAAGGCGTTCGAGCACGGGGCGGTATTCATCCGGCTTGTTGAACCCCTTGTTGGCAAGCGCGAGGTTGCCTGTGTCTATCGACTCCATGCCGATAAAGATCCACTTGCCGCCCGATGCCGCTATCAGGTCAACCAGTTCTTCGTCGCGCAACAGATTGGCGCTGATCTGCGCCACCCAGTTCATCTGCGCACCGGCGGCGATAATATCGCGCAGCAGCGACTTGGTGCGCTTGACATTGATGGCGAAATTATCATCAATGAAGAAGACGGCGATCTGGCCGCCTTCGTTGCGAGCCCGCGCTTTCAGCCGCAGCATTTCACTGACGACGCTTTCGTTCGTGCGAAATCTTATCGAATCGCCGAAAAAGCCGGTCACAGTGCAAAATTCACAGCCATACGGGCAGCCGCGCCCGGATTCAATCGGAATCAATCGAAAGGTTCCCCACCCGCTGGCGAAACGTTTGAGAAAAGGCGCGAAGAATTTCGGGACCAGATTGAACTGATTCAGATCCATCGTCTCCCATGGAATCGTCGGATAGGGTTGGAGACTGGGTTTGCGCTCCTTGCCCGTCTCATCGACAGGCGAATATATCTCCTTGAGTTGGCCGCGCGCGGCATCCTCAACAATAAGCGGCCATGTTTCATCGGCTTCGCCCAGCGCCACGGCATCGGCATGGCGCGGCCCGCCTGTGCGCCCTAGCGCCTCGTCCGGCACCTCAGTGACGTGCGGCCCTCCCATCACCACAGGCACGCCTGCCGCGCGAATGGCATCGGCCATTCGATACGCTTTCTGGATCATCCGGGTCATCGCGCCGATGCCGACCAGATCGATCTTCTGCTCGCGCACGAGCCGCGCAATGCCGTCTTCATCCATGCGCTGCGCATTGCCGTCAATCAGCAGGACCTCGTGCTCTGGCGGGGTCAGCGCCTGGAGCAGGAACATCCAGAGGTGAGGCATGAAATTGTGAGTTACGCCGTTATCGGGGTTGAATAGCAGTATTCGCATGGGTTCCTTTCCTTCTAACTAAATGTCTTGTCAGTTGTATTAAATGATGCTTTGCCTGACCCTTTAGCCAAGAGTCGGCTGATACGGTGTCTGAGAGAGTCGAAATCCAGAGGTTTATGCATCGCAAGGTTAGCTCCGGCGCTGAGCGCGGCGTCTAATTCTTTGCTGCCATTTGATGAGACGACAAGTATCGGCACTCCGACGAACTCCGATTGCCCGCGCAATCTGGCGATCATCTGTATGCCGTTCATGTGTGGCATATTGATATCAGTGATGATCAGATCAGGTCGCTCAGCTTCAGCCATTTTCAGTCCCATCAATCCGTCCACAGCCGTAATGATTTGAAATCCGATCTCTTTCAACATACAAGTCAACACATCACGCACATAACTGTTGTCATCAACAATCAACACTTTGACGAGTCCAGCCATTAATCCTCCCTTTGCAAGACAACTGGCGGCACGGGGAAATTCGTAGGATGGATTGGCCCGGTGATCGGAAGCTGTAAATGCAAATGATTAGGAGATCTAACTATAGCATATGTTTGATGGCGAACATAAGCGAAACTGATTACAGGTCAAGCCCGACACGGCTGAACTCCGCTTTACTGATCCGGTAACAGTCGCACGCAGAGGCGGAAAGGCGTTTTACATCCAGCAATGTGACGTGGCCTCGGCTATAGCGAATCAATCCGGACTTCTGCAAAATACCCGCAGCAATCGTCACATCAGATCGCCGCGCTCCCAGCATGCTGGCCATGAATTCATGTGTGAGATGCATTTCATCTAAATTCATTCGATCTCTAATCATCAACAGCCAGCGACAGAACCGCTCCTGTATAGGGTGAATGCGATTGCATATGGCGGTTCGCGCCACCTGAATGAATAGGCCATGCATATACTTCAGCAGCAGATCATGCATCGCGCCGAAATGATTGAACTCGGCAATCAGCGCCGTGGTCTTCATCCTCATAGCGCCGTCTGCTCCCTGCACAATCGTCTGATAGGGCAGTTGCCTGATGCCTGAAATGATCGAAATGCCGGTCATTCCCTCGCTGCCTACCATGCCTACTTCAATCGTCATACCATCTTCTGTTTTCCAGATGAGCGAGGCCACGCTTTTTATGGGGAAATAGACGTATCGGATGGTTTCATCAGCCTCATATAATACGTCTCCCAGTTTCAACGAAACCTGCTTCAGGTCAGGAAGAATGCGCTGATATTCCTTCTCAGGCAGCAAAGCAAGGATGCGGTTTTCAGATGATAAAGCGGATTTTCGGTGCGGCGGCATTCAGAGCCTCTTTCTTCCTGACGCTTGCCATCGCGGTATGGCGCATCCGGCTGAATCGAAAAATTTAGTAGTGTGAGTGGCAAAGACTCCGCTATCAACCAGTTGTCGTTTAAGGCTCGCGCTATCGGCCCGGAGCGCGGGCCTTGCTACATTAATCTTATTTTAAAACCGGCGCTGTTCATAATTGGACAATTGCCGGAATATATCCTGCTAAACCGGCTTAGAGACAGAATAGCGCTGGAAAGGGCTGCGCGGTCGATTCTGAAAGCGGTTTTTTTAGTGTTATTCTACCCGCATGACCTTACACACAAATCTACAGGAATGGTTCGGCGGTATAGACATATACCTCTTTGATCAGCTACTGAAGGGTCGCTTCACCCCTCGAATGCAGGTGCTCGATGCCGGATGCGGCGGGGGGCGTAATCTCGTCTATTTCCTGAGGAGCGGATTTGATGTCAGCGGTGTTGATCAGTCGAATGAGGCAATCGCACATGCCCGGTCGGTCGCTTCCACGCTTGCTCCTCATCTTCCGGCAGGTAATTTCCGAGTCGAGCGAGTCGAAAAGATGGCTTTTGCCGATGCCAGCTTTGACGTTGTGATCAGTAGCGCGGTGCTTCATTTTGCCAGAGACGAAGAGCACTGGCAGAACATGGTCAGAGAGATGTGGAGAGTGCTGAAGCGGGGCGGGATATTTTTCGCCCGGCTGGCTTCAAGTATGGGAATAGAGGAGCAGATAGAGCAGCTTGAAGGAAGACGCTATCATCTCCCTGACGGCAGCGACCGTTTCTTGGTTGACGAGCAGATGTTGCTTTCAACGACAGGCTCTCTTAACGGAGAACTGCTTGAGCCTCTCAAAACAGTGATCGTGCATAATATGCGCTCGATGACGACATGGTGCGTGTTGAAGCCTTAGCCGCCCCGCAGCAATTATGCAGTGTCAAACATTACTGAAGGCGATTTACTTCACGAATCAAACATCGCGCTGATCTCGCGATAGCTTACAGCATTATCTGCGAACGTGAATGTACCGCGCTCTCGCATCTCGCGGCCAGCTTGAAGAAAGGCACCCAGCGCGGCACGCGAAAGGGCGCTGCCAACGCTTATGCGTTTTACTCCGAGATCGGAAAGCTCCTCAAGGCCGAGTTGAACTCCTTGAATTCCCATCAAGACGTTTACGGGTCGATCTACGGAACTGACCACTGCCGCGATATCGTCCCTGTTTGTGAGACCGGGCGCGTAAAGCACGTTTGCGCCAGCCTCCTGGTACCCCCGAAGCCGACGGATCGTGTCTTTCAGATCAAGTCGTCCGAAAAGATAGTTCTCCGCCCGTCCCGTCAGCATGAAAGGAAATGGGAGCGTGCGCGCTGCCTCGGCTGCGGCACGGACGCGCTCGACCGCCAGTTCATACTCATAAATCGGATCGTCTCTGCGACCGTTGGAGTCTTCAATCGAGCAGCCGACGAGACCCGCGCGAGCGGCAAGCCGGATGGTTTCGGCGACTGTGTCGGGATCATCTCCGAAGCCATTCTCCAGATCCGCGCTCACGGGAAGCTCAGTCGCCGACACGATGTCGATTGCGTGAGCGATCATCTGATCGCGCCCAATTGTGTTATCCCGCTGCCCGACAGAGAACGCATATCCGGCGCTGGTGGTGGCCAGCGCCTCAAACCCCAGATGCGCAAGTAGCCGGGCCGTGCCGATGTCCCACGGATTGGGGATGATGAATGCCTTGTTCTGTTGGTGAAGCGCTTGAAATGCGCTCGCTTTATCGAGTTGAGTAAGCATGGAGATCTCCACTTTTGTAGCTTTATGACGACAGACACCAGATCATCTATTTCACAGCTTGCTTCCGCCCGATTGCGAACAGGCTTGCCGATGAGCGCACGTACATCACCCCGTCGGACAAGGCCGGAGTAGCCATAAGCAGTTCCCCCATCGAGTTTGTTGCGATGTGAGTGAATTTCTGGCCAGCTGCGATGACAAGCATCTCACCATCTTCGTTCGCCAGATACAGCTTACCGTCGGATGCTATGGGCGATGCGCTGAAGCCGCTGCCGACCAGCGGCAGTCTCTGCCGATAGATTTCTTCGCCTGTCCGCAGGTTGTAGGCGTCAAGGAGTCCGTTGTTTGCAAGCACGTAAAGAATGCCGTTGTAGTTCAGCGGCGTCGGCATATATGATCCGCGACCCGCGCGGCTCCACGCGACCGCCTCGCTGTTGGCCTTGCCCTCAGGCAGGGTAAGGTCTCCGCGAGCGCCTGCCCGCACCACGAAGATCGGGCGTTCAGGCGCGCGGCCACTGACGACGACGAACATATCATCGGTAAAGATGGGCGTCGGCGCAGTGATCTTTGAACTCCGCCCAAGTCGCCACAACTCCTTGCCTGTCCGAGGGTCATACCCTCGAATGTAATTAGAAGCGTTCGTGACCAGTTCAGGCCCTGCCGAGGTGGTCGCGATGGTCGGCGTGCCCCAGCTTGGAAGTTCGTCGCGCTCGGTCTTCCAAACAGTCTTGCCGGTATCGGCATCCAGAGCCAGAATGAACGAATCGGTCTGCGTGTCGCACTGGAGTATGACCAGACCGTTCCAGATGATGGGGGAACTGGCCGAGCCCCATTCGTAGGTCGGAATATCATATGCGCCCAGATCGAGTCGGCCCAGATCGACTTTCCAGAGAAAGCGCCCGTTGACATCATAGGCATAGACGCCCTGCGACCCGAACCACGCCACGACGACGCGGCCATCGGTGGCGGGAGTTGAGTTTGCGTAGCTGGATTTGATGTGGCGTTTTTCGACCGGCTCGCCTTCATGAGCCTTGCGCTCCCAGAGCACTTTGCCTGTTCGTTTGTCGAGCGCGTAGATCATCCATTGGTGGCGCGAGCGATCCTGCGATGCATCGCCGTCACCGTACAGGCCGGGGCGGAACGATGCTTTTGGGTCACTGCTGCGGGCGCTGGTTACAAAGATTCGATTTCCCCAGACGACGGGGCTGGAATGCGCAAGCCCCGGAATTGGCGTGCGCCATAGAATGTTCTCGCCCGTCTTTGGGTCCCATCGGTCGGGGAGATTTTGTCGCTCGGCTATACCCGAAGCCTGTGGTCCGCGAAAGGATGGCCAGCTTCCCTTCGCCGTGTTCGGCTCAGGGCGCGCGGGCGCGCGGGCACCGGCAGTCCTTACGATGCGACGGGGTGACGTGGGTTTTACCTCTCCAGCGGGTGACCATATGCTGCGGTCAAGAATCATTCGTCTTGGCACGCAATCATCCGAGACGAGATCGAAGCCGACATGATTGCCGTTTACGCGAAGCCGGTATCGCCCCGGCCCATCGCAACCCTTGGGGCCGTCCGACATTGACAGTTCGATCTCATCACCCTTGCTTTTCCAGTTACCCTTCATCGTGGGCCAGCGATCTCCCTCCAGCGTAAATGTGCCGTTGGAATCGAACCGCGCGACAAATACGCCGAACGTCAATGGAGTAGAAGGGAGCACCACGTCCGTCTGCTGGCTGGCGCTGGCCGGTCTTGAGCCGCCTGCGGCCACGATTGCAATCGCGAGCGCGAATGCGAACGCGAAACTTCTTGAATTGATTCTTTTTATATTCATCACACTTTTCCGATCTGAAATTATCGATACTCGATTTATGAAACTACAACATTGAGCGTCTGTTTACCCGACAGGCATCGCACATTCTCTATCACATGAGCCGGGGGGCGCAAGATGCGCGGCGGACTACTCGATATGCTTATGATTCAGCAACTGTCCGATTTACCTCGATAGTGGTAGCTGCGCATGCGGTCGAAAGTGGTAGCAAAAAAACATTCGATCACGTGATGTTTTCTTTGCCACGATGCTGCATAGTAGGTTACAGCGAAGTGCGAAATGCGCGGCGGTATCGTAACAGTAAACCGATTCTAAAGGGAGGTACTTTATGATCTTTGGCATGACGACAGCGGCATTCACATTAGTCCACGTAGTGATAAGTCTGGTGGGAATCCTTTCGGGATTCGTAGTCGCATACGGGCTGCTCACAGCGAAACGGCTGGGCGGTTGGACTGCGCTTTTTCTGGCAACCACTGTGGCGACGAGCGTGACCGGATTCGGCTTTCCGTTCGATCATCTCCTGCCGTCGCATAAGGTCGGCATCGTTTCGCTGTTTGTGCTTGCGGTTGCGATCATCGCGCGTTACGCATTTCATCTTGCGGGTGCATGGCGCTGGATCTATGTGGTCAGCTCGATGATTGCTCTCTATCTAAATGTCTTTGTCCTCATCGTGCAGTCCTTCCTGAAAGTGCCAGCCCTGAAAGCCATAGCCCCGACGCAGTCCGAACTGCCGTTCCTGCTCACGCAGCTTGTGGTTATGGCGCTTTTCGTAGTGCTTGCCATCGTCGCGGCGAAAAAGTTCCGAACCGCGCAGGGCCGTATCGCTTGATCGGAGTGTCGATGAGAGAATGCGGTGAGGGATAAAACAACCAGCCGCCATATCAGCGGGCTTGCTAACATCTCAGGATTATACAGGCGGAACCCGTCAAGCGTTGTGCGTACTTCTATGAGTCCTGACTATTCAACCGTTCACAATTCTCACATCCGGCTCGCCTACCCGTGCCCTGACGGATATTTGCTTCCTCTATGTTGTTCCGCTCTGCGCATCGATCGTTGTTGTGATACACCTTGCGGTCGGTCTCTTTTTCAGAATGAATCGGTCTTGCGTATGCCATGATTTTATCTCTCCCGGCAGCAGGTAGTTTCCTGATCCGGTGTTACAGGAAAATGCCAGCTAGTCGGATTCGGACAACTTTGCCCATGCCTTCTCAATCTCAGACGACGCTCTACACAACTGTGCGTCTATAGTCGGCGAATCTACAAGGCTCAAAGATTTTTCGTTGTAATGAACCCATGTGCCCTTGCCAGCCAGATCGTTGCTGTTTGTCCGCTCAGGCAGATTGTTACTCTCGCAATACTCGCACTCTTTTCGATTGGTCAGGCTGATAGCTTGTTCGGCTTTAGTCATGATGCAAAGATAATATCATGACAAATCCCTCGCGGGGCCGCCTGTCGCGAGCAGCGATTACCTGATCTGTTAAGCTATCGTTGCTCGTCCGGATATGCTGACAGAGTGGTCAGCCGGGTGTCATCTATCGCGCCGCCGACTGTGAAATGATAGAGATCCTGATATTTGCGATCCTTGAGGCCGAGTATTTCGTGCATCGGGTCGTCGAAATAGCAGCCTATGCCAGTGCTTCGGATGCCAGCCGCTTCAGCTTCCAGATAAAGCATCTGACCGATGACACCGGCTTCCCAGAAGAGACGCGGATAAAACCACGCGCCGTAGCGTTCCAGCGCGTCTTCATATTCAGCAATCATGCCAAGGCTGAAACAACCATCCCGTGCGATCTCCTGAAAACAGGATATCTGGCGGGCAGCTTCGCCCGCTTCGGTTTCGATGAGACAGTAGAGTTCCAGTTGCTGAGGGCATCCTGCGGGACGATGCCACAGATCAGCCTGCGTGAATGTTGATTCCAGCGATTCTCTCTGTGACGGGTCGCGCACCAGAATGTAAAGCCCTGAGGGGAGATCATCGACGCGGTGCACAAAAATGGCCAGATGAATACGAGGCTTCCACGGAAGCGCGCTGAAGGGAGGGTTGCCGGGGGTTGCAAGAGTCCTTTGAAGGATGCGATAGAAAGTCTCCTGAGGGATTCGCGTATGCCCGTCCATTGCCACAGCGCTTCGTCGCTGGTGAATAATCCTGCGCAGCGAGACCGGACGAACTTCCAATGACTCTGGCTCAGGCGAGCTTTGAAAGTTCTCGAACTGACCCGCGCCAGTCGGTTTTCGAGCAGCCGCAGCGATCTCTTCCATGCCCCATTCGACGTGAGATTTACTCAGTTGGTTGGGACTGCCCCGCCAGTCAAGAGATTTGAAAGCATGAATAATATCTTCGGGCAGAGCGGTCTGGCTGATCTCTTCTGCAAACGGGCCAACGGCAATCAGCAGATCCGGTTCTTCCGGTTCGGCTTCGTGAACACGAAACGTGCCTGTGATTGACGCCAGATCATTTGTGCTCAGACCGTCCAGAATCTTTGTCTTCCATCCAAGACCTGCGGCGGCTACGCTCATTGCGCCGATGGCGTGCCCCGCATCATGCTGGCAGTAGCGATAGGCGCGGTGCCCGTACTTCCATGCCTCTCGCCAGTGAATCGAAGTAAGCGCAATCAACAGAGTCTCTTTTGGCAGTCGGGCGCAAAGCTTTTCCCACAACTCTGATTCAAACTCTGCGCGCAGTTCCAACCCATGTTCTTTCGGTGCATAGTGGCAGACCACGCCCTTGTCGGATAGCCCCTCGACAGGGCCGCAGATCAGGTAGCCTTCGGTCGGGTGGAGATTCCCGCTCGAAGGATTGACGCGCAGCGCCCAACTGACATCGCCGACGCTCTTCCACGCCGATATCGCCAGACTGTCAAAGAAGAGTTGAGAAATGCTGCGCAGGTTAACACGGGCGGGCGCGATCCGGCCTGCTTGAAAGGCATCATCGTAGCGCGGCTCATCGGTCGGCGTAATTTTTTCAAGAGCGATTAGTTTTGCGCCTTCATAGCGGCGAAAAGGATCAGGCTGACTGGCCCAATCCAGATAACCCGGCCCGCTGGCAGAGCGGTGCTGGTAATGCTTGGTCGCCTGATGATACTCGAAAACCTGTTGTAGCGCGTCTGGCCTGTTGCTGGAACTTTGTTTCATGCTGGTAGGGCTAACTATATCATTGCGCTCGCGCTATTACACTGCGGGAGCCGAAGCTCCCGCGTGAGGTTTTAGTAGCCCATGCCGCCACCCATTCCGCCGCTCATAGCTTCGGGTTTCTCATCTTTCTGGGATTCGGAAATGACGGCTTCGGTCGTCAGCATTAAGCCTGCGATTGAAGCAGCGTTTTGCAGCGCGCAGCGAGTTACTTTCGCCGGGTCGATTATGCCTGCGGCCACGAGGTCTTCAAATGTATCGGTCTCGGCGTTGTAGCCGAAGTTGCTGTTCTTTTCCGCGCGAACTCTCGCAACAATGACCGCGCCTTCTTTACCGGCGTTCAGGGCGATCTGTCGTAACGGCTCTTCAAGCGCCCGCCTGACAATTGTTACGCCAATCTGTTCGTCCGGGTCGCCCGCCACTTCGCCAGCCTCGTTCGGCTCGAAGACCCTGTATTTATCGAGCGCTTTCGCGGCGCGAAGCAATGCCACTCCGCCGCCGGGAACAATACCTTCCTCGACCGCCGCGCGTGTTGCGTTCATCGCGTCTTCAACGCGCGCCTTCTTCTCTTTAAGCTCTGTCTCAGTGGCCGCGCCGACGTGAATCACCGCCACCCCGCCGACGAGTTTCGCCAGCCGCTCCTGCAACTTCTCGCGGTCGTAGTCTGACGTGGCGTCTTCAATTTGAGCTTTGAGCGTTCTCACGCGCGCCTGCAAGTCGTCCGTATTGCCCGCGCCGTCAATGATAATCGTGTTGTCTTTGTCTATCGTCACCTTCTTGGCGCTTCCCATATCTTCGAGCTTTACGTTCTCAAGCTTGATGCCCAGTTCTTCGCTGATAAGTTTGCCGCCCGTCAAAACGGCGATGTCTTCAAGCTGAGCTTTTCGACGATCTCCGAAGCCGGGAGCCTTCACAGCCGCGATGTTGAGAATGCCGCGCAGCTTGTTGACAACGAGCGTCGCCAGGGCTTCGCCTTCGACATCTTCGGCAATAATCAGCATCGGCCTGCTTTCTTTGGCGACCTGCTCAAGCAGAGGCAGCAGGTCTCTCATCGAAGAGATCTTCTTTTCGCTGATAAGAATGACAGGGTTTTCGAGAACTACCTCCATGCCTTCAGGGTTTGTCACGAAGTAAGGGGAGAGATAGCCGCGATCAAACTGCATGCCTTCGACAAATTCCAGATCGGTATCCATCGTTTTTGATTCTTCGACCGTGATGACGCCGTCTTTGCCGACCTTGTTCATTGCTTCCGCGATCAATTTGCCTATGGTCACATCGCCGTTTGCCGAGATGGTGCCGACCTGCGCGATCATGTCGGTTTTGACAGGCTTGGCCATCTTCTTGATCTCTGCGGTTGCGCGTTCGACAGCTTTATCGATGCCTCGCTTCAACGCCATGGGATTTGCGCCTGCCGCCACAGTCTTCACACCCTCGCGTAGTATTGCCTGTGCGAGCACGGTTGCCGTCGTCGTGCCGTCGCCCGCGACATCCGAAGTGCTGGACGCGACTTCCTTAACCATCTGCGCGCCTATGTTCTCCATTGAATCTTTGAGTTCAATCTCTTTTGCCACCGTCACGCCGTCTTTTGTGATCGTCGGCGAGCCGAATTTCTTTTCGAGCACGACGTTGCGCCCTTTCGGACCCAGCGTGATTTTAACTGCGTCGGCTAGTTGGTTGACGCCGCGCAAGATTGCGGCTCGCGATTCTGCGCCTTGTGTTATTTGTTTTGCCATAATCTTTATCTATTCTCCCAATCAAAATTGTTTGTGATGCCACAAAGAGCTATCTGGCGCTCTTTTTGCTGCTGCCTGTTGCGATGTTGTCAGCCCCGGTTGCCGCTGCGCCCGCGCGCTGAATGATGCCTAAAATCTCGTCCTCGCGCATAATCAATATTTTTTCACCGTCGATCTCTATTTCAGAACTGCTGTATTTACCGAATAAGACCCGGTCGCCCGTCTTGACATCGGGCGTCTGTCGCGAACCGTCATCCCTGTATTTGCCTTCGCCTACAGCGATAACTTCGCCCTCCTGCGGTTTCTCTTTGGCCGAGTCCGGAATAATGATACTGCCGCGAAATTGCTCGCCTTCTTCAATGCGCTTCACGATCACGCGGTCGTGCAGTGGTTTGATGTTCGTCGTCATAATTTACTCTGATCTCCTTTGCGGTTCTTCTGACAGGAATAAAAGTTTCGGAGCCTTGAAAGCTCTAAGCAGGAATCAATTCAGAGCGTACAAGTAAGATCGAAACCCTGCCCTTTGTGGCTTCTGAGCTGTGGTCATCAGGTGGTCTGGTTAATTCCAGATAATCTGAGAAGGGAGTGAGCTATGCTCTGTTCCTAACCATTCTTGCAGAAAATTTCATGTAAGTCTGTGCAATATTGAACAACTCTGAATAGTAATGACGGCGGGCCTTAAGCCATCACAGCCTCGCTCGATGCCGATTCGCTCAACCAGTTCTGGATTGTCGCGGATTGCTCGCCGAAGAACGTCTCTGCTCCTGAAAACTGTTCCTCGTGCAGCCAGAAGCCGCAATCGTTTTTATCGAGAAACCAGTAACGCCCCGTAGTCTTCTCGCGCAGGATGTAGCACTTCGTCGTATAAATCTCTTTGCGCACGGGATAGGTTTCTCCCTCAACGATGATCTGGCTCAGGAACCTTTCGCCTTTAACGTCCGCCTCTATCCATACATCGCGCTCGCCCTGGCGGTTGTGGCCGAATTGATAGCTGGCGATTCGCACTTTATCGGCTTTTACGATGTCGAATCGATTTGTTTCAAATTGTTTATGCATAATCATTGGCCTTATCGGGTTGATTTTGAATCAGGACTCTTCTCTCGATCTTCGTGGTAATAGCGGCTGACAGGTTTCCCGCTCTTCGCATCCGTTTTATCTGTCTTCAAGGTGGTTGAAGGCTGCATCGCGTAGCTCTCGATACGTTTCTTGACCAGCTTCAGGTTTCTGGCCAGCCCCTCGCGTACACGGCCTCCGACAAGCGAGCGTTTTATACCGAGAAACCACCCTTGCAGCGCATCGGCCCTTGAGCGATTCAGGTACATCATGTAAGACCCCGAACTGGCCGGACCCTGAACGCCCTCCACATACAAACCCAGTCCGAGCGACCCGTCGAAGTAATGGTTGGCGTAAAGCTGTTTTGAGGCAATCAGAACCTCTGTGCTCTCTCCGATCACTCGTTTATAGATGACTACATGAGTCAGGCTCAATACGGGATTCAGCCCGAATTTCTCTTTCGACCAGTAGATGAAATCTTCTACGTTCGGCAGACTGGCCTTTGGAAACTCCTCAAGGTACTTATAAAACTCAGGCGCATAATCGGCCAGAAAACGCGACTGCTCAAGCAGCGAGCGGAATTCGTCATTGAGCCGGACAGCCTTTTCCGCATCGTCATACTCGATCAGCGCCGCATTGCCGGTTTGCAGATAAGCCTTCAGATAATCAAACAGCATGCGGCGGGCGAGGGAATTGGCGCGCTCCTGATAATTTGCCGCCGACGGGCTGAGTTCCTTTTGAAAGCGCGTCATCATCTCTGCGGACATCTTCATGTCGCAAGCGCCGGTCTTGCAATTTCTGATGGCTTCCAGACAGCACGGGTCAAGCGTAAGCCCGTTTAAGTCAGCAAGAACCGGAGGATTACTGAACTTGCCAATCTGCAACACAGGCGATGACTTCTTGAAATCGGCGATATCACGAAATCTGTCGATAAACAGATCGCCTGAAGCGTTGACGCGCACGATGCCGAGAGCCGCGATCTCCTTCTTTGCTTTGGTCTTCAGCAGCTTCGTGACTGTTTCCCCGCGTTCCAGACTGGCAAGATTCGCTTCGGAAACGTTCATCTGTTTTTGTAAGAGTGTAACAAATCTATCGGGAAGATTCTGCGCTCCTGCTGAGAGCGCGCCAGTCAGAATCAGCAACCAGATGGCGCAAAATCTACAAGGCAATGCTACGGCGCGAAAAGTCATAGGCCGCGCCTCCTTTCGGTTTATGGTTCGTGGTTTCTGAAAACACTTATTGGAAGTTATCAGGATATGCCTGTTAAAGAATTGGCGCTGTTCTTTATTGTACAACTGCCGATTTTGCCAATCTGACCGGAGCGGATAGAGAAGCTGGCTAACGACAGCAGGCAATCTTTGGAACTGTCTACTATTGCACAGCGCCGAACGCCGAATCAGAGTACGGTTATAAAGTAGATAGAGATACCAGAACACCTACCTATACAGATATCTCAGTCCGGAATGTCGAATTATTTGCTCTCACAGTCGGGCAGGGACTCTGAGAAAACAAGATCCCCAGGAGGGATCATAATTTATGAATTCAAAGAGAATAATCGTATCAAGCGCGCTCATAGCGGTAATGATTGCATGCGCCAGCTTCGCCCCTGTTGTCGTGGCGGGGCAGGACACAGCCAATTCACAGTGGATGGCCGCTAAGCGTAAAACGCTCGCCATCAGATATAAGAGCGATGACAGCACTTCGGTCAACATGGTGGGTTCGGCCATCGCCCCGCGCGCAGTGGGCAAGGCCGAGATCAAAAACAAAAACGGCAGCACACGTATCAAGCTTGAGATGGTCGGCCTCGGAAACCCGCAAGCCATCGGCCCGTATTACACAACCTTTGTGCTCTGGGCTATTGCCCCCGAAGGACAGGCAGACAATCTGGCCGAGCTTACCGTCACGTCCAAAATCGACATCGAAGTGACGACGAATTTTCAGACCTTCGGTTTGATAATTACGGCAGAGCCGCACTCGGCGGTAAAGCTGCCCAGCCCTGCGATAGTCGCGGAAAATACGTTGCGTAAAGGCACGGAAGGCGGCATACAGGCAAGCACTATCGACTACACAGGCGATCCCGGCACGTTTTACGCAGCCTCTTCGACATCCGAGCCTTCGCTCAAGGCAGATTATGACACGCCGCTGCTCATCCTGGGCGCTCGCAGAGCAGTAGAGATTGCAATCCACGCTGGCGCAAAGACCTATGCCGAGACAGAGTTGCGCGAGGCCGAAGTCAAGCTGGCGGCTTTGGAACAGACATGGCCCGATGGTCGCAAAGAGCAGGCGAAATACAGCGGCGCGGCTCATGATGTTATGCGCATCGCCGAAAATGCGCGGACTCAAGCGGTCGAACACCACATTCAGTACCGGCTTGAAGGTGAGCGCCGCGATGCTGCGTTCACAATAGTTCAGGCTCAAAGTGATACTGACCGCGCGCAGATCGAAGCCGACCACGCAACCCGGCAGGCGGCGACAGATCGAGACGCGATGAACCGCGCGCAGATCGAAACCGCAGTCGCGCGAACGCAGGCCGACCGCGCGCGGATCGAAACAGACAAAGCAAAATCCAATGAAGAGCTGGCGCTGGCAGAGGCAGCAGGCGCTCGTCTGGAAACGCAGGTGATTAAGAAACAGCAAAGCGACGCGCAGCAACGCCTCTACGTCTCTCTTTCGGAAATCCTTGAGACGAGGCGCGAGGCGCGCGGCCTGATCGTTAACCTGTCAGATGTTTTATTCGACTCCAATCAGGCGACGCTCAAGCCCGGCGCACGCGAGAAACTCAGCAAACTCGCAGGCATACTTCTGGCTTATCCCGGCTCTTACCGAATGCAGATCGAGGGGCATACGGACTCTATCGGCTCGGAAGATTACAATCAGAAGCTGTCAGAAGATCGCGCCGAAGCCGTGCATGATTATCTGATCCACGCGAGTTTGCCCACGGACAGGATGGTTGGCGTGCGAGGCTTTGGCAAGATAAGGCCGGTTGCCACAAATGACACGCCCGAAGGCAGACAGACTAACCGGCGGGTCGAGATAGTAATCAGCGATACCGAAAAATAGTTTGTTCTGAGTGGTGAGATTTTGTAATAGACACAAAAAGGTGCGGGCGTCTTTGATGTGACAAACGAAGACGCCCGCTGTGGTCCGGCATATTTAAGAAAGGGAAGAAGTAATCATGAAAATCCAGGAACGTAAGCTAAACGATATAACCGTGTTTGATCTCGACGGCACTTTTGTTCTGGGAGGGGATGCCGATTTCAAAAAACATGTCGAGACGGCCCTCTCGGATGGATGCCGCAATCTGCTGATCAATCTGGCGAAGGTGAGCTATATGGACAGCAGCGGGTTGGGCGAGCTGATCTCCGGCTATACGAAAATGCGACGTGTGAACGGACAGATGAAGCTGCTCAATCTCAGCAAGCGCCTGAATCAATTGCTGGTAATCACAAAGCTGATAACGGTCTTTGAGATATTTGATTCAGAGTCAGAAGCCGTTTCAAGCTTTAAAGCAGACGAGAAGCCATCAGCCGAGGCCGCGAGCGCGGACGGGAATCTGTACAGTCGTTCAGGGCAATAGAAATTATGCAGTTGGTTCAATATTGAACAGACCCTGACTGGCAAGTGGGATATTGTAGGTGAGCCAACCAATACGTGAACGGGATTAAAACCACAAGACGCTCCCGAACACTGATCTGGTGAGAGCATTTTCCTACCTCAATAAAGGGCAATCCAACAGGGTTGCCCTTTTCTTAATTATTTTGCGACTCGTCTTATTTTGAACAGACTTCTTTAAGATGAACACATATAATCTCTACTGGCCACGATAAATACTTGAGCAAGCTACATCAGTGAAACATGAATAAGGGCGATAGATACCCCCATCACTACTGTAACCCATACTCAAGCCAACTCGGATGAGGAGGCTTATATGAGTAAAACGATCTTCGCATCGAAAGACGCGGCTGTTGAAAGACGCAAGCATGTCCTGTACGCGGATGAACATGAAGATACTCGCGAGATGATGAGGTGGTGGCTTGACCAGTACGGCTACGAGGTGACAACCGCAGGCAGTTTAGCCGAAACCCTGCCCTTAACCGGCAAAGGCAATTTTGATCTGCTCATCCTTGCGGGCTGGTTTCCGGATGGCGTTGGGTATGATCTGTGCAGGCAGATACGCGCGTTCGATACTCGCACGCCCATCGTCTTCCTGACGGCTTACGCTTATCAGGCAGATATTAAGAAAGGACTGGAATCAGGAGCACAAGCCTATCTTACCAAGCCGTTAGACTTCGATATGCTGGAACAGACAATCAAGGAGTTTATTCTGTAGGCGAGCCGGGGCGGCTGTAGTAACGAAGCTTCCCCATCTATCCACTCGTTGGTTTGGATCTCGTGCCAAAGCAGCATTCTTATGAAAGCCCGATGAAACTGTTTATACGTTCTGGAATCTCTTGATCTCGCCTTTTATCATTAACAGCTCAAGCTCTTTCTTCTTCTGTTCCAGAACAATGTCCAGTTTAATGGCTTCGATTTCTGCTTCCAGCAGCATTTTTCGTTTTTCAACTTCAAGCGCAACCAGCTCTCTGGCTTTTTCTTCAATATCCATATCGGCCTCCAAAAAAGTGTGTTTCAGGTTGTTGTTTCATTAATTCTGGCTGACTACGACGATTTCCCCCTCTTGCAGATCACCGCCCATAATTGCAGTCACACGACCGTTGGTTATCCCTGTTCGTACCAGGCGCGGCTCAATCTTTTTATTCGCATCAAACACCCAGATAGTCTGCCCTTGCCAGATTTGACCGTCCCGATTGCCCGATTGAGCGTTGCTGCCAGACTGCGCCGCTGGCCGTTGATTTGATTGTATCTGTCCGTCCCGCCTGTTCTGTTGATCGGCCTTAGGTCTGAACCTCAGCGCGGCATTCGGCACCATCAGCGCATTGTCGGCCTGCGCAACCGGTATCGATATATTCGCAGTCATGCCGGGCAGCAATTTCATGTCGGGATTTGAGGCCGCGATAACTGTTGTATAAGTCACCACGTTTTGAAGCGTCTGAGCGTTGAGCCTTGTTTGTGATATTTGACCGCTGAAGGTCTGGCCGGGATAAGCATCAACGGTGAAGCTGGCCGTGATGCCTTCACGAATCTGGCCAACGTCGGCCTCGTCTATCGAGGCCAGCACCTGCATATTGGTCAGATCGTTTGCTATGACGAACAGAGTCGGCGCTTGAAGGCTTGCGGCAACGGTCTGACCTACATCGACGTTTCGTGATATGACCACGCCATCAATCGGGGAAGTGATAGTCGCGTGGGCTAAATTCACCTGAGCTTGTTTGAGTTGCGCTCTGGCCTGCGCGATTACGGCCTTTGCTCCTTCGAGCTTTGCCCTCGAAGATGCCACTGCGCTTTGAGCCTGCTCTAACTGAGCGGCGGCCTGCTGGTTGCGGGCCTCTGCGGCATTAGCCTCCGCCTGCGCCAGTTCAAGCTCGCGGCCAGAAAGCACATTCTTCAATGTCAGGTAGCGTTTGACTACATTCCCTGCGTCATCGCGCTGAACGCGCGTCACCTTCTGATTGGCTTTCGCCGCTGCCAGATTCTCGGTTTGATTATTGATCTCTGCTATGGCGGCTTGCGCACCGGCCTGAGCGTTCTGCAAGCCAGCCTGTTGATTCTGAAGCTGAGCCTCGAAGACTGCCGGGTCGAGTCTGGCTATCACCTGCCCGCGCTTTACCTGCGACTTGAAATCAGCCCCAAGCCATGCGAGCGCGCCTGAAACCTGCGAGCCAACCTGTACGGTCGTAACCGCCTGAACAGTGCCTGTGGCCGAAACAGTTACTTCTACATTGCCGCGAGCAACTTTGGCCGTGGTGTAATCGCTTGCCTCGGTCCTGTTGCCCCATATTGCGATAGCCCCGCCCGCAGTGCTCGCCAGTATGATAACGATCAACAGAAGCGTTCGCCGTCTCTTAATTGCGGTTATAAATCTTTTCACTTGATCTGCCATCTGAATCTCTGACACCCGAAGCTAAGCGCCCGGCGTAACTCGGATAGACGCCGGGCGCTGCTTTGGAGTCAGTCTTTAGTTAAGCGACTCAAGGTTGAGGATTCCCGATAAGATGGTAGCAAGGATATTATATTTGCCGTTGGAGTAGCTGCCGTATTGAGTGCGGCTGTTGTAGCCATCTTCATAGCCGCGACGGAACCCTTCGCGGAAGTAGTAATTGTAGTCGGCCTGTTCCACGTAATAACCGTTATAGCCGACGTTTGCGTCCTGATAGGCATAAGAGTCCTCGTAGTTGGAAGCCCATCGGTCCTGTCGGTCTGCGCGCCCGGCCTGAAAGCCTTCCTCATAGCCGTTGTTTACTGACTGCCGGAGCAGATTTGCGCCGTATTGATTCGTTTCGTAGTAGCTGCCGCCGCGAGAGTAGCGATAGTTCGGAGCCGTATAGAAGAAAGGATCGCTGTTGTAGCTGCGTACGTTCCGGTTTCGCAACTGTTGTTGACGCAGACGCGCTAAATATTGTTGCTGAAAACGGTACTGCGAAGTCCGTTTTTGTTGTTGCAGCAGTAACCTGCGCTGTTGCGCGACGCGCTGCTGTTCCGGCTGTTGTTGACGATACCTTGTTATACGTTGTTGCTGTTGTTCAACAAGCTGACGTTGACGATCCTGAGGCAGGCGCTGCTGTTGAGCCTGACGCTGCCCTTGCCCTTGCTTCCTGTCAGCTTGTTGCTGATTATGCTGTTGCTGTTCGACCTGTTGTTCAGCCTGATGCTGTTGTTTGCGTTGCTGATTTTGCTGTTGCTGCCCGGCTTGTCGTTGTTGCCTTTTAACCTCAGGTTGAGGTTGCGGCTGACTCTGCCGGGTATCAGGAGTCTGTTGCTGTTTTTCGGCTTGACGTTTTTGCTTACGCTCCTGTTTACGTTGCTGCTTATTTTGGTCTTCCTGCGCGTTGGCCGGTACGCTCGTTCCGATCAGCAATACCGCGCTGATTGCAAACGCCAGCATTATCCGGTTTAAAATTTTAACTTTCATACGATTCCTCCTATGATGAGTTGTCTACTCCGAGGTTGATATTTCAGCCCTCGACGAGGACAAAATTAGGGAAATCCTCAAACACCCAATCATTCTTTAATGTCCGATAGATTATTCCCAGAAACTTCCGCGCGGTGGCTATTATTGCTTTGCCTCCGCCTTTCTTTCCTTTTATCCGTTCATAGAACCGGCTCAGGTACGGGCTGTACTTCTTCGCAACCAAAGTGCATTGCACCAGCGTCGTCCGTCCAAGCTTTGATCCCCTCTTCGTTATCCGCCCGTGCCGTTCTGTTTCATTCGAGTTCGACACCCTCGGCACTATCCCGAAATAGCTCCCCAACTTCTCCGCGCTCTCGAAGTCTGCGACATCTCCTATCACTCCCAGCAAGATCGCTGCACCTCTCGGCCCTATCCCTTTGATCGACACCAGATTCTTCTGCCCTCGCATCTGCTCCCCGCTTTCGACTAACTGCTCGTCGAGTCGATGGATGCCTTCGTTGAGCGATTGGATCTGACTGGCTATGACTTCCACTTCAACTCGCTGCGTCGCGCTCCACTCCTGCTCAAGCACTCCTCGCAACCCCTTCCTGCTCAGGAACTGGCTCTTGCGACTCGCTACGCCTCGCCCTCGCATAAGCGCGTGCAACTTGTTAACGAGCGTCGTGCGAAGCTTCACCAACTTGTCGCGCGTAGTCGCAAGCGAGTTGATCTCCGATGCCTGCTCTGACTTCATCCTCGCCTCCGGTAACATCTCCTTGCTTAAAAACAAGGCCAGTGCTCTCGCGTCGTTCTGGTCGGTCTTCTTGACGCTCTTGCGAATCACTTCGAACTGATTCGTGTTTACGACGACCACCTGCTCTACAAGCCCTTTGACTTGAGCGACGAACCAGCGAGTGTTGCCGGTGGCTTCTACAGCCAGTCGATCCGTGCGCCTCAAGCCCTTTTGAAATTCTGCGAGCTTGCTGAGGGCAAAAGTTGCGAGTTTCTCCTTGCCTTGTTTAGTCAAATAACAAACCGTGATCTGGTTGCTGTGCAGGTCTACTCCGATAAATCGCATGTTTAGTTTCCTCCTGAAAGATATTCTGGAGTAGACTTCGTGTTGCGGCGGTCACCAGCCTCCTATACAGGGTCTAGTAGCCCTATGGTGGCGCTTCGGATAGAAGGTTGAGTAGTCTCCTTAACGTGGTCACAAGCCACAGGCAAATATTCAGCCTCTAACCTATCTACTCCAGATACACATAGCTGCGTAGCCGGAGTATACCGCCGCTTCACTTTCTCATCATGCCGTCTCCTTACAATTCCAAATCGCTTCCACAGGCAGCCCCCTTGAGCCTGCTCAGGATTGAACAATAATGATGATCCACTATATCTTGATGGCCGGGCATCGCATTATTACTCATGAGATTCCTGGCCCCTTTGCTGATTGACTACTCGGCGTTCTTTGACATCGGAGCGCCGTGATCCGCCTCGGTAATTTGCAGAGGCGATCCGTCGTCCGGGCAATAATTATCCCTTTCAGTGTATTGCTTTTTACAAACCGGGCAGTTCTTTACCTGCTCTTTTACAGCTTCTGTCATGATCTTGCCCTCTTACTCTCTAAATAAAATTGTTGACCACTGCTGCTACAGCGTCATCTTGAACTGACATAAAAGCGGCCCTCCCAGCGGTTGCTTACTTTCGGTTCCGGGCTGCCCTCTATGACACGCACGATCTCATTACTCAATCTCGCCTGCTTGCGGAGTTGCGTGACGATTTCCTCCTGATTTAGCTGGCTAAACTCCAGAGCGGGATTCGCTCTGGGTTTCAAAGTAAAATTACGTGTAATCATTGTTAGCTCCATGAAGGAAAAGCTGTTTGGTTCAGATGAACTGGATGATTCCAGAAGAGCTGAAGAAGCGAGTGAGCTATGCTCAATTCTCAACCATTTTAACACTGAGCGCACAGCCCGGCCTGTTCCCTATTGGACAATTGTGAGAATAAAGTATGGGACGGAGAAAACCGGGCTAGGCAATCGATGCAAGATAGACGGTGAGCTTGTTTTCCTTGATAATCAGATGATGTTCTTCGCTAAGCTCAATTAGACCGAGGTTGCGAAATCTCTGCATGAACATGCTGATACGAGGCCGTGTAGTGCCAACCATTGAGGCAAGCTCTTCGTGTGAAATCTTAAGCTCTATTCGTATGCTGCGCGGGTCTTTCTTGCCCAGTTTTCTGGCTATCTGTAAAAGGGTCTGTCCAAGTCGCTGTTCGCTGTCAACCGTAACAAGATTGGCGATGACTTCCTGCTGATCGGCCACACGCACGGCCAGATATTTTATGAAGCCTTCAAGCAGCGCGTCCCTGGATAACCGCTTGAGAAATTTTCCGCAGGGAATCTGTTTCAAAACCGTCTCTTCCATCGCCGCCGCTGTTTCCAGCCGCCCCTTTAGTCCGGACAGGCACAACTCACCGAAAATATCACCTGCGCCGTGAATGGCCAGCATGCAATCTTTGCCTTCAGTAGACACCATAACGAGTTTCACCTTGCCGCTTTCGATGAAGTAGACCATCTCGATTGCCTCGCCGACCGTGTAGACATTTTCGTGTTTGGTAATCCTGATTGAGGCGGAGTTTCTGGTCTCGCGCTGCAATGATTCGCGCATCTGTTCTTTGAACAGAATAGTATTGGGGTTATGTTCGATCATACCTGTTTATCTCTGATGCGGGTGAAAACAACACTCAACATCTCCAGTGAGAGTTTACATTCAAGGTCGAATGATCTTTGTGCAATATTGGACATTAACTGAAATAATCACTTCGAGCCTCGCGCCGCCTCTGCCAGAACGGCCCATCGCGGTCTTCGATTTCGTACAGGTGTGCGCGAGTTTCGGCGTAGGTCCGAAAACCGGCTCGGATGCGGTCGGCGTAAAGGTCCGCGCTGTTGCTGCGTTGCGCGATGCGGCGGCCAGCACTGATCCCGTCATCAATTGCTTTCGTTATGCCTCGTGCGACCAGAGGATCATAACTGGCTGCGGCGTCGCCGACGGCAAGCCAGTATTGGCCTTCGGGCGGGTCCAGTCGTGATGAGTAGACAGGCGTCGTAAAGTATCTCTTCTGCTCAAGCGCGAGTTTCGCAAAGATCGGCCCGATCAGTTTTGTCTCGCAGAGCGCGCGCTCAAATTTTTCATGGTCGTTCGCCCTCAGGCGGCGAAGCGTTTCCTCTTCGCTTACAAACATGACGACAACGCGATCATCGGGGAGTCGCGCCCCGTACCACCAGCCCTCCTCATCCGCCTCCAGCAGAGTCTGCATCGTCATGTTTCCCCGACTGATATTTGCGTAGCGAGCCAGAGCATACATGCGATCCCCGACTATTGTGCGCGCACCCTTATGTAAAGCGAAGCGGGCAGCCGGACCTGTCGCGTCAACGACCCATTCCGCATCTACTTCACTATTGCCTTCGGGCGTACTGATGATCAGGCGATGCCTTCGTTCCACGGACCTGCTTCGCAGATACCGCGCGTTCCAGCATAATTCGACACCCGCGATTCGTGCGGCGCTGGCCAGCATTTCATCAAAGGCGCGACGCTGCAAACGCCAGGCCGAACCCATAGGACTCAGGATGGAATCGTTATATCCGACTCGCTTGCCGCCCCAGATAGACGCGCTGCCGGGGCAGAGGGCGTGAGGGCCTGCGTGAAATTCGTCGAGCAGTCCGAGTCGTTTGAGTTGAACAAGCAGGTCAGGCGCTACGCTTTCGCCGAATCGCTCGCGCACGGCAAGCCCGGCATCGGCAACCAGAACGCTCGATTGCGTTTCGCGGCGGATCATAATCGCCGTCGCAAGCCCCGCTGGTCCCGCGCCTAAAACGACGACATCATATCGCGCGCGCATATCAGCTTAAAGCTTCTTTCCCGGCGGCGGGTCGGCGTTGAACGGCCACTGTAAGACCGGATTAACGGGTATGCCCGGCACGCTTAGACGGCTCGCCGTTTCCAGATAGTAATCGGCGGCGTATTTGCCGTCTGTGATGACTGTGCCTTGCAGGACAATGCCGATGCGATCCCACTGCGTCACGGCCTGTAACGGTTTCTGAAACGTGCTTGCGGTTTTGGGGTCCTCGGCGTAGGTGCCGGGCCCGCGAATGGACCATTGCTGAGGCGGAAGCACATTGTTGATGACCTCTTCGGCAATGTAGACGGCGTCCGGACGCTGGGACGGCCATGACCAGTAGAGCAGTGTCGGATTGCCTGTAGACGTATTTGCGCCAGCCGTGTTGATGCTGGTCTGGTGAATGGAGCAGGAGTTATAGTCTGTCTGCCATGGAACGGCCATAAATTTTGAAAGATCGCCCGGCTGCAAGCCGTCTTTTTTATTGTGCAGGGGAATCCACCCGCCGGTCAAAAACGGCCCCTGCCTGCTGGCCTTTTTGTAATTGAGCTTCTGGTGTTTGATGCGGAATGGCCCCGCTCCCGAATCACGCCAGTCTGCGATATAGATATCCGGTTCGCGCACAGGATAACTCAACTCGATGCCGGGCACGTAACGCCCGCCCAGACAATTGCTCAACGAGGCGTAATCCAGTTCTTCGCCCGGCCCCAGAGTCGGCCCCGCGCCCTGCGTGAAGTTATTCCGGCTCCATTGTTCGAGAAAGAAATATTGAGTCTTGCTGACGGCCAGAAACGCCTTGCCCGCATCGCCGAGCGATAGCGGCATCAGCGGCACACCCACGTTCGTTTCATTATCGACGTTCGGGTTGCGAATAAAGTTCAGCCCGGCCATTATCGTCTGATCCGGCCTGCTCTTGTCTGTTATGGCGTTCACCGCGTCGTGTGCCTTCAGCGCAATCTCCGGCAGATTCGCCGTCCAGCGCTGGAGGAGCGAGGCGCGAAAGATGGGCCGGATTTTGGACTCGAAGGCCGGTTTATAATCGGGATTGAACGCCTGCTTTTTGCCATCATAAATTTCCGGTTGCAGGTTCAGATTCCGCACCCATGAGTCATAGACATCGTCCCACACAGAAACGACGTTGCGAATTTGCGGCGCGAAGGCCGGGTCGCAACAGACGACCCACGCGCCGAAAGCCTGCTCCGTCGAGCCGTCCTCGAAAACGAGTGTCGCCGAAACCGGGCCGTCCGCCGAATCATCGAACCAGCCTGCGTTGTTCAAGTCGCCAGTGAGAGTGATTGGGACGCCGTATTCGTCGATCTGGGCAGCGGTGCGCCCCGTCGCCGCAAGCACCAGCAGTCGCCCCTTTTCGTCCGTGCGTAACTCGCCCAGACTATCGAGAGGGCCCGATGGTTCAAACAGTTGAGTATTGGTGTTGGCGGGAAACGCCTGCGGATAGTCGGGGAGGGGCACTATCTTTGCGCCGTCGCCGTAACAGGCCGTGGTTTTCTCGTTAAAGACGACAGGGTTTGCGCTGGACGAAGAGATGGCGCGCGGGCCGGGATCGATCATAAGTTTCTGTAGCCGCGCCGTTGCATCTACGTCGCCGTAGACGCTGGAGTTGCGCAATTGCGGCACTTTGCCGTCGGCGTACGCATTGACGCCGAGCGAGTTTACGACCATGTAGGCGGCGGCCTTCTTGTTGGCCAGATGAACGGTCCAGATGATCTCCTTCAGCATTCGCCCATCGGCAAGCGGGCCGGGAACGATCTCGTCTCCGCCTCCGTTGGGATAGCTGTCCGGCTTGTTGAAGTCATAAGCGAAAAGGCGAAAGCGCGCGGCCTGACGTTTGAGCGCCCCATTGGCGTCGCGCAGATCCGCGCTGGTGATGAACTCGCTTTCGGTGCCTGCCTTGATTGGCAGACCGCCGGTCGTGGCCGTATCGGCAAGGGGCATTCCCGCGCTGGTTTCAGGCGAAAGATAAAATTCGTCGCTCGTCCCCAATCGCGCGAAATTGATGGTGGGATGTATCCGAAATACAGTCCTGGTGGGCATGATCGTTCGTCCTCCTTATCTTGTAGACGGAATCAGTTGAAGCCGGGTGTTACTCCGCTCTTCCAGCAGTTCTGAATATCCGCGCCCACTGTGATCATCAGTTGAAAAAAATCGTCGGGATTTTTTCCGGCGAATAATCTCTCCAGCGCAATGCGCAGCTCTGTGAAATGCGTCTTCAGTATCTTCAGGCGATTGCGATCTTCCGCCGTATAGCTGCCTTTCGGCTTTACAGGATATGTCTCCGGCATTTCGGCGCGCACCTTGAGAAACTTTCCGTAATGCGTGAGCGCAGGGGCGCTGTCTGTGGCGGTATTTTGAAACGCGTAGACGATATCATCCTGCGCGCGCGATATGCCTTCGCCCTGTTCCGTGATCGCCTGAATGAGCAGATCGACCTGGCAAAATCCCGCCTCCCCGCTGCCGGTCACAATCATTGAAGGCAGGTTGCGGTAAAAGGCAGAGAAAATATCGATCTGGTTGACGCTGCCGTGCAGATAATTCGTAAGCTGGCGCGCGCCGTAGGCAACGGCAAAATAGAATTCGCCAATGTTTGGATATTCTTTGACGTTGTCGTGCAGGTCCGGTTTTTCGTTGCCCTCCCAATCCGGGTATTCGATCAGACACATTGCGTTGATGCGCTTCTGGTCCATCGGGCCAATTTCAGCAGAGAACGGGCTGAATTGCTTAATCGGGTCCGGTTTATCCAGTTTGAAATCCAGATGAGGTATATCCCGGCCTTTGTAAACCGGCGGCTGAAAGGTTGGCGAAAAGCCATAGGCGTTCGCCACGTTCGCCGCAAGCTGGACGTGAAGCATCTCCTGATTCACCACTGACTGGACCAGTTGATAAGCTTCCGAAGTTCGATCGACGATGGAATAGAGAGCGGACATATAAAACGGAATGGTCCAGAACTCAAGATCGACGGCGTACTGTATGTGCTTCCGCAGTTGTGGGAGCGTCCATTTGTCGTTTTTCTTTTGCATCAGACCTCCAAAGGAAAGCAGAATCAATTAACTCAGCGTTCAAGCGACGCGCGACCCGACAAGACGCGAACTCCGGCAGACGTGAGCCGCATTTTGCTGTCACCGAAATTTGAAAAATTTGGCGCGGTCTATATTACCAATGCGGTTCGACTTGCGCCATCGCCAATTACACGGCATTGAGATAAAACCGAAGCGCTCACCTGCCGCTGCATACGGGTGAAGTTGGGATCACAACAGCCGGGGATGATCGGGAAATCTTCGACCGGAGCCGGGCCTTGATCGTTGGCTGGTAGATGTAAGCTGTTGAAAGGTAGGGAGTTAGCCTGCTTTTCTGCTTTTAACGGAATCTTTATGATCTTTTTATGCTCCTTTTATAAATTCCTTATGCGCTGCTTGGTAGAGTTTAATTTCGGGCATGGTTCAAGCCTGATTAGTTAGGTGCGACCTCCTGAAAAAGAGAGATTTGATATGTTGAGTGAAGTGATCCGCAGCGCAACCGTTTTCGTGTTTACCTCGATCCTTTTCTTTTCGCGACTCCGCTTTTTTGTTGTGGTTGTCTTCATACTGTCCTGCGGAGCTTTTATGGATGCCCGCGCGCAACAGACCATCTTTAATGTGCCCAGTTCGGACGTACTGCCCAAAGGCAGGGTTTATGGTGAACTGGACGTGACGTGGAAACCGAATGATAGCAATGATAATGCCGTCCGAAGGTTTTCAACATTTGTGCCTCGCATTGTCGCAGGCGTGGGCGGCAATGTGGAAATCGGGTTGAATGTCAACGGAAACATTCAGCCGGGGCCGGATGCGACCACGCTCATACCGGCCATCAAGTGGCGCGTCTACAACGGCAAAGATAACGGATGGTCGGTTGTAGTCGGAGATCACCTATACCTTCCAGTCCGTAATAAAGCCTACGATGCGGGCAATTATGTCTATGCACAGGTAAGCCGGGCCTTCAATGGCGGAAGGACGCGGGTGACCGCTGGCGGCTATGACTTCAGCCACAATGTTGTGGCTTCAGGCGCGCATCGAGCGGGCGGTCAATTCGGATTTGAACACGCGGTCAATTCAAAGTTCACAGTACAGGCAGACTGGTTTACGGGCAAACACGCCAGCGGCTATTTTACGCCCGGCTTTTACATCAAGCCGCACCCGAAAGTGACCCTGTACGGCGGCTATTCAATAGGTAACGCTGATTTCAGCAAAGGTAACCATTTTTTCTATACCGCCATCGGCATCAACTTCAACTAGCCCGGCGATACGGACAAAGATGAACCTGAAGGAGGGTTGGTAATGCTGGACCTGATATTTTTAGCGCTGGTCTTCATCTTTTTCGCCCTGACATTCTGGTATGTGAGCTTTTGCGAAAAGGTGTAGCAGGCATAAGGAAGAAAACCATGAACGTAGAGTACATCATCAGCGGATTGATCGCCCTTTTATTGCTTGCGTATCTGGCATATGCCCTGCTCAAGCCGGAGAAGTTTTAATCAGATGACCTGTCAGACGCCCTCACAGGCGACCGGCAGTTGTTGATTGCGGAGTAGAGACAATGACACTCAATGGACTTTTGCAACTCGCAATATTTTTTCTGGCGTTGCTGGCAGTAACCCCTTTGCTGGGAATTTATATGGCGAAAATATTCTCCGGCGAACCGACCATCATCGGCAAAGCGCTCGGCCCCGTCGAGCGGATTATCTATCGCATCTGCCGCATAGATGAGAGCAGGGAACAGCACTGGACTACGTACACGGCGGCGATGCTTATGTTCAGCGTCGTCTCGCTGCTAGTCCTTTATGCGCTTCAGCGGCTTCAGTATTACCTGCCGCTCAATCCGCAGGAGTTTTCAGGCGTCAAGCCGGATCTGGCTTTCAACACGGCTGCCAGCTTTACGTCGAACACCAACTGGCAGTCCTATTCAGGCGAATCGACCATGAGTTACTTCACGCAGATGGCGGGGCTGGCTTTTCATAACTTCGTATCTGCGGCAACGGGCATCGCCTTAGCCATAGCATTCATACGCGGCATTGCGCGACGCGAGGCGAAGACCATCGGGAACTTCTGGGTTGACCTCACCCGCGCATCGCTTTATGTGCTGCTCCCTTTGTGCGTGGTCGGCGCGCTGTTTCTGGTATCGCAGGGCGTCGTACAGAACTTCAAGCCTTACACGCAGGCTGCGCTCGTCGAAGCTCAACAGGTCACAAAGACGGATGCGGTTACGGGCGAGGAGACGACCGAGACTGTAACCGCCCAGACGATTGCTCAGGGGCCTGTGGCCTCTCAGGAGATAATCAAAGAACTGGGCACGAACGGCGGCGGGTTCTTCAACGCAAACTCGGCCCATCCGTTCGAGAACCCGACGCCGCTGACAAACTTCATCGAGATGCTTGCGATCTTTGCCATCGGCGCAGGGCTTACCTACACGCTTGGCCGGATGACGGGCAATCAAAGGCATGGCTGGGCCGTATTTGCGGCGATGTCGATACTGTTTCTGGTCGGCTTCTTTACAGTCTATTACTTTGAAGCGCGGGGCAATCCCCTCTTCGATCAATATCACATAACACAGACAGCAGTCGAAACAGGCGGAGCCGCGCAATCGGGCGGCAACATGGAAGGCAAGGAAGTTCGTTTCGGCATAACGAACTCGGCGCTGTTTGCCACCATAACGACAGACGCTTCGTGCGGCGCAGTAAATGGTATGCATGACTCGTTCACTCCGCTCGGAGGCATGATACCGCTTCTAAACATCATGCTTGGCGAAGTCATCTTTGGCGGCGTAGGCGCAGGGTTGTACGGCATGCTGGTTATGGTGGTGTTGACGGTCTTCATCGCGGGACTGATGGTCGGTCGAACGCCTGAATATCTTGGAAAGAAGATTGAATCGAAGGATGTGAAGATGGCTATGCTTTACGCGCTCATCTTCGCGCTGTCAATTCTTTGCTTTTCGGCGTGGGCGAGCGTAGCGCCGTATGGGGCGTCAAAAATAAACAACAGCGGGCCTCACGGTTTGTCTGAAATAATTTACGCTTACACGTCGGCTACGGGCAACAACGGCTCGGCACTGGGCGGCATCACGGTCAACAATTACTGGTACAACACGACGCTGGGGCTGGCGATGCTTACGGGGAGATTCCTGATGATCATCCCGATGATGGGGATAGCTGGCAACCTCGCGGCCAAGAAAAGCGTGCCACCGTCGGCAGGCACGTTTCCTGTACACACGCCGCTGTTTGTAGCGCTGCTGATAGGAGTGATCCTGATCGTCGGCGCTCTGACCTTCTTCCCAGCGCTTTCGCTTGGGCCGATAGTCGAGCACTTTTTGATGAGATCGGGGACGATGTTTTGAATTTCGGGTCTCAAATTCGAGACTTGAAACCGGGAGATTATATGGCAGATAAAGCCCAGAAAAGACCTTTGTTCGATCCGCAGATAGCGCGGCGAGCAATCAAGGATGCTTTCATCAAACTTAACCCGCGACAGGTGGCGCGTAATCCTGTGATGTTCGTAGTCGAGGTCGGAAGCATTCTGACCACACTGCTCATCATACGCGACATAGCCGTGGGCCACACAGGCAACCTGCTCTTCACCGTGCAGGTGACGCTGTGGCTCTGGTTCACCGTGTTGTTCGCAAACTTCGCCGAAGCGATGGCCGAAGGGCGCGGCAAGGCGCAAGCCGATACGCTTCGCAAAGCGAAGACCGAAACCATGGCTAATCGCATCGTTGGCGACGTGGGCGCGGGAGTCGAACATGTCAAGACTGAACTGGTCCCCGCGCCACAGCTACGCAAAGGCGACATGGTGCTGGTCTATGCCGGAGAGTTCATCCCCGGCGACGGCGAAGTCACAGAAGGCGTGGCCTCGGTTGACGAATCGGCCATCACGGGCGAGTCAGCGCCGGTCATTCGCGAATCGGGTGGCGACCGCTCGGCGGTCACGGGCGGCACGAAAGTCATATCCGACTGGATCAAGATACGCATCATGTCGAACCCCGGAGAGACTTTCCTCGACCGCATGATCGCGCTGGTCGAAGGCGCTGAACGACAGAAGACGCCTAACGAGATCGCGCTCAACATCCTGCTCGCAGGACTTACGATCATCTTTTTGCTGGCGGTCGTCACACTTTTGCCTTATGCCATCTACAGCGTGGATCAGGCAAACGCGACAGGAGGATTCCTGCTTAGCGCACCGCCCACAATCACCGTGCTCGTCGCCTTGCTCGTCTGTTTGATCCCGACAACTATCGGCGGACTGCTTTCAGCCATCGGCATCGCGGGGATGGACCGTTTGATTCAACACAACGTGCTCGCCATGTCAGGCCGGGCGGTCGAAGCGGCGGGCGATGTGAACACTTTACTGTTAGACAAGACAGGCACAATCACGCTCGGCAACCGGCAGGCGGTCGAATTCATACCGCTGCCCGGCGTATCGGATAGCGAACTTGCCGACGCGGCTCAATTGTCCAGTCTTTCGGACGAAACGCCGGAAGGGCGCTCGATAGTCGTTCTTGCGAAGACGAAATATAACCTCAGAGGCCGCGAGCTTGCAGAGCACGAGGCGCGGTTCATCCCTTTCACGGCGCTGACGCGAATGAGCGGGGTCGATTTCGACGGTCGTTCCATTCGCAAAGGCGCTACTGACGCCGTAGCGGGCTTTGTCACTTCTCAGGGGGGCGCAACGCCCTTTGAATTGAAATCTGCCGTCGAGCGCATAGCGAGCACAGGCGGCACGCCGCTCGCCGTCGCAGATCATGGTCGAGTGCTTGGTGTTATTCATCTCAAAGATATTGTCAAAGGCGGCATGCGCGAGCGATTCGATCAACTCAGAAAGATGGGAATCAAGACCGTGATGATAACGGGTGATAACCCGCTGACAGCCGCAGCCATCGCCCGCGAAGCAGGGGTTGACGATTTCCTTGCCGAAGCCAAGCCGCAGGACAAGATGGATCTGATCCGCCGCGAACAGGCCGAAGGCAAGCTGGTCGCGATGACCGGCGATGGAACGAACGATGCGCCCGCGCTCGCTCAGGCGGATGTCGGCGTGGCCATGAACACGGGCACGATGGCCGCCAAAGAAGCTGGCAACATGGTTGACCTCGATTCAAACCCGACGAAGCTGATCGAGATAGTAGAGATCGGAAAGCAACTTCTGATGACGCGCGGCGCGTTGACGACGTTTTCGATAGCCAACGACGTGGCGAAATACTTTGCCATCATTCCGGCAATGTTTTCCGGGCTGTATCTGCTTACGGGGGCTAAGGCGGGGCCGCTTGCGGCGCTGAACGTGATGAAGCTGGCGACTCCTGAATCAGCAATCCTGTCGGCTGTGATATTCAACGCGCTTGTTATCGTAGCGCTCATACCTCTGGCGCTTCGCGGCATCAGGTACAGGCCCATGGGGGCGGCTGCGGTGCTCAGGCGCAACCTGCTGATTTATGGGTTTGGCGGCATCGTCATCCCGTTCATCGGAATAAAGATCATAGACCTGATAATCACGGCGCTTCATCTGGCCTGAAGGAGTTTGAGACATTATGAATTTACTTAAGCAAATCTATCCGGCCATCGCGATGACCGTAGTTCTGACCGTTTTGCTGGGCCTCATCTACCCGCTCGCCGTGACCGGTCTGGCGCAGGTTATGTTCAAAGATAAAGCCGACGGCAGCCTGATCGAAAAAGATGGCAAAATATTGGGGTCGCGATTGATAGGCCAGCCGTTTTCAGGGCCGGGCTACTTCCGTTCGCGCCCGTCTGGGGCAGGCAGCGGCTATGACGGAACGGCTTCGGGCGGCACAAATCTCGGCCCGACCAGTCGAAAACTTTTTGAGACGAATGTTAAGGCCGCTGCCTTAACACTCAGAGAAGAGAACCCGAATGCGCCCATTCCGATAGATCTGGTGACGGCGTCAGGGTCGGGACTCGACCCGCACATCACGCCAGCGGCGGCAGAGTTTCAGGTCGGGCGCGTCGCGCGCGAGCGCGGGCTGAGCGCGGATGAAGTTCGGCGGCTTGTAAGCGCGCACACGGCAGGCAGGCAGTTCGGTTTTCTCGGAGAGCCGCGCGTCAATGTGCTTGAGTTGAATCTGGCGCTTGATGCCGCCCGTAGGATGCCTCAATAAGTATGAACAGTCTGAAAAGAAAACTGGCGTTCAGCTATGGATTGCTTATTGTCATCCTGCTCGCCGTGAGCGCGTGGGCCATCTACCACTTCGTGCATCTGGGTCGCGCCGTTGACGTGATACTCGTGAATAACTACAAGAGCATCATTGCGGCTGAGAACATGAAAGAGGCGCTCGAACGCATGGACTCGTCGGCAATGTTTTTCATCGCCTCGCACGCGGAAAAAGCGCGACGGCAATTCGCCGAGAACGCCGGTAGATTTGAAGACGAGTTTCAGGTGGCGGCAAGCAACGTTACGGAACCGGGTGAACGGCAGATCATCGCGGACATAGAATCCAGATATGCAGCGAACAAACTACAGATCGGGCAGTTTCTTAATAAGCCTGAACCGATCTCTGTCACTGAACTTTCAAACACCTACTTCGAGCAGATGGAGCCAGCCTTTCTCTCTCTCAAGCAGAGGCTCGACGAACTGCTGCGGCTGAACCATCAGGCGATGGTACGGGCCAGCGCGCGCGCGACGGCTGAATCGTGGAAGGCCCAGATCTCGACCGCAGCCGTGGCGGTGCTGGCTCTCGCGCTTGCCCTCGTCTTCGCATGGCGTTTCACGAGCTATATAGTTGACCCGCTCTCTACTCTCACACAAAAGGCCAGGCGGATAGGCGAGGGAGATTTCGACCAGCACATAGAGATTCAATCTCAGGACGAGATAGGAGTGCTCGCGGCAGAGTTCAACCGCATGGCCGCCCGTCTGCGCGACCTGCGTAAATCAGATTACTGGCGATTGCTGCTCGAACAGAAGAAGTCCGACGCTGCAATCGATTCCATCTACGAGCCTGTGATCGTTACAGACGCCCGCGCACATATCCTGAAGATCAATCAGGCGGCTAAACAATTGTTCTCCGACTCGCGAAACGGCCAGCGTGAAGATGGCGACGTGAGCCTGTCGGGATTTACGGCGGGAGAACGAATAATACGCGCCGTGCAGGACGTTGTGACCATGCAGCGGCCCGTTGCGGTCGAGGAAGAGGCGGCGCTTGTGCCCGTTAATGTCGGCGGCGCTGAACGAAGCTACCGTATGCGTACGACTCCAATGCGCGACGAAGACGGGAGGCTGCTTGGAGCAGTCACCGTTTTAGAAGACATAACGTCGATACGCGAGGTAGATCGCCTCAAGACAGATTTCATATCCGTTGCTTCGGGAAAATTGCGCGAGCCGCTGCATTCTCTGCAACTAGCATTGCACGCAGTAGTCGAAGGGTATACGGGCGAGTTGAACGAACAGCAGACCGACCTGATGTTCGATGCCAGACAATCGGCCAATCAGCTTGAAGAATTAATGAACGATCTTTTAGAGCTTGCCGAGATAGAATCAGGGACCCGACACATATCGACCGAGCGATTGAAACCGGGCGATCTGGTGCGGGCAGCCATTGAGCGATTCCAATCCACGGCTGAAAGCAAACACATCAGGCTCGATAATAAAATCTGGCCCGCACTGCCATGGGTTATAGCAGACCGGCACGCGATCAAAAGCGTGTTCGATAATCTACTGTCGAATGCCATAAGACACACGGGTCGCGACGGATCGGTCACGATTGAGGCAAATGAGCGCAATGGTCGAGTATACTTTCTGGTAAGGGATACGGGCGAGGGCATTCCCGAAAAGTATCTGCCTAACCTGTTCGGGCGATTCATCAGGATAGAGAGCCGCAGTGGCGGCGGGACTGGACTGGGGCTGGCTCTGGTCAAACGGCTTGTCGAAGCGCAGGGCGGTCAGATCAGCGTCGAAAGCCGTGTGGGTGAAGGAACCACTTTTACGTTTACGCTGCTTGTGGGCGGCCCCGCGAGCGTCATTGTCTGAAGTATACCGAAGGTAAAAGACACTTTCGCCCGCGAAAACTTGTCAAATCAGGTGAGCCTATGCAACAGAGCGAAAGACCGGACGCAGAGGCGCTGCTCGCAAAGCTCGAACAATCCCAGCGCGCGCGGCTTCGCATCTACATCGGAGCGGCTCCGGGTGTCGGCAAGACTTACCAGATGCTCGAAGATGCTCACCTGCTCGGCCAGCAAGGATACGACATCGTGATCGGGTTCGTTGAGACTTATGGTCGCGCGGGCACCGAAGCTCAGATCAAAGACCTTGTAGCAGTCCCGCGCAAAAAGATTGAGTACCGCAATGTCACCCTCGAAGAGATGGACGTTGCCGCGATCATCGCGCGCAAGCCGGAGATATGTCTGGTTGACGAACTGGCGCATACGAACGTCCCGGGTTCAAAGAATAAAAAACGATATGAGGATGTGATTGATCTGCTCGATTCGGGTATCAGCGTTTTCACGGCGATCAATATACAGCACATCGAAACGCTCAACGACGCGGTGGCGCGCTCATCAGGCATTCGCGTGCGCGAGACTGTTCCTGACAGTTTTCTCAAACGCGCAGACGAGGTGGTCAACGTAGATGTTACGGTCGAAGAACTCCGGTCCCGCCTCAGGCAGGGCAGGATTTACAAGCCCGAAAAGATTGAGCAGTCGCTGAAGCATTTTTTCCGTAAAGGCAACCTGTCTACGCTCAGAGAACTGGCCCTGCGCGCTGTGGCCGAGGAGGTCGGGTCGAAGGCCGCGCAGTACCGCTCGCGCGAAGGGCTTGACCCTGCTCCGATCCCGGAGAAAGTCATGGTTTGTATATCATCAAGCCACACGGCCAAAAGGCTTCTGCGCGCGGGCGCACGCATCGCCGGACGCCTGGGAGCGGTCTGGTATGCGGTCTATGTGGAGACGCCGCGAGAAAATCCTTCTCGAATCAGGACTGAGAACGCCCGGCAGCTTGAAGATAATTTCGCGATGGCCGAGGAACTCGGAGCAACGCTTGTAAAGCTGAAAGCCCGGCGTGCGGCTGACGGGTTGACTGAGTTTGCCCGCCGCGAAGGTATAAGTCACGTGATCTTCGGCCAGTCTGCTCGGTCGCGCTGGGACATACTGCTGCACGGGTCTGTGCTCAATCGCTTTCTGGCCGAAGTAAAGGACGCAGCCGTTCAGATAATTCCGACCGGTGAACATGGCGATCATGTAGTCTAGCACTGTCAGCATTTGAAATGAGGCAAGAGGTTATGCCGGGACAAGCGGCTTCGGAAAAACCTGTAATCCTTATCATAGATGACGAGCCGCAAATCCTGCGTGTGATGCGCGCGAGCCTGCCTGCGCGAGGTTTCGAGGTTATGACAGCGCCCGGCGGTAAGCAGGCGCTCGATGAAATCCGCAAACAGGCACCCGATCTCATTGTGCTTGATCTCACAATGCCTGATGTGAACGGACTCGAAATCTGCCGACGAGTCCGCGCGTTTTCCTCTGTCCCGATCATCGTGCTTTCGGCGAAGGGATCTGAAAGCGACAAGATTGCGGCGCTCGATCTGGGAGCAGATGATTATGTGACAAAGCCTTTCAGCATAGGCGAGTTGCTTGCGCGTGTGCGTGCTGTGCTGAGGCGCTCGCTCGCATCAGACTCCGACGCATCTGTATTGAGCGCAGGCGATTTGACGATAGACACACATGAAAGACGAGTATCAATGTCGGGAACAGAGATTAAGTTAACGCCGAAAGAATTTGACGTTCTTAAGTATCTGGCAAAAAACTCCGGCAAAGTTGTGACTCACAGGCGGCTGCTTGAGGCAGTGTGGGGTTCGGAATCAAACGAGCAGACTGAATACCTGCGCGTATTCATAAATCAATTGCGGCGAAAGATAGAACTCGATCCGCAGAAGCCGCTTTACATCCTGACCGAACCCTGGGTGGGCTATCGTTTTAATCCCAGCGGTTAATAAAGGCGTTGATATAATCGATTCATCTGAACGACCGAATAAGATTTCCTGTAATCGCGTTGCTCGTGAAGGGCAGCGCCCTTCACGAGCAACGCGGGCTACATTTCAATCACCAGCAGGTTTGAACGCAGGCCGTCGCTGATGATGCGTATGCGATTCGGCCCGCTCTGCAAATGCAGTTGGGCGGCCTGTCCGCTTACCGAAATTTTCTTTGGCGACTGATTGTCAAACCCGAAAGGTGGCGTAATGACCGTTCCATTAACTTCGATCTGCGGTTGCTCGCCGAACTTCTTGCCCTTTAAGCTGAAGACTTCCTTCTTATAAGTCGCCGCATTCAGCTTCGGTCCGCCCGTATCGCCGCCGCTGAAATCTGTCACCATCGCTTTGCTCTTGTTGCCGTTCGTGTCGATCAAGGTCACACGCACCTGCGTCACCGCCGGGGAACTGCCCATCTGTTGCACAGTGAAATTGAAGTACTGCGTAGCCGGTATGCCGAAATCGACCGCGAACGGGGCGGTCTGACCGAGCAGGCGGCCCCTGGCGTCCAGCATGTCAAGCTGTGCCTTCACGACATCGCCATCCACATCGTTGAAGGTGCCGCTCAAAGTCAGCGCGCTGCCATTCAGATCGCCCGCCACAGTCCTGAGCGTCGGCTGCGCATTGCCAATGGGCTTGACCCAGTAACCGAACGCATCGAGCGCTTCCAGATCTTTCAAGGTAATCGCTTCGCGCCGCCCGATGGGAAGCGTAGGATCGAGCACGCCGATGCGCATATCGTCCGCGATGGCGTCGTCCTGCCAATGGCTTGCCTGCCGCTCGTCGCCGCCGGTGCCGTCGGGCCTGCCGGTCGATAGCCGATAAGAATCGCCGCCGCCATAAAAATACTGTGCGCCGCCCGAAGAAAGAATGCGAGTAGCGGTCGAAAAACCCTCCAGGCTCGCGGGCGCGCCGACGCGGAAAAGGTCCCAGATCGATAGCGCCAGCGGCCCGTCAGGATTCATTTCCAACTGGCCGACATAAGAGGTGAAACCGAGGACGTGGCCGATCTCGTGACACGCAACAGCGTCGAAATCCGCTTTATCGGAATCAATGCCATCGCTCGGATCGAAGTCGTAAGCGACGCGCGAATCGAAGCCGATGGCAGGCGCTGGCCCCCACGCGCCCGACTCGTGATCGGGGTCTGCATTGTGATCAATGAATCCCCAGACGCGAAACATCGCCGACGGCGCGACGATGGCCTGCGTGTCTCCCTTATCTGTCTTTACAATCAGATTCGGGAGTTTGAGATAAAGGTCGTTCTTCTTCTTCGTATTCGCCAGATCGAGCAGCCGCCCAAGCAATGAAAGATAGACCGGCTCGGCGAACAACAATTGAGGATGGGTTATGCCTACGACTCCCTCAGGCAACGACTGGCCGAAAAAGGTTGGCCCGAAATCGACATCGATTACTACGGTGATGGGCGTTTGAATCACCGACTCCCACATTGCCGCTGCTCTCAGAAAAGCGGCTTTTGCCTCCGGGTTGCTTTCGAGTTGGTCGGTTGCGCGCAGGACGATCTTCAGGCCGTTCGTTTGATTGATCTGCGGCGATGAGATAACGCGCAGCCCACGTCCGTCGCGCGGCGCTGCGAGTCGCTGCGCTTCTTCGCGGTTGGCATCGCGGCAGCCCAGCCCCTTTGCATTTTGATAGAGAACGCAGGACTGATCTGCGCCCGGCGCGGCCATAATCGTTGGCTGCACGGGCGAGGCCGGTGGCGCGACCCGCGCGCTGCTTGTATGAAGCGGCATGCAAATCGCTGTGGCCAAAAATAAGGGCGCAAGCCTCCGCAATCTCAATTGATGTAAAAGACGTGTCAACACGATTCACCTCCGCGCGAATAAAATCTGATAAGACAAATGACTTCGGACAAGTGCATGTGTGGCGAGCGATGAGCGATGTCATTGAGCGAGGGCAGAGGCGCGTAAACTTCGCACTAAGCATAGCCAAAAACTCTCGAAAAACAATACTTTTCTTTGCCTTGAAGATCGGTCAGCTATTGTTGTTTAGCGATTTGTGATGAAAAGATACCCGGTTAGGTAACGTATGCGGATTTGGCGCAGGAAGGCGTGACTCATCTGAGCGACTGAATAAGATTTCCTGATTGCTACTCCTCGCTGCGAAGCAATGGCTTCTTCGTGTACTGCGCGGGTAAAGAGACGATCTGATCTTCCAGCTTCGTCTGGCCCTGACGGCGGCCCACCATGCGAACGTAGCCGAGGTAGAGGCCACGGTCGGCTTCGAGCGCCTTGATTTCCGCTTCATTATCAGGAGCTATCGCCCTGTGCCAGTCCAACCAAAGCTGCCAGCCACTGGGCATGGTATCGGCCAGTTCGATTTTCATGATGCCTGTTCTTTCCCAGTGCCGCCGCCACCATGCCGCCGAATGCAGGCACCAGAGGTCCTGCGTCCACCACTCGCGAAGATGTTCGGGAAGGGAATCCTCAATTTCCCGCATCAGCCCGGCACCCGCAATTCCCACCTGCCCTTCCGGCTTCACAAACCGGGCGAGGTAATTCAGGTACAGATCGTCTGTCCCATAATAAAAGTAAGAGTCGATGCACACGATGGCGTCGAAGAACTCTTCGGCGAACGGAAGCGACCGGGCATCCGCATGGATCGGAAAAACACCGTCCTCGACCTCGGCATCGCGGATTCGCCGGATGTTCTCTGAGGCGCTGAACCACAGGTCGGTTGCCCAAACCTGCACGCCGAATTCGCGCCGCAGGAATATCGACGATGACGCACGCCCGCAGCCGAGGTCCAACACCCTCATGCCGGGTCGCAGGTCGAGCGCCATTGCGAGCCACTCGATCATCCAGAGCGCATTGGCTCCACCGCTGGCGTTGGCGATGACCCATTCGGGATGGTATTGCGAGGAGCGGGGAAAGCGTTCGGAGACGAGCCGGTTGTCTGAGGTCATGTGAAACTCCTTAATGAGAAGGTATGCGACCGCACTCGAATCGAAGGGTGCCAGCTTCCTGTCCAGCCCCGGCTGCCAGAAATCCGCAACGCAAAAGCACTCCGATTGAAGCCGGATTAGATTCCGTCGTATGGGCAATCACCTTCGTTATTTGCGCATGACTAAATGCCAGCTCTAACAAAGCTTGCACAAGCTCGCTGGCGTAGCCCTTGCGCCGCCACTCAGGAAGCACGGAATAGCCTATCTCAACTATGCCCTCCGAATCCGGGGGGCCGAAGTAGCCGCCTGCGCCTACCAGCGCGCGCGGGCCATTCGCGTCAGCTTTTCGCACAGCGTACCAGCCATACCAGCCTTCGACCTCTTTGCCGCCTTCTTCAAACCGCGCGCGGAAAAACTCCATGGCGTCCCGGTCATACTCACCCGCAGGCCACTCTGATGAGACATGTGCGTCAAGCAGGGTGCTCAGTTGATCGGGCGATTCCAACTCGATACGGACGTGCCTGAGCGTGGCGGCAATCATCTGGAGACGGCTTGTATAAAGTTCTGTTGGATTATTCATGTGTGTCCATTAAGTATTCAGCCCGCCCGTAAAGCGAGGCAGAAAACAGGAAGGCAGTCAGGTGTCGGAACTGTCCGGCTCAAGGCGACGTGACCAGAGGCAATTCGATGAAACTTGCCTGGCCCGCCACATGATAGATCCGCTGTACGGCCTTCTGGTAATCCTCCGGTTTTGCCCAGAAGATATTGGGCACGAATTTTTGCGGATTGCGATCATAGAGCGGAAACCAGCTCGATTGCACCTGCACCATGATTTTGTGGCCCGGCAAAAAAACGTGATTCGCAGTCGGGAGTGCGAATCGGTATAGCAGGGGTTTGTCGGAAACTATGGGTTTCGGCGTTTCGAGGCTTTCGCGATAGCGGCCTCGGAAGATATCGGCAGAAACCATCAATTGATAACCGCCCATCGCAGGCTGCCCGGCGACTTCATCGGGGTAGAGGTCGATAACTTTTACCACCCAGTCAGAGTCGGTTCCGCTGGTCGAAGCGATGAGATTTGCGATAGGCTCCCCGCTGATCTTGACCGGAGCGGTCAGGACCTCAGAGACGAAGACCGCGACATCAGGCCGTCCTGATGCTTCGCGCTGGTCGTCTACGAGCCATCGAGACCAGCTGCCACCGTCGATGGGACGCGCGCGGAAGGGCACAGGCTTTCTTGGGTCCGAAATATATTCGTCGAACGCGCTGTCGCCAGCCTTCGGCGCGGTGAAACTGAGCTTTAAACTGGCGGTCAGATAGAGCGGAGTCGGTCGGACCGCGCAGCCGCTCGCACAGCCCGCTGGCCATGCGGGCAGGCGACGCCAGATATTTGTCCCGGTCTCGAATGCCGTGACCGGCGAAATATCAGCTTTCGGCGCACCGTCTTTCAGATACTGATCGAGGAAGGGGCGAAGTATATCGCGGCGGAAAGTCAGCGCCGTGTCGCTGTTGAATTTCAAAGCGCCGAGCGTGCTGCCATCCGCGATCTCCTGCCCGTGATGCCAGGGACCCATAACGAGGAATACCTTGTCATTGTTTTGGTCCTTCGGCTTGATGGCCTTGTAGACGGCGATGTCGCCGTAAATGTCTTCCTGATCCCAGAGGCTGTGCACCAGCATCACGGGCACCTTGAGCGGCTGGTTTGCCAGTATCTTGTCTACCGCCTGATCGCGCCAGAATGCATCGTAGCTCGGATGCTCCAGAAGCTTCCGCCAGAAGCCAACCTGTTCTAGCCCCCGGCGACGCCCAAGCTCGCCCGCCGACCCGGCTTCCATGAACATGTCGTAGTCGTCAAAGTGGCTTGTCCACCACTTTATATCATTCGCGCGCGTCGCCTGCTGGTCATAGATATAAGCCATGCCCTGCTGGCGGAAGGCTCCATTGTGAAACCAGTCGTCGCCCATCCAGCCATCGACCATAGGGTTCATCGGGACAGAGACTTTGAGCGCGGGATGCGGATTGATGAGCGCCATCAATGGCAAAAAGCCGTCGTATGAAATACCGAGTATGCCGACCTTGCCATTGCTCTCAGGAATGTTTTTTATTAACCAGTCGATAGTGTCGTAGGTGTCGGTTGCATGATCGACCAGTGTCGGGTTTTGCGGCCCGCGCAATGGGCGATTCATTACATAGTCGCCCTCGGAACCGTACTTGCCGCGAATATCCTGAACCGCGCGGATGTACCCGCCTTCGACGATCACGTCGGTAGCGTTGTCATAGCCGGTTAGAATCGAGCCGAGGTGAGAGCTTTGCGAGTGGCTCGTGAGGTCGGTGGCGTTGTAGGGCGTGCGCGTCAGTAGTATTGGAGCGCTCCTGGCAGACTTCGGGACGAGGATGACTGTGTGCAGCTTCACTCCGTCACGCATCGGAATCATCTCGTCGCGCCTGACATAATCGAAGCCGTCATTCGTTGGATTGAACCTGTCTGGAGTCTCGCTCGGTAATTGTCGAGGTGTCTGGGCAGCTGCCGTTGTGACTATCAGCAACAAAGTAACCAGTAAGGTCAACGTGCGAACACGCGTTATGGTCATAAGTCAATCACCTTCATTAGAGTTTCTTCAAAGGCTCAAGATATCACGCAAAGGGTCAATGCGCGAATTACAGATTACTCTGCATGTCCGTATTAGACGTTTGCAAGGAACCTTTCCACCTGCCGTCTGTGCCGTAGTATATGAACTATAGCATGTTCCAATAACTGCTCAAGATTATACGTTACCCCCCACCTTGAATGAATCACTATGCTATCTATCTCTTCGTCCGGCATCTCCCATTTCCCGTCCAGCGTCCGGGCTGTATAGTCAAGCATAGCGTCAAGCTGAGCAGCCACTTCCTGACGGGAAACGAGCCTGTCGGATGGATGGATAGACGGGATAGAAAACGACTCTCGAATATAGTTGGCATAACTATATCCGGCCCTAACCACATGAGTTAGAATGGATTGGATAGAGCGGCAGTTTTCGTCTCTGGTCTTTGTGTCAATGACGAGCGCGTAATTATCATCAGAGACCTGCTCGACTAAATGCTTAAGCTCTGTTGTGGCACGTTCATACTCGTCCATCAAAGCTCCGATTGCGCCTGTACGATAATCCTTCTTCATAGAATCATTCTCCTTGTCGGACTGTGTGTTATGCAGCGCGGGTCGATTCAAACGAGAAGATGTGCCAGCCTTCGCCATTCTTTTTGAAGGGAGTTGGATGAATGGTTTTTCCAAGGAACTCAGCAATTGCGCGCGCCCAGAACTCCTTCGCCTTTTGATTCCGATCTATAACGCGGACCTCCCATCTTCCCGGAAACTGTTTCCAAACCTCGCGCGCCGCTTTCATGCCGACTCCGAGCCTGCGATAACCGCGAACGACAAAGAATTCTGTCATATCCCAAATATCTTCATCACCTGAGATTTGCGATCCCTTATTCAACAGAACAAAACCAGCCAACTGACCATTAGCCTTAATGAAAAATGGATAGCGACCCGCTTCTTTCCAGTATAAGGGAAGGCGCTCGTAGCCGAAACGGCCATCTGCGCCAAGCTCCATATCCATGAATGCGCTGAAATCATGTGCGTATAACTCCAGCATATTAGCCAAAACCGACTCCTGTTCCGGCAACGATGGAATAATTTCAACATTTAACGGTGAAGTTGTTTTAGAGGTTATCATGTGAGCATTATAAGTAGCTTACGATCATTATAAGAAGACGCATGACGCTCGTGCAGCAGGGCAGGGAATAAAACCGGTTGAAATGTGCATACTGCGCTCCGCTGCATAAAATAGTCAGGCATCCAGCAAGGCGTTGCTGCATAAATAGAATGAGGATGCAGTGAAACGGGTATTCTTAATCTGTGAAGAAAAAGAAGCAGCGATACCGCATCCGTAACTGGAAACAATATAACAAAGCTCTTCGCAATCGCGGTAGCATCACCTTTTGATTTGATGAACACGCTGAATCTAATCAGGCGCTTGCGAAAGCGCAGCTCTTATAAAACAATTACCACGGGTAAACAATTTGATAGATGTCTGGAGGAACTAATTATGAAGCATCCAGTTTCGGCTATTCTGATAGCTATGATCTTCAATTGTTTGATTATCCTACCAATCGGCACTCAAGATGCCTCATACAAGCTAAAGGCTAAAGGTGATAAAACGGCTTTGCGGGACAAATCCAAGCCTGTACGCAGAGCATTAGAGGTGCAATATGCCAAACTCGCCGAGTCAATCAGGAACAAAGATTTTGCTGCTTTTCAGGCATTGAGAACATCGGATTTCTCGACAAGAGGGCTTAATGGCGAGCCTTACTCCGGCGAGCAGATGGCCGCGCGCGCCAAAAGCATGCTCGAAGGAATTCAACATCTGATTGATATAAGCTTTACGATTGGCACTATAAATCTCAGAGGGGATGAGGCCATCGCGACGATTCACCAGCGCTTCTCAAGAATGCAATACATTGAAGGTGTGATTCGTAAAGTTGAAACAAGCGTCACGCAGGACGAGACCTGGGTGAATACGCAGGAGGGATGGAAACTCAAATTCGTCGAAAATGAGCGTGACTTAATGTGGTTCGTAGATGGAAAGCGAATCGAACCCGGCAAGCCCTACGACCCGGACGGCCAACCATATGATCCGAGTACAAGTCCAAACAGGAACTGAATTGAGCGTTTCAGGCTTATTGAAGCTGAATGATCGTCTCAAACATTTTATTGTTTGTAGGGTCTGCCACGAGATATAATGTTAGACTCTTGATTGAGCTTCTATGAACAGGCTAAGACAAAGTTATTTAAGTCGGGGCATAGCGATCTTCTTCTTTTTATTCACGGTCGTTGACCTGGCAACTCCGCATCTTTGTGCAGAGGAGATGGGGCTGCCATTTTCGCCTGTTGGAAACTCTGTAAGATCTGCGGTTGATCCGACCAGCACCGATACTCCGTCTATAACTGCCCGCGATTCTCATCAAGAGGAATCCCCAGCGCCCGTGCCAGCAGATGAAGATTGCTTTTGCTGCTGCTCACATATTCTGCCCGGTCTTCATTTTGTCGTCGATGGTATCTTGTTCGAGACTATAAATACAGACCAGATAGTCTCTTTTCTGCCTACGGGACCACCCGGTAAGCCTTATCACCCTCCGCGCCTTTCTTAGTGATTCCCTTCAGATGAATACTGGCTCGAAGTGTATGTGATAGACGTATCTTTGCCTGTTTCCCACAGGCAACTGTACTGCTCTATTTTCTGAGACACTATAAGCCAACACAGCTCAACAATGCCCGCAGGTCCAGCTATTCAGTATGAGCAATTGCATAGACCTCGCCGGGTTACTTAGCCTAAGAAAGGTCAAACTAATGTTGCCCAGGTTGAATCGCAATTTTGCGCGTTCATTTATTCTATTCTGTATATCTCTTATCGCCTTGCCCGGCTACGTCATCGGGCAAAGCACGCCTGAAGAGAGCGGTATAGTTCTGCATAAGAGCATAGAGCAGACTGCCGCGACAGTCGCTGCGCCGAGTTCGGTCCTCTCAACTTACGTTGATCCATTACAGGGAGCTTCTTCAAGTGATCTTGTTCGTCGAGCCCTTACTTTGAATACAGAGCTTGCCGCCGCCCGCTTTGAAGTTGAGCGGGCGCGAGGCCGATTGCGCCAGGCCGGTCTCAGGCCGAACCCCACGGCTGAGTTTGAGCAGACAACAGGACGACTGACAGGCTCGGCTGGCGAGAGAGAAACCACCATCGGGTTTGCGCTGCCGCTTGATGTTAGTGGACAGCGAAGCGCACGGATTAACCTGGCGCGGGCTGAATTCGAGGCGGTTGAAGTTGGACTTGCTGACCGTGAGCGTAGACTGGCGGCAGAAGTCCGCGCCTCTTACGCCGAAGTAATGGCCGCTATCCGAGAACTGGAAATCATGGAAAACCTGATCAACGTTGACCAGCAGACGGCACGGGTGGTTGAGGTGCGAGTGACGGAGGGTGACTCATCGCCGTTAGAACTGAACCTGCTGCGCTCTGAGGTTGATCGCCTGAGGGCGCGTCGCGTCCTCGTAGAAGGCCGATTACAGGCTTTGATCCTCCGATTAAAGAACCTCGTCGGCACCGCTCCCGGCGAGACTCTACGACTATCTGAGAATCTCGACGCTCAAATCCTGACCGAGCCGCCCTCAGTCGAAGCAGCAGTGGACATCGCACTTAGAACAAGGCCCGATCTCCGGCTTGCGCGGCTGACTGAAGAGGTGGCGCAGGCAGGCTTGCGGCTGGCGCACGTGCAAGGGAGGCCGGATGTTACCGCCTTCACCCGGTACACGGATAACAGCGCGGTCTTCGATAACACTCCCGTCGGAGTGCTGCGCGACAAAGACAGGTTACTGACATTCGGCGTGTCCATAGGCATTCCCGTTTTCAACCGGAATCAGGGCGCAAAGGCCGAAGCCGCTGCCGCCATCGCTCAGGCGCGAAAACGGCGAGAATTTGCAGAGACCGTAGTGCGGTCTGAAGTGGCGTCTGCCTTTGCGCGATACGAGGCGGCGAAGAATTCGCTCACGATCTTCGAGCAGGGGGTTCTCGACCGCTCTGCGCAGAATATCCGCTCAGTGCGCGGGGCTTATGAGATAGGCGCGTTCCGCGTCACCGACCTGCTGGTGGAGCAGCGGCGCTACATTGATTTGCAGCGCGAATTCATTGAGGCGATGGCCGAGCGGTTTCGTGCCCTCGCAGACCTTCAGTCTGCTATGGGAATTCCTGTCATCCCCGCTCAAAACCAGAATAAATAAGGATAGAGAATATGTCAGATAACATCACGCATAAAGATTCAAGCAGAGACTCGCTCGGCGATAGAAAAGCTGCGCCTGTCAACTCAGGACCAGAACGCACAGGTGAGGCTGAATCTCACGGGAACGAGCCGCAGGTGAAGCGAGTCCGGGTCAAGGATTCCCGCAATCGCAACCTGTTCATCATCGCCGGTGTGATCGCAGTCGTCGTAATACTCGCACTGATGCTGTGGCCTCGCGGCAGCGGAAGCGATAAGACGACCGTGAACGTGAGCGCCGGAGAGAAGGACGAACATGGCGAAGAAGGTGGGCACGAGGAAGGCAAAGAGGTTGAACTGGAGCCTGAAGCGGTTGAGGCCGCAGGCATTCAAATCGTTGAGGTGAGCGAGCGGAACGCAGGCACAATGCTGCGAGTGACGGGGACCGTAGAGGCTAATCAGCAGCAGACGCAGCAAGTGACGCCTCTGGTGACGGGCCGGGTCGAGCGGGTGAATGTCGTGCTCGGAGACCGCGTGCGCGCAGGCTCGGTGCTCGCCGTAGTATCCAGCCCCGAAGTGGCCGAGATGCATGGCAAACTCCATGAGGCAGAGACTAAGCTGACGCTTGCCGAGCAGAACTACGCAAGGGTTCAGCGCGCAGAAAATCGCGTCAGTGTGCTGTCAGCCAAAGCCAGGCTCGATGAAGCCGAAGCCACCTTGCGCCGCACTCACAGGCTTATTGAGCTGGGCGCAGGCGCAGGCAAAGACCTTGTCGCCGCTGAAACCGCTTATAAGACCGCGAAAGCCGACTACGACTATCAAAACAACATTTCGATTAACCGCGAAGTTCAGGAAGCAAGGGCAGAAGTCGAGACCACCCACGTCGAAGTCCTGCACCTGCGCAACAGCCTGCGCGCCCTTGGAGCCACGATAGACGAAGACAAGCAGGGAAACGTAAGGCATGACACTTCAACCATTGCTCTAACCGCTCCTGTTTCCGGGACGGTGACCGAGCGGGCGGTGAACGCGGGAGCAGGCATCGAAGTTGGCAAGCCACTGTTTACCATCTCAAACATCTCGACCGTGTGGGTGATAGCAAACGTGCCGGAAGGGCAGATCGGGCTTCTGCGAACAGGCACCAGCGCTGAAGTGCGGTCGGCTGCGCTTGGGACGAACGCGATCTCAGGGAAAGTCGCTTATATTGATCCGAATCTTAGCGAGGAAACGCGAACGGCACGCGTGAGAGTAGAAGCCGCAAATCCGGGCGAACATCTGAAAGTCGGAATGTTCGTGGAGGTCAGCTTCGAGGCAGGCGCGCCCGCACCGGGCCGTGAGGTCGCAAGCGAGTTGGTCATCCCTGAAACGGCGATCCAGCGAATCGGCGACCGCACGGTGGTATTTCTCCCGAAGGAGGAGCCGGGCCACTTCGAGGTGCGCGACGTAGAAATCGGCGGCGTGGTTGACGGCTACCAACGAATCATCAGCGGCCTCGCTTTAGGCGACCGCGTTGTGACTAAAGGAAGCTTCACGCTCAAGACTCAACTGATGAAAGGCGAAATGGGGGAGCACGGGCACTGATGATAAACGGACTTATACGATTTGCAGTATCGCAACGGCTCCTCGTCATGCTGATGGTGGCCATCATAGTCGGCGCGGGCCTTTACAGCTTTAAGGACTTGCCGATTGATGCCGTGCCTGACGTGACAAACGTGCAGGTGCAGGTGCTGACCGCAGCCCCCTCACTTGCGCCTCTCGAAGTCGAACGACAGATCACCTTCCCTGTGGAAGTGGCAATGAGCGGGTTGCCCGACATTGAGGAGATTCGCTCAGTCTCGAAGTTCGGTCTATCGGCTGTGACTGTCGTTTTTGACGATTCGATAGACATCTATTTCGCACGGCAGTTGGTGCTCGAACGGCTGTCGCAGGCGCGCGAGCAGATACCCGAAAGCATCGGTTCGCCAGAGATGGGGCCGATCTCTACGGGGCTGGGCGAAATCTATCAATACGAGATCAGACCCAGTGGCGGCGATGGCGGAGAGGGAAGCGGCCATGACCCAACCAGCTTGCGCACAATTCAGGACTGGATCGTGCGCCGCCAGTTGTTAGGCGTGCCCGGCATCACGGAGGTCAACAGCTTCGGCGGGCTGGAAAAGCAGTATCAGGTTCGGCTCGACCCGGCGAGGCTCCAGTCTTATGAGCTTTCACTGCGCGACGTGCTTGAAGCCGTCGCTCGTAATAATGCCAACGTGGGCGGCGGGTACATCGAGCACGGGGCAGAGCAGTACCTGCTGCGCGGCATAGGGCTTGTGGAGTCGGCTGATGACATCGCCAACATAGTTGTCAAGACGGGAAAAGAAGGTATCCCGGTCTATGTGCGCGACCTCGGAGAAGTGGCGACGGGTGCGACCGTCAGGCAGGGCGCGGTGACAGCCGACGGCGAGGGCGAGATCGTCGCGGGCATTGCAATGATGCTCAAAGGCGAGAACACCCGTTCGGTCGTCGAGCGCGTCAAGGAGCGGGTCGAGCAGGTAAAGAAGTCCCTGCCCGAAGGCGTTGAGCTTGTACCGTTCTACGACCGGACTGAGCTTGTTGATCGCACGATCTATACTGTCGCAAAGAATCTGATAGAAGGCGCGATACTCGTCATCATCGTGCTGCTACTCCTGCTCGGTAACTGGCGCGGGTCGCTGCTGGTCGCGAGCATCATACCGCTCTCGATGCTGTTTGCGGCGATACTAATGCGCATCTTCAACGTGTCGGGCAACCTGATGAGTCTGGGCGCGCTGGACTTCGGGCTTATCGTGGACGGCGCGGTCGTGATGGTCGAGAATGCCGTCCGCCGACGAGCCGAAGCGCAGCACGAAGGGGCGAAGGAGACGCCCGAACGGACAATCCTGGAAGCCTGCATGGAGGTCGGGCGGCCTGTTGTGTTCGCCGTCGCCATCATCATGATCGTCTACCTGCCGATTCTCAGTCTGACAGGTATCGAAGGTAAGATGTTCAAGCCGATGGCGCTGACGGTCGTGTTTGCGCTCTTAGGCTCGCTGATTCTGTCGCTCACTTATGTGCCTGCGATGATGACATTTTTGCTGCGCGGGCATGTCTCCGAAAAAGAGAGTCCGGTTATCCGCTATGCGAAGAAATGGTATCGCCCTGCGCTCGGCTTTGTGATGCTCAACCGCGTGAAGGCAATCGCGGTCGCAGCATTGCTGGTCGTGGTGAGCGGTATTATCTTTCCATTCCTGGGCTCGGAGTTCATCCCTCGTCTCGACGAGGGATCGCTTGCGGTTCAGGTACAGCAACTGCCCAGCGTATCGCTCAGCCAGTCTGTCCGCACGACAACCGAAGTTGAGCGGGTTCTACGCAGCTTCCCTGAAGTTACAAAAGTTGTATCGAAGACGGGCCGCGCGGAGGTTGCCACCGACCCGATGAGCGTGGACTTCAGCGACCTCTACATCGCGCTGAAACCTCCTTCCGAGTGGACGACTACGCATTCAAAGGAAGAGTTGGTCGAGAAGATGTCAGAGGCGCTGGAGAAGAACGTGCCGAACGGAGCATTCAGCTTCTCGCAGCCGATTGAACTGCGTGTTTCGGAACTCATTTCGGGAGTGCGGTCTGACGTTGCGATAAAACTGTTCGGCGACGACCTCGACCAACTCAAGAAGAAGGCCGATGAGATCGTCCGTGTCGTGAGCAAAGTGCAGGGGGCGGAGGACGTGAAAGCCGAGGCTGTGTCCGGGCTGCCGCAGCTTCAGATCAAGCCCAACCGCGCCGCCATCGCCCGCTACGGCATCAACGTCGAGGACGTTAATAACCTCGTGGAATCCATTGTGGCAGGCAAAGATGCCGGTCTGGTTTATGAGGGCGAGCAGCGGTTCAATCTGGTTGTCCGCCTCTCAGACCCCGCCAGCCGCGATGTTGAAACTATTAAGAACCTGTTCGTGCCTGCCCCGAACGGCCAGCATATACCGCTCTCGCAGGTGGCCGACATCAGGCTGGTTGAAGGGGCAGCCCAAATCTCAAGAGAAGACACGCGCCGTCGCATCAGCGTCGAGCTTAACGTGCGCGGTCGCGACATCGGCAGCTTCGTTGAGGAGGCGCAATCCGCGATTGGGCAGCAGGTCAAGCTGCCGCCGGGCTACTACGTTACCTGGGGCGGGCAGTTCGAGAACCTGCAGCGCGCATCGGCCCGGCTCATGATCGTGGTGCCGCTCGCCCTGTTTCTGATCTTCGTCCTGCTGTTTTCAACGTTCAACTCGATCAGGCAGGCGATTCTCATTTACACGGGCATCCCGTTCGCAATCGTCGGGGGCATCCTCGCGCTCGCGCTCAGAGGCATGCCGTTTTCGATCTCGGCGGGTGTAGGGTTCATCGCACTGTTCGGCGTTGCAGTGCTCAACGGCGTCGTGATGGTGAGCTACATCAACCATCTGCGTAATGAGGGTAAGTCATTAGAAGAAGCGGTAGGAGAAGGCGCTGAGACGCGACTGCGCCCGGTGCTTATGACGGCGCTGGTCGCAAGCCTCGGATTCATACCGATGGCTATAGCAACATCGGCTGGCGCTGAAGTGCAACGTCCGCTGGCGACGGTTGTGATCGGCGGACTCATAACGTCAACGCTTTTGACGCTGCTGATTCTGCCAACGCTCTACCGGTGGTTCGAGCGCGACAAGATCGAATACCAGGGAGAAGTTTATGGCAAGCCTTAAAGTTGATTGAGCGGACGCCGCAATCGGTGAGAATTTCATCAGCTGATTTGGGAAGTTCAGGAATATTAGCGATTGTCGTAGTTAGCAACGGACTGTATACTTCACACTCTGTCAAGTAAAGACAGGATTCAGCGTCTACGACGACGAAAGGTTTGTTAGCGGAGAAAGGCAAGCTCTATGGCGAGGGGCTCACTACCAAGATATTTTGTCAGTCGCGCTGATGATCAAAGCCCGACCGCTCCGCTCAGCGAAGAACTTCCTCCGGCGCACATTATGGACAGTTTCTTCATCGGCAACCGCCACCTTCAGGAACGCGAGTGGGTAACAGCAATAGACTGTCTCGGCACCATGCAGGCGTTGCCGGATGAGCGATGGACCTCGTTTCCGGCATCGGTTCAAAGCGAACTGGCTTATCACGAAATTTCCAGTAAGGGCCACGGGCGGTTGCTTGAAGTCACCGATGTTTTTCTGTTTAATCTGCAACTTCTCGAACAGCCCGGCGGCGCGGCAGGCTGGAATGATCCGGTTTATCTGTACGGAACTCTTTACGGTCCCTTTCCTGAAGCTGAAAGGCCACGAACAGTCGGGATTGAGGGGCAGTTGACGGTCACGCGCGGCGATCTGCTGGATGGATTAGTTCAGGGAACTGATCAGGCTTTTCGATACGCGAAACCGAGCGACGAAAGCGGGCAGGCTTCGCGTTGTTTTCATCTGATGTTACCGGGCGGCCCTGATGAAGATATCCGACGCGGCTCTGGAATCATTCTGGCCTACCCCTTACTTCCAATTGAATTGATCGCAAACGACATTTCAAATGAGTTCGTCGTCAGCCAGCTTCTTTATGACCTCCTGAGCGCTATGAAAGAAGACCTCGCACGCGAGCATATCGAGCACCCTCTTCGTTCGATGGTTTTACCGGTACCCAGCCGATTTATTCTGGAGCAGCAATTACAGTCCGAAGGCTATGCTATCAAAGGAGACAGGGCTATTAAAAAGGCAGGCTCCGGGGAGGGGTTTCAGGGGTTTCTCGCCTCAGTTTTCGGCGCGCTGATGGACGAGAGCCTTGAGATCCCTGCCGAAGGCGAAGTGGATGAATTCCTTGATGTCGCGAAACTCGCTCTTAACGCCCTGCCCGGCTGGCCGTCGCCTCGAACGGTCGCTTTGAGAAATTGTGTTAGACCGGCATCGAGTGCCGCCGCCCGGAATACTTTATCGCCTCCGCCGGTAAGACCACCGCAGGTAAGGCCGCCGCAGCCGAGCGCGCCGTCGCCGCCCGTTGCGCAACCGCGCGTACAGGCCCGCCCCTTGAAGCAGGACCGCGAGCCGCCTGCCTGGATGCAGGACTTTATTGCCGCTCATCACCAGCCCGACCTGCCGCCGCCCAGATTGACCTCAACCTCAGGTCTGAATTGGCAGGCGGCCCCTCCCAAGGGCGCGAAATCTCCGCAGCAGGAGTCGGAGTGGATGATGGATTTCGCTCAAACTTCCACGGCCAGGCGAACCGGCGACTCGAAAGGGTCACAGCCTTCGGTAAAGCCGGAATGGATGGAGGACTTCGAGTAGCTTTATTCGGTCAGGGAACTGAAAACTTCAGAAAGGTGGATATAGCATGTCACATGAAAGACCAGTTGAGCCATTTTCCGATTTGCACGTCGAACAGGGGCGCGTCAGAGCTACGCTGCTGCACGACCCGACGGTCGAAGGATTGGATATGGCGATTTATATGGACGGTTCAGCCAGTATGAAGGAAGAGTATGAACCAAGAAAGGAAAGCCGAAATCTATGGGAATCTCTGTTCGGCAATCCTTCCATCCTATTGCCTAATCAGGTCGAGCCACAGGTTCAGTGGATGCTCGAATATCTGGCCAGCAAAGACCGCAACGGCATTTTGAGAATGGCGTACTGGGCCTGCGGAAAATCCGGCAAGGAGATCGAGGTTGTCGGCGACCTCAAGGGCGTTGATGTAAAGCAATACAACTTTCCGGGCCCGCGAGAGATGGGAGGAAACACTTACCTCGAACCGGCGCTGCGCGATTTTGTTCAATACATAAAATCACAGGTTCCAAACGGAGCGCGGCGCGGTTGCGCGGTCTTCGTGACCGATGGCGTGTTGCACGACGCCGAGGCCGTCAAAGCTTACAGCAGGCAACTTGCTAAAGTGATTGGTTCGGGCAGACTGGCGCGCATGAATTTCATTCTTGTCGGCGTGGGCGGGCAGGTTAACGAAGAACAGATGGAAGATATTTGCCACGAAGAATATCCCGGACTTGGCCATCTGTGGTGTCACAGGATCGCCGAAGAGATCGCGCAGGTTGCGGAACTGGTCGCTATTCTTGTGGACGAAACCATGACGGTCGCTGCTGGCGGCACCATTTACGATGATAGCGGCAACATACTGAAAACCTACGAAGCGCGCTTGCCTGCCGTGCTGGAATTCGACATCCCCGAAGGCGCGAGGAGCTTTACGCTGGAGGTTAACGGTCAACGTTATACTCAGCCGCTGCCGGGTGAAGACGAACACCACGACGAGGATGAGGACGAGGATCATCACTGATTTATGCGAAAGGCTGTTTAATACAGGAGTCCAACAATGACACATGAACACGAAGTCATCGTGAAACCCTTTTCGGATGTTCACAACCGCAGTGGGAACGTCATCGCTACGCTGCTGCACGACCCGACGGTCGAAGGTCTGGATGTCGCGCTCTATATGGACGGCTCGGCGAGTATGGAAGATGAATACGGCCCGCGCGGGATTCTGGCGAAACTCGCCCCTGTGCGCAATCAGGTCGAGCCGCAGATGCATTGGATGATTGAATATCTGGCGACAAAAGACCGTGACGGCGTGTTGCGCGTAGCATACTGGGCGACCAGCGACGGTTCTCAAATCGAAGTAGTTGGCGATCTGGATGGCGCGCAGGCGAAAACTTACAAATTTCCCGGCCCACGGTTTTACGGTAAAGATACAGTGATGCTGCCCGTGCTGCGCGATTACGTCGCTCATATTCGAGACGAAATAAACAGGGGCGCGCGGCGCGGACTCGCTGTCATTATCACCGACAGTCAGATTCACGATCCGGCAGACGTGAAGGCTTACTCAGTCCAGGTCGCTAAAGAGATTGCTGCGGGTAGGTTGCCGCGCCTCAATTTCGTGCTGTTAGGGGTTGGGGAGCAGGTTGACGAGGAACAGATGGAAGATATCTGTCACGAAGAGTATCCGGGCGTCGGGCACTTGTGGTGCCACAGGGTCGCCGACCGGATGGAAGAGATGCCCGAACTCGTCGCTGTGCTTGTTGACGAAACGATGACGGTCGCTGCGGGCGGGACGGTTTACGACGACAAGGGCAATATTCTGAAGGTCTATGAGGCCCGCTTGCCTGCTGTGCTCGAATTCAAAGTGCCTGCCGGGTGCCAGAGCTTTACGCTGGAGGTCGCGGGGCAGCGTTATACACAGCCGATTCCCGAAGAGGATCACGATGAAGAAGGCGAAGAGGATCACGAGCAACCTCCAGGGCCGAGCACTCAGCAGGTTGATAATAAAACAAAGTCATCTCATCGAGGGAAACAGCATCACGACTAGAGCGAACTGTCAGGAGGATGCATGGCCACCGACGAAACAGATAAAGAAAAAACAGAGCATGCTTTAACCGAGACATCTTCCAAGCGAGGCTCGGAAAGTGCGACTTCGCACGAACTCGAAACCAAAGCGCATGTACACACCGCTGAATGCACGCATGATCACGAGCATATACATACTCCTGAATGCACGCATGATCATGACGAGGCTCACACGCATAGCGCTGAATGTAATCACGATCATCACGACTCGCACGACAGCCACGAACACGACAGCCACAAGGAGCAGGATCATTCAGGTCACGCTGGCCATCACGAGCACGGTCCGGGCTGTGACCATGATCACGATCACGACCATGACCATGATCATGCTCACGAACACGGTCCCGGCTGTAACCATGACCATGACCACGATCACGATCATGCTCACGATCACGACGATGAGGAGCGTAAGCGGCGTGAAGCTTATGTCGGGGTGAAACCGGCGGAAAAGGGCGGCCCGGCCTGTCAGCTCGATCTTGATGTAATCATTCCGGGTGAAACGGATGAAGTCGGCAGGTTTCAGAAGCTCGAAGAACTCATCGAAGCGAAGACCGGCATCACAGATATTCATGTCAGGCGTGATAACGAACGCGCCGAAATCTGCATACATTACGATGCCAAACAAATTACACCTGCACAGATAGTCGCGCTCGTGAAGTCAATCGGCGCGGAAGTAGCGCAGCGTTATCTGCACAAGACGTGGTTTGTGCGCGGGATGGATTCCGCACAATGCGGGTATGTGATTGAGTACGTGCTGGAGCGCATGCCGGGCGTGCTCGATGCCAACGTTGCTTACGCAGCCGAGCGGCTGGTCGTCGAATACGACAGCGAAGCCATCAAGCCGCGCGATATCGAAGAGAAAGTAAGCGCCATCGGCTATGAATTAGAAGAACCCGAACCCGGCCATGTATGCTCACATCATGCGAATAAAGGTGGACTCGCGCCAAAACTGGAGATGCCGCTGTCCATAATTGCAGGCACTCTGCTCGCCGCAGGCTTTCTGCTTCGCAGTTTTACCGACGTTCCAGCCATCGCGCCCACAATTCTTTTTATCGTGGCAATGATCTCAGGAGGATTCTTTTCGTTACGTAGCGCGCTGGTGTCAATACGCCAGGGGATCTTCGACATCGAAACTCTGATGGTGCTCGCAGGCGTTGGCGCGGGACTGCTCGGCGCGTGGTTTGAAGGAGCCTTCCTGCTATTCCTCTTTAGTCTCGGCCATGCGCTCGAACACCGCGCGATGGAGAGAGCGCGTCACGCAATCGAAGCGCTAGGCCAGCTGCGCCCCGGCACAGCGCGCGTCAGGCGCGGCAAAGAAGTTGAAGAAATTCCAGTCGGAGAGGTGCGGCGCGGCGACATGGTCATCGTTCGTCCTGGGGACCGCGTGCCGATGGACGGCGTGATCCGTAGCGGTAATTCATCGCTCGATCAGGCGACAATCACAGGGGAATCCGTGCCTGTCGCCAAAGGCCCCGGTGATACAGTCTTCGCCGGAACGATCAACACTGAAGATGCGCTCGAAGTTGAAGTCACCAAGCTGTCATCTGAATCTGTGCTGGCCCGGGTTATTGACATGGTTGCTGAAGCCGAGGCGCAGAAAAGTCCTACGCAGCGATTCGCCAAGCGTCTCGAACGAACCTTCGTTCCGATAGTGCTGCTGGGAGCGCCGCTATTGGCGGCGGTGCTGTACTTCGTTCAGGGAGAGAGCTTCAGAGAATCTGTGTTGAGAGGCATTTCGCTGCTGGTGGCCGCCTCACCCTGCGCGCTGGCAATTGCGACCCCTGCGGCTGTCCTTTCGGCTGTGGCGCGTGCAGCGCGCGGCGGAGTGCTGATCAAGGGAGGCGCGCATCTGGAAACACTCGGCAAAGTGGCGGCGATGGCATTTGATAAGACGGGCACGTTGACCTTAGGCAAGCCTCGTTTAATTACAGTTTCGCCTGTGGCAGAAGTATCTGAAAAAGAGCTGCTCGCCGCCGCCTCCGCCGCCGAATCGAAGTCTTCACATCCCTGCGCCCTCGCCGTTATCGAAGGCGCAAAAGAGCGCGGCATCGAAACCATTATCGCGGAAAGCATGGAATCCGTTCACGGCAAGGGGCTGCGCGCGATTGTTAACGGACAAACGGTCGCAGTCGGCAACCTCGCCCTCTTCGCCGACGAAGCCATACCAGAGAGTATCGCAGCGATGACAAAACAACTGGAATCGGCGGGGCAAACAACGATGATTGTCAAACGCGGTGATCTTTTCCTTGGCGTGATGGGCGTGGCAGACACTTTACGCCCCGAAGCGAAGAGAGCCTTGACTGCTCTGCACGATATCGGCATCAAGCGCAATATCATGCTCTCCGGCGACAATTTGCTCGTCGCCAAAGCTATAGCTTTGCAGGTAGGCATTGATGAAGCCCGTGCCCCGTTGATGCCGGACGGAAAAGTCGCGGCCCTGCGCGGCCTCGCGAAAGAAGGCGGAGTCGCGATGGTTGGCGACGGTGTGAACGATGCGCCCGCATTAGCGGCGGCTTCTGTCGGGATCGCGATGGGCGGCACGGGATCAGATGTCGCGCTGGAGACGGCGGATATGGTGCTGATGAGCGAGGGGCTTGGTCATCTCCCCTTCGCCGTCAAACTGGCGCGGACGGCGAGCGGTATCATTCGCCAGAATCTGGTCATTGCGCTGGGTGTGAGCGCCATCCTCATTATCGCTTCGATCTTCGGCTGGGTGCGGATCAGCGAGGCGGTAATCTTACACGAGGGCAGCACGCTGCTGGTGGTGGCAAATGGCTTGCGCTTGCTGGCATTTCGCGGCTAAACGCTTTAATGCTCAAACGCCTTTCGCGCTTTCAGTATGAGACGGTTGATGGCCGTAAGTGGCGAATAATCACGCCTCGTAAGATTCTTCGGCGCGGAACTGAAGCCATAGGGTATAGGCGATCAGCGCCACCGCCGCAATCGCTTCGATGAAAATCAGCAGGTTCATTTTTATCGACATCTCCCACATTGAACCATAGCGGTAATGTCCAAGAACTAACAGGCTCATCAGCGCATACAGATAAAGGCAAAGGTATGAATACCTATGCAAGCCTTTGCTATAAAGTACGTAGCCTGAGACTGCGAAAGGCGTCATCACAAACCAGAAGACATCAACAATCTGCGGATTGATCCAATGTGGTTCTGGATAGGTATGGAAGAACAAGATGTTATCCACGTAATGCAGGATGGATGTGCCGATGTTGATGACGAGCAGGACGAGTAGCCATCTCTTAGCAAAGCTCATCACATAACCCTTTCGTATTTGAAGCGAAGCCGCTCAACGTTCCACATCACTTTAACATCCGAAGGTTTGCGGCTTAATTTCAACAATGCAAGCTAACGCCGAGCATCAATGGACCCGCGCAACCCGGAGCTGTTTGACAAGGTATTAGTCTCGACCCTGAAGGCAGGCGATGTATATCACGAAAGGATAATTCAGTTCAATGCTCTCAATGCCAGGGTCGTACCGGGTCTGGTGCTTTACCTGATTAATACCTGCATACCGATGGCTCAACCCATCAAAACGGTGTAGAATGTCGTCGTGGCGCTACTGGTTTGCCTTTGGCTCCTAAATGCTTTTGCCCTATTCGACTCAAATAGTCGGACATTCAGTTTAGGCGCACAAAACCGCTTTAACCTACAAATCTGGAGGAATAATGAAAAGTAAGAGCTTATTAAGATCAATTCGTTTGTTCAGTTTGTTGTTGCTTGTGTTGAGCTCCAGTTTCGCTGCCAATGCCCAGAGGCGTGATCGAGACGATAGATATCGACGAGATGATGGCCGGTGGGAACGCCTCGGAGATTCGCGTGTAGATGGCCAGCGAGATCATGACACCATTCGTGTGAATGCTCGCGGACGGTTCCAGGCGATCCGGTTTTTTGTTCAGGGTGGCGATATTGAGATCCAGCGCGTAGTGGTGCATTTCGAGAACGGCGCTGACACCGAGGTTGAGGTTCGGGATCGAATTCGGAGCGGCAGAACGACAAGGGCAATTGACCTGCCGGGGGACGAGCGCAGAATTCGCAGCGTCGAAGTCTGGTATGGCAAAGAAAATTGGGGCCGAAGCCGACCGCAGTTGGTACTCTACGGGCGGCGCTGATAGAACGATGAGATATTCGCTTGCCGCGCTCCGGTTGATGTGATGTTAGACGGCCAATAGGTATTTCGCAAGGGGACTGAGGCGACAAAGAGTCTCCGGACGAATCCGCGCAGCCTGATTACTCCACGGCTCGGCATCACGGCGAATGTATGCGCCTTGAATTGAGCGCCGAGGCTCTCCTGTCTGGTTTGCCGAATGCCCGTGCCAGACAGATCCGTTATAGACAATCGCCGAGCCTGCCGGGCCGCAGGCCAGTACTTGTTGCCCGTGGTCCGCAGCAGGCTCTATCAGGGCGTCGCCGGGAATGGCGGGCCATGTGTGCGAACCCGGCACAAAACGAGTGGCCCCATTGTCGCTTCGGAACTCGTCCACCATGATGATAAAGCCGACCATAGGCCATCCATCCGCCTCGCGCTGGAAATCCACATGAAGCGGTTGCGCGGGTGCATTCGGATTAACAGTCCTTGCGAGCATCGTGCTCAGCTTGAACGGTTGACCGATGATGCTACAACACGCCCCCAGTATAGGCGCATAGACGTAGATCTCATCGAAGTGAGGTCCGCGATTCACGAAATCGTGCACGCGCGTCGTTGATGAACCGGTTGATACGTCTGTGGGGTCAGCGCCCGCCACACCTGCATCGTAGGCTGCTGCGAACTGCGCGATATTGGCGGGAGCCACAGGCCCCTGGATAACGACGAAGCCTGTGTCGCGTAGTTGCTCGACAGCATCCCCTGGCAACTCGAAGTCCGAAGCTATGACGCTGAACCACTCGTCCATATATAACCGCCACTTTCTCAGGTATTGCGTACTGCGTTCATGGCTGGCAAGTCCTCTATGGCGTACTATCGCCGATTCCCTCGTCGTCGCCTTTTTTCGACTCCAATTGCTCCATTAAATCCTGCTCCTGTCTGGGGGTGACGATGTTGAAATTCGCCGGGAAGATGTCGAGCAGGTCTAATATGGCTGTCACTATATTGGGATCACCCTGCACTTTGATGTCACCCGCCGCGACCGCAGCATTAAATGCCTGACTCATGTTGGAGGCAGTCGAGATTTGAGTGAGCGTCTCGCGCGACATCGTCAGAGTAACATCCGCTGTAGGCAGTTCATTTTGCGCATAATACCTTGTATAAGGCAGCGCATAGTCTATTGATTCCAGCGCATAATACTCGGTGGGGTTAGTGGAATCGGAGTTATGTGTAATGATCCAGTTTATCGTGCTTGACTGAAGCTGTTCTGCTTCGGCCTTTGGGGCATCGAACCGCAGGCCCATATAATCAAAATACTGATCGAGCGTCATCGCGCTCATTACGTCCGCGCTGAGCGGTTTCGACACGAGAAGTGGTGACACCCCATGTCGCAGTTCGTGGGCACCCATCAAATAAACATTGCGCCATGGTCCGGACTCGGCCTGATAACCCATCTGCTCCAGCGCATCCGCCTGTAGAAGTTTCGCCTCCTGCGTAACAGGGTCCGGCGGGTTCGTACTGGAACTGTCAGGAGCGGCAAAGATCACATGGTTGACCACTTCTGCCACCCAGCGATAGTCGCCCTCGGCAAACGCGATATGTGCCCGGTCGAGCACGGCTCGCGCGCCGCCCATGTACTCTACATACTTTCTGGATGCCTGCACGGGCGGGAGCGAATGCAGGGTGGCGGGGTTGGCATCGTACCATCCCAGATACCGCTGATAAACCGCCTTCGAGTCATGATTGACTGTACCGTAATAACCGCGATTAAACCATTCAAAGGATAAGCTTTCTGGCAGCACAATCATCTCCGACAGCTCGATCATAGTGCGCCCGTGGTTCAACAAGCGCAGCGACTGGTCATGAATGTATTTGTAGAGGTCGCGCTGCTTTTTGAGGAAGTTCAATATGTCGGAAGTGTCATTCCACATCGGCCAGTGGTGCTGGGCAAAAAGGACATCAATGTCTTTGACGAAAAGCTTTATCGCTTCGTTGATAACCTTCCACCATGCCGCCGCATTACGAACCTGCGCGCCACGCAGCGAGTACAGGTTGTGCAGGTTATGCGTCATGTCTTCTGCGGCGCACAATGCCTTGAACTGCGGGAAATGAAACAGCATTTCCGACGGCGCTTCCGTATCCGGTGCTAACTGAAAGGTGATGCGAACTCCGTCTATGATGCGTTCTTCGAGGCTCTTTGTGATTACGCAGTCGCTTGAGGGGGATATCAGGCTGCTTTGGCCGAGCGAGGTGGTCTTCCCCAACCCGCCATCTACCTGCCCCTTATCGCCCTTGTGCAGTAACGCCCCATACATATAGGTAGCACGGCGACCCATCGCGTTGCCTGCATAAACATTTTCGCTGACCGCGTGCTCAAGGAAACCTTCGGGCGCATATATTTTGACCTTTTTTAACTGGACATCCTCATCGCTTATCACCCCTCTCACGCCGCCGTAATGATCTATGTGGCTGTGTGTATAGATGACAGCGACTACCGGCGCTTGCTCCCGCGTTATGTTACGGGCCTGATAATAAAGATTCAGCGCCGCCTTAGCCGTTTCTGATGAAATCAGCGGGTCGATGACGATAATGCCTTTATCCGTTTCGACAATCGTCATGTTGGAAAGGTCGAAAGCGCGTACCTGATATATCCCCTTCGTTACCTGACTACCATTCAATTCATAAGTGCGTGTCGTTACCTGAAACAATCCGTTGTTCATGTTGATTTGAGCTTGACGCCATAAACTCGGATTGACTGTTTCGGGTGCCTGTTGCGGTTGTGTGCCTAATAAAAACGCATACTCTCCCAGATTCCAAACCGGCACAGGGGGAGCACCAGGCTGATCATTCCTGATCTTGACTTCATCTACAGGCTCATTAGTCATCTGGCCATCGGCGGTCAGCGTGGCGATAAAGCCGCGTTGCGCATCTGTGTAATCTTGTGTGTTTGAGAAGTTCAGCTCTTGCGACACCTTTTGATTAGCCGCAATGGTGTAGGGAGAAGCATTTTTGGGTAATTTGTCATCCAGTCCGGGCATGTATATATCTCTCCTGTGAGTAAATTGGGTTTGTAATCAAGCAGGCCGAAATCCTGAAGACGAAAGGCTGCGAGCCAGTGCTTTAATACTTTTTATCACTGAATACGCAAGGGGCGCTTCTCTACAGAAAAATAGATAATTATGCTGCCAGGGCCATTTTATCTCGTCAACCGGATAACCCGTTTTCGGCAGAGTGTTTAATATCACAAAGCTTCTTCTCTATCAAGCGGTCACGTTGAATAACCTGTCGAAAGTGTCGATGTAGCCTGATCTGACTTTCCCTTGCATCTATCCGGGTTTGTTCATAACATTACGCCTTGAATTGAGAATCTGTCATGGGGATATCGGCACGATTAAAAGGTTGGTTCTAACCCAGGTTAAATGCATTAAAAACCACTGGATAGTTGAAATATTATAGCGCCAGTTCTTGAAAGTAAGGGCCTCTCGGTTCAGGTTCTGGCCACCGGCTCGCATCGTGAAGTTTAATGATGTGCGCATCATCTGCGCTCGTTATGCATATATTGCTACACTGCGAGGCGTTTAATCATTCAGTTGGCTGCCTTGATTAGATAAAGACTGCGGGCCTCATTTTTATGGAGGCCAGATTACTTGATTACTCTCGCAATGAATCACCAGTGAGGTGCTTGTATGGCAGAAGTCAAGTCACATTCGACCACGGATCTCCTTTTGCTGTTAGCAGGCTTGTACAAACTGCAACATCCCCAGTCTGCGGAAATAGCCTCAGCCGAGGATTATTGGCTTAACGATAATAAAGATGCGTTGCGCGATTCAGAATGGAATTGGATGTGGCTTCTCAGCCCTCAGGCCGCATGGGAAAGCGTCGTCCACCGCGATTGGCTGCTCGCCCAAATAGTCTCTAATCTCGCTGGCCACAAGCAGGAATTCGGCGCGATCTCCGAACCCCTGCTTGCGTCGATTGATCTGCTGAGCAAAGAGTTCAAGCCGCGCATGTCGCACGCCACCGATGCCATCAACAAGCTTGTCGTCTCCAAATCCGGCTATGAGCGCAGTTTCCAGACGACTCTCTCCGTCGGTTTGTCGCAACAGAGAACTAAAGACCGGGGGGATAAAGACAGGGAAGTGTTTGTCATCGGCGCGGGAATCAGGCGACGCACAGGCGTGTGGAGTAAAGGCGTAGACGAGCGAACGGCGCTGCGGGCGGATGTCGAGTTCTTCGTGCCCTTTTATGTCGTGCCTGCGAAAAGTGAGCCATCGAAGGATTCTTTTCCGGGCGCTCGCTCGCTCTGCGGCGGCATCGTCGTCACGCGCGCCAATGGCAACCGCATACTTGACGAAGAAGATATCGCCGCCGTGCGCTTCAACTTTCGCATCCCTTTCACGGCGCGAATGTCGCAGATCTACCGGCGGGATGATTACGAACTGGAGACACATTTCGAGCCTCCGGTGATTAAAGCGGAAAAGCGGGACTGGGTAGTCTCCGGCGCAAAGCAGGCGGAGTGGGAAGAGTTTGACGACTGGAAAGGCTTCGTCAAAAAAGTCTGCGCCTCGAAAGATGGCAAGGAATTGCTTAACGCTCCCATCGGCCCCATCCTGCTTGAAATGATGAACGACGAAAGCAGCATCAAGGACATTCTCAAATCCAGGCGGCCCGCAATCAAAGAAGATTTCACTCAAGCCAAAGATGAACTCAAAGAGACGGCTACGCTGCTCCACGGTTTGTGGAAAGACTGGAAAGTGCCGGAGGAAAACCCTGAGCCTGAAGCCATCCTGTCGCCTTCGAGCGAACGCAAGTTCGGGAGTCTGCTTGTCTCGCTCGGATTGCTTGAGAACGACGACGGCAAATACAAGTTGAGTGATCTGGCTGACTTGCAGATATGGGATGTCGTCCATCGCTCGCTGGCAGAACTGGATGGCTTCCCGCTCTATGTCTCAGGCGTGGAGCCGAAAAAGGAGAAATCCACCAGCATCGTCGTCGCGCTCGCTTCTCAAGCCGACGAGGTCAATATCAAAAAACATTACTTCGGGCTGGCGGGCGTAATCTCAAACATCCCCATCAAGACGGTTTCCGACGAAGACCCCGCCGCCAAAGATTCCGAGCCGGACGCAACAAAACTCGTCCTCGACGAAAAGACTTTCACAGACGATGACCGGGTTCTGGTCGGGGAGGACGAAGAAGGCGAAGAGGAAGAAGGCGCGCCGCCTGCCGAGGACGAGACAGACAAAAAGAAAAAGAAGAGCGGCGTGGAAATCAGGCTGCATCTCGGCAAGTGGTTTGACGGCGAGACGCTCGATAACAACTGGTTTCGCCGCTTGCTGCCGGGGGCTGACGGCTCGGATGAATCTCTCTGGAAGCGGCGGGTTCCGCTGCCCGGCGTTCGCGTGTTGCCGTTCCAGCGGGTGCAGAAAGATGACGGGGAGGCAACGTATTCGCTGGCGCTGCGCGGTGATCTTCTGAGCGCGGGCATAGACATCAAGGGGACAACCAAAGACGGCCTGACGTTCCTGCAACTCAATAAAGGCCCGCTCGCCTACTTCGGACTGGGCAAAGTTGAAGCGCGGATCGCGCTGCTGTTGTCTGCTGACCGTATAGCCTTCGGCATGGGAATCAAGCTCAGCGATTTGCGGCTCTCGTTCGGCCCCAAAGAGAAAAAGACTGACAAAGAGAAAGACTCCGGCGACGACATCATCGAAGGGCTGCAAGACCTGTTGGCCGACGACTGGGTAGTCGTTCCCCCGACCGAGAAGCCAAAGGAAAAGAATCCGAAAACCCGGCTGAGCGCCAGGAAGAAAGATAAGTTTTCAATCTCGGTCGGCTATCTTTCGCCGCTGACGCCGGACAGTAGCGGCACGCTCGACATCCAGCTTTACGACGAGAAGGGCAACGCAGGCAAGATGGTCTGGATCCCGATTGAGCGTCGCTACCGCGCAGTCTACTTGAAGCAGATCGGCATCGGGCTGAAGGGCGTCGAAAACGTTGAGTTGAGCAAAGGGCTGAGCGAGGACGCTCAATTGACGCTTGCGCTCACGGGCGGCCTGCGCTTCCCGCTCTTTGAACTGGGCTTTATCGGCGCGACGCTCAGCTTTCCGCTGAGGAATCCGCGCGACGCCCAGTTCAGTCTCGACGGCCTTGACGTTTCGCTCAAGGCAGGCCCGGCGGTCATCTCCGGCAGTTTTCTCAAGAGCGGCGTCGAGTACGCAGGCAGCCTCACGATTGACCTGCCAAAATTTTCCATCGGCGCGATGGGCTTCTACGGCAACCTGATCGTTTACAGCCCGAAGTCCGACAAAGATATTCGCGCCGCTTTGAAAGCTGGCCTCTTCCCTCATAAATTGATCGTTGAACTGGCCGATAACAAAATCAGGCTGAATCCCGGCAAACCGCCCCGGCGGGGTTTTTCGGTCGGCGAATGGGAGATTTTCACAGAGGACGATAAACGCTACACCCTGACCGAGGCCGACGGCGAATTGCACGTCTTGAGCGATCAGAAGACTCTGTTCATCTACGGCGCGGTGAGCGCGGCCACTGGAGGCGGCATCAGAATCGGGCCAATCGAATTTACTGGTATCGCGCTCGGCTTCGGTATCAATCGAAGGGTCAAAATTCCGCCGATTGAAAAGGTGGCCGAGTTTCCGCTCGTCCAGATGGTGATGGGCGAAGGCGGTTATCAGGAAGAGGACACGAGCGGCGACATCCGCCGACAGTTAGGCGAAGCGGTTGACGACCCGGTTGATGTGCTCACAGAGATGGCAGACGCCTTGCCAGCCGAGCAGGGCCAATATTTCATCTGCGGCGGCGTGCGTTTCACCATCGCCTCGACGGTCGATTGTTTTGGCCTGATTATCTTTCAGTGGGGCAACGACTTTGAATTCACGTTGCTGGGCCTTGCACGTTTCAGGCATCCCCGCGACCTGAGCGCCAAGCCGATCTGCTACATCGAAATGCAAATCCTGATGTCGGTCAAACCGAGCGACGGATGCTTCAAGTTGCAGGCGCTGCTGACCGATAATTCATGGCTCATCAATCAGGACTGCAAACTGACGGGCGGATTCGCGCTCTACGTCTGGTTTAGCGGAGATCATAAAGACGATTTCGTCATCACGCTCGGCGGGTATCACCCTCGCTTCAAGCGGCCCGATCATTATCCGCTAGTGCCGAGGCTGGGGTTGAATTGGCCGGTCAATAAAAACCTGTCGATCAAGGGCGGCGTCTACTATGCCGTCACGCCTTCCTGTTGCATGCTTGGCTCACGGCTTGAAGCGACCTTTCAATCGGGGCGCGTCTCGGCATGGTTTACGGCCTATCTCGATGTCATCCTCGCATGGAGCCCGTTCCATTTCGAGGTCGATATCGGCATCTCGCTGCGGGTCGAAGCGGCTCTTTTCGTGACCGCGCTCAAGGTCGAGATTTCGGCGACGGTGCAAATCTGGGGGCCGCCTACGGGCGGGATCGCCCACATCAACCTGACTGTCATCTCGTTCGACATTCCATTCGGCGCGCCGCGCGAAGAGGCCAAACTTGAATTGATCGAGTCGTGGGCCAGGTTCGCCAGCAGCTTCCTCAACGCGAGCAAAGCCGACGAGAAAGTGACAGACAAACCCGTGGTCGCCTCTCCTTTGACCCGCCCCTCTCTGACATCGGGACGCAACAATCTCGATAAGCTGCCGGACGCGCAAAAAGATCAAACGAAGGAGACGCGCGAGAACCTGATCTGGAAAGTGCGCGGGGATGAGTTGGAACTGGCGGCCTCCGCAGCGGTTCCCGTGACGACCTTGAACGTAGGCCGCGTCAAAACCAATAGCCAGATCGCGGGGGTTCAGGAACGCAGCCTGACCGGCCAGTCTTTACTGGTCAAAAAACCGGTCGAACTGGTGACCGACGAACTGTATTCCGAGAAGTATGGCGACGCGCTGGGAGTTCATCCGATGGGCAAAAAGCTGGAATCGGTGCTCAATGTCGCGATTGTGCGCGACGACGTGCCGCAGCCGGTTGACCTGAGCGGATGGGTTATCGAACCGGAGATCAGTTCGGTGCCAGCGGCCCTGTGGGATTCGGCAAAACCGAAACTCAAAGGCCCGAAAGAGCCGAGCGCCAAACTCATCGCGGATTGCATCACAGGAATCAAACGGCTCAAGCCGCCGCCCGGCAAATCCGGCGAACAGGCCGAGCTTTCAACATTAGAGTGGCGCTCGCTTGGAGATATTCACGTTCCCAAATCCGGCGCGTTGCAGCAGGTTCCTTCGGCGACCCGCTCGCGGAACGTTCAGGCGGCGGTGGCCAGCAGGCAAGCGAAGCAAAAACAGATGGCTGATGCGCTCGCTCTGGTCGGCTTCAATCTGGACTGGCCGCAGCCGCAAACAGAGATTCGCTTCCGCGAGTTGCAGGCCGATCCGATGGTCGGCACGATCTCAACTTCTGTTTGATGACGACTTTTTCCGAGGAGAAAAATGGCGACTTCCAAACTGATGACCTTTTACGACTATTACAAATCGCCTTTGCCTGCTGGCTCGTACCGCTTCGTCCTGCAACAGACCGTCAAAGTGGGGGACGAGCAGGATCGCCATTATTACCGCGATCAGCCCTTTGAAGTCCAAGCCCCGCGTTATTCCATCGAAGGCGGTGAAATTCAAGCCCAGTTCCCCCCGCCCGGCGGAGTCGCCGACTATCAAAACATTCTGCCGCATCTGGTGCTGCGCGCGCGCAATCTGCCGTGGGAGCGCAGTGTATGGGAGGGCGAAGGACACGAACCGTGGCTCGCGTTGCTGATGATCTCCGAACAGGAGACACTCGATGGCCGAGTCGTCCTGAAGACGGGCAAGGTCAGTGACCTCGTGCCAAAGGAATCTGATGCAGCCGAGTGGTTGCGTGTGGAAGATGGCGCGGCGATCCTGCTGCCGCGCTTCGACCGCCGGGAAGACCCCGACACGCCTGTACGGTTGCTCGATCTGGACCTCCGGCTTTTTCGCGAACTATGCCCGCGCCGCGAAGACTTGCCACTGCTGGCTCACATTCGCAGCGTGGACACGACGAATAAGATTCCGTTGGAAATGGTCGCTGACGGCGAATTCTCTGTGCTGGTCGCCAATCGCTTCCCGCCGTCGGGTCCCAACACGATCCACCTGATTTCGCTCGAAGGCTGGCAGGGTCTGCTCGGCGCGCCTGCCACTAAGTCGTTTCCTGCTTCCCGCGTGCGATTGATTACGCTGGCCAGTTGGAGTTTTGTGAGCGATCCGGTGGGGAACGATACATTCGGCAGGCTGATGCTGGGGTTGCGGCAGAACGCTTCTGTGTTCGGCGTCGCGCTGCCCGCGCCGCAAAGCGACGATCAGGTGAATCAGGCGCTCGCACACGGTTACGTGCCGATAAAATATAAACCGACGAAGAGCACGCCGACTTTCGCCTGGTATCGCGGGCCGCTCGCGCCGCTGGCCAGAAAGCGATTGAAGCAACCGCCTTTCCAGCGCGCCGATGCCGCGCTGATCTTTGACGAGGGCACAGCCGTCATGGACGTATCGTATGCCGCCGCATGGCAACTCGGACGGCTGCTGGCGCTCGCTTCACCGGCCTTCTCAAAGGGGCTGCGCCTGTTCGTTGAAGATTGCCGCAACGCTGTCGAACTGGCTCAGCAGATCGCAACTTTTCTGGAACTGCATCGCAGCGCTTTCAAGGATCTTAAATCCAATGTCGTGCCGCCCGAAATCGAAGAGGTCGCCATAGCCGATGAGCTGATGCAGTGGCTGGCCCGGCTTGTACTGCTCTATCCTGTACCTTTCCACTACCTCGTTCCGCACGCATCGCTGTTGCCGATGGAATCGTTGCGCTTCTTCCATCTGGACGATAACTGGGTTGATGCGCTTGTGGATGGAGCGCTCAGCATCGCCGTGCGCGGCCTCGACGGAAAGGACGTGGCGGCGCGGGGTGATTTACAATCCGCCTTGTCCCGGATCGTCTATCAGCATCGGCTGCGCCTGCAAGGCAGGAACCCGGACTGGAATCCGTCAGAGCATTACATGAACATGCCCAAGTCTGGTTTCCTGTTGCGTTCGAGGCTGCTCGCGGGCTGGCCGGGAGTTGAAATCACTGCGACCACCAGCGCCGCGCGGGATGACTTTCTTCCTGAAATTCTGCGCCTTGATCAGATTGCCGACGGAGTGCTTTTTTGTCTCGCACGCGGCTCTCTTGAAAAAGTGACCTTCCGCGAGCCGCGCGAAGGAATCACATTCGGCGTCGATAGCACAGGCGCGATCAATACGCGTAAATCGGACCAGACTTTCAACGTTAAAAAAGACTGGCTCCGCGCAGGCGCGCGCGCGGGCGTACTCAATCTCGGTGCGCTCGGCGACAGGTTGACTGAAACGGAAGGGATCACGGTCGGTTCGGCTGAACTCGCGCTGCGAATGATTCGGATGCCTGAAGAGCTGGACATGCAGTGGGGGTGAAGCTGTACGACAAACAGATTTGAAGAGGAATGCTTATGGCGGACAAAGAGCATCTGCTCGTACCAATCAAGGTGCAGGCGCTGGTCATTGACGATCTCGTCATTGCCAGAAGCGGCACACTGAAAAACAGAGATCAACAGTATATCGGCAACGATGGCAAGTGGTCGCCGCTGGCGCAGAATTACCGATCCCTGATTAACGCTCTTGGAGCGCCGGGACCCAAACTATTTTACGGGGCCGGTCACACCTACAACGGCCAACAGACCGATCAACTCGTGTTCGAGGCGGAGGCGGAAGCTTTGCCGACGAAGGAGGATCACGGAGTCTATCTGCATTGGGTGCTGCCTTCGGGGCTGCGCCACTCTTACGAATCCAGTTCGCTCGAATTCCCGGCTCTGCCCGACCAGTGGCTGATCGTGCGTTTCTGCCGTCGCGGCGCAGAGCCGCAAACGAAAGCATGGTTCGTAGACAGCAGTCTGGTAGGTGATTCAGATGACGCTCCCAACCTGCTCATCGACCGGGGGGACGAATACAAGGCGCGGCGCGTGGGCAAAGTGGTTCCGCTCGATGATGAGTTCGCGCCTGCCGATCCTCAGGCAGAGCGGACGACCATAACCGCCGTCGGCAATCAGCATACCGGCTCGCCGACCTTCACCGCTTTTGTCGCCGAAAATCGCAACATACTCTCCTGGCACGACGACCTTGATGACCTGCGCGATCCGGCCAACGATAATAAGGTTCCGAAAGCGACCGCGCTCAGTTATTTGTTGCTGGGCTGGTATCACGACGAGCGAAACGAGCCGCTGGCGGCGCTTCCCGTCAAGCTCGTTGAACAAAAAGAGCCTGACCCGCCGGGCTGGCTCATTGACCCGCCGGGCTGGTTCATCGATTCGGCTTCGCTTCCGGCTGATCTGTTGAAGCGCCGTTGTCTTTTTCATGGCATGGTCGCGCATATCAACTACTGGAACTCCGACACCTATCAGGGAACGATGCTCGGCTATCCGGGTTCGCCTTCGGTTGAAGGAGTGTTTCGCGCCGCGCCGCCATCGATCACAGTCGGCGTCGGCAACAACGCCGAGGATGCGCTGGTCTCGCTGGTTTCGGGCGAATACAGCGGCTCGGCTAACGCGCCGAATCTGTGGAAGGCACTGGAAGCCGTGATCTATCGTCAAATCGAATCGCTGGTCGGCGGTTGGAACACCGCGCCGCGCGATCAGACGGTCCATCAAAGCTGGTTCTCTACGCTGGAGGCGGGCAAGGTCTGGGCCATACGTCCGCGCTCTGACAAGGCTACCGATCCCGCCGCGACCGCAGCCAGGCCGACGCCTAAGCAACTCGACGCGCTGAAGCAACTCAACGAACTGCAATCAGCAGCCGACGCCGCAGGCCGCGAACTGGCCGCGTTGCAGCAGGATTTATATGCGCGTTGGTGGAAGTTGTCCGAGAAATCCCGCCGCGATGAAACGGCCAATCTAGATGATGAAGAGGCTGACTGCCGCGCGCTGATCGGGCGAGTCTCAGACCTGCGCGGCCAACGCAACGGGGTGCTTGAGCGATTGCGGACGATGCCGGAAAAGCTTGAGCGCCAGTTGCCGAAAGAACTGGAACTCCGCTTCGACGCCGCGCCGCGTTTCTGGACACCGGCTGATCCGGTCATCGTCGTCAATAACTGCGGTCTGCCGACCAAGCATCAATTTCCGCGCCCCCTGCCTTGTCGATTGCCTGAACAAATCGTCACTGTTGCAGAGGTCGTGGTGGAAAAGAAGGCCAAACCGTTCAGCCTCGCTGCCGGGGTCACACAGCAGATTGCGACGGCTGTGCGGACGCACTTTGCGGAGCACTACGAAATCCTGACGCGCCTGCTCGAAGAAGCCTCAATCGTCGAGCAGGCGATCACCGATCTTGCAGCCAGAACCTTACCGGCTGACAAGCGGTTCGATTCTGCAAACTCCTGGCGTAAGTGGACTGGACGACTCTTCAAAGATTTGACAGGGGATAATCAGGCCGAGGATCAAGTCCGCTTCGGCAATCAGGGCGACCTGAATATGCCGCCGTATCGTCTGGTTGAACTGTGGGGGCAACAACCGTGGTCGCCGCTCTTCCTCGACTGGCAGATCACATGGTTTCCAACACAGCTTTCCGGTCAGGGCTTCGGCCCCGCCTGGCGACTGGGCGAATACGATTATCAGCCAGTGAATAAAGAGTCCCTGCCGCAGACAGGCTACACAGTGCAAGGCCGCAGCCTGCTTGCCCCCATTGACGAGCGCATCTTCATGGGGCCGATTGAGACTCTGCGGGGATTCCTCAATGCCAGGCGCGGCCCGGACGAGAAGACGGATGGCGATAAGGCTTTCACCGCTGCCGTGACTGAAATTCTCTCGCGCTATGAAGAAGTTTGGGACAAGACGCTGCGAAAGCTTGCCGCCGGAGGACTGATGGGGCAGGCACTGACGGGCTTTCATCAAGCGTTGATACGCCGCGATGTCACGCTCCCTCGCGTAATGCCCGACCCGGCCCGGCCATGGATAAAAGATGATGTTCTTAAATCACTTGATGGTGAAGTCAGCGCGATGCTCAGCACGCCGGACGAAGCGGCGCTGATCGGCGAGCGCCTGCCACCCCCCGCGCCTCCGCCTGATCCGTTTCTGCCTCCGCCGCCGCTGTTTCAGATGGTTAGGGCGGGCGCGTTCAAGCTTGACGAGCTTTGGCTGGTGGACGATTTCGGACAATGGGCAGACTTGCTGCATGGAACTTCTGCGGGCGGGGCTTTCGGCGCGGTCTTTCATCCGCGCGCGCGGTGGGAAGACGATCAGTTTGTGGTGGCGATGCCGCCGCGCGTCGTCCAGCCCGTGCGTCTCAACTTCCGATTCACCGCAGCGGACAATCCGATGGTTGAAAGCGGCTCTGATTCGGCGCTCGACCCTGTTTGCGGCTGGGTTTTTCATAATCGGCTCGATCAGGCGCTGGCGCTTTGCGACAAAGATGGACGGCTGATCGGCGAACTCGTCATCACCGAAACGCAAGGCCGGTTCCTTGTCGATTGGGAATCTGGCGCAGGCGGCGTTGCCCTTGACGAGATTCGCAATCCCAGTCTGAAAGCCTTTGCAAGGGCGCTGGTAGAAACTGCTCCGAAGCCGAGAACCCGATTGCAGGACCTGTTGGAGTTAATCAATAGTGCGCTCAAACGCATTCGGCCCGCCGCCGCTCGCCGTGACATGGGATTGTTTGGACGCCCGATTGCGCTGGTGAGCGCCGCGCTGGGTTTTGAACTCTTCGGCAAGGCATGGACAGACCCGCAGCGAGAGCCTCCCGCTAATTACCCCAAAATCACTGGCGATGCGACGCTCGATGCGCTCAGGATTCCTGTCAATCTCGGTTATCAGCACAACACGGAAGACGGCCTGATCGGCTATTTCAAAGGAGGCGTTTATGACCGCATTGTGTCGTCTTATATGCCGCCAGAGAGCGAGCCTTCCGGTTACATAGTCAAACAGGCGACCGATGCGGTGCGCGTCGGGTTTCATGCTCCGGAGCCGCTCACGCTGCTGATGGACCCGTGGGGATCGGTGCAGGCGGCGGCAGGCATCGTCCCTGCGAAAACGATCACACTGGCTCAGGTCGAACTGGACAAGACGCTTGCGCGCATGGAAGCCTCATTCCGCGTCGGCCCTGTTTTAGTTCAAGCTGACAGGCTCGCTTTGCCCACGCCCGTCGGTGACAAAGGGCGTTGGAGCTTCAGCGGGCCTTTGACCGATAATACTGCGACCCTCCTCCTTCCCTCCGACCCCAGATACTTCAGCGACCAGCCGGTGGAAGCGGCTGAGGGACAACTGCTGTTGCTCAACACGGAAGAATAGCCCTTGAGGAAAAGTCTATGTCAGAAACTACAAAGCTCATCTTCACCGCACGCCCTGTAACCTCTGATTGGCTGGAGATTGAAGTCAAAAACGGCACCGCGCCGCTGGTTAATCCCCTGATGGTCGAAGTCACGCTACCGATGCAACTGGTAACCAAAGATATCCAGAACGCGGCCAGACTGGCTCGCCAAAAAGATAATAATATGGCGAGCCTTGCAGGCGTTGTCACTGTGCCGTCGGGGTGGTCTGTCTGGGCCTTCAGGGAGCAAAAAGACCACATCGCCGTTATCCGTGCCTTCAATAATCTCGACCAGCAGACCGGCAAAAAGATGGATAAGCCCATTCAGGTTGACGCCAACGACGCCTTCAGCCTTCGCTTTCCGCTAACCGAACAAGCCAAACGCACCCACGTCACGATTCCGTATGGCTACCAATACGGACAGAGAGCCAAGCGCGTGGATGGTGAGTTTGAGCTGAAGCCCACGGACGAAATGAAGGACTGGACGCCGACGGTCAAACTCTTCACCGACCAGCAAAACCCGACCATGATTCCGCCCGGAACGAAAATGAAGATCGAGTGGGAGATCAAAGACGGCGTGAGGGCGACGTTGCGCGGGCCGCTGCCGGGCGGCAATGCAGAGTTGGCGCTCAGCACAGACCGACTCTCGCCTTATCAACTCAATAAAGGCGAGTTCACAATTTATGCGGTCGGCGCGGCGGCCTACATTCTGGATGCCGAAGTGAAAGGCCCGGACGGACAACCGAACGTGCAGGTGATTAAAACGCTCCAACTCGACATTGATTCAGCCCAGAACTATTCCTACCTTGCTGTGCGCCCGAACTACACCCTGCCGAGCGGCTACGTTGATATTGATTGGACAGTGTGGGGCATCGAAGAAGCGATCATCAGAGTCGGCACCCGTAAAGAACTTTCGCTCAGATTAACCGAACAGAATTTGAGCCGCCATTATCAGGGGAGCGGCACTGTGCGCGTCCGCGCGAGGGGCCTTAAGCGAGATGAAAACGTCAAGACCCCTATAAAAGTCACGAAAACTGAAAACGTCAACCTGGCAATCGTGCTGGGGGATAATGAGACTTCGTGGAAGGATGCTCAGATCAAAGTAAACCCCTGGAACAGTCTCGGCAACCCCGCGTTCAGCGGCAAGCCGGTTGGGCTTGCTTACGCAGCCGAGCATCTGGCGCTGCTGACCGGAAAGGGGCTTTGGATAGCCGATGTCGGCGAAGATGATTATCAGGACGATGAGAAAGTGAAGTTCAATCAGATCACCACGAGCGAGCCTAAGGCGTGGCTCGCGCTGGCGGCTTTGGGGGATCATTTTGTGGCCTTGCGGCAGACGGCTGATGACGGGCTGCAACTGGTGCGTTACGACGCGGCGGGCAAACAGCAAAAGTCGCCCGTTGATCTGCCCGGCAGTGTGAAAGCTCTGGTCGGACGTGCGGGCACGGTCTTTGATCTCGCCGCACTGTTAAATAATCGCGTCTACGTCGTTCTGGAAACTCCTGTCCCCGGCGGGTCTGTCCGCCGCGCATGGTCTGTGCGCTTCGATCCGAAAGATGAGTCGCGCCGTGAACGAGTGCTCGAAACACTGCCCAGTCATCGGTTGGTGACTTTCGACGGCTCGCTCTATGCCCTGAATCGCAACTCAGGCCAGATGCTTCGGTTCAGCCTCACGGAAAAAGGAGAATTGGAGCCGCCCGGCAAAGCGGCCAGCGCCATCGAAAAGAGCAAATCCCTGATCGAGCAGGGCCTTTTCGTTATGGTCGGCTCCATATTAGCCGTCTTAAACCCCACTGCCGTTCCCTCTGTCAAACTGGAGACAGAGGGCTTAAGAAGTAAGCCCATGGCGGAAGCGACAAATGAAGATTTGATTTACAACCCGCAAAAAGATCAGTGGGCTGCCTGCGGCCACGGCCTCGATATTCAGGAGGGCGCGGTGGTCACCTTCCGTGGGGGAGGCTCCAAACGCCTGTGGGTCCTTCAGCCTGATGGCGCAATGTACACGCTCACGGGCGCGTCCGAAGACCTCTTCGCGCGCGACTACGTCAGGAAGTCCCAGTTCAATGATAAGTTCCCGACCGCAAACCTGCCGCCTGTCATCAACGCCCGGCGGAAGTTTGAAATCGAACTCCCGGACATGACCGTTGGCCCTGTAGATGAAACCTGCATGCTGGCCGGACTTGATAATTTCAGCGCGAGCGGCCCGGCTGACCTGACGCTGGAGAATGAGCAATTCGGGGTCAGAGTCCGAAACACGTTCGAGGTCGCGTATAATAAGAACGACCCTTCGCCGATCAAGCTGCGCTTCATGGGGATAAGCGCTCCCGCAACAGGCCCGCATTACCTGCTGGAGTTGACCTTATCCGGCCCCAACCTGTCATCAGTAACCTCTGTCTTCAAGCGCCTGAAAGTTGATGAGCGCGGCGGCATATCCATTGTCGAAATCCCCGGCTCTTCGGCGCAACACTCGCCCGAAAAGCTGATTAAGGTGGAAACCCCAAAATCAATCTCCTTAGGCGTGCGATTAACGCTACTCAATATGTCGCCCTACGACCTCAACATGGCATCGCCGACAACGCCCATCACCGAATGGGGCGGAAAATGGGTCGGATACCACACGCCTGCCCTTTCCGTTTCTGTCCCTAACCTCGGCGAATTGCAGTTTGAGTTTGATTTCGCAATGCCCGCCGGTATCGAGGTGTCATCGGGCAACGTGGCCCAGCAGCGCCAGATCCGCATCAATACAGATAAATCAATCGGGCTTGCAGTCCTGCTTACCAGGGTTTTGAATCCCCGCGACCCCTTGTTGACGGTTGAACATCGGGGAGGTGAGATGGATGTGCACTCCGATCCGAGGTATCCCGTTTATGTGTGCCAGATCGGATTCAAGGTCAGGAAGGTATTGGATGCGATCTACATCGGCGACGGGGCAGCCCATAGAGATGACAAGTCTTTCTATCTGCCCGTAGCTTTGCGGCGGGATGTGTCGCAAGCGCAGGTCTGGAAAGTAGACGAAAAGACTCTGGTCGTGACCGCAGGCCCCACTCTCCCCGGCAAAACTCCCTTCTACCTCCCGAACAGCGTGGCCGTCTCGTCAAATAAGGTTTTCGCCATGTTCGGCGATACCGATCTGCATCAACTGAACACTTCGCTGCAAGTCGAAAAGAAAACGAGCTTCGAGGATCGAAATAGCATTACGACTACAGTAGCCCAACTCAAGGCTACTGCCAGCGGTGACGTTTTCATGATGATTATGAGAATGGACCGAAACACACAAGGCGATGACAGGTATCTGCAATACCACTATTTTTTGAGGGTGGAATACGCTAACGGAAAAAATAAAGAAATACCGTTAGACTCTGTGCCCGGCACTCAGGGCGGGAGGTTTGATGTAAACCCGGCATGGGTGACCGCGTATGAAGATTTCCAACACCCGATGGCCGTTTCGCCGAATGGTGATAAGGTCGCCATCGGCATCGAAGGCGGGTTCATCCTGACTGATGTTTCAAGCGGCAGGTCCGAGGTAGTCCGACTGGACGGCACCATGAGAGCAGAAGATGTAGTGTTCGCTTATGACGGATACTATGTCTACTTTGCGCATACTGCATCGGAAGGAGATGGGGTGCTGGTTTATCGCATCCGCGTCAGTAACTTGCGGGATACGGACGCGGTCTTGATCGACCCCGGTGAGGGGTCTGTCAATCTCAGCCGGGGCCGGACGCCAGAGGCTCTATTCAAATACCCGCGCGCGATTAGCCTGGCCGTCGAACCGGGCGTCAGCCGCGTATTCGTTTCGTATGGAAGAACCATCAGGCAAATTCTGTCGGGAGTCACCATGGAGGTGCTGCCCTGGCAGGAGACGGTCGAGTTACCCTGTCGCCTCTTTCAAGCGAAACTGGGCCCGGGCTATCAACGCCAAAATCAACAGAGACCAACCCGGCTAATATACGCAGTGGGCGCAAAGTACGTCAGCAACGAAGAGAATGTGGAGACATCTGAGACTCATCTCTATGTGCTGGTATCATTGCTTTAGCCGGGCCGGTTGCGGTGCAAATTGTAATAAGAGTACAAACAAGAGAAAGTGAATCTGCTATCTGAACTGTGCTGGCCGCGCGCTGCGGAGAGCGTCGCTTATTCGTCGCGCATCGCCACCATCGGATCGACGCGGCTGGCACGCCGTGCAGGAACATAGCAGGCCAACAATGCCGCCGCCAGCAGCACGACCGCGACTGTGCTGCTGGCCTCAAAGTCCAGCGCGCTGACGCCGTACAGAGTCGATTGCATGGCGCGGCCCACCAGATAAGCGCCTCCAAGTCCGAAACACAATCCAAGCAGAGCCAGCATCACCCCTTCTCGCAAAACCAGACTCAGGATTTGTCTACCGTCAGCGCCCAACGCCATGCGGATGCCAAACTCGTGTGTGCGCTGTGCAACGGCGAAAGCCATCACGCCGTAGATGCCTATGCTCGCCAGCATCAATGCAAGCGCGGCGAAGCTGCCATACATCACCATGCCAAATCGGTCGAACGAAAGCGACTCACTCAATATCTGATCCATCGTCCTGACGCCAGCCAATGGCAGGTCGGGATCGACCGAGTTAATCGCCGTGGCAAGGCTGCTGGTGATGCGCTCCGGATCGCCCGCCGTCCGCACTGCTACTGAAACTCGCGGCCAGGGGCTTTGCCAGAACGGCACATATATTACAGGAGAGTCGTTGCCACGAAGCCCTTCTCCACCGCGTGTGTTGTGGAAGACGCCGACAATCTCCCATTCGACTTCCGGGCCGCTTTGTGTGCTGCCCGGAATCGGCTGGCTCACTACGACGCGTTGCCTCAGCGGGTCGAGATCAGGGAAATATTGATTGGCGAACGTTTCATTCACCATCGCCACGCGAGCGCTGGAAGAAGTGTCCTGTTCGGTGAAATGACGCCCTTTGACTACGCGGATGCCGAAGGTTTCAAAGTATCCGGGCGTGACCATCTGAAATCCTGCGCCCTGACGTGCGCCCTGATCTATGGGCGGCGCTCCGGCAATGCGGAAGGCCCTGTTCGACCCTGTCCCGCGCAAAGGCATGCCGGTCGTCACGGTCGCTGTCTCGATGCCGGGAACCGACTCGATCTTTTCGAGCAGTTGCCGGTAATAAGGGCTGACGCGTTCTACTTCCTTAAAGCGGCCCTGTGGCACGGGCAGATAAAATGTTAGCACGTGGTCTGTACGGACGCCGAGATCGAGGCTCGTCAGATTCCAGAAGCTGCGCAGCGCCAATCCGCCGCCAGCAAGCAATGTCAGCGCCAGTGCAAATTCAACGATCACAAGCGTACGCCGCACGCCACGCCCTTTGACGCCAATACCCGCGCGCCCGCCCTGCTTGAGCACCTCGTTGAGATCGAGGCGGCTCGCCTGCCAGGCCGGGGCGCAACCGAAGAGCAAGCCTGCAAACATGGTCGCAATGAGCGTGAACAGCAGCACTGGAATACTGATTCTGACATCGGCCTCCGAAGGCAGCATCTGAAATGGCATGATGGCGGCAATCCCGTCGATGATTAACCCGCTGAGATAGACGCCGAGCGCGCCGCCGATGATCGCCAGCATCAGACTCTCGGTGAGGAACTGCCCGAACAGTTGCGCACGCGTCGCGCCGAGGGCTGCTCTGATAGCAACCTCGCGCTGGCGCGTCGCGCCGCGTGCCAGCAGCAGGTTGGCGATGTTGACGCAGGAAATCAGCAGTAGGAATCCGACCGCGCCCATCAGCAGCCAGAGATTTCTGATGGTCTTCTCCGGTATAAAATTGTTTTGCAGCGGTTCAACGCTGGCATCCCAATTCGCGTTCGACTGCGGGAACTCTTCGGCGAGTTGCCGGGTAATCGCCTGCATCTCCGCGTTAGCTTGTTGAAGCAACACCCCTTCCTTCAAGCGACCCATCACGCGAAGCCAGTGAGATTGATGGTTGATCTGTTCGGGCGTGAAGGCCAGCGGCAGCATGAGTTGGGACGGCTGCCGATCACGCATGCCGGGCGGCGCGACGCCGATTACCGTGTAAGGCACGCCGTTCATACGTATCTGTTGACCGATGATCTCATTGTTAGCGCCAAAATACCGGCTCCATAAGCGATGGCTCATGATGACCACATGGTCTTTACCCACCTCGCCTTCTTCCGGCAGGAAATCACGCCCCAGCCACATCGGCGACCCTGTCATCTGAAAAAACCCCGGCGTCATCAGCGCGGCCTGAATCTGTTCGGGGCGTTCGGTTGTCGCCACATTGAAGGTGCTGCCGCTCCAGGCTTCCAGGTACTGAAAAGATGTGCTGCGCCGCTTCCATTCCAGATAATCGCCCGCCGACACCGAGTCGCGCCCCTGATTGGCCTGTGACCAGACCATCACCAGTTGCTGCGGTTTCGGATAGGGCAAGGGTTCAAAAAGTGTGGCATAGACCACGCTGAAAATGGCTGTGGTCGCGCCAATGCCAAGGGCTAGTGTCATCACAGCCATCGCGGTAAAGCCCGGCTTCTTCAAAAGCATTCGGAGACTGAAACGGAGATTTTGTCGAAGATTTCCAAACATCACCTTACTCCTTGCATCGCAATCGCAGGATAGTATTGATGTGGCACCCGATCCGCCTCAGTGCACGCCTTTAACTGCGGCAGGGGTAGTCAGCCGCAGGCACAAAGAATAAGCTGTTTTCAGGAATGTGGCAACGCAGCCGAAAGCCTTTTCGGGGAAATCTTTTAAATGACAAACGGTTAATAGACCCGAATCAATCAAAAAAATTCAGGCCGACAGTAATACGGACGAAACTTCAGCAACTTCATCATTCGGTGTTCAAAAAGCGATGGAGTAAATTTCCGCCTGCCAGATGCTGCAAGGGCCGGATTTTAATCCTTATGACTGAAAACGCAAGGACTATAAAAGATGATTGATCGGACGACAGAAAAAGGCGCAAAAAACGTTGAGGGGCAAACTGCCGGAGGCTCGCAGTTTTCTGCGCCATCCATCTCTTTACCCAAAGGCGGCGGTGCCATTCGCGGCATCGGAGAAAAGTTCGGCGCTAACCCTGTCACCGGCACAGGTTCGATGACTGTGCCCATTGCGGCTTCTCCGGGCAGATCGGGTTTAACGCCGCAATTGGCGCTTGCCTATGATTCAGGGATCGGGAATGGGCCATTCGGATTGGGATGGAATCTGTCGCTCCCGGCAATCACGCGAAAAACCGACAAAGGACTGCCGAGATATCAGGATGCTGATGACTCCGACCTCTTTATTCTTTCGGGCGCGGAAGACCTTGTCCCTGTGCTGGACGGCGATGGTCAGATCGTCGAAAGGGAACAGGAGGGTTATCGAATCAGGAGCTATCGCCCGCGAATCGAAGGACTCTTCGCGCGCATCGAGCGATGGACCAGACTCGGCGATGGCGAAATGCACTGGCGCTCCATTTCAACAGGAAACCTGCTGACCATTTACGGCAAAGATTCTCAATCGCGCATCGCCGACCCACTCAATGCGCTGCGCATCTTCGGTTGGTTGATCTGCGAAACACGCGACGACAGGGGAAACGGCATCAGCTACGAATACGTCGGCGAGAATTCTGTCAATCTTGATCTTTCGCAGGCGAACGAAGCCAACCGGGGCGAAGCCGACAACCCTGTTCGCCAAACTGGCCGTTATATCAAACGCATCAGATACGGCAACAGAATCCCACTGCTCGACAACACGGGAAAGCGACCGTTATTTCTGACTGAACATGCTCAGGAGAATGCCGGGTGGATGTTTGACGTGGTGTTCGATTACGGTGATGAGCGTTACGATGAATCGGCACCCGACGCCGAAGCGCGGGTCTTTGCTCAATCAACTATCAGTAATGTCGCGGGACAATCGTGGCCCGTGCGTCGCGATCCTTTCTCGACCTATCGGTCAGGATTTGAAGTCAGAACCTACCGCCTTTGTCGGCGTGCGCTGATCTTTCATCATTTCCCGAACGAGCTTGGTGTGGATGATTACCTGATTCGCTCGACGGAGTTCACCTACGACGAGAATCCGATCTCATCATCGATAACATCGGTCACCGAATCCGGCTATCTACGTCAACAAAATGGCTCATACCTGAAAAAGTCGCTGCCGCCAATTGAATTCCAATACAGCAAAGCCGAAATCCGAAACGAAGTGCGAGAGCTTGATGCGGGAAGTCTCGAAAACCTGCCCGCTGGTCTGGACGGTGTTAATTACCAGTGGATAGATCTGGACGGCGATGGCATAGCAGGTGTCCTGAGCGAACAGGCCGACGCATGGTTTTACAAACGCAATCTCGGCCCGATTTCTACCGTTCAGGAGAACGGCGCGACTCGTCACGTGGCCAAACTCGCGCCGCTTGAAATTGTAGCGGCGCAACCTTCCTTTAAAGGGATCGCGGGCGGCGCTCTGCAATTCCTCGACCTCGCCGGAGACGGTCGGCCCGATCTGGCGCAATTCGAGGGACCGACGCCGGGCTTTTTCGAGCGCACGGATGACAACGGTTGGGAATCTCATCGCCCATTCAAATCATTGCCCGATATCGACTGGCGCGATCCTAATCTGAAATTCATAGACCTGACTGGCGACGGGCACACCGACATCCTGATCTCGGAAGACGATGTTTTCACCTGGTATCCCTCCCTCGCCGAAGCGGGTTTTGGGCCGAGCGTTCGCATACACAACCCATTTGACGAAGAGAGATGCCCTCGGCTGGTCTTCGACGATAGTAATGAATCTATCTTTCTGGCTGATCTTTCCGGCGATGGGTTGACAGACATTGTACGCATTCGCAGCGGTGAGGTCTGTTACTGGCCGAACGTCGGCTACGGGCGATTCGGCGCAAAAGTGACGATGGATAGTTCGCCGTCGTTTGAGACGCCTGATATTTTTTCTCAACGGCGCGTTCGTCTGGCTGATATCGATGGATCGGGCGTCGCCGACATCATCTATCTCGCCAGCGACGGCATTCGGATTTATTTCAATCAGTCCGGTAACAGTTGGAGTCAGGCGCGGAGACTCGATCTCTTTCCGACCGCAGACAATCTCTCATCTTTCACAGTGGTTGATTTGCTGGGCAATGGTACGGCCTGTCTGGTCTGGTCATCGCCGCTTCCGGGGCAGGCGCAACGGCAGATGTTTTATGTGGACCTGATGGGAGAGATAAAACCGTATCTGATGATCCGGTCAAAGAACAATCTCGGCACAGAAACGCGCGTCCATTATTCGTCATCCACAAAATTTTATCTGGAGGATAAATATGCAGGGAAGCCATGGCTGACCAAACTCCCCTTTCCGGTTCAGGTCGTTGACCGCGTCGAAACCATTGACCACATCAGCCGCAGTCGCTTTGTCACACGCTACGCTTATCATCACGGATATTTCGATGGCGAAGAGCGCGAATTCCGTGGCTTTGGAATAGTCGAGCAATTAGACACTGAAGAATTCGCCGCGCTCAGCCAAAGCGATACGGCTCCGGAGGCAACGAATATTGACGCGGCTTCTCACGTTCCGCCAGTGTTGACGAAGACGTGGTTTCACACAGGCGCATTTGTCGATAGAGAGCGAATCTCACGATATTTCCAGCAGGAATATTATCACGAAGGGGTTCACAGCCCCGGCCAGAGCGGGCTGAGCGATGCACAACTCGAAGCGATGCTGCTGCCTGACACTGTGCTTCCCGGCGGCCTCTCGGCTGAAGAAGAGCGCGAGGCCAGTCGCTCGCTGAAAGGGGCTGTCCTCCGCGTGGAGATTTACGCGCTTGATCGGAAGGAAGAATCGGATCGCCCCTACAGCGTCTCTGAACAATGTTACGCGATCAAACGGCTACAGCCGCGCGGCAATAACCGGCATGCCGTCTTCTTCACGCATGCGCGGGAGTCGCTGAACTTTCACTACGAACGGAAGTTGATCGCCGACCCGCGCGTGACCCACAGTCTGACGCTCGACGTGGACTCATACGGAAACGTGCTGCGCTCAGCCGATGTCGCCTATGGCCGCCGGTTAAGTGATGCTGAGCTTTCTGCCGATGATCAGGATAGACAGGCGCGCACCCACATCATTTTTGTAGAGAATGCATTTACGAATGCGGTTTTTGAACTCGATGACTACCGCGCGCCGCTGCCGTGCGAATCGCGCACCTACGAGCTATTGAAAGCCCGTCCCGCATCCAGCGTCGAGGGAATTACGAATCTCTTCCGGCTCGATGAACTGAATGAACGTATCGCCTCAGTCAACAATCAGGCATCGACGTTGGCTTATCAGGAGTGGGATGCCGATGAAGGAACTCTGCCCGGAGCGCGCCGCCGTCTGATTGAGCGCGCCCGCTCGCTCTATCGTAAAAACGATCTGAGCGGTCCTCTACCGCTGGCCGCGCTGGAATCGCTGGCGCTGCCTTACGAAGCCTATCAACTGGCGCTCACTGCCGGACTGGTGGCGGACATCTTCAGGCGGGAGGTCAACGGCGTTGAAGAGAATTTAATCCCGGATCAGACAATTCTTCTCGGCAGAAAAGAGGAGGGCGGTTACGTCCACAGCGAAGGGGATGCAAACTGGTGGATTCCGTCAGGGCAGGTATTCTATTCGCCGAACGATACCGATAGCGCGGCACAGGAGGTGAGCTTTGCCCGGCAACATTTCTTTCTGCCGCGCCGCTTCCGTGATCCATTCGGACAGGGCGCGACGGTTGATTACGTGTATGACCTGTTGCTGAAAGAGAGCCGCGATGCGCTGGGCAACACGGCATCGGTTGAAAATGACTTTCGCGTGCTGTCGCCTCGTCTGATGACGGATGCGAATGGCAACCGTTCTTTCGCCGCATACGATGCGCTGGGGCTGGTCGTCGCCACTGCCGTGAGCGGCAAAGAGGGCGAAGACATAGGCGATTCGCTTGCTGATTTCACGAGTGATGACGCCAACCCGACGCTCGCTCAATTGCAAAACTTCATGATCGACCCGCGAGCGGATGCCTCGGTCTTCCTGAAGAATGCTACTTCGCGCGTTGTTTATGACAATGATCGCTACAGGCGCGAAGGTCAGCCGCCGTTTGCGGCAATACTCGCTCGCGAGACTCACGCGAGCGATCTGGCGGCCAACGAACAGACGAAGATTCAGATCGGCTTTTCTTACTCGGACGGGTTCGGGCGAGAGATACAAAAGAAGATTCAGGCTGAACCGGGGCGGCTCGACCTTGATGATCCGAGTTCGCCGATTGTTAATCCGCGCTGGGTGGGCAGCGGTTGGACGATCTTCAACAACAAGGGCAAGCCGGTCCGCCAATACGAGCCTTTCTTTGACGACACCCACGACTTCACATTCGCGCGCATCGTCGGCGTCAGTTCAATTCTGTTCTACGACCCGCTCGGACGAATCGTCGCGTCGCTTCACCCGAATCACACATGGGAGAAAGCGATCTTTGATCCGTGGCGGCAGGAGTCCTGGGACGTAAACGACACGGCGCTGGTCGCCGATCCAAAGGAGGACTCAGATGCCGGAGATTTCTTTCGCCGGTTGGCCGAGTCCGAATACCTGCCCACGTGGTACGCCCAACGACAAGCCGGGGCGCTCGGCCCGGAGGAACAAGATGCCGCTGCGAAGACCGCCATCCATACGGAGACGCCTTCGGTCGCTCATTCCGATTCACTTGGTCGCGCGTTTCTGAGCGTCGCCCACAACCGTTTCAAACAAAGCAACACCTCTCCCGCCGATCCGCCGACCGAAGAGTTCTACGCCGTGCGAGTCGTCTTCGACATTGAAGGCAACCAGCGCGAGGTGATCGACGCCAAAGGCCGCATCGTTATGCGTTACGACTACAACATGCTGGGAGCGCAGGTTCATCAGGCCAGCATGGAAGCCGCTGAACGCTGGATGCTAAGCAATGTCGCGGGTCAGCCGATACGCGCATGGGACAGCCGGGGAAACGCTCTCCGCACTGAGTACGACGCGCTCCGCCGCCCGTTGCGGAGTTTCGCGCAGGGCGCTGACCCGCAGAATCCAACGGCTGAAATATTGTTTGGCAAGATCGAGTACGGCGAAGGGCAACCCAACGACACTCAGCGCAACCTGCGCGCGAAACCGTTTCGTCAGTACGACACCGCTGGCATCGTGACAAACGAGAGCTTTGACTTCAAAGGCAACCTGCTACAGAGCAGCCGCCAACTGACGCAGGACTACAAGACGATCCCCGACTGGTCGGTCAATCCGGGATTAGAGCAGGAGACGTTCACAAGCAGCAGCGCGTATGATGGCCTTAACCGGCCTGTAGCTGTCACGGCTCCCGACCAAAGCATCTATCGCGCGATCTTTAATGAGGCCAACCTGCTGGAGAAAGTGGAGATCAATCTGCGCGGCGCACAGGCGGCCACGCCGTTTGTAACGAACATTGAGTACGACGCCAAAGGCCAGCGAAACTTCATCGAGTACGGAAACAACATAAAGACGAGCTACGAATATGACCCGTTGACTTTGCGGATTACACGCCTGCGCACATTGCGAGGTGCCGAACGGCTTCAGGACTTAAGCTATACCAACGATTCCGGCGGCAACATCACACGAATACTGGACGATGCGCAACAGACGATCTACTTCAACAATCAGGCGGTGACGCCGAGCAATGACTATACCTACGACGCGATCTATCGCCTGATTACTGCACAGGGTCGAGAGCACGTAGGGCAGGCGGCGGAGCCTCAGACTCGCTGGGATGATAAATTCCGTGTGCGGCTGCCGCACCCCGGCGATGGGCAGGCAATGCGCCGCTACACCGAACGGTACGAATACGACGCGGCGGGCAATTTTCTGCAACTGATCCATCAAGCGACGAATGGCAACTGGGCTCGCAGCTATCAGTACAATGAGCCGAGCCTGATCGAGCCAAGCAAGCAGAACAATCGCTTGAGTCGTACAATCATCGGCAGTAATAATCCTCTCACTGAAATCTATACCTACGACACTCACGGCAACATGACCGCGATGCCGCACCTGACCCTTATGCAATGGGATTTCAAGGATCAGTTGAGCGCGACCTCGCGGCAAGTAGTCAACAATGGCTCGCCGGAGACGACCTACTACGTCTATGACGGAGCAGGCCAGCGTGTACGCAAGGTGACCGAGCGTCAGGGCGGCACGCGCAAGAACGAACGGACCTATCTCGGCGAATTTGAGATATACCGAGAGTATGAGGCCGATGGAAACCTCGTGACTTTGGAGCGCGAAACCCTGCACGTGATGGATGATAAGCATCGCATCGCGTTGATCGAGACTCGCACGCAGGGCGACGATGGCTCATCGGCGCAACTCATTCGCTATCAGTTCAGTAACCACCTCGGCTCGGCGTCTTTGGAGTTGGATCAGGCAGGGCAGATCATCTCTTATGAGGAGTATTACCCCTACGGCAGCACATCATATCAGGCAGGGCGCAGCGCGGCGGAAGTGAGTTTGAAGCGGTACCGATATACGCAGATGGAGCGGGATGAAGAGACTGGGCTTGCATATCACGGTGCGAGGCATTACGCGCCCTGGTTGGGGAGGTGGGTTAGTTGCGATCCATCCGGCACGTCAGATCATATAAACCTTTATGTCTTCAGCCGGGACAACCCAATTATCTTTGTCGATCGCAATGGACACAACTCGGACAAGGCAGAAGAAGCAGAAACTGCGCTGATGGACGCGCGTCGCGACCATAACAAGTTACTCGATCAGGAACAAAGACTAGCCATAACAAAAGGGGATCAGGAAGTAGCGGTTGGCAATAGAGAAAGAGAGATTACGCGGATCAAGTCAGATATAAAGGATCTGGAGAAAGCCCCTCCCTCAGGGTTGAGTAAGAAAGCAATCGAAGATCGAAAGAGAGAGATGGGAGATTTGCTCGATAAGAATAAAAATAAATTGTCAAATACGAAATCAAATCTGGAAGCTACAAATAAACAGTTGCGAGAGATCAAAAGTCAGATCACGAAGGCCGAAAAAAGGATTAAGGGTCTTCAAGGGACGGTAAGAAAGCTGGGAGGAGACCCAACGCTTGAGCATGGAGATACGAAATACGGTGTTGCGGATAAAGCGAGCCTTGCTGAAACGGAGAGTGACGATCTCGCAAAGAAGATTGCAGCATTGGAAGGCAAGCCATCGCCCGATGGCGGGATCAAAACAGTGGCGGGAGACGCCGCTTCAAAGAGCAGTTCTTTTACAAGCAAGATTGCTAAGGCTAAGGCAATTATAGAAAAGGCTCCGACATCTGTGAAAATCGTCGGTCACATTGGTACTGGCATTGTTCTGAGCTACGTTACCTCGAAAATAAGTATGAAGATCCTTGGGGACGATCCGAATTTACTAATGTCGCAAAAGGATCGAGAAGATTTTGAGTCCGTGTGTGAGCTTGCGCCACCGGGCGTCAACATCCTGGGCGCGGCGTATGCACGCGGCTGGACGAGAGTCCTTAGGTCAATACTGGTGGAAGGCTCGCAGCGGGAGGCCGAAAGGTTCTTTGAACTGAACCCGGACGCAACGCCTTCTGACTATCAGCAAGCACAGAAGCTCGATGACTGGTGGCATTCCGGTGCCTACGAATAAAAGGCCACGACGGCCATAATATGGAGAAATAGAGTAAATGATTCTACAAATATCATCAGACAAACTTTCATTTGGAACGCAGGGTGACGATGTCGCACGGGTTCATCAGGCGCTTCTGGCGCTCGGCAGAGACGTGCCGGGCGATGAAATAACAAACCGTGTTTTCGGCGTCGCGACGACCGCCGTCGTCAAAGCTCTACAGACGGATTTCGGCGCACCCTCGACCGGCGTCGTCGATGCTGCGACAGTCAGGGCGATCAACGGCATGCTCGCAAACCTGAATTCCGCCGGGCGGGTGGTGCGCGGCTTCGTCTATGATGCTAACGCGAAGCCTTTCAATCATGGTCTCGTGCAGCTTTACATTCAGGGCTTCGACGGTGAACGCGGCATCGGTACGTCTTCGATCAACGAGGTAGACGGTTCTTACCATATCTCCTATGAGACGCCTCCGGGCAGCAACGGGCATGTGAATCTGCGGGTTGCGGTCCTGAGTGACGACCGAACGGTCGAAACGACGCCGAGCGGAGCGAACATCCTGACGGATGCCGGTCCATTGGAAGTCGTCAACTTTGTCTTGAGCGGCGCGGCAAATCAGCCCAAATCCGAATATGACCTCATGCTCGAAGATATCAATCCGCTTCTGGGCAAACGCCGACTGAGGGAGTTGAAAGAAGATGCCAAGCAACGCGATGTCAGCCTGCTGGCCAGCAAAAGCGGCTTCTCTTCAGCGCAGATTGCTACGCTCGCGCTGGCGCACAAGCTCGAACAAGAGACTCAGTCGCCAGCCCCTATGCTCTACGGTCTTCTCAGTCAGGGGCTTCCCTCGGAGGCTTTCGCGCTGCACGGGACGGACCGGAACGTGCGGTTGAACGCTCTTAAAGCCGCAGTCGAAAAAGGAGTCGTCCCAAGGGAGATCGATGGGAGAAAAATCGAAGATTATCTTGATGGTCTCACGCCTTCGCCTGCCGGTGAGTTGCAGGGATTGTTCGGCGGCATCCTTAACGCGAACGAAGTCAACCTGTTCGTAGGCGCGTACCTCAGAGAGAGCCAAAACCCCGATGCCTTTTGGAATCATGTCGCCACGGACCCGATGTGGGCCAGCCGGGCAAACAGACTTAAACTGAGAGTCCAGATCGGATCACTGACCAATAACCATGTGCCCTTAGTAATCGCGACCCAGTCGAGGCCCGATATCACGCGAGCCTCGGACCTTGTTCGCCTCAGCAAAAACGATTGGAAAACGCTCGTCAACAGCTCAAACGCAGGTGTCCCGCCCGATACACCCGGCGCGAATGCCGAGGAAAAGACTAACAACTATGTTGAGCAGGTCATGACACAGATCGAGGCGGCTTTTCCCACACAGTTTTTTGCCGCGCGACTTGGTCCGTCGCCCGTCGCAACTTATCTCAATAACCAGCCCTCGTACAATCTTGAGAAGACCTACCCCGCGCAGTTCTTCAAAAGCAATCCGAACGGAGTAACTCCGGAAGTTCGAGCGCAACTACCGGCTTTTCAGCGCCTGTATCGTTTGACCGGCAGAGCAGAGGAGACCCTTGCTCTTTCGGCCAGAGGGATTCACTCCGCGCAACAGATCTCGCGAATCGACCGCGAAGCCTTCGCAAAACAACTTCAGAATATCGTCTCCGAGCCTCGCGCGAATGAAATATATGACAAAGCGTTGCGAACTAACACCATCGCGCTGGCATTGTTGGGCGAGCACGGCGCAAGTTTCAATCAAACCGGTCTACAGGCTCTGCCAAAGACTGATATCAGGAGACAGGCGGATACCGCTAAGGACTCGATTCCGGATTGGGAGACACTGTTTGGCGCTCTCGACTTCTGCGCCTGCCGGGATTGCGCCTCCGCGCACGGACCAGCCGCCTACTTCGTCGATCTGCTGATGTTTCTCAAAGACCGCAAAGTGGAAGATAGCTCACAAACGGTCAAAGATCTTCTTTTCCGCAGGCGGCCTGATCTGGGTGATATTGAGCTGAGCTGCGAAAACACCAACACGCCATTGCCGTTCATCGATCTGGTGAATGAAGTTCTGGAGAATGTGGTTGCGCCGCCGTTGCCGTTCTCTCAGTTCAATCCTGCGCCGGAGCTTGAGGACGATCTTGCCCAAACAATGGCAACCGATGCTCTGAGAGATGCGTTCCAGCCCGCGCTCCGCGCCGGTGCTCGCGTGGAGATTCTCGAAGCCGGAAAGCGATGGCGCGTTTTGGATGAGCCGTTCGCCTATAGCATCTTGAAAAACAACAATGTCCTGACCGTTGTCGCTCGCAGCCGCCAGACCACCGGATCAGCCGCAGAGAGGCGAGCCACGCCTCAGTATCGCAACAGCGCAGCCTACAGCGAACTCAGTCAATCGGTCTATCCGTGGAATTTGCCGTTTGATTTGTCTGGCGAGGAATCGAGTCTCCTGCTTACGCATCTTGGCGTTTCGCGCTGCGAGTTGATTGAAGCAATGCGGCAGATCCCTGAGCCGTTCGATCCGAATGCGCCTGTTGTCGTAAGCCTGACTGCTGAGCGGCTCGGCCTGACCGATATGGAACGCAGGATTATCGTCAACGAACCGTTGACTCCGCCTCGACCGCCGGAGGAGTTCTGGGGTGGCACGCCGGTCACGCTCCTGACCACGGTACAGGAACTGCTCGACCGCGCCGGTCTCAGCTACGCGGAGTTGGACGCGCTGCTCGCGACGCGGTTCATCAGTCTCGCAGCCGAGCTGAAGATTACGGCCAAGCCGGGCGCACCCGTCGATACCTGCGATACGACGAAGCTACAGATCATCGGTTTGACTGCCGAAGTTTTGACCAGAATGACTCGCTTCGTCAGGTTGTGGCGCAAACTCGGTTGGACGATCTCGGAGGTTGATCGCGCGATCCGCGCTTTTGAGCCGAATCCGGTTAATCAGATTCCGGGAGACCAAAGTCTGGTCATGCTGAATCCTGAGGGGCAATCCGGCGAGGTTGTCGATGACGATGGCAGTGACATTCTGACAAACGAAACGCTGGTCAAACTCGATCACCTCCGCGCACTTTGTTCACAGTTGCGACTGTCGGTCGCGCAAGCCCTCGCATTCTGGAAGCCTGTTGATACAGTCGGGCCTGATTCGCTCTACCACCGCTTGTTCTGCAATCCAGCGGTTTTCAACCCGCCGGATGAGGGGTTTCGGCTGCGTTCGGATGGCAGGGAATTGATCGTCACCCGCGAAACGCTGGCCAGCAAAGCCGGTGTCCTGAAGGCTGCGTTCCGACTGGATTCCGCCGGTCTTTCGCTGCTGATAGCGAGAACAGACGGCTTGCTGAATCTGGCCAATCTGTCACTCGTCTATCGTCATGCGACCCTTGCGCGGCAGTTGAGTCTTACGGTTCAGGATTTATTGACGGCGATTGATTTGACCGGGATCGACCCATTTCGGGTAGAGAATTCACAGGATACGCTCCGGTTTATTGAGGTCGTCAAAGCGATACTGACATCGGGATTCGACTTCTCTCAACTCGATTATCTGCTTCGCCACCGATTCAACCCGGCGTCGTCGTTTGTGCCGACAGATTCGACTTTAGCGCAGACTCTTTTGGAGACTCGCAGCGCCATGCTCAGGATCGATGCGCCGTCAGAGATCGAAAAACAGAAGCTCCGGCAAAGCGCGGTAATTGATCGAATAGCTGCGGCTCTCGGACTGCCTGCCGACGTGACTGCCGGGTTGCTCATGCGTGTAACTCATAGCAATATCATGACGGCGCTGTCGCAAACTGCCCTGCAAACGTTCATAGAGCTGTCTGCGATCACGGCTGAATCGCTGTCGCGCAATAACGCCGGGCCTCAGTTTGAAACACTTGAAAAACTGCTGAAGATCGCTGCGATTATCCAGACCCTCAAGCTACCCGGCAGCCAATTGAACTGGCTGTTTCTAGAGAATTCATGGCTCGCGGTGGCGTCCGATCCTCTCGTCACTCACGTCTCGCTGGCGAACTGGTTCTCGATCATCCGGCTTAAATGCCTGGAGCAGGATTTGGCTCTGGAGGATGCCGCGCTTGAGGCAATCCTGAGCGCTATCAGCGCCGCCGCCGCCGCCGCAAAGCCGACAGCGCAACTCGCCGCCAGAAAAACTTTGATTGATTCGCTTTCGAGATGGCTGGGCTGGCCGCAAGTAGATCTGGAGACACTTATCGGCAGGGCGGACAAGTTAGCTGATACTGGCCTGCTGAAGGCTCGCATCCCTGACGACTATCGTGTCGAACTTATCCATCGTCTGAATCGCGCAATGAATCTGCTCAAACGGTTGGGCGTGACCGCAGAACAGGCTAACGAATGGTGCGACCCCGTGGTGACTGACGCGAATGCAAAGGCGATTCGCGGGGCCGCCAAGGCTAAGTATGATGACGACGCATGGCAGAAGATCGCCGTCCCGCTTCAGAACTCGCTGCGCGATAAGCAACGCGAGGCTCTTGTTGGCTACCTTGTGGCTCGTCCCGCAAAATGGACGGCGAATACTGTGAAAGCAGATGCTAATGACCTCTACTCCCATTTTCTGATTGATGTTGAGATGAGTTCCTGTCAACTCACCTCGCGTATCAAGCAGGCAATCGGGTCCGTACAACTCTTTGCCCAACGCTGTTTGATGGGGCTTGAGCCGGATGTCCAGCCGAGCGACCCCAAATGGACGCAGTGGAATTGGATGAAGAACTTCCGCGTCTGGGAGGCAAACCGGAAGATATGGCTCTATCCGGAAAACTGGATCGAGCCGGAATTGCGCGATGACAAAACCCCGTTCTTCAAAGACCTTGAATCTGAATTGATGCAATCAGATCTGGATGATTCGGCTGCCGAGCAAGCCTTTTTGAACTATCTCGAAAAACTGGATGAAGTGGCGCGACTGGAGATCGTTGGCGTTTATGAAGACGAAGAAACCCGCGTGCTGCACGTCTTTGGCCGAACCTTCAATGCCCCGCACATCTACTATTACCGAAGACGGGAAGGGGTCGCCCGCGTCTGGAAGCCCTGGGAGAAGGTGGAACTCGACATCGAAGGAGAGCACCTGATTCCGGTCATCTGGAATCGGAAGCTGATGTTGATCTGGCCGATCTTTACCGAGAAGGCGGAGGAAAAGCAGGTGGTGATGCCGCAGCCGGGCAACAAACTGGAATCGGCCAACCGCTATTGGGAGATTCAACTGGCCTGGAGCGAGTATCAGAATGGCCGGTGGTCGGGCAAGAACCTGTCGAAGGCTGTCACGCTTTCGGCTTATCAAAACGAGGACAAAATACTGTTTGGCGAGCGGGTCGCCGCCCCGACAATGACGCCGATTGCCCTGCGTAGGAGGAACGACGGCGATGGAGGTGTTCTCGATATACCCGATACGGATGGAGACGACGACGTTTTGGTGGACGATACGATTGGTCACGCACCTCCCAGACCCAGTTCCTCTACCGGACCGAGGCGATTGATTTCCAGAGAACTGATTTCATTCAAGGCGCTCGTTTCAGGTGACACACTGGCAATTCGAGGATTCCTGCGACGGGACTACCGTGGAACGTCAGTGCCGGGTGATTCTCAGATCGCTTACCCCTTTGGAGAATTCCGGTTCTTCGGATGTCGAAAGATCGTCACCACAGCTCACAACTCGCAAATTGAAGGGCGAAACTTTGCCCTTGCTCCGAAGGGGACGAAGTTCGACCGCATGTGGTTCACGGGAACCGGCGCGGGGCTTATCCTGTTCGACGGTGAGTTTCCTGTTCTTTCAACGCCAGTTCTCCCAACCATATCCAATGAAGTGAACGAGCCTGCGTCGATTGCGGGCGATCCGTCTCATACGCTTGTGAACAAGGTTGATATACCGGCGCTGGATCAAACCCCCTGGCCATTCCGCCTGCTCGCGCCACATCAGGACCTCCAATTTATTGGCGACCGCCCGTTCGTTTTTATGGACAACAGGCGGACGTTTATAGTCAGCTCGACCGGGACATCGGGCATAAGGGCTCGCCCCGATCTCGGCGGGTGGGTGGGCGCAAACCTTGCGACAGCCTGGCGGTCAGATTTCTTTCCGCAGGCCCGGCCTGCTTTGACGAACGGAAATTCGACGAACGGAATCCGGGCCTCAGCCGATCCTTCAGTTGAGTTGCAACCTCTTACGGTTCTGGCACCGGGGCTGCGGGGCCGTCGCGTCGTTAAGCGGATACCGCCTGTCAGTTTGACCGCCGTGCCCAGTCCCCGGACTATACTGCCGGTCTTTTGGACTACTCGCGAATACAGATTCGAGAATTTCCATCAACCGTATCTCTGCGAGTTTATAAAGACTCTCAACCGGCGGGGAGTTACAGGGCTGCTCTCTCTCGAAACACAGAGCGCATTGAACGCCCAGTCCTTCGATGTCTATCAACCTAAGGCTCGCGTGCTGAAAGCTTATCCTGTGGACGAAGTGGAGTTTCAATCAGGGCGCGCTTACGAACTCTACAACTGGGAGCTTTTCTTTCACATTCCCTTGCTGATCGCGGACCGTTTGAGTAAGAACCAACGTTTCGAGGACGCCCGGCGATGGTTCCATTTCATCTTTGATCCTACAGCCGCTTCCGGTGGCGCGATTCCTCAGCGTTATTGGCGCACGAAACCGTTTCACGACCGGCTGAAAAGCGATTACGAAGTTGAGTCTGTAAAGACGCTTGAAAAGATGATTGCTGATGGCCCATCGGAAGAACTGAAAGCCGCAGTCGAGACCTGGCGCAGCAATCCATTCAGCCCTCACGCGGTGGCAAGGCTACGCACGACCGCCTATCAGAAGACAGTCGTCATGAAGTATATCGACAATCTGATCGCATGGGGCGACCAGCTATTCCGGCGCGAGACTCTCGAATCGATCAACGAAGCGACGCAACTCTACGTGTTGGCGGCAGAGATTCTTGGCCGTCGTCCTGAGGTCATCGAGCGAAACCTGAAACCGGCGATAGAAACATTCAACAGTCTCGAAACAAAGGTGGGGAGCCTGAGCAACGCGCTGGAGCAGATTGAATCCCTGATCGCCGATGTGGGGGAAGGGGGTTCGCCCGCAGACTCTACACAGACACCTGATCCGCCGTCGGACAAGGTGCTGTATTTCTGCGTGCCTGAGAACGACAAGCTTCTCGGCTATTGGAGTACGGTTGCCGACAGACTCTTCAAGATTCGCCATTGCATGAATATCGATGGGCAGGCGCGGCAACTCCCTTTGTTTGAACCGCCGATTGATCCCGCCCTGCTCGTCCGCGCGCAGGCCGCAGGCTTGAGCATAGGCGATCTGTTGAATGACATCTCGACCTCTCTGCCGAACTATCGCTTCTCAGTAATGTTGCAGAAAGCCAACGAAGTCGTGGCCGAGGTCCGAAACTTAGGCATGGGATTGCTTTCCGTTCTGGAGAAGCGAGACGCAGAGGCATTATCGACACTGCGATCAGGTCAGGAGCTGAAGTTGATGCAGGCTGTGCGCGATCTTCGCGTCAACCAGATTGCCGAGGCAAAGACGAACATCGCGGTGCTGGAGAGAAGTCGCGAACTGGCTCAGGCTCGCAAGGATTATTACGAAAGCCGAGAGTTTATCAGCACTAACGAGAAAATAGGTCTCGTTCTTTCAGCCGCGTCCAAAATTCCTCTGGGTATTAAAGCCGCAAATGACGGCGTTGCCACCGTGGCCCATCTCATTCCAGAGGTGAAAATCGGGTCGCCAACCACTGCCGGTCCCACGTACGGGGGGCCAAACATGGCGAAAAGCGCCCAGTCTTTCGGAAACTCGATGCAAGCTCTCGCAACGATCATGGATGTCGGCGCAACGATTGTAAACAGGATAGCCGAGTATGATCGACGCCGGGACGATTGGGAATTTCAGGCAAATCTCGCGGCCATAGAGTTGAAGCAAATCGACCGACAATTAGCCGCCGCACAAATTCGCGTCGCCCTTTCAGAGCAGGAACTGCGCAACCACGACCGACAAATCGACAACGCTCGTGAAGTCGATCAATTCCTTCGCGGCAAGTTCTCCAATCATGACCTCTACCAATGGATGATCGGTCAGGTTTCCAGTCTCTACTTCCAGAGCTACCAGCTCGCCTACGACCTTGCAAAGCGTGCAGAGCTTTGCATGCAGCATGAACTCGGACTTAAGTACGGGGAGACCTCTTTCATCCGCTTCGGTTATTGGGACTCGCTCAAGAAGGGGCTTCTGGCAGGCGATCATCTCGCCTACGATCTGAAGCGGCTCGACGTAGCATACCTCGATGGCAACATCAGAGAGTATGAGTTGACGAAACACATCTCGCTTATTTCGCTTGCTCCGGAACAGCTCATTGCCTTGAAGGAGACGGGAACCTGTGAATTTGAGATCCCGGAATGGTTGTTTGACCTCGACACGCCCGGTCATTACAGGAGGCGAATCAGGATGGTGAGCCTGACCATCCCGTGCGTTACAGGCCCCTACACGACGATTCACTGCAAGGCCCGGTTGGTCAGGAACTCATACCGTCAAAATGCGGATCTCGCGGGGAGCTACGACCGTCAGCCATCGGATGATCCCGCCGGTTCCGACGACCGTTTTGTCGATGACAGGAAGGTATTGGAGTCGATCGTGACCAGTACGGGGCAGAATGATGCGGGTCTGTTTGAACCCGGCATGAGGGATGAACGCTATCTGCCGTTTGAAGGCGCGGGAGCAATCAGTTCCTGGCGGCTCGAATTGCCGGTACAGTTCAAGACCTTTGACTACAACTCCATCTCAGATGTCATTCTACACATGCGCTACACCGCGCGAGACGGCGGCGAGCCGTTACGTGTCGCGGCGACCTCTTCGGTAACTGAACGGCTGGAGAATGTCACATCTCGTCCGCTGTTCAGGCTCTTCAGCCTGCGCCATGAATTTCCTTCGGAGTGGTATCGGTTTGTAAATTCTTCAACTCCCGGAATCAACGCGATGACGGTCGATCTGGCTGCGGCTAGATTCCCTTCGTTCGTTCAGAACCGGGAGATCGCGATCACAAAGGCACAGGTGATTGCCAGAACTAAGTCGCCCGCACCGGTTCAAATAGCCATTATCCCCGGACAGGCGACACCTGATCCAACAGAAGGTGACTGGACCGGCGCGGGCGCTCCTCCGGGGCCGTGGACGCTGGGCACGAGTTCAGATTCAAAGCTGATTGAGGATATCTTTGTTATTCTTGCATTCGGTGTGAGTTGACCCCGGCGCATTATGTACTCTCGCTGTGCCCGTCAAAGCAGAAGGCGATGCTTCCACGGTTTGTCAAAGCTTTGTTATACTGCTTCCAGATTCTTTTTATGCAGCAACGCCGCAATCAAATAGAGAAGATCGTGGCATGGCACGAAAACATTTTTGCGGGTGCTGGTCATTGGCGGGGCTGGTTGTATCCCCTCCTGCTGCGCTCCGAGGGCCGCCGCAAGACGTGCAGAGGCATTTAAGATCAACAAGCGGGAGGAAGAAACATGTTTGCGTTACTTATGGGGCTCAAGTCCATTTCACCGGATGAACTGCATCAGCTGATACAAAATCAGACGGTGACTGTCATTGATGTCAATTCTCGGCAAAGCTGGATAAAGGCGCATGTTCCGGGCGCATTGAATCTTGATCCTGCTGACTATAATCACAGCGATCTACCGCCAGACAAAGAATCGAGCCTGGTGTTTTATTGCTCTAATCCCATGTGCAGAAAGGCACCCAATGCGGCTCGCCGGGCCAAAAAGATGGGCTATGGCAATGTCAAGGTAATGTCAGCCGGTATCACCGGCTGGCTTGCCACTAAGCTACCGACAGAAGGTGGAGAGTGAGCTTGCGCCTGACGCCTAATGATATTGGCGCTGGAAGGCTGAAGAAATTCAAGTGAATATGACTGAGATTGCTATATCGGAAGACTGCGAGCAGGCATCTTTAGAACAGGCAAAGCTCCAATACGTCGGGCCACCTGTGGGATGGGCGGGACTGTGGCCGCACCGCGACAACAAAATTGCGCTCAGAATAGACGGAGACGAGCAGTCGCCCTACACGCAGTTCGTCCAACTGGCTAAGATCGTTTTGCCGAAGCTGGAAGCGGTCGAGAGCGCATCGGACGCCTATCTTCGCGGATTCGTCGGCGATGGCGAGGGGTTCTATCTGGGATCCTGGAGACTTCAGTCGCTGCGAATGCGGTGGGATCCCGGCTCTCAGCGCATCGTCGGCTATGAGTTTGAAGTGACGCTCTCGGTGGGGCAGGACGATAACGGCGAATGGAGTGTGCGGTTCGTCTATCACACATATCCGTCACGAGAGTTAAGGCCCTATCTGTTCTCGCGCAGGCAATGGTAACTTTGAAAATAAAGCTACCATACTGACGCGCCTGCCCTTATGTTTAGCCGCTCCCGTATCGCGTTGAATATCATATTGCAATGATTTATTCTCTCCTCTGAATTTGTAGCCTAAATCGCTTGCTGAGAGATGTCGTGATGAGTGGACAAAGCTTGCGACACGACGAGCCTCCGAAATGGTCTGCGAGTGAGCCGAACCGCATCCCGTCAATCACCTTACCCAGGGGAGGCGGCGCGCTCCGTTCTATCGACGAAAAATTTTCGGTCAATGCCGCGAATGGCACCTGCGAAATCTCTATCCCTTTACCGTTCTCTAAGACCCGCAGCGGACTTAATAGCGCCGCGACCCTGCTCTACAACTCCGGCTCAGGCAACAGCGCGTTCGGGCTTGGGTGGAGCCTCAATCTTCCTTCGATTCACCGCCGCACGGATAGACACCTGCCCCGCTATGAGGACGCATTTGAAAGTGACGTGTTCCTGTTCTCCGGTGCCGAAGATTTAGTCCCGGCGTTTAACCAAAACGATAAGGGGAACTGGGTCCGCGACGAAATCTCCGATGGCAATCTCCGCGTCGAACGCTACAGGCCCCGCATCGAAGGCATGTTCGCCCGCATTGAGAAGATCACTATCGCGCGCGAGGCAGGATTCTATTGGAAGGTCACGACCCGGGATAACGTCGTCACCATCTTTGGCCGCACGACCGCTGCGCGCATCACTGATCCGAACGATACGGCTCGCATCTTCCGCTGGCTGCCTGAGTGGACTTACGATGACAAAGGTAACTGCGTCGAATTCGTCTACAAAGACGAAGACCGCAGCAACATACCGGATGAAGTCGAAGAACGGAACCGGCGCTCCGGCCTCGCCGTGTTCGTCAATAAGCACCTGAAGCGGATACGTTACGGCAACAGGAATTCGTACTCCGCCGACCCTGACCAGCCTTTCCAACCCGCGCTGCCAGCCGACCTCGGTTACTTCTACGAAGCCGTCCTCGATTATGGAGAGCACGACAGCGCCGCGCCGTCGCCCGGTGAGATACACCTCTGGCCCTGCCGCTTCGATCCGTTCAGCGATTATCGCGCAGGGTTCGAGATTCGCACCTACAGGCTATGCAGGCGCATACTCTTCTTCAGCACTTTTGCCGAACTCGATATCGCCCCCGCGCCGCAGCCTGTGCCCTGCCTGACGCGCTCGCTTGATTTTGAATATCAACATTTTCATTTCGACGGCGCACCTCACCAAAGCCAGGAGGCTGATTTCATCAAGGCCATTGGCCGCGTCCATTATCGCAAGACCGCTCCTCAGGCTTACCAGAGCAAGCGCCTGCCCGCGCTTGAATTCACTTATCACGAACTGGCGTGGAATAAGGCGGTCGAAACGGTCTCTACTGAGGATGTCGTTAATGCGCCGTCCGGAGCCAGCTCTGGCTATCAATGGCTCGATCTTTACGGCGAGGGGGTGCCCGGCATTCTCACGGAGCAGGCCGCCGGGTGGTTTTACAAGAGCAATCTCGGCGCGGGCCATTTCAGCCGCGCGGCTGCCGTCGCGCCCAAGCCGTCGTTGGCTGGAATTACGGCGAAAGACTTACAGTTTCACGACCTCAATGCCGACGGCGGGAAACATCTGGTGTCACTGCGCGATGGGCTCAAAGGCTATTTCGAGCTTACCGATGATAAAGAATGGCTGCCGTTCCGCGAGTTCAAACAGACTCCTGTCGTCAATTTCAATGATTCCAATGCCCTATTCATCGATCTCGACGGCGATGGCAAACCCGACTTGCTCGTCTCGGAAGAGGCAGTCTTTCGTTGGTATCCGTCGCTTGGCACGCAAGGGTATGACTGGCCGCAACTGGCTTCGAGAGCGCTTGATGAAGAACGCGGCCCGGCCATCAAATTCGCGGACGGAACCCAGACCATCTTCCTGGCCGATATGAATGGTGACGGGCTCAGCGACATTGTCCGCGTCCGCAACAGCGAAGTCTGCTATTGGCCCAATCTCGGCTTTGGCCGCTTCGGAGCCAAAGTGAGCATGCGCAACGCGCCATGCTTTGACCACCCGGAACATTTCGATCCCCGCGCCATTCAACTCGCCGACATTAGCGGCACAGGTGCAGCCGACCTGCTTTATTTGGGGCAAGGCGGCTGCACAGCCTGGATCAATCTATCCGGCAACGCCTGGAGCGAGCCGCAGTCCATCGACCCTTTCCCCGGCACCGAACGGCCCAATCGTGTCGAGGTGCTTGACCTGCTCGGCAACGGCACAGCCTCGCTCGTGTGGTCTTCAGAACTGCCCGCCAACGCCGCCGCCCCGATCCGCTACGTCGATCTGATGGGCGGTCGCAAGCCCTATGTGATGTCAGGCTACAAAAACAATCTTGGTCTGGAGGCTCGGCTTGAATACAAAAGCTCCAGCACCTACGCGCTGCTTGACAAACGCGAGGGCCGCCCGTGGGCGACGAAGCTCCCGTTTCCGACCATGTGCGTCAGCCGCATGGAAATGCGCGACTCGGTGAGCGGCTCCCTGATGGTGCATCAATACCGCTATCGTCACGGCTATTACGACCATGCCGAACGCGAGTTTCGCGGCTTTGGCATGGTCGAGGAGATCGACAGCGAGACTTTCGAGCATTTCAGCAAGAGCGGGGCGAGCAATGTCATCGACAGCACAGTGCATCAGCCGCCAATCCGCACACGGACGTGGTATCACACGGGGGCCTTCATCAATGGAACAGGGATGCTGCGCCAGTTTCAGGAGGAATACTTCAAAAATGCTGTCATCGCTGAATACCAGCTACCCGACGCAGTCATTCAAGCCGACGAGCTTGCGCCCGAAGAATTGCGGCAGGCCGCACGCGCCTGCAAAGGGATGGTACTGCGCAGGGAAGTCTACGCCGACGATGGCTCGTCTGTATCCGCCAACCCCTACTTTGCGGCGGAGCACAACTGCTACCTGCGCCTGATTCAGCCGATGCTCGGCAACCGCTTCGCCGTGTTCCTTGTGCATGAAAGCGAGGCCGTGACCTATCATTACGAGCGCCATCCGCAAGACCCTCGTATTGCTCATGAACTGAACACGGTGATCGATCAGTTGGGCAATGTGGTTGAATCCGCCTCGGTCGTTTACGGACGCGGCGCGCGCGATGCCACACTGCCGGAAGACGTTCAGATAGAGCAGGGGCGCACGCAAATCACCTACACCGTTCACCGCTATACCAATGACGTGACCGAAAACGCCGCCTATCGCTTGCGCTGCCCTTGCGAAACCCGTGTGTTTGAATTGACCGGCGCGCAACCTATGCATATCTATTTCACACCGACCGAGGTCAGGGCGGCATTCCTCGGCGCTGCGCCGCTCGCTTATGAAGACACGCCGCGCGCGGACCTTGTCGAGCGTCGCAACACGCATCATCAGCGTGTGCTGTTTGCGCGCGATACGGACATCAATTTGCCGCTGCCTCTGGGAACGCTCGGATCACTGGGGTTGCACTATGAAGATTACGGGCTCGCCTTCACACAGACGTTGCTCAGGTCGCTGTACGACAGCAAGGCGACCGAGCCTATGCTGAGAGAAGGGAAGTATGTAAAGGGCGATGATTACAAAGCGCGTGGCCTCTTTCCAGCCAGCGATGCGGACGGATGCTGGTGGGCAGGCTCAGGCATCCTTCAGTATCCGACCAACCCTGAACAGCATTTCTATCTGCCGAATCGCTACATTGATCCGTCAGGCTCGACCACGCGCGTCCGATACTATTCGGACTATCATCTGTTGATCGATCAAATCGAAGACGATCTGGGCAATCAGACCAACGTAGAGAAATTCGACTTCCGCTTTCCTGAGCCGCAATCGGTCAAAGACATCAACGACAACATCGTCGATGTCAGCTTCGACCTGTTCGGACTGGTGACGGGCACGGCCATGCGCGGCAAGGGGAACGAAGCTGACGACCTCGTCGGCTTCGATGCGGATTTGACGCCTGCACAGGTCGTCGCGTTCCTGCTCGACCCGGTCGCCAATGGCGCGGCCCTGTTACAGCACGCGACCTCGCGGTTCGTTTACAGTCTGGATATTGTGCCCGCCGTCGCGGCTTCGATCACACGCGAAACGCACCACCAGTCAGAGGTCGCTTCCGGCAAAGCGTCGCCCTTGCAGTACGCCTTCCAATATTCGGACGGGCTGGGTCGGGTTGCCATGCACAAGATTCAGGCCGAGCCGGGGCTGGCCAGTCGGATCGAATTGCACACTGACGGCACTTACAAAATCACAGAGGTTGACACGACGCCGAACCGGCGCTGGGTGGGCAGCGGGCGCACTGTGGTCAATAACAAGGGAAACCCTGTGATGCAGTTCGAGCCGTACTTTTCAGTCACACACGCTTATGAGAGCGCCAAAGAACTGGTCGAATCCGGCGTCACGCCGATTCTCTATTATGATCCGCTGGACCGCCTGATCCGCACCGATTTTCCAGACGGCACGTTTTCCCGCGTGCTGTTTGATGTGTGGCAGCAATCGAGTTATGACCGCAACGACAACGTTCAGGCGAGCGCGTGGTATCGCGCGCGCAAGGACGGCAGGCTGGGAGCCGCAGAAGAGCGCGCCGCAAAAAAGAGCCTGATTCACGATGATACACCGGTCATTGCGCATTACGATTCATTGGGGCGCGCGATCTATACCCTCGAACATAACAGGTTTCGCGACCGCGTCACCGATACGATCAGCGAAGAGTTTCTGGCCACGCTGGTCAAGCTCGACATCGACGGCAACCGGCTTTTCATCCGCGACCCGCGCCGACTTGACGTGATGGTGTCGGCCTACGACATGCTCAAACGCGCTGGCCACGCGACCAGCATGGATCGCGACGAGCGCTGGATGCTGAACGATGCGAGGGCGAAACCGCTCTATGGCTGGGACGGAAAAGGCAATCGATTCCACACGGTTTATGACGCGCTGCATCGACCAACGCAAAGGGAAATGCTGACCTCAGCCGCCGTCCTCCTCGTTTATGAAAAACTGGCGTATGGCAGCGATAAGACGAAGAACCAGAACGGCAAGCTTATCACCAGCCACGACGGGTCGGGCGTCGTCGCCAATGCGGGATTCGATTTCAAAGGCAACCTGCTTGAAACGAGCCGCACGTTCACCGTCGATTACACCAAAGACGTTGATTGGTCTGACCCGGCTGCCGTTGCTCTGCAAGCTCACACCTTCACGACGACCAGCCAGTACGATGCGCTCAACCGGCCCATTTCGACGACCACGCCTGATGGCAGCGTCATAGTGCCGCAATACAGCGAAGCGAATCTACTCACGAAAATCACCGGAGCGATTCGCGGGGGGGCGTCGCAGTCGTTCATCAATAAGATCGAGCACGACCAGAAAGGGCAGCGGCAGCGCATCGAATACGGCAACGGCGCAGTCACACGGTTCACTTACGACGACCAGACGTTTCGCGTCCGCCGCATTCAGACGACGCGAATCACGGACGGAGCCATCCTTCAGGATTTGAATTATACTTATGATCCGGTAGGCAACATTACGCTGATTAGCGATCTGGCACAGCAAAAGATTTTCTTCAACAATCAAATCATCCTGCCCGATAACGATTTCACTTATGATGCGCTTTATCGGTTGATCTCCGCCACTGGCCGCGAGCAGATCGCAGGTAACGCGCCGGTCAGCCAGTTCGATGAATTCCGCACGCACCTGCCGCACCCGGCCAACGGCAAGGAGGTGCAGAATTACCGGCAGCAGTACGATTACGATCAGGCCGGAAACCTGATCAACATGGTTCATCACGCCGGACTGGGCACGTTTCTGAACCAGTGGACGCGCCATTTTGTTCCGAGCGATACGAACAACCAGTTGAACCGCTCTGAGGTCAGCGGGGTCACGGAGAAGTATGAGTATGACGTTCACGGCAACCTCACAGGCCCGCCGGGACACGCCCTCTACAACTGGGACTTCAGCGATTATCTGCGCAGCGTCGATCTGGGCGGCGGCGGAACGGCTTATTACACCTATGACGCGGGCGGCATCCGCGCGCGCAAAGTCGTCGAGCGTCTGGGCGGGCTTGTCGAAGAACGCCTGTATATCGGCGCGTTCGAGGTCTTCACGCGAACGCAGGGCGGCACCCTTAAGCTCGGACGCGAGACGCTGCATGTTTCGGACGTGTCGCACCGACTGGCGATGATCGATAGCCGTGTGGCAGGCACAGACGGCACGGCGGCGCAATTGATTCGCTATCAATTCTCGAATCACCTTGGCACGGCGGCGCTCGAACTGGACGATGGGGCGCAGATCATCTCATACGAAGAGTATTACCCCTTCGGCAGCACCAGCTTTCAATCCGTGGATTCAACCCGCGAGGTTCCCGCGAAACGCTACCGCTACACAGGCAAGGAGCGCGACGAAGAGACAGGCTTTTACTATTACGGGGCGCGCTACTACGCGCCGTGGCTGGCGCGGTGGACCAGTGCCGATCCTGAAGGGTTGATCGACGGAAATAACCTGTACGCGTATGTCCACCAGAACCCCATTGCTTTAGTCGATCTCGAAGGCACCGATGCGAGCGGGCCTGAGCAGCAAAAGGTGTCAACCGAAGAGGCAGCCGCGATCAAAAAGCAGTACGAAGCTAAAGGAAGTTATAAAGAGCAGCGAGCTTTTTTGATGACGCTATCAAGCGCGCAGCAGCAATCAATCCACGGCAAAGCCTCAGCCACTGTCAGCGCAACTTTCAACAGGATCGAGACACAGCATCAGCCGAACTGGTGGCTGATGGAAGACCTCGCCAGCAGCACGGTTATAGGCGCGGCACTGGTTGCAGGAGGATTGGGGCCGGGGCCGATTGCCTATGCTACGGGCCTTGCGCAAAAGGGTTTCGCCCTCTATGGAGCTTTCGGCTTAGGCGTAGAAACCGGACAGTTAATCACCGGCACCGATCTGGCCGGGCATAAGCTGACGGAGAAAGAGACGGCGAGGCTGGGCTTTCACGTCGTTTCAGGGTTTGCTTCATTTGGACTCGGCCTGGCTTTAAATATAGGCGGCGGGACAAGCTCTTCCGGCCCGCTTCGTCTCAACGAGAGCAGCGGGGCGCTCACTGCCCAGTTCGTCAGAGTGAAGGGACAGGTAACCGTTCCCGCCACGCCCGCTGAGGCGGCGCTATTTCGCCGCAGCATGAAAATAAAGCGCGAAATCTTACAGGTCGATCTTGGCGGCAAGCTTAGAAACCGCACAGGTAGCCGAACCAGTGTCGCCATTACCGATCCGGTTAATGAGATCGGTTCAACACTGCACACGCATCCCTCAGGCAAGGTCGCCATGTTTTCGACGCAGGATGTAGGGGCATACCGTGGAATACACCCCGGTGGCCGTCGATTTGCGCCTGAAACGACGCATGGCGTACTGGGAGACAAGTGGCCCATGACCCGGCGCGACCTCGCATCTGATGGCTTTGAGCCGCCGCCCATCGATGTAGTAAAGACAGTGATCGAGCAGAGCATGCTGACCTCTGAAAACCTGAGCATAGGCAGACTCCGCTTTCCCTTCGTCCCTCCAGGGCGAGGGCGATAGCGATACAAACGGTTGAGAAAATAAGGAAGGAAAAGAGCGGCAATGAGATTACGCATTCAAGTCGTTAAGCTTAATGATCGATCAAAAGCCGTGGCTGATCTGCACACCGCCATGCGGGAACTGGGCCTCACAGTTCATGCCGACGAGATCGACGAGCAGCACGCAGGCGATTCGACTCTCTGGTTAATGCGCGAGTGGCAAAGCAGTATGAATATTACGCCACGCGAAGACTTTCTGGTTGACGAAAAGACGGCTGAGGCGATGAACCGTTTGTTCGCAGAACAGGGCCTACAGGCCGCTGCCGCTGATGGCGAACAGCCCTTCGTTGTTCACGGCGTTGTGACCTATCCCGATGGCCGCCCTGCGCGCAGCATGCCGGTCACCGCCTTCGATCAGGACATGCGGTTCCGGCAGGAACTTGGCCGCACCATCACCGACTCGAACGGCGAATATCTCATCCGCTATAGCCTGTCTGCATTCACGCAGGCCGAAGCGGGCAGCGCCGACCTCGTCATCGAGGTCTACGCGCCGCTGCCCTCAGTGGCGAGCGGGGCTGTGCTGCACACGACAGAGATCCGCTACAACGCGCCGCGAGACATTGCCATAGACATATCGCTTGCCGGATATGGTTCCGAGGCCGAGTTTGATCTGATCGCCCGCGAGCTTTCCCCTCTGTTGGCTGAACAGCATGTAACCTTCGATACGCTGGAAGAAAACGAGGCGCTGCGCGATATTACCTTTGCCGCAGGCGAGACAGGCATCCCTCACGACCGCCTGATGGCTTTCGCGCTCGCGCACCATTTGCTTGCGCTCACACACCTGAGCGCCGAATTCTGGTTCGCCGCGCTCAGAACTCATGTCCTTTCGGAAGCGACGCCGAAGCCGGACAGTAAGCTCAATGTCAGACAACGGGCAGAGGCTGTCTGGCACGCCATCCCGCGCACGCCCGCGTCGGTAGTCGAACAAGCGGTTATTCGCGCCAGTGACAGCAATATCATCGCCCGGCCCACAACGGATCAGCGTCAGGAGTGGCTGAATACATATAAAAATCTCAGCACGACCGAGGCCGCGACCGGCGAACACAGCAACGCGCGCAGCCTGCTCGACGCCGCGAGCATATCCGATGCCCCTCAGCGGGCTGCTTTTCTGGAAGCTTACCTGTCAGGCGGTTCGCGCGACGACCTGCTCAGGCGCATCCGCAACAGCCCTGTGCTGGCCGGTCAGGCCGCCAATCTCGAAACCTCACTGATCCTCAACGATCTCACGCTCGGCGATGACAAGCTCTTAAAGGGATTGAAACTGAAGATCGCCGATCCCGCCCGCGCACGCGATCTGGCCAGAATGACTACAGCGCAATGGCAAGCCGCGATAGATCAAGCCAGCGCGAAGCCGCCGGAATTTGTTGCTGGCCAATCGGAGGCCGACAGGCAGCGCAATTATGCCGCGCTGCTGGCCAGCCGCGCCGCGCTGGCCTATCCGACCGCCGCATTTGCTGGCGGCCTGACCCGCGCCAGCAGTGCGGGCCACGAGTCGGCTTTTGAATTTCCCGCACAGATCGTCAACTTTCTCGACACGCACACGGATTTTGAGCTGGCCTCGACTTCCATCGATGGCTATCTGCGGGGAAAACCCCTGACGACGTTCGTGGCGGCTGCCGCCACAGAAGCCTTCGTCACCGAATTGAAGGCCGCCCAGCGCGTCTTCAAGCTGGTCGCGAATTTCGATGCCACCAACGCTTTGCTGAGCGGCGGCCTGCACTCGGCCCAGCACATCTACCGCATGGGCGAATCCAAATTCGTGAACGAGTTCGCCAGCAAACCCGGATTTACCGAGCAACTGGCCCGTGATACGTATCAGCGCGCCGCCAACACGCATGCAGCAGTCGTCACCATCGTCGGCGATCTCCGCGCCACCTTGAATGCCAACGACGTTCAAAGTCTGGCAAACCTCGTGCCCGCGCTCGAAGATTTTCCCAACCTCGCGAATCTCTTTGGCAAAGCCGATGTGTGCGAATGTGAACAGTGCCGCTCGATCTTCAGCCCGGCGGCTTACCTGGCCGACCTCCTGATGTACGTCGCGGCAAGGAGAGCAATCGCGCCGACCGTCTCGGTCAAACAAGTGCTTTTCGAGCGCCGTCCCGACATCGGCACCATCGAACTCAGTTGCGAGAACAGCAACACGCCGCTGCCTTACATAGATCTGGTCTGCGAGGTGCTGGAAGACCGCGTGGCGTCGTGGAAACTGTTCGACCTCGACCTGAACATCGATGCGGATTTTAAGGAAGGGCCGATAACCAACAGCCCGAAGGCGCGGACCGCACTGGCGAACGCCACGCCATCCGTCAAGCTCTCGGATGCGGCAGTGGTCACGAAAAAAGATAAGTCGAACGCGCGGGTCATACGAGACGCCAATGTGACCTATCGCGCATCAGGCAAGGCGGGGCCGCCTGCTAAAGTCGCAGTATCTTTGCTGCGGCAGACGCGCGGCAGCGCGGATGAACTGGCGGCCAACCCTGAGTATGTGAATGAATCGGCCTATGCCGCGTTGCGCGACGCAAAGCGCCCGCTGGCGCTGCCGTTCGATCTGGCGACAGAGGAAGTGCGCGCCTATCTGCAACAGGTCAGCATACGCCGCGCAGACCTGATGGAATTGTTTCGCGGACCGGCTGCGCCTGCCAGCGCCACCGCCATTGACATCGCCGCTGAAAGCATCGGCATCGCCCGCTTTGAACAGGATTTGATCTTCAAGTCCAACAAGGATAATCAATTCACTTACTGGGGCAGACCGGGCGAGACGCCGGAAAACAATCAGACGGTGATCGCCGCCATGACCAGAGTGGATGCGTTCCTTGATCGCACGGGGCTGGAGTATACGGACTTGCTGCGCTTGCTGTCGTTGAATTTTGTGAATCCCAATTCTACGGTTAAGATCAAGCACCTCGATTCATCCTGCGACACCAGCCAGAAGGAGATGCAGGGGCTTGACGATCTGTTTCTGGATCGCCTCCGCCGCTTTCTTCGTCTCTGGCGCAAACTCGGCTGGAAGATGTGGGAAGTCGATTTCGTCATACAACACACGGCGCTCGGCAATGGCACGCTCGACACTAACTTCGTGCTGCGGCTGTATCCATTCCTGAAGTTGAAGGAGCGCTTCTCTGACCTCACGGTCGAACAACTGGGCGCTTTTTTCTCCGACCTCAACACGACCGGCAAATTCTCTGAAGCTTTTCACAAGCCTGAGCCGTCGCTGTATGAAAGCCTGTTTCTGAACAAGCGTCTCACCAACCCCCTTGATCCCGCCTTCGCCATCGAAGCCGTGCAGTCCGCCACGCCGACGGAAACGATTGATGCTCACCTATTGTCGGTGCTGGCGGCCACGCGCACGCGCGAAACCGACCTCGCCATACTGCGCAGGCTCACCAGCCCCGGCAACGGTCCCGCCTACCTCAAAGACAATAAGTTGAGCCTGTCGAATCTGTCGTTCCTCTATCGTCACGCGCTGCTTTTGAAACGGCTTGCCGTCAATCCAGCGGATTGGCAGACCCTGCTATTCATCGTGCAGCAGGACGCCTTCCGCGACCCGGCCACGACGCTGGCGGTGATCGGTCTGGTTGATCGGTTGCAATCAAGCGGATTCACCATCGATGACTTGAGTTATCTGTTGACCGCCAATCTCAACACTAAAGCGGCGGAACCGGAAAAGAACGTCACATTGCTGCTCACCACGCTGCGCGCGGGCTTGCAGGCCATCGCCGCCGCGAGCGATGCGGCGAGCGCCCCGACAGACGCTGAAGGGCTGGCCAATGCCATCACGGCGCAGCTTCAGACTCTCGGATGGGACACGGCGTCGGCGGGCGCATTGATTGACACGCTCAACAACCGTATCCAGTTGCAGAGCGTCGCACAGAACATGCCAAAGGATTTTGCCTTCCCCGATTCAATCACGAAGGCCCTGTCAATCGGCTATGACAAGCCCCGGCAAACTATCCGCTTCATCGGCGTGATGACGGACATCGAGCGTGATACCTTGCTTGGCAGCGCACTGCCTGAAGAAGTAAGAAAGAATACAAATTATCAGGCGGCCATCAGAGAGATTCATTCGATGCCCCGGCTGCTCGCGAGATTCTACCAGCCGTTATTTCGAGCCGCGTTACCGGCGTTGCCAGTTGGCGTACTCTTCGGCGAGCAATTGCCGAAGCATCTGGCGGACAGGATTCAGTATGACAGCGAGCGGCACGAGCTTTCCTTCTTCGGCATCATGAGTCGAGATGAGAAGGCAGCGTTTGAGCAATTATCGCCGGACGGGCCGGAGGGCACTGCCTACGTCAACGCGATTCAAGCGCTGTATGATTTACCGAACGCGACCAGCGTTCCGGCTGAAATGGTATGGCTACAGGCGACTGATCTGGTCTTCGCGTCGCCGCTTCTTCATCTGGCCGCAACGCGCCTTGCCGCTTACTCGAAGCGCAGGCAATGGAAAGACGCGGCGGTCGCGCAACTGAGCGACGCCCTGCAATTGACCCCCGCCATCACAGAGCAACTGCTGACCGCGCAGGGAGTATTTGGCGCGCGTGTGCTGCTCGAATATTACCTCGATCCGGCATTCATCAATTCGAGTTCGGCCATCACTTACGCGGCTTATAAGCCGCAGTATGACGGTTACTACTGGCTGCACCGAATCTCTATAATCCTGCGCGCGCTACAGGTGACATACTTTGATCTCGACTGGATCAGGCGCAACAATGCCCGGACAGGCGTTCTCAACCCCCTGCGCATACCGGTGGTCTTTGATGCCGGAAAACTGGCGATAGCGCCCATCGAAGCTTTTCTCAATCTGGTCGAGTACATGCAGTTCCATCATGCGAGGTCAAACCAGACCGTCTCGATGCTTGCGATCATTGACCGCCTGATTGCGGATAACACCTACACTAATGCGCTGTTTGGCGCGGACGTTGAATTGCTGACTGGCTGGGTGGCTGCCGACATCGAACAACTCACAGCGGCTGATGGACTGGCTGTGACCTTTCCCGTCGCCTACCGGCAGATAGACGCGTGGCAGCGCCTGAAAAAAGCCGTCCTGACCGTGCAAAATTTGAACGCATCGGCAAAGCGCGTAGCGGGGCTGGCGAAGTCGGATCTCAGTTCGGCTGAAGCGGCGGCGCTCAAACAAATGCTGCGCTCGAAGTACGATGAGAAAGCATGGCTGGACATCAGCAAGAGCCTTCAGGACGCCTTGCGCGAGCGCAAACGCGACAGCCTTGTGGCTTACCTGCTGGCGCAGAAGCGACCCGACGATGCCCCGACCGGTAAATGGGAGAACGCCAACGACCTGTATGGCTATAACCTCATCGATGTCGAGATGAGTTCGTGTCAACTGACCTCGCGCGTCGTGCAGGCGTCGGCTGCCGTGCAACTTTTCGTGCAGCGCTGCTTCATGGGACTGGAACCGAAAGTCCGCGTCAGCGCCGAAGAGGATGATGCGTGGAATCAGTGGAAATGGATGCAGCAGTATCGCGTATGGGAAGCCAACCGCCGCGTCTTCGCTTACCCGGAAAATTATGCCGAGCCGGAATTGCGCCGCGACAAGTCAGAGATATTCAGGAATCTCGAAGACGAACTGGGGCAGAACGAACTGAATCCTGACAACGTGGAGACAGCCTTCCTGCACTACGTCGAGCGTTTGGACGAGGTGGCGCAGTTAGAGATTACCGGCACCTATTATCAGGAAAGCACCCACACGCTGCACGTCTTTGCGCGCACGCCCGGAGCCGACCCTCACATACACTATTACCGCCAGTTTGTTGATGACAGGCGTTGGACGCCGTGGGTCAGGGTTGATTGTGACATCAAGAGCGACTTTGTGGTTCCCGTCGTCCACGACGAGCGGCTTTACCTGATCTGGCCAGAGTTCCGCGAAGTGCCGAACGAAACCGGGGCGGTGGCCTCCGAGATGACCGTGCCGTCGCCGGGCGCGACCTATAGAATCAACCAGCCGCTGAAACAACTGAACATGCATCTGGCGATTTCCGAGCAGCGCAACAAACGGTGGACGCCGAAAAAGGTTTCAGCGCAGGCGGTCAAATCACTTCCCTACACCGGCAACGTCGAGGCAGGCCGCTGCACGATCCTGCCGTTTGATTTCACCTGGCTTGATGAAACGATTCCGTTTTTGTTGCTGATCTATAGCCCTGTCTTACGTTACGACGCCCCGCCGGAGTTGTGGCAACTGGCTGGCTGCCGTGGTTATCCGGAGCCTGTCGAGGAACGCTTTCAGGGCATGCGAATAGACCCGTACATCACCTCCTTTTTCCGCGACCAGTTGATTTCGATGAAGAACATCGAAGGGCAGGCGGGCGACCCGCTCACGCCGTGGAACAGCCTCATCCTGAAGGATGACATATTGGCTCTGACGCCGGGCTCATTCAAAATATCATTTCCCCATTACATGTCTTACCTTGATCGGATGTATCCGATCTGGGAGCAGATCATCTCAGGCGGGCAGCAGAACACGATATTCACGCTCGGCACTTTTTATAGCTGGTTCTACGCCGATCAAAAGCGCACCTTCTTCGTGCGCCCCGAAGCCGTGTCGGCGCGCGACAGGAAGGTGCTGTTTTATCAGGACGTATCGGCGATGGTGCGAGAACTCGTTGACCTGCTCCTCGCAGGCAGGATCGTCGAACTGCGCGACAAGGTAGCGGCTTACATGGCTGCCGAGTACGATGTGAAACTATGGTTCACCATCTTCTATCATCCGCTGACCTGTCTGTTCGCCAAAAAACTTAATACGCAGGGCGTCGCCGGGCTTATGGCGCGCGCGACGCAGTTCACCGAGAAGAATTGGAAGTTCAAGGATGAATACGGGCCAACCACGGTTGTCGATGCGGGTGCTCCGCAACCGGGCGATCCGACCCCGAAGTATCCGCGCGAAGCCGTCGATTTCGCGCCGGATGGGAGCTATTCGAGTTATAACTGGGAGCTGTTTTTTCACGCGCCGCTGATGATCGCCTCGCGCCTGTCGGAAAATCAGCAATTCGAGGAAGCGATGCGCTGGTTCCATTTCATCTTTGACCCGACCGGCGCGCACGACCGCGACCCGATCACCGGCAAGCAGGCTTCGGCCCCGCAGAAATATTGGATCACCAAGCCGTTTTACCTTCGCCAGTTCTCTGATTATTTGCAGGATCGAATCGAAAACCTGTTGAAGCTGCTGGCCGACGATCCGAAGAATCCGACCCCTCCCGACCTCCTGCAAGAACTGGCGCGGCAGGTGAAAGACTGGCGCACGAATCCGTTTGATCCTCACCTGATCGCACAATTTCGCACCGTCGCTTATCAAAAGATGACCGTGATGAAATACATCGACAACCTGATTGCCTGGGGCGATCAACAGTTCCGGCTCGACACTATGGAATCGGTCAACACCGCCGCGCAACTCTACATCCTCGCCGCCGAGATACTGGGGCCGCGCCCGCGCCATGTGCCGCCTCCGGCCAAGCCGCCGTCTGCCACCTTCAATGAACTGGAAGACCGACTCGACGCCTTCTCGAATGCCCTCGTCGAATTTGAAAACCTGATCCCCGTGATGCCGGTTGATGACGGCAGCGGGCACAGTCTTGAGCCGGTTCCCAGTCTCCTCTTCTTCTGCATTCCGCAAAACGACCAGTTGCTCAAATACTGGGACGAGGTGGCCGACCGTTTATACAAGATTCGGCACTGCCTCAACATTGAAGGCGTCGCCCGGCAGCTTCCGCTCTTTGCCCCGCCCATCGATCCCGGACTGCTGGTCAAGGCCGCCGCCGCCGGAATAGACATCGCCACCGCCATCAGCGACCTGGATGCGCCGCTGCCTTACTACCGGTTCACAACGATGGTGCAGAAAGCCAACGAGTTCACGGGTGATGTCAAGGCGCTGGGCAGCGCGCTCCTCGCGGCGCTTGAAAAGCGCGATGCCGAGGCGTTTGCGCGCCTGCGTCAGCGCCATGAAACCGCACTCCTTGAAGCCATCCGCGAAGTCAAAGCGAAGCAAATCGAAGAGGCCAATTTTACGCTGTCGGGTTTGCAGCTTAATCAGGGAATGGCCATCATGCGGCGCAATTACTATCAGAATCTGGTGAGTGGCGGGTTGATTGACCCCGAAAAAACGGCGTTAGATATGTCACTGGCATCGACAGCCATCGATACGGCCATCGCCAGCGGCTATGTACTGGCAGGACTCGCCCTGCTCATCGCCCAGTTCGTGATGGGCGCGACCGGAGTGGGCGGCTCGCCGACCGCAACGGCAGAGATGGGCGGAGACGAAGCCAGCGGTATGGCAGAGTTTGCCGTCAAGGCGCTCGAAGCGACGACGAAGGCATTGGACAAAGGGGCGGCGCTTTTTACCACCATGGCCGGTTATGAACGTCGCGCGCAGGAGTGGCAGCACCAACTCAATCTCGCCATTGCGGAAGTCATACAGATCGATGCGCAGATAGCCGCCGCCCAGGTGCGCATCGCCATCGCGCAGAGGGAGCTTGCTAACCACGACCTGCAAATCGCCCACGCCCGCGCCGTCGATGATTTCATGCACCGCAAGTACACGAATGAAGAGTTGTATCAGTGGATGGTCGGGGAGGTCTCGCAGACATACTTTCGCGCTTACCAACTCGCCTACGATCTGGCCCGGCGGGCCGAACAATGTTACCGCTATGAGATCGGTGTCGAAGACAGTTCTTACATTCAGTTCGGTTACTGGGACAGCTTAAAGAGCGGCCTGCAATCCGGCGAGCGGTTGCAACTCGCCCTGCGGCGACTGGAGAGCGCCTATCTGGATCAAAACCGCCGCGAGTTTGAATGCATCAGGCACATCTCTTTAGCACTGCTCAACCCGCGCTCGCTCGTGACCCTGAAAGACACAGGCATCTGCATGGTTGATTTGCCGGAAGAGTTATTCGATTTAGATTACGCGGGCCACTATTTCCGCCGGATCAAATCGGTCAGCATCTCCATCCCCTGTGTGGCGGGGCCGTACACGACGGTCAATTGTACGCTGCGATTGTTGCGCAACATGGTACGCGTGACCAGCGTGCCGAGCACGCCCTATGAGCACAACAGCGACAACGGCGTACCGGTTGATGACAACCGTTTCCGCGAAAGCCATGTTCGCGTGCAGTCCATCGCCACCAGTTCCGGCCAGAACGACAGCGGGATGTTTGAATTGAACTTCCGCGATGAACGTTACCTGCCGTTTGAAGGCGCGGGCGCGGTCAGCCGCTGGCAGATCGAGCTGACACAGGACAGGAAGCTGCGTCAGTTCCCCTATGAAACCATCTCGGATGTCATCATTCACATGAAATACACGGCGCGCGAGGACGCTGGCAATTTCAAGGCTCAGGCCATCGAACACCTCAAAGCCGTGATCGCTGATGGCACGCGCCGACTGCTACAGCGCTTCTTTGATCTGCCGCATGAGTTTGCCACCGAGTGGTACGCCTTCTTCCACCCGGCGGCAGGCGCAGGAAAGACGTTGCATCTGAAGATCAGGAAACATCACTTCCCGTTCTTCGCGCAGAACGCCAATGTGTCGATTAAGGCCATCACGCTCATGGCGCGAACGCGCACGAAAGAGAATCTGGTCGCCGTACTCGACCCACCCATCGGGAGCGCCAGAGATGACGAGATCGCCTTAGCCGCGACGACAGACCCGGACGCTTTCCACGTCGGACAAAAAGCCGGTCTTAATATCCTGTTCAATGAAACTCAGGGCTGGAAATTGCGCATGAAGAAAGGCGCGGGAAGCTTCGATGACCTGATCGAATCCGACATCGTAGAGTGTTATATGATCGTTGACTATACCGTGAGCTAACCCGGCGGCGTTGTTCTCGCATGGCCAGTGCAATCATTCATTGCGCCACCATGGAAGGAAATATACTTGAATGACTCCGAACGAAAGCAAGCTTTTCAAGAGGCTGTAGCCACATTTGATGCGATGATGCTCTCGTATGAATCCTCAGGCTACTCTCTGGTTGAGCTGCCGCTTGTGTCAGCAGAAGACAGGGCGCAACTAATTTTGGACTTAGCATCACAAAACGTCGGCGAACACATAGTCACGTCACTATAACCAATTCCGGTTGGCAGGTCGGAAAGTTGCAAACCTCATCTATGGGAATATTAGAAAAGGCACGACTTCGTCACGGCAGATTCTACATGGATGTCCTATGTCGATGCGAGAAACTATATTTGCAGGACGATAATAATCCAGGTCAGGCAGTTGAGTTGCTCGACAGAGAATGGAGTAATATAAAATTGGCCGAGGCATGGTGTGAGAGCCATGCTGATGAGAGCGCAGAAATCTCGGCGTGCAGTGATTATCCTATTCATATACTAGCCCTGCGCCTGCATCCTCAGGATCGAATACGCCGCGCAGAGACCGCACTAACTGCCTCTCGAAAACCTGAAAGATCAGACTCTCAGGCAAAGCATCTTAACAACATCGGTTTGGCGTACGCGGATATGGGTCAGGTCAAGATCGCTATCAAATTTTACAGGCAAGCCGTGTCCATCCTGCGAAAACTGAAGGATCGAAAAAAAGCCGCCCGCGTTCTATTCAACCTGGGCACTGCTTACACGAAATTGAATCAAAACCAACGCTCAGAAAACTTCTTTAAGCAATCCTTATCTATTTATCGAGAGTCCGGCGACAGAAAAGGTGAAAGAGATTCGCTAAACAGTCTGGGCAATTGTTACGCGGTTTTGGGAGAGGCGCGGCGCTCCATCGAGTTCTACAACGAGAGCCTCGTTATCAATCAGGAGATTGGTGATCTTCGTGATGAAGCTGCCGTGCTGGGAAATCTTGGACTGTCATACGCTGATATGGGTGAGGCAAGGCTCGCCATTAATTTCCAGACCCGGCAACTGAGCATCGTCCGCAAGCTTCAGGATCGTCGCACGGAATCTCGTGTGTTGCATGAATTGGGAATTAATTATTACTCGCTTGGTGACATACCGATGGCAATGGAATTCTTTGACCTGCGTCTGAAAGTCAGCCGGGAAGATGGAGACCTGTATGGCGAGAGCAATGCGCTTGGAAATTTAGCCCGATGCTATGCAGCATCGAGTGAAATGCAGCGCGCAAGCGAGTTGATCGGACAGGCACTGGCTATAAACCGGAAGGGAGATCGCCCGCTTGCCGAAGCATATAATTTGACTGTTATCGCAAGGGCTTACGACGCTATGGGCGACATCCAGCAGGTAGCTGAAATTTATGAATCCCAGGTGAGGATTTACCGCCAGATGAAGGATCATAGTGGGGAAGAGTTTGCTGTGGGTAATCTCGCCAACACCTACTTTATATTGCATGATATAGACCGGGCGGTGAAGTGTTATAAGCGTCAGCTTGCACTGGCTCGCAGGATCAGGAATCTTTATGCGGAAGGGCGAGCGCTGGGCAACTTCGGAATTTTACTTTACGCAATAGATGATTTGACAAACGCGATCAAATATTTCGATCAGCATTTAGCAATTGCATTACGGATAGGCGACCAGTACGCGGAAGCTTATGTGCTGTTTTATAAAGCGAAGACACTCAACAAACTCGGACAGCGAATGAAAGGAATTATCGCTGCCAAAGCTGCCCTCTCTATTTTCGAGCGATTAGAAAACTCCGAAGCCGCTACTGTGCGACAACAACTCGTCAAGTGGGACAACGAAGTATCCTCAGCCGCTATGTCTGCTCCTTTGCGGGATGCGAGTCTGCGCTACGCTGCTCATTACAAGGAGAGCCTACGTTCAATAAATAGAATGTATTTGAAAGGAGGGCATTCTTCTATCGAGGCGTTGGAACTCTTTGATAAGGAATGGACCAATATCAGGCTTGCCTGGAGTCGAGCGGTGTCGCATCTGAAAGATGAAAAGGATGAAGAGGCCGCACGTCTCTACAGTACCTTCGCTCAATCGGGCGCTAATCTGATTCGTCTGCGCCAGCATCCTCGCGAACAGGTTGAATGGTTAGAGGCCGCTGTGAGCGCGGCCAGTCGCTTGAACGATAACCCGGCAAAGGCAAGTAGTATCGGTTTGCTTGGGCTTGCCCATGCGGCATTAGGGGAATTTGATAAAGCTCTCAGACTTACTCAGGAGTCTTTTGATTTATCTCAGCATAGTAATAACAAAATGGGTGAAGCCGTCGCGCTCAGTAATCTGGGGTTGATCTATGCCGATCAGGGCAATCCTCGGCGCGCGCGCGAATGTTTCGAGCAGAGCATGCAAATCTCCAGTGATATGAAGCGAAAGCGCAGCCGGAAAGATGCGTTCGGAAATCTGGGTAACGTCTATGCAGACCTGGGGGAATTGAACACCGCGATTGAGTTTTACAAAAAATCCTTAACCATTTCCAGAAAAACAGGAGACCGCCATAGTGAAGGAGCCTTGCTTGGCAACCTGGGTATTGCCTATGCCGCCAGAGGTGAGGTGCGTCGCGCAATCAAGTTGCAGAAAGACGCCCTGGCAATAGCCCGTGCGTTGAACGACAGGCGTAGCGAATCTTACGCCTTGAGAAACCTCGGCAACATTTATGCGGATCTTAAGGAGACACGATCTGCTATCGAATGTCATGAGCTACACCTTGCGCTTGCGACAAAACTGGAAGACCGCTTTGGCGAAGGCGAAGCTCTCTACAATCTCAGCAATGCATGGCTCATGCTGGATGATGTTGATCGAGCAATCACGCTATGCGAGAAGGCTCTGAAAATAGATGAGGAGATTGGAAATCGTAGAGGACAAGGTCGCGAATACGGACTACTGAGTTTGGCTTACATAAAAAAGAATGAATTCCAAAGGGCGATTGCGTTTTGCGAAAAGAGCCTCTCCCTCGCAAAAGAGGTCGCTGACCGCAGCGGCGAAGGAGAAGCTTTGATTAATCTGGGTAATGCTTACCTGCTTCTGGGCGACTGGCCCCGTGTAATGGAGACTCTTGAGGAAGCGTTGGTCATTAGTCGAGAGATCGGAAATCGTCACCGGGAAGGAATCGTTATCAGTTATCTGGCGCTCGCCTGCTATCATTGCGGAGAGTTCCGGCAATCAATCGAATACTATGATACGTGTATTGCTATGGCTCGCGAGGTTGGGAATGACTTCGGTGAAGCTGCTGCGCTTGCCAATAAGAGTATGGCGCTTGGGAAATTTGGCGACCGGGCTGAAGCCATTACAAATGCTGAAACAGCGCTTCGTATATTTGAACGCTTAGATGCTCCGGATATGACAGAAGTTCGCGAGTGGCTGGCCGAATTGCAGGCACTGCCCGCATCGTAAGCAATCTGTATTTAACGCGACATCGCAAGAGGTTTGTCATAATATAAATGCGGCGCTCGCATGAGCAAACTTTGAAGTGAGAAAAGATCATGGTCGGACCAGACCACGTGATTCAAATTATGAACGGCGGATCGCAGCGTTGCCGAAATATTCCCATAACATTAACACGGAATGGTAATCACTCTTATGACTGACCAAATAACAGTGCTGCTGCTGGCAACAAACAATTTAGAGATGGCTTACGTGCGCCTGGACGAAGAGTTGCGCGAGATTGATGAGAAGATTCAGGTTGCTCCCTTTCACAATTCATTTGAGTTTGTATCGAGAGCCACAACCAAAGTATCGGAACTGCCGACGCTTCTGCTCAGGTATAAGCCTCATATAGTGCACTTCAGCGGGCATGGAAGACCTTCGGGAGAGATCATCCTTGAAGATGATTTCGGACAAAGAAGACCTATCGGAGACTCTGAGTTAACAGGAATTCTGGGAGCGATCAAGGATAATATCCGGCTCGCTGTCTTTCATGTTTGTTACTCGAAGACTTACGCTGAAGCGGCCAGAGCCATATTTGATTATGCCATCGGAATGGATGGTGTTATGGAAAGGGAATCAGCGATAGCCTTTGCAGGTGCTTTCTACCGAACGCTTGCTTTTGGGCGATCAGTGAAAGAGGCGTTTGCGACAGCTAGAGAACATTTGAATATTCTGGGTCTTACGGGGGCCGAGGTGCCCGTCCTCCTGTATGGGGAAAATGTAAACGACTCAGAGCCATTTTTTATTCAAAGCAAACCCGGCGAAGAACTTCAACATGTTTTCCGGCGATTGCTGGAAGGAATGGCGAATGAAGTTGATCGGCTTACAATTCAACGTGAGGTGGTCAAGGGTACTGTTATCCTTGACGAGATAGAAAGCGAATCGGTTACAGAGGGAAGTGGAAAGCAACCTTTCCGTGTTGTGGTTTCTGACCAACAGATGCACATCGGACTCAGCCCTTCTATCTACCAACAGGCAAAGGAAAAGCTTTTTCCGGCTCCGCCGGGAATAGCGCCGCCTCTCCCTCATTTTGTCTTCATCGGTCGCGAGGGCGCGCTGGAAGATGTCAAAGGACTTCTCAGCAATCCGAAAACTTCTGTCGCCAACAGGAATACCACGATTGTGAGAGGGTGGCCGGGCGTGGGGAAAACAACGCTGGTTGCGATGATTGGGCGCGATCCGGAAATTGCAAAAGCCTTTCCTCAGGGAGTTCTCTGGACTTCGCTCGAAAAGCAACCCGATTTGCTTTCAGAAATTGCTCGATGGGGGAGGGAACTCGGCACGGATGATATTTTTCGCACCCCTACTCTTAAAGATGCCACCGCGCAATTAGCTGCCCTGCTGCGTCACCGACGGATGCTGTTGATCGTGGATGATGTCTGGGAGACAGGTCACATTCTTCCTTTCGCCGAAGCCTTAGGCGAGCAATGTTCGCTTCTCGTTACAACGCGAATGACTCAGGTCGCCGAAACCCTGACGCTCGATGATAAAAGCATCTACGTCCTGCCTGTTCTTACAGAGGAGAATGCTCTGAAGTTGCTGCGAGTTCTCGCGCCCTCCGTCGTCGAGCAACATCAGGAAGAATGTCGCGAGCTTGTTTGCGAACTTGAATGTTTACCGCTGGCGTTGCACGTAGCCGGGAAGTTGCTGAGAAGCGAATCCAAAATGGGCTGGGGCGTCTCCGATTTGATTTGCGAGATTCGCGAAGGCACGAAACTGCTTCAGGAACTAGCGCCCAATGATCGAATCGAAGGAAAGATAATTCCTTCGGTGAGCGCTCTGCTGGCGAGGAGTACGGATAAGCTGGATGAATTCACACGTTATTGTTTTGCGTTCCTCGGCGTATTCCCTCCCAGACCTGCCACATTTGATCTGTCGGCTATGAAAGCTGTTTGGGAAATAGATGATCCCAAACCGATTGTGCGTAAGCTGGTAGGTCATGGATTGCTCGAACCCGTAGGCTCAGGGCGATTTCAGATGCACAGCCTCTTAATTAACCACGCGAAGTCACTTTGCACCTGAGATCATCCTGTGACTCAACACTGTCTTTCCGCCCTCAGCCGATTTTGATTGATATGTCGCTCGGCTTCTGCGGGAGGTCATGGCGAGGCACTCTGATTTCAGCGTAAACCTCTGCCTCTGCTTCGGAAAGGCGTTTCCATGTGGCTTCGTGCTCAATCGGGCCAAGACGAACTATTAACTGCACTCCCTCCCAGACCAGTTCGTTTGAAACGAATTGAATCGTCAGGGCGTTATCCGCTCCCAGAACAGCGCGAACCTTCAACGCACCGTCTTCGCTTTGCCATTTCCAGACTTCATCCCCCGTATCATGCGCTCCCCGTATAGCTTCAAGTTGCTTGAAATACGCCCGCCAGTCGGCGACCACCTGTCGCAAATATTCAACCAATCGCTCCGGCAAAGGGATGCCTGTGACGGGTTTCTCAGGCTTGGTGTCGGCAGTCTCCTGTTGAAATCCTGTCTGTTGCATTGCCCAGTCAATGATTGCCTGATCCTTCGCCGTACGCTCTCGATCAGTCAATACGGCGCTTTCTTCAATCATATCTTCGAGTTGTTTTTTGCATTTAAGGCAGTCCTTCAGATGCGCATCAGCCCGTGCACGAATGATTACATTGAGCTTGTCATAGTAATACGCGTCCAACTCCTCTTCCGTCAGGTGCCGAGCTTTCGCGTCTCTGTATTCCTTTATAATATCTTCAAACGTCATGGCGGTCGTTTCCTTTTGTTATTCAAGCAACGCACGGATCTTTTTTATCGCACGCTTGCGAATCGTTATAACAGTATATTCGTTCATATCATATTTTTCTGCAATTTCCCGATCCGTAAGGCCAGATGTGTAGTGCTCCGTAAAGATCAAATGTTCTTTTTCGTTTAATCGATCAAAAATCTCCCGAATCAATATTTGTTTGTCAGAAAGCTCTGCCGTCTTTCTGCTGTCGGTTACGCCGAGATTCTCAAAAGCTAACTCCTGAGCAAAGGCGATGTTTATCGCGTCAAAGGAGTTTATTATCTGATCCGGAGTTAATCCGGATTCTTCAACGATTTCTTCCATCGTCGGCTCGCGCATCAACTTCTCTCTGAGCAGTTCATACGTCTTGTTGGCTTTGCGATAAATTTCATGCTGACGGCGGGTCAGGTCGCGAGCAACTTCGGGATTCCTCAAAATCGCTCCACGAATAAACTTCCGTGCATATGGTATAAACTCATTGCCGCTTTCCGGGCGGAATGATCTGACGGCGTGTATAAGCCCGATAACTCCCTCCTGCATTAAATCCTCCCGTTCTGCCCAATATAGTATTCTGAATAATCTTCCGGCTAAAAGCTTTACCAAAGGCAGGTAGTACGAGATCAATTCTTTACGGGCTGTTTCGTCGCCTTGGCCGTATCGTTGCCACAACCCATTTTCATCGTCTGTCATGTTTCAAGCTTTCCTTCCGCAAAGCTCTGTGAATTACCTGATGATCCTGCGGGTCAAGCGCTCGTTGAGAATGCGCCTGCCCGTGCCCGAATTAGCTGAGATCAGTATCATACAGTACAGAAGTGGTCTAAGAATCCCAAGCATATCACTCAAGTCAAGTTTTTTAACGTTTCTTTCACCGGACCGCGCGAACTGAGCCCTGATTAAATCTTATGAAGCAAGGCGTTCCAGCCATTTTTCTGTAGGGTCAAAAAAAATTCACGCCTTTGAACCTGTTTCTCCAAATCTTGCCGACAGGTAATCGAGGCCGGATTTTACCGGCTTCGAGATTACCACAGGATAGGAGTACTTCAATGAACGTGAAACAATCTTTACTGGAAGAGGGCGGCTGCCCTCCCTCCAAATCTGGCCTCCGACGATATAAAGCTTCCTTGCGCGTAGTGATGTTGCTGATCGCGCTTATCGTAACAAGCGAAGCGGTAACTTTAGCGCAGGACTGTTTCGACACCTGTCAACAGGAACTTGCTTCATGTCTTCAATTTGCGAACGGCAACCCCTCATTAGAGTTGCGATGCCAGGTGCAATACGATAAATGTAGCGAAGACTGCATGTAGCTAACCATTAACAACTAAATCGGTAGATCGCTCGCCCATTTTCAGTACCTCAACTTTATAGCCCCGGACCGGGCGACAGGGCTAACACCCAATAACTTCAGGAGCCTGTGCGGACAATCCTCATAGTCGAGGACTGTCTGCCAGGCTCTTCATTTGCACAATTTCAAAGGAGAAAACATGAAGAGAGAATTCTGCATATCGATTGTCATTGCAGTCATCGGACTGGGCTTTATTTTGATCTGTCTCAGGAAGGCGGATCGACCGACTGTTCCTGTAAAAGTGAACCAACCCATCGCTCCTGAGAAGGAGAACCAACCCGCTACTCCAATGAAAACAGATCAGCCCGCTCCTATCGTGACGGCTCGCGATATACTGCAAGCTCACAACGCCTGGCGGCGCACGAAAGCGATAGCAACCTACTATGCCAAAGTCGTGAAACTGACTTCAGTCTCCAACCCCGGCAATGAGATGCCTTCGTCCCTGGAGCAGAAGATGCAGGTTTCCGTCAAAGGAAACGCCTTTAAGCGTTATAGGGAATTTCCGCAGGGAATCAGAAAAGAACACCACACGTTTGATGGCCGAACGGCCTATCAGTTAGTGATCGAGAAGGGCAGGACCGAAGAAGGCGTAAGTCAAATGAGCCCTTCCGAACTGGCCAGCGTCGGTTATGGAATCAGAAGCTTCGGGCTGCTGCCTTTTCTTAACCAACTCGCAGACCCTGTGGCAGAGTTGATTTATTTGAAGCGCACAGCACACGGGGACGACAAGATCAAAGTAACAACACCTGCTGCCAGTTTTATCTTGTATGTGAACTCTCGACACGTAATACAGTGCGTGGAGATAGGCACTAAGAGGATAGAATTTTGGGATTACGATGTAGTTAATAAAATACTGCTCCCGTTTACCCAGAGAGTCTACGTCAAAAATCAACTGAGCTATGAGTTGATTTTCAAGAAAATCCGGCTCAATCTTTCGTTCTCTGACAATTATTTCACACGCGAGGCGATATCCAAAAATATCGCTTTCTAAGCCGACGCGCCCTTCGGGTGAATCTGCCACCCGAAGGGCGCGACCTCTCAATCATGTTTTGCGCTTTGCAGAAAACCGGTCATATGCATTCTCAGTCGGTTTGCCTCGGTGCTATAATCACAAACCGTTTTAAAGGTTATAAAAAGCTGTTGCGTAAAACTGTTTCAATCCCGATTGCCGTCATTACACTCAGCGTCCTGCTGCTGATAGCTTCCGGCCATGTCGTTTCCGGGCGAGATGGCGACTCCGGGAGCAGCAGTCCTCAATCTTCTGAAGCTGCGAAGCCGCCAGAAACAATTCTACAGGAAGCCTTGACCGATTCTGCGACCAAAGATCGGGAGACTGTTCGACTTCGCTTTTTTGAGGCAATGAGCCTTTGGACGGCAAGGCAGGAGCCGGAAAAAGCTGCGCAGGCAGCTCTTCAGATGGGCGATTGTTACAAGCAGGCCATGAGGTATCAGGATTCCCTGTATTATTACAAGCTCGCGCTGGAAGCGCCTGCTTTGCCGGATCAGTTGAAAGTAGTTGCGTACAATGCCATCGGTCAAATATACGCCGATCTGTATAGGAGCGATCTATCATTACAATATTTTTTGCGAGCCTTAAAACAAGAGCAAACGGTGAAGCAGCCGTCTGTGCAAATCGTGACGTTGACCGGACTGGCTGAATATTATTGGCAACAAAAGGAGACGGAAAAAGCAGTCAGCTATATTAAACAGGCGCAACAGCTAAATCGCTTTCTAAAGAACGAACTCGCCGAAGCGGCTTTGCTGCGACTGGCTGGTCAGATCAATCAGGAACAAGGGCAGATCAAGTCGGCGCGAGCGGCTTTTGAACAGGCATTAGCCATCCATATCAGGAAAGAGAACGATGCAGGGGCGACCAGAATTCTATGTCTCATTTCCAGGCTCTGCCTGTCATCCGGCGAGAAGCAACTGGCGCTATCGCAAGCCATGCAGGCTGTGGATCTGGCGGAAAAACAGGCGCAACGCATTGTGACTAACGCCGATCTGTTGAGAGTGAGAGAGTTGCGATGGGGTGCGTGGTTCAGTCAGGCGCGCGCGCAACGAGCAATGGGACAATCTGAATCAGCAATGAAATCTTTTAGACGCGCCATAACGGACCTTGAAGGACTCTGGTGGCTGGTCTACATCTCGACAGAAAACAGCGCGGTCCGTTTCCGGGAAGAACTGCAAGCCCCCTATCGTGAGTTTGTAGACCTCTTAATAGAACAGGGACAGTTCGAGCAGGCTTATAATCTGGCCGAGCAGGCCAAGGCTCGCGCGACGATGGGCATCATCGAAGCGCGACGCAGGGCCGATTTGCCGAAAAGAGCCGACCCTGATGGAAAGATTCGCGAGTCAGCGAAAACCATCGCTCGCCTGCGTACTCAATTGCTATCTTTCGGCCTCAGCGCGGAAAAACAGGCGAAGACGAAAAGGGAGCTGAGCGAAGCGGAATTTCGTATGGACGAGGCGCGATTACAGGCGGAGATGGAGCAATCCAGGGATCGCGTAATCTGGTCGCCGCCAGCCAAAATCAGGCAGTTGCAAGAGAAAACGCTTCAGGAGAATGAAATACTTTTGGAGTTTTTTATGGGCGAGGAGCGCTCTTTCGCCTGGCTCATCACCCCGAACGAGGTTTCGCTGGAGATACTTCCCTGTCGCCGGGAAATTGAAAAGGCGATCCGGCAGTACATCGAAATTGTAAACGTCCCTCCAGACAATATTCACCTCGAACGGGATTTGGAGCAGATGCGAGAGCACGCAAAACGACTTTTTTCTATCTTGTTTGGCCAGCTGTCAAAGCACATCTCGCCGGGACAAAAGCTGATAATCGTGCCTGACGGAATATTGCATTATCTTCCCTTTGAGACATTGATTCAGGACGGGCGCTATCTGATAGAAGACCATGAGATGAGATATCTGCCTTCGGCAAGCGTGTTGGGAATATCGTCTAATGCAAAGAACAAAACTGCAACAGCAGACAAAATGGAGTTGCTCGCTTTTGCTGATCCCCTCTTTGGGCCGGAATCGAAAAAATCCGTTCAGAGGCGAGCCGGGAACAAACATCTTCCCATTGCCCGGCAAAGACAATTCCTGCGCGGCTTTCAACTGGCCCCGCTGCCAAGAACACGCGATGAAGTTGAATATATTGCAAGCCTTTTTCCGGCTGATCGGCAACACGTCTATCTAAGCAAAGACAGCGTGGAGGAGAGAGTAAAGCAAACGTCTTTGCGGCGCTATCGGCGCTTGCATTTTGCGACACATAGTCTGGTTGACGAGGCATCTCCATCGCGCTCGGCGGTGGTGCTTACGCTGGATGATGACCCTGATGAAGATGGCTTGCTTGAAGTGAGCGAGATTTCAGAATTGGATCTGGACTGTGAGCTTGTTGTTCTGAGCGCCTGTCAGACCGGGCATGGGCAACTGTTATCGGGGGAGGGCATTATAGGGTTAAGCCGTGCATTTCTATGTGCGGGCGCGCGATCAGTTGTTGTAAGTCTCTGGAATGTAAGTGATATTTCAACAGCGCAGATGATGAAGCATTTCTATCACAGTCTGGTAGATAACAATAGTAGCGCGGCAGCCCTGCGCGAAGCGAAACTCCGAATGATTGAGAGCCGCTCAGAAATGCGACACCCGTATTACTGGGGGGCCTTTGTCCTCATCGGGAACCCGTAGAAGCGATCTGTTTTGGTAAGCTCTTCCGGGTTTGCAGGTTAATTGAAAAGGCGGGTATCAGGTGTGTCCAGGGCGGGGAACGAAACGGAATTGACCGACTTGGTTCGGCGTATCATGGCCGGGGCTGAGTCCGCTGGAGAAGAGTTGGTTCAGCGTTACAAAGTTGCCGTTTCCATTATCATCGCGCGAATCGTTCAAAGCCATTCCTCCCGCGACGACATTTTTCAGGAGACTTTCAAGAAAACTCTGGAAAAGATCAGGCGTGGCGATGTGCGCGAACCGGAAAGGCTCTCCGGGTTCATCTGTGCAATTGCCAGGAATCTTGCGATTGAGCACGTTCGCAATCCGAGACAGCCGACGAAACAATCAGATGTTGCAGTCACTATGCAGCTTTCTGACTCTGCGCCGGACCAGTTCGAGCAGCTCTGGCGCAAAGAGAAAGCCGAAATGGTGCGTCAGGTTCTCAAGGAACTGAAGATCAAGCGCGACCGGGAATTGCTCTTCCGCTATTACATAGCCGAAGAAGATAAAGATCAAATTTGCGCTGAACTTGCGTTGACCAGAGAACAATTCAACGGCGTTATTTTCAGAGCACTTAAACGATTCAAGGAGCTTTATGTTAAACGCGCGGGCGAACCGTAGCCGTGTCTTTATGATAACATTATTGAAAGTTGTTGCGATAAGCTCGCACTTGAAGTCACTTTTTCTTTAAGAGCGGAATAAGCCGACATGGATCATCATTATATTCAACAACATGATTTTGTAGACCGGTACCTGATAGGAAACCTGCCGGAAGAAGAAAGTGCGTCGTTTGAAAATCATTTCGCGGATTGCCAGCAATGCCTCGATCAGCTGAAGACAACCGAAGACTTTATCCAGGGTTTGCGCGTTTTGGCCGTTGAGCAGTCTGCGACAGCCGAAAGCTACGAACCGGAAAGGCCGCCCCGGTATTTTCTGTCAAAGATTTCTCGAAAGCATCTGGCTCTGGCGGCGAGCTTGCTGCTTACAGTTACTCTGGCCGGTGCGATCTTTGCGCTCAATCGGGTAAGACATTTCCGGACGGAGGCTCTGGAAGCAAAGAGTGATTCTGCTGAATTTGAACGCCGGTATGAAGAAGGGCAACAGTCTGTTGCTTTGTCCGAACAGAAACGCGAGCAAATGGAGCGAGAACTGACAGAGAATATTCGCGGGCTTGAAGCCGAACTTGAAGATGCGAAAAAGCAGAACACGCCTCCTGCTTCCGGGTCCGGCTGGTGGTCACAACCCAATGCCAACGTGCCGATAATCGCGTTGAATTCTGTCAGGGCTGGCGAGCCTTCGATGAATGAAATTATTCTGCCTCGCTCACCTATGGCATTTGTGATTTCACTGGGACTGGTCGGGGAAGTGGATTACAAAGATTATCGCGTGACGATCATGGATAATAATGATCGCGTAATCTGGAGAAGCAACGGTTTCAAACCGAACCGTTATAAATCGCTTTCAATCGGTTTGAACGCGACCTTCTTCCGGCCCGGCCAGTACCGGCTGACCGTTGAAGGTCTTATAAAAGGGGGAGACGCAAGCCTCCGTGGCAATTATCCCTTCCGAATTATCAAAAATCCCTGAAACGGGTCACTTTCGTCTGGTCCACGCTTCCAATTATTTTTATGCCGGATAGGACTAAAATATTGTTTTTGGCCACCGATCAGATGGGGCTTCTTTACACCCGCTTTGGCGATGAATTGCGCGACATTCAAAATGGTATTAAAGGCAGTTCACTGCGCGATTTTTTTGACATCATCCCCGTGCCGACCGTTAAGATAACCGACCTGACGGAACTCCTGGCAGCGTATAAGCCAGTCATTCTTCATCTCAGCGGACACGGCAGCCGTTCGGAAGGAATTCTCTTTAGAGACGAAGACGAGGAAGAGAGCATAAAGGCCGTTCGGGCGGAAGATCTGGCATACATAATAGGGAGGCTCAAAGACAACCTGCGTGTAGTGTTTTTGAATGTGTGCTACACGCAACATCACGCCGAGGCAATTGTTGAGCTGGTTGATTACGCCATCGCCATGAAAGGCGAGATGAAGGATAAGCCCGCCAGAGTTTTTTCAGGCTTCTTTTACAAGCTTCTTGGGTATGGGCGATCCGTTAAGGAGGCGTTTGAGCTGGCTAAAAAACAGATTGAGCTGAAAGGACTCGGCGGCTCGGACCTGCCAGTGCTATTTGTGAGGAAGGGAGTAAACGCCTCGCGTGCCTTTATTGATCAGAGAGCCGACCACCTGCAGTATTCAAGAGAGATGAAGCCGGATGCGGTGTTGCAGGAGTTGGGGAATCAGTTTGTCGCGCAACTGCGAATCGCAGGCCATTTTCAGGACATAGAGCAATCGCAGCAGGCTATTTACCTGGACCATAACCTGTACGTGCACCGCGTTAAGACAGAGATCGCTCTCATTCGACAGACTGAACAATTTGCTGATTCGACAATGCTGCAAGGGAAATGGGTCAGCATAATCGGTGATGCCGGGCATGGAAAAAGTTCTCTATTGTGGTACCTGTATGACAGTTTGAAAAGCGATGAACGCCTTCACATCGTACCCTTTCTTGCCCAACTGGAAGGAGACTGGTCAAAGATCGCAGAGACTGTTCTGAAGGTCAGTCAAGCGTCGAACGACGCTCACAAGCTGGTCGTCATCATAGATACACTGGATATTATGGTCGGTATGGATGACCCCTCGCTGGCGGCGATGTTAAATTCGCTGAGGTCGGCGGGCTGCCTGCTGATCACTTCTTCTCGCAGGCAGGAGGCGGAACGACTTTTCAGGCTGACGCCGAGTGATACGCGGGTAGAGTTAAGGCGATACACCGACCTTGAGGCGGGACAGGCCATCCGAAACTATATAGACCTGGCCTTTCCGAAATCGGGCATGCGCGAGAGACAGCGCCAGTTTGACAAGATATGGGGACTTGTTGAGCAACAGAGGGATGCGCGCGAACTCGATCTGGAGCCTTTGATTCTCCGTATGCTGTTTGAGGCGTATGTTCCGGAACCCATTCCTCCGGACATCAACACACAGCAGGTCTACAAAAAATTCTGGGATGAGCGCGTCCTTCTCGACAGAGTGGTTAAAGACGATGTCAATGAACGCTTCGCAAGAAGACGCATGTGCCTGTTAATCGCCCGGCAGATTGCCTTTGGCGGCGAGCGGTCGGGAAAACTATCGATTGATCTGCTGTGCAAAGTCTGGGAGGCGGAACAATCTTCTCAGTTTCCTTATTCCACGCTTGAAGGGCTTGTTTCGACTGGCGTCCTGCAATGGACAGAGGGCGCAGGCGCGATCCAGTTCTTTCACCAGACGTTCTTTGAATACACCGCCGCTTACGACCTGATCTCTTCGGAGGACCTGATTATAGAGAGAAGGGTTCAAACCCTGTTAAGCGATGTCGCAGATTTCGATTTTTTTCACGCTCCAATTCTTAAACAGTTTGCCATCCAGTCATTTGAAACGAACTACGACAGGTGGCAGCGCGTTATAAAAGGGCTGTACGAAATCAACAACGAGCTTGCCGCGCAAATGGCGCTCGAAATTGTCGGCAAGATTCCTGACGACGAGTATCTGGTGGGGCTTTGCAAAAAGTGGATCGATGAAAACGGAGATAAACTCCAGAACGTCATCTGTGAAACCGTGCGGCACTTCCCGCGAAGCAAGACCACGATAGCGCTCGACCTGCTGGCCCCGTACCTGAACAGCAAAAGAGCGAAGGCGATCTACTCGCTTTGTACAGACACTTTCTCGAAGGACGAGCCGGGTCAGATTTACGAATTCTTACGCCATCGTTTGCCGCAGGTCAAAGATGCAAACGATGATGAAAAATACCATTATAGAGAAGCCCTCTGCGCAGCCATACAGTATGGCGCTCTGGATGCGCTTGACGTAATACTGGAACTCTTTCCGCACCTCAAGCCGGGGCAGCAGGCGGGAGTGCTTTCCCGGATCGGTAAGATCATTACGAAAGATGCTGCCGCAAGGTTTGCTGATTTCCTCAGACAAATAGTCGGCCTTATTCCTCAGGTAAAGCAGAAGAATCGGTCCGAGGTCTGGGACAGCTTCTTATCTGCCACTGAAAGTCTTCACCGCGCGTCTCGCACAACGGGAAAGTCCTTAGCGCGATGGCTGCTCAACGCGGAATACTGGAAAAAGAATCACATCACCGCCTTGTACACGGGCATGATTATCGGCCCGTCTGTTTCAGACCCCATTATGGTGTCGCAGTCTTTATCTGCTTTAGCATCGGATGATCATTACAGCAGGCTACTGAACACTGGCATTTTGAGTAATCTTCCTGCCAGATTTTCTGCAAGCGTTATGGACAGCATTTTGTCTGTAGAAAAAAGCATCTACGGGGAGGAATCGAAATTCAGTTCTCTGTTCACGGTTGTATCACATCTGAAAAAGATTGAGCCGGGAAAAATTCTGCAATTTCTGGGGGAGTGGCCCTGGCTGGACACGGGCGTCGGAACTCCGTTGCGGAGTATTATGGAATACTTGTCCGTCGCCGATCCCGCCGCAACGAAAAAGTGGTTATTTGAAAAACTTACTTCCATACAGGGGCCGGTAAACGACAAGCTCTTTTCGGCTTTCACGATTCTGGCGAATGTGAATATACATGTTTTTGAGATGGCCGAAATCCAACACCTTTATGATACAGCTTTGGCTTCGTCGAAAGCGATAAAGGAGAGATTCGCAGGGATGGTAGGCAGCATCGCCATAATCGAGCCGGAGCTTGCGGCGAAAATATTCTCGCGCATGCTGGCGAAAGAGGATAAGGATTGCCAGCTTGCCGCCATCAGTTCGCTGGCTTACTGTTTAGACGCGCGCCCTGAATTTGCGCTCGATCAAGGCCGCGCAGTGCTTCAGAAGGCGCTGGCTACCAGAATTGGATTACTGCACGCCTACATCATCGCTTTTAAGAATCTTCCGCAACAGTACGGCGTATCCTTACTGCGATGCTTCGATGAACTGTTCACCGAAACGATCCTGATACGATTGAGCGATGATAAAACATTCGGAGAACTTCTCACTGTCTTAAAAATTTTCGCCAAGTCGAATCCGAGACTTGCTTTCGATTTGTCCAGGCGAATCCCGATTGTTCACAAGTCGGTGGCCGGTGGGATTGCCAGTCTCTATGATCAGGTATCGGAACACACTAGTGACAGAGCGCTTCTCTTCGACGTGCTTGAGGGCGTTACCACCGTGATTAAGTTCAACCAGGTGCGAATGAAGAATGCTTTAAGCCGAATGCTGCCGAGGCTCAATCAGAAACTGGGCGGCAGATATGTGGTCGAGATGATATTGCGCGTGTACAAACAAATCACGGACGAACAAGCGCTGCTAACATTCATTGAAGCTGCGCTGCGAATTCCTTCATGGACCGAGGAAGATACGAAAACTCTGCTTCAGGACCGGAATTTACCGAGTTCGGTCCTCAGCCTGTTATCAAGAAAATTAAAGGGGTAACTCCGCTCTCACCTGTCAACAACAGACGAACGCTGTATAGCTTTCAAGCCACACGCTAACACGCACAGGCTGGCTTCTGTTCGACAGCAATCAGATTTTTTCAACGGCACTGCTAGAATCTTCGGCCCACGACCACTTCCTATCTGACTGTTAGCGAAAGGGGTGAACAGCGGATGGAAATCAGTCAACCGATCTTCCTGCAATCGAGCATATTTAAGGCGGTCATCTCCCTGATTCTTCTTACTCCGGCCACAACTGTGCAATATAGGAACTACTGCGAACCTTCAACTTTTACCTTTAGCCGCTCTTGAATCAGCTCGATTTCATTTCTTTGTGTATGACTAAAGTGGAGCGAGATATATCTGATAAAGAGTTGGGCGAAGCTTTGCACCTGCGCCTTTTGAGCGGCAGCGATGCGCGTGTAAGCGCCGAAATCTCCGAACATTTTATCCCTATGTTAGTTAATGCGTTGCGGAACAGATTCCCCAATCTGCCGGACCCGCACCTGCTGGAAACAGTAGCCATCGATACCTTACTGAAATATTTGAGCCATCCTGAGGACTACGATCCGAACAAGCGAAGCCTCATCGGCTACTTCTATCTCGATGCTTATTGGAACCTGATCGATAAATTACGTGGATTGAAAAAAAATGTCGCACTTCACTCATCGCTGACCGAATATAAAGAGGAACTGTTAATAAACACGACTAGCCCGGAAGCTAAACTGATTGAAGAGGCATCGCCAATTATCAACCGGGTCTTTGCCGAGCTAACCGATCCCGTGGATAGAGAGATAGTTTTACTGATGATGAACGGGGTTCGGGAAACGGAAGCTTATGCCGAGGTGCTCGGAATTCAGGAATGTCCGTCGCAGGAACAGGCCGCGATCGTTAAACGCCATAAGGATCAGCTCAAGAAATTGTTACGGCGAAGACTAAGCAGGACAGGCGTAAAGCATGAATGACAGTGGCGATAATAACAAATTGTTGGCGGCTTTGGCCGAACGCCTGCAAGACAATCCTGACTTCATGGCTTATGTACTGGCAGTCTACAAAAAGGCGAAAAATCTTGAAGACCCGGCCCTCTGCAAAATGCTGGAGGCTGTGCCGGAGATGATTGTGAGGCTAGCCCTGTGTAAGCGGCCACGGCGGCTTTCAGTCGATTTCGCCGATCAGGTTCGAGAACTATCTGATTTTACTTTGATCGATGAAGCCGCTCTCAGCAGAATTATTGAACACGCGGATGGATTATCAGAACAGGCACAATCCGTAAGAAAGCCCGGCGTCAGATTAATACCGGATCGGCAGACAGGGTTACTTATCAGACCTCTGCATCGGGCTGCGGCCATTATAAGAGCGCATAGCTTAATATTTGCCAGCGTGATCTCTGTGCTATTGCTCTTCGCGGGTTTTAATTTCTGGCGCGAATATACGAAGCGGACTTCCTTGTTCATTGTTAACAATGCTAATCCGGCTGGCACGGCCTCCGAAGCAGAACCAGTTTCAGAGCCACCGGGCAGGTATATAGTGCTTCCGAATAAAAAGGCCGCGCGCACTTCGCGCTCGCATGGTAGCCGACAATTGATAGCGCAGGTTTCAATAGATTTAGAAGAGCACGCTCGCCTGCGCGCGGCTGACGTTGAAGAAAAGCCGATCAACCTTTCACAGTCGCGCGCGCGACTGTTGTTAAATATGCCGGAAGGTAGCTCCAGAGGTTTATACACCGTGAGCATTACAGATGCATTCGGTAATCCCTTGCTCAGCGAAAGAGCGGCAAGCCCGGATGGCAAGAGCTTAAGAGTGATTCTGGATACCAGCGGTTTGCAGGAAAAGAAGTATGTCTTCTGTATCTCCCACAAAGGAGAGATTCCCGACTGCTATGCGCTGCTGATAACTCGGATGAATAAAAATCCATGAGTTATCAAATAATAAAAGAGTCGTATTGATGTCAATGCAGCTTACTTCTACAGGGTTTTGCTGATGAAGTCGGCTTTATGAGCTTTCTTTAGCATGGAGGTTTAATTTGCCCCCGGTATTTAACAAGCATGGCTCCCACCACCTGGCTATCCACTCAGGCTCTGTCCTGTTTGTCAGTCTTATGGTTCTGCTCTGTTTCCCTCCAACGGGCGCGGCGCGCAATCCCCTACACGCCGCGCCTCCTTATCAGCAAAAGGACTCCGTAGTAGTCGGACCGAACGTCTTACCGCTTGAGCTGAACACACCTGTTGAGCGGGAACTCGCAGGTGGTGAAGTTCATTCTTATGAATTCTCGTTATCGACGGGGCAATACTTTCACGCCATTGTGGATCAGCAGGGAATAGACGTAGTAGTGACAATCTTCGGACCGTCCGGCAAGCAGGTCGCGAAGGTTGATCGTCCTAATGGTTCGCGAGGCCCGGAAGCCATTTCATTGATAGGTCAGGCAGCCGGGACCTATCGCCTGCAAGTAAATTCACTGGAAAGAGTAACAGCAAAAGGACGGTACAACTTAAGGCTGGTGGAAGTGCGAAATGCCAGGCCGCAGGATGAGAGTCGTATAGCAGCCGAGAAGGCGATCACAGAAGGTGAAAGAATACGTGCGCAGAAGAAGGCAGAGTCCTTTTTGCAGGCGGTTGATAAACTCGAACAGGCACTCGCGCTCTGGCGCGCTTTGAATGAACGTTATGAAGAAGCCGTAGCGCTCTATGGAATCGGATTAGCTTATAGGTTTGTGGGAGAAAATCAGAAAGCAGTCAGCTACTTTGGCCAGGCAATTCCCATCATGCGAGAGTCCCGCGACCGTTATGGTGAGGCCGTAATACAGACAGGCATCGCCTGGGCTTACCTTTATCTGGGAGAGAATGAAAGAGCGCTCAACAGCTTTTCTCAGGCCCTTCTGATCAGGCGGGAAATAAACGACCGTCGCGGGGAAGCGCTCACGCTGCATGGAATCGGTTGGGTTAATGCCCTGTTGGGCGATAATCAGAAAGCCCTCGATAATTTCGATCAGGCGCTCTCTATCAGACAATCGGTAAGTGATCGCAAGGGTGAAGCCCTTACTCTGGTCGGCATTGGCAAAATCTACAGCCGTTTAAATAAGCAAAGAGAAGCGATAGAGACTCTCGATAGAGCGTTGCTGCTTCTGCGGGAAGCCGGTGATCTTTACGGCGAGGCTGATGCGCTTTCCATCGTCGGATGGGTTTACATCTCTCTGGCCGATTACCAGAAAGCCCTTGATATTTTTCATCAGGCTCTTCTGCTCAGGCGGGCAACGATGGACCGCACAGGTGAAGCGACTACCCTGTACGGCATTGCCGAAGCTGAACGCCAGCGCGGAAATCTTCTTAACGCTCGCATACAGATGGAAGGGGCTTTGGATATTATCGACTCTCTGGGCACAAAAGGCACCAGCCAGCAATTGCGCATATCCTACTTCGCTTCGGTGCAGGATTACTACCAGTCTTACATAGACCTGTTGCAGGACCTGCATCAGCTTTACCCGACGAAAGGATATACCGCAATTGCTCTTCAGGTTAATGAGCGCGCCTGTGCTCGCAGCTTACTTGATATTCTAATAGAAGGCGGCGTGGATATTCGTCGAGGCATCGATACAACGCTGCTCGATGCCGAACGTGTGTTACAACAAAAACTAAATATTGCGGCAGCGCGTCAACGGCAACTTCTGGAGGCCGGGCGCGCCACTTCGCAGGTAGCGATAGCTGCCAGAGAAATCGAAGCTCTAACCGATGAGTATCAGGAAATCCAGGCGCAGATACGAGCATCCAGTCCTCGCTATGCCGCATTGACCCGGCCCGTACCCTTAAATGTCGCTGATATTCAACAACAACTCCTCGATAAAGATACGCTGCTGCTTGAGTACGCGCTTGGCAAAGAACGAAGTTACGTCTGGGCGGTAACGCCAACCGAAATCGTCAGCTATCGATTGCCATCGCGTTCAGTAATCGAATCGGCGGCTCAACGCGTCTACGAGTTAATGAATGCGCGTAACCTGCGCAACCCGCGTTTATCTGTCGAGCAAAATCGAGAGCGAGTGGCAAGCGCCGATGCCGAATACCCGGTCGCCTCCGCCGTTTTGAGTCAGATGTTGCTGAGGCCGCTGGAAACGCAGCTGGGGAAAAAGCGATTGCTGATCGTAACTCAAGGCGCGCTCCAATTGATTTCTTTCGCTGCTTTGCCAGCCCCAAATACCTTAACCGGCTCTGGCTGGTCATCATCACCTCTTATTATGGATCACGAAATTGTGTATCTGCCTTCTGCTTCAACTCTGGCAGTGCTGAGGCGTGAAACGGTGGGACGCAAACCAGCACCAAAAGAAATAGTTGTGTTGGCCGATCCTGTTTTTGATAAAAATGACGAACGTATTGACGCAGCCACTTTGAAAATCGGACAGGGAGCAGTTCAACAACCTGTCAGTTTATTTGAACGACTACCGAAACTGAATACGGATATATCTACTGATGACATAAGCGAAACCAACTCTGTTCAGCGCCTCCCTCGACTATTTGCAACACGATGGGAGGCCAAAGAGATCATGTCTCTTGTGCCTCAGGGAAAAGGCAGTCAAATGCTCGATTTCGCCGCGAATCGCGCAGCCGCGATAAACTGCGAGCTAAATGAGTATCGGATCGTCCACTTTGCAACCCACGCCCTGATCAGCGACACGCATCCGGAGTTATCGGCCATTGTGCTCTCACTTGTTGATCAGCAGGGCAAGTCAGAGGACGGCTATCTGCGCGCGCACGAAATATACAACCTCAGGCTCCATGCAGAGCTTGTTGTGCTCAGCGGGTGCCGGACAGGACTTGGTAAAGATGTAAAGGGAGAAGGGCTGATGGGATTAACGCGGGGTTTCATGTATGCCGGTGCCCCACGCGTCGTGGTCAGTTTATGGTCCTTGAATGATAGAGCCACTGCCGAACTGATGGCGCGCTTCTACAGAAAAATGTTAGGACCGGAAAAACAATCGCCAACCGCAGCATTGCGAACAGCCCAAGTCGAGATGTTGAAGGATAAAAAATGGCAAGCGCCATATTACTGGGGAGCTTTCATTTTACAAGGTGAGTGGAAATGAGCCGGGCTGGCCGAAGAGAAATGTGCTGGCAGGGACAGTTTATACACTCGCCTGGTATGGATAAAAGAACTTAAACAAAGTACCAAGGAGATAACTAATGAGATTATTGTCGATTATTCTTGCCTGTTTGGTTGTTGTAGCGTCGGTATTTGCTCCTAAACAACTTGCTCAGAACTCTGTCCATAACGAGATGAGTAGTAATCGAGCCGAAGACGCTAACCAAAGCTCCGACCCGATTGACCTGTCAATCAATAAGGTCATCAGGTTATCCAAATCGAGCGTCATTGCCACGATAATTGAAAATGGCGATGCATATGCTATCGGGTTTACGGACAGAGGCTTCTTTAAGACAAAGGTGTTGGAAGGCGCGTCGCAGGCTTACGGCATTTCCGATGGGAAGTTTGCTTTCTCGAAATCAGGACAAGGTTCCAGAGGTGAAGAGCTATTCATCGTTGATTTGCGGACTAATGAACGACAAAGTCTATTTCCTGATAGCTCAGTTGCGCGCGCTGAATGGCAACCGAATGGCCGGACTCTCGCGGCAATTGTCAACCGCGAGAGCAATACAGGTCTTTTACTATATGATGTTGATAACGGAAAAGTGGAAACACTCAGAGAACGATTCATTCAATCTGATTTCATGAAATGGAGCGAAGACGGAGAGACCTTATACTTTGTTGAAGCCAGGGAACTGGAACAAGCCCAGTATCTTGTCCTGCGCTCGTTAAACAACTCAAATGAGTCCCGGACAAAAGTTGAACAGTCCGATTTACAGTTTCTACCGGTAGCGAGCGATTCCAGGCTGCAATCCGCTGATCTGAAGATTACAGGCTTTTCTTACTCAAAGCTCGATGATCGCATCGCTATAAAGTTGAATAGCGATGGATTGGCAGACATGGAACTTCAAAGCGCGGATCAGGAGGTTCAGGTTGTCAGAAATGCTGTGCCGGTACGCAAAATTGAAGGCGGAGTGCTTCTTGAATTTACTGACTCGGACGGAACACACCTTGCAGCCTGGAATATTAAGTCTGGCAAACTCCTTCTACTTAATAAATCCGGCTATAGGTCCGACGGCCAGTTTGTAACAAACGCAGAAGTCGGATTAGTCGGAGCGTGGTATCTATCCTTTCCTTTAAGCGGACAAACGTCAGCGAGTGCGACAATCAACAGTATATTCGATCACTCCATGACAAGTTCGTACACGGACAATAACGTCACGGTAGCCTATACGGGTGAGAAGGGAGAATCCAGATTTGGCAGCCGTCTGGTCTGGGGAACGCATTATGGCTTTAAAAATGCGACCAATAGTGATTTCGTCGTTAATGGTCATTATGCTGGCGGCGGCTCTGCCAGCAGCGGAGACTTTAAATACCTCTATTACGACGGGCATCCGGGATATGACTATAGAGCTGTAGAAGGGACGCAGCTATATGCATCCGGCGATGGCAGGATATCCGAGATTCAGAACGACAGCACTAACGCTTTCTATATCGATCACGGAAACGGATACCGATCCTACTATCTGCACACGGGAACGCGGCAGGCAAATGGTACGTGGACACGAAATAATGTGACGGGAGATGTAAAACGTGGTGACCCGATAGCCAAGGTAGGCGGTGCTACTGGATTTGCCCCGCATGCACATTTTGAACTAAGAAAACAGGTTGGAAGTTCATGGATTCCTGTCGATCCTTACGGATGGGCAGGTGGATGTCAAGACCCATACACAGCGGCGGTGAATGTCAATCTTTGGACTAATAGCGGAACTCAATGGGACTTCAATACGACAGGTAATACTCAAGGATGGGCTACAAATAATGTTGAGTGTTACTCAGTCCATGATGGAATGTTTTTCATCGACCCGCAGGCAACGGACCCCTTTGTGCAGGGCCCGCCCTTAGTGAACGTCAATCCCTCAAGCTTTAACGCGGTTGAAGTGCGTATGGCCAGTAACGCGCCGGATGGAACCGGCGCGATCTACTTCACAACTGCAACCTCACCGGACTGGAATGAGAATAAAAGAGTAGACTTCTCGGTTACCCCGGACGGCAGCTTCCGCACTTACACTGTGCGTATGAACAACAACTCACTTTGGTCAGGTGCGATTACGGGGATCAGAGTAGACCCATCGGGTTCCGGTCGTGCGGGTACCAGTTCGGATACAATCGGTTTTGATTATATAAAACTGACTAATATTGCTGGCGGCGGAACGCCTGCGATTTTAGTCACTCCATCATTCCATGATTACGGAGCGATTTCTGTTGGTTCTTTTATGGATTTCCCCTTCCTAATTCAGAATACCGGTTCCGGAACACTGTCAGGCAGCGCCAGTGTTGCAGCACCCTTCAGTATATTTTCTGGCGGCTCGTACAACCTGCCAGCCGGGCAAAGTCAGTTTGTGACGGTCAGGTTCAGCCCGACAGCCGCGCAATCTTCCACTCAGAATGTAAATTTCACAGGCGGTGGCGGCACCTTCGCGCAGGTTACAGGAACAGGCACGGGAGGAGGAACGCAGCCAGCGCAGATCACAAGCCCAACACCCGGCTCAACGTTGAGCGGAGCGACTGTGACCTTCGCGTGGAGCAGCGGCACAGGCGTGAGCCAGTATTGGCTTTACATAGGCAGTACGCCGGGAGGGATAGACATCTATAATGTGAATCAGGGAACAAACCGGTCAGCAACGGTCAGCAACATACCGACAGATGGCCGCCCGATCTATGTAACGATGTGGTCATTCATTGGCTCCTGGCAATTTAATAGCTATACCTTCACTGCCGCCAGCGGAGGCGGGGGCACGCCTATCATTTCAGTGACCCCGGCATCGCTTAATTTCGGCTCGACACCTGTTGGCTCTTCTTCAAACCTCAACTTTACAGTGCAGAATGCAGGCAGCGGTACACTCTCTGGAAGCACAAGCGTTCCAGCACCTTTCAGCATTATCGCAGGAGGCAGCTATAGTTTGTCAGCAGGGCAGAGCCAGAGTGTGACCGTTAGATTCAGCCCGACAGCCACGCAGTCTTATAGCCAGAACGTAACATTCTCAGGCGGTGGCGGCGCGACGAGGCCGGTCATAGGCGTAGGAACAAGCGCAGGTGCACCACCAACAGTAAGCACAGGTTCAGCAACAAGCGTAACTTCAGGTTCGGCGACGCTCAACGGAACAGTCAATCCAAATGGGCTGACAACAACGATATTCTTTCAGTGGGGAACAACCACAGGCTATGGGAATCAGACAGGCTCCCAGTCAGTGGGCAGCGGCACGAATGCTCTTAATGTGTCTGCGAACTTGAACGGGCTTTCATCGGGCACGACCTATCATTACCGCATAGTAGGAAGCAACAGTAGTGGCACCAACTTCGGCTCTGATGTGAGCTTCACTACAAGCTCAGGAGGAGGAACGCAGCCAGCGCAGATCACAAGTCCAACACCCGGCTCAACGCTGAGCGGAGCGACTGTGACCTTCGCGTGGAGCAGCGGCACAGGAGTGAGCCAGTATTGGCTTTACATAGGCAGTACGCCGGGAGGGATAGACATCTATAATGTGAATCAGGGAACAAACCGGTCAGCAACGGTCAGCAACATACCGACAGATGGCCGCCCGATCTACGTAACGATGTGGTCATTCATTGGCTCCTGGCAATTTAATAGCTATACCTTCACCGCCGCCAGCGGAGGCGGAGGAGGGGCGACGAATCGGTTGTTAAATACAAGCTTCGAGAGTGGACCGGTCAATTGGGTGCAGTTCAGCTCCGGTGGATTTCCAAACATCACTAGCTCTGCGCCTACCACGGCCCGAACCGGGAATTGGTTATCATGGCTGGGCGGGGCTGACAACCTGACCGAGTACATTTATCAGGATGTAGCAATCCCTGCTAATGCGACACAAGCCAATGTCCAGTTCTATTATAAGATCACTACAAACGAAGGAGCTACTACCAGTTGCTTTGACAGGCTAACGGTCGAAATCAGGAGACCTGGCGACAACGCTCTGCTGGCTACTTTGACAACGAGATGCAATTACGATCAAACGAGCGTTTGGACCTCCAGCGGCCTCTTAAATGTATTTAGTTTTAAGGGGCAAACCATCAGGCTGCGCTTCATAGTAACGACAGACAGTAGCCTCACAACCAGTTTTTTCCTGGATGACGTTACGCTGATTGCTAATGGGAACTAACTTATAGATGTCTTTGCCAGTCGTGTATAAATGAAGGCTGATATACACGACTGGCAATAAGTCTATTCCGGCAGAAAGCACTCGTTTGTCTCCACGCATTGTGAGAGGTTACGGGCCTGGCAGGTAGATGATTAGAAGACTCGCAGTCTCCGGCATCTGGTCGAGCATCGCCGTAAACTCATAGGCGAGCGCACCCGCTTAAGCAATCGCCTGACGGCCTTGCTCAAGAGCTATTTCCCGCAGGTTTTAGAAAGGTGCTGAAAACAGAATTGTCTCCGCCCGGCGTACTTTCATATAGCTGTCAGGTGGCAGCACCGGGAGATTCCTCACTTATAAGAATCGTGTTGTCGTGAGCTTCCCCGGCTATTCTATATCCAAGTTGCAGAATATTTGTAGAGAGCCATTCTTCATCGGGAAGACTTTCTAAAATGAGAATTGGCTTACAACGCCGAATGCTCTTGAGCGCACCGGCTAAGGCTGGTTTTTCAAAGCCTTCAACGTCAAGCTGAATTATGGAAATCTTCCGTTCCGAAGGGATGACCTCATCTACAGTCACAACTTCAACGGTTATCGAGCCCTCTGTACTGCCCTCATCTGTTTCTTGGACCATCCGGCTCGCCCCACCAAGAGCCATACCGTCAGTGTCTGATGTAACCATTTGAAGAAAACCTTGACGCTCTCCCAAGCCAGCGTTGATGAGTTCTACATTTTGAAGCCCGTTGATATATGTGGTGATGAAAGCGCATCTGTAATTCTCAGGGTTTGGTTCAAACGCCCATATCCGGCTACCCTGAGCTGAAGACTGAGATAGTGCAGGTAGAAAATCACCAAAGAAAGTTCCAGCGTGAACTATGTCACCGTCTCCACAACGAGACATAAGTAATTCGATAATCTGCGGTTCCCATATATCTCCGGATAGTATCCTTTCTGCTGCCGGGCGATGGCTAGCAGATAAAGGAACACAATAGCCACCGTATTTGTTGTACGCAATACAGCATTGCAGTACCGAGTCGAAGCGGCTTAACTGTTCACATAGCGAGCGTCCAGTACCTGAAGCGGCTCCCGTTACTATAGCGGTTTTATCTTTGAATTTATTCATCAGCTCTTCTTTCAAATATTACTGACACTTTACACAAAAGACCGTGTAGATTCCGGGATGCGCTTTTTCAAAGATTATTAAGCTGATGAGTAAGTTTTATCAGTCGGGAGGAGTCAGTCTGGAGATGACCCGTTGACTGCCAGTCAGCGAATCATCTCCAGGCTTATTATCTGCGTTCCGCTCTGATCGGTTAAGCAGATTCATCGTCCGAGGCCGCGCCGGAATCGCTGCTCACTATGAATTCGACTTGCGTATCAGGACCAACAACCGGCCCGAAGAAAGTTACGCCCGAACCGGTTAGAAAGATGTTGGCTCGATACAGATCGTAGCCGCTGACTAAAGCGGCGTACGGCTTGTCGGGAACCAGAGTGCCCGAAGCGACGGGTGAACCGCTCCCCTGTGTATTCCCATAAATATTGAAACCCAGCGTTTGTGTAGTGCTGTTTGTAATAGTAATTTTGCCATTAGCCATGACGTGTCTCCTCGTGTCTATCTTGATTGATCGGCAGCGCCGCAACCACAAAGATTTTTTGCGGTCCGGAAAACGGGACTCGCTCCCTCTTCATCCGCCGTTTATCTCAACCTGGACAATTGATTTGGGCCCGAGGTTTGATGCGGTTAGTGGAGCGCGGTTCACAGTGGAAAAATTAACTTGATATTGGTGATAACCGCTAACCAGAAAACCGCTGGTCTGTCCCGTGGTTAAAGCCCCGGAGGCGACGAGGTGGCCGCTGGTGACGGCACCATAGATCCGTACGTTCAGGGATTGCTCTGAGAAATTCGATACGGTGATTTTTCCTGCCATCATGTGTCCCCTTTACAAGAGATTTAAGCGAACTGAATCTAAAACCTATTCCTGATTGAGTCTGTAATGTCCGAATGAGCCAAGCAAGAACTGTGTGATTATAATCCACATGTCGCTTTTGTCCAAACCAAAGCGAGAGATTTAATACATTTTTCATATCCGCCTAAATGTACTGTATATTGGCTTTAAGGTCGAAATCGTGTAACGAACATCACGGCTTGATGCTCAAAGAGACTCGGATTGTCTTATCGAGCCTGCCAGCTTTTCGACCTTTTCGCTGAGCATTTTGTATTGGTCGGACGACCTGCGTTGTAGGATTGTATTGCCAGTGGCGCGGAACGAGTCGGTGTACTTAAATTCCTGTATGGCAACGTTCGGATAGAGCTTAATCAGCACATTTCGCAAGACGCTTTCATCAGCCATCAAGTCATCGTAATCGACCTGCTCGCCCGGCGCACAGTCGAGCGCCATGTCTGCGCGTATGATTCCTTCGATTACCATCTCTTCCAAATCGCCCTCGCTGCGGGAAGCAAGTATCGGATAATGCCATCCTTGATGGAGCATAGAAAAAGCCACATCTGTTAAGTTGCGCTTGATCCTTAAAACGCGGAACTGGCTTGAGCGCAGCCATTCTGAGACTACGAACGGTTGAACGACATCCTTGTAAGCAAAGCCCGCAGGGACCGTAGCTTGATCGAGGAAATCTATCGCGACCTGAAACAACTCCGCGTTTTTCTCTTTGAGCAAAAACTTGATGCTCGTGTCGTGTTTCGGTCCGGGGTATAGCGCATATCGGTCGATGTTGAGTATCTCGCCGTCCGATGTCCACGACGGCGCGTTCAATCCGAGCACAACGCGAGCGATGTAGTAAGTCATCGACGAGAGTGAACGCGGGAGCGACACGACAAATAGAGAACTCTTCTGTATATCATCAGGCATCATAGTGAAAGACAATATCAAATAATACTGCTTCGCGCCTCATTGCGGCGGCGCTGATTGCGGAAGCTCATAAAGGCTCACTTGATCTAGTCAGCTGTCAATCTCCGGGCATTGAGTAAGCCCTCGGCGCGCCAGCCTTCATCGCGTTTCGCAACGACGAATATTTGCATCGAATCTCGGCTCGGTGAAGAATCTGTTTGCCCGGGCAGTGTTACCCTGACGACCGCGTGCATCACTGCAAGGTGAGGGCTCAGCAAGCGCACGAACTTCACCTCGCCGTCGAGGCGTGATCCTTTCACAGACGTGTCGAAGAGTTGCTGATGGAACGAAGCGATCTTCTGTCGCCCCTTGAGATGTGTTCCCTCGAATGCAACGCAATCGGCCCGCTCGGTGAACGGAGCAGCGAAGCCTTCGCCGCTGCCCTTATTCCACGCCTCAATCATTGAGGGATGGCACCGATGGCGTCTCATCAGCAATGTCGGTTGGTGAACGTTGAGTTGACTGTGAATTCACAGCTTGCTTCTTTTAGATGGATGAATGCATCGGGCGAGTTTTATATACGCCGTAGCAAACAGGCATAATTCCATGCGGTCGGCATTCGGTTCAGGTCTTACTGCCGGGCAGATATTTGTGAACAGTGATGCCGCACTCGTATGGAGTCGCATCAACCTGTTTCAACCTGAACCTGCCTCCGAATTCACTGAAAATTGTCATACCACTACCGATGGCAACTGGATTAACGAAAAGATGATATTCATCAATCAGGTTATGCCTGATCAAACTTGAAACGAACCCCGCGCCTCCATAGACTAACAGGTCCTTCCCTTGCTGGTTTTTGAGGTGGTTTACTTCCTCAACAATGTCGCCCTTTGCCAGAACGGTATTCGGCCATGCAGATTCGTCGAGGGTTTTTGTAAAAACAACCTTCGGATAGTCGACCATTTTTCTGGCGAACACATATTCGGGGCTTTCCGGATGTTCCAGCACGCCTGTCCAGTAATTTACGAACTCGTCGGTCATTTTTCTACCCATTAAGATCGTGTCGGACGAGTCGATGATTGAGTTTATGTGCTCGCTAAGTTTCTCAACCTGATCCCGGGTCATCCAGTCCAGGTCGCCATTCGGCCCGGCGACAAAACCGTCAACAGTTATTTGCATTTGTAGTTTTAGTTTTCTCATTTTGTTCTCCGCTTTCATACTTTAAGTTTCGATCCGTGGCGCGAACTGCCATTCATTGCGAAACCTTTGACGCAGCAGCAGCTTCACCGCCCTGAGGTTTTGTCATCGAATCGTCGAGAAACTTTTCAATGCTCACACCAAGCTCCGGCGCTGTGCCGAAATTGTAGTGGCTATAGCCCGGTATGATCGACAGCCTTACGTTGGTGAATTGCGTATTCTGCCAGCCCGCATCCTTCAGTCCGCCACCCAGCAAGGCAAAGAACTCCGCGATGTGCCGCGTCGAGACAGCGTCGTGGTCCGCGAAAGCCAGCATCACAGGCATTTTGAGTTGTCGAATCTCCGTCGTCCAATCATAGTCTTTCGCCATCAATGCACCCATCTTGTCGAGAAATCGCGGAAAACGCTCAGGCTGAGGCCAGTCACGAGACGCAATCCCCACTGGAGTCTGCATCAACTGCTCGGCCATCTTTGAACTGACCTGCGCCATCCCTTCGCGTGTTTCCGGATACCAGCCGGAGTGTGCGTAAGGATTCGAGATAACGACCAACCGGCGCACGCCTTCGGGATGCTGAATCGCCGTGCGTAGAGCCGTGGCCCCTCCAAAGGACCAGCCGACGACATCCGCTTTCCCGAAGCCTAGCTTTTCAATCAGAGCGCCGACATCGTCACCCAATGTTTCAAATCGAAGCGGTCTATCCGTGTCTACGGTTCTTCCATGCCCTTCGAGTTCAACCGCGATCACCCGCCGCTTGCCTGACAGCGCCTGAATTAAGGGAGACATCTCCCTGGTCGTCATTAAGCCGCCGTGCAGCAGCACAACCGGCTCACCCGCGCCATAGATCTCGTGATAGATCTTGATCCCGTTGACATCGACATAGCCCGAAGAAACCGGTTGCATCGCTTTTGAATCTCCCTTCTGTTCTTGAATCATTTCATTCTTTGCTGAATCGCCGACCCTACAAGCGGGGAGCAACAGTAGTCCCAACGTCAACAGCACCAGCCAACCCTTTCTCATTTCTTCGTATCCTTCTTAATCAAATGACCGTAAGCCTTGCGTCGTACGAGCCATCTGAGCCGCCGCTTCTGTCAGCCGCGCGCCACCTGGACCTTTGTCCCGTAATCGAGCGATGCCGCCCAATCCCCGCGCCCCTGCGGCGTCAGGTCCAGTATGTTCCAAATAGGGTTATACTCATCAATGCCGCGCTCTTTGATGTCGGCGGCCAGCCTTGGATGGACACTGTAAAAATGTCGCAGCGTGCCATCACTGTCTCGTGTGAAAATCGAAATCGTCGAGTCCTGATTTCCCTCACGATCCTCGCTGCCGAGATCGTACTTAAAAGTGCTGTCGCCAGCGCTCAACAGACGCAGTTTGTCCCAACCTCTGGTTCGCGCGTGCGCGCGCAGGGTAGATGGGTCAGCCGCTGCGACGACCGCTATGTCAATATTTTGCGCGAGGTGATGGGCAATTCCATTGAAGCTATCGAGCCAGGCGGTACACATCGGGCACGGACTGGTTTGTTTCTTTCCGTACATCATCTGATAGATCACGAGCGCACGATCCGGCGTCGTGAACAGTTCGCTCAGCCGTACCTTTCGTACCGGCTCATCGCCTTTGTCGAGAGAAGCTGGCCCTTCAAGAAATTCGTAATCACGAATCGTCGCACCTTTTGGCAAGCCCCGTCTCAACTCCGCGCATCGTTCACGTTGTTTCATTAATTCAATTTCTGCCAACCGCAGCGCCTCGCGCTTTGCAAGATATTCTGGCGACTCATTCGGCAGATTAGTTTGACGATATGTCCCATCAATCATTTCATGAACCATTAGTCACACCTCCTGTGAAGTCCTCTGCCGATAGCGCTGGCCATCAAGAAGCAGAGGAGAATCAAAGACCTTCTTGTCGGCTTCTCCCGCATTAATTCCTTCTCGTGAGCGGGTACTGATTCTATATGTAGGCAGCTACTCACTAATCAACTTCCGTCAACCGGTGTTTACAGCCGTCTTCGCGGCGGTGTGCGCGCTACTTACGACAGCCGTGTCAACGTATTCGTAGAAACGAGTGATCTGGCCATTCTCGACCTCCCAAACGTGCGCCCAGATTGAACTGACATTCCTGCCCGTAGCTTTGATGCGCATCGTGAACCGCCCTAGAACAACGATTTTGTTGCCTTGCGCGATATATTCCTCCGGCTCGAATTCGACGACATCCTGCACCTCGGAAACTTTGCCGAAGAATTGTTCAACGCCTTCGCGTCCCTGCCACTTTCCGGCAAACGGCACGTTCTCCATTTCGGGCAGTTTCCATTGGACATCTCTGGCCAGAGAGTTCAGCAGCGATTGAATATCGCCCGCTTTCATACTCTGATAAAACTTTTGCACCAAATGTGTGTTCTCTTGTTCATTCATTGGTTCCCCCCCTACGTCTGCCACGTCGCCCAATTCAGACAATTGGGACACGACAGTTTGGCCTGATGACCACTGGCAAGAGCCGCGCGGCACTTTCCATCAAGCCGGTTTCGATGTGATTAAAGGTGCAACTGCTGTGCCAATGCGTGGAAGTCCTCCACGAAAGCGTGAGTCCGGTTATGGGCGTTTTGTCGTGAAAAAGCGCGAATTTGATAAACGTACACTGCGTCCCAAAAGGCGTCGTCGCAGCCACCCACGCCACGTAGAGGCTTTGCTAAAAAAGTCTATTAGTTGTGGAATCGATTCGCCCACTAATGCAGGATGGTGTGCTCCAGTCCGACTTTTTTAGCAAGGCTTCGCGCACCCCACTCTTGCGGGGGTAGTGTGTTTTTGATAGCATTTTTGTAGTCTATTCATCATCACCCGGCAATGCGTGTTGTTAGGTGCTCAACTGCTATCCAGGCAGATACTCTCCTGGATAACTTTTTTTGCGCGAACTCAACCAATGCTTATTACGCTACGACACAATTCTCGTTTCTCAAGGAGCGCGGAGACAATCCCCAATGCAGCGGCGCTGGCAAAGGATTCGAGCTATATACTGAAAACACGAGCTAAAGAATATTACGGGCAAACCTGCGTATCACATCTGTCCATCAAATCAGCTTTCAGGGGTAATGCTCTATTTGAAATCAGTAATGGCCGATACCTGCCGGATAAAAATACCTACCTGATTATCAATCCCAATCAGCAATATTCCCTCACCGTAAACTCTCGGACTGAAGTAGAGGGGATAATCATTTTTTTCGCCGCCGGGTTTGCCGAAGAAGTTTATCGAAGCATAACTGCGCCGCCGGGTCAGCTACTGGACGAACCCGAAATTTCCGGAGCTGCCCGGCTTGAATTTGTTCAGCGCCTTTACCCTCACGACGATATTCTGTCCCCCTCTCTGAACGCGTTGTGGGACATACTCGATAGTCTCAGCGGGGAACCATGGTGGTATGAAGAGCAATTGCACAATATCATGCAACATCTATTGCATGTGCACCGGAATGTATACCGAGAGATGGCCAGCCTTCAAGCCGTGCGCGCGGCAACACGCGAAGAGATATACCGACGCATTTATCGCGCCAGAGATTACATCGCGGCTTCGATTGATCAACCCCTGACGTTGAATGAGATGGCTCGCGTTGCCTGTCTTTCTCCTAACCATTTTATGCGAACATTCAAACAGGTATTCCACATGACGCCTTATCAATATCTCACCAGCCTTCGTTTAGAAAGAGCCAGACAGCTACTTTATCAGCCCGGCCTTACGATCACGGAGATTTGTTTTCTCGTCGGGTTTGAGAGCCCCAGTTATTTTAGCTGGCTCTTTCACAGGAATGTTGGACTATCGCCACACGCATATCGCAAGCAAAAAAAAGAATCACTTTCGTAAAAAGGTGATTTTCAAGAAGTCTTCCCCGCCTTTCCGGCGTACTCTCCCTCCTAAGCTTATTGGCTTCCGTGCATCCATAGCGATCCGATAGAACCAACTCGCGCGCCTACACGGGCTGCGCTCTCAAGGAGTATGAATTATGAGGACACTTAGGCTTAGTCACAGAACTGCTTGGCTGGCGATCTTTTTCTTATTTTCGCTGGCATTCGTTTTCTATATACCGGTTCACGCATCCAGAGGGCAAAACGCTAAGACAAACGAAGCCGAGGCGACTGCCTCAAGCGTTGGCTCTGGCGGCTCATGGTCTCCGCTCTTGAATACCAGAGACGTACCTGTGCACATCAGTCTCTTGCCTGACGGAAGAATACTTTACTGGGCAAGGGATAAAAAACAGGATACAGGGTGGGATGTCGGCAATGGTAGTAATACTTATGTCGTGGACCCGCTATACCTCGATAACCCGAATTACACGAAGTTAATAACCAACATGACGACGAATCTATTCTGCTCAGGTCATTCCTTTCTGCCGGATGGCCGACTGCTTGTGACGGGCGGGCATGGCAAAGTACAAATTCCGGACCCCGACCACCCCGGTCAATTAATGGATGATCCGGCTTATGACTTTGCCGAGGGTATCGGAGAGAAGGATATAAACGTCTTCGATTACGCGCATAATACATGGACCCTCTTGCCAGCGCAGATGGAACGAGGCCGGTGGTATCCGTTCAACGTTACGCTGGCAAACGGCGAGACGCTGATAATGTCGGGGTCATATTGGGATGGCACTTACACAACCGGCAGTCAGTCTGTGCCTAACACCCCGGCCAACACTGAACCCACGGTTTTTGATCTTCAGGGGGGCATCAGGACGCTGCACCAGGGGAACGATCCGAAATACGACAACATCAGAACGTATCCCTACCTTTCCCTGACCCCTGCCAATAAAGTGTTCAGCGCCAAACCAAGTATATCCGTGGATGATCCGTTTTTGACGAACCACTTATTCGATCCCTATGCGCCTAACCCCTTGACGCAAGGGCAGGGCGTTTTTACCACGATCACTAAGCCGACCCATTTGCATTGGGAGGGGACATCCGCGATGTATGCGCCGGGTAAAGTTCTGCTAACCGGCGGGTCTACTGTTTCCACCAGTGCAGGCAATCAGTCTGCCTTGACCGAAACCATCGATTTAACCAGACCTTTCCCTCAATGGAATGCTGACTTTCAAGCAAAACCCATGGCAGTGGGTAGACAATTTCCCGTAGCCACACTACTGCCCGATGGCAAAGTGCTGGTAACGGGAGGAACCAGATGTTTTGGCTTCAACAGGCTCGACTGTGGCGAAAATCACACGTATGGAGGAGCAGTGCAGACGCCGGAATTGTGGGACCCTGAGCACTCGCTAGACAATTGGGTAGCGATGAACGCGACCGCGAGCGGCGAGCCGCGCGTCTATCACTCGATAGCAATGTTGATGCCGGATGCGCGAGTGCTGGTCGGAGGCGGAGGCTTGCCCGTTGCTATTTTCGAGACGGTTCCCGGCCCATTCGGCAACCCAACTCTCTGTACGGGGACAAGCCCTCAGACCTCTGCTATCGAATGCAGGAACTCCGGGCATAAGAACGTCGAGTTCTTCTCGCCGCCATATCTCTATAACGCGAATGGGACGGAGGCTATTCGTCCGGCCATCGCCTCTGCGCCTGACAACATAGCTTACGGGCAGCAATTTTCTATTGATGTGGGAAACGTTGATCGCGCAACAATTGCTAAAGTTGTGCTGATCCGCCTGCCCTCGGTCACACATACTTACAATCAGGATCAGAGGCGCGTGGATCTGGGTGTGCCCGCGTCCGATCCCAATACTTCTACAGTTATAAACATTACGGCTCCGGCCAGCGGGGTCGAATGTCCGCCGGGGCCTTATATGATGTTTCTGATCAGCAATAACGGGCGCAATACTCCCTCGATTGCCAAAATAGTCAGGGTCGGCGATTACTCGATAGATCGCACACTACAGGATTTTACGGCAGATGGGGACAGGGGGGCGATAATCGTAAACGTAGCGTCCGGGGTTAACTGGACGGCCACGTCTGACTCGGCATGGCTAAACATTACTTCGATGACGGCGAGCCCTGTGGGCAGGATCACCTTTACAGTTGCTCCTAATCCGGGTGGCGCGCGAACCGGCAAGATCACCGTCAAAGTGCCGGGACGAGCGGGCGACACAGGGATTGAGTTTAAGGTAAATCAGGCTGGCACTTTTGCAGATGTCCCTACAAGCCATCCCTTATACAGGTTCATCGAAAAAATTTATGCGCACCAGCTTACGGCTGGGTGCGGCGGCGGCAATTTCTGCCCCGACCTCACAATTAGCCGACAGGAGACAGCCGTATTCCTGAGCGTCTTAATGACAAATGTGGGTAACCTGCCGAACTCGATTTCTACGGGTTATGCAGACGTTAACAACTCAAACCCCTTTAGTAAATTCATCACGTATGTCGGGAAACGCGGAATCCCCGGAGTCGCCGATAGCTGTGCGCCGGGAAACTTTTGTCCGACACAGGCTATGACGCGCAAGGACATGGTAGTCTGGCTGCTGCGCGCTCACGGTATAAACAACCCTCCACCGGCGACCCAAAGCTTTAACGACGTGCCGCTGAATGATCCGGCAGCGCCCTACATTTCAGAGGCGGTCAGGCGTGGAATCACGGCTGGCTGTGGGAATGGGAATTTTTGCCCGAATCAGCCCGTTACCCGTGGGGAAATGGCCGTCTTTATAGTCCAGACCTTTGGTTTATAAGTTCAGTAGCGGAGAGGGCTGCGTCTGCCAGTCCTCTCCGCCAATTATTGCCGGAGGTTTATCTAACCATTAATCAGTATTGCTTCAATTGGAGGTGGAAAAATGTCCGGACTTCTTTGGTTCGCAAAAGCAACTGCGCGAAAACCGCGTCTTATTACTTCTATTATTCTGGTCTGTGGGTTAATCACTTACACACACGGACAATCTTTCAATCCGGCTCGTTCCGCTAATCCCGCTTCTGGCCAACTAATCAAAATTGAAAAAACAACGATGCTGATACCCGATGCTCAGGTCTTGAATCAGCGCGGTGAGCAAGTCCGTCTCTATACGGATTTAATCAAAGGCAAGGTTGTGCTCATGAATTTTTTCTATACCAGTTGCACTTACATCTGTCAGATGCAGGGCGATATTTTATCCAAAATTCAGGTTCTGTTGGGTGACCGCCTCGGCAAAGACGTGTTCTTGATTTCGATCAGTATGGATCCGCAAACTGACACCCCAAACAAACTGAGATACTGGAGTAATGCCCTGAACGCAAAGCCCGGTTGGACGATAGTCAGCAGCAACGCTCCGGAAATGAGCAAGATGATTGCGGACTTCACCGGCGATTATCCCGGCCCACAAGAAGTACACTCTTCGGTCATCTTCGCAGGCAATGACAGAACAGGGGAATGGGTAGCATTTGATGGCCTGAATGGGCCGGAAAGCCTGGTTAAAATGATTAATCTTCTAGCCAGTAATACTACTTCTAAATAAGGGATGTCAGGAAAACCGTTATGGTGCAAATTGGAGAAAACAGCTGAGTAGATACTGTCAAATTAACTGCCGGTTTCAATTCAAGCATAGGAATTAAATAGAACCGCAGTCCCGCCCCATTTCGTTTAATTATCTGTGCCTCGGAAAAATCATCATTTAGCTTTGGAAATATTGGTTATCACGGAAAGCAATAATCCTGCTTTCCTCTTTTTCATCTTACCGCATCAGCCGGAATTGAACAGAAGGACTAGAAATGATTGCAACAACTGAGCGTCACGCAATTATATGGAAGCTGTCATCAGGCGGTGCCTGTCTCCTGTTAGCACTCAATTGTCTGTCAGCGGTACAGCTCGGCAGAGCAGAAATACGGTCGAGTGCGAAGCCCTCACAGATGAACCGGAGAGGTGATGAAGTCAGAGGTGGACTACAGGAAAATGAGCAATTGGAGCCGGGCAAGCCCGTGGAGCGAGAACTGGCAGGGCGCGAAATAGATTCTTACCGGGTGATACTCAGGGAGGGTCAGTTCCTGCACGTAACGGTAAGCCCGCAGGAGGCAGGCATGGTTATGACCCTTCTAGGCCCCGACGGCAAACAGGTTACTGAAATGTCCAGCCAGAACAGCACGCAGGGGCTTATGCTTAGGGCCATTGCCACGGTCGCTGGTGATTACCGCCTTCAGTTGCGACTGAGGAATGAGCAATCACAGCCGGAAAGATACGTGATAAAGATCGAGGAGTTGCGAGTTGCCACTCCACAGGATAGGAAACAGTGTGCCGCCGATCTGGCCTTTGCGGCAGCACGGCAAATGGAGGAGAAAGGTGCGGCGGAAGGGTGGAAAGATGCGCTTAAAGAATATACGGAAGCATCTCGCTTGATGAGAGATCTGGGCGATCACAAAGGGGAAGCCGTATCCCTTAACCGCATGGGTCTCATCTACAAAAAGCTGGGCGATAATTATAAAGCGCTTGAGTATTACAACCATGCCTTAACCATCATAAGTGGCAGGGGGGAGGATCGTGAAGAAGCTTCCATACTCAATAATGCCGCTCTTTTATACAACACACTGGGAGAGAGGCAGAAGGCGCTCGAATATTACAACCGCGCACTCCCCTTGATACGAGCCACGGGTGATTGGAAGGCAGAAGCGGTCGTATTAAACAACATGGGCGCTCTCCACTTCGCGCTGGCCGAAAGCCAAAAAGCGCTGGAGCATTTGGACCTCTCTTTGCAGTTAATGAGAGCTAAGGGAGGGCAGAACGCCGTTGCGCTCAACGGCATCGGAGTCGTTTACGATTTTCTGGGCGAGAAGCAGAAGGCGCTTGAATATTTCCACCTGGCTCTGTCGTATACCCCACCAGCGAGCGGTCAGGCAGCCAGCATATCAGCCAACATAGGCGTAATTTACGATTTTCTGGGCGAGAAGCAGAAGGCGCTTGAATACTTTAACAGGGCACTGACGCAATTCCGGTCGGCGGGAGATCGGCGGGGAACAGCCATAACGCTCCACTTTATTGGCTCTGTGTACAATTCATCGGGCGATAGCCGGAAAGCGATTGAATGTTACGATGAGGCTCTGTCGTTAATACAAGCCACAGGGGATCGCTACAGGGAAGCCCTTATACTGACGAAAACAGGTGAGGCTTACGATATGCTGGGTGAGAAGCAGAAAGCTTTGGATTACTACGGCAAGTCATTACTGATCGGGCAGGCCGTGAAGTCTCGCCACATAGAAGCACTAGCCCGCTATCGCACAGCGCTCACATTGTATAGCCTGAATAATCTCGCTGAAGCCCGTACGAACATCGAGGCTGCGCTTGATATTATTGAGTCGCTCCGCACCAAGATCGCAAGCTCTGAGCTTCGCGCCTCTTATTTTGCCTCCGTCCAACAGTATTATGATTTTTATATCGGCCTGCTCATGCGCCTCGATCAGCTCCACCCTGATCAGGCTTATGACGCGATGGCGCTTCACGCCAGTGAGCGTGCGCGGGCGAGAGTTCTGCTGGAGATGCTTATGGAAGGCCGCGTCGATATTCACGAGGGCGTTGAGCCTTCTCTATTAGAGCGCGAGCGATCATTAAAGCAATCACTCGACGTTAAAACTGAAATACAGGTGAAGCTGCTCAGCCGTGAGCATAACAAGGAACAGGCCGAGCAAATAGATGAAGAGATCAGGCAACTGCTCGCGCAGTACCAGAAGGTCAAAGATCAGATCAAGCTGAAAAGCCCCGGCTACGCGGCCCTGACGCAGCCGCGCCCATTAACCGTAAAAGAGATTCAGGAGGAGGTTCTGGACCCCGATACGCTGTTGCTGGAGTATGCGTTAGGCGAGCAACAGAGTTACCTGTGGGCGGTCACGCGGGATTCGATGATTACGTTCCGGCTGCCGAAGCGAGCGGAAATAGAAGAAGCGGCGCAACGCGTCTATGAGCTTCTTTCCGTAGACCGGCGAGAGCGGCCTTCGCAATTCAACAGTAGCTATAGCGAGGCATCGTCTGCTTTAAGCCAGATCATTCTAGGGCCGGTAGCGGCGCATCTGGGGCAAAAGCGTTTACTGATCGTGCCACAGGGCACGTTGAGTTATATACCTTTTGCCGCGCTGCCTTTGCCCGCGACACAGAAACACGAAAGGCTTGCTCACCCCGGCCTTGAGCCTCTGATTGCAAAACACGAAATTATATATCTGCCGTCGGCTTCGACGCTTGCCGTGCTCAGGCGTGAGCTTGCGGGGCGCAAGCTGGCCCTGAAGGCCGTCGCAGTGATTGCCGACCCTGTTTTTAGTAAAGACGATGTGAGGGCGCGAGCGGCATTCAAAGGCGAGGCGAAAGCGGTCGCCGAAAAAGATAAACCGATCATTCCATCACCTGATATTTCGCAGACTGCGTTCCTGCGATCCATAAAAGAAGCGGGCCTTGTCGATGGCAGGGAGTTACCGCGCCTGCCATTCTCCGGGCAAGAGGCTCGCACCATTTTTGCGCTCGGACGGCAAGCCGAGGCGATGATCGCGCTTGATTTCAACGCGAATCTAAAGACCGCTACCAGCGCGGAGATGGGGCAGCACCGCATAATCCATTTTGCCACGCATGCCTTGCTTAACAACGAGCACCCTGAGATGAGCGGCCTCGTGCTGTCGCTCGTAAACGAACAGGGCGAGCCGCAAAACGGGTTCCTCCGCCTGTATGACATTTACAATTTGAGGCTTGCGGCTGATCTGGTGGTACTGAGCGCGTGTCAGACGGCGCTCGGAAAGCAGATCAGGGGGGAAGGGCTGGTCGGGGTGACGCGCGGGTTTATGTATGCCGGGGCCGCGCGAGTGATGGCGAGTCTGTGGAGGGTCGATGATCAGGCTACGGCGGAATTGATGAACAGGTTCTATATAGGAATGATGAAAGATAAACAGGAACCGGCGGCAGCTCTGCGGGGAGCGCAATTATGGATGCAAAAGCAGAAGAGGTGGCAATCGCCCTACTACTGGTCAGGGTTCATAATACAAGGGGAGTGGAGATGACAGGCGGTCTGAATACCTTAGCTTCGCAGAGAAAAGATGTAGGACTGACGCAGGAAATATTCGAGCAGTTGCTTGCCTGGTTAGATGAAGACCGTGATCGGGCCGGTAAGAAATACGAGGAGATTCGCTTTCAACTGATAAACCTGTTTATAGCGCGCAGCTGCCGTATCTCAGAAGAGCTGGCCGATAAGACAATCGATCGCGTGGCTAAAAAGGTTAAAGATATATCGGATACGTATGTTGGCGATCCTGCCCTCTATTTTTTATGGCGTGGCCAAGATGGTTTATCTGGAATATGTAAGGAGTAGGCCCGTCGCCCTGCCAGACTTACCTGCTAAATCAGAAAAAGATACTGAGCAAAGGCATGAATGCCTGGAGCTATGTATCGATAAGCTTTCGCCGGTAAATCGGAAGTTGATAATGTCATACTACGGCGAGGCGCAGGCTAATGAAGACCAGCGCAGAAAACTTGCAGCCCGAATGGAGCTTGAGCCAAATGCATTGTGGGTGCGGGTGCACCGAATCAGGGAGAAGCTGAGGAGGTGTGTAATCGAGTGCCTCAGGAATAAGGAGGCGCAATAAAATGAATTTTACTGATAAGGGTGAAATACTGATACGGCGGTACCTGCTGGGCGAAGTGACAGACTGGGAGCGTGAGCAAGTCGAGCAGCAGCTAATGACCGACAGACAATACCTCGACCATATTCTCAGGGTAGAGGAACGCCTGATGGATGAGTATGTGAGAGGGGGGCTTGACCCGGATGAAAGAGAGCCGTTTGAAACATACTTCCTGAGCGCGCCGGAGCGTCGAGACAAACTAGAGTTTGCTGAATCATTGAACAGCTACATCGCAGGAGCAAGAGGCGGGAAATCGGCAGACGTTGCCGACGCTGATAATGAGGTTGCCGGGCCGACAGCTGCAAGGTTCTGGCTCAAGCGAATTCCGATCCGACCGGCAATAGCTTTACTGGCAGTCGCAACGCTGGTTTTAGCAGCGTGCACAACTGTGCTGCTAATCCAAAACGCCCGATTGAAGAAGCAAGTCTTTGAACAACAGGCAAACCCGGGTCAGGCAGAAGAAGGATTGCGACGACAGCTTGACGAGCAAATGGGGCGCAGCGAGGAACTGGCGAAACAGCTTGAGCAATCGCAAAAAGAGATATCCGGGATCGAGCAGGAGCTTTCCAGACTCAGGCATGAAAAGAGCCGCCGTCAAGAGAGCCACGCGCCAATAATCGCGTCGTTGATTATCGCGCCGGGGGCAGTCAGAGACAGCGGGCAGGTCAACCGTGTGGATTTAACAACTGACATTCAACAGTTGAAACTGGAATTAAAGTTACAAGGCGAAGACTATCAAAAGTACCGGATCGAGGTGAAAACGGTCGAAGGCGAAAGCATCTGGAAAGAAATTAATCTGAGGGCGCGGCAACGGGCGGGAGGAAAGAGCTTAGTCGCTACATTGCCCGCGAGGCAACTGCCTGAAGGCGATTATCTGGTTACGCTCAGCGGCACGAGCGCGGGCGCGGGCTATGAAGAAGTTGCTACTTATTATTTTACGATCCTGAGAGATTAATGATCGTCTTTGAGAGTTAAAGACAAGGGAGCAGCCGTGCTCCCTTGTCCTGCATTGAACGGGCCTGTACTTACTGGCACCAGGTAATTGAGTTAGTCCCCTGATATATGCAAGTAGCAGTGATTACGTCATACTCTGCGCGAACCTCATATCTGTGAGAGAAATTGGCATTCGGAATATCATTGATCCAGGTGCCATCGGGAAGCGTGGTCGGTGCATAAGGGTGTGTAACCCAGGGCGACCCTTGTACTGAGAGGTTGCGATATCGCAAGCGAACCTGAGTGCCGGAAGGCGCGCCTGTTGCGCTTCCAGCAACGCGAAGATTTCCTGACGTGCCGGAACTAGCGGGTTGAATCCAGATGATCCTTGCACTCTCGTTGCAGTAACCGGAATTCAGCCCGTTATAACTAAAGGTCGCGGACTTTATGCCTGAGTAATTGACGTATGCCTGGAAATTATGGCACTTGTACGGAGACGGGATCGTGCTCGACCAACTGCCATCGGTTGGACTGGGGACCGCCCCTGAGCCTGGGACCACGTTCCAAGGCCCGCCTATCGTAGTATCGCGCCATACCAACTGAACGTTGCCGCACCCGTTCCGGGCGTACCCGGCGACAGTCATCGTGTTAGGCTGTCCCCAGGTATTTTCCGCTGGCGCTATCCACGCTATGCTCGCCGTGGCGGGAGAGTAACTATTGTCCTGACGATACCGATAAAATTCGGCCATTCGGTCAGACTGCATTGGCGTGAACTTGGTCTTGCAGGCATCGCTCGTGTCAGTCATGAAGTTATCAATTGGGTCTGGATTGTTGTCGGAGGGGCAGGTATCGGTCCCGGTCGGGCACGCCCCTACGACGTTGGATGGCTCTTTATGAATGGGAGTATCGGCTAATCCGTCATTATCAGTTGAACAATTGATTCCCCATGTGTGAAACAAGCCGAGCCAGTGCCCGACCTCATGAACTGCAATATCACCTGCGTTGAAGTTCGGGCGAGCGCCGTCCGGCAGCATCTTGTAAGGGACAACTATTCCGTCAAGGCACGGAGTGTCTGGATACTCCCATGGAAAACGCGCCCACGCCGAACCCCCAACGTCATTTACCGTGTAAAAATTCAGATCAGTTGCGCCTCCCTGATGCAATGCATTTTTGGCTGCGAACTCCTCATCCGAGACGGTGCTGCCATTGGTCGTCATGTTAAACCAGGCTGAGTTAGTTGTCCGTGTGACACCAGCCTTTACGAACGTGAACAAGGTAGTTGCGCCGCCGGTAGCCCCACTGAAGGAATTTTTCAGGACGGTGATTTGATTATCGAGCGTCGCATCCGGGACATCGCCAAGGGTGCTGGAGCGGATTACATGGAAGTACACCTTTATTTCCACAGGACCGGAAGAACTAAGCGACTCTACGTTATTCCGTTTAAACCTCTGCAACGCCGCTTCGATCTCTTGCCTTCTTGCTTCCTCAACAGGTGCTGTTGCACAAGGGCTACCATAAACTGGTTCCTGTAGTCGATCCTTTGACGAATCAACCTCTTGATTCCTTAACCTCTCCTGTTGAGCTAACGAAGTAGAAACAGAGAGTGGGGAAAGTAATAACATAAAGCTGCTAACTACGATTAACAACAAGGCCATAGATTTAATCTTCATCACTAATTCTCCTTATGGTGTTTGTCGGCACAACCTGGTCATTTAACTTGTGTCGAGATCTTTAGCCCGTCCCCACTACAGTTACCACAGGGGATAGGCGATTACATTTGATTAACCCTCAGGTGGAATGTATCAAGTTTCTATATCATCGTTTGAACGCAAGGAGTATCCTCCAATGCTAACGCTTAAAGATCTAACTGGTGCGCATGATCAGGGAAGAGGAACTCATCTTGCACCTCTCAATCTCCTATGATTACTTTTAGTCAAAACTTACATATAAGCGGTTGCGGGGGCAGGATTTGAACCTGCGAGTTTTGAGTTATGAGCTTGAAGATATAGTTCCCTGTGCTTTGCTGTCTTTCCCTTTCGTTCCCTCTGTTTCTTTCTGTTTCTGTTTTTAGCAAATATTTTGCGTCTAGACACCTAAAGACCCCCAACAATAATAAGGTATCCGGTTCAGCTACAAATATCATTCCCTGTCCAAAGGGCTCCTCACTCCTCTCCCTCCTCGATTCAGTACGTGTGTGTAGATCATTGTCGTCCGCACATCCATATGCCCCAGCAACTCCTGAACGGTGCGAATATCATAACCCGCCTCCAGAAGGTGTGTGGCGAAGCTATGTCTAAACGTGTGGCAACTGCCGGGCTTTGCAATCCCGGCTTTGCGAATGGCGCTGTTGACAGCTCTTTGCAGAACCTGTCCACCCGTGTGATGTCGCTGAATAGAAGACGAACGTGGGTCAACCGAGCGCTTTGAAGCCGGAAACACATACTGCCATGGCCACTCGCGGTTAGCGTTTTTGTACTTCTGTGCCAAGGCGTAGGGTAAATAAACTTGCCCGTAGCCTTCCTTAATGTCCCGTTCGTGCAGAGCCTTAACTTTAGCAAGATGCCTTTCGAGAGGTGCGATCACACCGTCCGGTAGTACGGTGACGCGGTCTTTCCTCCCTTTGCCATTGCGCATAATAATCTGCTTCATTGCGAAATCGAAGTCTTTGACGCGCAGCATCAAGCATTCCATTAATCTCAATCCCGCGCCATATAGTAGGCTGGCCATCAGCCAGATTTGACCGTCGAGTTGTGCTAGTACGGCTTGGGTTTCATCTGGAATGAATACTACAGGAAGCCTTGACGCTCTTTTAGCGTGTTGAATATGATCAAGGCAGTTAAGAGGCTTCTTGAGGACATTTTCGTACAAGAAGAGCAGGGCACTGAGGGCTTGGTTCTGAGTAGAAGCGGCGACATTCAAATTAACGGCAAGGTGGGATAAGAAGGCAGTGACTTCTGGCTCGGCCATATCAGCAGGGTGTCGTTTGTGGTGAAAGATAATGAATCGTTTAATCCAGTTAATGTAAGCGTGTTCAGTTCTGATGCTGTAATGTTTAAGGCGAATGAGGTGTCGGACTTGATCAAGGAGTTTGGCCATGACGGAATCCCAATTATGGAAGAACATTTATAAAGGTTTAACCGGGATAGGCGGGATTATATATCATAAAAGACGTAAAGCAACACGCCTTTTATGATGTATACTCATTAGTTAGGCTTCCCTTTGAGTGGTAGTTAAACCCTAGATGGACGGCACACCAAAATGCCGACTCATGATAATTGAGGCAGCGGGTGGATACGTCCCCTCTTCCAGACATAACCGAACCGCTCCAGAAAGTTCACCTTATGTCGTCTGACCGACTGATAAAAGCAATCTATCGCTTCCGACAGACTCTTTTTCGTCGGATGCCAGCCCTGCACACTCGCTTCCTGCTTAAGCGTCTTCCACGTCGCTTCTTTTGGATTCTCCTCCGGTGTGTAGTGTGGGAAGCGTTTCACTCGAATTCTTTGTTGCCTCTCAAGCCACTCGTCGACCTCTTCGTGCACCAGATGCGGTGCAGAGTCCAGCCACACCAATATCTTCCCTCGTGGATTCTCTTCAATCACCATCTCAAACCACCGGATCGTCGCATCTGCATCCTGAAAATCTATCGAGAAGGGAGCTACCTCCTCGCCTGTTGCCACGTGCACCGCTCCGTAGATGTTCTCGGCGTATTTGCGGCGCGACGCCGAGGGCACTTTCGGTTGGTGGCCGCGCCGACTCCATCGCTTGCCGACCGTGCCTTCCAGATAGACTCGTGTCTGATCGCCCGCCAGTGGAATCAAACGCTTGCCCGAATCGGCGAATTCTTCGAGAACTTCAAGGGTTTCTTTCTCGAAACGCTGTTGATCTGCGGGCGTCCGCCGGTTGTAGAACGGGCGACCGCGCTGGCTACTGAAGTTCAGGGTGCGCAGAATCTTGCGCATACCGCGCTGAGAGTAGCTGATCGAGAAACGCTCCTGAACCAGATTGATGATAGCGCGAACGGTCCAACCAGTGCCCACCTCCGTGCCCGGCATGCCTTCCTGGTCGAGCAACGTACCGAGTTGGGTCAACTGCTCATTGTTGAGCCAGCGCTGTCCCCGCTCCCCGCCCCACAGTGGGTTATTCTTCAAGCCATCGAGCCCGTCACGTTGATAGATTTGGATCCAACGCGAGATCGATTCAGGATCAACAAAGAGCAGATCAGCGATCTGCTGGAAAGAGTAGTCATCGGTGACGAGCAGCAGGGCGTGGTAGCGCAAGCGCTCATGAGATTTAGTTTTCTTGTGCTTGAAGCGGCGCATGGCTTCAAGACGATCCTGTTTAGAGAGCACCGGACCTCCTTACAAAATAAGTGTTTTGAGTATCCGGTAATTATACCATTTGCTGATGGCTCACCTCCTTATCTTGGTGTGCCGTCCATCTAGAGCAGTAATAATTCCGATAGCAAGCCAGGGCGATCAGCGAAGAAGGTTTTTAACTTCCACAATAGCCGCGCCGATGCGAGTAGGGCAAGAGCATCTTAAATCTTGTAGGATGTAGACCTTCCGTATTTCTAAAGGAGGTCTACAATGGATAATCAATCGCCCAGAACTCTTGTCGAGCATTTCAGCTCTATCACTGATCCTAAACCAGACTGCACGAGCATTGGCATCTACACATGTTGGCCGGATCAGCCCGTATCATAGCGAGAAAATCCCGGTAGACTGAGACACGCTACTTGTCTGAGTTCATCGACACTGTATCGCTCAAGCGCATTCAGCACTGCTAGCAGCGTCCATAATCCAGCCAGCATCGCTGAGTCGGTCACTCGGCGGTCACGACGCATCTGTCTGCCACTCAATCGCACCAGGAGATTACGCGCCTGCTCGCTCTCAGGTGTCTGACCGCGCGCCAACTGCCAGACAACCACTGCCGCCATTGCTGTCACCAATAACCGTTTAGCTATTGCTTCGGCGCTCTCCTGTTGCCAATGCTCCAAATTATGGCCGCTGGATTTCAACAGCTTAAAGTAACTCTCTATTTTCCACCGCCACACATACCACTGCGCGATCTGCTCTGCCGTCACCGTTTCAGGCAAGTTCGTCAGTAGCAGCCACTCCGCATACAACGATTCATCTGGTAAAACGATCCGGCTCACGACAAGCCTCAACTGCAAAGCTTTGCCATAGACTCGCTCACGGGGCTGCTTGATGCCGCCCTTTTGTCGATGTGGGAAGGCCGGTCGGGTAATCGTCACCTTCGTTTCAGCCAGCAGTTGCTGCCCGACAAGTCCGGGCGCAACAGCAATTGCCTGGCCCAGCCGCAATGACAAGCCTGCTGCCACACGGCCCAGTCGCCGCCTCTCTCCTTCAAACTCCACCTGCGGTACTGCCCGCGCCCGCACAATAAAAGCTTCTCCTTGATCATCCCACTGTCGGTAATGACCAACCGAGTCGGCGGCGCGATCAATAAGATGCACGACGGGCTTGGACAACTGCATCTTGCTGATGGTCGCCAGGGTGTCGGTGATTTCATCAAGGTGCGAGCAATCGGCCAATACCGGCGACTGGCGCGTCGTGTATAAACCATCATTGGCCCACAAGCTAAACGACAGCGGAGAGATGGGTGTGCCGTCACGATCAGATATCAATAAGGCAGTTTGCAAGCTGTAACCGAGCGAACGCTTATGACAGATGGCCTTGCGGTCGGCTTTACGGGTATGCAGATCGTAATTGAGTTCAGACCAGTCGTGAATAATCAGAGCAAAGTCGCCGGTTTCGTCTGTAAGCACTCGTTTGGCAGCGGCGATCAGCGGCTCGGCTAATTGAGGAAGCGAAACAGCCGGATTGCTATAAAAACGCCAGGCGGCCTGAGTGCTGGCGAAAGCAGTACCGGCAGCGGGCAAAGCCCGAAGCCCTGCGGCGACGGCCTGTGTTGGGTTCATCTGCTCGGTCACGAGTTGCTGATAGCGCCGTTGCAGGCGCAGTTCAAGATTGGGTGTTGCAAACACATTTTATAATATTAGCGTACTCGACATGTGTAGATGCCAATGCTGCACGAGGTTGGCACACTCAAGCAGCCTTGAGTAGCCGTTGTTTTTCAAGTTCCTGCACGGCGGCGGTCACTTCCGCCGTGTAATAGATTCCTGACAGTTTGTACGGCCACGGGCCGTTGATTTTTAGATGCTGTTGAACATCCTCAACCAACCGCCCGATCTGCTGCCGCCGATGATTGCGCGTGCATTTGTCATGTACCTCCCAGAACACCCGCTCAATCGGGTTCGCTTTCGGGCAATACGTCGGCACAAACAGCAACTCGATTCGCGGGTGCGCCACAAGCCATTGCTGGATAACTTTCGCTTTGTGAATGCCAAAGTTATCCACCACCACCACGACCCGTTTGTAGGTGGCTGCTGCATAGCTGGCGTCAATGGCTTTGAGCAACTCCAAAAACAGCCATCTCGTCTTGCATTCGCCGATGCAAGAAATGACCTTGCCGGTCAGGGCGTCGAGTGCCGCCGCCAAATAACGCTTCTGGTTGACTCCCGGCGTGACCACCTCGACGACTTCGCCTTTTGGCATCCACTGGTAGCCGACCTTTGGCAGCAGGTGGATGTCGAGTTCGTCGGCAAACAGCAAAGCGGCTTGCTGGCCGAGATTTTCAAAGCAAAAACGGATGCGCGCCAGTTTATTGATGCGTTCGGGATCATCATCGCGCGCGACGAGTTTGGCGCGCTTCCAGACCCAGCCCAGTCGGTGCAGCCAGCGACCAATAGTGGCAGACGAGACTTCAACCCGGCGCTGCACTTTCATCTGGGCGGCGAGCGTGGCGCAACTCCAGCGCGTGCGACACCAGCCATAAGCCGAAGGCGCACGCTTGAGCAAAGCCAGCAGCGAACGGCGCAACGAAGGCGTCAATGAGCCGACGTGTCGTGGTTGCTTGGCATTGCTCAAACTGGCCAGCGAGCCTTTGCGATAAACGCGGACAGCGCGGTAGACACTCGACCGCGAACAGAACAAGACGGCGGCGATCTGCGTCGGGGTGTAGCCAGCCGCGCACAACAAGATGATGTGCAGGGCGAGCCAGTAGCCGAAGCGGGCGCGGCGCAGTTCAAAGAGCAGTTGTTGTTGCTCGGAGCAAGAAAGATCAATTATGGTCGAACCGGGCACAGGGCAGTCTCCTTGATAGATCGTGTGTTAGGCAACAAACGAAATATCAAAGAACAGCAACCTGTGCCAACTTCATGCATTCTGGTTTAGAATTGATCGCACTAAACGTCACAAGCTCATTGATATTTTAGCCATCTCCATCTGCGCTACTATCTGCGGCGCTGAGGGCTGGGAAGAGTTCGAACTTTTCGGCAACTCTAAACAGGATTGGTTCAAGTCTTTTCTTGAACTGCCAAACGGCATCCCTTCCGATGACACTTTTCGCCGTGTTTTTGCCCGTATTGATCCTCGGCAGTTCCAGCAATGCTTTCTTGAGTGGGTTCGTTCAGTTTATCAACTCACTGAAGGTCAGGTCGTAGCTATTGACGGCAAACTCTCACGCAGGTCTTTCGACCGACCAACGGGAAAGGCTGCTATCAGCATGGTCTCGGCTTGGGCTAGCGAAAATGAAATGGTTTTGGGCCAGGTGAAAGTTGATGAGAAATCCAATGAAATAACAGCAATTCCTGAATTACTCGATATGCTGGAAGTAGCGGGCTGCATCGTCACTATAGATGCTATGGGGTGCCAAACCGATATTGCTGCAAAGATTATCAGCAAAGAGGCAGACTATGTCCTTTCGGTAAAAGGCAATCAAGTAACCCTGTATGAGGATTTAATTCAATACTTTGATTGGGCGCTTGGTGATAAGTTCAACCAGACCGCTTATACGACGGAAGAAACCGTAGACGGTGATCACGGGCGAGTAGAAGTGCGACGATACTATGCGACGAGTGACTGTGAGTGGCTGAGAAAGAAAGCAAATTGGAAGGGGCTGCAAACGATAGCGATGGTCGAGAGTGAAAGAACAGTTCAGGGAGAAGAAACGAGCCGAGAGCGAAGATACTACATAAGCAGTCTCGAAGCAGATGCAAAGCAGATAGGCAAAGCGATACGAGGGCACTGGTCAATAGAGAACTCCTTGCACTGGGTATTGGATATAGCATTTCGAGAAGATGAGAGCCGGATAAGAAAAGATCATGCGCCGGAGAACGTGGCGACATTGAGACACATAGCCTTGAATCTGCTAAAGCAAGAGAAGACAACGAAAGTAGGAATAAAATCGAAGCGGTTGAAAGCAGGCTGGGATGAAAGCTATCTGCTTAAGGTTCTATACGGTTAAGATGCTCTCGCCCTACCGATGCGAGCGGCCCACCTTTTAATCGCGAGATGATTGTGATATAGATTGCGGCCTGACAAAGAAGCTTTGAAAGAATCTGTTTACATGTCATAAAAGAAACAGCGGTTCAGTTCAACAGGAATTTTATCCACAATGCGAGAAGTATCAATAAGTGAATGCATCAGGCATTGTGGATATAACTCTATACGTTAGGCGCTAATATTAATACTACCTAAATACTCCAGAATACGAAACGGGGGTGCATATTATGACTGACGATGATATAAAAAAAACACAGAAGGATTTGTTATGGGGACTATACCAGGAACATCGTAACCACGCTCGCCATAATGAAACGATGCGGGCAAACATAACAAATTACCTTATTGCCATTTCTGCTGGACTCGGAAGCTTAATTGCTATAGGAGGAGGATTAGATAACGCCGATCTGCCGCTAACTATTATGCTCATTGTTGTAGGTATATTGGGCACGATCTTCAGCGCTTCACATACCGAGCGCTATCATAGACACAGACAAAGATCAGCTGAGTATGTGAATGAACTAGACCGTCTATGGTTTAATCATGGGTTATTACCTAAGAGTCAAGAGGAAGAAACCAGAAGAACTATTCAGCAAGTGAAAGCGTGTGCCGATACAGAACATTTAAACAAAAGCATTTTTGGAGCGCTAAGAAGAGCGACTAACACTCACGTACTTTGGCTGTTTTTTCCATTACTAATATCATTGATCGGCGTAATCTTAACAGTTATAGTTTCCCTGAAATAATGGCATACATGGGCGTACTGAATTGGCTGATGGGTCAACTCGCGCCTAACAGCCAATAGAGGCGGTCGTGTCAAGAGAATAAAAAAGCCTCTTGGCCCCGAAGGGTCTGTTTTCTTATGAGCATCGTTAATACGCCCCTGCCTTCGCTCTGACTTTTGACTTCTATCGGCGGTGACAGATACTCTGCACCAAACAGCCAAACGGGCTCTCTGCCTTTGGCAGCGCACCAGAAGATTAACCGTTCCGTACTGGCCTCACTCAAAGGGGCGGGATAGCCTTAGCTCTCCAGTTAGTCACGAGATACCGGCACGGGCAGAGCACCAGCAGAAACCCTGGCGGAGGCCGCCTCCCAATCAAACGGGCCGGGATCATCCCAGTTAGACGCCGAGGATGACGACCTCCATAACCACTTCATTTCCCGAATAGCATCTCTTCTCTATAATCGACCCCTTGCTTCAACACCACGTAGACAGCCTGCGCGAGTTTGTGCGCGACTGCGTTATAGGCTACTAACTTTCTGGCACTGCTACGATGCCGCGCTAAGTGCCGCTCATAGCAACCTCGTATCCGAGGATAGCTTCGCACCGCTACAATCGCTGCCTGGTTGAAGGCTGATTTCAGATAGTGATTCCCTTGCTTGCCTGACCGACCCCGCCGACTGACCCTGCCAGACTGCGCGACACCAGGCACCAGCCTGCAGTATGAACTGAACTGCCGAACCGATTTGAAGCGGCTGATCTGGCCGACTTCGTAAAGGATTGTCAGCGCCAGTATCTTGCCTATGCCAGCGATCTTAAGCAGCCGCTTGTAATCTGCTTTGTTACGGGTCAAGTCAAGAATCTGCTGCTCAAGGTTGGCAATCTGTTTTGACAGCAACTCTATTCTCTCAAGTTGTTGCGAAGCACTCATCACAAGGAGCGGGTGAGTGAACCATACTCTGAGGTCATCATCCTGGGCCAGCTTGATCTCATTGCGTGAGCTTGAGATAATGCCTTCCCGCAATAGCAGCTGCCGGAGGGAGCCATACTCCTGAGCGCGCATAGCCACAGCCTTCATGCGAGGACGGAGCAGGTCACGCACGGGGCGAGTGGTAGAAGGATAGATGTAGGCTTTTGGAATCACGCCGGCTCTAAGCAACTTCGCCAGCGTGAAAGCGTCCCGGCGATCAGTTTTGACCTTGGCTTGAGTGATCATCGCCAAGCCAAGAGTGTGAGCGAGGGAGACATCAAACCCAGGTTCTTGAAGACCATCAACGAGCCAGTACGAGTTGAAGGTGCTCTCGACGACGATCTGCAAATGGGGCTTGAAAGGCTCAAGCAGATTCGCGATGCTGGTCAACTCATTAGCGGCCTTCTGCTGAAGATGGATAGATAGGTTCTCATCCAAAACACAGAGATGCGAATCCCCTGCGCTTAAATCAATTCCGCAGTAGAAAATCATAGGGGGTCTCCTTTCTAAAAGAAATCTGAGTGTTGTCTGCGGATGATTATAAGGTCGCCCGCAAGACCGCCTCTATTGATTATCAACGGGATCGACCGGAGCCGCCGAAGCGAGTTTCTTAGCGTTCCGTGAGTGTTCGACGGCGGCCCGGTCAACCCAAAGGTTATACGTGCAGAAGTTTGTTGCCTCAGCAGAATGTCGCAAACACAGTGTCAAAGGATTGGAAAGTTTTCACTGATTATGTAAAGTTAGTGTGAGTGATCAAATATGACTACGGAGACCGAACATCTTTATGTTGTAATCGACGATAAAATACTCGGCGGAGAACCCATAATTAAAGGAACCCGCACGCCACTTAGAGCTATTGTCGAAATTTATCGTTTGGGTACTATTCCTGAAGAAATACCTAGCCATTTACCACACCTTACACTTGCTCAAGTCTTTGACGCACTGAGTTACTATACCGATCATCAAGACGAGATTAATGCTTACATAGAACGAAATCGCATTCCAGATGACAGGATTGATCCTCTGGTGAAGAACTTATGAATCATCTCTTCATGGAACTGTACCTTGATGAAGATGTTGATGTGTTGATTGCAGGTTTGCTGCGAGCCAGAGGCTTCAAAGCAATTACAACTCAAGAAGCTGGACAACTGGGCAATGGTGATGAGGAGCAATTAGCTTATGCAGTAACCCAGCAGAAGACGTTCTTCACTCACAATCGAAATGATTTCGAGATAGTAGCTGAAGAATACTTTGCAGCAGGCAAAGAGCATCACGGTATTATCATTGGAGTGCGTCGTCAGCCTTACGAGATTGCGCGCCGACTCTTGGCTATATTGAATAACGTCACAGCAGATGAGATGAAGAATCAATTGCGCTATATGTGAAACGGAGCACGTCTAACGCCCAGCATCAGTGGAGCACGGCGAGCGAGTTTCGCATCGTTTTCTCAGTGTTATACGCCGCGCCCACTGATGCTGGGCGTTAGACCCTCACGACGGAGTGTTGGAGAATCAATGATCGGATTGCCAATGATTCCTTCCACCTATTTGCATCTTTGTTGTTTCACTCCACTTCTCGCGCTACCGCTTGTTGATCTTCCTGCCACTGAGTCTTGCTTTGTTGAAGGCGCTTAGGTCAGCTACAGTGCGGTCTGGTAGTCCTGATGCTGCCTTGATCAAACAAACAGGTTTGGTTGAACAAGCGACAGCCTGTAGTTACGCTCTTGCTCGGTGACAGATCGTTGGCAGTTGTAGCGCTTGTCAGACGAGCCAAATTAGCAATGCTGCACAGGCAACAGACAGCAACAGTCAGGAAGATATGCCAAAGTAGGCAAGCAGAGAAACAGTGGCAGAAAGAGGGATAGGGAATGGACGTGGTCTGGTGAAACAAGGACGGGTCTAACAAAGGGCTCGACCGGAGCGCAGGTATCACATTTCACATGGTTTTCACCGACTCAGTTAGTCTATACCAACGCGCCCGGTCACCCCAAGCGTTAAACCCACTTAATTGGACCGTCATAAAATACAGTGTGGATCGAGTCAAATAGATATGAGCAATAAACAGCAAGCAATCAGATACACAGTTTTGCTCTTCAACGAACTCAACAATATTGTTATGGAATGGGATCCTTACGGACTCTCCAATGCCAGAGAGATAAGCAACGAGTTCAGCGACGAGGTTTGGGCGTTGCTACAGAAGCTGGCAGATGTAAAAACGGAGCAAGACGCGTTGCAGATAGTTGTAGAAGTATTCTCGCAATCATTTAGTGAGCAGGAGTTCAACAAACAGACCTGCCAAGAGATAAGCAAAAGAGTATTCCTGTGGTGGAGCGAAAAGACTTGAAGGATTTCTTGCCAAAGCAGAATGAGTTTAGAATTGACTTGGTGCAAAAGAGCGGGTCTAACACTATATTGAAAAGGCGCCCCTATATGGTAGCTTGGAATCGCTAAACACCAACTACCTTAGAAAGGAGCGCCAATGACTGACATCAAGTATGTCGCTTTTGATGTTCACCAAGCAACCATTTCTGCTGCCGTTCTCAATCTCGAAGGCAAGCTGTTGACTCAGGCCGTTATGCAAACTGATGCCACTGCCATCTGTGATTTCCTTCGTGGTCTCAGCGGTGTCGTTCATCTCACTTTTGAAGAAGGCACTCAGGCCCAGTGGCTCTTTGACCTCACACGTCCTTTAGTCTCTGAGTTGCTCGTCTGCAACCCGCGCCTGAATCATTCTAAAAAGCGCGATAACAAAAGTGACCGGTTGGATGCTTTCAATCTCGTCAGGGATTTGCGTGCCGGGCTTCTCAAGTCGGTCTATCACGGCTCGCCACAGACACAGACTTTGAAGCAACTGGTCCACAACTATGAGAGCGTGACCGAAGATACCACTCGCACGATGAATCGATTGAAAGCGGTATTTCGCTCGCAAGGGGTCAAGTGTGCGGGGCGGGATGTGTACTACTCACGCAATCGAGCCGCATGGCTTGCGAAACTCCACAAAGAGGGTTGGCGAATGCGGGCGGAGTTTCTCTATAAGCAACTCGATCACCTGCGCGAGCTGCGGCGCGAGGCCAGGAAATCGCTATTGAAAGAAGCTCGCCAACAGGTGGCCTTCACCCGACTATGTGCAGTGCCGGGGCTTGGGCCGGTCCGCGTGGCGCAATTTATCTCGGTCATTGGCTCGCCACATCGGTTTCGCACGAAGCGACAGTTGTGGACATACTGCGGGTTTGCAGTGGTTACGCGATCAAGCGCCGATTATAAAGTGGTCGGCGATAAACTGGAGCGCCGCCACAAGAGCACGCAGAGGCGCGGGTTGAACCCGAATCATAGCCGGAGGCTGAAACTGGTCTTCAAGAGTGCGGCAGTAGAGGCACTCAAAGAAGAGTTCTTTAAGAAGATGTATGAGCGGCTCCAGGCAGGAGGAGTGCGAGCGGAGATGGCGAGGCTGACCATAGCGCGAAAGCTAGCGGCAGTTGCACTGGCGATCTGGAAGAGCGGAGAGGAATATGATGAAACGAAGTTGAGCAAGCTGGCAGCATAAGCGAAGGAGTTTCATCGAGTGCTGAGTTAGAATCGAAAGCAACCGGCAAGCGAAGAGGAAGCTGCTTATGCGAGAGAGGTCGCGGGAGAGTATCAAATGCGTTTGTGGACAAACAAGTCCCTGGCCTAACTATATGCCCCCGCAAAAGACCTGAAGAAGCCGTAGTCTAAGAGACTCAAATAGAACCATGGTCAGAAAAACCAGGAGCCAGGCTTGCAAAGCGGAGCAGCAGACTCAAAGAATCGTAGGTCGGAGAAGATGAAGAAGACTCAGTCGAAAGGTTCCGAGCCGAAACGGGGCTGGCCGTCAAAGAAAGTGATGGCGGGCCGGTCAGGGAAAGTGTTTTCTCTTGACTTCCTTTTCATAGAACATCAGCATGCAGCGGAAGCCGCAAACAAATGCTCGTATACTTGCCAATGTCACACGCGGCCCCGCTGATGCAGGGCGTTATACGTTCTACCGCGTTACACCATTTCTGAGTATAATGCAGTTGCTGAGGGAGATATTTATATGACCATAGATATGAAACTAACAGCCGTCTACCAGAAAGTGCCCAAAGGCTACATCGGGTTTGTCGAAGAATTACCAGGCGCTAACACTCAAGGGGAAACACTGGAAGAAACGAAGGCTAACCTAGAAGAGGCAATAAATCTTGTATTAGAGGCCAATCGCACACTGGCAGAAGAATCCCTACAGGGGCAAGAAGTAATCCGAGAACTGATTACCATTTCTGCGGCATGAAGCGACGCGACCTAATTCAACATCTGGAGAAGCATGGCTGCGAGTTTCTGCGCGAGGAAAGCAAGCATAGTGTTTATGTAAATCGCACAACGCAGAAGACAACTACAGTTCCGAGGCATCGAGAGATCAACGAATTCCTAGCTCAAAAGATATGTAAAGACTTACAGGTTCCACAGATGTGAAGGAACGTCTAACAGCCAATAGAGGCGGTCGTGTCAAGAGAATAAAAAAGCCTCTTGGCCCCGAAGGGTCTGTTTTCTTATGAGCATCGTTAATACGCCCCTGCCTTCGCTCTGACTTTTGACTTCTATCGGCGGTGACAGATACTCTGCACCAAACAGCCAAACGGGCTCTCTGCCTTTGGCAGCGCACCAGAAGATTAACCGTTCCGTACTGGCCTCACTCAAAGGGGCGGGATAGCCTTAGCTCTCCAGTTAGTCACGAGATACCGGCACGGGCAGAGCACCAGCAGAAACCCTGGCGGAGGCCGCCTCCCAATCAAACGGGCCGGGATCATCCCAGTTAGACGCCGAGGATGACGACCTCCATAACCACTTCATTTCCCGAATAGCATCTCTTCTCTATAATCGACCCCTTGCTTCAACACCACGTAGACAGCCTGCGCGAGTTTGTGCGCGACTGCGTTATAGGCTACTAACTTTCTGGCACTGCTACGATGCCGCGCTAAGTGCCGCTCATAGCAACCTCGTATCCGAGGATAGCTTCGCACCGCTACAATCGCTGCCTGGTTGAAGGCTGATTTCAGATAGTGATTCCCTTGCTTGCCTGACCGACCCCGCCGACTGACCCTGCCAGACTGCGCGACACCAGGCACCAGCCTGCAGTATGAACTGAACTGCCGAACCGATTTGAAGCGGCTGATCTGGCCGACTTCGTAAAGGATTGTCAGCGCCAGTATCTTGCCTATGCCAGCGATCTTAAGCAGCCGCTTGTAATCTGCTTTGTTACGGGTCAAGTCAAGAATCTGCTGCTCAAGGTTGGCAATCTGTTTTGACAGCAACTCTATTCTCTCAAGTTGTTGCGAAGCACTCATCACAAGGAGCGGGTGAGTGAACCATACTCTGAGGTCATCATCCTGGGCCAGCTTGATCTCATTGCGTGAGCTTGAGATAATGCCTTCCCGCAATAGCAGCTGCCGGAGGGAGCCATACTCCTGAGCGCGCATAGCCACAGCCTTCATGCGAGGACGGAGCAGGTCACGCACGGGGCGAGTGGTAGAAGGATAGATGTAGGCTTTTGGAATCACGCCGGCTCTAAGCAACTTCGCCAGCGTGAAAGCGTCCCGGCGATCAGTTTTGACCTTGGCTTGAGTGATCATCGCCAAGCCAAGAGTGTGAGCGAGGGAGACATCAAACCCAGGTTCTTGAAGACCATCAACGAGCCAGTACGAGTTGAAGGTGCTCTCGACGACGATCTGCAAATGGGGCTTGAAAGGCTCAAGCAGATTCGCGATGCTGGTCAACTCATTAGCGGCCTTCTGCTGAAGATGGATAGATAGGTTCTCATCCAAAACACAGAGATGCGAATCCCCTGCGCTTAAATCAATTCCGCAGTAGAAAATCATAGGGGGTCTCCTTTCTAAAAGAAATCTGAGTGTTGTCTGCGGATGATTATAAGGTCGCCCGCAAGACCGCCTCTATTGATTATCAAAGGGTTCGACCGGAGCGCGGTAAGCTGGTTTCACATGGCTTGCCTAGGCTCAATCAGTCTACAGCAACGCGCCCGGTCAACCCAAGCGTTAGACCCTTGCACTCGCAAGAGCTGACTGTTACTTTGACCTCGGAATGAGGTATATTAGTCGGGAGAGGTTTGACTATGAAAACTATTAATGCCGTAGAAGCAGAAAAGACTCTACAGGAACTTTTGGAAGAGACTGCAACCTTGCATGAGCCAATTCAGATTATCAGTGACGCTTCTAACGGAATACTGATTTCAGAGGAAGACTGGCGTGCTATACAAGAAACTCTATATTTGCTTTCGATTCCTGATATGCGCGAATCCATAAGAGAGGGAATGGCAACACCAATTGAGGAATGCTCTAAGGAGTTGAACTGGTGAATTGGCAGGTAGTTTATACAAAGCAGGCGCAGAAAGATGCAAAGAAAGCGGTTGCCGCCGGATTACAACGAAAAGCCGAAGAATTGTTAAAAATCATTAGCGAGAATCCTTTCCAGACTCCGCCTCCATACGAAAAACTAGTGGGGGATCTTTTAGGAGCATACTCACGCAGGATTAACATTCAGCATAGGCTGATTTATCAAGTTTACAAAGAAGAGAAGATAGTGAAGGTATTAAGAATGTGGACTCATTACGAATAGACCTAGGAGAAAAGGCTTTGGTTCCCGAAGGCGGGTCTAACAAAGGATTCGACCGGAGCCGCCGAAGCGAAGTTCTTAACGTTTCCTCGGTGTTACGCGGCGGCCCGGTCATCCAACCGTTAGGCCGCCCTAATGACTACGCGCAAAACAACAATTGTTGGACTACCAATTCGGAGGTAGAGAAATGATCATATATTACATTGCCGAATATTCATTCGCTGCTGTGGTAGGACACTTCATGACGAAACTAGTTGTTGATCGAATGTGGAGCCAACTGGGATGGGACGGATCAGACGACTCTAAACTAAGGCCTAATCTGTGGCTTGTGCGAGTCACAGGAGTATTGGAGCGCATATTCTATGTCTGGGCTTTGCACAACTATCTCGGCATATTGATTCCACTATTGATTGGGGCAAAGCTAGCAGGCAAGTTGATAGGGTGGTTCAAGGGAGAAGGGGACAGCGGGAAGGGGGTGCAACTGGAGTCGGCTCATCTGATATTCTTAACGGGTAATATATTATCAGCGATCTATGCGATAGTAGGAGCTAAATTATTAAGAGGTTATGGAAGTGAAAGTATAATGAACTTAATAATTCCTCTGTTGGATGAGCCGATACCCTTAGTGATAGCTACGGTACTCATGTGGTACTGGATAGGATACTACTATAGGAGGCGCAACAAGGGGGCCTAACAAATGCGTGCAACGGAGGCCGCGAATCGGGTGGCTTATATGTAATGGTCAGGACTTGATCTGACACTACTAACCTATAAGGTAGCCTGCTCGCCGGTGCTCTCGGTGAGACTGACAGCCTTTAAAGAATTTAGCATCTTCTCATCAGCCAGATGCTTCGCACTCAGGAATGTATCCATCGGCGTCTTCACATAACAATACTTCCCGCTGTGCGTCCGCTCCTGGTTGTACTCATCTATCCACTGATCGGCATCCGCCTGTAGCATCTCCAAACTCTCGTACAGCTTCTTGCGCAAAGCTACTCGATAAAACTCATCCAGCATCGTGCAGTGGAATCGCTCACAAATGCCGTTGGTTTGCGGCGACCTGGCTTTCGTGCGGCTGTGATCTATGTCTTCAACAGCCAGGAATAACTTAGTAATGGAATGCAAAATCGTTGAAATCTTTAAGAATTTCTGCTGAAATCCCAAAGTGCCTTTACCGTAATGCTGAGTAGCAGTGACGCCTTTTTGCTATGCTGTGGCCACAGGAATGTCAGACTGTTACATCAAAAATACCACTTTCAGTTAACGGGGTAATTATCAAAGGCCTTAGATGTGTGTTTTTCTGGGCATTTATTAACTTTTGAACGAAATGGTTATTCTGTTCAATTCAAAACAGCCTCTTGCAGATAAACGGGCCGCCTTCGGCATAAGGAAACAGATGCTGATTACCAGCACCAAGGCCATGTTACTAATCATTCTTTCCCTCATGGTCGCTCTCATCGCGAGGTATCCTTTCGTCGCCGCTGCTCGCTCTCCTTTATTATTTCGGTCAAATCCGCAATCAGTCGTATCTCAATCGATCCATACTTCATGCCTGGATGCTGCGAGATAAGCTGTATGACATGATTGAGGTCTCGGGCCTCAAGGATGTGAATGCCGCCGAGCTGTTCCTTCGTTTCAGCATAGGGGCCGTCGATGGTCGCGATTTTGCCGTTTTTCCAGTACAGGGTCAACGCGGTCTGGGGAGGCTGAAGAGGTACTTCGGCAACAACATGTCCGTTGGCTCGCAGATGGTCGTTGTACTCAAAGCATTCGTCGAGCACTGCGTGTCGCTCGTCCGCGGTCATCCCTTCGAATTTTCCTGGCTCGATGTATCCCAAACAGATGTATTTCATCCATTCTTCCTTGTTTCCTGTGACTTCGGAGAGCCGTAGCTCGTCGTTCAGTTATCAGATAGTGGTTCGGGAGACCGAAAATCGACAGCTACTCCATTTTTTGCTTCGGAAAAACCGGGGAACGTTCGGTGTGTCCTGCGCGAATGTTCATACACTTCAGGTTGAGACTGGGCCTGCACGCTCGTAATTCACGATGATGACGCCATTCGAGCCGACAATGCTTTCCGTCACCTTGAATGCCGCCGGAGTCGTGCCATCCCCAAATAGCCGCTTTCCAGCGCCCAACGTGATCGGATATATCATCAGCCAGAACACATCGACCAGATCATGCTTGATAAGCGTCTGAAGGAGATCACCACTTCCCCAAATGTGTAGATCCGGCCCTTGCTCTTGCTTGAGGTCGGCGACTTTTGCTGCAATGTCTCCGCTTAAAAACACGGACGGCTGCCATTCACTCAACGTCATGGTGTTCGAGGCGACGTACTTGGTCGCCGTGTTGACGCCCGGCCATACATCCGCATGTTGAGGCCAGAAGGCCGCCCAGATGTCAAAGGTTTTGCGCCCTAACAGCAGGTCGAACGGCATGTTCATCTGCTTTTGCAGGGCCGCTCCAAGGATCTCGTCATCATATGGCGCTGCCCACCCGCCATACGCGAAGCCGTCGCTGGTATCTTCGTCCGGCCCGCCCGGAGCTTGTATGACTCCATCAAGGGAGATATGTTCAAGCACAATAATTTTTCTCATGACTGAGTTCCTTCGAGTCCTATCTGATTTTGTTTAATTTACGGGTGTCCCCGGTTTTCGATGAGCCAGGTAATGCCACCTGGAAGCAGGGATGCTGACCCGGCTTGCGGCACCCCGACACCGGCCCGTCAGGCCTGAATCGACGAAAGCGTTGTCACTGCCGCCAGTTGCTTCCGTCGTCGGGCCTCCAAACCTGGCGCACTTCGACCGGTGCCCGGCAGGCGACGACAGCCTTGCGCGCCTACGCCAGCGCCTCGTCCAGATCGGCGGCTTCCAGCACCCAAAAACCGCCGACCACGGTCAAGACGGTGCATATTCCGAAGTCGCGGCGGCCAGACTATTCCGTTGCTCCCTTCGGGTCCGGGTAGAAAAGAAGCTCGCGCACCTCGCCCGCCGCATCGCATGAGATGGCACCCTTGCGTGCCCACGCCAGCGCCTCGTCCATATCGGCAGCTTCCAGTATCCAGAAACCGCCCATATGCTCCTTGGTCTCGGTGTATGGCCCATCGGTGACGAGCACCGTACCATCAGGCTGCTTCCGCACCGTCTTTGCATTGCTGGCCGGGGAAATTCCGCAAGCGAACTTCCTGGCCCCGGCAGCGATCATTTCGCGGTTGAGCGCGTGGATCTCCTCGATCATCGCTTCGGTTACGGCGGACGGGTCGAAGTCGTCGGGGAGGTAGTTAGCAACCAGATACTGTGGCATGATTTTTTCTCCTTGCTTTCTGTGGTTTATTCCCGATGACTCGTTTCCTGTTCACTCAGGAACCGTAGCTCATCGTTCTTTCGTCCTATAGTCGTTGGGGAGACGGAAAATCGACAGCTATCCCAAATTTTATTTCAACTGCCGAATCCGCTCCTGCAGGAAGTGCCGCTCCGGTTCCTGTTGGGTCAGCGCCAGAGCTTTCTCATAAGAGGTCCGAGCCTCAGCTGTCCTGCCAAGCCTACGGTACATATCTGCACGGGCTGAATGCGCCAAATAGTAATTCGCCAATTCGCCCTGTTCCAACACCGCGTCGATAAGCGTCAGACCGGCCTCTGGACCATCGCGCTCTGCAATTGCCACGGCACGATTCAGCTGTACAACTGGCGAAGGCTGAATTCGTACCAATCGGTCGTAAAGCGCAACAATCTGCCGCCAGTCGGTCGCAGCGACCGATTCCGCCTCCGCATGAACGGCCACAATCGCAGCCTGTAGTGTGTAAGAGCCGAAACGGTGAGACTTCAGAGCTTTCTCCAGCAATGCCACTCCTTCCGCGATCTGCTCTCGGTTCCAGAGCGAGCGATCCTGGTTCTCCAGCAAAATCAGTTCTCCGGTCGGAGAGGTTCTCGCGGCGTGACGGGATTCCTGTAGCAACATCAGGGAAAGCAGCCCAATGACTTCCGGTTCTGGCTGGAGTTCGGCCAGCAACCGGCCCAGTCGGATCGCCTCGCCGGTTAGCTCGGCCCGCGTTACCTCCGCTCCCGCCGCAGCTGAATAACCTTCGTTGAAGACAAGATAGATGACATGAAGCACCGCGCCCAGTCGCTCCGGCAATTCCTGCGGCTTCGGCACCTCGTACGGAATGGGTATCTCTCGAATCTTTGCCTTTGCGCGCACAATGCGCTGCGCCAGCGTACGCGGAGTGATGAGGAAGGCCTTTGCTATCTCCTCGGTTGTAAGCCCGCACACCTCACGCAAGGTGAGCGCAAGACGCGCTTCCGGCGCAAGAGATGGATGACAGCACGTAAAAATCAGGCGCAGCCGATCATCCTCAAGGCTGTCCTCTTCATTGGACCATTCCGCCGAACTCCATTGCGCTTCGAGATATCGCATGAGCTCGTCTTGAGACGCATCAAATCTTGCCCGTCGGCGCAGAGTATCAATGGCTTTGAATCGGGCAGTCGAAATCAACCAGGGTCGCGGGTTGCCGGGTACTCCACTCCTCGGCCACAGGCTCAGCGCAGCCGCAAAGGCTTCGTGCATCGCCTCCTCGGCAAGTTCAAAATCACCGAGCAAGCGGATCAGAGTTGCCAGGATTCGTCCCGAATCCACACGATAAAGGGAGTCGAGCAATTCGCGTATCTGCTCGGTGGAAGGCTCGGACATGACGACGACTTTAGCAAACCAGCTACCTCGAATCAATTTGGCAAACGGCGGATCGATGCAAAGTGCCCAGGTCGTGACTCTGAAATCCGGACAACAGAACGCTTCCTCGGTTGACTCAAAATCGCCAATGCACTCATAGGCTCCATTTGACGATCACTCTACACTGGCCGACTTGTCACTACCGATCTGCGTGTCGCAATTTGTTAGCAATCACTTATCTGACCAGGAAAGGAATCATCAGCCCAAAACTTCAACTTTTGAGCGGGCACGCAGGAAAAGAGCCTGGGAATTTATCGAGATTTGGCTTTGTCGGATGTAGCGGGTGAGTAAGAGGAGGCTATGCGGGCTTTCCCGGTCAGATGAGGACTTCTTATTGCCGGATATCGCAGCTTCCCTCCTGTCGGGCCTACAACGGGCTAAGATAACTGATTTTATCTTGATCCGAAAAAGAGAAGGGAAGAGGAACCCGAATTGCCAACTCGCACGTGAATTTGGATTCGATCGTTCATCAATATACCTTGGCGCGACCGCCGAGCAGATTACCTATAATTTTCCACCTAAGGGTAGTCACCCTACGAGATTGGAGGAATAATTACGGATCAGCCGCTCTGTAGCGCAATACTTCTGCTATCGACCAGACGTGATCGCTGATTCCTTGCCTCTGAGCCGGTGTCTCTCCTTTCAATCCTCTGTGCTTGCGACAGAAGTTGTAAAACACTTTGTCCAACACGCTCTGATCCTGCATATACTCGACCAGCTTTGCGAAGGCTATCGTCTTTCTCACTAAATACCGATTGCGTGATCGTGCCGTGCTGTTTTCTCTCTCCAGCAAACTCGTTGAACACCATCTTAAATCTTCTCCCGCTGCTCCCAGCATTAACTTCTTTTCTATCCTTACCCTTCGCCCTTCTTCTGTCTTTATGACTTGTCCGTAGACCAACTTCGGATCTGGTATTACTTTCTCTTTGCGAGGCCGCCCTGAATGAGTTTGCTTCTTGAGTGTCAACTTCAGTTGATGCAGTTTGATCGGGCGTACCTGCTCTGAAAGTGGCCCCCTGTATTGATCGTAGCCATCGCTTGAGACACGCGGTAAGCAATGCAGGCGCAGTCGCTCGAAGCTATCTTCGACGAGTCGGCGTGCCGCTTCCGATGTGCGAGGGCTGACGAATTGTTCTACAAGCAACCGGCTGTCGCGAGCAAATGCTTTGTGCCACCAGGCTTCGCCTCGGAAGTTACTCTCTTCAAAGGAGGCCTTCTTCTTACCAGCAAATGACCACTGCTCATCGAGTTCAAGGTCTTTGATACAAAGATCGACAAGCAGTTCGCAATCCAAGGCTTGAGCATTAGCGGTAGCGCGACGCCGCCATCTGCGTAAGGAGTCTGCTTTGTGATGACGTGCTTGAGCAATGGAAGTCTGAGTGTCGCCACGAGTCAAAGAGTCGAGGCAGCTAGTGACTTCTGATTCTGGGGTTTTGAGGTTGAAGAAAGCAGTACCGCGACGTTCAGAGAGCCATTTGCCACAGAGCTTACACTTGAAAAGAGAGCGAGGGCCATCGCGTGTGAAGTAGGTGCTATGGTAAAACAGATGATGCGCGATAGCTCCACAAACGGGGCAGCGCAGGCGGGGCGGAGGGAATATGGATTTGTGTCTAAACCAGAATGCATGAAGTTGGCACAGGTTGCTGTTCTTTGATATTTCGTTTGTTGCCTAACACACGATCTATCAAGGAGACTGCCCTGTGCCCGGTTCGACCATAATTGATCTTTCTTGCTCCGAGCAACAACAACTGCTCTTTGAACTGCGCCGCGCCCGCTTCGGCTACTGGCTCGCCCTGCACATCATCTTGTTGTGCGCGGCTGGCTACACCCCGACGCAGATCGCCGCCGTCTTGTTCTGTTCGCGGTCGAGTGTCTACCGCGCTGTCCGCGTTTATCGCAAAGGCTCGCTGGCCAGTTTGAGCAATGCCAAGCAACCACGACACGTCGGCTCATTGACGCCTTCGTTGCGCCGTTCGCTGCTGGCTTTGCTCAAGCGTGCGCCTTCGGCTTATGGCTGGTGTCGCACGCGCTGGAGTTGCGCCACGCTCGCCGCCCAGATGAAAGTGCAGCGCCGGGTTGAAGTCTCGTCTGCCACTATTGGTCGCTGGCTGCACCGACTGGGCTGGGTCTGGAAGCGCGCCAAACTCGTCGCGCGCGATGATGATCCCGAACGCATCAATAAACTGGCGCGCATCCGTTTTTGCTTTGAAAATCTCGGCCAGCAAGCCGCTTTGCTGTTTGCCGACGAACTCGACATCCACCTGCTGCCAAAGGTCGGCTACCAGTGGATGCCAAAAGGCGAAGTCGTCGAGGTGGTCACGCCGGGAGTCAACCAGAAGCGTTATTTGGCGGCGGCACTCGACGCCCTGACCGGCAAGGTCATTTCTTGCATCGGCGAATGCAAGACGAGATGGCTGTTTTTGGAGTTGCTCAAAGCCATTGACGCCAGCTATGCAGCAGCCACCTACAAACGGGTCGTGGTGGTGGTGGATAACTTTGGCATTCACAAAGCGAAAGTTATCCAGCAATGGCTTGTGGCGCACCCGCGAATCGAGTTGCTGTTTGTGCCGACGTATTGCCCGAAAGCGAACCCGATTGAGCGGGTGTTCTGGGAGGTACATGACAAATGCACGCGCAATCATCGGCGGCAGCAGATCGGGCGGTTGGTTGAGGATGTTCAACAGCATCTAAAAATCAACGGCCCGTGGCCGTACAAACTGTCAGGAATCTATTACACGGCGGAAGTGACCGCCGCCGTGCAGGAACTTGAAAAACAACGGCTACTCAAGGCTGCTTGAGTGTGCCAACCTCGTGCAGCATTGGCATCTACACATGTTGGCCGGATCAGCCCGTATCATAGCGAGAAAATCCCGGTAGACTGAGACACGCTACTTGTCTGAGTTCATCGACACTGTATCGCTCAAGCGCATTCAGCACTGCTAGCAGCGTCCATAATCCAGCCAGCATCGCTGAGTCGGTCACTCGGCGGTCACGACGCATCTGTCTGCCACTCAATCGCACCAGGAGATTACGCGCCTGCTCGCTCTCAGGTGTCTGACCGCGCGCCAACTGCCAGACAACCACTGCCGCCATTGCTGTCACCAATAACCGTTTAGCTATTGCTTCGGCGCTCTCCTGTTGCCAATGCTCCAAATTATGGCCGCTGGATTTCAACAGCTTAAAGTAACTCTCTATTTTCCACCGCCACACATACCACTGCGCGATCTGCTCTGCCGTCACCGTTTCAGGCAAGTTCGTCAGTAGCAGCCACTCCGCATACAACGATTCATCTGGTAAAACGATCCGGCTCACGACAAGCCTCAACTGCAAAGCTTTGCCATAGACTCGCTCACGGGGCTGCTTGATGCCGCCCTTTTGTCGATGTGGGAAGGCCGGTCGGGTAATCGTCACCTTCGTTTCAGCCAGCAGTTGCTGCCCGACAAGTCCGGGCGCAACAGCAATTGCCTGGCCCAGCCGCAATGACAAGCCTGCTGCCACACGGCCCAGTCGCCGCCTCTCTCCTTCAAACTCCACCTGCGGTACTGCCCGCGCCCGCACAATAAAAGCTTCTCCTTGATCATCCCACTGTCGGTAATGACCAACCGAGTCGGCGGCGCGATCAATAAGATGCACGACGGGCTTGGACAACTGCATCTTGCTGATGGTCGCCAGGGTGTCGGTGATTTCATCAAGGTGCGAGCAATCGGCCAATACCGGCGACTGGCGCGTCGTGTATAAACCATCATTGGCCCACAAGCTAAACGACAGCGGAGAGATGGGTGTGCCGTCACGATCAGATATCAATAAGGCAGTTTGCAAGCTGTAACCGAGCGAACGCTTATGACAGATGGCCTTGCGGTCGGCTTTACGGGTATGCAGATCGTAATTGAGTTCAGACCAGTCGTGAATAATCAGAGCAAAGTCGCCGGTTTCGTCTGTAAGCACTCGTTTGGCAGCGGCGATCAGCGGCTCGGCTAATTGAGGAAGCGAAACAGCCGGATTGCTATAAAAACGCCAGGCGGCCTGAGTGCTGGCGAAAGCAGTACCGGCAGCGGGCAAAGCCCGAAGCCCTGCGGCGACGGCCTGTGTTGGGTTCATCTGCTCGGTCACGAGTTGCTGATAGCGCCGTTGCAGGCGCAGTTCAAGATTGGGTGTTGCAAACACATTTTATAATATTAGCGTACTCGACATGTGTAGATGCCAATGCTCGTGCAGTCTGGTTTAGATGGACGGCACACCAAGATACGGAGGTGAGCCATCAGCAAATGGTATAATTACCGGATACTCAAAACACTTATTTTGTAAGGAGGTCCGGTGCTCTCTAAACAGGATCGTCTTGAAGCCATGCGCCGCTTCAAGCACAAGAAAACTAAATCTCATGAGCGCTTGCGCTACCACGCCCTGCTGCTCGTCACCGATGACTACTCTTTCCAGCAGATCGCTGATCTGCTCTTTGTTGATCCTGAATCGATCTCGCGTTGGATCCAAATCTATCAACGTGACGGGCTCGATGGCTTGAAGAATAACCCACTGTGGGGCGGGGAGCGGGGACAGCGCTGGCTCAACAATGAGCAGTTGACCCAACTCGGTACGTTGCTCGACCAGGAAGGCATGCCGGGCACGGAGGTGGGCACTGGTTGGACCGTTCGCGCTATCATCAATCTGGTTCAGGAGCGTTTCTCGATCAGCTACTCTCAGCGCGGTATGCGCAAGATTCTGCGCACCCTGAACTTCAGTAGCCAGCGCGGTCGCCCGTTCTACAACCGGCGGACGCCCGCAGATCAACAGCGTTTCGAGAGAGAAACCCTTGAAGTTCTCGAAGAATTCGCCGATTCGGGCAAGCGTTTGATTCCACTGGCGGGCGATCAGACACGAGTCTATCTGGAAGGCACGGTCGGCAAGCGATGGAGTCGGCGCGGCCACCAACCGAAAGTGCCCTCGGCGTCGCGCCGCAAATACGCCGAGAACATCTAGGGAGCGGTGCACGTGGCAACAGGCGAGGAGGTAGCTCCCTTCTCGATAGATTTTCAGGATGCAGATGCGACGATCCGGTGGTTTGAGATGGTGATTGAAGAGAATCCACGAGGGAAGATATTGGTGTGGCTGGACTCTGCACCGCATCTGGTGCACGAAGAGGTCGACGAGTGGCTTGAGAGGCAACAAAGAATTCGAGTGAAACGCTTCCCACACTACACACCGGAGGAGAATCCAAAAGAAGCGACGTGGAAGACGCTTAAGCAGGAAGCGAGTGTGCAGGGCTGGCATCCGACGAAAAAGAGTCTGTCGGAAGCGATAGATTGCTTTTATCAGTCGGTCAGACGACATAAGGTGAACTTTCTGGAGCGGTTCGGTTATGTCTGGAAGAGGGGACGTATCCACCCGCTGCCTCAATTATCATGAGTCGGCATTTTGGTGTGCCGTCCATCTAGAGCCTGCGTACTTGACGCGCGGTTACCGGGGCGCGAGTTGGAAAGAAGCGATACTTGAATGCTTTCACTTGTTAGATACTTTAATCGTCAACGTGCCGTCGGATTGATTCAGCCATTCACATTCAGCCGGGAGCTTTGAGCCTTTGCGATGATTGCAAGGCGCGCAGGCAACGGCCAGATTATCTTCAGAGTGGGAGCCGCCACGACACAGCGGGATTTTGTGATCCAGCACAATCTCCGCATAGCCGAGCTTACGACAGCACATATAACACGTTGATCTGTCGCGTTCAATAATCTTTCTGCGATTCACCTGCGAGACGTGGGCCTTGTGCCTTCGCGCGCGAATCAGAGCAGATACCTGACCGTTCTTTTTGGACTTTGGTTTATATCGCTTCATTGGCTATATCCCGACCCCGCTTAATGCCAGCGTCGCGCACAGGTCGCAGTATCTTTCGAGAGTCGCGTCGCACAGCGATTGATTGCAGGTGAAAGATTCAGAGCAAGAGGCGCATTCATGCTCATGCTCGTGACTGGTCGAATTGTTCGCCTTGATTCGGGCGAAGTATAGGAGAAGCATTTCAGCGGTTTCCTTGTTTAGCTCAAGGAGAGGACAGTCAAACATAAGCTCCGCCTGTTCGTCTTTATCAACACGTATAGACTCGGCGGTGACGTTAATCCAGTAAAGCTGAGAGGGTGTCACGAGGTCGGCGATGGTCGTGGCGCGATGAGGATTTATATGTGTGCTCATTACTGGGCCTCCTCTTCTTCGGCTGCGCGGTCTGCCCAGTAGTTTTCGTCGCGTGAGTCGTATGTGTATGTTTCGCCGTTGATGTCTGTATACATAGCTGATTGCTGTTGTGATTTTCGGCTCCTCACCTTATATCCCTTTCAAGTATTCGACATGAGTAATATATACTTAAAGTATAGTTAGCGTCAAGAGTTATATTATACTTTAAGTATAGTAAAATGCGGCTAGAGATTTTGGAGATATTGACCTAATGCTACTTTAAGTATAGTATGACCGGCATGACCGGAGAGGGATTAAAGGGGAAGCGAGTTGCGCTTGGATTAACTCAAGCACAGTTGGCAGAAATACTAGAAGTAAAGCCTAACACTGTTGCCCGATGGGAACGCGGCATTCTTTCCGTACCTAAAGCTATTGAGCTTGCGCTAGAAACGGTTGAACGGAATCATAAGAAGCCCGGCAAGAAGGGCAAAGCGAAATAAGCAGGAGCTGTATGTTTAAATCTCAGAAGGGCGACATGATCTGGTGTCAAGGTCCATACGGAACTAAGCACGTAGGCATATTGGCTGATTCTCAAGGTGAATATGTTTATAACAACTCAAAGCTTCACAGCAGAGTTGTCCTTGAATCACGATACGCTTTCTCAGGCGACCAACCTTGTTATTTAATCAGGAGAGTGCAGGCCGGGTATAAAGACAGGGCGATTCAGCGTGCGCATTCGTTGCTAGGTACACCATATCACTTGCTTCATTTCAACTGCGAGCAATACGCAAACTATGTTCATTATGGCATACCCACAAGTCCGCAACTTCAGGAAGCAATTGCTTGGACAGCTGTTGCAGCGATGTCGCTGTTTGCTATCGGGCAAATAGGCTACAAACAATGACATGAAGATGGGCAAATCGAAATGGCCAGCATCGGCAATCCTGATAGTAAAATACAGAACCTCTGATTTCGATCAATGAGATAAAGGAAATAACTTGGTCAGCAGATTATTGGGCACAAGTCACAAATAAGATACAATACAAGTATGACGAAACTAATTGTCCAAAGGAATCAACTGGAATATTGGGGTATCTTTTCCATCCCCGCCTTTTCCCTATGGACGGACGTAGCCGGTATTATTCAGGGTCTTTACAATATTTTTTCACCATTCGATATTTCGCTTTCTGACTTTAACAATGAAGCCAATAACCATCAATTATCAGAATTAGCAATAACAGTGAATTTTGGGTCCAACGGGAGATTTAAAATAAAAGTAGATCGAATTGAGCTATTTGTAGTTGATTATACTCGTGAGGATTTTGCGATACTCCCACAACTGCTTTCTACTATTGAGCAATGGTTAAAGGATAAGATAAGCGGCTTCAGCTTTAAATCTCATGCATATTCTACTGTTAGTCATGGTTTGCTAGCTGAAGGCTCTGCAAAAGATTTCCTTAGAGGCGTTAACTCAATTGATGTTGAGGGAGTAGGGGTAAATGAAGGGCATGGGGTCATTTTCCACTGGAAGTTGCCAGAGGATGAATGGCGAGTACAGTTGGCAATTGACCTTTCCTCATTAATTGAAAAAGGATTATTTATAAGCTTTTTGGTCAGGCCAAAGCAGGAACAAATAGATTTCGCCGTTTCTACACAGAAAGGGAATGATCTATTTAATCGAGTACTGCATCAAATCGGCCTGGAGATTGAATGAGGAAGTTTAGTATGCCAAACCGATTAGATAATCAAGGTATTAACTCCGCACTTAAAGCTGATGTTGATTTTTTACGAAAAGGTCAAGGCCCTACTCTTCATCGAAATGACCGTAATCAATTATCAATACAGCTTAAGGAAGGCCCAGCTCGTCAACCTTATAAGTCAAAGCAGGGTCTGCCTGAATCACTATTTGCCCCTTTAGAATCTCCTACTCTTATTTTTCACGACTCTGCTAAATTTTCATATCAAGCTACATCTGGCCTTGCTAATGCTGTAAGAGCTATAAAATCCTTCAGATATAGTAGGGATGTAGCTCTTCTCAGTCCGGGTATTAAAAGAGCTATTGATGAGTCGCGTCGGATACTTGAGCTGGAGGATAATTGGGATGATGAAGGAAGTCCTCGATATGAAGAATCCACTCTGATACGCGCAACCACATTTTTGGTAAGGACAGCTCAGGAGTATTATAAGCTATATAACATATGGATTGATGCGCCTAGAATTCTGCATGGGCCTGAAGGTAGTATTGATCTTCACTGGAAAACTCCGTCCCATGAACTGTTAATAAATATTCCAGCCAACTCGGAATCACCGGTCGAGTTTTATGGTGATTCGGGGAATTCAAAATCTATTAAAGGACAACTTGATTTTTCTTCAAACAATGTATGGATTCTGATGTGGCTGAAGAGTTAGATAGAAAATGGGAATCTGAATTCGTGCCAGACCTTGATTTGCTTTTCATGCGTGTGCATAGAGTAAATCTAGATGAAAATGGTAATCCATTACCCGGAGCATTTCGTAATCATCCCACGAAAAAAGATGGAATGTCTACAGACTGGGATAGATATTCGACTGCTGCCGATACTCGCTCACGAGGACGTAATCCAAGTGATAATGCTGTTGTGAAAATGAAAGTTGGTCAGGTTAGGAGAATCCCCGAGCAGCAAGTGATACACACGCCAGACTTGGAGAATCAAAATCGCGCTCATACAGATGTATTTGGCGAGAAAGATAAAAATAAGAATCCTCAAGCCCGACTTATGTTTATGCGGATAGCCATAATACAAATCACGGTTGAAAATCGTTGAATATTTAAACTCTAACAAGAATTCAGCAGGCAGTGCGAGCCGCGCAATTTGATCGTCAAGGTTTCAGAGAAGAAAGCAAAGGCTAAACAGAAGCGAAGATGGAATGTCTATTTGAGCAGATATAAATTGAACGTGAGTTCGACATAACTACACAAGAGCAGGCAACTGCTCCAGTTCTTTGACACGAATATTGAGAGAAGGCTTCTTCTCTTTGAAGGTGTAGGCGATCAACGCCGCTATTACGTTGACCAGAAAATTTGCCGTGCTCCGGTGCCTTGTGTGCTCTATCTGACAGATATTCTTCAACTGATCGTTGATCGTCTCTATTAACGCTCGCTTCCTCAGCATTATCTGATCGAAGACCGTCAGCAACCGATTCTTCATATTCTTCTTGATCTTGGTGACCAACTCTAGATTTTGCTCACTGAGCACTTCATTCAAGGTTTTTGAGATGTAGCCCCGGTCGCCGAACAGTTTGCCGAACAATCCCTTCGCCAACTTAGGCACAGGCTTACGGTCATCTACATTGCCTGCCGTCAGATGAAACGACAACAGCTCTCCCTGATCGTTGACTACTAGATGCAGCTTGAAGCCGTAGAACCAATCAACACTTGATTTGCCGCGCTCGGCGACGCCAGCAAAGACTTTATGCGAGTGAATGCGGCGGTTATGACAGACCGCCAAAGGCAGTGAGTCAATGAAGGCGATGCCGGAGGTCTGGCCTTTGCGAGTTTGCAGGTAAGCGCACAAAGGCACGAGCGCCGAAGGCATTAGCTCGACGAAGCGCGTATAGCTGACGAGACAGGGGAATTCTAGACGGAGATGAATGCAGACTTCTTTCTGGTAATAGTCTTTGAAAGTGCGATAGCTGGACTGCTGAAACCAGATAATGATGGTCATAATCTCGCTCAGAGCCAGCCTGGATTTGCGATGGCGTTGCAAGTCGCCGGATTGCAAAAGCCTGGCTTTGAAGGAAGGCTCAAAGCTTCGGCAGAAATCGTCAAGATCGGAGAAAAGGGGTAGAATCTGATTGTTCATAGGAACTCCTTGAGTGTGAAAGGTTTGTTTGTAAGACAACTCAATCATACTTCAAGGTGTTCCTTTCCTTCTTATGTCGAACTCACGTTAAATTGATCTCCAATCTTACCTAGATTAAATTCTAAATTCTTATCATATGTTATAACAAATTGCTGGATACATAATAACAACAATACTGGCTTGACAAGGAATAAACCGTTTATTCTTCGAGCGAACTTTCAGTCCCCACGAATGTGGGGATGGAGTGAAAACTCCCGAATTTAATTCGCATTCGCTTTCAGTCCGTAGCTCACCTACGGATTCTCCAACCTCTGCACTGAAAGTGCAGAGTGGTTGAGTTATTTAAGTTGTGTTTTTATAAGGCAATTATACTGATCGGTAGTGACCCTGTGATATTTGGGATTCACAAAAAAGGGCGGAGTGTGGAAAGTGTCTGGTTGCGATGCCTAGACACAAATCCATATTCCCTCCGCCCCGTCTGCGCTGCCCCGTTTGTGGAGCTATCGCGCATCATCTGTTTTACCACAGCACCTACTTCACGCGCGATGGCCCTCGCTCCCTCTTTAAATGCAGGCTCTGTGGTAAATGCCTTTCTGAACGTCGCGGCACTGCTTTCTTCAACCTCAAAACCCCAGAATCAGAAGTCACTAGCTGCCTTGACTCTTTGACTCGTGGCGACACTCAGACTTCCATTGCTCAAGCACGCCATCACAAAGCAGACTCCTTGCGCAGATGGCGACGTCGCGCCACTGCCAATGCTCAAGCCTTAGACTTCGAACTGCTCGTTGATCTTTGTGTCAAAGACCTCGAACTCGATGAGCAGTGGTCATTCGCCGGTAAGAAGAAAGCTTCATTTGATGAGAGTAACTTCCGAGGCGAAGCCTGGTGGCACAAGGCATTTGCTCGTGAGAGCCGACTGCTTGTAGAACAATTCGTCAGCCCTCGCACATCGGAAGCGGCATGCCGACTCGTCGAAGATAGCTTCGAGCGACTGCGCCTACATTGTTTACCGCGTGTCTCAAGCGATGGCTATGATCAATACAAGGAGCCGCTTTCAGAGCAGGTACGACCCGTCAAACTGCATCAACTGAAGTTGGCACTCAAGAAGCAGGCTCATTCGGGGCGGCCTCGCAAAGAGAGGGTGATACCGGACCCAAAGCTGGTCTACGGGCAAGTCATAAAGCACGAAGAAGGAGAAACAGTAAGGATAGAAAAGAAGTTAAGGATGGGGGCAGCGACGGAAGATTTAAGATGGTGTTCGACATCGCTGCTAGAGAGACAAAATAGCACGGCACGATCCCGCAACCGGTATCTGGTGAGAAAGACGATAGCCTTCGCAAAGCTGGTCGAGTATATGCAGGATCAGAGCGTGTTGGACAAAGTGTTTTACAACTTCTGTCGCAAGCACAGAGGATTGAAAGGAGAGACACCAGCTCAGAGGCAAGGGATCAGCGATCACGTCTGGTCGATAGCAGAAGTATTGCGCTACAGAGCGGCTGATCCATAATTATTTCTCCAATCTCGTAGGGTCACTACCTACTGATCTTGGAACGGCTTATGCTTAACTTACTCGTGTGAATATGTGAATAAGTAAGGAAGCGCTTTTATGAAGAGAAAAGGTAAGAATAAGAGAAAACGCAAGCCAGCTATCAAATCTATTGATCTGTCCTCTTCGGGGCCTACCGTCGAACTAGATCGCCCAGATTCGACCACTTGGATGAAGTTTGCACTTGTTCCTGGCTTTTCGCACCTCGATCTGAGGTCATTGATCCCTCGAAATCCTGATGGTGGTGCGGGTATCTATCAAGTTACTATGATTCTCTGCATTCCGGGCAAAGCCACTTATTATGACAACCTCGCTCTTGCTCATTTAGCACAATCAGGCGAATCCTTATTAGAGATCGGCAGATTTGAATATGACCTGACACTTACAAGCGGAGAGGTAACTGGACTTGCCACTTTTACAAGTAATTCACGAGGTCTTTTATCGACAATTAAAATTAGGCTTCAGGTTCAGAGTTTTCAAGATGCCAGACGATTTGCCTATGATATGGCAGCGCCTTGTCTGAGTTGGTGGAGCTACCGATACGATGTGCCATTAGACATAAAGGGGTATGAAGTATTAGAAGAGTTCACAGGAACACGGCAATATGTTGTTGGAATGCTAGGAAAGGCTAAGGACTTTGATAGAGAGGAATTCTTTACTTTTGGGCAGGAATTTCGCTCAATACTTGCTATTTATCGCGAGGCGGTAAACTCAACAAATCTATTCTACAAAGTCTTGAGTTTCTACAAGGTCACAGAAGGCGTTCGATCTTTGCTAGTGGAACGACGCCAAAAAGCTTTGCAGAGTAATGAACCTTGGAGTGACCCGGTAGAAATTATCCCCGATAATCTAGACGATATTCAATCTGATAAATGGGATAAGGAAATATTCAAGCCTTTTCTAGGTAAGAAGTTTAATTGGGTACTCGACCATTATCGGTCACTAATAAGAAATGCGGTAGCACACCTTGATCCTACGAGCCGGGTTCTCGATGCTGACAAATTCGAGGATATTGGAGCCTGTGAGAACGCCATACCAGTTCTAAAATATATTGCTCGAAAAATGTTAAATCGTGAATTACAGGCTCGGAAGAATGATTCTCAAGATCAGACGAATGAATAGCGAAGAGATCGAATGTCTTAGTTCGAGGACTTGTTCGTCGTGGGGAATAAGGTGAAGGCAATGCCCAAAAATAAATCGCCAAATTTCAATATCATTGATGACCTGAAGCAGGCATCGCTTGATGCTTTCGGAAATCAGCACTATTTAGAATCCGCAATAATCATCTTTCAAACTATTGAATTCCTCTTGCGCATGGCCGTAAAGGGGTCCGGTAGAGGGCATGGGGTCAGCGAGGAAAATATTAAAACCTGCTCAGATGATGAACGAAGTTTCTCTCGGCTCGTGCTATATCTTGATCTAATAAAGCCAGATAACGGCCTTAGCGAGAAGTTACTTGACCTCAATAAACAGAGGAACTCTATAGTACATCGTCTCTTTTATGAGTTTGATTCGTTTGATAGCTTGAAAGATCAGGTAGAAGAGTTCTGCCTAAAAGGGGCTAGGCTCAACGAAGAATTAAGAGATTTTTTGGGCGTGAATGAATAATTCAAAACTAAATTCTCTTGTCATATGATCGAGCCTGACAAACGATTTGACCGGCTACGGCAAATAAACGTTCACTAATGCGTTACGAACTTCACCTCCGAATCATATAGGTAAGATATTGCCTGTATCGAGATGGCAAATATGGCTTAGTTTAACGTGAGTTCGATATAACTAGACGAGAGCAGGTAACTGCTCCAGTTCTTTGCTCCGAATGTTTAATGACGGTTTCTTCTCCTTGAACGTATAGGCGATTAACGCCGCCATCACATTGACCAGGAAATTTGCCGTGCTCCGATGCCTTGTGTGCTCTATCTGACAGATGTTTTTCAATTGATCATTGATCGTTTCTATCAACGCTCGCTTCCTCAGCATTATCTGGTCGAAGACCGACACCAAGCGATTTTTCATGTTCTTCTTGATCTTCGTTATCAACTCCAGATTTTGCTCACTGAGCACTTCATTCAAGGCTTTTGAGATGTAGCCTCGGTCGCCAAACAGTTTGCCGAACAAGCCCTTCGCCAGTTTCGGCACTGGTTTGCGATCATCTACATTGCCTGCCGTCAGATGAAACGACAACAGCTCTCCCTGATCGTTTACGACCAGATGCAGCTTGAAGCCGTAGAACCAATCAACACTTGATTTGCCCCGCTCAGCAACGTGAGCAAAGACTTTATGCGAGTGAATGCGGCGATTATGACAGACTGCCAAAGGCAACGAGTCAATGAAGGCGATGCCTGAGGTCCGGCCTTTGCGAGTTTGTAAGTAAGCGCACAGCGGCACAAGCGCCTTAGGCATTAGCTCAACGAAGCGCGTATAGCTAACGAGACTGGGGAATTCCTGGCGTAGATGAAGGCAAACTTCTTTCTGGTAATAGTCTTTGAAAGTGCGATAGCTAGAGAGCTGAAACCAGATAACAATGGTCATAATCTCGCTGAGAGTCAGCGAAGATTTGCGATGGCGTTGCAAGTCGCCAGATTGTAAAAGCCTGGCATTGAAGGAAGGTTCAAAGCTCCGGCAGAAATCGTCAAGATCGGAGAAAAGGGGTAGAATCTGATTGTTCATAGGAACTCCTTGAGGCTGAAAGATTTGTTTTTGAGACAACTCAATCATATCTCAAGGTGTTCCTTTCCTTCTTATGTCGAACTCACGTTAGTTTAAATCATGACTATATTCACTCAAGATAAAGCGGATAAACTGATGCGGGATTTTCAGCTATTCATAGATGAGCTACATGAGTTTCAGCAGGTTCATAGCGCTCAAGGCCCGACTGCAAATTCTTTGGCAACATCAGAAAGCACATCCTTTGCCGACCCTGAGGACGTAATGACAGCTTACTCACAGGGGCTAATACTTTTGGACGTAGCGGAAGACCAAGCTGAGGCTTTTATTCGGTCTGTCGTTGATCCAGCGTTATCCTTCGCTGTGTGGACAAGTGTTCGCGTAGTTTTAGAATCTAGCGCGCTCGCCGCTTGGCTTTTCGATACTGATATAGCGGTAAAAATCCGTGTGCAACGTAGCTTGGCTTTTCGATATGAAGGCTTGGAGCAGCATCTCAAATTGCTCAAATCAATCGGCAGGCAGGCTGAACAGGATAAGCTGGTTAAGCGAATTGATAGTATTGAGTCGGAAGCCATTGCTCTTGGGTTCAATAAAGTGATTGATCGGAAGGGGCGGCGTATCGGGATTGGTCAGGTCATGCCCAGCGTCACTGAAATTATTAGAGACATACTCAACGAAGAGAAGGCTTATCGCATATTGTCAGCAGTAGCACACGGCCACTTTTGGGCTTTGCAGCAGCTTGGCATGCAAACCGTAATCGACCAGAGTACAACTTCTTGGGATTCAATTCAGGCAGATACGAAGGCATTACAAAAGCATCTCCGGCCAGAGGGTGTAGGATATCTTTGTGTCATGACTGCAAGTGTATTTACCAAAGCTCTATGGCGTGCATCAAATCTTTTTGATTGGGATAGAGTGCGGCTTAAAGAAATTTTGGAAAGTAATTTTGATCGTATAGGATTCAGTATGGCAATCCGGCATTGGAGAAGCAGCAGAACAAGCGCAACTACTGACCGTTGCGTTGATAGGTTAACCTGCCGTGCTGTAGTAACAGTGCGGCATGAATACGACTCTTGTAAGAACTCCTGACTGGCAGGAGGTGCGACGCTTCCGTGCTTTGGAGCTTAAACGCGACGGCTGGACGCATCAGGAAGTTGCCGAAGCACTCCGTGTCAGCAAAGTCGCTGTGAGTAAATGGATGAAGTCTGTGCGTGAACATGGCGATCTAGGGCTGCAAGCCCGCTTGCGCAAGGGCGCGATTCCCAAACTCACGCCTCAACAAAAAGCCTTGCTGCCTGACTTCTTGTCGCACGGCTCACAAGCTTATGGCTTTCGCGGCGAGGTGTGGACGTGTGCTCGCGTGGCGATCCTGATTCAACGCGAGTTTGGTGTTCTCTACCATAAGGCTCACGTCTCGCGGCTCTTGAAAGAGTTGCACTGGACGCCACAGAAGCCCATCGCCCGCGCGACGCAACGCGACGAAATCAAGATCGCCCAATGGCGCGAAGCCGTTTGGCCGGAGTTGCTCAAGCAGGCGCGACGGGAACGCCGCATCATTGTTTTTATTGATGAAGCGGGCTTCTACCTGTTGCCGGGAGTGGTCAGGACTTACGCCCCTTGCGGCCAAACGCCGATCCTGCGTTGCTTCCAGACCCGTGATCACTTGTCGGTGATGAGTGGCGTGACGCCGAGTGGAAAACTCTTCACCATGACGCGCAAGGAGGCGTTGACCAGTGCTGAGAGTATCGCGTTTTTGTTGCACCTGTCGCGGTGCTTGGGACGACGATTGTTGATCATTTGGGATGGCTCGCCGATCCATCGCTCGCAAGAGGTCAAGAGATTTCTGGCGCAAGGCGGCAGTCAGTTGGTTCACTTGGAAAGCTTGCCGCCTTATGCGCCGGACCTGAACCCGGACGAAGGCGTATGGCAACATCTCAAGCATGTTGAGATGCGTAATCTCTGTTGTGATAATTTGCGTCATCTTAATGGAGAACTTTCTCTAGCCATCAAGCGGTTGCGCCAGAAACCTCAGATCGTTCAATCCTTTTTCGCTAGTGCAGGATTGGCTCTATGAGAGGTTAACCTTTCAATGCAACGATCTGTAAGATGGGAGTTGAGAGATGAATGAATTTAAGATTGATTTTGTCGAGCATACAAAAGATGTTCTTGAAAACTATGCAGGTAAGAATGAAGTAAGTAATCTGCTTAACTGTACATTGGGCTTAATCATCCTGCCTTATGAAAACGTCAAAGACAGCACTGATGCCTTTTGGGGTACTGAAGTACATAACATCAAAGGATTGCCTTCGTTTACGACTCATCACTTCGATCCGATCTTGAAAATAAAGAAAGGAGTGATCAAACCATATCCGAAGACATTGAAAGTACTGTTGCAGAAAATAAGAAACGGCTTAGCCCATCAGAATATAGAGCCAGTGACGCATAATCAGGCTTTCAAAGGTGTTATAATAAGGAACTATTTTGATAAAACGCACTGCGATTTAAAACTTGAATTTACAACGGAAGAGCTAAAGCAGTTCGCCCTGTTCATAGCTGGTGAGTATTGAGTGCGCCAACTGAACTTTGGAAAGAAAAGAGGTAACCTTCTGATGTCTAGCAAACAATCTGGAGGTTACCCCTTATGGAATCTAAGATTCGTGACCTGATTGTGCCACTATCTGATCGCTTAATCAATCAACTCACTGCCTCTTTACAGGCCGCCAAATCCGACCACCTCACCTTGATAGCCGTCGAAGTCCTTGTCGCTAAACTTATCTCAAACTTCGCTCTTGAGTTGTTTTCCGGGCTTTTGGCCTTTCTTTTTCTCCACACTAAACCTTCTGTAGTCTTCTGCCAAAACTGCCAAAAGAAAATGGCCTTGCAAGGCTATCTCTCACGCAGTGTCATTACCTTGTTCGGGCGTTTTTCCTATAAGAGAGCTTTTTATTATTGTCGCCCCTGCAAGCAAAGTCGCACTCCCTTTGACGAGCAACTCGCTTTAGGCGACCGGTGTTGCTCTCCCCGCTTACAACGCATTGTCGCTTTTTTATCGGCACATCTCAGTTTCTCTACAGTCTCAAAGACCGTGCGGGAGTGTTTCGATCTGGAAGTATCAGCCGAAACTGTGCGACAGATAGCCGAAGAAACTGGCCGCCAATGCCAGAATTGGGAACAGATTCAGCGACAGAGCTACGAACAACTTGAGGTTGAGAAACGCTCCCAAAACCAGATGCCGAAAACATGGGTTATAGAGGCCGACGGCAAACTTGTCGGCTTTCAGGATGGCGGCTTTCAGGAAGTGAAAGTCGGGGTGATTTACGATGTGGCACAGAGAGTTGAACCAGGCACAGGGCGACACTGCTTGCTCAAGCGCGAGGTGTTGGCTCGGCGTTGTGGCTGGCAAGAGTTTTCCAAAGACTTCTGGGCAGCTATGAAACGTGCTGGCGTCAAAGACGGTGACCGCCTTGTAGCGGTAGCCGACGGGGCGCATTCTATGGAGCAGATATTCGCCTTTGTCGCGCCTGAGGCGACGCGCATCCGAGACTTTTATCATGTAGCCGAGCGCATACAGGCAATAGCAGAGGTGAGATTCGGAGAGGGAGATAATGAAGGGAAGGCTTGGGTAAAAGGGCAGCTAGAGAAACTCAAGGCGAGTGAGGTAGAGAAAGTAATCCGTGGAATTGCTCATTTGAAGATAGAGACAAAGACAGGAGAAGAAACCAGAAGACAGGTGTTGGGGTATTTACGCAACCACAGTGGAGCAATGGATTACCAAAGCTACAGAGAAGAAGGATTGCCGATAGGGAGTGGAGCAGTAGAAGGAGGGTGTCGGTTAATAGGGGCGCGGACGAACGGATGTGGGAGAAGATGGGGCGAGGCTGGATGTGATGCGATAGTGGCCTTGCGAGTGACGGTCTTAAATGAGCGTTTGGATGAGATTAGGCCACTGCCGCAGATTGTCGTGAATTTGGCGGCCTAGTTACCAAAGTTCAGTTGGCGCACTCTGAGTATTTGAAACTATCAAAGAAAAATGTATAGTGAGGCTTGCCTGAAGGAGCCGCTCAACTATGCGCATACATCGGACGCCGCGAATAAACACTCGCTGATGCGCGCCCCATCGCTTCATCCAATCCGCGACATTGCTTAAGAATTGGACTGATGAGATACAGCGCGATGCTTAGCCTGCCGATTTATTGCTTAATCAAGGAGTTGGCTAGAGTACACCGCCAATAAGCAATAGTATGAGCAGTATTAACATGCCGCTCATCAATACCAGGGTAGCACAACCAGCAGAAGCCTTTTTGATTTCGGGAGCTTGGAACGTTGGATCGAGTTTACGGAGCCTCCAAGTGGCTTTACTCATAATCTGCTGTAACTGAGCTTCATATGCAGGGCTTAGAGAGGCCAATTGAGAGATGCCTTGATAATCTGTATACGCAACCCCTTCGATATTATCTTTGCAAAGGAAAATTATATTTTCGAGAATCACCTTGTCGCTCGGCGAAAAAATATAAGCTTGTTCCAGAGCTGTAAGCATTCCAGAACACTGCCCTAAATAATCCTGCCAGACAGTATTTACCTGTATGAACTGAGCTAGATGTTCTCTTGCGAGTTTATAACAGGCCATGGTGATTTCATTGATAGCATTTGCAGCTTGCTTCTGAATCAAGGGCTTATCCGAATCGGGAGCCACGGAGATTGCTTGTGTAAAGCCACTAACCATTTCGGGAAGGCGAAAATCCCTGAGAGTTGACATCCATCCTGCGCTCATAGCCTTTCCGCACCATGCTTCTACTCTTCTGCTATCAACTTCAAGAATTTTTGTGTAGTAATTGTAAGCCTCTTGATTATTGCCAGATGAGAATGCATTGCGCGCAAGAGTTAACAGGTTTTCAACGTTCTGACCCTGAACAGCCAATATCGCAACATTAACAGTTATATTTGTGCTGCAATACATACAGTTTACTGTTTCGCGGTCGGTAGGAAGTTGAAGCATACCTTTGCAGGAAGGGCATTGAGCCGGTCTGAATTGTGCAGACATAGATTTTTCTATTTTCTGAATTGGAGACGGCCACAGGGGCAATCCGTAGCAACGGCTACATTGAAATATAAGTTATGTGCTGGGTCAATGGTTTTTTGATCGCGCCTCATTTCAAGTTATGTTGCCCGAAAATGAAGTGAGTAATTTTCTGCTTTGCATCTTTTACTGTCTGGCTATACACTACACGCGTCTGTAAGCACACATACACTTAGCAGCCAAGGCGTCCGGCTGCAAGATTAAAGGTTTAAGCAATAAAAACAGGGCTATCGACCGATGCGATAGCCGAGAAGCACAAGCACTAGGAGAATTGCTGCGATGCCTGACAGATCATTGCTACTTTCTTTTGTATTTCCTTTAGGAGCGGCCGTGCGATTACCATCGCCGCATTCGCCGGGGTCGTAAATACAGCCCGCGTCGCCGCAGGTGCAGTAGTAGCCGCCCATAAGGGTTCGCCCAGCATACGCAGTCATAGATACTGATGCCGCTTGATTGATATTGAGACTTGCCAATAAAGGCAAGGCCATAATTAGGAGAAACACACCGATGAGTCTTTTCATCTTATCCTCCGAACGGAAAACTTCCCTTGTAGTTTCAAGGGCAACCGAATTGAATATCATTCAAGAGCAGGTCGGCAAGCTTATACGGATAGGAGAGCTTGCCTATGCACGGCGCAAGATCAATACGATGGAGCATGTAGGCCGCGAGCTTATGAAGTTACATCTTGAATCAGCCAAGTGCGCCGGGATGTATTACCTCGCTATGAGTGCGAGACGGCAAGGAAAAAGGCAAGAGGCTCGTATTCTGTTAACGCATGTAGCTCAAATATCATATCCGAAATTTCAAGCAAGAGCGATTCAGGCGTTAGGAACAATTGAGCATGAAGAAGGCCGACCCGACGAGGCTTTGCATCTATATTTAGAAGCGGCACGTATTGCGCGTAATAACGACACAGAAACATTTATAAACTCTTGGTTCCAGTTTTCAGCAATCAAAAGTTTTCATGGAGATCATAAGCACGCACTTCTAGACTTGGAATCACTTTGGCCTTTAGTACGAGTTGCTGCAAAACAACATCCTTATTTGTGGCCCGCCTTACATAATGAAATTGCCTGTGAGATGTTAGAGCTTGGCCGCATTGGAGAGGCCGCGCATGCATCCTCAATCGCCCTTGCATCTCCATTCGCTGTCGCCTATCCTGAGTGGCAAGAAACGGGCGAAGAAATCAAAATCAGGGGATATCGCTCGCATTCAGTTATGGCTTTGGCAGGCAGGCAAGCGGATTCATGTGTAACGGAAACGGAAAACAATGATCAAGCTGTTGATGTAATTCAGACGGATAATATATTGCACCATGACTGGTCGGCTCAGTCTCCGATAGTGCAATATGAAATGCCTGCTCAAGTTGAGTTCATAGCGGATAGGATATTAGAAATGCCAAACCAGCAGAAAGAAAAAGGTAAAACGGAGAAGCCGTCTGACGGCCAAGAGTTTCGTCAATTAAGCCATGATGAAAAAGAACACCGTTTGGCTCGTGAAATTTTCAGAGGCGATTTGCTTGATGAGGATTTGGAACACCTGATGAATGAATTGAATCGACTAAGAGAGAAGAGCCAAAAGAAAGAGGGTAAATAGATCAAGAGCCATTGACCGCCTTCTTCAACCCTCTCGATTTTCCCCGCGCATTTTCTTCTTTTGTTAACCTCTGCGCCTCCGAGATGTAATGATCAATTAGAGTCTCATGCCTAATGTAATCAATATCTACTGCGCCATCTTTTATAGCTCTAACTATTTCTCTTTCCTTTGGTCCCTCTCCTGTAAGGAGCCAATGAAGCGAACAATTTGTTAAGTCTGCAATTTGAATAAGTGTCTGCGCATCGGGAACTCTGCCTTCTAAATAATTTTTTGCAGCAGGCTCGGAAATTTTCAATTTTCTAGCAATTTCTGCATTTCTGGCCCCGCCAAAAGCATCTCTTAATCTCTCACCAAATATAGGCATATTATTTTTCATAACAATTCGTGAGGTTTCCTCTTGACCAATCAAAACAATGTGTTAAGATAGCCATCGTTGTAAAGAAATTTACGCGGGCGAGTATAACATGACACAAAGCTCCGTTAAAGCACTCATCACCGCACGTGGATTGAAGCACAAAGACTTAGCTGAGCGGCTTGAATGCTCAGAGTCTGAGCTGTCGCAAGTCATAAACGGTCATCGGGTCAATCAACCTCTTCAAGAAAGATTTGCCTCCTTTTTCGGCAGGAAGCGCGAGCGAGTGTTCGACGCCAAGTTTTATGCGTCCGTCGCTCTCAGGAGGACTGCCTGATGTCACAGGTATTTTCTCCCAAAGACAGCGGCGTAGCTCGTCGGGCATCCGCACCTGCCCCCGCAACCAGCTTCGCTCTACAAGTCGAATTAGCCTGGCAGATCGATGCAACCCGATGGCGCGTACCGAGCGCGAGCGTGCCCGGCCTTGATCGGAGGGTGAACATTGTGCACCCCACATGCTCCTGTCCAGGCAATGCCATTGCTCATAAAAACGGCCACCCTTGCAGGCATGAATCTGCCGTCTACATCCGCATCGCTCAATCGATCCTTGAGATCGAAGGCTTGCCCGACGGCGAATCGATCTCGGATGCGATGAACCAGATCGAACGGGGCGGCGGCCTCCTCCTGACCCGCTACTTCTGCGATGGTCATAACGCGCCTCGATATGGATACGTCCCAAATCGAGTAGCGGCAATCCGCTGGTCAATCGGCCTGATGCGAGAAGCGCGCGGCAGGCACTTATCCATCGTCGAGCGTCAAGCCTGCACCTTTGTACTCGGCACGATATTGAGCGAGGCGAGCGATCCCGGCGCTCAAGAAGCTGCCTGATTGATTCAGATTGCGCAGGGCTAATAACCCTTGCGCGATTGGTGCGGGCCGGTATTCCTTGAGCAGACTCCCGGCTCGCACCACCCACACCAGGGGAGAGAGTCTGCTCAAAGTTTTTTGCAAGGAGTCTGCTCATGATCACAAGCAACGACAGCCACAAGCGCGAAAGATGGTTAAACCTTGGCCGCTTTCGCATCTCTAATTTTATTCACACCGTCCTGCTTGAAGTGAAGCAGGAGTTTTGTCACTCAAACCTGCGAGAGTCCGCGCAGTATCTCTTGCGCGAAGCCGCATTGTCACGCAGGAGAGCCGCGAAGCGCAACGAGCAAAACGTGACAAATAGTGACCGGAGTTGAATTAATGAGCGACGAAAAGCAGACACCTATTCCGTGGCGCGTAGATTACATTGCTCCGACCGAGCCAGAGCATATATTCGAGCCAACCTGCTCGATCATCGCGCGTGATCCTGAGTTTGATCGTGATGTCAGAATAGCCGACATCCCTGACCCTGTAGGCGTGCAATTAGTGAACGCGCACTTCATCTGCCTTGCGGTCAACAGCCACGATGATCTGCTGAAAGCCTGTCAAGAAGCGCACGAATGGGTTTCCACTGTCAGCCAGCGGTCGCTTATTCGACTCGGCGGCGCAGTCGAGATTGAAGCCTTACTCAAGGGCGCTATCGAGAAAGCCGGAGGTGCGCAATGAATAAAGATTCGCTTCGTTCATACTGGCTGGCCGAACTCGGCAAGTCAAAAACCATGTCGAAGATGTATCTCTGCGTCGAGTGGTTGATCGCGATAGAGAGGATGATATGAATTGCATTTTAGAATTTGACGATAGCGTAAGGCGAAAGATCTGTCGCTCGTGTGGCGAGGCAGGTGATCCGGTCCCCGTTCGCTCGTCGAGCGCGCATGTTGAAGCACTACAGCAGGCCGAGCTTGAACAATGCGAGCGCAACCACATCTGCGCTATCAGGAGGGCCGCGTGAATCAGCAGCAACTGAGCAAAGCCTTCGACGAAGGCGCGAGGGCGCACAATGCGGGCATCCCTATCGAGGATTGCCCTTACGGGTTATCGACCGACACAGAAGCTGCCCTGTGCGCTGAATGGCGACGCGGCTGGAGACTGCACACGCAGAACGTGGCGAGAAGGATGCTGAGGAGGCGCACCTGATGGGCTGGTATTCGGTAGCAGAAGCAATCGAAAGCAACGACCAACAGGCGTTGGACGAAGCCCTCGCTCAGGAAGAGGACCCGGCCCGCTCGCTTGAAGTAGCCCGCAATCAACTCGCATTGCGGCAGGCAAGGGCCAATGCCGGAGGGTGTTTACTATGTCCACACACGGGAGAAGTAATGTCAATCTTCAATCTCATCTACGAGCAGTTGTCTGAATCAAAGCAGATCGAAGTTACTCAGCAAATCGCGGCGCTGCCAGATGCCAGCCCGCGCCCGGAGGGGGCCACCTTGAATCAACACTCAAGTGATAATCACTGGCCGCGTAAAGAGTGCGCCAGGTGTCGTCTGGAAGCTCTCGAAGCGGCGCTGGGTAATCTCAGCGGACAGGACTTGATGGAGGGGATCGAATGAAAGGCGACACGGACAGACCGAACGCCACGCCTGCGTTTCGATGGCTGATAGCTGTCAGCGCCATCGCCTTCTACGTAATCATCGTTTTATCGCTGGCAGAAGACCACCTGCCTTTTGATCGAGGTCGGATGGTCGGCTACTCGATAGAGATCGCGGCGCTGGCCATCTGCTGCTGGGCGTGGGGATGGCTGACGAGAGATTCGGCCCTTTCTGATGACACAGACGAGAAGGGGCGAAAAGCTTTATGACTACCCGACTGACAGATCCGGAGCCAGCCGAGCGGCAATTCCCCCGCGACCCACTGGCGAAGACTATGGCCGATCTGGTCACACCCAAGCAGATGGTTGCCATACGCGCGATTGCGAACTCTCAGGGCGTGAATGCAGAGGCCGAATGCCTGGAGATGCTCAAGTGCAGGCCCTATGAGCTATCGCGGGGGCGGCGAGCGCCTTCATCGATCATTTGAAATCGCTTTCACGAGATGAGCAACAAGTAGCCTGACGAGCTTGCCGCGTCGCGTACAGGGAGTGCCCTTTGGTTTCCTCATCGGCGCTAACCGGCACGACGCGGCCAGTGACCGCCACCTGGGATTGCATTGGCATAAAGTGAGTGGGGCTTTGTGGGTTGAGCGTAACCCTGACGAAAGCGGGCTGCGAGAATCGGGGTAGCGTCACACCTCGCAGCCCGCAACACTTTCACTGGCGGCAATGATGGATGTGAAGCAGCAAGTTTCGGGTTTGCCGCCGGTGATGTCTTAATCAAAACGATGATCGGCCTGATCTCAGCAATCCTGTTAATCACTATCGGCCTGGGCTGGAAGTATTCGCAGCACAAAGACGCTATCGCGCTCACCAGGCGGTGGCAAAAAGAGGATCTGCCCAGGCATGAGGAGGAGCAGGCCAAGCGGATGTCATGATGGAGCAATTAATCCTCATTGAAATAGCTTCACTCCCTAACCTGGACGCCATCCGGTGCAGCAAATGCTCCACCCAACTTCACGACCTGGACGATCTGCACCAGCACTGCGAGGTCACTGGCATTATTCATGAGACTGCCACCATCTCTGACCGCAACACGCTCTATAGAAAATCCTTCAGGATCGTTCTGGCATAGAGGAGACGGCTTTCCAATGATCACCCGCACCGCCCTGTATCATGTCAGTCTATGTGGAACCGGAGATGCCACCTATGAGCATTGAAGCCATGAACCGCGTCTGGAAACTCTCCGAGCAGAAAGGCAGCGAACTGCTCCTGATGCTTGCACTCGCAGATTGCGCCAATAACAAGAGTTTCTGCTGGCCCGGCGAAGACTATCTCGCCGAAAGAATCCGTATGAGCCAGCGCCACACCTCCCGCATGCTCACAAAACTTGAAGCCACGGGCGAACTCTACCGCATCAAGGACAAGGGGCGCGGGCGGAAGAGCTTCTATGTCGTCGCAGTCGGCCTCTCAGACCACGAGCTTGAGTCTTTATTGATCGAGCAATTCAAGGTCGCTCCCCTCGAAGCAAAGTTCGCCATCGGCGAGTGGCGTCAGAAGGGAAATCTATCCGTCTTCGTCGAAATAAAAGATGACAACTTGTCCACAACCGGCGACGCTGAATTATCCGTAAAAGGTGACATCCTGTCCGACAGTTCGGCTGAAAACGTGCCGCTAAAAGGTGACAATTTGTCCGGCAATTTTGTGGAGTTGCACGACTCGTCCGAAATCTTGGACACGGGCGTCGGTGATGATGACAGGCAGGTCCGGAAATATGACATCCTGACACAAAAAGATGACACGGGTGTCCGGCCATATAAGGAACATGAACCGTCATGGAACCATCATGAACCCACATTGGAATCGTCAGTGAACCGTCAAGACGGGCGCGCGGGTGCGCGCGAGGGACCGGACGAGATACTGGTGAGAAATTTCTGGACGCTGGGAGATGACGACCTGGGCGGATTCATAAGGCGAGACGTGGTTGAGCGGTATGAGCAGATGACGGGCAGGAAGGCGAGCAAAGCGGATCGAGATCTGGTGGAGGTGATATCGGGAGAGTTTCCGTTTTCGTCGAGAGCAGTGATCGAGCTGATGGGGAAGATAACGAGCCGAGGGAAAAGGCCGATAGCGAGTTTCGCATATTACCGGAAGTCGCTGGCGGAGATATTCAAGAGGTGCGAGAAAGCGGCACGAGCGGCGGGGAGGCTTGCCGCAGGTGCGGATGAAGCGAAGGCGCGCGAGATGATCGTGCGAGCAGTGAGGCGGGAAATAAAGGCGTGGGAAGAGAGGGCGGCATAATGGGGAAAAAGAAAAAGCTAGAGAGCGAAACGGAGATGAAGGCGTTGCTGCCGGAACAGGTGAAGGCGCTGCCGCCGGTATTGGCAGGGCTTGTAGAGGAACACGAAAGCATCCGCAAGAAAGCAAAAGAATCGGCGCGGGAGTTCAGGAGGCAGTTGGAGGCGAACGAAGAAGAGCTGGCGAGGCTGGCGAGGATGATAATCACGCAGCAGGAAGAGGTGCCGGTCAGGCGACAGATGACGCTTGAGGAGATTGCAGACCGGCGAAGGCATGAAGAGTCAATAGCGGAGTTTGAACGAGAAACAGGGGCATTCAAGCTGGGCAGGCAAACGCAGGATGCTGCCGCGACGGCGGATGAAGCGAGCAGTCCGGAGGATAGCCCCGTCTCAGGTAGCCCCGACACGGCGGACGATATGGCTCAATCCTGGGATGCGCCCGACGGCAACACGCTGGAAGGCGGCCTGTGGAGAGCACTTCATCGCACAGAAGATGCCAACATTGTATGGCGAGAGTATCGGCTTTCTGGTGTGATGGATGGTGAGTTGAAGTTTGCAATCAGCCGGGAGTTTGGGATAAGCGGAAGCAACAGCGGGCCGGGGTTGAAGTCGATCTCTTACAAAGGCGGCAAGGATCCTTCGTTCTGGTTTGACAGCAGTCCACCGGCACGACCGACGCTCAAGGGCAGGGCGCTGATCGAGAAGGCGAGAGAGGTGATGGCCATCCCTCAGCGCAAGGAAGAATCATCGAAAGCTGAAGCGGCGGGAGGTGATTGATGAATCTTCATCGGCTGGATAGAAACAAAGTCAATGAACTGAGGAGGCTCGCATTTAATGGCGATACGGATAAGGAAGCAGATCCTCAGACGGCGCTGCTGACTCTGTGTGATGCCTGGTTGCGAAAAGAAAGCGAAGTCAGGCGACTGACCAGAAAGCAACGGGAGTTTATTGACCTCTATGAGGGGGTGTTGAAGCGGCGGCATGAGCTGTTGAAGAGGTTGCTTTATGAGGCTCTTCGCAAAGTAGAAGAGGGGTTGCCTCAGGAGTCAGGCGGCGTACGTGCAGGTCAGTTGAGCGTGGGAGCAACGCGGATTTACGACAGTGTGCTGAGCGAAATAAAAAAGCAGCTGTAGGAGGCTGGCTGGAGGAGATTGAGATGGGAGAGACGACTGCGATCAAATGGACGGATCACACCTTCAACATCGTGTGGGGGTGCGTGCAGGTAAGTCCGGCCTGCGCGAACTGCTACGCGATGATGCTGGCCAGGCGATGGGGCTTTGATCTGTGGGGAGCAGATAAGCCACGTCGCACGTTTGGAGAGAAGCATTGGCGAGAGCCGTTGAAGTGGAACGCCAGAGCAGAGGCGGCGGGCATGCGCCGACGGGTGTTCTGTTCGAGCATGGCGGATGTGTTTGAAGATCATCCGACGGTCGAGCAGGAGAGGGAGAAGCTCTGGCCGCTGATCAGACAGACGCCGTGGCTCGACTGGCAGCTACTGACCAAGCGGGCGGATAGAATTCTCGATTGTCTGCCGAATGATTGGGGCGAGGGATATGAAAATGTGTGGCTGGGAGTGACGGCAGAAAATCAGGAATGGGCGGACAGGCGCTTGCCGTACTTGATGCACTTGCCAGCGAAGGTGCGATTCGTATCGTGTGAGTCGCTGCTGGGGCCGATAGATCTGGACAGATACCTGCACGATACATCAACGTTCAATGACATAGACCTGGACATGCTGGATTGGGTAATAGTCGGAGGAGAGTCAGGCCCAAAGCACAGGACGATGAATCTGGAATGGGCGAAAGACCTGAGAGAGCAATGCCGGGACAGGGCGGGATTCTTTTTCAAGCAGGTGGGAGGGTTGAGGCCGGACAGCGGAGGGGATCTGCTCGACGGAGAGCGCATTCAGGAGATGCCCAGAGCCTTAAGTCTGTGGTAGTTCAACACAGACTTAGATGAGTTAATCGGGAGTTTCGACAGTGACCCCATACGGGATAACAAGCGAGGTGGATCAATGAGCGCACTGGCATTTCAATCTAAATCAGAGCCGAAACAATTCACTAATACTCTCCGCCTGCCGGGGCCGCGTGTGTGGGAAGCTAAACAACTTGCCGACTTTCTGAAGGTGAAACCGAGTTGGGTCTACAACCGGACGAAAGGGAAGGCGGCGAATAAAATCCCGCGTTGTCCGGGTGTCGGACATCTGCGCTTTGATACATGGTCACCGGCCTTTCAGACCTGGATGATTGGCATTCTGAGCGGCGGCGCTGACACGGAGTAAGGAAGCAATGTATACACAGCGCCAGAGAATTAAGCGCGAGTCTTTACAGGAGGAATGTATGGCTCGCAAAAGCTACCAGAAGGGCTGTGTGCAGAAACATAATGGCATCTGGACGGTTCGTTATTACGAAAAGCAGCACGACGGTACAGAGAAGCGCAAACGCGACCCTATAGATGTCAATCCGGACGCGAAGAAGAAAGAAGCAATGAGGGCGGCGGAGCCTATTATGGCCCGCGTGAATGATCGTAACAACTAGGTCGTGGGGCATAGTCGCTACGGCACGTTTGAAGAGTTTATCGGCGGGCCGTGGAAGATTCACGTCGAGAAGAAACAGAGAGAGCGAAAGCTGAAAGACTCAACCGTGTACGTCAATAACAGCATTATCAAAAAATACTTCATACCGGCTTTTGGCAAAAGGATTATGAACTCCCTTACGCCGACCGATATGACAATATTTTTTGATGGTCTGAAAAAGGGCAAGCCGGAGCAGAAGTATTTGCATAACGTCTACTCCCTGCTGAATTCAATCCTGAAAGTAGCGGCGGATTACGACTGGCTGCAAATCAACCCTCTGCGCGAAAGCCTGCACCGACCGAACTACACGGCGAAGGAGAAGCCAACGTTATCGACCGATCAGGTCAGGGAGATCATCAACGAGGTCCCGGCGGAGTATCGGCTGCTGTTTCTGATCGTTTTTTGTACGGGTGTGAGAATCGGTGAGGCGATTGGCTTTCGCTGGCTTGATTTCGATGAAGAAGAAAGATTGCTCTCAGTCAGGAATGCAGTTTGGCGCGGTGCGCTCGATACGCCGAAGTCACAGGCAAGCGTCAGAAGCCTGCGGCTTGTGCTCGCGCTGGTGACGATGTTGAAGCAGCACAGAGAGCAATCCACGTTTCAGGCTGGAACTGATTTCATCTTCGCGCGCTCGGACGGCAGGGCATTCGACCCGGACCATTTGCGAGAAGTTGTTCTTTATCCCGCGATGGACAAGCTTAATATACAGCGTCTGCCGCGCCAGCATGGGTTTCACATATTCCGTCATACGGCGGGCAGCCTTCTGCACCAGCACACGGGCAACACGAAGCTCGTGCAGAAGGCGCTCGGGCACGCTCACGAATCTACAACTTCGGATATATATGTTCACCTGCAGCCTGAAATCATTGCAGATTCGGTCGAGGTGCTGGCAAGCGAAATATTATCCGGGCTTGATGATGGTTTGATAAATTAGACCCTGATTAGACCCTGAAAGGATTTGAAGTGAAGGGAAGGGAAGCGCGTAACTTAAATGGAATGAGGGCCTTGCGGCCCTCGGATGTGGTTGCGGGGGCAGGATTTGAACCTGCGACCTTTGGGTTATGAGCCGGTGCTTCTATACTTCCCCTCTGTATCTCCTTGTATCCCCCTGAAATGAAATTACTTTCAACTGTGTGATTTACCTGCCTTCCCAGTCTCTTGCTGTATCACGAAATAGCTTGATGTTACAGTCGAATGGGGTAATAATAAGGGGGAATGGGGTAGTGGAATTCTGATCCCGCCTACCATCCTTTGAAAGGAATAAATATGGGAAGGTCTCGTAACGGGGCTGTCAAATATGTTAATGGAGTTCCTTATGCTCGTGTTCGCTGGACTGACGAACATGGTAAGCGTAAAGAGAAAATGAAGAAGGCCGATAATGCGTCGCATGCTAATCTCCTGATTAAGCAGATGCTTCGAGAATTAGATGATTATGGCCTTGAATCTTTGGATGCAGAGCGCATGACTTTTGCCGATCTAGCTGATTACTACAGAACGCATCATCTGATACCAGCCAAGTATGTTGACGGTAGAAAAATCACTGGGCTTCGCTCACTTCATAGCACGGTAACAAGATGGACTTGTGCTAAAGAATACTTTGGCAAGAAACGGTTGCGATCAATAACGTATGGCGACCTAGCCCGTTTTCGGTCTGATCGAATTAATACCATGACCATTCACAACAAACCGCGCTCCATCACCTCTGTTAATCGTGAGCTTGAAACTCTACGCAATATGCTAAATATCGCTCAAAGAGAAGGTTGGCTACTGCGAAATCCATTCACATCAGGCCCCTCATTAATTCAAAAAGCGCATGAGAAAAAACGTGAGCGTATCTTGACACTGGAAGAGGAAGGCCGTTTATTAGCGGCTTGCACAGGCAGGCGCTCGCATCTCATACCTATTCTAATTATGGCGCTTGATACAGGTATGCGCCGGGGTGAGATTCTTACCCTTACTTGGCGAGATATTGACTTTGAGAGCAAAGTAATCGCAATTCGTGCATTTAACACGAAAACGCAACGAGAGCGAATGATTGGAATGACGCCGCGTATTGCGCAGGAATTGCTTAATCTCTATTCACCCGAACTACATCAATCCGACGAGCGCATCTTTGGCATTATTGATAATGTGAAGAAGTCTTTTACTTCTGCATGCAGAGCCGCAAGCATTGAAGGATTGCGGCTGCATGATTGCAGGCACACTTTCGCTACCAGACTCATTGAGGCTGGAGTCCCACAGGCAGAAGTATCCCGTCTATTAGGTCACGCTAATACCTCTATGACTGACCGATACATTAATGCCGATGTAACTACGGCTCGTCGGGCAATGGAAGCGTTAACCGCTTTACTTGAAAAGAAGGGAGAAGATCAAATCACTCTATCGGTACATTAAAGAAATCTGAAGGAATTGAAGATGGCTACTTTATATTGAATTTGGAAAATCATAAGGATTTCGACTAGGAGCTAGAAAGGTGAAAATAGAGGAGCTTGAGAAGGAGATAAAGGCACTACCAGTCAAAGATCAGGCCCGATTGATTGAGCGTTTAGGATTAGAGAAGGCGGCTGATGTATTACAGGCGCATATTGAGATACATGATTTGAATCAACGAGATCGTGTAAAGCCGCGCGCTATTATTTTATATCCAGATGGCACGAAAGAAGGTATTGACATAATTGCATCCGTTCGGAACAACGCTGTCAGCATCGGACATCCGGCGATATTACTTGCAATCCGCCGATGGGAATACATTGTTCGATATTATCGCAACTTGATTGGTAAACCCGCAGCATACCTTCGCACTTATAGACCTGATTTACCATTCGAAGAGATTCATCAGATTGCCATTAATCATCTTGAGCATTTGGTAGGTGCGTTGATTGATGGTGTGAAGAGGCGAGCTTTGCCGAAAGAGAGGCTGGTTACTCTTTTCTTAGCCGAGTTGGGCATTGATATTAACCACACTTATCTGCTTGAGGCGTGGCGACTGTTGGGGGAGAGCGAAATTAAGAGCGCACAAAGGAATGATACTAAGATACAGAGGATCAGAAAGAGACTTAGCGAGATTGACCCATATTCTTTAAGGGGCTATCGTGAAGGTCTTATTAAACCTGTTATAAATTTCCTTAATAGCCCAAGTGGAAAAAAATGGTTGTTCAAGCGAAGAACGAAAAGTGCCATGATAAATGATTTCGATGCTTGGCGCTTAGGACTTAATAAAGACACTCTTCGAAAGTATCGCAGCGCAGGGAAATACGCATTGATTGCCGAAAAGTTTTTGGGTATGGAACTCCTACCAAGAGAAAACTTCAGAATCGATGTGATTCAAAATTATCTATCAGATGCGCCGATCCCTATGGATGAATTGCGTAACTACTTTCATGCTATACGCCACTGGTTTCTATTGCCAACTACACCTGCCGATAAACACACCGCCACTTAACAATCCCTTCGAGATTTGTAGACAAGAAATCTTCATTTGCGTGGACAGAATTGTTGTTGAACCCATGATTAAATGTCAGGGCGCAACAAGAAGTAGCACAGCTTTTAATCCAGATCACTGAGGAGACATACGGTATTATAATGGAACATAAGTTAACATTAACTGAGCGCGAGTTCTGCCAAGCAGTCGGCATTTCGCGTATGACGGCGTACAGACTGCGTGAAAAATGTAGATTACCTCATTGCCGAGTCGGGAGCAAAATCCTTTACCTGTCGCGTCACGTTGACCAGTTTTGGCAATCATGTGAGCAGCGAATAGAATCAAGAACGAACAAATATGGGAGAGGGAAATAGTGGGCACATTAGTAAATTTTCCAAATAAAGATTCAGAAAATGGTGATTCGCTCAGTCTGCTTGATGAGCGACTTTCATCAGCCCACAGGCGTCTGATTGAGGAATCCTGTATTGCACCCGGTGTTGCCGTCGAACGCTGGTATCGTTCAGCAAAGACTAAGGCTGAACTCAAAGGACTCGGATTCAAAGAGCGACAATGCCTTGTGCCAGCTTTGTTGGTTCCAATCCACGGCGTCACTGGTGAGATTGTCAACTACCAGATTCGACCAGATCACCCGCGCGTGAATGAACGGGGTAAGGCTATCAAGTACGAAACGGTCGCTGACAGCCAGATGCGCCTTGACGTTCCACCACGAGCGCACAAATGGTTAGGCGATCCCGCGCGACCATTGTTCATAACTGAAGGGGCGCGCAAAGCTGACTCCGCAGTGAGCAAGGAGTTATGTTGCATTGCTCTTTTGGGCGTGTGGAATTGGCGCGGTCGCAATAAGGATGGTGGCCTTACAGTTCTCGCAGATTGGGAAAGCGTCACCCTCAAGGAGCGGCGCGTCTACATCTGCTTTGATAGCGACGTAATGACCAAGCCTTCCGTATACGCCGCTTTATCTCGGCTGAAGAGCTTTCTTGACCAACGTGGCGCAGATGTTGCTTTGGTCTACTTGCCCTGTGTTGAAGGCGCTCGCAAGGTCGGCTTAGATGATTACTTTGCGGCTGGTCACAGCGTTAATGATCTGCTCGCGCTCGCATCATCAGAGCTATGGGCCGGGCCGTCTAATGAAACCGAGTCGTCAGGGTTGCCCTACTGCGAGACCGAAACGGGACTCCTTTGGATGAAGCCGACGCAGAGTGGAAGTGTACCAACGTCCCTGACGAACTTCACCGCTCGAATCATCAATGACGTAGCCGAAGACGATGGTACTGAGCATCGTCGCCTGTACGAGATAGAGTCTCACATAAACAAGCGTACGCATCGCTTCATGGTTCCCGCTGCGAACTTCGCGGGAATGAATTGGGTCACTGAGCATCTCGGCGCTACCGCTGTGCTTTATCCCGGCTACGCGTCAAGAGATCATGCGCGGGCCGCGATCCAGATGCTATCTGGTAATGTGCCTGAGCGCCGTGTCTATGTTCACACGGGCTGGTGCAAGATCAGTGGTGAGTGGGTCTACTTACACGCGGGCGGGGCTATCGGTTACGGCGGGGTTGTATCTGATGTCGAAGTCCGGTTGCCCGATAGTCTCATGCGATATGATCTACCTGAACCTGCTAACAGCGATGCGCTGGTTGACGCGATACGAGCGAGCATCCGAACGCTGAGGCTTGCGCCTCTTCACATAACCGTCCCGCTCTTTGCAGGAGTCTACCGTGCTGTCTTAGGCCCGATTGACCTTGCAAACTATCTTGCAGGACAAACAGGGGAAGGTAAAAGCGAACTCGCCGCGATCTTTCAGCAGCACTTCGGCGCGGGGCTGACCGCCCGCCACTTGCCCGGCTCTTGGGCAAGCACCGACAATGCGATTGAAGGTGACCTGTCCCCGTTCTTCGGGCCAACTAAGATGAGATAGCTTCCAAGCCAGTCTGTTCAGCGCGAAACTGCGCTGGTGTTTTATACCCTAAACTCGAATGCGGTCGCTTCTCGTTATAATGCTTCCGCCACTGCTCGATTACTACCTTTGCCTCTGCTCGGTTTCTGAACCATTCCAAGTTCAAGCATTCATCTCGCAGTTTTCCATTAAAGCTCTCATTTAACCCATTCTGCCACGGCTTGCCTCCTTCTATATAGGCTGTCTTCACTCCGTTGCTGCTCAACCACTGTTTTACCGCTTTCGATACGAACTCCGGCCCGTTATCACTTCTTAGATATTCGGGCTGTCCGTGCACGCTCATCAGTCTTATCAGCACACCTATCACTGCCTGTGAATTAATCCTGCCTCCTACTTCTATCGCCAAACTCTCTCTGGTTGATTCATCCACTACTGTAAGAAGTTTCAACTTCTGCCCGTTGGCGCAGGAGTCAAACACAAAATCATAGGCCCACACCTGGTTGACCCGTGTCGCCGCAAAAGGGCGCAGGCAAATTGTGCGAACTCGCTTGCGCGGTCTGCGCCTGGGTAAACAGAGTCCTTCTTTGCGCCAAAGCCTATAGACCCGCTTCGAATTTATGGCCATACCCTCTTGCTTTATCAAAGCAGTTGCTCGTCTATATCCGTAGCGAGTATGAGTTCTGGCGATAAGCCGCAGCTTATCGCCCAATTCAGCATCCTTCTTCTTCATGCGACTGGCGTAGCCCCGCGCCGACCTCGCAACTCGAACAAGCGCACACGCCCTCCTTACAGACAATCCTTTTCCAACAGCAAAGCCAACCATATCTCTGCGGACGAGTGCGCTCACCATTTTTTTGAGTTGATCTCCTTAAGGACAGAGATATCGAGCGCCTGGTCAGCAACAATCTTCTTGAGGCGTTGATTCTCACGTTCAAGCTCTTTGAGCCTGGTAGCGTCTTTGACTTCCAGCCCACCGAACTTGTTACGCCAGCGGTAGAAAGTGTGAGCGGAGATAGAATGTTTTCGGCAAACAGTCTCTACGGTATCTGTGCTGGTTTCTGCTTCCCGAAGTATTGCAACGATCTGTTGATCAGTGAATCGGCTTTTCTTCATCGATTGTTCCTCCGTCGCATGGGAGCGATTGTCTCACAATCGATGGCTCGAATTTAGGGAAGCAGGTCAGAATTGCTGCACACACTGGAAAAAGACGCAGAGAAGCTTCAGGGAGAGATGGATAAAGTAATGAAGCTGTATCTGGAGGGACAAATCAGCAGCAGCGGCTTTGGCAAGCAATACAAACCCTTGGAAGAGCGCCTGAACCAATTAGAAGACCAGATACCCGAACTCCAAGGCGAGATAGATTTCCTCAAGATCAGCTTCCTTTCAAGCGATGAGATCTTCACTGAAGCTGAAGATCTGTACGCCAGGTGGCCGCAGTTACAGTCCGAAGAAAAGCGCCAAATCGTGGAAAACATTACTGAAAAAGTTACGGTCGGGAAAGATGAAATCAGCATCAGTCTCTGCTACTTGCCTTCGTCTTCTGAATTTGTGGCATCTGGGCAACGCAACCTCAGAGTTGCGTTGCCTTTTTGCCATCTGACCTTAAATGGTGCAAAACCAAAGGCTTCCGCATATCCGAAAGAACTCAAGACCTGGGGCGATCATATCCGCACTCACCGTCTTGATCTGGGTCTATATCAGGAAGAGGTTGCCGCCCAGATTGGCACAACCGAGCAAACTATCACCAATTGGGAGCTTAACCACACTACGCCGGAAGTGCGCTTTCTGCCAAAGATCATTGCTTTCTTGGGTTATGCACCTTATTGGCCCGCCCCTACGCTTGCCGAAAAGCTCACTCGCGCCCGGCTCTATTTGGGATTATCACGAAAGGAGATGTCAAAAATCAGTGGCATTGATGAAAGCAATCTGGCAGGGTGGGAAACCGGCAGGCATCAGCCGACAAGGAGGTCTGTACAAAAAATTGAGCGTTTTTTAGTAAGCGTTCAAGCGGTATCGAATATTGCGAGCTGAGCTTGGGCAGTGCTGATAAAAGATTCTTTGCTTTCCCATTTTGGTAGTTTTAATGTTGTTAAGGGAGGGATGTATTAGTGTATCTGACAGAGCAGCCTGTGAAAAATAGCTTTTCTATTTGTTACAGCCCTGCCTAAATTTGGTTATGTTACCAGTGGGCTGGGAAATCGAAATTTTCTTTAAAGCACTAGGGGGTCGAACTACGAATCAAACCGCTACACTCATAAAAAATTGATATATACGGCGCACATAAAAAGAAATATTCCAAAAACAAAACAGGTAAATGTGGCGAGAACCACATAACCTATAATGGCGCTGGAGTTTTCAACTTCTGGCTTGCCGGGATCACCATCGGTTATACATACAAATCCGACAATAAACGCACCGACAATTGAAAAGCCAAAGCAAAACAAGGCAAGGATAACAAGAAGCTTTCCCGTTGGCTTGGTAAAGAATTTTTCCAGAAATGTTGCCAGTATCAATATCGAGCCAGTGCTTAACGTGGTCGTATGTTTTAAATAATCTATTACTATCTTTAAAAATTCGAGCTTGTCTTTTTGGGATATATCTTCCGACAATTGCCTCCCATCCTTCACGATAAGAGGTTGCCCTTCTTGGAGTTTTGTTTTTGAGGATGATTGATCAGGTAAGCTGGAATCCACATTCATAGAGAAGTGTCCTTTGATCCGAATCTTCTAGGGCGCTAAGGAGCCTTGACGATGAATATGGCACGCTCGGACTCTATTGTAAAAACCTGAATGTTGTAACCGTTTTCTTCGGGAAAAGTGAGCAAGGAACCTACTTTGGCATTTCTAAAAGTTGCAGTTTGCGTTTTTTTATAGGTTACTGAAGCATCTACTTTATATTGTGAAGGGCTTATTTCGGTGATCCTTACAACTTCTATACTTAAATCATTTCCATAATTGGCCGTCTTACCAATATCCACTCTAACTTTGTAGCCTTCTATATATATAGAAGGAGGAGTAGGAGGCTGCGAGTTATTGATTCGTTTATATATTGGGTAAGCTGCAAGTATCAGCCCAATAAAAACAACACCCAAAAGCAATTTAGGATACCTGAGTATCTGCCTGAAAATTCCCCTAGCCTGAAGAAAATATGATTGTTTGGGAAGGTTTCGATTCTTCGGCTGTTCGCTACTCATCTTTCCCTCCATTATCCTGATAAGCAAGATTAAATCGCTAAAAGGACACATCATCTCTGCTAGCTAAAATATACACTTATTGCGCAGCAGTTTGAAATCGAAAGATTAGAAAAGAAAACGCGCCGTGGGTTCCACTATCCGATTGTGATTGTGATTATCTACAATGACTTTGCCTATATAGCTGATTTGTTGTGAAAATGCCTAAAGGCTTTACACGAGATGGTATAAGTCAAATCACCTATATAGGCAAAGTCATTGTAGCCTAGTAATTGATTTCTAGATTGTTGGTACGACTAGGGCCTTAAAGAATCTGAGTATGGTCTTCAACTCAATTAGGATTTGGGCAACCGCCGACACAGCAGTCGCCGCACGGTGCCTGAACCGCGCCAGCGCACACCTTTGGCTCAGGAGGACAAGTGATACAACACTGTCCGGCTGCTTGCGTAGCGACAGGATTTGGGGATTTGCCTGAGAGAGAAGAGTTCTGATTATCATCTATTACCGGTTTTTGAATATTAACAACCTCGACTCCCAAGCCCCACCTTTCATCACCAATACGTACGGGGACTTTGTCGATTAGGAAAACCTCATTTATTTCGGACAAACCCTCTGCGATAAGACCCTCTTGATTTTTTACCCGAAAAACTTTGTATACCTTAATTTTGACTTCATTGCCATCCATGTAAGGACTAAGACCAAGCACAGACTCTTTTCCCTCTACCCTAACCATTCCGCCTTCACATTGTGTAGCGTCATAGGATCGCCCAGTGTCAAAATACAATCTTAGTTTAATGCTGGTGCTCGAAATAGGTGTCGTAGTTGCTTGTCTGCTATAAGGAATTGAAGCATCCGCAGTAGCCTTTTGCGATAACTGCTCCACGGCATATAAAGACGCTAGCAGGGCTATAACGACAGCCGCCGCCGCGCTTACTTTCAAAATCATTGATGACCATTTAAGTCGGATTCGCATTTCTTTTCTCCTTCAGAGTCAATTTTTTGTTTTTCACGTTGATCCTTTCTGGATGCGTGTGTGCGAAGCCGAGATGAATCGGCTCGCTACATCTTTATTCGAATATTACTGCTTACTGGACAAACTAACACTCGGCTACTGACGCGACGAACCTTACTTTGACTTCCTGATGACTATTTTGTTAGCTGAGATTACCCCCTTTTTAGGGGGCATTATCTCTTATTTTGGGCAAAACACGGAATGCATGACTTGTAGAACACCCACCCTAGAACGGGGAAGAACATAGTTCTAGGCTATCAAAGCATAAAATAAAAGCACCTCGCCGTTAACAGCGAGGTGCTTTTAGGAATGTTAATATCAGGATTAGTATTTATAATATCTCTGGCCAACCTTAATCTCTCCACTCGACAGCAGGATACGTGCGGCTAAAGAATGCCGAGCATCTATTTACCCTATGAGAGAACCTTCTGTCAATATTTTTTTGTGAATAAGACCACCCCGGAGCGTAAAAATCTCACACTACTTCGGTTACGCGCAATAAATCTCCCACCTATGACCGATCTGGTTTGTTTGTAATGTCAGTAACTTATAGACTTTTGTAGTCCTAATCCTACACGTCCATTTCTTGTTATGCTTACATAAAAACTAACTGTTCTTATGTCTTCTTATATAAGCCACGTTAATATTAATAATTAGAACCAATAATATAGGCTTATCAATTTTGCCCATATATGCTGCGTGATCCTGTTGATGGCCTGCCTAACGTTCCGCATCAGCGGTGCCGATGTATGATTACTCACATCGGCAAATACTGGCTCAATCGAGCAGGAGGTACCTTTGTACGGCTCCACTCTTCATCTAATCCTACCTCAACCGGGTAGACGATCTCGGGGAACGGTCATTGACCGCTGAAAGTTACCACGGATACCGTCGCTGATGGCCAGAGCCTGCTGCCAATCTGCGATCCCCGGCGCGAAATATACCCTACTTCGGTCCCTTCATCCGCTTCAGCGCCTGAAGGATGGTTTGCCCAATAGCCTGTTTCCGCGCTTTCTTTTCATTCTCCGGGACGGCCCGGAAGTTGACATTCACTTTATACCCTCGGATATTTTCCTGGCCACTATTCGCTTGAGCATCCAGCTCTTCTATAGATGAAACCAATTCTTCAGGAGTGAGAAACTGCACCCGAGCGAAATCCTCTGCCTTCAAACTGGCGGACGCCTTCTCTTTTGCCTTACTGAGCGTTTTGCTCTCCGAAGAAACTAAAATAACCTGCTCAAAACCTGCTGCCAGGCATTTTTGGATGTTATCGAGTTCGTATTCCACTGTCGAGGTAACTGAAATCTCGCAGGCAATTGCTCTGGTGTCTTTCTCAAGCGCCACGTCAACGCTTCCGAGTCCTCCCAGTATTTGCTTTTCAATTGTTGCCCGATAGCCTTTGGCTTCCCCCATGCGCTTGATAAGCTGCTGAAGGTATTTGTGCTGCCCGCCGCCGCGACCTAATGGGGCAGGTGCGGGCGCGATCTTCGGTGCTTCTTTTTCTTTGGCCTTGCGTTTTGTTTCTATAGGAGGCTGTACAGGAGGAGATTCCCTGCTCTCTTCTCTCGTGCTTTTTCTTTCTTGACGAGCGGGTGCCACCGGCGGCGGTGTAGCTATGGCAACTCTCAACTCGGCTTCTACTTCCTCACGCCTCGTTGCGTATTTCTCCCGTGAGAGGGCTATAATCTGCTCCCGCCTCTCTCGGGCCGCCTCTGGCTCGACTTTAGGGAGCGGAAAGGTTTTGAGGTTGAAGTCATATTCCGCCCGCTCGATTCTGCACACCGCTTCTCCGACTCCCAAATTCTGCAAGTCGCTCGCATCAAAGAAAGAGAATCCTTTCTCAAGCATCTTGGCATCGGCATCCCCCAACTGAAAGCAGATGCGCGTATACGGATTGGTGATAACCGCACTGGCCACTTCAGCATCGCGGCTTGCGAGCTGGCGCAGTTCCTGATGGGCAAGGATAAGACCCAAATGATACTTGCGAGCGCCGGAAAGGATCGCGGCCATAGACGGGGTTATGAAGTTATGGAACTCGTCAATGTAGAGGTAGAAGTTGCGCCGCTTCGCTTCCTCGATTTCTTGGCGGCTTATGGCAAGCTGATGGAATTTGGATACCAGGAGGCTCCCCAAGAGGTATGAGTTCTCTTCTCCGATTGCGCCCTGGGCAAGCTTGGCTAAAAATATCTTGCCCTCGTTCATAAGGGTGCCGAAGTTAATCCGGTTCTCTTTTTGAGAGACCATATAACGGATCAATTTTGGCCGCAGGAAGGTATCGAGGCGAGTGAGAAGCGGCGCTTGTGGCTTTCCGGCAAGGAGCGGATATTCCTTCTGCCAGTAGTAGACAACTTCCGAATCTTTCACTGTAGCAAGAAACGAGCGCCTGAATGGTTCCTCGATGAGAAAACGCCTGAGGTCTGAGAACGTACCTCCGTGCTCGCTTTCGAGAAAGGCAAGTATGGCGTTCCCCAAAACACTCGTCATTTGGTCCCCCCAACTTGTGGAGAGCCGCCTGAATACGGAAACTAAATCTGATGAGAGCAGATTTTTCTCAAGCTCCGAATGGGCGGAGAGAATGTTGAACCCGACCGGATACTCGGTGTCCGAAGGGTCAAAGAGCACTACATCAGAGAACCGCTCTGGCGGAACATATTCAAGAATGTGATCGATGAGATCGCCGTGCGGGTCGAGTACCCCGATGCCTTCACCGTTTTGCATATCTTGAATGATGAGGTTGAGGAGAAGCGTAGACTTGCCGGTACCGGAAGCGCCGATCACATAGGTATGCCGGGTCCTGTGCTCCGGGCGCACAGTAACGGTGCGGGTTCCTCCGCTATGGGTATTCTCACCGAGAATGAGGCGACCGCCTGCGGCAAGCGCGGGAGCGGCCTTTGTCTTCTGTACCTCGCGCGTGAGTTTTTCCGACCGTACCGAGAGCGACGGAAGATGCACCAAGGAAATCAATTCCGTGCTGTTTAAGATCATGCCGCTCCGCCTGCTCCGGCGGAGAAGAAGATCAGTCTCGTGATCTTTGTCGCTATAGTCATCATTGGTTAAAGGGATGAACTCGTTGCTTGGCGGATTGGAGAACTGGGTAAGCGTCCCCGCGATGTTTTTTACGATGTGCCACGCCCGCCTCTCGCTTGCGCTTCGAGCGGCCACGCGAATGACGGCAGCATATAAAGGACGCGCTATCTTCTGCTTTGCCAAGGGAACCATCTCCGGGGCATCAGCGAAGAAGGCATTGCCTTTCTCATCCGTAACCGCCCGCATAATACTCTCTGCCCACGGAGCCTGCGCCGCCTGAAAGAGCACTTGCAGGAGTGCGATTTCTCCCTTGTGCAGATTCGAGAGCGCACCCGTGATGCCTATGAGCGGATCAACCTCAAAACTGCTGAAGGCGTGAAGCGGGCGCATAAACTCGTGCGATAAGCCGAAGTCAACGATAACAGCCGCACCAGCTTTGTTTTCCTGCCACTCCTCTTTGAGAAAGTCAGGTGATTCCCGAAGCGCCGCTTCAGGACAATATGCCCGAAGCTGCTGCTGTAGCTGATAACTGTCATTCTCCCGGCAGGCGACCTGTAACGTGATCGAGTCGGCAAGGCCGATCATCTCAAAGCCCACAGGAGCCAGGCAGAATCTGAGACCGAGGAGAAACTGCTCAGCAATCTGTGGCGTAATCTTGACAGAGGGCGGCAAGGCAATGTGTATCTCAGTGAGGGGAGTTGCATCCTCGAAAATCTCCGGCTCCGGCTCTTCGGGAGGGACAGCATTAAGCCAGTGGTAATTTTGCGCGGCAGACGAGGAACGCCCAAGTATCCTTTCGACAACCGAGCTTAAGAAGGTTGGCCTTCGGCCATCATCAACGGGCAAAGGAGTTGGCGCGTAATGGAAAAGAAACGGGCGAAAGGGCGGCTCAAGTTGCACAGGATAGGGGAAGACCTGCCAGCCCCTACATGGCTGCTCCCAGTCATAAAACTGAAGCGTGAGCCGCTCTTCTTGGGTAGCCGGGTATGCTCGCCGGGAGACGGCAATCTCATCCTTGCGCGCCATCAGCCTTTGCCCCCTGGTAGAACCCCCGAAGGATTGGTTTTCGTTCGGCCTCAGTCAAGGCCCGCACACCCTTTGCCTGCGTCATCCCGTCCAAAACTTCCAAAACTGCCGAGCGGACCGATTCCTGAAACATGAGCGCTGTGTCTACCCTGTAGTAAGTGTATGGCTGAAAAAATCGCTCAAACAGATACCCGAGGATCGGGATCGCGAGCGCATACGGAGCCCAGTCCTGTTCTCCTTGGCTCAGGAGAGCCCCCGTAAGAAAAAAGATTGCCACGAGCGCGACGGGAAAGATTAAGAATCCCAGGATTCCTCCGAAGCCCGACATACACACCATCCATGTAAGGAGAATCACTCCACCCGCCATCAATATAGCTATGATCGGCGAGGGAGTAACCCGCGCGAGCCACCAGGAGACGAAAAAGCCCTTGCCAAAGGGAGCCCCGCAGATATCAAAGACATACCCTCCGCGAGTGATACGCAAATATTCGCGCCGTGCGGAAAGCAAGCCGCTCTCCCAATACTCTACGCGCGACGGCGTGGTGTCGGGAATTTCGCGCTCTCTAATTGCCCGCTCAACGGACGAGTATAACTCAAGGGGAGATGCCTGAATGTTTTCAAAGAAGTAATGCCAATTAGAAAGGGCGTTAGCAGGAAATGAGTTAGCCATATCTTACCCTCCAGAATTCAATTGCTTGAAGATGATGAGTGAGGCGGGCCGGGAAGTACCTCATGATTTGTCATAAGACAAACTCCCCGGCGAATCGCCCTTTGGTTCTGATACTGCTTCCTTGCCATTCTAAACATCCATAAGGATGTGAGGTTCAGTTGCCGTAGCCCAATGAGTGTTGCCTACTATCGCACCGTGAGTTTTGAGGATTCCCCTTAATTCGGTTAATCCATTTCTCAGCGGCTCATGGTGTTCAACGCAAATTCCCTCGCCGAAAAAGACGGCTGATTTTGTTTGTGGTTCAAGACAGCTTGTCTTTGAGTCGCGATGGTTAAACGCCCAGCATATAACCTCGGCACCTGATGCATAGACCACTACTTGAGTGGAAAGAGGCATATCTTCTTTGCGTCCTCCGAGGGGGTTAAATGAATCAACTTCAGGCTTGGCCAAGCGTAATGAAATCCGTTGTTCAGGCAGACGATCAAGGTCATACGCCCCCATTGGGGCAACAAACTCGGCTGACACCGCACAGTAGAGGTTTACAATCCGAAGGGGTGTAGAAATTCCTTCGTTTTTCAGCAAGCGTCGTACTAATTGCTCCGCACTGCTTTTGTAAGTCGAAGGTTTCAGCGACATTCCCTTGAAAGCATTGCGCCAGCCTCCAATGCGTGGATCATTTACTAAAGTTTGTATTTCAAGTCCCTGCCGGATTAAAGATTGGCGAGCAGACTCTAGGTAGATGCCATTTCCGTCAAGTTGCTGGGCCGCTTGATCCAGATTCTCTACCAGAAATCCTCCGATGAGAATATACGGGAACGCATCAATAACGTGCTTCTCAATTTCAAATGTTAGTGTTCTCATTTCTCGCTCCTTAATATATGCTGGCGATGCACCGGGGTTGCGATGCATCGCCAGCGGTTACTGGTTAGAAAGTGGGGAGTTCACCGCCGTGAAGTTGTTCCGTCTGACTATCTGATTCAAGAGTGGCATCTTGGTTTCCAGAAAAGGGAGATTGAACAACCTTATTTCTGACGCGAACACGTGCCCTATAGCCGTTAGGATCATCTCTAAGCAACCGCTTGTGAGCCTTCTTGAGATTGCTGTGCGGAATCGTCGGGCATACATGGTGCAAGGTGTGATACCCATCATTATGTGGATGGACAAAATACCTCTGTATCAGGCCGCAGTTTGTTACTGTAGTTTCTAATACAGTTGTACCTTCGTTGTAGACGTGCTCAGAGCTTTCCGCAACAAGCCGATGAGGCGTCAAAAAGAAGATGTAGGGAACGACCCAGTAGACAAGCCAAAGCAATACTCCAGCTTCAATTCCCCAAAACCAGCAGAGCAGAATCACAACGCAGAGGTGAAAGGTGGCTACTGGTTTCCAAGATTTGCTCATTGTCTTCCAAGAATTGAGCGCATAGCTAGGCAGGCACTTCAACACATCTACAACAAACATCGTTCGTGAGTTTTTACGTATATTCCCTAACCCTAGTTTCTCAAAGTCCTGCCGGTCATTATCCCCGCTCGTTCCATAATTCTCGTGGTGAGTCTTATGGAGTTTGCGGTACCCTTTGACCGTTTTGCCGGTTGGCAGAGCAGCCAAAAAGGTGGCCAGCAAATCACCCAGCCTTACATTCCTCGTCCAGTTCGTATGAGCTGCCTCGTGGAGGAGATTTTCGAGGCCCCGTTGAGCCTTGGCAATAAGCGCCCATAGGACAAGGTGAATCAGCAAAGTAATAGGGAGCGGCAGGTAGAGAAAAGTGAGATAACCAAAGTATGCTGATGCAAGCACTGTGGCATGATCGCTCAATACTGTCAGCACTGATTTAAGCGGGTTTGCTTTTTTCTCTTGCTCAGTTGGGTTCGGTTTATAGCCGAGGGGCCAACTTCGACTGAAATTGCCTTTCATTTCGACCTCCTTAATAGAAGGCCGAGGCCAAAACGGCGGGTTGTAAAGCCTTATCCGTTTATGATAAGGTATCTGGCTTCACTATTAATTTAGTGAAGCCACCGGGGTTATGGCCTCGGCCAAGCGGTTAGGCGTAGGGCTCCCGTGGTCGGCAAAACTCCAGGGCCCTTCGCTTGACCTGTGATTAAAGAATAACCGCACCTCCTTCAACGCTTGCTAAATGGTTACGGTAAGATTGATCAAGATTCAAAGAATTGCTGATCACTAATCTGGCGGTAAGAAGTTTAATTTTCCAATCACGCGATAAAAGAAAAGATAGGTTATGAAGTATTAGATGTTTTACGAATGGAGGGTTAGTTTGCTGACCGGTATGGTAGCTAAGGGCGTCTGGCGAAAAAGAGCTTATGAGGACGGGAATTAAATGAATTTCGGTAGCATCATTCTTTCTGTTTGTCATGTTCCACCTCCAAGGATTGCTTTTCATATTTCTTTGCCAAGTTTCTAAACGAGCGTCTAAACGATATGAAAAGCGGGTTGCGTACAGCCGCAGTAGGAATTGTTATGCCAATAGTAGTCATTTATAGAAAGCTCCTTTGCGTACAAGTGGTTGCTAGAGACAATAAGGACGAGCCTTATTGCTCAAATCTCGGTTCGATGTAGTCCGCTTCTTAAAATGCTGAAGCGGACAATTTAAAAGATGAGTTGGTCTATCTCATCTATAGCACTATTCTTAACGTCTATAACTCAGGTGTTGTAGCACCCGAAAGCATGAGAGCATATATCGAAAGCGGCGTCAAGGTTAATTTTATAGAATAAAAACCGTCTGCGCTACAACGCAGACGGCTTTGCTATAGATAAGATAATCCAAAAAAGGAAGGATTATCTAACGTAGATGATATCCCAAACGAATCTATTTGTCAATAATTATGCAAGAAATATGCAATGTTCTTGCAATAAATATGCAAAATGTGTACACTGGGCCTTCTGTAAGTTGCCTTCCTGTAGTATGAAAAGGTCCAACTAAGTCTACCTAAGAAAAGGAGATGTTGAAGAATGATCTTAGAATCTGAAATGGCTAAGGTACTCTATGCAGCTCTACAATTACAAAAAGAAAAAGATAAAATAACTCAGACTAAAATTGCCAAAGCAGTCAATCTTAGAGAACACAAAGTTTTCCGGATTCTGCAAAAACTCGTAGACTTTGGTGATGTAACCCGCAAAAGCAAGGGCGGCTATCATATTAGTGACAGTATTACAATAACGGAAACCGTTACAGCTAGGGCAAGAGCATCTTAAATCTTGTAGGATGTAGACCTTCCGTATTTCTAAAGGAGGTCTACAATGGATAATCAATCGCCCAGAACTCTTGTCGAGCATTTCAGCTCTATCACTGATCCTAGAATTGATCGCACTAAACGTCACAAGCTCATTGATATTTTAGCCATCTCCATCTGCGCTACTATCTGCGGCGCTGAGGGCTGGGAAGAGTTCGAACTTTTCGGCAACTCTAAACAGGATTGGTTCAAGTCTTTTCTTGAACTGCCAAACGGCATCCCTTCCGATGACACTTTTCGCCGTGTTTTTGCCCGTATTGATCCTCGGCAGTTCCAGCAATGCTTTCTTGAGTGGGTTCGTTCAGTTTATCAACTCACTGAAGGTCAGGTCGTAGCTATTGACGGCAAACTCTCACGCAGGTCTTTCGACCGACCAACGGGAAAGGCTGCTATCAGCATGGTCTCGGCTTGGGCTAGCGAAAATGAAATGGTTTTGGGCCAGGTGAAAGTTGATGAGAAATCCAATGAAATAACAGCAATTCCTGAATTACTCGATATGCTGGAAGTAGCGGGCTGCATCGTCACTATAGATGCTATGGGGTGCCAAACCGATATTGCTGCAAAGATTATCAGCAAAGAGGCAGACTATGTCCTTTCGGTAAAAGGCAATCAAGTAACCCTGTATGAGGATTTAATTCAATACTTTGATTGGGCGCTTGGTGATAAGTTCAACCAGACCGCTTATACGACGGAAGAAACCGTAGACGGTGATCACGGGCGAGTAGAAGTGCGACGATACTATGCGACGAGTGACTGTGAGTGGCTGAGAAAGAAAGCAAATTGGAAGGGGCTGCAAACGATAGCGATGGTCGAGAGTGAAAGAACAGTTCAGGGAGAAGAAACGAGCCGAGAGCGAAGATACTACATAAGCAGTCTCGAAGCAGATGCAAAGCAGATAGGCAAAGCGATACGAGGGCACTGGTCAATAGAGAACTCCTTGCACTGGGTATTGGATATAGCATTTCGAGAAGATGAGAGCCGGATAAGAAAAGATCATGCGCCGGAGAACGTGGCGACATTGAGACACATAGCCTTGAATCTGCTAAAGCAAGAGAAGACAACGAAAGTAGGAATAAAATCGAAGCGGTTGAAAGCAGGCTGGGATGAAAGCTATCTGCTTAAGGTTCTATACGGTTAAGATGCTCTCGCCCTACCGTTACAGCACAGTTTGTTTTAGAACTTATGAAACTCGGTCCGGATTCTATACATTTGGAAAAATTCTTGCAAGACACCGAACATGCGTTTAAGCAACTTTCCCTGAGTGTTAGAGAGGAAAAGATCAATAGGCTAAAAGATCGCCATTACATCGAAGAATATCCAACTATCTCCGGCCATATAATAGTCAGAACAAGGAGCCATCGCCAAAAACTCTATCTCACCCTTCTTACTGCAAATGTTAAGCTAGAGGAATTGAAAGCTTACAAGTTTTCTAAAGAATGAGCTAATCCGGCGACCGCGCACGTGAAGGATATAGTGAGCCTTCAGCTTCTTTTTCTTAATCGCCCATCTGTTTTGGCAAGAAGCTACCAGACATAAAACTATTTCTTAATAAGAAACTCCACTGCTTGAAGGGCATTACTGACCGTACAGGTTCCGAGCGTCTTCCATTTACCGCCTGACATTCCAATCCATATGCCAGCGTTGGGATCTATAGCAAGGCACTTTCTGTTGTAATCGAATACTCGCCAATCACATTCCCCGATAAGCGATATACCGGACTCTATGTGCACACTTCTGCTGGCGAGAAGATTGGTAATATAACGTGAGTTCGACATAAGAAGGAAAGGAACACCTTGAAGTATGATTGAGTTGTCTTACAAACAAACCTTTCACACTCAAGGAGTTCCTATGAACAATCAGATTCTACCCCTTTTCTCCGATCTTGACGATTTCTGCCGAAGCTTTGAGCCTTCCTTCAAAGCCAGGCTTTTGCAATCCGGCGACTTGCAACGCCATCGCAAATCCAGGCTGGCTCTGAGCGAGATTATGACCATCATTATCTGGTTTCAGCAGTCCAGCTATCGCACTTTCAAAGACTATTACCAGAAAGAAGTCTGCATTCATCTCCGTCTAAACCAGACTGCACGAGCATTGGCATCTACACATGTTGGCCGGATCAGCCCGTATCATAGCGAGAAAATCCCGGTAGACTGAGACACGCTACTTGTCTGAGTTCATCGACACTGTATCGCTCAAGCGCATTCAGCACTGCTAGCAGCGTCCATAATCCAGCCAGCATCGCTGAGTCGGTCACTCGGCGGTCACGACGCATCTGTCTGCCACTCAATCGCACCAGGAGATTACGCGCCTGCTCGCTCTCAGGTGTCTGACCGCGCGCCAACTGCCAGACAACCACTGCCGCCATTGCTGTCACCAATAACCGTTTAGCTATTGCTTCGGCGCTCTCCTGTTGCCAATGCTCCAAATTATGGCCGCTGGATTTCAACAGCTTAAAGTAACTCTCTATTTTCCACCGCCACACATACCACTGCGCGATCTGCTCTGCCGTCACCGTTTCAGGCAAGTTCGTCAGTAGCAGCCACTCCGCATACAACGATTCATCTGGTAAAACGATCCGGCTCACGACAAGCCTCAACTGCAAAGCTTTGCCATAGACTCGCTCACGGGGCTGCTTGATGCCGCCCTTTTGTCGATGTGGGAAGGCCGGTCGGGTAATCGTCACCTTCGTTTCAGCCAGCAGTTGCTGCCCGACAAGTCCGGGCGCAACAGCAATTGCCTGGCCCAGCCGCAATGACAAGCCTGCTGCCACACGGCCCAGTCGCCGCCTCTCTCCTTCAAACTCCACCTGCGGTACTGCCCGCGCCCGCACAATAAAAGCTTCTCCTTGATCATCCCACTGTCGGTAATGACCAACCGAGTCGGCGGCGCGATCAATAAGATGCACGACGGGCTTGGACAACTGCATCTTGCTGATGGTCGCCAGGGTGTCGGTGATTTCATCAAGGTGCGAGCAATCGGCCAATACCGGCGACTGGCGCGTCGTGTATAAACCATCATTGGCCCACAAGCTAAACGACAGCGGAGAGATGGGTGTGCCGTCACGATCAGATATCAATAAGGCAGTTTGCAAGCTGTAACCGAGCGAACGCTTATGACAGATGGCCTTGCGGTCGGCTTTACGGGTATGCAGATCGTAATTGAGTTCAGACCAGTCGTGAATAATCAGAGCAAAGTCGCCGGTTTCGTCTGTAAGCACTCGTTTGGCAGCGGCGATCAGCGGCTCGGCTAATTGAGGAAGCGAAACAGCCGGATTGCTATAAAAACGCCAGGCGGCCTGAGTGCTGGCGAAAGCAGTACCGGCAGCGGGCAAAGCCCGAAGCCCTGCGGCGACGGCCTGTGTTGGGTTCATCTGCTCGGTCACGAGTTGCTGATAGCGCCGTTGCAGGCGCAGTTCAAGATTGGGTGTTGCAAACACATTTTATAATATTAGCGTACTCGACATGTGTAGATGCCAATGCTCGTGCAGTCTGGTTTAGTTACTTGAGTACGACTCCTGCACTGTCTGAGAGTTAGCCCTCTTATATAGCGTTTGTGTGCTATTAAATTCATGATTAAGGATTATCTAAAGACATTTATACTAACTGCTGGCAGTTGGTTTGCTTCTATAGCAGGCATAATCTTTTTACTCACAATTCTGACGGAAGCAAGGATATTGAAATATTTGTCTAATCCTTGGGTTCTAATTCCTGTTGTTTCTATTTTTCTGATAGTTGTTTCTTACCATACGCACTTATTTTTGATTAAACCACTTCGTAGTATGTACAAAGAAGAATTAAAAGCAATACAGGTGAAGCTAGAACAGGAATTAACAGCAACGCAGGCTAAACTAGGGCAGGAGTTAAAAACAACTCAAGAAAAACTCTATCAATCACTCAAAGCTAAGGAATTAGCTGATAAGGATTCGGCCCTTTGGAAAGCATCATTGATCGAAAGAAGTTCAGGATTCCCAACCCTAATAAATGCTATCGAAGAATATGAAAAAGCAAAAGATGATGCTTTAGTGAAATACTTAATAGAGAAAAGCCATCCTGCTAAAAAGGCTGCTGAAGTTGTGCGAGAACAAACACGACGCAGGCGAGAAGCAAACTTCGAGGCGAAGAAAGTAAGATCACTTATAGACTATTATGAGTTTATTGCCCCATTCTTGATTGAGTTGAAAGGTGATTTAATAGAAGCCAGATATGATGATGAAGTATTTCGAGAATATGGAGAGGAAGAAAAACATGATCCTGTTATTAACTATTTAACCAAGGAAGAGTATAGAAAGTTATCTTCCGTCGAACGAAATCAACTAGCACTCGATAGATTCTGGAAAAGGCAAAAATCTAATAGGCTAGTAGGTCGTCTCTATGAACGATACATAGGATTCTTATATGAGGAACAAGGCTATACAGTTGAGTATTTTGGGATATTCAAAGGTTATGAAGATTTGGGTAGAGATTTGATATGCCGAAATAAGCATGAAGATATAGTTATTCAATGTAAGAACTGGTCGCAGTTCAAGCGAATTTACGAGAACCATATCTTTCAATTCTTTGGAACGGTATTTCAGTATAAAGATACTTATCCACATAGGCAGGTAAGACCGATCTTTTATACAACTACTGAGGTTTCTGATGTCGCAAGAAGATTTGCTGAACAACTGGGAATAGAACTAAAAGAGAGGTTTAAGTTTGATGACACTTATCCCTGTATAAAATGCAATATTAATCTTTCTACGAAAGAAAAGATTTATCATCTTCCTTTTGACCAACAATATGACAATACCAAGATAGTAAATCCCGGAGAATTATATTGCCGCACTGTCAAAGAAGCTGAAGATGCTGGATTTAGGAGAGCACTTCGTTGGCAAGGCAATAAAGATCACAACGATGGAACTTAATTAAAAGCTATTCTTAGTTCTTCTAAAATCTATTTCAATCTTTTTTTAACTTCTATGCTCTTTAAGATCGCTTTTATCTTGATGGGCTTTCAAGTACAGAGCTTACTTCTTCCGAAGATAAGCAAGTAAAGCTGCTTGTTCTTTCGGTGTCATACCAGTAAGGATTTTCAGTATAGTGGTAAGGTCTTGAGCGGGATCGGGCGAAGGTTTATAGCCTATAGTAATTTTGAATAGTTCTACACTATCCATTCCTAGACCTTTAGCAAGGGCTTCAAGTTTCTCAACACTGATATGCTTGGTCTTACCTGAGAGAATATCGAAGATGTAGGAATCGGTTATTGTCCCTCCGCTTTGTCGGGCTACCTGTGCTACTGGTATTCCTGTTTTCTTTCCCTTTACTTTTACTACACTGCGAAGGTACTCCCTCAATTTCTCCATAGCTTCCTTTTTGCAGGAAGCGGCACGGATAGTAGTTGACAATACAATGATTGCCATATTACTATCGTGCCGTTCTCCGCAACTGCGGGGATTATGCATAACAATTGCGGGGTTGATGTGGCTCAATACTTCAGCCCCGCAAAGCACAACTTTGTATCATATAGAAAAGGTTCACTCAATAGTGAAGCGTAAAACTGTTTGTGTGCTTTGTAATGGATCAGGAATCATTGTTAGAACTACTGAGTTTCCATTCTTTCAAAACAATGTGTGGTGTAGTTGTCCAATAGGGCAGGGGAAAGCCCTATTGATTGCTAAGTTGACTAACTCTCAGGCGAAAGTGGCTTAGGTTTCCTTCTCTTGGGGATGAGGGGGTGTGTACGTCTTTATGTCAGGGATGTAACCAACGTACATACTCCCTCTTATTTTTATGACTATAGATAGAAAGCTATCTGAAAAGAAAAAACAAATAGTTGCCGCTATGCTGGCCGAGAAAATAGGATACTTGAGAATTAATGACCTATCTTCTGAAGATGCTCTTGATAACCTACCTGCTCAGTCATTAAACCCGCATAAGATTATAAATTGTAAGGACAAGTTGTTTCTTATAAAAGCTGGATCGGTAGAAATCTGGCATACCGATTATGACAAGTTAGTAAAAACTTTAGGATCAGGAATGTTGTTTGGCAATATGCCTCTACTTGGTCAAGTAATGATCGGAACAAAGGCTATCTCTGGAACTCAGGGAACTATCCTTGTAGAGATAACCACTACTACAGCTATGGAGTTGATGAAATCGAATCCTCTAAAAATATTAGAATGGCTAGGAACAAGGTTAGCTGAGATCGAAGTAGCGCACTATAGATCAGCTTTGCAATCGGCAGATTCAAGAATAGCAGCCCTATTGTTAGAACTAGCAAACGGAGATTTGATTATTAATGGTTTAACTCATAGAGAGTTGGCATTAAGGATCGGCCTATATCGGGAAACAGTATCCAACATCCTCGGAACAATGAAACAAGACAAGCTCATAAAAATTGGCCGTGAGCAAATAACGATACTTGATAAGCGAGCATTGCAAGAGTTGAGTGAGTTCTAATGGTCGATAAGAAACAAACAGAAGCGAGTAACTATATTAGAAATTTGCTTTCTAGCCGGAACCTTCACGTTAGCCCTCGCACTATGATGTTTGAAGATCAGAAACAATGGATCGTGTACACGCATCAGGGAAGGGAACTTGGTATAGATACGGCTTCGGGTGTATGGGTACGGGATTCTATTAATGAAACTTGGAGGTGTCTTGCTACGCCTTGTAATGTAAGTGGTGCGCTTCAAGCGGTTGAGTTTCTAACTAAAGAGTAAAAATCTATGGAATCTATCAATGGGTGAGCTGTGGATAATTAAAACATATCTTAAAAATTTATCTATTTCTGGCTCTAGCCTTAGGAGGAGTAGAGGCTTTTTGGATACAAACCCATACAGTTACTAAACTTATAAAGACTGATGCTATACCAGCAAACGTAATGTACCTCTCGTATCCTTTGAGTTCTGGTGGTAGATTTTGATTTAAATTCGTTGTAGCTCCATAATAACAAAGGTAGAGGGCAGGAAGAATATTTGATGCGGCAAGAAAAGTAGCTCCTACTACACCTAAGTCAATTAAATCAAGTCGCCTTTGATAGTAGAGAGTAATAAGAAATACAACGACTGAGCAAGCAATTCCCAGCCATACTCCAGCATCGGCATAGTTTGGCATCAGCTAATTTCTTCCTATCTTTTTTTGTCTGAAAGAAGGAACGCGACTGATCCAATTACCACACCAATAATGCTTCCTATGGTATTGGCTATCGTCCCTCCTAGGGCAAATCCGCCACCTATAGTAGCTACTGCTGTAGACATTCTGACAAAAGGACTGTTTGGCCGTAGTAAATCCTTAAGTCCACCCTTAGGCTCAGGATGTTTTCCTCGTGGTGTAGATCGTTTCTTTTTTACAGGTGTTTCCCGTACTGGCTTTGGGCTTACGGTAATTCCTAGCATACTCTACACCTTATGAGATCATTAAGAATTCTAAAGACTAATCTCAGTTTGAGTTGCTCGTGAGCAACTCAAATTAAAGAGTCAATACAAGAGTAGCATAAACAAATACCAAAATGTCATAATTTTTTTGTTATATTTCAGAAATACTTTGTTCTCCAAAACTTATCCACACCCCTAGAATTTGGTTGTCCCCACTTTTAACTACGTTTTGCGTCTTAAAAGCTATACTACTATTGATCGTTATACTGCATATAAGTATAAAACTCAGGTCTATAACTTACTTGCCGGATTCTACAGTCATGCTACGCTCATTACAAAGGTCTAAATTTTACGAATCAAGTTATTCATGGAAGAACATAAATCAAATTACATAATGTCCATCAGCCCACTAACTGAACACTTACAACTTAAAAGCTGATTATGACAGCTAGAACATTCTTCTACATCACAATCCTTATGATGAATTGATCCTAGCTTTACATTGCAATCGTGGCATCTATCAGGAAGGTTCTTGATATTATATTCAGCCCATACAGTTTCTAGACCATAAGGAATGCGCTTTTGATCTTCCTTGCAACTATCTACTGTGAGCATTTCTTGGTTGCATACTTCGCATATAGCCATAGATGACCTCTAGAAAGGGGAATATAGCATGATCGTTATGTTCTAAGAGTTATGTATAGCTCTCTTAGAAATGGGAGGGCTTTTGATATAATCTTTTCTCTTAGGTTGTATTATGGCTAACGACCATTATGTACCTCAATTCTATTTAAGAAACTTCTCTCCAACTAAAGCAGCAGGAAGAGTCTGGTGCTATAAGCGGAAACAACGACCTAGTTTAAAGGGAATCAAGAGTGTTGCATCTGAGGAGGATTTTTACACATTTACCGACAAAACTACTGGTCAGCGGAATACTGATGTAGAAAAGTTCTATGATAGGTCAACAGAAAGCCCCGCCGCACCTGTTATTAAGAAAATAATGGCTATGGATCATCTAATTCTTTCGGATGACGAAAGAGAAACCATAGCGCATTTTGCTGCTCATTTGATTACTCGCAACCCTCGTTACCGTACCATACAAAAAAAGTATCTGGATGGAGATTATGAGTTTCTAAAGTACCTAGAAAATGAAGAATCATTTCTGGATGGAATACAGGATTTAGGGATTACTATTGAGGAAGCTAAAGAAAGAAGAAAAGAAATTCTATCGAATCCAGATGCTTTTTTTGAGGATATGTCCCAAAGTCAGCAAGAATTATCGGTGTACGGGTCTTTGGCTCTCGGCATTGATTGTTTTAAAGCTCTAATGGAAAAACAATGGCAGTTAATTAAAAGTGATAGCTCCAGAGTGTTTGTTACTTCGGACAATCCAGTTTCATCTATTCCTCCAAAAAATAAACCTAAAAATTGGGAATCAGGATTTATAAACCAAGTCCTATCTCTTCCTCTTTCTCCTTCCAAATGTTTGGTGTTTAGTCGGGGTGAAGGTTTTGCAAAAACTATAAAAGTTAAAAGGGAGCAAGTGGATAAAGCAAACTTTTACACTATGTTCTTTGCTTATACTTCCGTCTATTCAAACCTACTCTCAAAAGATATTGAAAACAACTTTAACAGCACTCCGCAAGTTAAAGATGAAGAAGCAACTTTCTTTAAGAAAAAAGACTGAGATACCACAGGGGCGCAAGTCGATAATCGGTTACAAGTATTGAACAGTTATTAAGATAACTAGCGCATAACATCAGCCTATTAACTCTTTATAGACTCAAGAAACCAAAAGATCAGTTAGAAAAAAACTACCTACTTAAAAAATAGTGGGTCTAGTTAAATTCATCTAGAAGCATTATTGCGCGAACCCCTCGACTATTAACTTAACTTTTAGCCTTCTTCTTTTTACTTTCTGATTTTTCATCTACTAGCTGCATTAAATCGGCAATATCACATTCTAGTAGCTCGCACATCCTAGCTAGTAGTTCTAAGTTGATAGCCTTTACTCTGTTCTTACGATAGCTATAAAGATTACCATGATTCATTTCTAATTCTTTAGCTAACCAATAAGCAGATTTCCCTCGATCCTCTAACATTTCATTTATTCTTAATTCGACTTTAGCCATAATTACCTCCTGCAATAATATATCATAAGAGTATTATTCTATCAATGATATTATCATTTTCCTTGACATATTATAGTGACAGTGATAATATACCTGCATTAGGTTGATGATCTTTGAACTAATAAGCAGGCCAGAGGCTATGAATTCCATTAGGTAGCTTTAACTCTGAGGTTAGCCACAAGGCAGGGCAATAAAAGGTAAAGGCTCAAGATGCTAGTAACATCCTGAGCCTTGAATATCCCCCTGTATGGCAGGGAGAAAGGTTGTTTAGAACCAATGTCAGAATACACCCACGATGCAACCGACATCAAGACCTTAATAGGCGAGCAAGTCTATAAAGGTTATGAGCAACAAGAGCAAGACAGAGTAGCAGCAGAAGCTAACGAGTATGATCCTTTAACTTGCTATTTCTGCAAGTTAGAGATAACTCAAGATCAATCCATAAACCTCCATCATCCGACCTACAAATCAAATGGTGGAACTCAAGTAAAACCTGCACACGAAACTTGCCACGTTGAATTTCATTCTAGGCAAGGTGATTTCAAAAGGTGGGGCAAACAAAGCTCAGAAACTCGCAGGTGGGCATTCAATCTAAAGAATGTAAAAGATAATCCCGCCTATGACTTTGATAGAGCTTACTACTTGATGTTCTACGGCAATTAATCGAGCAAGGGAGAGTTTCTAAGCTCTCCCTTCTTTTTTCTTGATGGAGGAATTATGGATAACGAAAACAAATGGAGCGAGTTATTAAAAGCAGCAGTAAGCGAACCGGGATTGATTCTTAAAGCTTACTCGAACTTTCACACCTACAGCTTAGGCAATCAGATTGCAGCTATAGTGCAATGTTGCCAGAGAAAGTTAGAAGCTGGCCCGATAAACACCTATCCCGGTTGGCAGAAACTCAATAGACAGGTTAAGAAAGGTGAGAAGGCTATATGGTTGTGTATGCCGCTTACTAGAAAGGTTAAGGACAAAGTAAGTAATGAAGATCAAACGGTTATTACTAACTTTGTCTGGAAACCTCATTGGTTTGTTCTAGCTCAAACTAATGGGGAGCCTGTAGAGATGCTAGAAGTACCAACTTGGAATAAAGAAAGAGCATTAGCCGCTTTAGGGATTCAAGAAGTATCCTTTGTAGCAACTAATGGAAATGTTCAGGGCTATGCTAGAAAAAGAGAGGTAGCAATATCACCTCTAGCAGCTATGCCACATAAGACTTTGCTGCATGAACTGGCTCACTTATGTTGGCTCGAAAGTTATGTGGTGTTTGGCGCTGCGTGATCACGACAATCAAGCGAGTTAAAGGCTGGGCATCACATAATCTTCAAGCCAACATAAGTGACCTTATGTGGTGTACAACATAAGCTCACGTCGAGCTAGGGCATACTGTAGAAACCTCCTACACGGACTCAGAGAACACGCCACGCAGCCTCAGAGAGGCAGAGGCAGAGGCAGTAGCCCTATTGCTGTGCGAGTCCTTAGAACTGCCGGGATCAGCGTTTTGCAGGGGGTATATACAAAACTGGCTACAGGGAGATGTGATACCGGAGAAATCAGCTATGAAGATATTTGGTGCTGCGGATCGCATCTTGAGGGCAGGGAAGCAGGAGTAGGTTAAGGTGGGCTGCATTTTGATTGTAGCCCACTTTCTTTTCAATGTGTGACTGAAAGTGTGACCAGACAACTAAAGCCACCTTGCGGGTGGCTCTAAGTTGTTGCATTTAATGGTTGCGGGGGCAGGATTTGAACCTGCGACCTTTGGGTTATGAGCCCAACGAGCTACCAGACTGCTCCACCCCGCGTCAAAATTAAAGATCAATTCGAAAGATTAGTATAGCTATCCGTTGATTGAGGTGTCAAGTTTGCCACCCGAACCGCTCTTGAACCGGGCGTCTCTTCCGACTCCTCCTGCTGCACTTTTATCACCACATCGCCTGCGCGCACGTAGCCGTATTTCTGCCGGGCGAATGATTCTATTGCCTTAACATCCGTCTGTAACTGTTTTACGTCGCGCTCGATCTTCTCGACCTGTCCGGCAAGCATCTGTGCCTTCTCTGCGGCAGCCTGGTTCTTAACCTTTGCTACGTCCAACTCTGAACGCGACCTCAGATAAACCGAGACGCAGATGGCGCACGCCGCGATTATTATCGCCAAGGTCACGCCGTCTATTAGGCGGTGGAATAATGTTTTTCGCTTCGCCGCAGAACCTGCTCTTGCTGACGAATCATACTTGTTAACCCAGAATGTATTTGCGGCCTGACTCAAGTAGCACCTCCAAATCTTGCTCGTTCGAAGCTTCTCCATAAATACGAACCAGCGGCTCGGTTCCCGAAGGCCGCATCAATAGCCATGATCCGTCTTCGAGAATAAATTTGGCCCCATCAATGCGGCTCACCTCGCTCACGCGGCGACCCGCAAAATTATCAGGGCCGGTTGAAATCTTACTCGACAACCCTTGCTGCAATTCAGGCGTCAGTCGAACGCCTATTCTCCCATTAACCAGCTTTCCAACATCCTTATAAACTTCTTCGAGCATCTCGCGCAGCGTTACGCCTCTTTTTGCGACCATCTCGGCCACAAGCAGACAGGCCAGTATCCCATCTTTTTCCGGGAAGTGACCTCGGATGGAAAGACCTGCGCTCTCTTCGCCTCCTATCGCTATGCGATTTTCGTTTATCAACTGCCCGATGTATTTGAAACCTACTGGCGTTTCGATCACTTCTGTTGCCCGCCGCGCGGCTACTCTATCAACCAGATGCGTCGTTGCGACAGAGCGCGCGACCGCATCGCTCCACCCGCGCGACTCCGCCAGATAATCCACCAGAAGCGTGATAACCATATTCGGAGATATAAAAGATCCGTCGCGATCTAACACTCCGAATCGGTCGCCGTCTCCATCGGTCGAAAGCCCCAGGTTATAGCCGCCTTCCACGACTTTGTCGCGGCACTCGTGCAGGTACTCCTCGTCAGGCTCAGGGCTGTGGCCGCCGAAGTATACGTCGCGCCAATCGTGCAGCATCAAAACTTCGCAGCCTGCATCCTCAAGCGCCTTGTTCAAATAACCACGCCCCGTCCCCCACAGCGGATCATAAACGACGCGCAATCGGGCATCAGATATGGCTCGAAAGTCAATCTTTGCAGCCAGATCGCTCAGATAATCGTCCACAATCGCGAGGCTGTTTACGGGCGATGCCGGTGACGCCAGGTCGAGAACGCGGCTGCCCTCAAGGCTCATTATCTCGCGTTCTATTGCGTTTGTGACCTCCGGCAGCGCAGGCCCCCCGTCAGCAGTAGAGAACTTCATCCCGCAATACTCCGGCGGGTTATGGCTTGCCGTGAAATTGATGCCCCCGCTCGCTTTCCTTGAGCGAATCGCGTAAGCGATTGCAGGAGTCGGCGTTGCCCGATCACATAACAGCGGCTCGAATCCGTTTGCCGCGAATATGCGCGCGGACTCTGCTGCGAATGATTCGGCCATGAAGCGTGTGTCGTAGCCGACGATCACCTGAGAGTTAGGCGCATCGTTCTTTAAATAATTTGCTATGGCTTGCGTAACACGACGAACGGCGACAAATGTGAATTCGTCGGCGATTATGGCGCGCCAGCCTGAAGTACCGAACTTTATCATCTGCTAATTTTTTAACGGTCCTGGATTGGGAAGACCTACAAGAACATCCTGCGAATGATCATTAAGCGTCCAAGTGCCGGGGCGTCTTTAGGCCGTCGTGGGGTTGGGCCAGAGTGACAATTTCGGACTGTACCACCTTTTATTTTTTGAAGCAAGAACTATTTTCCGTATCTTGTCATTGCGGCCCGGCGTTTGAAACATTATTCTTGTCTATTGCATGCCGCAGGTTTTTGATTGCCGCGCCGTTTTTAACAGAAGCACATCGAAAGAGGAGAATACATTTGCCTTATTCTGTCAGCAATGTAGTTGAGCATATAAAGACCGAAGTCCGCAAAGCCATAGTCGGCCAGGACGCCGTCTTGGAACAGGTGCTCGTAGTGCTGCTGGTCGAAGGGCACGCCCTGATCGAAGGTGTGCCGGGAACCGCAAAGACGCTGCTTGTAAAAGTGCTCGCACGCGCAATCGGCGCGCACTTCGGGCGCATACAGTTCACCCCGGACCTCATGCCCGCAGATGTGACCGGCACGAACATATTCAACATGGCGACTTCGACTTTTATGCTTCGTCACGGGCCGTTGTTCACAGACCTGCTGCTGGCGGACGAAATCAACCGCACGCCGCCCAAGACTCAGGCTGCGTTGCTCGAAGCGATGGAAGAACGACAGGTGACCATTGACGGTGAATTACATAAGCTATCGCCGATGTTTACGGTTCTCGCCACGCAGAACCCGATTGAGTACGAAGGCACATATCCGTTGCCCGAAGCGCAACTTGACCGCTTTATGTTGAAAATATTGATGGGGTATCCGAGCGCTGACGAAGAGTTGCGCGTGGTCTCGAACTGGAACGCGGGTTTCAACGCGCGCAGACTCGAAGACATGGCGATACAGCCGGTTGGCGACCCTGCGGCTCTGCTTGAATGCCGCGCGCAGGTCCGCGCCATTACAGTCGAAGACGGCATTCAGCGATACATCGTCTCGATCATACGCGCCACGCGCGGAGCGATGAACATATCGTGGGGCGCAAGCCCTCGCGCAGCCGTGGCCCTGCTGCTCTGCTCGAAGGCGCTCGCAGCCGTGAGGGGCCGCGCCTTTGTCACCCCCGACGATGTTAAAGAGATCGCAAAGCCTGTGCTGCGCCATCGCATTGTGCTGCGCTCGGAAGCCGAAATCGAAGGCGCAACCGCCGATCAGGTGCTTGATGAAGTCATCGCAGGAATCGAAGTGCCGAGATAAAACATGAAACCTATTCCGGCAGCGGCTGTTGCTTTTGTCCGAGATACTGAGCGAGGCATTGAAGTCTATCTCAGCCGCCGCCCCATGCATTTTCGTTATTATCCCGGCGCATTCGTTTTTCCCGGCGGGCGGCGCGATGAAGATGATCCGGACATAAAGGCCACAGCCTGCCGTGAGGTGAAAGAGGAGATAGGCGTTGAGATTGACCCGCTCCGGCTCGTCCCGCTCAGAAACATTCACACAGCCGCGCACGCGGGGCCAGTCTATCATATGCTTACTTTCGCTTACCCTGTCGAAGGCGAGTTCCGTACATCGATCAACCCGGAAGAGGTCGATGAAGAGCTTTGGGTGACGCCGCGCGAGGCGCTTTCACGGTTTGAACTCCCTTATCAGATCATGGCGGCAGTTTACGCAATATCGCGCTTCGCAAACGTCACGGATCTGTTGAGCGCGCTCGCCGGGGGGAGCATGGACGAGGATTACTGGTTTTGAGATTCGTATTCACAAAAAGATTCTTTCTTTTGCTCGCCTTCGGGCTGGCGCTGCTGTCATTCGGATGGCTGAATCACGACGCGCTCTACTACAGCGTGCTTTATGACATCGCGCTGGTTGTGCTGGCCGCAGTCGATTACTTCATCTCGGAAAAGCGAGACCTGTTCCGCGTCGAACGACAGGTGGAAGATCGTTTCGCGATGGGCGCGGAAAACGAAGTGACAATCAGGATCGCCAACCGCGCCGTGCGTAAAGTGACCTTCATTCTTAAAGACGAATATCCGCCGCAGATGGAACTGCGCAGCCCGCGCGAAGTTCAACTGACCATCACACCTTCCCGCACGCGCTCGTGGCGTTACGGGCTGCTTCCGACCGCGCGGGGCAGCTATGAATTTGGCAACACGATGCTCCGTTTTCGCACGCGGCTCGGATTGTTGTGGAAGCAGTTTGACTATCCTACATCGCGCAGCGTGAAAGTCTATCCCGATATTCGAGAAGCCAAAAAGCACGATCTGTACGCGCATCGCAACCGGCGGCCCGAACCGGGGCTTAGACGAATGCGGGTTCGCGGGCAGGGGCGCGAATTCGAGTCGTTGCGCGAATTCGTCATCGGCGACGAGATACGCCACATATCCTGGGCCGCGACCGCGCGGCGCGGCAAACTCATCACGCGGCAGTACACAATCGAGCGCAGCCAGAACATAGTCGTGCTGCTGGACACGGGCCGCCTGATGACCGCGCGTATCGGCAAGCTTACGAAACTGGATCACGCCATCAACGCGACGCTTTCGATTGCCTACGTCGCAGCGGCTGGCGGCGATAATGTCGGGCTGATTGCTTTCTCTCGCCGCGTGACCAGTTATCTGCCGCCTCGTCGCGGGCGGGATCAGATCAATCGAATGATGGAAGCGCTTTACGCTCTGGAGCCGCAGATGATCGAGCCGAGCTATGCGCGGGCATTCAACTTTTTCAGCGCGAACTATCACAGGCGCTCGCTCGTCGTGATACTGACCGATCTGGTTGACCGCGATGCATCGGCAGAACTGCTCGCACACACGTCGAAGCTGATGCCTCGCCACCTGCCGCTCATCATCACGATAGGCGATACAGACCTGCGCGAATTGGTGCGCGCCCGCCCTGCGACCGCCGCAGACGTTTATCGACAGGGCACAGCCGAAGAGATACTGCGCCAGCGCGAAGAAGCGCTCACACGCATACGCCACGCGGGAGGGCTTGCGCTCGACGTTCCCGCCGGACGACTTTCGCTCGAACTGGTCAACAAATATCTCGAAGTCAAAGAGCGCGGATTATTATAAAAGGGCGAGATCAGGCGACTGGTTATCCGGGTTTTCCAGCGAAGATATATGCTCGATGGCTCTGGTGTTCGACATCCTTGTAAGGCGGTCTTTCGATAGTCTCTTCAACCCGAAACCCCGCGCTTTTCAAATAGCCTTCCATTTCCGCCGGGCGGAAGAATATGAAATCGAGCGAAACACGCTCTCCCCAGAAATCTTCTACGTGAAGTATCTCATCGCCGATGTGGAACGAAAGCAGGAGCAAGCCATCCGGTCGAAGGACCCGTTTCATCTCGCCGAGCGCCTGTACGACTTCGGCTCGCGGTATATGAATGATCGAATAAAAAGCGGTGATACCGCCCAACGATTCATCGGCCAGATCGAGCGACAACATATTGCCCTGCGCGAACTCGATGCCGGGATTCAATAGTCGAGCCTGCTCGACCATTTCCGACGAAAGATCGATGCCGCAGACATCCACTCCTCGCTCGCGCAAATACTTTGCAATCTGACCAGGCCCACAGCCTAAATCACAGACTGGCCCTGTGACGCTGGTGGCGAACCTGTCGAGCAACTGGCGGTCGAGCGGTTTGCCCTCCAGTTCGTTGAAGATTCGCTCGACATACTCTTTAGCTACTCGGTTATAACCGTCTTCGAGTTCGCGCAGGCTCTGCTCATTCATGGGTTCAAACTTGTTGGGCTGTTTATCGCCAGCTCTCGCCTGTCGGGTTTTAGAAAATAAGCTGCCATCGCAAGCCCGCTCACGCCTGATATGGTGAACTTGATGGCCGAAGGTATATGAGCGGGCGAGATGAAACCTTCGATCAGCCCTGCGATCAAAAGCATCGGTATGCAGCCCATTATCAACTGGACTGCCTGCAATCCGTTCGTCACCAGCGCATCGATCCGCCGGAGGTCGCCCGGCATCAACAACGCTTTGCCTATCATCAATCCTGCGCCCCCTGCGATGAAGATGGCCGTAAGCTCGATCACGCCATGCGCGGCGACAAATGTTGGAATCTCCCAGAACTTGTACTTCACGCACAGACCCATCACCATGCCGAGCAACAGCCCGTTTTGTATCAGTACCCATACGGTTGCAAGCCCGACGAGCACGCCTCCGGCAAATGCCAGAAAGGTTACAGTGATGTTGTTGGTCTGGATCGTTGTCGATGTCAGCGGGTTCGATTCATTCGCCGATTCAGTCCAGTTGCGATGCTCTGCGATGTCTTGTTTCAGGCGAGGCGCAATCTGGTCCGCAAACCCTTCGTCAAAATAGCACGCGCCCCAGGCAAAGGCCGCAGAGAGCATAAACAACAGAAATGATGTGAGAATATAGCTGAACTTTTTTCTGAACAGGGCAGGGAAATCGTAGCGGAAAAAATCGAGAAACACGCCGAAGCCCGATGATTCGCTGCGATATATCGCGCCGTGCGCGCGGCCTACCAGATGATTGAGATAATTCACGAGCCTTTGATCGCGCACCTCTTCGCGCGCGATTGCCAGATCAGCCGCCGTGCGACGGTAGAGCCGTCCGAACTCGCGCACCTCTTCGCCCGACAGGTTCTTCAATCGAAACCGCGACACGCGAGCCGTCAGTTCTTCGAGCCGCTTCCATTTTTCGAGCCTCGATTCAAGGAAGTTCTTCAGCACGCTCAGTAGATTACCACGCGAGGGGCGTGAACTGCTACAATCGGGTTGTGCCTTTCTCATCGCTTGTTGGAAACGAACGAATAAAGAGACTGCTCAAGCGCGCGGTTGCCGAAGATCGCATCAGTCAGGGCTTGATTCTGGCAGGTCAGCGGGGCGTGGGCAAACGCCAGTTCGCGCTCTGTCTGGCTCAGGCGGTCAATTGCCTGCGCCCGAAAGACGGCGACGGCTGTGGCCAGTGCGTCAACTGTCGCAAGATACAGGCGGGCGAGCACATTGATGTCGAAACGTTTTCGCCCGACGGCCAGTTCATCAAGATCGGCTCAATGCGGGAGATGACCGAAAAAGCGCAGTATCGCCCTTTTGATGGCCGCCGCCGCGTTTACATTCTTGACGAAGCCGACCGATTGAACCAGCAGGCGGCAAACTCGATTCTGAAAGTTCTGGAAGAGCCGCCGGAAACCACTCTGCTCCTGCTCGTCACGTCGAAACCTTACGCGCTGCTTGAAACGATTCGCTCGCGCTGCCAGATGTTGAGCTTTGCGCCGCTCACTGACGAGGAGCTTGAGTCATACCTGAAAGCAAACTACAAGCGGCCCGCCGAAGAGACGCGAATGCTTGCCAGACTTGCGCGCGGAAGCCTCGGTCGCGCTCTCGAAATCGATCTGGGAGTCTATCGCGAGCAGCGCGGCATGATGTTGGAGATTATCGAATCGCTCGCCGTCACGCGCGACACTATCAAACTGCTGGGCGCGGCAGAACATCTTGGCCGCAAGCTCGAAAAGAGCGAGTTTGAAAACCATCTCGACGTGTTGATGATATTGCTCGCCGATCTGTTTCATCTGAAATTAGGCGAGCCTGCCGAGCGACTGACAAACGCCGATGTTGCCAAACGGCTTGAACCAATTGTGCAGGTGACATCGGTCGAGCAGATAACCGAATGGGCCGCAAATATTGAGCAGGTTCTGCTGAATCTTTCGCGCAACATCAATCGTCAGCTTGCGATGGAACAGATGTTTATCGCTTTGTGAAAGGCTGGCTGTCATTTCGTTTTTTGGACTGAACGCGAGCACAAAATAAAGTAATGCCTACCCGTTTCTTTATATCGCCCACACGATATAAAGAAACGGGTAGGCGATATAGAGTTTCGTGCAGGCGAAACTCTATATCGTGCACTCGATATAGAGTTTCGTGCACCCATTTCTTTATATCGGGTAGGCGATATAGAGTTTCGCCTACCCGATATAGAGTTTCGTGCACCCGATATAGAGTTTCGTGCACCCGATATAGAGTTTCGAGTACTCGATATAGAGTTTCGCCTACCCATTTCTTTATATCGCCTGCTGGTTTTAAAGAAACGTTTGCCTGATTCAATCACTTTATGCCGCGCAGGCTTGTTGCAAGTTCGGCCACGAAAGGCTCAAACGCGACCTGATTCAATTTTCCTTCTTTGTATCTGCTGCCCCATTCGCACATCGCGCCCACGACAGGCTCTAAAGTCATCCCCAGCGGCGTGAGCGAGTATTCGACCTTCGGCGGGACTTCCGGGTAGACTTCGCGGTGAACAAGCCCGTCGCGCTCCATCTCGCGAAGTTGCTGTGTGAGCATCTTCTGCGTGATGCCCGTCAGTGCGCGCTGCAATTCGGAAAATCGCTTCACACCCTGAAACAGGTGATAGAGCAAAAGCGTCTTCCACCTTCCGCCTATCACCGCAAGCGTTATCTCAGCCGGGCAGTTCGTCTCTCTTCGTTTCATCGCAGCCTCTTCGGTTAAATATTCCAGTTACTATATCACCGATAGGCGCAGTATTTCCAAAATCACCCGCTTCACCTTATATTAAGCGTGCAGCAATACATCGAGGACAATATCTAGGACCACATCAATGAAAACTCCCAGTGTTTTGATAGTCGGAGACGCAGCGGCGTCAACAGGTTTTGCCAGAGTTTTGCACAGCATAATCCGCAGGCTCAAAGATAAATATGATGTTCATCATCTTGGCATCAATTATTTTGGCGACCCGCACGACGCCGACTGGAAAATATACGTGGCGCGATTGGGCGGCGATGTCTATGGCGTTAGCCGTCTACAGCCGCTTATTGAAAAGATAAAACCCCAGCTCGTTTTTTTTATCAACGATGTGTGGATACTGAGCAATTACATGCCTGTGCTGGAAAAGTACAGGGGGCTTGTAAAAACGGTGATGTACTTTCCCGTCGATGGAGCGCCTCTCGATCCGGATGTTGTAAAACCCATTTGCGCCGTCGATCAACTTGTCGCCTATAACCAATACGGGAAGCAGGTTTTAGAGCAAACTATTGATTTAATCAGGCGGGATGAGCCTGAGTTTGCGACTCCCCGAATCACTGTTATTCCACACGGAGTAGATACAAACCTGTTTTACCCCTACGCGGATGAAACAGGGCCGGAAGGAGTCGTTACGGGAAGATTCAGAGCCAAGAAAAAACTGCTTCCCAACACGGAAGATTTTCTGAATTCATTCATCGTGCTCAACGCAAACCGGAATCAGCCTAGAAAACGGATTGAGATCACTATGAAAGGCTTCGCGATTTTTGCGCAGAACAAACCAGACAATGTAAAACTTTATCTTCATATGGGATTGGAAGATGTGGGCTGGAACCTGAGCACGCTTGCCAAAAGGTATGACATGGAAGGCCGCCTGATTATAAGCAACTTGAGCAAAGATGTTCCTGCCGATTCCGTCGAGAGATTGAATCTGATCTACAACGCATGCGAAGTAGGGATTAATACATCTACGGGAGAGGGCTGGGGGCTTATAAGCTTTGAACATGCGGCGACTGGCGCGGCGCAAATTGTGCCGCGCCATACTTCGTGTGAAGAGCTATGGCAGGGGGCGGCTGAAATGCTTGAGCCTGTCTTCACGCTGACTACTGAGAGAGTCCTGACTGAGGCCCAATACGTTTCACCCGAAGGCGTAGCCCGTGCGCTCGAACGACTCTATGAAAACCCCGGCCATCTGCGAGCCGTGTCCGAAGCTGCCTATCGCAATGCCACACGCACGGACTACAACTGGGACCGTATTGCGGAGCAGTGGGATGACCTGTTCCAGCAACTGCTCCATCAGGAATAAAGCGACTACTCGTCGGCCATCTTTCCGCTGTCGCTGTTAACAGAAAATACGACCTGCCCGTTAAGTGGAACATTTGTCGCGCCGATGACGCCGCTGGTCACAGGAGAGAAATTAACCTGATATAGATTGAACCCGCTGACCGGGTAGTCATTGCTCTGCTTTGACAGAATTGTTCCCGAGGCCACTATAACATTAGTATTGCCATCTTCGGTTATACTGCACCAAACATCATTCTGGGTATTGTTTGTTACTGTTATTTTACCGCTAGCCATAATTAGTCTCCTTTGTTCTGTGGTAAGGCTTACTCGTTGGTATCGTCCTCGGCTGTCGTATCGGTGATGGCGATTTCGACTATGGAATTAGGCGTGACGCCCTTTGCTGAAAGCACATTCGCTCCAACTGCGGAGAAAAGGACCTCATATAGGTTAGAGCCGCTGACTACAAAGCCGCTTGTCTGGCCGACATTTAAATAACCGGAAGCTAAAGGCACTGCATTGGGCTGGTTGTTCTGTGTGATATTTACGCTCAGCTCGTTTTCCGAGAAATTGGTTACCGTTATTTTGCCACCCATCGTTTTCCTCCTTAGGTTTGTGCTACAAGGGTTTTAGGATACACCGCAATGGCAGGCAGTTTTTGCTTGCTCTTGCGGCGCTGAAAGTCGGTGATCCCCGATCAACTCCATAGTCCGAAGTTCAAAAATGCTTTTATTGGGGAGCTTTCGGTATAAGCACGAAAGTGTGCCGATTATAATCCAAGCTCCATATTTGCGAAAGCGCCGAGCGCGAAAAATCTGTCGAATGGGTAAAAACAAATGGAGCAAATGCTTCGGAAGGCGCGTTCGCCTATGCCGCATGGTTCGGGGAATTGATTTTCATCTGATGGAGCTTTTGCAAACGCCTCGCTTTAATTTCCGAATCGTCAAATAATTGAATAATAATTCTGGCGATTGAGAAAGGAGTATTTGATGAAAGCGATTCGAGTTCACGAAACGGGCGGGCCGGAGGTTATGAAACTGGAAGAAGTGTCGGACCTCAAACCCGGCCCCGGTCAGCTCGTCGTGCGAGTGAAAGCCGCAGGCGTAAATCCTGTTGACACATACATCCGCGCAGGCGCGCATTCGCAAAAACCGCCACTGCCTTATACGCCGGGAATGGATGCGGCTGGCGATGTCGAAGCCGTAGGCGAAGGCGTCACGCGCGCTTCGGTCGGTGACAGAGTTTACACATCAGGGACGCTCACAGGCGCATACGCCGAACAGGTGTTGTGCGATGCATTACAGGTCTATGCATTGCCTGAAAATGTGTCTTACGCACAGGGCGCGGGTGTGAATGTTCCTTACGCGACTGCCTATCGCGGGCTCTTTCAGCGAGCGCGAGCCGTGCCGGGCGAAACGGTTCTGGTTCACGGCGCAAGCGGCGGAGTCGGCATCGCAGGCGTTCAACTCGCCAGGGCTGCCGGGATGAAAGTGATCGGGACAGGCGGAACTGACAAAGGGCGAGAGCTGGTGAAAGAAAATGGCGCGCATCATGTGCTGGATCATCGCGCGCCGGATTATTTCGATCAGCTCAAGGCTTTGACATCAGGGCGAGGCGTAGACGTGATTCTTGAGATGCTGGCAAATGTCAATCTGGCCAAAGACCTGACCGCGCTTGCGCTGGCGGGTCGTGTCGTAGTCATCGGCAATCGCGGGACGATAGAGATCAACCCGCGCGAGGCGATGGGGCGTGATGCGGCCATACTTGGAATGACGCTTTTCAATGCTTCGGATCAGGAAAAGGCGAGCATTCACGCGGCGTTGTACGCAGGGCTTGAGAACGGGACGCTCCGGCCTGTTATCGGGCAGGAGATACCGCTCGCCGAAGCGCCGCGCGCTCACATCGCAGTGATGGAACCGGGCGCATATGGCAAAATAATCTTGATTCCTTGAATCAGTTAAACGAAGAAAGGGAAAAACATGAAGAGACGAGAATTAGGTAGAAGCGGTCTTTCGGTCTCGGCAATGGGGCTGGGCTGCATGGGGATGTCTGAGTTTTACGGCGATCTTGATGACACGGAATCCATCGCGACTATTCATAGAGCGCTGGAACTCGGCATCAACTTTTTCGACACCGCAGATATGTACGGGCCATACACAAACGAGGAACTTGTCGGGCGGGCCATTCGCGGACGCCGTCAGGAAGTTTTACTCGCTACTAAATTCGGCATAGTGCGCAGCGACGTTGATCCTACGATTCGCGGTATCAGCGGCAGGCCGGAATATGTGCGCGCATCCTGCGAAGGCAGTCTGCGCCGTCTGGGCGTAAATACAATAGACCTTTATTACCAGCATCGCGTAGACCCTGAAACGCCCATAGAAGAGACGGTCGGCGCGATGGCTGAACTGGTTAAAGAAGGCAAGGTCCGATACCTCGGTCTTTCTGAAGCCTCATCTGAAACCTTGCGTCGCGCTCACAGGATTCATCCGATTGCCGCGCTGCAAACCGAATACTCCCTCTGGAGTCGTGAACCTGAAGACGAACTGTTTGCCACCTGCCGGGAGCTTGGCATAGGCTTCGTCGCATACAGCCCGCTCGGCAGAGGGTTTCTGACCGGACAGATCAAGAGCTTCGATGATCTGGCCGAAGATGATTACAGGCGGCACTCACCTCGTTTTCAAGGCGAAAATTTCGATAAGAATCTGGAACTGGTTCGCCGCATAGAAGAGATGGCCGGTGAGAAAGACTGCACATCGGCGCAGCTTGCCCTCGCATGGGTTCTGGCTCAGGGCGAAGATATAGTGCCGATTCCCGGAACCAAGCGGCGCAAGTATCTGGAAGAGAACGCGGCTGCGCTTGATATCACGTTAACGGAAGATGATCTCAGGCGGATAGACGAAGTAGCGCCAAAAGGAGTTGCTGCGGGAACCCGTTATCCCGAAGCGATGATGGGCGCGGTAAACCGCTGATAGTGTGTGTGGGCGACCGTCTCTGGTCGCCCCGGATTCAGGTAATGCCACTCTGAGGAGGCCACACAGCAGCGCAGTTCTATTCTACCCAGTCGGCGATGAAGACGTTCGTATCGCCCTGAGCTTTGCTATTGCGATTCGAGGCGAAGACGATCTTCTTTCCATCAGGACTGAACATAGGGAAGCCGTCAAAGGTGTTGTTATACGTGATGCGCTCAAGGCCGCTGCCATCAATATTCACTGAATAGAGATCAAAGTCGCGGCCTCTGGGGTCGTGCTGATTCGATGCGAAGATTATCCGCTTGCCGTCCGGGTAGAAGTAAGGCGCAAAGTTGGCTTTGCCGTTGCTTGTGATTTGCCGTTTGCCGGTGCCGTCGGCTTTCATCACCCAGATGTCGAGCGTCGTGGGCCGGATCAGATTCTCTTTCAGGAGCGATTTGTAATCCGCAACATCCTTTTCAGCTTTCGGGTGATGCGCGCGAAAGACTATCCACTTGCTGTCATATGACCAGAACGGCCCTCCGTCGTAACCCGTCTCGGTTGTCAGCCGTTTCACATTCCTGCCATCAAGGTCCATCGTGTAGATGTCTAAATCGCCGTCGCGCATGGAAGTGAAAACGATTCTTTTGCCGTTCGGCGAAATCGTAGCCTCTGCGTCATAGCCGTTTACGTTCGTGATGTTTTTGATGTCTGAGCCATCGGGCGCGGCGCTGAATATGTCATAGCTCGGATAAATCGCCCAGACGTAGCCGCGCGAATAATCCGGTTTCGGCGGGCACTCAGGATTGGCTGCGTGAGTCGAAGAATAAACTATGCGCTTGCCGTTCGGGAAATAATACGAACAGGTTGTGCGGCCTTTGCCAGTCGAAAGCTGTTTGAGGCCGGTGCCGTCCGTGTTGATTTCATAGATTTGATCGCACGGGTAATTGTCGCGAGTCGATTGAAAGATCAGTTTCCTGCCGTCGGCAGAGAAATAGGCTTCGGCGTTTTCGCCGCCGAAAGTCAACTGGCGGATATTTTTCAGATGTTTCTCTTCTGGCAGGCCGAGCGGTTTATCGCTCTCCTGTCTGGCGGGTCGAGTCCCGCCCATTGAAACCAGAAAAGCAGAAAAGATCAACAGAACGATTAGAGCAAATCTCATCATAATCTCCCGGAATTTTAATTTGAGCGTTCGGCGATTACCAGCCGAGCCGCTAACTTTATCGCTTCGACGAGGCTGCCGTGATCGGCCAGATTGCGACCGGCTATGTCGAATGCCGTGCCGTGATCGACCGAAGTCCGAATGATCGGAAGCCCCAGCGTCACATTTACCGCTTCCCCGAACGCTATGCATTTGACGGCGATCAATCCCTGATCGTGATAACAGGCCGCCACGGCATCGAATTCGCCGCGCCCGGCCCGCACAAACAACGTGTCGGCAGGGAAGGGGCCGCTCACATCAATGTCGTGCAGAGCGCGGCACTCCAAAATTGCAGGTTCGATTTCGCGCGCTTCTTCAGAGCCAAACAATCCGTGTTCTCCGGCGTGCGGATTCAGTCCGGCTACGGCGATGCGCGGGCGAGCGATGCCGAACCGGCGAAGCTCGCGGTCTGCTAAAACGATTGCGCGCCTGACGCGCTCTTTCGTAATCGCTTTTATTGCGTCAGCCAGACTCATGTGAATAGTAAAAAGAAAGACTCTGAGGTCGCCCGCGAAAAAGCACATCAACGATTCGGCTACTCCGCAAAGCGATGCAAGCATCTCAGTATGGCCGGGAAAAGCGGACCCCGCAAGTCGTAAAGCCTCTTTATTGATTGGCGCGGTCGCAATTGCGTCAAGCTTTCCCGCAAGTGATAACCTCACGCCCGCTTCGATTGCTTTGATAGCCGCCCGCCCCGCAGCAGATGAAATTACGCCCCATTCGATGCGTTCGATCTCAGCGTTCACAGTCTCGCTTCCTGTATCGCAAATAACAATATCGTTTGTGAGGTCTGACGATAACTCCCGCTCTGAAAGAGACGGGTAGTCACAGGATAAGCCGAGCCTGTTGGCCTGATTGCGAAGCTCCACGGCATCGCCAATGATGACAGGCAGACAAGCTTCGCGCACCCTTGAATCGGCAACAGACTTCAGCACGATTTCCGGGCCGATGCCTGCCGGGTCTCCAAGTGTGATTCCGACGCGCGGCTTGTTGGGGCTGTTAGGTGCTCGCGTCACGCAGTTCATTTATAGAGAAGACGAAATGGGACATTCCTCCTGCAATACTGCTTACTCGTCGCCCGATACATCGTCGCCGTCATCACTGTCGTCGCTCTCGTCGGCCTTATACATGTATTTTATGTTGTGTTTGAGCACAAGCAGATTCGGCCCTTCCAGACGATGCAGCTTGATGCAGGCCCGATCATACCACTCGATGCTTCCGCGAAGTTCTTCGCCGTCCTGAAGCACAATGACCATCTGCGTCTTATTGTCCATCTGCTTTTTGTAATAGAAGCTTTCGGCATGAGTCTGTTCGGGTGGCACGCGTTTGCGATTTTGATCGGTCGGGGTATTACTACGGCGCTGTTGCGAATCGCGCTCGTTTCTTTCTCTCACCTCAGCCAGAGTCGGTCTGATTAGTTTTCTGTTCACCACACATCCTCCAAAAAAATTCATTTCCTGAGCGGCAATCTTTCGCCGTAAGCCTTCCGGCTGGGTTAATCTATTTCAATTATCAGAGCCGAACGCGCGTGGTATAGATATGCGCCGACGCTGATAAACCGGGTAGTGTTCCAGCTAGATTTGACGCGGGTTACTGTCTACCGTTCAGAATGGCTTGATAGTAGCTCAAATGTAAATCAAAGGCAAGTCGCGCGTGAAGCGAAGTGAAAAGGAAATCGAGTTCTGATTGCGAATTAAGGCTGTGGAGCAAGCGGTATTTTATTTGCCGGAGCTTGTATGATCGTTACACTCGGAGTTTTCTAAATTTCCATCCAGTTACCATACAAAGAATGAATAGACCTATGACCGAGCCCGTTAACCCCACCCAATCAGATCGGCGACGAGCATAAACGATATTGATTGGTTCTCGAATAAAAGTCAGCATATAAAATGGCGTCACTGTGTAAACCGGTTCCCCGTCGCTTCTTCGCCAGTTCGGATAGAAAGTTGTTTGAATAAGCACCGGTACGCGGTTGATGAGCGGCGAAGTCGGGTTTATCACGATATTAGCCACATTTACGCTGCCTTCTACTTTTGCTGTATTGCTTACCCCTTTATGCCCTTCAAGCGCGTGTCGGATCTCTCCCCGGATTTTGCGAATCGCGCTTGGCCCATAACGAAAACCTGGCGCAGCGGCTTCCAACCGGGGACCGGCCTCTTCGGGAGCGCGCTCGATAATCTTCAGAAGGGTGAATTCATTGCCAGCCGCTTGGATGTGCCGAAAGAGCGGATCATTACTTGAAAGCAGAATCAACAAATGATCACGCGCAAAAGTCCGTAGCTGTTCAAAAGCTTTTGTTTCATCTGCATAATCGTATGTATCAAGGATGAGCGCGCCGAATTGATCCAGCCCTGCGATGCTATCCACTTTCGTTTCCGGTGATCTCGCCAACAGAACATCAAACCAGCCGTCCGCAAATTGTTCTTCGGCGAATCTGATGAAATCGTATTCATTCCTTCTCCTTTGTTTGAGCGAGAAGTTACTGACGACAAGCGCGGCGGCGGCATACGAGAAGTTCGGGACTTCGACCAGATAGCGCCCCTCGCGGTGTTGCTGGGCAAAGCGCAACACGCCGTCTATGCGTTCGCTATCGTCAGTTCCATGAAAAGACAATTTATAAGAAGGCTTCTTCATAAGCAGGAAACCGGGAGCCAACGCAATTATTGTAATAATCGCTGCGATAGGAATAGGCAATGATGAATGAGCCTGTTGCTGTGGCTTGCGCCCTCTGAACTGAAAAGACCAATCGCCAGTCAAGACTGCTAAACGATTATAGGCCGCCGTGAGCAGATGCCCGACTGGAACGGCAAGTAAGAAATTGAGCGTTGAAACAAATCGCGGGGTTTGCAAAGGGAACCATGCGGGGGAGATCGTTGCAGCAAATATCACACTTGCAGCCAGTAAGATGCAAACTCCAAGATATGTCCGTGTCGCCTGTGCAGGCTGACGCAGCCAATAGACAGCGCCTGCAATTGCCAACCCATACCATACCCAGATTGCAGGTGGGATCAGTTCGTTCAGCGGAACCGTTTGCGGACGTGTGACAAAGTAAGAATACGCGCCGATCATCGGCTCGGCCCAGAATAAGGTTAGCAAAATCGCCAACAGCGGTGAGCCTGAGTGAGCGATCAGCGCACGTTGTTCTTCACCTTTTTCTGATTGCTCCTTTGCGCGTAGCCGCTTTGATAAATCACTTACAACGGTTACCGCAATAAACAATCCGGCGGTAATCGCATTGAAGAAATTTGCTAATACTGTGAGCGCGAGCAGTATCGATGCCAGAGCGAAACTCAACCGGCTCTGCCGCGATTTAAGATAAACAACACACCATGCCACCAGCAACACGAAGCCGAGCGGCTGAGTGTAAAGCCCAACCAGAAATGTACCGTGATAACTGAGCCCGATCAGGTTAAATCGAAAATCTATCAACAGCGGGACCATCGCGATTGCGCTGCTCGTCGCGATAAAACGATTTTTTTCCGAGAGCGACCATGCCAGCAGCCAAACGGCGGCGGGCAGCAACAGTACAGGCAAGGAAACCACGAGCTTGAATGCTGTTAGAAACGAAAAGATATGCGTGTGATGAAGCAGAGCTACAAGCCAATAAAACAGAGGCGGGTAGAAATTCGGAAATGGCATTCCGGCAAAATAGGCGTGCGTCCAGCCGAATGTGTCCGGGAAAATTGTTTGATCGTAGATTTGTGCAAGGCCGAAATGGCCTGTGCCATCCCATGCGCGCGGCCTGCCTCCCAAATAGACAGTCAGCCAGAGTTTAATATTGATTAAAACCGGGAGCGTTGTCACTAGTAGAAGAGGCGGCAAATATCGCAACCGCTTTGTCGAACCTTGCTCAATCGCGGTTTCACTTTTTTCTTGTAGAGTGGGTGGAGCCGACTTTGTATTGAAACGAAGACGGCCCCTTTTGTGATGTGACATAGTGGTGAACGTTATCGAGGCGGGGGATTAACGACTAAAATGACATCCCAGGCCCAGCGGCCAAGTTGAGATCCATGCGCGTCCCTCACTTTCGCCCGATACTTGAATTGATTACCATACCGGTCAGTCCGCCTTGATTGTTTGTAATCGAGATCGATTCTAGCCAGTCCGAGCGCGGCCAGCGTATGTAACTCGCCCGGCTCCGATATTCCGTTGTGGTTTGTGTCCTGCCATAATCGCAGCGACGAATAGACCGTATCATTGCGATTAATGACCCCGTCATCGTTGCCGCCGTTGGCGGGCAGATCGAAGAGGGCCAGAGCAAGGAAGCCGTTTCGCTCGGAAGAAGGAGGCTGAGGCGCGACGTTGCCGAAAAGTTCTGTGCCGTTGTCAATAGTGCCGTTGGCGTTGCGGTCTAAGGCGAGCCATGCGTTAGAAGATCCAGCCTCGGTCCATGAGGTCTGGTCAGGATAGCCGTCAGCGCCGAGATCGAACTGAACGCCGTCGTAAGCGTCGGTAAGGTCGAAGCCGCTGCCGTCGATGTCGATGAGGATGGGAGTGGCGTAACAGCAACAAGAGCCGGTCGGAGTGACAGTAGGAGTAAGGAAGCTGCCGCAGCCAGCGCCGGGGTAAGTGCAATAATTGACCGGGCCTGCGCAGGTGGGGCCGACAGAGCCGCAGGCTGTGGGGCAACTGCTACCGCCGCCGCCATCGCCATCTTGAGGTGGTCGCCCCTGTTTGGTTGCTGAACAAGTGGGTCGTGTAGCGGGGTCTGCATTCTGGTTCGATCTAGCCACATCTCTGGATTTTATCGTTGTGGTTACATTCGTTGCACAATTATTAGATGCTCCGTAACCATCCGGCGCAACACCATGACCAGGCATTGGCGGTTGGTTCTTATAGCATGGCGGACATTCGGCTAAAGCAGAATGCAAGTAGGCTGATATGCAGACGAGGAGCGCAAATGCAGTTGCATATAATAAGGCTATTTTTCATCCTTCTATACTCCTTAAAGCTGATTTATGCTACTGGCGGTGAGGAACTAATCTAACTTAGCGCGAAAATGATTTCTCAGTGCTTCAATTGACGAGTTATAACGAGTGACCATTTCGGTTTTGATGCCATGAGGGTTTTCGTTTATCGGTTGTAATCTGTTGTTATCATTTATAGTGAAAACCCCATACGGTCCCATATCCAGCAAGCCAATTTGCCCTGATGAATCTGTCTGGATAAGAAGCAAATATTGTCTTGATATGTCAAACTGCGGGAATAATGGGTCATCGTAAATCACTGTGATGCCGTTAACCTCTACGCTCCCGCCTCCCAAAGGTATGAGAATCTCATCCTCGTTTATCGGGTACATATCTTGCGGGATAGTTAAATCCTTAGGCAGGCAATCCCGACATTGAGGCAAGTCTGCCTTTGATAATTCTCAATAATGCTGCACTTGTACCATGTTCTGATTAATTGCTCATCATTAACAACGACTTTATCAACCGGCTCGACTATAATAAGTCCGTTATACTTTAGCGCCTCATCCAAGTCTTTAGCTTCACTGGCATATACACACTTTTGTGGAGGAATGTTAATCTTCTTCTCACCTTTTGCTTTCGCCACGCGCGCATACCAATTTATCGTTTCCCGGTCGGGAGCTGACTGTAATGCGTTTAGGTTTTCGTCTTGAATCTTGGATTTAATTCTCGTTGTTCCAAAAGCAACCAATACAAATCCTATCAGGGGTAAGATGAGGAATTTGGTTTTCATGAAATACCTCCTCAAGTAAATACTAGCAGGCAACCCGGTAATATTCCCACCACCCAAAGTTGATTGAGACAAGAACTAAATCGTAAAAAATGATATGTGAGGGTCGAAAACGAACCCAATATAAGGGATTGATGTCACTATTGTCAGTAAAAAATGCAGGAGCTATTAAAAATTTACCGTGGTCGCATAAACTGCTATTACCACTATCAGCCGCGTTGTAATATTAGATGAGCGCAGGATTCAGCCAGAGGCTCCGATAAAATAGACGAGCTTTGTTTTTCCAACATCCATCAACTCTGACCAGCCTGAGCAAATGTCGTAGTTCGTTTGAAACTCCGTGTGTCCGGTGAGCGATTGGTGTAGAATATTATCGTTCGCTTGTTATCAGTGGAGGAAAGAATCATTAGTAATATCGAAGGGAACATTCAGGGGCTAAAGCATAATCAGATTCAACGCCTCGAAAAGCTTTATAACCGCCGCATCCCGCCGCGCCAGATCGTCACGCAGGAATTTGCGCGCCAGATGTCCGAAGCCTCGCATGAAATCAATCGGCAGATAGGCGTACTCGTAAATCGTCGCGGCTACGTCGAATACGTCGTCGTCGGCAACGCCCGCAGCATAGTCCTGCCCGATTTGAAGCGCGTGCGCGTGGGCGAAACTCGCTTTCGCGGGCTTCGCTGCCTGCACACGCATCTTGCCGGGGAAGGTCTCACGCAAGACGATCTGACAGATCTTGCGCTGCTCAGGCTCGATCTGATGGCGGCCATTGATGTGCGCAGCGATGGCTTGCCCGGTCTTGTTCGCGCGGCTCATCTGCTGCCTGCAAACGGCAATGGCTTGCCTGAAGAGAGGGGCGAACCTATCGACGCGCTCGATCAGCCAGAACCGCCTGCCGTCTGGGGGTTTCTCGACCCGCTCCCGCCGAGCCAGCTTGATGTCGATTTCATCGACCTGATCGAATCGCTTGAAGAGGAGGTCGCGCGCGCGCGCCACGTCCGCAATCCACGCGACCACCGCGACCGCGCAATTCTGGTGAGCGTGACGACCGCGAGCGTGACGGCGGCGCAGGAGTCGCTTGAAGAGTTGCACGAGCTTGCACGCTCGTCCGGCGTCGTTGTGCTCGATTCCATAGTGCAGCGGCGACAGAAACTTGACCCACGGTCGCTTTTAGGCCGGGGCAAGCTCGACGAATTGATTATTCGCAGTCTTCAACTCGGCGCAGACGCGATCATCTTCGATCAAAACCTGACCTCTGCGCAGGTGCGAACAATTAACGAAGCGACCGATCTGAAGATCATAGATCGCACGCAACTGATTCTGGACATATTCGCCCAGCGCGCGCAGAGCCGCGAGGGAAAGATTCAAGTCGAGCTTGCGCAGTTGAAATACATGCTGCCGCGATTGACCGGTTCGGGCACGGAGATGTCGCGATTGATGGGCGGAATCGGCGGGCGCGGGCCGGGCGAAACAAAGCTCGAAGTTGATCGCCGCCGTGTGCGCGACCGAGTGCATCATCTAGAAAAGCAGATAGAGCAGATTCGCACGAGCCGTCGCGTGCAGCGTACAAGGCGCGAACGGCGCGATCTGCCGATCATCTCGATTGTCGGTTATACGAACGCCGGAAAGTCTACGCTTTTGAACTCACTTACGGAATCAAGCGTAGCGGCTGAAGATCGGATGTTTGCGACGCTCGACCCGACCAGCCGCAGGCTGAGATTGCCCCGCGATCAGGAAGTGATTATAAATGACACAGTCGGGTTTATACGCGACCTGCCGCCGGATTTAATCACAGCCTTTCGCGCAACGCTTGAAGAGATGGAAGGGTCTGACATACTGATTCATCTGGTCGATGCGAGCAGCCCGCAGCTCGAAAATCACATCGCTTCGGTCGTAAAGATACTCGAAGAACTGAAACTGTCAGAAATTCCACGTCTGCTCGTCTTCAACAAGGCCGATCTTTTGAACGAAGACGAGCTTGAAAACATGAAGCGCGCGCATCCGGCAGTGGTAATCTCGGCGCTTAATCGCAATTCACTTTTGCCTATGATCGAACGCGTTGGCGAAATGCTCGATGATGTGGCCGCGAGCAAAAGCAAACGAGATATAATTGAGACTGCACACGCGCTTGAATTGAGATGAGGAGCGCAGGAGGAAAACATGAGCAATAACTTTGATGAAGCAAATGATAATAGAGACCAGTTTCGTAAGGAGTACGCGTCGCAGCAGGGCCAGGAGCAGGCGCGCGGCAAAAAGCGCTCGATGGGGCTGATTATCGGCGGCGTTGTGGTTGCGCTTTTGCTGATCTGGGGGATAGCTTCATATAACTCGCTCAACAGCCAGCGTGAAGAGGTACGACAATATTTTTCCAATATAGACACAGAGCTTCAGAATCGCGCCGAACTGATTCCGAATCTGGTCGAAGTCGTGAAAGGCGTAACAAAACAGGAGCAGGCAGTCTTTGGTGAAATTGCGAATGCACGTTCGCGATTGCTTAATCCGCAAGCCTCGACCAATCAAAAGATCGAAGCCGATAATCAATTGTCGGGCGCTCTCGGTCGCCTGCTCGCCTTACAGGAGAACTACCCTGAGTTGAAATCAAATCAGAATTTCTTGAAACTTCAGGATACGATTGAAGGAACCAACCGGCGCATAGTGGTCGGGCGACGTGATTACAACCAGAAAGCCACCGCGTACAACACGACTCGTCAGAGCTTTCCCAAAGTTCTGATAGCCGGTCTTCTGGGTTATGATAGAGCCGAACTGTTCCAGGCCGATGAAGGCTCGCGCAAAAATCCTGAGGTCAAATTCTAAGCATCCATACAGGCGCAGCGAAACGCAGTGTTTGCTGTGCGTTGCATTTCAGACGAAGCGGCGATTATTATGATCGCCGCTTTTATTTTTTCAGCCTGCGAGGTGACCCATGCCCGTCAACGTCGAAAAGAACGGCCCCGTAACTACAGTCATACTGAGCCGCCCGGAAGTTCGCAACGCAGTTGACCGCGAGACTGCCCAATCGCTTGTCTCCGCGTTTCGCGCATTTGACGCGGACGACGAAGCGCTTGTCGCAGTATTTTATGGCGACGGAGGGACTTTCTGCGCGGGAGCAGACCTCAAAGCGATAGCTTCGGGGCGGCACAATCGCACGCAGGCGACAGGCGATGGGCCAATGGGGCCGTCGCGCATGTTACTCAGCAAGCCCGTAATTGCTGCCATATCGGGCTTTGCGGTCGCGGGCGGGCTTGAGCTTGCGCTCTGGTGCGATTTGCGAGTGATGGAAGAAGACGCGACGGTCGGTGTTTTCTGCCGTCGTTGGGGAATACCACTGATTGATGGCGGGACTATTCGACTGCCGCGATTGATCGGACTGAGCCGGGCGCTCGACCTCATTTTGACAGGTCGCGCCGTCTCTGCCGCCGAAGCGTTGACGATTGGTCTTGCAAATCGCGTAGTGCCGAAAGGAACTTCAAGGCAAGCCGCAGAGTCGCTAGCGCGCGAGATAGCCGCCTTTCCGCAGGTCTGCCTGAGAGGCGACCGGCTTTCAGCTTATGAGCAATTCGATCTGAGTTTTGAAGAAGCGCTCGCAAACGAGTTCAACCACGGACTTCGGGCATTGAAGGAAGAGACATCCGAGGGAGCCACGCGATTCGCAGGCGGCGCGGGCCGTCACGGCGCTTTCAATGAAGAGTGACTACAATTTCGCGCGGAAGAGAATTCGCTTGAATGGATAAAAGTAGGGGCGTGTATCTTCGAGCGCGGCAAGCAGTCGATTCCGATATTGTTTCAAAAACTCTGCGTACAACCCGGCAGGCATGCGTTTTTCATAATCTGTCAGCAGAGTCCCTTTTACCCACTCGATCACATCTTCGCGCGAGTTGAGCACGTGACCGTAGACCTGTAGCCTGACCTGTTGCTCGCGATAACCCAGTCTGTACAGCAACGTTGCGTACTCTTCCGGCTTCAACACAGGCCACTCGCGCCTGTACCCGTTCATCGCTTCATGAAATGGGGACTCGCCTGCCAGTTCTGCCGCAACTGTATGCGCCGGATGGTCGTTGTTAGCCGGAACCTGCACGGCCAGCTGGCCTCCTTCGACAAGCGCTGCGGTCAGTCGTTGAAGCACCTCTTCGTGATTTGCCGTCCACTGCAAAGCGGCATTCGAGAATACGAGATGATAATAATGATCGACAGCAAAGTCGCTGATATCCTGCTGCTCGAACCTCAGCCCGTCGCCTGCTATCGCCTCGCTTTTTGCGAGCATCATTGCCGATGAGTCTATTCCGAGCGTTTCGCTTGCGTTAAGATGTTTGTGAAGCAGGCGGGTCAACTCGCCCGTGCCGCATCCCAGATCAACGACGCGCATGGCAGGTTGCGGCTCGACCATCGCCATCAGATCAAAGAAAGGCTGGCTTCGCTCGTTGCGAAATCGTTCGTATTGTGAAGGATTCCAGGCGTCTTTTGACATGACGATTATTTAAGCGCTTCGTTGAGCGAACCCATGCGGTAGCCTTCCAGATCGAGCGCGACGTACCTGAAGCCGATAGCTTTGAGCGCGTCAGACATCCTTTGCGCCATATTTATGTCGAGCGCGCGCAGCATCTCTTCTTCCGCCACTTCTATGCGCGCCACATCGCCGTGATGGCGCACGCGAACCTGGCGAAAACCCAGTTGTTTCAGAGCGATTTCTGCTTTGTCTACCATTGAAAGCTTCTCGATAGTTACTACCTGTCCATAAGGCACGCGCGAAGACAGACACGCGGATGCAGGCTCGTTCCACGTTGGCAGCCCCGCGCGTCGCGATAGCTCGCGTATATCGGCCTTCGTCAATCCGCATTCTAAAAGCGGCGACTGCACACCCTTCTCACGTGCGGCCTGCCGCCCCGGACGATAATCGCCCGCGTCATCTGCATTCGTGCCGTCGCAGATTGTCTGAAATCCCCGTTCGCGCGCCAGATCATACAGTTTGGTATAGAGTTCCGTCTTGCAGTAGTAGCAGCGATTCGGAGGATTATCCGTGTAATTTCGGTCCTCGAACTCTTCCGTGAAAATCAGTTCGTGGCGTATGCCGAACTGCGTTGTAAGCTGGTCTGCAAGCGCGCGCTGAAAAGTCGGATATGATGCGCTGTCGCCTGTGACTGCAAGCGCGCGCGCACCCACTTCGCTGTGCGCAACATAGGCCAGGTAAGCGCTGTCAACACCTCCTGAAAAAGCTATCATCACAGAGCCGTAGCTTTTGAGCAGCGCTCGTAGGTTTTGCTCTTTTTCTACGAGCGAAACAACTGGGACTTCTGCCTGTTTCATCATCACAATTCAATGCTACACGCTGACAGGTTACCGGGCAACCGGCAGAGGGTTATTGTCTGGCTACACGGCTTGCAGCGCTGTTATTTGGTATAATTGTTTCGATGCCGTTACACACAACCGATGCATTCGTGCTGCGCACCTACACGCTTGCCGAAGCAGACAAGATCTGCGTTTTCATGACGAAAGACATGGGCAAGATGCGCGGAGTTGCGCACGGCGCGCGAAAGATGAAGAGCCGGTTCGGCTCTGCGCTTGAGCTGTTCACCGAAGTTACATTGACGTTCTTTCAAAAAGAAGGGCGCGATTTGATGAGCGTCTCGAACTGCGAGATATTGCGCTCGCAATTTCACATCGCGGCCAGAGATGTAGAGACCGCAAGCACGTTCTCTTACATGGCTGAACTCCTGAACGAGTTTCTGCCCGACCACGAGCCTAACGAGCGATTATACAGATTGGTGTCAGCCTCGCTCGAAGCAATCGAAGAGGGCAACGATCTGGCGCGAGTGCTGCGTTACTTTGAAACATGGCTCTTGAGACTTGTCGGCTTCTTCCCCGACACGTCGCGTTGCGCTGTGTGCGGCGAGGCGATATCAGCAACTGAATCCGTATTCCTGACTGTGGAAGGCGCGCCCAGATGTTTTGCCTGTAGCGGCGGAAGGGGTATAGCTGTGAACGAAGATTTGCGAGCTACAATCCGTGAAATACTACAAAGGCACCCTCTGGAGTTCGCCCGCAAGCGCAGCCGCGCGGATCACATCAGGGAGATAGGCGAGATCAATTACCGCATCATTCGCCACGCGCTCGAACGGGATCTCAGGTCACGCGAAATGCTCAAACAATTCTAAAGACGGCAAAAGGTAAAAGTATATTGCTATTACTTCTACCTTTGCCGTCCTGCTTTTTACTTTTGTCTCGTTTACTGTCCGCCGATGAATTCTCTAATGATGTTAGAGAGCGCGGTCAGCGCTGTATGAGTGCCCCACCGCGAGAGGGTCTTGCCAACGGTTTGTCGTTCTTCGCGCTCCCAGACGTTGGCAATGCCTGCGGCAGTCAATCCGCCCGCGAGGAAAGAGATGTTGAACTGATCGCAGCCACAGCGGTCGCCTTGCGTTATAAAGACGCGGCTGACGGCATAACCGATCTTTCCGCCCATCCCTCTTTTATCCGAGCGGTGATAGCGCGGGTCCTGACGGAAAAGGGAAGCGTAAGCGAATTTTTCAAAGAATCCGGATGTAGTGCCGAATGCATAGCTGCGCGCCGCGCGAGTCGCCGCATCGGCAAAGTAATTCTCTACGGTGTCTTTTTTGCCTTCGTCGTTGTCGAGCGCCTCGTTGTAAAGGCCCGAAAACGCGGCGGTAGCGTATGAGCCGACCGATACGAATCGCTTTGCCCAGAGCTTGAATTTCTCTCCCGATGTCATCGGCGCGGTGCTTGCCGCAAAATTGACTCGCGGAAGCGGAATATTTGCGCTCCCGGTCGTCGCAGCCGGAGTTTTAAATGGCTTCAGGCTTAACACGGCCTGAAGCTCCGGCGCATCGGCTGGCTTAGCCAATTCGGGCTGCGGCTTCGTCGCCTGACTAAAGAGAACATAAGCAATAGCGGGCGAGTTCGATTCGACAGCCGACGCAGAATCGGCTACCGGAGCCGGTTGCGCGTCATTGGTCTTTTGAGAAACCGGAGTGATTTCTTTGCTCTTATCATCCGCGCGCGCTATCGGCATCGCAAGCGAGATTAGAGAAACGATCAAAATCAGCTTGAGTGATAACCTGATAGAAGTACAGCCAAAAAGATTTAGCATAATCCACCTCTGCTTAAATTAAACTTCTATTTTACGTCCGCAAATACTACCACAACAATTTGCCATATCGAAATAGAACTTTCCGTGCCGCTCTCACAACATCCCCGTCGCTTGTATCTGTGTCAAGGCAGGGATAAAATTCAGCACCGACCAGTCAGGAACCAAACGGAGGAGAATATCATGTCGTTTTTTGAAAATCGCCATAATGCTTCGCTGCTAATGATCGCGTCTATAATAATGGCGCTCACCATAGGAGCGCACGCTCAACAATCTAAACTTGGAAAGGTGGATTTCCCGACCTCCGGCTCTCGCAAAGCGCAGGCGCATTTCATTCGAGGACTGGCCGCGCTTCACTCGTTCTGGTTCGAGGAAGCGCTCGACGAGTTCCGCGAATCAACGAAGGCTGAGCCTGATTTCATGATGGGCTACTGGGGCGAGGCGATGGCTCATAACCATCCGCTCTGGGCCGAACAGGACACCGAAGCCGCGCGAAAAGTTGTCGAAAAGATCAAAGACACACCGAAGCTCACAGAAAGAGAGCGCGCCTTCATCAGCGCCGTGCGAGCGTTGTACGGCGAGGGCGACAAACTGGCGCGCGACCGTGCGTATCAGGCGGCGATGGAGAAAATTTACCGCGATTATCCGGATGATCTGGAAGCTGCCTGCTTTTATTCGCTCTCGTTGCTCGGAACAGTGCGGCCCGGCGACAAAGGGTTTTCGCGGCAGATGAAGGCAGGCGCGATTGCCACGGATGTCTATGAAAAGAATCCCAATCACCCGGGCGCGGCCCATTACATCATTCACGCCTTCGATGACCCGGAGCACGCTATTCTGGCGCTGCCTGCGGCGCGGCGTTATGCCGAGATCGCTCCCGCCGCGCATCACGCGCGCCATATGCCTGCACACATCTTTCTTCAACTCGGAATGTGGCCCGAAGCCGCTGCCTCGAACGAATCGGCGTGGGCAGTCTCTGTTGAATGGGTGAAGCGAAAGGGATTGCCCATAAGCGCGCGCGATTATCACAGCCTGCACTGGCTGACATATGTTTATTTGCAGCAGGGCCGCTACACCAAAGCCGAAGAGTTGCTCGCATTGAAGAAGAGCGACATGGCAGGCGCAGGCAATGATCCGGGCGTCAATCGAAGCTATGAAGACATGGCTGCGGCTTTGATAATTGAAACAGAAGCGTGGGAGCGGGCTTCAAAGATTTTCGCATCGGACGCAAAAGCGGCGGACGATTCCGGCGCGGGCGCGCACGCTGGTCACGGGCCGGGGCAGATGCCTGCGACCGGCAGGTATCGCCGCAACCTGACGCTGCCGGTCTTCGTTCGCGGGATGGCGGCGGCCAAAGCAGGCTCGCCCGACGCGGAAAAAGCCATCGCAGAACTACAGGCCATGCGAAAACAGATGCCAGCATCGGAAGCCTACGCGGCGAAAGGCGTAGAGATCAGAGAACTTGAAATAGCCGCTACGGTTGCTTTAGCTAAGGAAAAGTATGACGAAGCCGGTGAATTGATGAAGCGTGCGACAGCGTTGGAAGAAGAGTTGTCGCCGCCTTCGGGACCGCCAAACCTGATAAAGCCATCGCATGAATTGTTAGGCGAAATCCTGCTGCAAGCCAAACGCTACAAGGACGCCGCCGAGCAGTTTCAGGTAGCGCTCTCGCGTCAGCCCAATCGCGCGCGATCATTACTGGGCGCAGCGCGAGCCGCCGCACGCGCAGGCGATCAAAAAGGCGCAGCCGAAATTTACTCTGCTTTGTTGAAACAATGGCAGCAGGCGGATTCGCAATTGCCCGAACTGCGCGAGGCGCAGGACTATTTGAAGCAATCGAACGCGCAACTGATACCTGTGAAAACACGATGAACCGCAGAGCCTTCAATCTCAGTTTACTCGGCGCAATCGGCGCGAGTTTTATAAGCTCGGCGCAAGCGCAAGCTCAGATGCGAGTCAACGGCGCGCGCATCAACTCGCATCTTACGGCGCTCAGCGAGTTCGGCAAGAACGCGCAGGGCGGCATAAGTCGAGTGGCGTACAGCGACGCAGACCTCAAGGGCCGCGAGTATGTGCTGGGACTGATGCGCGCGGCCCGACTGGATGCGAGCATTGACACGGCGGGCAATCTGGTCGGGCGACGCGCTGGAAGCGACGCCAGTCTTCCGCCACTCGTTTTAGGTTCGCATATTGACTCGGTGCCCGAAGGCGGAAATTACGACGGGCAGGTCGGCTCGATGAGCGCCATCGAGGTCGCCGAGACACTTGCGGAAAAGCGGGTCACGACGCGCCACCCGCTTGAGATCATAATTTTTCAGAATGAAGAAGGCGGGACAATCGGCAGCCACGCGCTATGCTGCGAATTGACCGACAAGCAACTCGGACTTGCGACTCGCAGCGGCAGGACGATTCGCGAAGGCATAAAGTTTATAGGCGGCGATCCCGACAAATTAGCTGGCGCGCGGCGCAAACAGGGCGCGATTGCGGCTTATCTGGAACTGCACATCGAGCAGGGCGGCATCATATATTCAGAGAAGATCGATATCGGCGTAGTCGAAGGCATAGTCGGTATCCGCCAATGGGACGTTACGATTGAAGGCTTTGCAAATCACGCGGGCACTACGCCGATGAATCAGCGGCGTGACGGGATGCTTGCGGCGGCGAAATTTATCGAAGCGGTCAATCGCATAGTGACAGCCATTCCGGGTCGGCAGGTCGGAACAGTTGGACGCCTTCAAGCCCTGCCCGGCGCTTACAATGTCATCCCCGGCAAAGTGGTTGTGGGTCTGGAACTGCGCGACCTTGATGCGGCGAAGATTCAAATGATGTTCGACCGGATTCAGACGGAAGCCGGACAGATAGCTCAATCGAGCGGGACGAAATTCGATTTCACCGAGGTCAATCAAATCACGCCTGCGCTGACCGACGAGCGCATCAGAAAAGTAATTGCAGAGACTGCAAGCGGGCTTGGCCTGACAACAAAACAGCTTCCGAGCGGGGCAGGGCACGACGCGCAGGAGATGGCTCGACTTGGGCCGGTCGGGATGATCTTCATTCCGAGCGTTGACGGCATCAGCCACTCGCCGCGCGAATTTTCCCGCCCCGAAGACATCACGAACGGCGCAAACGTGCTGCTTCATACTCTGCTCAAACTCGATGCGATGAAACTGACTTGATAGCCTTGTACGACTTCATCGCATGACAAAACGAATTCGTGAATCAATTTAAGTTATAATCAAACCAGTGAGGCGCTTAATCAGAACGGATAAGGTTGTGGGGAATTCTGGCAAGCATTAATTTGAATCGCTTAACGGACGAGCAACTGCTCGATATGCGCATTTGTGATCTGCCTGTAAATATCGAAGGCACGCCACTCGTCGGGCGAATCCACAGGCTCTGCGAAGAACTTGATCAGCGCAGCATCAGGTTTAAACCTCACGTGTGGCTCTCGGAAGAATGGTTCACGCCTGATGATGTGCCGGGATTCGCTATCCCTTTTTATCTCGCACACTCGCGCCTGATGAAGCTTGAGCGGCAGCAGATGCTTGAAGTCGAAGGCGGCACAGAACGCGAATGCCTGCGTATAATGCGCCACGAAGCGGGACATGCTTTAGACAACGCGTTCGGGTTCCACCTCAAGCCGCGCTATAAAAGATTATTCGGCTCATTCACCAGACACTACCCGGATTCTTACACGCCATCGCCCAACAGCCGCAATTACGTCCTGCACCTCAACGCGTGGTATGCGCAGGCGCACCCTGCGGAAGATTTCGCCGAGACGTTTGCCGTCTGGCTCGCGCCCGGCTCGCGCTGGCGTCGTCGTTACAAAGACTGGCCCGCGCTCCGAAAGCTTGAATACGTCGATCAATTGATGAATGAAATTGCCGGGTCGCCCGCCAGAAACGGTTCGCGTCGTAAGGTCGAGCCGCTCCCGAAAGTAAAGATCACATTGCGCGAGCACTACAAGCGCAAGCGTGAGCATTACGCTTTCGACTGGCCTGCGAATTATGACCGTGACCTGAAACGCATCTTTCCAGACGATGCGCATAACGCCTCTCGTCCAACTGCCGCCGACTTTCTGCGCCGCATACGCCGCGAGTTGCGACACGTCGTAGCCGAAGGTACAGGCATTCATCATTATGCGGTTGACCAGTTGATAAAACAGATGGTTGATCGCTCGAAGGAATTAAATCTGTCCGTGGCTATTCCGGAACAGATAGCTAAACAGAAGATCATTGTTATGCTGACCGTTCAGACGATGAGCGTGTTGCAGGCAGGTTATCACAGGATCGCATTATGAAATTTAAATCGAAAAGAAAGCTTCGCGTGATCGTACTTGTCCGCGAAGACCTCGTGCCGCCCGACTCGCTCGAAGGCTACAGTGAAAAAGATGTCGAGCTAATGAAGACGGAGTTTGATGTCGTCTCTACGCTCAAAAGCATAGGGCACGATGTATGGCCCGTCGGAGTTCGCAGCGAGCTTTCTGTGATCCGGGAAGCTATCGAAGAGCACAAACCGCACGTCGCGTTCAATCTGCTCGAAGAGTTCGACGGCTATCCGCTGTTTGACCAGCACATGGTCAGCTATCTGGAATTAAAGAAACAGAAATACACAGGCTGCAACCCGCGCGGGCTGACCTTGTCGCATGACAAGGCGCTGACAAAAAAGATACTCGCCTATCATCGCATTCCTGTTCCGCGCTTCGCCGTTTTTTCGCCCAATCGCAAGGTGCGCCGACCGAACCGATTGACCTTCCCCTTGTTTGTTAAGTCGGTGATTGACGAAGGCTCGGTCGGCATCTCTCAGGCATCAATCGTGCGCGATGATGAAAAGCTGGCAGAGCGTGTGGACTTCATCCATCGTCAGACAGGCTCTCAGGCGATTGCGGAACAATTCATCGAAGGCCGCGAGATTTATGTCGGCGTCATCGGCAATAAGGTGTTGCAGGCTTTTCCGCCGTGGGAACTTTTGATGAAAGATTTGCCCGACGGCGCGCAGAACATCGCGACCGATAGAGCCAAATGGGACCCGGCTTATCAAAGAAGGGTCGGCCTCGTCACAGGGGCTGCGCGGCTTACGGCGGAGCTTCAAACGAAGTTCGAGCAATTGTCAAAACGCATTTACCGACTTCTCAACCTGACAGGCTATGCGAGGCTCGATTATCGTTTGACCGAATCGGGGCGCATCTATCTGATCGAAGCCAATGCCAACCCGCAGATCGCGCGCAAAGAAGATTTCGCCGATTCCGCAGAGCACACGGGTGTGAAATACGAAGCCCTGCTGCAAAAAATTCTTACTCTGGGAATGAGTTACGAACCGGCTTGAGCAGTTGTGATCTCTTTTGTGAAGCGAACGCGAGTTCGACATAATAATCGAAGTAAAAGCCCTGAAAGGGCGAAATTCAATAGCCCGGCGCATCGCGCCGGGTATGATTGCCACCACCTCACAAGCCCTGTAAGGGCGAAATAAACCAAGTGATTTATATCGCCCTTACAGGGCTTGTAGTTTCTCTTGATGCGCAACACAGGGCGATGCCCTGTGCTATTGAATTTCGCCCTTTCAGGGCTGATTCTTATGTCGAATTCACGTTATGAAGCGAGAGCGCGGGTCTCGATCATCGAAACCCGCGCTTTTATGATCAGCGGGCAAGCGCGACGACTTTTTCTGCCGCGTCTTTCATTCCGGATGCGGTAACAAATCCAAGGCCGGACTGCTCGATTACCTCGCGCCCCTTTTCGACGTTCGTGCCTTCGAGTCTGACGACCACGGGCACTTTTATGCCGATGTTGCGCGCAGCGGCTACCACGCCTGAGGCGACCATATCGGTTCGCACGATGCCGCCGAAAATGTTTATCAACACCGCTTTCACGTTCTGGTCCGACAACAGAATATTGAAAGCTGTTTCGACCCGTTCCTGTGATGCGCCGCCGCCTACGTCCAGAAAGTTTGCAGGCTCGCCGCCCTCAAGCTTTATGATGTCCATCGTCGCCATCGCAAGTCCCGCGCCGTTCACCATACAGCCGATATTGCCGTCCAGCTTTATGTAATTCAGATCGTGCTTCGATGCTTCGATTTCAAGCGGCTCTTCTTCGTTCAAATCTCGAAGCTCGGCGTAGTCCTTGTGGCGGAACATAGTGTTATCATCAAAGTTCAGCTTCGCATCGAGCGCGTACAGTTCGCCGTCTTCCGTCAGCAGAAAGGGATTGATCTCTGCAAGCGACGCATCCATCTCGACGTAGGCGCGATAAAGCGATGTCATGAATTTCACGGCTTTGTTTATTGTCTCTTTCGGAAGCCCAATCCCGAATGCCAGCTTGCGCGCCTGAAAAGCCTGCAACCCGACAGCAGGGTCAATCGCTTCTTTCAAAATCTTCTCAGGCTCGTTGGCCGCGACCTCTTCGATGTCCATGCCGCCCGCCGACGAAGCCATAAAGACCAGCCGCGAAATCGCTCGGTCCAACACGATGCCGAGATAAAATTCCTGCTTGATCTTCAGTCCTTCTTCGATCAGAAGCGTGCGCACTATTCGCCCTTCGGGGCCTGTTTGATGAGTGATGAGCGTCATACCGATCATATTGCGCGCGATCTCGACCGCTTCATCTGCCGTGCGGGCAAGCTTCACGCCACCGCCTTTGCCGCGCCCGCCCGCGTGAATCTGCGACTTCACAACGACGGGAAGCCCCAGTTTTTCGACGGCTGCGCGCACCTGCTCGGCATCAGTCACGACCACGCCGCGCGGAACCGTCACACCATACTTTGCCAGAAGTTGTTTGCCTTGATATTCGTGTATTTTCATATGAGCTACTGACTGGAGTTTTTTGCTCCCCGTTGGAATGTCAGAACGTAGACGCCGCTCGAAAAACTGCCTGCGTAGACGCGGTCTCGTTCAAAAGGATCAAACGTTATAGTCCAGACGCGATTCGTGGGAAGTTCCGAGCCTCCGATTGAATCGAGCCGCTCCCATGAGTAGCCTTTATCGGTCGAGCGATAGATTCCGCCCTTGGAATATTCCGATACCATAATTTCATCAGGGTTCAAGGGATTGAAGACGACCGATGTGAAATCGCCCGACGGCAATCCGCCGCCCCTGCGAACCCACGTGCGCCCGTTGTTGGTCGAACGAAAGATGAATTGATTGGTGCCCAGCATAACCGTCTGTGCGTCGCGCGGGTCCTGCGCTATCGCTTTGACCGACATATCGCTCGGCCCGCGATCAACGTGTTCCCAGGTCGCGCCGCCATCGTTTGAAATGTATAACCCCAGTTTTGTGCCGACAAAGATTCTTTTGGGCGTGTCCTTGTGAGTCGAAACGGAATAAACGCGCCCGTTCGATTCGTAACCCGCGAGCATTACCTTCTCCCATCCTCTCGACTCGTCCATCGTTCGATACAACCCGTCCATCGTCGCCGCAAGCAAGCCCCGACGGCCTTCGCTGTCTACGAAGCTTGTGATGTCATCAACCTGCTTTGTCAATTCCATCATCATCGGGCCGACGGGCAAAGTCGGTTCTATAACGGGCTTCTCTTTCTTCTTTTTTGCCTGTACCGGTTTTTTCTTCTCGACCTGTTTTTTGGTCGCGGCTTTCGATCTCTGCATCGAGACCGGAACGCTTACGAACCGACCGACCGCGCCCTGTGGCACTACATCGGACGAGTCAAGGCTTGCGTGCCTGCCGCGAGTCGGTCGCTTTGGCTTTTTGACAGGTTTGGCGGGTTTGATCTCTTCCTTGCCTATGAACGACCAACTCGCGCCGCTGTCGTTAGATCGAAACACGCCCGTGTTTGTTCCTGCATAAATAAGGTTCGGGCTGTCCGGCATTTGATAAAAAGCGAACACGTCGCGTGGGCCAAGCCCGCGAGCCGAAGGCTGCCACGATTCGCCGCCGTCGGAAGAGACGAAAACGCTCCCGCCTGTGCCGTCGTGATAAACGCTTGCAAGCAATCGCCCGCGCTCTTTTGCGTCGGGCATGATGGCTAAAATGTGGCGATGGATAAAGCCATTGTTTGATTCCGCGAAATCATCTCCGAGGTTGTCCGAAATCTTAACCCCGGAATCGTCTGTCGCAATCAGCACTCGATCAGGCTTGTCTGGAGTGACTACTATCGAGCGGATGACGACGCTCTTTGAGGTCAAAAGCATCCATCGTTTGCCGCCGTCTTTTGATCGCCACAGCCCTTCGCTTGTGCCTGCAAATATAACATTCGGTCTTGTAGGGTGCGGCAGCAGCGCATAGCTGCGTCGCGCGCTGAACGGTATGCCGGGAAACTTAAACCATTTGTCGCCGCCGTTGGTCGAGCGATATATTCCGCTACAGGCGTTCATATGAACGATGTCGGGATTGGTCGGGTCGAGCGAAACGCCGAATATGTCCGAATCGTCTATCATCCCGCTCCCTTTGTAGCCTGTCTGTTTCCAGTTAGCGCCGCCGTCAACCGTTTTCCAGGGCAGGTGCCATGTCCCGACATAGATGATATTCGTATTGCGCGGATTGATTGCAATCGATTCGATGTTGTGAATCTCTTTGTCGCCTTCGGGCGAGATGCGCTGCCAGTTTTTGCCTGCGTCGGTCGAGCGAAATACGCCGTTCAGTTTCGGGTCGTCGTTGGCGCTGCCCGCGATCAGGAAGCTCGAATCAGACGGCGCTATGGCAAGCGAGCGCACGGAAAACTTTTTAGTGTCGGAGAGCAGTTTCCAATGCTCGCCGCCGTCTTCGCTCTTGAAGACGCCGCTCTCTTCGTCGCGCGCTATTGCCCATACGCCTGCGTACAGGATTCGACTGTTGCGCGGGTCAATTACAAGGCTGTCAACCGACAGACCTCGCCGGTCCAATCCCGGCTTGAGCCGTCGCCATGATTTCGCGCTGTCGGTCGAGCGGAATATCTGCCCGTCGCTCGTGCCGACATACAGAAGGTCTGAATTGTCCGGAGCGACCACTAATGAGCGCACATCTCCACCCCACGGGCCGGTAATCTCCCATTGCCGGATTTCGGTCGGAGTTGTGCTTGTCGCAACATCCCGAGGCCCATCGTTTGCGCTGACTATGAATATCGATAGACAGATCAATAGCAGTGTGAGGAGGAATAAAGCACGAGGTTTCATTTACAGATTACTCCTTGCGATTACTATACAATGATCGTTATTGCTACAGGTTTGCCCGACTACAACCGTCTGATAGAGGTTGAACTATACGGCTTAAGAAAACAAAAGGCAATCAGTACCGCGAGCGGGCAGGTCGGAGCCTTGCACACTGACCCGCTCGCGATACTGTCTGTTTATTCAATCACCCACGTGTCGCCGCTGTTGATGAGCTTTTCGAGATTGCCCGGCCCCATCCTTTCGACGGCTGCCTGAATCTGATTTTCCATCATCTCTTCGTAAGTCGCTTTTTCAACATCGCGGAAGACGCCGACCGGCACCGGGTAATCAGGGTACTCCATCCGCGACAGCATATAGGCAAGATAAGAATCCGGCGCTTTTTCATTATGAACGATCAGATCGGATTCGCTCGACCCCTGGCCAATCTCGACGACTTCCAGATGCATATCTGAGCGCATGCGAACGCCACGGTTTCGCTCCTTGCCGAATATGAGCGGCTGACCGTGCTCAAGCTCTATCATGCGTTCGCTTTTCACCCCTTTGTCGGTGAACATATCGAACGCGCCGTCGTTGAAGATGTTGCAGTTTTGATAGACCTCGACGAACGATACGCCACGGTGGCGCATGGCGCGCTCGACCATCTCCTGAAGGTGCTGCACATGCGTGTCCACGGAGCGGGCAACAAAGGTCGCTTCGGCAGCCAGCGCAACAGACAGCGGGTTGAGCGGATAATCTATCACGCCGAACGGAGTCGATTTGGTCTTCTTGCCGAACTCGGATGTGGGCGAGTATTGCCCCTTCGTCAATCCATAAATCCGGTTGTTGAAGAGTATGATGTTGATGTCGAGGTTGCGGCGAATCGCGTGAATCAAATGATTGCCGCCGATCGACAGCGCATCGCCGTCGCCCGTAATCACCCACACCGACAGTTCAGGGTTCGCAGCCTTGATGCCTGTGGCAATCGCAGGCGCGCGCCCGTGAATAGTGTGGAATCCGTAGGTGTTCATGTAATAAGGGAAGCGGCTTGAACACCCTATGCCTGATACGAAGACAGTGTTTTCGCGCTTGATTCCAAGTTCAGGCATGACCTTCTGTACCTGCGCCAGAATTGCGTAATCGCCGCAGCCCGGACACCATCGGACTTCCTGATCGGAAACGAAATCCTTACGGGTGAGCTTTACGGGAGGCGTGCTTCCGTCGGTCGGTATGTTTGCGTCTGTGCTCATAATAATTTCCTTAATGAATATCAAATTTGATATTTGATATTTCAGTCCTCATACAGTTCGTTCATCTTTGCTGTAAGCTCGCTGATCTTGAACGGCTTGCCTTTCACCTTGGGGTAGGAGACGGCAGGCACAAGATACTTTGCGCGCAGCAGCATGCAAAGCTGGCCCATGTTCAATTCAGGCACAAGCACACGGTCAAAGCGACCAATTATCTCTCCGAGGTTTTTCGGGAACGGATTCAGATGGCGCAGGTGAATGCTCGACACACTCTTGCCCTGCTGCTGCATCTCTTCGACGGCAGATGTGATCGCGCCGTAGGTCGAACCCCATCCGATCACAAGCAACCGCCCGCTTGACGGGCCAAAGACTTCAAGTTCGGGTATATCGTCAGCTATGCGCGCGACCTTCTCTGCGCGCGTCAATATCATGTGCATGTGGTTTTCCGGTTCGTAAGATACGTTGCCGGTGATGTCAGCCTTTTCAAGCCCCCCGATGCGGTGTTCAAGTCCCGGCGTGCCCGGTATGGCCCACGGTCTTGACAGCGTTTCAGGGTCGCGCTGGTAGGGTTGAAACCCTGCCGGGTCTTTGGCGAAGCTGACTTCAAATCTCGGAAGCTCGTCCATCCGTGGCAATTTCCACGGCTCTGCTCCGTTGCCCAGATACCCGTCTGTAAGATATATGACCGGCAGCATATGCCTGACGGCTATGCGATAAGCCTCGACGGCCATGTGGAAACAATCGCCCGGAGTCGCAGCCGCGACTATCGCAACAGGGCACTCGCCGTTTCTGCCGAACATGGCCTGTAGCAAATCCGCCTGTTCGGTCTTCGTCGGAAGCCCGGTTGACGGCCCGCCGCGCTGCACGTCGATTATCACGACCGGAAGCTCTGTCATCACCGCAAGCCCGATGGCTTCGCTCTTGAGCGCAAGGCCCGGCCCGCTTGTACCTGTCAGCCCGAGTTGTCCGGCAAACGATGCGCCGATGGCTGCGCACATCGCGGCGATTTCGTCTTCGGCCTGAAAGGTCTTCACGCCGAAATTTTTGTGTACGGAAAGCTCGTGCAGGATGTCTGAGGCAGGCGTGATGGGGTAGCTGGCATAAAAGAGCGGGCGACCCGCAAGCACGCTTGCCGCGACAAAGCCGAGCGCGGTGGCATGATTGCCTGTGATGTTGCGATACTTGCCCGGAGCGATGGCTGCGCGGCGCACGCGGTAATGCGTTGTGAAAATCTCAGCCGCGTCGGCGTACGCAAAGCCTGCTTTCAGCGCAGTCTGATTGGCTTTCATCACCTCGGTGTTTCTCTTGAACTTCGATTCGATCCAGCGTTGCGTCGGGTCGAGCGGGCGATCATAGAGCCAGTACATCAGTCCGAGCGCCCAGAAGTTCTTGCAGCGATCTATCTCTTTCGACGGCAGTTTTAATTCGCGCAGCGCCGCGCGATTGAGCGTGGTGATGGGCAGCTTGAAGACGCGATAGCCGTCAAGGCTTCCATCTTCGAGCGGGTTGACCGTATAGCCCGCTTTCTTGAGATTGTTCTCGTTGAAAGCATCGGTGTTAAGAATGAGGATGCCGCCAGCTTCGAGGTCTTCCAGATTGACCCTGAGCGCGGCGGGGTTCATCGCGACCAGCACGTTAGGCTCATCGCCCGGCGTGCGAATATCGCGATTGGAAAAGTTCAACTGGAATCCGGACACGCCGGGCAGACTGCCTGCTGGCGCGCGAATTTCGGCAGGGAAGTCCGGCAGAGTCGAAATGTCGTTGCCTACGATGGCCGTTGTGTTTGTGAACTGTGTGCCCGTAAGCTGCATTCCGTCGCCAGAGTCGCCTGCGAACCGGATTGTGACTGTCTCCAGTTCTTCGATGTGCTTCTCTTCAACATTATTGAGAATCGTCGTTGACTCCATAATTGCCTATCCTGTTATTTGTGAAAATTTTGAGGGCGATAACACCTCTGTACATCATCTTTGTGGCTGTTTTCCAAAACGAGCATATTACACAAAAGATAATAGCACGTAAAGCTACACGATTGCAGCCGCCGCGATTGAAATGAGATCGAATGAAACGTCGGACCTTCAAACCTATCGAGCGGCGAAAAAGTTGGAACTATGCGCGCGCGTTTTCGCAATACAGAGTAAGGCGGAAGAATCCATAGTCCACGGGTGCCTACTTAAATAAAGGAGACAGTGAAATGAAATTCGGACGAATTATCACCTCACTCATACTTGCGGTTTTGGCTACCATTCTGTTAAGCCCAGTCGCCGGTCTGGCTCAAATACCGAACAATCAGCCGGACCTTGCAATCGACGCCGCTACCCGCACTGCTGTGATCGAAGGCGCGCTCAAATATCTCAACAACTATTATGTTTTTCCCGAAACGGCAAAGAAGATGGAGCTGGCAATCCGCGAACGCCTTCAGAAAAAAGAGTACGATGAAATCACAAGCGCAATCACGCTTGCGTCTAAGCTCACACTGCACTTGCAGGAGGTCAGCCACGACAAACACCTGCGCGTCAGATACAGCCACGAACCCGTACCGGAAAGAAAACATAATGACGAGCCTACGGCTGAAGAGCAGGAGCAGTTTCTCACCTTTCTCCGTCAGACCAATTTCGGATTTGAGAAGCTGGAGCGGCTCAGCGGCAATATCGGCTATCTCGATCTGCGCGGCTTCAATCCAGCCGAATACGGAGCCGAGACGGTCGTCGCCGCGATGAACTTTGTTGCCAACACAGACTCGCTCATCATCGACCTGCGCCGCAACGGCGGCGGCGACCCTGCGATGGTAGCATTGATATCAAGCTATCTGTTCGACGCAGACCCTGTTCACCTGAACGATCTTTACTGGCGCGAAGGCGATTCGACCCGCCAGTGGTGGACGCTGCCTTATGTTCCGGGCAAGCGATACGGCATCAAGAAGGATGTCTATGTGCTGACGAGCAAATACACCTTTTCAGCCGCGGAAGAGTTCACCTACAACCTGAAGAATCTGAAGCGCGCGACGATCATAGGCGAAACGACCGGAGGCGGCGCAAACCCCGGAGGCGTGCGCCGCATCAACGAGCATTTCATGATCTTTGTGCCGAGTGGCCGCGCCATCAACCCTTACAGCAAGACCAACTGGGAAGGCACTGGCGTAACGCCGGATGTTAGTGTGCCTGCCGATCAGGCGTTGAAGGTAGCGCAGGTCGCGGCGCTGAATAAATTGATCGAGAAGACATCGGACGCGGAGCGCAAAGAACGACTCAAGGGCGCGCTTGAAACTGCGCAGAAGGAACTCGACGATTTGAAGAAAGGCACAAAGACCACGCCTTGATGTTTGAATGCCCTGAAGCCCGAAGATTGATCTGAAACACAAAGGCACGGAGCGAACAGAAAGAAGTTTTCTCCGTGCCTTCGTTTATCAGTTTTCGATAGCGCTATCTGGTTGTTCGAGTCAGCGTAAACCTTCTGTCGCCAAACATGGTCGGGTCAACTCTGACGGATTCCAGCGTATTGCCGCCCCGAAAATCGAAGGTCATCGAGCCCGCATCGCGCATAGCGACACGGTTATCAAACTGAACGATGACCTGGTTATTGCTAAACCGCCATTGCCCGTTTTGAGTAACGGTTCGCTGATTTTCCAAATCTCTGATCGCCTGACCAAGCTCTCGCAGCGCCCTGAAGCCCATACGAGGCGTCCGGCCACTCCCGACCCATTCCGTAGTCAGGCGCGCATCGCCGTTTGCAAGAAGCTCCAGCGAACGCTCAATCTCGCCGTTGGAATCCGGCACTGTCAGGCGGGTCGAATAGGTGCCTGCGAGTCGATTTGGGCTTTGGCCGGGTCCTGCCCCTGATCGTCGTCATCGGGTGTGTCCGTGCGCTTGAATTCAAATCCCACGGAGCCGTAGAGGGGGCGATCCCATAGAGTTGTCACAAGTTCGCTCGGGTCATTGTTGCGCATCTCGAACGACATACGGACCGGAGATCTGCTGCCGTCGAGATCCGTGAGCGTGACTTCGAGCCTGCGACCCATAGTTCTCCATGTGCCTGTGTGTATGATCCTTTTTCTGGCCCGAATATCTCTGAGCAGACTGCCGTGCATGCTCAGGTCAGTTCGCGTAAGGTCGGGATCACGGCCCTGATAGCGCGAGACAAGTTCGACTCTGCCGTCATCCAGAATCTTCATTACGCGGATGAGCCTTGTGTCGGTGCCGCCGCGCTGCGAGCCATAAGTGCTTCTGTAAGTCCCAATGAACTGGCTATCGCGATTGCCGCCGCCACCGCCGCCGCCCGGAAAGGGGCCTGTTCTGCGTTCTGCGTCGAAGGTGACTGTGAAATTACGGCCTCGGCTTCTGCCGTTGAGTTCCAGTCGGTCAAAGCCGCCGCCGCGCGTGAGCGTCACCTTGCCACGGGCTTCCATCGTTCCGTAGCCGAAGCCGCTTGTTAGGTCGAGGTCAACGATGTTGTTATCGCCTCCGCTCCATCGGCCTTTGAATGTCGTGGTGGTTCTGCCGGTAAGTCGAACCTCGGCATCGCCGCCTCGTCTCAGGATAACGGTCGCGCCCGTCACGTCTTCTTCCCGCTGATTTTCAAATCTGATAGCTCCTGTGCCGCGTCTATCAGCGTTGAGTTCCCCGAATGTTTGCGCGCTCGCTATTGCGGCGCAAGCAGACGCAATGAACAGTACTGCTGTCAGCAATATGAACTTCTTCATCTGGTCAATCCTCCTATTATTATTTGCCGCCGTGCTCTGTCAACTGACAGGCAAAACTGCTGATCGGGAGTGATGGGGAAGCGAGTTATTCGCAACTCCCGTACTGGTGTCGTCACTCTTTAAAGTGCCCGGCATAAGTTATAATGAACATCCCTACCGCTAAGCAAGGGTATGATGCCTTATGATCTCTGTCTGTTGCAAACATCGAAAATGATAAATGCCGAATCTTTTAGATTGACACAAAAAGAACATTAAAGGTCTTTATTGATGGCTATTGGGGCTTTATAGATCAGACGGGGAGAATAATTAAACCGCAATTTGAGTTTGCAGGAATTTTTCTCATAGGATAGCAATTGTCGGGTCTGATGATAAATTTGGTTACACAGACAAAGCCGGGAATTACATCTGGAAGCCCACTAATTGATGTCATTCCTTGACAGCGTCGAACCTGCATCATCTATAATGGCCGCTCTAACTACAGCGAAGGAGACCGGCACAATAGAATGTCAGAAAACGCGAAGCTGTACGACAGTCTGGATTCTTATATAAGCGACTCTCGCAACGATTTTGAAAGCAAGCTCGCAGAGATAGTCGAAATCCCAACCATAAGCATGGAGCCTGACCGCGCTCCGGATATTCGTCGCGGAGCCGAACTCGCGCGCCAGTACCTGGAATCGATAGGCGCGAAGGCCGAAATAGTCGAAACGCCCGGCAACCCTGTTGTGTTCGGGCGCATAGAAAGCGGCGCAAACAATCCTACTGTCACCGTCTACAATCATATAGATGTACAGCCAGCCGACCCCGAAGAATGGCACAAAGCGCCGTTCACGTTCTTTAAGGACGGCGACCGCTACGAAGGTCGCGGCACGACTGATGACAAAGGTCCTGCGCTTTCTGCCCTGACGGCTGCGCGGTATGCGGTTGAAAACCAGGTGCCGCTGAATATGAATTTCATCTGGGAGCTTGAAGAAGAGATAGGCAGTCCGAACTTCGAGCATTTTATCAAAAACAACGCCGAACGACTCAAGACCGATTCCATCCTTGTCAGCGACACGATCTGGATTTCGCGCAAACGACCCGCGATTCCATACGGACTTCGCGGCGCTATGATGCTGACGATGACGCTTGAGACGGGCGCAAAAGATGTTCATTCAGGGCTGACGGGCGGCCCCGCGCGAAACCCCATTGGCGAACTCTGCAAAGTGATCTCCAAATGTTATGACGCAGACACGGGCCATGTGAAGATCAAAGGATTTTACGACGACGTGCAGCGCGCGACCAAGAAAGAGGTTCAGAGCTTTCTCGATTCAGGATTCACCAGTCAGAAATTCAGAAAAGCCCACGAACTGAAGAAGCTGCGATTCAACGATGACAAACGCGTGTTGAAAGCGATAATGGCCGAACCTACCTTTGAAGTGCACGGCATAACGGGTGGCTATCAGGGACCGGGTGTAAAGACTATCGTGCCATATCGCGCGCAGGCGAAGATCAGTTGCCGTTTAGTACCGAATCAGGACCCGAAAAAAGTCTTCAGTCTCATACGCGATTTCGTTAAACACAAGAACCCGGATGTGAAAACGGAATTCCTCTCCGCGCTTGGGCCGTACAAAGGCGAGTTCGACGGCAAATACGCCGAAGCCGCTTCGGAAGCAATGAAGTACGCCTTCGGTCGATGGCCTGCCTTCACGCGCGAAGGCGGCTCTATAGGCGCAGTGGTCACGATGAAGAAATACATGAAAGCGCCTATTATTTTTCTCGGCCTCTCGCTGCCAGAGCACGGCTATCACGCAAAGAACGAAAACTTCGACTGGGGCATGGCTTCGGGCGGAATGAAGATGTTCGTTCGCTATTTTGATGAGATCAGCCGTCTCTCCAGCTAATCGTCTTCGATTAATGCGAAAACTTCTAGCTGCTATTTTAATCCTCTCGCTGCCGAGCGCAGTCGCCATCGCCGTCTACTATTACGCCACTCATAAAGAGCCGACGAAACGCGATGCGGTTGGCCAAGTTGCCACGGTTGCCGGAACGGGCCAGCCGGGAACCGAAGACGGCGCGCGCCAGACCGCCAGATTCAGCGACCCGTTCGGCATCGTCGTCGATAAACGCGGCAATGTCATAGTCGCAGACGGCGGCCATACTAATCGCATAAAAAAGATAACCGAGAAGGGCGAAGTTCTAACCGTAGCCGGTTCGACGGAAGGCTACGGCGACGGCAACGCTTTAGCGGCTCAATTCAACACTCCTTCGGGAATTGCGATTGATAAAGACGCCAACATCATCATTGCCGATACGTCGAACAATCGCATCCGCAAGCTTTCGGCTGAGGGCGTCGTCAGCACTATCGCAGGGAGCGGCACCAGCGGATTTAAAGACGGCGCTGCTGGCGGAGCGCAGTTCGACGGCCCCGTTGGCGTCGCCGTTGATAAGGACGGTAACATCTTTGTCGCAGATGCCTATAACGACCGCATCCGCAAGATCACAACCGACGGCAATGTCATCACTATGGCGGGCGCGGGCGCGCAGGGGTTTCAGGATGGCGACGCGGCCTCGGCTCTGTTTGATACGCCGAGCGGCATCGCAGTTGATAAAGACGGCAACGCCTTTATCGCCGACACGGGAAACGGCGCAATACGAAAGATCTCTCCGCAGGGCAACGTCACTACAATCGCCAGAAGAGATGACCCTTCGGGAAATGCAGAACCGAATCTCGCTGCTCTTGAACGTCCGACGGGAATAGTCGTAACGCACGACGGCTTTCTGTTTGTTGTAGATGCGGGAAGCAATCGCGTTGTGCGAATCGCCCCCGAAGGAACCGCAGACCCTTACGCGGGCAGGTTCGCAGGCTTTGCCGACGGCATCGGACCCAATGCCGGTTTTAACGCTCCGTCAGGCATAGCTATGGATCGCGACGGCGTTCTTTATATCGCCGACGCGCAGAACTACCTGATCAGAATGATAAAGCCTGTGACAACTGCGCCAGCCAGTGGGGCAGAGAAGCAGGAGCCGAATGTTTTCATCCAGCCTGCGACAGAAGCAATCGACACGAATGCCGATAACGTTATACCGAGGCTAAACCGTGAGGCGCTTAAAATCCCTCAGGCTTTTCCCTGGCCGTTGAACCCTCAATATCAATGGCACGAAGTCGCAGGCGTTGTGGGCGAAGCGCGAGGCGCGCCGGGAGGCATCGCGCTCGATCATCTTCATGCAGGACTGGACGTGCGCGGCAATATGGGCGAGCCTGCCGTCTCTGTGATAGATGAAAAAGTGAGCGCGCTCATACCCACATGGGGCTTTGATGGAAGCAGCGAAGGCATTCATCTGGGGCTGATGTCGTACATACATATTCGCGTGGGCCGCGACGCAGGTGACCGGATTCAACTGCCGGATAAATTCAAAGCTCGTCTTGATCAGACAGGTAAAATCACAGGCATCAGAGTGCGGCGCGGCACACGGTTCAGAGTCGGAGACTTTATCGGCACACTGAACCGGCTCTATCACGTCCATATGAACTTAGGCCCGTGGAACGCAATAGCCAATCCCATTGAGTTTCCGTTTGTCGATTTCAAAGACACTATCGCGCCCACGATTGAGCCTGATGGGATCGAAGTGGTCAGCGCTACCGGCGCGCCTTTTAAACAGAAGGTGAATAATCGCCTCATCGTCTCTGGCGACGTAGACGTTCTGGTCACAGCTTATGATCGAGTTGACGGCAATGTGAGCGGTCGCAAGCTCGGCCTTTATCGGGCCGGTTATCAACTAGTCAAAGATGACGCTACGGTGGTCGAAGGGTTCGCCGCGCCCTTGATGAATATCGAGTTCAATCGCCTCCCGCCGGACGATTCATCGGTCTTTTTAGCATACGCGGAAGGCAGCGGCGTGAGCGCATACGGCACGCCGACGAAATTCAAATATATCGTCACCAACCGGATTCGAGACGGCGAAGCGAGAGACGGGTTATTGCGCACATCGGCTCTCGCGCCGGGCAATTATCTTATCCGAGTTATAGCCGAAGACTTCGCAGGCAATCGGGCATCGGGCAAATCAACCGAGCTTCCAATCACTATTCAGAGATGAGAGTATTCAAATCTCATATCTCGAATCTGAAATTGACCGCCTGTGGCGTCCTTTTCAACCGTCAGATGGCTCTGTTAATATCTCGCTCTCAATTTTCCATCATTGATTCGAGGTATTATTGATGCAGATCAGGTCGCGCGTCATTAGTCTCACAATTGTTTTGCTGCTCGCGCTTTTCAGTTTCAGTTGCGGTCTTTTTCAAAAGAACACCAACCAGCGCAACGCTAACACCAGCGCCCCGAAGCCCGCTCGCTGGATTGCACAGTATCGCTCGCCTCTATCGTCGGGTTATACCGGTAATTCGCTTCCGGAAAATTTCTTTTACAGCTCTCTTTCTGTCATCTCGTCGAGCGAGGTTTACGTCGCGGGCGACATGATCAATCCTAAAACAAAGGAAGGGCGTGTCGGCGTAATCGTTCACACTACGGACGGCGGGCAGAGCTGGGTAGAGACCATACTTGAACAGCCCAATATGATAGTGGAAGCATTAAATGCCATTCACTTCATCAATGCTCAGGAAGGCTGGACCGTCGGGGTAGATTCAGGGCAACTTGGCATAATGTTCAAGACTTCGGACGGGGGCCACAACTGGGAATTTTCAAGACTGAGCGCGAAGCAGGCTCCAACAAGCATATTCTTTGCCGATTCAACTACGGGATGGATGGGCGGCAGCACTGCGTCTCCCGACGGAGACGAAGAGACTGGCGGCCCAAGCGACATACTCGGAACCACAGACGGAGGCCGAACCTGGAATTCGCAGATGCGAGTCCCTGTTTCCATCTATGACATCTTCTTTATAGATAAGATGACGGGCTGGGCTTCGGGCTCGAAGGGCGCTATTTATCACACGACCGATGGAGGCCGAACCTGGAACTCGCAGCGAAGCGAGCTTGAATTAGGCGATGGTCCTACAATTCTCAGCAGCGAAGGCTCGAAGCTGTTCAAGGTTTATGGGATTTCCTTCCCGGACGCGCAGAACGGTTACGCCGCAGCCGCAGCCGAAGAAGAAACCACAGGGCGCGTGCTCGGAACGACCAACGGCGGCGATACGTGGGCGAAGCAGCGAATAGTGGGCGATGCGGGAGCGCGCGACATCATGTTTGTAAGCCCGACCGAAGGATGGATTCTCACAGACAAAGGCCAATACATCTATCACACCGTTGACAGCAATCGCACGTGGCTGGCCGAACCCAGAGTATTCGAGCAGGAGGTCCAGCAGGTCAAGCTCGGAGCCGCCGACGCAAATCACGTCTGGGCAGTAGGCGGCGGCGCGATCTTCTTCCGCGTATCCGATTGAGCGCGCGAACACGACTGGAGAATTGCTATGCCCCTCACTAAACATTTCTCAGGTTACGGTAAATTCACCTTATCGGCATTCATTATCGCCGCCCTTGCCGCCGGTTCGTTTGCGCAGACAAACAAAAGCGGGCAACAGGCAAAGCAAGCGCCAGCCCTCAATATTCCTGCGCCGATTAATGTGCTGGGTTTTACGCCGGGCGATGACCGAAAGCTCGCTTCGTGGCAGAAGATTGCTGAATACTTCACGCGACTTGACCGCGCAAGCAATCGCGTAGTCGTTGAAGACCTCGGCAAAACAACACTCGGTCGCCCGTTTCTGGTCGCCACAATATCGTCGCCCGCAAACCTCGCTCGACTCGATTACTTCAAAGAGATTCAACGCAAGCTCGCAGACCCGCGCATCATAAACAGCAACGACGCGGAGGCTGAAAAACTGATCGCAGAAGGCCGCACGATTGTTTTAATCACCTGCGGCATTCACTCGACGGAGGTCGGCGGCAATCTCGTCTCGATGAACATCGCATATCATCTTGCATCGGACGATTCGCCTGAAACGCGCGAGATACTGGATCGGTGCATAGTGCTGCTTGTGCCGTCGCTCAACCCCGATGGCGTGGACATTGTGAAGAACTGGTACGACAAGTCGCTCGGCACGCCAGCCGAAGGCACAAGCCCGCCAGAGCTTTATCATCACTACACGGGCCACGACAACAATCGCGACTGGTACGCTTTTACGCAGGTCGAAACGCAGATGACGGTTGCTAAGATTCACAACGTCTGGCGACCGCAGATAGTCCACGACATTCACCAGCAGGGCGAAACGGGTTCGCGGTTCTTCATCCCGCCTTACACGGAACCGTGGGAGCCGAACGTGCCGCCGCTGATTCAGGCCGGGGTGAATTTCATGGGCAGTTCGATGGCATGGGAACTGGCGGCTGAAGGCAAAGCGGGCGTGGTCATCAACGGCGTTTATGATGCGTGGACTCCGGGTCGCGCTTACCAGCATTATCACGGAGGCATTCGCATACTGAGCGAGACGGCATCTGCGCGAATTGCATCACCGACCACCGTACCGTTCGAGCGCCTGACGCCGCAGATAGGCGTCAATCCCAAAGTGCGAAGCTGGAATTTTCCGCTCGTATGGCAGGGCGGCGATTGGAAGCTTGCCAATATAGTCGATTACATGAAGTCAGGCGCGCTCGCTCTATTGCGAAACGCCGCGCGCTATCGCGAGCGATGGCTCAGGGATTTTTATCAGATTAGCAAAGATGCAGTGCGCGAGCGCAAACCCGGCGAGCCGTTCGCCTTCCTGATTCCATATCAACCAGGAGGCAATTTCTGGATGAGTGACGGGTTGACCCGGCTTCTGTCGATATTGCGTCGGGGCGATGTTGAAATAATATTTGCAAATTCCATGTTTGTAGCGGACGGCAAGCGATACTCGGCAGGCACGAAGATCATTTTGATGGCGCAACCCTACGGCGCGTTCGCAAAAACATTGCTTGAGCGGCAACAGTATCCTGATCTGCGCGAATATCCGGGCGGCCCCCCGCGCCGCCCTTATGATGTGACGGCTCACACCTTGCCTTTGTTGATGGGAGTCAGCGGAGTCTGGATTGATAAACCTTTCAAGGTGCCGGAACAACAAAGCGTAGGCCCTGGAGGGGGTCCGGGCGATAGGTCTTTGCCGAAGCCTCGCGTTGGTCTTTACAAAAGCTACGCCGCTTCAATGGATGAAGGCTGGACGCGCTGGGTATTCGATAAATACAAAAGCAGTCTGAAATACTCCATGCTCGATATGAAATACGAATCTCTGAGAGATGCAGAGATTCGCGCAGGCAACCTGCGGGCAAAGTTCGATTGCATAGTCATCCCTGCTCAAGGCGCGCAGCAGATACTAAACGGCTTGCCGAAAGAACGCTTCCCGGCAGATATCTCAGGCGGTATGGGCGCGAGCGGCGTTGACGCGCTCAGAAAGTTTGTCGAAGAAGGCGGAACGATCATCACGCTCAACGAGGCATCCAATTTCGCCATTCAGCAACTCGGCGTGCCCGTCAAAAACGCGCTCGAAGGCGTGCCCGCAAAAGATTTCTATTGCCCCGGTTCGATTCTCAAAATTAAGTTCGACACGAAGAATCCATTGACTAAAGACGCGCCGACTCTTGAATCAACTAAGGATGAGAGCATCGCCTGGGTCGAAGATGCGATTGCGTTTGAAACGACAGGCGAGGATGCTCACATAGTCGCGCGCTTTTCTGATGAGAAAGATTTGTTGTTATCGGGCTGGCTGCTGGGCGCAGAAAAAATGGCCAACAAAGGCGCGATAGTAGAAGTCCGTCGAGGCCAGGGGCGCGTAGTGATGTTTGCATTCCGCCCTCAGTACCGAGGCCAGAGCGTCGCGACATTGCCGTTTCTGTTCAATGCGATTCGGACCAGCGTGCCGTGAACCTGAAATTTCATATTGATCGAGCGACGAGCACGCCGAGCGTTAACGATCCGGTTGAAGATGCAACTCTGTCGTTGTGCTTCATCAATTCCGACCGCCTGCGCTATAATCTCTTTCACCACTATTACCAGAGAAGGGAAACAACCAGATGAAGCGACTAGCTCTTTCGCTATGTTCCGTCCTCCTGATTTCGACTCTTGCTTTTGTCGGCGCGGCGCAAAAACGCGCTGCCAAAATGAGCGCTGCGAGCGGTCCCTCGCAAGCCGCGCTCGATGTAGTAAAAGCTGACGGCGTGATGCAGCACATAAAGACTCTTTCGTCGGATGAATACGAAGGTCGCGGGCCGGGCACTCGCGGCGAAGAGATGACCGTGGCTTACATCACTGAACAGTTCAAGCAGATTGGACTCGCGCCCGGCAATACGGACAAGACTTATACTCAAAAAGTGCCGGTCGTCGGCATAACGACCATTCAAGACACCGAGATGAATATCAAGGCTGCGGGCAAAGACATGAAGCTCAAGTTCGGCGAAGACTTCGTTGCGCGCACGGTTCGCGTGATGGACTCTACAAGCTTTGATGCCGACATGGTCTTCGTCGGTTACGGCGTTGTCGCGCCGGAGTACGGCTGGGACGATTACAAAGGCATGGATGTGCGCGGCAAAGTTCTGGTCATGTTCGTCAACGACCCGCCCGTGCCCGACTCGAAAAATCCGTCCAAGCTCGACGAAAAGATGTTCAAAGGCCGCGCGATGACTTACTACGGTCGATGGACTTACAAGTTCGAGATTGCGGCAGAGAAGGGAGCGGCGGGCGTACTGGTCGTTCACGAGACTGGCCCTGCGGGCTACCCCTGGGCGGTTCCGAGAGGCAGCTTCACAATCGAAAACTTCGATCTGGTATCGAAGGACAAGAATATGTCGCGCGTGAATATCGAAGGCTGGATTACGGACACAAAGACGCGCGAATTGTTTGGCTCGCTCGGCATGAATTTCGACGCGATGAAGAAAGCCGCCATCCGCCGCGACTTCAAACCGGTCGCGCTCAAAGCCCACGCAAAGCTCAATATCGAGAGCAGGATTCGCCAGATCGATTCGCACAACATCGTCGGCTTGCTCGAAGGCTCTGATCCCAAACTTAAAGACGAGTACGTCATCTATACTGCGCACTGGGATCATCTCGGAATCGGTCTGCCTGATGCGAAAGGCGATAAGATATATAACGGCGCGCTCGATAATGCGTCGGGTTGCGCGGGGTTGATAGAGATAGCTCGCGCGTTTAAGTCATTGCCTGAGCCGCCGCGCCGCTCGATTCTTTTCCTTTCGGTAACGGCGGAAGAGAAAGGTTTGATCGGCTCTAAGTATTATTCAGAGAATCCGATTTACCCGCTCGATAAGACCGTCGCCGCAATCAATATGGACGGACTGAACCAGTGGGGGCCGACAAAGGATTTGACGGTCATCGGACTGGGCAATTCGACGCTCGATGACGTTCTGCGGCAGGCAGCGACACAGAAGGGCCGAGTGCTTCGTCCTGACCCTGAACCCGAAAAAGGATTCTATTATCGCTCGGACCACTTCAACTTTGCCAAGCAGGGCGTGCCCGCGCTTGACCCGAGCGATGGAGTGACTTTCATCGGCAAACCCGCTGACTATGGACAAAAGAAGCGCGACGAATATACGGAGAAGGATTATCACAAGCCTTCGGATGAGATAAAACCCGACTGGGATTTATCGGGCGCAGTCGAAGATTTGCGCCTGCTGTTTACGGTAGGCTATCGCGTCGCGAACACGGAGAAATATCCTGAGTGGAAGCCCGGCACGGAGTTCAAAGCAAAACGCGAAGCGATGTTGAGGAAGAATTAATTGCTCACGTTGAAGGGGTGCCCTTTCGGGGTCGCCCCTTCAAGTATTCAGAATCTGCTTTAAGCCTTTGTATAAATCTCCGCGCCCGCCTGTTTGAACTCTTCGGCCTTTTCGCGCAAGCCGGTTTCAATCACCACTAACTCGTCAACCTGTTTCTGCCGGGCATAGTCGCGCACCTCCTGCGTGATCTTCATCGAGCAGAAATGCGGGCCGCACATCGAACAGAAGTGAGCCACCTTCGCGCCTTCCTGCGGCAGGGTTTCGTCGTGGTATTCGCGCGCAAGCTCAGGGTCGAGCGCGAGGTTGAACTGATCTTCCCATCGAAACTCGAATCGCGCTTTTGACAGAGCGTTGTCTTGTAGCTGAGCGCCGGGGTGGCCCTTCGCCAGATCAGCAGCGTGGGCCGCGATTTTGTAAGCAATCACACCGTCTTTCACGTCCTGCCTGTCGGGCAATCCCAGATGCTCTTTCGGAGTCACGTAACAAAGCATCGCCGTGCCGAACCAGCCGATCATCGCCGCGCCTATCGCGCTTGTTATGTGATCGTAGCCGGGCGCGATGTCGGTCACAAGCGGCCCAAGCGTATAAAACGGCGCTTCGCCGCATACTTCGAGCTGACGATCTACGTTCTCTTTGATCAGGTGCAGTGGGACGTGGCCCGGCCCTTCGATCATCACCTGACAGTCGGCATCCCAGGCGATCTTAGTCAACTCGCCGAGCGTATCGAGTTCCGCAAACTGCGATTCATCATTCGCATCAGCGATTGAACCCGGTCGCAATCCATCGCCCAGACTGAACGAAACATCATAGGCGCGCATGATCTCGCATATCTCGCGGAAGTGTGTGTAGAGGAAACTCTCTTCGTGATGAGCCAGACACCACTTCGCCATTATCGAGCCGCCGCGCGAGACTATTCCTGTTGTGCGCTTCGCCGTCATCGGTATGTAGGCGAGCCTGACGCCCGCGTGAATCGTGAAGTAATCGACGCCCTGCTCGGCCTGTTCGATCAGCGTGTCGCGATAGATTTCCCATGTCAGTTCTTCGGCTTTGCCCCCGACTTTTTCGAGCGCCTGATAGATCGGCACTGTTCCAATCGGCACGGGCGCGTTGCGAATTATCCACTCGCGCGTTTCGTGAATGTTTTTGCCTGTTGACAGATCCATCACAGTGTCTGCGCCCCACTTGATCGACCACCGCATTTTCTCGACCTCTTCTTCGATTGAAGAAGCGACTGCCGAATTGCCTATGTTGGCGTTGATCTTCACAAGGAAGTTACGGCCAATAATCATCGGTTCAGCTTCGGGATGATTTATGTTCGCAGGTATGATTGCGCGGCCTCGCGCTACTTCGTCTCGCACGAATTCAGGTGTGACGTACTCAGGCAGCCGAGCGCCGAAAGATTCGCCCGCGTGCTGAAAGTTCAGCGCGCTGCGGTCGCCGTTTTTTGCGGCTTGGAAGGCTGCCTGACGGCCCATGTTTTCGCGTATGGCGATAAATTCCATTTCGGGCGTGATGATTCCGCGTTTGGCGTAGTGCATCTGCGTGACGGCGTGGCCTGATTTTGCTCGAAGTGGTTGTCGGCGCAGACCGGGAAACTCATCGAATCGGCCTTTGTCTTTCGCGCGGGCATACTCTTTCGCGCCTTCGGTCAGGTAGCCGTCATCCTGCGGCAGAACTTTGCGCCCTTCGTACTCCACGACATCGCCGCGAGCGATTATCCATTCACGACGTGTGCTCGAAATGCCGTCGTGAACGCTGCACCTGATTTCGGGGTCGCCCCACGGCCCGCTCGTATCGTAAGCGCGGATGGGCGGATTCTCTTCAACCGCGCCGTCCATCCCGCGCGTTATGTTCAAACGAATCTCGCGCATAGGCACGCGGAGATCTGCCTGGCTTCCTTTGACGTATACTCGCTGCGAGTTTGGAAATTGAAATTGACTGCCGGTGTGCTCTTCGGAACTATTTTTGTTGCTCATCTCTCACCTCGTTGCCGAGGAAAGAATGAGAAAAGCCAAAAGTAAAACGAAAAAGGCAAAGGTGAAAAGATGCAGGAAGCCCAATTGCGACGGCTGCCTGCTTTTACCTATTGCCTCTTGTTTTTGACTTATCTTCAGACTCTCCCTTCGACGGCATTATCCGTATCAGGTTCAAGGGGTCTCCTCGTAAGGACTCTCAGCCGCGCTGTCAAAGCGAAGCTCCCCCGAAAAAAAACTTCACTGTATTCTCGTGTTACAGCTTATCAATCACAGGAATATATCATCAACCGCAATAGTCCATCCCTGCACAGCGGGTTCTGCGTCAGCCTTCTCGACGCGCCCGAAGACCTGCGGGCTTTCGGGCGCGTCAAAGCGATAAACTCTGATGATTTCTGCCTTGAGCACATCGACATCCCAGACGACTTTTGTGCCTGCCGCGAAATAATCTCTCCGTTTTCGCGCCATAGCCTGCTCTGCTTTAGGCCCATAATCGCCTTCGCTTCTTACCTCAACGGCAAAGACGGGCGCGCCTTCAAGAAATTTCCCTTGCGTGCGAGGGCCTACGTACAGGCAGGCGTCTGGACTGAAGGATTTGCGGTTAGGCAGATTGACCACGAAGCCTACGCTGTCACCATAAGCGCGTCCGAAACCAGTCCGGCGCGAATGCTCTCTCAGGCTGACAACAATTTCCAAAGCTGCGCTGCCGGGTAAATCTCCTGTTGGACTCATCAGGACCAATTCTCCATCCACAATTTCGGCCTTGCCGTTTTCCGGAACGTTATAGAGATCCTCGATTGTTGCTTCAGTCCTTGTACTCATAACAGACCTGCGGAATTGAACTGTCCTTTGACAGCGTCAATGATAAACCAGTAGAGGCTGCGGGCGAAACCGAAGGTGGTGAAGCGTTGAGGCCACTTACATTTGCGGAGCCTTGAAATTTGCATCCATCGCGCGCGAGTGCTCTATGCAGGTAGTGGCGGTCGGTTCTGCATCGAGTCGTTCGGGCTCGATCTCCTTTCCGCATACCTCACACTTTCCATATGTTCCATCGTCAATGCTTTGAAGCGCCGCGTTGATCTTTTCAAGTCGGTCACTCTTCATATTCACGAGTGCAGCTTGAATGTCTAGCTCTTCATCAACCACAGGCGCATCTGATGACGTGATATCAAGCTCGTCGGAAATTGGCTCAGCAATTTCGGCCCTGTCCACCTTCATTATCTTTTTACTGAGCCTGTCGCGCTCTTCGATAAGTTTTTTTCTGTATTTTTCAGTGTCTATAGCCATTCGCATTTACCTCAACAGGAAGAATAACACGCCGCAGGTCTATTGTGACCTGCGGCGTGCAGAAATTATCAGCAGAATTCGGATCTGCTCTTTGCTCAGACTCTTCTCGAACGATTCGGAGTCGGTTTCGATATTTGCTCAAGCGCGCCTGCGAGATCGCGGTCGCGCTCTGCCTCAAGAGCGATGTCTGCCATCGCAATGATGCCGCGAATACGGCCATTGATATCGCATACGGGAATGCGGCGAATCTGGTGCTCGCCCATTTTGCGAATCGCGTCAATCACCGATTCATCCGGCGTGCAGGTCACAAGGTCTTCGCTCATCGCCGCGCTCACAGGCGTTGTGCGAGTGTCGTGGCCGTCAGCTATGACGCGGCAAACGATGTCACGGTCTGTGACTATTCCGACCAGTCGCCCGCCGTCTACCACGGGAATTGAGCCGACGTTATCATCCTGCATCTTGTCGGCAACTTCTCTCAGAACTGTCTGCGGCGAGCAGATAGTGACATCCTTCGTCATGATATCGCTGCATCTCAGGTAATTGGCCTCGCGCCCGCGCCAGTCGCGTTGCGTGTCGCGCGCGTCGAAGTCCTGATAATCATAACGGTCGTTCACGGATTGACGGCTGTAAGGCTCATCGTACGGATTGCGCTCCTGCCTGTAGTCGTTGCGCTCATAATCATAGCCGCGCTCGTCTGCTCTGTAACGACCTTGCGAGCGAGGAAAGTCTTCGTGATCGGCGCGACCATATCGCAGGTCATCATAAGTGTGGCGACCGTATTCCTGATTGCGACCGTATTCCTGCGACTCGGCCTGATTTGCGCGGTCGTAACGGCCAAAACGGCCAGCGCCTCGCGGGTAATCCGGGTAAGAGCCTCTCGATTCGTTTCGTACCTGATAGGGGCTTTCATAACGATTAACATTTCGCGTTCCGCTGCGGGTTTCATAATCTCTGCGAGATGACGAATCGTAGAGGTCGCGCGACTCTGTGTCCGTGTCGGTTCTTGCTCTTAGCGAGGTTGACCGTTTCGGAAACTCGCGCCAGCTTTCGCGGCCAGCCGTATAATCGGTCTGCCCCTTCGCGCCGAGACGTTTATCCAGATAATCCGATCCGGATGACTCGTCGGCCTGACGCGAAGTCGCCGCGTTTTTCTCCTTATCCATACCTTCTTTGCTTCTGCTCATCTTCTACCCCCTTCTGAGATAATAAGTTAATAAACTATTGCTGGAGTGTATCTCTCAGCGCGAGCTACCAGCTGAACAGGCCAGCCAGACGGCCAAGCCAGGAAGACGGCTGGCTAACGTCTTTGAGCGCTGCGGCAAGCTCCATGTCCTTATTAGTCTCGATGGCTATATCGGCCATTGACACGATGCCGACCAGCCTGTCGCGGCTGTCAACAACCGGAACTCTGCGGACTTTGTGATCGCCCATCTCGTTGATCACATCAACAATCCTGTCGTTCTGATTGGCGGTGAACAGATCGGTTGACATGCAGTCTTCGGCTCGAAGCTCTGCATCGTTTTTGTCAGAGTTCAATCCTGAAACGATGATGTCGCGGTCGGTGATGATTCCTTCGAGCTTCCCGTCATTGCCAATGACCGGCACAGCGCCGATGTCCTCATCTCGCATTATCTGCGCGACTTGTGTAACGGAGGCATCACTGCGGCAAGTGGTAACGTTGCGCGTCATAATGTCGCGGCAACGCAGGTGCGACCTCCGTGGCCCCGAATTGTAGAAGCCTCTGTTGGTTTCCCCTCTGTTGGTTTCCCCTCTGTTGGTTTCCCAGCGTTCGGCCTCAGATGATGCCCATCGATTTAGCGGCGAATATCCGCCCAGCGGGGAATTTCCGCGCCCGTAATTTTCGTCGTTGCGCGCGTCCCGGCTCCTGTAGCCTTCATCCTGCTCTGCGCGCGAGTCAGGCTCGCGGCTCAGGTTGTAGCCTCTTGAATAGCCTCGATAGTCTTCGCCGTAACCGCGCTCATTTCGGCGGCCAGATGACCTGAAGCGCGGCTCATCAAACTCCTCTTCGCCTCGCTTCACGTCATAGCTTCTATCTCTATATGACATATTGCATTCTCCTTCGATTGGATTTCCCGGTTTGAAAGTGCAATATCTATGCCGATAGCGAATTGATTAAAAAGAGTCTGACCTGCTGGTGAAACCTCGTCCTTGAAGCATCACAGGATTGAATTGGCAGCAAAGATTGTATTTCGCAGCAATCGCGTTGAGCGGCGGGATTTCGGGTTCGATGCATGGATTGATACAGCGGTGTCTTGAAAGGACTCACAGTGCGGTGTTGAAATCCTGAATCTCTTTCAACGACAGTCCGCCGTCAGATCGCTCTCTGGGATAACGAAGAGCGTTTTGCAGGTATCGTATCCCATCAATCACACAATCCAGATTTATGTGGCTGTGACCGAAGACGTGGGTTACTGATTGCAGTTCTCTGATTTGCTTTTCAAGCAATCGGCTCCCGGCTACTTTTGGGAGTCCTTTGAAAAGCAGATTTTCTTTAGCTGGTAATAGTTCTATTCGCGGCAGAAAATGCGAAAACGAAATTATGGGCCTGTCGTAGGGTTTTATATTTGGCAGATTCAGATTCATAAAATATTCGGATAATTGCTGAATCCCTTGTGGCCATTTGCAAAAATGAAAATCGGCCCAGCCTTGAATCTGATCGTCGCTTTCACTGTGATCGTCGGTATCGTCGGAATCGAATTCCAGATCGTACCAGGAAAAAAGAGGCACTATCCAGATTTTACCTGCCAGAGTGGGTCTGGTCCGTACGTCAAGGCTCTCGCAAAGCGACAGGATGCTGTTTAGCTTATCTATGGAATCGAATCCCTCAGTTCTATTTCTGACCCACAATTCGTGATTTCCCGGCGTGTAAAACACCATTTTGAACCTTGATCGAAGTAGCGACAAAGTGCGCTTTATTATTTCATTGGTGTCGGCAATGTCTCCGGCGACTATCAGCACATCATTCTGGTACAGCGATTTTGAGAGTTGTTCTACCAGCTGCCAGTTCTCCCTGAAGTCCGTATGTAAATCTGAAATGGCAAATATGCGCATAAATTGAAGATCCTTTGATTATGGTCTGGCATTCTAAGTCACACAGAGGCGTCGTGTACAGTGTAGCGCCGGTTTTACAATGCAGGTGTAAAATTTGAGTTTCATCAGGGCGAATGTTATTCTCGAATTCTGAAGATGGAAGCAAGCAGCATTAAAATAAAAGAAGCTGTTTCGCGACGCATGAGCGCGCCCATAGAAGCGTGGCAACTTGTCGGCAACACCCCGCTGCTCAGGCTGCGCAACCTGACGGCTCAAACGAGCGGTGTCGAGATTTACGCGAAAGCCGAGTGGTTCAATCCGGGCGGCTCTGTCAAAGATCGGCCTGCGCTCAACATGATTCTGGAAGGCGAGCGCGCGGGGATGCTTACGCCTGACAAAATCATACTGGACGCGACATCGGGCAACACAGGCATCGCTTATGCGTGGATAGGCGCGGCGCGCGGCTATCGGGTAAAGCTTGCGCTGCCGCAGAACGCCAGCGAAGAGCGCAAACGGATTCTCAGAAGTTACGGCGCAGAGCTTGTGCTGACCAGCCCGCTCGAAGGCTCGGACGGCGCGATTCGCGAAGCGCGACGGTTATTTGCTGAAAATCCCGACCTGTATTTTTATTCAGATCAGTACAACAATCCGGCCAACTGGAGAGCGCACTACGAGACAACCGCGCTTGAAATCTTTGAGCAGACCTCGGGGCGCGTTACTCATTTCATCGCGGGCCTTGGCACGAGCGGAACTTTCGTCGGGACGAGCCGAAGGCTCAAAGAACTGAATCCTGAGATCAAATGCATATCGTTTCAACCCGACTCGCCCTTTCACGGGCTTGAAGGATTGAAGCACATGGCGACGGCAATTGTTCCCGGCATATACGATACGACAATAGCCGATGAGAGTTACGAGATCAGCACCGAATCGGCGCACGATTACGCTCGAAAGCTTGGAAAACAGGAAGGCTTGCTTGCGGGCGTATCTGCGGGCGCGGCGCTCGCCTGCGCGCTCAAAGTCGCGCGCAGTATTCAGTCAGGCGTGATCGTGACGGTCTTCCCTGATGGCGGCGACAAGTACCTGAGCGAGCGATTCTGGGATGAAACCTAAGTTTACTGTCTGATGATGAAAGAGAGATTGCCACAATGACCATTGATGAAACACTCGCTGAGCTTAAATCGCTCGGCAGCGAACAAACCCGCAAAACTTACAAACGTCACGGCGTCAAAGGGGATATGTTTGGCGTCAGCTACGCCAGCCTTGGCAAGTTAACCAAGAAGATCAAAGTAGATCACAAACTGGCCGAACAACTCTGGGCCACGGGCAATCATGATGCGCGCGTTCTGGCCACGATGATCGCTGATCCGAAGCAGATCAATGACAAACTGCTCGAAGCCTGGGTGAAAGACCTGAATGCCTACGTCCTCACAGACGCTTTAGCCAGACTCGTCAGCGCAACTCCTCTCGCCCGCAAGAAGATGGAGAAGTGGACGAAATCCGGGCAGGAATGGATTTCTGCGACAGGCTGGCAACTGCTTTCTTTCATTGCGATAAACGACAATGAACTGGCTGACGATTATTTTGATGACTACCTGTCATTGATTGAGAGCAAAATTCACACAGGTAAAAATCGCGTGCGTTATGCGATGAACGGCGCTTTGATCGCTGTCGGCATTCGCAGTCCGGGGCTGGAAAAGAAGGCATTAGCTGTTGCGAAGAAGATCGGTGTGGTCACCGTAGATCATGGCGAAACAGGATGCAAAACGCCTGATGCGGCTGAGTATATACAAAAGGTGAAGCAGAAGCGACGGGCCGCTTCCGGCGCGTAGTTTATATTTGTAGAGCAGGACTAACTTCTCAGAGGAAATTTCAGTTGGCAATCAAGCTGGATCAGGAGCATATCGAAAAGATAAATCAACATGGCGAGCAGACTTACCCGCACGAGTGCTGCGGATTTCTGCTTGGTGTCTTTGAGAACGGCGTCAATGTTCTGCGCGAAGTTTACCCGGCTGATAACGAATGGGACGCTTCGATCAGTCAGACCGAAACGCTCGGCGAAACCGTGCCCGCTGCCAATCATCATTACGCAACCACGGCGAAGCGCGAGTCTCATGCGAATCGCTACTGGATCACAGCCGACCAGTACAAACGCGCCGACGCTTACGCAGACAAAAACGGTCTTCAAATCATCGGCTATTATCACTCGCACCCGGATCACCCAGCCGAGCCTTCCGGGTATGATCTCGATCATTCCTGTTTCGCCAACCAGTCCTATATGATCGTTGCGATAGAGAAGGGAAAGGCCGGACAGCTGAACTCCTTCATCAAGCCCGATTATGAAAAGTTCGAGCCGGAACAGGTAATCATCAAAGACTCTTAGCAGGGAAGACCCCTGGCAGGTTGCTTTTTCCATCCTCAACACTACAATCAATTGATAGGCGAGTATTGAATCAGCACGGAGGGAGTGCCAAATGGCTGTCAACATTTTAATACCTACTGCTCTCAGAAGCTTCACGGGCGGCAACGATACCATATCGGTTGAGAGCACTACGGTCGGCGATGCGCTTCAGGCGTTGGTCGAAAAGCATCCCGATTTGAAGAAGCACCTATATAACGACGAAGGGCAGCTTCGTCATTTCGTAAACATCTATGTCAACGACGAAGACATTCGCTACATGGAAAAAAACGCGACGCCGATCAGAGACAGCGATGTCTTAAGCATTGTGCCGTCAATCGCAGGCGGCTCGACCCTTATTGAAGAAGACGCGGCGCGCGAAGTTGAATTGGATCGTGACGAAATACTTCGTTACAGCCGCCACCTGATAATGCCCGAAGTCGCGCTCGAAGGGCAGAAGAAACTGAAAGCGGCGAAAGTGTTATGCATAGGCGCGGGCGGGCTGGGTTCGCCGCTCGCACTGTATCTGGCAGCAGCGGGCGTTGGCCGATTGGGCATAGTTGATTTCGATGTTGTTGATTTTACCAACCTGCAAAGGCAGATCATTCATTCGACGGCGAACGTTGGCCGACTGAAACTCGATTCTGCGAAAGAGCGCATCGCGGAGATCAATCCTTACGTGCAGGTTGATACTTACGAAACCGCGCTGACATCAGAGAACGCTCTGGAACTGTTCCGCGATTACGACATCATCGCCGACGGCACGGACAATTTCCCTACGCGCTATCTCGTCAACGATGCCTGCGTGCTGCTGGGCAAGCCGAACGCCTACGGATCAATCTTTCGCTTTGAGGGGCAGGCGTCAGTCTTCTATGCGAAAGAAGGCCCCTGCTATCGCTGCCTGTATCCTGAGCCGCCGCCGCCGGGACTGGTTCCCAGTTGCGCGGAAGGCGGAGTGCTGGGCGTGCTGCCGGGCGTGATCGGCGTGATTCAGGCTATCGAAACTGTGAAGCTGATACTGGGCAAAGGCGAATCGCTCATCGGTAGATTGCTTTTATTCGATGCGCTGAAAATGAAGTTTCGCGAATTGAAACTGCGCAAGAATCCCGATTGCCCCATCTGCGGCGACAATCCGACTATTCACGAGTTGATCGATTATCAGGAGTTTTGCGGAGTGACGCCACATGCGGATGTAAAGCTCGGTTCGGAATTCGAGATAACGCCGCTTGAGTTGAAAGCCCGGATGGATAGCGGCGACCAGTTCAAACTGATCGATGTGCGCGAACCTGAAGAATACGCGATAGCTCGAATACCCGGGTCTCAGCTTATTCCGCGCGCGACTCTGCCTGAGCGTTTGCACGAATTGTCGAGCGCAGATGAGATCATAGTTCACTGCAAGAGCGGAGCCCGAAGCGGTATGGCCGTTGATTTTCTGAAGCAGGCGGGTTATCGCAAAGTAAAGAATCTGGTCGGCGGCATACTGCGATGGTCTGACGACGTAGACCCAGGCGTGCCGAAGTATTAAATACAGGATTGTAGGGGCAGGGTGTCCCTGCCCGGAATGACAGTCATCGCGCGTGGCGCGATTCGGGCAGGAACAAGCCCGCGCCGCGCGAAGCGCTTCATGCGCCATCGCACTTACACTGATGGGGCCAATTTCTTCAGAACAAACTCGCACTCTGCCAAAGCCGGTCGTGGAAAGACTCAAGGCCGCGCTCGGCGATAGAAATGTTCTGACTGAGCGCGACGAGCTTCTGGTTTACGAGACCGACGCCCTGACTCTTCATAAGCTACCGCCATCTGCCGTAATCATTCCCGGCAACGCCGATGAAGTCGCAGCCGCCGTGCGCATACTCGCCCGCGAGCAGATACCTTTCACGCCGCGCGGCGCGGGCACAGGACTTTCCGGCGGCTCGCTTTCGATGTCAGGCTCGGTCATCATCGAGCTTGCGCGGCTGAATCGCATACTGAAGCTCGATTATGAAAATCACCTCGCTGTCGTTCAAACGGGAGTCATAAACGTACATCTGTCGCAGGCGACTTCGCCGCGCGGATATCATTACGCGCCCGATCCTTCGAGCCAGATGGCCTGCACCATCGGAGGCAATGTGGCTGAAAACTCAGGCGGCCCGCATTGCCTCAAGTACGGCATGACTACCAATCACGTGCTCGCGGTCGAAGTCGTCTTGCCGTCGGGCGAAATAGTTACGCTGGGCGGCGGCGGCGTTGATCGGCCCGGTTATGATCTGCTGGGTGTGTTCGTAGGCTCTGAGGGAACGTTCGGCATTGCGACTGCCGCGACGCTCAGGCTCACCCGGCTGCCTCAATCGGTCAAAACCCTGCTCGCGGAATTTATGACTGTGACTGATGCCAGCCGCAGCGTCAGTGAAATCATCGCCGGAGGAATTCTGCCTGCGGCGCTTGAGATGATTGATCGCGCCACCATTCGGGCGATAGAGGATTCGATATTCGCAGGCGGTTTTCCGACAGATGTTGCTGCGCTGCTCATAATCGAAGTTGACGGACTGGCAGCCGGACTTGAAGACACCGCAACGCGCGCAGTCGAGATCTGTCTGCGAAACAATGCGCGCGCCGTGCGTGTGGCAAAGGATGAAGCCGAACGCACTAAGCTCTGGGGCGCTCGCAAGCGGGCCTTCGGAGCGATGGGGCGAATCAAAGCGGATTTGATGGTGCAGGATGCCGTGATTCCGCGCTCGCGTTTGCCCGAAGTGCTCGACGAGATCTATCGAATAGCAGAGCGATATAATCTGACGGTTGCGAACGTCTTTCACGCGGGCGACGGCAATCTTCATCCGAACATCAGTTTCGATGGGCGAGACGCGGATCAGCGCCGTCGCGTAGAGTCGGCGTCAAAAGAGATAATGCAGTTGTGCGTAAGCGTTGGCGGCTCGATCACGGGCGAGCACGGCGTTGGCATGGATAAAATCGAATCGATGCGATTGATATTTTCCGAAAACGACCTTGATCAAATGCTCGCCGTGCGCGACGTTTTCAACCCTTTGGGGTTGTGCAATCCGGGCAAAGTAATTCCTGCGACCAAGACCTGCCGATACTGCGGATTTGGCATGGAAGATTTCCGCCACAAATTGCTCAATCCGCACACAATGAGCAATAGCTGATTGTTTAATATTTCAGATGACAGGCGAAGATACAAAGCAACTTTTGTTTGATGAAGAGCACGAGCGAATCTATCCCCGCGAATACATCGAAGGCATAGAGCATTTCAACGCGCGGCGATACTTTGAAGCGCACGAAATATGGGAAGAGATATGGCTGCGTTCTGCGGGTGACACAAAGCTCTTTTATCAAATGCTGATTCAGGCTGCCGTTGGCCTGCATCATTATGAACGCGGCAACACGCGCGGCGGGCGCGGTATGCATAAGCGTGTCATGGAGAAGATTCAACTGCTGCCGTCGTTTTATATGTCGCTCGATCTGGCAGATTTCTCCGAGCAGTTCAATGGTTTCTTTGCGGATATGATCGAGAATAATATTGAAGCTGCGCCACCGGCAGACAAACCCAGACCTTGTATCTGCCTTTTGAGCGAGTAGTCTTTTGTAATCTTGTGATGAGCAAACAACAAACTGAACTGGCAGGATTGATCGAATCGGTAGTCGGCACTGAGTACGTTACGACAGAACCCGCGCTTCAAATAGATGGATTCGCTCCGTCGATTTTAGTCAGGCCCGGCTCATCTGAAGAAGTGGCGAGGTGCCTGCGAATTTGCGCCGACCTCGACGCAGCCGTCATACCTGCGGGGCTTATGTCGTGGCTCGAATGCGGCAACCGGCTCAAGCGCGCAGATGTTGTATTGAGCCTCGAACGAATCAACCGCGTCATCGACTACAGTCCGCCCGATTTGACTGCGACCGTAGGGGCAGGACTCAGCCTGCATGAGTTCAACCGGGTTACAGCGCGCGAGCGACAATGGCTTCCGCTCGATCCATCTGGTTCGACTACTGCATCGCTCGGCGCGATTGCGGCCTGTAATTCAAGCGGCGCGCTCAGGCTCGGATTCGGCACTCCCAGAGATTACGTCATCGGCTTGAAGCTTGCGCACGCTGATGGAACCGAAAGCAAATCGGGCGGGCGAGTCGTCAAGAATGTCGCGGGATATGATATGAACAAGCTCTATGTCGGGAGCTTCGGGACGCTTGCTGTGATTACGGAGGTGACGCTCAAGCTGCGTCCGCTGCCGGAAAGTTTTGCCACAGTGGTTGTCACAGGAAAGAATCAAAAGTCGCTGATCGAATTTGCAAAGCGCGTTCTTGCATCTGAAATGATGCCGTCATCAATATTTCTCACCAGACGATTGTTTACAAAACAGTTTGGTGATGATGCTCTGCTTCTGCGTTTCATCGAAAGCGAAGCGGCTGTCAGACATCAATTGGATTGGGTTGAACGCTCGGTTGGGAGCGATTATCAATCTGTAGTGATGACCGAAGCCGAGAGCGAAGTGTTGTGGAAGACTGTGGCAGATATTGACGCGCGTGCCGCGAATGCAGTCAGAATAAGCGTTCTCGTCTCGATTGCATCTGAGGCTTTTGAAAGGTCACTTGCAACCTGCCAGTGCATTTCCGCTGCTGATCTGGGTGTCGGCATAATCAGAATGGCAATTGATGGAGACGGTGAATCAGCGATTGAAACTATTAAACGGCTGCGCGCCGATGCCATATCTATGGGCGGCACTCTCTTTATAGAGCGCGCGCCAAAAGTTGTGAAGCAACAGGTCGATGCGTGGGGAGAAGTTGGAGCAACAACGAGTTTGATGCAGTCAATCAAGGCGAAATTCGACCCTGAAACTCTATTGAACCCCGGTCGCTTTGTTGCGGGAATCTGAATTCAAATCAATGACTACGACGGCAGAACAGACTGACAAACTTGCATCGCTTCTCGAAGCAAATAACGACAAGCTGCTTACCTGCGTTCATTGTGGGTTATGCCTGCCCTCGTGTCCGACCTATCGCCAGTTGGGCAACGAGAACGACTCGCCGCGAGGCCGCATCTACCTGATGCGCGGGGTCGTAGAGGGAAGGATGAGCGTTGGCAATTCTTTCATCACGCATATCGATCTGTGTCTGGGCTGCCGCGCCTGCGAGACTGCCTGCCCTTCGAGCGTGCCTTATGGACAGTTGCTCGAATCGGCGCGTGCCGAAGTCTCTAAAGCTAAATTGCAGCAAGGGTCGGTCGCTGAATACATCCTGCGCTTCGTTCTGAATCAGATTTTCACGCGGCCACGGCTGTTACGCGCGGGGATGACAGCAACCAGATGGCTGAGGGATAGCGGGCTTGCGCAACTGGCATTTGAAACAAAGCTTGTCGGCGGGCGATTTCGGCTTGCGCTTGCGCTATTGCTTTCAACGCGTTCGTCGCTTGCCGGACGACGTGCGCGCGGCGGTATAGAAAAAGATTCGGAAGTGCCGGAAGCGAAAAACCCGATGCGCGTTGCCACCTTGCGCGGCTGCGTGATGGAAGGATTATTCAGCGAAACGAATCGAGCGATCGAGCGCGTTCTGGCGCGCAACGGCTGCGAGATTGCGGAAGCGGCGGGACAGATGTGCTGTGGCGCGCTGCACGTTCATGCTGGGCAGCTTGAACCTGCAAAACGACTCGCAAGGAAAAACATAGAAGCCTTTCTTGAGAGCGGTTGTGATCGCATTATCGTGAACGCTGCGGGGTGCAGCGCAGCGATGAAAGAATATGAAGCACTGCTCGCTGATGACAAAGGATTCGCAGAGCGCGCGCGCCAGTTCAGCGCGAAAGTAAGAGATGTATCCGAGTTTCTGGTTGAGATTGGCATTGCGCAACCCCTGCACGCCGTAAATCGGCGCGTGGTCTACGATGCGCCGTGTCATTTAATGCACGCGCAGCGAATCATCCAGGCTCCAATCGATGTTTTGCAAAAGATTCCCGGCCTTGAGCTTGTGCCGTTAAAAGGATTTGAAAGCTGCTGCGGCGGAGCGGGCATATATAATCTTCAACATCCGGACCTGAGCGCCGACATATTACGAGACAAAATCGAAAACATTCGAGAGAGTGGAGCCGATACGGTTGCAACTGCGAACCCCGGATGTATCATGCAGATTGGAGCAGGCGCGCTGCTGGATGATCTGAAAGTGGACGTGATTCATCCGGTCGAACTGCTGGATGCCGCTTACTCTGGCTGAGAGCAGTGATCTTTACAATTCAAAATCAGGGACAGTTGATAGTTGATTCGATGCGAGCAAGGACTGTCATTCATATAGGGCTGTTGATTCTATCGGAACTAGCGCTCTGTTTTTCTGCAAGCGGCGTTCAATCGAACGGGCATGGCCCTGAGGTGAAATCGTTTCTCGATTTGATGCGGCACGAAGAAGACGAGCTTGAATTTCAGATCAGCCACAATGAAATCTCAAGGCGGGATTACATCAGATCGAAAAATAGAATCGCCATCCATCGCCAGACGATTCTCAATCTTGTGAAAGACACGGGCGAGGACTATGTTCCCGAATTGCACGTTGCTGCTGCAAGCGAAGTCGATCAATTAATCGAGAACGGCACGAAAGCGCTGCGCGGGTTGAAGCGCGGCGGCGTGATAAAAGAGAGATGGCGTTATCTCGGCAGCGTCACGAAAGGCGAGGTCTTTTACATCTTTGAGCGATTGAAGAACAACTGAAGTCTGGAGTCGATCTATGTGCTATAATCGCGGCCATCATTTCAGAATTGTTCTCAGGTGAGGCGAATGAATAGAAGAATATTTATAAAATCGGCCAGCGCCGCCGCGCTCGCGATTCCTATAGCGCAAAACGTGGATGGGGCCGCGCTTACGGCCATCAAGCAGGATTTCGTGTTCGCCCGCGTGCGCTACGGGTCGGGCAACTGGGATGCTGATCCGAAGATGCCCGCTAACCTGCTTAACTCTTTGGTTGAATACACGTCCATCAAAGTTGATCCCTGTGAAAAGGTGGTCGCACTTGATAGCCCGCAGCTTTTTGCATATCCATTCACCTATCTGACAGGGAATAAAGTTGTGAGGTTTACACCGGCTGAACGCGAAAATCTGGCGCGATACATTCACAACGGAGGATTCCTGTTCGTTGATGATTGTAATCACGATGTGGATGGGGTCTTTGCGAAAACTTTCGAGCAGGAGATCAACGCTATCTTTACAGGACGCGATAAACTTCACCGCATTAAGAATAACCACGCGCTGTACAACTCATTCTTCGATTTCCCGGATGGGCCGCCAAACACTTCGCACGAATTGAACGGCTGGGGAGACGACATGGTTAATGATTACCTGCAGGCTGTTGAAATCAAGGGCCGCGCGGGATTGCTTTATAGCAACAAGGACTATGGATGCGAATGGAATTACGATTCAAAGAATAAGAGATTTTCAACTGTTGACAATACGAAATTCGGAGTTAATATCGTGGTGTATGCGCTGACACACTAAACCAGTGAGCCCAAAGCGCCCTGCGATTTGCCCCTAACCGAATCGATCAAATCTCCTCAATTCTGTGCTGCACTTTTGTGTCATGCCCCTTCTGTGTTGATTCGACCCACTATCGATAAAAGTGATCCAAGGAAACTCTTTCCAATGGCTACCATCAATTTTTCACAAGTTGTTCAGCAAATGCTCGCAGTTTCGGACAAAATATCTGATCTGATATTTTCACCCGGACGCCCGCCGCAGGTGGAATTGATCGGCAAGTTGACACCTGTGAACATACCCGGTATGGAAGTGCTGACGCCTGCGCACACGACCGGCATATCAAAGGCGCTGATGGGAAGCAATAAGTTCGCAGAGGAATCGCTTGAAAAAAACGGCTCGGCTGACCTTTCATTCAGCCTTACGGGGCTTTCCCGGTTCCGTGTCAATATATTCAAGCAGCGCGGCACGATTGCCATAGTCATGCGAGTTGTGCCTAATGAAGTTCCTACTTTCGAGCAACTCGGCGTGCCTATAGTGCTGAAAGAGGTTGCCGAATTGAAGAACGGCATAGTGCTTGTTACGGGGCCGACGGGTTCGGGCAAGTCATCGACGCTCGCAGCAATAATAGATTTGATCAATGCGACAAAGTACTACCATATCGTCACAATCGAAGACCCGATTGAGTTCATGCATCGCCACAAGAATTCCACGGTGCATCAGCGAGAGCTTTATTCGGATACATCTACTTTCGCATACGCTCTAAGGGCGGCATTGCGCCAGGCTCCAAAGGTGATACTCGTCGGCGAGATTCGTGACCTTGAAACGTGCGAAGTCGCGCTCGAAGCCTCGGAGACGGGCCACCTCGTGCTTTCGACGCTTCACACTACAGATGCTGTCAAAACGGTTGAGCGACTGATTGGACTTTTTCCAAAGAGCCAGGAACATATTATCAGAATGCGACTCGCCGGAGCTTTCCGGTTTATAGCCTCGCAGAGGCTCATTCCCAAAGCGGACGGAAAAGGACGCGTCGCTGCCATCGAGATTTTAAAGTCCACAGCCAGAACTCGCGATTACATCGAAAAAGGCGAGCGAGAAGGGAAGTCTCTTTATGATGCCATGCGTGACGGAAATCTGGATGGAATGCAGGTGTTTGATCTGGAGATCGAGCAGATGATTCGCAAAGGAATCATAACCGTCAACGACGGCCTCGCCTATGCATCCAATCGCCAGAACCTGTTGCTTCAACTCTCCGATTTTGGCGGCGGATCTGCGAGTGAGATGACCGGGATGGATGCGCAGAGAAGCGAATTCGTCAGTTGACGCACAGGGATTTCAACCCCCAGCGCAAGGCATAGGGACAGGACTCGACCGATTCACACTGACCTGACTATGGATTCCTGAAATACTTCTTCTATTCAATTCAACTGGTGAGGAGTGAAATAATATCGAGTTTTATCTCCTCATCAGAAAAACCTCGTTCAATGTACAGGCTAAATCTGTCCGTCGACATGAGAAATAGAAAGATATCCTGCGTAATCGAGTCGTGTTTATCAGGATCTTCTCGAATGGATGAGCGGACTAGCCATAAGAGCTTTTGCCAGATGGCTTGAGCCTCTTGTTTGATTAAGATTTCTCGCCAGTCGCTTCCGTGTGCGGGGGCCTTACTCGCAGACACGTGATTGCGACTTGCGCGCGGGGCAACAGCGGTGAGGGCTTTTGTCGCCATTGCGCAACTCCTGTTTATTTATCTGAAAGGCCAACAATATAGACGGATGAAATCCCTTAATCCTGCCTGTTCGATCTGCCGTCCACAGGGCAGGAAGCATAC